>NZ_CM173408.1:3762500-4897500 GCF_057766585.1 Streptomyces sp. MGP-BFMKR1
TGCGGCGCGAGGCGCTGCTACAGAACCGTTACGGCGCCGTGGCAACTCGGAGAACACTACGGACGGGTCCAGGGTGTGTCAACTTGGGTCAGTCGAGGTCGGTGAGCCGGCCGCCGGCGTCGGGCTGGGCCTCTTCCACGCGGCGCAGCAGCCGGGTGAGCAGCTCGCCGAGGAGGTGGCGTTCGGCCGTACTGAGGTCCTGGAGCAGGTCCTCCTCGAAGACCGTCGCCAGCCGCATCGCCGCGAGCCACTGCTCCCGGCCCTCGTCCGTCAGCTCCACGATCACGCGGACGCGGTTGTTCTCGTCCCGCTCCCGCGTCACGAGCCCCTCGGCGGCCATGCGGTCGATCCGGTGGGTCATGGCGGCGGGCGTCAGCCCGAGTCGCTTGGCGAGTTCGCCGGGACCGAGTCGGTAGGGGGCCCCGGAGAGGACCAGGGCCTTGAGGACCTCCCACTCGGCGTTGCTGATGCCGAGGGTCGTGGTCTGGCGGCCGTACGCGACGTTCATGCGCCGGTTGAGGCGCTGGAGGGCGGAGACGACCTGCTCGACCTGGGGGTCGAGGTCGCGGAACTCGCGCTGGTAGGCCGCGATCTGTTCCTCGAGGGTCGGCTCGCTCGCACTCTCGCTCGGCGTGGGTGTCTCGGGCATGCCGGGCAGTATGACACGGGCCACCTTGGCATTGAAGTCCTTCTCTGTGTACTCTTAAGCATCGAACTTTAGGGCTGAAGTCTTCGAGACTCAGCTCTCTTCTCTGTTCCGTCTCTTCTCCTACCTAGGCAGGTGAGTGTGACCACCGCGATGGGCGCCGCGTTGCGCCGTATCCAGCTGGGCAACGCGCTGAGCGCGTTCGGCAACGGCTTCACCGTCCCGTTCCTGTTCATCTACGTGGCACAGGTTCGCGATCTTGGTGCGAGCACCGCGGGCGTGGTGCTCGCGACGTTCGCGGTGGCCGCGCTTGTCGTGCTCCCCTTCACCGGTCGGGTCATCGACCGGCGAGGGCCGCTGCCCGTCGCCATCGCGGGAACGGTCGCCGCGGCCATCGGGTCCATAGGGCTCGGGCTCGCGTCCAGTGAGCCAGCGGTGATCGCGGCGGCCGGCATGCTCGGTGCGGGTATCGCGGTGATCCAGCCCGCGCTGGCCACGATGATCGTGTGGTGCTCGACGCCGGCGACGCGCTCGCGTGCCTTCGCGACGCAGTTCTTCCTCAACAACCTGGGCCTCGGTCTCGGTGGCCTGTTGGGCGGGCTGCTGGTGGACACGGCGCACCCGTCGAGCTTCGTTCGCCTCTTCGCGATCGAGTCCGCGATGTTCCTGGTGCTGGGGGCGGCGATCGCCACCGTGCGGTTGCCCCAGGTCCCGAAGGTCGAGGACGCGATACCGGCCGACAAGGGCGCCAAGGGCGGATGGCGTGTGCTGCTCGCTGACCGGGCGATGGTCCAGCTCTGTGTGCTGGGCTTCGTGATGTTCTTCGCCTGCTACGGACAGTTCGAGTCGGGACTCTCGGCGTTCGCGGTGGAGGTCACCCGCATCTCACCCGCGACATTGGGTGTGGCGCTGGCGGCCAACACGGCGGTCATCGTGATCGCGCAGTTCGTGGTCCTCAAACTGGTCGAGGGACGGCGACGCAGCCGGGTGATCGCTCTGGTCGGGCTCATCTGGACGGTGGCCTGGGTGGTCGCCGGGGCTTCCGGCCTGATCCACGGCAGCCAGGCGATGGCCACGGCGGCGATCATCTCGACGTACGCGCTGTTCGGACTCGGCGAGGCGATGCTGTCGCCGACCGTGGCGCCGCTGGTGGCCGACCTCGCGCCCGGTTCGCGGGTGGGGCAGTACAACTCGGCGTTCGCGCTGGTCAAGCAGCTCGCCCTGGCGGTGGGGCCGGCGGTGGGTGGCCTGATGGCAGGCGGTGGTCTGTACGTGGCGTACATCGTGATGCTCATCGGGTGCTCGCTCGGCATCACGGCGCTGGCGCTGCGGATGGGGCGGCGGCTCACGCCACTCCAGGACAACCCACTGCACGCCGCGATAGCCCCCGCGACCGTTCCCGGTCCCAGCCCGCGCGCGGAGGCCGACGCCGGGGCTCCGATACCCGAGCCCCAGCGGGGGCCAGTGACCACGGCTGCCTGAGCCCGGAGGCTCCGGCGGAGGGTGAGCTGAGCCCGGCCCCGCCGCGACACGCCCCGGCTGACGCACGCCGGGGTCAGTGGCGGGGCAGGGCGAACTCGCACCACACCGCTTTGCCTCCGTCGGGGGTGCGGCGTGAGCCCCAGGACGAGGCGATGGTGGCGATGATCGAGATACCGCGGCCGGCCTCGTCGGCCGGTTCGGCGCGGCGGCGCCGGGGCAGGTGGTCGTCCCCGTCCGTCACCTCGATGATCAGTCGGCGATCGGTGCGCCGGAGGCGCAGGCGCATGGGGGGTGTGCCGTGTTGGAGGGAGTTGGCGACGAGTTCGCTGGTGGCCAGGACACCGAGGTCGCGGAGCTCGGTCGGGAACCGCCAGCTCGCGAGGACGCCCGAGGCGAAGGCACGGGCGCGGGGCGCGGCCTCGACGCCGCCGAGCAGTTCGAGCGCGGCGTTGTGGAAGAGCTCGGCGTCGTGCCCGGTGCGGGCGGGGTGCTGGAGCACCAGGACGGCGACGTCGTCGTCGTGGTCGGCGGTGATGCCGAGCGACCGGATCAGCCGGTCGCACATCACCTGGGGCGAGCCGGCGGCGCCGGCGAACGCGCGCTCCAGGTCGGCCACCCCCTCGTCGATGTCCCGGTCCCGCCGTTCGACCAGGCCGTCCGTGTACAGGACGGCGCTGGAGCCGGGGCTCAGTGGTACCGAGCCCGAGGCGTGCAGCCACCCGCCGGTGCCCAGCGGCGGCCCGGTGGGCTCGGCGGCGCGGTGCACCGTGCCGTCGGGGTCGCGGACCAGGATGGGCAGGTGCCCGGCGGAGGCGTAGATGAGCCGGCCCTCGTTGGGGTCGTGGACGGCGTAGACGCAGGTGGCGATCTGGCTGGCGTCGATCTCGGCGGCCAGGCCGTCGAGGAGTTGCAGCACCTCGTGGGGCGGGAGGTCGAGACGGGCGTAGGCGCGTACGGCGGTGCGCAACTGGCCCATGACGGCCGCCGCGCGCAGGCCGCGGCCCATGACATCGCCGATGACCAGGGCCGTGCGGCCGGCGCCGAGGGTGATCACGTCGTACCAGTCGCCGCCGACCGCCGCCTCCGTGCCGCCGGGTTGGTAGGTGGCGGCGACGCGTAGGTCGTCGGGTTGTTCGAGCTTCTGTGGGAGGAGGCTGCGCTGGAGGGTGACGGCGGCCTCGCGTTGGCGGCGCTCGCTGACGCGGAGGCGCTCGACCGCCTCGACCTGGTCGGTGACGTCGGCGGCGTAGACGAGGACGCCCCGGTAGAAGGTGGTGGGTTGCTGGGCGGGTGGGACGGTGCCGAGCGGAGCGTCGGTGGCGGGGGTGGCCGGGGTCGGGTGACTCGGCGTGTCGATGATCAGTCGGGCGGGTGACGGGGCGTCGTCGGTCGGCGCGTCGGGTGGGGTGGGTCGCGGGGCGTCCCCGCCCTGGGAGGCGTCGTGTGACGGTTCGGCGTGTGACGGTTCGGCGTGTGACGGCCGGGAGGCGTCAGGTGCCGCCGGGGCTGCGGCGTTGTGCGCCCGGGGTGGGTTCGTCGACGGGTTCGTCGGGGCGCCGGGGGTGGAGTCCGCGGGCCGGGGGTCGGTGGGCGCGGAGTCGGTGAGGGCGGGGGCCGGTGCGGTGTCGGCCTCGGTGGTCGGGGTGGCCTCGGGGATGGCGTGCGAGGCCGAGGGGGGAGCGCTGTGCGGGGTGGGGGTCGCCTCGGTGGCGGCGGCCGAGGCGGTGTCGGGGTGACTGGTGGTGGCGGCGAGCGGTGGCGCGACCTGGATGGGGGTGCAGGTGAAGGTGTAGTAGCTGTCGCGGGCGCGCGGGGCGGGCGGCGCGGCGGTGGGTGCCACGCGTGGGGCCAGGCGGGCGGCGCCCGGCCAGTGCCAGCCGCGGGTGTGTCGCTCGGGCCCGCCCCGGGCGCCGGGCACCGCGCGGGGTTCCGGGTCAGCGTGGTGGAGCGGCTCGATGGCCAGATCGGCGAGCGGGTCGGCGACTGCCTCACAGATGGGGTCGGCGGTCAGGTCGGCGGCCTGGGCTGGAGCCGACGCCGGGGCTGGAGCCGACGCCTGGGCTGGAGCCGGTGTCGCGGGCGAGTCCGTGGTGGACGCCGTGGCGGGCTCGGCGGGGGTGGTCGCGGTACGGGGTGCGCCGGTGCGTCGGGCCCCGCCGCGCATCACGTCCGGGGCCGGGGTCGCGCCGCGAGGGTGGGCGGCTTCGGCGGTGGTGTCCGAGCCGTGCGGGGTGCTCGGGGCGCGGTGCGGTGCGGTGGCCGGTGCGGGTGCCGCGGCCTGTGCCGCTGTCGGTGACGGGGCGGGGCCCGGGCGACGTTCCGTGGCCGGGCCTCGGTTCGTCGCGGCGTCGCCTTCCGTGGCCGAGCCGTCGTCTGGGGCCGGTTTGCCGTCCACCGCCGGGCCGCGTCCCGGGGCCGAGCCGGGTCCCGTGGTCGAGCCTTCTCCTGCGGTGGCCGCGGCACTGGCGGCGGCCGGGCCGGTCGCCGCCGACGCGGTCGGCGCGGTCGGCGCGGTCGGCGCGGTCTCGGTGGTGGCGGCGTCGGCCGGTGCGTCACCAGGCGACGCCTCGGTGTGCGGCGTGGAGTCGGGCGGACGGGAGTCGGGCTGGGCCGACGTGCCCGGTTCGGGTGGTGCTGTTGGGCGGGAGGTGACGGGTGGGGTGGGTGGTCCGCTGGCGCCGCGGAGCACGCCGCGGAGGAGGGCGGTTCCGCCGATGCGTACCGCTCCGCCGCCGGCGCGCGCTGGCCGGCCGTCGGTGCGGTTCGGGGCGCCGTCTGCCCGAGCCGAGGTGCCGGTGGCGCGGGACGGGGTGCCGTCCGTCGTGGGTGCGTCGTCGGGGGCGGCGGTGGGCGTCGGGCCGGTGGGTGCGGTCGGTGGCGTGTCGGGGCGCGGGGTTGGCTGGGTGGGGGCGCGCGGGCTCGCGTGCGCGGGTTCCGCGTCCTGCGCGCCCGGTGCGGGTGGTGTCGCCAGGCCGCCGCGCGGCACGCGGCGCGACTTGACCGTACGGGGCGTGCCGCTGCGCAGCACCTGGTCCATCAGCGGCAGCAGCCCCATCTCCTGGAGTTCGGGGAGCGCCTCGCGGGCGGGGAGGCCGGGGGTGCAGGTGCCGAAGAGGGCCGCGTACGCCTCGTTGACGTACGCGATGCGGTGGTCAGGGCCGTAGACGACCGCGACCGGGGCCGGGACCTGGGTGAACAGGGCCTGGGCCGACAGTTCTTCGAGGGTGGGGACCTCGCCGGGGTCGGGGCGGGAGCCGGCGGTGGCCTCGGGACCGGGTCCGGCGGTGCCCCGTTCGCCGCGGGCCGCCGGGACGGAGCCGGCGGCCGTCGACGGGGTGCGCGCTGCGCGGTCACCGCGGGCGGCACGTCGCTGGGAACCAGGGAAGAGGACGCTCCAACGCGTGAAGTTCACAGAGGATTACCTCGCGGAGTCGTGGCAGAGCGGCGCACCGACGCGGGGTGGCGGACAGCAGTGCGGGGGCATGGCCCCTGGGAGATGCAGCAAACGTCCAGATCCTCGTGCTTGTCACTCTTCGCAGATACGAGCCCACCCATGGTCACACGTCCAGTGTGGCCGACCGGACTGACATCCGTCAGACGCCAGTCGCGCCGGGGGAGTTCCCGGCTCCGCGTGCGCGGTGTGACGCGCGGCTAGCTGGCTTCCGGGTGGCGGCCGGTGCCGGCGGCGAGTTCGAACTCGGCGCGCGGGTGTTCCAGCGAGCCGAGCGACACGATCTCCCGCTTGAACAGCCCGGACAAGGTCCATTCGGCCAGCACCCGCGCCTTGCGGTTGAGGGTCGGCACTCGGCTGAGGTGATAGGCCCGGTGCATGAACCATGCGGGGTACCCCTTGAGCTTGCGGCCGTAGACGTGCGCCACGCCCTTGTGGAGGCCGAGCGAGGCCACCGAACCGACGTACTTGTGCGCGTAGTCGGCGAGCGGCTGGTCGCGCAGGGTGGCGACGATGTTGTCGGCGAGCACCCTGGCCTGGCGCACGGCGTGCTGGGCGTTGGGGGCGCAGAGCGCGTCGGGGTCGTCCGAGGTGACGTCGGGTACGGCGGCGGCGTCGCCCGCGGCCCAGGCGTGGTCGACGTCCTTCAGCCGCAGCGCCGGGGTGCACGGCAGCCGACCGCGGCCGTTGGTGGGCAGGTCGGTGGCGGCCAGGAGCGGGTGCGGCTTGACGCCCGCGGTCCACACGAGCGTGCGCGTCGGCAGCCGGGTGCCGTCGTTCAGGACGACCACGCGGTTCTCGCAGGAGTCGAGCCGCGTCTCCAGGCGTACGTCGATGTTGCGCCTGCGCAGCTCGCGCACGGCGTACTGGCCCATCTCCTCGCCGACCTCGGGGAGGATGCGGTCGGTGGCCTCGACCAGCACCCATTTCAGGTCATCTGGTGAGAGGTTGTGGTAATAGCGCGCGGCGTATCGCGCCATGTCCTCAAGCTCGCCGAGCGCCTCGACGCCCGCGTAGCCGCCACCCACGAAAACAAAGGTGAGCGCGGCGTCCCGGACCTCCGGGTCGCGGGTGGACGAGGCGATGTCGAGCTGTTCCAGGACGTGATTACGCAGCCCGATGGCCTCCTCGACGGTCTTGAAACCGATTCCAAATTCGGCCAATCCGGGGATCGGGAGAGTACGGGAAACGGACCCGGGCGCGAGTACCAGCTCGTCGTAGTGAATCTCGATCGCGCCGGCGCCTTCCTCGGCGGTCGCGAGAGTACGGACGGCGGCGGTGCGCTTGGCGTGATCAATCGTCGTGACCTCGCCAATGACCACCTGGCATCTCGGCAAGATCCGGCGCAGCGGCACCACTACGTGCCGCGGGGAGATCGAACCGGCCGCCGCCTCGGGGAGAAACGGCTGGTAGGTCATATACGGCTCGGGGTCGACCACGATGACCTGCGCCTCGCTGCGCTTCAGCTTCCGCTGGAGGCGCAGCGCGGTGTACATCCCGACGTAGCCACCGCCGACAACAAGAATGCGCGCGGGTTCCTTCACCCTCCCATGACGCACCCCCAACCGGACTTTGTCCACAGCCCTGACGAAATGTATGACCGGAGGGTTCGGGGGAAGTGGAGGCTTTGGTTCGGTCACATGACGGGAAGGTGCGCAGGTCAGCGCGCGATCGCGGGGCATTGGGCCAGCGGCGAATCGGGAGAGATCGGCCGCGTACTCCGATCGGGGGGCGCTCTGGACGGAACTACCCCTTCATTCTTGACCTGGGCTCAACTATGTTCGTACTTCGTCGGGGTGTCGACACAGCCCCGGCAGCCAGGGCGGGGAGTCTCCGGGGGGAGACGTTCATTACCGGGGGATCGGTTATGCACATTCAGAGTTCGCATTGGTCATCCAGCGTTGCCACGACGGACGGGGGGAATGGCCGCAATACGCCGCTGCGCGTAGACGCTCAGCGCAATCTCGAACACGTGCTGCGAGCTGCTCGTGAGGTGTTCGGGGAGCTGGGTTACGGGGCGCCGATGGAGGACGTGGCGCGCCGGGCCCGAGTCGGGGTCGGCACGGTCTACCGGCGGTTTCCCAGCAAGGACGTGCTGGTCCGTCGGATAGCCGAGGAGGAGACGGCGCGCCTCACTGACCAGGCGCGCGCCGCACTCCGCCAGGAGGACGAGCCGTGGTCGGCGCTGTCGCGCTTCCTGCGGACCTCGGTGGCGTCCGGCGCGGGCCGGCTGCTGCCACCGCAGGTGCTGCGGGTGGGCGTCGACGCGGAGGCGGAGGCCGAGGAGGCTCGCGTTCCGCACCAGCGGCAGTCGCCGCCGGCCGCACCGGAGTTGCGGCTCGTGGAGCAGCGCAGCACGCCGGACTCGCCGGAGGGCGCCGGAACCGACGTCGCGGCGGGTGTGGGCGCGCCGGGAGCCGGCTCGGGCGCGATCGCGCCGGTGGCCGCCGCGCCGACAGGGCCCACGGCGGTGCACGGCACGGTGAGCGACGGAACGGCGCAGCAGAATCCGGACGACGGCGGTGCCACGGCGCTCCTCGAGGTCGTCGGCAAGCTCGTGGACCGCGCGCGGGCCGCGGGTGAGTTGCGGGCGGATGTCACGGTCGCGGACGTGCTGTTGGTGATAGCGACGGCTGCCCCGTCGCTGCCCGACGCGGCACAGCAGGCGGCGGCATCGGCCCGACTGCTCGACATCCTGCTGGACGGGCTCCGCTCGCGCCCGGTGGCCTGACCTCACCGTCACCCACCAGCGCGACGAGCACCCGCCGGGTACGGGCACGTGCCTGTGCCCGTACCCGGCGAGATCGACGGTCGCTCATGGGCCCGCGTTCCGTTCCCACGGCGCGCGGGCCCATGGGGCCGACGCCTGACTCGGTCACGGACCAGCTAGCCAGTCAGGCAGCCAGGCAGCGCCCTCCACCGGCTCGTGCCCGTTGGCCGCTGGTCTGGCCAACCCATCACCGGGCCCGGTCTGGCCAACCCATCACCGGGCAGGCCCCTGCCAGCCGGCCATCACTCGGCCGGCCCGCGTTCGGCCAACCTGTGCCGCCAGCCCGCGCTGAGCCAGCCGTAGGCCGAGCCAGCCGTACGGGCGGCCGACCCTCCGCGTTGTCGCTCCGCCGCGAGACCAACCCGCCGCGCAGCCACCAGCGCCGCGAGGCCGAGGCCAGCCGCGGAGCCGGCCCGCCAGCGCGTCGGCCCGCCGTCGGGCCAGCCCACGCGCGAGGCCGCCGCCACCGCCGCCAACTCGGCGCGAGGCCCACCACCACGGTCCAACCCAGCACGGGGCCAACTCCGCGCGTGAGTGACTGTTCGCTCCGGCAACGCATGGTGCGGCCAACACAAGCGATCGGTCGGCCGCCCGGTGCGCAGGCGTCCTGTCGGGGTACCCACCCGCCGTATGTGCGGACGCCAGGGTTTGCCGTGCGGAGGGTGGTGTGGGGGTGGGTGCGTCGGGGTGAGGAGCGCAGAAAGGGTTCCCCATTTGGGTGAACCGTGGGGGCTCACCCTTGCGAAGCAACCCCGGGAGGGTGGTTGCTGGAAGGGACAGGACTGGGTCAGCAACCGCTGTGGCACGCTTGCCGCGTGTTCGGGTCTGAGGGTGCGTACGGGGGCTACGTCGATGGGCGTTGAGGGGCCGGACGAACGGTGCGGTCGTGAAGAGGACGGGGTGACCGACGCCGAGTCGTACCCCTCCGGCGGCAGCCTCCCGGCCGGTCAGATACCTGGCCAGGGCGGCCCGTCCGAGCGCGAGTCCGCCCCCGGGCCGCCCCCGCCCAGGAACCGACCGAGCGAATCCCAGCCCACCGAACTCCGACCCACCGAATACCGACCGGCCGAACCCCGACCGGCCGAACCCCGAACCGCCGAGCCCAGCGTTCCGCAGCAGCGGGCCAGGGCCGGCCAGCAGGCGCGGCAGGGGCGGGGCGGGGCGCGGCCGGACGGTGGCGAGCCGGCGGATGGCGAAGCCGGCGCGGCGGGCGGGACCGGTCTGTCGACCGGGACCGGTGTGTCGGCCGGGGCCGACGCGGCGGCCGGGGCGGGTGCGGTCGCCTCGGGGGTCGGGGAGGCCGCCGGGGCCGAGGGGCGGGTCTCGGGTGGGGGTTCCGGTGGTGGCTCAGCGGGCGATCCGCCGCTGGCCGACACGGAGTTGCTGGAGCGGATGCGGGCCGGCGGGGGCGAGGCGTACGGGAGCGCGTACGAGGAGCTGTACCGGCGCCACGCGCCAGCCGTGCGCCGGTACGCCCGGAGCTGCTGTCGGGACGCGGACACGGCTGACGACCTGACGGCCGAGGTGTTCGCCCGTACGTTGCAGGCCGTGCGGGGTGGGGCCGGGCCGCGCACGGCGGTGCGGGCCTACCTGCTGACGACGGTGCGCCGGGTGGCGGCGGCGTGGACGAAGACCGCCAAGCGCGAGCAACTGGTCGAGGACTTCGCGGTGTTCGCGGAGACGGCGGCGGCCCGGGCGGCGGCGCGCGACGAGGGCGCCCCGGGGTTCGACTTCGACGCGGGCGCGGACGTACGGGCGATGCACGAGGCGGAGCGGACGCTGGCGGTGCGGGCGTTCCGTAGCCTGCCCGAGCACTACCAGACCGTGTTGTGGCACACCACGGTGGAGGACGAGCCGTTGCGCGAGGTCGCGCCGCTGCTCGGGCTGACGGACAACGCGACCGCGGTCCTCGCGCACCGGGCGCGCGAGAAGCTCAAGCAGGCGTATCTCCAGGCGCACGTCAACACGGCGCAGGTGGCGAGTGGGGAGTGCGCGCGGTACGCGGACCGGCTGGGGGCGTACGCCAGGGGCGGGCTGCGGGTGCGGGCCGAGCGCGGGTTGCGCAAGCACCTTGAGGAGTGCGCCGCGTGCCGCATGGCGGCGCTTGAGGTGGCGGACGTGAACGCGCGGCTGCGGGCGGTGCTGCCGGTCGCGGTCATCGGTTGGTTCGCCGCCGGGTACGCGGCCAAGGCCGCGGGCATCGCGGCCGGAGCCGCGGGCGCCGGGGCGGCCACCGGCGCGGCAGCGGCGGCGAGCGGGTCGACGGGCGGAGCGGCCGGCGGCCTGGCCGGCTCGGGCGCGGCGGCCTCCGGCGGCGGGGCCACGGGAGGCGGGGCGGGTGCCGGGGCCGGCGCGGCCGGGGAGGGGCTCGGATCCGCGGCCAAGGTGGGCATCGCGGCGGGCGTGGTGGTCGTGGCGGGGGCGATCCTCGCGTACGCGCTCTCGGGCGGTTCCGAGCCGAAGGAGGAGCCGCGGGCCAAGGAGCCGACGATCGCGGTGCCCGGCACCCCGCACAACCCGCCGCCGGAGCCGAGCCTCCCGCCGCCCCCGCCGGCCGAGCCCGCGCCGCCACGGCCGACGCCGGCCGCGACCAGGCCCACGCCTGCCCCAAGGCCCGAACCCACGCCCCAGCCGACGGCGCCCACGCCGGCGCCCCGGCCGACGCCGACCACCCCGGTCCCCCAGCCGCCCCCGCCGAGCCCGACACCGCCCCCCGCGACCACTCCCCCGCCCAAGCCCGAACCCACCCCGACACCAACGCCCACGCCGACGCCGAGCCCGGAGCCGACGGTCTACCAGGTCAACCGGTTGGAGTACGCGGGCGTCGGCGACGGCACCAAGCCGGAGCTGCGGCTCGTCGAGAGCAGCCCGTTGTGGCAGCGCGAGGGGCTGTCGATCGGCGGCAAGCGGTACGCGCACGGGGCCACGATGCACGCGCCGGCGTCGGTGACGATCGACCTGAACCGCACGTGCACGACGTACGAGGCGCACGTCGGGCTCGACGACCTGACGCAGGGCGTGGGCGCGGCGCGGTTCGCCGTGTACGGCGGTGCGACCAGGCTGTGGCGCTCCGGGATCGTGCGGGCGGGTCAGCCGGCCGTTCCGGTGCGCGTCTCGCTGGCCGGGCAGGAGTCGATCCGGCTGGTGGTGGAGCCGCACTCGGTCTTCGGCCGGGTGGCGCTCGGGGACTGGGCCCAGTCGCGCATCGGGTGCCGGTAGGGCGGGGTGCTGGCGCGGGCGGGTGCCCGTGGGCCGGGTGCCCGTAGACCGGGTGCCCGTAGGCCGGATGCCCGTAGGGCGGGTGCCGGCGTGGCGTACGTACGCATCGGTGGCCGTGCGTACGTGCCGGTCATGGTGCGGGCGGGGGGAACGTACCGGTGGCCGTTCGGGCGCGGTCGGGAGGCGGTGGGCACGGGCTGGGGCGGCGGGCTGCGGGGCAGCGGGACGGTGGGACGGTGGGACGGTGGGAGGCTGACGTTCCGGTTGCCGTCCTTTTCGCCTGGTAGACCCGTTTGGTTCATCAACGGGGGTTAGCTTGCCCGGCAGCGACCCCCCGGGTCGCGGCGTCCGTCCCCCCGTGTCCCCGCAGGAGTTCCCATGCGCCGTCATCTCTCCGTGCCGGTGGCCGTCGCCGTGCTGGCCGCCGCCGTCCCCGCGCTCACCGGCAGCAGCCCGGCCACCGCGCGCTCCGGCGACGCGGCGCCCGGGCACGCCCGGTCGAAGCCGCTGGTGATCGCGCACCGCGCGGGCACGGCCGACGCCCCGGAGAACACGTTGGTGGCCATCCGTACGTCCCTGCGGGCCGGGGCCGACGGGCAGTGGCTGAGCGTGCAGGCGACCCGGGACGGCGTTCCCGTGCTGTACCGACCCACGGACCTCTCGTCGCTCACCGACGGCTCCGGGGCCGTCGCGGACCACCGGTTGCGCGACCTGGCCGCGTTGAACGCGGGGTACCACTTCAAGGACGAGCGGGGTGGGTACCCGTACCGCGCGCGTCCGGTGCGCATACCGACGCTGGCCGCCGCGTTGGACGCCGTCCCCGCGGGCAAGCAGGTCTACCTCGACCTCAAGCAGGCGCCGGCCCGGCACGTCGTGGACGCGGTGACGCGGGTGTTGGACGAGAAGCGGGCGTGGGGGCGGGTGCGGCTGTACTCGACCGACGCGGAGGTCACCGGGCTGCTGGCCAAGGACCCGCGGGCGCGGGTGGCCGAGTCGCGGGACGCGACGCGGCAGCGGCTCGCCGAGGTGGCCCTGGAGCGCGCGTGCAAGAGCACGCCGCCCGCGGGCTCGTGGGCCGGGTTCGAGTTGAAGCGGCAGGTGACGCTCCAGGAGAAGTTCACCCTCGGCACAGGGGAGTCCGCCGTCACCGCCCAACTGTGGACCCGCGAATCCGTCGACTGCTTCCGCTCGGCGGACAAGGGGCGTCCCAAGAGCCGTACGCCCATCGTGATGCTCGGCATCAACACGCCCCAGGATCTGCGCACCGCGACGCGGCTCGGCGCCACCGCCGTCCTCGTCGACTCCCCCCGGCAGATGATCCGGGACCGGCACGACCACTGAGCCCCGGGCACCCACCGGCCGGCCCGGCGCGCCCACCGGCCACCACGCACCGCTGAACCCGTCAGCCCGGACAACCCGCCAATCCGGCAACCCGCCAACCCGCCAGGCGAGGACGGGCTAGAACGAGCTGGGGCGGGCTCGTAGGAGCTGGGACGGGTCAGGACGGATTACGACTCGGCCAAGGTGGGCCCGGGCGGTGGTGGGTCGGACGCCGCCAGGACGTCGCTGATCAGCGCGACCGCGGCGGAGATCGAGAGCCCACGGCCCGCCGCGCGCAGGGCGGCGCACTCCGCGTCGCCGATGGCCTCCCCCACCGCGCGGGCGGTGCCGTCCGTCGTGGCCCGGGCCAGCGGGGTGCGTGGCAACCGGTCGCGCCAGCCGTCGGCGGCGCCGAGCAGCCGGGCCGCCGCGCGCTGCTCGCCCTGCTTGACCAGCACGTACGCGGTGGTCTCGGCCGCGTGGGCGAGCAGCACCTCCGTACAGTTCGCCGCGCTGCCATCGGCCAGCGCGTCCCGCAGCCGGCGCAACCCGCCGCGCGGGTCGCCCTCCTCGGCGGCGATCCGCCCCTCCAGGCTGCTCAGCACCACGGTGAATTGCGGGGGCGGAGAGGCGTGCCGGGCCGCCTCGCGGGCCTGGTCGGCCAGGGCTCGGGCGCTCGCGACGTCGCCGCGCGTCAGCTCGATGGACGCGCGCAGCGACCTGTTGAACGCCCGCGCCTCCACCCCACCGAACCGCTCCGCCTCCGCGTCCGACTGGTCGAGCAGCGCGGTCGCCGCGGTGGGGTCGCCGCAGGAGAAGGTGAGTTCGGCGAGGCGGGAGATGAGGAACGGGGTCTCGGTGTACGCGCCCAGCTCGCGCGCGAGGCGCAGCGCCTCGCGGTAGTGGGCGCGGGCCTCCGCGTAGCGGCCGTGGACCGCCGCCAACTCGCCGCTGGCCTCGTTGATCTGGGTCAGCATCCAGCGGTCGCCCACCCGGCGGCTGATCTCCTGTAGTTCGGCCCAGTCACGGTCGACGCGGTGGACGCCGCCGGTCATGTCGATGGTCAGGTGGGTGCGGAACATCAGCGTGACGCCGAGCGCCCATTCGTCGCCGTCGCGGCGGCAGTTCTCCGCCGCCTGGTCGAGCAGCGGCGCGACGCCCGCGTGCCCGTCGGTGAGGTATCCGGCGAACGGCCACAGCAGCCCGGGGAACCGCACGCCGACCTTCCCCCGCTGGCCGGCGTACGCGTCGCGGATGGCGCGGGCCGCGGCCAGCGCCTCCGGGTCGCCCAGCACCTCGGCCGATCGCTGCTCGGACAGCAGGAGGTAGAGGAGGAGTTGCAGGTCGAGGCGGCGCCAGTAGCGCGCGACGGCGGCAGGGTCGTCCGCCGACGGCGGGCCGTTGAACTCGGGTTGCGCGCCGGAGCCGACGCGCGCGTCGGGTTCGTGGATCGCGGGCCAGGCGCGGGTCCGGGTGCGGGCGGCCCCGCGCTCGGCGGAACCGAGCCCGGCGGAGTCGCGCCCGTTGCCGTCGGTTCCGTGGGAGGTGTCCTCGTCGGAGACATGCGTGTCGGAGGCGTACGCGTCGGAGGCGTACGCACCGGGGCCGGGCGTTCGGGTGCCGGGCGGCTCGTACACCGCGAGGTGGTGCGCCGACTCGAAGGCCAGGGCGCGGCGGACCCAACCCGCGCCCTCGGTTCGGTAGTCGCGCAGCCACCAGAACCAGCCGAGGGCGAAGACGAGGTCGATCGCCATCTCCGCGTCGGCGATGCCGTTGCCACGGTCGTGGTCGTGGTGGTGGCCGTGGTGGTGGCCGTGGTGGTGGCCGTGGTGGTGGCCGTGGCTGTGGTCGTTGTGGCCGCTGTGACTGCTGTGACTGCTGCGGCTATGGTCGTGGTTGTCGCTGAGGCCGCCGCTGGCTGGGTGGTCGGGGCTGGTGGGGCGCGTGGTGGCGGTGGTGGCAGGGTGCTCGGCCGGAGTGAGGCAGCGGTGCAGCGCCGCGCGGACGTTGTCGAGTTCGGTCTCCACGCGGCGCAGCCAGGGCAGTTGGTCGGCGGAGCGGAGCCGGGGTTCGGCGGTCTGGGCCAGGTCCCGGAAGTAGCGGGCATGCCTGCGGGCGGTCACGGTGCGCTCGGCCCGGCCGCGCGGGCTGGCCAGCGCGCGTTCGGCGACGCGCTCGCTGACGTACTCGTGGATGGTCTCCAACATGCGGTACCGCGCGTCGCCGCCGGTGCCGTCGGCGGCGACCGGCGTGTGCCTGACGACCAGGAGCGACTTGTCGACCAGCGCGCCGAGCAGGTCGAGCACGTCGGCGGGGTCGATGGCGTCGGCGGACGCCGTGGCGGGGGCGGCGGAGCGGGGCGCGCGGGCGGAGTCGGGACGCGCGGGCGGCTCGGGGCGCGCGGGCGGCTCGGGGCGCGCGGGCGGCTCGGGCGGCGCGTCCGAGCAGACCGCCTCCGCCGCCGACAGGTCCCACCCGCCGGCGAAGACCGAGGCGCGGAGCAGCACGGTGCGCTCGCGCTCGTCGAGCAGGTCCCACGACCAGTCGACCACCGCGCGCAGCGTCTGCTGGCGCGGCAGTACGGTCCGGCTACCGCTGGTGAGCAGGCGGAACCGGTCGTCAAGCCGGTCCGCGATCTGGCGCGGCGACAGCATCCGCAGCCGGGCGGCGGCGAGTTCGATGGCCAGCGGCAGCCCGTCCAGCCTGCGACAGATCTCGGCGACCGCCCCGGCCGTCTCCGGGTCGCGCGCCGGGTCGAAGCCCGGCCGCACGGCCGCGGCGCGCTCGGCGAACAACTGGTGCGCCGGCGCGGGCGCCAGCGGCTCCACGGGGCGCACGGCCTCGCCCGGCACGCCGAGCGGCTCGCGGCTGGTGGCGAGCACGGTGACCTGCGGGCAGTGCGTGAGCAGGGTCTCGGCGAGTTCGGCCGCCGCCTCGATGACGTGCTCGCAGTTGTCGAGGATGAGCAGCAGCCTGCGGTGCGCGCAGTGTTCGACCAGGCGCGCGGTGGGTGACGTGCTCTCCGGCGCGGTGCGCGGTTCGAGCCCCCCGGCGTGCAGGTTCGTGTCACGACGGCCGACGGCGCTGAGTACCGCGCCGGACACGTCGGCGGGGCTGTCCAGCGGGGCGAGTTCGGCGATCCACACGCCGTCGGGGTACGCGGCGGCGACGGTGGCGGCGGCCTCCTCCGAGAGCCGGGTCTTCCCGGAGCCGCCGGGCCCGGTCAGCGTGACCAGCCGGGCCCCGTCCAACTCCCGCCGCAACGACTGGATCTCGGCCCGCCGCCCGACGAAGCTCGTGAGCCGGGACCGCAGGTTGCCCCGCGGCGCCCCGGCGATCCCGTTCCCCGCTCCGGCCCCGGCCCCCGCCGCCGCGCCCGGCGTGCGCGGGGCGCCCTGAGCGTCCGGGCCGCCCTGGGCGCCCTCTGCTGATGTGACCGGCCCGACCGGCGGCGCGGGCGTGGCGGGCGTGGCGGAGGCGCCCCGGCCGGCTCGTTCGGGCCGCTCGTCGGGTACGGGCTCCGCTGCCGCGGGCTGCTCCGCTCGTACGGCCTGATCCGCTGGCACAGCCTGCGCGGCGGAAACCGTACCCAGCTCGCCGGATCCGGACCCGGACCCGGCCCCGGCGCCGGCGCCGGGAGGGGGCGGCGGCGTGTCCCGACGGTGGGGCGGATTGGTCGAGGCCAGTGGACCCGTCAGGAGTTCGGCGTGCAGGTGGCGCAGTTCGCTGCCCGGGTCGGTGCCGAGGCGGTCGGCGAAGGTGCGGCGGGCCTCCTCGTACGCGGCCAGGGCGTCCGCCGAGCGGTCGGCGGCCCGTAGGGCGCGGATGAGTTGGGCGCGGAAGGGTTCGTCGAGCGGGTGTTGGGCGATGAGTTCGCGCAGCTCGGGTATGACGTCGGTGCCGTGGCCGAGCGCGAGTTCCGCGTCGATCCGCTGGTGGAGCGCGGTGAGGTGGAGCGCGTCGGCGCGGGCCGCGGCCACCGCGCGGTCCGGCAGGTCGGCGAGGGCCGGGCCGCGCCACAGGGCCAGCGCGTCGCGCAGCAGCGCGGCGGCCGTCGCGGCGTCGCCGGCTTCGAGGGCGCGCCGGCCGGCGCCCGCGCGCTGCTCGAAGAGGGCCAGGTCGATCTCGTCGGGCGCGGCGGCGAGCCGGTAGCCGCCGGGGGCGGACTGGATGGCGGGCTTGCCCAGGTTGCGGCGCAGCCGTCCGACGAGCGCCTGGAGCGCGGCGGGGGCGTCGTGCGGCGGCTCGTCGCCCCACACGTCGTCGATCAGGGCCCTGGCCGGGACGAGCGCGGTGGCCGGGCGGGTGGCGTGCGCGGCGAGCGAGGTGAGCAGCGCGCGCAGGCGCGGGCCGCCGACGGGCAGGGGTTGCCCTCGGTGGTCGTACGCCTCGGTGGTGCCCAGGATCAGATACCGCACTCGCCCATTGTCCTCGTTCAGTTCGTCGAACCGCCGCTTCCGCCCTCGCCGTCGCCCCCGGCGCCACCCGTCTGACGTGCGTCGATGCCGGACCGCTCGCGGGATGGGCCCGGCGGTGCGGCGACCCGGGAGCGACGACCACGAGGCGTTGACCATACGTCGGCTCGGCGCGACCCGCCGTCCCCGTGGCGGCGTGCCGGTGGTGGGAAGGGTGTGGGAGGGGTGGTGAGGGGAGGTCAGAGGCTGGGGCGCGGGACGACTCCGCCCGCCACGGCGCGCTGGCGGGGGGCCGCGCTGCCGGTCCAGCAGGTGCCGCGGCGGGCCAGCAGGCGGCGCAGCCACACCTCGGTGGAGACGAGTTCGGCGATGCCGTCCAGCGGGACGCGTTCGCCGTCGGCGGCGGCGCGCAGCGCCTTGCGCACCACGCGGGCCTCCACCAGGCCCGCGTCGGCGAGCAGCGGGGCGTCGAAGAGCGCGATCAGGTCGTCGATGGCGTGCCGCAGGCCGGCGCGGGCGGCGACGGTGTGGCTGGCGTGCGAGGGCGTGCCCCAACCGGGCGGCAGGTCGCGGATGCCGGCCCCGGCCAGTACGGCGCGCAGGACGGAGGCCCGCGCCCCCGGCTGCACCCGGAGCGCTTCGGGGAGCGCGCGGCAGGCCCGTACCACCTGGTTGTCCAGGAACGGCGCGTGCAGTCGCTGGCTGCGGATCTCGGCGGCCTGCTCGAAGACGCGGTGGTCGGCGGCGTGCCGGGCCAGCGCGGCGTCGGCCCGGCGCTCGCCGGGGCGCCGTAGGAGGACCGGGCGGGCGGCGGCCGTCTCCAGGCGAACCGATACTTCGGCGAGTGCCTCGCCGGTCAGCCAGCGCGCGGCCGGGCCCGGGCGGCACCAGGCGAGGGCGGCCAGCGACGCCCCGACGGCGCCGCCGATGCCGTCGCTCTCCGCGCCGTCGGCCTCGGCGAAGTGGCGGTCGAGCAGCTTGCTGGCCACCGCCTCGACGCCCTCGCGGTAGGGCGTGCGGGCCAGCTTGCGGGCCGCGCGGTAGACGGTGAAGGGGACGAAGAAGGAGTGCGCGGACGGGCCGTCGGCGCGGGCCAGGGCCGTGGCCGGGCGCAGCAGATGCCGGCGGCGCCGGTCGAGGAGCAGGTCGGCGAGGCGGGCCGGGTGGGCGTCCAGAACCTGCCGCGCGCCGTGCCCGACGAGGTGGTCGGCGCTGCCGGCGGAGAGTCTGCGCCGGTGTCGCTCGGCGCTGACCAGGGCGGGGCCCGGTTCGTCGGTGAGCGGGCCGCGTTCCAGGGCCGCGTACGGCAGGGCCTCGGCGCCGGCCGCGACCACGACGTGGTGCAGGCGGGGGTTGGCGGCGATGACGCGGGCGCGTTCGAGTTCGGCCTCGCGGACCCGGCCGGCGATCGTGGCCAGGTCGTTGAAGGTGACGGCGAGCAGCCGCTCGCCGGCCTCCGTGCCGTGCCCGAGCGGGGTGCCGGGCACGCCGGGCAGCCCGGCCGCGAGCAGCGCGAGGGTGCCGGAGGCGCTGCCGCCGGACAGGTCGGCGCCGACGCCGGCGGCGGGCGCGCCCCGGGCGGCGCGCCGCTCGGCGGGGCCCATGCCGGGCACGGGCCCCGGGTCGAGGCCCGGGCCCTCGGCCTCGGGGGCGTGCCGGGGCGCGGCGAGGCGCACCCGTACCGCCTCGATGAGCGCCTCGCGCACGCCCTCCACGGCCTGGCCGGGGTCGAGCTGGGGGGCGGCGACGGCGAGCGAGGCGGTGGGCTCGTAGCCGATGACGTCGCGCGAGCCGCCGCGCTGCGCGCCGCGCGAGCCGGCGTGCCGGGTGCCGTGGCCGGCGTCGCGGTAGGGGCCGTCGCCGTAGGCGGCGCCGTACGCGCCGTCGGCCCGGTGCGCGGTGCCGTACGGGCCGCCCGCCTCGTACCCGCCGGGCCCGTGGCTCCCCGGCCCGTCGCGGCCGTGGGCCCGGCCGTCCCGGTCGAAGCCTTCGGTGGGCGAGCCGCCGCGCAGCACCAGCGCGTGGCCGGGCGGTACCCGGCGCACGCCCTGGTACGGGGTGCCGTCGCCGATCGCCTCGGGTGAGTCGGGGCAGGCCAGCAGGGCGGCGAGGTGGCCGATGTCGAGTTGGGCCTCGATGAGGTCGGCGAGCGGGAGCGCGGCCGTCGCGTACGCCGTGCCGCCTTCCCAGGGTGTGTAGAAGACGGGGCGCGCGCCGGCCAGGTCGCCGGCGATGGTCAGGCGGCGGCCGATCTGGGCGACGGCCGTGTAGCTGCCGGGCCAGGCGGTGAGGTGGCGCAGGGCGCCGCCCCGGGCCGCGAGCAGTCCGGTGCGCAGCTCGTCGTCGCTGGCGCCGCAGCAGCCGAGCACGGCCAGCCGCGCCGCGCCGTCGGCGTGTACGACGCGGACCTCGTCAGGGCGCCAGTCGCCGACGGCCCACAACGGATCGAGGTCGCCCCAGATGAGCTGGGCGCCGACCGGTTGCAGGGCGCCTTTCCGGGCGAGGGAGGGCCCGGAGGCGATGTTGCCCCACCCCACCAACCACCGCATCGCCGCCTCCACAGGCTGTGGACAACTAAGAAGGAGCAGCCATCATGCACAGTAAGCCCGCGCTTTCCGCATCGCCGGAGCCAACACGCGGGCGCCGGGAGCGCGCGGCCACTCCCCCAACGGGCCGGCCACCACCGCGTGGTGCCTCTCCGTCGAGGCCAATGCTGCCACGACCACGCGATGCGGGCGGGACCCGGTACGCGCCCTCACAGCCGAGCCCAGCGAAGCGAGCGACAGGCGAACCCGGGCCCACGCCACCACCACGTCGGGGCCAACTCCCGTCGGAATCCGGTCACTCATGCGCCATCTGGAGGGCCCGCCACCACCCCGCAGCGGGGCCTCTTCGTCACGCTGCGTGCCCGCCGGTCGGTGGGGCGGGGCCGAAGCGGAGGGACCGCGGAGCATGCGGGCGCACGCCCGGAGCGGGTCAACGGGGCACGGCGGCGGGCCGGTTCGGAAGAGGTGACTCCGCCACGGCACGGGCCGCGGGCGGCCGGCGCGGGGGCGGGGCCGGCCGCCGGGGCGGGGTGCGCGGCAGGCGGCGTACGGGCCGCGCGGCCGGGCCCGAGGAGGCTTGCGGGCGAGGGCCGGCCGGGCCTCGATGGCCGCTCGGGCGGCGCCCGGCGGGCGGGGCGACCATGGCCCGAGACGCACGGACATCGATGCCGGCGGGCACCGCGCCGGCCGCGGGCAGCGCCTCGCGGGGCCGGGTGCGGAGGGCGGGCGACCGGTCGTCGCCGGGCGCCTGACCGGCGCGGCGTGGGCCCCGGGTCGACGCTAAGCGGAATCCGTGGCGGCGCGCCGGGCGCCCCGGGCGGGGCGGGACCGCCGGGGATGTAAATCGGCCAATCTCATCGCGGCGTTCGGGGCGCCCTCCACCCCGGCCGGGCCGACCGCCCGGGCCGCGCCGCCGATCGCGGCGCGCGGCGGGGCCGCCGCGGCGGCCCGAGAGGCGTACCACGCCCCCCGGACCGCTCCGCCACCCGCGGGGAATGAGGCGGCGGCGTCCCCCAGCCCACTCAGCCAGCACACAGCGGGCCGACCCACGCACCCCAAGAGAAGCGCTCCCACTCAGGAGCGGGCAGAGCGCACGGCCGGGCGCACGGCCACACATGACAGGAGCACACGCCAGACCTCGCACGCCGTAACGGACCACAATCCCGCCATCCAAGACAGCGCCCCTTAACGGTCGGGATGCAGCGAACTACGCTGGGTTTACGAATGCCCCGTGCCTATGCCGGGGCGGCCGTCGGGTGCTGTCGAGGGGTGCGCATGTCCAGGGAGCTACGCGGGCCGAACGAGAAGCTCGGCACGGTTCTCGCCCTCGCGGGAATCAGCAATGCCGGGCTCGCGCGCCGGGTCAACGACCTTGGCGCGCAACGGGGTTTGACCCTCCGCTACGACAAGACGTCGGTGGCCCGATGGGTGTCGAAGGGGATGGTGCCGCAGGGAGCGGCCCCGCACCTGATCGCGGCGGCCATCGCGAGCAAGCTCGGACGCCCCGTCCCCCTGCACGAGATCGGCCTCGCCGACGCCGATCCCGCGCCCGAGGTGGGCCTGGCCTTTCCGCGCGATATCGGCCAGGCGGTGCGCTCCGCGACGGACCTGTACCGGCTGGATCTCGCCGGTCGGCGCGGCGGCGGGGGCATCTGGCAGAGCCTGGCCGGATCGTTCGCCGTCACCGCCTACGCCACGCCGGCCTCGCGCTGGTTGATATCCCCCGCCGACAGTTCGGTGGCCCGCGAACCGAAGACCGCGCCGCCCACCCCACGCGCCGCGCCCGCCCCGGCGGCCCAGCCCGCCCCGCCCACCTCGCGCGCCCCCTCCACACCTCGCGCCCAGCCCGCCCCACAGGGCCAACCCGCCCCGCCACACGCTCCGCACCAGCCCGCCCACCAGCACCAGCACGCGGTCCCGGGCCAGGACGGCGCGCCGCAGCGGGTCGGGCACAGCGACGTGAAGAAGCTGCGCGAGGCCGCCGAGGACGCCCGGCGCTGGGACTCCAAGTACGGGGGCGGCGACTGGCGCTCCTCGATGGTGCCCGAGTGCCTGCGGGTGGACGCGGCGCCGCTGCTGCTCGGCGCGTACACCGACGAGGTGGGCCGCGCGCTGTTCGGCGCCGCGGCCGAGCTGACCCGGCTGGCCGGCTGGATGGCGTTCGACACCGGCCAACAGGAGGCCGCGCAGCGCTACTACATTCAGGCGCTGCGGCTGGCCCGGGGCGCGGCCGACGTGCCGCTGGGCGGGTACGTGCTCGCGTCGATGAGCCTGCAGGCCACCTACCGTGGCTTCGCCGACGAGGGCGTGGACCTGGCCCAGGCGGCCCTGGAGCGCAACCGCGGCCTGGCGACGGCGCGCACCATGAGCTTCTTCCGGCTGGTCGAGGCCCGCGCCCAGGCCAAGGCGGGTGACGGCCCCGCGTGCGGCGCGGCCCTGCGCGCCTCCGAGGGCTGGCTCGAGCGCTCCCGCGACGGCGACCCCGACCCGTCCTGGCTGGACTTCTACTCCTACGAGCGGTTCGCCGCCGACGCGGCCGAGTGCTACCGCGACCTGAAACTGCCCCGCCAGGTGCGCCGCTTCACCGAACGCGCGCTGGCCTGCCCGACCGAGGAGTTCGTGCGCTCGCACGGGCTGCGGCTCGTCGTGTCGGCCGTCGCCGAACTGGAGTCCGGCAACCTGGACGCGGCCTGCGCGGCGGGCACCCGCGCGGTGGAGGTCGCCGGCCGCATCTCGTCGGCGCGCACCACCGAGTACGTGCGGGACCTGCTGCACCGGCTGGAACCCTACGGCGACGAGCCGCGCGTGGTGGAGCTGCGCGAGCGGGCGCGGCCCCTGCTGGTCGCCCCGGCGTGAACCCGGGCCCGGCCGCACACCAGGCCGCCGGCCGACCGTCCCGCCGTGGCCCTCGCGACGGGACGGACGGGCACGGCCCCGTCACCCGCGCGTCGCCTTTCGCACACCCGGTCGGAACGCAAGCGCCGCTTTGGTTTCGGCCGGTTGTCAGTGGCGCAGGTCATGATGGTGAGCGTCGGTGATGTGGGCGGATGTCGCGGCGGTGTTTCGCGCCGCGTGTGTGCGGATGCCCTGGTTTGTTCGGGCCGCCCGGCCCGCGCGAGCCGGGCGAGCGGGGCGACGATCGGACGCGTAGGGGAGGTGACGTGGTGAGGTACGACGCTGACGTGCTGGTGATCGGGGGCGGGATCATCGGCCTGTCGACGGCGTACGCGATCACGCGCGCCGCGCCGGGCACCCGGGTCGTCGTGCTGGAGAAGGAGGGCGGCCCGGCCCGCCACCAGACCGGCCACAACAGCGGCGTCATCCACAGCGGCATCTACTACCCGCCCGGCTCGCTCAAGGCCGCGTTCGCCCTCCAGGGCTCGGCGGAGATGGTGAAGTTCTGCGCCGAGCACGGCATCGCGCACGAGGTCACCGGCAAGCTCATCGTCGCCACCGACCGCGGTGAGCTGCCCCGGCTGCACGCGCTGGCGCAGCGCGCCCGGCAGCACGCCATCCCCGTGCGCGAGCTGGGCCCCGCCCAGATAGCCGCGCACGAGCCGCGGGTGCGGGGCCGCGCGGCGCTGCACATCGGGACGACCGGGATCTGCGACTTCGGCGCGGTCTCGGCCCAGCTCGCCCAGCTCGCCCAGGACGCGGGCACCTCGGTGCGGTACGGGGCGCGGGTGAAGGTCATCGGCCGGCGCGCGAGCGCGGTCGCGGTCCGCACGGCGACCGGCGAGGTGCTGCGCGCGCGGGCCCTGGTCAACTGCGCCGGCCTGCACAGCGACCGGGTCGCGCGCCTGGCGGGCGACGACCCGGGCATGCGGATCATCCCGTTCCGCGGTGAGTACTACGAGCTGCGCCCAGCCCGCGCCGACCTGGTGCGCGGCCTGGTCTACCCGGTGCCCGACCCCGCCTTCCCCTTCCTCGGCGTCCACCTGACCCGCGGCATCGACGGCAGCGTGCACATCGGCCCCAACGCGGTGCCCGCGCTGGCCCGGGAGGGTTACGACTGGCTGACCGTGCGCCCCGGCGAGCTGGCCCGCACGCTGGCGTACCCGGGCTCCTGGCGGATAGCCCGCCGCCACTGGCGGTACGGCATGGGCGAGCTGCACCGCTCGCTGTCCCGCCACGCCTTCACCCGCGCGGTGCGCCGGCTGCTGCCCGACGTCACGGCCGACGACCTGATACCCGCCCCGGCGGGCGTGCGGGCCCAGGCCCTGCTGCCGGACGGCACGCTCGTCGACGACTTCCTGTTCAAGGAGTCACCCCGCATGGTGCACGTCCTCAACGCCCCCTCCCCCGCGGCGACGGCCTCCCTCGCCATCGGCCGCGAGGTCGCCCGCCGAGCCCTGCGCCACATCTGACGCGCGCGGGTCCCCTCGGGCCGGGCCCGTTCGGCGAGCACGGTCGCGCGTACGGGCACGGGCACGGCCCCGCGTACGGGTGCGGCTCCGCGTACGGCCACGCGCACGGGTGCGGCTCCGCGCACGGGCACAGGCCCGCGTGCGCGTGGGAGAGGCGGGTCAGTGAGGCGAGGTCTCCTGGACGTGGCCGCCACCCACCCGTGGGCCGCGCTCCTCACGCTCCTCGCCGAACGCGTCCCCGGCGGCGCACAGCAGCGTGGTGGCGATGGCCCCGGTGATCAGCCCGGTCAGCAGGCGGGCCCAGCGCGGCCGGGACGGCGAGAGGGTGGGCAGGGGCCGCCGCTCGGGCGGCGGGCTGAACCACAGCGCCCCGCGCCGGGCCCCCACCGGCGCGTCCGGTACGTCAAGTCTCTCCCAGGCCATTCCCTCGCCCCCGTATGCTCGCTTCCTGCCCGCCTCGCCGGCGCACGTGTTCCTGACAAGTGCACCGTCTATGTTCACCTCACGAGGCCACTTTTGTCACAGCCGTCACGCGCATTTCGTACGACGGGTGGGCCCGGTCGCGGTGGTAGGCGCCGGTCGCACGCGCGGTGGGCGCGCTCGCCGGCCATGGCCGGTTCCCCGGCTCGGGCTCGCGTGCCGGCGAGGTGGCAGAAGCCGGTATCGGCCTCGATGACGGCGTCGTTGACCGCGCGGCGAGCGACGGCGGCCAGGGCTCAGCTCGCGTCCACGTCCAGCACGATTTTGCCGCGGGTGTGGCTTTCCTGGACCGCCCGCCAGGCGTCGGCCGCCTCGGCCAGGGGGAGAACCCGGTCCACGGTGACGAGCAGCTTGCCGGAGTCCGCGAGTGCGCACAGCGCGGCGAGGTCGTCCGAGCTGGGGCGGGCCCATACGAGGTGACCGCCCTTCTCGGTGACGGTGGTGTCGACGATGGAGGCGACTCGCCCCGGGTTTCTGAGCACTTCCCGGGAGACAGCCGCCGCGTCACCGCCGACGAAGTCGAGTGCCGCGGCGGCATGGCCAAAGGGTTTGTCACCGAGCGCGCTGATCACCCCGTGGAGCCGCACCTGACGGGCTGTGCGGACAGCCTGGACGGTACGAGCCCCGCGCCGGGCCGCGCGCCCCGGGGTCTCGTTCAGAAGGACTTCTGCCTTGCCCTGGTCTGGCCACCCATCAACTTGTCCATGCGAGCCTTCCTGAATTCCTGCTCGGTCGGCATTCGTTGCTTGCTGGTGTCCAGGTCTGGCAGCTCGGTCATCTCGATGGTCGCCTTGAACGGGCTTGTGGTGGTGAACTCCGTTCCCGCCGGCGGCTGTTCGGGCGCCAGGGTGACCTTGAACCTGGTACCGGGCGGGAAGACCGTCTCACCTTCGCTCTTCTGCACCACGTTGATCGCCGACGACATCTCGCCACCGTGAAACCCCTGCGCGTCGATGCGCAGGTCGACTACGTATACGGGCTTTCCCGGTAGGTCCGGCGTCATACCAAGCCGCCGCGTGGTCGACTCGAACTGCACCGCCGTGTACTCCTTGCCCTCCTCGAACTGCTTGGCGTAGGCAAGGAACTGCTCGCGCGTCTCGAAGGACAGCGTGCGCTGCACCAGCTGCTTGGTCTTGGCGATGCGTGCCAGCCCCTGGATCATGTCGGTCGTTTTACCGGCCACCGAGTACTGCTCGGTGACCTCCCCGCTGCGCAGCGCCTTGTTCCACGCCGCGTACTCGCCGCCCTGGTACCTGTCGAAAAGCTCCGCCTCCCCGTCGGTCACACCCCACTCGGCGCGCAGCTTCTTCCTCAGTAGCTGGACCAGCTCCTCGTCTTTGGTGAGGTCGTGGTTGTGCGTGTCCGCGACCAGCTCGCCCAACGCCTGCTTCTCGGACGGGGTGAGGGCCGCCGACTGGACCTTGAGCACGCGCCCACGCGCTTCCTCCAGCGTCAGCTCCTTGCCCTGGAAGGTCAGCGTCCGCTGCACGGAAGCAGCGTGGCCCGACGCGCCCCCCACCGACGCGCCCCCCACCGCCGCGTCGCCCCCGGACGGCGCCGGGTGAACGGCGCCGGGCCCCTCGATGGCCGGGACCGGGCGGCGCATCACCGCGGCGGCGTTGGACTCGGCCGCGCGCTCGAACCGGTCGGCCGGGTCGCTGACGCGTAGCCCCCCGGAGGTCTCCGTACCGGCCACCGCGCCCTCGCGTTGCTGGATGACATGGGTCAGCTCGTGGGCGAGGGTGTGCTTGTCCGCGCCGCTCTCGCCGACCACGATGTGGCTGCCCGAGGTGTAGGCCCGCGCGTTGATCTCCTGCGCGGAGCGCCGGGCGACAGCGTCGGTGTGCACACGCACGTCGGAGAAGTCCGCGCCGAGCCGCGCCTCCATCTCCGCCCGTAGCGGCTCCTCCAGCGGCCGACCGGACGAACGCAGCACCTCGTGCACCGCTGAGCGCTGCACCGAAGGCGGCGGCGCCTGCTCGTGACCGCTCCCGTCGCCGTCCGTAAGGCGGGTCTCCTCCAGCGCGCGCACCACCGCGGCGTTCCCCGCACCGCGTGGCAGGGCGAGTGGCGCGCCCCTCTCCAGGCCGCCCGCCGCGGGCCGGACGGGCCTCGGCCGGGCCCCGTGCGAGCGGGCGGCCGAGGCGCGGCGCGGCTGGGCGCCCTGCTGCGCCCTGTCGGGCTCGTGGGAACGCATGGGACTTCCCTCCGTCGGCGTGACATGGTCTCCCCCCGCTACGCATACGCCCGTCGCGCGCGGCCCGGAAGGTACGGGCGGACGCCCTCGGGGGAAGTCCTCGTGCCCGGGCCGGCCCGGGACCGTCAGCGTCCGGAGTCCGCCGCCGCGAACGGCCCGCGTCCGCCTCGGGCTCCCGAGCCCGCTCCGACAGGCCACCGCTCCGTGACGGGCTCGACGACGCGGGGCGTACGGGGACGCGCGGGCCGGCAGCACAGGCGGGACGGTGAGCGGGCCGTACGGAATCCGAGGTTCCAGGGGCGCGGGGAGCCGGCTCCGTGGCCGGACGGGGCTGGCCGGGGTGGCCCGTAGAATCGAACCACTGTGTCCGAGAACCACACCGCCCCCCAGCAGCCCACCCCGCATGCCCCACACGTCTCAGGGAGCACGCGCCCATCGGGCGACCCCGACGCGGCCGGTGCCGCGAGCGGGGGCGCGGCGGGGGCCACGCGGATGACGCGGTTCCCCGACGGTCCGGCCGTCGATCCGGCCGGGTCGCACCACGAGCGGCGCATCCGCTCGTTCCGGCCGCGCCGCGGCCGGGTGACCCCGGGCCAGGGTGAGGCGCTGCGCCGGCTGTGGTCCCGGTGGGGGCTCGACATCGACGGGATGCGCCGCCTTGACCTGGGCGAACTCTTCGGCGACCGCGCGTTGCCGGTGGTCCTTGAGATCGGGTTCGGCATGGGCGAGGCCACGGCGCGGATGGCGGCGGCCGACCCCGGCACCGGCATCCTGGCCGCTGACGTGCACACCCCCGGCCAGGGCAACCTGCTCGCCCTCGCCGAGCGCGCGGGCCTGACCAACGTACGGGTGGCCAACGGCGACGCGATCATCCTGCTCCGCGAGATGATCGAGCCCGAGGCGCTGGCCGGGCTGCGCGTGTACTTCCCGGACCCGTGGCCGAAGAAGCGGCACCACAAGCGGCGGCTCATCCAGCCGGAGTTCCTCGCGCTCGCCGCGTCCCGCATGGCCCCCGGCGCGCTGCTGCACTGCGCCACCGACTGGGAGCCGTACGCGGAGCAGATGCTGGAGGTCCTGACCGCCAGCCCGTACTTCGAGAACACCCAGGCCGACGGCGGATTCGCGCCGCGGCCCGAGTTCCGGCCGCTGACCAAGTTCGAGGGCCAGGGCATCGACAAGGGCCACCCGGTGCACGACCTGCTGTTCCGGCGCGTCCAGGCGCTACCGGCCAGCGCCGACGACGCGCACGCCGGGCACGCGGACGAGCGCGCCGGGCACGCGAGCGAGGGCGGGCGGCCCGTTCACGCCGACGCCGGAGACGACCCCGCACGACCGTGAGGGGCCGGGCATAATCCGGAGAGCCACCACTGCCCCCTTCGTTAGGGTCGCCGAGTGCACGAGTCCTCGTCCCCGCACCACCCCGCGCCACCGGACCACGCGAGCCACCACCCGGCCGCGGCCCCTCCGGAAGGGGTGACCGAGGGGGCGCAGCAGTCCAACGCGGTACGGGCCGAACCACCCGCCCCGCGCGAGACCGGCGCGCCACGGCCCGACCAGGACCGGCCGCGACACCCCGCGCCCGCCGAGCCACGCCCCGTCACGCCCCCGCCGGCGGCGGAGCAGCCACAACCCACGACGGAGCAGTCCGCCACGACGCACCCCGCTGCGGAGCAGCCCGCTGCGGCCGAGCAGCAGCCCCAGCCGGAACCCGAGCCTGGGCAGCAACCGCAACCGCAGCCTGAGCCGCAGCCGCAACAGACAGCCGCCCCCGCCACACCAGCACCGGCACCGGCACCGGCACCGGCACCGGCACCGCCAGCCGCACCAACAGCCGCACCACCAGCGCCACCGACCCCGCTCCCGACACCACCGCCGACACCACCGCACGCCCCCGCCCCACCTCCGTACGCACCCGAGTACGGAACCGAACCCCGGGCCGGTCACGGATACGGATACGGATACGGGTATGCGTACGGGGCTACGGCGGTGGCGCCGCACGGTGACGGCAGCGACGGCGGCGACGGCGGTGGCCGGTGGCAGCGGACGTGGGCCGGCTGTCGGGAGAAGTGGGAGCGGATGCGCCACAGCCGGGCGCTGCGCGCCGCCGCGCTGATCGTGCTGCTCTCCCTCTCCGGCCTGGTCATCCTGGCCCTCGTCCGCGAGCAGACGGGCACCGAGGGTTTCCTGGTGGGCCTCGGCCTCGCCATCCTGCCCGTGCCGCTGCTCGTCGCGGCGTTCCGCTGGGCGGATGGCGTGGAGCCCAAACCCTGGCGCAACCTGCTGTTCGCGTTCGCCTGGGGGTCGTGCGCCGCGACGCTCGTCGCGCTGCTCGCGAACAGCCTGGCCACCGACTGGCTGATGACGACGGTGGTCGAGTCCTCGTCGGCCGACCGGGATACCTGGGGCGCGACGCTGGTCGCGCCCGTGGTCGAGGAGACCGCCAAGGCCGCCGCCGTACTGCTGCTCTTCCTCTACCGGCGGCGCGACTTCAACGGCGTGGTCGACGGCGTGGTCATAGCCGGCATCACGGCGACGGGCTTCGCGTTCACCGAGAACATCCTCTACCTGGGCAACGCCTTCGTCAGCGACCAGGAGTTCGGCTACTCGGGACTCCAGTCCACGACGGCGGCGACGTTCTTCATCCGGGCCGTGATGTCGCCGTTCGCGCATCCCCTGTTCACCGCCGTGACCGGCATCGGCTTCGGCATCGCGGCGGCCCGACCGCTGCGGCAGCGCACCCGGCGGGTGCTGATCCCGATCGCCGGGCTGCTGTTGTCGATGGTGCTGCACGGCGCGTGGAACGGTTCGGCGTCCATGGGCGGCTACGGCTTCCTGGCGGTGTACGGGCTGTGCATGGTGCCGCTGTTCGCGCTGCTGACCTGGTTCACGATCTGGTCCCGTGGCAAGGAGCTGCGCACCATCCGGGCCCAGCTCCCCGCGTACCAGGCGACGGGGTGGATAACGCCCCCCGAGCCGATCGCGCTGTCCTCGATGCGGGCCCGGGCCATAGCCCGCGACCTCGCCCGCCGCACCCGGGGCCCGGCGGCGGCGCAGGCGGTGGCGGACTACATCGCGAGCGCCACCTCCCTCGCGTTCCTCCGCCACCGCGCCTACCGCGGCACGGCGGGCCCCGACTTCCCCACGCGGGAACAGGCCCTCCTGGACCGCCTCTGGCAACGCCGCGACATCGCCCAGCCGGCCCTGGCCCACGCCGCCCTCTCCGTCCCGACCCCGCCACCCCCACGGCAGTGGCCGTACGGCCTCCCACCGGGTTACGCCTACCTGCCGGCCACCCCCCTGCACGGCCCAGGCCCGATGCACGGCCCGCCCCCTCTGCACGGCCAGGCCCCGGCATACGGCTGGCCCCCGCCCGGCCCCCACCCCACCCCGGCCTGGCCCCACGCCGCCGCCCCCGCACCGATCCCCGGCTGGACCCCGCCACCAGGCGGGCAGGTCGCCCCAGGGAACCCGGCTGGCCCAGGCGCCCCGGGCCCGTGGCAGCAGCACCCGTACCCGCCGCCGTACGGGGGTCCGCCGTGGGGCGCGCCGCCACAGGGCGCGTACGGGGGTGGGCCCGGCCCGCAGGAGCCGTACGGACCGTACGGGCCTCCGAACGGCAGCGCGCCGGCCGCGCAGCCGAACGCCTGGAACGGGCAGCAGCAGTCGGGGCAGTCGTAGGTTCACGCACTGCGCGAGGCCGGCCGAGCGGCGATGGCGCGGGACGGCGCCAGCCGGGCGGCTGAGGCAACGGAGCCGAGGTGCGTACGGTTATGTGCTCACCAGTCGGTGAGGTCTACCAGGTACCGGCAGTGCGGGTCCTCGACCGCGTCCGAGGTCCGCCATTCGTCGCCGAGCAACGAGGGCAGCGCTGCCAGGAGGGCGGTCAGCGCACCGCCGGGGCGTACGTCGGCGGCGATCACGCCGGGTACGTCGTCGCTGTCCAGGTAAAGCCGCAACACGCCCCCTTCCTTGAACAGGAACCCACGCAGGCCCGCCGCCCCCCGCTCCTGCGCTGGATGGGCGAGGCACCGCAGGAATGTGGCGGCCCAGTCGTCCGTGGTGAACGGTGCCTCTTGCACGTGCGCCGGATCAACCAGGTACAGGTCCATACCCAGGACAGAAGTGACCCTGTTCGACGGGTAGATATGTGTTCCGGTGTGCACCGCGCGAAGCAGACCGACGACGTCGTGAGAAGTCCGCAGCTCGTCGCCAGCGCCCAACGGGATCTCGTACGCCGTCAGTCGCGATGGCTCGCACTCGTTCCTGTCACCGAGGACCACTCGAACCGCCGGAGCCCCGGCAGGGGCGGGTAGAACGCCCCGGACGTGCTGGTCTTCCAACAACGAGGCGTATACGTGGTCCAGCAGCAGGCTGGCTACTTCCCGTTGCAGGTCCTCGATCTCGTGCTCTTCTTCGCTCACCGGACTACTCATTGACCCAGTGTGGGCACTTCTGCATACCGTTGCAGTACGCGGTGATCACACCCACCACCTGGCCGGGTCCCGCGTCGTCACTGGACAGCCCGGGCACCCCGGATGCCCTCATCCTTCGCCCGCACGCCGCGTCCTGCCCTCGTGGGCCGCGAGTTCCTCCGGTGTACCCACGAAGGCGGGCCCGCAGCCGGCGGGTAGGCGCTGGACCACCATGGCGACCGCGTCCTGTGCTGTGGCCGTGGAGCCCACCGTCTCGCCCCGCTCAGGCCCGGAGACCCGGTAGCCACCGTCAGCGTCAGGCTGGACGTACGGAATGTCCCAGGTCCACCGTGGTTCGGTGCACCGGCTGAAGTGCAACTCCATCATCCCGGTCCAGGGGAACAACTGCCGCAGGCGGGGTTCCGCGTAGGCCGCCGCCAGCAGTTCGGCCCGCACCCGCCCGTCGTCGCGCACACTCTGCCAACCCGCTTCCACCATGGCGGCGCTCACCGCATCCGTGTCCACGACGACATCATGCACAGAGCGAGGTAACGCCCCGGAACCGCCGGACTCATCGGCCACTCCCCGCACCTCACCCCGCCGGCGCCGCCGGCCCGATGTCCTCGTTGGGGGTGATGCGCCAGTGGAGGGTGACGGTGGCCGTGTAGCGCAGATGCCGCCCGTCGGGATGGTCCCGGGCCGCGTGGGAGGTGCACCAGCGTTGTGCCTGGTGGTGCATGCCGGTGATGGTCTCGGTGGCCTCGGGAACGGGTGACTGGTCACCGCAGGTGGTGCAGGTGGCGTGGACGGTGTACGGGGTGGCCTCGGGATCAGGCGCCAGGGTCATCTCGACGTAGCGGTAACGCCGCCGCCCGTGCTGCCGGGTCGGGCGAGGCTGGTGGTTCATGCGCGCGGCTCCTGGCTGTTGGCGCGCAGGCGGGCCGCGCGGGCACAGGCCGGGTGAACGGACAGCGGCTGGGGCGCGGCGTCGCCAGCCGCGCGGCGGCCGTGCACGGTCACCGCGTACGCCGGGTCCAACTCCCGCTCACACCACGCACACTGCCCCGGCAACGCCCCAGGCCCATGCGCCAGGCAGACGGCCGAGGTCAACACCGCGCCCAGGTAGTACGGCTGCGCCAGGTAGCGGCCCGACCACTCCCCCGTGATCCGCCAGTGCAACCCCGGCCCCGCACGCCGATGCGAGGGCGGCACCCCCACATAGTGCGTGCCGCTACCCGCCGTGAGCAGGGTGACGTACTGGCCCAGCCGCTCCCAGTGCGCGAACCCACCCCGCTCCCCCGGCGGCAACAACCAGTAGACCCACCCCGCCCGCGCATCCACGATGGCCGCGCAGTTCTCCGTACCGTCCAGGATCTGAAACGCGGCCGACGCGACAGCCGTCGAGGCGCGCACCGCGTCCCACTCGCAGCCCGCCGGCAACACCACCACGTCCCCACCCACCGGCGGAGCCCACCCCAGATTGATCACGGCCGACCCCCCGTCCTCGGCCGCACCACCGCGAACGCGTCCGCGAGCAGCTCAGCGCTGGTGATCAACCGGTCACGCGTGGGAGTGACCCGCCACCACACCGTGTGGTCGCGCGTCATCCCGGGGACGAAGAGGTAGCTGTCGTCGTCACCTGCGAGGGTGACCTCGGGGTGGTCGCGCAGGTGCCGCACGGCCGCCGCGTCCGGCTCGATCAGCCAGGTGAGCCGCTGCTCCACGTCCTCCTGAATCACCGCCCCACCCGCCTCACCGAGCGCCGACAGCACCCGGTTGCCCAGGTACAACGACAGGGTGAGGCTGTGCCACCCCAACTCCCCCACCCGCGTCCAACGGACGCCACCGCCGGGGGGAATCCAGTCGTGGGGTGGGGGCGAGGACGATTCGGCAGGCATGGGTACGGGCACGGGACGATCCCCTCGGTTGCGTCTGGTGAGGGGATCGTTCCGCGTAGTGACGGCCGTGGCCGCACAAAGTGTGCGGATGAATTCCTAGCCGTCAGCTTGACGCCTCACGCCCCAGCCCACCGCGCGAACGCCGCCAACTCCTCGTCCCTGGACCGGTCGAGGCGCACCAGCGTGCCGGACACGGACCTGACCGTGGGGTGGAACCGGGTGTGGTTGGGGCTGATCGTGCGCGCTTGGCGCAGCGAGGCGAAGGAGCGGGCGCGGTCGCCCTCGGCGAGTTGGGCCGAGGCCACGTCGATGTGGTGGTGGCTCGCGCGCTCGGCGGCGATGCCGCGCGAGGGTTGCCACTCGTCACGGCCCCGCTCACCGCCCCACTCCGCGAGTCGGGCGAGCGCCTGTTCCGTGTCGCCCCCGTCGATCAGTGCCGCGATCTCGTGGATGCGTACGTTTGTCGGCCCGAAGCTCATCTCGTAGTGGTCCGAGTCGCGTTCGCCCATGAACAGCGCCACGGCGCGCGCGTCGGCGAGACGCTCCGCAGCCCGCTCCGGACGGCCGTCACGGGCCTCCACCACGGCCAGCTTGAGGAGAATGGCCCCTTGCACGGCGAGTTGCTGGTCGGACAGCGACTCCTCGGGCGCCAGCCGCGAGACCTCGGTCTCCAGCCCCTCCAGCACCCGCCGCGCGGACGGGAAGCTGCCGACCCTCAGCATCGCTCCGGCCTTCAGGTACGCGGCTGTGACCTGCATCAACGGGTCGGCCGACCGGTCGGCCGCCCACTGCACGCGCTCGATCGCCGTCATGCTCAGATCGTGGTAGCCCAGCTTGTGAGCCAGCGAGTTGGAAGCCCGGTAGCAGCGGGCCAGCCACCAGTACGCCCGCTGTTCTTCCGCGCCGCGCGCGCTGAGCGCGACGTGCGTCAGCTCGGTCAGCAACCCCGGCAGCAGCGGCCCCATGGGAACGTACTGGCCATCCTGACGCATCCGAGCCACGGACCGCGCCTCAGCGGCGAGTTCGGCCAGTGGGCGCGGTGCGCTCGGCAGGGCGTCCGGGTTGTCGTACGTGATCATGATGCGGCGCAGGTCCGGGATGACGGCCTGGATCTGGTCGTCTGTCTCCGCGCCATTGAGGTACGGCTGCCCGGTGATCCGCTCGGGCCCCACCGCCAGCGCGCTGGCCAACTGGGCGATGACGCCTGGTGGGACGGTGCGAGTGCCACGCTCGTACTTCTCCATGCTGGAGACGGAGACGTTGATCCGCGTGGCCAGTTGTCGTACGGAGAGCTTGCGAACCTTGCGGAGCTCGGTGATGTTGTGCCCGATGTGCCTCGTCATGATGCTCCCAGCGTGCTCGGCGACGCGGCCAGCGTACGGCGGACGGGATTGGCCAAAGCTGGTCTTCCCTGAACACTGTGGCCCCAGGCGTCGTGGTGCCGCACCGCGTACCTGCCTGATTCGCACACTATGTCGGCCGGCCGGCCGGAAACTTTCGGCGCGCGGGCGCCGGGAGCTGGAGAGCATCCGGTACGCGATCCGCCTCGCTGAGGCGTGAGAGGAGTCCGACGGTGTCCGAAGACCTGTCCGCGGTCGCGCGTTTCCTGTACGAGGCGGGAACGCTGAAACAGAGCAAGCGCACCGGCTGGTGGATGGCTGGCGTACGCGACCCCGAGTCGGTGGCGGAGCACTCCTGGCGCACCGCCCTGCTCGCGACGATCATCGCCACGCTCGAAGGCGCCGACCCGGCGCGGGCCGCTTTCCTCGCGGTCTGGCACGACTCGCAGGAGACCCGCACCGGCGACGTCAACTACCTGGGGAAGAAGTACGCCCCGCAGGCGGACCCGCGCGCCGTCACGGACGACCAGGTCGCTGGCATGCCCGAGGCCCTGGCCACCGCTGTGCGCGACATCGTCGCCGAGTACGAGGCCAAGGAATCGCCGGAGGCCATCTGCGCACGGGACGCCGACAAACTGGAGTGCCTGATCCAGGGCGTCGAGTACAAGGCACAGGGTTACGAGAACGCCCAGCGTTGGATCGACAACAGTCGCGGCCGGCTCACCACCGATACGGCCAGAGAACTCGCCGACGCGGTCCTGGCGACCGGCTCCCTGGACTGGCTACGCGCGGCCCTCGGCGAAGAGCAACCCTGAACCCGACGTGGGCCCCTGCCTGGCCGCGTTCGGCCCGAACGACAGCCGCTGTCACTCCCGCTCCCAGTAACCCAGGGCCGCGCACCCCTCTCCCACGCTCCCCCACACCACACGCCCACCGCCCGTGGCGGCTACTCGGCGCCGGTGGCCGCGCAGGCCAGGGCCACCTCGGCCCACGTCCATGCCTGGTCCTGCGCGTCGGCGGCGTGCCAGGACCCCTCCTGTCGCCGCGCCGCGTCGAGTGCCCGCTCCGCCGCCTGGACGGCGAGCGGGGACGGGGCGGCGGCGACGGCCGTGCACGCCTGTGCCACCAGGCACCCGCCCCCTCACTCCCAAACTCCCAAGGAGCCGCGATGCCGCACTCTCTCACCGTCACCCCCGTGGCCACCGTGATCGGTGGGCACCAGGAACCGAGCGACGACTACCAGGGCGGGGTCGAGTCCGTCATCCGGTTGCATGACGGGTATCCCCTGGAAACCCTCCAGGGACTGGGCGAGTTCTCCCACCTCACCGTGGTCTGGCACTTCCACCGTGCCTCGCCCGACGATGTGGCCCTGCACGCCCGCAGTCCGCGGGGGAATCCGCGGTGGCCGGCGACGGGCACCTTCGTACACCGCAACCACCGCCGGCCCAACCAGTTGGCGACCTCCTACCCGCGCCTGCTCCGCGTCGAAGGGCGCGACCTGCACGTGACCGACCTCGACGCCGTCGACGGAACGCCCGTCATCGACCTCGCCCCGTACTTCCCGCAGATGGGTCCTCGCGGACCGGTCAGCGTCCCGGCGTGGGTCGCGGAGATGCTCCCCGACTACTGGCGCGAGGCCGACCAGCGCTGACAACGGCTCACCGTCGGCCGTCCAACCCGTCCCACCCGTCCCACCCCGGCGGAGCCGCTCCGTACGGCCGACTCCCACACAGCACCCAGCGCTCAGCGCCCGAGCACCCCCGCCACCCGCGCCGCCTGCCCCGCGACGCCCGCGATGCTCGACGTGAGGAACGGGCCGCCGCCGGCCAGGTCGCCGACCACGTGGAGGCGGGGGTCGGTGGGGACCACGCCGCCCGCCGGGTGGGGGGTGGCCAGGCCGGCGTGGGTCAGGGAGTGGACCAGGTGGCGGGCTCCGGCCGGGACCGCCTGGGGGGCCGCGTTCACGGCGTTGACCAGGGCGCTCGCCGTGCGCTCGCCCGCGGCGTCGCGTATGCGGAACCGTCCGTTCACCGGCTCGACGGCGCGCACGCCGGCGGAGATGGTGAGTTGCCCGGAGTCCGCGAGCCGCAGCAGGACGGACGCGTTCACCGGCACCATGGGCGAGACGACGCTCGCGGCCGTCCGCAGGTGGCGTCGCAGCCAGGCGCGGTCGGGCTCGCGTAGCAGGGGCCAGGCGTACGGGCCGACGGAGTGGGCCGTCTCCTGCAACACGCGGCGCCCGATCCGGGCGTCGCCGACCTCGGCGAGCTGCTGCCGGAGGCGTTCGACCGGGTCGTCCGTACGCGTGGCGCGGAGGTGGGCCGCGAGGGCGTCGAAGTCCTCCCCGGCCTCCGCCATCTCCGCGCGCAACAGTCCGGCGAGGTCGGTGAGCGCGAGGTGTCCCCGCGTGTCGCGCAGCTCCGCCACGCGTTCCACGGTCACGTGGGTCGGGCGGCGGCCGGTCGGGCGCTGCCAGACGTACGGGAGCACGCCGCCGCGCGACAGGAGCGAGATCCGGCCCTGGTAGCCGCGCGCGGCCAGCGCCACGACGACGTCGACGGCGGTCAGGCCGCTGCCGAGGACCGTCACGTCGTCGCTCGCGGCGATGGCGTCGAGCGAGTCGGCGAGCGGGTACGGGTCGGCCGTGAAGCCCGCCGCGCCGGCGAGCCCGTACGGGTCCGGGGGCGTGCCGCCGCCCACGCACAGCGCCACGCGGTCCGCCGCGTACTCCCGCCCCTCGTCCGTGCGCAGCACCAGCCGCGCGTCCGGGCGGACGACGACCTCCCGTACCCGCTCCCGTACGACGCGCACCGGGTGGCCCTGTTCGCCGAGCGCGGCCACGGCCTTCTCCGCGCAGTGGACCAGGTACTCGCCGTACAGGGCCCGCGGGACGAGGGGTTGTCCGAGGAGGTGGTCGATGTGGTCCGCGTCGCGCTGGCCGAGCCAGGCCGCGAAGTGGTCACGGTCCCCGGCGCGGACCGACATGAGCGCGGGCGGCGTGTTGACCAGCACGGCCGCCAGGTCCGGACCGTACGGGCGGCCCCGCCACAGGTGCGGCGACGGCTCGAAGACGGTGAGGGTGCCGATCCCGCCGGCGGCGTGCGCCGCCCCGGGGGCGTTGGGCAGGTGGGTGGCCAGCGCGTCCAGCAGTCCGACGGCCGCCGCGCCTCCCCCGATGATGGCGATGTCCATGGTCTTCCTCTCCGAGCGGTCGGTGTGCGTACGGCACCGACCCTGCCGGCTCCGCGCGGCCGGCCCCATCCCCCGTTTCCGGGGGATCGGTGGGCGCCGACCCCCTCAGATGAGGGGTTCTGTTCGGTGGGGTGACAGGGCAGGCTGAGGGGCGTGGACCGGACGCGGCGCGGGGCCGAGACAGGCGGCGGGCGGCCGGGGACAGGCGAGGGGGTACGCGTGACCGATCACCACCGACACCACCAGTCGGTGCTGGCCGCCGCCGACGAGGCGACCGACGCGCTGGAACTCTTCAGCCGCGTGTCGGCCCGGCTGCGCCGCCTGGTGCCGTTCGACTCGGCCGTGTGGACCGCCGCCGACCCGGACACCGGCCTGATCACCGCCCCGATGCTGGTCGAGAACCTGGGTCAGGGCGAGGGCTGCGCCGCCTACTGGCGCAGCGAACTCCTGGAGGAGAACGTCCTCCCGTTCCGCGAGCTGGCCCGCGCCGCCGTGCCGGCGGCCGGGTTGCGCGCGGCCACCGGCGACCTGCCAGCGCGCAGCTCCCGGTTCCGGCGGCTGCTGCGGGACCAGGGCATGTACGACGAGTTGCGCGCGGTGTTCCAGATCGGCGAGCGGCCCTGGGGGCTGCTGAGCCTGTTCCGTACGGCCGAGTCCTTCGACTCGCGGGAGACCGCGCTGCTCGCCGGCCTGTCGCTGCCGCTGGCCGAGCGGCTGCGGACGTTCGCCCGGCCGACCGTGACCGCGCGCGGCACCGACTCGCCGGCGCCCGGACTGATCCTCTTCGACGAGAACGGCGAGGCCACCTCGGTCAACGAGGAGGCGCGGCACCACCTCGCCCGGTTGCCGCAGGGGCCCTCGTTCCCCACGGCGTTGGGGCTTGAGCTGCCCATCTGGGTGATCGGCGCGGCGCTCCAGGCGCGCGCCGTCACCGCCGGACACGACCGCGGCAGCGCCCGCGTGCGCATCCGGACCACCGAGGGCCGCTGGCTGACCTGCCACGCCTCGTCCCTCACCGGCGCCGGCGGCGGGCCGGGACCGGTGGCCCTGGTCATCGAGCCGGCGACCCCCGCCGACCTGGCGGTGCTGGTCGCCGAGGCGTACGGCCTGACCCCGCGCGAGCTGGAGATCACCCAGCTCACGGCGCGCGGGCTGACCACGGCGGAGATCGCCACGACGCTGTTCATCTCGCCGCACACCGTGCGCGACCACCTCAAGACGGTGTTCACCAAGGCCGGCGTCGCCAGCCGAGGCGCGCTGGTCGCCCGCCTGTTCACCGACCACTACTGGCCCGCGATGCCCGAGTCGGCGGAGGTCCGCCGCCCGGGGCGACCGTCCGTCTGGGCCCGCGCCGTCTGACCTGGGCGGTACGCCACCACCCGCGCGCTCCTGGGCGGTACGCCACCACCCGCGCGCTCGCGGGCGGTACGCCGCCACCCGCGCTCGTGGGCCCGCCGCCCCGGCCGGCGGGACGTCGTCCCGGGAGGCGGGGGCGGTCTGCCGGCTCGCGGGCCGGCCGCCCGGTGCCGGTGCGGTCCGGTCAGGAGGGGGCGGAGACGTGGTCGTGCGCGTGGTCGGCCGTCCGGCCGGGCCGGAACCGGCGGCGGGCGAGCGCGATCAGGGAAGGTCCGCCGCGGAAGCACCACAGGGCGATGACCGGATCGCAGATGGCGCAGGCCAGAGAGGCGTCGTGGTAGAAGGGCAGGATCGAGTTGCCCTTGAGGTGGTGGGCTATGTCCCAGGCCGTGTGGAGCAGCCAGCCGACGCCGACGAAGTTCCAGGAGTTCAGGCCGCGGTAGGCGACGTAGGCCGTGAGTGCGACGAACGGGAACTCCCACGGGCCGAAGCCGCCCCCGCTCAGATAGGCGGCGCCGGCTCCGCCCACCATGACCGCGTTGAAGTGGCGTCGGTACGGTTCTTTGATCAGGGACATCAGCAGGCAGTAGACGATGCCGACGATCACTGGTGACACGAGGTTCATGAGGGGATGACTTCTTCCTCCTGGGGCGGGCCGCGTCGCCGCGGTCGAGCTGTCGCGGCGCGAGCACCGACGTCTTGGCCGGTGCGCGGTCCCGGGTGGGCAGGGTCAGGAGTGTCCGTACGCCGGCGGCCGTCGCGGGCAGCGCGGCGGCCGAGGCCGCCGCTGACGGTGACGGTGACGGTGGCGACGGTGGTCTCCGGCGCCACCGGCCGCGTGGGCGCGCTCCGGGTCGAGGGCGCCGACGGCGCACGACGTCCGTCCTCCGGTGCCGCTGACGACCTGGATGTGCATGGGTGCGCGGTTCCTTCGGCGTCGATTTCCATCGGGACGCTCCGAAGTCAACCGGCTTCCCGGGTGCTCGCCCAGTGGCACGAGTGACAGGTTTCAACGGGATAGTGCCAACGTCCTTCCATCGCGTGGGAACCGCGCTGACGTGGGCGTTCCGGGAGGGCGGCCCCGGTCCGACCGGCTGGCGGGGAGGTAGGTTCTGGCCATGCATACGGTTGCCGTGCTCGCGTTGGACCAGGTGATCCCGTTCGACCTGTCCACCCCGATCGAGGTGTTCTCCCGGGTCCGCCTGCCCGACGGGCGGCCCGGCTACCAGGTACGGGTGTGCGCCGAGCGCGACGAGGTCGACGCCGGAGCCTTCACCCTGCGGGCCCACTGGGGCCTGGAGGGCCTCCGGGACGCGGACACGATCATCGTGCCGGGCGTCGCCGACGTCGCCGCCCCGCTCCCTCCCGTTGTGCGCGACGCGCTGCGGTCGGCCGCCGCCGACGGCACCCGGATCGCCTCCATCTGCGTGGGCACCTTCCCGCTGGCCGCCACCGGGCTCCTCGACGGGTTACGCGTCACGACCCACTGGCGCGCGGCCGGCCTGCTGGCCGCCGCCCACCCGGGCCTCGACGTCGACCCGGACGTCCTCTACGTCGACAACGGCCAGTTGCTCACCTCGGCCGGCGCCGCGGCGGGCGCGGACCTGTGCCTGCACATGATCCGCCGTGACTACGGCTCGGCCGTCGCCGCCGACGCCGCCCGCCTGTCCGTCATGCCCCTCGAACGGGAGGGCGGGCAGGCGCAGTTCATCGTCTACGACCACGCGCCCACACCGCAGGGCTCCGAGTTGGAGACGCTGCTCACCTGGCTACGCGAGAACCTGGCCCGCGACCTCACCCTCGCCGACATCGCCGAGCGGGCCGGAACCAGCACCCGGACCCTGATCCGACGCTTCCGCGACCAGACCGGCACCACGCCGCTCCAGTGGCTCCACCGGGCCCGCATCCGCCAGGCACAGCACCTGCTGGAAACCACGGAGCACTCCGTGGAACGCATCGGCGGCCAGGTCGGGTTCGGCTCACCCACCACCTTCCGTGACCGCTTCAAACGCACCACCGGCGTCAGCCCGCAGACCTACCGGCGCACGTTCGGTTGAGCGGCCACGGCAGACGACCTCTTGGCCGAGTGCACGCGGGTGGCCGGTCGGCCGGCGGCGTCCGCGTCGCCGGCGTACGCGACGCCCGCGCCGCCCGCCCCGCGTCGACCAGCACAGCCCAGCACAGCGCCGCCCCGCGCGCCAGCGGGGGGCGGCGCCGTGTCAGTGGCTCACAGCGAGGTCAGGCTGATCTGCTCGCCCTGGATCGTCCAACGGTGCTGCGGGTCGGAAGGGGCGCACGGTTCCACGTTGACGATGCGGGTCCGGGGGAAGTCGGTGGCCAGACACATGCCGGGGTGCGCGGACTGGGAGACCAGCTCGCCGTTGACCGCCCAACGCTGCTTGGTGGAGCCGGAGTCGCACGACTCGACGTTGACCGCCCGGGTTCGCGGATAGTCGCTGGACAGGCACATGCCCCAGTGCGCGGACAGGCGGAGTAACTCGCCGCTTCTGCTCCACCGGTGCTGCGCGTCCGAAGAGTTGCACGACTCCACATTGACGATGCGGGATCTCGGATAGTCGTGCGCCAGGCAGGTGGTGCCGGCTGCGGCCGGGGTCGGGGTGGCGGGTGCGGTGGCCCGTACGGCGGTCGTGGGGGCGGCGGGCGCGGTGGCCGCCACGGCGGTCGACGGCAGCGCGAGGGACGCGAGGGCGAGGAGTGCGGGCACGGGCAGCTTGCGGAACGCGTGCGACATGAGCGGAACCCTTCGATCGGCGGATCCGCGGCGGGTTCCGGCACGTGCGCCGGCCCCGGTCAACGGATCTGGGTCATTACGGTGTGGGAAACGTCCCCGCGCCCGCCCCTCCCCATGCGCTGCGCCCCGAAGTGTCGAAAACTGACTTTCGCCGACTTCTCCCTGTTCCACATGCCGACGGGTACGATCTGCCTCGATCCCAGGAACCCTCCGGCGTGCGTTTCCCCCACCGCCTCCGTCGGGGCGGGAAACGTTGCGAGCAGTGTTTCTGAGGCAGGTAGGCCATGAGCGACTGGCATTTCGAGGTTCCCACCACCGGCAGCAAGCGGCTCCCGCCGGACCCGCGCTTCATCGACGCGTTGAGCAGTCAGGGATACGGGTTCGAGGTCGCGTTAGCCGACCTGATCGACAACTCGATCGACGCCGGCGCGAAGGACGTCGTGATCCATGTGCTGCGCAACGGCGACGAGTTGGTCAGCCTGCTCGTCGTGGACGACGGGCGCGGCATGGACGAGGAGGCGCTCGACGTCGCCATGACGGTCGGCGGGCGGCGCGAGTACGGCGAGAAGTCGCTCGGCGTCTTCGGTACGGGCCTCAAGTCGGCCTCGCTCAGCCACGCCGAGTCGGTGACGGTCATCAGCAAGACCAAGCGCAGCCGCGCGGTGGGCCGGCGGTGGGTGACCGCGCAGGCCAAGGAGAGCTTCCAGTGCGACATCGTGGAGTCCGGCTACGCGCAGGACCTCATGGACCGCTATCACGACCGGCCCATCACCTGGCAGGGCACCATCGTGCGGTGGGACGGCGTACGGGACTTCCCCAAGCACGGCGGGGGCGGCCAGACGGACCGCTACCTGACCCGCATGATCCCCAAGCTCGGCCTGCACCTCGGGCTGTTCCTACACCGGTTCCTGGCCCGCGACGACTTCAACATCACCATCGCCGTCGAGGACGTACAGACCCGCACCGTCTACATGGACTTCGGCGTGGAGTCCCTCGACCCGTTCGGCTACCCCGTCACCGGCGCCCCCGGCTTCCCCAAGGTGTTCACCGCCCACGTCGAGGGCGCCGGCGCCGTGCCGCTGACCGGGCACGTGTGGACGCCGAAGTCGAACCTGGACGAGTACCGCGCGGTCGGCACCGTCCTGGACAAGCAGGGGTTCTACTTCTACCGCAACGACCGGCTCGTGCAGGCCGGCGGCTGGAACGGGTTCCGGCAGCCCGAGCCGCACCTCGCGCTGGCCCGGGTCGCGGTCGAGCTGCCGGCGGACGGCGGTGACGCGTTCCGGCTGACCGTGAAGAAGGCGGGCGTGGAGGCGTCGCCCGCGTTCGCGGCGGCGCTCACCGAGGCGACGGACGCGGAGGGTTACGCGTTCAAGGAGTACCTGGACGCGGCCGAGGCCACCTACCGCGAGGCGCGCAAGCGGGCCGGCGTGGACCGCAAGCCGGTCATCGCGCCCGGCAAGGGCATGGCGGCCGAGGTGAAGCGGACCATCGAGGAGGAGCTGCCGCTCATCCCCGGCGAGGAGCCGGTGGCGCTGCGCTGGGAGAAGCTGGGCAGCGACGTGTTCTTCGCGATCGACCGCGAGGAACGGGCGATCCTGCTGAACAAGACGTACCATCCCGCGCTGCTCGGCGGCCGGCGTGGCGGGCTCAACGACGCGCCCATGGTCAAGTCCCTGCTCTACCTGCTGCTGCACCAGGTCTTCGAGAAGGAGTACAGCGGCTCGCGGGAGAAGGACAACCTCCAGCTCTGGCAGTCCATCCTGCTCGCCGCCGCGCGCACCGAACTGGACCGGATGGACGAGCAGTGACGAGCGGGCCGCCACCGGCCGGCACTCCGCACGTCGAGTGGCCCACGGTGGCCGGCTACGTGGACGACGGCACGCCGACCGTCATCCCGCTGGCGGGCGAGCCGCGCATCGAGTTCTTCGTGGACGCGTACGGGGCGCGCACCGGGCTGCGCATCGCGCTGGAGCCGAGTGACCGGGTGCCGCTGTCGAGCCTGACGGCGGTGGTGGTGAGGCCGGTGGCGGCCCAGGGGCGCCGCATGCTGGAGATCGCCACGGCGGAGCGGGCGCTGTTCCGCGACTTCCACGACCTGCTCCAGGGCGTGGCCGAGCGGGTGCGGCGCGCGGGGCACAGCCCGGCCCGCGCGTTCACCGAGACGCTGGCCTCGTGGACCGAGCTGCTCGCGCGCAACCGGGGCATCAGCGAGGAGAAGCGCGTCGGGCTGCTGGGCGAGCTGCACGCGCTGGAGTGGTTCGCGCACCACTTCGGCTGGCCGGTGGCGGTCGCGTCCTGGCGCGGCCCCGCGAGCGAGGAGCACGACTTCGGGCTGCCCGGCTACGACGTCGAGGTCAAGAGCACGGCCAGCGAGCGCCGGCTGCACACCGTGCGGGGCACCACGCAGCTCGTGCCGACCGGCGGCCGGCCGCTGTGGCTGCTGTCCCTCCAGTTCACCCGGGGCGGCTCGGCCGGCCACACGCTGGCCGAGCGGGTGCGTTCCGTACGGGAACAGGTCGCCGAGCACGCGCCGGACCTCGGGCCGCGGCTGACGGAGCTGCTGGCCCGGTGCGAGTGGCTGGGCCCGCTGGCGGCGGCGCCCGACCCGGAGCGGTGGTCCCTGCGCAGCGCGCCGCTGGTCGTGAGCGCCGCCGACGAGCGGGTGCCACGGCTCGGCCCCGAGGTGCTGGCCGCGCTGTCCGGCGAGGCCAGGCAGCGGATCGTGGCGCTCACCTACGGCGTGGACCTGACCGGCCTGCCGGGCGCGGCCGACGCGCCCGAAGCGTTGCGACTGCCCGCCGCCGACGGGCTCCCGCTCGCCGGTTCGCCCACCAGCCCGCCGCCGGCGGGCAGCACCCCGCTGGCCACCGCCTCCCCCCGCACCACCCGGAGCGCCTGACATGAGTGACGACCCCACCCTGCGGCTGCACACCATCGTCCTCGCCGCGCTGCGCCAGGCCGGGCCGCAGCCGCTGGCGCGCGGGCTGGGTTACTGGGCGCAGGGCGTGGAGCCGGCGCCCGACACCACCGAGGAGGGGTTCCGGGACCGGCTGCTCGGCGGGTACGCGGGCCACCCGCTGGTGGAGCTGTGGCGGCGGGCGGTCACCGCCTGGGACTTCGCCGGCGCCCCGGCGTGGTCCACGTCCCCGCCGTGCACGGACGCGCGCCGCGCGGACATCTACGCGCTGCTCGCGCTGGAGGAGCGGACCCGCAAGGTGCTGACCGAGCTGGTCCCGGTGGCCGTGGCCGACGCGCCGACCGTCATCAGCACCGAGTTCACGCCCTGGTACACGCCGGCCGCGCAGCAGAGCCGCAACTGGTACTGGCCGGCGTACGAGCGGGTGTTGGAGCGCAAGGGGTGGCACGCGGAGGCGCTCGCGGCCCTGGACGAGGCCACCGACCGGGTGGTGGAGCGGCTGGCGAACCCGGCCACCGGCACCGTCTACCAGTCCAAGGGCCTGGTCGTCGGGCACGTGCAGTCGGGCAAGACGGCCAACTTCACCGGCGTCATCGCCAAGGCCATCGACTCCGGCTACCGGCTGGTGATCGTGCTCGCCGGCACCCTGAACCTGCTGCGCCAACAGACCCAGCGCCGGCTCGACATGGAGCTGGTCGGCCGCGAGAACATCCTGCGCGGCGGCGACGAGACCGAGTCGGACTACGCGGACGACCCGGAGTGGCACCGTGGCGGGTTCCTCACCCACGGCGGGCTCCCGTCGGTGCTCGGCGCCTTCGACATCATGCGGATGACCACCCGCGACAACGACTACCGGCGCCTCCTCCAGGGCATCACCGCGTTGGAGTTCGAGAAGCAGGAGCCCGCGCTGCCGCTGCACGACCCGCGCAACCTGCACCGCAGCGCGGCCCGGCTGATGGTGGTGAAGAAGAACAAGACGGTATTGACGAAACTGCTCAAGGACCTGAAAAAGATCCGCACGCCGCTCGCCGAGATCCCCGTCCTCATCATCGACGACGAATCCGACCAGGCGTCCGTCAACACCTCCGACCCCCGGAAACTCCGCGAGGGCAAGGCCGAACGCACCGCCATCAACGGCCTGGTCTCCAGCCTGTTGGCGCAGTTGCCACGGGCGCAGTACGTGGGGTACACCGCGACCCCGTTCGCCAATGTCTTCATCGACCCCAGCGACACGGCCGACATCTTCCCGAAGGACTTCATCGTCTCGCTGCCGGCGCCCCCGGACTACATGGGCATTCGGGCCTTCCACGACCTCGATTCCGGAATTCCGTGGTCGGAGCGCACGTACGCCAATTCGCAGGGCAAGGCGCACGTGCGCGATATCCCGCCGACCTCGGGCGAGGCGGACAGCGCCTCGCTCCAGCAGGCCATGGACGCGTTCGTGCTCTCCGCGGCCGTCAAGCTCTACCGGGAGCGGCACGACCCGCGCGGCGTGTCGTACCCGCACCACACGATGCTCGTACACGAGTCGGTGCGCACCGCCGACCACCGGGCGCTGGCCGAACGGCTGACCGCGATGTGGCATTCCGCGGGCTATCTGGGCCCGATCGGGCACGCCCGGTTGCGCGCCCTGTTCGAGACCGACTTCGCGCCCGTCTCCGCCGCCCGCCACGCCGGCTACGCCACCCCGGCCAGCTTCGCGGAGGTGGCCGAGCACATCGGCGCGGCCTACATCCGCATCGGCGGCGACGAGAACCCCGTACTCGTGGTGAACAGCGACAAGGACATCGAGCAGGGCACCGCCGACTTCGACAAGCGGTCCCTGTGGAAGATCCTGGTCGGCGGCGCGAAGCTGTCCCGAGGCTTCACCGTCGAGGGCCTGACGATCTCCTACTACCGGCGCACCACGACGCAGGCCGACACGCTGATGCAGATGGGCCGCTGGTTCGGCTTCCGCAAGGGCTACCGGGACCTGGTGCGGCTGTACATCAGCCGTGGCGAGGCGTACGGCAAGAAGGAGATCGACCTGTACGACGCGTTCGAGGCGGTCTGCCGGGACGAGGAGAGCTTCCGCGCCGAACTGGACCGGTACGCGCCGCTGATCGACGGGAAGCCGCAGGTCACGCCAGCGCAGGTGCCGCCGCTCGTGGCGCAGCACCTGCCGTGGCTCAAGCCCACGAGCGCCAACAAGATGTACAACGCCGAACTCATCGAGATCCGCTCCCCCGGCACCTGGATCGAGCCGGCGGCCTACGCGGGCCAGCCCGCCTCCGTGCGCCGCAACGCCGAGCGCTGGCAGCCGCTGCTGGCCGAACTCGGCGGCGCCGACGTGCCGTTCACCAATCCGCCGGACAGCTCCAGCGCGCTGGTTCGCCGCTTCCCGGCCCGCACGACGATGGTGGGGCACGGCAGGCTGGTGAGCGTCCTGGAGAGCCTGGAGTGGAGCCGGCCCGACCTGTTCCAGCCGCACCTGACCTACCTCAAGCAGTTGGACGGCAGGCTCGCGCGGGTGGACGACTGGCTGCTGGTCGCCCCGCAGTTGGTCGCCAGGGACCGGTTGCAGGCCACCATCGTCGACTCGCCGCCGCTGTCCCTGGCACAGCGCAGCAAGGCCCCGTTCCGCGACTCGTTCAGCCGCGTCACCGGCTTCGAGCACCGGGTGGCGGCCGAGCGGCTGATCGCCGAGGCGGGCAGGGCCGGGTCGCTGGTGAACCCGTCGCAGGGGGTGGCGCTGCTCTACCCGGTGCTCGACATCACCGGCGACCGCCCCGTGCACGACGCCATCACCGACGGCGTGGCCGACGCCTCCCGCGTGATCATGGCGTTCGCGCTGCTGCCGCCGCGCAGCGCCATCGACACCAAGCGCCGCCTGGTGCACTTCCGCGCGAAGATCTCCGCGCTGCGGGACGCGCCCATCGTGGACGTCCGCGAGGCGCCGGCCGACCGCTGAGGCGGCCCCTGCCGACCGCCGAGGCGAACGCCGCCGCCCCGGGCGCGCCCGGCCGGGCTACTTCACCGCGGTGGCGCGCGCGTTCCGGTCGTACGCGTGGAAGACGGCGGCCAATTGGGCCCGGCTGCGGCAGCCCAGCTTGCGCAGCACGTTGGAGACGTGGAACTTCACGGTGCTCAGCTCGACGCTCAGCCGGTCGGCGATCTCGGGGTTGGACAGGCCCTCCGCGACGAGCACCGCCACGTCCTCCTCGCGGCCGGTGAGCCGGCCGGCGGTGGGCGGCTGCGGGGCCGGCGGGCGCTGGGCCGCGCCGGAGCCGGCGAGCACGCAGGGCACCAGCTCCGGGGAGATCCAGCCCCGGCCGCTGAGCACCTCGCGCACCGCTGCGACATAGCCGTGGTCGGGGTCGTCGCGGCCCACGACGCCGGCCACCGACTGCCGCGACGGCGAGCGCCAGAACGGGTCGCTGACGCCGTTGACCAGCGCGATGACCCGGGTTCCGAGACGGGCGAAGGAGGGTTCGGCGGCGAGGGCGCGGGATTCCACGACGGCCACGTCCACGGCGGGCGTGAGCCGACCGCGCTGGGTCTTGGTCCAGGAGGCGACACCCCAGCCGGGCGCCGTCAGCGCGTCACCCACGCGCCGGTGCAGCGAGGGAGAACTGATGACGAGAACAATGCGACCCATGGCTTCCCCTTGCCTGGATTCAGGTCGACGGCCGCGCCGCCGATGCGCCTGAACAGGGCGACCAAGCCGACAGAAACACCCGGCGAGCGCACACTTTTCGTAGTCGAACGCTTCCGGAAAGTCAGCGTGAATAGCCGCTCGACGTTGGTCAGACGTCGATCAGCGCCGGCCATCGGCAGCCCCATCGAGTAGCCGGAACTTAGCACATCCGGTTGACGAGACTTAGTACGCGTGCACAATCCCCCGCTGTAGTCGGCGAGTAGCGGATGAGTAATCGCGGGCAATGACGCGTAATACCTCACGACCCGCCGAGGGTTTCCCGCTGCGCCCAGGAGGCGTTCGGCGGCGGGTAATGCCTGGGCAATGGGGGAGTTATGGATGGGCGCCGCGGCCCCTTCCCCGATGCCCGAATCGGCGCATTCTCTTTGCCCGAAAAATGCCCGGAGTTGAGAACCGAAGCGGCCGTTTTTCCCTCCGCGCCCACCGGCCCGGGCCCGCGAGGCCAACGCCGCCGCCCGACCGGGCCGGTAGCCGGCCCCCGGCGGCGGGTCGCTCCGGCGGGCTCCGCCTCGTCGGCGCGTGTACGGCGGCGGCCGACCGGGGGCCGAGCGAGGGGAAGTTGACGCCCCGTCCGCTCGCCGCGCGCGGCGCGTCCCCGCACCCGGGCAGGGCCCGGGCACGCGGTCGGGCGGCATCCGGGCGGGCGGCGTACGGATGCCGGAGTACGCGGGCACGGGCGCGTGGCGTAGGGACGCGTGACGTGGGGACGCGTGGCGTACGACCACGGCCGGTGGGCGTCGTGGGCGCGTGGCCCGCGGTGCGAACCGGCGCTCGTCCCACCGGCGGCGCCGGCGGCTACCGGATCAGGCCGACGCCTCGGTCAGCGCGGATATCTCCGAAGCCGTGAGGTTCAGGTCGGCCACGGCCAGCAGCGGCGGGAGCTGCTCCGGGGTGCGGGCGCTGGCGATCGGGGCCACCACCGTGGGCTGCGCGGCCAGCCAGGCCAGGGCCACCGTCGCGATCTCGACGCCGCCGTGCGCCGCGGCCACCTCGTCGAGGGCGGCGAGCACCCGCGGTCCCCGCTCGCTGTCCAGGTACCGCTGGACCGACTCGGCGCGCACCGAGCCCTCCGGCGTGCCGCCGGGCCGGTACTTGCCGGTGAGGAAGCCGGCCGCCAGCGCGAAGTAGGGAACCGTCGCCAGGCCCCGCTCGGCCGCGACGCGGGACAGCTCGCCCTCGTAGGTGTCCCGGGAGACCAGGTTGTAGTGCGGCTGAAGCGCCACGTACCGCGCCAGGCCCTCCCGCTCGGAGGCGTCCAGGGCCTCGGTGAGCCGGGCGGCCGTGATGTTGGAGGCCGCGATCTGGCGGACCTTGCCCTGCCGGACCAGGCCGTCCAGGGTGGTGAGGAAGTCCTCGACCGGCAGCGACTCGTCGTCGTAGTGCGTGTAGTACAGGTCGATGTAGTCGGTGCGCAGCCGGCGCAGGGACGCCTCCACGTCGGCCCTGATCACCTCGGCGCGCAGCCCGCGCCGCTCCGGCGAGCCGCCGCCCACCTTGGTCGCGACGACCACCTGATCGCGCCTGCCGCGCGCGGCGAGCCAGTTGCCGATGATGGTCTCCGACTCGCCGCCCGAGTTGCCCGGCACCCAGGCCGAGTAGACGTCGGCGGTGTCGACGAAGTTGCCACCGGCCTCCGTGTACGCGTCCAGGATGGCGAAGGACTGCGCCTCGTCGGCGCCCCACCCGAAGACGTTGCCCCCCAGCGAGAGGGGGAAGACCTCGATGTCGCCGATCCGGCGCGACCGCGTGCTCTGCGCATGTTCGACCATGTGCGGAGTCAACGCCCCGGCCCGGCCCCCTATTCCCCGCCACCCCGCGCGCGGCGGCGCCGGCGGGAGCGCGCCCCCGGCGTGCGGGCGGAGGAAGGGCGCGGGGCCCGCGCCCGCCCTCGCTACGGCTGGAGCCCGTGCTCCCGCAGCCACGCCATCGGGTCGACCGGCGCGCCGCCGCTCGGGCGCACTTCGAGGTGCAGGTGCGCGCCGGTCACGTTGCCGGTCGCGCCCACCCGGCCGATGACGTCGCCGGTGGAGACCTCGCCCGAGGTCTGCGTCATGGACGACAGGTGGCAGTACCAGACCTCGGTCCCGTCGGGCAGCGTCAACACGATCCGGTAGCCGTACGAACCGGCCCAGCCGGCCTGCGTGATGGTCCCGCCGTGCACCGCCTTGACCGGCGTGCCCGTCGGAGCGGCGAAGTCCAGGCCGGTGTGGTTCGCCGACCACATGTCGCCGGCCTGTCCGAACGTGGAGGTCACCGTGTACGAGCTGAGCGGCATCGCGTAGCTCGCGGCGAGCTTCGCGCGGCGCTCGGCCTCGGCCTTGCGCCGGGCCTCCTCCTCCGCCTTCCGCTTGGCCTCCGCCTCGGCGGCCCGCTGCTTCTCGTCCTCGGCGGCCTTCTTGCGGGCCGCCTCGTCCGCCGCCTTGCGCGCCGCCGCCCGCTCGGCGGCCTCGCGCTCGGCCTCGTCGGCGGCGCTCTGCTGGGTCTCGGCCTGCTGGAGGATGCGGGCCCGCAGCACCTCGCCCGCGTTGGTCGTGCCGTTCGCGGACTCCTCGGCCGTCAGGCCGGCCTGGCTGAGCGGCGCCTGGCCGGCGGCCCGCGGCGCGGCCTCGTACCGCTGGTCGCCGCTCCCGCCGTCGGATATGAGGGACCCGACGCCGGGAAGCTCGTCGGCGTCGGGCAGGGAGTGCATGACCTCGTCGGCGACGTGCCCGAGGTCGGGCATCGATATCGGGGCCTTGGGGCGGTCCTTGGCGCTCGCCATGCCGCCGGCGCCGACCGCCGCGATGACGCCCACGCCGAGCACGGCGCCGCCGCGGGCCATCGTGGTGCCGCGCTGCTTGACCACGCGGTGCCGGCCCCGGACCGGGGCGACGGATTCGGCGGTGGGGTTCCACTCCTCCCAGGGGCCGTCGCGGAGGTCGTCCCGGGGCTCCCCCCAGGGAGGCCCGGCGAGTTCGTCGATCCCGTCGTGCGCGGGTGAAGCCTGGTCGAGGGCAGACCTGTTGGACGCCACGGAGGCGTGCTCCTTTCCTTCCTTCTCGCCTACCGGGTTAGCTGACGGGTTCGGAGCAGGAAGGTCTCCTACGGGTCGCGTACGACCCGATTCACCCCAAGGGTTGGTTCCCCGGTTCCCTCGCCTCGGCACCGCGCTGATCCGCGGTGACGCGCCTACGGGATTCGGCGACGGCGCACGGTGCCGCCCTGGGCGGCGGCTGTGACGACCGCGCTGCGTTATCGAACGTTAATAGAGGGCCGGGTGTGATTCCAAGCCGTTCCGGGGAATAAGGGCTCCGCTTTGACGAGGCGCCAGCACATCGTCAGCACAGTGGTCAAGATCGGCTACCCAGCGCGTTCGTCGGCCGCCCGCTGGCCGCGTCGGACGGCCACCACGCCGGGCGCGCCGGCCCGGCGCAGCGCGAGCAGCGCCATGTCGTCGGCGCGCTGGCCCTCGGTGTGCCGCATCACGTCGGCGATCAGCGCGTCCAGGAGGGCGTCCGGGCTGGCGAACCGACGGCCGCTCAGCCGCCGCGCCGGCTCGTAGAACCGCCCGCTCGCGTCGCGCGCCTCCGTCACCCCGTCCGTCAACAGCAGCAGCGCCGCCCCGGCCGGGAACGGCAGCTCCTCCACGGTGTCCCGCCAGGCCGCCACGTCCCGCATGCCGAGCGGCAGGGCGTCGGCCTCGGGGCTCAGCTCGCGCACCTGGCCCGTGGGGAGCAGCAACAGGGGCGGCGGGTGGCCCCGGTTGATGAGCCGCAGCCCGCCGCTGCCGTCGCCGATCTCGGCCAGCACGGCGGTGGTGAACCCCTCGAACTGGTCGAGGCCCACCCGCCGGTCGCCCTCCCGGTCGAGCGCCCGCTCCAGCCGGTCGACCAGCCCCTCCAGGGTCCGCTCCTGCTCGGCGGCCTCCCGGAAGGCCCCGATCACCACGGCGACGGCCTCCACGGCCTCCAGACCCTTGCCCCGTACGTCGCCGATGATGGCCCGCACGCCGTGCGGCGACTCCTGCACGGCGAACAGGTCGCCGCCGATCCGCGCGTCGGTCTGCGCCGCGACGTACCGGGCGGCGATCCGCAGCGACCCGATGCGGCTCGGCGGCGTGGGCAGCACGGCGCGCTGGGCGGCCTCGGCGACGACGCGTACGGTCGCGAGTTGGCGGAAGTTGCGCCGCACCACCCGGTTGATGGCGAGCGCCAGCAGCGCGACGGTGCACACGGTGACGACCTCGGTCACCGACAGGGCCCGGTCGTTGCCGCTGTGCCAGACCGCGAGCAGCACCGAGACCACGGCGGCCGTCGCGGCCACCGCGGCCGTGCCGCGCAGCGAGAGCAGCGGCGCGGCGACCAGGGAGGCGGCGGACAGGAAGGGCGACGCGGTGTAGTGCATCGGCATCAGGAGGTCGAAGACGACGCCGCCGACCAGCAGGACCCCGGGCAGCCAGCGGGCGACGCTCCGGGCCCACGCGGCTCGCGGCGAGTCCGCGCCCGCACCGGCCCACCCAGGACTCCCCACGCGTCGCTCCCGCTCTCGGCTGGCCCGCATCCGGCACAGCGCCCCGCCGGATGCGTCCGTCCCAGCCTGGGGCTCACGCGCCGGACGAGCGACCCGGAGGCGGCCAAGCGGGCGTACGCCACGCCTGCCGTGGGTCCGCCAGCCGTGGGTCCGCCGGCCGTGGGCCGCGCCCGCCGTGGGTCACACCTGCCGTGGGGCCGGGTGGCTGGTGGCCGAGAGACGACTGGGTGGCCGGGGCGACTGGTGGCCTGGGCGGGGGGCTGAGCACCGGGCCGGCCCGGTGCGGGGTTACAGCTCGACGCCCAAGGCGCGGGCGTGGCGGTCCGCGGCGCACTCGGCCGCGGCCTCGTCCAGGTACACCTCGCACACCAGCCGACCGTCCGGCGTCAGGTTGTGCTCCAGCTCCCACAGCACCACCTCGTCCCCGCCGGCCAGCAGGAACGCGTGCTCGTAGAACCGGCACCAGGTGGCGTCGGGGCCGCCGGTGCGCAGCCGGGGCTTGGTCGCGAGCGCGATGTCGTGAGCGAACGCGGTGGTCAGTCGGGCGCGCACGTCGTCGCCCGGGCGGTCCGGGTTCTCCGCCCGGCGCAGCACGCGTCGCGCGTGGTCGGCGGAGTCGTCGACGGCGTACGTCCGCCGCGGCGCGAAGGGGCCCACCGGCGTACGTAGTTGCTCCGGCAACCACACGGGAACGCTGTCCAGCTCGTCCCAGAGCGCGCCGCCGATGCGCTCGTGCACCCGGCGCTCGGCGATCTCCAACGCGCGCTCGTCCGCGTACACCTCGTAGCACACCTGTCGCGCGGCGGCCGGGTCGCCGCGCGGCCCGCCGCCGGGGCCCGCCGACGGGCCGGACGGGGTGCCCGCACCGGCCTGGCCTGCGTCGATCCGTCGCTCGCCGGGTGCCTCACGCTCCGCGCACGGCTCGCCCGGCGCGGCGGAAGAGCAGGGTCCGGCGGCCGGTGTCGTGTTGTGCTCCAGCTCCCACAACAGCTCGCTGCTGCCGTCCGGAAGCAGGAAGACGTGGCGGTAGGTGTTGCACCCCACGGTGGCCGTGCGCCCGTTGCACTGGCGGCAAGAGCGCAGCTCAGACTGGTGCATCAACGCGCCGCGCAGCCGCTCGACCTGCGCGTCGGTGATCTCGAACCCGTTCTGGGCCCGGGTCAGCAGCCCGTCGAGGTGCGCGGCGGAAGGTTCTCCGCCCGGTTGTGCGTGCCCCACGTCCCTCTCCTCCCGACCATTGCCACGCCGCGCCCCCCAGCGACCCCCTCGCCACTTACGGTAGCGAAGTGGATACTGCGGACGCGGCGGGTTTCCCGGATGCGGCCCACGCGATGCGCTCGTACGTCGGTTCCGCGCCACCCCCGAGCCGCCCGGCGCGTCCGGCTCCGCGGTCGGCCGGCCGGCCCCCGCGACGAGCGCTGAATGCGCCGGCGCACGCTCCCAGCCCGTCATGCGCCCCCTGTGCGCCCCACGAGTTTGCCCGTACTCACCCGCAAATCCCCGCCGGCTCGCCGGGCCCGGACACCGCGCAACTGTGACGCGAAATCGGCGTTCGTCGCCGGACCGCACCAGCCCCAGGCTTCGCGGCCACCCCGGATGACCCAGCCGACCCAGGGGCCCCAGCGGGGCTCAGGCCCCGTCCGGTGGCGCCGCGTCGGCGCGCCGGTGGGCCAGGTCGATCTCGGCCATGTGCTCCTCGGCCCAGGCCCGCACCCGGGCCAGCGGCTCCTCCAGCGAGAGGCCGAGCGGCGTGAGCCGGTAGTGCACCCGGGGCGGCACGGTGGCCTCCACCCGACGGCTGACCAGCCCGTCCCGGGCCAGCCCGCGCAGCGTGGTGGAGAGCATCTTCTGCGAGACACCCGTCATCCGGCGCTGCAACTCCGCGAAGCGCACCTCGCCCGGGGCCGCTTCGGCCAGCACCTTGATCGCCATGGACGTCCACTTGGTGCCGATCCGGTCCAGCAGTCGCCGCGTCGGGCACAGCGGGTCGAAGAGGTCCCCGCGCGCCCGCGCGGCAGGCCCGGGCGCGCCGGAGGCGCCAGCCGCGTCGCGGGGCCCGGCGGAACCGGAAGCGTCGGCGGGGCGGGACGAGGGGGTCACCTGGAGCTCACCACCTGAGGGAGAAGTGCCGTCTGGTACGCGCCCAGGCTAGTTACCTATCGTCAGGCCGTCACCTTTCGTAACCCACACGCCTGCCGGGCGTTCCGTCAGCCCGTCCCCGCCGCCCCGCCCCAGGGAGCCCGCCATGTCCACCGCTCAGCCCACCTCCACGGCCCCGCATCCGGCGCCGTCCCCGCCACCCGCCCCCGTGCCGCCGGGCGTCGAGACGCGTCGCGTCGCGGTCCGGGGCGTCGAGCTGAACGTGGCGGTCGCCGGTTCGGGGCCCGCGGTCCTGCTGCTGCACGGCTTCCCGCACACCTGGCGGGTGTGGAGCCACGTCATCGGCGAGCTGGCCGAGCACCACCGGGTGATCGCTCCGGACCTGCGGGGCCTCGGCGCGAGCGCGCGGCCGACGGACGGCTACGACGCCGGCAGCCTCGCGCACGACGCCGAGGCCCTGCTCGACGCGCTCGGCGCGGACACCGCGTCCGTGGTCGGCATCGACGCGGGCACCCCGCCGGCCTTCCTGCTCGCCATGCGCCGGCCCGACCGCGTCCGCCGCCTGGTGGTCATGGAATCGCTGCTCGGCGGACTGCCGGGCGCGGAGGACTTCCTCGCCGGCGGGCCGCCCTGGTGGTTCGGCTTCCACGCGGAACCGGGCCTGGCCGAGTCCGTGCTGGTCGGCCACGAGGCGGCGTACGTCGACTGGTTCCTGCGCGCGGGCACCCTCGGCGACGGCGTACCGGCCGCGCTGCGGGACGCCTTCACGCACGCGTACACCGGGAGCGAGGCGCTGCGCCGCGCCTTCGCGTACTACCGGGCCCTTCCCACCAGCGCCCGGCAGCTTCAACGGGCCGTCGCCGCCGGCCGGCTGACCGTGCCGACCCTCGCCGTCGGCGCCCAACCGGTCGGGCGGGCCCTCGAACGACAGTTGCGCCCCGTGGCCGACGACCTGACGGGCCACCTGATCGAGGACTGCGGCCACATCATCCCGCTGCACCGCCCGCGCGCACTGCTCGCCCTGCTCGGCCCCTTCCTGGCGGCCTGACCCACCGCAGGCTCAACCGCGCCGGTGCGCGGCACCCCGACCAGAGGCCGCGCCCGCGCGCGTGCTCGCGGTGTCGAACGGGCCGCCGGGACCGAAGGCGAGGCGGGCGAAGCGCTCGCCGATGCGCCGCTGGGCCGCGTCGTCGGGGTGGAGCTGGTCGGGCAGCGGCAGCTCGGCGAAGTCCCGCTCGCCGTACAGGGCCAGGCCGTCGAGGTAGTACAGGTTCCGGTCGCTCTCGGCGCGTTGGGCGACGACGCGGCCCAGCTCGCGGCGGATCGTGGTGAGCGTGAGCGCCCCGCTGGCGACCTCGGCCGGGTCGCCGAAGCCGCGGAAGCTGACGCCGGGGCCCGGGGCGTCGGGGTCCGGGTACATGGGGCCCGGCACCCGCTCGACCACGGGCGCGTGCAACGGCGAGATGACCAGCAGCGGCGCCGTGGGGTGCCCCTCGCGCACGGTGTCCAGGAAGCCGTGCAGCGCCGGGCCGAGCGTGCGCAGCCGGAAGGCGTCGAGGGCGACGATGTTGATGCCCGCCTTCACGCTGATCAGGTCGGCCGGCGTGTCCCGGATGGCGCGGGCCGTGAACGGGTCGAGCAGCGCGTTGCCGCTCAGCCCCAGGTTGACCAGGTCCGCGCCGGCGAGCCGGGCCGCGACCGCCGGCCAGGCCCCGGTCGGACCGGCGGCGCCGGCGCCCTGGCTGATGGAGCTGCCGTGGTGCACCCAGCGCGGCGGCGGGGCGCCGGCCGCGCGCGGCGGGCGCAGCGGCGCGTCCGCGCGCAGCGCGACCAGCTCCACGATCGCCGCGTGCGGCAGCCAGATCTCGACGTCCTGCTCCCGCCCGGAGAGCCCGTCGAACCGCACGGCGACCACCCCGTCGGGCGCGCCGAGGGGGGCGGCGATCCGGGCCGTCAGGCGCCCGTCCACCACGAGGTCGTACACGCCCGCGCAGGGACCGGGCGGGCCGAAGGCGCCGGCCGCCGGGTCCGCGCCGGCGGGGTCAGCGAGGGCGGAGGCGTCGCCGGCGGGGGCCCCGGGGAAGGGCACCACGTCCAGCTCCACGACGGTCGCCTCGGTACGGAACGCGAGCCGCACCCCGGACGGCTGGGCCTCGGCCAGCGCGCAGAAGCCGTCGGAGACCTGGGCCCGCGCCGCGGCGGGCAGCCGATGCGGGAGCACGCCGCGCGCCGTGGCCTCCACCTCCAGGGCCCCGCGCAGGGCGACGGGCCCCTCGCCGGCCAGCGCCTCCGTCGTCCACGTACGCACCGCCGCTCCCACCTCTCCCGGGTCCACGCCACCGTCGGCCCCCAGCCAAACCGCACACCGGTGCGGGAAGCAAGGAAACCGCCCCGAGTCAACCCCCATGCACCGGCTCGTCTACCCCGCCTGACCCGTCTACCCCCTCCCTTCCGGCTACCTCATCGGTGCCGCCGCCCCCGCGCTCAGGCGGGGAGCGTGGTGTCCACCACGAAGCCGATCTCCACGACCTGGCCACGGAAGGTGAGTTCGGAGACGCCGACGACGGTGCTGGCCGGGCGGTGGTCGCCGAAGTAGGCGAGGTTGCCCGCCGCCACCGCGGGGGCGTTGCGCAGCAGGTCCACGACGTACAGCGTCTGCGTGATGATCTGACGGCGAGTGGCGCCGTAGTGGTCCAGGACCCGGTCGATGTTGGCGTGGGTCCGCTGGAGCTGGGCGGCGAAGTCGCCCGCGTGCCGGAACTCGCCCGCCGCGTCGAACGAGAGCTGCCCCGACACGTGGATCAGCTCGCCGGACCTGATCGCCTGCGCGTAGCCGAACTCGCGCTCGGCCGGCACGTCGTACGTGAGGACATCGTTGGTGGCCACAGTCTCGTTCCCTTGCTCGTGTGCCGCATGGTCGGTCACCGCCGGGGACGCCGCGCGCCCCGTACTCTCTTGCGGTTACTCGGGAACTGTAGGAAAGTGGCCGCTGAACTGGAAGTACGCACTTATTCGTGACTGGGGAACCCGATGGTGACCAAGCACTTCACGGGCTCGCCCGAGGATGCCGACCTGCGGCGCGTGGACTCCCTGGCGCGGGAGATCTTCTCGGACGTGGCCAACAAGTGGGCCCTACTCATCATCGAGGCCCTCGGCGACGGCACCCTGCGCTTCAGCGCCCTGCGCGACGAGGTCGAGGGCATCAGCCACAAGATGCTCACCCAGAACCTGCGCATGCTGGAGCGGTACGGCCTCGTCGACCGCACGGTGCACCCCACCGTGCCGCCGCGCGTCGAGTACACCCTCACCGAGCCGGGGCGGGCCCTGCGCGCCACGGTCGACGGCATGTGCGGCTGGACCCACCGCTACCTCGGCCACATCGAGGCGTCCCGCAACCGCTTCGACGCCTGACGCCCCACCGCCCACCCCGCCCGACCGACTTCCGGCCGACCCGCCACACGCTCGTACGCCCCCGGCGCCCCGCCGCCGGCCAGCGCGTACGCCAACGGCCGTACGCGGCCCCGTACGCCTCCCCTCGCACGCCGACGCCCTCGCCCCCGCACCCCGACGGCCGCGTGCCGCCCCGTACGCCACCACGCGTACGCCAACTCCCGCGCACCGCGCGGCCCGGCCGGGTCAGCGCAGCGCGCGCTCGAAGCACCAGGAGCCCGGCAGGCCGGCGTACGCGCCGAAGTTCGGTATCCGCGCGTAACCGTGGCGGGCGTAGAAGCGCACGGCGGCCGGCTGGCGGTCGCCGGTCTCCAGGCGGAGCGCGCGCCACCCCCGTCGCCGCGCCCACTCCTCCAGCGCGCCGAGCAGTTCCCCGGCGATTCCCGTACCGCGCCAGGCCGGTTCGACGTACATCCGCTTCACCTCGCCCAGTCCGCCGCCGAGTTCACGCAGCCCGCCGCAGCCGACCGGCACGCCGCCGCCCGGGTGCCCACCGGCCGCCCGGTCCGCCCCGCGCGCGCCCGGTCCGGCGTACGCCACCACGAACACGGCGCAGTCCGCCGCCGACGGCGCGGGGCCGGGCTCGCTCTCCGTGGTGCCGTAGACCTCGGCGATCTCGGCCCGCTGCCGCGCGCGCAGCGCCTCCGCGTCGGGGTGGGTCCAGGGAACCTGTACCAGCCAGGTGCGGCCGGCCGGCGGCGCGTGACGCGCGTCGTGGACGGGAGGGGCGGGCTTCGGGGGGTGCTCGATGCTCATGGGGCGGATTGTGCCGAGCGCCTGTTTCCTCCGCGTAACGCCGTGTTACGCGGTCGGCCGGGCCAGACGGCGCGACCCGCCCCGCGTGCGGGACGGGTGGGGCAGTTGGTGCGGGTGGTGCGCTGGGGCCGGGGCCGGCGGGATCCGGTGACCCCCATTCAGATAAATTCCGGTTCCCGCGTGAGGATCGGGGCAATGGGGGGTCCAAGTCACCGTAGCCGCCCACCGGTCGGCCCGTCGGGTCGCCGGACCGGCACCCGAAGCCGACACCCGGCGACGGTCAGACGAACACGGCACGAACACGGCAGGACGACGGACCGAAGAAGCCCCGGCACGCGCCACGGGCGGCAGACAAAGGAACCACGACCGCGGCGGCCAGCGGACCCGAACCCCGCGGCGCGCCACCACCGCACGGTCACGCCGCGGCGGCACCCGAGACACCGAGGAGAGGACCCGACCCCATGACGACACCGAAGACGGCCACCCCCGCGATCAACGAGCCCCGCACCGGCGGCACCAAGCCCGCCGCCGGCTCCACCTCCGGCACCACCACGCTCAAGGACTCGTCCGGCGCCGACAGCCAGCCCGCCACCCGCGGCAAGACCTCCATCGCCGACGGCGTCGTCGAGAAGATCGCCGGCATGGCCGCCCGCGAGGTCTCCGGCGTGTACGCCCTCGGCGGCGGCCTCGCCCGCACCCTCGGCGCCGTCCGCGAGCGCGTCCCGGGCGGGCGCCCCAACGTCACCAGCGGCGTCAAGGTCGAGGTCGGCGAGCGCCAGACCGCCATCGACCTGGACATCGTCGTCGAGTACGGCGTCCCCATCACCGACGTCGCCGCCGACATCCGCGAGAACGTCATCGCCGCCGTCGAGCGCATGACCGGCCTTGAGGTCGTCGAGGTCAACATCGCCGTCATCGACGTCCACCTCCCCTTCGACGAGGAGGACAACGACGACGAGGCCCGCGTCCAGTAGCCCCGCCGCCGCTGCCCCGCACCACCGGCCCGGCCGCCCCGGGCAACCCCCGGGGCGGCCGGGCCCGCCACCCCGTCCCGACGCCGCACAAGGAGTAGGACATGAGCACAGCGATCGTGGGCCTCGCGGTCGGCATGGCACTCGGATTCGCCGGCTACTTCGGCGGGTTCACCGCGTTCCTGCTCGTCGCCGCGCTCGGCGCCATCGGGTTCATCGTCGGCAAGCTCGCCGACGGCGACCTGCACTGGAGCCAGTTCGCCCGCCCCGGCCAGGCCCGCACGCCCCAGGACCGCACCACCCACCGGACCCGAACCACCCGCAGCAGGCTCAAGTGACCATTCCCGCAGCCCAGCGCGGCGCCACCACCATCGCCGACCGCGTCATCGCCCGTACCGCCACCGCAGCGGCCCGCGAGGCCCTGCACGACCTGGCCCACCCGACGGCCACCGCCCGCGCCACCGGCACCACCCGGCGCGGCACGGCCCGGCTCACCCTCGCGCTCGACCTGCCGTACCCCATCGACATACCCGCCACCACGGACGCCGTGCACCAACACGTCAGCCACCGCACCGCGGCCCTCATCGGCCTGCCCGTCGGCACCGTCCGCATCCGCGTGGAGCGCCTCCACCTGTCCGAGGCCGCCACCACGGACGGCAGGCAGGTGCGGTAGTGAGCACAGCATCCGAACCCGAGTCGCCCGAGAACCCGGCGCGCGCCCGGACCCCCCACCGCGCCTGGTCGGCCCGGCGCGGCCCGGCCGCCGTACTCGCCCTCCTCGGCTCCGCCGCCTGCGGCATGCTCCTGTACGACCAGGTGGCCATGGGCTACGGGCACCCCGCCGCGCCCTGGCGCACGCACACCAAGGACTGGCTGGCGGACACCCCCGGCACCAGCGGCTGGGTGATCGGCGCCGCCGCCATACTGGCCGTCCTCGGCGTGTACCTCATGGTCATCGCCCTCACCCCCGGTGGCCGCCGCCGGCTGCCGATGGCGCCCCCGGCGCCGTCCGTACGCGCCGTGCTCGACCGGGCGAGCGCCGCGACCCTGCTCCGCGAGGCGGCCCTGCGCACGCCCGGGGTCACCGCGGCCCGGGTGCGGGTACGCGGCCGACGCCGGGCCCGCGTGCGGGCGACGGTGGCCTACGGCGACGTCACGGCGGTGCGCGCCGCGCTCCACGAGGAACTGCTCGCCGCCACGGACCGCCTCGGCCTGGCCCACCCACCCCGCATCCGCCTCCGCCTCACCGCCGCCCCCGCTCCCGTCCTGCACGGAAACGAGCCGGACGCACCCGGCACACCGACAGAACCCGAGGCGCGGTAACCGCCGGCCATACGAAGCGAAGAGAAGGACGCGAAGAACGCGGAGAACGCGGAGAACGCGGAGAACGCGAGGAACGCGCGGAAGAAGGAGGAGGAGCCGATGGAGGTCAGTCGTGGACGCCACTGGCTGAACAGGACCCTGCTGGCCCTGCTCGGGATCGCCGGCCTGGCCGCCGGCTGCTGGGTGGCCGTGACGGGGCTCGACGCCCGCGGCCAACTGCCGTTCGCGCTCCCGTCGTGGTGGCCGAGCGGGCACCCGCGCGCCGCGTTCACCGACCGGCTGGAGGCGACGGGGCTGCGCGACCACGGTTGGTGGCCGGCCGCCGTCCTCGGCTGCCTGACGCTCGGTCTGCTCCTCCTCGCGGGCTGGCTCCTCGCCCAGACCGGCCCACGCGAGCCACGCCGCCTCCCCCTCCCCGCCCCCGGCGCCCCGAGACGTGCCAAGCCCGCCCCGCACGCCCCGACGCTGCGCACCTCCGCGCTGTCCGGGGTGATGGCCGCGCAGGTGACCGACCTGCCCGGGGTACGGCGGGCCCGGGTACGCCTCACCGGCGGCCCCCGCCGCCCGCGCGCCCGCATGACGGTGGTGCTCGACGCGAGCGCCGACCCCCGCGCGGTCCTGGCCGCCCTGTACACCGGCCCCCTCGCCCACGCCCGCCACAGCGCCGGCCTCCCCCACCTCCACTCCGGCCTACGCCTGCGCGTCACGACGCCGGGGACGCGTCGGACTCGCTGAGGGTCGGCCGTACGCGGGGGCTGGCCGTAAGGCCCGTATCCGCCCCGATCTGCCCCGTCGGCCGCACGCGTTGCCACCCAGCGCCGCCCGCGCGTCCGCCCGTCCGTCCGCCCGTCCGGACACTCGGGCGCCCCCAGGAAACCCGCCCCGTGGGCCGCTTGTCAGTGGTCGCTGCGAGACTGCGGCGCCATGACCATTGACTCTTTGCGGCTGCGTCAGGCCACCGCCGCCACCGACGTCGAGCCGGCCTTGCGGCGGGCGCTCGTCGACTGCTGGGTCGACGTCACCAACGCCGGTGGGGCGGCCGGTTTCCCCTTCCCGCCCATCGACGCCCAGCACGCCGCCCCGGCCCTCGACGCCATCGTCGACGGCCTCGGCGCGCGGACCTCCCGGCTGCTGGTGGCCCTGGAGGGCGGGCGGGTGGCGGGTTGGCTGAACATTCGCCGCGACACCTTCCCCCTCGTCGCCCACTGGGGCACCGTGCACCACGTCCAGACCCGCCCCGAGGCGCGCGGGCGCGGCATCGGTGGCGCGCTGATGGCAGCGGCCCGCCGGATCGCCCGCGACGAGATGGGCCTGGAGCAACTGCGTCTGGCCGTGCGCGGCGGAGCCGGCCTGGAGATCTTCTACGGGCGGCTCGGCTGGCGGGAGGTCGGCCGCTGGCCCGCCGCCCTGCGGCTGTCCCCCACGGACGACCGCGACGAGGTCCTCATGCTGCTCAACCCCCTGTGACGGACCGCCCCCACGCCCCTCGCGCGCCCGCCCGCGCCGTCCCCGCGCCGCCCGCGCGGAAGACGCGAAAAACCCCGGCCAAGGGTTACTTGACCGGGGTTCCGGGCGGTCCGACTGGTGGGCCATCAGGGGCTCGAACCCTGAACCAATGGATTAAAAGTCCACTGCTCTGCCAATTGAGCTAATGGCCCGCACCACGCAGCATAGCCCGGCCGTCTGCCGAGCCCCGAGCGCATCAGGAGTTCGGCGCCGCACGAGGCCGCGCGGGGTGCGTACGCGTACCGCCGCCGCGCCCGCGGCGCGAGCGACGGGGCCCGTACAGCACACCACCGTGCCATACGGGCCCCATCACTCACTCATCGGTCAGCCGTTGCGCTTCCAGCGCGGCTTGTCGTCGCGGCGGCCGAAGGTGCCGGTGCCGGTGCCAGTGCCGGTGCCGCCACGGTGGTCGTCGCGCCGGCCGTGCGGGCGGTCGCCGTTGGCCGGGCGGTGGCCGCCGGCGGGGCGCTCGTCGCGGCGGTCACGGTTGTACGGGCGGTCCGAGCGGAAGCCGCCGGAGGGGCGCTCGTCGCGGCGGAAGCCACCCTGCGGGCGGTCGTCACGGCGCTCGAAGGAACGACCGCCACGGTCGTCGCGCCGGTCGTCGCGACGGAAGCCGCCGGAGGGGCGGTCGTCACGGCGGAAGCCACCGGAGGGACGGTCGTCCCGACGGAAGCCACCCTGCGGACGCTCGTCACGACGCTCGAAGGAACGACCACCACGGTCGTCACGCCGGTCATCCCGACGGTCGTCACGCCGGAAACCACCCGACGGACGCTCATCCCGACGGAAGTTGCCCGAGGGGCGGTCGTCGCGACGAAAGCCACCGGAGGGACGGTCGTCCCGACGGAAGCCACCCTGCGGACGCTCGTCACGACGCTCGAAGGAACGACCACCACGGTCATCGCGCCGGTCATCCCGACGGTCGTCACGCCGGAAACCACCCGACGGACGCTCATCCCGACGGAAGTTGCCGGAGGAGCGGTCGTCGCGACGGAAGCCACCCTGGGGGCGGTCGTCACGGCGGTCGCGGCGCTCGAAGTTGCCCCGGTCGTCGCGGCGCTCGTACCCGCCGCGCTCCTGCTCCGGGCGGCTCGGCGCGGCGTCCGCGGCCTGCTGCTCGGTGCGCTCCCGCGTCGCAGGGGCGGTGGCGGACGCGTCCGCGCCGCCGTCCTGGGCGCCGGCCGTGGCGGCCTCCGGCACGGCGGTGGCCTCGGCGGGCGCCGCCGCCGCGACGGCCGCGGCCGGGTCCTCGCCGCGCTCGCGGGCCGCGCGGGCCAGCAGGCGGTCGGCCTCCTCGCGCAGCTCGGTCGCGCGCCGCTGCACCTGCTGCAACTGGCGGGTGAGGTCCTGCACGTCGCGCTCGGCCTGCTTGGCCGAGTTCGCCGCCGACTCGGCCTGCACCTCGGTGAGCGAACGGGCGCCGGTGATGCGCGCCACGTCGTCGTCGAACGCGCCGGCGCCGCCCACGATGTGGCGCGAGGCGTCGACGCCCGCGTCCTCCATCAGGCGGAAGATCTGCCGGCGCTGGTGCGGCAGGGCCAGCGAGACGACGGTGCCGCTCTTGCCCGCTCGGGCCGTACGGCCGGAGCGGTGCAGGTAGTCCTTGTGGTCGCCGGCCGGGTCCACGTTCAGCACCAGGTCGATGCCGTCCACGTGGATGCCGCGCGCGGCGACGTCCGTGGCGACCAGGACGTTGACGTAACCGTCCTTGAAGTCGGCCAGCGTCCGGGTCCGCGCGCCCTGCGTCATGCCGCCGTGCAGCGCGTCCGCCCGTACGCCCGCGTCCACGAGCTGCTCGGCGACGCGGTCGGCGCCCATCTGGGTGCGGACGAAGATGATGGTGCGGCCCTTGCGCGCCGCGATGGCGGCGGTGACCGGCGCCTTGTCCTTCGGCTTCACGACCAGCACGTGGTGCGTCATGGTCGTGACCGCGCCCTGCGCCGCGTCCACCTCGTGCGTCATCGGGTTGGACAGGTAGCGCTTGACGAGGGTGTCGATCTCGTTCTCCAGCGTCGCGGAGAACAGCATCCGCTGGCCGCCGGACGGCACCAGGTCGAGGATCTCGGTGACCTCGGGCAGGAAGCCCATGTCGGCCATCTGGTCGGCCTCGTCGAGCACGGCGACCTGCACCCGGTCCAGGGTCGCGGCGCCACGGTTGATGATGTCGCGCAGTCGGCCCGGGGTGGCGACCAGGATGTCCACGCCCCGCTCCAGGGCGTAGATCTGATTGCCCATCGAGGTGCCGCCGCAGACGACCTTGAGCTTCAGGCCGAGCACGTCACCGTACGGCTGGAGCGCGTCGGAGACCTGCATGGCCAGCTCGCGGGTCGGGGTCAGGATCAGGCCACGGGGGCGCTTCTTCTCCGTGAAACCGCCGGCGAGTTGGGCCAGCAGCGGGAGGCCGAAGGAAAGGGTCTTGCCGGAGCCGGTACGGCCTCGGCCCAGGATGTCCTTGCCGGCCAGCGCGTCCGGGATGGTCGCGGCCTGGATCGGGAACGGGGTGGTGACGCCGTTCTGCTTCAGCTTGCGGACGACCTGCTCGGGCAACCCGAGGGTGGCGAACGTGACGGACGTCTCAGCGTCCTCGTCGGCGGCGTCGCCGGACGCGGTGGCCTCGCCGGACGCGGTGGCCTCGTCGGACGCGGTGGCCTCGTCGGACGCGGTGGCCTCGTCCGCACCCTCGTCCTCGCCCGCGGCGGCGGACTCGGCGGGCTCAGCGGACTCGGCAGCGGCGGCGGACTCGGCGGCCACGACGGGCTCAGCGGCCTCGACGGGCTCGGCGGGAGCCGCGACGGGGGCGTCAGCGGCGTCGGCCTCGGCGACGAACGTCGCGGCGGCCTCGGGGATCATGCCGGTCTCCTCGACCTCGGGCATGACGGTGTGCTCAGCAGAAATGGACATGCGAAACGCGAAACCTTCCGGAGTTACGGCACGCGCCCAGACTCCGTGTGATTTCGCAAACGACCGCCTCGATGCGGTCAGCCACGGCAAGGAAAGGAACGCGCCACGCGGCGCGCTCCGGGAGGGTTCTCCGAAGTCGGCCGGGCAAATGGGATCAAACGATCTACCACCATACGCACCCCGCCCCCCGGAAGGCAAATCCCGCCCCCACGCCCCTCCGCGCCCCGGGCCAGGCACTCACCGCTCGCGCAGCGGTCTCGGCTGGGGAGCCGGCTCGGTGCCCTCGGCCGGCGGCGGCGTGCTCGGGGGCGGCGAGGTGGTCGGCGCGGTCGTCGGGGCGGGCGGGCTGGGCTCCGGCGGCGGGCTGCTCGGCCGCGGCACGGTCGGCCGCGGGCGGGGCACCGAGCCCGTGGGCGACGGGGCGGGCACATCGGGCCGGGTCGGCGGGTCGGCGGCGGGCGGCGGCGCCTGCGAGGGCCGTCCCGCCTCCCCCGACTCGTCCCTGCCCTCGCCGTCCTCGGGCCCGCGCTCCGCGTCCGCCCGCTCGGCATCCGGCTCGGCGGACGAGGAGGCGCTCCCGGAGCCGTCCGGCCGCGGCTGCGCGGCCCCCCGGCGCGCCCCGTCGGGGAGCACGGCACCACCGTCGGGGACCGGCAGCGCGCCGTCCGGCTGACCGCTCCTCCCCTCGCCGCCGGCCGGTTGTGAGCGGTCCGGCTCGGAGACGCTCATGCAGCCCGCCAACGCCATGGCGGCGAGCATCACGGCCGCGGCACGCGCCGGAGTACGCGCCGCGGCGCGGGACACGGTGCGCGGGGCGCGGGGAACACGAGGAGCACAGGCGGACATTCCGGGCATGAGTGGGTTACCTTCCGGCGCACGGTGCGGGCCATCTGCCCAACTGGCCCCGCCCCACCCAGGACACGCGCCGCACGAGCCACGGCACTCCCACACCCCGGAAACCCCCCGGACCGCGCACCCACGCCGCGCCCGACCCGCACGCGACCGCGCCCCGCGCCCGCTCCGACCGCGACGACGCACCACGCCCGGGCCGCGCACCGCCCCCGACCACCGGCGGGCCAACCGGGGCCGGCCGGGGCCGGCCCGGGCCGAACGGGGCGCTATCCCCAACCCAGTTCGTGCAGCCGCTCGTCCTCGATGCCGAAGTGGTGGGCGACTTCGTGGACGACGGTGATGGCCACCTCGTCGCGTACGGCGTCCCGCAGGGCGTCCGACGGCCCGCCGCGCCCCTCGGCCGAAACACCCCCCGGCTCGGCTCCCGGCTCCGCCCCCGGCCCCGCCGCGGGCCCGGCCGTGGCGCCGGCCTCGCCCACCACGGGCACCCGGGCCCCCTCCGGCGCCTCCCGCGCGCCCGGGGCCACCCCCTCGGGCGGCTCCCCGGCCCCGGCCGACTCCTGGGCCGTCACGTCCTCGCGGCCCGCGCACATCCGCAGCGTGGGCCCCCGGTAGATGGTGATCCGGTCCGGCAGCACGCCCGCGTACCACTCGCCCCGGTCGGTCAGCGGCGTCCCCTCGTAGAGCCCGAGCAACTCCGGATCGTCCGCGGGCGGCTCGTCCTCCACGAACACCGCCACGTTGTCCATGAGCCGTGTCAGCTCGGGCGGAATGCGGTCCAGGGCCTCGGCGACCAGTTCCTCGAACTCCTCGCGCGTCATTTCCAGCACCCGGCCATTGTCGGGCAGGCGCCCCGTCCGCGCCCCACGCGTGCGTCGAACACCCCCCGCACACCCCAAACCACCCGTCGCCCGCGCACCGCCGCGACGCCCCAGGTCACCCCCGCCCCCACCGCGCGGGTAACCGTTTTGGCGATCCCCGTCGGCATCCCATATGCTTCTCACGTCCCCGACGGCGCCGGAAGGCGCTCAGGTGGGCCATCAGCCCTCATCGTCTAGTGGCCCAGGACGCCGCCCTTTCAAGGCGGTAGCACGGGTTCGAATCCCGTTGGGGGCACGCAACACTCTATGCATTTTCGCTTGTGCATAGATTCTGGTCCTGTGGAGCAGTTTGGAGTGCTCGCCACCCTGTCAAGGTGGAGGCCGCGGGTTCAAATCCCGTCAGGACCGCTGCAACCGCGAGGTTGCGTGGCTGGGTAGCTCAGTTGGTACGAGCGATCGCCTGAAAAGCGATAGGTCGCCGGTTCGACCCCGGCCCCAGCCACCACGACGAAAGAGCCCTGGAGCGCATGCTGCCCGGGGCTCTTTCGCACACCTCAGGGCGCTACTGCTTTACCTTCGGAAACGTTGCCAAAGTTTCCGTGCTGACGTGTCACCACGGGTGGTGCTGACACGGCCCCGGGCGGGCCTGTGTTTCCGCGTCCGAGGCGGCTCCTTCTCCCGCGAAGGATTCCGCGAGTCTCCCCGCCCCGGTGCCCGGACCGCGGTGACAACGGGACGAGCATGCTGACGCCGGTCTTCGAGTGACCCGGCAATTCCCGTGCCGCATCCGTCCGCGCGCGGTCCGGCAGGTCCCGCTATCGTGAGGGTGCGCGGGCACGGGAGGTGGCATGTCAGCAGGCGCGCCCAACGCACCGGGTACCGACCTCCCTGAGTTCCTGAGCTGGGACGAACTCCAGAGACTTCCCGAGGACGTCGCGGCCCAGATCGAGCTCTGGGACCGGAAGGTCGTCTGGAACCGGCGTGGCCCCCTGGAGCACCAACGCTTTGCTGTACGGATGCGCAACGCCCTTGAGGCCGGCGCCCGCCAGGCCATGCGGGGTGCCGCTGGTGACGGCGAGCAGCGCTGCTGGCAGGTCGAGGTGGAGACCAACGTGTTCTTCACCCCGGACAAGTCCAGCTTCCTCACCCCGGACTTCCTCATCCGCCGCTGCCTGCCCCGCGGCGCCGACACGTTCGCGAGCGACGTCGTACTGGCAGGCGAGGTCTTGTCAGGCTCGGATACCCCCAAGCGCAGAGCCTGGAAGATGGACCGGTACGCCGAAGCCGGTATCCCCTGGTATTGGGAGGTCGAACTCGACTCGCCCGGGACCTGGGACATCACCGCGGTGCGGGCCTACGAGGTCGCCACGGCACCAGTCGCCGGGCTCGTCGTCAAGCCACTCCGCCAGGCCCTGTACGTCCCCGTGGGGGAATGGGAACCAGTAGGCCCGGGAATCGCCTTCCCCGAGCCCTTCAGCCTGGACATCACCTGGGAAGATCTCGCGTTCTGAGACGGCGTTCTGTGCCTGAGACACGATGGGTGCTCTCAGGCGCACCGGAGACCGAGGAATCGGGCAGCACCCAGTTGAACGCTGCCCAGCTTTCCCACTCGCGGAAGCGCTGTGCTCCTTCGTCTGGACAAGCCGCTACCGCATGACACCGCGGAGCGAGGAGCACTCCAGCACGATTCGCTCCCTGCAGATCGACACGCTCGCCCTGGGCCGTCACGCGAAGTGACCTCCGATGTGTACATCGACTTCCCCGCCGACGAGAACTCCGCCCCCCGACCTCGCGATCCTGCGCGAGGACGCTCAAAAGCGGGGAAAGCGGGGAAAGCGGGGAAAGCGGTACAGCTTCGAGGACGTCCTGCTGGTCTCCGAGGTCGTCTCGATCTCCTCGGCCCGGAAGGACTACGCCGACTGCACGGCCAAGTACGGCCGCTACGGCATCCCCGTCTACCTGATCATGGACCCGTACGCGCAGGAGGTCGTCGTCCACACCCAGCCGAACGGCACCGGCTACAGCGCCGCGCACACCCACTCGTACGGCACCGGCAGGCTCCCCATTCCCCTGGCCGACGGCCGCGTCTTCACCCTCGACCTCAACGAGCTCCCCCGCCCCGAGCCCGGGCCGGCGGAACCGGGGGTAGCGAGGTAACGAATCCGGGTTCGCATCCCGTTGGGGGCACGCGACACCATGTGCGAGACTGGGCTCGCACGTGTGCTGGGTCCTGTGGAGCAGTTTGGAGTGCTCGCCACCCTGTCAAGGTGGAGGCCGCGGGTTCAAATCCCGTCAGGACCGCCGCAACCGCGAGGTTGCGTGGCTGGGTAGCTCAGTTGGTACGAGCGATCGCCTGAAAAGCGATAGGTCGCCGGTTCGACCCCGGCCCCAGCCACCACCGCAGGAAGCGGGAAGGCCCCGACCGGGTTAACTGGTCGGGGCCTTCTTCTCGCGCTCTGCCGGGGTACGAAGGGGCCCTCCCCGATACGTCCGGAGCTCCTTCGTGTCGTCTCGCCAACGCTGGCCACCGGTCATCTACGGCTCTGCCCCGGCCGAGCACGGCCGGGGCAGAGCCAGGTGCCGAGAAAGCGACTACGCCAGGGCTCGGAGCGCGGCCACCGACGCCACCAGGCCCTCCCTCTCCAACGAGGCGATCACGTCAGAGACCACCGCGTTCGGCGGATGCTTCCAGGCATCCGCTATCTGCGTCAGCGTCGCGTACACCAACTGAGGCGACAGCCCCACCTGTGCTTCGATGAACGCGTCGGGATGGACTGCCTGCACGTCCCAGGGGGACAGCTTGTCCGGGGGAAAGTCCTTCAGGTTGAATGTCACGATGACCTGGGCCTTCGCACGGACGGCTGCCGCGAGGACATGGCGGTCACCAGGGTCCGGGAGATCAATCACGTCGATCAGCGGCTCGTGCCCCTTCACCAACACGTCACGAATCGCGCCAGCCATGAGCTCCCGCGTTCGGTCCAGTTTGTACGGGTCCACGTCGGGCCGGTTCCGCTTCAGGTTGCGAAAGGTCTCGTCGAGGATCTGGTCTGTCCACTTCGCTTGCACCAAGCCGCCTTGCGCCACGCGGATGAGGACGTCACGCAAGGTGCTCGGGTACAGGACGTTGGCGTCGTAGACGGCGATAATGGCCACGAGCTAGATCATTCCCATCTCCTGGCCGAGCTTGGTGAGCTCATCGGCCGCCAGCCTGCGGCGCCGATCGTCCTCGCGTTGGTACTCCAGCAGAGACGACGCGGTGATTCTGCGATGCGTGCCAACCGTCCGGTACTCGATCTCTCCAGCGTCCAGCAGCCCGATGAGGAAGGGTCGGGACACGTGAAGCATGTCCGCGGCTTGCTGAGTAGTGAGCTCGGCGTCCGAAGGCACGATGGACACGGCCCGACCGGCACCCAGGTGGGCAAGCAGCGACGCGAGAAGCTCTACGGCCTCACGGGGAAGGACCAGGGGCTCTCGGTCGCCTCCATCCCGAACGCTGACCTGGATCTGGGAGGCATCTTGATGCTCGACCAGGTAGCTCCTGACCCTGGCGAGTGCGTGGTTGGCCGTCTCCTGCTTGTCATCCGGTAGCTTCACCGGACGGAAATCAGTCTTGGTCATGAGCGCGCCCCTAGATGCTGTGGGTGAGCGCCAGTAAAAAGTCCGCCAGCGTTGGCGCGGCGGCATGCTGGCGACGACGGCGGCGCGTCCCGGAACCTGCTGGCGCAGGCGGCGGGTCCACCGTCGCTGAGGGCAGTAAAGGATCTTTGGCGGTGGTGGGGTCAAGCTCGACACTGACCCGCTCATCGAAGTATCCGCAATAAGCGAAACAAGTGCAACATCTTTCTGAGCCTTCCCCGCCTGAAAAGCGATAGGTCGCCGGTTCGACCCCGGCCCCAGCCACCACCGCAGGAAACGAGAAGGCCCCGACCGGGTTAACGCAAGTTAACGGTCGGGGCCTTCCCGTGTGCGTGCCACCGGGCAGAGCAAAGCCGGGCAGGGCAGGGCGGAGCCCGGGCCTCACGACACCGTGACGACGACCTTGCCCCGGACGTGGCCCTCGGCGCTCAGGCGCTGGGCGTCGCCCGTGCGCTCCAGCGGGAAGGTGGCCGCGACCGGCACCGTGAGGCCGCCGGCGTCGACCATGGCGGACAGGGCGGCGAGGTCGGTCGCGTCCGGGCGGACCCACAGGTAGCGCCCGCCCAGCGGGGTGACCGCGGGGTCCACGATCGAGGCGATGCGGCGCGGGTTCTTCACCACGTCGGCGGAGACCGTGACCGCCTCCCCGCCCACCAGGTCGAAGGCCGCGTCCACGCCGTCCGGTGCCAGCCCGCGCACCCGGTCGGTGAGCCCGTCCCCGTAGGCGACCGGCTCCCCGCCCAGGGAGCGTACGAAGTCGTGGTTGCGGGGGCTGGCCGTGCCGATCACGCGGGCGCCCAGGTGTCGGCCGATCTGTACGGCCAGCGAGCCGACCCCGCCCGACGCCGCGTGGACCAGGAGGGTCTCGCCCTCCCGCACCCGCAGCGCCTTGGCCAGCGCCTGGTACGCGGTGAGTCCGGCCAGTGGGAGCCCGGCGGCCTGCTCGAAGGTGAGGCTGGTGGGCTTGTGGGCCAGGGTGCGCACCGGGGCGGCCACGTACTGCGCGAACGTCCCGCCCGACAGGGTGTCCTTGCGCACGTAGCCGATGACCTCGTCGCCCTCCTCGAACTCCGGGGTGTCCAGGCCGCCGCGGACCACGACGCCGGCGACGTCCCAGCCGGGGACCACGGGAAAGACGACGTCGAGCAGCGAGTTGAGGTGGCCGGCCTGCGCCTTCCAGTCGACCGGGTTCACCGAGGCGGCCCTGACCTCGACCAGTACCGAGTCGGGCCCCACCTTCGGGTCGGGCAGTTCGCCGTACTCCAGGACCTCGGGTCCGCCGTACGCGCGGTAGCTCACAGCCTTCACGATGCTCCTGCTCCTCGGGTTCGCGTGGCCGGGCCACTCTCGCGGCGGCCCGGCGGATGGGCGCGGGTGGGCGCGGATGGGATGCGTGCGGGTGGGTCGGATACGGGTGGGCGGGGGGTGCACCAGGTGGGCGCGTGCCGGGTGGGGCGCGTGCCGGGTGGGCTTCTTCCACGCTAGGCCGCCGGCGCGTCCGATGGCGCCGGCGCCGCACGGCCGCCCGGGTGGCGGTGGCGCCAGACCCAGAAGACCGTGCTGGCCACCACCGCCCAGCCGGCCAGCACGAGGAAGGGGAAGGCGTGCTGGTGGCCGCCGAAGTAGACCGCGGTGTGCTGGGCGTTCACCGACGCGCCGGGCGGCAGCCAGCGGCCGATGTGGCCCAGTACGGAGGGGAGCAGCGGCCAGGAGACGGCGCCGCCCGACGACGGGTTGCCGAGCAGCACCATCAGCCCCCAGGTGGGCAGCATGGCCCAGCGGCCGAAGAGGGTGTTGAACATCGTGAAGACCATTCCGGACGCGAACAGCGTCAGCGCCAGGATCAGCCACGACTCCACGAACGGCAGGTGCAGCGCGTCCAGCAGCCAGTCCACCACCGCCGCGATGGCGAACCCGCCGAGCAGCGCGTACGCGGCGGTGAAGCCGATCCGCTCCGCCGGGTTCAGGGCGCGGGCGTGCACGCTGAGCTGGATCGCGCCGACGAAGCCGATGATCACCGCGGCGAGCGAGATGTAGAAGATGGCCAGCCCGCGCGGGTCGCCCCGCTGGAGCGGGTTGAGGTCCCGCACCGTCACCGGCACCCCCACCCGCGCGCCGACCCGCGGCCCCGCCGTCGTGAAGATCTCCGCGACCGAGGCGCCTGAGGCACCGGAGACGTCCAGTTCGACGCGGTCCCCGGCGCCGCCCGGCCGGCCGCCGACGGGCTGGTGCACGTAGAGCACGGCGAACACCCGCTGCTCGTCCACGGCCCGCTTGGCCTGCGCGTACGTCGCGTACTCGCGCAGTTCGAGCGAGGCGTCCAGGGCCTCTTCCATGCCGCGCACGAACGCCTTGCCGCGCGGGCTGTCGCTCGCCCCGACCACCGCCGTCGGCACGTGGTGCGGGGTCGGGTTGGCCATCACGTACGTGTACGAGCCGGCGAACAGGCCGGCAGCCGCCGCCAGGATGACCACCAGCACCGCGGCCGGGAAGAACGGCGAGACCTTGAACACCGCCCACCGCGAGCGCTCGCCGCGCGCCCCGCGCGCCTCGGGGTGCGCGCCGGCGGCCGGGGGCCGGGCAGTGGCCGGGGGCCGGGCCGCCGCCGAATGCCGGTCCGCCGCCAGCTGCCCGGTCGCCGCCGGCCCGGCCGGGGGCACGGGCGGCTCCGGCGCACCGCCCGGCGCGGTCGGGTCGGCGCGCGGCCCGGCCGGGGTGCCCGCGGGGCGGTCCGGGTCGGCTTCGTCGCCCGGGACGGGCCGTTCACGCGGGTCGTCCATGACGTCACGCTAAGCCACCCATCGCGGACATTCCTCCCGAGTCACCCGGACCGAGCTACTCGGATCGAGCCACCTGGACCGAGTCGCTCGGGCCGAGTCACTCGGACGTTCGGCGGCGTGGCCGTCATCGCCAGGGGCGCGCCCGCGCCCGGGGCCGTGGCGCGCGTCCGGCGGAGGTCAGGGCGTGGGCCCGGGCGCTGGCCCGGCCGGAGGGGCGTGATCCGGCCGCGAGCGGTCGTTCCTCGCCTCGGCGCGGGCGCCGGGGCGCAAATGGTTCGCCAGCTCTTTCGGCGAGGTGAGATCCTTGGCGGCGTATGTCCACTCAGCCTGCCCCTGCCCTGCCCGCCCTGCTGGAGCGGCTTCCCGAGCTGATGCTGCGCGACGCGCAGCGGCTGGGGCGCCGACTCGACGGTGCGCGCCGGATTCGTCAGCCCGAGGCCCGCGCGGCCGTGCTCGCCGAGATCGCCGGCCAGATCGAGCAGGCCGAACGGCGGGTGGCCCACCGCCGCGCCGCCGTCCCGAAGATCACTTATCCCGAGTCGCTGCCGGTCAGCCAGAAGAAGGACGACATCCTGGCGGCCATCCGGGACCACCAGGTGGTGATCGTCGCGGGCGAGACCGGCTCCGGGAAGACCACCCAGATCCCCAAGATCTGCATGGAGCTGGGCCGCGGCGTGCGCGGGCTCATCGGGCACACCCAGCCGCGCCGGATCGCGGCCCGTACGGTGGCCGAGCGGATCGCCGACGAACTGGGCACCCAGCTCGGCGAGACGATCGGCTGGAAGGTGCGGTTCACCGACCAGGTCGGCCCGGACACGCTGGTCAAGCTGATGACGGACGGCATCCTGCTGGCCGAGATCCAGACCGACCGCGAGCTGCGCCAGTACGACACGATCATCATCGACGAGGCGCACGAGCGCAGCCTCAACATCGACTTCATCCTCGGCTACCTGGCGCAGTTGCTGCCCCGCCGCCCCGACCTCAAGGTCGTCGTCACCTCGGCGACCATCGACCCGGAGCGGTTCGCCCGACACTTCGCGAGCTTCGCCACGGTCGGCGGCGGCGCGACGGGCGCGGCCGGCGGCCGGGAGGCGCGCGGCGGCCGACCCCAGCGCGGCGCGAGCCGGCGCACGCGGGACGACGCGCCCAGCGCCCCGGACGCGGCCAGTGCGCCGGGCGCGCCCACCGCCGAAGCGCCCATCGCCGACGCCCCCAGCTCCGGCGCGGCGCCCACCGCCCCCGGGGCCGGTGCCGAGCCGGCCGGCGCGCCGATCATCGAGGTCAGCGGGCGTACGTACCCGGTCGAGGTGCGCTACCGGCCGCTCCTCGAAGAGGGCGGCCAGGACGGCGACCGCGACCAGGTGACCGCCATCTGCGACGCCGTGGACGAGCTACAGCGCGAGGGCGAGGGCGACATCCTCGTCTTCCTCTCCGGCGAGCGGGAGATCCGCGACACGGCCGACGCGCTGGAGAAGAAGAAGCTGCGGAACACCGAGATCCTGCCGCTGTACGCGCGCCTCTCGCACGCCGAGCAGCACCGGGTCTTCCAGCGCCACACCGGCCGCCGCGTCGTGCTCGCCACCAACGTGGCGGAGACCTCGCTCACCGTCCCCGGCATCCGGTACGTGATCGACCCCGGCACCGCCCGCATCTCGCGCTACAGCCACCGCACGAAGGTGCAGCGGCTGCCCATCGAGCCGATCTCGCAGGCCAGCGCCAACCAGCGCAAGGGCCGCTGCGGCCGTACCAGCGACGGCATCTGCATCCGGCTGTACTCCGAGGACGACTTCCTCACCCGCCCCGAGTTCACCGACGCGGAGATCCTGCGGACCAACCTGGCCTCGGTGATCCTGCAGATGACGGCGGCCGGGCTCGGCGACATCGAGCGCTTCCCCTTCATCGACCCGCCGGACCGGCGCAACATCAAGGACGGCGTCGACCTGCTGCACGAGCTGGGCGCCATCGAGCCCCAGCGGCAGCCCGCCGACCAGAGCGCCGCCGACCAGAGCACCACCGACCAGAGCGCTGACCAGACCTCCGACCAGCCCGCCGAGCAGGGCGAGCCGGGCGGCGGCGAGGAGCCGACCGACGCGCGACAGCCCGCCGACGCCCGTGGTGACCGTGGCGACGACCGTGCGGACCGGCGCGGCGGCAAGGGACGCGGCGGCGGGCGCGGCCCGGGCCGCAAGGGCCGTGGCCAGCAACTGACCCCGCTGGGCCGCAAGCTGGCGCAGTTCCCGGTCGACCCGCGCCTGGCCCGCATGATCCTGGCCGCCGACAGCAACGGCTGCGCGCGCGAGGTGATCGTCATCGCCGCCGCGCTGTCCATCCAGGACCCGCGCGAGCGCCCCGCCGACAAGCAGGCGCAGGCCGACCAGCAGCACGCCCGCTTCAAGGACGAGACCAGCGACTTCCTGGCCCTGCTCAACCTGTGGCGGTACGTCCGCGACCAGCAGAAGGCACTGTCGTCCTCCGCCTTCCGCCGGATGTGCCGCTCGGAGTTCCTGAACTACCTGCGGATACGCGAGTGGCAGGACATCTACAGCCAGTTGCGTACGGTGGCCAAGTCCATGGGCATCGAGGTGTCCGCCGCGGACACCGAGATCCCCGCCGACCAGGTGCACCAGTCGCTGCTGGCGGGCCTGCTCTCGCACATCGGGCTCAAGGAGATCGCCGAGGACCCGGCCAAGGCCGGCGCCAAGACGTCGGCCAAGGGCTCCGACAAGCCCCGCGGCAAGGGCGACTACCTGGGGGCGCGCAACGCCAAGTTCGCCGTGTTCCCCGGCTCCGCGCTGTTCAAGAAGCCGCCGCGGTGGATCATGTCGGCCGAGCTGGTGGAGACCTCGCGGCTGTGGGCGCGGGTCAACGCCAAGATCGAGCCGGAGTGGGTCGAGCCGCTCGCCCAGCACCTGGTCAAGCGCACCTACAGCGAACCGCACTGGGAGCAGAAGCAGGCGGCGGTCATGGCGTACGAGCGGGTGACGCTCTACGGCGTGCCGATCGTCGCCCAGCGCAAGGTCAACTACGGCAGGATCGACCCGATCACCAGCCGTGACCTGTTCATCCGCAACGCCCTGGTCGAGGGCGACTGGCGCACCCACCACCAGTTCTTCCACGACAACCGCAAGCTGCTCGGCGAGGTCGAGGAGCTGGAGCACCGGGCCCGGCGCCGCGACATCCTGGTCGACGACGAGACCCTCTTCGACTTCTACGACCAGCGCGTGCCCGAACACGTCGTGTCCGGCGCGCACTTCGACTCCTGGTGGAAGCACAAACGCCGGGACGAGCCGGAGTTGCTCAGCTTCGAGAAGTCGATGCTCATCAACAAGCGGGCGCAGGGCATCTCCAAGGACGCCTACCCCGACACCTGGTGGCAGGGCCGGCTGAAGTTCCGGGTGACCTACCAGTTCGAGCCGGGCGCGGACGCGGACGGCGTGACCGTGCACATCCCGCTCCAGGTGCTCAACCAGGTCGAGGACCACGGCTTCGACTGGCAGATCCCGGGCCTGCGGCAGGACCTGGTGACGGAGCTGATCCGCTCGCTGCCCAAGCCGATCCGCCGCAACTACGTGCCGGCGCCCGACTACGCCCGGCGCTTCCTGGAGCGGGTCAGGCCGACGGCGGGGCTCAGCGGCGCCGAGCCACAGGGCCCGCTCACGGCGGCGCTCGGCCGGGAGCTGCAACGCATGGTGGGCGTGACGATCACGCCCGACGACTGGGACACCACCAAGATCCCCGACCACCTCAAGATCACCTTCCGGGTGGTGGACGAGCGGCGCCGCAAGCTCGCCGAGGACAAGGACCTGGTCGCCCTCAAGGCGTCCCTCCAGCCCAAGACGCAGGCCGCGATCACCAGGGTGTTCGCCACCTCGAAGGAGAGCGCGGGCATCGAGCAGCGCTCGGGGCTCACCTCCTGGACGATCGGCTCCCTGCCGCGCACCTTCGAGACCCGGCGCGGCGGCCAGCCCGTCAAGGCGTACCCGGCGCTGGTGGACGAGGGCGCCTCGGTGGCGGTCCGCCTCTTCGACACCGAGGCGGAGCAGGAGCGCGCGATGTGGGCGGGCACCCGTCGGCTGATCCTGCTCAACCTGCCGTCGAATCCGGCCAAGTTCGCGCAGGGCAAGCTCGACAACGGGGCCAAGTTGGCGCTGTCCCGCTCCCCGCACGGCAGCGTGCAGGCCCTGTTCGACGACTGCGTCGCGGCGGCCACCGACCGGCTGATCGCGGCCCGTGGCGGCCCGGCGTGGGACGAGGAGTCCTTCCGCAAGCTCTTCGACGCCGTCCGCGCGGACGTGACCGACGTGACGATGGACACCATCCGCAAGGTCCGCGAGGTGCTGGCCGCCTGGCAGGCGTGCGAGCGCCGGCTGAAGGCCACCACGAGCGTGGTCCTCGCGCCGTCGCTGGCCGACATCAGGGAGCAGCTCGCCGCGCTGATCAAGCCGGGCTTCGTCACCGAGCACGGCGTACGGCGACTGCCCGACCTGATGCGCTACCTGGTGGCCGTCGACCGCCGCCTCCAGCAACTGCCGCACCACGCCGAGCGGGACCGCGCCCGGATGGCGAAGGTGCACGACATGCGCGACGAGTACCTGTGGCTGCTGGAACAGCTTGAGCTCAAGCACCCGGGCCGGCCCGTGCCCCGGGAGGCGCTGGAGATCCGCTGGATGATCGAGGAGCTGCGGGTCAGCTACTTCGCCCACGCCCTGGGCACGGCGTACCCGATCTCCGACAAGCGGATCGTGAAGGCCGTGGACGCCGTCGCTCCCTGACCCCGCTGCCCGGACAGCCGCCTCCCCGGACCTCGGGGCCCCGGCGGGGGCGGCCCGGGAGCGCGGTTCGACCCCACCCCCTGACCTGCTGTAGAGTCTCTTCTCGCGGCCGGACAAGCACAACACGGCGCGAAAGCTTGGTCCTGTGGAGCAGTTTGGAGTGCTCGCCACCCTGTCAAGGTGGAGGCCGCGGGTTCAAATCCCGTCAGGACCGCGGTAGACGATGAGGCTCGCACCCCGAGGGTGCGGGCCTCATCGCCGTTTCCGCACTCTCTTCCGTACGCCCCCGCTCGCCCCCGCTCGCCCCCACGTCGCGTGCCGCCGCCCGGCCACCGCGCCCCGCCCGGTCACCGCGCCCCGCTGACCCCGTCCCGTACGCGCCGGCCTCGTGGCCCGACGGCCCCGGTCCGGCGCCCGGCCGGGCGGCGGGACCCGTAAGGCACCCCCAGGCGACAGCGGACCGTAGCCAGCCGGGCGGGTGGCGCGGAACGCGCCGTGGCGGGCCCCGTCAGCGTCCGCGAGCGGGCCGAGGCGCCCGTGGCGGCCAGCCGTCCCCGGCCGCCGACCGCGCGGCGGCGGGGCAACAACCTGACAGGCGTCCCGGCGGGCGCCCCGCACGGCGTTCCCGGGCCTTTCTCAAACGTCCCTACCTGCCTTTCGGCAGTTCCGACGAGGCGCCAACGCCGCGCCCCGGCCGACCGGAACGGGTCGGCCCGCACGTGTTACCCGCCGGTGCACCTTGACTGGGGCACGCGCCGGCGGTACCCAGTCAGGAAGGCCGTGGGGGCCGGGAGGTACGCATATGGCGACGTCGGCGAAGCACGAGACGAGGGCGTTGCTGCGCGCCCATCTATCCGCAGCATCCGGTTACCGACATCTGACCCGGCACTGCCCGGTCTGCCACCGCCTGCTGCGGCTGGCCCTGGAGCAGCCGGGGCAGCCCGACACGGCATCGGCGCGAAGCGGCGTGGGCCTCGCCCGTGGCACCGAGCCGGCCAGCGGGGCCGGTCGGGCGGCGCGGCAGACGCCGAAGGGGGACGAAAGTCCTCCGGAGCGGTGACCAACGGCGCTGTGTACGCCCCGTGTCCGGTGACAGGGTGGAGGCGTCCGGATACGGGGACCGCATATCGCACTTGAGGCATAGCAGACAAGTGCGGCGTGCTGTGATGGGAGTCACCGAAAGAGTTTCCGTGGCGGGGGAACTCACACCCCGCTTACGCCCTCTCAATTTAATATGTGCAATTGCACCCGGGACTGGTCGCGACCAGGCCGTCGACGCGAGCCCCCGATACCGGGCCGGTTCGGTCGGTTTCCCACCCCCTCGGGGAGGGTTCCGCACCCCCGGGTCCTCGCGATCGGACAGCCCACCGCCCGGTGCTGTCCGCCGCGCGGGCGGCCGGGGCAGGCTGTTCCGGAGGTCTGGGGCAAGGTGTGCGGGCACAAAAAGACCGCGCTGGACCCGGCGGAGTCCAGCGCGATCGACGACGCACCCAAGTCAAGCGGGCGTGGCGCCTGTTGGGGCAGACGCCGGTCGTGTGGAGCGAAACGGGCGAGGACCGGATTGGGGGACCCGGAAATGCCCGGTTATGCGGTTATTTCAGGCTTCGCTGCGCTGCTGCGGAATGCCCGCCAGAAGTGCACGGACCTCCGCTTCGCGGTAGCGCCGGTGCCCTCCGAGCGTGCGGATGGACGTGAGCTTGCCTGCCTTGGCCCACCGTGTGACCGTCTTCGGGTCCACGCGGAACATCGTGGCAACCTCAGCCGGGGTCAGCAGCGGCTCGGCATCAGGGGTGCGAGCGGTCATGAGCGGCCTCCTCGGGAGAACCGAACCATCACGGTTCTTTCCTCTAAATTCTGCACCTTGACCCGCGTTGCCCGAAATGGCGGACGCGGGCCGAGTCGGTTATAGGACGAACGGCTTGTCCTCGGCACTACAACTACACCATCTGTCCAGCCACGTCGGCCAAACCGATGGAATTGCCCTCTCAGGTGTTCAACCTCGACGGAAGCCGATGGACTATGCCATAGCGGACAGTCACGCCGCCGTGACGATCAGTCACAGAAGGACCACGCGTCACCGGACCCACCAAGGAGCGCAATACCGATACATCCGCCCTTAGTTGGACGGAAGGAGCCCTTCGTGGACTCCTTGTCCTATTTTGACACGAGGATGGGGGATGGCCGCAAGGCCCGAACTCAGTGCTTTAGATCACGGTTGAGGCAATCGCCCGGATCGGGACCTACGTCCCGATCCGGCCGCGCCCACGCCCGCCCCCTCGTGGCAGCGCTCCCAGCTTGACCCCGCAGCGCCGCGCGCAACACTCCGTAACGGCTCTAAACCGCTGTCTGTGACGTTACTTCAGCTAGATCGTTGCCGATCCCGTACAGAGCTCCAACGGTCCGTCAGGCGCTCGTACGCGACCCCGGCCCGCGCCCCGTCGCCCGCGCGCAGCGCCGCCAGGCCCTCCGCGACGTCCGCCGCGGAGTGGTCGTCGGCCAACTCCCCCTCGGGCAGGGCGTGCACCAGGCCGCCGTAGTCCAACTCCACGAGCGAGCGCGGGTGGAACTCCTCCAGCCAGCGGCCGACGTCCACCAGGCCGTCGATCAGGGGGCCCTCCTCCAGCGCCTCCTTGAGCGCCTTGAGGCCGCGCGCGACGCGGCGCCTGGCCTCGACCATCGGCGTGCGGTACCGCAGCACGAGGCCGTCCTCGCCCTTGGTGTACTCCCGTTCCGCGTCGGCGAACAGGACGAACCAGCGCACCGGCACGTGCCAGGTCGCGCTGCGGATCCACGGGCGGGCGTCCGGATTGCGCTCCGACCAGCGCTCGAAATCGGCCACCGCCTGCCGGCGCACCACCGGCGGCAGCGCGGCGTCCAGGAGCGGCCCCGGCAGCCGCTGGGAGATCTCCTCCAGCGCCAGCCAGCCGCGCAGTCGGGTGCGCCAGGGGCAGACGCAGGTGACGCCGTCCACCGAGGCCACGAACGCGTCGTCGCTCTCGTGCACCGGGACCGGGACCGGCGGCACCGGGAGCAGGTTCGCCAGCGACCGCCGCAGCTCGTCCTGCGCGCTGGGCGTGTGCTCGCGGCGCGCGTACTCCGCCCAGTGGCTCCGCTCCGGCTCCGGAAAGGCGGCCAACGGCTCATAGACCCGTAGATAGGCCGCATACGGGACAACCACCGAAGACGCCAAGGTCACGCCCGCTCCCTCATGGCCGGAGTTGGTCGCCGGGGAGCGCCGTACCGCGCCTCCCGGTCGCTCGCATCGTCCCACGCCCATCGTCCCCGAGTGAGTGATCCTCCGCACTGTGCCCAACCTCCGGCGCCCCAGGTCTTACGCTCTTGCCGACCGGCCCTCCCCCACCCCCCGGAGGGCATCCACCGCGACATATGGGAGTCACCACCGTGACTGACGTACGTCATACCGTCAGCGTCGACGGCCCGACCGTGCGTGCGAGCGATCCGCTCTCCGTGCTCTTCCAGTCGGAACAGGGCGGCCACGAGCAAGTCGTGCTCTGCCAGGACCGCGAGTCCGGCCTCAAGGCCGTGATCGCCATCCACTCCACCGCCCTGGGCCCCGCCCTCGGCGGCACCCGATTCCACGCCTACGCCTCCGATGAGGAAGCCGTCCTGGACGCGCTCAACCTCGCCCGCGGCATGTCGTACAAGAACGCCCTCGCCGGGCTCGAGCACGGTGGCGGCAAGGCCGTGATCATCGGCGACCCGGCCAGCGTCGAGCAGGGCGGCGTCAAGAGCGAGGAACTGCTGCTCGCCTACGGTCGCTTCGTGGCCTCGCTCGGCGGTCGCTACGTCACCGCCTGCGACGTCGGCACGTACGTGACCGACATGGACGTGGTGGCCCGCGAGAACCGCTGGACCACCGGCCGCTCCCCGGAGAACGGCGGCGCCGGCGACTCCTCGGTGCTCACCTCCTTCGGCGTCTTCCAGGGCATGCGCGCCTCGGCCCAGCACCTGTGGGGCGAGCCCACGCTGCGCGGTCGCCGGGTCGGCGTCGCCGGCGTCGGCAAGGTGGGGCACCACCTGGTGGCGCACCTGATCGAGGACGGCGCCGACGTGGTGGTCACCGATGTCCTGGACGCCTCCATCGACCGCGTCCGGGCACGGTTCCCGCAGGTCACGGTCGTGGACAGCACCAGCGACCTGATCACGGGCGAACTCGACGTGTACGCCCCGTGCGCGCTCGGCGGCGCCCTCGACGACGTCAGCGTGCCGGCCCTGACCGCCAAGGTGGTCTGCGGCGCGGCCAACAACCAGCTCGCCCACCCCGGGGTCGAGAAGGACCTCGCCGACCGGGGCATCCTGTACGCGCCCGACTACGTGGTGAACGCCGGTGGCGTGATCCAGGTCGCCGACGAGCTGCACGGTTTCGACTTCGACCGGGCCAAGGCCAAGGCGACCAAGATCTACGACACGACGCTGGCCATATTCGAGCGGGCCAGCTCCGAGGGCATCCCGCCGGCCGAGGCGGCCGACCGGATCGCCGAGCAGCGGATGGCCGAGGCCCGCCGCAGCTGACCCCCGCGGGGCCCACGCCCTGCCGGACGCGCCCGCGCGGAAGCGGCCTCCCCGAGGCAGCCGCGCGGCAGCGACCTCGCGGAAGCGGGGGCGCAAGCCGCGGCGACACCCCTGCCGCGGCTTCCGTCGCCGCTTCCGCCCGCCCCGGCGCCCGGGCGCGCGGCAGCCGTACGCCACCCCTGTCACGGCACCGCACGCGCCCGAGCGCCGCGGGCCCGCCCTTCCCGGTCCACCGCGACGGCCGAAATTCGACGGCCCGCGCGCCAGGACCCGCCCCACCGACCGGCCCCCGGACTGCCCGCCAGCCCGCTCCCGGCCGCACTCCCCCGCCGCACCCGGTCCGCGCCCGCGCACGCCGCGCCGCCGCACTCCCGACCGCGCTCGCGCACGCCACCGCTGACATGAGCGGTCGCCCCGGTGGCCCCCACCAAGTGGCCCACCCCAGGTGGGCGCGGCCAGCCGGGCGAATCGCGCCACCTGTCGCGGGCCCGGCCGAGGCCGCTCCACGGGGCGTGGCCAACGGCCGGACACCGCCCCCGTTGGGCCGAACGTCGCACCCCCGTCACCCGGCCGCCCCCGCCCGGTCACCGGCCGGCAGCCGGAGGCCGCCAGGGGCGGGCGCCGGCGGCCCGCGCCGTGTCACGGGGGGCGATAAGGGAGAGATCGCTCACGGCCCGTCGGCGGGTCGGCGCCTCCAACGCGTTAAAATCGCTGCTGACCAGCGAGGACGGGGCGCCTCGTAGGTTCTGCCAGGTGGCACGTGCCGTGGGCGACGTACCGTATGGCCAGAGAAACAGGTACCGTTGAAGCCCTACGGACCGGTCTCTCCGTCGAGAGTCCGCTCCGACTCATGAACGCGTGTCAAGACTCTGGGGCCGTCGAGCCCCGTCACCGAGGGGGTCGAGCCATGGGGCGCGGCCGGGCCAAGGCCAAGCAGACAAAGGTCGCCCGCCAGCTGAAGTACAACAGCGGTGGGACGGATCTCTCACGCCTGGCCAACGAGCTAGGCGCATCGACGACGAAGCAGCCGCCGAACAGCGAGCCGCTCGACGATGAGCTGGAGGACGACGATCCGTACGCGGAGTACGCGGATCGTTACAACGACGAGGGTGATGATGAGCCCTCGGACTCTCCGGCGCATCGTCGTCGCGCTTGACGTCTCGCGTCCACGGCACGTCTACGGCGTTCACAGCACCAACACCAACCCGGTCCAGGGCCCTGCGCCCCGGACCGGGTTCTGTGCTGCCCACGGGGGACTCAGCTCGCGTAGTCACCGGTCAGGGTCACGGCCTCGGCGCGGTCGCCGCGCTCGGTGATCTCGCCGGCGACCCAGGCGTCCACGCCCCGATCGGCCAGGGTGGTGAGCGCCACGTCCACGGACTCCTGCGGCACGATCGCGATCATGCCGACGCCCATGTTCAGGGTCTTCTCCAGCTCGGCACGCTCGACCGAACCGGCCCGGCCGACGACGTCGAACACCGGGTCCGGGGTCCACGTCGCCCGGTCGATGGTGGCGTGCAGCGCGTCGGGGATGACCCGGGCCAGGTTGTTCGCGAGCCCGCCGCCGGTGATGTGCGAGTACGCGTGCACCTCGGCGGTACGGGTGAGCGCCAGGCAGTCCAGGGCGTAGATCTTGGTGGGCTCCAGGAGTTCCTCGCCCAGCGTGCGACCGAACTCGGCCACCTCGCGGTCCAGGCTCCAGCCGGCCCGGTCGAACAGCACGTGCCGCACGAGCGAGTACCCGTTGGAGTGAAGTCCGGAGGACTCCATCGCGATGGCCACGTCGCCGGGGCGGATCCGCTCGGCGCCCAGCAGCCGGTCGGCCTCGACCACGCCGGTGCCGGCGCCGGCCACGTCGAAGTCGTCGGCGCCGAGCAGGCCCGGGTGCTCGGCGGTCTCGCCGCCGACCAGGGCGCAGCCGGCGAGGACGCAGCCCTCGGCGATGCCCTTGACGATGGCGGCGACCCGCTCCGGGTAGACCTTGCCGACGCAGATGTAGTCGGTCATGAACAGCGGTTCGGCGCCACATACCACCAGGTCGTCCACGACCATGCCGACCAGGTCGTGGCCGATGGTGTCGTAGACCCCGAGGCGGCGGGCGATGTCCACCTTCGTGCCGACGCCGTCGGTGGCCGAGGCGAGCAGCGGGCGGTCGTAGCGCTTGAGCACGGAGGCGTCGAAGAGCCCGGCGAAACCGCCGAGGCCGCCGACGACCTCGGGCCGGGTGGCCTTCTTCACCCACTCCTTCATCAGCTCGACGGCGCGGTCGCCCGCTTCGATGTCGACACCCGCAGCGGCATAGCTGGCGCCGCCGCCGACGGGAGATGTCTCAGGCATGGCTGGAACCTTCAGGTTGTGATGAGGAGGTGCGTGCGGGTCACGGGCGACGGAGCGCGTCGGCCCCGCCCACACCGGCGGTCAGCGTCGCGACGCCGTCCGCGTCGGGCTTGGCCACCCCGGCCGTCTCCGACTCCAGGAGGTGCTTGCCCAGCAGCTCCGGGTCGGGCAGGTCCATCGGGTACTCGCCGTCGAAGCAGGCGCGGCACAGCTTCGGCTTGTCGATCGTGGTCGCCTCGATCATCCCGTCGATCGAGATGTACGAGAGCGAGTCGGCCCCCAGCGACTTGCCGATCTCCTCGACGGAGAGCCCGTTGGCGATCAGCTCGGCGCGGGTGGCGAAGTCGATACCGAAGAAGCACGGCCACTTGATGGGCGGCGAGGAGATGCGGATGTGCACCTCGGCGGCCCCGGCCTCGCGCAGCATCCGGACCAGCGCGCGCTGGGTGTTCCCGCGGACGATCGAGTCGTCCACGACCACCAGGCGCTTGCCCCGGATGACCTCCTTGAGCGGGTTGAGCTTGAGCCGGATACCGAGCTGCCGGATGGTCTGGCTCGGCTGGATGAACGTGCGGCCCACGTAGCTGTTCTTGACCAGCCCCGACCCGTACGGGATGCCGCTGGCCTCGGCGTACCCGACGGCCGCCGGCGTGCCGGACTCCGGCGTGGCTATCACCAGGTCGGCGTCGGCCGGCGCCTCGGCGGCCAGCCTGCGGCCCATCTCCACGCGGGAGAGGTAGACGTTGCGGCCGGCGATGTCGGTGTCGGGGCGGGCCAGGTAGACGTACTCGAAGACGCAGCCCTTGGGCCGGGCCTCGGCGAACCGCGAGGCGCGCAGCCCGTCCTCGTCGATGGCGACCATCTCGCCCGGCTCGATCTCGCGGATGAAGCTGGCGCCGCAGATGTCGAGCGCGGCGGTCTCGGACGCGACGACCCAGCCGCGCTCCAGGCGACCGAGGACCAGCGGCCGGATGCCCTGCGGGTCACGGGCCGCGTACAGCGTGTGCTCGTCCATGAAGACGAGGCTGAACGCGCCCTGCACCTTCGGCAGCACGCGCTGCGCGGCGGCCTCGACGGTCAGCGGCTTGCCGTCCTCGTCGACCTGGCCCGCGAGCAGCGCGGTGACCAGGTCGGTGTCGTTGGTCGCGGCGACCTGGGTGGCCCGACCGCCCTCGCGGGGCAGCTCGGCGACCATCTCGGCCAGCTCGGCGGTGTTGACGAGGTTCCCGTTGTGGCCCAGCGCGATCGAGCCGTTCGCGGTCGCGCGGAAGGTGGGCTGCGCGTTCTCCCACACCGACGCACCGGTGGTGGAGTAGCGGGCGTGCCCCACGGCGATGTGGCCGCGGAGGGAGCCGAGGGAGGTTTCGTCGAAGACCTGAGAGACCAGGCCCATGTCCTTGAAGACGAGAATCTGGGAGCCGTTGCTCACTGCGATGCCCGCGGACTCCTGTCCACGGTGCTGCAGCGCGTACAGCCCGAAATAGGTGAGTTTGGCGACCTCTTCACCCGGAGCCCAGACACCGAAGACGCCGCAGGCGTCTTGGGGGCCCTTCTCGCCGGGAAGGAGATCGTGGCTGAGTAGTCCGTCACCACGCACAACACACACTGTACCCGCGGTCGGGGGTCAGGCGTTCGGTCGACCTTGGGAGTGGACGGTTACATTCCGTTACGGGTGAGATTTTAGGGCCCGAGCGGAGATGGCCCTGAGGCGGGCTGGATGGGGCGTGCGGTGCGGTGAGGAGGCCGTGAGATCGCGCCTCGGCGCCGACACGGTGACCTCGCAGTGACGCTGCGCGGTGGCCGAGTTCAGGGGCCGAGCGGGCTCAGATGAGATGAGGGACACATCGGGGAGGGGGGTGTTGTTGCGGGGAGTGGTGGGGGTGGGTGGGTGGGTGTTGGTGGGGCGGTGAGGGGGCCGGGGGTGTGGGGGGCGGCACTGTGGGTGACGGGGTGGGGTGGGCTCGCGTGGGCGCTGACCCTGGTGCTCGGCTGGGCGGGGCCCCGCGCTTGCGAGGCTCCGTCTCCCGGTCGCTCGATACGCTCGGTCCGTGATGCGTGCGGTGGCGCTCGATGTCGGAGAAACCCTGATACGCGACGATCGCGGCTGGGCGGCATGGGCCGATTGGCTTGGCGTACCTCGGCACACGCTGTCCGCGCTGGTCGGGGCTGTTGTCGCGCAGGGCAGGGACAACGCCGACGCGGTACGGATGATTCGCCCGGGCATCGACGTCGCGGCCGAGCGCGCCGCGATGGAAGCCGCGGGAATGGGTGCGCCTCTGGAGGAGGCCGACCTCTACCCGGATGTTCGCCCGGCCCTCGCGGCGCTCCGTGAGGCTGGGGCGCGAGTGATCGTGGCCGGGAACCAGACGGCCGAAGCGGCCGAGCGGCTGCGTGCACTGCGGTTGCCGGTGGATGCGGTGGCGACCTCTGGTGAGTGGGGTGTCGCGAAGCCGGTCGCGGAGTTCTTCGAACGCGTCGTGGAGTTGGCGGGTGTGCCGGCCGGCGAGGTTCTGTACGTGGGTGATCACCCCGCGAACGACGTGGCGCCGGCGCGTGCGGCGGGGCTGCGTACGGCGCATCTACAGCGGGGGCCGCTGGGATATCTGTGGGCCGATACGGCCGGCGCCGACTGGAGCATCGGCTCTCTCCACGATCTGGCGAGCATTGTGGGCCTTGTGGGGCGCCGGCACGCGGTGGGTCGGCAGGACGCCAAGAGTGAGGGGGCGCGGTGAGGCGGGCGCGGCGGTACGTTGGGCGCCCTGCTCAACTGGGGCTGCCTGTGGGTGAGATACCGGGGGTTTGGGTGCGGCGAATCCGCAGGTCGGCTGCTCTGGCTCTCCGCGCGTGCGGGACTGACTCCGGCTTCGGGGCGGTCGGCACCTTCTGCGGATACTGGTCCCGCGCGTGCGGGGCTGACCCGCCCTCCGCCGATCAGCCGAGCCGAAGTCGATGCAGCATGAGCAGGGCGGCGACCGCGTTCGCCGACCTGATGTCGCCGCAGGCGATGAGGTCGGGCACCGTCTTCAACGGCACCCACTCACGGCGTGACGACTCGAACGCGTTCTCCGGAGGGCCGACCCGGGTGGCGCCCTCCGCCCAGAACACCTGGTGTCGCGAGGTGGAGATCCCTGGCTGCGGGTCCACGGACAACAGGTGCCGCATCGGCCCGGGTCGCCAACCCGTCTCCTCTTCGAGTTCACGCGCCGCAGCCCGGGCCGGGTCCTCGCCTTCGGCGATGCCGCCGGATGGGAGTTCCCATCCCCAGGCGCCCGTGATGAATCGGTGCCGCCACAACAGCAGAACCTCATTCGCTTCGTTGACTACTGCGGCGACAGCCACCGGCCGCAGGCGAATGACGGTGTGGTCCAGGCGTCGGCCGTCGGGCAGTTCGACGTCAGCCATGTTGACCGTGACCCAGCGGTTCTCGTACACGGTGCGTTCACTGTGCGATGTCCACTCCATGGCTTCATCCCACCACGCATGGTCACGCCAGGAGCCGGGTGCGTTGCAGTCCAGCCGGCCGCTCATACGGGCACGATCAGGCGCGGCTTCCCCAGTTCTGCGGCGTAGTTGAGTGTCTGCCACGTGCCCGAGCCTTCGGCGCTCTCCGTAAGGGGAAAGCCGATCACCATGTCGGCCCGGTCGACCATCCAACGGTTACGGGCGTGGAACGCCGCAGTACGGAGTTCCGGGGCCCGTAGCGCGACGATTTCGGCGATGCGGTCCCGCCTTCGGCATTGTTCGATGGTGTGCTGCGCCTCGGCCGGCTGCTGCTCGACCGTACCGGGGACGACCACCGTGATACGCGAGCGGGATTCCTCGGCGAGATGGCATAGGGCCAGGCTGTCGATGCCTTTTGCGCCACCGATGTAGAACTGTGCGTCCTGGGTCGCCCACGGAGCGAGATATACGCGGAACAAGGCGGAATACCAGGTGCTCTCGCGATGCCTCGTGTCCCTGGTGCCCGTGATCGCCACAGCCAGCGGTCTTGGCACGCAATGGATCACAGGCGACCCGTCATGGGGTGGACTTCCTCAATTCAAGGATCATGACGTCATGCGAGGCCGCGCCGTCCCACGGGTACGCCTCGCCGACCTTCTCGTAACCCCACGAGCGATAGGCGGCCTGCGCTGCGGGAACGTCCGGGCGGGCGTTGAGCAGGACGCGCTCTTCCGTGGCGTTATTGAGAATCGCGTCGTGGAGGCGCTTGGCCACTCCCTGTCTCCGCCAGGGGGCACGAACCGCCAGTTCGATGAGGCCGAATGTACGGTGCCCGTCCTCGCGACGTACTTCGTCAGCGACGGGCGTAGTGAGGCGGCCCCACCAGCCAGTCGACGCGCTGAGCGGATAGCCGTAGGCGATGCCTACCGGCTCCCCCTCAACGCTGCGGGCCAGAGCCGCTCGGAACGTGGCCTTGCGTACCTGCGACCGGAAACGGCGGAAGTTCGCCTCGACGTCCCGCACGGTCTTCTCGTAGGGAGGCTCCGCGAACGCCTCCGCATAGACGAGTGTGAATGCCTCTTCGGCGCGGGCCGCAGCATCTCCGTTCATCCACTCCACGTGGACGGCACTCTGCGGGGTCATTGGGCCCCGCCACCTGTCGATTCGCGGATACGGGCAGTATATGCGGAACCCTCTGCACCTAGAAACGACCTTTCCCGGGCTCGTATCGGTCTGATACGAGACGGGTTAGCCTCGTGGACCGTTGCTTCGGTCACGGACTCACCTCCACGCCGGGCACGCCCTTCGCTTCAATGGTGCACACGGGCTAGCGCAGATAGGTACGCTGCCAGTCAACCGAAGACATGTTCTGGGCTGCATTGGCCAGTTCGATCGCCGAGGCTGTCTTGAGCTTCGCCCGTGTGCTGTCGACCCACTCGCGGGCATTGCTGTAACCCTGTTCCAGGTACTCGAGGCCCTGGATCATGCATTCCAACTTGTCCGCGTCGTGCGCGACGAGCACTTCGAGGGAATCGCCGTGCTCGTACTCATCGACCACGGCTTGGATGCCTGCGGCCACTGCCGGGTGGGCTTCGGCGAGCTGGTCCCTCGTGACGTCCTCGTTCTTGGCTGCCGTGAGGTACCGTCGCCCGATCCACGGGATGTCACCAACCCGCGTCTCCTGGGTGTCGTGGAAGGTACACAGCAAAGCCACCTTGGCGGGGTCCGCACCCTCCATCATTGCCAGCACGGCTCCGACGACCGCGACACGGAAGCTGTGCTCAGCGATGGTTTCGGGGTCCTTGACACCCGCAATCCACCACCCGGAACGCTTTCCCCGCTTCAGCGCGCCCATCTCCATCAGATAGCTAACGGAACCCTTGGCGTGCTGATCGTCGTCAGGCATGCGAGCTGTCCTCTCGGTAGGTCACGGGGCGTTCAGCTTCAGACCGTAATGCACGGCATCCAACTCGCGCCTGGACCTTGTGGACACAACACCACCATCCAGTAGCCGCGTTACCCGCTGCTTGAGGTCGCGGCACAGTTCATGGTCCGCTGCTAGCGCACCCGGGCGTACAGCGAGCAACGACCACACGGAGTGAACGTTCAGGTCGATGCAGCCGAGTTCTGGTGACATGCGACCTACCAGGCTGCGAAGTAGCGCCTTCGCGTCCCACTCCGCGCGCCCAGCCATGAACGCGTCGTCGGACCGAGGTAAATTGTCGAGCCCCAACCAGTAGGCCCAGTAGTTCAGGTTGGCCAGCTCACCCGCGTCATCACTCATGCCCCGCTCGATGAACGCGTGCAGTGCGTCGCGCTCCCCGTGCCGCGTGAGCGATGTCGCCAACGACCGAGCGTCAGCCCAGTTCCAAGCACTGCGTTGGGAAGCTCGCGCCTGCCTACCCCGCATGTCAGTCATCCACGCATGCGTATCCGATGCCACGTCGTAGCTGCACAGGTAGAGCGCTTGCCGTCGCAGCAAGGCGCTCTCTGCACCCGTCCAGTCCGCCACTTCGGCACTTCGCCGCAGGCCGTCGAAGAACGCTCGGCGTTCAGGGTCTCCCAGCAAGGGCCCGTCCGGCGTGGGGCCACGTCGCCGAGGCAACCCTGGGGGCGGGTGAGGGAGCGCTGCGGGAGGAGTTCCCGTCAGCGCCCAAGCGATCATGTGCGTGGCCGAGCGAGTGAAGACCCAATTGGCCAAGGGATGGCCGTGTACGTCACTCGATCGGCGATCGCAAAGGCCATGGCTCAGGACGGCGTCGGCATCCATCGCGGCATCGAAGAGGACCAGGAGAGCGGGGTCGGCCCCGCTGCGTAGCAAATGGCGTCGCATCTGTCGGAACTGCGCGGACGGGATCGCCGTGAGGGAACGGCGCCCCGATTCCCACCCCTGCACGGTGGTGACGTCGACCGCGATCGCCTCGGCCAGGGACTGCTGGGTCAGCCCTGCCCGTTCTCTCGTGACCTTGAAAAGGTGCCCTGTGACAACCCCTTCACGGGCCCGCCCAGGTGATCCCGGACCTGTGGTCAGGGTTCCGTACTTCGACACCTTTTGCCGTGACGCCATGCCATGGGCTCCTGCTGGCTAGGTCTGCTCAACTCGTACTGGGCGTCAGTTTTTTCGAGGTTTCGCTCACCGTACGTTACTGCCACGAGCGACATCGCCCCTACGGATTTCGACCATAGGGGCGACGTGCGCTGAATCCCAGACGCATAGGTCAGCTGAACGCTCACGAGTGACACGTGGCATCGATGAGACGGGAACTCTCGACATGAGCAGCAGTAAGCACGTTGCAGCGCGTCCGCATGCCGGCGGAGACGCGGGGGCCCGAGAGGCCGCCCCTGATGGAGTGGCCGCCCCTCATGACTGGATTCCGCCCGGCGGCGGCGTGCGCTGGACGCGGATTGGAGAACTGGGCTGGCACGCGCTGACGGTGCCGACGTATCTCGGTGATCGGGTACTCGCCGCGCTCGGCGACGCGTCCGGGGCGGTGATTGAGGAGGACGTCGAGCGCCGTCAGACCTGGCTCATCGAGCCCAACGCGTCGGCCGTGCAGCGCTTTCACGGTCACCCGGTGGTCAGCGTCCGGGGAGACGACGACTCCTTCCTCTTCGTCCCCGGCATGACACGTGACCACACGGTGTGGTGGCGGGTGGCCCCGACGGGCGACCGCCTGCTCACCGACGCGGAACTGCTGGCGACTGCGGTCGTCAACGCGCGCGGCCGGGGGCGGGGACGGGCGTCGTGATCGACACGAGCTGGGCTCCCCCGCTCCACGACGAGGTGCTACTCCTCCCAGCAGGACGCCAGTGGGACGCCGTTCGCACTTCTTCGGCCGTGGCGAAATGGGCCTTCCAGATCCTCGACGGAACGGAAAGCTGCGCCGCGATCGTCGATGAGCGGATGGCCTGCGCGTACTGGCTGGTGCCGGCCGGCGACACGTCGGCGTACGTCCATTGGGAGCGGTTGCGCGGACACGTTGCCGTGTTGGGTGCCGGGCCTGGCACCCACTACGTCGGCGTACCGCCCACGCACCACCGCGCCGAGCCCGGGCTGCACTGGCGGTTCCCTGCTGACTGGTCAGGGCGGTACCTGGCTCATCCGTACTACCTCGGGGCGGTCCTCGTCTCCGCCGTACGGATCGCGCATGGGCCAGATGCCCTTGCTGCCCAGTGCCCGTTGTGCGAGCGCGAGTTGGAACCAGCCGACGCGGTCACCGTCACCGGTCTTTCCGGTCCCGGCGACGCCGCTCCTCGCACCCTGGAGGTCCATCCCGCATGCGCCCGCACCGCCCGCCTCGGCGCCCACCAGCCACCACTGACATGACCCATCGCCGCCGTTACCGGTACGTCGAGATGTCCCTCGCCCCTGATCCGGAGGCTACGCCGTACATCGTCCGGGCCAGGTGCCTCGCGTGCGACGACCTGTCGCCGGAGCCCGAGCCGTCGGAGTCCATCACAGCCCAACACGAGCGCGCGCAGCGCTGGTGTACGCGCCACGCGGCCCGCGACCATGCGGACGGGCGCCACTTCCGCTTTGCCGCGACGGTCACTTTGCGGTGGCGCGTTACGCCGGCTGAGGACATTGGGCGGGCGGCGTTGTGAGGGGGCGTGGGGGTGTGAGGGCGTGGGGGTGGGGGTGTCTGGTCGGCGAGTTGCGGGGTGCCCGCTGTGGGTGGCTTGCGCTCGCCGGCCTTCGCCGCGCGGTCGTCGGAGCGCGTCGTGCCGGCGGGGTTGGGCGATAGCCTGTTGAGCCTGGTTAGGGGCGGGGCGCCTTGGGTGAGATGTGGCGGGTGTCGAGTTTGGGTGGAAGGTCGGAGTTCGCGGAAGTTGCAGAAAACCGAGGTTCGGCCTGACAAACCCGCAGGTCAATTGCTCTGGTCCCCGCGCGTGCGGGGATGGCCCCTTCACGGTCGTCTCGTCGGTCGCGGAGGCGCTCTGGTCCCCGCGCGTGCGGGGATGGCCCCACCAACTCGATTGTGCGCCAGGTGGCATTGAACTGGTCCCCGCGCGTGCGGGGATGGCCCCGAGCACTGGCAGGCCCACGCCACGGGCGCCTGCTGGTCCCCGCGCGTCCGGGGGCCCCGACTGCTGTACCTCCCGGACCAAGAAAAGTAGGAACCGAATGACCGCATCGGGATCATGGGGCGACGCGGCGAGGGCGCTAGCCGACAAGGTGGCCGCGAACGCTCTGGAGTGGCACGAAGCAGTCAGTAAGACCCCCCGCCACCTGCTCGTACCCCGCTGGTGGGAACGCGTGCCGAACAGCCCGACGGAAGAGTGGGAGTTGGTAGCCCACGCCGAAGACTCCAGGGCGCGGATCGCAGCGGCCTACAGTGACGAAACCCTCGTCACGCGCGTCGGCCCCCTGCACGCCGACCACGCGAAGGCGGAACAACGGGCGGCGGGTAGTCCCACCTCGTCCTCGACGCTTCCGAGTCTGATCGTTTCGATGATGCACCGGTTGAACGCGGACCCCGGGCATCAGGTCCTGGAGGTGGGCACCGGCTCCGGCTATGCGCTCTCCCTCTTCGCGCGACGTCTCGGAGACGAGCACGTGACGAGTGTGGACGTGGACCCGTATCTCGTTGAGGCCGCTCGCGCCCGCCTCGCTGAATTCGGCCGCATCCCTCGGATCGAAGCAATCGACGCGACGGGGGAACTCCCCGACCCCGCTTATGACCGCATCATGGCCACGGTGTCCGTCCGCCCTGTACCGAAAACGTGGCTCCGCGCGCTGCGTCCCGGTGGCAGGCTCGTGACCACCATCGCCCACACGGCCCTACTGATCACGGGCGACATGCGAAACGACGGCATTGCGCGGGGAAGCGTCCAACCCGACCCGGCAACGTTCATGGAAACCCGCCAGAGCCCCGACTACCCGCCCAAGCTCAACGACGTATTCACAGCCGCCCGGGAGGCCGACGGGTTGGATGTGCGCTCCCCTGACGGCCCTATTCCGAACCTCTGGCAGGAATGGCCACTTCGGTGGTTGTACGAGCTGGACACCCCCGGTGTTGAGACCCGTATGGCCACCATGCCGGACGGTCGGCGCGTGGTCTGGCTCCTCGCGGCGGACGGTTCGTGGGCACGCGCAGAGGAGAGCGGTGACGCGTCGCGGCGCACCGTGCACCAGGGCGGAGCACGCCGACTCTGGGACGACCTGGAGCGCGTCCGGCGTAAGTGGGAAGAGCGAAATCAGTTCCCTCTGCACTTGATGAGCGTCGAACTCGGTCCGGACACCGGCAGGCTGATCGCCCCGGATGGCGCATGGACGTTCTCCATCTGAGCCGTTTCGCGGAATGACCCCGCCATCCGCCTGGCGAAGGGCCCTCCTGGTTCCCCAACCGGGAGCCAGCCCCCGTACACCGCCCGCGCCACGTGTCTGGACCTGCTGAGGACGCGAGGGCGGGGGCACTAGCCTGTTGCGCCTGCTTGAGGGGAGAGCGCGTTGGGCGAGATGTCGCAACCATCACATTTGGGCGGAAGGTCGGAGTTCGCGGAAGTTGCAAGAAACCGGGGTCCGGCCTAAGAAACCCGCAGGTCACTTGCTCTGGTCCCCGCGCGTGCGGGGATGGTCCCCGCCACCCGACCCCCTCGCCTCGCGAAAAGATCTGGTCCCCGCGCGTGCGGGGATGGTCCCGCCGCGTCACACCTTCACCACGGCGGCCGACTCTGGTCCCCGCGCGTGCGGGGATGGTCCCGCCAGCGCGGCCAACCCGGTCGCGACCGGGATCTGGTCCCCGCGCGTGCGGGGATGGTCCCCTGAAAGGGCCCATCGCGTGATCACGAAGGCCCTGGTCCCCGCGCGTGCGGGGATGGTCCCGATCGCGCGCGACCCCTACGGCCATGGTTCCAGCTGGTCCCCGCGCGTGCGGGGATGGTCCCTGGCGGAAGCTGGTGCACACCGCGCTCGCCGCTGGTCCCCGCGCGTGCGGGGATGGACCCGCGTGGGCGGTGCGCCAGCGGAGGGCCACGGTCTGGTCCCCGCACCTGCGGGGCTCCCCACCGACCGTCGCCCCACCCTCACAGCCCAGCCCTCATTCCCCACAGCTCCCGCCAGGGCCAACTCACCCCCGCACCACGACCGCATCGAACTCGACCACCACCGTCGGGCTGACCATCGCCGAGGTGAAGGCGTTCCAGTTCACGTTCCAGTCCTTGCGGTTGATGGTCGTCGTGCCCTTGAGGTGGGCCCAGAGGTTGCCCTGGGAGTCGGGCTCGGTGTCGGTGAGTTCGACGTTCAGGGTGACGGATCTGGTGGTGCCGCGGATCGTCAGGTCGCCGGTGAGTTCGTAGTGGGTGGCGTCGGACTGGAGGACGTCGGTTGAGGTGAAGGTGATGGTCGGGTGGTTCTTCGCGTCCAGGAACTTGTCGCGTACCAGGGTGTCGCGCTGGCGGTTCTTGGTCTGGACGTCCTTCGCCTGGATGACGAGCCGTACGGAGGACTTCCAGGGGTGTTCGCCGTCGAGGTGCACGCTGCCCTCGAACGCGTCGACGTGCCCGCGCACCCGCGTGGACATGGTGTGTCGGGCCACGAAACCGATGCGGGTGCGGGTGGCGTCGATGACGTAGTCGCCGGTCAGTTCGCTGGGGCGGGTCGTTGACATGGTGGTTGCTCCAGGGTGGGTGCGGGGATGGCGGGCGGAGCGGCGCCTGGCGCGCGACGGCCGGGCCGTGGGCGCGTACTGCGGGCGCGGGGCCCGTACGTCCGGCCCGGCCGTCGTCGTCATGAGGTGGTGCCAGGCGCCGGAAAGGTGCGGAACTCGGGGGTTGTCGGTCAGCCGAACTGGCCGGGCTGGTAGTCGCCCGCGGGGCGCTGGGTGATGACGTTCAACCGGTTGAGGGCGTTCATGACCGCGATGGTCGATATCAGGGCCCCGAGCTGGTCCTCGTCGAAGTGCTTGGCGGCGTTCGCCCAGACCTCGTCGCTGACGCCGCCGGCCGCGTCGGCGAGGCGGGTACCTTCCTCCGCCAGTTCCAGGGCCGCGCGCTCGGAGTCGGTGAACACCGTGGCCTCCCGCCAGACGGCGACCAGGTGCAGGCGCTGTTGCGTCTCGCCGGCCGCGACGGCGTCCTTGGTGTGCATGTCGACACAGAATCCGCAGCCGTTGATCTGGCTGACGCGGAGTGCCACGAGTTCCCGCGTCGAGGCCGGCAGCGACGATTCCATGAGCGGCTTGGCCGCCGAGACGAGTTGCTTCAGGAATTTGCTGGAGACCGAATGGGCGAAGAAGTCGTAACGCACGTCCATGGCGTTTTTCCTTTTCTGCTGGTCCCTTCCGCCGGCGATGGCGGAAGGGCGGTAGGCGGGACCGTGTTCGTTCCCAGCAGTACGACGAGACAGCCCCGCAGAATGTGAGGCGACGCGTCGTGACCTCACATTTCGATGGGCTGTCTCGTCGTAAGGGAGAAGCAGGGAAGACAGGGAAGACGCAGGCGCCGGAACGGACGACGAGGGAGCGGCGACACCATGGGGACCCAGACGGAGCCAGAAGAGGGCGGCCCGGTCGACCCGGGCCTGGGCGCGATCATGAGCGAGCGGCGGCAGTTGATCAACCTCGCGTACCGGCTCCTCGGCTCCCTCGCCGACGCCGAGGACGTCGTACAGGAGACGTACGCGCGTTGGTACGCCATGACACCGAGGCAGCAGGCGGCCATCGAGGCCCCCGGCGGCTGGCTGATGAAGGTCGCCAGCCGCATCTGCCTGGACCAGTTGGGCTCGGCGCGCGCCCGGCGCGAACGTTACGTCGGGGAGTGGATTCCGGAGCCGGTGCCCGACCCCGCGGAGTGGGCCGACGGGCGGCCGGGGGGCAGTGCCGCCGACCCGGCCGACCGGGTCACGCTCGACGAGTCGATCAACATGGCGTTCCTCGTCGTCCTCGAGTCGATGACGCCGGCCGAGCGCGTGGCGTTCGTGCTGCACGACGTCTTCCGCTACTCGTTCGCCGAGGTGGCCGAGATCGTCGGCCGTACACCGGCGGCCTGCCGCCAGCTCGCCTCGTCGGCCCGCCGCCGACTGCGCGGCGCGCAGGCCCCCGCGGCCTCGGTCGAGCAGCGCACGAACGTCGTCCGCGACTTCAAGCAGGCGTGGGACGCCAAGGACATCGTCGCCCTCATCGGCATCCTCGACCCCGACGTCACGGCGGTCAGCGACGGCGGCGGTCGCGCCAGGGCCGCGCTCCACCCGATCTCGGGCCGGGAGGACGTCGCCCACCACCTCATGACCATCGCCACCCAGGCGCCCGACCTGATGATGGTGGAACGCACGGTCAACGGCCAGCCTGGCGTGGTCCTCCAACTGGACGGCGCCACGGTGTCGGTGATGTCCCTCGACGTCAGCGGCGACCGCATCACCCACATCTGGGGCATCCGCAACCCGGACAAGTTGCGACCGTGGACGGCGGGTTGAGGTCGTTGAGCTGCCGTGCGCATCGACGGGCCCGCCCGCTAGCCTGAGCGGAGGCTTCGCCGGGAGGGCGACGTGAGCGGTTTGACAGGATTGCGAGTTATGCCGGACTTCGCGGAAGTTGCAAAAAGTCGAGGTCCGGGCCGATAAAGTCGCAGGTCAATTGCTCTGGTCCCCGCGCGCGCGGGGATGGCCCCCCGGCCATCTCGTGATGCCCGGCCATCGCCCCCTGGTCCCCGCGCGCGCGGGGATGGCCCCCTCCTTCGCTCGCTGCTCCCGGCACTGACACCCTGGTCCCCGCGCGCGCGGGGATGGCCCCAACACCTGCGCGCCGCGTCGCCCCGGGGCGCACTGGTCCCCGCGCGCGCGGGGATGGCCCCGCCGCGCCCACGGGCCAGGTCCAGCGGCGCACCTGGTCCCCGCGCGCGGGGCTGGTCCCCCTACGCCCAGGCGCCCCACCGGCCCGGCCCTCCCCCTCAGCCTCCCGCACCCGGGCAACCCGCCAGCATGCGGATGCCCACCGGTCCTCAAGGGGACGGGCCCGCCCCACAGCAGACCCGCCCCCACCGCCCCCGCGCTCCGCGCGGCAGCGGGGAGCGTCAGCGCACCACGTCGTAGATGACCTTCTGGATGCCGTTCGCGTACGCCTTGTGCTCGACCAGCTTCAGCTTCTGCGTGTCCTTGTCCGTGTCGCTGAACAGGCGCTCGCCCGCGCCGAGGAGGAGGGGGAAGACCATCAGGTGGTAGCGGTCGATCAGGCCGGCGTCGGAGAGGCTGTGGTGGAGCCTGACGCTGCCGTGCATGATGATCGGGCCGCCCTCGGTCTCCTTCAGCGCGGCCACGTCGTCCAGCGAGCGCAGGATCGTGGTCGGGCCCCAGCCGTCGACCAGGGACGATTCGGGGAGGGTGGTGGAGACGACGTACTTGGGCATGTCCTTGTACTCCGCGAACTCCTCCATCACCGGCCAGACCGGGGCGAAGCCCTCGTAGCTGACCCGGCCGAAGATCATCGCCGTGGCCTCCGACTGCTCCTGGCCCTTGATCTCGTACGCCTCCGGCAGGAACTCCACGTCCTTGAAGGTCCAGCCGGCGTTGCGGTAGTCGGACTCGCCGCCCGGGGCCTCGACGACGCCGTCGAGCGAGACGAAGGCGGTGCTGATCAACGTACGCATGGCAGGTTCTCCCAGAGAGTGTGTGCTGTGGCTGGTTCGGGCCGCTGTCGCGCCCGCGCCGTCGCGGCTGCGCCCCGTGCCTCGGAGGGCGGCGTGGCTCGGTGGCCGGAATGTCGTACGAACTGTGCCCTGATGCCCGTCAGTCGGGGCGGTAGCGGAGGTGGAGGACGCCCGCCGGGGAGGCGGACGCCGCCACGAGGGTGAGGGGGATGCGGGAGCCGGTGTCGGGGAAGAGGCGTGGGCCGTGGCCGGCCACCAGGGGGTGGACCCGCAGGTGTAAGTCGTCCACCAGGCCGGCCTGGAGCAGGGCCCGGATCGCCGTGTCACCGCCGGTCACCACGATGTCCCGGCCGGGCTGCCGCTTGAGCGCGGCGAGTTGGGCCATGGGGTCGTCGGTTGTGACGTCGTCGGGGATGCTGACGTCGTCGGGGTCAGCGTGGGGCTCGGTGGGCCCGGGCGCGCCTCGTAGGAGTGTCAACCCCGCGCCGTCCCCGCTCCGTTGCCACTCCTCGGGCGCCACGAGGGCGCCGTCCAACGTCATGAAGGCGTGGGCGACGATCCGGCGGGCCGTGGGGCGCGGCCCGGTGCGCTGCGGCGCGGGCTCTGGTGGCTGCATTCCGACGGTCCCCCTTCCTGGCGTACCCGATGGCTCACGTTCGTCCGGCCGCTCCGCCGCAGGTGGCGGCGTTCGCGGGCCGGGCCGGTTCCGGGGTGTCTCCCCCGGTGACCCCTACGATGCTCTGCCGGAGCCGCGTCATCAAGCCACGATTACGCTACGATCGTTGCCTCACAGGAAACGACGCCGTAGGACCGGCACGCCGGGCCGCCACGCGCGCAGCCGCGCCGCGCCGCGCGCACGCCGAGCCGCCGGCGCGGGGGCACGGGGCACGGGGGCGGACATGTGGGAACGGCACGAGGTGGAGACCTTCCTGCTACTCGCCGACGAACTGCACTTCGGGCGCACCGCCGCCCGACTCCACCTCACCACCGGCCACGTCAGCAAGACCATCAAGAGGTTGGAGAGCCGCGTCGGCGCCGACCTCTTCGAGCGGACCAGCCGCCAGGTGCGGCTGACGCCGCTGGGCCAGCAACTCGTCGATGAGCTGGGCCCGGCCGTGGCGGCGGTCGAGGCGTCGTTGCGTAGGGCCGTCGACGCCGGCAAGGGCGTCACCGGCGAACTGTTCATCCACTTCCTGGGGCCGGCCACGGAGCAACTCGTGCTCAGGGCCACCACCCGCTTCGCCGCCCGCCACCCCGACTGCGCGGTCCACCTCCAGGCGGGCGAGCTGGGCACGAGCGCCACCCGGCTCCGCAAGGGTGAGATCGACATCCTGGTGGCCTCGTTCCCGTTCCCCGGGGCGCGCAACGGGCCCGTACTCCTCGCCGAACCCCGCGTGTTGGCCATCGCCGCCGCACACCCGCTGGCCAGCCGCGCGTCGCTCTCCCTCGACGTGTTGGCCGAGGTCCCGCTGGTCCAACTGCCGGACGAGGTCTCGCGGGAGTTCCGTGACGACCGTACGCCCGCCTTCACGCCGAGCGGCCAGCCGACGCTCAAAGGGCCCGAGTGTGACGGGCTCAGCAACATCCTCACCACGGTCGCGCTGGGCCGGGGCGTGTATCCGGTCGGCGCGCACTTCGCCCAGTACCACGCCCGCCCCGACATCGCGTACGTCCCGCTGCACGACGCCCCGCCCGTGACCTGGGGGCCGGTCTGGCTGCCCGGCAACGAGACGGCCCGCGTCCGCGCGTTCGTCCAGAGCGCGGTCGAGGCCAACCCTCCGGGCGCCTGAGCCCCCACGCCCACCCTGGCGCCCGAGCCCCACCCTTCACCCGTGTCGTCCCTGCTCGCCGTGGCGTGTCGCGTGACCCGGAGCGAGCGCGAGGCACGCGCTCGGCCGCGCCCGTCGGGCTCCCACACCGGCCGCCGCGCGCCCTGTTCGCCGAGTGGGAGAGTCTCGTCGGCGGGGCGCGCGGCGGCTGGGGAGCGGGTGAAGGCGGCGGCGAAGTCGCGGTGAGACACGCCGTGTTGGCCGCCGTGCGGGGGCGCGTCGGCTCAGCCGGCCGCGTTCGGGAACGCCTTCTTCACATTCTCCTCGGTGGCCATCTCGTCTGCAGCGCGGCCCGGCCGCTGCTGGGCCTCCTGGCGGGTGGACTGGGACTTCTCCACGGTGTTGAAGTCCTTGTCCAGGCCGAGGGCGGCGCGTACGTCCTGCTCCTCGTCCAGGTTGAACTGGCTGGTGACCCGCGCCAGGATCTCGCCGCGCTCGAACGCGTCCGTGCCCGTCGTGCGGTTGAGCCGCTCGGCCGCGCGCCCGGAGAGCCGGACCGGGGCGGTCAGCCGCACCTGTCGGGCGGCGACGTCGAGCGTCTCGCGGCTGATCCGCTGGCTGGGAGCGCGGCCGATCGCGATCGTGTCCGACTGGTTGACGGTGGCCAGCACCGCGTTGCGCGTGAGGTCACTCTCGAACTCGGCGAGCCGGGCGACCTGCCGGGTCTTGGTGTTCACCACCGCGAGACCCCGGTCCTCGTACAGCACCCGGCCGCCGATGCGGCCGTCCACGTTGGTGACGACGCCGCTGGTGACGTCGAGTCGCAGGGGTACGCCGGCGGGTACCGCCTCCCGGGTCTGACCCTTGGCGTCGAGACGGACCAAGCGCAGACCGTGCTGCTGGAGCCGCTCCAGGGCCTGCGGCGTCACGGCGAACTGGGTGGCGCCCTCGACGACCGCGATGGCCCCACGGGGCGCGGCGACGGGCGCGGCGGCCTCGGCCGACCCGGGGTCGGCGGCGGCGACGCCGGGGACGATCGCGAGACCGAGGGCGACGGCGGCGGTGGCCACCGCCGCTCCGGCGCGGCGGGCGACGGAATGGGCTCGGGCGGCGGAGGTGGAGGGGAGAGAAGACATCGCGTGACGTTCCTTTCTGAAACGGTCGGATCGCAATGCCCACACAAGGCGACTTCTCGTGAGCGCGCGACTTCAGCGGGTGATTCGGGTGGCGGCTGTCACCCGGTTGGCCAGGCACCGCAGTACAGTCCGCGCATCCCGGGCGTGGCTCACCTGGCATTGACAGGCGGGCATGCCGTCCGACAGGCTCCTGGACCATGCCGCTCGTCCTTGATCCTTCGATCTTGTTGGTAGCGCGCCGCCACGTTGACCTGGTCCGTGTCGCGAGCGCGATCTGTCGCCACGCCTGACCCGCCCGAGCGGCCTCGCGGCTTCGCCCCATGGCCTGCGGCCTGCCTTGCTGAACGGCTCGGCGCCGGTTCGTTCCGGCGCGCATTCCGTACGACGCGTGAGCGCATCGCGCCGATACGTCGTGCCTTCTTGAGCGTTCTCGTTCGCCTGGCCCTCACGGCCGTACGCCCTCCGCTCCGCTTCCGCTCTGGTTCGCGCCCCGGCTTCCGCCCGGATGCCGCTTCGAGCGCTGCCCGGTTTCCGTCCCCGGAATCCGGTCCGGCCCACCAGTTGCCCGGTCGACTGACCAACTGGCCTGGTGCGGGGCACTTCTGAGGCTTTGCTCCTCCCTTTCGACTTTCCGGTGCCTGACGGGTGCCGCCCCGCCGCCGAGCCCCGACGGGCTCCGCCGGCGCCGGGCGGCGGCCGTCGCGCGCCCCACCCCAGCGAAGGACCCGCCATGCCCACCTCGCCCCAGCCCCACCCCGCCGAGCAACCCGAGCACCACAACGCCGGCGAGCAACCCAACCCCCCGCTCTCCGGCGAGCAGTTCGCCCCACAGCCCCCGGCCCCCGCCGGACCCCCCAGCACCACTGCCACCCCCCACACCACCCGCACCCCGCTGCCCAGCCAGTTGAGCCGGCGCGCCTTCGGCGGCGTCGTCGGGGCGACCGCGGCGACCGCCGCCGCCGTGGCCGCCGCCGGGCCCGCCGCTGCCGCCACCAGCCGCGCCGCCCGCGACACGGGCGCGGCGGCGGCCGGCACCCGCGCGGGGCGGCCGGGCCACGAGGGCGAGGCGGAAGCCGAGTTCGAGGCCGCCGCCGACCGCCGGTCGCGGCGGCCCAACATCCTGTTCATCCTGGCCGACGACCTCGGTTGGGCCGACCTGTCCTCGTACGGTTCGCCCGACATCCACACCCCGCACCTGGACCGGCTCGCGCGCCAGGGCGTGCGGTTCACCCAGGCGTACTCCGGCTCGGCGACCTGCTCCCCCACCCGGTTCAGCCTCTACACCGGGCGCTACCCGGGGCGTACCAGGGGCGGGCTCGCCGAGCCGATCGCCGACAAGAGCGTCGGGCTCGACCCGAACCACCCCACGCTCGCCTCGCTGCTGCGCGACGCCGGCTACGCCACCGCGCTGATCGGCAAGTGGCACTGCGGCTACCTGCCCGACTACAGCCCCACCCGCTCTGGTTGGGACGAGTTCTTCGGCAACTTCGGCGGCGCCCTGGAGTACTACTCGAAGCTCGGGCTCAGCGGCGAGTACGACCTGTACGAGGGCGACGCCGAGTACAAGGACCTGCGGTACTACACCCGGATTCTGACCGAGCGGGCCAGCGACTACGTACGGCGCGGGCACGGCGGGAAGCCCTGGTTGCTCAACCTCAACTTCACCACCCCGCACTGGCCGTGGATAGCCGAGGGCGACGAGGAGGAGAGCGCGCGGCTCACCGCCCGCATCAGGGCGGGCGAGAAGGGCGTGCTCAACCACCGCGAGGGCGGCTCGCTCGCGAAGTACCGACAGATGGTGCGGGACCTCGACGCGTCGGTCGGCACGGTGCTGGCCGCGCTGCGCGACTCCGGCGAGGAGCACAACACGCTGGTGGTCTTCTCCAGCGACAACGGCGGCGAGCGCTGGTCGTACCAGTGGCCGCTGTCCGGCAACAAGTTCACCCTCGAGGAGGGCGGCATCCGCGTCCCCAACCTCGTACGCTGGCCCGCCCGGCTGCGCCGCAACCAGGTCAGCCACGAGCCGGTGGCCTCGTACGACTGGACGGCGACGCTCCTTGAGATCGCCGGCGCCCGGCCGCACCCGGCCTATCCGCTGGACGGCGTCAGCCTCGCCGGCTACCTGCTGCGCGGCGAACGGCTCGCGGAGCGCGACCTGTTCTGGCGGGTGCGCGGCGAGCGCGCGCTGCGGCGCGGCGACTGGAAGTACTACCGGGGCGCGGACGGCCGGGACAAGCTGTTCCACCTCACCAACGACCCGCGCGAACAGGCCAACCACGCCAGCACGGACAAGCCGCGGCTGGCCCGGTTGCGCGCCGCGTGGGAGAGGGTGGACGCGGGGCTGCTGCCGTACGAGGACTGAGGTCGTACGGCGGTCTCGGGGGCGGGGCCCGCCACCTCGGCCCCGGCGGGCCCCGCTACCCCATGACCGGCAGGTACCCCGACAGGTCGGCGCGCTCGCCGCTGGCGCTGACCGTGCCCGCGTCCACCTCCCGCTCCCACGCGGTGCGGCCGGCGGCGAGGCGGAGCCAGGTGAGCGCGTCGGTCTCCACCACGTTGGGCGGGGTGCCACGGGTGTGCCGAGGGCCCTGCACGCACTGCACCACCGCGAACGGCGGCACCCGCAACTCGACCGAGCCGCCCGGCGCCTTGGCCGCGAGCGCGTCGGCCAGCAGCCGCGCGACCGAGGCCAGGGCCTGCCGGTCGTGGCTGATCGCGGTGCCGGTGGCGGCGGTCAGGTCGTCGCCGTGCACCACCAGTTCCAGCAGTCGGGTGACGAGGAAGTCGTCCACCGTCATCCGGCCGAACCGGGTGCTGACCAACTCGGTGCCGGCCGCGCCGGCCACCGCCTCGGCCAGCCGCGCGGCGGCGGCGTCGTAGCGGTCGAGGAGTTCGGCGGGCTCGCCCGCCCCGGACAGGTCGTCCGCCTCGGCGATGGTGGCCTGGGCGATCTCGTCGGCCTGCGCGCCCAGCGCGTTGACGTAGTCGCGCAGGTCGAGGTCGGCGGTCGCGCCCCGGGGCGCCGGGTCGGCGGCGAGGCGGCGGGGCAGGGTCTCCATGCAGACGGCGATGTGCACGATCAACTGCCGCACCGTCCACGCCCGCAGCCGCGAGGGCGCGGCCAGCAGCGGGGTGGCGTCGGAGGCCGCAAACAGCACCGCGACCGCGTCCCGCACGGCCCGGACCTGCCCATCGAGCGCGGCCCGCACCTTCACGGGGTCATAGCTACGAGCTCGGGGTTTACGCGAAGCGGAAGCCATGATCCACAGGGTAGAGCGTGCGCCCCGGTACGGCCCGCGCCCGTACGCGACCCGGTCCGTACGCCCCCCGGCCCGTACGACGCCCCACCCGTACGCGCGCCGACCCGGCCCGTACGCCCCCCGGCCGGTAGGCGCTCCGGCCCGGGCGCGCGCGGCCGGCTGCCGGGACACGGCGAAGGGCCCGTACGGAGCGTTCCGTACGGGCCCTCGCCGGCTCGTCTCGCGCGCGGTGCGGGCGCGGCTCAGGTGCTCACGCCCTGATCAGGCCACCAGCGCCGGGATGGTCGCCTCGTGCACCTCGCGCAGCTCCGTCAGCGGGATGCTGAACTGGCCCTGCACCTCCAGCGTGTCCCCGTCCACGACGCCGATGCGCGTGGCGGGCAGCCCGCGCGCGCCGCACATGTCGGTGAAGCGCAGTTCCTCGCTGCGCGGCACCGCCACCACCGCGCGGCCCGCGGATTCCGAGAACAGCGCGACGAACGCGTCGTCGGTCGCGTCGCCGGAGGCGGCCAGCCCCTCGGGCAGCACGATCCGGGCGCCCTTGCCGCCCCGCAGGCACGACTCGACCAGCGCCTGCACCAGGCCGCCGTCGGAGAGGTCGTGCGCCGCGTCGATCATGCCGTCACGGGAGCCGGAGATCAGGATCTCGGCCAGCAGCCGCTCCCGCTCCAGGTCCACCTTGGGCGGCAGCCCGCCCAGGTGGTCGTGGACGACCTGGGACCAGGCCGAGCCGCCGAACTCCTCGCGGGTGTCGCCGAGCAGGTAGAGCAACTGGCCCTCGGTGCCGAAGCCGATCGGCGTGCGGCGGGCGACGTCGTCGATGACGCCGAGCACGGCGACCACCGGCGTCGGGTGGATGGCCGCCTCGCCGGTCTGGTTGTACAGCGAGACGTTGCCGCCGGTCACCGGCGTGCCGAGCTGCTGGCAGCCGTCGGCCAGGCCACGGATGGCCTCCACGAACTGCCACATGACGGCCGGGTCCTCGGGCGAGCCGAAGTTCAGGCAGTCGGAGATCGCGAGCGGCCTGGCGCCGGCCGCGGCCACGTTGCGGTACGACTCGGCCAGCGCGAGCTGCGCGCCGGTGTACGGGTCGAGCTTGGTGTACCGGCCGTTGCCGTCCGTGGCGATGGCCACGCCGAGGCCGGTCTCCTCGCTGACCCGGATCATGCCGGAGTCCTCGGGCTGCGCCAGGACCGTGTTGCCCTGCACGAAGCGGTCGTACTGGTCGGTGACCCAGGACTTGGACGCCTGGTTCGCCGACCCGACCAGCTTCAGGACCTGCTCGCGCAGCTCGTCGGCGGAGCCGGGGCGGGGCAGCTTGCCCGCGTCGTCGGCCTGGAGCGCGTCCTGCCAGTCGGGGCGCGCGTACGGGCGCTCGTAGACCGGGCCCTCGTGCGCGACCGTGCGCGGGTCCACGTCCACGATCTTCTCGCCGTGCCAGAAGATCTCCAGCCGGTCGCCGTCGGTGACCTCGCCGATGACGGTGGCGAGGACGTCCCACTTCTCGCAGATCGCCAGGAAGCGGTCCACCTTGTCCGGCTCCACGACCGCGCACATGCGCTCCTGCGACTCGCTCATGAGGATCTCCTCGGGCGAGAGCGTGGAGTCGCGCAGCGGCACGTCGTCCAGCGAGACACGCATGCCGCCGGAGCCGTTGGAGGCCAGCTCGGAGGTGGCGCAGGACAGGCCGGCCGCGCCCAGGTCCTGGATGCCGACGACCAGCTTCTCGGCGAACGCCTCCAGAGTGCACTCGATGAGCAGCTTCTCCTGGAACGGGTCGCCGACCTGGACCGCCGGGCGCTTCGACGGCTTGCCCGTGCCGGAGGCACTGTTCGGATCAGCGTCGAAGGTCTCGGAGGCCAGGATGGAGGCGCCGCCGATGCCGTCGCCGCCGGTGCGGGCGCCGTACAGGACGATCTTGTTGCCGGTGCCGCTGGCCTTGGCCAGGTGGATGTCCTCGTGCCGCATCACGCCGATCGCCCCGGCGTTGACCAGCGGGTTGCCCTGGTAGCAGGCGTCGAAGACCAGCTCGCCGCCGATGTTCGGCAGGCCGAGGCAGTTGCCGTAGCCGCCGATGCCCGCGACGACGCCCGGCAGCACGCGCTTGGTGTCCGGGTGGTCGGGGGCGCCCATCCGCAGCGGGTCCACGACGGCGACCGGGCGGGCGCCCATCGCGATGATGTCGCGCACGATGCCGCCGACGCCGGTGGCCGCGCCCTGGTACGGCTCCACGTACGAGGGGTGGTTGTGCGACTCGACCTTGAAGGTGACCGCGTACCCCTCGCCGATGTCCACGACGCCGGCGTTCTCACCGATGCCCACCAGGAGCGCGTCGGTGGCGGGGGCCTTCTCGCCGAACTGGCGCAGGTGCACCTTGCTGCTCTTGTACGAGCAGTGCTCGGACCACATGACGGAGTACATGGCCAGCTCTGCGCCGGTCGGCCGGCGCCCGAGGATGTCCCGGACCCGCGCGTACTCGTCTTCCTTCAGGCCGAGTTCGGCCCAGGGCAGTTCCACGTCGGGCGTCTCGCCCGCGTGCTTCACGGTGTCGAGGGTCACGCTCGGTCGCTCCTTCGCGGCACAGGGCCAGACGCGCTGCGGCAGGGAATCTCAGTCGCTCCCTCGGCTGTTCCGGTGTCGAGGGTCATGCTCGGTCGCTCCTTCGCGGCACAGGGCCAGACGCGCTGCGGCAGGGAATCTCAGTCGCTCCCTCGGCTGTTCCGGTGTCGAGCGTCATGCCGCAACCAACTTCTTCAAGATCGAGGTGAAGAATCCCAGCCCGTCGGTGCCGCCGGTGCCGACCTGCGGGTCCACCGCGTGCTCCGGGTGCGGCATCAGGCCGACGACGTTGCCGGCGGCGTTGGTGATGCCGGCGATGTCGCGCAGCGAGCCGTTGGGGTTGACGTCCAGGTAGCGGAAGACGACCCGGCCCTCCGCCTCCAACTCGTCGACCGTGCGCGCGTCCGCGACGAACTGGCCGTCGATGTTCTTCAGCGGGATCTGGATCTCCTGGCCGGCCGTGAAGTCGGTCGTCCAGGCGGTGTTCACGTTCTCGACCCGCAACTTCTGGTCGCGGCAGACGAAGTGCAGATGGTTGTTCCGCAGCATCGCGCCGGGCAGCAGATGCGTCTCGGTAAGAACCTGAAATCCGTTGCAGATACCCAGGACCGGCATGCCGGCCTTGGCCTGTTCGATGATCGATTCCATCACCGGCGAGAAGCGGGAGATCGCTCCGGCCCTGAGATAGTCGCCATACGAGAAGCCGCCGGGCAACACCACGGCGTCGACCTGATGAAGATCCTTGTCCCGGTGCCACAGCGGTACGGCCTCAAGACCCGCGATACGGACCGCGCGCTGGGTGTCGCGGTCGTCGAGGGTGCCCGGGAAGGTGACAACTCCCACGCGTGCGGTCACGACTCGACCTTTACGACGAAGTCCTCAATGACGGTGTTCGCGAGGAACGTTTCCGCCATCTCGCGGATACGGGCGAGGGCGTCGTCGTCGACCGGTCCCTCCACCTCAAGTTCAAAGCGCTTGCCCTGACGTACGTCGGAGATCCCCTCGAAGCCCAGGCGGGGCAGCGCGCGCTGCACGGCCTGGCCCTGCGGGTCAAGGATCTCGGGCTTGAGCATGACGTCGACTACGACGCGTGCCACTGGCACTCCCGGTGGTGTGGTGCGGCTGTGAGTTCTGGGGAGCGACCCCCAGGGACCCGAAGGCAGATGACATAACCCTACATCCCTGCAAAATCTACGCGCATAGATAAGGTGAACCCTCGGTCACGTTTATGCATCGGGGGTGTCGAGCCCTGGGGGAAATCGAGGGGAAAACGTATCGTCCGGATTGCGCGGGGACACGCGGACAGAATTACCGGGGCTTCACAATGCAATGCTCACCGCTGTACAAATGAAAAAGCATTGATCCCTGACCTCCGGAACCCATGCACCGCGGCACGTCAACTGGCGACAGCCGGTGACAGCCAGGCGATGCAGCCCGAAAGGACCGATATCCGTGGCACAGCGTGTAGTGGTCACAGTCTCTGACGACATCGATGGCGGAGAAGCCTCGGAAACGGTCACGTTCGGTCTCGACGGCAGGTCGTACGAGATCGATCTCAACTCTGCCAATGCGAAGAAACTGCGCGGCACTCTCGCCCCGTACGTCGAGGCGGGCCGCAAGCGGTCCCGCTCCGGCAAGACCTACCGGCGCACCGCCGTCGCCCCCGACCCGGCCACCGTGCGGGCCTGGGCCCAGTCGCACGGCATGGAGGTGCCGCCGCGGGGCCGCATCCCCAAGAAGGTCTACGAAGCCTTCAACGAGGCGAGCTGATCGAAGCCACCCGCTCCGGGGCGGCCGGCTGCGCCGACCCCGGAGCGGAAAGGCCGATCGCTTCCCGCTTCCCACCCACCCTCTCGCCCGGTCGCGGAAGCGTCCGCGGGTCGGGCGGGGAGAGCAACCCGAGGCGCCCTTGCGCACCGAGTTGCATCGCACCCCCATTGATCCGCTAGAGTCTGGAGCACGCCGAAGGGCACGGGCCGAAAAGCCCAGAACTTCGATCATGCGGGTGTAGCTCAGTAGTAGAGCGCCCCCTTTCCAAGGGGGAGGCGCAGTGTGCGATCCCTGTCACCCGCTCCACTGCTCAACCGATCCATTCGGGTCAGGTAGAGTGGTCCCCGCGCCGATGAGTGAAAGCTGATCGGTAGCAAACGCGGACGTGGCTCAGTTGGTAGAGCATCACCTTGCCAAGGTGAGGGTCGCGAGTTCGAATCTCGTCGTCCGCTCAGTGAATATGGCGAAGGCCCCGACCATTACGGTCGGGGCCTTCGTCATATGTGCACCCGCGTTGTCCGCGACCGCTCCCGGACTTCCCGGCCCCGCGTGCGACGCGCGGCGCGACGGACACTCCGGTCGGACGCTCGGCCGGCCCCTCGAGCCGCAACCGCCCCATCCCCCCGCCGCGACCGTCCGCCCGCCCGCCCCATCCCATCGGCGACCGTCCGCAGCCGTCCGGCGTCTTCCGCGCGGGTGCGCTACGCCACCCGGGGGGCCGGTCGCCGCCAGGTTCCCCTGCTCCCGCCCGGCCCGGAGGGTGTGGCGATGGCCACAACCTCGCGGTCCCCGGCCAGCTATGCCGGGCAGGTGGACGGTCGGGGCGCGCTCGGGTGCTTCGCTCGCCCGAAACGTTGGCTATAGTAGGACCCGCACCACGCGGAAACGCGCGGCGCATGCGGACGTAGCTCAGTTGGTAGAGCGCAACCTTGCCAAGGTTGAGGTCGCGAGTTCGAGCCTCGTCGTCCGCTCAGGGAAAAGGCCCCCGGTCATCGACCGGGGGCCTTCCGCATGCCCGGGCGTTCGACCAGCGTGCCGGCCCGGCGTCGGGCCGGCACGCTGGCCGGGGCGGGTCAGGACCAGGTCAGGCCCGTGAGCCGTTCGTACGCCTCGACGTACTTCGCGCGGGTCTGCTCGACGACCTCGGCCGGCAGCGGCGGCGGGGGCAGTTCGCCGGTGCGGTCCCAGCCGGAGGCCGGCGAGGTGAGCCAGTCGCGGATGAACTGCTTGTCGAAGGAGGGCTGGTCGCGGCCGGGCTCCCACTGGTCGGCGGGCCAGAACCGGGAGGAGTCCGGGGTCAGCGCCTCGTCGGCGAGGACCAGCCGCTCGCCGTCGTAGCCGAACTCGAACTTGGTGTCGGCCAGGATGATGCCGCGCTCGCGGGCGATGTCGCGGCCCCGGCTGTACAGGGCGAGGGTGGCCTGCCGCAGCTCGGCGGCGCTCTCGGCGCCGACCTGGCGGGCGACCTCCTCGTAGCTGACGTTCTCGTCGTGGTCGCCGACGGCGGCCTTGGTCGCCGGGGTGAAGATCGCGGCGGGCAGTTCGGAGCCGTTGTCCAGCCCCTCGGGCAGGGCGAGGCCGCAGACGGTGCGGTTCTCCGCGTACTCCCGCAGGCCCGAGCCGGCCAGGTAGCCGCGCGCGACGCACTCCACCGGGGCCATCCGCAGCGCCGTGCACACCACGGTGCGGCCGGCCCAGTCCGCGGGGGCCCCGGCGGGGAGGTCCTCCGGGGTGTCGCAGGCCCGCACCACGTGGTGGGGCATGAGGTCGGCGAGCTGGTCGAACCACCACAGGGAGAGCTGGGTGAGGACCCGACCCTTGTCCGGGATCTCGCTGGGCAGCACCCAGTCGTACGCGGAGATCCGGTCGCTGGCGACCATCACCAGCTCGCCGGCCGCGTTCTGGTACAGCTCGCGGACCTTTCCGGTGTGCAGATGCTCAAGACCGGGCACCTGCACGGGCTCGGGCTTCTCGACGAATCCGGACACGGTTCCTCCCGGTGGGTTGGTCCAAGAGCCTCGATTCTCGCGTATCGGGACGCGCGGGGCCGACGTGGGCCCGGTCGCCGGGCCCACGTGGCGGGCGCGCCGGCGTGACGGGCGCCGCTGATCGGGGTACGGGAGCGCCGCTGGTCAGGGCGGTGGGTGGCGGTCTGGGGGCGGGAGGGCGGCGGGAGCGGGGGCGGCGGGTGAGGCGGTGGGCCGCGCTGCTCCGCTCGTGCCGGCCGCGCGGTCAGTCGCGCTTGCAGATGCGGTCGAGCAGGTTGGCCGTGGCGCGCTGGATGCGGGCGTCCACATGGCCCGGGCGGTCCAGCGCCGGTGACCAGGCGAAGGTGCCGGAGGCGAAGACCAGGGCCCCGCTCGGCGCGCGGTAGAGCGAGGTCTCCTGGTGGCGGGGCACGCCGTCGCTGTCCTCGTACGGGGAGTGCGCGAGCAGGATCCGGCGGATGTGCTGCGGCAGGCTGGTGCGCGGGAAGTACCGGTCGGCCTCGCCGGCGACCAGCCCCGGCAGCTCGTCGCCCTCGCCCGCGCCCGTTGCCTCCCACAGCCAGTGGTCGGCGTTGCGGACGACCAGCGGGGCCGGCTCGGGGACCCGGCCCGCGTACTGGATGCCCATCAACTGCTGCTCCGGGCTGCCCAGCTCGCGCCACAGCGCCGGCCGCCCGGGACCGCGGCGCTTGCGGCAGGACAGCAGCCGGTCGGGGCCCATGGGCGAGGGCACCAACTCCACCTGCCAGTACATGGTGTTGGCCGACAGGAAGACCAACGAGGTGCCGGCGTCGCGGGCCTGCTCGACGGTGCGGCGCATGGGAACGGACCAGTACTCGTCGTGCCCGGGGAAGACCAGGCCCCGGTAGCGCGTCGGATCGACCCGACCGGCGTGCAGGTCGCGGGTGTTGGCGTACGCGACGTCGTACCCGTAACGCTCGGCCCAGCGGATGAAGTCGTAGGCGTGCCCCACGTGCAGCGGCAGCCCGGCACTCGCGTACGGACGGTCGAAGGACAGCGTGGTGGCCGCGTCCTCCTCGCCGAGCAGCCGGCCGTCCGTGTCCCACGCGTGGTACAGGCTGGCGCCGGAGCGGCCGTCCTCGGGGTAGAGGTTGTACGCCTGCCAGGTGACGTCGGGCAGCACGAGCAGCAGGTCGGCCGGGTCCTGGTCGCGGACCGTGAACGGGATGTGGCTGCGGAAGCCGTCGCGGATGGTGGTGAGGACGGCGACGTACGCGCCGACCTGCCAGTACGTGGGGACCTGGAGCCGCCAGGAGAGCCACCAGTGGTGACAGGAGACGGTGCGGTCGGCGGCGAGCGGGGCGGGCTGGACGATGCCGGCCAGCCGGGGGCTGGTGGTGATCTTCGAGGCGCCCTCGCCGGCGTAGTGGCCGATGCGGTAGATGTCCACGCTGAATTCCTGCGGCGGATTGACCGTCACCCGGAAGTCGATGGCGTCGCCGGGGGCCACGGCGCCGGCGCTGGCGAACCCCTTGATCTGCCGGTGCACGTCGTCGGCCATCCGTGGGCCGCTGCGGTGGCCGGAGCGGCGCGCGGCGGCGTACGCGCCCCAGCGCGCGTGCAGCCGGTCGTCCGCGTCCCCCGGGCCCGCGTCGTGCGCGCGGGGCAGCGGGAAGGTGCTCGCGCCGGGCGCGTCCACGTGGTCCACGTACCAGGGCACGACGTGCCCGGTGTCGCCGAAGTAGTGCTCGCTCCCCCGCAGCCAGGGCAACGGGCCCATGCCGAACGGGTCCGACACGGCGTGTGCGAGGGCGCCGGATTCCCAGCGCCGGATGTGCTCCGTCCCCACGTGCGCTCCCTCCCTGCGTGCCGCATCCGCGTCCGCACGACCGAGTGCGCCGTACTGTCGGGTCGATGCGGACCAGGCCCCCCGTACGGGAACTCGTCACTCCCCGTCGTCCGGTGTAGGTCACCCCGTCCACCGGCCGGCCCCCGGTAAGCCCCTGCGCTTATCCCTCGAATGACAACGACTGATCCCAGCACATCACATTTCGCGCCCACACCGTCACTGTTCGTCGCGAAATGAAGCAGAGAACTGGCCAACCGACGTCCCCTGGACCGCGCGTACGGAATGCCCGGGGGCGCACGTCACCACGGCAAAAGCGCCCCGAGCGCCTCAGCCCCGGGCACGAGCCGCACGCCCCAACGGGCCACCAACCGGCCAGAGGCACAGGGGCGCGCGCGGGGGGCGGCCACCTCGGCGAGTGGGTTGCCAGCGGGACGGGGGTGGTTGGGGTGGTGCGGGGGCTGAGAGGGATGGGAGGGCTGCGGGTGATCTGGGTGATGTGGGTGTCGAGTGGGTGTGGTGGGGCGGGTTGGCGTGTTCGGGGCATGTGGGCGGAGGTGGGTGGGAGTGAGGCGGGTGCGGGGGTGTGGGTGGGGGGGGTCGGGTGTGGGCGTGGGTTTGGGTGTGAGGTGGCGAGGGAGAGTGTGGCGGGGGTGTGTGGTGCGGTGAGCCGGGGTGGGCGCGGGCCGGTGGAGGCATGGCGCGAGCGCGGGCCGGGTGTAGGCGCGGTGGGTGGGAGGTGCGGGCGAGCGCCGTACGGGGGCGTGGGGGCGTGGGCCCGGTGCCGTACGTGGGGATGGTGGCGCGGGGCGGGCGGCGCGGGGTGTGAGCGCGCCGTGGGTGGGAGCCCGCCGTGTGGGTGGGGGTGCCGCGCGGGGTCGCAGGGGCGTGACGGCCTGCGGGTGTGTACGCGGGTGTGGGTGGGTGGGTGTGTGGGTGTGTGGGTGGGGCGGATGCGGTGGGGTGGGTTAGACCAGACGGATGGGCTTGTCCGGGCGGACGCCCACGCCGCCGAGCCAGGCGCGGAGCGGGTCGGGGTCGCCGTCCTCGGTGAGGCTGAGCACCGGGGCGGTGAGGTCCGTCTTGCGGCTGCCGTCCACCAGGAGGGCCGGCCCGTCGAGCCAGTCGAGGCCGGGTGCGGCGCCCGCGGTGTCCACGGCCGCGCAGCAGACCATCGCCGTGACGTGGTCGGCCAGGAGTTCCCGGCCGGTCCGGGGCGGCTGGAGCGGGAAGAGCGGGGCCAGGCCGTCCAACCACGGTTCGCCGGCCACGCCCTGGCCGCTCGCCGCGAGGCCGGGCGCGCCGCCCGCGGCGGCGGACCGGCGCTGGGCTGCCTCCTCGCGGGCCAGCTCCGAGGAGAGCCGGGCGGCCAGCCGCTCGGCTATCGCCTCCGGGTCGTGCTCGGCGCCGCCCGGGGCGCTCAGCCGGTCGAGGATCCGGTCGAGGGTGGGTTCCGCGCCGAGGTCGGGCTCGAAGCCCGGGCCGTAGCCGCCGCCGGGCGCGCTGGGGACCGGCTCGCCGGCCGGGCGCGGCAGGGTGTCCAGGGCGGCGTGCAGCCGGGCCGCCTCCAGGCGCCACTTGCGGTCCACGACCTCCTCCGGGTACGCGCCCCAGTCCACCGGCGACCAGTCGGGCCCCGGGGTGGCCGGGCCGCCGTGGAACAGCCGGGCCGCCAGCAGCGAGATCGCCTCGTCCACCGCGCCGGGCTCCTCCAGGAGGTCGCAGGCCGGGCGCTCGCCCAGCCGGGAGGCGAAGCCCTCCGCGAGTCGGTCGCGCCGGGACAGCTCGGTGAGCGCCGCCACGACGCCGACGTCCAGTTGCGCGGGCCAGCGGCCCATCCGCCAGGCGGGCAGCGCTACGCGCGTCAGCAGTCGGTCCCAGCCGGCGTACGCGAGGCCCACCTGCTCCTGGGCGGCGATGCGCAGCCCGTAGTCCACGCCCTGCGCGCGCTGGGCCGACGCGGCGGCGACGCCCCGCTCCATCTCGGCGGCGTCGTCCCGGCAGGCGCGCAGCAGCAGCCGCGCCACCCAGCCGACGAAGGCGAGGCCGGGCGAGGGGCCGGCCGGGGCCGGGGCCGCGTGGGGGACGGCGTACGGGGCGGTGTCGGGCGGTTCGGTCTCGTGCGGGGCCGGGTCCGGGCGGGGGTCGGTCGCGGCCAGGGCGACGGCGGCGTCCAGGCTGCGCACGAAGCGGCGGGCGGCGGCGATGTCCGGGTGTGCGGCCGGGCCCGTGCCCGCCACGACCGGGGCGAGCAGCGCGCGCAGCTCGGCGACCCGCATCCACCACAGGAAGGGCGAACCGATCACGAGCACCGGTCCCGTGGGGCCCGTCGCGTCCCGCGGAGCCTCCGCGGGCGCGGGCGGGACCGCGACCTCGAGGGCGAGCCCCGGGGAGCGGGACGGGGCCAGCCGGAGGCGGCCGAACAGCGCGCTGCGGCGGTCCCGGGCGCCGGCCTCGGCGCGTCGCCGGGCGCGCGCCCGGCGCGCTCGCCGCGCTCGCCGCTCCTCATGTGTGCGGTCCTCCAGCCAACTGTCGCAGTCCGGCGTCAGGGCTATCGCCGACGGGGGCGGGACGCCCAGCCGGTCCGCGAGGTCGCGCACCATGCGGTACAGGTCGGGGGCCGACTCCTCGGGGACGGGGACGGTGGGGCTCAGGGCGGGGCGGGCGCGGGCGATGACCACGCCGACGGCCGTGGCCACCGCGAGGGTCAGCACGGCGACGCCGATCGCCACCCAGCGGGCGGTCCGCCAGCCGCTCCCCGAGCCGCCGATGTGCCCGGTGGCGCCGCCGGCGACGAGGACGACCGCGACGGCGGCCGGCAGCAGCGCCACGGCCTGCGCCGTGCCGCGCACGCGCAGCACCGCGAGCGCCCGCGCTCGGGCCCCGGGTGTCTCTGCTTTCGGACCTGCCATGAGTCTGACCACCCCCTACTGCCCTGCGGTGAGTGCGACAGCGGATGCCGCCGGCGTGCGTACCCCACCACTGTCGCACCGGCTACTGACACCGCAATGTCGGTGTGCGAAGGGCCCCCTGTCCGTACGGAAGCCGCTGCGCCAGTTGCCGCAGCGTGGCTCCGCGGCAGACTAGTTGGGGCGGGCAAACACGTCACCCAGATAGCCAGCCGCTCACTCGATGGAATGGCATCGGCCAGGGGTAGGAACCATTCCGGTCAGTGAGCGGAACCCGCGCCCCATGGGGCGGACGCCGGCGCACTCGGCCCCCGCGCGGGCCCTCCGGAGCGCCGCCCACCGGGCGCGAGGTGGCGGGCACGCCGGCGCCGGGCGCCTGGCCGGGCGGGCGCGTGGGCGCGTGGGCGCGTGGGCCGGCAAGCGGAGGCGCCGCGTGAGCGGGCGGCGCGGGCGCGCGCGGCGGGCTACCCGGCTGGGGACGGTCGCGGACCGTGGCCCGGAGGGCGGTTCGGGCGGCGGCTGCGGGGCGTGGGCCCTCGGGTGCGGCTGTGCCCGGGGCACGCCGGCGCGCGGGCGCGGGCGTGCCCGCCCCCGGCGGACGGGGGGCGGTCACGGGCGGAACTACTCGGGGTCGGCCGCGCGAACGGAACTACTCGGGGTCGGCCGCGCGGGCGGCGATGTCCGTCCGGTGGTGGGAGCCGTCGAGTTCGATCAGCTTCACCGCCTCGTACGCGCGCCCCCGGGCCTTCGCCAGGTTGGAGCCGGTGGCCGTCACGGACAGCACCCGGCCGCCGGCGCTCACGATGTCGCCCGTCTCGCTCAGCTTCGTGCCGGCGTGCAGCACGTACGTCTTGTCGCGCCCGGCGGCCTCGGTCAGGCCCGTGATGGGGTCGCCGGTGCGCGGCGTGCCGGGGTAGTTGTGCGAGGCGATGACGACGGTGACCGCCGCGCCGTCGCTCCAGCGCAGCGGCGGCTCCATCTCCAGCGTGCCGGTCGCGGCCCGCAGCAACACGCTGGCCAGCGGCGTCTTCAGGCGGGCCAGGACGACCTGGGTCTCCGGGTCGCCGAAGCGGGCGTTGAACTCGATGACCCGCACGCCGCGCGAGGTGATCGCGAGCCCGGCGTAGAGCAGTCCGGCGAACGGCGTGCCGCGGCGGCGCAGTTCGTCGACGGTCGGCTGGAGGACGGTGGTGAGCACCTCGTCGACCAGCTTGGGGTCGGCCCACGGCAGCGGCGAGTAGGCGCCCATGCCGCCGGTGTTCGGGCCCTCGTCCCCGTCGTAGGCGCGCTTGAAGTCCTGCGCGGGCTGGAGCGGGAGGACGGTCTCGCCGTCGGTGATCGCGAACAGCGACACCTCGGGGCCGTCCAGGAACTCCTCGATGACCACGCGGTCGCAGGCCAGCGCGTGCGCGCGGGCGGCGGCCGGGTCGGAGGTGACAACGACGCCCTTGCCCGCCGCGAGGCCGTCGTCCTTGACGACGTAGGGCGGCCCGAAGGCGTCCAACGCCTCGTCCACCTCGGCGGCGTTGACGCACACGTAGGCGCGCGCCGTGGGCACGCCGGCGGCGGCCATCACGTCCTTGGCGAACGCCTTGGAGCCTTCGAGGCGGGCCGCCGCCGCGGACGGGCCGAAGCACGGGATGCCACGGTCGCGCACGGTGTCGGCGACCCCGGCGACCAGGGGCGCCTCGGGGCCGACCACGACGAGGTCCACGCCGAGCGTGCCGGCGAGCTCGGCGACCGCGGTGCCGTCGAGGGCGTTCACCTGGTGCAGCTCGGCGACCTCGGCGATGCCGGCGTTGCCGGGGGCGCAGTGCAGGGCGGTGACGTCGGGGTCGAGAGACAGTGAGCGGCACAGGGCGTGTTCGCGGGCGCCGCCGCCGATGACGAGGACCTTCACGGGCCCCACCCTAAACGTCGCGGCCACGGGCCCTTAACCCGCGGCGCGGCGACGACGCCCCGGGAACGGCGCGGAACCCGCACGCCGGCGCGGCCCCACCCGCCCCTCGGCCCCCTCCGCGCCCCGTACGCCCTCCGCTCCGCGCGCCCCGCCGCCGCGCCACCGACCCGCGCGCCACCTCGCCCCGAGCGAGCGCACCGGTTCGCGGCGGACCGCCGCGCGGGGGGCCGCGGTACGACGCGCGAGGGGCCCACGGTCCGACACGCGGGGGGCCCGTGGTCCGACACGCGGGGGGCCCGTGGTCCGACGTACACGGCGGTCTCGGCCCGTCGTACGACAGGAGGATCGGTCCGTCGTACGAGGGAGGCCGGGGTCCGTAACGCGGGGGTGGGGCCGCGCGTTACGAGGGGGCCGGGGGTCGTGCCGGGTGGAGGCGGGGCGGCTGGGGTGCGGGCCGGCCACTCTTTCGGGTGAGACACGCTCGACCCTATTTCCGACATAAAGCCGGTTCTGGCCGCATTTTGGGGTGATGTTCCCCGTTCTAAGGCGCAATGCCAGCCGTTCGGCGGTAGGAAGATGGCTGCGCTCCGCCTAGGGCTCCGGGGCGCGCCGCCCCGACCGGGCGGCCCACCACCGGGCCCGGCCGCCCCGGGGCCACCGCTCGCGGGGCGGGGAGCCGGCGGCACGGACGGACGTCGCGTACGCACGGCGCCGTGCGGGCGGCGCGCGGGACGGCGCGTACGGGAGGTGCGCGGGCAGCCGCGCGGGCGGCGGGTTCGACCGTCGGCCGGGCGCCGGGGCGCCGGGCCCGTGGCGCGGGTGGCAGGCGGACGCGTCGGCGTGGGGCCGGCGGGGACGAACGGGCAGAGGCAACGGACGCGAGCGACGAGCATGGGCGGCGGGCAACCGGTCGCGGGCACAGCAGCACGTGCGGAGCAGCAGCCATCGAGGGCGCGGGGCCGGTGCCGCCGCGCGCCGCAGGGCCGGCCGGTCGGCGGGGCGGCCGGCCGGAACGCAGTCAGCCAGGACGCAGGGAGTGCACGGGTGAGTCAGCCGGAGATGCGACCCGAGGGGCTTCCGCGCGGCGAAGGTGGAACGAGTGGGACCGGCGCGGCGGGTGGGGGCGGTGAGTCCGGTGGCGGCTGCGGTGGCCCGGGAGCGCCGGGTGGCCCCGGAGGTCCGATGGGACCCGGTGGGCCGGACGACGGCTCGGGGGCCGGCGATCACTGGCCGTCCGGCGACGACGGCCGGGACCCGCACGCGGGGCGGCCGGGCGGCCGGGCGGCGCGGGCCGGCGACGAGCCGCACGGTGGATGGCGGGCGGCCCGGCGGCGCCCGGCCGACCTGCTGGGCCGGCCGATCCCGCTCGGCGACTGGGGCGAGCCGACGGAGCGCCTGGACGAGTTGTACCGGTGGGCCGAGGAGGGGGCGCTGCGGGTCGCCGACTGGTACCTCGCCGACCGGGCGTGGAAGCGGCGCGCGGCGCGGGCGTTGCGCGCCGGCGCCGCGCTGGCGGCGACGGTGGGCGCCGTGCTCCCCCTGTTGGAGCTGACCCACACGCTGAGCGCCGGCGCGGCCTGGGGCTGCCTCGCGCTGGTCGCCGCCGTCGCGTGCCTGGCCTGCGACCGGTTCTTCGGGCTCACCTCGGGATGGATGCGGGACATGGCCACGGCGCAGGCGGTGCACCGGCGGCTGGAGGCCCTCCAGTTCGACTGGTCGGTGGAGAGCGTCCGCGAGGTGCTGGGCCCCACCGACGGCACCGCGAGCGAGGCGGCGGAGCGCTGCCTCGGGGTGTTGCGGCGCTTCGTGGAGGACGTCACGGAGTTGGTGCGGGCCGAGACGGCGGACTGGATGATCGAGTTCGGGTCGCGCTCGGCGCCGTTGAGCACCCAGTCGCTGGCGTGGCACGCCCGCCCGGAGTCGGGCACTCCGCTCAGTCGGCTGCTGCTGCCCCCCGGCACCCGGCCCAACATGCCGCGCCAGCGCCCGCCCGAGTCCCCCCGCTAGCGGCGCGACCGCCAACGCCGAAAGCGCGACCGCGACCGGCCGTCCGAGGGGACGGCCGGTCAGGCGCCGGTCCAGCGGCGGGCGGTCAGCTGAAGACGATCATCGAGCCCTGGCCCAGGCTGCGGGTCGCGGCGGCGTGCAGCGACAGCCACACGTGGCGCTCCCGCGCGAACGGGCTGTCCTCGTACGGGATCGGGGCCGCCGGCTCCTCCAGGTCGGTGGGGCGGGCCGGCGGGGCGGGCGGCGCGGGCGGGTTGGCCGGGTCGATGCCCAGCGCCGGGCCCACTTCGAGGAGTTCGCGCAGCAGGCCGTGGCTGGAGCCGAGCGGGCCGCCGCCTTCGAGGAGGCCGTCGTTGGACAGCGGGCTCGCGAAGTCGACCGGGACGTACGCGCCGGCGTGGTCGTAGTGCCACACCAGGTGGGACTCCTGGGCCGTGCTCTCGAACATCTCCAGCAACTGCTCGTAGTCGCCGCCGAGTTCGTCGACCGGCGTGACCTCGAGGCCGCAGACCCGGAGCAGGTAGGCGCGGCGCAGGTAGTGCAGGGCGTCGTAGTCGAACCCGGCGATCGGCGCGACCGCGCCGGAGAGTCCGGGGGTGTAGCCGAAGACGGGCACCGGGGGCAGTCCGGCCTCGCCGAGCGCCTGGTCGTACGCGGCGATCTCCTCGGCGAACGGGTTGTCGGGGCTATGGCAGAGGACGTCGACGAGCGGGACCAGCCAGAGGTCACATGCCACGTGTACTCACTCTCGTTGGCAGCGGTCGAGCCAGCGTAATGCCCGGCCACCGCTGCGCGAAGGGTGCCGACGGACAACGCCGCACCCCGGCCCCGCGCCCGCCCCGCCCGCGGTCCCGCCCCGCGAACGCCGTACGAACACCGGGCGAACGACACCCCGCGCCACCGCCACTCCCCCGCCCGCGCGAGCCCGCCAACGCGTAAGCCCACCAACGCGTAAGCCACCACCAGCGAAGCCCGCCCGCGCGGGGCGCGGGATGCGAAGCTCAGGGCACGAAGGTCAGGACGCGAAGCTCAGTGCGTGGGGGCGGGGCGCGGGCCCGGGAGGGAGTCGACCAGGGAGAGGCTGTGCGCGTTGTACGCGGCCACGATCTCCTCGGCGGTCTTCACGTCGCGCCGGGTGATCGCCTCCACCAGCTCGCAGTGGCCGGCCCACAGCTTCCCGCGCAGGTCCGGCGCGCGCCGCAGGTACGGCACGCTGAACACCCAGCTCTGCACGCGCACCCGCTCCAGGATGCCGGAGATGTACGAGTTGCCCACCAGCCCGCTCAGCTCGCGCCAGAACCGCAGGTCGTAGCCGATGAGGATGTCGAGGTCGCCACCACGGGCGGCCCGCTCGGCCTCCTCCGCGCGGCGCCGTACCGACGCGAGCGCCTGCGGCGTCGTGGAGTCCATGGCGGTGGCGACCGAGCGCCGGAACATGCCCTCCACGATGAGCGTGCGCGCCTCGACCATGTCGCGGTAGTCGCCGATGGTGAACTCGTGGACCCGGTAGCCGCGGTGCTCCTCCACGTCCAGCAGGCCCTGCGCGCACAGGTCGAGCAGCGCCTCGCGGACCGGCGTCGCGGAGACCCCGTACTGCTCGGCCATCTCCTTGACCGTGAACTGCTGCCCGGCCGGTAGCCGCCCCGCCAGCACCTCGTCGCGCAGCGCGTCGGCTATCTGCTGCCGCAGCGTGCTGCGCTTGACCTGGCTGGTGCCGGGCATGGGTCCGTCTCCTTCCACGGCCGCCCGCGTGATGTGGGGTTCCGCCGGCGCACGAGCCGGCGGACAAGCGAGCGGCCCCCGCATCACGATATGCGAGGGCCGTTGCGCGGAGTGTGGAGGTGTTGCACGGAGTGCAGTGCTCTGGCCCGAGGATGGGCGGTCTGGCGAAGAACTCCGTGGGATTGTGTGCGAACCGGTGTGGGCAACGTTACGTCCCCGCGCCGTCCCCCTCGAACGGGCGCGGACGGCCCGTACGGACCGCCCGCGCTGACCGCTCGTACGGACCGCCCGCGCGGCCCCTCGGGACGGCTCCGGCTAGCCGACGACGTGCGCGTCCGCCACGGCGAGCGCCTCGTCCAGGATGGCCAGGCCGTCCTTGGTCTCCGCCGCGGAGATCGTGCACGGCGGCACCACGTGCGTGCGGTTCATGACCACCGACGGCCACAGCCCGCCCCGCTTGACCGCCGCCGCGAAGTCGACCATCGGCTGGTTGGCCGGCCCGCTCGCGTTGTACGGCACCAGCGGCTCCCGGGTCTCCGGGTTCCGGACCAGCTCGACCGCCCAGAACACGCCGAGGCCACGCACCTCGCCGACCGACGGGTGGCGCTCGGCGATCTCGCGCAGCCCGGGGCCGATGACCTGCTCGCCGATGGTGGCGGCGTTGTCCACGATGCCCTCGTCCTCCATCGCGGTCAGCGTGGCGACGACGGAGGCGCAGGCCAGCGGGTGTCCGGAGTAGGTGAGCCCGCCCGGGTAGGGCCGCTGGTCGAAGGTGGCGGCGATCTCGGCGGAGATGGCGACGCCGCCGATCGGCACGTAGCCGGAGTTGACGCCCTTGGCGAAGGTCAGCAGGTCGGGCGTGACGTCCCAGTGGTCGCGCGCGAACCAGCGGCCGGTGCGCCCGAAGCCGGCCATGACCTCGTCGAGGATGAGGACGATCCCGTACTCGTCGCAGATCTCCCGGACGCCGGCCAGGTAGCCGGGCGGCGGCGGCATGATGCCGGCCGTGCCCGGGACGGTCTCCAGGATGATCGCGGCGATGGTCTGCGGGCCCTCGAAGGTGATGGTGTCCGCGAGGTGGCGCAGCGCGCGGTCGCGCTCCTGCTCCTCGGTCTCGGCGTGGAACGGCGAGCGGTAGAGGAACGGCGCCCAGAAGTGCACGACGCCCGCCGACGCGCTGTCCGAGGCCCACCGGCGCGGGTCGCCGGTCAGGTTGATCGCGGCGTTGGTGGCCCCGTGGTACGAGCGGTACGCGGAGAGCGCCTTGGGGCGCCCGGTGTGCACCCGCGCCATCCGTACGGCGTTCTCGACCGCCTCGGCGCCGCCGTTGGTGAAGAAGATCTTGTCGAGGTCGCCGGGGGTGCGCTGGGCGATCAGCCGGGCCGCCTCGGAGCGCACGTCCACCGCGAAGCCGGGCGCGAGCGTGCACATCTTCGCCGCCTGCTCCTGGATGGCGGCCACGACCTTCGGGTGCTGGTGCCCGATGTTGGTGTTGACGAGTTGCGAGGAGAAGTCGAGGAAGCGGTTGCCGTCGTAGTCCCAGAAGTAGGAGCCCTCGGCCCCGGCGATGGCCGGCGGGTCGATCTGGCCCTGTGCCGACCAGGAGTGGAAGACGTGCGCGCGGTCGGCGGCCTTGACCGCGGCACCGGTGGTGGGATCGGGGGCGGGGGCGGGGTGCGTGGACACGTTTCGGTACCTCAATCGCTCGCGGCTCGGTGGACGGCGCCGGCGGTACGGCGGGGTGCGGGGCCGGTCTCCTCAGCCTAGGGAGGCCGGCGCGGGCCGGATACCGGCACTTCGTATGGTGCTCGCCACCCGCCTGGACACGTTGCCGGGCCCCGGCACGGGCGGTGCGGCCCGGGCCTGAGTACGGATACGGGTACGCGCACGAGTACGGATACGGGTACGCGGACGGGGGCTGGCGCGGGCACCATCGACCCAGCGTCGCGCACCGACCCGGTGCGGCGGGAGGCCCGGGAACGCGTTACCGGCCGGTTTCCGGGGCCGTCTGTCCCACAACCCCGCCCGCCCGGGCCGGAACCCGCGCCCCGGGCGGTTCCGGGGCGAGGCGCGGGCCGCTTTTCGCCACCCGCCCCTTATTCTCTGCGGGGCGGGGGAAGACCGGGGGGAGCGGGCGGCACGCACAGCGGGCCCGGCACCGAGGGCCGGCCGGCCACCGCCGCGGCAGGGCGCGGACGGGGGTCACGCGCACGGCCACGACCGGACGGCACGACCGACACCGCGCGGCCCCCGCCGCGCGGGGCACGGCAGTACGGCAGGGGTGGCGGTCCGCTCGCGCACGCGGCGGGTCGAACGCGCAGACACGGCAGCGCGCACGGGACGTCGCGGCGGCAGCAGCGGCCGGCGGCACCGCGCGGAACGAGGGGCAGGAGCCACAACAGCATGGAAGACCTGGGGGCCGACGATCCTCGCTGGATCGGCGAGTACCGCCTGCTCAGCAGGCTCGGTGAGGGCGGGATGGGCCGTGTCTACCTGGCCCGCTCGGCGCGCGGCCGTACCGTCGCGGTCAAGCTGGTACGGGGCGAGTTGGCCAGCCAGAGCGACTTCCGGCGCAGATTCCAGGCCGAGGTGCGGGCCGCGCAACGGGTCGGCGGGGACTGGACCGCGCCGGTGCTCGACGCCGACACCGAAGCCGCCACCCCCTGGGTCGCCACCGGTTACATCGGCGGGCCCTCGCTGCACCACGTGGTCACCGAGGACCACGGCCCGCTCCCCGAGAACTCCGTGCGCGCGCTGGCCCGCGGGCTCGCCCTGGCGCTGCGCGACATCCACGGCGCGGGGCTGATCCACCGCGACCTCAAGCCGTCCAACGTGCTGATCACCATCGACGGGCCGCGCGTCATCGACTTCGGCATCGCCCGGGCCCTCGACTCGGTCGGCGACACCGGCCTGACGATGACCGGCGCGGTCGTCGGCTCGCCCGGCTTCATGTCCCCCGAGCAGGTGCGCGGCGACCCGATCACGGCCGCGAGCGACCTGTTCTGCCTGGGCTCGGTGCTGGCCTTCGCGGCCACCGGGCGCTCCCCCTTCGGCACCGTCGACAGCGGCGTGCACGCCCTGATGTACCGGGTGGCGCAGGAGGCGCCGGACCTGACCGGGCTGCCGGAGGGGCTGCGGGAGCTGATCGACGGCTGCCTCACCAAGGACCCGGCCAGCCGCTTCACGCTGGACCAGGTGCTGGCCCACGCGGGCGGCGCAGGCCCGGACGGCGCCGGGGCGCTCGCGGCCGGCCAGGTCGGCGGCGACGCGGGCCCGTGGCTGCCGGGCGAGCTGCTGGCCCGGCTCGGCCGGGACGCGCTGCGCCTGCTGGAGGCGGAGATGCCGCAGACCGGGGTGGGCTTCGCGCCGCTGGGCGGCGCCACCCCGCCCGGGGGCCAGCCGCCCGCGCAGCCGCGGACACCCGGCACCCCGCCCCCGAGCACCCCGCCGGGCACGCAGTTCGGCCCGCCGATACCCCCGGGCCCGCGGATATCCGGCCAGCCGCCGATGACCACCACGCACGCCGCGTACGCCGGGCAGCCGACGATGGGGCCGCACGCCGGGCACCCGCACACCGGCGTCGCCGCACCGCTCTACCCGACCACCCACGTCGGCTACCGCCCGCCCGCCGTCTGGCGCTCCCCCCGGGGGCTGGCCAACGCCACCGTGGTGCTGTTCTCCATCGGGCTGCTGATCATGCTGATGGACCTGATCTTCAGCCTGCGGCTCTACGGCACCTACGACGACTTCTTCTCGGACACGGTGGACTCCACCGCGCTGGAGGACGACGAGGGCGTCACCGAGGGGTTCGACGCGCTGTGGTTCTTCCTCTCCATCCCCATGGTCGTGCTGTGGGTGATCTGGTTCCGCCGCGTCTACGTCAACGCGCAGGCGCTCGCGCCGGGCCGACAGCGGTTCAGCTCGGGGCTGGCCGCGGGGGCCTGGTTCATCCCGGTGGTGCAGTTCTGGTTCCCCAAGCAGATGGCCAACGACGTCTGGACCACCAGCGCCCCACCGACCCCGGCCGGCTACCCGCCGCAGCCCGGCACCGGACGCGGGCTGCTCAACACCTGGTGGGTGCTCTTCCTGGCGATGCTCGTGATGAACACCATCAGCTTCTTCGTCTTCGCCGACGCCGAGACGTACGGCGAACACCAGACCTCCGTCGCCTGGTCCGTCTTCGCCGACGTGGTGTCGATCCCGTGCGCCGTGTTCGCCATCGCCGTGGTGGTCCGGCTGTCCGCCTTGCAGGAGCGCCGGGTCACCGGCCAGCCGATGCCGGGCCAGGGCGCCGGCCCCGGCGGCTACGGCTCGCCGTACGGGCCCGGCCTCCGCTAGCCCCACACGCGCGTGCGCCGGGCGGCTGGTCGGCTGACCAGCGCGCCCGGCGCACGTTCACTCGGCGGGCCCGCGAACGGGCCCGGCGTGGGGCCTAGAGGAAGGAGTTGACCTGAATCGTCTCGTCCCGGCCCGGGCCGACACCGATCGCGGAGATCGGCGCGCCGGACATCTGCTCCAGCGCCCTCACGTAGCCCTGTGCGTTCTTCGGCAGGTCGGCGAAGGTCTTCGCCTTGGTGATGTCCTCCGACCAGCCCGGCAGGTTCTCGTAGATCGGCTTGGCGTGGTGGAAGTCGGTCTGGCTGTACGGCAGCTCCTCGACCCGCCTGCCGTCGATCTCGTACGCCACGCAGACCGGGATCTGCTCCCAGCCGGTGAGCACGTCGAGCTTGGTCAGGAAGAAGTCGGTGAGGCCGTTGACGCGCGTCGCGTAGCGCGCGATCACCGCGTCGAACCAGCCGCAGCGCCGGTCGCGCCCGGTGGTCACGCCGCGCTCGCCGCCGATGGTGCGCAGCGCCTCGCCATCCGCGTCGAACAGCTCCGTCGGGAACGGTCCGGCGCCCACCCGCGTGGTGTACGCCTTGAGGATGCCGATCACCCGGTTGATCTTCGTGGGGCCCACGCCGGCGCCGGTGCAGGCGCCGCCCGCGGTCGGGTTGGAGGAGGTCACGAAGGGGTACGTGCCGTGGTCCACGTCGAGCAGCGTGCCCTGGCCACCCTCGAAGAGGACGACCTTGCCCTCGTCGATGGCGTTGTTGAGGATCAGCGTGGTGTCGGCGACGTAGTCCCTGATCTGCTCCGCGTAGCCGAGGTACTCTTCGACCACCTGCTCGGCGCTGATCGCGCGCCGGTTGAAGAGCTTGACCAGGATCTGGTTCTTGTCGTTGAGCGCCGCCTCGACCTTCTGGATGAGGATCGACTCGTCGAACAGGTCCTGCACCCGGATGCCCACGCGGTTGATCTTGTCCGCGTAGGCCGGGCCGATGCCGCGCCCGGTGGTGCCGATCTTCCGCTTGCCGAGGAAGCGCTCCGTGACCTTGTCGACCGTCTGGTGGTACGGCGTGATCAGGTGCGCGTTGCCGCTGATGAGGAGCTTGGACGTGTCCACGCCGCGCTCGTTCAGCCCGCTCAGCTCGGAGAGCAGGACCGCCGGGTCGACCACGACACCGTTGCCGATGACCGGCGTGCAGCTAGGAGAAAGGATTCCGGAAGGGAGCAGGTGCAACGCGTACTTCTGGTCACCCACGACGACCGTGTGACCGGCGTTGTTGCCGCCCTGGTAGCGAACGACGTAATCCACCGAACCACCGAGCAGGTCGGTGGCCTTTCCCTTGCCTTCATCACCCCACTGAGCACCGAGCAGCACAAGTGCGGGCACAGGCGTACACCCCTTCCGGGCGGGGCATGTCCCACGTGCGTGACGGTGCGCGATGTCGCGCTTCCGCCAGCAGAGCCGTCGAACCGGTGCCCCGGAATAGACCAAGCCCCTGGCGCAATAGCGCAAGGGGCTCTTGCACCGAGATGCTACCTGAGGAAGGACCGAGGTGTCGGCTCCAGAGCCCCGCGTGAGCGCAACGCCACCGTTGCTCATGATCATCGACCCGGGCGCCCGGCGCGTCGACGGGGAGTCCGTGCGCATCGCCAAGGACGTGTTGTGCGCCCGCGCGACCACGAAGATCTGCCTGCCGGAGGGCCTTGAGGAGGTCACCCGCGCGCTGGCCCGGCGCGGCGGCAGACGGCCGGTCGTGGTGGGCGACGACCGTGCCCTGCTGCGCGTGGTCACGCTGCTGCACCGCGAGCGCACGCTCGCCACGACGCCGCTCGCGATGGTCCCGGTCGGGCCGCCGGCGGCGGTCGCCCTGGCCAGCGCCCTCGGCATCCCCACCGACGCGGTACGCGCCGCCCGCACCGTCATCGACGGCTTCGACCGGCGCCTCGACCTGCTGGTGGACGACAGCGACGGCGTGGTGATCGGCGAACTGAGCGTGCCGTACGGCGGCGCCGGCGGCCACCCGGTCGACGCGGCGGGCCCGCCGGGTTCGGCGCGCGCGGGCGAGACAGCCTGGCCCGCCGAACCCGCCACCCCCGCCGCGGACGCCGGCCCGACCACGGGCCCCGGCGCGGCCCAGGCCCCGGAGCTGGCCCCGGGCCGCGCGGCCGGGGACGCGGCGCCGGGCGCCGAACGCGCGGCGGGCGCCGACGGCGAGACGCGGGCCGGCGCCGACGACGGCAGGGTGCCCCGCCAGCGGCAGGGGCGCGAGTCGGTGGCGGACCGGCCGCAGCCGTGGTGGTCGCCGGCGGCCCGCACCGCCAGGACCGCCCTCACGCTGCTGACCACGCCGGTCGCGGGCCGCGCCGGCGCCGGCGGGCCGCCGGCGCGCCGGGCCAGGCCGTCGCTTGTGCGGCTGCGCGTTGAGGCGGACGGCGTGCTCCTCGCCGACCTCGACCACCCGGTGGAGCGCGTCTCGGTGGCCACCCGGCCGCTGTTCGGCGGCGCCCCGGCCCGCCCGCCCGACGGCGCCCCGCGCTCGCGCGGCCTCGCCGAGGTGGTGGTGTACGGCCACGCGTCGGGCAGCCCGGTCAGGCTGGGCGCGCGGGCCATCACGGTCTCGGGCCCCGACTTCCACTACCGCGCCGACACGGTGACGGCGGGCCCGGTCCGCACCCGCACCTGGCGTCTGCTGCCGGACGCCTGGTCGGTGACGCTGCCGCGCTAGCCGGCCGGGCCCCGGCTCGGCCTCACATGGCACGGCTTCGGGCGCTGGCACGGCCTCCCACGGCATCGGCTGCGGGCATCGGCTGCGGGCATCGCCCCCGGTATCGACCTCGGACCCCGCCCGCCCCGGCCTGGGGCGGCGGGACCGGGGTCGGCCAGGCGTGCGCAGGAACCATTCGCCTCGTTCCCGCCCGCCCGGCCGGAGGCCGTCAGCCGGCTACCGCGCGGCCCTCGCGGCGCGCGATCTGCCGCTCCCGCCAGCGGTCCATTATCGCCAGCATCTCCCCTTGGAGGTATTCGAAGAAGTCGGCCGTCTCGGCCATCCGCGCCCCCGCCGGGGTGTGCCGCCCGAGGGCGTCGGCGCCGTCCCGCAGGGTCTGCTCCCAGCGGGTGAGGACCTGGTCGCGGCGGGTGATCGTCTCGTACCACAGCTCCGTGTGCACCTGGTAGCGGTCCCGGCGGGAGCCCGGTTCGCGCTCCCGGCCGACCATGTGGACCTGCGAGAGGTAGCGGATCGCGCCGGAGACCGCGGCGGGGCTGATCCGGAGCTGCTCGGCGAGTTCGGCCGAGGTGAGCGAGCCGGTGTCGGAGGCGAGCAGCGCGGCGAACACCCGGGAGGCCATGCGCTGGAGGCCCGCCTCCACCAGCTCCGCCGCGAACCGCTCGATGAACCGGCTGACGGCGTCCTCGTCCCGCCCGGCCAGTTCCTCGGCCGCCGCGCTGGTCAGCCCGCCGCCCGGCGCGTCAGTGGGCGCGCCTGCCAACCCGTCGGCCGGTACGCCGGTCTCCGCCGTCCCCCGCTCGGCGGTCCGGCCGGCCGTCCCGTCCGCTGTCGTCCCGCTCGCCGGTCCGCCCCCGGTCGCGGCGGCCCCCGCCGCCGTCGCGCCACCGGTCGCCTTGAGACCCGTCATCTCGCACTCCGTCGTCTCGCCCAACACCCACCATCCCCGCTTCTCAAAGCCTCCTCACTGATTATACGTTTCCTTAACTTCACAAATTTCTGAAAGAAGAGTAGCTTCGGCCTTATGACGACGGCAATCACCGTGTCCGACCTCCACAAGTCCTTCGGCCGGACGCACGCGCTGGACGGCCTCGACCTCGACGTCGCCACGGGCGAGGTGCACGGCTTCCTCGGCCCCAACGGCGCGGGCAAATCCACCACCATCCGCGTACTGCTCGGGCTGCTGCGAGCGACCAGCGGCACGGTCCAACTCCTCGGCAAGGACCCGTGGCACGACGCGGTGGAGCTGCACAAGCGGCTCGCCTACGTCCCCGGCGACGTCACGCTGTGGCGCAACCTCAGCGGCGGCGAGGTCATCGACCTGTACGGGCGGCTGCGCGGCGGCCTGGACAAGACCCGGCGCGCCGAGCTGCTCGACCGCTTCGACCTCGACCCCACCAAGAAGGGGCGCGCCTACTCCAAGGGCAACCGGCAGAAGGTCGCGCTGGTCGCGGCGTTCGCCTCGGACGTCGAACTGCTCATCTTCGACGAGCCGACCTCCGGGCTCGACCCGCTCATGGAGGAGGTCTTCCGCGAGTGCGTCTCCGAGGAGCGGCAGCGCGGGCGGACCGTCCTCCTCTCCAGCCACATCCTCAGCGAGGTCGAGGCGCTGTGTGACCGGGTCAGCATCATCCGCAAGGGCAAGACCGTCGAGTCCGGCTCGCTCACCTCGCTGCGCCACCTGACCCGTACGTCGGTCACGGCCGAGCTGGACAGCGAGCCGAACGGGCTGACCACGCTGCCCGGCGTGCACGACGTGGACGTTCAGGGCCGGCGGGTCAAGCTCCAGGTGGACACGGACCACCTGGGCCCGGTGCTCAAGCAGCTCGGCGACGCGGGGGTGCGCAGCCTCGTCTCGACGCCGCCCACCCTGGAGGAGCTGTTCCTGCGCCACTACCAGAGCGACGGCGGCGACTCCGCCGACTCCACGCAGGGGGCGATCGCGCGATGACCGCCGTAGCCGACGCGCGGATCGCGGCGCCGCCCAAGGGCTCGTCCCGCGACCTGGCCGGCACGGGCACGCTGCTGCGGCTCGCGCTGCGCCGCGACCGGGTCATGCTGCCGATCTGGGTGCTGTGCCTCGGCCTGTCCGCGAGCAGCACCGTGAGCCGCCTGGACAGCGCGTACGACACCCCGCAGAAGCGCGCCGACCTGGCCGCCGACATGAACGCCAACGGGTCCACGCGGGCCCTGTTCGGCGCGGCCTTCGACGACTCGCTCGGGGCGCTGACGGTCTGGCGCGTGGGGGCCTTCCTCACGGTTTTCGCCGCCATCATGAGCCTGCTCATCGTCATCCGGCACACCCGCGAGGAGGAGGAGACGGGCCGTCAGGAGGCGCTGTCCTCCGGGATGGTCGGCCGGCGCGCGGGGCTGACCTCGGCGCTGATCACCGTCGGCATCGCCAACGCCGCCGTCACGCTGCTCATCGCGGTCAGCCTGGCCGGCGAGGGCGGCAGCGGCGCGCTGGCCCTCGGGCTCGCGGTCGGCCTGAGCGGCATGGTCTTCGGCGCCATCGCCGCGGTCGCCGCGCAGGTCACCGAGAACGCCCGGGTGGCGCGCGGTCTGTCCGCCGCCGCCGTGGGTGTCGCGTTCGTGCTGCGGATGGGCGGCGACGCGGCCAAGGACGGCTCCGACGGCTCAAGCCACGTGCTGGTCTGGCTCTCGCCGCTCGGCTGGGCGGAGAACGCCCGGCCGTACGCCGACGAGCGCTGGTGGACGCTGCTGTTGCTGGCCGTGCTCGCGGTGGTCGCCATGGGCGTCGCGTACACGCTGGCCGGCCGCCGCGACGTGGGCGCCAGCTTCTTCGCCTCCCGTCCGGGGCCCGCCGCCGCGGGTCCGGGCCTGAGCACGGTCTACGGGCTCGCCTGGCGGCTCCAGCGCGGCACGATGCTGGCGTGGGTGGCCGGCCTGGCCTTCGCGGGGGCGGTGTTCGGCGGCATCGCCGACGGCGCCGACGACTTCCTCGGTGACAGCGAGAGCACCCGCGACACGTTCCTGCGGATGGGCGGCCAGGAGGGGCTCACGGACGCCTTCCTCGCCTCGATGGTCGGCATCCTGGGCCTGGTCGTCACGATCCACACGGCCAGCGCCGTGCTGCGGCTGCGCGGCGAGGAGACCGACCAGCGCGCGGAGCCGCTGCTGTCGAACGCGGTCAGCCGCGTGCAGTGGGCGGCCAGCCACCTGGTCGTCGCCCTGCTCGGCCCGGTCGTCATCCTGGCGGCGGGCGGCCTCGCGCTCGGCATCGCGTACGGGGCGGCCTCCGGCGACCTCGGCGGGCAGGTGCCGCGCGTGCTCGGCGCCACGCTGTTGCAGGCCCCGGCGGTGTGGGTGATCACCTCGATCGCGGTGTTCCTGTTCGGCGTGCTGCCCAAGTTCACGGCCGTCACCTGGGGCGTGGTCGGGTTCGTGGTGGCCATCGGCTGGCTGGGCCCGGCGATGGAGCTGGACCAGTCGGTGATGAACCTCTCGCCCTTCGGCCACCTGCCGAAGGTGCCGGGTGGGGACATCACGGCGACCCCGTTCCTGTGGATGCTCCTGGTGACCGTCGCCCTGCTGGCGGCCGGCCTGGCCGGACTGCGCCGACGCGACATGAGCAACTAGCCGCGGCGGCCACCCGGCCACCCGGCGGCGCGGACCAAGCGAAACAACCGAAACCAACCGAACCAACCGGGCCACTCGGCCCCCTGGCGGCGCGGCCACGTGACGACGCGGACGCGCGGCACTCGCCAGGCCCGCAGGACGTGCGGCGTCGGACTCCGTTCACCCCCGTATCGGAGACCGGCGCCGCACTGCGTGCGCCACCGGGCCGACCGGAGCGTGCCCGGTGACCTGGCCCGGTGACCTGGCCTGGCGGCCTGGGTGACCGGGTGGCGGAGGGCCGGGGTGGCCGGGTGGCGGAGGACCGGGGGTGGCCGGGGCGGCCGGGTTGACTCCGGGTGGCAGAGTTATCCACAGGCTGTGGATGAGCCTGGGTATGCCGGGAGCAAGTGGCGGCGGAACGCGCCCGGTTCACGGGCCGGCGCGCTACGCCTCGACCCGCAGTTCGCGCAGGCCGCGCTGGACGAAGCCCGGCTTGCGGGGCGGTTCGGCCACGGCCCGCAGCCGGGGCGCGCGGCGCAGCAACTCCTCGAAGACGGCCCGCAGTTCCACGCGGGCCAGCGGCGCGCCGAGACAGTAGTGGATGCCCGCGCCGAAGGACAGGTGGGGGTTGTCCGTACGGGACAGGTCGAGCCGCGTCGGCGCGGCGAAGCGGGCCGGGTCGTGGTTGGCCGAACCGAAGAGCAGGGCCACCTCGCTGCCGCGCGGGATGTGCGTACCGCCCACCTCGATGCCGTCCAGCACCCAGCGCTCGAACAGGTGCAGCGGCCCGTCGTAGCGCAGCAACTCCTCGATCGCCGTGGGCAACAGCGTCGGGTCGGCGCGCAACGCGGCCAGTTGCCCGGGGTGTTGGAACAGCGCCCACCAACTGTTGCCCGTCGCGTTGACGCTCGCCTCGTGGCCCGCGTTGAGCAGCAGCACGCAGGTGGAGACCATCTCCTGTTCGGTCAGCCGGTCCTCCGCGTCGTGGGCCGCGATCATGGCGCTGATCAGGTCGTCGCCGGGCGCCGCGCGCCGCGCGGCGATCAACCCCCGTAGGTAGGCGGAGAACTCGACGCTGGCGCGTACGGCGCGGCGGGCGGTCTCCGGGCTCGGGTTCAGCTCGTACATCGCGCAGATATCGGCCGACCAGGGGCGCAGCGGACCACGGTCGGCGGGCGGCACGCCGAGGAGTTCGGCGATGACGGCCACCGGCAGCGGCTCGGCGACCTCGGCGATGAGGTCGCCGCCGCCGTCCGCGAGCAGCCCGTCCACCAGGCCGGCGGCCAGTCGCCGCACGACGGGTTCGAGCCGGTCCACGGTGCGGGGCGTGAACGCCTGTGAGACCAGGCGGCGGACGCGCGGGGGCGCCGGCGGCTCCAGGTCGAGCAGGCCGTTGCCGTCGAGCGTGAAGAACGGCTCGTACTCGGGCGGCGGCGCCGGGCGGCCGAACTCCTCGTGGCTGAACCGGTGGGTGTAGCTACGCCCGAGCCGCCGGTCGGTGAGCAGCGCCCGTACGTCGTCGTGGTGCGGGATCAGCCACTGGTCGGTCGGCGCGAAGTAGTGCGCCCGCCCGCGCTCCCGCAACGTCGCGTAGGCCGGGTACGGGTCGGCGGCGAATCCCGGGTCCCAGGGGTCGAAGGCCGCTGCTGCCTCGGTCATGCCCCCACTGTGCCGGACGGCCCGGGGCGCCACCAGGTGCCGGGCCGGGCCCGGCCGGGGCAGCGCGTGGGGCGGGCCGGTGGGCCGGGCCGCGTGCGGGTCGGGGCGCGGGGTCGGGAGGGCAGGGCGGTCAGTGGCCAAGGCGCCAGAGGTCGAGGTGGTCAGGTCAGGCGGGTGATCTCCGCCAGGACGGTGCGGGCCGTCGTCGTGGCCGGGTCGATGGGCGGGAAGTGGCCGACGCCCTCGACGCGGACCAGCCGGACCCGCTGCCCGGCGCGGGCCGCGACGGCCACGAACGCCTCCGCGACGGCGGGCGGTACGTCGATGTCCGCGCCGCCCTGCACCAGCGTGGTGGGCACGCCGCTCGGCACCAGGGCGGACGGGTCGGTGCAGGCCAGCCGGTGCGCGAGCAGCTCGGCGGGGCCGGGGCCGGGCGTCGCGGGCGGATGCTGCGGGGCGAGCAGTTGGTCCACGGCGTGCGAGCAGACGCCGAGGGCGCGGGCCGTGCCGAAGTCGGCGATGGCGGCGAGGCCGACCACGCCGCGCAGCGCGGGCGGCGCCGGCAACCGCCACCGGGAGCCGACCGGCAACCGGTGGCGCGCCGCCGCCCACAGCACGGCGTGCCCACCGGCCGAGTGCCCGACGAGCACCGGCCGGTCCGCGTCCACGTCGGCCCAGCGGACCCGGCCGGCGGCCGGGTCAGACGACCCACCGACGGACGGGCCGGCCGGGCCGGCCGCGAGGCCGCGTACCAGGGCGGGCAGCGCGTCCAGCGCCGCCGCGATGTCGTCGAAGGTCTCCGGCCAGCGGCCGGCGCGCGGCTGCCCGGGCCCGGCGGCGCTCGCCGCCGGGCCGTCGGCGAGCGGGCCGCGCCGGTACTCGACCGACGCGACCGCGAGGCCGTGGCCGGCCAGGTAGGCGGCCAGTGGGGACAGGTGCCGCCGGTCGTACGGGGCGCGCCAGGCGCCGCCGTGGAACAGCACGACCAGCGGCACCGGCGGCACCGCCCCGGGGGCGGGCGGCGGCGAGTCGGCGATGACGCGCGCGGCGGCCCCGGCCGGCGGGGCACCGCCTCCGGCCCGGGACCCGGACTTGGCCCGGAAGCCGGACTCGGCCCGGAAGTCGGGCAGGGCCCGGGCCGCCTCGGGCAGGAAGAGGTCCACCACCTGGTCGGGGTGCGGCCCGTAGCCGACCGTGGCGGTCGGCGGTGCCTCGGCGTGGCCGAAGGCCGACGCCTCCTCCCGCTCCGCGCGCGTCATCGCGGGGTTCATGCGGCGCTCAGCACCTCCCCCAGCGCCCACGCGGCCCGCTCCACGTCGGCGTAGCCCGTGTACAGCGGCGTGAAGCCGAACCGCAGCACGTCGGGGCGGCGGTAGTCGATGACCACGCCACGGGCGAGCAGTCGCTCCGTCACCTCGCCGGCGTCCGCGCAGCGCAGCGCGACCTGGCTGCCGCGCTCCGCGTGCGCCACCGGCGTCAGCGTCTCGACCGCGCCAGCCGGCACGTACGCCGCGACGCAGGTCAGGAAGAAGTCCGCCAGGTCGAGGCTCTTGGCCCGTACGGACTCGACGCTGACGCCCTGCCACGCGTCGAGGGCGCTCTCAAGCGCCAGCATCGACAGGATGTCCGGCGTGCCGACCCGGCCACGGACGGCCCCGTCGGCCGGGGCGTACGCGCCGGCCATGGCGAAGGGGTCGGCGTGCGAGTTCCAGCCGGGCAGCGGGGAGTCGAAGCGTGGCTGGTGCCGGGCGGCGACGTACAGGTAGGCCGGCGCTCCGGGCCCGCCGTTGAGGTACTTGTACGTGCAGCCGACGGCCAGGTCGACGCCGTGCGCGTCCAGGTCGACCGGCAGCGCGCCCGCGCTGTGGCACAGGTCCCAGACGGCCACCGCCCCCACCGCGTGCAGGGCGGCGGTGGTGCCCGGCAGGTCGTGGAGCCGACCGGTGCGGTAGTCGACGTGGTTGACCAGGGCCAGCGCGGTGCGCGGGGTGGCCTCGGTGGCGATGGCCTCGGCGGGCACGGCCCGCAGCGCGCAGCCGGTGAGCCGGGCCGCGGACTCGGCGATGTAGCCGTCCGTGGGGAACGTGCTCACGTCCACCAGGATCTCGTCCCGCCCGCCGGCCGGCGCCGCGTCGGCGCCCGCCGGCTCGGCGCCCTCGGCGCCACGGGCCAGCCGCACGCCCGCCACCACCGCCTTGAGGACGTTGACGCTGGTCGAGTCGCCGACCACGACCTGGCCCGGGGCGGCCCCGACGAGCGCGCCGACCCGGTCGCCGATCCGCTCCGGCGCGGTCCACCAGTGGTTGTCCGACCAGGAGTTGATCCGGTCGCGGCCCCACTCGCGCTCGATGACGTCGGCCATCCGGGCCGGCACGCCGCGCGTCAGCGCGCCGAGCGAGTTGCCGTCCAGGTAGACCGTTCCGTTCGGGTCGTCGGCCGCGTCCACCACGAAGCGTTCGCGGGTCCCGGCCAGCGGGTCCTCGCGGTCGCGCCGGGCGGCCTCGGCCGCGTGCGCGCGCCCCGTGGCCGGGCCCGTGGCGGTGGCCGTGGCCGGGGCGGTGGCTGGTGCGGCGGCCGGTGCGGCGGCTCCGGCGGTGGCGGGCGTCGCGCCCGGTGTCGCGGGCTCGGTCAGCGGGTGCTCAGACATAGCTACGCGCCGTCCACAGCTCGGGGAAGACCTGCTTGCCGGCGCGCTTCTCCAGCCAGGCGACGCCCGCCGAGCCGCCCGTTCCGGTCTTGGCGCCCATCGCGCGCCGGGTGGCCACCAGGTGGTCGTTGCGCCAGCGCCAGACCAGCTCGGCGACCTCCGTCAGCGCCTCGCCGAGCGCGACCAGGCCGCCGCCCGCGCCGCCGACGGCGGCGGCCACGGCCACCGCCCGCGCGGCCTCCGGGGACTGCTCGCCCTTCTTCGGCCGCGCCTCGGGCGCCGCCGCGTCCTCGTCAGCCGCGCTCGGGGCGCCGGCGCCGGAGTAGATGCGCTGCCAGGCCCGCTCGACGGCCGGGTGCGCCTCGTAGCGCTGGGTCACGTCGCGGTGCAGCACCTCGTCCGGGATGTCGAAGCCCTGTCGGGCGAGGTAGCGCACCACCTCGTCGTACAGGCTCGGCTCGGCCAGCGCCTTCTCCAGCTCGGCGTACTCGCGCGGCGCGCCGCGGTGCGGGACCAGCATCGAGGCGGCCTTGTCGCCGAGCAGGAACTCCAGCCGGCGGAACATCGCCGACTGGAAGCCGGAGCCCTCGCCGAGCGCGCTGCGGTAGGCGTTGAACTCGCCCGGCGTCATGTGCGCGAGCGGCTTCCAGGAGGCGTTCAGCGACTCCAGCTCGTACGTGGAGCGCTTGAGGGCGGCCAGCGCGGTGGGCACGTCGTCCCGGCGCAGCGCGTCGGCGGCGGTCTGCCACTCGTGCGTGATGACGGTGAACCACAGCTCCATCACCTGGCTCGTGACCAGGAAGACCATCTCGCCCGGGTCGTCGGAGAGCGGGTGCTGGAGGTGGGTGAGCACGGACGCCTTGACGTAGTCGTCGTACGGCGTGGTGCCCTGGAAATCGAGGTTGGGAGTCTCGGGTTCAGCCTCGTTCGTACCGGAATGTCCAGTGTGCTGGGACATGGCGTCTCCTCAGTCCTGCTTCCGGGTAGCGGTCCGCCCCTTCCTGTTCGGCATCGGAGCCCCGGTCCCCTCTTGAACCCACGATCGCTGATCATCGGGTCCTGCGCGCATCATGCGGGGTGCGCGGCGCGCACGGCAAGGGCCTGCCGGGTCGAGGTGCACGACCGGCAGGCCCTGTATTCGGACACCCGTGACGGGTGAACGCCTGGGAATCTCGTCCCGTATGCCCGAACCGCCCACGGTTCAGGCGGCCCGGGTCAGCCCACGCCGACTCAGCTCAGCGTGTCCGCCGCGGTCGGCGAGGAGTCGCGCAGGAAGGTCGAGCAGCGCTCGTACTCCTCCGTCTCGCCGATGGCCTGCGCGGCCCGCGCCAGCGCGTGCAGGGCGCGCAGGAAGCCACGGTTCGGCTCGTGCTCGAACGGCACCGGGCCGTGGCCCTTCCAGCCACTGCGGCGCAGCGCGTCCAGACCCCGGTGGTAGCCGGTGCGGGCGTACGCGTACGACTCGACGACGCGCCCCGCCCCGAACGCCTCGTCGGCGAGCTGGGCCCAGGCGAGCGAGGAGGCGGGGTACTTGGCGGCGACCTCGGCGGGCGCGGCGCCGCTGGCGAGCAGTTCGCGCGGCCCGGGGTCGTCGGGCAGGTGGGTCGGGGGCGGTCCCCCGAGCAGGTTCTCGTGAATGGCCATGGGTTCCAGTCTGCCGGACAGGGCCGCGCGGAGCCGCCACGCGGGTAGCGCCCGTGGCTGGCCGATTTCCTACGCCGCCGACCCGCACGGATATGGCCGGTATGTGCCCGTGCGGCCGGGCTGGTTCGCGCCCGCGTGGCCGGCTGGTTCGCGCCCGCGTGCTCAGGCTGGTTCGTGTCCCCCTGGCCGGGCTAGTCGGAGCGCGCGGGGGGCTCGCCCGGGTCGAGCGGGGGCGCGGCCACGCCGCAGTGGTGGGCGCACTCGGGGTGGCAGGGCTCGGCCTGTGCCTGGCCCGCCGGGTGCTCCAAGGTGTCCGCGCGGACCGTCGCCCAGGCCAGCGCGGAGCCCAGCAGCAGCACGCCGGCGCACCAGGGCATCGCGCGCCGGAACGCCTCCTCGAACTCGTCCGCCGCGCGGTACGCCTCCGGGCCCATGCCCGCGAGCAGCGGCAGCGCGGCCACCGCGATCAGGCCCGCCGCCCGGGCCGCCGCGTTGTTGATGCCGCTGGCCAAGCCCGCCCGGCCGACGTCCACCGAGGCCAGCACCGTGGCGGTGAGCGGGGCCACCAGCGTCACCATGCCCGCGCCGAGCACCACCAGGGCGGGCAGCACGTCGCGCCAGTACACCGCGTCCGGGCCGACCCGCATCATCAGCAGCATCCCCGCCGCGCACAGCAGTGGCCCCACCGTCAGCGGCAGCCGGGGCCCGGTGCGCTGGGCCAGTTCGCCGGAGCGGGCCGAGAACAGCAGCATCAGCACCGTGGTCGGCAGCAGCGCGGCCCCCGCCTGGAGGGCCGAGTAGTCCACCACCACCTGGAGCTGCACCACCGAGAGGAAGAAGAAGCCGCCGAAGGCCGCGTACACGCACAGCGTGACCAGGTTGATCGCGGTGAACTGGCGGATCGCGAACAGGCCCAGCGGAAGCATCGGCTCCGCCCGGTGCGCCTCCAGGTAGCAGAAGCCCGCCGCCAGCAGCAGCCCGCCCACGGCCGCCCCGACGACCAGCGGCGACGCCCCCGCGTCCGGGGCCGCGATCAGCGCGTACGTCACGGCGCCGAGCGCCAGCGCGCCCAACGCGGCGCCGGCCACGTCGAACCGGCCGCCCGCCCGCGGGTCCCGGGACTCCGGTACGTGCCGCAACGCGACCGGTACACACACCGCGGCCAGCGGCACGTTGAGCAGGAACACCCAGCGCCAGCCGGGGCCGTCCACCAGCCAGCCGCCGACGAACGGGCCGACCGCCGCCGCCACGCCGCCGAGCCCCGACCAGGCGCCCACCGCCCGCGCCCGGTCCTCCTGCCGGAACGCGGACTGGATGAGCGCCAGCGAGCCCGGCGTGAGCAGCGCCCCGCCCACGCCTTGCAGCGCCCGCGCGCCGATCAGCACCTCGGCGTTGGGGGCCAGCCCGCACAGCAGCGAGGCCAGCGCGAACCAGACCACGCCGACGACGAAGACCCGCCGCCGCCCGTACCGGTCGCCCAGCGCCCCGCCGAGCAGGATCAGTGCGGCGAGGGTGAGCATGTACGCGTTGACGGTCCACTGGAGCCCGCCGAGGTCCGCGCCCAGGTCCTCGCCGATGCGCGGCAGCGCGACGTTGACGACGGTGCTGTCGAGCATGGCCATGCCGGAGCCGAGCACCGTGGTCAGCAGCACCCACCGCCCGGTGGACGTCCCCATGGCCACGGTCCCGGCGGGCTCGACCGGTTCGGCCGGTCCCACCGGTTCGACCGGTCCCACCGGTTCGACCGCCCCTCCCGGCTTCCCGTCCCCGGCGAGCCCGTCCGGCGTGCGCCGGTGCTCACGGCCGGACTCCGAGCCGGGGCCAGAGCCGGGGCCGGGGCCGGAGTCGGCGTCGGCGTCGGCGTCGGGCGGGGTGTCGGGGTCGGGCTCGGGGCCGGGGCGTCGCGGGTCCGTCATGTCTGCGATCTTCCGCGTCGGGACACCGCCCGGCTACCCGGACACCCCAGCACGCCGCGAACCCGCCACCGGAGCACCGAGTTAGGAGAGCGCGCGGACGCCCCGCCCGGATCACCCGGGGCTCCCCGGTCCTGGGTTCGCCACCCGCCGCCCGCGTGTTCGTACGCCGAAGGGCCCGGCCCCTCCGCCTGGGCGAACCAGGGGAGGACGCCGGGCCCCGGGAGGCAGCGCGCGGGAACCGGGCCGGTGGCCGGCGGCCACGAGGGCCGGGGCCGCCGGGGGCCGGCGGTGCGGGGTTACTTCAGCTTCGTGCCGGTGGAGCGCAGGTCGGCGCACGCCTTGGTGACGCGGGCGGCCATGCCGGCCTCGGCGAGCTTGCCCCAGCTCCGCGGGTCGTAGGTCTTCTTGTTGCCGACCTCGCCGTCCACCTTGAGCACGCCGTCGTAGTTGCGGAACATGTGGTCCGCGACCGGGCGGGTGAAGGCGTACTGGGTGTCGGTGTCGAGGTTCATCTTCACGACGCCGTTGCCCAGCGCGGTGCGGATCTCCTCCTCCGTGGAGCCGGAGCCGCCGTGGAAGACGAAGTCGAACGGGTCAGCCTTGCCGGAGCTGGCGGCCAGGCCGTCCTGGAGGTCGCGCAGCAGCTCGGGGCGGAGCACGACGTTGCCCGGCTTGTAGACGCCGTGCACGTTGCCGAAGGAGGCGGCCAGCAGGTAGCGGCCGTTCTCGCCCAGGCCGAGGGCCGCGGCGGTCTTCTCCACGTCGGCGACGGAGGTGTACAGCTCGTCGTTGATCTCGTGCGTGACGCCGTCCTCCTCGCCACCGGTCGGGGTGATCTCGACCTCAAGGATGATCTTCGCCTTGACGGCCTCGGCGAGCAGCTCCTTGGCGATGGCCAGGTTCTCGTCCAGCTTCTCGGCGGAGCCGTCCCACATGTGGGACTGGAAGAGCGGGTTCTGACCGGCGGCGACGCGCTCCTGGGAGAGGGCGATCAGCGGCCGGACGAAGCCGTCCAGCTTGTCCTTCGGGCAGTGGTCGGTGTGCAGCGCGATGTTGACCGGGTACTTCTTGGCCACCACGTGCGCGAACTCGGCCAGCGCCACCGCGCCGGAGACCATGTCCTTGCTGTACTGGCCGCCCAGGAACTCGGCGCCACCGGTGGAAACCTGGATGATGCCGTCGCTCTCGGCCTCGGCGAAGCCACGCAGTGCCGCGTGCAGGGTCTGCGTCGAGGTCACGTTGATTGCCGGGTAGGCGAACTTGCCTGCCTTCGCCCGGTCGAGCATCTCGTTGTAGACCTCGGGGGTTGCGATGGGCATGGGTCCGCTCCTTGTGAAGTGCCGGTTGCGTTGTGAATGCCCTGACCTAGGGGGCGACGTCATCGTCGCCCCCATCCTTCCAGACTCGTCCGGCTCAGCTCCACGGCGTGTCGCGCACTGGACGCCGAACGCGTCGAGGGCGGGGGCCGTTTCACGTGAAACGGCCCCCACCCTCGACAAAAGCGCAGGTCAAGTGATCATTTACGGGCGTGCGACGGTCAGTCGAGACCCAGCTCCGCCAGCCCGTACGCCTGGTAGTACGGCAGGCCGGCGGCCTCGATCGCGGGCGCGGCGCCGCGCTCGACGATGACGGCCACGGCCACCACCTCGGCGCCCGCCTCGCGCGCCGCCTCGACGGCGGTCAGCGGGGAGCCGCCCGTGGTCGAGGTGTCCTCCACGATCAGCACGCGGCGGCCCGCGATGTCCGGGCCCTCGATGCGCCGCTGGAGGCCGTGCGCCTTGTTGGCCTTGCGGACCACGAACGCGTCGAGGCGGCGGCCCCGCGCGGCGGCGGCGTGCATCATCGACGTCGCCACCGGGTCGGCGCCCAGCGTGAGCCCGCCCACCGCGTCGTACTCCAGGTCGGCGGTCAGGTCGAGCATGACCTGACCGGCCAGCGGCGCGGCCTCGCCATCCAGGGTGATCCGGCGCAGGTCGATGTAGAAATCGGCCTCAAGACCGGACGAAAGGGTCACCTTGCCGTGCACCACGGCCTTGTTCTTGATCTGCTCCAGGAGGGCATCACGCGCGTCGCTCATACGCACGAGGTTAGCCGTGTCCAGCGGCGACGCCCGCTGGTGGCCGGCTGGTGGCCGGCTGGGGTCAGTCTCGCGGGGCCTGGCCGGCGCGGTCGACGGCGGCCTTGGCGAGGATCGCGGAGGTGCCGAGCACGGTCCCGGCCGGGCCCGCGTCGCCGGCCTCGGTGCTCACCGTGCGCTCGCCGAGGAACGCGTGGCTGGTCCGGTCGAAGATCCACTGTGTCTGCTGGCCACGCGCGGTACGGGCCACGGCGACGCCCTCACGCCCGGCCGCGTCCTTGGCCGTGCGGACCACCGTCACCCCGGGGATCTTCCCGGCCGCCCGGTAGAGCGCGGCGTTGACCTTCGGCGGCGCCCACGTCTCGGCCAGCAGCTCGCCGATGGCGGTGAAGGCCCGCTGGTCCGGGTCCTGGCCCTGGCCACGGGTCTGCTGGCGGATCAGCTCCAGCAGGGCGACCGGGTCGGTGGGCAGCGTGGCGACGTAGGTGTGGGTCGGGTTGGTCACCGACGGGCCGGAACCGGTCGCGCTCGGCCGGGGTGTCGCCCCGGGACGGTCGACGGTGTACACCGGCGCGTCGTCGCCCAGCGTGCTGTCGGGCTTGCCCGCCTCGCGCAGCAGGCCCGGGCGGCTGCCGTCGGCGGCCAGCCACACCTGCCGGGTGTGCGCGGGCGGCAGCGTCACGGAACCGCCGCCGGCGCTGCGCCCCGCGTAGGCGACCTTGCTCCTGACGTACACGAACTGGTCGGCGGCGACCTCGGGCCGCTCGCCCTCGGCGGCGGCGAGCGCGACGCGGTCCAGGAGACGGGTCGCCTCGGGCGTCTCCTGCGCCTCGATCCGGGTGCCGTCGCGCGGCTCGTCGTCCGTGGACGACAGGTTCACCGCGACGATGGCGCCGGCCACGGCGCAGGCCAGGGCCGGTGCCACGAAGCGGACCTGGAAGCGGCGCCGTGGGGGGCGGGCCGCACGGGCCGTACGGCCGAGGCCGCCGCGCGCGGCGGCCGGCTCCTCGCGGGCGGCCTCGCGGAGCACGGCCTGCCGCAGCGCGCGCTCGCGCTCCGGGGTCAGGTCGGGGACGGACGGCGGGGGCAGCAGCGCGGTCATCTCCTGCCGCTCGGCCTCCTCGGGCCGGTCCGGCGTACGGCGTCGCGGGGTGACGTTCATCCGTGGTTCTCCTGGGTCAGCGACGGGGCCACGGAGAAGCGGCCCGGCGGAGGCGAGTCGGGGGAGGGGGTGGGGGTGGGGGTGGGGGCCGGCGTCGCCGGGGCGGAGCCGGGGCCGGACACGACGGTCGGCCACCGGGTGGCGGCCCGTGGCGTCCGCGGGCCCTGCGGGGGCGGGCCACCGGGCGCGGGCGGCGCGCCCCGAGGCGACGGGGTCGCGGAGGCCGCGCCCCGTGCGGCGGCCTGGCCCTGCGAAGCCGTGGCCTGACGACCCTCGCGGCCCTGGCTGTCCCTACGGTCCTGGCTGTCCTCACGGCCTCTGCGGGTCTCGGCGGTCGCCAGTTCGCGCAGCCGGCCACGGGCGCGGGACAGCCGCGAGCGGACCGTGCCGACCGGCACGCCGAGCACCTCGGCCGCCGCGGCGTAGTCCAGGCCGGCCCAGACGACCAGCGTGAACACCTCGCGGTCGCGGCGGCGCAGCTTGCCGAGGGCGATGCGGGCGGCCCGCAGTTGCTCGGTGTCCGCGAGGTGCGCGACGAGGTCGTCCACGAAGTCCGGGACCGCGCCGCGCTCCGGAACCCGGGCGAGCGCCACGTCGCGGCGGCGTCGGGCCCGGGCGTTGCGGCGCATGACGTTGGTCGCGATGCCCAGCAGCCACGGGCGCAGGCTCTCCTCGCCCGGGCGCACCTTCTCCCGGCCGCGCCACGCCTCCAGGAACGTGGTCGACACGACGTCCTCGGCCTCCGCCCAGTCGCCGGTCACCCGCAGGGCGTACCGGTACAGCACCTGGGCGTGCTCGTCGTAGAGCTCCCCCAGGGCGTCGCGATCCCCGCTACGGAAGCGATGTCTCATGAGTGATTCCACACTGAGCCCTGCCTCCCGGGCCGCCCCGGTTCCGGTGACCTGCGCCACAGGCCGCGCCCCGCCCGGGGCGAGTGACGCGGGTCACGGGAACTCCGGCGCGCGGACGCGCAGTGCTGATCATGACTACTTCTCCGTCGCCCCGGTCCCCCCGGATGCCCCGCCGGTCCGCCCTGCGGGCGCTGGCCGTGGCCGCCACCGTCGTCGCCAGCACCCTGCCCGCCTGGAACGCCACGGCCTCGGGCACCCACCCCGCCGGGGCCCCGGCCACCGGCCGGACCAGCGCCATCGCCGAGCAGCCGACGCACACCCTCACCATCCACCACATCGGCCGCGACGGGCGCGCCTCGCAGTTCTACAAGACCACCCTCACCGAGTTCGCCGGGGAGGGCGAGCGCCACGGCTTCGAGCCGGAGGGCGACACCGGCACCACCACGGTACGGCTCCCCCAGGGCCGCTACCTCCTCGCCTCGATGGTGTGGAGCGGCAACTCGGCGGAGGGCACGGACTGGGTGGTGCAACCCAGGCTCGACCTCGACCGCGACCTGTCCGTCACGGTGGACGCCCGGACCACCAAGCTGGTCGACGTGCGGCCCCCGGACAGCACGGCCGACTTCCGGCTCGGCAACATGGGCCTGTCGGCCGAGTACGACGGCGTCGTCCGGGAGACCAACATGGCCATCGCGACGCCCACCCTGCGCGTCGCCCACCTGGGCCCGGCCGCCGAGCCCGGCTCGGTCAAGACGTGGTACGACGCGTACTGGGCCACCAAGCGGCACAGCTACGCGCTGGGCAACGTCGTCACCGGCGACCGCGCGCCGACCGGGCTCTACCGCCGGCCGGCCGCCAAGGACCTGGGCGAGATCAGGATCCGGGGCGCCGCCCGCCCGGGCACCGAGGGCACGTCCGTGCTGGACGTCACGCCCAGCGACGACCTGTCCACCGCCTACCCGCTGCCGGTGCCCGCCCCCGGCACCACCAGCCTCCTCGTGGAGCCCGCGCGCGGGCCCTACGACATCGGCTACACCACCCCCCGCGACGAGGACGGCCAGGGCGGCACCACGTACGAGGCGAAGCGCGTCGCCACCCGCCCCGGCCACACCACCACACGCACCTTCAACAACGCCGTCTTCGGCCCCAGCCTCACCGGCGGCTCCGGCGTCACACGGGACGGCGACCGCCTCACCGTGGACGTCCCGCTGCTCGCCGACGGCGAGGGGCACGTGCCGTCCACGCCGGAGTACGACGCGGCGCGGGTCACGCTGTACCGCGACGGGAAGCGTGTGCAGACCGTGACGGGCGAGCCCGGCCAGGCCACCTTCGACGTGCCGGCCGACCGGGCCGCCTACCGCGTCACGGCCACCGCGCGGCGCGCCGGTCTGCCCGGCGCCGCCACCACCGTGACCGCGTCGTGGACCTTCGCCTCACAGCGCACGGGCGGGGCGACCAGGGTGCCGGTGAGCGCGGTGCGCTTCACGCCGGCGCTCGACCTGACCGGCGCCGCGCCGGCCGGCACGACGCTGCGCGTCCCGGTCGCCGTACAGGGCGCCGCGAAGGGCCACACGCGCGCGCTCGATGTCGCGTTCTCGGTCAACGGCGGCACCACGTGGCAGCGGACCGCGGTGGTACGCGGCGTCGCGACCATCCCGGCGTTCACGTCCGGCACCAGCGTCTCGCTGCGCGCCAAGCTGACCGACACCGCGGGCAACACGCTCACCCAGACCGCGATCGGCGCCTACCGGACGCGGTGACCCACCCCGGCCGGGCCGGCCGCCGCCCCCGCGCGACGCCCGGCCCGGCCGGCCCCCCGCGCGGCGGGGGCCGGCCGGGGACCAGGCCCGGGTCTCGTGGTTCAGAACCGCTTCCAGCGCCAGGTCGTCGAGACCTCCAGCGGGTCGATCGGCGTCACCAGGCGCGGCACCGTGTTGAGGCCGTTCGGCGGGCCCGACTGCGGCTCCACGCACACCGCCTCCTCCTGCTCGTCGTAGACCACCACCCACTGCGCCCCGCTGGTGATGCTCAGCTCCAACTGGGTGGGCCAGGTCAGCGTGACGTCCACGCCGTCCGGCATCCCGAAGCAGTCGTCCCACGGGCCGGGCCCGGGCTCGACGCGCCGCCCGGTGGGCAGGTGGTCCACGCCCCGCTCCTCCTGCCACGCGGGGTCGAACGCGATCTGCACCGGCGCGCCCGTCGGGCCGAGCTGGCGCAGGAACCACGGGTGCCAGCCGGCCTGCGCGGGGAAGGAGTCGCCGCGCGACTCGACGCCCATCGTCAACGTCAGCGCGTCGTCGGTCAGTTCGAAGGTCTGGGTGACGCGCCCGCGGTACGGCCAGGGGTCGGTCAGGTCGCAGTAGAAGGTGGCGGACTGGTCGTCGACCGTCGCGGTGCGCCAGGGCTGGTCGCGGACCGTGCCGTGAATGGCGTGCGGCGTCGCGTTGATCGGCATCTGGTGCCGTACGCCACCGCTACGGCCCGCCTCGTCGCCCCCGCCCGGCGCGGTGACGAAGCTGCGGAACTGGCCCAGCTCGATCCGCCCGCACCAGGGCGCCATCGGGAAGGAGCCGTACCGGTCCCCGTGGCGCAACACCTCCAGGTCGTTGATGATCAGCGAGCTGATGCGGCAGCCGTCCTCCGGACGGATCGTCAACTCCGCGAATCCGGGTGCCACCAGCCGTACGTCGCGCGCCCCCGGGGCGCCTTCCGTGGTCTCTTGGGTGCTCACCCCGCCGACCTTAACGGCGCCCCCGGGCCCGCGTCCCGCTGCCCACCGCGTGCCGCTCCACCTCGGTCGCCCGGCGCCATCCCGCCCCCGCCGACGCCCGCCCGCTCCGGCGCACGCCCCCACGGCCCGCCCGGGCCGGCGATCCGCGCCCGGGCGCCGTCTCGGTCGCCGGTACGGCCCTACCTGCGGCGGCGCAGCACCCGGCCCACGACGACCGCCGAGGCGAGCACGGCCGCCGCGGCGGGCGCGGCCCAGCGCAGGGTGGCCGCGGTGGACGCGGTCTCGGGCGCGGGCACCGGCGCGTACCGGCCGCGCGGCGGCGCGTGGTCCACCTCCTCGGCGCTGCGGCCGATCATCGTGCGCCGCGCGTGCGCCGCCTCGGCCGGCGGCACCTCCGCCGCTGCCGCCGCCGAGGCACCGAGCGCGTCCGGCTCCAGGGAGGACGGCGGGACCTCGGTCTCGAAGAGCGAGGACGCGGTCGCGTCGGCGGGCTGCTCGACCACGCCGGCGTCTCCGGTCACGCCGTCGCCGGTCACGTCGTCTCCGGTCACGTCCTCCTGGGGCAGCTCGTCCGCGGTCGCGTCGTCCCGGGGCAGGTCGTCCCCGAGCGCGTCACCGCTGGCCGCGTCGCCGCTGGCCGCGTCATCTCGCGACACGTCGTCCGGCGTCCCGTCTGGCGCAGCGGCGGGTGCCTCCGCCGCCGACCCGGGCGACCCGGTCGGTCCGGCCGTCGCGCCGGCCTCGGCCTCCCCGTCCCCGTCTCCGTCCGCGTCAGCCGTAGCGCCGGCCTCGGTCGCGTCGTCGGCCGTCGCCGGTGCGGTCGGGGCCGGGGTCGGTTCGGCCGCCAGGTCCGCGGTCAACTCCTCGGCGAACCGGTCGAGGAGGCGGCGGGCCGCCGAGGCCACCGTCTCCGCGTCGAACTCGGTCAGCCGGCCCTCGCCGTCCGTCAGCTCGACCTCGCCGGCGCAGCGCAGCGTGGTGCCGCCGTCAGCCGCCTGCGGGGCCACGGCCAGGGTCACCGTCACGCCGGCGCCGCCGCGCGACTCGGCGCCGTCGCCCGCGTACTCGACCCGGTCGCCGTGCTCGGCGATGTGCAGCACGCCCCGGTAGGTGATGGAGGAGCCACCGATGCGCAGCCGCAGCCGGCCGGCGATGGCGTCTGAGCCGGCGTCATCGTCCTGCTGGAGCCCGGGCAGGCAGCGGGCGATGCGCGCGGGCTCGGTGAGCGCGCGCCGTACGTCGTCTACGGGAACCGGGACGAACACCTCATGCTCCATGACCCCCGAGCGTACTCACCGCGTCCGGGATCAGACATCGTCGCGTCCACATTCACCGCGCCGCGTCGCCACCCCGACCACCCCGCCGTGGACGCACCGTCACGGACACGGCCACGACCACCACGGTAAGTGACATGGCTACGACAACCACGCGCCCCGGGCCGGCCGGCCCGTCCACCGGGCGCCCCAGCCGCCCCAACCTCCTCGCGCCGGCGCGGGTCCCGGCTCAGCCCGTCCCGTAGCGCGGGTGCATCAGCGTGGAGGTGGGCGCGCCCGGCCGGTGCCGGCGCTCCGCCTGTCGGTGCGCGGCGCGCAGCGCCCGCGGGGTGAGCGAGCGCAGCGCGGGCCGCGCCGCGGGCAGTCGCAGCTCCGGCCGGTCGCGGGCGGCCAGCACGAAGCCCCAGTCACCGGACGGGCCCGACCCGCGCTCGCCGCCGCCTGGCCGCTCCGAGTCGCGCGCGAGGCGCCCGACGACGCCGTACGGCACCGTGCGCAGCCCGACGGAGCGCACCGTCGCGTCGACCGTCCAGTACGCCCGCGGGCGCCCGTCGAGCGGCCCCGCGTGTACGGCGAGCCGCGCGCCGGGCCGCATCACCCGGCGCACGAGGCCGTAGAACTCCTGCGAGTAGAGCTTGGTGCTGGCCGTCAGGCCCGGGTCGGGCAGGTCGGAGAGGACCACGTCGTAGCCGCCGCCCGGTTGGCCGCCGGGGCTCGGGCCGCCGGGCCGGCCGCGCTCGCGCAGCCAGCCGAAGGCGTCCGCCCGCACCACCCGCACCCGCGGGTCCGCGAGCGCGCGCTGGTTGAGCCGGCTGAGCCCGGGGTCCGTGCGCGCCAGGTCCACCACCTCGCCGTCGAGTTCGACCACCGTCACCGTGCGCACCCCGGGGTAGCGCAGCACCTCGCGCAGGGCGAGCCCGTCACCGCCGCCGAGGACGAGCACCCGCGCGTGCGGGCCGGCCATCGCCGGGTGGACCAGGGCCTCGTGGTAGCGGAACTCGTCGCGCGCGCTCACCCGCAGCTCGCCGTCGAGGTACAGCGCGAGCGGCGCCCCGGCCGAGCCGGCCCCAGCCTCGGCCCCGCCCGTGATGACGACCTCCTGCACGTCCGTGTGGACGGCCACCCGCACGTCGGGCCCGTACACCGCGCGCCGCGCCGCGCCCTCGAACGGTTCGGTCAGCACCGCTCCGCTGGCCAACAGGAGCAGCACCAGGCCGTTCGCGCCGATCAGCGTGCCGCGCTCGCGCGGCGACAGGTCGCGCCGGAAGACCCACAGCACCAGCGCCCCGCCCACGACGACGTTGACCGCGCCGGTCAGCAGGGCGCCGAGTAACTGGCCGAACCTCGGCAACAGCAGGAAGGGGAAGGCCAGTCCGCCGACGAGCGCGCCGACGTAGTCCGCGGCGAACAGGTCGGCGACCGCCCCGCCCGCGTCCTGCCGCCGCACCCGCTGGATCAGCGTCATCAGCAGCGGCACCTCGGCGCCGATCAGCACGCCGATGGCCAACGAGAAGCCGACGATGACCCACCGGGTGTCCCCGTACCACGCGAAGCACGCGTACAGCGCCATCGCCGACGCCCCGCCGACCAGCGCGAGCAGCGCCTCGACGACCCCGAACGCCCACGCCGCCCGCACCCGCAGCCGCTTGGCCAGCAGCGAGCCCGTGCCCATCGCGAAGACCATGACGGACAGCACGACGGATGCTTGGGTGACCGAGTCACCCATCAAGTACGAGGCGAGGGCGACGAGTTCGAGTTCGTACACGAGACCGCAGGCCGCGCAGACGAACACGGTGGCCAGGACGGCGAACCGCCCGACCGGGGCCGGCACCCGGGACGGCCCCGCGGGCCCCGTCGGCGATTCCTCGGCAACGGACACAAGGGGCACCGGCGGGTCGATCATGGGGTGAACGTTACGTTACCCCCGTCTCACCATCGGTCACTCACACGGGGGGAATGCATCGCATTCCAGGGCATTCGCGGTTCAACCGCGCCTCTCGCGGGCAACGTTGAACGCCCCGCGCGCGACTACAGCGCCGCCACCACGCGCGCGCCCAGCCGCGTGCGGGTGGCCACCAGACACCCCTCCTGCGGGTACGCGTGCCAGGTGCGCCAGCCGATCTGCCCCTCCTGCCGGTGGGCGAGCATGGCCGTGAACGCGTGCGGGCTGCCCGGGAAGGTGCCGGCGAGGCCGTGCGGGTGGTCGGCGACCAGCGCCAGCAACTCCTGCGCGCGCCCCGCGAAGGAGCCGCGCGAGAGGGTCTCGATGCGCGCCGCGAACTCGTACTCCCGCCCTTCGAGCAGCTTGGATACGCCGAGCGGGAGGGGGGTACTACTTCCGGGCATGCACGCCACCGTCTCCGAACAACGCCCGTCGCGGCCCTCCAGGAGGACTTGGTGCGAGGCGCCGAGCAGCCGTAACTGCACGGCGGCGTCGCCGAGTTGCAGGTCGAGGACGGCGAGCGCGGGCTGCGGTTCGCGGCCCAGGCACCAGGCGAGGTCGGAGGCGCGGGTATCGGTGTAGGAAGTCTTGAGGATCGTGAGCATGGGTCGGCTCCGGAAGCACGCAGTGGAAGATGGGCCGGCCCTTATTCCCCATAAGGCAACCCCCATCCCGAGGGGACCAAGGGGTCACTATGCGCCGGCTGCTGACCACGTGGGGTCCGTGGGGTCCATAGGGTCCGAGAGACACGGAATCATGAAATGCGTGGCGGCACAGCCTTTTTACCCATCTTCGCCAGGTTTCCATCCCCCCGAGCGCCCCCCAGATCAATTGTTCAACGTTTGAGCGCCCGACGGGCCTCAGCCCGCCGGGCGCATATGCAAAACCAGCACGAGCCCGCCGCATTACCGGCTTTTAGCCGCCCCCACCCCCACCGCCGCCGCAACCCCCTCCGCCACCGCCACCACCGCAGGACGAGCCCCCGCCACACGAGGACCCGCCACCGCACGAGGCACCGCCACCACCACCCGACGAACCACCGCCGGCCCACCAACTCCCGCCGCCCCCGCGGCGCTTCTTGCCACCACCGGCCACCCTGCTCAACCAGGCGAGCACGATCGCCACCATCACCACGATGTACAGGAAGAGCGCGAATCCCATGCCCTCACGACCTTTCGTTCCCCGTTGTCCCCCGGAGCGAGGCGCGGCCGGCGCGGTGGGCGACCGGGAGGGCGCGGGCCCGTGTGACGCGCGGCGGTGGGCCCTCGTGGCCCCCGCTGGCGCGGCGCGTGCGCGCCGAGTGGGTCCTTCCCGGCGCCCCGTCCCCCCGTTGTCCCCCTTGCTCCCCCGATATCCCCGTTGCCCCGTAGGTCCCGCAGATTCTCTAGTTTCGGTAGATTCCAGCGTTTCTGTTGATTCCGGCGCTTCGCTCTTTATCGATGCCTGTGCAGTTATTGCTGGTGAGATCGTCCGCGAAACTCCGCACGCGATGGGTGCGCCGCACACACGGTGCGGCGCGGCGAAGTCCGCAAAGCCCCCTCATGCGCTCCGGGGCGCTTGTCCGCGTCGCGCACGCGCGAACTCCCCGCGTGTACCGCTCTGATGCCCGGGGCCATTCCCGGCCAAAGCAGAGTTGAGCAAATCCAGAGGTTCGGCGGAGGATGTGACGTATGAAGCGACCTCCGCTCAACCGCCGCCTCGCCGAATTCGGAACGACGATCTTCGCCGAAATGGCAGCCCTCGCCATCCGAACCGGCTCCATCAACCTCGGTCAAGGCTCCCCCGACGTCGACGGTCCCGAGGAGGTCAGGGAGGCTGCCGTGCGCGCGCTGCGCGACGGGCGCGGCAACCAGTACCCCCCGGGCCCGGGCGTTCCCGAACTGCGCGCGGCCGTCTGCGCGCACCAACAGCGTTGGTACGGCCTGGAGTACGACCCCGACCGCGAGGTCCTCATCACCGCCGGCGCCACCGAGGCGCTCGCCGCCTCGCTCATCGCGCTCCTGGAACCGGGCGACGAGGTGGTCGCCCTGGAGCCCTACTACGACTCGTACGCGGCCGGCATCGCCATGGCCGGCGGCACCCGGGTCCCCGTCACGCTGCGCCCGGACCCCGAGGCCGGCCGCTACCGCCTCGACGTGGACGAACTGCGCGACGCCGTCACCGACAACACGCGGCTCATCCTCCTCAACACCCCGCACAACCCCACCGGCACCGTGCTCACGCGCGAGGAGCTGGCGGCGATCGCCACCATCGCCATCGAGCGCGACCTGTACGTGGTCACGGACGAGGTCTACGAGCACCTGGTCTTCGACGACCACCAGCACATCCCGCTGGCGTCGCTGCCCGGCATGCGGGAGCGCACGGTGACCATCAGCTCCGCGGGCAAGACGTTCTCCTTCACCGGCTGGAAGGTCGGCTGGGTCACCGCGCCGCCGGACCTGCTGGCGGCGGTCCGCTCGGCCAAGCAGTACCTGACGTTCGTGGCCTCCGGCCCGTTCCAGCACGCCATCGCCGAGGCCCTGACCCTGCCCGACTCGTACTACGCCGGCCTGCGCGACGAACTCGCCGTCAAGCGGGACCTGCTCGCGGACGGCCTGGCCACGGCGGGGTTCACCGTCTTCCGGCCGGCCGGCACGTACTTCATCACCACCGACATCCGCCCGCTGGGCCCGGAGATCTCCGCGGACGGCGACGGCCTGGCCTTCTGCCGCGGCCTCCCCGAGCGCTGCGGCCTGGTGGCCGTCCCCAACCAGTTCTTCTACGACAACCGCGAGGCGGGCGCGCCGTTCGTGCGCTTCGCGTTCTGCAAGCGGATGAGCGTGCTGGAGGAGGCGGTGGACCGCCTCAAGCAGCTGACCCCCTGACCCACACGACGCCCCCGTTCCACTGCAAGTCGGGGCCGGGGCCGGGCCCGCGAGTCGGGCCCGGCCCCCGGCCAGCCCCGATCCCGCCGCACCACCCCTCCTCCCGCGCGGCCCGAGCGCACGGCGTACGCCCCACCCTCCGCGCGCCCCGCACGCCCCCACATCTCGGCCAGAGTCCACACAGCACCCCGCCCGAGTGCTGGCCGGGAGTGAGCCCCGGTTCGCCGGGGCGCCTCCGTGGCGCCCCGGCGTAATCCGGTGCGCGCCCCGGGCCCGCACCCGGGGGGGCGCACAATCACCCGGTCGAGTGCGCCGGCTCGCTCCCGCCCGTCGGTGCGGGGCGGGCCCCCGCTGGACCAGGACGCGGAACGCGGGGTACCCGCCGAACGGGTGTGGAGGGCCGGCTCCGGGGCACCCGTGCCGCGCCCCGCACGTGCGGTGCAGGCGCGGGGTCGGTCGTCTGCGCGCCGGGGCCGGCGGTCCACCGGCATACGCCAGCGGCGAAAGGAAGTAGACGTGCCGCGGGCGTACGTCGTACGGCTGGGGCGCACTTGTCCGCACTGGCTTAGACGGGGGCGTACGCCGGGCGCGCTTCATGGGCGTACGTCGTCACATGATCGATCCGTAGGTCTCACAGCCGCCCCAGCCGACTCCTGTCGCCGCGTCGTGCGCAGCCGACACGCGCGCAGGGCAGCCACTCGGCAGAGCGCCTCGGGCCGGGGGGCCGCCGGGAAGGCGTGAACCCGTTCGGCCGTCTCCGGTCGCGGGCGCGGGCGGGGTGGCGCATCGTGAAGGAGGCCGGGCTCCCGCCTGCATTCCCGGGAGCCCGGCCCTCTATTGCCCCGCTCCGGCCGTAAGGCCGCCCGCCTGCCCCCGTACGCCCTCGTACACACACGTACGCCCGCGTACATCCGCGTACGTCCCCGTGGCACGCGAAAGGCCCGGTGGGCGTCGGCCGCCTGGTGGGGCGGGCCGTGCTCACCGGGCCTCGTGTCGTCGCTCAGCCGTGCGCGCGCCCGGGCCGATGGGCTGTGCCAGCGGCGCCGGGTGGGGCGGCCTCGTGCGGGGGCGGGGCTACTCCGCGCCGGGGGCGGCGCCGTCGCCCGGCGTGCCCTCGATGTCGGCCTCCAGGCCGAGCTGCTCCACGAGCCACTTGTCGAACTCGATGGACGCCCGCACCCAGCTCACCGTCGAGGAGACGAAGTGCTCCAGGCTGACGCCGGTGCCGATCAGCATCTGCGCCTCGCCGATCAGCCGGACGCTGCCGTCGTCGTTCGTGTGGCTGTAGACCTTGGGCCACAGGGTGCGGCGGTTCCAGTCGTCGGTCAGCTCCAGGAGCTGGGCCTTGTTCTCCAGCTCGTGCGGCCGGTCGTAGAACGTGCGCACCGAGAAGACCTGCTGCTCTTCCTCGCCGCGGAACATGAAGTACGTGCGGAACTGCTCCCACGGAGCGGCGAGGTCACCCTCGTCGTCCACCACGTACTTCAGCTCCATCTGCTCGAGGAGCTGCTTGACCAGGTCCTGGTCGGGGAGGACCGGGCCGCTCGGCCCAGCCTCCTGAGGTTCGGGCTGGCCCCCGAAATTCGGAATCGAGGTCGGGTCGATGCTCACCGTGTTTTTCCCTTCGTACGGATTCCGCCATCCTCCCTCATCACCGCCCGGTCACCGCAACCCCGCACGCGCCACCGGCCCAGCTCACCCCGGCCGCCGCGGGTCGGGCGATTCCGCTCAACCCGCGGCACACCCGGCGCCGGGCCGCCCGGGCGGCCCGGCTCAGCCGGCTCAGCCGGCCGCGGCGGACCCTGCCGGCTCCGGCGCGGCGGCCTGCGCGCCGGAGCTGGCCGACACCGTCAGGCCGTCGGCGCCCAGCTCGTGGTCGACGCGCACGGTGTCGCCGTCGCGCACCTGGCCGGCGAGGATGGCCCGGGCGAGCTGGTCGCCGATCGCCGTCTGCACCAGCCGCCGCAGCGGCCTGGCCCCGTACGACAGGTCGGGTCCGCCGCCCGCCTCCGGCGCGTCGACCGTCGGCTCGTGGCCGAGCCTGGCCAGCCACTCCAGGGCCGCGTCCGAGACGTCGAGGACCAGCCTGCGGTCGGCGAGGCGGCGCTGGAGGTGGTCGATCTGCAGCTCGGCGATGCGGCGGAGCTGGCCCGTGCCGAGCGCGTGGAAGATCACGAGGTCGTCGAGCCGGTTCAGGAACTCGGGCCGGAACGAGGCCCGCACCGTCTCCAGCACCTTCTCCCGCTTCTGCTCCTCCTTCAGCAGCGGGTCCATCAGGAAGGTCGAGCCGAGGTTGGAGGTGAGGATGAGGATGGTGTTGCGGAAGTCCACCGTGCGGCCCTGGCCGTCCGTCAGCCGGCCGTCGTCCAGCACCTGGAGCAGGATGTCGAAGACCTCGTGGTGGGCCTTCTCCACCTCGTCCAGGAGCACCACCGAGTACGGGCGCCGGCGCACCGCCTCGGTGAGCTGGCCGCCCTCCTCGTATCCGACGTAGCCGGGCGGGGCGCCGACCAGGCGGGCCACCGAGTGCTTCTCGCCGTACTCGCTCATGTCGATGCGGACCATGGCCCGCTCGTCGTCGAAGAGGAAGTCCGCGAGCGCCTTGGCCAGCTCGGTCTTGCCGACACCGGTCGGGCCGAGGAAGAGGAAGGAACCGGTGGGGCGGTCGGGGTCGGCGATGCCGGCGCGGGTGCGGCGCACGGCGTCGGAGACCGCCCGCACCGCCTCGTGCTGGCCGATCAGCCGCCGGCCCAACTCGTCCTCCATGCGCAGCAACTTCTGCGTCTCGCCCTCAAGCAGGCGGCCGGCCGGGATACCGGTCCAGGAGGCGACGACGTCGGCGATGTCGTCCGGGCCGACCTCCTCCTTGACCATCTTGTCCCGGTCGCCCTTCTTGGCCTCCTCCTCCGCCTCCGCGGCGGCGGTCAACTCCCGCTCCACGGCCGGGATCTCGCCGTAGAGCAGCTTGGACGCGGCGTCGAAGTCGCCGTCGCGCTGCGCGCGTTCGGCCTGTCCGCGCAGGTCGTCCAGGCGCTCCTTGAGCTCACCGACCCGGTTCAGGCCCTGCTTCTCCTTCTCCCAGCGGGCGCCGAGGCCGCGCAGCTCCTCCTCCTTGTCGGCGAGGTCGCGGCGCAGCTTCTCCAGGCGCTGCTTGCTGGCCTCGTCCGACTCGTTCCTGAGGGCCAGCTCCTCCATCCGCAGCCGGTCCACGGCGCGCTGCAACTCGTCGATCTCGACGGGCGAGGAGTCGATCTCCATGCGCAGCCGGGACGCCGCCTCGTCCACCAGGTCGATGGCCTTGTCGGGCAGGAAGCGCGAGGTGATGTAGCGGTCGGACAGCGTCGCGGCGGCCACCAGCGCGGCGTCGGCGATCTGCACCTTGTGGTGCGCCTCGTACCGCCCCTTGAGCCCGCGCAGGATCGCGATCGAGTCCTCCACGGTCGGCTCGGCGACCAGCACCTGCTGGAAGCGCCGCTCCAGGGCCGGGTCCTTCTCGATCCGCTCCCGGTACTCGTCCAGGGTGGTCGCGCCGACCATCCGCAGCTCGCCGCGGGCCAGCATGGGCTTGAGCATGTTGCCCGCGTCCATCGCGGAGTCGCCGCCGGCGCCCGCGCCGACGACGGTGTGCAGCTCGTCGATGAACGTGATGATCCGGCCCTCGCTGGACCTGATCTCCGCGAGCACGGTCTTGAGCCGCTCCTCGAACTCGCCGCGGTACTTCGCGCCGGCCACCATCGCGCCGAGGTCCAGCGAGACCAACCGCTTGTCCTTGAGCGACTCGGGCACGTCGCCCTTGACGACGCGCTGCGCGAGCCCCTCCACGACGGCGGTCTTGCCGACGCCCGGCTCGCCGATGAGTACCGGATTGTTCTTCGTGCGCCGCGAGAGCACCTGCACCACGCGCCGGATCTCCTGGTCCCGGCCGATGACCGGGTCCAGCTTGCCGTCGCGCGCGGCGGCCGTGAGGTCCGTGCCGAACTTCTCCAGCGCCTTGTACGTGCCCTCCGGGTCCCGGCTGGTCACCCGCGTTCCGCCCCTGTTGGTCTCGAAGGCGTCGAGCAGCCGCTTGGCGCTCGCCCCCTGCTGGTTGAGGAGCTCCCCGCTCGGACCGCCCTTGGCGGCGATGCCGATGAGCAGGTGCTCGGTGGAAATGTACGCGTCGCCGAGCTCCTTGGCCCGCTGGGACGCGTCGGCCAGCACGGCGAGCAGGTCCCGGCTCGGCTGCGGCGGCGCGACGGTGGAGCCCTGGGCGCTCGGCAACGCGGCGAGCTGCCGCTCGGCGCCGGAGCGCAGCGTGGCCGCGTCGGCCTCGGCGGCGGCGAGCAGGTCCATCAGGTTCTCGTTGTCCTGCCCGCTGAGCAGTGCCAGCAGCAGGTGGGCGGGGGTCAGATCGGCGTGCCCGCCCGCCACGGCACGCTCGTTGGCGGCGCTCAGCGCCTCCTGGCTCTTGTTGGTCAGCTCGGCATCCACGGTCGCGCTCCTCCTCGCTCCTCGACCACGGTCCCACCATCTTGCTCATTACAGCCTACGGTAAGTTGAGTCTATTCCACTCAACTTAGTTTTTGTTGCCTTGATCAGCCCCGAGGCCCGCTCGCTGGGCCGCCACCGATCTGTCGCCCGACCACCCGCCGATCCGTCGGCCCGCGCCCCAGCTCCCCGCCGCCCCACCGCCGCCTCACCGCACCCCCGCCGGCGTCCCGCCCTCCCAACCCGAGTGCCCACCGTCCGGGTTCCCCCCACCCCGGGCCCAGCATGGCCGGCCGGAGGGACGCGGGCGTGCCGGGCGGCGCGGGGCGGGGCGGACCGGGGGACGGGGGTGTACGGGGGCGGGCGGCCCGCCCCACAGGCCCCGACCGGCGCGCGGGGCGCTGGCGCGCGCGGACGGCGCGGCCCGTGGGCGCACGGCCCGGCCGCGCGCGGGCCCCGCCGCACCGGTCCGACCAGGCACACTCGGCCCGATTGCGGGGGAGACGTACGACAATCGGCCAGACGGGTGAGGATCAGGCGGACTACGAGGGCGGGTCAGAGCCATGAGTGAGGACGCGAGACGCACGACGCGGAGCCGACTGCGCGCGCTGGGCACGCCGCTGGCGGCGTTCGGGCTGCTGCTGGTGCTGATCGGCGCCGTGGCGCTGTGGGTCGGCACGAACGCGCACCGCCTGATCACCGGCGAGACGGCCACCGTACGCACCCTCGAACGCTGCACCGAGGGCGTCGGCACGGCCCCCGCCGCCTCCTGCGGCAGCGAGTGGGTCTTCCCCGACGGCAGCACCGGCCACGGCGAGATCAAGAACCCGCCGGTGGCCGTCGGCGACAGGATCTTCGCCGGCGACGACTGGGCCTACTCCTCGACCGCCCCGCTGCACCGCGCGGTCTGGCTCCCCGGCGCCCTGCTCTGCCTGCTGGTCCTCGGCACCATCGCCCTCGCCGTCGGCTACCGCATCGACACCCGCCGCGCCCGGGCGGCCCCGCCACCACCCGCGCCTCCCCACCCGCCGCGGCACCAGCCCCCGGGCCCCGGGCCGGCCACCTGACGCGTTCGCGGCGTATGTCCCGGTGCGACCCCACCGGCGGGGCCCATTACGCTGCCCGGCATGGCCATCGACCTCGACCACCCCGACCCCGCCTACGTCGCGTTCTGGCACGAGCGCCACCTGTGCACCTTCACTACGCCCCGCCCGGACGGCACCCCGCACGTGACGCCGGTCGGCGTGACCTTCGACCCCGCGGCCCGCGTCGCCCGGATCATCTGCCGCAAGACCAGCACCAAGGCGGCCAACGTCCAGGCCGCCGGCCCCGACGGCGCCCTGGTCGCCGTCTGCCAGTTCGCCGGCGCCCGGTGGGCCACGCTGGAGGGCCGGGCCCGGGTACGTACGGACGAGGCCAGCGTCGCGGAGGCGGAACGCCGGTACGCCGAGCGCTACGGCCGGCAGCCCAGCCCCAACCCCGAGCGCGTCGCCATCGAGATCACCCTGACGCGGGCGATGGGAAACGTCTGACCGACTCCGGCCGACTCCGGCCGACTCTGACCGGCTGTGGCCGGCCGTGGCCGGCTCCCTCTGCCCCTCGGTCGCCGCGAGCCGCCGCGAGCCACCGTGGGCCGGTCGTACGAGGTGGGTCGCACCCCGTCGCGCGCCGGCGGGGAGCGCGCGCCCCGCGCGAGCGCCATCGCCCCGCACCGCGACGCGCCGTCGCAACAAGCTGCCAACGGCCGCGGCCAGCCGCCCACCAGCACCGAAAAACCCCGGCCCGCGCACGGAACGTACCGCCGCACGAGCGACGAATCGCCACGAAATCCCACGGCTCGTCAGCCACCGCCCGGCATCCGTCAAGCGCCCCGACGAGTACCTCTCGTCCCCCGTGTCCACATGCCGGGACAATGCCCTGGTTAGCGACCGCCGTGCCGTGGCAAGCTACACGTACCGAAGGGGCGTAGCTCAATTGGCAGAGCACCGGTCTCCAAAACCGAAGGCTGTAGGTTCGATTCCTGCCGCCCCTGCTACAGCAGTCGAAAACGGCACGGCACGGGCCAGCTACTGACGCCACCTCAGGCGCGGGAGCTGGCCCTCGCGCTGCGCGCGCCACGGCTGACCGCACCCGAAGACGCCCCGCGACGAGAACGCGTGTCGATCGTCACGGCACTCCACCAGCGCCCCTCAGCAGCCCAACCCCGCACCCGCGTGGTCGGGCTCGTCAGGCGGTCAGCTTCCACATCCAGCCGAGTTGGCGGAGTCCGAGGCGGCGGGTGACCCGCTGGGAGGCGTGGTTGGTGGCCGTCGTGCTGTAGAACAGCCGCCTGCCGTCCCCGGCCGCCGCCATGACGCGAGCCCAGGCCGCCGTGACCGTCGCCGCGTGGCCGCGCCCGCGGCAGCCCGGGCGGGTCCACACCCCCGCCTCCGCCGCCCGCGCCGACCAGCACGGGGTGTGGCAGATGGCGATGACCCGGCCCGCCGCCACGGCCATGGCCCAGGGCCCGAGCGCGCCGTCGAGGAGGTCGTCCCACTCCCCCGCGCCCCAGTTGCCCGGATTGGCCGCTCGTAGCGCCGCCGGGTCGCCCCCGTCCGAGGTGACCACGCGGGCGGTCGGCGCGTACCGCACCTCGGGCGGGATCAGGTAGCAGGGCCCCGCCGAGAGCGTGACCGGGCCGGTGGCCTCCTCGACCAGTTCCCGGGCCCGCCGCACACCAGTCGGCACCGCGGGCGACGAGGCCGGTCCATCCGCCGCACCCGACGGCCCCGGTTCCCCGGTCGCGCCCGCCGCCCGGGGCGCGCGCCGGGTCGGTGGCGGCTCCGGGCGTACGCCGACCACGGCGGCCCGCGCCCCGGCCACCACCGCGTCGGGCATCCCCGCGCTCGCCGCGACCACCACCCCGTCGGCCGCCGCGGCGACCACCAGCCGGGGCGCGCCGGGCCCGGTCAGCCGGCCGTTCCCGTCGACCGGCCAGTTCGCCCCCACCTGGAGGGCCAGCAGTCCCCGGTCACCTGGGACGAGTTCCACGCTCGACACACCCCTCACCGTACGAGGACCGCCCCACGGCCCGGCGGCCACGCCCCGCCGCCGATCCCGGGCCCGGGCCACCCGCGCTCACCCCCGCCGCCCCATGCCGACACCGCGCCGCCTCCCCCCGACGGCCTCGTCGTACGACCCGTGCGACCCGTGCGACCCGTGCGGTTCTCGCGACCCGTGCGACTCGTGCGCATCGAGGAGTTCGTCCCAGTGGTCGGCCGCCCACGCGCACGCCGCCCGCATGGGGCCGAGCATGCTGCGGCCGAGCGGCGTCAGGGCGTACTCCACCGCGCGGCGCGGGGCCACGTACTCCGTACGCACGATGAGGCCGCCGCGCTCCAGGCCGCGCAACGACTGGGTGAGCACCTTCGGGGTCACGCGGTGCAGCGGGACGCGGAGTTCGGAGAAGCGGCGTGGGCCGTCCTCCAGGCAGCGCAACACCAGGGCGCCCCACTTGTCACCGAACCGGAACGGCAGCAGCGGGGACGGGCACACCTCGTCGAACAGGTCGGCCGGCAGCGGCTCGCGGCGCGTCATGGGGCCCCCTCCTGACTCTCCTCGCCGCCGAGGGCGCTCGTCGGCGACCCCGGCGGTATCCGGAAGGTAACCGACCGCCCGGATACCTTCCGGAGCACCAACTCACCCGGAGGTATTCCGACATGAGCAGGATCGTCATCTTCGGCGCGGCCGGCCGGGCCGGACGGCAGGCCGTCGCCGAGGCCCGCGGCCGTGGGCACGAGGTCACCGCCGTCGTACGAGCCGCCGCCCGCTACCAGGGGCCGGCGGACGCGGGTGTACGGATCGCCGTCGGCGACGTCACCGACGCGGCCCGCGTGGCCGCCCTGGCCGCCGGGCACTCGGCCGCGATCAACGTCACGGCGGTATACGGCGAGGGCACCGACCCCGGCGCGTTCTTCCCCGCCAGCGCCCGCGCCCTGGTGGCGGGGTTGCGCGAGGCCGGCGTCGGGCGGCTCGTCAGCGTGGGCATCGCCGCCCTGCTGCCCGGGCCCGACGGCACACCGTTGCTGGACGCGCCCGGCTTCCCGGCCGAGTTCCGGCCCTTCTGCCTCGCGCACGCGGCCGGCCGCGACGTACTGCGCGCCGCGGGGGCCGAGTTGGACTGGGTGTATGTGAGCCCGTCCGGCGATTTCGACCACGAGGGAGCGCGCGGCGGCCGGTACTCGGTGCGCCCCTACGGCGACATGACGGATCGGATCTCCTACCCCGACTTCGCCGCCGCCCTGCTCGACGAGGCCACCGCGCCGCGCCACCACCGCACCCACCTAGCGGTGACCTGAGCCCGACCGGTCGGGCCGGTGGCCCGCGCGCGCCCGCGTCCAGACAGCGACGGACCCGCCGTCCCCGAGGGGTCGGCGGGTCCACTACCGCGCACGCGCGGGTGCGGCTAGTCCTGCCCCGGCCTGCGGGGCCGCCACACCACCAGGGCGCTGGTCTGCTGCACCTGGTCGTAGGGGACCAGGTCACGGCGGTACGAGGCGTGTACGGCGGCCTCGCGCTGCTGCATCGCCGCCGCCGCGCCCTCCACCGCCTGCTGGAGTTCGGCGACCCGCTGCTGGAGCGCGGCCACCTGGTTCTCCAGCTCGATGATGCGCTTGATGCCGGCGAGGTTGATGCCCTCGTCCTGGCTGAGCGCCTGCACCTGGCGCAGCAGGCTGATGTCGCGGGCGGAGTAGCGGCGCCCGCGACCCGCCGTGCGGTCGGGGGAGACCAGGCCGAGGCGGTCGTACTGGCGCAGGGTCTGCGGGTGCAGGCCGGAGAGTTGAGCGGCGACCGAGATGACGTACACCGGTGAGTCGTCGGTCAGCTCGTAGGGGTTGCGGCTGCCGCCGCCTGGGCGTGCGCCTCGGCCGTCCATCTCATTCTCCCTTCGCGGCCTGGAACAGCTCGGCCCGCGGGTCCTCGTCCGCCGTGGCCTCGCGGTAGGTCTCCAGCGCCTCCCGCGCCTTGTCGTTCAGCTCCGTCGGCACGGCCACCTCTATGGTGACCAGCAGGTCGCCCCGGGTGCCGTCCTTGCGGACCGCGCCCTTGCCCCGGGCGCGCATGGTGCGTCCGCTGGGGGTGCCCGCCGGCAGCTTGAGGGTGACCGGAGGGCCGCCCAGGGTCGGAACCCTGACCTCGCCGCCGAGGGCCGCCTCGTCGAAGGTGACGGGGACCGTCACGGTCAGGTTGTCGCCCTTGCGGCCGAAGACCGGGTGGGCGTCCACGTGCACCACGACGTACAGGTCGCCGGCCGGGCCGCCGGTCTCGCCGGGGGCGCCCTTGCCGCGCAGCCGGATGCGCTGCCCGTCGCTGACGCCCGCCGGGATGCGGACCTGCATGGTGCGCGAGGAGCGGGCCCGCCCGCTGCCCTTGCACTGGTCGCACGGGTCCTGGGCGATCAGGCCCCGGCCCCGGCAGTCCACGCACGGATCGGTGAGCGAGAAGCCGCCCCCGCCGCCCCGGCTGACCTGCCCGGTGCCGACGCAGGTCGGGCACACCCGGGGGGTGCCGTTCTTGTCGCCGGTGCCCTGGCACGCCTTGCAGGGGGCCTGGCTCGACATCCGCAGCGGCACGGTCGCGCCGTCGACCGCCTCGGTGAAGCTGAGTGTCACCTCGGACTCGATGTCCTGACCGCGCCGCGGCTGGGTGCGGGTGCCCGCGCCGGTGCGGTTGAACAGGCCGCCGAACACGTCCCCGAGTCCGCCGCCGAAGCCCCCCGCGCCCGGGCCGCCGGGCTGCGGGCCGCCGCCCCCGAAGAGGTCGCCCAGGTCGAAGTTGAAGCTCCCGGTGCCGCCGGGGCCGCCCGGGCCCGGGCGGAACCCGCCGTTCCCGAACAGCGCCCGCGCCTCGTCGTACTCCTTGCGCCGCTTGGGGTCGGCGAGGACGTCGTTGGCCTCGGAGATCTCCTTGAAGCGCTCCTCGGCCTTGGCGTCACCGGTGTTGGCGTCCGGGTGGTACTCGCGGGCGAGCTTCCGGTACGCCTTCTTGATCTCGGCTTCGGTGGCGTCCTTGGGGACGCCGAGGACCTTGTAGTAGTCCTTCTCGACGAAGTCCTTGGTGCTCATCCTCGACGTCCCTCCTCTCCGTACGTCACGTCAGCCCTCGTCCGGGCCACCGTTCTCCTCGTCAGACGCGTCGTCGCCCTTGCCCGCCTGACCGCTGCCGGGCGTGGCGCCGGGCTGCGGTTCGGCGACGGCGACCCGCGCGGGGCGGATCGTGCGCTCGCCGATGCGATACCCCGGCTGCAGGATCGACACGCACGTGGTCTCGGTGACGTCCGGCGCGTAGCTGTGCATCAGCGCCTCGTGGATCAGCGGGTCGAAGGGCTCGCCCTCCTTGCCGAACTGCTGGAGGCCCATCTTGGCCACCACCGTCTCCAGCGACTCCGCGACCGACTTGAAGCCGCCGACCAGCTCGCCGTGCTCGCGGGCCCGACCGACGTCGTCGAGGACCGGAAGCAGCTCGGAGAGCAGGTTGGCCGCGGCGATCTCCTTGACGGTTACCCGGTCGCGCTCCACCCGGCGGCGGTAGTTCTGGTACTCCGCCTGGAGGCGCTGGAGGTCAGCGGTGCGCTCGTTGAGCGCGGTGCGGACCTGGTCGAGCTGAGCCGTCAGCGCCACGTCGTGCTGTGCTTTCTCGTCGAGGCCGGCATCTGGTGCGTCCCCGGCCGAGGCCGCCGGGCCCGCCGCGTCGGCGGACCCGGCCCCCTTCGCCGCGTCGGGCTTCGACGCGGCGTCGGAGGTGGCGTCGGAAGGGACGTCGGGCTGCTCGTCGAAGCCCGGAGTCTCTTCCGTCACGCCGCACCGCCCTGGCGGTTGTCCTTCTCGTCGTCGACGATCTCGGCGTCCACGACGTCGTCTTCCTTGGCCTGGCCCGCACCGGCGGCATCGGCCGCGCCCTCGGCACCCGGCGCCCCGGCAGCCGCCTGGCCGTCGGCGTACATCGCCTGGCCGAGCTTCTGGCTGACGGTGGCGACCTTCTCGGTCGCCTCGCGGATGGCCGCGTTGTCCTCGCCCTTGAGCTTCTCCTTGAGGTCGGTGACCGCGGCCTCGACCTCGGACTTCACGTCACCGGGGACCTTGTCCTCGTTGTCCTTGAGGAACTTCTCGGTCTGGTAGACGAGCTGCTCGGCCTGGTTGCGGGTCTCGGCGGCCTCGCGGCGCTTGTGGTCCTCGTCCGCGTACTGCTCGGCCTCGCGCATCATGCGCTCGATGTCGTCCTTCGGCAGCGCGGAGCCACCGGTGACGGTCATCCGCTGCTCCTTGCCGGTGCCCAGGTCCTTGGCGGAGACGTGCATGATGCCGTTGGCGTCGATGTCGAAGGTGACCTCGATCTGCGGCACGTTGCGCGGCGCCGGCGGCAGCCCGGTCAGCTCGAACATGCCGAGCTTCTTGTTGTACGCCGCGATCTCGCGCTCACCCTGGTAGACCTGGATCTGCACGGACGGCTGGTTGTCCTCGGCCGTCGTGAAGATCTCCGAGCGCTTGGTCGGGATCGTAGTGTTGCGCTCGATCAGCTTGGTCATGATGCCGCCCTTGGTCTCGATACCAAGCGACAGCGGCGTGACGTCGAGCAGCAGGACGTCCTTGACCTCACCCTTGAGCACACCGGCCTGCAGGGCGGCGCCGATGGCGACGACCTCGTCCGGGTTGACGCCCTTGTTGGCGTCCTGGCCGCCGGTCAGCTCCTTGACGAGCTCGGCGACGGCGGGCATGCGGGTGGAGCCACCGACGAGGACGACGTGGTCGATCTCGGAGAGCTGGATGCCCGCGTCCTTGATGACGTTGTGGAACGGCGTCTTGCAGCGCTCCAGCAGGTCGGCCGTGAGCTGCTGGAACTGGGCGCGGGTGAGCTTCTCGTCCAGGTGCAGCGGGCCCTCGGCGGACGCCGTGATGTAGGGCAGGTTGATCGTGGTCTCGGTGGACGAGGACAGCTCGATCTTCGCCTTCTCCGCGGCCTCGCGGAGACGCTGGAGCGCCATCTTGTCCTTGGACAGGTCCACGCCGTGCCCGTTGTTGAACTGCTTGACCAGGTAGTCCACGACCCGCTGGTCCCAGTCGTCACCACCGAGGTGGTTGTCACCGTTGGTGGCCTTGACCTCGACGACGCCGTCGCCGATCTCAAGGAGCGACACGTCGAAGGTGCCGCCACCGAGGTCGAAGACGAGGATGGTCTGGTCGTCCTTCTCCAGCCCGTAGGCGAGAGCGGCGGCCGTCGGCTCGTTGACGATGCGCAGGACGTTCAGACCCGCGATCTCGCCGGCCTCCTTGGTGGCCTGACGCTCCGAGTCGTTGAAGTACGCGGGGACGGTGATGACCGCGTCCGCGACCTTCTCGCCCAGGTACGCCTCGGCGTCGCGCTTCAACTTCTGCAGGATGAAGGCGCTCATCTGCTGCGGGTTGAAGTCCTTGCCGTCCAGGTTGATCTTCCAGTCGGTGCCCATGTGGCGCTTGACCGACCGAACGGTGCGGTCCACGTTGGTGACCGCCTGGCGCTTGGCGACCTCGCCGACCAGCACCTCGCCGTTCTTCGCGAAGGCGACGACGGACGGCGTGGTCCTGGCGCCCTCGGCGTTGGTGATGACGGTGGGCTCACCGCCCTCGAGAACACTGACGACGGAGTTCGTCGTACCCAGGTCGATGCCGACCGCACGTGCCATGTCAATCCTCCAGCCAACTTGAGTGGAACAGGCTCAAGCGTGCCTGATCCAGATTTCCCTGTCAACAGAGGTGAGTCAGGCAGGCTCAACTTTTATACGGCCCTTATCCGCACGCGGCCGAAAACCAGCGCCCGCGCCCCACGCGAAGCCACCGCCACGACCCCGAGACCGCTCCCGCGACACCCCGCCCGCACGGCCAGCCGTCCGACGCCCCCTCCCCATGAGACATCCCGCGCCGGCCCCCCGCACCCGCGCGCGCCCGCCCTCGACCCTCGCCGCCCGGCCCGACGCCGGGCCGGACCCCACGCCGGCCGCCCCCACCCCACGAGGCCAGCCCACGCCCCCCGAGGGCCAGCCCACGGGACCAGGTCACGGGACGCACGGAGGCCAGCCCACGGGGCCACGCCACGGAGCCGCGGAACGCAGGGCGAAGCCCGTTCCGGCCGGGGAAAGAGGGAGACTGGTAGACGCCCAGGAGGGCAACGGAAGGCGATAAGGCAAGCCTGAGCGACGCATATCACCGGCTCGTCTTGTGCACCGCTCTCGTGATCCTCGGTAATCTCGGCGAAGACCAGATAAGTTACTGCTTAGTAAGCCCGCTCTCGAAGGTTCGAGGAGCCGCCATGCAACTCGCCGCGATCATCGTGTCGCTGGTCCTCATCGCGGTCGGCGTCGCGCTGTTCGGCCGTGCCCTGCTACAGATCTTCCACTACCTACGGCTCGGCCAGCCCGTACCCGCGGGGACCAGGACCGACGAACCCGCGCAACGCACGATCACCGTGGTCAAGGAGTTCCTCGGCCACACCCGCATGAACCGCTGGGGCGTCGTCGGCGTCGCGCACTGGTTCGTGGCGGTGGGCTTCTTCTCGCTGCTGCTGACCATCGTCAACGCCGTCGGGCAGCTCTTCCAGGCGGACTGGCTGATCCCGGTCATCGGCGACTGGCTGCCGTACGAGGTCTTCACCGAGTTCCTCGGGCTGATGACGACCCTCGGCATCCTCACGCTCATCGTGATCCGCCAGCTCAGCAAGCCCGGCAAGGCCGGCCGCAAGTCCCGGTTCACGGGGTCGAACTTCGGCCAGGCGTACTTCGTCGAGGCCGTCATCCTGATCGTCGGCCTGTCGATCATGACGCTGCGCGGCCTGGAGGGCGCCCAGCACCACGTCACCTCGTACGAGGCCGGGTTCTTCGCCTCGTACCCGCTCGTCGCCGCCTTCCGTGATCTCGACGTCAGCACGTTGCAGAACCTGACGTACCTGGTCGCGATGATCAAGATCTCGACCTCGTTCATCTGGATGATCACGGTCGCCCTCAAGACCGACATGGGCGTGGCCTGGCACCGCTTCCTGGCCTTCCCCAACATCTGGTTCAAGCGCGAGGCCGACGGTTCCACCGCGCTCGGCGCGCTGCCGCCGATGGTCTCCGAGGGCAAGCCGATCGACTTCGAGGACCCGGGCGAGGACGACCAGTTCGGCGTCTCGCAGGTCGAGCACTTCTCCTGGAAGGGCCTGCTCGACTTCTCCACCTGCACCGAGTGCGGCCGGTGCCAGTCGCAGTGCCCGGCCTGGAACACCGGCAAGCCGCTCTCCCCGAAGCTGCTGATCATGGGCCTGCGGGACCACGCGCACGCCAAGGCGCCGTACCTGCTCGCCGGTGGCGGCAAGGACGCGGAGGGCGCGGAGAAGGGCAGCGCGGAGCAGCTCGCGCAGGTGCCGGCCGCCGCGCTGGCCGAGGCCGAGCGCCCGCTGATCGGCACCCTCGAAGAGAACGGCGTCATCGACCCGGACGTGCTGTGGTCGTGCACCACCTGCGGCGCCTGCGTCGAGCAGTGCCCGGTGGACATCGAGCACATCGACCACATCGTGGACATGCGCCGCTACCAGGTCATGATCGAGTCCAGCTTCCCCAGCGAGGCGGGCACGATGCTCAAGAACCTGGAGAAGAAGGGCAACCCCTGGGGCCTGGCGAAGAAGCAACGGCTCGCCTGGACCAAGGAGGTCGAGTTCGAGGTCCCGGTCGTCGGCAAGGACATCGAGGACCTGACCGAGGTCGACTACCTGTACTGGGTCGGCTGCGCGGGCGCCCTGGAGGACCGGGCCAAGAAGACCACCAAGGCGTTCGCCGAGCTGCTGCACATCGCGGGCGTGAAGTTCGCGATCATGGGCGGCGACGAGGCGTGCACCGGCGACTCCGCCCGCCGCCTGGGCAACGAGTTCCTCTTCCAGCAGCTCGGCCAGCAGAACGTCGAGATGCTGAACATGGCCTTCGGCGAGGACAGCGACGACGAGTCGACCAGGAAGCCCAAGGCGAAGAAGAAGATCGTCGCGACCTGCCCGCACTGCTTCAACACCATCGCCAACGAGTACCCGCAGCTCGGCGGCGAGTTCGAGGTCATCCACCACACCCAGTTGCTCCAGCACCTCATCGACGAGGGCAGGCTGGTCCCGGTGACCCCGGTCGAGGGCCTGATCACCTACCACGACCCGTGCTACCTGGGCCGGCACAACAAGGTCTACACGCCGCCTCGGGAGATCATCGCCAAGGTGCCGGGGCTGCGGAACGAGGAGATGCACCGGCACAAGGAGCGCGGCTTCTGCTGCGGCGCCGGCGGTGCCCGGATGTGGATGGAGGAGCGGATCGGCAAGCGGGTCAACGACGAGCGGGTGGACGAGGCGCTGTCCCTCAACCCCGACATCGTCTCCACGGCCTGCCCGTTCTGCCTCGTCATGCTCTCCGACTCGGTCAACGGCAAGAAGAACGACGGGAAGGCGAAGGAGTCGCTCCAGGTCGTGGACGTGGCGCAACTCCTCCTCGACTCGGTCAGGACGCCCGAGCAGCAAGGCCCGGGCGGTGACGGCGAGCCGGCGACGGCGCCCGAGCCGGAGCCCGTGAAGTAGCCCGGCCCCGCACCGGGCCAACGGAAGCGCCAACCGCCGGTGGGCGCGGACCACGCGAAACGGTCCGCGCCCACCGGCGTTCTGGCGCCCGGTACGGGGCGGGGCCCGGCGCCGCGCCGGGTGCCGGGGGCGGAGGCCGCCGGGTGCCGGGGGGCGGAGGGTACGTCCGCTTCGGGGGCCGTACCGCCTGCCCCCAAGGCCCCTTTGACCTCGGTTCCTGTGCATTCGGCGGACAGATGTCTGGCCCGACTGTCACCATCTGTACATGAGTTTTTTCGAAGGGTTGATCAGTGCCGACCCGACCGAAGAGCCCCAGCCCCCCAACGAGCCGTCGTTACCGGCCTACGAAGCACCCCATGACGAGCCGCTTCCGCCGGAGCGCTGGTTCATCCCCGCCCGCCTACCGCACACCGCCGAACTCGGCGCGGGTCCCGACACCCGGCTCATGCTCAGCGGCTGGCACGTGTGGCCGCGGTCGGTCACCATCCGCGTGGAGATCTTCCGCCGCCGCCTCGCCCAGCCGCACTCCCCCCGCCGGGCCGGCCGCTCCGCCGCCGGCGCCCTCCGCTGCGGGATGCTGCTCGGCGACGGCCGCAAGGTGACCACGCTCGACCCGGCCCCCACCACCGCGACCAACGGCTCCAACGACCCGAGCCTGCGCCTTGAGGGCGGCGGCGACGGCTTCCACGAGCACCTCGTCCTCCACCTGTCCCAACTGCCGCCCGAAGGCCCGCTGGAACTGGTCGTGGAATGGCCGGACGAGGACATCCCCGAGACCCGTACGACCTTCGACGGCACGGCCGTGCGCGCCGCGGGCGCCGAGGCCGTCCCGATCTGGCCCGAGGCTGAGCTGTTCGCCACGCCGTCGACGAACGGGGCGGCGCGAGCGGCGCGCTAGCCGCACGCCCCGAGCAGTGGCCCACCGGGCCGGCGCCACGCGCCGGCGGGTGCGCACCCCGACGTGGGCCACTGGTCGGGCCGGCGACCGCGCGGTCAGCGTTCCGCGCGCTCCTTGAGCCGGCTGAGGGTGCGGGCGATGTTGCGGTCGTTGACCGCGGTGCGTTCGCGTACGCCGGTGGCCAGCGCGGTGAGGCCCCTGAACCACCGCGGACGCCGGTCCCAGGTGCTCTCCACCACGAGGCAGCCGCCGTCCGCCGCGGCCCGGATGTCGTACCGCCACACCGACACCGGCAACGGCCCGCTGCTCACCTCGAACGCGAAACATCGGCCCGGGTCGGCGGCGGTGACCCGGGCGGTGGTGCGCCAGCGGCGGGCGCCGCGCCGGTTGCTCCCCCGGAACCGCGCCCCGACCACGGCGGCCCCCGGCCGCCCGACCCAGCGGTGCGCGCGGACCTCCTCGCCGAGTTCGGCGAGCACCCGCAGGTCGGTGACCAGCGCGTAGACGCGCTCGGGCGGGGCCGCGACCGCGATCTGGCCGGTCGCGCCGGGCTGCCCGAGCCCGGTCGCTCCCGCGTGCGCGTCGGACGGTGGCATGGCTGTCATCCCCTACGTCTCCCCTCGCGTCGGCTCGTGCGTGGTGCCTGGTACGTGGTACCTGGTGCCTGGCCCCGCCGGATCATGCCACCGATCACTGGCGTAACACAGAGGGCCTCGCGCCCCCTCGGCCACACCGCTAGCCACCACCCATAACCACCACCCTTAGCCACCACCGATAGCCAACGGTGCATCGATACGCGCGCAAGACCTATCAGGATTCACTTCCCCCGCCGCACGACGACCCGGCACAGTTGCTGGCACGGCGCGAAAGCGTCGCGTTCGCCGCCAACTCCGGTGCTCTCAGGGCTACTTGTGACGCCCGGCACGGCGAGCGAACCGCCGCCCGACGCGCCACCGGCGCCACCGGCGCCCCGTTCTGCCGACGGGCCGCCGGTGCCGGTCGGCGGCCCGCCTCGTCGGGGGGTGGGCCGCCTCGGGCACCCGGCCCCCGCAGTCGCTGGCCCGCTGCGGGGGCCGGCCTCGGACGCGGCCCGAGGTCACAGCCGAGGCGGTCACCGGGCGGGGGTGGCCGAATCAGCCACCAGCCATCCGCCCACCCGTCGCAAAATGGTCCTGACGTGGTCAAAAAAGCGGATGCCTGTGCGACTCTTCGCGGCTACGGTCCGGAATATGGAACAAAGCTCCGACCTACGCTTCGGTGAGGTGCCCGAGACCCGCCTCGACGAGGCACTGGCCCTCTCCTATCTCGCCTTCCTCGAAACCCCCGAGAACGACGAGCGCAAGCACCACTACGAGACCCTGCGCGAGTGCACGCGCGTGGGCGCGTACGACGGCGACCGGCTGGTCGGCCTCATGGCCACCTACGACTTCACGCTCTCGCTGCCCGGCGGCGAGCTGCCGGCCCCCGGGCTCACCTTCGTCTCCGTGGCCCCCACCCACCGGCGGCGAGGCGTGCTGTCGGGGATGATGGCCGAGCTGTACCGCGGGTTCGGCGCCGCGGGCACGCCGCTGGCCTGCCTGTGGGCCTCCGAGGACGCGATCTACGGCCGGTACGGCTTCGGGACCGGCACCCGCGGGCTGGCCGTCGAGATCAACTCGTCCCGGCCGCTGGCGCTGCGCATCGCGCCGGACGAGCGCCCCCTGCGCCTGGTCGACCCGGCCGACGCGCCCGCGCTGCTCGGCCCGTACTACGAGCGCACCCGCGCCGTGCGCGCCGGCCGGACGGCCCGTACGGAGCGCTGGTGGCGCGAGGAGTGGATGGTCGAGAAGGACCCCGAGGACGACGACATGAGCCCGCCACGGATCGTCGCCCTGGGCGAGCCGCTGGCCGGGTACGTCATCTACCGCACCAAGTCCGACGGCCACGGCCCGGGCAGCGTGCACATCGGCGAGCTGGAGGCCGACACCCCGGCGGTCGCCGCGGCCCTGTGGCGCTACCTCGCCGGCATCGACCTCTCCCACAAGGTGACCGCGTGGGCCCGCCCGCTCGACGACCCGCTGCTGCACTTCTGCGCCGACCGCGACCAGGTGCGCGTCACCGGCGAGGAGACCGGCCTGCGGGTGCGCCTGGTGGACGTGGGCGCCGCGCTGCGTGCCCGCTCCTGGGCCGCCGACGTGGACGTCGTGCTCGACGTGCGGGACGCGCACGTCCCGGCCAACGCGGGCCGACACCGGCTGTCGGTGCGGCAGGGCACCGCCACGTACGAGCCGACCGACGCGCCGGCCGACCTCGGCCTCGACGTGCGCGAACTCGGCTCCGGCTACCTCGGCACCATCCCGCTGCGCGAGTTGGCGCACGCGGGCCTGGTCACCGAGCACACGCCGGGCGCGGCGGCCAGCCTCGACACCGCGCTGCGCACCGACCTCGCGCCGTTCACGGTGGACGACTTCTGACGCCGTCCGCGTCGTGCCCCGCGCCGCCCCCGCGCGCCCGGCCTCGCCGGGGGCGCCCGCGACCGGCGCCGCCCGCACCGGAGCCGGCGCGCGCCCCGGCGCAGGGCCCCGGCGCCGTGCCCGCACGGCGTACGCTGCCACGGGTGCACCAAACACCAAGGTCAGCAGGGGGTTAGCCCCCCGGGGTTCCCCTAGGGGATGTCACAGCTCGGCCGCAATGGACCCGGTATTCTCCGCCGCCCTGTCACCGAGGTCCGCGGGACCAGGTACGTTCGAATCGTGGCTGGATTCAGGATCGGACGCGGACGCGACTCCCGCTCGGGACAGCAGGGACAACAGGGGCAGCAGGGGCCGTACCCCGGCCCCTCCGGACGCCCCACCCCCGGGGGGCACCCGGGGCACGGCGGGCACCCCGGGCAGCCCGGGCAGCCCGGTCCGCGGCAGGCGCCCCCGCCGTACGGACAACAGGGCGGCCCGCCGCCGTACGGGCAGCACGGCGCCCCGCCGCCGTACGGCCAGGCCGGCGGCGGCCAGGGCTACCCGCCCGGCCCGCCGCAGGGGCCGGGCCCCGGGCCGTACGGGCCGAGCGCGGGCCGCGTCCAGTGGCCGCACCCGGCGCAGGGCCGGCCGGACGAGCCGGAGTACTTCGGCGACGGCGGCCACGACCCGTACTACGCACCGGACGGCGGCCAGGGCGGCTACCCCGGCCCCGGCGGCGGGGGTGGCCAGCCGGCGTACGACCCGAACAACAACCCGGGCCACACCCAGCAGTTCAGCCTCGGCGAGGACCCGGCGTACGGGCCGCAGGGCGGCTACGGCGACGACGGGTACGACGACGGCACCGCCTACCGCGCCGGCCAGCCCGCGCCTCCGCCCGCCGGCCCGCGGCTGCACTGGAAGGACCTGCTGCGCGGCATCGTGCTGCGCCCGGGCCCGACGTTCTGGCAGATGCGCGACTATCCGATGTGGCCCACGGCGCTGACCGTGACCTTCGTCTACGGGCTGCTCGCGGTCTTCGGCCTCGACCAGGCGCGCGAGGAGGTGCTGAACGCCTCGCTGTCCAACAGCATCCCGTGGATGTTCAGCACCGCGGTGGCGGTCATGCTGAGCGGCCTGATCCTGGGCGCGGTCACCCACACCCTCGCCCGCCAACTCGGCGGCGACGGCGCCTGGGCGCCCACCATCGGCCTGTCGATGCTGATCACCTCCATCACGGACGCCCCACGCCTGCTGTTCGCGATGTTCCTGGGCGGCGACAGCTCCCTGGTGCAGATCCTGGGCTGGGCGACCTGGCTCGCGGCGGGCGCGCTCTTCACGTCGATGGTGAGCAAGTCCCACGACCTGCCGTGGCCCAAGGCACTGGGCGCCAGCGCGATCCAGCTCGTCGCGCTGCTGTCGATCATCAAACTGGGCACGCTGTAGGGCGCGACGCCCCCGCCCGCACCACCAAGGGCCCGGAACCGCGACGGTCGTCGCGTGTTCCGGGCCCTTGGTGGTGTCCGATCTCGGTGTGCCGACGGCTCAGGCGTCGAGTACCTGCCCGTCGCGGCGGACCACCGGCGGTTCGACGGACCAGGGGAAGTTGATCCACTGGTCGGTGCGCTTCCACACGTACTCGCACTTCACCAGCGACTGCGTCTTCTCGTAGATCACCGCGCTGCGCACCTCGGCGACGGTGCCTACACAGAAGTCGTGCACCAGCTTGAGCGTCTTGCCGGTGTCGGCGACGTCATCGGCGATGAGCACCTTCTTGTCGGAGAAGTCGATCGCGTTGGGCACCGGCGCGAGCATGACCGGCATCTCCAGCGTGGTGCCGATGCCGGTGTAGAACTCCACGTTCACCAGGTGGATGTTCTTGCAGTCCAGCGCGTACGCGAGGCCACCGGCGACGAACACGCCGCCGCGCGCGATGGAGAGCACTATGTCCGGCTCGTACCCGTCGTCCGCGATCGTCTGCGCCAACTCCCGGATCGCCCGACCGAACAGGTCGTACGTCAGGTTCTCCCGCACCGCACTCATCTCACTTGCCCCGCTGTCTCTCGTGACTCCCTGGCCGCGCGACCGCCCCGCCCCGCGTCCCGGGACCGCGCCGCCGCACCACCGGACCGCTCAGACCGTGGTCCGGTGGAAGTTCATGAAGGAGCGCGACGGGGTGGGCCCGCGCTGCCCCTGGTAACGCGACCCGTACCGCTCGGAACCGTACGGGTGCTCGGCCGGCGAGGTCAGCCGGAACATGCACAACTGGCCGATCTTCATCCCCGGCCACAGCTTGATCGGCAGCGTCGCGACGTTCGACAGCTCCAGCGTCACGTGCCCGGAGAACCCGGGGTCGATGAAGCCAGCCGTGGAGTGCGTCAGCAGCCCCAGCCGCCCCAGGCTCGACTTCCCCTCCAGCCGCGAGGCGAGGTCGTCGGGCAGGCTCACCACCTCGTACGTGGAGGCCAGCACGAACTCGCCGGGGTGCAGGATGAACGCCTCGTCCCCCTCCGGGACCACCTCGCGCGTCAGGTCGGCCTGCTCGACGGCGGGGTCGATGTGGGGGTAGCGGTGGTTCTCGAACACCCGAAAGTAGCGGTCCAGCCGCACGTCGATGCTCGACGGCTGCACCATCTGGTCGTCGTACGGATCGATCCGCACCCGGCCGGAGTCGATCTCGGCCCGGATGTCCTTGTCTGAGAGAAGCACGCCACGAGGATACGCGGACAAACAAACCCCAAGGGCCCGGCCCAACCGGGCCGGGCCCTCACTGAACGTGAGCTACCGCTTCTCCAGCACCACAGGAACCGCATGCCGAAGCCGGGCACACCGCGGACAGCGCAACAAGCGTCCGGGCCCAAGACGGTCGGCGGTCAGGTTCTGCATCGGGAACGAAGCGGTGCTGAACACGTGCCCTTCGGCACAACGGACGACGGTGCGCTCCATCGGTCCCCTTCCCCAGCTACGTGAACGACAAAAGCCACATTAGGGGATAGATCAGGCAGCCCTGAACCCGGCACTCCGCGCTCCCACCGTACGCCCCAACTCCCGTCCCCCACATCCGCATCCCCACCCCCTCACCCCGGCCCCGCTCCCTCGCCCCGGGCCCCCGTCCCCACACAGCACGAAGACCCCACGGTCCATGCACCGGGGGTCGAGGATGAGGTAGAGTGATGCGCGATGCGAGGCCCTGTCGAGGTGCCCCACGGGGACGTGGGATGCGAGATCGGGTGGCTCGTTTTCGCGGGTGTAGTTTAATGGTAGAACATGAGCTTCCCAAGCTCAGAGCGCGAGTTCGATTCTCGTCACCCGCTCCACATGAAAGCCCCTGGGCCAGCGGCCCGGGGGTTGTTTGTTGTCTAGACCACGTCAGGTATCACGTGCCCGGTGTGGCGACCGCCCGGCGCGGGCCATGGTGTCTCTGAGCGTCGCGCCAACCTGCGTCGAGAGCATTGTGCCCGGTGCGGCGAAGATCGTAGGAACAGCGAAAGCACAAATCAGCGCCGGGCCTGGGTTCTCGCCGAGCCTCTCCCGCCTCCCGTGCCTGAGGCATCGCGATCGCCCCTGGCCTTCGCGCACGGAAACTCGGAGCGGAGGTGGTTTCAGGCGACGGTGTACTCGGCGTCCCCGAAGTCAGCGACCACTCGTAGCCGTCCCCCCAGGGCTTCGACGTAAGAACGAATCGTGGCCAGCTCGGCGCGGTCCAGTTCGCCGTGCTCGATCGCCGAGACCCGAGGCGTGGAGCCCCCCATGGAAGCGGCAACCTGACGCTGGGTCAGCGTCTGCTCACGCCGCGCCTCGGCGAGTTTGTGAGCGCGGATCTCCGCGGTCAGCCGGTCCCTCGCTGCCTGCTTTTCCTCCGCCGTTCGCACCGGCAGCAGCCCGGCGGCCTCGCGCCGCTCGCGTGCCCCAGTCCTTCTCGGCCAGCGCCTCGAACCACGCCGCAACCTCCGCGACAAGATCACTTCCCATTGAGCCAATGCAACGGTGTTCGGCCCACTGAGCGAGGAGGCCGGCAAGCTGGCCAGCGGCGTCTTCACACCGGCCCAGGCGGGGCTTCTCGTGATTACCGAAGGGCCTGGTCGGCGACCGGGGCCTTACTCCTCACTCAGGCCGGCGTCACGATGCGCCTCCGCAGCCCACACGGAGCGCGCGACGGAGGCGGCCAGGATGGCGGCCCACTCCGCTCGTCGCCCCCTACCCCGCTGAGGCGGTCGGCTCCACGACTTGAGCCGCCTCCCTGACTGGGGGCCCGCGTCGAGAGGTCAGCAGGCGATGCCCATCAACCTCACGCCACCGATCTCCGGCACGAGCGAGCAGGCGATCCGGCCACATACTGCCGTGCGCGATAGTATCGCTGGAGATACTATCTTCGACGGGAGCGTAAGGGATGCATCGGTTCATCGGACGTGAGCGGGAGCTCCGGGTGCTGGGCGCGGCCCTTGCGAGGGTCCGCGAGGGGGGCGGGGCCCAGAAACCCGGTGAGTGTGTTCTGCTGCGCGGGCGCCGTCGGGTCGGGAAGTCGAGTCTGGTCGAGGAGTTTCTCGGCCGGGCCGAGGTCCCGTACCTCTTCTTCACCGCGGCGGGGGGATCGGCCGAGGACGAGCTGACGGAGCTGGCCGATGCCGTCGCCTCCTCCACGCTGCCGGAACGGTCGCTGTTCGTCGAGGAGGCTCCGAACCAGTGGAACGCCGCGTTCCGTCTGCTGGCGGAGATCCTGCCCGACGACAGACCGAGCGTGATCGTGATGGACGAGGTTCCCTACCTCATGGACCGGATCGACGCGTTCGAGGGGATGCTGCAGCGGGCCTGGGACCGGCTGCTCAGTCGCAAGCCGGTGCTCCTGCTGCTGGTCGGCTCCGATCTGTCGATGATGGAGGCGCTGAACAGCTACGACCGGCCCTTCCACCAGCGCGGGCGCGAGATGGTTCTGGGACCGCTCAATCCCGCCGACATCGGTGACATGCTCGGCCTGGAGCCCGCGGCCGCGTTCGACGCGGCGCTGGTGACCGGCGGTCTGCCTCTCGTCTGCGCCGAGTGGCCGCGGGGGGCCTCGCTGTGGGAGTTCCTCCGCACCTCGCTCGACAATCCCATCTCCGCTCTCCTGGTCTCCGCCGAACGGTCGCTGGCCGCCGAGTTCCCTCCCCAGGCGATGAGCCGGGAAGTGCTGCGTGCGATCGGGAGCGGCGAGCGCACGTTCACCAACATCGCCCGGGCGGCCGGAGGCATCGCCCACACGACCCTCACCCGGGCCACCGACCTCCTGACGGCCAAGCGCGTGGTCGCGGCCGAACTACCCGTCTCCCTCAGGCCGTCCAAGGAGCGCCGCTACCGGGTGGCCGACCCGTATCTGCGCTTCTGGCTGGCGTTCCTCGACCCTCACATGGCGGAGATCGAGCGCATGCGCGGTGACCTCGCCCTGACACGGATCAAGGAGCGGTGGACCAGTTGGCGAGGGCGGGCCGTCGAGCCGCTCGTACGCGAATCCCTCGCCAGGCTGCTGCCCGACGACGTGCTGCCCGCCGCCCCGGCCATCGGCGGGTACTGGACCCGCGGTAACGACGTCGAGATCGACCTGGTCGGCGCCGACCGTCAGCCGGTGGCCAAGGAGTTGCTCTTCCTCGGGTCGGTCAAGTGGCTGGAGAACGCGTCGTTCGACAGCCACGACCTCGCCGCGCTGCACAAGCACCGGGCGGCGGTCACCGATGATCCCGTGCCTCTGATCGCGGTTTCCCGCAGCGGCGTCGACTGCGCCGGGCTCCAGGCGACGTACGGTCCGGAGGAACTGCTCACCGCGTGGCGCGAGAACTGAGCCGGCGCCCACCACGGGGCGTGCGTGGCTCCTCCCGGGAGGACGAGGAGCTGGCCGAGGCCCGCTCGAAGGTCCTCGGCGCTGCCGGTTCCTCCAGCCTCCGTCAGTAACCGCCTGCGACGCGGGGCCCCCGCGTGGTGGTTGTTTGTCTGGCGCGCCAGACAAACAACCACCACCCCTACCCCGCCCACGTCCCGCGAGCGGCCACGCGGTGGGCCCAGGGCTTCAGGTCGGTGGGGGCTTGGCCCAGGATGCGGTGGGTGTCGTCGGTGACCTTGGCGGTGTGGCCCGCGCGGTGGAGGGTGAACATGGCGTTCAGGGCGTCGGCGGCGGGCTCAGGCCAGCCTTCGGCGAGGAGTTCGGCGCGGTAGGCGGCGGGGGTGAGCTCCTCGTAGCGGATGGGGCGGCCGGCGGCCTCGGCGATCGTTTGGGTGGCTTCGGCGAAGGTGAGGGCGCGGGGGCCGGTCAGTTCGTAGGTGTGGCCCGCGTGGCCGTCCTCGGTGAGGACCTTCGCGGCGACCGCCGCCACGTCGTCGGCGTCGATGAACGGTTCGGGCGTCTCCCCGATCGGCAGGGCCAGGCGGCCCGCGCGGAGGGGGGCCAGCCACAGGTCCTCGTCGAAGTTCTGGAAGAAGTTGTTGGGGCGCAGCACGGTCCACTCGACGCCGGACTCCCGGACCGCCTGCTCACCGGCGGCCATGCCCCGGCCGAAGTCGTCGCCCGCCTTCTCGATGCCGTGGCCGGAGAGGGCCACGAAGCGGCGTACGCCGGACGCCGTGGCCTGGCGTACGAACTCGTCGATGGGGGACGGGTCCTCGGGGGCGACGAGGTAGACGGCGCCGGCGCCGGCGAGCGCGGGCTCCCAGGTGTCGGGCTTGGTCCAGTCGAAGGTGACCTCGCCGGACCGGGAGGCGGCTCGGACCGGGGCGGTTCCGGCCTCGCGCAGCCGGGTGACGAGGCGGCGGCCGGTCTTGCCGGTGGCGCCGAGGACGAGGATGGCGGAGGGGGTGCCGTGGGTGCGCTGCGTTGTCATGGGGCAAGTCCACCGCGCGGCCGGTGGCCGAACCATGGGCGTCCGTCCGTCGTCCATAGGCGATCGTCCGGGGCGCTGCCCGGACCTGCTTATCGTTGGCGCCATGGACGTGTTCGACGAGCTGCTGCGGGGCGTGCGGGGCAAGGGTGCGGTGTTCGGGCGTTCGGTGTTGTGGCCGCCGTGGTCGCTGCGGTTCACCGACGGCGCGTACCTGACCCTGTGCATACCGATGCGCGGCGCCGGCTGGATCGTGCCGGAGACCGGGGACGCGCGGCACGTGGCGCTCGGCGAGGCCGCGATCGTCCGGGGGCCCGCGCCGTTCACCTTCACCGACGACCCGGCGAACGTCACGGCGGCGGCGGGCGTGTCGGGGACGGCGGGCGCGTCGGGTGTACGGGAGGTGCGTTGGGGCGAGGACGCGCCGGACGCGGTGGACCGGGGGCGGGAGTTCGACTGCGCCACCGTGCTGTTGGCCGCCGCCTACGACGTGCGGGAGGAGCTTCCGCAGCGGCTGTTGCGGGCCCTGCCGCCGGTCCTGGTGGTCCCCGACGAGCAGGACTGCTCGCCGATGCGGGACTACCTGGAGGCGCAGATCGGCGGCGGCCGGCCGGGGCACCAGATCGTGCTCGACCGGCTGCTGGACTGGCTGCTGGTGTGCACGCTGCGGGACTGGTTCGACCGTCCGGAGGCGGAGCCGCCCGGGTGGTACGGCGCGCTCGGTGACGCGGTGGCGGGGCCCGCCCTGCGCGCGATGCACGAGGACCCGGCGCATCCGTGGACGACGGCGGAGCTGGCGAGCCGGGCGGGGGTGTCGCGGACGACGTTGGCGAAGCGGTTCACGGAGCTGGTCGGGAACGGGCCGGTGGCCTACCTCACCGAGTGGCGGATGACGCTCGCCGCCGACCTGCTGACCCGCCCGGAACTGACGGTGGCGGCGGTGGCCCGCCGGGTCGGGTACGCGGACGCGTTCGGTTTCAGCGCGGCGTTCAAGCGGCTCCGGGGTGAGAGCCCGAGCGCGTACCGGCGGGCAGCCGTCGCCACGCAGGCGGCGGAGCGGGCCGTTCCGGCGAGTTGACGTGGCCGGCGGCGGGCTCGAACAACCGGACTATGTGGGCTAGTTGGCACGATCGCGCCAGGCGGGGGCTCGGGGCCTGGCAGGGTGGGGATCATGCGGTACTGCGAGCGCCACGAGATGCACAACTGCGCGGACTGCGCACCCCGAGCACCCCGCGCGCCTCACGGCAGCGCGCCCACCAGCGAATGGGGCGGCTGGCCGGCGGCTGCGATCATCGTGCACGCCAGCGGCAAGGCCCACCTTCCCGGCTGCCCGCACATCGACCCGGCCGACATCCGGCCGCCCGTCTACGGCTGGGTGCCCGCCCCCTCCCCCGGCGCGTGGCGTCGCCTCGCGCCCTCCCACCCGCTCCGCGCCGTCCAGGGCAACACCGAGCGGGCGGCTGTGAGCCGCTGTGAGACGTGTGACGCGACGCGGTAGGGGATGTGCGGGCGGCGCCGCGTCGTCCGCGTCTCGCCGTGGTCGCGCGTACGCCACGGCACTCGCGAGGACAGCCGGGGGTTCGGCGCTCACTCCTCCGGGGAGGAGGCGGCGGCCTGGTCGGCCTGGCCGCCGGCGCCCAGGGGGCCCGTGGGTCGCCAGGGCTCGGTTGCCTGGAGGCGGGGCAGTTCGCGGCGGGAGAGGCGGAGGACGAGCGGGGGCACGGCGGCGCGTACCGGCTGGGTGAGGCGGAGCCAACCGGGCACGTAGACGGCCGTGCGGCGGCGTTCCACGGAGCGGATCAGGCGGGCCGCCGCCGGCTGGGGTGGTCCGCTCCGGCGGGCCGGCGGGGGCATGCGGCCCCGCAGTTCGCGCAGGAGGGCGTACTCGTCGAGGTCGCGGATCATGTCGGTGGCGATCCAGTTGAGGTAGGCGATGCCCACGCTGACCCGCTCGTGCGCCACCTCGGCGCGCAGCGCGTGCGCGAAGGCTTCGACGCCCGCCTTGGCCGCGCAGTAGGCGCTCAGCAGGGGCGCCGCGCCGATGGACGCCAGGGACGCCACCTGGAGGTAGTGGCCCGCCGTGGTGAACAGGTCGGGCAGGAAGGCCCGGGCGGTCTGGGCGCTGCCGACGAGGTTGACGTCGATGACGCGGTGCCACGACCGGGGGTCGGAGGTGGCGAACGGGCCGCCCTCGGCGATGCCCGCGTTCGCGATCACCACCGAGGCGGGCCCGAGCCGACGGCGTACCTCGCGGGCCGCCGCGTCGAGTGCCGCCTGGTCGGTCACGTCGACCGGCAGCGGCAGGGCGGTGGTGGGCAGGGCGTCGGCCACCGCGCGCAGCGCGGCCGGTTCGTGCCCCAGCAGCGCGACCCGGGCGCCCCGGGCGGCGGCCTCCCGGGCCAGGGCCGCGCCGATGCCGCGCGCCGCCCCGGTCACCACCACCGTGCGGTTGTCGAGCGGACTGCCGCCCATGGCCACCTGCTCCTTCTGTGGGTGCTGTGCTTTCTCCCCGGGTGGGTGCTGTCGTTTCTCCTCGGGTGGGTGCTCGCGCGGCCGGTCGTGCGAGCGAGGTCGCGGCGTACGGTCAACTCCCTTGTCGCGTACGGGACTTCGGGGGGCTCAGGTCTTGCGGCCGGTGCGGTCCCGGGCCGTGAGGAGGCGTTGGGCGCGGGCCAGGCCGGGTGGGAGGTGGCGGCGGAGGGCGGCGCGGGCGGCGTTGGCGCCGGGGGCGCCGTGGACGCCGCCGCCCGGGTGGGCGCTGGCGGAGGCGAGGAACAGGCCCGCCACGGGGGTCTCGGGGCGGCCGAGGCCCGGTACGGGGCGGAAGACCAACTGTTGGTGGAGGGCGGTGGTGCCGCCGTTGAGGGCGCCGCCCATCAGGTTGGCGTCGAGTTCCTGGAGGGTGGGCGGTGCCAGGACGCGGCGGGCGCGGATCAGCGCGCGGAAGCCCGGCGCGAACCGCTCCACCTGCTGCTCGACCCGGTCCGCCATGCGGTTGCGCGCGTCGGGGTGCCAGTCGCCCGTGATGCCCTGGTCGCCGGCGTCCGCGGTGATGCGGTGGGGCACGTGGGTGTAGGCCCAGGCCGCCTCGGTGCCGTGGGGTGAGCGGGTGGGGTCGGACCGGGTCATCTGGCCGAACAGCAGGAAGGGCCGGTCGGGGACCTGGCGCATGGCGATCTGGGCGGCGAAGCGCGTCAGCTCGTCCACGCCGTCGGCCACGTGCACGGTCCCGGCCCGCGCCGCCTGTTCGGCCCGCCAGGGCACCGGGCCGTCCAGCGCCCAGTCCACCTTGAAGGTCGCGAAGTCCCACTGGAAGCGTCGCAGGTCGGAATGGAGTTGGTCGGGCAGGTGTCGCGGGGCGACGAGGTCGCCGTAGAGAGCGGGGGCGGACACGTCCGCGAGTACCGCCCTGCCGGCCTCGACGGTCTCGCCGCCCGCCGTCCGCACGCCCACCGCGCGCCCGTCCCGTACGACCACGGACTCGACGCGCTGCCCGCAGCGGACCTGCCCGCCAAGGGACTCCAGGCGCCGGACCAGGGCCCGGGTCAGGGCGCCGGAGCCGCCGACGGGTACGGGAAAGCCGTAGGTCTGGCCGAGCATGGCCATCAGCCAGCCGAAGCCGCCGCTGCCGGCCGATTCCGGGGCGAGGTCGGCGTGCAGCGCGTTGCCGGCCAGCAGCAGCCTGCCGCCCTGCCCGGTGAACTCCTCCTCGCCCATCCGGCGCACCGGCAGCGCGAGCGTGCGCGCCAGGCGCAGCCCGCCGGCCGCGCGGAGCCGCAGGGCAAGGCGGGTGCCGGCCCGCACCGGTGGGAACGGGGTGAACAGCGCGTCCAGCAGGTCGGGGCGGATCCGGTCCCACGCGTCGTGCAGCCGCCGCCAGGCGTCCCCGTCGCCGGGCGCGAAGGTGTCGAGGGACGCGGCGGTGGTGTCGACGCGCCGGTCGAGCACGGCGCACGAGCCGTCGCTGAGCGGGTGCGCCAGCACGTGCGGCGCGTGGCTCCAGCGCAGGCCGTGGTCCTGGAGCCGGAGCCCGGCCAGGACGGGGGACGCGGCGGCCAGCGGGTAGAAGGAGCTGAACAGGTCGTTGGTGAACGCGGGGTCGACGCCCTGGTCGTGGCGGACCGCGCCGCCGGGCTCGGGCTGTTCCTCGAGCACCTGGACGTTCCAGCCGGCGTCAGCCAGCAGGTTGGCGGCCACCAGGCCGTTGGGCCCGGCGCCGATGACCACGGCGTCCGTCGTCGTCCCCGGCGTCACCCGTGTCGTCCCTTCCGTCGCGGCCCTGTCGTGTTCCCCCGCCATCACTCGCCCTGCGGGCCGGCGGCGGTGGCCGGTGTCGTGGTCGGAGCCCGGCCGTGTGCCCGCCGCTGGTCGTCGTCCGCCTCGCAGAGCCCGGCGAGCCGGCCGAGCATCGCGCGGTGGCGCAGGTGGATCAGCGGCTCGAACGCCGCGTTGTGCAGCCAGCCGCCCGCACCCTGCAACGGGTGTTCGTCGACCAGGACGAGGCAGTGCTCGCCCCACGGGCGCAGCTCGATCGCGATGCGCGCGGTGCCCAGGGCGCCCGCGTGGGCCTCCAGCTCCAGCCGGCTGCCCTCCTCGCAGAAGCGGACGGTCGTCCGGTTGGTCAGCGAGACGGGGCCTATCCGTACCTCGTAGCCGATGGCCGCGTCCGTCTGCGGCCAGTGGCCGTGGATCGGGCGTGAGGAGGAGGTCCCCACCACCCATTCCGCGTACCGGGTGCCGTCGGCGAGCACGGCCCACACGGTGCTCGGCGGGGCTTTGATCAGGCGATGGCGAACAGCCAAGGCGCCTCCTCGGTTGGTCTGCCGTCGGGTGCGTCAGCGCTCCACGAGTGCCCCGCTTCGCCTCCGTCCAACCAGCCGGTTCCTCCCGCGCCCCTACGGGGGAGTCCGCCGCGCCCCCGTGCGCGGCGGCCGGGCCCGGGTCACGGGCGCGGCGACCGGCCCGGATCACGGGCACGGCGGTCGCCCCGGTGGGCCCCGGCGGGCTCCGGTGGGCGCGCCGGTGGGCTCCGGCGGGCTCCGGTGGGCGCGCCGGTGGGCGCCGCTGGCCCGGCGCGGCTACCCCGGTGGGCGCAGGCGGGCGCGGTACTCCCCGGGGGCCGTGCCCCGGGCGCGTCGGAAGGCGCGGCTGAAGGCGTGCGGGGAGGCGTAGCCGACCGCGCCGGAGATCGACTCGACCGGTTCGTCGGTGTCGCGGAGCCGGACGGCCGCCAGGTCGAGGCGCCAGCGCGTCACGTACGCGCCCGGCGTCTGCCCGAGGGCGGACCGGAAGTGCCGGGTCAGCGTCGCCCGGGAGACGCTCGTCGCGGCGGCAAGGGACTGCGTGGTCCAGGGGTGCTCGGGCCGGGCGTGCACGTGTGCCAGGGCGTCGCGTACGACCGGGTCGCGCAGCGCGCCCAGCCACGAGGTGGACCGCTCCTCGGGGTGGCGGGCCAGCCAGGCGCGGACGAACTGGACGAGCAGCAGGTCCACGATGCTGTTGATCGCGGCGGTGGTGCCGAGCCGCGGCTCCGCCAGCTCCGCCGCGAGGAGTTCGACGGTCCTGCTGAACTGCGCGTTCTGGCCGGCCGTGACGTGCGTCGGCCGGGCGAGTGAGGTGAGCACCGGCGTGCTCACCTCCGGGTCGTGCTCGTAGTGGAGGACGATCACCTCCGTGTGCGCCGGCTCCGAGCCCAGCCGCAGGGCCCGGCCGTCGCCCATGGCCCGGGCCGCGGCCTCGCGGTCGCAGGAGCCCATCGTCACGCTGGCGGCCCCGGCGATTCCGTGCGCGGTACCCGGCGGCGCGAGGACGGCGTCCCCGGCCCGCACCTGGAGTGGCCGCTGGCCCGTGGTGTGGAGCCAGACCGTGCCACGGGAGACCACGTGCAGCACCGCTCCCGGCGCGGCGTCCCACCACAGGCCCCAGCTCCCACCGGCCTCCACCACGACGCCGAGCGCGCCCCGCGCCCCCGACACCCGCAAGACCTCCGCCAGCACGTCCATGGGCCCATCCTCGTCCACCCCGGCCGACCGCCTCCCCGGGCGGGGAGGCGGCGTACGGACGACGTGTTCGTCCGTGTCCCCGCCCACGGCCTCAGGCCACGTCGAGCACGACCTTCCCGTGCACCGTGCGCGCGAACAGCGCCCGCACGGCCTCGTCCACCTCCCGCCAGTCGCCGCGCAGGCCGACCGGGACCGAGAGCCGGCCGGCGGCGACCAGCCCCAGCAGGTCCGTCAGCTCGCCGCTGGTGGAGGTCCGGTCGCCGTAGGTGGCGATGGTGCGGGGTTCGCCGAAGCCGAACAGGGCCTCCGGCGGGAACGTGGTCGCCTCCCCCGACGAGTAACCGACCAGGTGGAGGGCGCCGCCCTCGGCGAGTTGGCTCCACGCCTGGGCCACCAGCGGCCCGCCGACCGTGTCCAGGACGAGGTCGAACCGGTCCTCGGTTTCGGCCAGCTCGGCCGGGTCGGTCAGGACCGCGTCGGCGCCGAGTTCGCGCAGTCCGGCCGCCCGGCCCGGCGAGCCGACGAGCGCCGTCACCCGGGCCCCGGCCAGCGCCGCCAACTGGACGGCGAAGTGCCCCACGCCCCCGCTGGCGCCCGTGACCAGCATGTTCCGGGCCAGCAGGGACCGCGTACGTAGCACCCGCAGCGCGGTGACCCCGGCGATCCCCAGCGCGGCGGCGTCGGCCAGCTCCACGCCCTCGGGAACGGTGCCGAGCCACGCCGGGCTGACGGCCACCCGTTCCGCCCACGCGTGGGGCGTCATGCCCAGCGCGACGCGCGTCCCCTCGGGCGGCCCCGAACCGTCAGCGGCGGCACGCACCACGACCCCGGCCGCGTCGTGCCCGTGCACGGCGCCGTCCGGCCACAGGTGCAGGTAGGTCAGCTCTCCGAAGTTGAGAGCGATGTGCCGCACCTCCACCACCGCCTCCCCGGCGGACGGTACGGGCTCATCCACCTCGGCGAACCGGACGGGCCCGGCCTCGCCCCGAGCGACGACGAGTGCGCGCATGGGATCAACTTCTCTCTCTGGTAGGGCCGTTGTGGGGGAGTTGGGCTTCTGGCGGGCTTCTCGGACTGGCGTCGTGAGGCCGCGCTTGGCGCACGTGTGCCGTACGAGCCGTACGTGACGTCTGTGTCGTACGGGCCGTACGTGTCCGCGTGTGCCGCATGTTCCGCGCTCTGGCGGGAACGCGCGTCGGCGCGGCGGTGGATCGAGGGGGCGGACGCCGCGCTGGCTGCCTCGCTGCCGCCCTCTTGGAACCCTACGCAGCCCTGAGACGGTGACCAGTCCCGTGTGGATCAATGAGTTGACCATCTGTGTCAGTGCGGCGCGCGACGGGGGGCGTGCGGCGCACCCGGCAGGGCGCACCGGCTCAACCTCCGCCCCACCGCCCCCTCCCGGTGGTCTAGTTGCCCGGGTAGCGCGGCGGGTGCCATGCCCCCGCGCGGGGGCGGACCGGGGCGGGGTGAGCGCGGATGGCGTGGGTGCAGACGCTGGGGTGGATCGTCGCGGTCTCGCTCGGCGTCGTCGCCTACCGGTGGGCGTCCTATCCGGGCTCGTGGGCCGCGATGTTCGGGGCGGAGTACGCGAAGCCCCGCGGCGCACTACGCCGCCTGCGCGAGGAGCTCACGGTCGCCAGGCGCGCCAGCGCCCACCGCTTGGAAGCGGCCACGGAGCAGCTCAGCCAGGCCAGGGCCGCGTACCAGGCCGAGGTGGCCGGCGCCGAGCGGCGGCTGCGGGGCCTGCGCGACCCCGCGCCCGGCAGCCGGGTCACCTGGCTGGGCCGGATCGCCGTGCACGAGGAGGTGCTCCGGCTCTTCGACGAGGACGGTCCGCTCGACGAGACGGGCCGCCACCGCACGCCCGCCAGCGGGCCCAGCACGGACATCCCCCTCGCCACGCTCACCGTCGACTGCGTCCCGTCGGACGACCCGGCGGGGACGTGCGTGACGCTGGCGGCCGGGACCTCCGTGCCGTACGAGGTCTGTTACGCCCACCGCGAGTACCCGGAGCCGAACGTGCGCCAGTTCGTGTTGGACGTGCGGAGCGCCGTCGCGCGAGCGCGGGACGCCCGGGCGGCGCGGGAGCGGCACATCGCGGCGGCCGAGGCCGACCTGGCGGCGGCCCGCGCGGCGACGGAGGACGTCGACGCCGCGCGGACGCACGTGGCGGAGGTGAAGGCGGCCGAGCGCGTGGACCCGGACGTCGGGCGGGCCACGGACGCGTTGGACGAGCAACGTGACAGGTGGCAGGCCATCACCGGGCGCCGGCCCTGGCGGTAGCTCGCCGGCGGCCGGTGACCGGGTCGCGGCGTCGCGCGGCAGCGCGGCAGCGCCCGCGTCGTACGGCGGTGGCGGGGGCGGTGCGGCGACCCGAAGCGGTGAGCCAGTGGCCCACGCGCCCCCGTACCGCGTGGACCCACGGGGCGGTCCACGGGGCCCCATCGGTCAAGCACGGCACCGTACCCGGACTATCGCGGGCCACCTAGATTTGCGACCGAGCAGGACCGGGCACGACCGAAGCACAACCGAGCAAAGCCGAGCGGGGCCCCGGCGGGATCGGGTGACGGCCCGGGGAGAGAGCCCGCGGGCGGGCGGTGCCGGGCCAACCACGAGGCGTCCGGCTGGTGCGCATGGCCCCATCTGCTCAGGTGGGGGTGCGCGGTGCGAACGGAGAGAGCTGCCGATGGCAACCGTTGGCGTGGAAGAGGAGTACCTGTTGGTTGATCGGGTGACGGGACAAACGGCACCACACGCTAAGGCCGTGCTGAGAGCGGCCGAGTTGGAGCCCCTGGTCGCCGCGGAAGAGGTGCAGTCGGAGCTGTTGCAGGCACAGGTCGAGGTGGCCACGCCGGTCTGCCACACGCTGGCGGAGGCGGAAGGGCATCTGGTGCGATTACGGAGCGCCGTGGCGGCGGCGGCCCGGGAACACGGGTGCGGCCTCCTGGTCAGCGGCACGCCGCCGCTCCCCGATGACGCGCCCGTGGCGGTCACCGACGAGGCCCGGTACCGCGCCATCCAGCAGCAGGCCCCACAACTGGTCGGGGAGCAACTCGTCAACGGCATGCACGTACACGTCGCCGTCCCCAGCCGGCGGGTGGGCGTCGAGGTGCTGAACCGGGTGCGGGTGTGGCTGCCCACGCTCATCGCGATGGCGGCGAACTCGCCGCTGTGGAAAGGCGACGACACCGGGTTCGCCAGTTGGCGCACGATCGTCTTCGGCCGCTGGGCGGTCGGCGGCATGCCGCCGCACTTCGCCGACGAGGACGACTACGCGGAGCGCGTACGGCAGTTGCTCGACACCGGCGTCATCCGCGACGTGGGGCAGCTCTACTGGCAGGCACGGCTGTCCGAGCGCTACCCGACGGTCGAGGTGCGGTCCCTGGACGTGCAACTGCACCCGCACGAGGCCATGTTGTTCGCCGGCCTGGTGCGCGCGTTGGTGGACACCGCGATGCGGGAGGCGGAGCTGGGGGTCGCGGCGCCGGAGGCGAGCGCCGAGCTGCTGCGGCTCGCGGTGTGGCAGGCCGCCCGGCACGGGCTGAGCGGCGACCTCATCGATCCGGACGGCCGGCGTCGGGCGGCGGGCGACGTGGTGCAGGCGCTGCTCGCGCACGTCACGCCCGCACTCAAGGAGGCCGGCGACACGCGCGAGGTGACGAACCTGACCCACCGGCTGCTCAGCGAGGGCACCGGCGCCGACCGACAACGCCGGGCCCTGGCCGCCGGCGGGCTGCCCGCGGTGGTGGAGATGATCACCGCGGCCGGCGACCCGCGCTGACGGCTCCACCGCCGGCGTTGCCCCCCTGACCCCGGAGTCGCCCCCGCCGCCCCACCGTTGACGGGCGCGCGGGGGCGGTTCGTACGCGCGTCGCGGCTACCGCCGTTTGAACTCCACCGGGCCGCCGTTCATCTCGACCGTGCCGTCCACGTGCAACACCGGGCGCCGCTCGGTCATACGGGCGCTGTACGCCTCGATGTGGTGGATGGCCGCCCCGTCGGGGGAGCCGAAGTCGATGAGGGCGATGGCGACCCAGTAGCGGGTCATGGTGTTCTCGAAGAGGGGGACGGTGACCGTGGAGCCGCGCCCGTCCGTGATGACGACCTTCGCGCCGAAGCTGCGGAAGGAGCCGTAGCCGTTACTGACGGCGGAGTACGCGCAGAGCAGGACGTAGCCCTGTTCGTCGGGCCGTACGATGCGCACGGACTCACGGCCGGGGGCGCGGGCGTCGCCGTCGAGGCGGATGTAGGGGCGGGCCTTGAGCGAGCCGAGGTGCTTGTAGTAGACCGCCTCGCCGCCCTTGGCCTGCTTGTTCCTGCTGTTCTTGGCCTTCTTGGACTGGCCCGTGGGCTGAGCCTGGTCCGGCTCCGCGTCGCTCGGCGCCACCAGCGGATCGCCCTGCGGCTGGTGGCCGGCCTTGACGAGGGTGCCGGGCGCCTTGGGGCCGCGCAGCGCCTTGCTGGCCGGTACGAACAGCGCGTACAGGTCGAGGTCGGCCCCCAGCTTGCGCCGCCGCTCGCTGCCGCCGTCCCACTCCAGCGCGGCCTCGACCACCAGCTCCCGGTCGTGCTTGTCCAGGTCGATCGCGGTGCGCCCGCCCTTGTCCAGGCTGATGCTGCCCAGCGGCGGCTTCCGCAGGTTGGCCCGGGCGGGGGCCGGGGCTGGGGTCTGGGCTGAAGCCGGGGCTGGGGTCTGGGCTGAAGCCGGGGCTGAGGACGCAGCCGGGTCCGGGGTCGGTGTCGGGGCCGCCGCCGGGGCGGGTGTGCCGCTGGTGGCGTCGGCTTCGACATCGGCTTCGGCGTTGTCGGGCTCGGCGTCCTCCGCCACGGCGATTCCGTAGTCGGTGGCGAGGCCCGCGAGTCCGTTGGCGTACCCCTGGCCGATGGCGCGCAGCTTCCAGCCGGGGCCTCGGCGGTAGATCTCGGCCAGGAGCACGGCGCGTTCGCCGTCGGTGAGGTCCGGCTGGTGGAAGACGATGGGCTCGGCGCCCGGCTGCTCGACGCGGATCGTCACCTGCTTCACCCCGTGGAAGGTGCGGCTGGCGTCGTCGGGGTCGCAGCTCCCCACCAGGACGACCCGGTCCACGTCGGCGGGCAGCCCGGCCGGGTCCACCTCGATGCGCTCGGGGCCGGCGGCGTCGACGGCGAGGTGGCGTACCGCGTCGGACTCGGCGGCGGGTTGGTTGTAGAAGACCATGTCGTCGTCCGACCTGACCCTGCCGTCCGCGGCGACCAACAGCGCGCTCAGGTCGACCGCGTCACCCACCGCGTGCAACGCCGCGACGAGCCGCCCCGCCGCCACCGCCGTGTTCCCACCCTTGCCAAGCTCCGGCATGCTCCCCCGCCTCCGCTGTTTCCCCGGTCACTGTCGGGTCAGCCTGTCACATAGCACGACAATGCGGCACTCTCGCCCCACGGGCATCTTGGGCATCAGGCGTCTCAGACGCCCGGTCAGGCGGGCTCGGTCGGGGGAGCGATGGAGGTCACGCGGCCCGCGTCCAGGGTCACCACCAGGTCGGCGGCGCGGATCGTGGACGGGCGGTGGGCGATCACCAGCAGCGTGCACTCGGCCGCGATCCGGCGAAGGGTGCGGGTCAGCGCCTCCTCGTTGGCGGCGTCCAGGTGGGAGGTGGGCTCGTCCAGGAGCAGCAGGCGCGGCCCGGGGAGCAGGGCGCGGGCGATGGCCACCCGCTGCCGCTCGCCACCGGAGAGCAGGTCACCGTGCTCGCCGACGGGGGTGTCCAGCCCCTTCGGCAACCGCTCCACCAGGGCGCTCAGGCTGGCCAACTCCACCACGCGGTCGATCTCCGCGTCGGAGGCGTCCGGCTTGGCGTACGTGATGTTCTCGCGGAGGGTGCCGTACAGCACCGGGGCGTGCTGCTCGACCAGGCCCAGCGCGGACCGACAGGCGTCGATGGTGAGGTCGCGCGCCACGTCGTGCCCGTCGAGGAGGAGTTGGCCGGAGTCGGGCTCGTAGAACCGGGCGAGTAGGGCGAACAGCGTGGACTTGCCCGCGCCGGACGGGCCGACCAACGCCGTGTGCGTGTGGCGGGGCACGGCGAAGGACACGTCGCGCAGAACGGGCTGGCCCACCTCGTACGCGAAGGCGACGTTCCGGAACTCGACGGCCGGGGCGTCGGGGTGAGCCGGGGGCGGCGTGCCGACCGACGCGACGGGCGCGGGTACGTCGTCGGCCTCGCCGGGCAACTGCGCGACGGCCTCGATGCGTTGCAGCGCCGCCATGCCCTTCTGGAGCGTGGCCATGACGTCGAACAGGTTGGACAGCGGGCCGGTGACGTAGGTGACGTACAGCAGGAACCCGACGAGGTCGCCGAGCGAGGACTCCCCGCCCGCGACCCGGATGCCGCCGGCCACCAGGACGGCCATCATCGAGGCGTGCATGGCCAGCGTCATGGCCGGCCCCACCACGGCGTCCCGCTTGGCGGCGCGCAGGTTCTGCCGGTACGCCTCGCGGGCCCGCGCGCCGATGCGCTCGCGCTCGCGGTCCTCGGCGCGCATCACGCGTACGGTGCGGATGGCCGACAGCGCGCGCTCCAACTCGGCGGACATCGCGCCCAAGCTGTCCTGGGCGTCCTCGACGGCCCTGCGGATGCCGGACAACAGCAGCGTCGTCGCCAGACCGATCGCGCCGACGATGGCGAGGACGACGAGGAACAGCCCGGCGTCCAGCCAGATCATCATGGTGACCCCGCCGACCACGACGAAGGAGCCGACGACGACCTCCGACAGGTCGTACGCGATCGAGTCACGCAACAGCGTGGTGTCGCTGGTGGTGCGGGTGAGCAGGTCGCCGAGGCGCTGCCGCTCGTACCGCCGCATGGGCAGCCGGAGCAGGGTGTCGACGATGCGCAGCCGCAGTCCGAGGACGAACCCCTCGCCGGCCCGCTCCAACGCGTAGCCGGCGAGCGCGGCGAGCACCGCCTCCACGACGAACACGACGCCGAGGACGACGGTCAGCAGCAGGTAGGGCCGGTCGTGCGAGAAGTTGTCGATCGTTCGCGTCGCCAGCAGCGGCTGTACCAGGCCCAGCACCGCGCCCAGCAGCGAGAGCAGCAGGGCCCCCCCGATGGGGCCGCGGTGGCCGCGCGTCATGCGCACCAGGTCGCGGGGCCCGACGCGGCGGGCGGGTTCCTCCCCCACCTCGGCGGAGCTAGTCGGCGACGCCGTCGGGCCCGGGCCCGGGGTTTCGACCTCGTCGGGGTCGTCGGCCCCGCGGGTCGAGCGGAAGCCTGTCAACACGCTGGGCCCTCCGGGGGATTCGAGGCGGGAACGGGATGGGAACCGGCTGGGAGCCAGTCTCGCAACCTCCCTCGCCCCGGCCGCGCCCTACCCGTCCGGGCCCCTCCCCGGACGGCGGTTCGGCGCCGTCACGCCTCCGCTTCCCACGTCGCCGGCGACCACAGCGACGAGCGGTTCAGGGACTGGGGGCAGTGGCGGTAGACCTCGGATATGTCGATCAGGATGGCCAGGCTCGGGCGCCCGCCCTCCGCCGTCAGGGCGTCGAAGAAGGGGGCGTCGGTGAGGACGCGGGCCCGGCCGTTGACGCGCAGGATGGTGCGGCTGCCGGGGACCAGGTAGAGGAGTCCGGCGTGCGGGTTGTCGAGGATGTTGTGCAGGCTGTCGCCGCGCCGGTTGCCGGGGCGCTCCGGCAGCACCAGCGTGCCGGGGTCGACGACGTGCGTGAAGCCGGGGGCGCCGCCGCGCGGTGACGCGTCGCAGGTGCCGTACGCGTCCGAGGTGGACAGCAGGCAGAACGGGGAGCGGGCGACGAAGTCCAGGTCGTCCGGGTCGAGGCGGGGGTGGACCTTGTCGATGACGAGGGGATGCGGTTCGCCGAGCAACTCCCGTAGCTCGGCGTGCGAGTCGAGGGTGACGTGACCCGGACCGCTCGCGGGGGGCGTGGCCGGGGCGTGCGCGTGCTCCGGGGCTGCGGCGTCGGTCCTGCTGGGCAAGGCGTCTCCCGGTGGTGGGTGGGTGGTTCGGGGTGCGTGGCGCGGGGCGTGGGGCGTGGGGCGTGGTGTGGTGGGGGCGCGGTCTGTCGCGGCCCTCGTACGTCGGGCGGCGTACGCCGTCTCAGTGGGGCTCAGGCGTTGGGGCGGGCTCGGGTGCCGGCGCGGGCTCCTGGGGCGGGGCCTGCGCCGCCGGGGCCGGTGGCCTGGTGCCGTGGCGGCCGATGGGGAGCATCAGGGGGCGGCCGGAGACCGGGTCCTCGATGATGCGGCTGTTCAGGCCGAAGACGGCGCGTACGGACTCCTCCGTGAGGACCTCGTGCGGCGGGCCCGAGGCGTGGAGTCGGCCGCCCGCCAGGGCGACGATGTGGTCGGCGTAGCGGGCGGCCAGGTTGAGGTCGTGCAGGACCATGACGACGGTCGTGCCGCGCTCGTGGTTGAGGTCGGTGAGCAGGTCCAGGACCTCGACCTGGTGGCTGGCGTCGAGGAAGGTGGTCGGCTCGTCGAGCATGAGGATGTCGGTCTGCTGGGCCAGCGCCATCGCGATCCACACCCGCTGGCGCTGGCCGCCGGAGAGTTCGTCCACGGAGCGGTCGGCGAGGGCCGTGGTGTCGGTGGCCTCCAGCGCCGCCGCCACCGCCGCGTCGTCCTCGCCGCTCCAGCGCGAGAACATCCGCTGGTGCGGGTGGCGCCCGCGGCCGACGAGGTCGGCGACGGTGATGCCCTCGGGCGCCACCGGCGACTGCGGCAGCAGGCCGAGGGTGCGGGCCAACTCCTTGGCGGGCAGCCGGTGCACCTCCTTGCCGTCGAGGACGACACGGCCGGCGCGCGGGGGCAGCAGCCGCGACATGGACCGCAGCAGCGTCGACTTGCCGCACGCGTTCGCGCCGACGATCGCCGTGATCCGGCCCGGTGGGACGGTCAGGTCGAGGGAGTCGACGACGGTGCGGTCGCCGTAGCCGAGGGTGAGCCGTTCGGCGGCCAGGGAATGGGACTGGGTCACAGCGAGCCTCCCGCCCGGTTGGTGCGGATGATCAGGTAGACGAGGTAGGGCGCGCCGAGCACGCCGGTGACGACGCCGACCGGGTAGCGGGTGTCGAAGGCGTACTGGCCGGTGAAGTCGGCGACCAGCACCAGCAGCGCGCCGACCAGGCCGGCCGGGACCAGCAGCGAGCCGCCGGGGCCGGTGATACGGGCCGCGATGGGGCCGGAGAGGAAGGCGACGAAGGCGATCGGGCCGGCGCCCGCCGTGGCGAAGGCGATGAGGCCGACGGCGGCGATGATGACCGTGATCCGGGTGCGCTCGACGCGTACGCCGAGCGCCGCGGCGGTGTCGTCGCCGAGTTGCATGGCCGACAGGTTGCGCGCCTGCGACAGGAGTACGGGTCCGAGTACGGCCAGCGCTAGCGCGGCGGGCCTGGTCTGGTCCCAGGTGGTGCCGTTGAGGCTGCCGGTCAGCCAGCGCATGGCCTCCTGGAGGTCCCACTCGGCGGCCTGCGAGAGCACGTACGCGACGACGCTGTCGAGCATCGCCGCGATGCCGATGCCGATGAGGATGAGGCGGGTGCCGACGACGCCGTCCTTGAACGCCAGCGTGTAGACGAGCAGGGCCACGGCGAGGGCGGCGGCGATGGCCAGGACCGACACCTGGGTCTCGCCGAGCGAGAGCATGACGATGGCGACGGCCGCCGCCGCGCTCGCGCCCGAGCTGATGCCGATGACGTCGGGGCTGGCGAGCGGGTTGCGCAGCATGGTCTGGAAGGTGACGCCGGCCAGGCCGAAGCTGAAGCCGGCCACGGCGGCGAGCGCGGCGCGCGGCAGCCGCAGCCGGCCGACCGTGAACGTCGCCCCGGGCACCTTCTCGTCCAGGACCACCCGGACCACGTCGGCCAGCGGGTAGTTCGTCTGCCCGTACATCAGCGAGCCGACGAACGCGAGCAGCACCAGGACGGCCAGCAGCACGATGACCGCGCGCCGGCGCAGCGCCCGGCGGACCCGGCCGCGCGCCACGGCCCGCACGGCCTCCACGGCCTCCACCGTGGTCGGGGCGAGGGGGGCCGAGGTGGGTGAGGGGGTGGACGGGGCGGTGGGGGAGCCGGTGCTCACAGGGCACGCACCTTCTGCCGACGGACGATCCAGATGAAGAAGGGGGCGCCGATCAGCGCCGTCACGATGCCCACGTCGATCTCCGCGGGCCGGGCGACGACCCGGCCGACGACGTCGGCCGCGGTGAGCAGCGCCGCGCCGAGCAGCGCGGAGAACGGCAGCAGCCAGCGGTGGTCCACGCCGACCAGCAGCCGGCAGGCGTGCGGGACGACGAGGCCGACGAAGCCGATCGGGCCGGCGACCGCGGTCGCCGCGCCGCACAGCACGACGGCGCCCAGCGCGGCCACGCCGCGCGCCAGCGCGACCCGCTCGCCGAGCCCGGCCGCCAACTCCTCGCCGAGCGCGAGCGAGTTGAGGGCCTTGGCCGACAGCAGGCAGATCGCGAAGCCGACGGCGAGGAAGGGCAGGACGTGCCCGATGCGTTCGTACGAGGCACCGCCCACGCCGCCGATCTGCCACAGCCGGAAGCTGCCGGCCAGGTCGTTGCGGGGCAGCAGCACCGCGGTGACCAGCGAGGCGAAGGCGGCGGAGGTGGCCGCGCCGGACAGGGCCAGCTTGAGCGGCGTGGCGCCGCCACGGCCCAGCGTGCCGACGCCGTAGACGAACGCGGCGGCGAGCGCGGCGCCCGCCATCGCGACCCAGACGTAGCCGGTCGGCGAGGTGAGGCCGAAGTACGCGACCGACACGGCCACGGCCAGCGAGGCGCCCATGTTGACGCCGAGGATGCCCGGGTCGGCCAGCGGGTTGCGGGTCACGCCCTGCATGACCGCGCCCGCGAGGCCGAGCGCCGCGCCGATCAGCACCGCGAGGAACGTGCGCGGTACGCGCTTGACGACGGCCGCCCGTTCCAGGGTGTCCTCCGCGCCGCCGAGCCCCGCCCAGACGTCGGACCAGCCGACGGTGCGGGAGCCGAAGGCGACGGAGGCCACCATCAGCGCGGCCAGCACCAGGACGGCGGCCAGCAGCCACAGGGCGCGCACGCGCGCCGGACGCCGCACCACGGCGACGTCCGGCGTGCGAGGGGTGGTGTCCGTGGTCACGTGACCTTGTCCGCGGCCTTGGCGAGCGCGGCGACGTAGTCATCGAGCACCCACGAGATCGACAGCGGCGTCGGGTTGGCCGCGGTCGCCAGCGGCGAGGTGCCGGGCAGCAGGTACATCGAGTCGCGCTTGATGGCCGGGAGCTTGGAGACCAGCGGGTCCTTGCGCAGCGTCCTGGCGAGGGTGCCCTTGTCGTCGCCGTAGCCGGTGACGATGTCGACGTCGTTGAACTCGTCGATCTGCTCGGCGCTGCGGGTGAGCGCGAACTTGTCGGTGCCCTTGGACGCCTTGGCGACGCTGCCCGGGATCTTCAGGCCGAGGTCCTCGAAGAAGAGCGTGCGGGTGTCGTTGGCGGTGTAGAAGCCGACCTCGCTGACGTCACCGGGGTCGATGTGCGTCATAAACATCGCCGACTTGCCCTTGAGCTGCGGATACTTGGCGACGGTGCGGGCGATCCGTCCTTCCAGGTCCTTGATCATCGCCTCGCCCTTGCCGGCGAGCCCGATGGCCTTGCTGTTGGACCGGATGATCTCGCGCCACGGCGTCGCCCACGGGGCGTCCGGGTAGACCACCACGGGGGCGATCTCGCTCAGCGTCTCGTAGTCCTGCTTGGTCATGCCGGAGTAGGTGGCGAGGATGACGTCCGGCTGGGTGTCGGCGACGGCCTCGAAGTCGATACCGTCGTTCTCATCGAACAGGACCGGCGTCTTGGCGCCCAGTTCGTCCAGCTTCTTCTCCACCCAGGGCAGCACCCCGTCGCCGTCGTCGTCACCGAAGTCGGCCTTGGCCATCCCGACGGGGACCACGCCGAGCGCCAGCGGCACCTCGTGGTTGGCCCAGTTGACGGTGGCGACGCGCTCGGGCTTCTTCTTGATGGTCGTCTTGCCCAGGGCGTGCTTGATGGTGATCGGGAACGTGCCGTCGGCGACGGGCCCGTCGCTGGACGCGGAACCGTCGGTCCCCGCGGAGGCCGAGCCCTTGGTGTCGTCGGCCTTGGCGTCGTCGCCGTCCGACGAGGAGCCGCCGCAGGCCGCGACGGTCAACAGCGCGGCGGTCGCGGCTGCCGCGGTGAACAGGCGCAAGCGAATGGAACGCATGATGGTCGAACCCCACTGATCCGGATGGCCAGGTGCCGGTCCTCGCACGCCTGGGTCCGGGGAGGCCGTCGTGGAGTAGTGCACCACTGTCGAACACAAGTACTTAGGTAAGCCTTGCCTTCGCACCTTAAGAGGTCGCCGATCGCTGTCGCAACCAGTCTTACGAGACAGCCGATGTAGCGATCCGGACACGAACCCAAGGCGCGCATGGGGAGATGCGGCCTGTGGGCAGGTCGGCCCTGTCCGAAAAAGTGGCGCCGGGTGGGGGTGTGGGTGGTGGGGCCTGGGTTGGTGGGGGCGTGGTGGGGGCGCGGGGGTGGCGTACGGAGGGCCGTGGACATCCGGGGAAGGCCGAGGACGGTCCCGCCCATGGGCCGCTCGGGGGCCGATCCCGGGGCCCGCCCGGGGAGCCGGACCCGGCGCCCGCTCGCTCGGCGGCTGATCCCCGGTGCGCTCCCCCGGCCGGTCAGGAGACCTGGAACGCGCCCGGGGTGAGGCCGGTGGTCCGGCGGAAGGCCGCCCCGAAGGCGCTCGCCGACCGGTAGCCCACCTCCGCCGCCACGGCCTCCACCTCCCAGCCCCGGGCCAGCAGCGCCACGGCGTGCTGTGCCCGAACCGAGGCGACCCAGCGCGCGAAGCTGGTGCCGGTCTCCGCGGCGAAGGCCCGGCTGATCGTCCGCGCGCTCACGGCCAGCTCCGCCGCCCACTGCGACAGGGTGCGCTGGTCGCCGGGGTCCGCGCGCAGCGCGTCGGCGATCGGACGCAGCAGGGCCGAGGTGGGTGCCTGGACAAGGAGTTCGCGCGGCGAGGGTTCGAGCACGTCGAGCACCAGCGCCTCGGTGACCTTCCGCGAGGAGGCGGACAGGCCGGGTTCGCACAGCCGCTCCAGGAGCAGCCGCAGCAGCGGGGTGATCTCGACGGCCACCGGGGTGTCGGAGAGCGAGGGCGTGGTGTGGAAGCCGAAGAAGCTCGCCCGGAACCAGGTCCCCGCGATCGCCGAACCCGAGTGCAGCGTGCCGGCCGGCATCCACAGCCCGAGCGCGGGCGTGATCGTCCACACCCGCGCCCCGACGACGGCGCTGGACGCGCCGCGCTCGTTCCACAGCAGCTCGTGGAACGGGTGCGAGTGCTCGCCCCAGGTGGTGTCGTGCGCGACGACCTCGTCGTACGGCTGGATCGCGAACGGCACCTCGACCGCCCCCGCGGCCACCACCGGCAGCGACCGCGTCTCGCGCACGGGTCGCGCGGCCGGCGCACGGGACGCGCCGGCCGGACGCGAGGCCCCGGCAGGACGGGGCGCCCTGGTCGGGCGGGGTGTGCCGGACTGGCGGGGCGCCTCGGTCGGATGGGGTGTGGCCGGACGGGGGACGACCGGGCGGGGCGCGGCCGGGTGCCGAGGGGACGACATGGCCTCACCCTAAGACCCGGTCTCCGCCCGCCTCACCGACCCTCCGGCGACCGCGGGCGGTCGCCGCCGCCGCGCCAGGCGGCGTACAGGCCGGAGACCGCGACGGCGATCGTCGCCAGCGACTCCGGCGCGACGCCGCCGAGCACGAGCCCCACGGCGGTACCGAGCACGGCGAGGAAGACGATCAGGTCGTGCGCGCGGTGGGCGCGCAGGACGCGGTGGGTACGACTGGTGCGGCGGGCAGGCCGGGCAGGGCGGGCGCTGGGGGCCCGGCTGGTGCGCCGGGGCCGGCTGGTGCGCTGGGTCCGGGTGGTGCGCTGGGTCCGGGTGGTGCGCTGGCTCATGGCGAAGTCCCCGTTCACGGTGGGCAAGGGCGTCTGTGACGATGTGGTCAAGCCTCGCGGCGGGGCGGGGTGCTGCGGCAGGCGCAGCGGTGCTGCCGGTTGGCTGGCAACACGCGCGCGGGAGCCACGTACGACACTGGCACCACGCGCGTACGAGACGGGGCAGCGCGAGGCGCGTACGGCACGTGGGTGCGACGCGGAGGGATCGGGGGCGGCGGGCACGATGAGCGAACTGAAGCCGGTCAACCAGGGCGTGGGGCCCGAAGCGGCGGCGCTGGCCGTCGCGTTGCGGGACCTGTTCCAGGGCCTGGGCGTATCGACCCGGCGGTACGCGGCCCGCCGCGCGTACGACTCCTCCACCGTCTCCCGCTACCTGAGCGGCAGCCGCATGCCGCCGTGGGAGTTCGTCCTCAACCTGCTGCACGACGTGGCCGAGGAGCGGGGCACCGTGCCGACCGAGGAGACGATCGGCATGCTCCGCGATCTGCACCACGCGGCGCTGAACGGCAGCAAGTCCCCCGCGCACAAAGTGCAGTTGCTGGAGCGGAAGCTGGCCGAGGCCGACCAGGAGGCGCGCCGGGCGGCGGCCCGCGAGCGCTGGTTGGAGGACGCGCTCCAGGACCGCGAGCACCGCGTACGCGACCTCCAGATGCGCTTCCACGAACTCCAGGCGTCCGCCACCGCGCCCACGTCGCCCGGGCCGCTGGGCGACGCCGCCGGCGGCGAGCGGGCCGACGAACAGGCGCGGCTGCGCGAGGAGGTGCGCGAACTCAGGGAGGAGCTGGCCCGGGTGCGGGAGCGGCACCAGCGGGCGGAGGAGCGCTGCGAACAGTTGGAACGCCAACTCGCGGAGGCCGAGGGCGGGTCGGCCGAGGCGGGTGAGGACGCGCTGCTGCCGGAGGTGGTGCACCGCGCGACCGAGACGACCCGCGTCCCCGAGGAGGACGAGCCGGCCGGGACCGCGGGAGCCCAGGTGCACAACCGGTTCATGGCCGCGCCCGGCTCGGCGCCGGTCAACTCGGTCTACCAGTTCGGCCACGTGAACGGCAGCGTCACCGTGAACGCGGACGACTGGCAGGTGGACGAGGAGATGGTCGCGGCGGTGAGCGTTCGGGTGCACGACGGGGAGGACCACCTGGGCAACGGCCTGCTGCTGGACTCCCGGACGGTCATCACCGCGTTGAGAGTGCACTCCGACCCCGACGATCTGGAAACCGAGCTGTACGTGGTCGCCGCCGAGCGCACGGTACGGGCCACGCCGGTCGAGACGCTCGCGGCACCGATGCTCGGCCGGCACCTGCGCCGGCACCTCGCTCCCCTGGTGGTGCTGCGCCTCGCCGAGCCCGTCCCCGTACCCGAGCAGCCGCTGACCTTCGACTGGCTCCCCCGCCCCGGCCGCCAACTCCTGGTGAGCGCGTATTCGGTCGACGGACCCTACTCGTGCGTCCTCGACGTCAGGGGCCGCTCCGGCGACTGGCTACGGGTGGCCGGCGAGGTGGTGTACGGCCTGATCGGCGCCCCGGCCTTCTCCCGTACGGGCGGACTCGCGGGGCTCGTCCTCACCCACGGCGAGGACGGGCAGAGCGGCCTGCTGCTGCCCGTCGCCGCCCTACGCGCCCTCACCTCCGTCCGACTGGAGGACCCGGCGGCCCAACTGGACGAGGACCCGGCCGGGGCGCGACCGGGCCCGGCCGGCCCGACGCCGGCCTAGGGACGCGTGCGGGTCCAGCCACGCGCGGTGCGCGTCACCTCGGCGAAGCCGTGCCGGCGCAGCCGCTCGGCCTCCCGGGCCGCGGCGTCCCCGGTGTCATCGGCGTTGTCGGCGCCGTCCACGTACGCGAGCACCCGGTCCACGCCGCACCAGCGCAGCCACTCGGCGGCCCGCGCGAGCAGGGCGGCGAACACCTCGTCCGGGGCGTCGTCGGACAGGTCGGTATCGGCCAGATCGATGTCGGAGAGGTCGGCCAGGGCCCCGTCGCGGGGGCGGCGTTCGGCCCGCTCCAGGCCGGTGTCCACCTCCAGGTGGCCCAGGGTGTGGCCGTCGCGCCGGGCCGTGAAGCGGGTGCCCAGGTCGCCGAGGGTGCGGTCGACGGTGAGCCCGTGCGGGGTGGGCCCGGTCGGCAGCTCGCGGACCGTGGCGAGCAGCAGGGTCTCGGTGCCGCCGGTGTGGCGGAACCCGGCGCGTTCGTACAGCGCGCGTACGTGCGGCCACGGCCCCGGCACGCCGTACACCCCGGGCACGGGCAGGTTGCCGTCCGCGTGCCACAGCCGGGTGTCCCAGGTGGCGAGTTGGGCCAGGCAGGCGGCCATCAGATGGTTCGCCGGGCCGGCCGCCGCCGGCACGTGGAGGAACCACTCGACCGAGCCGGACCCACGGTAGGAGGGGTCCACGTCGGCGTCGTCGCGGTAGCGCAGCAGGTGGGCGGCGGCCACCAGGCGGGAGTGGTCCTCGGCGACCAGCGTGGCCCGGTCGGCGACCCACGGGTCGGTGACGTACTCGTCGGGGCGCTGCTCCAGGCTGCCGAGCACGGTGTTCACGGACGCGGACACGCCGGGGAGCACCGCGGCGGCGTGCCGGTTGAGCAGGTCGGTGAGCTGGTCGCGGTCGGAGCGCCGGAACGGGCGTACGCGAGGGGCGGGGTGGTCCGCGGGGCGTGCGGGCATGGCTGGGCCTCCTGGGAGAACGTCAGGGGAACAGGCCGCCACGCGATGCGGTACGCCGTCATCGTAACGGCCGCGCTTCTCCGCGTACCGGGGCCCGCCTGGTGCGCGTGGCCCCCACGCCGGCGCGCCCCTGACCACCGCGCACCCGGGCCGTCGCGATGCGGGCCACGCGCGACACGGGCCACGCGTGATCCGCAGACCCCTCCACCCCACGCCCAAGGCCGCACGCCCGGGGCCGCACGCCCGGGGCCGCACGCCCAAGGCCCCACGCGCAGGGCCCCACGCGCAAGGCCCCGCCCCGACCCTGGTGTGCGGTCGGGGCGGGGCCCGGTGCGGGCTGCCGGGTGAGGGTCAGCTCAGGACGGCGAGCGCGGCGTCGTAGTCCGGCTCGTCGGCGATCTCGCCGACCAGCTCCGTGTGGAGGACCTTGTCGTTCTCGTCGAGCACGACCACGGCGCGCGCGGCCAGGCCCGCCATGGGGCCGTCCGCGATGGCCACGCCGTAGGCGTCGAGGAACTCGCGGCCACGCAGCGTGGACAGGGTCTTGACCTGCTCCAGGCCCTCGGCGCCGCAGAACCGGCCCTGGGCGAAGGGCAGGTCGGCGGAGATGCAGAGCACCACGGTGTTGTCGAGCTTGCCGGCCCGCGCGTTGAACTCGCGCACGGACTTCGCGCAGGTCGGGGTGTCCACGCTCGGGAAGATGTTCAGAACCTTGCGCTGGCCCGCGTAGTCGGCCAGCGTCTTGTCCGCCAGGCCCTCGCCCACCAGGCTGAACGCGGGTGCCTGGGCCCCCGTCTCGGGCAGTTCGCCGGTGACCTGGACCGGGTTCCCCTTCAACGTAACCTGCGCCATGAAAAGCCTCCTGCCAGCGGTGTCCATCGTCGGTGCAGCACGCCCGATCCTAGTGCGGAGGCGGCCCCCGGAGCCGCGCGCCCCCTGCCGGCGCCCGCATCGCGGACGGGCCCGCGTCACACCCGACGCGCCGTCCCGGACCGGCCCGCTCCCCCGCCCGCCGGGCCGGCGACTACGACCGTGGGACCAGTCGCCCGGCCTGTCGTCCGCCCACGGGTGGAGCCCGGCCCCGTCCGACAGACGGTTCCGTCCGAACTGTCGTACGCGAGAAGGTCGATCCGTACGACCACCACCGACAGGAGGGCCCCCACCCGTGCGCAACAGACGACCAGCCGCCTCCCTCATCGCAGCGAGCGCGGTCGCCGCGCTGATCCCCGCGCTGGCCCCGACCACGGCCACCGCGGCGGACACCGCCGGCGCGCCACGCGCCGCCACACAGCAGCAGTTCGCCCAGCAGAAGCTCAACTGGAAGCGGTGCGACCCCGACGCGCCGGCCGCCTTCCAGTGCGCCACGGTCAAGGTGCCGCTCGACTACAGCCGGCCCCAGGGCAAGAAGCTCGACATAGCGATATCCCGCATCAAGGCGACCTCGCCGGACCAGCGGCGCGGCGTGCTGTTGCTGAACCCCGGCGGACCCGGCGGCGCGGGCCTGGACATGCCGGTGTACATGAGCGAGCAACTGCCCACGTCGGTCAAGAGCCGCTACGACCTGATCGGCTTCGACCCGCGCGGCGTCGGCCAGAGCGCACCGGTGACCTGTGGCCTGTCGTACGAGGAGCAGGTGTGGGAGCGCCCGTACAAGGCGGCCACCTTCCCGAGCGACGTGCGGTGGGCCCGCACCGTCGCGAAGAAGTGCGCCGCCAAGAACGGGTCGAAGCTGCCGCACCTGACCACCCGTAACACCGCCCGCGACATGGACGCGATCCGCGCCGCGCTCGGCGAGAAGAAGGTCTCCTACCTGGGGTACTCGTACGGCACCTACCTCGGCGCGGTCTACGCGCAGATGTTCCCCGCGCGCGCCGACCGGTTCGTGCTGGACAGCGCGGTGGACCCGCAGCGGATCTGGCGCGGGATGATCCAGATCTGGGCGGAGGGCGCCGAGCCGGCCTTCGACCGGTGGACCCGGTGGACCGCCGAGCGCCACGCGAAGTACGCGCTCGGCAAGACCCCGCGCGAGGTGCGCGGGACGTTCTGGAAGCTGGTCGCGCGGGCCGACCGCGACCCCATCGTCATCGACGGTCAGAAGATCACCGGCGACGACATCCGGGCCGGCCGCGCCGTCTTCTTCAGCGTGCGCGAGGCCGCCGAGGCCGTCGTCGAGCTGAAGAAGGCCGCCGACGGCGGCAAGCCGCGCCTCGCCCGGCTGCCCGACGTCCTCAAGCCGGCGGCCCCGCCGACGTTCGGCCGGGCGGCTGCCGCCGAGGACAACGGGACGGCGGCCTTCTGGTCCGTCGTGTGCGCCGACACCCGCAACTGGCCGCACGACCCCGAGACGTACCGCCGCGACGCGATCCGCGACAAGGCGAAGTACCCGCTGTACGGCGACTTCGCGTCCAACATCACCCCGTGCGCCTTCTGGGGCAAGGGCAGCGAGCCGGCCACCAAGGTCAACAACCGGGTGCCGTCGCTGATCCTGCAGAACGAGTGGGACTCCCAGACCCCGCTGCCCAGCGGCGTCGGCGCGCACCGGGCCATGAAGGGCTCCCGGATGGTCACCGTCGCCGGCGGCGAGGGCCACGGCATCTACGGCTCCGGCTCCTGCGCCGACAAGACGGCCACCACGTACCTGACCACCGGCAAGCTCCCGGCCAAGGACCTCACCTGCCGGGCCCCCGAGCCCAAGCAGCAGAAGTCGGTCCGCCTCCCGTCCCCGGCCACCGCCCCGACTGCGGGCCGCTGACGCTGTCCCGGCTCCTGACCACCTGAGTTTTGGCTACCCCGCCCCCGCTCCCGTCGCTGGCCGGAGCGGGGGCGGGGTGCGTGGGGGCTCCCGGGCGTACGCGTGGGGGGCGTTGGGCCGGTCAGGGGCGCTGGGCGACGACGCCCGCCGCCCGGCCCGCCACCGGCCGGCGGCGCTGGTGCGGGTCGGTCAGGGAGGCGGGGCGCCAGACGCCGTCGGCGCGGTAGCGGTCGGTGCCGGGCGGGACGATGGCGTCGATGCGGTCGAGGGTCGCGTCGTCCAGGGTGAGATCGGCCCCCGCGAACAGGTTGTCCAACTGCTCTTGGGTGCGCGGGCCGACGATGACCGAGGTGACGACGGGGTGGGCGAGGGGGAAGGCGATGGCGAGTTCGGGGAGCGTGCGGCCGAGGTCGTCGGCGACCTCGACGAGTTGTTCCACGACGTCCAGCTTGGCCGCGTTCTCCGGCAGCGTCGGGTCGAAGCGGGCCGGGTGCAGCGCGGGCCGGCCGGTGGTCATGTCGATGGGTCGGCCCTTGCGGTACGCGCCGGTCAGGAACCCCGAGGCGAGCGGGCTCCAGGTCAGGACGCCCATGCCGTACCGCTGACAGGTCGGCAGCACCGAGGTCTCCACGCCACGGGCGAGCAGCGAGTAGGGCGGCTGTTCGGTGCGGAAGCGGGGCAGGGCGCGGCGTTCGGCGACGTGGTGCGCCTCGGCGATCTCCTCGGCCGGGAAGGTGGAGCAGCCGAACGCGCGTATCTTGCCCTGCCGCACGAGGTCGCCGAGGACGGACAGGGTCTCCTCGATGTCGGTGTCCGGGTCGGGCCGGTGCACCTGGTAGAGGTCGATCCAGTCGGTGCCGAGCCGGGTGAGGCTCTCCTCGACGGCCCGCGTGATCCAACGCCGCGAGTTGCCGCCGCGGTTGCGGCCCTCGCCCATCGGGAAGTGCACCTTGGTGGCGAGGACGACGTCGTCGCGGCGGCCCCGCAGCGCCTTGCCGACGATGGTCTCGGACTCGCCGGCGGAGTACATGTCGGCCGTGTCGACGAAGTTGATCCCGCGATCGAGCGCGGAGTGCACGATTCGCGCGCACGCGGCGTGGTCCGGGTTGCCCACGGAGCCGAACATCATGGTGCCCAGGCAGTACGTGCTGACGTCGATCCCCGTACGCCCCAGCGGGCGGTAGCGCATGTCCATGCGCCGGCACGGTATGCGTTGGAGTGGACTCCAGGTCAAGGGGTCGCGGGGCTGACGCGCTGGACGCGGGCGCACCGCCTGCCGGGGGCGGGCCGTTGCGAGGGCGGGCCCAGCGCGACGGCGCCACCGGGCTCGACACACCGCTGACCACGAGGGGGTTGGTTCACGTCAGCGGCCGAATGCTTCGACCGTCCTCCGCCGAGGCGGGCGTCAGGCTCGCGCGTAGTCCGCCAGGGCCGGCTCCAGGAGGGCGAACGCCTGGACGGCCTCGGGTTCCAGGAGGGCCGCGATCTCCGCGTTGGCGCGGCCCGCGAGCGTGAGGTCCTGGATGCGGCGGAACAGGACGCGGTGCACGCCGCCGATGAGGGCCGCGGCCGTGCGTGGGGCGATGGCGTCGGGGGCGGCCCCGGTGGCGTCGGCGAGGGCCGCGGCCAGGGCCTCCTCGCGCTGGTCGTGCAGGCCGCGCAGGCAGGCCGTCAGGGCGGGGCTCTCCGCGATCATGCGGGTGAAGGCCGGCCCGGCGAAGCCGGCGATCGGGTTCTGGGCGGCGACCGCCGCCAGGAACGCGCGCCGCAGCGCCGCGAGGGCCGACTCGCCGGGTTCGCGGTCGGCGACGTGGCGGGCGAGGGAGGCGACGAACGCGTCCTGGTGGTCCAGGGCCAGGTCTTCCTTGCGCGGGAAGTAGTTGGTCACGGTCTTCTTGGCGACGCGCGCGGCGTCGGCGATCTCGGCGATGGTCGTGCGCTCGAAGCCGCGCTCGATGAAGAGCCTGGTCGCGTGGTCGGAGATGGCCTGCCGCGTCTCGCGCTTCTTCGTCTCGCGCAGGCCCGGGGCCGCGCTCTTCGTCGTGCTCGACTCGATACCCATGGGGGAATCTTACCCTCGTTCTATAAATACGTTGACACCCCGAATAGCTTGTGTGTAAGTTTACCTCCGTCGTAAACTTCCCGAACAGGCCAAGCGCCGCGCGCAGTCGCGCGCCGCGGACGCCTACGGGGCCGAGTCGACGTCCACGACGTATCCGCGCACCACGCACCCACGGAGGACTGTTTGCTGAACGTCACTGCCATTCCCGCGGCGCCCGGCCGAGCGGGCGCCGAGCGCGAGGGCGTGGACGCGCTGCGCGCCGGCTCGCTCGTCGCCGGTCCGCTGCCGGCCGACGCCGACGTGCGCGACGCCACGGCGGGCGACGCCGACGGGCGCGAGACGGACGTGCGCGGCGACTGGGTACGGGCGCCCGGCGCGCGGGGCGGCGCGGTGATCTACGTACACGGCGGCGGGTTCGCGCACAGCAGGCCCGACGCCGAGCGCGTGATGGCCTACCGGCTGTCGCGGGCGACCGGGCGGCCGACGCTGCGCGTCGACTACCGGCTGGCGCCGGCCCATCCCTACCCCGCCGCGCTGCACGACGTGTTGGCCGCCTGGCGGGCGGTGGTGGACGCCGGTGTGCCCGCGGCGGACATCGCCCTCGTCGGCGAGTCGGCCGGGGCCACCCTCGTGCTCTCCGCCCTGCTGGAGATCGCGCGGACCGGCGGGCCGGTGCCGGGGGCGGCGGTCGCGATCTCGCCGATCACCGACTTCGCGCTGACCGGCGCCTCGCTGGACGCGGCCGACGGCCGGGACGTGCTGAGCCGCGCCGTCCTCACCGCCGTCGCCACCGACTACCTCGCCGGCGCGAACCCGCGCGAGGCACCGCAGTCGCCGCTGTACGGGGAGTTGCACGGGCTGCCGCCGCTGCTGGTGGCCGTCGGCACGGACGAGGTGCTCTACGACGACGCCCGCCGCTTCGCCGAGGCGGCCGACGCGGCCGGGGTGTGCGTGCGCCTGGACGCGTACGAGGACATGCCGCACGCCTTCCACCTGTCCGAGCCGGGCGAGGTGGTGCTCGACCGGATCGGCCGGTGGCTGGCCGACCCGGTCCGCGCGTACACCGTGAGCGGCCCGGACGCCGGGCCGTACGGGGTGGCGAGCGGGCCGGACGGGGCGCTCTGGTTCACCCTCGTCCACCAGGGCGCCGTCGGGCGCCGGGACGCGGCCGGCCGGGTCACGACGCACCCCGTCGGCGCGGGCCCGACGGTGATCGCCCCGGGGCCGGACGGCGCCCTGTGGTTCACCGAGTACGGCGCGCACCGCGTCGGCCGGATCGCGGTGGGCGGCGACGCGGGTGACGCGGGCGACGTGAGTGGCGCGGGTGACGCGGGGGCCCCAGACGGCGCCGGCACCGTCAGGTGGTACGCGCCGCTGACCGCCGACGCCGGCCCGTACGGAATCGCGGCCGGCCCGGACGGGGCGATGTGGTGCACGCTCTCCGCCGTCGACCGCGTCGCGCGGATCGCCCCGGACGGCACCGTCACCGAGTACCCGGCACCCGGCGCGTTCCCGTCCGCCCTCGTCACGGGCTCCGACGGAGCGCTGTGGTGCACGCTCAACCAGGGCAACGCCGTGGGCCGGATCACCACCGACGGCCAGGGCACCGCCTACCCGCTGCCGACCGAGGCCGCGGGCCCCGTGGGCGTCACCGCCGGTCCCGACGGGGCGCTGTGGTTCGTCGAGATCGGGGCCGGGCAGATCGGCCGGATCACCGTGGACGGCGCGATCACCGAGTACCCGCTCCCCGACCGCACGGCCCGCCCGCACGCCATCACCACGGGCCCCGACGGCGCGCTGTGGTTCACCGAGTGGGGCAGCGGCCGGGTCGGGCGCATCACCACCGACGGCGACATCACCGCGTACGACCTACCGAGCCGGACCTGCGAACCGCACGGCATCACCGCGCACGACGGCGCCGTGTGGTGCGCCCTGGAAACCGGCGCGCTGGCCAGGGTCGCCCCCGGCCGCGCTGACACCCCGTAAGCAGCCCCCTCCCACCAGCCCAGCACCAGCCCCAGCCCCAACCACTCCACCCCAGCCCCGCTCGGAAGGAACCTCCTTGCCCCGTACGCCCCGTACCTCCCCTGACGCCGCGACCGCCTTCGACCGCCAGGTCGGCAACCTGATCGAGCTGGGCTACCCCGCGGCCTCCGGGCTCGACGCCGAGCGGTTCGCCGCCCTCCTCGCCCCGCTGCGCGAGGCCGCCGTGGCCGCCACGGCAGACGCGTCACACACGACAGACGCAGCGGACACGACGGACACCACAGACGCGGCGGGTGAGCCCGGGGACGAGGCCGTGACCGGGCGGGTGCCGTTCGTGCTGGTCGTCACCCGTAGCGTCGTCCCGATCGAGGAGACGATGCCGCGCACCACCCTGCACCGCGGGCGGCTGCCCGGCTTCGTGGACCGCAGCTTCGAACCCGGCGCCCTGGAACGGTTCGTCGCCACCGACGAGGTCGCGCTGCCCGGCCACGACGCCTATCTGGTGCTCGACGTCGAGCGCGGCGAGGAGTTCTGCGGCGCCGTCCCCGACGACGCGCTGCGCACCATCGCCGACCGGGGCCGCACCCCGCTCACCATCGAGGAGGGCATCGCCCTGATCACGCACTTCCCGCAGGTGCTGGTCAGGAACAAGTGCTTCTCGCTGGGCGGCTCGCGCAGCGGCGACCGCCGGGTCCCGGCCCTGTGGATCAGCCAGAAGGCCCCGAAGCTGGGATGGTGCTGGGAGGGCAACCCGCACACCTGGCTGGGCGTGGCATCGGCGGGCGGCCGACGCGCGGCGACGCCGGCGGCGTAACCCGGGGCCGGGGCCGGGGCCGGCACCCGGGGCCGGCACCCGGGGCCGGCACCCGGGGCCGGGGCCCGGGGCCGGCACCCGGGGCCGGGGCCCGGGGCCGGGGCCCGGAGCGGGGGCGGGGTTTCTCAACCGGTGTCGTCATCCCACCCGGTGGGTGCCGTACGGCCGTCGCTCTCGTGCGGCCCCGTCCCCCGGGCGGGGCCGCTTGCCGTCTGCCGACCGCCAGGGAGCCCCGACCGCCCCGGCCGAACCCGACCACCCCCGCCCACCCCTGACCGAACCCGCCCGCCCAGCGACCAACTCGCCGCACAAGCACGCCCGTTGACGGCGGAGCCGTCCCGTCCGCGACCGGTGACGGTGACAGGCGCGAGGGCGAATACCGGCCGCGCGCCGGGTGGGGTGGTGGGTGTCGCGGCCAGGGGTGGAGGGTGGGCCGAAAAATGCCACCGCTCCGTCGTGCAGCCTGAACCAGCACGTCGCCAGCGGGAACCCGAGTTTTCGCCAAGCACACCGGCGTTGTCCGAATTCTTGCGGCCTGCGGGTGGTGCGCCCGCCGCACGGGGGCTGACCTCGGGAGAGTGGGTGAACCACGGATGTGATCGCGGGGGGAGTGCGGGGGCGCAGAGAGGGCGCGCAGGGGGCGCGAGAAGGGGATCGCGGTTGCGGATCGGCCCGCGACAGCCGTTCTACCTGGGGGTTTGCCGCGCATTCGGTGGGCGAGCAATGTGGCGGATTCCCCTCCCAACCAAGCTTCACTCTGCGAGCATCTAGGCCAGTGGAATCAGGCCATACGGATTGCCGTGGGGGGAGTGGCCATGGGGCTGCTCGGCGATGAGGTGGGGTTCGCGCGCGCCCTGACCGCTCAGGAACACGAGAGCGTGATGGCCCTCGGAGGCCAACGGACATACGCGGCTGATGCCCACCTTCTGACGGAGGGGGACCGGACCAGTCACGTAATGATCGTCCTACGGGGATGGGTGACCGTTTCCGTGTCCACGGATCGCGGTGGCACCCGGTTGATACTGGGGTTGCGCGGACCGGGTGAACTCCTCGGTGAGATGGCCGCGTTGGACAGTCATCCGCGCAGCGCCACGGTGCGCGCCCTCGGGCCGGTGGAGGTCCAGGTGATCTCCGGGGACGCGTTCCGGCGCTTCCTCGCCCTGCACCCGCGCGTGAGTGGGCTGGTGATACGCCAACTCACCTTCCGGCTGCGCAGCTCCGACCAGGAGCGGTCCGCGCTCGCCTCGCTCACCGTGTTGCAACGCCTGGCCGCGCGGCTCACCGAACTGTCGCGGGCCAACCCCACCGGCCCGTACGCCCCGGCGCTCCCCGGCGCGCGCCCCACGCGGGCCGTGGTGCGGCTGGCACAGGACGAGTTGGCGGCCACCGTCGGCGCCACCCGGGAGGCCGTGGCCAAGGCGCTGCGGCTGCTGCGCGACCAGGAGGTCGTACGGACCGGCAACCGAATGGTGGAGATCCTCGACCCCGCGCTGCTCACCCTGCTCGCGGACGGACACCAGGAGTGAGGCGCGGGGTGGGTCCGTGGCGCGCGGGCGGCGGCGTGGGCGGGCTTGTGTAAACGGCTACAGACGGCCTTCGGCCCTCGGCCCGAAGCTGAGGGGGCCGGCAGACGAGACGACAGGGGGACGGCGTGGACGACGACGCGAGGGACGCCGCCGAGGCGCGCTACGAGCTGGTGATCAGCGTCGACGCGCGGCGGTCCGGGGAGTACGAGGACGCGGACAAGCCGTCCATGCGGGCCCAGCTCTACCGGGTGCTTGAGGCCGCGTTCCGGCAGGCCAAGGTGGCCCGGGACGCCGTCCACCTGGAGGATCGCGGCGACGGGGTGCTGGCCGCGGTGGCCAGCCGGGTGCCGGTGACGCGGCTGCTCGGGCTGTGGATGGTCGAGGTGCACGAGCACCTGCGGCACGAGAACCGCGGGCTGAGCCGGCCGCTGGGCCTGCGCGTCGGCCTGCACGTCGGCCCGGTCCGCCACGACGAGCGGGGCATCAGCGGGCGCGCGGTGGACCTCGCGTGCCGGCTGGCCGACTCGCCGGTGGCCCGCGCGCTGCTGGACGCCGAGCGGGCCGACCTGGTGCTGGTCGTCTCCGACGCGCTCCACGAGGACGTGGTGCGCGGCGGCGGCAAGTACATCGACGCCGCGCACTACACGGCCGCCCGGCTGCGGCTCAAGGAGGGCGAGGTCACCGCCTGGTTCCGGCTCCCCGGCCGGCCCGCGCCCCGCATCCCCGCGACGGCGGAGGGGCCGCCGGCGGGAGGGGACGCCAGCGGGAGCCCCACCGGACCCACGGAGGCCACGGGGGCCGGGGGCCCCGCCGACGCCCAGAGCGCGGCCGACGCCACGGGCCCCGAGCACGCGTACGACGACCGGAAGGCCGGGGTCGGCGGTGCTGGTGACAGCGGCGCTGGTGACGGCGAGGGCGCGTACGGGACCGGTCCCAGCGACGTTCGGTACACCGTTCACGGCGACCTCTCCAACAACTGGGGCAACCAGTACCACCAGGGCGTACACATCGGGCGCAACGCCGGCGACACCGGACCGCGAAGGGGCTGACGGGCATGGCCGAGGAGCAGCAGGCGGGCGGCGCGGCCGAACCCGCGCGGGACGACGCCCCCGCGCCGCGCGCCGACCAGCGGGAGCGGGGCGGCGAGCGCGGCCGGGACAGGGAGCGGGGTCGGGACAAGGAGCGCGGCCGGGACAGGGAACGGGGCGGGGACGGTGAGCGGCCCGGGGCGGAGGGCGGCGAGTCCGGCGAGGACGAGGCCGCCGAGCGGGAGCAGGAGCGCGAGCGCGCGGCGGGGCGGTTCAAGGAGCACACCCGGGACCCGCTGGCCGGCGAGGAGAGCGAGGACGGGCCCACCGACCTGGCCGCCGCGTCGCGGGCCCGGCGCACCAGCCAACTCCTGTTCGACACCGGGCGGGACTGGAACAGTTTCGACCGTTCGTACATCGGCAGCGCCCACATCGGCGATATCCACCTGCGGATGGACGCCCGGCAGCCGCTCACGGGGGTGCGCGGCGGGCCGGTGCCCGACGAGGAGTTACGCCGGCTACGCCGGGTGCACGTGGAGCCCGAGGGGTACGTGCGGCTGCGGACCGCGCTCACCGCGCGCCGGCTGCTGGTGCTCGGCGCGGCGCCGGGCACCGGCCGTACCAGCACCGCGCTCTCGCTCCTCGACGAGGTCACCGCGCAGGCCAGGGACGACGCGGACGCGGCCGATCCGCCGGCCGCGCGGGTGCGGCGCGTCGACCCGGAGGGCGGGGTGCGGCAGCTCGCGGACTCGCTGTCCGGCGAGGGCGCCGAGCAGGCGGCCCGGGGCACCGGTTACCTGCTGAAGCTGGAGCTGAGCCGGCCCGGCGCGGTGCCGCCGGAGGCGATGGACCTGGACCAACTGGCCGCCGCGCTGGCCGCCTGCGGCTCGTACGCGGTGCTCGTGGTCACCGTCGGGTCGGCGGCCAACCCGCTGCTGGCCGGGCGGTACGGGGTGCTGTGCCCGCCGGCGGACACCCGGGAGCTGCTGACCACCCGGCTGCGCGAGCGCGTCGAGGACCACGTCGCGGCCGTGGCGGACGAGGCGGCGGGGGACGCCGAACGGCGGGTGGCCGAACTGCTGCGGCAAGCCGAGGAGTTGGCCGCCCGGGACGAGGTCACCGAGGCGGTGGGCCTCGCGGACCTGCGCCCGGCCGAGGCCGAGTTGCTGGCGTCGCTGCTGGCCGGGCACCTGCTGGAGGAGCTGTCGTACGAGGAGTTGCTGGCCGGCTGCCGGAGCCTGGCCGCGCGGCAGGCCCAGGAGTGGTTCGCCGGCGTGGACCGGGCGCTGACCGCCCAGGCGGCCGGCGCGGGCGAGCAGCCGACCCGGCCGGAGGCGGCGGCCCTGTTCCACCCGGTGGCCTCGCGGATCGCGCTGGCCGTGCTCGGCGGGGCGACGCGGAGCGCGGTGGCGACCGCGGCGCACCTGCTGACCTGGGAGCTGTCCGTCCAGAGCGACCCGGACGCCACCCCGACCAGGCCGCTGTTCTGTGACGACCCGGAGTCCGAACTCGCCCTGTCGCGGGCCGAACTCACCGACGGGCACGTGGAGATGGCCGGCACGGAGTTCGCCGCGCGGCTCATCTGGTACCGGGGCACGGCGCTGCCCGGCGCGGTGCTCAGCGAGGTGTGGGACCGGCACTTCCCGGTGCGGGCGCCGGTCGTGCGCTGGCTGCGGCTGCTCGCCGACGACCCCCGGGCCCAGGTGTGGGTGCGGGCGGCGGTGGCGGCGGGCGAACTGTGCGTACGGGACTTCGACCACGGCCACGCGGAGCTGGTCCGGCCGCTGGCCGAGGCGACCACGGCCCGCCGCCGCGTCTTCGCCGCCACCCTGCTCGACCAGGCCGCCGGGCACGCCTCGCACCGCGCGGTGGTGCGCGGTCTCGTGGGCGACTGGGCCAGGAACGGCACCCGGGAGCTGCGCTGGACGGCGGCCATGGCGCTCGGCTACGGCAACGCCGCGGCCAGCGTCGGCGACACGCTGGACGCGCTGGCCCGGATCGGGGTGCGGGGCGAGGGCGAGCAGATGGCCGTTGCCTCGTTCAACGTCGTACGGCTGCTGACACGGCCCGACAGCGCCGCCGTGCTGCGCCGGATGTCCGACTGGACCCGGCACCGCAACCCGGCCTACCAGGACCTGGGGCTGGTGACCACGGTGCGGCTGGCCGGGCACGAGGTGGCCGACGTGCTGGCGGACGACCCGAACTCCGACCTCGGCGAGCGCGGCCACTGGCCGCTGATGCTGGCCCTGGCCGCCACGCGACCCGAACTGGTCGGTCCTGTCGCGGACTTGATGTGGACGGCGCTCAACACGCCGCGCTCCAAAGAAGTCGCGACGGACGCGCTCGAGACCTTGCTGCGGTCGGCCGTACGCAAGGACAGTAAGGGCAGTGCGGAGGGCACGAAGCCGGGCCTGGCCGCTTTGCTGCCCGCGCTCCTGAGTACGGAAGCTGACCGGCGCCGCCTGGACTGGCTGTTGCGCCGCATGATGAACGATCCCGACGACCCGCTCCCCGACGCCCTGGCCCGCCAGTTGTGGCGGCTGGCGACGCCGCGCGACGGCGCGGACCAGGCACGGCGACCGGAGCGGCACGAGGTGGAGGAGAGCCATGGGTGAGGACGCGGGCATGGTGGCGTACGGCGACAGGCAGACACTGGCGGGACCGCTGCTACGGGACTACGCGCCCAACGGCCCCTTCCGCCACACCAGCCCCCGCACCGCGTCGGTGCTCTTCTACCGCAACGGCGGCTACAGCATCGTCACCGTCGCCGGCGCCCAGCACGTCGACAAGCGCGCCCTGGCCCGGCCGACTGCGGTGTGCGAGATCGCCCTGGGCACGTACGTGACCACGCTGACCATGGAGCTGCCGGCGATGGGCGGCACCACGTTCTTCAAGGCCGAGGTGGACCTCCACTGGACGGTCACCGACCCGCACCTGGCCGCGACCAAGGTGGTCACCGACGTGGCCCGGCAACTGCGGGCGCCCGCCCTGGAGCGGCTGCGCGAGGTCTCGTCCACGTACCGGGTGAGCCAGGCCGAGAAGGCCGACCGCGCCATCACCCAGCAGTGCGCCAGCGGGCGCTGGGACGACCTGGGGGACGAACTGGGCCTGCGGGTGCGGCTGTACGTGCGGCTGCGGGTCGACGACCGGACCATCCAGCACAGCGACGGCATCCGCGACGCGCACGCCTCGGCCGAGCTGACCCGGGTGCACCAGGCCCAGTTCCGGGCCATGTTGCAGGGCGGCGAGCTGGACCAGCTCAGCTACATGCTGGCGGCCGAGCCGGAGGAGGCCAAGGCGTTCCTGGAGAAGATCCGACAGGAGGGCAGGCAGGACGAGAAGGAGCGGGTGGAACGGCTCTTCGCGATGGTCGAGAGCGGCCAGATCCAGTCCACCGACATCGAGACGCAGGCGCTGAACCTGCTCAACCAGGGCCGGCAGCAGGTCCAGGGCCCCATCGGCACCCGGCCGGCCCACCGCACCCCGCCGGAACTGCCCGCCGAGCCGCCGTTCACCCCCGACTGGGTGCTGGACGAGCCGGCCCAGCCGCCCCGCCCCGACCAGCCGCCGCGCCGCCGCCCGGCCGACGACCCGTACGAGCCGCATGACCCGCATGACCCGTACGAGCCGCACGGGGCCCGAGACGACGCCGATCCGGAGCCGCCGCGGCGGCGCCGCCGGGACGACGGGTGGGCGTGGGCGGAGGAGGAGTGATGACGGCGGACGGCGGCGCGCGAACCTCCCCCGACCCGGTCGTGCCCGTGCCGGACGGGGGTCAGCGCGGGCACGACCGGGCGGGGGAACGCATCGCCGAGCGCCTGTTGACCACGGTCCGCGAGGACCTCGGCCGGGCCGACTCCAAGGCCGGCGTGCTGCTGTCCGGGGCGCTGGCGATGCCGGCGTTCCTGATCGGCTGGCACGGCACGCCCGGCTGGAGCGGCCTGGGCGACGTCGCGCTGCTCGTCGCGGGGGTGCTGTGGGTGGTCGCGGTGACCGCGCTGGTGCGGGCGCTGCTGCCGCGCACGGGCACGCTCCGCCCGTGCGAGGGGGTGACGTACTTCCGCGATCTGCTGCCCCCGCACGATCTCGGACGGCTGTCGACGCAGCTCAGCGAGGCCGGCCGCGACCCGGTCCGGTGGCTGCTCGTGCAGGCCGTGGACGTCAGCTCGATCCTGTCCGCCAAGTACCGGGCCATCCGCTGGGGAGTGAGCACGCTGGCGCCCTCCGCGGTGCTGGCGTTGGCCTGGAGCCTGACCGCGCGCTGAGTCGCGACCGCGCGAGGGCGACGGCACGCGCCGGCGCCACACATGAAGTAGACATGACACGAGGGGACGGTCGTGGGAACAGTCACGGGAAAACGGCAGACACCAGGGGGTTGGGCGCGGCGCGTCGCGGTATCCGCGCTGGGCGGCGCGGCCGTGCTGGCGTCCCTGCTCACGCCCGCCGGCGCGCGGCCGGCACCACCCGAAGCACCCGAACCGGCCTTCAAGGCGGTCAACTACGCGGTGGCCGTGGACGAGTCGGCGAGCCTGGCGCCCGAGGACATGGCCGCCGAGAAGGCCGCCGCCTCGCGCATCGCGCTCGGCGACGTCTCCCCGTCCTCGCACGTCAGCGTCTTCGGCTTCGCCGCCGCCGAGAAGGCCGACCAACGGGCCATCGACCCGGTGTGCCCGCGGACCACGCTGGACGCGGCGGGGCGCGAGTCGATCGGCGCGTGCGTGAGCAAGCTGCGCAGCCGCAAGAAGAGTGAGGGCACCGGCACGGACTTCCCGAGCGCCATCCGGCAGGGCGTACACGACCTGACCCGTGGCACCGACCCGACCGAACCGCGGGTGCTGTTCCTGCTCACCGACGGCAAGATGGACGTCTCCGGCAGCCCGCAGTACGGCGACCCGGCGCACCGGGCGGCCGAGGGCGAGCGGCAGTTGACCCGCGAGCTGAGGAACGCCGCCGCGCGGAACGTGCAGATCTGGCCGCTGGGCTTCGGCTCCGACCCGGACAAGGCGCAACTCGACCGCATCGCCGCCGGCGGCTACCAGAAGGGCTGCGTGGAACTGCCGTCGGCGAGCCCCCGGGCGAGCAAGGTCTCCGGCGCCAAGGACGTCGGCCCGACGCTGGAGAGGATCTTCGCCGCCGCCCACTGCCTGCGCTACGAGCAGGGCACCAGCGAACGCCCGCCGGCCACCCTGGAGGTGGAGATCTCGCCGCTGGCGACCGTGGGCAGCATCGTGGTCGACAAGGGCGACCCCGAGGTGACCATCAGCTACCGCGACCCGAGCGGGCACAAGGTCCCGACCAGCGGCACCGACCGCGACTCGCGGTTCGAGCTGGCGGGCGCCGGACACACCGTCGAGGCGCTGAAGATCACCGACCCGGTGCCGGGCACCTGGAAGATCGTGGCCGAGGCACCCGAGGGACACCGCTCGCTGCCGGTGGGCGTGAGCGTGCTGTGGCAGGGCGAGCTGCGCGGCGCGATCATCATGGACCCGCCGTCCCCGCTGCCCGGCGAGAAGGCCACCGTGACCATGCGGTTGCAGACCCGCGAGGGCTACGAGATCAAGGACCCGGACGACTACGCGGGGCTGCGGGTGCGCAGCGAACTCACCGGCGACGGCTTCGCCCCGCAGCCGGTCACCCTCGCGGACGACGGCAAGGAACCCGACGACACGGCGAGCGACGGCTCGTTCGCCGGCACCGTACGCGTCCCGCGCGGCGCGGACGGCGCCGTGAAGGTGAGCGGGACGCTCACCGCCTCCGGGCTGAGCGCCGACACCCGCAGCGCGACCGGCGACGTCGCGCTCGGCACCCCGGACGTCACGGCCGCGCTCACCGCGCCCACCGCCACCGCCCACCCGGACTCCACCGTCAGCGGCACGCTGGCGGTTCACAACAACAGCAGGACCCCGCACACGCTGCGGCTGTCCGTCACGGACGTGCGGCCCGGGCTGTTGTCGATCAGCCCGGCGGAGATCACGGTGGGGCCCGGTGACTCCTCCAGCCACACGGTGCGGTTCAAGGTCGCGCCGAAGGACATCCTCGGCAGCCGGCTCGGCGACGACGGGCTCCGGCTCGCCGGCACGGTCACGGTCGCCGACGCCACCGCCGACAACCGGGTGCTGGCGCGCACCTCGGTCTCGGTGCGGGTCACGCCCGAGCCGGGCTTCTGGGACCGGTACTGGTGGGTCTTCGTCGCGGGCGGCGCCGCGCTGCTCGCCCTCGCCCTCGGGGCCGCGGTCTGGACGCGGCAGCGCCGGGGCCGCCGCGACCCGCGCGGCCTGGTGCTGCGCCTGGTCTCCGCCGAAGGCGACGTGCTGCACGACCACACCGCGGGCCCGGGCCGCAACCAGTGGTACGAGTTCGCCGTCGTCGAGCCGCACCGCAACCCGCGCATCCAGCGCAGCAACCACGGCCCGTACGCCGTCCAGCGCAGCCCCGAGGGCGGCGCGGTGGTCCGCCAGCGGGGCGGCCAGCGGTCGCGGCTGACCGCGACCGGCACCGTCCCGCTCACCGACGAGCTGAGCCTGTCCCTCGGCGAGGAGACCCGCACCCCACGGGGCCGCCGCCCGCGCACCACCCGTTCCCGCACCGCCCCGCCGCCGGCCCCCACCGCCGGCGACGGCGGCGCGAGCACGTACGACGCCTACCGGTGACGCCCGGGCGGGCCGGCCCCACCGCCGGCCCGCCCCCGCCACCGGCGCACCAGCACCAGCACCAGCACCAGCGCCACGAGCCGTCCACGTACCGCGCACCGCACCGCAGCGCAGCGCCATCGCACCGAGGACAACCGGCCGCCGAACCCGGCCGCCAACGGGGAGGAAACCCATGAAAATCTTCCAGCCGATGCTCTTCGTCGGCCTGGGCGGCACCGGTGGTCTCGTCGGTGCCGAACTGGAGCGCAAGCTCCGGGCCGAGCTGTGCGGCCCGGACGGTGTCGCGCTCACCAGCCGACTGGCCGGCCACGCCCCGTACCAGCTCCCGGACTGCCTGCAGTTCGTGTACGCGGACTACAGCGAGTCCGACCTCCAGCGGCTGCCGCAGTTCAACGTGGACGCCTCGCAGCGGGCCGCGTACGCGCACACCTCGCGCGCCACCCACAACCTGCTGCCGAACTTCGACAGTTCGCCCGAGGTGACCAAGATGCTGCGGGCCAGCCTGCGCGACGAGGTCGCCGACTGGCTGCCGCCGCGCGTCGACGAGCCCAAGGTGGCGCCGCTGCACAACGGCGCCGGCCAGTTGCCGACCGTCGGGCGGGCCGCCCTGTTCGCCACCCTGCGGCACAGCCTGGCGCCGGTGCTCGAACCGCTGCTCCAGGCCATCGACGCGATCGCCAGGTCGGCCGGCGAGCTGAGCGAACTCGGCGGCGGCAAGGTCAACGGCTGCGACGTGTTCGTCGCCTTCTCGGTGGCCGGCGGCACCGGTGCCGGCATCTTCCTGGACTACCTGCACCTGATCAACCACGCGTTCCAGCTCCGCCGCTTCGACGGCGCGAAGATCTACCCGCTGGTCGTGATGCCCTCCTCGTTCCCCACCTCCTCCGGTGGCGGCCGGGAGGCCGACCTGAACGCGGCCCGCGCGCTGGTGGACCTGTTCCGCATGGTGGACGCGCAGAACGCGCCGACCGAGGGCGCCGAGATCGGCGACCTGGACCACGACGCGGGCATCGGCATCCGCTACCCGGGCACCACCACGATCCGGCTGCGGACCGGCATCCTGCCCACCGCGTTCCTGTTCAGCCCGACCGCCGGCATCCGCCAGGACGACCTGCGGCGCTCGATCGTGTCGCTGGTCATGTCGCTGGTCGGCACGGAACTGGGGGACGGCTCGTCGCGGGGGCGTGCCCTCGCCTCCGACGACGACTTCCAGACCTTCGCCGCCAGCTTCATCAACCGGGGCGTGCACCGCAGCGCCATCTCCCCCACCGGCATCGGCCGCCAGGGCGTGTCCACCAGCCTCGTCGCCTCCATGACCGCGCCCATCGACCAGCTCGCCGACCTGGTGGCCGGCCGGCTGCTGCGGGAGGCGGTCACCGACCTCGTGGAGCAGCCGCGCACCTCGCTGCGTGCGGGCGCCGTGCCCCTGATCCGCCAGCTCTTCGCCGACGCGCAGCTTGAGGAGCTGTGGGAACGGCGGCAGTTGGCGGTCCCCGAGCCCGACCCGCTGCCGCGCGGCAGCCGGGCCATCGAGCAGGCGCTCGGCGAGCGGATCTCGGACATGCAGCGGCTGCTGTTCGACCTGCAGGCCGTCGCGGAGCGGCAGTGCGCCTCGATGGCCGACCGGTTCGCGCCCCGCCCGGCCATCGACAAGCTGCTCCAGACCGCCGACCCGTTCCTGGCCGAACGCGTCGTGCGCGGCCTGCCCAAGAGCGACGAGCCCATCGCCAGGCTCGGCTTCCTCGGCATGCTCGGCAGCCGCTCGGTGGCCCCGCAGCGCCCGCCGGGCCAGAGCGAGCAGCCGCCGAAGACGCCCCGCATCAAGGGCCGGCTCGCCGGCATGTCCCCGGCCCGCTGGGGCGACGCCGACGTGCAGGCCGTGCTCCAGGAGCAGGACGCCTGGTACCGGTGGCGCAGCCAGACCGTGTGGCACGAGGCGTGGCGCGAGCAGCAGCAGCGCTGGCAGCCGCAGGCCGAGGCGGCGGCGGCCGACCTGCGCCGCCTGGTGGACGCCTTCCTCAAGCACTCCGAGCGGGAGCGGAAGGTCTCCGCGCAGAAGGGCCTCGAACTGTACGAGGACCGCACCGGCATCTCGTACCTGCTGCCACCACAGCGCACCCTCAACCACTTCTACGAGGATCTGGTGACCCGGCTGCTGCGGCGCGAGGGGCTGCGCGAGCAGGACACCGAGGCCGCGCTGTTGCTGAAGCTGGTCGACGGGGACACCTGGCGCCGGGTGCAGGCGCTGAGCCGGCGCAGCCCGGACAACGCGGTGGCCATCGTCAAGGCGCAGTTGGAGGGGCGCATCACGCGGCTGTTCGCCGAGAGCGGCGAGCAGTTGGAGGAGCGTCCGCTGTTGCCGTCGATGAGCACGCTGCTGGCCGCCGCCGCGGGCGACGGGGACGCGGCCGAGCAGGTCAGCAAGGAGGCCCTGGACCTGTTCGGGCGCAAGCTGACCGGGCTGCTGCCGGTGGGGTTCACGCCGGAGGGCACCGGGCCGCTGCGGGTGCTCGTCACCCACCCGCGGGTGCAGGCCGTCGAGGAGGTGCAGGAGCACCTGGGCAAGGCGCTGCGGCTGCCGTCGGACGCCAAGAACTCGGTGGAGTACCGGGGCGTGGAGAGCGACTCGATCACCGTGGTCCTCTTCCGCAGCGAGATGAGCCTGACCCAGGTGCCCGAGGCCCGCAAGGTGCTGCGCCAGTGGGCCAGGGCGAAGGACTCCGAGCAGGCCCAGGACGTGCTGCGGTGGCGCCAGCGGCTGGGCTACCGGGACAGTTGGATGGTCAGCAGCGAGGAGGACCGGCGCACCATCCTGCACCGGCTGCTGTGCTGCATGTGGAACGGCCAGGTGGACGTCGTGGACGGCGACTCCAGCTCGCCGGACCGGGTGCGGCTGCGGCTGTTCCCGGAGACCGGCGACCAGGTGCCGGGCGTACGACTGCGGCTCGGCGACTTCCCGGGCGGCGTGTCGAGCTGGGCCGAGCTGCTGCGCGCGTACGAGCGGTGGACGGTCCTTGACGACGAGCGCATCGTGGAGGACTACTGTCGCGAGCTGATGGGCGCCCAGCCGCTGGGCCTGGCCCGCAACGGCAGCGAGCCGCACCCGCTGTTCGTGGAGCTGGTGGAGAAGATCGCCCCGCGCCAGCTCGACCTGCTTGAGGACCGGCGGGAGCGCGGCGGCGAGCGGGTCGAGGGGTGGGTGCGCCCGCTGTGGGAGTTCTGGGCCGAGACCCTGCCGGCCGCCCTGGACACCGAGTTCACCGACCAGCGCGCCATCCAGCCGACGCTGCGCACGCTCCTTGAGCACATCCGTGGCGGCACCCCGCACACCCGCCGCGACCGCGACGAGGCGCCCGATCCGCGCCGCCCGCTGTCCGACGACGACTGGGGCACCGGTCCGCGCACCGAGCCGCCCGGCTACCCGGACGCCGACGAGCGCCCGCGCCGCCCGCGCCCCGACCCGCGCTTCGACCCGCGCTTCGACCCGCGCTCCGACGAACGGGCCCCGCGCTCCGACGATCGGGCCGACGAACGGGCCGGGGACCGGGCGGACGAACGGCCCGATCCCGACGCGCGGTTCGGCGGCCGGTCCGAGCGGCGGGGCGGGGGCCGGTACGACGACGCCGACGGGTTCCGCGACGCACGCGACGAGCGGGACCACGACCGCGAGCGGCACGAGCGCGGCGCGGGCGAGACCCGGTTCGGCGGCCGGCCGGGGGCCGGCCGCGACGAGCGGGACGGCGCGGACCGCGCGGCCCCGCGCGGATCGGGGCCCGGGTCCGAATACGGCACCGCGCCCCGGGCCGGGGCCGCCGGCGGCTACGCCGACGACGCGTACGACGCGTACGACGACGAGCGCCGGCGCGCGGCGGACGACCGCGCCGGCGACCGCGCGGTCGACCGCGCGGGCGACCGTGAGACGCCCTGGGCGCCGTGGGACGATCCCGCCGGCCCCCGCCCCGGCGGCCCCCGTCCCGCCGATCCCCGCCCCGGTGACGACGAGGGCGCCCGCGACCGCGTCCGTGACAACCCGTGGGACGGTGACGCGGAATGAGCGCGGCGGAGGAGATCGGCGCCGTCGTCCACCTGGACCTGCGCGTTCAGGCACCGGAGTTGGCCACCGCGCGGGCCGTGCGCGACACGGTCGGCCGGCAGCTCGGCCTGGCCGGGCTGCCCGAGCCCGACCACCCGCTGATCCTGGTGGTGGACACGCCGTCCGGGCTGACCGACCACCAGCACCAGTACGAACTGCTCACCGGCTACCGGGCCGTGGGCGAGGTCAGGATCATCGTCCTGCTGGTGGGCAGCGCCCCCGGCTCGTACGACGACGACGGCGAGCCCGTGGAGGCGTACCAGCCCGACCGGCGGCTGATCCGGCCCGCGGTGCTGCGCTCGTCCGGGACGGCCCTGCTGTGGGCCGGCGACCTGCGCTCGGCCCGCACCGCCCTGGAGCAGCCGGCGCCGGACGACCCGCGGGCCCTGGCGGTCCTGGTGGACGTGTTGTCGGTGCCGGACGTGTTCCTGCGCGTGCTCGCGGACGCCAGGGCGCTGCCGGAGGCCGTCGCGGCGCCCGGCGTACGCCTGCTTGAGCAGGACCTGCCGCCCGAAGTGCGCGACCGGGCCTGGCGCGACGCCCTGACCCGGTTCGCCGGTGAGGACACCGAGTTGGCCCCCGGCATGGCCGGCAGCTCCTGGTCGGCGGCCGACCTGCCGGAGCCGCTGCGCGGCCTGGCCACCGGCCGGGGCGGGCGGACCCGGCAGCACCGCGAGGCCGGCGGCGTCGCGGACGGCGCCTACCGGGCGTGCGCGGGCGCGCTCGACGACGCCGACGCGGCGCTGGCCGAACTCCAGGCGCTCCCGGGGTTGTTGAGTTCGGCGCGGCGGGACGCGTTCGAGGCCGACATCGAGCAGGCGCACCGCTCGCTCGACGAGTACCGGGACCTGGTCGGCACGGCCCTGCGCAGCGGCAGCTCGTCCGGCACCGCCCCCTCCACCGCCGAGGCCACCACCCGGCTGGCCGCGCTCGGCCTGCGGGTGCCGTCGGCCGACGGCGTGGGCGAGCGGATCGGCGAGGGGCTGCGCGAGTTCGCCGGCAAGCTGCTCGGGCAGGGGCTCGCGCTGCGCGCCGTCGCCCAGCGCTTCACCGGCCTGGCCGGCCGGGTGGAGCCGGTGCCGGGGTCGGCGCTGCTGCCGCGCCTGGCGGAGCACTCCCCCGAGGCGGTGGCCCACCGCACCCGGGGCAGCGGCGACCCGGTGCCGGCCCCCGCGATCGGCATCGCCGCGGCCGGCTTGGCGGGCGTGTCGGGCGGCCTGTGGCAGGGCCCGCTGATCGCGCTGGCCACGCTCGTGCCCTTGGTCTTCATCGCCGTGGTGGTGCTCGGGGCCGCCCGGCTCTGGGGCTCCGGCCACCCGGACCGGTGGGCCGTGGGGCCGCGGGTCGCGGTGTGCGTGGGCGCGGCGCTCGGGGTGGCCGGCGGCGCGCTGGCCGACCCGCCGCCGTGGCTGGGCGCCGCGGGCCTGCTGCTCGGCCTCGCGCTCGCGGTGGAGACGGCGCGCCGGCTCTGGTACGCGGCGGCCGACGCCTGGGCGCTGGCGTACGGGATAGCCGCGCTGCGCCAGGCGTTGGAGGGGCTCGACGCGCTGCTGGCCGACGCGGTGCGCGAGCACTGGGCCGCCGACGAGCGGCTGTACTGCGCCGACGCGGCCCGCTCGGTGGCCGGCATGCTGCGCGCGACGGCCGCCGCCGCCGAGGCCGAGGCCCGGGCCGAGCCCGCGCCGACCGCGACGGCCGCCACCGGCGACGCCGGCCCCTCGGCCGGCGACGACTGGCTCACCGGCCCGTCCGCGCTGGAGACCGAGTCGCTCGGCGTGGTCGACGGCGCGGACGCCGACTGGGCCAGCGACTACGACTGGGAGGGCGCGGACGCCTGGGGCCCGGTGGCCGACCCGGCGCCGGACGCCGCGCCCGGCGCGGCGCCGGCCGCGGACCTTCCCGCCGACCCGTGGCAGACGCCGGTGACGCCGCGCTGGCTGGAGCGCGAGACCGGCGAGGGCGGGGCCGACCTGGTCGCCACCCTGACCGCCGACCTCGCGGACGCCGCCGTGGTGGCGATGGGCCCCTACTGGGGCGCCGTCGAGCGCGGCCAGGCCGGCGCGCTGGCCGTGCGGCGCAACGACGAGCGGGTGCGCGACCTGCTCGGCACGGCCCGCCGCCACCTCCAGCGCAACGGGGTGCTGGCCCCGCCGCCGTTCGCCGACCGCCACCGGGCCCGCCCGACCTCGGCCAACCTGCTCGGCACCGACCCGCACCGGGTGGCCGAACTCGTCGGCGCCGAGCCCGAGCGGCACGCCGTGGTACAGCTCTCCTCGCCCGAGCAGGCCACCTTGCTCAACCGCGACCCGCAGGCGGCCGTCTGGCTCAGGTTCGCCCCGGACGCGGTGCGCGGCGACGTCGAGCGCGCCTGGCGGGCCAACGGCGCCCCGCAGCCCGACGACGCGCTGTGGACGGCGACGGGCCGCTACGCGGGCCTGATCCGGCTCACCCCGCTGCGGATGGGCGTGGTGGACACCGTACGGCCACGGCAGCTCGGGAACGACGAGGGCACAGACGGCACCTTCGGCACAGACGGCACTACCGGCACCGCCGACTACGGATTCGACGGCTTCGACGGCCGCGACCGGCTCGCGGACGGCGCGCGCCCGTACCACCGAAGGGACGGCGACCGCCGGTGACCAGCACCTCGCACCCGCACCGGGTGGAGCAGACCGGGGCGCATCGGGCCATGCTGGCCTTCGACACGCCGGCGGGGCGGCGGCACACCGCCCCGATCCGGTTCGGCCGCGAGTCCCGGCGCGACCCCCAACTGCCGCAGCGCGTCCGCAACGGGCTGCTCGGCGACGAGGAACAGCAGGTCGTACAGGTCCGGCTCGCCGCGTCCGAGGCGGCCAACCCGGCGGCGCGCGCCCTGCTCGACACCGAGGCCGGCACCGCCCTGCGGCTGCACCAGCTCCTGGAGGACACCGACTACGCCGCCCTCTTCCCCCGCGTCGTCGGCCACGAGCTGGACGCGGCCGAGCCGTTCCTGCTCTACGCCGCGCCGCGCGGCACCGCCGCCCTGCGCACCCACGTGATGTCCGCGACCGACCAGCGAACCTTCGCCCGCGACCTGGTCCTCGCGCTGTGCCTGCTCGACGCGCAGGGCCTGGTGCCGCGCGGCGTCTCGCCCGGCACCGTGCTCTGGGACGGCACCTCGGTGCAGTTGTGGGGCCTGGAGGGGGTGGCCCGCGCCGGGCGGCGGCGCACCCGCTGGGGGCGGGCCCCGTACTGCTCGCCCGAACAGCGGCGCGGCGAGGGCCTGGTGGACGCGCGGGACGCGGTGTGGAGCGCGGCCCAGGTGCTCTACCAGCTCGTGACGGGCCGGCCCGGGCCCAGCGACCGGGCGCCGGCCGACCTCGCGGAGCACCGGGTGCTCGCCGAGACGCTGCGCGGCGCGTTCGCCCCGCTGGCCGCCGACCGGCCCTCGCCGACCGACCTGCTCGACCTGCTGGCCCCGGGCGCGGCCGGGCGCGTCGCGCTCGCCGCGGCGACCGACGGCGGCGAGCCGCATCGGGACGCCTTCGACCACGCGCTGCGCCTCAAACGGCAGTCCCCGCCGCCCGACCGGCCACCGGGGCCCGAGCTGGCCGGCGGCGAGGTGCTGTGCCCGTACTGCCTGGAGGCCATCCGGCTGGACCTGTCGGCGCTGTACGACACCGACAGCCGGATGCAGTACCAGAAGCTGGATATCTCCGGCATCTCCAGTCCGGTGCGGCGGCAGGATGTCATGCGCGGCGCCGTCCAGAAGTGCGGGGCCGACCCGGACTTCCCGCCGCACTACATCCCGGTCCCCTACCTCACCTACGGCCGGCCGCTGACGGTCGCCATGGTCGGCCAGTCGTCGACCGGCAAGAGCCACCTGCTGACCCAGATGATCGCCGAGATCACCGACGGCGGCCTGGAGCCGTACGGCCTGAGCTGGCAGTCCGTCAACCCGGCCCAGCACGCCAGGTTCGTACGGGAACGGGTGCAGCCGCTGCGCAACGGCAAGGTGCTGGGCCACACCGAGGGCATCGGCCTGGACGGCTTCGCGCGCTTCGTGGAGTCCCTGCTGATCACCGACGCCCGCGGGCGGACCCGGCCGGTCGCCTTCTTCGACCTGGGCGGCGAGGACCTGGTACGCACGGACGCGGCGCTGCGCTTCCTGCTCGGCGTCGACGCCATCGTCTTCGTCGTGGACCCCGCGCTGGCGCTGCCGCTGCCCCACCTGGACCACGCCAGGGAACGCTGGGGGCTTGAGGTCAACCGGGACGGCGACCAGGCGTTCGGCACCGTCCTCGACCGGCTGCCCAAGAGCGGCCCCTACCTGGACGTGGCCGGCGCGGTGGTGCTGGCCAAGGCCGACCTGCTGCGCTTCCAGCCCCCCGTGGGCCGCTGGCTGGACGAGGTGCCACGGGCCCCGCTCGACCCGGCGCTCGCGTACGCGGAGAGCCGGGACGTGTACGGGCTGCTGCGGCAGCACGCCGGCCAGGCGTGGCTGCGGCCCTTCGACGCGATCCGCCGGTGCACGCTGCACGTCGCCTCGGCCACTGGCGGCCAGGAGGCCGGCGGGCGCTACCCGGCGGGCGCGAGCCCGCGCCGGGTGCTGGAGCCGCTGCTGTCACTGCTGGCGATGCACGGGCTGATCGACGTTCCGGGCGGCGCCGACGCGCACGCCGTGGGATGGGCGCGGGACGCGGGACCGGCGCATCGAGGCAGGGGCCCGGTGCGGCCCGACGGAGAGGACAGGCTGTGAACGACTTCCACGAGCGCCGGCCCACCCAACGCGCCCCGGGCGACGGCACGGGCCCGGGCGCGGGTACGAGTGCGGGCACGGGCCAGGTGCACCAGATGGTCTTCCGCTGGGACGGCAACCAGGGCCGTCAGGGCACCGGCATGAAGGCCGTCGCGCACTCCTGCTCCGCCGACCGGGCCGAGGAACTCGGCCGCGAACTGGGCCCGCTGCTCTGGGTGTCCGGCGCGTCGGACGCCCGGTCCAGCGTGGTGCGCACGCTGTCCCAGGACGGCGACGTCATGCTCGTCCAACGCTGGCCCACCACCGACCGGGGCGGCCGGCCCAGCACCGTCAGCCACGTCCTGCTCGGCGACACCGGAAGCCTCAAGACCCGGCTGTGCCTGGGCCTGGCCTACGGCGGCTGGGGCCGGCGGGAGAAGGCCGAACAGGCCGTCGGGGAACAGCCCCCGGTGCCCAGCGCGAAGCTGGACACGGTGGCCCGCGACCGGCTGCCGGGGATGACGGACCGGCTGCGCCAGGTCCGCAAGGAGCTGATCATGGTCACCGCCGAGTGGCTGCGCGACCCCGAGCCACGCGTGTCGCTGCGCTCGGACGCGCTGCCGGTGGTGGCCGACCGGGACAGCGCGCCGCTGGTGTACCTGGGGCTGTTCCTGATCTTCGGCCACTGGCTGAACCGCGAGTGGACGTTCGCCACGTACGACACCGTCGACACCCACCCGCTCCGGCTGACCTGCGTCCCGCGCTGGGAGCCGGACGCGGGCGGCTCGGGCCCGCTGGCGCGCGTGGTGACCGATCCGCCGCCCACCGCCCGGCCCGAGCACCGCGCGGCGCTGACGCTGGTGGACTACCTGTTGGCACACCCGGGCCAACCCGCGGGCGTGGCCCCGCTGGCCGACGGGCTCCGGGGCGCGGCGGCGCTGCCGTGGCCGCAACGGGAGGCGCGGCTGCGGGCGGTGTTGAGCCGGCTCGGCCCGAGCGGCACCGCCGCCCGGGCCGCCGACCCGGCGCCGGCGCCCTCGCGCGCCACGCCCGCGCCGGCCCGCACCGGGACCGAACCGCCCCCGCACCAGCACGCTGCCGCGTCGGCCCCCCGCGTCTCCCTCCAACGCCCGAACCCGGCCCCGGCCACCCCGGCCCCCGCTCCCGACACCGCCGACACCGCCGTCGACGCGCCCCCGGGGCACGCCGCGCCGCCGCCCGCCCGCGCGCCCGGCCCGCCCGCGAACGACCCGGCCACCGCGCCGACGGACCACCCCGCCGCCGTACCAGCGGGCCACCCGGCCGCCGCGCCCCCGGGCCAGCCGGCCGCCACGTCCGACCCGGACCCCGCCCCGGCCGGCCCGGGCGGGGCCGCGCGCGCGGCGGAGCGGCAGCCCGGCCCGACCTCCGACGCCGGGCAACAGGGCCGCGTCGCCGGGGCGGTCCCGCTCCGCGAGGACCTGCACCTGTACCGGCACACGAACACCCTTCAGTACGCCGGGCTGACGCGGCGCCTGAAGGCGGTGTCGGACGCGACGCTCATCGCCGAGCTGAAGGACCCCGCGCTGCCCGCCGACGCCCGCGAGTTGTTGCTGACCGAACTCCGCGACACGCGCCGCCTCCGGGAGCGCACGGCCGAGCTCCGACACGATCTGTGCGCCGAGGTGCTGCGCCGGAGCCTGTACTACGACCCGAACCCCGGCGACCGCGAGCACCGCACGCCCCAGGAGCGGGTACACCAGGCGGCCGACCTCTTCACCTGGGCCGTCGCCCCGGTGGCCCACAACGAGCAGCACCGGCACGCACTGTTGGAGGTCTTCCACTGGTTCTGCCGACAGCAACCGCCCGCGTCCCACCTGTGGATCGAGCGCACCGTCCTCGCGCCCACCAGCGACCTGCCGCCCCACCTGCCAGCCGCCCTGTGGCAACAGATCGTGCGCGACCTGCTCCGACGCCCCGGCCCGCCCCCCACCATCCCCGCCGGTGACACCCCACCGCAGCCGGCCCCCGCCGCCCCACCCACCTCTGCCGCCCCGGCCGACCAGCAACCGGCCGCGCCCGAGCGCCCCGCGCGGGGCCGCCCGGCCTGGCTGCCCAAACTGCCGAAGGGCGACGGACAGGGCACGTTCTGGGTGCTGTTGGCCATGGGCCTCACGGTCGTCGCCCTGATCGTGCTGTTCGCGATCCTGCTGGCGAACATGGCGTGACGCGCCCACGCCCCGCGCGCCCCGGGCGGGAGCGGGCGGGGCGTCTGGGGCGCGGGCGCGTGGGCGCGTTGGCCTGCGCGGCTTGGTGGGCGTACGCGCGTGCGGTGGCGTACGCCCCGGGCTGGCGGACGCGCGTGCGGTGGGCCGCTACGCCAACCCGGACGGCCCGTCGTCGTCCCGGTCGCCCGGGCCGTCGAGGTCATCCGGGTCGTCCAGGCGGTCCGGGTCATCCGGGTCGCCCGAGTCGGTGAGGTCGGCGGGGCCGACGAGGTCGTCATCCGGTTCGTCGTCGGGTTCGTCGTCGGCCGCGTACGGGTGGACGTAGCGGCCGGCGGCGAAGGGCGTGAACCAGCGCGAGATGCCCATCGGGGCGACGCCGAGGTAGGCGCCGACCGGGCTCTCGTCGATGCCGTCCATCGAGTCGTCGTAGAGCCACTCGTGGTTCATGTCCTCGTACACCGAGTCGGCGAAGCACTCCAGGGCGAGCGAGACGCCGTCGTCCAACAGGCCGAACAGGTCGAGCGCGATCTCCGCCTCGCGCAGCAGCAGCCGGAGCGCCAACTCCTCGGCCACGCAGCTCGGCTGCTCGAAGGTGCCCTGGGTGAAGCGGGTGGTCAGGGCGATGGCGGTGACCAGGAAGCGGCGGGCGAAGCGGGCGTCGTAGCGCAGCGCGTAGCGCCGGGGCAGTTCGTCGAGGAGCCACATCGGCTCGTCGCAGTCGGCGACGCTGCCGCCGTCCTCGTCCAGCGCGCACACGTCCTGGAACAACTCGTCGAGCAGCAGGTCCGTCCCGTACACCAGGGCGCCGGCCGCGAGCCGCGCGTCCGCCGCCGAGACGACCGGCCCCTGTCGGTCGTGCGCCCCGCTCGGGCCACCGGCCGCGTCCGGACCACCGGCCCCATCCGCCCCGACTGCCTCATCCGCCCCGGCCGACTCCGGGGGACCGCCGAACGCCTCGGGGCCGAACGCCCGCAGTTGGTCGGCCAGTCCGCGGAACGTGTCCCGCATGGCGGCGGAGTCCACGAGGTCGCCGGCCGCCTCGGCCACCGGCCCGTCACCGCCCTGCCCGCGCAGCCGCGCGCGGCGCGACGCGAGGTCGTCGGGCGGGGCGCCGGGGCCGCCGGCGGCGTCCAGGCTCTCCTTCGCGAGGTCGGCGTGCAGTTCGACGGCGCAGCGCGCCACGGTCCACCCCGCGAGCAGTTCGGAGCGCTCCAACAACTCGTCCACCAGCGAGCGCACCGCCTCCTCGGCCAACTCCAGCATCGGAGCGTCCACGAAGACCTTCATCAGCGCCCCGCCGGGATGCACGCCCACGAAGGTGTCGAGGACGTCCACCTCGACGCCGTCCGGTCCGTCGATCGCCTCCACCGACTCGAACCCACGCTCCAGCAGGGCCACCACGCCCACCCGGTGCAGGGCATCCAACTCGGGGTCACCACTCGGTATCTGAGCGTCCACACTCACCGCGTACTTCACGATGCCAGCGTGGCAGGCCGAGCCTGTGGATGCGCCCGCAATCGTCACTTCGCCCCGCCCACCGGGCGGTTCCGGCCGACGCGCGCGATCCGGCCCCGGCCGGCCGTGGCGGTTCCGGTGCCGGACGGTACGTCGCAGGTCACGGAGGGCGAGCGCGGCCGTGGCCGCCGCACCGCGGTCACCCACGGCGTCTATCCTGCCTCCGAGTTCGGTGATCTTCCGCCGAACGACGACACAGGGGCGATCGGGGGATCAGTCCGTCATGCACAACGACCACGACGGCGACCGGGGCGACGGCATCAGCGGCATAGAGCCCCTGACACCGACCGATCCACCCCGCGTCGGCCCCTACGTGCTGCTCGGCCGGCTCGGCTCCGGCGGCATGGGCCGGGTCTACCTGGCCCGCTCGGCGGGCGGCCGGACCGTGGCCGTGAAGGTCGTGCACGAGGAACACGCGACGAACAGGGAGTTCCGGGCCCGCTTCCGGCGCGAGGTGGCCGCGGCGCGGCGCGTCGGCGAACGGTTCACCGCCCCGGTCCTGGAGGGCGACCCGGACGCGCCACGCCCGTGGGTGGCCACCGGGTACGTACCGGGCCCCTCGCTTGAGCAGGTCGTACGGGAGCACGGGCCGCTGCCGACGGCCTCGTTGCACGAGCTGTTCGACGGCCTGACGCGGGCGCTGCGGGGCATCCACGAGGCCGGGATCGTGCACCGCGACCTCAAGCCGTCCAACGTGCTGCTCACCATCGAGGGGCCTCGGGTCATCGACTTCGGCATCGCCCGCGCCCTGCAACCCTCGGTCGAGTCCCTGCTGACCAGCACCGGCATGGTGATCGGCTCGCCCGGGTTCATGGCCCCGGAGCAGGTCGTCGGCGAGGCGGTGGGGCCCTCGGCCGACGTCTTCGCGCTCGGCTGTGTGGCGATGTACGCGGCCACGGGCCGGCTGCCGTTCGGGCACGGCGCCCCGAACCCGCACGCGGTGATGTTCCGCATCGTCCAGTCGGCGCCGGACCTGACCGCCGTCGAGGACGACGCGCTGCGCGCGCTGATCGCCCGCTGCCTGGCCAAGTCCCCCACCGACCGCCCCACCGTGGCCGCCCTGCTCGCCGACCCGGCCCGCGCGCGCCGAGCGCCCGGCGACGGCGCGTGGCTGCCCCCGGCCCTGGTGGCCCGGCTCGCCCAACAGGCGGCCCGACTCCTCGACACGGAGGCCCCGGGCACACCCCACCACCCCGCTCCGGGCACGCCCGACGTTCCCGGAGCGGGCACACCCGACGTTCCCGGCCCGCCGGCGGACGCCGTCCCGTCTCCGGACAGGCCGACGGTCGGCCTCCGCCCGCAGGCGGCGGGGGGCGCGGGGGCTGTGAAGGGTGCGGGGGCCACTGGGGGCGCGGGGGCTTCGGGGGTCGCCGGGGTCGCGGCGGGGCCCGTCCCGGCCGGGGCCTCCCTCACCACGCCGGCGGCTGACGCATCCCAGGTGGCGGATGCGACTGAGACATCGGACGCGGCTGAGGCCGCTGAGGCGTCCGTCGCGCCGCCGGCGCCCGCCGCGACATCCGCCGCCGAGGGGTCGGGCTCGACCACGGAGCCGGGCTCCGCCGCCGAACCGGGCCCCGCCAAGGCGCCGGACCCCGCCAAGCCCGCCCCCGAAGACCGGATCGAGGACCGACCCGCAGCCCCGCAAGCGAGCCACCCCGAGGGCCGTGCGGCCAGCCACTCCGCGCGCCGCCCCAAGGTCTCCGCTCCCGATCCCGTCGGCACCCCGGCCGGAGGGCCCGCCAGCGGCCCAGCCCGCGACCGGGGCGGCCGGGAGCGGCGGCGCAGGGGCTGGGTGGTCGCGACGGTGGTGCTCGCCGTGATCGCCACCGCGAGCGTCGCGGCGCTGCTCGCCCGGGGTGACGGCGCGTCGGACGACGGGGCCCGGGGCGGCACCGCCGCCGGCCCCACCGCGTCCGGCACCGCCGCGCCCACACCGTCCGCGAGCACGTCCGGGGACGACGCGAAGCGCGACCCGAAGGACGCGGCGAACGCCAAGGGCAAGGGCGAGGACAAGGCCGCGAAGGACGGGGAGGACGACCCGGGTCGGGACGACGCGGACGCCAACAACCCCGCACGCGAGGGCGGGGACGCGCCCGCCGCCGGCGACGACGCGGCCGACAGGCCCCGCGGAAACGACTCCGCACCTGACGACGCCGACCCGCCCGCCAGGGAGAAGCCCGGTTCCGGCGACGCCCAACGGCCGCCGTCCTCCCGGCCCACCTCGTCGGGCGCGGTCCCGCAGCGCTACCTCGGCACCTGGGAGCGCAAGAACTACGCCGGCCCGGTCTCGCAGCGGATGGTGGTCCGTCAGGCGTCGCCCGGCCAGCACGTGATCACCCTGAGCTATGACGGGGCCGGGCACTGCACGTCAACGGCCACGCTGGTCGCCATGGAGGACGGCGGCAAGCGGATGTCGGTCGGCCCGACCGACGTGGACACGGTCGCGTCCAACGGCTACTGCCCCTCGGACAACGCCTCGTCGTTCGCCTTCGGCAGCGACGGCAAGCTCTACCGGACCGTCGGCTTCCAGCAGGACATGACCCCCTTCACGCGCATCGGCTGACGCCCCGTCCGGCGCCCGGGCCCGTACCCGACCCCGTGCCTGACCCCGTGGCGCACCCGGGGCCGGGACCGGCGTGGGCGCACGCCGGCACGACGCCGCGCGGCGTTCGGAAGGTGTGGCGAGGGAACCTATCGCCACCCCTTCGACGTCAACTCCCCAAGGAATGCAATTCATCCACCGGACGCTTGTGGCGGATACCTATTGAGTACGGGATTGCCTCGACTACCTATCGCAACCACCTCCCACTTTCTCGCCCAATAAACGCACATCCGCTCTCCGGAAACAGAAATCCCCTTACGCCGGGACGTCACGAGATGGCGCGGTTATCACGCCTTCCGCCCTTTACGCCGCGAAGGAGGGGAATCGCGGGCGCCCACCCCGACGCCCGTAAGCACCCCTCCACCTAACCCCTGACCTGCACACACGCACGGTCATCCGGCGACCCGACCCGCCACGCGGACACCGCCCGCGGCGCACCTGACGGTGCCCGGGCTATAGCCGCGTGTTATGGAAAATTGTTACTACCCGCTTCAACAAGGTTTCGGAATGCTGGTAGCGCCCCCTGGCAAACCGACGCACGAGAAATCGCGCGTCTTCGGAAACGAGGAACCTTGCGTATATCCAGGTTGATCCCCGCACTCGTAGCCGCTTCGGCATCCGTCATGACGCTCGCCGGCACCGCCACCGCCGCCGAGCCGGCCCCCAAGCCCTCGACCCCGTCGAGCGTTGAAACCAAGATCATCGGCGGCGGGTACGCACAGAGTGGCCCCTGGGCCGCTCGGCTGTTCTCCAACGGGAGGCAGACCTGCACCGCCACCATCATCTCGGCCAACTGGATTCTCACCGCCAAGCACTGTGTGACCGGCGGTGGCCTCTCGTTCCGCATCGGTAGCCTCGACCAGACCAGCGGCGGCACCATGGCCAACGGCGCGCAGACGGTCACGCACGCGTCGTCCGACCTGGCGCTGGTCCGCCTCGACCGCTCCGTGTCCGCCACCTACGCCAAGCTCGGTCAGCCGGGCTCGGTCCAGACCGGCCAGAGCGTCCAGGTGTACGGCTGGGGCGCGACGTCCCAGTGTGGTTCCGAGATCAACTGCCAGTCGCAGTTCCTGAAGGTCGCCAACGTGACCGTGACCGGCGGCTGCCGCGACGCGTACCAGGGCCAGGCCATCTGCGCCCGCCGCGGCAACGGCATCACGGCCGGCGGCGACTCCGGCGGCCCGATGATGGCCAACGGCATCCAGGTCGGCGTGGCCTCCACCAGCGACCGCCAGACCACCACGGCGTACACCAACGTGACGGCGTACCGCTCGTGGATCCAGCAGGTCGCGGGCGTCTGAGCAACGCCACCCCCCGACGCGCGCGGTGACGCGCGCTGACGGAACGCCTCGGGACGGGGGCGCCGCACCGCGCGGTCACACCACCGCGGTGCGGCGCCCCCGCTCCCGTCCGGGCGCCGGTCGATCGCCTCGGCGACGACCGGCGCCCTTCGTCGTTCGACGCCGAGGTGATGGGCCGGGACGGGCCGGGACGAGGCGGGACGAGCCCGGGACGGCGCCGCCGGCGGCCGGTGCCGCGGCCCGAACTCGCCGACCACCACCGGATATACCTGACATTCAAGGCGTGTCGGGTGGAAAGCGCCACGGTAAGAGGCAGCGGAAAAGTGGCGAACGGTGCACACTCATGTGGGGGTGGTAAGCGCTCGCTGTCCCCGTCGTGCCTTCCGCCGCAGCGCACCCACCAGCGAAACCCACCCCCGCGCGGGGCTGCGGCCCGCTGACGCACGGGTGGCAGGGGGCGGGGGCGCGGGCCGTCAGCGGCGGCACGGGGGCGATCCCAGGGCCCGCCGACCGGCGCGGCCCGACCGGGCAGGCAACCACGGGCGCACCCCGATGAAAGGGCTTGTATCCGTGGTGGCAGCGCATCGGCCGTCCCGCGTGCTGAAGGCGATCCCGTACGCGGTCATGGTGGTCGTGGCCGTGGTGGACCTGACCGCGGGCGCGGGCGTGGGGTTCCTGCCACTGATGTCGCTGGGCCCCGCCTTCGCCGGCCTCGTCGGCGGCTGGCGGCGCACCGCGTGGATCGGCTCCCTCGCGCTGGCCCTGACCGTGGGGCTCGGCGTCTACGACGACCTCCTCGCCCACCGTCGCGGGATCACCGCGCTCGTGTCGGTCGCCGGCGTCACGGTGGCGGGCCTGGTCGCCGCGGTGATGCGGCAGCAGCGCGAGGAGGAGTTGGCCAGCGTGCGCTCGATCGCCGAGGTCGCGCAGCGCGTGCTGCTGCGCCCGGTACCGCTCGCCGCCGGGTCGCTGCGCGTCGCCGTGTCGTACACCTCGGCGGTGGCCGACGCCCGGATCGGCGGCGACCTGTACGAGGTGGTGGCCACGCCGTACGGGGTGCGGACCATCGTCGGCGACGTACAGGGCAAGGGCCTGGAGGCGGTGGAGACGGCGGCGGTCGTGCTGGGCGCGTTCCGCGAGGCCGCCTACGACGAGCCCACCCTGACGGCCGTCGGGGAGCGCCTCGAACACGCCCTTGAGCGGCACCTGACGGCGGAGAAGTTCGTCACGGCCGTGCTCGCCGAGTCGGGCCCGGGCACCGACCCGGGCTGCGGGTCCGAGCCGTCGATGACGCTGCTCAACTACGGCCACCCGGCCCCGCTGGTGGTACGGCGGGACGGCACCGCGGCGTTCCTGGCCCCGCCCGAACGGGCCCTGCCGCTCGGCCTCGCCCTGCACGGGACGAAGGGCCCGCACCCGCACACCGTGGACTTCGCGGCCGGCGACCAGATGCTCTTCTACACCGACGGCGTCAGCGAGGCCCGCGACGCCGAGGACCGCTTCTACCCACTGGAACAACGCGCCGCCCTGCTCCGCGACCCCGACCCCGAGACCGCGGTGGAGGCCCTGCGCCAGGACCTGGTCGCCCACACCCAGGGCCCACCCCACGACGACGCGGCCATGCTGCTGGTCCGCTACCGGTCCGACGAGCCCTGCCCGCCACCCACCACGGACACGGTGCGCTGAGCGTGGGCGCGAAGGCGCGGGCGCGCGGGCAGGCGGGCACGCGGGGCGCGGGGGCGCGGGAAGGCTGGCACGCGGGCACGCGGGGCGCTGGGACGCGGGCGAGCGGGCGCGCGGGCTGGGGCGGGCCCCGGTCGGCGGTACAGCGCCCGGTGGATCAGCGGGCGGTGGCACGGCGGGCGGTGGTGCGGCGGGCGACGGTTCAGTGATGGCCCACGGTCGTACGCCGGTAGGCCCGCCGCGCGTGGCTGACCCGCGCGATGACCGTGCCGAACACCGCGGCGGCGAGCAGCACCCCGATCCGGCCCGCCTCCGGGTAGCCGGCCCAGCTCAGCCGCCCGCGCGGGGTGATGGCCACGCTGTTGAGGAAGACCCAGCACACGGCGGCTATGCCCGGGGCGGCGACCAGGCGCGCGCAGACGCCCAGGCCAACGGCGAGCGCGCCCAACACGACCAGCACCGTGACCGGGTCCGCCAGCAGGCCGAGCGCCCCCAGCACCGCGACCGACACGAACGCGCCGGCATACGCGCCGGCCAACACCCGCGGCGTGTCGAGGGGTTCGGGAACGGGCCTGACCTGTGCGTGAAAAAGGCGCCACTCCACCCTCATCGCGGATTCCCCCGATGGTCCGGGCCGCGCCAGCCGGCCAGCTCACGTCGGCTCCGGGGCACGGCAAGTGTCTGTTTCAGGAACAACAGCGACCTCACGCACCCGCCGGCACCAGCCTTCCCCCGCCCCGCCACGTGAGGTGCCCCATCATGATGCCTGCCCCCGCCCCGGCACACCCTGCGGGCCCCACGCCCACCACGACACGAGCCCCCTCCGTGCCCCCTGTGGTGGGGCGGGCGCCCCCTACCCACCGGTGCTCCCCACGGCGCGCCACGACGGGAGAGGGCGGGGCGGCGGAATACGGCGGTGCGGCTAACCGCGCGCCGCGCCCGGGGACTCCGGGGTGGGGGACGCGGCCTCGCGCAGGTGGGTGACCAGGTCCTCCAGGGCGTCCCAGCCGGCGCCCGGCTCGGTCTCCGCGAAGGGGTAGTAGAAGGCGGCCCGGTCCAGCGGGCCGAGCTGGATCGGACGTATCGGCAGCGGTGGGCGGCGGGCGCGGGTGAGGCCGGCGGCCCGTACGTCCTCGCGTCCCACGGCGAAACCCAGCACCGTGGGCGCCCCCTCCAACCAGGGCGGCACCGTCAGGTCGGCCCGGGCCGCGCGGCGCTGCACCAGCATCGAGACCAGGCCGTGCTCGGCCGCGAGTTCCGCGGCCAGATCGGCGAAGCGGGCCGGCGCGAACGCGTCCGCCACCTCGGCAGCGCCGGCCACCTCGGCAGCATCGGCCGCGGCGGCCTCCTCCCCCGGTGCGCGGTAACCCAACGTCAGGGTCAGCTCCTCCTCGACACCGCCGGTGGTCAGCTCCGTGCGGAGCGTCGCGACGGCCGGCCGGTCCGGGTCCCCGACGGCGACGACCCAGGTCGGCTCGGGCGAGCGGTCCCGTACGAAGTCGGTCAACTCCGCCCGCGACCAGGGTTGTCCGGCCGGCTCGGCGGTGCCCCAGCCGCGTGGCGGCCCACCCAGCAGGTGTCGCCAGGCGGCCTCCAGCGCCCCGCCGAGGAGCAGTTCGGCCTCGGCCGGCTTGCGGGTACGGATGGACAGGGCGAGCTGCGTCTCGCGGGTCGGCCCGTCCCCCGCCGCCTCCCCGGGCCCGGCCGCCGGCGCGGCGGTCCCTCCCGCCGTCAGGGCGTCTCCCGCCGTGAAGGCGGACGCGGTCGCGCCGGCCGGCATGAAGGCGCCGTCGGACCAGCGCAGCTCCGTACCGGACAGGCCGTCGTAGTACCCGCTCGCCCCGTCTCCCACGACCCAGCGGTTCGGGGCGCCCGCCAGCGCGGCCCGGGTGGCCAGGGTCAGCCGGGCGGAGGCCGGGGTCACGAGTTGGAACCCGCGGTCGCTGTCCGCCGCGGCGCGCAGCGCCTCGGCGAGCCACGAGGTCATCGCCACCAGCGGTCGGTCCTGGATGACCACGGCCGCCCGGTCGCTCAGCACGTCGACGGCGGGCTGGGCGGCGGCGGGCCGCGCGGCGCCGGTCAGCCCGCTGACCGGCCGGCCGAGGTCGGTGACGAACGCGTCGGCCGGCCAGACCCGGCCGCCCAGTTGGGACACCAGGCGGGAGGCGATGACGCCGGCGAGCCGGTCGGAGCCCTGGCCGGCCGTGGCCGCCCTGACCTCCGTCCACCACACCGGCCCGTCCGCGCGGATGCCGAGCAGCCGGCTCACCTCACCGGGCACCCGGACCAGCGTGGGCGTCTCGACGGAGGCCAGCGGGCGGCCTTCGGCGTCGAAGAGTTGGATGACCGCGCCGTCGGCGGCCGTGCCCATGGTGACGTCGGGCCCGCCGGACAGCAGCCCGGTCAGCAGGCTCCAGGTGTCGGGCATGCGCTCGGTGAGCGCGATCACGTCCTTGGTCATGCGGCGATCACCTGTGCTCGTCCCCTTGCTCGTGCGCTGCGGACGCGTGGTCCCTGGCTGTGGTGGGCGGGGCGTGGGCCGTCTGGATCAGCCGTGGCGGTGCGCCGCGTCGCACCAACGTGCCCCGCCCGACGGGCTGGTCCTGGGCGTAGACGCCGGGGAAGAGCTGGCCTTCCGACCGGTCGCCGGTCATCACCAGGGCGGCCGTGCCGCTCTCGCGCAGCGTCATCAGGAACGGTTCGTACATCGCCCGCGAGGCGCCGGCGACGCGCCGCGTGATGACGAAGTGCAGCCCGATGTCGGGAGCCGACGGCAGGAACGGCAGGAACGGCTCCAACGGCTGCTGACCGGCTACCGCCAACACGTCGTAGTCGTCCACGAGCACCACGATGCGCGGCCCGGTCGGATCGCTGGCGCCCGCCGCGAGCACCTCGGGCGCCAGCGCGTCGTCGGGCATGCGCCGGGCCAGCTCGGTGGCGATGGCACCGGAGAGGCCGGCGGCCAGGTTGGTGTTGTACGCGTACCCGCCCCGGTACGCCTCGGGTATGAGGCTGTGCAGGCCGCGGCGCGGGTCGAGGACCGCGAAGACCACCTCGTCGTCGGTGTAGCGCTCCATGAGGCCGTGCGCGACGAGCCGTACCACGTTGGTCTTGCCGCACTCGCCGTCACCGAGCACCAGCAGGTGCTGGTCCCGCCGGAACAGGTCGAGCAGCGCCGGCTGGAGCGCGTTCTGGTCGAGCCCCAGCGGCACCCGGCGCGGCTCGGCCTCCGGGCCCGGCAGCCGGTGGGCGCCGAGCCTGGCGGGCAGCACCCGCACGGGCGGCGCCGGCGGTCCTGACCAGGCGGCTCGGACGGCGCGCACCGCCTGTTCGGTCGCCGCGCCCAGCTCGTCGGCCGTGGCCAGCCCGTCGATGCGGGGCAGGGCCACCTGGGCGAAGAGCTTGGCGTCGGTCAGCGCCCGGCCCGGCTCGTCGGGGGTGAGCGTCTCGGCGAGGCGGCGGCCCACCGTGCTGTCCGACGGGTCGTTCAGGCGCAGTTCGACGCGGGTGCCGAAGGCGGACTGGGCGGCGATGCGCACCTCGTTCCAGCGCAACATGCCGGCCACGACGTGGATGCCGTACCCGCTGCCCCGCTTGAGGAGTTCGACCACGGCGTCGTCCAACTCGTCGAACGCCTCGCGCAGTTCCCCGAAGCCGTCGATGACCAGCACGACGTCGGTGGAGCCGAGTTCGGGCAGTTCGCCCTGGGCGCGCAGCCGGCGCAGCTCGTCCACGGAGTCGATGCCGCGCTCGCGGAAGACGTCCTCGCGGGCCGTGAGCATCGCGCGGACCTCCTCCACCGTGCGGGCGGCGCGCTCGCGGTCCGAGCGGCCGGCGACGCCGCCGACGTGCGGCAGCCCCGCCATCGCCTGCAAACCGCCGCCGACGAGGTCGAGGCCGTAGACGCCGACCTCCTGCGGGGTGTGGGTCAGGGCGAGGCCGAGGACCAGCGTGCGCAGCAGCGTCGTCTTGCCGGCCGCCGGGCCGCCGATCACGGCGGCGTGCCCGCCGGCGACGGTCAGGTCGAGCACCCACTGGCCCTGCCACTGCCGCGCCGGGTCGTCCAGCAGCCCCAGCGGGACGCGCAGCGGACCGCCGGGCGGGCGCCCGGCCAGCCGCAGGCCCCGTGACTCCGCCCGCACCGGGCCGGCCGTGGCGTCGAGCGTCAGCGCTTCCGGCAGCGGCGGCAGCCAGATCTGCTGGACCGGCGCGGCGGCCCCGGCGAGCTGGTCGACCATGGTCGACAGCAGGGTGGGGCCGACGGTGCGGCGCGGCGGCGGCGCGACCGGCGCCCCGCCGCCCTCCTCGCCGTCACCGGCCTCACTACCGCGCGCGGCGAGCGTGTTGTACGTGGGGTAGGGCAGCGCGGTCGGCCCCGCGTCCGCGTCCGTGTCGAGCCGGGCGGGGCCGCGGTACGGGCCCGAGACGTACCCGGCCTTGAACCGGTCGTACGCGCTCGTGTCCACCTTGAGGTAGCCGAAGCCGGGGATGGGCGGCAGGTGGAAGGCGTCGGCGGTGTCCAGGACCGTGCGCGACTCGTCCGGCGAGAAGGTGCGCAGGCCGAGCCGGTACGACAGGTAGGTGTCCAGGCCCTTCAGCTTGCCGCCCTCGATGCGCTGGCTGGACAGCAGCAGGTGCACGCCGATGGAGCGGCCGATGCGGCCGATGGACAGGAAGAGGTCGATGAAGTCCGGCTTCGCGGTGAGCAGTTCGCCGAACTCGTCGATGACCACGAACAGGTGCGGTAGCGGGTCGAGGCCCAGCTCGGGGCGCTGGGCGCGGGTGGCCGCGTACGTGGAGATGTCCGCGATGTTCCCCGCGTCCTTGAGCACCTGCTGCCGCCGCTTCACCTCGCCCGACAGGCTGGCGTGCACGCGCTCCACCAGGCCGGCCTTGTTCTCCAGGTTGGTGATGACGCCGGCGACGTGCGGCAGCGACGCGAAGGGGGCGAAAGTGGCGCCGCCCTTGTAGTCCACGAGGACCATCGCCAGGTCGTCCGGCGGGTGGGTGGCGACGAGCGCCAGCACCAGGGTGCGCAGCAGTTCGCTCTTGCCGGAGCCGGTGGCGCCCACGCACAACCCGTGCGGACCCATGCCCAGTTCGGCCGACTCCTTGAGGTCGAGGAGCACCGGCTCGTGGGCGTCGCTGAGCCCGATCGGCACCCGCAGGAAGTTCTGGTCCCGGCGCGGCGCCCACAGCCTGGGGATGTCCAGCGCGGCCGGGTCCGGGACGCCGATCAGCTCGGGGAAGTCCACCGGCCCGGACAGCGGGGTGCCCGACGCGGCGGACTCGGCCGACAGCCGCAGCGGGGCGAGCGAACGGGCCAGGCCCATCGCGCCGGCCGCGGTCACCTCGTCCAACGTGCCGGTCACCGTGGTCGGCGCCTCCCCGCGCAGGTCCTCCACGGTCACGGTGCGCCCGTCGTCGCTGACGGTGACGCGTACGGAGACCTGTCCCGGCTCGTCCACCCGGCGGGCCAGCAGGTGCAGCGCGGTGACGCCCATGTCGGGAAGCGAGACCGCCTCGTCCGGGCGGGGCGGCTCGTGGGCCGTCGCCCCGTGCGTGTCGTGGATGAGCAGCAACCGCTTGCCCAGCCGCAGCGCCTCCCGCCCGGCGAGGCCGCGCCGCACCTCCGCCGCGTACCCGGCCCGCTGCCGCAGCTCGCCGGTGAGCGCCGCGGCCAGCTCGCGCGGTGAGGACGCGATGCGCCGGGCGTGCACCGGACCGTCCCACTCCTGCGGGTCCAGGAAGTGCGGCAGCCACTTGGCCCACGCCCAGTCGTCGAGCCGCTCCTCGGGAGCCGCCAACGCGAACGCCACGTCGTCCGGCGCGTGCAACACCGCCACCTGCACGGCGATGGTCCGCGCGATCCGCAGCACCTGGGCGCGCTCCCCGATCACGCTCACGTTGCCCGCCCGGTCCAGCGGCACGGTCAGCGGCGCCTCGGGCACGGAGGCGAACCGCTCCTGGAGCCCGGCCGCCTCGTTGAGCATGAACGGGTCCGGCGGGGACAGCACGCTGCCGCTCTGCTGCTCCATGACCAGCGCCCGCACCGGCGCCTGCCCGGTGCCGAGGCGCACGTCGAGGAAGTCCCGGTCGAGCCGCCGCCGCTCCCACCGCCTGGCCGGGTCGTTCACCAGGTCGTACAGCGCCTCGGGCGGCGGCGCCAACACCCGCGCCGCGGCCCGCAGCTCGCGGTTCTCCCGGCTCAGCTCCTCCCGCAACCCCTCCAGGTACTCCAGGTACCGCTCGCGCTGCGTGCGCCGGGTGCGCTGGGCCCGCCCCCGCTGCGAGAACAACAGGAACACACCGCCGATCACGGCCACCACCAGCACCACCGCCCCGATCGCGGCGAACTGGCTGTTGCGCACCACCGTCATCATCACCACGGAGCTGAGCACGCCCGCCATCGGCAGCAGCGACGTCGCCACCGACCCCGCCTTGCCCTCCGGCAGGTTGGGCGGCGGCTCGATGCGCCGCTCGGCCGGCGCGGGCAGCGGGCGCGTGGTCCGCGCCGGCCGGTGCACGACACGTACGCTCATCGCCGCCGCTCCCGCGCCATGGACCGCTCCAACACGGTCGCGGCGAGCCGCGCCGTGGCCTCCACGGTCCGCTGCGCCAGCATCCGGGTGCGCACCTCACCGCCCGGCGCCAGATGCCGGTCGTACGGCAGCGCCACCACCCGCGCGCCGCCGGCCTCCAACCGCTCGACGGCCCTGCCCACCTTCAGGCTGTCGTGCGGCACCGTGTGGTTGAGGACGACCACGGTGGTGGGCAGCATGCTGCGGTGCAGCCCGCCGACCCAGTCGAGCACGGCCCGCGTCGCCGCGACCCCCTCCACCGTCGCGGGCGTCACCAACACCCGGGCCTGCGTGGTCGTCAGCGCCGTACGGGCCACCGTGGCCGGCAGCGTCTCGCAGTCCACGACCGTCGTCCCGAAGTAACGCCGCACGGAGGTCATCACGGTCCGGTACGTGTCGACGTCGAGCTGGGCCCCCACCGCCCCCTGGCTCCCCGGCAACAGCCAACCGCCGCTCGCGTGCGGCACCAGGTAGCCGGTGAGGTCGGTGATCCGCATCGAGGGGTCCACGATCCGGGCCAGGTCGGCACAGGTCCAACGCACCTCCGACGCGCCCAGCCGACGCGGCAGCGTGCCAAGCGCCGGATCGGCCTCCACCGCCAGCACGGGGTCGGCCCGGTAGTGCGCGTACGTGAGCGCCAAAAGCGCGGCCACGGTGGACTTCCCACTGCCCCCGCGGATGCTGGTCACGGCGATCTGCCGGCCGGTGGTCACCGGCTGCTGGATGGCGCGCACCGCCTCCGTCAACGCGGCACTCTCCCGGGCGGCCGACGACACCAGCCGCACCAACGCCCGCCCGGCCCGCCGAGCCGGACCCTCGCCGCGCCGCACCGGCCCCTCGGCGCCGGCCAGTTCGGGCGGCACCAGGGGCACGGACTCCGGCGTCACCAGGGGCCGCGCGTCGGCGTACGGGGCCGGGGGCCCGGTCGGGGCGGGTTGGCCCGGGACGTGCCCCGGCTGGCCCGCGACCGGTCCCGGCTGGCCCGGGGCCTGCCCCGGCTGCCCTGGGGCCCGCCCCGGCTGGCCCGGAGCCGGTCCCGATTGGCCTGAGGCGTGTCCCGGGTGGCCCGGAGCCGCCGGTTCCACGGCGGGAATCGCCTCGCGCGGCCGGGCGTCCTCGGGCTCGGGTCGCCCGCCGCCGCGTTGGGCCGCCTCCGGCGGAGCCGCCACGGGCGGCACGCCGCCTCGCGGGCCGCCCAACTCCCGGAACACCTCGTGCTGCCAGTCCCCCTGCGCCGCCGCCATAGCCCCTTCTCAGAACGTGCTTCACAGCGTGTCCCACACCGTGCTTCACCACGTGCCTCAGAACGTGTCCAACAGCCGCCCGTACACGTCGAACGCCCCGATGGCCACGGGTATGAGCACGACGACGCCCACCGCCTCCACCAGATTCGCCAACCTCCGCAGCCGTACCCGCACATGATCCGGCGGACGCACCGCGAGCACGACCAGCGGCACCAGGGCCGCGCCCGCCAGGGCCAGCAGCGGATACGTCGTACCGCGCTCGGCCCACAACACCAGCAGGCGCGTCATCAGCACCACGGCGGCGGCCTGGAGCACCACCACCTCCACGCCGAGCGGAAAGGCCCGGGCCCGCGAGAGCAGCACGACACCGAGCAGGGCGGCCACCCCCACCGTCCACGCGTCGGCGTGCTCGACCGCCAGCCAGCCTCCCGCCGCGGCCGAAACCGCGGCGGTCACCGTGGCCAACGCCAGCCCGCGATGCGTGGCCGCCAGCGCCACGTCCACCCCGTGCCGGCTCACCGACGCGCCCTGCGCCCGCTGGTCGTCCAGGCGCGTCAGCCCGGCTCCCATCAGCGCGAGCCGCGGCAGCAGCCCCAACGACAACACGGACCCGACGCCCAGCACCACACCGACCCGATACCCGTCCGTGAGCGCCCAGCCCAGCTCCCAGCCCCCCACGGCGGCGGCCACCGCCCCGGCACCCACCAGAGCGCCCCGCCCCATCGGCGTGCTCAGCCCGAGCAGCGCCAGCGTCCCCACCACCGCGCTCCCGACGGCTATCAACCGCACGTCGTGCGCCCCGGACGAACTGGTCACGGTCCAGGCCCCGAACACCCCGAGCCCACCGGCCAGCAACACCAGCACCGTCCCGACCGGCCGCGCGACCCACCGCGCCACGGGCGCCCCCACGGCCGCGGCCACCAACGCGCCCACCACGAGCGGGACACCCGTCTCGTCGGCGCCCAGCCAGTGCCGCGCGTACGCGGCGGCGACCAGGGCCAGCACCAGGTGCGCGGCCCCCGCCGCCCACACGCGGGTGCGCTCGTCCCAACGCCACCCGCGCACGTCGAGATCGTCCGCCGTCTCGTCACTCACGTCGTGCACCACCGGCGCGGCGGGCGTCTCCACCTCCCGCACCAGCCGCACCACGGCGCCGTCCGGCACCCCCAACGAGGCCAACGTGTCGTCCTGCGCCAGCACCGCCCCGTTGGCGAGGACGAGCCGCCGCAACATCGGCTCCCTGCCCGGCCGGTCCCCCACCATCTCGATGATGCTCGGCAACAGTTCGCCAACCGGCTCGTCCGCCGGCAGCAGCATGTCGATCCGCCGCCGCCCACCGACCAGCGTCACGCGACTGAGCCCCGCCCGCCGCTCCGTGGACGTCACCACGACGCACCCACCCGGACCACCGGCCCCAACGCCAGCCGCTCCCCGTCAACGACCGCGACCGACACCGCCCGCGGCGCTTCCCGCTTCTCCTTCTCCCGCTCCTGGTCGGCCAACTTGTCCGAGATGAACGACCACCCCACACACCCGGCACACACGACGGCAGCCAGCGCGATCCCCCCGAGGATCTTCCCCACGTTCTCGTCGAGCGACCGCCGCGACCGCTGCGCCCCGAACAACGCCGCATCCCGCAACCGCCGCCGCCGCACGGCCACCGACTCCAGCAACTGACTGTCGTAGTCCCGCGCCAAGGCTCCCCTCCCTCACGCTCCGTGCTGCGTTGCGTACACCTTACGGGGTGGGTGTGACAGTCGGCGGGGGGAGTGGCGGTTGCTGAACCGCCACCGAGGCCGCGCGCGTGGCGGTCAGGCAGTGACACGTCACCCGGTTCCCTGATGAGGCTGGCTTGGCCGGGGGTTGACGTCGCCGCGAAAGAAATCCCCCGCAGGCGGGTGACGCCTGCCCAACCGGTCGGGAGCGCGCCCCACCCGAGCGCCCCGGCAACACGCCCCATAGTCGCGATCGATGATGGACCGCATACTCCAGCGGGCGCACGGCGCCTGGCAGTTGAGCCATTCAGGCAAGCCCGGGCTATGCGGCGCCACCGCCGACGCGAGTCGGATTCGCTACTTACGGCAAAGCGCTCTCAGCCAAATGCACGGTCAACTTCGTAGGTCAGCTCCACGAGGCGCTCATGCGATACCTCCGGAGCGCGCCCACTGTGCTCCTGCACGCGATCAATGAATTCGCGAGGCAATTCAAGGTGGTAGGCACCTACATAGAAACCCAGGTCCTTACGCCAGACCCACTCGCCATCCGTGTGAATCGAATCTCCACTGATCACCTGTTCGCTCGATCCCAACACATCCACAGACATTCCCATGGCCGCGAAGATCGTGCTTGCACCACGAAGATACGAGAGGACCATTTCTTCGCTCTTGCCTGCCTGCTCTCTCACGAAATCCCTGATCGAGAGGTCCGGAGAGCCAGCCCGCCAGCACTCCTTATAATATCCGAGAACCTTCACGTGAAATACCCCTCTTGCCTCTAGTCCACCATTGGGAGGAAGATCCGCCAGTAACCGCCGTTGAAAACCTTGGACGTTTGACCAGGCGGTAGGTTTCTATAAATACCCACCTTGTCAGTGGGGGCCATCACTGGCACCCCCAACTGGTTAGCTACTCGCTGAGCAGCGGGCAACTCATCCAGACCGTCCAGGACCCGCCCAGAATCGCAGGATACCAACCGAACGGGCCCGCCAGCGTAGTCTGGGTTATTCTTTATCGCTTGGACGATATGAGAGGCATGCACCTCCCCCGGCGGAAAATCGACTCCCGCATGATTGACTCTACCCGGCTTGAAATATCCCTGCGGGTTACCATGCACGATGACGTCGTGATAGCCATCCAGCGGAGCCGTAAGGTCCCGATTCACAAGAGTTGCAGAGTCATACCCGATGGTTGTTGAATGCGGGCGGAAGTAGACGTGGTCACCGCTGTCGAGGATGACATCACCGGGCGTTCTGGGCGGTGCGGGAATCGTCGAGTCAGTCGCCTGGATGGCGTCCAGGTCGCGCCCCATCGCGTGGGCAGCATCGTCCGCGCCGGCATCGGCCAGCGCCGCCGCCTCCGCACTTGGGACCTCCTCATAGGGCGCCCCCGAGTCGCGTTGCCCACCAGCTGGATCGATAGTCTCGTCCGCCATGGGGGCACCACTCGTGTCACTGAACTGCGTATCGATAGTCCCGCCGCGCCCGCCATAGTTTCCCGTGGTTCCCTGCTCCGCGCCCGGGGTACCGCCCGCGCGGGGCTCGTTCGTCACGTCGTCCAGAGCTGAAGCGTCACCACCGTCTATCGTTGCCGTCTGGCCGCTCGTTGACGTGCTCCCCGGCCCGTCACCGCCCGCATGCGCCACCGGCCCCATCGGCGGCCGGTCACCCACCGCGCCCGCACCCGGGCCCGTACCGCCCCGCGACACATCGTCGCCCACGCGCCCCACATCACCGCCGACGCGCGACGCGTCATCGCCCGCGCGCCCCACATCACTGCCGACCCGCGACGCGTCATCACCCACCCGGGCCACGTCGTCCCCACCACGCGCGCCCACCACAACCAGCTCGCGCTCGGGCACCCGCACGCCAGCCGCCTCGTCGGGTGAACGGCCCACCGGAGCACCGTCCCCCGTACGCGAGCCGGCTCCGGGACCAGCGGCGTCCAACGCCGCGCGGTCGCCCGCGCTCGGCTCGTGCATCGCCTGATCGCCAGCCTGCTTCAGCGAGCCGTCCGCCTTGAGGTACGTGCCGTCCTTGCATAGGTACTCACCCTCCGGTGTGAGAACCGCGCCCTCCGGCACGTCCAGCCGCGGCACGCCGTTCGGCAGTTCCACGCCCGACTTGCCCGGGGGCAGCTCCGGCGGGTTCGGGCTCGCCGGGTCGAAGACCTGGCCGTCGGGGAGGCGGATGCTGCCGTCGGGCAGTTCGACGCCCTTGACCGTCGTCAGGCCCGTCAGGCTCGCCGTCACGTCGCCGATCTTCGGCATCTTGCCGAGCCCGGCCGCACCGGCCTTGACGATGTACGTCATGGGGTCCACGGCGCGGCCCACCTTGCCCGCCGTCGCCGCGATCTTCCCCGCCGTGCCGGTCTTCGTCGCCGCGCCGGCGCCGCCCGTCGCGACGGTCGTCAGGACGTTGTAGCCGACGAGGCCCGCCGCCTTGCCCGGGTTCTTGCGCCACTCGTCCCAGGCCACCATGGACTTGCCGACTTCCTTGGTGGTCTTGAGACTGTCGCGGGCCCAGTTCTTGACGCCGCCCTCCGGCAGCAGGTCGTACGCGATCAACCCGCCCGGGACCGTCAGGATCGCCAGCCCCGTGGCGAGTTGGCCAAGGCCCTTCCAGGACTGCTTGAACGTCTCCCAGCCCTGGAGGCCGACGAGGCCGCCGAGCCCCTTGAGCGTTCCCCACACGCCCTCGACGATGAAGCCGTCCCACACGAAGCTCTTGGCCCAGTGCCCGATCTCCCAGGCGTGGTGCTTCTCCTCGACGGCCTTGCCCCAGGGGGTCTCGCCCGCCTTCTTCATGTCGTCGACGCTGTAGCCGTACATGTTCTTGCCGCCGGAACCGTCGTCTTCCCGCCACACGGTGCCGCCGTTGACCAGGCTGGTGATCTTGTTGGCCGCGGCGCGTTCGGCGGCCCAGAACTGGGCGACGGTCGCGGACACGTCCTTGACCAGGTCGTTGTTCTTGTCGACCTTGTCGCCGTCGTACTGCCAGTCGTCGTCGTCCTCGATGTCCTCGACGAAGGCCACGGCCTCGGCCCGGAGACGCTTGAGTTTGGCGACGATCGGGCGGACCTCGGTCGCGTACCCCTCCAGAGCCGAGGCGACCGTGGTCAGGTCGTCCGCGAACCGGTCGGCGGTGTCCCGTACCGGCTGGGTGGTGGCGAAGAGTTGGTCGGCCTCCGGCGCCTTGTAGAAGGACGAGAGCTTCTGGAACTCGGTGTGCGTGTCCGCACCCGTCTTCCGCACCTTGCTCGCGTCCCCGCGCAGGCCCGCGATGTGCTTCTCCAGCTCCGGCAGGTTCCCCGTGAACGTCGGGATGCCCGACGGGTCGATCCGGTCCGGCGTGTCACCCATGACGGCCCCCCACCTACTTCTTCTTCTCCCCCGTGGGCTTGCCGAAGTCCGGATCGGGCGCCTTGCGGGCCTCCCGCTGGGCGTCGGCAGCCATCTGTAAGTTCCCGTTCATGTACGCGGTCGTCGCCTCGCTCGCTCCCTGTACGGACTTCGCGGAGCGTGCCGCGACGAACCGCAGGTCCTTCTCCGCGTGCGGGGCGAACTCGGAGAGCGCCAGGCCCACCAGGCCCGCCTCCGGCTTCTCGCCGCCCATGGCGAGCGTGCCCGCGGCGGTCGCCGCGCCCTTCAGGTGCTCACCGAACGCCTTCGCCTGCGCCTGCAGCTCCTTGGCGATCTTGACCGTGTCCTGCAGTGTCCGTCCGATGTCCGGCGGCTGTAGGTCCCAGCCCGTCATCGACTGCCTCCCCCACCATCTGTGTGCTGCCCGCACCCCACGTCAGGGCGTACGGATGCCACTGCGCTACCGCTCGCCCGAGGGGCCGCACCGGCGCGCGCTACGTAACGCTGTCCACCCCGCACGGCCCTACCCTGCGGGCCTGCCGGCCCGCGCGCCGGGTTCCGCGCGGTCGGCTGGCCGTGCTCGACGCGCGGACTCAGCCGATGCCGTCCACGGCCGACTTGGCGCGGCTCAGGGCCGACTGTGCCGTGCCGTCGTTCTTCTCCAGCGTCGTACGAACGAGTCGGATGATCTCCCGCACCTCGCTCGCCGAACGGTTCCAGCGCTGCTCGGCAGCGTGGTACTGGTCGGAGACGCCATCCGCCTGGAAGTCGGCCATCGCGGCCTTGACCTGGCGGTCCCGGTCGGTGATGACGGCCTCCAGCCGGGCCACGATGCTGCCCAGGCTCCCCTGCACCTCGCTGGAGGCGCCGCCGTCGTAGCTGTTGCGGTCAGAATTCGCACCCATGGTGCTCCCCCTCAGTTGCGTCTGGCTACGGCTGCCGGGTGGTGTGCGCCGGCTCAGCGACCGCCGAAGCGTGCCGCGTCGAAGTTGGCCGAGGCCATCGACTGGTTGGCGTTCTCGGCCGCCTCCTGGTCGCCGGAGGTGAACGCCTTGTCCATACCGGTCTGGCCGCCGAGGATCTTGGCGAGCGCGGCGTTCAGCCCCGCGGTGACCTCGTCCGACCGCGCCTTGAACTGGTCGAACGCCGCCTTGCCCTGCCCGTTGAACTTGCCCTCCAGCGGCTGCGCCGCGTCGACCAGTTGCCTGATCAGGCCGCCGAGATCGTCCGACGAGTAGCGCGACTGGCTCGTCAGCGTGGAGAGTGTCTGGCTGCCCATGTCGAACTTCATGCCCACTGGTAACCCCTCCCGTGCGGTCTCCGCCCCCACCGACGGACACGCCCCGTTGATCACCTGCCGCGACGATACAACGACAGTGTGCTGATCCGAGTACACAGTGCCGCACCCCTGCGGTGCAACGTGTATCGAACACCTGAGACACAACACATACATACGGGGAGCTGCAACACCCCCGTCTACCAGGGCGATTGAAGTTTCAAGGGTGGCTGGATCGCGCTCCGGAGCGCATACGACTGTGCCCTGCTCCCCTCCTCCGGCCCCAGCGCCGGCCGAGCGGCGGCACCGGCGCCCCGTTCACAAGCTCACCCCGCCCCGTTTCCCATCCCCGCCACCGGCGCCAACGTCAGCAACCCGCACCCGTACGCCTTGGCCGGGCCGATGCCGCCGAGGAGGCGGGCGGTGAGGGCTTCGGGGTCGGTGACGCGGAGGTGGCCCTCGAAGGTGGCGCTGTGGAAGGTGACGTGGGCGCCCCGGCCGCCCTTGGCGAAGGAGTGGCGGTGGCGGGCCGTGATGCGGACCTCGTGGGCGTCGGAGGCGTGCCCCGCCGCAGGCGGAAGCGCGGGCGGGACATCCGGGGTGAGGCCGGGGGCCGCGAGGTCGGTGCGGGACTTGGGGACCTCGAAGCCCCAGCGTTCGGCGCGGTCGAGGAACCAGCCCAGTTGGGCCGCCGCGGTGCGGTGGGCCAGGCGGAAGCCGCGGGGCTTCTTGCCCTCGGGGAGCTCGGCCAGGCGTTCGGCCTGGGCGGGGGTGAGGGCGAGGGGCGTCGTGGTGTTCTGGACCGGGTTGGCGGTCAGCCGGAACGCGTACTCGCGGCCGGTGGCGATGTGGGCGAGGAGCGGGGCGTAGTCGCGTACGAGCGCGTGCTCGCCGTCCGCGTCCGGCCAGCCGGCCCGCTCGATCACGTGCGTCCAGTCGGGTTTGGAGCGGGTGAGGACGATGAGGTGGGGCCGGCGCGGGTTGTCCGCGTCCAGGCGCCACAACACGCGCTCGTCCGACTCGCCCGGCAGGCCGCCCTGCACGGCTCCGTGCATGGCACGGGGGCTGGCCAGCAGGCGGCGGCTCTCCGCCCGCAGCGGGTTGATGCGTACGCGGGAGAGGTAGGTCATCGCAGGTCACCTGTCCAGCAGGGCGAACGGGTCGTGCCCGGCGTCGTCGTGGGCGGCGGGGTCGGGATCGGGGGCGGGGTGGGGATCGGGGTCGGGTTCGAGGACGGCTTTCGGGAATCCGGTGGGGATCTCCCACCACTCGCGACACACCCGGCGGGTGGTGAAGCGGCGGGCGTGTGGGTCGAAGGAGACCGGGGCGTCGCGGAGTTCGTCGTCGCCCTCGGGGGTCTCCACGGTCACGGACACGTCGGTGGTCGCCGTGTAGACGGGGCGGTTGACGCCCCGTTCGCGGCCGATCCGTGCGGCGTGCTGCGTCCGAGCCCGCTTCGACGCCAGCCACGGCTCTTCCCGTATCACCCGCGCCAACTCCCCCTCCCGCAACCCGAGCGCCAGTGGCTGGGTGGGTGGGCACGAGCGGCGGCCCAGGGCCAGCGGGAACGCCGGGGCGCGGACGGCCGCGTCGAGGCGTTCGAGCAGGTCTCGGGGGCCGGCCAGGGCGGCCAGGAACGTCGCGTCCTGGAGGTAGTAACGGCTGGTCACGTGCGTGTACTTGGCCGGCTGCGTGGGCCGCTGCACGCCCTTGGCCGACACGCCGGACTGGGGCAGCGGGCGGCCCCGGTAGTCGGAGACGGTGTGGTAGTCGCGCAGCAGCGTGCCGGGCACGTCGACGCGTACGCCTAGGCGCAGGTCGAGCAGGTCGCCCAGCGGCTCGTCGCGGTCGCGGCCCATGGCGGCGGCCAGCAGGCCGATCACGCCGGACTTGGTGGGTTCGGAGTGCGTGTCGCGGCGGTTGTTGGCGGTGACGTGGTAGCCCCAGGCTTGCAGCGGGCCCGCCAGCCGCAACAGCAGCACGGCTGGCTCGCCGGCGGCGTCGGGGGGCGTGGCGGCGGCGGGCGCGGGGTCGAGGACCGTCATCGGGCGGCCGGGACGCTCGGGGCGACGAGGGAGGTCAGGTGCTCGCCCAGGCCGGTGAGGAGTCGCGGGAAGGTCACCGCGTCACCGAAGGCTTCCCGGATGACGCTCCCCGTGTCGGAGCTCTCGTCGAACGCGTGGCACACGGCGGTGTGGTCGGGGGCGTCGCCCCACTGGCTGACCGCCTCGGTGTGTTCCTTCGCCAGCCGCCGCGCCGACTTGGCCGCGATGCCCGCGTCCGGCGCGATGGGCTCCTCGAAGGCGGAGACCAGGTTGACCGGCTGGTCGGAACGGACCACGACGGCCACCAGGCTGGGCAGCGTGCGGTGGGCGAAGGAGTTGCCGTAACCGCTGGGTACGGAGCGGGCGAACGAGGTGACGAACGACTGCACGCCCTTGATCGCGTCCTCGTCGGTGTCCAGGTTGTGCCGGAGCTGGTGCAGCCCGACGCTGGCGTACCGGTAGAGGGTGGCGGAGTTGAAGCCGATGGTGCCGATCATGCCGGCGCCCGTCTCCTGGCCCTTGCGCGCCTCGTCGTCCACGGCGGTGAAGTAGTCGAATTCCAGCTCCACGGCGTGCGTGGACAGCGCGTGCGCGACCTGCACGGCGGCGTCCACGCGCAGCGCCGGGATGTCGGCGACCATGCGCCCGAAGAGCGCCACGTCCAGTGGGTGTCCCGAGGTGAACACCTCCTGGATCGGCAGCTTCTCCATCTCGGCGGCCAGCGCCTTGTCGTCGAGGCCGACCAGCTCGGCGGCCCGGTCCCGGACGAGCGCGGCGACGGCGTTGAGCTGGCGGTGCCCGTAGAAGAAGAGGTACGCCGTGTCGCCCTCCTTCTTGCCCGCGCGGATCTTCAACGGGGCCAGCAGCGCCGTGGCGAGGCGCGCCGCGCCCTCGTCGTCCAGCCCGGTGGTGTCACCGATGCGACCGGCGAGCGCGGCGGCGACGCGGCGGGTGCGCGTCGCCTGGTCCTGGTCGGGCTCGCGGTGGTCGGTGAAGTGCAGGCGCGTGGCGCGCTTCCACGCCTGCGACGAGACGCGGGAGCGACGTACCCCGCCGAAGAACGCCTCCTTGGGGTTCCCCTGGTCGTCACGGTTGAGGTTGGCCGGGGGGACGGTCTGCAGGATGTGTACGTCGACGTACGCGCGGGGAGCGGGCAGCTCCACGGGACCTCCAGGGGTCGAGTAAGGGGCCGGACGGTTCTTCCGGCCTGGTGAGTGAGCGGGTCTGTGGGTGGGGCGGCGGGGACGTGCCCGGTGGCGGGCGCGTGCCCGGTGTCAGGGGCGTGCCCGGTGTTACGAGCGCGCCGGACCTTCGCCGTCGGTTCCGGCGCCTTCGGTGTCCTGGCTGGCGGGCTTCCACACGTGGTAGGCCAGCCCCCACGTCCGGCGGACGCGCTGCCGCTGTTCCGGGTGGGTCCACCGCTCCAGGTCCCGCATCAGCCGGTCGTAGTCCAGGCCGATGCCCTCGGCCCGTAGCTGCGGGACCAGGCCGCGCAACCGGTAGAGCAGCGCGGGAACGGACGTGGCGTTCACGGCCGCCGCCACGCGCCGGTCCAGCGCCTCCGGACTGAACCGGTCGGCCACCCGCAGGGAGCGCAGGGCGGAACCGAGGCCCACCTCCGGCTTGTGCATGGGGCGCTGCTGGCTCTGCTGGTGCAGGCCGTAGAGCGCGAGCGCGCCGTGCTCGGCTTCGAGTTCCCGCGTGACGTCTCCGTCGGTGGGGCTCGTGTAGTACGGCCACATCGCGGGCACCGTGCCGGCGTCCTGACCGAGCCCCGCACGCAGGTCTGCCAGTTCCTCACCCGGGGGGCCGGTCGGCGCGAACCGATGCCAGCTCCCCTTCCTGACGTCCAGGTACCGGTGCCAGTACCGGGTGACCCGCGCGGGGCCCGGGTCCGGCGCGGTCGCGGGGTTCGACGCGGTCGCGGAGTTCGGCGTGGCCTGGGGTGGGATGCTCACCGCGAGGGCCCTTCGGTCGTCGGGTTGTCGGAGTCGGGGGTATCGGGGGCGCCCGGGGTGTCGGGGTTGTCGGGGCTGTCGGGGCTGTCGGCCTCGGGGGCGTCCGGCTGTGGGGCTTCCCTCTCGGCGGCCTCCGCCTCGGCCTCGGCGGCCCGCGCGCGCCGCTGCTCGGCGCGGCGCTCGGCGCGTTGCCAGAGGATCTTGTCGAGGCTCTTGCGGAACGCTGCTTCCGCCTCGCTGAGCCGGTACACCCGGCTGGTGTCACCCCGCGTCACCACGCGGCCATGGAAGAGACCGGGCGCGGCGGCGTTGCTGAGCAGTTGCTCCGCCACCTTCCACGCCTCCTTCCCGGCGCGCTCCTCCCACTCCGCCAACCGCGCGGTGATTTTCTCGACGTCCTCGTCAGCTTTCCGGAGATCCACCAGCAGCACCCGCACCACCGGGTCGAGGGCGTGCAGCAGGGCCTCGCCCGGGTACTCCCAGGCGCCGCGCGGCAGGGGGTCGGAGCCGGCGGCCCGACGTAGGTCGGCGCCGAGCCGGTTGACGGCGAGGGAGAGCTGTTCGGCCTGGCTGACGGCGCCGAGCAGCGCGCCACGCGTCCTGCCCTCCCGGTCCAGCGCCGTCAGCGGCAGGGGCATCTCGTCGAAGAACAGGTCTTCGATGGAGCCGAGCTTGGAGCTGTACGCGATGCCGGTCATCTCCAGTTGGAGCGCATAGTCTGACGCCGGCCTGTCGTAGTCCTGGCGCGTCGTACTGAGCTGTTTCAGCAGTTCACTCGTGATGTAGGTGTGCTGATCGGCCGGGGCCTTGGTCGGGTCGGACGAGCGGCGGTCCACGGCCAGCAGGGCGTCGAGCCCGCGCCACGCGGCGCGCCCCACCCGGTGCCGCAGGGGTCGGATCTGCGGTACCTCGGCCGCCTTGCCCTTGCGCCGCGCGTACGACACCGGGCTCTCGTGCCGCCAGGCCGTGTGGGTCTCGTGGTCCTGGGAGACCTGGGAGAGCCGGTCCCCGGCGGCCACGACGGCCCGGGTGACGCGTTCGCTCCCGTCGGCCGTCTGCTCGCGGACGAGCAGGACGCGCCGGGCCTGCCAGGTCCACGTCTCCAACGGGCCGGCCGCCGGCCGCGTCTGCCAGCTCGGCGTGGCCGTCGAGCCGGTCACGTCACCCTCACGTTCACGCCGCCGCCACTGGGGCAGGTCGTCCTTGAGACGGGTCGTGCCGTACGGAACGTTCAGCAGAAGCGTCTCGTAGAGCGTGGTGCCCCGTGGCATGACGACGCCCAACTGACCCAGCGGACCGACCGGATTGCCCGTGGTCTTGCCACCCTTGGCCTGACCGTCGCCCTCGACTCCGGTCTTGATGGCACCCGTGTCCCAGCAGTGCGTGTGCAGCAGCCAGCGGGCGGCCTCGGCCGGGGTCAGTTCGAGCGGGTCGGCGTCGGTACGGGACGAGAACAGCGGGACGTTGTTGCCCTGCGCCGCGGTGGCGACCAACAGCGCGGACGTCTTCGTCTCACCCTTCGCCGTACGCAACCCCGCCACCTGCGCGAACGGGTCGGTCTCGGAGAACAGGTCGAAGTGGCCGCCGTAGGTGTCGAAGTAGCGAACGAGTTCCTCGCGCTCGGCGTCCGAGAACGCCCCCCGCGCGAACCGCTTGGCCCAGTCAGCGGCGTCCTTCGGGAAACCCAGCGCGTCCACCACGAGCGGCAGCAGGAGCTGCCGGAAGATCGCCGGCTTCTGAGTGGGGATGTCCACCTCGATGTCCCGGAACCGGTGGGCGTCCAGTAGCAACTCTCGTACGCCTACCGCGCGTTCCGCCGACTGCGCCCCGGCATGGGGCCCAGCCGCCTCCCCCTGGTCCGCAGTGCGCGCGAGCAACCACGGTTCATCGAGCAAACTCCACAACCCAGCCTCCGGGGAACTTTTCACGTCTTAGGTGGGGGGAGTGACCAGACTGGCACAGACGGCTACGGTGCGCGGGACGAATGCAAGGATTGCCCAACACGATTGCTGAATGGTGTTGGTCCGCGCCCCCGGCACGCCGGGGATGTTCCCTTTTCTCGTCTCACGGCGAAGGTTGGCCCCGCGTACGTGCGGGGGTGTTCGGGCACGTCCGGCGCGTGCGCGACCCGTACGCGCCGGCCGGCGCCGCGCCGGTCGTCGTCCTACTCCGCCCTGCCGGTCAGCCGGCGGGCCCCTCGTCCACGAGCCCCAACACTTCCTCGTAGCGCAGCCGTCGGCCGGCCAGGACCGCCGTTCCGTCGGGCGAGAGGATGAGAACCCGGGTGTGTTGGAGGGGTGACATCGCCCAACTCCGCAGCGGCGAAAGGGCCTTGTACACCGCGTCGTGACACGTCGGAGGCAGGCTCACCGTGTCGGCGATCACCGCGTCGCAGGTCGCGGTGGCGGGCTTGCCGGCAGGCAGCGCCGTTCCGGACACCGTTCGGTGGCCCGCGCCGTCGGCGACCAGCAGGGCGGCTCGCCGGTTCGTGTGGTCGTGGACCAGGTCGTCGAGCCCGTCGGCTCCGTCGAGGTGCCGGTGTGCGAGGCGGTGCGCTCCCTCAAGTGTCACGGCCTCCCGCTCGCCCTGCCGGGTCAGCAGGTGGTTCCCCGCCTTGTCCGTCCGGGCGCGCAGGATCTTCTCCCAGGTGGCGCGCGCCGCCTCCCAGTCGTCCCGCCAGGCCGCCGGTACCGCGTCGGCGCCCGCGCCGTATCCGGCCGCCACGAGGGCCGGCGCGTCCGCGGGGTAGGACCACGGGCGGCCCGGTCCCGTGGCGCGCAGGATCTGGGCCGCCGCGAGCAGCAGGGCGTGGCGCCCGTACCGCTCCTCGGCGGCGGCCGGGAAGCGGGGCGGCGCCGCCTCGGGCCGGGTGGGGTCACCCTCGGCGTACCCCGTCACGATCACGCGGGGCGTGCGGAGTCGGGCCGGGCGGGGCGTGCCGTCCCCGCGGTGCACCCGGCCGATGCGCTGGAGCAGGAGGTCCAGCGGGGCGAGGTCGGTGATGAGCAGGTCGGCGTCGAGGTCGCAGGACTGCTCGGCCACCGGGGACGCGATCACGATCAGGCGCTCGGGGCGGGGCGGCGGCGCGGACTCGCCGGCCCGGGCGGGCCGCAGCACGCGCAGGCACTCCGCCATGCGGTGTGCGAGCTGGGCGGCGGTCAGTTGCTCGTGGAGCAGGACGACGGGGGTGTCCGGGAGGCGGTGGCGTACCTCGGCGCACAGGGTCTGGGCCCGTTCCGCCGTGGTGCGGATGACCAGCGCGCAGCCGCCGTCCGCGAGTTCGTCTCCCAGTCGGTCGGCCACGGCCGCGTCGGCGGCGGCGCGCGCGGCGACCTCCGTGCCCGCTCCCGGGACGGTCTCCGGCATCAGCTCGACCGCCAGCGGGGCGGACGGGCGGCGCGGGGTCGTCGTACGGGTCAGGCTTCGCGGGCCGTGCGGGGTGTGCCATACGGCGGTGACGGCGGGCTGTCGGTCGGGGTGGACCAGCTCGGGGTGGCCGTACTCCTCCCGTCGCGCGGCGCCGGCCAGGTACGCGTCGGCCAGGGCCTGGCGCTGGGCGGCGGGCAGCGTCGCGGAGAGCAGCACCACCGGCATGCCGGCCTCGCCGAACCAGCGCAGGCCCTCCAGGAGGAAGAGCGAGCCGCTGACGTCGGCGGCGTGCACCTCGTCGAGGAGGATGACCTTGCTGAGCAGGCCCGGCATCCGCAGCATGGCGAACTTGGTGCGCGTCATCGCGCGCAGCAGCGTGTCGGTCGGGCTCACCACGAACGGGCACCACAGACCGCGTTCGTACGCGAAGAACCACTCGGCCGGTGTCTGCCCCGGCCCCGTCTGCGGGGGCGCGTCGCCGTCCTCGTCGCACGTCCCCACCGCGTCCCGTTGGTGCTCGGCGGAGGCGCCGATCAGGGCGCTCCACTCCGGCATGAGGTTGCGTTGGCCGTGCAGGAGCGCCACGTGGGGCGCCAGTTCGGGGTCGATGCGGCCGACCCACTCGCGCACCCGAGCGAAGGTCGGGTCGTTGGCCGACCACTGCGGCATGCCGACGAAGACGCCGTCGGCGCCGAACTTCGCCGCCAGGATCTCCGTCGCCATCAACCCCGCCCACGTCTTGCCCTCGCCCGTGGGGCCCTCGATGACGAGCAGCCCGGGGGCCGCCATGTCCCGCGCGGTCTCGATGGCCAGCCTCTGCATCGGGCGGGGCGGGTGCTGGAAGCGGCGCTCGAAGGCGTCGGGCGGTGGGGTGGGGAGCGCGCCCCAGCCGCCGCGTAGGCCGATCCGCGACCAGGCCGCGGCGGCCCGCTCGCGCGCGCCGGCCATGCTCACCTTGGCGAAGTCGTCGATGCCGACGAACGCGGCCTCGCCGCTGGCGATCCAGTCGGCCATGACGACCAGGCCACTCACCGTGAGTTGCAGGGCGCGCGAGGGTACGGTCGCGGGGGCGGCGTCCGCGAGGGAGGGCAGGCCGAGCTGCTCGGTGACGTAGCGGACGTGGGCCAGCCGGGCCCGCTCCCAACGCTCGTCTCCCTGGGGCCCGCCGAGGCCCTCGGGCGGCGGTTCGAGTTCGTCCGCCGAGTGCAGGAACCCGTGGTGCCCGGCCACCAGCGGCCACACCCAGGCGATGTGCTCCCTCGGCCAACCGGCTGCCCGCAGCATCGGTTTGAGCAGGAACCCGCCGGCGGCCCCGTGCCGCCAGGGGAACCGGTGGACGCTCGGGCGCCAGCTCAGGCCGGCCGCGCGCAGCGACGCGGCGTACTCGGAGAACCTGCACTGGAAGGCCGGGGTGACCTTGCCGATGTCGTGCAGCCCGCAGATCCAGGCCAGCAGCGTGCGGCCCCGGCCGGGGCCGCCGGCCGCCGCGTCCAGTTGGCGGCGGGTGGTCGGGCCGAGGAAGCCGTCCCAGATGCGTTCGGCGACGGCGGCGGTGTCCAGCAGATGGGTGGCGACCAGGCTCATGGTGCCGCCGGCGTGGTCCGGCGTCTTGGCCACGCAGACGCGCAGTGAGGCGGTCGCGTCCCAGGTGTCGCGGTACGCGTCACCGTGCGCGTCGCGGTGCGTGTCACGATGCGCGTCGCGGTGCGGGCCGTCGGCCATGCTGGCTCTCCTCGCCGTCGTCCGTGGCCAGGGTGGCCGTGCGGGGACGGCCCCACCGCCGTCCGGTGGCATCATGCCGCCGTGACGGACGACGCCCCGGCCCTGCGCGCGAGTTTCGGCCACGACCTGCTGACGGAATGGATACCCGACGCGCTCGGCGCGGCCGACGCGCTGCGGGACCTGGTGCGCGGGCGGGCTCCGGCGCCGGCCGCGCTGGAGGTCGGGTGGCTGCGGGTGCCGCTGGCCCGTCGTGTCGAGGCGGTGCCCGTCGTACCGGCCACGGTCCGCGCCCATCTGCACCGTACGGTCGAACGCGCCCTGCGCGGCTACGAACCGGCCGCCGAGGTGTTCAGCTACCGCGCGCTGACCTGGGACTACCGCACCGCATTCGGGGCCCGTGGGGCACGCATGCGCGCACTCGCCGGGCGGGGCGACCTTCCCCTGGTGCTGAGCCTGGACGTGCACCGGTTCGGCCGCTCGCTGCCACTGTCCACACTCCTCGACGCGGCCTGGATGACGGAGGAACTCGCCACTCTCCTCACGCGGTTGGCCGCCGAGGCCGGGCACTGCCTGCTCTCCAGCCACCACTGGGCCAACCGCGTCGCCGGCGCGGCCCTGGCCCCGGTCGACGCGGTGCTCGGGCGGCTGGTGCCGGGGCGGTGGCTGCGCTGGGCCGATGACTGGCACGTCTTCGTCCGGGACGCGGACGAGGCGGAGCGGGTGCGGGCCGCCGTACGGGACGGGCTGGCCGCCCTCGGGCTCACGTTGTCGGCCGACAAGAGCGGCCTGCGGCCGGCCGCGACGGTGCTCGCGGGCCCGGCGCGGGACGTCGCGGGCGAACCGGCGGAGGTGTGGCGGGCGGGTGTGGACGGGGGCGATCTGCGCGCGCTGCGGTACGCGCTGCCGCGCCTCGCCCCGGACGCGCGGATCTCCGCCGAGGTGCCCTCGGTGGTACGCCGCTGGCCGGCGCTGCTGCCACGGGTCGTGCGGTACCTGGACGGGGCCGCGCGGACGGCACACGGGCGGGCGGCGGTGGTGGAACTGCTCGGCGGTGCCGAGCGGGACCCGTTCGCGGCGGCACGGCTGCTGGCGCTGGCCGGGCGGCACCCGGAGTTGGCCGCGCTCGTACCCGGTCCGGTGCTGGCGTCGGCCGGAGACGACGGCTCACCCGTGGCGCTCCGAGAGCTGGCGACCCGGGTGGCCGTGGTGGGCCGACGCCCGCACCTGGCGCCCGAGCCGACGCCGCGCCTGCGCGCGTGGGTGGCCGACGGTGGCCACGCCGGGGCGTCACCCCCTTCGGTGGCTACCCTGCTCTGACGCCCACGGAACTGGTGCACGGCGGACGCGGTGAAGGGGGCGGTACACGTGGCGGGGGCGGACGGCGTACGAGGAACGTGGACAGCGGCGGACTGGGCGGGCCTGCCCACGGTCGACCGGCGACAACTGCGGGCTGTGGGCGGGGTGTTGGCGGCTCTCGACCGCGCGCTACGGGGCGTGAACTGGCACCTCAAGGGCTCGACGGCACTCCTCGGCTGGCTCGGGCCGACGGCGCGCCTGCCGGGTGACGTGGACCTCGCCGTGCCAGCCGACACCGGACACGAGCTGCTGCGCGGGGCCGACCTACCGCCCGGGCCGGACGGCGCACACGTACGGCTGCTCCGTACGGAGCCGGTGGTCTTCAGCTCGCCGGGGCGCGCGGCGGTACACCGGGCGTTGGTAGGCGTGGGCCACGAACGGGCCGACGACCGTGTCCTGTTGAACGTCCTCCTCGTGCCGGAGGCCAGGGCGGCGCGGGACACGCGCACCGCCCCGCTCGCGTTCCCCGCCGACGCGGGTTCGGTCACCGTTCCCGCGGCGACGTTCAGCCGGTGCCTGGCGCAGAAGCTGCTGCGGTACGCGCGGCGGCGCGAGGCCGGGAAGATCAACACCCGCTGGGCCGACCTCGCGGACTTCCTCATCGCCGCCACCAGCCCCCGCGCCCCGAAGCTGGTGTTGGACGAGCTGCGCCGCGACGTGGCCGTCGAGTTCGCCGCCATGGGCCGCGACTGGCCGACCACGCTGCCTCCGCCGCCCCTGGAGTGGCTGGACTTCTGGGACACGGCCACCTTCCGCGCCGGCTGGCCCTTCGGCCGGCTACCGGAGGCGGTGGCCCGGCTCGCGGGGTTCTGGGAGCCGGTGCTTGAGGTGCCGGTGGAGCCGTACGGGCCGGAGGGTGCCGCCCCGCCCGGGCCGGCGGGCGCCACGGCGTCCGGGCCGGCGTGCGGGTCGGGGGGTGCCACGGCGTCCGGGCCGGGGCGGGTGTGGTCTCCTGGCGCGTGGGAGTGGGGGGTGGGGTGAGGCCGGGTACCGACCCGCCCTCTCAACCGGCGGTTGGCTGACCGTCCATCGTCGCGAACACCCGCTCCAGCCAGGCGAATCGCGACGGCGACAGGTGCCGCCGCCAGTCGTCCCGCCAGCGCAGGGCGTGGGCCAGGTGGTGGGCGCCGGGTGCGCCCGGGTCCGCCGCGTCGAGGTCGACCAGGAACGCGACGGCCGCCTCGGCGGCGTCCGGCCCCAGCGGCTGCCCGTACACGTGCAGGACGCGCTGCCCGTGCTCCGTGCCCTTGAGCGTCTTGGTCACGTGCAGGCTGAAGTGCGCGCGCCGGCGGGCGGCGTCCAGGTCTGGTCCGTCCAGCGGCGCGGCCCCGGCGCCGCTGTGCATCTGCCCCTCGCTCCACCGGTTGGCCCCGGCCACGGCCGTACGCAGCGCCTCCGCGTCGTTCACCACCCCCGACAGGCCGTCGCCGAGGGTCGCGAACAGCCGGCCCGCGCCCGCGACGCCGTCGCTGAGGGCGCGCAGATGGCCAGCCAGCAGCGCCTCGCGCCGGGCCCGCAACGGGTAGGCGCGGCGTACCAGCTCGTCGACCGGCGTGCGCGCCGCGTGCCACGCCTCAGCCAGGGGCAGCAGCTCGCGGGCGTTACCCCGCGTGAGGCGGACGCCGTCGCCCGCGCGGGAGCGGGTGCCCCACTCGATGTCGTGCACGTCGGTGACCGCGTACAGGCCGCGCGCGGGCGGCGCCGCCGCGAGGGCGGGCAGGCCGTCCGCCGACGCCACCCCGGGCAGCCGTGGGTCCTCCCCGTCGCCCGCGCCCGCCTGCGCGGGGTGCCCGTCCAGTGGGCGTACGAGTACGCCGGCGAGGAGGGCGGCGGTGGCCCGGGCCGACAGCAGTTCCGGGACCCGGGCGAGCACGTCGGCCGCCCTGTGCTGGGGCAGCTCCGGCCGGTCCCGGCGCAGTCGGGCGGCCATGGCGACGGCGTAGCAGGCACGCAGCAGGGCGGTGCGCCGCTCGTCGGCGTCCCCGGCCAACGGCACGTGGCCCCAGGCCCAGCCATGCCGGACCCCGCCGTCGCCCGCGGCCAGTGGTGCGGGCGGTGGCTCGTCGGGCCCGTCGGTCGCCGCCCGTACGAGAACCAGGTCCTTGCCGTAGTACCCGGGCTGCCACCCGTCACCAGCCGCGCGACCGACGGCCGCCAGGCTGCGGCGCACCCGGTCGAGCCCCGCCTCGTGGTCGCCGCTGTCCTCCACGCGGGCCCGCAGGCCGCTGGTGACGACGACCAGCGTCGCGGTCCGGTCGCCGGCGGCGGCGAACCGCGCGAGCACGTCGCCCGCGTCGGGGCAGTCGGGTGGGAAGCCGGGGGCGGGTCGAGGCGGCCAGCGGTACGCGGGGGTCATGAGCGCCTCCGATCGCGCCAGAGTTCGAGCAAGAGCCGGCGCAGTCCGGGGAAGGTCACCAGGAGCAGCACGATGGCCACGCCGATGCCACCCAGAGACCAGCCGAGCGAGGTCAGGCTCGAACTCGACAGCCCCTGCCAGATGCCGAGCCCCACGCCGAACGGCAGGCCGATGGCGGCGAGCAGCCCGAGTATGGCGTTGCTCATCTCCGTCTCCTCCGCCTGCACCTGGCGGGAGAACTCGCCGAGGTCGTCCTTGAGGGACTGGAGCGTTTCCGACAGGCCCGCGGCGCGCTGCCAGGTGCGGGTCACGGCGTCCACGGTGTCCTGTCGGCCAAAGTCCGCGCTCCAGTAGCCACGGCGGAAGACCAGCAGGTCGCGCTCCAGTTGACCCACCTCGCGACGCTTCGGCTTGCCCTCGGCGATGCGGGCCACCTCGGTGCCGAACGCGGTCAGCACGACCTGGTGCAGCCGGGCCAGCGCGAGGGCGTCGGCGTACAGGCTGATCAGGTGGTGCGTGGTGCCGTTGTAGTAGTTGCGCAGTACCTCACGCCCGGGGTCGGGTTCGGTGCCGACCAGCACCAGGCCGCGCAGGCCGAGCACGCCGCGCACGTTGTTGCGCAGCCGGAAACGCAGGGAGGCCAGCTCGTCCGGTGCCTCGTCTCCCGGTTCGAAGTCCGACGCGTGGTACATCTGCCACAGCCACTGGTCGACCGTGGACCAACTGGCGTGTCGCTCGCCCTGGTTGAGCCGTGGCAGGTCGTCCCGGGCGGTGATGAAGGTGCAGTAGAGGGCCTCGCGTTCGGTGGCGGAGAGGCGGCAGCCGGGGGGAAGCCGCCGAGCGGCCCAGTCGCGGTATGCCCCGCCCGCGTGGTGTGCGTCGACGTCCGCGCACTGCCGCAACGCCGTGGGCATCTCCGTCGGTGGCAGCGCCGGCAGGTGCCCGTGCAGCAAGGCAACGCCGTTGGCCTCGGGGCTCGCCCCCATCCGTCGGAACATGCCGAGGACCGAGTCGTTGAGCCGGATCAGCTCGACGGCGGTCAGCTCGAACCCGTGCGGGGCGGCGCCGGGGTCGAGTCGCTCGTCCGTGTGCCAACGCACCGTCGCATCCCACAACAGCGGAGCCAGTCGCTGGCTGGTGTACTCGGCGCGCCGGGTGGCGGTGGAGTACACGTCGTTCCCGTCGGCGCGCTGCCAGCGCCGCACCAGCGGCCCGGCCGCGAAGGGCTCCGGCGGCGGTGCGTCGATCTGTACCGCCACGATCAACACGGTGTCCCGCCGCACCAGGGCGCCCGGGTCCTGCGCGCTCCCGCTGTCGGGCGCGGCGCCGCTCACGAGAGGGCCTCCAGGGCCGCGCGCAGGTACCGGCCCCGCTCGTCCGCGCCTGCGTCGGCGTCCACGTACCGCCAGCGCCGGAACCCGCCGGTCACCGGACCGCGCGCGAGCACCCGGTTGTCGTCGCGCACCGGCCGCCCTCTGGCGACGAGCGTCAGCGTGCCGGGCGCGGCGCCCGCGCGGTGCAGGGTGTACGCCGACATGCCGTACTGGCCGCCGGCGGGCACCGTGTGGGTGCGGGTCCCGGTCACCCGTACCCGGTAGGCGTCGCTGGTGTCGAGGTGGAAGCCGCCGTCCTGGGGCCGGTAGCGCACGACGTGGTACGCGTCCGGGTCCGGGTCGGGCGCGCCGGCCGGGCCCCAGGGTGCCTCGTCGGGGGCGACCTCGACGACGGTGTTGTACAGCTCGCCGGTCAGTACCGTGGCGGCGAAGTGCCAGCGGTGGTCGTGGATCTGCGCGTCCTGGCCGCCGGTCCGCCACACGTGCAGGAACAGCCGGCGCCCGTCCACGGGGAGTTGGGCCAGCGGCAGCTTGACGAAGCCGTTCGGGTGGGCGATGGGCGCGCGGGTGGCGGGCGGGCGGAGCGGCCCGTCGAAGCGGCCGAGCAACGCAGCGGTGAGCGCGGCCCGCGCGAGTGCGGCCGTGACGGGGGCTGGCGTCCCGGTCGGGCCCTGGCCGCCGGTCCGGTCGACCACCCCGTGCTCGCCGGCCCTCACCCGGACGATGTCCTCACCCGTCACGCTCACCGCTCGCCCCTCCCCCACACGGCTTCGACGCACGGCGGAGCCCGGGCCCCGCGCGCCGAGCGTAGCCAACCGGCGCGCCTCGTCGCCGGCCGTCCGGCACATCCCGGCCACGGCGGCGAACGCGGCTCGGCCAGCGGGTGGCACGCCCCCACCGCACCCACGGGACCCCACCCCGCCCCGCCGCCCGTTACGCTCTCCCGGATCGGTCGGGACGGCGCGCGGGCCCCTCCGGGCAGGTGCGCCCCCGGGCGCGCGCCCGGGCGGTGGGCCGTGGCTCCGGCGATCGGGGACGGCGCGCGGGAAGGAGCGAGACCTGTGGGTGACGACAAGGACGAGGACGCGACCCGGCCTTCGCCGCAGCGGGGGCGCCGGCGTGGCCAGGGCGAGCTGGAGGCGCTGGTGATGCGGGTGTTGCAGGGGGCCGGCGAGCCGGTCACCGCTGCGCGGGTGCAGCAGGAGCTGGGCGGCGACCTGGCGTACACCACGGTCGTGACGATCCTGACCCGGCTGCACGGCAAGCACAGCGTGACCCGGCACCGCGCGGGCCGGTCCTTCCGGTGGGCGCCCGCGGCCGACGAGGCGGGGCTCGCGGCGCAGCGGATGCGGCGCGTGCTCGACGGGCACAGCGACCGGGACGCGGTGCTCGCCAGCTTCGTGTCGGGCCTCTCGGCCGACGACGAGCGACTGGTGCGCGAGCTGCTGCACGACGCGCCCGCGGAGGCGCAGGCGCAGGCGGAGCCTCGCGGTGACGACCCCGTACCCCTCGATCGCGAACGGGAGCCGTGACCGGTGGGAGTCTTCGTCGTCCTCCCGCTCGTGCTGCCGCTCACGGCGTGGCCGATGTCGCGGCTGGCCGAGCGGCGGCTGCACCCGCGCACCGCGACCGTCCTGCTGACCGCCGTCGGGGCCATACTCGCCGTGTGCAGCACGCTGTGCCTGGCCCTGCTCGGCGTGGTCGGCACCGCCCAGCTCCCCGGCAACCCGCTGCCCGACGGCTGGGCGGCCCCCGAGGTGCGGGCGGCGGTCCCGTACGACGAGAACGTGGGTTTCGCCGCCATCGGCGTGCTGGCCCTGGTCGCCGCCGCCTGCGGGCACACCCTGTGGCGGCACTACCGGGTACGCAACGGCGCCTGGCGCGCGCTCGGCGACCTGCCCGCCGAGCCGGCCCCGACGCCAGCACCCACCACGACTTCCGCGATGAGGGCCACGTCTGCGGAGCCGCCCGCGCCACCCGCGCTGACCGTGCTGCCGGACGAGGTGCCGTACGCGTACGCCCTGCCGGGCCGGTCGGGCTCCGGGCGCGTCGTCGTCTCGGACGCCATGTTGGCCGGGCTCGGCGCCCCGGAGCGGCGGGCGCTGGTCGCCCACGAGCGGGCCCACCTGACCGGGCGGCACCACCGCTACCTGCTGGCCTCGCGGTTGACCGCGAGCGCCAACCCGTTCCTGCGCCCGCTTTGGACGGCGGTGGCCTTCAGCGCGGAGCGCTGGGCCGACGAGGAGGCGGCGCGCGAGGTGGGCGACCGGCGCGTGGTCGCCACGGCCGTGGGCAAGGCGGCGCTGATCTCCGGGCCCTCGCCGGCGCCCGGCATCGCGGGGTTCGCGGCCGTCGGCCCGGTGCCGCGACGGATCGCCGCGCTGCTCGGGCCCGTCCCGTCGGCCCGGCTGTGGCCGCCCGCCGACGGCTCGCTGTACGCCGCGGCGCTCATCGCGGCGGCCGGCACCGCCGCCTCGGCGCTGTCGTCGTTGAACGCGGCGGTGGCGCTGTTCGTGGTGCTCAAGGCGGCCACACCGCTGTAGGTCCGGCCGCGAGGCGTCGACGAACCACGTCGTGGAGGAGGGCTGCCCGGCCAGGGGGCGGGTCCGGGCAGCCCCGTACGAGGCGGGGCCGGCGACTCGCTACGGAGTGCGCGGCCCCGGGGGCGGGACGCTGGGCGCGCCCCGCGCGATCAGACGTTGACGCCGAAGTCGGCCGCGATGCCGGCCAGGCCGGACGCGTAACCCTGGCCCACCGCGCGGAACTTCCACTCGGCGCCATGCCGGTACAGCTCACCGAAGACCATGGCGGTCTCGGTCGAGGCGTCCTCGGTCAGGTCGTAGCGGGCCAGCTCCACGCCGTCGGCCTGGTTGACGACGCGGATGAAGGCGTTGCGCACCTGACCGAAGCTCTGGCCACGGGCCGCCGCGTCGTGGATCGACACCGGGAAGACGATCTTCGTGATCTCGGCGGGCACGCCGGCCAGGTTGACCTTGACCGCCTCGTCGTCCCCGTCGCCCTCGCCGGTGAGGTTGTCGCCGGTGTGCTCGACGGAACCGTCCGGGCTGGTCAGGTTGTTGTAGAAGACGAAGTGCCGGTCGGACGCGACCTTCCCGGAGTCGTCGCACAGCAGGGCGCTGGCATCGAGGTCGTAGTCGGTCCCGGTCGTCGTCCGCACGTCCCACCCGAGCCCGACGACCACGGCGGTCAGCCCCGGCGCCTCCTTGCTCAGCGAGACGTTGCCACCCTTGGCCAGCGAAACACCCATGTTGTGCCCTTCCCCTGTCGCGCCTGCGTTGGCTGCTGGCGTAAATCTACAGCACTGTAGAAACTATCGACCGGCGAAGATCGGCGCGCGGCCCCGCCCCCTGGCGCGGTAGCGTCGCACCGGTGCGCCACGGCGCACCGCGCGGGCGGGACCGGCATCCGCCAAGTGGGCCCCGCAACGGCGGGGTTGGCCTGATCTACACGGCGCTGTTGACCGACGAGGGTTGGTCGTCCCCGCGCGTGCGGGGTTGGTCCGGCGTACACGGCGCTGTTGACGGACGAAGGGTGGACGTCCCCGCGCGTGCCGGGTTGGTCGGAAGCGGGGCCGGGCGCGCGCCCAACCCGACACAGCCCCCTACACCCCCTCCTCCGGCCACCCCAACAACCGTGCCCCGATGACCGCCGTCTGGAGGGTGTAGCGGTGGACCGGGTCGCCGGGGTCGGAGCCGGTGAGTTTGTGGATGCGGTCCAGGCGGTAGGTCATGGCGCGGACGCTGAGGGACAGGCGGCGGGCGGCCTCGGCGGCGACGCAGCCGGTGTCGAAGTAGGCGGTCAGGGTGTCGATGAGGGGCTGGGCGCCGCCACGGGCCTGTTGGAGGGGGCCGAGGACGGTGCGTACGAGGTCGGCCATGGCCTGCCGATCGCGGGTGAGGACCGGGTAGACGAGCAGGTCGGCGGCGTGCAGGACCGGGTCGTCCAGGTGCATGCGGGCGGCCAGGTCGAGGGTGTTGAGCGCCTCCTCGTAGGAGTGGACGACGCCGCCCACGCCGGGGTGGGCGCGGCCGATGGCGACCTGGCCGCCGTCCGTCGCCGCGTACGCCTGCTTCGCGAAGTAGCGCAGTACGTCCGACTCGTCGCCCGGCGCGATGCAGATCAGCCTGCCGTCCTTGGTGGTGAGCAGGATGCGGCGGTCGCCGAAGCGGGCCAGCAGTGACGATTCGATTCTGCGGGTGACCGGGTAGCCGTCGTCGTACGGTTCGGCGCCCTGGGCCACCGCGACCGCGTGCGCGTGGGCCAGGATCAGGCCGAAGCGTTCGGCGCGTTCGGCGAGGCGGCCCAGGTCGCTGCGGCCGTAGAGCAGGTCGTCGATGAACTCGCGGCGCGCGGCCTCCTCCTGGCGGACGGCGAGCCGCTGCGCCCGTTCGTAGCCCTCGGCGAACGCGTCCACGGCCTGCGTGATGGCGGCCAGCAGGTGGTCGGCGGCCGGGCCGCGCAACTGGGGGCGTACGGCCTGGGCCGTGACCAGGTGGGCGTGGATCAGGGTGCGCAGGCCGATGCCGGCCTCGGCGGCGCGTTCGCCGCGTCCGCGCAGGGCCTCCAACTCGTCGCGGACCAACCGTCGGCCCGTGGCGCAGGCGCCGGTGAGGATGTCCGCGTACCCCGCCAGGTAGTCCTCGTAGTCCGCGTAGTCCTCGGATATGTCCAGCTCCGCCATGGCCCCTCCGGTCACTCCGCACGCCGCTGCCGCCTCGTCGACGTGCGGGGATCAAGGGTGGCACGCGGCATGCCGGGGGCGACGAGCGGCATTAAGGCGGCGTAAAGATTGCCGGCATCCGGCAATGCGGGGACGCGGCTCGCGCTGCCAGGATGGGGCCACCAGGGCGGCCGGCTCGCTTCGATGCCGGCGGCCGGAAGTGAGTGTCCCGGCACGGTGGGGCACGGAAGAACCGCGGTCGTGGGCGGGCGACGCGTTGAGGGGGCAGTGACCATGGCCGAATTCCTGAGTGTGGCCGCCGGGTTCCCCACGGTGGTGTTCAGCGCCGCCCTGATGGTCGTCGTCGGCTTCTGGCTGCTGGTCCTGTTCGGCGCCGCCGAGCACGACACGTACGACGCGGACGTGAACGCCGACGCGCTGCACCTGGGCGGGGTGCCGGTGGCGGTCTCCGCCTCGGTGTTCGTCGTCCTCGGCTGGTTCCTCAGCTTCACCGGTTCGGTACTGCTGACAGACGCGGGCCTGCCCGGCGCCCCGCTGCTCTCCCTGGAAGCCGCCCTGCTGGGCGCCTCGGTGCTCGGCTCGTGGTGGCTCACCCGGCGCGTGGTCCGCCCGCTGGCGCGCCTCTTCCCCGACGAACCCGCGCCGTCCCGGCAGGACTTCATCGGGCTGACCTGCACCATCCGCACCGGCCGGGTGGACACGGGGTTCGGTCAGGCCGAGGTCACGGCCCGCGACGGCTCCACGGCACTGGTCCAGGTCCGCCGGAACGAGGGCGAGGCCCGGTCCGCCGGCAAGGGACTCGGGCTCGGACTCGGCAGTACGGGGCTGCTGTACGCGTACGAGGAGGCGGGCGAGTTCTTCTGGGTCGCCCCCTTCGACGCGGCCCTCGACCCGCGCGGCTGACCCACCCCGCCACACCACCTCCCGTACGGCGGGACCACCCACCACCGCACCCGCCGCCCAGGCCGCGCCGCACCCCCGTCCCACCACACCGCTCGCATCTCACCAACACCAACACCAACACCAACACCACACAGCACCGCACCGCCGCTCTCGCGTGCGTGCCGTGGCCCGACGTTCGCCCGTTCCATCTCTCCCACGGGGACTCTCATGGATGCCATCACCCTGGGCATCGGCGTGCTCATCGCCGTCGTCCTGCTCATCACCCTGGCCCTGCTGTTCGTGATCAGTCGGCTCTTCCGCAAGGTCGAGCAGGGCAAGGCGCTGATCGTCTCCAAGACGCGCTCGGTGGACGTCACCTTCACCGGGCAGGTCGTGCTGCCGGTGCTGCACAAGGCCGAGGTGATGGACATCTCGGTAAAGACCATCGAGATCTCGCGCACCGGGCGCGACGGGCTGATCTGCCGCGACAACATCCGCGCCGACATCCGCATCTCGTTCTTCGTACGCGTCAACAAGACCGTCGAGGACGTCATCAAGGTCGCCCAGGCGATCGGCACGGCCCGCGCGAGCGACAAGGCCACGTTGCAGGAGCTGTTCAACGCCAAGTTCTCCGAGGCGCTCAAGACGGTCGGCAAGCAGCTCGACTTCACCGACCTGTACACCAAGCGCGAGGAGTTGCGGGACCGGATCATCGAGGTCATCGGCACCGACCTGAACGGCTACAGCCTGGAGGACGCGGCGATCGACCACCTGGAGCAGACGCCGCTGAACCAGCTCGACAGCCACAACATCCTGGACGCCCAGGGCATCCGGAAGATCACCGAGCTGACGGCCGTCGAGCACGTGCGCACCAACGAGTACCAGCGCCACGAGGAGAAGGAGATCACCCGGCAGAACGTGGACGCCCGCGAAGCCATCCTGGAGCTGGAGCGGCGCCAGGCGGACGCGGAGATCAAGCAGAGGCGGGAGGTCGACACCGTGCGCGCCCGCGAGGAGGCCGAGACGGCGCGGGTGGTGGAGGAGGAGCGGCTGCGCGCGCAGGCGGCGTTCCTCAAGACCGAGGAACAGCTCGGCATCCAGCGCGAGAACCAGGCGCGCGAGGTCGCGGTGGCGCAGAAGAACCGCGAGCGGGTCATCGCGATCGAGAACGAGCGGATCGAGAAGGACCGCCTCCTTGAGGTCATCGCCCGGGACCGGGAGACCGAGCTGACCCGGATCTCGGCCGAGAAGGAGGTCGAGGCCGAGCGCCGGGAGATCGCCGAGGTGGTGCGGGAGCGGATCGCGGTGGACCGTACGGTCGCCGAGCAGGAGGAGTCGATCAAGCGGCTGCGCGCGGTCGAGGAGGCCGAGCGGGACCGGCAGGCGCTGGTCATCGCGGCCGAGGCGGTGGCGCAGGAGCAGTTGGTCAAGGACATCAAGGCGGCGGAGGCGGCCGAGCAGGCGGCGGTCCACCGGGCCGCCGAGGAGCTGACGCTGGCGGAGGCCCGGACCAAGACCGCCGACATGGACGCGCGGGCCAAGATCCGACTCGCCGAGGGCATCCAGGCCGAGGCGGCGGCCGAGGGGCTCGCGGCCGTACAGGTACGGGACAAGGAGTCGGAGGTCATCGAGAAGGCCGGCCGCGCCGAAGCCGAGGCCACGGCGGCCCGGCTGCGGGCCGAGGCCGAGGGCACCCGCGAGCAGGCCATGGCCGACGCGGCGGCCATCGGCGAGAAGCTGAAGGCCGAGGCGGCGGGGCTGACCGAGAAGGCGGCGGCCATGGCCGCGCTGGACGAGGCGTCCCGGGCGCACGAGGAGTTCCGGCTGCGCCTTGCGGCCGACAAGGACGTGCGGCTCGCCGGCATCGAGGCGCAGCGGCAGGTGGCCGAGGCACAGGCCACGGTCCTCGCGACGGGGTTGGAGAGCGCCGACATCAGCATCGTGGGCGGCGAGACCGCGTTCTTCGACCGGCTGGTCGGCGCGATCTCGCTGGGCAAGAGCGTGGACGGCTTCGTCCAGCACTCGCAGACCGCGCAGGCCCTGGCCGGCCCGTGGCTGGACGGCTCGGCGTCGTTCACCGACGACCTGACGAAGGTGCTCGGCTCGACGACGACCGCCGACGTACAGAATCTGACCGTCTCGGCGCTGCTGATGAAGCTCATGCCGTCGGGTTCCGGCCAGCTCGGTCAACTGCTCGCCTCCGCACAGAAGTTGGGCCTGGCCGACATGCCGGTGGCCGAGCTGGTCGGGCGCGGCGAGGTGGCGGGACCGGTCACCGGCCCGCACCCGCCGGCGGACCCGCGCACCGGCCCGACCGCCCCCTCGGTCAACGGCGCGCCGCTGGCCTGAGCCGGGCCGCCCACCGAGCCGACCGTACGGAGGGGGACGGTCGAGGTGCCCGGAGCTGCCGCGCGGGGGGCGGCAGCTCCGGCCCGGCACCCGCACCCGGACCCGCACCGGGAGAAGACGTGCCCGGACCCGGCCCGAGAAGACGTACCCGCACCCGGACCCGTAGACGTACGCGTACGCCACCCCACTCACCCACTCACCCACCACCCCACTCACCCACCAACCCACCCACCGCGCCGCCAGCCACAGCAGGGAGTACAGCCAGATGGAGACCGGGACGGGAAGCGGCACGGGGGTCGGGACGAGCGTCGGGGCGGGGGACGGTACGCGGGGCGGGACGGAGAACGAGGCGGACAACGGGCTCGACGCCGGCACGTACGAGGTGCTGCGCGGGCGGCTCGGGGCGCGGGCGGCCGAGCTGGCCCGGCGCGCCGAGGCGCTCAACGCGTCCCGTACCGCCGCGTTCGGCTCCACCGAGCTGACGCTGACCGGCACCGAGCAGGTGCGCACCGAGCGCGCGAGCGTGCCGCGCGACGTGGTCGCCGTCGGGGAGCTGCTGCTGTTCGGCTACAACACCGCCGCGGGCCCCGAGTCCGGCGCCACGGCCGTCGGCGACGTGTTCGCGCTCTACGACCGCGAGCTGAACCCGCTGCCCACCGACGCCGCGCCCGGCCTGCTCGACGACCCGGCCTTCCTCCACGAGTTCGACGCGCTCTACCGCTACTACCGGGCCGCGCGACTCCTCCAACTGCGGCTTGTGGGCGGCAAGTTGCTGGCCGTCTTCCAGACCGGGGAGAAGGCGGACGACCTGCGCGTGCTGCGCTGGGCGCTGCCCGCGACCGGTGGCGGGCCGGTCCGGTTCCTGGACGCGCGCGGCGAGCGCGACCACACCTTCCCCGCCCCGCACGACGTCACGTGGACGGCGACCACCCGCGAGGACCACGTGCTCGGCCGGTTCCCGCACATCGCCGTCGACGGCGGCACGGTCTACGTCGCGACCGTCGGCGGGGCGCTGACCGTCAAGACCGAGAACACCACCGAGCGCGGCGACGGCGTCTACCGCGAGCCGGTGGACGAGCCGCTCCAGTCGCTGGCCGACGCGGACGTGGCGTACGCGCGGGTGGGGCCGCTGGTCCTGCTGCGCATCCGCCCGTACAAGGAGGAGGACTGGCGGTACCTGGTCTTCCACACCGTCACGCACGCCGTGGCCCGGCTCGACGGCATCGGCCAGTCCTGCCAGCGCCTCCCCGACGACCAGGGCATCGTCTTCCCCGGCGGATACTGCCTGGCCACCGGCGCCGTGAAGACCTTCGACGCGGACACCGACGGCCTCGCGTTCACGCACGCGGTGCGGTCGCCGAACGGCGAGGACGTGCTGTACGCCTTCCACGCCCGGGCCACCGGGCGCACGCTCCTCCTCGCGTACAACACCATCCGCGAAGAGATCGCGACGCCGCTGCCCTGCCTCGGCTACGCGCTCTTCGAGGACGGCACCCTCGTCGCGCTGCGCGCCGCCGCGTCCGCCGCCGACGACGGACCGGCCGAGCCCGCGCGCGTGCACCCGGCGCAGCTCTGGCGCACGCCGTACGTCTCCGACACGTACGCCGCGGGCTCCGCCGCCGGCGCCGGGCCGCTGGCCCGGATCGGCAACGCGGACCTGGTGCGGGGCATCGCGGAGTGCCTGTCCATCGCGCGGCAGGTGGCCGACACGGAGCCGACGGCGGAGCGGTACCGGGCGCTGGTGGCCGCCTGCGCGCGGGCCGCGGACCGCTTCCACTGGCTCGGCGACGCGGAGGTCGGCGACCTGCGCGGGCCGCTGACCGAGGTGCGGGAGACGGCCGAGCAGGTGCTCGCGGAGTTCGCGACCGTCCAGGACCTGACGCGGCGGGCCACGGACGCGCTCGCCGACTGCGCGGCGCACATCGCCCGACTGGTGCGCCGGGTACGCGGCGAGGCGCCGGCCACGGCCGAGGAGTGGGTGGCCCGGATCGGCGAGCTGCGCCAGGCGCAGGGCCGGCTGGTGACGCTGAAGGAGATGCGGTACGCCGACGTCGCGCGCATCGACACGCTCGCCGACGACGTCGAGTCCGACATCGCCGGCACCGCCCGCCGGGCCGTCGCCTTCCTCCAGCGCGCCGACGCGTTCGCCGGCTACCGCGCGCAGGCCGAGGAGTTGACCGTGGCGGCCGAGGCGATCGAGACCGTCGCGGCGGCCGACCCGCTGGCCGAGCGGGTCGCGGAGCGGTCGGCTGAGCTGCGCGGGGTGACCGAGGTCATCGCCCGGCTCGACATCGGTGACGCGACCGTACGCACCGCCATCCTGGAGCGGATCGCCGAGGTCACCGGCGGTCTCAACCGCGCCAGGGCGACCCTGGACGCGCGGCGCCGGGAGTTGGCCGACCGGGAGGGGCGCGCGGAGTTCGCGGCGGAGTTCGCGCTGCTCGGCCAGTCCGTCACGGGCGCGCTCGCCGCGTGCGACGATCCACGGGAGTGCGACGCCCAACTCGCCACGCTGCTGCTACGGCTCGAAGACCTGGAGGCCCGGTTCGCCGACCACGACGGGTTCCGCGCCGAGATCGACGCCCGGCGCACCGAGGTCAGCGACGCGTTCGCGGCGCGCCGGCAGACCCTGGAGGACGCGGCGGCCCGGCGCGCGGCGGCACTGGCCGACTCGGCCGCGCGGGTCCTGGAGACCCTGACCCGCCGCGCCGGCGCGCTGCCCGACCGGGAGGCGGTGGCCACCTTCTTCGCCTCCGACGCCCTGGTCGTGAAGGTCCGGCGGACCGCGGACCAACTGCGCGCCCTCGGCGAGGGCGTACGCGCCGAAGAGTTGGCGGGTCGGCTGGCGGCGGCCCGGGAGGACGCGCTGCGCGCGCTGCGGGACCGCACGGAGCTGTACGCGGACGGCGGCGAGACGATCAGGCTGGGCGAGCACCGGTTCGCCGTCAGCGCCCAGACGTCCGAGCTGACGCTGCTGCCGGACGCGGACGGGCGCGCCATGGTGCTCGCGCTGACCGGCACGGACTACCGCGCCCCCGTCACCGACCCCGCCTTCGCCGCCACCCGCGCCTACTGGCGGCAGACCCTGCCGTCGGAGTCCCCCGAGGTCTACCGGGCCGAGCACCTGGCGGCCCGCCTGCTCGCCGACCACCGCGCCCCGGCGCTGTCCGCCGCCACCCCGGAAGAGTTGGCGGATCAGGTGCGGCGGGCCGCGGAGGAGGCGTACGACGAGGGGTACGAGCGCGGGGTGCACGACCGCGACGCGACGGCGATCCTGACCGCCGTGCTCCGCCTGCACGAGGGCGCCGACCTGCTCCGCTACCCGGCGGGCGCCCGCGCGCGGGCCGCCCTGTTCTGGGCCCACGGCACGACCGAGACCGCCCGCGCGTCCTGGACCCGCGAGGCGGTGTCGCTGGCGCGTGCCCGCGACACGTTCGGCTCGGCGCCGGGCCTGGGGGCGCTCCGAGCCGAACTGGCCGCCCGTATCGGCGAGTTCACTCTGACCGCGCCCGACACCGAAGGCGCGGCGGAGACCGTCGGAGACGAGGGCGGGGCCGAGGACAGGGCCGGGGACAGGGCCCAGGCCACGGCGGGTTTGGCGGCGGCGTACCTGGTGGAGGAGTTGGCGCGCGGCGGCGCGTTCGTGACCGGCCCGGCCGCGCGGGAGCTGCTGGACGCGTTCGGCCGCGCGGCGGGGCCGGCCGGGGACGTGCCCCCGTACGGGGCTGATGTGCGGGCCCAACTCTCCGCCGGGGACCCGGCGGCGGCGTACCGGCTCGTGCACGGCTGGCTCACGGCGTACGCGGCGGCGGGTGGCCGAAACGACGGGAGCGACGACGAGGGCGCGGGCGGGATCGGTCCCGGGGACCTGGCCGAGGCGGTGGCCATCGAGATCTGCCCGGGCCTCGACCGGCGGACGGTGGAGGCGGAGTTGACGGCCCGGGTGGAAGGGTTGCTCGGCACGCACCCGCGGATCGTCGGCCGGGCGTTGGAGCTGCGGATCGACGAGTTCCACGCCCGTACGTCCGACTTCGCCGCCCGGGTGGCACCCGGCTTCCGCGCGTACCAGCGGCGGCGCGCCGAGCTGATCGCGACGGAGCGAGCGCGGCTGCGGATCGCGGAGTACCGGCCGCGAGTCATGTCGTCCTTCGTCCGCAACCGCCTCGTGGACGAGGTGTACCTGCCGCTCATCGGCGACAACCTGGCCCGCCAGATCGGCGCCTCGGGCCACGCGAAGCGGACGGACAGCAGCGGGCTGCTGCTGCTCGTCTCTCCGCCCGGGTACGGCAAGACGACGCTGGTGGAGTACGTGGCGGAGCGGCTCGGGCTGCTCCTGGTCAAGGTCAACGGGCCGGCGCTGGGCCACGGCGTCACCTCGCTCGACCCGGCCGAGGCACCCAACGCGACCGCGCGCCGCGAGGTCGAGAAGATCAACTTCGCGCTGGCGGCGGGCAACAACGTGCTGCTCTACCTGGACGACATCCAGCACACGTCGCCGGAGCTGCTCCAGAAGTTCATCCCGCTGTGCGACGCGACGCGGCGCATGGACGGGGTGCGCGACGGCGAGGCCCACACGTACGACCTGCGCGGCAAGCGCTTCGCCGTGTGCATGGCGGGCAACCCGTACACGGAGTCCGGCCGCCGCTTCCGCGTCCCGGACATGCTCGCCAACCGGGCCGACGTGTGGAACCTCGGCGACGTCCTGACCGGCAGGGAGGAGGCGTTCGAGGCCAGCTTCGTGGAGAACGCGCTGCCGTCGAACCCGACCCTCGCCCCCCTGGCGACCCGCGACCGCGCCGACCTCGACCTCCTCGTCCGCCTCGCGTCGGCCGAGCCCACGGCCCAGCGCGACCGACTGACCCACCCGTACGCACCGGCCGAACTGGCCCGCGTGCTGGCCGTACTCCGACACGTGCTCGCGGCCCGGAAGACGGTGCTCGCGGTGAACGCGGCGTACATCGCGTCGGCCGCCCAGTCGGACGAGACCCGCACGGAACCCCCGTTCGGCCTCCAGGGCTCGTACCGCGACATGAACCAGATCACCTCCCGCATCTCCCCCGCCATGAACGCGGCCGAACTCTCCGCCCTCATCGACGACCACTACCGCAACGAGGCCCAGACACTGGGCGCCGCGGCGGAGTCGAGTCTGTTGAAGTTGGCGTCGTTGCGCGGGACGTTGACGGAGGAGCAGGCGGTGCGGTGGAAGGAGCTTTGCGGCTTGGATGGGGGTGGGGTTGCTGATGTGGGTGAGAGTGGAGGCGCGTCGGTGAGTGTGGGTACGCCGGTGGGTGTGGGTACGCCGGGTGCGGCGGGGCTGGGTGAGGCGGTGGCGGTGTTGGGGTTGCTGGCCGACCGGATCGCGGCGGTGGAGTCCGCCATCACGCGGGCTACGGCCCCTCGGCACCTGCTGAGCCAGCCGACGGGGCGGCATGCGGCGCGGGGTGGGGGTGGGGAGGGTGGGGGCGGGGAGTGAGGGTTGGGGCGAACTTCCTAACTGATGCGGGGCGTTTGCCGGTTGGCCGTCAGGGGCCGAGGGTCCCGTGCGGGGTACGGGATGTGCTGGGCGGCCGATAGCCTGGGCGAGGACCGAGGGGGGTGCGAGGTTGGCGTGCGATAGGTGTCGGATGTTCGAAATGTCGGGATCGCAGGAAGTTGCAAAAAAGGGATGAGGTCCCGGTAACGTGGCAGGTCAATTGCTCTTTGGTCCCCGCGTGCGGGAGCGCCCCCAGCTCTGGCCTCACATCCGGAAAGTGGCCGCCGCTTCTGGTTTCCCCGCGCGGGGGTAGCCGCAGCAACACCGAACTCGGCATCATCTTCAAGCGGTGGCCCCTAAGCGGGGTATCGCTAGCACACGTACTGGTGGCGCGAGGAGGGCAGATAAATCTCAGCGTGGAGGGCGCGTCGCGCTCGGCCACTCGCGAGCGAGGGAGTGCGACCTGCGATACGTCAGCGCACGACTAAGCGACGATCTTGGTCAGGCGGTCTACGGCCCTTCGCATCGACCTTGGCCTGACCCGGACGGATTAGGCAGAGCGACCGAGCGCAGGTGCCCCGGGCTGAGGGGGCGACATGGCGCCGACATTCCCGTTACTGCGGCGCTCGGTCGAGGTTTGGAGGTCTCGCCGAATCTGACCACCGACCAGGCGACCCACATGTCCCGTCTGATTCCGGCACGCCAGCCGTCGACTATAAGCCCCCAAGTGGGCGCCTGCGAGAGCTCGTAGACGCCCCCTCCCCTGCGCTCCGATAGAGTGCCGGCCTGCGAGCACCGCTTTAGAGTCCGATCGCCCCTTTGTTGCACAAGACCCTTGCCCGACCGGGACATAGGCGCCGAACCTGGCAAGGGCGCCCACATCTGTCGCTACCAAGATCACTCACACGGATGACAGCTGGAGGTAGAGTTTCCTGCGCTTCTCCCCTCCACCGCCCTTCCTCGCGGTGCGCCACGCCGTACCGGGAGCGTGTCACCAGCTTCCGCATGCATCGCGCGAACCTTCGTCGGGATGCCACGTTTCGCAGCAATGCTTCACCTTGGCCGCGTACGCAGTGTGCAGTAGCAACCCAGAGCCGGCCCGGGTTCTACCGATATAGAGGAGGAGGATCCTGGCCCGCTAGACGTCCGTTGATACCGGCAGTCGCAGCAAAAGCGGATGTAAGCTGCTCGTACGTGCCAAGCTGAGAAAGAACACTGTTACTCCAAGGGAGCGGATCTTGTCGTCGGAAGTCCACGTTTCCATCACCCCCCGAGGCATGAGCGTTACAGAGGCTTACCGGCTTTTCAGAGAAGATTCGCTCCTCGTGAATCGAAGGTATCAGCGAAAGCTCGTCTGGTCAGTCGCGGAGAAGCAACTTCTGATCGATAGCATTCTGGACGGATACCCAATCCCCCTAATCCTCCTAGCCGAAAGGCCCGAAATTCACGGCAGCGGCAAGTATGAAATCATCGATGGTATGCAGCGCCTTGATGCAATCTTCTCATTCATCGAACAGAAATTTGACTACAATGGCATGCATTTTGATCTAGGTCAAAGCGCCAGAGCGCGTCAGGCGGCTGCCGCTGGCGCATTCAAACCTGCACACATTCAGAACCTCCTGCCTGCAGATAAGTGCGCGAACCTGGTTGATTATCAGCTGGCTGTCACAATTTTCCCAACTCAGACCGAGGGACAAATTACCGACGTCTTCAGCCGCATCAACTCGAACGGGCGACAATTGAGCGCCCAGGAAAAGCGGCAAGCGGGGATGCTCAACCCGCTCTCGGAGCTAGTGCGTACGGTGGCGAGTTCGCTGCGGGGGGACGTCTCGGATGACGTAGTCCTACTGCACGACATGCCGAGCATTTCCATCGAATCCTCCCGTGAGAACCAGCAGTACGGTGTCCGAGCTGAAGACACAGTATGGATCAGGCACGGCATCCTTAACGTAAAGCAGTTGCGAGAGGGAGATGATGAGCAAATGGTTGCAGACATTTCTGCCTCCATCTTGTCCGGAAGCCCTTTCCCCGCAAGCAAAGAAGAGTTCGATGAGATCTATGACTCGCAAAGCGAAAAGCATAAGCGCCTAGAAAGATCTCTGGCCGCTTATGGAAGTAGACGCCTTCTAGCAGAGATTCAGTCGACTTTCTCTGTGTTGACGGAGGTTATTGACTCGCAGCTCGCTGGCCCCAATGGCCTCCGGAACCTGGTCCGCCCGGGTGGCGGGAACCCGATCCGCACTCCATTCTATGCAATTTTCATGTCATTCTTCGAACTCATTGTCCGCCAGCAGAAGTCGCCTATCGACAACGCCGCCATTGTGACGGCCCTGAGGAACGTAGGACCCCGCCTCAAGAGTGCACGGCACTACACCTCAGCAGAAGATCGCACGTCTAATATTGACATGATCACAGGACTGATTCAGAGGTATTTTGTCGCCACGATCCCACCCGTATTTGGGCATGGCCCAGGCCTGTCATTGGATTTCGAGAACTCGCTGCGTAGATCCAGAATCGAAACTAGTCGATATGAGTTCAAGCAGGGCATCCTTAGACTAGATGACCGCAAGACGCGAGATGGCGCCCTCTTCGGACGACTAGCCGAAACCATCTGTGGAATCGCTAACGTTCAGCGAGGGCATGAAGGGTATTTGTTCATAGGAGTTGCAGACAAGGATGCCGATGTAAAGCGGGTAGAAGCGCTTTACCCTGTGACCGCTGTACCAGTCGGCCGGCATCACTACGTCGTGGGCGTTGACAGGGAAGCGAAGGCTCTTAAACTTTCGCTGGACGCCTACGTGCAGAACTTCGTGACGAAACTATCCCAGCAGCCAATTAGCGAACCTTTGGCGACTCAGATTTTGAGCGGCGTGGATACGATCGAATACAAGGGACTTTCAGTAATCAGAGTCCTAATTCCCGGGCAAAACGACCTCTCATATTGCGGGGATCGTGTCTTCATTAGGCATGGTTCTTCGACGAAAGAAGTAACCGAGGTTAGGAAGATTGCGGCACTGGCAAAGGGCTTCAGCTGACGACAGACACACTGGCGATTACGACAACAGGACGGTTCGATGCGGCACCGCTTGCCGTACGCAATCGCGAATCCGTGAGTTCCGGTCTGTCGAGAAGCCTACTGGCCTACCGATAAAGCCCCAGCTTGAGGCCGATTCTTCGAGGATGCTTCCACAGTGGCTTATTAAAGCTGTGGTGTTGCGCGGCTCACTGCCACCGCTTCTTCTCAGACAGCAAGCGGCTGGTCGCTGATTCCACGGCACGAGCACTAGCCGGTGCCAAATCGAGCCGAGGGGAGGGAGTGCAGATCCGGGCGGTACTGAACCTGCATGCAGTGAGCTGAGCTAGATCTTCCGAATCGGATATTCTGCTCAAATATGGCGGAGTTTCGAGGGTCTCGTCAGCGGACTTCGCACAGGTGTAGGGCCTCGGGCATCGGTACTGTGTCAACCGGCAGTCCAGGTTCGGGGTCTCACTGTGGAGTTTGGACGGTCTTGTGGCAGCCCCGCCGCATCTATTGTTTGTCGGCTCGACGAACCATCGCTTTGCTAGGTTCAGCCAGGACGATCCGGTGGGTGTGAAGTAGAAATGGGATAGCGGGTGCTCCATCAGCCAGGCGTTAAAAGGTGGCCTTTTATGAGTAGCGTAGTTGTCCAGCCCCAGGCGGACCTCCCAGCCGGCCGAGAATATACCAAGCTTGATGGGCCAATTTTGAACTATTAGACACGGCAGCGCCGGTGGAGCGATCCGATGACTTTGTGCGGTGACCACCTCAAGTGCGGCTATCAGGTAGTGATGCCGGCGCGGAGGCGCGGAAGTAGTCATGGGTGACCCGCTGCGGGACACCGGGCATCATCGACAGCACGGGCTGCGAGCAGTCAAGCGCCTGGAGCTTGACTGCTCGTCAATGTAGAAGATCAGGCCCTGCTCCGGCGGCTCGAGGTAGAGACCGACGACGTCGTGGACCTCGGCGACGAAGTACGGGCCCGTCGAGACCTGCGAGCGGGGCGGCTGATACGGCTGCAGGCCGAACTCCCGTCGCCATATCCGTGACACGCCGACTGCACCAGACCTGTTTCCTTTGCCATCAACCGCGTCGAGCAGTGCGTCGCGTCCTTGAGTATCGACTCCAGTGACCTGGTGACCAGCGCAGCGACTCGCTCGGCAGTGACCGATCACGGTCCGCCGGGTGTCAGTATGTCTCCAAGACCGGCGATAGGTTGCTCGAGGAGCCGTGACCGCCACTGGCCCACCGCATGGGCGGTCGAGCCGAGCCGGGCTGCCACTTGGTGGCTGGTACGACACTGCCGACCTACTCACAGCGGCCGGAGCCGCGTCCCGTGTCGTGACAGCAGAGCCCGGCCCGCTCAGAAATCATCAGCACTACGGTCGTGTACGCACACCTTGCACACGACACCAAACGCGAAGCCTTGGGCTACACGGACTGGCTACTTTGAGAGAAGCGGCCTGGCCACAAGCGCAACCGCCCTGTTGATGTCACAAGTGGATGCTAAACGCCCCTGGGAGCGTTCAAGTCCGAGCACCTGTGCTGGTATCCCAACAAGTCTCGAACCTGCGACCACCGCCTTAGGAGAGCGGGTGTCTCCGCTTCCCCCCGCACGACGGCCACCGGCCCACCGCTCACACAAGCAAGCTCCGAAACCGCGCATTGCTCGGCTCGGCGTCGCGTTCGCCGACCGTGGCGATCCAGTGGCGGCAGACGACGTTGACGAACGTCTCCACGGCTGCGGGCTCGGCGGTACGCCAGGCCGCGAAATCGGCGAGCCAGGCGCGGGCGGCCTCCGGGGTGTGGCCGCATTCCATGAGGCGTACGGCGGTGTACGCGACGTCGATCCAGGCAGGGCCGAGCGCGGGCATGGCCCAGTCCACGATGTAGGCGACGCCGCTCGTGGCCTCGATCATGAGGTTGTGCGGGTTGGTGTCGGTGTGCAGCAGATACGGTCCGCCAAGGGCCTCCGCCTCGCCGGGGCGGAGGTGCGCGGCGAAGCGTTCGGCGAAGCGGGGCAGCGGGAGTCGCGGCGGCGGGGCCTCCTGTACGCGCTGGAGGGTGGACGCCACCGCCGGCAGGTCCCGGGACGCCGGGCCGAGGTTGGCGTGCGCGCCGCTGACGTACGCGAAGGCGAGGCAGTGCCAGCCCTCGCACTCGAAGCTGTGCCGGATTCCCGGCCCCACCCCCAGCTCGCTGACGAGGGAGTTGACCTGCTGTTCCTGGAGGAGTCCGGCCCGGTCCGCGTGGCTTGAGGTGCGTACGCCCTTGAGGAAGACCGATTCGCCGCGCTGGGTGTCGAGGACGAGGGCCAGCGAGCAGTTCAGGCCCTCGGGAACCTCTTCGGTACGGGTGATGCGGCCTGTACGCGCCTCGATCGCGCGTTTCAGGACGGCGGGTAGGTCGGCCCACCGCACACGTTCGGTCATCGTGTTCCGATCACTTGCCGGGGCAGGGGCACCGGCCGGACGTTCCCGTGCCCCTACCGTCCTTGGAGTGGACTGGTCAGTACTGCTCGCCTGCCAACGCGCTCAGTTCTGGGTCGCGCCGCACTTGCGGCAGCGGGTCTTGCCGCTCCAACCGATCCAGTCGTGATCACATTCGCTTAAGGTGTGCCACATGCCCAATTCCCCTTCTCCTGGCCTTACTTTACGGACCGGCTAGCCCCTCCCCGCGAGGGTCGCTGACGCCGTTGGTTGGTGGCTGGCGTTCCGTCGGTGCCGTTTGACTATCGCTCGTCGACCGTTACAGATCGACTTCTTTCCTTGTCCTTCCCCATTTCGACCGCCTACCGCACGGATGTCGCACATCCGCTTGTGAGTGTTGCCGGCTGCCGCCGGAGGGCCCGACGTTGCGTAACCGGCCACTTCCGGAGTGTTCCCCGGCCGCCCTCCCGACTCTGCCGCCGAAGCGACGAGCGGCCAACGCGGCACGCGGGACGGGTACTTCACGTTCTTCCGTGCCGGATGCGCCACCGTCGGGGGTGGGTTGCCGTGCCGGAGCGGTGCGCCTCCCCTCAACTCGGCCTGCTCGCCTGGAGGGATTAGCCGGGGTTGGCGCGTCACTCACGGAGTACGTCGCTTACGGGCTGGCCGATAGCCTGGGGGCTTGGTGAAGGGAGGCGCGGACGGTGAGTGATTCATCCCCTATGCCCTTGGTGCCGCAATCTCGGGAAGTTGCAGAAAACGGGGTGGGCTCCGGGTAACGCCGCAGGTCAATTGCTCTGGTCCCCGCGCGCGCGGGGATGGTCCCGATGCCGACGGCACGCTGGATGCCCTGTGGCGCTGGTCCCCGCGCGCGGGGATGGCCCCCCGGAGTTGTCGGGGGCCGGGCCGAACCGCGCCTGGTCCCCGCGCGCGCGGGGATGGCCCCTGGTCCATCGCCCACAACCCGGGCCGGGGGCACTGGTCCCCGCGCGCGGGGATGGCCCCCGGGCGCGCGCCCGGAGACCCGGGCCACGCCGCTGGTCCCCGCGCGGGGGGGATGGCCCCCGGGCGCGCGCCCGGAGACCCGGGCCACGCCGCTGGTCCCCGCGGGGGGGATGGCCCCGCGATGTTCGACGCCTACCGGCCCCTCCAGCACTGGTCCCCGCGCGCGCGGGGATGGTCCCGCTTCCGCTGCACCGACCACGACCCGTCGGTGCCTGGTCCCCGCACGCGGGGACGCCCCCTCCCCTCACGACATCAACAAAACGCTGTCCCACCCATGCGCCAAGCGCGGCAGCACGCCGCTGAATTCGGCCAGTGCCAGTGCTGTGCCGGCTCGGCCGGTGAGGAAGCCGTGGGGGTGGGGTGGGCGGCTGTACACGGTGGCGTGGGCGGCTCGGGTCAGCAGGGGTGGGTGTGCGAGTCGGTGGGCGCACTGGAGTACGCCGGCGGTGCCGTGGCAGAGGGCGGTACCGGTGGTGTCCCAGTCGGTTGGTGGTCTGGCGCCGAGGGCGTTCAGCGCCGCGTGGGCCGCGTGGTGCGGGTCGGGAGTTCCGAGGGCGTGATGGGCGGCGGTGAGGGCGACGGCGATGCCGGGGGTTCCGTAGCACCAGGCGGTGGTACGTCCCCGCGCGCGCGGGGCGGCCTTGTCGTCGCGGTCCAGGGTCTGGCCGCTGACGTGGGGCGGCCATGTGTGGTCGGGTGACTGCCATTCGACGAGCCATCGCGCCGCGGTGCGGATCGCTTCGAGCTGGCGGGGGCGCGTGCAGCCTTCGCGGTGGGCGGTGGCCAGGAAGGCCAGGGGGCCGGCGATGCCGTGGGCGATGCCGGTGGTGGCGGCGCCGGAGGCCGGGATGGGGAGGGTGGTGGGTGGGTGGCGGTCGGCGGCGAGCCACCAGCCGGGGCGGGCGCCGCGGGCGGTGAGCGTCAGATCGGTGAGCGCGTCCACGGCCGCGTACAGGCCCGGTTCGGCCTCGGCGCGGCTGCGGGGGCGGGCGGCGAGGAGTACGCGGCCGATGCCGGTGAGGCCCTTGATCGCGTCGTAGACCGCCCAGGGTGTGCCGTGCTGGGACGCGGCGAGTCGGTAGTGGTGGCGGGCCAGCGCGGTGGCGCGGGCGGTGAGCCAGGCGGTGGCGCGGGGCACCAGGGCGTGGTGCGGGTCGGCCGGTGGGAGGTAGCCGCAGCCGATGATCAGAGAGGCCGCGAGTGCGCCGGGACCGGTGTGGATGCCGTCGGCGGGGGCCGTGCCGAGGGAGCGGGTGGCCGCGTGCCAGTGGGCCGCGGCCGTACGGGCGGAGCCGGGTTCGGCGTGCGTGAGGCAGGCGTGGAGGAGAGCGGTGCCGGCCAGGCCGTAGGAGAGGGTGTGTACGGACCGGGACGGCAGGCTCCGCGCGATGGCTTCGGGGTCGCGGAGGGTTCGGCTGGTCTCCAGGGCCAGGCGGGCGGCGGCGGTGCGCACCGCCGCCGTCACGTGCGGTGTAACAGGTCGGCGGCCAGCGTACGCATGAGGCGCTCGTGGTGCGGGTCGGTGGTGAGCATGCGGTTGGCGTGGAGGTGGATGACGTCACTGGCGCAGTGCGCGGCGATCTCCGGTGTGAGGGTGTCGCGGTAGGCGGTGAGCGCGGCGTGGTGCTCGACGCGGACGGCGGCGATGTCCGCTCCGTGTCGTTGCGCTGCCGGCTCGACCAGTCGGCGGCGGAGATCGTCACGCCGCCGGCGCTGGACGGTGGTGAGGCGACCGGGGGCGAGCGCGGCGCGGGGCCGGTCGGGTGCGAGCGTCCGCGCGATGTCGGCGGCGGTGATGGCGGCAAGGACGAGTCGCTCGTTCTCCTCACGGGGCAGGGCGGCCAGGGCGAGTCGGCTGTCGACGGAGAAGAGTCGCTCGGCCGCACGGATGGCCTGGGGGCCGCCGTAGCGCTCGGTCTCCGGTTCGTAGGTCTCCAGTCGCAACGCGGTGGCGGGCAGCAGTCCACGGTGGTGGAGCTGGTCGGCGAGGGCGGCGAGCCGGGGTTGGACACGCGTGCTCAGGGCCTGGGGAGCGCCGTGCCACCGCAGCCGCAGGTGGGGGCCCAGCGCCGGGGTGCTGTAACGCAGCCAGAACCAGCGGTCGGTTTCCAGCGCGAAGGCGGCGAGGTACGGGGCGAGTGCGATCAGGATGGCGTCGTGCACGTGCGCGGGGGCGGCGAGGGTGGCGAAGAGCCACTGGCTGCCAGGTGGGTGCCCGCCGCCGGCCGACCGTGGGGTGACCCGCGGGTCGAGGGTGGGATGGGGTGGGGCGTGGCGTCGGGTGAGGGGGACGACGAGTTCGATCAGGTGACGGCCGCCGTGCTCGCCTTCCACCACGGCTTGTTCTTCCGCGCTGCCGAAGGGCTCGGCCAGGGTGCGCGTGCCCCGGCGGATGCTACGGCGCAGCAGCTCCCGCTGGTCGCCGTCGTGCAGGTCGAGCGGGAGGCGGCGGTCGGCTTCCTCGGCGATCAGAACGCGAGGCGGCGTGGGCCGCGTGCGGCTGGACCAGGTGGCGAGGCGGGCCTGGAACGCGGAGCGGTGGGTCGCGGCTGCCGTGAGGGCTTCGGGTACGCGCCAACGGGCCGGGGCCAGGGTGATGTCGCGGTAGCGCACGCGTGGCGTGCGCGGCCAGGGGTCGAACGGGTGCCAGCTCCACGGGTGCCAGGGCCGTGTGCCGGCCTGACCGAGGAGCGCGAGCAACGAGGCGACTGGGGACAGGTGTTGGTGGGCGAGGCGGTTGTGGAGCACGGGGGTCACGGGTCGGTCGTGGCAGGTGGACCACAGGACCAGGTGGGTGCCGTTGGTGGTCAGGGCCAGTTCGTCGAGCTTGAGGTCATCGGGTCGGGCGGGGACGCCGATCGGAATGCGCCAGGGGGCGGTCCCGGTTTCCGCGGCCAGGGTGACGGCGGGGCCGGTGGGCGGTGAACAGACGATCTCGGCGATCAGCGCTCCGCTCCCCGTGTCCGCCTCCTCGTGGTGTGCGAGCCCCGGCAGGTGGCCGACCCAGCGCCCCGGGGCGGCACCAGCGGTCTGCGAACCCGTACCGGGGCACACCGCCACCCGGAGATCGCCCGCTACGCGGAGAAGCTGGAGGTGGATCTCGGCGGTGCGTGGCGGTGGCAGCGGAGAGGCGTTGGCCAACTCGTCGATGTCGGCCTCGGTCAGGGCGAGTTCGCCCGTGTCCGAGGTGAGGGCGTTGGCCATGAGTCGGGCGAGCGCGGCGGTGCGGCGCGGTGCTGGTTCCTCCTGGGCGCCGAGTGCGTCGTCAGGGCCTGGCGGACCCAGGCCGACCACGGGGTCGAGCACCTCGCACACGGGCACGAGCCGGTGGCGACCGTAGGTGGCGCGGAAGCGGCTGTGGTACGCGGCCAGGGGGCCGCGCCGGTGGCCGACACGCCACAGCACTCCGGCCGCCTCGGCGGCCCGCTCCCCGACGGCCGGGGGGAGGGCTATGTCGGCGTCGGCCAGGGTGTCCACCCTCAGCGGCCGGTCCACCAGGTGGAGCGCGTCGGCGCTGTCCTTGGCCTCCTCCAACAAGGCGCGCCGTTCGGGCACCCCGGGAGCGAGTGCGTCGCTCCGGGTCAGGAGCTGCTCCAGGCGTGTCAGGGAGGCCCGCGCCGCCGACCTGGGCGGCAGCTTGCCCAACAGGTGCCGCAGCGGGCGGGCACCTGAGTCCGTGGGGAGGACGTCGGTGCGCAGAAACCCCGTGTCGATCATCTCCACCACCGCCCGCCGCGCCTGCCGCGTGCTGGTTCCGGGGTGGCGACGGAGCAGTCCGTCGATCACGGTGATGGCCGAGACGCCTTGGCGGGTGACGTGCAGGAGCCACCGCGACACCGCGGTAGCGCGTACGCTCGTCACCCGCGCCCCCGCGTGGCCGAGGTGGTCGATCACCAACCGGTCGCCGCGTACCCGGGCTTCCGGGGCCGCCGTCAGAACGAGCGCGGACAACAATTCCGGGCCCGCGTGCAGCACTTCGTCAGCGACACTGAGCAGCCAGACCGGGCTGGGAGAGGTCACGGCCCGGTGGCCACCCGCCAGCCTCAGGCGCGGGGTGGACGCGTTCAGTGTGGCCGTGGCGACGCCGACGAACACCCCGTGCGGAGTGGTGCGGGAGCGCGAGCGCACGTCGTAGGCGCGCCACGTCGCACTCCCCCGCTCGGTGCCCTCCTGCTGGGCAGCGCTTCGGCTCGACAGGAACACGCCTTCCCTCAGCAGCGCGACGTTGTCGGTGGCCGCGCCGTCGCCAAGGGACCGGAGCGGGATACGGGCCATCGCCACCCGCCCGGGGTCAAAGACTCGACGCACCGCGGACGCTCCCTCCCCGTGTGGCACACGCGGTCGACGTACACGACCGCACGGGTCGGGCACGCGGGGCGTACCCGACCCGGCGAGCACCGGTTCAGCAACCGGTTGTGGGGCCCTGCGGGGGCGACTCCCCGCAGCCGTCGCCGGTGGTGTCACCCTCCTCGTCTCCCTCGCCCAGCCAGATGCCCAGCCGTGCGATGTCGTGCCGGGTGGGGTCCAGATCGAAGGCGTTGGCCAACGCCTTCGTCGGTTCGGCCACTTCACCGGCGGGTTCGGCCGGCGTGAGCGGTATTGCCATCTCCACTCCCTTCACCCTCCCGGCCCGATGCCGGGAGAAGCGCGTGCTGGGCTGGCCGCCCGGCTGGCGGCCCCAGCGGTTCAGGTGATCGTCAGGCGGACGTGGGGCTTGTCCACGACGACGCCACCGGTGATCTCCGGATCGTCGCGCCGGTAGGCGCGCACCACCGGTTCCGACGTGCGCCCGCCTTCGCGGTCGAACCGCTCGACCGCCTCGGCCAGGCGTCCGGCGAGGTCCGTACGGCCAGGCCCGTGGGCGATCACGCCAAGCTCGTACCGCTCCGACGCCGCGAGCGGCACCGCCCGCAACGTGACGTAGGCGAGTGACGTCTGGTCCCACACCGCGGGCGTGCCCCGCGCGAGTACCCACCCGACGAGGCCGCGCTCCGCCGCCCGCGGCGTCGCACGGAGCCTTCCGTAGGGCGCGAGCGCGCCCGCCAACCACACCTCAAGGCGCGGCAGTACCCGCTCCGAACCGCCCAGCTCGACGCCGGTCCAGCGCTCGAACCGGGGGCCGGCGAGCGCCTCGACCAGCGCCGGTACGTCGGCTGTCTGGTCCTCGTCGACCACCAACCGCACGTCGTCATCGGCCAGTCGTACGACCTGGGGGGCGTGCGCGCTGCCACCCTGTATGGCCACGAAGCCGCTGACGATGAGCGCGTCACCGCGCAGGTGCCCTCGTTCGCGGTGAAAGGCGATCGTCCGCGAAAGGCCGCGGAACCTCAGCGGCACCACCAGCCTGCCCCCCGGCGCGAGCTGGTCCCACCAGGCCGGGGCGAGGTCGGCCGCGCCGACCGTGACGAGGATGCGGTCGAAGCCCCGCGTCGGGGCGCCGGAGACCGGCTGCGCGCCGTCCGCCTCCAGGACCCGCACGCCGTGATACCCGGTCTCATCCAACAGCGCACGAGAGCGGGCGACGATGTCCGGGTCGATGTCGACGGAGGTCACCGAGCCGCGCGGGCCCGTCAACTCCGCGAGCAACGCGGCGTTGCACCCCCCGGAGCCGATCTCCAGCACCGTCATTCCCGGAGCCACGTCGGCCACCTCGGCCATCCGCGCGTGCAGCCACGGGGCGGACACCGAACTGACGGGCCGACCCGCGGCATCGCGTTTCGTGAAGATGGCCTCCGGCGCTCCGTAGACCTCCTCGGGGCTCGCCTCGGGGGCGAAGACGTGTCGCGGTACGGCGAGGAAGGCCGCCTCCACCTGACGCGAACGGATCGCCCCGCGCGCTCGCAGGTCCGCCACCATCCGCCGTCGTAACTCTTCGGGCGATTCGCTGGCCACGTCGATTTCGGGCACCCGGACATTCCTCCCCCGCGGAATAGGACAGCAACTGCCCCAGGTATAGGCGCCTTTAGGGCCGCACTCGCCATGACACCACGCGACGGCCGCGCGGCGAAGGTGTTTGTGACGCTTCTTCGGTGCGTCACCACAACGGGCGCCTCGCATTCACCTCGTTGACGCTCGCATCGCTACCGGGGCCGCACCCGGCGGATCGCGACCCGCAGGTACGCGCCTAGGCGCTCGCGCCCCCGCGCGGAATTACTCATATCCGCCCCGGACCGTCCGGGACCGTCTACGTCCTGCCGATCATTCGTCTCGCCCCGGCCCATCGCGGAAGAAGATCAGACGCCCGTAAACGCGCGGGTGAGTAGTCAATGCGCACACGGCCCTCAAATGACCCATCAAACGCGCTGGCACAGGCGCCATATTCGATACGTACGCTGACAGCATCGCGGCCATCTGGAAGTCCGCCGTTCCGGCCCGACAGGAGGACTGACCTTGTCCCGTACCGAGTACGACGACGACCCGAACGCACCCGAGCCGAACAGCCTGGTCGTGGCGGCCTCAGCCGTGGTGACCGACGACGAGGGGCGCGTCCTGCTCCAGCGCCGGCGGGACAACGGCCTGTGGGCGCTGCCCGGCGGCGGCATGGATATGACCGACTCCCTGCCCGGGTGCGCGGTGCGCGAGGTCAGGGAGGAAACGGGCCTTGACGTCGAGATCACCGGGTTGGTGGGAACGTACACCGACCCACGCCACATCATCGCCTACACGGATGGCGAGGTGCGGCGGCAATTCAATGTCTGTTTCACCGCGCGCGTGATCGGCGGGACGCTGACTATCTCCGACGAGTCAACGGAGTTGCGCTTCGTGTCCCCCGAATCCGTAGACGATCTGCCGATGCACCGCACACAGCGGCTACGGATTCGGCACTACCTGGAGCATCGAACCTCGCCGTACCTGGGCTGAATTCGCCTGATCAATAGCCTGCATGTCGACACCAGGGAATGCGAGCCAAAAGGCCATGCGCAGATACCGGTTGGGGCGAGACCGGCGCGCGGTTCGGGTCTTCGACATCGTCGTGCGGATACGGCCACGCGCCCGCGCATCGCGCGGCCCACGCGCTGGGCGAGGGGGCCGGAGCCCCCTGCGTTCCGTCCTCACACCACCTCCCCGCCCCGGCCCACCACGAACGCCGGCGTCTTGCCCAGCGCCGCGCTCAGCGCGGTGGCGATGCCGGTCTCGCCGGCAAGGTCGTCCGCGCTGGCCCAGCGGCGTTCGTGCTGGCAGTCGTGGGGGCACGGGGAGGTGCTGTGGTCGGTCACGTGCACGTCGTCGCCGTCGGTCCAGCCGCCGTCCACGATGACGATCAACTGCTCCGCCGCGTTGCCCGCGGCCGGGCGCTGGTCCAGGGCGAGGGCGCGGTGCACGGTCGGCAGCTCAAGCCCGAGGGCGTACGCCGCGCGCCCCGCCGCCGACATGATCCCCTCGCCGCGGCGGAGCACCACACCCGGGAGCTGCCACGGCGTCCCCGTACTCCGCACCTGGAGCACGCGCGGCCAGCCGTACGACAGGTCGGCCGGAGCGGACGGGTCGCGGGGCCGCCACACCAGTACGTCGACGCGCACCTCGCGCCGGCTCATCCCGCGCCACCCGCGTCCGCGTCCCCGTCCCCGTCCGCGCTCGTGCTCGTGCTCGTGCTCGTGCTCGTGCTCGTGCTCGACTGGACGGTGGCCAGGCCGAACCCGCACTCCTCGGGCGCCTTCCCGTTGGTGGTCAGCACGCCGGACACGTCCGCGCCGTCCGACCAGAAGAAGCTGCCCGGGCCCATCAGGGCGTCGAGGGCCAGTTGCATGCGGTGCGGGTTGGGCAACAGGAGCTGAGCGTCGAGCCCGTGCGGGTCGAACAGCGCCAGCTCGTAGGCGTGTTGGAACTCCACGTCCGTCGCGTGCTCCCAGACCAAGCCGGGGTCGGCCAGCGGGCCGCGCGCGAGGAAGAACCGCAGTACGGCCCCCTCCGACGTACGCACCTCGTGCTCGCCCGTGAGCACGAGGCGTACGCGCTCGTCGGTGTTCACCGCGCCGCCTCCTCGCCCCGGTGGTCGCGGCGGCGGTGCGCGTGCAGCGCCTCGACGGCCTTGCGGCGCTGCGTCGCGTCACGCAGGGCCGCGGCCCGCTCCGCCACGATCCACAGGGCCCGGCACGTGGCGCAGGAATGGGGCGCGTCCTGCCGCGCTTCGCGCTCGTGTTTGTCGACGAGCGCTTCGAAGTTGGCGTCGGCGGGGGTGGGCTCGGGGAGGTCGGTTGTCACCGGACGCTCCCCTCGCGCTTGCTGTGCCAGTTCAACCGTGGGCCCATGGCGACCATTCGCCTTTCGTCAACGTCGCGACCCTTCGGACGCTCACCGCGTCACAGGGGTCCTTGCATGCGCCCATGCTTCGACATAACGCGATCACACGGGAGTTGACGTCGCTTGACTACTCTGGACAACACGACCGGTCAACCCTCAGAGGTTCACGATGCGTGAGTTCGCCGATCTTGCCCGCAGCGCCCTTCACGAGAGCGGATATTCGATAAAGGCCGCCGCGCGGGCCACGAAGTACGACATCTCCTACCTCTCCCGCGTTCTCAACGGGAAGCAGAAGCCGTCGGTCAAACTCGCGCAATCGCTGGACGACCTGGTCGGGGCCGGGGGCGAACTAGCCGCTGTCGTCATGAAGCCCGCCGACCCGACGAACCAGCCACTACGTCACGACCTGCCCGACCTCGACACGGCGCAGGGCGAGGATTTCGTGCTCGCCATCCGGCATATCTCCCAACGCCTGATCACTCTCGACAACGAGGTGCGTGGGCTACCCATCGCGGGGCTGGCCGCCTGTTCGTTCAAGGTGGTGCACCGGCGCCTGGGCGAGGGCGACTACGCGCTCAGGCACGAGCGCGATATTCAGTCCGCGGCTGCGGAACTGGCGGAGATCGCGGGCTGGGCCCTGTTCAACAACGAGGGCCAGTTCGACGCTGCCCGCCGGTTCAGCCAGGAGGCTCTGTTCCTCGCTGCACTCTGTGGCGACCGCTCCACGGAACTGATCACCCTCCAGAACCTCGGGATGATCGCAGGGTGGGCCGGTCGCCCGCGAGAGGAGTTGGCCATCGCCCGATCGGTGTTACGTCAAGGTCGACTGACACCGCGCGTCGAAGCGGTGTTCCGAGCACGAGAAGGTCAGGGCCTCGCCGGCACGGGCGACCCGACGAGCGCCGCATGTGCCTTTGACCGGGCTCGTGCCCTGTTGCAGGAGAGTTCTCCGCGAAATGAACCGCACTGGGCCTGGTGGATCTCGCTGAGTGAAATCGATCGTCAACAAGGACGTATGCAGCACGAGACCGGGCAGTGGGTCGACTCCATTCCGACGCTCGAACGAGCCACGGAGAAGCACCATGGCGCCCAGGTCGGATACGAGAACGTGGCGTCCGTACGCCTCCTCGACAGCCTGGTCGCCGTGAAGTCGTGGCGGGCAGCCGAAGAAGAGGCCGCCAAACTGATTCCCGCCATCAGCGAGACATCATCCGGCGTAACCCTGAAAATCTTGAGGCAGGCAACCCGCCGAGGAAAGAGAATGAGCGCGGTTCCCAGCGGCCTGCGAGACGCGCTCGACCAGATCGACGGGGCTCTGGACGCCGATCCTTACGAGCTCTCTCAGTAGTTTCACCGATCAACCTCAGAGGTTCACGATGCGCGAGTTCGCCGATCTTGCCCGCCGAGCCCTTCACGAGAGCGGCTATTCGATAAAAGCCGCCGCACGCGCCATAAATTATGACATCTCCTACCTGTCCCGTGTTCTCAACGGCAAGCAGAAGCCGTCGGTAAAGCTTGCACAATCGTTGGACACACTCGTAGGCGCCGGTGGCGAGTTAGTCGACATCGCCCTCAATCCCGGCGATCCGATGAACCGGTCGCTATCACCTGGCCGCGCGGCGCCGGGCGGCGAATCAACAGACTCCGTGGTGCCCCCTGTACTGTCGTTGGCTGACTTCCTACCCGAAGGCGACCCGCTCAGCGTGACGGAAAGGAGGGTGGGCCGCCGCCTCGGCGTAACTCAGGTCGATGACCTGAGGCAGCGCGTGCATGGGCTCAGGCTTGCCGACGACCTTCTCGCCGGGGGAGATCTCATCCATCCGGCCTGCCGGGAACTTCGACGCGCTGTGAAGATGTATCGGGAAAGTACATTCTCCGTAGCTATCGGCCGCCAACTCTTGCGTCAGGTGGGCGAGTTGTCGCAGATTACCGGCTGGATCGCCAGTGATGCCGGCCTACATCAAGAGGCCGAGCGCATCTACCGGCTGGGCATGAGCGCTGCGCGGCAAGCTGAGGACGGCGCCCTTGTCGGAAACCTTGCCGGGTCCCTCGCCTATCAGATGGTCAATACCGGCCGTGAAACCGAAGGACTGGCCCTGGCGCAAACAGCGCTGGCTGATGCTGGCCCCGAAGCGCCACCGAAAGCCCGTGCGCTGTACTGGGACCGTGTGGCGTGGGCACACACGAAAGCCGCAGGCTCGGCCCACAGCCAGCAGGCCATGCGAGCGCTCGGGGAAGCTGCGGAAGCACTCAGCGAAGACTCCGCGAACTCCGCGGGTTACGAGACTCCCGCCTATCTCTACTGGGTGAACTCGGGTGAACTGCGAATCATGGAATCCCGCATTTACACGGAACTGCGCCGCCCATTGAGGGCAGTTCCGCTACTTCGGGAGGTGCTTTCCGAATACGACGCCACGCATGCGCGAGAAATGGCACTCTATCTCTCATGGCTCGCGGTGGCGCTCGCCGATGCAAACGAGCCTGAGGAATCAGCAGCCGTAACGGAGCGAGTCATCGCGCTGTCGTCGGAGATCGCATCGGAGAGGGTCGCGGAACGCGTTCGCGCAATCCTCCGCACCCTGCGCCGTTACGCAGACGTTCCGGAGGTTGCGGCCCTACTTGCCGAATACTCGACTGCGTGACGTGCACTCGACCCGATCTGGCAGGCGAGCTTTCGCACCCGAGGAGCCCCCGTGACCACGTCCCCCGCCCCCCTCACCACCGAACACATCCGTGAGATCACCTCATACGTCGATATCGACGCGCCCCCGCCGGACGAACTCCCCGTCGCGCTCTTCGTCTTCGGGACCAACCAGGCGCGACCGGCCGAGATCGCGGTCGAGCGCTACCACCGGGGGACGGCGCCGCTGATCATCCTGACCGGGGGCGTCAACCGGCACAACGGAGTGGTCGAGGCGAGGGCGTTGCGCAGGCTGCTACTCGGACGCGGCGTGCCCGAGGCCGCCATCCGGTATGAGGACACCTCCGCCAACACCTGGCAGAACGTCGAGTTCGCGTTGCCCCACCTGCGCGAGGCGCTGGAATCCGGGCTCAGGGTCGCGGCGGTCGGCAAGTGGTACCACCGGCGTGCCCTGCACTGCCTCACCACCCTCGTGCCGGACATCGGGCCGTTCCACGCCATCTCGTGGGAGTCCGCCTACGAGGGGCAGGCCGTGACCCGTACCAACTGGTCGCGCGTGCCGATCGGGCGGCGGCGGGTGGTGCGGGAGTGGGAGGAGTGCCCCCGGCGCGTGGGCGACGGCAGTTTTCGGGACGCGCGGCGTGGGGACGACGGAGCCTGGCGAGGCTGACCGACTCCGGCGGAGGGGCCCGGCCGCACCGCGGGTCCGCCACCGTCGGCACAGCGGGCGGCGGGGCGGTGGCGGCGGTCGGGAGGGATATAAGCCTCAACTTCCCTGCTGTGAGGGCGCTTTGGTGCGAGAGTGCCGGCATGGACATGGGGCGTGAGTCGCGGTGGGAGAAGGACGCCATGACGGTGGAGATCGGGTTCGCCCTGGCGTCCGCCGCCGTGCTGGCCGGAGCGGTCTTCGCCGTCGCTTTCGCGCTCACGTTCGCCTTCGGGCTCACTGGGCTGGCGGCCAGGGGGATGCTGAAGGGCGGCGCCTTCCTGGGAGTGGTGGGCGGGGTCTGGCGGGTGGTGTGGGTGCTGTCCCGGTTCGACGCGCGGCGGCGACCGGGCCGCTGACCGCGAAGCCGCCCCTCCTCGTAGGTGGCTAGGCGAGCCAGCCATCACCCGTCACGGCTGGTCGTCCGGGGCCCGCAGCCCCACCGACGTGAGGAAGCCGTCGAGCAGGGTGATCTGGACGTCGCGGGGGAAGTGGGCGGGGTCGAACAGCGCCTGGACGACGAGGCCGTGGGTGAAGGCGACGACGCTGGCGGCGAGGTGGTCCGGGTTGGCGGTGGGGAGGAGTTCGCCGAGGGCGCGGGCGGCTTCGAGGTGGGGGCGGAGGGTCGAGCGCAGCCGGGTGTAGCGGGCGGCCTGGGCCGTGGCCAGGTCCTCGTCGGCGAGGGAGAGGTCCCAGGAGCTGACCCAGACGCGGTTGCGGGCGGTGTCGTCCGGGGTCAGCGGGAGGATGTCCAGGAGCATGGCGCGCACGGTGGCCAGGCCCGGGGCGGGGTGCGGGCGGCGCGGGCGGTCGGCGGTGCGCGACTCCAGCAGGTCCAGGGCGTGCGTGAGCAGGGCCCGCTTCGTCGGGAAGTAGTGCATCAGCATCCCGGTCGAGACCCCCATCGCCGCGGCGACGGCCCGCAGGGTCAGGCCGCCGAAGCCCTTCTCGGCGAGCACGCGCCACACGGCCTCGGACACTTCCTCGCGACGGGCTTCACGATCTCCGGGTGCGGGCGGCATACTGCCAGCTTACGTACCGAACGCTTGTTACGCACGCTGCTCGCGCGGCTCGTAACGCACGCAGAAGGCGAGGCCCGCATGTTCTCCCTGCCGCTCGGCGATCACGCCCAACTCCGCCCCCTGGAGCCCTGGCAGGCGCAGGAGTTCCTGGCCCACATGGACCGCGCCCGCGCCACCGTGGACCCGTGGATACCGTGGGCGACGTTCAGCACCGACCTGGAGTCGGCCACGGCCACCCTCCAGCGGTACGCCGACCGCCTTGCCGCGGACGGCGGCCGGATCTACGGCATGTGGCTGGACGGCACGCTGGTCGGCGGCGTCATGTTCACCCGCTTCGAGAGCGCGACCGGGGTGTGCGAGGTCGGCTGCTGGGTGGAGCCGGCCGGGGAGGGGCGGGGGCTGGTGACCCGGGCCTGCCGGGCGTTGGTCGACTGGGCGATCCGGGAGCGCGGGATGAGCCGCGTGGAGTGGTTCGTCTCGCCGGGCAACGCGCGCAGCATCGAGGTCGCGCGCCGGCTGGGCATGCGCCGCGACGGCGTGCTGCGCCAGCGGTACCCGTACCGGGGCGTACGGCACGACAGCGAGGTCTGGTCGGTCCTGGCCGAGGAGTGGCCGCCGCGCGAGGGGGCGGGTCGGAACAGCGGCGGCGTACAGGCCGAGTTGGACCGGCTGATGGGCGCGTTCGTCGGCGCCTTCGACAACACCGGCGAGCGGCGGCCGGACCTCGGGGTCATCCGCGACCTGTTCGTCCCGCAGGGGCGGATCATCGCGAACGTCGGTGACGAGCCCGTGTTCTACGACCTCGACGGGTTCATCGAGCCCCGGCAGAAGATGCTCACGGACGGGACGCTGACGGAGTTCCGCGAGTGGGAGGTCAGCGAGCGGACCGAGATCTTCGGCTCGGTCGCGCAGCGGTTCAGCCACTACCGCAAGTCTGGCTACCACCACGGCACGTGGTTCGAGGGCGCGGGCCACAAGACCACCCAGTTCCTGCGGACGCCGTCGGGGTGGCGGATGTCCTCGCTGGCCTGGGACGACGAGCCCGCCGTGGTGGGTGCGGGTGGTGGCGGCGCCAGCGGCGGCGCGTGATCGGGCGGGCCGCCCAGCCGGCGGCGGGCTACCCCCGCGCCGCCGGCCGCCAGTCCTCGGCGAGGAGGCGAGCAGCACCTGGTCCAGGTATGTGCCGAGGACCCGGGACGAGGAGCGCCGTACGGCCTCGCGGGCGAAGCCGTTGCGTTCGGCGGAGCGGAGCATGGCGGTGTTGTCGGCCAGGGTGTCGATCTGGAGGCGGTGCAGGCCGCGGACGGCGAAGCCGTAGTGGCACAGCGCGGCGACCACGTCGGTGCCGTACCCCTTGCCGCGGGCGGCGGGGAGCAGGCCGAGGCCGAGGTGCGCGGAGCGGTTGTGGGGGTCGATGCCCCACAGCATCGCGGTGCCGATCAGGGTGTTGCCAGCCAACTCCAGTACGGAGAACGGGACGTTGCCCTCGTTGGCCTGCTCCGTGTCGTCCACCGCGAACGGCGCGTGCGGCGAGCCGGGCGGGATCGGACGCCACGGGCGGCCGGCCGCCCGCGAGGTGTTGGCCACGTCGTCGTACAACTCGGCGTGCAGGACCGGGATGTCGTCCGCGTGCCGGGCCCGGAGCCCGACCGTGCCGCCTCGTAGCATGCGAGCTTCTTATCCGACGTGTCCGGCCGGCGACAATCCCTCGTGGGTGTGGGTGTGGGTGTGGGTGCGGGTGCGGGTGCGGACCGGTGGCGCCCGGGGCGGTCAGGGGGCCGGGTGGTGGTCGGGGACGGCGCCCAGTTCGATGCCGTGTTCCAGGAGGGCCTTCATGGCGCACAGCGCCGTCGTGAACCCGCCGACCGTGTCGTTCAACCAGCGGGTCAGCTCCTCCTCCGAGCCCTGGAACCCCACCTCGGTGACCTCGACGAACGTGGCCCCCGCCGGGCGCGGCGTGAACGTCAGCTCCACCGTGGTCGGCTGCTCCTGGTTGCCCCACTCGAAGCGGATCAGCTCCCCCTGCCGTACCTCGCCCACCCGGACGCCGACCGACGCCCCGTAGGTCTCCCACTCCCAGCGCAGCTCGGCCCCCGGGACCATCGGCCCGCTGCTCCGGCTGAACCAGAAACGGGAGGTCACGGCCGGGTCGGCGAAGGCGCGGAACGCCTCGTCGGCGGGCTTGCGGACGATCATGCAGGCGTACGCGGCGGGCCCCTGGGCGGGGTGGTGGCTGTTCATGGGAGCGATCATGCACGGGTGGCGTACGCGGGACCCGGAATGCCGCGCCGGTCGCGCGAGTTGGTGGGAAGCATGAAAGCCATTGGGGTGGAGGAGTTCGGCGGTCCGGACGCGCTGCGCGCGCTGGAGCTGCCCGAGCCGCAGGCGGGGCCCGGCGAGGTGCGGATTCGGGTGCACGCGGCGGCCGTGAACCCGACCGACGTGATGCTGCGGACCGGCGGCCATGCCGTGCGGATGCCGGGGCGCCGGCCGCCGTTCGTGCCCGGGATGGACGCCGCTGGCGTGATCGACCAGCTCGGGCCCGGGGCCGACGGGCGGCTTTCGGTGGGGCAACGGGTGATAGCGCTGGTGCTGTTCGTCGGGCCGCGCGGCGGGGCGTACGCCGAGCAGGTCGTGGTGCCCGCCGCGTCGGTGGTGCCGGCGCCCGAGGGGGCGAGCTTCGCGGAGGCGTCCACCCTGTTGATGAACGCCATGACCGCGCGGCTGGCCCTGGACGCGGTGGCCGTGCCGGCCGGTGGGACCGTGGCCGTGACGGGAGCGGCCGGGGCGGTGGGCGGGTACGCGGTCGAGCTGGCGACGGCCGACGGGCTGACCGTGATCGCGGACGCCGCCGCGCGCGACGTCGAGCGGGTGCGCGGGTTCGGCGCCGACCACATCGTGGAGCGCGGCGCCGAGGTGGCCGCGCGCGTCCGCACGCTGGTGCCGGACGGTGTGCCCGGCCTGGTGGACGGCTCGAACCAGACCATCGAGGTCGTACCCGCCGTCGCCGACGGCGGCGCGCTGGCCTCGCTGCGCGGCTGGGCGGGCCCGGCCGGGCGCGGCGTCAGCGTGCACCCGGTGATGGTGGCGGACGCCCTCACCGACACCGAGCGGCTCGACGCGCTGAGCCGCCAAGCCGCCGACGGCGTGCTGTCGCTGCACGTGGCCGACGTGCTGCCGGCCGACGAGGCGGCCAAGGCGCACCGGTTGCTGGAGGCGGGCGGGGTGCGGGGTCGGTTGGTGCTGGACTTCTCCTGACGGCCGTCTGACGGTCGTCTGACGGGGACAGGGGGCGGCGAGGTCGTGCCCGCCGCCCGGGTGCGCCCCCGCGACCAGCGGCGTCAGGTCGGCCAACCGTCCGCCGCGGCCGTCGCCTTGGCGAACTCGGCGAAGGTGCGCGGCGGCCGGCCGAGGGCGCGGTGGACGCCGTCGGAGAGATAGGCGTCCGTGTTGTTCCGCAGCGGCTCCAGCACGTGCGCGAAAGCTTCGGCGTCGGCGAGCGGCAGACCGTGTTGGACCAGTTCGCCGACGTAGTGGTCGGTGGTGATCGGTACGTAGCGGATGGTGCGGCCGGTGGCCTCGCTGATCGTGGCGGCCACCTCCGTCAGGGTGAGCGCGGCCGGCCCGGACAGCTCGTAGGTCTGGCCCGCGTGTCCGTCCTCGGTCAGCGCGGCGGTCACCACCGCCGCGATGTCCTCGACGTCCACGAAGCTGGCGGCCCCGTCGCCGGCGGGCAGCCGCAGTTCGCCGGCGCGGACGCCGTCGGCGAAGAAGCCCTCGCTGAAGTTCTGCGCGAACCAGCCCGGCCTGCTGATCGTCCACTCGAGGCCGCTCTCGCGCACGGCGGCCTCGCTGTCGAGGACGCCGTCCAGGACACCGTTGCTGTCCGTCGCGTAGTCGGGGTTGTCGATGCCGCGACCGGAGGCCAGGACGACGCGCCGGACCCCGTGCGCGGCGGCCCGCTCCAGGAAGGGGCGGACGAGCTTGGTGCCGTCCAGTTGCACGACGTACACGGCCCGCACGCCCCGCAGGGCGGCGTCCCAGGTGGTGGGGTCGGTCCAGTCGAAGGGGTGCTCGCCGGTACGGGCCGCCGCGCGGACCGGGTGGCCCTGGGCGCGGAGTCGGGCGGCGACGCGGCGGCCGGACTTGCCGGTGGCGCCGGTGACGAGGATGGGGTGCTGTTCGGACATGGCCCCAGTCAAGCGCCGGAGTCTGAGACGTTCCATGGCTGGGAAGCGCCCGTCGATGTCTGAGCGTCTACGTGCTGCCTACACTGCCGCCATGGATGCCGTATCGGAGCTGTTGGGACAGGTGCGGGCGCGGGGGGCCGTGTTCCGGCGGACGATCATGCGTCCGCCGTGGGCGCTGCGGATGGCCAGCGGCGCCCCGCTGACGCTGGCGATGATGGCGCGCGGCCGAGCGTGGATCGTGCCCGAGCGGGGCGAGCCGGTGGCCATCGGCGTGGGCGACATCGCGGTGGTGCGCGGCGACGCGCCGTACACGGTGGCCGACGATCCCGCGACCGCCCCCGCGCACGTGGTGACCAGCGCCGACTACTGTCCGACGGCCGCTGGCATCGAGCCCGCCGGTGGGCGCGCGGGCGGCGCCTGCGAGCCGCCGGGCGCGCGTCGGGGCGGGGCTGCTGGGAATGGCGCGGGCCCGGGCCGCGCCGACGCCGTCGAGGGCGCGGCTCCGGTGCTGGTCAGTGGGGCCTTCGAGGGGCGGGGCGAGGTGAGCGAGCGGCTGTTGCGGGCGTTGCCGGCGGTGCTGGTGGTGCCGGCGGACGGCGGGCCGTACCCGTCGGTGGAGGTGGTGGCCGACGAGGTCGCCCGTAACAGGCCGGGGCAGCAACTCGTCCTCGACCGGACGCTGGACCTGCTGCTGGTCGCCGCGTTGCGCAGGTGGTTCGACGACCCGGGCGCCGGCGCCCCCGCCTGGTGCCGGGCGCTGGACGACCCGCTGGTGGGGGGCGCGCTGCGGCTGCTGCACGAGGCGCCGGAGCGGCCGTGGACGGTGGCGGACCTGGCGGCCGAGGTCGGCGTCTCGCGGGCCGCGCTCGCCCGGCGGTTCACCGCGCTGGTGGGCGAGCCGCCGATGGCCTACCTGGCGGGCTGGCGCGTGACCCTCGCCGCCGACCTGCTGCGGGAGACCGACCAGACGGTGGACGCGATCGCGCGCCGGGTGGGGTACGCCAACGCCTTCGCGCTGAGCGTGGCGTTCAAGCGGCTCCGGGGCACCCGGCCCAGCGACCACCGCGACCCGCCGCCGACCTGGCGGGCGACGGCCGGGGCGGGGGCCGGCTGATCCCGGAGGGTCGAGGGCGGGGGCTGGCTCCGGGGGTCGGGGCGGGTGCCGGCTGATCCCGGAGGGCCGGGCCGGGTGCTGGTTTCGGGAAGCCGGGCCGGGTGGGGGCTGGTTCCGGGGGGTGGAGCGGGCCCGTGTCGCGGGCCCGGAGCGCGGCGCGCTGGGCGGCCCGCCCTGGCGGGGCGGGCCGCGTGCGCTTCCCCCGGGGGCGACGAGGGGGCGGGGTGGTCAGCCCCGCCGTCGCCCGCCCGGGGCCGCGCGGTTCGGGTACGAACCGGCGGCGCGTGGCCGCGGGTTAGCGGACGGACGGCGCCGGGGCCGCCGGCACCGGACGCGGACTGTCGGGCTGGCCCGGGACCGCCGGGGCCGGGCGCGGGGTGCTCTGGTCACCGGGCTCCAGGACCTCCGGGGCGGGGCGCGGGGTCGAGGGCCGGCCCGGGGCGTCCTGCGGCGCGGGCTTCGCGACCTCGCCCGGGGTGCCCGGCTTGGCGCCCGGCGGGACCGGCGCCGGGGTGCCCGGCTTGGCCGAGACCGGCACCGGGGCCGGCGTGCCCGGCTTGGCCGGCACGGGCGCCGGCGTGCCCGGCTTCGGCGGCACGGGCGCGGGCTGCGCGACCTCGGCCGGCGGGGCGTCCGGCGCCGAGGTGGCCGGCTTCGGGGCGGGCTTCGGACCGGAGTCGGCGCTCGCGACGGTGGCCCAGCCTCCCGCGGCCACGGCACCGCTGGCGGCGATGGAGAGGATCAGGCGGCGGGTGCGGCCCTTGAACAGGCGCTTGGTCATGGTGACTCCTCGTGTGAACGGGGCCGGAGGCGTCCGGCCGTGCGCGGGGCCGCCGATCCCCCGGGCGGATCACGGCCTTGCGTGAGAGAGGTACGGGGGCGGGGGGCGGCGGGTTGCACGGCGGGGCGCGGAAATCTTTTTCGGGCCGGCGTGCAACCTGCGCCCGCCCCGCCCCGTATGGGAGAGGGGACGGCGCGATGCGGGTGGCGGGAGGCGGCGGGTGAGGGAAGCAGTCCGGGAGCGCGAGTTCCGGGAGTACGCCGAGGCGCGCCAGGCGCACCTGCGGCGCAACGCCTACCTGCTCTGCGGGGACTGGCACCTCGCCCAGGACCTGACCCAGACCACGCTGATGAAGCTGTACGCGGCCTGGGGCCGGGTGCGCCGGGACGGCAACGTGGACGCGTACGCGCGCACCATCCTCACCCGGACCTTCATCGACCAGCACCGCAAGGGGCGGTGGCGCGAGGAGGCCGTGGAGGAGGTGCCGGAGGCGCCCGAGGCCGAGGCCGACGCGCCGGAGTTGCGGCTGGTGATGCGGTCCGCGCTGATGGAGCTTCCGCCGCGGTACCGGGCGGTGCTCGTACTGCGGTTCTGGGAGGACTGGAGCGTGGAGCAGACGGCGGAGGCGCTACGGGTGACCCCGGGTACGGTCAAGAGCCAGAGCGCGCGCGGGCTCAAGCGGCTGCGCGGGCTCGTCGAGGGCCTGGTGGGCGAGGGGAGCGGGCGGTGAGTCGGGACCGGGACGCGGGCGGCGCGCACGAGGGCGCCGAACTCCGCCACGCCTTCGCGGAGATCCTGGACTCCGCCCAGGAACCGCCGCTGACCAGCGTGGTCGACACGGCCGTGGCGGGCGGGCGGCGGATGCGCCGCCGGCGGGTCGCCGCGTCGGCGGCCGGCGTCGTCGCGGTCGCGGCGCTCACGGTGGCCGCCGCCGTCGGGCTGCCCGGCACCGGGCCCGACCGTGACCAGCAGCCCCTGTCCCCGTCGGGCACCTCGCGGCCCGCCGCCACCTCACCGGCCCCCGAGCCCACGCCGCCCACGGACGGGCCCCACCCACAACCGCTCCCCACCGACCCCACCGTCCCCGCGACCCCGGGCACGCCGCCGGGCGCCGCGCCCCCGCCCTCCGTCGGGACGCCCCGCACCCCGGACCTCCGCACCCCGCCCGGCCCCGGCTCGAACCCCGGCCCCGGCTCCGACTCCGGCCCCGGCACCGGTCCCGCGGGCGTCGCGACGCCCGAGCCGCCGGGCGCGCGGCCCGGGCACTGACCGGGACCGGGTACGCGCGGGGCGGTAGGCGGGACCGGTGCGGGGCGGGTGCGGCCTGAGGGGACGGCCGGGCCGTACGGGACGTTGACGGCGGAGAGACATGGCATGACCATGTAAGAAACTCGACCCAGCGCCGCCCAACTCCACCCCCGCCCCGCCTCCCCCACTCGCCCCGTACACCGCAGGCCGTGCGTCGCAGACCGTGCGTCGCAGACCGTGCGTCGCAGACCGTGCTCGCGAGCCGTACGACGCGGGCCACGTGCCGCACGGACGTACCGGGAACACCACCCGCACCAGACAGCCGCGCGGGCGGGGGTCATCGAGGACGTGGAGGACCGCCCGTGGTGCACAGTGATCCCGATACGCGGCACGGTGTGGTGCTCGCGGCACGGCGCCATCTCGCCGACGGTGGCAGCCTCGTGCTGTACGGGCCGCGCGGCGCCGGCAAGTCGTACGTCCTGCGCGGGCTGGTCGAGGGCGCCCGGGACCACGCGGGAACGGTCCTGTGGTCGGAGCCCGGCGCGGCCGAGCGCCCGCTGCCGTACGCCACGCTCGCCGACCTCCTCGACCCGCTGCCCGATGACGCGCTGGCCGCGCTGCCGCCGCCGCAACGCTCCGCGCTGCGCGCCGCGTTGCGCCGCGAGCGGCCTGCGCCGGACGGGCCCGACCCGCTCGGGGTGCGGCTGGGCCTGCTGGCCCTGTTGCGGGGGCTGACCGCGCGCGGGCCGGTGCTGCTCGCCGTGGACGGGGCGCACTGCGTGGACGAGCCGAGCGCGCAGACGTTGGCGTACGCCGCCCGGCGGCTCGGGCCGGCGCGGGTACGGGCCGTGGTGACCGAGACCGTGGGCGTCAGCGGCGGGCCGCCGCTGGGCGTCGCGCTCTGCCCGGGCCAGGTGCTCGTGCGCGAGCTGCCCGCGCCCGGGGTGTCCGAACTGCGCGCGGTGCTCGACCGCCACACCACCAGGAAGCTGCCGCACTGGCTGGTCCGGCGCGTGCACGAGGCGTGCGAGGGCGATCTGCTCGACGCGCTGGAGGTCGTCCGCCTGCTCGACGGGCGCCCCGAACTTCCCTCCCGCGACCAGCCGTTACCCGTGCCCGAGCGGATCGGCGCGCGGGCGGCGGAGCGGCTGGCGCGGGTGGAGCCGGCCGGGCGCGGCGTACTGCTGCTGGTGGCCGCGGCCCGGCGCGGCCCGGTGGAGCTGGAGTCGCTGCGCGCGGCGGCCCGCGCGGTGGTCACGGACACCGGCGCGCCGACCGGCGACCACGCCCCGGCGCTCGCGCACGCCCCCACCCTCTCCCCGCCCGATGCCTCCGCGCCCGATACCTCCGCATCCGGCGCCTCCGCGCCCCACGCCTTCGCCTCCGACGCCTCGTCGCCCGCCGCTCCCGGTCCGGGAGTCTCCACATCCGGTGTCGTCACGTCGTACGCCTCCACGTCCGGGGTCTGCGCGTCCGGTGTCTCCACGTCACACACCTCCACGTCCGGGGTCTCCGCGTCGCACGCCTCCACGTCCGGGGTCTCCGCGTCCGGCGCCGGCCCACGGGGGGTGGGCGCGGGGTGCGCGTCCACGCGGGGCAGGGCCGTGCTCGTGCCGGCCGCTCCGGAGGGGCTGGTCGAGCGGGCGGTCGCGCAGGCCGTGGCGGCGGGGTTGCTCGTCGTCTCCGACGACGGGGCCGAGGTGCGCTTCGCGCATCCGCTGTACGCGAGTGCCCTCTACGCCACCGCGTCCGCCGCCGAGCGGCGCACGGCGCACGCCCGGCTCGCCGCCGCCACCCCGGGCGCCGTCGAACACGCCCGGCACCTGGCGCTCGCCGCCCCGGGCCCGGCCGAGGAGTTGGCCTCGGCGCTGGCCAGCGCGGCCGACCAGGCCCGGCGGCGCGGAGCGCCCGACGAGGCCGCGGCGCTGGCCCGGCTCGCCGCGCTGCGCACCCCGGCCGGGCACCCCGGGCGCCGCTGCGAGCGGCTGCTGAGCGGCGCCGCGCACGCGTACGCGGCGGCCGACTACGAGCTGTGCCGCGAACTGGCCGAGCCGGTCACCGCCCGGGCCGCCGACCCGGCGCAGCACGTACGCGCCTGCGTGCTCATCATCAACGCCGCCAACCAGGCGCTGCACGACCTGGACGAGGTGTTCGCCGACGCGTTCGCGCACGCCGGCGACGATCCAGGGGCCCGGGCCCGGCTGCACTACCTGCGCGGCATCAAGGCCCACATCAGTGACGGCGACACGCCGCTGGCCTGGGCGGAGGCGGCGCGCGCGGCCTCGCTCGCGCGGCGCGGCGGCGACCGCTCGACGGAGTTGCTCGCGCTCGCGCTCCAGGCGTTCGTGGGCACGCTCCAGGGCCGGCCCGACGCGGAGGAGCCGCTGGACCGCGCGCTGGCCCGGCCGCAGGACGCCGGGCCGACCGGCGGGCACAACGGGCCACGGGCCATCCGGGCGCGGCTCGACTTCTTCGCCGACCGGCTGGCCGCGGCGGACGCCGAACTCGGCCGACTGCTGCGCCGGGCGCGGCAGTCGGACGACGCCGAGGAGATGCTGTTCCTGCTGTGCGCGAGCATCGACGTGGACGTGCGCGCGGGCCGCTGCGGCAAGGCGCTGGCCGCCGCGCACGAGGCGCTCGGCCTGGCCCGCGCGCTCGGTGCCAACCTCGGGCAGGTCTGCTACTCGGCCGCGGTCGCCGAGGCCGCCGGCGGCGACCTGGAACGGGCCGAGGCGCTGGCCCGGGAGGGCGTGCGGGTCGCGCGGGACGAGCGGGACGTGGTGTTCCTGCCGCTCTCGCTGTGCCTGTTGGGCCAGATCCAGTTGCGCTCGCGGGCGCCGGTCGCCGCCGTGGAGTGCCTGGGCCAGGCCCGTACGATCGCCCGCCGGCGCTCGGTCGTGGACCCGGCGGCCGTGCCCTGGGCGGCGGACCTGGCCGAGGCGCTGGTGGCGGTGGGCGACCACGAGCAGGCGCGGGCGGTGGTGGCCGAGGCGCGGGGCGCCGCGCACCGGCTCGGCCGGTCGGGCGTCGCCCTGTCGCTGCTGCGGGCTGACGCGCTGCTGCGGGCGGAGTCCGCCGACCTGCCGGGCGCGGCGGCCGGGCTGCGCGAGGCCGCCGCCGGCCACCGCGCGCTCGGGCTCCCGCTGGAGCAGGGCCGGGACCTGCTGGCGCTCGGCGCCGTGGAGCGCCGACGCCGGCACGCCACGGCCGCGCTCGCCGCGTGGCACGAGGCGGCGGCGCTCTTCCGCACGGCCGACGCCCGCCCCTGGCTCGACCAGGCCCACACCGAACTGCACCGGGTCACCTGCGGACGGTCCGCCGCCCCGGCGCCCGGCGCGGCGGCGCGGTCGGGGGCGGGCCGGGCGGCGGCCCCGGCGGGGTCGGTCTCGGCGCTGGGCGCTGGCGTGGCGGGCACGGCGGGCGCGGCGCCGGGCGGCGGACCGTTCGGGAGTCCGGAGGCGGGGGCGGCTCCGGGGGCGGGCTCGGCGCTGGGCGTTGGCCCGGGACAGCCGCCCGCCGCGCTGCCCACGGGGCGGTGGCACGCGCTGACGCCCGCCGAGCACCGGGTGGCGGAACTCGTCGGCGACGGGGCGACCAACCGGGAGATCGCCGGCCGCCTGTTCCTCTCGGCCAAGACCGTCGAGTCCACGCTGACCCGTGTGTACCGCAAGCTCGGCGTCCGCTCCCGCGCCGAACTCATCCGCCTCCGGCACGCCCCGGGCCACGCGCCGGGCAGGGCAGCCGACCCGACGGTCTGAGCCCCGGGAGCGTGGGATCTGGGGGCGCCCCAGGCCCGGTGTGTCCCCGGCCGAGTGACGGCCGAGGCCCCGGCCAGGCTCAGGGCCGCCCAGGTCAGGACAAGGCTCAGCGTCCAGGGCAGGGCCCAGGTCAGGCTTAGGACCCGAGTCGGGCTCAGGACTCTCAGGACCCGGGTCGGGGCCGGGGGATCGTGGCGTACGCGGGGTGGGGCTGGCCGTCCGGGAGGGTGCGCGGGGCGGTGAACGCGCCGTGCAGCGCGGTGTTCGTGTGGAACGGCTGGCCGATGGTGTGGCGCGGCAGGGACAGGCCGTAGTACGCGCCGAAGAGGCGGTACACGTCGGCCATGTCCGGGACGAACAGCGAGCACTCGTCGGGATCGTCCGGGAAGTCCGGGTCGGGCACGGCGCTGCCCAACCCGATCTCGGCCGTCATGCGCGCGGTGAGCGGGTGGTCGGCCCTGACCCGCTCGTGCACCGAGCCGTCGCAGTACTGCCAGTCCCAGACACCGTCCACCACGGCCGTGACCAGCGGCGGGTCCATCCCCGTGTCGGAGACGCGCACGGAGGTGCGGCCCTCCCACAGGTGGTTCAGGTGGTCTCGGTCCGTACGGAAGAGGCCACCACCGGTCTCGAAGGCGTACGCCCAACCGCCGTGGCTGCCCAGTCGGGCCAGGTCCGGCAGCCGCGTCGTGCCGCCCGCCGCCGCCACGACGGCGTTGCAGGTGGCCGCGTCCATGACGGTGCCCGGCTCGGCGCCCAACATCACCGCGAGCTGCTCGACGTCGACGCCCCGCACCGCGACCAGTTGCATCCCGCCGCCACCGCCGGCCTCGGCTATCCACCCGAATCCGTCGCTCACGCCCCCAGCCCCCTTCTCCCTCGTACTCCCCCGTGCTCTCCCCGTACCGGCCGCTGCCGCGCCCGGGGCACCCCCGTGCCGGGCCTCCCCCACCCGTCATCGACAAGCTACCCCGCACCACTGACACCGCCGCTGCCGCAGAACCCGCCCGCTGTACCCACCCGCTGTACCCACCCACTGACGCCGCCGCCCAGCGAGCGCGGGCGACCACCCGGCGAACGCCGGCGACGGGCGGGCCCGGGAGGGGCGAGGGGGGTACCGGGAAACCCCCTGCTTCGCGCCCGGGGGGTTCCGGGCCGCGGGGCGCCGGGCCCAGCTTTGTTCCAGCCGGCGGACGGAGCCACCTCCGCCCCACCCCACTCCCCACGGGGGCGCCACCCACCACCCCACGGGCGCCCCAACCCACCACCTCCCACCGAAACCCGCCCCCAACTCCCCACTCTCCGCAGCCCGCTCGGCCCAGGCCCCACGCCCCGGCCCCGCCGCACCACAGCACTCTCCACATCACCACCGCACCCCCGTACCACCGGCACCTCCCGCACCACGCGCGCCGCACTCCCCTCGCGCCGGACGCGCGGCACACCGGACGTGGCGTGCTCCGTTCCGCTCGGTCGGTCGCTCCCGCCGCGGCGCACGCCACCGCTCACTTCCCCCGATGTCACCCGGCGCCCCCGCGCGCCGGGCGAGAAGGAGAATACGATGGTTCCGCGGAAACACCGGGCGCCCGTGGGCGCCCCCGTCACCCCGGCCGCGCCACCCGACTCCGCGCCGATGAGAGGACGGCGGCGGCTGACGGTCGCGCTCAGCGGCATCGCCGCCGTGGCGTGTCTGGCGGCGCCGCTGTCCGGAACGTCGGTCGCCGCAGCGCCGCCGGCCCCGGCCCCCGCCGCCCAGGCCGCGCCGTCCGACGTCACCGCCTCCACCCAACTGGCCTTCACCGAACTGGTGCAGAGCCAGAGCCAGTGGTGCTGGGCCGCCACCGGTCTGTCGATCGCCCGGTACCTCGGGCGCGGCCAGGACACCTCGCAGAACACGTTCTGCACCTACGCCCGCGGCCTGCCGCCCACGTCCGCCTGCCCCAACCGGCCCGGCTACCTCACCGACGTACAGCGCTCGTGGTCCAAGCTCGGCATGGACCCGGGCCGCACCGCCGGCACGCTGCCCTTCCAGACCGTGCAGCAGACCATCGACGCCAACTCGCCCGTCGAGACCGGCATCTACTGGACCTCGGGCGGCGGCCACGCGCAGGTGCTGTACGGGTACGACGCGAGCCGCCAGACGCTGATGTACGCCGACCCGTGGCCCAGCAGCCCCCGCTACGCCGAGATGAACTACAACACCTACCGCAGCAACAGCCAGTTCCGCTGGGCCGAGTCGCTGTACGGGGAGAAGTGAACGCCATGACGAACACGACCCGTTCCCGACTCACCCCTCACTCTCGCCCCAGCGGGCTCGGCGGCGCCTCGCTCGCCGCGGGCGTCGGCGTGGGCATCAGCGTGCTCGCCCTGCTCGCCCCGACGGCGGCCGTCGCCGACGACGGCGCGCGGCCCGTCGCGCCCGCCTCGGTGACGTCCGCCGACCGGGCCGCCGCCGCGAAGACCCTGGCCAGCCAGGACACCACCGACCGCGTCGGCTCCTTCTTCGTCCGGCTCGCCGAGCGGGAGCGGGCCACCGAGCGCGACACGCTCGACGCGGGCGTCACCCGTGCCGAGGCCGCCGCCCAGGCCCCGCGCCTGGTGGGCCCGGCGGTGCCGGTCTACTCGCTGAACCCGGACTTCGTCCGTGGCCGGAGCACGGCGGCCGAGCCGGTGGCCGAGTTCGCCTACCTGGCCTCCGAGGCCCGCTCCGCCTCCGGCGCCACGGCCACGGTGTGGACCGTGCGGGACGCCAAGACCCAGCGCTGGGCCGTCGCCAACGTGATCTCCGGCACCGACGAGGTCAGCTTCGGCCGCAAGGGCGCGGGCGACCTGGTCTTCACCGAGCCGCAGATCGCCGCCTGGTACGCGCTGGACGGCAACCGGGTGCTGCCGCTCAACAAGTCGGCCCGGGACGCGGTCGGCGCGCGGGGCACCAGCGTCGCGGCGTACCAGGACCGCGTGCACGACCGGTACGCCGACAAGCTGCCCGGCTCCGACTACCAGCGCAACGGCCAGTTCGGCGGCGACGGACCGGCCGCGGCGCAGCCCGCGCCCGACACGCCGCGCACCACCGCGAGCGACGGCTCGTCGTCGACCGGCCTGTCCGGCGCCGGGCTCGCGGCGGCCGGCGTCGCGGGCGGCGCCCTGCTCATCGGCGCCGGAACGGTCGCCGTCCGCCTCCGCCGCCGCACCGCGACCGGCTGACGACTCCGACTGACCGGCTGACCGGCTGACCGGCTGACCGGTCAACCGCAGCCGGGCCCGCCCGCACCACACCGGTCGCCGCGCCGCGCCGGCCGCCGTTCCGCCCCCGCCCCGGCCGGTGCGCCGCGCCCGACCCCGGCCACCGCCCCCGCCAGCCACCCGGCGGGGGCGGTGGCCGTACGCACGGCGACGAGGCCGCGCCCCGGGCCCACGCCGGGCCGGGCAAGGCCGGACCGCGCAGAACCGGGCAGGACCGGACTGGGCAGGACTGAACCGGGCCGGGCCGGGCCGCTCTGAGGTCAGCCGTTCGCGCGGGCGGTGGGCTTGGCCCGTACGTGCATGCGCTCGCCCTGCCGGCCGAAGATGCTGAGCACCTCGACGGGGCCCTCTCCGGTGGTGCCGAACCAGTGCGGCAGCCGGGTGTCGAACTCGGCCGCCTCCCCCGCGCCCATCGTCAGGTCGTGGTCGGCGAGGACCAGGCGCAGCCGCCCGGCCAGCACGTACAGCCACTCGTACCCCTCGTGGGTACACAGGTTGGGTGTGTCGCGGCTGGCCGGCAGGACCATCTTGAACGCCTGGAGCGGGCCGGGCTGCCGGGTCAGCGGCAACACCGTGTTCCCGTGCGCGCGGCGCGGCGTGAGCCGCACCCGGGGATCGCCGACCTCGGGCGCGCCGACCAGTTCGTCCAGCGGGACCTGGTGGGCCTGCGCGATCGGCAACAGCAACTCCAGACTGGGCCGCCGCTGGCCCGACTCCAGCCGGGACAGCGTGCTCTTGGAGATCCCGGTGGCCTGCGCGAGCGCGGACAGCGTGACACCGCGCTCGGTGCGCAGCCGCTTGAGCCGGGGACCGACCTCGGTGAGGGCCTGGGCGATGGCGGGTGAGTGTTCCACGCCGCCATTGCACCCCACCCGTCCCGGAACCGGCAACGGTGTTTGCCGGAGGCGCACACCGGAGCGGCGGGTGCCGCGCGCTCCGCGCCACGCCACGGGAACCGCCCCGCGCGCCGCCCGACGGCCGCCCCCTCCCCCGGCCCGAACCCGGTGCCACCCCGCCACTCCCCGCGCTTGAACCCGCTGGGTGCGGGGCACTCGATGGAGACCGTGACGTGCGGCTCCGTAGGCGGGACCCGACCACCCGACCGGTTCACCCGGCGGGCCCGTGTATCGGACTCGTACGCGATACTCGGACCGACGATGGGGGACACACATGCACAGTGACCTGACCGACGAACTGCGTTCCAGAGCGGGCGTGTTCACCGACGAGCACGAGGGTCTGTGGGTGACCGTCGACGCGGGGAACACCGTGGAGTTCGGCGGGGCGCGACCCGGCGAACTGTTCCAGGCTGCGGCCGACTGGCTCGCCGCCGACCGACGGTACGAGGTGCTCGGCGTGCGCTGGCAGCACGCCGCCACCGACCCGCGACTACGCCTGGCCATCAGCCTGGACCGCGCGCCCGACGCCTGAGCGCGGGCCTGACCCCACGGCCGCGCCCACGTGGCCGCGCCGCCGCCCGCCCCAGCCCGCGCCACCCGCCCCTCCCTCGGCACACCCGGCGCGCGGCCCCCGCCCAGTGCGGGCGGGTGGGGGCGCGCCGGCCGGTGCGGCTGCGGCGGGTGGCTGACCACCCGCCGGTGGGCGTCCGCCCCCGCCCACCCCACCCACTCCCCCACCGGCCCGTATACCGTCGAACCCCGGTGCCCGGCGCGCGAACCGTGGCGTCGGGCGGGCCGGGAAGCGGCAGGGGAACGCAGGGGAACGGGGAGGGCTGAGCGGCGTGGGGTATGACGAGTTGGTCGCCGAGGGGTTGACGACACCGTTCGAGGGCTGGGACTTCGGGGTGTTCCGTGGGCGGTACGAGGAGCGGGGCGACGCCGACCTGCCGTGGAGCTATCCGGGGCTGGTACGCGAGCGGCTGCCGGGCGCGGGCGCGCTGCTCGATCTCGGGACGGGCGGTGGTGAGGTGTTGGCCTCGTTGGCGCCGCTGCCCGCGCGGACCGCGGCGACCGAGGGGTTCGCGCCCAACGTGCCGGTGGCGCGCGAGCGGCTCGAACCGCTGGGGATCGAGGTGGCCGAGGTCGGCGACGACGACCAACTGCCGTTTGATGACGCCTCGTTCGACCTGGTGATCAGCCGGCACGAGTCGTACGACCCACACGAGATCCGCCGCGTGCTCCGCCCCGGCGGCACCTTCGTCACCCAGCAGGTGGGCGGCGGTGACCTCGCGGAGGTCAACGAGGCGCTCGGCGCGCCCGCGCACGGCTACGCCGACTGGGACCTGCGCGCCGCCACCGACCAGCTCACCGCCGCCGGCTTCACCGTGACCTGGCAGGACGAGGCGCGGCTGCCGGCGGCCTTCCACGACGTCGGGGCGCTGGTGCTGTTCCTGCGCATCACGCCCTGGCACGTCCCCGACTTCAGCGTGGAGCGGTACGCCGAGCCGCTGCGCGCCCTGCACGCCACGATGCGCGCGGGCCAGCCGCTGGCCGCCCACTGTCACCGCTTCGCGCTGATCGCCCAGCCGTAGCGGCAGCACCCGGTCGTCGCCGGGGTGGGTACGTACCTGTCGGCCCGTCCACGACCCGCCCGGGGCCGGCCGTGGACGGGAAGCCGAGACGTCAGAGATGCCAGAGGGGCCGAAGATGTCGGAGGGGTCGGAGGGGTCGGAGATCGGGGAGAGGCCGGGGAGATGTCGGAGATGAACGTCAACGGCGGTCACGCCATCGGGCCGATCGACCGGGCCTTCCTCGCGCTGGCCCGTCAGCACCAGCCGACCACCGGGTTCTTCCTCGACTTCGCCGGGCCCGCGCCGGACGTCGACGCGCTCGCGGAGCGGGTGCTCGGGCGCGCGGCCGGGTTGCCCGCGCTGAACCTGCTGCGCCCGGACGGCCGGGCCCGCCGGTGGCGCCCGCGTACGGCCGACTTCGACCCGGGCACGCACGTGCGCCGGCACACCGGCCTGGCCGAGCCCGGCGCGCTGGCCGACGCGACGAACGCGCTGCTCAGCCACCCGCTGCCGGGCGCCGAGCACCCGCCGTGGGACCTGTGGCTGCTGGACGGGGCGGCGGAGCGGGACGGCGCGGCGGGGGGCGCGGGGGCGCGGGGCGGGTTTCGGTTGGCGCTCCGGGTGCACCACGCCGTGCAGGACGGGGTGGGCGCCGCGCACTCCGCGCTGGCCCTGCTCGGCGACGCCGCGGCGGCCGGCCCGCCGCTGTACCCGGCTCGGCTGCCGAGGCCGGCCGGCGCGCTGCTGGCCGCGTCGGACGCCGTACGCCAACTCGGCGGCGTCCGCGGCTGGCCCGCGCTGCGCGCCCACCCCGCCCGCCGTACCGCGTGGACCAGCCAGGACGTTCCCCTGGCGCGGCTGCGCCAGCTCGCCGACGCGTGGCGGACCAGCGTCAACGACGTCTGCCTGACCGGCCTGGCGCGCGCGGTGCGCGCCTGGCGCCGGGACGGCGCGCCGGGCGCGTGCCCCGACCTGCCGGTGCTGGTGGCCATGTCCACGCGCGGCCCGGGCCAGCGGTACGCGCCGGGCAACCACGTGGTCGGCTACCGGCTGGTGCTGCCGTCGGCGGCGCCCCGGCTCGGCGACGCGGCGACCCTGGTGCGTCGCCAGACCGACGCCGTGCGCCGCACCGGAACCCGCGACGCGCGCCGGCTCGCCGTGCGCGCCGCCCCGCACCGGGCCGGCGAGTGGGCGATGGGCTACGTGAAGAACGCCGTGCCGATCGGGGCCAGTTCGGTCACCGTCGCGGACGAGGAGCTGACCTGCCTCGGCGCCCGGCTGACCGGGGCGTCCATGTTCTACGACGTGCACGACGGGCTGCTCGGCTACGTCTCGTTCACGCGCGCGGGCGGGGTCGTACGGTGCGGCGTCGTGTACGACGCGGCGCTGCCCCGCGCCGCCGACCTGGCCCGCCACTGGCGGCAGGCCCTGTGCCCCGATCCGGCCGGGGCACAGGCCGGAATGGCAGGGGCTGCTGAGGCCGTCGAGGAGGCGGGGGGCGTGGGGCCGGGGGCTCCGGCGTAGGGCGATGCCAGCCCGGCCACCGACGGCCGCCGGCCACCACCTCGATACTTAGCCCTTGCGCTTACCATCGCCGGCCCCAATACTTAGCCGCATGGCACAGTATTCGGCGCAACTGGACGGCGTGCTCGTCGCCCTCGCCGACCCGACCCGGCGCGCGGTCATCCGGCGCCTCGGCCACGGGCCGCTGAGCGTCGGCGACCTCGCCAGCGAGTTCCCGATGACCCTCCCGTCGTTCATGAAGCACGTACGCACCCTCGAATCGAACGGACTCATACGCACGGTCAAGACCGGCCGGGTGCGCACGTGCGTGCTCAGCCGCGAGCGGCTCGCCCTCGTCGACGACTGGCTCGCGGAGCAGCGCCGGATCTGGGCGGAGCGCACCGACCGACTGGAGGAGTTCGTCACCAACCCGGAGGAGAACAGCCCGTGAACCCCGATCTCGACCTCGCGCTGGCGCGGGTCATCCGCGCCCCGCGCGCCACCGTGTGGAGCGCCTGGGCCGACCCGGCCCGGCTTGAGCGGTGGTGGGTCCCGGCCCCGTCCCGCTGCCGCGTCGACCGCCTGGACCTGCGGCCCGGCGGTGCCTTCGTGACGCGGCTGAGCGACGGCGGGGGCGCGTTCGTCCCCCATCTGGACGCCTGCTTCCTCGCCGTCGACCCGGGCGAGCGCATCGTGTTCACCAACGCGGTCGACGGCACCTGGCGGCCCGCGCACCCCGTCCCGGTCGCGATGACCGCCACCATCACCTTCGGCGACCACCCGGAGGGTACGGAGTACCGGCTGGTCGTCCGGCACGGCGACCCGGAGGCCCGCACCCTGCACGAGAAGCTCGGCTTCGCCGACGGCTGGGGCACGGTCGTCGGCCAGTTGGCCGCGTTCAGCGAGAGCGCGGCCCCGCGGAGCGCGGGCCCGCAGAGCGCGGACCCGCAGAGCGCGGACCCGCGGAACACGGGCCCGGGCACGGGTCCGCGCGGCACGAGCACGGAGGGCGGGGACCCGCGATGAAGATCACCCTCACCGAGTTCGTCACGCTCGACGGCGTCTGTCAGGGCCCCGGCTCGCCGGACGAGGACACCAGCGACGGGTTCACCGCCGGCGGCTGGCTCGTGCCCCACATGGACGCGACGTTCGTCCAGCGCGCCTCCGACTGGCTCGACCTCGCCGACGGCCTGCTGCTCGGCCGGCGCACCTACCAGGCGTTCGCCCGCGACTGGCCGGCGATCACCGACCCGGCCGACCCGTTCGCCGAGCGGATGAACACGCTGCCGAAGTACGTCGTGTCGAACACCCTCACCGAGGGGACCTGGCACCCCACGACCGTACTCAGGGGCGACCCGGCCCAGGCCGTCGCCGAGCTGAGGGCGCGACCGGGCCGGGAACTCCAGATCCACGGCAGCGCCCGGCTGGGCGACGCGCTGCTGGCGGCGGGCCTCGTCGACACGCTCCGCCTCGTCGTCGCGCCCACGGTCCTGCGCACCGGCCGGCGCCTGCTGACCGGCCCTGGCGCCCCGTCCGGCCTCCGCCTGGCCCACCACGAGGCGACGCCGAACGGCCTGCTGCTCCTGGAGTACGAGACGACGGGCCAAGCGCCGCTGGGCACGTACGAGGGCGTCGCCGCCTTCACCTAGGAGGCGCCGGGTCACGCCACGGGGGAGGCCCGGAAGCCCGACCGGCACGGTCAGTGTGATCCATACGGCGCGCAAGGGGGCGCACGGCGCACTAGTGGGGCGCGCGCTCGCGACGTACAAAGGGCGCGTGACTGCCGACGAACACGAACCCAGCAACGTCGCCGAGATGATCGACGTCAACCGGAACAACTGGGACGCCCGCACGCCCATCCACGTGGCCAGCGAGTTCTACGGCCTGAACGAGGCCCGCGACAGCGGCCACTGGTTCGCCGACTTCGAGTGGCCGGACCTGGGCGACCTCACCGGCCGGGACGTCCTCCACCTGCAATGCCACCTGGGCACCGAGACCCTCGCGTTCGCCGAGCGCGGCGCGACCACCACCGGGCTCGACTTCTCGGGCGCGGCCGTGGCCGAGGCGCGGCGCATCGCGCGCGACGCGGGCCGGGAGGTGACGTACGTGGAAGCCGACGTGCACGACGCGGTCGACGCCCTGGACGGGCGGCGCTTCGACGTCGTCTACACCGGCAAGGGCGCCCTGTGGTACCTGCCCGACCTCGCCCGCTGGGCCCGCACCGTGGCCGGCCTGCTGCGGCCCGGCGGGTTCCTGTACCTGGTGGAGTTCCACCCGCTGCTCCAGTCGCTCGGCGCCGTGCCCGAGCCGGGCGAACAGCACCTGCGGCTGCGCCAGGACTACCTGGGGGGCCGCGGGCCGCTGCGGGTCGAGGTGGCCCACACGTACACCGACGGCCCGCCGCTCGACCAGGCCACCACCTGCTACGAGTGGCGGCACGGGCTCGGTGACATCGTCACCGCGCTGCTCGGCGCCGGCCTGTCCATCGAGGTGCTGCGCGAGACCGAGCTGCTGCCGTGGCCGCGCTTTGCGGGCATGGTGCCGGCCGACGGCGGCTGGTGGCGGCTGCCCGACCACGACCCGAAGATCCCCCTGATGTTCGCCCTGCGGGCACGCGCCACGCCGTAACCCCCGCACCACGAAAGGGCGTCACGGGCGCCCGGGGGCCGGTCCCCGGGCGCCCGTGATGGGGCGGACGGCCCGCCCGTTGCCGGGTGTTGCCGGCACGGTGGTGCGTGCCGTGCAACGCCCGGGCGCTGCGCCAAGCTGTGCGCGTGGGTTCGGCGGCGCGCGCCGCGACCGCCGTTCGAGGCGGGGAGGGGCCCCGGACACCCGCAGGGGGAAACCATGGGCGAACTGCGCCCGCTGGCCGACGACCTGAGCGACGAGTGCCGGCAGTTCGCCGTCATGCTCCGCGAGCTGTTCGCCGGCCTCGGAATCTCCGTACGGCGCTACGCCGCCCGCCGCTACCGCGACCCCGGCACCATCTCGCGCTACCTGAGCGGCACCCGCGTACCGCCGTGGGAGTTCGTGCTCGACCTGCTCACCGACCTGGCCGCGGCGCGCTCCGTACCCACCACGCCGGACGCGGTGGAACTGCTCCGCGAGCGACACCGGGCCGCCATCCACACCAGCGGCTCGGTCGGACACGCCGTCGAGGTGTTGCAGAACCAGCTCGCCGACGCCGACCGCGCGGCGCGCAGCGCCACCCTGACCGAGGACGCGCTGGGCCGGGCGCTGCTGGAGCGCCAACACCGGATCGCCGACCTGGAGGTGCGGCTCGGCCAGTTGGAGGCGGCGTGGGCGGCGGAGCGGGCCCGGGTCGAGACGCTGGAACAGGAGTTGGCCTGCCCCGATCACGACCGCGAACAGCTCCTCCACGAACAGGACCGGCTGCGCCAGGAAGTGCGCCGCCTCACCGACGAGTTGGAGGAGGTGCGCCGCCGCGGCCTCCTCGCCGAGGCCCGGTGCCAGCTCCTGGAACGGCAACTCGCCGCCGTGGAGGCGCAGGGCGTGGCGTCCGGCGAGACGCACGCGGCCGACGAGGCGGAGGCGGTCGGCCTCTCCCCCTTCACCCACGCCCCGCCGTACGCCACCGCCCACGCCTCCGCCGCCGCGCACCCCACCGCCACGGCCGCAACCGCCACCGCCACCGCCACCGCCGCCAGCCGGGCCGGGGCGGCCACCGCCGGCAGGCCGGCGCAGTACCCGGCGGCGGCCTACCCGCCGCCCGCCGCGGCGACCTGGGGGGCGGGGCCGCGCCCGAAGATCCTCATCGTGGACGACCAGCGCGACAACCTGCTGGCCATGGAGGCGGTGCTCGCCACCCTGGGGCAGGAACTCGTCGCGGCCACCTCGGGGCGGGAGGCGCTCAAGGCCCTGCTCGACCACGACGACTTCGCGGTCATCCTGCTCGACGTGCAGATGCCGGAGATGGACGGTTACGAGACCGCGGCCCAGATCAAGCGCCGCCCCCGCAACCGCGACATCCCCCTCCTCTTCCTCACCGCCATGGGCGCCGACCCCGAACACTCCTCGCGCGGCTACGCCGCGGGCGCCGTCGACTACATCGCCAAGCCCGTCGACCCGTGGGCGCTGCGGGCCAAGGTCTCCACCTTCACCGAGATCTTCCTGGAGCGCCGCCACTACTCCCGCCACGCCACCCCGTACACCGGGTTCCCGAACTTCCGGTTCTCCGATTTCCGAGCGATCCCCTGAGAAACCCGCCCTTCGGCGCTCGACTTTCCGCTTCCCTTTTCTTCGCCCTTCTTTTCTTCCCTTTTCGTACGCGTTTCCTGCGCGCGCGTGGGAATCCACCTGCGCGCGGGCCGCCGGGATGTGGGACGCGCAATCGGCGAAGGACGGGGTACGGAAAGGAGCGCGTACGGGAACGCGCCCGCAGGGGAATGCGAGGTGGGCGGGGAGGCGGCCCGGTGAAGGGCGGCGGGCGGCGGCGCGGTGACGGGGGGATTAGCGGGCGAGGGGGCGAGTGGGTGGGGCGCACGGAAGGGCGCCAGGGGGGTGAGTGCGCGTTCCTGGGGTACGTAGGGGTGGGACCCGTACATATGCACGGGGTTCCGTTCCAGCCAATATCGGTTCGCTGACGAGGGCTTTACGTACCGCCCCGCAGGCAATTCCGGACGCGCGGCCCCCGGGCCGTGCGGCGCGGCTAGCGCTGGTGGGACTGTTCGGGCTCGTGGCCAAAGCCGTGCCCGGCCTCACGGTCCGGCGCGTGGCCGGACGGGTGCTGGGGCGAGTGCTCGGTGTGGGTGGCCGGTTTCGGCTCGGCCACCGGGTCGATGGCGGTGCCCGCCCCGTACGCGGTGCCGAACGTCGCGGCGAGCACGACGACGTACGCGGCCACCTTCAGACCTGTGTGCATGGCGGGCTCCCTCGGTTGCTTCTCAGTCAGTGATCAGTTGGCGATCAGCTGGCCATCAGTCGGTGTGTCAGTCGGTCTTCAGTCGCTGGCGTGGCCGCCGATCCGCGCGTCCACCCTGTTGAAGATACCCCCAGGGGGTACATAGTCAAGCGTCCGCGCACCCTTGCGTCTCGTACTCCTGGGGGGTATACCTGAAAGGGCAGAGCCGATACCCCCTAGGGGTATTGATCGACAGCGGCGGCGACAGCGGGCGCGGACGGACCAGCGAGCGTGCCCGCGCCCACCGGGAGTGAGGAGCTAAGGGATGACCAGCACGGTGACTGAGCCGGCCGAGGTTGAGCTCGCCATTGGCGGGATGACCTGCGCCTCGTGCGCCGCCCGGATCGAGAAGAAGCTCAACCGCATCGACGGCGTGACGGCCACCGTCAACTACGCCACGGAGAAGGCCAAGGTCAGCTTCGCCGACGGGGTCACCGTCGACGACCTGATCGGCACGGTCGAGGCCACCGGGTACACCGCGGCCCCGCCCGTCCCCGCCCGCCCGCGGCGCCCCGCCGCGACCGACGGCGCCGCCGAGGGGCGCGACGCCAGCGCCCCCGCGGCCGGCTCCGCGCCGGCTCGCGCCCCGGGGAGCACCGGTGGCGAGGGCGGCGACGGCGGGCCCGACCCGCTCACCCCGCTGCGCCAGCGGCTGATCACCGCCGTGGTGCTCGCCATTCCGGTGATCGCCATGGCGATGGTGCCGGCCTGGCAGTTCGAGAACTGGCAGTGGCTCTCGCTGACCCTCGCCGCCCCCGTCGTGACGTACGCCGCCTGGCCGTTCCACCGCGCCGCGTTCACCAACGCCCGGCACGGCGCGGCCACCATGGACACGCTGATATCGGTGGGCACCGGGGCCGCGTTCCTGTGGTCGGTGTGGGCCCTGTTCTTCGGCACCGCGGGCACCCCCGGCATGACGCACGGCTTCGAGCTGACCATCGAGCGCACCGACGGCTCGGGCAACATCTACCTGGAGGCGGCGGCCGGCGTCACGGCGTTCATCCTGGCCGGGCGGTACTTCGAGGGCCGCTCCAAGCGCAAGGCGGGGGCCGCGCTGCGGGCGCTCATCTCGCTGGGCGCCAAGGAGGTCACCGTGGTGCGCGGCGAGCGCGAGGAGCGCGTCGCCATCGAGGACCTCGCGGTCGGCGACCACTTCGTGGTCCGCCCCGGCGAGAAGATCGCCACCGACGGCGTGGTCGTGGAGGGCAGCTCGGCCGTGGACGCGGCCATGCTGACCGGCGAGTCGGTGCCGGTCGAGGTCGCGGTCGGCGACGCGGTCACCGGCGCCACGCTCAACGCGGGCGGACGCCTGGTCGTACGGGCCACCCGGGTCGGCGCCGACACCCAGCTCGCCCGGATGGCCAAGCTGGTGGAGGACGCGCAGAACGGCAAGGCCGCCGCCCAGCGCCTCGCCGACCGGATCTCCGCGGTCTTCGTCCCCATCGTCATCGCCCTCGCCGTCGGCACCCTGGGCTTCTGGCTCGGCAACGGGTCGGGCCTGACCTCGGCGTTCACCGCGGCCGTGGCCGTACTGATCATCGCCTGCCCGTGCGCCCTCGGCCTCGCGACGCCGACCGCGCTGCTGGTCGGTACGGGGCGCGGCGCCCAGCTCGGCATCCTGATCAAGGGTCCCGAGGTGCTGGAGACCACCCGGCGCGTGGACACCGTCGTCCTGGACAAGACCGGCACCGTCACCACCGGCACCATGACCCTGCTCGCCACCCACACCACGGCCAGCACCACCGAGGACGAGGCGCTGCGGCTGGCCGGCGCGCTGGAGCACGCGTCCGAGCACCCCATCGCGCGGGCGGTCGCCGCCGGCGCGACCGAGCGCGTCGGATCGCTGCCCACCCCCGAGGACTTCGCCAACGTGCCCGGGCTCGGCGTGCAGGGCATCGTGGACGGCCACGCCGTCCTGGTCGGGCGGGAGAAGCTGCTGACGGAGTGGGCCATGGAGCTGCCCACCGAACTCGCCGAGGCCAAGGCCGCCGCCGAGGCCGCCGGCCGGACCGCCATCGTGGTGGCCTGGGACGGGCAGGCCCGCGCCGTCCTGGAGGTCGCCGACGCCGTGAAGGACACCAGCGCGGAGGCCATCGCCCGGCTGCGCGCCCTCGGCCTCACCCCGATCCTGCTGACCGGGGACAACACCGCCGTCGCCCGCTCCGTCGCCCGCGAGGTCGGCATCGACGAGGTGATCGCCGAGGTCATGCCCGAGGACAAGGTGGACGTGGTCAAGCGGCTCCAGGCCGAGGGGCGCTCGGTGGCGATGGTCGGCGACGGCGTCAACGACGCCGCCGCGCTCGCCCAGGCCGACCTGGGCCTGGCGATGGGCACCGGCACCGACGCCGCGATCGAGGCCGGCGACCTGACGCTGGTACGAGGCGACCTGCGGGCCGCGGCGGACGCCATCCGGCTCTCCCGGCGCACCCTGCGCACCATCCAGTCCAACCTGTTCTGGGCCTTCGCCTACAACGTCGCCGCGCTGCCGCTGGCCGCGGCCGGGCTGCTGAACCCGATGATCGCCGGCGCCGCCATGGCCTTCTCGTCGGTCTTCGTGGTCGGCAACAGCCTGCGGCTGCGCCGCTTCCGGGCGGCGAGCTAGCGGCGCCCGCGCGCGCCGGCGCTGGCGCACGGCGCGCGGAACCTCGGGGTCCACCATCAGCGGGGCCGGGAACTCCCCCGGCCCCGCTGACGCGTGAACGGCAGATACTGCCCGCCCCGACGGCCGGCTGATCTTATGACCCGCATTTCATTGCGCGGGCGACAGTGCGGCTACTTCCCGTTATCCTCGCGACACGGGCCGTTATCCTTCAACGAGCCGCGGGAACCCGTTTCCCCTTTCCCTTACACATTCTCTTTCCATTCGCCGCATTCCCGCACACCAACCCATTAGCCGCGCTTTTTCGCTATTCCCACGGAAGCCGCCCCGCCCGTCGCGCACACCCCTTTCCGCGCACGCCGGGGGCCGGCTTCACCGCAAGGCGCACCATACGATCGCGAGGAGGGCCTCATGGCCATCATCCCCACGTCCGAGGACGTCGTGGCGGGACAGAAAGGGTACAACCCCGCCACCCTGAAGTTTTACGACCTCACCGTCTACGGATTCACGTGCCCGGTGCTGTGGAAGGTCCCCCGCCACGAACTGCTGCGGCTCTACAACCGCAACATCTCCTCCGAACACCTCGACATCGGCGTCGGCTCCGGATTCCTGCTGAGCAAATGCACCATGCCGAGCGCCGACCAGCGCGTCACGCTGCTCGACATGAACCCGCACTGTCTGACGCACGTCAAGCGCCGTCTGTCCCAGTACAAGGTGTCCACGGTCCAGGGCAACGTGTTGGAGCCGTTCCCGCTCCCCAAGCGGTCGCACGGCTCGGCGGCCCTCAACCTCATGCTGCACTGCGTGCCGGGCGACTTCGCCCACAAGGGCGTCGCCTTCGACCACGCCGCCGCGTGCGTACGCCCCGGCGGCAAGGTCTTCGGCAGCACCGTGCTCTCCCAGGGCGTGCCCGTCACGAAGGCCGCGCGGGCCGCCATGAACCGCCTCAACGCCAGCAGGGACTTCAACAACCGGCACGACAGCCTGCAGGACCTCCGCCGCGAACTCAGCGCCCGCTTCAGCGACTTCACCCTCACGGTGCACGGCTGCACCGCGCTCTTCGAGGCCACGGTGGAGGAGTGAGCGCCCGCTCCTGACGGCGCGCGTTGCGACGGTTGGCGGACGGCACGCGCCGGGGCGGGGGCGGGGTGACAGGCGGGCAGGGCGCCGGCCTCCGGTGGCGGCTGGCGGTCGAGCGGCCCCGGGTGGCGGGTTGCGACCCCGCACCCCGACGGCCCTACCCCGCCTCGCTCGTGATCAGCGCGAACTGCGCGCCGAACGGGTCGAGGACCATGGACATCCGGCCCAGGCCCGGGGCATCGTCCGTGGCGGTCAGGGCGGTGCCGCCGTGGTGGACGGCGGCGGACACGGCCACGTCGCAGTCCTCGACCTCGAAGTACGGGTACCACTTCGAGCGCAGCTCCCCCACCTCGACCTGCGGCGGGAACTGCATGATGCCGCCGTGCGCGGCGTCCCGGCCGCCGCCCGGCGGCGAGACGACCGTGTAGTCGACCTCCGTCATCGGCGTCCGCTCGGCCTCCCAGCCGAACACCTGGCGGTAGAAGTCGACCGCGGCCTGCGCGTCCGTCGTGTGCAACTCGGACCAGCACAGCGTGTTGGGCACGTTGACGGCGTCGATGCCCCTGGTGTCGCCGGGCTGCCAGATGGCGAAGTCGGCGCCTGTCGGGTCCGTGAACTGGGCCAGTCGGCCGGCCGTGAAGACGTCCATCGGCTCCGTCCGGACCGCGCCGCCCGCGCGCTCGACCGCGCGGGCCGTGGCCTCCGCGTCCGCCGTCTGGAAGTACACCGTCCAGGCCGGGCTGGCGCCCTCCTCCATCAGCGGCCCGAGCCCGGCGACGGTGCTGCCGTCGAGCTGGAGCATCCCGTACCCGCCCGCGTCGGGCCCGGCCGACTGGAACTCCCAGCCGAAGACCCCGCCGTAGAACGCGGCGGCTGCCCCGGTGTCGGGCGCCCCGAGGTCGAGCCAGACCGGCGCGCCCGGCACGTAGTGAGTCGTGAGCATGTCGCTGGACCTCCGACGTCGTCTGAGCGTGGCCCCGCGGGGCGGTGCCACACCCTCCGTCCTCTCAGGATGGCAGCGACCGTCGCCGCGCGCCGTTCGACGCGGTCCGGCCAGGCCAGGCCCGCGCGCAGGGCGGGGCCGCACGCTGGACGGAGGCCGCACGCCGGCCAGGCCCGTACGCCGAGCGGGGCCGCGCGCCGGCCGGGGGCCGCGTGCCGGCCGGCCCCGCGGCCGGGCAGGATCCGTACGCCGGGCGCGGCCGGTGCGCGGCCGGCGCGGGCCCGGCCGCGCCGGGTGGCCGGGCCGGGTGGCCGGGCCGGGTGGCCGGGCCGGGTGGCCGGGCCGGGTGGCCGGGCCGGGTGGCCGGGCCGGGTGGCCGGGCCGGGTGGCCGGGCCGGGTGGCCTCACTTGCTGTTGTACAGCCGCATCGTGATCGTGCCGAAGACCAGGACCAGCACGCCGGACCACCCCAGCGACCAGGCGATCTCCACGCCGGGCCAGCCGCCGTCCATCAGGTCGCGGACCGCCGACGACAGGTGGGTCACCGGGCTGTTGTTGACGAACGCCTGGAGCCAGCCGGGCATGGTCTTCGGGTCCACGAAGATGTTGCTGAGGAAGGTGAGCGGAAAGAGCACCATCATGCTCACGCCCATCACGGACTTCTCGCTCCGCAACAGCAGCCCGAACATGGTCCATATCCAGGAGAAGGAGAACGAGAAGACCATCAGCAACGCGATCCCCGCCAGCACCCCGACCACTCCGCCGTGCGGGCGGAATCCCAGGATCAGGCCCACGGTCAGCATCACGGCCGACGCCATCGCGTACCGCAGGACGTCGCCGAGGAGATAGCCGACCATGGCCGACGGGCGCCAGATCGGCAGCGTGCGGAAGCGGTCGAAGACGCCCTTCTCGATGTCCGTGTTGACCGCGACGCCGGTGTACATCGTGATCATGACGACGCTCATCACGAGGATGCCCGGCAGCAGGAACTGCAGGTAGTCCGTGGTGGAGCCGGCCAGCGCACCGCCGAAGAGGTACGTGTACATCAGCACCATCATGATCGGGAAGGCGGTGACGTCGAAGAGCTGCTCCGGCACGTGCTTGATCTTGAGCACGGCCCGCCAGCCGAAGGCCAGCGACGTGGACCAGGCGCTGGGCCGGGGTGGGCGCTCCTTGGCGATCAGCACGGCGGCCAGGCTCTCGACCGTGACCGGGGCGAGTTCGTCGTCGCCGGCCGCGCGGGCGGGGCGGGTGTCGGTCGTCGGTGCGGTGCTCATGCTGCCGCCCCTTCCTTGCGGGTCGGGCCGCCGGAGCCGGCCTGGCCCCGGGCGTCGTCGGTCGGGTCGTCGGGGCGGGTGGCGGGGCGGTCGGTCAGGGCGAGGAAGACCTCGTCCAGGCTGGGCTGGCCGAGCGAGAAGTTGTCCACCGTGATGCCGGCACTGGACAGCTCGTGCAGCGCCCGGGCCGCCTGCTCCGTGGCCCCGTCACCGTTGCCCGCCAGTCCGACGCGGGCGGTGAGCGCCACCGGGTCGTGGTCCAACTGCACCTGCGCGGACAGGTGTTGGGCGAGCAGCCGCTCGGCCTCCGGGCGCTGGTGGGCGTGGCGCAGCCGGACGTGCACCGACCCGGCGCCCACCGACGCCTTGAGCTCACCCTTGGTGCCCTCGGCGATGACCTGGCCACGGTCGATGACGGCGATCCGGGAGGCGAGCTGATCCGCCTCGTCCAGGTACTGCGTGGTCAGCAGCACCGTGGCGCCCTGGCTGACGACGGCGCGCACGATGTCCCAGACCTGGTTGCGGCTGCGCGGGTCGAGGCCGGTGGTCGGCTCGTCCAGGAACAGCAGGTCGGGGGTGTTGAGGATGCTCGCGGCGATGTCGATCCGGCGCCGCATGCCGCCGGAGTAGTGCTTGACCTGCTTGCCCGCCGCCTCGGACAGCCCGAACGCGGCGAGCAACTGCGCGGCGCGGTCCCTGGCCGCCGGCTTGCGGTGGCCGAGCAGCCGCCCCAGCAGGACCAGGTTCTCCATGCCGGTGAGGTCCTCGTCCACCGACGCGTACTGCCCGGTGAGGCTGACCCGGCTGCGCACCGCGTCGGCCTCGTGCAGCACGTCGTGGCCGAAGACGCGGGCCTCGCCGCCGTCCGGGCGCAGCAGCGTCGCCAGCATCTTGACGGCGGTGGTCTTCCCCGCCCCGTTGGGCCCGAGCACCCCGTACACCGTGCCGGTGGGCACGGCCAGGTCGATCCCGTCCACGGCGCGGGTCTCGCCGAACACTTTGACCAGGCCGGATGTCTCGATCGCCAGGTCGGCTCCGGGTTTACTCATGGTCTTTCCTCTCGCACGGGCGGCTTCCGTCGGGGCTGGGGGGAGGCTGGTGGGGCGGGCGCGACGGCGCTCGGGGGTTGGGGCTGGTCCGGGCTGGGCGTCCCACGAGGTGCGGGGCGATTCCCGGCTTTTCTGGGCAATTCATGTCAGTTACGTATAGCTCTGGAGGATCGCGGGCCATTCCGGAGGTCCGGCCTGGCCCGGGAACCGTGCTGGGGGGGTTGGGGACTACGTGACGTGGCGACATGGGGACAGCGAGGCGCGGCGGTGGTGTCGGTGCGCACCGACACCCTCGAACGCCTCCGAACCGCCGGGAGCGACCTGGCGGTTGTGGATGACATCCGCTCTGGTGTTCTAGTGCTGACGACTGTAGTACGGGGGTCTGACAACGCCCTGTGGATCATGTAACTGCCCAGGTCAGCGTGGGCCGTTGTGGTTTCCGCGCACCCCGCACGCACCGCGCGCCCCGCGCACCCCGCACGCGCCGACGGGCCCGGCCGCCCCGGACCCGCCCGCCCTGCCTGTCCCGCCTGTCCCGCCCCACCCGCGCCCGCCGGCCTCCGCCTACGCCCGGCTCACTCCCCGCCGCAGGGCAGCGGCGCGTCCGTACCGCCGATCACCAGCCGCCGCGCCGCCCCGCCGCGCGGCTCGACCCACACCCGCAACCGCCCGCAGACGCACCGCGCGTACACGACCACGCCCTCCGTCGTCCGGTGCCGGGACACCACCCGCACCGGCTCGGCCAGCGGCCAGCCGCAGTCGGCACACCGGCCGGTGCCGGCGCCGGGGGCCGCGCCCAGGTCGGGCGCCGGAGCGGGGCCCGTCCCGTCGACGTACCCCCGTTCAGGGTCGTTGCCGTGCCTCTGCTCGCCTGGGATCTCCATGAGGCCCAGGCTCCGCCCACACCCTCGTGCGCGTCCATCGCAAGTTTGAGCACGGAACCGTGTTGAATTCCCGCATGGTTGACTTGCGGCTCCTGCAGGCCCTGCGCGTACTGCACGCCCAGGGCACGGTCACGGCCACCGCCCGGGCGCTGAACCTGTCCCCCTCCGCCGTATCCCAGCAGCTTCGCCAGCTCTCACAGGCGGTGGGCGCGACGCTGCTGGTGCGCGACGGGCGCCGGCTGCGACTGACCCCGGCCGGCCGGGTGTTGCTGCGGCACGCCGACGGCCTGTTCGCGCAGTGGGAGCGGATACGGGCCGACCTGGCCGACGAGGAGGGCAACCAGCACACGACCCTGCACATCGGCGGCTTCGCGACCGCCTTCGGAGCCCTCCTCGCGCCGGCCGCCAGCGCGCTGCACCGCGCGGCGCCACCGCTGCGCGTACGGGTCACCGAGACCGACACCGGCGCGTGCTACCAGCAGTTGCTGTCCGGACGGATCGACATCGCCGTACTGACGCCACTGCCCGACAGCCCGCCCGTGGACGACCCGCGCTTCGACCAGCAGCCGCTCATGGACGACCAGCAGGACCTCGTGGTGCCGCTCGGCCACCCGCTGGCCGGCCTCGACGTGGTCGACCTGCCGCAGACGGCGGCCGAGACCTGGATCGCGCCCCACCACGACCAGCACCGGCTGATCGAATCGCTGTGCGGGGCGGCCGGGTTCGCGCCCCGGACGGACCACCACGCCGGGGACTGGTCATCGGTCCTCGCCCTGATCGCGCACGGCCTCGGCGTCTGCCTGGTGCCCCGGCTGGTCCCGCTGACCGCGCACCCCGGCGTGACCCGGGTGCCGGTACGCGGCGACCCCCCGCCCTGCCGCCGCGTGCTGACCTGCGTGCGCAGCGGCAGCCGGCAGCAACCCGTGATCGCCCGCGCCCTGACCGCGCTCCAGGAGCAGGCCGTCATCGCCCGCCGGCTCGACCGCACGCGCCCGTAAGCCGCCCCGGGGCGCCCCGTCACCCACCTGGCCGGACCCGCCCCAGGGGCGCCGGTCACCCACCTGGCCGGACCCGCCCCAGGGGCGCCGGTCACCCACCTGGCCGGACCCGCCCCAGGGGCGCCCCGTCACCCACCCGGCCGAGCCCGCCCCAGGGGCGCCCGGTCACCCACCCGGCCGTGCCCAGTCGGACGAGACCGCGCGCCCCGACCGTCTCAACCCCGCCCCTCCGCCCGCTTCGCCACGTACAACGCCCAGCCCACCAGCGGCAGTTGGAGCGGTAGCCGGCCGTACGCGAGGGCCTTGAGCGGGGCCGAGCGGTGGTGCCAGTCGCGGGCCATCTTGACGTTGGCGGGGTAGACGGCGGCGAAGAAGCCGGCCGCGGCCAGGGCTCCGACGCGGCGGGTGCGCGGCAGGGCGACGCAGGCCGCGAGCGCGAGTTCGGCGGCGCCGCTCACGTGCGTCCAGGTGCGGGGGCTGCCGGGCAGGGCGCGCGGCACGATCGCGTCGAACGGGCGCGGCACCGCGAAGTGCGCGACGCCGGCGCCGGCGAGCAGGCCGGCCAGCGCGCGGGCGGCGCGGCGCGGAGTGGTGGGGCGCGGAGTGGTGGGGCACGGAGCGGTGGGGCGGGGGACAGCCATCGGGAGCTCCAGCGGGTGAGCGGGCCACGGACCGGCCGACGCCGCCGACCCACGGAGCCGCGACGGCGCGCCCGACCGACGCGCGACGCGTCGTACGGGCGCCCGGCGGAAGGTGGCCGTCCGCGCCGCGCGGCTGGCTCCCAGCGCCCGCACAGACCTCTTCTTACTCGTAAGTAACCACATGCCGCGCCCGCGCATCAAGGCCCCCGCACGGCGATGTGCGACGGCACACGGCCCGGCCGCGCGAGCCACCCGCACCAGCATGCGCGGGGTCGGCCCGGCACGCGGGGAGGGACGACGACGGCCGGCCGGGGAAGACCACGGGAGGGCCCGTGCGGGGGACACCGGTCGGGTGCAAGACGGCGCACGCGAGGGAAGGGCGGCCGGACGGCGGGAGGCGGCACCGGTGGCCGGGCACGACAACGGGGCCCGCTCCGCACCTCGACGGCGCGCGCCGATGGACGGAAAACCTCGGTAGATAAGCGGTTTTGTACGGGCCGAGCGCGGCGCGGACCACTCACCCGTACGGGTGACCGCGGGCCCTTCGTATGCAATCTTTGTGCGACCCCCCATGGAGGACCCGAACTCATGAGCGCACGTCGCCGCACCTCTTCCAGACCCACGCAGCCCGTACCGAACAGCCCGCGGTCCGACCCCCAGTCCGCCGCCCACACCACCGGACCCGCCGGCTCCATCGGCCCTGTCGACGCCACCGACGCCTCCCACGGCGCGGACATGGCCGGTGCGCCGCGCTCGCACCGGGCGCGGCGCGGCCACCGGGGCCGGGCGAAACGGCGCCCGGTCTGGGCGCCGTTGGCCCTCGCGGTGCTGGTCGCGGGCGGTGGCGGCACGGCGTACGTCGCCCTCGACGGTTCCGGGGCAAACGACCGTTCCGTGGCCGACGGGGCGGGCCCGGCCGACCGGGTCCGTATCGTCGAGAGCGCGAGTCCGGCCGCGGAGGCGTCGCGCACGCCAAGCGGGGCGGACCGGACGCCCGGCACGCCCGGGCCGAGTCCGTCGAAGAGCGCGCGGCCGTCGGCCGACGCCGCCAAGAAGGCGGAGCGTGAGCGGAGTTCCCGTTCGACGGGGCCACGGAGCGGCGGCGACCGGCCCGGCGGCGCGACCGCCGACGGGGCGGCGCGCAACGGCTCCGCCGACCGCACGACCGACGACACGGCCGACGGCCCGGCCGGCAGCACCGTCGGCGGGTCCCGCCCCGGCCCGACCACCCGGCCGGGCTCCGACGCGGGCCCCGGGCGTGCGGGCCAGGAGCCGCGCGAGGCGGGCCGTGGCGGCACCACGGCGGAGGTGTTGGCGCTGGTCAACGAGGAGCGGGCGGACGCGGGTTGCCGGCCGTTGACCGCGGACGGCACCCTGGGCCGGGTCGCCGACACCTACGCGGGCGTCATGGCCGACACGCAGCGGCTCTCCCACACCGGGCCCGACGGCTCGACGGTCGGCGACCGCGTCACGCGCTCCGGCTACACCTGGTCCAGCGTCGGCGAGAACATCGCCCGTGGCCAGGCGGACGCCGAGGCGGTCGTGGACGCGTGGATGAACAGCCCCGGGCACCGCGCCAACATCCTGAACTGCTCGTTCCGCGAGCTGGGCATCGGCGTCGACCAGGGTTCGGGCGGACCCTGGTGGACCCAGGTGTTCGCGACGGGCCGCTGACCCGCCCTGCCCCGGGGAGCGAACCGCGCCCCGGGGCAGGCGGAAAACGCCACGCGGCGCGCGCGGGGCGGGTGGCAGGGCGACGCTGCTCCAGAGTGGCAGGGCCGCGCAGGCCCAGCGGCTGCTGCCGCCGGAGCGCGCCTACCCGCTGCCTGGCGAGCTGGAGCGGCGGCTCTGCACGACGGCCCGCTGACCGGACCACCCGCCGCCCGCCGCCCGGCGCGGCGGCACGGGCCGCCGCGCGCCACGGCGGTGGGAGCCGCCGGAGCCGCCGCGCGCCATGGCGGTGGGCGCGGGGGGCACGGTGGGTGCGGTGAGCGCGGGACGGGCCGACCCGGTGCCGGAGCGGTGTAGGAGGATCGGGGCGAGGGCGGCGGCGCGTACGGCGCGGCGGCCCACCCATCCGCCGAACGAAGGGCCACAGCGTGGACAGCCGGGACGCAGTCGCCGACCAGCCGCAGCCGGGCGGCGCCGAGGGCGGCGCGTACGCCGCGCGCGGCGCGAACGGTACCGGCGGGGCGGCGCACGCGACGCCCCGGGGCGCGACGGCCGAGGCCCGCGCGGGGACGTCGGGGACGGCCACGGGAGCCGCGTCGGGGACCGCGGCCGGGTCGCGGCAGGTGCCGGCCTGGCGGGCGCGGGGCCTTCGGGGCGCGGGGCGGCTGCCTCACGGGGTGGGCCGGTGGATGCTCGCGGGGTGCGCGGCGCTGCTGCTCGTACTGGTCAGCGTGGTGCTCGGGCACCGGGCCGCCGACGCGGACGGCTTCACCCCCGTCCCGCAACTGCTCGCGTTCCTGCCCTGGCTGCTGCTGCCCGCCGCGCTCGGCCTCCTCCTCGCGGCGCTGGCCCGGTGGCCGCTCGGCTGCGCGTGGGCGCTGGCCGTGCTCCTCGCGACGGGCTGGTTCCTCCAGCCGTACGAGGGCGCCGGGGCCGGTGGGCCGAGCGGGCCCGTCGTCGCCCGGCCGCGCGTGCTCTCCGCCAACCTGGAGTACGGGCAGGCCACCGACGGGCTGCTGGCCGCGCTGCGGCGGGAGCGGCCGGACCTGGTCGCGGTCCAGGAGTGCGACCACCGGTGCGTGGCGGCCCTGGAGGCGCCCGCGCTGCGCGCGGCCTACCCGTACCGCAACATCGCGGCCGGCGGTCCGGCGGAGGGGTCCGCGATCCTGAGCGTGTACCCGCTGCGGAACGAGCCAGGGGTGCCCGGCTCGCTCGCGATGCCCGGCGCGCGGGCGCTGATCGCCGGGCGGTGGGTACGGGTGCAGGTCGCGCACCCGATGCCGCCGACCCCCGGCGAGCTGGACGTCTGGCGCGCGGAGCTGGCGCGGCTGCGCGCGTACGCCGAGCGGCGCGGGGACGCGCCCACCCTGATCGCCGGCGACTTCAACGCCACCCAGGACCACGCGGCCTTCCGCCGCCTCCTCGACACCGGCCTGCGGGACAGCGCCCGGCTCGCGGGTGTCTCGCGTACACCGTCCTGGCCCACCCTGACGACCCCGCTGCTGGGCGCGCAGATCGACCATGTGCTGGTCAGCGACGCGTGGTCGGCGCGTGCGGCCCGCTTCGTCGACCTGCCCCACTCCGACCACCGGGCGCTCCTCGTCGATCTGGAACTGCACGGCTAGCGGCGAGCGCGCCGGGGGCGCCGCGCCCCCCGCGACGCCCCCGGCCGTGCCCTACCCGCTGGCTACGCCTTCGCCACCGGCTCCTGCAACTCGGTCACCCAGCTCTCCTTGCCCCCCTCGCAGTCGAGGTACAGCTCGCGGGCGTAGCCGGTGGAGCGGTAGCCGTGGGCGTCGGTCCAGCGGGCGAGCGCCTGGGCCGTGGGCAGGATGGTGTCCATCGAGCCGCGGTGCACGATGGTCGCGGCCTGCTCGATGCCGGGCAGGTCCACCACGTCGAACGGCTGGCCCGCCGCGGGCTCCACCGCCACCTGAATCCCCGCGTGCACCGTGACCGCCCCCTCCGGGCCGGCGCCCGGCGCCGGCTCGTAGTACGCGACGGCGGGCCCCGTCGGCGCGACGCCGGCCGCCGCGAGCCGGCCGTGCAGCTCCTCGTACAGCGGGCCGATCACCGGGCCGATGTGCTCGGGCCCGAAGCTCTCCGCGGTGCCGGACAACTCGGCCAGCCGGACCGCCGGCACGCTCTTGAGCACCACTTCGTGGTCGGACATGGTTCCCTCACTCTCGATCGTCCGGAGCCTCGCCTCGATGCCGGCCAGCCGGGCCGCGTCGGCCGCCATCGCCGCCGCCACCTCGGCCCGCCGCAGCCGCAGCATGCCGCGCAGCTCACCGACGTCCACCTCCTCGTCGAGCACGGCCCGCACCTGCTGGAGCGTGAAACCGAGGTCCTTGAGAGCGATGACGCGGTTGAGGCGGGCGAGTTGGCTCGCCTCGTAACCGCGGTAGCCGGTGTACGGGTCGACGTGGGCGGGGCGCAGCAGCCCGATGGCGTCGTAGTGACGCAACATGCGGACCGACACGCGGCCGTGCTTGGCGAAGTCTCCGATGCTGAACATGACGCCCTCCAGTGCAGGGCCTCACACGGTGTCATGGTCAAGCCCGCTCGCCCACGGCCCCCCGGCACACGCCCTGACCTGCGGCGCGAGCCCGCGACGCGCCCCGCGGGGGTTTGCCGGGCGCGCGGGCGGTAACCCGTTGTCGACGTGAGCGACAACAGCGAGCACGGCACGGTCGGCGAGAACAGCGCGAAGGGTACGAAGGACAGGCGGTCGGGCGGGGGCCGGTCCTCTGGCGAGCCGCGCCGGCTACGGATCGGCAGGCACGCCTTCGAACTGACCCGGCCGGACAAGGTGCTCTTTCCCGACGACGGCCTCACCAAGGCCGACCTCGTCGCGCACTACCGCGCCGTGGCCCGGCGCGCGCTGCCCGAGCTGCGCGGGCGGCCGGTGATGATGGAACGCCACCCGGACGGCATCGGCGGGCGCCCGCTGATGCAGAAGAACGCCCCCGACTACTTCCCCGACTGGGTGCCGCTGGCCGAGGTCGCCAAGGAGGGCGGCACGGTCACGCACGTGGTCTGCGACAACGCGGCCACCCTCGCGTACCTCGCCAGCCAGGCGTCCATCACCCCGCACCGCTGGCTCTCCCGCGCCGACCGCCCGGACCACCCCGACCGGCTGGTCTTCGACCTCGACCCGTCCAAGCCGGCCGGCGACGACCCGGCCGCCGCCTTCGCGGACGTGCGCTGGGCGGCGCACCGCACGTGCGAGCTGCTCGACGAACTCGGCCTGCCCGCCCGCCTGATGACCACCGGTTCGCGCGGGCTGCACGTGATCGTGCCGCTCGACCGCGCGGCGGACTTCGACACCGTACGGGCCTTCGCACGCGAGGCCGCCGACCTGCTGGTGGCCCGGCACCCGGACCGGCTCACCACCGAGCCCCGCAAGGAGGCCCGGGGCGACCGCCTCTACCTGGACACCCTGCGCAACGGCTACGCCCAGACTGCCGTTGCCCCCTATGCCGTACGGGCCAAGCCCGGCGCGCCGGTCGCCACCCCGATCGCCGCCGACGAACTGGACGACCCCGACCTGCGCGCCGACCGCTGGACCCTGACCACCATCGCCGACCGCCTCACCGCCCCCAACCCCTGGCCGGCCGGCTCCCTGCGCGGCCGATCCCTGCGCACGGCCCAGCAGCGGCTGGCGAAGCTGCGGTAGCGCGTCCGGGCGCGCGGCGCGCGGGAGCATGCGCGCGGGGCGCGCGCGGAAGCCGGGGGAACGCGCGGGGGCGCGGGGGGCGCGAACCCGCCCGGTCTCCGTCCTCACTCTCGCTCGGGTGGTACGCGCTGAGCGCCGCGAACGGGTCAGGCTCCATGCCCGGCGTGGGCCAGCGCTGCTCGGCGCTGGGATATAGCCGTGCGCCGAGCGGGCCGGCTTGGCGACTGCCGGTATGAGTTCGAGGAGCACGGCACACGTCGCGTCGCGAGCCACCTCACCTCGTAGGCGCGGCGGGGCCGATGTCTTCGTGGGGTGTGATGTGCCAGTGGAGGGTGACGGTGGCGGTGTAGCGCAGGTGGCGCCCGTCGGGGTGGTCGCGGGCGGCGTGGGAGGTGCACCAGCGTTGGGCCTGGTGGTGCATGCCGGTGATGGTCTCGGTGGGTTCGGGAGCGGGTGACTGCTCACCGCAGGTGGTGCAGGTGGCCTGGACGGTGTACGGGATGGCCTCCGGGTCGGGGGCCAACGTCATCTCCACGTAGCGGTAACGGCGCCGGTGCTGCCGGGTGGGACGGTGGCTCATGCGGCGTAGGCCACCTCGAACCAGACGCGCTTACCCGGGCCCGGCGAAGTGTTGTCGTACCCCCACCGCGTGGCCAACGCGTCCACGAGAGCCAGCCCCCTGCCCTGCTCGTCCAACTCGCTCACGGCGCTGCGACGAGGCGGCGCGTCCGATGGATCGCGTACCTCGACGTGAAGTCGGGTGGCCTCACACCAGACATGGACTCCGACGGTTGCCTGAACCCCGTTGGTGCCGTGGTCCACAGCGTTGGCCACGAGTTCGCTCGTGAGCAGCGCGGCAGCGTCGATCACCTCCCGATGGCCCGCGCTGACCAAGCACGCGGTGACGAAGCGACGCGCCACCGGTACCGAGCTTCGGAGCGGCGCCAACGTGACCGACGCAGTGCAGCGCCCCAAAGGTCGATCACTTACTGGCCGGGTACACCCCATCGTGGGCAGCTCGCCCTCGACAGTGGAGACGAACGCGCCGTGCGCATTCAACCACCGCGCCAGTTCGTCCCGTTGCCAAGGCGTCCACCACAACATGACTGGCCACAGCGACACGATGCCGCGCGCGGCCCCGCTCTCCACCTGGCATCGCACGGACGCCCACCGTGGCCGCTGTGCGTACTCCTCGACGTCAGCCCTCTCCACCCACAGGCCCACGGCCCGGAACGCGTGCGCCTGAAGGTGACGCCGCACACGCGTGAGCGCACGCTCCACGTTGACGTTTCGATGTCTGGGCCAACAGACGTAGACGGCTACGGGAGTCGCGGAGGCGAGGGGCGCCGCGTCAGTGCGGATGGAATCGTGAGGAGATGGGACGGCGGGGAAGGCCATGTTGGTCCTCTGCGGGGAATCCAGGCGGGAGGTATCTACGCCCGCTGAGCCGTGCGGTGAGAACGCGAAAAGACACGTGATCACGCTGCGCGGTCACCAGATGACTGCTAGAGAGTTAACTCGGCGAGCGCGCGGAGATGTAGAGATGATGCGGCGCTTGACTGCCCCAGTCACGATGTGACTCCCCTAGTCAGAAATCCACCGGTACTTTCGAGCTATGACGTCTCTCGGACGGACATTGAAGGCGAGCCGGGCGCTGGCCGGTGGCATGACGCAAGCCCAGCTTGGTGCCACGTGCAACATGAGCCAAGCGAAGATCAGCCGCATCGAACGCGGGGCCGAGTCGCCAACGCCCGCTGAGCGACGGGCGCTCGCACGTGCGCTCAGCGTTCCTCCCGCAATGCTCGGAGCTACGGAGACGGACGAACAGAATGGAGGCGAGGACGACATGCGCAGGCGTGAACTGCTAGTGGCGGCAGCCGGCATAGGAATCGGTGCGGCGACGATCCCCGCAACGCCGGCGACAGGACACGGGGCCCCGGGGCCAGGCTGGGACGCCGCGCTTTTCCGGGACATCGGGAAGCCCACGATGAACGGGGCGCAGTTACACGCGGGGCTCGACACAGTCGCGCGCCAGATCGGTGAGGCACGCTACGTAGAGGCCGCGCGGGCCGTGCCGCATCTCGTTGCCGCCGCGCGGGCCCACGCTCGTCACAGTGGACCGGGCGGGGCCGAGACGCTGGCCCGCGCCTACGTCGTAGCCACAGCGGTCAGTGTGAAGGAACGCACGGACGTTTCCTGGCTGACCGCCGACCGATCCGTGCAGGCCGCTCGGCAAGCGCGGAATCCGGTAGTAGCAGCGATGGCCGCACGTGCTCAGTACGTCGTGCTGCGCCAACGCGGTCACCACGAGTGGGCGGCTCAGGTGGCAGATCAAGCCGTAGCCGATCTGTCAGGTGAAGAACGCGCGAGGCCAGTCCTAGCGCACCTACTCCTTGAGTCGGCCTACGGAGCCGCTCAGGCTGGCAACACGACACGCGCCACCTCGCTGTACGAGCAGGCCCGCGACACTGCTGCCCGTGGCCCAGCCACCACCACGTGGGTCGACGCACCAGGTCCCATGACGAGTGACCAGGTAGAGCGCTACGGGCTCTGCATCCATCACGTACTTGGCGACAGCCGGGCCGCCCTCAAGCACCTGGCCGCGGTGAACGGCAAACGGCTGCCCACTCGTGAACGCGAGGCCAGGGTGCGCCACGACAGCGCCAAGCTCTATCGCGACATGGGAGACCTTCCTTCCGCGCTCGCTCTGCTGCAACAGCACGCTGAGGAGACGCCCCAGGACGCCCGACGTTCCAGCGTCAAGGTCATGATCTCGGGAATGCTGGCCGTCAGCCCGTCCATGCCGGGTCTCAACCAACTTGCCGTACGCGTTGGTGCGGCGTGAGCTGATCGCGGGTACGGCACCACAGGGGAATCTTGGAGCGCTCGCCGTTGCTGTAGTCGGACCAGTGAGGCATGGCTCGTCTCCGTTCTGTGGACACTGTGAACGGTACTGGCAGCCGGGCCCCACATGCCTTCTCGTGACACTCCAAGGCGCGGGTCTGGTAGGGAGGTTGACGGCCGAAGGCGGTGACTGCGTACGCCGAGACCAACTCCCGTTGGGACGGTTCCTCAGTACGACGCCACCGCACGGCGCCAGGCCCGGTTGCGTACGCCGCACCTCCCGGTGTGGACTCCCGGCATGAAACCCGTCCTCTACCTGATCGCCTGCGCGGCAGGACCCACCCAGTACATCGACGCGGGCGTTCGCGCGGCCCAGGGCGCGGGCTGGGACACCTGCCTGGTCCTCACGCCGTCGGCCGCCCGCTGGTGGGAAGCTCGGCGTGACGAGTTGGAGAGCCTGACGGGGCACCCGGTACGGTCCGCCTACAAACTTCCCGGCGAGACCGACGCTTTGCCCGCCGCCGATGCCATGCTCGTCGCGCCGCTGAGCTGCACCAGCCTGAACAAGTGGGCGGCCGGCATCGCCGACACGTTGGCGATCGGTCTCGTGTCCGAGGGGGTCCACCTGGGCGTTCCGGTTGTCGCCATGCCCTACTTCAACCAGGCCCAGGCCGCCCAACCCGCCGTACCCCGCAGCGCACAGACGCTGCGCGACCAGGGCGTGACCCTCCTCCTCGGGCCGGGCGGATACGAGCCGCACCCGCCGAGGCAGGGTGACGCGTCCGCGTTTCCGTGGGAGGCGGCCGTAGCCGCCCTGCCCGCGATCTCGGAGGCCCAGCACGGTGCGGTGACCGATCGCGAACCAACCCCCCGCCGCCCCGCATCCCGCCCACTGCGCCCGTAGCCTGCGCGAGGTGGCTTGGGGACCTGCACGGGTTCAGCAGCGTGTGTTCCTAGTCCTGCCAGGGGTTGGGTACACGCACCGCACGTACCGGAGCGACGCCCAAGCCGACCTGTCCGGCTGTCGCCCAACCCACCGGAGGCCACCGCTTGTATCCGATCACCCGCCACAGCTCCCGCCTCGCCCTCCGCGAAGTCACCATCGACGACGTGAACGCCGTACACGCGATCTACGGCAGCCCCGAAGCAACCGAGCACATGTCCTTCACTCCGCGCTCGCGCGGACAGGTCGATCTGATCGTTGCCCGCTGGATCGCCTCCGCGTCGGCGACACCGCGCGAGGAGTACGCGCTGGCCGCCACCGCACGCCATAGCGGCGAGCCGATCGGATTCGTACGGCTGGCCAACGACCCCCATCAGCCCAGCGCGGCCACCTTCGGCTTCGCCCTGCGCCCGGACACCTGGGGCGTGGGGTACGGGCGCGAGGTCGTGCGCCTGGTCTGTGATCTCGCCTTCACGGAACTCGGCCTCCACCGCCTGTGGGCCGCACGCTCGCCTCACAACATCGCCTCGGAGCGCACACTCCTCGCGGCTGGTCTGACCGAGGAGGGCCGCATCCGAGCCCACGTCCACGTCCGCGGAGCCTGGCGGGACTCCATCACGTACAGCATCCTGCGGGAGGAGTGGGAGTCCGGGCAGGCTGACGCCAGCACCGCGTGATGCTGAAGCGCACTGCCCGGCTACCTCAAGTCGTCCCGACGTGGTCTACGGCGCGTTCGACCTGGCTCTCACCGGTCCAGAGCGTGATCCAGAGAACTGGCTGTTCATCGAGTGCAACCCTGCGGGTCAGTACGCCTGGATGGAACCCGCGACGGAGTTGCCCATGACCGCCACCTTGGCCAACCTCCTTGAGCAGGGAGCACGATGACCGACGCCACTCTCCTGCGACGCGCGCTCGCCGACGAGATCAGCGCTCAGGGGTCGCTCACCGACCCGGGCTGGCGTTCAGCCGTGGAAGCCGTCGCGCGTGAGGCGTTCATCGGTGAAGCCGTCTACCGAGTTGACCGCGATGAACGCGGACGTTCTACACCTCGCTGCGACGTGACCAGTTGCCCGCGACGGACTGGCTGGCACTCGCGTACGCCAACGACACACAGGTCACCCAGGTCGCCGGCGTAGACGCCGGCGATGCCTCTGGCCCGGTCCGCGGGTTGCCAACCTCCTCCGCCACCCTGCCCTCACTGGTGGTGCGCATGTGGGAGGCCGCCGCCATCGGCGACGGGGAACGCGTACTGGAGATCGGCACCGGGACCGGCTACTCCACGGCCCTGCTCTGCCACCGCCTCGGCTCCGAAAACGTGACCTCCATCGAGGTGGACCCTGCCGTGGCCCGCCGCGCTCGCTCCGTCCTGCACAGTCTCGAACTGTCGCCCACGCTGGTCGTGGGCGATGGGTTGGAAGGGCACCAGGAGGGCGCGGAGTACGACCGCATCGTCGCTACCTGCTCCGTTCGCACGATCCCCCATCAGTGGCTGTGGCAGGCCCGCGCGGGCGGGACCATCACCACCGCGCTGGGTGGGTGGGCGCAGGCTTCGGGTCTGGTCCACCTCACAGCCCACGCTGACGGCACCGCGACCGGCCGTTTCACGGGCGAGACCATCTCCTACATGCTCGCCCGCCCCCATCAGCCCCCGCCTCGGGCATCGTTTTTCCTGCACGACGGGGAACAGCGCTCGACGCACGTTGATCCACAGGCCGTGTGGTCATGGACCGGCCGATTCCTCACCCAGCTCGCCGCCCCATCTGCCGAACTGCTCGGCGGCGGTGACCAGGTGATCCTTTTGGACGTGGCCACAGGTTCCCAGGCATGGACAGAGCGGACTGACGGTGGTGGTTGGGTCGTGCACAGCCACGGCCCCCTGCCCTTGTGGCGTTCGGTGGAAGACGCCTTCACCCAGTGGGAACGGGCCGGTCGGCCCGAGCAAAGCCAGTTCGGCATGACCGTCACCAGCACCGGACAGCGCGTGTGGATGAACGACCCCGAGGCTCCCGGTTGGTTCCTGCCGTGTTGATGACAACGCCCCGAGGCCCCTACACCCGCCGCGCCACGAACACGAACTCCTTCCCCGGCCGGTCCGGCGCGTCGCGGACGTCCTCCAGGACGTAGCCGTGGGCGGCCAGGTCGCGTTCGATCTCCGTGCGGTCGCGGAAGCGGAGGGTGGAGTCCGAGGTGAGTACCTGGCCGTCTGAGGCGAAGACGTAGGTCCAACGGAAGCTGATCAGGGGCCAGTTCATCTTCGTGACCTGGACCCAGCTCTCGACGGCGCCGACGTCCGCGATGCCCGTGACCCGGTGGGAGGTCTCGCGGTTCCAGTCCTCCCAGGCGCGGCGGGACGGGTCGCGGGTCTCGAAGACCAGGAGGCCGCCGGGGCGCAGGGCCGCGTAGGCGCCTCGGAGGGTGTTCTGCCAGGTCCGCGGGTCGGTCAGCTCCTGGGCGACGTTGCCCGTCATGGTGGCGAGGTCGGCGCCCAGGTCGGGGAGGTCCGTCGCGTCGCCGCGTATCCAGCGCACCCGTTCGCCACCCGGTTTGGAGCGGGCCACGTCGAGGGAGGCCCCGGCGGGGTCGACGCCGACGACGTCGATGCCGCGCTCCGCCAGTAAGAGGGCGAACACCCCCGTGCCGCAGCCGATGTCCAGCACGCGGCGGGCGCCGCATTCCGTGGCTATCTCGACGTACGCGTCGAGATCGGTGCGGTCGGGGTCGAGCAGGTCGTAGATCGAGGCGAGCCGCGGATGTTCGAAGCACTCATCAGCCATGTTGCCGAAACTAGGCGTTGGCGGGCCCGTGTTCCTAGTCAGTTTCACCTAAGGCGATGGCGGGGCGCTCCGCCCAACGCCGTACGGGTGGCGCGGTGTCGGGCTCATCTCCGGGCCCCCCGCCGGGTGGTGTCTCAGCCCTGGCCCAGCTCGGCGCGCCAGACGGGGCTGTCGACGTAGTGGTTGTCGAAACGCTCCGCGGACTCGGCGATCTCCTTCGGGTCGGCCTCGCCCCGCATGACCCGGCCGAGCAGGCGCAGGTAGTCGAAGCGGGGCAGGCCCGGGGTGAACACGAACAGGACGTCGGCCTCGGCGTCGGGGGCCGCGGCGAAGGCGTGCGGGGTGTGGGGCGGCACGGCCAGGAAGTCGCCCTGGTTCAGGGTGGTGACCTCCTCGCCCACCAGCACCCGCAACGAGCCGCCGAGCACGAAGAACAGTTCCGTCGCCCTCGTGTGGAAGTGAGCCGGCGCCCCGGCGGCTCCCTTGGCGAAGCTGGAGCGGTAGCTGGTGAATCCGCCGGGGGTGGCGCTTGACTCGCCGAGCAACGTCATGACGCTGCTCGGGTCGGCGCAGGTCTCGGCGTCCGCGTGGCGGGTCAGCACTGTTGGCAGCGGTGCAGAGGTGGTGGTGGTGGTGCTGGTCGTGGCCTGGGGGGTCGTGGGCGCGGTGGTCTTCGTCGTCGTCATGTGAATGACCCTATGAAGGGAATGACCCGACCGTGTGGGTCATTCCCGTACGGGAGTCGTGGGTCAAGTTCGGGTCGAGGCTGGCATCGCTTCGTACGCTCCGCGCCGCGCGCGGCCGTGCGCCGGCCATCCCCGTACGCCGCGCGCGGCCGTACGCCGCCCCTCCCCGTACGCCGCGCGCACCCGCGCGGAACGCGTCCCGCGGCCGGGTCACCACGTGCACGGGGCGCTCAAGTCCTGGATGTTGTCGGCCAGTTCGAGGGGGCGGGTGGGCCAGCCGGTGGCGTGCCAGTGGGTGATGCGCCAGGACAGGCGGCGTGGCCACAGGGGGGTGGTGGGCAACTGGGCGACGGGGACCCAGGTCAGCTCGCCGCCCTCGATGTCGAGCTCCTCCGGGGCGCCGACGCGGCCCTCGGTGGTGACGCGGAAGTAGTGGCCGAACCGGCGGCGGCGCCAGACGCGGGCGACCTCGTGGGTGGGGGTGACCGTCAGGCCGGTCTCCTCGCGCAGTTCGCGGACGACCGCGTCCCGGGGTGTCTCGCCGGGCTCGACGCCGCCGCCCGGGATCTCGTACCACTCCCCGTCGTCCCCCCGGAAGCGGATGAGCAGCAGGTGCGCGTCCCGGATGACCAGGGCGGCGGCGCGTATCCGCTCCGGGGTCACCGCGGCCGGGTCGGACCAGGGCGCCGCGCCCCACGTGCGACGGCCGGCGACCCAGGAGCGCAGCACGCTCTCGCTGGTGCCGACGGGGCGGATGGACGCGAGCAGCGCCTCGGCCCGCGGCAGCGTGTGACGCTCGGCGGCGGGCACGGTCTGGCCGACGCGGGGCAGGGTGTAGACGCCCGGCTCGCCGGGGATGCGCGTCACCACGAGGCCGGACGCGGTGAACCGCACGCGCGCCGCCAGGGGTTGGTCACTGATCATCCGATCAGGCTAACCGGGCGGATCGGCGCTCCGCCGGGCTTCGGTACGGGCCGGCCGTCGGTACGCCACGGGCCGGGCTCCGGTACGCCTCGTACGGCCGTCGGCACACCTCGTACGCCTCGTGCGCCTCGTACGGCCGTCGGTTCGGCACGGTCGTCGCGCGTCGCGCGGCCCCCTCCGCCGCGCGTCGCGGGCGACAACCAGCCGACCCGGCCCTCCGGGTCCGTCCCTGGAGGGCGGCCCCGGCGGCGCGCTCCCCCGTGGGGCGCCGACGGGGCCGGGCCTTCCGATGGGATCGCCCGGCGCGGTGGTGCCCCACGCGCCGCCCCGCCGGGCGATCCCCGCTCCCGGCCTCGCACTCCGCGAGGCCAGGAGCCGTACCGGGGGCGCGGCCAGGGGCCGCGCCCGGTGGGCGCTACGCGCCGATGTCGCCGCCGTCGCGCCGCCAGACGCTGACGATCGAGGGGCGCACGAGCTTGCCCGGGCCGTCGGGCCAGGCCGACTTGGGCTTCTCGACGCTCGCGCCGTCGATCTCGCCCGGGTGCTGGACGGCGACCAGGACGCGCTGGTCCTGGACGATCGGGCCGCAGGTCTCGGCGCCGTTCGGGACGGTCAGGAACTGCTTGACCTCGCCGCGCCGCTCACCCGCGGTCGCCACGCCGAACAGGCCGTCGTGGTTGCCGAGGGCGTTGCCGTCGGTGGAGATCCACAGGTTGCCGTGCGCGTCGAAGGTGATGTTGTCGGGGCAGGAGATCGGGCTGACCTTGTCCTTCGGGAACCCGGCGAAGTACGTGCTCGGGTCGCTCGGGTCGCCGCAGACCAGGAACAGGCGCCAGTTGAACCGGTCGGAGGCCGGGTCGTCCCAGTGCTCGGCCAGCTCCAGGATCTGGCCGTGCTTGTTGCCGTTGCGCGGGTTGGCCTCGTCGGCGGGGGCCTTGCCCGCCTTGCCGCGGTCCTTGTTGTTGGTCAGCGCGACGTACACGCGGCCGGTGCGCGGGCTGGGCTCGACGTCCTCGGGGCGGTCCATCTTGGTGGCGCCCACCTTGTCGGCGGCGAACCGGGTGAAGACGTAGACCTCTTCGGCCGTCATGCCCTCGACGTGCGACGTCGTGCCGGTGGCCAGCGGGATCCACTCGCCGGAGCCGTCGAACTCGCCGTCGGCGGGCAGCTTGCCGGAGCCGTCGATCTCGCCGGCCGGGCTGTCGCCGGTGAACTTGGCGACGTACAGCGTGCCCTCGTCGAGGAGCGTGCGGTTGTGCGCGCGGGCGTACCGGCTGTTGCCGTGCATCATCCGCTTGGAGGAGACGAACTTGTAGAAGTAGTCGAACCGCTCGTCGTCGCCCATGTACAGCACCGGGCGGCCGTCGTCGGTCAGGCGCGGCTCGGCGGCCTCGTGCTTGAAGCGGCCGAGCGCGGTCAGCTTGCGCGGCGTGGAGTGCGGGTCGAACGGGTCGATCTCGATGACCCAGCCGAAGCGGTTGGGCTCGTTCGGCTCCTGGAGGGTGTCGAAGCGCTTGTCGAAACGCTCCCACTTGCGCTCGCTGGCCTCGCCACCGATCCCGTACCGGGCGTAGCGTGCCTTGGTGTCGGGGTCGGTGACCTTGCCGCCGTTGGCGAAGTACTGGTTGAAGTTCTCCTCGCCGGAGAGCACGGTGCCCCACGGCGTGATGCCGCCGCCACAGTTGTTGAGCGTGCCGAGGATGCGCTTGCCGCGCGGGTCGGCGGAGGTACGCAGGAACTTGCTGCCCGCGGCCGGCCCGGTGACCTCGAACGGGGTCGAGCCGGTGACGCGGCGGTTGAGGTGGTGGCGGCGCAGCGCGGTCAGCTTGCCGGAGCGGCGGTCCTCGGCGGCGACCACGACGGACAGGCCGTGCGCGGCGATGGCGATCTCGACCTGCTCGCGGGTCGGGTTGTCCGCGTCGTACCCGGCGAACATCAACACCTCGTCGGTGTACTCGTGGTTGACCACGAGGAGCTGCCGGTGGCGCTCGTGCGGCACGTCGAGCACGGCCATGTAGTCGTTGTTGTAACCGAACTGCTTGGCCTGCGCCTTGGCGCTCTGGTTGTCCGGGTCGAAGTCGCGACCACCGGGCAGGATGGGCTCGCCCCAGCGGATGACGATGTTCTGCTCGTAGCCGCGCGGGATGACGACGGCGTCCTTGGTGTTCGGCGCGACCGGCTCGAAGCGCAGGCCCCGGGCGCCACGGTTCTTGACGTGCGACTTGCCGTGGCCCTTGCCGCCGTGCGCGGCGACGGCCGGCGTGGCGGCGGACGCCTGCGGCGCCTGGCCGAGACCGACGGCGGCACCGGCCGCGGCGGTCACGGTGACGACGGCGCTGGCGCGCAGCACGTTGCGGCGCGAGAGCACGTTCGCGATGACGTCGCCGACGTACGCGTTGTCGCTGGTGTTGGGCACCTCGTGGAAGCAGGCGTCACCACAGCGGTAGCGGCAGGTCAGTGCGGAACGGGCACCCGGGTGCGAGCTGATCAGTGGCAGGAGCTTGCGCACGTCAATTCCTTCGTCTTCGATCCAGCGGCGCAGGCCCGCGCCGACACGGTGTCGGAATCCATCCGCCGCGAAGCTATGGGGACGGTGTCGCCAAACGGCGAAGTGAGGGTTAATCAGCGGTGAACGACGACGGTCAGTCGTCACTTACGGTGAGGTTTGGGCCGGAGCGCTCCGGCATCCGGACGCCACGCCCCGCCGGTTATGCCCGAGTTGACGCCCGTCGCCTCCCCGGCACCAACCTCTCGTATCGGACCACCCGCGCCCCCGCCCGCGGGCTCGCTCCGGCCGGCGCCCCAAGGCCCGTTAGCCTTACGTGTCCGGCCAGGCCAGGCCCGTTCGGCTGCCCGCCGGGATACACCGGCGCTTACCGGCACCTACCGGCCATGACGGACGCGCATCGCACTCGACAGGTGAGGGGTTTCATCCATGGGCATACGGGACCTGCTGCGCAAAGTTTTCGGCCGCTCACGGACGGCAACCGACGAGAGCGAGGCCCCGCGCTCGTCGGCCGAGCCCGCTTCGGAGCCGTCGGCCCCGCCCGCCACCGATCCGGCCACCCCCTCCTCCGCTACCGAGCACGAGCACGCCGCGGCGTCCGCGTCGGGCCCGACCGTCATCCGCGTCGCCCCGCGCGAGCCGCTCCCCGACGACGAGAGCACCCGGGAACCGGACCTGGACCCGACCCCGGCCTCGGCCGAGCCGGCGGCCGAGTCCCCGGCCAAGCCCGTGGCCGCATCGGACGTCGAGCCGGTGGCGGAACCCACGGTCGAGCCGCTGGCCGACGACGTCACCGCCACGCCGGCGGCCGAGACCGGGGCGGCGGCCGAGACCCAGCGGGAGCCCGAGACGGAGACACAGCCCGAGGCCGTCGCCGCCACCCCGGCGCCCGAGCCCGAGGCGGAGACGAAGCCCGAGACCGTCACGCCTGAGCCCGAGGCCGAGGCCGTCACACCTCAGTCCGAGGCGGATGCGGAAACCGAGGCCGTCGCCGCTGCGGGCGAGCCCGACCCCGAGCCCGTACGGGACGCCGAGCCGGAGGCCACGGCCGTGGCGGACCCCGAGCCGGAGCCGAAGCCGAAGCCCGCGGCGGACCTGGACCCCGTACCGGAGACCCGGCCGGACGCCGCGCCCGAGCCCCTCGCCGTGGCCGAGGCCGGACCCGAGCCCGTCGCCGTGGCCGAGAGCGGGCCCGAGCTGGCGGCCGACGCGGAGCCCGTGGCGGAGCCGGACGCCGAGCCCGTGGCCACGCCGGACGCCGAGTCGACGCCCGAGCCGGCGGCGGCAGCCGCACCGGCCCCGGCGGGGGACGCGCAGGCCGAGCCGGAGACCGAGACCGAGCCGCGGCCCGAGGCGGAAACCGCGCCGCGCACCGAAGCCGAACCGGAGCCGATGGCCGAGCCCGAGCCGGTGGCCGCCGCGTCGGCGGATGCCGACGCGGGCACCAACCCGGGCGCCGCGCTCTCCCTCGCCAAGATGGAGGAGGCCGCTCCGGGCCTGGTCAGCCTGTACAAGGCCGCGTCCGCCGTGGTCGAGAAGCACGGGCTCGGTGGGCAGCGGGCCGCCGTGTACCTGGTCCTGGACCGGTCGGGTTCCATGCGCCGCTACTACAAGGACGGCACCGTCCAGCACCTGGCCGAGCAGGCGCTCGGCCTGTCCGCGCACTTCGACGACGACGGCGTGGTGCCCGTGGTGTTCTTCTCCACCGACGTGGACGGCACCGCCGAACTGGACCTCGCCAACTACCCGGGCCGCATCGAGGAGTTGCACGGTTCGCTCGGGCACATGGGCCGTACGAACTACCACTGGGCCATCAACGCCGTGGTCGAGCACTACGAGAAGTCGGGGTCGACCGACCCCGCGTTCGTGATCTTCCAGACGGACGGCGCGCCGACCAGCAAGCCGGCGGCCGAGCGGGCGCTGTGCGAGGCGGCCCGGTTGCCGATCTTCTGGCAGTTCGTCGGCTTCGGCGACCCGCAGGCCAAGGGCTTCGACTTCCTGCGCAAGCTGGATGACCTGGCCGTGCCCGAGCGGCGCCCGGTCGACAACGCGGGCTTCTTCCACGCGGGCCTCGAACCGCGCGACCTGTCCGACGCGGAGCTGTACGGACAGTTGATGGTGGAGTTCCCGGAGTGGCTGATCGAGGCCCGGGAGGCGGGCGTGCTCCGCTGACCCCGGCCGCCCGGACCCCGGGCCGCCCCCGACCCACCCGGACGGTCCCGCGCACGCCCAGCGCGGGGCCGTCACCGTGCGTAAACGCGTCGGCGACGGCATCCGGTGGCCGTTAGGATTTCGACCATGGCGGCCACTGGAACCGAGCAGCGAGGGGCGAGCACGTACTACGTCTCGACCCCCATCTACTACGTGAACGACGCTCCCCACCTGGGCCACGCCTATACGACCGTCGCAGGCGACGTGCTCACCCGCTGGCACCGCCAGCGCGGCGAGAAGGTGTGGTACCTCACCGGCACGGACGAGCACGGTCAGAAGATCATGCGCACCGCCGAGGCGAACGGGGTGACCCCGCAGGAGTGGTGCGACAAGCTCGTGGAGGAGGCGTGGAAGCCCCTCTGGGAGCACCTGGAGATCGCGAACGACGACTTCATCCGCACCACGCAGAAGCGGCACACCGACCGCGTCCAGGAGTTCGTCCAGGATCTCTACGACAAGGGCGAGATCTACCAGGGCGGCTACGAGGGCCCGTACTGCGTGGGCTGCGAGGAGTACAAGACGCCCGGCGAGCTGCTGGACGGCGGTGGGGGCACCTCCCAGACGGAGTCTGGGGGAGAGTTCGCCGGTCAGAAGCTGTGCCCGATCCACAAGAAGCCCGTGGAGATGCTGAAGGAGGAGAACTACTTCTTCAAGCTCTCCGAGTACGGCCCGCGGCTCCTTGAGCACTACGAGAACAACCCGGACTTCATCCAGCCCGAGTCGGCCCGCAACGAGGTCGTGAACTTCGTCCGGCAGGGGCTGCAGGACCTGTCGATCTCCCGGTCCACGTTCGACTGGGGCGTGCCGGTGCCGTGGGACGACAAGCACGTCATCTACGTGTGGATCGACGCCCTGCTCAACTACGCGACGGCCGTCGGGTACGGCTCTGACCAGGCGAAGTTCGAGGCGACCTGGCCGGCGAGCGTGCACCTGGTGGGCAAGGACATCCTGCGCTTCCACGCGGTGATCTGGCCCGCGATGCTGATGGCCAACGGACTCCCGCTGCCCGGCAAGATCGCCGCCAACGGCTGGCTGATGGTCGGCGGCGAGAAGATGTCCAAGTCCAACCTGACGGGCATCAAGCCGCAGGACCTGACCTCGCACTTCGGTGTGGACGCGTACCGCTGGTACTTCCTGCGGGCCATCGCCTTCGGGCAGGACGGCTCGTTCTCCTGGGAGGACTTCAGCGCCCGCTACACCAGCGAGCTGGCCAACGACTTCGGCAACCTGGCCTCCCGCGTGGCGGCCATGGTCGGCAAGTACTTCGGCGGCACGCTGCCCGAGGCCACCGCGCACGGCGACGCCGAGCAGGCCGTCGCCGACGGGCTGGCCAGGGCGGTCGCCGAGGCGGACGCCAGGATCGGCGACGAGCTGGACTTCGCCGGCGGCATCGCGGCGGTCTTCGACTTCATCAAGCAGGTCAACGGCTACCTCACCGAGCAGGAGCCGTGGAAGGTCGCCAAGGACACCTCGCCCGAGGGCCAGGCCCGCCTCGCGACCATCCTGTACACGGCGGCCGAGGCGCTGCGCGGCACCGCCGTGCTGCTGGCCCCCGTGATGCCCGCCACCTGCGAGAAGCTGTGGGCCTCGCTCGGCGCCGAGGCGCACCTGGGCCCGCTGGCCGACCAGCGCGTGCAGTCCGCCGGCACCTGGGGCGCGCTGCCCGCGGGCGCCACGGTCACCAAGGGCGAGATCCTCTTCCCGCGCCTTGAGGAGCCCGCGAAGGGCTGACCGCCACCCCGCGCACGCGACACGCGCGACACGCACGCGACACCACGACGCCCGGCCGGAGCCCCCGGCCGGGCGTCGTGCGTGTAGCCATCCACCTGGGCCGATTCCCGGTCGACCCGGGCCGGCCCGGCCGGCCAGGCCGGGGGTCCGCCCGGTACCGCCGCCACGCGTTGACGTTTCGCCAACCGAACGTTTAGGCCACGCGCGCACCCTGTGAGAGGTAGGGACACGGGAAGTACGTGAAGAACGAGGACGCAGTGGCCGATCAACGCGTGACCGTGACGGTGCACGGCACCGACCCCCTCTCCCGGGACGGGGTCGTCCGACACCTGCGGGACCAGCCGGGGGTGGAACTTCTCGACGGGCCGCGCCCGGGGGAGCAGTCGCCGCCGGGCGGCGTTTCCGTGGCCGTGCTGCTCGCCGGCCGGTTCGACGAGCTGGCCGGCGCCGAGCTGCGCCGCCTGGTGCGCGGCGGCCAGCGGCGGGTCGTCGTCATCACGGACGAGCTGCCCGAGAACGACCTGATGGCGGTGCTCGAGTACGGCGTACGCGCGGTGCTCTGGCGCCATCAGGCGACGCGCCGGCGGCTGCTGCGGGCCGTGCACCGCACGGCCCGCGAGGAGGGCGTCCTGCCGCCCGACCGGATCAGGACGCTGCTGCCGCGCGGCGAGCGCACCCGGCGCGAGTGCCCACGCCCCGACTGTGGCCGCCGCGGCGCGCCGTGACCCGGCGCCCGGCGGCCCGGGCGGATGCCTAGCGGGCCAGCGACTTCGCGTCGCCCATCACGATGACCGGATGCCGCTCCGGGTCGAGGGCGCGGACGAGGTCCCGCATGTCGCGCTCGGCGAGGCTGACGCACCCCTGGGTCGGGCCGCCGTGGTCCACGTGGACCCAGATGCCGCCGCCCCGGGAGGCGCCCATCGGCCGGGTCCAGTCCAGCGGGGACGTGCCGGGCACCCGGTTGTAGTTGATGGCCACGACGTAGTCGAAGGAGCCCGCCAGCGGCTCGCCCTCGAAGCCCCGGCCGACGGCCGTGAAGGAGTCGGAGCGCTCGTACGGGAGCCGGCTGCCCGGGTTGGCGTGCAGGCCGCCCGCGTCCGTGAGGCCGAAGACGCCGATCGGCGAACGCAGGTCGCCCATCATGTGCTTGTCGGTCCAGCCGCGCCGCGCGTTGTGCGCGGGCCAGAACGTGCCGGCGCGCCAGGCGCCCTCCTCGGTGCGCTCGTACAGCACCGCCCTCGACCGCGAGGAGTCGCGGCCCTCGCCCGTCACGAGCAGCACCTGTCGGCTGCGCTCGGGGACTTTGGCCAGCGTTTTCGGTCCTATGCCCGGCAGTTGGCGGGGCAGCGCGGTGGGCGCGGCCCGGCCGGCCCGGCCGCCGTTGGCCTCGGCCTTGGCCGCCGTACCGGCCGGGGCTCTGGTCGCGTCGGGCTCGGGCTCGGTGGAGAGACCGCAGGCGCCGAGGGCGCCGAGCGCGCCGGCGACGAAGAGCGTGGCGGCCAGGCCGCGCGCTAAGGGACGACGGGGGGACGGTAGCGAAGGCGACTGCGGGGGCATGATCGCTCTCTTCCGGGCAGGGCGCGGGCGGGGACCGACGCCGGACGGTGACAGACGGCACGGACGGCTCACACGGGGTCGAAAGCCGCTCAACCTCCCAACGTGCCACATGCGTCCAGTGTGCCGCTGCCGATACGTTCCTTCTCCGGTGGGTGAGGCAACGAAACTGATGTTTCGTCACACTCGGGCAGCGGGCGGTCCTCCGGGCGGTGGCGGGGGCGTGCCGCGTTCGGTGTTCGGCGTTCGGCGTTCCGGAGCGGGACGCCGGCCGACTCGGCGTCGGCGGCGGCGTCAGTAACGTCAGTGGCGTCAGTGGTGTCAGTGGCGTCAGTGGGCGAAGACCGTGCTGGCGAGGATCACGTGGGTGGCGGTGCCGCCGAGGATGCTCAGCAGGGCGGTGCGGCGCCACAGGTGGAGGCCGACGGTGACGGCCAGGGCCGCGAGCGGGGCGGTGGCGCGGGCTTCGGTCACCGGCAGGTCGTGCAGGCAGTAGACGACCAGGATCACCATGACGCCGGCGGGCATGTGGGCACTGAGGTACCGGGCGGTCCCGCTCTCGCGCAGCGGGGTGAGCGCGGCGAACGGCAGCGCGCGCAGGGCCCAGGTCACGGCGGCGGAGACGAGGACGGCGGCGATGGCGTAGCGGGTGTCAGGCATGGCGCGGTGTCCGGGACGTGGCGAGGCGACGGCCCAGCAGGGCGGCGGTGAACAGGGCGAACGCGGCCGGGAGCAGCTGGCCGGGGAAGAGGAGGCGGGCGAACAGGGCGCTGAGCACGGCCAGGGCGGGAGTGGCCAGGTGGCCCCGCAGGTCGCGGACGGCGTCCAGGGCGAGGACCGTGAACAGGGCGGTCAGGGCGAAGTCCAGGCCGGTGACGCGGTCGGGGATGAAGGAGCCGAGCAGGGCCCCGACGGTGGAGCTGGCCGCCCAGCACAGGTGCAGGAAGAACTGCAACCACAGGATGCGACGGCTGGACCAGCCGCGCGCCTGCTCACCGGTGGTCAGCGCGTACGCCTCGTCGCACAGCGCGTAGGTGCTGTACGTCTTGCCGAGCCGGCCGCCCACGCGGTGCAGCGGGAAGGACAGCGTGTAGAAGACGTGCCGGACGTTCACCAGGAGCGCGGAGACCGCGATCGAGGCGAGCGGGGCGGCGGCGGCGACCATGCCGATGAGCAGGAACTCGAACGATCCGCCGAAGACGAGTGCCGCCGACAGCCCCGCCCACCACCACTGGAGACCCGACTGCGTCACCAGCGCCCCGTAGGCGAGCCCGAGCGGCAGGAAGGCCAGGCCCACACCGGCGGAGTCCCGCAACGCCGCGCGCGCCTCGGAGTGCGGCGCGGGCGGCGGGGCGGGTGAGCACCGAGGGCGGTCCTCGGTGGCGACGGGGCTGGTCTCCATGCGTGGAATTTTAGGATGGATGACGCCTCATATGGTTGCCACCTCTGACCCTAGAATCGCCGCATGAGCAACAAAGTGACACTCGATGCCGTTGATCGCGACATTCTGTTTCACCTGGGCCAGGACGGGCGGCTGACCAACGTCGAGCTGGCCAAGCGGGTCGGCCTGACCCCGCCGCCCTGCCTGCGCCGGGTCAAGCGGCTGGAGGAGGCCGGCGTCATCGCCGGGTACCGGGCCGTCATCAACCCGCAGGCCCTGGGCCGTGGCCTGGAGGTCCTCGTCAACGTCGAGATCTACGCCCAGGACCGCAAGAGCTTCCAGGAGTTCGAGGACACCGTGTCCGCCTTCGAGGAGGTCACCGAGTTCCGCCGCATGTACGGGCGCCCGGACTACTTCATCCGCGTCGCGGTCGCCGACCACGCCGCCTACGAGGCGTTCATCACCGACAAGCTCAGCAGCCTGCCCGCCGTACTCCGCCTGGAGTCCCACCTGACCATGAAGGAGATCAAGACCATCCCGTAGGACGTACGCGGAACCCGCGCCCCATCCCGCCCGCGCCCCCTGTCACGCCCTCTCACGCTCCTCACGCCCGGCCAGCGGCTGGCCCGTCCGGCCCCGGTGCCGGCCACGGGACCCCTCCCGGGCCGGCTGCCAACAATGGGCTACGGCCACGCAAGCTCCGTGAACCGGGAAGAGACCGCGATGGACGACACGCCGCACGCCACGCCGGAACCAGGCTCGCGACCCGTTCCCCCGGACGTCGGCGAGCACGACGCGACATCGGACGACGCGGCGGCACCCGACCCGGCGTCGGACTGGGGGACGCCCTGGCCGCCGCCGAAGCCGCCGCGCAGGCGCACGTACGACCCGCTCGCGGTCGCGCTCGGGAACGCCTCGCTGCTCGGCGTCGGCTACCTCTTCCTCGGCCGCCGGCTGCTGGCCCTGGTGCAGGTCGCGGGCGCGGTCGCGCTGGTCGCGGTGTTGCTGGGCCGGGCCGAGCCGTGGTGCGAGTTCGCCGTGCTCGGCTGGTGGCTGCTGACGACCGCGCACGGCTGGTACCTGGCCCGCCGCGGCGACCCGCGCACCACCGCGCGCGGGTACCGCCTGGTCGCCGCCGGCCTGACGCTGGCGGTGCTGCTGAGCGTGGGGCTGCTGCGGCTGGACGCGGCGGGCATCGAGGACGACGTGACCCGGGCCCGCGAACGCGGCGACTGCGCGGCGGTGTTGGCGGCGCAGGACCAGGTGGGGTTCGGTCAGCGGGTGGCCGATGTCCGCGCCGCCGAGCGGGGGGATGCCACCGCCGACGCCTGCCGGCGCCTGGACACCGCGCGCGAGGACCTGACCCGCGGCCTGACCGGCGACACGGACGCGTTGGACAGCGGGTTCGCCACGCTGACCGAGGTGCTTGAGGAGTCGGGCCACGACGCGACGGTGGGCAGGACGCTCGACGCGTTCCTCGGCCGACTGCCCGTCAGCGACGCCTGCCGCACCGCGGAGGTCACCGACTGGCTACGGGAGCGAAAGCCGCGCCACCACGTCCTGCGCCGGACGGCCGACACCGTGCGCCGGGTCGCCCCGCAGGCCCTGGTGAGCTGCGCCGACGACCTGGGCGGCGACAGCGAGTGGGAGCACGCACGCGAGCGCTACCGGCAGCTCATCGACCGCTACCCGGACAACGCGCTCTCCGGTCAGGCCCGGAAGGGCGCCCACCGGGCCACGTTGGCCATCGAGCTGGCGACCGTACGCGACCGACTCGGCGATGCGTACGGCGGCCAGCCCGCGTACTGCTCGAAGCCGGCCAGGTACAGCGCCGCGCCCGCGGCCCGCGAGGGCGCCACCAACCGCGCGCTGATCTACGGCAACGACGCATACACCGACCGGCTCCCGAAGAGTTGGCGGGCCGATGACGCCACCAAGGCCGCGCTGGTGGTCTGCGTGGACGAGACGGAGGCCGACGACAAGGGCAGCGCCGTCCGGACGTGCCCGTACGAGGCGAAGAACGCCGTCGGCGGCGTCGAGCAGGTGACGTTCCACAAGATCGCGATCCCGGTGAAAGTCTACGCGTTGCGCACCGGCAAGCTCGTGGCCGACCGCACCGTGGAGATCGGCGGCGCGAGCTGCCCGCGGTGGCTCAGGTACGAGTACTACCTCACGGACTTCGGCCCGCCGTCCGACATGCCCGTCAAGGAGACCACGGCCGACGTCCGCGCCGCCTTCGAGCCGCTGATCCGCCGCGGGTGAGCCGCGGCCCACGCCGGTGGCGCCGGCCGCCGCCACGGTCGGCGCCGCCACACGCCACGGCGCCCCGGACCACGCGGGTCCGGGGCGCCGTGGCGGCCTCGTACGGGCGAGCCCGCGCGGGGCTACTTGACCGGCTTGGCCGGGTGAGCCTGCGGCTCCGCGCCCCTGGGCTCCTTGGCCGCGGCCTGCTTGGCCGGCGCCGGCTTGCGCAGCCACAGGTGCAGCTCGCGCAGCCGCGCCTCGTCCACCTCGCTGGGCGCGCCCATGAGCAGGTCCTGCGCGTTGCCGTTGAGCGGGAAGGCGATCGTCTCGCGGATGTTGGGCTCGTCCGCGAGCAGCATCACGATGCGGTCCACGCCCGGCGCGATGCCGCCGTGCGGCGGGGCGCCGAACTTGAAGGCGCGGAGCATGCCACCGAACTCGCGCTCCACCTCCTCCTGGGAGTAGCCCGCGATGCCGAACGCCTCGTACATGACCTCGGGCTCGTGGTTCCGGATGGCGCCGGAGGACAGCTCGGTGCCGTTGCAGACGATGTCGTACTGCCAGGCCAGGATGTCCAGCGGGTCCTTGGTGCGCAGCGCCTCCAGGCCGCCCTGCGGCATGGAGAACGGGTTGTGCGAGAACTCGATCGCGCCGGTGTCCTCGTTCTTCTCGAACATCGGGAAGTCCACGACCCAGCAGAACCGGTAGACGTTCTCCTCGAAGTGCCCGGCGCGCTTGGCGGCCTCGACGCGCACCGCGCCCATGATCTTGGAGACCTCGTCGAAGTCGCCGGCGCCGAAGAAGATCGACGTGCCGGCCTTGCCACCGACCTCGGCGACCAGCTTGGCCACGTCGTCCTGGTTAAGAAACTTCGCGATCGGCCCGGTCAGCTTGCCGTCCTCACCGATGCGCACCCAGGCCAGGCCCTTGGCGCCCTGCTCGACGGCGTACTCGCCGAGCTGGTCGAAGAACTTGCGCGGCTGTTCGCCGGTGTCCGGCACGGCCAGGGCGCGCACGTGCTTGTCGGCGAACGCCTTGAAGCCGGAGCCCGCGAACACGTGCGAGACGTCCACCAGCTCCAGGCGGGCCCGCAGGTCGGGCTTGTCCGAGCCGTACTTGAGCATCGCCTCGCGGAAGGGGATGCGCGGGAACGGCGAGGTGACCTCGCGGCCGTCGCCCAGCTCGTTGAACAGGTCGGTCATCACCTTCTCGATGACCTGGAACACGTCCTCCTGCTCGACGAAGCTCATCTCCACGTCGAGTTGGTAGAACTCGCCGGGCGAGCGGTCGGCGCGGGCGTCCTCGTCGCGGAAGCAGGGCGCGATCTGGAAGTAGCGGTCGAAGCCCGCGATCATCAGCAACTGCTTGAACTGCTGCGGGGCCTGCGGCAGCGCGTAGAACTTGCCGGCGTGCAGCCGCGAGGGCACCAGGAAGTCGCGGGCGCCCTCGGGCGAGGTGGCCGACAGGATCGGGGTGGCCAACTCGTTGAAGCCGAGCGCGGTCATCTTCGAGCGCAGCGCGGCGATGACCTTCGAGCGCAGGATGATGTTGCGGTGCATGCGCTCGCGGCGCAGGTCGAGGAAGCGGTACTCGAGGCGGCGCTCCTCGTTCACGTTGTCCTCGGGGAAGACGGTGAACGGCAGCGGGTCGGCGGCGCCCAGCACCTCGACGGCGCTGACCTCGACCTCGATGTCGCCGGTGGGCAGGTCGGGGTTGACGTTGTCCGCGCCGCGCGCGATGACCCGGCCGTCCACCCGGACGACGGTCTCCTTGGTGAGCGAGCTGAGCGCCTCGTTGGCGGCCGTGTCGGGCCGTACGACGAGCTGCACCACGCCGTAGTGGTCGCGCAGGTCGATGAAGAGGATGCCGCCCAGGTTCCGTCGGTTGTGCAGCCAGCCGCTCAACCGCACCTCAGTGTCGACGTCAGCGGCACGGAGCTCGCCGCAGGTGTGGGACCGGTACCGATGCATCATTCATCCAAGTCATCTGAGCGGGGCGTGGACGGCGCGGGCGAGGCTTGGCTGAGCCGGGGCCCGGGCGCGAGTGCCACTGCGGGCAAGGTGCCAGCCTACCGCCCTGCCCGCCGTGGCATCGCGGGCAAGGTACCCGGTCGATGCCCGGAACCGCGGCACGTCACCGCCCGGCCCGCCGGTCGGGTCGACGACCAGCCGTCCTCACTGGTAGCAAATCCATAAATGAACATAAAGTAGGGCAATGCGTACCGAGGATGTTCTGGCCACGATCAGGACCGGCCTGTGGCGGTGGGGCAACGCCTCGGCGAAGGTCACCCTCGACGCCGAGGCGGCCCGGCTCCTCGGGCTGCCCGCCGTGCCCGTCACCCTCCCGGAGGCCACGGCCCGCGCCCGGTTCCACCCCGTCGACTGGACCGAGATCAACGGCATCATCAACCTCGCCCTGACCGAGGGCACCCTCGCCGAGGCCAGGCTGCGGGTCGTGGACGAGCACGGCACCGTGCTGCGCACGGTGCGCAGCCGCACCCGGCCCATCGTGCGCGGCGAACACTTCGAGCTGGTCGGCACCCTTGAGGAGGTCCCCACCCCGGTGCCCGGCACCGCGGCGGCCACCCCCGTCACCGGCGACTGGCGGCGCAACCGCGAGGCGTTCCTGCTGGACGCGGGGCGCGCGCTGGCCGAGGCGCAGTCCAGCGCCGAGGTGCTACGGGTCGCCGCGGGGCTCTCCATGCCCGGCTTCACCCCCGACGGCCTCGCGGTCTTCGGCGTCGAGGGCAACCGGATCACCGTCATCGGCCATCAGGGGTACGGGGAGGAGGACGAGGGGCCGTTCTTCGACATGTCGGTGGACAGCGACTTCCCGGCGGCCGAGGCGGTGCGCACCGGCCGCGCGATCTACCTGCCGACCCCCGAGGACTACCGCCGCCGCTTCCCCGCCGCCTGGGCGCTCGCCCAGCCGCTCGGCCGCCACTCGTGGGCCTTCCTGCCGCTGATCGTGGCGGGCAGGACCATCGGCGCCTGGATGGGCGCCTTCAGCCAGCCGGTGTCCTTCACGCCCGACGAGCGCTCGGTGCTCACCACCATCGCCCGGATGTTCGCGCAGGCCCTGTCGCGGGCCAGCCTGCACGACACCGAGCGCGAACTCGCCGACGGCCTCCAGCGCGCGATGCTGCCCGACCGCAGACCAGAGGTGCCGGGCCTGACCATCGCCGCGCGGTACGTGCCCACCGGCGGCGGACTCCAGGTCGGCGGCGACTGGTACGACGTGATCCCGCTGCCGTCGGGCCGTACGGCGCTGGTCATCGGCGACGTCCAGGGGCACGACGTGCGGGCGGCGGGGCTGATGGGACAGTTGCGGATCGCGCTCCGGGCGTACGCCACCGAGGGCCACCACCCGGACGCGGTGCTCTCCCGCGCCTCCCGGTTCTTCGCGAGCCTGACCGACACCGGCGGCCGGGCCCGGGCCGGCAGCGGCCCGCACATCGAGGACGACGAGAACGCCGACCCGCGCTTCGCGACCTGCCTGTACATGGAGGTGGACCCGGCCACCGGCACCCTGGACGTCGCCCGCGCGGGCCACCCGGACCCGGCCATCGCGCACGGCGACGGCACGGTCATGCTCCGCCCGACGGCGGGCGGCCTGCCGCTCGGCGTCGTCCCCGATGCCGACTACCCCACGACGCGGCTCACCCTCGAACCGGACGAGACGCTGCTGGTCTGCACGGACGGCCTGATCGAGACGGGCGGCCACGACCTGCAGACCGGCTGGGAGCGCATCCGCGCGGTCTTCGGCGAACACCTGCGCGACCTGGACGCCCCCGCCCGGGCGGGGGCGGGCGACGCCGCTGGGGGGAGCGCGGGGGCGGGGGCGCGCCCGGGTACGGGGGCGTCCCCGGGGGCGGTGGTGGGCCCGGCCGCCGGCGCGGGGACGGGCACGGGCGCCGGCGCGGGGACGGGCACGGGTAGCGGCGCGCGGGCGGGTGGTGGCGAGCAGCCGGAGGGCGGTGGGGAGGTGGCCGCCGGCGTGCGCGGCGCGGGCGGCGTGGGCGGGGCCGAGCCGCGGTTGCGCAGTCAGGAGGACCTGGACGCGCTCGCCGACGCGCTGTTGCAGGCCGTCCACGGGCCGCCGTCGCACTACCGGACCGGGCCGCTGGCCGACCGCCGCGAGGACGACATCGCCTTCGTCCTGATATCCCGCGGTCTGCCGAGCCCCGAGGCGGCGGGCCCGCGCAGGCGCCGGGCCGCCATCACCGTGGCGCAGGCCCAGCCGGAGCAGATCTCGCAGGCCCGGCTCCAACTCCGCCAGATGCTGCACGACTGGGCATCGGACGACCAGGTCGAGTCGGCCGTCCTGCTGCTGTCCGAGATGGTCACCAACGTGCTGATGCACACCGACGACGACGCGCTGGTGATCGCCGAGATCAGCGGCGAGCCGGGCGCGCGCCGGCTACGCCTCGACGTAGCCGACGCCAGCGACGAACTCCCGCACCGCCGCCACCCGGGCGAACTGGCGTCCTCAGGCCGCGGACTGCTGCTGATGGAGATGCTCGCGGGCTCCTGGGGCGTGGACCCACGGGGCGAGGGCAAGTGCATCTGGGTCGAGCTGCACGAGCCGGCCGCCCAGCCCACCACCGCCCCGGCCACCCACGCCACGAGGACCGCCACCGTCACGCCGGCCCGTACGCCCACCACCCCCGCCCCGACGCCGGAGCCGCCCCCTCGGCCGGAGCCGCCCCCCGCGCCGGGGCAGCCGCCCTTCCCCAAGCCGGACGCGACGGCGCAGGGTGGAGCGGCGTCGGGCTGAGCGGTGCCGAGCGGCGACGGAGGGCCCGAGCGGCGCCGGGCTGGGGCGATGGCGAGCGGGCAGCGGCGGGAGGCCGGGCGGCAGCGGGACAGCCGATCGGCGGCGGCGCGGGGGCCAGACCCAAGCCCCCGGAGATCACTGCCCCGGCACGGTGGTCCCGGCGAGGCGTAGGCGTCGCGCGAGCCAGGTGATCGCCACGTAGTACAAGGGTGTGAAAGTTGTTTCAAGCACGAGGGCCTGCCACGGGGCAGTGGCTGCGGAGTCGGTCTCGTCCAGTTCGCCGAGTGCCGTGGCGAGGCCGAGGACAAGCATGTTGTTGGCGATGTGCAGAGCGACAACGGCCTCTAGTCCGCCGGTGCGGACAACTAGCATGCCCCACCACAGAGATGAGGAGAGAAGTAGCGCGAAGCCGGACAGCGAGCCCCAGCCGTGGGCGCACGCGAACATCACGGCAGAGGCCACAGTCCCGGGCCAGGGGGAGCGGGCGAACCGGCCCACGAACTGGGTGAGCCAACCTCGGAATACGTACTCCTCCGCTGCCGCCTGAAAGGGCACGAGCGCCAAGACAAGGACGAGGGCCCCCACGACCGCCGGCCACGCGGGCGCCGTGGCAGAGCCCTCGGAGGGTGAGCCGGATTCGTCAGGGACCCATGCCAGATACAGCGTGAGCTGCACGGCGTACAGAGGGAAAGCCAACGCTGCGCAGCGGCCTGCCCACCGCCACCTAAAGCGTCCGGTGACCGACGACAGCGCGCCCGAACGGTGCCGGCCGAATCGCCGTACCGCCAGCAGTACCGCAGGCAGGCCCGCGGCGATGGAGATGAAGAGCAGAGCCGTATCCGCGAGCGGATCAGAGAAGACCTGATCGCTGTCCGTACTCGCGGATACTTCGAACACGTCCGCGCCAATGACCCCAACCATCAGTACACCCAGAACCGCGGCCAGGAGGAACAGGAGAACGGTCAGCAACTCTTTGACCGAGGCTCGCGGCCCGAAGCGGTCGTCACGGGCCTGCTCGTGATACCGAAGGCCAACCGGGTGAGAATGCCGAGCGAGAGGGGGTCGCGCTGCCTCAGATGCCATCGTTGGTGGCACGGCTGTCAGCGTCAGGTGTACGCGTGGTGTTTCCGCGACGCCGATGATTTCTCGCCACCCGGCGAATGGCCTGGTCAGCACCACCGAGGGCGAGCGAGGCGGCGACAGCGACCAACAGTACGAGCCAGTATCCGTAGCCCAGTGCTTGGCGCAGTCCGAAGCTCAGCGCCAATCCGAAGAGGATGAGCAGCCACGCAGGCAAACCCGAATTTTCGACCTTTCGGACACCGCTTTGTTTTTCAGGAATGACAGTCCTCCTTGCACAACGACGACAAGAGGCCCCCAGGTCATTCATGCCCGAGGATCCGGGGGCCTCTTGAATCAACCGTTTACCGTGTCGCTATCCGGATCAGTGGAACAGGTTCCAGATCTCCCACAAGTGGCTGCCGACGCCGGCGGCGGCCAAGGGCGCCTTGACGTACCAGGGCAGATTCTTGTACCAGTTCTTGAAGGACTTGTACGAACCCTTGACCGCCTTGGCGAACCCCTTGACCTTCTTGAGGAGCTTGACCAGCGAGTCGAGCTTGCCCTTGGTCCCGATGTTGGTGCCGTTCGCGAACGCCTGAAGCTCTGCGCGCTCCTGGGCGTTGAAGCGGTCTCCCTCGTACTTCAGGAGGTTCGCTGCGAGCTGCCGCACCGCCTGGCTCTCGTTGACCCCCGACAAGGGAGCGCTCACGCTCACGCGTTCAGCTCCAGGCGACTGGGCAAGAGCTGCCGGAGCGGCAACGCCCACCGCGATCACGGCCGTCACCGAGAGGGCTATACTTTTGATGGTCTTGTTCATCGTGTCTCATTCTTTCGATGTCGGGACTGGACAAGCGGGGGCCGGCTGATGGTTGCCTCCGGAAGCCGGCCCCCGCATTCTTGCGCATTCACACAACATTGAGTCACACCCTGCGATCCTCTTCCGATCGCATTCACTCATCACTCACGCAACGCGAATTTCGGCCGAGTACCGGCGCGTGCTGCGCTCCGCCTATCGTCATCCTTTCCGCGACGGAGTGAGCTCACCGTTCGAGCCGCCAGGGGCGATACCATCCCCTTTCCAATTTCGCCGCGGTCGTCAACCATGACTGCGCGGCGACCAATCGGCTTGACCATTTCCCGGGAACGGCGTGAAGCCTAGAGCCTTCGCCACACCCAAGAAAAGGCCCCCAAAAGTGGAACAGTCACCACTCCATCACACGGAGCGACCATTGCGGAGATGCCGGACGAGACGAACAGGACAAAATAGCCCTCCGCTCCCCTCTCCCTGAGAGGACGCGGTAAATCCGGACACCATGCGTCAACAACGGACAAGTCATGTGGTGTGCGTCACGCTTGGCGTGGCGGGTGCCCACCCCTCGCCTGATCTGCGGAAACAGGACTGCACACGGACCGGCGACCCGTTGGGCATGTGCCGCCGAGGTCTTGCCCGCCAGGCCGGCTCACTCCCTGATCGTTTGCCCGCACTCATGGAGCCGTCTCATGCCTATGGGACGGTCAAGGGACGTCCGACGAGGCCACCCGCCCACCCCCGCCCAGCTACACCCCCACACCCCGCTAAGGCCGCTCGTACGGCCCCCCGGCCGCGTACGGCCCCACGTCGCGCCCCTCGGAGCCGCCCCCGCACCCCGTCGCCGTCGCGCCCGCGGCACCGGGGCCCGCGCCACCACCGGGTCCGCCACCGCCCCCGCCAGGCCCACCAGAATCACCCGGGTCGCCCGGGTCGCCGTCGCCCGCGCCGGAGTCAGGCGCCTCGCGGCCGTAGTGGTCGCGCAGGTCGGAGACGACGCCGAAGGCCGCGGCGGTGAGGGGGACGGCCAGCAGCATGCCGAGGATGCCGGCCAGGCTGGCGCCCGCCGTGAGGGTGATCATGACGACGGCGGGGTGCATCTGCACCGTGCGGCTCTGCACCACCGGCTGGAGCACGTGCCCCTCAAGGACCTGGACGGCCAGCACGACGCCCAGCGCCCACAGCGCGATCGCGAGGCCGCCGTCGGCGAAGGCGACGAGGACGGCCACCGCGCCGGAGAGAAACGCGCCCAGGTAGGGGATGTAGGCGCCGACGAAGACCAGCGCGCCCAGCCCCACCGCGCCGGGCACGCTCAGCACGAGCAGCCCGATGGTGATGCACACCGCGTCGATGAGCGCGATCACCGTGGTGCCGCGCATGAAGCCCTCGACGGCCTGGAAGGCCCGCCGGGCCACCGCCTCGAGCCGGGGGCCCGTACCGCGCGGCGCGTACGCGTGCAGGGTGCGCACCGCCCGGTCGGCGTCGCGCAGGAAGAAAAAGGTGAGCAGCAGCGCGAGGAACGCGGCGGCGGCCATCTGGCCGACGACGCTGAGCCCGGAGAGCAGCCCGGTCGCCGCCGTACCGCCGAACTTGTCGGCCAGCTCCCGCCCGTTGGAGGCCATGTCATCCACGGAGTTGCCCGCGATGTCGAAGTCCCCCGACAGGTCCCGCGCCGCGTCCTTGACCGAGGCGACGATCTGGTCGCCGCTGTCGACGAGGGCCTGCACGACGATGTAGACGGCCCCGCCGACGACCGCAAGCAGCGCCAGACAGGTGAGCCCGGCGGCGAGCGAGGCGTTCAGGTGCCTGCGCACCAGCCACCGGTACAGCGGCCCGAGCAGGGCGGAGCCGAGCAGCGCGAGCAGCACGGGCGTGACGGCGGCCTTGAGCACCACCGTGAGCCAGACGACCACCCCGGCCACGGCGGCCATCAACAGCAGCACCCCGCACCAGGCGGCGACCCGGCGCACCTCGTACGGCAACAGGGCGGGCTCCGGCGCGCGCGGCGGAGCAGGGCGATCACTGGGCACGCCCCCAGCCCACCACGTGCGCCCCCACGCCACCCGCCGACAGCCGCCGCGCGGGTGACGGCCCGTCACGGGTCGGTTAGCGGGCCGCCGCGCGGGGAGGTCGTTCGGCGGCGCCGGCCGCCCCAACGGCCGGCGCCGCCGTCGCATGGCCCGGTGCGCCCGACGTGAGGCCGCACCCCATCGGACGCCCTGGCCTGGCTCTGGTCCCGGGCCGGACGGCCCGGGGGTGGGTCAGGGCGCGCACCGCGTCCTACGCGTGCGGCAGGCGCTCGGTCGACGGGATGACGCCCAGCCGGCCCGCCTGGAAGTCATCGACCGCTTGCTGGAGTTCGGCGCGGGTGTTCATCACGAACGGCCCGTAGTGCGCCATGGGCTCACGGATCGGCTGCCCGCCGAGGAGCAGCACCTCCAGGGCGTTCGATCGGGAGTCCTGCTTCGCGTCCGCACCGATCGTGAGCGCATCGCCGCTACCGAAGACAACGGTCTGCCCCAGGCGCACGGGCCGCCGGTCCGTTCCGACGTAGCCGTTTCCAGCGAGCACGTACGCGAGCGCGTTGAAGTCGGGCCGCCACGGAAGGGTCAGCTCGGCTCCGGCACTCACCGTGGCGTGCACCAGCGTGATCGGCGTGTGAGTGATCCCAGGTCCCTCGTTGCCGTCGAGGTCCCCGGCGATCAACCGGACTATGGAACCACCGTCGGCGCTGGTCAGGTACGTGACGCTGCCGCCGCCGATGTCCTGGTAGCGCGGCGCCATCATCTTGTCCTTGGCCGGCAGGTTGACCCACAACTGGATTCCGTGGAACAGCCCGCCGGACATGACAAGTTCTTCGGGCGGAGTCTCGATGTGGAGCAGTCCGGACCCGGCCGTCATCCACTGGGTGTCACCGTCGTTGATGACACCGCCCCCACCGTGGGAGTCACGGTGGATGAAGCTTCCGTCCATCAGATACGTGACGGTCTCGAACCCTCGATGCGGGTGCCATGGAGTCCCACGCGGTTCGCCTGCCTCGTAGTTCACCTCACCCATCTGGTCCATCATGATGAACGGGTCGAGGTGCCGGTAGTCGATGCCGGCGAAGGCGCGACGAACGGGGAAGCCCTCCCCCTCCAAGCCGCTCGGGGCGGTACTCACGGTGAGCACAGGGCGAGGCTTCGCGTCCGTAGGGGCGCCGACCCGGGGAAGGGCCAGCGGGTCAGCCGGGGTGATGGCAGGCATGGGAATCTCCGCGTGAGTGAGAAAGGTTTCCGCAGGTCAGAACCGTGATGACGACTTCCCTAGGCCCGACGCACCGGAAAGCCCTCGCCCTCCAGGCCGCTGGGCGCGGTGGTCACGTTCAGCACGGGCCGTGGGCGCGCGGGCTCCTGGCCGGCGCGGGTGGCGGGTGCGGCGACGCGCGGCAGCGTCAGCGGGTTCTCAACGGTTACGGCGGGCATGACGGCCTCCTCGGTCGTTCGGGATTCAACTTAGTTGAATAGTGAACGACTGGCAAGACGCGGCCATTCCCGCCCGGAACGCCAGGCGCCACTTTCGGCCACGCCACCCGGGTCGCGCCCCCACCCGCCACACCGCCCCCGGACGCGACGAAACCCGGGCCGGGCCGCGCGTACGCGGTCCGGCCCGGGTTCGTCGGGCCAGTGGGGGCGGGGGACGCCCCGGCGAGGGGCGGGGCCTCAGCCGTACATCTGCCGCATGGCGTAGTCCACCATCTGCTCCACGGCCTTCGCGTCGAACACCATGCGGTGCTGGCCCTCCATGTCGAGCACGAAGCCGTACCCCGTCGGGAGCAGGTCGAGGACCTCGGCGCCGGTGATCACGAAGTACTTGGACTCCTTGCCGGCGTAGCGGCGCAGCTCCTTGAGCGAGCTGAACATCGGGATCACCGGCTGCTGGGTGTTGTGCAGCGCGAGGAAGCCGGGGTTGTCGCCGCGCGGGCAGTAGACCTTCGAGGTGGAGAAGATCTGCTGGAAGTCCTCGGGCGCCATGGTGCCCGTGGTGAAGGCGCGGACCGCGTCGGCCAGCGACGGGGGCGACGGCTCCGGGTACAGCGGCTGCTCGCCGTACCCCGCGCCCGGCTGACCCTGGTGGCCGTGCTGGCCCTGGTGGCCGTGCGGCGGCTGCTGCGGCGGTGGCGGGGCGGCGTACTGCTGCCCGCCCGCGTTCTGGTCGTAGCCGTACATGTCATAGAGCGTACTGAGTCACAGTTGGGCTATTGAGGGTTGCCTCTTATTACCGGTGGGTAGCATCATGGCGGTCATCGTTTGAAACGCATACGAGAACCGATCCCACCCCCGGCCGGGCGCCGTCGGCGCCTCGCTGGGTCGAGCCTTACGGAGCCGTCGCCATGGGGCACTACAAGTCGAATCTCCGCGACATCGAGTTCAACCTCTTCGAGGTGCTCGGCCGCGACAAGCTGTACGGCACCGGCCCGTTCGCCGAGATGGACGTCGAGACCGCCAAGAGCGTGCTGTCCGAGATCGCCCGCCTCTCGGAGAACGAGCTGGCCGACTCGTATGCGGACGGCGACCGGACCCCGCCGGTCTTCGACCCGGACACGAACACCGCGCCGCTGCCGGACACCTTCAAGAAGAGCTACCAGGCGTACATGGACGCCGAGTGGTGGCGCCTCGGCCTCCAGGAGGAGCTGGGCGGCACCACGGCGCCGCGCTCGCTGCTCTGGGGCTTCGCCGAGACGATCCTCGGCGCCAACCCGGCGGTGTGGATGTACGCCTCGGGCCCGGCGTTCGCGGGCGTGCTCTTCGAGGAGGGCACCGAGCAGCAGAAGCACATCGCCAAGCTCGCGGTGGACAAGCAGTGGGGCTCCACCATGGTGCTGACCGAGCCGGACGCCGGCTCCGACGTCGGCGCCGGCCGCACCAAGGCCACCCAGCAGGACGACGGCTCCTGGCACATCGAGGGCGTCAAGCGCTTCATCACCTCGGGCGAGCACGACATGTCCGAGAACATCCTGCACTACGTCCTCGCCCGCCCCGAGGGCCACGGCCCGGGCACCAAGGGCCTGTCGCTGTTCCTCGTCCCGAAGTACGAGTTCGACTTCGAGACCGGCGAGCTGGGCGAGCGCAACGGCGTCTACGCCACCAACGTCGAGCACAAGATGGGCCTCAAGGCGTCCAACACGTGCGAGATGACCTTCGGCGACCGGCACCCCGCCAAGGGCTGGCTGATCGGCGAGAAGCACGACGGCATCCGGCAGATGTTCCGCATCATCGAGTTCGCCCGGATGATGGTCGGCACGAAGGCCATCGCGACCCTGTCCACCGGCTACCTCAACGCCCTGGAGTACGCCAAGGAGCGCGTGCAGGGCCCGGACCTGGCCGCCTTCACGGACAAGACCGCCCCGCGCGTCACCATCACCCACCACCCCGACGTGCGCCGCTCGCTGATGACGCAGAAGGCGTACGCCGAGGGCATGCGCGCCCTGGTGCTGTACACCGCCTCCGTCCAGGACGAGATCCTGGTCAAGGAGGCCGCGGGCGAGGACGCCAAGGCGCTGCACGGCCTGAACGACCTGCTGCTGCCGATCGTGAAGGGCTACGGCTCGGAGAAGTCCTACGAGCAGCTCGCCCAGTCGCTCCAGACCTTCGGCGGCTCCGGGTACCTCCAGGAGTACCCGATCGAGCAGTACATCCGGGACGCCAAGATCGACACCCTCTACGAGGGCACCACCGCCATCCAGGGCCAGGACTACTTCTTCCGGAAGATCGTCCGCGACCAGGGCCAGGCGCTGACCACGCTCTCCGACGAGATCAAGAAGTTCCTCGCCGAGGCGGGGGGCGGCGACGAGCTGGCCGCGGCCCGCGAGGAGCTGGCCAAGGCGGCCGTCGACCTGGAGGCCATCGTCAGCGCGATGCTGACCGACCTGGCCGCCACCGAGAAGGACGTCACGTCCATCTACAAGGTCGGCCTCAACACCACCCGGCTGCTGCTCGCCTCCGGTGACGTGATCGTCGGCTACCTGCTGCTGCGCGGCGCCGCGGTCGCGGCGGCCAAGCTGCCCACCGCCACCGCCAAGGACGTGCCCTTCTACCAGGGCAAGGTCGCCGCCGCGAAGTTCTTCGCGCACAACGTGCTGCCGGGCGTGAGCACCCAGCGGGCGCTCGCCGAGTCCATCGACCAGTCCCTGATGGAGCTGGACGAGGCCGCTTTCTAGGCCGAGAGTCACTGCCGCCTTCTAGGTCGCGCCAGGAGTCGCCGGCGGGGCCGCGCGCCCCGTACCCCCGGGCCGCCACCGGCGCCCCGGGGCACCCAGGCCACTGTCACCCCACGAGACGGGGCCCGCTTCCCACCCCACGGGGAAGCGGGCCCCGTCGGCCGCTTCCGGGCCGGCGCGGGGCCCTGGCGGGGCCGGGCCGTGGAGGAACCCTGGCGGGATCGGGAGGGGCTTTGGCGGGGTCGGGCGGGGGTCGGTGGGAGGTTGGCCGCCGTCGGGTGCGGCGGGCCGGGACAGAGCGGATGGGCGGGCCGGTCGGGGCCGTTGAGGCGGGCGGGGCGGCGGCACGGTGCGGTGGGATGCGGCCGAATTCTGTGCGGCCGGCTCGCTGCGATGAGCTGATGATCGGGCGACGCGCCGCGTTCTCGCCTCAGCCCCCCTCGCCGGCATCTTTATGCTGAGGGGCATGAGTAGCCCCGCCCGCTTCGATCGCGGCCACACCGATGATCTGCTGTCCTTCCTCACGGCGAGTCCGTCGCCGTACCACGCGGTGGCCACCGTCGCCGCGCGGCTGGAGAAGGCCGGCTTTCGCCAGGTCGCCGAGGTGGACGCGTGGGACGGCGCGAGCGGCGGGAAGTTCGTGTTGCGCGGGGGCGCGATCATCGCCTGGTACGTGCCCGAGGGCGCGGGACCGGCCACCCCGTTCCGGATCGTCGGCGCGCACACCGACTCGCCCAACCTGCGGGTCAAGCCGATGCCGGACACCGGCTCGTACGGCTGGCGGCAGATCGCCGTCGAGATCTACGGCGGGACGTTGCTCAACACCTGGCTCGACCGCGACCTCGGGCTGAGCGGACGGCTCACCCTGCGCGACGGCGCGCACCGGCTGGTGGCCGTGGACCGGCCGCTGCTGCGGGTGCCGCAGCTCGCCGTGCACCTGGACCGGAGCGTGAACACCGACGGCCTCAAGCTCGACCGGCAGCGCCACCTGACGCCGATCTGGGGCATCGGCGGGGTGCGCGAGGGCGACCTCATCGCGTACATGGCCGAGGAGGCGGGCGTGGCCGCCGACGACGTCGCGGGCTGGGACCTGATGGTGCACAGCGTCGAGCCGCCCGCCTACCTGGGCCGGGACCGCGAGTTGGTGGCCGGCCCGCGCCTGGACAACCTGCTGTCCGTGCACGCCGAGGCCGCCGCGCTGGCCGCCGTCGCCAGCCACGGCGCCGACCTGCCGCACATCCCGGTGCTCGCCGCCTTCGACCACGAGGAGAACGGCAGCCAGTCCGACACCGGCGCCGACGGCCCGCTGCTCGGCACCGTCCTGGAGCGCTCGGTCTTCGCGCGCGGCGGCTCGTACGAGGACCGGGCCCGCGCGTTCGCCGGCACGGTGTGCCTCTCGTCCGACACCGGGCACGCCGTGCACCCCAACTACGCGGAGCGGCACGAGCCGGGCCACCACCCGATGCCCAACGGCGGCCCGATCCTGAAGGTCAACGTCAACCAGCGGTACGCCACCGACGGCAGCGGGCGCGCGGTGTTCGCCGCCGCCTGCGAGCGGGCCGGGGTGCCGTGGCAGTCCTTCGTCTCCAACAACGCGGTACCGTGCGGCACCACGATCGGACCGATCACCGCGGCCCGGCACGGCATCGCCACCGTCGACATCGGTGTCGCGATCCTCTCCATGCACTCGGCCCGCGAACTGTGCGGCGCCGACGACCCGTTCCTGCTCGCGAACGTGCTGGCCGCGTTCCTGGAGGGCTGACTTGGAATTCTCACTGCTGGGCCCGGTCGCCGTGCGGACCGCGCACGGTGACCTGCCGCTCGGCCCGGCCAAACGGCGCAGCGTACTGGCCATGCTGCTGCTCCAGGCGAACACCACGGTGCCGGTGGAGCGGCTGATCACCGCGCTGTGGGAGGACGATCCGCCCGAGCACGCCCGCACCGTCGTCCAGGGCCACGTCTCGCGGCTGCGGGCCACGCTCGCGGACGGTGGCGCGCACACCCACGGGGTCGAGCTGACGACGCAGGGTTCGGCGTACCTGCTGCGGCTGCCGGCCGAGCGGGTGGACGCGCACCGGTTCGAGGAACTGGTGGCCCGTGCCCGCGAGATGACCGGCTGGCGGGACGCGGCCGGCCGCCCGGGGCAGGTCACCGGCCCGACCGCCGGCCCGGGCGGGGCGGGCGCGGCGGCCGACGCCGTGCCGATGCTGCGCGAGGCGCTGGGCCTGTGGCGCGGCCCCGCCCTGACCGGCACCGTGACCAGCCCGCCGTACGCCGCGGCGGCGCACGCCCTGGAGGAGCGGCGGCTGTCGGCGGTGGAGGCGCTGGCGTACGCGCACGAGGAGCTGGGGCAGTACGACGTGGCCGCCGCCGTGCTGCACACCGAGGCCGTCGCGCACCCGCTGCGCGAGGGCCTGATCGCGACGCTGATGCGCGCCCTGTACCGGGCGGGCCGGCAGTCAGACGCGCTCGGCTGGTACCACCGCACCCGCGGGCTGCTCAGCGACGAACTCGGCGTGGACCCGGGCGAGGGGCTGCGCCGCGCGTACGAGGAGATCCTGAACGCGGACGCGGCGGTGCCCGCCCAGCGCGCGCCGGGGGGCCAGCGACCCGCCGCGCCCCGTGGCAGGGCGCCGGGCGGCGGCCCGGCCACGGGCCAGGGCCCCGACGACCCGAGGGTCGGCCGGACCGCCCCCGCCGCCGAGAGCGGCCCCTACGCCGGCGAGCGGGCCCCGTACGGCGCGGGCGCCCAGGCCCCGGCCACGGCCCAGCCGGCGGCGCGGCCAGGGGCCCAGCCGGCGGCGCGGCCGGGGGCCCAGCCGGCGGCGCGGCCGGGGGCCCAGCCGGGTGCCGGGCCGCACGGCGACGGTGGGTACCCTGCCGGGTCCTACCCGCCGGCCGACGGCGGGCCGGCCGGTGCCGCGTACCCGCCGGCCGAGGCGTACCCGCCGGCGCCCCAGCCCTCCGGTGAGGGCGCGGGGGTCGCGGGCGCCGCGGGTTCCGGGGGCGCGGCCGGTGCCGGGCAGCCCGGCGCGTACCCGCCGGGCGGTGGCGGGGCGCGGGCCGGGGCGAGCGCGCCGTGGCTGTTGCCCCGGCCGCCCACCCGGTTCCGTGGCCGGCAGGCCGAACTCGAGGCGCTGAGCGCGCTGGTGCGCACGCCGGCGCCGGGCGAGGCGCCCATCGCGCTGATCACCGGTCCGGCCGGGGTCGGCAAGACGGCGTTCGCCGTGCACTGGGCGCACCAGCACGCCGCCGCCTACCCGGACGGGCTGCTCTTCGCGGACCTGCGCGGCTTCGGCGAGCGCGAAGAGGCCCCGCCCGTCGAGGTGTTGCGGGACTTCCTGCTGGCCCTCGGCACGTCGCCGGACCGCATCCCGGGCTCGCCGGAGAGCGCCGCGGCGCTGTACCGGTCCCGGGTCGCCGGGCGGCGGCTGCTGGTCGTCCTCGACAACGCGCGCAGCTCCGCGCAGGTGCGGCCGTTGCTGCCGGGCGGGGGTCAGGGCGCGGACTCGGGCTGCGTGACGCTGGTGACCAGCCGCAGCCGGCTCGACGGCCTGGTGGCCACCGACGCCGCGCGGCCGGTGCCGTTGCAGGCGCTGACCCCGCAGGACGGCGTGGACCTGTTGACGGCCATGCTCGGCGGCGACCGGGTCGCCGACGATCCGGACGCCGCGCGGGAGTTGGTGGACCTGTGCGACGGGCTGCCGCTCGCGCTGCGGGCCGCCTCCGCGCAGCTCACCGCGCGGCCGAGGTGGCGGCTCGGCCGGCTGGCCTCGGCGCTCCGGGACGAGCAGCGGCGGCTGGCCCTGTTGTCGGCCGAGGACACCGGCATCGCCGCCGCGCTGCGGATGTCGGTGGCCCGGCTCTCGGCGGACGACGCGCGGCTGTTGGCCGCGCTCGGTTCGGGGTTCGACCGGCACGTGGAGGCCACGGCGGTGGCCGCGTTCGCCGGCTCCGACCCGGATGTGACGCTGGACGGTCTCGACCGGCTCGCCGAGATGCACCTGGTCGACGAGGAGGCCACCGGCCGCTACACGATGAGCGACCTGGTCAAGCTGTTCGCCAGGGACGGCAAGACGAGCGGCGGCCAGCCCCGGCCGCCGGGCACGCCCCCGGCCGCACCCCCGCCGCCCGGGTCACCGCCCTCGTCCGGGCCGCCGCCGGAGAGCGGAGGCTAACGCACCACTGTCCGCGCGGAATCGAACACAGCGGGGCCGCCCCTGGGGGCGGCCCCGTCGCGCGTCTGGGCGTTGGTGGGTGTTGGTGAGCGGTGCCCACGGCGTCCAATCCCCCCGTAGTGACGGTTGTTTGTGCTGGTCAGGTGGCTAACGCGGGCCTGTTAGGCAGGGGTTAGCAGCACGGCAACGGCCCCCGGCAGGCTTGAGCCATACCAACCGACCACCGCTCCTGGGGGGACCAGAACATGTCGCACACCACCGCTACCGCCAGCAAGACCGCCCGCGCCGCCCGCACCGGCCGCCTCCGCGGCAACGCGGTCCGCATCGCCGCCGCCTCGGTCACCGCGCTCGCCGCGCTGACGCTGACCGCCTGCGGCTCCGACGACAGCTCGGGCACCAAGACGGAGGGCAAGGCCGACTCCACCCCGTCGCTGGAGGCGGCGGCGAAGGACACGAACGCCAAGAACGGTGCCGACAGCGGTGCCGACACGGACGGCAAGGGCGACTCCCCGGTCGGTCAGGGAAGCGGTACGGGCGGCACGGGCGGCGCGGACAGCGCCGGCCAGGACACCACGGAGACCGGCGGCAAGGGCCCGGGCGTCGAGGGCGCCAAGGAGCAGCCGACCGACACCACCTCCGACGCCGGCGCGGACACCGGCTCGGACGGCGAGGACGGCGGCCCGACCGACAAGCCCTGCACGGTCGCGGACACCCAGATCACGCTGGAGCACACGGGCGGCACGATTCCCGCGATCACCCTGAAGCTCACCAACACCGGCTCCACCGCCTGCAACGCGTACCACGTCCCGCTCATCGGCTACCCGAACGCGCAGGCGCCGCTCGCGGTGGGCGGGGACAAGCCGCAGGCCGTGCGGACGGTGGCGCCCGGCGAGTCCACGACCGCCACCATCGGCCTCGGCAGCGAGGACGGCTCCACCCCGCACCGCGAGAAGCAGCTCACGGTCACCCTCGTGGACGCCGACAACCAGCCCCTGTCGGGCGAGGCGACCGTCTCCGCGCCGGCCGGTGCCGGACTCCTCCTCGACGACGACTCCTCGGTCACCTACTGGGGCGCCGGCCTGGACTCCCTGTAAGCACCCACCGCGGGGCGCCTGACCCACGCCCCGCGCTCCCCGTCAGCCGACGGACCCGGCGCCACGCGCCGGACCCGAGCCGGCGGAGACGGGCCCACCGGTACACCCCCGAAGCCGTCGCCCCGTCATCCGCCCGAAGGCCCGCCCCGAGATCCGGGGCGGGCCTTCGTCACGTCGTCGCTCGACGTCACATCGGGGGCATGAGCACCGAGTCGACGAGGTGCACGGTGGCGTTGGAGGTCCGTACGTCACCGCAGACCACGTTGGAGCTGTCGTTGACCGTGAAGCTCTCGCCCGATCCCGAGGTGGTCAGCGGGCTCTTGGCCAGCGTCGGGTACGAGCCCTTGGCCAGCTTCTCCGGCGGCAGCGGCTGGCCCACGACGTGGTAGGTCAGCACCTTCTTCAGCATGGCCTCGTCGCTCATCACCTTGTCCAGGTCGGCCTTCGGGATCTTGGCGAAGGCGTCGTTGGTGGGGGCGAAGACGGTGATGTTCTCGGCGCTGTTCAACGTCTCGACCAGGCCGGCCTTCTGCACGGCCGAGACGAGGGTGGACAGCTCCGGGTTGTTGGACGCCGCGGTGGCGACCGGGTCCTTGGCCATGCCGTCGAAGCTGCCGGAGCCCTCATCGGGGACCGAGGCACAGGCCGGGCCGAACGGCTTGGCCATGGCGCTGTCGGCCGAGCCCGTCTCCTCCTCCGGCGCGCCGGGCTTCTCCTTCGCCGACGCGGAGCTGTCCGCACCGTTGTCCTTGTCCTTGTCGTCGCCGTCGTCCGAGCACGCGGTCAGCGTCAGCGGCAGCGCCGCCGCCGCCACGAGTGCGAGCGCGAGACGGCCGGTGCGGCGGGTGCGGAGGGTGGTGCGCATGATGGTGCTCCTTCGGGAGGCTGCGGGGATGTCGGGCGCGGACGTCGGGGGCGGTTGTCGGGCGGTCGTCGGGGGCGGGCGGGTGCCGGTTCGTGGGACCGCCGTCTCCGGGGCCCGGCCGCCGCGCCCCGGAGACGGCGGGTTCGCGTCGCGCACCGGGTGGCGCCGTGGCCGTCCGGTGTACGGCGGGAGTGGTCTTCGGTGAGCCGTCACACTCGCTATTCGGAGCGCCGCCCCGGGCGGATTGGCCGTTCTTCCGAAAGAGTTGGACCGGGCCGCCCGCCGGGCCGCGCCGTACGCCCCCGGCCCGCCGCGTGCTCCCCGCCTCCGGTCGCGGCGCGGGCCGGACCAATCCGGAGCGCCGACGGCTACGAACAGGGAGCGGACCCGCGACAGCGGGCGGCCGACCACGGAAAGGGCGACATCGTGCGAGAACCCGTACGCATCGGCGGCACCGCCGGGCACGGGCCTGGCCTCACGGAGTTGTTGGAACGGGTCGCCCAGGGTGACCAGGAAGCCTTCGCCCACGTCTACGACGCCGTCGCGGGGCCCGTGCTGGGCCTGGTGCGCCGGGTGCTGTGTGACCCCGCGCAGTCGGAGGAGGTCACCCAGGAGGTGCTGGTCGAGGTCTGGCGGACCGCGGCCCGCTTCCAGGCTGACCGGGGCTCCGCGATGACCTGGGTGATGACGCTCGCCCACCGCCGTGCCGTCGACCGGGTGCGCTCGGCCCAGGCCCGGGTGGACCGCGAGGAACGGGTGGCCCGGCTCGACCACACCCCGGCCTTCGACGACGTGACCGAGCAGGTCGAGAGCCGACTGGAGCGGGAGCAGGTGCGCCGTTGCCTCGGCGGCCTGACCGAGCGGCAGCGGCAGGCGGTGACCCTCGCCTACTACCGGGGCCTGACCTACCGTGAGGTGGCGGAGCTGCTGAAGCTGCCGCTGGGCACCATCAAGACGAGGATGCGGGACGGGCTCATCCGTCTCCGCGACTGCCTGGGGGGCACCGCATGAACGCCGCGGACCTGCACACGCTGACCGGCGCCTACGCCCTGCACGCCCTGCCCGAGCCGGAGCGCGTGCGCTTCGAACGCCACCTGGCGGACTGCGCGGCCTGTGCGCGGGAGGTCCGCGAGTTCGCCGGGACGGCCACCCGGCTCGGCCTGGCCACCTCGCTCGTCCCGCCTCCCGCGATGCGCGAACGCGTGCTGCGCGGCATCACCGCCGTACGCCAGGTGCCGCCCGACGACCCCCGGCGGGCGGCGGGCGGCGGGCGCGGCGCGACGTGGTTCGCCCGGCGCGCGACACACCTGGCGTTGGCGGCCTGCGTGACCGTGGCGGCCGGCCTGGGCGGCGTCGCGGTCTGGCAGCACCACGAGGCCGAGCAGGCCCGCGGTGGCGCCGAACGGGTCCAGCGGCAGGCGCGGGCGCTGGCCCGGGTGCTCGCGGCGCCGGACGCCACCATGACCAGCGGCCGGATCGAGGACGGCGGCGTCGCCACCGTCGTCGCCTCCCGCTCCCAGGACCGGGCCGCCGTGATCGCCGACGCCCGGCGGTTGCCGGCGGACCGGGTCTACCAGATGTGGTTCGACGACGGCGGGGTCATGCGTCCGGCCGGGCTGCTGGGCCGTGGCGGCACCGGCACCAGTGCCGTCATGAGCGGTGCCGTGGGCGGCGCGCGCGGCATGGGCATCACCGTGGAGCCGGCGGGCGGCTCGCCACGCCCGACGACCGAGCCGGTGGCGGCGTTGGAACTGCCCGGGCAGAACAACTAGGGCACGGCGCGCACGCGCGCGGCGCGGATGCCGGCCCGGTCGGGGCCGGCATCCGCGCCGTCGTGTTGGTGGGGCCAGTCGGGTCGGTGGGGCCAGTCGGGTCAGTGGGGGGCGGTCGAGCGGGCTCGCCGCTCGACCGCCGCCCGACCGCCGGTCGGATCAGCCGAAGGTGAAGGCGTACGCCTCGATCCCCGGAGCGGGGCGCACCTCAAGGCGGACCCGGTGCGCGTCGTCCTCGTCGACGAGCGTGTGGAGCGTGGGGGTGCCGTCGACCTGGATCGTCCGGGTCAGCTTGCCGTCCACCAGGACCTCCACCGGTCCCTGACCAGCGAGGACCAGATGGACCTTCCTGGCCCGGTAGTCCAGGGCGATCCGCGCCCCACGGCCCGCGGTGAAGTGCTCGTACCCGGCCGTCCAGGTGCCGCCCAGGGCGACCGCGTCGCGGGGCAGGTCGGCGGGGAGGCGGTACCGCTTGGGCTCGTCCGCCGCCAGCGGATCACCGACGTAACGGTCGATGCGGTGGGTGCTCAGATACGTCTCGGGGGTGCGGTCCTCGGTGAGTTCGTCGGCGCGGCCCGTCGTCGCGGCGGGCAGCCGCGCACCGGGGTCGGCCTGCCGGAGGAGGTCGCGGATCAGGCCCTCGGTCTGCTCGTACTTGCCCTCCCCGAAGCGGAAGTAGCGCACGGTGCCGGCGGAGTCGATGAGGTACTTCGCGGGCCAGTACCGGTTGCGGTAGTTGTCCCAGGTGGCGAGCTTGTTGTCGAGGGCCACCGGATAGTCGATGCCCATCTTCCGCGTCTGGTCGGCGACGTTCGACGCGTTCTTCTCGAACGCGAACTCGGGTGAGTGCACCCCGATCACCCGCAGCCCCGCGTCGCGGTAGGCGCGGTCCCACGCCTTGATGTGCGGCAGGCTGCGCTGGCAGTTGACGCACGAGTAGGTCCAGAAGTCGATGAGGACGACCTTGCCGCGTAGCGCCTCCAGCTTCACCGGCCGTCCCTGCGGGGTGTTGAGCCACTTGGTGATGCCCTTGAGGCTCGGGGCCCTGCCGCAGGAGCGCAACTCGTCGACGCCGTCCTCGCACCGGGAGAGTTCCTTGTTCTCCTTGCCGTAGAGGCCGGAGAGCTTCTGCCGGGCGGTGTCGCTGTCCTCGATGCCGCGCCGCGCGGAGGCCGTGTAGTCGGGCAGGGAGCGCTGGATGGCGGCGGTGACGTCGAAGGCCAGCGCGGCGGCCAGCACGATCATCACGGTGCCCGCCGCGATCCGCAGCCCACGGGCGCGGGTGCGGAAGGCGGCGACGCGCTCGGAGACCCGGCGCCCGGCGAGCGCGAAGGCCAGCAGCGGGATGGCGGTGCCGACGGCGAAGGAGACGGTCAGCGCGACGATGTCGAGACTGATCCGGCCGCGCGCCCCGGCGACGGTGATGGCCGCGAGGACCGGGCCCGCGCAGGGCACGTACAGCAGCCCGAGGCCCGCCCCGAGCGCGAACGCGCTTCCCTCCTTGCCCACCTGGCGCTGCGGGATGCGCGCGAACGGCCGCTCCAACAGGCTCTCGACGCGGGGGAAGACCAGCCCGAGGCCGATGAGGACCAGCAGCGTCAGGCCGACGTAGCGCAGGATGTCGTCGGGCAGTCCCAGCGCGGAGATCAGCGTCACGCCGAGCAGGGCGAAGAAGCTGAAACTGACCACGAGGCCCGCCACGACGGCGTACGGCCGCCGGTTCCGGGTCCGCCGGGCCGTCCCCGGTTCCGCTTCCTGGCCCGCGTCGGCGGTGGCGACCGCGCCCCCCGCGCGCCCGCCCACCCCGGCCGCCCGACCGCGCGCCTTCGCGCGCCGGGCGCCGCCCGGTGGCGGCTCCTGCCCGCCCGGTCCACCGGCCAGGAAGACGACGGGCAGGACCGGCAGGATGCACGGCGAGACCGCCGTGATGAGACCTCCCAGCAGTCCGATCAGGATCAAGGTGAGCACGGGGTCCGCCCTTCGGTCAGGAGACCGGTGGGCCCGGGCTCCTCACCTGTACTTCGCGGCTGACGGGCCCGCGGATTGGCACGGGCACCCGGCGGCGCCCGACGCCGCGCCGGTCGCCCGCGCGACGCGCTCCCCCAGACGCGCGTCAGCCCGGGCGCGACCTCTCGGCGCGCGCCCGGGCTTCCTCGTCATGCCGCTTCGTCGCCCCCGCGCGGGGGCCCCGCTACTCGGCGTCCGGGCCCGACTCCGCGTCCAGGCCCGCCAGGACCAGCGGCAGCCGGTCCGCTCCGGCCGGTGTGACGCGGATCGGGACACCCCAGTCCTGCTGGTGGACGTGGCAGGCCGGGTAGGCGATGTCGGGGGCGTCGTCGCAGGAGGCGGCCATCGCCGAGACGTGCAGGACGCCCTCGCTGACGCCGTCGGCCAGCCGCAGCTCGCGGCTGAGGTCCGCGCCCGCGCCCGCCCCGTCGGCCAGCAGCTCCGGCGGGGTCGCGCTGACCAGCAGCCGGGTGGACGGGCCGTACCGGGTGTCCAGCTTCTGGCCGGTCGGGGCCTGGAAGACCACGTCGAGCCGGAGCGTGCCCGGGGCGACCTCGGTGGCCGCGCGCCGCGTGCGGTGCGCGACGGACTCGACGCGCACCGCCTCCTCGGGCAGCCGCAGCCGGGTCAGTCGGTGCCGGGCGGACTCGACGACCACGATGTCATCCCCGACGAGCACCGCGCCCGACGGCTCGCGCAGGTCGGTCGCCAGCGTGCTGACCTCGCCGGTGGCCGGGTCGTAGCGGCGCAGCGCCTTGTTGTACGTGTCGCTGACGGCGACGCTGCCGTCGCGCAGCGCGGTGACGCCCAGCGGGTGCTGGAACAGCGCCTGCTCGGCCGGGCCGTCGCGGTGGCCGAAGTCGAAGAGGCCGGTACCGACGGCGGTGCGCACCACGAAGGCGTCCGCCGCGTCGGCCGTCTTCGACGCGTCCCCCGCGTCCGTCCCGTCCGCCGCGTCGGCTGCCCGCGGGTCGCGCTCGACGAAGCGCAGGGCGGAGGTCTCCGAGTCGGCGATCCACAGCCGGTCGGCGGTGGCGGCGAGGCCGGACGGCTGGGCGAACCACGCCTGCTCGGCCGGGCCGTCCACCAGGCCCTCGTTGGTGGTGCCGGCGGCGGCCCGGACGGTGCCGGCGACCGGGTCGTACGTCCACAACTGGTGGACACCGGCCATGGCGATCCACAGCCGGTCGGCGAAGTAGGCCACGTCCCACGGCGAGGACAGGTCCACCTCGCGGGCCGGGCCCGAGGTCGGCGCGCCCTGCCACCACTGGCGGCCGGTGCCGGCGATGGTCTCGACGGTGCCGGTGGCCGGGTCGAAGCTGCGCAGGGCGTGGTTGACGGTGTCGGCGACGACCACCCGCTGGCCGCCGTCGGGTCCGGCCGGCAGCAGCGCGAGGCCCTGCGGCTCGTTGAACCTGGCGGTCCGCGCGTCCCCGTCGGCCAGGCCGCGCTCGCCGCTGCCGATCCGCCGCACCACGGTCTCGCCGTCGGGGGCCAGCTCCACCAGGGCGTGCCGGGTGGAGTCGGAGACCAGCAGGTTGCCGCCGGGGAGCTGGATGACCTTGCCGGGGAAGCGCAGGTCGCCGGGGACGGGCTCGGGCTCGACGTACGGGCCGGCGCCGCGCCGCAGCGTGCCCTTCGCCTCGTGGGTGGCCTCCAGCTCCTCCACGAGCCGCTCGATCGCGTGCGCGTGGCCCTCGCCGGCGTGCTGCGCCACCACGTACCCCTCGGGGTCGATGACGACGAGGGTGGGCCAGGCGCGGACCGCGTACTGCTTCCAGGTGGCGAGGTCGGGGTCGTCCAGGACGGGGTGGCGCACCTCGTACCGCTCGGTGGCGTCCACGACGGCCTGGTGCTCGGCCTCGTGCACGAACTTCGGCGAGTGCACGCCGACGATCACCACGGTGTCCCGGTGCTTCTCCTCAAGCTCGCGCAGCTCGTCGAGCACGTGCAGGCAGTTGACGCAACAGAAGGTCCAGAAATCCAGGATGACGATGCGTCCTCGCAGGTCAGCGAGGGCCAGGTCGCTGCCGCCGGTGTTCAGCCAGCCGCCCGCACCGATCAGTTCGGGGGCCCTTACGCGCGCACGTGAAGCCATGTCCCCATCCAACAGCACCGGCCCCGCGCGCATTCCCCGGCCCCGCCACCCCCACCGGCCACCGCCCACCCCGGCGTCCCGTGGCCGCGGGCTCGCGTTCCGGTGGCGGTCAGGCGCGCAGCAGCCGGCCGCGCGCGTCGGTCTTGTCGTCGCTGGCGAGCAGCACGATGCCGTCGACCAGGCCCCACACCAGCAGCCCGCCGCAGGTGACGAGCTGGGCGACGGCCATGCCGACGTGCCCGGTGTAGAACCGGCCGGCGCCCACCCAGCCGAAGAGGATCTGCAGCACGCCGGCGATCACCCGTGACTTGTCGGAGTACGGCCGGCCGTACGGGTCGTACCCGTGGGGCGCGTCGGGGACCGGGACGTGCCCGCCGAGCTGTCGCGGATAGCCGCCGTGGACCGGCTGGGCGATGTTCAGCGGCGGGTAGCCGTAGCTGGGCTGGCCCTGGGCGCTGTGCGGGTAGCCGTAACCGGGCTGCCCCTGGGGCGTCGCGTACGGGTTCGGCCCGCTGGGGGCGGCGTACGGGCCCGGCCCGCCCTGCTGGCCGTACGGGTTCGGGCCGCCCTGTCCGCCGTACGGGTTCGGGTCGCCCTGTCCGCCCTGGGGCGTGCCGTACGGGTTCGCGTGCGTCATGGCGTTACCCCCCGAGGTCGGTCGCGGTGGTGGCGCACGGCCCGCGCCGGGCGCCGCTCGGTCTCTGCTGGTCTCCCATCCTGTCAGCCCGGGCCGGCCTCCGCCGCTGCCACCTCGGCCACCTCGACCACGGGCGAAACGGGAGGAACGGGAGGTACGGGTCGACGGAGCCGCCGCCCGGTGCGCCGGGCGCGGGGGCTAGCGGACGCCCAACACCCGGTCGCGCAGGGCCGGGAAGTCCGCCCGGGTGCGCGCCACCCGGGACAGGTCCAGGTCGACCGTGAGCACCGACTCCGTCGCGTCCGCCTCGGCCAGCACCTCGCCCCACGGGTCCACGACGATGCTGTGACCCGCCTGCGGTACGCCCCCGTTGGTGCCGGCCGAGCCGCAGGCCAGCACGTACGCCTGGTTCTCCACCGCGCGGGCGCGGGCCAGCAGCGTCCAGTGCTCGCGGCGCCGCTCGGGCCAGCCGGCGGGGATCACCAGGAGCTGCGCGCCCGCGTCCACCAGGAGCCGGAACAGCTCGGGGAAGCGCAGGTCGTAACAGGTCGCCAGGCCGATGGTGGTCTCCGGCAGGACCGCCGTGACCACCTCGGTGCCGGCGCCCATCAGCACCGCCTCGCCCTTGTCGAAGCCGAACCGGTGGATCTTGCGGTAGGTGCGGACCAGCGCGCCCGACGGGTCGAAGACGAGCGAGGTGTTGAACAGCGTCGCGCCGTCGTCGGTGGTGGGTTGGCCCTCGATCGCGGGCGCCCGCTCCACGATCGACCCGGCGTGCAGCCAGACGCCGGCGTCGCGGGCGGCGGCCGACATGGCCGTGACCGTCGGCCCGTCAAGGGCCTCGGCCCGCGGCGCGAACTCCCGGTAGGCGAAGGCCCCCACGGTCCACAGCTCGGGAAGCACGACGAGGTCCGCACCGGTTTGCCGGTGGGTGTCCCGTACGAAGGTGGCCGCACGCTCTCGCCGGGATTCCACCGGCTCGTCCGGGTCCACACCGATCTGGATCAGTGAAGCGCGCACATTACCACCGCTCTCGACGATCGAGCTGTCCAACCGGGCCTACGATCAGTCTGGAAAGCACTGCCGGGGTGCCCGTGCGCAGCGTAACTTAACTGCCAAACAGCACCCAGCCCGCGTACGAACCGCCCGAGGGGTCCCGTGACCGTCCATCCCAGCCTGCAACCTGCCATCGACGCATGGACGCACTCCATCGAAGCGATATCCGAGTTGGTGAACCCCCTCGTCGAGGGGGAGTGGAACCGGGCCACCGAGTGCCCGGGATGGTCGGTGCGTGACGTCGTCTCCCACGTCATCGGCTTCGAGTGCGAAATGCTCGGCGACCCGCGCCCGATACACAGCCTGCCGCGCGATCTCTACCACGTGAACAGCGAGTTCGCGCGGTACGTGGAGGTCCAGGTCGACGTGCGGCGCTGCCACACGGCGCCCGAGATGACCTCCGAACTGGAGTACACGATCATCCGCCGCTCGCGGCAGTTGCGGAACGAGAAGCGCGATCCGGAGACGCTCGTGCGCAGCCCGGTCGGCGAGGTCACCCTCTCCCGGGCGCTGACCACCCGCGCCCTGGACGTGTGGGTGCACGAACAGGACCTGCGCCGGGCCCTCGACCAGCCCGGCAACCTGGACTCGCCCGGCGCGCACATCACCCGTGACGTGCTGCTCAAGGGGCTGCCCGGGGTGGTCGCGCAGCGCGCGAAGGCGCCCGCCAACTCGGCCGTGGTCTTCGACGTGACGGGCCCGCTGGAGTTCATGCGCACGGTGCGGGTGGACGCGGACGGCAAGGGCAAGCTCGACGCCAGCGTCTCGCTCGGCCCCGCGGTGACGATCAGCCTGGACTGGGAGACCTACCTGAGGCTCGCGGCCGGCCGGGTGCGCCACACGGCGGTGGCCGACAAGGTGAAGATCGACGGCGACCAGCCGCTCGCGGAAGCGATCCTGGCCAACTTCGCCATCACGCCGTAGCCGGTACGCCCCGGCACCACCGACCCACCCGCCGTAACGTTTCGCGAACCCTCCGTCACGACCCGACGCCTGTGCCCGCGGCCACGGGGTGTCCCCCGCCCCCGTGCGCGGGCACGCGGCGACGTGCGACGCGGCGACCGCGACGTGCGAACACGTCGCGAGGCGCACGCGGACGCGCGAGGCGCACGGTGACGCGGAGACCCAGCCCGTCACCACCACCACCGGCGGCGGCCCTCAGGCCGGTACGTGCACCGCCTCCACGCGGCTGGCGACCACGTGTTCGCGCTCGCGCCGGTGCGCCCGGCCGCGCAGCCGCAGCATCTGGGACAGGCCGAGCGCCTGCAGGAAGAAGACCGAGGCGAAGGCGATCCGGAAGTTGTGACCGGTCGCGTCGAGGAGCACGCCCACGGCGAGCAGGGTGGCCATCGAGGCCATGAAGCCGCCCATGTTGACGATGCCCGACGCGGTGCCCAGGCGCTCCGGCGGGTTGGCCGGGCGCGCGAAGTCGAAGCCGATCATCGACGCGGGGCCGCACGCGCCCAGCACGACGCACAACACGACCAACAGCGCCGTCGGCGCGTGCCGCTCCGGCCAGGCCAACACGCTGGCCCACAACAGCGCCGTGGCGGCGACGGTGCCCAGCGCCAGCGGGGCCCGCGCGGCGTGGTGCCGGGCGATGACCTGCCCGTACACCAGGCCGATCGCCATGTTGGAGAGCACCACCAGGGTCAGCAACTCGCCCGCCTCGGCGCGCGACCGACCCTGCGCCTCGACCAGGAACGGCATGCCCCACAGCAGCAGGAACACCATCGCGGGGAACTGCGTGGTGAAGTGCGTCCACATGCCGAGCCGGGTGCCGGGTTCCCGCCAGGCCGCGGCGACCTGGTGGCGGACGAAGCCCTTGCCGACGTGCGGATGCGGCTCGGGCTCGTGGCCCGGCGGGTGGTCGCGCAGGAACAGCAGCACCAACACCAGCACCAGCACGCCGCCGAGCGCGCTGCCCGCGAACGTCGGCGTCCAGCCCAGGTCGTGCAGCAGCCGCGCCAGCAGCAGCGTCGAGATGAGGTTGCCGGCCATGCCGATCAGCGCGGCGATCTGCGCGACGAGCGGGCCGCGCCGGGCCGGGAACCAGCGCGCGCCGAGCCGCAGCACGCTGATGAAGGTCATCGCGTCACCACAGCCGAGCAGCGCGCGCGAGGCCAACGCCATGCCGTACGAGTGCGAGAGCGCGAAGCCGAACTGCCCCACGGTGAACAGCACGGCGCCCAGGACCAGCACCTTCTTGGTGCCGAGCCGGTCCACCAGCAGGCCGACCGGGATCTGCATGCCGGCGTAGACCAGGAGTTGCAGGATGGAGAAGGTGGACAGGGCCGAGGCGTTGATGTGGAACCGGTCGGCCGCGTCGATGCCCGCGACGCCCAGGCTGGTGCGGAAGGTGATGGCCACGAAGTAGACGGCGACGCCCAGGCCCCAGACGGCCACGGCGCGGCGCCCGCCGGGTGGGTCGCCCGGCAGCCCCTTCGCGTCGCTGGTCCGTATCTCTCCCGGCGCGCTCACCGGTCCTCACCCCGGGCCAGGTGGCGCACCCAGCTCACGTGCTGGTGCACGGCCGCCGCCGCGGCGTCCGTGTCGCCGGCGCGCAGCGCGGCCAGGATCTCCGCGTGCTCGGCGATGCTCTTGGCCACCCGGTCCGGGTGGGCGTGCATCACGGCGACGCCCATCCGGAGTTGGCGGTCGCGCAACTGGTCGTAGAGGCGCTCCAGGATCTGGTTGCCGGCGCTGCGCACGATGGTGGCGTGGAAGCAGCGGTCGCTGGCGACCAGGGCGGCCAGGTCGCCGGCGGCGGCCTGGGCCCGCTGCTGGTCCAGCAACTCCTCCAGGCGGTCGATCAGCTCGGCGGGGGCGGGCACCGCCTTGCGCGCGGCGTGCTCCTCGACCAGCAGCCGGGTCTCCACGACGTCGGCGATCTCCTGCGCGGAGACCGGCAGCACCAGGGCGCCCTTCTTCGGATAGAGCCTGATCAGCCCTTCCACCTCAAGCCGGAGCAGCGCCTCGCGCACCGGCGTGCGGGAGACGCCGACGGCCTCGGCCAGGTCCCCCTCGGTGAGCAGCGTGCCGCCCTCGTAGTGACGCTCCAGGACGGCCTGCTTGACGTACGCGTACACCCGGTCGGCGGCGGAGCCACCGGCGCCCGCGCGCGGGGCGGCGCATCCCGCGCCGACGTCACCGGCCGGCGCGCTGCTGCCGACGGGTCGGGGAGAGGGGGCGGGCGACGGGTGGGAGGAGGTCTGCGGGGCCGGCGGCCGGGCGGGGACGGTAGGTGCAGGGGCCATGCACACAGGATAGATACAACAGGGATGCGTGCGAAGGGCGCGTCCGTCATCCGGACGCGCCCCCTCCGCCAGCGTCTGGTGCGCCGGCGCACCAGGCCAGGGCGGCCGAAGGCCGGCCGCGCGCTCCCCGCGTCGGGACCGCGTCCTCTCAGGGGTGGGGCCGCGTCCTTCCGCGCCGGGGCCGGGGGCCGGGGCCGGGCGCCTACCGGGCGAGGCCGACCGCAGCGGGCCGGAATCCGCTTACCTGAGGGTTAGCGCGCACCTCGAAGTCGGTACTTGTGGGCCACGCCGGAGCGCGAAACGATGACCACACGCCCGGGGAATTCCGGTGGGCCCACCGCCCGGGCCCGGGGGAATGGCACGGCCGCTTTCTGGTGCTCGGTCGCGCCCCGGGGGCGTATTCCGCTGGCATCCGCCGCGAACTCCCCCTGCCCTCTTCTCCCTTTCCCCTTTCGGCCTTTCCGCTTCCCTCTCTTTTTCTGTCGACCCATGCCCACACCCACTCCAGGAGTGCCCTCATGAACGCGAATTCCCCGACGCCCGCCCCCGTCACCGTGCTCGGCCTCGGCGCGATGGGGAGGGCGCTGGCCGCGGCCTTCGTCGCCGGCGGCCACCCGACCACCGTGTGGAACCGCACCCCCGGCCGGGCGGACGACCTGGTCGCCAGCGGCGCGGTCGAGGCGCCGGAACTGTCCGCGGCGATCGAGGCCAGCCCGCTGGTCGTGGTCTGCCTCTTCGACAAGGACTCGGTCCGCGAGGCGCTGGCCCCGGCCGTGTCGTCGCTGGCCGGACGCACGGTGGCGATGCTGACCACGTTCACGCCCACCGACGCGAGGGAGATCTCCACCTGGCTGGCCGAGCACGACGCCGACTACCTCGGCGGCGCCATCATGGCCGTGCCGACCATGATCGGCAAGCCCGAGTCGCAGCTCTTCTACAGCGGCCCGCAGCACCTGTTCGACACCCACCGCGCCACCCTGGAGCGCCTGGGCACCAGCAAGCACGTCGGCGCCGACGTGGGCACGTCGGCGCTGTACGAGACGGCGTTGCTCTCCGGCATGTACGCCATGTTCGCCGGCTATTACCACGGCGCCGCGCTCATCGGCACCGCCGGCGTATCGGCGAAGGAATTCGCCGCGTATTACGTGCCGTTCGTCCAGGCCATGGCGACCGCCGCGGACGGAGCCGCCGAATTCATCGACAAGGGCGACTACACGGCCGAGTTGCAGAGCCTGGAATTCAACCGGTCGGCCCTCCACCACATCGTGCACGTCAGCGAGGACCAGGGCATCAGCCCGGAGGTCCCGGCCCTGCTCCGGGAGTTGATGGACCGGCAGATCCGCGCCGGCCACGGCGCGGACAGCGCGACCCGCATGTACGAGAGCATCGCCCGCCCGCAGGGTTGAGCGGGGGGCCTGGGCGAGCCCTTGGGCGGGGCCCTGTGCCGGCCCTTGGGCGGGGGGGCCGGGTGGATGTGGTGCGTGGGCGCGGTTGGGCGCGCGACGGGGCGGGGCCGGTCCGGCCGCCCGCCCACACCCGCACGGGCCCGCGCATCGCGACTCTTCGACGACTACCGATCACGGCAACCGGTGCGTACCGTACGAAACATGGTCTTCGTCGTCATCGGCTCCTGTCTGGTCGCCCTGATCGCCGTCACGGCCGTGGCGGACCACCGCCTGCGCCGCCGCAGGCGCGTGGCCCAGGACGGTGCCGCCATGTCACACGCCGTGCGCTCCGCGCGCCGTGACGTGCGGGCCTGGTCGGCGGGGACGGGCGGGCACACCGGCGAGGACACCTCCTGGATGGGGCGCGGGTAGCCGCCGCTGCCGCGTCCCCCCGGCACCTGGCCGGGAGCCACGTGGCGCGCGGGCCGAGGAACGACCGGCCGGCTACGCGGCGCCGAGCGCGCCGCCGCTCGGCAGCACCCGCAGGGCCCGGTCGAAGGCCGAGTCGCGGCGGTGGGCGAACTCCTCCTCGGTGAAGACGGGTTCGTACAGGTGCGGCGGGATGCCGGGGCCGTCGAAGGACTGGCCCGAGCGGGTCCGGAACTCCTCGTTCGGCACGTTGATCCGCCAGCCGCCGGGCAGGGCGCGCTCCAGCGTGTCGGAGAAGACGCCCTGGGTGTGCTCGCCGATGCGGACGGTTCGGCCCGGCCGGTCCATCAGGGCCTGCGTGAACGTCTCGCCCGCGCTGATCGTCGAGCCGCCGGTGAGCACCGCGATCGGTCCGCCGTACCGGGGCGCGCGGGCGGGCGTGACGTACTGCGGCTGCGGGTCGGTGAACCGGGTCGGGTCGCTCGGGTCGTTGCGGGCGCGCTTGGCGTACGCGAAGTAGGGCCGGTCGGTGAGCCGTGAGGCGAGTCGGAGGCCGAAGGAGTCGGCCCCGCCGCCGTTGACCCGCAGGTCGATGACGAGCCCGCGCAGCTTCCGGGTGCGCTCGGCGGTGAGGATGGCGTCGAGGGCCCGGTCGAGCGCCGCCTTGTTGGCCTCGTAGGTCGGCGTCTCGGAGTAGCCGAGGAACCCGGAGATCCGCAGGTAGCCCCGGTCGCCCGGCAGGTCCGCATAGCCGATCCGGGCGCCCGCGTACCGCGTGAGCGGCCGGCCGCCCAGGTCGCGGTCCTCGATGTACGAGGTCACGCGGGCGTCCATCGCCTCGTCGGGCATGGTGGTGCCGGGCCGGACGGCGAAGAACCGGCCGGTGGCGCCGGCCTCGACGGACACGTGCGCGTCGTGCAGCGGACGCACCATGTCGCGGAGCCCCATGCTCGCTCCGTCGGCGGTGTCGGGACCATCGGCCTAGCAGCCCTGGCCGGGGTGGGGATTTCCCCACCCCGAAGGCGAGTTCGGCGGCGTTCGGGGGTGCGCGGCGTGACGCCTGGCCCACCGCTACCCCGCGAACACCGGCGGCTGCGGCTCGTACTCAAGTCCCTTGCGGACCGCCTCCGCGCGTTCCGGCGAGACCAGGCGGCCGACGAGGTGGAGGGTCATGTCGATGCCGGCGGAGATGCCCGCGCTGGTCACCAGGTCGCCGTCGTCCACGAAGCGTTCGCCGGCGCGGACGTCGATGGTCGGGTCGAGTTCGCGGAGGTGGTCGAGGGAGGCCCAGTGGGTGGTGGCCGGGCGGCCGGCGAGGAGGCCGGCCGCCGCGTACACCAGGGCGCCCGTGCACACGCTGACCATCAGCGGGACGCGCTCGCGCTGGCGGGCCACCCAGTCCAGATGGGCCTGGTCGGTGAGGACCGGGCGGGTGCCCCGGCCGCCGGGGTAGATGAGCACGTCGAGGTCGGGCAGTTCGGCCTCGCTGCGGTGGGCCTGGACGGTCAGACCCTTCGCGCAGGTGACGGGCGCGCCGTCGGCGGAGAAGGTGAGCACGCGCCAGTTGTCGTCGGGGTAGTGGTAGGTCCAGTACGCCAGGACCTCGTAGGGGCCGATCGCGTCCAACTCCTCCACCGCGGGGAAGAGGAAGATGCCGATGGTACGGATCGGGCCCGCACCGCTGTCGTCAATCGCACGTCCGTCGCTACTCATGCGTCCATCGAATCAGCACCCGCCCCACACGGCCCGGCATTTTCAGCCCTCAAGCCGCCGCAGCCGCTCCGCGTCCCCCGTCCTGGGACAGGTCCCGCAGGCTTCGGCGGGGCGGATCGCGTAGTACAGGCAGCAGCCGGTGCGGGTGCGGGTCAGATGGGCGCGGCCGGTGGCGCCGGTCAGGCGGCGGAAGCCCGCGCCGTCGGGGTAGGGCGCGATGGCGTGCGGCAGCACCTCGCCGGCCAGCCGCGCCGCGTGCTCCTCCTCGCCGAGCAGCCGGCCCAGCGTCCAGATGCCGGAGACCAGGTCGTCGCCGGCCATCCCCCACAGGGCGCGCGGACCGCGCCGGAACCACGGGCCGATCGCGGCGAGCAACGGCCCTACCAGCGCGGCGAAGCCGTCCCGCAGCTCCGCGCGCAGCGCCTCCTCGTCCGGCACGGTCCGCACCCCGGGCAGTCCGGCCGCCGGGTCGTCCGGCAGGCAGAGGAAGCCGCCCGGGGTGACCTCGTACCGGTTGCTCGACAGGTCGCAGCGCACCGCGCGTTGGTCCAGCAGCGGCACCCGGCGTTCGAGGTACCACACGCCGCTGAGCAGCAGCGACACCGACCACAGGCAGCCGTGCAGGGCGCGCGCCGCGACGGCGTGACGGCGCGGGACGGCGTCGCCGCCGGCGGCGATGCGGGTCGCCTCGGCGTCCAGGAAGGCGGCGAGCAACTCGGTGTCGGTGGCGAGTTGTTCGAGGGTGGGGCGGTGGGGCTCGGCGGCTGAGGGGTTGTCAGCTTGGCTGACGCGGGCGGCGTGTTCGGCAAACGGGTAGGCGGCGCCGGGAGTTGGGGTCGGTGCCTCGGTGGGCCATCGGACGTCCAGGTGGAGCGGCTCGCAGAGCGCGGCCAGGCGTTCGTAGCCACGGGCGAGCAGGTGCGCGCAGGTCGGGGCGGTGGCGTCGTCGGGCGGGCAGGCCGGGGCAAGGGCCAGCGTCATCGGCAGTTCCTCAGCACCAAGTTCAGAAGCAAGGCTAGCCTTACCTTAGCGGTATCTGAGCGTGCTTCTGATCATCGACGCCCAACGGGTGGACACCGTCGAGGCAGTCCGCCCGCCACGCGCCGGAGCCACCGGCGCGCCCCGCCCGACCCCCGCCGCCCCCGTACGCGCCCCGCCCGCACGCCACCCGCGCCCCGGCCCGCCCCGGGGCGGCCGTCCGGGTGCTTCGGCGATGACCGGTACGACAAGCGCGGGGGCCGGGTCGTACTGCCTGCGCGAGCGCCGCCGGGCCGGCCGGACACCGGTGAGCGCCTGGCACACGGCCAGGGCCGGGCTCGGTCGGGGGCGGTCGGGGCCGGGCTCGGCCAGGGCCGGGGTCAGTCAGGGTCGGGCGTGCCAGGGCCGGGCATGCCAGGGGCCCGGGCGCATCGTGTGCGCCCGGGCCCCTGGTGTCGGTCTACGCCGCCGTCACGCCCCGGTCCCGGCGGCGCGGGGGCGGCGGCGAGCCCCCTCGGTCACCTCGGGTCGTCAGCCCCAGGTGATGAGCCGCTTTCCGGGGTTCTCCAGGACCGCCGCCACGTCGGCGAGCACCTTCGAGCCCAACTCGCCGTCGACCAGGCGGTGGTCGAAGGAGAGCGCGAGGGTGGTCACCTGGCGCGGCTTCACCTTGCCCTTGTGCACCCACGGCTGGAGCTTGATCGTGCCGATCGCGAGGATCGCGGACTCGCCCGGGTTGAGGATGGGCGTGCCGGTGTCGACGCCGAAGATGCCGACGTTGGTGATGGTCACCGTGCCGCCCGACATCGCCGCCGGCGTGGTCTTGCCCTCGCGGGCGGTCGCGACCAGGTCGGCCAGCGACGTGGCCAGCTCCGGCAGCGTCTTGCGGCCCGCGTCCTTGATGTTCGGGACGATCAGACCGCGCGGCGTGGCCGCGGCGATCCCCAGGTTCACGTAGTCCTTGTGGACGATCTCCTGGTTCGCCTCGTCCCAGGCCGCGTTGATCTCCGGGTTGCGCTTGATGGCCACCAGGAACGCCTTGGCGATCAGGAGCAGCGGGTTGATCCGCAGCCCCGCCATCTCCGGGTCCTGCTTGAGGTCCTGGACCAGCTTCATCGTGCGCGTGACGTCCACCGTGATGAACTCGGTGACGTGTGGCGCCGTGAAGGCGCTGGCCACCATCGCCTGCGCGGTGGCCTTCCGTACGCCCTTGATCGGCACCCGGACCTCGCCGCCGGCCACGGCCGGCTCGGCGCCGGTCGCCGCGGCCACCGGCTGGGCCTCGGCCACGGCTGCCTGTGGCTGGGCCGCCTGCGGGGCCGCGGCGCTGGCCGCCGCGTGCACGTCCTCGCGGGTGATCACGCCGCCGTCGCCGGTGGGCGTGACGCTCGCGAGGTCGATGCCGAGGTCCTTGGCCAGCTTGCGCACCGGCGGCTTGGCCAGCGGACGCGCGCCGGCCGGGGCCTGCGGGGCCGCGGGCGCGGCCGGCGCGGGGGCCGGCGCCGGAGCGGCCGGGGCCGCCCCGTGCCCGTTCAGCTCTTGCTGGAGCGCGGCGGCCACCGAGGAGGGGGCCGTCTGCTGGGCCGGCTGCGCCTTGCGGGGCCGGCGCTTGGTGGAGGACGGTGCCGCCCCGTACCCGACGAGCACGGCCTGCCGGCCCTGCTGCTCGGGCTCGGGTTCGTCGCCGCCCTGCTCGGCCGCGGGCTCGGCCGCCGGCGCCGCCTGGCCGCCCGCGGGGGCCGCCGGCTCGACGGGACCCGCGTCCGGCTGGGTGTCCACGGAGATGATCACGGTGCCGACGTCGACGGTCACGCCCTCGTCGAAGCGCAGCTCGTGCACCACGCCGTCGAAGGGGATGGGCAGTTCGACGGCAGCCTTCGCCGTCTCCACCTCGCAGACGGACTGGCCGTCGGTGACCGTGTCACCGACCTGGACGTACCACTTGAGGATCTCCGCCTCGGTCAGTCCCTCGCCCACGTCGGGCATCTTGAACTCACGGAAGCGCTGTGCGGTGTTGCTCATCGTCGCTGCTCCTCAGGCCCTCAGTACGCCAACGCTCGGTCAACGGCGTCGAGCACCCGGTCAAGCCCCGGCAGGTACTCGTCCTCAAGCCGGGACGGCGGGTACGGCGCGTGGAACCCGCCGACCCGCAGCACCGGTGCCTCCAGGTGGTAGAAGCACCGCTCGGTGATGCGCGCGGCCACCTCGGCACCGGAGCCGAAGAAGACCGGCGCCTCGTGCACGATGACCAGCCGGCCGGTCTTGCGCACCGACTGCTCGATCCCGTCGAAGTCGATCGGCGAGATCGACCGCAGGTCGAGCACCTCGATCGACTTGCCCTCCTCGGCAGCCGCCGCGGCGGCGTCCCGGCAGACCTTCACCATCGGCCCGTAGGCCGCGAGCGTCAGGTCGGTGCCGGCCCGCTCCACCCGGGCCGCGTGCAGCGGGCCGGGGATCGCGGAGGTGTTGACCTCGGAGCGGTCGTGGTAGCGCCGCTTGGGCTCGAAGTAGATGACCGGGTCGTCGCTGGCGATGGCCTGCTGCATCATCCAGTACGCGTCGGACGCGTTCGAGGGCGAGACGCACTTCAACCCCGCGACGTGCGCGAACAGCGCCTCGGGCGACTCGCTGTGGTGCTCGACGGCGCCGATGCCACCGCCGTAGGGGATGCGGATGACGACCGGCATCTTGACCTTGCCGAGCGCGCGGGCGTGCATCTTCGCGAGCTGCGTGACGATCTGGTCGTACGCGGGGAAGACGAACCCGTCGAACTGGATCTCCACGACCGGGCGGTAGCCGCGCAGCGCGAGGCCGATGGCGGTGCCGACGATGCCGGACTCGGCGAGCGGGGTGTCGATGACCCGCTCCTCGCCGAAGTCCTTCTGCAACCCGTCGGTGACCCGGAAGACGCCGCCGAGCTTGCCGACGTCCTCACCCATGATCACGACCTTGTTGTCGGTCTCCAGGGACTTGCGCAGGGATGCGTTGATCGCCTTGACGATCGACAGCTTCTCGGTGGAACCGGCAGCCATGTCAGTGACCCTCCTCGGCGAACGAAGCCTGGTACGCGGCGAACTGGGCGCGCTCCTCGTCGACGAGCGCGTGCCCGTCGGCGTAGATGTTCTCGAAGATCGCCATGTGGTCGGGGTCGGGCATCGACCGCACCGCGTCCCGCACCCGCTTGGCCAGCGCGTCCGACTCCTGCTCCAGGTCGGTGAAGAACGCCTCGTCCGCGAACTCCTCGCGGGTCAGGTACGTCCGCAGCCGCAGGATCGGGTCCTTGGCCTCCCACAGTTCCCGCTCCTCGTCGGCGCGGTAGCGCGTCGGGTCGTCGGAGGTGGTGTGCGCGCCCATCCGGTAGGTGAACGCCTCGACCAGCATCGGGCCCTGCCCGCTGCGGGCCCGCTCCAGGGCGGCCCGGGTCACCGCGAGGCAGGCCAGCACGTCGTTGCCGTCCACCCGCACGCCCGGGAAGCCGTAGCCCTGGGCGCGCTGGTAGAGCGGGACGCGGGTCTGCCGCTCGGTGGGCTCGGAGATGGCCCACTGGTTGTTCTGACAGAAGAACACCACCGGCGCGTTGTAGACCGCCGAGAAGGTGAACGCCTCCGCGACGTCGCCCTGGCTGGAGGCGCCGTCCCCGAAGTACGCGATCACGGCCGAGTCCGCGCCGTCCTTGGCCACGCCCATCGCGTAGCCGGTGGCGTGCAGCGTCTGCGAGCCGATCACGATCGTGTACAGGTGGAAGTTGTTGGAGTTCGGGTCCCAACCACCGTTGTTCACGCCACGGAACATGCCGAGCAGGTTCGTCGGGTCGACGTCCCGGCACCAGGCGACGCCGTGCTCTCGGTAGGTGGGGAAGACGTAGTCATCGTCGCGCAGCGCGCGTCCCGAGCCGATCTGCGCGGCCTCCTGGCCGAGCAGCGAGGCCCACAGGCCCAGCTCGCCCTGGCGCTGGAGGGTCGTCGCCTCGGCGTCGAAGCGTCGCGTCAGCACCATGTCCCGGTACAGCCCGCGCAGCTCTTCGGGGGTCAAGTCGATGGAGTAGTCGGGATGCTCGACCCGCTCGCCCTCGGGCGTCAGCAACTGTACGAGCTGGGTTTGGTCAGCCGTCGGCTGCTTGGCCCTGGTGCGCTTGGTGCTGCTGCTGCGGCGTGGCTTGCGCGCGGCAGTGCTGTCCACGGTCACGTGTGCTCCTCCGTCTGTCCGGCCCCCGGGGTCCGCCGGCGGCTGGTGGTCCTCGCGCCAAAGGCGAAAGGGCGGCTCCGCCCGGCGGTCCCCGGCGCACGGGGTGGGTGCGCCGATGCCCCGACCGGGCGTGACAGGTGCTCCGGCGGGTGGCCCGCGAAACTCACGTTACCCAGTGTGTCGCAGGTCTGCGAAACCCCATCTGACCTGCGATTTTGCTTGGATTTCCAAGTAAATCGAGAAAGCGGGGAACATGCACTGGTCACAGCCTCGCAGGCCGCCGGAACAACGGCACGTTATCCCGGAGGGCAAGAGCACGGGAAGAGTTCGTGTGTGAGACTGGGATCGTGCGCGAAGAAGGAAAAATCACGGTATTCCTGCTCGATGACCATGAAGTCGTGCGTCGGGGTGTGCACGAGTTGCTCTCGGTCGAGGAGGACATCGAGGTCGTGGGCGAGGCCGGAACGGCCGCTGACGCGCTGGTCCGCATCCCCGCGACCAGGCCCGATGTCGCCGTGTTGGACGTACGACTGCCGGACGGCAGCGGCGTCGAGGTGTGCCGGGAGGTGCGGTCCCGGGACGAGGGAATCAAGTGCCTGATGCTCACCTCGTTCGCGGACGACGAGGCCCTCTTCGACGCGATCATGGCCGGCGCGTCCGGCTACGTCCTCAAGGCCATCCGTGGCAATGAATTGCTATCCGCGGTGCGCGACGTCGCCGCCGGGAAGTCCCTGCTCGACCCGGTCGCCACGGCCCGCGTCCTGGAACGGCTACGGGACGGGAACACCCCGAAGGGCGACGAGCGACTGGCCGCCCTCACGGAACAGGAACGCCGCATTCTCGACCTCATCGGCGAGGGCCTGACCAACCGCGCGATCGGCGAGCGACTGCACCTCGCCGAAAAGACGATCAAGAATTACGTTTCCAGCCTGCTCTCCAAACTCGGCATGGAACGCCGCTCCCAGGCCGCCGCCTACGTGGCCCGCCTCCAGGCCGAGCGCCACTGACGATTCGGCCGGCGTTTTCCACCGACGATTTCCCCGGCGACCCGAGCGATTCGACTTTCCCGGCGGGCCCGCGTGGCTGCGCGGCGGCCACCCTCCCGGTGATGCGGGCGATGCGCGCGGGGCGGGTGAGCGATACGGGCGATGCGCGCGAGACCGGGCGCGCGATGCGGGCGATGCGCGCGAGACCGGGTGAGCGATACGGGCGACGCGCGCGAGACCGGGCCCGCGATGCGGGCGCTTCCCGTGGGACGGGGGCCGGGGCGGGCGGCTGGGTGAGTACCTGGATGGCAGGGGCGTACGGCGGGGCGGCGCGCGCCCTCGTACGCCACCGCACCGCGCTGGTTGCCCCGGGCGCGGGTGCGCGCCCCAATCGGGACCAACGTCCCGGGCCGTCGGGGCGGGTGCCCCTATATGGGGCGGGTGCGGGCGGGCAGGGTGGTGCCATGCCCACCGACACGCCCACGGCCGACGACCGCGCTATCGCACTGCTCAGCAAGGCCCGCTACGGCCGGGTCTCCGTGAGCATGCGGGCGCTGCCCTTCGTGACGGTCGCCCGGCACATCGTGGTGGACGGCCACGCGCTGCTGCGCCTGCACCGCGGCTTCGGCTACCACAGCGCCTGCGACGGCAGCGTCGTCGCCTACGGCGCGGACAACGCCGACAGCGCCCACGCCGAGGCCGCGGCCGACGGCTCCGAGAGCGGCGCGGTCGACGTCTGGTCGGTGCAGTTCGTCGGCACCGCCCGGCTGTTCACGCCCAGCGACGCGGAGCTGGCCCTGTTCGGCGAGGCGCCGAGCACGGCCGACGGCGTCCCGTACGACCCGGTGTACCTGCGCGTCGAGCCCCAGTTCGTCACCGTGCACCAACTGAGCGGTGTCCCTGCGCGTCGGAGCGCGCACGCTGTGTGATCTACCATCTGGCGGGTGCCGCGCTCACCCGTTACCGCCGTCGCCGCCCGCGGGCTTGCCCCCGACGACAGTGCCGCGACCCTGGGCCCGGGCACCCTCGCCGCCCTCCTCGGGCGCTACACGGCCCTCGGAGAGCCGCTCTCCTGCCGGCCGCTGACCGAGGGGTTGCTCAACCGCGGCTACCGCCTCACCACCACCCGCGGCCGGTACTTCCTCAAGCACCACCTCGACGGTGACCAGGCGGCCATCGCCCGCCAGCACCGCGCCACGCTGCGACTGGCCGGGCTCGGAGTGCCCGTCGCGCCGCCGGTGGCCGCCGCCGACGGCAGCACCGTCACTGTCGTCGGCGGGCGCTGCTACGCCCTGCACCCCTGGATCGACGGCACCCACCGCGACGGCGGCGACCTCACCGGCCCGCAGAGCCGTCGGCTCGGCAGACTGCTCGGCGTCGTCCACGTCTGCCTCGACCGCGTCATGCGCGCCGAGCCCACCCCGCACCCGGCCACCCCCGCGCCCGAGCCCCCGGCCCCGCCCGCGCCCGTCCCGGCCCGCGCCCCGGAGCGCGCGCCGTCGTGGGCCGCGCCACCGCCGAGCCGCCCCGAGCCCTCCGCCCCGCGGCTGCTGCCCGGGCCCCGCTCGGCGTCCCTGTCGCCGGCACCGCCGCCGTGCGACCCGGCGCACGCCGCGCACGTGTCGCCCGGGCCCGCGCCGTCGCCCGCGCCGTGGATGGGGGCGCCGCCCGGCTCGCCGGTCGCGGCCGATCCCGCCGAGACCTTCGCCCTCATCGACGACCTGCTCGCGCTGGCCCGCCGCCGGCGCCCGCGCGACGCGTTCGACGAGCTGGCCGAGCACCGCCTCATCGAGCGCCGCGCGCTCATCGAACGCCACGCCCACCGCCGCCCGACTCCCGCCACGACGCCCGCGTCGGGCTGGGTGCACGGCGACTTCCACCCGCTCAACCTGCTCTACCGAGGCACCGAACCGGCGGCGATCGTCGACTGGGACCGGCTCGGCGTCCAGCCGCGCGCCGAGGAGGCGGTACGGGCCGCCGCGATCTTCTTCGTCCGCCCCGGCGGCACCCTCGCGCTGGCCAAGGTCCGCCCGTACGCCCGCGGCTACCGCGCCGCGACCGGCGCGAGCCCGCAGGAGCTGGCCGCCGCCGTGCACCGGGTGTGGTGGGAGCGGCTGAACGACTTCTGGATACTCCGCTGGCGCTACCAGCGCGGCGACCACCGGGCCGACCCGCAGTTCCCCGCCGTGGCCGCCCTGGCCGTCTGGTGGACGAGCCGCTACGAGGCGGTACGCGCGGCCTTCTGCGAGTGAGCCACGCCCACGGCCGGGCGGGAGCGCCCGCATGGCCAGCCCGGCCCAGGCCAGGCCAGCTCAGGCCAGCTCAGGCCAGGTCCGGCCCGGTCAGGTCAGGTCAGGTCGCCGTGGCCGTACGAGCGGGCCCGCACGCGGCGGCGCGGCCCGTACGCCCCCAGTCGGGGGGGTACGGGCCGCGCCGCTGTGCCGTCGTGTGCCGGGCCGGGTGGACCGGGTGGGCCAGGTGTGCCGGGGGTGGGTCGGCTACTGCTCGCCGCCCTCGTTGCCGCCCGGGCCGCCGGCGTCACCGCCGTTGCCCGCGTTGCCGCCGCCCGGGTCGCCGGTCGGTTGGTTGCCGCCGGTCACGGGGTCGGTCGTCGGGTCCGTCGTCGGGTTCGGGTCGTCCGTGGTCGCCGGGTCGGTCGGCTCCGTCGCACCGTCGGTGGGATCGGTCGTCGGGTCGGTCGTCGGCTCCGTCGTCTGGCCCTGGCTGGGCGGCGGTGTCGTCTGGCCCTGGGACGGCGGCGGGGTCCAGCCGCCGGTCCCGCCCGTCGTACCGTCGTCGCCGGTCTCGGTCGGCTGCGACGACGGTTCCGTGGGCTCCTTCGTCGGCTCCTTGGTCTCCTTCTCGGAGGCCGACGGCGATACCGTCTTGGTCGGCGTCTTGCCGCCCTCGCCGTCGCCGCCCGCCTTCAGCGCGAGGACGACGCCCACCACGATGGCGATCAGCGCCAGCGCCGCGAACAGCCACATCTTGCCGCGCCCGCCGCCGCCGCGCGGGCCGCCGTCGAACCCGCCGTCGTCGTCCCGGCCGGGCCCGATGAACACCGGCTGCTGGGAGGTGTCGCCGCCGCCGGGGTGCGGCATGGCGGAGGCGCCCGGCAACCCCATGGCGGGGGTGCTGGCACCGAGGTGGGCGACGGGGCCGGTGTTCCAGGTGCCGGTGTAGCCGCCCTCCTCGTGCAGCATCTGGAGCGCGTACTGCACCAGGCCGCGCATCTCCTCGGCGCTCTGGAACCGGTCGTCCGGGTCCTTGGCCAGCGAGCGCATGACCAGCCCGTCCAGCTCCGGCGGCACCCCGTCGGAGACCTCGGACGGCGGGATCGGGGCGTCCTGCACGTGCTGGTAGACCACCGAGAGCGGGGTCTCGCCGGTGAACGGCGGGCGCAGCGCGAGCAGCTCGTACAGCAGGCAGCCGGTCGCGTACAGGTCGGAGCGGTGGTCGACGGCCTTGCCGAGCGCCTGCTCGGGGGAGAGGTACTGCGGGGTGCCCATGACCATGCCGGTCTGCGTCATGGTGCTGGCGGCGCCGTGCAGGGCGCGGGCGATGCCGAAGTCCATGACCTTGACGGCGCCGCTGTGGGTGATGATGACGTTGGCCGGCTTGATGTCGCGGTGCACGATGCCGTGCTGGTGGCTGTACGCGAGCGCTTCGAGGACGCCGGAGACGATGATCAGCGCCTGGTCCGGCGGCGGGGCCTCCGCGTTGAGCAGCAGGTCGCGGATGGTGTGGCCCTCGACCAGCTCCATCACGATGTAGGGGACCACGTGCTGCCGGCCGCCGGCCCCCACCAGGTCCTCGCCCGAGTCGTAGACCGCGACCACCGCGTGGTGGTTCAGGCCCGCCACGGACTGCGCCTCACGCGTGAAGCGCGCCTTGGAGACCGGGTCCTCGGCGAGGTCGGCGCGCAGCAGCTTGATGGCCACCGTGCGCCCGAGGCGCACGTCCTCGGCGCCGAACACCTCGGCCATGCCGCCGCGGCCGAGCTTGTGCGTCAGCCGGTACCGTCCATCGCCGATCAGCCCGCCGTTGCCCCAAAACTCCGGCGAATCGGACATTCCAATTCCGGTGGCGTCAGAATCGGAGGGCCCCTCAGCGCCCTGGGTCTGTGCCATCAGTCCTCGCCGTCGTTTCTATCCACTCACACGGGCTAGGGTTCCCCAGGCCAGCGGCTGGGGTCGTACTTCGCTAAGGCACGCTACAGGCTCCGGGCGGCCCACCGGTTCGTGATGGACCGGCCATCAAACCTGTTTCGGGCGGAGCCTGGCAAATCACGTGACGGCTTCTTGCGCATCCGGTCACGGAACGGGCACGCGGCTTGACGTGTCGGCCCCCTGGGGCAGACTTGGCCGAGATAGAGGGATCAACGGGCGTGTGAAATGCCCAATGGCCAGGGCAGTGCGCCAAGGGGGAAGTACACGATGAGCCAGCACGGCGCACAGGGCCGCTACCAGGGCCACTCCATCGCCGGCGGGCGCTACCAGCTCCAAGACCTCCTGGGCGAGGGCGGAATGGCTTCCGTGCACCTCGCGTACGACACGGCCCTGGACCGCCAGGTGGCCATCAAAACCCTGCACACCGAACTCGGCCGAGAGCAGTCGTTCCGCGAACGTTTCCGTCGCGAGGCCCAAGCCGTCGCCAAGCTGTCACACACCAACATCGTCTCGGTCTTCGACACCGGCGAGGACGAGTTCGACGGTGGCCTGATGCCGTACATCGTCATGGAGTACGTCGAGGGCCAGCCGCTGCGCTCGGTGCTCGACGCGGACGTGCGGCAGTACGGCGCGATGCCCGCCGACAAGGCGTTGAAGATCACAGCGGACGTGCTCGCGGCGCTCGAGGTCAGCCACGAGATGGGCCTGGTGCACCGCGACATCAAGCCAGGCAACGTGATGATGACCAAGCGCAATGTGGTCAAGGTCATGGACTTCGGCATCGCCCGCGCCATGCAGTCGGGCGTCACCTCGATGACCCAGACCGGCATGGTCGTCGGCACCCCGCAGTACCTCTCCCCCGAGCAGGCGCTCGGCCGTGGCGTGGACGCCCGCTCCGACCTGTACTCGGTCGGCATCATGCTCTTCGAGCTGGCCACCGGGCGGCTGCCGTTCGACGCGGACTCGCCGCTGGCCATCGCGTACGCGCACGTGCAGGAGGAGCCGGTCGCCCCCTCGACCGTCAACCGCTCGCTGACGCCGGCCATGGACGCGCTCGTGGCCCGCGCGCTGAAGAAGAACCCGAACGAGCGCTTCCCCACCGCCGAGGCGATGCGCGACGAGTGCGCGCGCATCCTCGGCAGCGGCCAGTCCGGCGCCGCCCCCGCGGTGATCACCGGCGGCGGCCCGCAGCGCAGCGGCGCCGGCGTCGGCTCGGCGGTCTTCCCGCCCGTCGACCAGCAGGCGGCGCAGGCCCCCGCCCAACACAGCGTGCAGACCCCGTACCAGCCGCCCCAGCAGGCCGGTTACCAGAGCGGCGGCTTCGGCCCGTCCACGCCGCCGCCCGGCCCGTACGCGCCGCAGCAGGCCGGCTACCCGAGCCCGACCCCGTCTCCGTACCAGGCCGGCGGCCCCAGCACCCCGCCCCCGTACGCCACCACGCCGGGCCACGCGGCCGGTGGCGGCGGGCAGGGCGGTGACGGCGGGAGCAAGAAGGTCATCATCAGCTCGGCCGTGGTGGCGGCGGTCGCGGTCATCGCCGTGATCGTCGCCTTCGCGCTCAAGGGCGGCGGCGGTGACGACGGCGGCAAGGAGGAGCAGGCCAAGCCGACCCAGGAGACCACGACGGCGGCCGGCTTCAAGGAAGGCGACAAGACCAAGACCATCGACCCGGAGAAGTGCACCGAGGCGTACGACGCCCCGGACAAGCCGGGCTCGTTCATCATGCCGGAGTTCCAGTACCTCTACATCGACTCGGTGAAGAACTGCCTCAAGAAGGCGGGCTGGAAGTACGAGGTCGTCCCGATGAACGAGAACACCTGGGGCAAGGGCACCGTCATGGAGTACACCTTCGACAAGCGCGAGCCCTTCGACCCGGACGAGGACAAGGTCGAGCTGACGGTCTCGACGGGCAACCCGGAGTAGGTCCGCAGCAGACCCGGAGCAGACCCCGAGCAGCCAGCGCCGAACGCCCGGCACGACGGCCCCCCGACCCGAGCGGTCGCGGGGGCCGCTGTCGTCGCGGGGCACTGGCGTCGCGCGTCGATGGCGTCGGGGCCGATGGCGGCGCGCGGGACCATGGCGTCGTGCGGGTCGATGGCGTCGGGGGCGGGGTTGTGCGAGCGGGTCCCGGTGGCCGGGTGGCGCACGCGCGGGGCGCGTGGCGTACGTCGGTACGCCACGCGCCCTGGGGTGTGTGGGGTGGGGGGTGAGGGACGAAAGGGCAGAGGGGGCAGAGGGGTTTAGGGGCTTAGAGGTAGGGGCCGGAGCGGGCCCCGCCAGGGGGCTGCTGGCCCTCTTCCTCGTCCCCGCCGCCCATGCCCGGCGGCAGCGCCCTGCGCATCTGCTCCAACTGCGCGCGGGCCGCCATCTGCTGGGCGAACAGCGCGGTCTGGATGCCGTGGAAGAGGCCCTCCAGCCAGCCGACCAACTGTGCCTGCGCGATGCGCAGTTCCGCCTCGGTGGGGACCGTCTCGTCCGTGAAGGGCAGGGAGATCCGTTCCAGCTCCTCGATCAGCTCCGGCGCGAGACCGTCCTCAAGCTCCTTGACGGAGCTGGAGTGGATCTCCTTCAGCCGAACCCGGCTCGCCTCGTCCAGAGGCGCCGCCCTGACCTCCTCCAGAAGCTGCTTGATCATGCTGCCGATGCGCATGACCTTCGCCGGCTGCTCGACCATGTCCGTCACGGGCATCTCGCGCGCGTCGTCGCCGCCGCCTTCTTGGGAGCCGGCACTGCCGAGAGCCATCCCGTCCGGACCGACGACCAGGACGTGCGGGCTCTCCTGCGACCGTTCGTTCATCGGCTGGTTCATGACTCCCATTGTTCCGTACGTCACGCCGAACGGCCGGTGCGGGGGCGGGCTCCGGCCACCGGCCGCTCAGCGCCGGCGCAGGCGGAGGCCGAAGTACGCGAGGCCGAGGCCGGTGAGCGCCATGCCCGTACCGAGCGGCAGGACGCGCATGACCCGGTAGCCCGGTTCGGCGGCGCTCTCCCCGCCCGTGGCGCCGTCGGGCGCCGTCCCCGATCCGGCCCCGGCCGGCCGTCCCCCGCCGCCCGTGCCGTCCGCCTCGCCCGACGGCAGCAGCGGCACCGGAGGGTGGCCGGGCAGGTGCCAGCCGTAGCCGTTCGGGGGGCGCCCCGCCTCCGCGTGGTCGCGCGACCCACCCCAGGGCGGCCGGCCCTCGGGCGCGGCCGGCCCGAGGGACGCGTCGCCCGGAGCCGGGGACGCGGAACCGGGCGGCGCCGTCGACGCCGCGTCCCGGCCGGTGGACGGTGCGGCGGAGGCGTCGGGGGACGGGTGGCCGTCGGAGGGCGCGGCGGAGGCGTCGCCGTCACCCGCGTCGCTGTCGTCCGCGTCGCTGTCGTTCGCGTCCGCGTCGTCCGCGTCGCCGTCTGGGTCGTTCGGGTCGTTCGGGTCGTTCGGGTCGTTCGGGTCGCCGGGGTCGCGGCCGTCCCCGTGGCCCTCCCCGTGCTCCTCGTCGTGGCCGGTGCCGTGGTCAGTGCCCTGGTCGGGGTCGGGACGGGGACCGGTATCGGGGTCGGTCTGGTCGGCCGGGTCGCGGCCCTGCTCGCGGTCGGGGTCCGGGCGGGCGGCGTCGCCGTGTTCGGAGGGGGCCGGGCGCTCGTGGCCGGGCGGGCGGCCGGGGCCGGTGGGGTCGCCCGGTTGTACGGAGGGGGCCGAGCCGTTCTCCAGGCCGTTGAGCGGGACCACGCGGCCGGGGTGGGTGCGCCCCTCGCCCGGGCCGTTGCCCGCGAGCCGGCCGCCGGACGGCTCGGGTGGCCCCGAGGGCAGCGCGTGCCCGGACGACACGGGCCCCGACACCGCGATGACCAGTGCGCACACCCCGCCCAGCAACCACCCGCCCCGCCGGACAACACCGGCGGGGCGGGGTGCGGTCGGGGGGCGGAGCGCCTCCGTGCGGGGGCGTCCGCCGCTCGCGGGGCCGGAGCCGGGGGCGGCGGTGGCGGCCGGGGGACGGACGCTGGTGGTCGCGCGCGGGGAGCGGGTGCTGGTGGTGGCGCGCGGGGGGCTGACTGGCCGGGGAACGTCTTCGCGTCGTGAACGGTGCCGGTGCGCTGAGACCACGTCCGCGTCCCTTCGGTCCCGTCATCCATCGACTGACGGTCCCAGCGTCACACGGGGCGATATGTCCGGCATCTTGGGTTACGGAGCGGCGTGACGAGGCCGTGTGACGGGACGGCCGGGAGCCCAGGGCCCGGAGGCCCGGGGACCCCGGGCGTCACGGCGTCACGGCGTCACGGTGTCACGGCGTCACGGCGTCACGGCGTCAGCAGGACCTTGCCGACGTGGGCGCTGCCCTCGATCACGCGGTGGGCCTCGGCGGCCTGGTGCATGGGCAGCGTCCGGTCCACCACGGCCCGTACCCGGCCGCTCTCGATCAGCGGCCACACGTGTTCCCGTACCGCCGCGACGATCGACGCCTTCTCGGCCAGCGGGCGCCCGCGCAGCGACGTCGCGGTCACCGCGCCCCGCTTGCCGAGCAGCGTGCTGAGGTTCAGCTCGCCCTTCACGCCGCCCTGGAGGCCGATGATCGCGAGCCGACCGTTGATGGCGAGCGCTCGTACGTTCGCGTCCAGGTACTTCGCGCCGACGATGTCGAGGATGACGTCCGCGCCCGCGCCGCCCGTCGCGGCGCGCAGCTCGGTGACGAAGTCCTGTTCCCGGTAGTTGATCAGCACGTCGGCGCCCAGCTCCGCGCACGCGGCCAACTTCTGCTCGCTACCGGCCGTGACGGCGACCGTGGCGCCCACCGCCTTCGCGAGCTGGATGGCCATCGTGCCGATGCCGCTGGAGCCGCCGTGCACCAGCAGCGTCTCGCCGGGGCGGAGGTGAGAAATCATGAACACGTTGGACCAAACGGTGGATACCACCTCCGGCAGGGCCGCCGCCGTGACGACGTCCATCCCGGCCGGCACGGGCAGCACCTGTCCGCTCGGTACCGCGACCTTCTCCGCGTACCCGCCGCCGCTCAGCAGCGCGCACACCTCGTCGCCGACCGCCCAGCCGCCGCCTCCGCCGGGGCCGACGGCGACGACGCGGCCGGAGCACTCCAGCCCCGGGTACGGCGACGCGCCGGGCGGCGGTTCGTAGAAGCCCTGCCGTTGCAGCACGTCGGCGCGGTTGACGGCGCTGGCCGCCACCTCGACGAGTACCTCTCCCTCGGCGGGCTCGGGATCGGGAACCTCGGCCCAGACGAGGGCCTCGGGTCCGCCTGGCTCTGGGACGGTGATCGCACGCATGCACGCGAGGCTACCCGCGCCGGCCACTCCCACTCGGGCCACGCCACGGGCGAATGTGGACGGCGGGACGGCCGTGGCGTGGCCGTGGATGGCCGTGGCGTGGCCATGGCATGGCCGTGGGCGGCCGTGGATGGCCGTGGGCTCTCCGTACGTCGGGCGGTACGCCGGGCAGTACGCCCGGCAGGGGCGCGGGCTGGCGGGCTCACCAGCCCGCGCGGGCCGACGGGCTCGCGGTGGCGGCTCGGGCCGCCACCGCCGACGGCCGTGGCGCACGGCCGAGTCTGGCTCACCGCCGGGCCCGGCTCACCGCAGGTCCGGGCTCGCTGGCCGCCCGGGTCAGCTCACTGGCTGGCCGGGGTCGCTCGCTCCCTGTCCTGGCCGGTTCGCCGGCCGCCCGGGACGGGCGGTCACTCGGCCGCGGGGCGGGCGCGTACGACGACGATCAGCCGGTCGGTGGCCTGCAACGGGCTCGCCTCCGGGTCGTCGTAACCGAGCAGTCGGTGGCCGCGCAGCACCGTCACCACCAGGTCGTCCGTCTCCCGTACCTGCTTGCCGACCTCCGACTTGACCACCGGGCGCTCGATCAGATCGAGGCCGCTGCCCTGCTGGATGAGGTCCTCCATCACGGCGCCCGCGCTCGGGCTGTGCACGGACAGGCCGAGCAACCGGCCGGCCGCGCTGGCGCTGGTGATCACCGCGTCCGCGCCGGACTGCTTCAGCAGCGGCGCGTTCTCCTCCTCGCGGACGGCGGCCACGATGGTGGCGTTCTTGTTCAACTGCCGCGCCGTGAGCGTGACCAGCACCGCCGTGTCGTCGCGCTGGGTGGCGATCACGAACTGGCTGGCCCGCTGCCCCTCCGCCCGCAGCAACACGTCGCTGCGGGTCGCGTCGCCGACGACGCCGGCGAACCCCTCGGCGTTGGCCGTCTCGATCACCTTGTGGTTCGGGTCCACCACCACGACCTGGTCCTTCCGCAGCCCCGTCGCACACAGCGTCTGCACGGCAGAGCGCCCCTTGGTGCCGAAACCGACGACGATGGTGTGGTCGCGCAAGGCGCTCCTCCAACGGTTGAGACGGAACTGCTCGCGGGTGCGCTCGGTGAGCACCTCCAGCGTGGTACCGACCAGGATGATCAGGAACAGCACGCGCAGCGGCGTGATCAGCAGCACGTTTGTGAGCCTGGCGCCGTCGCTGTGCGGAACGATGTCGCCGTACCCGGTGGTCGACAACGTGACGGTCGAGTAGTAGACGGAGTCGAGGAAGTCGACGGTACCGTCGGCGTTGTCGTGGTACCCCTCGCGGTCCAGGTAGACCAGCAACACCGTGGTGACCATCACGAAGAGCGCGATCAGCAACCGCCGCCCCACCTGCCGCAGTGGCCCCGCGGGAAAGCGCGGCAACTGCACGTGGTGAGAGACGGGTTCTTGGTTACGCGCTGCCGTGTCCTGCGAGGGCAGCTTCACTCGGTTCCTCCGGGCGGCCTGGCTTCGGGTCTGTCCCGCTCACGTTCCGGGGCGACGTCGTCGGTACGGGCGGTGTGCGGGTGGGTGGTGTGGGGGTGCGTGGTGTGCGGGTGCGCGGTATTGGTGCGGGCGTTGTCGGTGTGGGCGGTATGGGGGTGGGTGTTGTCGGTACGGGCGGTGTCGGTACGGGCCCTGGGTGGGGAACCTTCCGGCTGCTCGCGGACTGCCCCCTGCAGAGACGAGTCGGGCAGGGCGTGAGGTTGCTCGGCGACGGGTTCGGACGTGCGCGCGTGTGGGGTGGGGGCGCCGGTGGCCGGGGTGCCGGGCGTGCGCGCGTCGGAGGTCGGGGTGCCGGGGGCGGGGAGCGTGGCGGTTCCGGGGGCCGAGTCGGAGCCGGCGGGTGGCCCGGAACGGGGGCCGGCATCGGGGTCCGGGGCGCGTTCGGGCAGGTGGTGGTGGGTGCCGGGCCAGTGGCCGACGCCGCCGGCGCCCGCCCACGGCAGGCCCAACACCTCGACCTCGTCGCCCCGCGCCACGCCCCCGGGCGGGATGACGGCCAACCCGTCCGCGACGGAGATGCCGCGCAACATCGCCGGCCCGCTGAAGTGCAGCGGCACCGCGCCCCCGGACCGGCGACGCACCGGCACGAGGCGGGTGTCCCGGGGATGCCAGGGCACCTCGTCGGCCAGCGGCATCCACGTCGACGGTCCACCCGACCCGCCGGCCTCCCCCGACCGCCCGGCGGCCGGCCGCCGCTCGGCGGTTCCACCGGGCTCACCACGACCCCGGCGCGGGGAGTGCTGGTTGTGCGGGGAGCGCGGGGAGCGCGGGGAGCGCTGGTTGTCGTACGTTCCGTCCGCTCGCCCCCGCCCGGCGGCCGGCCCGGCATCGGGTCGCGGCCGGGCGGCGAGCGTACGGAGCAACGGCTCGGCGAACGTCATCAGCCCGGACACGGCGGCCAGCGGGTTGCCCGGCAGCCCCACCAGGTGCCGACGCCCGTCCAACCGGGCGAGCAGCATGGGATGGCCGGGGCGTACGGCGACGCCGTCCACCAGCAGGTGGGCCCCGAGCTGCCGCAACACGGGGTGGACGTGGTCCACCGGGCCGCCCGCCGTACCGCCCGTGGTGATCACCAGGTCGGCGGGGGACCGTTCGATGGCGCTGCGCAACGCCGCCGCGTCGTCCCCCAGCCAACGGGTGGCCACCACGTCCGCGCCGAGCGCCTGGAGCCACGGCCCGAGCATCGGGCCCAGCGCGTCACGGATGAGCCCGTCGTGCGGCAGCCCCGAGCGCAACAACTCGTCGCCCAGCACCAACACCTCGGCCCGTGGCCTGCGTACCGTCACCAACTCGTCGTACCCGGCCGCCGCCGCGAGCCCCAACACGGCAGGCGTCACCAGCGTCCCGGCCGGCAACAACTGGTCGCCCCTGCCGCACTCCTGTCCCCTCGGCCGGATGTCCTGCCCAGGCTGGACGGGATGCCCGGGCAAGGCGTGGACCCAGCCGGCCTGGTGCTGGTCCCCGGACGGGGCGTGGACCTGGTGCTGGGTGTGGGCCTGGTTTCGGGCTTGGGCCTGGCTGTGGGCGTGGTCGTGGTCCGGCGCCGGGGCGGCGGGTCCCCGGGGTGGCGCGGACGGTTGGTACGTCGCGGGGTCGGCATGGTGACCGTCGCGCGTACGCGGGTGTTCGGGCCCGCCCGTACGCGGATGCTCGGGCTCGCCCGTACGCGGGTGTTCGGGCCCGCCCGTAGCGGCGGCCGGGTCGGTGGTGCCAGTGGACTCGGGGCCCGCACCGGGGGCCGGCTGGTCAGCGTGATGACCGCACGAGGAAGCGGACCGCGACGAAGCCTCCCGCGCGCTCGGGTCCACCGTGCGCCCGTCCCACTCCGTGCCGTGCTCGCTGCGCAGTACGGCGGTGGCCCCGGGCGGGGTCCTGGCGCCGGTGGCGATGCGTACCGCCTGTCCGTCCTCCAACGGCTCCGGCCGCGCGTGCCCCGCCAACACCCCACGGCCACGCGCCGGCAACCGCCAGGGCCCGGGACCCGCGAGCGCCCAGCCGTCCATGGCCGAGGTGTCGAAGGGCGGCAGGTCGGTCAGCGCGGTCAACGGCTCCGCCAACACGCGTCCCAGCGCCTCACCCAACGGCGTCGACGCCGCGGGCAGCGGCACACTCACCGCACGCACCGCTGCCGTACGAGCCTCCGACCAACTCACGCTCTCCCTATGCCTCCGGGCGTTGGCCGCACCCGCGCGAACGCCTCCTGCCGCGGCATGCCCCGCGTCCGCGACACGGCCCGCGCCGTCGCCGGCGGGCCCGGCACCCGCGCCATCGTCGACGGGTCCGGTGCCCGCCGAGGTGCCGGCCTCCCGCGTACGGCTGCCGCCCACCGCCCAGTTGCCGACCCGCGCGGGGCCGACACTCTCGGCCGAGCCGGCCACCTGTGTCGGGCCACCGGACGGGGGCGCGTTACCGGCCGGGGACGTGCCGGGCGGGGGTGGGTCGTCGGTCAGGCTCGGGCTGTCGGCCGAGGTCCGGGCGTCGGCCAGGCTCGGGGTACCAGCCGAAGTCGGGCCGGGGGCCGAGGTGGGGCCGGGCGCCGGGGCCGGGCCGGGGGCTGGGGCCGGACTGTCGGTCGAGGTGGGGTCGGCGGTCGGGCTGAGGTGGGTGGTCGAGCTGGGGTTGGCGGTCGGGGTGGAGTCGGCGGTCGGACTGGGATTGGCGTCGGCCTCGGCGGGAGCGACTTCGCTGGTCGGCCCGGTTCGGGGGGCGGGCGCGCGCGGCGAGCTGGACGGGCTGGCGGCGGGCTGGTCCGTACGGCCGCCTCGGTCCGACGCCGGGCACGGTTCGGCCGCCTGCTCCGGACCGGGGACGGTTCCGGGGTCGTGGTCATGGCCGAGGTCGGGGCCAGCGCCGGAGCCAGGGGCTGGATCGGGGCCAGGGCCGGAGGCGGGGTCGGGGTCGGCGTCGGTCACGCCGTTCGGCCGTCGCGAGTCGGCGTACGGCTCGGCGCTCCGCCGCTCCCTCGGCCGTACGGCGCGGCCCGAGGCCGCCACGGCGAGCGCCTCGTCCGTCGCGCGGTCCAGCGCCGCTTCGGCGCTCTCGTCGCCCGCCGAGCCCGCCCGTTGTCGACCGCTCATTCCGCTGACCGCTCCGCGTCCCCGGTGATGCCGGGGCCCTCGGGACCGCCTCCACCCGGGACCACTGGCCCCGGCGCCTCGCCATTCGCCGCGTCGGGTACGCCCGGCGGCGACTCGGCGCCCTCCCGCGCCCAGCGCGCCGCGAGCGCGACCGCCTTACGGGTTGCCTCCGCCACCGCCTCCGGGCCCGCGTCGGCGGCGCGCCCGGCCGCGTAGCCCACGAGGAAGGTGGTCAGTGGCGCGGCGGGACGTGCCACGCCGTGTGCCGCGTCCCTGGCCAGGTCGAGCAGGGCCGCCGCGTCGACGTCGAGGTCGATACCGAGTTCCGCTTTGACTGTGTCGATCCATTCATCCAGCACACGGCCATGCTCCCTGATCCGCGCCCGGGCGACGCCCACCGCGTCCCAGGTGTCGCAGTCGAACGCGGCAGCCGCTTGCTGGCACACCCCGCGCAGTCGAAGCTCACCGGTCAACAGCCGGAGCGGCAACCCGGACAGGCGGCCGTGTTCGGCGTACAGCAGGCCCAGCTCGCGGCGCAACGCCTCGGCCCGGTAGGCGGCGGCGAGCGGCTGCCCCCGGCCCTGCCCGTCGATGAGCTGCGCCCCCTCGTGGTCGGGCGGGATGGCGACCAGGTCCCGCACCGTCCCGGCCGTCATGAACGGCAGGTCCGCCGAGAGCACGAGCACCGTTCCCGCCGTCGTCTCCCGTACCCCGGCCGCGAGCCCCGCCACCGGTCCACCACCCGGCGGATCCTCGCGCACCCAGTGGACCGGTCGCACCGTCGGCCGGCGCGGGCCCACCACGACCGTGCGATGCGCGTCCCGACACGCGCCGAGCACTCTGTCGAGCAGCGAACGCCCCCCGACCTGGAGGGATGGCTTGTCCGCTCCCCCGAGCCGCCGCGCCGCACCGCCGGCCAGCACCACGGCGTCGTACGTCACCCGTCCACCCGTTCACCCGTCATGCCCCGAGTATGGCCGCCCCCGCCCCCACACCCCACGGAAACCACCCAACCCACCCCAACCACTGCCGGTCTCGTCGCCACCCCTCCCACGCCCGTGCCCTCACCCGCCTCCCAGCCATCCACCCCACACCCACCCGCTGCCCAACGCCCACCCCCACACAGCCCCGTCCACCAACCTCACCCGTGCTCACACCCACACCCACCCGGGCCCGAGCGCCCCTCCGCCGCGCCCGAGCCCCGCAGTGGGCCCGCACCACTCACCCACGGGCCCACCCACCCCACCGCGCACCACCAACCCGCGCCTCACTCACCCACGTACGTCGCTCACTCACGCAGGTCGCTCACCCGCTACACCGTGCGCAGCAACACCGCCGGTTGCTCGACGCAGTCGGCCACGTAGCGCAGGAACCCGCCGGCGGTGCCGCCGTCGCACACCCGGTGGTCGAAGGTCAGCGAGAGCTGCACGACGCGGCGTACCGCCAGCTCACCTCGGCGGACCCAGGGCCGGTCGGCTATGCGCCCCACTCCGAGCATCGCCGCCTCGGGGTGGTTGATGATCGGGGTGGAACCGTCCACCCCGAACACCCCGTAGTTGTTGAGCGTGAAGGTGCCGCCGGTCAGCTCGGCCGGGGTGAGCCGCCCCGCCCGTGCGCTCTCCGTGAGCCGCGCGAACTCCGCCGACAGTTCCACCGCGTCCCTCAGGTGCGCGTCGCGTACGACGGGGACCATGAGGCCACGGTCGGTCTGGGCGGCGAAGCCCAGGTGCACCTCGGGGAGCCGGACGATCTCTCGGGCCTCGGTGTCCACCGTTGAGTTCAGCTCCGGGTACCGGGCGAGCGCGGCCGTGCAGATCCGCGCCAACACGGCGAGCAGCGAGACCTTGGGGTCGCCGGCCGCGTTCATCGCGGCGCGGGCCGCGAGGAGTTCGGTCGCGTCGGCATCGACCCAACAGGTCGCCTCGGGGATCTCCCGACGGCTACGGGACAGCTTCTCGGCCACGGCCCCGCGCACCCCGCGCAGCGGTATCCGCTCCGCCTCCCGGGCGCCGGCCAGCCCGCCCCCGCGCGCCAGCGCCCCGGACGCGCCGACCACCTGGGCCGACGGCTGCCGCTCCGGGCTCGCGACGGTTCCACGCGCCGCCGCCGACGAAGCCGATCCCGCCGATGCAGCCGACGCAGACGGGCCCGTACCGGCCTTTGCCCGCTCCCGCTCCGAGCGTTCCGCGTCGCTCGACGCCACGGTCATCCGCGCTATCGCCCGCTCGACGTCCGAGCGCAGGATCAGCCCATCGCGCCCGGAGCCCACCACCTCACCCAGGTCCAGCCGGTGTTCCCGGGCCAGCCGTCGCACCAGCGGGGAGATCACCGGCGTCGGCCGCCCGGACGCCTGCGCGTCGCCGTCCGTACCGCCAGACGTGCCGCCGTCCGTACCGCCAGACGCACCGCCAGACGCACCGCCACCGACCGCCGCCGATCCGCGCGTGCCCGCCGTGGTCGCTGTGCCCGCCACGGCCGTCGCGGTCGCGGTCGCGGCAGCCGCCGTATCCGCCCCGCCCTCCCGCTGCGCGCCGACCGTGCCCGCGCCGGCTCCCACCGCCTCGGTCGCACGTCGCGCGGAGGTGCCCAGCGGCGCGGCGCGCAGTCGCCGTCGGCGTGCCGCCGGGGCTCCGGTCCCGTACCCGACCAGTACGTTTCCCGACCCCTCCGAGTCGCCCTCGCCGCCTCGCGCTGGGGCGCCCACACCGCCGTCACCGTCGCCGGCGCGGACGCCCGCGGGACCGGAACCGGTCGGGTCCGCCGCCCCCGCCGGGCCCGTGCCGTCGGTGTCCGGCTCGGCCCCCTCGGACGGGTCGCCCACCGCCACCGTCAGGAGGGCCGCTCCGACCGGCAGTTCCGAGCCCTCCTCGCCGAACCTCGCGGTGACCACGCCCCCGTACGGGCAGGGCACCTCCACCATGGCCTTCGCGGTCTCGACCTCGACCACCGGCTGGTCGACCGCCACCACGTCGCCGACGGCCACCAGCCATCGCACGATCTCCGCCTCGGTCAGCCCTTCTCCCAGGTCGGGGAGGGCGAATTCGCGCACCACCGCCATCAGTGAGCACCCCCCGCGAGACGCTCGGCCCCACCCCGACCGGGCTCGGAGGTCCAGTCGGCCTCCCACTGGAGGCGGGCTACCGCGTCCAACACCCGGTCCACGCCCGGCAGGTGGTGCCGCTCCAACATCGGCGGCGGGTACGGGAGGTCGAAACCCGCGACCCGCAGCACCGGCGCCTCCAGGTAGTGGAAGCACCGCTCGGTGATCCGGGCGGCGATCTCCCCGCCGGGGCCGCCGAACCCGGTGGACTCGTGGACCACCACCGCGCGCCCGGTGCGGCGCACCGACGCGCACACCGTCTCGTCGTCGAACGGCACCAGCGAGCGCAGGTCAACGACCTCCAGGTCCCAGCCTTCGGAGCGCGCCGCCTCGGCCGCCTCCAGGCAGACCGGGACCGAGGGCCCGTAGGTGATCAGGCTGGCGCTGCGGCCCGCGCGCCGCACGACCGCGCGGCCGATCGGAGCGACCTGCTCCGGCTGCTCCGGCGACCAGTCGGCCTTCGACCAGTACAGCCGTTTCGGCTCCAGGAAGACCACCGGGTCATCGGACGCGATGGACGCGCGCAGCAGGCCGTACGCGTCGGCGACGGTCGCCGGTGTCACCACGTGCAGACCGGGCGTCGCCATGTAGTACGCCTCGGACGAGTCGCTGTGGTGCTCGACACCACCGATGCCGCCGCCGTACGGGATGCGGATGGTCAGCGGCATCGGCATGGCGCCCCGGGTGCGGTTGCGCATGCGCGAGACGTGGCTGATCAGCTGCTCGAACGCGGGATAGGCGAAGGCGTCGAACTGCATCTCCACGACCGGCCGCAGCCCGTACATCGCCATGCCGACCGCCGTGCCCAGGATGCCGGCCTCGGCCAGCGGGGTGTCGGTGCAGCGCTCCTCGCCGAACTCCTGCACCAGCCCGTCGGTGATCCGGAAGACGCCGCCGAGACTGCCGACGTCCTCGCCCATCACGTGCACCGTGGGGTCCTCGGCCATGGCGTCGCGCAGCGCGCTGGTCAACGCCTGCGCCATGCTCGCGGGCTTGCGCCCCGCCTTGCGGGTGGTGGGGATGGCCGCGGTGGTCATCGTTCCTCCTCCGCGTCGAGCTCGGCGTCAAGCTCCGCACGCAGTTGGGCCGCCTGCTCCTGCAGTTGGCTCGTCTTCTCGGCGTACACGTGCGTGAACAGGTCCATCGGGTCGAGCGCGGCGTCCGCGTTCATGCGCTCGCGGAGCCTGGCGGCCATCTGTTCGGCCGCGTCGCGCGCTTCGGTTATCACGTCGTCCGTCAGCAGGCCGCGCGATCGCAGCTCGTGTTCGAGGAGTTCGATCGGGTCGTGCGCGCGCCACGCCTCCACCTCGGCGTCCGTGCGGTAGCGGGTGGCGTCGTCGGCGTTGGTGTGCGCCTCCACGCGGTAGGTCACGGCCTCGATCAGGGTGGGCCCGCCGCCCGTACGCGCCCGCTCGACGGCCTCGGTCAGCACCTCGTGCATGGCGACGGCGTCGTTGCCGTCGACGAGGCGGCCGGGGATGCCGTACCCCACGCCCTTGTGGGCGAGGGACGGCGCCGCGGTCTGCTTGGCCAGCGGCACGGAGATCGCGAAGCCGTTGTTCTGTACGAGGAAGACGACGGGCGCCCGCCAGACGGCGGCGAAGTTCAGCGCCTCGTGGAAGTCGCCCTCGCTGGTGCCCCCGTCGCCGACCATGGCCAGGGCGACCACGTCATCGCCCTTGAGGCGCGCCGCGTGCGCCAGCCCCACGGCGTGCGGCAGTTGGGTGGCCAGCGGCGTGCACAGCGGCGCCACCCGGTGTTCGCCCGGGTCGTAGCCGGTGTGCCAGTCGCCGCGCAGCAGCGTCAGCGCCTCCACCGGGTCGACCCCACGCGCGATGACCGCGAGGGTGTCCCGGTAGCTGGGGAAGAGCCAGTCCTGGTCGGCGAGGGCGAGACCCGCGGCGATCTCGCACGCCTCCTGACCGGTGGAGGAGGGGTAGACGGCCAGCCTGCCCTGCCGGGTCAACGCCGTGGCCTGCGCGTTGTACCGACGGCCACGCACCAACTCGGCGTAGAGCCGCAACAGCAACCCCGGATCGGCATCGGCCACGGCGTCCGTGCCCAGGAGCCGGTACGGCTCCGCGTCGGGGAGCAAGGGCGCGGGGTCGGTACGAGGCTGCCAGGCCGGTGGCGGGGTGGGCCGGTAGGAGCCGGGCTGCTCAAGGACCGTCATGTCGAGCACCTCCTCATGGGGCTGCATCCGAGTGCGCGGTGTGACGCGCCTCCCCTACCGATTGTTCGGTCGCCTCGGCATTTTGGCTACATGCGGGCCTAGCCTGTGGACAAACGGTTATCCACAGCCTGAGATAAACGCAGGGCGTCCATGGAGGGGAGGCGAGACCGCATGTCAGACGAACAGATGGCCAATCCGAGCGAGCTGCCACCGGCACGGCCACTCGACCCGATCGACCGCGACATTCTGCGGATGCTGCAAACGGACGGTCGCGCCTCCGTACGTTCCGTGGCCGAACGCGTACACATCTCGCGGGCCAACGCCTACGCGCGCATCAACCGGCTCATCGACGACGGCGTCATACGCGGCTTCAGCGCCCGCATCAACCAGGAGCGGGCGGGCCAGGGTGCCTCCGCGTACATCACCCTCAAGATCGTGCAGAACTCCTGGCGCACGGTCCGCGAAAAGCTGCAAGAACTACCGGGAACCGCGCACATCGCCCTGGTCAGCGGCGACTTCGACGTACTGCTGCTGGTCCACACACCCGACAACCGCGCCCTGCGCGAACTGGTCCTCACCCGCATCCAGGCCATACCGGAGGTCCTCGGCACCCGCACCCTGCTGGTCTTCGAGGAGACCGACCTGGGCCTGGACACGGAACTCTGACCGCACCACGCGAACCGGCCCCCTCCCCCCTCCCGACCAGCACGCCCCCGCGCTACCCGAGCGAACTCGGCACTCCGGCACCTCAGCTCTCTGGTCCCGTCCGACACCCCGGCCCTCGGTGCCCGCCCAGCACCCCGGCCCCCGGCGCCTGCCCGGCGCCCCGGTGAGGCTGAGCCGCGCCGGCCCACAGAGGCGTCGTGGACCGCGTTCGTGGCGCGGGTTGGCCCGTCCACCCTGGAGTGGCTGGCCCAGCTCCGGTTCGCGCTCGGCGCCCTGGCCAGCGGGCCGGGTCACCGGCAGACCCGTGTGACCAGCCGGGCTCGCCCGATCAGTCAGCCCATGCTCACCCGACCGACACCCAGCGGCCCCGATCGGCACCCAGCGCCCGGCCGCCGCCAATGCCCAGCCAGCTCACCCGACCCAGCGGCGCGCCCGAGCCCGACCCAACGGCAGGCCCCGGCCCACCGCGCCGGCCTGGGCTCGCGGGCTCAGACCCGCAGCCCGGCGAACGCGGTCCGCACCACCGCGTCCGCCACCTCGTCGCTGGTCGCCGCCCCACCCCGACCCGGCCGGTACCACTCGACGATGGAGTTGATCATCCCGAACAGCAGCCGGGTGGCCAGTCGCACGTCCACGTCCGGGCGCAGGTCGCCATCGGCCGCCGCCGTCTTGAGCAGCTCGGCCACCTCGTGGTCGAACTCGCGCCGCCGCTCCATGGCCCACCGCTCGGTGTCCGTGTTGCCCCGCACCCGCAGCAGCAGCGTCACGTACGGCAGCTCCGCCATCAGCACCTCGGCCGTGCGCCGGACCACGTACTGCAACCGGTCGATGGCCGCGCCCTCCAGGGCGTCGGGTTCCCGGAGAATCCCGAACAGCCCGTCGAGCGCCCGGCTTATGGCCCGCCGCAGCAGCTCTTCCTTGCCCTTGACGTGGTGGTAGATCGAGGACTTGGAGATGCCCGCCGCCTGCGAGAGGTGCTCCATCGAGGTGCCGTCGTAGCCGCGCTCGTTGAACACCTCGACGGCGACCGCGAGCAGCGATTCGGGCGTGTAGGTGTCGCGCTTGGCCATGGCCACGATTAGAGCAGGTCCCGGCGCGCCGCCGCACGGCGGACCAGGAGCGGCGAGGGAGCGTAGCGCCCGGTGGGGTAGGCGGCGTGCAGGTTCTCCAGCACGCGCCGCACCCACTCGGGGCCCAGTTCGCCGCCCCACTCCAGCGGGCCGCGCGGGTAGTTCACCCCCTTTCGCATGGCCGTGTCGATGTCGTGCGCCTCGGCGACGCGCCGACCCAGCGCGTCGGCCGCGAAGTCCACGAGCATCGCCACCGTGCGGGCCACGATCAGGCCCGGTATGTCGTCGATGACGCTGACGTCCTTGCCCAGGGCCTGGAAGAGGCCCACGGCGGCCTTGACCGAGCCGGGCCGGGCGGTCTCGGACGCGGCCAGCGCGACGCGGGTCGCGGTGCGGTAGTCCAGGGCCAGGTCGAAGCAGAGGGTGTCGGCGGTCGGTGCGGTCGTGGCGGCGGAGCCGTCGGTGAGGCCGAGCCGAGCGCCGCCCGGTAGCTCGATGAAGCCCGCTCCGCCGTCGTCCCAACCCTGGTAGGTGACCTTGATGCCGGCGTCGGATATGAGTTCGGGAAGCACCGCCGCAGGCCCCAGGTCACCGTGGACGATCACCGCCTCGGGTGGCGTCCGCGGCTCGGCCGTACGCGGGGCGGGCCGGCTCGCCGCCTTGTCTCCCGAGCCGTCGCCGTACGGGAACCACCCGCGCCCCGTCTTGCGACCGTGCAGCCCGGACTCGACCAGGCGCCGCTGGGCGAGCGACGGCGTGAATTTGGGGTCCTGGAAGAAGGCGTCCCACACGGATCGGGTGACGGCCTCGTTCACGTCCTGGCCGATCAGGTCCGTCAGCTCGAACGGCCCCATGCGGAAGCCGCCCGATTCGCGCAGCACGGCGTCGATGGTGGCGGGGTCGGCCGCCTGTTCCTCGTAGCAGCGCAACGCCTCGGCGTAGAACGGGCGGGCGATCCGGTTGACGATGAAACCGGGGGTGTCGGCGCAGCGCACCGGGGTCTTGCCCCACTCGGCGACGGTCTCGTACGCGAGGTCGGCCGCGGCCTCGTCGGTGGCGAAGCCGCGCACCACCTCGACCAGCGGCAGCAGCGGCGCCGGGTTGAAGAAGTGCAGGCCAAGGAGGCGGCCTGGGTGCTGGAGGGGGCCGGCGACGGCGGTGACGGACAGCGAGGAGGTGTTGGTGGCGAGCAGGCACTCGGCGGCGACGACTCGCTCCAACTCGGTGAACAGCTCCTGTTTGACGGCGAGTTGCTCCACCACCGCCTCGATGACCAGGGCCGCGTCGGACAACTCGGCTAGCCCGTCGGCCGGCAGCAGCCTGGCCCGGGCCGTGTCGCGCTGGGCGGCGGGCAGCTTGCCCTTGTCGACCAGCCGGTCGAGGCGGGCCCCGATGGCGTCGGCGGCCTGCGCCGCGCGGCCTGGCAGCGCGTCGTAGAGCCGCACCGGATGCCCGGCGACCAGGGCGACCTGCGCGATGCCCTGGCCCATGGTGCCGGCGCCGACGACAGCCACGACCCGGTCACGCGCTATGGCCGACGCGCGCGACGGGGCTCGCCGCGGCTCGGCGCCCGAGCCGTCCGCGGACCCGGGATCGGCCTCGGCGTCCCGCGGCGGTGCGCCGTCGACGCGGGACGCCGACTCCCCGCCGGTCCCGACGCCGGCCCTGCCGGACGCCGAGCTGGGACCGCTGGCCTCGGGGCTGGTAACGGGCTGGTCAGAGGCGGTTCCGAGAGTCCCGAGCTGCGCCGCGGCATGGGGCTCGGGGGCGGCTTTGATGGTGTGAGCGGCGGCTCCGGCTGCGGTGGTCATGTCGCTGATCCTCCCCGAAGATGGGTCCACGCGTCGGTTATCCACAGGGCCAATCCGGGCGTCTTTCGATGTTTATCCACAGGTTCCTCGGACCCCCTTGCCCCGACCGATCGTTCGGTTAATCTAGCTCTGTTGCCCCCGTCCCGCCCAGCTCGACGAGGAGTTGGTCCTCCATGGCCACCGAGCTCTCCGCAGCCCAGTTGATCGAGAAGCACCGCCCCACGCTCGACAGGGCGCTGGAGGCCATACAGACACGTGCGTACTGGTCGCCACACCCCGAGCACCCGAAGGCGTACGGCGGCACGGACGAGTCCGGGCGCGGCAGCCTGAGTGCCGGCGAGGGCCAGGCGGCCTTCGACGAACTGCGGGGCACCCGCTTCGAGCTCAGCCAGCCGGGCACGGACGACTGGGTCGGCGACGAGGTGTCTCCGTACGGCATCGAGCTGGGCGTGCTGTATCCGCACCCCGACATCGACGTGCTGCTCCCGGCCATGCGGGCCGCGATGCCCGCCTGGCGTGAGGCCGGCCCGGAGACCCGTGCCCTGGTGTGCATGGAGATCCTGGCCAGGATCAACGCCCGGACCCATGAGTTCGCGCACGCCGTCATGCACACGTCGGGACAGGCGTTCATGATGGCGCTGCAGGCCGGCGGGCCGCACGCCCAGGACCGCGGCCTTGAGGCGGTGGCGTACGCCTACCGGGAGCAGGAGCGCGTCCCGGGGGCGGCGAGTTGGTCGAAGCCACAGGGCAAGCGGGACCCGCTCCACCTGAACAAGGAGTTCACAGCCGTCCCACGGGGCATCGCCCTGGTGATCGGCTGCAACACCTTCCCCACGTGGAACGGCTACCCGGGCCTGTTCGCCTCGCTGGCCACCGGCAACCCGGTGCTGGTCAAGCCGCACCCGCGTGCGGTGCTGCCGCTCGCGCTGACCGTGCGCGCCGCGCGCGAGGTGCTGTCCGAGGCGGGCTTCGACCCCAACCTCGTGGCTCTCGCCGCCGAGCGCGCCGACGAGGGGCTGGCCAAGACGCTCGCCGTGCGACCGGAGATCCGCCTGATCGACTACACCGGCTCGACGGCGTTCGGCGACTGGCTTGAGGCCAACGCCCGACAGGCGCTGGTGTTCACGGAGAAGGCCGGGGTCAACTCCGTCGTAGTGGACTCGACAGACGACTACAAGGGCATGCTGAGCAACCTCGCGTTCTCGCTGTCCCTGTACAGCGGCCAGATGTGCACCACGCCGCAGAACATCCTGATTCCCCGCGACGGCATCCAGACGGATGCGGGACCGAAGTCGTATGACGAGGTGGTCAGCGATCTGGCGGGGGCCGTCGACGGTCTGCTCGGTGACGAGGCGCGTGCCAACGCGCTGCTCGGCGCCATCGTCAACCCGCAGGTGAAGGAGCGGGTGGAGGCGGCGGCGAGCCTCGGCGAGGTGGCGTTGGCCTCGCGTGCGGTCACCCACCCGGACTTCCCCGGTGCGACCGTGCGCACGCCGACGATCGTCAAGGCCGACGGGGCCCGCAAGGTCTGGGAGAGCCCGGAAGCCGACGCGGCCTACCTGTCCGAGTGCTTCGGTCCGGTCTCCTTCGCCGTGGCCGTGGATTCCACCCCGGAGGCGATCGAGTTGCTGCGGCACACGATTCGCCAGAAGGGCGCCATGACGGTCGGCGCGTACACGACGTCGGCGGAGATGGAGCGGCTGGCCGAGGAGGCGTGCCTGGAAGAGTGCGCCCAGCTCTCGCTGAATCTCACGGGCGGCGTCTATGTGAACCAGACCGCCGCGTTCTCCGACTTCCATGGCTCGGGCGGAAACCCGGCCGCCAACGCGGCCCTGTGCGACGGCGCGTTCGTGGCCAACCGCTTCCGGACGATCGAGGTACGTCGCCAGGCGTGACCGCATCCAACGCCTCCGCCGGCAACGCCCGTCGGCGGAGGCGCCCACCGGGGCAGAGGCGCGGCAGAGCCACGGCGCCACGCATTACCCGAGCCCGGCACGCGCCACTCTGACTTGGGCTGGCGGCCGTAGGTTTCGGCGGCGCCGAGGGCGAGGGGGCGCTCAGGTCGCCGCGGTGCGCGGCACCGCGTCCTGGCCCTCCGCTCCGGGCGACCGTGCCAGTCGCGGCGCCGAGGTGCGCAAGGTGCGGACGAGTAGGCCGAGTTCGGGGTCGGACGCGGCATCGGCGAGGGCGGCGGCCAGCGTCTCCTCGTACGTCCCGCGAGCCTCCGCGTGCCGCGCGCGGCCGGCGTCCGTGATGACGGTGTAGACCCCTCGCTTGTCGTCCGGACACAGGTCCCGGAAGGCGAAGCCGGCCGTGATCAGGCGCCCCGCGAGCCGGGTCGTCGAACTCTGGTTGAGCCCGACCTTGGCCGCGAGATCCTGCATGCGCAGGCCACTCGCGGTGGCCAACGCCAGGTGCCCGAGGGCGCGGTACTCGGAGAGGCCAAGGCCGTGTTGCCGTTGCAGGGCCACGGAAAGGCTCTGTTCCACGCGCGCGTGCAGGGCGATGACGCCACCCCACAGCAACTCGTCATCCATCGCACCCTCCCGCGCGCCAGGCCGCTTGACATGAGGTTACCCGTACGGACAAACTCCCGAAAGAAATTGCACGTACATGCAACTTACCTCTTTGGTGCTACCTTCCCCCGCCCCCACTTGCCGCTTCCCCCCGCCGCCACTTCGCCGGTTCGAGCGTTCAGCGCTCGTGCCGTGGCGAACCCCCGAACCGACCCCGCCCATGCCCAGGGAGCACCACCGTGTCCTGGATCTACCTGCTCATCGCCGCCGTCTTCGAAGTGATCTTCGCCCTCAGCACCAACGCCACCGAGGGCTTCACCAGACTCTGGCCCTCGCTGCTCACCGTCGCCGCCGCGACGGGGGGCGTGTTCTTCCTGAGCCTGGCCCTGAGAACGCTGGACGTGGGTGTCGGCTACACCATCTGGACCGGCCTCGGCTCGCTCGGCGCTCTCAGCCTGGGCGCAGTGATCTTCGACGAGGGTCTCGGCCTCGGCAAGGTGATCTCCTTCCTGGCCATCGTCGGCGGCGTGATCGGCCTCAAGCTCACCGGGGACTCCACCTCGTCCAGCGCCGGGCCGCAGACCCCGACCCCGCCCGGTCCGGCCGAGGGCGTGGGCCCCGCCGGCGCGCCGGCCGCTCACTGAACGGCGAGGAGCCAACCACCATGGCCTGGATCTACCTGTTGATCGCCGCCGTCTTCGAAGTGGCCTTCGCGCTGAGCACCAACGCCTCCAAGGGCTTCACCCGGCTGTGGCCCTCCGTCGTCGCCGTGACCACCACCGTCGTCAGCGTGTACTTCCTCAGCCTGTCCCTCAAGACGCTGGATGTGGGCGTCGGCTACACCATCTGGACCGGCCTCGGCTCGTTGGGCACCGTCACCCTGGGCGCGATCCTGTACAACGAGCGCATCACCACACCGAAGGCGATCTCCTTCATGGCGATCATCGGAGGCATCGTCGGCCTCAAGCTCACCGCCTGATCCTGACCGCGCATGCGAAGCACTGGCGGGTTGTGCAGAGAAAGTTGTGCAGAGAAACAACGGCACCACCGAACGCCGGACTGACGCGCAGGTCAGCGTCCCGGCGTACGGTTCAGCGGCCCGGCGTGCGCAGAGAAGTGCCCGCCGGGGGGAGCCTCGGGGTGGGCGCCCGGCGCGGGGCAGAGGCGCGGGAGGGCGCTCGCCTACCGCCAGGGGCCGGCCCGTACGGTCAATCCGTGATCGTGGCGTGCACCCGTACCCACGAGTGCATGGCGATGGCCGCCGCCGCGCCCGCGTTGATGGAACGCGTGGAGCCGAACTGCGCGATCGAGCACACCATGCTCGCCTGCTCCCGCGCCTCCCGGGTGAGCCCGGGGCCCTCCTGTCCGAACAGCAGCACGCAGCGGCGCGGCAACTCGACGCGCTCCAGCGCCACGGCGCCGGGCAGGTTATCGATCCCGATGATCGGCAGTTCCTCTCGCGCGGCCCATGCCGTCAGGTCGGCGGTGTCCGGGTGGTGCCGTATGTGCTGGTAGCGGTCGGTGACCATCGCCCCGCGCCGGTTCCAGCGGCGGTTGCCGACGATGTGGATCTCCTTGGCCAGGAAGGCGTTGGCCGTGCGCACCACGGAGCCGATGTTGAAGTCGTGGCTCCAGTTCTCCACGGCGACGTGGAAGTCGTGCCGCCGCGTGTCCAGGTCGGCGACGATCGCGTCGTGTGTCCAGTAGCGGTAGCCGTCCACGACGTTGCGACGGTCTCCCTCGGCGAGCAGTCGCGGGTCGTACTGCTCGCCGACGGGCCACGGCTCGGGGTGCGGTCCGACCCCGACCTGTGGCTGGAAGCCCTCGTCGTACTGGAGCGGCTCGTCCCCGTCGGCCGGGGGAACGGGCTGGTCCGTGGCGTTTGGTGCGGTCTGGCTGGTCACCCCACGAGGGTACGGTCCGCTGACGCTCGCACGTCCGGCCCGGGCGGGGCGGGCGTCCGCCGCGGCAGTCGCCCCCGGGCCCGTCCCAGGGCGGAGCCGACCCAACGCAGGAAGTTGGTCGGCAGGAACACCGCGTCCGCGGCGATCATCGCCAGCGAGAGGAACGGCAGCCCGAGCACGACGGCTATGCCGATGTGCTCCATCATCATCACCGCGAGCAGGACGTTCTTGGCCCGCCGGTTGAGGAGGGCGAAGGGGAAGGCGACCTGGACGAAGACCGTCCCGTAGCTGAGCAGCATGACCAGCGTCCCGCTGCTGCCCAGCGCGTCGGTCAGGCCGGGCCAGGGCGAGAAGTAGTCGAGGTGGAGCGGGTAGTGCACGGCGGTGCCGTCCTGCCAGCGAGTGCCCTGGATCTTGTACCAGCCAGCGGTCGCGTAGATCAGGCAGACCTGGCCCATGATCACGACGAGCGCGGCGTTGTGTACGAGGTTGCCCAGCGCGTCCATGACCGTGCGCGGCTCGCCCGGCGCGTAGTGGCAGACGGCCCACCACACCGCGTGTATCGCCCACAGCCCCCAGAAGATCAACAACCAGCCGTTGCTCAGCTCGCCCAGCGCGGTGACGACGGCGAGCACGGTGCCCAGCAGCGTCCACAGCACGACACCGGTGCCGTCGCTCCCCAGCAGGCCGGTGCCGGGAGAGGGATCGGACCGGCCCGCCACCCTCGTCGCTTCGACCGCCGCCCGCGGACCGGGCACGCGCGCCCCCGCTGACGCGCCAGCCACACCCGAGGCCGCCGCGGTGCCACTCCCGGCACTGCGCGCGGGGGACGGCTGGCCATCCGGGGACCGGGCCTCCCGTGCCGCGCGTCGGGCATCCAGCGACCACACGTGACCGCATCGGGTGAACACCAGATAGATCGCCATCAGGTGGATGATGTTGTCGCCGCCGTCCCCCACGAAGACGTTGCGGTTCTGCAGCGAGAGCACGCCGACCATGAAGAGCACGGACATGGTGCGCGTACGCCACCCCAGCAGCAACAGCGCGCTGGAGAGTATGGCCATCGCGTACACGGCCTCGAACCACACGCGGCCGTCCGACCACATCAGCACGGTGAACGCGCCGGTCCCGTCGATCAGTTGGCGGGCCATCTCGGGTGCCCACGGACTGTCCGGCCCGTACATCACCTGTCGGTGGGGCCATTCGCGCAGCAGGAACAGCAGCCAGGTGAAGGAGAAGCCGATCCTGACGATGGCGCTCTGGTACGGCCCCAGCACCGTTCCCGTGATCTTGGCCTGACCGCGAGCCGCGGCCCTCTCCAGCCGGCGTCCCAGCATGCGGAGGTTCACCGGTTGCTCTCCTTGGTCTGGCCGCCCCGGGGCTGCCGTTCGCTGAGCGCCGTGCCGTCCGCGGCCTTACGTCCGGGCAGGTCGTCGCTGGTGACGGTCCACCAGGGGAGGACGCGGTAGACCGTCTTGAGGTCGATCTTCTCCTCGCTCCAGGAGGGCGGGGCAACGGGCGTGGTGGCCGCCCGTACCTGTATGCGCTCCACGGTCCCGCCCTCGTGCTCGCTCCCGAACCGGTGCGCCACCATGCGGCGCACGTACTGCTCGGAGAGCTGGCCGCGCACGCCTATCGGCTGCTCCTTGGTGTCGTGCGAGCCGGCGTAGAACTCCCAGGCTCGGCGCAGTTGGTTCTGCTGCGAGTGGCTCGGCAGCGGGTTGTGCCGGATGGCCGCGCCGTCCTGGGCCGTCAGGTTGGTCCACGAGGTGATGGCCGTGCCACCGTCCGGCGTACGCACCTCGGCGCGCGCCGAGACGGCTACGTTCTGCTGGAGGGGATTGGGCGCGAAAAGCTTCCAGTTCTGCTCCAACTCCGGGTAGATGTAATCGCCGATCGCCTCGCTGTGTTCTCTGCTGACCGTGTTCGACGGCGCTACGTGCAGAAACGACATCGCCAGGTGCACGGCGACGGCCACCACCGCGACCGCTATCGCCACCCCGATGACGATCTGCCCCGGCAACGAAACACGCCCCCGCGCCACGCCTTCCCCGGCGGTCCGGGCGTCGGGCGCGCGGAAGCCGGCGGGTGCCTCGGGCAACGGACGCGGAGGCGGTACGAGACGGGGTTCGTCGCGTAGCTCGGTGTCGGGTCCGGTGTCGAGTCCGGGAGCGGGCTGTCGCCCCGCACCAGGAGCCGCGACCGTGCCAGGAGCCGCGGCCGTGGCCTCCGCGTCCGACTCCGGCCGGGCACCAGGGGTACTCGAAGCGGCCTCACCCGCAGCGTCGGCCTCGGCGTCGGCGGCGGCACCGCGCGGTGCCGGCGTCACCTCTTCCCCGCACGCACCCGGCCCTTCGCCGCCCGCGCCGGCCTGCTCAGGCCGTTCGGCTCGCTCGTCCGGTTGCATACCCACCCCGTTTCCCATCCTGGCAGCGCGCGGCGCCGCTCCCACGTACGCCCGGAGACGGTACCTACGGTGCCTCACCCAGCACAGCACCTCCGAGTTATCCACAGCCCGGTTATCCACAGCCTTGACACCAATTGAGGCACCGGAGAACATTGAACCGAACGATCGGTCGGTTGACAGCGGGCCCGATCCCCCGGCCCACGGACGCACCGACCGACGAGGTCTCGACGACCTGCGGGTCGGGTGGCGAGGAGCGTGACATGACGACGATGGCGCCGGACGCCGGCACCCAGGACGACGCGGCTTACGAGGCACAGTTCAACGCGGCCGTAGCCGCCGAGGAGCGCATCGAGCCGCGCGACTGGATGCCAGACGCCTACCGCGCCTCGCTGGTGCGGCAGATAGCTCAACACGCGCACTCAGAGATCATCGGCATGCAGCCCGAGGCGAACTGGATCACCCGCGCCCCCTCGCTGCGCCGCAAAGCCATCCTGATGGCCAAGGTGCAGGACGAAGCGGGCCACGGCCTCTATCTCTACAGCGCCGCCGAAACCCTGGGCACCAGCCGCGACGAACTCCTCGACCGGCTCCACGCCGGCCGCCAGAAGTACTCCTCGATCTTCAACTACCCCACGCTGACCTGGGCCGACGTCGGCGCCATCGGCTGGCTCGTCGACGGCGCCGCCATCACCAACCAGGTCCCGCTCTGCCGCTGCTCCTACGGCCCCTACGCCCGCGCCATGGTCCGCATCTGCAAGGAGGAGTCGTTCCACCAGCGCCAGGGGTACGAACTACTCCTCGCTCTCAGCAAGGGCACCGAGGCCCAGCACGCCATGGCCCAGGACGCCGTCAACCGCTGGTGGTGGCCCTCCCTCATGATGTTCGGCCCCCCGGACGACGAGTCGGCGCACTCCGCCCAGTCCATGGCCTGGCGCATCAAGCGGCACTCCAACGACGAGCTACGACAGCGCTTCGTCGACATCTGCGTCCCGCAGGCCGAATCCCTCGGGCTCACCCTCCCCGACCCGGACCTGACCTGGGACGAGGAGCGCGGACACTACGCCTTCGGCCCCATCGACTGGGACGAGTTCCGCGAAGTGCTGCGCGGCAACGGACCGTGCAACGAACAGCGCATCAACCAACGCCGCACGGCGCACGAGGAAGGCGCCTGGGTGCGCGAGGCCGCCACCGCCTACGCGACCAAGCAAGCCGAGCGCAGCAGGCACGGCTACCGCGCCCCACAAGACCAACAGCAGGGCGACACACAGGAAGAGGACATCGCATGAGCACGGCGGACTGGCCCCTGTGGGAGGTATTCGTGCGCAGCAGGCGCGGCCTGAGCCACACACACGCCGGCAGCCTGCACGCGCCGGACGCCGCCATGGCCCTGCGCAACGCCCGCGACCTGTACACCCGCCGCTCGGAAGGCGTCTCCGTGTGGGTCGTGCCCTCCGCCGAGATCACCGCCTCGTCGCCGGACGAGAAGGACTCGTACTTCGAGCCCGCGGCCGACAAGCCGTACCGCCACCCGACGTTCTACGAGATCCCCGAGGGAGTACGGCACCTATGAACCCCGCACCCGCGAGCGCGGCGCTAGCCCTGGGGGACGACGCCCTGGTCCTCTCGCACCGGCTGGGGGAGTGGGCCGGGCACGCCCCCGTCCTCGAAGAGGAACTGGCCCTCGCCAACATCGCCCTCGACCTCCTCGGGCAGGCGCGCGTCCTGCTCTCCCTGGTCGGCGACGAGGACGAACTCGCCTACCTGCGCGAGGAACGCGCCTTCCGCAACCTCCAGTTGGTCGAGCAGCCGCGCGGCGACTTCGCCCACACCATCGCCCGCCAGCTCTACTTCTCCAGCTACCAGCGACTGCTGTACGAGGAGCTGGCGCAGGGCGACACCGCCATCGCCGAACTCGCGTCCAAAGCGGTCAAGGAAGTCGACTACCACCGCGACCACGCGGAGCACTGGACGCTGCGCATCGGCGACGGAACGGCCGAAAGCCACCAGCGGATGCAGCAGTCCCTGGACGCCCTGTGGCGGTACACCGGCGAGGCGTTCGAGCCGATCGAGGGCCTCGCGGTGGACTGGGCGACGCTGCGAGCGCGTTGGACGGACCGCATCACCACCGTGCTCCGACAGGCCACGCTCACGCTGCCCAACGGACCGCAGAGCGGCGCGTGGGCCGCCGGCGGTGGGCGACAGGGCGTGCACACCGAGCCCTTCGGCCGCATGCTGGCCGAGATGCAGCACCTGCACCGCAGTCACCCGGGGGCGACATGGTGACCACCAGCCCCGTGGGCGAGACGCCACTGGAGCGGGAACTGCGCGAAGTCGCCGGTTCCGTCCCCGACCCCGAGCTGCCCGTGCTCAGCCTCGCCGAGCTGGGCGTGCTGCGCGGGCTGCGGGTGACCGGGCCGGGGCGGGTCGAGGTGGAGCTGACGCCCACGTACATCGGTTGCCCGGCGATCGAGACCATGTCCGCCGACATCGAGCAGGTCCTGCACCAGCACGGCATGCCCGAGGTCACGGTCCGCACGGTCCTCTCGCCGCCTTGGACCACCGACGCCATCAGCGCCGACGGGCGACGCAAGCTCAAGGAGTTCGGCATAGCCCCGCCGCGCACCACCGGACCGGTCACCAGCGGGCCGGTGGCGGTGGACCTGGCCATCCGCTGCCCACACTGCGGCTCGACGCGCACCAGCCTGCTCAGCCGGTTCTCCTCCACCGCCTGCAAGGCACTGCGCCGCTGCGAGTCCTGCCTCGAACCCTTCGACCACTTCAAGGAGCTGTCATGAGCGGGGCCCGCCACAGCGCCTTCCACCGGCTGCGTGTGACGGCCACCGAACGGCTCACCGACGATGCTGTGGCGATCACCTTCGCCGTCCCCCCCGACCTGCGAAGCCTCTACCGCTACACCCCTGGGCAGCACATCACCCTGCGCCGCTTCACCGGCAACACCGAGATACGCCGCACCTACTCGATCTGCTCCCCGGCACTCGACGCGGACGGCCCCACGAGCCTGCGGGTGGGCGTGCGACTCGTCGAGGGCGGTGAGTTCTCCACGTACGCGCTCAAGGAACTCGTCGCCGGTGACGAGGTGGAGGTGATGGCGCCAGCCGGTCGATTCGTCCTCGACGTCGGCCCCACGCCCCAGGCGGAGAGGGCGGAAGACTCACAAGACGCGGACGCCGTGGACGACCAGGACGGCTCGCAACGGAAATCGGACCGCGTGACGGATGGCGGGCACTACGCGGCCATCGTCGGCGGCAGCGGCATCACGCCCGTGCTGTCCATCGTCGCGACCCTGCTGGCTCGCCGCCCCACCGCCCGCTTCTGCCTGATACGCAGCGACCGTTCGGCCGCCTCCACGATGTTCCTGGAAGAGGTCGCCGACCTCAAGGACCGCTATCCGGACCGCCTCCAGCTCGTGCACGCCCTCTCGCGCGAGGAGCAGCAGGTCGGCCTGCCGTCGGGCCGCCTCGACCGCGAGCGGCTGACCGACCTCCTCCCCGCGCTGGTACCGGTGGCCGACGTGGACGGTTGGTTCCTGTGCGGCCCGTACGGGCTCGTACGGGCCGCCGACGCCGCCCTCAGCGAGCTGGGCGTTCCGCGTGCTCGGGTGCACCAGGAGATCTTCCACGTGGCAGACGACTCGCTCCCCACCACCAGCAGCGTCGCCCCCGCTCACAGCACGGTGACCGCCACTCTGGACGGCAGGTCGGGCACCTGGCCCGTGGGCGGGACGGAATCCCTGCTGGAGACGGTGCTGCGCAACCGAGCCGACGCACCGTATGCGTGCAAGGGCGGCGTCTGCGGCACCTGCCGGGCCTTCCTGGTCTCCGGCGAGGTCCACATGGACCGTAACTTCGCGCTCGAAGCGGAGGAGCTGGACGCGGGGTACGTGCTGGCCTGCCAGTCGCACCCGGTCAGCGAACAGGTGGAACTCGACTTCGACCGCTGAGCAGCCGACGACAGTTCCGTCGGTAGGAGCCTGGCGGTAGGAGCCCGCCGGTGCGGCCCATCGGTAGGGCCCGGCGGCCAGGCGATACGGCAGTCTTCCGGCCGCCCGCGGCGGCCCCGGCGCCGAGGCCGTAGCAGCACCGAGGCCGTAGCGACGGCGACCACCACGACGGCCGGGCGGCAACGCCCGGCCGTCCGTCGTGGGCTGGTTCAGGCGTTACAGCACCGACGCGGGCTGTCCGCCCTCGCTCACCATCGGGCGCCCCGCCGCGTGCCAGGCCAGCATGCCACCGCCGACGTTGACCGCGTCCAGGCCCTGCGCCATCAGGTACTGCGCCACCTGCGCGGACCGCCCGCCCACGCGACACACGACGTGCACCCTGCGACCATCGGCGACCGCCTCGGTCAGTTCGCCGAACCGGGCCACGATCTCGCTCATGGGCACGTGCAGCGCGCCCTCGACGTGCCCCGCCGCCCACTCGTCGTTCTCACGGACATCCAGCAGGAAACCGTCAGCCGGTACCGCCGCGGCCTCCACCTCGGGCATCTGGGCAAACGCCATCAAGGCACCTCTTCTTCTCTCGGTCTTCTTCAGAGCTCATCCGGTCTTCCCCCACCCAATCTTGCAGGCCCGCGACACCCCAAACCGACCAGGAACCGCCTGTCTTCCGCCCAGCCTCCGCCCACCGCGGCCCGCAACCGACGAGCGTCCAAGCCCGACGCCAGGCACGAGACAACGGCCTCGTGCCTGGCGTCGGGCCGGTGGGCTGCCGGTGGGCTGGGGGGGGCGGCCTGGGGCTTGTAAGGGTGACTGGGGCACGTGGCGGTTCGGTCGGGCTTGAGGCTCATGATGGCCGCGGGCACGTGGGTAGCCGTCGGGTCTGAGGCGGCGGAGGGGGGCCAGCTCACGGGATTCGGGTTACGGACTTCTTACGGCCTTCGGGGGGCTCCCCCCGCCCCCTCCCTCCCCTCCCCCTCCTCCGCCCCCAGCCCCACCCGCACCCGCCCCCACACCCACACCCGCCCACAACACACCCCACCGCCCCGGCCCCGCCGCACGCGCCCCCTCCGCCCAGCCCGGCACACGCGACCAGCAGCCCGACTCGCCGCACGCGCGCACGCCCACCCGCCGGACCGACCGCCCACCCGACGCGTTCGCTCCGGCCCGGCCGCCTGCTAGCCGAGCAGTTCCGCGAGCTGGGCCTCGCGCTCGGCGACCTGGGCGAGCAGTTGCTCGGCGATCTCTTCGAGCAGGCCGTCCGGGTCGTCCTGGGCCATCTTGATCATGGCGCCGATGGCGCTGGACTCCAGCTCCTCCGCCATGGTCGCCAGCAGTTCCTTCCGTGCGGCGAGCCATTCGAGCCGCGCGTAGAGTTCCTCGCTGCGGCTGGGCCACTGCGGCTCGGGGGGTGGGCCGGACTCCCACTCCGCGGCGAGTTCGAGTAGCTCCTCGGTGTTTCCGTCCGCGTAGGCGGCGTTGACCCGGACGAGGAACGCCTCCCGGCGCTCTCGTTCGGCGTCCTCGCGGGCCAGGTCGGGGTGGGCCTTGCGGACCAAGTCGCGGAAGACGCGACGGGCCTCGTCACTGGGCCGGACCCGGGGCGGAGGCTTGACCGAGCGTTCGGTGAGCATCGACTGGGCCTCGGGCGAGATCCCGTCGGAGTCCATCCAGCCCTGGAACAGCTCCTCCACCTGCGGCATGGGCAGCACCAGCGAACGCGCCTCCCGCGCCCGGCGCAGGTCTTCCTCGTCGCCCGACCGCGCCGCGATCGCTTCCGCGATCAGGGCGTCGAGTTCGTCCAGCCGTGTGTACATGGGGCCCAGACGCTGGTGGTGCAGCCGGGAGAAGTTCTCCACCTCGACCCGGAAGGTCTCCAGCGCGATCTCGAACTCGATCAACGCCTGCTCGGCGGCCCGCACCGCGCGCTCTAGCCGTTCCTCGGGGCGTGGCGGGGCCCCCGGCGCGGAGTCTGCCTGCTGCTGGCGCGCTTCCTCGTTCGTCTGCGCTTCGGGGTTCGTCACGCAGCCAGCCTACGGGCCGCCTCGCCAGCCCCGCCGCGTCCGGTTCACACGCCGAGTTCAGCCGCTATTCGCCCGGCCCGCACGGCGGTAACCAGGTGTGCGTGGTCGGCCTCGGTGCGGTCCGCGTAGGCCGTCGCGAACTCCGCCATCGCCTCGTCCAACTTCTCTCCCTTGCCGCAGTAGCCGCCGATGACGCGCGGGTCCGCGCTGTGTGAGTGGGCCCGGGCCAGCAGCGCGCCCGTCATCCGGGCGTAGTCGTCGATCTGGTCCGCGGCCAGGGCCGCTGGGTCCACGCTTCCCTTGCGGTTGCGGAACTGCCGCACCTGGTACGGCCGCCCGGCCACCGTCGTCCAGCCCAGCAACTGGTCGCTGACCACCTGTATCCGCTTCTGCCCGAGCACCACGCGCCTGCCCTCGTGCTGCTCGGCCGCGGGCGCGGGCGCCGCGCTCCAGCGCGGGTCCAAGGAGATCTTGCTCACATGGGGGAGTAGCGCGGAGAGCCTGGCCTCCTTCACCTGGAGCACCAGCGGCTCGCCCCGGTGGTCGAGCAGCAGCACCACGTACGAGCGAGTGCCGACGCTGCCGGTGCCGACCACGCGGAAGGCCACGTCGTGCACCGCGTACCGGGCCAGCAGCGGCAGTCGGTCCTCCGGCAGGGTGCGCAGGTAGTCCCCGAGCGCCAGGGTCACTGCCGCGGCCTCCTCGTCGGGCACCCGGCGCAGGACCGGCGGGGCGTCCACGAAGCGTCGTCCGCCGTCGGGCGTGGCCTCGGTCGAGCGGGCCGCGAAGCGCGCGCTGGTGTTGCGCCGGGCCTTCTCCGAGACCCGTTCCAACGTGCCGAGCAGGTCCTTCGCATCCGTGTGGGAGACGAGTTCCTCGTCGGCTATGGCGTTCCACGCCTCGGCGGTCGGCAGTTTGGCCAGCAGCCGCATGGTGCGGCGGTAGGCGCCCGCCGCGTCCCGGGCCGCCGCGCGGCACACGTCCTCGTCCGCGCCGGCCTCGCGCCCCGCGAGCACCAGCGAGGCCGCGAGCCGCTTGAGGTCCCACTCCCAGGGCCCGTACACGGTCTCGTCGAAGTCGTTGAGGTCCATGACCAGCCGCCCGCGCGCGTCCCCGTAGAGGCCGAAGTTGGCCGCGTGCGCGTCCCCGCACAACTGCGCCCCGATGCCGGTCGTGGACCCGTGGGCCAGGTCGTGGGCCATCAGGCCGGCCGTGCCGCGCAGGAAGGCGAAGGGGGAGGCCACCATGCGGCCGACGCGGATGGGGACCAGCTCGGCCAGCCGCCCGGCGTTGGACTCGCGTACGGCGGTGACGGCATCGGGGCGCTGGCCGTCGGGCTCGAAGCGGGCGTGCGCGTGGCGCGGCATCCGCTCCCGCAGCGCCTTCCCCTCGCGCTTGCCGAGGCCGGTCCCGTCGCGCCGGGCGAAGCCCGGCACGTGCGGCACCCGCTCCCCGTACGCCACGCGCTCCGCGCCCGCCGGCCCTGTGTCACCCGGCAGCCCGCCCATCACCCCACCACCGACCGCCGCTCCGACCAGCGCCCCACCCGGCGCATCGACACCGTGCACCACCGCGCCGGCGACCACGGCCCCAGACGCGACCACGCCAGGCAGCCCCGCGCCGGACACCACGGCCCCGGACATCATCGCCCCAGACGCATCAAGCACCTGAGCCACATGAGGCGAGACCGCGTCGGCCACCACCACGCCAGACGGGCCCACCCCAGGCACGTCCGCCCCAGGCACGTCCACGTCAGACACGCCCACGTCCGTCACGACCGCGTTCGTCACGACCGCGTTCGTCACGACCGCGTCAGAACCGCTCTCGGCAGCCACCGCTTCGACCTCCCCAACCCCGACGCGCACCCGGTTCGGTGCGTGTGAGGGAACGGTACCTACAGGTCGGGAGGTCGGTGGCGACCTGTGGATAACCTCGTGAGGTCGCGCTCGGCAAGGCCACGTTCGAGTGGCCGCCAACGCCAGAGGGCCGCCCTGACCAGCGGGAACGTCGCGCCAGGCAGTACGCCCTACTGTGGACAGTGCCTTGTCGCAAGGAAGCCGCAACCGGGAGGACGAGGAGCAGCGTGGTGGACCGAGACGCCTCCGTGGAGACCATTCGGCGCGAGATGACCACCTTCGCCCGGCGGGCCCGCGCCGTGGCCGCCCGCATTCACCCCGAGCTGTCGTTGGTCTCCTTCACCCTGCTCGCGCACCTGGAGGACTCGGACGGCTGCCGCGCCACCGATCTCGCGGCGCACTACCTCCTGGACAAGTCCACCGTCAGCCGCCAGATCTCCGCCCTGGAGCGGCTCGGATACGTCGAGCGCCGAACGGACCCCGCCGACCACCGGGTGCAGGTCCTGCACCTCACCGCGTCCGGTACCGAGGTCCTCCGCGGTGTGACGGCCAGCCGCCGGGCCCTCATGCAGCGCCGCCTCGCGGACTGGGACGTCGCCGACCTCGAACAGTTCGCGACGTACCTGCGCCGCTACAACGCGACGAGCGACCCCCTCGACTGACCAGCCCCCGCCCCACCAGCGGAACAGCGCCGCAGCCCACCCCCATCAGACCCGAAGCCCACGCACGCCCACGTCCGCCCGTAGCACGTCACCCGCGTCGGTAACCCGCCCACGCGCATACGCGCCCCGCCCACGCGCGCCCGCGTCCCGCAGCACACCCGCCCACATCCGCACGAAACGCACGCCCGCACCACGCCAGCGCGTCGTCTCACGCCCGCACCACGCCAGCGCGTCGCCTCACGCGCGCACCACACTTCACGTGCGCACCACACTTCACGTGCGGAAGCGATCAGGGCACTGGCCGCCGTCGGGCAGGTACGTCTCGGCCCAGGCGCCGAGGGCCTTGAGGGCGGGTTCCATGGCCTCGCCGCCCTCGGTGAGGCGGTAGAAGACCCGCAGCGGCGGGCCGGGGTCCACCTCGCGGGAGACCAGGCCGACGGCGGCCAGCTCGGAGAGCCGGTCGGAGAGCATGCGCTCGCTGATCCCGGGGATGGCCCGGCGCAACTCGGCGAAGTTGCCCCCGCCGTTCATCAACGTGGCCACGATCAGGCCGGTCCAGCGCTTACCGAACAGCCCGAAGACGCGCGTCACGCCGGCATCGGCCTGCCTGCAGCTGTGTTCGGTCGCGTCCGTCATGACCTCAGGGTACCGCTCAACCCTTCGCAGCTATAAAAAAGTAAGCTGCTGTGTTATCAATAGGTACGCACGGAAGTTCAGCCGCAGGCCACGCCGTGCGACGTCGGCAGCGCCGGCCACATCACCCCTTGTCACGCCCGAGACGTACGAATTCCGGAGGCACGCCATGCCCACCCTGCTGCACCTCGACTCGTCGCTCTACTCGCTGGACGCCTCCGCCTCGCGCGCCGTGACGGCGTCCTTCCGCACGGCATGGGAGGAGCAGCACCCGAACGGCACGGTCATCTACCGGGACCTGGCCGCCGACCCGCTGCCCCACATCGACGAGATATCCGCGACCGCCGGCTTCTCCGACCCCGCCGAGCACACCCCCGAGCAGCGGGCCGCCTTCGCCCTGCGCGTCGAGCTAGCCGAGGAGCTGGAGCGGGCCGACGCGGTGCTCATCGGCGCCCCGATGTACAACTTCACGATCCCCTCCACCCTCAAGACGTGGCTCGACCAGGTGATCATCGTGGGTCGTACGGCGGGCGAAACCCCGTCGGCGGCGGGCACCCCGGTCACCGTGGTGGCCAGCCGTGGCGGCTCGTACGCGCCCGGCACTCCGAGGGAATCCTTCGAGTTCGTCCAGAACTACCTGGAGAAGGCCCTGAACGGCATGCTCGGCCTCGACGTGGACTTCATCGTTCCCGAGCTGACCCTCGCCCGTACGACGCCGGCCATGGCGGACCTCGTCGAGCTGTCCGACGCCTCGCGCGCCAAGGCCCACGAGGACGCCACCACCAAGGCCAAGGCCCTGGCCGCACGCTTCTGAGCCCGACCCCACCGGACCTGGCCTCACCGGGCCTGACCCCGCGCGGGGTCAGGCCCGGACGCGTACCCGGAGCACGGCGCGGGGGTGGCGGCAACGGGCGTCCGCCCACACGCCGCCACCCCCGCACCACGCGACCCGACCGCCACCCCGCACAGCCTCCCCGTACGCCACCGCCAGCCCGGCCCCGTACGCCACCGGACCGCGAGCACCGAGCGCACGCAGGGCCCGCCCAGGCCCACCGAAGCCGCAGAAGCCCAGCCACGCGACGCGGATCAGCGGGCACCCGCACCCCCGCACCCGCACCCGCACCCGCACCCGCACCCGCACCCGCACCCGCACCCGCACCCGCAGAAACGGAAGCACGCAGGCGCGCAGCCACGCAGAAACGCAAGCACGCAGGCACGTAGGGACGCGGTCGCGCAGCCGCGCCGACATACGAGCACCCCGCCCCGCCCACCCCCACGCCCACGCGTGCGAGCACAGGCGCGCAGCCGCGCCGCCCGCCCGCCGAAACGCGGGCGCAACGAAAGAACCCCCGCTCCGGATTTCTCCGGAGCGGGGGTTCTTCTCTGTGCGCGAGGGGGGAGTTGAACCCCCACGCCCTTTCGGGCACTGGAACCTGAATCCAGCGCGTCTGCCTATTCCGCCACCCGCGCATGGGTGTCGTCGTGAGACTTGCTCACCTTAAGTGATGTGCCTCTCCGATCGAAATCGACCGGTGGGGGGCCATCCGCTTTCGGTGGGGGCGCCTTCCGACATCGAGAAGATTAGCACGCTGGCCGGGGTGCCTTCACACCCGTTATCCGCACCCCATCGGCCAACAGACCCCCAGCCGACCCGGGGACCCGCTCAGTTGCGGGACACTAGCTCTGGGGCACATCTACGATCCCGGTGAAGGGGGAGACTCCGCTGTGAGGGGTGACACTCCTCGCACCGGGCCAGGAAGGGGAACCAGCCGATTTCCCGACGCGTGGATACGATCAGTAAGCAGTATCAAGACGACACGACCGAGGAAGACTAAGGAAGGAGGTGCCCCGTGGGAGTACTGAAGCGCTTCGAGCAGCGTCTCGAAGGTCTCGTGAACGGCACCTTCGCCAAGGTGTTCAAGTCCGAAGTCCAGCCGGTCGAGATCGCGGGGGCGCTCCAGCGTGAGTGCGACAACAACGCCACCATCTGGAACCGCGACCGCACCGTCGTCCCCAATGACTTCATCGTCGAGCTGAGCGCGCCGGACTTCGAGCGGCTCAGCCCGTACTCGGGACAGCTCGGTGACGAGTTGTCTGGCATGGTCCGCGACTACGCCCAGCAGCAGCGCTACACCTTCATGGGCACCATCAAGGTGCACCTGGAGAAGGCCGACGACCTCGACACCGGTCTGTACCGGGTGCGCAGCCGCACACTCGCCGCGAGTCAGAGTCAGAGCCCGCAGCCGGGCCCGGCCGCGGGGCCGCCGCACGGCGCCCCGCAGGGACCGCCGCCCGGGCAGGGCGGGCAGGGACCGGGATTGCGGGCGGTGCCGCCCCGTGGGGGGCACGCGCCCGGTGGTCCGCCGCCGATGCCCAGTGCCCCGCCGCCCGGGGCGCGTCCCGCGCCGCGGGCGGGTCAGCCCGGCGCGGGGCCGCACCCGGGAGCGCAGACGCGGCGGTGGATCGAGATCAACGGCACCCGCCATCAGATTTCCCGGCCCACCCTGGTGCTGGGTCGGAGCACGGACGCCGACGTGCGGATCGACGATCCGGGCGTCTCGCGCCGGCATTGCGAGATCCGGGTCGGAACGCCCTCGACGGTCCAGGATCTGGGATCGACCAACGGCATCGTGGTAGACGGACAGCACACCACGCGCGCTACGCTCCGCGACGGCTCCCGCGTCGTCGTGGGCAGCACCACCATCGTTTATCGGCAAGCCGAAGGGTGAAGCGGGGGCAATGTCAGAGCTGACCCTCACGGTCATGCGGTTGGGTTTCCTCGCCGTACTGTGGCTGTTCGTCATCGTGGCCGTACAGGTCATCCGCAGCGATCTGTTCGGTACGCGGGTGACCCAGCGCGGGTCACGGCGCGGCAGCGACCGGGCGCAGCGGCAGCAGGCGAGCCCACCGCAGCAGCGGCAGCAACAGCAGCCCGGCGGCCGGGGGGGCGGTCGGCAGCGGCGCGGCGCCCCCACCAAGCTGGTGGTGTCCGAGGGCACCCTCACCGGTACCACCGTCGCCCTCCAGGGCCAGACGATCTCGCTCGGTCGGGCCCACGACTCGACGATTGTGCTGGACGACGACTACGCCTCCAGCAGGCATGCCAGGATCTATCCAGACCGTGACGGGCAGTGGATCGTCGAGGATCTCGGGTCCACGAACGGTACGTATCTCGACCGGACCCGGCTCACCACGCCGACGCCGATTCCGCTCGGTGCGCCGATCCGCATCGGCAAAACCGTCATCGAGCTGCGGAAGTAGTAGGAACATGACGACCGGAGGGTGGGCACCGTGCGGATGTACCCGGAGCCGACGGGCGAGGTGCGCATGAGTCTGTCGCTGCGTTTCGCCGCCGGATCGCACAAGGGCATGATCCGGGAGGGCAACGAGGACTCCGGCTACGCCGGCCCCAGGCTGCTGGCCATCGCCGACGGCATGGGCGGGCAGGCGGCCGGTGAGGTCGCCAGTTCGGAAGTGATCTCCACCCTCGTCCAGCTCGACGACGACGTGCCCGGTTCCGACATCCTCACCTCGCTGGGCAGCGCCCTGCAGCGGGCCAACGACCAACTGCGCGTCATGGTCGAGGAGGACCCGCAGCTCGAGGGCATGGGCACCACGCTCACCGCGCTCCTGTGGACCGGTCAGCGGCTCGGCCTCGTACACGTCGGTGACTCGCGCGCGTACCTGTTGCGCGACGGCGCCCTGACCCAGATCACCCAGGACCACACCTGGGTGCAGCGGCTGGTGGACGAGGGGCGGATCACCGAGGAGGAGGCCACCACACACCCGCAGCGGTCGCTGCTGATGCGAGCCCTGGGCAGCGGTGACCACGTCGAGCCCGACCTGTCGATCCGCGAGGTGCGGGCCGGGGACCGGTACCTGATCTGCTCGGACGGGCTGTCCGGCGTGGTCAGTCACCAGACCCTCGAGGAGACGCTGGCCAGCTACCAGGGGCCGCACGAGACCGTGCAGGAGCTGATCCAGCTCGCGCTGCGCGGTGGCGGCCCGGACAACATCACGTGCATCGTCGCGGACGTCCTGGACGTGGACGGCGGCGACGCGATGACCGCGCAGCTCAACGACACCCCGGTGATCGTCGGCGCGGTGGCCGAGAACCAGATCCAGCTCGGTGACGGCGGCGCCGCGCAGACCCCCGCGGGTCGCGCCGCCGAACTGGGCAGGAAGCCCGTGCCGCCGCAGGCCAGCGGCGAGGACGCGGGCGGCTTCGGCCCGCCCGGCAGCGGCGAGCCGTCCATCGGCCGGCCCAACGACGGCGCTTTCGGCGGCTACCCGGACGGCGGCGAGGCGCTCACCAAGGGCGGTCGCAGCAAGTGGATCAAGCGCTCGGCGTACATCGCGCTGGCGCTCGCGGTGGTCGGCGGCGGGTTGTACGGCGGCTACCGCTGGACCCAGAACCAGTACTACGTCGGCGCCAACGGTGACCACGTGGCCATCTACCAGGGCATCAGCCAGGACCTGGCGTGGATCAGCCTCAACAAGGTCCACCAGGACTTCGCGGACATCGAACTCAGGTACCTGCCGGTGGACCAGCGTGGTCGCGTCGAGGACACCATCGCGATGAGCGACCTGGGACAGGCCCGGAAGAAGGCGAAGCAACTGGGCCTGCTCGCCGGCACCTGCCAGAAGCTCGACCAGCAGAAGCGCGCTCAGGAAGAGCGCGAGAAGGCCGAGGACCAGCAGCGGGACCTCGGCAAGGGAGAGGGCCAGACCGGCGACCAGGCCGGCAAGCCAGGCGCGCAGCCCCGTACCGACACGACCACTCCGTCCCCCACCCCGACGCCAACGCCCTCGCTGTCCCCGGCGGAGCGCGAACTGGCCGACGAGTGCGGCGGCACCCAGCAGTGAAGCGGTAGGGGGCCGCCAGCGATGAGCAGCAGTACCACCAGCACGACCACGATCAGTACGGCCGGTCCGCCGAGCCGTCGCAACACCGAGCTCGCGATGCTCGCCTTCGCGGTGATCATCCCGGTGTTCGCGTACGCCAACGTGGGCCTCGCGCTCAGCGACGAGATGCCGTCGGGCATGCTCAGCTACGGCCTGGGCCTCGGGCTGCTGGCCAGCGTGGGCCACATCGTGGTGCGCAAGTTCGCGCCGTACGCCGACCCGTTGCTGTTGCCGCTGGCGACGTTGCTCAACGGGCTCGGCCTGGTGTTGATCTGGCGCCTCGACCAGTCGGAGCGGCTGGCCAGGACGGCCGAGGCGCAGGGCTTCGCCTACCAGGCGTCGGCGCCGAACCAGCTCATGTACTCGGCGATGGGCGTGGCGTTCTTCATCGGCGTGCTGATGCTGCTCAAGGACCACCGCATCCTGCAGCGCTACACGTACATCTCGATGGCCGGCGCGCTGGTCCTGCTCGTGATGCCGGTCTTCTTTCCGGCCAAGTTCGGTGCCCGCATCTGGGTGACCGTGGCCGGTTTCTCCATCCAGCCGGCCGAGTTCGCGAAGATCGTGATCGCGGTGTTCTTCGCCGGCTACCTGATGGTCAAGCGGGACGCGCTGGCGCTGGCCAGCCGCCGCTTCATGGGGCTCTACCTGCCGCGCGGGCGTGACCTGGGGCCGATCCTCGTCGTGTGGGCGATGAGCATCCTGATCCTGGTCTTCGAGACCGACCTCGGCACCTCGCTGCTGTTCTTCGGCATGTTCGTCGTGATGCTGTACGTGGCGACCGAGCGCACGAGCTGGATCGTGTTCGGCCTGTTGATGTCGGCGATCGGCGCGGTGGGCGTGGCCACCTTCGAGCCGCACGTGCAGCAGCGCGTGGACGCCTGGCTCGACCCGTTCGCGGTCTACGACACCGGTCAGGGCACCGAGCAGATCGCGCAGGCGCTGATGGCGTTCGGCTCCGGCGGCGTGATGGGCACCGGGCTCGGGCAGGGCAACTCCGACCTGATCGGCTTCGCCGCCAACTCCGACTTCATCCTGGCCACCGTCGGCGAGGAGCTGGGCCTGGCCGGCACGATGGCGATCCTGCTGCTGTACGGGTTGATCGTGGAGCGCGGCGTGCGCACGGCGCTGGCCGCCCGTGACCCGTTCGGCAAGCTGCTGGCCATCGGCCTCTCGGCGGCCTTCGGCATCCAGGTCTTCGTCGTCGCCGGCGGCGTGATGGGGCTGATCCCGCTGACGGGTATGACCATGCCGTTCCTGGCGGCGGGTGGTTCGTCCGTGATGGCCAACTGGGCGCTGGTCGCCATCCTGATCAAGATCAGTGACACCGCGCGCCGCCCGGCCCCCGCCCCCGCTCCCTCACCCGACGCCGAGATGACCCAGGTGGTCCGACCGTGAACAAGCCCCTGCGCCGGATCGCGATCTTCTGCGGGCTTCTGGTCCTCGCCCTGCTGGTGCGCGACAACTGGATCCAGTTCGTGCAGGCCGACGAGCTGGCCGACCACAAGCACAACCGCCGCGTGGAGATCGCCCGCTACAGCCAGCCGCGCGGCAACATCATCGTGGACGGCAAGGCCATCACCGGTTCCAAGGAGACCAACGGAACCGACTTCAAGTACAAGCGCACGTACACCGACGGCGAGATGTGGGCGCCGGTCACCGGCTACGCCTCGCAGGTCTACGGCGCCACGCAGTTGGAGAACCTGCACGACGGCATCCTGACCGGCGACGACGACCGGCTGTTCTTCAACCGCACCCTCGACATGATCACGGGCAAGAGCAAGAAGGGTGGCGACGTCATCACCACCCTGAACGCCAAGGCCCAGAAAGCCGCCTTCGAGGGGCTCGGCAGCAAGAAGGGTGCCGTCGCCGCGCTCGACCCGCGCACCGGCAAGATCCTCGCCCTGGCCTCCACGCCGAGCTACGACCCGTCCACCATCGCGGGCGGCTCGAAGAAGGACGAGGAGGAGTGGAAGCGGCTGGACGAGAAGAACAACAAGGACGTCCCGATGCTCAACCGGGCGCTGCGCCAGACGTACCCGCCCGGCTCCACGTTCAAGGTCGTCACGGCCGCCGCCGCCCTGGAGAACGGCCTGTACGACAGCATCGACGAGAAGACCAACTCGCCGCTGCCGTGGAAGCTGCCGCTGACCACCGGCCAGCCGCTGCCGAACGAGGGAAACATCCCCTGCAAGGACGCCAGCCTCAAGCTGGCCCTCCAGGTCTCGTGCAACACGGTCTTCGGCAAGATCAGCGATGACCTCGGCAACGAGAAGATGATCGAGCAGGCCGAGAAGTTCGGGTTCAACGAGACCGTCGACACCCCGGTGCGTACCGCCGCGAGCGTCTACCCCGAGGACAACCGGCCGCAGAACGCGATGGCCGGCATCGGCCAGGCGAGCAACCGCGCGACGCCGCTCCAGATGGCCATGGTCACCGCGGCGATCGCCAACGACGGCAAGATGATGAAGCCGTACATGGTCGACAAGCTGCGGGCGCCCAACCTCAACGTGGTCGAGCAGACCGAGCCCGACGAGATGTCGCGGCCCATGTCGTCGGAGACCGCGCACAAGCTCCAGGACATGATGGAGAACGTCGTCGAGAAGGGCACGGGAACCAGCGCCCGCATCTCCGGCGTCACCGTCGGTGGCAAGACCGGCACCGCCCAGCGCGGTGTGGCCAACAGCGAGAAGCCGTACGCCTGGTTCATCTCCTACGCCAAGGGCGAGGACGGCTCCCCGGTGGCGGTCGCGGTGGTGGTCGAGGACTCGCAGGCGTCCCGCGGCGACATCTCCGGTGGCGGGCTGGCGGCGCCGATCGCCAAGTCCGTCATGAAGGCCGTGCTCGACAGCGAGAAGTGACCCAGGCCACCCCGATGATCCAGATCTCCGCACGGCGCGATACCGGTCGGATATCAGGTCACGGTGGCGGCCAGGACCCGTGATACGCGGCGGGTACGGTATGCCGAGCAGCACACCGCCGGGCCCCCACACCGGTGCGGTCGGGAATGACGGAGAGGGCTGGAGAAGCTATGGAAGAGCCGCGTCGCCTCGGCGGCCGGTACGAGCTGGGCTCGGTGCTCGGCCGCGGTGGCATGGCGGAGGTCTACCTCGCCCATGACACGCGCCTGGGCCGCACCGTCGCTGTGAAGACGCTACGGGTCGACCTCGCACGCGACCCGTCGTTCCAGGCCCGGTTCCGCCGTGAGGCCCAGTCGGCCGCCTCGCTCAACCATCCCGCGATCGTCGCGGTGTACGACACCGGCGAGGACTACGTCGACGGCGTCTCGATCCCCTACATCGTGATGGAGTACGTCGACGGCTCGACCCTTCGCGAACTGCTCCACTCCGGGCGGAAGTTGCTGCCCGAGCGGTCGATGGAGATGACCGTCGGCATCCTGCAGGCCCTGGAGTACTCGCACCGCAACCAGATCGTCCACCGCGACATCAAGCCGGCCAACGTCATGCTGACGCGCACCGGCCAGGTCAAGGTGATGGACTTCGGCATCGCGCGCGCGATGGGCGAGTCCGGCATGACGATGACCCAGACCGCCGCCGTCATCGGCACCGCCCAGTACCTCTCGCCCGAGCAGGCCAAGGGCGAGCAGGTGGACGCGCGCAGCGACCTCTACTCGACCGGCTGCCTGCTGTACGAACTGCTGACGGTGCGGCCCCCGTTCGTCGGCGACTCGCCGGTGGCCGTCGCCTACCAGCACGTGCGCGAGGAGCCGCAGCCGCCCAGCGCGTACGACCCCGAGATCACGCCCGAGATGGACGCGATCGTGTTGCGGGCGCTGGTGAAGGACCCGGACTACCGCTACCAGTCGGCCGACGAGATGCGCGCCGACATCGAGGCGGCCCTCGACGGGCAGCCGGTGGCGGCCACGGCCGCGCTCGGCGCCGTCGGCTACGGCGACGACCAGCCGACGGCCATGCTCCGGCCGCAGGACGCCGCGGCGCAGACGACCATGCTGCCGCCCGCGCGCGACGACGACGGCGGCTTCGGCTACGACGAGCGCGGGGATCGGCACCGCGGCGAGAAGAAGAGCCACACCTCGACGATCCTGCTGGTCATCGCCGCGATCCTGGTGCTGGTGGGCGCGATCTTCATCGGCAAGGCGCTGTTCGGCGGCGACAAGAACGACAGTATGGTCGACGTGCCCAACCTGGTCGGCAAGACGCTCGCGGAGGCCCAGAAGACGGCCGAGAACGGCGACTTCACGATCGAGGAGGGCGAGGCGAAGTTCTGCAAGCAGCCCAAGGGAACGGTCTGCGAACAGACGCCCGCGTTCGGCCCGGACGCCGAGGTCAAGCGGAACGGCACCGTCGAGGTAGTGCTGTCGAAGGGGCTCGCGGTCACCAAGGTCGAGGTGCCCGACGTCACCGAGAAGCAGGTCGACAACGCCAAGAAACTCCTGGAGGAGAAGGAGTTCACGGTGGTCGTCGAGCAGACCGAGTCCGACCAGGAGGCCGGCAAGGTCCTGAGCCAGACCCCGGACGGCGGCACCAAGGTCCGCAAGGGCACCGAGGTCACGCTGACGGTGGCCAAGAAGAAGGAGCAGGTCACCGTCCTGGACGTGCTGGGCAAGTCCGCCGACGAGGCCAAGCAAATCCTGACGGGCCAGGGCCTGAAGGTCGAGACCCAGGAACAGGAGAGCCCGGACAAGCCGGCCGGCACGGTCATCAGCCAGACCCCGACCGGCGGCACCCCGGTGGTGCCGGAGTCCGTGGTCACCCTGACGATCGCCAAGGCGCCCGAGGAGGGCGACGAGGGCGGTGACGAAGGGGGCGACGGCGGCGACGAGAGCGAGGCCCCGGTCCAGGTGCCGGTGCTCACCCAGCAGAAGCTCGGCGACGCCCGCGCCACCCTGGAGGGCCTCGGCCTGCGGGTCGGCGAGGTCAGGGGCCCGCAGGACGACAACGCCGTCGTGCTGCTCTCGCAGCCCGGCGCCGGCAGCCAGGTCCCGAAGGACACCGCGGTGAACCTCACCACGATCAGCGGCGGCACGCCGGGTGGCGGGGACAACGGCGGCGAGCACGGGAACGGCGGCAACGGAGGCAACGGAGGCAACGGAGGCTGGTTCGGCTGACCCCCGGCCACCGTGCCAGGCGCGGTCCGCGGCCCCGCCGGGACCGTCCGGGCGCCGGCCACAGCACCTGACGGACGGCCCGTCGTCCGCGCTCCTCGGCGCGGACGGCGGGCCGTTCGCCGTAGGTCGCGCCCTGCGCGGCCGGGCGTCAGGCGCGCACCGGGCGCGCTACGGGCGCAGGCGCGCCGTGGCCGGCGCGGGGGCGGGGTGGAGCGCGCTGGAGGCGCGGGGTGGGTCGCGGGGCGCTGAGCGGGCGGCCTGGGGCGGCGAGCGGGCGCTTCGGGGCGGCGCGTGGGCGCTCCGGGCGGCGCGTGGGAGCGAGAGGCCGTGGGAGCGGGAGGGTGGGAGGCCGCGAGGGCGGGTGGAGCGTGGCTCCGGCGGGGGCGGGGGCGGGGCCCGGCGGCGGAAGGGGAGCCGCGCGGGCCTAGCGCAGCTCCGCCGGCTCGGTGCGGTTCGCGTCCACCTTCTCGGTGCGTTCCAGCTCCGCCCACACGATGTAGCGGTGCCGGGAGGTGTAGACGGGGGTGCAGGTCGAGAGGGTGAGGTAGCGTCCGGGCTTCTTCTTGCCGGACTCCTTGGGTATCGGCGCGAGGACGTCCACGTTGTACTTGGAGGTCTCCGGGAGCTTCGCGTAGACGCGGTAGACGTACCAGACGTCGCGGGTCTCGAAGACGACCGCGTCGCCCTCGTCCAGCTTGTCGATGTTGTGGAACTTGGCGCCGTGGCCGTCGCGGTGCGCCGCCAGCGTGAAGTTGCCCTTCTTGTCCCACGGCATCGCGGACTTGACCGGCTTGGTGTAGTAGCCGGCGACGCCGTTGTTGAGGGTCTTGGTGGCGGTGCCCTTCTTGACGAGTATCTCGCCCTCCTTGAGGCCGGGGGCGTGCAGGAAGCCGATGCCGTCCCTGGTGTCGAGGGCGCCCGGGCCCTTGGCCCAGTTCTCGCGCACCTTGTCGGACTGCTTCTTCGCCTCCCGGTCGGCGATCACGTTCGTCCACCACAGCGAGTAGACGACGAACAGGGCGAGCAGCACGCCCACCGTGATCAGCAGCTCGCCGAAGACGCCGACGGCGGTCGCGATCCGGCTCCGGGTGCGACTGCCGCGCGGCGGTGCGGCGGTCGTGGCGCCCGGCCCGCCCGGCTGCTCGCCCCGGCCGTCCTCGTCGGTCCGTACCACCGCGTCGTACCTCGTTCCTGGTTCGCCACCGGGTGCCCTCGCACCTCGGTCGAGCTACCGCCCCTCCCGGTCCGCCGGGTCCGCTCACTTCACCAGCGGGTCCGGTTTGCCCTGGGAGCGGGGGCGCTCCTCAACCATCTTGCCCCACACGATCATTCGATACTTACTGGTGAATTCCGGCGTGCACGTCGTCATCGTGAGATAGCGCCCCGGTCCGGTGAAGCCGGAACCGGGCGGTACGGGGCCGATGACGCCGATGTTGGACGGCGAGGTCTCCGGGAGGATGGCGGCCATCTCGTACGTGTAGTAGGCGTCCTGGGTCTCCACGACGATCGGGTCGCCGGGCTGGAGCCGGTTGATGTAGCGGAAGGGTTCACCGTGCGTGTTGCGGTGGCCGGCGACCGCGAAGTTGCCCCGCTTGTCCGACGGCATGGCGGTCCTGAGCTTTCCGGTGCCGTAGTGGCCGACCATGCCGCGGTCCAGCACGTTCCGCTTATCGATCCCCTCGGCCACCGGGACCACCACGTCGAGCTTGGGGATGTACATGATCGCGAACCCCTCGCCGGGCTCGAACTCCCCGGGCGCCCGCTTGTCGTCCTGCGCCCACTGCTTCTGTAACTTCTCGCGCTCTTCCCGCGCCTGCTGCTGCGCGATGATGTTCGTCCACCAGAGCTGGTACGCCACGAACAGCAGCATCAGCACCCCGATGGTGATGAACAGCTCGCCCAACCCCCGGCTGACCAGGGTCGCCACGCCGGGCCTGCGCGCCCGCTCGGCCCGGCGGGCCGCCAGCCGGGTCGTGGGCGCCGCGGGTCCGGTCGCGGCCCCGGCGTTCGCCACGGCCGGCGGGCCGGCGCGGGCGGCTCCGGGCGCGCGGCGGGCGGCGGCGCGACGGCCGGCGCGGCCCGCCGCCTTGCGGGCGGCCTTGCGCCGCGCGGCCCGGCCGCCGGGTGCGTCGCCGGCCGACGGGCGCGGCCGTTCGGGCGGGAGCGGGAACTCCCCGCGCCGCGGTGGCCGCGCCTGACGCAGGGCCATCGTCTCCGCGTCCACCAACGGGGGCATCGGCCCGGGCCCCGGTGCGCCGCGGCGCACCAGCCCTGGCACGCGGAGGCCCACCGTCTCCTCGTTGGACGGCCGACCGGCGGCGGGCCGGCCAGCGCCCGGGGCGGCGGTACCTGGGGCAGTGGTACCTGGGGCAGTGGTGCCCCGGGCGACAGTGTCCCGGGCGGCGGTGTCGGTCGCTCCGGCGCCGGTGGTCGCGATCGGGTCGGCCGGAGCCGTGCTGTCGGTCGGGCCCGGGCGGGGGGCGGCGGCTGCGCGGTCGGGGCGCAGTGCGGTCACGCCCCGGCCTTGCCGACCACCGGCGCCAGCCCCACCGCCCGCTCCACCGCGCCCGCGTCGCCGCACCGGGTCAGCCAGTTCGCCAGCATGAGGTGCCCCCACTCGGTGAGCACCGACTCCGGGTGGAACTGCACGCCCTCGATGGGCAGTTCCCGGTGGCGCAGGCCCATCACGATGCGGCTCGCGCCCGCGCCGCCACCCGGGCCCTCGCCCGGGGCGTCGGTCCAGGCGGTGGCCTCCAGCTCGGCGGGGAAGGCGCCGTTCTCGACGGAGAGCGAGTGGTAGCGGGTCGCGGTGAAGGGGGACGGCAGCCCGCTGAAGACGCCGGCGCCGTCGTGGGTGACCGCGGAGGTCTTGCCGTGCAGCAGCTCGGGGGCGCGCCCGACGACACCGCCGTACGCGACGGCCATCGACTGCATGCCCAGGCACACGCCGAAGACGGGCACGCCGGTCCGCGCGCAGTGCCGCACCATGTCCACGCAGACACCCGCCTGCTCGGGGGTGCCGGGCCCGGGGGAGAGCAGTACCCCGTCGAAGCCGTCGTCGGCGTGCGCGGGCTCCACCTCGTCGTTGCGCAGCACCTCGCAGGTGGCGTCGAGTTGGTAGAGGTACTGGACGAGGTTGAAGACGAAGCTGTCGTAGTTGTCCACGACGAGAATGCGCGCGGTCATCGGGTGCCTGCCGTTCCTGCCGTATCGGTTCCTGCCGTCGCCGCGGTCACTCATCAACCGTCACGTCGTTGAACGGCAGCAGCGGCTCCGCCCACGGAAAGACGTACTGGAAGAGCACGTAGACGACGGCGAGCACGAGCAGCAGCGAAATCAGTGCCCGCACCCACGCGTTGCCCGGCAGGTGCCGCCAGATCCAGCCGTACATGCCGCCCCTACTTGCCGTTGAGCCGATGGATGAGTCGCTTGCGGAACCAGGGTAAGGGGCGCGGTGGCCGGGTCGTGGGCCAGCCGGACAAGAGGCGGGGGACGCTCCGGGCGGCGCGCGCGGGCCCGCCGGGGCGGGTCGGGGCGCGGCCGGGATCGTTTCGGGGCGGATCGCTGTCGGGAGCGCCGGCGGTCTTCGGGGGCCGGGCGTCGCGCGCGGGGCGGGACGCGCCGGCGGCTTGGGGCGCGAGGGGGGGGCGGGCCGCCCGGTGGGCGCGGGGCGCGGGGGCCGGCGGCGCGCCGCTAGTCGGCGGGGCGGGCGTGGTGCAGGTCGACCGTGCCGGAGTAGCCGGGCAGCGTCACCGAGTCGTGCTCGTCGACCTGCCAGCCGAGGCCGTACGCCTTCACGTACTCCTGGTAGTTCTGGATCGCCGGGGACTCCCGGAGCGCGTCGCGCAGCGCGGAGACCTCGCCCACGGCGGTGATCTTGTACGGCGGGGAGTAGACGCGGCCCTGGAGGATCAGCGTGTTGCCGACGCAGCGCACGGCGCTGGTGGAGATCAGCCGCTGGTCCATCACCCGGATGCCCTCGGCGCCGCCCTGCCACAGCGCGTTGACGACGGCCTGCAGGTCCTGCTGGTGGATGACCAGGTCGTTGGGTTGCGGGTCGGGCACGCCGGAGATCCTGGGGGTGGCGTTCGGCGGGGCGTCGGTGAGGGTGACCGTGACCGCGCTGCCGCGCAGCTTCTGGGTGCCCGCCGCCTTCTCCAGCGCGCGCAGCCGCTCCTCGTCGGCCGCGCTGCGGTCGTCGTCGCGGTGCAGCAACGCGTCCACGTCGGAGCGCATCTTCGCGGTCTTCTCGTCCAGCGCGGCGTTCTTGTCGCTGCGGGCCTGGATGAGGTCCGACAGCCGCAGCATGGACTCGTCGCTGCGGATGTTGGTGCCCTGGGCGGTGTTGAAGCTGATCCAGAAAATAAGCCCGGCGAGGGCGAAGATGGCGATCGTCAACAACCGGATCGGGCGAAAAGCGAAGCGCCGAGGGGCCGGTCCAGGGGAGTCGGCTGAATTACTCAACGTACCCTTATCTCTCTCGACGCCGCGGAAGCACTACGCTAACGGACGCCCGGGAGAAAGGAAGTGCTCCCCGCTCAGTGCTCCCGGCGCCCCGTCCCACTAGGTTTCCGCGCGGTCACGCAGCGCATCGACAGGAGAGTTCCTCGTGCCGAAGTCACGTATCCGCAAGAAGGACGACTTCACGCCGCCGTCGGCGAAGCAGGCCACGACCATAAATCTGAACAGCGGGCGGAGCTGGGTCGCGCCGCTGATGCTGGCCATGTTCCTGATCGGCCTGGCCTGGATCGTGGTCTTCTACGTGACCGACGGCAGCCTGCCCATCGACCCGATCGGCAACTGGAACATCGTCGTCGGGTTCGGCTTCATCGCGGCGGGGTTCGTCGTCTCGACGCAGTGGAAGTAGCCGCACACCGCATGACGCCGTGGCACCGCTCGTCGCGTGCACCGCACGCCGCGTGACGCCACGCGCTGCCTGACGCCGCCCGCCGCCTGAGCGCCGCTCGCCCGCGTGACGCCACCCGCGGGCCCGGAGCCGCTCGTCGTGCGACAGCGCCTCGCTGGGCGAGCGCGAGGGGACGAGCGCGCCGGGCGTTGCGCGCCGGGTGTTGCTCGCCGTGTGTTGCTCGCCGTGTGTTGCTCGCCGGTGGGGGCGGCGCCGGCCGCTGCCGGTCGTTGCCCCCGTCGCCGCGTGCGTACGGGAGGTGGCGGAGTCGGGCCCGGTGTGGCAGGGTCGGTCGCCCCCGGGATGCGCCGCGGGCGCGGTGTTCGCGTCCGGGCGGGCAAGCTCTGACCTGAGTTATCCACAGAGCGATCCACAGTGGGGAAAACTTACGACGATCTGTGGATAACCTCCGCGATGTTGACGCCGGTGTGACCGCCCCGAGCCCTGCTCACTACCGCCCATACCGCGTCTGCCTGCGGAAACGCCCCTCCGTACGCACCTGGACAGACGTTCCCACAGGACACGCGGCGCGCTGTGGACAACCCCCGTGGGCCAGTCACTCATAGGGTTTCCGCGCGCCCGCGCGTACCCGCCCGCGCGAGCTCCGGCCGGGCTCAGCCCGTGAGCTGCGCGGTGCGCAGCAGCACCGTGCCCAGGATGACCAGGAACACCGCCACACAGGTCCCGGCCTGCACCAGGTCGCGGCGCTCGCGCGGGGCGTGGACCATGCCGTAGGCCACCGCGGTGCCCACGATCAGGCCGCCGATGTGCGCCTGCCAGGCGATGTCGCTCCAGGCGAAGGTGAAGACCAGGTTCAGCGCCAGGAGGATGACGACCGGGCGCATGTCGTAGTTGAGCCGGCGCATCAGCACGGCCGTGGCGCCGAGCAGGCCGAAGATCGCACCGGAGGCGCCGAGCGACGCCTGCGAGGCGTCGGCCAGCAGGTAGCTGAGCGCGCTGCCGCCGAGCGCGGACAGCAGGTAGAGCGCCAGGAAACGGACCCGGCCGAGCGCCGCCTCCAGCGGGGCGCCGAGCCACCAGAGCGAGAGCATGTTGAAGGCGATGTGAAACGCCTCCTCGTGCAGGAACGTGGCCGTCAGCAGGCGGTACCACTCGCCCTCGGCGACGCCCTGGACCGGCGCGAAACCGGAGTCGGACGGCGGCCACTCGCCCACCATCGCCCAATCGTTGATCATCTGGTTGCCGTTGGACAGCACGACGATCCAGACCAGCACGTTGATCGCCAACAGGATCTTGGTGATCAGCCGGGGGTCGCTCGCGAGCGAGCCGCCCGCGATCGTCCGGGGCTGGGTGCTCGCCGGCCGCCGCAGGCCACTGCCGGACGACCCGCCGCCACCGCTGGCGTGGGCCCCGCCCGCGCACTCCGGGCAGTGGAAGCCGACCGAGGCACTGACCATGCACTCGGGGCAGATCGGCCGGTCACAGCGGGTGCAACTGACCCCCGTCTCCCGCTCCGGGTGCCGGTAGCAGCAGACCGCCTGGTCCTCCATGGTCTCCCCTTACCTCTCCCCCGGTGCCCGTGCGCCGGGCAGTGTACGACCGTCGCGCCACCCGCCTGTGGGGTGTACGGATGGGCGGGGTGGGATGGTTCCTCGCCCCCGCGCCCGATGTCGGCCCACGCCCGGCCGGACGGGCGCGCGGTGGTGCCGCCCACGCCGCGCCGCCCCGGCGGGGCCGGGGCGGCGCGGCGGATGGTGCGGCGAAGTGGCGCGGTGCTCAGCCCTCGCGGGTCTCGATCACCACGGACTCGATGACCACGTCGTTGACCGGGCGGTCGGTGCGCGGGTTGGTCTCCGTGTTCGCGATGGCGTCCACGACCTTCTTGCTGGCGTCGTTGGTCACCTCACCGAAGATGGTGTGCTTGCCGGTGAGCCACGTGGTGGGCGAGACCGTGATGAAGAACTGCGAGCCGTTGGTGCCCGGGCCCGCGTTCGCCATGGCCAGCAGGTACGGCTTGTTGAAGGACAGGTCGGGGTGGAACTCGTCCCCGAACTTGTAGCCCGGACCGCCGGTGCCGTTGCCCAGGGGGTCGCCGCCCTGGAGCATGAAGCCGCTGATCACCCGGTGAAAGACCGTGCCGTCGTACAGCTTCTTCTTGGACGCCTTGCCGGTCGTCGGGTCGATCCACTCGCGCGTTCCCTCGGCGAGTTCGACGAAGTTCTTGACCGTCTTGGGTGCGTGGTTCGGCAGCAACCGGACCTCGATGTCCCCATTGTTGGTCTTCAGGGTGGCGTAGAGCTGCTCAGCCACGATCTACCTTCCATAGTTCTCACTGGACGTCTCCCGATCCTCGCATGGACGCCGGGGAGACGAGTAGCCGCCGGAAACAGCGCGCGGCGCCCCTTTCCGTAGCCTTGTACGCGCAGGGCCCCTATGACCCGGATGCCCGACCGCAGGTGCCCGGCGATCAACGAACAGGCATGATCTGCAAATGGGTGGAAAGGCGACCTAAGCGTCGAGGGGCGTCTGACGGACCCCGGATACGCCACCGAGGAGGAGGAAATTCCGTGACCCGCAAGGACAGCGTGCGAGACGCGACCGGCCCGGCCAAGGAGAGCGTCCGCCACGCGGTGGAGGTGGTGGGGCCACACGCCAGCCAGGCCAAGGAAGCCGCCGTGCACTACGCGTACGAGGCCCGCGCCAAGCTCGCGCCGAAGGTGTCGCACGCGGCACACCAGGCCCGGGCGACGGCCAGCGACCAGTACCACAGCCGCCTCGCCCCGCGCATCGAACACGCGCGCGGCGCCGTGCCGCCCACGGTGGACCGCGCCGCGCACCGCGCCGCGGCCCGCACCCGCAGGGCCGCGCGCCAGGCCGCCGACTACACCGGCCCCCGCGTGGAGAGCGCGCTGGCCAACGCCCGCGCCGCGGCGGACCCGGTGCGCGAGGAGGCCGCGGCGCGCGGCGGCGCGGCCCTGGCCGCGCTCCGTGGCCAGATCACCGCGGCCGACGTCGAACGGCTACAGAAGAAGCAGCGCCGGCGCGCGCGCCGGGGCAAGTTCGCCAAGCGGTTCGTCGTACTGGGGCTGTTGACCGGTGGGGCGTACGCCGCGTGGAAGTGGTGGGACAAGCAGGCCAACCCGGACTGGCTGGTGGAGCCGCCGGCCGCGACGGAGGTCGGCGACCGCGAGCCCCTGACGCCGGCCGAGCGCGCCGAGCGGGACGGGCTCGACCCGGAGGTCGAGGCCAAGCAGGCGGCGGCGGACGCCGCGAAGCGCGACAAGTCCTGACGCGCGAACCACCGCCGCGCCGGCGGACGCCCACCACGGGCGCCCGCCGGCGCGCGGGCGCGTCACCATCGCGAGGTCTGCGCCTCCGCCTGCGCACCCGACTCCGCCCGAGCACCCGACTCCGCCGGCGCACCCGACTCCGTCCGCGCACCCGTCTCCACCCGCGGTTCCGTGTCCGATCCCGCCCGCTCCCGGGGCAGGTCGCGCTGGCGGCGCATCGGGCTCATGGCGAGGATGAGCCAGGACGGGGCCACGATGGCCGTCATGATCCACATGGTGGTGCGGTAGCCGACGGCGTCCCCCAGCACGCCGCCGACGAGCGAGCCGAGCGGGATGGTGCTGTGGTTGATCACCATGGCCGTCGCCACGACCCGGCCGAGCAGGTGGGGCGGGCAGTAGCTCTGCCGGAAGCTGCCGACCACGACGTTGGCCACGGAGACGCCGATCCCGACGGTGAACGCCCCCGCCGCGAACAGCGACAGCCCAGGCCCGGCCGTCGTCATCGGCAGGAGCAACACGAACGGCGCGGTGACGGCCTGGAGGAGCAGCAGGCCGCGCGCGGTGCCGAACCGCCGGGTGGCCCGCGTCGCCACCAGCGCCCCCACGATGCCGCCGGCGCTGCCACTGGTCAGCAACAGGCCGACCATGGCCGGGTTCAACCCGACGGTGCGCACCAGGAACACGACCTGCACCGCCTGGTAGCCCATCAGCGCCATGTTGATCACGGCGCCCCACGCCACCATCGACCGCAGGTACCGGTCCCGACCCACGAAGCGGAGCCCCTCGCCGATCTGCCGCCGCAGGGGTACCCGTTCGGCTTCGGGGGCGCGGTCCGGCTCGACCACCGCGATCCGTCGCAGGCAGAGCGCGGAGACCAGGAACGTCACCGCGTCGGCCACGAGCGCGGCCACCGCGCCGCACGCCTGCGCGAGCAGCCCCGCCGCGCCAGGACCGACCACTTGGGTCGCGGCCTCGCTGCCCTGGAGCTTGGCGTTGCCTTCGAGCAGGTCCCGCCCGTCGAGGACGGTGCGTATGTACGCGTGGTAGGCCGGGTTGAAGCACACGGCCGCCGTGCCGCACACCAGGGCGACGCCGACCAGGTGTCCGTACGTGAGCGCGCCGAGCCACGCCGCCATGGGGATGCTCAGCAGGGCCGCGGCGGACACCAGGTCGCACGCGAGCATCAGCGGACGCTTGCGTGTCCTGTCCACCCACGCGCCCACCGGCAACCCCACCACCAGCCAGGGCAGCCACACCGCGGCGGCGAGTAGGCCGACGGCGGTGGAGCTGGCGTCCAACACCTCGACCGCGATCAGTGGCAGGGCCACCGCGGTGATGCCGTTGCCCAACCCGCTCGCGGTCTCGCCCACCCACAGCAGCCGGAAGTCCCGCTGGGCGAGCACGCCCCAGCGCGTACGGGTCCGGCCCGTCGCCCTCTTCGTCAGGTCCACGCCAGGCATGATGTCCCGGCCCCCCACCGACCGTCCCCCGCTTTTACGGGCGCTCCGCGGGCGCCCGGGCGAGCCCGACCACGGGTACCGGCTCGACGGCCCGGGGCGCCTACGTGATGGGGAAGTCGAAATACGTGTCCGGATAAGGCTCCGCCCTCAGCGTGTAATGCCACCACTCGCACGCGTACGCGGCGAATCCGCAAGCCTCCATGATCGAACGCAGGTGTTCCCGGTTCGTCGCTTCGGCCCGGGTGATTCCCGCCGCGCCGTGATGGGAGAGGGAATCCATCAGGTCGTGGCCGCCACCCATGGGGGCGAGCTCGCCGGTGGTCAGGTCGTACAGCGTGAGATCCACGGTGCTGCCTCGGCTGTGACCCGACTTGGCGGCCACGTACCCCTTTTCGAACATCTCGGCCCGGTCGATGTTCGGGTAGTGCCGCGCCTTTGTCCGGCCGTCCTCCGGCTGCCGCGACCAGCGCAGAAAGCAGTCGACGGCGCGCTGAGGGCGGTAGCCGTCCCAGAGCACCAGGCCGAAGCCCAGGGACTCGGCCTTCTCCTGGGCACGTTCCAGGGCCGCGCACAGGGCCCTCGTACCGACGATGCGGTTGGTCAGATACCCGTCCACCGGTTTTCCGGTGAAGTTGTCCCAGGTGGCGTACTTGGCGTCCCACCGTATTCCGGGTATGAGTTCGTCCACGAAGACGAAGTCGTCCGTCATCGGTTTTCTCCCGCCAGTGCCAGCGACACCGTACGGTCGATCACCTCGGACATCGAGAGGCCCGCCGCCGCCATCATGCGCGGATAGCGACTGTACGAGGTCATTCCGGGAAAGGTGTTGACCTCGTTGAGAACCACCTCGCCGTCCTCCTTGAGGAACATGTCCACTCGCGCCAGCCCGCCGCAGCCGAGGGCGCGGTATATGGCCTTGGCCGTTTCCTGGGCGCGTGCTCGCGCCTCTTCCGGTATGTCGGCGGGCACGATCGCCTTCGAGTTGTCGGAACCGGTCTCCGGCGCGTCCTCCTGGTGGATGCGGAAGAAACCGTGCGAGAGGGCGATGCGGTCCACCTCGCCCGTGAAGACATCCGGTCCGTTCCCCAGCAGGGCGCATCCGATCTCGCTGCCGACGACGGCCTCTTCGATCAGCACCTTCGCGTCATACCGCCGGGCGAGGTCCACCGCGCCCCGCAATTCCGCTTCCTCCGTCACCTTCGTCACGCCGAAGGACGACCCCGAGCGGGCGGGCTTCACGAAGACCGGGTAGCTGAGCCGCGTGGCGTCGAATGTCTCGTGCGCGGCGACGGTCCAGAACTTCGGCGTGGCGATTCCGGCGCTGGCGGCGACGAGATAGGTGAGGGACTTGTCCATGCACAGCGCGGAACTCTGGATGTCACAGCCGACGTAGGGAATGCCGGAGAGCTCCAGCAGGCCCTGTATCGCGCCGTCCTCGCCGAGCGTGCCGTGCAGCACGGGCACCACGACGTCCAGCCTGACCGTCTCGTACCGCCCCCGCTCCTCGACGAGCAGCCCGTGCACACCGCTGTCCGGCGTCAGCACGGCCGGGCGGCAGTCGCCGCGCTCCCAGTCCGCGGCGGGCCCGTCACAGAGCCGCCACGCGCCGCTCCTGGTGATCCCGACGTAGAAGGGTTCGTACTTCTCGACGTCGAGGCTTCGGGCGACCTCGCACGCGGACTTGATGGATATCGGGTGTTCCTCGGAACGCCCCCCGAACAGAATTCCGACCTTCAACCTAGCCATGCCGGTTCTCGCTTTCGAATGTCAGACAGTTGGTGAGGGAGTTCTCGACGGTGTCGCGCAGCGCGTGGTCCGTGTAGTACGCGGTGTGCGGGCTGATCAGCACGTTCGGCAGCTCCTGCAGGCGCACCAGCGCCTTGCTCTCGATGGGCTTGTCCCGGCAGTCGGCGTAGAAGACGCCTTCCTCCCCTTCGAGGACATCCAGCGCCGCGCCGCCCAGTTCGCCGCTCTCCAGAGCCTGGAGGAGGGCTTCGGTATCGATGAGGGCGCCGCGTCCCGTGTTGACGACCAGCGCGTCGCGCTTCATCCGCGCCATGCGCCGCCGGTTCAGCAGGTGGTGGGTCCGCGCGGTGAGCGGCGTATGCAGCGAGACCAGGTCGCTGCGCTCCAGCAATTCGTCGAGCGGAACGTAACGGGCGTCGGTCCGCGGGTGATGGTCGTGGGCCAGTATTCGGCAACCGAATCCCCGCAGCCGGTCCACGACCGCCGCGCCGATGCGGCCCGTGCCCACCACTCCGACGGTCAGGTCGCGCAGCTCACGCCCCCGCGCTTCGCTCGCCCGGTAATCGTGTACGTCCGTCCGACGGATAATGGATTTCGCGTCCCGCACCGCCATCAACATCAGCATCAACGTGTAGTCGGCCACGCTGTCCGGCGAATAGCTGACGTTTCCGACCGAGATGCCGAGGCCGGCCGCGTATTCCACGTCGATGTGGTTGTATCCGATGCTCCGCGTGGAGATGTACGCCACGCCGGCCTGGGCGAGCGCGCGCAGCGTGGCTCGGGATACGGGCGCCTTGTGGCCGACGCTGACGCATCGGCTACCCGCCGCCAATTCGCTGTTGGCCTCGGTCACCGGTGCTTCGGTGAGGGTCGTCGTCACGCCGAAACGGGGGGCCAGTTCTCGGAACAAAGCGGCCTCATCTGGGCCGCACCCGAAAATCGCGATGTGGGCCGGTTTGCTGTTGGTCATGCGCTCAGTGAACGCGGCGCGGCGTTGCCGGAACGTATGGGCTTTTCGATATGCCGGCGATATGCCCGACCGCCTTGACTGGCGGCATGCCGTTCAACGAATCAGCCACCATCCGCTCCGGCAGGTGCCCCACCGGCCTGCCCCCGCGCCGCGGCCCGCGCGCCGTGCGGTCATGATCCCGCTCAGCCTCGGCGCGATCGCCGAGATCGTCGGCGGGACGGTCGCGGGCGAGCGCTCCGTGACCGTGACCGCGCCGGCCGTGCTCGACGGCCGGCAGGCCGAGCCGGGCGGCCTCTTCGTCGCGTTCGCCGGCGACCACGTCGACGGCCACGACTACGCGGGTCAGGCCGGCCGGGCCGGCGCGGTGGCGGTGCTCGGCTCCCGGCCCACACCGCTGCCCACCGTCGTCGTCGAGGACGCGCGGGCCGCGCTCCAGGCGCTCGCCGTGCACGTCGTGGGCCGGCTGCGCGACGGCCTCACCGTGCTCGCGCTGACCGGCTCCCAGGGCAAGACCGGCACCAAGGACCTGCTGGCCGCCATCCTCGCGGGCGCCGGCCCGACGACCGCCACGATCGGCACCCTCAACAACGGGCTCGGGGTGCCGCTGACCATGCTGCGCGCCGACGAGACCACCCGCTTCCTCGTCCTGGAGATGGGCGCCCGCAACGTCGGCGACATCGCCGAGCTCACCGCCCTGGTCGCGCCCGACATCGCCGTCGTCCTCAACGTCGGCCAGGCCCACATCGGCGAGTTCGGGTCGCGCGCGGCGATCGCGCGGACCAAGGGCGAGCTGGTGCGGGGGCTGGCGCCCGGCGGCATCGCCGTGCTCAACGCCGACGACCCCCGGGTGCTCGCGATGCGCTCGCTCACCGAAGGACCGGTGCTGACCTTCGGCCGGACCGCCCGCGCCACCGTGCGGGCCCTCGACCCGACCCTCGACCACCTCGGCCGGCCCACCTTCACGCTACGGACCTCCGCCACCTCCGCCCCCGTCACGCTGGCGGTCCCCGGCGCCCACCAGGCGCTCAACGCGGCGGCTGCCACAGCGGCGGCGCTGGCCGCCGGTGTCCCGCTCACCATGGCCACGACGGCGCTCGCCACCGCCTCGCTGTCGCGGTGGCGCATGGAGCTGCGCGACCTTGCCGGTGGCGCGAGGCTGCTCAACGACTCGTACAACGCCAACCCCGACTCGACCCGCGCCGGCCTGGACGCGCTGGCGGCGATCGAGGGCAAGCGCCGCATCGCCGTACTCGGCGAGATGCTCGAACTCGGCGACGCCAGCGAGGCCGAGCACCGCGCCGTCGGCGCGTACGCCGCCGCCCGGGCCGACGTCGTGGTCGCCGTCGGCGACGGCGCCCGCCCGGTCGCCGACGGCGCGGGCGAACGGGCCGTGCCGCTGGCCGACAACGACGCGGCCATCCACTGGTTGCGCGACCACCTCGCCGCGGGCGACGTCGTCCTCGTCAAGGCGTCGCGCGGCGCCCGCCTCGACCTGGTCGCCGCCGCGCTCGCCTGACCAGACGGGCGCGGGCGTGGACGTGAACGGGTACGTTGGCGTGGGCCCCGGCGGTCGAGGGCCGGGGTCGGGCCACGGAGGCCGGACGCCCAGCCCGTACCAGAGCGAGCAGCCGTCCGAACTCAGCGCCCGCGCCGCCGCATGTAGAAGTCGAAGGCCCGGTAGACGCCGGGTCGCAGCGGCAGATCCCACTCGCCGACGTACCGCACCGCCTGCCCGCCGGTGCCGACCTTGAACTGGATCAGCCCGACGTGCGGGTCGTCGGCGTCCAGGGTGGGGGTGATGCCGCGCAGGTCGTAGACGTCGCAGCCGGCCGCCAGCGAGTCGCGGATCATCGCCCACTGGCAGGCGTTGGAGCCGCGCACCTCGCGCTTGGCGGTGGAGGAGGCGCCGTACGAGTACCACGCGTGCCCGCCCACGCGGATCAGGATGCTGGCGGCGACCAGGTCGCCCTGGTGGTGGGCCAGGTAGAGCCTGATCCGCTCGGGGTCCTCGGCGCTCAGCGCCGCGAACATGGTCTCGAAGTAACGCAGCGGCCGGGGCGTGAAGCGGTCGCGCTCCGCGGTGTGGACGTAGAGGTCGTGGAAGGCCCTCAGGTCCGTGCCGACCGTGACCTCGACCCCCTCCTTGGCCGCCTTCTTGATGTTGCGGCGCCACTGCTGGTTCATGCCCCGGAGCACGTCGTCCGCGCTCTTGCCGGCCAGCGGGACCTCGTACTTGAACTGCGGGTGTCCTACCCCGAACCCGTCCCGTGGGTTCTGTGGCCGCCAGCCGGCGTCCCTGAGCCCGCTGGTCACGCTGGCACCGACCGGGTCGACGTACTGGCTGGGCAGGTCGGTGAGGTGCCGGCTGCCCGGATCGGCGATGCCCTCCTTCACCTGGGCCGCGCTCCAGGTGTCCGTGCACACCGGCGGGCCGAGGCGGATCGCGAACGCGCCGCGCGCCCTGAGGTACGTCGCCAGCGGGTCGAGCCACGGGGCGAGGTCGCCGCTCCAGTCGATGACCGGTCCCTCGGGCAGGTAGGCCAGCGTGTAGCGGTCGAGTCGCGGCACCGGGCGGTGCAGTACGAGCGCCGTGCCGACCAGCCGCCCGCCGTCGAACCAGCCGAGGGACTCGCTGCGCCACTCGGTCTTGACGCGGCCCCAGGCCGGGGTCTGCAGGAAGCTGACCGACCGCTGGGTCCGCACGAACGCGAAGTGCTCGGTGGCGAGTATCCGCCCGACGGTCAGCCGCACGTCCGCCTCCCGCCGGCCACGGAGGACGAGGGCACCGCGGACGGGTCCGAGGGCTGGAGCGAGGGCTGGGCCGGGGGCCGCGCCAGGGACTCGACCGAGGGGCGGACCGGGGCCCTGGCTGCTGTTCGTGCTGGTTCGCTGTACGCCATGCGCCCAGTCAAGGCAGCGTGGTGTTGCCGGCACGTATGCGGTTTTCGATACGTCGACGATAGGCGCCGGCTCCTAACCTGAGAAACATGCGTGTTCTGGTCGTCGAGGACGAGCCCTACATGGCCGAAGCCATCCGCGATGGCCTGCGCCTGGAAGCCATCGCCGCGGACATCGCGGGCGACGGCGACAGCGCCCTTGAGCTGCTCAGCATCAACAGCTACGACATCGCCGTCCTCGACCGCGACATCCCGGGACCCTCCGGCGACGAGGTCGCCCGGCGCATCGTCGCCTCCGGCAGCGGCATGCCGATCCTGATGCTCACCGCCGCCGACCGCCTCGACGACAAGGCTTCCGGCTTCGGCCTCGGCGCCGACGACTACCTCACCAAGCCCTTCGAGCTGCAGGAACTCGTACTCCGGCTCAGGGCGCTCGACCGCAGGCGGGCCCACGCCCGACCCCCCGTACGGAAGATCGCGGACCTGCGCCTGGACCCGTTCCGCCGCGAGGTCTACCGCGACGACCGCTACGTCGCGCTCACCCGCAAGCAGTTCGCGGTGCTCGAAGTCCTCGTCGCCGCCGAAGGCGGTGTGGTCAGCGCCGAAGAACTCCTGGAGCGGGCGTGGGACGAGAACGCCGACCCGTTCACCAACGCCGTGCGCATCACGGTCTCCGCGCTGCGCAAACGCCTCGGCGAACCCGGGATCATCGCCACCGTGCCGGGCGTCGGGTACCGCATCGACACGGCCGCGGGCACCGGGTCCGGAGGTGGCGGCCATGGATAGGCGTCCGGGCCTGAGCGTCCGCCTCAAACTCACCCTCAGCTACGCCGGGTTCCTGATGGTCGCGGGCGTCCTGTCGCTCATCGCGGTGGGGGTGTACATGCTCCAGGAGGGGTGGCTGCGTACCAACGAGTCGGGAGCGGTACAAGAGACCCCGGGCCTCCTCTTCGTAGAGGGTTTCGCCCCGACGGCCGCCCTGGTCATGGTGTTCCTCCTGGTCTTCGGCCTGCTGGGAGGGTGGATCCTCGCCGGACGCATGCTCGCCCCCCTGGACCGCATCACCCGCGCCACCCGTACGGCCGCCGCCGGATCGCTCTCCCACCGGATCTGCCTCCCGGGCCGTCAGGACGAGTTCCGCGAACTCGCCGACGCCTTCGACACGATGCTCGCGCAGCTCGAGGCGCACGTGGAGGAGCAGCGGAGGTTCGCCGCCAACGCCTCGCACGAGCTGCGCACCCCGCTGGCGATCTCGAAGACCCTCATCGACGTCGCCCGCGCCGACCCCCACCACGACACCGGCGCGCTCGTCGACCGCCTGCACACCGTCAACACCCGGGCCATCGACCTCACCGAGGCGCTCCTCGTCCTCAGCCGCGCGGGCCAACGATCCTTCGCCCGGGAACCCGTCGATCTCTCCCTCGTCGCGGAAGAGGCCACCGAGACGCTGCTCCCGCTCGCGGAGAAGCACGGCGTCACCCTGGAGACCCGCGGCGACATCGCCCCCACGACCGGATCGCCCGCCCTGCTGCTCCAGTTGGTCACGAACCTCGTGCAGAACGCCATCGTGCACAACCTGCCCGCCGACGGCAGCGTGTGGGCGCACACCGAGGTCGGCCCGCGGACCGTGGCGCTCACCGTCGAGAACACCGGCGAGCGCCTCGGCTCGCAACTGGTCGCCACCCTCACCGAACCCTTCCGGCGCGGCACCGACCGCATCCACACCGACCAGGCCGGCGTCGGCCTGGGCCTGGCCATCGCCAAAACCATCACCCAGGCCCACGACGGCACCCTCACCCTCACCCCACGCCCCGCCGGCGGACTGCGGGTCAGGGTGGAGTTGCCGGCGACATCCGCGTCGGCCGACGGGTGAGGGCCCGGCGAACCGACAGCCCTCGTCGCCGGGCCTGGCACGGGCGCGGTACGCCGCCGCGGGCGCGTACTCCGGGATACGAAGAGCGCCGGGTTCCGCTCGCCGGGAAGCGGCAACGACCACGCTTCGGCCAGATACCGGCCCCGTGCCGGCGCCTCGGCGACCAGGCCCCTGATTCGCTCCCTACGCAGCGCTTGGAGGAAACCGTGACCGCCGGACTCCCCGACTGGATGATCCCGCCCAGGCCCAGCGGCTGGGAGGCCGACGACCTGGACCACCTTCCGCAAGCACCGCGGCACACCGAGCTGATCGACGGAGCCCTCATCTTCATGGTGACCCCGCAGCGGTCCTGGCACTCCCGGCTGGTGGAGAACATGACGTTCGCCCTACGCCAGGCAGCCCCCGCCGGGTACGAGGTCGAGCGGGAGATGACCGTCCGTCTCGACACCAAGAGCCGCCCTGAACCCGACATCCTGGTGACCACCGCCGCCTACCGCCCCGACCGCACCTGGTACGCGCCCGACGACGTCGCCCTCGTCATCGAGGTGGTCTCGGAGGAGTCGGCTGACCGCGACCGCTCCCTCAAGCCCTTCAAGTACGCCCAGGCCGAGATCGCCCACTTCTGGCGCGTCGAGGACGAAGCCGGCGCCCCCGCCGTGCACACCTACGAGCTCGACCCCATGACCCACGCCTACGTACCCACCGGCATCCACCGAAACCGCCTGAAGACGACCGTCCCGTTCGACCTCGACATCGGCCTCACCAGCCTCGTGCCCTGACGGAGTCGGCCGGGCCCGGTGTCGGGGGCGGCGGGCGGTACCGGCCTTGTCCACCAGCTTCGGAAACAAGCGATCAGCGCGTCGCCTCCCGGGCGTCGCCGGAAGTAATCACAAGGTCTCCACAAACACCCACCGTCGCCCTGTCCCCGCCCCGGGCCGGGATAACGCGGCGATGTCAGCGCGAGGTAGCCCACCGCGCTTTGGCCACCGCACGGAAAACACCCGACAAAAAGACCCCCCTAACCGCGTTTCCGCAGGTCAGAGGGGTTTCGTGAAGTGGAGCCTAGGAGAGTCGAACTCCTGACATCCGCCATGCAAAGACGGCGCTCTACCAACTGAGCTAAGGCCCCTTCGCGGATCAGGATACCCGTTACCCGATAGCTTTCCCGACCGGGTATCGCTCGTACGTACCGCTCTCCGTAGGATGCCACGCAAGATTCGCGGCAGCGAAGGGGAGAGCGAGATGGACGCAGCACAGCAGGACGCCACCGCCCGCGCACGAGACCTGCAACGCAATTGGTACGGGGAACCGCTGGGCGCTCTCTTTCGCCGTCTGATCGACGATCTCGGGCTGAACCAGGCCCGCCTCGCCTCCGTTCTCGGGCTCTCAGCGCCGATGTTGTCGCAGCTCATGAGCGGCCAGCGGGCGAAGATCGGCAACCCGGCCGTGGTGCAGCGGGTGCAGGCGCTCCAGGAGCTGTCCAGCCAGGTCGCGGACGGGCGGGTCAGCGCCGCCGAGGCCGCCGAGCGGATGGAGGAGGTCAAGAAGTCGGCCGGCGGGTCCGTGTTGAACAACACCTCGCAGACCACGGCCAGCAGCGGCGCTCCCACCGTGCGCCGCGTGGTGCGCGAGATCCAGTCGTTGCTGCGGTCGGTCGCCGCCGCCGGAGACATCATCGATGCCGCCGACTCCCTCACCCCCACCCATCCCGAACTGGCAGAGTTTCTCCGCGTGTACGGCGCGGGCCGCACCGCGGACGCGGTGGCCCACTACGAGTCACACCAGGGTTGAGGTCCGCACCGGCCGGCCAGTCGCACTGAGTCGGGCCGGGTCGAGTCGATGGGCGAGTGGACGGTCGGGGCGCGATGGGTGAGATCTTCGCTGGTCGGTACGAGCTGGTCGATCCGATCGGCCGCGGCGGGGTGGGCGCGGTATGGCGCTCCTGGGACCATCGCAGAGCGCGTTACGTCGCCGCCAAGGTGCTCCAACAGAGCGACGCGCACACGCTGTTGAGGTTCGTACGGGAGCAGGCGCTGCGGATCGACCATCCGCACGTGCTGGCCCCGGCGAGCTGGGCCGCGGACGACGACAAGGTGCTGTTCACCATGGACCTGGTGCGCGGCGGCTCGCTCGCGCACCTCATCGGCGACTACGGGCCGCTGCCGCCCTCCTACGTCTGCACGCTGCTCGACCAGTTGCTCTCCGGCGTCGAGGCGGTGCACAGGGAAGGCGTGATCCACCGGGACATCAAGCCCGCCAACGTGCTCCTGGAAGCCACCGGAACGGGCCGCCCCCACGTGCGGCTAGGGGATTTCGGTATCGCCATGACCAAGGGCGAACCCCGGCTCACGGATACCAACTTCGTGGTGGGCACGCCCGGTTATTTCGCGCCCGAGCAGATTCTCGGTGCCGAGCCGGACTTTCCGGCCGACCTGTTCACGGTCGGGCTGGTGGCGTTGTATCTCCTCAGCGGGCGCAAGCCGGACGCGGAAGCGCTCATCGAGCGATTTACGGAACACGGTGTGCCGAATGCGCCGGACGGTATTCCGGAACCGCTGTGGCAGGTGATAGCGAACCTCCTCCTGCCCGATCCGGAGGCCCGTTTCCGTACCGCGAACGGCGCCCGCAAAGCGCTCCTTTCCGCGATGGAGTTGCTGCCGGAGCCCGACTTCGATGACGAGGCGGTCGAGGTCTTCGACCACCTCGGACCGCTGCCACCGGGCTTCGGCCCCGACGGCCCGACCGCTCCGGTCCCGATCCCGCGCGCGGCCCGCCTCGTCCAGCACACGGACCCGCACGCGCTGGCGGAGGCGTACGACGCGTACGGGGCCTACGACCGGCCGGCGCAGCCGGACGCGACCGAGACCTACGCCACCGGGCCCTACGCGACGGGGCCCTACCCGGCCGGCAGGTACCCGGCCGCGGACCAGCAGGGCGGGCCGGGCCGTGGGCCCACGGCGAGCGAACCGGCGGCGAACGGGCCCACGGCGAACGATCCCGCAGCGCACCAGGACCCGGTGGGCCGGACCCCCGCGAGCGCGTCAGCGAGGCACGAGCCCCGGGGCGATGGGCCGGCCGGGGAACGCGAGTTGGGCTCGCCAGCGGGCGACCAGGCGAGGGACCAGGTGGGTCCGCAGGCGGCAGATCAGGCGGGGGACCAAGCGGGCTCACCGGCCGCCGGCCGGGCGGGCGGTCAGCCGGGGAGTCGGGCCGCCGGGGGTCCCGGTGCGCGGGCCGGGCGCGCGCCGGCGGAGCCCGTCGCTGGCCGCACCCCGTCCGCAACTCCGATCGAGCACGCCCCGGGCCCGGGCCCGTACCCGACCGGCCCGCACGCCACCGGCGCGGAACCCACGGGCACGCATACGACGACCGACTCCTGGTTCGGGCTGCCGCACGGCTCCTGGCAGGGGCCCGCGACGCCCTCCGCTCCGCCCCCCGGCCCGGCCGAGCCCACCGGCCCCGCGCCCGCGTCGGCGCCGGGTACGGAGAGCACCCCGCAGCAGCCGCCCGCCACGGGGGCCGCGCGCCCCGCGTACGACACGGCGCGCGACCCCTCAAGCGGCGCGTACGCGGCGTACGGCACCACCGCCGCCCCCAGCCCCACCGCCGACGCCAGCGCCCCCGCAGTCGCCGGCGGCGGGACCGGGCCCCACCCGACCCCCGACGCCACCTCGGGCCCGTCCCGCAGCGCCCCACCGGCCAGCACGCCACCCACACCCGCGCACCCCGAACAGGGGCAGAGGCAGGCGCACGGCGCCGGGCGGGATCTCGCGGCCGGCGGGCCCGACGTGGACACCGGCTCCCTGCCCGGGCCGCCGACGGCCACCGAGGCGGAGCCCGCCATGTCGCAGACCGGCAGCTTCCCGCTCGCCCCGCCGCAGCCCGCGCCAGAGCCACCGGCGCCGACCCCGGCACCGGCCGGACCAGCCGACCCCGACCCCGCGTCCGGCCCCGCGTCCGCGCCCGACCAGGCACCGGCCACGGCCGGCCCCACGCCCGGGCCGCACGACGCCACCCCCAGCGCGCCGTCGCACGCCCCGCTGCCGCCGGCGGCCACGCCCGCCGCCCCGGCACCACCCGCGCCCCCGCGACCGACCCCTCCCTGGCCGCCCGACGCCACGCCGACGCCCACGCCGCTGGCGCCCACGGCGCAGCCCCCGCTGCCGTCGGAGCCCACGCCGACCCCCACCCCCCTCGCACCCCCGTACGCCGGCACGCCGCCGCAGGCGCCGGGCGCGTACGTCGGCGCGCCACCGTCCAACGCGTCGGGCGGCCCGCACGTCCAGGCCACCCCGCATCTCCCGCCGGCCCAACAGCCGCCCTACCAGGCCGCGTACGGCTATCCGCAGGGCCCGCACACCACGCCGACGCCGACGCCCACGCCGCCGACCCTCCCGTACCCCGCCGCGCAGTCGTCCGGCCCGCAGGGCGCCGGGCACGCGACGGCGTACCCGCAGGGCTCACCGCTCCCGCCGTACGGCCCGCACACGCCGGCGCCGCCCCCGGCGTACCCCTCGTCGGCCGTCACGGCGGCGCATGCCGACACGGACTCGACCGCGGTCGTCAGGCCGGTCGGCGCCCCGGGCACGCCGATCACCGCCCCGCCCCCGGAGCCGACCGCGACCACGCACCTACCGGCGTCAACCGGCCCGGCCGCACGGCCCGTCGCGCACCCCGGCCCCGTGTCCCCCGGCTCGGCGGGCGAGGCGCCCGGCCCGCCTGGCCCGTCTGGCCCGCCCGGTCAGGGGGGCGCGGCGACCCCGGCAGCGCACGCCGTGGCGCCGCCGGCGGCCACGCACGCGGCCCCGCGCCCAGCGGGTCCCTCGCGCGCCGTGACACTCGCCATCCTGGTCGCCGCGGCCCTCTGCTTCGCCGTCGGCACCTGGGCGTTGCTGGCCAGCTAACCCGCCCCGGACCGCGACAGCCCACCACGCGCCCGCGCCGCCGACCACAACCCCCGGGCTACCGGGCGGAGTTGTCGACCCCGCCGTGCGGTCCCGCGCCCACCGCCGGGGCGGCGGTGCGCCGGCGCGCGGTCAGCTTCCACGCGCCGAGGCCGGCCAACAGCGCCGTACCGAGCCCGAACCCGCCGTACGCGACGGCCCGCAGCCGGTCGTCGTCGGCCTCCTCGGCGACCCCCGGCCCCGGTTGGCCGATCCGCCCCTGATCAGCGCCGATGCCGAAGCCGCCGGCCGTGGCGCTGCCGTCGTAGCGGGGGCCCGGCTCGGCGTCGCCCTTCAGGTGGACGCGCACGGTCACCGGTACGCCGTCCTCGAAGTAGCGCTTCATCCGCGGGCTCACGGTGACGGCGACGTAGTACCAGCCGGCGACGCTCGCGGTCCGCACGGCCGCCCGGGAGCGCTCCGTGCGGTTGACGTAGGCCAGCGGCGCGGTGCCGATCCGGGAGGTGCTCGGGTTGCCCTTGTAGGGCACGAAGTGGTTGGTCGCGAGCAGGGCGCGCGCCGGGTTGTAGACGGCCGCGCCGAGCGCGTCGCGCAGGAAGCCCGCGCTGCCCGTCGGCTTGCCCGACGAGCCCTCGGGGGCCGGGACTTCGACGCTGGTCAGGAGCTGTTGTCCCCAGTCGACGGGGACCTTGAAGAAGCGGGTCTGGCCGGGCGCGACGGTGTCCTGCCAGGCGCCCGAGGTGAGCGGGGTGGCGTCGTTGAACCCGGTGCCGCCCGCGCGCTGTCGGGGGCTGCCGGAGCGCGGGAGGGGCGCGTCGGCGCCCTCGCTGTCCTTCGCCGGCTGTCCGCTGGGCTCGCCCTTGATCCCCGGCTCGCGCATGGAGCGCAGCTCCAGCGTCCAGCGCTCGTCGCGGCCGGCCGTCGAGTCGGGCCGCTCGACCTTGACCAGGTGCCGGCCCGCGGCGCCGCACCGCGCCGCCGTGCCCGAACCGGGCTGGCGCACCACGGCGGTGCCGAACGGGTGGGCCACGTCATCCGCGTCGGCCCCGGCGATCGCGGTGTCGCACCGCCCGCCGTCCAGCCGGGTCAGCGTCAGGCGTATCTCGTCCCGGTACGCGTCGATGTGCGCGCCCGGTGGTGGCGCGGCGACGGCCGACACGTAGGCGGTGGACCGGTCGTCGAGGTCGACCGCGTAGAACCGGGTCTCGCCCGCGCCGATGCTGTCGACGCGCGGCCCGCCAACCGCCAGCGACGGGGCGTCGTCGCTGGTCAGGCCGCCACGGATGGGCGTGCCCGCGGTGCGGTAGGTGCGTGCGTCGGCGCCGGGGACGGCCTGTGCGGGGCCGGGTATCAGCCCGCCGGCCGCGCCCGCCGCGCACAGGGCCGCCAGGGCGACCAGGCGGGAGGGGTGCCTGCGGCGGCGGTCGTCCATCGGGCGTCACTCCTTGGCGTAGCGGTTCCCGGCACCACGTTTTGCTCGTGCAAGCTATTTCTTTGCTTACGTGAACTCAAGGGGGTGGACATCACGCGCCGGCCCGCCAGCCGCGCGCCCGCGAAACCCCGCTCACCCGCGATGCCCCACGCGCCCACGACGCACTACGGGACCCCGACCGCGCTACGCGATCAAGGCCCCGCAATAACGACTAGTGCGACTCACACACCCGAACCTGAGGGCACGGAGTCGGTCGCCTCCGTCCACAGATCCTGCTCGGCGCGATCCGCCTGGATCTGGCGGTACACGAGGAGCCCGCCGATTGCGGCCAGTGCGACCAGGAGAAGCTTCTTCACCGCGCGACCTCGTCTTTCCTTGACGTAGGAGACCTTCTGGCGCTCGACTATACACACCAACCGATACCGATCAGTGACCTAGGCCCTGGCCCAACTCAGTGGGTGGACAAAAGAATCGGCCCGGCTGGCTATTCGCCATCCGGGCCGTTCGCATCGGTGGGGCTAACAGGACTTGAACCTGTGGCCTCTTCCTTATCAGGGAAGCGCTCTAACCGTCTGAGCTATAGCCCCGCGCTGCACCGAAAGATTAGCGCACCACCAGCCCTGTCCCAAAATCGGTATCCGCCGGGCCCACGGACGCCCGCCCTCGGGCCGCCCTTCCCCGCCGAATTCCCACCCGCTCACCGCCCTCGCCCCGGCCCACGCGAGCCACGCTCCGACCGGGCTGGCAAGCACCCCGACCGGGCCGGCAGTGCCCCGACCGGGCACCAGGCCGCCAGGCCCCCGGGCCGCGCCCGGCCCGCGCCGCCGGCCCCGCACGCTCCCACGGCACCGCCGCGTTCCCACGGCCCCGAACACCCGAACGGCGCCGCCGCCCGAACCGGGCCGCGACGCCGTCTCAGTGTGGCGCTACCGCGCCGCCGTCCTACTCGTCCTCCGCCAGCGTCAGCTCAACGCCGCCGACGAAGCCCGCCGACAGGTTGTAGATGAACGCCCCCAGCGTTGCCAGGGCGGTCGCCAGAACCACGTCGATGACCGCGATGACCGACGTGAAGACCAGCACGCGAGGCAACGACAGGAAGGATTCCAGGTCAAAGCCGCCACCCTCGTTGGATTCCGTGGCGTCGCTGATCGTGCCGCCCACGGTGGAGAAGACGCCCATCGCGTCCATCGTCATCCACAGCACGGAGGCCGCGATGATCGTGCAGATCCCCAGCGCGATGGAGAGCAGGAAACTCACCTTCATCACGGACCAGGGATCGACCTTCGCCACCCGCAGTCGCGCCTTGCGGGTGCGCGGCACGGTACGCGCGCCCGCGGGCGTACGCGGTCGGCGCACCGCCTGCTGGGGCGCCGGCCCCTGCCCACCCTCCGACGCCGCGCCCGGCGCGCCCGCGGGGGGCGCGTAGGCGTGCGGCGGGTGGTAGGGCTGGGACTGCTGCGAAGCCGGCCGCTCATTGGGCAGTGGGCTCGCCGAGAACGACTCGTAGCCCTGCTTGGCACCTCGGGTGTCCGTCACGGTTCCCCTCTGGGAGTCAGCCGCTCCCCTGCGGGAGTCAGCAGCCGAGCCACGGGCGCCGCCGCTCGACGCGGTCGCGGGTCCCGCGGGCCGATGGCCCTCGGCACCCTCGGCGCCCGTGGCTCCAGTCACGACTTACTCCTCATCGCTCCCGGCCGGGGGCGCCTCGCCCTCGGCTGATTCCGGGCCCGCCTCGTCGGACGCTTCGACCAGGTCCTCGACCTCTTCGGCCTCGCGTCCCGCTTCGGCGTTGCGCGCGATGCCCACCACGGCATCCCGCTTGCCCAGATTGATCAGTTGAACGCCCATGGTGTCACGGCCCGTCTCCCTGACCTCGTTGACCCGCGTACGGATCACACCGCCGCTGAGGGTGATCGCCAGGATCTCGTCACTCTCCTCGACGACCAGTGCGCCGACGAGCGAGCCGCGATCCTCCACGATCTTGGCGGCCTTGATACCGAGGCCACCACGCCCCTGCACGCGGTATTCATCCACATCCGTCCGCTTGGCGTACCCGCCATCGGTGGCGGTGAAGACGAACGTACCGGCCCGGACGACATTCATCGAGAGCAGCTCGTCACCCTCGCGGAAGCTCATGCCCTTCACACCCGAGGTGGCGCGCCCCATCGGGCGCAGCGCCTCGTCCGTCGCGGTGAACCGGATGGACTGCGCCTTGCGGCTCACCAGCAGCAGATCGTCCTCGGCCGAGACCAGTTCGGCGCCGATCAGCTCGTCCTCGCCGCCCTCCTCGGTCTCCCGCAGGTTGATGGCGATGACGCCGCCGGAGCGCGGCGAGTCGTAGTCCTTGAGCACCGTCTTCTTCACCAGGCCGGCCTTGGTGGCCAGGACCAGGTACGGCGCCGCCTCGTAGTCCCGGATGGCCAGGATGCGGGCGATCTGCTCGTCCGGCTGGAAGGCCAGCAGGTTGGCGACGTGCTGGCCGCGCGCCTCGCGCCCGGCGTCGGGCAGCTCGTACGCCTTGGCCCGGTAGACCCGGCCCTTGTTGGTGAAGAACAGCAGCCAGTGGTGGGTGGTGGAGACGAAGAAGTGGGAGACGATGTCGTCCTGCTTGAGCTTCGTGCCCCGTACACCCTTGCCGCCGCGCTTCTGCGAGCGGTAGTCCTCGGTCTTGGTGCGCTTGACGTAGCCGCCACGGGTGATCGTGACGACGATGTCCTCCTCGGCGATCAGGTCCTCGATGGACATGTCGCCGTCGAAGGGCACCAGCTTGCTGCGCCGGTCGTCGCCGAACTTCTCCACCAGCGCGGTCAGTTCCTCGCTGATGATCTGCCGCTGCCGCTCGGGCGAGGCCAGGATCGCGTTGTACTCGTCGATCTTCGCCTGGAGCTCGTCGTGCTCGGCGACGATCTTCTGCCGCTCCAGCGCGGCCAGCCGGCGGAGCTGCATCTCCAGGATCGCGTTGGCCTGGATCTCGTCGATGGTGAGCAGCCCCATCAGGCCCTCACGCGCGATGTCCACCGTGTCGCTGCGCCGGATCAGCGCGATGACCTCGTCGATCGCGTCCAGCGCCTTGAGCAGACCGCGCAGGATGTGCGCCCGCTCCTCGGCCTTGCGCAGCCGGTAGCGGGTGCGCCGGACGATGACCTCGACCTGGTGGGCGACCCAGTGCCGGATGAAGGCGTCCAGCGAGAGGGTGCGCGGCACGCCGTCGACCAGGGCCAGCATGTTGGCGCCGAAGTTGGTCTGCAGGTCGGTGTGCTTGTACAGGTTGTTCAGGACGACCTTGGCGACCGCGTCCCGCTTGAGCACGATGACCAGCCGCTGGCCGGTGCGCGAGGACGTCTCGTCCCGCACGTCGGCGATGCCGCCGATCTTGCCGTCCTTCACCAGGTCGGCGATCTTCTGGGCCAGGTTGTCCGGGTTGACCTGGTACGGCAGCTCGGTGACGACCAGGCACTGGCGGTTCTGGATCTCCTCGACCTCGACCACCGCGCGCATCGTGATCGAGCCACGCCCGGTGCGGTACGCCTCCTCGATGCCCTTGCGGCCCACCACCAGGGCGCCGGTCGGGAAGTCGGGGCCCTTGATCCGGTCGATGAGCGCGTCCAGCAGCTCCTCGGCGGATGCCTCCGGGTTGGCCAGGCACCACTGGGCGCCCTCGGCGACCTCGCGCAGGTTGTGCGGCGGGATGTTGGTCGCCATGCCGACCGCGATCCCGGCCGAGCCGTTGACCAGCAGGTTCGGGAACCGCGCCGGCAGGACCGTCGGCTCCTGGTTACGGCCGTCGTAGTTGTCCTGGAAGTCGACGGTCTCCTCGTCGATGTCCCGGAGCATCTCCATGGCCAGCGGGGCCATCTTGCACTCGGTGTACCGCATGGCGGCGGCCGGGTCGTTGCCGGGCGAGCCGAAGTTGCCGTTGGAGTCCACCAGCGGCAGCCGCATCGACCAGTGCTGCGCGAGGCGCACCAGCGCGTCGTAGATCGAGGCGTCACCGTGCGGGTGGTACGTACCCATGACGTCGCCGACGACGCGGGCGCACTTGTAGAAGCCCTTCTCGGGCCGGTAGCCGCCGTCGTACATCGCGTACAGCACGCGCCGGTGCACCGGCTTGAGGCCGTCCCGCACGTCGGGCAGCGCGCGCGAGACGATCACGCTCATCGCGTAGTCGAGGTACGAGCGCTGCATCTCGGTCTCGAGCCCGACCGGCTCGACACGCATCCCGGCGCCCTCGGCCTGCGGGGTCAGCTCGGGGTTCTCGGTGGTGGGGGGGTTCTCGTCGGCCATTGCTGGTCAAGATCCTTTCAGGCGGCGGGGAGCCCGGCTCCGCGGCCGGGGAGGGGCCGACTCAGATGTCGAGGAAGCGGACGTCCTTGGCGTTGCGCTGGATGAACGAGCGGCGCGCCTCGACGTCCTCGCCCATCAGCACCGAGAACAGGTCGTCGGCCTGGGCCGCGTCGTCCAGCGTGACCTGGCCGAGCACGCGGTGGTCGACGTCCATCGTCGTCACGCGCAGCTCCTCGGCGTTCATCTCGCCGAGACCCTTGAAGCGCTGCACGGAGTCGTCCCGGATGCGCTTGCCCTGCTCCCGCCCGGCCGCGATCAGCGCGTCGCGCTCACGGTCGGAGTACGCGTACTCGAAGTCGTCCCGACCCCACTTGATCTTGTAGAGCGGGGGGCGGGACAGGAAGACGTGCCCGGCTTCCACCAGCGGTCGCATGAAGCGGAAGAGGAAGGTGAGCAGCAGCGTGTTGATGTGCTGGCCGTCGACGTCGGCGTCCGCCATCAAGATGATCTTGTGGTAGCGGAGCTTGGCGATGTCGAAGTCCTCGTGCACCCCGGTGCCGAACGCCGAGATCAGCGCCTGCACCTCGGTGTTCTGGAGGATCTTGTCGATCCGCGCCTTCTCGACGTTGAGGATCTTGCCGCGGATGGGCAGGATCGCCTGGTACTGCGGGTTGCGGCCGGACTTGGCCGAGCCGCCGGCGGAGTCACCCTCGACGATGAAGATCTCGCACTGCGTCGGGTCGTTGGACTGGCAGTCGCTGAGCTTGCCCGGCAGCGACGCCGTCTCAAGGAGGCCCTTGCGGCGGGTCAGGTCGCGCGCCTTGCGGGCCGCGACCCGGGCGGTGGCCGCCTGGATCGACTTGCGGATGATGTCCGCGGCCTCGTTGGGGTTGCGGTCGAGCCAGTCCGCCAGGTGCTCGTTGATGATCTTCTGGACGAAGGTCTTGGCCTCGGTGTTGCCCAGCTTCGTCTTGGTCTGGCCCTCGAACTGCGGCTCGCCCAGCTTGACCGAGATGATCGCGGTCAGTCCCTCGCGGATGTCCTCGCCGGTGAGGTTGTCGTCCTTCTCACGCAGCAGCTTCTTCTCCCGCGCGTACTTGTTGATCAAGTACGTCAGCGCCGCACGGAAGCCCTCCTCGTGGGTGCCACCCTCGTGGGTGTGGATCGTGTTGGCGAAGCTGTAGACACCCTCGGTGTACTGGGTGTTCCACTGCATCGCGACCTCGAGCGAGAGCAGCCGCTCCTTGTCCTCGGCCTCGATGTCGATCACCGTGGGGTGCACCAGCTCGCCCTTGCGCGAGTTCAGGTACTTCACGAAGTCGACGATGCCGCCCTCGTAGTGGTACGTGGCCGAGAGCGGCTTGCCCTCCTCGTCGACGTGCGCCTCGCGCTCGTCGGTCAGGGCGATGGTCAGTCCCTTGTTGAGGAACGCCATCTCCTGGAACCGGCGGGCGAGCGTCTCGAACGAGTACTCCGTCGTCTCGAAGACGTCCGGGTCTGCCCAGAACGTCACCGTCGTGCCGGTCTCCGACACCGCCTCGTTCTTGGCGAGCGGGGCCGTCGGTACGCCCTGCTTGTAATCCTGCGTCCAGCGGAAACCGTCCCGCTTGACGTCCACGGCCAACTTCGTGGACAACGCGTTGACGACCGAGACACCCACGCCGTGCAGACCACCGGAGACGGCGTAACCGCCACCGCCGAACTTGCCGCCCGCGTGCAGCACGGTCAGCACGACCTCGACGGCCGGCTTCTTCTCCACCGGGTGCATGTCGACGGGGATACCGCGCCCGTTGTCGATGACGCGCACGCCACCGTCGGCCAGGATCGTCACGTCGATCCGGTCGGCGTGTCCGGCCAGCGCCTCGTCAACGCAGTTGTCCACCACCTCTTGGACCAGGTGGTGCAGACCGCGCTCACCGGTCGACCCGATGTACATGCCGGGTCGCTTACGGACCGCGTCCAGGCCCTCCAGGACCGTGATCGCGCTGGCGTCGTACGAGGGCGGAGGTGCCCCGTTGACGTCCGTACCCACCGCGGCGGTGCCAGCCTCGGTCGGGGAAGCGGTGATCTTCTCGTTGGGGTTGCCGGAATCGGCCACGAAGCGCCCTTTCTGGCACAGCAGAGCCGAACCCCTGGTACGGAGGACCGGCCTTGTCTTTCGAATGCCCCGCACGCACGGTGAGCCACCGTGTGCGCAAGCGGCGACGGTGTACTCCAGTCTACCGGTAACCGCCGACAGAATTGGGGCTTGCGGGTGCCTGAGTCGGCGACTGCCGCCCTGAACCGGCGCCTTCCTACTCCCCATATCTGGCCTGGGCTTCCAGGAGGCTCACACAGGCACTCAGCGCTTCGACCCATCAACGACCGGCGATGTGACCCGCGTCTCAATGTTCCCGCCCGTCCCACGCCCGGTCACCCGCCACCGGCCCCGTGCCCGTGGCATCGCCCCCCGCGCCCACGTCGACGGCGCGCGCCGCGGCGCCACCGCCCCCGCACGCTGCGCGTCGCCCGCCGCGCGCGCCCGGGGACGCGCCGGCCGCGCCCGCCGGCGCATCGCCGCAGGTCGCGGGAAATATGCCAACAACACATCACGCGGGCGCAGACCACAGCGGCCCCGCCACCTCGCTCCGCCACCCCCGTATGCGACACCGACGCACGCCCCCGCGCGGCCCACGGCTGATTTCTGACGCCGTTGTGCCCGTGGGGCACGAGACGCGCGGCGCACACGCCCTACGACAGCGACACGAGCCCCCGCGACAGCGGAGCGAGGAGACCCGGCACCGCGCTTCCGGCGCCGGGGCGGGCCCGCGCGTCAGGTCAGCCGTAGGTGTCGCCCGGGCCACGGCTGCCGGGCGCGCGCAGCGGGCCGTACCGCCGCGGGGGGCCGCCGGGGCCGAGCACCTTGAGCGTGCGCACCGTGCCGTGGCCCAGGTCCGCGTTGAGCCGCGCCACGAGCTGCGGCGCCAGCAGCCGGAGCTGGGTGGCCCAGGCCGTGGAGTCGCAACACACCGTCAGCACCCGCGCGTCCTCGTCGTACCGCTGCGGCTCGCAGTGCTGCGCGACCTCGGGCCCGACGAGCTGGGGCCAGCGGCCCATCACGCCGCCGACCGCCGCGGGCGCCTCCCAACCGCGTTCGGTGATCAGCCGGTTGATGGCCGCGCCCAACGGCAGCGGATCGCGCCCGTCCGCCCGCGCGCCCGAGCGCAACCCGCCGCGCCTGGCCTGCTTCTTCTGCTGCGCCGCCGCGCCGTGCGCGCGGGCGCGCTCCTTCGCCGCCCGCAACGCCACCCGCGCCAGGTCCACGCCCGTGGGCTCGGCCGCCGCACCGGCCGGACTCGCGCCCGGGCCACCGTCGCCGTCCGCGCCGGCCCGCGGCCCCCGGGCCCCGTCCCGCTCCCCGCCCGGACCGCCCGCCACAGGCCACGTCATATGCGCTCCACCACGCCTTCGGAGACCGCGTACCGCACGCCGGCCAGCACCCCTGGCACGTCGTCGTCCACCGCGGCCGTCACCAACACCTGCTCGCCCGGGGCCACCAGCTCCGCCAGCCGCTCCCTGCGGCGCACGTCCAACTCGGCGAAGACGTCGTCCAGCACCAACACCGGCTCGTTGCCCTCGGACCGCAGCAGGTCGTACGAGGCGAGCCGCAGCGCCAGCGCGTACGACCAGGACTCGCCGTGGCTCGCGTACCCCTTCGCGGGCAACTCGCCCAGTTTCAGCAGCAGATCGTCCCGGTGCGGGCCGACCAGCGTCACGCCCCGCTCGATCTCCCGCTTGCGCGCCTCGCCCAGCGCCGAGCGCAGCAACTCGTACAGCTCCGACCGACCCGTCTCCGCGCCGAGCGCGGCGCCGCCCGCCGTCTCGCTGACGGAACTCCGGTACTCCAGGACCACCGGGCCGCCGCCGGGGGCGAGTTGCTCGTACGCCTTGTCGGCCAGCGGGCGCAGCGCGGCCACCAGGTCGAGCCGCTGGGCCAGCAACTCCGCGCCCACCTGGGCCAGATGCTGGTCCCAGACGTCCAGCGTGGACAGGTCGAGCTGCCGGCCGCCGTGCCGGCGCGCCATGGCCGCCGTCTTGAGCAGCGTGTTGCGCTGCTTGAGCACCCGGTCGTAGTCCGAGCGCACCCCGGCCATCCGCGGCGACCTGGCCGTGATCAGCTCGTCGAGGAACCGCCGCCGCTCGCCGGGGTCGCCCTTGACCAGCGCCAGGTCCTCCGGCGCGAACAGCACCGTCCGCACGATGCCGAGCACGTCACGCGGCCTGACCTGCGAAGACCGGTTGATCCTGGCGCGGTTGGCCCGACCCGGGTTGAGTTCGAGTTCGATGAGCTGCTGCCGGTCGCCCTGCACGACCGCGGCCCGCACGATCGCCCGCTCGGCGCCCATCCGCACCAGCGGCGCGTCGGACGAGACCCGGTGGCTGGCCAGGGTCGCCAGGTAGCCGACGGCCTCGACCAGGTTGGTCTTGCCCTGCCCGTTGGGGCCGACGAACGCGGAGACGCCCGGGTCAAGGGGAACCTCGACCCGGGCGTACGAGCGGAAGTCGGCGAGTGACAAATGCGAGACGTGCATGGTTTCCGTACCGACCTCCCCCGTCGACCAACGTCCGAGCGCGCCTCCTACGACACGCGCTGACCTGCTGCTACTTGTCCGTGTTGCTCGTCACCGCGTGGCCACCGAACTGGTTGCGCAGCGCGGCGATCATCTTCATCGACGGCGAGTCGTCCTGCCGCGACGCGAAGCGGGCGAACAGCGACGCGGTGATCGCCGGCAGCGGCACCGCGTGGTCGATGGCCGCCTCCACGGTCCACCGGCCCTCGCCGGAGTCCTGCGCGTACCCCCGCAGCTTCGCCAGGTGCTCGTCGTCGTCCAGCGCGCGCACGGCCAGGTCGAGCAGCCAGGACCGGATGACCGTGCCCTCCTGCCAGCTACGGAAGACCTCGCGGACGTCGGTGACCGAGTCCACCGCCTCCAGCAGCTCCCAGCCCTCGGCGAAGGCCTGCATCATGGCGTACTCGATGCCGTTGTGCACCATCTTGGCGAAGTGGCCGGCGCCGACCTTGCCCGCGTGCACCGAGCCGAACTGGCCCTCCCGTCGCCCACCGCCACCCTGGCCGGACGAGCTTCGCTCGGCTGTCCCACCGGGCTTCAACGCGTCGAAGATCGGCTGCACCTTGGCGACGTGTTCCTCGTCGCCGCCGTACATCAGCGCGTAGCCGTTCTCCAGGCCCCAGACGCCGCCCGAGACGCCGCAGTCCACGAAGCCGATGCCCTTCTCGGCCAGCTCCGCCGCGTGCTTCTCGTCGTCCGTCCACCGCGAGTTGCCGCCGTCCACGACGACGTCACCGGGGGACAGCAGCGCCCCGAGTTCGTCGATCGTGGACTGGGTGGCCGCCCCGGCGGGGACCATCACCCACACCACGCGCGGCCCCTGGAGCTGGCCGACCAGCTCCTCCAGGCTCGCCACGTCGGCGAGGTCCGGGTTGCGGTCGTATCCGATGACGGTGTGGCCTGCGCGGCGGATGCGCTCGCGCATGTTGCCGCCCATCTTGCCGAGACCGACGAGACCGAGCTCCATCACTAATCCTTCTTGCCGGAGTGAGTGCGTTGGGTAACGCGACCGAGCCTACGCCCGGCCCCGCCCGCACGACTGTGGGCTCCGCCGCTCATACGGGGCGCCGCCGTACGCCGTGCGCGGGCCACCCGGGGCTGACGGGGGACCCGCCCTCGTGCTCACTCTGAGCCACCGCGGCGCGATCCGCTCGCCGGGCCGCGGGAAGCGCCCCGCGGCCCGAGGGCCACGTGCCTCAGCCGGACAGGCGCACCGGCATGATCAGGTACTTGTACGCCTCGTCGGCCTCCGCGTCGACGGCCGGCCGGCCGCTCAGCAGGGCGGGCTTGGTCGAGGTGGTGAACGAGAGCTGGGCCACCGGGGAGTCGATCGCGCTGAGCCCGTCCAGCAGGAAGGTCGGGTTGAAGGCGATCGAGATGTCGTCGCCCTCAAGCTGCGCGTCCACGCGCTCCACAGCCTGTGCGTCGTCGCTGGAGCCGGCTTCCAGGATCAGCACGCCCTGCTCGAAGCTGAGGCGCACCGGGGTGTTGCGCTCGGCCACCAGCGCCACGCGCTTGACCGCCTCGACGAACGGCGCGGTCTCGATCACCGCGACCGAGTTGAACTCGGTCGGGAACAGCGTGCGGTACTTCGGCAGGTCGCCTTCGAGCAGGCGGGTCGTCGTCCGCCGGCCGGCGCCCTCGAAGCCGATCAGGCCCTCGCCGGCGCCGGAGCCCGCGAGCGCGATGCTCACGGTGTCGCCGCTGGTCAGCGACTTGGCCGTGTCGAGGAGCGTCTTGGCGGGCACCAGCGCGACGGCGGACAGATCGGCCGCCTCCGGCTTCCACAGGAACTCGCGGACCGCGAAGCGGTAGCGGTCGGTGGAGGCCAGGGTGACGTGGTCGCCCTCGATCTCGATGCGCACGCCGGTGAGGACCGGGAGCGTGTCGTCGCGACCGGCGGCGATGGCCACCTGCGCGGCGGCGGCGGCGAAGACCTCGCCGGGCACGGTGCCGGTGACGCTGGGCATCTGCGGCAGCGCCGGGTACTCCTCCACAGGCAGGGTGTGGAGGGTGAACCGCGAGGAGCCGCAGACGACGGTCACGCGTACACCGTCTGTGGAGATCTCCACCGGGCGGTTCGGCAGCGCGCGGCAGATGTCGGCCAGCAGTCGACCGGAGACCAGGACCGTGCCGTCCTCCTCGACGTCGGCCTCGACGGAGACGCGGGCGGAGACCTCGTAGTCGAAGCCGGAGAGGCTCAGCGAGCCCTCCTCCGCCTTCAGCAGCAGGCCCGCGAGGACGGGGACGGGCGGACGGGCCGGGAGGCTGCGGGCTGCCCAGGCCACTGCCTCCGCGAGTACATCGCGCTCCACCCGGATCTTCACCGGAACCGCCTCCTGCTGTTTCTGACTCGCCCTGCTGGCCTTCGTCGTCGGCTGATTGCCGGAGACCAGTCTGACGCACGCCACCGACAGCGGGTGCGCCTCGGGGTCAAGTCGGTGCGAGGGCGTGGGAGCGACCCGGACCCGAGTTGTGCACAGGCCCCACTTCGAAACGAACTTCTCGCTCTCAATGTGTGGTCGTAGTAGTAGGGGCTGTGGAAACCGTGGATAACTGCTTTTGCGCAGGTCACGGTGCGTTTTTTGTCCACTGGCCCTGTGGGCGACGGTGGTGGATAACCCGGGGTCTCTGTGGACCACCGAAAGTTCTGCACACCCGATACACAGGGAGGCCCTACTTCTCCCCAGCCGCGTCCCCAGTTTTACCCACGTTCCCCACAGCCCAACCCGGCACCTTGGTGTGACGCCTTTCACTCGCTCCGGTGAGAGAGGGTGTCGCGTTGCCGAACAGTGGACAACGGTGTGGAGAAGGCGGCAAAAGCTGTGCACAAGGCCGGCTGAGCTGTGGGTAGCCAGTGGACAACCGATCGGGACGCCCTGTGGACGAAATGTTGCCCACAGCCTGTGGATGACGGTTTGCCACAAATCCACACGCGCCTGACCTCGGGAGATCCTCTCTCACCGGGGTGGCCTGTGGACACGCTTGGGACAGTCCAGCAGTCCCCAGCCTGTGGACGCGAAATAGTGCCCACATCTGTGGAGAAGACCCGTGTCCCCCTCCGTAATCGAACACCTTCCCTCGCGGGTGTCCCCGCCGTGACCGTCCCGTATCCGCTCCACGACGGCTTCCGGGCCGGTCGATGAACGCGAAATGGCGCTTCCGGAGCGGCACCGGGGGCGCCGGAGGAAGCGTCCTGACGAAGCGCCGCCGCCGCACGGCAGGTGTGTTCGGCATCCGCCGGGGCGCCGCGACGGAGGGCGCCGCGCCTCCGCCAGGACGCGTCGGAGAACGGCCAGGACGCCCCAAGAACGGCGGGGCACGGCGACGAGGCGGCGCGGCTGCGGGCATGCGGCGGAGCCGGCCGATCCGGCCGAGCCGGCGGGATTGGTGCGACCGGCGGGACCATCCACAGCATGGGGATCGTCCGCGCCGCGGAGGTGGGCGCGGGGCGGTGCGCGACGGGCGCGGGGCAGCCTGGGAACGCGGGGCCGTAGGGACGCGGGGCGCCCCGGGCGCGCGGGGGCCGGCCGGTCACGGACGTGGTGCGGGGGCGGGCCAGGAGCGGACCGGGCGGGCCAGGTACGGGAACGAGAGGTGGGGCCCGGAGGCGGGCCCCACGGAGCGGAGACGCGGCGAGGTGTGGGCGTCAGCCGTTCTTGATGCGGTTGGTCAGCTCGGTCACCTGGTTGTAGATGGACCGCCGCTCGGCCATCAGGGCCCGGATCTTGCGGTCGGCGTGCATCACCGTCGTGTGGTCACGGCCGCCGAACTGCGCGCCGATCTTCGGCAGCGACAGGTCCGTCAGCTCGCGGCACAGGTACATCGCGATCTGCCGGGCGGTCACCAGGACCCGGCTGCGGGAGGCGCCGCACAGGTCGTCGACGGTGTGCCCGAAGTAGTCCGCGGTCGCGGCCATGATCGCGGTGGCCGTGATCTCCGGGGCCGCGTCCTCGCCGCCCGGGATCAGGTCCTTGAGCACGATCTCGGTCAGCCCCAGGTCCACCGGCTGCCGGTTGAGGCTGGCGAACGCCGTCACCCGGATCAGCGCGCCCTCAAGCTCCCGGATGTTGCGCGAAATGCGGGAGGCGATGAACTCCAGCACCTCCGGGGGCGCGTTGAGCTGTTCCTGCACCGCCTTCTTCCGGAGGATCGCGATGCGCGTCTCCAGCTCGGGCGGCTGCACATCGGTGATCAGGCCCCACTCGAAGCGGTTGCGCAGCCGGTCCTCCAGCGTCACCAACTGCTTCGGCGGCCGGTCCGAGGACAGCACGATCTGCTTGTTGGCGTTGTGCAGCGTGTTGAAGGTGTGGAAGAACTCCTCCTGCGTCGACTCCTTGCTCGCGAGGAACTGGATGTCGTCCACGAGCAGGATGTCCATGTCGCGGTACCGCTTGCGGAACGCGTCCGCCTTGCCGTCGCGGATGGAGTTGATGAACTCGTTCGTGAACTCCTCCGAGCTCACGTACCGCACCCGCGTCCCCGGGTAGAGGCTGCGCGCGTAGTGCCCGATCGCGTGCAACAGGTGCGTCTTGCCGAGCCCCGACTCCCCGTAGATGAACAGCGGGTTGTACGCCTTGGCCGGCGCCTCCGCCACGGCCACCGCCGCGGCGTGCGCGAAGCGGTTGGAGGCGCCGATGACGAAGGTGTCGAAGAGGTACTTCGGGTTCAGCCGCGCGGTGGGCTCACCGGGACCCGGGGCCGGCGCGGGCTGCGCGGCGAGCGGCCCGGGCGCGCCCGTCGGCGCGGGCGGACCACCGCGCCCGGGGCCCTGACCGCCGGGCCCGGGCCTGGGGGGTACGGAGGAGGGGTCGGCGGGGTCGCGGCGCTGCGTCTCGTAGGGCGAGCCCCCGTGCGCGGGCGGCCCGTGCTGCGGGTGCTGGCCGCGCTGGGCGTACGGGTCCGCGTCCGGGAAGCCGCCGAGCCGGGGCTGCTGCCAGGTGTTGTAGTCGCCGCGCGATTCGGGCAGCGGGGCACCGCCGGAGCGCGGCCAGGCGCCGGGGTCGGGGCGCTGCTGCGAGTAGCCGGGGTAGGCGGGGCGGGCGCTGGGCAGCTCGTCGCCGGGGCGGCCGTAGCTCTCGCGCCCGTCGTAGCCGTCCCGCGTCTCGCGCCCGTCGCGCGTGTCGTACGCGTCCCGGGCCTCGCGCCCGTCGTAGCCCTCGCGACCCTCGTACGCCTCGCGGGCGACGGGCGCGTCGTAGGGGTCCCGCTTGTCGTAGGCGTCCCGGCCGTCGTAGGGCTCGTAGGCGTCGCGGGACTCGTAGCCCTCGCGGCCACCGTCGTATCCGTCGCGCCCGGTACGGGTGTCCCTGGCGTCCCTGCCGTCCCGCGCGTCATAGCCGTCACGGCTGTCGAAGGTGTCCCGCGGGGTGTCGCCGTAGCGGGACTGCTGGCCGCCGTGGCCCTGGTGCGGGGCGGACGGGTGGTGCGGGGCGGGGCCCTGGGGCTGCGGTGCGGCGGGCTCGTTCTTGGAGTCGTCCACCGTGATCGCGATACGGATCGGACGGCCGCACTCGCGGCTGAGCGCGTCGCTGATCAGGGGCGCGAGCCGGCCCTCGAGCACGCCCTTGGCGAACTCGTTGGGCACCGCGAGCAGGGCGGTGTCGGCGACCAGCGCCAGCGGCTGGCAGCGGTTGATCCAGTGCTCGTCCTTGGCCTCGACGCCCTGCCCTCTGCCCTCGCCGCGGAGCTGCTCCAACACGCGTGGCCACACTGCGGCAAGATCGGCAGGTACGTCAGCCACAGGGCACGCTCACTCACTCACTCGGAGGGGGACGCCGACAGGTCCCACGAATGCGTGGTTCTTGGGACGGGCGGGAAGGATTCGGAGTTCCGCCACGGTAGTCAGGCCGACGCGCGTGGTTCAAGTCGTTGTCCACAGGGTGTGTACAAATGTGCCATGCGGCGTCGCATCGTGCTCTGGCGCCCCGGTATACGGTGGTGGTGGAGCGATGCGCCCAGGTTGGTTTGACCGAATGGCGTAGCCGCGCGTACCGTAACCAGGTCGAGTTGTCGATGGCTGCTGCCGCCTGCCTCCGATGGGCATACATCCACGATCCGTGGTGAGAAAGCGGTGCAATCGGGCGTATACGAGCTTCTCGTGGGCGCACGGTGACAGCCAGGCGATGTCCCGCCACTACACATTCATTTCTGGAGCCCCCGAGTGAGCAAGCGCACCTTCCAGCCGAACAACCGCCGCCGCGCGAAGACCCACGGCTTCCGGCTGCGTATGCGCACCCGTGCCGGCCGCGCGATTCTCGCGTCCCGCCGTGGCAAGGGTCGCGCCCGTCTGTCCGCCTGACCAGCACAGGTCATGACGTGCTGCCTACCGAGCATCGGCTGAGGCGGCGCGAGGACTTTGCGACCGCGGTACGCCGAGGACGCAGGGCCGGGCGCCCGCTCCTTGTCGTGCATCTGCGAAGCGGTACATCGGACCCGCACCCACCTGGGGAGACAGCTCCTCAGGTGCGTGCGGGTTTCGTCGTCAGCAAAGCGGTCGGCAACGCCGTCACCCGAAACCTGGTGAAGCGGCGGTTGCGCCACCTGGTGCGCGACCGACTCGACCGCTTCCCCCCCGGTAGCCTGGTAGTCGTACGGGCGCTGCCCGGCGCGGGCGAGGCAGGCCACGAGCAACTGGCCCGCGATCTCGACACCGCGCTACGGCGGCTGCTGGGTGGGGCCTCCCCGGAGACTCCCTCGGTGAACCTCGGGGGTCAGACCAAGGGGAGGGTGCCGCGATGAAGTACCCGCTGCTGTGGTTGATCAAGCTCTACCAGTGGACCATCAGCCCCATGCTGGGGCCGGTCTGCAAGTACTACCCGTCGTGCTCGCACTATGGCTACACGGCCATCAACGTGCACGGCGCACTGAAGGGCACGGCGCTGACGGCCTGGCGCATTCTGCGCTGCAACCCGTGGTCGCACGGAGGTGTCGATCACGTACCCGCCCGGAAGCGTCCGGTGTGGCACCAGTGGCTGCGGAGTCGTCTGCGTGGGCACTCCACCGCCGAGCCCGCCGCGCAGCCTGAGTCTCAGCCCAACGCCCAAGGAGCCTGATTCGTGGACACGATCCTCGGTCCTCTCTATGACGTAGTTTCCTGGATCATCGTCCAGTTCCACTCGCTGTACAGCCTCGTCTTCGACAAGAACAGCGGCTGGGCTTGGGGCCTGTCGATCGTCTCGCTGGTGGTGCTCATCCGCATCTGCCTGATCCCGCTCTTCGTGAAGCAGATCAAGGCCACGCGGAACATGCAGGCGCTCCAGCCCCGGATGAAGGCGATCCAGGAGCGCTACAAGAGCGACAAGCAGCGCCAGTCCGAAGAGATGATGAAGCTCTACAAGGAGACGGGCACCAACCCGCTCTCCAGCTGCCTGCCGATCCTCGCGCAGTCGCCGTTCTTCATCGCGCTCTACCAGGTGCTCAACAAGATCGCGAACAACCACCCGGTCGGCTTCATCAACCAGGACCTCGTGGACAGCGCCCGTGAGGCGCACATCTTCGGCGCCCCGCTGTCCGTGAAGTTCATGAGCAGCGCGTCCAAGGTCGAGGGGCTCGGTGCCACGCTCACCGACGTCCGCGTCGTCACGGTCACGATGATCATCCTGATGTCGGCGTCGCAGTTCTTCACCCAGCGTCAGCTCATGACGAAGAACGTCGACCTGACGGTCAAGACGCCGTTCATGCAGCAGCAGAAGATGTTGATGTACATCTTCCCGATCATGTTCGCCGTCTTCGGCATCAACTTCCCGGTCGGTGTGCTCGTCTACTGGCTGACCACCAACGTGTGGACCATGGGGCAGCAGATGTTCATCATCCGCCGCAACCCCACCCCCGGCAGCGTCGCCTACGCCCACCGCCAGGAGCGGCTGCGCGCCAAGGGCAAGCTCAAGGAGGACCCGGAGGTCGTCGAGGCGCGGCAGGCCGTCGAGGTCGCCCGGGCCAACCGGCAGCAGCCCAAGAAGCAGACCAAGGCCCAGCGCCAGGCCGCGGCGGCGCAGGCCGGTGGCGCGGCGAAGGCACCGGGCGCCAAGCCGGACGGTGCCGCGACACCCCCGGCGGGCGGGGCGAAGAGCGGGCGGGGACAGGGCCGGGCCAAGGCCACGGCGCAGACCGCGAAGGGCGCCGGGACGTCCGGAACGGGCGCCGAGAAGACCTCGCTGGAGAAGGGGAAGAAGGGGGCGCAGCCCGGCAAGTCGACCGGCAGCTCCGCCTCCGGTTCCTCGCGTAACGCCAAGTCCGGGCAGCGCAAGGGCCAGCGCGGCCCGAAGCACCCATCCAAGAAGTAAGAAGGAGTCCATCCGTGACGGAAGGCACCACCCCGGCCGAGGGTGTCGACACTCTGACTCGCCTGGAGCAGGAAGGCGAGATCGCGGCTGACTACCTTGAGGGTCTGCTGGACATCGCGGACCTCGACGGCGACATCGACATGGACGTCGAGGCGGACCGCGCCGCGGTGTCGATCATCAGCGAATCGACCAGCCGGGACCTGCAGAAGCTGGTCGGCCGCGACGGCGAGGTGCTGGAGGCCCTGCAGGAGCTGACCCGGCTCGCGGTGCACCGGGAGACCGGCGACCGCAGCAGGCTGATGCTGGACATCGCGGGGTTCCGGGCGCGCAAGCGCACCGAGCTGTCGGAGCTGGGCGCCAAGGCCGCGGAAGAGGCCAAGGGCAGCGGCCAGCCCGTGAAGCTGGACCCGATGACGCCTTTCGAGCGCAAGGTGGTGCACGACGCGGTGGCGGCGGCGGGCCTGCGGAGCGAGTCTGAGGGTGAGGAGCCCGAGCGCCGGGTGGTCGTGCTTCCCGCGTGATCCGGTGACTCCCTTCCGGGCCGAGGGCTCGGGAAGAACAACCCGTACGTCCGGCCCCGTCTGTGCGCAGACGGGGCCGGTGTTTGTCAGCAAGGGCAACGGCATGTCGAGAGGAAGGACGGTCCTCGTGGCGGAGGCAGCGGAGGAACTTCCCCCAGCGCCGGAGGCGGCGCGGGAGGTGTTCGGCGACCGCTTTCCGGAGGTCGTGCGGTACGCCGAGCTGTTGGCCGATGTGGGCGTGACGCGCGGCCTGATCGGGCCCCGCGAGGTGCCGCGGCTGTGGGAGCGACACCTGCTGAACTGCGCGGTGCTCTCGGAGGCGGTGGCCGAGGGTGTCACGGTGTGCGACGTGGGCTCGGGGGCCGGGCTGCCGGGCATCCCCCTCGCGCTCACCCGGCCGGACCTGCAGATCACCCTGCTGGAGCCGCTGCTGCGACGGACCAACTTCCTGCAGGAGGTCGTGGAACTCCTCGGCCTCGACCACGTCACGGTGGTCCGCGGGCGGGCCGAGGAGGTCCTCGGCAAGCTCCAGCCGGTGCACGTGGTGACCGCTCGCGCCGTGGCCCCGCTGGACCGGCTGGCCGGCTGGGGCGTGCCGCTGCTTCGGCCGTACGGCGAGATGCTGGCGCTGAAGGGCGACACCGCGGAGGAGGAGCTCAAGAGCGCGCGGGCCGCGCTGAGCAAGCTCGGCGTGGTGGAGACCTCCGTGTTGCAGGTGGGGGAGGGCATCGTCGATCCGCCGTCCACCGTGGTGCGGGTCGAGGTGGGCGAGAGCCCGGGCGGGGTGCGGTTCGCCGCGAAGCGGGCCAAGGCGGCTCGCAAGGGGCCGCGTCGACGCCGGTGAGCGCGCGCGGGGAGGCCGGCTCGCCGGGACGCGCTCGTGACGGAGAGGTGCCGAGGGAGGTGGGGCGCGTACTTCGGGCAATGCTCCATACAAGCTGCCAAAAGTATGCGGACCGGAGTGTCGGGGTCCGGTGATCGGCATGCCCATGCATCGTGTTTCACGTGAAACGTCGTTCCCTGCTGCATGGAATCATCAGTCGCGGTCGTGCGGCTGCCGCGCCGCGCGACCCTCAACCCCGCACCAGAGCCGATTCATCCACAGGAGAACGGGCCTCGCTGGTTCCCAACCCCGAAAGCATGGCAGGCTCTGTTCATTGCGAGCCTGATGTCGAGGAGGGTGAATCCTTGCGGTCCGACGCCAACATCGCGGGACCGATGACCGAACCGGTCCCCGGTCCCCGTACCGCTGAGCCCTCCCCGGGCGCGCCCGTGGGGCCCTCAGCTCCCGGGGAGGATGTTTCACGTGAAACGCCGCCCCCGATGGATGCCTCGTCCGGGTACGAGGGAGAAGCCTCCGCCCCCATCGGCCGTGCGGCGCAGCTCGCCGTAGCGGCGCTGGGGCGCGCGGGCGAGGGGCTCCCCCGCCCGGAGCAGACCAGAGTGATGGTGGTCGCCAACCAGAAGGGCGGCGTCGGCAAGACCACGACGACCGTGAACCTGGCGGCCTCCCTCGCGCTGCACGGCGCCCGCGTGCTCGTCGTGGACCTGGACCCGCAGGGCAACGCCTCCACGGCCCTCGGGATCGACCACCACGCCGAGGTCCCCTCCATCTACGACGTGCTGGTCGACAGCAAGCCGCTGTCCGACGTCGTGCAGCCCGTCCCCGACGTGGAGGGGCTGTTCTGCGCCCCGGCGACCATCGACCTGGCCGGCGCGGAGATCGAACTCGTCTCGCTGGTGGCCCGGGAGAGCCGGCTGGAGCGTGCCATCCAGGCGTACGACCAGCCGCTGGACTACATCCTCATCGACTGCCCGCCCTCGCTCGGCCTGCTGACGGTCAATGCCCTGGTGGCGGGCGCGGAGGTGCTGATCCCGATCCAGTGCGAGTACTACGCGCTGGAGGGCCTGGGACAGCTCCTGCGCAACGTCGAGCTGGTGCGCGGACACCTGAACCGCAAGCTCCACGTCTCGACGATCCTGCTGACCATGTACGACGGCCGGACGCGACTGGCCTCCCAGGTGGCCGACGAGGTCCGCAGCCACTTCGGCAACGAGGTGCTGCGCACGAGCATCCCGCGCTCCGTGCGGATCTCCGAGGCACCGAGCTACGGGCAGACGGTCCTCACCTACGATCCCGGTTCGAGCGGTGCGCTCTCCTACCTGGAGGCGGCCCGGGAGATCGCGCTGCGTGGGGCTGGTGTCTACTACGAGGGGCAGCATGCGCACGCGACGCCGCGTGCGAACCCACAGCTTGACCAGCACACCATGTCGGAGGGGATGCAGTGACTGAGCGACGGAGAGGGCTGGGCCGCGGACTCGGTGCGCTGATTCCCGCCGCACCCAAGGGAGCGGACGGCCCGTCGGTGCCCGCGATCGGCGCCGGCGCGGCCTCGCCGACGGCGGTTCCGGTGCTGTCGCCGGAGCGGGGCGTGGCAGCCGCCAAGGTGACGACGTTGCCGCCGGGTGGCCAGCCCGAGGACGAGGCCGCCCCGGCGCAGCGTGTTTCACGTGAAACCGAGGACGCGCCCGTTGAGGAGTCCGCGCCCCTGAAAGCCATGGACGACGGTCTGGGCGCGCACTTCGCGGAGTTGCCGCTGGACTCCATCACCACCAACCCTCGGCAGCCGCGCACCGAGTTCGACGAGGACGCCCTCGCCGAGTTGGTCACCTCGATCCAGGAGGTCGGCCTCCTCCAGCCGATCGTGGTCCGCCAGGTGGGTCCGGAGCGCTACGAGCTCATCATGGGCGAGCGGCGCTGGCGCGCCTGCCGTGAGGCGGGCCTGACGAAGATCCCAGCGATCGTCCGGGCGACCGACGACGAGAAGATGCTGCTGGACGCGCTGCTGGAGAACCTGCACCGCGCTCAGCTCAACCCGCTGGAAGAGGCCGCGGCCTACGACCAGTTGCTCCAGGACTTCAACTGCACGCACGACGAGTTGGCCGAGCGCATCGGGCGCTCCCGCCCGCAGGTCACCAACACCCTGCGGTTGCTGCGTCTGTCGCCGTCGGTGCAGCGGCGCGTGGCGGCCGGCGTGCTCTCGGCGGGGCACGCTCGGGCGCTGCTCTCGGTCGAGGACTCCGAGGAGCAGGACCGGCTGGCGCACCGCATCGTGGCGGAGGGGTTGTCGGTCCGCGCGGTCGAAGAGATCGTCACCCTGATGGGCACGCAGCCGAACAGCACGCAGAAGGCCAAGCGGCCCCGGGCCGGGGCCAGGGTGTCCCCGGCGCTGTCGGACCTGGCCTCGCGGCTGTCCGACCGCTTCGAGACCCGGGTGAAGGTCGACCTCGGCCAGAAGAAGGGGAAGATCGTGGTCGAGTTCGCCTCGATGGACGATCTGGAGCGCATCCTCGGCACCCTGGCGCCGGGCGAGGGACGCGTGCTGGAGCAGCACTCCGGCCCGGGGCAGACCGCGGAACAGCCGACGGAGGACGATTCCTCCGCTGAGTAGCACCCTGCCGGAGCGGGCCGTGCCCCGCCCGGGGCGCGGCCCGCTCTGTGCGTGGCGGGCGGTACCGGGGGAATCCGCTCGTGGCTACGATGCGTACGGGCGGCGCGGCGACGCGCGGGCGCCCCGCCCACGGTGACCGGCGGTGCGGGGAGGGCCCCGTGGGAGGCTGCCGTCGGCTTCGCGGGCGGCCTGCTCGGGCGTGGCGCACGGGTCGGCCGCACGGATCGCGGCCGATGAGGGAAGCGAGGAACTGGCTACATGGGGCGTCGGCTCGTACCGCTCACACTGGACAACCTCACGGACCTCCCCCAGCGCTGTCGCGCGTGCGTCTTCTGGGAACTCGACCCCGTCAGCGGCGAGGCGGCCGTCAGGGCCGGGCGCCCGGAGGTCGAGAAGGAAGCCTGGATCTCGGCCGTGCTGCTGGAGTGGGGCTCCTGCGGTCGCGTGGTCTACGTGGACGAGCTGCCGGTGGGCTTCGTGCTCTACGCGCCGCCGGCGTACGTGCCGCGTTCCCTGGCCTTTCCCACCAGCCCGGTGGGCGCCGACGCCGTGCAACTGATGACGGCGTGGCTGATGCCCGGATTCCAGGGACAGGGGCTCGGCCGGGTGATGGTGCAGACCGTGGCCAAGGACCTCATGCGGCGCGGAGTGAAGGCCATCGAGGCGTTCGGGGACGCGCGGTGGGAGGGGCCCGCCTGCGTGTTGCCGGCCGACCACCTGCTGGCGGTGGGCTTCAAGACCGTGCGACCGCACCCGCGCTACCCACGGCTGCGACTGGAGTTGCGGGCCACCATCTCCTGGAAGGAAGACGTGGAGCTGGCGCTGGATCGACTGCTGGGCGCCGTACAGAAGGAGCCCGTGCTGCGCCCGCTGTAGCGGACTGCGCCGACATGCGTGTGGGCCCGCCCCCCAGGGGAGCGGGCCCACGACGCAACAGCGCGGTCGACTAGCCGAGGAAGTCGGACAGGTCGCGCTCAAGGGCCGCCTTCGGCTTGGCGCCGACGATGGTCTTCACGACCTCGCCGCCCTGGTAGACGTTCATGGTCGGGATGGACATGACGCCGTACTTGGCGGCCACGGCCGGGTTCTCGTCGATGTTGAGCTTGACGATCTCGATCTTGTCGCCGTGCTGCGCCGCGATGGCCTCGAGGGACGGGGCGATCTGGCGGCACGGGCCACACCACTCGGCCCAGAAGTCCACCAGCACGGGCTTCTTGTTCTTGATGACGTCCTCTTCGAAGGAGGCGTCGGTCACATGCTTCAGAGTGCCAGCCACGGCGATTTCCTCGTTTCGATGGTGCGGGGGCGGGAGGGATGGAGGGGTCAGACGGCGGCGGCCGGCGGCTCGTTGTCCGCGAGGCCGGCCAGGTAGCGCTCGGCGTCCAGGGCCGCGGAGCAGCCCGTGCCGGCGGCGGTGATCGCCTGACGGTAGGTGTGGTCCACGACGTCACCGGCGGCGAAGACGCCCGGGAGGTTGGTGCGCGTGCTGGGGGCCTCGACCTGCAGGTAGCCCTCGTCGTCCAGGTCGAGCTGGCCCTTGAACAGGTCGGTGCGCGGGTCGTGGCCGACCGCGATGAAGAGGCCGGTCGCCGGAAGCTCGGAGAGCTCGCCCGTGTTGCGGTTCCGCAGCGTCAGGCTGGAGAGCTTGCTGTCGCCGTGGATCTCGGCGACCTCGCTGTCCCAGATGAAGGAGATCTTCGGGTCGGCGAAGGCGCGGTCCTGCATGGCCTTGGAGGCGCGCAGGGTGTCCCGGCGGTGCACGATCGTCACGGACTTGGCGAACCGGGAGAGGAAGGTGGCCTCCTCCATGGCGGTGTCACCGCCACCGATCACGGCGATGTCCTGGTCCCGGAAGAAGAACCCGTCACAGGTCGCGCACCACGAGACGCCTCGCCCGGAAAGCTCGTCCTCACGCGGCAGGCCGAGCTTGCGGTGCTGCGAGCCGGTGGTCACGATCACGGTCTTGGCCCGGTGCACGGTGCCGGCGGAGTCGGTGACCGTCTTGATGTCCTCGGTGAGGTCGACCGCGATGACGTCGTCCGGGATCAGCTCGGCGCCGAAGCGCTCGGCCTGGGCGCGCATGTTGTCCATGAGGTCCGGGCCCATGATGCCGTCACGGTAGCCGGGGAAGTTCTCCACGTCGGTGGTGTTCATCAGCGCACCCCCCGCGGTCACGGAACCCTCGAAGACCAGGGGCTTCAGCGCGGCTCGGGCCGTGTAGAGCGCGGCCGTGTAGCCGGCGGGCCCGGAACCGATGATGATCACGTTGCGGACGTCGCTCACGGGATGTCTTCCTTGTCTCTGCCGACGACGGATTGGGGGGCAACCGACCGGCGATCGTTCCCGGAAAACTGCTGCCATCTCACCCAACGGATACTACGGGGCCGGCATTCCCGGGACGCCCGGCCTTCCGGCCGTGTTCGTGTGACGGACAGCGCGGTGGCCGGAACGCTCAGTCGCGGGCGAAGCTGCGCTGCATCAGCACGGTGCCGGGCGGCGAGGGGGACTTCCGGACGCAGGCGGCGTCCACGACGAACGCGTCGACGCGTGAGTCGTCGCCCGGGTGTGACAGCAGCACCAGGTAGGCGGGGGTGCCGTTGAAGGAGTCTTCTCTCGCCGCGAGGGGCGTCTCGGGGCGCTTGGTGGCCTGCTGGACGCACGAGGGCACGGTCGCGCTACTTCCGTCGAGCGGTGTGCGGGGAGTGGTGTTCGCGCCGACCTCGCCCGGCGGGTTCCGCGGCTTGCGGGTCTTTCCCTCCGCGGCGAGCAGGGCCCGCGCCTCGCTCTCCAGGGTGGCGGCGGTCAACATCGTGGCGCGGGTCTCGCCCTCCGTGGGGCGCTGCGGCGTTCCGTCGTCGGTGCCGTTCTGCACGAGGAAGGTGCCCACGCCGAGCACGGCAGCCGCGCACGCCGTGCCGAGCAGGGCGGTGCGCCAGCGCCGGCCCCGCCTGGGCCGGGGGCCGGGGGCCTGCCGGCCGGGTCCCGTGGTGGAGCGGGCGCGGCCCGGTGGGCGGTCAGGGCCGCCGGGCGTCGTTTCACGTGAAACACCGATCGGCTCGGCGGCCGTTTCACGTGAAACATCGCCGGCCTCGCTCTCGGAGGCGCCCTCGGACTCGGTCTCGGCGTCGCTCTCCCGTACGCCGCCGCCCTCGCCCACGGCCGCGATATCGGCCGGCTCGCGGTCGCCGGTCGTGGCGTCGAGCAGCGCCTCGGCGGCAAGGGCCGCGTCGATCCGGCCGGCGATGTCGGCGGGCATCCGCGTCGGGCCGGGCAGCGTGCCCAGGGCGCTGCGGATCTCCTCGAGCGAGGTGCGGACGTCCGCGCACAGCGCGCAGCCCGCGAGGTGTTCGCGCACGGGGCGCGCGCGGTCGGGCGGCAGGACTCCCTCGGTGAGCGCGGAGATTTCCGCGACCTCAGGGTGCTCGTCCGTGTCGGTCGTCGACGTCACGCTCGCCCACCTCCGCCCTTCACGGGATCTGTGTCGTTCGGCCCTGCCGGCGGTGAGACGGATGTCCCCTGCGCCCGGTTCCTTCCCCTGTCGGGATCGGAGCTATCCCGCTCCTTCGGGTGGAGATGGGACAGCAGGGGCAGCAGGCGGGCGCGGCCCCGGGCGCAGCGGCTCTTGATGGTGCCGGTGGGCACGCCCAGCACCTTGGCCGCCTCCGCCACGGGGTACCCCTGCATGTCCACGAGGACGAGGGCCGCGCGCTGGTCGGGCGGGAGCGTGCGCAGGGCCCGTAGCAGCTCGCGGTGGAGGTCCTGGCGCTCCGCCGGGCCCGCGGCGGACTCCTGCGGTTCGAGGAGTTGCTCGAGCCGCTCGGTGTCGTCGGTGGGCGAGGTCTTGCGGGTGGCGGCCTTGCGGGCCCGGTCCAGGCAGGCGTTCACCGTGATCCGGTGCAGCCAGGTGGTGACGGCCGACTGGCCCCGGAACGTGTGCGCGGCCCGGTAGGCGGAGACCAGGGCGTCCTGAACGGCGTCCGCGGCCTCCTCACGGTCGCCGAGGGTGCGGAGCGCCACGGCCCAGAGTCGGTCGCGGTGGCGCCGGACGATCTCGCTGAACGCGTCGGGGTCGCCCGCCACGTGGCGAGCCAGGAGCTCGCGGTCGTTCGCGTCGCCGTGCACGGCGTCGTGCAACGGGAGCCCCCCTCTCGTGCCGGCCGCTTGACGTGGGTCAACCCGTGATCTTGATCTCCGAGATGCCCCCGCGGTAGCCGTCGGCGGAGCCGTCGCTGGGCAGCTCGGTGATGTGGATCAGTACGTATCGCGTTCGGACCGGCTTGTCGAGAGTGGCGTCGAGTTTGCTCTCCGCCGTCTTGAGCTTGGTGAGCTCCTGGGGGAAGTCCGCCAAGGCGGCGGGGGATGTCGCCGCCGGGTCCGCGGCGAGTACTTCGACCTTCTGCCCGGGTGCGTAGAAGTCAACCTGCACGCCCGCGACGTTCTTGGCGCTGCCGAGGTCGACGACGATGCCGCTGCCGTCCGACCGGTTCTTGAGGTTGCCGAAGTTGGCGTAGCCCTCGTAGCGCTTGGTGACCCAGGCGGTGCCGGGCTGTTGGTCGATGGCCGCGGAGACCCTCTCCGCAGCCAACGGGGCGTCCAGTGGCGAGAACTCGGTGGCGTCCGCGAGCTCCAGCGGCTTGTGGGCCGGCTTCCTGGGGCGGTCGTCGTCCTTCTCGCTCTGGTTGTGGCCCGAGTCCCCCGGCTTGCTCTCCTCCTTGATCAGGATGTCCGCGAGCTGCCAACTACCGAGCCCGATGGCCGCGATGAGCAGGCTGGAGACGGCCCACTTGAGCGCGCGGCCGGCGCGGCTCTGCAGCGGCGGTGGGGGCGGTGGTGGCGCGGGGGCGAGCCGGACCGCGCCGTTCCCGCCGCGGGCCGGCGGCTGGGCGTAGGCGCCCTGTTGGTAGGTGGTGCGCTGGTAGGCCGGGGTCGCGGTGAACGACGGCTCCGGCGGGCGGATTCGCGGCATCTCGGCGACGGCCGCGGCCAGCTCCTCCGGGGTGGTGCAGGGCAACTCCTGCCGGGAGGCGGTGGCACCGTCGTTGACCAGCGCCCGCATGGCGAGTTCGGACAGGCCGCGGTGCACCCCCGCGCGCACCTGGTCGGGCGCGATGAGGCCGACGCCCTTGGGGAGCCCGGCCAGGCCGTGCGCGTCGCTCTCGTACGGCCAGCGCTGGGTGAGGGCGGCGTAGAGCAGGGCGCCGATCGCCTCGGTGTCCGTGCGCTGGGGCTGGGGGGTGGTGATGCCGCGCAGGGCGGCCATGACGGCCAGGCCGCGGATGCGGTACTGGCCCGACTCGGTGCGCAGCACGGAACTGGGCGTCAGCCGCAGGTGGGACAGTCCCTCACGGTGGGCCGACGCCATGGCCTGGGAGACCTGACTGACGAGTTGGTAGGCGTCGTGCGGCTCCAGCGCGCCGGTGGCGAGCACCGTGGTCAGCTCGGTGGCGTCGGAGATCCACTCGTGGACGACGTAGACGAGGTCGTTGTCCTCGACGGCGTCCAGCACCTGGACGAAACGGGGGTCGCCGAGGAGCGCGGCGGAGCGGGCGGCGGCCAGGACGGGACGGGCGCGGGGGTGGTCGGCGGGGAGGACGTGCACGCCGACGGCGCGGCGCAGTTTCTCGTCCACGGCACGCCAACTGCTGAATCCGTCCAGACGGGTGACGCACTCCTCCAAGCGGTAGCGTCTGGCGAGTTTGTGACCACTGTGCAGTTCGGGGGGGCTTGTGTCGGCCGATGCGCCCTTGTCCGTCTCGACAGGGCGCGCGGTCTCTGTGGTGTTGCTGGCCTTCTGCTGCGCCTTAGCCTCGTCGGTCGTGGCCTTGTCCGCCTTGGCGGCAAGCGGCTCTCCGCCGCTGCTATCGGCCACGTCGACGGCAGCCGTACTCCGGTCCGCCACCGTCGTTCCCTGCCTCCCCATACGTTGCGCCTGTTCCACGGCCACGACAATTGTGCCCACAGTCCGCCACCCTGCACGACACGCGGTGGTGGACGATGGTTGTGCTGCGGTCAACGGCCAAGACGTCCTCGGACCATTCCGACCATTGCGGTCAGCTCCTGAATGCGCATGCGCTTCGCCGCGATGTAGAAGATTCCGATGAGGACGATTCCGCCGCCGACCAGGGAGGCGACCGAGCCGGCGATCCCGCTGCCGAGCGCGTCGGTGATGGCGTACGCCGTCAGGCCGGCGAGGACGGCGGCGGGGACGCAGGCGCCGAAGAGTCGCGAGTAGGTGCGCATCACGTGGCGGCCGTCCAGGTCGCCGCCCAGCCGGTCGCGCAGGCGCCGCCAGGCGATGCCCACGCCGACCGCGTACGCGAGGCCGTAGGAGGCGGCCATGCCGACCACGGCCCAGCGGGCGGGCAGCAGCACGTAACACAGCCCGGAGGCGGCGGCGTTGATGGCCGCGACGATGACCGTGTTGTAGAACGGCGTGCGGGTGTCCTCGTAGGCGTAGAAGCCGCGCAGGACGACGTACTGCACGGAGAACGGGATCAGGCCCAGGCCGAAGGCCATCAGGATGTAGCCCATCGCGCGGGCGGCCTCGATGCCCGACGAGCCGAAGAGCAGGGTGCACATCGGAATGCCGAGCGCCACGAAGCCGAAGGCGATGGGCACGATGGCCACGGCGGAGGTGCGCAGGCCCTGCGAGATGTCGCCACGGACGGCGCCGACGTCGCCGTCGTGGGCGGCCCGGGAGAGCCGGGGCAGCAGCGCGGCCATGACCGAGACGGTGATGATGGCCTGCGGCATGCCCCAGATGAGCTGGGCGCTGGAGTAGCCGAGGATGCCGGTGCCGGGGTAGCCCTCGTCGGCCGCGGCCGAGCCGGCGCCGGTGGCGAGCTGGGTGACGACGATGACGCCGGCCTGGTTGGCGAGGACGAACAGCACGGTCCACTTGGCCAGCTTGGCGGACTTGCCGAGGCCGTGGCCGCGCCAGTCGAAGCGCGGCCGGTACCGGAAGCCCGCCTCCCGCAGGTACGGGATCATCGCCAGCGACTGGACGACGAGCCCGAGCAGGGTGCCCACGCCGAGCAGGCGGATGCCCTCGGCGGGGATCGTCGTGACGCCGAACTCGGACTTGCTGGCCGACCCGTAGACGTAGATGAACATGCCGAACGTGGCGATGATGACGATGTTGTTGAGGACCGGCGTCCACATCATCGCGCCGAACTTGCCGCGCGCGTTGAGGATCTGGCCCATCACCACGTGCACGCCCATGAAGAAGATGGTGGGCAGGCAGTAGCGGGCGAAGGTGACCGCGACCTCGTTGGCCGCCGGGTCGCCGGCGATCTCGGGGGACATCATGTGCACGAACAGCGGCGCCGCGAAGATCGCCACGGCCGTGAGGCCGACGAGGATGACGATGACGATGGTCAGCAGGCGGTTGGCGAAGGCCACGCCGCCGTCCTCGTCCTCCTTCATGGCCCGCACGAGCTGCGGCACGAAGACGGAGTTGAGGCCGCCGCCGACGGTGAGGAAGAAGATCATCGCCGGCAGGGTCATCGCGACGGTGTAGGTGTCACCGAGGGTGGCGGCGCCGAGCGCCGCGACGATCATCACCTGGCGGACGAAGCCGGTCAGCCGGGAGACCATGGTGCCGGCGGCCATCAGGGCGCTGGACTTGAGCAGGCTGGACGCCTTGCCGCCGCGCCGCGCGGCGCCCTGCGCCGCCGCCTTGGCCGCGGCGGGGGAACCCAGCATCACGGTGGCGTCCGTCCCCGGGCTCGCCGTGGGGCCGCCCGGACCGCCGGGCGCGCCGGGCGCCACCGGCCGGTGGTGGCGGCCGTGCGGGGCGCGCGGCCCCGGGCCGCCGCGGGGGGCGGGGCGCTGCTGCTGGTACTGGGCCTGCTGGGCGCCCTGGCCGTGCTGGTCCTGCTGGTAGTACTGCGGCTGCTGCGCCTGCTGGTCGTAGCCGGCCGGTGGGGAGTGCTGGGCGTGGCCGCCGTGCTGCTGCGGGTAGTGGCCGCCCTGCTGCGGGTACTGCTGGCCCTGCCCGTAGTCGGCCTGGGCCGGCTGCTGGCCGTACTGGTCGTAGCCGCCCTGGTCCTGTTGCGGGGGGCGCGGCGGCTCGTACGGCTGCTGGTCGCGGAAGAGGTGGGCGAAGGCGTCCGGCTCCGGGCGCTCGTCCGAGCCCTGGCTGATCAGGTCGTCGACGCCCACGTACTGGGTGTCGGCGCCGTTGTCGCCGTAGGGCAGGTAGCGCGAGGCGCCGTCGGGCTCGGGGGCGGGCGTGGGGGCCCACACGCGCGGGTCCGGCGGCTGCTGAGCGGGAGGCGCCTGGTGGTAGAGGTGCTGCGTGGGGTCGGCCGACCCGGGCGGCGGGTGCGCCTGCTGGTCGTAGAGGGCGTCGCCGCCCTGGGCCCGCGGGTCGTGCTGCGGGTACGGGTACTGCGCGTAACCGTCCTGCGCGTACCCCTCCTGGGGATACCCGCCCTGCGCGTAGCCGCCCTGCCCGTAGCCGTCCTGGGCGTACCCGTCCTGCGGGTAGCCGCCCTGGCCGTAGGGGTCCTGCGGGTAGGAGGGCTCGCTGTACGGCGCGTACTGCTGGTACGCCTCGTCGGTGTAGACCGGGAAGGAGCCCGTGACGTACGGCTGCTGGTAGAACGCCTGCGTGTAGGTGTCCTGGGCGTACGGGTCGGGGATGTACGGGTCCTGCGGGTAGGAGGGCTGGTGGTAGGTGGGGGCGTACGAGGGGTCGTGGGCGGAGGCGCCGGACTGGTACGGAGACCCCTGACCCGTGGGGTCCGCGCCCGCGTCACGGTCGCGGTCACCGTTGTACGGCGCGTTCATCGCTACCCCACCTCATCGTCCGCGGCCGTCTGGCCCCACCATTCCTCAACGGTCCACTTTCTCACCTGAGCCGGATGGGCCATTGCTTTGCGATCCGGTGTCCGAAGACCGGTCACTCGGCTGCGCGGGGTCCTGGGGGCCTGTTTCGGCGGGCGCCTCGGGCCCGGTCCGCGGGTCGGTATCCGGGTCCGGGGCCGAATCCGGGTCCAGGTCACCGGGCTTGTCGCCCGGGCCCGCGGGTTCCGAGCCGGCCCGCCTGCGCTTCACGTAGATCCGGATGCCCGCGAGGACGAGCAGCAGTACGCCGACCGCGATGACCAGTATCACAGTCGAGGTGATCGACGTGACGTTCACCTCGAAGATCATCGGCTCGCCGTAGGGCTGGCCGTCCTCCGTGAAGAGCTGGGCGACGATCGTCGTGCGTCCGTTGGCGCGGGCGTTCGCCTCGAACTTCACCGACTGGCTGTGCCCGCCGTCGATCTTGATGTCCTGCGGGTCGCTGACCTTGAGGCGCAGCGGCTGGTTGGAGGTGAGCACCAGCCGGAGCCCGTCGACCCCCTGCACGAGGTCGTTCTTGACGGTGACGGGGATGGTGGCGCTGCGGCCGGAGAGGGTGGCCGGCGACTTCTGGATGATGCCGACCTGCTCGGTGAGGCTTCGCAGGTGTCCGCTCACGTCGTCGCGGTAGGCCGACGCGCCGCGGTCGTGGCGCCAGGAAGTCGACATGTCCCGCATGATCGCGGTGCCGAACGGGGGGACGACGCGCTCTTCGATCGTGAGCGCCTTGCGGAAGCGGTCGAGGGTGCGCTGCGTCTGCTGTATCTGGGAGAACGCGGTGGTGGGCAGCTCCTGCTTGCGTAGCGCCTTCGGGTAGTCGCCACGGCTGGGCACCTGCCGGTTGGCGGCCGGGTCGGGCTTGGCCTTGGCGGCGTCGCTCAGCTCCTGCGGCTCGCTCCAGCGGCGTGGCTCGAGGCCGCCGAGCGCGGTGGCCATCGCCTGGGCCTGGTTCGCGGTGGGCATGCGCGGCGGGGCGACGACGATGCTGCGCTGCCGCTCCGGCGTCTGCTGCGTGATCATCAGGGTCTGGGCGAGGAACTCCTGGATGGCCAGGGTGGAGTTCTCGGCGCGCGACATGTCGCCGTCGAAGACGGTCGAGAGGCGGGCGTCGGCGGAGATCGCGGTGGTGCCGCCGCCGATGGGGCGGGCGGCGGTGGGCGTGTACGTGAGCGCGCGGCTCTCCTGGAGGCTGTCGCCGCGGGTGATGACGTGGTGGGCGCCGGCCGAGGTGGCGACGTCGACGATCGAGGAGTCGATGGCGCCGTCGACGGGCCAGGCGAAGTCGGTCCGGGGCGTCACCTGGAGGGTGGACTCCACCGTGGTCTTGGCGAGCACGGTGGCCGACTGGAGGTGGCTCAGCGTGCCGGAGACGACCTTGCCGCGGTGGGCCAAGGACGCGAGGTCGGGGTCGGCGAACGGCAGGGCCACCACCTTGTGCCCCTCGACCGCCTTGTCGAGGGCGGCCATCCACTGCCGGGCGACGGCCTGCCCGCGGCCGGGCGTCGTCTCGTCCCCGTCCCGCACGTCGTACTTGCGCGTCATCGCGTCCACCGTGGCGAGCAGGTCGGGGTCGAGCACCCAGGTGACGGGCAGGTCCTTGCCGAGCGCGACGAGTTGCTGGAGCCGGCCACCCGGCGCCAGCTCCTTGACCAGGTCGTCGTCGCGGAAGATGGGCGTCTGCTGCTCGTCGGTGGCGGTGCGCGCGGTGACCCGCGGGGTGGAGATGATCGGCCACAGGAAGCTGAGCTTGGTCTTCTTGCCGGGCGGGGTGGTCTGCCAGGGCAGGAACGTGCGTTGGATGCCGAGGACCCGGAGGTAGGACGGCTGGTCGGCCGTCTCACCGACGAGCGAGACGGCGATCTGGTAGACGCCGTCCTGGGTCAGCGCGAGGTGCTTGAGGGGGATGGCGAGGCTGAAGTCCTGGCTGCCGCCGGCCGGCAGCTTGCCGACCTTCTCCGCGTACTTGCTGTCGATCTCCACACCGTCGGAGCCCGGGAAGTAGCCGGTCCGCGTGGCGGCCGTGTCGATGGCGCTGCGGCCCCTCATCACCTGGCCGAGCCGCAGCCCGACGTGCGCGCTGTCGATGGTCGTGGCGCTCTTGTTGGTGACCGTGCCCTTGATGGTCAGGGTGTCGTCGGCGGTGGGGGTCGCGGGGGTCAGCGAATCGATCGCCACGTCCACCGAGCGCGACCCGGTGGGCTTGGGGGCGGCGGTCGCCTCGTTCGGCGCCGTGACCTGGATCAGGCCGGCGAGGAGGGGGACGGCGGCCAGTAGCGCCCCGGCGCGGCGCAGCCATCGTCGGGCGGGAGCAGAAGTCGTCCCCTGGAGCTCTGCCGCCTCGGCCACGCGCTCGCCCGTCCCTCGTCGTCGTCAGTGGTCGTCGGTTGTGCGTCCACGCATGGTAACGAGATCCGGTGTGGCGAAGTGCTGGGGAGTGCTCCACATGATCGTCACAGGGCGGGGCGGCGCGGGGCCGGCGGGCCCGCGCGAATCGAGGAGGCCGGTGGCCCCTGGGCAACGTACCCTTTTCTGTTGTGCCGAACGCCAACCATGACACCCAGACCTCGCAGCCGACCTACGAGCTGAGCCAGGTGCAGCGCCGCGCGGTGAGCGAACTGTTGCGGGTCTCCCCCGTAGCCGACGATCTCGCCACCCGCTTCCAGCAGGCCGGGCACTCGCTCGCCCTGGTCGGCGGCTCGGTACGGGACGCGCTGCTCGGCCGCCTCGGCAACGACCTGGACTTCACCACGGACGCCAGGCCCGAAGAGGTGCTGAAGATCGTCCGGCCCTGGGCGGACGCGGTCTGGGAGGTCGGCATCGCCTTCGGCACGGTCGGCTGCCAGAAGCAGGCACCGGGCCAGGACGGGGCGAACCAGAGCTTTCAGATCGAGGTCACCACATACCGGTCCGAAGCGTACGACCGGACCTCGCGGAAGCCTGACGTTTCCTACGGGGACTCCATCGAGGAAGATCTCGTCCGGCGAGATTTCACCGTCAACGCGATGGCCGTAGCGCTCCCGCAGAAGGAGTTCATCGACCCGCACCACGGCCTGGAGGACCTCGCCGCCCGGGTGCTGCGCACCCCGGGGACGCCGCAGGAGTCCTTCTCCGACGATCCGCTGCGGATGCTGCGCGCCGCGCGCTTCGCGGCCCAGCTCGACTTCGAGGTGGCCCCCGAGGTCGTCGCCGCCATGACGGCCATGGCCGACCGCATCGACATCGTCTCGGCCGAGCGGGTCCGCGACGAGCTGAACAAGCTCATCCTGGCCCCGCACCCCCGCAAGGGGCTCAAGCTGCTCGTGGACTCCGGGCTCGCCGAGCGCGTGCTGCCCGAGCTTCCCGCGCTGCGCCTGGAGCGGGACGAGCACCACCGGCACAAGGACGTGTACGAGCACACGCTCATCGTGCTGGAACAGGCGATGGCCCTGGAGGAGGACGGCCCCGACCTGGTGCTGCGGCTCGCCGCGCTGCTGCACGACATCGGGAAGCCGAAGACGCGTCGCTTCGAGTCGGACGGCCGCGTCTCCTTCCACCACCACGAGGTGGTCGGCGCGAAGATGACCAAGTCCCGGATGTCCAAGCTCAAGTACTCCAACGAGATGATCAAGGACGTCTCCCGGCTGGTGGAGCTGCACCTGCGCTTCCACGGTTACGGGACGGGCGAGTGGACGGACTCGGCGGTGCGCCGGTACGTGCGCGACGCGGGCCCGCTGCTGGACCGGCTGCACAAGCTGACCCGCTCCGACTGCACCACCCGCAACAAGCGCAAGGCCGCCACGCTCTCCCAGGCGTACGACGGTCTGGAGCGGCGGATCGAGCGGCTGCGGAAGGAAGAGGAGCTCGACTCCATCCGGCCCGACCTGGACGGCAATGAGATCATGCAGATCCTGGAGCTGCCCCCGGGGCCGCAGGTGGGCAAGGCGTACAAGCACCTGCTGGAGCTGCGGATGGAGCGGGGCCCGCTGGGGCGCGAGGCCGCGATCGAGGCGCTCAGGGAGTGGTGGGCCGCCCAGGCCCCGGCGTAACGGGCGGACGAAGTGACCGAGTACGGGCCCTCGCGCGCTGGCGCCGGGGGCCCGTACTCATGGCGTCGGGCGCGTGTTTCACGTGAAACGGCGCTCGGTTTCACGTGAAACGTCGGCGCGAGGGCGGTCGTGTTTCACGTGAAACACGACCAGGCTCACGGCGGCCAGGTACAGCGCGGCCACGATGAGTACGAGCGGCGCCGACGCCCCGTCGGGCGGCAGCATGAGGGCCGCCACCCCCGCCGCGCCCACGAAGGCCACGTTGAAGAGCACGTCGTACAGCGAGAAGACCCGGCCCCGGTAGGCGTCCTCGACGGAGGATTGCACGATGGTGTCCGTGGCGATCTTCGCGCCCTGGGTGGTGAGCCCGAGGACGAAGGCGGCGACCATCATCGGGGCCGGCGCGAAGGGCAGGCCAAGCACGGGCTCCAGCACCGCCGCCGTCGCCCCGCAGGCCGCCACCCAGCCCAGCGGGCCGAAGCGGGCCACGGCCCAGGGCGTGCACACGGCGGCCACGAAGAAGCCCACCCCGGAGATCCCCACCGCCAGGCCGAGCAGCGCCAGCCCGTCGGAGTCGCCGTCGGCCCAGGCGTAGCGGCACAGCATGAGGACCATCACCGTGAGGGCGCCGTAGCAGAACCGCATGAGCGTCATCGCGTACAGGGCCCGGGCCGCCGCGGGGCGCCGCGTGAGGTGGCGCAGGCCGGAGAGGAGCCCGCGGGCGGTGCTCAACAGGGCCTGGGTGGGCCTGGGTTGGAGCTGGTGCGGGTCGGGGCCGAGGAGGTCGCGCGGCATGCGCAGGGCCGCGAGGGCCGCGCACAGGTAGAGCGCCGAGCCGAGCAGGATGACGAGCGCGTCGGACGCGGCCCCGTCGGGCGCGGCCATGCGCACGACCAGGGCCAGGCCGCCGGCCGCGGTGGCGGCGAGGGTGCCGGCCGTCGGGGAGAGCGAGTTGCCGAGGACGAGCTGTTCGTCGGTGGCGACCACGCGCGGCAGCGCCGCCGAGAGCCCGGCCAGCACGAAGCGGTTGACGGCCGTGACGGTGAGGGCGGAGGCGTAGAAGAGCGCGTCGGGCACCTCGGCCACGATCAGCGCGGCCGTGCCCGCGGCCAGCACGACCCGGGCCAGGTTCCCGTACAGCAGGACCTGGCGGCGGCGCCAGCGGTCGAGGAGTACGCCGGCGAACGGGCCGAGGAGCGAGTAGGGCAGCAGGAGCACGGCCATGGCGGAGGCGATGGCGGCGGCCGAGGTCTGCTTCTCGGGGGAGAAGACGACGTAGGAGGCGAGCGCCACCTGGTAGACGCCGTCGGCCGCCTGGGAGAGCAGTCGGACCGTGAGCAGACGGCGGAAGTCGCCGATCCGCAGGAGCACGCGCAGACCTCGCACAACGGGCATGGCGCACAGCTTCACACAGCGCGCGGGCCCCCGAGGAATTCGTCCTCGGGGGCCACGCGCTGAGGGTGTCGAGTGGGAGCGCTTAGCGCTCGACCTCGCCCTTGATGAACTTCTCGACGTTCTCCCGGGCCTGGTCATCGAAGTACTGCACCGGGGGGGACTTCATGAAGTACGAGGAGGCCGACAGGATCGGGCCGCCGATGCCCCGGTCCTTGGCGATCTTCGCGGCGCGCAGCGCGTCGATGATCACGCCGGCGGAGTTGGGGGAGTCCCAGACCTCCAGCTTGTACTCCAGGTTCAGCGGGACGTCGCCGAACGCGCGACCCTCCAGGCGCACGTACGCCCACTTGCGGTCGTCCAGCCAGGCCACGTAGTCCGACGGGCCGATGTGGACGTTCTTGGCGCCCATGTCGCGGTCGGGGATCTGCGAGGTGACGGCCTGCGTCTTGGAGATCTTCTTGGACTCCAGGCGCTCGCGCTCCAACATGTTCTTGAAGTCCATGTTGCCGCCGACGTTGAGCTGCATCGTGCGGTCCAGGATGACGCCGCGGTCCTCGAACAGCTTGGCCATCACGCGGTGCGTGATGGTGGCGCCGACCTGCGACTTGATGTCGTCGCCGACGATCGGCACGCCGGCCTCGGTGAACTTGTCGGCCCACTCCTTGGTGCCCGCGATGAAGACCGGCAGCGCGTTGACGAAGCCGACCTTGGCGTCGATGGCGCACTGCGCGTAGTACTTCGCCGCGTCCTCGGAACCGACCGGCAGGTAGCAGACGAGGACGTCGACCTGGCGGTCCTTGAGGATCTGGACGATGTCGACGGGCGCCTCGGGCGACTCGTCGATGGTCTCGCGGTAGTACTTGCCGAGACCGTCGTACGTGTGGCCGCGCTGGACGGTCACACCGCTCTGCGGGACGTCGCAGATCTTGATGGTGTTGTTCTCGCTGGCGCCGATCGCGTCCGCGAGGTCGAGACCGACCTTCTTGGCGTCCACGTCGAAGGCAGCCACGAACTCGACGTCCCGCACGTGGTACTCACCGAACTGCACGTGCATCAGACCCGGGACGCGGCTGTCCGGGTCGGCGTCCTTGTAGTACTCGACGCCCTGGACCAGCGAGGCGGCGCAGTTGCCCACGCCAACGATGGCTACGCGAACCGAACCCATTCCGGTTGCTCCCTGTGTGTGTTCTTCGACGAGGCCCTGCGGAGTGCGGGGCCTCACTTGGCGGTATCGTCGGACGGGTCCGGCCGGGTACTACCCCGATGCCGGGGCAGGCCGCCCGTGTCGTGCGATGTGTCCTGTTCGGCGGGCCGGCGCTGCTCGCGCCCCGCCCGCTCGCTCTCAATCAGCTCGTTGAGCCAGCGGACTTCGCGTTCCACTGACTCCATGCCATGCCGCTGGAGCTCCAGCGTGTAGTCGTCGAGCCGTTCGCGGGTGCGCGTGAGGGAGGCCCGCATCTTCTCCAGGCGCTCCTCCAGGCGGCTGCGCCGCCCCTCAAGGACGCGCATCCGCACATCCCGCGAGGTCTGACCGAAGAAGGCGAAGCGGACGCCGAAGTGCTCGTCCTCCCAGGCGTCGGGCCCGGTGTGGGAGAGCAGCTCCTCGAAGCGCTCCTTGCCCTCGGGCGTCAGCCGGTAGACGATCTTCGCTCGCCGCCCGCCGAGCGCCGCGCTGGAGGGCACCACGCGGCCGGCCGGCGCGGTGGCGTCCTCGGCGGTCCCGGTCGACTCCTCGATCAACCAGCCGTTGGTGACCAGCGTCTTGAGGCAGGGATAGAGGCTCCCGTAGCTGAAGGCGCGAAACACCCCGAGCGAGGTGTTCAGCCGCTTTCGCAGCTCGTACCCGTGCATGGGGGACTCGCGCAGCAGACCGAGGACGGCGAACTCCAGAACGCCGGAACGCCTGCTCATCCCCCACCCTTCCCCTACTGCCGATGGTCTGCCGATGGCGCGTTGCGTGCACTTATGCCGAGCTGATGTATCGACTCGATACATCCAGACGATAGAACGGCACACTCCCCGGGACAAGAGCGGGCACGGTGAACGAGGTCACATCACCGTTTCGTGCGACCCAACGTGCCTGATTTGGAATGAAGATGATGAGTGGGCAGGTTTTGACCGTGCGTACTCTGTTCGCCATGCAGACCACCGGGAACCGTGGGGCGCCGCGAGGCGTCTTCGTCCTGGATGCCGTGCGTCCGGCCGCCCTTCGGCGCTGGCGCGCACGTTGGGGGGACCGCAAGCCACTTGCCGCTTCCAGGCGATCGCGCCTGCCCGAGGAGTAGTCGTTCCATGAGCGAGCACCGTCGCAAGCCGCCGCAGCCCCAGGGCGGCGGACGAGCAGCGGCCCGGCGCGCGGCGCAGCAGCCGCCAGGCCGCCGCGCAGCGCCACCACCGAGCAGTACGGGGCCGGGCTCCGATGCGTATGAGTCACCCGACGCGGGAGCGCCCCGCGGCGGCCGGGCCGAGTCCCGCCGTGCGGCCCGCGGGGGCGGGGGCCGCCGGAGAGCCGGAGCCGCGGGAGCGGGCGCCGGGGCCGGGGCCGGAGCGAGCGCGGCCCACGGGGCGGCCGGCGCCGGTGGGCCCGGCGCGCCCGGCGGCGCCGGTGGGGCTGGAGGAGGACGCAGAGCCGCGGGCGCGGCCGGTGCCGGAGGCGGGCGCGGGCGCGGCCGTGGGGCGGGCGCCACGGGCCGTACCAAGAAGCGGTTCATCGACTACCCGCGGGCGGGCAAGCGCGGCTTCAAGCGCTGGATGCCCTCCTGGAAGCTGGTCACCGGCACCTGCCTGGTCTTCTTCGCGCTGCTGGTCGGCGCGGTGGGCATCGCGCTGATGCTGGTGGAGGTCCCCACGGCGCAGGCCGCGTCCAAGACGCAGAAGAACGTCTACTACTGGGCGGACGGCAAGCAGATGGTCGTCTCCGGTGGAGGCGACCTGAACCGGCAGATCGTGCCGCTCTCCAAGATCCCCAAGTCGATGCGGAACGCGGTGATCGCCGCCGAGAACGCCTCGTTCTACGACGACGCCGGCGTCGACCCGATGGGTGTGGCGCGCGCGGTGGTCAACATGGCCAAGGGCGGCCAGACGCAGAGTGGTTCGACCATCACCCAGCAGTTCGTGAAGAACACCTACCTGGGCCAGGAGCAGACGCTCAAGCGCAAGGTCACCGAGCTCTTCATCTCCATCAAGGTGGGCGCCACCAAGGACAAGGACGACATCCTCGAGGGCTACCTGAACACCGCCTACTACGGCCGTGGCGCCTACGGCATCCAGGCGGCGGCCCGCGCGTTCTACGACAAGGACTGCGAGGACCTGACCACGAGCGAGAGCGCGTTCCTCGCCGCGACGCTCAACGGTCCGAACCTCTACGACCCGGCCGGCGGCCAGGGCATGGCGGCGACCAAGGAGAAGAACCGCAAGCGGGCCGAGGCGCGTTGGGCGTGGACGCTGGACCGTGAGGTCAAGGTCGGCCGGCTCGACAGCGCGGAGCGGGAGAAGATCACCAAGTTCCCCGAGCCGCAGAAGCCCAAGCTGGCGACGAACAAGGCCGGTCAGATCGGCTATCTGACCGACCTCGCCGACAACTACATCATCGCCAACTCCGACATCTCCAAGGCCGAGTTGGACCGCGGTGGCTACCAGATCCACACCACCTTCGACCGCGAGAAGATGAAGGCGCTGGAGAAGACGGTCAACAAGGTCTCCAAGGAGAACATCCGGCCCGACAAGCGCCCGCAGGACAAACACGTCCAGTTCGGTGGGGCGTCCGTGGAGCCGGGGACCGGCAAGATCGTCGCCATCTACGGCGGCAAGAACGCGCTGGAGCACTACACCAACAACGCGGACGACACCGGCGTCCAGGTCGGCTCCACGTTCAAGCCGTTCGTACTGGCGGCGGCCATGACGGACGGCAAGCGCGATCCTGCCCTGCCCCCCGAACAGTCCAGAGAACAACGCACCCTGGTCTCGCCCAAGAGCATCTACAACGGCGACAACAAGGTGACGCTGCGGGACTACAAGGGCGAGGTGTGGCTGGACAAGGACGGCAAGGAGTGGCACCAGCGCAACGACGGTGACGAGAGCAGGGGCAAGATCGACCTGCGCACCGCCATGCAGTTCTCGGTGAACACGCCGTTCATCCAGCTCGGCATGGACGTCGGCACCGACAAGGTGCGCGACGCGGCGCTCGCCGCCGGACTCAGCAAGAGCCAACTCGCCTCCATCACCCCGACGTTCTCGCTCGGCACGTCGTCGCCGAGCGCGATCCGGCTCGCCGGCGCGTACGCCACGTTCGCGGCCAGCGGCAAGCAGGCCGACCCGTACTCCGTGACCAAGGTCGAGCGGGACGGGGCCGAGGAGTACGTGCACGAGGAGAAGATCGAGCAGGCGTTTGAGCCGAACGTGGCGGACAACGTCACCGACGTGCTCAAGACCGTGGTCGAGGACGGCACCGGCACCTCCGCGCGGATCGGGCGCGAGGCGGCGGGCAAGACCGGCACCACCGACGACAACAAGTCGGCCTGGTTCGCCGGGTACACCCCGCAGCTCTCCACCGCGATCGGCATGTGGCGGGTCGACGACCAGGCCAAGAACCAGAAGTTCCTGCCGATGTACGGCGTGGGCTCCGACACCGGCTCCGAGAGCATCCACGGTGCCTCGTACCCGGCCAAGATCTGGGCCGGCTACATGAAGGAAGCGCTCAAGAACGAGAAGAAGCTGACCTTCCCCAAGCCCTCCCCGATCGGCGACAAGATCTACGGGGACGGCGCCAGCCCGCCGCCCACGCAGACGGCACCGCCGACGACGGAGGCGCCGACCGAGGAGCCGACGAAGACGCCCACCACGACGCCTCCGACGACCCCGACCGAGACGCCCACGACGACACCGCCGACGACGCCCCCGACGACGCCGACCGACACCTGCGGTCCCCTCGATCCGACCTGCGGTGACGAGGGCGGACCGGGCGGTGGCGATCCGGGCGGGCCGGGTGGTGGCGATCCCGGCGGGCCGGGCGGTCCGGGCGGTCCGGGCGGCGGTTCGCCCAGCACGACGCCCACGGAGGATGACAACGAGCACGGCTGGCTGTAGCCGCTCTCGCCCGCCAGCCCCCGGCTACGGCCGGGCGGCGCGGGCGAGGTGAGGGAAGATCCACAGGGCGGGTCCGTTCGCGGGCCCGCCCTGCGGCGTTGCCGGGAGCCAGCGGGCCGAGCCCGTGCCCCGGGCGCGGCGGCCGGGTGCGGTGGCCGTGTGCCCGTCGCGTGCCGGGTACGTGCCCATGCGGCGGCCCCCGGCACCGGCCCACACCGCCGCCGCGCCCCTCGTACGGCAGGATGTGCGCATGACGAGCGCCCACGGCCCCCACCCGCGTGCCACCGCCGCCCGGAACCCCGTACGGCCCACCGCCGAGGACGAGGTGGCGGCGGCCGGCAGCGAGCTGATCGGCGGGCCCGTCGGGCGCCGGGCGCTGTCCGGCGTGAACTGGTGGACGCCGGTGCGGATCATCGCGCTCGTGACGATCGGCATGTTCGCCCTCGGCATGGCGCAGAAGGTGCCCTGCTACGACGGCGGCTGGTTCTTCGGCACCACCACCCAGTACACGCGCGCCTGCTACTCCGACATCCCCCACCTGTACGCCGGCCGCGGCTTCTCCATCGACCTCGTCCCGTACTTCGACCGCATCCCGCAGGACGTCGCCGGGAGCATGGAGTACCTCGAATACCCGGTCCTGACCGGGCTGTTCATGGAGGTCGCCTCCTGGCTCACGCCGCACGACGGCAGCGACCAGCACCGGGCCCAGATCTACTGGCTGGTGAACTCCGGGATGCTGATGGTGTGCGCCGTCGTCATCGCCGTCTGCGTGACCCGCACCCACCGGCGGCGGCCCTGGGACGGGCTGCTGGTGGCGCTGGCCCCCGCCTTCGCGCTGACCGCCACCGTCAACTGGGACCTGTTCGCGGTCGCGCTCACCGCCGCCTCCCTGCTCGCGTGGTCCCGCAGCCGCCCGCTGGCCGCCGGCGTGCTCCTGGGGCTCGCCACCGCCGCCAAGCTCTACCCCGTGCTGCTGATCGGCCCGCTGCTGCTGCTGTGCCTGCGCGCGCGGCGCTGGCGCGCCTGGTGGTCGGCCATCGCGGGCGCCGCGGCGGCCTGGCTCGTGGTCAACCTGCCCGTCATGCTCACCCAGGACCAGCAGGGCGACCTGGCGATCAGGGAGGGCTGGAAGAAGTTCTACACCTTCAGCCAGGAGCGGCCCGTCGACTTCGGCTCCGTCTGGCTGATCGTCTCCCAGCGCTCCGGCAACCCGCTGGACGACGCCAACACCTACGCCACCCTCCTGATGCTGCTGGCCTGCATCGGCATAGGCGCCCTCACGCTGTGCGCCCCGCGCCGGCCCCGGCTGGCACAGCTCGCCTTCCTGGTGGTCGCCGCGTTCATCGTGACCAACAAGGTCTACTCGCCGCAGTACGTGCTGTGGCTGGTCCCGCTGGCGGCCCTCGCCCGGCCCCGCTGGCGCGACTTCCTCATCTGGCAGGCCGGCGAACTGCTGTACTTCCTCGGCGTCTGGATGTACCTGGCGTACACCCACAGCGGCGACAAGCACCACGGGCTGCCCACCGAGGGCTACCAACTGGCCATCGTGCTGCACCTGCTCGGCACGCTCTACCTGTGCGCGGTGGTCGTCCGGGACGTGCTGCTGCCCGAGTACGACCCGGTGCGCCGGGACGGCTCCGACGACCCGTCGGGGGGCGTGTTCGACGGGGCGCCGGACGCGTTCACGCTGCGCCGGCCCGTGGTCAGGCACGGCCCGGGCGACGCGTACCCGCACGGGGGCCGGGCCGGCCGTGGCGCGCACGGCGGCACGTACCTGGAGTAGCGCACGGGCCCGGCGGGCGACCGGCCCCGGGGCGGTCGGTGGCACGGGAAACGCCGCAGGCCCCGCACGTGAGCGCGGGGCCTGTCGGAGGCGCGGGACGGCGGGGCGGGCGGGCCCCGACGGCGCTCGCGCCGGGTCAGCGGTCCAGTATCCGGTCGTACTGGGTGGTGGTGTGGCGCAGGCTGGCCACCAGTTCGTCGCCGACCTGGGGGGCCGGCACGTCGCTCGGGACGAAGAGGATGGACACCTGCATGTGCGGCGGCTCGGCGAACCAGCGCTGCTTCCCGGCCCAGGTGAACGGCGACAGGTTGCGGTTCACGGTCGCCAGGCCCGCCCGGGCCACGCCCTTGGCGCGCGGCATCATGCCGTGCAGCGCCTTGGGGGCCTCCAGGCCCACGCCGTGCGAGGTGCCGCCGGCGACGACGACGAGGTAGCCGTCCCCCGCGGTCTTCTGCTGCCGGTAGCCGAAGCGGTCGCCCTTGGAGACCCGGGTGACGTCGAGCACCGAGCCCCGGTACTCGGTCGCGTCGTGGTCCCCCAGCCACAGCCGGGTGCCGATCCGGGCGCGGAAGCGGGTCTGCGGGAACTGCTGCTGGAGCCGGGCCAGTTCCTCGGCCTTGAGGTGGCTGACGAACATGGTGTGCAGCGGCAGCCGCGCCGCGCGCAGCCGGTCCATCCAGCCGATGACCTCCTCCACCGCGTCGGAGCCGTCGGTGCGGTCCAGCGGGAGGTGTATGGCGAAGCCCTCGAGCCGCACGTTCTCGATCGCCGCGTGCAGCTTCGGCAGGTCCTCCTCGGTCACCCCGTGCCGCTTCATGCTGCTCATGACCTCGATCATGACGCGGGCGTTGACCAGGCCGTACACGCCGTCGACCGAGGAGACCGAGCGGATGACCCGGTCGGGCAGCGGCACCGGCTCCTCGCCGCGGCGGAAGGGCGTGAGGACGAGCAGGTCGCCGCTGAAGGTGTCCTTCATGCGCGCGGCCTCGTAGGTGGTGCCGACCGCCAGGATGTCGGAGCCGATACGGGTGGTCTCCTCGGCCAGCCGCTCGTGGCCGAAGCCGTAGCCGTTGCCCTTACAGACCGGGACCATGCCAGGGAACTGCTGGAGGACGCTCTGCTGGTGGGCCCGCCACCGCGCGGTGTCGACGTAGAGGGTGAGCGCCATGGCTGGTGGGAGACCTTTCTCGTCAGTCGGCTCGGGGTTCATCGTGGTCGGTGCGGGTGCCGGTTACTCCCGGCGTGGTCGGGCGAGCGGGCGGTGGGCGCTCGTTCGTACGAGGTCCCGCCGCGGGCCCTAGCGGCGCGACATATACATGTCGAGCGCCTTGTGGAGCAGCTTGTTCAGCGGGAAGTCCCACTCGCCCAGGTACTCGGCCGCCTGTCCGCCGGTGCCGACCTTGAACTGGATCAGGCCGAAGAGGTGGTCGGTCTCGTCGAGCGAGTCGCTGATGCCGCGCAGGTCGTAGACGCTGGCGCCGAGCGCGTACGCGTCGCGCAGCATGCGCCACTGCATCGCGTTCGACGGGCGCACCTCGCGCTTGTGGTTGGCGGAGGCGCCGTAGGAGTACCAGACGTGCCCGCCCACGATCAGCATCGTGGCGGCGGCCACCGCCTCGCCCTCGTGCATGGCGAAGTAGAGCCGCATCCGGTTGGGGTCTTCGCTGTTGAGCGCCGTCCACATGCGCTGGAAGTAGCTGAGCGGACGCGGGCGGAAGTGGTCGCGCTCGGCGGTGATCTCGTACAGCCGCTGCCACTCGCCCAGGTGCTCGTAGCCGCCCTGGACGACCTCGACGCCCGCCTTCTCGGCCTTCTTGATGTTGCGCCGCCACAACTGGTTGAAGCCCTTGTGGACGGATTCCAGCGAGCGGTTCTCCAGCGGCACCTGGAAGACGTAGCGCGGCTGGACGTCGCCGAAGCCGGCGCCGCCGTCCTCGCCCTGCTGCCAGCCCATCTTCCGCAGCCGCTCGGCGACCTCGAAGGCGCGCGGCTCGATGTGGGTGGCCTCCACGTCACGCAGCCGCTTGACGTCCGGGTTCTGGATGCCGGCCTTGATCGCGGCGGCGTCCCAGCGCCGGATGATCACGGGCGGGCCCATCTTCACCGAGAACGCGCCCTGCCGTTTGAGGTGCGCGAGCATCGGCCGCAGCCAGTCCTCCAGGTTCGGCGCGTACCAGTTCAGCACCGGGCCCTCGGGTAGGTAGGCCAGATACCGCTTGATCTTGGGGAGCTGCCGGTAGAGCACCAGGCCGGCGCCGACGACCTGGCCCGTGCTGTCGAACCAGCCCAGGCTCTCCGAGCGCCACTCGGTCTTGACGTCCGCCCACGCCGGAACCTGCATGTGGCTCGCCGCCGGCAGACTCTGGATGTACGCCAGATGTTGCTCGCGGCTGATGGTCCTCAGGGTCAGGCTCATTGCGGGGCGCTCCTCGGCAGGTGTGTCCCCAGTGTCGGGGCTCCGGCTCTCGCCGCGAAGCCTACTGTGGCAGGGCACGTCACCGGCCGGGCCTACGGCGAAGAGCGTGGTACGGGTTTCCCGTGGCGGCGGGGAGCGCGGGCAGCGCGCCGCCCGCCCCCGGCCCGCGCGGAACGGGTCGGGGACGAGCGGTACGAGGGGGCGGGGAGCGTCGGGGACGGTGACGGCACGGCGCGCGCCGAGGGCCGCTCGGGGCCCGGGGCGTGCGGCGGGCGTCAGCCCAGCACGCCGCCGAAGAGGCCGCCGTGCGCCATGCCGAGGAAGAAGCCCATGGCGGCGGCGCCCAACCCGATGATCAGTACGAACCGCTCGGCGGTGGTCGCCGAGATGAACTGACCCCAGGCACCGGTCACGATGCCGACCAGTCCCGTCCAGGAGCTGATCAGGTGCAGGTCGTGGAACATGGCTGTGACGAAAGCCACCACGCCGAGCACGATGGTCGCCGCGGCGAAGGTGTTCTCCACCGGATGCGGCTTGCCGTCGGTGTCGAGGAAGGAGAGAAGACCGTGCTGGGAACGTGCTGCCTGGGCCATGGGAACCTCCGGGTCCTGCGAGGGACGCGGGGCGGCGAGGAGTAACGCCGCTCACACTCGATGCCTCAAGGTTGCGGTCAGACGCGGCGGGATTTCAACCGGAAGCACCGTCCCGGGTAGTGTGTACGGTCTGCGCCGGTGTCTGCCCAGAGCCCCCAGGGGTACCCGGTCCGCACCAGGCGCTACGCATCACGACCCTCCTGCCACGGAACGACCGTGGCCGCTGAGTCCAAAGGAGGTGGGTTCCACATGCGTCACTACGAGGTGATGGTCATCCTCGACCCCGATCTGGAGGAGCGCGCAGTCTCTCCCCTGATCGAGAACTTCCTCTCCGTCGTCCGTGAGGGCAACGGCAAGGTGGAAAAGGTCGACACCTGGGGCCGTCGGCGTCTCTCGTACGAGATCAAGAAGAAGCCCGAGGGCATCTACTCGGTCATCGACCTGCAGGCCGAGCCTGCGGTCGTGAAGGAGCTCGACCGCCAGATGAACCTGAACGAGTCGGTCCTCCGGACCAAGGTCCTGCGCCCCGAGACCCACTGACCGCGTAAGCGTTCAGCGGTGCTCGGGACGCGTCCTGAGTAGCACAGCAGCCAGCAGCACACCCGCCGAGAGGTTCATCCAATGGCAGGCGAGACCGTCATCACGGTCGTCGGCAATCTTGTCGACGACCCCGAGCTGCGCTTCACCCCGTCCGGCGCGGCGGTCGCGAAGTTCCGTGTCGCGTCCACTCCCCGCACCTTCGACCGTCAGACCAACGAGTGGAAGGACGGCGAAAGCCTCTTCCTGACCTGCTCGGTCTGGCGCCAGGCAGCGGAGAACGTCGCCGAGTCGCTCCAGCGCGGCATGCGCGTCATCGTGCAGGGCCGACTGAAGCAGCGGTCCTACGAGGACCGCGAGGGCATCAAGCGCACGGTCTACGAGCTGGACGTCGACGAGGTCGGCGCCAGCCTGCGGAACGCCACGGCCAAGGTCACCAAGACCTCCGGTCGCGGCGGCCAGGGCGGTGGCGGCGGCTTCGGCGGCGGCCAGGGCGGCGGTCAGGGTGGCGGCGGCTGGGGCGGCGGCTCCGGTGGCGGCCAGCAGGGCGGCGGCGGTGCTCCCGCCGACGACCCCTGGGCGACCAGCGCGCCGGCCGGCGGCGGCCAGCAAGGTGGCGGCGGCTGGGGCGGTGGCTCCGGCGGCGGCCAGCAGGGCGGCGGCTACTCGGACGAGCCGCCCTTCTAGAGCGCGAGCTCTGAGGGGCGATCACACCCTTCTTGATCACACAGGAGAAACACCATGGCGAAGCCGCCTCCGCGCAAGCCGAAGAAGAAGGTCTGCGCGTTCTGCAAGGACAAGACCGCGTACGTGGACTACAAGGACACGAACATGCTGCGGAAGTTCATTTCCGACCGTGGCAAGATCCGTGCCCGCCGCGTGACCGGCAACTGCACGCAGCACCAGCGTGACGTCGCCACGGCTGTGAAGAACAGCCGTGAGATGGCGCTGCTGCCCTACACCTCGTCCGCGCGATAAAGGGAAGGGTGACTGACAGATGAAGATCATCCTCACCCACGAGGTCTCCGGCCTCGGCACCGCGGGCGACGTCGTCGACGTCAAGGACGGCTACGCTCGCAACTACCTGGTCCCGCGCGGTCTCGCGATCCGCTGGACCAAGGGTGGCGAGAAGGACGTCGAGCAGATCCGTCGCGGTCGTCGCATCCGCGAGATCGCCACGATCGAGCAGGCCAACGAGATCAAGGCCAAGCTCGAGGGTCTGCGGGTCCAGCTCGCGACCCGTGCCGGCGAGGCCGGCCGCCTCTTCGGCTCGGTGACCCCGGCTGACATCGCCTCGGCGATCAAGTCCGCCGGTGGCCCGGACGTGGACAAGCGCCGCATCGAGCTCGGCACGCCGGTCAAGACCCTGGGCGCGCACCAGGTGTCCGTGCGCCTGCACCCCGAGGTCTCGGCCAAGGTCGGCGTCGAGGTCGTCGCGGCCTGACCGCAAGCACGCCGATGAGCTGTGTTCGCACAGCATGACGGTGGAAGGGGCCGCACCCTGCGGGGTGCGGCCCCTTCGCGTTGCCTGGCGGGGGTGCGCGGGTGCGCGGGTGCGTGGGTGCGGGCGATGGGGGTTTCCGTGTGCGTTCGCTGTCGCTGTTTCACGTGAAACGTGCGGGCTTCCGCCCTCGGCGCCCTCGTCCCGCTTCCCTCGTACCGCGTTCGTGCATGTGTCCGCGGGAGCATGCGGCGGTATGTAGTGCGGGCTGCCGGCTGTGAGTGGCCGGCTGTGAGTGGCCGGCTGTGAGTTGCCGGCCGGGCGCGCGGCGGTTTCACGTGAAACATGGCCGGTGCGGGAGCGGGGCCGGGCCGATGGCGGGGCTGGTGCGGCGGCCGGTGGCGGTGCTGGCGGTGCCGGCGGCCCGGGGCGATGACGGTGTACGCGGTGGGTGCCGGTTGCCGGTTGCCGGTCTTCGGTGCGTGGCCGGGGCTGTTTCACGTGAAACGGTGGTCGCCCTGGGCGGCCCGGAGGGCGGAAGCCCGAAGGTGGACGGCGGTGCGAAGGCGGACGGTGGTGCGGGGGTTACCGGGTCGCGCCCGTGACCAGCCAGCGGCCCGAGCGGGTGCGTATCCACAGGGTCAGCATCCGCATGGTCATCATGAGCGCCATCGTCCACCACAGGGCGGTGAGTCCGCCTCCGAGGGTGGGGACGAGGAGGGCGACCGGTGCGAAGACGGCCAGGGTGATGATCATCGCCACGGCGAGGTAGGGACCGTCGCCCGCGCCCATCAGCACGCCGTCGAGGATGTAGACCACGCCGGAGATGGGCTGGGAGATGGCGACGACCAGCAGCGCGGGGAGCAGCGCGTCCTGCACGACCTGGTCGGACGTGAAGAGCGGGATGAACAGCGGGCGGGCGAGGATGACGAGCACGCCGAGCACCAGGCCGGAGGCTATCCCCCACTCGACCATGCGGCGGCAGGCGGCGCGGGCCCCCTCCTTGTCGCCGGCGCCGAGGTAGCGGCCGATGATCGCCTGGCCCGCGATGGCGATGGCGTCCAGCGCGAAGGCCAGCAGGCTCCACAGGGTGAGGATGATCTGGTGGGCCGCGACCTCGGTGTCGCCGAGGTTGGCCGCGACGCCGGTGGCGATCAGGGTGACCGTACGCAGCGAGAGGGTGCGCACCAGGAGCGGCACTCCGGCCTGGGCGCAGGCGCGTATGCCGGCCGCGTCCGGGCGCAGCGACGCGCCGTGCCGACGGGCGCCGCGTACCACCACGGTGAGGTAGGCGGCGGCCATGGCCCACTGCGCGATGACGGTTCCCCAGGCGGAGCCGGCGATGCCGAGGCCGGCGCCGTAGACGAGTGCGGCGTTGAGCGCGGCGTTGGCGGCGAAGCCGCCGATGGCGACGTAGAGCGGAGTGCGGGTGTCCTGGAGGCCGCGGAGCACGCCGGTGGCGGCGAGGACGATGAGCATGGCGGGAATGCCGAGGGCGCTGATGCGGAGGTAGGTGATCGCGTAGGGCGCGGCGGTGTCGGAGGCGCCGAAGAGATCGACCAGGCCGGGCGCCGTGGGCAGCACCACCGTGACCACGGCGGCGCCGATGAGCAGGGCGAGCCAGATGCCGTCCATGCCCTGCCGGATGGCACCGGGCAGATCGCCCGCGCCCACCCGGCGGGCGACGGCGGCCGTGGTGGCGTAGGCGAGGAAGACGAAGATGTTGACCCCGGTCAGCAGCAGGGCCGCCGCGATGCCGAGTCCGGCGAGTTGCGGCGTGCCCAGATGGCCGACGATGGCACTGTCGACCATCACGAAGAGGGGCTCCGCGATGAGGGCGCCGAAGGCGGGAACGGCGAGCGCAATGATCTCTCGATCGTGCCGGCCGCGCGCGCGCCGGTCCTTCGCGGGAGCCTGGATCATGCGGCCCAATGTAATCGTCCACAGGTAAGAGATGCAATCACTGAGGAGTCCTTACTTGAGGTCGCTCTGCGTGGTGCTCTCTGTGCCGTTTGTCGCGATCTTCGGCCGACTGGGCAAGTTTTTCTTCTGCACAGCCCTGGGATAAGAAAAGCCCAGCTCACGAGGGTGGGCGTGGGTTGGAGGGCTGCTTGTCCACAGCGCCGTCCCCCGCCCCATGCACAGCTTTCCGGGAGTTCTCCACAGGATGGCTTCGATCATCCACATGGCCTGTGGATAACCAGATTGGCGGACGGCTTTCGCGGGCCTACCGTGGTCCGGCGCGCGCACCCTTTTTCTGGCGTGAGGAGCGTCGAACTCGACGCGCCGTAAGCGGAGTCGAGCGTCCTGTTTGTCAGAGCCGTGCCGTAAGAAAGAAGAGCACGGCGAGGGTCCGCGTCGCGGACGGGAGGAGGTGGCGGGGTGAGCATGCCCGAGCCCATGGACGACCCCTGGCCCGACGCTGGCCCCGGTGATCGACTGCCCACGACGCCGCGCCCCCGCCGGGGCGAAGGCCGTGGCCAGGGCCGCCGCGACGACCAGCACGACCGGGGGCGCGAGGGCGGTGGCTGGGACGGCTCGGGCTTCGAGCGCGTACCGCCGCAGGACCTGGACGCGGAGCAGTCCGTTCTCGGCGGCATGCTGCTCTCCAAGGACGCCATCGCCGACGTGGTGGAGGTCCTCAAGGGCCAGGACTTCTACCGGCCCGCGCACGAGACCATCTACCAGGCCATCCTCGACCTCTACGCCAAGGGCGAGCCGGCCGACCCGATCACGGTGGCGGCCGAGCTCACCAAGCGCGGGGAGATCACCAAGGTCGGCGGCGCCTCGTATCTGCACACGCTCGTGCAGTCCGTGCCCACTGCCGCCAACGCGGAGTACTACGCGGAGATCGTCCACGAGCGGGCGGTGCTGCGCCGGCTGGTGGAGGCGGGCACGCGCATCACGCAGATGGGATACGCGGCGGACGGCGACGTCGACGAGATCGTCAACAACGCCCAGGCCGAGATCTACGCCGTCACCGAGCAGCGCACCAGCGAGGACTACCTCCCGCTCGGGGACATCATGGAGGGCGCGCTCGACGAGATCGAGGCCATCGGCTCCCGCAGCGGCCAGATGTCCGGCGTGCCGACCGGCTTCACGGACCTCGACTCGCTGACGAACGGGCTGCACCCGGGACAGATGATCGTCATCGCGGCGCGTCCCGCGATGGGTAAGAGCACCCTGGCTTTGGACTTCGCCCGGGCCTGTTCGATCAAGGGCAATCTCCCGAGCGTCATCTTCTCGCTGGAGATGGGTCGCAACGAGATCGCTATGCGACTGCTCTCGGCCGAGGCGCGGGTGGCGCTGCACCACATGCGGTCCGGGAGCATGACGGACGACGACTGGACCCGGCTGGCCCGCCGGATGCCCGAGGTGACCGCGGCCCCGCTGTACATCGACGACTCGCCGAACCTGTCGATGATGGAGATCCGCGCCAAGTGCCGCCGCCTCAAACAGCGCAACGACCTCCAGCTCGTGGTCATCGACTACCTCCAACTGATGCAGTCGGGCGGCGCCAGAAGGCCCGAGAGCCGGCAGCAGGAGGTCTCGGACATGTCCCGTAACCTCAAGCTGCTGGCCAAGGAGCTGGAGGTGCCGGTGATCGCACTGTCCCAGCTCAACCGTGGCCCCGAGCAGCGTACGGACAAGAAGCCGATGGTCTCCGACCTGCGTGAGTCAGGCTCGATCGAGCAGGACGCCGACATGGTCATCCTGTTGCACCGCGAGGACGCGTACGAGAAGGAGTCGCCCCGGGCGGGCGAGGCGGACCTGATCGTCGCCAAGCACCGTAACGGCCCGACGGCGACGATCACGGTCGCCTTCCAGGGCCACTACTCGCGGTTCGTGGACATGGCGCAGACGTAGGGGGTGGGTGTGGGGCCTCGTATGCCGTGCCGAACCCCAAAGCCCCGCGCTCACACCGATCGCAGCCGCCTCCCCCACCGAATGGCAGCAAGTCCACGAGGCGGGGCGCCTCGGCGAGTACGGCGGCGGGTTCGGGGTCACGGCCGGGCTGACCTCTCGGCTCGGCGGAAGCCGCTTGGCATCATCGCGGCATGGCCCGTTCCCTGGGTGAGATGGGGCCGGGCTGACAGGCTGCGCTCGTGGCCCTCGACGGTGCCTGGACGCTGGTTGGGCCGAAGCCGCCCCCGAGCAGACCAGGGAGGCTGCCGTTCTCCGGTGCTGGTGGCCTCGGAACCGGCCCCATCTCGCCGCACACTAGGCGGAGGGTCTGACAATGCGAGCCGGGCAGCACATGCCTGTGGTCGAGGATGAGCGCATGGACGTCCCCGAGTTGCTCGAAGCGGCTTCCCTGCTGGTTCCGGAAGAGACCGCCACCGAGAACGACATCACGGTGCGAGACATCTGGGACTGCCTCGTTGACGACGAGTGGGAGATCGCCCTGGGCCTGCTGGAGGAGCTGGGGGAGGCTCGCTCGCTCCCGCTGGCCTTCTGGGAACAGCTCGCCGAAGCGGCTGATCAGCTCCGGCTGGAACGGAGCGCGGCGTGGTGCCATTGGCGATGCTCCGAACTCCGCAACGGTGTGATCCGCGCGGCCCTGACGCTCCGCCCCGCCGCCGAGGCGCGACGTACGACGCCCCTCTCCGGCGCCAGCGTCCTGCGGCCTATGTGGGACATCGGACTCCTCTCACCCACCGGCGGACGCGCGGTCAGCATCGCCAGGCTCTGGGTCGAGAACATGCCCGTGCTGGAGCCCGGCGGGCGAGCCACGGTGCGCCTCGTACCCCTCACCCCCTCCCACTGGACGCACGTCCGGCCCGGCCAGCGGATCACCATGCACGAGGACCGATCCGTGGCCGGCACCGCGGTCATCGTGGAAGTCCGGCGCCCCGCCACCACCACGTCCGCGCGATGACACGAGCCGCTGGTGCGAGCACGTCGCACGGCGCCCGGCGGCGCGTGGTGGTCGGGCAGGGGCGCGGCGTCACCTGGTGAGGACGAGGCTGACGTTATGGCCGCCGAAGCCGAACGAGTTGGCCAGGGCGGCGGACCACTGACCGGTGCGCGGTTCGCCGCGTACCACGTCGAGTTCCACGCGTGGGTCGAGCTCGTCGAGGTTGCGGGTGGCCGGCAGCGCGCCGTCCCTGAGCGCGAACAGCGCGAACAGCGCGGCCATGGCGCCCACCGCTCCCGACGCGCCGATCGTGTGCCCCGTCATCGGCTTCGTCGCCGTCACCGCGGCGTGGTTGCCGACACGACGGCGCACCGTTCCGGTTCGACCCGCGGAACCCCCGCGTCCTGCCAGGCCCCCCGCGCGCTGAGGATGGCGACCTGCTCGCCACGGTCCAGCTTCCTGGCCTCGGCCTGTGGCAGCAGGGAGGCGGGGTCCACCGTAAGCCCGGCCGCCACGCGCACCGGCAGGTCCGCGGCCCACTCCTCGTCCAGGAGGCGCGCTCCCGACCTGCCGTCCAACAGCCCCGCCCACGTCGACGGCGCATCGGCCCCCAGCGGCGTCATCGCACCGACACCCGTCACCAACACACGATCGCTACGGCTCACACGAGCCCCCTTGGGGTGTTCGGTTACTACAGAGCGCCTGCTGCACCCTTACGGGATCATGCCAGCGTCGTGAGGTGTCTTCAGGGCGGCGAGTGACCGTTTCGTGGGGGAGGGATTGTGGTGACCGGACAAGGTGGCGGGGCCGGCGCGCGACCTGGCGACAGTTCGGGCGGTTACTTCAGTGGGGACAGGGGCGGTTGCTGCCAGGCGGGGCCGACCGAGAGGTAGGTGGTGCGGTGGATGACGTCCCCGGATCGGAGCTTCTGGCTCCCCCATGCCAGGCCGTCGTTCCGCGCCCGGTCCACGGTCTCGAGGACGTGGAACGCCTTGGTGTCGACGATCAGTTGCCGACGCCAGGTGTCGGCGTCCAGTTCGACGACCGTGCCGGCGCGACCCGTGCTGTCCTTGGCCCGCTCCGTCACGCGCGCCCCGGGGATGCCGGTGAGGACCTCGAACAGCGCGGCCCGCAACCTGGGTTCGGCGGGTGACCGGGCGAGCAGGTCCTCGATGCCGTCGAAGAGTTCCTCGGGCACCGAGTCCCCGGTGGCCTTGCCGACGAGCCGGGACCGTAGCGCCGCCGGGTCGGTGGGCAGCTTCCGAAGCTCGTCCCACCCGACCGGTTTGCCGCAGACCACCCAGACCGTGCCGCCCATGTCCTCCCGGGTGTAGTCCTGCACCAGGCCGTTGCCGGGCTTCCCGCGCGTGCCGCTCCGGCTCACCCAGATCGTCTCGTACGACTCGTCCGGCCGCTGGTCCCGGTCGAGGGTCCGGTTCCACTGGAGGGTCCGTACCTCCCAGTACGGGGCCGTCCCCGCCCGTTCGGCCGCCGGGGAGACCCGCGCGTCACCGGAGTCCGACAAGGGCTGGAGCGTGGCCCCCAGCGCGATCGCCGCGACCGCCGCCGCCGAGACCAGCACCGGCAGGCGCCGCCGCCACGTCCGAGCCGGAACGATCTCGGCCGCCGGCTCCCGTTCGAGTCCGATGAGCGGATCGACTGCCTCGACCCGGCTGGCCCTCTCCGCCTGGTGGGCCACCTCTGCCTGGCCGGCGCCTGTCGCCTGCTCGGCGCCCGCCGCCGGGTCGGCCGCCGACCGCACCGCGGCCAGCGCCGCTGCGACGACGTCCGCCGACGGCGGCGCGACCCTGCCCGCGGCGCGCAACCGCCCGGCACCGGGGAAGTCGAGGAGGGCGCCGTCGTCGGTGTGCGTGTCCTGGCCGGTCATGCGAGGTCTCCTGTCAGGGAAAGCGGGGCGGAAGGGCCGAGCGCCGCACGCAGTCGCGTGCGCGCCCGGTGCAGCCGGGACCTGGCCGTGCCCGCGGGCACGCCGACGACGACCGCTGCCTCGGTGGGGCTGAGCTGTTCCCACGCGATCAGCAACAGCAGTTCCCGTTCCACGGCCGGCAGCTCGGCCAGCGTCTGGCGCATCAGCGGCCCGACCGCCGCCGCGTCCAACCGCCGGTCGACGGCGTGCCACGGATCGCTGCTCGCCTCGTCGGCGAACGCAGTGGCGGACGCGCGCCGTTCCTGTCCGCGCCAGTGCGCGGCCAGTACGTTGCGGGCCACGCCGAACAGCCACGCCCGGGCGGGCCCGCGTGCGGCGTCGTACGTGTTGCGCCCCGCGTACGCCCGTAGCCACGCCTCGGCCAGCAGGTCGTCCGCCGCGCCGGGCGCACGGCGCGCGAAGTAGCCGTGGAGCGCGCGCGAATGGCGCTCCACGAGCGGTTCGAAGGCCGACGCGTCGCTTCTTGAGCGCGTCAGCAGTTCCTCGTCCGTCGCCACAGACCTCCCCTTCCACGGGCCACGCCTTCCGCGGCCCCCACCCCTTCTTGTCCGCGCCCACCGAAAGCGTTCGCGGGGCACCTGCGGGGCGCCTGTGGGGCCTCTGCGGGTGGGGCGGGCGCGACCGGGTGGTACGTACGTTGGCGTGGGTGTTGTTGTTGCTGTTGGCGTTGGCGTTGGCGTTGGCGCTGATGTTGGCGTTGGTGTGGGGGGACGGGCGTACGGCGGGGAGCGGTCGCTCCGTCGCGGGGCGGGACAGGGGAAGGGCGGAGGAGGGGGCGGGTGGGCGGCGCGTGGACGCAGTGGCTCTCGGACTGGTTCGCCGAACACGAGGAAAGCCTGCGGACCCGCGGAATCCTGGGGGACCTCCGGCGCTCGCCGGCGGACGGCCGAGCCAAGAGCAGCGTCGTGATGACGCTCGAAACTGACGACCACATCGCCGCCCTCACCGTCTGGAGCAGCGGAGAAGCCGAGCTTGAGTACGGGGACGTGGCGTCCGGGCTGGTCCGCCAGGAGCATCGCGAACTGCGCACCGTCCAGGACCTCCTCGACGCCGTCGCGAGTACCGAGGAAGGGGTGCGGTAGCCGCGCGGTGGCTGGCGCCGCCCTACGGCTGCCGCCCCCACCGGGGCGCCACGGGCGCGCGCGCCCGCGCGTGAGCCGTGCAAGCTGCGTGAGCTGTGCAAGCTGGGCAACCTGCGTGAGCCGTACGAGCCGCGCAACCGTACGGCCTGCTCGCTGCGGTCAGCGAGCAGGCCGTTGGTCGTTGTACGCCCCTGCCCTCAACCCCGCCTGCTCGGGCCAGGCAGGCGGGGGCCGGTCATACCCGTCAGCTCACGATCAAATGAGTTCGGGCTGCGGCTGAGGCTGCGGTTCCGTTTCCGGTTCGGGTTCCGATTTCCGCACCGGTACGGTCTTCGGCTCCCACCGCTTCGTGAGCCGCATGTAGCCGTAGACGACCGAGACCATCGCCAGAATCAGCAGCGGGCCAAAGGCCCAGGCGTAGTCGGCCATCTCCACCGAGAGAAAGCGGTACGACAGCAGCATCGCGGTGAAGATCGCCGTGCCGTAGGCGACGAACCGGATTCCCGACCGGTCCCAGTCGTGGTCGATCGTGCGCAGCCCGGCCTCGATCGTGACCGCGAACACCACGCCGGCGACGATATCCGCACCGTAGTGGTAGCCGAATCCGAGCGTGGCACCGAGTGTGGCGAGCAGCCAGAACGTTCCCGCGTGCCGCAGGAAGCGCGAGCTGTTGCGGGAGTGGATGAAGATCGCGGTAGCCCACGCCGTGTGCAGACTGGGCATGCAGTTGCGCGGGGTGATGTCGTCGAAGGGCATGCTCTGCGGGACGCCGACCGGCGTCAGCGTGTCCGGCCACAGGTTGGCCACCGCGTACTGCCCACCGTCGGCGCCGTACGCGAAGATCGGTCCGACCACCGGGTAGATCATGTAGATGCCCGGCCCGAGCAGGCCGATCACCAGGAAGGTGCGCACCAGGTGGTGGGTGGGGAAGCGGCGATCGACCGCGACGTGCCGGAGCTGGTAGAGCGCGACGACGACCGCGGCCACCGCGAGTTGGGCGTAGACGTAGTCGAGAACGTGGTAGCCGACCGTTCCCGAAGCCTCGACCAGTCGGCCCACCAGCCATGACGGGCTGCCCAGCGCGTGGTCGGCGGTCGCCACGTACTGGTCGAGCACCGTGGGCCGGGTCTTCCACGTGATGAGCAGCCAGGCGTCGCCGGTCTTCCGGCCGGCCACCAGCAGTAGGCCAAGCCCGACACCCTTCAGCAACAGGACGCGTTCCCGGCCGCTGCGGCGGGTGATGGCGATGACGCCATAAGCCAACAGCACCCACAGGGCGCCGTTGCCGAACATCATCTTGGCGTCGAAGATCCACCGCACCAACGCGAAGACGACGTCGATGCCGACCGCGAAGCCGAAGGCGATGAACCGCTCCCGCCAGGTGAGCACCACCATCATCAACGCCATGCTGGCGTAGAGCAGCGGTCCCGATTTAGGTGCGAATATCACCTCTCGCACCTGGTTGCTGATCGGCCCCCGTACGCCGTAGTGGCGCGCGGCGATCTCCAGCGCGATGAGGAATGCGAGGGCCACCACGCTCACCGCTGCCCACAGGATCACCCGTGGTTGGCGACATGCGGTGAGCACTCTTTTGAAATTTATTCGTGTAAATACCCGCGAAGCTACAGATATCAATTGTTTGGCCGATTTGTTAGAGGCCCAGTAAGGAGATCATCCTTGCCGGATAGCTTGGTTTCCGGGGGCAGGTGGGCAATGAGGGGCAGGGTCGTGAGTTCAATCATGCTATAGGAGCGGTGTGGGTGGGTTTCGCTGGTCACGGACGGTACGAAGGCCGGTTCATGCTGTGCTCGTTGCGCACCCGTTGTGCGCCCGTTGCGCGGTCGTTGTGCGGTCATCGGGTGGTCGTTGTGCCTCGCGTTGTGCCTCGCGTTGGGCTCGCGCTGTGCTGTCGGTGGGTCGGTGCTTCGGGGGTGATCGGTTTTCCCTGGGCCTGCTGGGGGCGTCGAGGCGGTGGCGGTCGGACGGATTATCCGGTGCCTCGCGTGCGTGTACGCAAGAACGCGAACCGGCAGACGTGGGGAGGGTGTTGGCGTACGTCGGCCTACGCCAGGTGTGGCGGCCGGCTCCTCCGTGAGGGCGAGATGGGGCGGGGTGTGGGTGGGGGCGGGTGAGGTTGGGGGTGAGGTGGGGTGGCGTCGGTTGGGCGGGGTGGGTGCGCCGTCGGTGCGCGACGCTTGGCGAGCTTTGGCTGGCGGGTGGTGGTCGCGCGGCCGGTCCGGCTGTCGACCGTTGCCGCGCTGCGCGTTCCCAGTGCCCAGTTCCCGGTTCCGTGCGGGTTCCCGCGCCGGGGGTGTCGTGCGTGCGCCCTCGGCTGTGGCGTGAACTGCCCTCGGGGCGAGGCGTGGGACGTGAGGTGTGGGGGGCATGGCACATCGCGGGATGTGGTGCGTGGTGTGGGGGGAATGGGGCGGATAGGGAGAACGGGGTGAACTGGGCGAACGGGGTGGTTCGGGTGAGGGGGCGTGGGCGTTGCGGATGTGACAGTTCCGCCCGCGGGCGAGTACTACGATCGGACGCTCATTTCGAGAAGGGGAAGCATGCGGAAGAAGATCGTCATTGGTGCTGCGGTGGCTCTGTCCACGGTTCTCCTCGCGGGCTGTGGGAGCAACGGTGATTCGTCGAAGAAGGGCAAGGATCACCAAGCCGATAAGGCCGGTAAGACCGACAAGTCCGTGAGCGAGGGTGTGAACCCGAAGCAGGACGGCGCGGCGGCGGGCGACGGTGCCGCGGTCAAGCGCGAGGTCACGCTAGAGGTGCGCGGGAGCGGGTCGTCGCAGATCTACTACAACCTGGACAGCAACAAGATGGAGACGGTCAAGCTGCCGTGGAAGAAGACGTCCACGATCACGCTGGAGACCGACGCGGAGAAGAAGGTCGGCCTCGGCGTCTCCGTCGTGCCCGGCTCCGTAACCGGCCCTGACGGCATGCTGCGCCCGGCCGACTGCGTCATCACCGTGGACGGCAAGCAGGTCGCGGACAACAGCGGCGGCAAGTCGATGTGCAAGTACACGGTGAAGTAGGGCCCACCCCGTGCTCGTACGGCCGCCCGCAACGGGCCTGGCCGGCGAACTGTTCAGGCGAACTGTTCAGGGGAGCGAGGTAGTGGACGAGCGGAGCGACCGCCGTACGGGGTGAGGAGGTCCTCCGCCGACCTGGGGGGCTGTGTTGGGTTGCGGCGGGTCCTGTCGGGTCCTGTCGGACCTGTCGGGCCCTTGTCGCGTTGTCGCCCCAGGGCGGCTTTCGTGGGTGGGTGGGCTTTCAGGTGCGCTGTCGTCTGGGGCGTTGCCCTACTCGCGTTGTGGCGTGGAGTGCGTCGCGCCGGTGTCGCGTCGCGTTGCGCAACGCGTCGTTGGGCTGTCGGGCGCGCTTTCGAGCCTTCCGCCGGCAGTCGCTGGCGACAGTGGACACCCTGCGGTTCATCGCCGCGCGTCCCTGCGTGAGCAGGGTTATCCACACGGGCGGGGTTATCCACAGCCCCACCCAGGCTGGGCGGAGCTGGGTGATGATTGCCCCATGACTGAGATCGTCTTGATGTCCGACCCGAGAGTCGCGTCCGTTCCTGTTCAGGAGTGCGGTGAGCCGCTCGTGGACGTGCGCCGAGACGCTTCCCTGTTGGTCGACGAACGGAAGTGGGAGGACTCCGCCGGTGCCTTCGCCTACCTGCGGGAAGGCGTGCTCAACCGGTTGCGGGCGGCGCAGGCTGAACTGCCCCGGGGCATGCGGCTGCTGTTCGTCGAGGGGTATCGCCCGCCAGTGTTGCAGCGCCGGTATTTCGACGAGTACGCGGAGGGCCTGCGCGCCGAACACCCCGAGTGGTCAGCGGACCAGGTGCGCTCGGCGGCCAGTCGCTACGTGTCCCCTCCCGAGATAGCCCCGCACAGCGCTGGTGCGGCCGTCGACCTGACTCTCGCCGACGCCGACGGCCGCGAACTCGATCTGGGCACCCGCATGAACGCGTCACCGGAGGAGAGCGCGGGAGCCTGCTACACGCAGGCGGACACCATCACTGCCGAGGCCCGCGAGCACCGTGACATCCTCGGCGTCGCACTCACTTCGGCAGGGCTGGTCAACTACCCCACGGAGTGGTGGCACTGGTCCTACGGAGACCGGTACTGGGCACTGGGGAGCGGCGCGATAGCCGCCTGCTACGGCCCCACGGAACTCGACTGACCGTGTCGTGTCGCCGCGCACCGCCTTGGCCTTGTGTCGGCGTTCCGCGCTTCGCCGCTCTTGCGTGGGCGTGGTGCGGCGCTGGCGTGGTGGTGGCGGGCAGGGCGTGGGGTGTGAGCGCTCTGGGGCGGGGGCGTGTTGGGGCGTTGCTCGGGCCTTCTGGCGCGTGATGACTGCCGGGCTGGGTTGGGGTGGCTGCTCGTCTGACGGGCGGGTGGCCAGGCGGGTGGGTGGGGCAGGCGTGTGCGCTCTGGTGGGGTGGTCTGCGGGTTCTGTTGGTGGCAGGGGCTACGACTCGGCGCCCGGAGCGGGCTCCGGTGTCGCCGCGGGGGCCTTCTTGGTTGGTGCCGGCGCCTGTTGTTCCGCTTCGCCGCCGGTGCGGGCGAGGAGGCGTTCGTAGCGCTGCCTGGCGGCCTGGGGGGTGCCGAGGCCGAGGCCAAAGGCGATCTCCGGCCAGGTCATTCCGCGACCTCGCGCCATCTGGAGGAGCCCGGCCTCCAGTTCGTCCATCTCGCCCCGCGCCAGCGGTACGAGGGTCAGGGCCGCGGTGATGTCGGTGTGGTCCACCTCGGGCTCGCCCTCCTCCCGCTGTGCGGCCCCACTGAGGAGGAAGGAGACCAGCCTGATGGCTTCGTGCGCCCCGATGATCGAGGGATGCACCTGCCGTTGGCGCTGCTCGTCGCTGGCCGCGTGGCGTTCGGCGATGCGAAACAGGGAGGCGTAGACGCGTGCGGCCCGTGCTTGGTCGGGGTCTGCCGGTGCGAAGGCGGCGGGCTGCTCGCGAGGCGAGTCAGTGGTCGATGACATGGAGCAAGGGTGCGGCAGGCATATGAGGTTGTCAATGATCTATTGTGAACGAGTTGTTTGTGTTGCGTGACCTCTAGGGCGTTTGAGCGCTGCCGCCTGCACGTGCTCCGGTCCTGGGCGCAAAGGGGACGGGGGCCAGCGCTGGGCTGGCACGGTTCCGATCTGCGGGGGAGCCTGAGACGGCCACGCGGTACAAGGTCAGGCGGTGCACGAGACGGCACGGGCTGCGCAGCGCCGCCGCGTCACAGCGGCACGTACGACACGACCACGCGCGCCGCACCACGCGGCACGCGTGCACAGCGGAACAAGGTGGGGAGGGGTGGCGGGAGGGGGAGGGTGGGGAGGGGGGAGGGGCCCCCATAGGTTGATTGCCCGCGTCCCCTCGCACCGCCCGCGGCCCGCAACGCCGCGCAGGCTATCGGGCCAGCCTGTTGCCGAGCCGGGCCACCGAACTAGCCCGCTGGATCGGCGTGCCGGCCAACCCGCTGGATCGGCGTACCGACCGCCCAGGCAGGCCGGGCCGCAGCGCCAGCCCCGGCCGAGCCCGACCCCGCCGCCACCACGCCACGCCATGCCACACCACCGCCCGGCAGCTCCCCCACCCCCGCCCGCCGCCCTGGCACGACCTTCGGCGCAGCCACCGGGCACCAGGCACCGGGCACCGGGCACCGGGACCAGGCACCCGGCGCCGAGCAGGCGGGGCGAAGGCAAGGCGGGCCCGAACGTGACAAAGCGGCGAGTGGGGCCTGAGCCGCAGACGGCGAGGTCAGGCCGCAGAGGCGCGCAGCAGCCGCGTGTTGATCTTCACCCCGGGGCTGCTGGTGGTCAGCGCATCGGTGAGCGCGTCACCCGCCGCCGAGAGGGCCTGGTCGTCCATTGCCCCGAGGGCGTCCAGGATGAAGAGGGCGCGGGTGGTGTCGTGGGTCAGTCGGGTACGGGTGCACTGACGCCAGTTCCAGCGCCGACAGGTCACGCCCAGGTCGTCACGCCAGACGACTTCGCCGGCGGTGGGGTGTTCGGTGGCAGGTTCGCCGCCCGCCGTGGTGTCGAAGACCTCCGTACCGTCGGCGCGCACCAGTCGTGCCGGGCCCGCGTAGTGGTCGAGGTCTTCGCCGCCCAGCGGCAGGAAGTGGCCCACCGACACGGCGTTGTAGATGTCGGTCAGCCGGTCCACGCGGGGCAACCCGTCGGCGGCCCGTCGCAGCAGGGCCTCCGCGCTGGGCCGCGTGCGTTGCGGCTTGGCGCCGAAGGAACGGAACGCCTCGCGCCAGGCGGCGATGTGCGGGTGTTCCTCCAGCGGCCCGTCACCGATGCGCTCGCGCGCGGTGGCCTCGGCCCGCGCGAGCATCTCCTCGCTGAACGCGTCGCTCGGCCCGGGGCGCAGTCCCTCGACCGTGATGAGCAGGGCGTGGTAGTCGGGGCGTAGGGCCGCCACGGCCGGGTCGATGCTGACCGACGCCAGCCATGTCGCGGCGTCCAGCGTCGCGCCGGTCCGTGGGGTCGACTCGGCCTGCGTTTCGGGGCTCACTTCTCTCCTCAGGGGTTCCGCCTGCTGGCGACGGCCGGCCAGTCGGCCACCCGCCCGGTGGCGGGCGTCGTCATGGCCGGCGCGTGCTCTGGCCGGGCTGCCCACCTGGGACGCGTGGGGAGCCGGGCCGGCAATGTACCAAGGGGCCGGGGCGCGCTGACGCCCGTCGATACGAGGGGCATACCTGGTGTGACCTGCCCCTCGGACCTCCCGTTACGAGGTGCGGGTCGTTACCGAGGCATGCTGGTGGCATGTACCGAGAGTGGCGCTCGCGACATGCGGGGACGGTGGTGTGGGAGCGCCGTGCCGGAGCTGGGACGGGCGGCGTCGCACGGGTGTTGCCCGACGGGTGCACGGACCTGATCTGGTCCGCGGGCCGGCTGCTCGTGGCGGGGCCCGACACCCGGGCGCACCTTGTCGTCGACCGGCCCGGGGCGGCGCACACCGGGCTACGGTTCGCGCCCGGCGTGGGCCCGGCCGTGTTCGGCCTGCCCGCGTCGGCGCTGCGGGACGAGCGGGTGCCCTTGGACGAGGTGTGGCCGCGGGCGGAGGCCGCACGGCTGGCCGAGCGGATGGCGGCCGTGCCGACGGCGGCCCGGGCGCAGGCGTTGGAGGGGGCCGTCACCGAGCGGCTACGGGCCGGGCGGGCGCGCGACGGACAGTCGTCGCTGCCGCACGCGCGGGTGGTACGCGGGTTGCGCGCCGGTGGCACGGTTGCCGCCCTGGCGCGGGACATCGGGCTCAGCGAGCGGCAGCTTCGGCGCAGGTGCCTGGACGCGTTCGGATACGGGCCGAAGACCCTGGCCAGGGTGTTGCGGATGGGCCACGCGCTGGAACTGGCCCGTGCGGGTGAGCCACTTGCCCTGGTAGCGGCCCGTGTCGGGTACGCGGATCAGGCGCACCTCGCCCGGGAGGTGCGCGCGCTGGCGGGCGTACCGGTGACGGAGCTGCTGGCCGCCGACTAGCAAGCCACGGCGGGGCGCGTCGCGAGGGCGCGCGCCGATGCGCGGGCGCCCGCGTGCGGGCACCCCCACGCTGGGCACAGCCCGCACGCTCAACCCAGGCCACTCAGATCATCCAGATCATCCGGATCATCCTGGTCACCCAGATCATCCAGGTCAGCCCACCACCCAAACCGCCGGGCCGTTCATACCCCTCCTACCAGGTCGACAGAGCAGGAAGTCGACAGAGAAGAAGCGACAGAGCAGAAAACCGCAACGGCACCCAGACAAGGGTCGAGCGCGCCTCTTAGGACGCCACCGCACCCGACGGAGCGAAGAGGTCCACCGTGTTTCCGTCCGGGTCGCGGAGAACCGCGTACCGCTGCCCCCACGGCGCGTCCCACGGCGCCTTGTGACCGGCGTACCCGTCCCGCGTCAGCTCCGCGTAGAGCGCATCGACCTCGCCCGGGCCGTCGCACAGAAACGCCAGGCCAAGCCGGTGGCCTCCGCCCTGCGGCGGGGTCCAGTCGGGGTCGAAGGACCGTACGGTCGCCACGGTGTCCCAGGCGATCCGCGTTCCGCCGGGCAACTCCGCCTCGACGTGCGGTTGGTCGTCGGCGTCGGCCGGGATGCTGAGGCCGAGGCGGCGGTAGAAGGCGAGCGTGGCGGCCATGTCGTCCACGACCATGCCGATGAGATCGAATCGAGGTGTCATGCGGTCACGTTAGGCAGGCGCAGCGGGCAGGGTCTTGAAGGAATCGGACGTGTCCCGATCGCAGGGCGAACCGTACGCCTCGCACGTGCGACTCCGATTCGCCGCCGCGCCACCCACCCGCCGAGCTGCCCACCCGTCGAACCACCGAACCACCGAACCACCGACCCGCGCGACCCGACTCGGCTCTACGACGCGCCCGGTTGACCGGGCCGGGAGACGGGGCGCACGGCCGGCCGGACGACCGAACAGATGGTGAAGCGAATCACCGAGTGAATCACCAAGCAGATCACCGAGCGAATGACCAGGTGAATGACCAAGCGAACGCCGTGCCCCGATTCTCGGTGTCGGCGTGGGCGACCCGGTGGCTAAGGTCCGAGGTCGGGACCCGCAGGTTCGATCGCCGACAGGAGCACCATGACCGAGACCGCCCCGTTCGATGAACTCCTTCCCGCCACTCGTCGCGCCCTGCTGCACCGCCTCGCGGTCGGGCAGGCCGAGGGTCGCACCCCGTCACTGGTGGGGGCGGTGGTGCGGGACGGACAGTTGGTGTGGTCGGGGGCGCGGAGCGCGCTGGCCGATCAGGTGCCCGACGCCGACACGCAGTACCGCATCGGCTCGATCACCAAGTCGCTGGTGGCGGTTCTGGTGATGCGGCTGCGCGACGAGGGGTTGCTCGATCTGGCCGACCCGATCCGCGCGCACCTGGCCGACCGGCTCGCGGCGGAGGGGGCCGATCCGTCCGTGGGCGACGCGACCATCGCCCAACTGCTGGCCCATCGCAGCGGCCTCGCCGCCGAGGCGCCCGGCCCGTGGTGGGAGCGGACCCCGGGTGACCTGCGCCCGGAACTGGGCGACGTGTTCGGCGAGCGCCCCCACCGCCACCCCGCAGGGCACACGTTCCACTACTCCAACCCCGGATACGCGCTCCTCGGCGCCCTGGTCGAGCAGTTGCGGGGCGCCCCGTGGGACGAGGTGCTGCGCCGCGAGGTGCTGGTGCCGCTCGGCATGACCCGTACGTCTGCCACGCCCGAGGCCCCGCACGCGAATGGCTGGGCGGTGCACCCGTGGGCGGACGTGATGCAGCGCGAGGCCGTCGAGGACATGGGAGTGATGGGCCCAGCGGGGCAGTTGTGGTCAACGGTGACGGATCTGACCTGCTATGTGGTGTTCCTCGCGCAGGGCGACGACCGCGTGCTCAGTGCCGCGACGCTGGCCGAAATGCGCCGGCCCGCCAGCGCGCCGGAGGGTGCGGCGTGGGACGACAGTTACGGGTTGGGACTACAGGTAGTCCGCAGGGACGGGCGGCTCCTTTTCGGCCACACCGGTTCCATGCCCGGCTTCCTCAGCACGGTGTGGGTCAGCCCGGACGAGAACCTTGCCGGCGTCGCGTTGGCCAACGCCACCTCGGGACCGTCCATCGCCACCCTCGTCGCCGACCTCATCGGCATCGTCGCGCAGCACGAACCGCCCGTCCCCGAGCCGTGGCGCCCGCTGCCCGACGTGGACTCGGAACTCCTGGCGCTGACCGGCGCCTGGTACTGGGGCACCACCCCCTTCCTGCTGCGACTGCGCGCCGAACGCTGGCTGGAACTCGCCCCGTTGCGGGGCGGCGGGCGCGGCTCCCGCTTCCGCCCGGAGCCGGACGGCACCTGGATCGGACTCGACGGCTACTACGCCGGAGAGACGCTGCGCGTCGTGCGCACCGAACAACCGAGCCGCACCGGAGCCACGGACCCGGAGACCCACCTCGACCTGGGCACCTTCGTCTTCTCCCGGAAGCCCTACGAGCCTGCGGAGTCGGTCCCGGGCACGCTCGACCCGGAGGGCTGGCGCGGCTTCTGACCCCATCCGACCGAAGCCGATCGCGTACGGGACGCCGACCGGAGCCGATCGCGTACGGGGCGCGCCTGCGCACTCCACCGGTCACACGGACCCGTACGACACGGGCCGCACGCCCCACCCCGGCTGCGCACACAGCCCCGACCACAGACCCACGGACCCGAGCCCCCGAGCACCCGCAGGTCCGCCACCCCGCCGCCCACCGCCGCGGCGGGGTGGTCGCGGTCAGAGATCGTCCGGCCAGGCACACATTCGCTGGTCAGCGCCTCGCGCGCGCGAGGGCGCGCAGCCTGACCCTGACGGTGGTACGCAGCGCGGGCGTACGCACGGCCGTCCTACGCGCCGGCGGTGGCTGGGTGGCGCGCCCGGCGCACCAGAGGCTGTTCCCCAGGCGGCTCGCGAGGCCACCGCGGACCCACCGCACTCGCGCCGCGCCCCATCCCCACCCAGGAGGACAGCCATGCGTTCCGCGTCGTCGCGTCTTGCCATCTCGCTCGTCGCACTCACCGCCGTGCTCGCCACATCGGGCGTGGCCGGCGCCCGCCCCCGGGCCACGGCCACACCGCAGACACCATCCGGCACAACCGATACGGATCGCGCTCGGGCGGCCACGACCTGGTCGGCGGGGTGGGTGGCGCCCGTGCAGCGGCCGAGCGCCGGCTTCGAGGAGAACTGGTCCGAGGCCGGTTTCGACCGCCAGACCGTGCGCCAGGTCGTACGGGTCACCGGCGGCGGCAGCGCGGCGCGGATCAAGCTCTCCAACCGCTACGGCGAACGGCCGCTCAGGATCTCCGGCGCGACCATCGCACGCAGCGCCGGCGGCGCGGCCGTACGACCCCAGACACTGCGGAAGCTGACGTTCGGCAACCGCCCGTCGGTGACGATCCCGGCCGGCGGCGAGGGCGCGAGCGACGCGGCCCCGCTGCGGGTCAGCGCCTTCGACACGGTGACGGTGACGCTGTACTTCGCCGAGCCCACCGGCCCCGCGACCTTCCACGCGCAGGCGTACGCCCACAGCTACCGCGCGCGGGGGGACCACCGTGGGGACCGCACCGGCTCCGCGTTCGGCGAGCGCACCCGCTCCTGGTACTACCTCTCCGACGTCGAGCTGACCGGCGACCGATCGACACACACGCCGCATTCAGGGCGAATCGCCGACCGGGCGGGCGGCGGTGCCAACCCCGACGCTCCCGAAGCCTCCGACGGCGCGTCGCGGCCCGGCGCGTCCCGGCGGGGAGCCGTGGTCGCGTTCGGTGATTCGATCACCGACGGGTACGGCTCCACCGTGGACGCCAACAAGCGTTACCCGGACCAACTCGCCGAGCGCCTGTCGGCTGCCGGCCGAGCGCGCCCGGTGCTCAACGCGGGGATCGGCGGAAACCTGCTGCTCAACGACTCGGCCTGGTACGGGGACCGGGCCCTGGACCGCTTCGAACGGGACGTGCTGGACAAGCCCGGGGTGAGTTCGGTGATCGTCTTCGAGGGGCTCAACGACATCGGTTTCAGCGAGGTGGACCTGCCCACCTACAAGCCGAATCCGCAACTCTCCGCCACACAACTGATCGATGCCTACCGCGAGTTGATCGCCCGAGCCCGTGCCAAGGGGGTGCGCGTGGTGGGCGCGACGATCCTGCCGTTCAAGGGAGCGGAGTACCACACGCCGCGTGCCGAGGCGAAGCGGCAGCAGATCAACACGTGGATCCGCACGTCCGGCGAGTTCGACGCGTACGTCGACTTCGCCGCCGCGCTGGCCGACCCCGCGGACCCGTTGGCGCTCGACCCCGCGTACGACAGCGGCGACCACAAGCACCCGAACGACGCCGGCTACCGCGCGATGGCCGAGGCGATCGATCTCGACACCATCTGAACGACCGCGACCACTCGCTTACGCCCCGCCGCCCGCCCGCTTACCCACACTGATCGCCCAGGGTCCCCGGAATGTCGCTTCGGCCCGCCGTCCCGACGGCGGGCCGAAGCCCGTCCCCGTTCCGGCTCGATCCAGCCCCCGTGCGGCCTGGCACGGCCCATCGCACGCACGACACTTCGGCCCGACCCGATCCAGCCCGGCCCCATCGGTCCAACCCGGCCCGGCCCGACTCGTTTTCGACCGTTCCGGACCGCTCCCGACCGTTCAGAGTTGCAGCTTGAACCCGAGGTGGGACGCCTCGAAGCCGAGCCGCTCGTAGAAGCGGTGCGCGTCGATGCGCGTCGCGTCCGAGGTGAGTTGCACCAACTGGCAGCCCGCACGGCGTGACTCGTCGATGGCCCACTCGATCATCTGGGTGCCGAGCCCGCTGCCGCGCTCGTCGCCGTGGACGCGCACTCCCTCGATGATCGAGCGGGTCGCGCCGCGCCGGGACAGGCCGGGGACGAACGTGAGTTGCAGCGTGCCCACCAGGCGACCGTCGCGGACGGCCGCGAGCAGCCACTGGTTGGGGTCGGCGGCGATCCGCTCGAAGGCCGCCTGGTACGGCGTGAGGTCGGCGGGCGACTCGCGCTGGGCGCCCAGGGCGTCGTCGGCCAACATCGCCACGATGGCGGGAAGGTCCTCCGCCTGTACCCGCCGAAACTCGACCGTCGCCCCGGACTGCTCGAAATCGCTCATGATCCGGAGGCTACGCCCCGGTCATTCGGGTTTCGATGTCGGCCCCAAAGTACGGACAGCCGTGACCAAAGGCGCCAATTCGGGTCGCTTGGCGGCCTCCTGGAGGGCCTCTCGCAGCGCGGCGTCATGCACCGGCCGCGCTCGCTCCAGCAGCTTCCGGCCATCGTCACTGACGTCCGTGTAGATGCCCCGACGGTCGGTCGGGCAGAGGTAGCGGACCAGCAGGCCACGCTCCTCCAGCCGACTGACCAGGCGCGTCGTGGCGCTCTGGCTCAGTACGACGACGTCCGCGAGCTGGTTCATGCGCAGGTGGCCGCCCTCGCCGTCGTGCTGTTCGCTCAGCACGTCGAGCACGGAGTACTCCCGCACGCTCAGCTCCGCCGCGGCCTCCAGCGCGCGCTCTATGTGCGCCTCAAGGCGGCTGTGCAGCGCGGACAGCGCGCACCAACTGTGAGCCAGGGCGCGCCCGGGCGGTGCGGGCGGGTCGTCGCGCTCGGCCTCCGGCGCGTGGCCCGATTCCCGCGTGTGAGCCGACTCCCCATCCGCCGAGGGGGAGCGTGGCGAGGGGCTGGCGGTCCTGGTGGGAGTCTGGTCCGTCCGCTGGGCGGCTGGGGCCGGGGCCTGATCGCGGTCCGGGTGACGGGCCTCGCCCTGGTCCGCGGTCTGCCGGAAATCCGTGGCCGAGCCGAGCTGGTGTGCCATGAGACGCCCCCTTCGGTGTCGTACGAACCAGGATAGGCCACCCGTGAAATAGCCCGCGCTTGCAATTAACCCGCGTCTGCAATTATTGTGTGTGCTCGTACCTGCTGTGCGCAACTTTTTGGGGGATGCCGTTATGCCGCTCGCACTCCTGGCCCTTGCTATCGGTGCCTTCGGCATCGGCACGACCGAGTTCGTGATCATGGGGCTGCTCCCCGAGGTGTCGGACTCCTTCGGGGTGTCGATCCCGACCGCGGGCTTCGCGGTCACGGGGTACGCCCTGGGGGTGGTGGTCGGGGCGCCGTTCATGACGGCGATCGGCACGCGGCTGACCCGCAAGCAGATGCTGCTGATGCTGATGGGCCTGTTCATCGCGGGCAATCTGCTCACCGCGCTGGCGCCGGCGTTCGGCGTGCTGCTCGTGGGGCGGGTGCTCGCCTCGTTCACGCATGGGGCGTTCTTCGGTGTCGGCTCCGTGGTCGCCGCCGACCTGGTGGCCCCGAACAAGCGGGCCGGCGCCATCGCCAGCATGTTCATGGGGCTGACGCTCGCCAACGTCATCGGTGCCCCTCCCGGCACGCTGATCGGTCAGCACGCGGGTTGGCGCGTCACCTTCTTCATCGTCGCGGCGCTCGGGGTGCTCGGTCTGCTCGGCATCGCCAAGCTGGTCCCGGCCCGTCCCGAGCCGGCCACGCCCGAGCTGCGCAAGGAGTTCGGCGCCTTCCGTAACCCGCAGGTCTGGCTCGCCATGACGATGACGGTGCTGGGCTTCGGCGGCGTGTTCGCGGCCATCACCTACGTCACGCCGATGATGACGGAGACCGCGGGCTTCGCCGAGTCCAGCGTGATGTGGCTGCTCGCGCTCTTCGGCGTCGGCATGGTCGCCGGCAACGTGATCGGAGGCCGGTACGCCGACCGCCACGCGATGCCGCTGCTCTACGCGAGCCTCGTCGGCCTCGCCACGGTGCTCGGGTTGTTCACCCTCACCGCCCACCACAAGGTCCTGGCGGCGATCACCCTCGTGTTGATCGGCCTCTTCGGCTTCGCGACCGTGCCGCCGCTCCAGAAGCGGGTCATGGACCACGCCGCCGAGGCTCCCACCGTGGCGTCGGCGGCCAACATCGCCGCCTTCAACCTCGGCAACGCACTCGCCGCGTGGCTCGGTGGGCTCGTCATATCCGCCGGCTTCGGGTACACGGCGCCCAACGTGGTCGGCGTGGGCCTGGCGCTGTCGGCCCTGGGCGTCGCGGTCTTCGCGGCCTGGCTGGAGCGCCGGCAGGACGGTGAGTACCGGGCCCCACGGAGCCGCGTCGTGCGGACGGGCGGGCCGGCGACGCCGGGCGCGGAGGCCGAGACCGCCGGGGCGAGCGGCCCCGCCGTGCGGACGTCGGCGGGCGACGCGGCACCTCACCCGGCGGCGGACCTCACCACCTGACACGCCGGTGCCGGCGGCCCCTGGCCGTCAGCCCCCAGGGCTTGAGCACGGAGATGGCCGTGATGAACACGTAGGTCGCCAGGGCCACCGCGGGCGGGATGATCACGTCGGCCGGGTTCGCCACGTGGCCACCGGCGCTCGCCTGGGCCGCCACCTCGTTGATGTGGCCCCGCAGGGCGAACGCGGACAGCCCCGCGGTGGCGAGGTTCAGCCAGAACTTCGTGTAGACCCAGCGATGCCGAGCGAGCCCCCAGGGCGTGCCCAGAGCCAGGACCAGCCCGCTGACCAAGGCCAACAGGCTCAGCGGAATGACCAACCAGTCGCCGAACACCTTCATCGCCCGGTACGCGGCCTCGGCGGCCTCGGCCGAGTCGGTGGCCGCCCCCGCGATGGCGAGGGTGAGCAGTCCGCATGTCACCCCGAGCCAGCCGACGGAGACGACGACATGGACGACGAGAACGGCACGACGGGTGGGTCTGGTGAGCTGACGCATGTTCCCCACGGTGCCGTCGCCAGCCCCGCGCGGCGTCGCACAGCGGGAGTATCCGCGGGGCCTCCACGGGGAGCAGCCCGCCCGCCACCGACGTTCCGGCCCGACCTGCCCACGGCCGGCGAGGCCAGGCGCGGGGCGCGCCACGCGGACAAGGCGGGCGAGGCGGGCGAGGCGGCAAGGGGAGAAACAGAGAGAGCGGCACGACGAAGCGGCCAGAGGAACAAGGAGGCGGTGCCACGGCCCGCGGTGCGCTTACGCTCGGCAGACATGACCAGACTCCATCTGTTCGACCTCGACGGAACGCTGATGTACGGGTCGGCCGCGCCCGTCGAGATCTCTCGACAACTGGGCCTTGAACAGGAGATCGCCGACCTGGAGCGGGCGTTCGCGCGCCAGGTGCTGGCGCCGCCGGAGTTCGCCCTGCGCGTGCGCGAGTTGTGGGCGGAGCTCACGGAGGAACAGGTGGCGCTCGCGTTCGAGGGGGCGCCGTGGCTGGACGGAATACGCGAGGTATGGGCGGATATCACGGCGCGCGGCGAACGGTGTGCGGTGATATCGCTGTCGCCGGACTTCTTCGTGCGCCGCCTGCTGGAGTGGGGAGCGCACGCGACCTACGGTTCGGTGTTTCCGGCCGTCCCCTTCCGGGAGCCGGTGCGACCGGACGGCATTCTCAATCCGGCGGCCAAGGTGAAGATCGCGGATGAACTATGTGAGAGATTCGGGGTGACGCGGTCGGAATGTGTGGCGTATGGAGACTCCATGTCGGACGCCGAGCTGTTCGCGGTGCTGCCGACATCTGTCGCGGTCAACGCCGACCGGCACCTGGCGGGGATCGCCTCATATGCCTATGTGGGGCGCGATCTGCGCGACGCGTACGAATTGACCAGCAACCGCCGCCCTCTGCCCTGATAAGACGGACATAAGGGCCGGCTAGCACGGGACTTGTGCATTCAACCGGGGCGGGTATGGTCAACCCCGTTCGAACGCAAGAACGCCATCGGCACCCCCGTGGGGTACACCGGTGAGCCCAGCCTAGCGGGAACGGGAGTACGGGAACCGGGAGTTCAGGCTATTGCCGCGGGCCGTGGGCGAGGGGTGCCACGCTGGCCGACGAAGCGCCACGCACCAGGGCGTATCGCCGCTTGGGTCGGGGAACGCGGAGCGCGACGGCCGGCAGGGGAAGGGCGGTACGCGTGAGAGGTCTGAGGCACGGTTCGGGAACTGGCCCCCGCACGATATGCGTGAGATGTCAGGGGGTCGTGATGCGAGTGGGCGGCGCGGACCGCCCACCGTACGTGTGTCGCTGAACAAGGGGTCCCCCGGACAGGGAGGGAGAGGGGCGGCGGGACCGAGAGAGCGTGCGGTGTCGGTGGCTCGCCGTGACGGCGGGTGAGGCCGCGACGGCCAAGACCGACAGCGACGCAGACTGACGAAGTCCGGCAGAGAGATGTTCGAGGCGAGGCAACCATGAACGCTCCGACCACCACGTCAGCCGACGACAGCGAGTCCGGTGGTTCTGGCGACACCCATGGCGAGAACCGTGAACGAGGCTGGTTCACTCCGACCAGGCAGGTAGCCGACGCACCCGCCCGGGGCCAGCGCGGCCCGGCGAGCGCGGACCCGGCGAGCGGCCCGGACAACGGGGCGGCACCGCGCGCGGCGACCGAGGCCGAGGGCGCGCGAGCCCGCGGCCGTTCCGTGGCGGCCATCAGGCCAGTGGGTCGCGGGGCGAGCCAGGGTGCCCCACCGCCCGCGCCGCGCCCCGACCCGTACGAGGCGGCCCCGGCACAGCAGCGGGAGCACCAGCGCGCCGCCGAGCCGCACCAGCGCGGGGCGGCGACCGGCGCGGCGGCGAGCCCGGCCCACCCCGGTTCACCCGGGCACCCGGACGCGGGCCCCGCCGCGTCGCCCGCCGAGCGTGACGTACGCCTGACCGGGTCGGTGCCCGCGATGCGCCCCGCGCCGGAAGTGGAGGCGATCACCGCCGGTTCCGCGCCGCGCTCCTCGCCCGCGCCCGCCGTCGGGCGGGCCGCCGATGCCGCGCTGGCCCCTACGAGCCGCGCGGCCGGCCTCGTGCCCGCGACCGAGCGGGCGGCGGCCCCCTCGCCCACCAGCCCCACCGCACCAGCCGGACGCCCCTCCGTACCGACCGACCGCCCCGCCGCACCGGCCGGTGAGCCGCGCGCGGCGGCGCGTTCGGGAACGCTGGAAGGGGCTGGTCAGTCAGGTCCCGACGGCCTGCGGCCGGTGCCGGCGCGCCGTCCTGACGGCGGCCCGGAGGCGAACCGCTCCCCCGACGCCACCCCCGTCTCCGACGCCGCCCGCTACGCCGGCGGTGCCGACATCGCCCTGCGCGCCGCCGCGGTGCCGCCGCCAGGTGTCGGGGAGCCGGGGCCCGGTTCGCCGCTGAGCCGTCCGGGGTTCGGTTCGCCGCTCGGCGAGGAGCCGGCGGGTCATGCCGCGCGACCGGCGGGGGCGTTCGCGGACCTGCCGGAGAGCGCGTCGGCCGACACCCAGCTCATCCGGCGCACGCTGTCCGAGATCGAGCCCATCTCGGACAAGGTGACCTCGTACTTCTACGCGCTCCTCTTCCTCAACCACCCGGAGCTGCGGGAGATGTTCCCGGCGGCCATGGACGCGCAGCGCGACCGGCTGTTCAAGGCGCTGCTCACGTCCGCGCGGCACGCCGACGAGCCGGCGCTCCTCGAGGAGTACCTCACGCACCTCGGCCGGGGCCACCGCAAGTACGGCACCCAGCCGGAGCACTACCCGGCGGTGGGCGAGAGCCTGCTCGGCGCGCTGGCCCGGTACGCGCCGAACACCTGGGGCGAGGCGGCGGAGGCCGCGTGGGTGCGGGCGTACACCACGATCTCGCAGACGATGATCGACGCCGCGGCCGAGAACGAGCTGCACGCGCCGGCCTGGTGGCAGGCCGAGATCGTGCACCACGAGCTGCGCACGCCCGACATCGCGGTGGTCACGGTGCGCCCCGACCAGCCGTACCCGTTCCGCGCCGGCCAGTACACGAGCCTGGAGACGCCCTGGTGGCCGCGGGTGTGGCGGCACTACTCGTTCGCGTCGGCACCGCGTTCGGACGGGCTGTTGTCGTTCCACGTCAAGGCCGTCCCCGCCGGTTGGGTCTCCACCTCCCTGGTGCACCACGCCAACCCCGGTGACGTGATCAAACTCGGCGCTCCCGCCGGCTCGATGGTGGTCGACCACGAGACGGACAACGGACTGCTGTGCCTCGGTGGCGGAACCGGCATCGCGCCGATCAAGGCGCTCGTCGAAGACGTCGCCGTACACGGCAGACAGCGCCCGGTCGAGGTCTTCTACGGCGCCCGCAGCGACCACGACCTCTACGACATCGAGACCATGACGCGCCTTGCGCGCGAGCATCCGTGGCTTTCGGTGCGCCCCGTCATATCGGACGGGCCCACCAGTGGACTGCGCGGACCGCTCCCCGACGCGGTGCGGAAGTACGGGCCGTGGAACGCCTTCGACGCCTATCTCTCGGGACCGCCCGGGCTGATACGCAGCGGCGTGAGCACCCTGCGCGGAATCGGCATACCGCGACACCGCATCCGCCACGATTCGCTCGAGGAACTGGTGGGGGCGCTCGGTTAGCCGACGGCGCGGCGACGGTGCGGGGCGTGAAGGCGGGGGACGAGGAGCGAATGAGGACTCGAAACTGTGGAATACGTGGAGATCGGACCGGAACGCACCGTTGAGGGCACACCGGACCACCAACGGGAAACCGCGCCCGACGGCGAACGCCGCATACACGCGGAATCCGATCGGGACGCCCCCGGCCAGCCCGAACAGGCATGGGGCAGTCGTGGCGAGCGCGTGTTGCAGGAACGGCTCGGCAGTGAGGAAAGGGCCGAGCGGTTCTACGACGAGCAGATGCTCGGCTACCTCAACGCGCGCATGCGGGAGTTCGTGCAGCGCCAGGAGATGTTCTTCCTGGCGACCTCGGACGGCAAGGGCGAATGCGACAACACGTTCCGGGCCGGATCTCCGGGATTCCTCCAGGTGTTGGACGACCGGACCGTCGCCTATCCCGAATACCGGGGAAACGGCGTCTTCGCGAGCCTGGGAAACATCGAGGAGAACCCGCACGTAGCCCTGTTGTTGCTCGATTTCCAACAGGACCGGATCGGCCTGCACATCAACGGTCGGGCCCGGGTGGTCGCGGACGACGACATGCGCGCCGAGCGCCCGCACCTGCCGGTCGACCCGGTGCCGGGCCGGCGCGCCGCGGTGTGGGTCGAGGTGACCGTCGACGAGGCGTACGTGCACTGCTCCAAGCACATCCCGCACCTGGCCAAGGTGGAGCGCCCGCCGCACGGCGAGGGGCGGGCCTGGGGAACGGACGACAACCGGCGCAAGGGCGGCGACTACTTCGGTACGGCCGCCGCCGCGCGCGCCCGCCGCGGCCAGGACCGTCGCGGGCCGGGCCGAGGCCGCAAGCAGGACCCGCGCCCGGCCTCCGCCGACCGCGCCTCGGAGCCCCGCCCCCACGCCCCCCACGCCTCGCAGGTCCCTCACCAGCCCCAGCCCCAGGCGCCCGCCCCGCACGGAGACGAGCCCCGAACACCCGCTGCCCCGTACCCCCAAGACCAGCCGCTCACCCAGCAGCAGCCTCCACACCAGCGGCAGCCTCAGCACCAGGACCGGCCTCCACACCAGGGACAGGACCAGCACCAACACACGCCGGCCGTGGGCGAGCGTCCCTGGGACGAGTTCGCCGAGCGGCGGCGAACACAGGGCCAGGACGAGCCCGCCGCCCAGCCGCAGAGCCAGGACCAACCTCACGTCCAGCAACAACCCTGGGGACCAGCCGACTTCTCGCAGCAAGCGTGGGACCGGCCCACCGCCCAGTTGTCCCGGAGCCAGCTCACCGGTCACCGGCGCTCGCAGGGTCAGGCGTCCGGTCGGGCGGCGGCCGAGCCCTCCGTGCCTGCCTCATCCGACGACGCCCGTGGCGGGGACGACCTGCCGACCGCGCCGCCGCCCCCGCTCGACGCGCAACGCCGGGACGCCTCCACGGCCGGCGCCGCCGAAGTCGTGGGATGGCCCCCGCCCCCACCGCCCCTGAGCGACCCACCACTTCCGAACGACCCGCCGCTCCTGAGCGATCCCCTCCTCGTAACCGGCCCCCCGTTGCCGCCCTGGCCCCCGGCGCCGCCGTCGTCACCCGCAGCAGGTGCGCTCGCGCCGCCGCAACCTCCGCACCTGCCGCAGCCGCCCCCCCTGCCCCAGCTCCCGCTCCTGCCCGAGCCGCCGGCTCTGGCCCCGGCCCCCCTGGCGGGGTTCGCCCAGCCGGCGGGCTCGCCCGGGCCGTTGGCCGGTGGCGTACCCGAGGAGGCTCAGCCGCCGGTCGGCACGCCGAACCCGCCCGTGCCGGCGATCGGTGCGGGTCCGGACCAGCGGCGGGATCGTGACCCGTGGGAAGGGCAGACGGTTCGGGACGAGGGCCGGCGCCGGCACTGGGACCAGGACCGGCAGGTGTGGCAGGAGACGGTGGAACGGGTGCTGGACCGCGCGCGGCAGCCGCTCGCGGCCGGGGAGGCGGAGCGGGAGCCGTTCGCGGGCTGGTTCGTCGAGCCGCACTCCGCGCCCAAGCCCCCGCTCAACGCCGACCACCCCGCGACGGGCCACGCCCCGACGGACCACGCCCCGACGGGCCACACTCCGGCGGGCCACTCACCGACGGATCATTCCCGCGTCGGCCCGCGCCCATCAGGCCCGTACCCCGCCTAACCTCCGGGCGACCCGCCTAACCACGGGGCGGGGAGCCACAGGGCAAAGCGGTCCGGGGCGAGGCGCGTCGGCCGGGGCGAGGCGCCTCAGCCGAGGTCGCCGGCGAGCAGCGCCCGTACGCCCTCGATGTTGGCGTCGAGGTAGGCGCGGAGCGACGGCGGCACCACGCCCACCGAGGCGATGCCTTCACGGGTGAACGGCACCCGCACCACCTCGTACTCGCCGCGCGGGGCGTCCACCTCGGGGCCGTGCCGCCTGGACAGGTCCATCGAGGCGAGTCGGCAGGCGAAGAAGTGCTGGACCTTGACGCCCTGGTCGGGAACGCCCTGCTCGGGGAGGGTGTCGCGGGCCGCGTCGATCGGCACGGTGTCCACGAAGGCGGGCACTACGTCGGTCACCTTGGCGCCGAGTTCCTCGTCCATCTCGCGGTGCAGGGCGTCGATGACCGTCGGGTCCCCAGGCTCCACGCCGCCACCCGGCGTGATCCAGTACGGGGCCTCGCCGGGCTTGGTCCGCTTGATCAGGACGAGTTGGGGCGTGGCGTCGGCGTCGAGGTCGCCGTCGAGCAGGATGGCGCGGGCGGTGCGCTTGACCACAGGCCGTTCGGTCATAGGGGAGGTCTGCCGCGCGCGCCGCCTCGCGAAACCCTTCCCGGCCTGGTAGAGCCCGCGCACCGGCGCCCGCCGCACCCTCCGCGCCCGCCGTGCACTCCGCTCCCCCGGCCGTTCCCGCCGGCGCCGTTCGACCGCCGACTGCTCGCGCGCGGCCCCCGCGTACCAGCCGGCCCAGCAACCGGCTCCCCGGCCCGTACCCCGCGCCCCCCTCCCCGTACCAGCCGGCTCACCAGTCGACGGCGGCGCGGAGTAGCCACTCGTGGGCGCGGGCGAGGTGCGGGGCCGGTGAGCCGGTGCGTTTGACCAGGAAGTACGTACGGAGGGGCGGCACCGGTGGGTCGATGAGCGCCACCACCTCGCCCTTGTCCAGCGCCTCCATGCACAGGTAACGCGGCAGGACGGCCACCCCCGAACCCGCCATCACGCAGGCGAGCACGGCCCGCAGGTCGGGCGCGATGATCGTGGCGGAGGCGGTGACGGGCGCGTCGAACACGGCCGCCCAGTACGAGGTGACCAGCGGCAGGCTCTCGTGCACCTCGACCATCGGCACCGGCTCCAGCGCGCGGTGCAGCACCGCGGGGCCGCCGCCCGCGCGCAGCAGGGACGCGCCGAGCCGGGCGGCCCAGCGCGGGGCGGCGACCAGTACGTGTTCCTCGTCGCACAGCGGCGTCGCCGTCAGCAGTCGGCCGCGCGGTTGGACCGTGGTGATGGCCAAGTCGTACTGGTTGGCGGACAGGCCGGTGAACATCTCGTCGGCGGTGCCGAACGCGGCGCGGATGTCGAGGCCGTCCAGCGCGAGGTGGGCGAGCGCGGGCAGCACGCGCAGGGTGGTGAACTCCGGCGGCCCACCGAGGTGCAGCGTGCGCCGGGCGGTGACGTCCGCGCTGTCGGACTCGGTGATCTCCAGGAGCGCGTCGATGTGCGGCGCGGACCGCTGCGCGAGTTCGTCGGCGGCGCTGGTGGGGGTGACGCCACGGGCCTTGCGGATGAAGAGGGGGCGCCCCAACTGCCGTTCCAGCGAACGGATCTGGCCGGTGACGGCCGGCTGCGACAGCCCGAGCAGTGTGGCCGCGCGGGTCAGCGAGCCCGCGCGGTAGACCGCGATGAACGTACGGAGCAGGGCCAGGTCCATCGATTCCCCTCAGTATTGGTCGCCCCGCCGTACCCCAACTATAAATATGTCGATAGCTTCATGTCGCTAGGGTGATTGGACACTGACGCAGAGTCAACTAGCCTAGGTCGCGCGGTTCGATGAGCGTTGAACCGTGGCTGGCAGAGCCACGAGGGGGGAGGTTCTGCCAGCCTGCACTGCCTTCAGGCCGGCCGCACCCGAGCCCGTCAGACCTGGTCCCGTCGGGCCTGAGCCCGCCGGATCTGATCACGCCGGACCCGACCACGTCGCACCCGAGCCCGCCACCGCGTGGGTGGGCCCGACTCTCGTGAGTCCGCCACCTCCGCGCACCCGCCGCCCGCGACACCCGTCCCCGCGCGGCCATCGCGGCCATCGCGGCCATCGCGGCCACCCAGCGGCAGCCGGCACCACGCCACCGAACGCCACCACCCCCCACGCCTCACATCCCCCTGCGCTCCGCCCCTCTCCTACTCCGCGGCCCCGTCGGCCGCCGCGTCCAGGGCCTGCCGTACGTCCGCGAGGAGGTCGGCCGTGTCCTCCACGCCGACCGAGAAGCGGATGAAGCCCTCCGGTACGTCGTCCCCGCCCCACCGTTCGCGCCGCTCGGCGGTCGACCGCACGCCGCCGAAGCTCGTCGCGTCGCTCACCAGGCGCAGGGCGCCCAGGAACCGTTGGGCGTGGGCGCGGTCGGGGAGGGCGAAGGACACCACGCACCCGTAGCGACCGTGCCGCATCTGCCGCTTCGCCACCTCGTGCGCGGGGTCACCGGGCAGGCCGGGGTGGCGTACGCCGGTGACGTCGGGCCGGTCGAGCAGCAGGCGCGCCAAGGCCAGTGCGGTCACCGCCTGTCGGTCGACGCGGAGTTGGAGGGTGGCCAGCGAACGGTGGGCGAGCCAGGTCTCCATCGGGCCCGGGACGGCGCCCACGCTCTTGCGCCAGGCCCGTACGTCGGCGGCCAGCTCGGGGGTGCGGCAGGTGACGTAACCGAGCAGCAGATCGCCGTGGCCCGTGACCGCCTTGGTGCCGCTGGCCAGCGAGAAGTCGGCGCCGAGCGCGAGGGGGCGCTGGCCGAGCGGGGTGGCCAACGTGTTGTCGACCGCCACCAGCGCGCCCTGCTCGTGGGCCGCCTTGGCCAGCCGCCGGACGTCGCACACGTCGAGGTTCGGGTTGGACGGTGTCTCCAGCCACAGCAGCCGCGCCCCGTCGAGGAGCGAAAGTTGCGCGTCGCCGCCGGTGGGGGCGGTGCGCACGGTGATGCCGTAGCCGGTGAGCCGGTCGCGCAGCGCGTGCAGCAGGTGGTAGCCGTCGGAGGGCAGCACGACGGTGTCGCCTTGGCGCAGTTGTGAGAAGAGCACGGCCGACATCGCTGCGGCACCGGAGGCGAAGACGACGGTCTCGGGTCGCGGCGGCGAGTCGGGGGCGGTCGGATTCGGTTCGGCGGGGCACTCCGGTTCGGCGGGGCACTCCAGTTCGGTGAGCGCCCGCTCAAGAAGCGTCCAGGTCGGGTTGGTGTCCCGGCCGTAGGTGTACGGGCCGCCCAGCGGGTCCGCGTCGCCGGGCAGGTGGAAGTGGGCGGCGAAGACCGGCCCGGGCAGCGTCGGCTCGTACGCGGCCGGCTCGGGCAGCCCGGCCCGCACCGCGCGCGTGCCGTCGCCGCGCGCCTCGCCCCGCGCGGTGATCTCCTCGGATGGGTCGCCCATGGTCCGCTCCTTCCGTGCCCTCGCGAGGGCCGCTCGTGCGTCCGCGTCCTGCGGCGTGTGCTGCGTGTCTCCGGCCCCCGCGCCCGGCCGGGTGCTCCGACCCGCTCGGGTGCCCGCGCCTCATAGTGGGCGCCCCGCGCCCCGGGCCGGGCCGCGGGTGGCGCGCCCGCCGGTCCGCCGGCCTGCGGGGTGGCCCCGGGGCGGCGTCCGGAGGGCCGTCGTCCGCGGGTGACGCCCGGCTGCGCCACGGGGTCAGTCCCGGTCGGGGAGGGCCGCGTTCAGGGCCCAGGAGACGATCGAGATGATCAGCGCGCCGACGAAGGCGGCACCGAAGCCCTCCACGTGGAAGCTGAGGTCCATCGTGTCGGCCAGCCACGAGGTGAGCATCAGCATCAGGGCGTTCACGACCAGCGTGAACAGGCCAAGCGTGACCAGGAACAGCGGAAACGAGAGAAACTTCACCACCGGCTTGACGACGAAGTTCACCAGCCCGAAGAGCAGGGCCACCAGAATCAGGGTGACCGTCTTGCGGCCGGTGTTCTCGCCGGTCAAGGTGATGTCTTCGAGTAGCCAGATGGCGACCCACAGGGCCGCCGCGTTGGCGAGCGTCTTTACTACGAAATTCCTCATGGAAGCGATCGTTGCAGATGAGACAGCAAGGGGTGGAGAGGGCATGAAGGCGTTCCGGCTGGACGAGCTGGAGGCGGAGCGCGCCGCCAACGAGGGGGCGTACCTGCAGTTCCTACGCGAGCGCAACATGTCCGTGGGGCTGTACGCGCTGGACGCGGGCAGCACCGATCCGCAGCAGCCGCACCGGCAGGACGAGGTGTACCTGGTGGTGAGCGGGCGTGCGGCGATCACCGTGGGCACGGAGACCACTCCGGTCGCGCGCGGCAGCGTCGTCTACGTGCCCGCCGGTGTGCCGCACAAGTTCCACCACATCTCGGAGGACCTGCGGGTCATGGTGGTCTTCTCGCCGCCCGAGAGCTGACCCGACGCGCACGACGCGGGGCGCCCCGGCCTGGGGCGCCCCCGCCCGCCGCGCCGGCTGGCCGCCCCGCCCCGGGGTGCCCGGCGGAACGGCCCCGCACGCTCCGATCGCCGTCGCGTGCCTCCGGGGGACCGGTCGCCCTGGCTTCCATCGACGCCGCGTTCCCCGGCCCGCTCGCTGACCCTTCCGCGCCCCCTGCCCGCCTCCGCGCCCGCCTCCGGCCCCTCGCCGCCGCCCCGGCCCGCGCTCTCCCGCACCGCCCGGCCGGCGGGCCCGACCCTGACGGCCCCCGAGCCGCGACCACGGCCCCTCGTCCCGGCCCCCACCAGGCCGGCGGCCGTTCCGTCGGGACGTCGCCGGGTACCCGACGTGGTCCGTGGGTGCCAGGCGGAGGCGGTGGACCCGTAGGGGACGGGTCAGGGGAGTACGGGGGCCGTCCGCGCCCCACGGGCCGCCGCGCCGCTCTAGCATCGGGAGTACGAGGGGGAGACCAGCGAAGCAGCGAGATCACGGGATCGAGCAGGGCGAACAGAAAGCAGGGAGCCATCGTGGCCGCGAAGCAGATACTCCAGGGCCTTCCGTGGTGGGTGAAGTGGGTCGTCGTGCCCCTTCTCGTCATCGTGGTCTTCGGCGGTCTGATCACCAGCGTCGTCGGCTTCGTCGCCTGGCTGTTGTTCCGGGCGCTGCTGTTGGTCGCCGTCATCGGTGGCCTGGTCTACGCGGTGCGTAAGTTCACGTCCTCCTCCCGGTCATCGCGCGACGACTGGTAGGGACCCGCGCGACGGCTGGTAGGGACCACGGCCCCCCTGGTGCAGACCTTCAACGGCGCGTTCTGGCCCCGGACATGACGCATTGCGCGGCAACCCACCACTTACCTAACCAGAAGCCCATCTTCCGGTTAGAGTGCGGAAACGTTGCGGTCCGGCCCGAGCCCCGACGGGCGCGAGCCGGATGACGCAGCGCGGTGGCGGGGGCGGCCCCCGCCCGGCGGGTGTACGCCCGCCCGCAGCCCTGGGGGTGACTGTGGTGTCAGCAGGCACGAGACCGCCGCGCCGACCGGTCCACAACACGGGAACGCACCCGCGTACGCGTGCGGCCGACGAACCGTCCCCGCCCCGCGCGGGGGCGGCTCACACCGCCTCGGAACCGACCCTCATCAGCTCCGTTCAACGCGCGTTACGCCTCCTGGAGGCGGTCGGCGCGCACGAGGACGGGGCGCCCGCCAAGCAGTTGGCGCGCGAGGCGGGCCTGCCGCTACCGACCGCGTACCACCTGCTGCGCACCCTCACCCACGAGGGCTACCTCCACCGCGAGAGCGGCCTGTTCCGTTACGGCGACGCCGTCCGAAGACTCGGCGCCGGCCGCACGGGGCTGCCGGCGCCACCCGACCAGCCAGGAAAGCCCGACTACCAGCCCGGCAGCCAGCCCGACTACCAGCCGGGCAACCAGCCAGGACAGTCCGGCTTGGTGCCGGGCCCGGCCGACCGCCTTGCCCGCACGGTCACCGCGCTCGCCGGCGAACTCGGAGTGGCCGTCTACTTCGCCGTGTACCGCGAGGGTGAGGTGGACGTGCTCGCCACCGCCGACGCGCCCGGGGCGCCAGCGGTCGAAGAGTGGGCCGACTTCCGGCAGACCGCACACGCGCACGCCATCGGACAGTGCTTGCTGGCCCAGCTCGACGAGGCCGAACGGGCCGACCACTTCGCGCGCTACCCGGTACGGGCCCTCACCCCGTACTCGGTGCGTGACGAGGCAGGATTCCACCGCCGGTGCGCCGCGAGACGGCCGCTTCAGCCCGTCTGCGAGCGGGAGGAGTACGCGCTCGGCACGGTCTGCGCGGCCATCCCCCTGATAGCCGGCGAGACGGCGGCGACCTTGGCGGTTTCCACCCCCCTGGCCCGAGCGGAACGACTCCGCCCCGCTGTCGATTCGCTACGCTCCAGAGTCGGAGCGCTTATCGGCTCCCTGTCGTTCTCTATCAGTATCTGAAAACTCACTCCTTGTGATCCGCTGAGTGTTAGCGGACGATGGCGTCAAGAGGGCCAGGTTGGCTGAAACCTGGCCATTCCCACCGACTCGGGGCGGCGAACGATGCGTGACACAGTCCAGGCAGAGGTGACGATGACCTTCCTCGTCTCGGAGGAGCTCTCCTTCCGCATTCCGGTCGATCTCGGCTACGACAAGGCCGATCCTTACGCGGTGCGGTTCACCTTCCACCTTCCCGGCGACGCCCCCGTGAGCTGGGCGTTCGCCCGTGAGTTGCTCCTCGACGGGCTCTGCGGGCCCATCGGCGAGGGGGACGTGCACATCTGCCCAACTGGCCCGGACGAACTCTCGGATGTGCTGATCCGGCTCCAAGTCGGCGCCGAGGGAGCCCTGTTCAGGGTCGGCGCGGCCCCGCTGGTGGCCTTCCTGGACCGGACGGACCGACTGGTTCCGTTCGGTTGCGAGGAGGAGGCGAGCGATCCGGCCTGCAGCCTGGACGCGGTGTTGGACCGCATCCTGGCGGGAGACCGTTACGCAGGGTGAGGCGGGGCGCCGCTCACGGTGAGTTGCCTGGACGTTTTTTCGCCTGGGCCCCCGTAGGCGCTACGTACCCGCGCCCCGGCGGCCCTTCGAGCCCCCCACGCACCCAAGTGCGCCACCGGCCGCCGGCCGCCGCATCCCACCCCCGGCGGCCCCCGCGCCCGGGCCCCGGCGGCCCCCGCCTCACCTACGCCCTACTTCGCCCGCCGGCGGCGGCCCTTCCCGCGCCCCGGCAGGCCCGCGCCACGCCCGGCCGGCGCGCTCGGTCCGGGGCCGGCGTTCGGCGCCGGGGCGGGAGCGGGGTCGGCACCGTCAGCCCGCCGGCCGACCGACGCGCCGGCCCCGCGCCCCCCGCCCGCAGAGCCCGTCCCGCCCGCAGAGCCCGCCCCGCCGGCCGTGGCCGGCACGCTCGCCGGCGTGCGGTCCGCGGAGACGACCAGCGCCGCGAGCAGGGTGGTCACCGGTACCGAGGCCACCAGGCCGATGCTGCCGACCAGGGTCCGCACGATCTCCTCGGCGACGATCTCGCTGGTCGCGACCGTGCTCACGCCGCTGTCGGCGATCGAGAACAGCAGCAGCAGCGGCAGCGCGGCGCCCGCGTAGGCCAGCACCAGCGTGTTGACCACCGACGCGATGTGGTCCCGCCCGATGCGCATGGCCGCCGCGTACAACGTGCGCCAGTGCGCCGACGGGTCGGCCTCCTTGAGTTCCCACACCGCCGAGGTCTGAGTGACGGTCACGTCGTCGAGGACGCCGAGCGAGCCGATGATGACGCCGGCGAGCAGCAGGCCCTGGATCTCGATGTCGGGGTAGAGCCCGTGCACCAGGCCGGTCTGGTCGTCGGTGTTGCCGGTCAGATGGGCCCAGCCGATGAACAGCGAGCCGAGCAGGCCGATCAGCAGCAGCGAGATCAGCGTGCCGAGCACCGCGACGGAGGTTCTGGCGGTCAGCCCGTGACACATGTACAGCGCGACCAGCATGATCGCGCTGCCCCCGACCACCGCCACCACCAGCGGGTTCGAACCCTGCAGGATGGCGGGCAGGATGAACAGCGTCAGCACGCCGAAGCTGATCGCGAGCGCCACCAGCGCGAACACCCCGCGCAGCCGGCCCACCGCCACCACGGCCAGCGCGAACAGCCCGGCCAGCAACGCCATCGGCATCTCCCGATCGACGTCGGAGACCGAGTACTGCAGGTCCTTGGGCGCCTTGGGGGCGTACGCCAGGATGAGCTTCTGGCCCTTCTCGTACTGCCGGGACGCGGACGGCTGCACGATCTCGGGGAACGTACGGCCCTTGTCCTTGCCCGACGTCACCTCGATCGTGGCCTTCTCGCACATCTCGTCCTTGGCCGCGCCGCCCGCCGCCGGGTCGCCCGACTGCTGGCCGGGCGGGGGCTGTTGCGGCTGGGCGTGCACGTCCGCGCACCGCACCTGGTCGATCCGTACCACCCGCCCCGACTCGGTCGTCCGGTCGAAGCCGAGGCCCGAATCGCCCTTGTGGCCCGGCGCCCCGCCCGGCCACAGCACGGCGAGCCCGACGGCGACCGCCACGCTGAACGGGATGAGCACCGCCGCGATCACCTTGCGCAGGTGCCGCGACACCGGAGCGGCGGGACCGTGCCCATGGCTGTGCCCATGCCCATGCCCGTGCCCATGCCCATGCCCGTGCCCATGGCCACGGCCGTGCCCGGACCCGTGTCCGCTGCCGGACCCGGGCCCGGGCCTGGGCCCGTGGTCCGATCCGTGGTCGTGGCCGGCGGGTTCGCCGTCGAACCCGGCTCCCCCCGCGGGCCGTCCGCCGTCCGCGCCCGGCTCCGCGGGGCCGGGCGGTGGGGACGACGGTGGCGGTGGGGGGAGGCCGGGGCCGGGTGGCTGCCCGGGGGCGGGCGGCCCGGCGTGGGGGTGTGGCCGCCGCTGGGGCCCTGGCTCGGTGGGAGTCATGGTCCGATCATCGCAAGGCCCCCTGGCCCAATCCGCCGGGGAGCGGCTAGCGTGGTGGCACCTTTGCAATCGCGGGAGCTCGGAGCACCGGGCTGAGAGGGCGCTGACCTCCGTACGGGACGACCGGTCGACACCGGCGAACCGCCAGCGGAAACGGCTGCGTCGACCGCCGAACCTGTTACCGGGTAATGCCGGCGTAGGGAGTAGGTCTCATGACCGCATCTGACGCACACACGCCTGCCTCCGTTGAGGCGAACGACACCGACGGCACGCCGCGCGACATCGGATGGCACAAGGGCTATCTGAGCGGCTCACGCCCCGACCTGCGGGTACCGGTGCGGCGAGTGCACCTCACCAACGGCCGAGACGTCACGCTGTACGACACCTCGGGCCCGTACACCGATCCGAACATCGACACCGACGTGCGGCGCGGGCTGCCGCCGCTGCGCGAGAACTGGATCATCGGCCGCGGCGACACCGAGGAGTACGCCGGCCGGCCGCTGCGCCCCGAGGACGACGGCATCAAGCACACCTCGCCGCGCGGCGGGCTCAAGAACCTCGACGCGGTCTTCCCCGGCCGCCCCCGCCAGCCCCGCCGGGGCCGCGACGGACAGGCCGTCACCCAACTCGCCTACGCGCGCCGCGGCGAGGTCACGCCGGAGATGGAGTACGTCGCGCTGCGCGAGAACGTCTCCCCCGAGGTGGTCCGCGAGGAGATCGCCGCGGGCCGCGCGGTGTTGCCGGCCAACGTCAACCACCCGGAGATCGAGCCGATGATCATCGGCAAGCGGTTCCTGGTGAAGGTCAACGCCAACATCGGCAACTCCGCCGTCACCTCCTCCATCGAGGAGGAGGTGGAGAAGATGACCTGGGCGACCCGCTGGGGCGCGGACACGGTCATGGACCTGTCCACCGGCCGCAACATCCACACCACCCGCGAGTGGGTGCTGCGCAACTCCCCCGTGCCGATCGGCACCGTGCCGCTCTACCAGGCCCTGGAGAAGGTGGACGGCCGGGCCGAGGAGCTGAGCTGGGAGATCTACAAGGACACCATCATCGAGCAGGCCGAACAGGGCGTCGACTACATGACGGTGCACGCGGGCGTGCTGCTGCGGTACGTGCCGCTCACCGCCCGCCGCAAGACCGGCATCGTCTCGCGCGGCGGCTCGATCATGGCGGCCTGGTGCCTCGCGCACCACAAGGAGAGCTTCCTCTACGAGAACTTCGAGGAGCTGTGTGACATCCTCGCGGCGTACGACGTCACGTTCTCGCTCGGCGACGGGCTGCGCCCCGGCTCCATCGCGGACGCCAACGACGAGGCGCAGTTCGCCGAGCTGAAGACGCTCGGTGAGCTGAACTCCATCGCCAAGCGGCACCACGTGCAGACCATGATCGAGGGCCCGGGCCACGTCCCGATGCACAAGATCAAGGAGAACATCGACCTCCAGCAGGAGATCTGCGAGGAGGCCCCGTTCTACACGCTCGGCCCCCTGACCACGGACATCGCGCCCGCGTACGACCACATCACCTCGGGCATCGGCGCCGCGATGATCGCCTGGTGGGGCACCGCGATGCTGTGCTACGTCACGCCCAAGGAGCACCTGGGCCTGCCGGACCGCGACGACGTGAAGACCGGCGTCATCACGTACAAGATCGCCGCCCACGCCGCCGACCTGGCCAAGGGGCACCCCGGCGCCCAGGAATGGGACGACGCGCTCTCCGACGCGCGGTTCGAGTTCCGCTGGGAGGACCAGTTCAACCTGGCCCTCGACCCGGACACGGCCCGCGCCTTCCACGACGAGACCCTGCCGGCCGAGCCCGCCAAGACGGCGCACTTCTGCTCGATGTGCGGGCCGAAGTTCTGCTCGATGAAGATCTCCCAGGACATCCGCCGCGAGCACGGCGGCGCCCTGGACGCCGCCGCGGCCGAGGCCGGGATGGCGGAGAAGTCCCGGGAGTTCGCCGCCGCCGGCAACCGGGTGTACCTGCCGATCGCCGACTGACCGACCACCCCCCGAGCGCCGTCCCGACCCACCCGGGACGGCGCTCGGGCGCGTTCACGGGCCGGAATCGGGCGGCCGTTGTTATATTCAAAGGTGCTGTTGGTCTTATATAGCGGAGGCAAATATGAGCGTGACGACCATCGACCTGGACGACGACGCCCTCGCGAAGGCCCTTCGCTTCTCCGGGGGCGCGACCAAGAAAGAGGTGGTGAACGAGGCCCTGCGCGAGTACGCCGAGAGACACGAGCGGGCCGCCCGGCGGGCTCGGCACTTCCAGGCCGCCCAGGAGTGGGACTACGAGGGGTGGCAGGAGCGTCGTGAGGCCGAGAAGCGGAGGGCCGGGTGATCCGCTACCTCGCGGACTCGACCGCCGTGTGGCGGCTGTTGCGCGAAGAGCACCTGAACGACGCGTGGGGTGAGGACATCGATCTCCGCGTCATCGGCTCGTGTGCTCCCCAGCGCACCGAGTTCCGTCGCTCCGCCCGCAACCTCGCCCACTACGAACAGATGGGCGAGATGTTCGCCGACCTGTATCCCGATGTGCCCCTGCCGAAGAACACGTGGGGCTGGATCGAGTCCGCCCAGTTCAGGCTCGCCCAGAGCGGTGGAGTTGTCCGGGCGCTGTCCACCGTCGATCTGATGATCTGCGCCACCGCGGCCCACCACGGGTTGATCGTGCTGCACGACGACAACGACTTCGCCACCGCTGCCGGGGTGCTGACCGACGTCCTCCAACGCAGCGTCCGCGACGCTCCGCGCTAGCTCGTCGTGTGGTGCTTTCCGCCCGCCATGTTCTGCTCGATGAGATCTCCCAGGACATCCGCCGCGAGCACGGCGGCGCCCTGGACGCCGCCGTGCTCTCGGGTGCGGGCGTGGCCGACGGCGGCCTCGGCCAGGCCGGTGATCAGCGGGTGGGCGCGGGTGCCGTCGCCGTCCAGTTCGGGCTGGAAGAGCGTGGCCAGGAAGAAGGGGTGGTCGGGCAGTTCGGCGACGCGGACCTCGCCCGCCTCGTCGGTGCCGGTGAAGGCCAGGCCGTGGGCGCGCAGGGTGTCCAGGTAGTCGGGGTTGGGCGCGTAGTCGCAGTGGTAGCGCGCCCGGGCGCGGTCGGCTCCGATGAGGTCGCGGGCCCGGGAGCCGGGGGAGAGGCGGACGACGCCCTCGTGGCCGACGAGCGAGCAGGCCAGCGGGACGATCACGGCGTCCTCCGCCGGGGCCTCCGGGCTGTTCTCGGCGTGGGCGGCGCGGTCCAGGCCGCAGACGTCGCGCGCGAACTCGAGGAGGGCGTGCTGGAATCCGCCGCAGGTGCCCAGGAAGGGGATGCCCTTCTCGCGTGCCCCACGGATCGCGGCCAGGACGCCGGCCTCGCTGCGGTACGGGCTCCCCGGCAGGACCCAGACCGCGTCGAAGCCGTCCACCACCGCCTCGTCGGCGTCCTGGGTGGCGATCCAGTAGGCGTCCAGGTCCCATCCGTCCCTGACGCGCAGGGCCTCAAGGAGGCCGGGGACGCGGGCGTGGGAGCGAACGGCGTCGGAGCGGTCGGCGACCAGCGCGACGCGTGCTGTGGCTGTGGAATGCATGCTCCCTATCCTGCTGACCAGCGCGTATCGCGTCTAACGATGATTCCTGTACGGGCCATAAGTGATCCTGATGCGCATGGACACGCATCTGCTGCGCACCTTCGTCGCGGTGCTCGACCACCGCTCCTTCTCCGGTGCCGCCAAGGCCCTGGGCTACACCCAGTCCGCGGTCTCCCAGCACGTCGCCGCGCTCGAAGCCGACCTGGGCGCCAGGCTGGTCGAACGGCGGCCCGTCGCGCCCACGCCGGCTGGGGCCCGGCTGCTTGAGCACGCCCCCGCGCTGCTCCTGCGGCTGGACGCCGCCCGCGCCGACGTCGCCCGGCTGCACCACGCCCAGCCCGCCCACCTGACCCTCGCCTGCTCGGCCGCCGCCCTGACCGGCACCATCGCGCGGACCCTCGCCCAACTGCGGGCGGCCACCCCCCTGCTGACCCTCGACGTACGGGTCCTGGCCCGGGAAGCCGTGATCGAGGAGGTCCTCACCGCCCGCGCCGATCTCGGCCTCGTCGACGGCGTCGCCGCGCCCAGCGACCCGCTCCCCCTGCCGGACCTGGGCCCCACGGCCACGCTCGCGGCGGCCGAGCAGCCGTTGGCCGTGCTCTTCCCCACCGACCACCCGCTGGCCCGGCGCCGTTCGGTCCGGCTCACCGACCTGACGCAGGCCCAGTGGATCGACGCCCCCGACACCGCCGTCCCCCTCGACCGGCTCCGTGCCGTCTGCCGAACCGAGGGGTTCCGCCCCCGCGTCCGCCACCGGGGAACCGACCTGCACGGCCTCGCCGCCCTCGCCGCCGCGGGCCTCGGGCTCGCCGCCCTCCCCCTGCCGCTGGCCGCCACGCTCCCCGGCGTCACCGCCGTTCCGGCCGACGAGCCCCGCCTGGTGCACCGTACGGAACTCGTCCACACCGCCCACCCGGCCGAGCCCGCGCGGCAGTTGGTCGACCTCATCGCCGGCCGCACGGCAACCGCGCAGTGATCGCCTACGCCGGGGGATCGCTCGGTCCAACCACGCTTAGGAGCACGGGAGTTAGTCGCCGGGGGCAACGGGAGTACGTACCGGTCGCCGACTGGCGCCGCGCACGCCAAGGCCCTGGCCGCCGTCGTATGGCGGCCAGGGCCGGTGGGTGTGGTCGATGTCGGTCAGGTCGGGTCGGCGGCGAACGGCGTACGAGGCACCGGGAGAGCAGTGGGCCGGGTGGTTCGCCCACCGCCACCCGGTCGCGCTCGCGACAAGGGCTCGCCGCGAGCGCTCGCCGGGGCGCGCTAGGACGGCCGGTGGTCTCGGCCGCCCAACTCCGGGCTGGTGAAGTCCGGGCTGCTGTAGCGCGGGCCCGGTGCCGGGTCGGAACCACCGTCGCCGGGGCTGGTGAAGCCGGGGCGGCTGTAGCCCAGGTGGGGCGTGCGACTGGGCGCGTTGGCGCGGGGCGGTCGGTGCCCGGCTGAGGGTGACGGGCCTGCGGCGTCGCCACCGTGGTCGGTGCCCGTCGGTGCCTCGCCGTTCGCCATCGCCTCGCTGAGGAACGGCACCATGCCCCGCTCCAACAGGGCACGCAGCCACCTCTCGCGCGCCCGGTCCACCTCGGCGGCCCGGGCCCTGGCGCGCCGGCCCCCGCCGTTGCGCAGGGCGGTGACCAGGAGTCCCGCCCCGGCGATCAGGGCGCAGTTCGCGGCGCAGGCCGCGAACACCCAGCCCGTGGTCACCAGGGGCGCGCCGACGGACGCGTCCGGTGCGAACACCCGCAGGACGTAGCCGACGACCAGGAAGATCGCCGCAGCGGCGCCGGCGAGCACCGGTGCCAGCACGGCGAGAACGGCCACGAGCCCCGCGCCGGACCCGTCGGCGACCTCACCCACGGACTCGCTGAGGGAGACCACGCCGCCTGGCGGGGTGCCCTCGCTCCCCTCCGGCCGTGCCGGGGGCGCGGGCGTGCGCAGGGATTCCCGCGCCTGGACGTACCGGTCGTACTCCGTTGCCGCACACGCCGATATGGCGGTCGCTGCGCTGAGCGCCATCGTGCGTAGTTGGTGTGTGCTGAGCCGTTGGCCCGTGGTGCTCAGGCCAGGGTGTCGCTGTTCTGTCGTGCGCAGCGCCTCGTCGAGAACACGCTCGAAGTCCGGGCGATCCTCGGTGAGCAGGTGTGGAGCGCTGTTCATGGGTGCATCCCCCGATGCTCCGTAGGGCCTTGATACCGGCTGTTACCGGTCACGGGCGGGAACGGAGGAGAGCCTGCTACGGATAAGCCGATGGTAGAGCTGTCGCGGTGCGGGATAACAGGGTGCTATCCGAAAATCGCTCCGCACGGGTGGGATTCCTCATTGCCCGTCTACCCGGCGGCCTAACCCTCAACCACGCAGCGGGAATTGCACGACAAGGAGTTTTCCGGCCATCGTGACGCCGCCATCCATGGCGATGGCGAGGTCGTCGGCGTACACGTGCGGGCCGCTGACCAGCGGGCGGCTGTCCTCGCCGTCGGCGTCCTCGGCGCCGACCTCGCCGAGCAGGTACGGAATCGGGCTGTGCCCGTGGACCAGGCGCTCGCCGCCGTAGGTGTCGAGGAGTTCGCGTACGGCCATCGCGCCGGCCTCGTCCCGGAAGGCGAACCGCTTGGTGAACTTGCGGAACAGGTCCCAGCACTCGTCGGCGTCGCCGCGCTGGAGCGTCTCGGTGACGGTGTCGTTGACGGCCTCGATGGAGTCGCCGTACTCCAGGTAGGCGGTGGTGTCGGAGTGCAGCAGCAGGTGCCCGTCCTCCTCGACCATCGCGTCGAGCCGGGACATCCACTGCACGTGGTGGTCCTCAAGCCGCTCCATGTCGGTGCGCTGGCCGCCGTTGAGCAGCCACGCCGCCTGGAAGGAGGCGGTGCCGGCGCCGGACTGGACGGGGGTGTCGCCGAAGCGCTTGGCGCCGATGAGCAGCAGTTCGTGATTGCCCATCAGGGCCTTGCAGTAGCCGCCGGCCGCGGCGGCCTGCGCGGAGAGCTGCATGACCAGGTCGATCACGCCGATGCCGTCCGGGCCACGGTCGGTGAAGTCGCCGAGGAACCAGAGTCTGGCCTTGCCGGCCGACCAGTTGCCCTCGGCGTCGATGAGGCCCTGCTCGGCCAGCGCGGCCCGCAGTTCGTCGAGGTAGCCGTGCACGTCGCCGACGACGAACAGCGGGCCGAGGCCCTCCTGGTCGGCGCGCGCGGGCGCCGCCGCGGGCACTGGCTCGATCGCGTCGGCGAAGCCGGCCGTGGACAGGTCGGCGATGGTGCTGCCGGGCCCCACGCCGCGCGCGATGACGGGCAGGTCGCGCTCGGTCGGGGTGTACTCGGGGTCGGTGTGCGCGGGGGCGCCGGGGTGGTCGGCCCCGCCGGCCGTGGCCCGGGCCGGGGGCGCGGCGGAGGTCGGCTGCCGCGGCGCGGGCACGGTGCCCGGCGCGTACTCCGCCGGCGGTACGGCTTGCCCGCGGCCCTGACCTGGCACGCTCGCGGGCGCGGCGCGGCCCGCGGGCTGGGCTGCGGGCTGGGCCGCGGGCTGGGACGGGTCCGCCGGGGGCGTCGCGTGGCCGGGCGCGCCCTGGCCCGGCGCGTACGACTGCGGGTTGCTGGGCTGCCGGGTGGCCGACTGGGAGGCGGAGGCCGGGTGCGGGCCGGGGGCACCCTGCGGGTGTGCGTGCGGCGGGCGGGGCTCGTGCGGCTGGTGTGGTGTGGCCGGACGGAGCGCCGCCTGGGGCGCGTTCGGCTGCGGGGCCGCCTGGGGGGCGTACGTCTGCGGTGCGCGTGGGGACGGGGTCCGGGGCACCCGCTGGTCCCGCGCCGCGGGTCCCGGCTGGGCGGCGGACGGGGCCTGCGGGGTGGAGCCGGCCGCGAGGGGGCGCACCCGCGCGGAGGCGGGGCTGACGTGGCTCATGCGCAGGGTGGGCGCGGGGGCCGGAGGCTGGGCGGTCGCGCCATCGGGCGCGCCGGCGTGCGCTCCGTGGGCGGCGTCGGGGCCCAGCGGCTCCGCGCCGAGCGGGCCTTGGGCCGCGCGCCCCGGGTCCGGCTGCGGTGCGGTGGGGTTGACCTGAGCTGGGGCGGGGTGCGCTGCTGGGGCAGGCGGGTGTTCCGCTTCGCCCTGGTCGGGCCGCGCGTCGTGCTCCGCATCCGGATGCGAAGACGTGGTCCGTGCCGTGGGTCCCAGACCGGCCCCCTGAGTCATCGACCCCTCCACCATCGCGCCGCCGTGCACCTTCTGGACCTTGCCTGGTCGACGGCGGTCCGCGGTGTCGTCCGCCCATCATAGGAATGACCGTCGGGGGTTGTGACGCACCAGGGGTCGCGAAATGGGTCGAGCGCAGGGTTCGCCGGCCATTTCTCCCGAATTGGCCGCTTGGCAGGGGCGCATTACGGCGCCACGAGGCGGCGGCGACCGGATCGGGTGTGGGCCGGCCGGCCCAGCGGGGCCGGGCGGGACGAGGGGGCGGGCACGCCGTGGGACAAGGGGCGTGGGGTGGCTTGGGAGGTGGTGAGAGCGAGGGCGGGGGCGCGCGCGGAGCTAGGCGCCCGCGGGTCCGCGCGGGGCGCTCACGGTGGTCCGGGGCGACCGTCGCTGCGACGACGCGCGCACGATGAGTTCCGTCGGTATGACCTGTTCGACCGGGCCACCGGCGTCCACGCCTTCGATGGCGTCGATGAGGAGTTGGACGACGGCGGTGCCGATCCGGCGCGGCTTGAGGGAGAGGGTGGTGACCGGCGGGTCGGTGCTGGTGTAGACGCTGGACTCGCTACAGCACACGAGCAGCAGGTCGTCCGGGACGCGCAGCCCGTAGCGCCGGGCGGCGGCGAGCAGGTCGGTGCCGTTGGGGTCGAAGAGCCCGTAGACGGCGTCCGGCCGGTCGGGTCTGGCCAGCAGCCGGTCGGCGGCGACGGCGCCCGCGCACGGGTCGTGCGCCGGGTACTCCTCGTACACCGGGTCCTGGCCGACGCGCTCGCACCAGGAGAGGTACGCGGAGGTGGAGAGCCGGGTGTAGGTGTCCGTGGTGGTGCCGGTGAGGAGCCCGATGCGGCGGGCGCCCGCCTCGGCGAGGTGGTCGAGCAGTCCACACACGGCCGCCTGGTGGTCGTTGTCCACCCAGGCGGTGACGGGCAGTGATCCGGCCGGGCGCCCGTCGGAGACGACGGGGATGCCGTGGCGTACGAGTTCGGCCACCACCGGGTCCTGGTCGGAGGGGTCGATGACCACGGTGCCGTCCAGGGCCACGTTGGACCACACGTCGTGGCGCGAGGTGGCGGGCAGGATGACGAGGGCGTAGCCGCGGGCCAGCGCGGCGGAGGTGGCCGCGCGGGCCATCTCGGCGAAGTAGGCGAACTCGGTGAAGGTGAAAGGTTCATCCCCGTACGTGGTCACGGTCAGTCCGATGAGACCTGACTTGCCGGTACGGAGCGTGCGGGCCGCGGCGGAGGGGCGGTAGCCCAGCCGGTCGGCGACCTCGCGGACGTGGCGACGGGTGGCGTCCGGTAGCCGTCCCTTGCCGTTGAGCGCGTCGGAGACGGTCGTGATCGAGACCCCGGCTGCGGCGGCCACGTCCCGGATGCCCGCTCGCCCCAGCCGGCGGCCGGTCGACCGGCTCACCTGGTGCTTCCCTGCTGCTGTCATGGCGAGCCGATAGTAGGGCTCGATGGGTGCGTTCGGAGGAATCGGTAATCCACTGTCAACAGGCACGATTCTGCATGAGCAACAACCCTTAATAACCTTGGAAATAAAGGCAGTTGGCAGCTCTGCTGGGTCTCTGCTCGGCCACGCGGCGGTCGTGCCTGCTGATTGGCTTATGTTTCGGAGAGGTCTCAACTCACTCTCACGGGTGACGCGCGCCACGGCGCTCGCTACCGGCGCACAGCCAGCGGAAGGGCGCTCCCCATGGTCTTTACGGCACCCGGGGGAATCCTCATAAGGTAAACAGTATTGCGTGTCTGTTAGGTGACTGCTGTGCCCGGAACGGTTCAAGGAGGATCTGCGGTGTCTGAAAAGAGCCCCAAGCTGCGCGCTGCGCTCGACGGCGTTCCGACCTACAAGCCAGGCAAGCCCGCCGCGGCGGCGCCGGGTGGCGCGACCACGTACAAGCTGTCCTCGAACGAGAACCCCTACCCGCCGCTGCCCGGCGTCCTGGAGGAGGCGGTGCGTGCCGCCGGTGCGCTCAACCGCTACCCCGACCTGGCCTGCACCGGGCTGATGGCCGAGTTGTCCAACCGGTTCGAGGTGCCGATCGAGCACCTGGCCACCGGCACCGGCTCGGTGGGTATCGCGCAGCAGCTCGTGCAGTCGACGGCCGGGCCGGGCGACGAGGTCGTCTTCGCCTGGCGCTCCTTCGAGGCGTACCCGATCGTCACGCAGATCGCCGGGGCGACGCCGGTGCCGGTGCCGTTGACGGCCGACGAGGGCCACGACCTGGACGCGATGCTCGCCGCGGTCACCGAGCGGACCCGACTGATATTCGTGTGCAACCCCAACAACCCCACCGGGACCGTGGTCCGCCGCGCGGAGCTGGAGCGCTTCCTCGACCAGGTGCCGTCCGACATCCTGATCGTGCTGGACGAGGCGTACCGCGAGTTCATCCGCGACGAGGACGTCCCGGACGGGATCGACCTGTACCGGAACCGCCCCAACGTGTGCGTGCTGCGGACCTTCTCCAAGGCGTACGGGCTGGCCGGGCTGCGGGTCGGCTTCGCGGTGGGCCACGACCCGGTGGCGGCGGCGCTGCGCAAGACGGCGGTGCCCTTCGGTGTGACGCAGGTGGCGCAGGAGGCGGCCATCGCGTCGCTGCGCAGCGAGGACGCGCTGAGCGAGCGGGTGGCGGCGCTGGTCGAGGAGCGGACCCGGGTCTACGAGGCGCTCGTCGCGCAGGGCTGGACCGTCCCCGAGTCGCACGGCAACTTCGTCTGGCTGCGGCTCGGCGACCGCGCGCTGGACTTCGCGGCGGCGTGCGAGCGCGGTGGCGTGGTCGTCCGGCCGTTCCAGGGCGACGGCGTGCGGATCACGATCGGCGAGACCGAGGCGAACGACCTGTTCCTGAAGGCGGCGGAGGCGTTCCGCAAGGAGATCTGAGCGGTCCGCCGATCCCCGGAGCCCTGAGCGGGATCCGGGGCCCGGCGCCGCCGGCGCGGTGTGCCGGGGGGCCGGCACCACTGGCGCGACGCACGAGGGCGCGGCTTCGGCCGCGCCCTTTCGCGTGCCGCGTGCGTGCGCCGCTGTACGTCTGCGGGCGTGGGCATGGGGGTCGCCTCCGGTGTGGCCCGGCTCGTGCGGCTGCTGGGCGGGGGCGCGTCCCGGGGGCTTGGCCCGCTGTTCCCGATCGGGCCGTGGATCGCGGGCGCGGAGAGTGGCGTTTGCCACAGGGTGTGCCACGTCATAGGGGCCGAGGTGGCTCGGGCGGTGGCGGGTGGGCTCGGGGTGGGGGGTGGGTGTGGGTCGGGCAGCGGTGTCGTGGGCGGTCGGGGGCGTATTCCGTGCTGGTGCTGGGGTGTTCGGCGGTAGGTGGGGCGTGCGGGTCGGCTCGTCGCGCGGGTGGGGCCGGCCGGGCGGGGCCGAGTGGGGGTGGTCTGCGGGCGGTGACGGGGGACCCCCGGTGCGGGCTGACGAAAGTATGTGCGTCATAATTCCTTGTGAATGTGAACGCGTTCACAAGCTCGTCTGATGCATCCCCCTTTGACCGTGATCAATGGGGCGGATCACCCCGGCGGGTGCGCGGCTCAGCAAGACGGCAAGGAGACACGACGTGGACCTGGCTCTGGCTCCGGAGACCCTGGCACGGTGGCAATTTGGCATCACGACCGTCTACCACTACCTCTTTGTTCCGCTGACGATCAGCCTCGCGGCGTTCACGGCCGGTCTGGAGACCGCCTGGGTGCGCACGGGCAAGGAGAAGTACTTTCACGCGACGAAGTTCTGGGGAAAGCTCTTCCTGATCAACATCGCGATGGGTGTCGTCACCGGCATCGTGCAGGAGTTCCAGTTCGGTATGAACTGGTCCGACTACTCGCGCTTCGTCGGCGACGTGTTCGGCGCTCCCCTCGCCATGGAGGCGCTGATCGCCTTCTTCTTCGAGTCCACCTTCATCGGGCTGTGGATCTTCGGCTGGGACAAGCTGCCGAGGAAGATCCACTGCGCGTGCATCTGGATCGTCGCCATCGGCACGACGCTCTCCGCGTACTTCATCCTGGCCGCCAACTCCTGGATGCAGCACCCCGTCGGCTACTCGATCGACAAGGCCACCGGCCGGGCCGAGCTGACGGACATGTGGGCCGTGCTCACCCAGAACACCACCCTGGTCGTCGTCTTCCACACGCTGACCGCGGCCTTCCTCACCGGCGCGGCCTTCGTCGTCGGCATCGCCTCGTACCACCTGCTGCGCGCCAAGCGCGCCCAGGACCGGGGCGAGGAACTGCCGGCGAAGCAGCGCCGGCAGGTCGGCGCGATGCGCTCCTCGCTGCGGGCCGCGCTGGTGATCGCGGTGATCGCGGGGCTCGGCACCGCGATCAGCGGTGACCGGCTCGGCAAGGTGATGTTCGAGCAGCAGCCGATGAAGATGGCCGCGGCCGAGGCGCTGTGGGAGACCGAAGCGCCGGCGCCCTTCTCGATCTTCGCCGTCGGCGACGTGGGCGAGGGCCACAACAGCGTCGAGTTCAGTGTCCCCGGCATCCTCTCCTTCCTCGCGCACGACAACTTCTCGGCCTCCGTGCCTGGCATCAACGACATCGCCGAGCAGGAGGCGAAGCTCTACGGCGGCGAGCCCGAGGACTACATCCCGAGCATCTTCATGACCTTCTGGGGCTTCCGCCTCATGATCGGGTTCGGCATGGCCTCCTTCGCGGCCGGCGTGATCGGCCTGTGGACCACCCGGCGAAAGCTGTGGCTCGCGCCGGACAAGCGGACCGGCGAGTACGAGGTCCCACGGCTGATGCTCACCAAGAACCGCGAGATGAGCGCCTTCTTCACCACCTGGTCCTGGCGGATCGGCCTGCTCACCATGGGCTTCCCGCTGATCGCCAACTCCTTCGGCTGGATCTTCACCGAGATGGGCCGCCAGCCCTGGGTGGTCTACGGGCTGATGCGCACCTCGGACGCGGTGTCCCCCGGGGTGAGCCAGACCGAGGTGGTGATCTCGATGAGCGTCTTCACGCTGCTGTACGGCGTGCTCGCGGTGATCGAGGTGAAGCTGCTGACCAAGTACGCCAAGGCCGGGCCCGACGTGGACGAGAAGCCACCGGCGAAGGACCCGAAGCTGCGCTTCCCGAAGCCTGGCGACCCCGGGGCCCCCGGCGGCGGGGACGCCGCGTCCGCCGAGGACGCCGACAAGCCGATGACCTTCGCGTACTGACGACGGCTGGAACGGAGACCGACCATGCACCTCCACGACGTCTGGTTCGTGCTGATAGCCGTCCTGTGGACGGGCTACTTCTTCCTCGAGGGGTTCGACTTCGGCATTGGCGTACTGACCAAGCTGCTCGCCCGCGACCGCACCGAGCGCCGGGTGCTGATCAACACCATCGGGCCCGTCTGGGACGGCAACGAGGTGTGGCTGCTGACCGCGGCCGGCGCCACCTTCGCGGCCTTCCCCGACTGGTACGCGACCCTGTTCAGCGGCTTCTACCTGCCGCTGCTGGTCATCCTGATCTGCCTGATCGTGCGCGGGGTGGCCTTCGAGTACCGGCACAAGCGCAGCGAGGAGAACTGGCAGCGCAACTGGGAGCGGGCCATCTTCTGGTGCTCGCTGATCCCCGCGTTCCTGTGGGGCGCGGTCTTCGCCAACATGGTGCGCGGCGTGCCGATCGGCGCCGACAAGAACTTCGCGGGCAACCTGCTCGACCTGATCAACCCGTACGCGCTGCTCGGCGGGCTGGTGACGCTGACGTTGTTCACCTTCCACGGCGCGGTCTTCGCGGCGCTGAAGACCGTCGGTGACATCCGCACCCGGGCGCGCCGGCTCGCCGGCCGGCTCGGCCTGGTGACGGCGGCCCTCGCGGCGGCCTTCCTGGTGTGGACGCAGCTCGACTCGGGCGGCACGGGCAGCCTCGTGGCGCTGGTCATCGCCGTGCTCGCGCTGGTCGGGGCGCTGGTGATGAACGGTCGGGGCCGCGAGGGATGGGCCTTCGGGCTCTCCGGGGTCACCATCGCGGCGGCCGTGGCCATGCTCTTCCTGTCGCTGTTCCCGGACGTCATGCCCTCCTCGCTCGACACGGAGTGGAGTCTGACCGCCGAGAACGCCGCGTCCAGCCCGTACACGCTCAAGATCATGACGTGGGTCGCGGGCGTCATGACCCCCGTCGTGCTGGCCTACCAGGCGTGGACGTACTGGGTGTTCCGGCAGCGGATCGGGACCCAGCACATTCCCGTCGACGCGCACTGATGTCGGCGCGACAGATGAGGCGACGCGGGGAGTATGCGGTGAGCGGGCGCGTGGCGGAGTTCGGGAGGCGCGGCGGTGTCGGAACCGAACGGCCCCGAAGCGCGGCCAGGTTGGCCGGTGCCGGTGCCGGTGCCGGTGCCGGTGCCGGTGCGGGTGCGGGCGCCGGCGAGGGCACCGTCGCGGTCGGTCGGCGACGGTGGGCCGGTCGGGTGTTTCACGTGAAACCGTCCGCGCGCCTGTTTCACGTGAAACGGTCCGCGTGCGTGTTTCACGTGAAACCAGGTCGGTGTTTCACGTGAAACCAATCGACCCGCGGCTACTGCGCTACGCCCGCGCCACCCGTTTCTTCCTGCTCGCCTCGGTCGCTCTCGGGCTGATCGGTGCCGGGCTCGTCATCGCCCAGGCGATGCTCATCGCCGAGATCGTGGTGGGCGCCTTCCAGCGCGGCGAGTCCGTCGACGGGCTGGCGGAACCGCTGATGCTGCTGGTCGGCGTCGCGGTGGGGCGGGCGGCGGTCGCCTCGCTGACCGAACTCGCCGCGCATCGGGCCAGCGCCGAGGTCAAGTCCGAGCTACGGATGCGGCTGCTGACCCGGGCGACCGCACTCGGGCCGGGATGGCTGAGCACCCAGCGCACCGGCGAGCTGACCACGCTGGCGACCCGGGGCGTCGACGCCCTGGACGACTACTTCGCCCGCTACCTTCCGCAGCTCGGGCTCGCCGTGGTGGTCCCGCTGGCGGTGTTGGCCCGGATCGTCACCGAGGACTGGGTGTCGGCGCTGATCATCGTGATCACGCTGCCGCTCATCCCGGTCTTCATGATGCTCATCGGCTGGGCCACCCAGCATCGGATGGACCGGCAGTGGCGGCTGCTCTCCCGCCTCTCCGGGCACTTCCTCGACGTCGTGGCGGGGCTGCCGACGCTCAAGGTGTTCGGGCGCGCCAAGGCGCAGGCCGAGTCCATTCGCGCGATCACCTCCGACTACCGGCGGGCGACGCTCAAGACGCTGCGCATCGCCTTCCTGTCCTCGTTCGCGCTGGAGCTGCTGGCGACGCTGTCGGTGGCGCTGGTCGCGGTGGGCATCGGTATGCGGCTCGTACACGGGGACATGGACCTCTACGCGGGGCTCGTCGTGCTGATCCTCGCGCCCGAGGCGTACCTTCCGCTGCGCCAGGTCGGGGCGGAGTACCACGCGGCGGCGGAGGGGTTGGCGGCGGCCGACGAGGTCTTCGCCGTTCTGGAGACCGGCGATGCGGCGGATGCCCGGGTGTCCGGTGACGCGGCGGCGAACCCCGGTGTGCCCGGTGAGGCGGCGGGCGGCTCGTCCGCCGGCGGCCCGGGACGGCCGGACCGGGTGCCCGACGCGCGGTCGGCCGCGCTGGTGGTGGACGGCCTGGTGGTGCGGCACCCCGGGCGTACCGAACCCTCTCTCGACGTGACCTCGTTCGCCGTCGCGCCCGGCGAGACCGTGGCCGTCGTGGGGCCGAGCGGTGCCGGCAAGTCCACCCTGCTCCAGGTGGTGCTCGGGTTCGTGGGCCCGGGCAGCGGCGTGGAGCGGGGCGGGGTGCGCGTCGGCGACACGCGACTGGCCGACCTCACGGACGCGGGCTGGCGGGCCTGGCGGGACCAGGTCGCCTGGGTGCCGCAGCGGCCCTACCTGTTCGCGGGCACCATCGCGGAGAACGTACGCCTGGCCCGCCCGGGCGCCGACGACGAGGCGGTACGGGGCGCGCTGCGCGACGCGAGCGCGCTGGACTTCGTCACGGCGCTGCCGGACGGACCGCAGACCGTGATCGGTGAGGACGGCGTGGGCCTGTCCGCGGGCCAGCGGCAACGGCTGGCGCTGGCCCGGGCGTTCCTCGCCGACCGGCCGGTGCTGCTGCTCGACGAGCCGACCGCGAACCTGGACGGCGAGACGGAAGCCCTCGTGGTGGACGCGGTGCGCCGGCTGGCCGTCGGCCGCACGGTGTTGCTCGTCGTCCACCGGCCGGCCCTGCTCGCCATCGCGGACCGCGTGGTGCACGTCGGGCCGACCGCCGAGGCGACGCCGGCCGGCGAGCGCGGCGCGCTGCCGGCCGTGGCGGCCACGGGCGCGACCGTTCGCGCCGCGCGGGCGGTCGCCGACGGCCGACCCGCGGGCGTGGCCCGGTCGGGTGCGCAGCAGCAGGACGGTTCGGGGGCGGACCGGGCGGTGGTCGAGCCGGTGGTCGAGCCGGTGGGCCCGGCCGCCGGTGACGCGCCGGCGGAGCCGGCCACGGGCGGGCGGCTCCCGCAGCCCGCGCCCGAGGAGGGTCCGGGGCGGCGGGAGCGTGGGGCGTTGGCCCTCGTGCGCGCGGTGGGCCGGGAGCGGCGGGGGCGGTTCGCGCTCGCCCTGCTGCTCGGCAGCCTCGCGCTGGGCAGCGCCGTCGGGCTGATGGCCGTCTCCGGCTGGCTGATCTCGCGGGCCTCGCAGCAGCCACCGGTGCTGTACCTGATGGTGGCCGTGACCGCGACCCGGGCGTTCGGCATCGGCCGCGCCGTCTTCCGCTACGCGGAGCGGCTCGTCTCGCACGACGCCGCGCTGCGCGTGCTGGCCGACCTGCGGGTCGCGGTCTACCGACGCCTTGAGCGGCTCGCGCCCGCAGGGCTGCGCGAGAGCCGGCGCGGCGACCTGCTGTCCCGGCTGGTCGCGGACGTGGACGCGATGCAGGACTACTTCCTGCGCTGGCTGCTACCGGTCGGCTCGGCCCTGGTCGTGGGCACCGCGTCCGTCGGGTTCATGGCCTGGTTGCTGCCGGAGGCGGGCGCGTTGCTCGCGGTGGGCCTGCTGGCGGCCGGCGTCGGGGTGCCGCTGCTGACCAGCGCGTGGGCCCGGCGTACGGAGCGGCAGTTGGCGCCCGCGCGCGGTGCGTTGTCGGTGGGCGTGGTCGATCTGCTGACGGGCACGGCCGAGCTGACGGTGGCCGGCGCGCTGCCCACCCGTACGGCCTCGGTGCGCCGCGCCGACGGGCTGCTCACCACCATCGCGCGGCGGGCCGCCGGCGCGGGCGCGCTCGGTGCCGGGCTCGCGGCGCTGAGCTGCGGCGTCACGGTCTCGGCCACCGCGTGGGTGGGCGTGCAGGCGGTGCGCGACGGGCGGCTCGACGGGCTGTGGCTCGCGGTCGTCGTCCTCACCCCGCTCGCCGCCTTCGAGACGGTCGCCGGTCTGCCGAGCGCCGTGCGCTACCGGCAGCGGGTGCGGCGGGCGGCCGAGCGGGTGCACGAGGTGTTGGACGCGCCGTCGCCGGTCCGCGAGCCGGACCCGGCCACGACCCCGCCGGAGCAGCCGCACCCGCTGGTCGTACGGGGGCTCACGGCGCGCTACCCGGGGCAGCGGCGGCCGGCCGTCGCCGACTTCGACCTGGAGCTGGCGGCGGGGCGGCGGGTGGCCGTGGTCGGGCCGTCCGGCGCGGGCAAGACCACGCTCGCGCAGGTGCTGCTCCGCTTCCTGGACCCGGAGGCGGGGACGTACACGCTGGCCGGTGCGGACGCCACGGGACTGGCCGGGGACGCGGTGCGCCGGCTGGTGGGGCTGTGCGCGCAGGACGCGCACCTCTTCGACAGCTCGCTGCGCGAGAACCTGCGGCTGGCCCGGCCCGGGGCGAGCACGGACGAGTTGCGGGCGGCGCTGGCCGGGGCCCGGCTGCTCGACTGGGCCGACGGGCTGCCGGACGGCCTCGACTCGCTGGTCGGCGAGCACGGCGCCCGGCTCTCCGGTGGCCAGCGCCAACGGCTGGCGCTGGCCAGGGCGCTGCTCGCCGACTTCCCCGTACTGGTCCTCGACGAGCCCGCCGAGCACCTCGACCTGCCGACGGCGGACGCGTTGACCCGCGATCTGCTGGCGGCCACCGAGGGGCGGACGACCGTGCTGATCACACACCGGTTGGCGGGGCTCGAAGCGGTGGACGAGGTGCTCGTGCTGGACGCGGGGCGGGTGGTGCAGCGCGGCTCGTACGACGAGCTGGTCGCGGTGCCCGGCCCGTTCCGGCGGATGCTGGAGCGCGAGCGCGCCACGGAGGCCGGCCACGTCACGGACGCCGTCGCAGAGCACAACGGTGCGAACGAGCGCCCTCCCGCGATGGGGTGTGCCGGGGCGTACGGCGGTCGCGAGCCGGTGGACGAGGGGGCCAGGGAGGTGGCACCCGCACCGGGCCGAAGCTAACACTTTCCCTGGCAAAAGGGACTAACTACGCTCGCCTCCATGGCAGTCACGGGGGCCTCCGAGCCCAGCGAATCAGCCGGTCCGACGGCAGCGGCGGCGGGAGCGAGGGTGGGCGCGGCCGGGGGCGCGGTGGGGGGCGGGCCACCGCGCGACCCGTTGGAGGCCGCCACCGCCGCCACCCGCGACCTGCGCGGCCTGCCGGCGGAGCTGACCGCGTGCGTGCCGCGCCTCCTGGAGGCGATGCGCTCGGTCGGCGCCGGCCGCGACCTGCACGTCACCCTCGACCGGCTGGTGCGGAGCGCCGCCGAGCTGGTCGACGCGCGCTACGCCGCCATCGGCGTCATGACCGCCTCGGGCACGCGGTTCTCCGACTTCGTCTCGTACGGCGTCGGCGACGACGTCCGCGAGCGGCTCGCGGCGCCGGCGGACGAATCGCCGCCGGCGGCCGGGCTGCCGAGCGGACTCGCCGAGCCGCCCGAGCCGATGCGGCTCGACGACCTCACGGACGACCCGTACGCGGCGGGGTTCCCGCCGAGCCGGCCGCCGATGCGCACCTTCCTGGCGGTGCCGCTCCGGGCGCTGGGGGAGAACTTCGGCAACCTCTACCTGGCGGAGCGCGACGGTGGCCCGTTCAGCGCGTCGGACCGGCAGTTGGTGCGGGTGCTCGCGGTCGAGGCCGCGCTCGCCGTCGGCAACGCGCGCCGCGACGAGGAGGACCGACAGCGCGAACGCTGGATCGACGGCTCGGTCGCCGTCACCACCGCCCTGCTGTCCGCCAACGACGCGGAGGACGCGCTGGTCGTCGTGGCCGAGAAGGCCAGGCGGCTGGCGGACTCGACGGCGGGCATCGTGCTGCTGCCGACCGAGGCCGGCGGCCTGGAGATCGTGGCCGTGGACGCCGACGAGCCGATGGGCCTCCTTGGCACGGTCGTCGCGCCCGAGGCACCGATCGTGCCGCACCTGATGGGCGGTGAACCGATCTTCGTCGAGGACTCGGCGACCGACCCGCGCATGACGACGAGCATCTCCCAGCGGTTCGGGCCGAGCATGATGCTGCCGCTGCGCAGCGGCTCCCGGGTGCTGGGCATCCTGACCACGCCCCGCAAGCGCGGCGCGCGCCCGTTCACCGAGACCGAACGCACCCTGGCCACACAGTTCGCCGCGCAGGCCGCCCTCGCCCTGGTGCTCGCCGAGGCCCAGCGGGACCGGGAGCGGCTCGCGGTGTACGAAGACCGCGACCGGATCGCGCGCGACCTGCACGACCTGGTCATCCAGCGGCTGTTCGCGACCGGGATGATGCTGGAGGGCGCGCAGCGCAAGGCGATCGTGCCGGCGGTCCAGGACAAGATCGGCAAGGCCGTGGACGAGTTGGACGCCACCATCCAGGAGGTGCGTACCGCGATCTTCGCCCTCCAGCAGGGCCCGACCGAGGCGCCGGCCGGGTTGCGGACCCGGGTGTTGCGCGAGATCGGGACGGCGGCCGTGCCGCTGGGCTTCCAGCCGTCGGCCGTGTTCGTGGGCGCCGTGGACGCCCGGGTGTCCGAGCTGACCGGCAAGAACCTGATCGCGGCGTTGCGGGAGGCGCTGTCCAACGCGTTCCGGCATGCCCGCGCCTCGCGTATCGAGGTGGTCGTGGACGCGACGGCGCGGCTGCCCGACGGACGCGACGGGGTACGCCTGACGGTCTCTGACGACGGCGTGGGCATCCCGGAGGGCGGCCGGCGCAGCGGGCTGCGCAACCTGGCCCGCCGCGCGGAGGCGCTGGGCGGCTCCAGCGGCTATGGGCCCGGCCTCGCCCGTGGCGGGGGCGTGACGGGGGCGGCCTCCGGCGGTGGCGAGGGTGCCGGTGGCTCCGGTGTCGGTGGCTCGGGCGCCGGTGGGGAGGGTGAGAGCGGTGGTGGCAGGGGGACGACCGTGGTGTGGGAGGCGCCGCTCTGAGCCGGGGCCGGGGCGAGTGAGCGCCGGCCCCGGCAGGTGGGGCGTGAGGGCGGGCGGGTGCGACGGCGGGCGCGGGGGCGCGGCGGGGCGCGGGGGTTGGGTACGGACCCGGCCTGCCGGCCAAGCAGCGCGGGGAGCCGGGGAACGCAGGGGGTCGGGCGGGGCTCGCAGCCCGAGGAAGGGCTAAGGGGCCTGCTTGAGCTGGGCCTCCAGGCCGTCGAGCAGGTAGCCGAGACCGGTGGTGAAACTGCCGTCCCAGTCGTCGTCGTAGAGGTAGCCGCGCTCCGCCAGGGTCGGGTACCGGTCGCTGTTGGCCCGCAACTGCTCCTGGCCCAACCGGCGTTCCTCGTCCGTGATGCGCAGGGCCGTCTCGGACGCGGCCGAGCCCATCACGTGGTTGTAGAGCGCCCAGGTCGCGGCGGACAGGCCCTTCTCGGCGAAGCCCGCGCGTACCAGCGTGGACTGGAGGATCTCCATCCAGGCCAGGAAGTGCGGGCCGATGGTCGGCCGGCGGCGGGCGGGGACCGCGGCGGCCCACGGGTGACGTAGCAGCGCGGCGCGCCACGCGGTCAGCACGGCGGTCACGTCGGCCCGCCAGTCCCCGGTCCGGTCCGCGGCCGGGGGCACCTCGCCGAAGATCGCGTCCACGGCGAGGTCGATGACGTCGTCCTTCGTGTCGACGTGCCAGTACAGCGACGGGGCCATGACGGCGAGGCGTTCCGCGAGCCGTCGCATGGTGAGCCGGTCGATGCCCTCCTCGTCGAGCAGGGCGACGGCGGCCTCGACGATGCGCGCGCGGGACAGCGGGGGCTCGCCGCGCGAGGTGCGGCGGGGCCGCAGCCACACGCTCCGTACGTCCCCGCCGCCGCGCTGGCCGCGCGCTTCACCCACGGTGTCCCACTTTCGTCCGACGCCCAGTCGCGCTGGGCCGTTCCGCTGTCCCACCGGTCCCGCCGCCGCACCGGTCGCGCTGTCCCACCGCTTCCGCTGGCGCACCGGGCCGCCGCCGTGCGGGGCCCGTGGCCGAGGCGGTCGGTCGGGCCGGTGCCGGCGCCTCGGGGCCGTGACCGGTCGGGTCAGTGTAGTACGTTGTTCGTCGTCTCTAACGTCGTTAGGCAAACTCAAACATTGTTAGGCGGTGCGTGGATCATGGAAGAAACGTCGGGGGAGCCGGCCTCAGCGGGACGGCGGCGCTGGTGGACGCTGCTGGCGGTGAGCACGGCCCAGCTCCTGGTCGTCCTGGACGGGACGATCGTGAACATCGCGCTGCCCTCCGCGCAGCGCGCGCTCGACATGTCCGACGCGAGCCGGCAGTGGGCCATCACCGCCTACGCGCTGGCCTTCGGCGGTCTGCTGCTGATCGGCGGGCGGGTCAGCGGCGCGCTCGGGCACCGGCGCGCGTTCCGCGTCGGCCTGCTGGGCTTCGCCGCCGCGTCCGCGCTCGGCGGGGCCGCGACCAGCGCCGAACTGCTCTTCGCGGCGCGGGCCCTACAGGGCGTGTTCGCCGCGCTGCTCGCGCCGGCCGGCCTCTCGCTGCTGACGATCACCTTCACCAGCCCGCGCGAACGGGGCCGCGCCTTCGGCGTGTTCGCCGCCGTCGGCGCCGCCGGCTCGGCGCTCGGCCTGGTCGCGGGCGGACTGCTCACGGAGTACGCGAGCTGGCGGTGGTGCCTGTACATCAACGTGCCGCTGGCACTGCTGGCCGTGGGCGGCACGGTCCTCGTGCCGGGGGACCGCCCGGTCCGCGACGGGGGGCGGCTCGACGTCGCGGGCGCCCTGCTCAGCGCGGGCGGGTTCGCCGCCCTCGTCTACGCCTTCAACGAGGCCGAACCGCACGGGTGGGCGTCGGCCAGGGTGCTCGCGTTGCTGGTCGGCGGGGTGCTGATGCTGGCGGCGTTCGCGGCCATCGAGGCGCGCGCCCCGCACCCGCTGCTGCCGCTGCGCGTGCTCGCGCACCGGGCCCGCGGCGCCGCGTTCGCCGCGATCACCCTGATGTTCGTCGCGATGTTCGGCTTCTACCTGTTCATGAGCTACTACACGCAGACGGTGCTCGGGTACTCGCCGGTCGAGGCCGGCCTCACGCTGATCATCAACGCCGTGGCGGCGCTGGTCGGCTCCACGTTCGTCGCCGGCAAGCTGCACGGCCGCGTGCCGCCCGCCGCGCTGATCGTGCCGGGCCTGCTCGCCGCAGCCGCCGGGATGTTCCTGCTGACCTGGCTGACGGCGGACAGCGCGCACATCCTGCCGCTCTACCTCGCGCCCGCGCTGGTCCTCACCGGGCTCGGCCTCGGCTGTGTCATGCCCCCGACGGCCAGCCTGGCCACGGCGGACATGCGGTGGCACGAGATCGGGGCCGCGTCGGCGGCGTACAACGCGGCCCAGCAACTCGGCGCGGCGCTCGGCACCGCCCTGCTCAACACGGTCGCGGCCAGCGCCGCCGCCTCGTACCTGGCCCGCCCCGGACACCCCACGTCGATCGCGGCCACCGTGCACGGTTACACCACCGCGCTCACCGTCGCCTTCGGCATCCTGCTCGGCGCCGCGTGCGTCGTCGCGCTGCTGACGCTGGCCCGTCGGGCGCGCGGCACGGGCGCGCCGCCGCGCGAGGGTACGGAGCGCGAACAGGCGGAGGAGGGCGCGCCGCTGTCCTGACGGGCTCGGCCGCCCGCTCCCGCCGCGGCCGGCCGGCCCCTCAGCGGTTCAGCACGCTCTCGATGACGGCCGCCACGCCGTCCTCGTTGTTGGCCAGCGTGTGTCGGTCCGTCGCGGCGAGGACGGCGGGGTGCGCGTTGGCCATCGCGTACGACATGCCGGCCCAGGTCAGCATCTCCACGTCGTTGGGCATGTCCCCGAAGGCCATCACCTGGTCGCGGGTGATGCCGCGCTCGGCGCAGCACTGCTCCAACGTGCTGGCCTTGCTGACGCCGAGGGCGCTGATCTCCAGCAGGGCGCTGGGGCTGGAGCGGGTGAACGAGGCGTGTGCCCCGGCGGACGCGCGGGCCAGGGCGAGGAAGTCGTCCGGGGCGAGGTCGGGGTGGTAGGCGAGCAGCTTGAGGATGGGCTGCTCCGCCTGGTCCGCGTCCTCGGACAGCAGCTTCTCGACGGGGCCCAGCGTCAGGGCGGCGTCGAACGAGAGCGGCGGGTACTGCGGTTCGTGGTGGATGCCACCGGTGCGCTCGACGGCGAACGCGGTACCCGGCGCGGCGGCGCGCAACGCGTGCACGACGGCGAGCGCGTCCTCGGGCAGCAGCGGGCGCACGCGGACGAACCGGGGCCCCTGGTGCAGGTCCACGACCGCCGCCCCGTTGGCGCAGATGGCCAGGCCGTGACCGTGTACGTGGTCGCTGACGACGGTCATCCAGCGGGCCGGGCGACCGGTGACGAAGAAGACGTCGATGCCCGCGGCCTCGGCGGCTGCCAGGGCGGCGACGGTGCGCTCGGACACGGACTTGTCGTCGTGCAACAGGGTGCCGTCGAGGTCGGTCGCGATGAGCCGGGGCACGGTGGGGGCCGCGGGGACGGCGGGCGCACCGTCGGTCGCGGGGGCGGCGTCCGTGCCGTCGGTCGCGGGGGGCTCGGGCTGCTGCTCGGTAGCTGGGGTCACGCCTGCCATCCTTCCGCATCGCTCCGCACTGGTGTGCGTACGGGCGTGCCGCAGCCTGCGCACGCCCCCTCGCGGTCGGAGCAGCGGGGGGATCGGGGTCGGGGGCCCAGGCCCAGCCTGGAACCGGGGCCGAGGACGGGGACGGGTCCGGGGGTCGGGTCGCGGTGGGGGTCAGGGCGTCGCTGAGCGGTGACCGGCCGTCCGGGTCTCCCAGGCCCTCCCCGGCCTCCCAGGTTCCCCAGGTCCGCTGGGCGAGCCCCGAACAGGCGTCGGCCGACGCGGCGGAGGCCGCTGGGCGCCGAGGGACGTTGACGCGGCCGGGCCCGGGGAAGACGGGCGACATGGGACGGATACGGGTCGGCACCTGCTCGTGGACGGACAAGGCGTTGGTGGCCAGCGGTTGGTACCCGACTGGCCACCGGGACCCGGAGGGCAGACTGCGGCACTACGCCAGTCGGTTTCCGGTGGTGGAGGTGGACGCCACCTACTACGGCCTGCCCAGCGCGCGTAACAGCCAGCTCTGGGCCGCGCGCACGCCGGCCGACTTCCGCTTCAACGTCAAGGCGTTCTCCCTGCTCACCGGGCATCCGACGCGCGCCGGCGCGCTGCCGGCCGACCTGCGCCCGGCGCTCGCCCGCCAGGGCCCCCGGGCCGGCACCGACCCGGGACTGCTGGACGAGGTGTGGAGCCGGTTCAGTGGAGCGCTGGAACCGTTGCGAAGCACCGGACGGCTGGGGACCGTGCTCTTCCAGTTCCCGCGCCACCTCGCGCCCGGCAGGTCGGCGGAGGCGTACCTGCGCCGGTGCCGTGAGCGCGCGGCGGGCTGGCCGATGGCCGTGGAGTTCCGGCACCCCGGCTGGTGGCAGGAGGACCGCGAAGCCGCGACGGCCGACCTGCTGACCGAGTTGGACGCGTCAGCGGTGGCCGTGGACATGGCGCGGACGCTGCCCACCTCCGTACCACCGGTCGCGCGGGTCACCCGACCCCAGCTCGCGGTCGTACGTTTCCACGGCCGCAGCGACGCCTGGGGGACCGGCAGCAAGGAGGACCGGTTCCGCCACGACTACACGCCCGCCGAACTGTCGGAGTGGACGCCCCGCGTCCGCGCGCTGGCCGAGCGGGCGGACGAGGTACACGTCCTCTTCAACAACTGCTGCGCCGATGCCGCCGTCAGGGCGGCGGGGTCGATGCGCGACCTGCTCGGCCTCCCCGCGCCGACCACCGGCACGCTCGACGAGGGCTGACGGGCCTGGGTGGGCCTGGGTGGGCTTGGCCGGTGCGGGCGGATGCCGCCGCCGATGCGTGTGAGGTGGTGTTCGCGGTGGCGCGCGGGGCGCGGGGGGCGTGCGTGGTGCGTGGCTTCCGCGGGCGGGCGCGCGGCGGGGTGGGGCTGGCGGGTGACGCGTGACGGGTGGCGGGTGGCCTGGCGGGCGCGGGCGCGGATGGGTCGGCGGGCGGCCTGGCGGCGGGTGGGTGCGAGCCGTCTTGCGCGAGGGGTGTCGCGGGTGGGCCGGCGACGGGGCGGGGGCGAGGGTGGTGCGGTTGGTGGGCGGCGTACCCGAGTGTCGTACCCGGCCCCTACTCTCGACCCATGCGACTGAGCACCGTGATTCTGCCGATCCGCCGCTGGTCCGACGGTGGTCGTGCGGAGTGGGAGCGCGCCGAGGACCTCGGCTTCCACACCGCCTACACCTACGACCACCTGTCCTGGCGGACCTTCCGTGACGGCCCGTGGTTCGGCGCCATCCCGACGCTGACCGCCGCCGCCGCGGCGACCTCTCGCATACGCCTCGGCACGCTGGTCACGTCGCCGAACTTCCGCCATCCGGTGACGCTCGCCAAGGAACTCATCACGCTCGACGACATCTCCGGCGGCCGGATCACGCTGGGCATCGGCGCGGGCGGCTCGGGGTTCGACGCGACGACGCTGCTCGGGAGCGGCCAGGAGCCGTGGTCGCCGCGTGAGCGAGCGGCGCGGTTCGGCGAGTTCGTGCCGCTGCTCGACCAACTCCTGTCGGAGGGCGAGGTGACCGCCGAGGGCGCGTACTACGCGGCCGGCGCGGCGCAGAACATACCCGGCTGCGTGCAGCGCCCCCGGCTCCCGTTCGCGGTCGCCGCGACCGGGCCGCGCGGGCTGCGGCTCGCCGCGCGGTACGGGCAGGCGTGGGTGACCACCGGCGATCCGAAGCTGGCGGAGGACGCCACCGCCGCCGACTCGCTCGCTGCCATCGGTCGACAGGTCGAGCGGCTCGGCGAGGCGTGCGCGGAGACCGGTCGTGACGTCGGCGAGTTGGAGAAGATCCTGCTCACCGGCTTCACCCCGGACCGGCCCCTGGACTCGGTGGGTGCGTTCGTGGACTTCGCCGGCGCGCACGCGGAGCTCGGCTTCGACGAGATCGTGCTGCACGCCCCGATCCCCGACTCGGTCTTCGCCGCCGACCCCGCGGTCTTCGAGAAGATCGCGACGGAGGGCCTGGCCCAGCTCAACGGCTAGGTGTTCTGTCCGGGGAGGTTGTGGACGGGTGAGCCAGGTCTCGGCTGAGGGATCTTGAATGGGCGAGGGCCTTCCGGTTCGGTGTGGATTGCGACGTCAACACCAACAGAAAGGCCCTCGTGTCCCACCGTAATGCACCCCTGACCGAGACCGGACGCCTGCGCCTTGCCCGCTGTGTGGTCGAGGACGGCTGGCCGCTTCGACGGGCCGCCGAACGCTTTCAGGTCTCGCCGACCACAGCGCAGCGGTGGGCCGACCGCTACCGCAGGCACGGCCAGGCCGGTCTGACAGACCGCTCCAGCCGGCCTCACCGCAGCCCCCACCCGCACCGAGCGACGGATCATCAAGGTCCGCCTGCTGCGCAGGTGGGGACCGGCCCGCATCGCGCACTTCCTGCACCTAGTGCCCTCCACCGTCCACCGCGTCCTGACCCGCTACCACCTGGCCCGCCTGGCCCATCTGGACCGGACCACCGGTCGCGTGGTGCGGCGCTACGAACGCGACCGGCCCGGCGAACTCGTCCACGTCGACATCAAGAAGCTGGGCAACATCCCCGACGGCGGCGGACACAAGGTCCACGGCAGGGCCCAGGGCGGTCGCAACAGCTCCGCGCACCGCGACCCCGCACGGCCCCGCACCCGCCACGGCCGCCCCAACCTCGGCTACAGCTACCTGCACACCGCTGTCGATGACCACTCCCGCCTGGCCTACAGCGAGATCCACCCGGACGAGAAGAAAGAGACCGCCACCAGCTTCTGGCAGCGAGCCCACGCCTTCTTCGCCCAGGCCGGGATCACCGTCGAGCGGGTGCTGACCGACAACGGCTCCTGCTACCGCTCCCACGACTGGCGCACGGCCCTGGCCGCGGAGGGCATCGTCCACAAGCGCACCCGGCCCTACCGGCCGCAGACCAACGGCAAGGTCGAACGCTTTAACCGCACCCTGCTGGAGGAGTGGGCCTACGCCCGCCCCTACCGCTCAGAAGCCGAGCGACAGGCCGCGTTCCCGCAGTGGCTGCACACCTACAATCACCACCGCGCACACACCGCACTGAAAGGCCAACCACCCGCCAGCCGCGTCCCCAACCTCACAGGGCAATACAGCTAGGAACGGGGGCCGCGGGGGCGCGGTGGCTCGGGGGCGCGGCGGCCCCCGGGCACGGTGGCTCCCGGGCACGGTGGCCCGGGCGGGCGCGGTTCGGAGCCGGGCGGCCAAGGGAGAGGACAGGCGTCCGTGGGCGGCGGTGAGGTGAGAGGGGGGTACGGCTCGGGGTCGCCCCCTCTCGCACGGTGGCCGGCAGGTGGCGGCACGGGCAACCTCTGGTGAATGCCCGAAAGACGGGCGCTGACCATGTAGTTCATCTGACTGACGGCCTTCAACGGCTGGCTGACACGGCTTCACAGCGCCGGGGCGCGCGCCTAGGGTCCGCTGTGTGAAGTTCCACAGCACACTGATCGCTTCCCGTTCCGCCCGTCGCGCGCTGCGGCCCGTACTTGACCAGCTCGACCAGCGCATTGACAGAAAGCTTCGCTCAGCCCGCCGTGAACTCACCGTCCTCCGCGAGGAGCTGCGCCGCGCGCACTCCACTGACCTGCTGCTCGGGCGCGACGGCAGACTGACTGACCGGCAGCCAAGCCGCGAAGAGATCGTGGAACTCGCTGCTCAGATCGCCGCCGTGACCGGACGCGACGGCGCGTACAAGGAAACCGTTCTGGCCTACCGCACCCTGGTGGAGCTGGAGAACCGTGGCGTCGGGCGCATCGCCGGCTCCACCCGCAACATCCTCGGCAAGCTCGCCGCCACGCCGCTGCTCAACCCGCCGAACGGCGAGATCCTGGAGATCGGCACGCTGTACGGGCTGTTCGCCGGTGGCATGGCCCGCCAGTTGCTGCGGACCGGCCTTCCGTATCAGCTCACCATTGTTGACCCGCTCGCTCCCGTGCAGCTCCAGCCCGGCTTCGAGATCTCCTCCGACCCGTCGGGCACTCCCGTCACGGAGGCGGTGGTGCGCGCCAACCTCGCGTACGCCGGCGTCGAGGACGCGCGGCTGCGACTGCGTAAGGGCTTCTCGGAGGACCCCGCCGTACGCGAGGAACTGTCCGACCGGCAGTACGGCGTCCTGATCATCGACGGCGACCACTCGTTCGAGGGGGTCGCCAACGATCTGGAGTGGGCCGAGCAGGTGGCCGCGCCGGGCGCGGTGATCGTGATGGACGACTACGGAGACGGCCGGTGGGCCGGCGTACGCGAGGCCACCGAGAAGCGTCTCGCGGGCGACACCCGGCTGCGCATGATCGGCCAGGTCGCCACGAGCGCCTTCCTCCGCGCCACCTGACCTCGCCCCCCACCCCTCCTACCCCCCGCCCCTTTACTACCCCCCACCCCTATGTCACCTCCGCCACTTCGCGGCGGAACACACCCCGCACCGCGCCGGTCGGCCGCGCCCAGGCGCTGGACCGGGCCGGCGCGGCGCTGTGCTCCGTACCGGTCGGCCGAGGCGCGCGACTGGGCCGGTCTGGCCGACCGGCATCCGGCCGAGAACCCCGCTCGGCGAAGCAACGGCGCGCCTCGCACCTGATCGGCGCAGGAGCCTGCCGGATCGGAATTGGCGTTCCGCCGCAATCCCGCCGCACCCGCGTTGACCTGCGCGGTTGCCTGGTCCAGGGAGGCTGGTGGCACTCCCTTGCCCGGGTGTGTCGAGGCCCCGTACGACCGGTCGCGCACCTTTCTCCACCCCTGGGCCGCGCTCCACTCGCAGCGCCCGAGGTCTGCACTTATCTCACGAATACCCCACAAAGGGGGAGAATCGTAAGAGAGCGCAGAGGAGGGGCTTATGTCACGTACGCGATTTGCGCCGGACCGTGGGCTGGCCAGGCGCATGGTAAGCACGATGTTCCTGATCGGGCTGCTGTACGTGGTGCTCGTCGGCGTCCTGGTGGCGCTGCTGGGTAACGCGTGGCCCATGATCGTGCTGCTGGTGGGCGGGATGTTCATCGCCCAGTTCTGGTTCAGCGACCGGATCGCGGCGTTCAGCATGGGCGCGCGCGAGGTCACTCCCGAGCAGGCACCCGAGCTGCACGGCGCCGTGGACCGGCTGTGCGCCCTCGCCGACATGCCCAAGCCCCGGGTGGCCATAGCCGACAGCGACGTACCGAACGCCTTCGCCACCGGCCGCAGCCAACAGAAGTCGCTGGTCTGCGCCACGACCGGGCTGATGCGCCGGCTGGAACCGGAGGAACTGGAGGGGGTCATCGCGCACGAGTTGTCGCACGTCGCGCACCGCGATGTCGCGGTCATGACCATCGCCTCCTTCCTCGGCGTACTGGCCGGACTGATCACCCGGATCGCCCTGTGGGGCGGACTCACGCGGGGCAACAACCGGGACAACGGCCTCGGCATCGCCCTCCTCGTCATCCCGCTCGTCAGCGCCGTCGTCTACGTCATCAGCTTTCTGCTGACCCGGCTGCTCTCGCGCTACCGCGAACTCTCCGCGGATCGCGCCGCCGCGCTGCTGACCGGCCGACCCTCCGCGCTCGCCACCGCGCTGACCAAGGTGACCGGCGAGATGGCCCGCATCCCCACCCGCGACCTGCGACAGGCCGAGCCGTACAACGCGTTCTACTTCGCCCCCGCCTTCTCCGGCAGCAGCCTCAGCAAGCTGATGTCCTCGCACCCGACGCTGGAGCAGCGGTTGGACCAGCTCGGACGCATCTCCGCACAGCTCGGCCGACCCTGATTGCCGCCCCCGTCTCCCCCCTCGCTCCGTTCGCCCGGTCTTCCGCGCTTCTGGCCAGAGCCCGACCAGCCTCTGGCCGGGTGGCCTGCTCCGGCCCCCCGGCTCGGGCCCGGCCTCGTCGGTCAGCCCTTCCGGGGTTCGCCGGCGGTCGCCCCGGTGTCGCCGGTCAGCCGGTCTCTGCGGTCGTCGCCCGGCGGTCGCGCTGGCCGGCGGTCTGGCGGCCGGTCTGCCGGTCGGTCTGGCCGTCGCTTCGGGACGGCTCTGGCGGTGGCCTCGGCCGATGCGCGGCTCGCGGCGGCGTTGGCGGGATGGGGTGGGGCGGGGCTGGTCTGGGCGACGCGACTGTCGGGCTTGTCTCCCCTGCCTCCCCCTCCCTCCCCCCTCCCGCCCCGCCCCCCGCCTCCCCCTCCACCCTCCCCCTCCGCCTCTGAAAGGACGATCTTCGTGGGCTTCTTGGACACCCTGCTCGGCCGCAGCAAGCCGGCCCGCCCCAATCTCGACCAGTTGTTCGCACTGCCGTCGGCGGCGATCACCCTGGAGTCCGGCGCGGGGTTCACGCCGACCGGGCAGGGCTCGGTCTGCTTCGCGAGCGTGGAGGGCGGCGCGTTCGCCGGCCTCCAACGCGAGGTACGCGACCTACTCGACGCCGACACCGAGCGCGGCGGCATTCCGGTCGAGTTCAGCCAGGACGCCTACGGCTTCACCTGGCTCCTCACCCAGCACGCCCCGGATGACACCGCCGCCCTGGTCAACGACCTGCACGCGGTCAACACCACGCTGCGCGACGGCGGGTTCGGGCCCCAACTCCTCTGCTCGCTGCTGGGCTTCCGCGACGCGCAAGGCCGCTCCCTCGCGCTCGTCTACCTCTACAAGCGCGGCACCTTCTACCCCTTCGCCCCACTGCCCGACGCGTCCAACAAGCGGGACAACGGACTCGAACTCCAGGTCCGCGCCCTGCTCACCGACGACCTACGCATCGAGAAGGACCTGGGCCGCTGGTTCCCGGTATGGGGCGCGCCCGGCCTCTGACGCCGTGGCCCTGTTCCTCCTCCTGCCACCTCCGCTCGCCTCTCCGTCCTGACGCGTCGACTGGCCGCCCCCAACCCCGGCGCGCGACCACCGCTCGCCGACCCGGCCCGCGCGGCTCCCGGTCTGACCCGCGATGCCGGTCTGGCCCGCGATGCCGGTCTGCCCCGCGATGCCGGTCTGGCCCGCGATGCCGGCCTGGCGTGTGAGGTCGCCGCGCGTGCCCGCGCGTGGGCCCGCGCCGACACGCCGGGTTTCGCCTCAGCGAATGACGCTGTTCAGCCAGGGCGTGAGGTTCCCCGTGCCCAGGACCGGCTCCTTGTACGTGACGTCGCCGGGCAGCGGAACGATCAGCATCTGGGAGGCCGGGAACAACCGGGTGCGTATCCAGGCCCGCCCGCCGAAGACGGCGTCGAGGAAGGCGGGCGCCTGCTCGCGCGGGACGCCGGTGAACTCCACGGTGTCCAGGGTGATGTTCGCGTCGCCCTCGCTGAACGTGTGGATCTGTACGGTCGGGCGCCCTGGGATCTCGATGAACGCCTCGTGCGGGAGCGAGCCGTCCGGGTCGGAGACGGAGAACGCCCCGGCGGCGAGGCGCCGTCCCGACTGGTCCGCCCCGATGGAGTGCTCCACGCTGGCCTGGCGCCCGTACCGCTCCGCGACGGCCAGCACAGCGGCCACGGCGCTCTCCGTACTGTCGATACGCCGCCCGCCGGGCCCATACGCCCCGGCCCCGCTCCCGCCATTGCCGCCCGGCGAACCGGGCGGGACGTTCGTAGGTCTCATGCCTTCCCATGATGCCGGACGGAATGTACGGGTGGAGTGGTGCGCCATGGGCGCGGGCTGGGTGGTGGGCTGGTCGCGGCGCGGGCTGAGCTGAGCTGGGTGTGGGTGTGGGGGTGGGCGTGGAGACGGGCTGGCGCGGGTGGGGCTGGAACTGAGGCGGCCGGGCCGGGCGGCCCACACCCTGGTGGTTCAGCCGCCGGCCTCCGCGGGCGGAGCCTCGGGTATGGCCAGGCGGTCCATGCGACGGGCCCACACCTCGCGCTCCGCCGCGCCCGCTATGAAGGTGGACACGTTGGCGTCGCCGACCAACTCCCGCACGGCGCGGACGATGTCAGCGGGCAGCGTGACCTCCGCTTGGTCGCCTTGAGGCTGCCGCCACTCGTCCCGCACGCCGGGTCCTCCGGCCGGTGGTTGGGGCCCGCTGCGGTCCCCCGGCCCGCTGCCGGTTCGCCCCCCGACCGGTCCGCTGTCCCCGCTGCTGCTGACAGCGTCGGGCGGGGGCCCTGACCGGGTGACGTTCTGGGCGACAGGCGGGTCAGCCGGCTGGGGGGCTGGTCGGGAGCCGGGCGGGGGTTGGGCGTCGCCTGGCCGCCGGGGGCGGGGGTGAGCCGCGGCGGGTTGGAGGGTGCCGGGCCGGGGGCCGTCCGGGCGGGGCAGCGGACCGAACTGGTCGAGGTGGTGGTGCAGGTACCGGGTGGCCACCGCCCGCATCGCGCGGGCCAGTTCCGCGTCGATGGTCTGCTGCGCGAGCGGGCGGAAGCGGCGGATCAGGAACGCCGCCTCCTGAGCCTCGGCGTCCGTCGGAGGGTGGTCCAGGTAGTGCTGGAAGACGTGCTCCGTCGTGAAATCCAGGAACCGGACCGCGATGTGTTCGATCTGACCGCGCACCTCCCGTACATGGTCGGCGATGGCCAACAGCGGCACCCCCGCCGCGTGGAGTTCCGCCGCCACCGACAGCTCCCGGGGGCTGGGCACCACGTAGGCGTCCGAGCAGTCGGGGTCCGGCTCCAGGATGCCCAGTTCGACGGCCTCCGCGATGGCTGCCTGGTCAGGGTTGCCGCCGAACCGGTCGGCCAACTCCGCCCGGGTGATCCGGGCGGCCTTCTCGTCGGTCCACGGGCCCTCCACCTCGGCGACCAGTCCGAGCACCCCGCCCAGGTCGCGGCCCGCGTCCCACGCCTCAAGGAGTTCCTTGATGCTGGAGAGCGTGTAGCCGCGCTCCAGCAGCGCGGCGATCTGCTGGAGCCGGGCCAGGTGCGCGTCTCCGTACACGTTGGCCCGCCCGCGCCGCTCGGGCTTCGGCAGCAGGCCGCGGTCCTGGTACCCGCGGATGGTGCGGACCGTGGCGCCGCTGCGGTGGGCCAGCTCCTCGATGCGGTACTCAGGGGATGCGGCCGGTTCGGCGGTGGTTTCCGACACGCTCTGCCCCTTTCTTTCTTCCGGTGACTGTGTCGTTCTCGTTGTTCTCATGGCGGTAGCCATCGAGTGCTGTGCGGTCGTCGTGCACGCGGGCCGCGTTGTCGTTGTGCTGCCTGCTGCCTGCTGCCTGCTGTTGCTACGCGTTCCCTGTGTCCGCGGCTCTGTTGTTGCGCTGCGGCTCTGTGTGGTGGCGGGGTCGTGGGGGTGGGTTGGACGGTGGTTGTCGGCGGGCTCCTACAGCGTGGCGCGGGCGAACGCGCCTGCCGCCGAGCGGGCCGCGGGGGAGGAGGCCAGGTACTCCACGGCCCGGCGCAGCGAGCCCTCCTGCGAGGGGTGGTAGGACCGCTTCATGTAGCGGGGTATCGCTCGGCCCAACTCGCCCCAGGTGGGCAACAACCCCTTGGCCACCGCCCGGTTGTGCTCGCGCAGCGAATACCGCAGGCGTCGGCCCAGTACCGGGTCGTGGCGCAGCAGGTAGGCGGTGCCCGACGCCCACAGCCACAGCATCACGGGTGCCACCACGGCCATCGCGTACAGCCGTCGCGCGTAGCCGGTCGCGCCGGTGCCGGCGCAGTGCTGGTACATGTCGAACGCGACCGAGCGGTGCTCGACCTCCTCGGCGCCGTGCCACCGCAGCAGGTCCAGCATGACCGGGTCGGTCTCGGCGTCCTCCAGCGCGTCGGCGCCGAGCACCCAGTCGCCGAGCACGGCCGTGAACTGCTCTATGGCCGCTATGACCGCAAGCCGGAAGCGCAACCACTCGCGTGGGGGCAGCGGCTGCCTGAACGGCGGCTTGTCGCCGAGCAGGACATCGAAGAGGAAGTCCAAGCGACGCAGGTACGGCGCGGTGTCCAGCCCCTGGGCCGCGAGGTGGTCGAGGACGTAGGTGTGCTGCGTGCTGTGCGTGGCCTCCTGGCCCATGAACCCCTTCACGTCGCGCAGCAGGTCCGGGTCGGTGACCAGCGGCAGAGCCTCCTTGAAGACCTTCACGAACCACCGCTCGCCGGCCGGAAGCAGCAGGTGCAGCACGTTGATCACATGGGTGGCCGTCGGCTCGCCCGGGATCCAGTGCAGGGGTGTCCCGTCCCAGTCGAAGGAGACCCGGCGCGGCGCGATGCGCGCACCGCTGCCCGGCTCGCGCTCGGCGCTGCCGCCCGCAGGGCGCTCACCGGCCCCAGTGATCCCGCCCTGGTCCCCGCGCCCGTGCCCGTGTCCGCTCGGTACTGCACGTCCGTCCATGGCGTACGACTCCTTTCCGGTGTCCCACCAACCGCCCCGCAACCCCGCCGACGCCCGCGCGTTACGTGGTGACTGGTGACTGGTGACTGGTGACTGGTGACTGGTGACTGGTGACTGGTGACTGGTGACTGGTGACTGGTGACTGGTGGGCCCCGCCCGTGGGCAGCGCGGGGTCACGGTCACCCCTTGGGTTCGAGCCTGGCCAGGGCGCGCAGGGCCTTGGGGGCGAAGCGGGACAGCAGGTGCGCGCCGCGGGCCTCCGGCGTGACCGGGACCACGGCCTGGTTACGGGCCACGGCGCGCAGGATCGCGTCCGCGACCTTCTCCGGCGGGTAGTTGCGCTTGCCGTACAGCCGGGTGCTGCGGGTGCGGCGGCGCTGCTCTTCCTCGCGGTCCACGCCCACGAAGCGGGTCGTCGTGGTGATGTTGGTGTTGACGATACCGGGGCATATCGCCGAGACGCCGATGCCCTTGCCGGCCAGTTCGGCGCGCAGGCACTCGCTGAGCATCAGCACGGCGGCCTTGGACGTGGCGTACGCCGGCAGCATGCGGGTGGGTTGGAAGGCCGCCGCGGAGGCGGTGTTGACGATGTGGCCACCCTGCCCACGGTCGGCCATCTGTTTTCCGAAGGTGCGGCACCCGTGGATGACGCCCCACAGGTTGACGTCGAGTACCTGCTGCCAGTGCTCGGGGCTGGTGTCCATGAAGGCGCCGGAGACGCCGATGCCCGCGTTGTTGACCAGCACGTCCACCACGCCGTACGTGTCGGCGACCTTGTTGGCCAGCTTCTCCATCGCCAGCCCGTCGGATACGTCGACCTGCTCGCTCCACGCCTCCGGGGCGCCGATGAGCCGGGACATCTCGGCGGTGCGGGCGGCGCCCTCCGCGTCCCGGTCCACGGCCACCACGCGTGCGCCCGCCTCCGCGAACGCGAACGCGGTCGCCCGGCCGATGCCGCTGGCCGCGCCCGTCACCAGCACGAGCTGGCCGCCGAAGCGCGCCGCGTACTGGCTCGTGGCGCGCGGCTTCCTGGCGGGTGTGCCGTCCTCCACGGTGGTGACGAACTCCGTGATCCAGGCGGAGATCTGGTCCGGCCGGGTCCGCGGTGCCCAGTGCTTGGCCACCAGGCTGCGCCGCGTCAACTGGGGCGCCCACTGGTCGAGGTCATCGAAGACCCGCTCCGACACGAAGACGTCACCGGTGGGGTGGATGAGCTGGACCGGGACGTGCGCGTAGGCGTCGGTGCGTGGGCGGCGCAGCCTGGCGCGCACGTTGTCCCGGTACATCCACACGCCGCGGGCCCCGTCGGTGGGCAGCGACGAGGTCGGGTAGTCGCCGCCGGGTTCGCCGCGGGCGGGCGTCTTCTCGACCCGGGACAGCAGCGCTGGCCAAGCCTTGGCGAGCGGACCGCGCCACAGCGCCTCGGGCACCACGGGGGTGTGGAACGCGTACACGTACCAGGACTTGACGCCCTGGCCGAAGAGTTGGCCGACTCGGCGGGGGGTGGGCCGCGTGGCGCGCTTGTGCAGCCAGATGCCCAGGTGGTCCAGGCAGGGGCCGGACATGGTGGTGAAGGAGGCGATGCGGCCCTCGGTACGCCCGACGGTGGCGAACTCCCAACCCTGCACCGAGCCCCAGTCGTGCCCCACCAGGTGCACCGGCGCGTCCGGGCTGACGGCGTCCGCGACGGCCAGGAAGTCGTCGGTCAGCTTCTCCAGGGTGTAACCCCCGCGCAGCGGCTTCGGCGCGCTCGATCGGCCGCAGCCGCGCAGGTCGTACAGCACGACGTGGAACCGGTCGGCCAGCCGCTTCGCGACCTCGCTCCACACCTCCTTGCTGTCCGGGAAGCCGTGCACCAGCACGACGGTCGGCCGCTCACGGTCGCCCAGTTCGGCGACGCACAACTGCACGCCGCCGGTGCTGACCCAGCGCTCGGTCGCCCCGGCCAGCGCTCCCGCCGCCACCGTGCCCTGCGCACCGGTGCTCGCTGCCACTGCGTTCGCCTCCATTCCATCGGCCTCCACGGCCTTGTCCGCTGCCCTGATCCTGCTGGTCGCCCGGGAACCGCTGACCTTCGCGTCGCCCCGCGCGCCCGTGCCGCTTCTGCCCGTCACGCCGTTACCACGGGCGCGGGCCCCGCCCGCGTCCACGCCGCCTCCACCGGTGCGGGCCCCGCCCGCGTCGCAGGGCCGGTCCGTGAAGCCAGCTCGCCGGCCCCGACAGCGCCGTCGATCTCGTCTTCGCGATCGGGGCCCGTCGTGCCCGGCGCCTCGCGGCGCTCGCCGTCCGGCCCTCCGGCGCGTGCGCTCACGCCGTCTTCTCCTCAGCCCAACGCCGCACGTGCGGGAGGTCGTCGTCCAGCCAATAGGCGCTTTCTTCGGGGTCCTTGGAGTCGGTGACGACGAGTATTTCCTCGAACTTGGCGCCCACGCCCCGGAAGCCGAGGTGCGGTTCCACGGCCCACAGGCCGGGCTGGGGCGGGTGGTCGGAGAAGCGGTACGGGCTCCACAGCGGCGACCAGCCCTCCCGGTGCCCGTGCAGCGCGTCGCTGGCCAGCCCCCTGAGGCTCTGCGTGCCGAACCCGAAGGCCGTGGGCGCCCAGCGGCGCTGCTTGACCCGGTCGACCTTGTGGGCGATGACACCGAAGGGGTAGGCGCGGTGGCGGTTGGTGTAACCCTGCCGGGCCATCAGCCGCTCCACGTCCTCGTATATCTCGCGCAGCGGGCGCCGCTCCCGTACCTCGCGCAGGATCAACTCGCGGTGTTCCTCCAGGTCGGCGAGCAGCCTGTCGTGCAGCGGGCTCGGGCCGAGGCAGCCGGAGTAGCCGATGTCCGCCGTGTAGCCGTTCAGTATCGGGGCCATGTCGAGGATGAACGGCATCCCCGGCTCCAGCTTCCGGTTGGTGGGGAAGAACTGGAGCGGGAAGCGGAAGTTGGTGAAGGCCGTGCGGTCGCCGAACCACGCGAACGGCAGGTGGAACCAGTCGCGCACGCCGCGCTCCCGTAGCCATTCCCGCTGCATCCGCGCCGCCTCGCGCTCGCTCACGCCGGGGCGCAACTGCGCGGCGACGGCCTCCGCGCATGCGTAGGCGAGCCGCTGCACCTCGCGGAACCCGCGCAGCTCGGGCGCGCGGCCGGCAAGTCGCGCGCTGAGCCGATCGTCCACCGATGTGGTCATGGCACCCGTCCCGTCCCTAGGTCGTGAAGCCCCGTCGCCCCGCCGCGGTCCCCGGCCGAGGACAGGCCCGCAGACAGGGCAGGCCAACGGACACGGAAGGTTCGGGAAGGCCCGTCTTCCGGCCCCGCAACTTGACACTGATGAATGTGACAATGACCGCCGGCTACGTCAATAGCTCCGACCAGCCTGTGGAAAACCCTCGGTAACACCTGGCTCCGCCCGCGGAGCATCCTTGTGGGGCAGGGCCGCCCCCACCCCGACCCTTACGTCGAAACCGCTGGTCATGCCAGGTCGGAGCGACGAAGGAGTACGCCGGGTGTTCTCCTTCGGGCCTGTACCCCTACGGGCTTCTACGACTCCGGTCGTAGAGCGAAGGGGCCCGTGGAGGGACGCCGGAAGCGAGAAGCGGCACTACCTTCGAACACGTGACTGTGATCGCTACCGAAGGTCTGAGCAAGCGGTTCCCCCGGGTGACCGCCCTCGACCGGCTCTCTCTCGACATCGCCCCGGGCGTGACCGGACTGGTGGGCGCCAACGGCGCCGGCAAGTCCACGCTGATCAAGATCCTGCTCGGCCTCTCGCCCGCCAGCGAGGGGAAGGCCGCCGTGCTCGGCCTCGATGTCGCCAGCGAAGGCGGGGCGATCAGAGAGCGGGTCGGGTACATGCCCGAGCACGACTGTCTGCCGCCGGACGTCTCGGCGACCGAGTTCGTCGTGCACATGGCGCGCATGTCCGGGCTGCCACCGTCCGCCGCGCGCGAGCGCACGGCGGACACGCTGCGCCACGTCGGTCTGTACGAGGAGCGGTACCGCCCGATCGGCGGCTACTCGACCGGCATGAAGCAGCGGGTCAAGCTCGCGCAGGCGCTCGTCCACGACCCGCAGCTCGTGCTGCTCGACGAGCCGACCAACGGCCTCGACCCGGTCGGCCGGGACGAGATGCTCGGCCTGATCCGCCGCGTGCACACCGACTTCGGCATCTCCGTCCTGGTGACCTCGCACCTGCTCGGCGAGTTGGAGCGCACCTGCGACCACGTCGTCGTCATCGACGGCGGCAAGCTGTTGCGGTCCTCGTCGACCGACGACTTCACCCAGGTCACGGCCTCGCTCGCGGTGGAGGTCACGGACAGCGACGCGCATCCGGACGGCACGGCCGCGTTGCGTCAGGCGCTCGAAGGCGCGGGGATCGCGGTGGCCACGGCCGAGCGGGAGGCGGACGGCTCGCCGACGTCCACCAGGGTCCTGTTCGTCGAGGTCACCGGCGATCCGACGTACGACGCGGTGCGCGACGCGGTCGCCGGACTCGGCCTCGGCCTGGTGCGGATGGAGCAGCGCAGGCACCGCATAGCGGAGGTGTTCCGCACCGACTCCGCGACGGCCGACCCGTCCCCCGGGGCCAGGCCGCAGCCGTCCCCTTCGCAGCCCGCGGCCGGCGAGCCCGCCCCGCGGTCCGCTGCCCCACACTCGCCCGCTCACCAGCACCCCGCGCAGCAGGACGCCGCGCGCCAGCACCAGGAAGGAGGCAGCGGCGATGTCGCCTAAGACGCAAGCCGGCGATGCGCCCGGCGCGCGGCAGGCCCCGCGCGGCGCGGCGCCGGCCGCCGATGTCATCCACAACATCGGCTACCGGCACTACGACGGCCCGCGCCTCGGCCGCGCCTACGCCCGCCGCTCGCTCTTCTCACAGAGCCTGCGCGGCGCCTACGGGCTCGGCCGTTCCGCCAAGTCCAAGGTGCTGCCGATGCTGCTGGTCGGCGTGATGTGCCTGCCCGCGGGAATCATCGTGGCGGTCGCCGTGGCCACCAAGACCGATGAACTGCCGGTCGAGTACACGCGGTACGCGATCATCCTGCAGGCCGTGATCGGCCTGTTCGTGGCCGCTCAGGCGCCCCAGTCGGTCTCGCGCGACCTGCGCTTCAAGACCGTGCCGCTGTACTTCTCGCGGCCGATCGAGACGACCGACTACGTGGTCGCGAAGTTCGCCGCGATGGCCTCGGCCATCTTCCTGCTCACCGCGACACCCGTGCTGATCCTCTATGTGGGGGCGCTGCTCGGAAAGCTCGATTTCGTGGACCAGACGAAGGGGTTCGCACAGGGAATGCTGTCCGTGGCTCTGCTCTCGCTCCTCTTCGCCGGCATCGGCCTGGTGATCGCCGCACTCACACCGCGCCGCGGCTTCGGCGTGGCCGCCGTCATCGCCGTGTTGACCATCTCGTACGGCGCGGTCAGCGTGATGCAGGGCATAGCCGACGAGCAGGGCGAGACCGGCGCGATCGAGTGGATCGGCCTCTTCTCACCGATCACGCTCATCGACGGCATCGGCTCCGCCTTCCTCAGCGCGACGTCCGCCGCACCCGGCCAGTTCGGCCCGGACGCAGCGGTTGGCGTCGTGTACCTGCTGGTGTACGCCGTGCTGGTCGCCGGCGCGTACGGGCTGCTGGTCCGGCGCTACCGGAAGGTCGGGCTGTGACCGCCCGCGTGCGGGCGGGGCGCCCGGCTGATCGATCCGCGACCGCGAGCGATCGACTGCTGGCGCGCCACCCGCACGGTCACCGCCACCTCTCGGACGCGTCCGCCCGTCCGTCGCCCGCCACCACCCCTCGAAGGAATGGGCCGCGCCCATGAGCACTCTCATCATCGACAACGTCTCGCGCTGGTTCGGGAACGTCGTCGCCGTCAACGACGTGACGATGACCATCGGCCCGGGTGTGACCGGCCTGCTCGGCCCCAACGGCGCCGGCAAGTCCACGCTGATCAACATGATGGGCGGCTTCCTCGCGCCCTCCACCGGCTCCGTCACGCTGGACGGCACGCGGATCTGGCGCAACGAGCAGAGCTACCGGCACATCGGCATCGTGCCCGAGCGCGAGTCGATGTACGACTTCCTCACCGGGCAGGAGTTCGTGCTGGCCAACGCCGAGCTGCACGGGCTCCCCAAGCCGCGCGCCGCCGCACAGCGGGCGCTGGCCACGGTGGAGATGGAGTACGCGGCGAGCCGCAAGATCTCCACGTACAGCAAGGGCATGCGGCAGCGCGTGAAGATGGCGTCCGCGCTGGTCCACGACCCGTCCGTGCTGCTGCTCGACGAGCCGTTCAACGGCATGGACCCGCGCCAGCGGATGCAGCTCATGGACCTGTTGCGACAGATGGGCGCCGAGGGGCGCACCGTGCTGTTCTCCTCGCACATCCTCGAAGAGGTCGAGCAACTGGCCGCGCACATCGAGGTGATCGTCGCCGGCCGGCACGCCGCGTCGGGCGACTTCCGCAAGATCCGCCGGCTGATGACCGACCGCCCGCACCGCTACCTGGTGCGCTCCAGCGACGACCGTGCGCTGGCCGCCGCGCTGATCGCGGACGCCTCCACGGCGGGCATCGAGGTGGACGCCGCGGAGGGCGCGCTGCGCATCCAGGCCGTCGACTTCAACCGGTTCACCGAACTGCTGCCGCGCGTCGCCTGCGAGCACGGCATCACGCTCCTCACGGTCTCGCCTTCGGACGAGTCCCTGGAGAGCGTCTTCTCCTACCTCGTCGCGGCATAACGCAAGGAGCCCTCAGCGATGTACAACCCCACGGTCGCCCGGCTCACCTACCGGGCGTTGCTCGGCCGGCGCCGCGCACTGATCCTCTTCTCGCTGCCCGCGCTGCTGATCGTGATCTCGATCGCGATCCGGCTGATGACGGGCGCCGACGACGCCACCGCCGACGCGATCCTGGGCGGCTTCGCGCTGTCCGTGATGGTCCCGCTCATCGGCGTCATCGCGGGTACCGGCGCCATCGGCCCGGAGATCGACGACGGTTCGGTGGTGTACCTGCTGGCCAAGCCGGTGAAGCGGCCAACGATCATCGTCACCAAGCTCTTTGTGGCGGTCGGCGTCACGATGGCCTTCTCCGCCATACCCACCCTGATCGCCGGCCTGATCCTGAACGGCAACAGCCAGGGCATAGCCGGCGCGTACACCTCGGCCGCCGCCATGGCCTCCATCGCCTACAGCGCCATCTTCCTGCTGCTCGGCACCGTCACCCGGCACGCGGTCGTCGCCGGCCTGGTGTACGCGCTGGTGTGGGAGTCCGTGTTCGGTACGTACGTCTCCGGCGCGCGCCAACTCAGCGTCCAGCAGTGGTCGCTGGCCGCCGCCGAGAAGATCGGACAGGGCGACGTCATCACCTCCGACGTGGGCCTTCCGGTGGCCGTCGTGCTGCTCGTCGGCGTCACCGTGGCCGCCACCTGGTACGCGGGCCAGAAGCTGCGTGGCCTCACGCTGGCCGGCGAGGAGTAACCGGACCACCGCGCCCCCACCCGACGGTTGGCAGTCGTCGGGTGGGGCCGCGCGACGGGTGGCATGGCGCTGAGGGCCGGTGGCGTCGCGCTTGTCGCCGCCCGGCTCCGGCCTGAACTGGCTGGGTTGGTCGCACGCGCGTGGCGGGAGCGCTTTCGTCGTGCGGCCACACCCCTCTGTGTCGCCGGGAGATGACCGCTGGCACGGGCGCGGTGCCGCGTGGAGGGTGTGGAACCGGCCATCACACGGGAGGTTGACCGCGTGGGCACCGTACGGTCATCGGCCCGCCACCTCCAGGTGGCCGTCACCCCAACGGGACTTGTACAAGCCAAAGGTTGAACAGTTTTTGACCGTTGGCATGGGGGTTGCCGTGGGGGGTGTTGTCAGAGGTGGCGAGTAGCGTCTGTGGCATGGGGTACTCGGGTTGGATCATCGTCGCCAAGGGCGATGACACGCTAGCGAAGGAGCCCGCCGTCGCCGCCCACGGGAGCGCGGTCTTGGCGGAGTACGTCCGGGGGGACTGGCGCGAACTGTGGCTGAATGACCGCTGGGGGGTACGGCCGAGCCCGTCGGTGGCAGAGCTGGTCGCGACGACGGGTGCCCCGGCCATGGCGATCTACGTGATGGACGAGGACTGCGCGGTGGCGTACGGGGCGACGCCGTCCGGCCGGCGCTGGGAGGGGGTGTTCTCCGAGGAGGCGGCCACGGCCTACGAGGCGATGCCGCCTGATTATCACCGGAGCCAGGCCGTTGCCGACGCCCTGACCTGGGCTGAGGAGGCCGGCCTGACCTGCTGCCCGCCCGAGCCCGTGGAGACGGCCCTGCGCGACGGCTGGTACTCGGACCTGTTGGAGCGCTTCGGCCTGCCGGAAGGCGTGGAGGTACACCGGGCGCAGTGAGGGAGGTAGCGCCCGGCGGCAGTCTGGGCGCCGGCGCGAGTCCGGGCCCGCGCCCGGTAGCGGTACGGGTACGCGGCGGGCGTTGGGCGGTCGAGGCTGGCCCGCACGCCACCGCCCACGCGGGTTCGGGCCTTCTTGGGTGAGCGTTTCGCCGGCCCATGTGAGGCTCGGTTGCGCGGTTGCCTGACCGTCCCCGTCGCCTCCCCCGTCGCATCCTCTGGGGCGCCATTCGCGTCGGGCGGCGCTGTCACCTGTCCTGCGGCTCCCACCGGCGCTCGCCCCGGGGTGCTGCGGGCCGTGTCAGGGCAGGTGTGGGTGGGCGGTCTGTGCCGCCTCCCGGTCGTCGCTGACCAGCAGGAGTACGGCGGCGCGCTCGGCGCTCGTGGAGCGGACCTTGTGCGGCGTGGTGGCCTTGAAATAGACGGAGTCGCCCGGTTCGAGGGGGACGGTCATCGAGGGGAAGATCAGTTCGGCGCTGCCGGCGTGGACGAAGACGAACTCCTCGCCCGGATGGTCCCGGAACGGCGCCGGCCCGGCGTCGTGCGGGGGGTAGAGCATGAACGGTGTCATCCGCTTGTCACCCGCCTCCAGGGCTATCCCCTCGTACCGGCTTCCTGGCTCCTCGTCCGAGGAGAGCACCTGGCGCTCGCCGGCCCGCGTGACGGTGATCTCGGAGGCGTCCGTCGCGTCGGTGAACAAGTTGCCCAGCGGGACGTGCAGGGCCTTGGCGAGCGACACGCTGACCGCGATGGACGGGGTGCTGTAGCCGCGCTCGACCTTGGACAGATAGCTCTTCGTGACCCCGGTGCGCTCGGCGAGCGCCTCCAGGGTCAGCAGGCGCTCCTTACGTAGCTGCCGTACCCGATTGATCACTGACTTCTCCCCTTCACGCCACCCCGCGCGGGCTGGGTTCGGCCGGGCGGGACACCAAGTATGTCCCGCCGGCCCAGCGCTGGCCCGGCCCCGGCCCACCCCGTCGGCCGGTGGCGCCGGCTGGCGGACGGCGGGGGCGGCAGCGGCCGTGCACCGCGCGGCCCGCCCTGCGGGTGGCCACGCACCGTCGGAACGCCCGTGGCGCGGAACCCTTGCGTCAGGACACAAGGTGTCCTATGGTGAACACAGTTTCCTCGCAGAGGTGCTGCGCACAGCAGGCGCAACGCCGGACGACGGGGCGCGTCGGCATCGCCGGCGCCTCGGAACTGGAGCAGACCATGGCAAACACACTGCAGGACTCGAAGGCCGTGCTCGTGGACCGCGCCGAGCAGCAGATGAACGGCCACTTCGGAGACTCGAAGTTGACCACCCGCCAGAAGATCGCCCTGACCTGCCGCATCGCCTACGACGGCGGCCACGATTCGGGACTGGCCGGCCAGATCAGCGCGCGCGGCCCGCAGCCCGGCACGTACTACACCCAGCGTCTGGGCCTCGGCTTCGACGAGATCACCGAGGACAACCTCCTACTGGTGGACGAGGACCTCCAGGTCCTTGAGGGCGAGGGCATGCCCAACCCCGCCAACCGCTTCCACTCCTGGATCTACCGGGCCCGTGAGGACGTCAACTGCATCGTCCACACCCACGCGCTGCACACGGCGGCGCTCGCGATGCTGGAAGTCCCGCTCGTGGTCTCGCAGATGGACACCACGCCGCTGTACGACGACGTCGCCTTCCTCAAGGACTGGCCCGGGGTCCCGGTCGGGAACGAGGAGGGCGAGATCATCTCGGCCGCCCTCGGCGACAAGCGCGCCATCCTCCTGGCCCACCACGGCCAACTCGTCACCGGCGCCACCGTCGAGGAGGCGTGCAACCTGGCCCTGCTCATCGAGCGCGCGGCGCGCCTGCAACTACTCGCCATGGCGGCCGGGACCATCAAGCCTCTGCCGCCCGAGCTGGCCCGCGAAGCCCACGACTGGACCTCCACCGACCGCCGCCACCAGGCGAACTTCGCCTACTACGCGCGCAAGGCCCTCCGCCGCCACCCCGACTGCGTCACGGGCGAGGTGCACCTCTGATGGCGCGGACACGGACGACACAAACCTCCTCGACACAGCCACCGCTGACCGGCGTCATCTCCTACCCCGTCACCCCGTTCACCCTGGAGACCGGTGCGCTCGACCTCCCCGCGCTGCACCGCCTCACCGACGACCTCGTGACCGCCGGCAGCCACGGCATCGCCCCCCTGGGGAGCACCGGCGAGAGCGCCTACCTCAGCGAGACGGAGTGGGACGCCGTCTGCGAGACGACGCTCGGCGCCGTCGCCGGACGGGTCCCCACGGTGGTCGGCGTCGCGCACTACAGCACGGAGGGCACGGTACGTCGCGCCCGCGTGGCCGCCCGGCACGGCGCCACCGCGATCATGGTGCTCCCGCAGGTGTACTGGAAGCTGACCGACGCGGAACTCGCGCGGCACTTCGCCGCCGTCGCCGACGCGAGCGACCTGCCGGTCATGCTCTACAACAACCCGGGCACGAGCGGCGTCGACCTGCCACCGGAGACGGTGGTCGCTCTCGCGCGGCAGATCCCCAACCTGACGATGGTCAAGGAGAGTTCCGGTGACGCGACACGCTTCCGCGCCATCCGGGAACTGTCGGACGGCGCGTTGTCGGTCTACAACGGGAGCAATCCGCTCGCTCTCGAAGCCTTCCGCGCCGGCGCGGTCGGCTGGTGCACCGCGGCGCCCTGCCTGGCCCCGCGGTGGTGCCTGGAGTTGTACGCCGCGGCGACGGCCGGGGATCAGGAGCGGGCCGATGGGGTACTGACGGAGCTGCTGCCGTTCTTGCGGTTCATCGTGGGGTACGGGCTGCCGCGGGCGATCAAGGCCGGCCTGGAGATCCGTGGCCGAGCCGTTGGCAGACCCAGGCCACCCCTGCTGCCACTACCGGAGGCCCACGTGGCCGAGCTGCGCCGGATGCTGGAGCGGCTCGACAACCACCCGATCCCTGACCAGGCAGAGGCCCGTGCGGCTGGACAACCGGCATGAGCCCACCGCACCGCGTCCGCGCGCCGGTCCGTGCCCGGGAGCACTGTCCTCCCGCTGAAGGCAGGGCGGTTGTACGGGGAGGTCCACGACGGCCTGTTGTCATCGCCCCATGCCGGAATTGATCCTCGTCGTGTTCCGTGTCGTCGCGGAAGCCCTCGCGTACGCCAACCCGTTCGAGTGGGCCCAGCGGCGCAGGCGGCAGCAGCGGCTGCGCCGTCTCGCCCGGGGAGAGACGGCACTGGTCCCCTGCGACGTGCGGGACGCGCGACTGACCGGCGGGCAGTGGAAGAACGGCCACCTCGCGGTGGGCCCACACCCAGCCGCATGGCAGGAGAAGGGGCGAGGGCGACAGACGCTGGGCCCCTGGCCCCCGCTGCTCCCGGTGTCGGCGGACGAGAGCAGCGTCGCCTTCCGCTCGAAGTCCGGCGACACCGAGATACGACTCCACCCCGACGAAGCGCCGTCCGTTTTGCGGGCGTTGGGGCAGACGGGCCACTGACGGGATGAGGCATCAATCGCCGGCGTGGGCCGGTGGCGGAGACAGATGGAGGTGCATCGCGGTGTGAACGCACTGGCCAGGCGGTTGCGGCTAGGCACGGTCGCCGCCAGCGCCGGGGTCCGGGTGCTGCGCCGGGAGGCACCCGCCGATGTGGCCGCGGCGGCCCCAGCGGGCGCTGCGCGCGCCTCGGCGTGAGCCGGGCGGCGGCGCCGACGCGAGGCGAGGCAGGGCGAGGCGGGGCAGGAGCCGTGCGGCGCGCGGGGGCCGCGTGGTGCGGAGGGGCGGGGTCGGATGCGTCCGGGTGGCGGGCGTGCGGTACTGCGGTTGCGTGTATGCGTCGGCGCGCGCGTCCCGTACGGCCGGCGGACTTCCTACGGTGCGGGGAGTCGGCTACAGAAAGCAGGGCTCCCCGTGTCCGTCACCGACATCTACCTGGCCAACAACGAGTCCTACGCGACCTCGGCACCCGTTGCTCCCTCCGGTGAGCCGCCCAGCAGGCATTTGGCGGTGATCACCTGCATGGACGCGCGGATCGACGTGTACGCGATGCTCGGCCTCAAACTCGGCGAGGCACACGTCATCCGCAACGCGGGGGGCGCGGCCAGCGATGACGCGATTCGGTCGCTGGTCGTCAGCCAGCGGGAGTTGTTGACGCGGGAGGTGATGCTGATCCACCACACGAAGTGCGGGATGCTCGGCCTGTCGGACGACGCGTTCAAGCGGGACATCGAGGCGGAGACGGGGGTGCGGCCCCCGTGGGCGGCGGAGGGGTTCGAGAAGCTTGAGGAGGACGTGCGGCAGTCGGTGGCCCGGGTCCGGTGGAACCCGTTCGTGCCCCACAAGGAGTCGGTGCGCGGTTTCATCTACGACGTCGACACGCGGCGGCTGCACGAGGTGGAGTGCCGGGGCCCGGCCTGAACTGCCGCGCCCCGCCCCGGGAGGAGCCGGCGAGAGGCGCCACCGCCGGGCGCGGCCAGGCCCTGACCCGGCCCGCGCCGGCACCTGTGGGCCCACCCCTGCGGGCCCACCCCTGCGGGCCCACCCCTGCGGCCCGTGCCCCTACGACTCCGCCTCGCGCCGCCCACGGCGCCGTGCCCCGCGCCGCCCCCCGGGGGACAGCGCGCGATCACGGCTCGACGGGGCCGGTGGCGTACGCGCCGACGCCCCGGAGCGGGGCCCCGGGGCGGGCGTGGTGCGGTGGACGGCTGGGAGGGGAGGGGAACTGGTACGGGGAGGTCAGACCTTCAGGTTGCGGCCCGCGCCGAGGCCGAGGGTGGCCAGGCCCGCGCAGACGCCGAGCAGCAGGAGCAGCGGCAGCGTCCAGCCGTCGGTGACCTGGTGTACCGCGCCGAGGACCAGTGGGCCAGCGGCGGCCAGCAGATAGCCCCAGGTCTGGGCCATGCCGGAGAGACGGGCGGCGGTGTGCGCGTCGCGGGCGCGCAGCACCATCATCGTCAGGGCGAGGCCGAGCGCGCCGCCCTGCCCGACGCCGAGCAGCGTGGCCCACAGCCAGGCCCCGCCCGTGGGTGAGACGAGCAACCCGACGACGCCACAGGCCATCAGCGAGGCGACACCGACCGCCAGCATCCGCTGTTGCCGCATGCGCCCGGCGAGGAGCGGCACGACGAACGAACCGACGCCCTGTAGCAGCGTGCTGTAGGCGAAGATGAGCCCGGCCGTCGACTTGCTCATCCCGTTGTCGGTGAAGACGGTCGGCAGCCAGGCGATCACGACGTAGGCGACGAGCGACTGCGACCCCATGAACAGGGTGATCTGCCAGGCCAGCGGGGTGCGGGACAGGCGCGAGGCGTCGGGGTCGGCGGTGGCCTTGGAGCCGGGGCCGACGGGCACGGTGCTGGGGCGGGCCGGCGTTGCCGCGGGCTGGCCGTGCCGGATGCCACGGCGGGCGATGACCGCCTGGGGAACCCACAGCAGGGCGGCGACCGCGGCCAGCAGCGCCCAGGAGGCGAGGGAGCCGCGCCAGCCGCCGAGGGCGTTCTCCAGCGGGACGGCCGCGGCGGCGGACGCGGTGGCACCGATGATCATCGCGGTGGAGTACACGGCCGTCATGGCCGCCGCGCGCTCCGGGAAGTCCCGCTTGACCAGGCCGGGCATCAGCACGTTGAGCCAGGCGATGGCCGTGCCGACGAACGCGCCACCGACGAACAGCGTGACCACCGGGGGCGCCACCCGCAGCAGGATGCCGCCGCACAACAACACCAGCGCGGCGAGCAACACCGCCTCGGTGCCGAACCGGCGGGCCAGCTTCGGCGCCAGCGGCGACGCCACTCCCATGAAGACCAGCGGAATGGTGGTGACCAGGCTGGTCGCGGTCGCCGCGAGGTGGAAGTGGTCGCTGATCTCGCCGAGCAGGGGGGAAACGCCGGCCAGGGCCGCGCGCATGTTGAGCGCGGCGAGCACGATGCCGAGGAGGAGCAGGGCGGGGTGCGCGCGTAGCGTGCGCCGCGCGGCGGCCACCGGTGGAGTGGGGACCAGGTCCTCTTCGGCATCGATGAGCCGGTCATCGGGCGCGGTGCTGGGCCCGGATATCCCGGACATAGGCGGCTTACCTTTCGTCGTTCTCGGGCGTGGGGGCGTGCCGGACGGGCTCCCGGGCTGGTGAGCGGGCTCGGGTTCCGGGCGGAGCGGGTCGCGGGACCCGGCGGGGCGCGGGGCCCGTGGCGAGCTGCGGGGGCGGGAGTCTCGATCGGTTCGGGAGCGGTGGCTCTCGGGCGCGTGCGGGTGTGCGCGCGGGGGCTGGCTAGGGGTTCGGGGAGAGCAGCGCGTCCACCGCCTGCATGGGGGCGGCGAGCAGCGCCCGGGCCGCGCCCTCCGCCGCCTCCGGGTCGCCGGAGGCGATCGCGTCGATGACCGCGTGGTGGTCACCGGGGTCGATGTGCGGCATGTCGTGGTCGCCGAGCGCGGTGAGCAGCGCCTCGCGTACGGAGCTGCTGAACCAGCCGTACGTCGCGCTCAGCGCGGAGTTGTGCGCCGCGTCCACCACGGCCCGGTGGAACGCGACGTCGTGGTCCGCGTACAGCTCCAGGTCCGTGCCCGGCGGCGGCGGGCCGTCGGCGTGCGCGAGCGCGGCCTGCGCGGCGAGCGCGGCCCGCATCCGTTCCAGGTCGGCCGGGCTGTGCCGGAGCGCGGCGAGTCGGGCGCCCTCGGCCTCCAGCGCGATGCGCAGCTCCAGCACGTCCCGGATACCGGCGCGCTGGACGCCGCGCATGACGGCGGCCGGGTCGGCCGTGGACACGACGAACGTGCCCTCACCCTGTCGGGACTGGAGCATCCCGGAGTGACAGAGGACGCGTACGGCCTCGCGCACGGTGTTCCGACCCACCTGGAGCTGTTCGGCGAGCGCGTGCTCGGTCGGCACCCGGTCCCCGACCCGCCAGGTGCCACCCGCCACCTGCGCGCGCAACTGCTCGACGACGGTGTCCACGAGCGACGTCCGCCCCGCTGCCCGCAGTGTCATGGTTCTCGCTCTCTCGTGTCCGTCAGGTTGCCCGGTCATCCTACAACTGGCGATCGGGATGAGTCCTCCCCGCCGAGCGTGACGCGCGCTACGCCGCCGGTCCGCTGGGCGGGCGGCCTACCGCCTGAGCGGTCGGTGTGCGGGTGCCGAGTCCGCGGGCCATGGACTCGACCGTGCGTGCGGCGGGCCGTTTCCGCACGTCAGAGTCGACTGTCAGAGGTGAGCAGTACGGTCACGTCATGGCAGCATCCTTCGATCTGACGCTCGACTGCGCGGACGCGCAGCTGCTGGCCGCCTTCTGGAAGACGGCGTTGGGGTACGTGGACGAGCCGCCGCCGACCCCCTTCGCCACGCGTGCCGAATGGCTCGCGCAGTTCGACCTGCCGGAGGGGGAGACAGCGGACGACGGGGCGTGGTTCTGCGATCCGGCGGGCAACGGCCCCCGGCTCTCGATACTCAGGGTGCCCGAGCCGAAGACGGCGAAGAACCGTCTGCACATCGACATCCGGGTGCCCGGCCACGGCACCCCGGCCGAGCGGTGGGCGCGCATATCGGCGGAGGCCGAGCGGTTGGTCGCGGCCGGCGCGACCGTCGCCGCGGAGGTGGACACCCACCATCTCGTGCTGCGGGATCCGGAAGGGAACGAATTCTGCGTGGCCGCGGGGGCGGCCCGCTCGTAGGCGGCACCGAAACCACGGGGGCGGTTCGGTGACACCACGGGGCGGTCCGGCGGGGCCGGTCATGTGCGCTCGCCGGTGCCGATCTCCGATCGGCGGCCACCGGGCGGTCGGCCAGGTCGCGCGACACGGCCCAGACCGTCTCCGAGGGTGGGCGCCCCGGAGGCGCCGTCCCCAGTCCCGTGCGCACGAGGGGTTCCCAAAGCCAGCAAGGGAGGCGCGCCGCGTTGCGGGCGAGCTTGTGTGAGGGGCTCAGGCCGGTGCGGGGACGAGGGGGTCGGGCTCGGGGGTCGCCCCGGTGGCGTCGGGGGGCGGGGTGGGCGTGGCTGGAGGGGGCGGGGTCAGGCTCGTGGCCACCGCGTCGGCGAAGGCCAGGGCGGCCGGGCTGAGGGTCTCCCAGCGGCGGACGGCCCAGCCGGTGGCGAGCGGGGGGAGGGTCGGGATGGGGACGAGGCGCAGGCCGGGGTGTTCGGCGGCGCGCCAGTTGGGGAGGGTGGGCACGATGGCGTGGCCGAGCCCGAGTTCGGCCAGCAGCATGGCGGTGTCCCAGTCGGCGACGCTGGTGCTGGCGTCCGGTTCGGTGCCGTGCTGGGCGAAGTGGCCGTCCAGGGAGCGGCGCGAGGTCGAGTTCTCCGGGAGGCGGATGTGCCGGATGTCGGCGAGGTCCTCGGGACCGATGGTCGCGCGGGTGGCCAGCGGGTCGTCGGCGCGTACGGCGAGTACCCACGGGAGGCTGATCACCGGGCGCTGCTGCACGCCGCGCACGGGCGGGCCGATGGTGATCCAGGCCAGGTCGGCGGCGTCGGCGGCCAGTGCGTCGAGGCAGCCGCGGCCCGAGTTGGAGGTCTGGAACTCCAGGCCGACCTGCGGGTGTCGGGCCCGGAAGGAGACGACGGCCTGCGACATGAAGTGGCGTACGGAGATGGCGCCGGTGGTGATGCGTACGGTGCCGGCCGCGCCGTCGCGTATCTCGCGCAACTGCCGTACGGCCAGGTCGAGCGCGCCGATACCGTCGTGCGCGGCGTGCCGCAGCAGTCGGCCGGCGGGGGTGGGGGCGACCCCGCGCGGTTGGCGTTCCAACAGCGGCAGCCCGAGTTCGCGTTCCAGGCGGCGCACGCGTTGACTGACGGCCGACTGGGTGCAGGACAGGTCGCGGGCCACGGCGCTGAGGCTGCCGGCCTCGCAGACCGCGAGGAACGCGCGGAGATCGTCGAGGGTCATTGGGTCACGCTAGACGAGCGCGACGAGCCAAGCCAGAGCTTGGGGAGTTGCAAGGAAACCCGTGGATTGACTTGGGGGTTGCCGGCGCAGATCCTCATGGCAGGGCGAAGTCGGCGCAACGGAGCCCCGGGCGGCAACCCGCTCGTCACGGCGCCGCGCGTCCGGAAGCGCGGCGTGATGACGGGCGGGTGCCGACCCCCTCGTCCCGACCTCTCGGCTCCGGCCCGTTCGACCTTCTGGCCCGGGCCCCTTGGCCCGGCTCGTCGTCCCGACCCAGGGCGCCCGGGGCGGGGCAGGCCGACGCGTGGTGGGGCAGGAGGCGGCTGGCCCGAGGCCGGGCCGGGAGGGCCGGGCTCGCCGGGGTGCGTGGGCCGGGTCGCCAGGGCGCGGCCGGTGGTTGAGCGCGCGGCACGGCGTGGGCACGGCACACGCGACGTGTCAGTTCGCCGGTCAGCCCAGTGGTCAACCCAGCGTTCAGCCCAGTGGTCAGTCCGCGGGCCACTCCCAGGACATGCCGTGCACGCCGGCCGGGCAGCGGATCGGGAGCATGTGGGCCGAGTGGGAGACGTCGAGCGCGATACGGCGGCTGTTGCGCTTCTCGGCCCCTATCTGCTCGCGGTAGTAGCGGTGGCAGCCCGCCGGCAGGGCGTCGGGGTGGAAGTAGACGTGCAGCAGGTACTCGCGCAGGTGCACGCGGGTGCGCCGCTCGTGGTGGGTGGAGGGCACGTTGCTCGGGCCGAGGAGCACCTCGTAGTCGATCACCGCGGTCTCGTTGCGCGCCAACTCGCGGCCGAGCAGCACCTCGATGATGATGCAGCGCAGCTCGGGCAGGAAGCGTACGGAGCCCGGCTTGCCGCAGCGTACGACGACGTCGATCGACTCGGCGGAGGTGTCGTCGATGCAGTGCACGACCGTCAACCGGCTGGCCCCGTCGCGGGTCGCGCGCAGCACCTGGTGCACGGAGGTGCTGCGGATGCAGCGCCGCTCGTCCAGGCGCAGCGTCTCGCGGATGACGACGGAGCACAGGTCCTCGTTGAAGTGCGCGAACGCGGCGCCCAGGGCCTGCTCGACGGTGGAGTTCTCGCCGAAGACGCGCTGCGACGCGCTGAGGTCCTGGAGTTCGCAGACCGCGCGCCCGCGCGGCCGGTGCGGGCCGAGCAGCGAGCGCAGGGCGCCGGTGGGCAGCGCGAGGATGTCCTCCAGCGCGTCCACGGCGCGCAGTGACTGGGCCCGCTCCGGTTGGCTCCGGCCGCGCTGCCAGTAGCTGAGGGTGGCCAGGCTGATCCGGATGCCGCGGGCCTCTAGGCGTTCCCTGACCCGTTCCAGCGGGAGGCCGCGTTGACGTAGGGCCTCGCGGAAGACGGCGGCGAAGGAGGTCGCGGGGGTGACGTGTGTGGTGAGGGGGGCGGCGGTGCTGGGGGCGGCGTCCTCGGGACCCGCCAGCGGCGTCGCGTTGGCCCGTACCAGGGGTCTGGGCGGGGCCCCGGTCGCGGCGATCACCCGCGGCTTGGTGAAGGTGACCGCCCCGAGCGACGCGCCGCCCGACGCGGTGCGACTCGACGCGGTGCCACCCGGTGGGCCGCCGTCATGCGCGGTGCGGCTCGGCGCGGCGCTGTTCGGGTTGGCGCCGCTCGGTAGGGAGCCGCTCACCGCGGCGCCGTTCGGTGCGGAGCCGTTCGGGCGGGAGCGGGTGGGCCTGGCGGTACGGGCCGGTGAGGCGGTCGGCGCCGGGGCTCTGTGGCCCGGGCCGCCGGCCGGGTCGCCGTGGGGCATCTTGTCCATGACGTCTCCGGGGGGTCGCACGGTCTCGCGAGGGCGTGGCGCGCGTCGGTACGGAGCGGTGCGCGGTGGTGCCGGGGTACGGGAGTACCGGGGGCACCGACGGGGTGCGCGGTGGTGCCGGTGTGGCACGGGGTGCTGGGTGGGGGACGGGGGGTGGATGCGTGGTGACGGCGCGGGGGACCTCGCGATACCGATGCCAAACAGTGCGGGGGCCGCTCACCGTATCCGGCGAGCAGCCCCCGTGTCCCGTGAGGAAGGTGTGACCTAGCCGAGGTTGAGGCTCAGCCCGTAGTACGACAGGGCGTCGTCGAGGGGCTGGAAGTAGGACGAACCGGGCGAGTTGACGCTCCCGTTGCACTTCTGGTTGGTCGGGCCGCCGGAGGTCATGCCCTGGGCCTGGTTGCCCGATATGTACGCGCCGCCGCTGTCGCCGCCCTGGGTGCACACCGAGGAGCTGCCCAGACCGCGCACGACCGTGTCGGGGCCGCCGTTCTGGTCGACGTAGGTGACGGTGACGTTGTACGACTTGACCGCGCCGCAGGTCCACTTCGTGGTCTGGCCGGACTTGCACAGCGCGGCGCCGGACGCGGCGCGCTTGCTGCCCTTGACGGCGATGGTGCCCGCCGAGCCGTACGTGCCGACCTTGGTGGCGATCTGGTCGTCGGAGTCGACCCGGGCGATGCCCATGTCGACGCTGTTGGTGCCGATCGCGAACCGGGTCCGCTCACCCTTCGCGAAGTGCTGGTTGTCGTAGTACAGGTCGGGCAGGTCCTCGATGCAGTGGCCCGCGGTCACCAGGTACTGGCGGCCCGAGCTGTCCTTGGCGCCGTAGCCGACCGAGCACAGGTAGCCGTTGAACGTCATCCGGCTGCCCGGGTAGACGAGGGCCTGCGGGGCGAGCTGCTGCTTGCCCTCGACCACGCGGACGGCCTTGCCGAACGACTTGGCCTGCTTCAGGAACGCGCGGGCGCCGGCGCTCTTGTCGTCGGCCACCTCGACGACAACGGTGTCGGACGGGAGGTCGACGGACCAGGCGGCGATGCCGGACGGGGTCTGCCGCGCGGCCTGGGCGTCGAGCTTGGCCTTGATGGCGTTGAGCGCGGACTCGCCGCGCGCCGGGACGCGCGCCGTCAGGCCCGCGTCCTCGATCCGGTCGGCGGTCTTGGCGTCGGGTGCGTTCACGACCAGCGTGCCGGCCTTGTCGAAGAACGCGCCCTGCGTGGCGATCCGCTTCTTGCCGAGGCTGGCGAGGGTGTTCTGCTGCTCGGTCTGCGAGTCGAGCCGCTCGATCGCGGCGTCCTCGCTCACGCCGAGCGTGGTGGCCAGCGCCTTGACCATCTCCGGCTGGTACCGGGGCGTCATGGGGGCGGAGTCGTCCTTGGCCTGTGCGCCGGAGACCACGGTGACCGACAGCAGGGCGCCGACGGCGGCGGCGAGGACGTACGTGCGGGAACCTCTCACGCTCTTTCCTTCCGGTTGCAGCGCGAGCGGCCCAGGCAGGGGGATGAGCCCCGCGGAAGTGCGGGTCTCGGGAGGGGCGCTCGGCTGGCGGCGCGGGTGGGGACCGGTCGCCGCGTCCCGAACTTTCGCGCAACCGACACAGGGGGAACAAGGTTTCGTCACGCGCCTTTTTTCAACAGAGTTGCGTAACTCTGTGAAGGTGGGAGCCGCCGGCGGCACGCCGCCGCCCCGTTTCCGCGCCTCGCTCCCGGCCGCGTTTCACCCTCGCCCCGCCGTCCCGCACGCCCCCAACCCGTACGTCCCGTCCCGTACGCCGTCGACTCGTACGTCCCGACCCGTACGCCCTCGACTCGTACGCACCGTCCGTCCCGTACGCCGTGGAGCGCGGGAGCGGGAGCCGGAGCGGCAACGGGGCGGGTCGGCCGGGCGGCGTGCCGCCGGACGCCGCGGGGCGTCGGAGCGCGGAGCGGGGGCGGAAACCGGCGGAGGCGGAACGGAACGCCACGGCGACTGCGCGCGAAAAAGCGGAAGGCAAAAAAGCGGAAGGCAAGGAGTTCCTCCTCCTCGCCACTCTCAACGTATAGCGCGCCCGGGGGCTTGCGGCAAGCCCCCGGGCGTACCGCACAATCGGCGGCCGAGAGCCTGACCTGCGGAAACCGGGAGTCCCGAAGTGCGAGTGTTGTTGACGACGTGGGGATCGCGCGGCGATGTCGAGCCGCTGGCGGGGTTGGCGGTGGCGTTGCGCGAACTCGGGGTTGAGGCACGGGTGTGCGCGCCGCCGGACGAGGAGTTCGCGACGCTGCTGGCGCGCGTCGGCGTGCCGCTGGTGCCGCTCGGGCCGACGGTGCGTTCGGTGGTCGCCGGGCCGAAGCCCCCGACGACCGAGGACGCCTTCCGGCTCGCCCCGCAGTTGGTCGCCGCGCGGTTCGACACGCTCACGGCGGCGGCCCAGGACTGCGACGCGCTGCTGGCCACCGGGCTGATGCCGGCCGGCGCCCGGGACGTGGCGGAGAAGCTGGGCATCCGCTACGTGCTCGCCTGCTTCCACACCCTGGGTCTGCCGTCACGGCACGCCCGCCCCGGGGCGCGGCCGGGCACGCCGTCGGCGCGGGACGAGACCGACAACCGGGTGCTGTGGAAGGAGGACGCCCAGCGGGTGAACGCGCTCTACGGCGAGGCGCTCAACACGCACCGGGCGGCGATCGGCCTGCCACCCGTGGACAACGTCCGCGACCACGTCCTCACCGACCGGCCGTGGCTGGCCGCGGACGCGACGCTGTGCCCGTCGCGGGACCTGACCGACCTGGACGTCGTGCAGACCGGGGCGTGGCTGCTGCCCGACGACCGCCCGCTGCCGGCCGAGTTGGACACGTTCCTGGGCGCCGGCGAACCGCCGGTGTACGTGGGCTTCGGCAGCATGGCCAGCTACGCACCACGGGACGTCGCCCGGGTGGCCATCCAGGCGTGCCGCGCGCGGGGCCGCCGCGTCGTCCTCGCCCGTGGCTGGGCCGACCTGGCCCCGATCGACGACGGCGCCGACTGCCACGTCGTCGGCGAGGTCAACCAGCAGGCGCTGTTCCGCCGGGTGGCCGCCGTCGTGCACCACGGCGGCGCCGGCACCACGACGACCGCCGCCGTGGCCGGCGCGCCCCAGGTCGTGGTCCCGCAGATCGCGGACCAGCCGTACTGGGCCGCCCGGGTGGCCGAACTGGGCATCGGGGTAGCGCACGAGGGCCGGACGCCGACCGTTGACTCGCTGTCCGCCGCGCTCACCACGGCCCTGGGCCCCGACACCCGCGCCCGGGCGAGCGCCGTGGCCGGCACCGTCCGCACCGACGGGGCGACGGTGGCCGCCAGGCTGCTCATCGACGCGGTCGGCGCGGTCGACGCGGTCGACGCGGTCGGCACGGCTGACGCGGTCGGCCCGGTCGATGCGGTCGGCGAGGGGGGCCCGGCCGGCGCCGCGTGAGCCATGAGCCGTGAGCCGCTGCCCGCTGCCCGCGCCGGGCATCAGCCGTCAGTCGTCAGTCGTCAGCCGCCGTCAGCCGGTGGGACGCGTGCAGCGTCGCGGCGAGCGGGGCGAGCAGGGCGAGGGCGCCGAGCACGGCGAACTGGTGGCTGCCGGGCGCGGCCCGCATCGCCGGCACGCCGTACGCGAGGCCGCACAGCGCCGCGCTGACCGGTACGACCAGCGCGGGCACGGCCGGCCGAAGCAGGCTCGCCCCGAGGCGCTCCGGGTCCAGGCTGACGCCGAACACGCCGGCCAACGCCACGAAGACGAAGGCGAGCACGCCCTTGAGCGCCCACCAGAACACGTACCCGACGCAGCCGATGGCGGCCAGCCACAGCGGGACGCCGATGGCGATGGCGCCCGCGTCGCTGAGCGCGACCTCCGGCGCGGGCGCGGAGTACGGGGAGCGCGCGGGGTACGTCGGGGAGGCGGAGTGGGCGAGGTACGGCATGGGCCCACCCTGGCAGCGGCGGGCGGGGAGCCGGATGAGTACCGCTACTCAACCGGCCCGGCCCCCGCGCCGACCGCCCCGGCGCGTGGACGCCGTCCGCCTGCCCCGCGCCACGGGAACGGACGGTGGCTCCGCCCGCCGCCGAGGGCGCGGGCGGAGCCACCGCGAGGGGAGGACTCAGGTCAGCAACCGGCCCAGCTGTTGGAGTAGAGGGTCGGCAGGTTGCTGCCGATCTTCTTCCAGCCGGTGCCCTTGTTCAGCTTGTACCCCTTCGGCTTGAAGTTCGGCTTGGCGTACACGACCGCCTGCTTGCACTTCTTGCCGTTGTTGTAGGCCGACTTCGGCGCCTTGAAGGCGCCGCCGTACTTCCGCAGGTCGCGGTTCTTGTCCTGGACCTTCTTGACCTTGCCCTTGAAGTTGTACTTCGGGTAGACGCACAGGTAGCCCTTGGGACAGTCCTTCGGCGCCTTGAGCACGGTCGCGCTGGTCTCGCTGTGCTGGTCGGCGAAGGCCGCGGTGGCCGAGGGGGCGGCGACGAGGCCGCCCGAGACGGTCACCGCTGCCGTGAACAGCACGAGCCGTTTGCGTACGTTCATGGTTCGGAGTTCCTCCCGGTGAGGGGCGGCGCCGCAGCGGCCGTGCGGGCGGGGCGATCTGAGGTGTCGCCGTCGTCCCGCGAGCGGCCGTGCGGCGCGCGCCGCCTGTCCAACTCATGGTTCGGTACGGGGCTGACCGTCGGGCCGTGGCATCGGCCCAGGCCCAGCGGTGGCCGTCGCACCGAGCAGCAGTCTTGGGAGGCGTCCCGTTGTTGCGCAGCCCGCTCCCGGGGGCGCAACAAAAGGCGTTTTGTCCCAGGGCGTTCCGGTTGGTCGGCGCGTGCCGTGACGGAAGCGGGAGGCGTCCCGCTCGCCCCCAGTTCGGCGCGTGCCGGGCCGGGGGCGGACGGGCGGCCCGTTCCGGGTGCGAACTTCCGCCGCCCGGCCGCCCCCTACCGGATGCCAGCGGTTCTCCAGCACGACCCCACCAGGTCCCCAGCGGGCCGCCACCGATCAGGCGCCGGCCGGCGCCACCCCACCCGGCCCGGCGGCCCCGACCACGCCCCCGGCGGCCCCAGTGACCCCGACACCCCCAACATTTCCGGCAGCCCCAGCGCCCCCGGCGGCCCCAACACCCTCAGTGCCCCTGGCGGCCCCCGCGACCCGCGCGGTGCCCGCGACCCGCGCGGTGCCCGCGACCCGCGCGGTGCCCGCGACCCGCGCGGCCCCCGCGACCCGCGCGGTGCCCGCGACCCCGGCGCTCTGCGTCTCCCCGGCTCCCGGGGCGCCAGGTGCTCCCGGGGCTCCTGCGGTTCCCGGAGCCCGGCCCGTGGTGCCCGGCGCCGAGCCGGCCCCGTCGCGCTGGTCGCGCTGGCCGCGCTGGCCGCGCTCGCCGCGTACGACCGCGAAGACCAGCAGCGCGGCGGCCACCGCGACGACGCCGGAGATCAGGCACACCCGGTCGATGCCGGCCACGAACGCGTCGCCGGCCAGTCGTTCGACCGCGTGCCGCGCGGGCCCGGGCGGGGCGGCGGCGACGACGTCGGCGGCGTGGCCGCCGCTGATCGCCTCGGCCGCGTGGCCCGCCGCCTCGGGGTCCGGGGCGCCGGCGGCCGTCTCCGGCGCGGCCCCGGCCGCCGCGGCTCCGTCCGTGAAGACGGACCGCACGCGCGCGGCGAAGACCGTGCCGAGCACCGCGATGCCCAGCGCGTACCCGAACTGACGCGAGGTGTTGACCGCGCCGCTCGCCATCCCCGCCCGCTCGCCCGGCACCAGGCCGAGCGCCGCAGACACCAGCACCGGCGTGGCCAGGCCGACGCCGAGGCCGGCCACGGCGAGCCCGGGCGCCAGCGCGGCCCAGCCCGCGTCGCCGTCCACGAGCGCGGCGTTCAGCAGCGCCCCCGAGCCGACCAGCAGCAACCCGCCGCTCACCGGGACCCGGGGCGGCAGGTGGCTGAGCAGCTTGCCGCCGATCACGCCGACGACCAGGGCCGCCACCGCGAGCGGCGTCACCGCGAGCCCCGCCTCGATCGGGCTCATGCCGAGCACCGACTGCAGCCACATGGCGACGTAGGTGAGGTAGGGGAAGGCGGACGCCTGGAGCACCACCGCCGCCACCATCAGCGCCACGAACGCCGGGCTGCGCAGCAGTCCCAGGTCGAACATGGGCTGCTTCAACCGCCGCTCCACCAGCACGAAGCCGACCAGCGCCAGCCCGGCCGAGGCCAGCGAGAGCGTCGTCCCCGTGTCCCCCCAGCCCTCCTCGCCACCGCGGATCAGCCCGTACGTCAGGGCGCCGGCGAAGCCCGTGAAGAGCACCACGCCCGCCGCGTCCACGCGGCCCCCGGCGCGGCCGGTGGACTCGCCGACCGTGCGCAGCGTGAGCCAGCCGGCGAAGACCGTCAGCGGCAGGTTGACCAGGAAGATGGCCCGCCAGTCCAGGCCCTCGGTGAGCAGCCCGCCGAGCACCGGCCCCACGGCCGCGGCGGCGCCGCTCGTACCGCCCCACACGCCGAAGGCCACGCCGCGGTCCCGGCCCGTGTACGTCGCCATCAGCAGCGGCGTGTTGGTCGCGAACATCGCCGCCGCGCCCACGCCCTGGAGCGCGCGGGCCGCGATCAGCAGGCCCGGGTCCGGGGCCAGGCCGCAGGCCAGCGAGGACAGCGCGAAGACGGCGAGGCCGAGCAGGTAGAGCCGGCGGCGACCGAACAGGTCGGCCGCCGAGCCCGCCGCCATCAGCAGCGCGGCCAGCGCCAGGGCGTAGATGTCCATCACCCACTGGAGCGAGGTGAAGGAGGCGTCCAGATCCCGCGCGATCTCGGGCAGCGCGGTGTTCACGATCGTGACGTCCATGATCAGCATGAAGTTGCCCAGCGTGATGGCCACCAGGGGCCACCACTTGCCGCGCGCACCGACCTCGGTGCCGGCGCCCGCCCCGGCCCCCGGGCCCGCGTCCCTCGCCATGACGTTCTCTCTCTCGTTCGTGGTGTGCGCTCGTGTGCGAGCCGGCGCCCACCCTCCGGCCCGGAAGCCGCCCCGCCCTAGCCAGCGCCCCGCTGCGTGGCGATATCCGACACGGGCTAGCGTGGAATGGTGAAAACCGATGCGTTCGACGACGTGGATCGCCAGCTCGTACACGCCCTCCAGATCGACGGGCGGGCCCCCTTCGCCCGGATCGCCGCCGTGCTCGGCGTCTCGGACCAGACCGTGGCCCGCCGCTACACCCGGCTGCGCACCCGCGGCCTGGTGCGGGTGTTGGGGCTGACGGACACCACGGCGTTGGGCGAGGTCGAGTGGTCGCTGCGGGTGCAGTGCCGGCCCGACGCGGCCCTGTCGGTCGCCGAGGCGCTGGCCCGCCGCGCGGACACCTCCTGGGTGAGCCTGATGACCGGCGGCACGGAGATCGCCGTGGTCGTGCGCAGCCGCAGCGGGCAGGACGGCGACGAGCTGCTGCTGCGCGAACTGCCGCGCACGCCGCAGGTGGTGGGGGTGACGGCGCAGTGCCTGTTGCACCAGTTCTTCGGCGGGCAGCAGGGGCTGGTCAACAAGTCGGGCGCGCTCTCGGAGCGGCAGGTGGCGCTGTTGCGTACGGAGGAGGGCGGCGGCCCGCCGAGCCCGGGCGGGGGTCAGGCGGAGCCGGCGGCGGACCGGCCCGCGGAGGCGAGCGCTCCGGTGGTGCTCAGCGAGGCCGACGCGCGGCTGCTCGGCGTCCTGGAGATCGACGGGCGGGCCCCGCTCGCCGAACTCGCCGCGGCCACCAACTGGTCCCAGTCGACGGTGCGGCGCCGGCTGGCCGAACTCCGGCAGCAGGGCGTGCTGTTCTTCGACGTCGACTACGACATGCGGATGTTCGGGCTCGACACCCGCGCGGCCCTGTGGATGTCGGTGTCGCCGGCCGAGCTGCACGCGACCGGGGAGCGGATCGCCGAACACCCGGAGGTGGCCTGCTGCTTCGCGAGTACGGGGCAGCACAACCTGTTCGCCATGGTCAGTTGCACGGACGTCCCCGCCCTCTACCGCTACCTCACCACGAGCATCGCGGCCCTGCCCGCGATCCGACTGCTGGAGACCTCGCCGATGATCCGCCGCATCAAGGGCCCGGGGCCGGTGCTCGCGGGGGCGTCGCCGCGCAGGCGGCGTTAGCGCGCGCCGGGGCGAGCCGACTGGTCGCGTGCTGTTCATATGAACGTCCGTGCACGGCTCTTGTTGTTTGACAGGTACCTGCGGAACCCTGTTCCTCGCACGCGGGTCTACGCGCAGTGTCTACGCGCGCTGTCTATGCGCGTATACCCGTCGCACGCTCGCACGCGCTCGACCCGTACCTCGCGCATGCCGCGCACCCGGCACACCCCCCGTACGCCAGCGGCCCCACACCCCTCGCGTACGTCAGGCACGCGCACGCGCCGTACTCACCCGCCCCAGGCGTACTCAACGGAGGAACCCTCATGCGTCGGATGGTCGCCACCCTCTCCACCACCGCGGTCGCCGCGGTCAGCGCCGTCACCCTGGTCGCCTCGCCGGCCTCGGCCGCCCCCGCCGACAAGCCGCAGGTGCTCTCAAGCTGGACGCAGACCAGCGCGACCAGCTACAACGCGTGGAACTCCGCCCGCCAGAACCAGGGCGCGTGGGCTGCGTACGGCTTCGACTGGTCGACGGACTACTGCAGCAGCTCGCCCGACAACCCGTTCGGCTTCCCGTTCCAGAACTCCTGCGCGCGCCACGACTTCGGCTACCGCAACTACAAGAAGGCGGGCACGTTCAGCGCGAACAAGCCCCGCCTCGACAGCGCCTTCCACGAGGACCTGAAGCGCGTGTGCAACCGGTACAGCGGCGCCCAGAAGACGGCCTGCGACGGCACGGCGTGGACGTACTACCAGGCGGTCAAGCAGTTCGGCTAAGCGGCAGCGCCCCGTGCGGGCGGGCTGGCGACGCGCTCGCCGGCCCGCCCGCACCGGCCGTGCGCGCGCCGGGCCGACCGGTCGTCCGTACGCCCGTCCGACCAGGCGCGCCGGGCCACCCGCGCGCCCGGCCACCCCGCCGGACGGTGGCCGTCCGCTACGGGAACAGCTTCTCCAGCACCACCGCGATGCCGTCGTCGTCGTTGGACGCCGTGACCTCGTCGGCGACGGCCCGCAGCTCGGCGTGGGCGTTGGCCATGGCCACGCCGTGGCCGGCCCAGCCGAACATCGGCACGTCGTTGGGCATGTCACCGAAGGCGATCGTCCCCGCGGCCGTGACCCCGAGCCGGCGCGCGGCCAGCGAGAGGCCGGTCGCCTTGGTCAGGCCGAGCGGCAGGATCTCGACCATCCCGGGGCCGGCCATGACCACGCCCACCAGGTCGCCGGCCACGCCGCGCGCGGCGGCGGCCAACTCGTCGTCGGTCAGCGTCGGGTGCTGGAGGTAGAGCTTGTTGATCGGCGCTTCCCAGACCTCGTCCACGTGCTCGAAGACGGGGGACTCCAGCGTGCGGTCCTCGACCTGGTAACCGGGCCCGAACAGCACCCGCCCCTCCAGGCCGTCCCGGCCGGCGGCCAGGTACAGCGGGCCGACCTCCGACTCGATCTTGGCGAGCGCGAGGGCGGCGAGCCGGCGGTCCAGGGTCACCGAGGTCAGCAGCCGGTGCTCGCCCGCGTCGTAGACCTGCCCACCCTGGCCGCACACCGCGAGGCCCTGGTAGCCGAGGTCGTCCAGTATGTGCCGGGTCCAGCCCACGGCGCGGCCGGTGACCACGATGTGCAGGGCGCCCGCCGCCGTGGCGCGCTTCAGCGCCGCGCGGGTGCGCTCCGAGATCGTGTGGTCGGAGCGCAGCAGCGTGCCGTCGAGGTCGGTCGCTATGAGCTGGTACGGAAGGGGTGACGCGGGCGCGGCGCTCACGGGGCGACCGGCTCGAGCACCTCGCGCCCACCGAGGTAGGGGCGCAGCACCGGCGGGACGGCGACCGAGCCGTCCGGGCGCTGGTGGTTCTCGAAGATCGCGACGATGGTGCGGGGCACGGCGCACAGCGTGCCGTTCAGCGTGGCCAGCGGCCTCACGTGCTTGCCGTCGCGCATCCGCACCGCGAGGCGGCGGGCCTGGAACTCGTCGCAGTTCGACGCGGAGGTCAGCTCGCGGTACTTGCCCTGGGTCGGAATCCACGCCTCGCAGTCGTACTTACGCGAGGCCGAGGCGCCGAGGTCCCCGGTGGCCACGTCGATCACCTGGAACGGCAGCTCGAGCCCGGTCAGCCACTGCTTCTCCCAGTCGAGCAGCCGCTGGTGCTCGGCCTCGGCGTCGTCCGGCGCGACGTAGGAGAACATCTCGACCTTGTCGAACTGGTGCACCCGGAAGATCCCGCGGGTGTCCTTGCCGTACGTGCCGGCCTCGCGCCGGAAGCAGGGCGAGAAGCCCGCGTACCGCAGCGGCAGCTTGTCCGCGTCGAGGATCTCGTCCATGTGGTACGCGGCGAGCGGCACCTCGGACGTGCCGACCAGGTAGTAGTCGTCCTTCTCCAGGTGGTACACGTTCTCCGCGGCCTGGCCGAGGAAGCCGGTGCCCTCCATCGCGCGCGGCTTGACCAGCGCGGGGGTGAGCATCGGGGTGAAGCCGGCGGCGGTGGCCTGCGCGATGGCCGCGTTGACCAGGGCCAGCTCCAGGAGCGCGCCGACGCCGGTGAGGTAGTAGAAGCGCGAGCCGGAGACCTTCGCGCCGCGCTCGGTGTCGATGGCACCGAGGAGCTGGCCGATCTCCAGGTGGTCCCTGGGCTCGAAGCTCTCCGCCGCGAAGTCGCGCGGGGCGCCGACGGTCTCCAGGACGGTGAAGTCCTCCTCGCCGCCGACCGGGACGTCGGGGTGGACCAGGTTGCCGAGCTGGCGGAGGAGTCGCTGGGTCTCCTCGGCGGCCTCGTCCTGCGCGGCGTCGGCGGCCTTGACGGAGGCGGACAGCTCGCCGGCCTTCCGCAGCAGCTCGGCCTTCTCGTCGCCGGTGGCCTTGGGAATCAGCTTGCCGAGCTGCTTCTGCTCGGAGCGCAGTTCGTCGAAGCGGACGCTGGACGACCTGCGCCGCTCGTCGGCGGAGAGGAGCGCGTCGACGAGGCCGACGTCCTCTCCACGGGCACGCTGGGAGGCGCGCACACGGTCGGGGTCCTCACGGAGCAGGCGAAGGTCAATCACCCCTCCAGGTTACCGGTGCGTGCTCCGCTGGCTCGACGCGATATTCCTTTGCGGACGCCTTTGCCTAAATTTGCCCAACTTTGCTCCGGAAAGCGGAGTGGGTGGAGTTGTGGCGTTGATGTCGGTGGGGATCGCCCGGAAATGTGGTGGCCGGCTCGCCGGAAAACCGGCCGCGACCCGTCAAGAATACGGTGCGCATTCCCCCACAGGGGGGACGAAGTCGCGCCAGGCTGACTGATTTCCGCTGTGGAAAGGGGAGTTGGCGGGCCGGGTTGTCCACAGGTGGGCCGCCGTGGCGCACAACTTATCCACAGGCTGTGTGCACAATCTGTGGACTTCAAGGTCGGACATTTCGACCGCGTATTGCTGGGCCATGGATTCCCCGACCATCTCCATCTCACACCCACTATCGAGTGAGTTGGGTCCCTTCTTTGCGGGTGCGGAGCCGCCGATCGGGAAAGCGGGGGCGGTGTGAAGGGAGAAGCGAAGTCTGTCGGGCGCTGGGCGGTTTGCGGCTATTGTCGGCTAGGCCGGAATCTCCATGTCGACTTATTCACAGGCCGACCCCCACCTGTGGATAACTTTGCAACTGTGTGGATTGCCGTGCCTCGTACGGGTGAGCCGTGGGCCGTGCGCCCCGAGCCGTTCCCCCGGGCGTGCCCCGCTCCCCTTCGCCTCCCGCAACCCCTCTCCTCTCCCCGGACGCGGGGATGGCAGAGAGAGGAGGGCCGCCGGCGCGGCGCGCGACGATACGGCGACACGGCCGTACGGCGGTGCGCGAGGGAGAAGGGGAAGAGGGAGAAGGGGAAGAGGGAGGGGCCGGGGCAGGGGCCGGGGCCCGGGGGCTCAGGCGCGGCCGTCCTGGCAACGGGCCAGCCACTCGGCGGCCACCACGAAGTCCGCGTCCGAGGTGCCGTGCCGCAACTCGCCCACCTCGGAGGGGTCCACGCCGGCTCGCGGGTACGAGCCGAGGAAGCGCACCTTCGGGCAGATCCGCTTGAGGCCCATCAGTGCCTCGGCGACCCGGCGGTCGGTGATGTGGCCCTCGCAGTCCACGGAGAAGCAGTAGCGGCCGATGCCCTCGCCGGTGGGCCGGGACTCGATCCGCATCATGTTGACGCCGCGGGCCGCGTACTCCTGGAGCAGTTCGAGGAGCGCGCCCGGGTGGTCGTCGCCGAGCCAGATCACGACCGAGGTCTTGTCGGCGCCGGTGCGCGCCGCGGGCCGGGCCGGGCGGCCGACCAGGACGAACCGGGTCTGGGCGTTCTGCGCGTCGTGGATGTCGGAGACCAGCGGTTCGAGCCCGTACGTCGCTGCCGCGAACTCGCCCGCGAACGCCGCGTCGTACCGCCCCTCCTGCACCAGCCGCGCGCCGTCCGCGTTGGAGGCGGCCGACTCCCACACGGCGTGCGGCAGGTGCTTGGCGAGCCACTTGCGCACCTGCGGCTGGGCGACGGGGTGACCGGTGACCGTCTTGATGTCGGAGAGCTTCACGCCGGGGCGGACGAGGAGGGCGAAGGCGATGGGCAGCAGCACCTCGCGGTAGATCATCAGCGGCCCGCCGGTGGCGAGTTCGTCCAGGGTCGCGGTGACGCCGCCCTCCACCGAGTTCTCGATGGGCACCAGCGCCGCCGCGGCCTCGCCCGACCGCACGGCGTCCAGCGTGGCCGGCACGGACACCATCGGGATCAGCTCGCGCGTGGCCGCCTCCGGCAGCGTGCGCAGCGCGGCCTCGGTAAACGTGCCCTCCGGGCCGAGATACGTATAGCGGCTGGGCGACATCACCATGGGTCCTCGCGATCTGACGTCCGTCGGGCGCGCGCCGCGACGCGGCGACGGCGCGCGGGGCCGGTGCCCCGCACCCGGCAACCCCCACGCACCCGCCGAGGCGGTGCGCGGGCCGCGCGGCATGCTGCCCGTGGATCTGGTGGGAAGTCGCCACGATACCGGTGCGCGGCAGGCCCCCCGTGGCACGCCGCCGTCGGGGTCGGTGGCCGTCGGGGTCGGCGGTCGGGGTCGGCCGCCGACCCGGGGCGCCGCCGGCGGATCTCCGGCGGCTGCCGGCCGGCGCCGCCTCGTACGCCGGGGCGCGCACCCCGAGGCCCGTCCCCGCGCCTCACCGCGCGCCACTCACCGACGAACTGACGCCCCCTCACCTCCCCCGAGCCGCTCTCCCTCCCGCTCGGCTGGCCGATGGCCGCCCGACGGTGACCGCACACAGCACCCTCCATCCGCCCTCCCCTCAACACCCGCCCGGCGCGCGGCACATGGGGTGGCGGTGAAGGCCCGGCCGGGGTGAGGGTGGCTGCGTAGGGTCGGTGTGGCGCCTCGGTGGCGTGAGCACCCTGAGCGGTGCGCGCGGGCGCGCGCCGGTCGGCGCGGTGCTGGCGCGGTCGGCGGGCCGGCGCTCGGGTCGGGGGCGGGCCGAGGGCGGTGCGCCGTTCCGTACGTCGCGGGCGGCGTGGGCGGCGTGAGAGAGGTCCGGAAAGAGGTCCGGAAGTGGATGACGAATGCTTGAACATGCTTGAAACTGTCACTTAGACTGCATCAATAAACATCCCCTCTCGCTTCGGAGTAGCCGTGACGCATGTCGAGAAGGAACTGACCAGTCAGCCCGCGTGCTGGAGTCGCGCGGCCGAGCTGGCCGAGGCGCAGCGGGACGCGTTCCCCGAGCGCGGGGCGCGGGTGGCCGTCGTGGGCTGCGGCACCTCGTACTTCATGGCCCAGGCGTACGCCGCGCTGCGGGAGGGCTCGGGCCAGGGCGAGACGGACGCGTTCGCCGCCTCCGAGTTCCCGCCCAACCGCCGCTACGACCGCGTCGTCGCGTTGAGCCGCTCCGGCACCACCACCGAGGTGCTCGACCTGCTGGCCCGGGTGCGCGGGGGCGGGGGGCGGACGCTCGCGATCACCGCGGACCCGAGCACGCCGGTGATGACGGCGGCCGACCGGGTCGTCGTGCTCGACTTCGCCGACGAGCGCTCGGTCGTGCAGACCCGGTTCGCCACCAGCGCGCTCACGCTGCTGCGCGCGAGCCTCGGGCTGCACACCGAGGCCGCCGTGCGGGACGCGGAGACCGCGCTGAGCGAGCCGCTGCCAGACGGCCTCGTGGACGCCAACCAGTTCTCCTTCCTGGGCCAGGGCTGGACGGTCGGGCTCGCCAACGAGGGCGCGCTCAAGATGCGCGAGGCGGCCCTGGCCTGGACGGAGTCGTACCCGGCGATGGAGTACCGGCACGGCCCGATCAGCATCAGCACCACCGGCACCGCGACCTGGATGCTCGGCGCGGCACCGGACGGGCTGGCCGCCCAGGTGCGCGAGACCGGCGCGCTGTGGGTGGCCGGCGGGCTCGACCCGCTGGCGGAACTCGTACGGGTGCAGCGGCTCGCGCTGGCCATCGCCGACCGCCGCGGCCTGGACCCGGACAACCCGCGTCACCTGACCCGTTCGGTCATCCTCGCCGACGGCTGACCAGGCCCCGCGAGAACCTCCCGATCAGCCCCGCTCTCGACGGGACCCCTCCGCGGAGGGCGAGGGCGGGGCCAGTTCCGCGCGCCGGCCGACAGGGGGCCGGACGCGCGGGACGAGGCCCGGGCCGGCCCGCCCGCTCGCGGGCGGGCCCGGGTTGACGCCCCCGCGCACGCGCCGGCGCCGCCCGTACGCACCCCACCGCGCGCCCCTATTCCGGCCCGACCTCGTCCGCGTTGTCGGTGTTGCCGGCGTCGTCGGTGTCATCCGCGTTGGCGGCCAGAAGTTCGCGCGCGCGGCGCACCAGGGCCTGTCGTACGGAGTCGGGGGAGAGCACGCGCAGCGGGGTGGCCAGGCCGATGAGGTAGCGGGCGAGGCCGTCCGCGTCGGGGCCGCCGACGTCCACGACCGTGGCGTCGGGGCCATCGGAGCGGTGCGCGCCGACGGTCGCCGGTATCAGCCGTAGCGCCTCGTCCTGGGGCAGCGGCAGCCGGATCGTCACGGTGAGCGGGTAGGGGCGGCACGCGATGGAGCGGGAGACGAGCCGCGCCGGGTCGGGCGGGTCGGTCAGCTCCACCGGCCGCCCGCTGGGGTGCAGGCGGTCGACCCGGTCGGCGCGGAAGGTCCGCCACTGGTCCCGGGCCACGTCGCGGGCGACGAAGTACCAGCGGCGACCGGTGTGCACGAGGCGGTACGGATCGACCTCGCGGACCGTGGCCTTGCCGTTCCGGTCGCGGTAGGCCAGGCGGGCGCGTTCGCCCCGGTGGCACGCGGCGGCCAGCTCGCGCAGCATGTCGGCCGCGATCTGCGGTTCGTTGGGGCGGGGGATGTGCACGAGGGCGGAGTCCATCGCCGCCAGTCGGTCCGCCACCCGGCGCGGCAGCACCTGCCCGAGCTTGAGTAGCGCCGACAGGGCCGCCTGGTCGCCGCCGAGCGAGCCGCCCAGCGCGGCCCCGCGCAGCCCGACCGCCACCGCGATGGCCTCCTCGTCGTCGAGGACCAGCGGCGGCGTCCGGGAGCCCGGGCGGAGGCGGTAGCCGCCCCAGGGGCCGGGGTCGGACTCGACGGCGTAACCGAGTTCCCGCAGCTTGGTGATGTCGCGCCGCACCGTGCGGTCGGTGACCGCCATGCGTGCGGCCAGCTCACCGCAGGTCCACGAGGGGCGGGCGGCCAACAGGGCGACCAGGCGCAGCAGGCGGGCGGAGGCAGCGGTCACCCGGCGCAGTTTTCCACGCGCCGGGCCACCTCGGACCGCCACCCCCGGGCCACCTCGGACCGCCGCCCCGGGCCACCGAGCCGTGCCCATGGACCTTCCCCGGCGCCGCCCCGGGGCGCCGAGTCGCGCCTCCTGAACCTTCCCCCGCGCCGCCCCAACTCGCTGGTCAGCGGCCGGCCAGCCGCGCCGGGTCCGGCCGCTGACCAGCGGGTTGGCCGGGCCCGGCACATCCGGTCGATGACCCGGACCGGAACTGTCCGGGTCACGGCCTAGCGTCTGGGCCATGTCTACGGAAACCACCTCCGCGCCCGCCTTCCGCTATGCCGCCGTCACCTTCGACTGCCCCGACCCCGCCGTCCTGGCCCGCTTCTACGGCGAGGTGCTCGGCCTGCCCGTGGCCTTCTCGTCCGACGACTTCGTGATGTTGGGCGAGCAGGGCGCGCCCGGCCTCGGGTTCAACCGGCTCGCCGACTACCGCCGGCCGACCTGGCCGGACCCGGCCCAGGAGAAGCAGGCGCACATCGACTTCGGCGTGGACGACCTGGAGGCCGCCGAGGCCCGGCTCCTCGCCCTCGGGGCCACCAAGGCGGAGTTCCAGCCGGAGCCCGACCGCTGGCGGGTGCTGCTCGACCCCGCTGGCCACCCCTTCTGCGTCTCGACCCTGACCTGACCTGGCGGGTTGCCCGCTTCCCCCCTGCCACGGCCCGGCCGTCCGCCCCTCCGGCGGGCGGCCGGGCCGTTCGCGTGCGACGGATCGGTGCGGGCCGGGCCTCTCGTGCTCGGTGGGGTCAGTGTCGCGGGCGGAGTGGTGGCGCGCGATCATGCCTGGAGCGGGTGACCCCGCCGCACGGCTGTGCGCTCTTGGATGTTTTTGTTTGGATTGATAAGCCAAGATTCATGAGTGAGCAGTCATGTGGGTGCGTATGCCACCCTGCTCCGCGGCGGGGCACAGTAGGCGCGGGGCCGTCGCGCGCGGTCCCGCCGTGCGTGGGGTGGCCGCGTACGGCCGCATGAGGCCGCGTACGGCGTGGTACGCGGCGCACGACGTGGCGCGGCCCCGGCCGTCCGCGGCGTGGCCCGTCCGGCACCGCGGTGACCAGCGGGAACCCGTACGGGCGCGGCGGTGCTACGCGCGGAGCCCAGCGATATTCAGGACACATGGCAGTACGACAACGACGACGACCCGCAAGGCCCCGCGCCAGCGGAAGGCCCGCGCCGCCAGCTCGCGGTCGCGACGTGGTGGAGGTGTAGTGAACCGGTACGAACGACACAACATGCTGCTGGGACTGCTCGCTGAGCGGCGGCAGTTGGAGGTGGACAGCGTCGCGGCCGAGCTGGACGTGTCGGCGGCGACGATCCGCCGGGACCTCGACCATCTCGCCGAACAGCGGCTGCTCACCCGGACCAGAGGCGGCGCGGTGGCGCACACCGTCGCGTACGACCTGCCGCTGCGCTACAAGGCCATGCGGCACGGCGAGGAGAAGGAGCGGATCGGGCGGGCCGCCGCCGGCCTGGTCAGCCGGGGGATGGTGGTGGGCCTCAACGGCGGCACGACCACCACCGAGGTGGCCCGCGCCATCGCCACCAGGACGGACGGGCCGGACAAGGCCGACGAGCCGGTGGTGACGATCGTGACCAACGCGCTGAACATCGCCAACGAACTGGCCGTGCGCCCGCACGTGAAGATCGTGGCCACCGGCGGGGTGGCGATGCCGCAGTCCTACGAGCTGATCGGGCCGCTCGCCGGGCACATCCTGCGCGAGATCAGCCTGGACATCGCGTTCATCGGCGTGGGTGCCCTGCACCCGGAACTTGGCGCCAGTGCGCACGACGAGGGCGAAGCGAGCATCAATGCGCTACTCGCCGGGCAGGCCCGCAAGCTCGTGGTGGTGGCGGACAGCTCCAAGCTGGGCGAGCAGGCGTTCGCCCGGATCTGTGCGGTGAGCGCCATTGACGTGCTGGTCACGGACTCGAACGCGCCCGAGCAGGCCAAGCGGTTCGAGGAGCGCGGGGTGACCGTCATCCAGGCGTGAGGCCCGCCCGGAGAGGCGCCGCCTCTCCCGGCAGGGCCCGGGCACGCGCAGGTCACGCACCATGGAGTGTGATTCTGCGCGTTTGCAGATCTTTATGAACACCTCTTGTCACCTTCGAGCAGTGGCGTGCAAGATGAAGCCGCCTCGTGGTGAACGTCGCCGCGTGCGGCTTCCCGCCGCGCGCCCCGGCGTGCTCCCACCACGAGGACTCGGCAGTCACCTCACCTCGCACGGCGGTCTCCGCGCGTCCCGGGCGGGCTGCCCCGCATCCGCTCTCGCTCTCACTGCCGGAGGTGAATGTGACGGCTTCCGTTTCCTCGTCTGCCCGTCCGGGCACGTCGCAGCACGAAGCCCCGCCCTCTGCGGCCCCCAGCCCGAAGGGAAAGCGAGCTCAGCGCAAGCTCGGTCGCGTTCCGCTGCGCCACCGACTGCGGCGCGACTGGGTGCTGTTGGCGCTGTGCCTGCCCGGCGTGGCGTACTTCGGGGCGTTCTTCTACCTGCCGCTGCTCGGCAACGTCATCGCCTTCCAGGACTACCAGCCGTTCCTGGGCTTCAAGCACAGCCCGTACGTCGGCCTGCAGAACTTCAGCGCGCTCGTCGAGCAGCCGGAGTTCTGGACGGCGGTGTACAACACGCTGGAGATCACCGCGCTCCAACTGCTGCTGTACTTCCCCGCGCCGATCGCGCTGGCCCTGCTGCTGAACTCGCTGGTCGGTGAGACGCTGCGGCGCTTCGTGCAGACCGTGGTCTACCTGCCGCACTTCCTGTCCTGGGTCGTGGTGGTGGCGATGTTCAAGCAGGTGCTCGGCGGCACCGGCACCGTGAGCAGCTTCCTCAACGACCACGGAGTCGGCGTCGGCAACATCATGACCAACCCCGACACCTTCAAGCTGCTCGTCACCTCCCAGATGATCTGGAAGGACTGCGGCTGGGGCGCGATCATCTTCCTCGCCGCGATGGCCTCCATCGACACCGCGCAGTACGAGTCGGCGGCGATGGACGGCGCGGGGCCCTGGCGGCGGATGTGGCACGTGACGCTGCCGGGCATCCGGCCGGTGATCATCATGCTGCTGATCCTGCGCCTGGGCGACATCCTCAACGTCGGCTTCGAGCAGATGCTGCTCCAGCGCGAGGCGGTGGGCGCCGAGGCGTCCGAAGTCCTCGACACCTACGTCTACTTCCACGGCGTCGTGGACGGCGACTGGGGCATGAGCACGGCCGCCGGACTGATGAAGGGCGTGATCGGCCTGGTGCTGATCCTCGCCGCGAACAAGCTGGCCCACCGCTTCGGCGAGCAGGGAGTGTACAAGTGACCACCTCGCTGCTGTCCCCGCGCAAGTCGCCCGCCCCAGGCCCATCGGGCGGCCCCGGCGGCCCCCGCTTCCGGCGCCGCCGGGCCCGCCCCGAGCGCCCGCCGTGGATGGAGCGGCCCAGTTGGTACGGGCAGGGCGCCAAGGCCATCGTCCTGGTCCTGATCGTGGTGGCCGTCGGCTACCCGTTCCTGCTCGCGCTCGGCACCAGCCTGGCGGGCCAGGAGGAGCTGGACGCCAACGGCGGCTACGTGCTGATCCCGGAGCACCCGACGTTCGAGGCGTACAACGTGCTGCTCCAGGGCGGCGTGGTGACCCGGGCGGCGATGGTCAGCGTCGTGGTCACGGGCGTCGGCACGGTGCTGAGCGTCCTGTGCACGATCGCCCTCGCCTACGGCCTGTCCCGCCCCGGCATGGTGGGCGGCAAGCCGATCCTGCTGCTGGTGCTCGGCACGTTCCTGTTCACGCCCGGCATCATCCCCACCTATCTGGTGGTGCAGGAGTTCGGCATGCTGGACAGTTACGCCTCGCTGGTCCTGCCGGTCCTGTTGAACGTCTTCAACGTCATCGTGGTGCGGGCCTTCTTCCAGGGAATTCCGACCGAGTTGTACGAGGCGGCGCGGCTCGACGGCGCCGGCGAGCTGACCATCCTGTGCCGGGTCGTGCTGCCGCTGTCCAAGGCGGTCATCGCGGTCGTCGGCCTGTTCTACGGGGTCAGCTACTGGAACAGCTTCTTCAACGCGCTGCTGTTCCTCAACGACTCCGGGAAATACCCGCTCCAGGTCGTCCTGCGCTCCTATGTCGTACAGGGCGAGAGCATCAACGCCAAGGCGATGGGCGTCAGTCAGCTCCCGCCGTCCATCTCGCTCCAGATGGCCGTGCTCATCCTCGCGCTCATTCCGATTCTGTGCGTGTACCCCTTCCTCCAGAAGTACTTCGCGAAGGGCGTGCTCACCGGCGCCATCAAGGGCTGAAAGGCCCGTCGTCTGTCACCCCCGCACCCTTTTTCTCGGCGCACCACCCGTCAGGAGAACGTCAGATGCCCCCTCAGCAGTCCGACAGGCAACAGGAGAACAGCGCGCACGCGACCGGTCGGCGCGAGACGCGAACGGACTCCCCGTCCGTGTTCGCCGCGCTCAACCGCCTCGACCGGCGCCGCTTCCTCGGCGTCGCCGGCGCCGCCGGAATCGCCGCGACCGGGCTCGGCACGCTCACCGCCTGCACCACCGGAACGAGCGCCACCGGCAAGGGCGCCGAGGGATTCCGCAAGGTCAAGCTGCCGACGTACGTGCCCGCCAACGTCGCGCCCGCCGACCTCGCCGGCAACGCGGAGGGCCTGGACGCCGCGTACCTGCGCTACCCGAAGAAGCTGGTGCGCTCGGTGCCGAAGCCGCCGGGCGACGGCGATTCGATCAGCGCGCTCACCGAGACGTTCACGACGCCGGCGCCCGCGATGGACCGCAACCGCTACTGGAAAGAACTCAACAAGCGGCTCGGCTCCGAGCTCAAGATGAACATCGTCGTGGACAGCGGCGCCGACGCGTACCTCACGAAGTTCAACGCCATCATCGCCAGCGGCGACATTCCCGACCTGGTGTGGTTCCCGCCCAACCAGGGCCTGCGCAAGGTCCCGCAACTCCTGCAGGCCAAGTTCCACGACCTGACCTCGCACCTGTCCGGCGACGCCGTAAAGAAGTACCCCAACCTGGCCAACCTCCCGGACTACGCGTGGAAGACCGCCGTCATCAACGGGAAGATCGCCGGAGTTCCCGTCGCGTACGGGCGCATGGGACAGATCTACGTCGTCAACGAGGACTTCTGGAAGCCCGTCGGCGGATACGCCTTCGACAGCGCGCAGGACTTCCTGGACAAGGGAAAGGAACTCCTCGACACGCGGCGTAAGAAGTACGTCCTGGAACCGGCGTACGTGAACGCGCACAACATGTTCGCGCAGTGGTTCGGCGCGCCCTCGTCCTGGCGGCTCGACGGCGGAAAGCTCACCGCGCGGTACGAGACCGACGAGTACTTCGAGGCCCTGGAATTCGCGGTCAAGGTGTTCAAGGCCGGGCTTTTCTGGCCGGACCCGAACCTGACCACCACGCGCGAGAAGATGGCGCAGGGCACGCTGGGCGCCTACGTGCAGTCCTTCCCGTCGTTCCTGGTGGACGTGAAAACGTACGAGTTCCCCTTCGGCGTCATCGTGCCGTTCGCCGCGAAGCCCGGGGTCACCGCGCACTTCGACTTCGGCGCCGGCTCGGTCGGCTTCACCGCGATCAGCAAGGGCGCCGACAGCAAGCGCATCCCCACCCTGCTCGGCGTGCTCGACTACCTCGCCGCGCCGTTCGGCACCGAGGAGCGGCTGTTCCTGGAGAACGGCGCCGAGGGCACCCACCACAAGCGCACCGGCGACGGCGACGTCGTGCTGACCGACAAGGGCAACGCGGAGGCCGTCACCACCGCCATGCCGCTGGCCTTCCTCGCCAACGCCCCCGAGTACCTCTACCTGCCCGGCAAGTCCGACCTGACCCGCCGCATCCACGGCTGGCAGCAGGAACTCCTCAAAATCGGCCAGGCCAGCCCGGTGATCGGCCACTACTCCGACACCAACGCCGACAAGGGCGCGTCCCTGACCAAGGCGCTCAACGACGGCGTGCTCGACATCATCGCCGGCCGCAAGTCGCTCTCCGACTTCGACGGACTCCTGAAGAGCTGGCGCTCCGGCGGCGGCGACCGCATCCGCAGGGAGTACGAGGAGTCGCTGGCCAGCGAGAAGAAGGGCAAACAGGGCAAGCAGGGCAAGTAGCCGCACCGGGAGACCGGCCATCCACGCCGGCGCGCCCTGCCGTCGCCCCCCGGGGGCGGGGCGCGCCGGTCACCGAGGGAGAAGGACATGGAAGACCTGCGCATCGGAGTCATCGGCCTCGGGCTGCGCGCCAACCTGGCCGTCGCCGCGCACCGGCCGGGCCGCGGCAGCGTCGTGGCCGCCGTCGCCGACACCGACGAAGCGGTGCGCGCCAGGGTGCCCGAGCGGTTCGATGGCGCGCGGGCCGTCGCCGACCACCGCACGCTCCTGGACGACCCGGGCATCGACGCGGTCATCGTCGCCACGCCCGACGACACGCACGAGGCCATCGCCCGCGCGGCGCTGTCCGCCGGCAAGCCCGCCTACGTGGAGAAGCCGCTGGGCATCACCGTCGAGCAGTGCGACGCGATCCTGCGCGCCGGCTACGAGAGCGGCACCCGGCTGTACGTCGGGCACAACATGCGGCACATGGGCGTGGTGCGGCTGATGCGCGACCTGATCGCGCGGGGCGACATCGGCGAGCCGAAGACGGTGTGGGTGCGGCACTTCGTCTCGTACGGCGGCGACTACTACTTCAAGGACTGGCACGCGGACCGGCGGCGCACCACGGGGCTGCTGCTCCAGAAGGCGGCGCACGACATCGACGTGGTGCACTGGCTGGCCGGCGGCTACACCGAGCGGGTGAACGCGCTGGGCGACCTCATGGTCTACGGCGACCTGCCGCGCCGGGAGCCTGACACGCCGCGCCCGGAGGGCTGGCTGCGCGAGTTCGACTGGCCGCCGACCGCGCGCCGCGACCTGCACCACGTCGTGGACGTCGAGGACGTGTCGGTGATGAACATGCGGCTGGACAACGGCGTGATCGCCGCGTACCAGCAGTGCCACTTCAGCCCCGACTACTTCCGCAACTACACGGTCATCGGCACCGAGGGCCGGATCGAGAACTTCGGCGACGGCCCGGGCGACCTGGTCAAGCTGTGGAACACCGGCCCGACCGGCTACCGGTCCGGTGGCGACGCGGAGTTCCGGGTGCCGGAGGCGAAGGGTTCGCACGGCGGCGCGGACGAGCGGATCATCGCGGAGTTCTGCCGCTTCGTGCGCGAGGGCGGCGCCACCGACACCTCGCCGGTGGCCGCCCGGATGAGCGTGGCCGCCGGCGAGTTGGCCACCCGCTCGCTGCGCGCCGGCGGCGCCCCCTTCGACGTGCCGCCCCTCGCGCCGGAACTGCTCGCCTACTACGCGGCCGGCCAGGAGCGCGCCGCCGGCGCCTGAACCGGGACCGCGGCACCCGAGCCGCGGGGCCGGGGCCGCACCGTTCGGGGGGCGGCCCCGGCCCCGCCACCACCCCGGTGGCCGGGCCGGGCTGCCCCCGCGGCCCGGCCACCGGCCCGCGTCGTGGGCGCGAACGCGCAGGTGTGGCAAAGGCGGGGCGGACGGCCCGTCTCACTGAGTGGGCTTGCCGAGTTTCCAGGCGGTTCCCCCGGGAACGTCCCGACGAAGGATATGTTCCCCGCTGGCGTCCACCGTGAGCCAGTAGGCATCAGGGGACGGTCGGCCAGCGTCGATCCAATCCGAGAGAAGCGCGAAGCGCTCGGTCCACAGGTCAAGAGGGCCATCGTGAACCACCAGCACGGTGTCATCACTGCCCAGGGTGACGCGTGCCCAAGAACCTGTACGCGGGTGCACCAGACCGTGAACGGTCGTGCCGGTGTCGGCAACGAGCGACAGGCTCAAGACCTCATGCTGAGTCATAGCGACTTCCAGGCATTCGGCATGGATCAGCTCGCGTAGGAACTGCTCGCGGCTGCCTGGCGCTTTCGGAACGTCGAACGTACGGCTTCGGCCACTTCCGTTGACAACAAGGCTGGCGTACTTGGAGGCTCGTTCGGCGACGTGTTCGGAGGAGGGGCGAGCGCGCATGAACGAGGCGGTGTCCGGAAGGAATCCCCCGGACGCGCTGTGCTCGTCGTCCACTGTGAGCTGGGCGACGCCAATACCAATGTTCACGACGATGACGCCGCCAGGTCGGATCTGGGCGAGCCAGGGTGTGGGGATGCGCTCCACCCCGCAGGTAGCCAGGAGACCGCCGTAAGGGGCACGCTCCGCACATCCAGCGGTACCGTCGCCGGTAACGACTGTCGGCTTGTAGCCGAGGCGGGCCAGCTTCTCGCGGGCCTCCGCTGTGAGTTCGGGGTCAACGTCCACACTGACCACCTGGTCGGCGCCGTAGTGGTGGCACAGGAGAGCCGCGTTGTACCCGGTGCCGGTGCCAATCTCCAGAACGGGGCCAACGGCGGAGGCGAACGCCTCCAACATCCGGGCCATGAGTGACGGTTCGCTTGACGAGCTGGTGGCAGTTCCCGCCGTGTCCGATCGAGTGATCAGGGAAGTGTCTGTATAGACAGCACTCGCGTACCCGGGGTCGCTTTTCTGGTAGACGCGGGATTCGGCTCCTGTGCGCATTGAGAAGCACGGAACGAAGAGTTCACGTGGCACAGAGTCGAAGGCGTCGATCCAGTGTGGTGAACGAAGTGCTCCGGTTACCGTCATGGCAGCGGTCATGCGGCGGCGTTCCGCCCCAAGAGTGGTCACGTATGTCCTTCTAGTGCATCGGCGATGGCGTGCGTGATGGGCTGCTGAAGTTCGGGGATGAAGCCGTACTGGCCGTTGGGATTGATGTCGATCAAGTGCCAACGGTCGTCATTTAAGCGGCGGGGAGGTGGGCACGCGTGGGCGACCGGCGGGCGAACGAGGGTCTGATGCGGCTGTACCGCGAAAGTGGTTGGACGCTGCGACAGATGGCGCAGGAGGTCAACAAGATCGGCACGGAGCGCGGGACGCCGTTGCGCTACCGCGAGGCTTCCATTCATCAGTGGTTGGCGGGACATCTTCCCAAGGAGGGTACCCGCCCCTTAATTCTGGAGGGTCTTGCCCGGCGCCTCGGGCGCCCGGTTACGTATGCTGAGGCAGGTTTTCCAGCACCTGCTGAAAACGCATCCGATGATGGCATCGTAGAGGGGCTTCTGAATTTTGGAAGACAGGATATGGACCCATCGCGGCGCGGCGTTATAGGGGTCGGTGCACGCCTCTTCTCAGTCGCTCTAGCCATTCCCGGATGGCAGGACGTCGTGGGGCGTATGGAGGCTGTGCAGAATGGCCGAATGGGGCGCATCGGCATGCCGGAGGTCGAATCCGTAAGTGCGATGACGGATCGGCTTTCTGGTCTTGATGATGAGTTCGGTGGTCGCTATGCGCGGCCGATGGCCGCAGCGTTTATGGTGAACATTGTTGCCCCCTATCTGAAAGCGGACGCGCCGGGCAGAGTGCGTAAGGAAATGATGTCCGCCGCTTCCTTTCTTAGTTATCTCACGGGTTGGATGGCGGTAGACGAAGGCTTGCACGGTATCGCTCAGCGGTACTATGTGCAGGGCCTGAAATTAGCCGGCGCCAGTGCCGACCACATGACCTACTGTCACATTCTCCGTGGTATGTCTGTTCAATCGGTAGACCTGGAACACGGTCCTACGGCGGTCAACCTCGCCAATGCTGCCAGCGAGGCATCTCCTGTTGCCGGACCAAGAATGATCGCTTTCATGGCAGGGCAACAGGCTCACTCTTATGCCGTTGCGGGGGACCGTGTCAACGCCCTCCGATCTCTCACGGAAGCTGAGGCCGAACTGAGCAAGGCGCAGAGCCGACCGGGAACATTCGGCGGCTACAATGCGGCTACACTCGCCTATCACACAGCGCAAGTCCGGCACTATCTAGGGGATAGTGCCGGAAGTGTGGAATCGCTGGAGTTCTGCTTTCGCTTGCGGGACCCAGAGCATGATTCCCGCAGGGGTGATCTGCAATTCGGTGCACTGCTGGCAGAGCGACAGCTAGCATTGGGTCATTTGGACGCGGCGTGCGCTACCTGGGGAAAAGTGGTGGACGGGTACCCATCGATTCAATCCTGGAAGGTGGACAGGCGCGTCACAGAAATGACCCGCCTGATCCGCCCGCACCTTAAGAACTCAGCCGCGCGTGATCTCAACGAGCGGGTACGCCTTGCCGCGCCATCCCTGATGGCCTGAACCACGCAGGACCGCGCCTTACGCCGAGGGCCACACGCGGGTCCTACGGGCTCGACCGACACCGCCCACGCGTACCCGCAGGAGCCCATCCCGCGCATGCGGCGCCGTCCGGGTCATCTCGCTCCCATCGCACCGTTCGGGGGGCGGCCCCGGCCCCGCCACCACCCCGGTGGCCGGGCCGGGCTGCCCCCGCGGCCCGGCCACCGGCCCGCGTCGCGTACGCGAAGTCCCTTGTCCAGCAGGGTAGTTGACGGCGCGCTCAGCCCTCCAGCAGGGGCTGCCCCACGTACTCGTCCGGCTTCGCCGCCGCCGGGACCGCGAACAGGCCGCTCGCCTCGTGCCGCAGGAAGCGGGAGAGGCCGTCGCCCCGGTCCAGCTTGCGCTGGACGGGCACGAAGCCCCGCATCGGGTCCGCCTGCCAGGCGATGAACAGCAGCCCGGCGTCCGGCTGGCCGTCGTCGCGGAAGCCGTCGTGGTACGAGTACGGGCGGCGCAGCATCGCCGCGCCCTGGTTGGACTCGGGCGCGGCCACTCGTACGTGCGCGTCCCCCCGGATGGCGATCGAGCCGTCCTCGGTGAACTTCTCCAGGTCGACCGGCGTGGTCTCGGTGCCGCCCGAGAGCGGGGCGCCGTCCGACTTGCGGCGGCCGATGACGCGCTCCTGCTGCTCCAGGGACAGGTGGTCCCAGGTGTCCAGGAGCATCCGGATGCGCCGCACCACCGCGTACGAGCCGCCGGCCATCCACGCGGGGGAGCTGGCGTCGCCGCCCTTGGGGACGAAGACGCGGGCGTCGAAGTCGTCCTCCTCGGGCTTGGGGTTGTTGGTGCCGTCGATCTGGCCCATCAGGTTGCGGGTGGTGCGCGGCTTGTCGGTGGCGCCCGGCGTGCGGTTGAAGCCGGTCATCTGCCAGCGCACCCTGGCCGTGTCGCCGGCCACGCGTTGCAGGACGCGCAGCGCGTTGAAGGCCACCAGGCCGTCGTTGGCGCCGATCTGGAGCCACAGGTCGCCGTCGCTGCGGGCCTTGTCGAGCACGTCGGAGGAGAAGTCCGGCAGCGGGGCCAGCGCCTGCGGCAGTTGCTTCGTCAGCCCCACCTTGCCGAAGAAGGTGCGCCCGAAGCCCATGGTGACGGTGAGCGACGCGGGGCCCGCGTCCAGGGCGCTGCCGGTGTCCTCGCGGTCCGCGGGGCGGCCCTCGACGAGCGCCCGCGCGGCCTGGGTCCAGCGGCGCAGCAGCGCGGCGGCGGCCTTGCGGTCGGCGCGCGGGGCGAGGTCGAAGGCGACGAGGTGGCCGTGGACCTGGTGCGGGTCGAGGATGCCGGCCTGCGGCGTGCCGTGCGCGCGGGCCCGGCCGCCGAAGTCCACGGCCGAGGCGCCGATGCTGGTCAGCGCGGTGGTGCCGGCGTCGTCGCGGGTCGCGCGGTCCGCCGCCACGGCGCTCGCGCCGCCGGCGACGAGCCCGGCGGCGCCCGCCGCCCCCGCGGTGCCAAGCAGGCGGCGGCGGGAGATGGAGTCCAAAGTCATGGTCCGACCTTCAGGGTGTCGGTCTCCGTCACCTGGTCGATGTCGGAGGTGCGTACGGTCAACGAGAGCTGCCAGTCGCCTGGCATGGGAAGTTGCACGCCGGTCGCGCTCCAGTGGCCCGCCGAGACGCGGTTGAGGGAGATCCCGAGCGGGCCGATGCCGCGCTCCCGCAAGGTGAGGGACGCCTTGAGTTCGGGAACGTCGGCGGGCTTGCCGGCGGGGTTGGTGAGGTAGGCGTGGAAGGTGTTGTCGCCCGAGCGCCCCGGGTCCAGCGTCACCTCGGCGGTGCCGCGCCCGTTCGGACCCCCGGTGTCGTACGGGACGCTGAGGGTGGCCGGGCCCGTGGTGACGCTCTGCCCAGCCGCCTCCTGCTCGGTCTCCGCGCGGCCCGGCTGGGTGCCGGTGAGCACGGTGGTGACGGCGAGCAGGACGACGGCGACGCCGGTCTCGACGGCCACCGAGCGGCGCAGCCCGGAGCGCGTCGGGTCCGCGTCGCGCTCGCGGCGGGTGCGGGCCGCGCTGACCGCCGCCCGCTGCCGGGCCAACTGCGCGGCCCGCGCCCCACCGTCGGCGGCCTTGCCTCCGGCCTTGGCCCCGGCCTTGGCCGCTGTCTTGGTCTTGTTCTTGGGCTTGCCCCCGGCCTTGGCCGCTGCCCCGGGTTCCGGCCTCGGCTCCGACGTGGGCTCCGACGTGGGCTCCGGCTCGGCTTCCGGCCTGGCTTCCGAGGCGGCCTTGGCCCGGGCTTCGGCCTTGGCCGTCGCCGCCGCGCCGCGCGTGGCCGGCGCGGTGTCGTGGGGGGTGTCGAGGCGGAACGTCCAGCGCCGGGAGAGGCCGGCGACGCCCACCAGGAGCACCACCAGGCCGACCTTCACCAGCAGCCAGCGCCCGTACTCGGTGTCGGTTAGCGCGTGCCACGAGCCGACCTGCCGCCAGGACTGGTAGAGCCCGGTGGCCACCAGCGCGACCACCGAGCCGAAGGCCAACCGCGAGAAGCGGCGCACCGCGAGCCGGGGCAGCCGCGCCTCGGTCCGCAGCGCGACCAGTAGCGCGGTCAGCCCGCCCAACCAGACGGCCACGGCCAGCAGGTGCACGATGTCCACCGGCACGGCCAGCGCCCGCTGGATGCCCACCGACGCGTGCTCGGCCAGCGCCCAGGTGGCGGCGAGCCCACCGGCGACGAGGGCGCCCCCGACGCCGACCGACCACGCCAGGTCGGTCCGCCCGGCCAGGGCGGGACCGGCCACGGGCGTCCGGCCGCCACCGCGCGCGGGCCGCGCGGGCCGGCCGGTCGTGCCGCGGGCCCGCCCGTCGCCGGCCGGCGCGTACGAGCCGAACAGCACCGCCACGCACACCGCCGCCGCGGCGAGCAGCAGCAGTCGGCACAGCAGCGCCGTGCCCGGCTTGGTGTCCAGGACGTCCCGCAGCAGGCCGAGGTCGAACGCGGCGCCGAGCCCCCTGCCGCTGCTGGTGTACGGGCCGCGCAGCAGCAACAGCGTGACGGTGGCGCCGAACAGCGTCCCCCAGCCGGTCGCCGCCACCCGCCGCACGGCGCGGTTGGCGTGGCAGTGACCGGCGAACACGCACCCGCCCACCAGCAGCACGAACCCGCCGTACGCCGCGTACCGGGCGATGCCGTACAGCGCCGAGACCGTCTCGTCGGGCTCCGCGCTCGGCAGCACGACGGAGGTCTTGGAGGGTGCGCCGATGGAGAAGGTGAACGCGCCGCCCACCGGGTGGCTGTCCTCCGACACCGCCTGCCAGGCCACCGTGAACGTGCCCTCGGGCAGCCCGGAGCGCAGCCCCACGGTGGCCGTGGACGACCTGCCGGCCACGTGCGCCGGCTTGCCGTCGTCCACCCGCTCCCCCCGCGGGTCGAGCACCCGCACCGAGTCGTCCGAGAGCAGCACGCCCTCCGAGAAGGTGAGCGTGACGCGTTCGGGCGCCCGCTGGAGCACCGCGTCCTTCGCCGGGTCGGTGCCGGTCAGCGCGGCGTGCGCGGCGGCCGGGGACGCGCCGGCGCCGAGCGCGCACAGCAGTGCCGCGAGCAGCGCGCCGAGCACGGTCAGCGCCCGGCGCGACCGGGACGCGCCCGGTCGCGCCGGCGCGGACGAACGGTCGTCCAACCGGGGCTGGGCAGGGGGCTGGGGCATGCGGGTCAGACCTCCGGCTGGTACGACGTCGGCTTGACCGGGACGCTGACCTCGATCGCCGGGGACTTGGCGAAGTGCAGGGTCAGCGTGACGGTCTCGCCCACCTTCGGCTGGCGGGACAGCTTCTCCAGCATCAGGTGGTCGCCGCCGCGGGCGAGGTTGAGTTCGCCGCCCGCGGGCACCTCGAACTCCGTCACCCGGCGCATGGCGGTGCCCTCGGTCGTGTGCATGGTGACGCGGTCCGAGAGCGCCGTGGTGACCGAGGTGAGCCGGTCGGCGGCGTCGCCGGAGTTGCGCACGCTCAGGTAGCCGGCCGCGATGTCCGGCGTGGGCGGCTGCGGCAGGTACGCGCCGGCCACGGCCAGCTTCGCGGAGCCGCCCGCGTCCTTGTCGTCGTCCGACCCGCACGCGGTGAGCAGCAGCCCGCCGAGCCCGAGGGCGAGCGAGGTGGCGCCGGCGAGCGCCGTTTTGGACACCCGGCGCGCGCGGAGGCCCCGCGCTGTCGCCGGGCCCTGTGGCGGGCGGGTCACGGGTTCTGCCCCTTCACGATGCTGGGCAGCTCGCGGCTGTACGCGGTGGTGGTGGTCTCCGTCATGTACAGCCAGTGGCCCTTGTCGTCCTTGGGCGAGAAGCCGATGACCTCGGCGCCGTGGTTGACGGTGACGGTGCCGTCCTTCTCCTTCTTCGGCTTCTCGATGAAGATGCCGAGCGGCTTGGCCGCGGCCTGGATGGTCTCGATGTCGCCGGTGAGGCCGGTGAAGTCCTTGCCGCCCTGCCCGTCGAGCCAGCTCCGCATCCGCTTCGGGGTGTCCCGGTCCGGGTCGGTGGTCACGAAGACGACCTGGAGGTTGTCCTGGTCGGCCTTGGGCAGCTTGGCCTTGGCGAGGGCGACGTTGCTCATGACCATCGAGCACACGTCGGGGCAGTAGGTGTAGCCGAAGTAGACCAGGGTCGGCTTGCCCTTGGTCCGCTCGATGAGGTCGTACTTCTTCCCGTCGGTGTCGGTGAGCACCAGGTCGGGCTTCTGCTTCGGGGTGTCGAGGACGATCGCGCCCTTGTCCTTGACCGAGGGGGAGGACTTGACGGTGGCGACGCCCTTGTCGTCCGAGTCGCCTCCGCCGCAGGCGGCGAGGGTGAGGCTGAGCACGGTGACGGCGGCGAGGGCGACGCCCGCGGACTTGCTGCGCATGGAGTTCTCTCCAGAGGGTGCTGGTGCTGGACGGTCGGGTGAGGGAGTGGGTGAGGGCAGGGGAGCGGGTGGGACGGTCGGTTCCCGTACGCGCGGCGACCCGCCCGCGCACGGCTCAGCCCGGTACGGCCCGCTCGCGCGCGTCCCGTGCCGCGCCGCGGTAGCGGCGGGCACGGTGGGCGACGGGTCGGGCGGACGGAGCGGCCGTGCGTGGCCCGGGCGGGGGCGCGGGCGGGGGCGCGGGCGGCGGGGTCAGGCCGAGCGGCGGCGGCCGGCGAGGACGCCGAAGGCCACGCCCGCGATGCCGGCCGCGATGCCCACGCCGCCGAGCACGCGCGCCGTGGTGTCGCTGTCGTCGTCGGAGCCGGCGTTCGCCGGCTGGCCCGAGGTGCCCTCGCCCGCGGCGTCGGCGTCCTTCTTCGCGTCGGTCGCGCCGCCCGTACCGGCGGCGTCGGCCGCGACGAGCTTGAGTACCGGGGCCGGGGACTCCGGCTCGGGGGCGCCCTCCCTGGGCTCCTCGATCCAGCGGACGACCTCCTTGTTGGAGTACGTCTGCAGGGCCTTGAAGACCAGGTGGTCCGCCTTCTCCGGGAGCTGCCCGACGGAGAGCGGGAACTGCTGGAACTGGCCCGGGCGCACGCCGTCGCCGTCGGCGGTCCAGGTGACCTTGTTGACCGCCTCGGTGATCTTCTTGCCGTGCGACTCCAGCGGCTTGTCGAGCTTGCCCTTGGTGACCTTGACCTGCCAGCCGGGCACGGGCTGCGGCATCACGGACGACATCGGGTGCTCGGCCGGGAAGCTGACCTCGAGCTTCACGGTCGAGGCGTCGTCGCGCTCGTTGGGCACCTTGAAGTTGATCGTCGCGTACCCGCCCCGCTCGGCCTCGCCCGGCTGCACGCTGACGTGCGCCAGGGCGGGCACGGAGCACAGCAGGACGGCGCCGGCCGCGAGCGCGCCCGCGCCGGCGAGCCGCCGCCCCGCGCCGCCCGCGCGCCGCGCGCGGGTCGCGGCCGGGGCCGTGGCGGGGACAGGGGTCGGGTGGGTGTCGGTGGCGGCGGGCGCCGGGTGCGAGGGGTGCACGGCGTTCATGACGGGATCTCCTGGGACGTGACGGGGAAGGTGAGCGCAGCGGTGGGCGACCGCGCGACACCGCCCCGGCCGTACCGGAGTGGGCGTCTCGCGTCAGGCCGCCAGGTCGTAGCGCGGCGGCCCGCGCCGGATCACGGCGTGGTGCAGCGCGAGGGCCCGGGGCCGCGCGGGCGTCTCGCCCGCCGCCCTGGCCGTCCACGGGCGCGGCCCGACAGCGGACCGGGACAGCCCCGCGCACACCGCGCCGACCAGCGCGAACGCGGCCCGCAGGGTGCGTACCAGCGCCGCGTCGGCGACCTCGCGGGCGGGAGCCGCGGACAGCGCGACAACGCGCCACAGGGCGGCGTCGCCACGGCGCAGCAGCCAGCCGGCGGTGAGCGCGGCCAGCAGGTGCCCGAGCAGCATGGGCAGCGAGGGCAGCACCGCGTCCAGGACGGACCCGGAGGCGTGCCGGGCCGCGCCCGCGACGGCCGTGCCGGCCTGCGCGTGCCGCTCGGGGTCGAGCCCGGAGTCGTCGACGATCCGCCGCGCCTTGTCCACCGAGATCTGGCCCGGCTCGTCACAGACCAGCCGCGCGGCGAGGACGATCAGCCGCCCGTCGGCGCTGTCGGAGGCCACGCCGGGGGGCAGCGCCTGGGCGCCGTCGCCGTGCGTGTGCGCGTGCCCGACGGCCGGCAGGCCGGCCACGCCGCGCTGGGCGAGCGCGAACAGCGAGTGGAGGACGAGTTGCCCGGCGGCGAGCCCGGCCGCGATGCCCGGCAGCGAGCGCTGCCGCCCGGCCAGCGGGGCCACCACGGCGAAGGTCACCAGCCACGCCACGCCCAGCGTCCACCCGGGCACCGCCGCGCACGAGGCCAGCACGTGGCCGCCGGCGGTCAGCGCGACACAGACGGTGGTGAAGAACGCGGCGCGCAGCAGCCGCAACCCGGCGCCGGCACGCACCATCCGCCCGCGGAGCGGTGAGCTCCCCGAGGGGCGAGGACGGAGCGACGTGCGGCAGAACATGGCCGCGCCATCATCCCACCGGGCGGAACGTCCCCTCACGGCAGGGGTGGGGGCCTTTCGGTGGTTCCTCGCCGACGCCCGTCGCATGGCCTACGGGGTGGGCCACGTGGCGGCGGCGCGTTCGGGTGGCCCGTGGGACGACGGCCCGCCCCGCCCGGCGGAAAGCGCCCCGGCACGGCGGGTTTCACACCGGGGTGCCGGGGGACTCGCGTGAGCGACGGGATGCGGTGAGTGAGGAAGCGGTGGGGGACGGCGTGGTCCCGGGCTCTCGTCCGGGACCGCGTACGCCGCCGGGCGGGGCTCGCTCCGACATCCGGCGCGTACGCCCCGCCCCGGACGCCCCACCGGCGACCGGCGGCACGGGTGCCGCGGGCCATCGGAAGGCGCCACCCGCGTCACACGGATGGCCCTGCGCCCCAGGTCCTTACACCGCTTACGCCCTCAACCGCATCCGCCGAATGAGCGTAGTCACACCGGAGGCGGGCTTACCGACCTCCGGGACAGGCAATACGTATCGATATGTCGAGCCGCGACCGGGAGGCTGGAGCATGAGCATCTGGTGGTCCCTCCATCTGCGGCGCGAGGCCGCGAGCGTGCCCCTCGCCCGGCGCCTGTTGGTGGGCGCCATGGAGACGGCGGGTGTGGACCCCGATGTCTCCTACGATCTTTCCCTCGCCCTCTCCGAAGCCTGCGCCAACGCCGTCGAGCACGGCGGCGACGCGTCCACCACCGACTACCGCGTGACGGCCTTCATCGACGGCGACACCTGTCGTATCGAGGTCACCGACTCGGGTCCGGGCCTCCCCCGGGGCCGTCACGCCCGCACGCTGGCCGCGCACTCCGCGCGCGCCCCGCAACCCGCCTGTCAGGCCCCCGCGCACCAGGCCCGGCAGCCCGTCACCCCCCGCGACACGCCCCTGGCCGAGCACGGGCGCGGGCTGTTCCTCATCGAGGAGCTCACCGACCGCGTCCGCTACCGGAACCGCTCCGGGCGCGACGGCACCGTCGTCAGCTTCGACAAGATTCTCAAGTGGCGGGACGACGCGCCCTTCATGGCGTCCTGAGCACCCCCGCCACGCACGCCCTCGCCGACGCCCCGCACCCGGCGCCCTGACCAGCGCCCCGGCAGCCCCGGCGCCCCCAGTGCTCCGGCAGCCCCCAGAGCCCCGGCGACCCGGCCCGCCCCGCGCTCGGCGCCGGGCGGTGAGCCGCGTGCTGCCCGACGGGCCCGCGGCCCGCTCCCGCCCGAGCGGCGGGCGTCGCCCATACCCCTGGGCCGGCCGACACAAATCGCGGTTCGGTCGCCTCGCCCGCGCCTGCCGGGTCTCGGATTCCCCCGCCGCTAGGCTCGTTGGGCGAGGCGGTGCCTGGCAGGGGGAGGGACAGTGGGATCTGACCCGAGGGCGGCGCGGACACCCGCGGAGTACGTCGCCGCACTGCGCGCGTTACGGGACGAGGCCGGTCTCAGCTACCGGCAGTTGGAGCGCCGCGCGCACGCCGTGGGTGACGTACTGCCGCGCGCGACGGTCGCCGGGGCCCTGGCGCGTACGGCGCTTCCGCGCGCGGAACTCGTCATCGCCTTCGTGCGCGCCTGTGGTGGCGACGCCGCCGTCGGCGCCTGGCTGGACGCGCGCGAGCGCCTCGCGGCGAGCGCGCGAGCCACGGCGACGGACCCACCACGGACCGAAGAGGCGGGTCCACGCACCGAGGAGCCAGGTTCACGCACCGAGGAGTCGGGTCCACGGACCGAGGGGGTGGACCCGCGTCGGGAGCGGAGGCCGCCGGGACCGCCGGAGACCGCGACCGGGCACCCCGTGCCCCCCGACCCGGCCCCACCCCCAGCGCGCTCGGGAGCGTCCCGCTCGGCGGCCGAAGCGGGGTCGGCCGCCCCGGCGCGGGGCGCCGAGCCGCCGCCCGAACCCGTTGCCCGGCACGGCCGTTGGTGGCCCGCCGTCGCCCGTCGGCCTTTCAGGTCCCTCGTGCCGGTCTCGTTCGGAGCCGGCGTGGGCGCGGCGTTGGCGCTCTCGCTCGCCCTCTGGCTCCAGTCCCCGTCCGGCGACGGCCAAGGCGCGGCCCCTCCGCCCGAGCCCAGCGGCTGGGTGACGATGCGTCCGGTGGACGCGCCCCGGCTGTGCGTCACGGAGGGCCGGGAACGCAACCGCCGCACCGACCGCCCCGTCGCCGTCCAACTCCCGTGCGAGCGGGCCCCGCAACCCCGGGTGTTCCTGGAGCACGTCAGCGGCTCGACCTACCGCGTGCAGTGGCACCATCCGGTCCACGACAAGGGCTGCCTGAGCGTGGACGAGCCACCACACGGCGCGGGGGAGGGCGAGGAGTTGGTGTCCCCGCGCGAGTGCACCGGGCAACCGCACCAGAGGTTCCGGCTGGAACCCGTGGGCCGTGGCTACCGCCTGCGCCCGCTGGACAGCGGCCTGTGCCTCGGCCTGTTGCCCCCGCGTACCGAGGGCGCCGAACTGGTGCAGGCCCTGTGCACCGGATACGAGGACCAGAGCTTCCGCTTCGAACGGGCGCGCCCGACGGCCCCCCGCCCGCCCTCACCCCGCTCGTCCCCCACACCGAGCGCCAACCCACAGCACCATGCGGCTCCATGGGCCTGACCGGCGCTCGCCGCGTCCGCCCTGCCCGGCTCAGCCCGCCGCGCGCTGGTAGGTGCCGGGCGTGATGCCGTAGCTGCGCTTGAACCAGCGGTGCAGGTGGGCCTGGTCCGCGAAGCCCGTCGCGGTGGCGGCCTCGGCCAGCGGCACGCCGCTGGCCAGCAGGGCGCGCGCCCGGCGCAGGCGCAGCAGCCGCTGGTAGTCGCTGGGCGCCATGCCGTACTCCGCGCGGAAGGCCCGGTAGAGGGCGAACCGGCTGCACCCGGCCACCGCGGCCAGCCGCTGCGCCGACACGGGGGTGAGCGGCGCCTCGTCCAGCGCGGCGCGGGCCCGGCGGGCGGCCCGGCGCTGGCCGCCGCCCGCGAGGGTGCGCACGCGCGGCGCGCGGGTCGCGCCGCGCCCGGCCATCGCGAGGACGGCCGAGGTCAGCGTCTCGTCCCGGGCCAGCGCGTCGGCCGGGCCCAGCAGGGCGACGTGCAGCCTGGTCAGGGCGCGGGCCAGCCACGGGTCGGTCAGCACGGGGCGGGTGAACAGCGGCATGGCGGGCGACCGGCCGCCGGTGGTGTCGGCGGCGTCGGCGAGGATGCCGCCGACCACCGAGGGGCCGAGGTGCACGATGCGGTAGTGGTAGCCCAACTCGACGGCCGCGCGCCCGTCGTGCACGTCGTCGGGGTTGAACGCCATCACCATCCCGGCGGCGCTGGTGTGGTCCGCGCCCCGACAGCGGAAGCGCTGGGCGCCCTCGTCGGTGATGCCGAAGGAGTACGTGTCGTGGCTGTGCAGCGCGTACACGTGGTCGTGGAAGTGCGCGTGCATGGCCTCCACCGGCCGCGTCGCGTCCCGCCAGTACCGCGCCCGGTTCCCGCCGCCCGCCACCCCACCCGTGGACCTGTCCGCTGATCCGCCTGACATGGCGGACATTGTGCCGGGCGCACCAGCGTTCAAGGCGTGCGGTGTCCGTGCTCGGCACAGTCAGCACCATGGACACGGGCACGGACGCGAGCACGGACACGAACGCGAGCGGGGCGGCGGACACGGGTACGGGGACGGCGGGTACGGAGACGGGCGCGAGCCCGGGGCGGCGCGCCGGCCATCCTTACCTGTTGTTGCTGACGACGATGGCGCTGTGGGGCGTGGCCTTCTCCAGTTCCAAGGCGGTGGTGGCGGACGTCCCGCACACCGTGGGCGCCTTCCTGCGGTTCGGGGGCGGCGCCCTCGCGCTGCTGGTGGCGCTGCGGTTCCTCGGTCGCGGGGGGCCGCCGGTCCCGGTGCGCGGTGCCTGGCCGGCGATGGCCGCCGGGGTGCTCGGGGTCTTCGCGTACAACGGGTGCTTCTTCTGGGGCCTCTCGCTCGCTCCCGCGCTGGACGCTGGCATCCTGATCCCCGTGCTGAGCCCCGTGCTGACCAGCGCGTTCCTGCTGGTGACCGGGAGGGAGCGGCCGAGTGCGGGGCGCGTGCTGGGGCTGGGGCTCGGCCTGGTCGGCGCGGCGATCTTCTTCCTGGGGGCCGGCGGCAGCGCGGCGGGTGGCGGCGAACGGCTGTGGGGCGACGCGTTGTTCCTGCTCAGCGCGGTGTGTTGGGCGGCGTACACGCTGGCCGGGCCGCGCGCGATGGCCGGCATGGCGCCGCTGCGGGCCACGACGTACGCGATGTGTGCCGGCGCCGCCCTGCTCGGCGTGCTCGCGGCGCCCGACCTGCCCGCCACCGCGTGGTCCCAACTGTCGGTCAGCACCTGGCTGAACCTCGCGTACCTGGCGGTGGGCGCGGCGGCGGTGGCCAACCTCCTCTACTACCGCGGCGTGCGCCGCGTCGGCCCGGCGACCGCCTCGCTGATGATGTTCACCGTTCCCGTCATCAACACGCTCTGCGCCACCCTCGTCCTCGGCGAGTCCTTCGGCCGGCTCCAGGGCGCGGGCGCGGGCGTGCTGCTCGCCGGCGCGCTGCTGGCCGCGACCCGGGGCGGCCCGCGCGGCGGGGCCCGGCCACCGCGCGGGCCGGGGGGTCAGTCGCGCGCCGGCGCGAGCCGCGCGCGCAGGAACTCCTCGAACGTCAGCATGTCCGGCCGGAGTGCGCGCAGCGACGGGATGTCGGCCCGGTAGCCCTCCTCGGCGAACCACGCGAACATCCGCTCCTCGATGGGGAGGGGGGCCAGCCGCGTCGGGGTGCCGGTGACGCGCTCGTAGACCTGCGCCACCTGCGTGAACGTCAGCTCGTCGCCCGCGATTTCGAGCTGCCGGCCCAGGTAGCGGTCGGGGTCGGTGAAGGCCGCGTCGACGAAGCGGGCGACGTCCTCGCTGGCGATCATCTGCATCGGCCGCTCCGGCCTGACCGGCAGCTCCAGCACCCGCTCGCCCTGCGCGTCGGCGTAGTGCAGCAGGTTGTCCATGAAGAACACCGGCCGCAGGATCGTCGCGGGCAGACCGAGGGACAGGATGTGCCGCTCGATCTCGGCCTTGGTCTCGAAGTGGCCGATGCCCGTGTTCCGTTCGGCGCCACCGACGGAGCTGTAGACCAGGTGCGCCACGCCCGTCTCCCGGGCGGCGTCCGCCACCGCCTTGCCCTGGCGGACCTCGGTGGCCAGCGTCTCCGGTTCGTACGCCAGCGGCTGCACGCTGAACACGCCGTCCACGCCGGCCATGGCCGCGCGCAGCGACCCGGCGTCGTTCAGGTCACCCCTGACCAGCTCCGCGCCCAACGTCCGCAGGGCCAGCGCGGCGGGCTTGTCCGGGTCGCGGACCAAGGCGCGGACCGTCCGGCCGCGGGCCAGCAGGGCGCGGGCGGTGGCCCCGCCCTGGTTGCCGGTCGCGCCGGTGACGAGCACGGTGAAGGCATCGGACATGGCAGGCTCCTCGCTCGTGGCGGGACCGCCTCCGCGCGGCCCGCCGGTGGAGGAGATCCTGGAACATGAACCACGGTTCAGCTCAAGGGCCGCCGGCGCCGCGCCTGCCGGTTCCTCCCCCGGCTCCCCGGCCCGCGCGCCGCTTGGGCCCCAGCCAGGGGCGGCCCGGCCAGGTCGTCCAGGGCAGCGAGGCCGCCTCGTGCGGCGGCAGCAGGCCGGCGCCGATGAGCGCGGCCCGCCCGGCGCAGTGCCCCGCGAGGCGGAAGCCCGGTTCGGAGGAGTCCACCTCGTGGAAGCCGCCGTCGGTGAGCAGCACGGTCGCGGCCACGCCGTCGAGCCCCGCCACCAGCCCCGACCGCAGCGCCGGCAGGAACTCCGGAGGCAGGTGCCGCTCGGGCACCGCGTTGAGCAGTTCCAACCCGTCCGGGCCCGGCGGCCCGTCGCGCGGGTCGGGCGGTTCGAACTGCGCCACGACATAGGCGTACGGGCCGCAGCTCCCGATGTTCTTCAGGACCCGGACGCTCACGTCCCGGACGGCGGTGGGCAGGCCGGGCACGGGGGCGGGGGTGCCGGTCATGGCCGTACCGTACGGGGCGGCGCGGCGCGGCGGCCAGTGCGACGGGCCGCCGTGGCGCGGTGCGGCGAGCCTGCCGCATGGCAGAGGTCCTCCCCTGTGGGGCCCCTGCCACGCGGCGTGCTGCGCGAATCTAATGCGAGCGCGTTCGCGTTAGATTGGCTAGGAGAATATGGGCCGTGATCGTGCAGGGCAACTTGGGGAGCGCATGAGCGAAGAGGAGCCCACCCCCGGGTCGGTCCGCCCGGGAGGCCGGACGGCGCGTACCCGGGCCGCCGTCCTGACCGCGACCTTCGACGAACTCGGCGAGGGTGGCTACGGCGAACTCACCATGGAGAAGATCGCCCAGCGCTCCGGCGTGCACCTGGCGACCGTCTACCGCCGCTGGGGCAGCGTCGAGCGGATCATCTGCGAGCTGATGATCGACAAGAGCGCCGACATCGCGCTGCCGGACACCGGCTCGCTCCGCGCCGACCTGCTCGGGCTGGCCAGCGGGATCGGCGGGTTCTACGCGGCGCCGCGCAACCGCCGCGTCATGGAGGCGGTCGTGGCGGCGGCGGTGCGCCAGCCGTACGCCGCCGAGATGCTGCGCGACTTCTTCCGGGACCGCCGCCGCGAGGCCGCCGTGCTGGTGCGGCGGGCCATCGAGCGCGGCGAGGTGCCGGCCGACACCGACACCGACGCGGTGATCGCCGCGCTCGGGGCGCCGTTCTACTACCGGCTGCTGATCTCGCGCGGCCCGATCGACCAGGACCTCGCCGAGACCACGGCCGCCGCGGCCTACGAGGCCGCCCGCGCGGGCGTCTTCCGCCACCCCGCCGCCGACGCGGGCGAGCGGTAGCGCGGGCTGGGCCCGCCGCCTCTCTGGGACCGGGGGCCGGGGGCCGGGCGAGGCGGGCGGGCGCACGCGACGCGGCCCGGTGGCGAAGCTCGTCGGGCGCTTCGCCACCGGGCCGCGTGGGTGCCGGTGTGGCGGGTGGTGCGGTGTGCGGCGGCGTACGGGCGGACCCGCGTACGGGCCACGCGCCGGCCGGCGCGTGCCAGCCGCCGTACGGTGCGGAATCAGCCCTTCAGGCGGGCCATCCACTGCTCGATCTCGTCGGCGGTGCGCGGCAGGGCGGCCGACATGTTCCGGTTGCCGTCCTCCGTGACGAGGATGTCGTCCTCGATCCGCACGCCGATGCCGCGGTACTCCTCGGGCACGGTCAGGTCGTCGGCCTGGAAGTACAGGCCGGGCTCCACGGTCAGGCACATGCCCGGCTCCAGGGTCCCGTCCGAGTACGTCTCGCGCCGCGCGACCGCGCAGTCGTGCACGTCGATGCCGAGCATGTGGCCGGTGCCGTGCAGCGTCCAGCGGCGCTGGAGACCGAGTTCGAGCACCCGGTCCACCGGGCCCTCGACCAGGCCCCACTCGACGAGGTGGGTGACCAGGACGCGCTGCGCGGCGTCGTGGAAGTCGCGGTACTTCCCGCCCGGCTTGACCGCCGCGATGCCCGCCTCCTGCGCCGCGTACACCGCGTCGTAGATCTTGCGCTGGAGCGGGCTGAACGTGCCGTTGATCGGCATCGTGCGGGTGACGTCGGCCGTGTAGAGGGTGTGCGTCTCGACGCCGGCGTCGAGCAGCAGCAGCTCACCGGGGCGGACCGGGCCGTCGTTGCGCACCCAGTGCAGGGTGGTCGCGTGCGGGCCGGCGGCGCAGATGGAGCCGTAGCCGATGTCGTTGCCCTCGACCCGGGCTCGGAGGAAGAAGGTGCCCTCGATGTAGCGCTCGGAGGTGGCCTCGGCCTTGTCGAGCACGCGCACGACGTCCTCGAAGCCGCGCACCGTGGAGTCGACGGCCTTCTGCAGCTCGGCGATCTCGAACTCGTCCTTGACCAGGCGCAGTTCGCTCAGGAAGGACTTCAGCTCCTCGTCGCGCTCGGCGGTGACCTTGTCGGTCAGCGCCGCCTCCAGGCCCGCGTCGTGCCCGCGCACGATGCGCACCGGGCCGCTCGCCTCGGCCAGCGCGCCGGCCACCTCGCGCACGTCCGCGCAGGGCAGCCCGTAGAGCTGCTCGCCCTCGGAGAGGCTGTTGCGCCGGCCCACCCACAGCTCGCCCTGGCCGTCGAGCCAGAACTCGCCGTTGGCGCGGTTGGAGCGCGGCAGCAGGTAGAGGGTGGCCGTGTGACCCGTGGCGCCGGTCGGCTCCAGGACGAGGACGCCGTCCTGCGTCTGGTCGCCGGTGAGGTGCGCGTACTCGCTGGAGGCGCGGAAGCTGTACTCGGTGTCGTTCGAGCGGGTCTTGAGGTTGCCCGCGGGGATCACCAGCCGCTCGCCCGGGAAGCGGGCGGAGAGCGCGGCACGGCGCCGTGCGGTGTGCTCTGCCTGCGGGATCGGCCGCAGGTCGTGCAGCTCGGTGTCCGCCCAGCCGCTCTGCATGTTCTCGGCCAGCTCATCGGACACGCCCAGGTAGAGCGCGTTCTTACGCTGCTTGATCGGCTTGTCGCTCTCCAGGGTCTCCGGAGTGGGCTCCTCGGTCACGTCTCCTCCTCGAACTGGACCGCCCCTGGCCTCGGGCCTGGGGACCTTACCCATCGTATGGGTGAGCGGCGCGTCCCCCGCAGGGGCGGGACGCATCGGTACGGAGGGGCCCGAAAGCTCCACCTGGGAGAAGTGCCCACCGGCCCGCCCCGGGGTTCCCCGGGCCCGCTCCCGGCCGCGCCGGCCCGGGGCGGCTTCGCGGGGCCGGCGCCGGGCACGGGCGGCGCAGGCGGCCGGCCCACGGCTCCGCGACGGCACGGCCGCGCGGCGCGTGACGCCTGTCACGCCGGGCCCGCCGGGCGGGGCCGGGCCCGCCTCGCCGCCGAGTTCGGGGCGCGCGGGGCGGGGTGGTCACTAGTCGAAGCAGGCGGCCAACAACACGATGTCCTCGTTGTCGGCGGCGGCAGCGGCCTCCAGCGGGCCGCGCCCGGCGCCCGGGCCGTCGGGCAGCACCGCCCGCAGCACGTGGTCGACCACCGCGTCCGGGTCGCGGCGACCGGCCCGGGGCACGCTCGCAGCCGCCGCGTGCAGACGGGCGAACGCCTGGTCCATCGGCGCGCCGGTGCGGCGCAGCAGCCCGTCGCTGTAGAGCAGCAGCGTCTCGCCGGGGCCCGGCTCTATGCCCACGCTCGGCGCCTCCCAGCAGGCGAGCATGCCCAGCGGCGCGGACAGCGAGGTCTCCACGTACGCGGTGTGCTCGTCGCCGATGAGCAGCGGCGGGCAGTGCCCGGCGCCGGCGAGGACCACCGAGCGGTGGGCCGGCTCGCAGTAGGCGAAGAGGGCGGTCGCGGCGCGGGCGGGTTCGGTCAGCCGGAGCAGGAGTTCGAGGTCGGACAGGACGGCCACCGGGTCCTCGCCCTCGAGGACCGCGTACGCGCGCAGCGAGGCCCGCAGCCGGCCCATCGCCGCGACCGCGCTCGGCCCGCTGCCGGTGACGCCGCCGATGCTGAGCCCGAGCGCGCCCTCGGGCAGCGGGAGCGCGTCGTACCAGTCGCCGCCGCCGAACGGGCCGGTGTGGTGCCGGGCCGCGAGCCGCACGCCCGGAACCCGGGGCAGCCGGCTCGGCAGCAACTCCTCGCGCAGCGTCGCGACGGTGCGGCGGTCCCGGTGCAGTTCGATGTGGCGGCCGATGTGCTCGGCGGCGTACCGGCAGTAGAGGCCGACGAGGTGGCGCTGGCGCGCGGTCGGCTCGGTGGGCTCGTCGTACAGCCACACCACGGCACCGATCCGGCCACGCGGTGGCGCCGGGTCAACCACGAGCGCGGGGTTCACCGGGGTGACGGGGGTTCGCCCGGCGGGCCCGTCCGCGCCGGGCGCGGTGGCGTCGTCCGGGCCGTGGCCCGCCGCGTCGTGCGGGGGCGCCAGCGGCTGGGCGCGCGGCTCCAACGGCAGCGCGTAGCTGGCGGCGTAGCCGAGCCGGGCGGCCACCTCGCGGTGGTGCGGGTCGAGGTCGTCCTCGCTGGCGATGTCGGGGTGGGCGACCTCGCTGGGCCAGGCGGCGTCGGGTGGGGCGGCGCCGTCCGGGGTCGGCTGACCGGTCGGCGCGGGCCCCGGGCGCTCGCCGCCGTACGGTGGCCGCGCGGCGGGCGCGGGCAGCCCGTCGAGCAGCCGGCCGACGGAGCCGGAGGCGCGCGGGATGGTCTCGATGTGGCCGAGTTCGGCCCGGCCGAGCCCGAGGCCGATGGTCAGCTCGGGGCCGAGCCCGTCGGTGGGTTCGAGCGCGGCCATGCCACGCTGCGCGCCGACGAGGGCGGCGCCGGCGCGCAGCAACTCGCGCAGCGCGTCGTCCAGCGTGGTCGCGTGGGCCAGCCGCTCGGTCAGCTCGTGCAGCGTGGTGAGGTCCGAGACCCAGCCGGCGAGCCGGTCCTGCACGGCGGTGTACGGGGTGCCGCCGGCGGACGGCGCGCCGGTGGGGCCCGTAGGGGGCGCGGAGGCCGACTGGTGCGCCGATGGAGTGGCGTCGGCGGGGGGCGAGGGAGCGGCTGGGATGGGCGCGGGATTCTGGGAGGGGCCGGGCACAGCAGAATCGATTCCAGCCACTTTCGGAAGACGGCGCGCACTCATGGTTGACCGCTCCCGGCGCTGGATAGGGGCTGGCCGCCGACGCGGCGGGGCTCATCGAGCAGTATGCCCGTATTCGTTCCGATCTTTAGCGCTTTATCGGCCCGCGGCATGGGATCGGAAAGCAGGGGCATTCGTCTCAATAGCATCGCAAACCCCCATGTCATGTTGCGTCGCTACGAATGCTCCACATGTACACGCACCCGTAAGGCGATGTCTAGCACTGGGGCGGTGGGGTTGTTGGTGTCTGTGGTGAATCGAAGTTGTCTGGAAAATGCCCTTCGAGCAATCGATTTGGGGTCGACTGTCGTCATCCGGCAGCGCGTCATACCCACCTCGGGGGGTATGCACTTGTTGAAGGGCGGGGGCAGTTGGGTCGACCCGGAACCCCATCGCGGGTCCGAGCGTCTTCATCGATGACGGTCGAGCCCACCCTCAGCAGTGGCGGGGGACGCACACTGAGCACCAGTCGGCAGGCGCGCCGCGCACGCCACCCCTCGCCATGGTCCAGGTTCGACCGCAAGGGGCTCCTCGTGGAGCACGGTCGGGGAGAGGCACACCCCCGACCCGTGCGGTGACATGAGTTTCACGCAATGTGATCGACGGCGTTGATTCAGCGCCGCACTGCGCAAACGAAATGCAGGGATGTTGCGAAAAGGCCGTAGCGTCCGCAGTGCCTGAAGTGCCAGCAGTGTCAGTAGTGCCACCGTGTGAGCAGTGCCACCGCAGTGCCACGGCGCCGTCCCGACCAGGCGGACGCCATGGAGATCCATCGTCCGCTGCCGCGTACGGCAGTCCGCAGCCCTCGGCGTTCACGGAAAGGAACGAGCGCTCATGCGCGAGATCCCCGGAAGGCGACGCAAGTTCTCGATGCGGCGGGGCAGGAGGACGGCGCTGCTCGGCGCGGCGCTCACCTGTGCCACCGAATGGCACTGGCCGATCCTGCCCGGAGTCGGCATCCCGCCAGGTGGCAGGCCCGGAGAGTGCGGGTGCCCACACCCTGACTGCGTGGTGCCCGGCGCGCACCCCTTCGACCCCGGCCTGCTCGCCGCCACCACCGACGCCCGGATGGTGCAGTGGTGGTGGACCAACCGGCCCACCGCGCCGATCATCCTCGCCACCGGCAACCGCGCCCCGAGCGCGGTGAGCCTGCCCGCCGTCGCCGGCGCCCGCGCGGTCGCCGCCCTCGACCTGGCCGGCATCGCCATCGGCCCGGTGATCGCCACGCCCACCCGCTGGTCGCTGCTGGTCGCCCCGTACTCGCTGGAGGAACTGGGCGAACTGCTGCACCGGCAGGACTGGGTGCCCAGCTCGCTGCGCTTCCACGGCGAGGGCGGGTACGTGGCCCTGCCGCCGTCGCAGACCGGTGCGGGTCAGGTGCGCTGGGAGCGCGCCCCCCGGCCGGCCGCCCGTGGCGTCCTGCGCCCGTGGCTGCCGCAGGTCGGCGCCGTAGCCGACGCGCTGGTCGAGGCCAGCGCCAACGCCCCGGGCGGCAGCAGCAGCGAACTCGCCTACTGAGCACCCCGCCGCCCCGTCCCCACCCGGGCGGCGGCGCACCTGCCAACCCCGCTGGCCCGCCTCCGCGCGGGCCGGTGGCGTTTCCGGCGCCGTAGCGCCCCGCGCCCCGGAGCCCGCGCCTCCGGCCCTCTTCTCCCGGGCCGACCGACCCCGCCGAGGCGCACCGGCCGACGCCGGCGCGAACCAGCGCGAACCGGTGCGAGGGGCGCCCGCGCGGGGCGTACGACGCGCGATGGCGTGGACCGTACGGCCGTACGACGGGGGAGTGCGGGGCTGGTCCGCCGTATGGGCCGGCGCGTGGCCCGTGGGGCGTGGCGGGTCGTACGGGCGGCCTACCGGCGCCGTGCGCGCCACCCCGCTCGTCACCCGCTGTCTTCCACTCTTCAATGCCCGGTACACCGAATGGCCCCGCCGCGCGCCCGGCGCGGCGCCACCGTGGGTCACCCCGCGGGCGGCGGCGGAAGCGCGGAAACCTCCAATTGCCCCCGCCCCGCGCCGCTCGCCGCCCGGTTGCGCGCGGGGCCGCGCGGGGGTTGTGGTTACGCAGAGTGCAAGCGTGATCGCGCCACGCTGAGGTCGCCGACGCGCGGATACAACTCCTCGGTACTGGCTTGAACTCGCCCCTCAAGTCCAGCTCAAATGTGACGGCAGTGACCTATGTGACAGAAGTGATGTCGCGCCTCCGTGGCCCCGAGCCGTGTGACGCGCCGCGTACCGCCGCGTCGGGCCCCGGTACGACCGACCCCGGCGACCCGCTCCTGGGCCGCCCCGCACGGGCGGCGTCCCGGTGCGCGGGGGCCAGGGCCGGGGCGGCGGCGGGCCAACGCGCGGCGGGGCGCGCGTGCTGGCGAACGTGGTGATGAGGGGCGCGGTGGGGCGGCCAAAGACGGCTGTGGCGGCGCCGGGTGCGGCGGGGCGCGGCCGACCCGGCAACCGATGGCGGTTGGCCAGCGTACGGGTGGTGACCTGGTAGGGCGCCCCTGGAGCGCCGCTTGGGCCGGGCGGCCGGCGGGCCCCGGCGACCCGGTGTCGGATGGTGCGTCGGATGTCGTGTGGTGCGCCGGGGGAAGCGGTGTGCTGCCGGTGTGCGATGCGACGCGAGGGGCCGGTGTGACGTGGACCCGACGGTGCCGCGGCCGGGGCGGTGAGCGGCCGGCCCACCAGGTGCCGGGCGGCCGGCGTGGCGAAGGCCCGTCCGGGTGCTGCCGCCGCCCGGCGGTCCGGACGCGCCGCGCCGAGCCGCCGCGTCCGCGTGGCCCGAGGCGGCGCCGGGAGGGACGCGACGGGGCCCACCAGGCGGCGTCGGGCGGCGGTACACGCCGTCGCCGCTCGGTGGGCCGGCCGAGGCCGCGGGCGGGCACGAGGCGGGCGCTGGGCGGCGCGTACGGCCCCGAGCTGGGAGGGTGCGGGCCGGCTGCCGGGCGCGCGGCCCTGGCCAGGCCGTGGCGCGGGTCGGCGGGGCGTCTGACGCCGAGCCAGAAACCGGGCCCGGCAGGGGGCGTGGGGCGCGGTGCGCGAAGGGGGCCGTGCGGCGGGTGGCGCTGCGAGCGGGCGCTCCGCGCGGTGCGGGCGCTGGGCCGGCGGGGCGCTGGGCCCTCGGCGCGGCAACTCGGTGGCGCGCGGGGCGGAATGAACGGGCCGGGGACGTGGTTTCCCCTGGCTGCCGGCGACGTGGGCCGGGCATGGAAGCGCCCGGTCGCTGGCGACGGGGGATGCACCAGCGACCGGGCTCCTAGAACGGTAACAAGAGATCGGCAGTTCGCAAATTCGATCGCGGATTTCAAGACGCGTATTTCCTGGCTAATACCGGGAGTTGTGACCAGGGTCACGCATCTGGATCGTCTGGAGATCATCTGTGCGGTGTCCGTCGGGGACACGCCGTGATCGCCGCACCCCTCGCCGTCCGCCGACTGGCCTAACTCCGCTATCCCGACGCAATCGCGGCTCACTCATGTCGCGTACGCAACAGCGGTGCCCCGTGGCCGTACGCGGACACCACGCCCGACCGCCCGCCGCGCCTACCACGCCCCGGAACGGCGCACCACGCCGAACCCGCACCTCAAGGAAACCGCCGGACTCCTCAACCCTTCCGGCGGCCACAAACTCCCGGGAATCGGTCGGGAACTCCTTAAGGCGCGGCGTCCCGCCCAGCCGACGCAGCCGCCACCCGGGCCGCGCCCACCACGAGCCCCACACGGACCCCGGGGCGACCCTCCCCCCCCCGTCCGGACACGGCCGCCCAGGACCTCGCCGGGCCCGCCCCAACGGGTCTTCGCGCTGGTCGTGCGGGTGTGAGCGGCCCAGGTCCGGCAGGGCGGCGCGGGGTGCGGGTGGCGCGGGAGCCTCCCCCGACGCGCGGGCGCGCGGCGGCGGTGCCGGCGCCGTGGCCGTCGCCCCTGTTCGACATTCGCGTCCGAAGCGAAACCGGGCGCGACGACGGGCGCTCCGCGCACGCGGTGTCGGCCGCCGTCACGTGCGGATCGGGCGCGCATTGTGCGGACCGGACGAAAGATTTGTCCGTACCGTACGAACAACGCGTTCCGCAAAGACGCTGCGATATCCCCCACTCGGCCGTGGCGTGTGAGGAAGAACGAAAGCCGGGGAAGTCGCGGCGCGTTGCCGTCGCGTACGGGCCCATTCGGCGGGGCTCATCCATCGGGATCGGATTCGATCACCGGACGCCCCGCGAACGGCATCCGCGTACGCGCCGTGCAAACAATCGGGCAAACGGGCAGTCGAGCGGACGTGTCATTGGTGGGGAAACGGCGCCGTGGAACAGGGCGTATGCGGAATACGATATTCCGAAAACGGCATCCCCCTCCCTCGCGCCCGCCCCGCTCGCCGTTCCGGTCTCCCGTACTCCGGTACCGCGCTACTCCGGTACCGCGGCACTCCCCCTGGCCTTCCGCCCGTGGCGGCCCTTTTCCGTCGGCCGCGCACCACCCCCGCGCCGGGTTTCTCGTGCCGGCCGCCCCGCGCCCCGCGTTCCCGCCCAGCCGCGCCCCGGGGCGTCACGCGTCCCGCGCGGCCCCCGCCCCGGGGCCGGGAAACGCCGCGAGGCGCCCTGCCCGGTCGCGGTGAGCGAGCGGTGCGGGGCGCCCCGGGAGAGGTGCGCACGGACGAGTCCGGACGGGCCCGGGTGGGCCCGTGGGCGTCAGCTCAGGGTGACCTGACGGTTGGTGAGCCCGCTGCGCGCGCGGCGCTCGTCGGGCGTCAGCGGCGCCTCGGTCGCGAGCGCGCCGGCGAGCCGCTCCGCGAACTCAGCGGCGGGCTTCTCCACGTCGTCCGCGCGCATCGCGGTCGGCAGGTCCCACACCGGCACGGTCAGGCCGTGCGCGCGGAACGAGCCGACCAGCCGCGTGCCCTCGCCGAGCGAGGACACGCCGGCCGCGTGCAGCCGGGCGAGCGCGTCGAGGAGCTTCTCCTCCGGGTGGGTCATCACCCACCGCAGGTGGTTCTTGTCTGGCGTCTCGCACCAGTACGCCGACTCGACGCCGGTCAGCCGCACCGTCGGGATCGCGGCCTCGTTCGCCCGCTCCAGGGACGCGCTGACCTCGGCGCTCGCGTTCTCCGCGTCCTCGATCCAGAACTCGAACCCCTGGTGCACCACCGGCTCGAAGGGGCGGTCGAGGTCCAGCAGGTCCTGGAGGCGCGGCCCGTCGCCCGGCGCCCAGCCGGCGCCCCGCTCGTCACCGGCCGCGACGGGTGTGCCCGGCTCGGCGGTCAGTGCGCGGCGCAACGTGCTCGCCAGGTCGCGGCTCAGGTCGCCCGACGTGGTGTCGTTCTGGAGACCGAGCAGCACGGCGCCGTCGTCGCGGCGCAGCGCGGGCCAGGCCATGGGCAGCACCGTGGCGAGGGTGACCGACGGAACGCCGTCCGGCAGCCCGTCCTTGAGGTGCAGCTCCGCGGTCGCGGCGGGCACCAGCTCGCGCAGCGCGACCCAGTCCGCCTCGCCGGGCAGCCCCTCGAACGGGCGCTGCACCAACTCGGTCACCGCGTGCGCGGCGGCCCGGCCGTGGCACGCCTTGTAGCGCCGGCCCGAGTCGCACGGGCAGGGCTCGCGTGCCCCGACCACGGGGTAGGCATCGGCCGCGCCCTGGGGCGTGGTCTTCGGCTGGGGGCGGCGCTTCTTGGCCATGGCGTGGCTGTCTCCCGGTCGGTACGGCTCCTACGCGTCGCGAGCCTAGCCCTTCCGGTACGCGGGTCCGCCAGAGCGCGCGCCAGGCGGCGCGACGCGCGGCCCGACACGGAACCGGAATCCGGCAGTCGGTCGCCGGGGGCGGCCCGCCAGAGACCGGTGCGGGGCCCCGGGCTCGCTTCCGGCTCTGGCCCGGTCGGCGCGCTGGGCCGGGGCGCCCGGAGGTTGACTGGGCCGACGGCGGCGACGGGGCCGGTGAGGCCGGGGCGCGGGGCCGTGGGCTGGGGCCGTCCGGCCGTGGGAGCGGGACGGGGGTCGCTCAGGCGGTGCCGTCCAGCTCGCCCAGTTCGTTCAACTCTTCAAGGCCGTCCAGGGCGCCGCCCCGTCCGCCCAACGGCTCGGGGCGCGGCGTCGCGTAGCGCAGTTCGGGGGTGAGGACAATGCGCGAGGGCGCCTCAGGCGGCGCGTCATGTGGGGACAAGACGGCCCATACGGTGACTTCGCCGTGCCCGTCCCGTACGCCCCACTCCTCGGCGAGCGCCGTGATGATGTGCAGGCCCCGGCCGCCGCGGGCCGTGATCGACGGCGTGGCCGGAAGTGGTCTTGTCGGGCCGCCGCCGTCGGTCGCCTCGACCGTGAGCCTGCCGCACGCCTCCACGCGCCAGGCCGCGCGCATCGCGCCGGCGGCCCCGCCGTCCGCGGTGTCGCAGTCGCTCACCGCGCCGTCGTCGGCGTCCAGCGGGCGGCCGTACCGACACGCGTTGCTGAGCAATTCGGAAAGGATCAATACTGCGTCGTCTATGACCGACTCCGGCACCCCGCTGGAGCGAAGCTCCCCGCGCATCCGGTGCCGCGCCTCACCCACGCCCGCAGGGCCATGGGGAACGGACATAGTCGACGACGTCGGCACTTCCTGTGCCACCACCAACGCCACCCCCGAGACCTCCTTTGCCCCATGCCAAGGGGTGGATGCCCGGAGGAAGTGGATCGGAAACCGGCCAACTGCGATCGGGTGGCGTACTCGCCGTGATCGCATACGTACCGAATGCGCCGGTGCACTCCGTGTCATGGGCGTTATGTGCGCCCGAGTTGGGACAGCACCTGCTTCGGCCGGTTGGTGATGATGGCCTCGACCCCCAGCCGTACGCACAGGTCGACGTCGGCCGGCTCGTTCACGGTCCATACGTGCACCCGGTGCCCCGCGCGGTGCAGGCGGGCGACGAACCCGGGGTGGTTGCGCACGATGCGCACGCTGGGGCCCGCGATGCTCACGCCCGCGGGCAGCCGGCCGTCCCGAAGGCGGGGCGAGAGGAACTGCGTGAGGTAGACGGTGGGCAGGCCGGGGGCCGCCGCGCGCACCCGGTGCAGGGAGCGCGCCGAGAAGCTCATGATCCGTACCGGCGCGGGCTCGTCCGGCGCGCTCGGGCCGCCCGCCAGGCCGAACCGGTGCAACAGCGTCAGCAGCCGGTCCTCCACCTGGCCGGCCCAGCGCGTCGGGTGCTTGGTCTCGATGGCGAGGCTGACCGGGCGCCCCGCGTCGGCGACCAGTTCGAGCAGCCGCTCCAGGGTCAGCACGGAGGCGGCGTCCCGGTCCGGCAGTTCGGCGTCGGCGGCCTTCCCCTTCCAAGAACCGAAGTCAAGGGCGGCCAGGTCGGACAGCTCCATGCTGGAGACCGCCCCCCGTCCGTTGGACGTCCGGTTCACCCGCCGGTCGTGCACGCACACCAGGTGCCCGTCGGCGGTCAGCCGTACGTCGCACTCCAGGGCGTCCGCGCCCTCCTCGATGGCTCGCTCGTACGCGATCAGGGTGTGCTCGGGTTCCGCTTCGGAGGCCCCGCGGTGGGCGACGACGAACGGGCTGTGCGGGCCGGGACGACTGTCCCTGGCCGGGCGCGCATAGGTCACCGCGTTATGGTGCCACCGCCCGGCGCGCGCCGCCTCGGTGGCACCCGCCCCCGCGGAGGCTCGTCCGTTTCGTCCGTTGCACCCAGGTCGAAGCGGGGGGTGTCGGGTGAGGTTGCCGGTGGTCCGCCGCCCTCCGGGGCGGCCCCGCCGCTCCTTACGGCGGCCTGACAGGCCGTGGGAAAGGCTGGTGGCAGACCTTCGTACGCGATGGCCGCCCGCCACCTGACCGAAACGTCGTGCATCTGAGGAGTGAGCTGTGAGCACGGAAAACGAAGGCGCTGCTGTTCCGCCCGAGACCGAGCCGCGCACGGCGCCTCCAGCGCCGCCCGCCGCGCCCGGCGCCGAGCACCCCGCCCCGGACTACGGCCTCGCCCCGCCCACGACCAGCGCGCCGGCCAAGTCCACGCCCCGGCCGACCGCCCCGGACGCGGCTGGTTCCGCGCCCGGCGGCGGGGCGGACCCCGCGCGGTCGCCCGCCGACGCCGAGACGGTGGCCGGCGCGCCCGCGGCGCACCCGACGGCCGAGATCACGTCGGTCGACACGCCCGCGCGCCAGGACGGCCCGGCCGGCCCGCCCGCCGACGCGGGGCGTACGCCGGCGCCCCTCGCGGAGCCGACCCCCGTGGCGCAGTCGGCCACCACCCCCGGCCACCCGGCGCCGCACGCCGCGCACGCCGCGACGCCGCACGGGACGGTGGGCGCACCGCCCGCGGGCGGTGCGGGTGGTGCGGGCGGTGCGGGTGGTGCCGGGGACGGCGGTTGGTGGTCGGGCGGCGGCCAGCCGTACGGCCCGGGTGGCGGGCCCGGCGACCCGCACGCGCCCTGGGGCGCCGGCGCGCCAGGGCCGGTGCCGCCACGGCGCAAACGGGGCGGCATCCTCGCGGGCGTCCTGGCGGCGGTGTTGGTCGCCGGCGGCATCGGCGGCGGCATCGGGTTCTGGGCCGCCGAGCGGGACAAGGACAACGAGTCGACCACGATCTCCGCCACCGGAGAGGCCAAGTCCACCGACCGCGCCCCCGGCTCCGTGTCGGCCATCGCGGACAAGACGCTGCCGAGCGTCGTCACCATCGAGGCGCAGAGCACCTCCGGCGAGGGCGGCACCGGCACCGGCTTCGTCTACGACAAGCAGGGCCACCTGCTCACCAACAACCACGTCGTCGCGTCCGCCGCGGACAGCGGCGAACTGCGGGTCACGTTCTCCAACGGCAAGAAGTACCGCGCCGAGGTCGTGGGCCGGGCCGAGGGGTACGACATCGCCGTACTCAAGCTGAAGGACGCGCCCGGCGCCCTGACCCCGCTGCCGCTCGCCGACTCCGACAAGGTCGAGGTCGGCGACGGCACGGTGGCCATCGGCGCGCCGTTCGGGCTCTCGGGTACCGTGACGACCGGCATCGTCAGCGCGAAGAAGCGGCCGGTCTCCTCCAGCGACGGCGGGGGCAGCAAGGCGTCGTACATGAGCGCACTGCAGACCGACGCGTCGATAAACCCGGGCAACTCGGGCGGGCCGCTGCTCAACGACTCCGGTGCCGTCATCGGCGTCAACTCCGCGATCCAGCCGGCGGGCGGCGGTGGCGGCTTCGGCGGCCAGGGCCAGCAGTCCGGCAGCATCGGCCTCGGCTTCGCCATCCCGATCAACCAGGCCAAGCAGGTCGCCGAGCAACTGATCAAGACGGGGCAGCCGGTCTACCCGGTCATCGAGGCCACGGTGAACATGAAGGACACCGGCGCCGGCGCCACCATCTCCCGGCAGGGCCAGGGCACCACCGACCCGATCACCCCGGGCGGCCCGGCCGACAAGGCGGGCCTGCGCGCCGGTGACGTGATCACCAAGCTGGACGACACGGTGATCGACAGCGGCCCGACGCTGATCAGCGAGATCTGGACGCACCGGCCCGGCGACAAGGTCGTCGTCACCTTCCTCAGGAACGGCAAGGAGAACAAGGTCCAGGTCACCCTGGGCGAGCGCAAGGGCGACAGCTGACCCCGCCGCCCCCACCCCCGTGCCCCACCACCGCGATTGACCCCGCCACTGCCCCGGTCCGACCTTCGGACCGGGGCGGCGACCGGACCCGGAGAGCCGCTAGGCTGTAGACGCCTCGCAGCAGGTCGGCGGGGCACGGGAGGCTTGCCCGAGCGGCCTAAGGGAACGGTCTTGAAAACCGTCGTGGCGGCGACGTCACCGAGGGTTCAAATCCCTCAGCCTCCGCCCAGTTCAGCGTTTTAGCTGGTCACCAGGGGCGCCCCGAGCATCGGGGCGCCCCTGGTGCGTTGGGGGTGTCTCACTTCGTCTCGCGTCTGTCCCAGGTTTGACCAGGCTGTTTGGGCCAGACGCGGGCCAACGCGGGGCCGGTCAGTCCTCAGTCAGGCCCTTCGCGATGAGCTGGTTGGAGCGCGACTGGTCCCCGCGGAGCACCTTGGCGTAGAAGCGGAACAGCACCGCGATGCTGTGCCCCGCCCGGCGCGCGACTTCGACCGGATCGACGCCGGATTTGATCGCGAGGGAGACGCCGGCCGCGCGGAGCGAGTACGGGACCTCCGCGAGAGGCGTCGCCGCCTCGCCCTCCGAGAGCACCGCTTCCCGGGCCGTATCCCACAGGTCGCAGTACTCGGTGGACCGCACGCGCCCACCCTCCGCCGCACGGAACAGCCGGCCGTCCGGCGCCGTTCCGTAGCGCCGGATGTGCTCGCGCAGCATCCGCACCAGCACGGGAGGGATGGGGACCGGCCGGGTGGCACCGCGGGCCCGCCGCTTGAGGCCGCGCGCCTCGTAGGACGTGCCGTCGTCGGTCCACCCGCTGCCCACCTCCGGGCGGCTTTCCTCCAACAGCAGCTCGCCCCAGTCCTCCGCGTGCTCCTCCGTATCGGGTGGCAGAACGCAGTCCGTCTCTTTGAGTGCGACGGCTTCACCGGGGCGTGTATAGGCGTAGTAAATGCATCCGAAGAACGCTTCCAGGTGCTGCCCGCGGGGGTTGGCCGCAGCCACCGCAGCGATGAGCGAACGGGCGAGCGCAGGGCCCGGGACGTACCGGAAGTCGATCTCGTCGTCGGTCTCCGGGGGTGTCCAATCCACTTGGGAAAGGGGGTTGGCGGAGAGCAACCGTTTCTCTTCTACCGTGTAGCGCAGGAAGTTGCTGAGCACCATCCGCTTGCGCCGCACCGTGTTCTCCGCAGCCCTCTTTCCGTCCATCCGCAGCGACAACGCTTCGAGTGCCGGTCTGAGCCGCTCGGGATTCTCCAGGGAGTTCACCTTCACGGAGTGGCTGGCTATCCAGGCCAGCGCCATGCGGATTTCCTCGGGCGGCTCCTCCGAGGAATAGCGGGGTGCTAACACGCCATCGGCGCTCTTCGCTGCGCGAAACGCCCACTGGTAGAGCGCGGCTCGCAAGACCTTGGCTTCGGGCGCTCCTGTGCTGGTCGTGACGAGCGTCGGGACGACGACGGCGAGCGCTTCCGCGATGCTGGCACGATGCTTGGCCGCGGCGCGCGGCCATTTCATCAGGGCGTAGGCAACCGCGTGCTCATAGCAGGTCGGGGAGGCCAGCGCCGCCAACTCGCTGGCGGGCAAGCCGGTTTCCTCGTCAAACTGCTCCCGTTTGCGGAGTGCGGCCATGAGTTCGGATTGACGACCCTCGGCTTGGGTCTTCGTGACGAAGCTCTTGGAGTGAGAGTTGGCGCCTACGCGCCACCGAAGTTCATACGGTTTGCGGCGTCCGGCTCGTCTGCGAATAGACCAGAAATCGACGTCGTATGTGAGCATCGTTCTCCATGTGAGCGGGGCCCGCTTTGGCGACGGGCCCCGCTCGTTCGATTCGGTCGAACTACTGGGGAATCAGGCGGCGTTCTGCTCGCAGCGCTGCCACCACGCGTCCAGATCGCGGCGGCTTACGCGGAGTTGGCCGTTGGGGAGTTTCCTGATGCGAGGTGCCATTCCGCGGGCGCGCATGCGGTAGAAGGCGGCACGACTCATCTCGATCTCTTCGAGGACTTCGTGGAGCTTGAGCATCTGCGCGCGGGCCACGGTCACGCCCCCTCGGATGTCGAGGCGTTCATGTCGATGGTGAGGTAAACGCGTACCAGGCGGCTCGGCGGTCGGTTGGGGTACGGGCGGCTGGCCTCCAGCACGAGGAAGACACTGGCCAGGGCTTCGGCTGCGCGGCGGCATTCCTCTTCGGTTCCTTCGAGACGGATGCGCATCGCTGTCCCTTCTCCTGAGGAATCCGCTACATCCGCTACATCCGCTACGCACCAGGTCAGGAGCCTGTTCGGGGTAGCGGATGAGCCTGATGTAGCGGGTGGCTGCCGCTACGCGGTGCGGGAGCCCGTAGCGGTTCGGTGAGTGATGTAGCGGACGCCGGAAGGCGCATCCGCTACGGATTCACGGCCGCTGACCTGCGATGTAGCGGACGTAGCGGATGTAGCGGCAATCTCCGGGGGGAGGGGGCAGTAGCGCAGCCACGCGTCCAGGAGATCCTCGGCGTAGTAACCCTTGGGGACCCCGCCAGCGGTGCGGATGGAGCGGGGGCGGATGGGCTTGTTCTCGGCCGTGACGTACTCGCCCAGCATCTTGGACAGCACCCGGGAGGTGAGCGCCTTGCCGTTGCCGTCCATGTCGCCCCACGGGGCGTCCTCGATGGCGTGCAGGCATTCGAGGATGGCGGCCGTGGGCATGCGGTCGGCTCCGGAGAACACCTTGTCGCGCAGGTCGGTGAGCAACTGGATGCCGAGCGACGCCTTGTCTCCCTCCTTGGCGGCGCTCACCAGTGCGACGCAGGCCGAACGGGCGCGCTCCGGCCAGTGCCCTCCGGCCGCGTCGGCGACGGCGAGCAGGGGTTCCCAGACGTCTGCGGGGCGGTCGCTGATGCCCTCGGGAAGGACCGGCCAGGCTTCCGCCACCTGTGCGTGGACCTGTTCGGCCCATGCGGCGAGTCGATCGCGTAGCGCGTTTCCCTGCTTCTCGTGGACGCGCTGACGGTACGGTTCGACCGTCTCGTTGGGGGCCCGCTTGCGCATGCGGATGATGACCGAGCGGGTCAGGATCGTGTCGGGCAGCGAGCCGAGTCCCGCCATGGCGACGGCGCAGAACGTCTGGAACTCCCGCGCTTCCTGGTTGGAGCCGTCTCCCACGCACCGCAGTACCCCGACGCCGCGCCGGTGGCCTGCGTTGATGAAGCCCCGCAGCGGCTCGTTGTCCCCTGCCTTGGGGCCGAAGATGGTGTCCACCTCATCGAACAGAACGGTGGGCAGCTGGCCGGTGTCTCCCACCGCCCGGTACATGGCGTTCGCGGACGCGTGTGCGGCCACCAGGCGGTTGGGCACCAGCGTCTCCACGATCTCCAGCGCCCGTGACTTCCCCGAGCCGGGCTCGGGGGACAGGAACGCGATGCGCGGCGTGGAGTCGAACGCACTGATCAGGTGGGCGTGAGCATCCCACAACGTGACGGCCACGTAGGCGGCTTCACTCGGGAAGACATTGAACCGGCGGTGGAACGCCTCGACCTCATCGAGCAGGGAGGCGCCGTCGATGGACGGCGCGGGTGGCGTGGCGGGGGTCATGCGGCGACCCTCCTTTCTCGGGGCGCTCGGAGGGAGCAGGTGTCGGGGTGGGCGGCGTGGTCGGTGATCAGGGCGAGCACGCGACGGTGGCCCGCGGCGTACCGGTCGCGCCCGCACGCGCACCACGAGCGGGCGGTGGGGGTGGAGCCGCGGCCGGGGGCGGTGATGTGGAGCCAGGCGACCGGTCGGGGCCCGGAGGGTTCGTGCGGCTCAGGGCGAAGTGCTGATCGGACGCCCTTGCGGGCGGCGTTCTTCGGCGCACTACGGCCGGTGGGAGCGTCGGTCGGCTTGGCGAGGCCAGGCTTCGACGGGTGTTCGGGGTGGCCTTCCAAGGGGGCGGGGCGGGGGGTGTTCATGCCGCGTCCCGGCGGCGGGCTTTGCGGATGGAGCTGTCCAGCGCACTGCGGATGGTGGCGCGGCACTCGGCAGCGGTGAGTCCCCGGGCCTCCCCCGCCCCTTGGAAGGCGTCCTCCACCACGTGGCGGGGGATGTCGCCCCAGGCCACGAAGCGCCCCACCTTGAAGGCGCAGCGGTTGAGCGTGGTGTTGCGCTGCTTGTCCGGCGCGGTGGCCACCACCGCGCACTCGCGCTCCAGCGCGGCGCGGGCGGCGCTGGAGCCGTTGACGACGGGGAGCTTGAGGGGGCGGGCAGGCTGGGAGGGTGCGGGGCGAAGCAACTGACCGAGCCAATCGGGCAGCGGTGCGACGGGCGCGCTGTCGGCCAGCTCGTAGGTGCCGTGTGGGGTGCTGCTGCCAGCGGCGACGACGTATCCGCCCCAGGCGCGGGTGTCGATCAGCGGCCCCAGCCGGCCTGCGGTGTTGTTCAGCCGGGTGCCGGGTGGGGCGGTGAAGTACAGGTGCCACCCGCCGCTGGCGGTCCGGACGCGGTAGGTGCGGGGGACGGGCTGTCCGGCGCGCTCGCAGAGCGCCAGGAAGGTCGTCGCGCCGTTAGGCGTGTCCGCGTTGCCCTTGAGCTTGGGCTGGTCCAGGTCGATGACGACCAGGTTGGCGGGGCCGGTCGCGATGCCGATGTTGTACGGGCGCAGCGACCAGGCGGCGCAGATGGCGGAGCGGTCGGTCGTGGCGCGCTGTTCCCACGTGCGGTGGCCATCCGCGCAGGGTCCTACGTGCGGGCAGCAGGGTTCGGCGTGGCCGGTGGGTCGCTTGTCGCGGGAGCGCAGGGGGAAGACGGGCCAGCCGCGCGCGGCGGCGTCCAGTGCTGCGACAAGCAGCGACGGACGGGGGGTTGGTGTCATGCTGGTGCTCCGTTCTGTGACGGACGGAGGGGCGGCCCAAGGCTTTGGCGAGACGCGGGCCGCCCCGTTCTGCTGGACTGGGTGAAGAGTTGGAATCTGCGTCGTAACGTCGCAGGTCGGGAAGAGTGGTCCCCGCGCAAGCGGGGGTGGTCCGCGGTCGAAGGTCACGGGTCGTGCCATGGCGCCGTGGTCTCCGCGCGAGTGGGGGTGGTCCGTAGTCGATGGGGTACCAGCCGCCACAGGACGCGTGGTCCCCGCGCTTGCGGGGTTCGCCGCTCAGCGCACGAGCGGCCAGGCGCCGTTGACCGTTGCTCCAGGGTCGGTGCGCCGCAGGTGTGCCTGTAGACCCGCCGCTTGTTCTGCTGCCCATGTCTGCTGGCGAGTGTGGAGTTCGGCGAGCGGGATGGCGGCCAAGCTGGGGTGAACGCGGGGCAGGCGCCAGGCCAGGCGGGCAGCAGCCAGTGCGTCTTCGGTGGCGTTGTTGGGGCCGTCGTGGCGGACGCGGTAGTGGGCGCAGAGCGCGGGCAGGGTGCGGCGTCCGGTGCGGTAGCGCTCAACGTGCTTGTCGAGAACGGCCGGGTCGATGACCGGCGCTACCTCGTTCAGGAAGGCGATGCCGGCGCGGGTGCATTCGCGGGCGAGGACGGTGAGTGCGTACGGGGCCCGGAAGACGACCAGCGGCGCCCCGGATTCCAGCGGTTCGGCGAGCGCGGCGGTGATTTCGGTGAGTGCTTCGGCCGGGGGTCGGCCGTTGGTGCGGGCCTGGTCGGTGGTGATGCCGTGGATGGCGGTGGCCTCAGCGGGGATCTCGACGCCGGGGTCTATGAGCCACGTCGTGGTTTCGGGCGAGGCGCCTCCTCCGACGGCGGCTACGGCGGCGGAGACGATGCGGGCGGTTTCGGGGTCGATGCCGGTGGTTTCCAGGTCTAACGCCAGCATGGGTCCGTCCGGCCAGGTGGGGCTGTGGGGGTGTTCGGTGGTGCTCACGCGCGTGTCTCCTTTGGCTCAGGCGCGGAAGTGGTTGCGCTTGATGACGGCTTTGCGGATGTTGACCGTGGTGCCGCTGCGAGCGGGGCGGTGGTGGAGGACTTGGGCGGCGATCCAGCCGCCGAAGATGACGGCGGCCAGGATGATGAGCTGCTGTATGAGCGCGGCCAGGGCGGCGATGAACGTGGTGAGCAGGACCAGTCCGCCGCAGATGGCGCCGAACCCGATGCCGCCGAGCGCCACGTTGACCGCGGTGCGGGAGATGGCCGGCCGCGGCTCAACGGGCGCCGGAACCGGCGCCGGGTGCGGGTGCGGGGTGAGGGTGTAGCCGGTGACGATGCGGCCGTCGGGGAGTTGGACGCTGGAGAGGGCCGGTGCAGTGGCGGGCTGGATGGGCGCCAGGGGCGCGGGCTGGGAAGGGAGTGGAACGGGGTGGTGGACGACGGCCGGGGGCCGTTCGTGGTCCATGGCGGAACTCCGTTCTCGACCGGTGTGGGCCCGCGCCGAAGATGCGCGCGGGCCCACAGGGATCGGAGTGTCAGGCGGGGTTTCGCAGGTGTCAGGGCCTGGTGTCAGGCGGGTGTGACAGCGCGAGTGCCTAGGGGTTTGGGTGTCAGGCGGGCGTGACGGTGTCAGGTGTCACGCGGCCGTCAGGGCGGGGACGATCCGCCACCGACCGGTGGTGTTCGTCGGCTCCAGGCGCCCTTCCAAGGCGGCGTCCTTGAGTCGCGCGGAGACCCAGGGGCGGCTGTAGCCGTGGGCGTCGCACCAGTCCATGAAGTCCTTGGGGCCGACGATCATTCGGCCCTCGGCTTCGAACTGGGCGAGCGCGTCGGCGAACAGGCGCCGGGCCTCTTCCGGGCTCGGTCGGCGCCCGGTTGGCGTGCCGAAGATCGGGGCGTCGTCTCCGGGTTCGGGGGCGGCGAGGTCGGCTTCGGGGTCGATGCCGGCGTCGTCCGGGTCGTAGTGCGGCTCGGGGCCCATCTCGTCCTCTTCCGCGAAGCCCGCCCCGCCATCGGACGGGCCGGAGCCGGTCGAGCCGGTGTGGGTGTTGGGGGTGGGGTTGGTGGTGGTGCGGCCGGTGTAGGTGCGGCCGGCGACGCTGGCCGCGGCGCGGGCGGTGATGGGGTCGGCGGTGGCGCCGTTGCGCTGGGCCCAGGTGGCCAGCAGTTCCATGACCGCGATCGCGCGGGTGGTGAAGCGGCGGGTGCGGCCCGGGGAGGGGTAGCGATCCTCCGCGATGCCCGGGGAGACGATGTAGCAGTACCCGGGCCTGCGGTTGCCCCACGCCCCCGGATGCGCACCGGCGTCGATGACCGACTCCGGCAGGGAGAACCCTTCGTCGCGTGGGTCGCAGCCTAGGGCGATCACGGAGGGGAGGGAGGCGCGGGTGCTGGTGGACATCTGGTCGTAGGAGGGGCGTTGGAGCGAGACGACCAGGCTGATGCCGGCCGAGCGTGCTTCTTGGGCGATGCCGGTGAACACGTCGTCGCCCTGAGCGCGCAGGGTGTTGGCGGCCTCTTCCATCCAGGCCACCAGGAACGGCATCCCCGCACACCCACACGCCTGTCCGTCCGCACGGCAGGAGTGGCCGGGATCGGTCTGGGGCTGCGCGCACTGGGGCAGCCACTGGCGGTAGCCGTGGGCACCCAGCCAGCGCGTGCGCTCAGGGATCGCGGCTTTGACGGCCTCGATCAGAACCTCGGTGTCCGTGCCGCCTTCCACACCCCAGTCCAGGCCCGGCCGCAGCGGGGCGAAGTCCTGGAACGCCTTGGGGTCGGAGAACCACACGATCACATCCCGGCGGGAGAGGATCTCCGTCAGCAGGTTCAGGGCGGTGTCGCCCTTGCCGGAGCCGGTGCCGCCCGCGATCAGCAGGTGAGTGGAGTTGCGCCCGGCCTCCGGATCACCCGGCAACCAGATCAACAACGGCGCCCCATCGTCGTACCGCCCCAGGTCCAGGGGTTCGGTGATGGAGCCGCCCAGGTTGGAGGGGCCTTCCCACTCCACCACCTGGGAGAGCATGTCTTCGGGGACGATGACCAGCTCCCCGCGACGCTCGGAGGAGGGGTCGGGGGTGTAGCGCACGGCGTTCTTCGGCAGGTCCAGCGCTGATGCCAGGCGGGCCAGGGCCTTGGTGACGTCGTCGTTGGTCTGCTCCCCCGGCTCCAGCGCCACGGGTGCGGTGACGCGGTTCGGCTCGACCTTCGTCGCCCCGAGCTGCGCCCGCGCCAACCCCACCTTCGCCAACAACCCCTTGTCGGAGCTCTCGCCGCTGGGGTCGGTGGTGCGGCCGATGACCAGGCGCACGTTCCAGGTCAGGGCCAGTACGGGCCCGCCCATCAGGAACACGTCGCCTACCGGGGTGGTGGTGGGGCCGGCCAGGCAGGCGGCGGTCAGCCACGCGGAGCCTGATGCCACGGTGATGGCCGAGTGCAGCCGGCGTTGGGCGCCGGTGGAGCGGCCCACCCACCACGTGGTGCCCGTCAGCGCCACCGACGCCAGGGTGAGTCCGACGCCGGCCGCGGCGGAGTCCGCCCACCGGGCGTGGCCAAGCACGCCGGCCAACCCGGTCCCGGCGACCCCCAGCCACGGGGGAAGGTGCGGCTTGACCCGGTGCAGCAGATACGTGCCAACCGGACCACCACCGGCGGTGGTGTCAGCGTGCTCGTCATCGCGGATGCGAGCGCGATAGCGGTTGCGGTTGCTCATGACCGGTGCCACCCCCCTTACTGCTGGGTCCAGTCGATGCGTGGGGTCTGCGGGCGCCGGGCGCGGTGGCGGACGCGGTTGATCTCCTCTTCGTACTGCTGCTGGAAGACCGCGTACGTCGCCGCGGCGGCAACCCCTGCCGAGCGCAGCTCGTCAGCGGACTTTTGCAACTTGCGGGCCACGCGTGCGGCCCGCATTCGCGAGCCGCCCAACCGGCCGTCTGGGTCGGGGACGGCGGCGAGGACGCCTTTGAGGATTTCGGCGGCCATGGCCACCTCGATGGCCAGCGTGATGGAGGCGGCTCGCAGGGTGTTGCAGTAGTTGCGGACCTGCGCCGGTGAGGTGAAGTCCGGCTCCGGCAACAGCGACTGTGCCTGCGCACGTTCGCGGCCCTGGCTAAGAGTGTGGTGGTGTTGCGGTTGACGGTGACGTTGATCGGGGGCACGAACGTGCTGCCCATGGCCCCGACGAACCCGCCGGCCGCGGCGCCGGCGTTGGAGAACTTGTTCGGCTTGGCCGCCCCGCCCGCTGCTGCGCCGCTGGGCTGGCCCATGGTGGATGCCATCAGGTGAACTCCCTTCTACTTCGAGCGGCGGACGAAGAGCCAGGCGGCTTGCGCGCCGGTGGCCAGTACGAGCCAGGCCAGCGGCAGCGGCCCGCACAGCGGGCCAAACCCGGCCGCCAGCGCGAGCCACACCAGGGCGGTCACGGCCAGCAGGGTCAGCGCGATACGCCAGCCCAGCGCGGTGCCGGTGGCGGGGTGGGTGTGCTGGGTGCGCACGAGCCACACCAGCGGCGCGATCGCCACAGCGGCCAGGAACAGCCCGGACCACCACGCCACGGCATGCAGCAGTGCAGTGGTGGCCAGGGCGAACAGCGCGGCGGCCGTGGGAGCCAGGGCGCGGCGAGCGCGCCAGAGCATGCGACCGGCGAAACCCAAGGCTTCGCGGGCCCAGGAGGGCCGCTCGGGCACGACGACCACGAACGGCTGAGAACGACGCCCGCGTTGGCGCGGGATACGGATGGTGGTCACGCCCCCGGCCGTCTTCACGGCACGGGTACGACTACGACGGGACACGAGATCGAGTCCTCTCGATCGAGAAGGAGGGGGTACGCCGGGGCCTCTCGCCAGCCCGCCCGCGGCGCCCGCTCGTACCCAGCGCGAGTACGCCGAGTACGAGCGGGCGGGGCGGGACGGGTACGGCGGGTACGGGCGTACTCGGGGTGAGGATCAGGCGGGGTACGCGCACGTCACGCACAGGCCCAGCGAGGTCGGGATGCAGTACCCGGCATCGGAACGACAGCCCGGGCAGGTACGCCGAGCGCGCATCGCGGCGGCCAACGCCCGCACCCGCCCCGGCGTCATCGGGCGCACCGGCCGTGCCAGGTCCAGGCGGTACAGGTACGCGATGGCCACCCCTGCCTTACGGTGACGCGAGCGGCGCATGATCTGTGCCGCGACCGGCTGGCCTGCGGGCCGAAGTCCGCGGGCGCGCAGTTGGCGGCGCGTGGCTAGGCCGTCGGGGGCCAGGCGCCAGGGGTAGGTGGGGATGCCGTACCGGGCGCCGGTGGGGTCGTAGCAACGGCTGAACGCGGGGGACATCAGGTCGCCACCAGCGTGTGCAGCAGCTCCTCGCGGATGCGCTCAGCACGCTGCTGCCCGATGCCATACGCCTCACGAAGCTGCCGATACGGCACCGGCCGCCCCCGCTCCACAAACCCGGCAAAGCGCTGCCGAGCATCAGCGGTCAGGCTGTCCTCAGCCGACGGCGCGGGACTGTCGTCGTGCGGCTCCACCCACCCCAGCTCCAGCGACTCCGGGGCCAAGGCCGTAGCGCCGGGCGGCGCGGGTACGTCCTCGGGTACGGCGTCGGCGGGTGCCTCGACCCCGGGTACGGGCTCCACATCGGCGGGTACACCCGGCGCCCGGTCATCCTCCGGGGCCGGTTCGAGGCGGGCCACGAGGGGCAGCAGCCGCACCCCGACGGGTACGGGCTCCGGAACCACGGGTACGGGCTCAGGGACCACGGGTACGGATTCGACCGTGGTGGGTACGTCCGCGTCCGACTCGGGTCCGGGCGGGGTCGTCAGGCGCTGATGTACCTGGCGCATCAGGGCACCGAAAGCGAGCAGCGCGGCGACCGGGGGTACGGCGGCCACCACGTACTCCAGCGGCCGACTCCCCTCCCCCACACCAGCGATGTTCAACGCGATCGAACCCAGCGAACCGGAGGCAGTCAGCCCGATGGCCCACTCGTCGGTGCGGCGCATGAGCGAGGCGCGGAGCATGAGCAACTCGCCGACGATGATGAACAAGTCGATCGTGCCCGGCCACGCCCAAGCACGGGCGCCATTCAGCCCGTTGGCGGTGGCGGTGTCGTGCAGGTGCTCGTAGGAGAGCCAAAACGCGCCGGCCGTCAACAACACGGTCACCGCACCAGCCCCACCCGCCAACGCCTGACGGGAAGCAGAACCAGCGCTCACCACGCCCCCTCCCCACCGGCCGACGCCGTCGGGCCCGGCCCGTAGGCGACCAGGCGCACGCTGGCCCCAGCGAACTCGGTGTAGGCGCTCAGGACGTGCGTGCGCCCACCGGACTGCACCGCGAACTCCACGGCATCCGGCTCGACACGTAGCGCTTGGCGCCAGGTCTCGAACGCGGCGAACCCACCCAGGTCGTCGGCGTCGCCGTGGAAGGAGAGTTCCAGGCGGCTGGGGAAGATGTCGGTGACCCTGATGGTGGGGGCGGGCAGGTGCGTGAAGTCGGTGGCCAGCAGGCGCAGCGCCCGTAGCGGGGTGGCCAACTCCTCAACCGTGAGCGCATTCACCTGGCGCCCCCCGTCGGGTGGGTGCCGGGGCGGCCCGGGCGGCGGCCGTTGACGCTGGCGATAGCGGTGTGGTCGCTGTGGGCGATACGCCACCCGCCACCCGTGCGCTTGACCGCGTACATCGCCTCATCCGCCCCGCGCAGCAGTCGGGAGCGCTCGGCCAGTGGCCAGTGCGGCGACCACACCGCGCCCACCGACGCCCCCAACGCCATGGTGCGACCCTCGAAGGGCACCGCAGCACACAGGTTCTCGTGCAACCGGCCCAGCGCGACAGGCAGATCCTCCACGTGGGGCATGGTCAAGGCGGCGGCGAACTCGTCCCCACCCAACCGCGCCACCACCCACCGCTCGGCGTGTGCGGCGGCCCAGCGGTTGAGGCGGCTGCCGGTCGCGGTGATCGCGGCATCCCCAGCCAGGTGGCCGTGGGCGTCGTTGAGGGCCTTGAACCCGTCCAGGTCGATGACCACCAGCAGCACCGGCACCCGGCGCCGCAGCAGACGTTCCACGCTTGTCTCGAAGCGAGCACGGGTGGGCAGTCCGGACAGCGGGTCCAGCCGGGCCTGGTTCAGGCGCCGGTGCAGCCACCACGTGGTGGCCGACCAACCCGTTAACAGTGGCGCCACCGCAGCGGTAGTCGTAGCGAGATGGCTCATGCCGCCCACCTCGTGTCCCGCCCGCGCTGGCCGCGCTCCGCGACCGCCAGTCGGGCCCGCGCTACCTCGCGCTCAGCGTCCCGTAGACGGCGCGCGGTGAGGTCGTTCAACGGCTGGTCCAACGTGCTAATCTGCGCGTCCAGCAAGGCGACTTCGGCCAGTATCACCGGCAACTCGCGCTGGATGGCCGCCAGCGCCCGCCGCGGCGGCTCGCCGTTGGGAAGAGTGTCAAAATGGGTCATGGGTCGGTGTCCTCTCAAGGGTCGGCCCAGTACGGCGGCCCCGGTGTTCCAGCACCGGGGCCGTGTTCTTGCGGGGTGGGAACGATCGGGTTGGTGATCCCGGCGCTCCTCACCGCCCCCGGCTCTCACGAGCCAGGGGCGACTGAGCAACACAGGGCTCAAACCGCGGAGTCGAACCGCGGCCAAGCGTTGAAAAGGGGGCCGTGGCCTTACGGCTGGTAGCAGCCGGACGGCCGCGCAAACACGAGCTTCATAACGTTCACAGCGACCGTCCTTCCATCGAATCGGTGGCCACACGGCCACGGCCAAGACGTACAAGCGCCCCCTGCCGCCGCCCCCGCCCACCACAGCGGGCAGAGGGCATCACGGCGACGTAGAGAAGCGGGCCGCGGAGCCCTCGCTCACGCTGTGCGTGGCGGGGGCTCCCGCGGCGGATGACGCGACGGGCTACGCGCCGGCCGGTCCAACCGGCGCGCACCCTAGGTACTTCGGCGATGCATCACAGGTCCCTCCGATCGAACGGACCTCGGGTGATCACTGACCACACGCTGCCCGACCGGAAAGATCGGGATGCTCGCGCGGCCCCCTACCCGCTCCCAAGCGGTCAGCAGGCAGAGCCCCTTTTCTTGCCCCGGGGAGGAGTGGCCCCAGACCGCCATCACGGCTGACGGTCGCCGGGACGCCGCAGATCAAAGGTGCTATGCAAACAACGGCGGCGTCTCTCAAAGATCACTGTGGAGTTCTCAACGAGCGGTCGCGGCCTTCGGGCTCTTTTCACGGAGCCCTCCGGGCGAGGTGCGCGCCAACTGGTGCGCACCAGAAGGTTGGCATCTGGTGCGCACCAGAGTCAACCCCCGTCGTGAGAACGGACTTTGGCGGGTGTCCCCTGGCGCCCTTCAAGGACACCGTTCGCGGGGGCATGTTCGGTAGCCAACAACCCTTAACCCCAGGCGTGTTAACCACTTTTGACCTGCCCCGATGTGCGCCATGCTGAGAACGGCAGTCACCGGATCGACGGCTAGGCGGCAGCAATGGGCGAGGGTCTTCGCAGCGCACGAAAGGCGCGCGGGTGGTCGCAGGAACGGCTGATCCGCGAGATCGAGCGGTACGCCGAACGCCACCTCATCGACGTCGCGGCGACGGCGAGCCTACGGGTGTACGTCTCCGAGTGGGAGAACGGCAAGCGCCCACTGTCGGAGCGCTACGCGGCCCTGCTCCGCCCCCTGTTGGGCATCACGGACGCCGAGCTACGGCCCAGCGCGGCGCCATCGGGCCAGCCGTCCACGACCGACGGCTACGACGACCTGCTCGACCGCATCGACGCGTCCCGCTCGGTCAGCCAGTCCATGGTGAAGACGTTCATGGACCAGACGGAGTTGCTGCGGACCGTGGACCGGCAGATGGGCGCCGCGGGGCTGGTCGACCAGATGTCGGGCCACCTCGCGGCCCTCGAAGACGCGCTCACCTTCGCCGTGCTGCCCGACGCGCGGCGCCCGGTCGCACTGGCCCTGGCCGGCGCGGCGACGCTCGCGGCGTGGCAGGCACTGCACGCGGGCGCGATCGACCGCGCGTGGCGCCACTACGAACTCGGAAAGCGCGCCGCGCTCGAAGCGGACGCGCCGATGTACGTGGCCCATGCCATGGGCGAGCAGGCGTACGTACTCTGCGACGCCGGGCGGCCCCACCTCGCCGTTGACCTGATCCACGAGGCCCAACGGATGGCTGGCGACCGCGTCTCACCACGGCTTCGGGCCTGGCTGTACGCGGCAGAAGCCGAGCTGTACGCGCAGGTCGGGCAGGCCGACGCCTGCCACCGGGCGTTGGAGCGCGCCGCGGCCAGCATCCCGGCCGGGCCGGAGCCACGCGACCCAGACATGCTGAGCATCTTCCTCAACGACGGTCACCTGACCCGCTGGCGCGGCAACGCGCTCGCCCTCCTCGGCGACGCGGACGCCGTGACCAACCTCTACGCGGCGCTCGACGTCATGGACCCCAGCTTCACCCGAGCCCAGTCCGGACTGCGATGCGACCTGGCGCAGGCCCACCTCGCCCGCGGCGAGTACGACCAGGCCAAGGACCAGCTACGTCAGGCGCGTCTGCTGGCCAACCGCACGGGCTCGGTGCGGCACCGCCGACGCATCGACCTGCTCACCGCGAGGTTGTGAAACCACCCGCGGGCCGGTTGGCCAACACGTGCAGCAGCGCGACCAGGGTGCCGGACCCCATCAGGTCGCCACGCGCCATCAACCCGGGGATGTCGGCCAGCGGCACCCACTCGATGTGCCCCGCCTCCTCCAGGTCGCTGGGCTCACCCACACGCTCCGCGCCGCGCCCCACGAAAATCTCGTGCGGCGAATCGACCATGCCCACCATCGGCTGGTACGTCACGACGTGCTCCAGCTCGGCCGGCCGCCACCCGGTCTCCTCCTCAACCTCCCGCAGCGCCGTGGCATGAGCTTCCTCGCCCGCGTCGACTATGCCGCCCGGCAGCTCCCAACCGAACTGGTCTGGAACGAACCGGTAGCGCCACATCATCAGCACCCGGTCCTGATCGTCCAGAACAGCGGCCACGGCCACGTGGTGCAGCTCGACAACGTGATGCTCGAACCGCTTCACGCCGGGCGGCTCGACATCCCACAGGCTCAGCTTCGCCCACCGGTTGTCGTAGATCGTCCGCTTCCCGTGAACCTGCCAGGGCTCCAGCCCCTCCGGCGTCGCGACGCTGACCCCACCAGGCACCCGGTACGAACTCCGCCCGCGAACCTCCAACACTCGCTCGGCCACGAGCTTGGCGAGCACCTGCCGCAGGGCGGTACGCCCGATCCCGAGTTCCTCCACGAGGGACCGCTCGGACGGCAGCTTGTCACCGGGCGACAGCTTGCCGGAGGTGATCCACTCACGAATCGTCTCGTAGACCTTCGCAGATTTGGGCCCCATCGGCGCAGTGCTCTCCGTTCGGATCGCTTTCGTGGCTCTGACCGCAAAGCAAGTTTCCCACGTCGGGAGAGGGACGTGGCGGTGCGCTTGCAGTGCCTGAAATCTGCCACGGGCCTGCGTCGCATCTCACGCAGGGAAAAAGGCGCGGCTGAGCCGGTACCTCGATGTTGGGCCCATGGGCGACACCTCAACGCCATGTCGTTGATGCAGGGGAGCGCATTACCAAGGGGTACGTGGCCCTACGTTGAACGAGATCAGCCCTCGCGCGGGAAGCGCGTGTGATCGTCCACGCGAGGCAGCCTGGTGCCCGGAACACCACCGAGTGCCGGGACCAGATGTTGCGCACGGTGCGCAGGAAGCTGCCCAGGGGCCCCTGCGTGCGCGGGGCCAGGGCAAAGCACCCCAACCTACTCACGTGAGTAGGTCCACCCCGCGTGCGCGGAGACCAGGAGCAGGCCAGCCGCCGTACCTCGCGTAGCCAGCGTCCATCCCTGCGTGCGCGGGGACCAGCACCTGTCCATCGTCCACGGCCGCCCGGCCGCAGGTCCATCCCCGCAGATGCGGGGACCAGCAAGGCGCGTCGCAGCGCCTATCGGCCGCCGCGGGTCCATCCCCGCGTGCGCGGGGACCAAGCCCGGCCCCTGGCAGACCTCGGCCCCCTTGCTGGGTCCTTCCCCGCGTACGCGGGGACCAGACTCCTCGGCTGTGCCCTTGGCCTCACTCGGCGGTACACCCCCGCGTGCGCGGGGACCAGCGGGCAGCGCGCAGCTCCCCGTACGTCGTGCTGGGTACATCCCCGCGTGCGCGAGGACCAGGTCCGCGAAGGTAGTGCGCGAGCGCCGCCCGGGGGCGCATCCCCGCGTGCGCGGGGGCCAGACCGGGACCAACATCCAGGATCGCGCGGTCGCGGGCACATCCCCGCGTGCGCGGGGACCAGGCGCTCGCTGATCTCGCCCTTGAGCTGGTGGAGGGACCACCCCCGCGTGCGCGGTGACCAGACCGGGCGGTCGCACTCGGCGCACGTCGGCAGGGGACCACCCCCGCGTGTGCGGGGACCAGCACGGGATCGATGTAGAAGCGGCTCCCGGATCGGGACCACCCCCGCGCGCGGGGACCAGAACAAGCCCAACGGCTTCTTCACCCAGACGGTGGGACCACCCCCGCGCACGCGGGGAGCCAGAAGATCCTCATGTCTGATTCCCACGCCGATCTGGGACCCCCCGCGCGCGGGGACCAGCCATGCCCACCGACCTTGACCGGCCAGCTTGGAGGACCACCCCCGCGCGCGGGGACCAAAATGGCGTACATGGCGCGCGCGAACTCCTGCGGAGGACCACCCCCGCGTGCGCGGGGACCAGGCCGCGGCCTCTTCCAACCAGACCAGGCAGCTTGGACCACTCCCGCGTGCGCGGGGACCAGCCCGGCATCACGCTGAGCACGATGCCGGTGTGGGGACCACCCCCGCGCGCGCGGGGACCAGCCGGTGTGTCCGCACCGGCTGGGGCCGTTCCCGGGACCACCCCCGCGCGCGGGGACCAGAGCGGGGCCCGCAGCGGCGGCGCGTTGGGGCTGGGACCACCCCCGCGCGCGCGGGGACCAGCTGCCCCGGTACTGGTGGCTGTACCTGCGTCGCGGACCACCCCCGCGCGCGGGGAGGACCAGGGGGTCGAGCACGGGGGCGCTCCTTCTCGTACGGGACCACCCCCGCGCGCGCGGGGACCAGCGGCAGTTCTCGACCACCGCGTCCTTGGTGCTGGGACCACCCCCGCGCGCGCGGGGACCAGGAATGCGGGGTGCGCAGCGGTGACGGGGAGCAGGGACCACCCCCGCGCGCGCGGGGACCAGAGCAATTGACCTGCGGCTTCATCCGACGGAAGCCCGGTTATTTGCAACTTCCGCCGATCGCGATCTATCGCTCAAATCCGGCAAGATACTCATCAAGCCCCTATCGCCGACCCAACTCGTACGAGGCTACCGCCCCCTGCCGGGGCCCAGGATTGAGGGTCCATCGCCAACCTCATGGGCCATACGCGGGCCATCACCCCGTAAGTGCAGCTCAGCCCACACCTATCCCCAGGTCAGAAGCCCGCCACCCCCACCACCACACCGGTCTTGAAAACCGTCGTGGCGGCGACGTCACCGAGGGTTCAAATCCCTCAGCCTCCGCCCAGTTCAGCGTTTTAGCTGGTCACCAGGGGCGCCCCGGCATGCCGGGGCGCCCCTGGTGCGTTGGCGGCCCCGCGGAGCCCACCCCCAGCCCGCTACATGGTCATGGTCGGCTACATGGGCATGGTCGACGGCCGACGACCCCCGCGGCCTCGGCGCGCGACGGGGAACGCTCTCCGGCCCGTGGTCGGCGGGCAGGTCCTATAGGGATTCCCTATAGGGCCCGCTGCACTTACGTCTTTGCCTCGCATTATGTGCCGGTCATACCGTGAAACAACTCGATGCGAAGGAACGAGAGCCGCGCATTCTGCGGAAATTCGTGTTCCGTGCGCGGCGGAATTCTCTCCCCCATCGAGTGGACCATGACTGAGCGATTCGAGGGGGTAAGTGGCATGGCTACGAATGACGGTGGAACGGACATGAAGGAACTCGCGGGAAAGCGCGCCCTCGTGACGGGTGGGACGCGGGGGATTGGGGCGGCCGTCGTGCGGCAGCTTCTGGGGGCGGGGGCCGAGGTGGTGACGACGGCCAGGTCAAAGGCGTCGGGGGCGGTGCCGGCGGGGGCCGGGTTCGTGGCGGCGGATGTGCGGACGCGGGGCGGGGCGGAGGCGCTGGCCGCGGCGGTGCGGGAGCGGCTTGGCGGGGTGGACATCGTGGTGCACAACGCGGGTGGGGCGGGGCCGCACCCGGGGGCGTTGGCCATCCCCGACGAGGAGTGGCAAGGGGCGCTCGACCTGAACTACCTGGCGGCCGTACGTCTTGACGCGCTGCTCGCGCCGGGGATGCGGGAACGGGGTTCCGGGGCGATCGTGCACGTTTCCTCGGCCGCGGTGCTCACCCCGGTGGGGCCGTTCCTGCACTACGTGGCGGCGAAGGCGGCGTTGGAGTCGTACAGTCGCGGCCTCTCGCTGGAACTGGCCCCGTACGGGGTTCGGGTCAACGCCGTGTCGCCCGGTCGGGTCGCCACTCCCGGTGGTGAGGCGACGCGGGAGCAGTGGGCGCGTCTGAACGGGGCGCCGAGCCAGACCAACGCCGACGACACCACGCCGCTGGGCCGCGACGGTCAGCCCGACGACATCGCGAACGCGGTGCTGTTCCTCGTGTCCGGCCGGGCGGGCTGGCTCACCGGGAGCAATCTCATCGTGGACGGCGGGGAATTCCCCAGGGGCTGACGCCACCGGAATTCCGGCGGAATTGGCGACGCCCGGGAATGCGCGGGTGGGGCGGGCTGCGGAATATCCGCGAGTTCGTGATGCGTGATGCGTGAGAAGAGCGGTCAGAGCGAGAAGAGGGTTGGGCATGGGGAAGTACAGCGGGAAGAACGCCGTGATCACGGGCGGCGGCAGCGGCATGGGGTTGGCGATGGCGGAGCTGCTGGTGGCGGACGGGGCGCGGGTGGTGATCACCGGCCGTTCGCGGGCCACCCTCGACGCCGCGCGGGAGCGGCTCGGCGAGAGCGCGGTGGCCGTCCGTGGCGACGTGGCCGTACTCGCCGACCTGGACGCGCTGGCCGACCGGGTGAGGGGCGAACTCGGCTCGGTCGACGCCCTGTTCGTCAACGCCGGCGTCGCGGCGCTCACGCCCTTCGCGTCGACGACCGAGGAGGCGTACGACGAACTGTTCGCCATCAACGTCAAGGGCGCCTACTTCACGGTGCAGAAGCTCGCCCCGTTGCTGAGCGCGGGCGCGGGCGTCGTCCTCACCACGTCGGTCGCCAACGTCATGGGTGTGCCGGACGCCAGTGTCTACGCGGCCGGCAAGGCGGCGTTGCGCTCGATGGCCCGCAGCCTCTCCCAGGAGTTGCTGCCGCGCGGAATCCGGGTCAACGCGGTCAGCCCCGGTCCCATCGACACGGGGGTGCTGGAGCGGGCGATGAGCGCGGAGGCCGCCGAGGAGTTCACGGCGCGGCAGGTCGCGGGCGTCCCCATGCGGCGCTTCGGCACCGTCGAAGAGGTGGCCAGGGCAGCCGCGTTCCTCGCTTTCGACGCCACGTACACCACCGGCGCCGAGTTCCCCGTGGACGGCGGCGCCACCCAGCTCTGAGCCGGCTGTCCCAGCCCCAGCCGGTAGCCGTCGGTGCTCAGTCCGTGGGCGTCAGGCGAGCGTCAGGGGGCCGGTGTGAGGGAGGCGGGACGGGGCCAGGACTCCTGGCGGAGGAGTTCGAGCAGCGCCGTCTCGGCGGGGCCCGCGGCCTGTCGGACCACGGCGATGACGGGGTGGGAGACGGGCGGGTCCACCGGGCGCACCAGGTGCGCGTGCTCGTGTGGCACCGCGGAGGCTGGGACGAGCGTCACGCCGAGGCCCTGGGCGGCCCAGCGCGCGGCCGTCGCCGTCTGGGAGACGCGGGCGGCGGTGATCGGGGTGATGTCGTTCTCCCGCGCCACGTTCACCAGCACGCCGTCGAGCGCGCTGTCGCGGTCGAACCGCACCCATGGCTCTCCCGCCAGCGCGCGCAGGTCGACCCGGTCGGCGGCGAGTCGCGGGTGCCCGGCGCCCAGCACCACGACGAACTCCTCGTCGCCGAGGTGGTGGGCGTTGGCGGGGCTGCGCTCGCACACCGCCATCAGGGCGAGGTCCAGTACGCCGCGACGCCCGAGGCGTTCCATCTCGGCGGCGCTCGGCTCCTCGAAGACGGTGACCTCAAGGCGCGGGAAGCGGCGGCGCAGGGCGCTCAGCGCGCCCGGCAACTGCCGGGTGCCGAAGCCCATCTGCACCGACACCACCAGTTCGCCCACCAGCTCGTCCGCTCCGGCCCGGGCCGTCGCCCGCGCCCGGCGCGACGCGTTGACCGCAATCTCCGCCTCCCGCAGGAACGCGCGGCCGACCACGGTCGGCACCAGGCCGGTCGGCGTGCGGGCGAACAACTCCACGCCCAGCTCCCGCTCCAGGCCGCGGATCTGCTGGGAAACCGAGGGTTGGGCCACGTTCAGCCGCTCCGCCGCCGCCGTGACCGAACCCTCTTCGGCCACGGCCAGGGCGTACTCGTACTGGCGAAGACTCATTGACTCCCGGCCTCCCGGCCTCCCGGCCTCTTTTCGCGGTCCGTCCCGTCGCGGGCTGTGCGGAGGTACGTAACCCGCGGCCGGCGGCGTAGATTCCCACGCTCGCCGTCCCGGGCGCCGGGGGGCGTACCGGGGCGCGGTGGGGCGGCGGGTCGGTCAGGCGTATCTGCGCTTGTGGTCGCCGGTGGGGAGGTAGGTGCGCAGGCACGTCGTGCAGTACCAGAGCCAGCGGTCCTCCTTGCCGGATCTGATCGCGCTCGTGTCCTTCCACAGCGGGCGGGTTCCGCAGGTGGGGCAGTGCGGGGGCCTCTGCACGGTGCTCACGTAGGTCTCCTGGGGCGCGGTCCTGGCCGCCGCCCATGGTGCGGGGCGAACCGCGGGGGCGGGGCGCGGACGCCATGGGCACTACTCGTACGGGGGAGGGGCGCGGGCCCTTGTTCGGTATCGGGGCTCGGGCGCCGGTGAGCCTCCCGGTGGGGTGGGTGTGACCGGCGTGCGCCGGGTACGCGCCGTGCGGTGGCGGCCGCGCGCGGGAGCGCTCTGGCGTGGGGGGTGGTGCGGGGCGTACGGGGAGCGGCGCGGGCGCGGGGCGAGGCGCAACGGAGCGTGATGGCGGGCCAGTTGGTGTGAGCGGGTTTAGGGGTGAAGCGTCATGCTTGCGGGGGAATCGGGGGCTGCGCAGCGTTCACGGCAGGCCCGGTGGGCAACTCTGGTCTCGCGACGTCGACACGGCGGCGAGGCGGTGGGCCCACTTCCTTGCCCGATGACCAACGCCCGTGATTCCAGGAGGAATTGACATGGCAAGCACTCGCACCGCACGCGTTCTGGCGGCCGTCGCCGCGCTCCCGTTGGCCATCGTCCTCATGGGTGGGGTGGCCCAGGCGGACAGCGGCGCCATCGCGGCCGGCCTCTCGAAGGCCGAGTCGAACGACGGCGACGCCGCGCTGATCGGTAGCGGGGCCGGGCTGAACCTCGGGAACTCGACCACGACGCAGCAGAACGCCAACGGCTCGGGGGCCACGAACAACAACAACAACGCGAGCGTCATCGGTTCGGGCCTCACCCCGATCAGCCAGCACAACACCAACGTGAGCTTCGGCCCCCTGTGGTGAGGCGGTGAGCGGGAGGTGAGCCTCGGCCGCTGGTGCGCGGCGACGAGGCCGACATGAGGTGATCGGTCGCGCGGCGGTGCCCTTCCGGGCCCGCCGCGCGACTGTTGTGCGCCCCGGGTGCCGGCCCGCCCCGAGCACCGGCCCACCGCGACCGTGGCCGTCGGCATGGGCACCGGCATCGGCGTAGGCATCGGCGTACGCGCCGTGTCGCCGGGGCGCCTGGCAGCGGGCGGGCGTCCACCCGGGCGCGCGGGCCTCGCGGCCGGGCCCGGGGCGGGCCGTAGCGAAACCGGGGCCGGGCGCGGACCCGACTGCCGGGCCCGGGCGCGCCGGAGCGCGACCCGCGCCCGAAGCCGGGCCGGGGCCGGTTGCTCGGGGCGGGGGCGGGTGTCGCCGGGGTACCACGTCCGGGCTAGGTCGGGGTCGCGATCGCGGGGGCAGACGGCTGAACGACAGGCGTGTCTGCGGGCGCCACGGTAGGGCGGTGCCTTCACTCCTTTTATGGGACAAACGTATGGCACGCGCGGGCAGGGCCCGCGGTCTTGGCGTCTGCGACGCCGTCGGCCCCTCGGGCCCCTCAGACAGCCCGTGGACGGCCGCCCGCACCGGAGCACGTGGCTGCGGCGGCTGGGACCGCCGCGGGGTCGACCGCCCTGGCTGTTGCCGCGCCAGGGGCCGCCGCCCCAGCGTCCGGGGTGGTGCCGCCGCTCCGGGCGGCTGGCCGGGGCCGTGATCGCGGTACTGACGGCGCTCGCCTCGCTGTGCGGCGTGCTGGTGGCCGGCCCGGTGTCGGTGGCGGAGGACCGTACGTACGGGCGCACGGGCGACGACTTCCTGCCCCGCACCCTGCCGACCGGCGTCGGCCCGGACCGCCCGCTGTCGGTCGACTCCCCCCTCCTGCGGACCTCGCCCGCCCGCACGGCCCAGCTCGCGCCCATGGGTGCGGAGTGGCGGGCCGCCCCCGTCCGCGTCCCGTACAAGACGCCCCCGGAGCCCCCCGCCGCGCACCGCCCGGCCACCGAGCCGAAGACGGAGCAGCCCAGGACTGACCAGCCGAAGCCCCAGCAGCCGAAGCCCCAGCAGCCGAAGCCCCAGCAGCCCAAGGCCCAGCAACCGAAGCCCCAGCAGCCCAAGGTCCAGCAGCCCACGGGGGGCAAGCCCAAGGCGCCCAAGCCGAAGGTCGACCGGCCCGCGGCGGACACGTCCAAGGCCGACGGGACCAAGGCGGGCGGGGCCAAGCGGAAGATCTTCCAGGGCTGGGCGTTCGACCGGTGCCAGGCGCCGTCGGTGAGCACCATGCGGGCCTGGCTCGCCTCGCCGTACCGTGGCGTCGGCGTCTACTTCGGGGGCCGCGGCCGACACTGCAAGAACCAGAAACACCTCAACAGGAGCTGGCTGCGCGAGACCAAGCAGATGGGCTGGAACGTCCTTCCCATCTACGTCGGCTCCCAGTCGCCCTGCGTGATCGCGAACATCAAGCGGAAGTTCACGATCGGGGGCAACGCCTGGGCACAGGGCCGACAGGAGGCCCGGGACGCGGTGAGCCAGGCGCGCAGGCTGGGCATGGCCCCGGGCAGCGCGCTCTACCTCGACATGGAGGCGTACCGCCTCGGGCAGCGCCGCTGCGCCCGCACCACGCTGGCCTTCGTGCGCTCGTGGAACCGTGAGGTGCGCCAGCAGAACTACGTGCCGGGGTTCTACAGCAGCGCCAACTCGGGCGTGCGCCACATGGAGCGGGCCCGCAAGGCGGGGGAGCGGGACCTGCCGGAGGTCATGTGGTTCGCGCGCTGGAACGTACCCCCGTCGTTGTACGGCGAGAAGTGGTTGAACCGCCGCGCCTGGCACCCGAACCGGCGTATCCACCAGTACGCGGGTGACGTCACCGAGCGGCACGGAGGCCGCCGGCTCGCCATCGACCGCAACCGCGTCGACGCCCCCGTGGCGATCATCCGCTGAGCCCGGGCCCGGCGCCCCGCCGCCGCCCTGACCACCGCGCACCGGCCCCCGCCGCCGGCGGGCGCGGCGGTCGGGCGGGGGCGGGGCGGCGGCGCGTCCGGGGCGCGGCTCATACCTGGGTCTCACGACCGGTGACGCGTCCCGGGCCCGACGGGGCAGGCGTGGCAGGCGGGGGCGCGCGGAATCCGTGGCCCACGCCCCGTGACGCAACCCTGACAGACCCTGAGAGCCCTCCGCCCGTAGGAGGTGATGCCAGCACTACCCGTACAACCAGAGGCGGACTTTCCTTCGGCACCTGCGGCCGATCCGCAGGAAGGACTCCGCTTCTAGCGTTAACGGCATGACCACGCCTGTGTGCAACAGCGCATCCACTGCTAGCACCCCCGGGTTCCCGTCGTTCACGTCCTACGTACGGGACCGCGGCCCGGTGCTGCTGCGTACCGCCCGCTCGCTGACCGCGAACCCGAGCGACGCGGAAGACCTGCTTCAGACGGCGCTCACCAAGACGTACCTGGCGTGGGAGCGAATAGAGGACCACCGCGCGCTGGACGGTTACGTGCGCCGGGCCCTGGTCAACACGCGCACGTCGCAGTGGCGCAAGCGCAAGGTGGACGAGTTCGCCTGCGAGGAGCTGCCGGAGCCCGACCTGACCCCGGCGCCCGACCCGGCCGAGCAGCAGGTGTTGCGCGACGCGATGTGGCGGGCGGTGGTGCGGCTCCCCGACCGGCAGCGCGCCATGGTCGTCCTGCGGTACTACGAGGACCTGAGCGAGGCCCAGACCGCCGAGGTGCTCGGGGTCTCGATCGGCACCGTGAAGAGCGCCGTGTCCCGCGCGCTCGGCAAGCTCCGCGAGGACCCGGAGCTGAGCCGGGCCGCGTAGCGTGATCCGGCTCCGCGCGTGGCCCGCCCAGCCGTGGTCGCCCGGGGCCGAGCCACCCGTGGCCCACGTGCGCCGGGGCGGCGGGTTTGGTCCGTACGGGTAGGGGCGTCAGACAGCCGGTCCGTACGGCGTAGCGGTGAGCGCGTGCCCGGGTGACGTGGGCGTCGTCGCGGCGTGGACCGTCACGGGCGTGCTGGTGTGCGGCGTGGGAGTCGGGGCGGAGCACCTCCGGTCGTCGACCAGGATCACGAGCGTGACCGGGTGTGGCGTGCCGCCGCTGGTGGTGGTGTGGGCGGGGGCGAGCAGCAGGGCGGCGACCGCGGGCACCAGGCCCGCGAGGTCGCGGACGATCCGTAGGGCGCTGAGCGCGGGGGCGGCGCGGAGTCGGGTGCGGAGTCCTCCGGTGCGGGGTCTGGCGGGGTGCGTGGGCTGAGTGGTCACGTCCAGTGCCTTTCCGAGATGGTGTGCGGGTCGTCCCGGGCGCGAACCGGGGCGGCTCCTTTTCCCTGTTTTCTCTGTTTCCTCTGTTGCCTCTGTGCGTGTTCGTCCCGCGTGTGCGGTCAGGCGGCGCCGCGTGCCCGGGTGGCGCGGCGCGCCACCTCGGTCGATCCGGCCGGCCAGGAGCCAACTCGACGGTCGCCGTGACCCGTTCGCGGTGCTGTCGCGGCGATCGACGGTGTGCGGCGCGCGGGACGGCACCACGGGTTCGCGCCGGTCATCCATGGCGGTCCGTCCCGACGACACCTAATTATCGTGCGTGAAAGAAAATTACCATAGACGTTCGCATGTGAAAGTTGGGGTGAGGGTGCGTCAGGAACATGTCCGGTGTTTCGGGATTGACAGCGAGGTCAGCGCGTCGCAGAATCGCATGGCCGTTCGGAACAGGCTGTTCCATAGTGATGAGTGAGGTGTGTACCGTATGGATTGAGCCGACTAGTGGCCGGAACATGGCGGGCGTGAATCTGTCACGACCGGTACATTGCATGCGTGAAAAATGTACCCACCTTTGGTGAATGGCTCCGTGACCGTCTGATCGCCCGCGGCTACGACCTCGGCCCCCGGGGAGGTGGCCGCAGCCGGTTCGCCGAGCACGCCGGCATCTCGCCTCCCACCGTCGGACGTCTGCTGCGCGGCGACCACGCCGCGGCGGACATGCGCGTCCTCGCGGCGGTCGCGGACGCGCTCGACGTCCCGTTCGTCGACGTCCTCACCCACGCGCGCGTCCTCACGGCTGACGACGTGGAAGCCATCCGGCGCCACGCCCCTACTCCCCCGACCCTCACGCCCGAACAGGCCGCCGACGGCCTCGGCATCGTCGACCCGGAACCACGCCGGGTCTTCCTCGCCACCGTCGCGGCCCTACGCCCACTCTCGGCCGCGACGGAGCGGCACCAGCAACAGGAGTAGACCGTGACTCGCACCCGCACCACGTTCCGCCTCACCACAGCCGTGCTGGCGACAGCGGTCGTCACGACCGTCGTGACGCGGACGGTTGAGCGGCGGAGGTGCGCGCGGGTCATCGTCCAGGCGGAGCGGGCCGCCTACCGGCACGGGGTACGGCACATGACGGACGGGTGCCTGGCGGCCGGATGCCTGTGCCGCGCCTGAGCGGACGGGCCCACGCCCACGCGGCCCAAGCCGCCCGCGCGCCACCCGAGCCACGTGTTTCCCGCGCCGCCCTGCGCGCCCTCGTCGCCCCACCCGCCCGCGCCGCCCCGCGCGTCACCGGAGCCACCCGCGCGCCGGAGCGTCATCCGCGACCCTCGCGCGCCCCGTGCCACCCGGCTCCCTGTGCCGCTTCCCCGCCGCAGCCGTGGCACCGGCCTGCCCGCGGCCGTAGCCCCCGCCTGCCTGCCCGCGCCCGCGCCGCCCGCGTCCCAACCCGCGCCGCCCCGACCGCTGCCACCCGTGCCCCCGGCCGCCCGTGCCCGCGCGCGTCTTCGCCAGCCCGACCGATCTCAGGCGCGCTGCCAGCCGGTGACGTAGCGGAACTCACACTTCCGCCCGCCGCCCGGCCCGCCCCGCGCCGCCGCGGCCCCGTGCCCGCTCTGTTGCCGGCCTCGCGGCCCGTGCCGGCGGTCGCCGGGGGTCGCGCGCTGCCGCGCCGGGCGTCCGAAACGGGTCCCGGCGTCGCCCCGTAGTAGTGACATCCCACCGGGTGACTGCGATATTGCAGCCCATCCCTTACTCGCGCGTAACCCTCACTCGTTTTCTGGGAGGCCCCGGTGCTGAGCACGATGCAGGACGTACCGCTGACGGTCAGTCGCTTGCTGCGGCACGGCTCGGTGGTGCACGGCGACTCGCAGGTCATCACCTGGACCGGGGACGCGGCGCCCGAGCGGCGGACGTTCGCCGAGATCGGCCGGCGCTGCGCGCGGCTCGCGCACGCGCTCCGCGACGAGCTGGGGGTACGGGGCGACCAGCGCGTGGGAACCCTCATGTGGAACAACAGCGACCACATGGAGGCGTACCTCGCCGTCCCGTCCATGGGCGCCGTCCTGCACACGTTGAACCTGCGCCTCCCCGCCGACCAGCTCACCTGGATCGTGAACCACGCGGCGGACCGGGTCCTGATCGTCAACGGTTCGCTGTTGCCGCTGCTCGCGCCGCTGTTGCCGCACCTGCCGACCGTGGAGCACGTGGTGGTGGCCGGGCCCGGCGACCGGTCGGTGCTCGCGGACGCGCGACCGCAGGTGCACGAGTACGAGGAGTTGCTGGCCGGGCGGGAGACCGGCTTCGACTGGCCGGAGCTGGACGAGCGCGAGGCCGCGGTGCTCTGCTACACCTCCGGGACGACGGGTGACCCCAAGGGCGTCGCGTACAGCCACCGGTCCATCTACCTGCACGCCATGCAGGTCAACAACGCCGAGGCGTTCGCGATGACGGTCGCGGACACCATGTTGCCCGTGGTGCCGATGTTCCACGTGAACGCGTGGGGGTTGCCGCACGCCGCGTTCATGGCCGGCACCACGCTCCTGATGCCGGACCGGTTCCTCCAGCCCGCGCCGCTCGCCGAGATGATCGAGGCCGAGCGCCCCACGCTGGCCGCCGCCGTGCCCACCATCTGGCAGGGGCTGCTGGCCGAGCTGGACGCGCGGAAGCGGGACGTGGCCTCGCTGCGCAGCGTCATCATCGGCGGCGCCGCCTGCCCGCCGTCCCTCATGCGGGCGTTCTGGGACCGGCACGCGATCCGCGTCCTGCACGCCTGGGGCATGACCGAGACCTCGCCGCTCGGCTGCATCGCCCACCCGCCGAAGGGCCTGTCCGAGGAGGAGGAGTGGGCCTACCGGCAGACGCAGGGGCGCTTCCCGGCCTCGGTGGAGGCCCGGCTCGCCGGCGCGGACGGCACGTTCCAGCCGTGGGACGGGAAGTCGACGGGCGAGCTCGAGGTGCGCGGGCCGTGGATCGCGGCGGCGTACTACGGGGGCGCGGCCGGGGTGCCGCTGCGCCCGGAGGACAAGTTCAGCCCGGACGGCTGGCTGCGCACCGGTGACGTCGGCACCATCACGCCGGACGGCTACCTCACGCTGACCGACCGGGCCAAGGACGTCATCAAGTCGGGCGGCGAGTGGATCTCCTCGGTGGAGCTGGAGAACCACCTGATGGCGCACCCGGAGGTGGCGGAGGCGGCCGTGGTGGCGGTGCCGGACGAGAAGTGGGGCGAGCGCCCGCTGGCGACGGTGGTGCTCAGGGAGGGTGCCGGCGTGGACTACGCGGAGCTGCGGGCCTTCCTCGCCGAGCGCGTCGCGCGCTGGCAGTTGCCCGAGCGCTGGGCGCTGGTGCCCGCGGTGCCCAAGACGAGCGTGGGCAAGTTCGACAAGAAGGTGATCCGCAGGCAGTACGCGGACGGCGAGTTGGACGTGCGCCAGCTCGGCTGACGACGCCGGGGGCGGGGACGCGGGCGGTGCTCCGCCCGCGTCCCCGCCCCCGTTCCCGCTCGCCCCGTTCCCGCTCAGTCGTGGCGCACGGTCAGGTGGTGGATGTTGGTCTCGCCGTAGTTGCTGGAGCTGCACGGCTTGGAGTTGCCGCAGTGCGCCTGCGTGTAGGCGCCGGCCTTGAAGTAGTTGCCGGAGCCGGAGTGCGAGATCGTGGTCTGCAACTCGCCGTTGTAGTAGACCTTGACCTTGCCGCCCCCGGCCACGAACTTGGCCTCGAAGACCGTGCCGAGCTGGTAGTTGTCGTCGACCAGCTTGTGGTGCGTGGTGTCCTCCTTGGTGACGTAGAGCTTCTTGCCCTCCAGGCGGAAGACGGTGAGGTCGTCGTCCCCGCCGTGGATCTGGGCGCCGACCACGTACGGACGCTCGTTGGGCAGGTGGGTGAACGCCTCGCGGACGGTCATCGTGTGGGTGCCCGACGTCGTGGACCAGCTCGCCTTGTCCTTGCCGCCGTTCTTCATCTCGCGCAGCTCGGAGCGGGGGTTCTTGGACCCGCTGGTGGTGACCCCGTTGACCGGCGCGCGGAACTGCACGGCCTTGCCGCCCGGCGCGACCTTGAAGTACGGGTCGTGGGAGTAGCGGGCCAGCTCCGGCTGGGTGATCTCGGTGGGGCGCTCGTCCTCGCCGATGGGCAGGGTCTGCTTCCAGTTGGTGAGGTCGAGCACGTCCGCCGGCACCCGGGCGTCGCCGTCGCCGTCGGAGGTGCCGCCCCAGACCTGCACCTCGGTCAGGCTGTTCCAGGTGCCGGTGGAGCCGTCCTCGCCCGCGTACCCGTGGCCCACGTAACGGATCCTGGACGTCTCGACGGGGCGGATCGTGAACGACTCCAGGCCCGTGCCGGTGCCGCTGCTGCTGCCGTCGAAGGCGGTGGACCAGGAGGAGCCGGTCCAGTACTGGAGCTGGAACCGGTTGCGGCGGCTGTCGCCCCGGTAGGTGGCCAGCTTGACCTGGCTCACGGTCCTGGCGGCGCCGAGGTCGAGTTGGAGCCAGGCCCCGTCGCCCTCGCCCGACCAGCGGGTGTCGAAGTCGTCGTCCACGACGTTGGCGGGCGCGTTGTCGTCGCTCGTGCTCGCGGTGACCGCGCCGGCGCCTGGGGTGAGTTCGGCCTCGGCGGCGCGCGCGGCGCTCGGCGCGGCGGTGAGCGCGGCGAGCGAGGCGGCGAGGGCCGTGGCGACGGCCAGCGCCGTACGGCATCGCGGCGTGAAGGTATCGGCCATGGGGAACTGTTCCTCTTCCTCGTCGGGATCGTCCTGTGTCCCCCGCGCCGGTGGGCGGCGGGGTACGGCCGGGCGCTGCGGAGGCCACGGGGACCGTCGCGCCTCCCCTCGCGACCGGCACCCACCGACCGAGCCGCCCCCCGACCCCCGTGCGGTGGGCGACACGGTGGGCGATACGGCGAGCGGTGCGGTGGGCGACGCCGGATCGTCGGCGCTCCCCGTGGCTTCCGGCTCCATCCCAGGCCGGCGCGGGTTGTTCAGCAAGCCGCCGCGGGCTCGGTGAACAATCCCGCCCCCGGCCCGCCGCCGGCCCGTCCCCGGCCCCGGCGCCCCGCCATGCGCCAGGCCACCGGCCGGGGGCGGCGTACGGGGCCCGCTACGGGCGCGGGCCCGTGGCCGACAGCGGGAGCCGGTGCGGCGTCAGGGCCAGGTGCGGCCAGGAGCTGACGTCGCGTTGGAGCTGGCGGTCGTGGGTGGCCAGGACGACGGCCGCGGCGGTGGCCCGCAGCGCCTCGGTGAGTTCGTCGACCAGGGCGATGGACAGGTGGTTGGTGGGCTCGTCGAGCAGCAGGACGTGCGGCCGGGACGCGAGGGCCAGCGCGAGGTCGAGGCGCCGCTGTTGGCCCATCGACAACTCGGCCACCGGCCTGTTCGCGTCCCGCGCGCCGAGCAGCCCGAGCGCGCCGAGCCCGACGATCTCGCCCGCCGCCAGGACGCCGGCGCTGACCAGCCGCGCGGTGTGCGCCTCGTACAGTTCGCGGGCCCGCTCGCCGGTGGCGCGCGGCGACTCCTGCCCGAGCAGGTGGAGGCGTACGCCGTGCGGCCGGTGCACCCGGCCGGCGTCGGGGGCGAGTTCGCCGGCCAGTACGGCCAGGAGCGTGGACTTGCCCGCGCCGTTGGGGCCGCTGACGGCCAGCCGGTCGCCCGACTCCAGGGCCAGGCTGACCGGCCGGTGCAGCCGCCCGGCCACGGCCACCTCGTCCGCGCGCAGCAGCACGACGCCGGGGCGGGCCGGCAGTTCGGGCAGCGCCAGGTGGCGGGGCGGCACCGGCGCGGTGACCCGGTGTCGGGCCAGGTCGTCCTGGCGCCGGTGCACGGCGCGGGCCAGCGCGCCGGCGCGGGTGGCGCGCTGGTGTTTGCCGGTGCCCTTGTCGGGGCGCCAACCGGTGCTGAGCCGGTTCTGCGCCTCGGACAGCGCCTGCGCGAGCCGCACGTGCTCGGCCTGCTGCTGCTCGTACTCCGCCGCCCAGCGGGCCCGTTCGGCCGCGCGGCCCTCCCGGTACCCGTCGTACCCGCCGCCGTAGACGCGCGGCCGGCCGTCCCGGGTGGGGTCGAGGTCGAGCACGTGGGTGGCCACGTCCGCGAGCAGCGCCCGGTCGTGGCTGACCACGACGGAGCCGCCGGCGTGCGCGCGCAGCCGCTCGGTGAGGAAGTGGAGCCCGGCGAGGTCGAGGTGGTTGGTCGGCTCGTCCAGGAGCAGGAAGTCGTCGTCGGCGCCGAGCAGGCAGGCCAGCCGGACCCGGTAGCGCTGGCCGATGGAGAGCGTGTCGAGCGGGCGGGCGCGGTCGCTGACCGCGCCGAGGCCGGCGAGCGCCACGTCGACCCGGCGGTCGGCGTCCCAGGCGTCCAGCGCCTGCGCCGCCTCCAGGGCGTTCGCGTACGCCGCGTCGGCGCCGGGCCGGCCGGCGGCCAGGGCGGCAGCGGCGGCGTCGAGGTCGCGTACGGCGGCGCGGGCGTCGGAGAGGTGTTCGTCGATGAAGTCGCCGACGGTGCGCCCGTCGTCGGCGGGCATCTGCTGTTCGGCCAGCGCGAGGGTCCCCACGCGGTGCACGGTCCCCGCGTCCGGCACCAGGGCGCCGGCCAGGACGTGCAGCAGGGTGGACTTGCCGCGGCCGTTCTCGCCGACGACGCCCCAGCGCGCCCCTGGCGAGACCTGGAGGTCGAGGTGGCGCAGCACGGTGCGGCCACCGCGCGCGACGTGGACGTCGGCGCACGTCAACTGGGCCCGGTCGCGGGCTGGCAAGGCAAGGGTGGGCATGGTGTTCTTCCTCCGGAAACGGGCGCACGGCACCCGCGTACGGGAGGGGAGGCCACCCGCGTACGAGGGGAGTGACCAGCCGCGTACGAGCGGGGTGTGTGCGCCTTCGGGCTGACGGGCGGCCCGGCCCGGAACGGGCGGGGGCCGTGGACGACGTCACGGCTCTCGGCGCGCCCACCACGAGGGGGCGGCGGAGCCGGTGGCCCGATCAGAGGAAGAACAGATACTGCATACGAAGCAGGCTAACAGCCGGTGCACCGCCCGGCCCGTGGATTTTTCGCCGCCGGACCCGTGGGACGCCAGACCGCCGGACCGTGAGGCGTCAGACGCTGGCCCCCGTGGGGCGTCAGACGCTGGCCAGCAGGAAGTCCTCCCCGCTGGAGGGGCGCAGGCCGTCGGTCCGGTCGGCGGAGTAGCGGTCCGCCAGCGCGGCCCCGGGCAGGTGGCGGACGTGACGGAAGCCGGCGTCGCGGGCCAGGGCCAGCATCTCGTCCGGGGCGTAGAACCCGATGAACGGCGTCCCGGCCGCGCGCGCCCTGACCTTGGTCGCCTCCAGCATGGCGCGGTCGGCGGGGTTGATCAGCTCGGCCGGCAGCAGGAACGTCATCGCGAGCGTCGAGCCGGGGGCCAGCCGGGCGAGCCGGCGCAGGGTGTCGGCGGTGGCCTCCTTCGTGAGGTACAGCGTGACCCCGGTGCAGGCCACGACCGCCGGCCGGGCTCGGTCGAAACCGGCGTCGGCGAGCCGCTCCCACCAGTCCTCGCCCGCCTCGAAGTCCACCGGCACCAGGTGCGGCCCGTCGGGTGGCCCGTCGTGCGCCGCGTCGGCCGTCGGGTAGCCCAGCTCCGCCAAGCGCCGGCGCTTCCACTCCTGGGTGGCCGGCTGGTCGATCTCGAAGACCCGCACCCCGGCGGCGGCCTGCGACCTGCGCTGGGCGAAGCTGTCGAGCCCGGCGCCCAGCACGACGTACTGGTCGACCCCGTGGCCCGCCCGCTCGGCGACCAGGTCCTCGACGAAGCGCGCGCGGGCCACGATGGCCGCCCGCGCGCCGCCGCTGGCCAGCGGGTCCATGTCCGGCCGCCGCCGCCAGTTTGCGCCGGGCCCGGCCAGCCGCAGCCCGACCTCATCCCGGAGCACGTGCGGTGGCGGGTCCACCCGTACGTGCAGGGCCCGCCACAGGGCCACCCGCACCGCCGTGTGGTCCGGCACGCTCTTGTCCTCGTCCACGCTGACCCGCTCCCTCCGCTGTCCGGTGCCCACGCCGGTGGTCGCGCTGGCGCTACGCCGGAGCCTGGAGGCTCCACAGCCGCCCGTCGGGGTCGCGGACGGTCATCTCGGCGGTCCCGTAGTGCGTCTTCTCGAACGGCGTGACCACCTCGACGTCGGCGTCCAGGTCGAGCGCCCGCGCGTCGGCCACCTTCAACACGATCCGGGTACGCGGCTCCCGGTCCTCGGGAACCTCGGCGATGAAGACGTACGGCCCGTCGCCGTTGCGGAGCTGACCCGACTGGTGGTCCGTCGCGAACTCCAGCTCGTACCCCATCGACTGCCAGAACCTCGCCGCCTTCCCCCAGTTGTGCGTCTCCAGGAACACGGCCTCGATCCCCTCGGTCGCCATCTCAGCTCTCCTTGTCAGACGGTTGCTGTCGCTGCCCGTGGGTGTCGTCGAGGTAGGCGCGTAGCGCGTCCGTGACCACGGCCGACAGGGACTGACCCGTCTCGATGGCGTGGTGCTTCACCTGCTTGATCAGCCCGACCGGCACGTACACGTTGAACTGCTTGACCTCTTCGTCACTCACGGCAGCGATGCTAGCAAGCTAGTGGGCTATGTTTCTAGGGGCGAATGCGGGTCGCGGGGAAGCGCGCGGTGGGTGCGGCCGTGGGCGTGCGGTGAGGGCGTGCGGCGGCCGGGTGGGGGGCGTCGGGCGCGGGCGCGCGGGCGTACGAGCGAGCGGGCGCGGGCGTACGGGCACGCGGGCGCACGGGCGATGGCGGCGCGGGCGTACGGGCCTACGGCGGCGTGGGCCGGCGCCGGAGGGGGCGCCGGCCGAACGGACGCCCGACGAGCGGGCGCCCGCCGGGGTGGGGCCGGGTCGGCGCTAGTTCGTGCCGATCTTGGCGAGGAGGTCCACGATGCGGCCCTGCACCTCGGGGCTGGTCGAGCGTTCGGCGAGGAAGAGCACGGTCTCGCCGGAGGTGAGCCGGGAGAGTTGGCCGGGGTCGATGTCGGCGGAGGTGTAGACGACGAGCGGGGTGCGGTTGAGCAGCCCGTTGCCACGGAGCCAGTCCACGATGCCGGCGCGCCGACGACGTACCTGCATGAGGTCCATGACCACGAGGTTGGGCCGGGTCTGGGCGGCGAGGTTGACCGCCTCGGCGTCCGTGTTCGCGCGGGCCACCTGCATGCCGCGCCGCTGCAACGTCTCCGACAGCGCGCCCGCGATCGGCTCGTGCTCCTCGATCAGCAGCACCCGTGGCGGGTGCTGCTCGCTGTCGCGCGGGGCCAGCGCCTTGAGCAGCACGGCCGGGTCGGCGCCGTACGCCGCCTCCCGCGTCGCCTGCCCGAGTCCGGCCGTCACCAGCACCGGGACCTCGGCCGCCACCGCCGCCGTGCGCAGCGACTGGAGCGCCGTGCGCGTGATCGGGCCGGTCAGCGGGTCCACGAACAGCGCCGCGGGGTAGGCGGCGATCTGCGCGTCGACCTCCTCGCGCGAGTGCACGATCACCGGCCGGTAGCCCCGGTCGCTCAGCGCCTGCTGCGTGGACATGTCGGGGGCCGGCCAGACCAGCAGCCGGCGCGGGTTGTCCAGCGGCTCGGGCGGCAACTCGTCGTCCATCGGCGGGCGGTGGTCGTCCACGACCTCGACCGCGCCGTTGGGCCCGTCCAGCGGCTCGGGGCCCTCGGCGCCCTCGTCCGGCGCGCCTATGGCGAACGCCCGCCCGGCGCCGGAGGCCAGCCGCTGCTGCGGCGGCTGCTGGCCGGGGTGGTGCGGGGCGGCCTGCGGCATCGGCTGCTGCGCGCGGTGCGGCGGCTGCGCCAGGCCGGGCAGCGCCGCGCCGTCCGGCCGGCCCGTCCCCGTCGGCTCACCGTCCCGGCCCTGACCCGCGGCATCGGGGCCGGCTTCGGGCCCGTTCGGGTCCGGGTACCCCGCGTCGGGGCGCGCCGCCAGCTTGCGGCGCCGACCCGAACCGGCCGCCCCGCCCGCGGGCGGCTGGCCCGCCCCGTGCGGGGGCTGGCCACCCTGCGCGGGGTGGTGCGGCTGCTGGGGTGGGGCCGTCGGGTCGGGGATGGCCTGCGCGAAGGGCATGCCCTGGCCGAGCGTGCGCACGCTGATCGGGCGGCCCTGCGTGTCGTGCGAGGGCTCACCTCGGTGCGGGTCGCCCCGGTGCGGGTCGCCGTGCTGGGGCTCGCCGCGCTGCGGGCCGGTGCCGGGCAGCGCGGGTCGGCCGCCCCACGGGTCGGCGGCGCGCGCCGCGTCACCGCCCGTGGCGGCCTGCCCGGCGCCGCTCGGGTCGCCGAGCGGGCGCCGCCCGGTCGGCGGCTGCTCACCGGGCCGGCCGCCCTGCGACCGGACATCGGGCTGACCGGGCTGACCGGGCTGACCGGGTTGTCCGGGCTGACCCGCATGGCCGAGGTGGCCGGGGTGCCCGGGCTGGCCGTCGTGCCCGTCGGTGCCGGGGCGCGGCTGTTCGTCCGCGAGCGGGCGCCGCGCGCGCCGCTGCCCCTGACCCTGCTGGCCGGGCCCGTGCTGGCCCGCGCCCTGCGGCGGTCGCTGGGCCTGCTGTCCCGGCGGGCCCTGGTCGTACGGCCCGTTGCCGACGGTCGCGCCGGGCCGCTGTCGCTGCGCCTCGGGGTCGTGCGGCCCGGCCCACGGGGGCACGGCCTCGGCGCGCGGTTCCGGAACGCCGGGCGGCCACGGCGCGCCCGCCGCGCCGGCGCCGCCGGCCTGGCCCGGCCCGCCCTGCGCGGCGGGGCCGGTCGCGCCGTACGCGGACTGCGCGGGCACCATGCCGACCGGGCCGAGGCCCTGCGGCGGCGTGCCCTGGCCTCCCGCGTCCTGCTGGTCGGCCGCCGCCGGCGGCAGCGCGAACGGCACCCGCCCGGCCGCCACCTCGTGCGCCTGCTGCTGCGCCATCGGCTGTTGCCCGGAGCCCGCCCGCTGGCCCGGTCCCCGCGGCGGGCCCTGGTCCGGGCCCTGCGGGTGTGCCTGCTGCGGTACGGAGTGCTCGGCCGCCTCGCCGAGCGCTCGACGCGCCCGCCGCCGCCCCGTGCCCTGCGACCCGTCGCCCTGTGCCGCCTCGCCCTGCCGCGACCCGTCGCCCGGCTGCTGCGGGTCCATCGCCGCCGCCGGCCCACCACTGGGCGCGGCGGCCCAACCCCCGGAGCGCGGGTCCGCCCCGGCCTGGCCCGGCCCCTGCTCCGTACGTCCCGTCTCGGGGTTCGCCGGGCGCCCGCCCGGTCGGCCCGCCGCGCCGAGGAGCGCGGCCGGCTCCAGGCCGCCCGGCCCCTGCGGCCCGCCCCGCGCGTCGCTCGCGGCGGGCGGCAGCGCCAACGCGCCGCCCTGAGCAGTACCGCCCTGACCTGTACCGCCCTGACCAGTACCGGCCGCCAACTGCTCGGGCCGCCGCCCCGGTTGGCCCGCGTGCCCGGCCTGGTTCGCCTGCCCCGCCTGGCCCGCCGCGTCGGCCTGGCCCGGCTGGCCCGCTTGTTCGTGCCGGCCGGCGTGCGCGCCGCGCCGCCCGTCGGCGCCACCGCCCGGCTGACCCGGCTGGCCCGGGCCGCCCGGCTGGCCCTGCGCCGGCACGGCGAGCTGGCCGCCGTGTCGCGGGTCGGACCGCTGGCCCGGGCCCGGGGCGGCGGCGTCCGCTTCGCCGCCCTGCGGGCCGCGCCTGGCCCGCCGCCCGGTGGGGGCGGGTCCGCCGGCCGGCAGGCCCTGCGCGGGCACCGGCCGGGCGTCGCCGGCGCGCGGCCCGTCGTCGGGGCCGGCCGGCCCCTCGACGGCGCCCATCTTCCCGGGTTCGCCCGGCGCCTGGCCCGTACCGCCGTCGCCGCGCGCGTGCCGGTTCGCCCGGCGCCGCTGACCGCTGCTGGCCTCGTCCGTCGCCGCCGGCCCGGCCGCGCCCCGCGCGCCCGGCCCCACCGGAATGCCGGGCCCGACCGGGATGCCGCCCGCGCCGGCCTCGCCACCCTGGCCAGCGGGCTGCTCCTCGGCGGGGTCACGGCGCGCGCGCCGGCGCCCCGTGGGCCGCTGCCGCGCGCCCGCATCGGCGTCGGCGCCACCGTCGTCACCATCACCACTCCCGGCCGCGCCCGGCGCGCCGCCCGGCGTTCCCTGGCCCGCCGCCTCGCCCTCGCCGCCCGCGCGACGCGCCCGACGCCCGGACGACGGCGCGCCACCGGCGGCGTCGGCACCCCCGGCGACGCCCGCGGCCCGCGCGCCGTCCGTACCGCGCGCCGGCTCCTTGGGCACCGGCATCACGGTGGTGGAGTTCTCCTGGTCCACGGGGACGCGCACCGCGCCCGTGCTGTCGTCGGTGTCCGCCCGCCCGCTGGTCAGCGGCTTGCCGTCGGCGGAGACCGGCACTTCGAGCACGTACGCGCTGCCGCCCATGCCCGGCATCTCGTGCGTCTGCAACACGCCGCCGTGCTTGCGGACGATGCCGCGCACGATCGGCTCGTGCACCGGGTCGCCACCCGGGTGCGGGCCGCGCACCTCGATCCGTACGACATCGCCGCGCTGCGCCGCCGCCACCACGATCGTCGAGTCGCCGGGCGCGGCGGCCGGCTGGGGCGCGCCCCCCGGCGCGCCGTGCGCCCCCGGGTCCCGCACCGCCGCCCCCCCGATCGCCAGCGCGTTGCCGGTCGCGTCCAGCCCGGCCACGTCCGCGATCAGATGGGCGAGCGCCTGCGCCAGCCGTACGGGGTCCACCTCGGCCTCGATGGGCGGCGCGTGCACCGCGAACTGCGCCCGGCCCGGGCCGATGAGTTCGATCGCGCCCTCGACGCCGGCGGCCACCACCGCGTCCAGCGACACCGTCTCGCGCGCGAGCCGCTCCTTGCCGGCCGCGAGCCGCTGGTAGCTGAGGACGTTGTCGACCAACGTCGTCATGCGCGCGTAGCCCGCGGCGAGGTAGTGCAGCACCTGGTTGGCCTCGGGCCACAACTGCCCGGCCGGGTCGGCGGCGAGCCCGCCCAGCTCACCGCGCAGCTCGGCCAACGGCCCGCGCAGCGAGACGTCGAGCACGGCGAGGAGCTGCGCGTGCCGCGCGGCCAGCGCGTCGTACGAGCGCCGGTCGGTGAACGTCATCACCGCGCCCACCAACTGCTCGCCGTCCCGCACCGGCGCCGTCGTCAGGTCCACCGGCACCGCCCGGCCGTCCTTGGCCCACAGCACCTGCCCCCGCACCCGGTGCTTGCGGCCCGAGCGCAACGTGTCGGCGAGCGGCGTCTCCTCGTACGGCAACGGCGTGCCGTCCGCGCGCGTGTGCTGGACCAGCGGGTGCAACTCCTGCCCGCCGAGGTCGCTGGCCCGGTAGCCGAGGATCTGCGCGGCCGACGGGTTGACGAGGACGACCTTGCCCTCGATGTCCACGCCCACCACGCCCTCGGCCGCGGCCCGCAGGATCATCTCGGTCTGCCGCTGCTGCCGGGCGAGTTCGGCCTCGGTGTCCAGCGTGCCGGTCAGGTCGCGCACGACGAGCATGAGCAGCTCGTCACCGGTGTAGCTGTGGTGGTCCACGTACGGGGTGCGGCCGTCCTCCAGGTTGGCGCTGGTCACCTCGACCGGGAACTGGATGCCGTCGGTCCGCCGCGCGATCATGCGGGTCGGCTTCGTCCGGACGCCCTCGACCTCGCCGCTCGGCCGCATCGAACCGGGGATGCGCTTGGAGTCGAAGGACGGCAACAGGTCGAGCAACCCCCGCCCGACCAGCGCCGTTCCCGGCGCCTCGAAGGTCTCCAGGGCGATGTGGTTGGCGTTGACGACGGTGCCGTTGGCGTTGACGAGCAACAGGGCGTCGGGCAGCGCGTCGAGTATCGCCGCGAGGCGAGCAGCGCCTCGCGATGGCCTGCTGCTCACGACGACGCTTCCTCCCAGATCTACGCTCCGTGCGGACACCCGGCGCCATCCTGCCGCCCGTCCCGCTGGTGTCACTAGGGGAGGAGTCTACGGGCAGGTGCCCTCGACGCGGCGGCGGATGAGCGTGAGCCGCGACGCGCGTGGCGCACCCTGGGGCAAACCTCGCCGGGCCCCACGCTCGCCCCCGAACCAGGACCAGCCCGACCTCCCCACACCCCCCTCCATCCCGCGCCGACCGCGTCCCCCGGCCCCGTACGCGGCCGGAATCAGGGCGACACGCGGCCCGTACGGCGCCGACACGCGCGGAGGTACGGAGCCGGCGCGCGCGACGCGCCACGGAGCCGATACGCGCGATTCGCCACGGAATCGCGGCGAGCAAGAGGGAATAACCGCGAACATCACCGAATCGAAGAAACCACAAAGAACTTCGGAAATGGCAAACATGCCCGAAAGGCCGCCACTGCGAGCGACGTCGGGAACGGGGCGATGGCACGCCGTCAGAAACGTGCCCCCGTCCGGGACCGAGATCCTGGGCGGGGGCACGAGGTCCCACCGAACGCTCCGGGCCGAGACCCCGCGCCGAGCGCGCCGGGCCGGGGCCGGGCCATCAGTTGCGGGGGGTCCCCAACAACGTCGCGAACTTGTTCCACCGGCTGATCTCGCAGCCGTCCACGCGCGAGAAGTCGGCGCTGACCGGCCGCCCCGACCAACGCCCGCCGACGTGCGCCGTGGCCGGCCCACCGTAGATCTTGGTGCAAGCCGTCCCCTTCGCCACCGGCGCGAACGGGTCGGCCCCCCACACCGTCTTCTTGGACACCTCGGCGCAGGCCGCCGCGGGGTCCGGGTGGTTGCCACCGGTCGGGTGGCAGTAGAGGTGGTACGTCCGCTGGTCCGCGACCTCGCCGGTGTCCGACACCGTGACGGTGAGGTGGTGCGCGGGCCCGGGCGCCGGAACCGGCAGCGGCTTGGCCGCGGCGTGCGGCGCGACGCTCAGTAAGGCGGGAACCACGGCCGCGGCGGCTGCGGCGGCGACGAAGAGGCGGTGCGGTGACATCCAGGACTCCAAGATCGTGCGACTACGGGGCGCGGCGCGCCCTTGTCCGACTAACGCGCCGGTGGGGTGTCCGTTGCGCAGGAAGTCCGCTACGAAGCGACGAATCGCCGGAAAGCACCAAAAAAACCACCCTCGCGGCAGCGATACGCCTTTGCCGCCCCGGCCAAACGCCGAGTACCGTAGGCCGCGATTGGTGACAGCCCGCAGGGCTGTGCCATCATCTGCACACACGCCGCGCGCTCGCGTGGTCCGTGTATGGAGGCTTCGCCTAGTCTGGTCTATGGCGCCGCACTGCTAATGCGGTTTGGGGTAACCCCCCATCCCGGGTTCAAATCCCGGAGCCTCCGCTCTGTACAAAGCCCCGACCGTCTCGCACGGCCGGGGCTTTTGCGTTGCCCGAAGCTTTTGCCCCCGCCCGGGCCCGGGCAGGGCCTTCCGCGCGGGGTGGGCTTTCCGGCGCGGGGGCGGGCCTTCCGTGCGGGGTGGGCTTTCCGGCGCGGGGCGGACCTTCCGGCACGGGGCGGACCTTCCGCGCGGGGTGGGCTTTCCGGCGCGGGTCGGTCCGACCCGGCTCGGCTCCGGTCGGCGTGGCTTGGCTCTGCTCGGCTTGGGCCGGCTCTGCTCGGTTCGGCTCGGCTTGGCTCGGTGTGACGGCAACCACGCGAGCCGCCCGTACGGCCCGCGCCCGTCGTCCGCGCCCCCGTGCTTTCCCCATGCCCCTGTCCTTTTCCCGCGGACGCTCCGGCGGCGCCCGGGCGCGATCACGCGCTGGGAGCGGGGTGAGGGTGGGGGTGTGTGCTGGGCCGGACGGGGCCTGCGCGGGCGGAGGCCGGCGTACGGCGGCCAGTCGCACCCCGTGGCGCGTTCGGCCCCTCGCCCCTCCCGGCCACTGGTGCGCGACCGCCGCGCTTCCTCGGTGCCGATCATGCTCTACGGGCATTTCCGCAGGTCAGAGCGGGTCGAGGGAATGGATTTCACCTCGCGGCGCAGGTCATGTAATGTTGTTCCCGCAACGCCGACCGGGCAAGAAAACGCCGGGAAGTAAGCGCTCGTAGCTTAACGGATAGAGCACTTGACTACGGATCAAGAGGTTGCAGGTTCGAATCCTGCCGAGCGCGCAGATGAGGGGCCCCGAATCGGGGCCCCTCTTGTTATTGCGTGTCTATCTGCGTGACTACGGTTCGAAGATCTCGTCCATGGCCACCGCGCCCGTCTGGATCACGGGCCTGATCTGCTTGCGGTAGACCGTCTCCGTGACGCTCGTGCTGGAGTGGCCGACGAGTCGGGCGATCTCCTCGACGGGGATGCCCTTGTCGGAGAGCAGCGAGACGAAGCTGTGCCGGAGTTCCCTTGGCGTCCAGTCCTCCGGATCGATCCCGTCGACGGTGGCGAGCACCTGCCGGAAGTACTTGCGGACGTTCGACGCGTCGAGTGCCGTGCCGACCGCCGAGGTGAACACCAGATCGTGTTCAGCCCAGCGCTCACCAGCCGCCCGACGCTGCGCGGCCTGGCGTTGCCGATGCTCGCCGAGGGCCGCGACGCAACGCCCGGGCAGAGCGAGTGTCCGGCGAGACTTCCGGGTCTTCGTGTCCCCGCTGGCCCGTACCGAGCGCCACACCGCGATGTGTGGCACGTTCCCCGGGCCCGTACCTTCGAGGTCCACGTGGCTCCAGGTGAGTGCCCGCAGTTCCTCGGTTCGAGCGCCAGCAAGCAACGCGACCACGATGTACGCATGCAGGCGCGAATCCGCAGCCGCGTCGAGCACGGCACCCGCTTGAGCCAGGTTGAGCGCCTTCGAGGGGCGCCCGGCCTGGCCCTTCGGAACGGAGCACAGCTCGACTACGTTGCGCTTCACCTTGTCCCTGGCCATGGCTCGCTTCACGGCGCGGTTGAGGCACGAGTGCAGGAGCCGCAGCGTGCGCGTGCTGTGCGTCTTCGCCTTGGCCGCCAGCCACTTGTCAACGTCGTCCGCGCTGAGGTCCCGCAGTTTTCGAGCGCCGAGGCTGGCGATGACGTGCTTTTCGCACAGCGTGGTGTAGTTGCTCACCGTGGCAGCGTCCACGACCGTCAGTCCGAAGGCGAGCCAGTTGGCCACCGCGTCCTTGACCGTGTAGCCGGTGGGCGCGATCGCGATACCGTCCTCGTAGTCGCGAAGCACCTCTTTCAGCTTGGCTTTCGCCTCGGTCTTCGTCCGACCACTGCCACGCTTGACGATGCGCTTGCCGCTGGCGTCGTAGCCAAGGCTCGCGGTGGCGATCCAGCGCTGACGCTTGTCGTCCCAGTGCAGGCCGCCGTCTCCGCGGCTTCGACGCTTGGTCACGTGTCATCTCCTGCCTCGCGCTCCAGCAGAGCGACGTACTCGTGTAGGGCTGATGCGGGGATGAGCCGGGCGCGGCCTTCCTTGACGGTGCGGAGGCGACCCGTCCGGATGAGGCGGTAAAGGGTGTCCTTGGACACGCGGAGCGTCTTCATGGCGTCGGGTACGCGGTAGAGCAGCGGAGCGGGAGGTTCGGGTACCGCGAGGGTCATGAAGCGTCTCCGAGGTGCTGCGGGGTGTGGGTGGGGAGGAGCGCCATCGAAATGCCCCTTCGGGCGCGCTGGGGGCATAAAGACGCGAAGGGCAGAAAGCCGTCTGAGCTGCGGGTTCGCCGGGTGCGAAGCGGGACGGGAAGGCCGGCGCTAAGGCCAGGCCCGCCGGGACGGCCAGAGATGGCGCCCCGCTTCTTGGCTGGCTTCTTGATCAGCGATTTCGCAGGTCGCGGCGGATGCCGCCCTTTGTGCCCTTCGCGCCTCAGCCGGTGTAGGTGAGCACGGTGGTGGGGCGGCCACCGGTGGGGCGTTGGGTGCGGGTGTAGCCGGGTTGGGCGAGGAGGGCGGCGGTGATGCGGTCGCGTTCGGCCTTGCTCTGGTTTTTGAACAGCCTGTGGACGGCCTTGCCCGTCAGGCCGTCGCCGCCGGCCGCGCGGACGGCGGCGGCCAGCTTGTCCACGCGTGGATCGCCGCTGGCGTCACCGAGGAGGTGGACGGCGGAGGCACGGGCGTAGCGCAGGAGGTGCCAGGCCGCGCGCATGTGGTGCTCGGTGATGGTGGCCGTGTGGTCGCACAGCGCGTAGACCATGGCCACGCGTTGCACATACGGCGCAGCACGGCCCGTGAACTGGGCGATGGCGCCGCCCGCCGCGTCGTCGCTCAGAGACGGGTAGATCTCCTCGCAGTACAGGGCCCAGGCGTCCGGGCTGAACCCCACCTCGTCCACGCGGGCCGCGTCGGCCAGGACCGTGCGCCAGCCCGCGGCGAGGTTGGCCACCAGCTCGCGGCTCGCGCCGCGTGAGCCGGGCAACAGGGCGTTGCGGTGGCAGAAGATCGGCAGGAAGCGGTTGTACGTGCCGCCCGCCAACTCCGAGTCCTGCATCTTCGAGCGGAACTCGTCCGGGGTGATGTGTCCCAGGATCGCGATGTGCGGTTCGGTGGCCTTGAGGGAGTCGCGGGTCATGGAGCCGAGCGAGTCGCCGTCCCACGCCTGCCGGAGCACGCCGGGCAGGCTGCTGCCCTCACGTCGGCCGCGGCTCATGGTCACCGCGTACTCCGACTCGACCACCCACAGGCGCTTGTCGGTGCTGGTGGGCCGGGCGTCCTCGTCGGTGGTGTCCTTCACGTACTCGATCAGGCCCTCGCCGGAGTTGAGGCCGCTCGGGGTGTGGTCCGGGCCGAAGAAGTCGGGCACGGCCTCGGCGAGCACACGGCGCGCGGTGGACGTAGCCGATCCCTTGCGGCCCGATGAGGTCGGACCGACGGTGAGCGCCCAGATGAGGCACGGGTGGCGGTCGTTGCCGACCATCACGTGCGGGCGGCGGCCGATGATCGCGCCCGCTGCCGAGAGGAGGTTGGCGAGTACGGCGACCGGGTCGGCCTCGGTGGTGGCGTCCAGTTCGCGTACGGTCTCGCCGACCCAGCCGCAGAACACGTCCGGGTGCGGAGTCGGGCCTGGCCGGTGGGGGCGGTGGACACCGGGATGGGCGTCGTAGAGCGGGTTCGGCGGGCCGGGCGGGCTGGCCGTTGGGGGCTCCGCTGCTGTCGGCTCGGTCGCCAGCTCGTTGACCTCTGCGAGGACAGCCGCGCGGACGTCCGTCGAGTTCGCCCCGGGGTCCGCGGCCAGGTGCGCGATGCGGGTTCCGGTCTCGATGAGGCGGCGGCGCTCGGCCTTGTCCCGGATGATCTCGGCGTAGTACCCGGCGTTCGCGGTGGTCGGTACGGCCTGCACGAGGGTGTGCAGGTAGCTCGGGCCGCCGACGCGTGTGAGGTCGCCGCGTTCGGCGAGTCGATGGGCGAGGGTGATCGGATCCACTGGCTGACCGTCGGTGTGCATGGCGCGGATGGTGCGGTGAATCGTTTCGTGGGCGGGGCGGTAGTGGTCGCTGGCGTCCATCACCTCCGCCACATCCTCGATGGCCGCCGTGGACAGCAGCATGGCTCCGAGGACGCTCTGTTCTGCGTCGGTGTCCTGCGGTGGTGTCCACGAAGGGACCGCCGGGTCTGCCGCTCGGCCACCGCCGGAGTGCCGCACGGGGTTCGCCGGCGGCGGCACGGCCTCGGCTGTCATGATGGGGATCTCCTGTTGGTCTTCGGACGGGCAGGGAGACCGGGGCGGTGGCGATGTCCTTTGCACGGGAGTGCCGCCGCCCCGGGCGTAGCTACCTGCGGTGGGCGCGGTGGATCAGGCTCGCGACGACGGCGACCGTGGACCACTCCCAGCCGGTGAGCCAGGCGATGATGCGCTCGTCGTACGCGCCGAGTTCGACGCCGGCGGCGCGGAGTTCGGCCCGTAGCGCCCGAGCGCGATCGGCCTGCGGCACGAAGTGGCACGGCTCCTTCGCGATCGGCCCGGACGGCACGTACGGCAGCGGCTCGGCGTCGCGCGGGCCCGTCACGCCCTGTCTCCGACGAGGGCGTTGAGCAAGGCGGGCAGGTCCCCGCCGAGGGTGGCGAGGCGGTGCTCGATGGCCTGCCAGGAGTCGGCGTCGATGTTTATCAGGGCGTTGATGGCGGCGGGGAGTTCACCGCGGGCGCGGGCGGCGATGGCGTCGCGGAGTTCGGCTGCGGCCATGAGGGTGATTTGTCCGTCCATGATGGGTGCCTTCCTGGTCTGGTGGTGGGTGGGGGTCACAGCTCGCCGAGGGCCTGGATCACGGCGAGGTTGAACTCGTTGATGGGCTCGGCGGCGCCGGTCGAGGCGAGGTAGAAGCCGAAGCTGGTGGCGACGAACGCGCTGCCGACGCTGACGGCCCGGAACCTGAGCAGGAAACCGAGCACGCCACCGAAGACGACGACGAGGGAGAGGGACACGGCCACGGGAAGCTCCTTCGGGGATATCGGGATGGGCGAGGGTGAGGGGTTCAGCGGGCGCCGTCGCGGTGGACGCGGCTCGCGACGTTGAAGAGGTGGCGGCCGAAGCGGACGCGCTTGCGGTCGCCCTTGCAGCGTCGGCAGGTCTTGCCGGGCTTGGCCCGGCCGCGTCGGTCGTGGATCACGTAGCAGCCGAAGCCCTTGCAGCGGCGGCAGACGCCGAACGGGCTCACGGCACAGAGCGCCGCGTAACCGAGGGTGACGAAGAGGAGAAGGGCGTTAGCGGTCAGGGCAGGGGACACGGCAGGGCCTCCGAGGTGTGTTGGAAGGTGAGTGCGGCGCGCGCTGCTAGCAGCTAGTTGCCTGGTCAGGAGGGATTAGAGCCGCTAGCGGGGCCGCTAGATCTAGCGGGGTGGGGCGCTAGGTCTAGCGGCGGTGCGCGGCTAGCTCACCGCCCGTCGACCGTTACGTTCGGCGAGGGCAGCGGTGATGTGGGCACGGGTGATGCCGCGCCGGTTGGCCTTCTTGCCGCCCGGGGCGGTGCCCCAGACCTGGCCGGTGGTGATGCCGTACGGCTTGAGCGCGGCGCCGAGTTGTTCGGCCTCCCAGCTGTCGTAGACCTCGGGTCGCAACTCGGCGAGGCGGATAACGACGGTCTCGCTCCACACCTTCGGCTCGTTCGGGCCGACGACCGCGAGGATGTCGGCGAGGAGGTCGAACGACGCGGCGGGGGCGGTCTCCGGTGTCTCGCCGAGGGCGTGGCCGGTGAGGAGGCCGAGTTCCTGGCGGAGGGTGCGGGCGCGCAGGGCGATGACCTCGGCGGCGGGCGCGTCCACGTAGACGGAGCGGACGATACGAGCATCCTCGCCCTCGCCGACGAAGTAGCAGATGCCCTTGTCAGCCCAGGCGAACATGTTGGCCCGCACGCCCCGCTTGTAGGCGCCGGTGCCGAGGACCATGTCGTTCTCGATCTGGCCCATGACCTTGAGGCACCACCGCATGCCGGCGTTGGCGCTGATGCCGGTCGGGAGCGACTTGGAGTCGGGGCGCTGAGTCGCCAGCAACAGCACGATGCCGGTGGCAGGACCGCGCTTGACCAGGTCTGTACAGATCTCCTCGAACTCGCCACCGTGCGTGGGGTGCTCGAACCAGACCTGGCACTCGTCCACACCGACCACGATGGGGTGCAGACCAAGCGACTGCTTCGACGCCAGTTCCGTAGTCACCTTGGACTCCGGGCAGACGTCGCGCGGGAGGGAGCGGATCACCTTCGCCCGGCGGCGCAACTCGTCGCGGAGTTCCCGCAAGGCGTGCAGGGCGTATTCGATGTCCTCCGCGTCCTCACCGGCGCGGTGCCGGTGCGCGACCTGGTCACCCACCGGGTCGAGGTCACCCGTGCCCTTGAGGTCGAAGGTGTACAGCGCGGCGCGCGGGTCGAGCGCGGCGATAAGTAGCAGCAGTCGCAGTAGGAACGTCTTGCCCATCCGGGGCACGCTGCCGATGATCCCCGCCACGTACATCAGCGTGAGCCGCACCCACCGGCCACGCTGGTCAGTGGCGAAGGCAACCGGCTCGAACAGGTCCACCCGGCCCGACTTGGCCAGCGGCCATGCCGGTTGCTGGGCCTTGTTCATGTCCTGGTCGCCGACCCACAGCACCAGGCGCCCCGTGTGCTCTTCGGGTACCGCTTCGGGCCACACGCACCCGAGTGGCCGGCGCAGCGCGGAGGCGAGTCGGTCGCGGCGGTCCATCACGTCGGCGACGGTCACACCGAACGGCAGGTCACCCTCCGCGCGCCAGCCGGGCCCGTCGCGGCTGATCGGCGCGGTGAACGCGAGCGCTTCGCGCCCCTTGGCGATGGCCTGGTTGACCTGACTGATGCTGAGCGAGCCGAGAGCCCGCAGCACCATGTCACTGGTGAGCTTCTGGGCCTTGGGGAGTTCGACGGCGCGGGTCGTGACCGGCTGGTCCGCCTCACTGCCCGCTTGGCCGAGCGCCAGTACTAACGCGGCGACGGACACCCACTGGAGCCAACTGGGCGCCAGGACGTACAGCGCAAGGGCCGTGCCGGTGCCAGCCAGCGAGGCAAGTACGGCGACGAGCGTGCGCAGTCGGACCCGGTTGTCCCGCTGCCGCGACAGCTTCAGATACTCGGCCGCGTCCTCGCGCCGAACCGACGCGAGCCGCACCGGCTCGCCCTCCGCGTCGGCGACCCACCGCATGGCCCCGCCGACGAAACGGGCCGCGCCGCGCGGGCACTGGACGATGAGCCGCGCGGCGTACACGGGGCTTCGCCAGCCGTGGTACGCCACGAGGTGGCCGTAGTGCCGCGCCAACCAGCGAGCGGCGGTGATCAGTTCGGTGCGAGAGCGGAGCCAGCCGGGGATGACGGGTCGCCGCTTGGCCCCGACCACACGGCTCAGGAAGCCGGGGCCGACGGGCTGCGGGCCGTCCACGGGGGTGGCTTCCGCGGGGCGCTTGTTGGCGATGTCGAAGACCTCGGCGTGGCCTTCTGGGCTGATTCGGGGTTGGTCAGGCGTGGTGTCGTCCGACACGGTGTGCATCGCTCCTCAAGAGGTGCACGGGGCTGGCCGCCGCCGAGCCCCGCGACGTGACGTGTGCGGGTGCGGCGCGGCTCAGGAAGAGGCGGCGGCGAGGCGGCTGCCCTCAGCCTCGCGACGCACCTCAACAGCCCTGATGCGCTTGCGGCCCCAGCCCTCGCTGAACCCGAACTCGCGGCCGAGCGCGGCCGGGCCGATGGGCCGCCCAGCGTCGAGCGAATCGGCGTACGCCTGCTCGGCGCGCTGCCGGGCCCGCTGCAACTCGGCCTTGGCGAACGCCTCGGGGTTCGCGCCGCGTACGGGTTGGCGGGGCGGCCGTACGGCTTCCGTACGGGGTGCGTTCTGGGGCGCGTACGGATCGGGCGTACGGAGTGTGGCCTGCGCGTACGCGGCGTACGGCAGTGGCGGCGGGACGGCGACGCCTGATGTTCCGGCGGCGGGGTGTACGCGGTGGCCCGTACGGGCGTCTTGAGCGTCCGGCCGGTGGTGCAGCACCTTGGCGACCAGGTCGGAGCCGAAGAAGATCGCGCCGACGGGGAGCGAGGTGGCCATCAGGACCAGGGCCCAGTTGGCGGGGCTCCAGACGGTGAGCTGCGTCGGGTCTCCGTCCCCGCTCGTGCCGTCGAGCTGCGCCAGCCCGTGTACGTAGTTCAGGGCGAGCGAGGCGAGCGTGTATGTCGCGAGCACGCGGAGCGCGAACCGGCGATCGTCGCCGGTGAGGCGGAGGGTGGCGACCAGGGCGAGAGCCATCAAGCCGTCCACGACGAACGGGTAGAGCAGCGCGGCCGTGGCGTCCGCTCCGACCGTCTCGGCGATGTCGCGCAGCGCGTTCCACGACACTCGGAACGCCATGCTCACCACGCCGATCAGCGCGGCGATGAGAAGTCCTTTGGGGGCGCTCACGCTGCCCCCAACAGGTCCACGGCCTCGTCCTTGAGCGCGGCGAAGACCGCCTCGGTGATGGGGCACATCAGCTCGGGGTGGTCGTCGAGGATGTCGCGCGCGGCGTAGAGCCGGGCCGCGCGCTCCTCCGCGCTCTCACCCGGCACGCCGAGCCACAGCTCGGGCGGCGTACCGAGGGCTATGAAGAACTGGCGGTGGTCGGTGGTCGAACGGCCACGAAGGCGGTACTTCGACACGTCACACTCCTGTCGTCAGTTGTCACAAGGGCGGTTCGGGAGACCGGAGCGGCGGTTATGTCCTTTGCACGGGAGGACCGCCACGCCGGGGCAGAACGAGAAGTGGAGCGAGGGCGTCAGACGCGGAAGCGTCGAGGCCGGAGCAGCAACCGGGCCAGGCCGTCGCCGAGGGCGGCCGTGGACGTGGCAGTCACGAACACGGTGAGCGTCGTGCCACCGCCGAGGTTCTGAACGGCGCTGCCGACCGCGACCGCCACGCCGACGCTGACGGCGAGAAGCGCGGCCGTCGCGATAGCGCGGGCGGTGGTGTGCGGCCTGAGCACGCGAGCCACGCGCTCGACCTCGCTCGGCAGCGCAACCCGAACGGCGCCGCCGCTGACGCGCACGCTGATCAGGCTGGCGCGGCGTACCTTCTCCACGCCCACCACCTCGCCGATGGACCGGTCACTGCGGACGCGCACGATGTCACCGATGGCGAGAAGCAACGGAATCTCCTTACGGGATGGGGAGTGGCCGGCAGCAACCGCACCGCGCTGATGCCGCGACGGCCGTGCCGGCAGGGACAAGGGGGACACGGTCTGCTCGCCAGGCGCCGTGTCATGCAGTTCTGAAGGTGCGAGCGCTTCCATCGGGCCGTTTCACGGGCGCCTCCGGGCGCGGTGCCGCTGGCTCCGCCGGTCGTAGGCGGGCATTGCGATGCAGGACAAGACGTCATGAAGACCTCTTGTCCTCAACTCCTCTTTAGGAGTTGCGTTGACCATAAGGGCGTACTCCTGTTGTCGTCAACACCTCTTAAGGACTTATGCTGAGGCCGTCCGACAACCAGGGATGGTGAGCAGCACATGGCCGCGTACGAGCGGATTGCCGGAGAGCTGCGGCAGCGCATTCGCGCAGGTCAGCTCCGGCCTGGTGAGAAACTGCCCGCAGAGACGAACCTCGCCGACGAGTACCGCAAGAGCGTCCCGACCGTGCGTCAGGCGCTGGCCGTGCTCCAGGCGGAGGGGCTGATCGAAAAGCGGCACGGGCGTGGCAACTTCGTCCGCAAACCGCGCAAGCTGGTGCAGCGCACGAACCAGCGCCACCAGTGGGAGAAGGACCGTGTCCGCGAGGACGAGGCGGAGCGCCGCGCCACGGGCGCGACCGAACACGACACTGGGTTGACCGTCTCGGACCTCGTGTTCAGCGCCGAGTACCACGACGCGAAGGCGGACGAGGATCTTGCCGAAACGTTCGGGATCGAAGTCGGCACCCCGCTCTTGGAGCGCGTCTACCGGACCCGGTACAGCGAGGAGGACGCGCCGTTCAACCTCGCGCACTCCTACCTCGTACGCGACATGGTCGCCGGCAACCCCGACCTGCTCGACGCGTCGAACGAACCCTGGCCCGGCGGCTCACAGAACCAGCTCTACACGGTCGGCATCGAACTCGACCGCATCACCGAGCGCATAACGGCCCGCCCACCAACGGTGGAGGAGGCCGAGGCGCTGGGGCTCAGCGCCGGCGTGTCGGTCATCATCCTGCGGAAGATCTGCGTGGACACGAACGGCCGCGTGGTCGAGGTCGCCGACGTGACCATGCCGGGCGACCGCACGGAAATCCTCGTGACGACCCCGCTGGCCAGGTGGTGACCATGACCAGGCTCATCACGGTGATAACGGCGGTCCACGCACCGGCGGCGCACTACCTGCCCGACGCCTACAAGTCGCTGTTGCAACAGGAGTTGCCGGACGGCTGGGACTGGCAGTGGGTGGTCCAGGAGGACGGCGAGACGGACGACGTCGCCCCGCACGTACCCAACGACCCGCGCGTCAGCTTCGACCAGGGCCGCCCCGGCCGGGCAGGCGTCGCGCGCACGCTGGCACTGGCGCGGGCAAAGGGCGAGTACGTGAAGGTGCTGGACGCCGACGACAAACTGACGCCGGGCGCCCTCGCCCGCGACCTGGCCGCCCTCACGGACAACCCCGGTCTTGTCTGGGCGACTTCCCGTGTCCTCGACCTCCTGCCCGACGGCTCAACCGTCGGCTTCGACCAGGACCCGCCAGAGGGGCCCATCGAACGCGGCGCCGTACTCGACCACTGGAAGGCCAACGGCTACCGGGCCCAGGTGCACCCGGCGACGCTCTTCGTCCGGCGTGACTTGCTGTTGGCGCTAGGGGGTTGGATGGCCCTGCCCGCGTCGGAGGACACGGGGCTGCTGCTGGCGCTGAACGCGGTGAGCCGCGGGTGGTTCAGCGCGGAGACGGGACTGCTGTACCGCAAGTGGCCGGGGCAGGTGACGAGTCAGGCCGCGCATGTTCATGAGGGAGAGAAGGCGGCCCGGTTCGCTGTGGTGGAGGCTCGGGCGCGGGTTTTGGCGGGGTTGGAGGGGTGGCGATACTGACGGCGGCAGGCATCCGAGGGGGCACGCGTGTCACGGGATCGCCTTTCTTAGAATCCGCCGCCGTTACTCCGCAGTTGGCGTGCTGCCTCTTGAAGTTGATATACGAGGTCGCTCAAAGAATTGAGCTTTTCGGCGGCCCTGTGGAGGGTGTTGGCGTTATCTTCTAGGCCGCGAAGATCTTCGGCGGCTGACCTCAGAGTGTTCGCGTTATCGTGGAGTTGGCGAAGGCCGCGAGCGGCCGAGCTCAAGGTTTTTGCGTTATCCTCCAAACCCCTCAGGTCATGAGCCGCCTCGTACAGCATTGCCGCTGCATCCGGGTCGATCCCGAAACCATGCACACGAGGATCGGCTAGCTCGGCGACGAGTACACGTAGTGTTTCCGCTGCTTCTGGCGCAATCTGCGCTAGCTCGGCGAGAGCATCGTGTGTCTCTTCGAAGAATGCTTCGAATGATTCGGTCACGAGATCCTTGAGCCGATCCTCGGTGAGACCGCGGAGCCCTTCCAGTGCGGCGAGTCCATCAGCCTCTCGCCGCTGCTTCCAGCCCTCCAGCATTTCAACCGAGTACTGATTGCTATCTCGACCGTCTACCCGTACGTGATGCACCTTGCAAAGTAGCAATAGGTTCTTGAACTCATTTTTCTCTTCAAGGGTAAGGTTGGGGTCGAAGCGTTTCCCGCCGCTATTGACCGCCCGGATGTGGGCGATTTCCAGATTGAGGATATGTTCTCCGTCTACGAGTCGAGTGACCGGTTCGTTGCAACCAGGCCAGTAGCACGCGCCGCGGCAAAGTGTCATTAGCGCCGCGTGGGTGCCTGGTGTGTACTTCCGTGCTTCTCCCATGGGGCTTCCAACCCTTCGTAGTGGCTTGCGACGGGAAACCTTAGCTGTACGTCAGAGTTGGCGCATAGACGAGTAATCGTCAAGCGAGACGATTCAGCCACGAAGGGCGATCGAAACGCCCAGATGTGAATTCTGAACGTATCCTTCCGGACGCTGAGCGCTTCTGATCGCTTTAGAGCCCTAGCCTGACTTGAAACGCACAGGGTTAGGGCGAAGCCAAGACTAAGAAGTCCCGCTCTCCGTTTGGTTGCCAGGCAACAACAACCCCCGCTCCGAGTGCTCCCGCCCCTCAAACCTTCCGCTCACGCCCAAGTCCACCCGCGCCCGCTCATGAAAGCGGTTGATCACCTCGAACGCCTTGACGTGCAGCGCTCGCCACTCCGGCAACGTGCACTGTTGGATGCCCCGCGCGTGCCACTCGATGACGGCCGTGGCCTTCTGCACGGAGTGCGCGGTATCAATCACGCCGTCGTGGGCGAGCAGCATCACCCGCTCGAAGGCGAGGGCCTGCTCGACGCCCATCTGAGTCAGGTCGTCCGCGAGTTCGCGCTCGCTGCGGGTCGCCGTCCGCATCTCCTTGCGGACCTCGTACAGCAGCACCGACGCGTGGATGGACGCGCGTACGCGCCCGATGTAGTTCGCGTACGCGTCGAGCTTGTGGCCGTCCCAGCGGGACTGTAACTCCCGCTTGCGCTTGCCCCGTTCCATGAGCTCATTCGTAGCGTACGAAGTGAGCGCGCCCAAGACGACCGCTGCGATCGTGACCAACTGAGCGACTGTGTCCAAGACTCCCCCTCAAGCCTCAGGCAACTCATCATCTCGGGCTTCTCGCGGCGCCCGACGCCGCGTCATGCCTCGTTGATCGGGATCTCGTACACGATCTCGCAGTGTGCCGCGGGGACCACGATGTCCGCCGTCTCCACTGGGCGGCCGTCCTGAGCGAAGTACGTGCGCTGGATCGCGGTGACCAGTGCGCCCTTCTGCACGCCGAGAAGGGTGGCCTCCTCGGCGGTCGCCGGGCGGGGCTCGGGCTGTTCGACGGCCCGGCTGACCGTGACGTCGATCGCGGCCATCCGCTTGATCACCCCGTGCCCCGCGTACGGGCCGCCCTCGGGCAGAACCACGAGCGTGCCGGCCGTCAGCGCGTACGGCTCCCAACTGGTGGAGAGCTGCACCGGTTTGCCGTCCGCCAGGAACTCGTACGCCGTGCGCACGCACGGGTCGCCCTCGGCGATGCCGAGCCGTGCCGCGATCTCCGGCGGGGCTGGCACCTTCGCCTCCGTGCGGTGTTCCCACGTTCCCCGCTTACCGAGGCCGGCCATGTCAGCGCGGAAGGGTGAACCGTCGCGATCGTCGCGGGACCAGGAGCGGACCATGCGAAGTCGCTCCCGCGGCTCGGCCACGTACGTGCCGGAGCCGGCGCGGCCTTCGAGGAGGCCCTGCGTGATGAGCAGTTCCTGCGCTCGCCGTACGACGTTGTCGCCTACGCCGTACTCGTCCGCGAGCGCCGCTCGGGAGGGCAGGCGATCTCCGGGTGACCACTCGCCGTTCGTGAGGCGCTGCCGTAGTTGGTCGGCGACGGCGAGGTAGGGCGGCTGGTCAGGCATGTGGCAAATCTAGTCCACTAGCTCTAGTCTAGTTAACTAGCTTCACCGTGAGTTATTTCGCTGTGACGGAGGACTGCCCGTGCCCGCTCCCGCATCCCGAGCGCAGGAGATTGCGGCACGCCTGGTCGCCGCTGGTTGCGAGCCGCGGGTGACGCGTCGGCCTGACCACATCCGTATCGAGACCGACGTGTCCGAATCGCTGTCAGCGGATCGCTGGAGTGTCGTTCTGGCGGCGTTAGACCGGGCTGATCGGTTCGGCCTGACGGACAGTGCGGGCGGACGCGTCGCGTGGGCGGTCGTCCGTACGGGGGAAGGGCCGCTACCTCCGCTCATGAGCGAACCCTCGGGTGAGGCGTCATCCAACCCGCGGCGACATGGGCCGCCGCTGGGTGGTTCTCAGTCCGAAGGAGCCGATGGCATGAGCGATGACACCAACACACGTGGAAGTACTCGGATCTGCGCACGCTGTGACCGTTCGACGGATGAACCTCGCGCCGTGACGGTGGAAGGCGCGTCCGGGCCCGGTTGGGTCGGCTACCTCTGCCCTGCCTGCCACAGCCGGCGCTCGGCGACACTGGCTGACCCGTTGGCGGTGGCCGCCGCCATGCGCCAGGCGCGCGAGGGTGGCGCGGCGCGGTGAACTCTCCCGGCATCCGAAGCCCGCGGGTGGCTGCTGGCTGGCTCCGGCCTTCTCGCCGCCGGCAGAAGGGCACCGCGCCATACGCGGGTGCCCTCCGCCGCCAAGCGCCGAGGGCACCCCTGATCTGCCGCGCACCCACCCAGCGCATCCGCCTCCAGCACAGCGAGCAGTCGAACTCATCGCGAACGGAAGGACCCTGACTCGATGGCCACGCGATACGAGCAGATCGCCGCGGACCTGCGCCAGCTCATCAACACCGGCGCCCTCGCACACGGCATCCGACTTCCCGCGGAGACCTCGTTGGCCAAGCGGTACAACGTGGGTCTGCCGACCATGCGACGTGCGCTGGAGACCCTGCAAACGGAGGGGTTGATCGACAAGCGCCACGGCGCGGGGAACTTCGTCCTCGGCAAGCGCCGGCACCTGGACTACACGAACGACCGTTGTCGTGCCGGGGTCGAGGCAGGAGTGCGCGTTGGTACGCGTACGAACGGTCCGGCCCAGCCTGACGTACACGTGATGATGAGCTGCGAGGAGGCGACCGCGGGCGCGGTGTTGGCGGAGCGCATGGGCGCTGCGGAGGGCACCCCGCTGCTGAGGTTCGTGTACGGAGCGAGCGATGCCGCCGACGCCAGCCCGTATAGCGTCGTCTACTCCTACGTACTGCGGTCGATGGTCGACCCCCTCCAGGTCAGTACCGTGCTCGACGGTTCACCGTGGGGGGACGCGTACTTGAACTGGCTCACCGACGCCGGGGTCACCTTCGACCACATCGAGGAGCGCGTGACGGCCCGCGTTCCCCGAATGGAGGAGGCGAAGCTGCTCCGAACCGCCCCTGGGACCCCGGTCCTGGCGGTGCAGCGGACGTCCATCGACGCACGGGGCAATGTGGTGGAGACGGCGGACATGCTGATGGCGGGGGATCGGGTGTCGGCGGTGTTCATTACGCCGCTGAGTGAGGTGGGGGCTGACTGACCCGAGTCCTCTCACGTACGAACGGCCGCACCGGCGGGTTGCCGGTGCGGCCGTTTTGGTGGGCGGGGCCCAGTGCTTGCGCCTATGCGGGGACGCACCGCGTTGTGCCGCGGTCCTTGCGCCCTGCCGCATGCGCTGGCTTTCGGAAGGCCGCCCCCGCTCGCGCGGGGAACACCGGTGGGCCTGGACGTGGACCGCGCTGGCGGCCGGTCCACCCCCCCCGCTCGCGGGAGGGACACTCGATGTCGTCGGGCGAGTGAGCCCCGAAAAGCGGGCCACCCCCGCTCGCGGGGGGAACACGACTGAGATGACGTGCGAGTCCAGCAGCGCCCCGAGCCACCCCCGCCTACGCGGGGACCACCTGTTGGAGCGGGCGGCGGACTGGAACGACTACGGACCACCCCCGCTCGCGCGGGGAACACCCGATGTCGCCGCCGGGCTGCGTGTGCGCGTACGGACCACCCCCGCCCACGCGGGGAACAAGAGGCGTTCCCGCAGTTCAGCGAGGCCGAGATCGGACCACCCCCGCTCGCGCGGGGAACACGCCCATACCGCCTCGAAGGCGTCGGCGCAGAGCGGACCACCCCCGCTTGTGCGGGGAACACCCCGTCAGGCGCCCACACAGGCCGCCGCATGACGGACCACCCCCGCTCGCGCGGGGAACACCGGACCCGACTCCCGGCCGGTCACGCCGCAGCCGGACCACCCCCGCTCGCGCGGGGAACACTGGAGGCCGGTAAGGAAGCCCCGGCCGGCCTGCGGACCACCCCCGCTCGCGCGGGGAACACCGCACCCAGCCGCAGGTGCGGACCGTGGTGGGCGGACCACCCCCGCTCGCGCGGGGAACACGCGTCCTGCGGCGGCTGGTACCCCATCGACCACGGACCACCCCCGCTCGCGCGGGGAACACCAGTGCCGCTCGGCATCGCCCCGCCTGCCGAGCGGACCACCCCCGCCCACGCGGGGAACACCCTTCGCGACCTGCGACGCTGCAACGCCTTTGCCATCCGTTGACCGACGCCCAAGACGCTCCCACGCGGCCATCGTGCCAGAACTCCGCACGGCGACAACCTCACTGCATGTCCGACGAAGCCGACACTCGCCGAGTGTCTAACTGCGTGACAACCACAGCACGCGACCTCGGACCGCCACGGACGTCCACGCATCCCCGCCCCAGCCCAGCAGTCCCCGTTCCAGCCGCCGCCTCGGCCCCAGATTGCCTACGGATCAAGAGGTTGCAGGTTCGAATCCTGCCGAGCGCGCAGCAGCCCAGAGGCCCCCTCCAGTAACTGGAGGGGGCCTCTGGCGTGTGGGGTGACGGCAACGCTGACATCAACGGTCGCTCGGCGTGCACCAGCGGTTTCCTGCAGCCGGGCCACCAGCCGGTCTCCTCCTCCACCTCGCGGGCAGCGGCGGCTTCGGAGCTCATGGGCGCCGCCCCGTGGGGCTACCTGCTACGAGGCGGGGCTTTGGATGCGGAGTACGAGCTGACCGTGGCGCAGGACGTACCCGCCGTCACCGTCGCGCAGGTGCTCCTGGACGTACGCCTTGACCGCGTCTCGGGCGGGCCGGGGCTCGCCGGGGAGGCTGAGGTGGAAGCTGGCGACCGTGACGGTCTCCTCCAGATCCCGGCTGCGGTATCGGGCGGGCACGACGTCCAGGGCGATGTCGCCGTTCGGCCCGTGCGCGGGGGCGGTGAGTTCCTCGGCCAGTTCCCTCAAGTCGAAGCGCAGTCCGGTGAAGTGGCGCACCATGCGCATGCAGGCGTCGTCAGGGTCTTGCAGGAGGACGAGCAGGAGGCCGCCCGGCGCCAGCCACCCCATGATGCGCTCCACCGTCGCGACCCACTGCGAGCGCGGAACGTAGTACAGCACGTGGGACAGCAGTGCCAGATCGACCCGCGCGTCGATCCTCGCCTCCAGGACCGGTTCTGCCACCACCTCGGCCTCCGGGCACGCTGACGCCAGGGCGCGCCGCATCGGCGCGCTCGGCTCGATACAGACGGTGTGCTCGAAGTACGGGGCGAGGTGCCGCGTCGTGGTGCCGTCGGCGGGTCCCACGTCCAGCAGCACCCGTCGGGCGGGCAGTCGCTCCACGATGTCCCGCAGATAGGCGTGGGTGACCTTCTTCTCGTCCGTCCCGGCGAGAAACAGGCTGAAGGTCTGCCGGTAGGACTCTTCCTCCGTACGCAGGTTCCCCACCTCCACCGTTATGACTTCACTCCGCTTTCTCCTCTTTGGGGCAATTTACTCATTCCGGTTTCCGCTCGTCTCTCGGAGTGACTCAGTGCTCCGCCTGGTCAGGGCCCTGATCGCGAGTTCATCGCCCTTGGTATCGACCGTCGGGCGGTACAGCACGGCGCGCGTGTTCTGTGACGAGAAGGTGTAGGCGGACCGGGTCGGGAGTTGTTGGCCGGTCGGGGGCCTCTTCGCTCGGGGTGCTCAGTCCGACGCGATCAGGACGGAGGGTGTCCGCGTCGCCGGCGTCAGGGGCACGTCTCGTTGTTCTTGACGACGCCGAAGTCCACCTGGACGTCGGGCTCGTGTGCTCCGGGGTCGGGTGTTTGTGAGCAGATGTGCCAGTTCCGGTCGTAGACCTGGAAGCGGTCCTCGCCCGTCACGTCGTGCGAGGTCAGGTTGTAGAAGCCGGCCTCCTGGGCGGCGTCCTGCGCGGCTTGGAGTTGTTTGCCGACGAAGTCCGGGAGAAGGGCTGTTCCCTCTTTCTCGGTGTTCTCGCGGGTTGCCTCGGGGGTGGGCCTCTCGCTGGGAGTGGCGTCCTCGGGGGCAGGCTCCGGTGTCGTGGCTGTCGCGTCGGGGGTCGGCGATTGCGACGGCTCGGGGGCCGTCGTCTTCGGGGCGGCCACGCGGTCGGCGGTCTTGCCGTCGTCTTCGTCGCCGTCGTCGGCGATGGCGCCGATCACGCCGATGGTCAGGAGCGCGCCGAACGTGACGGCCGCGGCGATGACGGCCTTCTGCTTGCGCGTCTTACGCGGCGGCGGTGGGGGCGGAGTCGCCCAGTTGGGGCTGGGTGGTTGCTGTGAGCGGTCGTTCAAGGGGGTCCCCAGATATGAAGGTCGGGCGTGAACCGTGGGGGGATCGGCAGCGTAGCGGGGTGTGAGGTGGGCCGTCAGGTAGATCGACGGTTCCGTCGACGGGAGGATGCGGTGGGCGCCGGTGCGCCGACCGGGGACGGGCGGGGCGGGGGAGGTACGGGTCCGGGCTCCCGGCCCGGCCGGGGCCCGGCGCCGGCCTCGGCGCGTCCCTGACCTGCGGCGGAGAATCGATTTCCCTCTCTGGGGAAGTTGCCGTAAGGTTGCATTCATCGACGCGGGGTGGAGCAGCTCGGTAGCTCGCTGGGCTCATAACCCAGAGGTCGCAGGTTCAAATCCTGTCCCCGCTACTTGAAGGTCGAGGGCCCGGCACCTAGTGCCGGGCCCTCGGTCGTTTGTCGGGGTGGCGTGGGGCGGGTCTGCGGCTCTGGTCGCCGGACGGGGGGTCTGGCACGGTGGCTGTCATGGATCGTGCGGGGGATGGGCGTGACGGGGGCGGCCGTGGTGAGGGCGTGGGGCGGGAGGTGACCGCCGACGCCCGGGAGCGAGAGCGGGTCGTCGGGTTCTGGGGCGAGCTGGGGTTGCCGGGGCTGATCGACGTGCACACGCACTTCATGCCCGAGCGGGTACTCGCCAAGGTCTGGGCGTACTTCGACTCCGCCGGGCCGCTGCTCGGCCGGCCCTGGCCCATCACCTACCGGCAGCAGGAGGACGAACGGCTGGCCACGCTGCGGCGGTTCGGCGTGCGGGCGTTCACGTCTATGGTCTATCCGCACAAGCCAGGCATGGCCGCCTGGCTCAACGGCTGGGCCGCCGAGTTCGCCGACCGTACGCCGGACTGCCTGCGGACGGGCACCTTCTACCCGGAGCCGGAGGCCGCCGGGTACGTGGGGGAGGCGTTGGCGGGTGGCGTACGGGTGTTCAAGGCGCACGTGCAGGTGGGCGCGTACGACCCGGCCGATCCGTTGCTCGATCCGGTGTGGGGTGCCATCGCCGAGGCCGGGGTGCCGGTCGTGACGCACTGCGGGTCGGGGCCGGCGCCGGGGGCGTTCACCGGGCCCGGGCCGATCGGGAAGGTGCTCGCCCGGCATCCGCGGCTGCGGCTGATCGTCGCGCACCTGGGGATGCCGGAGTACACGGAGTTCTTCGACCTGGCCGAGCGGTACCCCGGCGTGCACCTCGACACGACGATGGCCTTCACCGACTTCACCGAGGAGTTCGTGCCGTTCCCGCGCGCGGAGCGGCCCCGGCTCGCGGCGCTCGGGGACCGCATCCTCTTCGGCAGCGACTTCCCCAACATCCCGTACGGCTACCACCACGCCCTGGACGTCCTCACCCGGCTCGACCAGGACGCGGCGTGGCTGCGCGCGGTCTGTTACGACAACGCCGCCCGGCTGTGGGGGATCGGGCGGCGCGATACCGCGCCGTGAGGGAGCGGGTGCCGCCGCGCCGTGAGGGAGCGGGTGTCGCCGTCGGTCAACCGGCGAGGCGCTCGCGCAGCTCGTCCTCGTCGGCGACGAACCAGGTCTGGCGACCGCGGTTGCACTCCCGGACGAAGTCCCGCAGGGATGAACTGGCCGCGGTGTGGGCGGATATGTCGCCGATGACGGCGAGGCCCACGCGGTAGCTGACGAACTTCTGGACGATGTCGCCGGCGAGCCTGGTGCGCAGCTCGTAGAACGCGGGGTCGAGCCGGTCCGCGGGGATGACGACCCACCGCGCGCCCTGGTAGGAGGCGTTGCCGACGAGGTCGAGCGCGTCCTGCTCGGTGGCCAGGGGCGCGCCGTCGGCGGGGTAGCGGAACACGGGGACGGCGTGGATCGTGTGCGGGTCGCTCATGGGGGCGGGCTCGTTTCGGCGGGGTGGACGGCGGACGGTGGGCGCGCCCTCGGGTGGCGGGCGCGGCCTCGGGCGGCGGGAGCGAGGCGGGCGCGGCCTCGGGGCGCGGGTGTGCGGGGCCACGGGAGCCGGAATCAGACCTGGGCGGCCTTCGTCAGGGCGGACAGGGCCGCGGTCAGCTCGGCGCGAGTGGCCTCGTCCCGGACGCGGCCCGTCTCGCGGTCCAGCTTCGTGCCGACCACCGGGATGCGCAGACAGGCGTCGTCGACGAGTTCGGCGTGCAACATGCCGAGGGTCTCGCGCAGTTGGGTGTAGGCGAACTCGCCGCCGGCCGGGTGCGGGGACGCGGTGATGACGGCCGTGGGCTTGCCGCCGAGTTCACCGGTGCTGACCAGCCAGTCGATGGCGTTCTTCAGCGTGCCGGGCACGCCGTGCGCGTACTCCGGGCTGACGAACAGCAGCGCGTCCGCCTCGGCCACGGCCGAGCGCAGCGCGGCCACCGCGGCGTGCGGTATCGCGTCCTCGCCGTCGAGGTCCTGGTTGAAGTGCGGGAGCGTGCCGATCTCGCCGTACGTCACGGTCCACGTCGAGCGGTCAAGGGTTTCCAGCGCGGTTTCCAGGACCGCCCCGTTGGACGATGTGGCGCGCAGACTGCCGGAGATCGCGAGAATCCTCATGTGCCGACGGTACGGGACGAGGCGCCGGAGCGGACGGGTCGGGAGATCGCCCTGTGGACAACTCCTGAGCTGTGGACAACGGAGTCACCCTCTCCGTCGGTCGACGGGGCAGGGCCACCCGTCCCGTCCCGTCCCGTCCCGTACCGCTCCGTGCGGGCCGGCTCCGCGGCCTCGGAGTGCGTCAGTTGGTGAGCGGCAGGGCCTCGGCCAGGGTGCGCCACTCGGCGCGCGGGAGCCGCACCGGCTGCTCCTGTTCCTTTCCGGTCACCACCTGTACGGCCAGGTGGTCGGCGCCGGCGGCGAGGAACTCGTCGGCCCGCTGGCGGGCGGTCTCCGGGGTGCCGATGGCGAAGCTGGCGTCCAGCAGTCGGTCGCTGCCGCCGCCCACGAAGTCCTCCTCGGCGAAGCGGAGTCGCAGCAGGTTCTTCGTGTAGTTGGCGAGGCCCAGATAGAACGACAGATAGGCGCGGGCGATGGCGCGGGCCCGCACCGGGTCCGGGTCCAGGACCACCTTGAACTCGGGGGCCAGCACCGCGTCGGGGCCGAGCGTGGCGCGGGCCTGGGCCACATGCTCGGGCGTGACCAGGTACGGGAGGGCGCCGAGCGCGCGGTCGCGGGAGAGTTCGAGCATCTTCGGGCCGAGGGCGGCCAGCGCCCGCTGGTCCCGGGGGACCGGCGTCGGGGCGGTGTCCAGGGCGGTCAGGTACTCCTTGAGCGCCGAGTACGGGCGGTTCGCCAGCGGGTGGTCGTTCTTCTGGGCGATCTCGTCGTGGCTCACGCCGAGGCCGAGCAGGAACCGGCCCCCGTACGCGGCGTTGACCTCCGCGTGGCGGGCGGCGACGTCCGCCGCGGCGTGGTCCCAGATGCTGAGGATGCTGGTGCCGACGGTGACCCGCTCCGTGCTGGCCAGCAGCGGGACGGCCTGGTCGACCGACGGGCTGCCGCCGATCCACAGCGTCCCGTACCCCAACTCCTCCAGCTCCGCCGCTGCCTCGCCCAGCTCCGCTTCGCGCGTCGGGTCATCCGCGCGCAGGCCCAGGCTCCACACACCGACCCGACCAAGACGTTCATGAAATGCCATGCCGGGTACAGCGGGCCCGGTCGCACGCCTATTCCGGCCATGCGGGGATTGCGGCCAACCGGGTGAGCACTGTCTGGCCCGTGACGTCCCTTCGCCCGCGCGGGCCCCGTTTCTCAGCGGATTCACAGAAAGCCGCAAGGTCCTTCTCACGCTGCCGCCCCACGCTTGCGCCATGGCCACGTCATCGCCCACCGGGCACACCGAGCTGACGCGACCCGACGGCAGCCCCGTACGGGTCCTCGTAGTCGAAGATGAGGCACCGCTCGCCGAGTTGCTGTCGATGGCGCTCCGGTCCGAGCGCTGGGACGTGCGCACGGCGGGTGGGGGTGGCGGGGTCGCGGAGGTGGCGCGCGCCTTCCGGCCCGACGCCGCCGTCCTGGACCTCACGCTGCCGGACGCGGACGCCCGCGCCGCGCTGGCCGGCCTGCGCCGCGAAGTGCCCGGCCTGCCGGTGCTGTTCCTGGCCTCGCGGGAGGCCGCGCGGGAGCGGACGGCCGGGCTGACGGCGGGCAGCGACGCGTACGTCACCAAGCCGTTCGGGGTCGAGGAGGTCATCGCGGGGCTGCGCGGCCTGCTGCGGCGTTCGGTGGTGCCGACCCCGCGCGCCGGGTCGGTGCTCACCGTCGGCGACCTGACGTTGAACGAGGACAGCCAGGAGGTCGTGCGCGGCGGCGTGCCGATCCGGCTCACGGCCACCGAGTACGAGTTGCTGCGCTTCCTGATGCGCAACCCGCGGCGGGTGCTGAGCAAGGCGCAGATCCTGGACCGGGTGTGGAGCTACGACTTCGGCGGCCGGCCCAACGTCGTCGAGCTGTACATCTCCTACCTGCGACGGAAGATCGACGCCGGCCGGGCTCCGATGATCCACACCCGGCGCGGCATGGGCTACTTGATCAAGGCCGCCGATGTGGCGTCGGAGCCGTCACCCGCGCCGAAGGCGACGCCACGGCGCGGGCCGCGTGCGCGGTCGCGGTCCGCGCCCGAGCCGGTGTGAAACGGAGGGAGTCGGTGCGAACCCGGCACCGAGCCGGTGCGAGCCGGCCGGGTCGGACGGCCTGAGCCTGAGCCTGGCGGCGCATTGAGCTATACAGCGTAGAGGGGATTCCTATACGGTGTACGTCGCTGTGCTCGTACACCGCATAAGGACGTGCTCATGGCCGCCGTTCCCCCCTCGCCCGATCGCCCCTCGTCCCCCGACGGCCCCCCGCTCTCGGCCGGGCCCGCGGCGCCCGACGCGGGCACCCGTGACGCCACCGCCGAGGCGCCCGCCCGGCACCCGCGGCGCTGGCTGATCCTCGCCGTCATCTGCCTCGCGCAGCTCACCGTGTTGCTCGACAACACCATCCTCACCGTCGCCGTGCCCTCGCTCACCCGCGAGATGGGCGCGAGCACCGCCGACGTCCAGTGGATGATCAACGCCTACGCGCTGGTGCAGTCCGGGTTGCTGCTCAGCGCCGGCAGCGCGGCCGACCGGTACGGCCGTAAGAAGATGCTGGTCACCGGGCTCCTCGTGTTCGGACTCGGCTCGGTCGCCGCCGCGTACGCGCAGTCGCCCGGGCAGTTGATCGCGGCCCGCGCCGGGATGGGCGTGGGCGGCGCGCTGCTGATGACCACCACGCTGGCCGTCGTCGTGCAGGTCTTCGCCGAGGACGAGCGACCCAAGGCCATCGGGTTGTGGGGCGCGGTCGGTTCGCTGGGGTTCGCGGCCGGGCCGCTGATCGGCGGGTCGCTGCTCAACCACTTCTGGTGGGGCGCGATCTTCCTGATCAACGTGCCGGTGGCGCTGATCGGCGTGGTCGCCGTCGCCCGCATGGTGCCCGAGTCGCGCAGCGGCGGCGGGGAGCGGCCCGACCTGCCGGGCGCGCTGCTGTCCACGGTCGGCATGACCGGTGTGGTCTTCGCGATCATCTCCGGGCCCGAGCACGGCTGGCTCTCGGCCCGGGTGCTGGTCGCGGCGGTCGTCGGGCTCGTCGCGCTGGGCGCCTTCGCCGCCTGGGAGCGGCACGTCCCGTACCCGATGCTCGACCTCAGCTTCTTCGAGAACCGGCGCTTCGTCGGGGCGGTCGCCGGCGGCATCCTGATCGCCTTCGGCATGGGCGGCTCGCTGTTCCTGCTCACCCAGCACCTGCAACTCGTCCTCGGCTACGAACCGTTGGCCGCCGGCCTGCGCACCGCGCCGCTGGCCCTGATGATCGTGGTGCTCAACGTGGCCGGCGTCGGCGCCTGGCTGCTGACCCGGTTCGGCACGCCGGGCACCATCCTGGCCGGCATGGCGATGCTCTCCGGCGGCCTGGCGGTCGTCGGGCTGCTGGGCCGGGACGGGTACGGGGGCGTGTTCGCGGGCCTGGTCCTGATGGGGTCCGGGATGGCGGTGGCGATGCCGGCCATGGCCACCGCCATCATGTCGGCCATCCCACCGGCCAAGGCCGGCGTCGGGGCCGGGGTCAACGGCACGCTGACCGAGTTCGGCAACGGTCTCGGCGTCGCGACCCTCGGCGCGGTGCTCAACTCCCGCTTCGCCGCGCTGCTGCCCGCCGCCGCGGCCGGCGCGGGCTCGCTGCCGACCGCGCTGGAGCGGGTGGACACCGCGTCCGACCGGTCCGCCGTGCACGACGCGTTCGCCAGCGGCATCCAGGCCAGCGAGCTGGTCGGGGCGGGCGCGGTGCTCCTCGGGGGCGTGCTGGCGGCGCTGCTGCTGTGGCGAGCGGAACGTACGGCGGAGCCCGTACGGAAGGCCGACGGGGTGGCCGGCGCGACATAGCATCGGGTACGGGTACCGGGCGGTCGATCGATGGAGGAGCGCGGATGGCAACCGGCAGCGGCACGAGCAGGCCACGGCCCAGCGTGTGGTTGGCCGGGCCGTCGAGCGGCAAGCGGAAGGCCGACCAGCCCGCGGGCCTGGACCGGGCGAAGATCATCGCGGCGACGGTGCGGCTGCTGGACGCGGAGGGCATGGCCCGCTTCTCCATGCGCCGGCTCGCGGCCGAGCTCGGGGTCACCGCCATGTCCGTCTACTGGTACGTGGCCACCAAGAACGACCTGCTCGAACTCGCCCTCGACGAAGTCAACGGCGAGATGCGGCTACCGGCCGACGGCGAGGTCGACGAGGCGGGCAAGCTGGTCGACTGGCGCGACCAGCTCCGCCAACTCGCCAGCGAGTACCGGAAGATCCTCGTCCAGCACCCGTGGGTGTCGCAGCTGGTCGGCGAGTACCTGAACATCGGCCCGAACGCGCGGGCCTTCGCCGAGGCCGCGCAGCGGGTCATCCGCCGCAGCGGCGTGCCCGACGAGGGGATGACGGGCGCGCTGAGCGTGGTCTTCCAGTTCGTCTACGGCTTCGGCACGATCGAGGGCCGCTTCGCGCTGCGCTGCCGGGAGGCCGGCATCAGCCAGGACGACTACTTCTTCCACGTCATGGACACCATCGAGGCCGACCCGGAGCTTGAGGAGTCGTTCGGCAACGCCAGCCGGATCATGCGCGCCCGTGGCGGCTCGACGGTGGAGGAGATGCGCGAGCGCGACTTCGCCTTCGCCCTGGAGATGGTCATCGCGGGCCTTGAGGTCATGCGCGAGCGCGCGGGCCACCCGGCCGACGCGGCGCGCGAGGCGTAAGCCGGCTGCTACCCGGCGTCCGTACGCGCCCGGGGCGCGGGCGCCGCTCCCGTACGCGCGCCCTCCCCGACGACGCGCGCGGGCGCCCGCCGTCCGTGGTGCGCGGCGGGCGCCCGAGCCGGGGCCGGGAGGGTGCGGGCCCTACGCCGTCTGCTGCGGCAGGTCGCCCTGGACCGTCTGGATGTCCAGCTCGACCCGCAGCGTCGTGCCGATGGCCGCGATGCCCGCCGCGACCACCTGGTTGTAGTGCATGGCGAAGTCCTCGCGGCGCAGCTCGGCCGTCGCCCGGTACGCGGCGCGCACCCCGCCCCACGGGTCCTGGCCGGTGCCCAGGTACGTGAGGTCGAGGTCCACCTGCCGTACGACGCCGCGCATCGTCAGGTCGCCGTGCACGGTCCAGCGGTCGGAGCCGACCGGGGTGAGCCCGGTGCTGGCGTACGTGATCTGCGGGAACTGGGCCACGTCCAGGAAGTCAGCCGAGCGCAGGTGGCCGTCGCGCATGTCGTTGCCGCTGTCGATGCTGGCCGCCTCGATGACCGCCGTCACGCGCGACTTCTCGATGTCCTCGGCGATCTCCACCCGGCCGCCGAAGCCGAGGAACCGGCCCCGGATGCTGGAGATGCCCAGGTGCTGGGCGATGGCCGTGACCGAGGAGTGCACCGGGTCGAGCGACCAGGTGCCCGGCGGCGGCAGCTCCACGCCACCCTGCCGGGCCAGCACCAGGGTGCCGACGTCGGCCCGGCCGGTGGCCGTGACCAGGGCGGTGGCGGCGGCCGGCGCGTAGCCGACGGCGGTGGCGATCACCGTGTACGGGCCGGGCGGCAGCGGCTCGGCCGTGCGCACCACGCCCTCCTCGTCGGCCGCCGCCCGCGCCACCTGCTGGCCCGCCATGTCGGTGACGGTCAGCACGGCGTGCCGCACGGCCCAGTTGTCCCGCGTGCGCATCCGGGCGCGCAGCCCGCCGCGGGCGCCGTCCGCGCCGGCCGCCGGGCCGGTGCCGGCGTGGCCGTCCCCGGCCTCCGATGGCGTGCCGTGCGCGCCCTCGTCCGCCCGGCCGTGGCCCGCTCCCATGGTCGTCATGCCGTTCCCGCTCCCGAGTTGCGGCACCGTCGCGGGTGCCGGATCGATCGTTGTCGCGGGCGGTCCGGCGGTCGATCCGCCGGAGCGCCCGTGCGTGGAGTGCGGCCACGGCGGCGGCGAGCAGGCCGTCCCCTGCCTGTGCGCTCGCCGCCGCCGCGGCTTTTCGGGCCCACTCCAGGCCCCGGGGCCCTCCACAGACCCCGCTCCGACTCCGGGCGCTTCGCTCGACCCCCGTCGTGGTGTCGGGGATCGTTCGCTCAGCGGGCGCCCGGGGTCGGGGTCGTGTCAGCGACCGGTCAGGTCGCCGTCGCCCGTCGCCTCGGGACGGTCGGTGCCGTCCGGGTGGGCGAGGGTGATGTCGTGGCCGTCGACGCCGGGCCCGGAGACCGGCAGCGCCCGGGACACCGCCGGGTAGCCGCTGGCGATGACGGTGTACTCGCCGGCGTCCAGGTCGGTGAAGGCGTACGCGCCGTCCTCGCCGGTGCCGGTGGTGGCCACGACCCGGCCGGCCGCGTCCACCAGCGTGACCCGCGCGTCCGACAGCGGCCTGCCCTCGGCGCCGGCCCGCACGGTGCCCCGTACCCGGGCGCCCGAGCGCAGCTCGACCTCGACGTGGGTGCTGCCCTGGCCGCCGACCTCGACCGGCAGCGCGGCGGGCCGGTAGCCGGGCGCGTTGACGGCGAGGGTGAAGGCGCCGGGGGCCAGCTCGGTGAAGGCGAACTCGCCCTGCGCGCCGGTCGCCCCGCTGGCCAGCACGTCGCCCCTGGCGTCGGCGACCACGACCATGGCCGCCTCCACCGGCAGCCCGTCGGCGACCCCGCGCACCGCGCCGGTCAGCCCGCTGACGCCGGTGAGCAGCACGTCGTGGGCGAGCGGCTGCTGCCCGACGACGACGGTGGCCGCCTGCGGCTGGTGCCCGTCGGCCGCCGCGATCAGCACGTACGAGCCGGCACCCGGCGCCTGGAGCGCGTACGAGCCGTCCCGCGCGGCCACGGCCCGGCCGAGCTGGTCGCCGCCCTGGGAGATGAGCGTGACGGCGGAGCCGGGGACCCCGGCACCGTCGCCGCCGCGTATCCGCCCGTGGATCGACACGCCACCGCCGGCCTCGCCGGCCGCCGCCCGCGCCACGGCCTGTCGCTCCTCGGCCACGGCGGCCGGCTGCGGCACGCCGGCCGCGCCGAGCGCGACCGTCGTCTGGTCGGGGCCCGGCGCCACCGGACCGCTGCCGTTCGGCGTGGCGGCGCCCGCGCGGGTCACCGCCTCCTCGGCCCGCGCGCCGGCGGCGCCGACCGAGGCGAGCACCAGCGTGCCCTCCCGGTCAGCGGCGGCCTCCCGCGCGTCGTCGGCGTCCTTGGCGGGCGCCACGGAGGCCGCGGCCACCCGGGGCTCGGTCGGCCCGGCGTCGTGGCCGGCGACCTTCGTCTGGAGCGCGACCTCCTTGATGAACAGCGTCACCAGGCAGGCCAGCAGGGCGGCCGGGGCCGCGTACAGGAAGATGTCGCCCACGCCGTGCCCGTACGCGCTCTCGATGACGGTGCGCACCGGCGGCGGGAGCTCGTCCAGCTTGGGGATGCCGCCACCGCCGCTGCCGCCGGACGGCGGGACCTGGCCGCCCCGCTCGGCGAGCTCGCGGAAGCCGTCCTCCGAGTACTGGGTGACCCGGTGGGCGAGCACCGCGCCGAGCGCCGAGACGCCGACCGCGCCGCCGAGCGAGCGGAAGAAGGTGACGACGGAGCTGGCGGCGCCGAGGTCGCTCGGGGCGACCTGGTTCTGCGTGCAGAGCACCAGGTTCTGCATCATCATGCCGATGCCGAGGCCCATCAGGACCATGTAGACCGACATGTGCCAGTACGGGGTGTCGTAGCGCAGCGTGCCCAGCAGCCCCATGCCGGCGGTGAGCAGCACGCCGCCGCTGACCAGCCACGCCTTCCAGCGGCCGGTCTTGGTGATGACCTGTCCCGAGACGGTCGACGACACCACGAGACCCAGGATCATCGGGATGGTCATGACGCCCGACATCGTGGGCGACTCACCGCGCGCCAACTGGAAGTACTGGCTGAAGAAGACCGTGCCGGCGAACATCACGATGCCGACGAAGAGGCTGGCGACCGAGGCCAGGGTGATCGTCGCGTTGCGGAACAGCCGCATCGGAATGATCGGCTCCGCGGCCCGCGACTCGACCCACACGAATATCAGGCCGAGCAGGATCGAACCGCCGACCATGGCGTAGGTCTGCCAGGAGATCCAGTCGTAGTTGTCACCGGCCAGCGTCACCCAGATCAGCAGCAGCGACACGGCGGCGCTGATGAAGAACGCGCCGGCCCAGTCCACCTTCACGTCGCGCTTGACGACGGGGAGGCTCAGCGTCTTCTGCAGCACGATCAGGGCGACGATCGCGAACGGCACGCCGACGTAGAAGCACCAGCGCCAGCCGAGCCAGCTCGTGTCGGTGATGACGCCGCCGAGCAGCGGGCCGCCGACGGTGGCGGCGGCGAAGGTGGCGCCGAGGTAGCCGCTGTACCGGCCGCGCTCGCGCGGCGAGATCATCGCGGCCATCACGATCTGCGCGAGGGCGGTGAGCCCGCCGACGCCGATGCCCTGCACCACGCGGCACGCGATCAGCATCGACGTGTTCTGCGAGAGCCCGGCGATGACCGACCCGGCCATGTAGATGACCAGGGACATCTGGACCAGCAGCTTCTTGCTGAACAGGTCGGCGAGCTTGCCCCACAGCGGGGTGGAGGCGGTCATCGCGAGCAGCGCCGCGGTGACCACCCAGGTGTACGAGCTCTGGCTGCCGCCCAGGTCGCCGATGATCTGCGGCAGGGCGTTGGTGACGATCGTGGACGACAGGATCGCGACGAACATGCCGAGCAGCAGCCCGGACAGCGCCTCCAGGATCTGCCGGTGGGACATGGGCCCGGCGGGGGAGGCGTGGGAGGCGCCCGCGGCGTGCTTCCCGCCCACGGAGGGCTGCGCGTCTCCCCGCACACCGGGTGGTGTGGTCGTTGCCATTGAGTTCCTTCTCGCCTATCGCTTCGCGGGTGTACGGGTGATGTCGTCGTCCGCCGACGGGGGCGGGCCCGGGGCGGGGCCTGGGTCCGGGGCCGGGACGGCGGTGGTCGGTGCCGGCGCCGCCGCCAGGTCCGCGGCCGGGGCGCGCGGCGGCGGGGCGGCGAACGGCGAGGGGCGGGCCCGGCAGTCGCCGAAGCTGCCCCGCAGCCGGGCCAGCAGCGTGTTGAGCTGCCCGAGGTCCGCGTCCGACCAGTCGCTCAGGTAGTGCGCGAGCACCTCCGTGTAGCGGTCGGCCACCTCGTCCAGCAGGGATCTGCCACGCGCGTTGATCCGGAGCAGCCGGGACCGCTTGTCCTGCGGGTCGGGCTGCCGGTCGATCCAGCCGCGCTCGGCGACGTGCGCCGCGTGCCGGCTGGTCACGGACATGTCGATGGACAGCAGCTCGGCGAGCTTGCTCATCCGCATCTCGCCGTGCCGGTTGAGGACCATCAGCACGATGGCCGACGCCGGCGGGCAGTCGGCGGGCAGGGCGCGGCCCAGGTCGCGCTGGATGGCCGCGGTGGCCGACAACTGCCGCGCCAACTCGCGGTACTGCTCCTGCGTCGCCATCGGTGCTCCTTCCTGGTGTGGCGGGTGCGCGGCGGGCGTGCGCCGGGGGCCGGCCGGGCGGACGGCCCTGTTCGGCGGCGTTCGGCGGTGGCGCGCTGCGCTGCCGGGGCGCCGTGCCCGGGGGGCGTGCGCCGCGCCGGGCGCCGGCCCGGCGTGCGCGCCGGTGGCGCCGACCGGAACGGGCCGGAACAGGCCCGGCTCGGCCTGCCCGGTCTCGGTGGGCTTGAGGTATGGGGTGTGTGAGCCGCTGCGGGTGCGGCCCGTGCGTGGCGCCGGGCCCGTACGTGGCCGCTGGCCCCGGCGGCGCCCCCGGTCTGGTGGGCCGGAGGTCGGTCGCCGGCGGCGGGCTCGTCGGACCCGGTGATCAAGTTGCTTAGGGCAACCATAAGAGAAGTTAGTTGCTACAGGCAAATGAAATGACCGGTCGCGGAGTAAACACCCGACAAAGCCTGTGCCGGCCCCCGGTCAAGTCGGAAAAGGGCCGATCAAACCCCCTGGAAACCCCGGGGGTGTGCGCGATTCCACAGGTTCGCTAGGGTCGGGGCCCATGGCGAACAACCCTGGCCCCGAGGGCAACCACGACCCGGCTGGCAGCACCCAGATGTTCCGCGCCTTTGTTGACGAGGGCACGCAGCAGCAGCCCCAGCCCGCCGCCGGACCCACCTCGTCCGGCCCACGCTTCGGCGTGATCATCGGTGTGATCGTCGCGGTGGCGGTCGTCGCCGCCGTCGCCTGGCTCGCCCTGGCCTGACCCGCGTCGCCCCGACCGTCCCCGTACGCCCACCCCCCGGCAGCCCGCCACCCCGCCAGCGCCCCGCGCACGGCGCCCGACGGGCTGCCGGACCGTTTCTGTGGCCGGGGTACGGGATGGCCGCGCCGTGGCGGGCCCGCGTGTGCGGTGAGCGGCCGTCGCGGGCCGGGTCGCGCGCGAGGGTGCGCCGCCGTTGGCGCTCGCGGGCCGGGCCGCCTGCGCGAAGGTGGGCCGCCCGCGCGGAGCCAGTCGCCCCGGCGGGCATGGCCGGGTCGGCCGGCCTGGGTGGCCGGGACGTGCGCACCCCGCCCCTCCCGCCGGCTGCGGCGCGCGGTGGGCGTGCGGCAGCGGCGTGCTGGAGGAGCGGGGTGGGAGTGGAGCTCTCGGTGGTGGGGGCGATCAGTCGGCGATGAGGCCCTCGCGGAGCTGCGCGAGGGTGCGCGTCAGCAGCCGGGAGACGTGCATCTGGGAGATGCCCACCTCTTCGCCGATTTGCGACTGCGTCATGTTCCCGAAGAAGCGGAGCATGATGATCTGGCGCTCGCGCGGCGGCAGTTGGGCCAGCAGCGGCTTGAGGGACTCGCGGTACTCCACGCCCTCGAGCGCGCTGTCCTCGTACCCGAGGCGGTCGGCCAGCGAGCCGTCCGCGCCGTCGTCCTCGGGCGAGGGCGAGTCGAGGGAGCTGGCGGTGTACGCGTTGCCGACGGCGAGGCCGTCGACCACGTCCTCCTCGGAAACGCCCAGGCAGGTGGCGAGTTCGGGAACGGTGGGCGAACGGTCGAGCTTCTGCGAGAGCTCGTCGCTGGCCTTCGTCAGGGCGAGCCGCAGCTCCTGGAGCCGGCGCGGGACCCGCACCGACCAACTGGTGTCTCTGAAGAACCGCTTGATCTCGCCGACGACCGTCGGCATCGCGAACGTGGGGAACTCCACGCCCCGTTCGCAGTCGAACCGGTCGATCGCCTTGATCAGCCCGATGGTGCCGACCTGGACGATGTCCTCCATCGGTTCGTTGCGGCTGCGAAAGCGCGCCGCCGCGTACCGGACCAGGGGGAGATTGAGCTCGATCAGGGTGTCGCGTACGTACGTGCGCTCCGCGCTGTCCTGGTCGAGCGCGGCGAGCCGCAGGAACAGGGAGCGGGAGAGGGTGCGAGTGTCGATGGCGCCGCCATCGTCAAGCACGCGTGATGCGTCAGTGGTGAGCACCTTCGAGCTGCCCAAATCTACGGACATGCCACCCCCTTTGAGGTCGCGGACGGTCGCGGTAGCGCTCGCGGGTGAAGGAACGCAACCTCCCCCTGAATACCGGAAGATCGGCCGCGCCAAACACCGTTCCTGCAGAATGTCACATGTCGGCAACACGCTGTAGCGCCATGTCGACATTACTGCCTGAGGGCCGTTCGTGGGGTCCCCTTCGCGGGTTACGGCTCGATTCGATTTGCGGAACGTAGCCGAGCAAAGCTGCGCGACAGCAGCCGCGAGACGTGCATCTGGGAAACGCCGAGCTCGGCGCTGATCTGCGACTGGGTGAGGTTGCTGTAGTAGCGCAGGAGGAGGATGCGCTGCTCGCGCTCCGGCAGTTGGACGAGCAGGTGGCGTACGAGGTCACGGTGCTCGACCCCGGCGAGGGCGGGGTCCTCGTAGCCGAGGCGGTCGAGCAGCCCTGGCAGTCCGTCACCCTCCTGCGCGGCCTCCAGGGACGTCGCGTGGTACGAGCGGCCCGCCTCGATGCAGGCGAGCACCTCGTCCTCGCCGATGCCCAGCCGGGCGGCGATCTCCGCGGTGGTGGGGGAGCGGCCGTGCAGCACCGTCAGGTCCTCGGTCGCGCCGCTGACCTGCACCCACAGCTCGTGGAGCCGCCGTGGCACGTGGACGGTCCGTACGTTGTCACGGAAGTAACGTTTGATCTCGCCGACGACCGTGGGCATGGCGAAGGTCGGGAACTGCACTCCGCGATGCGGATCGAAGCGGTCGATGGCGTTGATGAGCCCGATGGTGCCGACCTGGATGACGTCCTCTATGGGCTCGTTGCGGCTGCGGAAGCGGGCCGCTGCGTACCGCACGAGCGGCAGGTTGGCCTCGATCAGCGCGGTCCGCACCCGGGCGTGCTCCGGGGTGCCCGGCTCCAGCCCCGACAACTCGGCGAACAGCACCTGGGTCAGCGCCCGCGCGTCCGCGCTGCGCCGCTCGCGCGGGGTGGCGCCGCCCTCGGTCTCGACGTCCGACGCGGTCTCGACACCTGGCGCGGCAGCGGCCCCGGCCGCGCCGGTAGCCGTGCCTGTGCCTGTGCTCGCGCCCGCGCCGGTAGCCGTGCCTGTGCTCGCGCCCGCGGTTGTGCCTGCGTCTGTCCCCGTGCTCGCGCTCGCGTCCGTGCCCGTGCCGGGTGGGGCGGTGGCCGGTGGTGTGGCCGGCCGGCGGGCGGGTGGTGGGTCGGGGGCCGTCGCCGCGGGGGTGGACGCGTCGGGCGCGCGGCGGGGGGCCCCGGGGCCGCCCGTGGGCCGGATCGTTTCCCCGCCTCGGGTCGCGGTGCCGCCCGGTCGACGCCGGCCGGCGCCCGCGTTGGTGCCGGTACGGGCAGCGTCGGTACCGGTACGGGCCGCGGTGTCGCCCGCCCCGGCGCGGGCCGCGTCGGCGTCGGCCGCCGCCGGGCTCGGGTCCCCGCTCGGGGCGGGGCCCGGGGTGGCGGCGGGTTCCGGGCGGCCCTGGTCGGCGGGGGGCTCGCTTGCGGGGGCGGGAGCTGGGTCGTCCGGGCGGTGCGGGGTGGTCGGGGTGGTGGCGCTGGCGGGTGGGTCGGCGGCGGGTGGCGCGGCTACGGCGGCGTCCCGCTCTGGCGCGGGGTCGGTCGCTGGGTCGGTCGCGGGGGCGGTCGTGGGCTCGGTGCGGGCCGCGCGCTCGCCGGTGCCGGCCTGAGGTGGGGCTTTGGGTGCAGTACGGGCCGTCACGGTCACGCCACCCTTCAGGTCGTCCCAACCCAATCATCCGGCAAAAGCGGTCATAGCATCACAAGACATGTCCGCTGTGTGCAAGCACCGCATAGCTCCGTGTTGATGGGTGAGTTGACGCGCGCGGCGGCCGACGCGGGGCCCGCTTCCGCTGCCCCAGACGGCGAACAGCCCCCCGCCGTGTGGCAGGGGGCCGCGGGTCGTACGGAGCAAGTCGCTCAGAACTCGTAGTCGGCGATCACCCAGGTGGCGAACTCGCGCCACCGCGCGGCGGCGGCCTGGTGGGCCGGGTGTTCGAGGTAGCGGGTGAGCGCGTCCCGGTCGGCGACGGCCGAGTTGATGGCGAAGTCGTACGCGATGGGCCGGTCGGTGATGTTCCAGGCGCACTCCCAGAACGTCAACTCGGGGACGACCCCGTCCAGCTCCTGGAACGCCTTCACGCCGGCGACCACGCGCTCCTCGTCGCGGGAGACGCCTTCGTTCAGCTTGAAAAGGACCAGATGACGGATCACTGGGTTGCCCTCCGTACGGATGACGCGGGTGGTGGGTGCGTGGCGGCGGCTGACGCGGGTGGTGGGTGCTCGGCGGTCGGGCGGTCTGCTGCCCGACCGGTCACTTGACCAGCTCGGTCATGAAGTCGCCGATGCCCTTGGCGGCGTCCGAGATGCCCTCGAACCCGATCTGGACGAGCTCGGCGGCCCGCGCCGGGGAGTTGATGATCGTGTACAGCACGAAGACGACAAGTATGTAGGTAGCGATCTTCCTCGCCTGAGCCATACCGCTCGCCTCCCCTGCGTCTTCTGTGAGCTCGCGAGAGTCTATCCACAGGGGTGGGCCGATCGAGTGAGTAGTGCGATCGTTCACGCGCTCTTCAGTGGCGTGAGGGAGGGGAGGGCACCGCGCGGACGGGTCCGTTCTCCGGGCGCGGCCCCTGCCGTCGCGCGCCGGCGCCGGCATGTCGATGCCGTCGGCCGCCCCTCCCGCTCGTCCGTTCGCCCGTTCGTCCGTTCGTCCGCCGGAGGGCGCCGGACTGGTCGGCCGTCAGCCGCCGTCGGCGCTCGTGGGCGCGGGCGGGGCGGGGGTGTCCAGGAGCCCGGCCAGGCGGGCGCGGGTGTACGCGGCGATGGTGAAGGCGTCGGTGACGGCGCCGGTGGCGATCATTTCCCCCAGGGCGGCGTACGGGACGGTCATCATGCGCCGGATGCCCTCGGCGACGTCTCGCGCGCCGGGGTACGGCTGGCCGCCGTACTTCCGGACGTCACCAGCGCTGTCCCGCTGCCCCTCGTCCTGCCGGCCGTCACCGGGCTCGCGGCCCGCCCCCTCCCCGGGCGGCGGGGTGGTGGCGGGCGTGGGGTGGGGGATGCGGGCGGCGAAGAGTTGGACGCGGCTGCCCAACAGGCCCGTGTCGGGGTGGACGTCGCCGAGCGGGACCAGCTCGGTCGCCCGGGCGCCGATCTCCTCGCGCAGTTCACGCGCGGCGCTGTCGGCGCCGGTCGCGCCGGGCTCGCCCATGCCGCGCGGAACCTCCCAGTGCCAGGCCCGGGTGGCGTGCCGGTAGTGCTCGACGAGGACGACGCGCCCGGTGGGCAGGAGCGGTAGGACGACCACGCCCGGGTCCGCGACGCGGGGGAGAACGCGCAGGTAGAGGCCGTGCGCTCCGTCGGGAAAGCGCACCGCGTCGCGCACGACGGTCACGTAGGAGTCCTCGTAGACGACGCCGACCGGCGCGTCGGGAGCGGCTCCGGCGCCGCGTCGCGCGGCCTCGACCGCCTCGGGGGACAGTAGGAGGTCGATCCCGTCCGGGCTGTTGACGAACAGGTCGGGGCGCTCGGCGCGCAGCCGGTCGTAGCGGTTCATGGCGCCTTTCGTGGCGGACGTCGTTCCGTACCCAGTGTCCGCCGCGCGGACGTTCGCCATCCGCCGCTCGTGCCAACTCCGGGTGCCCGAAAGCGCGTCACCCGTGCGTCCGACCACGCGCCCCGACCGCACGGGCGCCCGGCGGCCGGCCCCCGCCCCCACAGGGGGCCGGACCTGGGCCTCAGTACTCCAGGTCGTCCCGCATGGTGGTGGAGTTGTTGGCGCCCGGGTTCGGGGCGACCTCGCGGTAGCCGGGGAGCCTCTCCACCAGGCCCTGGAAGCGCTGCCACGCGGCCAGCGTCTCCAGCCGTACGGTGGCGATCTCGCGCGCGAACTTCTGCTCGCGGCGCCCGGCGATCCGGTTGCGGAGGACGAGCCGCACGGAACCGCCGTACGTGTCCAGCGCGGTGGCGCCCAGCGCGCCGGTCAGCGACCAGTTCTCGTCGCCGGTGACGGCGGTGACGACCGAGCCCCCGACGTTGACGACCACCTCGACCACCGGGGACCAGGACGCGGAGTGGCCGCCACGCCGGGCCGCCGCCAGTTCGACGATCTTCCGGTTGAGCGCGATGTAACGGTCGAAGACGAGCCCCACGCGGTCGCCGAAGGTGGCCGGGTCCGCGAGGAGGTGGTCGAAGGCGGTGATGTACGCGTTCCACGCGCCGGTCTCCCGCAGCGTGGCGATGTCACCGAGTTCGAGGACGTCGAGCTCGGCCGGCGTGAGGCCGCCCTGCACCGTGCTGAACGCCTGCCGCTGGAGGAAGCGCAGCAGCTCGGAGAGTTCATCCGGGTCCTCGATGATCCGGCCCGCCCCCGAGGGGGACGAGGAGCCGCGCAGGTCCCGCCACTCCTGGAGCGCGACACGCTGCAGGCTGCCGCCCGGCGTCAGCGGATACATGCTCAGGGCGTCGGCGAGGTTGACGTTGTAGATCAGGTCGATCAGTTGCTTGATCTCCCCGGCGAACGGCTTGTCCCGGTCGTACCGGCCCTCCGACACCGGCCGGCCCGGCACCGAGACGAACCGCTCGTACAGGACGTTGCGGGTGACCGGGCGCCCCTCGACGCTGAGCTCGTTGCTGTGGTCCACGACCTGGCCGATGCGGCGGGCGAAGGCGGGCAGTCGTTCCTCCTCCACACCGACCTGCTGGGCCAGTAGCGGGAGGTCCTTGGCGGTCAGGGCCTGCACCCGGGCGGCGAAAGGGCGGAACAGGGCGTTCTGCGTGTCCAACCGGTTCTGCTCGTCGTTCCAGGACATCCGCAGGCAGGTCATACGCGCCGTCGCGGGCAGCGTCGCCAGGGTCTCCTGCCAGGCGGTGAAGGCCGTCTCGTCCAGGTCGACGTTGGTTGGTCGGTCGGTCGGCTCCCGCTCGTGCAGGAGGAAGGGGACCAGGGAGCCGTCGGCCAGGAGCTTCTGGTGGGCCCGGCGAGCGGCGTCGTCGTACAGGTAGTCGCGGCTGATCGCCGCGTTGTTGTAGAAGTAGGTGCGGTTGGCGACGACCTGTCGCGTGTTGATGAGGCCGCGGAAGTACTCGGCCCGCACCTCCTTACCGCGTACGTCGTCGACCTCGCTCAGCGACCGGCCGCGCGCGATCATGTCCCGGGTCAGTTCCGCGTTGACCCACTGGTTGTCCAGCGACTGCGCGATGACCGCGCCCTTCCTGAGACCACTGGGCCGCACTCTGGCCACCTGCTCGTCATGCTGCCGCGTCATCCGCTCCCCCTCTGTCCCGCTGACGTCCCGGAGTTCGCGCCCCGCCGCCCCAACCACCGGTTCGCGGCGCGCGTTGGGAGCCGGCACCGGCGCACGCCCGGGGCGGGCCCCCTCGGCACCGGGCACGGCCGGTCGCGGCCGGACGAGGGCCGAGCCCGCGGGCCGTGCCGCCGCCCCGCCGGGTCCGGGCCGTGCCCCGCTGGCTTCCGCCGCGCGCGTGCGGCGTCGCCGCGTCGCGGCGCGCACCATCTGTTCCGCTGACGATGGACGTACGGACCCGCCTCACCCGCGTACGTGCGGGCGTAGGTCCGCTCCTTCGACACCTCACGCTAGCGTCCCGTCTCGCCCAGGAGCGCGCGGATTACGCGTAGTTGGCCGAAATCGCGGTGTCCACATGCCGGCATATGCGGGGCTTGCATGGTACGGCCGCCACACCTCCCGCCCCGGCCCACCAACGCCGACCCGCCGCGTGCCGCGTCGACCGCCGCGAGCCGAGCCGAGCCGACCCGCCGCGTGCCGAGTCGCGCAGCGACCTGCCGTGCGTCGCCCGGCCAAGTGATCGCCCGAAGGCCCGAGTTGACCTTCCAACGGGCTGTTCGTCCGACCGCGTGCCCCGTAGGGTCGTACGCGCCGCGCGTCCGGCAGGGGGCCGGGCGGGCGGGGTCCGAACGGGGCCGGTCCGGTGGGGTGGGTTGGTGTCGTGGCCGTGGGTGCGGCGCGGCGGCGGTCGGCCGGCCGGGCGTACGGCAGCAACGTCCCAGGGGGGTACGTCGATGGTGTGGGAAGAGCGCGACGCGGCCGGCAGAGGTAAGGGCGCCGGAGAGCCGGCAGGGCCCCCCGGGCCCCCGCCCCCGTTACCCGGCGCCGCACCACCGCCCGCGCCCCCCGCCCCACCCACCTACGGCGCCGCGCCGCCGCCACCACCGCCCCCGGGAGCACCCCCGGGCTGGCCCGCGCCCCCGCCGTCCGCCACGCCGCCGCCCGGGGACCGGCCGCCCGTCACGCCGCCGCCCGTCGCGCCCCCGCCCGGGGATCGGCCGTCCGGTGAGCGGCCCACGCTGTATCTGTCCGCGTTGCCGCCGGGGCCCGCCGGCGCGCCTCCGTCGCCGTTCGGCGCGCCTCCGCCGCCGCCGTTCGGCGCGCCGCCCGTGCCGCCGGCGCCGCCCGTGCCGCCCGTTCCGCTGCGGGCGGTGGCCGTGGGGCTGCTCAACCTCAGTGGGCTCGGCGTCGGTTACGCCCTGCTGCGCGTGTGGTGGGCGGTCGCCGTGTGCTGGGCGGCCACGGCCGGGCTGCTCCTGCTGGCGCTGCCGGCCGAGCCGGACGGCGTGGCCGGTGGTGTCGTCGCGGGGTACCTGGCGGTGCTGGCGGCGGCTGCCGCGCACGGCGCGTTCCTCGGGCTGCGTCGGCCGCTCGCGTGGCCGCCGCGCGCGGCCGTGGCCGTGCTGCTCGGCCTGGCGCTGCTCGCCGCGCCGGGCGGCGGCTACCTCGCGTACGACAGCGCCCGCGACGAGGCCACCGAGGAGATGCTGCTCGACCGTCTCGCGGAGGCCGACGAGCTGGTCAGCGCGCGGGCCGGGCAGCCGTTCGACGCGGCCGAGGCCGACTACCGCCGGGCCCTGGACGGCTACGCCGCCCTCGCCGACGACCACCCCGGCTCGCGGGCCGCCAAGCGCGTGCCGGAGCGGATGAAGACGTACTACGAGAGCGTGGGGGCGACGTACGACCGCAGGGACTTCTGCGCGGCGATCGAGCCGCTCACGTTCCTGCGGACCGTTCCGCGGCGCATCGACGAGCGGCACCTGGGCAAGCTGACCGGCTGGCCCGACGACCGGCTGGCGAACTCGCTGTACGAGTGCGGGGTGAGCGGGCTCGGCCAGGCGTCCGCCGACGGCGGCAAGACCAAGCACCTCGGCGAGTTGCTCGCCGACTTCCCCGACTCCGCGCCGGCGGCGAGGGTGGAACCGGCCGTGAGCGCCGCGATCAGCACGGCGGCCGGCGGCATCAAGGGCGCCGAGCCGTGCACGGCCGTCACCAACCTGCGCACCCTCAGCGTCCAGGCCAGCACGCTGGCCAGGGCGGCCGGCGCCGGGTCCGCCGCGCTGACCCGGGACGCGGGCACGGCGAGCGGGCACGTGCGCGCCGGCACCTACGCGTGCGGGGTCGACCAGTACCAGGACGGCCGGTTCGACGCGGCCCTGACGACGATGAACGACTTCGCCCGCACCTACCGCGACGACGGGAACCGGCCGCGCGCGCAGAAGATCGCCATCGCCGCGGAGATCGCCAAGAAGCTGCCCGACGCGGGTAAGCGGCTGCCGACGACGGCCTCCGGTGGCGGCGTGACCGTCACGGTCAAGAACGACAGCCCGAACGCGGTCGAGATCCTCTACACGGGCCCGGTCACCGGCAGGTTCACGCTCTCGGCGTGCGACGGCTGCACGACGTACGCCAACCGCGCGCAGGCGCGCAGCAAGGCGTGCCAGAGCGGTAAGAGCTACCCGCAGCGCACCCTGTCGCTGCCCGTCGGCACCACGTACTTCCTGCACAAGTCGCAGGGCACCAGCAACTCCTCCGGCACCGACACGGCGCGCATCGAGCCCGGCTACACGTACACGGAGTGCGCGTACGTCGTGAGCCCGTTCGGCATCGGCCCCGCCACCTGAGCACCCTCTGTCCGTGGCCTGAGTGGTCTCCGTCCGCCGCCCGAGCGCCCTCTGACCGCCACCCGAGCGGCCGACGGCCGGCCGTCCGACCGCACGCGGGCCGGTGTGACCCAGATCACGCGAACGCGGTCGGGCGGTCGGACAGGTGAAGGGTGTGGAGCATTCATTACGGGCGCGGGTGCGAGACGGGGAACCGGACGCGTTCCGGCGGCTGTTCGACGACCACGCGACGGCCGTCCACCGGCACGCCCTGCGGCTGACCGGTAACTGGGCCACCGCCGAGGACGTGGTGTCCCTGACCTTCCTGGAGGCGTGGCGGCTGCGCGAACGGGTGCTTCCCGACGGCGACGACCACCTGCACCCGTGGCTCCTCGGGATCGCCACGAACGTCCTGCGCAACACCGCGCGGGCCGCGCGCCGGCACCGTAACGCGCTCGCCCGGCTCCCGGTGGGCGACGCGGTGCCCGACTTCGCGGACGAGGTGGCGCAGCGGATGGTGGACAGCGAGGAGTTGGCCGCCGCGCGCCGGGCCCTGGCCGGGCTGCGTCGCCTGGAGCGCGAGGTGGTGACGCTGTGCGTGTGGGAGGGCCTGGACTCGACCACGGTGGCCAACGCGCTCGGCGTGCCGGTCGGCACCGTGCGCTCCCGGCTCTCGCGCGCCCGCAAGCGGCTGCGCAAGCTCACCGAGGCCGAACTGAGGAGAAAGCCCCCGCGGGCCGTCGTCCGCCCGCCCGAGCCGATGCCCCTGGTGGTCGGTCCGTGCGCGGCCGGCTCCGGGCGCGGGGTCACGGAAGAGAGGAACCCATGAGCGCCTTTCCGCGGAAGGGAGACGAGGCGGGCGAGTGCGAGGAGTTGGCGGTGTTGCTGCCGACCCCCGACGTGCCCGGGCTCGCCCCGCACCGCCATCGCGAGCTGCGGGAGGGGATCGTACGGGAGATCGGCCGGCAGTTGGCGGACGAGGAGACGCCGTGCGCGCGCCACCGGCCCCGCTGGCGCCGGTTCACCACCGTGGTGGTGCCGATCGTGGTGGTGGTGGCGACGGCCGTGGTCGCCGTCCTCGTCCGCACCGCCGGCCAGGACACGCCGCCACACGCCGTCAGCGTCAGCGACGAGCCGTCGGCGGTCCACCTGCTGGACCAGGCCGCGGCGGCGCAGGCCGGCCGCCCGCCGGTCACCGTCCGCCCGGACCAGTACGTCTACGTGCGGCACCTCGGGGACGGCCAGGTCCTCGGCTTCGGGCTGCGCGGCTTCGGCCAGCGCGAGGACTGGTACGCGGCGCGGGCCGATGCGAGCGGGGTCATCCGGGTCACCCCCGTGACCGAGGGCGAGGCCCCGCAGAGCCGTTACGAGCCCACGAGCCAGAGCATGACGGGCACCAACGACTCCCCACCGCCGTGGCCCCTCGCCCGCCTGGGGTCCCTGCCCACCGACCCCGACGTGCTGCTGAACAAGCTCTACGAGGACACCGGAGGGCAGGGGCCGAGCCGGGACGAGGCGGTCTTCGAGCTGATCAACGGCGTGATCGACACGACCACCCTGGAGCCCAACCTCAACGCGGCGCTGCTGCGCGCCGCCGGCCGGCTCCCCGGCACCACCGTCAAGGAGGACGTACGGGACGGCGCCGGCCGCCACGGCGTCGGCCTGACCTTCCGCTTCCCCCCGTCGGACCCGACGACCTGGGTCTTCGACCCGCGGACCCTGACCTACCTGGGCACCACGGAGTCGGCGCTGCTCGACGTGGCCGTGGTGGACGAGAAGTTGCGGGTGCCCGACCGGTCGACCCCCGGCCCGAGCCCGGGCGAGACCTCGATGCTGTAACCGGGCGCGCGCCACCGGAACGCGCTGCGCGCCCCCACCCCGAGGGCGCCGGCTGGCCCCGCGTCGCCCGCGCCCCACAGGACGAGCCCACCCGGGCTCAACGAGCCCCCGCCCGCCCGGCCGCCCCCGGCGGCCCACGGCGCGGGGCGCCCGCCGGTCAGCGGGCCCCGCGGAGCAGGGGCCGCCGGCCCGCGACCGGCACGAGGGAAGGCGGTCAGCGCTCGCCGTGGAGGGGACGGCGGGCGCTGACCGCGGGGTGCTGGCCGCGCGGGGCGGATACGACGAATGGCCCGGCCGTGGTCGGTCGGGCCATTCGGTGCTCGCCCCTGCCACGCCCTCTCGGGCGGCGGGCGGAGAAGATGGTGGGGGTTTCGCTGCAACGAAAGATCCCCTGGCAATCCCTGGTGCGTCCACAGCAATACGGATCGGCTCCCGGGGCACGCTCGGCGTGCAACTCCACGACCCAGTCTGCCGATCATTTCGCCGCTTGGCAATCCCCCAACGCCAAAAGCTCCGCCGCCGGGGCCGGCAAGTCCGGGCCGACCTGCGGAAATACACTAATGGTCGCGCGCGCTCGCCGCAAAGGTGCGAGACAACCGTGCGAGCGCGCTGACTTCGCGCGGAGTGGGAGGGATCCACAGAGTTATTCGCGTCGTGTCTGCGAAATTCAAGATCTTCTCTTCGGCTCGCGAGATGCGGGGTGACCTGCGTAAACGTGCGCTTTTCAGTCGCATGAACGCTCATTCCCGGCATATAGTCACGATTTCGATTTCCGTGCAGCGTAGCGGGTGGGTGGCGAGATCGAGGATGCATGGAAAGGTGCGGAAAGCGGTGGAACCTATCGCGCACCTGCGCGCGTTGACGTCAGTAGCGTCACTGGTATGCCGCTTTTCCGGCTGCAACCGGAAAAGGGTTGGTCCACAGCGATCTGTCGTCTCCCGGTTTGGAGTCTTCTTTGTCCCTGAGGCATCCCGAGGAATCCAGTACCACCCCGTCCGAGTCCGCCGCCCAGCGTTCGCGTCTGTCCTGGATGGATCTCGTGCTCCTGGTCGTGGTGCTGGGTGCGCTCGTCGCCCTGCTCGCACTGGGTACGGCCCTTCCGGAGGCCGTGGCCGTGGTGGGCGTCGGCGGCCTGGTGACCGCCGAAGTGCGCCGCCGTCTCTCGGAGTCCTGACGATCCCCGTGGCCCGGGGCGCCGTCGTCCCGGGCCACGGCCCACGGAGAACCCGAGGCAAGGAGTGCGATGGCCCGCCCCATGAACACGTTGCCCGTCGATGAAGACCAACTGGTGACCTTGGCCGCCGCCCTGCGTGCCGTGCGGGCGCGCGCGGGCACCCCGAGCCTGGCCGAGATGTCGCTGCGCTGCGGCGTCTGCGTCGCCTCGCTCTCGGACGCGCACGGCGGTCGAAAGCTCCCCACCTGGCGCACAGTGGAGGGCTACCTCCGAGCGTGCGGGGTCGACCCCGGCACGCTCCGTCCCTCATGGGAACGCCTTCGCCTCGCGCAGCGCACGGAGCAGGCCGACGCCCGGTACGCCGCCGTGCTCAAGCGGTGGGCCAGCACCCGGGAGATCACCCCACCGCGCTGGGTGCGGGACGAGGCGGAACTGGCCCAGCTTCTCGACCACATGCGGCGGCTGTGCGGCCTGAGCCTGCGCGACCTGGCCAGCCGCCGCCCCGGCTTCTCCCACCACACCTACGGTGCCGTGCTCCGGGGCGAACGTCCCGTGACGGCCGACATGCTCGCCGCCGTCCTGCACGCCTGCGGCATCCCACCAACCTCCGCCCGCCGCTGGTACCTGGCCCTGCTGCGCATACGCCCCGAAGAAACACCCCGCGCGCGAGGGCTGGTGCCGGACCTCTCGGCGGACGCCAGCACGCCCGCGTAGTCCGCCGTACGCCCTCACCCTCGCCTGTGCGACAGGTCCCCCCGGTCAACCCGCCCCGTACGAACGTGTCCGCCCCGACCTCGGGGAACGTCACCGGTGGCCAGCGACTGTGCCATGCTCGCGGGCTGGTCAGGCGGGATTTCGTGGGAGTCGGGAGAGTGACATGGGTGCCGATACGCATGCGGGTGACGGGTACGGCGAGGGCAACATCTTCCTCAGGTTCCTGCAACACGTGGGCTGGGGCGACCTGTTGAACGTCGGCTACTTCACGCTGCCCACGCTCCCCGCCGCCGTGAGCGGCGGCGGGTACTTCCAGCGGGCGCTCGTACGGCGGTCGCTGGCGCTCCTCGACGCGGCACCCGGTGACCTGGTACTCGACGCCGCCTGCGGGCGCGGCTACACCACCGCCCGGCTCGCCGACGCCGGCTGCCGGGCCCTCGGCGTCGACCTCGGCGAGCACCAGATCGCCCTGGCCAGGGCGCGGTTCGGGCACCGGCCCCGGGTGTCCTTCGCCGTCGCGGACGTGACCCGGTTGCCCGACGAGGCGGGCGGTACGGAGCTGGCGGACGGCTCCTTCGACCGGGTGTACTGCCTGGAGGCCGCGTTCCACTTCGGCCCCGAGGGGCGGGACGCCTTCCTCGCCGAGAGCCACCGCGTGCTGCGCCCCGGGGGCCGGCTCGTCCTCGTGGACTTCACCTGGCCCGACCAACGGTCCGCGCGGATCGACCAACTCGACCCACGGGGCCTGGTGCGCGCGTCCTGGCAGTTCGACGACTTCGAGCGGCTCGACCGCTACCTGGCCAGCGCCACCAAGGCCGGCTTCGAGGTCCGCGCCGTACACGACTGGACCCGCCCGGTCGTCCGCCGCTCGGCCCGCCTCATCGGCACGGTGGGAGCCGTCGTGGCCACCCGCCCCGGCCGCCTCGCCCTCCGCACCCGCTGGCCGAGCCTGCGCGAGTTCACCCCGGCCGACTGGCAGGCCCTGTGCCCCGTCATCCGGGCCCACGTGGCGGCGAGCCGGGAGGTGGGGTACACGGCGTTGGTGCTGGACAAGCGGGGGTAGGGGGCGGGCCGGCGCCCAGACCGGGCCGTGGGGCCGTGGGGCCGTCGGGCACTGTCTACCCGAGCCGGGCAGCGACGGAGCGCGCGCACTCCTCGGGCCCGCTACGCGTCGTGTCCACCTCCAGGTCGTACGCCACGCCCCGGTGTGCGAGCCGCGCCTGTGCGGCGGCCATGCCCGGCACGCGGTCGCCGCGCGCCAGTTCGCGGCTGGCCGCGACCTCGGGGGCGCAGTGGACACCCACCCACAGCACGTCCAACCCGGCCAGCGCCCGCCGCCACCGCTCCTGGGAGGCCGGGCCGCCGAGGAAGACGTCGTCGATGATCACCCGGGCGCCGGACCGTGCCATCGCGGCCACCCCGGTCTGCCAGGCCGCCTCCAGCTCCCGGAACCGTGGCCCGGGGGTGACCCCGCCGTCGTCGGCGAACTCGATGCCCTCGCCGGCGTTCCGCAGGGACGCCGGCATGGCCTCGATGAGCGAGTCGACCGCCATGAGCAGCCACGGCTCGGGCAACACCTCCTGCAAAGCCCGCGCGAGCCGCGTCTTGCCCGAGCTGGACCCGCCGTTGAGCACGATCACCTGAGTCGTCACCGCGTCACCGTAGGAGCGGGGCGGCGGGCGGGCAAGCGACTTAACGGGGGCCGGGGGCGGCGGGTGTGAAGCGGGTGCGGTCGGCGGGCACGCCCACCTGTTCGCGGCCGTCGTCGTCCGTGTACCGCCAGGTGAACGGCAGGCCGTGGGCCGAGGTGAGGTCGGGGCCGTCCATGAACTGGAAGTGCAGGTGGGGCTCGGAGGAGTTGCCCGAGTTGCCGCATTCGGCCAGCGGCTGACCGGCCGCGACCCGGTCCCCCACGGCCACCCGCAGCGAGCGCCGCCGCAGGTGGGCGAAGACGGCGTACGTACCGTCGCCGAGGTCGAGCACGAGGTGGTTGCCCAGGATGTGGCGGGGGTCGGCGAGGGAGCGTACGAAGCCCTCCACCAACAGGTAGCCCAGGCCGGCGAGCGAGGTGCGGGACAAGTGGTCACGTTGCCCGTCGGCGGCGGCCACCACCCGGCCGTCGGCCGGCGCGAGCAGCGGCTCCCCGTACGCCGGGTAGGCAGCCGGGCGGCGCGCGATCGGCCACACCCAGACGGGTTCCGGCGCGGGTCGGCGCACGAGGTCGATGGCGTACGTCTGCGCCAGGCTGTGGGTGTGGCTGGGCACCTTGGTGGCGGGCCCGTTGAGCGCCACCCAGTGGCCCCGCACGGGTGCGCCCAGGGCCACGGGCGGGGTGCCGCCCCTCGGCGGGCGCTGCGCGCGCGTCAGGACCCACCGCAACAGCAGGCCACCCAGCAGCAGGCCGACGCCGGTGAACCACAGCGCCCCGATGCCCTTGCTATTGATGATGATGCATACGGCTCCCGCGGCGATCAGCAGGCCGTGATGCTTGCGCAGGAGGAGGAGCATGGGACCTTTTCTGGAGCGGGTGGGACGTTAGGTGGCTGACTAGGCGAACTCTCCCCGCCGCACGGCGTTCACGAACGCCGCCCACGCCTGTGTGTCGAAGGTCAGGCTGGGACCGTCGGGGTTCTTGCTGTCGCGGACGGGGACGGTGCCGTGGGTGGCGGCGGAGGGCGCCCACTCGACACAGTTGCCGCCGTCAGTGTTGCTGTAGCTGGACTTGACCCAGGCGAGAGCGGGCTTTGCCGAGGGAGAAGTGGTCATGTGGCTAGTGCCTCCATCGTCGAGCGGATGAGAGCCGCGGATTCTTCGGGCGACAGAGCGTGGGCCCTCATCCGATCGTAGGCCCGGCAGCGGACGGCGACGCCCTCCGGGTCCTCCAACAGGTGTCCTGTTGCGATGCTCTCCTCGTACGCCGCCACGTCTCCCCTTCCCACCGTCATGAGCGTCAGCGACCCACCCAGGAACGGATGCTCTCCGTGAGAGAACGGCAGGACTTGGATAACCGTGGCCGGACCGTCGACCAAGGGCAGGAGAGCCGCCAGTTGCTCGTGCATGACGAGTGGCCCACCCACCGTGCGACGTAGCACGGCCTCATCCAGGATGACGGACAACTCCGGTGGTGGGTCCGCCTGAAGTGACGTCTGCCGACCCAGCCTGGCCGCGACCAAGCCCTCGACCTCGTCAGAGGTGGCGTGTGGGTGACCCACGCGGAGCAACGCCCTGGCGTACCCCCGTGTCTGCATGAGCCCAGGCACCGTGTGTCCGGCGTACTCGTTGATGACCCGGGCCTGCGCCTCCAACTCCATGCGCCGCCGGTACCTGTCCGGATGGACCTCCTTGCGGGCCAACTCGTAGAGCTTGCCGAACAGTCCGTCCGTGCCGAACGCGGTGTCCAGCTTGGTCGGGAGATCGGGCGGGACCATCGTCTGGGCGGTCTCGAAACGATGCAGCGAACTCTTGCCGTACTTGAGGACGTCCCCCAGGGCATCAAGGGACATGCCCGCCGCCTCGCGGAGTCGGCGCATCTCCGCGCCGAAGAGGTGTCGGGCGGACCTGTCGGGGGTCAAGTCGCGGGGGCGGGCGGACATGCGCAACCTCTTTTCCCGTCAACGACGGTGAGATACGAGCCGCGCGTCAGCCTACGCACGGCTGCGCAACCGCCGCACTACGCACCGTAGTCATCCGCATTCCGGATCGCAGGGTGGGACATGGCTCCCCCAGCCAACGGCATCCGCCCGTAAGGGCGTTCGCCCGCCGTCACGGCTCCAGCAGCGGCACGTTCTTGCGGACCGCCGTGTCCCACGAGCCGTCGTCCACCATCTTTTCGAGCGCCTTGTCGACCTCGCCCGTCAGCGGGCTGTCCTTGGGCAGGCCCACTCCGTACGGCTGCTCGTTGGAAAGGAACAGGCCCGCGAGGCGGTAGGCGCCCGGTTGGAGGGACGCGTACCCGGCGAGCAGCGCGTTGTCGGTGGTGACCGCGTCCACCGAGCCTTGGGCCAGCGCGTCGATGCAGCGCGCGTAGGACTCGTACTCCACGAGCTGCGCCTGGGGCGCGATATCCGTCCGCAGGCGCTGGGCCGGTGTGCTGCCGGCGACCGTGCAGACCTTCTTACCGTTCAGGTCCGACGGCTTACGCACCGAGGTGTCGCCCCTGGGGAGAAGCACGTCCTGGTGTGCGGTCAGGTAGGGGCCGGCGAAGTCGATCTGCTTCCTGCGCGCCTCGGTCATCGTGTACGTCGCCACGACGAGGTCGACGCGTCCGCTGGCCAGCAGGGTCTCGCGGTCGCTGCTGCGCACCTCCTTCCACACGATGTCGGCGGGGGTGTGGCCGAGCGCCTTGGCGATGTACGTCGCGACGTCCACGTCGAGCCCCGCGTAGGTGCCGTCGGGGCGTCGGAAACCGAGGCCCGGTTGGTCGGACTTGACGCCGATGGTGATCTTCTTGCCTGTCCCCTTGTCGTCGTCCCCCTTGTCGTCGTCCACCTTGGCGGGGGTCTCGCCGGTGGGCGACGTGGGGTCGGCCGTGGGCTGGCGGCCCTGGGAAGGCCGTTCGCCGCTCTTGCCTGAGCCGCCGTCGGGCAGCAGGTTCCAGGTGAGGAGGCCCGCGAGGGCGAGGGCGCCGGCCGTGGCGGCGTACAGCGCGTTACGTCGCGAGGGCCGGCCGGCGGGTGGCGCGGCGGGCGGCGGGCCCTGCGGCGGGGCGGGCAGCGGGGCCGGCGCGAGGAACGCCGGGTGTGGTGCCGGCGCGGCGGGCCGGGCGGACGGGCGCGCGGCGGGCGGGGTGAGGCGGTAGTCGCCGGACGGGGGCGTGGAGGGCGCGGGCGGTGGCCCGAAGCTGTCGGAGGGGCGGGCGGAGTGCGTGGCGGGGCTGGCGGGGGCGTCGGCCGCCGCGGGGAGCGGGTGCGCGCCGGGGGTGGGTGGATCGGTGGGGGATTGTCGGTCGGGTGCGGGTACGGCCTTCGCCCGCTCTGGATGCCCTGCACCCCGGGCGGCCCGCGCGACGGGGGCCGACTCCGCCGCCGCCAGGAGGCGGTCCAGCGTGGCCGCGTCGGGGCGGTGGCCGGGGGAGCGTACGAGCAGGGCGCGTAGCGGCTGCGTCAGCGCGCCCGCGCGGGTGGGGGGCGGGACGTCCTGGCCGACGATGGCCGCGAGGGTGGCGAGGGTGTTGGCGCGCCGCAGGGGGTGGCGGCCCTCGACGGCCACGTACAGCATCATGCCGAGCGACCACAGGTCGGCCTTGGCGTCGCCGTCTTGGCCGGCGGCGCGTTCGGGCGCCATGTACTCGGGGGTGCCGATCAGCGAGCCGGCCGCGGTGAGCACGGTGGAACCCTGGATGGCCGCGATGCCGAAGTCGGTGAGGACCGGGCGCCCGTCGGGCCGGATGAGGACGTTGGCCGGCTTGACGTCGCGGTGTTGGATGTCGGCCGCGTGCACGGCGACCAGGCCGGCCAGCACGCCCCGGCCCAGCCGCGCCGCCTCGGCCGGTGACAGCGTGCAGCGGGCCAGTCGGTCGGCGACGTTCTCGCCCGGGACCAGTTCCATGACCAGCCAGGGATACGGGTGTTCGGCGCCGTCCACGATGTGGTGGATCGTCGCCACGTTGGGGTGGCTGATCCGGGCCAGGGCCCGGGCCTCGCGCAGGACGCGGGCGCGGAGCTGGCGGGCCGCCTCGGGGTCGTGTTCGGCCAGCGCGGGGTCCTGCGGGCGGACCTCCTTGAGGGCCACGTCGCGGTCGAGGGCCAGATCGCGGGCGCGCCACACCGTACCCATCCCGCCCCCGCCGAGCCGCTCCACCAGCTCGAACCGACCGTCGATCACCCGACCCACGGGTCCCCCTCACCCTCGTGACCCCCGCGCGCACGCGGCGGTCCGCGCCCGACGCCGGGGCTGACTTTGCCACAGGGGCGCGACGATCGGACCGGGCAGCGGCCCCGCCCGCCGCCCATTCGTTACCTGGGCGGCGAGTTCGGCGCGGCGGGCGAGCGCGCGAGTTCGGTACGGCGGGCGCGCGCGGGCGGAGGCGGGGGGCGCCGGTCGGGCCGCGTACCGGGTCGGGGACGATCAGGCCCATGTCGCACACGACCGATCCCCTCGCGGCCCTGTCCTTCCGGCGGGCCGACGCGGGTGACGTGACCGAGTTCGTTCGCCTGCGGGACGCCGCCGCGCGCTGGCAGCGCGCGCGGGGCATCCAGCAGTGGCGGCCCGGCGAGTTGGGCCCGGAACACTTCCGGGCGCGGCTGCGCGAGGGCGAGTTGTGGCTGGCCACGCTCGGGCCGGCGGGCCCCACCGTCGGGGGGTGGGAGCTGTGGTGGGAGGACGTGGCGGCGTGGGGGGAGCAGCCGCCGGTCGCCGGCTACGTGCACCGCCTGGTGGTCGACCGGCAGGCGGCCCCGCCCGGCGCGGGCCGCCGCCTGCTCGCGGTGGCCGAGCGCCGCGTCCTCGCCCACGGGCGCACGCTCTGCCGCCTGGACTGCCTGTCCAACAACCCACGGCTGCGCGCCTATTACGAGGACGCGGGGTACGTCGTGGTCGGCGAGCAGGCGGCGAAGGACGGCGACGGCGGCCGGTCGTACGGCGTGACCCTGTTGGAGAAGCGGCTCACGGCACCGTGAGCCGGGGCCGCCGGTAGCACGCGGCGGCTCAGGGCCCGGTGGCGGCGCCCCGGCCGCGTGAGGTGGGGGCGGCGTGGTGGGTCATGACCGTACGCGTCCACCGCACCAGCCGGTCGATGACCTCCAGCACGACCCGTTGTCGCCCGGCGGGCAGGAAGGGCCAGGTCAGCCACGCCGGCGCGGACAGCAACACGACGGTCAGCAGCGGTAGGACGTAGAGCACGACGAGAAAGGGACGGAACAGCCAGCCAGGCATGCGTCGACCTCCGAGACGCTCTCCCCGCGAGGGGACCCGTGCTGGACGGCGGCGCGAACGGGGCAGTCCACGCGTGCTCACGCGTGGAATCTCCGGCTGGAGCCGACACCCAGCGATTGCCGCGAGAGTACCCGGTGATCGAACGCCACGAGCGCTTCTCCCGGAACGTGCGTCACCTTCCGACGCCGTGCCACCGGCCCGGGCCGGGCGGCGCGCCGGCGGGTCGGCCAGGGCACCAGGCGGGAGCGAACGGCCCCTCGCCCCGCGACGGTTCAGCGCGGGGGGCGTGGTCCACGGCGCAGGGCGCGGGCGCACCAGCCGATGAGGAGGGCGTTGACCAGGGCGCCGGTGCCGATGGCGACGTAGAGCATCGCCTCGTGGTCGGGCAGCACGAGCAGGATCAGGCTCAGCGGCGCGGTGGCGAGCAGCGGTACGACGCCGGCGAACGACGCGTCGGGGTTGTCGGCCCGGCTCACCACGAGGGCCCAGACCAGCAGGATGGCGCAGGCGGCGAGGTAGACGCGGGCGAAGACGCTGCGGAACGCGTCGCGTACGGCGCGCGGAAACGGGTGTGGCGGCGTGGTCTCGGGCATGGTGCGGCTCTCCTTGGGTGGGGGCGTGCTGCTGCCGGGTCGCGGGCGGTCCGGGTCGGCGGCGGCTCGTGTCGGGGTGGGGCTCGGGTGGTCAGGCGGGTGGGGGCGGTCAGGCGGGTGGGGGGCTCAGGCGGGTGGGGGCGGCGGGGTCGGGCGGACCAGGCCGACGTCGTACGCGAGGATCGTCGCCTGCACCCGGTCCCGCACCGCGAGCTTCCGCAGCAGCGCGTTGACGTGGGACTTGACGGTGCCGATGGCGATGCCGAGTTCGGTGGCGATCTCCGTGTTGTTCAGGCCCGTGGCGACCAGGGAGAGCACGTAGCGCTCCCGCGCGGTCAGTTGGTCGATGGCCGACGCGTCCCCGCCGGGCCGGGGGCCGGTGGCGTAGTGGGCGATGAGTCGACGGGTGGCCGAGGGGGCCAGCACGCTCTCGCCGCCCGCCACGACCCGGATGCCGTCCAGCAGTTCGGCGGCCCGCACGTCCTTCAGCAGGAAACCGGACGCGCCGGCGCGCAGCGCCTCGAAGACGTAGGCGTCGAGGTCGAACGTGGTCAGTACGAGGACGCGCGGCGGGTCCTGGCGCCCGGTCAGGACCCGGGTGGCGGTGATGCCGTCGATGCCGGGCATCCGGATGTCCATCACGATCACGTCCGGCGCGAGCCGGTCGCTGAGGCTGACCGCGGCGGCGCCGTCGCCGGCCTCGCCGACGACCGTCATGTCCGGCTCGGCGTCGATGATGGCGGCGAAACCCGCCCGGACGACCGCCTGGTCGTCCACGACCAGCACGCTGAGCGTCATCGGTTCTCCTCCTGCTCCCGGGCGGCCGGTCCCGGGTCGTCCGTGGTGGGGCGCGGTCCGTCGCCGGCGCGCTGAGCGCGGTTGGTGGGGTGGGTCGGGGCGGATTCGGTGTGGGGCGGGGTGCCGCCGGCTGGCCGCGCGGTGTCGGCCACGGGGAGCGGGGCGTCCGGCGCGGGCGGGCGGTGGTCGTCGCCCGGCTCGGTCGTCGTCGGTGCGGGCGCGGGGAGGGGCAGCCGCAGTACGAGCGCGTCGGGCCCGGTGACGGTCAGGCCGCCGCCGAGGGCGTCGGCCCGCGCCGCGAGCCGCTCGCGCGACGCGGGCCGGGTGGCGTGGGGCACGCCGGTCGCGGTGAGGGTCAGCACGTGGTCCCTGGCGTCGAGTACGAGTGCGGCCGGCTCGTCGCCGCCCGCCCGCAGGATGGTCTCGGCGGCCCGGTAGGCGGCGATGTCCACGGCGGCCGGCAGCCGTTCGGGCACCCGGTCGGTGAGCCGCGCCCGCACCTGGCGACCGGTGGCCTGGCACTGGTGGACGAGCAGGTCGAGGGCCTGGAGCGTGGGTTGCGGACGCCGTTCGGCGCGGGCCTCCGCGACGCGGACCGTGTCGAGCAGGGCGCGCATGGCGGCGAGCGCGTCGCGGGCCCGGTCCGCGGTCTGCGCGAGCCGGCCCGCCTCCGCCGCCTCGACCACGTCGGCGGTGCGGGCCAGCACGGTGGTCTCCAGGCCGACGGCGATGCGCCGCCGCTCGGCCCAGGCGTCCCGTACGGCCTCCTCGGTCCAGGCCGCGACGCGGTCCTGGTGCGCCTCGGACGCCACCCGGCGCCGCCTGCCGTACCAGGTGCCGCCGGCCCAGGCGGCCCCGCACACCAGCGCCGCCCCGGCCGCGCCGACCCCGGCCAGCGCCCAACCGGTGCCGACGGCGTGACCACCGGCACCACCCCGACCGGCGGACCGGGTGGCGAGCACCGCGGCGAGTGCCATGGTCGCGTGCACGCTGGCGGCCACGAGCGGCACGACCCGGCGCGGCACGACCCGGCGCGGCAGGGTCAGCGCCCGGCCGGTCAGCGCGCCCGGGCCGGTCAGGCCGTCTCGCACGCCGGCGCGCGGGAGGGGCCCGGCGTGCCCGGGGGCGCGCGCCGCCACGGCGGCGAGCGCCAGGCCCGTGGCGAGCGTGCCGAGCAGCGGCGGCAGGAGCACCGGCCCCGCGTACCCGCCCGTGGCCATCGCCACCGGCCACAGCGGCGCGAGGGCGAGCAGCGCGGCGAGCGTGGCCCGTGGCGCCCGGCGCAGCCACAACAACGTGAGCACCTGGGCGGTGGCCAGCAGCGCGAACAGCGCGCCGGCCGAGCCACCCGCGTCGGTGGACGTCGGCTCGTCCCGGACGATGAGGGTGGGCAACAGCGGCTGGAGGCACAGGGCCGCGGCGGTGACGTACTGGGCCACCCGGTACGAGCGCGGGACGGCCGCCACCGGCGCAGCCGAGGTGCGCCCCGGCAGCACCGCGCGCACCTCCCACCCGCCGTCCCGCGTCGGCCCGCTGGTCAGCGTGCCGCCCGCCTCCCGGGCCCGGCCGCGCAGCAGGTGCTGGCCGCGTCCGCCTCCGAGGCCCCGGCCGGGCGGTGTGCCGGGGCCGGGTGCGGCGGGCGGCGCGTTGCGCACCACGATGTCGGTGCGGGAGTCGCCGTGGGCGCACCGGACCGTGGTGGCGGCGCCCGGGGCGTGCCGTACCGCGTTGGTCAGCGCCTCCCGGACGATGCCGTACGCGGTGTCGCCGAGCACGCCGTCCGGCAGGGACTCCGCCTCGACCGTCACCGGCTGGCCGAGGGCGCGGAAGCCGGCCACCAGCTCCCGCAGCCGCTCCCGAGGCGCCGGGTGGTCCTGCGGCGAGGGCGCCGGCGCGCGCACCGCGCCGAGCGCCCGCGTCACCTCGCGACCGGTCTCGGCGGCGAACGTCAACGCCTCCCGCGCCAGCTCGGGCCGGCGCTCGCGCAGCCCGAGCGCGGCCTCGACCGTGACGACCACGGCCGTGAGGTGGTGGGCGCTGACGTCGTGCAACTCGCGCTCCATACGGCGCCGCTCGGCCGCCGGCAGCCGGTGCCGTTCGGCCCTGGCCTGGCGCAGCCGCGCCTCGGCGGCCCGCCGCGCGGCCCGCGCCCGGCGCGCGTACCGGCCCGCGCCGATCGCCGCCGCGTACAGCAGGGCCGTCCACACCAGGTCGAGGCCCTGGCTGTCGCCGAGCCCGTGCAGGCTGAGGCCGTGCGCGAGCTGCCACAGGGCGAGCGTGCCGACGCACAGCCACGCCGTGGTGGCCTCCCGCTCGACGGCGACCGAGAACAGCGCCAACGCGACGCCGGCGCTGCCGAGCACGGCCAGCGCCCCGGTCGGCAGCGGCTGCGCGCCGATCGCGCACCCGGCGGCGACCAGCACGAGCACGGGCACCGGACGGGCCCGGCGGATCGCGAGCGCGACCGTCACCAGGCCGCCCACCAGGGCCGCCGCGAGCAGGTCGGCGCCGCTCGGGGCGCCGCCGCGCAACCACGCGGCGCCGGGCCAGACGGCCACCTGGGCGCCGAGCAGCAGGGCCGGCAGGAGCCGGTCGTCAGTTCGTCGCATGATGCAGCCAGGCTAGGGTCGCGCCCCCGCTCCGAGCATCGGGCCACAGGGCGATCACCTGCTCTAACCAGGGGTGGAGACGCCGGCGGCGCGTCCCTCCGGGGGCAGGGCGCGCCTCCGCCCCGCCGCCTCCGCCCCTCCCGTCGGCCGGCATCCCACCGCCCCGCCCGTCGGGCCGGCATGCCAGCGCCTCCCCGTCGGGCCGGCCCCGGCCACCTCCGCCTCCGCCGCCGGGTAACGGGCCCCGCCGCCGGGCGGTCCCGCCACCCGGTGGCGGGGGCCCGTCACCGCGCCGCCGGCCGGTCGCGGGGCGCGGGGACGGGCCGGGGGCGGTGGGGTCCGCGCGGCGGGTGCCAGGCCCGGTCGCCGAGCAGGGACATCGCCGCCGGCAGCAGCACCCCGCGCACGAGCGTCGCGTCGATGAGGATGGCCAGCCCCATGCCGAGGCCCAGCATCTTGTACTCGATGGCGGACAGGGTCAGGAAGACCGTGAAGACGCCCGTCATGATGAGCGCCGCGCTGCTGACCACCCCGGCGCTGACGGCGACGCCGCCGACGACCGCCGCGCGCGGCTCCGCCCCCGCCAGCCACCGCTCCCTGACCCGGCTGAGGATGAAGATGTGGTAGTCCATGCTCAGCCCGAACAGGATGACGAACATGAACAGCGGCAGCCAACTCACCACCCCGCCGTACGAGGTGAACCCGAGTGGCGCTTCCAGGTGGCCGTCCTGGAACACCCAGACCATGGCCCCGTACGCGGCGCCGATCGACAACAGGTTGAGCAGGATCGACACCAGCGGAACGGTCCAGGACCGGAAGACCACCGCGAGCAGCAGGAACGCGAGGCCGAGGACGAACGCGAAGACGAACGGGGTCCGGTCCCGCACCCGCTCGGCGAAGTCGTGGGGCATGGCGGTCTTGCCCGCCACCGCGTAGTCGACGCCCCGCACCGGGCCGAAGGCGGCGGGCAGCGCCCGCTCGCGCAGGGTCGACAGGGCCCGGTTGGCGACCGGGTCGGTGACGGCGCCGGCCAGCGGCACCCGGACCACCAGCACGTCGCCGACCGGCACCGCCGTGATCGGCTCGCGCAGTGCGCCCCCGCTGGCGGCGGCCCGCTGGTGCAGGCGGTCGACGCCGGCGCGCACGGCGGGGGTGTCGGCCGCCGAGCCGTCCGTGCGCGCGATGACCACCCGGGCCGAGGTGGCGGCCCCGGGGAAGGCGCGCTGCACCTCGTTGGCGGCGTCCACCGCGACCGAGGTGCCCGGCGGCAGGCTCGCGGTCACGGCGGCGTCCTGGAGCCGCATCCCGAACGCGGGCAGCGCCATGACGAGCAGGGTGAGCGCCGCGCTCGCGCCGGTCAGCACCGGCCGCCGTACGACCGCCCGCGCCACCCGGCCCCACAGCCGGGACTCCCGCGCGGCGATCCGGCGCTTGCCGAGCCACGGGACGCGGGCCCGGTCGACCCGGTCCCCGAGCGCGGCGAGCAGCGCGGGCAACACCGTGACGGCGCTGACCACCGCGAGCCCGACCACCAGCACCGTGCCGGCGGTCAGCCCCTTGAAGACGTCCACGCCGGTGAACAGGAGGCCGACCACGCAGGCCATGACGGTCAGCCCGGAGGCCACGATGGCGTGCCCCGAGGTGCGCGCGGTGATGCCCAGCGCGGTGCGCACGTCGTGCCCGGCGGCCCGCTCCTCGCGCACCCGGCGCAGCGAGAACAGCGCGTAGTCGATGCCCACGGCCATGCCGATGAGCAGCACGATGGCGGAGGCCGCGCTGTTGAACGGCACCCACCGGGTGACCAGTCGCAGCAGGCCGAAGGCGGCCACCACGGTCGTCGCCGTCAGCAGCAGGGGCAGCCCCGCGGCGATCAGCGAGCCGAAGACGACGAGCAGGATCAGCAGGGTGAGCGGCAGGGAGGTGGCCTCGGCGGTCCTGAGGTCGTCCTTGATGCCGTCGTTGATCGCCTCGGAGAGGCTGTGGTCACCCGCCTGCGCCAGGCTGACCCGCGGATGGCGCTCCCGCACCTGGTCGACGGCGCGCTCGACGGCCGCGTAGTGCGCCCTGAACTCCTCGTCCGGGCCCGCCACTTCGAAGGTGACGAGGCCGGCGCGGCCGTCCCGGGAGAGCCAGCGCGCGCCGTGCGCGCCGAGGGGCGAGCCCACGTCCCGTACCGCCCCGGGCGCCCGGCGCAGCTCGGCCACCAGGTCGGCGGTGGCCGCGCGCAGCTCGGCGTGGTCGGCGAACCGCCGGGCCTCACCGGCGTTCCGCGACGTGACCAGCACGTTCTCCCGTATGGAGTCGCCGCTGTGCTGCGTCCGCACCCACTCCTGCGCGCGCCCGGCCTCGCCGGGGTCGACCGAACGGGCCTCCTGGCCGCCGGCCATGGCGCCGGCGAGTACGGCCAGCACGACCAGCGCGAGCCACCCGGTGATCGCCGCGGCCCGGTGCCGGGCGGACCATCCGGCGACGGACGCGACCAGGCTCGGCCGGGCCCGCCCGGCGGCGCGGGAGGCGGGCGGGCCGGCCGCGTGGGAGTCGTGCGGGCCGGCCGCCTGGGGATCGTTCGGGCCGGCCGCGTGGGGGTCTTCCCGTAACGCCGCGCTGTCCGGCCCGGCGTCGTCGGGCGGATGCTGGCCGGACTTGATTCTGGGCAGCATGAGCTGCTCTCCTCTTTCTCGGTGGAGTGTTCCCGCGCAAGCTCGCCGGTGGTGGGCGTTACGTCGCCGCTGGCGAGGTGGTTCGGCTCCCCGTGCCCGGGCCGTCGAGTTGCCGCTCGACGGCCCGGAACCGTGATCGGGAAGGCCCGGACCCGGCCCGTAGGACCGGAAACTCCGGCCTGGAGACGCGGCCGGGCATGTCGGTCCGGGACCGCCTGGGACGGTCCAGGACCTGGGTCGGGGGAGGGTTACTCGACGTCCTTGAGCACCCGCTCGATCTTGTCCGTACGGCCCTGGAGGTCGGCCACCTGGCCGCCGATCTGGGCCAGTTGCTGCTCGATCGTCCGCTGCCCGGCGATGGCGGCCTCGGCGATGCGCTGGTACTCGCCCTCGCGGGCGAGCTGGAGCCTGGCCCGCCGGCTCGCGCCGACCTGCCAGATGACCGTGAGGACCACGGTGATGAGCAGGACGAAGATGCCGATGGTCCCTATGACTTCCTGCCATTCGTGCTCGTTCAACCCCGTGGTCCCTTCTCGATGGTCAGCGTCTGGACGACGTCCATGACGTACTCCGGTGTCAGGTGGACCGAGAAAGGACGCACCTCGTAGAACTTCATCGCCTTGCCGTCCTCGGACAGCTCCAACTGGGAGACCACCAGGCCGGCGGCCTCCAGCTTCTTCAGGTGGACCTGGAGCAGCGCGCGGCTGATGTCCAGTTCGCGCGCCAGTTGGCTCACGTAGTTCCGTCCGCCCGCGAGCGCCGCGACGACCCGCAGGCGGTGCGGGTTGGACAGGGTGGACAGCACCTGCACCAGGTCGTCGCCCGTCGGCGTGGGGTCTCTCATGTCAACGTCCAGCACATGCAAAGAAAGATTAGCAGGTGCCCATGAGTGACGGCAGGGGCAACTCCGTTGCGGCGGAGTCGTGATGGTGGAGCGTGGCGCTGTCGCGGTAACGCGGTGGCAGCCCCGAGCCGCCGCGGGGGCGGGCGGAAAGGCGGCGGGCCGGGCGCCGTCCGCGCGCCGCTCGGCACGCGTCCCGGGCGCCCAGCCCGGCCTCGCTCCCGTCAGCCGACCCGTGTCGGGGCGGCGTCCGTCAGGCGCGCGTGTTCGCGGCCTCCTCGATGAGGTCGGTGACCGGGCCGGGCTGCGAGGCCAACGAGGCGTGGCTGGCGTCCAGTTCGATGACCTTGCGCGGGTTCATGCGCTGGGCCATCCGGCGTTCGTTGTCGGGGTGGATCATGCGGTCGCTGGTGGAGACCTGGTACCAGGTCGGCTTCGCGCGCCAGGCCGGCGCGGTGACGTTGTCGCCGAACGTCGAGCCCAGCGGCGCCTTCTGCGTCACGGCCATCACCAGCGCCTCGTCCGCCGGCAGGTCCTGCGCGAAGCTCTCGTGGAAGGCGTCCTGCTTGATCCACAGGTAGCCGTCGGAGTCCGGGGCGATGTTCTCGAACGCCGCCGGAGGCTTCTCCTGGCTGATCTGGCCGGGGCTCTCCCCGGCGTCCGGGGCGAACGCGGCGATGTAGACCAGGCCGGTGACCTGGGGCAGGTCGCCGACCTCGGTGATCACCGCGCCTCCGTACGAGTGGCCGACCAGCAGCACCGGGCCGTCGATCTGCCGCACCATCTTGCGGGTGCGTTCGGCGTCGTCGGCCAGCGAGGTGAGTGGGTTCTCCACCGCGTGCAGCGAGCGGAAGTCCCGGCGACGCAGTTCGGTGATGACCCTGGCCCAGTGCGCGGCACCGCCCCAGAAGCCGTGGACGAGAACGATCGCGGGCCTGTCAGCCATGAGGGTCACCCTTCAGCGAAGCAGGAGGTCTCCTCTCCAGCAGACCTCACCCCGTCGGCCCGCGCACCCCGAGCACGTCCAGCAGCGCCCGGGTGGCCGGGCTCGGGTTGAACCGGCTCCAGGCCAGGTACTCCACGCGGCGCGGCCCGTCGACCACCGGGACCAGGGCGAGCGCCGGGTCGTCGGCCGCCAGCGGCCGGATGAACGCGGACGGCAGCAGCGCGATGCCCAGCTCGCGCGCGATCAGCCGGGTGATCAGCTCGGCGACGCCGGCCTCGTACGCCACGTCGCGGGCCAGCCCGGCGGCGGCGAACGCCTGGTCGGACTGGGCCCGGGCGGCCGTGCCGGCCACGAAGTCCACGAACGTCTCCCCGGCCACCTCGCGCAGCGTGACCCGCCGGGCCCCGGCGAGCCGGTGCCCGGCCGGCACCACCAACACGTGCTCGTCGTGGTCGAGGACGAGGGACTCCACGCCGGCCGGGCGCGCGTCCCGCGGCAGGCCGAGGAAGGCGACGTCCAGGTCGCCCGCGCGGATCGCGGCCACCAACTCGTCGCTGCCGCCGGCCCGCAGCAGGACCCGCACGTCCGGGTGGCGGGCGCGGAAGCGCTGCAACAGCTCGGGCACGTCCACGGCGGCCGTGGTCACGATCACGCCCACGGCCAGCCGGCCGCGCACCACCCCGGCCGCTGCGGCGGCGTCGGCGACCGCCCGGTCGGCGGCGGCCAGGCACTCCCGCGCCCGCGCGAGGAAGGCCGCCCCGGCGCTGGTCAGCTCCGTACGCCGGCTGGAGCGGGCGAACAGCGTGACCCCCAGCTCCCGCTCCAGGCTGGCGATCCGGTGGCTGAGCGACGACTGCACGACGGAGCAGCGCTCGGCGGCGCGGGTGAAGTTGCGCGTCTCGGCGACGGCGACGACGTACCGCATCTGTTGCAGATCCATCCAACCATGCTGTTGGTTCATAGAAGCCATCGCAACCATGCTTTGCGTGCATGATCCGATGCGGCCCAGACTTCCCCGCATGGATGCCCTGACCGACCGGTCGCCGGGCCCGCCGCGCGGCCCGTCCGCGCGGCGGGCGGCCACCGTCGCCCTGACCGCGCTCGCGCCCCTGTCCTGGGGCACCACGTACGCCGTGACCACCGAACTCCTCCCGCCGGGCCACCCGTTGTTCGCCGGCCTGCTGCGCGCCCTGCCCGCCGGGCTGCTCGCGCTGGCGATCACCCGGGTGCTGCCGCGCGGGGACTGGTGGTGGAAGGCCGCCGTGCTCGGCGTGCTCAACATCGGCGCGCTGTTCCCGCTGCTGTTCCTGGCGGCCGAGCGCCTGCCCGGCGGCGTCGCCGCCACCCTCGGCGCCGCCCAGCCGCTCCTCGTCGCGGGCCTGGCCACGGTGGCGCTCGGTGACCGGCCCGGGGCCTGGCGCTGGCTGTGCGGGGTGGCCGGCATGGTCGGCGTCGGGCTCGTCGTGCTCGGGCCGCAGGCCAGGCTCGACGCCGTCGGCGTGCTCGCCGGGCTCGGCGGCACGGCCGCCATGGCCGGCGGCGTCGTCCTCACCAAGCGCTGGGGCCGCCCGGCCGGCGTCGGCCCGCTCACCCTGGCCGGCTGGCAACTCGCGGTCGGCGGACTGCTGTTGCTGCCACTCACCCTCGCGATCGAGGGCGTGCCGGAACGGATCGACGCCGAGGCCGTCGGCGGCTACCTGTGGCTGGGCAGCATGGGTGGACTGATCGCGTACACGCTGTGGTTCCGTGGCATCGGCCGACTGCCGGTCGGCGCGACGGCGCCGCTGGTGCTGCTGTCGCCGCTGGTCGCGACGGTCATCGGCCTCTTCCTCGGCGAGTCGCTGCGCCCGCTCCAGGCCCTGGGCTTCGCGCTCGCCCTCGCCGCCCTGCTGGCCGCCCAGTTCCCGGCCCCGCCGCTGTCCCGGCGTGCGGTGCGGGCGCGGGCGGGTGGTCGGTCGGCGGTGGGCGTACGCCAGGAGGCCGACCGTTCCGTGAGCCGGGTCGCCCCGCAGCCGGGCGCGACCCCGGAGCCGGGCGCTCCGATACCGGGCGCCCCGCTGCCGGGAGGCCGGCCGCGATGACGCCGCACGCGACGGCGAGGACCCGTACCACCCACACCACCCACACCACCCACGCCACCCACGCCACCCACGCCACCCACGCCACCCACACCACCGACTCACGACGGAGGCGACCCCGATGACGACCCACCACCCCACACCGACCGCGACACCCGCCGAACCCACGAACGCGCCGGCCCGCGCGCCAGCGCGGAAGGACGGCGCCATGACGATCGCCGTACTGGGCGCCACCGGCATGGTGGGCAGCCGGGTGGTGGCCGAGGCGCGGGCGCGCGGGCACCGGGTGCTGGCCCTGGCGCGGAAGCCGACCAGCGACGACCCGTACGTGACGGCGGTCGCCGTCGACGCGGGCGACCCGCGAGCCCTGCGCGCCGCGCTGGCCGGCTCGGCGAACCGCCCCGCCGCCGACGCGGTCGTGGTGGCCCTGCGCACCGAACCGGTCGACCAGGAGTTCCTGGTCGGGGCCACCCGCGCGGTGCTGGCCATCGCGGGCCCGCTGGGCGTCCCCGTCCTGGTGGTCGGCGGCGCGGGCGCGCTGCGCAGCCCGGCGAACCCCGAACTCCTCGTCGCCGACGACCCCGCGTACGTGCCGCCCGCGATACGGGCCGTCGCCGCCGCCGGAATCGCCCAGTTGCACGCCTGCCGGGCCGACGCGCGTGGCCCGTGGGCGTACCTGTGCCCGCCGGCCCAGCTCAACCCGGGGGCGCGTACGGGACGTTACCGGCGCGGCACCGACACGCTGCTGACCGACGCCGACGGCGCCTCGTGGATCAGCGCCGAGGACCTGTCCGTCGCGGTCCTCGACGAGTTGGAGAACCCCGGGCCCGAACACCTCTTCACGGTCGCCGCACGCCCCGCCGAACCGTCGGCGGGGTGACGGGGGCGGGGGGATCGGGCTGAACGCCGGGTGGAGCGGAGGGTGCCCCGTCCAACGGGTGGACGGCCTGCGCGGCGGCTGAGCGGGCGGGGCGTGGCGCGTGATGGCACGGCAACTGGCCGGTCAGCGACGGTCGGTGACGCGTGTTCGTACGCTGTCCCCGGGTAGGTGAACTACGCGCGTCACGTCCGATGGGTTGCGCGTGGCATGCCCATGCCAGCAAGCTGGCCGGACCGCTGCACACGCGTCCCCCCACCGCGTTGTGTCCGCACAACGTGCCGTGCGTGCGGCGTCGATGTGTCGTCCAGGCGACGCCGGAGCATCGAGTACGCCCCGATGCGGCCGTCGACGGCGGACGACGCGGCGCGCGAGCGCGCCCGCGTACGCCCACGTACCGGGCGGGGGATGCCACGACGACCCCGAACGTACGAGGAGTGGCGTTGCGCATCATCCCCACCCGCCCGACGGCGACGACCGCCGCCACCGCCGCGCTGGTTGCCGCCGGCGCCCTGCTCAGCACGCCCGGCGCAGCCCAGGCGGCCACGCCGCGCACGACCCCGCCCCACGTGTCGGCCTCCGCCGGGCCAGCGGCCCCCGGGCACGGCGTGGAGTGGTTCCAGGCCCGGCACGGCCTGCCCCGGACCGGCACCATCGACCGGGCGACCGCGCGGGCGCTGGAGCGGGCGTCCGACGTGGAGCTGCACCAGACGTTCCGTACGGCCGCCGACCTCGGCCCCGAGGAACTCGCCAACGCGCGGACCGTCATCGGCGTCGGCAAGGGCGCGGGCATCCCCGAACAGGGCCAGGTCATCGCGCTCATGACCGCCATGCAGGAGTCGAAGTTCGTCAACTACCTGGTACCCGTCGACCACGACTCCCTGGGCATCTTCCAGCAGCGCCCCAGCACGGGCTGGGGCACGCCGGAGCAGATCACCGACGTGCCCACCTCGTCCAGGTCCTTCTACGGCGTGGCCCCCTTCGGCAGCAACCCGGGCCTCCTCCAGATCGACGGCTGGCAGACCATGCCGCCCGGCGACGTCTGCCAGGCCGTCCAGGTCTCGGCGTTCCCCGACCGGTACGCCCAGTGGGAACAGTTCGCCCGCGACCTGCTCGCCCAGGAGAGCCCCACGGTCCCGCCGATCCCCTGACCCGCGCGCCTTCCTCGTACGACATCCCCCCACACACACCAGGAGTCCGCATGCGCAAGAGACTGCTCGCCACGGCCATCGCCACCGCCGCGACCGGCGCCCTCCTCGCCCCCGCCACGACGGCCCAGGCCCGCCCGACACCCCCACACCCCGCCTCGGCGCTCCACGTGCCCGATGTGCTCGACCACGGCTCGCGGGCCGGCACGGCGGTCGTCAGCGGCCGGAACGAGCCGGGCACCCGGCTCACCATCGCCGGCGTCCACACGTCGAGCGCGCACACCCTCCCGGTCGACTACCAGGTCCAGGAGACGGGTTACTGGTGCGGCCCGGCCGCCACCCGCATCGCCCTCTCGGCCCGCGTCGCCGCCCCGAGCCAGGCCGAACTGGCCGCCCAACTCGGCACGACCGAGGCCGGTACGGACCACATCAGCCAGGTGACGGGCGTGCTGAACGCCAACCTCGGCACGGGCTGGTACGAGACCAAGGAGATGCCGAACGACCCGCCCACGCAGGAGCAGAAGGACATGCTGTGGCACGACATCGTGCTCGACATCGACAACAACTACCCGCTGGTCACCAACATCGTCGCCCCGCCAGGCAACCAGCCCCCCGGCTACCCGTCGGACCAGACGATCTACCACTACTTCACCGTCATCGGCTACGACGACGCGAACCGCACGGTCCTCATCGCCGACCCGGCGTCCTTCGGCGGCAACCAGGTGTACTGGCTGTCCTTCGACCAACTGGCCAGCCTGGTCCCGCCGAAGGGTTACTCGGCCTGAGGGGTGCCCTTGTCGGGTGACTCGGGGTGCACCACCTCGGCTTCCACGCATCGGGCCAGTTCTTCGAGGGCGGTGGGTGAGACGCGGGCGATCTCGGCCGCCATCGGCAGCGGCGCGCCGATCGTCAGCGCCTCGGCGAGTAGGGCCCGGCCCTGGTGCGTTGGGCCGTACCCGGCGGCGACCCTGGCCAGGGCCTGCGCCTGGTTGACGAGGTGGCCAGTGATGGACCGGGCCAGCCTGAGGGCCTCGTCAGGCTGGCCGTTCCCCATCAGTGCCTCGACGACGACGGCTTGCGCAAGCGCGGCATAGGTGGGCCTGTCCACGCTGCGGATGGCCTCCAGCGCCTCACGGATGACGGGCGCGGCGCGCTCGTGGTCACCAGCGGTGGCGAGGATGCGCGCCACGTTGGCCAGACTTTCGGCTCGCTCCTGTGGGCGGTCGATGTCGTGGGCGACGCGCAGTGCGTCGCGCACCTGCCCGGCCAAGGCCCATGCGTTGACCAGGACGATAGACGCCTGGGCCCGATGGTCGGCGTCGGCGTGTGCCTCCCTGCTGTCGAATGCGCGCTGTGCCAGTTCGATTGCCTCCGCGTGGAGACCGGCGCCGGACAGCGCCTCGACTACGGGACCAAGCGCCCGCACCTGCCACTGAGGATCGGTGATGGGCTGAACGAGGGCGATGGCCTCCGCATACCGTTCGACTGCGATGAACGTACGAGCCGCTGCCGCCAGCTTCCAGGCGTCCTGCCTAGGGATAGCGGCATGACACAGGTCGGCGGCGTCTTGTGCCAGTTCGGTCACGCGCTCGTGCTCGCCCACGGCAATCCACGCCGTGGCGAGATCATGCAGTGTGCTCGATTGTCGGTGTGGAGCGTCGATACTGTGCACGACATCGGCTGCCTGCCGGGCGAACTGGAGTGCCCGCGCCCGACGTCCGGCGCCCGAGAGGTGAGAAGCGATGAGAGAAAGGGCCCATGCCCGACGCCCCGGGCTGTCTGTTTGCGTACGCGTGATGTCGAGTGCCTGCTCCGCGAGCCACACGGCAGGTTCGCGCTCGCCCGACTTCGCGAGTTCGTACGCCACAGCCCCCAGGCCCTCACCTCGCTCTTCCGGAAGGCTGAGGGCGCGGACGAGTTGGAGCGCGTCGTCATACCGCCCCTTCTCAGCCAGTGACCGGGTGATGGCGACCAATGAGAAGGCTTGTTGGCGGGGCTCGTCAATGGCCTGAACAGTGGTTCTGGCCTCGTCGTACTGACCGTTCGCGGCCAGAGCCCTGGAGACGAGCGCAAGAGCCAGGTCGCGCTCCTGACGCCCTGCGAGGGTGTGGGCGAGATCGGTGGCCTGCTGAATGAGGTGAGACGATTCCTTGTGTCTGCCCTTTCTGGCGAACACAAGAGCAATATGTGCCAGGGCGCGCGACCGGACGCCTGGGGCCAGGACGGACTGGGTGAGACCGATGGATCGCTGTGTGAGGTGAGCGTCTTGTGTACGCACGCCGGCCTCGGCCAGCCCTGACACGACGGACAAGAGTGACGAGTCGCGCTCCTCTGGCTCAGCAGCTCCCAGGGAGAGGGCGACTGCCCGCTCCATGAACTGGGCGGCGTCCTGACGTTGCCCAGTGGCCTCCAGGGCCCTGGCGGCGACAGTCAACGCGTCAACCTGCCATGGCCGCGACTTGAACGTGTCCGCTAGGTCGACTACCTCGTGCGCGAGGTGCCTGGCCTGCTTCTCATCACCGGTTGAGGCCAACCTCTCGGCCACGTCGGCGACTGCGTAGAGACGCGTGACGGGCTCGACGATGGAGCGGGCCGCCGTGACAATCTGAGCTACGGCAGCGGCGTCGTCACCGACCGTCGAGGCTATGCCGCCCAGTAACTTCGGCAGGTCAAACTCTCCCCGTCGGTGTCCCGTTGCGGCCAACGCCCGCCGCACCTGCCCCAACTGCGCCCACGTCAGGATGACGCCAACGGGAACACTCGCCGCCTTCTCCCACACCCGATCCCGCCGATAGGCCAACCGCACACACGCCGCCACATCCGGGTCCTCCACCGCCCGGTGCAACCCCATCGCATCCGCGATCTCCGTCAGGGCCTGGCTGTCAGTGCCCGTGGTCTGCCACAGCCGCTCGTGCCGCGCCTGGTCGAGGGCCAGGGCCTCAAGCCGGCCCGTGTCCCGAAGCTCGCGCAGCAACTGCGTATACCCCGCCAGTGCGTATTCCGAAGTCTCCGGCGGCCACCCCGCCTCCCGCGCCCTCGCCACGTACGCGTGCACCCGCGCACGCTGTTCGGCCAGCGCCGCCGGGCTCAGGATGTCGCGGGCCCCGTCCAGCAGTTCCTGGTGGGCGAACGAGTACAGGGGCAGGGGTTGGCCGTCGGCGTCCTTGGCCCACTGGGCGGGGCGGCGTTGGAAGGAGCGGCCGATGACGCCGCTGAGGGCGAGTTCGACGCGGCGGCGCGAGTCGCCCGTCAACTCGGCCAGGTCCGCGGCGCTGAGGCCGCCACCGGCCGCCGCCGTCAGGGCCACCAACTCCCGCCCGAGCCCGCCCGCGTCCAGCATCGCTTCGAGGCTGCGCTCGGCGTCCTCGCGCATGGCCCGGGCCGCGGGCGAGGTGGCCAGCGGGTGGTCGATGCCCGGGTCCCGCAGGGGGTGACTACGGGGGACGTCGCCGGGGACCGGCGGGTTGGGCCGGCCGGCGACGATGATCCGCAGCCCCGGTGGCGGGGTGCGGGGGAGCAGGGCGGCGATGCTGTGGCCGCTGCTGCCGGTGCGTACGCCGGTGTCCTCGTCGAGCCCGTCCACGACCAGCACGATCCGTCGCCCGGCAGCGCGCGCCTGCGCCGCCGCGCGCTCCAGTCCGTCCAGGAACGCGCCCTGGGTCGCGCACTCGACGTCGCCCTCGCGCAGGTACCCCCGCAGTTGCCCGCCGAGCGCGTCCAGGAAGGCCGTACGGTCCGCGCGGCCGGCCATCCGCGCGGTGATGAAGAAGGCCAACACGTCGACGCGCTCGGGCGGGTTCAGCACGAACTCGGCCATCAACGCCGTCTTCCCCGTCCACGCGGGCGCCAGCCACCGCCAGTACCCGCCGGCCTCGCCCTCGGCTGCCGTCGCGAACGCGGCCATGGCGGCGAGTTCGCCCGCGCGGCCCTCGAACCGGTGCGCCCGCATCTCGCGCACTTCCAGCAGATAGCCGGAGCGCCACCCCCGGGACCGTTCGCCGACCAGCACATCGCCGTGCACGATCACCTGGCCGCCGTCGCCGGACAGCGCGATGCCCAGATCGCCCGCCGCCGCGACCGACCGGCTGCCCCCGGCCACGGCAGAGCGCACACCGGACGCGGGGTCGGGGCCCTGCCCCGCTGGGGAACACGAACCGTCCGCACCCTCGGCCATCGCCCGCCCCCTCGTACGTCAACTCAGCGGTTAGCGTACGAAGTTATCGCCAGGGGCCGGGCACCACATCACCTCCTCGGACCCCGCCGTACCGCGACGCGACGCCGGCGTGGGGAACTCGCGGGCCGGGAGACGGAATGGGTGAATGAACTACTGGACCAGTCGCAATACCTTGTCATCGGCTCCGTTGACGTCCAGCTCGCGCATTCCGATATTCATCGAGGGGCTGCTCGCCACGTCGGGGCACCAGTCGAACACGGAATGCGGGACGTTCTCCGGGAACGGGCCGCTCCATTTCCGGCCGTCGGTCGCGAAGGCGAACCAGTACCAGTAACGGTTGACGTCGGCGAGGTCCCCGCCGTACGCGACCGCCGAACCGCCAGGTTCGATCACCCACCAGCCCGTTCTGCGCCACGGCTCGGGCCGGCAGCCGTTGTCGAGGCGTTCGATCATGACGTTGATCTTGGCGGAGTAGCCGTTGAGGAATTTCAGCACGTCACTCACCCCTCAGCTTCCGCTGGCCCGGGGTGGCGGCGCACGGCCGGGCCGCGATTCGAGCTGCGCGCCGCCGGCTCGGCGGCTGCCTCGGCGTGGCCGGAACGCACCTCCGAGACGCCGTCGGGGGAATCGGTGGCCTCGGGCGCCGGGGCGATGTCCGAGGATCGTGCCACCGCCGCCGCGAGCTGTTCGGGGTCCACATCCGTGGTGGGGTCTACCGGGTATTCATGCGCGGAATGGTCGTTCATGAGTCCGCTCTCCTTCCGGGGCGCACGCCGCCCCCGAATTCAGCGGCCCGCAGTCAGATTAGTGACTCGGGGGGAATTGTGCTATGGCTGCAAAGGGCGCGGGAAATAGTTAACTTCGTACATTTTCCCTGCGTCGTCGAACACGCCGGGCCACGCCCAGCGCGCGATTCCTGTTCCGTGCGGCGTCGTGCCCGCCGTGTCCGTCGTATCCGCCGTGCCCGCCGTGCCGACGCGCGGGGCGTCGGCACGGCGGGGTTCGGGATCAGACGCCGAAGGCGGCGGGGTACTCGATGGTGCCGGTGGGGATCGGGTGGGCGGGGTCGAGGGCGAGGGCCATCATGGCCTCGTCCGGGACGTCGAAGGGCGCGCGGATGCCGAAGCGGGAGGCCGGGGTGAAGCCGAACCGCGGGTAGTACTCGGGGTGCCCGAGCACGAGTACGAGGCCCTCGCCCCGCGCGCGGGCCGCGTCGAGCCCCGCCCGGATGGCGGCGGAGCCGGCGCCGGTGCGCTGGGCGGACGGCAGGACGGCGCACGGGCCCAGGGTGAGCGCGGGGGCGCCGTCGACGTGGCAACGGGTGAGCAGGGCGTGGGCGACGGGCGTGCCGTCGGGCGCCTCGGCGAGCAGGGACAGCCCGTCGATCCACGCCTCGGGGTCGGCGCGCAGCGCGTCGACGATGCCGGCCTCCAGGTCGGTGGGGAAGGCGGCCGTGTTGATCTCGCGGATGGCGGTGACGTCGGCGGTGGTCTCGGGGCGCGTCGTCCAGGAGGTGTTCATGGTCTTCCGGTTCGTGAGGAGGTGGGCGTCGGTCGCGGTCGCGATCGTCGACGCGGCCGTGGTGTCGGGGGCGGTGCCGGGGTGGGTGCTGGCCTCGAGGGTGGCGCCGGGAGCGGCGCCCGGGGCGGTGTCGTCGGGGTGCAGGACGTACCCGGCGTAGTCGTAGTCGCTGCCATGGTGGCGCCGCAGGGTGATCTCCGCGCGCGCCGCGGCCAGCGCCTGGCCCATCCCCGGGTGGGCCGGATCGGCGGGGTCGGCCCGGGCGATCCGCTCGCTGAGCGGCGTGTAGTACTCGTTCCACCAGTCGCTCTCGGGCAGCGGCCAGTGGGCGTCCACCCAGTACCCGGCGGCGCGGGCGGCGTCGGCGTTCGCGGCGCTGGTACGCAGCGGGTAGACGGGGTCCCAGAAGGCCCGGGCCTGGGCCGACGGGGTGCTGGTGGTCCACTCGATCTCGGTGACGACGAGGACGCCGCCGGGCGCGAGCAGCCGGCGCCAGGAGCGCAGGGCGGTCTCGAAGCCGACGGTGTAGACCGCGCCCTCCGACCAGATCACGTCGAAGCTGTGATCGGGGAAGGGCAACTGGTCCATCGAGCGGTTGAGCACCGTGATCCGCTCGTCCAGGCCCCGGCTCGCCGCCGCGGCGGTGAGTTCGTCCAGGAAGGGTTGGTGCACGTCGACCGCGGTGACCCGCGCGCCGGCCTCCTCGGCCAGCAGCAGCGCGGCCCGGCCTGGCCCGCAGCCGGCGTCGAGCACCCGGGGCCGGCGCCCGGGCAGCGGCCCCGCCAACTCCAGCAGGCGCCGGGTGGTGGCGTCCGAGCCGGCCCCCTGCCGGGGCAGCCCACGGTGGAGGGCGAAGAGCGCCTCGGTCACCGGATCGGGGCCGTCGGGACGGCCCGGTACCTCCGCTCCGCCCCGCGCGCGGGGGCGCGGCGAGGGAGCGGACGGCGGACGCGGCGACGACGGCGAAGCCAACCGTGGCGAGGCGGGCACGAGTGAAGAGGGTGAAGAGGGTTGGTCCGAAAAAGGTTGAGGCAACGTAGTGACCCTTGAACGGGGGCCCCGATGCACGCGAACCGTTCGCCCCCAGCAGACCACAGGCCGAAGGCAGGTGGGTGGGAGTGGAGAACGTCAGGTCAGACCGGGGCCCGGGACGTGAGGTTGGTCCGGCGGGCACTGCACACGGCAGCGGCCTCTACGGCGACCATCGACTCACCTCCCCCTCTCGTCCCGCAGCCGACCCAGTGGGTGGCTGCGCAGCCAAACGTGACGCGACCGAACGTAGCACGCCCACCCCGACGCCACCCACCCCCGAAACCAGCCACCCTGACGTCACCCACCCCCGACGTCACTCACGCCGCGATGCCACCCACCCCCAGGGGCCACCCTCCCCGGTGCCACCCACCTGGGCGTCACCCTCCCCGCGCCCCCGCGCAACCGCCACCCACCTGGGCGTCACCCTCCCCGCGCCCCCGCGCAACCGCCACCCGCCCGGGCGTCACCCTCCCCGCGCCCCCGCGCAACCGCCCCGCGCCCGCGCGCACCCGCCCCGCACCCGCGTGACAACCTGACCCGCATGACGCGCCTCCTGACCCGCACGGACCTGCTGGAACTCCTGGACCCGGCAGCCTGCGTCCAGGCGCTGCGCGAGGGGTTCTCCGTCGCCGCGCAGGATGCCCTGCCGGGCCAGCGGGTACGTACCGACCTGCCGTTCCCCGGCACGGCGACGGCCCTGTTGCCCGGGTTGCTGCCCGGGACGCCCGCCTACACGGTCAAGGTCAACGCGAAGTTCCCCGGCGCGAGCCCGGCCCTGCGGGGCGTGATCTGCCTGCACAGCGGCGTCGACGGCGCCCTGCTGGCGTTGATCGACTCCGCCACCGTCACGGCCTGGCGCACCGGCCTCGCCGCGGCCCTCGCCACCGACCTGCTCGCCCGACCGGCCGCCGACGGCGCCGATACGGTCGGCGTGATCGGCGCCGGAGCCCAGTCCGAACTCACCCTCCGTGGGCTGCGCGCGCTGCGCTCCTGGGACCGGCTCGTCGTCCACGACACCGACCCGGGACGGGCGAGCGCCTTCGCGCGGCGACACGGCGGCACCGTGGCGGCCACGCCGGCGGAGGTGGCCGCCGAGGCGGACGTGGTGGTGCTGGCCACCTGGTCGCGCGAGCCCCTGCTGCACCTGGCGGACCTGCGGCCGGGCCAGCACCTGACCGCGCTCGGCGCCGACGAACCCGGCAAGCGGGAGCTGGCCCCCGAAGTCCTCCGCTCCGCCCGACTGGTCGTCGACGACGCCACCCTGGTCGCCACCCACGGCGCCCTCGCCAACGCCGGGTTGCCCGCGTCCACGGCCGCCGCCTCCCTCGGCGAGGTCATCCGTGGGGAGGCCCCCGCCCGCCCCCACGGCCGGCGACTCACCGTCTACGCACCGGTCGGCCTGCCCTGGCAGGACCTGGCCCTGAGCTGGCTGGCCTACCAGCGGGCCGAAGCCGCCGGCACCGGGACCGCCCTCGACCTCCTGGCGTGACCCGACGGGCCGGTGCGCCGGTGCGCCCGGTCCGCCCGTACGCGGACACCACGCCCCTAACGCGGCGGAACCCGACTCGCTTGCCAGAAGCACGAGTTGCGATGTCGGTTCGCCAACCGACTGTTAGGGGCGTGTTAGGGCAATTGGGGAAGCTCGTTGATGTCGGGAACAGCCCGCACTTATCCACCCCAGGAGGAACGTCATGCGTCTTTCCGCCGCTTCCACCCGTGTCCTGCGCGGCGCCGCACTCGCCGCCGTGGCGGCCGTGACGGTCACCGCGTTCGGCGCCGGCTCGGCCACGGCCGCCGGTTCGCACAGCACCAAGGCCACGAAGGCCGCCGCGTGCACGGCGGCGGAGACCAAGGTGACCGTGCAGAAGTTGCAGCGCCCGCTCAACCACGTGCTGATCACCGCGAAGAACACGTCCAAGAAGACCTGCTACGCCTACAACTACGCCTACCTGCAGTTCGGTGAGGCCCAGTCCCCGGCGCAGCCGTGGAAGAGCACCAAGCCGCAGTCCGTGGTCACCCTCAAGCCCGGCCAGTCCGCGTACGCCACCGCGATGACCTCGTCGGCCGCCGACGACGGCAAGGACGGCTACCACACCTCCAAGCTCGGCCTCTACTTCAACTCCGCCAACGACCAGGGCAGCGTCGGCCGCGGCGTCGTCCTGAAGCTCCCCGGCGGCACCACGTACGTGAACGACCCGCACGTGACCTACTGGCAGAGCAACGTGAACGACGCCGTCAACTACGGCTGATCCACCCCGGCTCCGGCCGTACGGCGTACCTCCCCCCCGCGCCGTACGGCCGGCTCTCGTGTGCCCGGGCGGCCTGCGCCGGGCGGCTTGTGTCGGGCGACCGCGCCGGGGCCAGCGGGGCGGTTCTCGCCGCCGTGCCGGCTCGCCCACGGCACGACGCCCCAGGCCGGCGGTGCGAGGTCCGCCACGCGCGTCGGGGGGCTTACGGCGCTGCGGAGCGGGGACACGTGGGCGCATGCCGAACGCGAACGCGAGACCGTCCACGCACCCGAAGCCGCCCACCAGAGCCCCCGAGCCCGCGCTGCGGCGCGCCCTGAGCACCTCGTTGTTGTACTTCTTCATCCTCGGCGACGTGCTGGGGGCCGGGGTGTACGTGCTGGTGGGGCAGGTCGCCGCGGCGTCCGGCGGGGCGGTGTGGGTGCCGTTGCTGGTGGCGCTGGCGCTGTCCCTGCTCACCGCCGCCTCGTACGCCGAACTGGTGACCAAGTACCCGCGGGCCGGTGGGTCCTCCCACTACGCCACCCGGGCGTTCGGACCGGCGGCCGGGTTCGTCACCGGCTTCTGCATGCTCGCGGCGGGGATCGTCTCGGTCGCCGCCCTGGCCCGCGGCTTCGCCGGCGACTACCTCACCGCCTTCGTCACCCTGCCGGTCGCTCTCGTCGCCGGCCTCTTCCTCGTCCTGCTGGGCCTGGTCAACGCGCGCGGCATCAGGGAGTCCACCCGGGCCAACGTCGTCGCCACGCTGGTCGAGGTCGGCGGGTTGGTGATCATCGTGGCCCTCGGCGCCTGGCTGTTGCTGCGGGGCGAGGGCGACCCCGGGCGACTCCTTGAGCTGGGCACCCCGCAGGAAGATCCCGCGGCGGCCGTGCTGAGCGGTTCCGTCCTCGCCTACTACTCCTTCGTCGGCTTCGAGACGTCCGTCAACGTCGCCGAGGAGACCCGCGACCCCGGCCGCTCCTACCCGCGCGCCCTCTTCGGCGCGCTCGCCACCGCCGGCGTCGTCTACGTCCTGGTCGGCGTCGCCGCCTCCGCCGCCGTGCCCACCGGGGTGCTCGCCGACTCCAGCGGGCCGCTCCTCGAAGTCGTCCGCGCCGCCGGCGGGGTCCCCCCGCTCCTCTTCAGCGCGATCGCCCTGGTGGCCGTCGCCAACGGCGCCCTGCTCACCGGGATCATGTCGTCCCGCCTGGCGTACGGCATGGCCCGCGACGGGCTGCTGCCCAGCGTGCTCACCCGGGTACTGCCCGTCCGACGCACTCCCTGGGTCGCGATCATCGCCACCGCCGGGCCGGCCCTCCTGCTCGCCCTCACGGGCAGTGTGGCCACGCTGGCCTCCACCCTGGTCCTGTTGCTCCTGGTGGTCTTCCTGTTCGTCAACGCCGCGGCCCTGGCGCTGCGCTCCGACCCCGGCGAGCCGGGCCACTTCCGCGCCCCCGTCGTCCTGCCCGTCCTGGGCGCCGCCTCCTGCGTCGTGCTCGCCACGCAGATCGAGGCCGAGGTGTGGCTTCGCGGCGGGGCCATCCTCGGCCTCGCGGTCGTCCTCGCCGTCATCGCCGCCGGCCGGAGCCGCCGCGGCAGTCTGCCCCCCGGCGCGCGCGACACCCACCGCGTGGACGCGGACGCCTGACCCACCGCCCCTCGCCCTGACGGCGACCAGCCCCACCGCACCCACCGCACCCACCCGCCACGCGACCGCGCCAGGGGGCCCACCGATCCCGCAGGGGCGTGAAAGCGCGTCGCCCCCGGCCTGTTCTCCCAGGTCGGGGGCGGGCACTGGCAGGCGACGCCCTGGCGGGAGTCGGCGTGCGGCGCGGTGTCGGAGAGGCTCACGGGGGCTCAGAACACGGGGGCTCAGAAGTCGTACGGCTTCTCGGTGCTCCAGTTCAGCACGTCGGCCTCGGTCCAGGTGAACTTCGGCTGGTCGCCCTTGACGTCGACGGAGTAGTAGGGCTGGGTCTGGCCGTTCGTGTCCCGCAGCGCCATCGCGAACGAGGTGGCGGTGCGGTTGTCCGAGCCGTGGTCGAAGAGGTTCACCGCGCTGTAGACCGGGGTGCCGGGGTGGAGCGTGATCCGCTCGTCGCCGCCCGGGCGGTCCTTCTCCGAGTGCGGCAGCGGTGCCGGGTCGTCGAGGTCGTCACCGAGCTTCACGGACGGGTACGAGGTGACCCAGCACGGCTCGTCGCCCGCGTTCGACACGGTGAGCAGCAGGTGGTCGCCCTGCTCGCCGGCGAAGCGGTGGTCCGCGTCGACCGTGATCTCGTCGCCGACGCACTGCCGCACGTCGGCCGCCGTGCCGTTGTCCGCCGTGTCCGGGGCCGTCTTGGAACGCGCGGCCTCCTTGCTGTCACCCCCGCCGCTGGCCCGCTCCGCGCCGCCCTTGGCGCTCGTGTCGCCCGCGCCGTCCGCGCCGCCGTCCGCGCCGCCGGTGGTGCTGCCCTTGCCGCCGTCGCCGTCCTCGGGGGGCGCGGTCTGGTGCTGCGTGGTGCCGGTGGTCTTGTCGCCCCCCGCCGCCTTCGAGCCGTCGTCGGAGCTGCCGCACGCGGTCAGGCCCAGCGCCAGCGCGGCGGTGACGGCGGCCAGGGTGGCGGTGCGAGTCCGAGAAGTGCGCATGAGCGGTTCCTCCTACGTGCGGTGCGGGACTCTTCGGTGTCGTTCCCGCGGCGTGGGAACCACCTTTCCCGGGGCCGCTGACGTTCCGACAACACCTCAGTCACGTCCCGCAGCCGCGCCGACGTGAGCGGGTAACGCCCGGCCGTTAGGCCCCTCCCACCAGGGCCCGGGCCGCGCCCACGCCCCCGCGCGCACCCACCACAACCCCGGCCACCCGGCCCCGGCCACCCGGCGCGCGACAACGAAAAACCGCCCCTGACCCGTTCTCACAGGTCAGGGGCGGTTTCCCAGAAGCGGTAGCGGTGGGATTTGAACCCACGGAGGAGTTGCCCCCTCACACGCTTTCGAGGCGTGCTCCTTAGGCCGCTCGGACACGCTACCGAGAGAGAGCTTAGCGGACGGTGGGCCGTGCGCCGAAATCGGTTCCGGGTCGGAGGAAGTTTGGGGGGTTTCCGTCCCGTTTGTGGCGCGTGTGACGCCTGTGGCGGCCCGTACGAGACGGGGACGGGGGCGGCGCCTAGCGGTCGCGGAAGAAGTGGGTCAGCAGGGCGGCGCACTCGTCGGCCAGGACGCCGTGGATGACCTCGGGGCGGTGGTTGAGGCGGCGGTCGCGTACGACGTCCCACAGGGAGCCGACGGCGCCCGCCTTCTCGTCCACCGCCCCGTAGACGACCCGGTCGAGGCGCGCGAGGACGATCGCCCCCGCGCACATCGTGCACGGCTCCAGCGTGACCACCAGCGTGCAGTCGGTCAGCCGCCACTCGCCGAGCTGGGCCGCCGCCTCGCGGATGGCGAGCACCTCGGCGTGCGCCGTGGGGTCGCCGGTCGCCTCGCGCTCGTTGCGCCCCCGGCCGAGCACGGATCCGTCCGGGCCCAGGACCAGGGCGCCGACCGGGACGTCGCCGGTCTCCGGGGCCCGTACGGCCTCCTCCAGGGCGTGCCGCATCGGCCCGAGCCAGGGGGCGCGCAGGGGATCAGTCATGGCACCAGTGTGCGGCCGTCCCGCCGCCCGGCCGACGGCGGGCGGCGGCTTCACCCGCCGTCAGCGCACCGCCTCCAGAACCTCCCCACAGCCGAGGACGTCCGCGATCTCGCTGAGCGCGTCATCGCCCAGTGCGCGCAGCTCCCTGGCGCTGATGCCGAGGTCGGCGAGGACCTCCGGGTCGCCGAGCGGGCCGGCCGGCACGGCCTCGCCCGCGACGTCGGGCGCGACGTCGTCGTCCTCCTCCGCGTCGGGCTCACCGTCCTCCGTGCCGTCGAGGTCGACCAGCCGGTCGAGATCGGCTTCCGCGTCGTGTTCGGTCAGCTCGTCGGTGAGCATCGCGCCGTACGAGCTGCGGGCGGCTGCCGCCGCGTCCGATACGTAGGTGCGCGGGTCGTCCTCGCCGTCCACCCGAACGAGGCCGAACCACGCTTCTTCCTGCTCGATGTAGACGAGCACCGTGTCCTCATCGACCGCGGCCCCCCGGGCCAACTCGGTCAGATCGGACAGGGACTCGACGTCGTCGAGGTCTGTGTCGCTCGCTTCCCACCCGTCTTCGGTGCGCGCGAGCAGTGCGGCGAAGTACACCGTGACTCTCCCACTGGTCATAGGCGTGCCGGGACCGACGGGGCAGCGCCCCGCCACTCGGAATCGTGGCAGAAACCAGCGCGCCGCGAAGGGTCTTCCGAAGTGCGTCGGGCGGCTCTCTGACGCGTTGTCACTGACGGATCATCCCTGGAAGCGCTCGGTGATCCGGACGTACGTTCGGTAGTTCGGTGATCACTCAGCGCGCGCTCGACCGGCGCGCGCCCGCTGCTCAGCCGGGGTGTGTCGGTGCGTCGTCGACGGTGGGTGGGGGGTGCTCGGCGGGGTCGGCCCGCGCGCCGCGGCGGCCGGTCCCGCGCGCCCGGACGTCCGTCCGCGACGGCGGCCAAACGCGCCCCGCGCGGGCGGTGTGTCGCGGCGGGCCCCCGGGGCGGCGCGCCGGTCGCACAGGCGCGCCACCGCTGTCGGGGGCGCTGTCGTCGCTCCGCTACCAGCGAAAGGTGCGCATGCGCATGGCCTGTCGCATGCGCGCCGCGCGGGCGCGGCGGGGCTGGACGCGGTCGCGCAGCTCGCGCGCCTCGTGCAGTTCGCGCAGGAACGCGGCGCGCCGTCGGCGCCGGTCGGCTTCGTCCTCCGGCGTTGTCTCGTCGCCGCGTTCGTCTGGGTCGGACATGACACACCACCTCGGGCGGGGCCCGGCTCCGGTGCGGCGGGCCGGGCGTACGTGCCCACTTTCCCCCGAATCGGTGGTTTGATGCCACCGCGGCGACAGACTGTCGGCGGCCGGGCGCGAAGCGGTCGTCGCACGTGCACTCGGTTACTGTCGTTGCCATGCGTATCCACGTCGTCGACCACCCGCTGGTGGCGCACAAGCTCACCACGTTGCGCGATCGGCGCACCGACAGTCCGACCTTCCGGCGCCTCTCCGACGAGCTGGTCACCCTGCTCGCGTACGAGGCGACGCGCGACGTGCGCACCGAGCAGGTGGACATCGAGACCCCGGTCACCCGTACGACGGGGGTGCGCCTCTCGCACCCGCGCCCGCTCGTCGTGCCGATCCTGCGGGCCGGCCTCGGCATGCTCGACGGCATGGTGCGGCTGCTGCCCACGGCCGAGGTGGGCTTCCTCGGGATGGTGCGGAACGAGGAGACGCTCCAGGCTTCGACGTACGCCTCGCGGATGCCCGACGACCTCTCCGGCCGTCAGGTGTACGTGCTGGACCCGATGCTGGCCACGGGCGGCACGCTCGTCGCGGCCATCAAGGAGCTGATCGGGCGGGGCGCCGACGACGTGACGGCGCTGTGCCTGCTGGCGGCGCCGGAGGGCGTCGAGGTGATGGAGCGGGAGCTGGCGGGGACGCCGGTGACGGTGGTCACCGCGTCCGTGGACGAGCGGCTGGACGAGAAGGGGTACATCGTGCCCGGGCTCGGCGACGCGGGCGACCGGATGTACGGCACCGCGGGCTGAGCCCACGGGCGGCCCGCCGCCCCCCGAAGCGGGGGCGCGGGGGCGGACGCGCTCCGGGGCGCTCCGGATCACGGCGGGCGCGGGCCGACGGGCCGGCGGGTCAGCGGCTCGGCAGCCCGGCGGCTGGGCGGGTCAGCAGTTCGTGCTGGGGCGGGGCGCCGGCTGGGACAGGGCGGTGAGCGCCCGCCGCGCGTCCCGCTCGGCGGCCAGCTTGCGGTAGCCGTCGCCGATGATCAGGTCGAGGTCCTGGCCCTTGCGGGCGTCGGTCCTGGTCTGGGCGCCGGCGAGCTGCGTGCCGAGCACGTCGGTGCGGCCGTCGGTGGCCGCCTTGGGGCCGAGCACCACGCCGGCGCCCTTGACCTTCTTGTCGTACGCGGCCGGGGCGTTGCCGACCTTGCCGACCTTGAAGCCGCGCTTGCGCAGCTCGTCGGCGGTCTCCTTGGCCAGGCCGCTGCGGGTCGTGGCGTTGTAGACGTTGACGGTGATGGCCGCCGGCTTCGGGAGCGGTCTGGCCGACGGTGACGGCGTGCCCTGTGGCTCGCAGGCGCCACGGTCCTCGGAGGCGTGCGCGGTGCTGCCACCGCCGCCGGTGAACACGTCGATGAGCTGGAGCGTTCCCCAGCCGATGACGCCGAGGGCGAGGGCTGAGCCGATGGCCGCGAACACGATCCGATGGCGATTTCTGGGGCGGCGCATCCGCGGGTACCGGTCACCCGTGATGCGGTACTTTCCGCCCATGCCGGGGGGCGTCAGCATGCTCATGCCGGCAGCGTAGTGCGGTCAGCCGCTCATGCCTACTAAATGATCAACCGTTCGAGTCGGCCCCAACCCGATCGGCGCAGCCGAGAGCGCCGCCCGACGCGGTCGGCCGAGCGGGTGTGTCAGCCCAGTTCCAGCACGCGGGCGTGGAGCACCTGGCGCTGCTGCAACGCCGCGCGCACCGCGCGGTGCAGCCCGTCCTCCAGGTACAGGTCGCCCTGCCACTTCACGACGTGGGCGAACAGGTCGCCGTAGAACGTCGAGTCCTCCGCGAGCAGCGTCTCCAGATCGAGCTGCTGCTTCGTGGTGACGAGCTGGTCAAGACGTACCGGGCGTGGGGCCACATCCGCCCACTGGCGGGTGCTTTCCCGGCCGTGGTCGGGGTACGGCCGCCCGTTTCCGATGCGCTTGAAGATCACACGGAAAGCCTACCGGGCCGGTGGCACCCGGCGCAGCCATGAGCGGAGAGTACGGAGCCGACATAGGGCCGCATATCGGGAGCTGACGCGCACCGACACCGGTCGGCTCCGGCTCAACGGCGCGGCTTGGCCCCGCCCCGCCCGCCCCCGGCGGCCGGTTTCCGCGCCCCGCCGCCCGTCCCACTGCCCGCCCCGCCGCCCGCCCCGCCGCCCGTCTCGCCCTTGGCCGCGCGGGCGGCCTGCTTGGCGCTCTGCTTGTACGCGCGGACCTTGGCCAGCGTCTCGGGGCCCGTGATGTCGGCGGCGGAGCGGTAGGCGCCCTCCTCGCCGTACGCCCCCGCCGCCTCCCGCCAGCCCGCCGGCCGCACGCCGAGTTGCTTGCCGAGCAGGGCCAGGAAGATCTGGGACTTCTGCTTGCCGAAGCCCGGCAGCTCGTTCAGGCGGTGCAGCACCTCCCTGCCGTCGTCGCAGTCGCGCCACAGGTTGGTGGGGTCGCCGTCGTAGTGCTCGACCAGATACGCGCAGAGCTGCTGCACGCGCCCCGCCATCGAGCCCGGGTAGCGGTGCACGGCGGGCTTGGCCGACAGCAACGCGGCGAACTCCTCCGGGTCGCGGCCGGCGATGTCGTGGGCGTCGAGGTCGTCGGCGCCCAGCCGGCTGGCGATGGTGTGCGGACCGGCGAAGGCCCACTCCATCGGGACCTGCTGATCGAGCAGCATGCCGATCAGGGTGGCCAGCGGACTGCGGCTGAGCAGGGCGTCGGCGGCGGGCTCCTGGGCGAGCCGGATGCTGGTGTCCATGGGCGGTCAGGGCGCCGGGGCCGGCGGCGGACGCGGCCCGGGCTGTCCCCGTCCTCCTCTCGTGCCGGGCGGTCGCGGGGGACGTACGGTACGGCCATCCTTTCCCGCGCCCCCGCCCTCCGCGACCGCGCGCCACGCCGGGCGGCGCCTGGTCGGCGACACCAGGTCGGGCGACGCCAGGTCGGGCCGGGCCCCGGGCTCGGCGAGTGCCGGGTCTCGGGTGTCGGGGGCCGGATGTCAGGGGTCGGGGCGTGGCGTCCTGGGCGGGGGCGGGGCAGGATCGGGTCGGCGGGTGGCCGGTACGGCGCGTACCCGGCTGGCGGAGCGGATCGGTAGAGGGGACGGCTTGCCGTGAAGGTAGTGATCTTCGGCGCGACCGGGATGGTCGGCCAGGGCGTGCTGCGGGAGTGCCTGCTCGACTCCCGGGTGGAGAGCGTGCTCGCGGTCGGCCGGACCTCGCTCGGGCGACGGCATCCCAAGCTGCGCGAGGTCATTCACGGCGACTTCACCGACTTCGCGCCCGTCGGCGCCGAACTGGCCGGCCTCGACGCCTGCTTCTGGTGCCTGGGCATATCGGCCAGCGGCAAGAGCGCGGCGGAGTACCGGCGGGTGACGTACGACTACACGCTCGCCGGCGCGCGCGAGCTGGCCGAGCGCAGCCCGGGGCTCACCTTCACCTACGTCTCCGGCGAGGGCACCGATGGCACCGGCCGGTCCCGGGCCAGGTGGGCGCGGGTCAAGGGGGAGACGGAGAACGCGCTGCTGGCGATGGACGGCCTGGACGCGTACCTGTTCCGGCCGAACTACATCCACCCGGTGCACGGCGAGCGGTCCAAGACGCCGCTGTACCGGGCGGCGTACGCGGCCACCTCCTGGGCGTACCCGGTGCTGCGCCGGGTCGCGCCCGGGCAGGTGACCTCGACGGAGCGGTTGGGACAGGCCATGATCGCCGTCGTCGGGCGGCGCGGCGGCGGCGAAGGCGAACGGGTGCTGCGCAGCCGGGAGATCAACCGGATCGCGGGCGGGGCCGGGGTGGAGTAGGCGGCGGCGCGGGCCCGGGCGGGGACGGCCGGAGCCCTCGCTCACCTCACCTCACCTCGTTGAGGCGCCCCGTCGCCACGTCGAAGACGAAGCCGCGCACGGCGTCCGTGTGGGGCACGAACGGGCTGGCCTTGATCCGCCGCACCGACTGCCGCACGTCCTGCTCCACGTCGCCGAACGCCTCCGCCGCCCACGGCGGTCGGATGCCCGTCTCCTCCTCGATCTGCCGCCGGAACGCGTCGTCCGAGAACGTCAGCATCCCGCAGTCGGTGTGGTGGACGAGCACGATCTCCCGCGTACCGAGCAGCCGTTGGCTGATCGCCAGCGACCGGATCTCGTTCTCGGTGACCGCGCCCCCGGCGTTACGGATGACGTGCGCCTCACCCTCCCGGATGCCCAGCGCCGCGTACACGTTCAGGCGCGCGTCCATGCAGGCCACCACCGCCACGTGACGGGAGGGCGGCAACGGCAGCGGCCCTTCGAAGGAAGCGGCGTACGTCTCGTTGTTGGCCAGGTACTCGTCGGTGACGGACATGCTGCACCAGCTTCCTCTCGGCGCGACGCTTGGTGATCGCCACAGCACGGTACGGGTGCGCGAACACCCTCCGGAAGCCACCGGGCCGCCCGTACACGTGCCTGTAGCACCGCCGCAACAACCGCGCGCGACATGGCAGTTGGGGCCGCCGCACGTGGCGTCGGCGGAGGCGACTATTCGCCCCCGCCACCGCCGTCGCCGCCCCCGCCACCATCGCCGCCCCCGCCGCCGTCGCTCCCGCCGCCGTCACCCCAGCCGTCCCCGCTGGAGCCGCCGCCCGAGTCGTCGCTGCCGCCGCCGATGTGCGTGAACCACGGCTGCTCCCAGGTGATCGGCTCGCCCGGGTCGGGAGCGGGGCGGCGGGTGCCGAAGCGGATCGAGCCGGTGCCGTCGCCGAGGGCGAAGGCGATCGCGAAGAACTGGGCCAGCACGGCGTCGAGCGGGTCCGCGCTCTCGTAGCGCACGCCGGCGAGGGGCAGCAGCGGCTGGCTACGGGTGCGGGCCGGCTCAGCCCGGGTCAGGCGGGCCACCGGCCGGCCGTCGCGGCGCAGTTCGGAACCTCGGTGGTCGTACCGGCGCAGCTCCCACTCGCCCTGCTCGGTCCGCAGGGTGACGGCGCGCTGCGACCTGCGCCAGCTCTGCCGCACGGCGAGCGACGCCGGCCGCTCGTCCACGGTCACCGCGAGCATGCCGGCCGCGTCCCGGGTTCCGGACGGCATGCCGTACGGGCCGCGCAGGCGGACGACCGGCGTGTCCGCGCCCCACACGTCGGCGCGCACCAGCCGGCGGTCCACGGTCACGGTGATCGGGCTGGTGGGCCCGGGCGCCTGGCGGCGGGCTATCCACAGCGGTACGCCCTCGCCGCGCGCCTGGGCCGCAGCCGCTGCCACCGCCTCGGCGCCGCCGCTCCGGTGCACGGCCATCTGCCCCAGCGCGTCGGCGAACTCCCGCGCCCGGCGCGCCTTCACCGGCTTGACCGAGCCCGAGGCGCGGACCACCGGCACGACGCCGCTGCCCGTGGGCAACCCGTCGAGCGCGCGCTCGGCCCCGCCCCCGCCGAGCCACTGGCCGCGCAGGAACGCGTCGGCCATCGCCACCATGTTGAGGTGGGACAGCGGCGTATGGGTCCCGCCGACCCGCAGCGACCTGATGGAGAGTTCGACCGTGGTGGCCAGCGGAATCCGTGACTTTTCGGTGTAGCTGACGTCGTTCACCGTTCCCCCGTCGCCGTTCTCGGTGTGCCTGTCCTGCCTTGTCGTGCCTGCCGTGCCCGTTGTGTCTGCCGTGTCTGCCGTGCGCGAGGGCGAAGACGCGGGACGGGGACGTGCGGTTGCCGCGTGGCGCGTCTCGATCGCGAGGGGCAGCAGGTCAGGGGGCCACGACGCGCTGGGGCCGGGGACGTGGTCCCGTACGGCGTCCGCGGGGGACAGGCGGGTGCCATGGGTGAAGGCGGCGGCGAACTCCGGGGCGCCGAGGGCCGCGCGGGCCGCCGCGGCGGCGCGGTCCACGTCGGTGCGCTCGGCCGGCGGCAGCGGGCTGGCCACCGAGTCGCGGGCCGCCGCGGCGGCGCCGAGCAGCGCGGCGGCGTCACCGGCCGCGCCGGCCAGGGCCCGCGCGCCCGCCAACCCTTCCAGGGCCAGGGCGAGCGCGCGCGGGTCGCCGAGTCCGCGCGCGACGGCGTAGCCGTCCAGGTGCCGGGCGAGCGCGGTGGCCGCGTCGCCGCGCAGTTCGGCCACGAAGCCCAGTTCGGCCAGGACGAGGCTGCCGCCCGGGCCGTAACCCGTCTCCCGGAACCAGTCCAGAAGCGCGTCCAGATGGCGCTCGGCCGTGTCGTGGTCGCCCTCGGCCCGGGCCCCGAGCGCGAGCCCGATCTCGGCGCTGACCTGGCCGGATCGGAAGTTCTGCGCGCGGGCCAGGTGGAGCGCGCGGGTGTGGTGGGCGCGGGCCCGCGTGGTGTCGCCGGTCAGCAGGGCGATGCGGCCGAGCCCCGTGTGGCGCCGGGACACCTCCGCCCCCAGGCCCAACTCCTCCGCGATCTCCAGGCCCGTGCGGTGCAGTCGGGCGGCGCGCGGGTAGTCGCCGGTGATCTCGGCCAGCGTGGCGAGCGGGAAGACGGTCTGCGCCTGGCCCCAGCGGTCGCCGAGGCCGCGGAAGAGTCGCGCGCTCAACTCACCGTCGTGCCGCACCGCGTCGAGGTCCCCGCGCGCCATCGCGTGCCGGGCCCGCACGCTGAGCGCCGCGGCGGTGCCCCAGGTGTCACCGAGCGCGCGGAACCCGGCGAGGGCCTGGTCGACCAACTCCTCACCGGTCGCCACGTCCCCTGCCCCCAACTGGGCCGTGCCGAGCAGCCACAGCGCGGTGGCGCGGCCGTGCGGGTCGTCCAGCGCGTCGTACGCCCACAGGACGGCCCGGATGCGGGCCCCGGAGCCGCCCTCCCCGGGCTCAGTGGTGGCGGGGGTGTCGGCGATGCCGACGATCTCGGTGCTCGCGGGGATGTCGGGGGCGCCGGGGGCGTCGATCGCCGTCGGGCCGGGCGGCTTCGCGACGTGGTCCGGGTGGTCGATGGGGCCCGAGTGCTCGACGGTGCCCGTGGTGAGGGCGATGGCGGTGTGCCAGGCGGTGGCCAGGGCGCGGGGTGGGGTGATGGCAGCGGGCGGGTGCGGGCCCGTGGCCAGGGCGGCGGCCAGCGCGCGGCCGGCCTCGGCGAGCCGGCCGCGCACCACCCAGTACCAGGCGAGCGCGTTCACCAGGCGCAACGCGCGGTCGCCGCCGGCGTCATGGCGTACGGCGTGGTCGAGCGCCCGGCGCAGGTTGGCTCCCTCGTCGTCCAGGCGCTCAAGCCAGTGCCGCTGCTCGGGGCCGCGCAGCCGGGGCGCGACCCGTTCCGCGAGGTCGGCGTAGTACCGGCCGTGCCGGTCGCGTACGGCGTCCGCCTCCCCGGCCGCGCGCAGCCGCTCCGCGCCGTACGCGCTCACCGACTCCAGGAGCCGGTAACGCGGGCCCGTCGGCCCGTCGTCCAGCACCACCAGGGACCGTTCCACCAGCCGGGCGAGCACGTCGAGCACCCGGCCGGAGCCGTCCTGCCCCGCGACCGCCGCCTGGTCGCACACGGCCTCGGCCGCCTCCGGCGTGCAGCCGCCCGCGAAGACGGCGAGTTGGCGCAGCACGACGCGCTCGGGGTCGGACAGCAGCCCCCAGCTCCAGTCGATCATCGTGCGCAGGGTGCGGTGGCGGGCGGGGGCGTCGCGGTGGCCGCCGGAGAGGAGCGTGAGCCGCTCGTCGAGGCGCGCGGCGAGCCCGTGCACGCCCAGCGTGCGCACCCGGGCCGCCGCCAACTCCAGGGCCAGCGGCAGGCCGTCCAGGCGGCGGCAGAGCGCCGCGACGGCCGGGGCGTTGGCCGCCGTGAGGGCGAAGCCGGGGGCGCTCGCCGCGCGGGCCACGAAGAGTCGGACGGACCCGAACTCTTCGAGGGCGGACGGGTCCGCGTCGCTCGCCGGGGCCGGCAGCTCCAGGGGTGGGACGGGCCACACCCGCTCCCCGGCGACGCCGAGTGGTTCCTGGCTGGTGGCCAGCACGCACAGCCCGGGCGCGGCCCGCAACAGCGCCGCCACCACGCGCCCGACCGGCTCCACGAGGTGTTCGCAGTTGTCCAGCACCAACAACATCCGCATCGCGCGCACCGCCCACACCAACCGATCGAGCCGATCGGCACCGCACGCGCGCGAGGGATCCGTTCGGCCGGCGGCGGGAGCGGAGGCGGAGGCGGGGTCAGGGGCGGAGGCGGAATCGGGTCCGGGGCCGGGCGCGGGTCCGGGGCCGGGCTGGGGGCCGGGCGAGTGCGGGATGTCGTCGCGGATGGCCAGCACCTTCAGCACGCGCTCGACCACGGCATACGTCCCCGCGTCGTACGCGTCCGGGTTCGCGCTGGCGTCCGCGTCCGGGCCCGCCTGGGCTTCGGTGTCGAGGGTGGCCAGTTCCACCAGCCACACCCCGTCCGGAAAGCCGCCATCGGTGGTCGCGTCGTCGGCGGACGGGGCCTCGACGGTCGGGCCCTCGACGGTCGGATCGTCGGCGTACGGGGCGTCGGCGTACGGGGCGATGGCGCGGCCCCGGAGCCGGGCCGCCGCGGCCAGGGCGAGGCGCGTCTTGCCGACGCCGCCCGGTCCGGTGAGGGTCACCAGGCGGTGCGGGCCGAGGAGTTCGGCGACGGCGGACACGGCGTCGGCGCGGCCGATGAGTGGCGAGACGGGGGCCGGCAGGTTGCCCGGGCGGGGGCCGGGGCCTGGGCCGGGGCGGGTGCCCGGGCCCGGGCCGGGGCGGGGGGACGCCGGGGCGGCGGGTCCCGGTACGCGGTTCGGCACCACACCGGGCGCGGCCCCGCCCGCGACGCATGCCCCGGGCGGGGCCGGCGGCGCGTCGAGGGACGGGTCCTGGCGGAGCATGGCCTGCTGGAGGGCGGCGAGTTCGGGGCTCGGGCTCAGGCCCAGCTCGTCGGCCAGGCGGCGGCGCAGCGCGGCGTACTCCGCCAGGGCCTCGGCCGGCCGCCCGGCCAGGTAGAGGGCCCGCAAGTGCGCGGCCCGCAGCCGTTCCCGTAGCGGGTAGCGCTCGACCAGGGCGCTCAGCTCGCCGGTCAGCGCGGCGTGTTCGCCCAGCGCGAGGCGGGCCTCGGCGCGCTCCTCCCACGCGGTCAGCCGGTCCTCGTCGAGCCGGGTGACGGCCGCCCGCGCGAACGGGCGGTCCGCGAAGTCGGCGAACGCCTCGCCGCGCCACAGCTCAAGCGCCCGCGTCAGCACCCGCACGCGGGCGCGCGGGTCCGCCGTGTCGCGGGCCCGGCGGAGCAGCGCGGCGAAGTGGGCCGCGTCGACGGCCGCGCCGTCCGCGGCAGTGGGAACGTCAGCGGGGGCGCCGGCCCGCAGCGCGTAGCCGGCCGGGCCGGCGGTGAGCAGGTCCCGACCGCCCGGCTCGGCCGCCGCCAGCACGCGGCGGAGCTGCGACACCTTGCCCTGGAGCGCGTTGGTCGGGTGCGCGGGGAGCGCGTCGTCGTCCCACAGGGCGTCCACCAGCCGCTCCACGGCCACCGGCCGCCCCGGGTCCACGAGCAGCCGCGCGAGCAGCACCCGCACCTTCGCCCCCGGGACCGGCACGGGCGCGCCGTCCGCCGTCCACACGGCGAGCGGGCCCAGCACCCCGAATCGCATGGAGATCACGATAGCCCGCCGCCTCGAACGACCGTTCCCACCCGCGTTCCCTCCACCTCCCCGCCCGCGTCCCCACCGGTGCGCTCGGACACATTCCCACCGGTGCGCCCGCCCGCGACGGACGAACGACAGCGAACCGACAGCCGACCGGCAGCCCCTACCCGCAGGGTGAGACCACGCCCCGGGGGCCGCCGAGCCGGCGCCGTGGGGCACCACGCCACGTACGCGACGTACGCCGGCCACACCCACACCCCACACCCACACTCACCACAGGAGCCACGCCATGCCCAGCACCGAGCCCCAGCCCCAGTCCCAACCCACCACCCCCTCCCAGCCCCAGCCCCAACCCCAACCCCAACCTGGGAACGATCACGACCAGCACATCGCGGTCATCGGGCTCGGCAACCTGGGCCGCGTGCTGGCCGGGACGCTCCTGGACGCCGGTTACCGGGTGACCGTCTGGAACCGGTCGGCCGCCCGTGCCGAACCGCTGGTCGAGCGCGGCGCGCGGCGCGCGGAGACGGTGTCCGAGGCGGTCGCGGCGGCCGACCTGGTGATCGTCTGCGTGCTTGACTACGCCGTGGTGCGCGAACTCCTCACCCCCGCCGCCGACGTACTCGCCGGCCGCGTCCTGCTCAACGTCACCTCCGGCACCCCCGAACAGGTCGGCGACATCGCCCCGTGGGTGGCCGCGCAGGGCGCGTCGTACCTGGACGGGGCCGTGTACGCGGTGCCGCAGACCATCGGCACGCCGAGCGCGTTCGTCCTCTACAGCGGCTCGCCCGCGGCCTTCGCGGCCCACCGCGAACGGCTCGAACTCTTCGGCTCCGCCCGGTTCACCGGCGAGCGCCCGGAGACGGCGGCGGGTTACGACACGGCGATCCTCAGCGGCATGTACGGCATGTTCGCGGGCTTCTTCCACGCGGTGGCGCTCGCCGAGACGTACGGCATCACGGCCGCCGACCTGACCGACCCGCTGGTGCGCTGGCTCCGGGACGCCGCCGCCGCGCTGCCGGGCTTCGCGGCCGAGATCGACGCCGGCGCGTACGCCACCGAGACCTCCAACCTGGACATCAACGCGGCCGGCCTCGCCTCCATCCTCACCGCCAGCCAGGCCCAGGGCATCCCCACGGACCTGCTGGCCCCCCTCCAGTCCCTGTTCGCGGACCAACTCGCCCTCGGCCACGGCGCGGACAGCCTGGCGCGGGCGATCGAGTCGGTGCGGGGGGCGCGGGGGGTGCGGGGAGGCGGCAGTGGGTGAGGTGGCGGGGTAAGCCGGCCAGGTCATCCGTCGGTCAGCCCGGGCGGGCCCCGGCGGGCGGCCCCAGGCGTGGGCCCCACGGCCAGGGCGGCCGGGTCAGGCTCCGTACGCGCGCAGGAAGACGTCCACGGCGCTGGCCGCGACGGTGTCCGGGTCGGCGGTCGGGCGGTACTCCAGCGGGCCGGTGAGCAGCGAGAGGAAGTGTTCGGCGGCCTGCTCCGGGTCGCTCGCGCGCAGGTGGCCGGCGAGGGCCAGCCGGGCCAGCCGGTCGGCGAGGGCGGACCGTACGCGCAGGGCCGTGCGCTCGCGCACGCTCGCCGCCAGGTCGGGGAACTGCGCGGCCTGCGCGCAGGCCAACTGCCGTACGGCACGCGCCTTTTCGTCGTTCCAGGTGCGGAGCAGGTCGCGGGCCACGGCCGTGAGCCGGTCGCGTGGGGCGCGGTCGGTGGCGGCCTCGCGTAGCCCTTCGACGGCGGCGAGGCTCCGCGCCCCGATCCGGTCGGCGGCGGCCTCGACGGCCTCGCGGTAGAGGCTCTCCTTGTCGTGCAGGTGGTTGTAGACGGTCGGCTTGGCCACGCGCGCCTCCTGGGCGATGTCCTTCACGCACGCCTGCGCGTAGCCCTGCCGCGCGAAGACCGTGAACGCGCCGTCCAGGATCGCCTGCCGCCGCTCCGTCCGCCCACGGGGCGCCGCCCCGCCGCCCGTTGACATTTCTGAACCCATGGGTTCAGTCTAAGGCTGAACCGAAGAGACAAGTTTTCTGAACCAACGGGTTCAACGAGAAGGTGGAAGGAAGAGGTGAGGCAGACGTGATCGTTCACATGCTGCGTTTCGCGTTCAAGGAGACCGCGACCGAGGAGGAGCGCGAGCGCGTGCTGGAGGTGTTCCGGCGCACGGCCGCCGTCGAGTCGGTGTCGTTCTCGACCGTGGGCCAGAACCTCGGCGACCCCGACGGCCTCACCCACGCCTTCTGCGTGGGCATCGCCGACCTGCCGGCCCTGCGGCGCTACATGCACGACCCGGTGCACCTGGCCGGCGATCCGCAGATCATGCCGTACCTGGCCAGGATCGCCATCGGCCCGGACCTCTCCGACGACATGTCGCCCACCCTGGCCCGGGACGTCCTCGCCCTGCACGAGGAGAAGGTCGCGCTCTACCCGGAGTGGGCCGCCGAACTCACCCCGCTGCTGGCGGCCTAGCCCTTACCGGCACAGGCCAGAACGGGGGCGCCAGAACGGAGGCACCGGAACAGGGGCACCGGAACAGGAATGCCGGAGCGGGGGTGCCGGGACGGAGGGCGCCCGAACAAGGGCGCCGGGAGGGGGCGCCCGAACAAGGGCGCCGGAACAGGAATGCCGCAACAGGGGCGCCGCCTACCCACCGCTCACTTCGACTCGACCTGGCCCAGCGCGTTCGGGCCGGTCGTCAGGGTCTGGCTCACCGTCTGCCAGGCGGGGTCGCCCGCGTAGAGCTGGCTGCGCAGGTACGCGCAGGTCAGGCGCTGGACGGCGGAGACGCGCTCGGGGCTCTCGTCGGTCGTCTCGGCGACGTCGTAGCCGGCGACCCCGCCGAGTCCGTGTTCCCCGCCGTGCAGGGTGAGCAGGGTCTTGGGGGCGGGGGCCAGCGCGTACGGGTCGGCGTGCCAGGCCGGGCCGAGGTGGGTGAGGTGGGACGAGCCGTCCCGGTCGCCGATGGCCACGAGGGCGGGCGTGGTCATGGTGGCGTAGTCCGTGTGGGTGAGGAAGGCGACGAACTCGGCGGCCGACTCGACCAGCGCGTCGCCCCCGCGCCCCGGCGCGGCGAGCAACGCGCCCGCCTTGATCCGGGGTTCGGCCAGCGACACCTCGCCGCCGTCGCGCGGATCGACGTACCGGGCGCCCAGCAGCAGGCTCGCGGTGTGCCCGCCCATCGAGTGCCCCGCGACCGCGACCCGCTCGCGGTCCAGGCGGCCGGCGAGGTGCGGCACGGCGGCCTCGATCTCGTCGAGCCGGTCCAGGACGCGCGTCATGTCCTCGGCGCGCGAGCGCCAGTGCAGCGGGGCGCCCGGGGTGTCCGGCGGCAGGTTCAGCGAGCGTGAGCTGAGGTGGGTGGGTTGGAGGACGACGAACCCGTGCGCCGCCCAGAAGTGGGCCAGCGGCGCGTAGCCGTTCAGTGAGGAGAGGTGGTTCGAGTAACCCTGGCCGTGCGAGAGGAGGAGGATCGGCAGGTTGGTTCCGTGGACGGGCGCGGAGACGCGGAGTTCCAGGTCAACGGCCCGTTCGGGGGTGGGGAGGACGACCGGGCTGACCGAGAGGACGGGAGCGGGCGCCCCGAGGGCGGCGTCGCTCGACTGCGTCATGTCACTCATGGGCTGGGTGTTCCCTTCGAGGGCGTCGGCCGCCGGGGCCCGGGAGCGGGCGCGGCGGGCGAGGCGTACGGGAGGGCCCGGCTTCAGCTAAGCTGAAAGCGGAGCACTGTTCCAATTACGATACGGAGCACTGTTCCGCTTTGTCAACGTCGCTGGTAGGAGTACGTGATGCCGACTGCGGGCCAGTCCGGGAAGACGCCGCCCAGGGGCAAGCGGGCCGATGCGCAGCGCAACGAACAGGCGCTGCTCGCCGCCGCCGCGGCGGTGTTCGTCACCTCGGGCGTCGACGCGCCGATCCGCCGGATCGCGGCCGAGGCGGGGGTGGGCATGGGCACGATCTACCGCCACTTCCCGACCCGGTCCGACCTCGTCGTCGCCGTCTACCGGCACCAGGTGGACGCGTGCGCCGAGGCCGGCCCGACGCTGCTCGCCGAGGCGGACTCGCCGTTCGCCGCGCTGCGCGCGTGGGTGGACCTCTTCGTCGACTTCCTGGTCACCAAGCACGGCCTGGCCAAGGCCATGCAGTCCGACGGCAGCGGCTTCGCCGCGCTGCACGCCTACTTCCTGGAACGGTTGGTGCCCGTCTGCGCGCGGTTGCTCGACGCCGCGGTCGAGGCCGGCGAGATCGAGCCCGGCACGCCGCCGCAGGAACTCATGCGCGGCGTCGGCAACCTCTGCATCGGCCGCGACAGCGACCCCGACTACGACCCCCGCCGCCTGGTCGCCCTGCTGCTGCGCGGGTTGCGGAAGGGGTAACGGGCCCGGCGGGCGGGCCCGGGGAGTCGGGCCTCAACCCCCGCCAACTGTTGGGTAGTTGGGGCCCGGCCCCACCGTCGCACTCCGGGCCCGCGCCACCCCGGCCCGCACCCGCGCGTGGTCACCCCGGCTTGATCGTCCCGAGCTGTACAAGAAGGAGCACCAGCCGGTACGCCTCGGCGAAGTCGGCAGCGGTGAAGGCGACCGTACGGCCGCCCGCGGCGCGCGCGACGCCCGGTACGAGGGTGGCCAGGTCCACCGTCGTCGGGTTGGCGAGGTCGACCTCGACCTCCACCGGGCCCGGGAAGGCCAGCCGCTGGCCCCGTAGCCCGTCCCGCGTGACGGCTCGGGCGGACGCGTCGCGCAGTCGCTCCCGGGCCTCCTCGGGGTGCAGGGTGACGGCCGCGCTCTGCCCGATGGCCTGCTTGACGGCGACGGTACGCACGCCCGGCACCAGCTCGGACAACTCGTCGCAAGCCGTGTCGTCGCCGCTCAGCAGCACCACCGGTACGCCCAGGTGTCCGGCCATCGCGGCGTTCAGGCCGATCTCACCCAGCGAGCGGCCGGCGACGCGTACGTCGAGTACGGCGTCGCTCATGGTGTGCGCGAGAATGGCGGGCCCGGCGCCGGCCCGCCCGTGGTAGCCCACGAGCAGCACGGCCTCGGTCGAGCCGTCGAGCCCGGCCAGCATGCCCAACGGGCGCGGCTTCCCGCGCACCAGCCGCGCCCGCCGGTCCAGCGCCTCCGGCAGCAGGTTGCGGAACGGCCCGTGCGCGTCGGCGACCAGCACGGTGGCGGCGGGTTCGGCGTCGAGTACGCCGGCGATCGCGGCGTTCGCCTCGGCGGTCATGAGCTGCCGCGCGCGCTCGTAGTCGTAACCGGTCGGATTGGTCTCGCTCGGGTGCACGACCCCCGAGACGCCTTCCATGTCCACGGATATCAGTACCTTCATGGTCGCGGGAGTCTACGGCCGGGGCCTAGCAACCCTCGCGGACTACGGGGTTCCGGACGTGGACCGCGCCCGTCTTGTCGACGTGCAAGAACTCGGCCCTGTCGTCTCCGTCGACGTCGGCGAACTGGATCTCCTCCGGCGGGGCGTGCGTATCCGGCACGATCTGACAGATGTCCTTGGTAGCGATGCCCGATTCCGCGCCGTCTTTGTTGAGCCAGGCCCGCGCGCCGCCCTTGAGGGTGATGAGGATCTGGTCGGCGCGCGCGTCTCCGTTCAGGTCGGCGTACCTGAACTCACGGTCGAAGGTGTCCTTGCCGATCACCGTGGGAGGAGACCAACCCAGGTGTACGAGACGGCCGCCCTTGGCCACCCGGCTCCGGTTGAACCAGACGGTTGTCCTGCTGTTCGGTTCGATCCACAGGTAGTCGACGCGCTTGTCTCCGTCGATGTCGGCGAACTGGATCTCCCTGAGGTGCGGCACGCGATCGGCGGTGTCGAGCAAGGGAACGCTGGCATCACCGTCGTACCTGGCCATGCACATGCGGGAGCCGCTCGGATTCTTCTCGACCCAGGTGTGGACGGTCACCCCGCCGGTCTGATCGACCACCATGCAGTCGGGCTTTTCGTCCTCGTCGATGTCACCGAAGCGCAACGCGGCGCCGTCCGCGCCGGGTGCGGGGGTGTACGAGTTCTCCCCCTTGCCGTCGGAACGCAGGCGCTGGTCCTTGACGCCGCCGTTCCACCAGAACTCGAAGTTCTGGTTCTTGTCGACCGTGAGGTATTCGGCCTTCTCGTCGCCGTTGATGTCGGCCAACCAGAACGTGTTCGTCGCCGGGAACTCCTCGGGCGGGATGACGCCGCTGTCCTCGCGACCCTTCTGCGGCGGTCCCGATGTGCTCGAACCGGTCGCCACGGCGGGTGGTTCGGGGCCGGTCGCGGCGGAGTCGTCGCTCCTCGTCCACGGCGTCGCGACGACGTACAGGATCGATGCGACGACCGCCATGGCGGCGACCGAGACCATCACGGTGACCCGGCGCCGCCCCCCGGAGGGCTTTCCCGCGAGCGTGGACGCGGACCCGGGAGTAAGTGTGTGCCTGGCTGGGGACGGCCCCGCGGCGGGGGTGAGCGAGAAGTACTCCGGTGCGGTGGGCTCGGGAACGTACGGCTCGCTGCGGGTGGCGAGGATGAGGCGGCGGAGAGTGGTGAACGTCCGATGCTGGGGTGAGTCGGCCCGAAGAATGCTGGAGTGGTCGCCCGGCAGGGCGGAACTGTCCGGGAAGACGGACTGCGCCGAGACCCGGGACACCACGCCGTCGCTCTCGCCCGCGTAGACCGAGACCGGGATGGGACAGGTGCGGTCGGTGACCTCGGCGGCGTGCACGACGTCGCGTACGACCGTGCGGAGGGTGGCGCTGACCTGGTCGTTCAGCGGGCGGAGATCCTTCTCCTGCGGATGGCGCGTGCCCAGCGCGCGTCGTCGCAGGGACAGCAGCAGTTCGGAGCCGTTACTCGGGCAGGCGAGCATGACCAGCCGCTGGATCCGGGCCAGTTCGCGGCCTCTGCCGTCCTGGAGCATACGAGCCAGGTAGCGCTGGGCGACCAGCCCTCCCTGGCTGTGGGTGACCAGGAGCAGGTGGTCGAACGCACCGGCTTCCGTCGCCAGGTACTCCCGCAGGCTGTCGGCGACCGTGTCGATCGACGGGAAGACCCGCAGCGGACTGACCGGCAACAACCCGGTCGCGTACTCGAACGTCAGCGGGTGGACGAAGCCGAGACTCCGGTCCGCGATGATCAGCTCGCGTAGCGGCTCCCATACCTTCGGCCCGGACATGAACCCGTGGACCATCACGAGGCCCAGTCGGCTGTCCCTCACGATGCCGATCCCTCCTCCCAAGGATGGTCATCATGATCCCGCCCCCGAACCCTTTTCTCATGCGAATCCCCGGGGTGGCCAAAAAGCCGTCCCGGAGTGGGGACCAGGCCGCTTTCCGGCGCGCCGCGGGCGACGCGGCGATGGTCACGTCGTGCACGCGGCGGGGCCGCCCCGGCGCGGACTCCCGCGCGGGAGCGGCCCCCTGGTTCGCCGTGGCCCGTGCCGCCGGCGCGGTTCACTCCTCGTCGCGCAGAACGCGGGCGTAGTCGGTGACCACGCGGCGGAACAGGTCGTGCCCCGGGCTGCGACCGGTGTGCCGCAGGCACCAGTCCTGCGCGTCGTCCTGGTCCTCGAACCCACCCGACTCGGCCCGGCAGCCGGCGGTCATGCAGAACGCCTCGTACGTCACGCCACCCTCCGGCGCCTGGCGAATGGTGTGCTGGACGAACCGGTACACGGCGTACGTCATGCGGGGCCGGCCTCTCGGCCGGTGTGACCGCAGTCGTCGTGGGCCGGGTTACCCCAGTACAGCGCCGGCCCACGGGACTTCGGCTCACCCGCCGAGAGGCGCTGACCGCGCTCGTCGGCCACGCTCAGGACGTCGTCCAGGCTCTCGGTCAGCCGGGCGCAGGTGTAGCGGAGCACGTGGGCGGGCTGGCGGGGGACGGAGAGTACGTCCTTGGCGTGGGCCAACAGTTCGCGGCTCATGGCCAGTTGGATGGTCTCGCGGTTCCGCGCCACGCTGGTGTCCGGGGCCGCCTCGACGACCAGGTGATCGCTTGTGTCGTTAGCCGACTGCTGTTGTTCGAGCCCCACCGAGTTGTTCCCCACATGTGCACTGTTGCTCATGGCCAGGCACCCCTTTCTCACGTACTGCACTGGACCGATTACAGAGTGGGAGGCGACGGAGTACGGTCGCTAGAGGGTTTGGCGTGCCAAAGCACTGAGCACGAAAGGGTCACCACATGGCGCTGACGAATGGGCCCAAGGGCCGGAACGCATACGGCGAGGAACTGCGGGAGAGACGGGAAGCGCGCGGCTGGACACAGGAGGAATTGGGAGCGCGGGCCGTCATGTCGCGTTCGCACATCGCCCACATTGAGGCGGGCCGTCGCTTTCCCTCCGTCGAGGATGCGGTGCGCCTTGACCAGGTGCTGGAGACGGGGGGCGTCCTCCGCCGTTTTCTACCCGAGAGCAAACTCGCGACGTTCTTCGCGGGTGTGGCGGAGATGGAACCACTGGCGGTGATGATCCGGGAGTTCGGCCAGTCGTTGGTGCCCGGGCTTTTGCAGACGCCGGATTACGCGGCAGCCGTGTTCGCCGCTGGATTCCCTCGCCTGAGCGAAGATCGCTGTGCGGATCGCATTCGCACACGCCGCGCGCGTGCCGACATTTTGGACAACCCGGTGCGCCCGGAGCTGTGGGCGCTTCTGGATGAGGCGGTGCTACGGCGCAGTGTCGGTGGGCCAGCCGTCATGGCTGAGCAACTACGTCACATCCACGACTTGGGGGCGCGGCAGCGCATCCGTGTGCACGTGCTGCCGTTCAGCGTTGGTGCCCATGCGGTACTGGAGAGCTCCGTCACCCTGATGCACTTCGATGACATGGCACCGCTTGCCTATGTGGAAGGTTTGAGCACTGGCACAGTGCTGGACTCGCCTGCGGTAGTGGAGCGGTGCCTCGTGTCCTACGATCTCGCCCTGGGCGACGCCTTGTCGCATCGCGAATCCCTGAGGTTCATCAAGGCAGTTGAAGAGGAGTATGCGGATGCAGTGCGGTAAGGGCGTTTCGGACGCGTCGGCTCTGAGCGGTTGGCGTAAGTCGAGCTACAGCGGAGCCAGCAACGGCAATTGCGTGGAGGTCAGCGCTGCCTACCCGGGTGCCGTCCCCGTCCGCGACAGCAAGGACCCGCAGGGCCCGGCACTGGTCTTCGACACGGCGGCTTGGTCGGCGTTCGTCGGGGCCGTGCGGCGGGGAGAGTTCGCGTAGCGACGCCTGACGTGGCTGCCAGGTGGATGGTCCCGAGAGGAGTGGTCGCACGATGAACGTGGAGCTTTCTCAGGTCGTCTGGCGTAAGTCGAGCTACAGCGGCAACGGTGGCGCTAACTGCGTCGAGTGGACGCCGTCTCTGGTCGCGAACGGTGTGATCCCAGTTCGGGACAGCAAGGACCCGAACGGGCCGGCTCTGGCCTTCGACGCTGGCGCCTGGTCGGCGTTCGTGGGCGCGGTGCGGCGGGGAGAGTTCGCGTAGCGGCCCTGCCGCGTCGTGCGCCTGTCGGGTGCCGGGCTGGTGGCCGCGAAAGGGGCGATCACAGGGTGATGGTGGATCTCGCTACGGTCACATGGGTCAAGTCTTCGTACAGCGGCGGCAGTAACGGAAACTGCGTGGAGTGGGCGCCGTCGGTGGCGTCCAGTGGTGCCGTCCCCGTCCGCGACAGCAAGGACCCGCTGGGTCCACCGCTGGTCTTCGACGTGGCGGCGTGGTCAACGTTCGTGAACGCGGTGCGGCGAGGGGAGTTCAGCCGTGTTGAATAACCCGAGCCTCCCCGCTTCGCCGGACCTGAGCGGTTGGCGCAGGTCGAGCTACAGCGGAGCCAGCAACGGCAATTGTGTGGAGGTCAGCGCGGCCTACCCGGGTGCCGTTCCCGTCCGCGACAGCAAGGACCCGCAGGGCCCGGCACTGGTCTTCGACACGGCGGCTTGGTCGGCGTTCGTCGGGGCCGTGCGTGACGGCGAGTTCGACTGACCCGTACGAACGACTGGGGTCCCGCGCTTGAACTGGCAACTGCTCGCTCAGCAGTTGGCGGCCGACATCGCCGCCCCCACCTCGCGCTGGCGCGGACCACTCGCGGCCACGCCCCGGCACATTCTCGTGCCGCGCTGGTGGGAGTGGGAGGGCGGGCAGTGGTCCCTGCGCGATGGCCAGGCGGACGAGTCCGCCTGGCTGCGTGCTGCCTACGCGGACGACAGCTTGGTTGCCCGAGTCGGCGGGTCGCACGCCGACGCCGCCAGCCCCGACGATCACCCCTCCGGTCGCCCAACCTCTTCCAGTACGGCACCGAGCCTCGTCATCCGGATGCTGCGCCACGGCCTCCTGTACGACGGCGCCGACGTGGGGCTGATCGGGACCGGTACCGGAACAAGTACCGCTCTCGTCGCCCGCCGGTTCGGGTCGGACCGGGTGACGTCGATGGATGTGGACCCGTACCTGACCGAAGCCGCGACGCGGCGGCTCGATTCGATCGGGCTGGCGCCCAAAGTGGTCACCTGTGACGCCACCGGCCCGTTGCCCGACATCTTCGACCGCGTCGTGTCGCTGGTGGCCCTGCCCAACCTCGCCAGCGTGGTGGCCGCGCTTCGCCCGGGCGGGCGGCTCGTGACCACCCTCGCCCGTATGAACGTGATCGTCACGGCTGACAAGGAGCCGGACGGTAGCGCGCGAGGGCAGGTCGAGTGGGACCGTGCCGGGTTCATGGTCACCCGGTCGGGAGCGGACTACCCGGCGAACCCGGCGGCGCTCTCGGACGAGGCACGTGACCAGGAAGGTGAGGAGGTCCACACCGGCCGGTATCCGGTGGTGAACGTGACCGAGTCGTGGGAGTTGCAGGCCATGCTCCAACTCGCCGTGCCTGGCGTGACCTCGTACTACGACGAGAGCAACAAGCAGCGCACCGCCTGGCTGGCCCACCCTGACGGCTCCTGGGCCCGCGCCTCGGCGACCTGGATCGACCCGCCCGAGGTGCACCAGGGAGGCCCACAGCGCCTCTGGACGAGGCTCGAACGCATCCGTGACCGACTCAACGCGGAAGGCAAACTCCCCCTCTACGGCAGCCGCGTCCACATCACCCCCGACGGGGTCGTCCACTTCGCCCGGGGCGCGTGGCGGGCCTCGTACGGAGACCCCGCACCGGAAGCCGCACCCCACGCCCCCGACGTGCCTGGTTGATACCGGCACCCACCAGGAGGTGGTCGGCCCGGTACCTTCTCCAGCGCGACCAGCACCTCGTGCGGCTAGGCGCTCGTACGGGCGAGCTCGGCGGCGGCCTCCGCGATCTCCTGCGGAAGTGACCATCACCGCACCCTGTCGACGTGGCCGCTGGCTGGTAGCCGCTCGTGGGCACCGTGCTAGATTGCCAGCAGACTTAAAGGGGCACTCGCTTAGGCCACTGTCCCTCTTTTCTTTGGCCTGCACGCCACATCGTGGTGTGCAGGCCATTTTGCTGACCCACCCCACCCCCACCCCCCGTACGCTGGCCCCGACCGTCAGCGGAGGGCCGCACATGACCAGCGACAGCAGCGCCGACATGCCCGACACCCCAGACACCCCACCCCGACTCGCCGGCGCGAGCCGGCCCCCCACCCCCGCCCAACTCATCGCGCACTACGGCCTGGAGCCGATACCGCGCGAGGGCGGGCGGTACCTGCGGACGTGGGCCGGGGCGGAGCGGGCCGACGGGCGGCCGGAGGGGTCGGCCATCGTCGTGTTGCTGACCGACGACGCCGACGGGTACTCCGCCCTGCACCGGCTCGCCTCCGACGAGACCTGGCACTTCTACCTCGGTGATCCGATCGAACTGCTGCTCCTCGCGCCCGACGGGTCGGACCGTACGGTGGTGCTCGGGCCCGACGTACTGGGTGGGCAGCGCGTGCAGTTCACCGTGCCCGCCGGCACCTGGATGGGCGGGGCCGTCGCGGGGGGCGGGGCGTGGGCGTTGCTCGGGTGCACCATGGCGCCCGGGTTCACGGACGACACGTACGAGCACGGCGACGCCGACGACCTCGCCGCCCGCTACCCGCGCGTGGCGGAGCGGGTGCGCGCGCTGTGCCGGCCGTGAGGTGGGCGCGCGTGGCGGGTAACACCCACCGGGGCGAGCGGCCCGTAACCCTGCGAGCGAACCGAGAGGCGTACCCGACGTGAACCAACCCAGCACACATCCCACCCACCTGCCCGACCTCAGCGGGCAGGTGGCGCTGGTCACCGGGGCCGGTGGGTGGATCGGGCAGGGGATCGCGCGGCGGTTCGCGGCGGCGGGCGCGGCCGTCGTCGCGCACTACCGGAGCAGCGAGGACGCCGCCCGCGCGCTGGTCGCCGAGATCGGCGACGCGGGCGGGGCCGCGCTGGCGCTGGGTGCCGACCTCGCCGACGAGGCGGAGTGCCACCGGCTGGTGCGCGAGGCCGCCGCCTGGCGCGGGGGCCGGCTGACCGCGCTGGTCAACAACGCCGGCGTGCAGCCCGTACAGCCGCTGCCCGGCATGACACTCGCCGACTGGTCCGCCGTCGTGGACACCAACCTGCGCGCCACCTTCGCCTGCACCCAGGCCGCGGCGGAGGTCATGCGCGCGGGCGGCGGCGGCACGATCACGCACATCGCCTCCATCGAGGCGAGCCAGCCCGCGCCCGGCCACGCGCACTACAACGCCTCCAAGGCCGCCGTCGCGATGCACGCGCGGTCGGCGGCGCTGGAGTACGGGCCGTACGGCATCCGGGTCAACTCCGTCTCGCCCGGGCTCATCGCACGCCCGGGACTCGCCGACGCCTGGCCCGACGGCGTGCGCCGCTGGCAGGCCGCCGTGCCGGCCGGGCGGCTGGGGCGGTCCGAGGACATCGGCGACGCGTGTGTGTTCCTCGCCTCGCCGATGGCCTCGTTCGTCACCGGCCACGACCTGGTGGTGGACGGGGGTGTGTCGGCGCGGCCGACCTGGTGAGGGTTGTGCGGCGGACCCCGGCCCCGCGCAGCCCCCGGCCAGGTCCGGGCCGGGGGCCGGACCGGGGGCCGGCGGCCGGCCGGGGCAGCGCCCCCAGCCCCCCGTGCGGTCATCGGCGGCTGAGGCGCACGCCTCAGCCGCCCACGTACTCCCGCAGGTGCTCCGCCGTCAGCGTCTCGCCCTTGGCGACCAGGGCGGCCGGGGTGCCCTCGAAGATGATCTGGCCGCCGTCGTGGCCGCCGCCGGGGCCCAGGTCGATGAGCCAGTCGGCGTGGGCCATGACGGCCTGGTGGTGCTCGATGACCACGACCGTGTTGCCTGCGTCGACCAACTGGTCGAGCAGGGCCAGGAGTTTGTCCACGTCGGCGAGGTGGAGGCCGGTCGTCGGCTCGTCCAGGACGTACGTCGAGGACTTCTCGGCCATGTGGATGGCCAGCTTGAGGCGCTGGCGCTCGCCGCCGGAGAGGGTGTTGAGCGGCTGGCCGAGGCGCAGGTAGCTCAGGCCCACGTCGCGCAGCCGGCCGAGGATGGTGTGGGCCTGGCCGGTGGGGAAGAACGCGTACGCCTCGGCGACCGACAGGCCCAGCACCTCGCTGATGTTCTTGCCGCGCAGGGTGTACGTCAGCACCTCGGGCGTGAACCGCTTGCCCTCGCACTCCTCGCAGGTCGAGGCGACGCCGGCCATCATCGCGAGGTCGGTGTAGACGAGGCCGATGCCGTTGCAGTTCGCGCAGGCGCCCTCCGAGTTGGCGCTGAACAGGGCCGGCTTGACGCCGTTCGCCTTGGCGAAGGCCGTACGGATCGGGCCGAGCAGGCCGGTGTAGGTGGCCGGGTTGGAGCGGCGGGAGCCGCGGATGGGGGACTGGTCGGCGACGACCACGCCCTCCCGGTTGCTCAGGTAGCCGTGGATCAGCGAACTCTTCCCCGAGCCGGCGACGCCGGTGACCACCGTGAGGACGCCCTCCGGGACGTCGACGTCCACGTTCTTCAGGTTGTGCGCGTCGGCGCCGCGGATCTCGATCCAGCCGCGCGGCTCGCGGGGCCGCTCGCGCAGCCGCGCCCGGTGGCCCAGGTGGCGGCCGGTGAGCGTGTCGGAGGCGCGCAGGCCCGCGACGTCGCCCGCGTAGCAGAGCTGGCCGCCCTCGGAGCCCGCGCCCGGGCCCAGGTCGACGACGTGGTCGGCGATCGCTATCACCTCCGGCTTGTGCTCCACGACCAGCACCGTGTTGCCCTTGTCGCGCAGCCGCAGCAGCAGGTCGTTCATCCGCCGGATGTCGTGCGGGTGCAGGCCGACGGTCGGCTCGTCGAAGACGTACGTCACGTCCGTGAGGCTGGAGCCCAGGTGGCGCACCATCTTCACGCGCTGCGCCTCGCCGCCGGACAGGGTGCCGGAGGCGCGGTTGAGGCTGAGGTAGCCGAGGCCGATCTCGACCAGCGACTCCAGGAGTTCGCGCAGCGACGTGACGATCGGGCCGACGGACGCGTCGGAGATGTCCCGTACGAACGCGGCCAGGTCGCTGATCTGCATCGCGGAGCACTCGGCGATGTTCACGCCGTTGATCGTGGACGACAGCGCGGCGGCGCTGAGCCGGGAGCCGGCGCAGGCCGGGCAGGTGGCGAAGACCACCGCGCGGTCGACGAAGGCGCGCAGGTGGGCCTGCATCGACTCGCGGTCCTTGCTGAGGTAGACCCGCTGGACCTTGGTGACCAGGCCCTCGTACGTGATGTTGTTGGAGCCGATCTTCAACTTGGTGCTGGGCTTGTGGAGGAAGTCCTCCCACTCGGTCTCGGTGAAGTCCCGCAGTTTGGTGTCCGGGTCGTAGAGCCCTGAGCCCGCCATGACCTGCCAGTACCAGGAGTCCACGGCGAAGCCGGGAACCGTGATCGCGCCCTCGTTCAGCGACTTGTCGCGGTCCACGAGCTGCTCGACGTCGATCTTCGAGACCTCGCCGACGCCCTCGCACTCGGGGCACATGCCCTCCGCCACGTTGAAGCTGAACGCGCTGGAGGTGCCGATGTGCGGGGTGCCGAGGCGGCTGAAGATGATGCGCAGCATCGTGTACGCGTCGGTCGCGGTGCCCACCGTGGAACGGGAGTTGGCGCCCATCCGCTCCTGGTCCACGACGATCGCCGCGCTCAGGTTGTGCAGCGCGTCCACGTCGGGGCGGCCCAGGCTCGGCATGAACGACTGGACGAACGCCGTGTACGTCTCGTTGATCAGCCGCTGCGACTCGGCCGCGATGGTTCCGAAGACCAGCGAGGACTTGCCGGACCCGGAGACTCCGGTGAACACCGACAGGCGCCGCTTGGGCAGGTCGAGCGAGACGTTCCGCAGGTTGTTCTCGCGGGCGCCGCGCACCTGGATCACCGAGTGCTGGTCGGCCGCGGTGGTGGCTATCGCCATCGCCGCCTCGGTGGCCTCGGTCGCCGTGCCCGCGGGCGTCGCGGTGGCCGGCGTGGTCTGTGGGGCCTGGGCGGCCGGCGTCACCGCCGGCGGGGTGGGCGTCGTGTCGGGGCCCGTGGTCGGCGTGAGGGAGACGGGCGGGTTGAGCGGCGGTACGGCGGGCATGGCGGATCTCCTCTTCTTGCCGGGCTCGGCGGCGCGGCGACGCGATGACGCGGTGACGCGGCGAACACGACGGTGCGGTGGCACGACGGCGCGGCGAGCACGACGGCGTGCCGGCATGACGGCGCGGCGGCGCCGGGCACGGCGGGACGGAAAAAAGCGGGACGGTGCGCAGACATTACCCCCTCCGGGAAGTACTTCGCGCGTTTTTCCCGCTCGATCTGTTGCCGGCGAGATAGCCGTTTTCGCCTACCGGAACACACGTTCTCGCCTGTCGGAATTACGGCCCGGAATTCCGCGATGCGGACCGTGAATGACCTGGAAGGGGTGTAGGAATAGGTCGCGTCGCTCGCTGGCCGGCGGGCCGCGAACCGCTAGCTTGGGCACCCCCGTTGACCGGCGCTTACGCCGGACGCGGCCCCGGTGAGCCGCGGGTTACGGCGCGAATTCCGTACCGGTGGCAAAGGGGAACCGACTGACGAGAGCGCGGAACGGAACCGCCCACCGGCCGGCGGGCGCAGCGACCGAGAGGACATGTGGACCATGACCACCTTCGCGACAGGAACACCGTGTTGGGCCGACGCGATGTTCACCGATTTCGAGGGCGCCAAGACCTTTTACGGCGATGTGCTCGGCTGGACCTTCGGGGAGAGCTCAACGGAGTTCGGCAACTACACGCAGGCGTACGCGGACGGTAAGGCGGTGGCCGCCGTCGTGCCGCCCATGCCGGGCGCCGAGGAGCGGTCCGCGTGGTGCCTGTACTTCGCGTCGGACGACGCGGCGGCGACCGCCGAGGCGATCCGGGCGGCCGGCGGCGAGGTGGTGATGGGGCCGATGCGGGTCAGCGAGTTCGGCACGATGGTGATCGCCCGCGACCCGAGCGGGGTCGCCTTCGGCGTCTGGGAGGCGGGCCAGCACAAGGGGTTCGAGAAGGTCGCCGAGCCCGGCGCGTACTGCTGGGCCGAGGTGTACACGCGCCAGCCGCGGCAGTCCGACGCGTTCTTCGCCGCCGTCTTCCCCTACCGCGCGCAGCAGGTGAACGACGAGCAGATGGACTTCAGGGTCTTCAGCCTCGCCGACGGGCCGGTGCTCGGCCGGATGGCGATGGGCGAGGACTTCCCGGCCGAGGTGCCCTCGCACCTCCAGGTCTACTTCGCCGTGGACGACTGCGACGCGGCCGTGGCCCGGGCGACCGCCGGTGGCGGCCAGGCGCACTTCGGCCCGATGGACACCCCGTATGGCCGGTTCGCGTCCCTCGTCGACCCGCAGGGCGCCGGCTTCGCCGTGATCGACGTGACCAGGACGGCGGGCGAGACGCCGAAGATGACCGATGTGACGTGAGGTGGCGTCACGTGAGGTGGGGGTGTGTGACGACGTGACGTGAGGTGGCGGGACGTGAACCCATGTGACGTGCGCCGGCGCGAGGTGGGCTGGGCTGACGGGGTTCCGCGTGGCGTGCCGTGGGGTTCCGTCGCGTGACGGTCGGGCCCCGGGGGCGGCGGGCGGGTCTCGGATGAGACAAACACGGTCGCATACGCGACAAGATCCCTTTCTTCGGAATCGCTGCTGACCATCTCCTGTCAGAGTCCAGAGACTCAGCCCGCACCTGGGCGGGGTTTCTTGAAGAGGGGTATGTCATGCGTGTTCGTCGTGTACTCGCCGCCACGGGGTTGGTAGCCACGCTCGCGGTCGGGGCGACAGTAACGACAACTTCGGCTGCGACAGCAGCGGAACCCTGGGGCGCGGCGGGCACGTCCCAGGACGTGTTGATTGGTGGGTCCAGTGCCGCGCCCGCGCCCGACTGGGCACGGCTCATGCACCTGGCGATGCAGAACGCAGCCATGTACGTGTGACCGGTCATCAAGGGTGGCCCGACGCCCGGGCCGCCCTTGATCGACTCCGCCCCGTGATCGAGCAGATGGGTGGTAGCACTGCCCCAACGGCCGTTGTCGGCGCGGCGGTGGCTTGCGGTGGGCGGGTCGCGGGAGGGCGGACCAGCCCGAAGACGGACCAGCCTGAGGACTGGGTGAGTGCGGGACTTCGGCTTCAGCGCACGATCACCACCACGGACGCGGTGAGGCCGACGGCCACGATGATGCCGCGCAGCACGGTCGGTGACAGCTTGCGGCCGATGCGGGCGCCGATCAGGCCGCCGATCGTGGCGCCGGTGGCGACCACCGCGGCGGCGGCCCACGAGACGTCCGCGACGATGATGAAGACGACCGCGGCCACGCCGTTGACAACGGAGCCGAGCACGTTCTTCACCGCGTTCAATCGTTGCAGGTCCTCGTCCAGGAACGCGCCGAAGATCCCCATCATCAACACGCCCTGGGCCGCGCCGAAGTACCCGCCGTACACGCCCGTGCCCAGTACGCCGCACCACACCGGTACGCCGCCGTCCTTGTGTCGGGGGCCGCTCTTGCGGTTGCTCAGCCAGCGGTTGAGGCGCGGTTGCAGGAGGACGAGCACGCAGGCGATCAGGATGAGGGCGGGCAGCACGGCGTCAAAGGTCGACTCTGGCAGCTTGAGCAGCAACAGGGAGCCGATCAGCCCGCCGATGAGCGAGGCGACGGCGAACCGCAGCACCCGCCCGCGCTGCCCGCGCAGCTCGCGCCGGTAGCCGTACGCGGCGCTCATCGAGCCGGGCACCAGGCCGATGTTGTTGGAGACGTTGGCGACCACGGGCGGGTAGCCGAAGGCCAACAGGGTGGGGAAGGTGACGAGGGTCCCGGAGCCGACGACCGCGTTCATGCCACCGGCCACGACGCCCGCGGCCCCGATGGCCACCGCCTCAAGCGCTTCCACGGATCATCCTCCGATCGCTCGCGGCGCCGGAGGCTCCGGCTCGCGCCGGGCGCCGGCGTGCGCCGGGCCCGCCAGAGATCGTCATCCGCGGCGAAAGGCCACGTCAATCCTCGACATCGCTTGTGGGCCCCCCAGCGCTGGCTTGGCCCAGGCCGGCGGAGCCGGGGGCGGCGGGCCGGGGCGCGGGATCTGGGCGCGGGTTCGGGGCACGGTTCCGGGCGCGGGTTCCGGGCGCGGGGTCGGGAGGTGGGCCCGGGAGGCGGCGGGCTCGGCCCGCGCTCAGGTGGCCGGCGCGGGGGCGGTCTCGTGTCGGCGGGCGAGGGCGCGGGCCGCGGGGACGCAGTCCGCGGCGGCCTGCGCGTACGCCGCCAACTGCCGGGTCAGCCCCTCGACCTGGGCGGAGAGCTGGTCGTACTCGATCATCTCGGCCGGCGTCCACGGGCCGTCCTTGTCGCTCAGCCGCTCGGCGTGCGCCTTGGCCACCAGCGTCGCGTCGATGGCCGCGAGCGCGGCGTGCAGCCGGGCCAGCACGTCGGCGGGCGCGCCCCCGAGGAGGACGGTGAGCTGCTCGGACGTCGGCAGCGTGGGCACCTGGTGGTCGGCCCAGCGGTTGCCCCACAGGCGGTGGCGCCGCGCGTCGGGCTGCCCGTCCTCGTACACCGTCACCGCGCCCCGCGCGTCCCGCCCGATGCGTACGCCGCTGCGCACGGCCAGGTCGGCGACCATCTCGTACAGCCCGTCGCCGTTGTCGTGCATGTGCGCGCCGAGTTCGACGAGTTGGCGGGAGTGGTCGGAGATCTTGGGCAGGTGGGTCAGGTCCTCGTCGTCCATGGCGATCTCGGGGTTGGCGGCCACCATGCGGACCTCGTGCGGCGCGGCGCGGCAGGCGGCCGTGACCAGGGCGACCGTCGCCGCGTCGGCCCACCAGGAGACGAAGGCGCGCGCGGTCTCCCGGTGGCCGAGGGCCGAGTGGGCCGAGAGCCTGGCCCGGGCCGAGGCGAGCGCGGACGTCGGCGCGTACACGCTGCGGCCCGCCGCGCGGTCGCGGACCATCGTCTCCTCGTCGGCGTCGGTCAGCTCCTCCATCCGTCGCTCCACCGCCTCGGCCTCGGCCAGCACCTGGCGGGCGGCCGAGCCGAGGTCGGCGAGGAGGGCGTCGACGGCGTCGGGGGACAGCGCGCCCCGCCCGTCCGAGGCCGCGTCGGGGTGCTGGTCGTCTTGCGGAGCGGGACCTTGCACGGGGAGAGCACCTCCGGTCAGCGGAACCAGCCACCAGGTTCACCAACGCGCCAAGCTAGGGCCCCGCGTCCAGCCGCAGCGCCGCAACGAAGCGGCGATCACCCGTACGGGGGAAATGCCCGGCGGGTCCGGATCGCCGGCGCGTACGGTGCGGCCCCGCGCGGGCCCGCATGCCCGGCCCCGCGCAGCCTCGTACGCGCCGGGGCCGCGCGGCCGGGCCCGGCGCCCCCGGGGGTGGGGCGCGGGGTGGTGGGCGCCGGGTGGCGGACCCGCGCGGGAGCGATCGGGTGCGGTTACGACAGGCCCACCAGCTCCAGGTACTCCTCGTTCCACAGGTCCTCGTCCGCGTCCGGCAGGAGCAGGACGCGGTCCGGGCGCAGGGCGGCGATGGCGCCCTCGTCGTGGGTGACCATGACGATCGCGCCCGGGTAGGTGCCCACCGCGCCGAGCACCTCGTCCCGCGACGCGGGGTCGAGGTTGTTCGTCGGCTCGTCGAGGAGGAGTACGTTCGCGCCGGAGTGCACCAGGCCGGCCAGCGCGAGCCGGGTCTTCTCGCCGCCGGAGAGCACGCCGGCCGGCTTGGCCGCGTCGTCCCCGCTGAACAGGAACGAGCCGAGCACCCGCCGCACCTCGCCGTCGGTGAGCCCGGGGGCGGCGCTCGCCAGGTTCTCCCGTACGGTCCGGGCGCCGTCCAGCGTGTCGTGTTCCTGCGCGAAGTAGCCGAGCCGCAGCCCCGGGCCGTGCACCACGCGGCCCGCGTCGGGTTGTTCGCGGCCGGCCAGCAGCCGCAGCAGCGTCGTCTTCCCGGCGCCGTTCAGGCCGAGCACCACAAGGCGGCTGCCCCGGTCCACGGCCAGGTCGACGCCGTCCAGCACGCGGCGCTGCCCGTACGCCTTGACCAGGCTGACCGCGCCGAGCGGCATCCGGCCGCACGGGGCCGGCTCCGGCAGCCGGAACCTGGCCACCTTCTCGCGCCGGCGGGCCGGTTCGAGGTCGGCGAGCATCCGGTCGGCGCGGCGGGCCATGTTCCTGGCGGCCACCGCCGTCGCCACCCGGGCCCGCATCCTGTCCGCCTGCGCGTGCAGGGTGGCCGCCTTGCGTTCGGCGTTCGCCCGCTCCCGGCCGCGCCGCCGCTCCTCGGCCTCCCGCTGCGTGAGGTAGGTCCGCCAGCCGGTGTTGTGCACGCTCAGGCCGGCGCTGTCCGGGTCGAGGTGGAAGACCCGGTTGACGGTGTCGGAGATCAACCCGGTGTCGTGGCTGATCAGTACGAGGCCGCCCTGGTGCGCCGCGAGGAAGGAGCGCAGCCAGGTGACGGAGTCGGCGTCCAGGTGGTTGGTCGGCTCGTCGAGCAGCAGCGTGCCCTGCCCGGCGAACAGGATGCGGGCCAGCTCGACGCGGCGCCGCTGGCCGCCGGAGAGTTCGGCGACGGGCCGGCCCATGGCGTCGTCGGGCAGCCCGAGGCCGGCCGCGACCCGGGCGGCCTCCGCCTCGGCCGCGTACCCGCCGCGCGCCTGGAACTCGGCCTCGGCCCGCGCGTACGCGTCCATGGCCCGCCGCTGCGCGCCGGGGTCCGCCGCGTCGGCCATGGCGGCCTCGGCGGCGCGCAGCGCGGCGACCGCCCGGTCGAGGTCGCGGCCGGAGAGCACCCGGTCGGCGACGGTGGTGGTGGGGTCGGCGGCCCGCGGGTCCTGCGGGAGGTAGCTGACCGGGCCGGTGCGGGTGACGCTGCCGGCGACCGGCGCTGCCTGCCCGGCCAGCAGGGTCAGCAGGGTGGACTTGCCCGCGCCGTTGCGGCCGACCAGGCCGACGCGGTCGCCGGGGGCGATGTGGAAGGAGATGTCGGACAGCAGCAGACGGGCGCCGACGCGCACGTCGAGACCGCGAACAGTGATCATGAGGAAACGCTCCGGATGAGCAGAAGGACACACGGGTGGCGTGGAAGCGGGTCCTTGAGCTAGGAGATCCGGGGCGTGGACATGCCGTCAGGCTAGTTCGCGGGCGGTGCGGGACGCATCCGTAATTCGCCGGGAGCGCCCAGCGGGGGCGGGGGCGTCTAGCGGGTGGCCTCGGCCCCCGTGGGTGGGTTCGGCGGATCGTCATCCGGGGCGTCCGGGGCGTCGGGAGTGTCCGGTGTGGGGCGGGGGTCCGTGGTGCGGGCGGGTGGGCTGGGGGGTAGCGCGGCGGCCAGGGCCGCGACCAGCGCGCACAGGCCGGCGATGGCCCAGAACGCCCGTTGGTAGCCGGCGACCGCGCCGGCCGCGGTGCCCGCGACCGAGACCAGCACCGCGAGGCCGAACGTCCCGCCCACCTGCCGGGCGGCGTTCATCAGGCCCGACGCGGCGCCCGCGGCGTCCGGCGCGACGCCGGAGGTGACGGTGGTGGTGATCGGGGTGATCAACAGGCCCATCCCGGTGGACATCACCAGGGCCGGCCCGAGCAGCCCGGTCACGTAGTCGCTGTGCGGCCCGAGCGCGCTCTGCCACAGGAAGCCGCCCGCGGCGAGCAGGGCGCTGGCCACGATCAGCGCGCGGGCGCCGACCCGCCGCATCGCGAGCGGGGCGAGCCGGGCCGCCACGATGCCGGCCAGGGTGTGCGGCAGGAAGCCGAGGCCGGTGGCGAGCGCCCCGTAGTGCAGGACGTCCTGCATGTACAGGGAGAGGAAGTACCACATCGGGATGAAGCACGCCCCGGCCAGCAGCATCACCGCGTTCCCCACCCGCACGCCCGGGGCGCGCAGCAGCGCGCGCGGGATCAGCGGATCGCCCGCGTGCCGCGCCTCCACCCACCACAGCCCGGCCAGCGCCAGCGCGCCGCCGCCGAGCCCGGCCAGCGTGGCCGGGCCGGCCCAGCCGTGCCGCTCGGCCTGGGTCACGCCGAAGACGAGGCCGGTCACGCCGATCGTGGCCAGCGCCGCGCCCGGCACGTCGAGCCGCCGGGCCGCCTCGCGGGCCCGGTCGGCGGGCAGCAGCCGCAGCGCGAGCAGGCCGGTCAGCAGCCCGATCGGCGCGTTGATCAGCAACGTCCAGCGCCAGGACAGCGACTGCGTGAGCACCCCGCCGATCAGGTTGCCGGCCGCGCCGCCGGCCGAGCTGACGGCGGTCCAGGTGGCCAGCGCCCGGGTGCGGCCCTGCCCCTCGGCGAAGGTGGTGGTCAGGATCGTCAGGGTGGCCGGCGCGAGGACGGCGGCGCCCAGGCCCTGGACGGCGCGCATGGCGATGAGCACGCCGGGCGCCCCCGCGAGCCCCCCGACCAGGCTGGACAGCGAGAACAGCGCGAGCCCGCAGAGGAAGACCCGGCGCCTGCCGTACAGGTCGGCGAGCCGGCCGCCGAGCAGGAGCAGGCCGGCGAAGGCGATGGCGTACGCGCCGACGACCCACTGGAGGGCCACCGCGTCGAAGCCGAGCGAGTCCTTGATCGACGGCAGCGCGACGTTCACCACGGACACGTCGAGGATGACCATGAACTGCGCGGCGCAGGCGAGCGCGAGCACGGCGCGCCGCCCGTCGCCCCGCGCGCCCGCAGCGCCCTGACCCTCCCGCGCGCCCCGCGCGCCGCGCTCAGCGCCCTGACTGCCCCGCGCGGCCCGCGCGCCCTGACCGTCCTGATCCCGCTGACCGTCCGCCGTGCCCCGCCCGTCGGGTGCCGCGCTGCCCGCGTCGCCACCCGTACCGCCCGCCACCTCGCCGGCCGGCCCGCCCCACGCGGGGTCGGGCCTCCCGCCCGTCGCGGCCGGCGGGGGCCGGTGGGGGTCGCCCGCCTCGTGCTCCGCCATGGCACCCGCCTCCCGAGTTTTATGGTACGGCGGTACCATAAAGGTTCCGGGGCGCGTTGGGGAGCGGGCCCGACCGACGAGCAGGGGAGGGCCGGCGGTGCCGAAGACCGTCGACCACGCCGAGCGCCGCGCGCAGATCACCGCCGCCCTGGTACGCGTCGTCGCGCGCACGGGCCTGCACACGGTGACCCTGCGCGCGGTCGCGGCCGAGGCCGGCGTGTCGCTCCGGCTGGTGCAGTACTACTTCGAGACCAAGGCCAACCTCGTCCACGCGACCCTGCGCACCCTGGAGCAGCAGAGCCAGCGGCGCTGGGCGGACCGGCTGGCCGGGCTGCCGAGGCCGGTCACGGCGCGGGCGTTCACCGAGGCGTTCTGCGCCGAGGCGCTGCCCACCGACGAAGCGAGCCGCGCCTTCCACCTGATCTGGACCTCGTACGCGGTGCTCGCGATGACCGACCCGGAGTTGGCCGCGCGCCCCTTCGTGGCCGGCCCCAACCACCTGGAGGCGCAGCTCTCCGACGCGCTCGCGGCGGCCCGCGCCGCCGGCGAACTGCCCCCCACCGCCGACCCCGCCATCGAGGCCGCCCGGCTGCTGGCCCTCAGCCACGGCCTCGGCACCAGCGTCCTGGTCGGCCAGCGCCCACCCGAGGCCGCGCTGGCCGTGCTCCGGCACCACCTCACGGAGCTGTTCGACCAGCGGGAGGCGGGGCGCGGGGCGACGGCGTGACGGCGTGACGGGCTTACGGCGACGGGGGCGCGCGTCCGCGGGGCACGGGAACTCGCGGGGCGGGATCGGGGGCCGTCCGGTATACGTCGTTCCAGGGGGATCGCCGCGTTCGTCGCCGGAGGATGACACCCATGGCCCTGCACCGAGCCAAGGACGCGCACGCGGACGCGGACGATCCGTACACCGACGTCTTCGCGTCACCGCTGAGCGCCCACGTCCTGCCCAAGCACCGGATGCCGGCGGAGCACGCGCCGCCCGACGTGGTCTACGAACTACTCCACAGCGAACTGCTCCTCGACGGCAACGCGGCCCAGAACCTGGCCACGTTCTGCACGACGTGGACCGAGCCGTACGTCGGGCGGCTGATGAGCGAGTGCGTCGACAAGAACATGGTCGACAAGGACGAGTACCCGCAGACCGCCGCGATCGAGGCGCGCTGCGTGAGCATCATCGCCGACCTGTGGCACGCACCGTCGAGCGGCGGCAACGGGGACGGCGGCGGTGGTGGCGGCAGCGGTGGCGCGGGTGGCGGTGGCGAGGGCGGTGGCGGCGTCCGGCCGCGCGGGGCCGTCGGCTGCTCGACCACCGGGTCCAGCGAGGCGGCCATGCTCGGCGGGCTCGCGCTCAAGTGGCGCTGGCGCGCCCGGCGACAGGCGCGGGGCGAACCCGTCGACCGGCCCAACATCGTCGCCGGGCCGGTGCAGGTCTGCTGGGAGAAGTTCGCCCGCTACTTCGACGTCGAACTGCGCCAGGTGCCGCTGGAGCCGGGCGCGACGGGGCTGCGGGCGGAGCAGGTCGCGGCGTACGTGGACGAGAACACGATCGGCGTCGTCGCGATCCTCGGGGTGACCTTCACCTGCGCCTACGAACCCGTCGCCGAGATCGCCGCCGCACTCGACCGGATCGAGGCCGAGCGGGGCTGGGACGTGCCGATCCACGTGGACGCCGCCAGCGGCGGGTTCGTCGCGCCGTTCCTCCACCCGGACCTGGTGTGGGACTTCCGCCTCGACCGGGTCGCGTCGATCAACGCGTCCGGGCACAAGTACGGGCTCGCGCCGCTGGGCGTGGGCTGGGCACTGTGGCGCGACGCGGACGCGCTCCCCGCCGAACTCGTCTTCCAGGTCGACTACCTCGGCGGCGACGTGCCCGGCGCCCGGCAGGCTCAGCCGTTCGCCCTGGGGTGGTCCTTCTCGGCGCTGCTCTCCAGCCAGGTCCGGGCGGGCTCCGCGGTCCTGGTGGTGTCCACGGTGAGCTGGAGGCGGGTGCCGCCGTGCGAGTCCACCGGGAAGCTGCGCTGCTCGGTGGAGGTGAAGCAGCGCCGGAGGATCTCCGCCACCTGGCGGGCGACATCGGGCGTGGACGCCACGATGCTGATGTCGGCGTGCCCGGCGTCGGGCAGGCGTTCCGAGGCGTTCATGAAGGTCTCCGAAGGGTTGCGGGCGGGGGCAGGCGGGGGGCGTCGTGGGCCGCTCGGTCGCTCTCCGCCTGTGGCGCCCTCCACCGCGCGTGGGGCGCACACGGCCGTGGTCTCCGGCGTCGTCATCCACCGTCCACCGTAAACGACGGCGATCTAGGCCGAGTGAGTCCGCGCGCCACCGCTGGTGTCACGCGGTACCCGCACGGGCGCCGCCGGCGCGCCCCACGGGCCGGTCTCGGCGTCGGAGTGCGGGTCGTGGCCTCGGGAGTACGGTGAAGAGGCGAGGTCAGACCCTTCGACGACGTCGCCGACACGCCGGTGCCGAGCGGGGGAGGGTCGCCGAACCCACAGGGGGTGAGGACACCATGGCCCAGGCCGACGAGACGGGCGCCGACGGACTGTTGCCGGACGCCGTCCACCACGCCGTCAAGCCGGGCACGGCCCTGCTGCGGCTGGAGACGACGCGGGTCAGACAGGGCATCCTCGACGGCGCCTGGTGGCCGCGGTCCCGCGCCGTCGGAGCCGAACTGCCCGCCCTGATCAGCGCGCTCACCGAGCACCTCGGCCCGATCACCCGCGTCGGCCTCGACGCCAGCGCCTGGAAGGAACTGCCCACGCGGCTGGTCGTCGACGACCGCGTGATCCACATCGACGCCTTCCCGATCGGCGACGACACGGTCCTCATCACCCGGGGCGACCAGGATCACTTCACCCTCCTCGTGGTCCCGCCGCGGGCCCGCCCCGACGCGGCCCGCGCCGCCATGGCCAGGGCCGTACGGGCCGACAACGTCAGCGATGCCGAACAGATCCTCATCGACACCGCCGCCACCGACGACAGGTGACGGGCGGCGGAGCCGGCGGGCCACGGGCGGCCGTCGCGCCCGGCTCGCTGGTGGCCGACGAGGAGTACGGTGGAGTCACCGAGAGCACCCCGCACCCGGGCCGCCACGCCAGGGTCGTTCTCGGCGACTGATGACGCCGGGCTCGGCACGCCGCGCCCGGAGCGAGGTTCGCGCCATGACCGCGACCGGTTCCCAAAGGACCCTGAGCCCGATGGCCACCCGCCTCCGCCAGCCGGCCCCCGCCCCGCGGCCGGCCGCTCTCGCGCGGGCCGGGGCGCCCGCGCCAGCCGCCCCCGGCCGGTCGCCCGACGCGCCCGAGGTGGCCCGGCTCTCGCTGGTACCCGTCGGCTCCGCGCCCGCGCTGTTGGACGGCGCGTGGTGGCCACACTCCCGCGACCTGACCCGCGAACTCCCGCTTCTGATGAGGGCGCTGGGTGAGCGCTGGGGCCGTATCGCCCGGGTCGCGGTGCATCCCGCGCACTGGCCCACCGTCCCGCGCAAGGTACCCGTCGACGGGCGGCTGGTGAAGGTGGGCTGGTTCGAGGGCGAGCAGGACCCGCACCAACTGCTCCTGCTCTCCCGCCGCGTGGGCCGCTGGGACCTGTTGATCGTTCCGCCGGAGACGGCACCCGGCACGGCCGCCCGGATGCTGGCCGCCGCGGCCGACCCGCGCCGCTCCGCGACCGGCAGCGCGCTGCTGGCCGAGGCGGAGCGGGACGCGGCGGCCGGCCTCGCGACACCCGTCACCGACCCGTCGCCCGAGGAGTGGGCGCGGGAAACCGGGTGGGTCGCCGAAGGCGGCGGCTCCAACCTCCCAGGTGACTCCGGAGTGCGCGGCGCGCCCGTACGCGGCGGCGACGGGAGGCCGGCCGGCGAATCGGCCGCCGCGACCCGGCGGCTGCCCGCGCGGCGACCCGCGCCCCCCGACCCCAAGCCCGTGGCCGGTACGGCCACACCCGCACGACCGGGAAGGTGAGAACCGTGGAGATCCTCATCACCGTCTTCGTGATCGCGGCCATGATCGCGCTGGGCATGCTCGTGATCCACCAGCTCAACGCCCAGCACGAGGACCGCATCGCCCACTATCCGTACGACCACTCCCGTGGCGGCGGCGTCCACCCCGACGCCGACCGGTCCCGCTTCCGCCCGCGCCGCCGCCCCCGCGGGTGACGACGGGCCGCGGCCCCCGCCGGTGACCCGGGCCCACCGCGCCCACGGGTGACCGCGCCCACCAACGCCCTCGTACGCGACGCCTCCGCACGCGACGCCTCCGCACGCGACGCCTCCGCACGTGGCGCCCTCGTACGCGACACCTTCGTACGCGACGCCCTCGTACGCGGCCGTCGTACGTGAACACCTTCCGCACGCCCTCGCCCCGTGACGCGTCCAGCGTCGTGCGGGCCGGGGGTGGCGGTGCTGTGCGCCGGTGACCTCACGACCGCGCGGTCGGCACTCTGGCGCACCGACGCCCCCCGACTTACCTTGACGGCGGTGGGAAACCCCCATTGAACGACTTGCCATGTCCACGTCCAATGATCTCTCACAGCGATCAGACCACGAGGTGAGTCTTGTTCCTCCGCCGCTCGCGCGCGCGCCGCATACCCCGCTCCCGGCGCAGCCGCCGCCCGCTCCGCGCGTCCCGCGCAGCCCACATATCGCCGACGACACGCTTCGCGCGCCTGTCCCGCGCGCTGCGCCCGCGCTCCTCCCGTACCGGCCCCGTCGCGCCGCGCGCGTCGGTGCCCCGGCCGCCGCGGGGCGTCCGGCGGCTTGGCTTACTCGCCCTGGTGCTCGGCGTGTTGGTGGCGCTGGCCGTCGCGCCAGCGGGCGCTTCGCCCGACGCCGAAGCCGAGTCCGCGCAGCGGCCCCGGCTCGCCGCGCCGATCGACCCGCAGAACTGGCGCAACCCGGACGACATGACCTGGGCCGAGTACCGCTCCGTCCCCGGCACCGACTGGGCCAACCCCGACCTCGAGCCCACTGACCGCACCTTCAAGGGCGCCCTCGTCCTGCTCGACTACCCCGACGAGGGCTTCTCGGTCAGCCAGCCAGCGGGCAAGGCCAAGTTCGGCAACCCGCTGCCCGAGGCGAGCGACGTGCCGCGCGCCAAGCTTCCCCAGTTCTACGAGGACTTCCTCAACAAGCCGGGCAAGCTCAACCGGGGCCACACCATCAACGAGTACTGGATGGAGGACTCCGGTGGCCGGGTCGGCGTGGACCTGACCGCCTTCGGCGTCTACCGACTGCCGTACAAGTCCTACCAGTACGGCATCGAGCCCGGCATGAACCCCGGCGCCTGCCCGTTGCGGGAAACCTGCGGCAAGGACCTCCGCGAGGACGGCGAGCGCGCGTGGGTCAAGGACGTGGGCTCCCAGAAGCCGGGCGAGTTCGACTTCGTCTTCTTCCTGACCGCCGGAGTGGACGAGTCGGCCGCCTGGCAGGAGTTCGGGCAGATGAAGTTCACCGACCCGAAGGCCGTCCCCGCCCAGTGGGGCCCGCCCGCGCCCACCGCCGACGGCGGCAACGCGGCCAGCACCCGCTACGTGCCCTGGACCTCCTGGCAGGCCGCGGCCCGCATCTGGCCCAACGCCGCCGACGGCTCCTCCACCCAGGCCGAGAGCTCCGGCATGGCCGTCTTCGCCCACGAGCTGAGCCACATCCTGGGCATCGCCGACAACTACAACAACCCGTACGGCAAGCCGCTCAGCCGCTCGTACTCCGGCATCTGGGGCATGCTCTCGCGGGGCTCGTTCAACGGCCCCGGTGGCCCGCACACCCGCTGGCGGACCCCGGCCACCTCGGGCGCCTCGATGGGCGCCCACCACGTGCTGCGGGACAAGCTCAAGCTCGGCATCGTGGACGAGGAGAACGTGCTACGGCTCGACCGCGACGCCCTGGGGGACTCCGGGATGGTCGTCGCCAGCGTGACCGCGCGCTCGGCGCCGCCCGGCGAGAAGGGGCTGACCGGCGTCAACATCACCATGGCCCGCGACCTGTCGCCGCAGTGCGACCGCGCGACCGACCCGCTGTGCGACGGCGGCGGCTACCAGAACTACACCGTCGAGGTCGTGGACCGGATGGGCATGGACTCCTTCACGCCCGACAACGGCGTGCTGCTCACCAAGACGAAGAACGCCGACCGGGCCCCGTTCGCCTGGGTCGTCGACGCGCACCCCGAGGACATCGACCTGGTCGACTTCAAGCGCCCCGACGGCACCGAGCAGAAGATCACCATGGGCGACTACCGCCAGCTCAGCGACGCCCTCTTCCACGCGGGCGCCGACTCCGGCAGCAGTTACGAGTACGTCGACCAGGCCAACCGGCTGCACTTCTACGTGCTCGACATCAAGCGCGACGGCGCCGGCGTGCTCTCGTACACCGTCGGCGTGCGCTCCCTGGACGGCGCCGGGCGCCAGGACCGCGGGCTCGACCTCGACCGCGGCACCCCGCACGGCAAGCCCGGCAAGGAGCGGGCCGTGTGCACCTTCCCGCTGACCAACACCGGCGAGGCCGCCACGGACTCCGGCACCCACCCGGAGGACGCCACGCGGTACCTGGACTCGGACGTGTACCGACTGTCGGCGGCGGCCTCCGGCCGTGGCTGGTCCGCCTGGCTGCCGAACCGGCTCGCCACCGCAAAGGCCGGCGCCTCGGTGCCGGTGGACGTGGCCGTGACCGCGGGACCCGGCGCCGAGCAGCGCGGCAAGGTCACCCTGACGGCCCGTTCCGAGAGCGACCCGAGCAAGACCACGCGGGCCACCTGCTCGCTGCGGAAGTCGGGCCGCTGATCCCCGATCCGCCCCGACCCCGACCCTGAGCCCTGAGCCCTGAGCCCTGAGCCGAGCCGAACCCGGCCGGGTCCCGCCCGCACGCGCCGTGCGGCCGGGGCCCGGCCGTCCCGTCGGGGCGGCGCGGCGGCCCCGTCAGGGCGGCGGGCGCGGCGGCCCGGTGGTGGGGGTCACCGACAGCCCGTACGGCCGGCGGATAGGGTCCGCCCAGGCGCGGCCCGGCACCCAGGTGGCCGCACGGAAGGGGGCCGACGTGCGACCGAGGGCTTACGGACACGCGCTGCGCGCGCTGTCCTGCGCTCTGCTGGCCTGGTTCGTGTGGGTGGCGTGGTACGCGTCGAGCCACGAGGCGGCGACCGTCGAGTGGACCTGCGACGGGGCCGGAACCTGCGCCAGCGACCAGTTCGCCGCGGTGTCCACCCTGCTCGGCACCGGCGCCGCCGCGCTCCTCGGCGTCCTCGCCGCGCGCTTCCTGCACCGCGCGAGCGGCGGCGTGGTCGTCGTCTTCTGCGCGGTCGCCTGCATCGTCGGCTGGCACGACGCGATAGCCGACGGCCAGGTCACCCACGACTCCCTCACCGACTTCCACGTCATCGTCCCCATCACCGCCCTCTCCGTCGCGGACTGGCTCACCGCCCTGTGGTGCGCCGTGGGGCTCGGTTCCCTGCTGGCCTGGTGGGGCGCGGCCACCAGCCTCCGCCGCACCGCCGCGCTGCGCCGCCTCTCCCGCCGCTACGACACGGCCGCGGCCACGCTCTCCGGCTGGGACCGGCTGAGCGGCGGGTACGGCGAGGTCACCGTGGCCTTCCACGACGCGCACGGCACGCCGCACGAGGTGCGGGCCGTCACGGAACAGGTCGCGCTCCGGCGCACGGTCCTCGCCGTGTACGACCGGGAGCGGCCCAGCGACCCGCGCCGTACCCGCGTCGCCATCGTCCGCCGCACCACCCGGGACCTGGTGTGACGGGCCTGCCGTACGGCCTGCGCCGCCGGCTGGCCCCGTACCTGCTGCTCTGCGTCGCCGTGACCGGCGCGGTCTTCGCCGCCCTCGCCTGCGGCGCCCTCTTCGGGCCGCGCTGGCTGCTGCTGACCGGCCTGTTCACCGGCTCCCTGACGCTGGCGGTCCTCGGCCTCATCGGCGAGCGCGACACCGGCAAGGACGCGGCCTGGCCGCTGCGCCCCGACGGGCCGCGCGCGTACGCCCCCGCCCTGGTCCACGGGGTGCGCGCGGTCGACAGGGCCACCGGTCGGCCGGCCGCCGACCGGAACGCGCGGAGCAGCGTCTTCGCGTTCGACCTGACCGTAGTGCCCGAGGACCGCGACCCGTACCGGATACGCGTCCGCCACCCGCTCGACGTGCAGGACCTGCTCCACCGCGACCGGGCCGTGGTCCAGTACGACCCGCGGCAGCCCTGGCGCGTCATCCTCCCGCCCAACCCACCGCGCGAGGCCCAGGCCCGCGCCGCCCGCCTCGACCCGGACTCCCTCCCCACCGCCCGCTCCGTCCGCCCCACCGGCCTCCCATCGGGCGCGCCGGTCCTGCTGCTCGGCCTGGCACTGGCGGCCGTCGTCGTCACGGTGGTGGGCACGGCGGGGTGAGGTGGGCCGGCGCGTACGCGGGCGCGCGGGCCGGCCGCGTGGGGTGGGGGCGCGCGGTCGGGGCCGGTCAGGCGTGGACGGAGGGGCGCGGACCGTCCCGGAAGACGTGCCGGGAGTGCCAGGCCAGGTGGGTGACGGCGACATCGCTCGCGCCCGGCCGTGGGCGGAGCAGCGGGCGGCCCGCCAGCTCCGTGACGTGCGCGCGGGCCGCCGGGCTGCCACCGGCGAACCGCTGGGACACCAGGACGCGGCGGCCGTCGTCGACGCCGAGGGCGCCGCGGTCGAAGAGGTTGTGGTGCAACGAGCACAGGCAGAGTCCGTTGTCGACGGTGTCCGGGCCGCCGAAGGCCCACCAGTGCACGTGCGCCGCCTCCAGGCCGACCGCAAGACCCCCGAGCTTCCCGTCGTAACCGCAGAAGGCGCACTGGTACGCGTACGCGTCCAGCACCAACTCCCGTAGCCGCCGGTCCCGCCGCTGCCGCCGCGCGGCGAGGAGCGGCAGGTCGACGGCCGGCTCCAGGTCGAGGCCGACCGCGTCGCACAGCTCGCCGTGGAGCGAGGGCGGGAAGTGCGAGTCGAGCAGGACCCGCGCCATCCGGCCGGCGAGCCCCGGCTCCCGCCGCAGCGCCGCCCGCAGCTCGGGCGCCAGCCGCCCGGCGGCCCGCGAACCCCGCAACTCCAGCACCTTGGGCCCCGGACTACCCACCCCGTGCGCGGTGCGCACCTCCCACACGCCGTCGCTGGTCAGGTGGTGGAACGGGTAGGCGGGCGTCGTCCGGTGCGGCGGCCCGTACTCGACCAACAGCCGACGCAGGTCCGCCTCGACGGCGCTGTACAACAACGCGCCGTCGGCGTCCTGTTGGAACCGGCCGAGGGCGTACAGGAGCAGCAACGGCTTGTGCGGGGCGCGGGTGCCGTTCCGCGACCACTGCCGCAAGCCCGTGACCCGCTCCAGCCAGTCCATGGCCGTCGATCGTAGTAACCCCGCGTCCAACGCGTTCGCGCGGTCCGAGTCGGCCCGCCGCACGCACCCGGCGGGCCCGGGGCGGGCGCTGTGCGCACCCGCCCCGGACGTGCGCCTGACCTCAGCGGTGTTCCAGCAGGACGCCGGCGATGGCGACCTGCGCGGGCTCAAGCGCCGACCTGCCGTCCTCGATGTCCCACAGGCCGTTCTGCAGGACGCGGCCGAGGGTCCAGCCGGTGGCGCGCCGCCGGTCCAGGCCGAGCGCCTCGGTCAGCAGGTCGAATCGGCGCAGCACCGTACGCGTCACGCCGTCGGGCACCACGACCTCCGCCCAGCGGTTGTCCATGGCCGGCAGCAGCTCGAACCCGGGGTCGCCGGCGAGCGGTTCGGGGTCGATGGCGAGCCAGGGCTCCCGCTCGCCGGCGAGGACGTTGTCGTAGTGCGCGTCCCAGTGCAGCAGCCGGTCGCCCGCCTCGCCGACCAGCTCGGCGACCGCGGACGCGCAGGTGCGCAACAGCCGCCGCTCGTCCGGGTCAGCCAACCCTTCGACCGCGCGCGGCACTTCGGCGAGCATCGCCGTGGCGATGTCGGCGAGCCGGCGCACGTCCGGGGGCGCGGCCACCGCGGTCATCCGCGCCAGCAACCCGGCCAGGACGCGCATCGCCTCGCCGTCGTCGGCCACCGAGGACAGCGGCCGGCTCGCGTCCAGCCGCTCCAGCAGCATGCTCGCCGAGCCCGGATCGTGGTCGAGCATCCGCACCACGCCACCGCCGCCCCAGGCCCGCAACCCACTCGCCGCCCCCGCGGTCTCCTCCCGCTCCTGCTGCAACTTCAGCACGGCCGGCGTCCCGTCGGCACGGGTCACCGGCAGCACGACCGAAGCCATGCCGTGCGCCACGGGCCCGCTGACGCGCAACTCCCAGCGGCTCAGCATCGCGTCGGCGAGCTGGGGGAGTCGGGCGATCCAGGCGCGCCCGGACGGGTTGTCGTGGCCGTACGACGCGGCGAACGCGTCGGGGACGGCGAGGGAATACGGCGTACTCATGTCGAGGTGTCTCCTTCGTGGAATTCCGGATGGTCGCGAAGCCGAAGGAGCCTCGGTGGCGCCCGACACGCGGGCAGGCGTCATTGCATGGGGTCACGGTAGCGGGTGGCGGTCGGTCAGGCACGGGGATTTTCGGGGGCGGGGTTTTGTGGGGCGGGTTTTTCGGGGGCGGGGAGGGGTCCCGTATCGCGCGGCACGAGTTCCGGTATTCGGCACCCGGGCCCGGCAGGGCGCTGGGAAATACGGCGCGTAAAACCGCGAATTGACCAGGCGGCGCATGGAGGCATGCGTGATATGGGGGGCGTGCGGGGCGCTGAAAGCCGCTCCCGCACGCCCTTTCGGTCGGCGCCGTGGGGGGAAATAATTTCCGTGAGGGCGGCGGAGTGGCCGGTTCGTCAGGTGATGAGAGGAAGCGAAGAGAAACCGATGGTCGTTGATCGTCGTTGGGACAGCATCTTCCGTTCGGGGCGCACCGCGTCGTATCCGAAGGGCCAGCGCGTGTTCCTGAAAGGGGAGCCGGGGGGAAGTGTTCTCCGCGTGGTGAAGGGGTGGGTGCTGGTGACTGAACCGAACCCGGATGGTACCGACACGTTCCTGGAAATCCGTGGACGTGGACAACTCATCGGCGAGACGTCCGCGTTCTCGGGTGGGGTACGGAACGCGAATGTGGAGGCCACCTGCAAGACCATCGTCCAGGTCGTCGAGAGTGGACGTTTCCTCGCCGGCGTCGAGCGCCGCGACCTGATGAAGGACCTGCTGGTGCACGCGCAGGAACTGCACCGGCAGGCCAACGTCAGGGTCGGCGCCCGGGGCCTCGGCGTGCGGAGCAGCCTGAGTTGGCTACTCCTCGACCTGGCGCGTACGGCAGGCGAACCCCTCATCTCGGGAATTCCGCAGAAGACGCTCGCATTCGCCCTGGGCGTGACCCCACGGACGTTGTCCAGCGCCGTCTCCGAGTTGGAGCGGCGCGACGCGATCTCGGTTCGGTGGCCCGCTCTCCGCATTCGCGATGAACGCGCACTGCGGCAACTGGCCCGCCGCAGGGAGGAGTAGAGAACCGCGCCCATTCCCCGGCCGGCAACGGCCGGGGAATGTGGCGGACGTCACCGCCTCAGAGGGAAGTTCTTCCGCCGGGGAAGTTCTTCCGCGCGGGATTCCCGGGGAGCGCCGACCATCGATTCGGCACACCACAGTCGGACGCCTCCCCGAAGGAGATTCCCGCATGACCAAAGCCCCGCGTACCGGAATCCCGCACAGCAGCCCGTTGCCGCCCCACTTCGGAATCGTCGCGGTTGACGCGATGGGTTCCACCCGACTCCCCTCCATCGCGCAGGGCCCGCTCAGCGCGACCATCACCGACCTCGTGCGGCGCGCCCTCGAAGCGGCCGAACTGGGGGACGTGTCCCGGGAATTCGAGACGAACACCGGAGACGGCCTCTCCTTCGGCTGCGACCCGGCGTGGGTCCCGTACCTCGTGAGCCCCTTCGTCGACGAGCTGAACGCCCACCTGCTGCGCCACAACATCGGGTCCCGGCCGCCCGTCCGGCTGCGGATGAGCCTCCACATCGGCCCACTGCCCGTCGCGCCGGGGCGGGCCGGCGACGGCAACGCGGCAGCGCGCGGCGAGAGCCAGCGACTGCTGGACTCCGAGCCCGTGCGCCGCCGCCTGAAGGAGACGGACCCGCGGGCCACGCCGCTCGTCGCGATCGTCTCCGACCGCGTCTACGACACGGTGGTCCGGGGCGGCTACTGCGGCCTGCCGCCCGCCCGCTTCACCGAGGTCCTGGCCGAGGTCGCGGGCAAGGACTTCCGGCAGACCGCCTGGATGTACGTACCGACCCCGTCCGGCGACATGCTCCGCCAGGCCGCCGCGACCACGGAGCCGGCAGCGTCCGGACAGACCCCGGCAGCGCCGAACCGGGCACGGGGAGCCGCCGACCCGGCCCCGGCCGAGGCCGCGCCGCCGCCCGGCCGGCACCAGCACGTGGAGTCCGGCGTCGCCGTCATGGACTGCGTCGTCCGCGACCTCCACCACCACGCGGCACCCCGACAGGACTCCGACCGCCCGTGAGCGCCACGTCTGACGAGGACCGTCACGACCAGGGCTGCTCCCCGCGCTGCGGCGGAAGCCAGTACGTGGGCCACGGCGCCGCGATCAACGGGGCCTCCGCGCACCGCATCGTCGTCAACAACTTCGGGTTGACCTACCCGCCGTCGTGCCCGCTCACCGCGCCACCCGGCGGGCCGTCCCCCCTCGTCCGGGCCCTGGCCCTGGCCCGGAACCTGGCCGGCCGCATCGACGTGCTGGCCGGCCGCGTACACGCCACCACCGCCACGCTCCTCGCCCTCGTCCCCACCAGCGAGAGCCCCCCGCCGCCGCCCTCCCACCCACCAACCCCCGGCGACCCGCCTCCCACTGACCCGCCTCCCACCGACCCGCCTCCCACCGACTCACCTCCCGCGTCCCACCCGAGCGCCGACCGTCCGAGCGCGGGCCACCTGAGCGCCGACCGCCGGAGCGTCGACCGCCTGAGCGCCGACCACTGGAGAAGCACGTGACCCTGCCGCACCACACCAGCCTGTTCGACTCCATCGAGGCGCACGTCGAGGCCCTCCCGGACGACGCCGGCGCCAGCACCCCCGGCCACCCCGCCGCACCCCGAACCGAACCGCTGCACCGGTGCGCGGCGCGCGCCCTGGTGCACGGGCCGGCGCGCGACGGGGCGACGGCGCGGGCGATCTGGTCCGACGTCCTGGGCGAGGCCACCACGGCGCCGGCCCCCGGCGAGACCGCCACGCTGCTGGCCGTCTGGTACGCCCTGCCCCGACTGCGCCGCAGCGTAGGGCGCATCGCCCGCCGACTGCCGGCCGAGCGCGCCGACCTGGAGGCCGAGACCGTCCAGGGCCTGCTGGAAGGGCTGCCCACCGTGGACCCGCTCCGCGCCGGCGCCGCCGAGCGCGTGATGCGGCGCGCCGCGAGCCGTGCCTGGCGGTTCGCCCGCAGCACCTGGCACGAACGGGCCGTCCCGGACACCAGCCCGGTGTGGAACGCCCCCACCATCTCGTACGAGCAGACCGCCCCGGAGGGCTGGGCCGTCCACATCACCCCGCCCGACCGCGCCGACGGCCTCGCCGCCTCGCTGCGCTTCACCCAGTTCCGGCAGCGCGTCGAAGGCGAGCGCATCGGCGCCCTCGCCGACGGCCTCGGGCTGCGGGAACTGGTCCACCGCGTTCGCCGCCCGAGCCCCGGGCGACCCATCGGCACCCTGACCCTTCACCCGCACGGGAGTCCGCGATGAGCCACACCCACCACACCCACCACGCCCACCACGCCCACCGGGTCCTGACCTTCGCCGAGGCGTTCGACCTCCCGACGGCCGTCAACCTGCCCACGGCGGCCCGCGCCTTCGCCGTCAGCCCCGGCACGGCCTACCGGCTGGTCCGGCAGGGCGACTTCCCCTGCCCGGTGCTCCGCGTCGGCGGCCAGTACCGCGTCCCGACCACCTGGTTGCTGCGGTCCCTCGGCATCGAGAGCCTCCCGGTCTACGCGGCGGACATCGAGGCGGGCGCCACCGCGTCCGCCCTGCTGACCAGCACGGACGCGGAACGGGAGGAGACCCTGTGAGCGCCGGGCGGGACACCACGCCGGAGGAGCGACCGCCGGCCCCGGCACCGAGCTGCTTCGTGATCGGCCCCATCGGCGACAAGCACGCCGAACACGGCACCCCGGAGCGTCGGCTGTACGAGGAGTCGATGCGCGTGTACGAGGAGATCATCGTCGCGGCCTGCCGGGAACACCACATGACACCCGTACGCGCCGACACCCTCACCGACACCGGCGAGATCACCGAACAGGTCTACCGCCGACTCCAGCAGGACGACATCGTGATCGCCGACGTCAGCGGCGGCAACCCCAACGTCACCCTCGAACTCGGCTACCGGCTCGGCTGCAAACGGTCCGCCATCCTCATCGGCGAGAACGGCAACCTCCCCTTCAACATCCGCCAGTTGCGCACGATCCGCTTCCGGCGCAGCGAGGTCAGCCTCCACGAGGCCCGCGACCAGTTGAGCCGCGTGCTGGCAGCGGGCGTCGCCCAGGGCTTCGGCCCCGTCGCCGACCTCGGCGCGGCCACCCCACTCCCCGTACCCGGCGCCGACGAGGCGACCGAGGAGGAACCCGACGCGCCCGGCCTCGTCGACCGGATGGCGCAGGCCGAGGAACAGATGGACGCCGTCCTGGTGGACATCGAGGCGATGGGGGACGCGCTGCACCAGATCGCCGCGGTCGTGTACGAGAGCACGCCGCAGATGGACGCCGTGACGGCGGCCAAGGGCTCGACGAGCGCCCGGCTCGTGATCGTGGGGAACCTCGCGCGGAAGATGGCGGCGCCGGCCACCGCGCTGCGCGCGCACAGCGAGGCGTTCGCCGAGCGCATGGCGGACATCGAGGCGGGCATCCACGCGGCGTTCGACATGGCGGAGTCCCACCTCGGCGGCGAACTCGACGCCGACAACGAACACTTCCTCCACCAGATCATCGACATGGCCGAGTCCACGCGCGCGGCGGCCACGGAGGTCACCGAGTTCGGCGCCATGATGAAGACGTTCATCGGCTACTCCCGCGTGCTCCGTGGCCCCGGCGGCGACATCCTGGCCGCGATGCGCGTCGTCGCGTCCGTCCTCACCCGGGTCGACACCCTGGAGGCCCGGGCCCGCGCCCTCCTCCCCGACCCCAGCACCCCACCCCGTACGACCCACCAACCCGCCTGACACCCGACGCGGATACGTCGAGGGGCCCCGACCACGGGTGGTCGGGGCCCCTCGCCACGTCGCCCGCGATGCTTGTCCGCGATGCCTGCCCCGGGCAGGCGCCTGCCCGGGGTGTCCGTCCGCGACGCCTGCCCGGGGTGCCCGCCCGCGACGCCCGTCCCCGTGCGCGGGCGGCTACCAGCCCCGCTCGCCGTCGAGGAGTTCCCGCAGCAGGTCCGCGTGCCCGGCGTGCCGACTGGTGTCCACCGTGACGTGCGCCATGGCCCAGCGCAGTGTGTAGTCGCCCGTCTGCTGGGCGCCGAAGCTGTCGAGCGGGAGGGACTCGATGACCTTGTCGCTGGCGTCGCAGGCCGCGCGGTAGCGGTCGAGCAGGTCGTCCAGGCGGTCGTGCTCGGCGACCCGCCAGTCGCCGTCCGGGTCATCGGGCCCGAACGGCATCGGGTGCTCCTGGCCACCGAGGACGATGCCGAACCAGTGCCGTTCCACCGTGACCAGATGGCTGAGAATCCCGCCCACCGTCGTCTCCGACGGCACCAACCTGGCGCGCAGTTGCTCCTCGGACAGCCCGGTCGCCTTGGCCACGACGGTCGCCCGGGCGAAACGCAACCAGGCCCACAACATGTCCTTCTCACCGAGCTGGTGGCGGGGAATCCGGCGTTCCTCGGTGTGCGGAGCCACCGGGACGTGGTGCGCCATTGCTGGGACATCCTTTCGCTGAGCGGGTGCGGGGGGCATCGGGGAGCGGAATGCGACGCCGGACAGGTCGCATACGACGGATAGAACGTCCGGGCCGGGTGGGCCGGATGGGCCGGGCTGCCGGAGGGCCACCACGGTGCCAGCCGAGGAACGCGCCACCCGAGGGGAAAGCACCCACCGGCCGACAGGTTCCACTTCGCACGCACCACAGCCGCGACCGCACCGCATGCGAGGAGGATTGCCTCCTCGCTCCCCGCATTGATCCGTTCCAGATCGCCTGAACCGAGCGTAGCGCCCCGAAAGGGGCGCCCGGCCGCCGCCAAGGACGTTCTTGAGCCAGCCAGTTGGCAGCGCCAGGCATCGAGATCAGGCCACCTCGGATGGAGCCCCCGCCCCCCGGCGGCCCCACCCCGCCCGCCGCTCAGCGATCGCAGGCGATCCCGTCGCCGTCGCGGTCCAGGCCCCGTCGGTACCCCGGCTGACCCTGCCGGATGGGGTCCGCCCCGGCCGCGCGGACGGCGGCGCAGTTCGCGTAGTAGACGCCGCCTCCTCCGGTGCTCCCGGAGGAGGACGACCCCCCGGAGGCCGCCGACCCGTCGGAGCGATCCGCGTCGTCGTCACCGGGGCTCGACACGTCGGGGTCCGGCACGTCGGGGTCCGGACGCGACCGGGTGCCCTCGCTCTCGGGGCAGGAGGCCCCCGGTTCGACCACCTTCAGAACGGCCGCGCGCGAACCCGGTTCGCGCACCTCCTCGCGCGCCTCGGGCTCCTGGAAACACACCGTCCAGTCATCCGGTTCGGCGGGCGGCGTGACGTCGGTGTAGGCGCCCTCGGCCGTGACGTCCGTGATCCCGATCTTCTCCACGGAGGCCGACGCCTCGGCGAACGTCTGGCCCACCACGTCCGGCATCTTCGGCCAGGGAACCGGCTCCCCGTCCGCTTCCGGGCAGGGCGCCTCCTTCCGCACGACCCCGAAGTCGAGGGTGGTTTTCGCCCCGCCCCGCCTGACCTCCGTCTGGAAGCACACGCGCCAGTTGTCGGCGTCCCACTGCCCCGCGTCACCCTCCGAGGCATCGTGCGAGACGACACTGAACCCGTCCGCGCCGGCGGCCGTCTTCGCCTCCCGCAGGATCTTCCCGACGTAACTGGGTACGGCCTTCTTACTCTCCCGGGGAGTCGGCGCCGCCTCCCTGTCACTGGTCGTCGGGGCGGGCGTGACCGACTCCCGAACGGCGGGTTTCGCCTTCGACTCCTCGTCGTCCGACGTGTCATCCGGGTCGGCGACCATGATCAGCACAAGCCAGAGCAGCGAGAGCACCGTCGCGACGATCTTCTTCACCCGACTCCACCGCGCCAGCCAGGCCAACACGACCCCGACCGGCGGCAGAAAGATCAGCAGTACGACGACGAGCACGGAATGCTGCCACCAACGTCTCGGAGTCGCTGGTGGCTGCGGGGCATACGGGTGCGGCGAGTGCATGGTTGTCCCGAGGAGAGTCGAGCGAATTCAGCAGACGCGCGAGCGTACGGAGCGATTCGGCGCCCTTGCTGTCGAACGGGGGTAATTGGCTGGATTTGGCGGGTGGGTGGCGGTTGGTTGGTGGTTGGTGCCTGCTGGCGGCTGGCTGCTGGTTGCCCGGTCGGACGGGTTGGGTAGCGGGTGGGCTGTGCCAGTGCCCCTGTGTCTGTGCCAGTGCCTGTGGCGGGTGGGTGGGTGCGCGTTCGCGAGGGTGGTCGCGTGCCTGATCGGGGTGTCGGACTGGCGGCGCTCCAGGGTGAGCCGCCCGGGCGCGGCTGGGCCCGGTGAGAGCACTGGCGGAGAACACGAGATACGAACTCGTGAGGAATTGACCCCAACACGCTTCCAAATCCCCCGAACGCCGTCCGTCGGGATTTACATCCGTTCTCACCTGCGAAGAAACGAACCGCTGAACGGTGGGTGAGCCCGTTCTACTTGTCGGCGGGGCAGGGCTGCGGCCCGGCTGTGATACCACGGAGAATTCCGTTACGAAGCCGGTGATCGTGCCGTCGATGCTTCGGCCGACCCACGTCGGGTAGTGGCCGTCGCCCCGGCCCGAAGAGAAGCAACGGAGACTGTGGCCGCTCTCGGAGTCACTGAGAACAACCGGCGGCGCATCATGGAGTTCCTCTCGCCGAACAGGGCCGCCTCCCAAGGTCGTAGTCCTCGGCGAGCGGGTCGCCGAGCGGGGCGCCGGCGATGGCATCGCCGAACAGCCGGACCCGGCGTCGACGTCGTAGCCGAGGAACTCCATGTCGGCGAGGCCATCGAGGGCTTGGTCGTCGCCCAGGTCAGCGTCCACTCCACGGTCCGCTGAACGCGGCTATACCAGGGTGTACGCAACCAAGACTGCAACCAGAGCGGCGCTCGCGCTGCTTGGCGAGCGGTGATCGGGCTGCCTCTCCCCGCCACGCTGGCCAGCAGCCTGGCAATGCTGATAGGTCAGCCAGAAGTTTGTATGGACCTCTAGAGTGGCCGCAGGTGAAGCCCAAACGGGGGGAACGGCTTGTACAAGGACCCAGGCAGTCCGCAGGAGTGGGAGGACGTTGCCCTGGAGAGACGGTCGGACGCGGTGCAACTACACCTGGCGGGACGGCACGTGGCGTGCTTGTACTACCTAGGGTTCACTGCCGAGTGCTTCGCCAAGGCATTGTGCCTAGCGCGAGGACGTGCCGTGCCGCGGGGTCGGGACGGGCACAACGTGCTGGCGATCCTGGTACAAGCAGGATTCAGTCCACTGGTACTGCCTCGGGATGTTCGGAGCTTCCTCGCGGACCGCGACGTCAGCCTCAGGTACCAGACCACCCTGCCAGAGGATGTCACGATCGAGGACGACATCAAGGCGGCTAATCGCTTCGCGAGCTGGTGCAGTAAGCAGTTGCGACGTCGCACGGCAGCGCAGGGAAGAGCACACAGGAGGAACTCGCCGTGACACAACCGGATGACATCAGTGGTATGGAAAGGGCACTGCAAGAGGCATTTGGGGACCGCGTTCGGGTTTCTGCCGATCCATATGCCGGCGTCCGGGTGGGTGTGATCTCGGCGCAGTTTTCGGACATGACCCCGCGAGCGAGACGGGAGCGCATTGAAGCCTTGATTCCGGATGTGGAAATCGTTAGGTATGATCTGCTAACTCCTGATGAGGTGGAGTTTCTGGAGCTGGACGAGCCGGGCGTCGCGCCCGTCACAGCGCAGCTGCCCTTGTGGCCGGAGGCCTTGGCAAGTGGTCAGGCGGACGAGATCACGGTGCGCTTCCCATCCGAGGACTACGGCACGCTCCCGTCGCCGGTGGTATCGACGTTCTATTCACTACGTGGCGGAGTTGGTCGGTCGACTGCTCTGGCACACGCCGCACGAGTTATCGCCGGGCAGGGCTTGACGGTCCTTTGCATCGATATGGATCTGGAGGCCCCTGGCCTAGCATCGCTCTTCGACGTCGAAGACCGCGTAACCGAGGGCATGGGAGTTGTTCCGCTTCTAGCTGCAGCCGAGGTGAGCGGTGAGATCGACGCGCTCGACGAGCATGTGCTGCGGGTTACTGAGGACGCCGGTTTGTTCCTGCTCCCAGCGGGGCACCCTGGCGCTGAGTATGCCCGGCTTCTCTCCCACCTTGACCCGTCGGCCTGGTACGGAGAGGACGAGGTTAACCCTCTTCGGTTGCTGGTGGAGACGGTGTCTACCCTGGCCGAGAGCCCAGATGTGGTTCTCATCGACTCCCGTACAGGCATTAGCCCGCTGGCGGCACCTCTGCTGTTCGACGTCTCTGATGTCAACATCATCGCCTTCTATCCACATCCTCAGGCGAGGGCAGGCACTCGGGCACTAACTCGGGCTTTGCTGGCGGCAAAGTCTCGCAGGTCGGTAGAGGGGAGCTTGTGCACTCCGGAAGTTCGCTTTGTCGTCTCCCCAGTGCCGGCCACACCTGAGGTGCGTGGGTTGTACTCCGAGCGCGCACAGGAGTGGATCAGAGAATGGCTGTCTGTGGCACGGAACGCCGAGGGTGGTCCGGCCTTTGAGGCACTCGAGGAGATTGTCCAAGTCATCAGCTACCAGGAGGCGCTGGCAGTATCAGACTCGGTCATGCGCATCCAAGGCGCGGATGACTTTATCGTGGTGGCGGACTGGATCACTGGACTCGTCGAGCCGCGTGATGCGCTCGGCGAGCAGGTCGACGAGGTTCTAGAACCAAGCAAGTCCGAGGTTCTGGCGTCGCTTCAGTTCGCTGGGGAGACGGCCGAGAATCAGGCGTTGGAGGAACTGCACGGTACATTCTTGAGTACTGCTGATGTGGATCGCGCGCTTGCCACGGATACTGTGGTCGTCATCGGGCGCAAGGGAACCGGTAAGACAGCCGTATTCCGCAGGCTCGCCGAGGCCCCCACGGCTATTGTTGTCACCAGCCCGCCAGGACTCGACACCCACCTGACCTGGACGCCGGACGCCAACGTTTATTCAGCCCTCGAGAATGAGCTGAAGGATCGGGGGCTGGAGTGGCGACAGGTGTGGCCTGTGCTTTTCGGTCTAGCTATCATGAATAGCCTGCCCAACGTCCCGCAGCCCGCCTGGGTGGACGGTCCTATCAGTGTGCCTGCCGCTGGTGGTGATTACCTTAAGTCGGACCTGCTGAGGGACGTGAGATCGCTGCTGTCGAATCAGCAGGCACCCCTTCTGGTCGGTGAGTGGATTCAGGAAATTGACCGTAGTCTCGACGCAGAGCAAATGCTTTTGTTCGATGCTCTTGACACCGGTTTTGGTAACAGTGACAACGACCGCAGGCGTCGCAACGATGGTGTGGCTGGCCTGTTGACTTCGGTGGGTGAGCTTGGGCCGCAGCTGCGACGGTTGAAGTTCAAGGTGTTGCTGCGCGAGGATATTTGGCGCGAGGTCAAAGTTCCCAATAAGTCACACCTAAGCGCCCGTGCGGCTCATCTGCGATGGTCGAACAAGGTGGACTATCTGCGCATTGCGATCAAGCAGGCGTGGCGGTCGGGACCGTTCCGGCAGTTGGTGACGGCTCGGCTAAACAAGCCGGACTTTCGACTGGAAGGCACCCCGGTCGAGTACTGGCCGGAGGAGTTTGTTCGCAATGCCTGGGTGATCCTGGCAAGCGAACGGGTGTCCGGCGGCCGAACTGCTTATACCGATAACTGGGTCTGGTCCCGGCTTGCTGACGCTAACGGCGATCACGCCCCCAGGGCGCTGGCTCAGATGATGACAGCTGCGGTCGAGTTGGAACGGGGTTTCGAAGAGGGGAATCGCTATTCTCGATCCATCATCAGGCCTCGTGCGTTGGTGGAGTCTCTGGACCAGGTCAGTGAGTCGGCCCTAGACGCGCTCCAGCGTGATGAGTTTCCTGAACTTGATCCGCTATTGAGCAGGCTGCGCGCGATCGGATCGACACCCTTCGCGGCCGAGCAGTTGGTGGGCACATCACCCGACCTTGTCAGGCTTGCTCGTGATGTCGGATTGCTAGAGGAAGTGCCTGGTCCGCGAGACAGGGTGGAGCGCTACCGCGTGCCTGAGATGTATCGCAAGGCGCTCAGCATGACTCGGAAGGGACAGGCCTGAACCGTTCAGTGAGGGGTCGACCCGACGTTCCCGATTCGACCCCTCAAATGTCAGCGAAATTGGCAGCATCGTGTCTGGTCTCGGAATGTCGCCGCCGATATAGATGGGTCGTCCCTGCCCTGGCATCTTGTTGCCAGAAATGCGATTTCGCCACTCGCCGCGCTATGCTTCACTGCTTGTAAGCCCACGCTTGTCCTGTTTGTCTGTACTGCTCGACAGGGAGGGGCTCGGCATCGGCAACTATGCGTGCGGTGTAGAGCAGGCCACCGGATGGTCGATCTCGTGGTGGAGCAGGCGGGCGAGTCCACGTTCGTAGATAGTGGTGGCCACCTGGCTGTCCAGGGTGGTGGTCTCCACGGTGATCTGCAGCGGCCGGGGGACCAAGCCGCGAACGTCTGGGCGGAGAAGGGCTACGTCTTCACCTCGAAGACCGGCGCGCCGCTCAATCCCAGCACCGACTACCACCACTGGAAGCGGCTCCTCCGCGAGGCCGACATTCGCGACGGCCGCTTCCACGACGCCCGACACACTGCCTCGACCGTCCCCCTCCTGTTCGGTGTGCCAGAGCGGATCGTTATGGCGATCATGGGCTGGTCCTCGACCTCGATGGCCCAGCGCTACCAGCATGTCACCGAGCCGACGCTGAACGACGTCGGCAGGAAGATCGGCGCGGCTCTGTGAGGCGACATCGGATCTGACCCAGGGGACCCCGGCGAAGACGCCGCCTGAGAAAGTGTTGGGTAACTGGTCAGGTGCTGGTTGTAGTCGGTAATGGGGATCTTCGTGGTTTGGGGGCCGCGAAGATCACAGGCATGTGTGTCTGCGCGTGTAAGCCTGCCTATGGCACCTCGTTGACGGATGGTCAGTGGGCGGTGATTGAGCCGCTGCTGCCGCGGCGGGACCCTCGCCGGGGTGGCCGACCGTTGAAGTTCTCGAGTCGGCTGATCATCGACACGGTGCTCTACGTCCTGGGCAGTGGCTGTGCCTGGCGGCTGGTTCCGCATGACTTGGCTCCGTGGGATGCCGCCTACCGGTGGTTTCGCGCATGGAGCGCGGACGGCACCTGGGACCGTGTTCACGACGCGCTGCGTGATCAGGTTCGCCAAGCTGACGGGCGGGACCCGCAGCCGTCCGCAGCGGTACTGGACTCCCAGTCCGCGAAGACCAGCGAGGGCGGACAGGAGGTCGGATACGACGCCGGTAAGCGGGTGCGGGGCCGCAAGCGCCACCTGCTGGTGGACACCTGCGGCTTGGTCCTACGGGCGGTGGTGCACTCCGCATCCGTTCAAGACCGCGCCGGAGCCAAGCGCGTCCTGAGCGGCATACGGACGCTGTTTCCCCAGGTGGGGCTGGTCTGGGTGGACGGGGGCTACGTCAACGTGGTCGATTCCCGGCTCATCGGCTGGGCTGCGGAGACGGAGAACGTGGAGATCGTCGCGGTCCCGCGCAACGCCGACGTGAAAGGCTTCCAGGTGCTGCCCCGCAGGTGGGTGGTAGAACGAACCTTCTCCTGGCTGGGACGGTGCAGAAGATTGGCCCGGGACTACGAGCGCAAGACGACGCACGCCGAAGCGATGATCAAGGTCGCCATGATCCGGCTCATGGCCGCCCGACTCGCCGGCGAGGACGTCGAACCACACGGCCCCATCGAAACTGAAGCAGCCCGACGCCTCACCGAAGACCTCAACCACAAGTGACCAACGGATAACCCAACACTTTCTGAGGCCCAGAACCCCAACCGAGACCACGACACGAAGAAGGCCCCGACCGGAAACCCCGGTCAGGGCCTTCGCTATGGCTGGTCAGCCGCGGCGGAGGATACGAGATTCGAACTCGTGAGGGGTTGCCCCCAACACGCTTTCCAACTGTCCGCCTGGGGGTTTGGTGGGGGCTGTGGGTGCCCTGACCTGCGGCGGAGCGTTCGGCGTGGCTTGGCCTGTACCGTCCCGGACGAGGGCGAATGAGACCAGAACTGGGACCAGTGGGTGTCCCGCTCCTGCAGTTCACGTCATTACGCGTCCGAAACGTTCTCGCCGCGGTAGTAGCGGAGGGCGTTGGGGTATTCGGTGTGTTCCTTGTAGAGGATCACGTGCCCCTTGAGCGCGCTGATCTGCCAGGATTCCCCCAGCTTCCGCGCAAGGAGCCGGAAGGCTGTGTCGGCGCTCAGAGGACCTTGGGGCACCTCTAGCGAGACGTCCTCGGCCTGGGCGGGTTCCAAAGCCTGCCTGAAGGCGTAGGGCAGTTCTGCCTTGAGGTAGGTGGCAAAGTTTCTTGGAGACAACAACTGCCGGCGCCCGTCGTGACGGAGCGACCAGTCCAGGTCGATGGGGTGGGCCACGTCAAAGTGCTGGGGTTGTAGCCGTGCCTGGTCCCGCCTGCGCCCTGGATCATTGTTGCCGAACCCGTTCTGGTTCCACAAAGGGCTGACTCCGCGCTCTTCCTGCAGGTGCTTGGTGACGAGGTTCTCCGGGGCGACTGCAGACAAGTCATCCTCGACGTAGACGTATGTGAAGTACATGTCGTCCAACGAGATGTACTTGCGGCCCAGGATCCTCAGACGGGCGAAGTCCAATCGCTGCGGCAGAGCGCGGTCAGCCTTCCCCACGTACATGAGCTCCTTTGGCTGGCTTGGGCCACCGCGAAGGAGCTGGTAAATCCCCGGCCGGCCAAGTACCTGCCGCAGGTGCGCCTCGGTTAGAGGCGATGGCGCTTGCTCGTCGAGGGCCCGCGCGAGTCGGGCCCCGGCCTCCCGGGTGATGCCGAGGTGGACGCTGATCCCCGGGCTGATTGTGGCCTCCGCGGTCGCCGTACTCGTGACGGTGTGCACGTTCGCCTCGGCATCACGTTCCTCGGCTTGAGCCTCGGCAGTGTCCAGCTGCTGCTCGAGCCTGATGCATCGTTCCTCAGCCTCTCGCGCGCGGCGTTCGGCTTCCGCCAGCTCTGCTGTCAGCCGGATCAGTGTCTCCTGGAGCTCGTCCCGCTCGGCTCGCAGGGAGTCGAAGTCCGCGGTCCGCTGGTCTAGTTCAGCGCGGTGTGCGAGCCGGACGGCCGCGCCAGCCTGTTCCAGCTGGCGCAGCCGGGCCTGTTGCTCATCGAGATGCTCATGCGCGTTGCGGACCATCTCACGCAGGAGCCGGGCTTCTTGATGCAGATCACGGCTTTCCCGGTCGGCCTCCGCGAGCTTGTCCCGTAGATCCTGCAGGTCGGCGGAGTAGGGGCTTGTGACGCGCAGGGCGGTCCGATGCAGCTTGCGTACTGTGTCCCGGGCAGCCAAGGTCAACTCGGTGCCCGTCTCTCGGTTGCCGTCGTCAATGAGCTGCTCCACGAACTCCGCGGGCGGGACTAGTGCGCCACTGAAGTACCGAGAAAGCGTCGAGCGGTCCCAGGCAACACGTACGGAGTAACGGCCGAGGGTCACGGCCAAACGCTGAGCCAGCTCGCGTAGCGCGAGGGCGAGCGCGTAGCGGTCAGGCCCGATCTGCGTTCCGTCGATGTCCTTTTGAAAGACCATCGTTCGTGATCCGCGCGGAACCAGCTCCCCTTGAGTCATTCGTTCCCCTCCGTTGGATCCCCTGCCTTGTTGCGCGAGGCCGCACCGGTGTGCGCGTGCCGCAACACACAGGTGCCTTCCATGATCGGGTACAGCCGCGATGGACCGACTCAGGGGAACCTCATGACTACGACGACCGCGCTTCTCGCCCTAATTCTGACCCTGCTTGCCGCGCTGCTGGGTGGTGCACTGTTCTACCTCGTCCACAGCCGCCCGAGCCTGGCAGTCCCCGTGACCGTCGCCTTGGCGGGCATGACTTTGGTGGTGACCTGCGCGGTCGGCATCCTCGCCCGTTGACGTCAGTACAAGGGCCTTGGCACGTTCAGCGAAGCTGACTGGGTGACTTCACAGACGCACGGTGAAGCTAGCGGGGTCCGTAGGGCATAGCAGTCGGGGTACCAGCCGGTTACTGGGCAGGGCGCTGAAGGCCGGGTCCCATGCGTTGGTGGGCGGGCAGTAGACGGACCTCGGCGAACTGCCAGGGGGCCTTTGCCGCAGCGACGAAGGCGGCGGGGCTCTCCTGAAGGTGGGTCGGTCGGATCGGCGACCCTCGGTCACGGCCGCAGTACGGGTGGCTACCCGTGGGGCGCGGGAGGGGTCGACGCGACATGGATCTGCACGCAGCTGTTCCACCTGGCCGGGGCTTTGAAGCCTGCCCCGCTGCTGACACCACGAGCCGAACTCCGGAGTACCTGTCTGTCCTCACGGCCCGGGAGTTCCGTCACGTCGCCGACTGACTGAGACTGAAACTGAGACGACACACGTCGAAGGGCCCCACTGCAAGCAGTGGGGCCCTTCGACAACGTGCCCGGTGAGAGCACTGGCGGAGGATACGAGATTCGAACTCGTGAGGGGTTGCCCCCAACACGCTTTCCAAGCGTGCGCCCTAGGCCACTAGGCGAATCCTCCGCCGCAAACAATACAAGACCGCAAGCAGTGCTCGCGAACCCGATCCGGGGAGGGCGGGAGAGGGGAAGGGGGGCGGTCCCGGGGAGGGGGCGGTATCCGCTAAGGTGGGGCTCAGCCCCTCACGTGGCGCTATCTCACCTAACTCCCCCAGGGCCGGAAGGCAGCAAGGGTAAGTGGGCTCTGGCGGGTGCGTGGGGGGCGCTTGCGTTGGTGGGGGCGGGCGCGGGGCACGGGGGGCGCGTGAGGGTGTGATCAGTGCCTCAGTCGGGATTTCGGCCGGCCCGGGGCGCCGACGACGCCGGGTGGCGGTCTGCGGGCTGCGGACGCGGGTCGGTTGTCAGTGCGGGCCGATATCGTCGTATGCGTGTCGTCCCTCGCGCTTTACCGTCGCTACCGCCCCGAGACCTTCGCCGAGGTCATCGGGCAGGAGCATGTCACCAGCCCGTTGCAGCAGGCGCTGCGGAACAACCGGGTCAACCACGCGTATCTGTTCAGTGGGCCGCGCGGCTGTGGCAAGACGACGAGCGCGCGCATCCTCGCCCGCTGTCTGAACTGCGAGCAGGGCCCGACGCCGACGCCCTGCGGTACGTGCCAGTCCTGTCGGGACCTGGCGCGTAACGGGCCCGGTTCGATCGACGTCATCGAGATCGACGCCGCTTCGCACGGTGGCGTGGACGACGCGCGTGACCTGCGGGAGAAGGCGTTCTTCGGGCCGGCCTCCAGCCGGTACAAGATCTACATCATCGACGAGGCGCACATGGTCACCTCGGCGGGCTTCAACGCCCTGCTGAAGGTGGTCGAGGAGCCGCCGGAGCACCTCAAGTTCATCTTCGCGACGACCGAGCCCGAGAAGGTCATCGGGACGATCCGGTCGCGTACGCACCACTACCCCTTCCGACTCGTGCCCCCCGGGACGCTGCGCGAGTACCTGGCCGAGGTCTGTGGGCGCGAGGACATTCCGATCGAGGACGGTGTGCTGCCCCTGGTCGTGCGGGCCGGGGCCGGGTCGGTGCGTGACTCGATGTCCGTCATGGACCAGCTCCTCGCCGGGGCGGCCGAGGACGGCGTGACGTACGCCATGGCGACCTCCCTGCTCGGGTACACGGACGGGACGCTGCTGGACGCGGTCGTGGACGCGTTCGCGGCGGACGACGGGGCCGCGGCGTTCGAGGTGGTGGACCGCGTCATCGAGGGCGGCAACGACCCGCGGCGGTTCGTCGCCGACCTGCTGGAGCGGCTGCGTGACCTGGTGATTCTCGCGGCGGTGCCCGACGCGGCGACCAAGGGACTCATCGACGCCCCCGCGGACGTGATCGAGCGGATGCAGGCGCAGGCGTCGGTGTTCGGCGCGGCCGAGCTGAGCCGCGCCGCCGACCTGGTCAACGAGGGGCTCACGGAGATGCGTGGGGCGACCTCGCCCCGGTTGCAGTTGGAGCTCATCTGCGCGCGGGTGCTGCTGCCCGCCGCCTTCGACGACGAGCGCTCGGTGCAGGCCCGGCTGGACAAGCTGGAGCGGAGCGCGATGACCAACGGCATCGTCGGCGCGCCCGCCGGTGCGCCGCCGATGGGGTACGTGCCCGGGCCCGAGGGCCACGGCGTTCCCGCTCCGACGCAGCCGATGGCGCCCCCGGCCCCAGCTCCCGTGCCCCCAGCTCCCGTGCCCCCAGCTCCCGTGCCCCCGGCCCCGGTGCCAGGGCCCGCTCCCGCCGCCGGGCAGCCCGGTCCCGCCGGGGGCGGTGCGGGTGGCGCGCCCGGTAGCTGGCCCGCGGCGGCCGGGGCCGGCCAGCCGCCCGCCGCCGACCAGAGCCAGGCCGCCCCCGGCGGCCCGGGCCCGGCCGACGGCGCGGGCCAGCCCGGTGGGCAGCCGGCCGGCGGCCAGCGCCCGGGGGCCTGGCCCACGCGTGCGGGTGCGGGCGGCGGCGCGGGAGCCCCGGCCGCCGGCGCTGGCGCGGGCCGCCCGGCCGGCGCCTGGCCCGGGACCGGTGGGACGACCGGCGCGCAGTCCGGCGCGGGCGGTGGCGCGTACGGTGCGGGCAGCGCGGGCGGGGGTACGTACGGGGCGCAGGCGGGCGGCGGCGCGCCGGCCGGCCCGGCCGGCCCGGCGAACGGTGCGGGCCCTGCGGGTGGTGCCGCGCCCGGCGCCGCGCCCCAGGGGGGAGACGCGGGTCAGGGCGCCGCGCAGGTGCGCGCGATGTGGCCCGACATCCTGGAGGCGGTGAAGAACCAGCGCCGCTTCACCTGGATCTTGCTGAGCCAGAACGCGCAGGTCACGGGCTTCGACGGCACCACGCTCCAGGTGGGCTTCTCCAACGCGGGGGCTCGCGACAGCTTCGTCGCCGGCGGCAGCGAGGACGTGCTGCGCCAGGCGCTGAACAGCCGGTTCGGCGTGCAGTGGCGGATCGAGGCCGTCGTCGACCCCTCGGGCGGCGCGGGACAGGCCCCGGCCTCCGGGCCCGGCGCCGGCCCCGGCGGGTTCGGCGCGAGTGGTGGCTTCGGCGGCGGTGGTGGTGGCGGCTTCGCCCCGGGCGCGGGCCCGGGTGCGGGCGGCGGCGGGTTCGGCTCGGGCGCGCCGGCCGCCCCGCCCCGGCAGGCTCCTCAGCCGCCGGCAGCCCCCGGCGACGGCGGCCAGGGCGCGGCCGGCCCGGCGGGCGCGGGCGGCTCCGGCGGGCCCGGGCTGGGCGGCGGCCCGGGGGGTGCGGGCGGCCCGAGACCCGGCGGTGAGGGAGCCCAGCGCGCCCGACAGGCCGCCGCGTCCGGTGCGACGGGCGCGACGGGCGGCCCCGGTGCGGGCGGCGCGGCGCTGGGCGGCCCAGGCGGCGGCAGCGCGTACGGAGAGGGCCCGCCCACACCCGTGGCGCCGGAGTACGACATGCCGGCCGAGGACGATCCGGACCTGGTCGAGAACGCGCTCAGTGGTTACGACCTCATCGTGCGCGAGCTCGGCGCGACCGTCATCGAAGAGATCGCCAACGAGTAGCGCGGAGCGCGGAGAAGTGAGTGAGCAGCGCGTGGGTGGGGGCGGCGAGTCGCCGCTGCCCAGCCCCACGCGGGCGCTCCCCGGGCTCGCCCGCAGGCGCTGCCCCGACTCACCCCGGGTCCAGCCCGGGTCCCGCGGCCTCGCGCGGGGGCCGCGTGCCCCGGCCCCGTACCCCCGTTCCCGCCGCGCGGAGCGGCCCACACCCGTGGTCGTACTGCTGCCTCTGGCCTCCTTCGTACGGCGTAGGGCGTGGGAACCGCCGAACACGTAGGCTCGGGCTACTGAACATGTTCGTCTACAGCCAGGAGCGAGCCCGTGATTCCCGGTGGCGGCCAGCCCAACATGCAGCAGTTGCTGCAGCAGGCGCAGAAGATGCAGCAGGACCTCGCGGCGGCTCAGGAGGAGCTGGCGCGGACGCCGGTCGAGGGTTCGGCGGGCGGTGGTCTCGTCAAGGCCACGGTGACCGGGGGCGGCGAGCTCCAGGGCCTGGTCATTGACCCGAAGGCGGTGGACCCTGAAGACACGGAGACCCTCGCGGACCTCGTCGTCGCCGCGGTCCGGGACGCCAACCAGTCCGCGCAGGAGCTCCAGCAGCAGAAGCTCGGGCCGCTCGCTCAAGGGCTCGGCGGGATGCCCGGGCTCCCCTTCTAACGCGTTCCCCGCGCCCGTACTCCTCGATCCGCCAGCCGAACCCCGGCGATCCGGCCAGGGCGCTCGACGCGGGCCCGTCGCGGCCCCGGCCGCGGGCCCTGGGCGGCGGCCGGATCGGCGCTCCCCGCGCCCCGGCCCCGAGGGAGCGGAGCGGCCCGTGCGGCCCCCCGCCCCGACGGCCCCGACCCACGGCTCCTCTTCAACTCGATACATCTCGCGACAGGACGTCCGACACGTCGTTCGACGCGTCGTGCGGTACGTCTTCCGTCGAGCGAGGCCGGCCCCGGCCCCGCTCCCGAACCGCTCCCGCACCGCGTCCGGACCGCTCCGGTCCGGTAACGGCCCCGGCCGGCCGTGCTCCGTACAGGACGCGTACAGGCCGCCGACACACCAGCCACATCAGCCACTGACAGAGATACACACAGAAGGAGGAGGCGTTCCGTGTACGAAGGCGTGGTCCAGGACCTCATCGACGAGTTGGGCAGGCTTCCCGGCGTCGGTCCCAAGAGCGCGCAGCGGATCGCTTTCCACATCCTGCAGGCTGAGCCGACCGACGTACGTCGCCTGGCGCACGCCCTGACCGAGGTCAAGGCGAAGGTGCGGTTCTGCGCGGTGTGCGGCAACGTCGCCGAGGCCGAGCAGTGCCGTGTCTGTCTCGATCCGCGCCGCGATGTCGCGGTCATCTGCGTCGTGGAAGAGCCGAAGGACGTCGTCGCGATCGAGCGGACGCGTGAGTTCCGCGGCCGGTACCACGTGCTCGGCGGGGCGATCAGCCCCATCGAGGGCGTCGGCCCGGACGACCTACGGATACGGGAACTGCTGACCAGGCTCGCGGACGGCGCCGTCACCGAGCTGATTCTGGCCACCGATCCCAACCTCGAAGGGGAGGCCACCGCCACGTACCTCGCGCGCATGGTGAAACCCATGGGCCTGAGGGTCACGCGGCTGGCGAGCGGCCTGCCCGTCGGGGGAGACCTGGAGTACGCCGACGAGGTCACGCTGGGACGTGCCTTCGAAGGGAGAAGACTTCTCGATGTCTGACGCAACGCTGCACGACAGCCACCACGACCCGGCCGACTTCGCGGTACAGATCTCCGACCAGATCGAGAGCTTCATCGTCGCGGTCACGGAGGTCGCCAAGGGGGACGAACCGGACAGCGCGGTTCCCTTCCTGCTCCTGGAGATCTCGCAGTTGCTCCTCGCGGGCGGGCGGCTCGGCGCCCACGAGGACTTCGTACCGGACGAGCGCTACGAGCCCGACGTCGGCCCCGAGCCGGACGTGGACGACCTGCGCGAACGGTTCGCCACGCTGCTCGACCCGATCGACGTGTACTCCGAGGTCTTCGACCCGTACGTGCCGCGCTCGCAGCCGGTCGCCTGTCGCATCTCCGACGACCTCGCCGACATCATCACCGACCTGCGGCACGGCATGGCGCACTACCGCGACGGCCGCGTCAGCGAGGCGCTGTGGTGGTGGCAGTTCTCCTATCTGTCGAACTGGGGCACCACCGCGTCCGCCGCGTTGCGTGCCCTTCAGTCGCTCGTCGCGCACGTCCGCCTGGACAGCCCGCTCGACGAACTCGACGGCCTGGACACGGACAGCAACGCCGACGGCGACGACGAGCTGGCCGAGGAAGCGGGACGGGTGATGGCCGCGGAGATCGCCGCCCCGCTCGGCCTGCCGTCCTCCGCGCACGGGTAGGCGCACCCGTAAGTACGTCTGTGAGTACGTTCGTGGGCGCGCGGGTGGGCGTGCCCGTAAGTACGTTCGTGGGCGCACCCGTAGGGGGACGTTCGTAGGCGTCCCCGTAGGCACGTCCGCGGGGGCGCCTGTGGCAGGCCCGCTGGCCGGGGCCGGATCGTCGGCCGGCGGGCCATCGCCCGTCAGCCGGCCCGGCCGCCATCGGCCCCGGTCGCAGGGTCGGCCCCCGCGCGCAACGCCGGCCTCGGGCGCGCCCTCGGCCCCCGGGCGCCGGCTGGTCGGTGGTGGTCGTGCCGCGTGGCTGGTTCACCTGCCGTACGTCCGCATTTCGGTGCGGGACCGGCGGCGCGACACCCGGATGGGTGGTATTTCGGCCGCCTGGGTGTGGGCGCCGCATTGTGACCTGAATTACGTTCCTGTGTGCCCTCGCGTGAAGCGGGCAGGGTTGCTCGCTGAGCGGGTGAGCGTGGGTGCGTCCTGCCTGATCATGAAGTGAGTTATGTGTCTCGCTATGTGATATTGGGAGGGCTTATCCGACTTGCTCGTTAGACTGAGCCGACCGCAGTTCCCCCTGGTGGGGGTCTGGGGGATGACCCCAGAAGAGACAAGCGAGGAGCGCACGTGGGCCTTGTCGTGCAGAAGTACGGCGGCTCCTCCGTTGCGGATGCCGAGGGCATCAAGCGCGTCGCCAAGCGAATCGTGGAAGCCAAGAAGAACGGCCACCAGGTGGTCGTCGTGGTTTCCGCGATGGGCGACACTACGGACGAGTTGATCGACCTCGCTCAGCAGGTTTCGCCGATTCCTGCCGGGCGTGAGTTCGACATGTTGCTGACCGCTGGAGAGCGCATCTCCATGGCGTTGCTGGCGATGGCGATCAAAAACCTCGGCCACGAAGCGCTGTCCTTCACGGGCAGCCAGGCAGGTGTCATTACCGACTCGGTCCACAACAAAGCGCGCATCATCGACGTCACGCCCGGTCGCATCCGGGACGCGCTCGATCAGGGCGCCGTGGCGATCGTGGCCGGATTCCAGGGTGTCTCCCAGGTCAAGAAGGACATCACCACGCTCGGCCGCGGTGGCTCGGACACGACCGCCGTCGCGCTCGCGGCGGCGCTCGACGCCGAGGTGTGCGAGATCTACACCGACGTGGACGGCGTCTTCACCGCCGACCCGCGCGTGGTGAAGAAGGCGCGCAAGATAGTCGATATCGCGTTCGAAGACATGCTCGAACTCGCGGCCAGCGGCTCCAAGGTGCTGCACCTGCGCTGTGTCGAGTACGCCCGTCGCTACAACATCCCCATCCACGTTCGGTCGTCGTTCTCCGGCCACGTGGGCACCTGGGTGCGGAACAAGCCCGAAGGAGAAGAAGGCATGGAGCAGGCGATCATCTCCGGGGTGGCCCACGACACGTCGGAGGCCAAGATCACGGTCGTCGGCGTGCCGGACAAGCCCGGCGAGGCCGCTGCCATCTTCCGTACGATCTCGGACGCCCAGCTCAACATCGACATGGTGGTGCAGAACGTCTCCGCCGCGTCCACCGGGCTGACCGACATCTCCTTCACGCTGCCGAAGACCGACGGCCACAAGGCCATGGAGGCGCTCACCAAGGCGCAGCCCGAGATCGGCTTCGACTCGCTGCGCTACGACGACCAGATCGCCAAGATCTCGCTGGTCGGCGCGGGCATGCGGACCAACCCCGGGGTGACGGCGACCTTCTTCGAGGCGCTGTCGAACGCCGGCGTGAACATCGAGCTGATCTCCACCTCCGAGATCCGCATCTCGGTCGTGACCCGGCAGGACGAGGTCAAGGACGCGGTGCGCGCGGTGCACAGCGCGTTCGGCCTCGACAGTGAGAGCGACGAAGCCGTCGTGTACGGCGGCACCGGGCGATGACCGGTGCCGGCGGCGGACGTGGTGAGAGCGGTGTGAACGTGGTGAGTGGTGTGGGAGGCGTGACGAGCGTGAGTGGCGACAGCGGTGCCGCGGGCCGTGCGGGCAAGCCGACGCTGGCCGTGGTCGGCGCGACCGGCGCCGTCGGCACGGTCATGCTCGGCATCCTTTCGGAGCGGGCGGACATCTGGGGCGAGATCCGACTGATCGCCTCACCGCGCTCGGCGGGCCGCAAGCTCACCGTGCGCGGCGAGGAGGTCGAGGTCGTCGCGCTGAGCGAGGAGGCGTTCGAGGGCGTCGACGTCGCGATGTTCGACGTACCGGACGAGGTCTCCGCGCAGTGGGCGCCGATCGCCGCGGCCAAGGGCGCGGTGGCGGTCGACAACTCCGGCGCCTTCCGTATGGACCCGGACGTTCCGCTCGTCGTCCCCGAGGTCAACGCGCACGCCGCGCGCGTACGCCCGCGCGGCATCATCTCGAACCCCAACTGCACCACCCTGTCGATGATCGTCGCGATGGGGGCGCTGCACGCCGAGTTCGGGCTGAGCGAGCTGATCGTCTCCTCGTACCAGGCCGTTTCCGGCGCGGGCAAGGAGGGCGTGGACATCCTCCGCGCGCAGCTCGCCAAGGTCGCCGGTACGGAACTGGGCACGCAGCCCGGCGACGTACGCCGCGCGGTCGGCGACACCGGCCCCTTCCCCGGGCCGATGGCGCTGAACGTGGTGCCCTTCGCCGGCTCGCTCAAGGAAGACGGCTGGACCTCGGAGGAGCTGAAGGTCCGCAACGAGTCCCGCAAGATCCTCGGACTGCCCGAGCTGCGCGTCACCGCGACCTGCGTCCGGGTGCCCGTGATCACGACCCACTCGCTGACCGTGCACGCGCGGTTCGAGAACGAGGTCACGGTGCCGGCCGCGCACGAGATCCTGGCCAGCGCGCCGGGCGTGGTGCTGTGCGACAACCCGGCCGAGGGCGAGTTCCCGACCCCCGCCGACGTCGTGGGCACCGACCCCACCTGGGTGGGCCGCGTGCGCCGCTCGATGGACGACCCGAAGGCGCTCGAACTGTTCGTCTGCGGCGACAACCTGCGCAAGGGCGCGGCGCTGAACACGGCCCAGATCGCCGAGGTCGTGGCCGCGGAACTGACCGACAGCCGAAACTGATCTCCTGCTGACGCTGATCTCTCGCTGGAACTGATCGACTGCTGAAGCTGATCGTCTGCTGAAACTGATCGTCTGGCGAAGTCGGCCGACGGTCTGAGGTGGCGGACGGTCGGAGTCGAGGTTCTGCCGACACCGAGTGGCAGCCGAAACCGGCCAATGGTCGGAACTGGCCGAGTCGGCACTGACCGACAGCCGGAACCGACCGAAGCCGACACCAGCCGAGCCGCCGCTGACCAGCTCTGCCCCTGACGAACAGTCACCGACGGGCAGCCGCCGACCGACGGCCGGTGGCCCACGGGCCATCGGCCACAAGCCCCCGCCAGCTCCTCCGCCTCGCGACGCACCACACCGCGAGGCGGACGCGCAGCGGGGGCCGTGGTCTTTGCGGTGCCATACGCCGCTACGCGTTGTCGAGCACGCCCTCGCCGTGGCCCCTCCGCCGCGCCCGGCCGGCGCGTCCGTCGCGGAGCGCGTACGCCGTGGGCCCGCCTGGCGCCGGCGAGTTCGGCGTACGTCCCTGGTAGGGGCCGTACGGCTGGTTCGGGGTGGCGAGGCCGGTCGCGGTGTGTGGGTGTTCGGCCGCGCGGTAGGGGAGGCCGGGTTCGTGCGGCGGATGGTGCGGCGGGTGGCGCGTGGTGCGTTGCAGCTGTGAACGAGGTTCGTGTGGGTTCGGGGCGGGCGGCGCGGTGCGCGTGAGCGGTTCTCCGCGTGGGTGATGTGGGAGGCGTGGGGTGTGTGGGATGTGGGGGGCTGTAGAGGCCCGGCCGGTGTGGGGGCGAGGGGAGGCGCGGGTGTGGTGCGGGCGGTGCCGGTGCTGTGGGTGTTGCTGCCGGGTGAGGGGTGTGTACAGGGGGTGAGGGCGACCCATGGGAGGGGCGACCTCAAGGGGTGGGGCGGTGCGGGGGCGTCCGCTGGCCTGCGGTACAACATGTGAAGATTTCGTGGCCGAATGACGGGGTCGCCTCGCTTGATCTGCGACATCATTTTGTTCGAGTATTCGCTCTCCGCTCGCCGCAACCGCGGATCGCGGGGGAGCGTCTTCGTCACCGCCCCTCACGGGCGCTGTTACAAATGGGGCATTGAGGGAGGGTCGTTGCGCATGGGGGTAACTGCGGCATTGCTCGGAACGGCGCCTCGCGCGTACAACCCTGACGGGGGGAAGCGTGTCCAACAGGCGTGGCAGAGGTACTTGGCATCGCAACAGCCCTGGGGGGCGGCAGCGCAGCAGTGCGCCCGCCGCGCCCGCGTACCTCTGGCGGTATGCCGGTGATCGCGCCGTGGCCAGCCGCTCGTCCCGTCCAAGTACCTTCACAGCGCGGGGACATTGACGAGGCGATGGCAGCGGGCACCACAGTCGATCACCTCACCGAGACCTATCGCGCCCATTACCGGTCGCTGCTCGGTCTCGCCGCGCTGCTTTTGGACGATACGGCGTCGTGTGAGGACGTTGTCCAAGAGGCGTTCATACGCGTCCATTCCGCGCGCAATCGCGTACGCGAGCCGGAAAAGACGCTCGCCTATTTGCGCCAGACCGTCGTCAATCTTTCCCGCTCCGCATTGCGCCGCCGCATTCTCGGGCTGAAGCTGCTCTCGAAGCCCATGCCCGACATGGCGAGTGCCGAAGAGGGCGCGTACGAACTGCTGGAGCGCGACCAACTGATCCAGGCGATGCGTGGATTGCAGCGCCGGCAGCGCGAGGTGCTGGTGTTGCGCTATTTCGCCGACATGACCGAAGCGCAGGTCGCGGAAACCCTCGGAATATCGCTGGGTTCGGTCAAGGCGTACGGATCGCGCGGTATCGCGGCGCTTCGCGTCGCCATGGAGGCCCCGGCATGAACCACGAGCACGCGAGGCCGGGTGGGTCCGACCGGCAGGATCGTCATGGCCGTTACGAGACCCACGAGGCGCCCGTCGCCGCTGAGAACTCTTCCGACGAACCGGGCGGTACGGCGGGTTCGGCCGCGGGTCCCGATGCCGAGGAGCGCACCGCCGGCGGGCCCGAAGGAGCCTCCGCCGACGACGCCCCCGAACCACCCACCCCGGCCGACACCCCGCGCGACGCCGCGCAGGCCAGCGACCAGCCCGAGGCCGGCCCCACCGGAGCCGACCGGCCCGCGTCGGAAGAGCCCGAGCCCGCTGGGCTAGGGGCGCGTCGACCCGAGCCCGAGCAGCGACCTACAGCCGAGTTGCCGGTGGAGGGGCAGTCGGTGGCGGGGCGGCCCGCACCCGTAGAGGAGCAGGCCGGCGACGCACGCTTCGAGGCCGAGCGATCTGAACGGTTCGAGGCCGAGCGGGCCGAGAGCGCGGGCGGCACGGGCGGCGGCGGTGGCGCGGCGAGCGCGGACCGGTCCGCCGATGTGTCGGCCGAGCCCGAGACCGCTGGGGAAGAGTTCGGCGGCGGGTTGGCGGGGCTCGGCGGAGAGTTGGACGAACAGGCCCTGCGCCGCATGCTCCAGGGCGCCGTGGAGAACCTGGAGCCGACCCCGGAGGCGCTCGATCACCTGCGCCGCGCCGTACCGGCCCGTCGTACGCGCCGCCGCCAGGCACTAGTCGGCGCAGCCGCTGCCATCGTGCTCGGCGGGGCGGCGATCCCCGCCTTCGTGCACGTGACCGCCATCGGCGACGACTCGCACGGCCGCCCGGCCAACGCCGCGAGCAGCGAGCGCACCCCCGAAGCGGTAACCGGTGGTCACCACGGCGAGGGCGGTCCGAAGGACGAGCAGTCGAAGCAGCCGTCCGAGAAGGACAAGGAAAAAGCGAAAGAAGACAAGAAGGAAAAGAAGAAGGACAAGCCCACTCCACGGCCCACCCACTCCGTCGCCCCGCCCCCGCTCAACCCGTCGAGCACCCTGGCCGCTACCTCGCCGACCTGCGCCAGGGACCAACTCGGCGACGGCGGGAGCAGCGCGAGCGCGGCCGACGCGGAGGGTCAGGTGTACGGCTCGTTCCGCGTCGTCAACACCTCGGGCGACCCCTGCACCGTCGAGGGCAGCGGCGTCGTCGGCGCGATGGCCCAGGGCGCGGCCGACCCGTCCAGCGTCCAGGTCGTCGACCACACGGTGGGCGACCCGGCCACCCAGTTGCCCCCGCCCTCGGCCGCCACCGAGGAACTCATCCTCCAGCCCGGCCAGGCGTACGAGGTGCGGTACGCCTGGATTCCCACCCCGGGCGGCGGCACCTCGGGGTGCGCCGACACCAGTACGCCGAGCCCCACGCCGACGACCGGGGAGCCCCAGAAGACCCCGGCGGAGGGCGCGCCGGCCTCCGAGGCACCCGGCGACACCGCGGGCCCTGGCAGCGGCACCGGTGGCGGCGGTGGCGGCGAGGAGCCCGCCACCCCGTCGAGCGTGGTCATCAGCCACACACCGGACGCGGGTGACCCGGTGGTGGCCAGCGCCACCGTCCCCGAGGCGTGCGCCGGCACCGTCTACCACACCGGAGCCCTGCCCAGCCCGTAGGGCGAGCGGCGACGCTGGCCTGTTGGCGGGCCGTGGTGAGCCTTGTGCGTCGGCGGCTGTGGTCTGGGTCTGGGTCTGGGTCTGTGTCGGCTGGCGGGGGAGGGCGACTCCTGGCCCGTCTGTTTCTCTCTCCCCCGAGGGGCCCTCCCCCCCCCGCCCCCGCCCCACCCCCCGCCCCCTCCCCACCCCGCCTCCCGCCCCCTCCGAGCCCCGGTGGCCGAGGCCCCTCCTGCTTCCTCCGCGGTGCCAGCCCGTACCGTGGTGGTGTGTATCGGTTTCTGCTGACGCCCCGGTGGTGGGGGATCAACGTCTTCGCCGCGCTGAGCATCCCGCTGTGCCTGTTCATGGGTAGCTGGCAGCTCGGCCGCTTCGAGTCGCGGGTGGACTCACACCAGGAGCAGCAGGACCACGCCGCCGAGGCGGAGTCGGCTGCCGTCGCCCCCCTCGCCGAACTGCTGCCCGTGACCACGGAGACCTCGGGCCGGCAGGCCAGGGCGGTCGGACGGTACGACGCCGCGCGGCAGTTGCTCGTCCCGGACCGTTCGCTGGACGACCGCGAGGGCTTCTACGTCCTCACGCTGCTGCGCATCGACGGCGACCGTGCCCTGCCCGTCGTACGAGGCTGGCTGCCCGGCGACGCGGACTCCCCGGCGGACCGGGCCAAGGTTCCCGCCGTACCGGCCGGCGAGGTCACCGTGGTCGGCGCGCTCCAGGCGTCGGAACACAGCACCAGCAACGGCGTCCAGACTCGCGGCGGCCTGCCGAGGGGGCAGCTCGGCATGATCAGCGCGGCGACGCTGGTCAACCTCGTGCCGTACGACGTGCACAACGCGTGGGTCACCGTCACGAAGGCCGCCGCCCCGCTGGAGCCCGTGCCGCCGGCCGCGGCCGAGGGCACTGGGCTCGACCTGAAGGCGTTCCAGAACCTGGGCTACACCGGTGAGTGGTTCGTCTTCGCTGGCTTCGTCATCTTCATGTGGTTCCGGCTCTTCCGCCGCGAGGTGGAACACGCCCGCGACGTGGCCTTGGGTATCGTCCCTCCTTCCGATGATTCCGGTCCCGGCCCCTCCGACGGGCCGGACAGCCCCGACGACCCCGGTCCCGCCCCCGACGCCGCCTCGCCCGACCCGGCCCCGGAGGCGTCAGCCCCGGAGCGGCGACCCGACCAGAACCGCGCGCCGGAGTTGGCGCCCGCCCCCGAGGCGGCCGGGGCGACCCGCGGCTGACGGGTCGCCCAGCCCCGACACGCGGGGCCGCCCTCGCGCCGCGCACCGTGGCCCGCCCCCGGCGGGCGCACCGGTTCCGCGCGGGTACCGCTGACCCACGGCGCACCGCCGGCCCGCAGCACACCGCTCGCCAGCCCCTCTACGCCCCGCCAGCCCCTCGCCCCGTCCGCGCGCCGCTCGCCCATCAGGCGATAGGCCGGGCCGGCGGTATGGCCCGCCGTCCCGCGCCCAACCGTCCCGTAAGGAGCCAGCCCGGCGCTACGAGCCGGCGACAGTGGCCGGGTCTGAGGCGGCGCTGCCCGCGGCCCCGCCCGTGGACCCGTCCGAGGTGCTGGCCGGGCTGACGGTGTCAGCCGTGGAGTTCGACTGGCCGCCGCGCCCCAGGTGCCGTTCCGCGAACGCTATCTCCATCCGCACCTGCTTGATCCGTTCCTCCACGACGAGGGAGCCGTGCCCGGCGTCGTACCGGTACACCTCGTGCACCGCGCCGCGCTGCTCGAGCCGGGTGACGTAGTTCTCGACCTGGCGGATCGGGCAGCGCGGATCGTTCACGCCGGCCGAGATGTAGACCGGCGCCCGGACCTGGTCGACGTAGGTGAGCGGGGACGAGGCCGCGAACCGCTCGGGCACCTCCTCCGGGGTCCCGCCGAGGAGCGTGCGGTCCATCGCCTTCAGCGCCTCCATCTCGTCGTGGTACGCCGTGACGTAGTCGGCCACCGGCACCGCGGCCAGGCCCACGGCCCACACGTCGGGCTGGGTGCCGAGGCCGAGCAGCGTCAGATAGCCGCCCCACGAGCCGCCGCTGAGCACCAGCCGCTCCGGGTCGGCCAGCCCGGAGGAGACGGCCCACGCGCGCACCGCGTCGATGTCCTCCAGCTCGATCAGCCCGACGCGGTGCTTGAGCGCGTCGGTCCAGGCCCGCCCGTAACCCGTCGAGCCCCGGTAGTTCACCCGCACCACCGCGTAGCCGTGGTCCACCCAGGCGGCCGGGCCGGCCGCGAACGCGTCGCTGTCGTGCCAGGTCGGCCCGCCGTGGATGTCGAAGACGGTGGGGAACGGTCCCTCGCCCGCCGGGCGTTGCACCAGCGCGTGCACCGGGCCGGCCGGGCCCTCCACCCACGCGTCCTCCACTGGCACCGAGTCCGGGGCGCGGCTGAGCCCGCCCGGCAGCGGCGGGGGCTCCAGCACGACGCGGCCGGTCGTCGAGCGGACCTGCGGGGGGTGCTGGGCGGACGACCACAGGAACTCCACTGAGCCGTCGGGCCTGGCCGTCGCGCCCGAGATGGTGCCCTTGGGCGTCTCCACCCGTGACAGCTCGCCGGACGCCAGGTCGTACCGCCACAGCTCGCTGCGCGCCTGGTAGCTGTGGTCGACGAGCAGGGCGGTGCCGTCCGGATACCACTCGGCGCCCACGTCACCGGGCAGGTCGATGGTGAGCGCGCGCTCCTCGCCGGTGAGCGGGTTCCAGATCATCGGCTCCCACCGGCCGCTCCGCTGGTGGCCCACGAGCAGCCGCGGGTCGCCCGACACCGGCGCGAAGCCCAGCACGGCGAGCCCCAGCTCCTCGGCGCCGCCCTTGGTGTCGTCCAGCTCGGCGACGGTGGTGCCGTCCAGGCGCACCACCCGGATCGCCGAGTGCATCGCGTCGCCGTGCTCGGTGTGCTCGATGGCGATCAGGGTCGAGTCGTGCGAGAGGTCGCCGACGCCCGCCGACTGGCGGTGCCGGTAGATCTCCACGGGGACCGGAGCCTGGCCCTCGCCCGGCTCGACGTCGGTCGCGCCCGCCGCCCCGGACCGGGCCGCCAGGGCGGCGGTGCCGGTGCCGGCGCTGGCACCGGTGTCGCTCGCCGCGCGAGCACCCCGTACGACGTGGATGACCGAGCCGTCCTCGTCCGTGGAACGGCCGATGACCGCCGTGCCGTCCAGGCCGAGCGCGAGCCCCGCGGGGTAGGAGGCCGCGAGGCCCGGCACGGCCGGCTCGTCGGGCCCGCCCGTGAACGGCTGCCGCTGCCATATCCCGAACTCGTCCCCGTCGGTGTCGGAGAACCACCAGATCGACTGGCCGTCGGGGGACAGCACGCCGTCCGTCGTGCCGTTCGGCCGGTCGGTCACCTGGCGCTGCTCGCCCGTGGTGCGGTCCCAGGCGTACAGCTCGTACGTCCCCGTGGCGTTCGAGACGAACAGCGACCGCTCGGGCGCGCCCTCCGCCCAGTCCGGCAGCCCCACGCGCGCCGCGCGAAACCGCTTCTCCCAGTCCGGCCACTCCGCGCCCACGGCGCCGGCCGCACCCGCTGCCGGGCCACCGGCACCCTCCCGGTCGCCGCGCTCCGCGCTCCCGCCCGTGCTCCCGTCCGCCTGGCCGGCCCCGCCCCGCACCGCTTCGCTGCTCTCAGTCATGACCCCATTCTGCGCCGACCGACCCACAACTCGCTGGCGAGCCCTTCTGCCTGTGGATAACCTCCCGGGCATGGCACATCTCCCTGCCCCCGATGACTGGCGAGAAGCGAACCGCGCCATGTGGGACGAGCGGGTTCCCATCCACCTGACCAGCGACTTCTACGACCTCGACGCCTTCCGCGCGGGCAGGGACCCGCTGTGCGACTTCCAGGCCGACGAACTCGGCGACGTCACCGGCAAGAGCGTCCTGCACCTCCAGTGCCACATAGGTCTCGACACCCTCTCCCTCGCCCGCCGTGGCGCGTCCCACGTCGTCGGCCTCGACTTCTCCGCGCCGGCCGTGGAAGCCGCCCGCGACCTCGCCGCCGAGCTGGGCTACGGCCCCGACCGCGCGTGTTTCGTCGCGGCCGACGTCTACGACGCGGTGGAGGCCGTGCCGGACAGCGCGTACGACATCGTCTACACCGGCATCGGCGCGCTGTGCTGGCTGCCCGACATCGTGCGCTGGGCGGAGACGGTCGCGGCCCTCGTCGCGCCGGGCGGTTTCCTCTACCTCTCCGAGTTCCACCCGTTGGTGGACGCGCTCGACGAGGCGACCGCCAGCCGCATCGCGTACGACTACTTCAACCGCGAGCCGTGGATCGACGAGACCCCCGGTACGTACGCCGACATCACCGCCCCGACCAGCTGCAACCGTCGAGTGGAATGGCAGCATCCGCTGGGCTCGGTGATCAGTGCCCTGGCCGCCGCGGGGCTGCGCATCGAGTTCCTGCACGAGCACGACATGACGCTCTTCCAACGCTTCGGCTCGCTCCAGCCCGAGGCCGGCACCCCGTACTACCGGCTGCCCCCCGACCAACCACGCGTCCCCCTGATGTACTCGCTGCGCGCCTCCAAGCCCCCGGCGCACCACTGATCCGCCCGCGGGCGGCGCTCCGTAGCCGCCCCGCGCCGTCCGCCCCCGTGCGCCATCCGCCCGCGTGCGCCGGCGCCGCCGCGCCCCCGTGCTGCCCGGGGCCCAAGGCCGAGGCCCGGCACACCCGGCCCGTCACTCGGTCGTGAAGACCAGCACCGCGTTGTGGCCGCCGAAGCCGAACGAGCAGGTGATCGCGGCGGACATGGCGGCGCGGCGCGGTGCGCCGGCGACCACGTCCAGCTTGTGGTCCCCGTCCTGGTGGCCGAAGTTGGCGATCGGCGGGATCACCTGGTGCTCAAGGCTGAGGACCGTGTACGCCGCCTCAAGCGCCCCGGCGGCGCCGAGGGCGTGCCCGACGACGCTCTTGGGCGCCGTCACCGGCGGCGGGTGCCGGCCGAACACCCGGCTCAACGCGGCTGCCTCGGCGGCGTCGTTGAGGCGTGTCGAGGTGCCGTGCGCGTTCACGTGCCCGATCTCGTGCGGCGCGCACTCCGCGTCCCGCAGGGCGATCCGGATCGCACGTGCCGCGCCGCTGCCGTCCGGGAGCGGCGCGATGGGGTGGTGGGCGTCGCTGGTAGCGCCGTAACCGCGCAGGAGCGCGCGCACCCGGGCTCCGCGCGCCCGCGCGCCGGCGTACCGCTCCATGACCAGTACCGCCGCGCCCTCACCCAGTACGAACCCGTCGCGGTCGGCGTCGAAGGGACGGCTGGCCAGCTCCGGTTCGGCGGTCCGGCGGGACAGCGCCCGCAGCCGCGCGAAGCACGTGGCGCTCATCCGACAGCAGGCCGACTCGCTCCCGCCGGCGAGCACGACGTCGCACGCGCCCCCGCGCAACAGGTCCCGGGCCACCCCGATGGCGGTCGCGCCCGACGCGCAGGCACTGGCGGTGGTGAAGCCAGGCCCGCACGCTCCCAGGTCCATCGCCACCTCCCCGGCGGCCATGTTCGGCACGCTGCGCGGCAGGGCCAGCGGCGACACACGGTCCGGCCGATCGTCGTTCAGCTCGCGGAACTCGGCGGTGTACGTGTGCAGGCTGTTGGACCCGACACCGAGCACCACGCCGACCCGCTCGCCGTCCCACGCGCCGGGGTCGAGCCCCGCGTCGGCCACCGCCCGCCGCGCCGCGGCCACCGCGAACTGGCTGAACCGGTCGGTACGCCGCGCCCACCGCGCGCCCAACTCCGCCGCGGCGTCGAACCCGGGCACCCGACAGGAGAAGTCGACCGGCAACCCCGCGAGTTCCGCGTCGTACGCGGCGACCGAACGCCCCCGACACAACCCGGCCCAGTTCGCCTCGGGCGTCAACCCGACGGGCGAGAGCACCCCGAGCCCCGTCACGGCGATGTCGGCGGTCCGCGCCGTGGCGACACCCATCGTTCTCCTCACGGACCGCTCCCTCGGCGTTGGCGCGCACACCGCCCGGAGCGGGGAGACGAAGCGCGGCCACATCCTCAACGCGTAGGACTGTGCCAGATCAGGCACCCGGTGCGGCCGTGCCGACGTGCGCCATCTGGGGGAGAACGATGTTCGACGCCACACGGCTACGGCGCCCCGCCCCACCCCACCCGACAGAGGCGGCGCACGGGCCGCCGACGCATGCCACGGGCGCGCCGCACACGCCGTGCCCGCGCGTCGCGCGCCCCTCAAGCCCCAGCCGCAACCCGTGGGCGTGGGCCCGGCCCCTAAGCGCCTCCCCGCCGGCCTGTTCGTACGCCCGGCAGGCGCTGCCCCGCCCCAGGCCGCCGCGCGGTGCCCGCGTGCGGTGCCGGATCGCGGGGGCTACGCCAGGTCCTCCACCAGCAGGTCGAGGGTCGCCTCCTCGTGGAGCGCGATGCCGAGGGCGGACATGGCCGGGGCCAGGCCCGGGTCCCAGTCCGCCTCGACCGGAGCGCCGTCGAGCGGCAGGTGCGGGACGCCGTCGGCCCGGCGGAGGGTGACCAGCCGCTCGTAGTCCGCGGCGGCCATGCGCCACGGCAGGGCCTCGTAGCGGCGGATGATCCGGTTGGCCAGCGTGATGCCCGGCCAGTCGAAGTCGCCGTGGTAGACGAGGCGGCAGCCGGCCGTCGCCAGGGCGTCGAGGAGAGTGCGTACGACCGTGGCGGCGCTGCCCGAGGTGCAGACCAGGGGCCTGGTACAGGCCGCGTCGGCCGCGGCCTCCACCACGCGCGGGTTCTCGCAGACGTGGACGACGGTGCCGGCGGGCAGTCGGAGCCGCAGGTCGAGCAGGTCGCGCGGGGTCAGGTGGGTTTCGGCGTACTGGTCGGCCCGCTCGCGCAGGGCCCGCTCGCGCCAGCCGTCGCCGACCGGGCGCAGGCCGTAGGTCAGCACCGTGCTGGAGACCTCGTCCGGGGAGACGGAGACCAGCCGCCACAACGCGCGCCGGCCGGCGGCATCGCCCGGGACGTCGGCGTCGTGCGCCAGGGCGATACCGCGTTGGACGAGGCGGGCCAGCCATGTGCCGTCGTCCAGGCCATGCGCCGAGCCGGTTACCAGCGCGGCAAGCTCCCCGCGGCCCCGCGTGTCCGTGCGTTCCGGGTCGAGCAGCGCCGTCAGGGCGTGGACCGCCTGCTGGAGCGTCCGCACCGCCGCGTCGGGCGCCACTCCCCGTGGCACGCCGGCCCGGCGCACCCCGTCGGACCACCGGCGGGCCCACTCCTGCCCGGCGAGCGGCGAGGCGTCCAGGGACGCGGTGAGCGACGCCCACACGTGCTCGCGTTGTGCCGCGGCCCCCGCGCGGGCCGCGCGGCGGTCGGTGAGCGGCGGGCCGAGCGCCTCCACCACGTCGCGCAGCCCGAGTCCGGCGGCGGAGGCGCGCAGGCGTGCGTCGAGCGCGTCGAGGCGGACGGTCACGGTCGTGCCCGTGAGGGTCCTGCCCAACAGGAATGACAGGTCGGTCCGCTCCTGGGAGTTCACCGCGGTCAGCCGGAGCGAACCGATCGCCCGCACGCCGTTGGCTTCGAGCCGCTTGCGCACGGCGGCCCACAGCCTGGCGAGGCCGGGCCCCGCCAGCCAGTCGCGGGTGGCGGTCGGGAGCCCGCTCACACCGATGCCAGCCGCCGCTGCCGGCCGTTCCAGGTGTAGTGCAGCGTGGCCACCCCGCGTACGTGAGGGTCGCGGAGGCACTCGTAGATGTGCAGCGAGGGAACCTCGGCCCAGTTGCCCATCAGTCGCTCGCTCGTGAGGACGAAGTCGAGATCGAGGTCGACCAGGATGCGGCCGAGTCGCCCGTGGGTCGGCTCGTCCACCTTGGCGAACGCGTCGTCCAGCAGGATCAGCCGTGGCGCCCGTGGGGCCGCCTCGGCGAGGCTGGTGAAGTGCGCGGCGGCGGCGGCGAAGAGCACCAGGTAGGACAGGACGCGCTGCTCGCCCTGGCTGAGCCCGGTGCGACCGGTCAGCTTCCTCCTCCGTCCCGGGGCCGCGTCCTCCACCACGTAGCTGTGGAAGCGGAACCACGCGCGGTAGTCGAGGGCGGTGCGCAGGTGGACGGTGTAGCCGGCCGATGGATCGGCTCGGCGGGCGTCCTCGATGCGGCGCTGCAACACCTCGCGCAACCGCTCGGTCTGCTCGCGCGTGCGCAGGCTCGACGGGCTGCGCAGCAGCTCGACGGCCGCCCGTACGTCCGCGTCCACGTCCACGTCGAGCTTCCACAGCAGCTCGACGCCGAGGCCGTGCGAGGTGCGTACGGTCTTCAGGATGTCGTTGAGCGCCGCGACCAACTGGGCCGCGGTGATCACCTGCGCCGAGAGGTGATCACCGAGTTCCCCGGTCAGGAACCGTTGGAACACCTCGCGTTCGCGCTCGGTGAGCCGACCGCGGTCCTCCGCGGTCTGGGCGGCGATCCGCTCGCCCACGGCCGCGACGTCGTGCGAACCGTGGTCGTCGAGCAGTCGGCACACCTTGATGCCGTCTCGCTCCTCCAACTGCGCGTCGTACCCGCCGGCCAGTTGGTCGCGCAGCTCCGTGTGCCGGTTGAGCAGGGTGCTGTCCGACACCTCGCCCCGCGGGCGGCCGAGCGCCTGCTCCACCGTGTCGGCCAGGGAGCGCAGCGCGCGCAGCCGGTCGCGCACGTCCGCGCCGGGACTGTCCTGCGCGTACGCCGCCCAGGCGGACCGCTCCAGGCCCGCACCGCTGACGACCTCCGGACGGTCCAGCGCCGCGCGCAGGGTGCGCCCGGTGCCGATGACCGTCGCCTCCTGCTCCGCCAGCTTCCCGCGCAGCCGCTTCTCGTCCTCCTCCGCGCGCACGCGCTGATCGCGGAGTTCGCCGTGCGTGTGCTCGGCCGCCGGGATGGCGCCGGTGGCGTGCGCGACGCGGTCCTTGACGTGCGCCTCGTTGGCGAGGATCTCCGCCTCGGACGATCCGACGGCCGCCTCGCGGGTCCGCAGGTCCCGTTGCGCGGTGCGCAGTTGGTCGCCGCGCAGCCGGTAGCCTTCCGCCGCCGCCAGCCGCCCCTGGTGGGCGCGCTGGTACCGCTCGTCGTCCGCCTGGCTGCCGGCGAGCCAGCCGACCGTGCCGCTGACCGTTCTGCGCACGTGCCCGACGCCGCTGAGCAGGGCCGCCAGCGCGGTGCGCACCCGGTCCAGGGACGGGGCGTCGGCGGGCAGGTCGTGGGCGGTCGCGGTGGCGTCCGCCTCGGTGCGCGCCGCCACCGCGCGAGCGCGCGCCGCCTCGGCGAGCCGGGCCGCCCGCGCCGTCCTGCGCGTCAGCTCCCGCAGGGCCTCCTCGTGCGATGCCGTGGCGCTCCAGGTGTCGGCGAGCCGCCGGGCCCGGGGGAGGTCCCGCTCCGCCAGCGTGAGGGCCCGCCGCCGGGCGTCGGCCGCGGCGAGGTCGGCGCTGGCCTCGGACAACCGCCGGCGCCCGTCGCTCAGTTGCTCCGCCAGCTCGGCCAGCACGCGGCGGCGGGTCTCGGCGCGCACGGCCGCGCCCACGTACTCGGCGACGTCCTTGTGGTGCCGGCCGCGGAGAGCGCCAAGACGCCAGCTCCCGTCGTAGTGGACCGCGCTGACCGGCCCGGACTCCGCGGCCGGCGCCAGCGCGACGCCGGCGAGCAGGCGTTCCACGTGCTCGGCGGCCACCCCACCCGCCGGCCGCGGGGCCGGGCACAGGGCCGCGGCGAGGGTGGGGACGCCCGGCGGCACGGCGCCGGGCCGCAGTACGGTGTCGCGGGTGTGGGGGTCGAGCGGGGTGCCGTCCGCGCTGACCCAGGCGTCGAGGATGCCGCTCGCCTCGAGAGCGGCCTCCAGGCCGGCCCGGTCGGCGAGGGGCACGTGCTCGGCGAAGTCCACCAGTTGGTAGAAGGGCGCGCCAGCGGCCGGATCGCGCTCGGCGGCGCGGTGGTGGGGGGCCGGCGGCGCGGGGTCGCCGCGCCGCTGCCAGTCCCGCTCCTGCCGCGCGAGGTGGTCGATCTCCTCGCCGAGCCGGCCGACGCGCAGCGCCAGCTCGTCGCGGTGCCGGGTGAGGTCATCGGCGTACGGCTCCAGGGCGGCGTGAGCCGACCGGCGCGCGCGGGCGTCGACGTCGGGCGGCAGCGTGCGCTCCGCGAACGGCGCGTCGGGTGACGTCTCGCTGGCCACCTCGGCGAGTACGGCGTCCAGGGGCGGGCAGTCGGGGCCCGTCGCGGTCCGGGTGTGTTCCGCCCACGCGGCGACCTGGGCGGCGTACTCGCGGCTGGCCTCGACGACCTTCGCGCGGCTGCCTTCGAGCCGGCCGGCGGCCTCCTCGGCCTCGCCCTCAAGGCGCTCCCGCTCCGCGTCGGCCAGCGCGGCCCCGGCCTTCGCCTCCTCGGCCCGCGCCGCGAGCCTGGTCACCTCGTCGACCATCCGCGTCCGGTTGCGTACGACGGCTTCGGCATCGCCCAGTTGCGTGTGCCAGGCTCGCAGCCCGGCCTCCGTGGTGGCCGCGTCCACACGGGCCACCGGCCGGTGCCGCACGGTGTGCCGTGCCCCGTCCGGGCTGGTCAGCTCCGTCTGCGTGGCGGGGGAGCGCACCGTACGCGGCAGTGCCACGGCATCGCCGAGATGGCCGCTGGGCAGCCCCGCCCGCTCCGCCTGGGCCAGTAGCTCCCGGTGCTCGGTCCCCAACTCGGTGAGCCGGCTTCCCAGGTCCTCGATGCCCGCGGCCAGCCGTCCGGCCGCATCCTCCTCCGCCTCGTGGGCGCTGCGCAGGGCGGTGAAGGCGGTCACGGCCGTCGTGTGCAGGGCCGCCACGGTGGCACGGCGCTCGGACAGTTCGTGCAGGTTGCGGTAGGCGTGGCTGGCGTGCAGCGCGGCGAGTTCGGTCCGGGCGGCCTCCTCCTCCGCGCGCAGGGTCTCCAGCGCGGCCTGCGCCTCCTCCTCCCGCCTCCTCAGCTCACCCGTGCGCTGCTCGGCGTCCCCGGCCGTGCGGCGCCGCTGGGAGAGGGCGTCCAGTTCGACGCGTACGTCGCGGGCCGAGGCGCGCAGGACGCCGGCGAGGTAGCGGCGGTAGTCGGCGAGGAACGTGCGCAGCGCCGCGTCGGTGCGTTCCAGGCGGCCGAGTTCGTCCCGTACGGCGTCCAGGTCGTGGAGGTTGCGCGCGACCTTCTCCACCACCTCCTCGTCAAGGCCGGGCAGGGTCTCGCTCAACAGGGTGGCCAGGCCCCCGTGCTCGATGCGGTCCCCGACCGTGGGGCGCCGCAGGCGGTGGAGGAGCTGGGTGAGGTTGCGGTAGCGCGTCGGGTCGGTGATCCCGAAGAGGTCCCGCGCCACGCGGGCGCGGTGCTCGACCGGGCGCTCGGTGGCGTTGTCGGTGCCGACGGTCTCCCTGAGCCGGTCCACGGGCAGTGGTTTGCCCGCCTCGACCAGGCGCAGGTCCGTGCCGACCCGTAGCGGGGTGATGAAGAAGGTCGGTATGGCCTTCTGCGTCGACTTCGAGGCGCGGACGGCGGCCCCGAGCGTGAGGTGATGGTGTTCGTCGTCCGCGTGGGTGGACCGGAACTCCACCCACAGGTAGCCGAGACGGTTGGTCTGCTCGAAGCCGTCCAGCATCAGCCAGGGCAGCGTCGTGCGCCCGGTGCCGGTCGCGTCCAACGCCCGGGCGTCGCCGTCCAGCAGGTACGGGAGCAGCATCTCCAGCGCCTTCGACTTGCCCGCACCGTTCTTGCCGCGCAACAGCAGTCGTCCGTCACCGAAGGTGAACTCCTGCTCGTCGTACTGCCAGACGTTCAGAATGCCCGCGCGGTGCAACCGGAACCGCGAACCAGCGGCGCTCGGCTGGCCGGAACGTGGCAGCGGAACCAGGCTGCGCGCATCGGCGGTCATAGTGGCAACTCCTGCTGTACGTCGGTGGGTCCAGAGCGCTGCCCCGGGGGCCGCGCGTCGGCCGGTGTGCCGCTGTCCGGGCGGGGCGCGCCGGCCGTGCGTACGGTGACGCGGGTGGCGTAACGGGCCGCTGCGGCGAGCAGTACCCAGCCCTCGCCGTCGGGTCGGGCGTCCCGCACGTCGGTCACCTGGCGCCCGTCCGGCACCTCCTCGGCGTAGCCGTCGGGCAACCCGGCGCCCGCGGACCGCAAGGAGCCGGCGGGGGCCAGCAGCCGCATCCGGAACAGCAGGTCGAGGACGGCCTCCCGCAGGGCGGTCGGGTCCTCCACGTACGCGCGCTGCCAGTTGCTCCGACCGCCGTACTCGGCGACCAGCTCCGCGAGGACCTCATCCACCAGACCATCCGGCACGGCCACACCGACGACGAGTACGCCACCGGTCGCCGGATGGCCGGGTTCGGCCGGGCGGAGCCGGGCCACGAGTCGCTCCACCAGCAACAGCGCGGCCTGGGCGACGGTCCCCGTGCCGGGCAGGTGGAGATCGGTCAACTCCTCATCGGGGTCGACCAGCGCCACCCCCTCGGCCCGGATCTCCGTCTCAAGACCCAGGATGTCGAGGAAGGACTGGGCTTCGCGGCGCTGGCGCGTGCGCAGCCAGTCGCGTTCGGCGTCGGTCAGCTCGTCGAGGTAGACGACGGGCGTTTCCACCAGCATCCGACGCACATAGGTACGGGGCCCGTCGAACCCCGGGTCCGCGGCCCGCCGCACCAGGTCGGCACCGTCCCGGGACTGGGCCAGCGGCCCGGCCACGACCACGCGTGCCAACTCCCGGTCCACCGTGATCAGAGCCTCCCCGCCGGAATCCTGGGCGAGAACGGCCACCTGGCCGTGCGTCTCGACGAGCACGCCCCACTCGACGAGCTGGCGCAGCGCCGCGACCAACGTCCGCTTACCGGCCGCCCGCCCCGTCTCCTCCAGTTCCACCTCGGCATCGGCCGCCGCCGCCCGGATGTCGGCGACCAACTGGGACAACAGCATCTGCTCGGGCGCGGTCACCAACACGGACAGCGCCAGCGCGAGACAGGCGTACGTGTGCGGCGTGAAGGGCGTGCCGGTGGAGCGCACCAGCCGATGTCCCGTCCGCGCCCCCAGCCCCGCCTTGAACAGCCGGGCGTACGAACTGTCGACCAGCAGCCGGTAGCCCAGCACCCGCTGGAACCGCCCACCCAGCCAGTCGGCGTGCCGGCGGACCAGCGGGAACACGTCGGCGTGCGGACCGTCCGAGGTGATCAGCGGATGGGCGAGCAGCAGCCGCGCGGCGGTGCGGCGTTCCGTGGCCAGGGCCACGTCGTGGGCGGAGGGGAGGCTCATGACACGCCCACCTCAGCTTCCGCCTCCGTACCGCCGGCCGGGGCGCAGCCGTCGGACGGTGCGCGGGCGCGCCCGATGCCCAGCTCCAGATCGTCCAGGAGCAGATCACCGTCGGCCGAGCGGAGCAGCGTTCGCGCCCCCGCCGCCCGGTGCACGGTGAGCCCGATGTCCAGGTCCGCGTCCTCGCTCCGCGCGTCGTCCAGACCGAACCCCGCCGCGCCGGCCTCGCTCGCCGTGCTGGCTTCACTCGCCGCGCCGGCCCGCCTGAGCCGCGCGTTCCCGAGCGCCGTGGCCAGCAACTCCAGGAGCAGGCTCAACGCCGCCGACGTGAGCCGTACGTCATCGAACCGACCCGCCGCACTGCGCAGTTCGTCCGCGGCGGCCCTCCTGGCAGCGGCCTTCTCGCGCGCGGCCTCCCGCAGTCGGCGCTTCTGCGCGGAGTGGTCCTCCACCGCCGCCGTCCGACCCCGCTGCGCGCGGCTGCCCCGCTCGCGCAGCGCCACCGGTACCTCTACCACCGGGCCGGTCCACCAACTCGTGTACGCGGGGACCACCTCGTCGCCGCCGGGTGGGACGCCCAGATGGCGGGCGCCGTACAGGCCGAACGCGGCGACGGCGATGTCGTGCGCGTCCTGCGGCGCCGCCTCGTCGAACCAACGGGCCAGCCGCAATAGGTCCCGGCGCCGGGACATCTCCCCGGTGGCCGAGCGCAGCATCCGCTTGGCGTTGGCCAACAGCGACTGGAGCGCCCGCAGGGTGGCGTCCCGCAGTTGGTCGACCTGACTGCCCTGCCCATCGGTATCGCGGAACCAGCCGCGCAACCCCTCCCAGTCGGCCAACTCGCGCCCACGGCTGCGCTGCACCCGGGCGTCCGAGCGCCCCTCCCCCTGCGCCGAAAGCCCGGCCAGCCCCTGGGCGTGCGCGTCGAGCCGTTCCAGCAGGCCGGGAAGGTGTGGCCACAGCGTGTCAAGCGCCGCCGAGATGCGAGGGGCGCGAAAGGCCACGTCCTCCGTGATCGCCTCGACGTAGTCCAGAAGCAGTTCCTTGAAGCCCTGGTACTCGGCGCTGTCCAGGTCGTACCGGGCGAGCACCTGTCCGAGATAGGCGTAGAAGTCCCGTACGGAGTCGGCGAACTCGGCGAACTGCACGAACAGCGTGCTGACCCGCTCCAACCCCTCCTGCGGCTCCACACCCCCCGGCTCGCCCACCAACTCGACCAGTTCTCCGAGTCCCCGCTCGACCAGGGCCAGCAGCTCGTTGCTCACCTCACGGGCGGCATCGGCCTCGGCCAGCACCCCGTCAGCATCCCGCTGAACGCGCTCTCCTATCCGCGACAGCTGGTAGCGCGCCCGGGACCGCTGGTACTCGGCGATGCTGGACGCCTTCACGGTGTGGCTGCCGCGCAGCAGGTTGCCCCACCGCTCCAACTGTTCGAGCCGCACCGTGAGGGTGTCGACGTCGAGCGCGGCCCCCGGCCCACCGGCCTGGCGCAGCTTCGCCAGCACATCCGGAACGGCCAGGTCCGCCAGCAGCGTCCCGCAGAAGACCCGCATGATCGCGATGTGCTCCAGCCGTTCCGGCGCACTGAGGTACGTGTACGCGTCCAGCCGCCGGCGCGCCGCGTCGTCACCGGGTTCCACCGGTCCTCCGGATGCGGGTTCCTCCATGCCTGCGAGGCTACGTGGAGGGGCTTGGGGGTGGTGGGGTGTGCGGAGAAAAAAGGTGAGGTTGGGAGGGTGTGCCGAGGGGGGCGGCGACGAGTCCGGCGGCGCCTGACCGCCGGCCGCGGGACCACAGGCCGGAGCGACACCCTTCGAGCGGGCCCACGCGGGCAGGCGCCGCGTGGGCCCAGCTTCGGGACCCCTGTGTCGAGCACTGACCTACGAGCGCTGACCTACGAGGTCGACAGAGGTCGACAGGATGCTCTTCAGCGCGTTGTCGCGCGTCTCCCGAGTGAACGCGAGTTGGTCACGCAACAGCTCCTCGTGTTCGTCCAGCCGGTTCATCGCGTTGGCGATCGCCTGTTGCGTGCCGAGGCAGGAAGTAGGTGCCGTGCCGCTTTCGCACCTGGAGCGATGGTCGCTTACGGGCCCGTTCCCGCTGCCGGACGGGGTGAGTCCGGCAGCGGGAGCCCGTGACGCCTACTTCCGAGTGCGCAAACCCCCTCTCAGGAGATCGGCGCCAGCGCCGATGACGATGTTGCCGGCCACCTCGTGGCCGGCCAGGGAAAGCGCGGCGCCGGCGACGAGGAGCGCTGCGGACAGCCCGGCCGCGGCCCAGGCGCGGACGTTCTCCGCGCGTCGGTGCCCCGAGGGGGCCTGGGCCGGCGTTTCCGGCGCGTTCGGCGGCGTTCCGTGCGGGTGCGGGTCGCTCGAGTGATGGCTTGGCTTGGTGTGGACATGTCAATCCTGGGATCTGGTGCGTGCCGGAGCACGCGGTGAATGGGTGAGCAGACCTTGGATCGGCGGGTGGCTAGTCGCGCAAGCCCACTGGTCAGGCCGGTGCTCCCCGGAGCGGAGGGAGGCGGCTCAGCCTGGAGAGCCACTTCGGGCCCTCACGCATCGGAGGCCCCGTTGCCGCGGTGGCCAGCGTCTACGAGGCAGCCTCCCGCAGCGGTATCTATGAGTGGTCGTGACCGTGACCGCGTTGGCACTGGCGTTCCCGGTTCGTCGCCAGCCAGGCCGCGCCACAGGCGTTGAGGGAAAGCGCGGTTCGGGTAACGACCGGCGAGGAGGCTTACCGCGCCTGCTCCGGCTGACGCATTCCGCTCTGCCGCGTCTGTGAGGGCCGCGACTATGGTGGCTGGGCGCCGGCCCGTCACCATCGGCCGTGGGACCAGCCTCACTTCTCCGCGCACCAGTCGGTGTCCCGCTGGAAGAGATCTCTCGGCTCGTCGGTCACTCTGGGACAGCCGTGACTGAGGAGGTCTACCGAAAGCAGATCCGCCCCGTGATCCAGACTGGGGCGGTGGCCATGGACGGCATCTTCAAGCGCGGGCCGGAGCGGTAGTCACTCAGATAGTCACGCAAACGAAGCAGGTATCCAACCTACTCACGCGAGTAGGTTGGATACCTGCTGTTCCTTCAGTCGGGGTGGCGGGATTTGAACCCACGACCTCTTCGTCCCGAACGAAGCGCGCTGCCAAGCTGCGCTACACCCCGAAGCAACGAGGTCTACTTTAGCGGACCCGCCGCCGTAGACGAAATCCGGTTCCGAAGCCCCGTCCGGCCCATCCCCGGCCCCCACCCACCGGGCCTACCTGGGCCGACGCACGGAGCACGGAATCCAGTGCTGGGCCGACGCCCGGCGCGCGGAAACCGGGGCCGGGGCGGGGCGGGGCACAGCCAACGATCAGCACCGGCCCCATCGCCCCCCGTGAGCCACATCACCACACCCACCACCTCAACCCGGGCACCGCCGGACACCCCAGGCCCAGTGCACCCCCGACCTCACCGAGCCAGCGCCCCACACCCGACCTCACCCGACGCCCCCGAACTCAGCTCCCCACCCCCATCAGCACCCCGCGCCCCCAGACCCGAACCCCGCGAACCCACCCACAGGCCCGCCACACCCCACCACCCCGACCGCGCTACCCCTCCCGCGGAGTCAAGGTCAGCAGGGTGGCCTCTGGCGGGCAGGCGAAGCGGATGGGGGTGTAGCGGTTGGTGCCGCAGCCGGCGGAGACGTGGAGGTAGGAGCGGTTGCCGCCGGCGCGGTGGGTGGACAGGCCCTTGACCCGCTCCGTGTCCAGGTCGCAGTTGGTGACCAGGGCCCCGTAGAAGGGGATGCAGACCTGGCCGCCGTGCGTGTGGCCCGCGAGGATCAGGGGGTAGCCGTCGGCGGTGAAGGCGTCCAGGCTGCGGAGGTACGGGGCGTGGACGATCGCCAGGGACAGGTCGGCGTCCGTCTCCGGGCCGCCGGCCACCTTCGCGTACCGGTCGCGCTTGATGTGCGGGTCGTCCAGGCCGGTCAGGGCGATCTCGAAGCCGTCCAGCTTCAGCCGTCCCCGGGTGTTGGACAGGCCGATCCAGCCGGCCGCGTCGAACGCGTCCCGCAGCTCCTCCCACGGGTTGTGCACCGCGCCCACGACCGGCGGGTTGCCGTTGAGGCCGTGCCGGCCGCTGGCCTTCTCCAGCAGGTAGCGGGCCGGGTTGCGCAGCTTGGGACCGTAGTAGTCGTTCGAGCCGAAGACGTACGTGCCGGGGAACTCGAGGAGCGGCCCGAGGGCGTCCAGCACCTCGGGGACGGCCTCCGGGTCGGAGAGGTTGTCGCCGGTGTTGACCACGAAGTCGGGCCGCAGCCCGGCCAGCTTCTGGAGCCAGTGCCGCTTCTTGCGCTGCCCGGACACCATGTGGATGTCAGAGACCTGGAGCACCCGGAGCGGTTCCGCGCCCGGTGGCAGTACCGGGACGCTGACGCGTCGGAGCCGGAACGAGCGGGCTTCGAAGCCCGCGGCGTAGGCCAGGCCGGCCGCGCCGACTGCCGTGATTCCAGCGGTGATTCCCAGGGGTGCTCCGTATCGCGCGCGCATGATCCCATCGTCGCAGAACCCGCGGCACCCCTGAAATCACAGGGCGCCCGGCCCGGCCTCCTGGCAGACTCGACGGCATGACCACGCTCAAGACCAGGCTTCAGGACGACCTCACCGCAGCCATCAGGGCCCGCGATGAGCTGCGCTCTTCCACGCTGCGGCTCACCATCACGGCCATCACCAAGGAGGAGGTCGCGGGCGAGACCGCCCGCGAGCTGTCCGATGCCGAGGTGGAGAAGATCATCACGCGCGAGGCGAAGAAGCGTCGCGAGGCGGCCGAGGCGTTCGCCGAGGGCGGTCGGGCGGAGTCGGCGGAGCGGGAGCGCGCGGAGGGCGAGGTGCTCGCCGAGTACCTGCCCAAGCAGCTCACCGACGACGAGCTGAACGCGCTGGTCAGCGAGGCGGTCGCGGAGGCCAAGGCCGCCGGGGCCGAGGGCCCGCGCGCGATGGGCGCCGTGATGAAGATCGTGAACCCGAAGGTCGCGGGCCGTGCCGAGGGCGGCCGGGTGGCCGCCGCGGTCAAGCGCGCCCTGGCCGGCTGACCCGGCGCCTCGTAGGGGAGTGCCAGTAGGGGCCCCGTGCCCGCCGGGCCACCGCCGGGCGGGAGGCGCGCGGCGGGGGCGCACGGGGGAGCCGCGTACGCGGGAGGGGCGGGCGGCGCTGCTGCGCCACCCGCCCCCTCCCGTAGTAGTACGACGGGCCCCGCCGTACTACCGACCGCTACCGCTACCGCCGCGGCTCGCTTAGCCGAAGTCCGGCCAGCCGCCGTTGCCGTTGCCACCGCCGTTGCCCCGGCCGCCGTTGCCTCGGCCACCGCTGTCGCCGTCGCCGCCGCCGATCACGCCCGGCGGGATGGTGATGTCGGGCCACGGGTCGTCGTCGCCCCTGTCGCCCCCGGGGCGCGCCGGCTTCTGGGGCTTACGCGGCTTGTCGTCGTCGCCGCGCCCCGGCTTCTTCTTTTTCTTCTTGTCGGGGTCGTCGATGCGCACGGTCTTGAAGCCGGGCGCCGGCTTGCCCTCCAGCGCGCCGCTCATCGCGTCCTTCCAGATTGGACCCGGTGTGTCGGCGCCGAACACCTTCTCGTGGTGGACGCCACCGATGGTGATGTCCACCATCTCGACGTCCTTCGGGCCGGGGCTGCCGACCCACACGGCACCCGCCATGTTCGGCGTGTACCCGACGAACCAGGCGGCCTTCCGCTCGTCCGTCGTACCCGTCTTGCCCGCGCTGGCCCGGCTGCTCAGCCCCGCCTTCCTACCGGTGCCGTCCTCGACGACGCCGCGCAGCAGGGTGTTGATCGTGTCGGCCGTCTTGGTCGACATGGCCCGCGAGCACGACGACTCCGGCACCTTCAGCTTCTTGCCGCCCGGACCGGTGATCGAGTCGATGAAGACGGGCGTGCAGTAGACGCCCCGGTTGGCGAAGGTCGCGTACGCGTTGGCCATGGTCAGCGGGGACATGCCCTCACTGCCCAGGGTGAGGGCCGGCACCTGCTTGAGCTTGTTGCCATCCGCCGGGCGCATGCCCATCTTGGCGGCCAGCTCGGTGACCGGGCAGACGCCGATCTCGCTGATCAACTGGACGAAGTAGGTGTTGACCGACTTCGCGGTCGCCTCCGGCATCCGGTACGGGCCGACCTCCTCGCGGTTCTCGTTCTGCACGGTCGCGGGCGGCTTGCCGTCGTTGCGCCAGCTTCCCTTGCACGTGGCCACCGGGCTGGGGTACTCCATCTCGTACGGCGACGAGTACTCCTGGTGCGGCGGCTTGCCCTTCTCCAGGGCCGCGGCAGCGGTGATCGGCTTGAACGTCGAACCAGTCTGGAAGCCGAAGTTCGAGCCGCCCATCTTCCGGTCGGCCGACAGGTTGATCTGGGTCTCGTTGTCGCCGAAGCCGTACGGCCGCGACTGGCCCATCCCGATGACCCGGCCCGAGCCCGGCTCGACCAGCGTGACGGCGGTGGCCACCGAGTCTGTCTGGTAGACGTGATCGGTGATCGACTTCTGTACGGAGTTCTGTGCCTGCGGGTCGAGCGTCGTACGGATGGTCAGGCCGCCCTGGTTCCAGCGCTTGGCCCGCTCCTTGGACGTCTTGCCGAAGATCGGGTCGGTGAGGAAGACCTGGCGCACGTAGTCACAGAAGAAGCCGGCGCCGTGAACGGCGGTGATGCAGCCGTTCTTGGGCTCGCTGACCTTGAGGCCGAGCGGTTTCTTGCGCGCGGCCTCGGCCTGCTGCGGCGTGATGTCCTTCACGTCGGCCATCCGCTTGAGCACCATGTTGCGCCGTTTGGTCGCTTCGCGTGGATCGTTGACCGGGTCGTACCGGCTCGGCGACTGGACGAGACCGGCGAGCAGCGCCGACTGCTCCAGGTTGAGGTCCTTGGCGCTCTTGCTGAAGTAGCGCCGGGCGGCGGCCTCCACGCCGTACGCCTGCTGCCCGAAGAACGTGATGTTCAGGTAGTTCTGCAGGATGCGCTTCTTGCCCAGTTCCTTCTCGACCTGGATCGCGTACTTCAGTTCCTTGATCTTGCGGCCGATGCTCTGCTCGGTGGCGGCGGCGAACTTGTCCGAGTCGTTGCCGGCCTCTTCGATGAAGACGTTCTTCACGTACTGCTGGGTGAGCGTGGACGCGCCCTCGGAGACGCCGCCGGACTGCGCGTTCTTGTTCAGCGCGCGCAGCACGCCCTTGAGGTCCACCGCGCCGTGCTCGTAGAAGCGCGCGTCCTCGATGGCGACGATCGCCTTCTGCATGTGCGGGGAGATGTCCGCCAGGTCCACCACGGTCCGGTCGCGGGAGTAGATCTTCGCGATCTCGTTGCCCTTGACGTCGAGGATCGTGGTCCGCTCGCTGAGCGGCGGCGTCTTCATGTTGGCCGGTATTTCGTCGAAGCCTTCGACGGAACCCTTGGCCGCCAGGCCGAGCACACCCGCCGCGGGCAGCGCGATGCCCGCCAGCACGGCTCCGGCCAGCACGCTGACGCCGAGGAACTTCGCGGCCTGCTGGGTCGTCGTGAGACCTCCGCCGGAGCGCTTCTTTCCCATGGAGGCAGCCTACGTTCTCATTCGCCGGACAGGCGCCCGCCTGTTCGCATACGCTGTTTCTCGCCAGCCCCAGTCGTACGCTGCCGCAACACCTCAGCTGTCACTCCAGTGAGTGATGAGACCTGTCCGCATTGTCGGTAGGTGTCGCGAGATTGCCCCAAATGTTGAGGGGAATCTGCACCGCATTGTCGGAAAAGACGTCAATGTCGTCAGGTCACTCCGTTGGGTGATCTGCCGCGTACGCATAGTCCGTTCGGGCCATTCAAGATTGGGCCCGCAGGGGGTGTTGCGCCCTGCCTGCCTTCCGTAACGTCCTCAACTGGCGACGGTGAATATGCCGTTTGTCGCCGTGGGGGAGCCTCAATTCGGGAGAGGACGGCGCCAGCATGGGCTGGGTAACCGACTGGAGTGCGCAGGCAGCCTGCCGCACTACCGATCCGGATGAACTTTTCGTACAAGGCGCGGCGCAGAACAGGGCCAAGGCCGTCTGCACCGGTTGCCCGGTGCGCACGGAGTGCCTCGCGGACGCGCTGGACAACCGCGTCGAGTTCGGCGTGTGGGGCGGCATGACCGAGCGGGAGCGGAGGGCGCTGCTGCGCCGCCGCCCGACGGTCACGTCCTGGCGCAGACTCCTGGAGACCGCGCGCACGGAGTACGAGCGCGGCGCGGGCATCCTGCCCGTCGGCCTCGATGACGACGAGTACGACCACTACGACAGCGACTACGCGGCGGTCGGATAGCCGCTGGCGGACCGCGACCGCCCTACGGGGCACACCCTTTCGGTCGTCTCGCACGCGCGCTCACCTGGAGCGTCGCCACCGAGCCGACCCCTGCTGCCGGTCACCGTTACAGCCTCGATGGGTGAGGCCCCCCGGCCCGGTGTGGCGCGTGGAGTCGCCCTGCGACATGCGGGCGAGCCGCGCGTTGGTTCTCCTTCGCGTTCCTGTCGAGCCGTCACGCCGCGTCCCCCTGGCGTCGTACGGCCCGGTCGGTGGCGCGCGGCACGCTGACGGCCCCGGGGCTCGTTGCTCGCGTTACCCCTTGTCGTGTTGTGACGCGGCATCGCTGCCCCCGTTGCGGCGGCGTGCGTGCCTGCCTGTCGTTGTTCGCCCAGCGGGAGCCGCTGGCCTGGGCCCTGAGTGGGCGATGCTGGTGGTCGCGGTGGCCGGCTGGGAAGTCCGTCGGCCCGCGCGTGTTCCGCCGAGGAGCGCCGGCCTGGGTGGTGCGCGACAGTGGCTGGAAATACGTCTGACATGCCGGGCATAGCGCACCTTTTGTCGATCGGCCGGCTGGTGATTCCGTAGCCCGTTGCCGCTCAACCACCTCGTGGTTCGCCTGTCCGCGCGCGCCGCCAGGTGCTCCGTGTCGCTGTCCTGCCTTGCGTACAGCCCACCCGACGCGGTGCGTGGGGACACGCCCTCGCGGCGCGGCCCGGGCGCATCGGTCCGGCGCTGTACGGAGCCCACCCTCGTCAGGCCCGCCCCCTGGTCAGGGCGCGCCTGGGCCCGACCGGGCGGTGCCGGGCGCGTTGTTCAGGAGCGCTGTGCCGCCAGGCGGTCGCCCACGGCGCGCAGGCCGACCAGGTCGTGGACGTCGCCCGGGAGCGCCGCGACCTCGGCCACCGGGACCTCCGGGTGCAGGGCGGTGAAGCGGTCCCGCGTGCGCTGTTCGCGCGCGAGCAGCGACATGCGCTCCGCGTGCAGCAGGAGGAGCCCCGCGGCCAACTGTTCGGCGCTGGCCCTGTCGGGGGCGTCGTCCGTGGCTGGGGTGGCCGCGGAGGGCTCGGTCGCGGCGGCGGTCGCCTCCGGCGAGGTCTCCGGGGGAGTGGTGGCCTCGATGTCGGTGGCGGCGGCCGGGTCGTCCGATCCCGTGGCGGGCGCGCTGGGTGGGGTCTGCGGTGTGGTGGTGGCGTGCGGCCCCTCGTCGTGGGCCGGGGCGCCGGTGGGGTCGGCGCGCTCGGCCGTGTCGTGCGGTGTGCGGATCGTGGGCGAAGACGAACTGCCTTCCCCCTGCCCGGTAGGACGATCCACAATGCCGCCGACTGGCAGATTTTCCGTTGAGTTGACCGGAGCCGACCCGTCCACAGGCTCCCCGCCGGCCCCGTAGGCGCCGTCGATCTCATCGCTCCCGACGGTCCCGTCGGCCGCGCGGGAGTCCCGCTCGGTGGCCGTGTCGTCCGGGGTGCCCGCGCCCGCCGCGGCGGCGGTCTGCAGGCTCTCCGCCACCGCCAGCGCCCGCTCGGCCGTCAACTGCGCGGCACCGCTGCCGTGCACCCGGTTCAGCACGAGGCCGGCCAGCGGCATCCGCTCGGCGGCCAGCCGCTCGACGAAGTACGCCGCCTCGCGCAGCGCGTCCCGCTCCGGGGCGGCCACGACGAGGAAGGCGGTGCCGGGGGCCTGGAGCAACTGGTACGTGGCGTCGGCGCGCGTCCGGAAGCCGCCGAACATCGTGTCCATGGCCGCCGCGAACGTCTGTACGTCGCGCAGCAGTTGCCCGCCGAGGAGCTTGCTCACCGTGCCGGTCATCATCGACATACCGACGTTGAGAACCTTCATGCCCGCCCGGCCACCGACCTTCGCCGGGGCCATCAGCACCTTGATGAACTTCCCGTCGAGGAAGGAGCCAAGGCGTTTGGGCGCGTCCAGGAAGTCGAGCGCCGAGCGACTCGGCGGGGTGTCCACGATGATCAGGTCCCACTCGTCGCGGGCGCGCAGTTGGCCGAGCTTCTCCATGGCCATGTACTCCTGCGTGCCGGCGAACCCGGCCGACAGGGACTGGTAGAAGGGGTTGCGCAGGATCGCGGCAGCGCGTTCGGCGTCCGCGTGCGCCTCGACGAACTCGTCGAAGGTCCGCTTCATGTCCAGCATCATGGCGTGCAGTTCGCCGCCGGCCGTGTCGTCGATGCCCTTGACCTGGCGCGGGACGTTGTCGAGCGAGTCGATGCCCATCGACTGCGCCAGTCGGCGGGCCGGGTCGATGGTGAGCACGACCACCTTGCGACCCCGCTCGGCGGCCCGTACGCCCAGCGCCGCGGCCGTCGTGGTCTTGCCGACCCCGCCCGAACCGCAGCACACCACGATGCGGGTCCGCGGGTCGTCGAGCACCGCGTCGGCATCCAGCCGTGGCGCCGTGTCCATCGTCATGCCGCCTCCTGCCCGTACGCGCGCACGGCGTACCGACTCGCGCCGCGCGTGCGCGCCGCGTGCGTGCCCGTCCCGTGCGCCCGTGCCTCGTCCGTACGCGCGCCGGGCGCGCCCACGCCGGGGGCGCTCGTGCCGTACGTGGTCGCCATGCGCGTGCTCGCGCCGTGCCTCTCTCGCGTCTGTGTCTGTGTCTGTGTGCCGCGCGTACTGGTGACGCGCGGCGGCGTGCCGGGGGGCCGCCTGTCGTGACTGATGTGCCTGGTGTGCCCGCCGTGCCCGCTCGTGCTGGACGTGCTGGACGTGCTGGACGTGCTGGACGTGCTGGACGTGTTCGGGTCGTACGGGCGCGTGCTGTGCGCGCCCGGCGTGGGTCGGGCTCCGCCGCGCGACCCCGGGGTGCGCGCGTGCCCTCGCGTACGCGGGCGCGTCGTGCGGCGACCGCTGCCGGCGTACGGGACGGCGGTGAGCCGGAGCGTGCGCCGGTTCGTCACGCCGGCCACTGCTTCCGCAGGTCGGCCGCGAGCCGGTACAGGCCGGCCAGGTCGACGCCGTTCGGGAGCATCTCCAACTCGTGCGTGGCAAGGTCGAGTTGGGAGAGTTCGGTGCGCTGGACGCGCTCCAGGGAGACGCGTTCCGCGTGCTCGTGGGCCTGTTCCAGCAGCGGCTCGACCAACTGCTCGGCCCGTCCGCCGGCGTGCGCCGCGCCCAGACCGGCGCGCGCGAGAACCTGGGCGATGCCGGCGCGCTCCTGGGTCGCGGCGATGCCGACGGCCGCCGCGTCCAGCACTGCGGGCCGCACCATGTTGATCACCACGGCGCCGGTCGGCAGGCCCTCGGCGCGCAGCTCGGCGATGCCGTCCATGGTCTCCTGGACCGGCATCTCTTCCAGCAGCGTCACCAAGTGCACCGCCGTCTCGGGCGACTTGAGGACCCGCATCACGGCCTGTGCCTGGTTGTGTATGGGGCCCACCCGGGCCAGGCCCGCGACCTCGTCGTTGACGTTGAGGAACCGGGTGATGCGCCCGGTCGGCGGGGCGTCCATGACAACCGAGTCGTACGCGAAGCGGCCCTCCTTGCCCTTGCGCCGCACGGCCTCGCACGCCTTGCCGGTCAGCAGCACGTCCCGTAGGCCGGGGGCGACCGTGGTGGCGAAGTCGATGGCGCCGATCTTCTTGAGGGCGCGGCCCGCGCTCCCCATCTTGTAGAACATCTGGAGGTAGTCGAGCAGGGCCAGCTCGGGGTCGATGGCCAGCGCGTACACCTCACCGCCGCCCGGCGCGACGGCGATCTTGCGCTCCTCGTACGGCAGCGCCTCCGTCTCGAAGAGTTGGGCGATGCCCTGTCGGCCCTCCACCTCCACCAACAGCGTGCGCCGACCCTCGGTGGCGAGAGCCAGCGCGAGTGCCGCGGCGACCGTGGTCTTGCCGGTGCCGCCCTTGCCACTAACGACATGGAGCCTGCTCACATCTGTGAGCCTAACCAGTCCCCTTTCGGGCTACGCACGAGGCTCCCGGGGAGAGGCATTACAGTCGGCACCATGACCAAGTGGGAATACGCGACCGTGCCGCTGCTCGTACACGCGACCAAGCAGATTCTGGACACCTGGGGCGAGGACGGCTGGGAGCTCGTCCAGGTCGTTCCCGGCCCGAACAACTCCGAGCAGCTCGTGGCCTACCTCAAGCGGGAGAAGGGCGCGTGAGCGCCGTCGAGCGGCGGATCGCCGAACTCGGGCTGACGCTGCCCGAGGTCGCCGCGCCGCTGGCCGCGTACGTCCCGGCGGTGCGGACGGGGTCGTACGTCTACACCGCGGGCCAGCTTCCGCTGGTCGAGGGCAAGCTGTCGGTGACCGGCAAGGTCGGCGCCGAGGTGACGGCGGAGGAGGCCAAGCAGCAGGCCCGGATCTGCGCGCTCAACGCCCTGGCTGCCGTGAAGTCGCAGGTCGGCGACCTGGACCGGGTGGTCAGGGTCGTGAAGGTGGTCGGCTTCGTCGCCTCGGCGACCGACTTCACCGGGCAGCCGGGCGTCCTGAACGGCGCGAGCGAACTGCTGCACGAGGTGCTCGGCGACGCGGGCGTGCACGCGCGCAGCGCGGTCGGCGTCTCGGTGCTGCCGCTGGACGCGCCGGTCGAGGTCGAGATCCAGGTCGAGGTAGCGGACGCGTAGTACGACGGATGCCTCCGCGAGACTTTTCGCGGAACCCCCGGTATGTCGTGGAGGTGAGCGGGCGCGCGGCCGTCGGGCCGCGCGCCCGTTCGCGTGCCGGCTGACGGGCGGCGCTGGCGCCGGCGCGCGCCGGCCTGCGGGTGCGGGCTCGGGTGCCCGCTGGGGGGTGCTCGCTGCGGGGTTCGGCTCGGGTGCCGGTGCGCGTGGGCGTGGTGTGATGGCGCCGTGAGCCGCGCCGTAGAAGAGAGCAACCGCCGCATGTTGCGGGCCCGGGACGCGATGGACCGCTCGTACGTCCAGCCGCTGGACGTGCCGGCCCTGGCCCGTATCGCGCACGTGTCGCCGGCGCACTTCGCGCGCGTCTTCCGCGCCACGTTCGGCGAGACGCCGCACCGCTACCTCCAGCGCCGGCGCGTCGAGCGGGCGATGTTCCTGTTGCGGGAGACCGAGCGCAGCATCACGGACATCTGCTTCGACGTCGGCTTCGGCAGCTCCGGCACCTTCAGCCGTACGTTCCGCGACATCGTCGGCCAGTCGCCGCGGGCGTACCGCAAGCAGGCGGCGGCCACCGGCGTGCCGACCTGTTTCACGATGGCCTGGTCGCGACCGAGCGACTGACGCGGCGGTCGTCCACGGAGTGAGCAGTTTTGGATAAGTTTTCGGCCGCCCCGCTCACTAACGTGATGCACATGTTCAACGCCATCACACATTCGCAGATATACGTTCTCGACCAGGACGAGGCCCTCGACTTCTACGTCGGCAAGCTCGGCCTCGAGGTCGCCGCCGACGTAGACATGGGCTTCATGCGCTGGCTGGCCGTCAGCATCCCCGGCCACCCCGAGCGCCAGATCCTGCTGGAGAGGCCCGGCGCTCCGGCGATGTCCGAGGAGACGGCGGCCCAGGTGCGCGACCTGGTGACCAAGGGGGCGATGGGCGGCTGGCTCATCTTCACCACGGAGGACTGCCGCAAGACGTACGAGACGCTGCGTGAGCAGGGGGTCGAGTTCACCGAGGAGCCCACCGAGCGCCCGTACGGCACGGACTGCGGCCTCCGCGACCCGTTCGGCAACCGCATCCGCTTCACCCAGCCGAAGGGCTGAGGGCGCGCTCCGGGGCACCGACCGGGCCGCGCGGTGTGCGGTGGCCCGGGCCCCGGCGCCTCAGCGGGGCCGGCGCGCGGTACGCGGTGCGCCCGCGCGGACTGCCCTCGCCCAACCCCGCCACAGCGCCCGGCGCCCCGTCACAGCGCCCGGCCCACCCGCGTACGCCCGACTCGGCCGGCCCTGGCCCCGTCGCCGGCCCCATCCCCGCTCTCCGTGCGCCGGCGCGCCTGACGCGCCCGCGCGCGGACGTACCGAAACACCATCCACACCACCCGGCGCACTCGGGGCCGGCGCTCGTCCGAAGCGCGCCCGTGGTCGCCTCCTGGGCTCCACGACTGGGTGAGCGGACCCGCGGGGCCCGGCTTCGCCCCGTCGTCACGGTTGCCTCTCGAACATCCGTGGACCAGCGCATAGCATCCGGCCATGTCCACTACGAATGGTCTGGGGTCCAGCAGCACGTCGAAGGCCGTCGCGGAGCCAGGGGCCGGGGACGTGGCGCCGAGCGCCGCACAGTGGTACCCGCCGGAGTGGCCCGAGCGCATCCGGGCGCTGGCGAGCGGCGCGCTCGTGCCCGTCGAGCCGCGGCGGGCGGCGACCGTCCTGCTGCTGCGCGACACGGCGGCCGGCCCCGCCGTCTACATGCTGCGCCGCCGCGCCTCCATGGCCTTCGCCGGTGGCGCGTACGCGTATCCGGGCGGGTCCGTGGACGCGCGGGACGAGGAGCGCGACACCGGGTGGGCCGGCCCCTCGCGCGCGCAGTGGGCGGAGCGGCTCGGGACGGACGAGGGCACGGCGCAGGCCATCGTCTGCGCGGCGGTGCGGGAGACGTTCGAGGAGGCCGGGGTGTTGCTGGCCGGGCCCGACGCGCGGACCGTCGTCGCCGACACGACCGGCGACGACTGGGAGGCGGACCGCGCCGCGCTGGTCGCCCGCGAGCTGTCGTTCGCCGACTTCCTGGCCCGCCGCTCGCTCGTGCTCCGTTCCGACCTGCTCGGCGGCTGGGCGCGCTGGATCACCCCGGAGTTCGAGCCGCGCCGCTACGACACCTGGTTCTTCGCCGCCGCGCTCCCCGCCGGTCAGCGCACCCGGAACGCCTCCACGGAGGCCGACCGCACCGTGTGGATCAGGCCGCGGGAGGCCGCCGCCGGCTACGACCGCGGCGAGTTGCTGATGATGCCGCCGACCATCGCGACGCTGCGCGAGCTCATCCCGCACGCCACGGCCGCCGCCGCGCTGGCCGCCGCGGCCGACCAGGACCTGACGCCGATCCTGGCCCGCGCCACGCTGCGGGACGGCGAGATCGAACTGAGCTGGCCGGGGCACGAGGAGTTCACCCGGCACGTCACACCCGACACATCGACCACGCCACCCCCTCCCGCCGCCACGGACGGAGCCAGCGCATGACCAACGCAGCCGCACTTCCCGGCCAGCCGCGCGGCGGCGCCATCGGCGGCCCTGCCTCCGCCCGGGCCCACTGCGTGCTCGCGCCCAACCCGTCGGCCATGACGCTCGACGGCACCAACACCTGGATCGTGGCCGAGCCGGACTCGGACCTCGCCGTCGTCATCGACCCGGGGCCGCTGCATGAGGGGCACCTCGCCAACGTCGTGGCCACCGTCGAACAGGCCGGCCGCCGGGTCGGCCTGACGCTGCTCACGCACGGCCACGCGGACCACGCCGAGGGCGCGTCCCGGTTCGCCGAGCTGACCGGTACCCGCGTGCGCGCCCTCGATCCGGCGCTGCGCCTCGGCGACGAGGGGCTGGCCGGCGGTGACGTGGTCACCACCGGCGGCCTGGAGCTGCGCGTCGTGCCCACGCCCGGCCACACGTCGGACTCGCTCTCCTTCCACCTGCCGGCCGACGGCGTGGTGCTCACCGGGGACACGGTGCTCGGCCGTGGCACGACGATGGTGGCCCACCCGGACGGGCGGCTCGGCGAGTACCTCGACTCGCTGCGCCGGCTGCGTTCGATGACCGTGGACGACGGCGTGCACACGGTGCTGCCGGGGCATGGCCCGGTGTTGGCCGACGCGCGGGGCGCGATCGAGTACTACCTGGCGCACCGGGCCAGCCGGCTGGCCCAGGTGGAGACGGCCATCGAGAACGGTCACCGCACCGCGTCCGAGGTCGTCGCGCACGTGTACGCCGACGTCGACCGCTCGCTGTGGCCCGCGGCCGAGCTGTCCGTCCGCGCCCAGCTCGAGTACCTGGGCGAACGTGACCTGATCTGACCTGACCTTTGAGGTGGCCTGGCCCGGCCTGGCCCGCTCCCAGCGCTCGCCGCCACCGGGCACGCCCCGTACGCGCGGGCGCACAGCGGGCTTGTCGGGCCGGTCGCGCGCGGGCGCACGGGACCGCGCGGGAACGGCCGTAGCCGGCCTCTTACGGGCCGTACGAGGTTGCGTGGGCCGGTTGGTACCGGCTGGGCCATGTGGGGCTGCGCAGGTGCTTCGGGGCTCGTGAGGCACACCGGGCCGGGCGAGCGGCGCGGGGCGCCGTGGATCGACGGGGAGCGGCGCGCGGCGGCGTGGGTTGGTGCGGTGTGTCGCGGCGGGCGTGGTGCGGAGCGCCGCGTACGAAACGTACGCACGCCCCGATGCGCGCCGGGGCGTGCGGAGCCGCCGCCGGGGCGGCTCAGGCCGGTAGCCCCGCAGGGCGAGGCCCCGTTGCGGGAGTGCCGAGGCGCAGGCGTGCCGGCGGCGCGCGCCCCGCGAGCCCGCGGACGCCGGGGTGGTGCGCCCGGCGCACGGCGGGCGGCCCGGACCAGTCGGGCCGCCCATGGCCGCGGGTCAGCGGCTGCGCTTGGCCAGCCGCTCGACGTCGAGCAGGATCACGGCGCGCGCCTCGAGGCGCAGCCAGCCGCGGCCGGCGAAGTCGGCCAGCGCCTTGTTGACGGTCTCCCGGGAGGCGCCGACGAGCTGGGCCAACTCCTCCTGCGTGAGGTCGTGAACGACGTGGATGCCCTCTTCGGACTGCACGCCAAAGCGCCGCGAGAGGTCGAGCAGCGCCCGGGCCACACGGCCGGGAACATCCGAGAAGACCAGGTCGGACATCTGGTCGTTGGTCTTGCGTAGCCGGCGCGCGACCGCGCGCAGCAGCGCCGTCGCGACCTCGGGCCGGGCGTTGAGCCACGGCTGGAGGTCGCCGTGGCCGAGGCCGAGCAGCTTCACCTCGGTGAGGGCGGTCGCCGTGGCCGTACGCGGCCCGGGGTCGAACAGCGACAGCTCGCCGATCAACTCGCCGGGGCCGAGCACGGCCAGCATGTTCTCGCGCCCGTCGGGCGAGGTGCGGTGCAGCTTCACCTTGCCGTCCGTGACCACGTACAGGCGGTCGCCGGGGTCCCCTTCGTGGAAGAGCGCATCACCCCGCGCGAGGGTGACCTCCCCCATGGAGGCGCGCAGCTCAGCGGCCTGCTCGTCATCGAGCGCCGCGAAGAGCGGGGCGCGCCGCAGAACGTCGTCCACGAGATCTCTCCTTGTCGACATGCACAGGGGACCGTGGTCTCCATGATGCCGGACGGTAAAACAGTGCGATCAATCACAAGTTTGACGCACCGACATCAAGGACCCTACGGCAGGGGTCCGATCGTGCAGTGGTTTTCCGGCGCTCGGGGCGGATGTCGGTGGCTGGCCTTACGCTGGCCGAGTGTCCAATACGCCGGTGAGAGCACAGGGCAAGGGGCCGGGAGGGCCCTCCGACGGAGGCAGGGGGAAACCGTCCGCATCAGGTAGTTCTGCTGTGAGCGAACGCTCTCAGCCGCCCGCCGCGAAAGCCGCCAAGGCCGCGAAACCGGGCAAGCCAGAATCGCGCCTCGCGCTGGTCCGCCGCGCCCGGCGCATCAACCGCGAGCTGGCCGAGACGTATCCGTACGCGCATCCGGAGCTGGACTTCGAGAACCCGTTCCAGCTCCTGGTGGCCACGGTGCTCTCGGCCCAGACCACCGACCTGCGGGTGAACCAGACGACGCCGGCCCTCTTCCGCGCCTACCCGACGCCCGAGGAGATGGCGGCGGCCGAGCCCGAGGCCCTGGAGCAGCTCATCCGCCCGACCGGCTTCTTCCGGGCCAAGGCGAAGTCGCTGCTCGGCCTGTCCGTCGCGCTGCGCGACCGCTTCGACGGCGAGGTGCCGGGCCGCCTTGAGGACCTGGTGACGCTGCCCGGCGTTGGCCGCAAGACGGCCAACGTCGTGTTGGGCAATGCCTTCGGAGTCCCCGGACTCACTGTGGACACCCACTTCGGGCGGCTGGTGCGGCGCTGGAAGTGGACGACGCAGGAGGACCCGGAGAAGGTCGAGGCGGAGATCGCCGCACTGTTCCCGAAGAGCGAGTGGACGATGCTCTCGCACCGCATCATCTTCCACGGTCGCCGCGTCTGCCACGCGCGCAAGCCCGCGTGCGGCGCCTGCCCGATCGCCCCGCTCTGCCCGTCGTACGGGGAGGGCGAGACCGATCCGGAGAAGGCGCGGAAGCTGCTGAAGTACGAGATGGGCGGCCAGCCGGGCCAGCGGCTGCGGCCTCCCGCCGACTTCCCCGGCCAGCCCGCCCCGCCGCTGGGGGCCGCGTGACGGACGGATCGGGAGACGCGGCGGCCCCCGGCGCGGGCGCCGCGCGCGGTGGGGGCCTCGCGGCCGGCGGCCCGGGACCCGGTGGCTCGCGGCCCGGACGCCGGGGGCCTGGCGGCGCTCCGCTCGGGGGCGGCTCGGCGCCCGGTAGCCCGGCGGGGGGCGTACGCGCGCCGGCGGGTGCCGGGGGAGCGGCCAGGGGCGGTCGGCCGGTGCCCGTCAGTGAGCAGGGGCTGCCTGACTGGCTGCTCCCGGTCGCGCGGGCGGCGCGCACCATAGAGCCGCGTCAACTCAGCCGGTTTCTGCCACCCGAGAACGGCTCGGGCCGGCAGTCCGCCGTCCTGGTCCTCTTCGGCGAGGGCCCGCCCGCCGAGCCCGCCACGACGCAGGGTTCCTCGGCGCAGGGCTCCACGGCGCAGGGGCGCGGGTCGGCGTCGACCGGTGAGCCGGCGCGGGCGCCCGCGCCCGGGGGCGCACCGCACCGGCGCGCGGCGACCGGGGAGCCAGGGGCGGCCGACGGACCCGCGCCCGGTGCGTACGCCGGCGCGCGTCACCCCGAACCCGGAGGCGCCGCGGAACGTGGCGGCGCCCGCGAGGCCGAACGCGCCCGCGGCGCCGTCGCCCCCGCGCTCAGCCCTCCGTTCGTGGGCCCGGGCGGCCCCGAACTCCTCCTCATGGAGCGCGCCGGCACGCTGCGCTCCCACGCCGGGCAGCCCTCCTTCCCCGGCGGGGCGCTCGATCCGGAGGACGGCGATCCGGTGGGGGACGGGCCGCTGCGCGCGGCGCTGCGCGAGGCGGAGGAGGAGACCGGCCTCGATCCGTCAGGCGTACAGCTCTTCGGCGTGCTGCCGCGGCTGTACATCCCGGTCAGCGAGTTCGTCGTGACCCCGGTCCTCGGCTGGTGGCGCCGGCCGAGCCCGGTCGCGCCGGTCGACCCGGCCGAGACCGCGAGGGTGTTCACGGTGCCGGTGGCCGAGCTGACGGACCCGGCCAACCGCGCCGTCGCCGTGCACCCCAGCGGCCACCGGGGGCCGGCCTTCCTCGTCGGCGGCGCGCTGGTCTGGGGGTTCACGGCTGGCGTCATCGACCGCATCCTGCACTTCGCTGGCTGGGAACGGCCGTGGGACAGGGAACGCCACGTCCCGCTCGACTGGCGTGCGTGAGACGGTGACTTCGTGAACGTGCTGGACATCCTGCTGCTGGTCGCCGCCGCGTGGTTCGCCGTCATCGGCTACCGCCAGGGCTTCGTCGTCGGCGTGCTGTCGGTCACCGGGTTCCTCGGCGGCGGCCTGGTCGCCCTGTACCTGCTGCCGGTCATATGGGACCGGACCACCGACAACGCCTCACCGGGCTCGTTCGGCGCGATCTCCGCGGTCGTCATCGTGATCGTGTGCGCCAGCATCGGCCAGGCGTGCACCACCCACCTGGGCAACAAGCTGCGCCGGCACATCACCTGGTCGCCGGCGCGCGCCATCGACGCCACCGGCGGTGCGCTGGTCAACGTCATGGCGATGCTGCTGGTCGCCTGGCTGATCGGGTCCGCCATCGCCGGCAGCTCGTTGCCCACGCTGGGCAAGGAGGTCCGCAACTCCAAGGTGCTGCTCGGCGTGGCCCGCGTGGTCCCCGAGGAAGCCAACACCTGGTTCGACGACTTCAGTTCGGTGCTGGCGGAGAACCGTTTTCCGCAGGTGTTCTCGCCGTTCGCGGAGGAGCCGATCACCTCCGTGCCGGCCCCCGACCCCAAGCTCGCCAACAGCCCCGCCGTGGAGCGCGCCCGGCAGAGCATCGTCAAGGTGGTCGGCACCGCGTCGAGCTGCGGCAAGGTCCTGGAGGGCACGGGCTTCGTCTACGCGCCGCACCGCGTGATGACCAACGCCCACGTCGTCGGCGGTGTCGACGAGCCCACCGTGCAGATCGGCGGGGAGGGCAGGCTGTACGACGCGGAGGTCGTGCTCTACGACTGGAAGCGCGACATCGCCGTACTGGACGTCCCCGCGCTGCGCGCCCCCGCCCTCCGGTTCGCGGAGGGTGACGCGGGCAGCGGCGACGGCGCGATCGTGGCGGGCTTCCCGGAGAACGGCGACTTCAACGTGCAGGCGGCTCGCGTCCGTGGCCGCATCGAGGCCGACGGTCCGGACATGTACCACCGCGGCACGGTCCACCGCGACGTCTACTCCCTCTACACCACCGTCCGCCAGGGCAACTCGGGCGGGCCCCTGTTGACCCCCGAGGGCCGCGTCTACGGCGTCGTCTTCGCGCGCTCCCTCGACGACGCCAACACGGGGTACGCGCTGACCGCCAGCGAGGTCCAGGAGAACATCACGGAAGGCCGCACGGCCGACGACCAGGTGGACACCCAGGGCTGCGCCATGTGAGCGGGCGCGTAGGGGAGCGGAACAGGCGAACCACCCCGCTCCCCTACGCGCCCGCGCGCGTTCTGCCGAGGCCCGCGCCACCCACACGCCCGCGCCAGCCCGCCCAGCCCAGCCCGCCCGACCCAGTCCGCGCCGGTACGCCTGGCCCAGCCCGCGCCGGTACGCCCGGCCCGTGCCCCCGAGGCGACGGCATCCACGCAGCCCTGGGCGCGCAGCAGCCCATGCGGGCACCAGCGCCGGCGCACGCCGGCTAACCGGAAGCACCCGCGCCGCGTCCCCTCATGCCGTGTCAGCGGTGTGCCACGGTGCGCTGAAGGTGAGCGGCGCGGTACGGCCGGGCCCGGCACGGCGGCGAACGGCTCCTGGCAGGGGCGTGTCACGCGGCGTGCGACGCCCGACGAGTACGGGCTCCGCACGCTGCCCCTCATCGCTCCGGGAGCACGCTGACCGCTTGGCGCGCGGTACGGGAAACCGGGGAACCGACGAGAGGAGTCCGCCGCACGGGGCGGGCGGTCCGCTCGCCGGAAGTGCTGCTATCGGCTACGCGGATGGCGCAGCCGCGCCGACACCCAGCGGGCGCGGCGGCGGATGATGCGGGGAATGCCGATACGAGGATCATGGCCCGGTACTTGCCCGGGGCCGCCCCGCTCGGAGACGGTTAGCGCGGCGTCGAGGCCGCGATCGTTCGCTGCGTCACGGTAGTCGTGCGTCCAGCCCATACCGGGGACTCTGCCCCTGGCCCAAGGTCGGTAATCACCTGCGGGTCCGTCAATTGGCCTATGCGGCAGGCAAGCGGAAGCCCCAGGTACACGGCGTCGGATCGCTTCGGCGAGCCGCCGAACGCGCCGGCGCACTCCGGACCCTCGCACGCCCGCGAACGGCGTACGACAGCGGCGGAGAGCGTACGCGCCGGCGGCCTCGTACGGCAACGCTACCCGGCCCCGCCGAGCGCCGGCTCGGGCGCGGCGCATTCAGGACCCGGGCGGTCGGGGAGGGCGTACCGGGCGCCGGGCGCCGGCGCGCGCGATGCGGCCCCCTGTTCGGCGGCGACCACCCTGTTCGGCGGCGACCGGCCCGCTCGGGTGGCGCACCCGTCGCCGTACGGGCTCCGCGTCACCCGGCCGCTTCAGCGGTCGGGTTCCGGGTCCTGCAACCAGTTGATCAATTCCGTGGAGAACGCGATCGGGTCCTCCTCGGGAGGGAAGTGGCCCAGCCCGTCGAAGAGCCGCCAGCGGTACGGCGCCTCGACGTACTCGCCGGACCCCGCCGCGCTGCGTACCCGCGTCACCGGATCGAGCGAGCCGTGCAGGTGCAGCGTCGGCACCCGCACCGGGCGCTTCATCCGACGGTAGAACTGCGCGCCGTCCGGGCGCGCGAGCGAGCGCACCAGCCACCGGTAGGGCTCGACGGAGCAGTGCGCGGTGGAGGGGATGCGCATCGCCTGCCGGTAGACCTCCACGGCCTCCTCGTCGGGCAGCCGCGGCCCGGACCAGTCCGTGACCAGCCGTCCGACCAGCGCGGCGTCATCCGCGACGAGTTGCCGCTCGGGCAGCCACGGGCGCTGGAAGCTCCACACGTGGCTGCTGGCCCGACTCTGCTTGACGTCCCTGAGCATGGCCGAACGCCAGCGGCGCGGATGCGGCGCCGAGCACACGACCAACCGGCGCACCAACTTGGGCCGCATCACCGCGGCCGTCCACGCCAGGTAGCCGCCGAGGTCGTGCCCGACGAGCGCGGCGTCCGGCTCGCCGAGCGACCGGATCATCCCGGTGACGTCGAGCGCGAGGTTGGCCGGGTCGTAGCCGCGGGGCGTACGGTCGCTGCCGCCCACCCCGCGCAGGTCCATCGCCACCGCGCGGAACCCGGCCTCGGCGAGCCGCGGCAACTGGTGCCGCCACGCCCACCAGAACTGCGGGAAGCCGTGCAGCAACAGGACCAGCGGCCCATCGCCCATCTCGGCGATGTGAAACCTCGCGCCGTTCGCCGCGACGTCCCGGTGTGTCCACGGGCCGTCGGGTCGTACGACGGACGCGAGCCGAGCAGGGGGTTCCGGAGCCGTCATGCAGTCGAGCGTGTCACAACGTGGGCGCCGGAGGGGACGGCCTCGCCCGGCGCGCGGGGGTGGGGCTTGACGTTGCCCAGCACGGCGGCGGTCTCCTTGGCCGAAGCGATGGACTTCTGCGGCGGCTTGACCTTCTTGAACTTGGCCAGCGCCATCAGCCCGAGCACGATCGCGAGGAGCCAGTACAGGCCGCCCACGATCAGGAAGCACCAGGCCAGGCCCAGGTCGGTCCAGGCGTGGAGGCCGTACGCGAGGGCGAAGCTGAGCACCGGCAGTGAGAACAGCAGCAGGACACCGGCCACGATCCCCGCGGTGCTGCCCATCACGACGCGCTTGACGTCCTGCCGCAACTCGGCCTTGGCCAGCGCGATCTCGTCGTGCACCAACGCGGACAGTTCACTGGTGGCCGTGGACACCAGCTGCCCGAGGCTACGGTTTCCGCCCTCGTCGGCTGCGCTCATCGCCTGTCTCCCTCGTTCCTCTAGCTGCCGGCCCCGCGGGGCCGCGTACGGACGTACTACGGAGCTTCTACCGGCTTGGCGCGGATCTGAAGCCTCTTAGATCATGCCGGACCGTCGCCGTCGGTGCGCTGTGATGCCGCGGCAGCCTCCGCCAGTCTGCGGTGTTCGGCGGCCTTCTCCTCGTAGATCGCCGCCATTCGGAGGTGGTAGTCAGGCTGGTCGAGTTCGTAGATGTCCGGAACGCCGTCCTGATCCTCGTCCCGCTCCTCCTCTTCGTACAACTTCTTGTACTTGTTGTTACGCATCTTGAGCAGCACGCTGGCGAAGACCGCGGCCAGCACCGAGCCGATCAGCACCGCCGCCTTCACCTCGTCGGCCAGCAGCGGGTCGTCGGTGAAGGCCAGCTCGCCGATGAGCAGCGAGACGGTGAAGCCGATGCCCGCGAGCGAGGCGACGGCCAGCACGTCGGCCCAGGCCAGTTCGTCGTTCAGCTCCGCCTTGGTGAACCGAGCGGCCAGCCACGAGCCGCCGAAGACCCCTATGGTCTTGCCGATCACCAGGCCGAGCACCACGCCCAGCGTCTCCGGCTTGGTGAACACGTCGGCCACCGCGCCGCCCGAGATGGAGACGCCCGCCGCGAACAGCGCGAACAGCGGCACCGCCAGCCCCGCCGACACCGGCCGCACCAGGTGCTCGATGCGCTCGCCGGGGGAGTGCTCCTCACCCTCGCGCACGGTGCACCGCAGCATCAGGCCCATGGCCACGCCGGCGACCGTCGCGTGCACGCCGCTGGCGTGCATGAACGCCCAGATCACCACGGCCAGCGGCAGGTACACGTACCAGCCGCGCACCCCCAGCCGGAGCAGCCCCCAGAAGACGGCGAGCCCGACGAAGGAGAGCACGAGCGCGACCACGTTGATGTCGGTCGTGAAGAAGACCGCGATGATCAGGATCGCGAACAGGTCGTCAACGACCGCCAGGGTGAGCAGAAACGCGCGCAACGAGGCGGGCAGCGCGGTCCCGATCACGGCGAGCACGGCCAGCGCGAACGCGATGTCCGTCGCCGTCGGCACCGCCCAGCCGTCCAGGCTGCCGCCGCCGCTGAGGGAGACCACGACGTAGACGAGCGCGGGCATCGCCATGCCGCACACCGCCGCGATCACCGGCAGCGCGGCGGCCTTCGGGTCGCGCAGCTCGCCCGCCACGAGTTCGCGCTTGAGCTCGATGCCGGCGACGAAGAAGAAGATGGTGAGCAGGCCGTCCTGGGCCCACGCGCCGACGCTCAGGTGCAGGTGGAGGGATTCGGGCCCGAACGAGAAGTCCCGGACGTCGTTGTACGTGTCGCCGAGTGGCGTGTTGGTCAGCAGCAGGGCCGCCACCGCGGCGACGAGCAGCAGTACGCCGCCCACCGTCTCCGTGCGGAGCGCTTCCGCGACGTAGTTCCGCTCGGGGAGGGAGAGTCGTCCAAGGAATTTACGGTTACCGGGCGTGGCCACGACGGGCTGACCTCCAGGAGCGGGGCGGCTGCGGATACACCTGTGGTGTATGCCGACCAGACTTCCCGGCGCACCCTGTAACTTTGTCGCCAAATTTACGCGACGGCCCCCACCTTAACCGGAACGGCCGATCCGCGCTCCAGCCGCGCAGCCGCGACTTTCGCTGGGCGGTCCCGTCCTCACGGGGTTGAGCTGCGTGCTTCCGCTGCTGCCGGTACCCCGCGACGCGGGCCTCAGTCGCTGGGGGCCGCCTGGCGCGAGGCCCGGCGCGCGGTGAGGCGCCAAGCCCGGCGCGCGGCGAGGTGTCAGGCCCGGCGCGCGGCGGGTCGTGCGGGGGTGGGGCCGAGGCGGATGGCGCCGGACGCGGGCCGGCCCATGGGGGTGGGCGTGGCGGGCGCGGGGCGGCGGGGCCGGCCGTGGGGTGCCGTGGCCGGCCCGCCCTGGCTGGGCTGTGGGCCGGCCAGCGACGCGCCGGGCTGGCTGGCCCGGCGCGTCCCCGTCTTCCGGGTGGTGTGCTGCCTACTCCCGCTCAGTCCTCCACTCAGTCGTCGCTGGCGGCGCCCGGGAGCTGCGACTGAATCAGGTCCATGACCGAGGAGTCGGTCAGCGTGGTGACGTCGCCGAGGTCGCGGTTCTCCGCGACGTCCCGCAGCAGTCGCCGCATGATCTTTCCGGAGCGGGTCTTGGGCAGCTCGGCGACCGGGAGGATGCGCTTCGGCTTGGCGATCGGCCCCAGGGCCTTGGCGACGTGCGCCCGCAGCTCGTCGACGAGACCCGCGTCCTCCGTCACCCCGCCGCGCAGGATCACGAAGGCGCAGATGGCCTGAGTGGTCTGCGGGTCAGCCGCGCCGACCACCGCCGCCTCGGCGACCTTGGGGTGCGAGACGAGCGCCGACTCCACCTCGGTGGTGGAGATGTTGTGCCCGGAGACGAGCATGACGTCGTCCACCCGGCCGAGCAGCCAGATGTCGCCGTCCTCGTCCTTCTTCGCGCCGTCGCCCGCGAAGTACCGGTTCTCGAAGCGGGACCAGTAGGTGTCCAGGTAGCGCTGGTCGTCACCCCAGATCGTGCGGAGCATCGACGGCCACGGCTCGGTCAGCACCAGGTACCCACCGGACCCGTTCGGTACCTCGTTCGCGTCGTCGTCGACCACGGTGGCCGCGATGCCGGGCAGCGGAACCTGCGCCGAACCCGGCTTCGTGGCGGTCACGCCCGGCAGGGGGCTGATCATCATGCCGCCGGTCTCGGTCTGCCACCAGGTGTCCACGATCGGCGCCCGGTCCCCGCCGATGTGCTTGCGGTACCACATCCACGCCTCGGGGTTGATCGGCTCACCGACCGACCCGAGGATGCGCAGCGACGACAGGTCGTACTTCGCCGGAATGTCATCGCCCCACTTCATGCAGGCGCGAATCGCCGTCGGGGCGGTGTAGAGGATGGAGACCCCGTACTTCTGCACGATCTCCCACCAGCGCCCCTGGTGCGGCGAGTCCGGCGTGCCCTCGTACAGCACCTCCGTGGCGCCGTTGGAGAGCGGCCCGTAGACGATGTACGAGTGGCCGGTCACCCAGCCGACGTCCGCCGTGCACCAGAAGACGTCCGTCTCCGGCTTGAGGTCGAACACCGCGCTGTGCGTGTACGAGATCTGCGTCAGGTAGCCACCCGTGGTGTGCAGGATGCCCTTCGGCTTACCCGTGGTGCCCGAGGTGTACAGGATGAACAGCGGGTGCTCCGCCTCGAACGCCTCCGGGGTGTGCTGGTCGGACTGGCGCCCCACCACGTCGTGCCACCACACGTCGCGGCCCTCGGTCCACGCCGTGTCCTCTCCGGTGCGGCGGACCACCAGGACGCTGCGCACGTTCTCGGTGCCCGGGCGGGTCAGGGCCTCGTCCACGGCGGGCTTGAGGGCCGACGGCTTGCCGCGGCGGTAGCCACCGTCGGCGGTGATCACGACGCGGGCGTCCGCGTCGTTGATCCGCGTGGCCAGCGCGTCCGCCGAGAAACCGCCGAACACCAGCGAGTGCGGTGCGCCGATGCGCGCGCACGCCAGCATCGAGATCACGGCCTCGGGGATCATCGGCAGGTAGATCGCCACCCGGTCCCCGGCCGCCACGCCCAGTTCCGTCAGCGCGTTGGCCGCCCGCGACACCTCGCGCTGCAACTCCGCGTAGGTGATCGCGCGCGTGTCGCCCGGCTCACCTTCGAAGTGGATCGCGACGCGGTCGCCGAGCCCGTTCTCCACGTGCCGGTCGACGCAGTTGTACGCGACGTTCAACTTGCCGTCGGCGAACCACTTCGCGAAGGGCGGGTTCGACCAGTCCAGCGTCTGGGTCGGCTCCGTCTCCCAGCTCAGCCGACGGGCCTGCTCGGCCCAGAAGCCCAGCCGATCAGCCTTCGCCTGCTCGTACGCCTCCGCGGTGACATTGGCGTTCGCGGCCAGGTCGGCGGGTGGCGCAAAACGCCGCTCCTCACGAAGCAGGTTGGCCAGGCTTTCGTTGCTCACGACTTCTCCCATTCCCAGGGTGCCCGTTGTGTCCCAGCTCATAGCTCATCAGCCTGCGGCACGCTCTGACAAGGGCTGTTGATAAAAATTGGTGTAGACCTTTACCGGGTGTCGCCGCCTGGCCCCTGCTTCCGGCCGCTTCCGGGATTCTTACGGCATGGCCTTGCCTGACTGGTTGTGCGGACGCTGATCACGGTGCGTTGTGCCGGCCCCGCGGGGAGCAGCCCCCTCGCCCGCGTGCCCCGGCCCGGCCGAGCCCGCGGTCTCGGTGGAGTGCGGGCCCGAACCGCGATCCCGACCGGTCTCCCCGCCCGCCGCCGCGCCCGAGGCCGCGCCCGTCGCCCGAACGCCCTGGCCCGCATGGCCTGCCGAGCGGGTCGCGCTGCCGGCCGGCTCGGGGACCCGGGTCGTCCCGGAGCCCGCCGTCGAAGGCGCGTGTTCGTGCGGACGCGGTCGGCCGCTCGCAGGCTCGTCCTGCCGGGAGCCCAGGCGCAGCGCGGTGGCCTCCGCCCGATCCGCCCCGCCGGTGTGCGGTGGCCGGGGGCAGGCGTGGTCGCGGTCCCACTCGCGCTGCTCGTCCGTGTAAGGGCCCGATCCGGGCAGGAGCGCGGCCTCCGGTGCCAGGAGCGCGTCGGGAAGCTGATCGGAAAGATCGGCGTGCTCCGGTCGGGCCGGGCGCTCCGGCGCGACGGCGGAGAACACTCCGGAGGCGGGGTCCAGGACGTACGCCTGGGCTTCCGCCACGTGGAAGTACATGCCGTGCAGCGCGAGCGTGCCCTCGCGCACCCGGCGAGCCACGCACGCGTGGGCCATCAGGTGCTCAAGCTGCTGCTGCACGTTCACCAGGGCCAGCAACTCCGTGTCGTCCGCCACCGGACGCCCGTCGAGGGCCACGGTCGGGTGGGGGCTCGCATCACCGCCGGACGCCTGCTCGGCCTCTCGTTTCTTGATCCGCTCCAGTCGTTCCAGGCTGGGCCAACCATGGCGCAACCAGCGGGAGAGCGAGGTGTCGTCGGCGGGCTTGCCCACGGAGTTGAGCAGCGCCTGCATGGCTCCGCACCCCGAGTGCCCGCAGACGGTCAGGGAGCTGACCTCCAGTACGTCCACCGCGTACTCGATGGCCGCGGCCACCGAGTCGCAGGCGCTGTCGTCGTCCGACGGCGGCGTCAGGTTCCCGACGTTGCGCACGGTGAACAGGTCCCCCGGCCCACTGGAGGTGATCATGCTGGTGACGAGACGGGAGTCCGCGCAGGTCAGGAAGAGCTGGCTGGGACGCTGACCCTCGCGCGCCAGCCGGGCCAACTCCTCGCGGACCAGAGGCGCGGTGTTGCGCTGGAAGGCGCTGACTCCGCCGATGAGCTGACTGCTGCTCGGCTTGTCCTGTCGAGCGGGGGCCAGGGGCCGGGTGCAGTGGTGGTTGCGCCACGGCATCCAGGGTCTACACGGCTGGGCATGCGCGTGGGCGCTGGCCGGCTCGACCAGGGGGCGACCGGTGCGCCCGCCGAGTTGCACCCAACCGCCGGCCGAGCGGTACCCCTGGGCCCAGGACTGGAGGGCGTCGTACGCCGCGTGGTCCATGAACGAGCCGTGCAGCTCGACCACCACGCTGCGACGGTCCGGCAGTTGGCTCAGTACGCGGCTCAGTCGGGGCACGGCGAGGAAGGTGAGCTGGCCGTTGACGCGTACTCGGAGGCAGTCGGTCTCGCCGGTGACCGTGATCTGGGTGCGGGTGAGGCGGCGGAACGCGGTGATGACGGCCACCACTCCGCCGATGGCCACGCCCTGTAGTACTCCGAAGAGGATGACCGACCCCAGGGTCGCCGCGTAGACCGGGAACTCGCGATGCCGCTGGACGTGCTTGATGTGCGCGAAGTTCACCATCTGGATGCCGACCATCATGACCAGTGCCGCCAGCGCCGCCAGGGGGATGAACTCCAGCGCCGTGGCGAGCAGCCCGGTGCACAGCAGGACCCAGATCCCGTGCAGCACGGTGGAACCCCGACTCGCCGCCCCGGCCTTCACGTTGGCCGAGCCGCGCATGGCGCCACCGGCCACCGGTAGGCCGCCGAGGAGGCCGGAGGCCACGTTGGCCGCCCCCTGCCCGGCCAACTCGCGGTCCAGCCGGGTCTGTGTCGCGCGCGTGCCGGGTCGCGTGGCCTGCAACCGGTCGACCGCGACGGCGGAGAGCAGGGACTCCATGCTGGCCACCAACGTCACCGTCAGCACGGCGGCGGCCACCCCGAGCACCGGGCCATCCGGCGGCGATGGCAGGCCCTGGAACTGCAACGAGGGCAGGTCGACGCGGGGGACGGTGAGCCCGGCGCTCAGCGCGGTCCCGGCGCCGACCGCGGCCAACGGGGCCGGGACCAGCCGCGCCAGCCGCCCGCCGCGGCCCGGGAGCCGTGGCCAGAACACGAGCACGGCGACCGTCACCGCGCCGACCAGCATCGCCGCGGCGTGCGGGCGGAACAGTTCGGATGCGAGAGCGGTGAGGTTGTCGACGGTCGAGCCGCCCGGGTTCTCGCCGAGCATGACCCTCAACTGGCCGATGGCGATGACCACGCCGATACCCGCCAGCATCCCGTGCACGATCGCCGGGCTGACCGCGAGCGCCGCCCGGGCGACCCGCAGCGCCCCCAGGGCCATCTGGGCCAACCCCGCCGCCACGGTGATGGCGCACGTCGCGGACCACCCGTAGCGCTGGACCAGGTCGGCCGTGACCACGACCAGCCCGGTAGCGGCGCCGCTGACCTGGAGCGGAGCACCGCCGAGCAGCCCCGCCACGATGCCACCGACGGCGGCTGCGATGAGCCCGGCCTGAAGGGGCGCGCCAGTGGCCAACGCCAACCCGAGTGAGAGGGGGATGGCGATGAGAAAGATGACGATCGAGGCAGCGAGGTCCCTGCGCGCGGAGGCGCGGTCGACCTGGCTCCAGAGCTGCAACATTCCCGTCTCCTCCGGGTCTGCGCGGTCGCGGACGAGGCCACGACCGTGGGCACGGCGTACTGCGGTGGGCTGCTGTGGGCTCCGACGGAGCCCCCGTATGGGTGGTCTAGAGGAAGCCGTGCACCGCTGAGCCAGGACTGCGGTTGGCGGCGGTGCCGGGGCGATGCCCGTGCGCCGGACTACGGGGTGGGTGACCGGCAGCGACTGGGGGGTTCGGCCAGATATGGCGCTAAAAGGGGCGAACCCACCGTGAGCGATAACGGTGTGCACTCGATCCGTTACTCTCAAGCATCGGTAAACGAATCGTAATCCCAGGTAAAGGCCGCACGGAAGAGGTTCCGATCGGCCGCGCCAGTCATTCCACCTATCGAGTGAGTGCCGGTTTAGGAAGTCTCCTCGCTTCTTACCTATTAGATGACTTATGAGGTGTTTGCCCGCTTCTCCGTGGGCGCTCAGAAGTCAGGAAGCGAGGCGGCAGATGACGACTGCACGCAAGGCCACGGCGGGGCTGTTCCTGACGGCGATACTCGTCGGGATAGCCGGTTGCTCCGGCGGCTCAGGGGACTCCGACGCGGAGAGCGAGGAGAAGGCGCCGGCGCCCAAGGCCGCGAAGCCCTTGCGCCTGATAGGCGACGGCTCGACCGCGTACACCGGCGCCCAGCCCCGTCAGCCGAACGTCCAGCGTCTGCGCGCCGGACAGCGACCGCCGCAGTTCGTCGTCTTCTCCTGGGACGGCGCTGGCGAGGACAGTCAGCGACTGTTCTCCCGGTTCCGCGAGGTGGGGAACCGGTACGACGCGACGATGACGTACTTCCTCAGCGGTGTGTACATGCTCCCCGAGAGCAAGAAGGAGCTCTACCGCCCGCCCCAGCACGCGCCCGGCGCCTCGGACATCGGCTTCAACGACATCAAGGGCATACGGGCCACCGCCGCGCAGCTCGCCGGGGCGTGGCGTGACGGCAACGAGATAGGCACACACTTCAACGGCCACTTCTGCGGCCCCGACAGGGGTGTCGGCACCTGGTCGGTGGACGAGTGGCGCAGCGAGATCCGGCAGGCCGAGTCGTTCGTCAAGAACTGGAAGACCAACACCGGCCTCCTCGACGCCCAGCCGCTGCCGTTCGACTACAGCGCGGAACTCGTCGGAGGCCGTGCCCCCTGCCTCGAAGGCCAGCGCAACCTGATACCCGCCGCCCGCTCCATGGGCTTCCGCTACGACGCCAGCGCCTCCGGCGGCCGGCAGGTCTGGCCCACCAAGCAGGGCGGCATCTGGGACTTCCCGCTGCAGCAGGTCCCCATGCCGGGACGCGCCTTCGAGACGCTGTCCATGGACTACAACTTCCTGGTCAACCAGTCCGGCACGACCCGCGGAGACCGCGCCAAGCACGCCACCTGGGGCAACCAGATGCGCGACGGACTGTTGGCCGCCTTCGACCGCGCGTACCGCGGCAATCGGGCGCCGCTGCTGGTCGGCAACCACTTCGAGTCATGGAACGGCGGCACGTACATGCGTGCCGTCGAGGAGACCATCAAGAGGGTGTGCCCACGACCGGACGTGCGCTGCGTGTCGTTCAAGCAGCTCGCCGACTGGATGGACGCCCAGGACCCGCGAGTCCTGGAGAAGCTGCGCAAGCTGGACGTCGGTGAGCGGCCGAAGGGTGGCTGGGCCGCGTACCTCGACCCCACCACGGCCCCGTCGGCCGTGACCCCGCCGGACGGGCAGCGCCCCGCGAGCGACGCGGCGACCGAGGACCGCGCCACGGACCAGGGCGCTCACGCGGCGCGTACGCACGGCGCGCACCCCGCCCCCGGGCAGTCGGGGACCGCACCGCGTGTCGCTGAAGGGTCGCCCGGAGCCGTGGGGCAGCCGTACAGCAGTGGTGTCAGGGGCTGGCTCAGGCCGGTTGCCGGCTAGCGGCGGATCGCTCGTCCAGGGTGAACGCCGGATCGACCTGGGCCGCCAGGTCCGCGCCGGTCCGCGCGTTCCCCCAGCTCTCCGCGTTCTTGAGGTGGAAGTGGACCATCTGGCGGGTGTAGCGCTCCCAGTCGCGCGACGCGTACGCGGCGTCCGCGGTCTCGTGGAGGACGCGCAGCGCCTGCCGGTTGGTCGCTTCCAGCGTGTCGAACCGGGGCGGACGGCCCTTTTCCATGGCCCGGACCCACTCCGAGTGGCCGAAGGTGACGAGCAGGTCCTCGCCGACCTCGTCGCGCAGGAAGGCGAGGTCGTCGGGGCCCTGCACCTTGTTGCCCACCACGCGCAGCGCGACGCCGAAGTCCCGCGCGTACTCCTTGTACTGCCGGTAGACCGCGGTTCCCTTCCTGGTCGGTTCCGCCACGAGGAACGTCATGTCAAAGCGGGTGAACATGCCGGAGGCGAAGGAGTCGCTGCCCGCCGTCATGTCCACGACGATGAACTCCTCTCGGCCGTCGACGAGGTGGTTCAGGCACAGCTCCACCGCGCCGACCTTGGAGTGGTAGCAGGCCACGCCGAGGTCGGACTCGGTGAAGGGGCCGGTCGCCATCAGGCGCGCCTCGCCGTCGTCGAGACGGACCGTGCGGGCGCAGGCGTCGAAGACGGGGTTGTCGTCGCCGACCCGCAGCAGCCGCGACCCGGCCCCGGGAGGCGTCGTCTTGATCATGGTCTCGGCCGAGGCGATGCGCGGGTTGGTGCCGCGCAGGTACTCCTTGATGAGCGGGAGTTGGGCACCCATGGCGGGCGGTGCGGAATCCGCGTGTTCGTCCAGGCCGAGCGCGGCTGCCAGGTGTTGGTTGATGTCCGCGTCGATGGCGATGACGGGGACGCGGGCGGCGGCGAGGTGACGGATGAAGAGCGAGGACAGCGTGGTCTTGCCGCTGCCGCCCTTCCCCACGAAAGCGATCTTCATGTTCACCTAGCGTAGATGGGCGGGTGGGGCTGGATGCTGCTCTTGGTGAAGAAGACCACTCCAATGAGGGGCGCGGCCTCCGATGTGCGTAGTGTCGTACTCATGAGTAGTGCGACATCCGATCCGCTGTCCGCATTGGTGGCCCTGCCTGGCGTCGCCGACTCCGTCGACGCCGTCCGCAAGGCCGTTGACCGGGCGTACGGCCACCGGGTCATGCGCCGGCGCAGCCACGAGGTCACCGCCGAGGCCGCGCTGCGCGGTGCTCGCGGATCGGCGGCGCTCGCCGGCGCCGACTGGGCGCTGGAGGAGGTGCGGCGGCGCACCGACTTCGGCGCACAGGGTGAACCGCGCACCGTTGGGGCGGCACTGCGTCTCACGGCCGAGGCGGGGCAACTGCTCAGCGTGTGGCGGCAGTCGCCACTTCGGGTGCTGGCCAGGCTGCATCTCGTAGCGGCGGGCGATGTCGCACGAGGCGGGTCGGTGGCTGGCGAGACGGATGTGGTGGGGCGGCCCAGGCTGGCTGGCGAAGGGGTGGACGAGCCCCTGATCGAACTGCCGTTGCCGGACGCTGACGAGGTGGCGGGTCGACTGGACGGGCTGGCTCGTTTGCTGCTCGCGGGCACGGAGGCTCCCGCTCTGGTGGTCGCGGCTGTCGTGCACGGGGAACTGCTCGCGCTGCGGCCGTTCGGTTCGCACAACGGGCTTGTCGCTCGCGCCGCTGAACGGGTGGTTCTGGTCGGTAGCGGGTTGGACCCCAAGTCGATCTGCCCGGCTGAGGTCGGCTACGCCGAACAGGGGCGGGCCGAGTACGTCGGCGCCCTGGAGGGCTATGCGTCGGGAACCCCCGAGGGGGTCGCCGCGTGGATCGTGCACTGTGGGCGGGCGGTCGAACTCGGGGTGCGCGAGACCACCGCCGTGTGTGAGGCGCTCCAGCGCGGAGCGGCCTGACGGGGGGCGGGTCTCCTCGCCGCACGCGTGGGGTTGCTCGTGGCTACGCATCGGCCCCGAACGTCCGGTGCCGCTGTGACTGGGCGGGGGTTGGCGAAGCCGGACTGGTGACGCTGCTGTGGTGAGCGGGTTGACGCGACGCACTGTGTGTCGCGGGCAGAGTTGCGGCGGCACCAGTTGCTTATGGTGCCGCCGCTGGCACATCCGCTCGGTTACCATGCGTGCTCGAAACTCTGCCCATCAGGTCGGGAACTTTGCCCGCTTCCTGGTGCGGCTGGCCCGTAATCGACGGGTCGGCGTCGCGTGGGTGCCAAGCGTCTGTGCGCGGTCCGTGGGCCTTGATACGAAGGGCTTCCTCTCGGATGTCCCCTGGTCTCGCGGGCCGTTGATTCCTTTCTACTCTCCTCGGCGAGGAAGCGGAACCCCCTCTCGCAGATATTTACTTTTGGTGTCAAACTCGGGCACTCTGCCCGGCTTGCAGGGCGACGAGACTGCGTGTGGGCGTACGGCGTCGAGCCGTGTACCAGACCAGCCCCGCCGCGGCGGCGGCTCCTACGGCGGCGGCTGCCGCCAGCACCGGGGGCGGTGGCATGGACAGGGAGGGGACGCGTTGCTTCAGTCGAACCGGGCGGTTGAAGTTCAGGATGGGCCAACCACGGGCGCTCGCCTCCCGGCGCAGGCTCCGGTCGGGGTTCACGGCGTGTGGGTGGCCGACTGACTCCAGCATGGGGACGTCCGTGACGGAGTCGCTGTACGCGTACGAGCGCGACAGGTCGTAACCCTCGGACTCGGCCAACTCGGCTATGGCTTCGGCCTTGGTGGGGCCGTACGCGTAGTACTCCACCTCGCCCGTGAAGCAGCCGTCCTCGACCACCATCCGGGTGGCCACGACCCGATCGGCGCCGAGTAGCGCTCCGATGGGCTCGACGACCTCCGCTCCGGAGGTGCTGACGATCACGACGTCGCGGCCCGCCGCGTGGTGCTCTTCGATGAGGGAGGCGGCCTCGTCGTAGATGATGGGGTCGATCAGGTCGTGCAGAGTTTCAGCCACTATCTCCCGCACCTGTTGTACGTTCCAACCGCGGCAGAGCGCGGAAAGATATTCCCGCATCCGCTCCATCTGGTCGTGGTCGACGCCTCCGACAAGGAAGACGAACTGTGCATATGCGGTGCGTAGTACGGCTCGGCGGTTGATCAGGCCGCCCTGGTAGAAGGACTTGCTGAACGTGAGAGTGCTCGACTTCGCAATGACCGTCTTGTCCAGATCAAAGAAGGCGGCTGTGCGCGGCAAGGAGTGGTTTTCCACAAGCTGAGCATAGGGCCCACCATTCGGCGTAAGCGGCGGCGAGTGGGTTTGCTTAGGAAGGCCCTCGGGTACACCATGGAAGTCACGGATCGTTCGCGACCGTGCTAACCCCGTCCGGCTCCTCCCCCCCCGAGTCGGTCGTGGGGACGACCCCCGCTCTCCCCCCCGGCGGGGGTCGTCGCATGTCCAGACGCCTTTCGGTGCGTCGCTCTTGATCATTTTTCTCCCCTGGTGTCCGTTCGTCGTGCTCCCTCCATGAGTCTGCCCCGTAACCCTGCGTAATCGCAGCGTTGGCGTGGAAGTCGCCGGTTTAGGGGACGGCGATATTCACAGCCGACGAGTTATCCACAGTTTTGGACCAAGATCCCCGAGATTTCTTGGATCGCTGCACAGTCGATTCCCGCGATGTTCGCGGGTTCGACAGCGGGTAGCGAGATGAGGAGGGGACCATGGCTGGAACTAACGCCTCCGGTCAACTGGGGGAGGCCACCGATCTACGGCGTAGACCGCTGATCGTGACGGAAGACGAAGCGCTTCTCGACGACTTGTTGCGGTTGTGCGCCGCAGCCGGCTCGGCGCCGGAAGTGGCGCATGGAACGCTCGCCGGCAGTAGCGGGTGGGAAGGCGCGCCTCTGGTTCTCGTCGGCGACGACTGCGCACGGCGCTTGGCGGGCGTACCCCGCAGGCAGGGTGTGCTGCTCATCGGCCGGGACCTCGATGACCCGGGCATCTGGCGGCGGGGCATCGAAATGGGGGCCGAGTGCGTGCTCTTCCTGCCCGATGCCGAGACCTGGCTCGTGGACCGGATCGCCGACGTCACCGAGGGCGTGGGCGACCAGGCCGTCACCGTTGGCGTCATCGGGGGCAGGGGCGGCGCCGGAGCCAGCACCCTGGCCTGCGCCCTCGCGGTGTCGGCCGCTCGGGCTGGGCAGCGCACCATGCTCATCGACGGCGATCCGCTGGGTGGCGGCCTCGACGTCCTGCTCGGTGGGGAGAGCGCGCCGGGGCTCAGGTGGCCGGCCTTCGCCGAGTCGCAGGGCCGAGTGGCGGCGGGAGCACTCGAGGAGTCGCTGCCCGAGTTGCACTCCCTGCGCCTGCTCAGTTGGGACCGGGGCAGCGTGGTGGCCGTTCCGGCGCCGGCGGTCCGCTCGGTCCTCGCCGCGGCACGCCGCCGAGGCGGTGCCGTCGTGGTCGATCTGCCGCGACGTGTGGACAGCGCCGCGGCCGAGGTGCTCGCACAGCTCGACATGGCGCTCCTGGTGGTGCCAGCCGAGCTGAGGTCCGTGGCGGCGGCTCATCGGGTTGCCTCCTGCGTGCGGATGGTGCTGCGCGATCTGCGGGTGGTGGTCAGGGGCCCGACCGGCGACGGGCTGGCTGACGAGGAGGTCGCCCGGCTGCTTGACCTTCCGCTGGCCGGCGAGCTGCCGCCCGAATCGGGCCTGCTCGCGGCGCTGGAGTCGGGCGAACCGCCGGGTACGAGCGAGCGTGGACCACTCGCCAGGTTCTGTGCCGACTTCTGGGCGCGGGCGCTGCCCGGCGGGGGTGTCGCATGAGCAGCACCCTGCTGGATGCCGTGCGCACGCGGTTGGCGGGCAGCGGAGCGGACCCGACGCCGGCGCGCGTGGCCGCCGCGTTGCGGGCGGAAGGACGGCTTCTCGGTGACACGGAAGTCCTCGGAGTCGTGCGGGACCTGCGCTCCGAGCTGGTGGGCGCTGGCCCCCTCGAACCGTTGCTCGCCCTCCCGGACGTCACCGACGTATTGGTCACCGCGCCCGACCAGGTCTGGATCGACCGGGGTGCGGGGTTGGAGCGCACGGAGGTCCAGTTCGCCGACGCGGCGGCCGTGCGCAGGCTCGCGCAGCGGCTGGCGGCCGTGGCCGGCCGCAGGCTCGACGACGCGAAGCCCTGGGTGGACGCCCGGCTGCCGGACGGCACGCGGTTGCACGCCGTGCTGCCCCCGGTCGCCGTGGCGAGCACGTGCCTGTCGCTGCGCGTGGTGCGCCCCCGGGCGTTCACGCTCGCCGAGCTGGTGGCGGCGGGCACGGTGCCGCCCGGCGGGGAAGCGCTGCTCCGGGCGATCCTGGACGCCCGGCTCTCGTACGTCATCAGCGGTGGCACGGGGTCGGGGAAGACGACCCTGTTGAGCACCCTGCTGGGCCTGGTGGGGCCGGGTGAGCGCATTGTGCTGGCCGAGGATTCCGCGGAGCTGCGGCCTGACCACCCCCATGTCGTACGGCTGGAGACGCGCCCCGCCAACCAGGAGGGCCGTGGCCTGGTGACGTTGCGCGACCTGGTGCGGCAGGCGTTGCGCATGAGACCCGACCGACTGGTGGTGGGCGAGGTGCGCGGGCCCGAGGTGACGGACCTGCTGTCGGCGTTGAACACCGGCCACGAAGGTGGCTGCGGGACGGTCCACGCGAATGCGGCGGGAGACGTTCCGGCCCGGCTGGAGGCGCTGGGCTCGACGGCCGGGCTCGATCGGGCGGCGCTGCACAGCCAGTTGGCCGCGGCGCTGTCCGTGATCGTTCATCTGGCGAGAGACCGGCGAGGACGCCGTCGGATCGCCGAACTGCACGTGCTGGAGCGCGATCGGGAAGGGCTGGTAACGACGGCTCCCGCGGCCCTATGGGGCCCGCACGGATTCCAGCGGGCGCCAGGCTGGGCCCGTCTGGAGCAGCTGTGCGCGCGGGGAGGTGGCGGCGCATGACGGGCGGCGCGGTGACGGTTGAGCCTCTGGTGCTGTGCGCCGTGGTGCTCTGCCTGGTCGCGGTCATGTGGGACGGCGCGGGTTCGGATCGCCGCCTGCGGCGCGGCAGGCTGATACTGGCGGACTGCGCGGTGCCCCCGGCGAGCGTCACCACATCGAGGCCAAGCGAGCGCATGGGACCGAGTGGCGGCCTCGCGCGTCTCCTCGCGCCCTTGGGCCAGGGTGGCGGCTGGCTGCGCTGGCGCGAACGACTGCCGGCCCCGGTGCGGCGATGGGACCTCGGCGGCGAGCTGGCCTGCCTGCCGGCGGGATGCGTGCTCGCCTTGCTGACTGACTCCCTACTGCCCCTGCTCGGTGCCGCGCTGGCGGCTCCCGTGAGCTGGCGGTGGCGGCGGGCCCGGGCGGTGGAGCGGCGCCGAGCGCTCCGGAGCGCGGCAGTGATCGGACTCTGCGCCGCCGTCGCCGGCGAACTGCGCGCCGGGCGGCAACCCGGGGAAGCCCTGCGGTCCGTCGACCTGGCGGACCTGCCCGACGGGTGGGAAGCGGTCACGACGGCCGCACGCTTCGGCGGCGACGTGCCCACCGCGCTGCGTCAGGTGGCTCGGTTGCCGGGCGCGGAAGGGTTGGCGGGGGTGGCCGCGTGCTGGCAGGTGGCGGTCGACGGGGGCGCGGGGCTCGCGGACGGGCTCGATCGCGTCGCGGCGGCTCTGCGCGCGGAGCGCGACCAACGTGAGGAGTTACGGGCGCAGTTGGCGGGCGTGCGATCGACGGCCGCGATGCTCACCCTGTTGCCCGCGTTCGGGCTCGTGCTGGGCAGTGTGCTCGGCGCTGCTCCGCTGCACGTCCTCCTCCACACCCCCGCCGGTCTGAGCTGCCTGCTGCTCGGTGTGCTGCTGGAGTGGGCGGGCTTGGCCTGGACCGCGCACATCGTTCGTCGCGCCGCAGAGCCGACGAAGCGTGCCACAAAGCAGGACTAACCGGGTTGATTGGGTGGGTGTGCGGTGTTCGGAGAAGTTATCCACAGGCTGGGGATGGTTGTTTCGCTGGCGTGCTTTGCTGGGTGCGCGGCGCTGGCGTTCGGCGCGGCACGGGCCCGGCGTGGCGCACGGCGGCTGGCCGCACTCTGGCCGGGCGATTCGCGTGCTCCGCAAGGAGGCGCGACCCGGGCTTGGTGCCGTTGGCCCCCCTTCGAGCGGCCGGCTGCGACACGCATCGGGATCGTACGGAAACGCCTGACTGCCGGCGGCTGCGGGTGCCTTGGCCCCATCCTCCTCGACGGCTGGATGGGGTACGGAGCGGGGCTCGCCCTGACGTACGGCACCTGGCGGTGGCAACGAAAGAGCGGAGCCACGCACGAAGGCGAGCTGGTTGAGGGGGAGATCGGCACGGCGGGCGTCGCGCTCTCGGGCGAGCAGGAGGCGCTGATCGCTTCCCAACTGCCGCTCACAGCCGAGATGTTGGCTGCTTGTCTGGCCGCGGGGGCGGGGCCGCCGGAGGCTGCCGAAGCGGTGGGGAACTCGTTGGGTGGGCCCCTGGGGCGGCACCTCGCCTGGGCGGCGGCGGAGCTGCGCCTCGGCGGCGAACCCTCCGCCGTCTGGGGGCGCGTAGCCGCCCTGCCGGGCGCCGCTGGGCTCGCCCGGTCGCTGGAGCGAGCAACGGTGACGGGCGCGCCCGCCGTCGAGCCCGTCACGCGCCTGGCCGCCGACTGCCGAGCGGATCGCGGCCGAGCCGCCACGGCCAGGGCCAGGCGCGCCGGGGTCCTCGCCACCGCCCCGCTCGGCCTGTGCTTCCTGCCCGCTTTCTTGCTGGTGGGCGTGGCACCGGTGGTCATCGGGCTGGCGGACGGACTGCTGACTACCTGAGCGACACACAACAACGACGAGGAGATGAGGGAAACGTGGGGACGATGAGGCTGGTGCTTTGGGGTGCCCGGCGGTGCGTGAACTGGCGGGCGGCGCTTCGGAGCAGGCTGGATGCGGGGATGGCGACCGCCGAGTACGCGGTGGGGACGATCGCCGCGTGTGCGTTCGCGGCCGTCCTGTACAAGGTGGTGACGAGTGGGGCCGTCACGGGTGCGCTCCAGTCGGTCATCCAGAAGGCGCTCGATGCGCAGTTCTAGAAGGCCGGTTGGGCGATCTGGACGCGGCCCGACGCGGGCCCCAGGGGCCCGTGGTGCTCCTCCACGTACGGCTCGGTGTGGTGATCGCGGGGCCGTCAGCGCGGAGGCGGCGGTTGTCCTACCGACACTGGCCCTGTTCACCCTGATGTTGATCTGGGGGTTGATGGCCGCCTCCGCGCACATCCAGTGCGTGGACGCGGCGCGGGCGGGCGCCCGGGCCGCGGCACGTTCGGAGACACCGGCCGCGGCGATGGCCGCCGCTCGATCGGCCGCGCCGCGCGACGCCAGGATCACCATGAGCCGAGAGGGAGAACTCGTGCACGTGCGGGTCGAGACCCGCGCGGCAGGGCCAGGCCCGCTGGCCATCACGCTCCAGGGGGAGGCGGTGGCCCTTGCTGAGGACACGATCACGACGGGCTGAACCGCGTCGGCCGACCGCTGGGGTGACGAGGGTGCGCGGCGGCGGGAGGTGGAGGGACAGCGGGATGGCGACGATATGGGTGGCCGTGGCGGCCTCTGCGCTGTGCGTGGTGTTCGCCGTGGTGCTGACCATGGGGGCGGTGGTGGTCGCCCGGCATCGAGCGGGCGGCGCGGCCGACTTGGCGGCGCTCGCCGCTGCCGACCACGCGTTGCAGGGCGAGCGTGTGGCCTGCGGTCTGGCGGGACGGGTGGCCCGAGCGCAGGGCGCGCGCGTGGTGAAGTGCACGGTACGCGGCGAGATCGCGGACCTCGTCGCGGAAGTGCCGGCGGCCCGGGTGGCATCGGTGCTCCCCTCCGGAGCGTCGAAGGCACTGACCCCTCGCGTGCGAGCGCGGGCGGGGCCGGCGACCGTGGGACTTCCCGCCCCGGTCGGGAGCGTCCGGCACTTCGGTGCCGAGCGTGGCCCGACGACGCCGGGGGCCACCGGCCCGGCCGCCGGCGGGACCCGTACGCCGCACCCCGCACCGGCGGCCGTGGTGTTCGGCATCGCGCTGGCCTGGTCAGCGTTCAGGAGGTCTGTCGGCGCGACCGTCCCACAGCGGGGGCCCGAGCGTGGGCCGGCGTTGGGGCCGTCGATACCGGCTATGGCGCGGACTCGGCGGACGGGGGCGGGGACTGGGCCAGTAGTTCGGTGAGGAGGCGCACGGCGGCCTTCTTGTCCAGCGGGTCGTTGCCGTTGCCGCACTTGGGTGACTGGATGCAGGACGGGCACCCGGCGGCGCACTCACAAGCGGCGATGGCCTCTCGGGTGGCGGTGAGCCAGCGGGCCGCGGTGTGGAAGGCCCGCTCGGCGAAGCCCGCGCCGCCGGGGTGCCCGTCGTAGACGAACACGGTGGGCAGCAGGGTGTCGGGGTGCAGCGGTACGGACACGCCGCCAATGTCCCAGCGGTCGCAGGTCGCGAACAGCGGCAGCATGCCGATCGAGGCGTGTTCGGCCGCGTGCAGGGCGCCGCCCAGGGCCTCCGCGGTGACGTCGGCCCGTTCCAACTGGTCCTCGGTGACGGTCCACCAGACGGCTCGGGTGCGCAGGGTACGAGGCGGCAGGTCCAGTTTCGTCTCGCCGAGCACCTCGCCGGTGATGAGCTTGCGACGGAGGAAGGAGACGACCTGATTGGTGACCTCGACCGACCCGAAGCACAGCCGGGCGTCGCCCCACGGCACTTCGGCGCTGGTCTCCAGGATGGCGATGCCGGTGGTGTCGCGGGCCGTGGTCGAGTAGGGCGGGTTGGCCTCTTCCACCAAGGCGGCCGAATCCTCCAGGTCGAGGTGGCGGACGAGGTAGGTGCGGCCCTGGTGCAGGTGGACGGCGCCCTCGTGGACGGTGCTGTGCGCGGCGGCGGCGTCCACGGTGCCGAGCAGCCGGCCCGTTCCGGCCTCCACCACCTGGACGGGCTTGCCGCCCTCACCCCGGATGTCGGTGAGATCGACGGCCCGCTCCCGCCGGGTCCAGTGCCAGGCGGTGGCGCGGCGGCGCAGCAGCTTGCGCTGTTCGAGCTGCGGCAACAAGCCGACGGCGGCCGGACCGAAGAGATCCAGGTCGGCCTCGGTCAGCGGGAGTTCGGCGGCGGCGGCGCACAGGTGTGGAGCGAGCACGTACGGGTTGTCGGGGTCCAGCACGGTGGACTCGACGGGCTGTTGGAACAGGGCCTCGGGGTGGTGGACGAGGTAGGTGTCCAAGGGGTCGTCACGGGCGACGAGGATGGCGAGAGCCCCCTGGCGGGCGCGTCCGGCTCGGCCGGCCTGTTGCCACAGCGACGCCCTGGTGCCCGGATAACCAGCCAGCAGTACGGCGTCCAGGCCCGCGACATCGACGCCGAGTTCGAGGGCGGTGGTGGCGGCCAGGCCGAGGAGTTGGCCGCTGTGTAGGGCCCGCTCCAGGGCGCGGCGCTCCTCGGGGAGGTAGCCGCCGCGGTAGGCGGCGACGCGGTGGCGCAGGCTGGTGGCCACTTCGGCGAGCCGCTCCTGGGCGATCAGGGCGATCAGTTCGGCGCCGCGGCGGGAGCGCACGAAGGCCACGGTTCGGGTGCCCTGCACGGCGAGGTCGGTGAGGAGGTCGGCGGTCTCGGCGGTGGCGGTGCGGCGTACGGGCGCGCCGCGTTCCCCGTGGAGTTCGGTGAGGGGAGGCTCCCAGAGGACGAAGACGAGTTCGCCGCGCGGTGAACAGTCCTCGGTGATCTCCACCGGGGTGACGCCGGTGAGCCGGGCGGCCGACCGCGCGGGCTCGGCCGAGGTGGCGGAGGCGAGGAGGAAGACGGGTTCAGCGCCGTAGCGGGCGCAGACGCGGCGTAGCCGGCGCAGCACCTGGGCGACGTGTGAGCCGAAGACCCCGCGGTAGGTGTGGCACTCGTCGATGACGACGTAACGCAGGGCCCGGAGGAAGGAGGACCAGCGCGGGTGCCCGGGGAGGATGCCCCGGTGCAGCATGTCGGGGTTGGTCAGGACGTAGTTCGCGTAGCCGCGAATCCACTCGCGTTCCTCGACCGGCGTGTCCCCGTCGTAGACCGCGGCGCGGATGCGGGAGCCGAGTGGCTCGGCGAGGTCGGTGACCGCGCGGCGCTGGTCGGCGGCGAGCGCCTTGGTGGGGGCGAGGTAGAGCGCGGTCGCGCGCCGGGTACTGGCCCGTGCGCCGGTGCGCGGGCTCGCCTGGACCCGGGTGCCCTGACTGGTGGTGTTCGGGTCGCTGGGGAGCTCGGCGCCGTCGAGCAGGGTGCTGAGTACGGGGGCGAGGTAGGCGAGCGACTTGCCGGAGGCCGTGCCCGTGGCGACGATCACAGATTCGCCGCGGAGCGCGTGCTCCGCCACCCGGGCCTGATGGCTCCAGGGGCGGTCGATGCCCGTCGCCGCGATGGCATCGATCACTTCCGGCCGGATCTGCGAAGGCCAGTCGGCATGCTGACCCGCGCGCGGGGGCAAGTGCTCCGTATGAGTGATGCGCGCTGCCCGGTCCGCCCCGGCGGCGAGGTGATCCAACATGGCCCGCGGGGAGCGACGTGTTCCAGCGGACCGAGGGAGTTGATTGTGGGCCATTGACCCAGAGTCTGTCACTGGCGTGGCGGACAATGGGCTCAAGGCGTCGTGCGCGCCTACTGGTAAGTGATTGAATGCCATCGCGGCTGCCGATCCATGGGGGGCGACCGCTCGATGCAAGGTGCTGGAGGTTCCGTGGACCTGTCCCTGTCGACCCGGACCGTTGGCGACCGTACGGTCGTCGAAGTCGGTGGCGAGATTGATGTATACACCGCGCCCAAACTGCGGGAGCAGTTGGTCGAGCTTGTGAACGACGGCAGCTACCACCTGGTCGTTGACATGGAGGGCGTCGACTTCCTCGACTCCACCGGGCTCGGCGTGCTGGTCGGCGGGCTGAAGCGGGTGCGCGCCCATGAGGGCTCGCTGCGCTTGGTCTGCAACCAGGAGCGCATTCTGAAGATCTTCCGTATCACCGGCCTGACCAAGGTGTTCCCCATTCACACCTCGGTTGATGACGCCGTCTCCGCCACCGACTGACGGTGCCGGACGTCCCGCTCCAGTGGTGCGGGGTGGAAGATCGTCGTGGCGGGGGGAACCGGGCTGACGGCCCGGCCCCTCCGCGAGTTCGCCCTTTTCGGTAGACGCGGAAAAGGGCACGTATGACCGAGGGGGATGGCATGGCCACCGTCGAACTTCGTTTCAGTGCCCTTCCAGAGCACGTCCGCACCGCCCGGCTGGTGGCAGCCGCTGTGGCGCGCCGGGCCGGAGTCGACGAAGCCGTGTTGGACGAGGTGCGGCTCGCCGTTGGCGAGGCGTGCTCTCGGGCCGTCGGACTGCACGTCAGCAATGGTGTCTCGGCGCCGGTGCGGGTGGCCCTGACCGAGGAGGAGAAGAAGTTCTCCATCGAGGTCGGGGACGAGGCACCGCGAGCCGTGCCCGGGCGTGCCACCGATGGTGACGGCGCCGGCGATGCGCTGTCAGGCGATGAGTCCGGTGCCGAGGCGGAGGACGAGATGGGCCTCGCGGTGATCAGCGGGCTCGTCGATGATGTCGAGGTGACCTCGGACGAGGCGGGCGGTGTGATCCGCATGAGCTGGCCCACCGCTGACGCGTCCGCCCCTTCCTGACGCGCCTGATCCTTCCTGACGCGTCTGACCTTTCCTTACACGTCTGGTCCTTTTTGGCGCGTCTGACCCTTCCTGACGCGTCCGTGCGTCTGAGTCCTTCTGGCGCTCGGCGGATTACCGCGCGGTGCTGAACCCCAGTTCTCCGCTTCCGGCCCGGCCCGAGTGCTCCAGACGCGCCCGAGCCTGATGCTGATGTTGGGCCCGGCCACTCGGGCTGTCGTACCTGGCAGCGCCGAGCCGCGTTCTCGCGTGCGCGGGAGCCCGTACGCGCGTGGCGCCGGTGGGTGGTGACGCGAGGCCGAGGGTGGGTTCCGTACGTGAGTCCTGGCGGGCTTCTGCCCGTGTAGCGGTGGCGCTCGCGTGTGCGCGTTCGCGTGTGGAGCGGTGCAGGCCGTGCGTGCGAGGACGGCGGTGTCGTGCTCGTAGGGGTCTGGAACTGTTCCCCGAGCTCTCATTTCTTGCAGCGGTCTGCGGGCGCTGACGGCTGCCCAGGCGCCGTGGCGGTGCGGTGGCGTGCCGGCTGTATGAGGCTGGGGCTGGCGGATCGGGCTCGGGTTTGGAGTCTGAGGTCTGGGTTCTTCTGACCGTTCTTGGTCGATCCCGACTGCTCCAGGCCGGATCTGGCGACGTTCTGCGCGGCCCGCCGGTGGCGCGATTTCGGCGGTACTCCGGGCGGGTGTGCCAGACGTGGGGCCGGCCGGGGGTGCCCGGGTGGTCGGTGGGCGTGTGCGGGGCTGTCGGCGTGCGGCGGGGCCGTGGTGCTCGCGGAGCGAAGAAGTTGTAGGCATCCGGCCGCGGGCGCGTCGGGGCGGGCTCGTGGTGACGTTGCCGTGCGCCGTCGGACGGAGCGCGAGCCGGCGGGCGGGGGTGGGCTCGGTTGCGCCCACTTCGCGCCCTCTTGGCGAGTGCGGGACGAGGGGAAGCGCTGCTTGACGGAGCCGGGGCGCGCGTCAACGGCGCGGAAAAATGTAATGCTCCAAAGCTGTTCATTGTTGTCTTCTGAGGTGAGGGCAAAGCTCTGAGCAGGGGCGTTCATAAGACCCTGAGATCATTCCGTGGGCGTCAGCGTGATGGACGCTTTCCTTCGTATGGGGGAAATTGTTGGGGCCGAACCATTTGATCACCGCTGATGCAGGCGAATTCCCTTAGAGGTGCACTGTTTTGATCTCGCGTTGATCCCTACAATCCGTCCACATCTTGAGCTCAGGACGCCTGAGCGTGGCGGCTGTTTCGCGGTCGCGAAACTGCTGCGCGCCCATGTGCCAAACGTCAAGGAGGACGAATGGCGGGGCCTCTTACCCCTCATCAGCTAGACCTGTCCCCAACCCTGGCCGCTGCCGAGCTGACCGACGGCAACCGATTGATCGTCCTGGTGATCGCCGCCGTGGCGGTGGCGGCGCTGGCCGTCGCGGTCGTGCTCGTACGCCAAGTGCTCGCCGCCGGCGAGGGCACGGACAGCATGAAGGAGATCGCGGCCGCGGTGCAGGAGGGCGCGAATGCCTATCTGGCCCGGCAGTTGCGTACCCTCGCCGTTTTCGCGGCCGTCGTGTTCTTCCTGCTCATGCTGTTGCCGGCCGACAACTGGTCGCAGCGTGGCGGTCGTTCGCTCTTTTTCTTGATCGGCGCCGGATTCTCGGCGGCGACCGGGTATATCGGCATGTGGCTCGCGGTTCGCAGTAATGTGCGAGTTGCCGCTGCGGCACGTGCGGCAACGCCCGAGGAAGGTCAGCCGCGTAAAGACCTGACCGAGGTTTCGCACGCGGCCATGAAGATCGCTTTTCGTACCGGCGGCGTGGTCGGCATGTTCACCGTGGGGCTCGGCCTGTTGGGCGCGGCCTCCGTGGTGCTGGTGTACGCGGCCGACGCGCCGAAGGTGCTGGAGGGCTTCGGCCTGGGCGCCGCGCTCATCGCGATGTTCATGCGTGTGGGCGGCGGCATCTTCACCAAGGCCGCGGACGTCGGCGCCGACCTCGTGGGCAAGGTCGAACAGGGCATCCCCGAGGACGACCCCCGCAACGCCGCGACCATCGCGGACAACGTGGGGGACAACGTCGGCGACTGCGCCGGCATGGCGGCCGACCTCTTCGAGTCGTACGCCGTGACCCTGGTGGCCGCGCTCATCCTCGGCAAGGTCGCCTTCGGCGACTCGGGCCTGGCGTTTCCGCTGATCGTTCCGGCCATCGGGGTGGTCACCGCGATGATCGGGATCTTCGCGGTGGCGCCGCGCCGCACGGACCGCAGCGGCATGACGGCGATCAACCGGGGCTTCTTCATCTCGGCGGGGATCTCGCTGGTCCTGGTGGCCGCGGCGGTCTTCGCGTACCTGCCGTCCTCGTACGCCGACCTCGACGGCATCACGGACAAGGAGATCCTGGCGCACGACGGTGACCCGCGGTTCCTCGCCCTGGTCGCCGTCGCGATCGGCATCGTGTTGGCCGCGCTGATCCAGCAGCTCACCGGGTACTTCACGGAGACCAGCAGGCGGCCGGTGCGGGACGTGGGCAAGACCTCGCTGACCGGGCCCGCGACCGTGGTGCTCTCGGGCATCTCGCTCGGCCTGGAGTCGGCGGTCTACTCGGCGGCCCTGATCGGGCTGAGCGTGTACGGGGCGTTCCTGCTGGGCGGCACCTCGATCATGCTGGCGCTGTTCGCGGTGGCACTGGCCGGCACCGGACTGCTCACCACTGTCGGTGTCATCGTTGCCATGGACACCTTCGGACCCGTGTCGGACAACGCGCAGGGCATCGCCGAGATGTCCGGCGACGTCCGGGGCGAGGGCGCGCAGGTGCTCACCGACCTGGACGCGGTGGGCAACACCACCAAGGCCATCACCAAGGGCATCGCGATCGCCACGGCGGTGCTGGCCGCGGCGGCGCTGTTCGGCTCGTACCGCGACGCGATCGCCGAGGCGGTCAACGACGTCAACGCGAACGTGGCCGGCGAGATGAACCTGAGCATGGACATCTCGCAGCCGAACAACCTGGTGGGGCTCGTCTTCGGCGCGGCGGTCGTCTTCCTCTTCTCTGGCCTGGCGATCAACGCGGTGTCGCGGTCGGCGGGCGCGGTGGTCTACGAGGTGCGCCGGCAGTTCCGGGAGAAGCCCGGGATCATGAACTACACCGAGAAGCCCGACTACGGGCGCGTCGTCGACATCTGCACCAAGGACGCGCTGCGCGAACTGGCCACCCCCGGCCTGCTCGCGGTGCTCGCCCCGATCGCCGTCGGGTTCTCGCTGGGCATCGGCGCGCTGGGGTCGTTCCTGGCCGGGGCGATCGGCGCCGGCACGCTGATGGCGGTCTTCCTCGCCAACTCCGGCGGCGCCTGGGACAACGCGAAGAAGCTGGTGGAGGACGGCCATCACGGCGGCAAGGGGAGTGAGGCGCACGCCGCGACGGTCATCGGCGACACGGTCGGCGACCCGTTCAAGGACACCGCGGGCCCGGCGATCAACCCGCTGCTGAAGGTGATGAACCTGGTGGCGCTGCTCATCGCGCCGGCGGTCGTGAAGTTCAGCTACGGCGACGACGCGAGCCCGGGCCTGCGGGCCGTCATCGCCGTACTGGCGATCCTGGCCATCATCGGGGCGGTCTACCTCTCCAAGCGGCGCGGCATCGCGGTCGGTGACGAGGGGGAGCCCAGCACCGACCGGAAGGCCCAGAACATCGATCCCGCGGTGGTTTCCTGAGCCAGATCGAGCACGACACCGCTGGCCAGGCCGCACGCCTGGCGTACCGCCACCGCATGCCACGCGGTGGCGGTACGCGTTGGGCCACCCGTACGCCGTCGGTGGCCGCGCGCGGCGGCCGTGTGTGGCGGGGCCGGCGGAGGGATTAGCGGCGGGTGGCGCGGGGGCGTGGCGCCACGGGCGCCGGGGGTAACGCGAGGGCGGGTGGCGTGCATTGGCGCCACCCGCCCGCCGTGTTTCGGTTGTGACGTCCCGTCGGGTCGTGTGATACGGATCGGTCGCGGCGCGGCGCGGTGAGGCACGGGTGGCGTGCGGGGGTACGCGGGCGGCCGGTCGTCCGGATGGCGAGGTGAACGCCACGCCCAGTGCGGCGTAAATAGCCCCAATAGGGCATATAAGGGATGCTCAACTCGTAGCTCTCGCTCTGCGGGCGTGTAAGTTCCGGGGCCGAAGGCCATGGAAGGGACCAATCCGGTGAACAAGAAGCTTGTGGCGGCACTGTCCGGCGGTGCGGCACTCGTACTGGCGCTGACTGGCTGCGGCGGTGACGGCGACGACGGCGACAAGAAGGTCGAGAGCTGGGCCGAGAAGGTCTGCGGCGGCATGCAGCCACAGCTGAAGAAGATCCGGGACGCCAACGCGGCCATCCAGGGCGCCGCCGACGAACCCGACTCCAAGAAGCTCCAGCAGACCGACTCCCAGGCGTTCCAGCAGATCTCCGACGCCTATCGGGCGCTGGGCAAGTCGGTCAAGGACGCGGGCGCGCCTCCGGTGGACGACGGCGAGAAGGCGCAGACCGAGGCGCTCAAGGACCTCAACGCCAGATCGCGGGCGTACGAGGACCTCAAGACGGCCGTCGACAAGCTGGACACCAAGGACAAGTCGAAGTTCGCCAAGGGCCTCAACGGCATCGCCGAGGAACTCAACAAGCTGGGCAAGAACAGCAACGACGCGTTCAAGCGGCTCCAGGAGGGCGAGGTGGGCGAGGCGATGGCCAAGCAGAAGGGCTGCCAGCGACCCAGCGGCGGCGCGCCGGCCCCCTCGTTGGACGCCAACGCGCCGGCGGGAGCGGGTTCCTGACGAGTCGTCGCCGTGCTCGCGGGGGTCCCGACCACCCGACTGGGCGAAGCTGACCAGAAGAGACCGACCAGACGAAACCTGACCAGAGGGACGCGCGCGGGCGCTCGGACGAGTGGCGGTGCGCGAGCGCGCCGGCCGGAGCCCGGTGGGCGCGCCGGCCAACCAGGCCGACCTGGTGATCCTCGGAGCCGTCCGACGGTCGCCGCGAGCGCGGGCGAGGGCCCCGTGTGTGCGGATTGACGGCCCGTACGAGCGCGGAACGAAGGCCGTACGGGCGGAACCGGGGCCCCGCGAGAGCGGCGGCACAACGGGCCCGGCGCCCCGCCACACCCGGCGCGGCGCCGGGCCTTCGCCGATTGTCGGTGGTTGCCCCGACAATGGGGACCGTGAGTACGCACCAGTTGCCCCACGCCGATCCGCAGCGTGCCGAACGCCTTCGCGCGGCCCTGCTCGCCGCCGACTTCACCGCCGACGGTCTCCTCGACCTGCTCGGCGCCCCGGCCTACGCCGCGCTCGGACGCAGCGAGACCGTGCCGGCGCTCCGCGCGACCGGTGGTGACAGCGGGCTGGAGACCCTGGTCCGGCTGTTCCTGTTGCAGCGCCCGGTCGCCTACGAGCGGGCCGCCGCCGTGCTCCCGGTCGAGGACTGCCTGGCCGACGGCTGGCTGGTGCCCGCCGGCACCGCCGACGTGCCGGCCTCGGATGCCGGCGGGGGCGCGGCGGCCGGGGGTGGCGCGGTGCGGGCGAGCGTGGACGTGCGGCCGTACGGCGGGCCGGGCGGGGAGGACTGGTGGATCGTCTCCGACCTCGGTTGCGCGGTGGGGGGCGCGGGCGGGATCGCCGTACGACCCGGGGCGCACGCCGCGTCGGACGCGCCGGCCGGAGCCGCCGGGGCGGTCGACGTGGGGCCGACCGACGAGGAGCAGCGCGCCGTGCCGCGGTCGCAGTTGGTGCTCGGCGTGGGCGGTGCCTCCACCACGCTGGCCGGCATCACCGTCCGGGAGCCGGTCGGACGGGCCCTCGACCTGGGCACCGGGTCCGGGATCCAGGCGTTGCACGCCGCCCAGCACGCCAGCAGTGTGACCGTGACCGACCGCAATCCGCGGGCCCTGCGGTTCGCCCGGCTGACCCTCGCGCTGTCGGGGGCGGCTGTTCCGGAGGCCCGGGAGGGTTCGCTGTTCGAGCCGGTGCGGGGGGAGACGTTCGACCTGATCGTGTCCAACCCGCCCTTCGTGATCTCCCCCGGCGCGCGGTTCACGTACCGGGACGGCGGCATGGGCGGGGACGACCTTTGCCGCACGTTGGTGGAGGGCGCGGCCGAGCACCTGACGGACGGCGGGTACTGCCAGTTGCTGGCGAACTGGCAGCACGTGCGGGGGGAGGACTGGCGGGACCGGGTCGCGGGCTGGGTGCCGCCGGGCTGCGACGCGTGGATCGTGCAGCGCGAGGTGCAGGACGTCGCGCAGTACGCGGAGCTGTGGCTGCGGGACGGCGGTGACCACCAGGGCGACCCGGCGGCGTACGCGGAGCGGTATGACGCCTGGCTGGACGAGTTCGCTGCGCGCCGCACGACGGCGGTCGGCTTCGGCTGGATCACCCTGCGCAAGTCCGGTGCCGCCAACCCGTCGGTGACGGTGGAGGAGTGGCCGCACCCGGTGGAACAGCCGCTGGGAGAGAGCGTGCGGGCGCACTTCGAGCGCCAGGACTTCCTGCGGGCCACGGACGACGCGGCCCTGCTGGCGGCCCGCTTCCGGCTCGCGCCCGAGGTGGTGCAGGAGCAGGTGGGGCTGCCGGGTGCGGAGGACCCGGAGCATGTGGTGCTGCGGCAGAACCGGGGCATGCGGCGCGCGACGAAGGTGGACACGGTCGGCGCCGGGTTCGCCGGGGTGTGTGACGGCTCGTTGAGCGCGGGGCGGATTCTGGACGCGATCGCCCAGTTGCTGGGCGAGGACCCGGTGCAGCTCCGGGATCGGACGCCGGAAGCCATCCGGCTGCTGGTCGAGCAGGGCTTCCTGGAGCCGGTCGGGGACGCGGAGGTGTAGCGGCTCTCCGCCCCGCGCGGTGTGGGCGGGGCTTCGCCCAGCGGAGCGGGTGGGGCGGAGAGAAGCACGGAGGGGGCGACCCGGGGCACGAGGGGCGTGCGGGACGGTGTGCGGTGGAAGGTGAGCGAGGGGCGGGCGCCGGCCGCCGGGCGGGGCGGGCAGCGGTGGGCAGTGGTGGGCGAGTGCCGGTCGGCGACGGGTGGGGCGCGGGGTGCGGCTCGCCACACATGGACGGGACGGGGCGCCTGTTAAAAGAGGTGCCGCCGTGCCGAGTCCGCCGTCGGCTGGGTGACCCGGGTGCTGCCGCCCGTGCGCCGACCGCCGGCCCCGGTGGGCGTGCGCGTCGCCGTCGGCGGTGTCTCGCCGTCGGCGCTGTCCTGTGCCGACGTGGTGTGGGCGTCTGGAGAGTGTGGGGCCGTTGTGCAGGGTGGGGTGTGCGGCGGGTGGTGGCTGGGTTCGGCTCGGGCTCGGCCGAAAATGAGCGGCGGGCGCGCGTGCCGGCCCGGCGGACAGCGATGTGAGGACGTTCACGTGGCGTTCGCCCGGAAGCCGCCCGTACGTGCCACCCTCCTCGCATGGAGAGTGGACCCGCGGCCTTCGCTGGCACGGCATTCGCGCTGTTCGGCGTCGCGCTGCTGCTGTGGACGGCGGTCCGGCTGCGGCAGCGCCAGCCGGTCCTGGACGGCTCGCACCCGACGGTCGCCGCGGTCCTCTCCACCGTTCTCGGCACCGCCGCGCTGGTCGGCGGAATCTGGTGCCTGGGCTCCGTCTGACCGGCTGACCGACCCGGTGGAGTGCCGGCCCGTGCGGCACGCGGCCCGGTTGTCGGGTTACCGTGACAGCGCCTAGGCGGTGCGCAGCAGGAGGAGTGGTTAGGCGACCATCGGCTTACCCTTCGAGTGGCGTTGCGGGCTTTTTCCGTTTGACACCGAGGCGGGAGGTACCGTCACACTCCGCAGCGTCACCGTATTGCCACCGCGAGCACCGTACGTGTGGTGGCCCAGCCACTGAGCGTCGACCGGAGAGAAGAGCGAAGTTGTCCCCGACCAGCGAGACCGCGAAGGGCGGCCGACGACTCGTGATCGTCGAGTCGCCTGCCAAAGCGAAGACGATCAAGGGCTACCTCGGCCCTGGATACGTGGTCGAGGCGAGCGTCGGGCACATTCGCGACCTGCCGAACGGCGCTGCCGAGGTCCCCGCGAAGTACAAGGGCGAGCCGTGGGCGCGCCTCGGGGTGAACGTCGACGCCGAGTTCCAGCCCATCTATGTCGTCAACCACGACAAGAAGGACCAGGTCAAGAAGCTCAAGGAGCTGCTGGCCGAGTCGGACGAACTCTTCCTGGCCACCGATGAGGACCGCGAGGGCGAGGCCATCGCGTGGCACCTCCAGGAGGTCCTCAAGCCCAAGGTCCCGGTGCGCCGGATGGTCTTCCACGAGATCACCAAGGACGCCATCCGGGCCGCCGTGGCCAACCCGCGCGAGCTGAACCAGCGCCTGGTCGACGCCCAGGAGACCCGCCGCATCCTCGACCGGCTCTACGGGTACGAGGTCTCGCCGGTGCTGTGGAAGAAGGTCATGCCGCGGCTGTCGGCGGGCCGGGTGCAGTCGGTGGCGACGCGGCTGGTCGTGGAGCGGGAGCGGGAGCGCATCGCGTTCCGCTCCGCCGAGTACTGGGACCTGACCGGCACGTTCGCCACGGGCCGCACCGGTGACGCCAGCGACCCCGGCACCCTGGCCGCGCGGCTGGCCTCGGTGGAGGGCCGCCGGGTCGCGCAGGGCCGCGACTTCACCTCCGTCGGTCAGCTCAAGGACGGTTCGGCCGTCCTGCACCTGGACGAGGAGCAGGCCCGCGCGCTGGCGGCGGCGCTCACCGAGACGAACTTCGCGGTGCGCTCGGTCGAGTCGAAGCCGTACCGCCGCGCCCCATACGCCCCGTTCCGCACCACGACGCTCCAGCAGGAGGCCAGCCGGAAGCTGGGCTTCGGTGCGAAGTCGACCATGCAGGTGGCCCAGAAGCTGTACGAGAACGGCTTCATCACCTATATGCGTACGGACTCCACCACGCTCTCGGACACCGCGATCACCGCGGCCCGGGCGCAGGTCACGCAGCTCTACGGGGCCAACTACCTGCCGGACAAGCCGCGCAGCTACGCCGGCAAGGTGAAGAACGCGCAGGAGGCGCACGAGGCGATCCGCCCCTCGGGCGACCGGTTCCGCACGCCTGCGGAGACGGGGCTCACGGGCGACCAGTTCCGCCTGTACGAACTGATCTGGAAGCGGACCGTCGCCTCCCAGATGAAGGACGCGGTCGGTAACTCGGTGACCGTGCGCATCGGCGGCCAGGCCAGCGACGGCCGGGACGTGGAGTTCACGGCCTCCGGCAAGACGATCACCTTCCACGGCTTCATGAAGGCGTACGTCGAGGGCGCCGACGACCCGAACGCCGAGCTGGACGACCGCGAGCGCAGGCTGCCGCAGGTCGCCGAGGGCGACCGGCTGACCGCCGAGGAGATCTCGGTCGACGGTCACGCCACCAAGCCGCCGGCCCGCTACACCGAGGCGTCGCTGGTCAAGGAGTTGGAAGAGCGCGAGATCGGTCGCCCGTCGACGTACGCGTCGATCATCGGGACGATCCTGGACCGCGGCTACGTGTTCAAGAAGGGCACCGCGCTGGTGCCGTCCTTCCTGAGCTTCGCCGTGGTCGGGCTGCTTGAGAAGCACTTCGGCCGGCTGGTCGACTACGACTTCACGGCCAAGATGGAGGACGATCTCGACCGGATCGCCGCCGGTCAGGCCCAGGCCGTGCCGTGGTTGCGACGCTTTTACTTCGGGATTGACCAGAACGACCCGACGGCCGGCGACATCGCCGCCGCCCCCGCCGCGGGCGGGGCCGGCGACCACCTCGGCGGACTGAAGGAACTGGTCACCGACCTCGGCGCGATCGACGCCCGCGAGGTGTCCTCGTTCCCGGTCGGCAACGGCATCGTGCTGCGGGTCGGCCGCTACGGCCCGTACGTCGAGAAGCCCTCGCCGACCGAGGGCGAGCCGGGGCAGCGCGCGGACGTGCCCGACGAGCTGCCGCCGGACGAGCTGACCGTGGAGTACGCGGAGGAGCTGCTGGCCAAGCCGAGCGGTGACTTCGAACTCGGCACCGACCCGGACACGGGGCGACAGATTGTCGCCAAGGACGGTCGGTACGGACCGTATGTGACCGAGGTGCTGCCCGAGGGCGCGCCGAAGACCGGCAAGAACGCGGTCAAGCCCCGCACGGCGTCGCTGTTCAAGTCGATGTCGCTGGACACGGTGACGCTGGAGGACGCGCTCAAGCTGATGTCGCTGCCGCGCGTGGTGGGCGTCGATCCGCAGAGCGGCGAGGAGATCACCGCACAGAACGGCCGCTACGGGCCGTATCTGAAGAAGGGCACCGACTCGCGATCGATCGAGACCGAGGACCAGCTCTTCACGATCACGCTTGACGAGGCGCTGGCCATCTACGCCCAGCCCAAGCAGCGTGGCCGGGCCGCGGCGAAGCCGCCGCTCAAGGAGCTGGGCACCGACCCGGTGAGCGAGCGCCCGGTGGTGGTGAAGGACGGCCGGTTCGGCCCGTACGTCACCGACGGCGAGACCAACGCCACGCTGCGCCGTGACGACGACGTCGAGACGATCACCCCCGAGCGCGGCTACGAGCTGCTCGCGGAGAAGCGCGCCAAGGGGCCGGTGAAGAAGAAGACGGCCAAGAAGGCACCGGCGAAGAAGTCCACCGCGAAGAAGGCGCCGGCGAAGACCGCGGCCAAGAAGACGACGGCGGCGAAGAAGACCACCGCGAAGAAGACGGCGGCCAAGAAGACGACGGCGTCGGCGGCGAAGGCCGCCGCGGCGCCGGCGAAGAAGGCCGCGACGGCGTCTAGGTCGACGGGCGACGCGTCGGAGTAGCGCACGCGGGTACGTACGGCGGTCGACGGGCCGCGCCGCTCCGCCGGCGCGGCCCGTTTCCGTGCCCAGGGACGGCGAGGCCGCGCCCGGGGCGTACGCCCCGCGCGTTCGGTGGGAGCCGCGCCCGCCGGCGGGGAGGTGGCGTGAGGGGCGCGGGGGCGCGGTGGCCGGATCGTGTGGTCCGTAGCCGAGTTCGGACGGGCGGTCACGGCGGATTCCGTGGCGCGCGATGGGCTCACGCGCCCCCTGTGCACCCCCCTCCGGGGCTGGTTCGCCCCGCTGTGACCGACTCGTCCGGGCGTGTGCCGCGATGCGCCCGTCCACATGTTCGGGCTCGGGCACGGCAATTCGTGTGACCCGGATAGGCTGGCGGGATGACGCGAACCGAGCAGCCAACGGCCGTCAGCTCCTCAGCCGGCGCTCTCGCCGCGGACTCCCGCGAGCGCGCCGTACGAGCGTTGCTTCACTACCCACCGCTGCGACGGCTGTGGAGTGCGCAGTTCGTCAGCGGCATCGGTGACGCGCTCGCCGTGCTGGCCCTGCTGGCGCTGTCGTTCCAGGCGGCGGTGGCGGCGGGCGCGTTCGGCGGCGGGTATCGCGGTGCGGCGCTCGCCATCGCCGCGGTGTTCGGCGCCCGGTTGCTGGCCACGCTGCTGTTCGGCGCGGTGTTGCTCGGGCCGCTGGCCTCGCTGATCGGCCCCTCCGGGCCGCTCGACCGGCGCTGGACCATGATCGGCGCCGACGGGGTGCGGCTCGTACTCCTGGTGATCGCCCCGCTGTGGATCGACTGGATGCCGTCCGACGCCGTGGCATCGCTCCTTGTCACGGCCTTCGTGGTGGGCGTGGCCGAGCGGCTGTGGACGGTGGCCAAGGACGGCGCGGCCCCCGCGCTGCTGCCGCCGCCCCCGCTGGAGGGCGCGGCGGTACGACCGCTGCCCGACCACCTCGACGCGCTGCGGAGGCTCTCGCTCCGCACCACCGCCGTCTCGCTGCCGATCGCCGCGGCCGGCATGCTCGTCGTCACCCTGCTCGGCAACGTACTCGGCTCCGGCATCGACTGGTTCCACCAGCACCAGCCGGCACTGGCCTCGTACGTCGCCGCCGGCCTCTTCGCGGCCTCGGTGTCCGTCCTCTTCTTCCTGGAACTGCCCGGCGCGCAGGCCACCCGCGCGCGCTCCCCGCTGGAGGGCCTGCGCCGGCCCAAGGTTCCGGTGCGCGGGGCGGGTGGCGCGCGGCACACCGCGCCCGACAAGGGGCGCACGGGAGCGATCCCGGTGCTCGTGCCGGCGTGCGCGGCGGTGGCCGGGGCGATGGCCGCGGCCTTCGGCGTCGCCCTCCTCCAGGCCGCTGACCTCGGGGGCGGGCCGGTCGGGTTCTCACTGCTCGCGCTGATGATCGCCGGCGGTCCGGTGATCGGCGTACGGTGCGCGCCGCGGGTGCTGCCCGCACTCTCGCGCCGCCGCCTGTTCGCGCTCGCGATCACCGCCACCGGGCTCGCGCTGCTCGCCACCGGCCTGGTCCCCGACCCGGCGACGGTGCTGCTGCTGGCGCTGCTCGCGGGCGTCGCGGCGGGCATCGCGGCGAACATCGGACACACCCTGCTCGACCAGGAGACCGAGGAGTCGCGGCGACCGCGCACGACGGAGCACCTGCACGCGGTCGTCCGGGTCGCGCTCGCGCTCGGCGTGCTCGTCGCCCCGCTGCTCGCCGCCGCGATCGGCCCGCACCGGCTGGAGAACGGCGACTTCGTCTTCGCGCACGGCGGCGCGGCGTTCACGTTGATGCTGGTCGGCGCGCTGCTGCTGCCGGTGGCCGCGCTGGTGCTCGGCAAGACCGACGACCGGCAGGGCGTGCCGCTGCGGCGCGACCTGCGGGACGCGGTGCGCGGCGGCGAGCCGGCGGAGGCGCCGGCCGCGAACGGCTTCTTCATCGCCTTCGAGGGCGGCGACGGGGCGGGCAAGTCGACGCAGGTCACGGCCGTCGCGGAGTGGATTCGCAGCAAGGGCCACGAGGTCGTGGTCACCCGCGAGCCCGGCGCCACCGCGATCGGCAAGCGGCTGCGGTCGATCCTGCTCGACGTCGCCAGCGCGGGCCTTTCGCACCGCGCCGAGGCGCTGCTGTACGCGGCGGACCGGGCCGAGCACGTGGACTCGGTGGTGCGGCCCGCGCTGGAGCGCGGCGCCGTCGTGATCTCGGACCGCTACATCGACTCATCGGTGGCGTACCAGGGCGCCGGGCGCGACCTGTCGCCGACCGAGATCGCCCGTATCTCGCGCTGGGCGACGGACGGCCTCGTTCCGCATCTGACGGTGCTGCTCGACGTCTCCCCGGAGGCCGCCCGCGAGCGGTTCACGGAGGCGCCCGACCGGCTGGAGTCCGAGCCCGCCGAGTTCCACCAGCGGGTGCGGGCCGGGTTCCTGACTCTGGCCGCCGCGGCCCCGGCGCGTTACCTGGTGGTCGACGCGAGCCAGGAGCCCGAGGCCGTCAGCACGGTCGTACGGCACCGCCTCGACCAGGTGCTGCCGCTGTCGCAGGCCGAGATCGAGGCCCGTGAAGAGGCGCGCAGGAAGGCGGAGGAAGAGGCCCGCCGCAGGGCCGAGGAGGAGGCGGCGCGCAAGGCCGAGGAGGAGCGGCTCGAGCGCGAGCGACAGGAGCAGCTCGCCCGGCTGCGCGCCGAGGAAGAGGAGCGCAAGCGCCGCGAGGCCGAGGAGGCCAAGCGCCTGGAGGCCGAGCGGCAGGCGGAGGAGGCCCGGCAGCGGGCCGAGGAGGAGCGCCGGCTCGCCGAGCAGGAGCGGCAGCGGCGCGAGGCCGAGGAGCGCGCCCGCGCCGCGGAGGAGGAGCGGCAGCGCCGGCAGGCCGAGGAGGAGGCCCGACTGCGAGCCGAGGCCGAGGCGCGGCGGCTGGAGAAGCAGCGCAAGGCGGAGGAGGCGCTGCTCCGCGCCGAGCAGGCCCGCCTGGCTGCCGAGGCGGCTGCCGCGCTGCCGGAGCCGGGGCTCGGCGGCGCGCCGGGAGCGACCGACACGGCGCCGCCGAAGCCCGGCCCGTCGAGGGCGCGGGACGAGGCGCCCACGGTGCCGACGCCGCTGGTCAAGCCGTCCGACGAGGGCAGGGGCGGGCCGGCGGGTACGAGGGCGGCGGGCGCCGGCGCGGGCCCGGCCGCTGGGCCCCCCGCCGCCAAGTCCCGGGCCACCGCGGGCCCCGACGCGACGGAGACGGTGGAGACGCCGCGGATAGACCCGCGGGCACCGCGACCGGACGCTGCCGCGGGCAGCGGTGGCACGGGCGGCGGCGCGCGGAGCGGCGGTTCGGCCGACGACGCGACGCGGGTGCTGCCGCGGGTGCGCCCCGAGGCGGGCTCCCCGGCGCAGGGCACGCCCAGCGCGCCGGGGGCACGCGATGGGGGTGCGGCACGCGAGGCGCGCGGGGCCGACGGTGTGCGGGACCCGCGCGATGCCGCGGGCGCGCGCGAGGCTGCCGGCACACGCGAGGCCGCTGGTACGCCGGAGGCGTGGGACACGGAGGAGACCACGCAACTGCCGACGCCGCCCCAGCCGGAGACGCCCACGGGCGCGATGGATGAGACGGCCGTGCTGCCCGCGGTCGGCGCCGAGGGCGCGCGTCCGGAGGCCGAGCGCCCGGCGGATCCGGCGGACCGGGTGCCGCCGTGGATGTTCCGGCCCGAGTCCGACGCCGCCGACGCCGCCGACGCCGCCGACGGCGCGGACGGCGCGCGCCAGGCCGCCCCGGAGTCCGGCAACGAGCGCACGCGGGAGCTGCCGCAGTTCGACCCGACGCAGGCCGGCGCCGGCCCCGGTGCCGGTCAGGCCCCCTCGGGGCAGGGCGGCGCGGGACAGGCGGACGACCCGGGAGCGGACCCGCACGGCCGCAAGCGACGTCGCCCCGAGTGGGCCGAGGAGACCCCGCTGGACGACCTGCCGACGCTGGCCGACGAACTCCTTGGCCCGCACGACGCGGCGGGCGGCGGCCACTACGCCCGACCCGATGAGCGCCACCCGGGCGGCTACGACGTACCTCCGGGCGGTCACGACGTACCTCCGGGCGGCTATGACGGCCGCGACCAGCCCCCGAACGAGCGGCCCGGACCGCAGGACCCCGGCAGCCAGGGCCGCCCGGGCAGCACGGGCAACGGTCGCCCGGGCAACGGCCGCAGGGGCTGGGGCCGCAAGGGCTGAGCCGGGGCCTCGGGGTGGCTCCGGCGGCAGGGCCCGGCCCGGCGGCAGGGCCCGTCCCCCGCCACCGGGCGGCTGTCTTCGCAGGTCAGCGCGAGTGCGCCCGGCATTGTCAGTGCCGTACTCCACAATGGTTGGCGGACAGGTGAGCCGGGTGCCGCGGCGCTCGGAGCACCTGCCGCGGGCACGTGAGCGCATCGGTACGGCTCGGGACGGGGGAGTGGGGGAGCCCGGCCCGTGCCGGACGGAGTCCGGAGGTGGGGCGTGGGCGGCACGCCGCCCGAAGTCCGCGGTCGCGGCCCGTCCCCGCCGCCCCTGGCGGAGCGGGGCGCGGGGCAGTCGGGGGCGCGGGACAGGCGGGGTACGGCAGGGCACGGCAGGCAGGGAGAGGCGTCATGGCGGTGTGGGACGACCTGGTGGGGCAGAGCCGGGTCGCTGAGCAGCTCGCCGCTGCCGCGTTGGACGCGGACGCGCTGGTCACGGACGCGAGCGCGGCCGGCGGCCGGCAGCGCCCGTCGCCGCCGGCGGACGCCGGCGAGCCCGGCGCCGGTGGTGCGGGCGCCGACGTCGGTGGCGCGGCGGGAGCGGGCGCCACGGCGCCGCGCCCCTCGGGCGCGAAGATGACGCACGCCTGGCTGTTCACGGGCCCGCCCGGCTCCGGCCGCTCGACGGCGGCCCGCGCCTTCGCGGCGGCCCTGCAGTGCGTCAGCCCCGACCGCGCGCTGGGCGGAGCACCGGGCTGCGGCTTCTGCGACGGCTGTCACACCGCCCTGATCGGTACGCACGCGGATGTCGAGGTGGTCCGTACGGACATGCTGAGCATCGGCGTCAAGGAGACCCGCGACCTGGTGCGCCGGGCCCAGCTCTCCCCGGCCAGCGGGCGCTGGCAGATCATCGTCCTGGAGGACGCCGACCGGCTGACCGAGGGCGCGGGCAACGTGCTGCTCAAGGCGATCGAGGAGCCCGCCCCGCGCACGGTGTGGCTGCTGTGCGCCCCCTCCCTGGAAGACGTGCTGCCGACGATCCGTTCCCGGTGCCGCCACCTCATCCTGCGCACCCCGCCGGTGGAGGCCGTCGCCGACGTGCTCGTGCGGCGCGACGGCATCGATCCGGAGCGGGCCGCGGTCGCCGCGCGCGCCACTCAGGGCCACATCGGCCGGGCCCGTCGGCTGGCCACGGACGAGCGCGCCCGGGCCCATCGCGCCGCCGTGCTCTCGGTGCCGCTGCGGGTGGACGACGTCGGCGGCTGCCTCAAGGCCGCGCAGGAGCTGGTGGACGCCGCGTCCGAGGAGGCCAAGCAGCTCGCCGATGAGGTCGACACGAAGGAGACGGAGGAGCTGCGCGCGGCGCTCGGGGCCGCGGCGGGCACCGGCGGCCGGCTGCCGCGCGGCACGGCCGGCGTGATGAAGGACCTGCAGGATCGGCAGAAGCGCCGCTCGACGCGCACCCAGCGCGACAGCCTCGACCTCGCCCTCACCGACCTCACGGCGTTCTACCGCGACGTGCTCGCCCTGCAGTTCGGCTCGCAGGTGGCCATAGCCAACGCCGAGCAGCGCGAGGCGCTGGAGCGCATCGCGGCGAACTCCAGGCCCGAGCGGACACTGCGCCGGATAGAGGCGATCCGCGCCTGCCGCGAAGCGCTCGACCGGAACGTGGCCCCGCTCCTCGCGGTCGAGGCCATGACCCTCTCCCTGCGCGCGGGCTGACCGGTCCCACCCTCGCCGCGCCCGGCCGCACGTACGGCCCAGACGTGGGGCGTACGACACAGCCTCGCCGCCGCCGTCCCGCGCCGCCGCTCGACCTGGCCGGTGGGACGGGTCCGGTCGGGGGCTGGTTCAGCGTGGCGTTCACCCGTACGGAGGCCACGAGTGGCGGCTGTGTGTACGCCTGTCGATACTCTCCGAATCCGTGCGCGACCGCCGACGTGCGGCTGACGCGCGTCCACGCCGCGTACGACTGAGGGGTCGACGATGGGTACGAGTCGCTTGTTCCGCACGGCCGGGACCGTGGTCGCGGCTGCGACGCTGCTGGTCTCCGGCTGTTCGTCGAGCGGCGTCCCGTCCCCGAGTTCGGCGGCCACAGCGACCGCGCCGGGGCCGCCCTCGCCGCCGTCCGGCAGCGAGCACGGGCGGACGGGCGAGGCCGGTGGGCGCGGCGGGAGCGACGGCGGCGGCGCGGGCCGGGCGGACGCCCGGGCGCGCGAGACGGGCCCACCCGACGAGTGGCCTGGGGCGAAACGCGCCACCACCGCCCTGCGCCCGCTGCCACCGGCGGTCCCGGCCCCGCTCAGGGACTACTACGAGCAGCGCCTGCGCTGGCGGCCGTGCGGGGCCAGCGGGTTCGAGTGCGCCACGCTGCGGGTGCCGCTGGACTACGAGCGGCCGGACGCCGACCGCGACGTGCGGCTCGGCGTCTCCCGCAAGCGGGCCACGGACGGGCCGCGCCGGCTGGGCTCGCTGCTGGTCAACCCGGGCGGCCCGGGCGGCTCGGCGATCGGCTATCTCCAGGCGTACGCGGGGATCGGCTATCCGCGCGCGGTGCGGGCCCGGTACGACATGGTGGCGTTCGACCCGCGCGGGGTGGGGCGCAGCGAGCCGGTGCGGTGCCTGACGGGCCGCGAGATGGACGCCCACGTGCGGACGGACCAGACCCCGGACGACGCGGCCGAGCAGCGGAGCCTGGTGCGCGCGTACGAGAAGCTGGCCCGCGGCTGCCAGCGTGGCTCCGGCCGGCTGCTCGGCCACCTGTCGACCAGCGAGGCGGCCCGCGACATGGACGTGCTGCGTGCCGCACTCGGGGACCGGAAGCTGACCTACGTGGGCGCGTCGTACGGCACGTTCCTGGGGGCCACGTACGCCGGGCTGTTCCCTGGCCGCGCGGGCCGGCTCGTGCTGGACGCGGCCATGGACCCGTCACTGGGCGCCGAGCAGATGAACCTGGAGCAGACCGCCGGCTTCGAGACGGCGCTCACGGCCTTCATGACGGACTGCGTCCGGCGCGCGGACTGCCCGCTGGGCACGGACGCCGCCGCCGAGGCCGTCAGCCTCCTCGGCGACCTGCTGCACCGCGTCGACGCCCGGCCGCTGCGCACCGAGGAGGGGCGGACGCTGACGGAGTCGCTGGCCACGACGGCGGTGATGTCGGCGATGTACGACGAGGGGGCGTGGCCGGCGCTGCGCACGGGGCTCGCGGAGGCGATCCGCGGGGACGGTACGGAACTGCTCCAGTTGTCGGACGCGTTCTACGAGCGGTCGGAGAACGGCACGTACAGCAACCTCATGGTCGCCAACCAGGCCGTGAACTGTCTCGACCTGCCCCCGGCCTTCCACAGCCCGGCCGACGCCAGCCGGTCCCTGCCCGCCTTCCGGAAGGCGTCCCCGCTCTTCGGCGAGACCCTGGCGTGGGCGGCCCTGAGCTGCGCCTACTGGCCCGTCGAGGCCACCGGCCGCCCCCACCGCATCGAGGCCAGGGGCGCCGCCCCGATCCTGGTCGTCGGCACCACCCGCGACCCCGCCACCCCCTACCGCTGGGCCCGCTCCCTGGCCGCCCAACTCTCCTCGGCCCGCCTGCTGACCTACGACGGCGACGGCCACACGGCGTACGGGCGAGGCAGCGAGTGCGCGGACCGCACGATCAACACCTACCTCCTCACGGGCCGGCTCCCCGCCCCCGGCACCACCTGCACCTGATCGCCCCAGCCCCGCGCGACCCGCCTGACCTGCGCGGGGCCCCCGAACACCACCTCGTACGGAGCACCCCGCGAAACTGTGTAGACTTGGCTCCGCCGTCGCCGCCGATCAGGTTCGCACGGCATGCCGCCTTAGCTCAGTTGGCCAGAGCAACGCACTCGTAATGCGTAGGTCTCGGGTTCGAATCCCGAAGGCGGCTCCATCAAACCCCAGGTCAGATAGTCATTGACCTGGGGTTTCCTGTTGCCATCGACCTCAGAGTCCGGGCTATTCGGCCCATCCACAGCCTGTGCATCACAATGCGTAAGCTATAGATGCACTCGCCGTAGTCGATTCGCAGGCCGCGAGGCTTCGACCTGATGTTTTGATCGCCGCTTGTGCTGTCCGTGGCCTGGGCTTGGCGATCTCGGGCTTGTGGTGCCTTAACGTCTACCCGTGTCACGTGCTCCCGAAGCAGGGTGCGCCGCCAGCAGAGCCGTTTCATCGGCGTCCGGTCGCCCTTCATGATCTCCATGGTGCTCCCTCGCCTGTCGTGGGATAGCTCAGCGGCCTGGCACTTAGGCACAGGTTGCTGCTGTTGCTTCGGCACCAACTTGGCTGCGGTTCGAGCGAAGCGCGTGAGTAGTCGGGCGAATTGCCCATTTTTGCTGAGGCGGAGACCTGGCTCGGCCCTGTGTCTGAGGCTGTACGAGGCTGGCATGCCTGTTGGGTCAGTGGGCGCGCTACGGGAGCCTTTCGGGCTGTTCGGTGCGGCTGGTCTTTGCCGTGGTGGCGAATTCCGAACGTCGCGGAATGTAGTGGCGAAGCTGCTCTGGTGGTCGAGTCCAACAGCGCGGCTCCATGCGGGGGCTGGCTGATACTGCTGTTGCTAGAGGTGCCACTCATTTGGAGTCGGTCGAAAGTTGACAGATATCTGACATTTGAGCGACGGCGGGCTGTGAGGTGGGAAGTGCCGTTAGTGTGGCGCCATTGCAGTGAACCATCGAAAGGTGCACCAGTGGAACCGCAGAGGCGCGTCGACATCGACCTCACTATTGTGCGCGAGGGCGGTAGGAGGATGGACGCAACACCGAATGGTGTCACTGTCGGCGCGACGCATCTGCGTAGCTGGCAGGTGGACCGCATTGACGCCCCCGTGGGTATGTTTGAGGCGTATGACGCCTATCTGATCAAGATCAATTATGACCTCGAAATCGACCCCGCCTACCTGGGGATGCCGTGGTTCGAAATCTCTTTCGAATTTCTCTCCGGAGAGGCGGGCGCTCAGACCGTTGTTATTGATGCTCTTCCTCGCTTCGGTACGTCTCCGGAGACCTCCAAGCCTTACGTGCTCAACAGGTTCCTGAATTTCGTCCCGAGTGAAGGCGATGCGTCCGCGCAGGTTCTGCTTCCAGCGACGACGGACAGGGTTGACATGTTCGGGGCTGGCGGTAGCAGCGTGCGGTGGAGGCATGTATCGCTCGACGAGACGGGCGTGCGTCCGGGTTCCTACGCAGCCTGGGTAGTCCTGCTCACCCCCGCCGGACAGGTTGAGCAACGCGTTGCATGCTCCGCTCGATACGATCTGTCGGCCTTCCCGGATATCGAATACCGGCCCACACAGGTGCCAGTCGATTTTTGGCTGAGTCTGGTTGCGCCTCGGGAGGGACTGAGAGGCGTGGCGCCTTCGCTCTCAGCCGCCACCGAGGAGCAGAGCCAGGAATATCATCCTTCCGTTTTCATCTGCTACGCGCACGACTCGCCGCAACACAAGGAAACTGCCAGGCAGTTCGGCAACCTGCTTGTTGAGAATGGCGTCGACGTGCACATGGACCGCTATGAAGAAGGCAAGCGCGGAGACTGGGCCATGTGGGCGAGGAAGCTCATCGACGAGGTCGATTTTGTCATCGTTCTTGCCTCCGCTATCTGTCGCAAAGCATTCGACGGTGAGTTGCGCGGGCGCGAGCATTCGGGGATCCGGAGTGAGTCACGGCTCATTAATGAGCGGCTTCACGTGTGCCGGGACGAGTGGACTGCCAAGGTGTTGCCCGTTGTCCTGCCTCATGAACTGGTGGACAACATCCCCGAGATGCTGCAGCCATGGACGGCGGACCATTACGACGTCACGGAACTCACCCCGGACGGCATCGATGACCTGCTGCGGGCGATGACGGGAGTGCCGAAGCACTCCCGGCCACCGCTCGGTCAGTTGCCGGTCGGAGTGCTCAGGCCGTTGAGCGGTACTGAGTCCTAACCGGCGGTATCGGAGCCCTCAGGCATCCTCGTCCCCCGACACCCGGTAGTCGGGGTGGTCGTAGTCGATGACGGTTGCCAGATGGAGCGGGACGGGCATCTGTGTCCGTTCGTCCCAGGAGATGGCCTGTTCGCAGAGGCTTGCCGTCAGACCCGCCAACTGCTCAGGAGCCCACGATCCCGGGCTCACCACCACGATCTCCTTCCCTGTGTACGAGTGCCACGGGACGGCGAGCTGGGAGGTGAGCCCGTCGGGCAGAGTCCATCGGGTGTAGGAAGCGCCCCGGTCTCCGCCCTTGGCCTTGATCGACGCGGATCGGCCGGCGAAGAGCCAGCAGCGCCCGTCGGCGCTCGGGAGCCGGTACACCTTGCGGTCCGGTGCGGCGGGCTTAGCCGGGTCGCTCGGCATGTTCGCCTTCTCTCGTCGCGTAACAGGGCGTCCGATCTCACTGAGCTCGGTGTTCAGGCGTACGACCGCGACGTCGGCACCGCCTCCACGCAGCTTGTCCCCGGGGAGCGGACCGTCATTCAACTGTGCGTTCTGCAGCCCCGGCCAGATAGTCCGGGTCTCCTGGGTGTCCACGAAGATCACCATGGGCGTGCTGTCAGGCGCCACGGCGAGAAGTTCGCCGAGTCTGGTTTCGATCACATCCCTTGTCAGCTCCGTCTTCTCCCCTGTGCGCCCGAAGCGGGTGGTTCCGATGGCGCCGGAGTGGAAGTCCGCCACACCCTCGGCGCCACGCACCCATGCCTGCCTCCGGTCGCTGTGGACCAGCACTTGGCAGCTCGCCAGGTCATCGGGGTCGATGTACAGCGCCACCAGGGTCAGAACCAGTGGCTTGCCTTCCGTTCCCGTCTGCTGTCTGCGGGCGTGGATGCCGACCAGCAGAGCCTTCCTCGCGAGCCCGTGGGGTCGGCCGCCCGCGATCACGGAGTCCAGCAGCCGGCGGTCCAGGACTCCTGAGGCCCGAAGCAGGTCGCGCAGGGCGGCCCGGGCGGAGTGCTTCTTGGTTTCGGTACTGGACGGGTTGACTTTGGGCGGGAGAACGGTGGGCTCGGTGGCAAGGAACTGGGTCGGTACCCCCAGGTGCCCCAACAGGCGCCTCAGATGCGGTTTTGCATCGATCTCAGGACGCGGTGCGTCGGGGTGGTACTCGGTCTCCAGCCAGGCCGCGACCAAGTGGTCGTCATCAGATGGAAGGTTCAGCGACCTAAGAGAGGCCGCACGATTCACGGTGTCATGAGCGAGCAGCTCCGGACAGTAGCGGGTAATCACGTCCATGCGGGCGTTGACGTGGGTGAGCTGCCCCCCGGGCCCTGGCTGCACAGGCCCTCCGGTCAGCTCCTCGAGTTCGGCCAGCATGCGGTCGCGCCCCGCAGGTGTGGCGTGGACGCAGGCCAAAGTGACCTTCTGGAATCCGCTCGGTCCGACTGCGGAGGCGGGGAGGCCGTCGGGAGGGTAGCTCGTTACGCGAGGCGCGAGCCTGATCCTTTTGTCCACCTCGTAGGGCAGCGGCACGAGCAGGGGCAGAGTGGACATGATGTGTTCGTGCAGTCGAAGCATGAATCTGGGGCCGGGGCCGCTTCCCAGCGCATGGAACCGGGTGCTCGCCATCTGGGGCCTGATCGCGCCCGGAATGCGTGGTAGCTCATCCGGAATGTCCAGTGCTGACAACTGACATGCCTCGATGATCTTCGCGATGGCGGGATCGAGATGGCTGCGCCACTCGCCGGTCTCTTTGTCCAGGCGGCGCCGCAGCGGGAGTTTGAGGATGGGAGAGCCGTCCTCGTTCCGCGCGATCCACACGTTCTTCGCCCAGTCCCCTTGGGGCGAGATCCTGGAAAGTCGAGCGTCGAAGCAGAGGACGGGGTCCTCGACGCCGGCCCGCGTGGTGAGTCGTGCGGTCACCTTGTGCATGCTGAAAGCCGATCCGGCACGGTTGGCGAGGAGATCGCCGGGTTCCCAGGCCAAGAGGGACCCGTCGGTATCCATGGATAGACGGACTGGCTCTCGGCCATCGATCCGCAGGGGCACCCTGGCCAGTTGCCGCATCACCTGCCACTCGGCCGTACGGAACACCCAGCCGGGCATGACCGGAACCCGGCCTGGACGGAATTTCACGAAGTCCGCGAAGGAGCGGGCCTTCTCGGGCGCGGGCAGCAACCCGGGGAGGAGAGGAGACCTCATCCCGTCACAAATATGTCTTTCCCAGGCTCGCACAGCAACCCGCAGCCGGTCGTCGAGAGCGGCGTCACTAGTGAGGAGCAACATGCGGCTGCCCGCGCACTGTTCTTCCTCCGTGAGATCGCGCTCCCCGAACAACCTGACGGGTTGTCCGGTAGCGGCAATCAGCCCGGTGGCCAGGGCAGAGTAGCGCGGTTGCCGCTGGTTCTCCCGCTTGGGCAGGCCCGCCCACGCTTCCTCGAAGTCCGCGGTGAGGGGGTAGGCGGTGATGGAGCCCAGTAGAGAGTCCATGTCCTGCCGTGGAACGCGGTAGGCGAGGGTGATCAACATTGGACGCCTCCGTCGTTGGGGTGTTCCGCGTATGTGAAGAAGGCATTGAGGGTTGTGCCGTAGTACCGCTGCATTGCGGGCAGGACACCCTCGTTGCGCCACCTGTCCCGCAACTTGAGAATCAGGGTCGCCAGGTCGGTGCCGCCCTCGGGGTCGAGCATGGCTCCGTCCACCAGATGCAGCGTGGCGTCGGTGCCGCCACGCCGTGCACGGCCAATGAGCTGTACGGCGCCATTGATGATCTCGGCCACCACGCTGAGCTTGACGTCGAGGGGCTGGGCCTGGAAGTAGGGCGGGCGGCGGATGATCTCGTCGAGGAATTGGCCGGCCACCTTGCGGCGTTGTGCTAGCAGAGCCTGGGGGTCGCTGGACGGGCCGCGGTGCTCGCGCAGTGCTCGTGCCTGGATGTGAGCGACGAGTTCCGCCGGCTCGTCGATCAGGGGGATCGGCCGGACGATCAGCCACACCGACCCCAGGGCGGACTTGTCACCTTCCCCGATGATGTTCACCCCCCGTTGCACCCTGGCCAGGGGGGCGATCAGGATGTCGGCTCCCTCGACGGCGGGGAAGCCCTCCAACCGGTCGGCCGGTAGTTCCCGCCATCGGCCGACGTCCACGGCTGCTTCTTGGCCGTCCGCATAGGAGCCCGGCCGCACCGCCAGGCAGATGCGAGTGGCGTCGACACCAGCGGTGAACAGACCTTCCGCGACGTGCCGTGCTGCCTCGTAGGACGTCGTGGCGAGAAGTACACGGGCGCGCCCTGGCTTCTCGGTTGTGAGCCGTTCCAGTTCGGGCCGTAGGTATTGGCCCCACAACGCCGTGGCGATCTGCTGGGTCGCCATGGCACGTTCGGCTCCCTCCAGACCGGAGATCCGGCGCGGTCGGCCCTCGTCGCCATCGATCCGTGCCGGGAGGACGCGCACGGCATCCTTCTGCTCGTCCGCCACCCACCATTTCGGGGTGGTGTGGATGTGGTGGTGCGGCGCGTACGGAAAGTATGAGGTGGCCGACATCCCGAGAACGATGCGGCGCACTCCGGCGTGGCCCAGGGCGGTGGTGTCGCCGAGCCCCACGGTGTAGGTGTGCGGATCACCGCCGAACGCTGCCGTCGACAGACGTGCCGCCTGCCCTCCCGTGTCGTCGTAGTACTCGGTGAAGGCGAAGACGAGTCTTCCCAAGGGGCCGGTCGGCGTGATGCGCCAACGGCCGTAGGTGCCGAGGGCGTCCGCGATGTCCTGGGCGGATTCGACTCCGATGTCGACCAGTTGGGCGTTGTTCGCCATGAGCTGGTGCAGGAAAATCCTGATGCGTTCGAGAATGGCTCGGCGGAGGATCCGGTTGACGACCCGGGCCCGGTGCTCCTCGGGCAGGTCCTTGACGAGTTGGTCCAGGGCGTCCCGTGCCATGGGTAGGGACAGCCCTCCGGAGCCTCCGGTGACCACCGATGCGAGGTGCTTCCGGGCGGCTCCGAAGGATTTGGGTTCGTCGTCGTGAGGGGGCATCTCGTCGAGGAAGAGCGAGCGGAACATCTCCAGTTGTTTGGTGTCGACCTCCTCGGTATCGAGTCCGAAAAGCCGAGCGGTCAGCCAGTTGTCCCACCGCCGAGGCACCATCCAGTAGCGACCCGGCCCGCGCGGGCGACGCCCTTTGATGGGAGTCGCGGCACCGAGGCGCTCATAGGTCAGGTGGCTGACATAGTTCTCGGACAGATAGCGAAGGGTCAGATAGGCGTCGCGGACACTGGCATCGACTTCGTCCCTGAGCCGTCCTGACGTCGCCGCGAAGTCCTGATCGAATTTGCGCAGGGGAGTGTTAGTCCGTCCCGCGTGGTCAAGGACGAGATGACGGCCCGCATGGTCGATCGCCGTGTTCTGGAAGCTGTCCACCTCGTCGATGACGACGATCTGACAGCGTCGCATCAGCAACTCCTCCACGGTCAAGCGGTCATCACCGCCGTAACCACCCTCCACCGGTGCCTGAACCACTCCGAGCAACAAGTTCGCATGAGAGGTGACGATGACATCCGCGGTGCATGCCTGACGAACGGCCCGATAGCGTCCGCATGTGGTCCGCCAAGGGCAGGAGACCGTAGTGGCCTTCCGGCGGCCCTGGGACGGTTTTCGCAGCTTGGCGCATGGCTCACTGCCCGGCTGCCACCGGTCAATAGCCTCGTCGGATCCCGCCAGCGCGGCGAGTGCGCAGCCGTATCCGAATCGCTTCCAGATCCAATCCGCGTCCGGGCCGTCCCCGGTGGCACGAGCGGCTGCGGTCTCGGCCACCTTGATCAGCGACCGGGGTGAGACGAGCGGTACGACTCCGCCCCTCGGCTCCACGCCGTACGTTTTCATGGCTCTTTCGATGCCGTGGACGGCCTGCACGACGTTGGCGTTGGTCGGCAGGACGAAGGCCACCGAGATCTGCCGACGAACGGCCCAGCAGGCGAAGGTCTCGATGAGGACGACCGACTTGCCGAAGCCCGTATAGGCGAGGAGCTCATTGAGGTTGCCGGCCGTCAGGTCCAGCCCCTTAACGTTCTCATTGCCGCGAGAGCGAATACGCTGAGCGAAGCGGTCCACCGCCTTCTCGTGGTAGGCGCTTTTGCCGAGTTCTTGCTCGTCTAGGTCGATGCGCTGGGCAATCTCCTTCAACTCATCGAAGGGAACCCAGCAGTTCCCGAGAGCCGGCGCATCGCGGACCACGGGGAACGGATGCCCGGTGTCGAGATGGTGGGGCTGGATCTCGTAGTGGAGATCGATGAATGTCTGCTGGTGGCCGTCCGGGCCGGTGATGCCGGTCGTGGTCATGTGCGCACCCGCCTGGGCAGGTGCGAGCACACGGTTTTTCGCCGCGTGCAGTTCGTCGAGCTGCCGCAGGAAGCCGTCGACGTAGGCGGGGAGCGGCATGCCGGGGTCCACGGAGATCTGCCCGCCGCTCTCCTCCTGGCCGTCGTCGGCCAGGCTGCAACCGGGGATCTGGCCACTGCTGAGCAGGCTGTCGAGGATGGGGCCCGCGGCTTCCGCGTTGGCCATCTGGTTGGGGCGCCGGCGCAGCAGCTTGGTGAAACGCTGCGCGTCGGCGTCGGTGAGGTCATGCCAGCCGGACCAGTCCGCGATGTGGCCGTCCAGCACGTAGAGCACGTCGTCACGAGTGGTCGTACGTCTGAATCCACCGCTGTCCTCGATAGGGAAGAAGCTGGCGGCTAGTCCGATCGCGGCGCCCATGATGCGGGGGAACACCTTCTCGGAGCCGGGCACGGTCATGCTCGTGGTGTCCTCAGCGCTCGTCGTACTTCGGCGTGGAACTTCGTCTCGGTGGTGATCTGCAGGGACGGCAGGGAGACCCTCAGGGTTTCCCACTGATACTCGTGCGTCTGCGGCAGGAGAATCCGGGCGCTGGGGGCCTTCGCCCGGAGGTCGGCGATCAGCCGGTGGGGAGAGCGATACTCTTTGATGTCGATCTTGAACTCTGTGCCGCCTGCCCTGACGTGCAGGTCGTACCGGTCGAGTTTGGGCCAGAGCTCGACGGTCGCGCCGAGCTTCTCCAGGCGCTGCTTGACGCGGAGCTCGCTCGCCCCGGGAACGACGACGAATCGCCAGACGCCGTATTCCACACACCGGGAGCCGGCGCCCCGCCGGACCGCTGGCGTGGCTGATCGCGGCCGTCCTTCGTCGACTCTCCTCAGAGCCGGGCGGGACCGGGACGTCTTGGCCTCGACCAGTCGGTAGACGTTGGCGTGGGGGACGTACCGGCAGCGTACGGTCGTACCGGTCACCGCCATCGGCCAGTGGCACACGGGGCACGGCCACCACCATGTCTCGCCGTCGGCCGACCGATGGAGGTGATCGGCCGGGATGTCGGTGTATCCCCGTGGGGGGAGCTTCACTCCGGTCTCGCTGACCAGTGCCCGTAGTTCGACGGTTGAACCGGCGGGGTGCTCGATGAGGAAGCGGCGCGAAGCTGTGTATCCCTCCTGGCCGTTGCCTTCGATCAGCGTCTTGAAGGTTTCGTCACGAATTCGGTCGGAGCGCATTCTCGTCCAGGTGGGCAGCCATGCCGATGCGGATGGTCCGCCCACCGGCAGTGCGTACTCGCACGCCAGGTCGTACGCGTCAGAGGTGAGCCGATCCTCGCCGTCGAGTAGCACCGTCCGAGCGATCGCCTCGTCCGCGTTCGTGGCGAGCACCGGCATCAGCCCGAGACGCTGCCGTAGCGAGGCGATGAAGTCCAGGGGTGTCGTCGGGCCGAGACCGGGCCCGTGTGCCTCCATGACGACACCGGTCATTCTCGCGACCTCCCGCATGGCGTCGCTTTGTCGGTGTCGAACCGTCCACGCGTAGGCGGCTCGCAAGGCTGCGGCCACCACACGGTGGGCGCGCTCCGCCAGTTCGTCCCGTGGACCGGTCAGCCAGTGGGTCATGTTCCCCTCCTCTCGGTAGCGTCGGGACACCAGCGCGTGAACGGGCAGTCTTCGCATGCCTTGCCCGCCTTAGCCGGGTACCGGGCGTCGGCGTGCCACGGCGTGACGTACGGTTCCAGGACGCTTCTGGCCCGCGCGACGACATCCGGGGCGGCGGTATCGATTTCGGTCACGACGGGACCGCTGGCGGTCAGCCGTTCCATTTCCACCGCGCAGTGTCCGTTCCCAGGCAGAGTTCCGGCCCGGGCGAGCAAGACGGCCAGCGCGAGTTGAGGGAACTGATCCAGCAGGTCTCCTTCGTCGAGGACCCTCTTGGTCTTCGTCTCGCGCAAGGTCCACCGATCGCCCACGCGGTAGAGCAGGTCGGTCTTGGCGACGACGACCGTGTCGGCATCCGGGTCGTATACGGCGACTGACAGTTCCGGGTGGACCTCCACGTCCTCGGGCCGGTTTCGCAAGGGGCAGACGAGGGAGTGGTCACCAATCATCTGGATGCCGAGTCGGGCCTGGAGCCCGGTCAACGACCATCCCTCGTACTGCCATGCCTCGGGTGGGCCTGGTACATCGTCGGCTGCGCAGGGTCGCTGCGGTGTGCGACGGTGCCGGCTCTCGATCCACGCGTGTACGGCTTTGCCGCGCACGGTCGCATCGGTCTCCTCGGCCAGGCCGTCCTTCGGCAGGAAGAGAGATTCCAGGTGTGAACGGGCCGGGCAGCGATGGTGGGTGCGCCCTGTTGTCATCGACCACGAGCGGCGCGGGAGCCCCGATCCGCTGATGCCGAGGAGGCCCGGTGCGGACGGGACCGCGGGGCAGGTGGCAACGGCGTCGCATCTGCCGCAGTCCTTGCCAGGGCGGTAGGAGCCACCCGCGATCATCCGGTCGATATGCGTCTCGACGGCCGAATCGTAGCGTGCGTACGCCTCTTGGGGAGTGCCTTCGAAGAGGACGCGGTGGGAGGAGTCGGTGCAGCCGATCTCCACGAGGCGTACTAGTCGCGCGGGTTCGAATGGCCCGAGCCGGAGCGGCTTCTTGTCCCACTGGGAGGAGAGCACCGGGCGCGCACTTGCCAGGACGCCCACCGCCATGGCGATCTCTACATCGTCCCGAGGCAGGTTCTCCACGGAGTCGGTACGCAAGATGCGCAGTTCACGGACTCCGTGCCCGGCATAGCGTCGGTCGTCCACCATCTCCTCGTACACGTCCGGGGCGCCGGGCTTCAGGGGCCCACGCTGCCGGGCCCACAGACGCGACACCGGCTCCAGAGGCTCCCCGAGGGGAGAGTCGGCGGGGGCCGGTAGAGCTGCGGCTGCGGCGAGATATCCGTGGACGGCGTGCTCGGTCCACCTGGCGAGTCCGGGGTGAACGGGGCGCCCGGGCGCGGACCGCCAGGTGGCCAAGGCATCTTCCGGAGCCAGGTGTTCGAACTCGACAAGGTCCAGTACGGCGTGGAGAGGGCCTGGAGCCCATGAGACCAGGGGACGGACGGTCGTGGGGCGGCGAGGGCGGGGAGTGTCGGGACGTATCTGAGCCGCCAGCCTTTGAGGGCACCGCCTTTCGATGCCTCGTACATTGGCGAGTTTGATGCGAACAAGGCCGCCACTTGTGGGTGGTTCCTCGAGACCAGGCGAAATGATCATGACCCTTTCCTCTTGGGGGGCTTCGGTGCACTTCCGGTTTCTTGAATTTCCCTGCCCTCCCTGATCGAGTTGCCGTATCGTACGTTTCTCCCGACGTCCTCCTGGAGCCTACGGGAATGTATCGACAGCGGGGGCTGACTGTTTGAAGGAGTGGGATGGCGTTCTACGGGCTCTTCATTGGTATCGACTACTACGAGTCGGATCTTGGGAGCTTGCGATTCGCGAAGCGCGATGCTGTCGCGCTCCGTGCGCTTTTCGATGACAACCTTGAGGGAAGGTCGACCCTGCTCCTCGACAGCGATGCCACCAAGGAGAGGCTCGTAGCAGAACTGCGGTGCCTGGCAGAGGTCAGTACGGATGAGGACTTTGTCGTGATCGCCTTCTCCGGGCATGGCGTCCTCGGTGGCGCTCTGGCCGCGTACGATGTCTCGCCAGACGATGCCAACAAGGGCTCCCTGCCCCTGGATGATCTCGCCGAAGTGATCCGTCGAATTCCGGCGCGAGCGCTGCTCCTGGTGCTGGACTGCTGCTTCTCGGGTCATGCCGCGGACAAGGTTCTCCATATTGCGCGCGACGATTTTACGAGCCGCAATGGCTCTGTCTCGGCGACGAAAAGCCTCGAAGAGCTGCGCAAAGATGGGTATTTCGTCATCGCCGCCGCAGGCCGGGACCAAGAAGCCTTCGAAGAGCAGAACGTTCGCCATGGACTGCTCAGTCATTATCTCATTCAGGGACTGCTCGGCCACCCTGATGCTGTCGACGACGGCCAGGTGCATATCTTCAAGTTGGCTCACTATGTCTCGAAGAGTGTGAGTTCGCACGGGCGGGGAAAGGGCCACGAGGCCCAGAAGCCCGTCTTGGGCGGCAGTTCCTCGAATTTCTCTCTGCATGTCTTCGTGCGGGGTGCGCGCTATCTGTCGACTGCTGACGCGACAAGGCCGCTGCCCGCCACCGCGGACCTCTCGTCGCTCGAGGCATACGGGATTCCGCGCCCGGTCCTGGAAGCGTGGGGTAGAAGCCTGGGCAAGCTCAATCGCCTGCAGGTCGATGCCATCAACGAGGGCGCTCTGCTGGAAGGCATGAACGTCCTCGTCAGTGCCCCCACCGCGACGGGCAAGACCATGGTGGGCGAGCTGGGCGCCATGCGAGCGGTTGCCCTCGGGAGGAAAGCGGTCTTCCTGGTTCCCACCCGTGCCCTGGTCAGTGAGCAGTACGAAGGGTTTCGGCAGCGCTATGAACCTCTTGGGTTCAGAGTGATCCGAGCCACGGGTGAGCTGAGCGACCAGATGCCGCAGTTGGTTAAGGGCGAGTTCGACCTCGCCGTTCTCACCTATGAGAAGTTCATCGGACTGTTGCCCAGGAGCCCAGGGCTGCTGAACGTGGGTGCTCTGGTCATCGATGAGATCCAGTCCTTCGGATTGCCCGAGCGGGGTCCGCTGCTGGAGACCCTGCTCACCTGGCTGCGGGTGAGGGACTGCTCCACGGATACGCCTCAGATCGTGGGGTTGTCCGCGGTCCTGGGTCAACCGCGTGAGTTCGCTCGTTGGCTGCGTGCGAACCTCGTGACGATCACTCGCCGGGATGTGCAGCTGCTCGAAGGCGTGATGGGACCGGACGGTCTGCACAGGTACCAGGACCGGCAAGGCGCGGAGTCGACCGAGCAGTTGGTGCAGCCGGAGGACCCGGCCGGGATGGTCGGAGAGAGCCACCAGCTGACACGGTTGGTGGCCGAACTGGTGGCGAAGGGCCAGCAGGTCATCGTCTTTCAGGCAACACGTGGCGGTGCTCGCGAGATTGCGCGGCAGCTCGCCGGCACACTCGCTCTGCCCCCTGCCCATACGACACTCGCAAGACTGTCCAGTGGGGACGGTGGGCGGACGGCGGACCTCTTGCGCACCTGTCTGGAGGGCGGGGTGGGATTCCACATCGCGGACCTGACAACGGAGGAACGGCACCTGCTGGAGGAGTCCTTCCGGAACCAGGAGAGCGAGGTGCGCGTACTCGTGGCCACGACCACGTTGGCCCAAGGAGTCAATCTGCCCGCGGACTCCGTGGTCATGGGCGATTTGGAGCACCCTGGGGACGGTCGGCCGTATTCCGTCGCCGAGTACAAGAACATGGCCGGTCGGGCGGGGCGGACCGGCCGGAGGGAGCGGCCGGGGCGCGCCGTCATCCTGGCGCGGGGCAGGGCTGACGCGGAACAGAAGTGGCAACGGTACGTACGGGGGGAACCGGAGCCGGTGCGGTCGGCGCTGCTCGATCCGGCCATCGATGTACGCGGTGTGCTCCTCGCCAGTCTGGCGGAACCCGCTTCTTTCACCCGCAGACGCTCGGGGCCGGACGTCGAACGGTTCCTGGCGGCAACCTTCGCCGCTCACCAATCCAGGGCGAGCGGTTCGCCGGACCCCTTCCCGAGTGCTGAGATCCGACGCATGGTGGGCGAACTCACCTCCGGCGGATTCCTCAAGGGAACGCCGGCAGGAGTCGGGGAGATGCCGCACGGGCTCCTGCTGACGGAACTGGGGGAACTGGCCGTTCGAAGCGGTCTCGGCGTCGACTCCGTGTCTTCCGTTGCAGAGGCGCTGAGGTCTGTACCCGCGGACAGCGTCAACCGCGCCACGCTGATCTGCGCCGCTCAACTCACCGCTGAACTGCGCGACTTCCGGTTTGCTCGAGTTCCTCGCTCTCCGTACAAGGAACATGCCCGCCTCGCCGCATGGCTGAGGAAGCGCAGTGTCGCCGAGACGGTGTGCTCCAGGCTTATCGGCCCGCCCTCCAGGAGCGGCAGCGGCGTGGGCCCCGGCCGGCGCGCTGTCGCCTGTCTGATGTGGGCGGAGGGGATCAGCCTCGCCGGCATCGAACGCGCGATCGCCGACCAGACGAAACTCACGCGGCCGGAGTTCCCCGGCCCTGTCCAGTACGCGGCGCAGCGAGCCGCCGATGTGATCGCGACGGTCATCGAGATCGCCCTGCTGATCCATCCGATCGTCGATCTGGGCGACCTGCCTGACACCTTGCCCACCCAGCTCGAACTGGGCATCGTCGAGGGTCTGGTGCCCATCGCTTGGAACACGGAGATCCCGCTCGGCCGGCCTGTCTACCTCAGTCTGGCGCGGGCAGGGCTGACCTCGCCCGCGGGCATTGTCGCGGCCGACGCCGGACTCCTCCTCGACTGTGTCGGCGGTGTCCCTGAGCGGCACAGCGCGGTCAGGAACGCAGCGGCGATCGTGCTGGCAGAAGCCGATGAGGGCGGTCATCGGAGTCCGTTCTCGCCCCTGCGCGACTGACCTCGGGCGGGGCCCGGACCGAGAAGCGGGGGGAGCCCAGGCCCGTCGGCCGAGCGTCCCGCCGCGAATCGGGGAGCACGAGCCGGGGGCGCGGCCCAGATGGACGTCACCGGTCCGTTCCAAAACCTCGTGCTCACCAGCCCGGTGCGCGTTCCGTGAGGCGGCCACCGTCGCCGTCTCCGCCAGGCGTTCGAATACCTCGTCGACACGCCGACGTGCGGTTCGGGGGCCACGGTCGAGGTGCGCGGCGATCCGCATCAGCCGTTGCCCGAAGCGCTCGTTGCCGGGTCCGTCGAGGGCTAGTGCTGCCACACCGAGCGCGGCCATGTCTGGTGGCAACGTGTCGATCAGCTCCCGCAAGTAGCCCCTGAGCAAGGCCCGCCCCTCCGCGGCCCCCTTGCCATCCGTGATACCGGCGGCTCGTCGCAGGGCGCGGCCCGTGCGGCTCAGGGCTCCGGGATCCTCGATGCCGAAGCCCTTGCGGAGCGCCTTGAGACCTGCCAGTACTTCCGCATCGGAGAGCTGACGTGTCACATCAGGACGCGAGCCGGACACGCGCTTCCCCGAGCATCACTGGTTCGAGTCCGCCGTAGAGGGCATCGGCGCGCTCCCAGAGCTCAGCCGCCGCTTCGTGGTGTCCACGTGCCCCATTGATGTTGCCGAGCCCGGTCAGAGCACGTGCCCCCTCGTAGCTGCTGGCACAATTTTCGGCCAGGGCCAGGGCCTCCTTGTAGCTGGCGGAGGCGGCCTGGTGGTCGCCCGATCGGAAATGAGCCCATGCGGCGCAGTTCACCGCCATCACGGCATCCAGCTCCAGTCCCAGGGCATGAAATTCGGCGCGGGCCTGCTGTGCGTGCTTGACGGCGGAGGGCCAGAGCTGGAGCTCCGCCTCCAGCAGCGCGATTCCGCGGAGTGTAATGGCGGCATTCCGCCTGTTCTCCGTTCGCCGGTAGTACTTCAGCGCCGTACGCAGGCCATCCATGGAATTCTCGTATTCGCCCAGGTAGAGCTCGGCCCAGGCCAAGTTGGAGACGGAGTTCACCACACCATCGTCATCGCCCACCTCTTGGTACAGCGCCAATGCCTGTTTGAAATAGCCGACAGCCATGGTGAGATCGCCCCGGTCCGAGTGTGCGACGCCGAGGTTGCTCAAACTGATGGCCAGCCACGTACGAGCCCCCGCCACACGAGCGGATGCGACTGCCCTCGTATGGGTCTCGATCCAAGGGCCCCACCGTTTCGTGAGGAAGAAGAAGTCGCGCAGGGCGAATGCCAGCTGCCAACACAAGGAGTGGAAACCCAGTTCGACGGCTGTCCCGCACAGCGCAACGAGACTCCGCCACTCCGACTCCAGCCAGAGGACGCCTGCTGCTCGATCGCTGAACGCCCATGCTCCCTCGGGGAAGTCATCAAGGATGACTGGCGGCCGGAAGCGCTGGGGGGTGAGCAACTTGTCTGCGGCCACTGCGAGACGAAGACTATGTTCCAACAGACGCCGAAGGGCAGCGTGCTGCTCCTCTACCGGTACATGGGCTAGGAGTTCGTCCCGGGCGAACTGTCGTACGAGACCATGCATGGTCACACGGCGCGACGATTCGTGCTTCACCAGGTGAGCGTCCACAAGGCTGTCCACGAGCGTTGTCGCGCGAAGCGGGTCAATGTCTGCCAGGACCGCCACATCGTGAAGGTCGATGCCCGACCCTGGATGCAATACCAGCAGCGCGAGAACCCGACGCTGCTCCCCGCTCAGATAGTGGCACGACACGGTGAGCGCAGCGGTCACGCTGCGGTCACCGTCATCGAGCAGCTCAAGCCTGTGAGCCTCGTGCGACAGCCTCACTTCGAGCTCGGCCACGCTCCGCATCGATCCGCTACGGAGCCGGGCGGCGGCGATTCGGATAGCGAGTGGTAGCTGGCCGCAGTGCTCGACGACGGCGCGGACCACTGCTTCGGGAGCGCATGCTGCCCGCTCCCCTCCGGCCGTACGGAACAACGCCCCGGCCTCCGCATCGGTCAGCACCCCCACGGGCACGTGCGTCGCCTCATCGAGAGCGCTGAGGCGTTTCTGACTGGTGACGATCACCTTGTAGCCCGGCTCGGACGAGAGGAGCGGAGCGACGTCCGCCGCACTGCGCACGTTGTCGAGTACGAGCAGCAGGCGCTTGCCGCGAGTCCTGCTTCGCCAGAGGTTGGCCAGGGCATCGGCCCGGGCAGGAAGCCGTTCTTCAGGGATGCCAATCAGCAGAAGCAAGGAGCTGAGCACTTCTCGCGTGCCGTGCGGCGACGTTTCGCTTAAATCGAGGAAGACGCACCCGTCGGGAAAAGACTCCGACGATTCCCAGGCTCCCTGTAGCGCCAGAGCGGTCTTCCCCACGCCGGCCATACCGCTGATTACGCACAGGTTACCTTCGAGCGCGCCAGTGAGGTGACCCGCGATGCTTCTCAGCTCCTGCGAGTGTCCTACGAAATGAGAGGGTGGAGCAGGGAGGCCAGAAATCGAATTGATGTCGACGGGACGTGTCCCCATTGGTTCGTTGACCTCAAGGAGCGCTGCTAGCTCGCCATGTGCTTCCAGCGCATCGTCGCAAAGCATACCCAATCGAAGGTTTGCTTTAGTTTTTCCCGTCTCTACCTTGCTGAGGTGGCCTGGGCTGCAGAACACCTTTTCGGAGAGAGCGCCTAGGGTGATTTTCTTCTCGTTACGCCTCCGGCGGAGCTCGCTACCGAAATTGAGAGTTTCCCTTTTCATGATTCCTAGTTCCTCTGTTGCGTGGCACGTCGACAGTGACGTGTCGATGAGACTGTGAGGGGCATAGCTTGTGAGGCATTTCGGCGCTACGGATGGACAGCTAGGTGATCGGTTGTAAGTATGGGCAGTGCCTTATCAGAGGAAGCATCCCACGGGCTTAGCTGGCGAGTTGGATGTTTCCTGCTTTCGACGAGAAGAGGAAACTGGAAACACGCTCCAGCTTGCAGGCGTCGACCGCGCTCTGGGGGAGTAGATGAGCAGGGAAAGGGCCGTCCCCCCGATAATCTCCTGGAGAGCTTCGTCGGGCAGTGCAACGAGGGCTGGAGTGCCCGAGGCTCCGTTCCCCCTCGACCGCGGTGTGCCCGCCCTTCACGCGGCGGCCAATGACGCATGGGGCGGCCCGTGATGGTGGCCAGTGGCCTCTGGCGCCATCGGTAGCCTCCGGCCCGTAGGGGCTACCGACGCGGTGCTATTCGGGGGCGCTGACGTGCGCGCGGGAGGCGGCTGACGATCACCCGGCCAGGACCCTCGTGTGGATGTCCGTAACGACCTTGCGGGCCGAAGTCAGTGCCCCGTGCTGCCAGGCAATGGGGTGGCTGAGCCAGTCCCCGGCGAAGTAGGCGTGCCCTGCCGGTTGGTTTAGCGTCCGGTACTCCGGCCTGGTCTGCGAGGGCGAGCCGGCCAGCCGTCTCCGATGAACGGGGTGCGGTGCCAGGCAACGCTGAATGAGGAGGCGAGCGCGGTGCGGTATGTCTCGCCGTGAATCTTCACGCCCTGGCTCACCGCCCGCTGCTCTCGATCGGCGTGGAAAGCTTGCCGTACGCCTCGGCTGCTTCGAACGCGTTGTAGTAGCTGTGACGGTTCCACGGCTTCCTTGACAGCCGTGCGAGGGGTGCCAGATGGTGAACAGGTCGTTGTCAGTCGGAGTGACACCGCCGTAGATGAGTTCGTCTGTCTCCCACTAGCGACTGCGGTACTCCAGACCAATCTTTCCGGCCGCTCCTGGCTGAGCGCGCCGCCGGGCACCTGTTGGGCGAGGCGTCGTGCGTGGAGATGCAGGGGCTGCTGCGGCTGAACCGGTGGTCGTACGAGGCGGCGTACGAGCACTTCGTGCGGGCGGAGCGCGTCTACCGGCGCGTCGGGCCCGAGCAGGAGGGCGCCGGCGACCTGGGGCGTGCGCTCGCGCTGGTCGCGCGGCACCAGGGGCGGGCGTTGCGCGGGATGGGGCGACTGGCGGAGTCGCGGGTCAGGTTGGAGCGGGCGCGGGACTTCTTCGCGGGTGGGAGCGGGGCCGAGCGCGAGCCCTACAACGAGGCCCGTGCCCTGACCGATCTCGCCGAGACGTTGCTCGACGGGGGTGACACGGGCGCCGCGCTGGCGGCGGTCGACGAGGCCGAGCGCCTCCTGACGCCCCAGCGCGCTACCCCCCACCTCCGCTACCTCGACCAGTTGCGTCGCCGCTGTCAGGCGGTGGCGTGACCGGGGGCTCTCCCGCCGAGTAGGGCCGTGCCGGGCGTACCCGTACCGGGTGCACGCCGCCGGCCGTGTGCACCCGGAGCGTGGCGCCGTCCGGCGGCAGCGTGCCGCCGGTGGTCAGCCAGGCGTGGAGGGCCGAGGCGTACGCGGCCGGGTCGGCGTCGGCGTCCGGGGTTGCCGTGAGGGTGAGTAGGCCGTGGGTGCGGGTGCGGGCCACGCAGTGGTGGGGGCCGGTCGCGTAGCCGGCGAGGGTGGCGTGGGGGTGGCGGGCCAGCACCTCCGCGGTCCACGCGGCGGGGCCGCCGAGGCGGGGGTCGTCCGGGGGGTCGTCGCGCACGATGACGTCGGCCAGGGCCAGGTCGCTCGGGTCGCGGGTGTCCTCGTGGACGGCCAGGTGGGCGGTGAGCTGTGCGGCGCCGGCCGCGTACGGGTGGTCCGTGGAGCGTTCGATGCCGATGTCGGTGCCGCGCACGCGGGTGCGCACGCGCAGTGGCGCGGTGCGGTGGGGTGGGTCGTACGGCGGCAGGGGCAGCGGTTCGAGGAGGGCGGGGGTGGCGGGTTCGGGGAGGTCGAGCAGGGCGTAGAAGTGCCGGCGCAGCAGGGTGGCCGACGCGCCCGGTGCCGAGGTGGTGAACTCGGCCGGGCCCGGGAGTGGGTGGTGCTCGGCGAGCAGGCGTTCCAGTGCGGGGCGCAGGGGGGCGGCGGGGTCGAGCCGGGGCGCCTGGCGTACGAAGTCGGCGAGCGGGGCCTCGGGGTCCAAGCGCCGTTGGTCGTGGGCGGCCAGGAGGACGGGGGTGCCGAGGGCCGCGGCGTAGTAGCTGACCGCTCCGAAGTCGCCGATGACCGCGTCGGCCGCCAGCAGGGCCTGCCGCCAACCGTGTACGGGGTCGATCAGCGCGAGCCCGCCGCGCCGGGCCCGGTCCAGCCAGACGCGTATCTGCCCGGGGCCGTGGCCGTGCCAGATGTTGGGGTGCAGCACGGCGGCCAGCCGGTAGTCGTCGGCCGGCAGTTCGGCGGCGATCCGGGGCAGCAGGCCGGGCAGCGGGTCCTGGCCGCCGCCGTCGCCGAAGAAGCCCTCCGGGTTCCAGGTGGAGTTCAGGACGACGAGCCGTTGGCCACGGCGTACGCCCAGCGCGCGCCGGTAGCGCTCGCGGTGTGGGCGGGCGGCCAGCATCCGGTCGAAGGCGGGGTCGCCGGCGATGACCGCCGCCTTCTCGGCCTCGGGGCAGGCCCGGCGCAGCCGTTCCCGCTGCTCCGGATGGGAGAGTACGAGGCCGTCGACGTACGGCTCGCCGTCGGCCAGCAGCCATTCGGGCGAGAGGCCGAACGTGGGCTCCGTGCCCGTGTGGTCGGCCGTGGCGAGTCTCTTCGTGTAGCCGACGCCGTGTGAGAGCACCGTCAACTTGGCGTCGAGTAGCGGCAGTTGGCCGCCGAAGCTGGCGGAGATGGCGAGGTCCACGGGGGTGGCCAGGGCCTGGTGCCAGGGCAGGACGGGGAGGGCGAGGTCGGCGAAGAGGTCGGTGAGGCCGCCCTGGAACGCGGAGGAGCCGGTGGTGGTGACGAGGAGTTGGACGCGGAAGTCGTCGTGGAACAGGGGCAGTACGTCGAGCAGCCGGCCGGCCGAGGTGACGTTGTGGGCCACCAGGAGGACCCGGCGCAGGGGCGAGCGGGTGGTCCAGCGGTGGGCGTCGGCGCCGACCGGGACGCGTAGGGCCGCGGGGTCGGGTGACTGCACGTGTCACCTCCCGTCGGCCTGTCGGCTGCCGCGCGTTCTCGCCCGGTGGGTCACCCTAACCAGGCGATCGGCGCGGCGACGAGACGGGCCCGCTCGCCCTCCCCGGGCCGTCTTGCCTCCGGGCCGGCCTGCCTTCGGGCCCGCCCGCCTCCGGGCGCGTGCGCGGGGGCGGGCGGGAAGGGGTGAGGTGCGTTCGGGGCTAGGAGGCCGCGGGCTCGACGGGTTCGGCGGCGGCTGGTTCGGCGGGGGCGGCGGGGGTGGAGGCGGTGGGCTTGCGGGTGTCCTGGGCCGTGGCGGTCCAGCGGATGCGGGTGGCGCAGGCGGCGACCAAGACGGCCGAGGCCGCGACCGCGCCCATGCCCCAGGTCATGCTGCTGCCCTGGGCGATGAAGCCGATGACCGGCGGGCCGGCCAGCAGGCCCGTGGTGCCCATGGCGGCGACCAGGGCGAGCGCGTCGGAGCCCTGGCGGGCGGCGGCGACGTACACGCACGGGGTGACCGCGGCGATGCCGAGGCCCATGCAGGCGAAGCCGAGCAGCGCGGGGACGACGCCGCCGGCCAGCAGGGCCAGGGCGAGGCCGGTGCCGGCCAGGACGCTGCCGACGCGGACGACGCGGCCGTCGCCCCAGCGGGCGCGCCAGCCGTCGGCGAAGAGTCGGGCCGCCACCATCATCACCGAGACGACGGCGATGCCCAGCGGGGCGACCTTGGCCGAGGCGCCGGCGACCTCCTCCAGGTACAGGGCCGACCAGTCGTTCATGGCGCCCTCGGTGACGGTGCCGAAGACCATGGCGCCGCCCATCCACAGCGTGGCCGTGGCCGGCAGGCTGAGCCGGCGGCGCGGCGTGTCGGGCTCGTCGGCGTCGGGCGTCGCGCCCGTGGCCGGGGAGTCGGCGGTCGAGCCGGTGTCGCCCTCGACCGCCGGGACGGCCGGGCCCGCGTTCCCGGCCTGTTCGGCGGCGTCCCCGGCCTGTTCCGCAGTGCCCCCGGCCTGTTCGGCCGGGCCCTCGTCGGGGAGCAGGTGGGAGCGGGTGGCGACGACGAGCAGGGCGATGATCGCGGCGGCGGCGCCGAAGTGCGCGGCGACGGAGTCGGTCAGCGCGTTCATGCCGGACGCCAGGAGGGCGGCGAAGAGCGAGCCGGCGCTGAAGACGGCGTGCAGCTTGGCCATGGCCGTGCGGTCGTGGCGGGCTTCGAGGGCCGCGCCCTGGGCGTTCATGGCGACGTTCAGGCAGCCGACGGCGAGGCCGTCGAGGCACATCACGGCCAGCGCCAGCGGGTAGTTGGGTGCCGCGGCGAGGCCGAGCAGGACCGCGCCGAGGAACAGGCCCGAGACGACGGCCAGCCGCCGCGAGCCCAGGCGCCGGGTCAAGACGGCCACCAGCGGGAAGGAGATCGCGGCGCCGACACCCGCCGCCATCAGCAGCAGTCCGACCTCGGCCTTGCTCAGGTCCAGGTCGGACTTGAGCGCCGGCAGCCGCGCGGCCCAGGTCGCGTACTGGAAGCCCAGGACGCAGAACAGCGCCGCGATCGCCAGCAGCCGCCGGCGGAAATCGTCGCGAACACCCAACATGTGCATCAGCCCACTTCGTCGGTCACGGGTGTCCCGGGGCGCGCGTCGCCGGCGCGTCCGGGGGTCGGGGGGCGCCCCGGCACCGGCGCGGACATGTAGACGGCGTCCGCGCCGTAGCTGTCGGGGAGCGGCACCTCGGGGTGCGGGCGGTACCCGTGCCCCGCCCAGAACGGCGCGCTGCCCGCGACGGCGACCAGGGAGATCTGTTCGTGCCCCGCGCCCCGCGCAGCCGCCGTCAGGTGCCGCAGCAGCCGCCGGGCCAGGCCCGCCCCGCGGTGCTCCGGGGCGACGACCAGGTCGTGCAGGTGGAGGTTGCGGGTGGGGACGGCGGCGGTCACCGTCTCCGCGTGGGACAGGTCGGGGCTGTGGAAGGGCGGGTAGGGCAGCGCGAGCAGGTAGCCCACGAGGTCGCCGGCGCGGTCCAGGACGGTGCAGGTGGCGGGCGAGACCCGGGCCCGCGAGCGCAGCGCGGCCTCGCCCTCGGAGAGCCCGAGCCCGGCGTAGGTGCGCTCCTCGAGGGCGGCCAGGGCGGGCCAGTCGGCGTCGGCGACGGGGCGGATGCGGACGTCGTTCACCTACGCCACCTCGCCCAGCGCCACCGGGGCCGCCAGCGGTGGGGCCGCCGGGTGAGGGGCGCCGCGGCCGGCGCGGTCGCCGTCGATCCAGGTGTAGGGCAGCGGGCTGAAACCGTTGAAGCCCTGGGTGGTGTAGCTGGTGGCGTACGCGCCGCAGGAGGCGATCCACACCGGGTCGCCGGAGGCGAGGCCGGCCGGGACGTGGACGGGGGCGCCGGCCGGGTCGTACGCGTCGTCGCTGTCGCAGGTGGGCCCGGCGATGACGGCGGGCACGCGCGGGGCGTCCTCGGGGTGGCTGGGGAAGAGCAGCGGGTACTGCAACCCGTCCATCTCGTACAGGCCGTTGAACTTGCCGCAGCTCAGGTAGAGCCAGTGCGCGCGGTCGCCGCCCCGTTGCTCGCGGGCGGTCAGGCGGGCGACGTGGGCGCGGATGGCACCGTTGTCGGCCACCAGGTGGCGGCCCGGTTCGATGAGGAAGTCCAGCGGTCCGCCGGCGACGGTGCGCAACTGGTGCATGCCCTCGCGGATGACGGCGAAGATCTTGTCCAGGGGCGGGTCGAGCGGGTTGCCGCCACGGTCGGTGCCGTGCGGCGCGGGCAGCCCGCCGCCGAGGTTGACGTGGTCGATGTGGATGCCGCGCCGGGCCAGTACGGTCACCACGCCGGCCACCCGGTCGATGGCGCCCCGCCATGCCTCGGCGGTCATCTGCTGGGAGCCGACGTGGAAGGAGAGGCCGGCGGGGGTGAGGCCGGCGGTCCGGGCGGCCTCCATGACGCGTACGGCGTCCGACGGCGTGCAGCCGAACTTGCGGCTCAGGCCCCACAGGGCGCCCGCGCCGTCGGTGGCCAGCCGGCAGAAGACCCGGGCGCCGGGCGCGTGCCGGGCGATGGCCCGTACGTCCTCGACGCTGTCGGTGGCGAAGTCGCGCACGCCCAGCCGGTGGGCTTCGGCGATGTGCCGGTCGGACTTGATGGTGTTGCCGAAGTGGAGGGCGTCCAGCGGCGCGCCGGCGCGCAGGGCCTGCGCGATCTCGGCGGGGCTGGCCGCGTCGAAGCCGGCGCCCTGCTGGACGAGGCGGGTGAGCACCTCGTCCACGGGGCACGCCTTCATGGCGAAGCGGACGCGGACGCCGGGCAGTTCGCGCAGCAGGGTCGCGTGGCGGCGCGCCACGCCGGCCAGGTCGTAGATGATCTGGTCCTCGGTCGCAGCCGCCAGGGCGGCGCGCAGGGGTGCGGTGACGTTGACGTACATGTGGATGGCCCCGGGGGTCTACCGGTCGAGCGGGTGGATGCGCGTGGCCTGGCTCGCCCGCACCAGGGGTCGCCACGCGTCGATGAGCCGTGCGAAGTCCTCCATGTCGTGGCGGGCCTCGTCCAGCAACTGCTGGCGGCGCGGCGCGAGGGACTGCGCGAAGGTGGCGTACCGGCCGCCGAGCGTGCGGTACGAGCGCTCCAGGACGTCGAGCCGTTCCTCGTTCTCGGTCACCGGCAGGCGGGTGCTGTCCCAGACCAGCTCGCTGACGCGCTCCGCGCGCACCTGGTGTGCGTCGTCCAGCAGGGCGGGCCCGGCCTCGGCCATGGCCGCGTAGACGGCGTTGAGGTAGAGCATGGAGAGGAAGAACTTGGTGAAGCGCAGTTGGTAGGCCATGAAGCCGGCGTCGGTGCGCCGCTCCGTGGTGTAGAAGTTCACGATGTGCCGGTTGTGCAGGACGCCGGGCAGGGCCGCGTCGTGCACCAGGTGCATCAGGAAGTAGTCGCTGCCGATGGTGTTGGTCGCCGGTGGCAGCGGCACCCGCTCGTGCACCTGCTGGAAGCTGATGTTGCACATGTCCAGGCGCATCGGGTCCACGAGGGTCAGCAGCGCGTGGTCGCCGGTGAAGGGGGCGGTGCCGGCGCCGGTGAACGACTCGTCGGCCAGCTCCCGCTTCTGCTCCGCGCTCCAGTCGGCGGGCGCCCACAGGCCGACGACGTCGCGGTAGACGTCCTCGTCGAGCTGCCGGATCTCGCTGATGTCCACGGACAGTTCGCCCACGAACGACGCGCCGACCAGCACCACGGGCTTGTCCAGGTGCGCCGCGTCGAGGTCGGTCGCGTCCACCCGGGGCGCGGCGTCGCGGGCCCGTTCGCCGAGCGAGGTCAGCTCGTGGTGGACGGGGTAGACGGGCTCGCCGGCCAGCTCCTGGTACGAGCTGTCGGAGTCCCGGCGGTGGACGGACGAGCAGCCGAGGGATGCGGCGATGAGGAAGGCCCGGTTGGTGCAGGCGCCGTAGGAGACGTCGGCGGGCAGCATGAGGTCGAGCATCAGCTCGGGCTTGGGCAGCCCGGCGCGTGCGATCGCCGCGCGCAGGAAGGCGCGTTGGGCGTCCTCGTCGAGGTGGTGCGTGACGACCCCGGGCGCGGGGCGTACGGCGGCCAGCGCGGCGGCGTGCTCCGCGCGGGCGCCTGGCGCGGCGGAGTCCAGGACGAGGACGTGTACCTCGACGGGGAAGTGCCGCGCCGCGTAGGCGGCCTCGGCGCAGATGGCCGTGACCATGGGCGCGGAGGGCCGGTTGGTCGGGAGGGTCAGGCAGATGGCGCGCATTCCGTCTCTCCGGTTCACCGCTCGGTCGCTATGCCGTTCCAGGACGTGCGGCCGAGCAGCCGTTCGCCGAGGTCGGTGAGGTCGGCCGTCGGGTAGCGCAGCGACTCGTGCCGGGTGGCGTCGCCGACCAGGGTTTTGTTCCAGGTGGGCGTGGACAGGTGGCGCCAGGAGTCGACGCGCGAGGTGCGCAGCTCGTGGTGCTCTTCCAGGGCGGGCATCATCGACAGGTACTGCACCGACCGCACGCCCCGCTCGGAGGTGTTGGGCGCGACGCCGTGCGCCAGCATCCCGTTCCAGATCAACAGGTCGCCGGCGCCCAACTCGGGACGTACGACGGGGAATTCGGCCCGGTCGACGCCCGGGCGGACCGGGTCGCGGTCGGCGGGCTGGTCGAGCTTCCAGCGGTCGAAGCGGCGGAAGAGTTCGGGCGAGCACTGGAAGCCGCCGAGTTCGGGCTGGGTGTCGTGGAGCGCGATGATGCCCTGTACGCGCTGCGGCAGCACGCTGCGGGTGGAGTCGACGTCCCAGTGCAGCTCGATGTCGAAGCCCTCGTCGGTGGGCTCGATCAGGGAGCGGGAGCGGTTGCCGCGGTTGGGTGGGTTGAGGTTGAGCCGGTCGAGCGTCACCCACAGCTCCTCGCAGTCCCACACGTCCACGAACGCGTCGTAGACCCGCTGGCTCTGCCGGCTGTCCCAGATGAGCTGGTGGTGGTACGCCTCGACGAAGCCGTAGATGTACAGGTCGCGTTCGAGGTCCGTACGGAAGGTGCGCTCGGTGTACCAGGTGTCGGGGCGGTCGGGGTCGAGCCCCTGGAACTCCCAGGCGAAGTCGAGCAGCTTGCTCGCGGCGGCGGCCGGGATGGCCTCCTTGACCACGACGTAGCCGTACGTCTGCCAGAAGGCGAGGTCTTCCTTGGACAGCACGCGCAGTGGCAACGACTTGTCGATGTCCTTGAGCGGGGTCTGCGCGAGGTAGGTGTCGCCGTCCGCGCTGAAGTAGGGCCGGTCCGATGCGGCTCGGTACAGATATCCGTCGGGCGTGGGCATGCGAGGTCTCCTGGGCGTGCTGGTGCTGGGAGGGTCTGCCGCACCCTCGGGGTTCGGGCCCGGCGGCGCCGCGGGGTGGGCGGGAACGTCGTTGTTCGCCGCACTGGCGCCGGCGTCGGCGCGTCGCCCGCCGTGGTGTGGTGCGGTCGGCGGGCCCGGTCCTCCCGGGTGTGTGCCCCCGTCCCGTCGCGCCCGGTGGGCGCGGGGGCGGGGAGGGTGGTTGCGGGGGGCGCGGGCGGGCGTTTCCACGACGGAGCGCGGTGCGGGAGCGTCCTCGGCGGCTGCCGTGTCGCGCGCGGGTTCGTCGGGGGCGATGGCGGGACGAGAAGAAGGAGAGCCATCGCCCGCGGCTCGTGGCGGCGGAGTGCGGCGGGTGGGTCATGGCCGCCATCCGGCGTCGCGGGGGCCGCGGTGAACTCGCGGGAAGGGGGCACTCGGCAGTGGTCAGGGCGCCGGGTGCGGGCCGCGCACACCGGTCGTGGAGGTGGTGGTTCGCCGTGGCGCCAGAGCCGGGTCTCCTTACCTCGTCGTACTCGGTGTCCGGCCCGGGTCGTGGCGTGACCCGCGGCGGACGTGGTGGTTCCGGTCGGCCGGCGCTGGGAGGCGGCGTGGAGCCAGGTCGGCTCGCCCACCGTGCCGAACGCGCTTTCCCCAAGATGGACTAGACCAACTTTGGGTGTCAACCCCCATTTCACGCGCCCCACATGACGACACGACAGGTCGCTCGTCACGGTCGCCTCAACCGTCACCCGACCGGTCACGCGGCACACCGAACCGGTCGCGTCGCGGGCGCTACGGGGCGACGTGCGGGCGCGACGGGGCGACACGCGGGCGGGTCGCGGGGGCGCGGGCGCGCGAGGGCGCGCGGGGGCGTACGTGGGGAAGCGGTCCCGGCCGGGCGTCGGCGGGGCGTGCCGGCACGCGGGACGTACGGGGCGGGGGCGTCGCGGCGCGCGGCCGGGCCGGGCCGGGTCGGGCCGGGTCGGCGGGAGGGTGTGGGGCTGCGGGGCGACCCTCGGGGAGGTCGCCCCGCGCGGCTCAGGCGGCGCCGGTGAGCACCTCGGCCACCGCGATCCCGGAGACCCGGGTGGCGCCGTAGGTGGTCAGGTGGACGGCGCCGAGCGGGGCGTCGACGGGCACGCCCATCTCGACCACCAGGGCGTCCGGGCGCCGGCTGACCAGGCCGGCCAGGGCCTGCGACATCCAGCGGTGGCGGGCGGCGTCGCGGACGACGATGACCAGCTCCCGGCCGTTGGCCGGGGCGAGCACGGTGCGGTCGAGGAGGTCGCCGGCGTCCGTCAGTTCGGCCTCGGTCAGCCGGACCGACGTGGTCTCCGGGCGCAGGGCGCGCAGCGGGTCGGCCACGCCCCAGGGGGTGCGGCCGTCTATCGCCAGGTTCATGGTCGGCGACAGCTCGACCACGTGCGGGGCGCCGGCCAGCGGGAGTTCGGCGCCGGTGCCGGGTCGGCGGCTCACGCGCACCGCGCGCCGGGCGGCGACCAGGCCGATGTCGGACTCGTCGGTCGCGGTGTCGGCCTGCCGGGCGAGGTCGGCCGACCAGGCGGCGAACTTCTGCACCCGGTCGGCGGCGTCGGCCAGCCGCTCCTCGGACAGCGTGCCGTCCACGACGGCGTCCACCAGCGCCTGGGCGAGGTCGACGGTGGTGGACTCCTCGGCGCTCTCGCCGCCCACGCACACGGCGTCCGCGCCGGCGGCGACCGCCTTGACGGTGGCGCCCGCGATGCCGTACGTGCCGGAGACCGCGCCCATCTCGATGCCGTCGGTCACCACCAGGCCGGTGAAGCCGAGTTGGTCGCGCAGCACGCCGTTGATGATGGTCGGGCTCAGCGTCGCGGGCAGTTCGGGGTCGTAGGCCGGGATGAGCATGTGCGCGGTCATCATGGTGCGCACGCCGGCCTCCATGGCCGCGGTGAACGGCGGCAGCGCGACGCGCGTGATGGTCTCCGCGTCGGCGGTGAAGATCGGCAGGCCGTGGTGCGAGTCGACGTTGGTGTCGCCGTGGCCGGGGAAGTGCTTGGCGCAGGCGGCCACGCCCGCGCTCTGCAGGCCGCGCACCCAGGCGGCGGTGTGCCGGGCGACGAGGTCGGTCTCGGCGCCGAAGGAGCGCACGCCGATGACGGGGTTCATCGGGTTGGAGTTGACGTCGGCGCTCGGCGCGTAGTCGAGGGAGACGCCGATGGCGCGCAGCGCGCGGCCGATGTCGCGGGCCACCTGCTCGGTGAGGTCGGGGTCGTCGATGGCGCCGAGCGCGAGGTTGCCGGGCCAGGAGGCGCCGGTGCGTACGTCGAGCCGAGTGACGTCGCCGGCCTCCTCGTCGATGGCGACGATGAGTTCGGGGTTCTCCTCGCGCAGCGCCGAGGTCAGGGCGGCGACCTGCTCGGGGGTCTCGATGTTGCGCCCGAACAGCACGACGGAGCCGAGCCCGTCGGCGATGCGGCGGCGCACCCAGTCAGGAGCGGTGGTGCCGACGAAGCCCGGTTGAAGGACGGAGTTGGCCAACCTGATGAGTTCCGGGTGGCTGCCACGTGCCATGAGGGGACCTCCGAGGTGCGGGTGTGGGCCGACGGATCGGACGGCCGGGCGACTTGGAGCAGACCAGCCGGATATTGGCCTGTACCAATCCGGGATGTCAAGGAACGGGTGTGCCGGGGTTTGCCGGGAAATGGGAGGTCAGCGTGGGGGTTGACGCCCCGAGGTGCCCGCGGGGCGCGGTGGGCCATCCACCGAGCGTGCCCCGGGGCGCCGCCGGCGCGCTGGTGGCTGACAGGAGGCGCCCGCGGGGCGGGTTGCGAGGGGCCCTGCCAGCGTGACGTACGCACCCCGTGGGCGGCCACCTGGCGGTCCGCGTCCGCGCGGACGCGCGACGGCGCGGCCTCGCGTCGCGGCGGTCCCAACCCCCGTCCCCCGACGGGGCCCCCGCGCGCACGCGGGGCCGCCCCCCGGGGCAGCGGCACCGGCCGCGCGGGGCAGGGGAGCAGGGCAGGGAGAGCGCGCACGGGGTGCGCGGGCGGACGCGCGGGGGCAGCGCGGTACGCGGGGGAGCGCGCGGACGGGCTTGGGTGGCCACGTGAGCGCGCGGGCCGGGCGGTCTTCTGTGGGTGGATCTGGGAGGGCCGCCCGGGGCGCGCCGGGTCGGGCTCGGGGCGGCGGGGGTCCACCGACTGGTGGACCCCAGGTTCAACCGGTCGCCGCTGTCGCCGCCGGCACCCCGCCGACCAGCATGAACGCCATGAAGAATCTTCCAGTTCGGATGGCTCGATGGAGCGCCGGGCACCCCTGGCGCGCGATGGTCGGCTGGTTCGTGTTCGTCGTGCTGTGCCTGGGGACGGGCATCGCCGTCGGCGGCAACCCGGCCACCGCCGCGGACTACCGCATCGGCGAGGCGGGACGGGCCGAGGCGATGGCCGAGGACGGCGGGCTGCAACAGCGGCCCGTGGAACGCGTACTGATCACCGCGGCCCCCGGCACCGGGCGGCTCGACCGGGCCGCGGCCGACACCGCGGCCCGCGAGGTCGCCGAGCGGATGCGCGAGTTGCCCGAGGTGCGCGCGGTGGCCGCCCCGGTGCGCTCGGCGGACGGCTCGGCGGTGCGCGTGGACGTGACGATGTTCGGCGACGAGCGGGAGGGCAAGGAGCACGTCGACCCGCTGCTCGCACAGACCGCCGCCGTACAGGAGGCCCACCCCGGACTGCGCGTCGAGGAGACCGGCTCGCCCTCGATCGGCAAGGGCACGGACCAGCAGCGCGGCGACGACCTGGCCCGTACCGAGATCATCGCGCTGCCGGTCACCCTGATCACGCTGCTGTTGGTGTTCAGCTCGGTCGCGATGGCGTTGGTGCCGGTGCTGCTCGCGCTGACCTCCATCGCCGCGTCCATCGGCCTGTCGATGCTGGCCTCGCACGCCTTCCCGGACGCCGGCATCGGCACCAACGTCATCCTGCTCATCGGACTGGCCGTCGGCGTGGACTACACGCTCTTCTACCTCAAGCGCGAGCGCGAGGAACGGGCGCGCGCCGGCGGCGGGCTCTCGCCGGCGGCCGTGGTGGAGCTGGCCGCCGCGACCTCCGGGCGGGCCGTGGTCTTCTCGGGCCTGGCCGTCGCCGTCTCGTCCGCGACGCTCTTCCTAGTGGACGACGTCATCTTCTCCTCGATCGCGGTCGGCGCCATCGTCGTCACCCTGGTCGCCGTCCTCAGCTCGCTGACCGTGCTGCCGGCCCTGCTCGCGGTGCTCGGGGCGCGCGCCGAGCGGCGGGCCGAGCGCGGGGCGGCCCGCGCGGCGGCGGGCGGCAAGCCCCTGCGTCAGCGCGCCCCGCGCCGGAGCGGGCCCGGCCGGGCCACCGCGGTCGTGCTGCGCGGCGTCAGCAGGCGGCCCGCCGTGGCGCTGGCCGCCTCCGTCCTCGGGATGCTCGCCGTCGCCGCCCCGGCGCTCGGCCTGAACCTGACCGACATGGGCCGCGAGACGCACTCCCGGGCGATCGGCGCCATGCAGGTCTACGACCGGCAGAACGCCGCCTTCCCCGAACTCAAGGCCATGCACCAGATCGTGGTCCGCGCCGACGCGGAGCGCTCGGCCGAGGTCACCGCGGCCCTGCGCGAGCTGGCCCGCGACGTCAAGGGCGACCCGCGGCTGTCCGGCGACGGCACGCTGAGCACCTCACGGGACAAGCGGATCACCATGCTCCAACTCCAGGTGCCGCACCACGTGAGCACCGACGCCGCCCAGGAGTCGCTCAGGTCGATCCGCGCCGAGCACGTGCCCGCCACCATCGGGAAGGTCGCCGGCGTCGAGACCGCCGTCACCGGCGACGTCGCCCGCTACGCCGACTACCCCGAGCACCAGAAGGACAAGCTGCCGCTGGTTGTCGGGGCGCTGCTGGTCGTGACGTTCGCGATGACGGTGTGGGCGTTCCGCTCCGTGGTGCTCGGCCTGGTGGGCGTGGCGCTGAACCTGCTGTCGGCCGGCGCCTCGCTGGGCGTGCTCGTGCTGACCTTCCAACCCTCCTGGGCCGAGGGCCTGCTCGACTTCGACTCCACCGGCTCCATCGGCTCCCGGGTACCGCTGTTCCTGTTCGTGATCCTCTTCGGCCTGTCCATGGACTACCAGGTCTTCGTCGTCAGCCGGATCAGGGAGGCCGCGCTGACCGGCGTACCGACCCGGCAGGCCGTCCTCGACGGCATCGGCCGCTCGGCGGGCGTGGTCACCAGCGCGGCCGTGGTCATGGTCACCGTCTTCGCCAGCTTCGTCGGGCTGCACCTGATCGAGATGAAGCAGATCGGCTACGTGCTCGCGGTCGCCGTCCTGCTCGACGCGTTCGTCATCCGAATGCTGGTCCTGCCGGCCCTGATGCTGCTGCTCGGCCAGGCCAACTGGTGGCCCTCGCGCGGCATGCGCCGGGCCCAGCACCAGGTCACGCCGGCGGCCGGCGCCCGGCCGGAGCCCGAGCCGACCGCGCTCGGAACCGTAGGCTGATCCGCATGGTCCCGTTGCCCCAGCCCGCCGACCGGTTCCTCGCCGCCAGGTTCCACCTCTGGTACGGCATCGCCTGGCTGGCGGTGGGGCTCGGGCCGACGGCGCTGGCCGTGCGGGACGCCTCGCGCGCGGACCAGTACGCGGCGGCGGTGCTGCTGCCGCTGCTGGCCGCCGACTACGGGGCCCTGTTGCTCGCGGCCCGCCGCGCGACCCCCGGACCGCGGGCCGCGCTCGTACCGTCCGTGCTGCTGGCCCTGCTCGGACTGCACATCGGCGCGGTGTCGTACGTGCTGGAGGGCGCCGCCGCGCTGTTCGTGGTGGCCCTCCCGCAGTTCTGGGTCTTCGCGGCCGGGCCACGCTCCGCGATCAAGCTCAGCGGCCTCGCGGCGGCGTGCACGGCGCTCGGCGGGGTGCTGCCCCAGGGGTGGAGCCCGCACCTGCTCACCGGCAACCTCGTCGCCACCCTCCTCGCCTACGCGGCGGGCGTGGCCATCGGCCGGTGGCTCTACCGCTTCGTCGGCCTGACCCAGGCCAGGGCGGACGCGCTCGCCGCCGAACTGGCCGACGCGCAAACCCGGTTGGCCGAGGCGAACCAGCGCCAGGGCGCGGCCGACGAGCGCGAACGGCTGGCCCGCGACATCCACGACACCCTCGCCCAGGGCTTCGCCTCGATCATCGTGCTGGCCGAGGCGGCGCGCTCGGGCGTGCGCACCGACCCCGACCGCAGCGCCCAGCAGTTGGACTCGATCGAGCGGACGGCGCGCGAGAACCTCGCCGAGGCCCGCGCGCTGGTCGGCGCCGCCCCGCGCACCGGCGCCGCGCCCGGCACGCTGGCCCAGGCACTGCGCCGCACGCTGGACCGGTTCGCCCAGGACACCGGGCTCACCGTCACCACCGAACTGCCCGACGTGGCCTGCGACCAGCGGACCCGGATCGCGCTGCTGCGCTGCGCCCAGGAGTCGCTGGCCAACGTGCGCAAGCACGCGGGGGCGACCACGGTCGGCGTGGTGCTCGCGGCGCGGCCGTACGGGGTGGAGCTGGAACTCACCGACGACGGGCGCGGATTCGTGGTCGCCGACGCGGAGGGCTTCGGCCTCGACGGAATGCGCAAGCGGCTGGCCGAGCTGGGCGGCGAACTCCAGGTGACCAGCTCCCTCGGGGACGGCACCCGGGTGCTCGCCACGGTCCCCACCACCGAACACGAGGAGGCGCGGCGCACATGACGGACACGGCTGACGGGGTTGGCCCGCACCAGGACCCCGGCGCCGCCGCCGGTGCGGCGGCGGGGCGCGGGATCCGGGTGCTGGTGGCGGACGACCACACGGTGATGCGCGCGGGGGTGGTCGCCCTGCTGGCCCCGGAGCCCGGCGTGGAGATCGTGGGCGAGGCCGCGAACGGGGCCGAGGCCGTCGCGGCGGTCCGCGCGCTCGCCCCCGACGTGGCCCTGCTCGACCTGCGGATGCCGGTGATGGACGGGGTGAGCGCGACCGAGCGGATCGTCGCGAGCGGGGCGTCGACCCGGGTGCTCATCCTCACGACGTACGACACCGACGCGGAGATCGAGCGGGCGGTGGAGGCCGGGGCGGTGGGCTACCTCCTCAAGGACACCTCACGCGAGCAGTTGGTGGCCGCCATCGCCTCCGCGGCCCGGGGCGAGACGGTGTTGGCCCCCAAGGTCGCCGAGCGGTTGGTGGCCCGGATGCGCCGGCCGGCGCCGGTCGCGCTGACCGGGCGCGAGCTGGAGGTGTTGACGGCGGTGGCCGACGGCCTGTCCAACGCGGAGATCGGCCGCCGCCTGGTCATCGGCGAGGCCACCGTCAAGACCCACCTGTTGCGGGTCTTCGCCAAGTTGGACGTGAGCGACCGCACCCACGCGGTGGTGGTCGCCCTCGACCGCGGCCTCCTGGTCCGCCCCGACGCGCGCGGCGGGCCGACCACGCCCTGACCCCCGGGCCCGCGCGGGTGGCGTACGGGGGCGTACGGGACGTGCTGCCGCACGCGGGCGGGGGCGAGGAGTCGCCAGGGCTCCAACCCCCCGTGCGGGCGGTCCTCCTGGAGCCGCTGTGCGGCGCCGCGCCGGCAGCGGCCCGGGCGTTCACCGAGGCCGCGCGGGTCAGCGCCGGTTCGCACGCCGCGCCGCGGGACGCGCGGAGCCTGTTGCTCGCTGTCGGGTGCGCCTCCCCGCGCCCCCACCCGACCGGGGAAGGCGCCGACGTCCGCCGGGGTGAACTGACAGCATGACGCGGAGGAGGTGCGGCACATGACCGAAGAAGTGGGGCACGGCAGCAACCCGCGGGTCCAGGACGGCGACATGATCTGCGTGGAGGACAGCGCGTCAGGGTGGGTCAACGGCGTCGAAGGCGTCGTCGCCGGGACGTGGGAGGGCCGGTTACGGATCAGGCTCGTCAAGGAGACGCTACCGGGAGTGCGAGCCGTCCTCCTGGACGAGGACGTGCGATACAGCCGAATCGGGGTGGGCGCGGCGATGCCTCTCTGCTCATCGTGTGGTGGGAGCGGAAAGGTCGAGTGGACCGACGAGGAGGGGTGGGACCACGAAGCACCCTGTCAGACGTGCGGTGGCAACGGTGAAGTGAACTCCTCCTGATCGGCGCCTTCCAGGGGACGCACCGGCCCAGCACCGCCCGGCACGGGCCCTACACCGCCCGGTACCGGCCCAGCACCGCCTGGCACCACCTGGCACCGCCTGGCACCGGCCCCTCCGCTCCGTCGCGGGGGATCACTTGTCCTGCGGATAGGTGGCGATGACCTTGCCCTTGGGGTCGGCCTTGAGGTAGCCGGAGCCGTAGGCGTCGGAGAGGTAGACGCTCATGCTCTGGCCCTCGTCGAAGACGCTGGACGGGGCGCGGACGACGAGGTAGCGGCTGGTGGGCTGGTCGACGCCGAGTACCTGGTCCGCCTTGCGCATCAGCGCCGGCAGGGCGTCCCAGTCGAAGGCGTTCAGGTCCACCGGCTGGGTACCGGTCGTCTTCGTACCGCCCGCGCCGTCCCGGGTCGCCCCGCTGTCCGCGCGGTAGCTGAACCGGTCGTACCGCTTGGTGCTGCCCTTCACGAGCGCCTCGGCCGAGACGTGTTCGGGGTAGACCACGAGGCTGATGACCTTGCCGCTGTCCATCAGGGGCCGCAACTCGGCGAGCGCCTGCCGGATTCCGGCGGGCGTCAGCAGGTTGGTCTCCGGCTGGTCGGCGTCGGCGTCGCCGTCGCCCGCGTCGCCGAACGAGGGCGAGGGCGGGGCGGCCGAGGCGTCGCGCTGGGGCGCGGCGGGCCCGGAGGCCGTCGCCGAGGTGCCGGGGCCCGGCGTCTCGCGGGCGGTGGGGGCGCCGTCCCTGTCGTCCGGGAGGGGCAGCAGCACGTACAGCAGGACGCCGGTCAGGACCGCGGCGAGGGCGACCATGCCGACCGTCGCCCACTTCCGGGTGCGCACCCGACGCCGCGCGGCGTCCGGGTCCGGGTCCGGGGCGGACGGCGGACTGATCCGGTACGAGGCGCCGCCACCGGGCCCGCCCCGCCCGGCCGTTCCCGAGCCGGTCGTACGCGCGCCGGTCGTACGCGCGCCTGTGCTCGCGCCGGCCCGCGCGCTCGTACCCGTGCCCGTGCCCGCCGTTCCCGAGCCGGTCGCGCCCGCGTCAGCCGTTCCCGTGCCCGTGCTGTTCGGGACCGCGTCAGCCGTTCCCGTGCCCGTGCTGTTCGGGACCGCGTCAGCCGTTCCCGTGCCCGCGCCGGCCCGCGCGCCCGTACCCGTGCTCCCGCTCGTCTCCGCGCCCCGGCGCGCGGCCGTGCCCTGCCCCGCGCCGGGTCTCTCGCCGCTCGGTGGGGCCAGCGGGAAGGAGGTGACCGAGGAGTCCCGCACCGGTCCGGACCCGGTCGCCGACGGGTGCGGGCCCGGGCGGGCCCCCGAGGTCGTGTCGGCGGGGCCGGGTGCCGGGGCCGTGTCGCCCAGGTCCGCGGTGCTCATCGGGCCCGTGGTCGCCGACGCCGACGCCGCGCCGGCGCGGCCGGCCCCCGCCCCGTTCCCCGCCCACGCCGCGCCGCTCGCGCTCCCCGCGCTCGTCGCCTCGCCCTGGGCGATGGCCGTGGTGAGCATGCGGTCGAGGGTGCCGGCGTCCGGGCGGGCGCCCGGGTCGCGGACCAGCAGCAGCGTCAGGATCTCGGTGAGCGGGCCGGCCTTGCGCGGCGGCGGCACCTCGTCGTTGAGCACGGCGGCGAGGGTGGCGAGGGTGTTCGCGCGGCGCAGCGGGTGGTGGCCCTCCACGGCGACGTACAGCAGCATGCCGAGCGACCAGAAGTCGGCGGCGGGCCCGCCGGCCTGGCCCCGGACGCGCTCGGGGGCCATGTAGTCGGGCGAACCGATGATGGAGCCGGTGGCCGTGAGGCTGGTGGACTCGCGGATCGCGGCGATGCCGAAGTCGGTGAGCACCGGCCGGCCGTCCTTGCGCAGCAGCACGTTGGCGGGCTTGACGTCGCGGTGCTCGATGCCGACGGCGTGCGTGGCGCGCAGCGCCGCCAGGATGCCGTCGCCGAGCCGGGCCGCCTCGGCGGGCGTCATCGGCCCCCGGTCCAGGCGGCCCTGGAGCGAGCCGCCGGAGACCAACTCCATGACGATCCACGGGTACGCGTCCTCGCCGCCGTCCACGATGTGGTGAATGGTCACCACATTGGGGTGGTCGACGCGGGCGAGGGCGCGTGCCTCGCGCAGCACGCGGGCGCGCAGCGTGCGGGCGGCCTGCGGGTCGTACTCGGCGAGCGCCGGGTCCGGCGGGCGCACCTCCTTCAGCGCCACGTCACGGTGGAGGGCCAGGTCGCGGGCGCGCCACACCATGCCCATGCCGCCGCCGCCGAGTCTGTCCACCAACTCGAAGCGGTCGTCGATCACTCGTCTCACGATTTCCCCCGGGTGTTCCGCGGTGCGCCAGTGACGCCGTCAACGCCAACAGAAGGATGCGTCATGGGCGGGTCGCCCGGACAGGAGGGTGTGCCGGCGCCCACGCCGGCACACCCGGCCCCACGGACCGCCCGACGCGGGCCGCTCCCGGGGCCGGTGGCGGTTCCGCGATCGGCCCCACCACCCCCGTTACCAGGGAAGACGTCGCCAGGGACGGTCGTCCCTGGCGAGCGGGTGCTCGGCCGCGGAGGCGCATATCCCGCCGTCACCCTGGGCTTTCCGCTGGCCGAACCGCTCGGTGTCGAGCTGCCGGAACATGCGGCCAGCGAGGAAACTCCTGTTGAATTCCTCCCACGCCGCGTACGCCGGCCGCGTCAGCTCCACGGCCGCCGCGATCGCCGACCACGCCCGGGCATCCGTGGAACTCCCCACATCACTACGCGACTTCGCAGGCCACCAGCGCCCACGGGCGGCGCGCCGCGAGCCGCCCCCGGCCATCCCGCAGCGCGCCCGAGCGCCCCCCGGACGCCTGGCGCCCGGCCCGCGACGCCCGGCACCCCGGCGGCCTTCCCGACGCAGGTCTGACGAAAGACGTGACGAAAGGGCGCGAAGTCGGCCACATCTGCCCGTACCGCGTCACAGAAAGTAAGAAAGTGACTACCTGTGTCGTCGGCGTCTGCCAGGGTGACTACGGTCCGGCCCCTCCGTGGGGCCGATGGCGCCCTCGCGGAGGTGTGTGGTGCGCTCACACTGGGGCTGGCTGCTGGCCGCGGTGCTCGCCGAGGCGCTCGTCGCCGTGGCCCATGTCCTGCTCGGGGGCGGCGCCTTCGGCGCGCTGCTCGTCGTCGGCCCGCTGCTGGCGGCGTACCGGCTGACCACGGGCACCACCGCGGCGGTCGCCGGCCTCGCGGTACTGCTCGCCGCGGCCCTGCCGTTCAGCGGCGCCGAGGCCACACAGCCGGCGCGCGCCGAGTACGTCAACGACGTGCTCGCGGCGGCCATCGGCGGGCTCAGCGCGACACTGGTGGCCCGCGCCCGCACGCGCTCCGAGCACGCCGAGGACCGCACCCGGCGCGGCTACGCCCGGATGCGCCGCACGCACGCCCGCACCCGACGCGCCTACGCGCGCACGCGCGCGGCGTACGCCTCGACCCGGCACGCGCTGCTGCGCACCCGCCGCGTGCTCGCCCACGTCCAGCGCGTCCACGCGCGCACGAAGCACGCCCGCGACGCGGCCCAGCGCGCGCACCGCGACGCGATCCGGGCGCTGGCCAGGATGACCCGCATCGCCCAGGTCAGCCAGCAGGCCATCGTGCGCCCGCTGCCGTCGGCCATCGGTGACCTGACGCTGGCCGTACGCACCCGCTCGGCCACCGAACACGCCCTGATCGGCGGCGACCTGCACGACGCGATCCTCACCCCGACCGGGCCGCGCCTGATCGTCGGCGACGCCAAGGGACACGGCCTGGACGCGGTCCGGCTCAGCGCGGCGGTACTGGCCGCCTTCCGGCAGACGGCGGCCGACGAACCCGACCTCGTCCGACTCGCCCACACCCTCGACGCCCGCATCGCGGCGGAACTCGGCCCCGAGGACTTCGTCACGCTGCTGCTGGCCGACTTCGCGCCCGGCGAGGTGCGCCTCGTCAACTGCGGCCACCCACCGCCGCTGCGCGCCGGCCGGCACCTGGAGACGCTCGAACCGCCCAGCGCCTCCACGCCGTTGGGCCTCGCGCCCGCGCCGGAGCTGCAACGGGTCGCCCTCGCGCCCGGGCAGCGGCTGCTGCTGTACACCGACGGCCTGGCCGAGGCGCGCGACGCCAAGGGCGACCTGTTCCCGCTCGACCACCAGGTGCACACCGCGCTGCGCGGCCCGACCCCGGACGCGTCGCTCGGCCGGCTGCTCGACCTGCTGGCCGCGCACGCCGGCCCGACCTCCGCCGACGACCTGACCCTGGTCCTGGCCGAGCCCGCCGCACAGCCCGCCGCCCGCCCCGCCCCACAACCCGGCCCCACCGCCCCCGCGAGCCCGCCGCGCCCCCGGCGCCCGACCCCCGCGCCGGCCACCGAGTGGCAACGCTGCCCACCGGCCTGACCCGCCCCGCCCGTCGCACTGCCCGGCCCACTCGCCCCCCCGGCCCGCTCGGCCCGCTCGGCCCGTGGGGCTCGCTCAGCGCGTGGGGCTCGCTCGGGGACGTCGAGGCTCGTCGGGCTCGTCGGGTCGGCCGTACCCCTCCCTTTTCGGTCATGTGCGCGCGGCCGTCGGCGCCCCCGCCCGTACCACCCCCGGCCGCGCATCCCCGCTCGCCGCGCCGGACCAGGTTTCCCGCCAGATGCGTCCGGGCGACCGCACCGACATCAGGGACGGCCCGAACGAAGCAGGCCAAGTGCGAGGGACACACCGCGAGTTGGCTGGTACGTAGAGCGACCCCCGTAGATGAGGGGAGGGGGTACGGCGAACATCGGCTGAACCGTGCTCGTACCGGCGGGGGTGGGCGTGGCCGCGCGCTACACCCGGTGCGGTACGCACGAGATCAGCCGGATGACCGATGCGGTCCGCACAGGCGGGCCCGTACCGTGGTGTTCCCGCATGCTTTCAGGGCGGGCAACGGGTCAGGCGCGCCCGCCACGCACCGGACCCGTTGGATCCCCGACCGGGGAGGCCCACGTCGCCTCCACTCCCGGCGGGACGTGTTGGGGGTCCTGGCGTCGCCAGCCGGGACCCTCAACACACGGCCTCCGGCCCAAGGGACGCCCCCTCGGGCCCCCTCGGACCCGCCTCCGCCAGGCGGACGCCCCACGCGCTTACCCGGCCGCCGCGCTGCGGCGCACGGACTCGCCCCTCGGCCGCTGACTACTCCAACATGACATCAGTCGGCGTCGCGTCGTTCGGCACGCGGGCTCCCCCTCGGTGTCCTGTGCTGGTCGAACACGGCGCCCGCGCGGCGCCGCACCCCTCGCGAACGGGGGCCGGCGGACCAGCCGTCGCCCGCCCACCGTAGTTCCGGTGATCACCAGCGACCAGGGGCGGCCACGGGCACGACGAGACCCCTCCCGACCGCCTGGCCGCACCGTTCCGGGAGACGCCATGCCCCGGGGCGGAACGCGCCGTGTGGGTGACCGGATCGCGGAGTGCGCACAACGGAGGGCGGGTCTGTGGACGGAAACGTGCGACGACCGGGCGGCTGGGCGCGGTGGGCCACGCGGGACGCGGCCCCGCCGCGCCGGCGCACGGTGTTGACCCTGGGCGCGGCCTCGCTGGTCGCCTTCGTCGTGTTGGGCCTGGTGGTGAGTGCGGAAACGCGCCAGGGCTCACCGGCCCGCCCGCTCGCGTCCCGGCCCGCCGGTCTGACGCTGGACGTGTCGGTCCCACGGACGGACTCCCCGCAGGACTTTCCCCGCCCCTCGGCCAAGCAACTCGCGGCGGCCGAGGAACACGCCGACCAGGGCGCCCGACTGTTCGTCACCATGCTGTTCGTCGCCCGGGCGAACGGGCGGATGGAACTGGCGCCCCTGTACGGCACGTTCACGCCCGACGGCACCCCGACCGTGATCGACACCGAAGGGCGGACGTACGAGGGGGGAATGGACGACTTCCGGGCGCACAACGACCTGTTCGGCGCGGACGACGAGATCACCTACAACCGCGTCCTGGAGACCGGCCGCCCCGACGGCGCCACCCGGCTGGTGACCAAGCCCGGCCACACGCGCCCCGACCAACTGCCGCGTTACGTCAGCGGCGGCGTCGCCCTCGCGGCGGCGCTCGGCGGCACCCTGATCCTGGCCCGCCGCGCCCGACGGGCCGCCGCCGAACCGACGGTGCCGGCCGAACCGACGGCCGACACGGCGGCCACCCCCGTTACGGAGGTCGCCGACACCACGCCTGTCGCGCACACTGCGGACACCACGCACACCGCACACGCCACAGACACCGTGGACGACACAGACAGCACAGAAACCACAGACAGCGCGGGCGCCACAGACACCACAGACGCGACGGACGCCACGGACGCCACGTAGGCGGGCACGCGGGCCGGGGCGTACCACGCACCGGCCGTACGGATCACTGCGCCCGCTCTACGGCTTCGACCTGACGGGGTGCACCTCTCCCACGGGACAGGGCGCCACGCGCCCGACGCGGCGACGCGGCCCGCGCTTCGGGCGGGCGGGTGCGCGCATCGACGGTGCACCGGGTCAGGTATTCGTGACGACGGTCGACTGACCGGCCTGCTGGCCGTGTTCCGACTCCGGAAAACGGAGCCCGTCGGCGTTGGCCGTCCACTCGATACCGCCACCCACGGGGCGGAGAAAGGCGACACGTTTTCCGTCGACTTCGGGGTCAAACAGGAGATCTTCCACGCTGTGGACCGATTGCAACACCCCGATCCGATCGGTGAACGGGTCGTACACGCGCTCACCCGGCTTCGGGCCGTGATATCCGGAGTCGGTCATTCTGATGGTCATGCGTCCCCTTTCGCTTTCGCGTCGTGGTCGTAAGGAGGTTCGAGTGGGCTCGCGTATCGGGATCGGCACGCGGTCTCTATTCCCCGTTTGGAACAACGCCTCTCTAACGCCCGCTGAATTGCCAGGTGGAAACGCGGCCGCAGAAACGCTTCTTGTGCGCCCACGCCGCTTTCGACCGATTCCGCGCACAGCCACCTGCCGCGCACGCTGACCAGCCGCATCGGCCACGAGACACGGCCGGACAGGCGCCACCACGCCACCCGCCGCAACGCTTCCTGGCGCAGTCAGGAGCGAAACGCGGTCACCACCGCTCCCGACGCGTGAGACGCGCGCGCACTCGCGCTGAGCACGTGCCCAGGCGTCGCCACAACTCGTTCAGCGAAAGGCGCTGTTCGCTACCCGGCGGTAGTTATTCGGCGGGGGTGGAGACGCGGTCGGGTGTGCCGCGTTTCGGATTAACCGTGGAGGGCTTCCTGAACTTGACGACGTTCGTTGCGAACGTTCCTCACGGTGTGTGTCCCAAGTGTCGCTCTCCGATGTGTGGTGGGGCAGGTCTGGGCCTTCGCCAAGCCGTCTCATCAGCCAGCCCGAATTGGGCAGTTGTTCCGGCGCGGAACGGAGAGGCCCTGGAGGGTCCGGGGCTGCCGGGGAGAGGGCCGGACTCCGGCCCGGCGTTGGCTCGTATGCGACGATCACCGCCACGGTCACCGACAGCGATTTCTCGGGGGAGTCCATGCCGCAGCGTGACGAAGACGACTACGAGCCGGTCTTCAAGAAGAGCCAATGGGGCACGAATCGGTACGTCTACAACGCCAACAACCCCATCGGCCTGGCGTTGATCATCATCAGCTGCGTCGTGTTCGCCGTCTTCATGTACCTGATACAGGCCCGAAAGGGCCCTTTCGAGCCACCGAAGCAGACGCCCTGGAGCCCGTCGATCAACGAGAACCCGACCTACCCCTGGGACGAGCCCGACCACGACACACCGACCACCGACGCGACGTCCTCGGCCGACGCGACACCTTCCGCCGGTGTGGCGCCCTCCACTGACGCGACACCTTCCGCCGGCCTGACGCCCTCCGGGGGTGAGTCGCCGAGCGCTGCGCCCTGAGCAGGCGGGCCGGCGGCCGTTTTCCACAAGGGCGCCCCGCGTGTCGTAGCAGAGCGTTACGGTGGGTGCTACTGAGCGTTGCCCGTGGCGAGGAGGTTCCCGTGCCCACACCTGGTTCTGCCGAGACCGCCGGATTCCGCCCCTGGGGGGCGCGGCGGATGAGCCCGTACCCGTCGAGGGTGATGATGCCGTTCGCCTCGGTGCGGATTGACGCGAAGACACAACTCGGAGTGTTCCGCGATGAGCGCGGGCAGGTCGTCGAGATGGGGAAGCACGGGACGAGTAAGGGCACCGAGACGCCCACCGCTACGAACCTCGACTCGCAGCCGGACCAGGGGCACGACCAAGACAGCGCTCAGGACTGATGGCCGCGACGGAGCCCAGGCCCGTCCTGGTGGCTACCGAGGCGGCCGACGTCACGGCGGACATGGTGATCGATCGGCTCAATCAGCGTGATGTGCCCGTGGTCAGGTTCGATCCCGCCGACATGGCCGGCGGAGAGCTGACTGTCACAGCCCGGTTCGGCGCCGGCGATGCCCCGGTGACAGGGTGGCTGCGTACGCCATCGCGTCGCGTTGCCCTGGAGGACGCGCGATCGGTGTACTGGCGCCGCCCCGTCTGGCCCGCCTATGAGCACCTGGACGATGCTGACGCTCAGTTCGCCGCGGCGCAGACGCGCTTTGGGCTGGGTGGCGTCCTGCATGCGCTGGAAGGGTGTCTGTGGCTGAACCACCCTCTGCGGAACCTGGCCGCGGACTACAAGCCGCATCAACTCGCCGTCGCTCGCCGGATGGGCCTCACGATCGCGCCCACGGTGGTGACCAACGATCCCGACGTGGCGAGAGAGTTCATCACGACGTATGGCCAGGTGGTCTACAAGACACTGCGATGGACCCCGTACGAGCGCGACGGCACAGCCATGACGAGTTGGACCGATCTTGTCAGCGCTGACGAGGTGGACGAGTCGATCCGCGTGGCCCCGCACCTCTTCCAGGCGCGGGTGGACAAACAGGCTGATGTGCGGGTGCTCGTGGTCGGCCGGCGAGTCTTCGCCGTACGGATCGACTCCGATCTGCTGGACTGGCGCAGGGACTACTCCGCGTTGTCCTACCGGGTCATCGATCTTCCTGTGACCCTGTCGGAAGCCCTGCTGGTCTACCTGGATCACTTCGGCCTCCCCTCGGGGAGCTTCGACATGGCTCTCGGGCGTGACGGCGCCTTCCACTGGCTGGAGCTGAATCCCAACGGCCAATGGGGGTTCCTGCAGGAGGGCACCGGCTTGGACATGGCTGGCGCCTTCGCGGACCTCCTCGCTCAGGGAGAACGTGATGACCCTGTTTGACACGGCGGGCGAACGTCGGGCGCTGGCCGCACGGTTGGCGCGGTCCGGCGTCCTGTCGAGCTCGGAACTGCGCGCGGCGGTGGAGGACGTGCCGCGCGAGGCGTTCCTGCGACCGGGGATCTTCCTGCCCGAGGGCGAGGGGCGCTGGCGGCCCGTGATCGCCGCGAGGACGGCGCCTGAGGAGTGGGCTGCCATCGCGTACAGCGACCGGTCGCTGGCCACCCAGCTCGACGGCCACCTGACCGCCGACCAGGTGGGCGGATTGGTGCGAGGAACTCCCACCTCGTCCTCCACTGTGCCCGCGACCGTCGTGAGCATGATCGAAGCCCTGGGGCTCACCGAGGGGCACACGGTGCTGGAGATCGGCACGGGCACCGGCTACTCGACGGCTCTGATGTGCCACCGCCTGGGGGAGGACAACGTCACCACCATCGAGGTCGATCCGCAGGTGGCGACCCGCGCGGACGACGCGCTCGAGGCGGCCGGCTACTCCACCTGGACCGTGACCGGCGACGGGCTCGTGGGCCACCCTTGGCGAGCACCGTACGACCGTGTCATCGCCACCTGCGCGGTTCGCCGCATCCCGTACACATGGATACGCCAAACCAGGGTTGATGGTCGCATCCTGGCCACGATCGGCTCCTGGGCGTACGGCACCGGCCTGGCCGAGGTCACCGTGCACGGCGACGGCACCGCACGGGGACGGATAGTGGGCCGCTCCTCGTTCATGCAAGCCCGCTCGCAGGCCACTCCGACACACCTGGGGGACCTGGAGGCGCGGGCCGCGTACGCCGACACCGAACGCGCCACGCGGGTGTTGCCCAGCGCGCTGGAGGAGTGGATGCCGGCGTTCCTCGCACAGCTCGCCGCCCCCGGCAGCCAGTTCGTCCACGGTGCCGACAGCACGGGTGCGCCGGTGCTGTACCTGCTCGACAACGAGCGTGAGTCCTTCGCCTCGTTCAGGGAAGGTGCCGCCGGGTGGGTGGTCAGACAGGGAGGCCCGGTGGCGTTGTGGGACCGCGTCGAGGCCACCTTGATCGCGTGGCGGGCCGCCGGCAGTCCCGACGTGGACTCGGTCCGGCTCCACATCACCGACCGCGCGCACACGTACTGGATCGGTAGCGACGGGACCGGAGGCAACCCGGTGGAGCAACCGCCGGGCGGCGTCGTAGGTCCGTTGCGTTGGGTAGATCGGGTCGCCTGAGGGCTGTGATCGTCGGCCGCGATCGCGCGCGCCGATCTCGCAGCCAGTCGGGGGCGTCAGGAGGAGTAAGGGGAGCAGGAGGAACGTCGCGCAGGCGGGCTCGGGGCTGGTGGACTGGAGCCCGTGGGTGAAACTCGCTGGCGGGTTCGCGTTCACGCGCCGAACATGGCGGCATGAGCGAGCGACCCGAGCGGTGGAGTCAGGCGTCCGTCTATCCCGACATGTGGGCGGACCCGGACGACGATCCGCGCAACAGCGATGGCGTGAGCCCGGACGGGGAGCTGGCGACGCTGGCGGACTTCCTGTCGGGGTACCGCATGACCCTGCGGATGAAGTGCGAGGGTCTGGACGCGGAGCAGTTGGCCCGGCGGTCGGTTCCGCCGTCCACGATGTCGTTGCTCGGCCTGGTGCGGCACCTCGCCGAGGACGAGCGGGACTGGCGGAACTGGATCAGCGAGGGCGAGCCGCTGCCGAAGCTGTACGGCAGGCGGGACGCGGACTTCGACGAGGCGGTCGCCGACCAGGCCCAGGTCGACGCGGCGTTCGCGGATCTGGAGCGCGAGCAGGCCGCGACCGATGCCGCGCTGGCCCGGCACCCGGACCTCGGCGAGCGGCTGGGGAAGGACGGGATCGCGGTGCGGGAGCTGCTGGTGCACCGGATCGAGGAGTACGCCCGGCACTGCGGCCACGCGGACCTGTTGCGCGAGTGCGTCGACGGGCGGGTCGGCCAGTAGCCGGGCGCGGGTCCGGGCGGCGCCCCGGCCCCGACGGCGCTCGGCGTCCGCCCCCGCAGGGAGCCCCGGCCCCGGGCTCGCCCCCCGGCCCCGGGCTCGCCCCCCGGCCCCGGGCTCGCCCCCCGGCCCCGGGCTCGCCCCCCGGACCCGGGCTCGGCCTCCGTACCCGCCGCCGTGTCACAGGCGGCGGGGCTGTCTCGTCCCAGGGTGTGTAAGCCACCGACGAGCACGGAGGAGCACACCATGGACGCGCGACTGAACTACCTGGCCGCCCCGAGCGCCGGCAAGGCGATCAAGCACTTCATGGCGGCGGGGAAGGCGCTCAAGGAGTCGTCGTTGCCGGCCGTGACGCAGGAGCTGGTGGCGTTGCGGGTGAGCCAGATCAACGGCTGTGCGGCCTGCATCGACATGCACACCAAGGAGGCCGCCGCGGCCGGTGAGACGGCGGTGCGGTTGCACCTGGTGACGGCGTGGCGGGAGGCCACGGTGTTCACCGAGGCCGAGCGTGCGGCGCTGGAGCTGGCGGAGCAGGGGACCCGGGTGGCGGACGCGGGCACCGGCGTCAGCGACGAGGTGTGGGCGCGGGCCGCCAAGCACTACGACGACGACCAGCTCACCGCCCTGGTGATGCTGGTGGCCTTCATGAACACCACGAACCGGCTAAACATCATCGCCCAGCAGCCGGCCGGCGCCTACGAGGTCGGCCTCGCCGACCGCATCAAGGCCGACCTGGCCCGGGGCGAGACGCCCAGCGCTCCGTAGGGCCGTACGACACGACCAGCCCGTACGACACGACCAGCCCGTACGACAGGCCGCGGCGGCCCGCCCGCCGTACGGTCGCCATGACGTACCCGCCCGTGTCGCGCGCCACGGGCGGGTCGGAGCAGGTGAAGGGGAAGGTGGAGTGGACAAGGTCGAGGAGTTCGAGGAGCTGCGACCGCTGCTCTTCTCGATCGCGTACCGGATTCTGGGCAGCGTGAGCGAGGCCGAGGACGCCGTGCAGGAGGCGTGGTTGCGCTTCGACGGCTCGCCGACCGTGCCCGCGTCGGCCAAGGCGTTCCTGTCCACCACGGTGACCCGGATCGCGATCGACGTGCTGCGCTCGGCGCGGGTGCGGCGGGAGGAGTACGTCGGGCCGTGGTTCCCCGAGCCGCTGCTGAACGACCCGTACCAGGACCCGGAGCGCTCGGCCGAGTTGTCGGACTCGGTGTCGATGGCGGCGCTGCTGTTGTTGGAGCGGCTGAGCCCGTTGGAGCGGTCGGTGTTCGTGCTGCGGGAGGTGTTCGCCTTCGGGTTCGCGGACATCGCCGCGGCGGTGGGGCGCTCGGAGTCGGCGTGCCGGCAACTGCTCGTACGGGCGCGGCGGCACATGGCGGCCGGGCGGCCACGGTTCGCCGCGGACCGGCGGGAGCGGCAGGAGTTGGCCACCCGGTTCTTCGACGCCCTGCGCGGGGGCGACGTCGCCGGGCTGCGGGACCTGCTCGCCGCCGACGTGCAGATGGTCGGCGACGGCGGTGGCAAGGCCCCGCAGCTCGCCCGGGCGGTGGCCGGCGCCGACAACGTGGCCCGGCTGTTGGGTTCGGTCATGCCGCTGCTGGCCCGGGTCGAGGTGACGTTCGAGCCGCGCGAACTCAACGGCCAGCCCGGCGCCATCTTCCGGGACCGGGACGGCAGGGTCCTCAACACGCTCGCGCTCGACGTACGGGACGGTCAGGTGCAGGCCATCCGCTCGGTCATCAACCCGGACAAGCTCGGCCACCTCGGGCCGCTCGCGGACGTCTGGGCCATCGACGGCCAGGTCAGGCGGGTGCGACGGGGCGGGTGACCGGCCGGGGGCCGGTCAGGCGGCGTCGGCCGGGGCGCGGAAGTAGTGGCCCTGGTCGAGTTGTTCGAGCAGACCGGGGTGGGTCGGCTGCCAGCCGAGGAGGTCGCGGGTCAGGGCGCTGGAGGCGGGGGAGTCCAGGCCGAGGAAGGGGCTCAGCCAGGAGAAGTGCTCGGCCGCGGCGTCGGAGGCCACGGGGGCCACCGAGGTCACCGGCAGGTCGAGGTGGCGGCCGATCGACTCGGCGATGGCGCGGATCGGGACGCCCTCCTCGGCGACGCCGTGCAGCACCGCGCCGGCCGGTGCCCGCTCGACCGCGAGGTGGAACAGGCGCGCCACGTCGACGCGGTGCGCGGCGGGCCAGCGCTGGGAGCCGTCGCCGAGGTAGCCGGAGACGCCCGTGGCGCGGGCGGTGGCGATCAGGGCGGCCAGCAGGCCGGGGTCGCCGTCGCCGTGGCAGGTGGTGGCGAGCCGGAGCACGCTCGCCCGCACGCCTCGGTCGGCGAGTGCGAGCGCGGCGCGGGCGGTGGCCGACCGGTGGGCGAGCGGTGAGTCGCCGCTGGCGGGCGGGGTGGCCTCGGTCAGCACCGGCCCGGGTGCGACGCCGGCCAGGCCGCTGGCGAGGACGAACGGCCGGTCGGAGTGGGCGAGCGCGTCGCCGAAGGCGTCGACGGCGCGGCGGTCGGCCGCGACGGCGCCCGGGTAGTCGCCGGCGAAGGCGGTGTCGTGCTTGAACGCGAGGTGGATCACGCCGTCCGCCCCGTCCGCCGCGTTCCGCAACACGTCGAGGTCGTCCAGGGTGCCGCGGACGATGTCGACGCCGGCCGCGCCGAGCGCGGCGGCGGAGGCGTCGGAGCGGGTGAGCCCGGTGACCTGGTGTCCCGCGGCGAGGAGTTCGGGGACGAGGGCGGAGCCGATCCAACCGGACGCGCCGGTCACGAAGATGCGCATGCGAAGAACCCCAGACGTTGAGTGGCGACTGATGTCAGTCAGTTGATGTCAGTCAGTGTCATCAACGTAGCATCTGATGTCAGGGACTGTCGTCGCGTAGGATCGGCCCATGGGACGATGGGAGCCGGACGCGGGTGGTCGCCTGGCGCGGGCGGCGTTGGAGCTCTACGCCGAGCGGGGCTACGAACAGACCACGGTCGCGGAGATCGCGCAGCGGGCCGGCGTCACCGAGCGGACCTTCTTCCGGCACTACGCGGACAAGCGCGAGGTGCTGTTCGGCGCGTCGGACGAGATGTACGAGGTGCTGGCGAGCGCGGTCGGCGCGGCGCCACCGGCGGCGACGCCGCTGCGGGCGCTGACGGCGGGGCTCGTGGCGCTGGCCGGGATCTTCGCCGAGCAGCACGAGCACGCCCGGCGGCGGCAGGCCGTCATCGCGGCCAACGCCAGCCTCCGCGAGCGCGAGTTGACCAAGCTAGCGGCGATGGCGACCGCGCTCGCCGACGCCCTGCGCCGGCGCGGCGTCGCCGACCCGACCGCGACCCTGGCCGCCGAGGCGGGGATCGCCGCCTTCAGGGTCGGCTTCGACCTGTGGCTCGCGGGGCCCGAGGAGGTCGATGTGACGCAGGTGGTGCGGGAGGCGCTGGACGAGTTGGGGGGCGTGTTCGCGGGCGGTGAGACCTCGCGACGGGTCGCCGACGCCGGGTGACCGGGCCCGCCGTCGCCCCGCCCGGCGGGCGCCGACGCGTACGCCACGGGCCGGTCGACGCGCGGCTTTCCTTGGCCGCGACCCCGTGACCGTACGCTCGATCTCGGCGCGACCCCGGGTTCGTACGCTCGATCTCGGCAACGCGCGTCGCCCGAACCGGGCTCGTACGCCTGGCCCGCGTGGCGAATGCGGCCCGGGGTACGTGGCGAATGCGGCCCGGGGTGCGGGGTCAACGCGGCCCGGCTCGCGGGGTGAACGCGGTATCGCGCGTGGGCGCATACGGTCCGGTTCCGCAGGGTGAATACGGCTCGACCCGCGGCGCGAAATGCGGCCTGGTTTTACGGGGGGCGTAGGGCTGGCTCGCGGAGGGTGAGGCCCGGCCGGGGCGGCGGTTATGGGCCGGACCGTGCGGCGAATCGCCGTCCCCGGGGCGGGGCGAATGTGCCCGGCCCCAGGGAGGGGAAAGGCCGGCCCGGCGGGAGGAAATTGCCCGGCCCGGCGGGCGGGAAAATGCCCGGCCTTACGGGATGGATTGCAGGCGTTCCATGTGGTCCTCGCCCCACTGGCCGAGCGGGGTGAGGGCCGTGAGGAGCGTGTGGCCGAAGTCGGTCAGCGAGTACTCCACCTTGGGCGGCACCTGCTGGTGGACCTCGCGGTGCACCAGGCCGCTGGCCTCCAGTTCGCGCAGGTGCAGGATGAGCATGCGCTCGCTGATGCCCTCCACCGAGCGGCGCAACTCGCCGAACCGCAGCGGCCCTTCGCCGAGCCAGAACAGGATCAGGCCCTTCCATTTGCCGCCCATGACGTCGATCGCGGCGTCGAGGCCACAGGTGTACGTGCGCTTCTTCATCGGCCCTTCCCCTCACAAAAATGTGGGTACCAGACAGAATTGTAGGTACTTGCCGAAGTGACGGTGTGCCGCGCAGCATGGAACAGCCCTCGCACCGCGCACCCCGCGAATCCGCGTACCGGCGGACCAATTCCGTGCGGGGGAACCGGTGTTGAGCCTCTTTGTCGGCTCCCGGTAATTCGGCGTCTGGCAGGAGCAACGCAATGACCGAGCAGGACCGTACAACCGAGCAGGACCGTACAACCGAGCAGGACCGTACGACCGAGCAGGGCCGTGCCCCCGTGACCGTCGTCGGCCTCGGCTCGATGGGCAGGGCGCTGGCGGAGGCGTTCCTCGCGGCCGGACACCCGACCACCGTCTGGAACCGCACCCCGGCCAAGGCCGCGCCCCTCGTGGCCAAGGGTGCCGAGCACGCCCCCACGGTGGGCGCCGCGATCGCCGCGAGCCCGCTGGTGGTCACCTGTCTGACCACGTACGAGAGCACCATCGAGGCCCTGGAACCCGCCGCCGACGCGCTCCGGGGACGGGCCCTGACCACGCTCAACAGCGGTTCGCCGGCCGGGGCGCGGCAGATGGCGGAGTGGGCGCGCGGGCACGGGGCGCGCTACCTGGGGGGCGCGGTCAAGAACGTGCCGTCCGCCGTGGGTGCCCCGGACACGCTGCTGTACTACGGCGGAGACGGCGACGTCTTCGAGGAGTTCGCGCCGACGCTGCGGGTACTGGGCGGCGACACCGTCTACCTCGGCGCTGATCCGGACCTGGCGGCGCTGTACGAGATGGCGGTGGGCGGCACCCTGCTGCCCGCGCTCGTCGGCTTCTTCCAGGGCGCGGCGGCGCTCCAGGCCCGTGGCCTGCCGGTCGCCTCGATGGTGCGGTTCAGCACCAAGTGGTTCGAGATGATCAACTCGATCCTCCCGGTCTTCGCCGACGAGATCGACCGGGGCGAGTACGGCGATCCCGCGTCCTCGGTGAACCTGTTCCTGGCCGGGGCGGCGCACGACGCGGAACTCGGCGCGGAGGCCAACCTCGACGTCACCTGGCACGAGCCCTTCCACGACCTGCTCAGGCGGGCGGTCGAGGCCGGCCACGGCGACCACAGCATCTCCGCCCTGACGGAGGTGCTGAAGCTGCCGCAGCCGGGGCCGGCCGCGAAGTAGGCCCGGCGCCGGGCCGCCGGGCGGGGAGGGCGGCTGCGTTCTGCCCGGGGAAGGGCGAGTTCTGCCCGGGGAGGGGTGAGTTCTGCCCGAGGGGCGCGTACGGGGCAGAGGGCGGGCCGCGTACGCCGGCGCGGGGAGGTTGCGCGCGCGAGCCGAGGATCGCCGGGCCGTCGCGAGGCCGAAACAAATCCGCTGCGTGCGGCCCGGGGCGCGTTGTTGGATCAGTGCCGTTCCGGTCGGCGGGCAGGACGGGCCGGCCGGGGCGAGGCAGGCCAGCCAGGGCAGGCAGGGCAGAGGCAGGACGGACAGGGAGAGCCGGCGTGACGATCCATTCCCACGTTTCCGCGAGCGGACTGAGCCTGCCGCCGCCCGGCGGCCCGCACGCGGTCGGGACGCGCGCCCTGCACCTCGTGGACGCCTCCCGCGCGGACCCCTGGCAGGGCGAGCGCCGCCGGGAGGTGATGGCGCAGCTCTGGTACCCGGCCGAGCCGCCCCGGGGCGACGGGCCCGCGCCGGCCCGCGCCGGGTACCTGCCGCTCCCGGTGGCGCGGCTGGTGCTCGACGGCTGGGCGGAGGAAGGCGAGGACCTCGGCGCGGAGGTGGCCGAGACGCTGGCGGGCGTGCGGAGCGCGGCGCTCGGCGGCGCTCGGCCGCTGCCGGGCGCCGCCGCGCCGCTGGTCCTGCTGTCGCCGGGGCTCGGCGAGTACCGGGCCGGCCTGACCGGAATGGCCGAGGAGTTGGCCTCGCGGGGATTGTGGGTGGCGGGTGTGGACCATCCGTACGACGCGGCCGGCGTCGCCTTCCCCGACGGACGCGTCGTCGCCCACCGTGAGCCGGAGTCCCGGCACGAGGGCGACACGCACGACCTCCAGGCCCGCTACCTGGCCACCCGCACCGACGACCTGCGCTTCGTCCTGGACCACCTGCTGGCCGCCGACGGCCCGTGGCGGGAGCGCGTCGACCCGGGCCGCGTCGCGGTGGCCGGCCATTCGCTGGGCGGCGCGGCGGCGCTGGATCTGGCGCTGCGGGACGACCGGGTGGCCGCGGCGGCGGTGGTGGACGGGTCGCTGTACGGGCCCGTGCTGACGCGGGGGCTGGCGGTGCCGGTGCTGCTGTGCGCCCTGACCCCGGACGACCCCGACGACCCGGAGATCCTGGCCGGCTGGGACCGGGTCTGGCCCCTGTTGCGCGGGCCGCGCGACCGGGTGCGGGTGCCCGGGGCCGGGCACATGTCGGCCACCGACTTCGACGTGCTGGCCGACCCGCTCGGCCTGCGCGACCCCGACGACCCGGACACCCCGTTCAGCTTCGGCACCCTGCCGCCCGGCGACGGCCTGGCGGCCGTCCGGTCGGTGCTGGGCGCGTTCCTGGCGGAGCACCTGGTGGGGGTCCCGACGGACGGTCGCCGGTAGTACGGCGGAGCCGGCCGGGCCAGCCAGTCAGTCAGTCAGCCAGCCAGTCGGCCAGTCAGCGGGCCAGTCAGCCGGCCGGGCCCGGGTGGCGGCCCCGTCGCGAGGACCGGGGCCGCCGCGTCGCGTGGCGTGGCGTGGTGTGTGGTCAGCGGCCCAGCCGGCGGCTCCACGCCTCGCGGTCCGGCTCCCGCGCCGCGTCCGGGAGCGGGGCGGCCGGTAGCAGGGCGCCCGTGCGCGACCAGCCCCAGGAGGCGAACGCGTGCCGCGCGGGCGGGTTGGTCGCGTCCACCGTCGCCGTCGCCAGCGGGCCCGTCGCGCGGGTCAGGAGCTGGTCGACGAGGCGGGTGGCGATCCCCTGGCGGCGGTGCGCCGGCAGCACGCACAGCTCGGCGAGGCTGAACACCGGGCGGGAGTAGGTGAGTTCGTCGATCTCGGGCGGGATGCCCGTCTGGAACCCGGGGTGCCACACGCGGGCGCGGTCGGCCTGGAAGCCGTAGGTGAAGCCGACCAGCGTGGGCGTGCTGGCGATGATCATCTCGAACTCGGGCTGGCCCACGTGCTCCGCGAAGCGGTCGAGGAACGCCCGCCGACCGTGCCGCTCCGCCCCGGCCCGCGCCCGCTCGGCCGCCTCCCGGTCCCAGGCGCCGCCGGAGGACCCACTGCCGGTGAACCCACTGCCGGTGAACCCACTGCCGGTGTGCCCGCCGCCGGCGCGCTCGCCGGCGCGCAGCCCGGTGCCGGTGCGCCCGCCGCCGGCGAGCCCGGTGCCCGGGGCTCCGCCCTCCGGTCGGCCGCCGCCGGGCCGACCGGTTTCGGCCAGCCCGCCGCCGGCGGCGCCGGGGCCCGGGCCGGGGGCGTCCGGGAAGCCCGCGCCCGCGCTGGGCGCCCCGGCCGGCGCCGCGTGGGCGACCGGGCCCGTGTCGGCGGTCGGCCCGGGCGGCGGGGCCGCGCCCGGCGGCTCGCGGTACGCCGTGACGTACAGGTCAGCGATGGCCTCCCGCTGCTGCTCGGCCTGCCATCTGGTCAACCGTCGTAGGAACACCTCGGCCACGCATTCCTCCCCGCCCTACCCACCCGTGTCGTACCTCTGAGGTCCCCCGCCGCGTTCCGCCGCCCCGCCCCTCGGGCGTGTGCCCCGCCCCTCGGGCCGGAGCCCTGAGCCGCCCGTGCGCGCCCCCCGGAGGGGGACCGCTGGGACCGGCTTCGGCAGTCGCCTCCGCCGGGCCGTGGGGCACGCGGCGAACGCGCCGTGTGATGGCCCATATCGTGGCAGCGCCACGGCGTTGGCGAAACACCCGGAGCGAGGCGGGCGTCGTCGCGCGCCCGGGCGCGTGCGCGTGGGACCACCAGCGGGCGGCGCACGACCGCGCGCGGCACAGCGGCAACCGGCGAGACGGTGCCGGCCAGCGGGTGGCGGGTGGCGGGTGGCGGATGGCGGCGGTCGGCGGCAGGCGGGCGACGGTGGCGTACGACGTGCCGGGCGGCGCGGGCCGGGCCCGTCGGGTGCGCTGCGTGGGCGAAAAGGCGCTGCGGCGACCGGAACTCCGGTGTGGGGAGCGGGTGTTCGCGCGCGGTGGTGAGTGGCGCGCGGGGAATGCGGAATCTCCGTGAGCAATCGGTTACGGGGTGTCGTGCGAGCTGAGCCGGGTGGAAGGCGTCATGCGTACCCCGGTCGACTGGGGAGTCGCTGGCAACCGGATGGATATTTCAGACCACTATTGTTGAATCTCGAAATGGATAGTTTTTGTTGACGTCGCAAGTTGTAGCCGTGTAGGTTTAGTGACCTATTGTGCGGTTACCACGGGGGCGGTCGCACGATTTCATCAACGTGCGGGCGGCGTCCGGTGATCCGCTTACCGGTCGGTATCGGCTGCCATGAAATCGCGAATTGACCATGAATTTACCCCGAGGTCTACCTCACGTCGAGAGTTCGCGCTCGACACAATGAGGATTCACAGGTGTTCAACGGGGTGAAAATGTCGACTTCGAGGTCGATCGCTGCGGTTCCCGATCCACCGGGCCGGCCGCCGTCGCCGGAAATGCCGCTGGCGCGGTCACAGGTGGCCGACGACGTCGACGACGCGCTGGACCAGGTGCGCGCGCTCATCGAGACGGTGGTGAACCGGCACCAGGTCAGGACGCTCGACCAGTCGCTCCTGGTGACCACCGAGGACACCGAGACCGCGGTGCAGGCGCTCGACCGCCTGGTCGCCGGCGCCGAGCACGCCGTGTCCGTCCTGGTGCCGTCCAACTCCACCGCCGTCAAGGTGTTGACGGGGGTGCTGGAGAAGCTGGCGGGGCGCTGGGCCGGCGCGGTGCGGGTGCGGCTCATCTGCTCGCCGGAGGTCGCCGTCGCGCACCGGCTCGGGGAGATCGAGCGCGCCGGTGACGCCGCCGAGACGGTCCAGGTGCGGCTCGCGGGGGAGTCGCAGCGCGGGCTCGTCATCATCGACAACCGGGTCGCGCTGGTGCGCTCCGACCCCGAGGCGGGCGACAACCAGGCGTCGCTGGTCCGCGCCCCCGTCGTGGTCAAGGCGCTGCACGACATGTTTATGAGCAACTGGCGGCGCGCTATCCCGCTCACCGAATACGAGCAGATAAGCGAGTATCTGCGCGGCGGCTCCGGGGCCCAGATCCTGCGCTTTCTCTACGAGGGTTACACCGACGAGGCCGCGGCCCGGGAATTGTCGGTTTCCGTACGCACCTACCGGCGCCGAGTCGCCGAAATCATGCGCGCGCTCGGCGCCACCTCGCGCTTTCAGGCGGGCGTGTACACGCTGCGGATGGGGCTGTTGTAGCGGGCCGCGCAAAGGGCGGAACGGAGGGCTGTCGCGCGTTGCGCGGCAGCCCTCCGGGGCATTCTGTACCAGTGATGTGGAGCAGGCTGTACCGCTTTTATGGTGCACGCTGTACCGGTTTTCCGGAGCATCCTGCGCCGTTTTTGTGGGGCGGCTTGTACCGCATCTCCGGGCCGGAGACAACAACTTGCCACCGCGAATTGTGGCCTGCCGAAACCGCCTTTCGCCGCTGGCATCTTGTGGACTCCGCGTTGTGCCGTGCCACGCGCCCGACCTAGCGTGAGGGCATCGCGGGACACACGCCGATCTGGCCTCTCCGGAAGGCCGGTCCATCCCGCCGCGGGCCCTGGTCAGGCCCATCCAGCTCGTACCGCCCCACCACCACCCGGCGCCGTGCCGCAACGACGCGGTCCACGGGAGCGGGAGGGGCACCGCACGCCACGAGACACCGTTCGAACGCCACTGCCCGAGCGGCGCGCGCTCGCCGCGCTCCGCACGATCACACGACGTACATGACTACGGGGGAGTTTCATGCATTTGTCGTCGCCGGTCCATGACCGAATATCGTCCCAGCGGGCCCAGCGGGCCGTCGCCGGTACCGCTGGGACCCACGCCACCGACGCGCCCGAACGGGGCGGCAAGCCACGCATCTGGGGCCGCCCGCCGTACGGCTACCGCGCCGTCGCCGGCCCGGAGGGGACCGGGCTGCGCCTGGTGCCCGACGAGCGCACCGCGCCGATCGTCCGGCGCATCTTCGACGAGTACCTGGACGATCGCGGCCTCCAGATCATCGCCGAGGGCCTGACCGCCGACGAGGTGCCGAGCCCCGGCTCGCACGGCCCGCGCACCGGCGAGGGCACCGCGGCCTGGTCCAAGAGCGCGGTCCGCGCGATCCTCGTCAACCCGCGCTACGCCGGCCACGCGGCCACCGGCGGCGGCGGCAAGGGCGCGGCCCTGTGCACGCCGGTGCTGCCCACCGACGTCTTCGAGCGGGTGCGGGCGCGCTTCGAGGCCCGCCGCGCCCGGCCCGAGCGGGACGCGGGGTCCACGACGTCCCGCGAGTACGCGCTGCGCGGCATGGTCCGCTGCGGGCGCTGCAACCGACTCATGCAGGGCACCTGGAACAACGCGGAGCCCTACTACCGCTGTCGCTTCCCGGCCGAGTACGCGACGGCCAACCAGATCGAGCACCCGCGCAACGTCTACCTGCGCGAGCAGAGCGTGCTCGCCCCGCTCACCTCCTGGCTGCGCTCGGTGGCGGCGCCGCAGTGGCGCGTGCCGCCGCTGCGCACCGCCGACGGCCAGGCCCGGCTCGACGCGTTCCGCGCGATGGAACTGCGCATGGTCTACGACGACTCCACCCGGCTGCTGCGCGTCAAGGCGACGGCGGGCCCCGACGGCACCGTGCTGCGCGGCACCCTCGCGCTCTGACCCCAGCCGCCTGTTCCACCCGCCCCACCCGGCCATCCGTCACCGCCAGTCCTCCCGCCTTCCTGTCTTCCCGTCCTCCCGGCCGTTCGGTCCGCCGAGGCGCGGGGCCGGCCGTGCCCGCGCCCCTGCCCGAGCGGCCGGAGGCGCGGACGCGTGCCCGTGCGACCGTTCGCCCGTACGTCGGCATGCCCGTACGTCCGCATGCCCGTGCGTCGGTGCGCCGCGTATACCTACGTCGGCGCTCCGTGGGGGAATTCGGCTTTTCCCAACACCCATGAGTGGCACGGAGCCCGGTGCGGCATCGCGTAGCGTTTGTGGTGGGGCGCCGAACGGGAAAAGCGGGGGCTTGGCCGTGCGGTGGGGCTCACGGCGGGAGTCGGCCGGAGTCGGCGCGGGCCCGGGGGAAGCCGGTGGGGGCCGGCGGGAAAAGAAATTCCGGATACGGCCTCGTGTGCCGAAATGGCGGGCACCCGCACCGGTGCGCCGCCCACGGCCGGGTGCCGCGAACGACGACGCGAACGGGAAACACCGAACGCGTACGAGAACCACCGAACGCGAACGAGAAGCGGCCGACGCCGATCGGCCGTCCGATGTCCATGACCTGATCGTGCGGAAGCTGGCGAACTGAAATGAGCGCGGTAGACCTGCTGCCCGGCGCCGAGGTGGTCAGCCTCGACGCCGGCACCATCCACACCCGAATCACCATCGACCCGTCGGCTCCCGTGTTCGCCGGGCACTATCCGCACTTCCCGCTGCTGCCGGGGGTGTTCACGCTGGACGCGGTCGACCACGCGGTGCGGCTGCACGCCGAGCGCACCGACGGGGCGCGTACGGAGCTGGCCGAGGTGCGCTCGGTGCGCTTCGCCGCGCCGGTCTTCCCCGGCGACGTGCTGACTGTGGAGTGCACCGTCAAGCGCGGCGACGACGGCGAACGCGACGTGCGGGTGCGCTGCCGCACCGACCGCGACAAGGCGTCGACGCTGCGGCTGCGCTACCGCGACGCCGCCTGACGCGCGGGCCCCCTGTTCCGCCCGTATCGCCTGACGTGCGGGCCGACGACCGGGCCCGTACCGCCTGACGCGCGGGCCGACGCCCCGCCCGTACCGCCTGACCGACGGCGCGCAGCGCCGCACCGCCCACGCACCTGGCCGCGCGCCGGGACGAGATCCGACGGAGTGTGGTTCGAGTGACCGACACCGAGTTCGGGCCCATCGGCCCGCACCGACTGAAGACCCTGATCCCGCACCGCTTCCCGATCCTGCTGGTGGACCGGGTGGACGAGGTGACCCCCGGCGAGCGGATCGTGACCCGCAAGGCCGTCTCGGTCAACGAGCCCTGGTACCAGGAGCTGCCCGACGCGACGCCCGACGCCGGGTACGGCTACCCGGTGGCGCTGCTCATCGAGTCCTGGTGCCAGAGCGCGGCGCTGCTCGCCGCCTGGGACCAGGACCCGGAGGCGACGGACGGCCAGGTCGCGCTGTTCGGCGGGATGAGCGGCATCGAGGTCGTCGGGCGGGCGCTGCCCGGTGACGTGCTGCGGCACGAGGTGCGCATCAGCCGCGCCTTCGCCGGCACCTGGTTCTTCGAGGGCGCCACCACCACCGACGACGGGCGCGAGGTGCTGCGCGTGGAGTCCGTGATGACCGCCATGCGCCCCAGTTCCGTGCTGGCCCCGCCGCAGGAGCAGCCGGCCGCCGCCGCGGCCGACGCGTAACCCGCGTACCGAGGGCGGCTCCACCCCGGCGCCGCCCCCCCCCGCACCACCCGAGCGCCGCTCCCCAGCGCCGGTCCGTCCGGAGGTCGTCGTCACGACGGCGCGCACCGGCCGGGCCGGCGCCGGTGCGTGTGGGGGCGTACCGAGAACCCGGGCCGCGCGCGGACGAAGGGCCGCGACCACAGCCGCGTACGCAACCGGGACTCCGTCGCGCCCGCAGCCGCGACGGAAATCCGGGCAATGCCGGGGGCGGTGAAATACGGCGGCGGTCCTGGAGATGTCACTGAACGGCAACAGATATCGCGGTTCTGTTATTCGCGAGTAACGACTTATTCATTATTGAACGGCCTTTGTGGTGTGGCGCACAACGGAGCCCAAGTGAGTCTTGGAAAAAGCGCTGTTGGGCTATCTGTGAACACCCATCGATGGTGGCTCAGGCGCCTTCTGGCTGCCTAATATCGAAGTGTCGGAACGCGGGAGATCGGCGTTCTGAATTCCCCTCAGAAGCCCGAGAAAGGTGTCCATAAATGTCGACCGCCACCAAGCAGGAGCAGCTCGACGAGATCCGCGAAATCGTCGCGGAGGTGCTGGAGCTTGAGCCCGAGGAGATCTCGGAGACCAGCCACTTCATCGAGGAGCACGAGGCCGACTCGCTGCGCGCGATCGAGATCCTCGCCCGCCTGGAGAAGAAGTACAAGGTGGAGATCCCGCAGTCGGAGCTCCCCAAGATGATCAACCTCACCGAGGTCTACAACGTGCTCGCCGAGCACGCTGGTTGGCAGGGCTGAGCCTCATGTCACTCCGACGGGTAGTCATCACCGGCCTGGGGCCCGTGTCGAGCATCGGGATCGGGGCGTCCGCGTACAGCGAGGGGCTGCGCGAAGGCGTCAACGGCGTCTCGCCGATCGCCTGCTTCGACCCCACCGGATTCCCCTACATCATGGCCGGCGAAGTCCACGCCTTCCGGCCAGAGGACATGGTCCGGCGGCTGTCTGTCGACGAGTGGGGCCGTACCAGCCTCTTCGCGGCGTCCGCGGCCCGCCTCGCGGTCGCGGACGCCGGGATCGACGAAGACGAACTGGCCGCCTCCCGCGCCGGATCGAGCATGGGCACCACCGGCGGCGAGTCGCAGGTGCTGGAGAAGCTCACCGAGGACTCGCTGACCGCGGGCATGGGCGGCCTGGACGCGGGTCTGATCCGCCAGGTCTCCAGCGCCCGGCTGTCCCAGGCGGTCAACCGCGAACTGCGCCTGACCGGCGACGCCGTGACCCTGTCCACCGCCTGTTCGGCCAGCAACTACGCGCTCGGTTACGCGTACGACCTGATCCGTACCGGCGAGGCGGACTACATGATCGCCGGTGGCGCGGACTCGGTCGGCCGCTGGTCGCACGCCGGGTTCTACCGGCTCGGCGCGCTCACCGAGAAGGCGTGCTCGCCGTTCGACGCCAACCGCTCCGGCATCATCACCGGTGAGGGCGGCGCGGCGATGTTCCTGGAGTCGCTGGAGTCGGCCCAGGCGCGCGGCGCGCACATCCACGCCGAGGTGCTCGGCTACGGGCTCAACTGCGACGCCAACCACATGGTCGCCCCGAACCGGGACAGCATCGCCGAGTGCATGCGCATCGCGCACGCCAACGCGGGCGTCAAGGCCGAAGAGGTCGACTACATCTGCGCCCACGGCACCGGCACGCCGGCCAACGACTTCGTCGAGGCCAGCGCCGTCGTGGACGTCTTCGGGGAGAACCCGCCGCCGATCAGCTCCACCAAGTCGATGCTCGGCCACACCATGGGCGCGGCATCCGGGCTCGGGGCGATCGCGTCGGTGCTCGGCATCGCGGGCTCGTTCCTGCCGCCCACCATCAACTTCAACACCCCGGACCCGGACATGCCCAAGATCGACCCCGTGCCGAACAAGGCACGCGCCGCGGACGTGCGGATCGCGCAGGTCAACGGCTTCGCGTTCGGTGGCAACAACGCCATCGTGATGCTGGGGAGGCCCGAGTGAGCACAGCGACCGCACCCGCCGCGGCGGCCACGACGCCCGGCACCCGCTCCACCGCGCTGGCCATCACCGGCTTCGGCGTGCTCTCCGGCGCCGGCATCGGCCCCGAGGCGCTGGCCGCCGCGCTCGCCGCGCCGGCCGCACCGGTGGACGTCAGCGAGATGTTCGAGGAGGAGCTGCCGCGTAACGAGGCCCACGCGCTGGTGGACTTCAAGGTCCGCGACCACCTCGGCCGCAAGGGCACCTCGTTCTTCGACCGCTCCACCTCGCTGGGCATGGTCGCCTGCAAGGAGGCGCTGGCCGACAGCGACCTGGAGATCAACGACGACAACCGGGCCCGCATCGGCATCACGCTCGGCACCACCGCCGGCAGCGCCAAGTCCACCAGCGACTACAGCAAGGACACGTTCATCCAGGACCGGCCCTACCTGGTCAACCCGCTGCTGTTCCCGAACGCGGTGATGAACTGCGCGGCCGGCCAGTCGGGCATCAAGTTCGGCCTGCAAGGCCCCAACGCCACCATCGCCGGTGGCCCGATGGCCATGCTGAACGTGCTGCGCTACACCCGCAACCTCATCAACTGCGGCTACGCCGACGCCCTGTTGGCCGGCGCCGTCGAGGAGTTCAGCCCGCAGGAGTCGTGGGCCGTGCACTACGCGCAGTCCGTCTACGGCGGCGACGCGGCACCCGGTGAGGGCGCGGCCGTCTTCGTGGTCGAGAACGCGGAGGCCGTACGGGCCGCCGGGCGCACCCCGGACGCCGAGGTGCTCTCCGTCGAGGTCGGGGTCTTCGACCCGCCGGGCCCCGACGGCGAGTTCAGCCGCGGCCTCGGCCTGTGCATCAGCCGCGCCCTGGAGCGCGCCGGCGTCACCGCGGCCGACATCACCACGGTGGCCACCGCCGCCAACGGGATGACGCTGCTCGACGACGCCGAGGAGCGCGCCATCGGCGCGATCGTCGGCGAGGGCGCCCAGCGGCTGCGGGTCAAGGAGGCCACCGGCGAGGCGTTCAGCGCCTCCGGCGCCTTCCAGCTCGCCGCGCTGCTCGCCCGGCACCGGGCGGAGCCCGCGCGGGACGGCGAACTGTCGCTGATCACCACGCGGTCCGCCGAAGGCGCGGCCGGGGCGGCCGTCGTCAGGGGGTGGAGTCGTGCCGGTGGCGATCACGGGTAGCTCCATGGTGAGCTGCCACGGCGATCTCGACGCCACGTTCGACGCGCTGCTCGCCGGGCGCAGCGGGGCCTCCCCGCTGCGCGCCGGCGACCCGGCCAAGCTGAACGTCACCCACGGGTACGGCATCGACGACGCCACCGAGCGCGCCTACCGCGCGTCGGTCGCCGAGGCCGTCAGCGCGAGCGGCGTCGCGGGGGGCGCCGCCGGCGCGCACCCGTACGGCGTCGGCGAGGACGTGCGGCTCTCCGGGCGCTGGCTGGCCCAGGCCGTCGCCGGGGCGCTCGCCGAGGCCGGCGTGGACCCGGACACCAGCAGGGTCGCGGTCATCGTCGGCACCGGGCTGCGCGAGCTGCGCGCCGTGGAGCAGTGGCACGGCGACGACGCGGCGCTGCGCCTGGCCCAGACGCACTTCAACGAGGCCGTGCGGTCGGTCGCCCCCGGCGTCACCGAGGTCCACACGCTCGCCAACGCCTGCGCCGCCTCCGGCTACGCCCTCGCGCTCGCCGCCGACCTGCTCGAACTCGGCGAGGCCGACGCGGTCGTGGCCGCCGGCTGCGACACCCTCACCGAGTCGATGCTCACCATGATCGGCCGGGTGGGCACCACCACGGCCGAGACCGTACGCCCCTTCGACACCGACCGGGACGGCGTGCTGCTCGGCGAGGGCGCCGCCGCCGTCGTCCTCGAACCGCCCTCGGACAAGCCGGCGTTTGGCCTGGTACGGGGCGTGGGCATCGGCTGCGACGCGTTCCACGAGACGGCGCCGGACCCGGGCGGCGTCCTCGCCACCATGCGCGAGGCCCACCAGCGCGCCGGCATCGAGCCCGGCGAGGTGGACCTGGTCGTCGCGCACGGCACCTCCACCGCGCTGAACGACCCGACCGAGGCCACCGCGCTCACCGAACTCTTCGCCGACGTCGCGCCGGCCGACGCGCCCGCCGTCACCGCCATCAAGGGCGCCATCGGGCACACCTCGGGCGGCGCGGCCCTGATGAGCGTGCTCGTCGCCTGCCAGGCCATGCGCCAGGGCACCGTGCCGCCGGTCACCGGGCTGCGCACCGCGATCCCGGAGGCCGAGAAGCTGGCCCTGGTGATCGGGGAGCCGCTGGCCGCCCGGCCGCGGATCGCGCAGATCAACGCCTTCGGCTTCGGCGGCGTCAACGCCGTCACGATCGTGGAGGCCGTCGATGCCTGAGACCCGCACCCGAGCCCACGCGGCCGACCAACCGCTGTCCGTCGCCGGCTGGGCCGTGCACGTGCCAGGGCTGACCGAGGCCGACCTGCCCGGCTCGCCCGCCGAGCCGGCCTGCGGGCCCGATGACGCCAAGGACGTGCTGGGCCGCAAGGGCCTGCTCGGCAAGGAGCCGTCCACCCGGCTCGCGCTGTGCGCCACGCACCGCGCGCTCGGGCTGCCCCCGGGCAAGCTGGCCGAGCCGCTGCCGTACGCGCCGGGCACCGCCGTCGTCGTCGCCTCCAACCTCGGCAACGTCGAGACGGTGAGCACGGTCCTGGACGACATGCGCTCGCGCGGCGGCAACGTCGTCAGCCCGCTGGACGCCCCCAACGCGTCCAGCAACGTCATCGCGTCCTCGATCGCCATCAGGTACGGCTTCACCGGCCCCAACCTGGCCGTGTGCTCCGGCGCGACGGCCGGGCTCGACGCCGTGCGCCTGGCCCGGCTGCTGCTGCTCGCCGGGCGCGCCGAGCGCGCCGTCGTCGTCGGCGTCGAACCCGCCGACCCGGTGGCCCGCGCGCTGGCCGCGCTGCGCCCCGGCGACCCCGGCGAGCTGATCGCCGGCGCCGGCTGCGTGCTGCTCGGCCGCCCCGGCGCCTGGCCCACCGACACCGGCCTCACCGTCGGCCCGGTGGTCCGCCACACCAGCGACCCGGGCACCGCCGACGGCCAGCCGGCCGTGGGCGAGCTGTACGGGGCGGCGGGCGTGGTCCGGCTCGCGGCTGCCGCGGCGATGCTGGCCGGCGCCGATGCCGACGCCGGAGCCGGCGGCGCCGCCACCACCGTGCGCTGCGGTGACGCGGACGACGCCTGGCTGACCGTGGACGTGACCCGTGCCGGGGCCCGGCGGGAAGCGGGGGCCGCGGCATGACCGTGGTGGACGGCTGGACGCTGGTCGCGACCGAGGGACCCGTGCAGGTGTGGCGGGGCCCCGGGAGCGGTCCGCCGATCGTCGCCGCGCACGGCATGGAGGACGGCTGGAAGAGCTGGCGCACCGTGCTCGGCGCGCTGCACGGGTACACCCCGTACTCGCTGCACCTGCCCTGGTGCGGCGGCACCGACTACGCGTGGACCGCCGAGGGCAGCCCGGCCGACTGGCTGCGGCGCGCCCTGGCGCTGCTGCCCGAGCGCCCCCGGGCGCTGCTCGGCCACTCCTTCGGCGCCAACGCCATCCTGGCCCACCTCGCCGACCTGCCCCAACAGGCCGGCGAGGGCGACCAGCGGGCCGAGTTGGACGCCGTGGTGCTGGTCGCGCCGTTCTACCGGCCGGCCGGGTTCCCGCTGAGCGACCAGTTGCGGACGCGCTCGGTGGCCGCGCTGCGCCGCGTGCTGGTGGAGGGGCTACGGGTCTCGCTCGGCCCGCGCGCCGCCCGGATGGACCGCGAGGTGCTGGCCCTGATGGAGGGCAAGCTGCTTGAGCGGGCCGTGCCCAGCGCGTTCCCCGTCTTCTACGCGGCGTTCGAGGAGTCAGGCCACCTCGACCTGTCCCGCGTCACGGTGCCCACGCTGATCTACGTCGGGCCCGGCGACGAGGGACTGACGCCGATGCGCGCGAGCGCCCTGGCCGACGCCGTGCCCGCCGCGACGCTGCGCAGCCGCCCCGGCTACGGCCACTTCTGCCACATCGACCGGGCCGAGGAGATGACCGCGGAGGTCGCCGACTTCCTCCGCGACCCCCGGTCCGCCGCTGACTCATCCGAAGGAGGAACAACCGTGACTGAACTGCTCGACGGACAGCCGACCAGCTATGTCGGCCAGCCCCGCTACGAGGGCGCCAACATCCGCACCTGGATCGGGTTCAAGCACTTCATGTACCTGGTCGAGGAGGGGGTGCTGCAGTACTTCCGCGACCGCGGCGTCGGCGCCCGCGACATCTACCACCGCTACGGCCTCGGCCTGGAGATCGTCGACTCCTCCGTGCAGCTGCCGGTGGCCCTGGAGGCCGAGGAGCAGGTGTACGCCACCGTCGTCTCCGGCAAGCCGAAGCCGGGCCAGGGCGCGCCGTTCAACGTGTCGCTGACGGTCGAGCGCGAGGGCGAGACCGTGACCGTCCTCAAGGGCAAGGTGCAGGTCGCCCTGGTCGCCGTCAAGGACGGCTCGGGCTCCGAGCCGGTGCCGGCCATCCTGGAGCCGTACGTGGTGCCGGACGTGGCCGCGCTGACCAACTCGGCCAAGGCCACGCTGGAGATCCCCGCCGGGAGCACCGTCGCCGACGTGCTCGCCCCCGAGGGCTCGGGCGCCTACCTGTGGGACTGGCGCGCGCCGTACTACTACTGCCACTTCTCCGACCGGCTCCAGCACTCCGCGTATATCCGCACGATGGAGGAGGTCGTGGACCGCTTCCTGGCCGACCGTGGCCTGGCCGTCGGCACGCTGCTCGACGAGCGCGGCTGGATCCCGGTGGTCTCGCGGGCCCGCGTGCAGATGCTCTCGGACATCTACATGGAGGAGACGGTGCACACCGTCTTCAAGGTCGAGGACATCCTCAAGGACACCATGTACACCGCGCGCATGGACTGCTACGTGCGTCGCGGCGACACCCTGGAGCGCGCCGCCACCGGCACGATCATGCACGGGTACGCCATCAGCCGGGGCGAGCAGGCCGGCACGGTCGCCGTCCTGGACGAGGCCACCCAGGCGACGCTGCTCGGGGGTGCCGCGTGAGGAAGCCGCCGCGCCTGTACTTCTCGCTGCGCTCGCCGTTCAGCTGGATGGCGGTGCGCCAGTTGGAGGAGCGCGTCCCGAACGCCCAGGACCTCATCGAGTACATCCCGTTCTTCGAGCCCGACGCGATCAGCAGCAAGGCGCTCGAGGAGCAGGGTGGCGAGTTCCACTACGTGGCCATGAGCAAGGCCAAGCACCTGTACATCCTCAACGACACCAAGCGCCTGTCGCAGAAGTACGGCTACCCGATGAAGTGGCCGATCGACAAGGGCGACGAGTGGTGGGAGCTGCCGCACCTGGCCTGGATCAAGGCCAAGGAGCTGGGCGTGCACCGCGCGTACTACACCGCGGCGATGGCCGCCCGCTGGGAGCGCGGCGAGGACATCTGCGACCGCGACACGCTGCGCCGGGTGTGCGTCGAGGCCGGGCTGGACGCCGAGGCCCTGGTGAACGCGCCCGAGGAGGCGCACATCCGCGAGGCGGGCGTGCAGGCCCTGATGCGCGTGTACGAGGACGACGTGTTCGGCGTCCCGTACTTCAAGGTCGGCCGGCACCGCTTCTGGGGCCTGGACCGGCTGGACGACTTCGTGACCACGCTGGAAGAGGCGCTCGCCACCGCCGCGAGCAAGGCCGCGTGAAGGAGAGCTGAGCGATGACCGCAGTAGCCACTGAGACCCAGACCGAGAACTACCCGCTGGTCGACGCCGAGTGGGGCCCCGACCCGCTGGCCGACATCCCCGCCGACCTCATCCAGCGGCACGGCTCCATGGACCACGACACCGCGGGCGGCTGCGGCTGACGCCGCGTCGCCCCGATCGCACGGACGAGAGGACGAGAACAGTGACCGAGACCGACACCCAGCGCCCCATGGCGATCGTCACGGGCGGCTCGCGCGGCATCGGCCGCGCCTGCGCCGTCCAGTTGGCGACCGACGGCTACGACGTCGCGTTCTGCTACCGCAGCGGGAACGACGCCGCGGCCGAGACCGAGAAGCTCATCCGCGAACAGGGTGCGCAGGTCTACCACGCGCCCTGTGACGTGGCCGACTACGCCGCGGTGCAGGCGTTCATCAAGGACGCCAAGGCGGCGCTCGGCCCGGTCAGCGTTCTCGTCAACTCGGCCGGCATCGTGCGGGACAACCCGATGGTCCTCATGCCGCACGAGGACTGGCAGGCCGTCATCGACACCAACCTGAACGGCACGTTCAACTTCTGCCGCTCGATCGTCTTCGACTTCATGAAGCGCAAGGAGGGCGTCATCGTCAACATGTCCTCCATCTCCGGCGTCTACGGCCACGCCACCCAGTCCAACTACTCCGCCTCCAAGGCCGGCATCCAGGGCATGAGCGCCTCGCTGGCCAAGGAGGTCGCCGGGTACGGCATCCGGGTCAACGTGGTCGCGCCCGGCTTCATCGAGACCGACATGACCGAGGCGCTGCCGGAGAAGATCCGCGCCGAGGCCCTCAAGTCCATCCCGATGAAGCGCTACGGCGGCGCCGACGAGGTCGCCTACCTGGTGTCCTTCCTGGTCTCCGACCGGGCGAAGTACATCACCGGCGAGGTCATCGAGGTCGACGGCGGAGTGTCGCTGTGACCACCACCCAGCAGGCCGGGGCCCGGCCGGCCGGCGGCGACACAGCCGCCCCCGCCGGGCCGGCCTTCACGCCGGTCACCGGCAGGCTGCGGGCCACGCCCATCGACCCGGTGGACGAGATCGCGGTCATCTCCGAGACGGAGGTCGTCGTCCGCAAGACCGTCCGCGACGACGACCCGTACCTCGAAGGCCACTACCCCGAGTTCACCGTCTACCCGGGCGCCTTCATCATCGAGTCCGTCTTCGACGCGGTGCTGCGCCTGGTGCGCGCCCACCGAGGCGAGCGGACCTTCGTCGAGCCGGCCGAGATCTCCTCGGTGCGGTTCACCACCGCCCTGCGCCCCGGCGACACCCTCCAGGTGCGCTGCGTGTGCCAGCCGGGCCACGACGACGCCGGTAACGACACCGTGCGCGTCGTCGCGCACTGCACCAACGGGGAGGCCAAGGCGGCACTCGTCAAGATGGCGTTCCGCGTGCTTCCCGCCGAGGAACCGACCGGATCGGGCGCCGCCTGACCGGCCACCGCCGGCCCACCGGCCGCCAGGCCACCCAACGTACGGGGACTTCATGATCGACTACGCCGAGCTGCGCGAACTGATACCGCACGCCCACCCGATCCTGCTCGTGGACAAGGTGCTCGACATCGCACCCCCGGACCGGATCACCACCGCGAAGACCGTGACCGGCAGCGAGCCGTGCTACGCGGGCATCGCCCCCGGGGCACCCACCCGCGCCTTCGCCTACCCGCCCGCGCTCCTCATGGAGTCCTGGGGTCAGGGCGGCGCGCTCCTGTGGATGCGGCACGTGAGGTCCCAGGCGCGCGAGCGCAACGGCGGGCTGATCCTGGCCGCCGCGCGCGGCATGGAGTTCCGCCGCCCCGTCTACCCGGGGGACACGCTCCGCCACGAGGTCCGCATCGACCAGTTCGTCGGCGACAACGTGATCATGAGCGGCGAGAGCTACGTGGACGACGAGCTGGTCTCCAAGGTGGACTACGCCATCGCCGTCATGCGCCCGTCCGACGAACTGACCTGGGCCTCCTGATGACCACCGACGTCGTCATCACCGGACTGGGGGTCGTCTCGCCGCTCGGCAACGACCCGGGGGAGTACTGGGAGCGGCTGCTGCGCGGCGAGGTCCCGGTGCGCCCGCACGTCGCGCCCGGCACCGCCGTCGACGGCACCCACACCTACCCGGTCACCGACGCCCCGCGCCCGGCCCCGCACGCCGGCGACGAGCCGGGCCGGGCCAGCGGCTTCGCGCTGGCCGCCGCCGGCGACGCGCTCCGCGACGCCGGCCTCGCGGACGCCGGGCCCACGGTCCTCGACGGCGTCGGCATGGTCGTGGGCACCGGCAACGGCGACAGCGACCTGCGCGAGGCCGAACGCGACGGCAGCCGCGAGCTGACCGGCCTCCAGTGGTACCCGTACGACACCCAGGGCCTGCTCGCCGAGCGGCTGGCGCTGCACGGCCCGGGCCTGACCGTCTCCACCGCCTGCGCCGCCGGCGCCTACGCGGTGGCCATGGGCGCCGAGATGATCCGCGCCGGCGAGGCCGATGTGGTCCTCGTCGGCGGCACCGAGGCCGTCTCGCGGCCCGCCGTCGGAGCGTTCCTGCGCCTGGGCGCCGCCGAGCCCGGCCCCTGCCGCCCCTTCGACACCGACCGGGCCGGCACCGTGTACGGGGAGGGCGCCGCCTTCCTCGTCCTGGAGTCGGCCGCCCACGCGCGCGGCCGGGGCGCCAGCCCCTACGCCCGGGTGCTCGACTCCGGGTGGAGCTGCGACGCCTTCCACGAGACCGCGCCCGACCCCGAGGGCACCCAGGCGCTGCGCGCGGTACGCGAGGCGCTGCACCGCTCCGGGCTCGGCCAGGACGACATCGGCGCGGTGCTCTGCCACGGCACCGGAACGCCGGCCAACGACGCGGTGGAGAGCCGCACCACGGCCGCCCTGCTCGGCCCGCGCACGCCCGAGGTGCCGGTGACGGCCATCAAGGCGTCCCTCGGCCACAGCGGCGGCGCCGCCGGCGCGTTCTCCTGCCTGACCGCGGCCCTGGTGCTGCGGGACGGCACGGTGCCGCCGGTCGGCACCCTGCGCACCCTCGACCCCGCCTGCGAGCTGCGGGTGGTCCGGGAGGTGCCACAGGCCAGCGCCGGCAGCGCGGTGCTCGTCAACGCGTACGCGTTCGGCGGCAACAACATCTCCGTCGCCATCGCGGCCCTGGACCCGGCTGACCCAGCCGAACCAGTCGACCCGGGCCCGGGCGGCGGCACCGAGACCCACGGGCGGGCCGCCGGGCCCGGTCGCCCCGTGGCCTCGCGGGAGGGAGCAGCGTGAACGTGTCCACCGCGGCACCGGTCGCCATCACCGGCGTCGGCGCCATCAGCCGCCCCGCCATCGGGGCACGGGAGTTGGCCCGGGCCGCCGACCTCTGGCGCACCGAGCCGACCGACGACGAACGTCCCTGGACCATCGCCGAGTTGGACAACTTCGCGCCCGCCGAGTTCCTCGGCAAGCGCGGTTGGCGGTTCCTGCCCGAGGCCACCCGGGCCGCGCTCGCCGCCGTCCAGCTCACCCTGGCCCACGCCAACGAGGCCGCCGACGGCGCCACGGAACACGCCCCCGAGCGGGTCGGCGTCGCGCTCGGCACCAACTTCGCCGTCGACGCCGTCGTCGACCGCATCGACCGGGCCCTGCTGGCCGAGGGCATCGCCGGCATCAGCCCCGTCGAGTGCCCCAACTTCTCCGTCAACGTCCCCGCCGGCCGGCTCGGCATCGCGCACGGCCTGCGCGCCTTCAACATCACACTGGTCAACCTGCTCACCGCCGGCCTCGAGTCGGCGCTGGTCGGCGCCCGCGCGATGGCCGCCGACCGGGCCGACGCGGTGCTGGTCGGCGCCGTCGAGGGCCGCCCGCCGGCCGCCGCCCGTACCGTCACCGGTCCCGGCGTGGACGCGGCCGGCGCCTGCCTGCTGCACCTGGAGCGCCCCGAGCGCGCCGCCGAGCGCGGCGCCACCGTGCACGCCCTGCTCACCGGCGGCTCGCGGCGCACCGTCCCCGGCAACCCGGCCGCCGCCCAGCGCGTCCTGGCCGCCGCGCTCGACGCGCTGGGCACCCCGCCCGGCGTGCTGCACCTGTCGCTGCCCGCCGAGGGCGGCGCGCACGTCGCCCAGGCGGCCGAGGACTGGGCCAAGGCGCGCGGCGCGGCCACCGCCCTGACCGTGACCACCGGCGCCCCGCAGGCGTCGGCGACCCCGGTGCTCGGCCTCGCCCAGCACCTGGTGCGCGGCGTGCGCGAGAGCGCCGTGGTCGGCGCGGTCGGCCCGCGCGGCAACCTCACCCTGCTGCGCGTCGAGCCGCCCCGGAGCCGGGCATGAGCCCCGAGTCCGGACCCGCCCCGGTGAAGGCGTCGCTGCTGTACGGCGAGGAGTTGGCCGTCCACCGGTTCGCCGAGCTGCCCGCCGCCGCGCTGGTGCACGGCCTGGAGGACGACTGGAGCAGCTACACCAAGCTGAGCCAGCTCCTGTCCGGGCGCTTCCGCAGCTTCCCGCTCGACATGCCCTGGCGCTCCGGCGGCACCTACCGCTGGCGCGCCCGGGCCACCAGCGGCCAGTGGATCGAGGGCGGCCTGCAGATGATGCCCGAGCCGGTCTCGGTGCTCATCGCGCACTCCATGGGCGCCAACTCGGTGCTCCAGTGGCTGGCCTCGGGCGCCAACCCCAAGCTGGACGCGCTGATCCTGCTCTCCCCCTTCTACTGGTCGCCCACCCAACCCGTGGACTGGGCGATCTTCGACGGCTTCCGGCAGCAGTTCGCGGCCGTGATGACCGCCGGACTCCAGACCCGGCTGGGCCCGCGGGCCCACACGATGGACCCCGACATCTTCAACACCATGGTGCGCAAGATGTTGGAGAAGATGGGCCCCCAGGCGTTCCTGGCCCTCTTCGACCAGTACAGCGCGGCGTCCTCGCTCGCGCTGTCCCACGTATCGGTTCCCACGCTGGTGATCGGCAGCCCCAACGACCCGGGGATGCTGGGCGATCGTGCCGATGCGCTCCAGGCGGACATGCCCAGCGCCGAGCTGTGCATGGACCCCCGCTTCAGCCACTTCTGCCACGTGGAACAGGCGCAGGAAGTGGCCGATCTGATCATCGCGTTCGTGGACCGCCAACGGGCGGGCTGACACCGAGACGAAGGGCACGAGGACACCTCATGTCGGGAAACACCTTGCACCTACGGGCGTTGCCACCGCGCAACAAGCCCGGTCTGACCCTGCTGGCCGCGCTGCTGGGCCTGTTCATCGCGCTGCTCGACGTCACCGTCGTCACCGTGGCCATGCCGACCATCGGCGACGACCTGGACGCCTCCTTCGACGACCTGGAGTGGGTGGCCAACGCGTACATGCTGGCCCTCGCCGTCCTCATCGTCACCGCGGGCCGGCTGGGTGACCTGTACGGGCAGCGGGTGATCTACGTCATCGGCGTGGTCGTCTTCCTCGCCGGCTCGGTGCTGTGCGCCGCGGCGGGCGAGATCACCCTGCTCGGCGCCGAGCACATCACCACCCTGCACGTGGGCCGCGTCGTCCAGGGCGTGGGTGGCGCCGTCGTCATGCCGCTGACGCTGGCCATCGTCTACTCCTCCTTCGAGGGCAAGGCGCGCGCCAAGGGCATCATGATGTGGGGCGCCGTCGGCGGCCTGGCCACCGCGCTCGGCCCGCTGATCGGCGGGCTCCTGGTGGACCACGCCGGCTGGGAGTGGATCTTCCTCATCAACGTGCCGATCGGCGCGGTCGTCATCTTCGCCGCCCTCGCCGGCATGGGCGCCGACCAGCGCCGCGCCAGCACCGGCAACTCCATCGACCTGCCCGGCCTGGTCACCCTCAGCGCCTCGCTGCTCTGCGTCAACCTGGCCCTGATCAACGGCAACTCCTGGGGCTGGACCTCCACCAAGGTGCTCGGGCTGCTCGCCGGCGGCCTCGTCCTGCTGGCCGGCTTCCTGGCCGTGGAGGCCCGCTCCAAGGCGCCCATCATGGACCTGAGCTGGTTCCGCCGGCCGTCCTTCGGCGGCAGCATCGCCACCTCGTTCCTGCTCGGCGCCGGCATGTTCTCGGTGATCTTCTACCTGTCGATCTACCTCCAGACCGGCCTGGACCTCAGCGCCCAGGAGACCGGCGTCCGGCTGCTGCCGATGACGCTGATGCTGATGATCGGCGCGCCCGTCGGCGGCCGGATCGTCGCCAAGGCCGGCGTGCGCAAGGCCCTCATCTTCGCGATGACCCTGATGGCCGTCGGCATCGCGCTCTACACGCTGGCCGACCCCAAGGGCGACTCCGGCTCCTGGACCCTGCTGCTGCCCGGCATGCTGCTGACCGGCCTGGCCATGGGCGTCGCGATGCCCGTCGCCTCCGAGCTGACCATCTCCTCCGCCCCGCAGGACCAGGTCGGCGTGGCCGCCAGCGCCGGCACCATGATCCGCCAGGTGGGCAACGCGGTCGGCATCGCCATCATGGGCGCGCTGATGAGCAACCGCACCGACGCGGCCACCGAGGAGATGATCGACCTCCAGCGCAAGGGCGAGGCGACCGCCGAGGCCGCCGCCGCGCTCAAGCAGAAGGCCGTCACCGAGGGCATGGAGAACGGCGCCTGGTACGCCGCGGCCATCACCCTGGTCGGCGCGGTCCTGGTGGTCCTCTTCGTACGCGACACCAAGCCCGCCACCCCGCCGACCGCCCCGCCGCGGCCCCGCCCGGACGACACGATGCGCCTCAGCAAGCTGCCGAGCGCGTGAGGAGAACGCCATGACGCACACCGACACCCAGCACCCCGCGGCCACGGCCTCCCCCACGGCCCCGGCAGCCACGGCCACCGCGACGGCCCCGGCCGCCTCCGGCGCGGGCGAGGCCGAGGGTGAGCGCGGCAGGACCGCGTTCCTCTTCCCCGGCCAGGGCTCCCAGAAGGTCGGCATGGGCCTCGACGTCATCGCGACCCGCCCCGACCTCGTGGAGACCTACTACCGGCAGGCCGACGACATCCTCGGCATCCCGCTCTCCACGCTGTGCTGGGAGGGCCCCGAGGACGCGCTGCGCGACACCGCCATCACCCAGCCCGCGGTCTTCCTCACCAGCCTGGTCACCCTCGACGTGCTCGGCGACCGGGGCGTGCACCCCGACGTCGTCGCCGGCCACAGCCTCGGCGAGTACACCGCCCTGGTCGCCGCCGGCGTCCTCGACTGGCGCGACGCGCTGCGCCTGGTGCGCCGCCGCGGCCAGTTGATGGCCGGCGTCAACGCGGAGGTGCCCGGCGCCATGGCCGCCGTGCTCGGCCTGGACCTGGCCACCGTCGAGGAGATCTGCGCCGACGTCGCGGCCGAGACCGGCCAGGTCGCCGAAGTCGCCAACGACAACGAGCCCGGCCAGTCGGTGGTCTCCGGCGAGGCCGGCGCCATCGAGAAGGTCCGCGAGGCCGCGCAGCGGGCCGGCGCCGTCAAGGCCATCGCGCTGCCGGTCGGCGCGCCCTTCCACTGCGCGCTGATGCGCGGCATCGAGGAGGAGTTCGCCGCCGAACTGGACCAGGTGACCTTCCGCGAGCCCAGCACCCCGGTGATCTCCGGCGTCACCGCCGACTACGCCACCAGCGCGCGCGGCATCACCGACGCGCTGCGCCGCCAACTCGCCGGCCGGGTGCGGTGGACCGGCTCGGTGCGGTTGATGGCCGCCTCCGGCGTCACCCACTTCGTCGAGGTCGGCCCCGGCAAGGTGCTCAGCGGCCTGTGCCGACGCATCGTGCCCGACCTCGCGTCGTTCACCACCAACGACGAGCGCCGACTGGCCAAGACCCTCGACGCCCTCGCACCCACAGCCGCCGTAGCGGCCTGACACCAGCAAAGCCCAGGGGGACGCGCACCATGAGCATCACCGACGATCGGCGGATCACCACCGACGACCTGCCCGAGGACCCGAGCACCGGCGGACTGCCCGAACAGCTCCTGAAACTCCGGGAGTTGAAGGAAGGCATCTACGCGGGCGACCCGGCCGCCACCGAGCGCCAGCACGCCAAGAACAAGCTCACCGCCCGCGAGCGCATCGACCTGCTCCTCGACGAGGGCTCCTTCCACGAGATCGAGACGCTGCGCCGACACCGCGCCAGCGGCTTCGGCCTGGAGCACAAGAAGCCGCACACCGACGGCGTCATCACCGGCTGGGGCACCGTGCACGGCCGCACCGTCTTCGTCTACGCCCACGACTTCCGGATCTTCGGCGGCGCGCTCGGTGAGGCCCACGCGCAGAAGATCCACAAGCTGATGGACCTGGCCGAGTCCGCCGGCGCCCCGCTGGTCTCCCTCAACGACGGTGCCGGCGCCCGCATCCAGGAGGGCGTCACCGCGCTCGCCGGCTATGGCGGCATCTTCCAGCGCAACACCCGCTGCTCCGGCGTCATCCCGCAGATCTCCGTCATGCTCGGCCCCTGCGCCGGCGGCGCCGCGTACAGCCCCGCGCTGACCGACTTCGTCTTCATGGTCCGCGAGAGCTCGCAGATGTTCATCACCGGGCCCGACGTCGTGCGCGCCGTCACCGGCGAGGAGATCAGCCAGAACGGCCTCGGCGGCGCCGACGTGCACGCCTCCGTCTCCGGCGTGGCCGCCTTCGCCTACGACGACGAGGAGAGCTGCCTCGAAGAGGTCCGCTACCTGCTGTCGATGCTGCCGCAGAACAACCGCGAGACCGCGCCCGTCGAGGAGACCGAGGACCCGGCCGACCGCAGCACCGACGCGCTGCTCGACCTGGTGCCCGGCGACCCCAACCGGTCGTACGACATGCGCCAGGTCATCGAGGAGATCGTGGACGACCACGACTTCTTCGAGGTCCAACCCACCTGGGCCACCAACATCATCTGCGCCCTGGCCCGGCTCGACGGCCACGTCGTGGGCATCGTCGCCAACCAGCCCGCCTCGCTCGCCGGCGTCCTGGACATCCACGCCAGCGAGAAGGCCGCGCGCTTCGTACAGACCTGCGACGCCTTCAACATCCCGCTGGTCAGCCTCGTGGACGTGCCCGGCTTCCTGCCCGGCGTCGACCAGGAACACGGCGGCATCATCCGGCACGGGGCCAAGCTCCTCTACGCGTACTGCAACGCCACCGTCCCGCGCGTCCAGGTCATCCTGCGCAAGGCGTACGGCGGCGCGTACATCGTCATGGACTCGCGCTCCATCGGCGTGGACGTCTCGCTCGCCTGGCCCAGCAACGAGATCGCCGTGATGGGCGCCGAGGGCGCGGCCAACGTCATCTTCCGCCGCGAGATCGCCGCCGCCGACGACCCGGACGCGGTGCGCCAGCAGAAGATCAAGGAGTACCAGACCGAGCTGATGCACCCGTACTACGCGGCCGAACGCGGCCTGGTGGACGACGTCATCGACCCGCGCGAGACCCGCTCCGCGCTGATCAGCTCGCTGGCCATGCTCCGCACCAAGCACGCCGACCTGCCCTCCCGCAAGCACGGAAACCCGCCGGTGTGATGGGCGCGACCAGGCACGGCGGCGCGCCCAGCGCCGTCCACGAGCAGCCCACCGCCGGCACCCCGTCCGAGTTGGCCGCCGACGCCCACCTGCGGGTCGTACGCGGCGCGCCGGGCGCCGAGGAAGTCGCCGCGCTCGCCGCGGTGTTCGCCGCCCTGGCCCAGGGCGCGCGCCGCGGCCCTGCGCGCGGCCCGGGCCGCCCCCGGGTGAGCTGGGACCACCCGGGCCCCGGCCGCGCCGGCGCCCTCGGCTACCGCGCGCCCGGGTCGTGGACCTCATGAGCGGCGCCTTACCCGGGGCGCCCGGGACGCGGGCCGCCGCGGCGGGCGGTCGACCCGCCGCGGCCGGCACGCCTGACGGCACTCGGCCGTTGACGAAGGTGACGACGCTGGCGGCGCCGTCAGCGGAGCCGACGCACCCGAACCGGGTGACGCGGCCGGTGGGAAGAGGGAATCGGAGACCCATGCGCAAGGTGCTCATCGCCAACCGTGGCGAAATCGCTGTCCGTGTTGCCCGTGCTTGTCGGGATGCCGGGATCGGGAGTGTGGCGGTGTACGCGGACCCGGATCGGGACGCGTTGCATGTGCGGGTTGCTGATGAGGCGTACGCGTTGGGTGGTGACACTCCGGCCACCAGTTACCTGGACATGGGCAAGGTGTTGGCCGCGGCGGCCGAGTCCGGCGCGGACGCGGTCCACCCCGGCTATGGCTTCCTGTCGGAGAACGCGGACTTCGCCCAGGCGGTACTGGACGCGGGGTTGACGTGGATTGGTCCGCCGCCGCAGGCCATCCGGGACCTGGGCGACAAGGTCGCGGCCCGCCACATCGCCCAACGCGCCGGCGCGCCCCTGGTCGCCGGTACTCCCGACCCGGTCTCCGGCGCGCAGGAGGTGGTGGCCTTCGCTCGCGAACACGGCCTGCCGATCGCGATCAAGGCGGCTTTCGGTGGCGGTGGGCGTGGGTTGAAGGTGGCCCGCTCGCTGGAGGAGGTTCCCGAACTCTACGACTCGGCCGTGCGTGAGGCCGTGGCCGCCTTCGGGCGCGGTGAGTGCTTCGTGGAGCGCTACCTGGATCGTCCGCGGCATGTGGAGACCCAGTGCCTGGCCGACCAGCACGGCAACGTGGTCGTGGTCTCCACCCGTGACTGCTCCCTCCAGCGCCGGCACCAGAAACTCGTCGAGGAGGCCCCGGCGCCGTTCTTGTCCGCGGAGCAGAACGCGGAGTTGTACCGGGCGTCGAAGGCGATCTTGCGTGAGGCCGGGTATGTGGGCGCTGGCACGTGTGAGTTCCTGGTCGGTCAGGACGGCACGATCTCCTTCCTTGAGGTCAACACGCGTCTTCAGGTGGAGCATCCGGTGACCGAGGAGGTCACCGGTCTCGACCTGGTCCGGGAGATGTTCCGGATCGCCGATGGTGAGGAGTTGGGGTATGACGATCCGCCGGTGCGGGGGCATTCCTTCGAGTTTCGTATCAATGGTGAGGACCCGGGGCGTGGGTTCTTGCCGGCGCCGGGGACGGTGACGCGGTTCGCGGGGCCCTCGGGTCCTGGGGTGCGGTTGGACGCGGGCGTGGAGTCGGGGTCGGTGATCGGGCCGGCGTGGGACTCGTTGTTGGCGAAGTTGATCGTCACCGGTGCCACGCGGCGGCAGGCGTTGGAGCGGGCCGCGCGGGCGTTGGAGGAGTTCGAGGTCGAGGGCATGGCCACCGCGCTGCCCTTCCACCGCGCGGTGGTCGCCGACCCCGCGTTCGCCCCCGAGCGCTCGGGTTCGACGGATGCGTTTACGGTGCATACGCGGTGGATCGAGACGGAGTTCGTCAACGACATCAAGCCCTTCGTCCCCGGCGAGAGCGTTGGTGAGGACGGCGAGAGCGAGGGCGCGGGCCGCGAGACCGTGGTGGTCGAGGTCGGCGGCAAGCGCCTTGAGGTCTCCCTCCCCGCCTCACTCGGCTTCGCCCCCACCACCGCCAACGGCAACGGCGCGGCGGGCGGCGCGGGCAAGACCAAGCGGAAGAAGACCAGGAGCGCGGGCAGCGCGGTCACCGGCGACGCGCTGGCCTCCCCGATGCAGGGCACCATCGTCAAGGCGGCGGTCGAGGAGGGCCAGCGGGTGGAGGAGGGCGACCTCATCGTGGTCCTGGAGGCCATGAAGATGGAGCAGCCGCTCAACGCCCACCGCGCCGGCGTCATCCACGGCCTGGAGGCCGCCGTCGGCGCCTCCGTGTCGGCCGGTGCCGTCATCTGCCAGATCAAGGACGAGAAGCTCGCCACCGTGTGAGCGACCGCGCGGCGCCCGCCCGCTGTGGTGGGGCGGGCGCCGGGGGAGCGGGGCGAGCGGTGTGCGCGTGCGCGGAGCGCGCGGGCGCGCGCGTGCGAGCCTTGGGCCGAGACCGAAACAAGCCAGCAGGCACGCAGAAGGAGAGCGACGTGGCGCGAGGACCTGTCGTCCGCAAGTCCGCCGAGGCCGTGAGCCCGAGCGGGGAGAAGAGCCTGGGCGGTGTCGATCACGTGGACACGGTGGCGGTGGACGTCGCCCCCGGTACCACCCCGGCCGAGTTCGCCAAGGCCATGATGAGTTCGCCACCGAAGTGGGTCATCGCCCTGATGTCCCTGCGCGACAAGATCGTCAAGCCGTTCGGCCTGCGCGGCGGCGCCGTGCAGGAGCCCGGCGAGGTCGTCCCCGGCGCCAAGCTCGGCCCGATGCGGGTCATCGACGTCCGCGCCGACGAGGTGGTGGCGGGCAAGGACGACAAGCACCTCAGCTACCGGGTGATCTTCGTCGTACGCGACGGGGCGCACGGCACCGAGGGCGCGTGCAGCACCGTCGTCCGCTACAACCAGCCCTCGGGCAAGCGGTACTTCACCGTCATCCGTCCGTTCCACAACACGATCATGGCCAGCTTCGCCCGGCGCGGCGGTGCCACCCTGGCCTGAGCCCGGTCTCACCTCAGCCCCTTCTCATCCCAGCCCCTTCTCACCCCAGCCCCGTCTCTTTCGCGGGCCGCGACCGGCCGCCGCCCCTCCACCGGGGACGGCGGCCGGCGGCGTCTGTGGGGCCCGTGGGCGGCGGATCGGGCCGTTGACGGCGGAACGGGGAATTCACAGTAATTCGCCCCGGATAAGACAGGCGTGGGGACTTCCACATGATGGACCCGTCGCCCGGAACTCTGCCTTTTCCCGCCCCGCTGCTGCACACTGGGCGTCTCCGCACAATGCGCTAGGAATGGAACTTTCTGCTCCCGTTATTGACGTGAGGATGCGATGAAGCCCTTCAATGCGACGCCTCCGCTCATCGACGCAGACGCACTGGTGAAAAAGGACCAGTCCCGATTGATCCACCCCCATCTGCCCGGCGATTCCACGGAACGCGTCGTCATGGTCGAGGGTGACGGTTGTCGGTTACGCGACGCGCACGGCAGGGAATACCTGGACGCCACCGGCGGGCTCATGCTCGCGCACGTCGGCCACGGCCGCCGCGAACTCATCGAGGCCGCGGCCGGGCAGATGTCCCAACTGGCCTACTACAGCAGCTTCCACGAGTTCACCAACGCGCCCTCCATCCACCTGGCGGACCGGCTGATCGAGCTGGCGCCCGCGCCGATGGAGCGGGTGTACTTCACCAGTGGCGGCGCCGAAGCGGTCGACGCCGCGCTCCGCATGGCCCGGCTCTACCACCACCGGCGCGGCGAACCGGAGCGCACCTGGGTGCTTGCCCGGAACCTCGGCTACCACGGCATCACGTACGGTGGCGCGGCGGCGACCGGATTCCCCATGTTCCACCAGGGCTTCGGCCCCATGATGCCGAACGTACGGCACCTGACGCCGCCGATGCCCTTCCACCCGGAGCTGTACGGCGGCGAGGACCCCACCGAGTTCTGCCTGCGCGAACTGCGCGAGACGATCGAGGAGATCGGCGCCGAGCGGATCGCCGTCATGATCGGCGAGCCGATCCTCGGCGTGGCCGGCGTGGTCGAGCCGCCCGCCGACTACTGGCCTCGGGTGCGCGAACTCCTCTCGGCGCACGGGATTCTCCTGATCCTGGACGAGGTCATCACGTCGTTCGGCAGGATCGGGCGGTGGTTCGCCGCCGAAGCGCTGGGCGTCGCGCCCGACTTCATCGTCACGGCCAAGGGACTGACCTCGGGCTACGTCCCACTGGGCGCGCTGCTGGTGGCCGACCGGGTGGCCGACGTCGTCACCCGCGACGAGGGCTTCGTCGGCGGCTACACCTACAGCGGCCACCCCACCGCCTGCGCGGTGGCCCTGGAGAACCTGGCCATCGTGGAGCGGGAGGACCTGCTCACGGCCGCCACCGACGTGGGCGGCCACCTCGGGGATCGGCTGCGCCGGCTGGAGGAGTTGCCCATCGTCGGGCAGGTCCGGCAGGTCGGCATGATGATCGCCGTCGAGCTGACCCGGGACCCGGACACCGGGGAGCCGCCGTCCGCCGCGTGGGTGCCGCCGCTGGTGCGCGAGCGCGCCGGGGTCATCGTCCGCAACAACCCGAACGCCGTGCTGCTCAGCCCGCCCCTGGTGATGAGCCACGACGAGGCGGACCGGGTGGCGGCGGCGGTGGCCGACGTGCTCACCGAGCGGGCCACCCGATCCACCCACCGAAAGGCCGTACCGGCGACGCCGGCCCCCTCGGTGCTCGACGCGGCCTGGTCGCAACCGCCGGCCATGTCGGAGTTGCTCGCCGCCGCCATGGAATGGCACTTCAACCCGAAAACGGGTTCCCGTTTCTGGCTTGAGCGGGCCAAAACCCTGGACTTCGACCCGCGCGCGGACATTCGCACCGAGGCCGATCTCGCGCTTTTCCCGAACATCGTGGACGAGTTACGTGACGTCCGGATAGCGGATCTCGTACCGCGCGGATACGGGGACGAACGCATTCCACTGGACGTGTACGAGAGCGGCGGCACGACCGGCTCTCCCAAACGCGTCGCCTGGCTTCCCGACCACCACGAGCGGCTGTGTGCCTGGCACAGCGAGGTCCTTGACGACCGAGGCGTCCCGCGCGACGTGAACTGGCTGACGATCGGCCCGAGCGGCCCGCACATATTCGGCCCGATAAGCCGCACCATGGCGCACCGCCGGGGCGGCGTTCCGTTCTCCGTCGACCTCGACCCGCGATGGGCCAAGAAGTGCGTCGCGCAGGGCAGGTCCGAGGAGACCAGGAGATACCTGGAACACGTTCTGGACCAGGTCGAGTGGATCCTGCGGAGCCAGGACGTCGGCGTCGTCTTCACCACGCCGCCGCTCCTTGAGGCACTGGCCGACCACGAGGAGATGGCCGACCTCATCAACCGCAAGGTGCGCACCCTCATCTGGGGCGGCGCCTCGATGAGCGTCGACACCCGCGGCCTCCTCCGAGACGAGGTGTTCCCCGACGCCCAGTTACTCGGCTTCTACGGCAGCACCATGGTCGGCGGCGGCATGTACGAGCGGGCCGGTCTTGCCGCCGACGCCCCGTCCACCTTCGACCCGCCGTACCCGTTCCTCAGCATGCGCGTCGTGGACCCGGACACCGGGGAGACGGTGCCGTACGGCGAGCGCGGCCAGGTGGTCATGAACCACGTCAGCCGCGCCATGCTGATCCCCAACAACCTCGAACGGGACACCGCGCTGCGCCTCCCGGGCGCCCCGGGCTTCGGCGGTGACGCGGTCGCCGACATCAGACCGGTCCCGACGTTCGCCGGCACGGCCGTGGTCGAGGGGGTGTACTGACCCGTGTCCGACGCCCCGGAACTGATCCACCTCGACGCCCTCGGCCCGAACGGGCCCTACCGCTCGCAGGCGAGGGAGACCGTCCACGACGTCACCGGCCACCCGGTCGCTGAGCTGAGCCTGGTGCCCCGGCTGTACGTACGGCGCGGCCTGGCGGCGCTGCGGCGGGCGCGGCCACTGCCCGTGGGCGAGCGGACGGCGGCGCTGGCCGAGGCCGGCCGGCTGTTCGGCTCCGCCACCGTCAACGGCCTGACCGTCCAGGAGTACGAGCACGCCGTCACCCGGGTCAGCGGCCTGCCGATCGCGGTCGTGCGCGAGGCGACCCGGGCCGTCGCGACGGGCCTGGCCGGCGCGTACGGCTTCGCCGGCCAGGCCAGGCCGCGCGGCAGCCGGGACACCTCGTACGGCGCCAGCAACGCGGTGTGGATCCGGCGGGGTGACGTGCTCGCCGTGCTGGCCGCCGGCAACCACCCCGGCATCCACGAGCAGTGGGCGGAGGCGCTGGCCCTCGGCTACCGCGTCGCCGTACGCCCCTCGCGGCGCGAGCCGCTCAGCGCCCACCGGCTGGTCTCCGCGCTGCACGCGGCGGGGTTCGGCACGGACCGCGTCGTCCTGCTGCCCAGCGACCACGGCGTCGCCGACGACCTGGTCGCCGGCGCCGACCTGGCCATGGTGTACGGCGGGGACGCGGTGGTGGACGCGTACCGCGCGAGCACGACCGTGCTGCCGCACGGGCCGGGCCGGGCCAAGATCCTCGTCACCGCGGACGCCGACGTCCCGCGCCACCTGGACACGATCGTCGCCTCGGTCAGCGAACAGGCCGGCGCCGCCTGCGTGAACACCACGGCCGTCTTCGTCGAGGGCGACCCGGCGCCGGTGGCGCGGGCCATCGCCGAGCGGCTGGCGGGGCTGCCGTCGCTGGCGCCGGAGTCCGCGGCGGCCGTCCTGCCGGTGCGGCGGGTGGACGCGGCGCGCGAGCTGGAGAAGTTCCTGCACGCCGAGGCCGCGGGCGCCACGGCGTGGCTCGGCGGCGACACCGTGGTCGACGAACTCGGCGACGGCGCGGCGGTGCTGCGCCCGGCGGTGTTCGAACTGCCGCACGCGAACGCGCCGCAGGCCCGGCTTGAGCTGCCGTTCCCGTGCGTGTGGGTCGCGCCGTGGAGCCGGGAGGACGGGGTGGGCCCGCTGCGGAACACGATCGTGCTCACGGCCCTCACCTCCGACCAGGAGCTGATCGCCCGGCTGCTGGACGAGCCCACCATCCGCAACCTGCACGTCGGCGACCACCCGACGCACGTGCTGGTCCCCGGGCTGCCGCACGACGGCTACCTCGGCGACTTCCTGATGCGCAGCAAGACGTTCACGCACCGGGCGCCGACGCCGCCGTAGGAACGCCACGGCACGGCACGGCACCCGGCGGCGGTCAGCGGCCCGCCCGCCGGGCCGGGCCGGGGAGCCGCCGGAGCGCGGAAGCACGCGTGCCCGCCGCCGCGCACTCACCCAGGGGGCGCGTGCGCGGTGGCGGGCACGATACGGACGGCGCGCGCACGCGCCACCGGCGCGAGGACGCGCCACTCGGCACGCCGAACGCGCCGAGGAGCGACCCTCAGAGGTCGAACTCCGAGGGGTCGATGCCCACCGCGAAGCACGCCTCGCGGACCACACCCTGCTCCGTCTTGTCGAAGTCGCCGTCGGCGCCGCCGATGACGATGCCGATCTGGAGCACGGCACGCGCCTCGACCGGCTTCTTCTGCACCTTGCCGATCGTCTGCAGGACGCCGACCTTGCCCATCGCGAAGTCGCGGGTCAACTGGCCCACGTACTCGTCGAAGCGCCGCTGGAGGTCGTCGGCGGGGAAGTTCTGCAGGACGTCGTTCGAGGCGATCAGGGCCGCCACGCGCTGCCGCTCGGCCGGGTCGACGGACCCGTCCGCCGCGGCCACCAGCGCGCACATCGCCATGCTGGCGTCGCGGAACGCCCCGCTCTTGAGCTCGGTCTTCTTGGCCTGCAACTGCGTCTGCATCGTCTGGGCGGAGTCCTTCAACCGGTCCCACAGGGCCATGACTGTCTCCTTGCGCGCTACGCATCGGGGCTTGAACCACCCAGACAACCACCGAACGCCCTTCGGAAGTTCCCGCTGCGCCTTGTGCGGCTTATGTCCCCTCGTCGTGTCCGCCCCGCCCGGCCCCCGCCTCCGGCGTCCGCCAGCGACGCCCGCCCTCGGGGGCGGCGGGCGAGACGGGCGCGGGGAACGTCGGGTGGGGCAGACCGGGCTCGTCGTACCGGTGACGTGCCCAGGTGAACTTCTCCTCGTCGTAGTAGTGCCGCGCCCAGAACGAGTCCGGCCGGGCCAGCCGGCAGGTCGCGAACCACCAGCAGGGATGGGCGAACAAGCCGAGGACGAACATGCCGTACTTGCCCTTGAGACAGGTGATGACCGCGGGCACCGGGAGCGCTATGACCAACAGCGCGATGATGAGGATGCCGACGACGGTGTCCATGACGCTCTCCCTGCTAGGCCCGGCGCGCCTCGGCGATCGGAGCCCGTGTCGCGGTGGGGCCGTGTCCACGAGGGGCGGTGGCGGTGCGCGACGGCACGGCCGGGGCACGCGTCGGGGCAGCGGTGCGCGCTCCGGGCGAGGCCGGACCCGCCCCTCGTCGCACGGCGGGTACGGCTCAAGTCCACTGCCCATGAGGGTTGTTCAGCCAGCGGCGCCCGCGCCTGAACAATCCGCCGGCGCCGCCGTTGTCCGCTCGCGCCGCCGTCGCGTGCTCGCGCCGGCCGGGCGGTCCCGCGCGGGCGCCGAGCCGCCCGGCGCCCGCGCGGCCGAACGCGCTCGCCCGGTACCTCGGTGGCTCAGCTACCTCAGTGGCTCAGCGGCCCGAGCGGAAGCGGCTGGACCTTGCCCTCCAGGAGGGCGCCCAGGCCCTCGACGGCGCACAGGTCGGGCCGGTCGGCGACGTGCGTGTGCATGCCGGTGCCCTGGGCGAGCAGTTCGTCCAGGCCGGCCAGGCGCGCGCTGCCGCCCGCGAGCACGACGCCCCGGTCGGCGAGGTCGGCCACCAGGTCGGGCGGGCAGCGTCGGAGCACGGCCCGCATGGCGTCCAACACGCCGGTGAGCGGCGAGCGCACGATGGCCCGTACGTCGGCGGCGTCCACGTAGACGGACTTGGAGAGCCCGGTGGTCACGTCCCTGCCGTGCACCTCGGCGCCCCCGACGGACGGGTCGGCGCCGCGCAGCACCTCGTGCAACGGGTGCCCGCTCTGGCCGGGCAGCAGCAGTTCGTGGCGGGTTCGGAGGTGTTCGAGGACGGCCCGGTCGATGATGTCGCCGCCCACCGGGATCTTCTCCGCGGCCACGATCGCGCCCATGGACAGCACCGCGATGTGCGTGGTCGTCGCGCCGCAGACGACGATCATCGTGGCCTCGGGCCGTTCCACCGGCAGCCCGCACCCCACGGCCGCGGCGATCAGCGTGTCCACTAGCTCGACCCGGCGCGCCCCGAGCCCGGCCAGCGTCTCGGCCGCGGCGCGCCGGGCCAGCGGGTCGGCGTCGTGCGAGACGCAGACGGCGGCCCGCAGCAGCGGCTTGCGCCGCCAGGCGCGGCGCACCTTGTTCCCGACGAAGAACCGCAGCATGCGCTGGGCGATGTCGATGTCCACCACGGTGCCGCCGCTGACCGGTCGCACGACGCGGATGTGCCCGGGCGTGCGGCCCGTCATCCGCTCGGCCAGCGAGCCGACGGCGATGAGCGAGCCGGTACGGGTGTTCACCGCGGCGACGGTCGGCTGGTCGACGATGAGCCCGACCTCCTTGAGGTAGACCCGGGTCCGGGCGGCGCCGAGATCGACGGCCACCGAACAGCGGCACAGTTGCTCAAGGCTGAGGCTCACGAGGCACTCCCTTATCCCACTCGCCCGGGCGACACCGGAGCCGCCCGCCCGGCGGCCCCACGCTCATCGTCCGAGCCCCCCGGCCCCCGCGCGCGCTGGACTACGCCGCCCGCATGACCCCTCATCACCGTGCCCGCCCACGCCCCGCGCGCCGAACCCCGGCCCGGGCCGCGTGCCGAACCCCCGGTCCGGGCCGCGTGCCGCGCGGCGACGACCCCGCCCCGGTGCGCGCCCTCATCCGCCCCGGGTGTCCGCCGCAGCCCTTTCAGCCCTTCAGTCCTTTCGGTCCTTTCAGTCCTTCGCGTCCGCGTAGCAGGTCACCACGGACGGGGTCAGCGGGAAGCGGACCGGGGTGGTGCCGAAGGCTATGGTGCCCGCGAGGTCCGCGGCGGCCTGGATGGCCTCGGTGACCTGGGCCGCCTCCTCCAGCGGGCAGTGCACGATCACCTCGTCGTGCTGGAAGAACACCAACTCGGCCTGGAGCGTGGCCAGTTCGCGCCGGAGCGCGGCGAGCATCAGCAGGGCCCAGTCGGCCGCGCTGCCCTGTACGACGAAGTTGCGGGTGAACCGCCCACGGGCCCGCGCCCGCGCGCCGACCCCGTACGCCCCCGCGGAACCCGCGGCCCCGGCGGGCCCCGCGCCCTCCGCCGGCGCGGTCTCCTCCGCCTGGGGCAGCCCCGCCTCGTCCGACCCGGCGTCGAGCCCCTCCGAGGCGGCGGGGCAGGTACGGCCCAGCCAGGTGCGCACCAGGCGGCCCTCCTCGCCGGCGCGGGCCGCCTCGTCCACATAGGCGACCGCGGCGGGGAAGCGGCGGCGCAGGTCGGCGAGGTGTTTGAGGGCGTCGCCCGAGGTCTGCCCGTAGATCGCGCCGAGCAGGGCCAGCTTCGCCTGCGCGCGGTCGCCGGCGAAAGCCCGGTCGGACAGCGCCGCGTACAGGTCGCGCGCGCTGCCCGCGACCTCCATCAGCCCCCGGTCCCGCGAGATGGCGGCGAGCACGCGGGGCTCCATCTGCTCCGCGTCGGCCACCACCAGCCGCCACCCCGGGTCGGCGATCACCGCGCGCCGCACCACCTTGGGGATCTGGAGCGCGCCCCCGCCGTTGGTGGTCCAGCGCCCGGACACCGTGCCGCCCGGCAGGTACTCGGGCCGGAACCGCCCGTCGCGCACCCAGGACTGGAGCCAGGACCAGCCGTGCGCCGTGTAGAGCCGGTAGAGCTTCTTGTACCGCAACAGCGGCTCCACCGCCGGGTGGTCTATCTCCCGCAGCTCCCAGGCGCGCGTCGAGCCGATCCGGATGTCGGCGCGCGCGAACGCCCGGACGATGTCGGCGGGCAGGTCGGGCCGCACCCGGCTGCCGAACGCCCGCGAGACCTCGTCCGCCAGCTCGGTCAGCCGCCGCGGCTCCTGGCCCCCCGCGTACCGCTCGCCCAGGAGCTCGGCCAGCACCTGCCGGTGCACGTCGGCCCGCCAGGGCACGCCGGCCCGCCGCATCTCGGCGGCGACGAGCATGCCGGCCGACTCCGCCGTGATGAGCAGCCGCATCCGCTCCGGCCGCTCGACGGCCGCCGTGCGCTCCACCTGGTCGGCGTAGACCGCGAGCAGCGCCTCCAGCGGGTCGGTGCCCGGCGGCAGCGGCGGCGGGCCCGCCTCGAACAGCGACGGCTGCGTGTCGGCCGTGCGCACCGGGGGGTCGTCCGGCACCGGCAGCCCGCGCAGCCGCGCCCACGCCGCGGCCAGCGAGCGCGGCTGCCGCCCCCACTGGCCCGCGTACCCGAGCAGCAGCGTCTCGGCGACCTCCACGTCGTAACACCGCTCCACCCGCACGCCCGCGGCGAGCAGGCGGCCGTACACCTCGGCGGTGGACCGCCACACCCACCGCGTCACCTCCGGCCGCTCGCGCACCGCGGACACCAGGTCGCGCGCCTGGTGGACCGGCCCGCTCGGCCGCCCCGCGTCGTCGAGCGGGCAGAGGCGCACACCCCCGTCGTCCGCCTCTGCCACCGCCCATCTCATGCCACGGAGTCTCCCAGGGGGGTCTGACAATCCCGTGGCCAGAACCGGAGCCCCTTACGCCGATTGGCGTCTGACCTGGTTCTTTCCGTAGCCCGGCGGGTCGCGTGCGGTGCCTTGGGCCGTCCCCGCCGCCCCGGGCCCCGAGGCCGTGCGGCCCGGAGTGGCCGCGCCCCGGGATTGTCCGCCCCGGGGCGCGGGACCGGTCACCAGCTCGCCTTGCGCACCCCCGGCAGGTAGCCCGCGTGGGCCCGCTCGCGCAGGTTGAGCCGGGACAGGCCGAACGCGCGCGGGTAGCCGCGCGGGCGGCCGTCGACGCTGTCCCGGTCGCGCACCCGGGTGGCGCTCGCGTCGCGCGGCTGGCGGCTCAGCTCCCGCCGCGCGACGCGGCGCTCCTCGTCGGGGGTGCGCGGGTCGCGGATCACGGCCCTGAGGGCCGCGCGCCGCACCGCGTACCGCGCGACGACCAGGCGCCGCCGCTCGTTCTTGGCGATCTTGCTCTGCTTGGCCATCGGACCTTCTCCCCTCGGGCGCGGACGCGGGCCACGGCGGCCTCGATGCCCAGCGCGTCCACCGTCTTGACCCCCTTGGCGCTCAGCGTGAGCCGCACGAAGCGCCGCTCGCTCGGCAGCCAGTAGCGCCTGCGCTGGATGGTGGGGTCGAAGCGGCGGGGCGTGCGCCGGTGCGAGTGCGAGATGGAGCGGCCGAACGCGGGCGCGCGGCCCGTCAACTGGCAGTGCGCCGACCTGGCGGGTCGCCTCCTCGGACGGGGCCGGAACCGGGCTCGATCGGCCTAATGAAAATGGAAACCATTTCTGTATAGTAGTCGCCATGGCCCGAAACGAACTACGCCCAGTGATCAAACTGCGTTCCACCGCCGGCACCGGCTTCACCTACGTGACGCGCAAGAACCGCCGCAACGACCCCGACCGGCTCCAGCTCCGGAAGTACGACCCGCTCGTCAGACGGCACGTCACCTTCCGGGAAGAGCGCTGACCCGCCCCCGACCACCCACCGCCCGCGGCCCCGCCGCGCGCCCGGCCACACCAGGAGTCCCGCCATGAAGCCCGGCATCCACCCCCCGTACCGCCCGGTGGTCTTCCGCGACCGCGCGGCCGACTACGCCTTCCTCACCCGGTCCACGGCCACCAGCGACAGGACCATCGACTGGCCGGACGGCAACACGTACCCCGTCATCGACGTCGAGATCTCCTCGGCGAGCCACCCCTTCTACACCGGCACCGCGCGCGTCCTGGACACCGCCGGCCGGGTGGAGCGGTTCGAGCGCCGGTACGGCAGGCGGGGGGCCCGCTGATGGGCCGGGACGCGCTGACCGTGGCGATCGTCGCCGGGCTGCACGCGGACGCGCGCCGCGCGACCGTCGAGCGACTGCTGCGCGCCGTGCCCGGCAGCGTCGCCGTCCACCACGACCTGGCGACGGCCGGCGAGGGCGCGGTGCGCCGCACGGTGCGCGACCACCGGGAGGTCCTGGAGCACGGCACGGCGCCGATGGTGAACGACTGCGCCTGCTGCGCGCTCCGCGCCGACCTGGTGCCGACGCTGGAGCGGCTGGCCGCGGGTGGCTGGTTCTCGCTGGCCGTCGTGGAGCTGTGGGACGCGGTCGAGCCGCAGTCGGTGGCCGAGGCCGTGGCCGCGGCGCAGGCGGCGCCGGACCAGCCAGGGCTGCGCCTGGGCGGCGTGCTCGCGGCCGTCGATCCCGCGCTCGTCGTGCCGTACCTGTCCTGCGGCGACGACCTGGCGCAGGCCGGCCTCGCGGTGGCGGAGTCCGACCAGCGGACGGTGGGCGACACCTGGGCGCGACAGGTGGAGTACCCGTCCGTGCTGGCCCTGGTGCCCGGCGACGCGGACGCCGAGGGCGCGGCGGCGGACTCACCCGAGGAGGTGGCGGCGGAGGAGGCGACCGGGCGGGCGCTCGTGGCCCAACTGCACCCGACGGCCCGCCTGGTGTCGGTCGACGCGGTGGGCGACCTCGCGGCGGCGGCGCTCGCCGCCTTCGACGTGGACGCGGCGGCCGGCCGGCAGCACCCGGCGTGCGCACTGCTGCCGCAGGAGGCGGACGCGGACGGGGTCGCCACCCTGGTCTGGCGCCGGACGCGCCCCTTCCACCCGGGGCGGTTGTACGCCGCCCTTGAGGACCTGACCTGCGCGGCGGCCCGCAGCCGCGGCCGGTTCTGGCTCGCGGACCGGCCGGACACGCTGCTGTCGTGGGACGCGGCGGGCGGCGCGCTGTGTGTGGAGAGCGCCGGCCCGTGGCTGGCCGGGCTGCCGGACGCGGCCTGGGAGCTGGTCCCGCCGGTGCGCCGGGTGGCCGCCGCGCTCGACTGGCACCCCGAACACGGGGACCGGGCCCAGCACCTGACGTTCACCTCGCCGGAGCTCGACCGTGCCGGGCTGGTCGCGCTGCTCGAGTCGTGCCTGTTGACGGACGCGGAATACGCGGCGGGCCACGCGGCGTGGCGTTCCCTGCCGGGCGCGTTCGACGAACTCCTCGACCCCGTTCTCTGAATTCGCTCTCGTTTACCCGCGATTCACGTACCCATGCCGGTGATACGCGTCTCAGCGAAGACCTCCATTCACATCCGCATGTGAATGCGTCCGCACCGAGCGTGCCCGTCTCCACGCCCACCGTGCTGGACTTACCGATTCCGGCCCGAACCGCCCCGCGCGGCACCCCGCGATAACCGCGGGGCACATGAGAACGCGTACGCCGACTCCGCGGTACGTGGCGCCACCACGCGGAGTACGCGTCCCCGTACTTAGCCGTACGGATCGCTACCTTCCGCGCCCTTCCGCGCGCTCCCGCATCGCTGAATTCGCCCGAACTCTCCCGAAAGGACCGCTCTTTCCCATGGCTCGTTCCGCACAGCTCCGCAAAAACCTGAAGCCGAAGCCCAACCCCTTGGACGTGCTTGGCGTCTCGTATATCGACTACAAGAACACCGACCTGCTCCGTAAGTTCATTTCCGATCGTGGCAAGATCCGTAGTCGCCGGGTGACGCGCGTCTCCGCCCAGCAGCAGCGGCAGTTGGCGCGGGCGATCAAGAACGCCCGCGAGATGGCGTTGTTGCCTTACGCCGCGCGGTGATCATTCGGGTACGCCGCGTGCACGTGCATCCGCTCATGCATCAGCAGATGAACGGGACTATGATCCGGGGTAGTTGACGACTGCAATCACCCACGGAGAGTTCTGTGCACCACGCGTATAACGGCATGGCGGCGACGGACCTCCCGGGGGTCGCCTGGCAGAAGAGCAGGCACAGCAATTCACAGGGTTCCTGCGTTGAATTCGCGAGACTGCCGGGTGGAAACGTCGCCGTCCGTAATTCCCGCTATCCGGACGGTCCGGTGCTCGTCTACACGCCCGCTGAGATCGAGGCCATGCTGCTGGGCGTGAAGGACGGGGAGTTTGACCACCTGGTGGGTGATTGACCCCTATCGCGCTGAGCCCGCCGCGTCGCTGGCCGGCCCCCGCCCGGGCCCGTTGAATGCCCACCGGGCGGCGGAATCCCGGGATTCGCCCGGGCGAACCGGTCGGCTGCGCGTCCCGATCGCGGCATTTCCGGTGCGCGTGGGGCGATGAGCCGGGGCGGCCCGACGGCGTCCGCGCACCGGCCGCCGGCCCGCAGCCGTCCCACCCGCGACCGCCGAGCGGCCCCGGCGCCGGCCCCGCGCCACCTCGCGAGCCGGTGCCGGCCGGGGGGCGCGGCGCGGCGCGTTTCGGGGCCGGCCGGGCTGGCCGGCCCCGGGGAACCGGGCGCGACGTAGCCCGTACTGGTGCGGTTGGGGTGGGGGCGGTAGACGCTGGAGGGAGTCGGCCCGACGGGACGCGCGGACGCCGGGCCGTCGTCGGGCCCCGGCTTCTCCCCGCCGCGCGTCCACGCGCGGTGGACGGGGTCGAAGGGGTCCCGTGGGCGGGGCCGTCGGGCTCGTGGGCGCGGTGCGTTGGCGCCGCTTCGGGTCGCTCTATGGGGTGATGGCGCCGTTGGAGCGTCAGCCGGTCGGGGGACAGGCCCCGCCCCGGCCGTCCCGCGCGCGGCCCGGCCCCGGCCACTCAGCCGCCCCCGTGGCCCGGCACGGACCGCACGGGGCTTCCGTAGTCATATGCGCCAACCTCGCGGCCCCACCGCGCTGTCCGCCGCGCTCCCCACCGGGACCGCGCCGGGGCGCGCGGTGGCGGGACGGCCAGACCCGTACGCCCGGCAGGGCCCCGCCCCGTGAGGACCCGCCCGGCCAGACCCCGCCCCGCGAGGGCCCGCCCCGGCGGGGTGGCGCCGGGCAGGCGGACAGCCCCGCGCCGTTGGTTCGGGGCGCGGGGCGGTGTCGGGCGGCGGTCGCGGGGGTCAGCCCTCGCTGCGGGGGAGTTGGAACAGGGCCCAGACGACCTTGCCGCGCAGCGTTCCCGCCAGCGGGTGCCAGCCCCAACTATCGCTGAACGACTCGACCAGGTAGAGCCCGCGGCCGGACTCGGCCGCCCCGTTGAGTTCGGGGAACAGGGCCGTGTCGCCGGTGACCGGGCTGACCTCGCTCGGGTCGCGCACCGCGCACACCAGCCGCGAGGTCCACCGCATCAGGTGCAGCCGCACGGCCGGTTCGACAACGGCCATGGGGCCGCCCCCGTGACCGACCCCATGGCCTGCTTGTGGGCGGGAGCCGAGGCTCTCGCGGTCCTCGCCGGGCAGCGCGTGCCGCAGTGCGTTGGTGACCAGCTCCGACACGACCAGCGCCACGTCGTCGAAGAGCTGGGTCAGGTCCCAGCCGTGCAGGGTGGCGCGGGTGAACTCGCGAGCGCCCTTGACGGCGTCGTAGCGGGCTGCCAGCGCGCAGGACGCGGAGTTGGAGAGCGCCGAGGGGTCGATGGGAGGCAGGCCCTGCCATAACGGCTCGACCATGGTCGATCCTTTGATCCCCATGCGAGGCACTCCTGGCATTCGTGGCCGTGACGACCCTGGCTGGATCTGCAAACAGCGTGCACGTGCGCGAGCTCCAGGATTCCCAATGTCCGGACCAGATGCAAGGGCAGATGCACGTGCACGTGGCCGGTTTGCTCCGAACTGGGCTCGTTGGCGGGGAATTCTTCTCAAGGTCACTTGCGTCCATCTCACATCTGGGTAATGAGATGCGCACTCAACGGAGCCTAGAAGTGGCAGACTTCGCGGCCGAGGGTCCGTGGGGGCGTGCCCGGGCGGGTACGGAACGTACAGGGAGGGTCACGGAAATGGCCACAAGTGAGTCGAGTGGATCGGTAGTGCGCCGCATCCTCCTGGGCTCTCAGCTCCGACGACTCCGCGAATCGCGTGGCATCACGCGTGAGGCGGCTGGTTATTCGATCCGTGCTTCCGAGTCCAAGATCAGCCGCATGGAGTTGGGCAGGGTGAGCTTCAAGGCACGTGACATCGAGGACCTGCTCACGCTCTACGGGGTCGCGGACGAGGCGGAACGTTCGGCGCTGCTCGGACTCGCCCGGGAGGCCAATGTGGCGGGTTGGTGGCACAGCTACGGCGACGTACTGCCCGGCTGGTTCCAGACGTACGTCGGCCTTGAGGGCGCCGCTTCCCATATCGGCGTCTACGAGGTGCAGTTCATCCACGGCCTGTTGCAGACCGAGGACTACGCGCACGCGGTCGTCGCCCGTGGGCAGCGCGACGCGTGCGCGAGCGAGGTGGACCGGCGGGTGGCGCTCCGCCTTGAGCGGCAGAAGCTGCTGGTCTCCGAGCGGGCCCCGGAGTTTCACGCCGTACTGGACGAGGCGGCGCTGCACCGGCCGTACGGTGACGCGACGGTGATGCGCGCCCAACTGCGGCACCTGCTCGAGGTGTCCGAGCAGCCGAACGTCACGCTCCAGGTCATGCCGTTCAGCTTCGGTGGCCATTCCGGCGAGAGCGGGGCCTTCACGATGCTGCGCTTTCCGGAACCCGACCTGCCGGACATCGTGTATCTGGAGCAACTCACCAGCGCGCTCTACCTCGACAAGCGCGAAGAGGTCACGCAATACGAGCGGGCGATGGAGCGGCTGCGTTCGGACAGCTTGTCTCCGGCCAAATCCCGGGATTTGCTGAGGGCCCGTCTCCAATTGCTGTGAGCCCTCACTACGATGACGGTCCATCAGGAGACCCCGCCCAGCCCCCGGGTGGCCAGCCGCCTCCCGGCCTTCAGATAAGGGATGGCATGTCCTACTTCTCCGAGTTGGCCTATCAGTACATCGACGGTGAGTGGCGGGTCGGGAGCGGCTCGTGGGACATCGTGGACTTCGATCCGTACAACGGGGAGAAGCTCGCCTCGATCACCATTGCCACGGTCGAGGAGATCGACCTGGCCTACCGCGCCGCCGAACGGGCGCAGCGTGGCTGGGCCGAGATGAACCCGTACGCCAGGCGGCAGGTGTTCGAGCGGGCGCTGCGCATCGTCGAGGACCGTGAGGCCGAGATCGCCGAGGCGATCACGGCGGAGGTCGGTGGCACGCAGGCCAAGGCCGGGTTCGAACTCCACATCGTGAAGGAGTTCCTGCGCGAGGCCATCCAGCTCGCGCTGCGGCCCGAGGGGCGCATCCTGCCCTCGCCCATCGACGGCAAGGAGAACCGCGTCTACCGGGAGCCGGTCGGCGTCGTCGGCGTCGTCAGCCCCTTCAACTTCCCCTTCCTGTTGTCGATCAAGTCGGTGGCGGCGGCCATCGCGCTCGGCAACGCGGTCGTGCTCAAGCCGCACCAGAACACCCCGGTGTGCGGCGGCGGGCTGGTCGCCAAGGTCTTCGAGGACGCCGGGCTGCCGGCCGGCGTGCTCAACGTCGTCATCACGGACATCGCCGAGATCGGCGACGCGCTCATCGAGCACCCGGTGCCCAAGGTGATCTCCTTCACCGGCTCCGACAAGGTCGGCCGGCACGTGGCCACGGTCGCCGCGGCCGGTTTCAAGCGCACCGTGCTGGAGCTGGGCGGCGACAGCGCGATGATCGTGCTGGACGACGCGGACGTCGACTACGCGGTGGACGCCGCGGTCGTGAGCCGCTTCGCGCACCAGGGGCAGATCTGTATGGCCGCCAACCGGGTGCTCGTGGACCGTTCCATCGAGCGCGAGTTCACCGAGAAGTTCGTCGCCCGGGTCAAGGCCCTCAAGGTCGGCGATCCCCGCGACCCCGAGACCCACATCGGCCCGCTGATCAACGAGGGCCAGGCCGAGGCGATCGGCGGCATGGTGGAGCAGATCGTGGCCGACGGGGCGACCGCCCTGGTGCGGGGCACCGTCGAGGGCACGATGGTCAGCCCGACCGTGCTCACCGACGTCAACCCCGAATCGTCGGTGTACGGGCAGGAGTTCTTCGGCCCCGTGGTGATGCTGATCCCCTTCGACGGCGAGGAGGAGGCGCTGCGCATCGCCAACGAGACCAGCTACGGGTTGAGCGGCGCCGTGCACACCGGCGACATCGAGCGCGGCGTGCGGCTGGCCCGCAAGGTGCGTACCGGGATGATCCACGTCAACGACGGCACCGTGCACGACGAGCCGATCGTCCCGTTCGGCGGCGAGAAGTCCTCCGGCGTCGGGCGGCTGAACGGTGAGGCGATGGTGGACTGCTTCACCACCACGAAGTGGATCTCCATCCAGCACGGCCGCACCAGCTTCCCCTTCTGACCCGCTCCGGCGCACCGGGCCCGTCCCACACCACCCGCGCCCGGCGCCCCACCCGCATCCCCGGCCCCACCCGCATCCCCGGCCCCACCCGCATCCCCGGCCCCGCCCGGACCTCGGTCCCGGCGGGGCCGTCGTATGGGCGGGGGCGGGGCGGGGCGGGCGCGGGCCCGGTAGGAGGACGGCGCTGACAAGGCGCTTCGGGCCGCGTCCGCTTGCGGACAGAACCTGTCCGCAAGGCTGCGTAGCGTGTTCTTCAACGAGGCCGGGGAACGCACCGGCCCCATCGGAGAGCCCCACCGGAGAGGCGGACCCCATGCCCACTTTCGTTGACGCCGAGCCCCGCGGCGACGAGCGCACCGCGCTGCTGAACTACCTCGCCGCCCAGCGCGGCGGCATCCGGCGGGCCCTGCTCGGACTGACCGACGAACAGGCGACCCAGAAGCCGACGGTGAGCGAGCTGTCGCTGTTCGGCCTGCTCAAGCACGTGGCCGAGGTGGAGCAGGGTTGGATCATGGGCACGCTCGCCGGGCGCCCGGAGGAGACCGTGCAGCGGACGTTCGAGAACTGGCACGAGTCCTTCGACCGGGTGGGCGAGGAGACGGTGGCCGGTCTGCTCGCGTACTACGAGAAGGTCGCCCGGCAGACCGAGGAGTACGTCAACTCGCTGCCCGACCTGGACGTCGTCGTCACGCTGCCGGAGGCGCCCTGGTACCCGCAGGACCGGGACCGCTCCGCGCGCTGGATTCTGCTGACCATGATCCAGGAGGTGGCCCGGCACGCGGGGCACGCGGACATCATCCGGGAGGCGATCGACGGGAAGACCGCGTTCGTGCTGGTGGACGAGGCGGGCGACGGCGCGGTGTGAGCCGCGCGCCCGCGCCGGGCGGGCCCCGTACCCCCTCGCGTACGGGGCGCCCGCCCGCGCCGGGGCCGGCCCGGCCGGTCACCGGGGGCGAACTAGGCCGGCCCGGCGCCCGCTTCGCCGCCGAGTTCCTCGCGCAGTTCGTCGGCCCGGCGCAGCGCGTCGCGCACGCTCGCCCGCTCCTCGGGCGTGAGCGTGATGTCGTCGGCCCGGCGGAGCGACTCCGCGCCCCGCTCCGGCTCGTCCAGCCGGATCGCGAGGTCGGCGCGGAGCACCAGCGCGGCCACCCACTCCGGCGCCGTCGGCCGCTCCCCGGCCGCGTCGGCGCCCGGCTCCTCGGGCGCGGCGGCCTCCGCCCTGGCCAGCGCCCGGTCGAGCACGCGAGCCGCCTGCCGGTGGTCGCCCTTGGCGTCGCCGAGCAGCGCCGCCAGGTGCAGCGCGCGAGCGAACGCCCCGTCCGGTTGCGGCCCGTGCTCCCGGCTCTCGCCGGTCGGCTGGCCGATCCGCAGGCAGTTGCCACCGGGGTCGGTCACCAGGAACTGCCGCACGCCGTACGTGGTGTCCCGCAGCGGCCCGATCCGCGGGATGCCGCGCGTGGGCACCCTGCCGTACGCCGCCCGCAGGCCGGCGCGGAACGCCGCGTGTAACGCGTCCACGGCTTCGGTGGAGATCAGGCAGGTGCTGTAGGAGGTGGCCGGGTCGTGTCGGCGCATCCCGAAGAAGTGCAGGGCTATCGCGCCGCGTTGGACCACCGCGTACGGGTTGGGGCTGGTCTGCTCGAAGCTGACCTCGAAGCCGAGGGCGCGGTAGAAGTCGAGGGTTTCCGGGATCGAGCGGCACGGGAACACGGGCGTGGTCGTCTCCGTCATGCCGGCGAGCTTCCCAGCCGGAGCGGGACTAGTCAAAATTGAATAGCTCTTCGGCGGCCGTCTAATCTTGGTGTTGACAAGCGGGCGCGTGTGTGGCGTGGAGATGGGGTGGCGGGCGATGTCGGCGATGCGGTTGCTGGTGCTCGGGGCGGTGCGGCAGCACGGGCGCGCGCACGGCTACATGGTGCGCAACGACCTGGAGTTCTGGGGCGCCCATGAGTGGTCCAACGCCAAGCCCGGGTCGATCTACCACGCGCTCAAGCAGATGGCCAAGCAGGGCCTGCTGTTCGCCCACGACGTCGCGCCGAGCACGGCGGGCGGCCCGCCGCGCACCGAGTACGAGCTGACCGACAAGGGGGAAGAGGTCTTCTTCGCCCTGCTCAGGGAGGCGCTGTCGAGCTGGAACCCCAAGCTCGACGTGCTCAGCGCGGGCGTCGGGTTCATCGTGGACCTGCCGCGCGAGGAGGCCATCGCACTCCTGCGGCAGCGCCTCAAGGGCCTGGAGGACTGGCACGACGCGGTGACGGAGTCGTACGTGCCGGCCGAGGGTGCCGAGTCGATCGGGCACATCGCCGAGATCATGGAGCTGTGGCTGTCCGCCGTGGACAGCGGTACGGCCTGGACGCGCGCCCTGATCGAGCGGCTCGAGGGCGGCGCGTACGTCATGGCGGGCGAGGGCGAGCGGTTCCGGGCGGTGCTCCCGGAGGGCGTCGAGAACCCGTACGGCACGGTCCCGCACCCGGGCGACGCGGCGGCGGGCGGGCCGCCGCGGGGCGAGTAGCCGCCGGGCGCCCCCGGGGTGCGACGGGGGCGCGGGTTCGGTAATCAAGTTTGACTAACCGCGCGGGCGGGCAGTACCTTCTGCGCTCCTAGTCAAACTTGACTACTGGAGTGCGGGGCGGCGGCGTCCCGCAGTCGGCGGCTGGAGGGGAAGGCATTGGCTGACCACGATCACGCGATCGTCGTCGAGGGGTTGGAGAAGCGGTACGGGAAACACCGGGCCCTGGACGGGCTCGACCTGGTGGTGCCGCGCGGCACCGTACGCGGCGTGCTCGGCCCGAACGGCGCCGGCAAGACGACCAGCGTGCGGGTGCTCGCGACGCTGCTGCGGGCCGACGGCGGGCGGGCCCGCGTCGCCGGGTTCGACGTGGCGACCCACCCCGACGAGGTGCGGTACCGGATCGGGCTGCTCGGGCAACACGCGGCGGTGGACGAGGAGTTGAGCGGCTTCCAGAACCTGGAGATGTTCGGCAGGCTCTACCACCTCGGGGCCGGCCGGGCCCGGCGGCGGGCCGGCGAACTCCTTGAGCAGTTCGGCCTGGCCGAGACCGGGAAGAAGGCCATCAAGCAGTACAGCGGCGGCATGCGGCGCCGGCTCGACCTCGCGGCAGGGCTCATCATGCGCCCCCAGGTCCTCTTCCTGGACGAGCCCACCACCGGGCTCGACCCACGGGGGCGGCGCGAGGTGTGGAACGCGGTGCGCTCGCTGGTCGGCGACGGCACGACGGTGCTGCTCACCACCCAGTACCTGGAGGAGGCCGACCAACTCGCCGACCGCATCACGGTCGTCGACCACGGCCGCGCCATCGCCGAGGGCACCGCGGACGAGCTGAAGTCGACCATCGGCGGGGACCGGATCGACGTGGTGCTGCACCACGCGGACGACCTCCCGGCCGCCGCGTCCGTCCTCGCCATGGCGGCGCGCGCGGACGGCGTCGAGACCGACGAGGACGCGCTGCGCGTCAGCGCCCCCGTCGCGGACCGGGTGGCGGCGCTGACCGAGACCGTACGGGCGCTGGCCGCGGCCGGCATCGAGGCCAGGGACATCGCGCTGCGCCGCCCCACCCTCGACGAGGTCTTCCTGCACCTGACGGGCGCGCGCCCGGACGAGGAGGGCTCCCGGACGGAGAAGGGCTCCCGGGCGGAGAAGGGGGCCGCCCTGGCGGGGGCGGCGGCGGGCGAGCGGGGCGTACGGAACGAAGGGGAGGCGGCGGAATGACGGCGACGGCGACGGACGCGCGGGGGACGGACGCGCGGGAGCTGACCATGATGGCGCGGCCCACGGGGCTGGCGGGGCGGCTCGGCTGGGCGCTGACCGACTCCTGGACGATGACCCGGCGCGAGCTGGCCCACTGGGCCCGGCAGCCGGTGCAGCTCGTCGTGGGGCTGGTCTTCCCGGTGATGATGCTGGTGATGTTCGCGTACTTCATCGGCGGCGGCATGCACGTCGCCGGGGGAGGGGACTACAAGGAGTTCCTGTTCCCCGGGATGCTCGCGCTGACCATGGCGTTCGGCATCGAGTCCACGATGGTGTCGGTCACCACGGACCTCAACAAGGGCGTGCTCGACCGCTTCCGGGCGATGCCGATGAGCAGGTCGGCGGTGCTCGTCGGGCGCAGCGCGGCCGACATGATCGAGTCGCTGGTCAGCGTGTCGGTGCTGCTGGTGGCGGGGCTGCTGATGGGCTGGCGCTGGCACGGCGGGTTCGCCGCCGGCGTCGCGGCGATCGGGCTGCTGCTCCTGCTGCGCTTCGCGATGCTCTGGGTGGGGATCTACCTGGGCATGGCCGCCGGGAAGCCGGAGTTGGTGCAGGCGGTGCAGATCCTGGTCTGGCCCGTCGGCTTCCTGTCCAACGCGTTCACGTCGGCCGACACCATGCCGGACTGGCTGGGCGCCATCGCGGAGTGGAACCCGATGTCCGCCACCGCGACGGCCGTCCGCGACCTGTTCGACAACCCCGGCTGGGGCGGCGACTCCTGGGCCGCGGACCACGCGGGCCTGCTGGCCGTCGTCTGGCCGCTGGCGCTGATCGTGGTGTTCGCCCCGCTGGCCGTGCGGCGCTACCAGCGCCTCGGCGGCTGACACCGGCGCGGCCGGGCCCGGGCCTTGACCTGGGCCCGGCCGCGCGGTCGGGCTGTGCCGGGTGGGCCGCGCCCCCCCCGGGCGGCTCGGGGCGGCGGCGCCGGTCGGGTCAGGCGGCGAGGCCCCGCTTGATCGCCCGGGTGAAGCGGACCACGCGCTCGGCCTGGACGCGGGCCGCCGTGCGGGCGTTGTCGTCGATGGGCGTCTCCGGGCCGCCGACGTGCGAGGTGCCGTACGGGTTGCCGTCCACGAACTTCGACGGGTCGGTGTAGCCGGGGGCGACCAGGATGCCGCCGAAGTGGTGAATGGTGTTGTAGAGCGCGAGCAGCGTGGACTCCTGGCCGCCGTGCGTGGTGGCCGACGAGGTGAAGCCGCTGTAGACCTTGTCGGCCAGCTTGCCCTGCTGCCACAGGCCGCCGAGCGTGTCGATGAACTGCTTGAGCTGCGACGTGACGTTGCCGTACCGGGTGGGCGAGCCGAAGATCACCGCGTCCGCCCAGATCATGTCGTCGCCGGTGGCCTCGGGGATGTCGGCGGTCGCGTCCGCGTGCGCGGCCCACGCCGGGTTGGACTCGACGGCCGCGCGCGGGGCCAGTTCGGCCGCCCGGCGCAGCCGCACCTCGGCGCCCGCCCGCTCCGCGCTGTCGGCGATCTCCTTCGCGAGCGCGTGGACCGTGCCGGTCGACGAGTAGTAGATGACGGCGACGTTCACGGATGCGGGTGTGCTCATGACGCGATGCTCCCTCGGGTCTGCTCTCCCTTGCCGCGAGTAGACAATACGGGCATATCGCTGCACGGGCCCGCTGCTGCGCGCGATGGGCGACATGTGGCGGGCGTACGGCTGACGCGCGCTGGGCGTACGGCTCAGGCGCGCCGGGCGTACGGCCCACGCGCGGGGCGGGGTGGGCCCGCTTGTGGGGCTCGCGTACGGCCGCGTCGGGCCCGCTTGTGGGGCTCGCGTACGGCCGCGCCGGGCTCGCTTGTGGCGGGCGTCCGTCGCGCCCGCCGCCGCGACGCCGACCCGTCGCGCCTCCCGCCGTGTCGTCGCCAGGTCGTCGCTAGGTCGCCGCCAGGCGGGCGCGCCACGGGTGGGCCGGTCGGGTGCGGGCGATGGCGCGGGAGAGCCACGCCCGTTGGGGCGGGGTCAGGTGGGGCAGTGCGGCGGCGAAGTCCCGCTCGTCCTTGGGGCGCGGCGCGGCGGCCTTGTAGTAGAGCTGCGCCTCGGGGGTGAGGTACGGGACGCCGGTCGGCGTGCGGCGGCCGAGCGCTGCCAGCGGCAGCCGCACCCCGGGATCGCGCCGGGAGATCCACGTAGCGCCGACCGCCTCGTCGATCATGAGCTGAACGCGCCAGGGCTCCGCTGGCCCCGGACGGCACCAGACGTCGTGGACCGGGGCGGGCAGGAGTTCGCCCGGCGCCCAGCGGCGCAGCGTGCCCGGCGGGTCGGCGGCCCACCACTCCCAGCCGGCCAGCGCGCGCTGCGCCGCGAGCTGGTCCCGACGCAGCAGCAGGACGTCGATGTCGGCGTGGTCCCGGACGGCGCGCCCGGCCGCCAGCTCGATGGCGTACCCGCCGGCGATCCACCACGGCGTCGGCACGCCGGCGAACCGGCGCGCGACCTCCGCCGGCGTCTCCGGCTCCCACGGCCCCCACGGGGTCTCGGTCCGCACCATGGCCCCATCCTCGCGCGCGAGGACGGACCTGGACCCGGGCCCGGATGCGGGACTCGGTGCGGGCTGATCCCGGCGGGCGGGGCCGAGCCTCGCGCGGAGCCGGCCCGCGCGGGCGTGCGCCCCCTGCCGGCTGGGGCGAAGCCGCCGGGGCCGGCCGGGGCGGCGCGGGGCGGCGCGCGGCCGGTGACGGCCTATCGTGGATGACATGGCCGACGCTGAGCTGATCCGCATCGTTTCCCGCTCCTCGCCCATGGCACTGGCCCAAGTGGAGCGGGTACGCGCGGAGTTGGGCGCGCTGCGGCCCGACATCCGGACCACGGTGGTGCCGGTCACGACCTCCGGCGACCGATGGCTGGGCGACCTCGCCAAGCTCGGCGGCAAGGGGGCGTTCACCAAGGAGGTGGACGCGGCGCTGCTGGCGGGCGAGGCCGATCTGGCGGTGCACTGCGTCAAGGACGTGCCGGCCGACCGGCCGCTGCCCGCGGGCACGGTCTTCGCCGCGTACCTCAAGCGCGACGACATCCGGGATGCGCTGGTGCACCCGGACGGGCTGGCCCTGGACCAGTTGCCGGCCGGCGCCCGGATCGGCACCTCGTCGGTGCGCCGGGTCGCCCAACTCGCCGTCTCGCACCCGCACCTGACCTGCGTACCGATGCGGGGCAACGCCAACCGGCGGCTGGAGAAGCTGGCCGCCGGCGACGCGGACGCGCTGCTCCTCGCCGTCTCGGGGCTGGCCCGCATCGGCCGCCCGGAGCTGGCCAGCGAGGTGCTGTCGGTCGAGACGATGTGCCCGCCGATCGGCGCCGGCGTGCTCGGCCTCCAGTGCCGGGAGGACGACGGCGCGACGATCGAGGCCGTGGCCGGCCTCGGCGACGCCGACGCCTGGCGCGAGACCACCGCCGAGCGGATGCTCCTGCACGTCCTCCAGGGCCACTGCAACTCCCCGATCGCGGGGTACGCCAGGGCCGAGCGGGACGGGCGGCTCTCGCTGCGCGCCCGGGTCTTCACGCCGGACGGCAAGACCGTGCTCGACGCCCACGAATGGGCCGGCCCGCTCGACCCCGCGACGCTCGGCACCTCGGTGGCCGTGGCCCTGCTTCGGCAGGGCGCGCGCGAGCTGATCGACTCCATCCCGCACTGAGCCGCACCCGTGCCGGGTGGGCACCGCGCCTCGCCCGGTCGACGCGCCCCCGCCGCCGGCCGCGGCCCCGGACGCCCGACGCAGCCCGACGTACCGCCGTCGCCCGACGTGACCCGACGCCCGACGCATCCCGACGTACCGCCGTCGTCCGACGTACCGCCGTCGTCCGACACACCGCCGTCGTCCGACGCGCCCCGGACGTCTGGCGGGCCCCGGATACCTGGCGTACCCCGGCGCCCGTCACGCACCGGGCGGACCGGGCGGCCGGCTCCGGCGGTCAGTCGGCGGGTCTGCCGCCCTCGCTGCGGAGCCGGTCGGTGTGGTGGGTGATGGCGTCGATGCGGGCCGCGAGGTCGGGGTGGTCGGCCTTGAGGTGCGGGTGGGCGTCGGTGAGCGGTGTGATCAGGTTGGCGGCGTCGTTGTCGCCGAGGGCGTCGGCGATCCGGGACTGCGGGGCGCGCGCCGGGCTGGGCAGATCGGTGAGGGCGGTGATCTGGCCCGCTAGTTGGCGCAGTTCCGCGGCGTTGGTACGGGCCCAGGCGGTGACGGAGCGGTCGGCGGCCCGACCCTCGCGGGTGGCCCGCACCCGCTGCTCGCCGGTGGTGCCGGGGGAGCCGGGGCGTACCCGCAGGTAGCGGCGTTCGGCGGCCTGGCGGCTGGCCACGCCCAGCGGGTGGGCGAGGTCCGCCCAGCTCGACCCCGCGGCGCGGGCCGTCTCGATCAGGGCGGACTCCCATCCGGCGAGCTGTTCGCGCAGCTCGCGCAGGAGCAGGAGCGCGGCCAGCGCCTGGTCGGCGCTGGCCTGGCCGTGCTCGCGCGCCGTCCCGTCGTCGGTGGGTGTGTCGCGCTGGGCGGTGCGGACGGCTTCGTTGATCGTGTCCAGCGCCGCCGCGGCGGCGAAGAACGAGGGCGGATCGCCGGGCGCGGCGGGCTCGCGTGGTGCGGAAGGAGGGGTCACGGGAGTCCTCTCGCTGAGCGTCTCACTGGGTGTCGCGGAAAGGGACGCCGTCGGCGTCATCGGATGGACGACACTCCGCTTGTCATCGTTTGGATGACATGTTACAACGGTGTCAGCCGAAGCGCACTGGCAGTTCGTCCCAGTCCTGGAGGTGTTTCCTCGATGCTGATGCGCACTGACCCCTTCCGTGAACTCGACCGACTGGCCCAGCAGTTCGCCGGCGTCTCGGGCACCTGGTCCCGGCCCTCGTCCATGCCGATGGACGCCTACGTCGAGGGCGAGACGTACGTGATCGTCTTCGACCTGCCCGGTGTCGCCAAGGACGCCATCGAGATCGACGTCGAGCGCAACATGCTGACGGTCAAGGCCGAGCGCCGCCCCGCCGTGCAGGCGGACAACGTGCGGATGGAGCTGTCCGAGCGGCCCCTCGGCGTCTTCTCGCGCCAGTTGGTGCTGGCCGACACGCTGGACACCGACCACATCTCGGCGGAGTACGAGGCGGGCGTGCTGACCCTGCGGATTCCGATCGCCGAGCGCGCCAAGCGGCGCCGGATCGAGATCGGCGGGGCGAGCGAGAACAAGGAGCTGAGCGGCTGAGTCCGCCCCCGTGCCGAGCGCGCGGGACCCGCGCCCGCCTCCCGGGGCCGGGCGCCTCCCGCGCGGCACGAACCCGTCGCGGTCGTCGGTCGGGGCCGCGTCCTCGCGGCCCCGCACCCCGCGCGGCACGCCTCGCGCGGCACGTCCCGCGCGGTCGCGCGGAGATTCCCCCTTCGCAGTTCCCCTTCGTAGATCCCCCTTCGTAGTTCCCTTTCACCTCAGCGAGGGCCGGCCGGCGCTTGCCCGGTCGGCCCTCGCGCAGTGCGACGCCACACGACGAGAAAGGCGACCCCTCATGCTTTCGCTGCGTGAACCGGCCAGTGCCCCCACCGGCATGACGTTTCACCAGATGCTGGAGAAGATCCGTTACGAAGGTGCGTACCCCACCCGGGAGCGGGCCGAGGACGTGACGCGGGCGGTGCTCGCGGCCCTGGGGCGCCAGCTCACCGGCGACGAACGCGTCGACCTCGCCGCCTGCCTCCCCACCGAGGCCGCCACCGTCCTCACCGACGAGATCCCCGCCCTCAAGCCGCTGACCGGCTGGGCGTTCGTCAAGGACCTGTCCACGCGTACGGGGGGCACGCTGGCCACCACCCGTTGGGACGCCGGGGCCGTCCTCTCCGTCGTCGGCCAGGTGGCCGGCCCGATCCTCCTGGACCGCATCCTCGCGCAGCTTCCGTCCGGGTACGCGCTGCTGTTCGGCCGGGCCGAGCTGACCCAGTCCGCCTGACCCGCGCCGCGTCCCACGCCGCCTCCCGCACCGGCCGCGCCGACCGGGCCCCCGCCCGACTCGGCCGACCGGGCGGGGCGGGGCGGATGACGCGGGGCGAGCGGTACGGGGCGGGCGATACGGGGGCGAGGGCCCGTCATCGGCCCACCGGCCCACCGGCCCGCCGGCCCGCCGGCCGCGCTACCCGGCGCTGGCCAGCGAGAGCTTGACGGCGAAGCCGAGGAAGGCGGCGCCCGCGCCGGCCGACAGGCCGGCGGTCAGCCGCTTGCGGCGGCGGAAGGTCGCCGCGAGGAACGTGCCGCTGAAGATCAGGATCGACAGGTAGGTGATGCTGAACAACTGCGCCCAGGCGCCGAGCGCGACGAACGACAGCACCGGGTGCGGGTAGTCGGGGTCGACGAACTGCACGAAGAACGAGATGAAGAACAGGATCGCCTTGGGGTTGAGCAGGCTCACCACGAGCGCCCGCCGAAACGGCCGCTCGCCGGAGGCCCGGGCCTTCACCGCCGCCCCCTGCCCGGCCGTCCCGCCGGCGGCCTCCGTGGCGTCGGTGGAGAGCGCGGTGGCGGCGCCCCCGTCCGCGCCGCGCGCCGCGGCGGCACCCCCGTCCGCGCCGCGCGCCGCGTCCGCGAGGTCGGCCCGCTCCGCGCGCCGGTGCCACAGCGCCCAGGCACCGCGCAGCATCCCGATCGCCAGCCAGGTCAGATAGCCCGCTCCCGCGAACTTCACGATCGTGAACGCCACCGGGCTGGCCTTCAGCAGCGAGGCGACGCCGCCCGCCGACAGCACCATGAGCACGGTGTCGCCGCACAGCACGCCGCCGGCCGCCTGGTACGCGACGCGCGGGCCGCGGCGGGCGGCGACGGAGACCACGTAGAGCGAGTTCGGGCCCGGCAGCAGAATGATCAGCGCGAGGCCCGCGAGGTAGGTCGGAAGGTCCGTTATCCCCAGCATGGAGCGCAGGATGCCATCCGGCCCGACCCGCGCCCAAGCCCTTTCCGCCATGCGGGCTTGCACCTCACGCGGCGTGAGGACGCACCGTGGACGGCGTACCGAGAAACCGGAAGGGCGGGGTGATGGGCTACACCGTGGGACAGGTCGCCGGGTTCGCCGGGGTGACGGTGCGCACGCTGCACCACTACGACGAGATCGGGCTGCTCGCGCCGAGCGCCCGCAGCCGGGCGGGCCACCGCCGCTACGCCGACGCCGATCTCGACCGGCTCCAGCGCATCCTGTTCTACCGCGAGCTCGGCTTCCCGCTCGATCAGGTGGCGGCCCTGTTGGACGACCCGGACGCCGACCCGCGGGCCCACCTGCGGCGCCAGCACGGTCTGCTGACCGCCCGGGTCGACCGGCTCCAGGCCATGGTCGCCGCCGTCGAACGCGCCATGGAGGCGAGAACACTGGGCATCGACCTGACCCCCGAGGAGAAGTTCGAGGTCTTCGGGGACCACGACCCCGACGCGCACGCGGCGGAGGTGGAGCGCCGCTGGGGCCAGACGGAGGCGTACGCGCAGTCGCGGCGCAGGACCGCCGCGTACACCAAGGAGGACTGGCTGCGGATCAAGGAGGAGGAGGCGGACTGGGAGCGGCGCGCCGTCGCCGTGCTGCGCGCCGGGCAACCGGCCGGGTCCCCGGCCGCGATGGACCTGGCGGAGGAGCACCGGCAGCGGATCAGCCGCTGGTACTACGACTGTTCGTACGGGACGCACACCGCGCTGGGCGAGATGTACGTCATGGACCCGCGGTTCACCGCCACCTACGAGGCCGTCGCCCCGGGGCTCGCCCGCTACCTGCGGGACGCCATCGTGGCCAACGCGGAGCGGCACGGCGGCGAGGGCGGGCGCGAGGGCGCCTAGCCGCGCGCCGGGGCAGGTGCGGGCGGGCGCGGCGGCCAGTCCAGGGGCCCGGTCGGTGTCGGCCGGGCCCCGCCGGGCGGCAGCGCGTCCGGCGGGGCGGGGGCGGGCCGTCAGACCCTGGGCGTGAGCACGACCGCGGTGCCGTACGCGCAGACCTCCGTGCCCACGTCGGAGCCGGACGCCACGTCGAAGCGCATCATCAGGACCGCGTTCGCGCCGCGCGCCCGGGCCTGCTCGACCAGCCGCTCCATCGCCTCGTTGCGGGTCTCGACCAGTGTCTTGGTCAGCCCCTTCAGCTCGCCGCCGACCATGGACTTCAGGCCGGCGCCGATCTGGCTGCCCAGGTGGCGGGAGCGGACCGTGAGCCCGAAGACCTCGCCGATGACCCGCTGGACGTCGTGGCCCGGTACGTCGTTCGTCGTCACGACCAGGACGTCGGAGTGCTCCTGCTGGCCGCCGCCGTACTCTTCGATGCCCATGCGCCTACTTTCTGTGAGGTGCGCGCCGGTTGGGGCGCGTGAGGTGCGGGTTTCCCGTCCGCGTGAGATGACGCACGCGGGGCGCTCCGGGTTGGCCGGCCTGGAACCGGTACTCGGCGTCTGGCGTTGATAGTTTTGGGCCGACTATCCGAACCCAGCCGCACTCAGTTCCGCTCCTCCGACCGCGGCCGGGCACCACGCGTCGCCTGCACCCCCTGATCCAGGAGCCTCGTCACCCGTGACCACTCTCGCGCTCGGCCCCAGTTGGCTGGACCCGGACCACCTGATCGACCAGTTCGGCATCTACGGCGTGCTCGCCATCGTCTTCGCCGAGTCGGGCCTGCTCATCGGCTTCTTCCTGCCGGGTGACTCGCTCCTGTTCACCACCGGCCTCTTCGTCACCACAGACATGATCGACATGAACCTGTGGCTCGTCTGCCTCCTGGTGGTGGTCGCGGCCGTCGCCGGCGACCAGGCCGGCTATCTCTTCGGCCGCAAGGTGGGACCCGCGCTCTTCAAACGACCGGACTCCAAGCTCTTCAAACAGGAGAACGTCGAGAAGGCGCACGACTTCTTCGAGAAGTACGGGCCCAAGTCGCTGGTCCTGGCCCGCTTCGTGCCGATCGTGCGGACCTTCACGCCGATCATCGCGGGCGTGAGCCGGATGAACTACCGCTCGTTCATCACGTTCAACATCATCGGCGGCGTGCTGTGGGGCGCGGGCGTCACGCTGCTCGGCGCGGCGCTCGGCAAGGTCAAATGGGTGCACTCCAACATCGAGGCGATGCTCATCGGCATCGTGCTGCTCTCGGTGCTGCCGATCATCATCGAGGTGCTGCGCGCCCGCAGCCAGAACAAGAAGGCCGCCGCGGCCGACGGCGGCGCCACGGCGTCCAGGGCCGCCGCGCCCTCCACCACCGAGGCCGCCGGCGACACGCCCCAGACCCCCGGTGAGCCGATCGGCGGCGGCCCCTCGGGCCCTGGCCTCGGCGGCCCCGGCGGCGCCCGCGCCGACGTGTTCGGCCAGCCCGGCGGCGCCACCCCGCAGCAGGGCCAGCGCCCGCACCAGGGCCAGCAGCAGCACCCGGGCCAGCAGCACCCGCGGCAGTACCAGGGCCAGCCGGGCCAGCAGCAGGCCCAGCAGCAGCGGCCCGGGCAGTCGGGGCAGGGTCACCCGGGCGGGCCGGCCCAGCAGGGTTACCCGCAGCACTCGGGCCAGCGGCCCGCGCCGGCCCAGCACAACCCCGGTGTTGGCTACCAGACCCCACGGGCCCAGGGCGGCTACCCGGCCGGCCACGGCCAGCAGCCCCAGCCCGGCCCCGGCTACCAGGGCCAAGGCCAGGGCCAGCCGGCACCGCACATCCACCAGCCCCAGCAGGGCTACCAGGGCCAACAGGGTCACCAGGCCCAGCCGGGTTACCCGGACCAGGTGGTGCCGCAGGGTGACTACCAGGGGGCGTACGAGCCGCGACAGGGGTACGGCCAGCAGCCGGACCATGGCGCTCAGCCCGGCTACGGGGCGCACCCGGGCCAGGCCGCGCAGCCGACGCCCGGCGGCGGCCAGGCGCAGGGGTACGGCGCCGGCGCGGCGGCCTACGACCCGGCCCACGACCAGCGGTCCTACCAGCCCGACGGCGCGCACCCCGCGCAGGACCCGTACGCCGGGCAGGGCGGTCGGGACCCGCACGACCCGTACGCCGGACAGAGCGGCCACGGCGCGCAGGGCCCGTACGACCCGCAGGACCCGCCCGGTCCGCAGGACCCGCCCGGCTCGTACGGGCGTCACGCGCGGCGCTGAACCCACGCGTTCCCACGGCCCCCGGGGCGGTGCTCCGGGGGCCGACGCATGGGCGGCGGCGGGTGGCCTGGACCCGCCCTCGCCGTGCGCCACGGCCCGCCCCGGCGGGCGGCGCTCGTGCGTCCGCGCGGGGCGGCGAGCGGGCGCGGCCGGCCGCCCCCTAGCGGGTCGACCACCCCCCAGTGCTGGCGCGGCCGGGCGCGTTGAGGCTGCTGAGGGGCGCGGGCGGGGCAACCATCATCACAGCGCGCGGCGCCGTCACCGCGCGTCGGCACCGTCACGGAGCGTGCCCGTACCGCCACCCGCGCCGACGGGGGCGGGTGACGCGGGCCGACGCGGGAAGACGTTGCACACTGGGTGCCCCGGGCCGATGATCAGGCGTCGGCGAGGGTACGGAAGGCGGGCGAGGAGAGAGGGCACGTGGCGTCACAGTCGCAAAGCAGGTCGGGCATGGGTGACATAGACGAGGCGGGGGAGCACAAGCCTCAGTCGGATGAGGCGCACAGCGCGTTCACGCCGCCGCTCGGTCTGCCGATGCCCTCCCACCCGACCGAGGACGAGCACCCGACGTCGGAGTTCGCCCTACCGAGCGGGTTGCCGCCGGAGGTGGTGGAGGGGCCGAACGAGGCCGAGGGCTCGGCGTTCGTGCCACCCGGTTCGGCCGACCAGCCCACCGGCGGGCCGATCGGCAGCACCGCCTCCGGGCACGGCACGCCGCGCGGCGCCCCGCGTGGCCCGGCGTTCACGCCCCCGCACGGCATCCCCGTCATCCGGCTGACCAAGGAGACGCCCTGGCAGGACCGGATGCGCACGATGCTGCGCATGCCGGTGGGCGAGCGCCCGGCGCCCGAGCGGGTCGAGAAGCACGAGGAGTCCGTGCACGCCGTCCCCCGCGTGCTCGACATCACGCTGCGGATCGGCGAGATCCTGCTCGCCGGCGGCGAGGGCGCCGAGGACGTCGAGGCGGCCATGTTCGGCGTGGCCCACGCGTACGGCCTCGAACGCTGCGAGCCGACCGTCACCTTCACGCTGCTGTCCATCTCGTACCAGCCCTCGCTGGTGGACGACCCGATCACGGCCAGCCGGACCGTGCGGCGCAGAGCGGTGGACTACACGCGGCTCGCGGCGGTCTTCCGGCTCGTCGACGACATCACCTCGCAGGACGACTTCACCACCGAGGAGGCGTACCGGCGCCTCGCCGAGATACGCCGTAACCGGCACCCGTACCCCGGCTGGGCGCTGACCGTGGCCTCCGGCGCGCTGGCGGGCGCGGCGAGCCTGCTGGTCGGCGGCGGCTGGCTGGTGTTCGTCGCGGCGGCGCTGGGCGCGATGCTCGGCGACCGGTTGGCCTGGCTGGCGTCCGGGCGCGGGCTGCCGGAGTTCTACCAGTTCGTGGCGGCGGCGATGCCGCCGGGCGCCATAGGCGTCGCGCTCAGCCTGGCCCACGCCAACGTGCAGGGCTCGGCCGTGATCACCGGTGGGCTGTTCGCGCTGATCCCCGGGCGAGCGCTGGTCGCCGGCGTCCAGGACGGCCTGACCGGCTACTACATCACCGCCGCCGCGCGCCTGCTCGAGGTGATGTACCTGATCGTCGGCATCGTCGTGGGGGTGCTCACGGTGCTGTACGTGGGCCTGCGGCTGGGCGCCAACTTCAACCCGGAGGCGGCGCTGCGCGGCGACGAACGGCCCGTCGTACAGCTCTTCTCGGCCATGCTGCTGGCCCTGGCGTTCTGCGTACTGCTCCAGCAGGAACGTTCCACGGTGCTGTTCGCGACGCTCAACGGCGGCGTGGCCTGGCTGGTCTACGGCTCGATGCACGACGTGGCCGGCATCCCCGCGGTGGCCTCCACCGCCGCCGCCGCCGGCCTGGTCGGCCTCTTCGGCCAGTTGCTGTCCCGCTACCGGTACGCGTCGGCGCTGCCGTACGTCACGGCCGCGATCGGGCCGCTGCTGCCAGGTAGCGCGACGTACTTCGGGCTGCTCGCGCTGGCCCAGAAGAACATGGACTCCGGCATCGCCTCGCTCACCCGCGCGGCCTCGCTGGCGCTGGCCATCGCCATCGGAGTGAACCTCGGCAACGAGATCGCCCGCCTCTTCCTGCGGGCGCCGGTGCCCGGCACGGACGTGGGCGGCCCGCTGCGCCGCGCGGCCAAGCGGACGCGGGGCTTCTAGCCCGGACGTGGCCGCGCCCGTACGACCTCGGGCTCCGGCGGGTGGCCGCCGTCCCGGCCGGCGGCCGGGCGCCAGCGGGGGCCGGGCGCCGCCGGGCCGGCCCGGCACGCCGATGGGCGGAACCCGGCTCGGGTCCCGCCCATCGGCGCTGTGCTGGCTCAGTGCGCTGCCCGGCCAGGCCGGGCAGCGCGGGCGCCGGAGCCGCGCCGGCCAGCGCGGCGCCTGGCGCGCCGGAGCGTCAGTGGTGGGCGCCGCCGGACGCCTCAAGGCGCTTGATGGACGCCTCGACCTCGGCCTCGGCCTCGGCACGCCCCACCCAGTTGGCGCCCTCGACGGACTTGCCGGGCTCCAGGTCCTTGTACACCTCGAAGAAGTGCTGGATCTCCAGGCGGTCGAACTCGGAGACGTGGTGGATGTCGCGCAGGTGCTCCACGCGCGGGTCGGACGCGGGAACACAGAGCAGCTTGTCGTCGCCGCCGGCCTCGTCCGTCATCCGGAACATGCCGATCGCGCGGCACTTGATCAGACAACCGGGAAAGGTCGGCTCGTCGAGGATGACCAGCGCGTCCAGCGGGTCACCGTCCTCGCCAAGGGTGTTCTCCACGAATCCGTAGTCGGCCGGGTAACTGGTCGAGGTGAAGAGTCGACGGTCGAGGCGAATGCGACCCGTCTCGTGGTCCACCTCGTACTTGTTCCGCGAACCCTTCGGGATCTCGATGGTGACGTCGAACTCCACGGGTGGCTCCTCCATGATCAGCACATAGTTCGGGTGGTTAAGTGTCCCTCACGCAGGTGTGTGGTTGCGAAAGGGGCTGCTCGAAGATGCCTGACGAGGCCAGATGGCGGTTGAGCGGGTGGTTTGACCCGTGGCGGGCGGCCACCGTGGAGCAGCGTCGAACGGGTCTGCTCGCGGCGGGTTCCGCCGTGGTCGGCCTCGCGGTCGCGGCGACCTGCGTGGTCGCGGCCGGTCCCTGGGACTCCGGCCAGCGTACGGCCGAGCGCCAGCGGGCCGCCTCCGGAGCGCACCCGGGCGACGACGGCCGGCCCGGCCCGGACCCGGCCCGGGCGCCCGGCGCGTCCCCCGTACTCGCCCCGCTCGGCGCGCCCCTCGCGTCCCCGAACCCGGACACCGGCGAGCGGTCCGTCCCGGTGCCCACCGGGCCGGGCCTCGCCGACGCCCTCGAACCGCTGCTGCGGGACGACGCGCTCGGGCCGCTGCGCGCGGGCGCGGTGGTGGACGTGGCGACCGGGCGGCAGCTCTACGGGGCCAAGGCGGGCACCGGCGCCATCCCCGCCTCCACCATCAAGATCGCCACCGGCGTGGCCGCGCTCTCCGCCCTCGGCCCCGGCCACCGCCTGACCACCCGCGTCACCGCCGCCCCGAACGCCCCGGGCCGCATCGTCCTGGTCGGCGGCGGCGACCCGACCCTCACCGCCCGGGCCACCCGAGGCCCCGACGGATCGCACCCCGCCAGCCTGCGCCAGTTGGCCGACCAGACCGCCCGCGCGCTGCGCGCCCGCGGCGAGCACACGGTCCGGCTCGACTACGACACCTCGCTGTACACCGGCACCAGCCGGCACCCGATCCTGCCGAACGAGAACCTCGCCCCCGTCACGGCGCTCATGGTGGACGAGGGCCGCCGCGACGACTCCGACCGCGGCCCCGCCGACCGGGTGAAGGACCCCGCGGCCGAGGCGGCCCGCGCCTTCGCCAGGCTGCTCCGCGACCGCGGCGTCAAGGTCACCGGCGACCCCCGCCCCACCGGCGCCAGCGACAAGGGCGATGGCAAGGACGCCAAGGGCGGCGACAAGGGCGGCGCCGAGGACGGCAAGGGCAGCAAGGACGGCAAGGGCGGCGCCGAGGACGGCAAGGGCGGCGAGGGGGGCACGCCGCGCGGGGGCGGCGCCGACGGGCCCGGGCGGACGCTGGCCAGCGTCCGTTCCCAGCCGCTGTCATCGCTGGTCGAGCGCATGCTGACGTACAGCGACAACGACATCGCCGAGGCCCTGACCCGGCACACCGCCCGCGCCACCGGGCACCCGGCCAGCTTCGCCGGCGGGCGCGCCGCGGTCACCGCCCGGCTCAAGCGGCTCGGCCTGCCCGTGGCCGGCGCCCACCTCGCCGACGGCAGCGGCCTGGACCGCGCCGACAAGGTCTCGGCCGGGCTGCTGGCCCAGCTCCTGGCGCGGGCGGCCGGCCCGGACCAGCCCGCACTGCGCCCCGTGCTCACCGGGCTGCCCGTCGCGGGCTTCACCGGGACGCTGCGCGACCGGTACGGGGAGGAGTCCGTCGGCCGGGGCGTCGTACGGGCCAAGACCGGCACCCTGTTCGGGGTCAACACCCTGGCCGGGACGGTCGTGGACGCCGACGGCCGGCTGCTGACCTTCGCCTTCCTCACCAACGGCAGCACCGACCCGGCCGCGGCCCAGCGCGTGCTCGACCGGCTGGCCTCGGCGGTGGCCAACTGCGGCTGCCGCTGAGCCAGCCCACCGCCGACCCACCCCGCCGCTGACCCACCCCGCCGCCGAGCCCGCACACCGCCGTCCTGCTCCGCCGCCGCCCCGACCCGCCGCCGCCCCGACCCGCCGCCGACGCGCCGGCCGCTCCCGGCGCGGGTCGGCCGGGCCGGGCGGGCGGTCGGGGCGCAGGCCACGCGGGGTGTCGGGGCCGGCCGCCGGGATGTCCGCCAGCCGAGCGGAAACATCGTTCGCTACCCCACATCGGGGAGGCCCACGTACCGTGAAGCCATGACGAGCATCGGTGGTGTCGAGATGGTCGACTGGAATCTCGCGGTGGCGACCGCCATCCGGTTCGCGCGGTCGGGTCCCGAGGTGAGCCAGGACGAGGCGCGGGCGGCGGTCCAGGAACTGCGCCGGCACGCCAAGGCGTCGGAGGAGCACGTGCGCGCGTTCACCCGGATGGCGCCGGCCGGCGGTGAGTTCGCGGACACGCCGGTGCTGGTCGTGGACCGGGCCGGCTGGGTGCGGGCGAACGTCGCCGGGTTCCGCGCCGTGCTCGGGCCGCTGCTCGACAAGATGCAGAGCCGCCGCTCCGCCACGCCGGGCGGGGCCGTGCTCGGCGCCGTCGGCGGCAAGGTGACCGGCGTCGAGCTGGGCATGCTGCTCTCGTTCCTCTCCTCCCGGGTGCTCGGCCAGTACGAGACGTTCGCGCCGGCCAGCCGCGACCTGCCGGGCGGCACCGGCGGTGGCCAGTTGCTGCTCGTCGCGCCCAACATCGTGCACGTCGAGCGGGAGCTGGACGTGGACCCGCACGACTTCCGGCTGTGGGTGTGCCTGCACGAGGAGACGCACCGCACCCAGTTCACGGCCGTGCCCTGGCTGCGCGACCACCTGGAGTCCGAGATCCAGGCGTTCCTCGGCGAGACCGACGTCGACCCGGCCACCCTCCTGGAGCGGCTGCGCGAGGCCGCCCAGTCGCTGACCGGAAACCGCCCCGAGCACCCCGACGGGGGCCCGGTCGAGCGCGGCGGGCGCAGCATCGTGGAGCTGGTGCAGACCCCGACCCAGCGCGAGATCCTGGCCCGGCTGACGGCCGTGATGTCGCTGCTCGAAGGGCACGCGGACTTCGTCATGGACGGCGTGGGGCCGTCCGTCGTGCCCTCCGTCGCGGAGATCAGGGAGAAGTTCCAGAAGCGCCGGGCCAGCGGCGCCGGCCGGCTCGACCAGGCGCTGCGCAAGCTGCTCGGCTTGGACGCGAAGCTGCGGCAGTACCGGGACGGGGAGCGGTTCGTGCGGGCCGTGGTGGGCGAGGTCGGCATGGACGGCTTCAACCGCGTCTGGACGTCCCCGAACACCCTCCCGACCAAGGCCGAGATCCACAAACCGGCGGACTGGGTCGCGAGGGTGCACCGTAAGGCAGAGTCGTAGGGCACGCACGCCAGGAGGCAGGTGAACGACCACTTCATCACTCGTCTGAGGGACCCTCGGCAACGGGTAGGCGTGCGATGCTCGGGTAACAGCTCGGCTCTGTCACCATCTACATACTTAGCGTGACTGGAGCCTCATCTGGCTCCCGAGGCACCCCCCGATTGAAAGATGGGAAACGGACATGGGTCCCCATCCAGCGGTCGCCGCGATACGCCTGGCGGTTCGCCGCGTACTCCAAGACGTCCTCGCCGACATCAACTCCCCCTCCTCCCCCTCATCCCCCTCCCTCTCGTCCCCCGCGGCACCGCCCGCTCCCGCGGCGCCCGCGGCTCCCCCCTCTCCCCCCGCCGCCCGTGGCCCCGAGACCGCCCGCGCCGCCGCCCGCGGTGTCGTTCCCGCGCCCGGCGGCTCCCCGCTGGACGCCGCGGCCGACCCGCGCCCGCTGATCCTCGTCGCGTGCTCCGGCGGCGCCGACTCCATGGCGCTCGCCTCCGCCCTCGCCTTCGAGGCCCCGAAGCTGGGGCTGCGGGCCGGCGGCATCACCATCGACCACGGGCTGCAACCGGGCTCCGACGCGCGCGCCGCCGAGGTCTGCGAGCGGCTGCGCGCGCTGCGCCTGGACCCCGTCGAGTCCATCGCCGTGGCCGTCGGCCGCGACGGCGGCCCCGAGGCAGCCGCCCGCGACGCCCGGTACGGGGCGCTCGACCACGCCGCCGAGCGGTACGGCGCCCGCGCCGTCCTGCTCGGCCACACCCGCGACGACCAGGCGGAAACGGTGCTGCTCGGGCTCGCCCGCGGCTCGGGCACCCGCTCGCTGTCCGGCATGGCCGTCGTCTCCGGCGAGGGCGGGCGCTACCGCCGCCCGTTCCTGCACCTCGACCGGCAGACCGCCCGCCGGGCGTGCCTGGCCCAGTCGCTGCCGGTGTGGGACGACCCGCACAACGCCGACCCGGCGTTCACCCGCTCCCGGGTGCGCCACGAGGCGCTGCCCATGCTGGAGAAGGCGCTCGGCAAGGGCGTCGTCGAGGCCCTGGCCCGCACGGCGAAGCTCTCCCGCGACGACGCGGACGCCCTGGACGCCTGGGCCGCCGAGGCGGAGGCCGTCGCGCGCGCCGCCCGCCCCGTCCCCAAGGACCGCGCGACGGTCCCCACCCGCCCCACCGCCCCCTCCCACCCGACCCCCCGCCCCACGTCCGCGCCCCCCGGCGCCCGCGCCGCCGTACGCCCCACCGCCGACGCCCCCGCCGGCGGACCGTCCCCCGCGCCACCCGCCGCCGGGGCCTCCCCCGCCGCCGGAGCGTCCCCCGCCCCCGCCGCGGGCTCCGTCGGCTCCCTCACCCGCTCCCGGCCGAGCGCCGCCGCGGAGCCCTGTGACGTCATCGATTCGCTCGACACCGCCGCGCTGCGCGACCTGCCGGCCGCCGTGCGCCGCAGGGTGCTCCGCCGGGTGGCCATCGCAGCCGGCTCACCTGCGGGTTCGCTCTTCGCCCGGCACATCGAAGAGGTGGACCGACTGATCACCAGTTGGCACGGTCAGCGCGCCATCAACCTGCCCGGCCGCATCGAGGTGCTCAGGCAGGGTGGCAGACTGGTCATCCGGCAGGGCTGATTCGCCCGAGCCTGGTAAGCGTGAACCAAGCGAGAGTGGCGCGGGTGGACGACAAGGACATGGGCACCGACCTCCAGTCGGTGCTCATCACCAAGGAAGAGATCGACGCGAAGCTGGCCGAGCTGGCGGCCAAGATCGACGCGGAGTACCAGGGCAAGGACCTGTTGATCGTCGGCGTCCTCAAGGGCGCCGTGATGGTCATGGCCGACCTGGCGCGGGCCCTTTCCACCCCCGTCACGATGGACTGGATGGCGGTGTCCTCGTACGGCGCCGGCACCCAGTCCTCCGGGGTGGTGCGCATCCTCAAGGACCTGGACACCGACATCGCCGGCCGTGACGTGCTGATCGTCGAGGACATCATCGACTCCGGCCTGACGCTGTCCTGGCTGCTGTCGAACCTGGGCTCGCGCAACCCGGCCTCGCTCAACGTCGTCACCCTGCTGCGCAAGCCGGAGGCGGCCAAGGTCGACATCGACGTGAAGTGGATCGGCTTCGACATCCCCAACGAGTTCGTCGTGGGATATGGCCTCGACTACGCGGAGAAGTACCGCAACCTGCCTTTCGTGGGCACTTTGGCACCGCACGTCTACGGCGGTTGAGCGGTCGGCCCCCGGCCCCGGGCCGCGGCGGGAACCGGTCACCGTTTCCCGCCGTTGAAGCAGGGGAAGGCCATTTCGTTAACCGCCCGTGGCGGCGCCTGGTGACGATGCTGGGGTACCGTCCGAAGGTCAGTCTTTTCAGACCGAGTAAAACACCGCACGCACAAGCAGCTCTCGCGAGAGGGTTCCGTGCCTCACTGTGGCAGGAGGGACGGGGCGATTCCGCCCCGTATGGATGGACGTGAAGCGCTACTTCCGTGGGCCGGTCATGTGGATCGTGCTGGCCGTCCTCGCCGTGGTCGTGTTGATGCAGGTCGTCGGTTCGTCCGGCGGCTACAAGTCGGTGGACACCAGCGAGGTCGTCAATGCGATCGACAAGAACCGAGTCAAATCCGCAGAGCTGACGACCGGCGACGAGCACAAGATCAAGATCCAGCTGAAGGACGGCGAGGACGAGATCTCGGGCAGCCGGAAGCTGCAGGCCAACTACATCGGCGACCAGGGCGTCCGGATCGCCACGACGCTTCAGGCCAACGCCGAGAAGGACCAGATCCCCGACGGGTACACGGTCTCCCAGTCGAAGCAGAACCCGTTCATCGGCATCCTGCTGTCGCTGCTTCCCTTCGTGCTGATCGTCGTCGTCTTCCTGTTCCTGATGAACCAGATGCAGGGCGGCGGCTCCCGGGTCATGAACTTCGGGAAGTCCAAGGCCAAGCTGATCACCAAGGACACCCCGAAGACGACGTTCTCCGACGTCGCCGGGTCCGACGAGGCGGTCGAGGAACTCCACGAGATCAAGGAGTTCCTGCAGGAGCCCGCGAAGTTCCAGGCCGTCGGCGCCAAGATCCCCAAGGGTGTGCTGCTGTACGGCCCCCCCGGTACCGGCAAGACGCTCCTCGCGCGCGCCGTCGCCGGTGAGGCGGGCGTGCCGTTCTACTCGATCTCCGGTTCCGACTTCGTCGAGATGTTCGTCGGCGTCGGCGCCTCCCGCGTCCGTGACCTGTTCGAGCAGGCCAAGGCGAACGCCCCGGCGATCGTCTTCGTGGACGAGATCGACGCCGTGGGCCGGCACCGCGGCGCCGGCATGGGCGGTGGCCACGACGAGCGCGAGCAGACGCTGAACCAGCTCCTCGTGGAGATGGACGGCTTCGACGTCAAGGGCGGCGTCATCCTGATCGCCGCGACCAACCGGCCCGACATCCTCGACCCCGCGCTGCTGCGCCCCGGCCGCTTCGACCGGCAGATCGCCGTGGACCGGCCGGACATGCAGGGCCGCCTGGAGATCCTCAAGGTTCACCAGAAGGGCAAGCCGGTCGCCCCGGACGTCGACCTGCAGGCCGTCGCCCGTCGCACCCCCGGCTTCACCGGCGCCGACCTGTCGAACGTGTTGAACGAGGCGGCGCTGCTGACCGCCCGTAGCAACAAGAAGCTGCTCGACAACCACGCCCTGGACGAGGCCATCGACCGCGTCGTGGCCGGCCCGCAGAAGCGGACCCGGATCATGAGCGAGAAGGAGAAGAAGACCACCGCGTACCACGAGGGCGGACACGCCCTGGTCGCGGCGGCGTCGCCGAACAGCGACCCGGTGCACAAGGTCACCATCCTCTCCCGTGGCCGCGCCCTCGGATACACGATGGTGCTGCCGGAGGACGACAAGTACTCCACCTCGCGCAACGAGATGCTCGACCAGCTCGCGTACATGATGGGTGGGCGTGCGGCGGAGGAGCTGGTCTTCCACGACCCGACCACCGGCGCGTCCGACGACATCGACAAGGCGACCCGCACCGCCCGCGCCATGGTCACGCAGTACGGCATGACCGAGCGGCTCGGCGCGATCAAGTTCGGCTCCGACAACTCCGAGCCGTTCCTCGGCCGCGACATGTCGCACCAGCGTGACTACTCGGAAGAGGTCGCCGCGCTGGTCGACGAAGAGGTCAAGAAGCTCATCGAGAACGCGCACAACGAGGCGTGGGAGATCCTGGTCGAGAACCGGGACGTGCTCGACAACCTCGTGCTCGCCCTCCTTGAGAAGGAGACCCTGAACAAGGAGGAGCTGGCGGAGATCTTCTCCACGGTCGTCAAGCGCCCGCTGCGTCCGGCCTGGACCGGCTCCTCGCGGCGTACGCCGTCGACCCGGCCGCCGGTGCTTTCGCCCCGCGAGCTGGCCCCGGCCAACGGCTCGGCCTCCGCGACCCTGGCCAAGGGCGGCACGCCCGAGGACACGGCGGAACTCCAGGACGAGCCGCCGCGCGGCGACGCCTGATCCACCGGATCGGCCGCCCGGGCGATGCCCGTGGCGGTCGGGTCCGGGAGCCGGCGCCAGGCTCCCGGACCGGGTGGCGTTCGTCACGATGACGGACGGCGCCCACGGCCCGGAATGTAGGCCGCGCCCCCCAGGTTCTAGCCTGGGGGGCGCGGCCTTTGGCGCGGAATGCGCGGGTGAGTCCCGCGTACGGCTGGATGGCTGTACGGCTATACGGCTGAATGGCGTCGGCAGCACCAGCACGAGCGAGGAACGAGGCAACGCCCATGACCGACCCGGTCACCCTGGACGGCGAGAGCACCATCGGCGAGTTCGATGAGAAGCGCGCCGAGAACGCGATCCGCGAGCTGTTGATCGCCGTCGGCGAGGACCCGGACCGCGAGGGGCTGCGGGAGACGCCGGGGCGGGTGGCCCGGGCGTACCGGGAGATATTCGCCGGGCTGTGGCAGGAGCCGGAGGAGGTGCTGACCACGACGTTCGACCTCGGCCACGACGAGATGGTGCTGGTCAAGGACATCGAGGTGTTCAGCACCTGCGAGCACCACCTGGTCCCGTTCCGTGGCGTGGCGCACGTCGGCTACATCCCGTCCAGCGACGGCAAGATCACCGGGCTGTCCAAGCTGGCCCGTCTGGTGGACGTCTTCGCGCGCCGCCCGCAGGTGCAGGAGCGGCTCACCACGCAGGTCGCGGACTCGCTGATGCGGATACTGGAGCCGCGCGGGGTGATCGTCGTCATCGAGTGCGAGCACATGTGCATGTCGATGCGCGGCATCCGCAAGCCGGGCGCGAAGACGCTGACCTCCGCCGTCCGTGGCCAACTGCGCGATTCGGCCACCCGCTCCGAGGCGATGAGCCTGATCATCGGCCGCTAGCCGAACCCGACCCCCGCCGCCGCGGGCCGGTGCGCCGCACGCCGGTGCGCCGGGGCCCGCGGCGCGGGGCGTCAGCGGGCGGGGGAGGCGGGGGCCACCAGGCGGCTGCCCATCCAGGTGAGGGTGGGGGCGACCTCGCGGCGCCAGGTGTTGAAGTTGTGGCCGCCGCTCTCCAGCAGGATCGAGGAGACCCGGGTCGGTTCGCCGGCCGCGTTCAGCCGCTTGACCTTGTCGATGAACCTCAGCGTGTCCTTGTAGTTGTGCTCGCCCTTCTTGCTGCTGGTGACCAGCAGGGACACCGGGGGCGCGGGCTTGTGGTCGAGCCGCCACATCAGGTCGTTCTCCCGCTTGAGCTGCTTGCTGCCGCCGAACAGGTCGCCCGTGGTGCGGTCGATGGGCGCCTCGTACGAGGGGGAGAGGCCGGCCCCGGCCGAGAACGCCTTCGGGTGGCGCATGGTCATCTTCAGCGCGCAGTAGCCGCCGGTCGAGTTGCCGATGACGCCCCAGCTCCGCGCGTCCCGGCCGGTGCGGTAGTGCGCCGATATCGCGTGCGGCAGGTCCTTGGTGAAGAACGTCTCGGTCTGCGGGCCGCGCGGCACGTCCACGCACTCGGTGTCCCGTGGCGGGGCGACCGTCGGCCGCAGCATGACGAGCACCATCGGCTGCATCTCGTCCCGCTTGACCAGCTTGTGCGCGGTCTGCGGGTACTTCAGGCCGTTGATCAGCGCCTCGGCGGTGCCGGGGTAGCCGGTGAGGACCACGGTCGCGGGGAAGACGCGGTCGGGCTCGCTGAAGTACTCGGGCGGCAGGTACACGTACGCCGGGCTGGCGATCCGGGACGTCGGGCCCTGCACGGTGACCTTCTCGATGCGCCCGCCGACGCTCGGCCGGTCGCCGCCGGGCACGTTGACCTTGCGGGTGCTGATGACCTTGACCCGCTTGTGGGCCGGCGTGTCGTGGTCCACGACCACGCCGGGGGTGTCCTCGGTGCCGAAGAGGTCGGCCCACGAACCGTAGAAGCCGAAGGTCTGGTTGGCGAACAGGCCGATCGCGCAGAACACCGAGACCTGGGTGGCCAGCAGCGTACCGACGCGGCCGAGGACGGCCCACGGGGTACGCCCGGCCAGCCTCGGCCACAGCCAGACGGTGGCGGCGAAGAACAGCACGGCCATGATGACGGCGATCGTCACGACCTTGTTGCTGGTGAGACCCATGGTGAGCTTTCTGCCGGGCGACCGGTCACCCGTGCCGCGGAATGAACCCCGTGCCGTAAATCACCGTCCTAGAGGGCGCGCAATTCGACCAAAGCTGTGAAACAGCGGGCAGCAGATCCTCTTGACAGGGGCGACGGGAAGTACATGTCTGCAAGGCAAGACGGTGAAGAGTCCACAGTGGTTGCCACCAGGCTGCGACGGGTGGCTCGGGGCCCTCGGCCCGAGACCATCCCCTCCGTGATCGGCACCGCCAGCGCACTGATCGGCCTGCTCGACATCGCCGCGGGCGTCTTTCCGCGCTTCCGCCACAGCAGGTTGCACGCGGTGGCGGAGATCCTGCCCGGCGCGGTGAGCCCGCTGGCCGCCGCCGCCTCGATCGTGGTGGGCGTGCTGCTCCTCATGCTCGCCCACGGCCTCAAGCGGCGCAAACGCCGGGCCTGGATCGCGGCGGCCGGCCTGCTGCCGGCGGGCGCCGCGGCCCAGATCGTCTACCGGCACTCCGTCGCCGGCGCGGTGTTGTCGCTGGTGCTGTTGGCGCTGCTGGTACGGCACCGGGGCGAGTTCGCCGCGCTGCCCGACCCGCGCACCCGGTGGAAGGCGCTGGTCAACTTCGTCGTCCTCGGCGGGGCGAGCCTCGGGCTCGGCCTGGTCATCGTCGGCTCGCACCCGGGCAAGGTCATCGGCTCGCCGTCGTTCGCGGACCGCTGCCAGCACGTGCTGTGGGGCCTCTTCGGCTTCGAGGGCCCGGTGCGCTACACGGGCGACGTCAGCTACACGGTCGGCTACTCGCTGGGCGCCCTCGGCCTGCTGACCGTGGTGACCACCGCGTATCTGGCCTTCCGCCCCGAGCAGCCGGCCGCCCGGCTGACCGCCGAGGACGAGGAGCGGTTGCGGGAGCTGCTGGCCCGGCACGGCGGCCGGGACTCGCTGGGCCACTTCGCGCTGCGCCGCGACAAGGCCGTGGTCTTCTCGCCCAGCGGCAAGGCCGCCGTCTGCTACCGGGTGGTGTCCGGCGTGATGCTCGCCAGCGGCGACCCGGTCGGCGACGTGGAGGCGTGGCCGGGCGCCATCGAACGCTTCATGGCCGAGGCCAGGGCGCACTCGTGGACGCCCGCGGTGATGGGGTGCAGCGAGACCGGCGGCCAGGTGTGGACCCGCGAGTCGGGCCTGGACGCGCTGGAGCTCGGCGACGAGGCCATCGTGGACGTGGCCGACTTCACGCTCAGCGGGCGCTCGATGCGCAACGTGCGGCAGATGGTCGGACGCATCCAGCGGGGCGGCTACGAGACCCGGGTGCGGCGGGTGCGCGACCTCGACCCCGGCGAGCTGGAGCGCGTCCAGCGGGCGGCGGCCGACTGGCGCGGCACCGACACCGAGCGCGGCTTCTCCATGGCGCTCGGCCGGATCGGCGACCCCGCCGACGGCGACGCGGTGATCGCCACGGCGCACCGGCCCGACGCGGACCCCGGGGCCGAGGGGGCGGACGCCGGCCCGTACGGGGACCTGAAGGCCGTGCTGCACTTCGTCCCGTGGGGCCGCGACGGCATGTCCCTTGAGCTGATGCGCCGCGACCGGTCCGCCGATCCGGGCATGAACGAACTGCTCATCGTGGCCTCCCTGCAGGCCGCGCCGAAGCTGGGGGTGCAGCGGGTCTCGCTCAACTTCGCGATGTTCCGCTCGGCTCTGGCGCGCGGCGAGAAGCTGGGCGCCGGGCCGGTGCTGCGCGGCTGGTGCGGGCTGCTGCTGTTCCTGTCGCGCTGGTTCCAGATCGAGTCGCTGTACAAGTTCAACGCGAAGTTCCAGCCGCGCTGGGAGCCGCGCTTCGTGGTCTTCCGCAACACCCGTGACCTGCCGCGCATCGGCCTCGCCGCGATGCAGGCCGAGGGCTTCGTCTCGCTGTCGCTGCCGCGCCCCGGATGGTGGCGGCGTGGTTCCGGTTCGACCCCGGGCGGCGGCTCGCCCGCGAGCGGTCGCGCGGCCCGCCCCGCCGCTGGCCCCGGGGCCAGCGGGGAGTGTTCGGGCGCCGCGGACGCCGCCCGGGTGGGCGGGGCCGGCGCGTCCGCCGGGCGCGCGAGGCCCGGCCGCGCCGGCGCGGCCGACGGGTCGGGCGTGCCGGTGGGCGCCGGCGCCTCGCGGGCCGTCCCGAGCTAGCCCGCGCCGGCCCGGCGGGCGCCGCCCGGAGGCCGGCCGGGAGGGGCCGCCTAGGCTGGAGGCATGAGTACGTTGCGTGATGGCGGTGGGCGGGTGGGTCGCGGCGGCCTGGTCGGGCTGCCCGAGTGGGACCGGTGCGCCGTGATGGGCGTGGTGAACGTGACGCCGGACTCCTTCTCGGACGGCGGCCAGTGGTTCGACACCGAGCTGGCCGTCAAGCACGGTCTCGACCTGGTGGCCAGCGGCGCCGACCTGGTGGACGTGGGCGGCGAGTCCACCCGCCCGGGCGCGGCCCGCGTCGACGAGGCGGAGGAGCTGCGCCGGGTGGTGCCCGTCGTGCGGGAGCTGGCCGGCGCCGGCGCCGTCGTCAGCGTGGACACCATGCGCGCGTCGGTCGCCGAACTCGCCGTGCAGGCCGGCGCCGCGCTGGTCAACGACGTGAGCGGCGGCGCTGCCGACCCCGCGATGGTGCCGGTGGTCGCCGCGGCCGGGGTGCCGTTCGTCGTCATGCACTGGCGCGGGCAGTCCATCGACATGAATAACCGGGCCGTTTACGGGGACGTGGTCGGCGAGGTCGTGGCCGAACTGGAGGAGAGCCTGGAGCGCGCGGTGGCCGGCGGTATCGAGCCCGACCGCATCGTCCTCGACCCGGGCCTCGGTTTCGCGAAGAACGCCGACCACGACCTGGCGCTGGTGGCCAACCTGGGCCGGCTGCGCGCGCTCGGTCGGCCGCTGCTGGTGGCCGCCTCGCGCAAGCGGTTCCTCGGCCGGGTGCTGGCCGGCGGCGCCGGCAGCCCGCCGCCGGCGCGCGAGCGGGACGCGGCGACGGCCGCGGTCTCGGCCATCGCCGCCCGCGAGGGCGCCTGGGCGGTGCGGGTACACGAGGTGCGGGCCAGCGCGGACGCGGTGCGGGTCGCCCGGGCGATCGAGAGCGCGGCGCGCGGCGCGGAAGCGGCCGGGGGCGCGGGGCACGGAACGGAGACGGAGCGGGCAGGGGCAGACGGGACGTGCGAGGCGAGCGAGGCAGGTGGGGTCGGCGTGGCCAACGCAGAGGGAGCGGTGTGACTTCCCGTACGGACAACGAACTGGTGGAACGGGCGAACACCGCCCTGTACGAGGCGATGGAGCGCGGCGACGCGGCGGCCCTCGGCGCGATGTGGCTGGACGGCGACGTGAGTTGCGTCCACCCGGGGTGGCCGGTGCTGCGCGGGCGGAGCGAGGTGCTCCGCTCGTACGCGCTGATCATGGCGAACACGGAGTACATCCAGTTCTTCCTGACCGACGTCGAGGTGTCCGTGCTCGGCGACACCGCGCTGGTCACCTGTACGGAGAACATCCTCAGCGGCGGCCCGGCCGAGGAGGAGGGCACGCTCGGCCCGCTGGTGGGGCAACTCGTCGTGGCGACGAACGTGTTCCGGCGCAGCGGGGACGACTGGAAGGTCTGGTCCCACCACGGCTCGCCGGTGCTGGCCGAGCGGGACGACGAGGACGCGGACACGCCCCCCGACGACGGCATCGGCGGCAGCCCGGCGGGCCTGGGCGACTGAGCCCGCGACAACGCACCGCGACCACGCACCACGCGGCCCGGGTCCCCACGGGGGGCCCGGGCCGTGCCGTGTCCCGTGCCGTGTCCGGGCCTGCCTGCCGCCGCGAGCGGCCGGGCCCGGACACGGCACGGCCGTCGCGGAGGCGCGGAGGGCCCCGTACGCCTCCCGTACCCCTGGCTCACGCGTCGCGTACGCCCGCCGGACGCGCGCCGGACGCACCCTGGACGCCAACCGGACCCGGCTCCGGGCAGCCCGGCGCGCGGGCGTACGGGCCGGCCGGGATGCCGACAGGGCGTCGGCGCGGGGCCCGTCAGCGCGGCGTGCTGGGTCACTCGTTCGAGCTGCGTGACGGGAGGGTAGGGAGTGGGGGCACGGAGGACGGTCGGCGTGCTGGCGATGGCCGCCTAGCAGTTGGATGCCGTGCTGTCCATAGCCCCCGAGGGCGGGCGCTGTCGGCGCTCGCAGGTAGATTCGATAACGGGGGTGTGACAGCCCCAGGCAGGGAGGATGGCGCGCCGGCCGTGGTCGGTGCCCGTCCGCTCCGACGACCAGCAGGAGTGATTCGTGTGGATCGTGTCGCGCTGCGCGGCCTGACGGCCCGTGGGCACCACGGCGTGTTCCCCGAGGAGCGCGCGAAGGGCCAGACCTTCGTCGTGGACCTGGTGCTCGGCCTGGACACGCGTCCGGCGGCGGCCGACGACGACCTCACGAAGACCGTGCACTACGGGGTCGTGGCCGAGGAGGTCGTGGCCGTGGTGGCGGGGGAGCCGGTGGACCTGATCGAGACGCTCGCCGAGCGGATCGCCCAGAAGTGCCTGGAGCACGCGGCGGTGCGCGAGGTCGAGGTCGTCGTGCACAAGCCGGAAGCCCCGATCACCGTTCCCTTTGACGACGTGACCATTACCATCACGCGGAGCCGAGTATGAGCAGCAGCGACCCGACCGTGCAGCCCGTCCCCTCCTCCGTGGTGGAACAGGTGGACGCCGCCGATGTGACCCTGTCCAACCCGAAGTGGGCGGTGATCTCGCTCGGCAGCAACCTGGGCAACCGCCTGGAGACCCTGCAGGGCGCGGTCGACGCCCTGGAGGACACGCCCGGCCTGCGCGTCAAGGCGGTGTCGCCGGTCTACGAGACCGAGCCGTGGGGCGTGGAGCCGGGGGCGCAGCCCACGTACTTCAACGCCGTCGTGCTGGTCAGGACCACCCTGCCCCCGACCTCGCTGCTCGATCGTGGCCAGGCCCTTGAGGAGGCGTTCGAGCGGGTGCGGGACGAGCGCTGGGGACCGCGCACACTGGACGTGGACATCGTGTCCTACCAGGACGTCGTCTCCGACGACCCGGTGCTCACGCTTCCGCACCCGCGCTGCCACGAGCGCGCCTTCGTTCTCGTACCGTGGCACGACGTGGAGCCGGAGGCGGTCGTTCCGGGGCGCGGACCGGTCGCCGAACTGCTGGCGCGGGTGGATCGTGGCGGTGTGGTGCCGCGCGTCGACCTGGAACTGCGGCTGCCTGAGTAGGCGTTGAGGTAGCTGGTGCCGCGTGCGAACGGCGGCGCCGGTGGAAGGGCGGTAGAGCGACGATGAGGGGCGACCACTCGGTGAGGCAACTTCGGATCGGGGTACTGGTCGGGCTCTTCGTCGTGGCCGGTGTGCTGTCGTGGGCGGGCGCCCGGCTGTGGGACTCCCTCGGCACCCTGCCGAGCGTGCCGCTGGCGGCCCCCATCGTGCTGGCGCTGATCGCCGTGGTGCTGGGCGCGACGGCCCTGTCGATGCGCTCCCGGCTCCAGGCCCAGCGCGAGCGGCGGCCCGGCGCGAAGGGCGTCGACCCGCTGGTGGCGGCCCGGGCGGTGGTCTTCGGCCAGGCCAGCGCCCTGGTGGCGGCGCTGGTCTCGGGGATGTACGGCGGCGTCGGCCTGTTCCTGCTGCTCAACGAACTCGACGTGCCGGCCCGCCGCGACCAGGCGATCTACGCCGCCGCTTCGGTGGTCGCCGGGGCGGCCGTGGTCGCGGTGGCGTTCTTCCTGGAGCGTGTCCTGAAGCTCCCGGAGGACGACGACACCGACCCGCGCGGCGCGGCCCGGGCCTGACGCCCCTCGGGTGACGCCCCTCGGGCCGGCTGCGGCCCCGCCGGCCGCGCCTTCGCCTGTTCGCGGCCCCGCGCGGACCGGAGCCCGGCCTGGGCCCGGCCCGCGCGGGGCCGCGAACCGCGCGGGTCTGGGCCCGGCCCGCGCGGGCGCCGTACGCCCCGCTCGTCACCCGGCCCGCCCACAGGTCCGCCAGGCTCACCAGGGTCGGCAGGCCGGCCAGGGCCACCCGGTTCGCCAGGCCCGCCAGGGCCTACGCGTCGGCGACGGTCTGGAGTTCGACGTCCGAGCGCGCGATGTCCTGGGCGTCCGCGTCGATGGAGCGACGCAGGGCCTCGTGCAGCTTGGCCGGGGTGAGGACGCCGAGGAAGCGGTCGCCGTCCAGGACCGCGATCCAGCCCGCGTCGTGCTGGAGCATGGTGCTGAACGCCCGCTTGAGCGAGGAGCCGACCGGGAGCCACGCCTCCATCCGGCGGGCGTGCTCCCCCACGGTCCCCTCGCCGGCCGTGGCCGCCGCGTCGGCCACGATCCAGCCGTGCAGATTGTCCTGGTCGTCCAGGACGACCGCCCACCGCGCGCCCTCGGCCGCGAGCCGGGCCGCGGCCTTCGGCAGCGGGTCCGTCAGGTGCACGATCGGCGGCTGCTCCAGGTCGCCCGGCTCGATCGGGGTGACCGTGAGCCGCTTGAGGCCGCGGTCGGCGCCGACGAAGTCGGCCACGTACGGCGTGGCGGGCGAGCCGAGCACCGCGGCCGGGGCGTCGAACTGCTCGATTCGCCCCGCGCCGTAGACCGCGATCCGGTCGCCGAGCCGCACCGCCTCCTCGATGTCGTGCGTGACGAACAGCACCGTCTTGCGCACCTGCGCCTGGAGCCGCAGGAACTCGTTCTGCAGGTGCTCGCGCACGACCGGGTCCACCGCGCCGAACGGCTCGTCCATCAACAGCACCGGCGGGTCGGCCGCGAGCGCGCGGGCCACGCCGACGCGCTGGCGCTGGCCGCCGGAGAGCTGGTCGGGGTAGCGGTCGCCGTACACCGACGGGTCGAGGCCGACCAGGTCGAGCAGTTCCGCGGCCCGCTCGCCGGCCTTGCCGCGCTGCCAGCCGAGCAGGTGCGGCACGGTGGCCGTGTTCTCCAGGACGGTCTTGTGCGGGAAGAGGCCGACCTGCTGGATGACGTAGCCGATCCGGCGCCTGAGCTGGACCGGGTCGATCGTCGCGATGTCCTCGCCGTCCAGGAAGATCTGCCCGCTGGACGGCTCGATGAGCCGGTTGACCATCTTCATCGTGGTGGTCTTGCCACACCCCGACGGCCCGACGAGCGTGACCAGCTCCCCCTCCGCGACCTCGAAGGACAGGTCGGCGACCGCGGTGGTGCCATCGGCGTAACGCTTGCTGACGTGCTCGAAGCGGATCATGGGTCCCCATTGTCGCCGTAGTCGTTGAAGAACATATTGCGCTCTCGTGGCGGTCTGGCTCGATTGTCAGTGCCCGGGGTTAGGGTCGCCAGGCATGGGACCGGCGCGGGCGGGACGCGCGGGGCATGGGACCGGCACGGGCGGGGGAGGTAGGCGGTCATGAGTGCGAAGGGCTGTCTCGCGGCGAACGAGTGGATCTGCGGCGAGTACGTGCGGACGCGGAGCCAGGAGCTCACGGACGCGACGGTGCAACACGTGTGGATCACCGCGGTCTCCGTGGCCATCGGGCTGCTCGTGGCGTTCCCGCTGGCGCTGCTCGCCCGCCGTTGGCGGGCCGCGGCCGGCCCGGTGCTCGGCCTGACGACGGTGCTGTACACGGTCCCGTCGCTGGCCATGTTCGCGCTGCTGATGCCGGTGTTCGGGGTCTCGGCGGCGGTGGTGGTCACCGGCCTCGTGCTGTATTCGCTCACCATCCTGGTGCGCAACATCCTGGCCGGCCTCGAGTCGGTGCCGGCCGACGCGCGCGAGGCGGCGCGCGGCATGGGGTACGGGCAGGGTCGGCTGCTCTTCGAGGTGGAGCTGCCGCTCGCGCTGCCCGCGCTGATGGCGGGCGTGCGGATCGTGACGGTCTCCACCATCTCGCTGACCACGGTCGGCGCGATCGTCGGCTTCGGCGGCCTGGGCAACCTCATCTACGACGGCATGGACAGCTTTTTCAAGGCCCAGGTGCTCACGGCGTCCGCCATCTGCGTCGCCCTCGCGATCGTCGCCGACGTGCTGCTGCTCGGCGTGCAGAAGCTGCTGACGCCCTGGAACCGGGCCCGGGCCCGGGACGCCGGCGGCCGGACCGGCAGGCGGAACGGGACCCGGCGCGTGGCGCGCGCCGCGAAGGCGGGCTGAGGACATGGACGAGATCACCGGTGCCTGGGACTGGCTGACGACCGGCGCCAACTGGGCGGGCACCAGCGGCGTGTGGCACCGCCTGGGCGAGCACCTGTACCTCACCCTGGTGTGCCTGGCCATCTCCTGCGCCATCGCGCTGCCCGTCGCGCTCTACCTGGGCCACATCGGCAAGGGCGGCGCGCTCGCGGTCAACATCTCCAACGCCGGCCGCGCGGTGCCCACCTTCGCCGTGCTCGTGGTGCTGATGCTGACGCCGCTGGGCAAGCACGGGGACGTGCCGACCCTCATCGCCCTGGTGCTGTTCGCGGTGCCGCCGCTGCTGACCAACGCGTACGTCGGGATGCGCGAGGCCGACCAGGACGTGGTCGAGGCGGCGCGCGGCATGGGCATGTCCGGCTGGCAGTTGCTGGGCCGGGTCGAGCTGCCGCTCGCCTTCCCGCTGATCATGACGGGGCTGCGGACGGCCGCCGTGCAGGTGGTGGCGACCACGACGCTGGCGGCGCTGCCCGGCGGCGGCGGACTCGGCCGCATCATCACGGCCGGCTTCAACACGTACAACACCGGCCAGGTGGTCGCCGGCGCGGTCCTGGTGGCGGGGCTCGCGCTGCTGGTCGAGGGCGTGTTGGTGATCGCCGAGCGGCTGCTGAGCCCGCTGCCGGCGGCGGTCCGCGCGGCCAGGCGGCGCGCGGAGCGCGAGCGGCGCGCGGAGGACCGGGTGGCCCCGGCGACGGCGGTGAAGTTCGCCGCGGGCGGCACGGCCGCGATCGTCGCGCTCGCCGCGGTCGTCATCGGGTACGGCGGCAGGAGCCTGGAGGACTCCTCCGCCAGGGGCGGCGGCGGCAAGGGTTCGGTGGTGGTCGGCGCGGCCGGCTTCACCGAGTTCAAGATCATGGCCGAGCTGTACGCCCAGATACTGGACGACGCCGGCTTCTCCGCCTCGATCCAGCCACTCAAGGCCCGCGAGCTGTACGAGCCGGCGCTGGAGAAGGGCCAGATCGACGTGGCCCCTGAATACGCCGCCACGCTCGCCGAATTCCTCAACGCCAAGGAGAACGGCCCCGACGCGCCGGCGAAGAATCCCGTCGCCTCGGACGACACGGACAAGACCGTCGCGGCGTTGAAGAAGCTCGCCGAACCGCGCGGACTCAAGGTGCTTTCCGCCGGCGACGCCATCGACCAGAACGCGTTCGCGGTGACCAAGGAGTTCGCCGAGAAGCACGATCTGACCACCCTCTCGGATCTCGGCGCGTCCAAACTCAAGATCAAATTGGCCGCGGGTGACGAATGCGGCCAGCGCCCGTTCTGCTCGCCCGGACTGAAGAAGACGTACGGCATCAATGTCACCGACATCGACCCCAAGGGCGTGGGCACGGTGCAGTCGAAGCAGGCGGTCAAGGACGGCACCGACGACATGCTGCTGACCACGACGACGGACGCCACACTGGAGGACTTCGGCCTCGTTCTGCTGGAGGACGACAAGGGCCTGCAAAACGCCGACAACGTCCTTCCCGTCGTCAACGCGAAGGACGCCGGCGGGGCCAAGTTGGAAGCCGTACTCGACAAGCTCACCCGGGTTCTGACGACCCAGGACCTGGCCGACATGAACCGCGCGGTGGACGCCGATCGGGAGAAGCCCGCGGATGTCGCCAAGGACTACCTGAAGAAGAAGGGATTGCTGAGTAAGTAACCGGGAGGGAACAGATCGCGGGGCGGGCAGCGCGACGCGACGTACGCACGGTAAGTTTCAGGCCATGCCACGTGGACGCCATCGTCATTCCCTGCCTCTGCACCGGCTGCTCCCACCGCTGGCCGTCGCGGGTGTGTCAACCGCCTGCGCCGCGGCTGCGTGGCTCGTCGGTGAACCCCTGCTGGTCCGCTCGTTGGCCACGGTCGCGGCGGTGGCCGCGATCGTCGGCGCCGTGCTGCTGCGCCGCTGGGACAGCGCGGCGGACAAGCGCCTCGCGGACCTGAACCGCGCCCGGCTGCGCGACGAGTGGCGGACCGAGGAACGCGTGGCGGAACTGGAGGCGGACGCCGAGCGGGCCCGTGGCGCGCGCACCAAGCTGGACGCGAAGCTGCGCGCCAAGCGCGCCGAACTCGCCCGGTTGCGCAACGAGCACGCCGCGCTGCTCCGCCGGTACGCCACCGCCGAGACCGAGCGGGCCCGGACGCTGGAGGAGCGCCGCCGCCTCGCCCTTGGCACCCCGTCAGCCACCGCCGTCGCGCCGGACGGTGACGTGGTGGAGACCCCGGGGGCCGCGGTGGCCGCCGCGGCCGTGGCCGCCGCGCGCGGCGCCCGGGCCGACGCCGCCCGGCCGGCCGCCGGTCGGCAGCGGGCAGCCGCGACCGGTGGGGTACCGACGATGCGGCTCACCGGCCTCCTCCAGCCCGCCGTGTACGAGCGGGCCGCCGCGGCCCTGCGCGACCTCGCCCGCAACGCGGCCGAGCAGCGCGCGACCGTCGCGGCGACGGCTGACGCCGCGACGGATGGCGCGGTGACGGCTGACGTCACGACGGCTGACGCGGCGACGGGTGCCACGGCGGCCGGTGCCACGGTGGCCGCCGAGCCGGTCGAGCAGGCGGTGCCGGCGGAGCCGGCCGGGCGCGTGGAGGCCGGCTCGGGTGTCGCCCCCGGCCTGACGACGGCGGCGCGGGCCACGGCGGACGCCGTGGCGGAGGGCGAGACCGGCGCGGAAGCCACTGACGTGGCCGCCGATGTCGCCGCCGAGTCGGACGCCGACCCGGCCGTGGCTCCCACTGCCGCCGCGGACGACGCCGCCGACCGGAACGCCGTACGGGACACGCGGGCCGCCGAGGCCACCGAAGCCGCCGAGCACGGTCGGGCCGATGGCGTGGCCGGGCTCGCGGGGCCCGCCACGGCTCCGATCGCCGCGGCCGTGGTGCCGCAGCCGGCGCAGCCCGCCCCGCAGTGGCGCCCGGCGTCGCGGGTCGTCGGCGGCTTCGACTTCTTCGGCAACGCGTCGGGGGCGCCCGCCGCCCGCCGTGCCGACGCGCTGGAGGACGATCTCGCGGACGTGGTCGGCGCCGAGGCCGTCGCCGACCACGCGGCGCACGCACGGGGCGCCCACCAGGCGCGGCACGCCCAGGACACCCAGGACACCCAGGACACCCAGGACGCGACCACTGTCAGCGCGCAGGACGCCGCGGACGACCGGGTCATCGACCTGACCGCGCACGACGAGACCGAGCAGATCGACCTGGCCGAGCTGCGCGGCGCCATCTCGTAACCGCGCCGAGCGGCGCGCGCCGCGCGCGGAGAGCGTTCGGACAGCACGAAAGGGGCCCCGTGGCGGGGCCCCTTTCGGGTGTTTCCGGCTACTTGTCGATGTCGCCGACGACGAAGAACAGCGAACCGAGGATGGAGACCATGTCGGCGACCAGCGTGCCGGGCAGCAGCTCCGTCAGCGCCTGGATGTTGTTGAACGAGGCGGAGCGGAGCTTGAGCCGGTACGGGGTCTTCTCGCCCTTGGAGACCAGGTAGTAGCCGTTGAGGCCGAGCGGGTTCTCGGTCCAGGCGTACGTGTGGCCCTCGGGGGCCTTGAGCACCTTGGGCAGCCGCTGGTTGATCGGGCCCGGCGGGAGGTCGGCGATCCGGTCGAGGCAGGCTTCGGCGAGGTCGAGCGAGTTGTGCGTCTGGTCGAGCAGGCACTCGAAGCGGGCCAGGCAGTCGCCCTCGGTCCGGGTGACGACGCGCAGCGTGTCGCGCAGCTGCCCGTACGCGAGGTACGGCTCGTCCCGGCGGAGGTCGAAGTCGACGCCGGAGGCGCGGGCGATCGGGCCGCTGACCCCGTACGCGTGCACGGCCCGCGCGGACAGCACGCCCACGTCGCGGGTGCGGCCACGGAAGATCTCGTTGCCGAGGACGAGGTTGTCGTACACGTCCATCCGGGACTGGGCCTCGGTCACCGCGGCGCGGGCGCGGCCGAGCCAGCCGGCGGGCAGGTCCTCCTTGAGGCCGCCGACGCGGTTGTACATGAAGTGCATCCGGCCGCCGGAGATCTCCTCCATCACGGCCTGGAGCTGCTCCCGCTCGTGGAAGGCGTGGAAGACGGGCGTGATGCCGCCGAGTTCCAGCGGGTAGGAGCCGAGGAACATCAGGTGGTTGAGGACCCGGTTCAGCTCGGCGAGCAGGGTGCGGGTCCACACGGCGCGCTCGGGCACCTCCATGCCGAGCATCCGCTCCACGGCGAGCACCACGCCCAGCTCGTTGGAGAACGCGGAGAGCCAGTCGTGCCGGTTGGCGAGCATGATGATCTGGCGGTAGTCGCGCGCCTCGAAGAGTTTCTCGGCGCCCCGGTGCATGTAGCCGATGACCGGTTCGGCCCGCTCGATCCGCTCGCCGTCGATCACCAGCCGCAGTCGCAGCACGCCGTGCGTGGACGGGTGCTGCGGCCCGATGTTGAGCACCATGTCGGTGCTCTCCGCCGCCCCGCCGATGCCGACTGTCGTCTCCGTCATGGGCCCAGTCTCTCAGCTCGCCCGTGGCGGCCCGGACCCGTCCCGGGGCGGGATCGGGAGGATGTCGGCGACGGCCACGGGGCCCACCGGTTGGCACAGCCAGCGGAAGTCGCCGAGCCCGGCGGGGTCGGTCAGCTCGGCCGCCTCGCCGGCCAGGCTCAGGGCCCGCAGGTAGCCGGCGGGATCGGTGCTGGCCCGCGTCAACGGTGGCCGCCGCCCCGTGAGGCCGAGCGCGCGCAGGGCGTCCCGCTGGGTGTGCAGCACGGGGGTCCCCGCGCGCGCCGCCCGCGCGCCCGCCGCCGCGCACGCGTCCAGCGCGACGTGGGAGGTCAGGTCGCACGAGCCGTCCGGCACGGGGCGCACCTCGCGGCCGTCGCGGAAGCCGGTGAGGGTGCCGTACGGGGGGCGGGACGCGCGGGTGTGGGCGTAGTCGACGGCGACCGCGAGACCGGCGCGGAGGGTGCGTACGGCACGCGCCCAGGCGGCGTCCCGGGGCGCGCCCACCTCGGCCCGCGACCCGGGCTCGGCCCGCGGCCCCGAACCGTCGTCCCGTACGGGCGCGGTCCCGGGCCCGTCGTCCCGTACGGGGTCGGCGTCCAGCCCGGGGTCGGGCTCGGTGTCCCTCCCGGGGTCGGGGTCGGCGTCCGGACCCGTCTCGGTCGCCCGTGGCCACGGCCACCAGTCGGCCAGCCAGGCGGCGTCGGCCGGCGGGACCGGGGCGCCCAGCTCCTCGGTGCCGTCCGGGGCCACCCGTACCTGTCGCGGCACGCCGTCCGGGTCCACCTCGACCACGTCCACCGGCACGTTGTCCAGCCACTCGTTGGCGATCAGCAGGCCGGTCAGCGAGCCGGGCGCGGGCAGGTCGTCGCGCCACTCGACGCGCGGGTCGAGCCCGGCCGGCCGCTGCGCGCGCTCGACGGCGCACGGGCGCAGCCGGGCCACGAGGTCGCCAGCGTCCGCGCCGGAGCGCTCACCGGCGCCCCGCTGGCCGGGTGTGGTCAGCGCGTCCAGTACGCCGGTGAGGAGTTCGCCGCGGCCGGCGCCGATGTCGAGCAGGGCGAGTTCGGCGGGGTGGCCCAGGGCCGCGTCCACCCGGGTCAGCAGCGTGGCGACGGCCCGCACGTACAGCGGCGAGGCGTGCACGGAGGTGCGGAAGTGGCCGGCCGGGCCCTCGGGGCGGTGGTAGAAGCCGCCCGGCCCGTACAGCGCCCGTTCGGTGGCGGCCCGCCAGCCCGTACGCCCGGATGGCGCACCCGGCGGGGGCGGGCTCGACGGCGCCCGGCCGCCCGCGCCCGCCGGCCCGGTGCCGTCGTCCCCGTGGGTCCCCTCGGCCCCCTCGGCCCCCTCGGCCCTCTTGGTCCCCTTGGCCTCGTTGGTCTCGCTCACCCCGCTGACCCCGTTGGCCGTGCCGGCTTCGTCGGTCCCGTCGCCGGCCGTTCCGGGTCCCCGCGTCATGCCGCTGCCCTCCACCGGTGCTCCCGTCTTCCTCTTCGGCTGTCGTCCCGCCGGCCGACCGGCCCGGCACGACCATCCTGGGCCCCCGGGACAGGCAGGGCTCACCGGCCCGCTCACCACGCCGCTGACCTGGGGTGATGTCGCGGCAGGAGGATCCCGCAGGAGCATACCGGGTGGTCGGTCTCCACCTTGGGGAGTACGCGGGGCCGTACCGGATCGACCGTCCGGTTGACCCCTGCACACACTTCTCCTGCCTACGCTGGGTGACGTGCAACGTCTCTACGATTTCCTCCGCAGGCACCCCACCGGTGTCGACAGCTTCTGGGCTGTCATGCTGGCGGGCCTCGCCCTGCTCTGGGTCGTGGAGGCGAGCATGGGGCGCGAGGTGCGCCTGGTGGCCGTCGTGCTCTGCGCGGTCCTGTGCGCGGCCACCGCGCTGCGCCGGCGCGCGCCGGAGAAGATGCTGCTGGTGGTCACGGCGGTGGGGCTGCTCCAGCTCGCGGCCGACGTGGAGATCAACCCGGCCGACTTCGCCATGCTGGTGGTCATCTACACCTGCGCGGCCAACGGCGCCCGCTGGGCCTCCTGGCTCGGGCTCGTCGGCGGCCTGTGCGCGCCCACCCTGGCCGCCCTGCGCTGGCCGCCGCCCGAGGCCCAGACCCAGTGGCAGAGCGTCGTCTCCGTGGCCTTCATGACGATCCCCTTCGCGCTGGCCTGGGTGCTCGGCGACTCGATCCGTACCCGCCGCGCGTACTACGCGCAGTTGGAGGAGCGCGCCGCGCGCCTGGAGCGGGAGCGGGAGGCGCAGGCGAAGGTGGCCGTCGCGGGCGAGCGCGCCCGAATAGCCCGCGAGCTGCACGACGTCGTCGCGCACAACGTGTCGGTCATGGTGGTGCAGGCCGACGGCGCCGCGTACGTGCTGGACGCCGCGCCCGAACAGGCCAAGCAGGCCCTGGAGACGATCTCGGGGACCGGGCGGCAGGCGCTGGCCGAGATGCGCCGGCTGCTCGGCGTGCTGCGCACCGGGGAGGGCAGCGAGGGCGGCGAGTACGTGCCACAGCCGGGCGTCGAGCAGCTCACGGACCTCATAGAGCAGGTGCGGGGCGCCGGCCTTCCGGTCGACTTCAAGGTGGCGGGCGAGCCGCGCCCGCTGGACAGTGGCGTGGAGCTGACCGCGTACCGCATCGTGCAGGAGGCGCTGACCAACACCCGCAAGCACGGCGGGGAGCACGTCGGGGCGACCGTCCGGCTCAGCTACGCCGACACCGAACTCGACCTGCTGATCGAGGACGACGGCCGCGGCGCGGGCCGCGAGCTGTACGAGGCGGGCGGCGCCGACGGGCTCGGCCATGGCCTGATCGGCATGCGGGAGCGCGTCGGGATGGTCGGGGGCCGGCTCGACGCGGGGCCACGCAACGGCGGCGGCTTCCGGGTCAGCGCGGTGCTGCCGCTCAAGCCGTCGAGGTGAGTGACGGTGGCCGGCGCGCGTACGGTTTCCCTGGCTCCGACGGCCACCACGCCCCGCCCCGGCCCCGGCCCCGGGCCCGCACCGTGCGCGTGCGCGTGCCGCACCGGCTCCCGCGCCGCTCCACCCGACCCACCTCGCCTCGCCCCGCCACACGAACCCAAGCCGCACCCCGCCCCGCCACAAGAAAGAGAACCGGACCGATGCCGATTCGCGTGATGCTCGTCGATGACCAGGCCCTGCTGCGGACCGGCTTCCGCATGGTGCTCGCGGCCCAGCCGGACATGGACGTCGTCGCCGAGGCCGGCGACGGCCTCGAAGCGCTGGAGGTGCTGCGGAGCACCGAGGTGGACGTCGTGCTGATGGACGTCCGCATGCCGCGCCTGGACGGGGTGGAGGCCACCGCCCGCATCTGTCGCGCCGAGGGCGCGCCCAAGGTGCTGATACTCACCACGTTCGACCTGGACGAGTACGCGTTCTCGGCGCTGAAGGCCGGCGCCGGCGGCTTCATGCTCAAGGACGTGCCGCCCGCCGAACTCCTCACCGCCATCCGCGCCGTGCACAGCGGCGACGCGGTCGTAGCGCCGAGCACGACGCGCCGGCTGCTCGACCGGTTCACGCCGATGCTGCCGAGCAGCGGCGCCGCCGAGGCGGAGCGCTCCGAGATCGGCAAGCTGACCGAGCGGGAGCGCGAGGTGATGATGCTCGTCGCCCAGGGCCTGTCCAACGGCGAGATAGCGGCGCGGCTGGTCCTCTCCGAGGCGACCGTGAAGACCCACGTGGGCCGCATCCTGACCAAGCTCGGCCTGCGGGACCGGGTGCAGGTGGTGGTGCTGGCGTACGAGACGGGCCTGGTGCGCGCGGGCGGCACGGCGCAGTAGCCGGTACGGCGAGCGGGCGGCGCGGGAGCGGGCGGGCCGCGCGGTGGCGGGCGTCCGCGCACCGGTCGGCCCGGTCAGCGCGGCAACGCGTCAGCGCAGCAGGGCCTCCAGGAAGTCGGAGCCGAGGCGGGCCACGGACGCCAGGTCGAGTTGGTGCAGTACGTACCGGCCGCGCCGGCGGGTGGTCAGCAGGCCCGCCTTCTTCAGCACGGATATGTGCCGCGAGACCTCGGGCGCGGTGATGCCGTGCGCGTTGGCCAGCTCGCCGGTGGTGTGCGTGCCACGGGACAGCGTCCGGCACAGGTTCATGCGCACCGGGTGCGACACCGCGTCCAGCCGCCGCTGCACCAGCTCGAGCGCCTGCGGGCGCGGCAGCTCCGGGGAGCCCACCGGGTAGTGCACGACGGGCTTCCAGCCCGGGGCGTGCAGGACCAGCAGGTGCGGCCAGCCGAACGCGGTCGGTACGAAGGTGATGCCGGCCCGCTCGCCCGGTTGCAGCGCGGTCGTCTGACCCGTCGCCAACTTGTCCGCCACGATGCGCTGCCGCTCGGCGTCGAGGGTGAGCGCCGGGGAGACCGTGGCCAGCGCCTCCGCGAGGCCCTTGCGCCGCAGCACCTCCGCCTTGTGCCGGGCGTCGGCGGCGAGCTGCACCCGCACGCGCTGCCAGGTGTCCCCGAAGAACGCCTGCTCACAGTCCTCGAAGAGGCGGCGTAGCCAGGCGCGTACGGCGGGCGGGTCGGCCAGCACCCGTTCCACGAACGCCGCCTGGCACGGGCCGCGCGCCGCCGCCCGCTCCCGGGTGCGGTCGCGCTCGTACGGGTCGTGCAGCGGGTTCGGCCGGGCCCGCCCGTAGCTGGCCGCGCAGGAGATCTCCAGGGCGGCCGTGACGAACTCCTCCTCCGGCATCTGGTCGAGCCGGTCCAGGTCCTCGGCCAGGGTCGCGCCGGGGTCGGGCGGCAGCAGGATGTCGGAGCGCGTGGTGCGCCACAGGAAGTCCGCCTCCTGGAGCCGGTCGGCCAGGTCGGGCTTGAGCGCGCAGGCGGTGGCGGTGGTCCAGTTGTGCAGCCCCGGGTGGTGGGCGGGCTCGGACAGCGCGTGCAGCGCCGCGCCCAGTTCCGCCAGGGGCGAGGGGGAGAAGACGATGCGTTCCGGGGGCAGGCCCGCGATGTCGATGGTGACGCTCACAGACCTACTGTGCACTGTTCGCGGCCCAGCTCAGCGCACACTTGACGGCCTTCGTCAATCGAAGCGACGCGCTCGGCGGGGCTGTCGCAGGGTGAGGCCATGGACATCACGCAGCAGTACGCACTGGACCTCTACCGCAGCGCGCAGCGGGGCGTGCCCGCGCCGCCCGCACCCGGCCGCCACGACTGGCGGGTGGCGGGTGAGGTGCGCGAGTACCGCAGGTTCCAGGCCGTGGTCGCGGAGCGCGCGATCGGCGTCGGCCTGGCCCCCCGCCTGCTGAGCGCCGCGCGCGCCACGCTGACCCGCTGGCTGCACCCCGCGACGAGCCGCGGCAGCACGGCCGCTCCCGGCACGCCGGCGCCCGCCGCGACCGTGGTCGCGCCGGTGCGCACGGAACCCGCCCGCCCGGCGCCCCGGCGCACGGTCGGCGGCGCGGCCACCGCCACCAGGGAGGGCGCCCGCGCGGCGGCCCCGGAGCGCGACCTGTGCGACGCGGGGGCGCGGCGCCGGCCGGCCGAGTAGCCGCGTAGCCCGTACGTTTCGCCCCGTACGTTTCACCCCCGTACGTCAGCTCCCGCGTACGCCCCGCCCTCTCCGTACGTCCCGGCCTCTCCGTACGCCCCGCGCGCGGGCCGGTGGCGGCGGGAACGGGGGCGGGGCGGTGGTGGGAACGCGGCGGGAAGGGGGCCGGGTCGGGGCGGGGCGCGGGAGGGTGTGGGCGGCGTCGGACGGCGCGTCGCGCGGAGTTATCCACAGGCTCCGGGCACACCAGGGGACGGTCGCGGGCACTCGCGTAGCATGGCGCTCAATCGTCCGGTACCCCTCGCGGACTGGAACGGAAGGCCGTCGCTCCGTGAATCCACCCCACCTCCCAGACCCCCAGGACAGGCCCGCCCGGCTCACCGTCGGAGTCGTCGGCGCGGGCCGCGTCGGGCCCGCGCTCGCCGCCGCGTTGCGACTGGCCGGGCACCGCCCGGTGGCCGCGTCCGGCGTCTCCGACGCCTCGGTGCGCCGGGCCGCCGAACTGCTGCCCGGAGTGCCCCTCGTGTCGCCCGCCGAGGTGCTGGCCCGCGCCGAGCTGGTGCTGCTCACGGTGCCCGACGACGTGCTGCCCGGCCTGGTCGAGGGCCTGGTCGAGACCGGCGCGGTGCGCCCCGGACAGCTCCTGGTGCACACCTCGGGGCGGTACGGGACGGGCGTGCTCGACCCCGCGCTGCGCGCGGGCGCGCTGCCGCTGGCGTTGCACCCGGCGATGACGTTCACCGGCACGGCCGTGGACGTGGAGCGGCTCGCGGGCTGCTCGTTCGGCGTCACCGCGCCCGAGGAGCTGCGGCTGGCCGCCGAGGCGCTGGTCATCGAGATGGGCGGCGAGGCGGAGTGGATCGCCGAGGAGGCCCGCCCGCTCTACCACGCGGCGTTGGCCATCGGCGCCAACCACCTGGTCACGCTGGTCGCCCAGGCCCGGGAGCTGCTCCAGGAGGCGGGCGTCGCCGCGCCGGGCCGGATGCTCGGCCCGCTGCTCGGCGCCGCGTTGGACAACGCGCTGCGCAGCGGCGACGCCGCGCTGACCGGCCCGGTCGCGCGCGGCGACGCGGGCACGGTCGCGGCGCACGTGGCCGAGTTGCGCCGGCGCGCGCCGCAGGTGGTGCCCGGCTATCTGGCCATGGCCCGTACGACGGCCGACCGCGCGCTCGCGCACGGCCTGCTCAAGCCGGAGCTGGCCGAGGACCTGTTGGGCGTGCTCGCGCACCAGGACGAGGACGGGCCGCCCGGCGGCGACGGCACGAGCAGTGCGAACGGTACGAGTGGAGGCGGCCGATGAGCCCGCGACGGTGGAGCGAGGCCGGCGCCGGCGGCCCCGACGTGGAGCTGTGCACCAGCGTCCGCGACTACGACGAGGCGCTGACCCCGCACGCGACGCCCGGCCGGACGGCCGTGGTGATGACGATGGGCGCGCTGCACGCGGGCCACGCCTCGCTGATCCGCGCCGCCCGGGCCCGGGTCGGCGACGAGGGCCTGGTCACGGTCACGGTCTTCGTGAACCCGCTCCAGTTCGGCGCGGGCGAGGACCTCGACCGCTACCCGCGCACGCTGGAGGCCGACCTGGAGCTCGCGGCGGAGGCCGGCGCGGACATCGTCCTCGCGCCGCCCGTGCGGGACGTGTACCCGGGCGGCGAGCCCGAGGTGCGCGTCACGGCGGGCCCGATGGGCGAGCGGTACGAGGGGGCGTCGCGCCCCGGCCACTTCGACGGAGTGCTCACGGTCGTCGCCAAGCTGCTCCACCTCACCCGGCCCGACGTGGCGTTCTTCGGTGAGAAGGACGCGCAGCAACTCGCCGTGATCCGGCGCATGGTCACCGACCTGAACTTCCCGGTCCGCGTCGTCGGCGTCCCGACCGTGCGCGAGGCGGACGGCCTCGCCCTCTCCAGCCGCAACCGCTACCTCGCGCCCGCCGAGCGCACCACGGCCCTCGCCCTGTCCAGGGCCCTGTTCGCGGGCCGCGACGCGCTGGCCGCCGCGAGCGCAGCCCCCACGCCGGCCCCCGCCGACCCCGCGCCGAGCGCACCGACGACGGGCGCCCCCGCCGGTGACATCACCGCGTCTGGCGTCACCACGCCGGACGCGACCACGGTCGCCGCACCCGCGGCGGGCGCGCCGGCCAGCTCCGTGCTGACCGACGCCGCGCCGGGCGCCTCGGGGACGCCGCTGCCGCGGCTGGTACGGGAGGCGGCGCGGGCCGTGTTGGCGGAGGCGGCCGACCACGATCCGCCGCTGGTCCTGGACTACCTGGCCCTGGTGGACCCGGCCGACTTCACCGAGGCCGGCGACGACTTCACGGGTGAGGCCGTGTTGGCGGTCGCCGCCCGGGTCGGCGCCACCCGGCTCATCGACAACGTCCGCCTGGAGTTCCCGCAGCGGGGAGTCAGACCATGACGCGTACGGAACGCGGCGAGCCCGCCGTGCCCGCGACCCCCGGCGAAGCCGGCGCGCCCGACGCGCCCGGTGGGCCCACGCCCGGCCCGCGGCTGCACGCGCCCGCGCCCGGGTGGGCCATCGACGCCGACGTGGTGGTCGTCGGCTCCGGCGTGGCCGGCCTGACGGTCGCGCTGCGCTGCGCCGCCGCGGGCGCGGCGGTCACCGTCGTCACCAAGGCCCGGCTGGACGACGGCTCGACGCGCTGGGCGCAGGGCGGCGTGGCCGCGGCGCTGGGCGAGGGGGACACGCCCGAGCAGCACGAGGCCGACACGCTCGTCGCCGGCGCCGGGCTCTGCGACCAGCAGGCCGTGCGCGCCATGGTCACCGAGGGACCCGGCGCCGTGCACCGGCTGATCGGCACCGGAGCCCGCTTCGACAGCGACGCCGACACCGGCGAGATCCTGCTCACCCGCGAGGGCGGCCACCACCGCCGCCGCATCGTGCACGCGGGCGGCGACGCGACCGGGGCGGAGATATCCCGCGCCCTGGTGGACGCCGTGCGCGCGGCGGGCACGCCCGGGGCGCCCGGCACCGCGCCGACCGGGGGCCGCATCGAGACCATCGAGAACGCCCTGGTCCTCGACCTGCTGACCGACGAGGCCGGCCGGGCCGCCGGCGTGACCCTGCACGTCATGGGGGAGGGCCGGCGGGACGGCGTCGGGGCCGTGCGGGCGCGCGCGGTCGTGTTGGCCACCGGCGGTATGGGCCAGGTCTTCTCGGCCACCACCAACCCGCCCGTCTCCACCGGCGACGGCGTCGCGCTGGCGCTGCGCGCCGGGGCCGAGGTCTCGGACCTGGAGTTCGTCCAGTTCCACCCGACGGTGCTCTGGCTCGGCCCGGAGGCCGAGGGACAGCAGCCGCTGGTCTCCGAGGCGGTGCGCGGCGAGGGCGCGTACCTCGTGGACGACGAGGGCACCCGCTTCATGGTCGGGCAGCACGAGCTGGCGGAGCTGGCGCCGCGCGACATCGTCGCCAAGGGCATCATGCGCCGCATGCGCGAACGCGGCACCGACCACGTGTACCTGGACGCCCGGCACTTCGGCGCGGCCATGTGGGAGCAGCGCTTCCCCACCATCCTCGCCGCGTGCCGCGCGCACGGCATCGACCCGGTGACCGAGCCCATCCCGGTCGCGCCCGCCGCCCACCACGCCAGCGGCGGCGTACGGACCGACCTGCGCGGCCGTACGACGGTCGCGGGCCTGTACGCGTGCGGAGAGGTCGCCTGCACGGGCGTCCACGGCGCCAACCGGCTGGCCTCCAACTCGCTCCTCGAAGGTCTGGTCTTCGCCGAGCGGATGGCCGCCGACATCGCCACGCGGATCGCCGCCGCCAGCACCGCGCCCGGCACGGCCCCGGGCCGGACCGCCCCGGCCCCGCGCGAGCCGGCCCCGGCCACCGCGCGCGCCGGCGCGCCGGAGCCCGCCCCCGGCCGCGCCGACGCGCCGGCGGCCACCCCGCTCCTGGCGCCGGAGGCCCGGTTCACGGTGCAGCGCGTCATGACGGCGGGCGCCGGCGTGCTGCGCTCGGCGGAGAGCCTGAGCCGGGCCGCCGAGCAGCTCGACCGCCTGCACGAGGAGGCCGCGCGGGCGCTGGAGGCCGACGGCAAGACCGCGGAGCCGGGCGTCGAGACGTGGGAGGCGACCAACCTGTTGCTGGTCGCCCGGGTGCTGGTGGCCGCCGCGCTGCGGCGCGCCGAGACCCGGGGCTGCCACTGGCGCGAGGACCGCCCGGACCGGGACGACGCCACCTGGGGCCGGCACCTGCTGGTCACCCTGCGCCCGGACCGTACCCTCGCGGTCCGCACCACGGCCGGCACGGCCTTCCCGCCCGTCCACGGCCCCGAGACCGGCCCCGGCCCCGACCGTGCGGCCACCCAGGGCCCGCCCGCAGTCGCGGGCGCGCCCGCCCCGCCCCCCGCCCCCGCCGACGATGTCAGCACCAACGAGCCCACCCAGGAGTCGTGACCGTGAGCACTCCCGACGACAACCCGCGCCCAGTGGACCTCCCGCTGTCGCAGACCGGCGGTTCCGCAGCCGCCGGGGGAGCGGGGGAGACCGGCGGCTGCGGCGACGGCTGCGGCTGCGGCGGCGCCGACGGCGCGTACGAGCTGGACCCGCTGGAGTGCGGGCTCGACCCGGACCTCGCGGCGCTGCTGGTCGCGGCCGGGCTCGACCCGGTGCAGGTCGAGGACATCGCGCACGTGGCGATCGAGGAGGACCTCGACCGCGGCGTGGACGTCACCACCGTGGCGACCATCCCCGAGGACGCGGTCGCCACCGGCGACTTCACGGCCCGCGAGGCGGGCACCGTGGCCGGCCTGCGCATCGCCGAGGCGATCCTGTCGGTGGTGTGCACCGACGCGTTCGAGGTCGAGCGGCACGCCAAGGACGGCGACCGGGTCGCCCCGGGCGACAAGCTGCTGTCCGTCCGCACCCGCACCCGCGACCTGCTGACCGGCGAGCGCAGCGCGCTCAACCTGCTGTGCCGGCTGTCCGGCATCGCGACCGCGACCCGCGCCTGGGCCGACGCGCTGGCGGGCACCGGCGCCGCCGTCCGCGACACCCGCAAGACCACCCCCGGCCTGCGCGCCCTGGAGAAGTACGCGGTCCGCTGCGGCGGCGGCGTCAACCACCGGATGTCCCTGTCGGACGCGGCGCTGATCAAGGACAACCACGTGGTGGCCGCTGGCGGCGTCGCGGCGGCGTTCACGGCGGTACGGGACGCCTTCCCCGGGCTGCCGATCGAGGTCGAGGTGGACCGCCTCGACCAGATCGAGCCGGTCCTCGCCGAGGGGGCCGAGCTGATTCTGCTCGACAACTTCACGCCGGAGCAGACCCGCGAGGCGGTCGCCCTGGTCGCCGGCCGGGCCAAGCTGGAGTCCTCAGGGCGGCTCACGCTGGCGGGCGCCCGCGCGTACGCGGAAACCGGCGTCGACTACCTGGCGGTCGGCGCCCTCACCCACTCGTCGCCCATCCTCGACATCGGCCTCGACCTGCGAGAGGAGGGCTGATGCTGCTCACCATCGACGCCGGCAACACGCACACCGTCCTCGGCCTGTTCGACGGCGAGGAGATCGTCGAGCACTGGCGCATCTCCACCGACGCCCGCCGCACCGCGGACGAGTTGGCCGTGTTGCTGCACGGCCTGATGGGCATGCATCCGCTGCTCGGCGAGGAGTTGGGCGACGGCATCGACGGCATCGCCATCTGTTCCACCGTCCCCTCGGTCCTGCACGAGCTGCGCGAGGTCACCCGCCGCTACTACGGCGACGTGCCGGCCGTGCTGGTGGAGCCGGGCGTCAAGACCGGCGTGCCGATCCTGATGGACCACCCCAAGGAGGTCGGCGCGGACCGGATCATCAACGCGCTGGCGGCGGTGGAGCTGTACGAAGGGCCGTGCGTGGTCGTGGACTTCGGCACGGCGACGACGTTCGACGCGGTCAGCGCGCGCGGCGAGTACGTCGGCGGCGTCATCGCCCCCGGCATCGAGATCTCGGTGGAGGCGCTCGGCGTCAAGGGCGCCCAGCTCCGCAAGATCGAACTGGCCCGGCCGCGCAGCGTCATCGGCAAGAACACGGTCGAGGCGATGCAGTCCGGCATCCTGTACGGCTTCGCGGGCCAGGTGGACGGCGTCGTCGCACGCATGGCCCGCGAGTTGGCCGACGACCCCGACGACGTCACGGTCATCGCCACCGGCGGCCTGGCGCCGCTGGTCCTCGGCGAGGCGTCGGTCATCGACGAGCACGAACCCTGGCTGACCCTGATAGGGCTGCGCCTGGTGTACGAGCGCAACGTCTCCCGCACCTGAGCTGAGCCGGGCCGGCCGGTCGGGCGCGCGCGTCGCGCCGCGCGCGCGGGCGCATTCCGGATGCGCTTTTCCCGGTGGTCGCAATGGTCCGGTCCTGGGCGGGCGGCCCGGGCCCACGGTGTGCGTTCTCCGGGCCCGCCCGCGCGGCCCGGGGCCCGCCCGCGCCTCCGGTTGGGCCGCCTATCGGAACCGCCACCGGGACATATCCTGGCCACGCGCCCCGGCGCCGCCTCCCGCGCCCGGGCACCGGCACTCGGCGAATCTCGCGCGAGTACCCGCGACTTCGCCGGCTACGCGACGCGTACCCGTACCGAGAATTCCGCTCCCATTGCCGTAGTCCTCACTCGGCCGCTCTCTCCGCGCTGGAAACCGTGCGCATAAGCGCGATTCAGCGCGGCCTTATTCGGATCTGATCGGTGATGACAGATTTTGCAAGCCGCGATTGCACTCTGTGATTGCCAACGGGTTACGAAACGACTACGCGGCGATAGGCGCACAACGGCGCGCGAAGGCGCGAACTACGGCGTATCGCGGGGCGTATCCAGCCATCCGGCCACTCGACGCCCTCTACGAACACCGCCCGCACCCACCGCGCGCGGAACGCGGGCCGCGCCGGGCGCCTCCGCCGTACAGGCTCCGCCGATCGAATCGCCGCAGGTGAGACGGGTCGAAGCGGGCAGCGCGGCGGGGCGTACGGGGCGCGTGCGGCCCGCGTCCCCCGCCCACGGCGGGACCGGCGCGGGCGGGGCGTGCGCGGGCGGGGTCGGAGTGCGGGGAAAGCGGCCATGCGACGGAGGCGCGCCCCGGTATGGAGTACTGAGCGATATTTGTCCGCTTAGCACTTAAAGTCGTGCCATGCCCACGCCCTATGGATCGCGAGGCGGTATGGCGTTCAGCGCGGACGAGTTGCGCGTGCTGCGACGTGCCCTCGCGCTCGCGCTCGAACCGTCCACCGCCGCCCCCCAGGCCACCCCCACCGCCCCCGGCCCCGCACGCGCCGCCCACGGCGCGGACGGGCAGCGGGTCCCGTTCGCCCCGGGCCAGCGGGTCGGGCCGGGGCCGGACCGGGACGAGGAGGTGCGGGAGTTCCTGCGACTGGCCGAGGACGTGGACGAGGCGGCGCGGGAGGGCGGCCGGCTCCGCGCCTTCCTGCTGGCCGAACTCGACCGCTACCGGGCCGCCCTGCCCGGCACGGCCGTGAGCTACCTGGAGCAACTGACGGGCGCCGTCGCGGCCGGCTACGTGCCGTGCGCCGCGGACCTGGTCGCCCTGCGCGCGCTGTGCGCCGCCCCGGCGAGCCCGGCCGAGACGCGCCGGCGCACCACCCTGCTGCGCCGCTGCGAGTGGCTGGCCGAGAGGGAGGTGCGGGCCCGCCTGGTCGCCCTGCCGGGCGGCAGGACGCCCGCCTCGCCGCTCGTCGCCGGCCCGGCCGCGGCCCGCCCGCACGCCCCGCGCCCGCGGCGCGGCCAGGCCCCGTGGGCCGCGGACCCGGGCGCGGGCGCGGGCGACACGCCGGACGGGCCCGCGAACGAGTCCCCCGACAAGGCCCCGGGAAAGTCACCGGACAAGTCCCCCGGCACGTCCCCGGGCCAGCCCCCGGACAAGGCGCCCGGACCGGTCAGGCGGCCCCCCGGCGGGCCCGAGCCGAGCACGCCGCGCCGCCCGGTACCCACGCCGGGCGAGGTCTTCCCGCCCAAGCGCCCCGCCGCCGCACCGTCCCCGGCCCCACCCGCCGACGACCGCCTGTCCACCCTGCTGCCGGCCCGCTCGGCCTGACCCGCGCCCCGGCGTACGCCCTGCACGCGCACCCGGCGGGCCCTCGCGCGGCACCGGCGGCCCGGGCCGCCGGGCGGGGCCCGCGCGCCGGATGTGCCGGCCCCTGTCGGGGCGGCCCGGGGGCACCCCGTAACCTGGGGTCCTCAAGCACAGGGAGGCCGACACTCATGGATTACGTCTCCGCGCTGGTCCCGCCCGCCGTGATGGCCGTGGCCTTTATCGCGCTGATCAAGACGATCGTGAAGAGCCAGGGTGGCGTCAACAAGAGCAAGGAAGACGCCGCCGTGGACGCCGCGCTGGTGCGCTCCGACGCGGCCAAGCAGGACGGCGTGCCGGAGGGCCAGGGCGCCTGAGCCCGCTCCGTCCCGCCGCGCCGCCGCCGGAGTTTCCCGGCCACGGCCGAGCGGTGGCCGTTCACCCCGCGGGGCCACGCTCGGTGGGCCCGCTCCGGGCGTATGCGCCGGCCCGAGTGGCCGGAACGTGCGCCCTTTTTCCCGCTTCCCAGTCGGGCAAATGGGACATCTCCCACTATTATTCAAGTGTGCCTCGGCCATTGGGAGAGTTGGAAGACGCGGTCATGACGCGGGTGTGGAAGTGGAACCGCCCGGTCACCGTCCGAGAAGTGTTGGAAGACCTTCAGCGGGAACGCTCCATCGCCTACACGACCGTCATGACGGTATTGGACAACCTTCACCAGAAGGGTTGGGTGCGGCGGGAAGCAGAAGGTCGCGCCTATCGATATGAGGCCGTCTCCACCCGGGCCGCCTACGCCGCCGCACTCATGAACGAGGCGTGGTCCGCCAGTGACAACCCCGCCGCGGCGCTCGTGGCCTTCTTCGGGATGATGTCCGAAGGCCAGCGGGAAGCCCTGCGCGATGCCATGCGGGTGGTGCAACTCGACCAGCCCGACGGCGCAAGCGGTGAAGCAGGGCGATAGCGTCCGGCCATGTCCCCGCTATCAAAAGCCGTCACCGTCCGCCGCGCCCGCACCTCCGATGTTCGCGCCGTCCGGCGTCTCATCGACGCGTACGTCGGCGAGCGCATCCTGCTCGACAAAGCGACCGTGACGCTTTACGAGGACATCCAGGAGTTCTGGGTAGCGGAGCGGGACGAGGACGGCGAGGTCATTGGCTGCGGCGCGCTCCACGTGATGTGGGAAGACCTGGCCGAGGTGCGCACTCTGGCCGTGCATCCGGAGCTGTCCGGCTGCGGCATCGGACACCAAGTACTGGACAAGCTGTTGCAGACGGCGCGATGGCTCGGCGTTCGGCGAATTTTCTGCCTCACCTTCGAAGTCGAGTTCTTCGGCAAGCATGGCTTCGTAGAGATCGGGGAGACGCCGGTGGACGGCGATGTCTACAGCGAGCTGCTCCGTTCCTATGACGAGGGCGTCGCTGAGTTCCTTGGCCTCGAACGGGTGAAGCCGAACACCCTTGGCAACAGTCGGATGCTTCTGCAACTGTGATCGCGGGCCTCTATGTCCGAATCGCTCACCTATCACATAGCTCCGCAACGGAGTGTTCCCACGCGGATGCGTAGCCGAACCTTCGCTGGGGGTTTGTGTTTTCTCGGGAAAAGCGGTTTGCTAATGCCTCGTAATCCCTTATCCGTGAAAGGAATCCTCAATGGCACAGAAGGTTCAGGTCCTTCTTGTAGATGACCTCGACGGTGGCGAGGCTGACGAGACCGTGACGTTCGCGCTGGATGGCAAGACGTACGAGATCGACCTCACCACGGCTAACGCCGACAAGCTTCGCTCCGCTCTGGAGCCGTACACCAAGAGCGGCCGTCGCACCGGTGGCCGTGCCGCGGGTGGTCGCGGGCGCGTGCGCGCGGGCGCGAGCAGCAGCCAGGACACGGCGAAGATCCGTGCCTGGGCGAAGGAGAACGGTTACGAGGTCAACGACCGCGGTCGCGTGCCCGCCACCGTGCGTGAGGCGTACGAGAAGGCCAACGGCTGAGTCCGGCCGTCAGCATCACGCCGCACGCACCGCAGCAGTCGGGCCCGGTGGCACTCCGTCGCCGCGGCGCTGACCAGTCGGACCAGGTCCGGAGCGTCGGCGTCGCCCCGAAAGCCGTCTTTTCCCGCACCGTCGGGAAGGCCGTGGGCCCCTCGGGCTCCCTCCCCGCACCGGAGGCCGAGGGACGGCAACGCCCCGCTCGTCCCGCGCTCGGGGTTCGGGGGTCGCACCCAGGTGGCGGCCTCCGGCGAGCCCCGGCCGCCGAGGGGCGCGGGGACGGGGGCGGCCATGCGGCCACCCGCGCCGAGCGCGGTCAGCTCCAGCGGCACGCCGCCCCAGTCCCACCAGTCGAGCAGCCCGGGCAGCTCCTCGGCGCCGCCGGGGGCGACGAGGAAGTACATCGTGGGCCCGTGAACGGCCACGGGGCCGGTGCGCGACACGCGGTCGAGCACCGCGGCGCCCGCGTCGGCGGGCAGCACCAGAACGTCGAAACAGAGCCCGGTCAGCAACTCGACCGGGCCCTCGCATGCCGGGGCCGTCGGCCAGCCCAACTCGTGCTCGTACCACTCGCGTACCGCACGCCAGGGCACGCGCGCGCCCGGTGTCGTACGGGGCGCGCGGGGGGTGCGCGGCGGGGCGGGTGCCGCCGCTGTCCGGTCGTGGGAAGCCATGTCCGGGGCAACCCGTCGGGGGAGCGAGGGGTTACGCTCGGTTGACATGGAGTCGCTTTCTGTGCGCGGCGCGGGGTGCGCGAGCGGCGATCGAGGCTTCGCGGAGGCGCGAGGTTGTTCGCCCGTAGCGGATGGAACCGGGTCGCGCGGCATGGAGTGTCAGTGCGTGAGGGTAAGACAGACCTAGTGGGAAGGGGCGGCCCGGCGGCCGGGACGACCGCGCGTTCGCCATCGGCGTAGTGGCGGTGTGCGTAGAAGCTTGGCCTGCGGGAACATCGTCTCGCACCATCGGGTTGGAGCAGGTGCCGGCTGTTCGGGGCAGGAATCCCTCCCCATCGCTTGTGGGGGAGATCCCGGGTGTCGGCAGTTGGAATGAGCGGTCCCTGCTTGCGGGACTAAGCTGCGGAAGGACAGGGAGGGGATCGTCCCCGATCTTTCTGACCGCTCTGAGGAGCGATTAACGATGTTCGAGAGGTTCACCGACCGCGCGCGGCGGGTTGTCGTCCTGGCTCAGGAAGAAGCCCGGATGCTCAACCACAACTACATCGGCACCGAGCACATCCTCCTGGGCCTGATCCACGAGGGTGAGGGTGTCGCCGCTAAGGCCCTGGAGAGCCTCGGGATTTCGCTCGAGGCGGTCCGGCAGCAGGTGGAGGAGATCATCGGTCAGGGCCAGCAGGCCCCGTCCGGCCACATCCCCTTCACCCCCCGTGCCAAGAAGGTGCTGGAGCTCTCGCTCCGCGAAGCCCTTCAGCTCGGGCACAACTACATCGGCACGGAGCACATCCTGCTCGGCCTGATCCGCGAGGGTGAGGGCGTCGCCGCCCAGGTCCTCGTGAAGCTCGGGGCCGACCTGAACCGGGTCCGGCAGCAGGTCATCCAACTGCTTTCCGGCTACTCCGGTGGCAAGGAGGCCGCCACGGCCGGCGGCCCCGCCGAAGGCACGCCTTCGACGTCCCTGGTCCTGGACCAGTTCGGTCGCAACCTGACGCAGGCCGCCCGCGAATCCAAGCTCGACCCGGTCATCGGGCGCGAGAAGGAGATCGAGCGGGTCATGCAGGTGCTTTCGCGCCGCACCAAGAACAACCCGGTCCTCATCGGTGAGCCCGGCGTCGGTAAGACGGCGGTCGTCGAGGGGCTGGCGCAGGCCATCGTCAAGGGCGAGGTGCCCGAGACGCTCAAGGACAAGCACCTGTACACCCTGGACCTGGGTGCGCTGGTCGCCGGTTCCCGTTACCGCGGTGACTTCGAAGAGCGCCTGAAGAAGGTGCTCAAGGAGATTCGCACGCGCGGCGACATCATTCTGTTCATCGACGAGCTGCACACCCTGGTGGGTGCCGGCGCGGCCGAGGGCGCGATTGACGCCGCCAGCATTCTCAAGCCGATGCTGGCCCGTGGCGAGCTCCAGACCATTGGTGCCACCACGCTCGACGAGTACCGCAAGCACCTGGAGAAGGACGCGGCCCTTGAGCGCCGTTTCCAGCCGATCCAGGTCGCGGAGCCGTCGCTGCCGCACACCATCGAGATCCTCAAGGGCCTGCGCGACCGGTACGAGGCGCACCACCGCGTTTCCATTACCGACGCCGCCCTGGTGGCCGCGGCCCAGCTCGCCGACCGCTACATCTCCGACCGCTTCCTGCCGGACAAGGCCATCGACCTCATTGACGAGGCCGGCTCCCGGATGCGCATTCGCCGGATGACCGCTCCGCCGGACCTCCGCGAATTCGACGAGAAGATCGCCGACGTGCGCCGCGAGAAGGAGTCCGCGATCGATTCGCAGGACTTCGAGATGGCCGCCGGGCTGCGCGACAAGGAGAAGCAGCTCCTGGCCGCGAAGGCGAAGCGCGAGAAGGAATGGAAGGCCGGCGACATGGACGTCGTCGCCGAGGTGGACGAGGAGCTGATCGCCGAGGTCCTCGCGACCGCCACCGGCATTCCGGTCTTCAAGCTCACCGAGGAGGAGTCCTCCCGGCTGCTGCGCATGGAAGACGAGCTGCACAAGCGCGTCATCGGGCAGAAGGACGCCATCAAGGCGCTCTCGCAGGCCATCCGGCGTACGCGGGCGGGCCTCAAGGACCCGAAGCGTCCCGGCGGTTCGTTCATCTTCGCCGGTCCGTCCGGTGTCGGTAAGACGGAGCTGAGCAAGACCCTCGCCGAGTTCCTCTTCGGTGACGAGGACGCGCTCATCTCGCTCGACATGTCGGAGTTCAGCGAGAAGCACACGGTTTCCCGGCTGTTCGGTTCGCCCCCCGGCTACGTGGGGTACGAGGAGGGCGGTCAGCTCACCGAGAAGGTGCGCCGCAAGCCGTTCTCGGTCGTCCTCTTCGACGAGGTCGAGAAGGCCCACCCGGACATCTTCAACTCGCTGTTGCAGATCCTGGAGGACGGTCGACTGACCGACTCCCAGGGCCGGGTCGTGGACTTCAAGAACACGGTCATCATCATGACGACCAACCTCGGCACCCGGGACATCTCCAAGGGCTTCAACCTCGGCTTCGCCGCCGCGGGTGACGTCCGCACCGGGTACGAGCGGATGAAGAACAAGGTCAACGAGGAGCTCAAGCAGCACTTCCGGCCGGAGTTCCTCAACCGTGTCGATGACACCGTGGTCTTCCACCAGCTCACCGAGGAAGACATCATCCAGATCGTCGACCTCATGGTCGCCAAGGTGGACGAGCGTCTGAAGGACCGCGACATGGGCCTGGAGCTCGACGCGGAGGCCAAGGCGCTGCTGGCCAAGTGGGGTTACGACCCGGTCCTCGGCGCCCGGCCGCTGCGCCGGACGATCCAGCGGGAGATCGAGGACATGCTGTCGGAGAAGATCCTCTTCGGCGAGCTGCGCTCCGGTCACATCGTGGTCGTCGGCGTCGAGGGCGAGGGTGAGGCGAAGAAGTTCACCTTCCGCGGCGAGGAGAAGACGGCCCTGCCCGACACTCCTCCGATCGAGTCGGCGGCGGGCGGCGGCCCGAACCTGACGAAGGACGCGTAAGCAGTCGCCGGTCACCCGGCACCCAGCCCGCCCCGGGCCCGCTTCGGCGGACCCGGGGCGGGCTTTCGCGTGCCGCCCGGAGGCGTGCCGCCGGGCCGGTTCCCGGCCCGGCCCTCTCCCGGGTCCGGGCCGCCTCCGAGCCGCCCGGCCGCCCAGCCGCTCAGCTCCCGGCGGCCCCTGGCCCGCGGCTCGCTCGTGGCTCGCGGCTCGCGGCTCGCGCCCTCCGCGTAGCCCCGGCTCACTCGTGGATGACGTGCACGCCCTCCGGCACGGCCGTCACGTGGGCCTCACGCGGGACCTGGAGGGTGCGGAGCCGGGGGAAGGCGCCGAGCCAGTCCATCCGCTCGTCGGCGGGGGCGTGGGTGAGCCACAGGTACGTCAGCGACTCGGGCACCAGGCCGTCCACGAGCTGGGCCGGCGTGAGCTGGCCGGTGATCTGCACGCACGGGCGCCCGCCGAGCCGGCGCAGCGCGTGCAACTCCTCCAGGCTGGAGACCGGGAACTCCAGTTCCGTCAGGTCGAGGTGGGCGATGATCTCGTCGGCGTAGCGGTCGGTGTCGTAATGCCGCCAGGCGCCGGCCAGTTGGGAGCGCACCTGCCACGAGGCGCGGTCGCGTAGCCGGGTGAGGTAGCCGATGGCACGGTCGTCGGCCACCGAGGTGGCGGTCACGGCCAACTGGTGGGCCTCGGTGTCCGACACGTGGGCCGGGTCGGGAAGCATCTCCAGCACGATCGCCCCGATCCACCCCAGCGCGCGAGCGCCTTCGAGGGAGGTTGGGCGCATCAGGTCGCGGGTGTAGCGGTGCACGCGGGCGCGTACGCCCGGGTCCAGCTCGGTGGCGTGTTCCAGGCAGGCGGCGGCCAGCAGCTTGCGGTGCCTGGCCTCGACCGGTCGGGCCCCCTTGCGCGGCGCGAGCAGCCCCTCCAGGAGGTAGGCGCACTCGTCGGGCCTGGCCAGGGCCACCGCCATGCGGACGACCTCCTCCCAGTCGTCCAGGTGGGCGTGGTGGATGAGGAAGTCGAAGTCGTGGCGTTCCACGGCCGCGCGGGCGCTGAGGTAGTCCTGGAAGGTGCGGTGGACGAAGTCGACGCTGCCGGGCGTGGGCTCGCGGAGCAGCCCGGTCCGGTTGAGCAGGTGCCGGTAGATGTCCTCGGGCCCGCCCTGTTCGGCCGCGTGCGGTATGGCGGGCAGGTGCTGGGCGAGGGTGTCGACGGCGACGCCGCGGTCCATCTCGGAGCGGCCGTTGACCAGCATCCAGTGCGCGAGCTTCTGTAGGAGCTGCACCTTGGGTTCCTGGGTGAGGTCGATGCCGTCGGTGGTGTGCATGTCGCGCTCGCGGTCGCGCCGTTCAAGGAGCATGGACAGGGCCGCGTCGTACAGCGCCCTGCGGCCCCGGGGCAGATAGCCGCGGCGGTCCCGGTGCAGGGCGCAGATCAGGCCGCACATCAGCGGGTTGGTGGCCAGCCGGCCCAGTTCGCGGGTGGTGCGGACGGCGGCGAGCAGCGTCTGCTCGTAGTGGTCGATCCGGTCCAGGTCGGTGGCGTCCTCGCGGGCCGCGGCGTGCCAGCGCTGGATGAACGCGGCGACGCCCTCGCGGCTGAGCGGTGCGAGGCGCAGTTCCGTGAACCCCTCGGCGGTGAGCCAGTTCTCGCGTACGGCCGACGGGCGCGAGGTGACCAGCCAGACGGTGTCGGGGTAGCGCGCGAGGAGGCCGCGCATCGCGTGCCGGAGCCGGTCGCGGTCGTCCTCGGGCGCCTCGTCCACGCCGTCCACGAGCAGCAGCGCCCGGCCGTCGGCCATCACCCGCTCCGCCCAGCCCGCCGGCTGCGCGCCGGCGCGCGGGTAGCGCACGGCGGCCAGGAACCCGTCCGGCGGCGGGAAGCCGTCGCGGGTGCCGTGGCCGCGGGTGAAGCGGCGTACGGGCAGTACGAAGGGGACCCGGCCGCGCAGCGCGCGCAGCGAGTCGGGTAACTGGCCACGGGCGACGGCGACCGCGAGCCGCTGCACGAGCGTGGTCTTGCCGGACCCCGCGAGGCCGCGCAACAGCACGCGCTGCCGGCCGGCGAGCGCCTGCTCGGCGGGGAGCACGGAGCGCGGGCCCGCCGCCCCCTGCTCGCCGGCCGGCTCACCGGCAGCGCTGGTCGCGCCGGCCGCCTCGCGCTGCCCGAACTCCACCTCCAGGCTCAGGTACGCCGCGTCCAGCGACCACCTGTCGGGGGAGTGGGCCAGGTCGATGCCGTAGATGGTGAGGTGGTTGTGGCTGGTGATGACGTCGCGCGCGTACCGCTCCTCGAAGGCGGCGTCCTCGGCCGAGTGGCGCGGAGCGCGCCGCGCCAACTCGTCGACCCGCGCCCTGGTCTCGGCCAACTCCCGGGTCCGCGCGGCGAGCGTGGTGGCCACGAAGGGGGAGCGCTGGGTGAGGAAGTGCAGGATGTGCAGGCAGACGGTGTCGAGCAGGGCGGCGTGGAACCGCTCGCCGTCCCGGGTCAGGCCGCGCGTCGCGTACGGGGCGGCCTCGGCCAGCCGCAGGGCGAAGTCCCGGTGCCCGAGGCGTACGGCCGCCGCGTCGTCCAGCTCGATGGTGCCGAGTGCGCCCAGCGTGCGCGCCAGCGCGTCGGCGACGGCGCGCTCCTCGTCGACGGCCACCGGCCGCTCGCCCGGCCCGGCCGACTCCAGCGCCCGCGCCACCAACGTACCGGCCAGGCCGTCCAGTCCGTCCTCGCCGAGCGTGCGGCGCTCCCCGTGGAAGGAGACCAACGAGGAGATCCGCACGGGCCGCCGCACCACCCCGGCCCCCGGCCCCTCGGTGACGAACAGCTTCCTCACGATCGGCGCGACGAGGCCGGAGGCGAGTCGTAGCGCGGCGACGGTTGGCTCCATGGTTACCGGTTCCCCCCGGATGCGACGGCGTTCCAATGGCGGGTGTTGGGTCGTGGGCGGGTGGCGCTCGGGGAGGAGGACGCGGGCGCGGGGCGTGGTGGTTCGCGGGGCGGGGGCGGGGCGGACGAGGGTACGGGGCGGGTGCCGGGACCCGTACCGGTGGGGCAGGGGCGCCCGGTGGTCACGGGCCGTGCAGGACGCCGAGGATGTCGAGGGCGCGGCGTACGTCGCGGCCGTAGACGAGGACGAAGGCCAGGATCGAGACGCCGACGATGACCGGGCCGACCGCGTCGTCCGGCAGGCCGATCAGCGCGACCGCGAACGAGGCGGCCATGGACAGTACGACGGCGGTCACCACGCGCCAGACCTCGCGGTCGGGGATCGGTTGTACGCCGGCCAACTGCTTCTCGTCGAGCAGCGCCCCGATGCGGCCGGCCGTGTACCGCTCGGCGATGGTCAGGAGCAGGTCCGCGATGTCGGGCAGGGCCGCGTCGCCGTCGCTGTCGATCCGGTACTCGGCCTCCTGGAGCGCGCCGACCACCGTGCGCTGGTGCTGCTTGATCCGGCGGCGGCGGTGCCGGTAGCGCGGGAGGGCGGCCGGCAGCGAGCGGCGGGCCCGGTGCATCCCCTGTATCTCGGTGGCGACGCGGGCCAACCGCCGTGCGAGTCGCCGGCGCTGGTGGGCCTGGCGCTGGCCACGGGTGCGGTACGTCTGGGCGCAGGCGTGGATGGCGCGGGCGATCACCACCACGGGCGCCTGCTCCCGGCCGAGCCTGACCTGCCTGTTGAGCGCGGGGACGGAGTGCAGCAACAGCACCAGGATCGTGCCGACGAGGAAGATGAGAAACAAGGCGGCCGAGCCGTTGACGGAGGCGGGAGTGCCACCGTGAGGGCCAAGGGGCTCCTCGTCGTACATCTCGTGCGGCCCGCCTTCGTCGGCCTTGCGGGCCAGCGGTACGGCGAGGGCCACCAGGCCGCAGGTGCCGAGCAGGCCGCCCACGATGGCGACGACGCGCAGGGCGCGGGAGGCGCCGAGGTAGTACAGGTGGTTGACCCGCAGCACGACTCGTAGGGGGGCGGCTAAGGGGCGGGCTATGCCGAGGCGTTGGAGGTCGTCGCGGAGGTTGGCGATGGTGGGGGACTCGCTCGCGGTGGGGGCCGGGCGGGGGCCGGGGCTCGGGCCGGTGGCCGGCGCCGGGGCGGTCATGAGCCGTACCCGGGCGGCAGGAGGTCGGGGCGGAGGGCTTCGGCGCCGGTGAGGCGGGTGCCCGGCGGGAGGTGGAGGGTGGTGAGGTGCGGGAGGTCGGCGAGGGGGGTGAGGTCGAGTCCCGAGGTCGGCACGAAGGCGTTGCTCAGGTCCAGCCAGCGGAGTTCCGGGAAGGACGTGGGCAGCACGGTCAGGGCGCGGGCGTCGAAGAAGGGCTCGCCGTGGTGGGCGGGGTCCACGGCGAGTCGGTGGACCGTGGGCAGGACGTGGCGCGGTTCCAGGAGGGTCAGCGAGTGGACCGTGACGTCCAGGTACTCCAGGTGGCCGAGGGAGCGGACCGCGTCCCACTCGGCGGCGCTTTCCGGGCTGTTCTGGCCGAGCACCAACTGCCGTAGCAGGGTCCACCGTCGCACGTCGGCGATGCCGTCGGCGGCCCGGGAGAGCATCGAGAGGTTCAGGGCGCGCAGTGGGGCGTCCAGCGGCCACCGAGCCAGGTGCCACGCCGTGCCCCACGGCCGCTTGATGTCGAGCGAGTGCAGGCGGGGCAGCGAGCGGAGCGGGCTCAGGTCAACCTCCGCCTGCGCGGAAAGCAGCCCGAGGACGAGGAGTTCCAGCGACGTCAGCGCGCCAACGGGTCCCAGATCACGGACGGATGGGCAGTCCTGGAGGTCGATGCTGTCCAGCTCGCGCTGCCCGGCCAGGAACCCCAGGTCGTCCAGCAGGTTGTTGCCTCGCATCCGCAGGTGGGTGAGCTGGTGGCGGCGTACGTACCAGGCCACCGCCTCCGGGTCCACGTCGCCGCGCGTCTCCAGCTTGGGCCGGCCGCCCAGCGCGTCCAGCGCGCGCAACTCCTCGGCCGAGGTCGCCACGTAGTACAGCCCCTCCGGCTTGAGGTGGGCGATGACCTCGTCCGCGTAGCGCTGGGTGTCGTACCGGTGCCAGGCCCAGACGAGTTGGGAGCGTACGGAGATCGAGTCGTGGTCCCTGAACCGGGCCAGTGTCGCCATGGCGGCGTCGGAGTCGATGTGGGAGGCGGTGGTGGCGACGCGGGTGGCCTCCCGTTCCGACAGGCCGTCCGGCCCCGGTAGCAGTTCGAGCACCAGCGGCCCGACCTCGGCCAGTTGCCGCGCCGCCGCGTTGGTGGCGGGCGGGATCAGCCGGGCCGTACGTTCCTCCACCTCGCCCCGTACGCCCGGGTCGACCTCCGTCGCGTGCTCCAGGCAGGCCAGTGCCAGCAGGTGGACGCGCATGCGGGTGCGTGCGTCGACCGCCTCGTCGCCGCGCCGGACCAACTCCCGGAGCAGCTCGGCCCGTTCGCGCGGGCGCGCGTGCGCCACCGACATGCGGATGACGTCCTCCCACTGGTCGTCGGCCGCGTGGTCGATGAGGAGGCCGATGTCCCACTCCTCGACCGCGCGCTTGGCGCCCAGGTAGTCCTGGAAGGTGCGGTGGACGAAGTCCACGGCGTTCGGGCCGGGGGCGCGGAGGAGGCCGCTGCGGTGGAGGAGGTGGCGGAAGATCGCCTGTGCGTCGCCCTGGGCGGCGGCGGCCGGGACCGCGGGCAGGGCCTCGGCGATGATGCGCTCGGCGCGGTCGCGGTCCAGTTCGGTGCGGCCGTTGCGGATGAGCCAGTAGGCGAGCCGTTGCAGGAGCTGGACCTGCGGTTCCTCGTGCAGCTCGATGCCGTACGGGCCGCTCATGTCGCGCTCCCGGTCGCGCCGGGCGAGGAGCATGGACAGGGCCGCGTCGTACAGCTCCTTGCGGCCGTGTGGCAGGTACCCGCGGCGGTCGCGGTGCAGGGCGCAGATGAGGCCGCACATGAGCGGGTTGGTGGCCAGCCGGCCGAGGTCCTGCTTGGTGCGGACGGCGGTGAGCAGGGACCGCTCGTACGCGTCGAGGCGGTCCGCGACCTCGTCGGAGGCGCCGTCGCGGGCGGCGGTGTGCCAGCGGTCGATGAACGCGGCCACCTCGTCGCGGCCCATCGGCGACAGCGTGAGTTCGTCGAAGCCCTCCTGGCCCAGCCAGTCCTCGCGGACGGCGGAGGGGCGGGAGGTGACGAGGTACAGGTTGTCCGGGTACGCGTCGAGCAGGTCGCGCAGCCAGCGACGGGTCTGCTCGCGCTCGCCCTCGGGGATCTCGTCGATGCCGTCGACGAGGACCAGGCCACGGCCGTCGGCCAGCACCCGGTCCGCCCAGCCCTCGGGCTGCGCGTCGGCGATCGGGCAGCCGACGGCGGACAGGAACCGGCCGGGCGTGGGCAGCCGCTCCCCGCCACGGGTCAGGGTGCGCAGCGGGAGGACGAAGGGGACGCGGCCGTAGAGGTGGACCAGGCGGTCGTCGTACTGCCGGCGGGCCGCGACCACCGCCAGCCACTGCACCAGCGTCGTCTTGCCGGAGCCCGCCACGCCGCGCACCAGCACCCGGTCCCGGTCGGCCAGGGCCTGGTCGGCGGGGAGCGGCAGCTCGGGGGTGTACGGCTCCTCCGGCTCGGCCTCGGGGGCCACCTCGTCGGGGTCGAGGCGGTAGCTCAGGGATCGCGTGATGGCCTGGCGATTGGCCTCGCGGCGGGTGGTGGCCGAGCGCGTGGCCTGGAGGCTCAGGTACGTGGCGTCCAGCGGCCAGCGGTCGGGTGACGCCGTGAGGTCGATGCCGTAGATGGTGAGGGTGCCGTGCTTGCGGGTGACGTAGCGCGCGTACCGCTCCTCGAAGCGCACGTCGGTCGCCGCGTGCGTGGGGTTGCGCTCGATCAGCGCGTCCACCTTGGCCACCAGCTCGGACAACTGCTCGCTCTGCCGCACCAGGGTGTGCGCGACGAAGCTGGAACGCTGCGTGAAGAAGTGCAGCATGTGCAGGCAGGCGGTCTCCAGGACGGTGTCGTGGAGGGCGGTGGCGTCGGCGCTCAGGTGCGCGGAGGGGGCGGAGCCGGGGCCGCTGGCGGCGGCCTCGCGGAGCCGCCGCGCGAGGCCGTCCGGGCCGTGTCGTACGGCCTCGACGTCGCTGATCGTGAGGTCGCCCAGGCCGTGCAGGGTGCGGGCCAGCGCGTCCACGACGGCCCGCTCCTCGGCGGCGGGCACCGGGCGCTCGTGCGGGCCGGCGGCGCGTACGGTGCGGCGGACCAGCTCGGCCGCGAGTCTGTGCAGGTCAGCGTCGGTGAGGGTGCGCTTTTCGCCGCGGAAGGAGACCAGCCCCGAGACGCGTACCGGCCGATCCACCAGGCCGGCGCCCGGCCCCTGGGCCACGAACAGCTTCCTGATGATGGGCACGATCGCGCTCGACGCCAGCCGCGTGCCGATGACCGTTGGGTCCACGTTCCCCGCCCCCTGTTTTCCCCGTCCACGCCCCGCCGGAAGCCCGCCCCGGGCCTCCTGCGGCCCGCGCGTCCCGCTCCCGAGCCTCGCGCGGGCCCGCGCGCCCCGCTCCCGTACGGGCCGCGCACCCGCTCCCGTACGGTCGCGCACCTCGCTCCCGTACGGACCGCCCACCGGGCCCCGCCCCGGCCGGTGCTCAGGCTACTGCGGGCGGGGGCCGTTGGTCCCGGGGCGGGCAGGCCAATGCCCAGGTCACCAGGCCCGGGTGGGGCGGTGGGCGGTGGCCTGCCCGGTGACATGGGGCACAGGCCCCTTTCGGCCTACTAGGCGCGATAGCGGGCAGCGGTGGGGGCCGCTCGGGACTTTCGGCCCGTCGGGGCCGGGCCTTTCGCGAGGGCCGGGCCCGGGCCGTTCCGCCACCGGGGAGTCGGCGCGGAAAAACCCCGGGAAATGCCCGGTGTGACGGTCACGGGTGCGTTCCCGATGCCTCTCGTGGGCCCTCCGAATGGTCTTTACGGGTGATCATCCCCGGCCGGGAAGGGTCGAATTTCCCTGGCTTTCGCTACGAGATCGGATAGTAGGAACGCGAGTGGGACCCCCCTTGGCAGGATTTCGCTTCCGGGTTACCAAGGTAGGGCGATCCCGGCGAACGCAGACGATTCAAAGTCGGGATCAATTCATTTCCTGGATTTCCCCGGAGGTAGTTCCGTATGACGCAGCACACCAAGGCCACCCACGCGAACAAGTCGGTCCTGCGCACCCGCGCCGCCGTACTGGCCGTGGGGCTGGGCGGCTCGCTCGCGCTGGGGACCGGGGTGGCGCTGGCAGCGACCCCGCAGTCCGACGTGTTCGCCGTGGCTTCGGCCGGTTCGCTGGAGAAGTCGATTCAGGCGCAGGCCAAGGCACAGGCCGAGGCCGCTCAGAAGGACAAGAAGCAGGACAAGAAGCAGGACGAGAAGCACGGCAAGAAGAAGGCCGCGAAGAAGGCCGACAAGCGGGACAAGGGGCACGGCAAGGCCAAGCGCGCCGACCGCTCCAAGCGCACCCCGCTGAACGCCTCCTCCTGGATCGCTCCAGTCGGCGACGCGCCGCTGAGCGCTCCGTTCGCGGCCGGCGGTGACCGCTGGGCCCACGGCCACTCCGGCCAGGACTTCGCCGTCTCCGTCGGCACCTCGGTCAAGGCCGTGCACGGCGGCACCGTGATCAAGGCCGGCCCCAACGGCGGCGGCGACGGCCCGGCCTACGGCAACGCCATCGTGATCAAGCACAAGGGCCAGACGTACACCCAGTACGCGCACCTTTCGAAGATCAAGGTGAACGTGGGCCAGACCGTGGACCGGGGCCAGGCGATCGGCCTCTCCGGCAACACCGGTAACTCCTCCGGCCCCCACCTGCACTTCGAGGTCCGCACCGGCCCGAACTACGGCTCCGGCATCGAGCCGCTGGGCTTCCTGCGCGGCCACGGCGCGCACGTGGGCTGATCACCCGGAACGACGCGAGCGGCGGCCGGTCTCCACGGAGACCGGCCGCCGCTCGCGTGCGCGCGCTAACGCGCCGCGGGCTCCCCCGCGACGTCAGCGCCGGGGCCGGCGTCCGTGTCGTCGGCTTCGGTCTCGGTCACGATCCGTAGCGGGCCCGCGAGGCCCGCGGACAGCGCCGCGCACAGCGGCAACTGGAGCGTGAACAGCGCGATGAGCAGCGTGACGAAGGCGTAGTCCACGGCCTCGCCCGCCCCGTCGGACAGGAACCGGATCACGCTGACGACCAGCAGCACGCCCGCGTACACGACCGTGTTGCGGGTCGCGACCAGCCACCGGTGCGGCGTCGGCCGGGCCCACGCGAGCACGCCGACGAGCAGCGCGGCGAGCACCGGGAAGGCCAGCGCCCAGCCGCTGAGCCAGTCGCCGGAGAACGTCTCCCAGGAGCTTTCGCCCTCGTCGTCGGGGTAGCCGCCGGCGTAGATCAGGACGAACGACAGGAGCGCACCCACCGCCCAGGGAACGAACGTCGCCGCTATGGCGTACGCGGTTGCCTTGGCCGGGGGTGCGCTCATGGGTCGTGCCTATCGTCAGGGCGTCGGACGGACGGCTTTCCTACCGCGCGATTCCGTCAGCGACCGCCGTCAGTATCCGCCGTTGTTGCCAATCGTAGCCGCGGGGCAGGCCGGCTTGAACAGGCAGGCCGGGCTGGCCTGCTTGGACGTGTGCAGGAACTTCGTGTACGTCTTCATCGGGGACCGGGTGAATCCGCTGATGATGATCTCGTGGTCGGGCATCCGCTTGTGCCGACCGGAGATGTAGAAGTCGCCGCTGCGGCTGATCCGGGCGTTGTAGTAACCGGAAATGCTGCCGACGCCGCAATACGGGTTACCGGCCTCGGTGATACCGCGCACCTGAGCCGACTTCGAGTTCTGCGACATCACGCGGAAAGACATCTTCTTCTTGCTCGCGGTCTTCTTCGCGACGAACTTTCCATTCGTCTTGTAGACGTGCGTGGTGCCGATGTGCGCACCCCACGAGGAACCGCCGTTCCAGTACACCGTGCCGGTCAGGTCGGTGCGGTGGCTCTTGCTGTCCGCCTTGCTGAAGCCACGGTTGTCGCCCGCGTACTTGTAACCCTTGGTGTACTTGCAACCCACCGGCGCCGTGACCCACTTGCTGCGGATGAAGGTGCGGTAGCGGATGGTCGTCGAGTGGTACTTCTTGGCCTTGGCCTCCGCCGCCAGCGCGGCCCGCTCCAGGGCGGCCGGCTGCGAGTCCGTCGGCACCTGGACGTTCAGGCTCCAGGTGTGGCCGTTGAGCGGCGCCTCGCCGCTCTTGCGGAACGCGGCCCGCTCGCTGTCCGTCCACTCGCTCGCCGGCGCCTTGGCCGTGGTCGTGACGCGGTACTCGCTGGCGGCCCCCGGGCGCGCCTGGGTGTCACGCAGGCTGGTGCCGCGCGTGGTGGCGATCAGCTCACCGTCACGGAAGACCTGGTACGGGGCGGCGCCGGTCACGCCGGGCCACGACAGATCCACGAACTCGTCGTTGGCGGCCCAGGCCGCGCGCGCCGACGTGCTGTCGGTGTTGCCGGCCAGCGTCGTACCGGCCAGGGTCGGGCCGTCGCCGCCGGTGCCCTTCAGGACGGTGAAGTCGGTGGCCGTGCCCCGGATGTGGCGCAGCGCCTTCGGCGCCGTGCCGGCCTTGGTCAGGAAGCGGCCCTGGTCGGCGCTGAACCGGTAGCCCGCGCTCGGCGCGACGCCACTCTGGTCGCTGGTCCGAGCCTGGCCCGCGCCGGGCCGGTCGCCGTCGCCCACCGGGCTGGCCACCGCGCCGGCGGTGCCGCCCGTCATCAGCGCCAGCGGCAGCGCGACCGCCACCAGCGCCTTGGGCAGGGCCCGGCGCGCACGCCCGGACGCGGCGGGCTGGGTCGGCTCCGTGGAATCGGCGGAACCTGCGGGATCTGCGGAATCTGCTGAGTGCGTGCGTATGGAACGCATGTGGTGATGTCCCCCTGAACACTCGACGGCCTGGTTCCGGCCATCGCTATAACGGTCTTGACGTGCCAAAAGATGGCTCCGTCGCAGGTCACCCTATAGGTAAATGGCGTGTACAGGTCGCTTTTGTTGAACGGATTTGGCGCGTTTGCGGCAGCGCTGGGTGACGCGGGGGCGGTCGATCGGTCAGCGTTCGATCAGACGATCACCAATGGTGATCAATCCCTTACAGTCGCTCGCCGCTCTCCGTACGGTCGGTGGGCGAGCGGCCGGAGGTGAGGCCGACACGCGAACTGGCCGCGCGACGGAAGGGCTCAGCATGGAGTGTGAGGAAGGCCAATCCCAGGGCGCCGTAGGGTTCTTCGGGAGTGAGGTGCGCCACGCTCGCGAGCACGCCGGGATGACCCAGTTGCAACTCGCCACGGAGGCCGCCTACGACCGTACGTACGTGGCTCAGGTGGAAGGCGGAAGACTCCTCGGCTCCGGGCAGTTCGCCGAGACGTGTGATCGGGTGTTCAAGACCAGCGGCTACTTCGCCCGGCTGCGGGAGCGAGTCAGCCGACGCGGGCATCCGGCCTGGTTCCTTCCGTACGTCGAGATCGAGAAGACGGCGCGATCGATCGCCGATTACTCCAACGTGTTCGTCATGGGCTTGGTGCAGACTCCCCGCTATGCGGAGGCGCTGTTCCGGGCGGCTCACCCGCGGGAGACAGACGCCGAGATCGCGGCCCGGGTGGAGGCACGCCTGTCGCGGCAGGAGATCATGAAGCGGGAAGCGCCCCCACTCCTGTGGATGATCGTCCACGAGGCCGTACTGCGCGTCCCGGTGGGCAGTCGCGAGATCATGGCCGAACAGCTCACACGCCTTGCGGACGAGGCCAGTTCACCTCATGTGAACGTGCAGGTGTTGCCGAACGACGCCGGTGCTCCGGCAGTCAGTGTCTCGTTCATCCTCCTGGACCGAGACGAGCCCGAACCCAAGGTGTACAGCGAGGCGTTCGGGCAGGGGTATCTGGCCGACGACCCGGACTCCCTCCGCCACGCTGGCGCGACGTACGATCGGCTGCGGGCCTTGGCCCTCTCGCCAGAGCGCTCGGTCCAGCTCATCCGTCGCATCGCTGAGGAGTTCTCGTCATGAGGGAACAGGTTTGGGTGAAGTCGTCCTACAGCGGCGGCGAAGGCGGCAACTGCATCGAGTGGGCCCCTGGCCACGCCGCCACCGGCGCCGTCCCGGTCCGTGACAGCAAGGACCCGCACGGCCCCGCGCTGCACTTCGACGTGTCGGCCTGGTCCGCCTTCGTCGCGGGCGTCAAGGCCGGCGACTTCGGCGCCTGATCCCACCGCCACGACAGGCCCCCGCCAGCGCGCGCCCAGCGCGTCGGCGGGGGTTTTCGTCATGGGAGCTGGCAACGATCCCCTTGCGTCCTACGATCGGTAGCGCCTCGCCCCGCAAGGTCGAGTGCTCGATCGTCCATCGAACCGCCACCGCTGAGGAGTTCTCGTCATGACGGAGCAGGTTTGGGTGAAGTCGTCCTACAGCGGCGGCCAAGGCGAGTGCGTTGAGTGGGCCCCCGGCCGCGTCGCCGCCACCGGCGCCGTCCCGGTCCGTGACAGCAAGGACCCGCACGGCCCCGCGCTGCACTTCGACGTGTCGGCCTGGTCCGCCTTCGTCGCAGGCGTCAAGGTTGGCGACTTCGGCGTCTGACCATCATCGAATCGCTACCGCTGAGGAGTTCTCGTCATGACGGAGCAGGTTTGGGTGAAGTCGTCCTACAGCGGCGGCCAAGGCAACTGTGTCGAGTGGGCGCCCAGCCGTGTTGTGGCCACCGGCGCCGTCCCCGTCCGTGACAGCAAGGACCCGCACGGCCCCGCGCTGCGTTTCGACGTGTCGGCCTGGTCCGCCTTCGTCGCGGGCGTCAAGGCCGGCGACTTCGGCGCCTGAGTCCATCGCCACGACAGGCCCCCGCCAGCGCGCGCCCAGCGCGTCGGCGGGGGTTTTCGTCGTTCGTACGGCCGCGGCTCCCGGCGCACACGGGGCCGGGGCGTCCCGTCGGCTCAGGCGCCGGGCAGGAGGTGCCGCAGGCTGTTCGGGTGCTCGCGCAGGTAGTCGGCCAGGGAGCGGGCGGGGCTGCCGGTGAGCCGGGGGACGACGTCGGAGACGGCGCTCATCTCGTTGCTGGCGATCGCCTCGTACGAGCTGACCCAGCCCGCGAGTTCCCAGGCCGCGGCGTTGTAGCCGGCCCGGGACGCGTACGCCTCCTCCTGCGTCTCGGCGACGTAGCGCACCTCGCGTCCGGTCGCGCGGCTCAGTTCGTCGGCGACCTCGGCGAGGGTGAGCGCGGCCGGGCCCGTCACGTCGTAGGTGACGCCGTCGTGCCTGCCGTCGGTGGCGGTCAGCACGGCGGCGGCGACGCTGGCCACGTCCTCGTGGGCCACGGCCGCGACCCGGCCGCTGCCGGCCGGTCCGCGGATCACGCCGTCGGCACCGGTCATCGCGGGGAACGCGGCGAGGTAGAAGCTGTCGCGCAGGAACGTGAACGGCACGCCCAGGCCACGGATGTGGCGCTCGGTGTGCCAGTGGTCGCGGGCGAAGGTGAACGTGGCGTCGGGCGCGGCGCCCTGGAACGACACGTACACGATCCGCTCCACGCCCGCCGCCACCGCCGCGTCCACGGCGGTGATGTGCTCGCGCACCCGGTCGGCGCTCTCCCGGGCCGACACCAGGAACAGCGTGTCCGCGCCGTCGACGGCGGCCCGCATCGCCTCCGCGTCCCCGTACTCGGCGGGCGGCGCGGCGACCGCTCCCGGCAGCTCGGGCAGCTTGGACGGGTCGCGGCCGAGCAGGCGCTGCTCGACACCGGCGTCGGCGAGCCGGCGGGCGACCAGGCCGCCGATGCGGCCGGTCGCTCCACTGACGGCGATCACTGGGGGCATGGCGTGAGTGTCCTCTCCTCGCGTGCGGGGAGTGCCAGTGTGCGCACGCCGGGCCGCCGAGCGGTACGCGACGCGGGCGAAGGGCCCCACCTGTCACACCTGCCACCCGGGGGTGGCGCCCCTACCCGGCCCCGGGGTAGCTCGCCGCGGGTCCGCGTGGTCCGCACGCGCGGCGGTCGCGTGGCCGCCGGTCGGCCGGGTGCGGGCGGCGGCACGGTCCGAGCGCGCCACCCCCACCCGGGGCGGGAGCCCAGGTCAGCAGTGCTTCGTCGCGCCGCCGTCGTCGAGATAGGCGGCGGTGAACCAGCCGGCCTTGTCCGTGTTGTCGATTCGCGCCCAGGTCCAGCGGTTCTTGCCGTCCACGACGGTGCCGGTGGTGTAGCAGTGGTACCAGAGCTTGGTGCCCCGGTTGACCGAGCCCCAGTTCGTGCAGGATCGGTACGGGCCGGAGCGGCGTGCCGTCTTGGCCGTGGTCTTGCCGCTGCCGGTGTCGTAGTTGTGGTGCGCGGTCGCACAGGCGAACGACGCCCCGGGGGACGTCGGCACCGGCAGGGTCGGGGCGGGAGTGGTCGGGGCGGGCGCGGCCTGTGCCGCCGGCACGGCCAGCGGGGTGGCCAGGAGCGCCCCCGAGAGGGCGACGGCGCGAAGGGCGGAACTCATGCGCATGGTGTGCGACATCCTTCCGAACTGAGCCTGTGCCGGGCGGACTCGCCCGGCACGGCCCACCGTCGCAGCGGGGCGGCGCGCTGTACTTGGCCGTGCGCGCCGAATCCGTTGGCTTTGCGCGCACCGGCCCCGGCGCGTACCCGTTCCGGCCCGGCCGGCGGGCGCCCCGGCCGCCGCTCAGTCCGGTACGTGGATGATCGGGAAGCTGCCCGTGTTGGTCGGCGCGGAGTCCGGTAGCCACAGCACCGCGACCGCGCCCTCCGCGCCCTCCGCGGTCGGCTCCGCGTTGCGGAAGGTGAGCCGGGCGCCGAGGACCCGGGCCTGGCCCTGGGCGATGGTCAGGCCGAGGCCGTGGCCCTTGCCGGCGCGGTCGCTGGCGCCGGTGCGGAAGCGGCTCGGGCCCTCCTTGAGCAGTTCCTCGGGGAAGCCGGTCCCGTGGTCGCGGACTCGGATCATCCGGCCCTCGACGGTGACCTCGAACGGCGGTTTGCCGTGCTTGGCCGCGTTCGCCAGCAGGTTGCCGATGATCCGCTCCAGCCGGCGCGGGTCGGTGGTCACGTACGCGTCCCGTACGACCGAGATCCGCGCCTCCGGCGCCACCATCCGTACCCGGCGCGCGACGAACTCGCCGAGCGCGATGTCCTCCAGCTCCGCGCGCTCCGCGAAGCCGTCCAACCTGGCCACCTCCAACACGTCCTCGACCAGCGTCCGCATCGCCTGGGCGCGGTCGCGTACGAGTTCGGTCGGGCGGCCCGGCGGCAGTAGTTCGGCGGCGGTGAGCAGACCGGTGACGGGGGTGCGCAGCTCGTGCGCGATGTCGGCGGTGACCCGGCGCTCGGCCTCAAGGCGCTGCCGCAGCGCGTCGGCCATGCTGTCGATCGCGCCGGCCAGCTCGTCGGTCTCGTCCCGTACCCGGCCGCCGATCTGGTCCCGTACCCGGATGTCGCCGTCGCCCTCGGCGACCTTGCGGGCCGCCGCCGCGGCCTTGCGCAGCCGGCGTGAGAGCTGGTCGCCGATGAGGACGCCGAGCGCGACGCCGCCGAGCACGACGGCGAGCGAGCCGACCACCAGGACCCGGTCCAACTCGTCCAGGACGGCGAAGCGGTCCTGGAACTGGCCGTGCACCGACAGCACCCGGCCGTTGCTGACCGGCACCGAGGCCCACACCTCGGGCGCGCCGGAACCGTTGTCCTGGAGGTAGGTGGCCCGCAGGCCGCGCGCCGCCTCCTCCTTGAGCTGCTCGGGCAGGTCGGGGTCGTCGATCTTGGCCTGGAACAGCAGCCGGCGGGTGGACTCGTAGAACCGCTGCGCGGCCTGGACGCGGTCGTCCATCACGTCGCGGCTGTTGTCGAGCATGGACGCGCGGGCCGCGTTGTGGACGACGAGGCTGAGCGAGGTGGCGATCAGGGCGCCGACACAGGCGATGGCCAGGCTGACCTTCCAGCGCAACCCGGTACGGAACGCGAGCCTCGCCACGTCAGCCCTTGAGCTTGTAGCCGAAGCCGCGGACCGTCTCGATCCGGTCCTGGCCGATCTTGCCGCGCAGCCGCTGCACGTGGACGTCCACGACCCGGGTGTCGCCACCCCAGCCGTAGTCCCACACGCGCTCAAGCAACCGGTCGCGGGAGAGGACGGTGCCCGGGGCCGCCGAGAACTCCAGGAGCAGCCGCATCTCGGTCGGCGTCAGCGCCACCGGCGTGCCGGCCTTGCGGACCTCCATACCCTCCGGGTTCACCTCCAGGTCGCCGAAGCGCAGCGGCCCCTCGACGGGCGCCGCGTCGGAGGGCGGCGCGCCGTTCGCGCCGCCGGGCCCGCTGGCGTGGCCGAAGCGGCGCAGCACGGCCCGGATGCGGGCGACGAGGACGGCGCCGTCGAACGGCTTGGTCACGTAGTCGTCGGCGCCGGCCTCCAGGCCGAGCACCACGTCGATGCTGTCGGCACGCGCCGACAACATGATCACCGGGACGGTGGACTCATCGCGTATCCGCCGGCACAGACTCACCCCGTCCAGGCCCGGCACCATCACGTCGAGCAGGGCGATGTCCGGCCGGTTGGCCCGGAACCGCTCCAGGCCCGTCAGCCCGTCGGGCGCCGCCGTCACGACGAAGCCGTCCCGCTCCAGCGCGAGCTGGGTGGCCTCGCGGATCACGTCGTCGTCCTCGACGAAGAGCACATGTGTTTCCGCCACGGTCGCCGTCAGCCTTCCGTTCCGTCGTCACTGGGCAACTCGTCGTCGTCCGCGTCGTCGTCTTCCACGGTCTTGTTGAAGTCCGTGTGCGTGCGCCCGGTCTCGATGAACCGTTCGTCGGACCAGCGGTAGTGGATGACATCCTCGCCCGATGGGCAGCACAGCGCATCACCGGAGTCGTAGACCTGCTGGGTGACGCGCAGTTCGCTCTTCTCGATGTCGATATAGACCGGCGCCTGCTCGGCCAGGAAGACGTTCTCGTAGTCCTGGCCGCTCTTGCGGTACACGTACGAGCCGATGCCAAAGCCGTCGCCGCAGGTCATGACGTTGACCACGACATCGGTCGTGGAGGCGCCGGTCAGCTTGCCGTAGCTGACGTCGACCGGGTACTCGTTCTTGACGCAGGGCTTGAGGTTCCGCTTCAGGTCGGCGTTCACTTTCGGATCGCTCTTGACCAGCGCGACGGCGTCCACCTTGACCGGGGACGCCTCCATCGACGGCACCGCGGACGGCTTCGACTCGCGCGTCACCGTGTCCCGCTGCGCCTGACCTTCCTTGCGCACGCCATCGCTGGCGGAGTTGCACCCTGCCAACACCAGGCCGACGGTCGCGGCGAGCGCCGCGACCGCACCCCCGGTGAACAGGGCTGTTCTGCTGGGAGCCGCCTTGCTCAGGCCGCGCACCTGGCCTGCCCCCGATCGTGGCGCTCGCGGCGGTCCTTGTGGCCGTGCCCGGGGGCGGCACTGACCGCGCCGACGGGGCCCACGGCACTGACCGGGCTGACGGTGCCGGTGGGGTGCACGGCGCCGACGGGGCCCATGGGGCGCTCGACGCGGGCGGCGGCCCGCTCCGGGGCACGGCCCGGGCGCTCACCCAGCGGCTGCCGCTGACGCACCACGCCACCGAGCGGGACGGCGTGGGTCGCCGGGCGGGCCACGGCGGGCGCCGGGGCGGCGACCGCGGGACGGCGGGCGCCGGCCTGGGGGAGGGCCGGCGCGCCGGTCTGGGGGCGGGCGGCGGACCGCGTACGGGTGGCCGCGGGCTGCGTACGGGCGGCGGCGGCCTGCGTGCGGGCGGCGGCGGGGCGGGCGACGCCGGGGCCGCCGTTCACCCGGGCGTCCGCGCCGGCTCGCGGGCCGCGGGCCGCGGGGACGGTGGTGGCTGCGCTGGCTGCGCTGGCCGGCTCGCTCGTGCCCCGCCGCTCGGCGCGCTCCAGCGCGACGGCGTCCAGGTCACGGCTCTCCAACTCCTGGCGCAGCCGTGCCAGAGCACGGTGCAACGTGCTCTTGACGGTGCCGGTCGACATGCCCAGCGCCTCCGCGGTCTCCTCGGTGCTCATCTGCTCCCAGTGTCGCAGGACGACGACGCTGCGCTGCTTCGGCGCCAGGCAGGACAGGATGTCCATCAGCAAAGCCCGGTCCGCGTGCTGCTCGGTCCCGTCCTCGACTCGCGCGTCCGGCAACTCGTCGGTGGGCACCTCGTCCAGCTTGCGGGCCCGCCACCACTCCGTACGCGTGTTGATCATGACACGGCGCAGGTAGGCGTCGGCGAGCGACTTGTCGGCGATCCCGTCCCAGCGGCCGAGGGTGCGCACCAGCGCGGTCTGGAGGAGGTCCTGGGCCTCGATCGGGTCCGGGACCAGCCGACGGGCGCTGCGCAGCAGGGCGTCCTGCCGGTTGCGAACGTAGTCCTCGAAGTCCAGTACCTCGCCGCTGCTGGCCATAGCGCAGCCTCCATTCCCCGGTGTTCCCCACGTCACGCCACTGGTCATGTGGCCTGTTACCGAGGAACCTACGGAGGCGCTGTTGCGGCATTCCGTACGCCAGCACCGCCGTCCGTGCACAGCTACCCATAGGTTGTGTAACAACGGCCGCGAAGCGCCCCACAGCTCACGGAACGCTCCCGCCGCCCTACGCAGCGCCGCCCCGGGCTACCCGCCCCGGGCGGGGCGGGGGCGGGCGGGGCTGTGGCAGATGGTGCCGGGGCGGGTGGCGCCGGGGCGGGCTGTGGTGTGGCGGGTTGCGCCACGGGGGGCGGGTGCGGCGGCCGGTTGTGGCGGGCTGCGGTGGCGGTCGGCCGGCGGGCGTGGCCGGCGGGCCGGCCGGCGGGCGCGGCGCGGGTGAGGGGCGTGGGCCCGGTGGGTGGGTGCGGGGCTGTGGGCGAGGGGGCGTGGGCCCAGTAGGGGAAGGGGACGCGGGCCCGGTCGGCCGTGGGCTCAGGTCTGGGGGAGTCGGTAGACGCCGCCGGCGAGCGGCTCGACGAGACCGTCGGCCACCAACCCGTCCAGCGCCCTGGCCCGCTGCACCGGCTCGTGCCACACCCGGTCCAGCTCCGCCTGCGGCACGGGCGAGGTCGCCTCCCGCAACACCGCGAGCAGCTTGCCGCGCACCTGCCGGTCGGTGCCGGCGTACGTCTGGCCGCGGCGCGGCGGCCCCTCGTACGCCGGCGATCCCGCCAGCTTCCAGGCGCACCGCTCGGCGATCGGGCACCGGCCGCACTCGGGCGAGCGCGCGGTGCACACCAGCGCGCCCAGCTCCATCGTCGCCGCGGCCCAGCGCGCGGCGGTGGCCTGGTCGGCGGGGAGCAGCGAGCGCGCGAGCCTGCGTTCGGCGGCGGTGGTCGCGTTCGGCGGGTACTCCTTGCCGGTGACGGCCCGCGCGAAGACCCGGCGCACGTTCGTGTCGAGCACCGGATGGCGCTGCCCGTACGCGAAGGAGGCCACGGCCGCCGCGGTGTACTCGCCGACCCCGGGCAGCGCGAGGAGCTGCGCGTGCTCGCGCGGTACGTCGCCCAGGTGCCGCTCCCTTATCGCCGACGCGGCGGCGTGCAGCCGCAGCGCGCGGCGCGGGTAGCCGAGCCGGCCCCAGGCGCGCACCGCCTCGCCGGGCGGCTCGGCGGCCAGGTCGGCGGGGCGCGGCCAGCGGGCCAGCCACTGCTCGTAGACCGGCAGCACACGGTTCACCGGCGTCTGCTGGAGCATGAACTCGCTGACCATCACCCCCCACGGCCCGGCCTCGGGCCGCCGCCAGGGCAGGTCGCGGGCGTGCGTCTCGAACCAGGCGTTGACGGCGGTGTGCAGGGCGGCGGCCGAGGCGGGCGCGTCGGCCGGAGCCACGGCGGGCGTCGCCGCGGCGTGGGCGGTGGCCTGCGGCTCGGCGGCGCGGGCGGCGGCTGCCGGCCGCGGCGGGTGCGCGGGCTGCGGCGTCTGGGGGGCGTGCTCGGCGGACTCGGGGGCGCACTCGGCGGGCTGCGAGGCTTCGACGGATGGCGCGGGCGTGGCAGTCATAGCACCAACGATCCTGGCACGCCCCCGGCTCGCGACGAAACGGCCCGCGCCGGGCGGCCGGGTGAGCCGCGAGGGCCGTACGGGCCACCCGCGCCGGCCCGGGGCACGTCGTACGGAACCTGTACGGAACCCGTACGGAAGCCGTCGGGCGGTCGGCGTCACGGATCGCGAGGGGCCCGGTGCGCGAAAAAGTGCGCCCGGAAAGCCGTCTCCGGGCAGATGATGAGAAAAGTCGGCCCGGAATGCGGCGGGTACTGGCGGGTCTCCTAACGGATCTCTCGTAGAGTTTCCGCGTGGGATCTCTGCGCAATCCGATCGGTCCGCTCCCTTCCTCCATCTACTGGCGGCGGAGGGCAGTTGCGCTGTCCCTGGTCGCGTTGCTCGTCCTCCTCGTCATCTGGGCCGTGGGCCTGGGTGGCGACGACGGCGGTGGCAAGGACGACGCCAAGGGCGCCAACGGCGGTAACACGGCCAGCACCATCACGCCGGGGCCGTCCTCGTCCGGGCCCGTCAACGAACAACGGCCGGGCGGACGCGACGAGTCGGACGACGAGAAGGAAACCGGCGGCACCGGTGACTCCGGCGGCACCGGCGACAGTGGTGGCTCCGGTGGTACGGGCGGCAGCGGCGGCACGGGCGGCTCCGGCGGCAACGCCGGCGGCTCGGGTGGCACGGGCGGTTCGGGCGGCAGCGGCACCACCGGCGCGGCCGGCGGCCTCGGCGTCGGCAACGGCGCCCTGGAACCGTCCGACTCGACGCTGGCCGACTGCGAGGCAGGCACGGTGGAGTTGACGCTGCGCAGCCTCAAGAACTCCTACGAGCCCGGCGACAAGCCGAAGTTCGAGCTGGCCGTGAAGAACCGCGGCGACGGCGCCTGCAAGGTGGACCTCGGCCGTGCGTCGGCCTCGCTCACCATCACGGACGCGGCGGACGACCACATCTGGGCCTCGGACGACTGCCCGCGCGGCAGCGCCGTCTCGCTGGTGCGGGTGCCGGGCGACGACGCGATCAAGCGCACCGTGGAGTGGGACCGCAAGACCACGCAGAAGAACTGCGCGACCCCCTCCGGCGTCCAGTCCGCGCCGGCCGGCACCTACCTGGTCGAGGCCAAGGTGGACGGCCTCGGCACGGCCCGCGTCTCGTTCGTCCTGGCCAAGGACTGACGGGGGGCTTCCCCCCCGCCCCCGCCCCTCCCCACCCCTCCGCCCCGCCCGCCGGGCGCACCACGCGCCCGGCGCGCCGCCCCGCTCGGTAGGCCGGCTCGCTCGGTGAGCCGACCCGCCCCCCGTGGCCGCCACCCGGCCCGGGTGCCGCGCCCCCGGCCAGGGCCACGCCTACGTCCGGCGGCACCCCCGTTCGACCGGCGGCCCGCCGCCTGGCGCTCGCCCTCGGCCGGCGCCGGGCCGGACGGTCGGCGTCGCGCGGGCCGGCCGGCGGTGGCGACCCGTACGATCTGGCGGCGCCGGCCCCGCCGACCGGCCCGCGCGAGAGCAGGAGACCGGAGCCCCATGCAGACCGCCCACGCGTCCACCGGGCGCCCCGCCGACACCGTACGACCGCGCGCCGCGCTCGCGATGGCGCCCGAGGCGGCCGACGGCGTGCTTGACGCCACGGCGCTGGCCGCCCTCGCCGAACTCACCGACCTGGTCCCGCCGCCCGCCCTGGCCGACTTCACCACCGAACGGGCCCGCCGGGTGCTGGCCGACACCGAGTTGCTCATCACCGGCTGGGGGTGCCCGCCCATCGACGAGCGGGTACTCGCCGCCGCGCCCCGCCTGCGGGCCATCGTGCACACCGCCGGCTCGGTACGCGGCCACGTCGGCGCCGCCTGCTGGCGGCGCGGTATCGAGGTCTCGTCCGCCGCGCGGGCCAACGCACTCCCGGTGGCCGAGTACACGCTCGCCATGATCCTGCTCGCCAACAAGGGCGTCCTGGAGTCGGCCCGCGCCTACCGCGCCGCCCGCGCCCGCGAGCACTGGCAGTACGCGGGCCCCGAACAGGGCAACTACCAGCGCACCGTCGGTATCCTCAGCGCCTCCCTCACCGGCCGCCGCGTCATCGAACTCCTCCGTCCGCACGATCTGCACGTCCTCCTCTACGACCCGTACGTGAGCGCCGAACAGGCCGCCGCCCTCGGCGCCCGCGCCGTCGACCTCCCCGAACTCTTCGCTGTCAGCGACGTGGTGAGCGTGCACACGCCGCTGCTGCCCGAGACACGCGGCCTGGTCAGCCGCGAACTCCTCGCCGCGCTCCGCCCGGACGCGACCCTGATCAACACGGCGCGCGGCGCGGTGGTGGACCAGCAGGCGCTGACCGAGGCGTTGCTCGCGGGCCGCGTCAGAGCCGTGCTCGACGTCACCGAACCCGACCAACTCCCGCCCGACCACCCCCTGTGGACCTGTGAGAACGCCTTGCTCACCCCGCACATCGCCGGCTCCCAGGGCACGGAGCTGCGCCGGCTCGCGGCGGTGGCGGTCGACGAGGTGCGGCGCTGGGCGCGCGGCGAGGGCTTCGCCCACGCGGTGCCGCCCGAGCGGGCGGCGTACCTGGCATAGGCCCGCCGGCCCACCGCCCCGCCGGCCCACCGCCCCGCCGGCCCGCCACCCCGCCGGCCCGCCACCCCGCCGACCCGCCACCCCGCCGACCCGCCGGCCCATCAGCCCACCACCCCGCCCGGCGACCCGCCAACCCGCCCGGCGACGGCCGCGGCGGAGCCGCGACGCGTGCTACGCCACCCGGTCGCGCGGTTCGGCGGCCCGCAGCCGTTGGGCGTACGACCAGGTCACCGCGGTCATCAGGACGGGTATCGCGAACAGTGGGGCGGAGGCCACGGCCCAGACGGCCTCGGCCGTCTCGCTGGTCATCAGCGTCTGGCTCTGCACGGTGCAGGCGACCACGAGCTGGGATATCGCCCCCAGCACCAGGGCCGCCGACGCGCTCCAGGCCAGCGCGGCGAGCGCCCGCGGGTGCCGGACCCGCCGCCGCTCGCTGACCAGCAACAGTGGGAGGAGGGCCGCCGCCTCGATGAGCAGGGACAGGCCGAGGACGTAGGCGATACCCCAGCCCGGGATGGCGAACTCCTCGCGCAGCACCCGGTCGCTGTAGCCGACGTAGACCCCGAACGCCATGGCGACGCGCCACAGCCCGGAGGGGACGGCGCACAACGCGATGGCGTGCGCGCAGCGCCGGGCCCACCGGGGCGCTGGAGCCAGCACCGAGGCGGGAGCGGGGACGGTCGCGATCGACATGGCCCCATCCTGACCGCGAACGAGGCCGCCGCACATCGGCCCTGACGGTGATTCGAGGTCAGCCGACGGGGGGACGGCCGGGCCCTCCGATGGCACCCGAGCCGTACGAGCGTCGTACCCCGGTGCTACGCGCAACCCTGAGCCGCCGCCCGCCACCAGCGGACATTCCGCCCTCGGGACGACGAGCCCCCCGGGCGAGGAGGCCACCCCGTTCCTCGCAGCGACGCTCGTCGCCCCGGCGTTCCGAGGCTGGGGGAGGGGGCCATGTCGCCGGAACTGAACCTCTCGCACCCGGAAGGGGAGAGGGCCCGCCGCTCAGGGGCCCTTGGTCTCGCCCGAGGACAGGGAGGGCCCACCACTACTCAGTGCCCTACGTTTCGCCGCGACGGCGACCAGCCCCAGCCACACCACAACAGGGCCCGGCGACACCACCGACGGCAGCGAGCACCGAGCCCCACGCATCCCGAGCCCCCACGAACCCTGAATCCCCACGAACCCCGAGCCCCCACGATCCCCAAGCCCCCACGCAGCCCGAGACGCCCCGGGGCCAGCGGGCAACCGCCGCCAGCACAACACCCCGAAGCCCCCACAGAGGGACAAGCGCCCCCCGCCAGGAGAGAGCCACCAACGCCCCACCACCAGAAGACCAACACCCGGGCACCCCGCCACGAACCCCCACCAGAGCCCACAGAGGAACCCCGCCACGGACCCCCACCAGAGCCCACAGGGGGGAACCCCACCACAGACCCTCGCCAAAGCCCACAGGGGAACCCCCCACAGAACCCCGCCAGGGCCCACAGAGGAACCCCGCCAAAGGCCCCCGAGGGCAGCCCGAAGACGACAGGTCAGGCCACTAACCCAGCGCGCGAGCGGCCCAGCGGCGAGCTACACGTACCGTTCCAGGATCGAGGACTCCGCCAGGCGGGAGAGGCCCTCGCGGACCGAGCGGGCGCGGGCCTCGCCGACGCCGTCGACCATCTGGAGGTCGTCCACGCTGGCGGCCAGCAGCTTCTGGAGGCCGCCGAAGTGCTCCACCAGGCGCTCGATGATGGCGCCGGGCAGCCGGGGCACCTTGGCCAGCAGGCGGTAACCGCGCGGGGAGACCGCGGAGTCGAGTGTCTCGGGGGAGCCGCTGTAGCCCAACGCGCGGGCGACGATGGGCAGTTCGAGGAGTTCGGGGTGGGTGAGCGCGTCGAGTTCGGCGAGCGCGTCGGCGACCGTGCGGGAGCGCTTGGCCGTCGGTTCCGGTACGTAGTCCCGGACGACCAGCTCGCGCTCCGGCTCGACGCCGGCGATCAGCTCGTCCAACTGGAGGGAGAGCAACCGTCCGTCGGTGCCCAGCTCCACCACGTACTCGGCGATCTCGGTGGCGATCCGGCGGACCATCTCCAGGCGTTGGGCGACGGCCGTGACGTCGCGGACCGTCACCAGGTCCTCGATCTCCAGCGCCGAGAGCGTGCCCGCGACCTCGTCGAGGCGGAGCTTGTACCGCTCCAGGGTGGCCAGCGCCTGGTTGGCCCGGGACAGGATCGCGGCCGAGTCCTCCAGGACCCGGCGCTGGCCGTCCACGTACAGCGCGATCAGCCGCATCGACTGGCTGACCGAGACCACGGGGAAGCCCGCCTGGATGGAGACCCGCTGTGCCGTGCGGTGCCGGGTGCCGGTCTCCTCGGTCGGGATCGACGCGTCGGGCACGAGCTGCACGCCCGCCCGCACGATCTTGGTGATGTCCTTGTCGAGGATCAGCGCGCCGTCCAACTTGCACAGCTCGCGCAGTCGGGTCGCGGAGAACTCGACGTCGAGGACGAAGCCGCCGGTGCACATCGACTCGACGGTCTTGTCCATGCCCAGCACGATCAGTCCGCCCGTGTTGCCGCGGAGGATGCGCTCCAGGCCGTCTCGCAGCGCCGTGCCCGGCGCGACCGCGCTGAGGGAGGCGCGCATCAGACGATCGGAACCGGAGCTTCCCCCGGCCCTGCCGGGAGCTGTCGCCCGGTCGTTGGCTGCCACTGCACTCCTCCGTCGCCAGATCTGGTCGGTGCCGCAGGCCGCCCTGCCAGATGTACGTAGAGGTGAGTACGTACGGGCGTGCGGGCGAGACCAGGGCAAAGTCTACCGGCGCTCGGGCGACTCGCGGGGGGCCTGGGGCGCCTCGCGGCGCGGTCGCTTCGGCAGAACGCGCAGCGCCTCGCCTATGTCGGCCACTTCGAGCACGCGCATACCGGGCGGAATCTTCCCCGCGTCGCCCGGCACCAGCGCGTGCGTGAAGCCCAGCCTGGCCGCCTCGGAGAGCCTTCGCTGCACCCCCGTCACCCGCCTGACCTCGCCCGCGAGGCCCACCTCGCCGACGGCCACCAGGTTCTTCGGCAGCGGCGTATCGCTGGCGGCGCTGGCCAGCGCGAGCGCGATGGCCAGGTCGGCGGCGGGCTCGGTGAGTCGCACGCCGCCCACGGTGGCGCTGTAGATGTCGCGCTTGCCGAGCGCGCTGATCCGGCCGCGCTGCTCCAACACCGCCAGCATCATGGACACGCGCGAGGTCTCCAGGCCGGACGTGGTGCGCCGGGGCGAGGGGATCTGGGTGTCCACGGTGAGCGCCTGCACCTCGGCCACCAGCGGGCGGCGGCCCTCCAGGGTGACGGTCAGACAGGTGCCGGGCACGGGCTCGGCGCGGCGGGTGAGGAAGAGGCCCGACGGGTCGGCCAGGCCCGTGATGCCCTCGTCGTGCAGTTCGAAGCAGCCGACCTCGTCCGTCGCCCCGTACCGGTTCTTGATGCCGCGTACCAGGCGCAGCCGCGCGTGTCGGTCGCCCTCGAAGCTGAGCACCACGTCCACCAGGTGCTCCAGCAGCCGGGGGCCCGCGATGCCGCCGTCCTTGGTGACGTGGCCGACCAGCACCGTGGCCATGCCGCGCTCCTTGGACGCGCGGATCAGCGCGCCCGCGACCTCGCGCACCTGCGCCATGCCGCCGGGCGCGCCGTCGATCTCGGGCGAGGCCACGGTCTGCACCGAGTCCAGGACCAGCAGCGAGGGCTTGACCGTGTCGAGGTGGCCGAGGACGGCGGACAGGTCGGTCTCGGCGGCCAGGAACAGGTGCTCGGAGAGCGCGCCGATCCGGTCGGCCCGCAGTCTGACCTGGCTCGCGGACTCCTCGCCGGTGATGTAGAGCGTGCGGTGGGTTTCGGAGGCGGCCTTGGCGGCCACGTCGAGCAGCAGCGTGGACTTGCCGACGCCGGGTTCGCCGGCGAGCAGCACGACCGCGCCGGGCACCAGGCCGCCGCCGAGCACCCGGTCCAGCTCGTCGACGCCGGTGCCGCGCGCCGTCGCCTGCCGGCCGTCCACCTGGCCGATGGGCAGCGCGGCGGTGGTGACCCGGCCGGCTGCCGTCGTGCGCACCGCGGGGGCCGCGCCGAACTCCTCGACCGTCCCCCACGCCTGGCACTCGGGGCAGCGGCCGAGCCACTTGACCGTGGTCCAGCCGCACTCGCTACAGCGGTAGGAGGGGCGGTCCTTGGCGGGCGTGCGCGTACTACGGGTGGCCATGCGCATCACCGTAACGGTGCGGTCTGACACTCCCCGGCCCGGAGGGGGCCGACGCGGGGGCGCGAGCCGGCGGCGGGATGGTCAGGACGGGGGGCGAGACCGACGTGGGGGCGGGTGGGGAACGGGTGTGCGAGGCGTCCGGGGGCTCGCCCGCCGGTTCCGGTCGGGCGGCGACGGCGTGCGACCGGCCGGCCGGGTGGGTGGAACCGGGCTGGGGCGGGGGCGGGCCCAACGAAAGCCAAGGAAAGCGAACGGGCCAGACGCATATGTCAAGGTCGGGCCCCGGGAATGACGTAAAGCGAGAATCTTGTCCCCTTTCGAGGGAGATGGTCACCCGTACGAGTTAAAGGTCCCCGTGGCAGGCGGGTGACCCGGTGTGATCCCCCTACCGTCGCCAGGTGATGAGCAGCAGGTCCGAGCACCCCACGCATCCCACCGGCGCACACCGCGCACAACGACGCGGCGCGCGCGCCCCCCGTACCGCCGTCGAGCGCCCTCCCGCGTGTTACGAGCCCTACCTCGACGGCCTGTTCACGTACTGCCTGTCCGTGCTGTGCGACCACGACGCCGCCACCGTCGCTCTCGGTGACGCGCTCGCGGTCGCGGAGCGGCGGCGGCAGCGCGGTCGGGCCGCCGGGTTCACGGCCAAGGACAGCGGCGCGGACCCGGCGCACCAGATGACCGTGCCGCCGCCGATGACACCCCCCATGGCGCCCGAACTCTCCGTGCCACCCGGGCGGGCCAGGGCCCCGGGGCACGCCAAGCGGTCCCCCGCCACCGACCTCGGGCTGCGCCGCCCGTGGCTGTACGCGCTCGCCCGCTGGGCCTGTCTGCGCGCGCTCGCCGAATCGCGGGCGGGCGGCGCCGCGCCGCGCGGCGGGTCGACCCGTGCCGCGCACCCCGTACAGGCCCCCACCGCCCCCGCGCAGCGCCGCCGCGACCTGGCCGCGCTCGCCTGGCCCGAGGCCGCCGGCACCACCCCCGAGCAGCGCGAGGCGCTCGAACTCGCGGTGCGCCACCAGCTCTCGCCGCACGAGGTCGCGGCCGTCATCGGGCTCGACCCGGACGACACCCGGGCGCTGATCGCCAGCGCCGCCTGCGAGGTGGAGCGCACCCGCGCGGCGCTCGCGGTGGTCGAACTCGGCCGCTGTCCCACCGTCTCGCGGCTCGCGGGCGACGCGCAGGTACTGCTGTCGGCGGCGCTGCGCCGCGAACTCGTCCGCCATGTGGACGACTGCGGCCAGTGCCGCAGGACCGCCGAGCGCGCCACGGCCGGCGGGCCCTGGCCGGGCACGGCCGCGGCGCCGGCCGCGCTGCCGATCCTGGAGGCGCCGCGGTCGGCGGTGTGCGCCGCGATGCAGTGCGCGCTGCGCGGCCGGCCGACGCGGGCCGCGGCCACCTGGCCCCGGTTCGACCGGCGCGGCTTCCCGATCGACCCGAAGGACCGGGCGGCCCGGCGCGCGCGGCTGCGCAGCCGCGCGGTCACCACGACGGTGGTGGCGACCGTGGTGGCCGCCCCGGTGCTAGCGCTGTGGGCCGCCTACCGGGGCGCCCCGCTGACCGGCGAGAGCCAGGCCAACGGCGGGGTCTCGGCGACCGAGCGGGACGAGTTCGGCGGCCAGCCGTACGAGGAGGCGGGGCACGCGCGGGGCAACCAGCCCGACGCCGACGCGGGCCGGCGCTCGCCCGGCGACCGGGACCGCGCCGAGGAGCGCGCGCGGCAGGAGCGGCGCGGCGACCCGCGCCCCACCGACCGCGTGCCGTCGCGGGGCCCGGCCACGCCGCCGAGCACCGACCGCCCGGGGCCCGGCACCAGCCGGCCCGCCCCCGCCCCCGGGCACCTGACGGTGACGGCCCAGCCGGGCGAGGACACGACGCTGATCACGTTGAGCGCGTCCGGCGGCAGCCCGGTGCGCTGGTCGGCGACGTCCGACGCGCCGTGGCTGCGGCTCAGCCAGAGCGCGGGCGAGCTGCGGCCGGGCGAGTCGCTGACGATCACCGCGTCCGTCGATCACGACCTGGAGCCGGCCGGCCCCTGGACGGCGCACGTCTCGGTGGCACCGTCCGGATCGGTGGTCACCATCCAGGGCGTCGGCCAGGGCAGCGGCCCCGACCCGAGCCCCACGCCGCCCGAGCCCACGCCCACGCCGACCCCGACGCCCACGCCCAGCGAGCCGGCCCCGGCACCGTCGGAGCCCGCGAGCCCGTCCCCGTAGCCGCCGCGCGGCCGTGACACGCGCCCCGGGGCGGCGGGGCGCGTGGCTGTGCCGGAGAGGCCGCGAGGCGTACGAGGTGGTGTTCTCCGTGCGGGCCGGGCGGTGGCCCGGCCCGCACGAGACGTCAGCCGACGGTGTCCCGGGCCGCCCCCGGGGCGGGCGCGGGGGCCGGGTCGGCCGGGTGCGGGGCCATCGGGAGCTGCGCGGCCAGCCGGGCCTCGCACAGCTCGACCAGCTTCGCGTATCCCTCCTTGCCCATCAGCTCGACGAGCTCGGGGCGGTACGAGACGTACACCGGGTCGCCCGCGCCGTGCGCCGAGGTCGCCGACGTACACCACCAGTGCAGGTCGTGGCCGCCCGGGCCCCAACCCCGGCGGTCGTACTCGCCGATCGACACGACCAGCACCCGGGTGTCGTCGGGCCGGTCCACCCAGTCGTAGGTGCGGCGGATGGGGAGCTGCCAGCACACGTCCGGCTTGGTCTCCAGCGGTTCGCGGCCCTCGCGCAGCGCCAGGATGTGCAGCGAGCAGCCCGCGCCGCCGGCGAAGCCGGGGCGGTTCTGGAAGATGCACGAGCCCTCGTAACGGCGGGTCTGGCGCTCACCGTCATCGTCCTTCTGCACCCAGCCGGTGCGCGTGCCGACGTCGTGGAACTGCCAGATGTCCGGCGTGAGCCGCGCGGCGTGCTCGGCCACCCGCGCCTCGTCGTCCTCGTCCGAGAAGTGCGCGCCAAGGGTGCAGCAGCCGTCGTCCGCCCGGCCGGCCTGGATGCCCTGGCAGCCCTGGCCGAAGATGCAGCTCCAGCGGGAGGTCAGCCAGGTCAGGTCGACGCGGAAGACCTGCTCGTCGTCGGCCGGGTCGGGGAACTCCACCCAGGCCCGGGGGAAGTCGAGGCCCACCTCGTCCACGGGGGCCGGGCCCCGCGGAGGGGTCTTGCGGGCCTTCTTCGACCCCTGCTTTGGCGCTTTGTCCTGCTTCGCCTTTTTCGTCTTTGGCACGCCTCCAGCGTATGCGCCACGGCGGGCGTTCCCGACCGCCCGGGTGCCCCGTCGCCGCTTGACCTTGCCACGGTGACAAGGTCTTCACTCCGTGCCCAGGAGGTGGTCCCGATGACGACACGGAGACCGACGGCAGAGGTGACGCGGGCGCTGCGGGGGTTGGTGGACGACCGCGCGTCGGTGCGCCTGCGGGCCGCGCTGGCACTCGGTACGACGCCCGACGCGGGCTGTGTCGACGCGCTGGTCGAGCGGTGCGCGAGCGAGCCCGAGTTCTTCGTCCGGGACGCGCTGACCTGGGCACTCACCCGGCATCCAGCGTCCGTGACGCTGCCCAGGCTGGTCCGCGAGGTCCGCTCGGAGCACGCCCGGGCACGGAGCCAGGCGCTGCACACGCTGTCCAAGATCGGGGACCGGCGGGCGTGGCCGGCCCTCACGCGGGCACTGTTGACCGACGCCGACGACGAGGTCGCGCGCAGCGCCTGGCGGGCCGCGGTCGTGCTCGTACCGGACGGCGAGGAGCCCGACCTCGCCGCCGCGCTGGCGACGCAGCTCGGGCGCGGTGGGCGCGAGACGCGGCTGAGCCTCAGCCGGGCGTTGGTCACACTGGGCGAGGTGGCGGTGCCGGCGCTGCGGGCCGCGGCGGCGGCTGCCGACGCGGAGGTACGCGCGCACGCGCTCGCCACCGAGCGGTTGCTGCGCGATCCGGACGCCGGATTCGCGTGCGCGATCGAGGAGGCGAAGCGCGTCGTGGCCCTCGGCGACTTCGGCGACTTCGGCAACGCGCGCCCGCAGGACTCGCCGGACGAGGCGGACCAGGAGGGGCAGGGAGGAGGCTAGGGCGTGTTGATCGGCGAGGTGGCGCGGCGGTCGGGGGTCAGCGCCCGGATGCTCCGGCACTACGAGTCGCTCGGCCTGGTGCGCCCCTCGGGCCGGACGGGCGCCGGCTACCGGGAGTACTCCGACGCGGACATCCGGCGCATCTTCCACGTCGAGAGCCTGCGGGCGCTCGGGATGTCGCTGCGGGAGATCGGCCGCGCGCTCGACGACCCCGACTTCGCGCCCGCGACGATCGTCGGCGACCTTGTCCGCGCGACGCGCGAGCGCATCGCGGCCGAGACCGAACTGCTCACCCGGCTGTGCCGGATCGACGCCGCGGGCCCCGCCGACTGGGAGGACGTCCTCCAGGTCGTCGCCCTGCTCCAGGCACTGGGCTCCCAGAGCGCCGGTGCGCGCCAGCGCGCGGCCCTCGCCGTGGCCGACGAGGTTCCGGTACCCGTGGAGGCCCTGGTCGAGGCGGTGCTGCGGGAGAGCGAGCCGAACGTGGCCGGGGCCCTGCGCTGGGCGCTCGCCCGCAGCGGCGATGGCGACGGCGATGGCAATGGCGACGGTAACGGCGATGGCGGCCCGGCGCTGTTGGCCGAGGGGCTTGGTTCGCCGGTGGCGGCGGTACGTGAGCGCGCCGTGCGGGCCCTCGCCGAGCTGCCCGGCGAGGAGGCCGCCGCACGGCTACGGGCCGCGCTCGGCCACCCCGACGCCGTGGTCCGCGGGCACGCGGCGCTCGCGCTCGGCGCGCGGGGCGAGGCCGACGCGGTCCCCGCGCTCGTCGACCTGGTCGTGGCGGGCCGGGACGACACCGGCGCGGCCGACGTGCTCGGCGACCTGGCCGGCGACGCCAAGGCGGCGGAGCGGATCGCCACCGCCCTGGCCGAGCGCCTCGCCGACCCCGCCACCGCCGCCCCCGCACGCGGCCGGCTGACCCAGGCGCTGGCGGCCGTGCCGGGGCCGACGGCCGCACGCGTCCTCGGCGAGCTGTCCCGCGACGCCGACCGCGCCGTCGCGCTGACGGCGACGTACGTCCTGCGGCTGCGCGACGCGCGGTGAGCGACCGCTGCGGGGCGGTCGGCGGCGCCCGAGGCCCGCGCGCAAAGCCGGAGCAGCCGGCGGCGACCTGGGCCCGCGCCCGAAGCCGGGGGCTCCGGCCTTCAGACCCGTGCTCGGCGCCGGGGCGGTCGGCGGCGCCCCGGGCCCGCGTGCGGGGGTCGGTGCCCCCGCCGAAATCCCGCCCGCGTCGCCGTACCGTGACCAACCGAGCCGTATCGTGACCGGCCCCTCGGCACCCCGTTGGCAGCGCACAGTAGCGTTCTGGCCATGAGACTCGGTGTCCTGGATGTGGGTTCGAACACGGTGCATCTCCTGGTGGTGGACGCGCACCCCGGTGCCCGGCCGCTGCCCGCGCACTCCCACAAGGCGGAATTGCGCCTGGCCGAGCTGCTCGACGCGGACGGCGCGATCGGCAGCGACGGCATCGACCGGCTGATCGGGGTGATCGCCGACGCGCTCCAGGCGGCCGAGGACAAGGGCTGCGAGAACGTGCTCCCGTTCGCGACCTCCGCGGTGCGCGAGGCGACCAACGCGGACGAGGTGCTGGCCCGCGTCGCGGCCGAGACGGGCGTGCGGCTCGCGGTGCTCACCGGCGACGAGGAGGCGCGGCTGACCTTCCTCGCGGTGCGCCGCTGGTTCGGCTGGTCGGCCGGGCGGCTGCTGGTGCTCGACATCGGCGGCGGCTCGCTGGAGATCGCGTACGGCATGGACGAGGAGCCCGACGCGGCGGCCTCGCTGCCGCTCGGCGCGGGCCGGCTCACCGCCGGCTGGCTGCCCGGCGACCCGCCGGACACGAACGACGTGCGCGCCCTGCGGCGGCACGTGCGGGCGCAGATCGCGCATGTCGTCGGCGACTTCAGCCGGCTCGGGCGGCCCGACCACGTGGTGGCCACCTCCAAGACGTTCAAGCAGTTGGCCCGACTCACGGGCGCGGCGCGCTCGGCCGAGGGGCTGTACGTCCAGCGCGCGCTGAGCCGCGCGGCCCTCGCCGACTGGGTCTCCAGGCTGGCTGCCATGCCGACGGCCGAGCGCGCCGAACTGCCCGGGGTCTCGGCCGGCCGGGCGGGGCAGCTCGTGGCCGGGGCGCTGGTCGCCGAGGCCGCGATGGACCTCTTCGACGTCGACGAGCTGGAGATCTGTCCCTGGGCGCTGCGCGAGGGCGTGATCCTGCGCCGCCTCGACCACCTCCCCGCGGAACGCCCGGCCCTCGGCCAGCTCCCGCCCGCCTGAGCGCGCCGGGCCGGTACGACCCGTACGGGCCGTAGGAGCCGTACGACCCGTACGACCGAGTGTGGCCCGTACGACCGGGGTGCGACCCGTACGACCCGATACGGCCAGGGCCCCGTGCCCCTGCCAGTGCGGTCATTTCCGGGGCCCGGTCCGTACCGCCCCGGCCAGGCAGCCTGCTGCCGGGGTGGCGACACGCCGTACGCTGTCCCTCGTGACAGAGCCAGAGCCAGTGGTGCGCATCCCGGATGCGAAGGTCGCCCTGTCCACGGCCTCCGTCTACCCGGAGTCCACGGCGGCGGCCTTCGAGATCGCGGCGCGCCTGGGATACGACGGCGTCGAGGTCATGGTCTGGACGGACCCGGTCAGCCAGGACATCGAGGCGCTGCGCCGGCTGTCCGACTACCACCAGGTGCCGATCCTGGCCGTGCACGCGCCCTGCCTGCTGATCACCCAGCGCGTGTGGTCCACCGACCCGTGGGTCAAGCTCAAGCGGGCCCGCGCCGCGGCCGAGCGGCTCGGCGCCTCCACCGTGGTCGTGCACCCGCCCTTCCGCTGGCAGCGCTCGTACGCCCGGGACTTCGTCAGCGGCATCTGGCGGATGGCCGACGAGACCGACGTCCAGTTCGCCGTCGAGAACATGTACCCCTGGCGCTACCGCGACCGCGAGATGCTCGCCTACGCGCCCGGCTGGGACGTCACCAAGGACGACTACCGGCACTTCACGGTCGACCTCTCGCACACCGCCACCGCCCGCACCGAGGCGCTGGAGATGGTGGACCGGATGGGCGACCGGCTGGCCCACGTCCACCTCGCCGACGGGACGGGCTCCGGCAAGGACGAGCACCTGGTGCCGGGCCGCGGCAGCCAGCCGTGCGCCGCGCTCCTGGAGCGGCTGGCCGCCAACGGCTTCACCGGCCACGTCGTCGTCGAGGTCAACACGCGGCGCGCGATGTCCTCCGCCGAGCGCGAGGCCGACCTCGCCGAGGCGCTGGCCTTCACCCGGCTGCACCTGGCCTCGCCGTCCCGGCCGCACCGGGTGCCGGGGGACCGCGACGACTGGATGACCGGATCATGAGCGAGGGCCTGGCCGCGCCCCGCCGGCGGGGCCGCCCCGCCCGGGCGGCGGCCGGCGGCGAACCGGCGGCGCGGGACCGCATCCTGGCGGCGGCGCGCAGCGAGTTCGCCGAGCGCGGCTACGACAAGGCGTCCATCCGCGGCATCGCCAAGGGCGCCGGCGTGGACCCCGCCCTGGTCCACCACTACTTCGGCACCAAGGACCAGGTCTTCGCCGCCGCCATCGAGCGGGCCTTCGAGCCCGCCCTGCGCGCCCCCGACATGCTGCTCGCGGGCCCGCACGAGGAGCAGGGGGAGCGGCTGGCCCGGTTCTTCCTCGGCATCTGGGAGAACCCGACGCACCGCGAACCCCTGCTGGCGATCGTCCGCTCGGCCGTGGGCAACGAGGCGGCGGCGGCCGTCTTCCGCGACCTGGTCTCCAGCCGGCTCGTCGCGCGGGTCGCCGCCCAGTTGGGCGTCCCGGACCCGAGGCTGCGCGCCGAACTCGCCGCGGCCCAGTTGGTGGGCATCGCGCTGCTGCGGTACGTGATCAAGATGAGGCCGCTGGCGGACGCCGACCCGGAGCACGTGATCGCCCTGGTCGCGCCGGGCGTGCAGCGCCTGCTCACCGGCCCCGACCCGCTCGACGCCCCCGCCGCCTGACCGGGCCCCGCCCGCCGGCCGCACCCGCCGCGACCACGGCCGAGCGCCGCCCGGCCACCGGTCGACCACCGGCCGGCCCGTCTCACATCGCGGGAAAACCGTCCGGATCTTGGAGCCGGAGCGTAGGCTCGTACGACACCGTCACCACACCGTACGCAGGCCCCGACGTACGCAGCGGCGTACGCGCCAAGGCATCACCAGGGAGTGAGCACCGTGCCCGAGCTGAGGTCCCGCACCGTCACCCACGGCCGCAACATGGCGGGCGCCCGCGCCCTGATGCGGGCCTCGGGGGTAGCGAGCGAGGACATCGGCAAGCCGATCGTCGCGGTCGCCAACTCCTTCACCGAGTTCGTGCCGGGCCACACCCACCTGCAGCCCGTGGGCCGGATCGTGAGCGCCGCGATCCAGGCGGCGGGCGCGGTGCCGCGCGAGTTCAACACGATCGCCGTGGACGACGGCATCGCCATGGGCCACGGCGGCATGCTCTACAGCCTGCCCTCGCGCGACCTGATCGCCGACTCGGTGGAGTACATGGTCGAGGCGCACTGCGCCGACGCCCTGATCTGCATCTCCAACTGCGACAAGATCACCCCGGGCATGCTGATGGCGGCGCTGCGCCTGAACATCCCCACCATCTTCGTCTCCGGCGGCCCGATGGAGGCCGGCCAGGCCACCCTGGTCGACGGCACCGTCCGCAAGCTCGACCTGGTCAACGCGATCAGCGACGCGGTCAACGAGAGCGTCTCGGACGAGGACATCCTCCGCATCGAGGAGAACGCCTGCCCCACCTGCGGCTCGTGTTCCGGCATGTTCACCGCCAACTCGATGAACTGCCTCGCCGAGGCCATCGGACTGGCCCTGCCCGGCAACGGCTCGGTGCTCGCCACGCACACCGCCCGCAAGGAGCTGTACGAGCGGGCCGGCGCCACCGTCGTGGAGCTGACCCGGCGCTACTACGGCGAGGGCGACGAGCGGGTGCTGCCGCGCAACATCGCCACGCACGCCGCGTTCGAGAACGCCATGGCCCTGGACATCGCCATGGGCGGCTCCACCAACACCATCCTGCACCTGCTGGCCGCGGCCCTCGAGGCCGGCGCCGACTACGACCTGAGCGACATCGACGCCGTCTCGCGCCGCGTCCCCTGCCTGGCCAAGGTCGCCCCGAACGTCGCGCCCGGCGGCACGTACTACATGGAGGACGTGCACCGCGCCGGCGGCATCCCCGCCATCCTCGGCGAGCTGTACCGCGCCGGGCTGCTCAACGAGGACGTGCACACCGTCCACTCCGCGAGCATCAAGGAGTGGCTGGACGCGTGGGACGTGCGAAGCGGCTCGGCCAGCGCGGAGGCGATCGAGCTGTGGCACGCGGCGCCCGGCTGCAAGCGCTCCGCCGAGGCGTTCTCGCAGTCCGAGCGCTGGGACACGCTCGACACCGACGCCGCGAACGGCTGCATCCGCGACGCCGAGCACGCCTACTCCGCCGACGGCGGCCTCGCCGTGCTGCGCGGCAACCTCGCCCCGGACGGCTGCGTCGTGAAGACCGCCGGCGTCGACGAGTCGATCTGGACCTTCGAGGGCCCGGCCGTCGTCTGCGAGTCGCAGGAGGAGGCCGTCGACAAGATCCTGAACAAGGCGATCAAGCCGGGCGACGTCGTCGTCATCCGCTACGAGGGCCCCAAGGGCGGCCCCGGCATGCAGGAGATGCTCTACCCGACCTCGTTCCTCAAGGGCCGCGGCCTCGGCAAGACCTGCGCCCTGGTCACCGACGGCCGCTTCTCCGGCGGCACCTCGGGCCTGTCGATCGGCCACGCGTCTCCCGAGGCGGCCTCCGGCGGCGTCATCGCGCTGGTCGAGGACGGCGACCTGATCCGCATCGACATCCCCGGCCGCACCATCCAACTCCAGGTCTCCGACGAGGAGTTGGCCACCCGCCGCACGGCCCTCCTGGAGCGCCTGGGCGGCTACCGCCCGGCCGCCCGCGAACGCAAGGTCTCCCAGGCGCTGCGCGCGTACGCGGCGATGGCGACCAGCGCGGACAAGGGCGCGGTGCGGGACGTCGGCCTGCTGGGCGGCTGACGCGGCGGCGCGACGGCGCGTTGACGCGCTGACCACGGAGGAGGCGGCGGCCCGACGGGTCGCCGCCTCTTTCGTGCGTACGGACCCCTCCCGGCTACAGCGTGTCAGTGTCCCGCTACGCTCGCGCCCCTAAGGAGGTCCACCATGACGACACCACCCGGCCCGAACCCGTACCAGGGCGGCCCGAACCCGTACCAGACCAACCCGCCGACCACCCCGACGCCACCGCAACACCCGCACCAGCAGCCGTCTCCGGGCTGGCCCGGCTATCCCCCGTACTACGTGGCGGCCCAACGGACCAACGGCTTAGCCGTCGCGTCCATGGTGCTGGGCATCCTGTGGCTCTACTGGGTCGGCAGCATCCTCGCGCTGATCTTCGGCTACGTGGCCCGCAACCAGATCCGGGAGCGGGGCGAGGGTGGCGGGGGCATGGCCACCGCCGGCCTCGTGCTCGGCTGGGTCGGCGTCGGGACGCTCGCGGCCGTGATGTTCTTCGCCTTCTTCTTCAACATGAGGTACTGAGTCGCTCGCGCTCGGCGGTCGACCCGGGGTGACCGGGTAGGTCAACGGCTTCCAGTTACAGGGGAGTTGGGGCGTACGGTCAGGCGTCGGCGCTCCGCCGCCGGACCGTGCGCTCCAGGATGCCGAGGGTGGCCCGCAGGGCCGACTCCGGAACCACCGGGAAGACGAGTCGCCGCCGCCACTCCTCGGCGACCCCGGACCAGTCGTGGTACGAGGTGACGAGGGTGCCGCCGTCGGCCGGGGTCAACCGGTAGCCGTAGACGTGCCCCACGTGCGGCCGGATGCGCTGCCCCTCGACGGTCCAGGCGATCTCCACGTCCGGCGTGTACCGGGTGATCACCACCTCGACGTCGTACCTGCCCAGCGGCCGGTCCCCGAGCGCCTCCCGGTCCATGTGCACCGTGAACCGGTCGCCGGCCGCCGCGACCGGCCCGCCCTCGGCGCCGAGCAGCATGCCCGAGGCGTCGATCTCCACGTGGCCCGCCGGGTCGGCCAGCACCGCGAAGACGGCGGAGGCGGGGGCCGGGACGAGCCGGGAGACCTCGACCCGTTCCGGGCCGCTGGGTTCGCCCGGCGTGTAGCCGGTGGCGGTCAGGGTCGCGCGGCCGAGGGTGTGGCCGGCCATGGCGAAGCCGAGCGCGGCCGGCGTCGCGTCGGCCGGGACGCCGATGGTGGCGACGTCGAGGGCGTGTACGGCGATGACGTACCGGTGCGCGCCGTGCCCGGCCGGCGGGGCGGCGCCGACGAAGCGGGCCGCGCGGGCGTCGTTGGGGAGTTGGAAGGCGCCGCCCGGAAGGCCCGTGCCCGCCTCGTCGCCGGCGCCCTCGGGCAACTCGGTGACGTCGGCGGGAATGTCGGCGACCGCCCAGTGCCAGAACCCGGACCCGGTGGGGGCGTCGGGGTCGTACACGGTGACGGCGTAGCTCCGGGTTCCCTCCGGCGCCCCGCGCCAGGACAACTGCGGGGAGATATCCCTGCCGCCGGGCACGCCGAAGATCCCGGAGTACTGCTCGGGCGGCCAGGGGGCGCCGTCGCTGACGGTGGCGCTGGTGACGGCGAAGTCGGCGCCGGACGCCGTTTCGGCGAGGCGGGTGGGGGAGGAATCGGTGCGGGGTGCCGCCTCGGGGGAGCGGGTGGGGGAGGTGTGGGCGCGCATCGGGTCGTTCCTTTCGGGCTGTGCTGGGCCGGGCTGCCCCGGGCTGGGTTGAGTCGGACTGGGCCGGGCTGGATTGAGTCGGACTGGGCCGGGCTGGGCTCTGCCGGGCCGGGGCCGGGCTTTCGTGGGCCGGGCTGGGCTCTGCCGGGTCGTGCGGGTCGTGCCGGTGGCCGTGGCTGGCGGCTGGCGGCGGCGCGGTCGGTACGTATCCCGCGAACGCGCGCCGGCGCCACGAGACAGCCGTCGGCGCATCCGGCAACACGATCGACCATAACAGGAATAATCGATTATCGCGGGAATCGTCTAAGCTGCCCCCATGACGCATCCGGCCCCCACCCCCGCCCCGCCCGGGAAGCAGATGCTCTCCGAGCAGGTCTACGCCCACCTGCGGGACGCGATCATGCGCGGGCGGTACGCCCCCGGCGACGCCCTCAAGCCGCAGGACCTGGCCAGGGAACAGGGCGTGAGCCTGGCCGTCGTGCGCGAGGCACTCGTCCGGGTGGTGGGCGAGGGGCTGGCCGACCGGCTGCCCAACCGTGGCTTCGCCGTCCCCGCCTTCTCGGACCGCCGCTGGCAGCAACTCGCGGAGGCCCGCCGGACCATCGAACCCGTCGTGCTGCGCATGTCCGTCGAGCGCGGCGACGTCGACTGGGAGGCCCGCGTACGCGCCGCCCACCACCGCCTGGCCCGCACCCCCGTGTACGCGCCGGGGGAGGGCGAGTTCTACACCGCGGCCTGGGCCGAGGCCCACCGCCTCTTCCACCGCGCCCTCCTGGAGGGCTGCGACAACCCCGTCCTCCTGGAGACCTTCGACCGCATGTGGACCGCGAGCGAGCTGGCCCGCCGCTGGTCGGCCCACCGCGACCCGACCCGCGACGGCATCGGCGAACACCGCCAACTGGAGGAAGCGGCACTGGCCCGCGACGCGGACACGGCGGCCGAGGTGCTGGCCCGCCACCTGACGCTGACGGCGGCGGCGTTGCGGGACGGCGCGGGCGCGGGCGAGAACGAGGGCGAGGGCGCGGCAGCCGCGCGTAGTTGAGCCCGCGCTGGGGAGGGCGCGCGGAAGGGGCCGGGCGGCGGGCCTGGCGTACGCCTGGGGCGCGAGCCCCGAGGACAGGAGCCTCGAAGACAGGAGCCCCGAGGACAGGAGCCTCGGGAGCAAGAGCCTCTGGGCGGCAGCCGGAACGGCCCCATTGTCAGTGCCGTCTGAGACGGTGCGGCCTGTGATCTCTCTCCCCAGTAGGACGAAGCCGGGGGTGCTCGGTGCCAGCACCTGACGAGAAGCTGGCGCGCCCCGCCGCCACGCCTCCCGCCGCCGCCGTGGACCAACTCGCCGACGCGGCACGCGAGACGGGCCGGCTGCCCCGGTCCTACCTGCTGTGGCTGACCGGGATCCTGGTGTCCCTGGCGGGCAACTCGGTCTTCTACTTCGCCCTCGGCTGGGCCGCCAGCGAACACGGCGGCATGGTCGCCGGGCTGACCCTGAGCGCCATCACGCTGCCCCGCGTCCTTCTCCTGCTCATCGGGGGCGCGGTCAGCGACCGGTTCAGCGCGCGCCGCGTACTGATCACGGGGGACGCGGCCATGCTGGCCTTCTCCCTCGTCCTGGCCGCGGTCGCCTACCACCTGGGCGCCCCGCCGGCCCTGCTCATCACGGCGGGCATAGCCGTCGGCGTCGTCGACGCCTTCTACCTACCGGCCTCCGGCTCCATGCCACGGCGCCTGGTGGAGAAGGAACAGCTTCCCCGGGCCCTGTCCCTCCGGCAGATCGGCGGCCAGGTCGTCAACATGGGCGGCGGCCCACTCGGCGGCGTACTCGTCGGCCTCGCCGGACTGGCCGGCGCGGCCCTGGTCAACGGCGTGACCTTCGCCCTCACCCTGATCGTTCTCGTCGCTGTTCGACCCCGTCACCGCGTGCCGCCCACGGTCTCGTCCAGCCTCCTCAAAGACGCCGTGGACGGCGTGCGGGTGTCCTTCTCCCACCCCGTACTCCGTCCCGGCCTGTGCCTCACCGGTGCCGCGGCCGGCCTCCTGCTGCCCGTCGTCCCCCTCCTCCTGCCCCTGCTCGCCCGCCAGGAACAGTGGGGCGCGGGCGCGGCGGGGCTGGTCATCGGAGCGCAGGGGGTCGGCATGGTGGCCGTCACCGCGGTGGTCGTACGACGCGGCCCGCTGGGCCGGCCCGGCCTCCTGTCGGCGAGCGGGCTGATGGTCGCCGGCCTGGGCGTACTCGCCCTCACCCTCGCGCCCGACGTGGCGACGGCGACGGCCGCCGCCGTGGTCATAGGCGTCGGCAACGGGGTGTTCTCGGCGCACATCGCGCCGCTGATCCTCACCGCGACGCCGGACAGCCACCTGTCCCGGGTGCAGGCCGTGCTCGTACTCGTCCAGAGCCTCGCCCTCCTCCTCATGAACAACCTGCTCGGCACCCTCGCCGACCTCGAAGGCCCGACCGTCGTCACGGCCGTGTGCGCGACCCTGCTCGTCGGGACCGGCCTCCTGGGCCTGACCTCCCGCCCCCTCCGCACGGACCGGACCGGCCTCGCGGCCCGACCGGGAGCGGGGGGTGGGGTGGAGGCGTGAGGTGGGGCGGGCGGGTGCCTTCGGGGGTGGGCGCCCTCGGTGTGCGCGCCGGTCCGGTCGGCTGCGGTGGGGGCGGCGGGTGGCGTCGGCCTACGCTCGGCCGCATGACGACCAATGTCCTCCAGGTGTCCACGGCGGGCCCCACCCACGAACAGGCCCTCACACTGGCCGGATTGGCGGTCCGGGCGTGCTTGGCGGCCGGTGCGCTGCCTGGCCACTCCACGCGCCGGGTGGCAGGTGCCGTTCTCCAATCGGTCGGAAAGCAGGCTGGCTGACCGCCGGTGAGCTGCGAGGATACGTCTGTTTCCCCGACGGAGGACGCTTGTTCCTATTCGTGTGTGCGGGATGCGGCGCCGAGCTGACCGGGCCGCTGTCCCAGGTCGCCCTGCCGGCCCACGCCCGCCAGAGGTACGGAAACGGGGTTCAGCTTCCGGTACTCATGGAGTCCGGGACGTTCGCCGTGGACCCGGACCCCTGGGGAGGACCGTGGCGGCTGTGGGAGGAGGTCGATCCGGACGAGGCGGAGGCTCGCGGCATCTACGCGCCGGTCCACGCCCTGTCCGACGGCATGCCCGGGGCGAGTGTCATCGCGCCCGGTGATATCCGTGGAACGCGGCTCGTTCCGGAAAAGCTCGGCGGTTCCTGCTGCGGCCTCGACGGGGCCGACGGGCCCAACATGGCCTGCGAGGCATGCGGCCTGCCCGTTGCGGCCAGGATCGACGACTGCTCGCTCTGGCAGGCGGTACGGCTCAGTCCGGAGGCCGTGCATCGCGTCCCCGTCGACGGCGCCGGCGCTGCGCTGCTCTCCTGGGCGGAGCTGGTAGCGAAGGGGGAGGACACGCCCCCATTCGAACCGATCGCCACGTGGGGAGGGCGATCCGGGACGGACCACTACTGGTCATGGAGCCCGCGCTGGGAAGCGGCAGCCGGCCAGGCCCTCGCCCACCTGCTGGTCGCTTCCCAAGGGCAGCCGGTGCGGGTCCCGGACGGTCTGACAGCGGACGTGTTCCAGCGCGCGCTCGATGCCCTGCTGCCAACAGGCCCCCCGAGGCGGCGAGCCGTTCTGGCTGGACCGGGACAACCCTCCCCGGACGCGGGCACCGACATCCTCCTCGTACCGGTCCATCCCCAGACAGGCCAGCCATGGACCACCGCCGGCCCGGCTGCGTCGGCCTACCTGGTGCCCCTGCCACTGGGAGTGTGGCTGTGGCTGGTCTCCCCCGAGCCGTACGTACCGCTTCCCGCGTCAGGCCGCCTGCCCCAGGACGTACTCCGCGACGACCCACTCCCGCTGCTCCCCCACTCCCTGTTCCGGCCCGACCGGAGTACGTTCCGGCACACCCTGGTCCGGCTCCCAGCCGTGCGCGACCCGTGGCTGCGCACGATCCTGGAGAACGTCATGCAGGGCCCTTTGGCCGGCTTGTTCTAGCCGGCTGCCGCAAGTGCGCGGCATCCCGGCAGGGTGCAGCAGAGGTGCCATCCGCCCGGGAAGGCACCCTGGGCACCTAGGCTCGGCCGCATGACAACCAACGTCCTCCAGGTGTCCACGGCGACCCCGACCCGCGAACAGGCTCTCGCGCTGGCCCGGTCGGCGGTCCGGGCGCGCCTGGCGGCCGGTGCGCAGATCCTCCCCGCCACGTCCGTGTTCTGGCATGACGGTGAGTTCGGGGAGGGGGAGGAGTGGCAGTTGCTGCTGAAGACCACCGACGCGCGCTACCCCGAACTGGAGCGCCACCTCCTCGCCGCCCACCCGTGGCAGGGCCCGGAGCTGGTGGCCGTCCGCGTGGAGGCGGGGGCGGCGGGGTGTCTGCGGTGGGTTGAGGAGATGACGGCGCCGGAGGGATAGGGGCCGCAGGTCTCAGGGAGTCGGCCGGTACTCGTAGCCGATCGTGAACAGCTTCGGCAGGCACCACTCGCCGTACTCGATCACTCCGTCCTCGTCGGACCAACGGTGAGCGCCGGCCATGATGGTCGAACCCACCGGGACGCCAAGGTGATTGGCCTCGCGGGCGTTCGCGTTCCGGGCGTGCATGTCGTCCCGAGCGTGGGTGATGGTGCGCTTCGTGGCTTCCAGCACCTTGTTGGTGATGGTGTGGTTGAGCCCTGGTGCCGTGTTGAGCAGCTCGGGCGCCACCGCGAGGAATGCAGCGGGGTACCAGGTCACGGCGTACGCGGTACGCGTGGACCCGCGTCCGGCGACCCACTCGCGGCGTACCACCAGGGCGCCCTCATCGAGGTCGAGGAGTTCCGCGACGTAGAGCGGCGGGCGGGTCAGCTCCGCTGCCAGGACGATGCTTGTCTCCCCTTCGGTCAGGAAGGACCCTGCTCGCTGCACTCGGGTAAGGCGGTCCCGGGGCGTCAGCGTCCACCGAGGTTCGTCGGCGACGAAGGTTCCCCGTGGCGTCGTGCAGACGTAGCGCTCGACGGCCAGGGCCTGGAGCGCTTGGCCGATGGTGGTCGTCGTGACGCCCCACGCCCCGCACAGCTCCTCGCTCGACGGCAGCCTGGAGCCGGGCTCCAGGGCGCCGGAGAGGATTCGCTCCCGGTAGTGGTCGGCGATCTCGCTGAAGGTTCGCTGTTCATCTGCCATTGCTGTGCTCCCTGGCAGTCCGCTGATCATGTGTATCAACCGAGCGCCCGCGCTGGGCCGCGAAAACCCCCTCAGCGTTCTGTTCGAGCGCTTGTGGGGGTATCGCGGTGCGCAGCGTCTCAGGCGCCGAAGTCGCCGGCCTTGACTGCGGCGATGAACGCCGTCCACGCCAGCGCGTCGAAGGAGAGAGCCGGGCCGTAGGGGTTCTTGGAATCCCTCACGGGGACAGTGCCATGGGTTGCAGCGTGGTCCGGAGCCCACTCCACGCATGCATTCTCCACGCCGCTGTATGAGGATTTCACCCAGCCGTCGAGGCTGGCCGAGTTCGCAATCATGCGTATGCCTCCAGATAAGAACGAACCAACTGCACGGAATCGGTAGGACTCAGTGCCTGTGACCGAACAACATCGAAGCGTTGTTCAAGATCGATGAGGTCACGGGGAGTGTCGATCAGTGTCCCGGCCGCGAAGCTTTCGACGAGGCAGGTCTTCCGCCCCTCGGGCATCGTCAGCAACGTAAGGCTACCCCCGAGGAACGGATGGAACGCCTGTCCAAAAGGGACTACTTGTACCTGTGTATGGGCTTCTTCGGTGCGGCGGATGAGTTGGCGGAGTTGATCAGTCATCGTGGTGCGATCAGCAGTTGGCCGCTTCAGGGCGGCTTCGTCCATGACTGCCCAAACGTGCGGTGGGGGCTCGCGGTCGAAAAGCTTCTGACGATCCATTCGGATCTGTACGCGGTGCTCGACCTCCGTCATGAGGGCGGCTGGCAGTCCGGTGACCATCAACTCCCGGGCATATGCGGGCGTCTGGAACAGCCCCGGAACCAGAGAGCTGGCGAAAACCTCGATTCGGGCCGCCCGCGACTCCTGTGCGATAAACGCCTGCGAATAGGTGGCGACTAGTGTTTCTTGAGCCATGCAGACCAGGTCAACGAAGAGTCCCCCGGTGTGGAAGTAGTCGTCCAGGGCTTGACCAAGGGCTTGGGAGGGAAGCTGTTCACCCCGTTCCACGCGGGAGATGTAGGAAGCGGGATAGCCAATCGCTTCCGCCAGGCCGCGCTGAGAGAGGTTGGCTGTCTCGCGGTATCGACGGAGTTGTCGTTCGATCAGCGCGTTGGGGGTCATCTTGTAGTCGTCGTCATGCAACTCCATCGAGAGCTCCATTCTGCGCTTCCGCGACTAAGTGGCACTCGGTCTCGCCTTCGGCGTCGACTTCGCGACGCGCACAGGCAACGCTGTGTCTGACCGGTCACGATCAGTGACCTCTGGCACGGTAGCAAGGACCCCGCCGATGGAACACACGATGACCGTGAAGGTCTACCGCAAACGCCCCGGCGCGGAGCCGGACCCCGTCACCAGCAAAACGATCCACATCGACCCCGAAGCCGTCTCCCAGGGCGAGTTGGAAGCGCAGCACCTTCCGACCGCGTGGGGGCCATGCCGGTGCCCGCGCCACCGCGCGGCGGTGGCGCGATGACCCACCCCGAACACCGGCCCCCCGCCGACATCCAACTCGCCGCCCCGCTGGCGCGGCAGCCGCAGCGGCAGGCCCAGCGCTCACGCGGCGTACCGCTGGCGGCCGACAGCCGGCCGCCCCGCCGCGAGCGGCCCGCCTCGCGCGCCCGCGTGCTGACCGGCCAGCACACCGTACGGACCGTCGCCGGTGTCGTGCTCCGGTTCTTCCTCGCCGACGCTCGTCTGTCCGACCCCGCCTGTGGGTGGGAGGCCGTCACGGACGCGGAGTTCCAGTACGCCTACGAGGCCAGCCTGTTCGACCGGGAATCGCCGGACCAGGGGCGGCCTGGGTCCAACCCCAACCCCGATCGCGTACAGGTCACCCTCGACGCCCTCGCCGGGCCCGGCAGCTTCTGTTGGTTGGACGGCTGTGTCGACGCCGGAATCATGACGACCAACGGCAAGGCGCCTGCGGACTGCGGGCTCGGGCCGACCGACGTGCGCGCGCTCGCCACGGAGGTCCGGGCGTGACGCCCGCGCTGGCCCGCTTGGAGTTGCTGGTCTGGCGGCCGGCCAATCCGCGGGACCCCGGCGACCTGGGGGCGGGTTGGCCCGAGGTGCTTCAGGTGCGCGCGGGTGTCTCGCCCTGGCGGCTGCCGGGCGTCGCCCTGCGGGTCGGCGAGCCGGTACGGGCTGCCGCCGCGCGGGTCGCGTACGCCGTCGGGCGCACGCTGCCCGCCCGGGCCCGCGTGCTGAGCGCCCACCGGCAGCGCGCCACCCCCGGAAGCCCCGTGCGGCTCACCCTCGTGGTGGACGGGGGGTGGGTGACTGCCTCCGAAGTGGCGTTACCCACGAGCGAGTTGGCGTCCTGCCGTTGCCAGCCCGCCACCCACCACCGGCGCTGGGCCCACGCCGAGACCACGAACCCCGCCACCCTCGACGCGCTCCGCGCCGCCCTCTCCCACCCCGCACGCGAGGAGTCCCAGCCGTGATGAACGAGATGAACGAGATGAACGAGGCGCACGAGATGAACGAGGCCAACGAGGCCAACGAGGCGAGCGGAACCCTCGTACCGTCGCCGCACTGGACCGCGTACGGCGCGAGTACCCGCTACGCCGCCCACTGCCTCGGCGACGGGCAGGGCCCGTGCCCCGCCGCCGCGCGCCCGGCGCGTACGCCATACGCCGTGGACGCCTGGATGGCGGAGCACCGGGACGCGACCGGGCACGCCCGGTTCACGCTGGCCACCTCCGCCACGGCCGACCTCGCCGACCTCACCGATCTCGCTGAACTCACCCACTCCGCCACGAGCGCCGGCGGCACGCGCCCGCGTGCGGGCCACGGCCCTGCCGCCGGCTGGGCGCCCACCCTGCGGGCCGTCGCCCCCGCGCTGCGGCTGTTCGCCGTCGTCGTGCTGGCCCGCGCGGACCAGGGCTGGTCACGGGTCTTCGACCGCGCGCTGACCCGGCTCAACCGGTAGCCGGTAATCGGTAACCGGTGGCCGCGCGCTGACCCGGCTCAACCGGTGACCGGTAACCGGTGGCCGCGCGCTGACCCGGCTCAACCGGTGACCGGGCGCTGGGCCGAGAGGCCCCGCGCCCTCACCACCGGGACGGAACCCGATCGTCCACCGCGAAGACCGAGCCGTCCGGGGCCGCCGCGAACACCCTGCCCTCCGCGGCGATCGGCGCGGGCATGCGGTCCAGGTAGCCGCTCTTGGCGGGGCCGGGACGAGGTGGCGTCTGGCCGAGGAGTTCGCCGCGTACGCCGTCCACCGCGAACAGGCGGCCGTCGGCCGCCGAGAAGTAGAGCCGGTCGCCGGCGGCGACCAGCGGCGACGCGTTGCTCACGGAGGTCTCAAGCCGCCACGGCTGCGCCTTCGGCGCGCCCGGGCGGGTGTCGACGGCGACCAACCCGCCGTCGTAACCGAGCAGGTAGACCACCTCGTCGCTGGCGACGACGCTCGCCGCGTGCAGCGGGGCCGACAGCGGCACCCGTCGCTCGTCGCGGCGCGCCGGGTCGTAGCGCACGACCGCCGTGGTGCGCGACTCGATGTCGCTGGCCGCGAACCGCACGACGCCGTTCGCGCCCTCGCCGACCGGCCTGAGGTTGCCGGTCAGGGTGCGGGTCCAGCGCACGTCCCCGGTGACCGGATCGACCGCGCTGACCCGCGTGCGCGCGCCGTCCGGGGCGGTGCTGACCGCGTACGCCACCCCGCGTCCGCCGGCGCCGAACGCGGTGAAGACCGGCAGTTCGTGGCCGGTCACGCGGTGGCTCCAGCGCTGGCGGTTGGTGGCCGCGTCGATGGAGGTGACCATGCCGTCGCCGGCCACCAGGAGCACCGAGTCGCCCGCGCGGTAGACCCGGCCGCCGTACGCGGACACCTCGCGCGTCCACCGCTGCCGCTTGCTCGCCGGGTCGCGAGCCGTCAGCCGGGTGCCGTCCGGGGAGAGCGTCTGCACCAGGCCCGCCGCGAACACCGGCGCCGACAGCACGCCCTCCTGGGCTCCGTCAGAGCCCGGGCCGGTGGCGTCGGAGGCGTCGGCGGCGTCGGCGTCGGGGGCGGCGTCCTTGAGGGTGGCGTCGTCCGTACGGCTCGGCTCGCCCGACGCGTCGGCGGGGGTGCCGTCCGTGGTCCAGGTGACCCGGCCGCGGCCGAGTTCGACCCGGGCCGCGGCGATGCCCTGCTGCGCGCAGAACAGCGCGCCCTTGCCGTAGGCGCAGTACGACATCCGCGCGCCGTCGCCCCGTGGCGCCGGCAGCCCGGCCGCGTCGCGCAGCGCGATCCGCCACGGCCGCCAGGTGGTGCCCGCGGCGGCCCGCCGGTCGGGGTCGGGGGTCGAGCCGAAGTCGTCGACCTGGCGCAGCGTCCACACCGTGCCCGCGCCGAGCACCACGAGCAGCGCCACCGCCGCGGCCACCCACCGCGTCGGGCGGCCGGTGCGGGCGAGCCTGCCGAGGACGCCGGGGCGGCGCGCCGCGTGGGCGCCGCCGGGGGTCGCGCGTTCGCCGCCCCACGCCGCGCCCGCGCGCTCGCCTTCCCGTACGCCCGCCTCGGAGCCGTCGGCTTCCGACCCCACGTTCCCCGAGCCCACGGCCTCCGACCCGCCGGCCACCGGCCACGCGTCGATGAACAGGGGGCCTGCGGCGTGCTCACCCTCATCGGTGTCCTCGGGGCCACCGGCCTCGTCGGGGTGGGCGCGCCCGCCCGCGCCGGGCGAGGTGGCCCTGATGTGCGTGTCCGGCTCCGCGCCACCCCCGCTCGCGTCCGGGGCCGACCCCGGGCGGGCGGCGTCGACCTCGACGCCCCCGCCCCCGCCCTCGGCCCCGGCGGCGAGCCGCAACGCGTCCGCGCCCGCCGCCGCGATGTCGCGCTCCAGCGAGCTGGGCGCCCGCTGGAAGGGCACCCGCGCCGCCCCCGGCGGCTGCGCCCTGGGCGTGGACAGCGGGACGAACGGACCGTGCCCGCCCGCGCGCAGCGCCGACATCAGCCCGTCGGGCGTCGGCCGGTCCGCCGGGTTCTTGGCCAGGCAACTGCGGATCAGCGGAAGCAGGTCGGCGGAGACCCCGTCCAGATCGGCCTCGTCGTGCACGACCTGGTAGGCCACGATGTACGGGCTCTCCGAGCTGAACGGGCCGCGCCCGGTCGCCGCGTGCACCAGCACCGAGCCGAGGGTGAACACGTCGGCCGCCGGCCCCACTTCGCGCGGGCGCTGGAACTGCTCCGGCGCCATGAACGGCGGCGTGCCGATCAACTTGCCCGTCTCGGTGCGCAGATCGCTGTCGGACGGCCGCGAGATGCCGAAGTCGATCACCCGTGGCCCGTCGGCGGCCAACAGCACGTTGCTGGGCTTCAGGTCGCGGTGGACCACGCCGGCCCGGTGGATGTCGCGCAGCGCCTCGGCGAGCCCGGCCGCGAGGCGGCGCACCTCGTCCGGGGCCAGCGGCCCATTCCGCTTCACGTGCTCGGCGAGGGTGGGCCCGGGAATGTACAGCGTGGCCATCCACGGCCGTTCGGCATAAGGGTCGGCGTCCACCACGGGAGCCGTAAAAGCGCCGCTCACAAGGCGTGCCGCCATGACCTCCTGACGAAAGCGCGCCCGAAACTCCGGATCGGCGGCGAATTCTGCGTGTACGACCTTTACGGCAAGCCGCATTCCGGACGGTGACCTGGCCAGATGGACCACGCCCATGCCGCCGGAGCCCAGTCGTGCCTCCAGCCGGTACTGCCCCGCATATTGCGGACCTTCCGCTTCCGGGCCTGTCCCCGCGCTACGCAGCGGCGGCATTCCCCCACCCCCGTGAATTCGTCCGCACATGCGGCTCACGGAGCTTAGTCGATAGCGCGTACGAGGCAGTTGAGGCAAGCTAACCTGCGCATGTCTCAGCATGTCTCAGTACAAATCGCTCAACGGGGGAGGGGCCATATGGCCACGGAAGAGAACAACGCGTTGCCGCGCGAGGTCGCGGGGGTGGCAACGGCCGCCGCGGGGGCGGCCGTCGGCAGCGGTGGCGCGGCCGGCGGGGTCATCGCGGCCGGCGAGGCCACGTACCCGGTCGCGCCCGGCTACCGGGTCAACGTCCGCAGCGGCCCGACCACGACCAGCCCGGTGGTGCGGGTGCTGGCCTACAACGCGCGGGTCCGCATCCGCTGCCAGCGCCGAGGCCAGTCCGTCAAGGGCCCGTACGGCACGTCGAGCATCTGGGACAGCATCGCGCCGGGCGAGTACATCTCGGACGCGTACGTGCGCACCGGCAGCGACGGGTACGTCGCACCGTCCTGCGGCTGACCCAGGGACCGACGGACCAAGCGGACCAGACGGACAGACCAGGCAGACGGATCAGACGGTCCGGCCCGGGTGGGCCGCCGTACCGCGAACACCGGCCAGGCGCCCGTCACCGCTCGCACGCGGTGGCGGGCGCCTCGCCGTCGCCGGGCGCGGGCGCCTCACCGTGCGCGGCACAGGCCGGGCCCGGGGGCCGGGCCCGGGGGCCGCGCCCGCGTCACGAGGGCGCGCTACCGGCCCGGGTCCGGGGAGTTCGGGTCGACCGAGAACAGCGTGCCGTCCGACGCCGAGGCCACCAGCGCCCCGTCGACCCGCAACACCGCGCTGGTCTCCATCGACATGCCGAGGCCGCTGTCGGCGCTGCGCGGCCCGGTCTGCCAGCGCTCGCCGCCGTCGCGCAGGTCGAGGGCGAGGACGCGACCGCTGCCGTTGCACAGGTAGACGGTGTGCTCGCGGGTCGACACCGACGGGAGGCCCAGCCGCTCCACGTCGGACAGGCTGCTCCACAGCGTCCGGCCGCTGCGCGGGTCGACCGCCGTGACCCGGCCGCTGCTCTGCACGAAGAACAGCCGCCCGCCGGCGAGCGAGCCGTGCCCGAGCGCCAGCCGCGGCATCCGCACCTCGCGCCGCTTCCCGGTGACCGCGTCGAGGCGCACCAGGCTCTGGTACGGGGCGCCGTCGCGGTCCTGGTACCGCAGGAACAGCAGGTCGCCACCGTCGGTGCCGAGCGGTTCGTCCACGTTGCGCAGATGGGCGAGGTCGGTGGCCGCCCCGCTCACCCGGTCCAGCCGGCGCACCAACGTCGTGTCGCTCTCCCCGTCGTCCGCCCAGCACAGCGCGTACGGCAGGCCCGCGTGCCCGGCCGGCGAGCACTCCTGCCCGGGCGGTACGGGGTAGGACCAGCGCACCTCGCCGGTGGCCGCGTGGCGGGCGGTGATGGCGCCGTCCCCCGGGGCGCTGCTGAGCACCAGATCGCCGGCGATCGCCGCCTCGGCCGAGTCGCTCACCTGCCGCGACCACACCTCATCGCCGCTCTCCGCGTCGAGCGCGACCAGTCGCGTCCGCCCCTCACTGGGCGAGTCGTGGACGAAGACCAGCCCGCCGCGCACGCCGATCGGCTGGCTGCCGCTCGCCATCTCCTCCGGGTCGCTCAGCGCGTCGGTGCGCCAGTCGAGCCGCCCCGAGCGGGCGTCGAGCCGGACCGTGGGGAAGCCCATGCCGCCGCAGAACAGCCGGGTCTCGCGCGCGACGCACTGCGGGTCGAAGACCTCGCCGAGCCCGGCGGTGCCGGCCGGGCCGGCCTTCGGCGTGACCCCGCTCGGGTGCAGCGCCACCTCCCACGGCCGCCAGCCGTCCGGCAGCGCCGCCGCCCGCACCCCGCGGCCCACCGGGCCGCTGGTGCGCACGCCGTCGTCGGGCCCGAACAGCAGGAACGCCCCGCAGCCGAGGCCGAGCGCCGTCAGCGACGCGAGGGACCCGAGGACCCGCCGCGGCCAGCGCCCCCGAGGCCAACGCAACAGTGCGCCGGCGCGCCCGCCGGCGCCACCCGCCGCCGCACCACTCGCCAAGCCACCCGTCGAGCTACCCGCCGGGCCAGCCGCCGCCCCGTCACGCCGGGCCCGGCCCGCCCCGGCCGCCGCTCCGACCGCCCCGCCGGCGCGCGCCGCCGCGCTGCCCGCCGCCACAGCGCCCACCGCGCCCCCCGCCGCCCGACCCGGCGCACCGCCCGCTGGCGCACCGCCCGCCGCCGCGCCGCGCGCGGCGACACGTACCGGGCCCCGGGTGGGCAGCCCCGTGAACGCCTCGACCAGCTCCGGGAGTTCGGGCCGCCGCGCCGGGTCCTTGGCCAGGCAGCGCGCCACCACGTCGCGCAGCGGCTGCGCGAGTTCGGCCAGCGCGGGCGGCTCGTGCACCACGCGGTACGCCGTCAGGTACGGGCTGTCCGCGTCGAACGGCCCGTATCCCGTCGCCGCGAACGCCAGCAGCGTGCCGAGCGAGAACACGTCGGAGGCCGCCGTCACCTCGCGCGGCCGGTTCAACTGCTCGGGCGACATGAACGGCGGCGTGCCGAGCACCCGCCCGGTCACCGTCAGCGCCTGGCCGTCGGCCGCGCGCGAGACGCCGAAGTCGATGACGCGCGGCCCGTCCTTGGCCATCAGCACGTTGGCCGGCTTGAGGTCGCGGTGCACCACGCCCACCCGGTGGATGTCGCCCAGCGCCCCCGCGAGGCCGAGCGCGAGCCGCCGCAGCCTCGCCGCGCTCAGCGGTCCGCGCTCGGCCAGCTCCTCGGCGAGGGTGCGGCCCGGCACGTACAGCGTCGCCATCCAGGGCCGCTCGGCGTCCGGGTCGGCGTCCACCACCGGCACGGTGTACGCGCCGCTCACCCGCCGCGCCGCCGCGACCTCCTGCCGGAACCGGTCGCGGAACTCCTCGTCCTCGGCGAACTGGGAGTGCACCACCTTGACGGCGACCTGCCGCCCGGAGGCGGCGCGGGCCAGGTAGACGACGCCCATGCCGCCGGAGCCGAGGCGGTCGAGGAGCCGGTACTCCCCGACCACCTCCGGATCACCGACGCCCAGCGACACCGCCCCACCTCCTCGCACGCGCGTTTGAGCAAAAAGCCTAGACGTCGCGCGAGGCCACTGAGTGACCGAACCCGTCAACCGGCGATAATCGACGGTATGAGCGATGAGCAGCAGCCCGGCACGGGCGCCGAAGCCCCCGACGCGAAGGCCGCGGCGGGCGCCGACGCGGGGCCCGAGCCGGACTCGATCTGGTTCTTCGGCACCACCTGGGTGCACCACGACGGCGGGTACGCGCTGCGCCGCGTCGGCTTCTCGCTCGGCACCCTGCTGGCCGCGGCCGTGGGCACGTTCCTGCTGGTCTTCGCGTACCAGGGGGTGGCCATCTCGGACGCCGGGGGCCTGGTCAACCTCATGGTGATCGTGGCCCTCGCGATCTGTAGCGCGCTCGCCTTCGGCCGCACGATGGAGGAGTTGGGCTCGGGCGAGGGCCGGCGCGGCGGCCGGCGGGACCGGGCCGAGCGCGGCGACGAGGCGGCCAGCGAGAAGTCGATGCGCAGCATCAAGCTCATCGGCTTCGTCGGCGTCCTGCTCGCCTACTTCTGCCGCAGCCTGGTCGAGGCCCCGCGCGAGAAGCGGTACCGGGCCGAGTACGAGGCGGCCAAGATCCGGCACGAGCGGCTGCGCGCCACCCGTACGGGAAACCCCGCGGCGCGCGCCAGGAAGCGCAAGCGCCGCTGAGCGCGCTGGCGCCGCCCCCAGGGTGCGCGGCGCTGTCGCGCTGTCGGTCGCGCCGCGGGTCGCGGCGGTGCCGTCACGCGGTCGGCTCGGCCTGGTCCGGGGTGCACGCGGCGGCGATGCCCAGGCTGTCCTCGTAGATGTGGTGCCGGACGATCTCCCCGTTGGCGACGGTCAGCCGCAGCGCGAACGGCGAGTGGAACGTCTTCCCGGTGGCCCGCACCGTGCCGTGCAGGTGCCCGGTGAGGACCGCGTCCGCGCCGTCGACCAGGAAGGCGTCGATCGTCGCGCCGCCCGCCTCCGGCACCGTGTGCTCCGCCAACTCCACCCAGTGCCCGACGACGTCGGCGCGCGTGGAGCGCGGCCGGATCCACGGCACGGCCGGGTTCGGGGCGATCTGCCATTCCACCTCCTCCGCGTACATGGCGGCGATCTCCTCCGGCCCCTGCTCGGGGTCGGCCACCCGGCGCAGGTACTCCGCCACGACGGCCCGCGTCCGCTCCGTCTCCGCTGCCATTGCGACGGCCGAGGCGGGGTCGACGGCCGGGGCGGGGGTGGTCGCGGTGGTCGTGGCGGGGGCGGGAGTGGTGTCGGTGTTCCCGGCGCGGTTCGCGGTGTTCGTCTTCGTCGTCATACGGCAGAGCCTGCCGGCCGGCCGCCGCCCCGTCGATTACCTGCCAGGTCATGCCGGCGGGCGCGGACGCGGACGGACGGGCGGCGGCGAGTGACGGGCGGCGGGCGTGGACGCGGGCGCGGGCCGTCGCGCGCGGGTCCGGGCGGGCGCGCGCGGGTCCGGGCGGGCGGCGAGTGGGGCGCGGCGCGGGCGCGGGAGGCTGGACCATCGGGGGAAACCCTGAGACGACCCCCAGATGTCCCTAGGTCACCCCGACATGTGTCAGTTTCCTTTGACAGGTGTTTGGCCGGGGTGTCAGTGTAAGAACACCACACAGCAAGAGAGGTTCGAGATGGGCTCGGCCCCAGTCCCGACCGGAGACGAACTGCTGAAGATCCTCGGCGCGCTCGGCAATCCGCACCGCATGCGGATCATCCAGGCGCTCACCGGCGGCCGTAACTACGTCAGCCGGCTGGCCCGGGACCTCGGCATCAGCCGCCCGCTGCTGCACATGCACCTTCAGCGGCTGGAGGCCGCCGGACTGGTGGTCGGCTCGCTGGAACTGTCGGAGGACGGCAAGGCGATGAAGTTCTTCGAGGTCGCGCCGTTCGTCTACCGCCTGACCCCCGAGGCCATCGCGGCAGCGGCGGCCTCGCTCACCGAGGCGGACGCGGCGGGCGCGGCGGCGGAGCCGGCACCGGAGGCCACCCCCCGAGGCCGGCGCCGCCGCACCCCCGAGCCCGACCCGCCCACCGCGGAGAGGCCCGGGACCGCGCCACCCGATCCCGTACGACCCGATTCCGTACGACCCGACGCCGGGCAGCCCGACGACGCCGACCGACCCGACCCCGCGGACGCCGCGCGCGCCAAGCGGTCCGTCAATCCGTGAAAGAGAGAAGCGCAGTGAACGAGGAGATGGTGACACTCGCCGCGGACGACGCGTCCGAAGCCTGGGTGGGAGCGGTGGGCGCGGGCGGTGTCTTCCTGCTGCTCATCGTGATCGTCTGGCAGATCGCCGCCACCTGGCGGGCCCGCATGCTTGCCGCGCGCGAGGAGCAGTACAGGCAACTGGCGGGCAAGTACGCCCAGTTGCTGGAGGACAACACGGAGCTGCACCGTCGCACCCTGGACGAGTTGAGCCAGGCCCGTACGTCGCTCGCCGCGATGGAGAAGATGATGCGCGAGATCGAGTAACGCCCCCGCGGGCCGCACCGCCCGCCCTCACACCCTCCCGCACCCACGGCCGTACGCCCCGGCGCCGGCGCCACAGCCCGTACGCCCCGGCCCCGCGGCCTCCGACCCACCCGGCCGCGCGGCCCGAACGCCACCCGGCCCGCCCGGGACACCCGACCCGCCTCGCCCGGGCACCGCCAGCCCAGCCGCCGGCCGCTCAACGACCGGCCACTGAACGACCGGCCCACTCAAATTCCGTTCGCTCCACCGTCATTCGCCCGGCCGCCGCCCGCCCGGGTGCCGGTCACGCGCGCCCGAACGGCCCCGCGCGCCCAGGCACCCCGCCGTCACCAGCAACCGCAGACCGCACGCCGCACACCACGATTTCTGACCCGCGCGCCGCGATCCGGGACCGCGACCTGCACGTCGCGCCCCGTGCCCCGCACTCCGCGCCCGCGCGCCGTATCCGCTCCGTGCCCGACACGACGTGTGGCCGGGACTGCACTCCCGGCCACACGCCCACACGGAGCGACGTTCCGCGAGCCCCTCGCACAACTCACTCCCACTCCGAAGGAGATCACCCATGCCCGCGTGGAGCAAGCGGCTCCCCGTCCTCCCCGGCGGACGCCGCTCGAAATGGGTCGTCCTGGTGGCCTGGCTGATCCTCGCGGTCGCCCTCGGGCCCCTGGCCGGCAAGCTCGGCGACGTCGAGGAGAACGGCCCGAACGCCTTCCTGCCGAGCGGCGCCGAATCGGCCCAGGTCAACACCGAGTTGGAGAAGTTCCGGGCCGACGAGCTGACCGCCGCCGTCGCCGTCTACACCCGCGACGGCGGCCTCACCGCGGCCGACCGCGCCAAGGTCGCCGCGGACCGCGCGCGGTTCGCCGAGTTCGCCGCCGACGGCCAGCGGGTCGCCCAGGCCGAGCCCTCCGCCGACGGCCAGGCCCTGATCACCACCGTCCCCCTCTCCGGGGCCGACGGCCTGACCGACGACGTCGACGCGGTACGCGAGATCGCCGACGCCGACGCGCCCCCGGGGCTCACCACCGAGGTCGGCGGCCCGGCCGCCTCCCTCACCGACACCGTCGAGGTCTTCAACTCCCTCGACTCCACCCTCATGATCATCACCGGCGCGGTGGTCGCGGTACTGCTGCTGATCACCTACCGCAGCCCCATCCTGTGGCTGTTCCCGCTGCTCGCCGTCGGCTTCGGCGCCGTGCTCACGCAGGTCACCACGTACCTGCTAGCCCGGCACGCCGGGCTCCCGGTCGACGGGCAGAGCGGCGGCATGCTCATGGTGCTCGTCTTCGGCGTCGGCACGGACTACGCCCTGCTGCTCATCGCCCGCTACCGCGAGGAACTCCACCAACACGCCGACCGGCACCAGGCCATGGCCATCGCCCTGCGCCGCTGCGGGCCCGCCATCCTCGCCTCGGCCGGCACCATCGCCATCGGCCTGGCCTGCCTGGCCTTCTCCGACATCAACTCATCCCGCTCGCTCGGCCTGGTCGGCGCGGTCGGCGTCGGCTGCGCCTTCGTCGCGATGATCACGGTGCTGCCCGCGCTGCTGGTGATCGCGGGCCGCTGGGTGTTCTGGCCGTTCATCCCGCGCCACGGCACCGCCGCGCGCACCGGGCGCACCCCCTGGGCCGCGATCGGCGCCGCCGTCGCCCGCCGCCCGCGCTGGGCCTGGCTCGCCTCGCTCGGCCTCACCGGCGCCCTCGCGCTGAGCGCGCTCGGCATCACCATGGGCCTGAGCCAGGCGGAGATGTTCCAGGACAAGCCCGACTCGGTCATCGCCCAGGAACGCGTCTCCGCGCACTACCCCTCCGGCGCCTCCGACCCCGCCGACGTCGTCACCCGCGCCGACGGCGACCGACTCGCCCAGGTCAGGGCCGTGGCGGCGAAGGTGCCCGGCGTCGCATCGGTGGGCGAGCCGCAGGACTCCGTACGCACCGGCGGCCACGAACTCGCCACCTTCCCCGTCGTCCTCAAGGACGCCCCGGACAGCGACGCCGCCAAGGACACCGTCGACGCGCTGCGCGACGCCGTGCACGCCGTCGACGGCGCCGACGCGCTGGTCGGCGGCACCACCGCACAGGCCATCGACACCGAGCGCGCCGCCGACCGCGACCTGACCACCGTCATCCCGATCGTGCTGCTCGTCGTCCTCGCCGTACTGATCTGGCTGCTGCGCTCGCTGGTCGCCCCGCTGCTGCTCCTGGCCACCGTGGTCGTCTCGTACTTCGCCGCCCTCGGCACGTCCCACCTGCTCTTCGAGCACGTCCTGGACTTCGCCGCGATGGACTGGTCGACCCCGCTGATGGGCTTCGTCTTCCTCGTCGCGCTCGGCATCGACTACAACATCTTCCTGATGACCCGGGTACGGGAGGAGACCGAGCGCCTCGGCCACGCCCGCGGCGTCCTCGCCGGCCTCACCGGCACCGGCGGCGTGATCACCTCGGCGGGCATCGTGCTCGCGGCCACCTTCGCGGTCTTCGCGGTGCTGCCGCTGGTCACCATGGCCCAGCTCGGCGTGCTGGTCGGCGTCGGCGTCCTCCTCGACACCTTCCTCGTCCGCACCGTCCTGGTCCCCGCCCTGGCCCTGGACATCGGCCCGAAGGTCTGGTGGCCGGGCGCCCTGAGCCGCGCCGCCTCGCCGCGCACCCCGCCCCCGCCCGCGGCGCGCCCGCGCGAGGCGGCACAGGAAGGCGCGTAAACCCGCGCCCGCACCTCCCCGCCCTCACCTCCGCGCGCCCCCGCCCTCCCCGCGTGCCCCGGCTCCCGCCGGCAGCGGCCCGCAGGCGGGGGCGCGCCCCCGCGCCCGACCGAGCCGGCGCCCGCCACCCCACCACCCGTACCGCCACCCGGACACCCACCACATCGGCGCCGCCCCGATGCGAGGATGCCGACGAACGCCGCCGGCGGAGCCAACCCCTCCGCCCGGCTCCGTACCGCACCGGACTCCGCGTCACACGGGAGACCGGACCGCACTGGATGAGGTGAGCGCACCATGGCGCAGAAGGTCGCCGTGCTCGGCACGGGAAAGATCGGCGAGGCACTGCTCAGCGGCATGATCCGCGGCGGCTGGTCCCCGGCCCGGCTACTGGTCACGGCCCGCCGACCGGAGCGCGCCGCCGAGCTGCGCGAGCGCCACGGCGTCGAGGCGGTCAGCAACGCCGAGGCGGCCAAGTCCGCCGACACCCTCATCCTCACCGTCAAGCCCCAGGACATGGGCACCCTCCTCGCCGAGCTGGCCCCGCACCTGCCCGCCGACCGGCTGGTCATCTCCGGCGCGGCCGGCGTCCCGACCGCGTTCTTCGAGGAACGGCTCGCCCCCGGCACCCCGGTCGTCCGCGTCATGACCAACACCCCGGCCCTGGTGGACGAGGCCATGTCCGTCATCTCCGCGGGCAGCCACGCCACCGAGGAGCACCTGGCCCACGCGGAGGAGATCTTCAACGGCGTCGGCAAGACCCTCCGCGTCCCCGAGTCCCAGCAGGACGCCGCCACCGCCCTCTCCGGCTCCGGGCCCGCGTACTTCTACTTCCTGGTCGAGGCCATGACCGACGCGGGCATCCTGCTCGGACTGCCCCGCGACAAGGCCCACGACCTCATC
>NZ_CM173408.1:4902500-5630000 GCF_057766585.1 Streptomyces sp. MGP-BFMKR1
GAAAGGCCAATCAAACTCCGTGATAGCTGGTTCTCCCCGAAATGCATTTAGGTGCAGCGTCGTGTGTTTCTTGCCGGAGGTAGAGCACTGGATAGGCGATGGGCCCTACCGGGTTACTGACCTTAGCCAAACTCCGAATGCCGGTAAGTGAGAGCGCGGCAGTGAGACTGTGGGGGATAAGCTCCATGGTCGAGAGGGAAACAGCCCAGAGCATCGACTAAGGCCCCTAAGCGTACGCTAAGTGGGAAAGGATGTGGAGTCGCAGAGACAACCAGGAGGTTGGCTTAGAAGCAGCCACCCTTGAAAGAGTGCGTAATAGCTCACTGGTCAAGTGATTCCGCGCCGACAATGTAGCGGGGCTCAAGCGTACCGCCGAAGTCGTGTCAATCCAGCATAGAGGGCTAACGCCTGTTGGGTTGGGTAGGGGAGCGTCGTGTGCCGGGTGAAGCAGCCGCGTAAGCGAGTTGTGGATGGTTCACGAGTGAGAATGCAGGCATGAGTAGCGATTCACACGTGGGAAACGTGTGCGCCGATTGACTAAGGGTTCCTGGGTCAAGCTGATCTGCCCAGGGTAAGTCGGGACCTAAGGCGAGGCCGACAGGCGTAGTCGATGGACAACCGGTTGATATTCCGGTACCCGCTTTGAAGCGCCCAATACTGAATCTTCTGATGCTAAGGCCGTGAAGCCGTCCTGGAGCCTTCGGGCAAAGGGAAGTGGTGGAGCCGCTGACCCTAGGGGGTAGTAGGTAAGTGATGGGGTGACGCAGGAAGGTAGTCCAGCCCGGGCGGTGGTTGTCCCGGGGTAAGGGTGTAGCCCGTCATCTAGGTAAATCCGGATGACATGAGGGTGAGACCTGATGCCGAGCCGATTGTGGTGAAGTGGATGATCCTATGCTGTCGAGAAAAGCCTCTAGCGAGTTTCATGGCGGCCCGTACCCTAAACCGACTCAGGTGGTCAGGTAGAGAATACCGAGGCGTTCGGGTGAACTATGGTTAAGGAACTCGGCAAAATGCCCCCGTAACTTCGGGAGAAGGGGGGCCATTTCCGGTGATGGGCTTTGCGCCTTGAGCTGGGGGTGGCCGCAGAGACCAGCGAGAAGCGACTGTTTACTAAAAACACAGGTCCGTGCGAAGCCGTAAGGCGATGTATACGGACTGACGCCTGCCCGGTGCTGGAACGTTAAGGGGACCGGTTAGCTGACTTTCGAGTTGGCGAAGCTGAGAACTTAAGCGCCAGTAAACGGCGGTGGTAACTATAACCATCCTAAGGTAGCGAAATTCCTTGTCGGGTAAGTTCCGACCTGCACGAATGGCGTAACGACTTCTCGACTGTCTCAACCATAGGCCCGGTGAAATTGCATTACGAGTAAAGATGCTCGTTTCGCGCAGCAGGACGGAAAGACCCCGGGACCTTTACTATAGCTTGATATTGGTGTTCGGTTCGGCTTGTGTAGGATAGGTGGGAGACTGTGAAGCATGCACGCCAGTGTGTGTGGAGTCGTTGTTGAAATACCACTCTGGTCGTGCTGGATGTCTAACCTGGGTCCGTGATCCGGATCAGGGACAGTGTCTGGTGGGTAGTTTAACTGGGGCGGTTGCCTCCTAAAGGGTAACGGAGGCGCCCAAAGGTTCCCTCAGCCTGGTTGGCAATCAGGTGTTGAGTGTAAGTGCACAAGGGAGCTTGACTGTGAGACTGACGGGTCGAGCAGGGACGAAAGTCGGGACTAGTGATCCGGCGGTGGCTTGTGGAAGCGCCGTCGCTCAACGGATAAAAGGTACCCCGGGGATAACAGGCTGATCTTCCCCAAGAGTCCATATCGACGGGATGGTTTGGCACCTCGATGTCGGCTCGTCGCATCCTGGGGCTGGAGTCGGTCCCAAGGGTTGGGCTGTTCGCCCATTAAAGCGGTACGCGAGCTGGGTTTAGAACGTCGTGAGACAGTTCGGTCCCTATCCGCTGTGCGCGTAGGAGTCTTGAGAAGGGCTGTCCCTAGTACGAGAGGACCGGGACGGACGAACCTCTGGTGTGCCAGTTGTCCTGCCAAGGGCATGGCTGGTTGGCTACGTTCGGGAGGGATAACCGCTGAAAGCATCTAAGCGGGAAGCCTGCTTCGAGATGAGGGCTCCCACCCACTTGATGGGGTAAGGCTCCCAGTAGACGACTGGGTTGATAGGCCAGATATGGAAGCCTCGTAAGGGGTGGAGTTGACTGGTACTAATAGGCCGAGGGCTTGTCCTCAGTTGCTCGCGTTCACTGTGTTGGTTCTGAAATAACGACTGTGTCATGTCCGGTTGTTTGTTTCATAGTGTTTCGGTGGTTATTGCGTTAGGGAAACGCCCGGTTACATTCCGAACCCGGAAGCTAAGCCTTTCAGCGCCGATGGTACTGCAGGGGGGACCCTGTGGGAGAGTAGGACGCCGCCGAACTCCTTTTAGAAGAGCCTTGTGACGGATTTCGATCCGTCACAAGGCTCTTCTGCGTTTACCGGAAAAGTTCTGGAGAAGCCCGCTCCGTACTGCGATCCTGTGGTCATGAGCTACGTGGTCAGGGGCATCAAGAGCGACGAGTGGCCTCGTCTCAGGGAACTGCGCATGGCCGCACTCGCCGATCCGGTGGCGCGGGTCGCCTTCGTGGAAACGTACGAGCGGGCGGCCCAGGAGCCGGACTCGTTCTGGCAGAAGCGCGCCGAACAGGGTGAGGCCGGCGAGGAGCTGAAGACCTTCGTCGCCGAGACCGGTGGCGACGGTCCGGGCGCGGAGCAGCCGTTCGCGGGCATGGCCGTCGTACTGGTCGAACGGGACCGGGCACAGACCCACCTGGCCGGCGTCTACACCCGGCCCGAGTGCCGCGGCACCGGGCTCGCCGGCGAACTGTTCCGCGCCGCCCTGGAATGGTCCTGGGAACTGCCCGAATTCCGCGTCGAACGCGTACGGCTCTGGGTGCACGAGCAGAACGAACGCGCCCGCGCCTTCTACGCCAAGCTCGGATTCGCCGAGACCGGAAGAACCATGCCGTACCCGAACCGGCCGGAGGAGACCGAGTACGAGCTGGCCCTGTACCGAACGTAAGCCGGGTGAAGCACGAGCCCGGAGTGGGTGGCGAGCCGTGGAACCGGGTCTCAGCCCACCAGGCTGCCGTGCGTGCGCGGCCAGCGGGCCCGTGCCTGCTCCGGGGAGCGCATCAGGGCCAGGGCCTGTAGGCCCTGTGCCGGGCCGCTCGTCATCAGCTCGGGCAGCGCGGGGAACGGCGCCACGCCGGCGATGTCGTCCAGCACCAGCGTGAGCGGCGGGTCCAGCCGGCCGCCGGGGGAGCGCTTGGCCTTCTGCTGGGCGTGCTCGACGACGCTGGCGACCAGCGCGGTGAGCAGCGGCATCGCGCCCGGTTGCGTCCGCGGGTTCTCCAGCGACTCGCCCACCACGTACAGCGTCCCGCCCTCGCTGACGAACGACTCCAGCGCGAGGGCGTCGGCGCGGCTGGCGTTGCACGCGTCCCGGATGTGGATCGAGGACAGCGCCGCCAGGGCGCGGGCCGTCAGCTCCTGGGCCATGTCACGGCGCTCGGGGTGCGCGGTGAGCGTCGACTCCAGCTCGCCGGCCATGCCGCTGGTCGCCTTCGGGTTCGTCCGCAGGACGCGTACCGGCTCGTGTGCCGAGTGGCCCTGAGCCCAGCGGTGCACCTGGCGGAACGGGCGGCCGTCCACCGCCGCCGCGTGCAGCCAGCAGCGCAGCAGCGTCTCCGCCGCGTCCGCCGTCGCCGAGTCGATGAGCGAGGCCGGGCGGACCGGGGCCAGCAGCGCCACCGCGCGGGCCGCGGCGACCTCCCGCGCCTCGCAGCCGCTGGCGGGATTCCAGCGCAGGCGGGCCGGCGTGTCCAACAGGTGGCTCGGGTCGAAGACGTGCACCGGGCCCAGCTTGGCCCGCGTGCCCGTCGTCTCCGCCCACAGTGTCGCGTCGCTGCTGGTGACCAGCGTCGGGCCGGCCGCCTCCAGGATCGCGTGCAGGGCCGCGTCCTGACGTTCGGCGGCCGTCCCGTACCGGACCCGCGACGGGGGCTCGGCGCCCGGCCAGGCGCCGTCCCGCTGCGCGGGCACGCCACCGGGCGTGGCGGGGCCGTACGGGGACGAGGCGTGGGTCTCGAACGCTGTGGGGGCCGGGGGAGCGGTCTCGGGAGCCTTCCCAGGGGTCGGAGCCGGGGCCTGGGCCGGTAGCGGCTGAGGCGCGGCCTCTTGGGCGTGGCCGCCGGCGCCAGCCGGCTGGGCCGTGGGGGCGGCTGGCTGCGCTGGCGCGGGGGCCGGCTGTGGGCTCGGGAAGATGGCCGTGAAGTAGGCCGCGGGATCGATGGGCGGCTGCGGGTCGGGCATGGCGGCGGGCTGCGTGGCGGGCGCGGCCGGTGCGGCGTACGGCTCCGGGGCCGGGACCGCCTCGACGGGGCCCGCGGGGCGGGTGCTCGGGGCGGTGTCCTGAGGCTGTCGCGGGCGCGGGCCGTGGGCCCGTTCCTCGGCGGCCTGGCGACGGTCGGCGGCGCGGCGGGCCCGCATCAGGCGGTAGCGGGCGACCGTGCCGACCACGAAGACCGTGACGACGAGCAGGACGAGCACCTCGCTGATGAACAGGCCCCAGAACAGCCCGTACCCCGAAAGCTCCTCCTCCGGGGTGTGCGGCCAGGCCGCAGCGAGGTCCCCCGGGTCCTGCACCAGGTGCCGAGCGGCCTGCGGCGTGCGGATGAACGACACGTTCTCCGGCCAGGCCCCGTGCGCGAGCAGCCCGGCCAGGCCGGTGGCCGTCCAGGTCAGCAGCGCCAGCCCGATCAGGAACAGCAGCGCCCCGATGAGCAAGCCGTCCGGAATGCCGCGCTCCGGCGCGCGGTCCCGCCTCGGGTCCGCCATCGCCTAGGCCACCGTGGACTCGGACGTGCCGGACGCGGGTGGGCCGTAGGGCGCGTACGGGCCGTACCTGTCGTATCCGTCGGCCTCGCCCGCGAGGCCCTCCTCGGCGAGCCGCTGCTCGACGGCCTCGGCGGCGCGGGCCTCGGCCTCCGCCTCGGCGGCCAGCGCGGCGGTCAGCGAGTCCTCGGTCATGGCGCGGTCGGTGTAGACCAGCGGGCGCTCGGCCTCGGTGATCAGGTGCTTGACGACCTGGACGTTTCCGTTGACGTCCCAGACGGCGATGCCGGGGGTGAGGGTGGGGATGATCTCCACGGCCCACCGCGGCAGGCCGAGCACCCGGCCGGTGGCGCGCGCCTCGTCGGCCTTCTGGGCGTAGATGGTGCGGGTCGAGGCCATCTTGAGGATGGCCGCCGCCTCGCGGGCGGCGGCGCCGTCCACCACGTCCGACAGGTGGTGGACGACCGCGACGAAGGACAGGCCGAGCCGGCGGCCGAACTTCAGCAGCCGCTGGAAGAGTTGGGCGACGAAGGGCGAGTTGATGATGTGCCACGCCTCTTCGACCAGGAAGATGCGCTTCTTGCGGTCCGGCCTGATCCAGGTGTGCTCAAGCCACACGCCGACGATCGCCATCAGGATCGGCATCGCGATGGAGTTGCGGTCGATGTGCGAGAGGTCGAAGACGATCAGCGGCGAGTCCAGGTCGATGCCGACCGTGGTCGGCCCGTCGAACATGCCGCGCAGGTCACCGTCGACCAGCCGGTCCAGGACCAGCGCGACGTCCAGGCCCCAGGCCCGTACGTCGTCCAGGTCCACATTCATCGACTCGGCCGAGTCCGGCTCCGGGTGGCGCAGTTGCTCGACGATGTCGGTGAGCACCGGCTGCCGGTCGGTGACGGTCTCGTTGACGTACGCGTGCGCCACCTTGAGCGCGAAGCCGGCGCGCTCGTCGAGGCCGTGGCCCATCGCGACCTCGATGATGGTGCGCAACAGGGCGAGCTGGCCGGTCGTGGTGATCGACGGGTCGAGCGGGTTGAGCCGGATGCCGCCGTCGAGGGCGGCCATCGGGTCCAGGCGGATGGGCGTGATGCCGAGCTGCTGGGCGATGAGGTTCCACTCGCCGACGCCGTCCTCGCCCTGCGCGTCCAGGACCACCACCTGCCGGTCCCGGAACCGCAACTGGCGCAGTACGTACGTCTTCTCCAGGGCGGACTTGCCGTTGCCGGACTCGCCGAGCACCAGCCAGTGCGGGGCGGGCAACTGCTGTCCGTACAACTGGAACGGGTCGTAGATGTACCCCTTGCCGGAGTACACCTCGCGACCGATGATCACGCCGGAGTCGCCGAGGCCGGGCGCGGCGGTGGGCAGGTAGACGGCCTGGGCCTGGCCGGTGGAGGTGCGGACCGGCAGCCGGGTCGTCTCCACCTTCCCGAAGACGAAACTGGTGAAGGCCTCGGTGATGACGCCCATCGGATCGACCACGGCGCAGCCCCTATCGTCGGATGCCGGTGGCGAACGGCAAGGTGTTCACAAAGGCCCGGTGGTGTTCGCGGTCGCACCACTCCAGCTTGAGGTAGCTCTTGCCGGCCGAGGCGCGGATGGTGCGCTTGTCGCGGGCGAGGGCCTCGGGCGAGCGGGAGGAGACCGTGATGTAGCCGACGAGGTTGACGCCGGCCGCGCCGCTGGCCAGGTCGTCGCCGCGCTGGTCGAGGCGGCCGTGGGCGGCGATGTCCCGCGGGTCGACGGTGCGGTTCATCTTGGCCTGGCGGCTGGCCTCCGCCTCGTCGTTGGTCTTCTCCGTCAGCATCCGCTCGATGGCCAGCTCGGTGGGCTCCAGGTCCATGCAGACCGCGACCGTGCGGATCACGTCGGGGGTGTGGACCAGCAACGGGGCGAGGAAGTTCACCCCGACGGGCGTCATCGGCCACTCCTTGACCCAGGCGGTGGCGTGGCACCAGGGGGCGCGGGTGCTGGACTCGCGGGTCTTGGCCTGGAGGTAGGTGGGCTCCATGGCGTCGAGCTCGGCGGGCCAGGCGTTGCGCTGGGTCATGGCCTGGATGTGGTCGATGGGGTGGTCCGGGTCGTACATCGAGTGCACGAGCGAGGCCAGCCGGCTCTGGCCGAGGGGCTGCCGGACCCGGATGTCGGCCTCGGCGAGCCGGGCGCAGATGTCGGTCAGCTCGCGGGCCATGACGACGGCGAGCCCCGCGTCGCGGTCGATGCGCTTGCCGCTGTGCCGGGAGGCGCGGGCCATGGCCTGGGCCTCGGCGGACAGCTCGCGGGTGTAGTGCATGCAGGCGACGAGGTAGGCGCGGTGTTGCTCGGAGGAGGTGGAGACCATCGACTGGAGCTGGTCGTAGGAGTCCTTGAGCCACTCCGGGGAGTTCGCGTCGCCGCGCCGCTCGACGTCCTTGGCGTGCGCGTCGGGGTCGGCGGGGAGCGTACGGGCGAGCATCTGGAGGCGGGTCACGAAGCCGTCGCCGTTGGCCACGTGCTTGAGGAGCGTGCCGAACCGGTCGACCAGCGCCTCCTGGTCCTCGCTGTCGCGCAGGCCCACGCCGGGGCCCTCGATCTCGATGGCGGCGGTGACGGTGCGCCGGTCCGCGTGCAGCAGGACGGCGATCTCGTCGGGCCCGAAGGGCGCCGCGAGCCAGTTGATGTGCCCGATGCCGGGCGGCGGGCCCACCTCGACCTCCCGGCCGTCGAGGCGGGTGCCGGCCTCGGCGACGGCCGAGCGGTAGGTGGCGCCGCGGCGGGTGATGCGGCGGTAGGAGCGGTTGATCTCGAACCACTTGTAGAACGTGCGGCCCCGGTACGGGACGTAGACCGCGCCGAGGGCCAGCGCGGGGAAGCCCACCAGGGTGATGATGCGCAGCATCAGGACGGGCACGAGCAAACCGCACATCATGCCGACGAAACCGCCCGCGATGATCAGGGCGATCTCGCCCGTCTCGCGGTTCTTGCCGACGATCGCGTTCGGGCGCGCCCGACCGATCAGATACGTACGGCGGGGCGCGATGGGGTGGGACTGGGCCTCAATCGTCAACGCCGGTCACCTCCCGAGGTGTTGCTGGTGTTACTGGTGTTGCTGTTCGTGTTGCGGTTCGGCGTACGGGGCGCGGGGGCGGCGGGCGCGCGGTTGCCGCCCCCGCCGGAGTCGCCGCCGCGCGCGCTGTGGGCCGCGACGCCGCCGGAGACGGGGTTGGCGGAGCGCGGCTGGGACGAGCCGCCGCCATCGCCGCCGATGGGCGGGCCGACGGCGCGGTTGCTGTGGGCGTTCATGCCCTGCTTGACCAGGGCGGCCGGGGAGCTGACGATCGCCGCGGCTTGGCGCGACGCGGCGTCGCTGCTGGCGTTGCGGCTGTTGATGATCTCGTCGCCGAAGCCGGGCACGAAGCGGTAGATCATCGCGCTCGCGAAGATGGCGAGGATGATGATCGACAGGCCGGAGACCACGGCCGAGAACGCGTCGGGCCCCTCGTCGCCTGAGAGCGCTCCGGCGAGTCCAAGGACGATGACGATCACCGGCTTGACCAGGATGACCGCGATCATGAGCCCGGCCCAGCGGCGGACGTGGCCCCACATGTTCTTGTCGACCAGGCCCGCGTAGACGGCGGTGCCGAGCAGGGCGCCGACGTAGAGCAGGGCGGCGCGGATGACGAGTTCGAGGCAGAGCACGCCGGCCGCGAGGATGGTCACCAGCGACACGACGATGAGCATGATCGGCCCGCCGCCGATGTCCTCGTCCTTCTTGAGCGCCTCGGCGAACGAGCCGAAGAACGCGTCGTTGTCGGCCCCCGTCCCGGTGGAGATCACTTCCGTGACGGCGTCGGTGGCCGAGACGACGGTGTAGAGCACCAGCGGTGTGAAGGCCGAGGCCAGCACGGTGAGCCAGAGGAACCCGATGGCCTCGGTGATCGCCTCGATGAACGGCACCCCACGGATCGCCCGCTTGGCGACGGCGAGCAGCCACAGGAGGAGGGTGAGCACGGTGGAGGCGGCGAAGACGATCGCGTACTGGCGCAGGAACGTCTCGTTGGTGAAGTCGACGGCCGCCGTCTCGTTGACCATGTCGGAGAGCTTTCCGACGAGCCAGGAGGCGGCCTTGGCGCAGGACCGGGCGAGGGAGGCGGCGGGGTCGATGGGGGCGGTGGGGTCCGGAGGCCCTCCCGAGCCGCCACCTCCTTGCCCCTTCTCGCAGTTCTCCTTCGTCTGCCCATGCAGGAAGTCACAGTTGGGCGGGCTGCCCGACGGACTGGGGGAGGGGTCGGCGGCGACCCGGGTGGCCAGGAGGACGGCTGCTGCTTGCAGTCCGGCCAGCACACCGGCGAGGGTGAAGGCGCGGCGGCGCGGGCTACCGGGCATACGTGAACCCTCCGTACTCCTCGACCGCCTTGGTGATTTCCTCAGCGGTGGACGCCGTTCGGTCGGCATTGACCGGTGCCGGGCCGTTCTTCTGAGCGAAACTGTCGACTTTCCAGTCGTTGTTTGACCAGCGCAGTTTGAGGGTCGTGGTGAACCAGTCGTTGGCCACTGGAGTCTTCGACCCCTCGCCCGCGGTGCCGAACGCGCCGGTGCACCACACCTCCACCGTGGCGGTGGTGTTCGCGTATTCGGTGATCTTGGTTCCGACGGGCGCGGTTCGTGAGACGTAGGTCTGTCCCTTGGGGGCCTTGCCGTTCTCGTCGAGCCCGAGCTCGGCCAGCGAATCCTTCGTGTAGGCCCTGTCCAGCTCGGACTGCATGCGTGCGACAGCGTTGCTCGCGAAGATGAGCGGCACGATCTCCCGCCGCCGCTCGCGGTTGTACATCTCCGCCGACCCCAGAGCCACCGCGTAGTTTGCCGCCGCGCTCTGGGCGCCCTGTTCCGTGCGGGGGAAGCCGGTGGCGATGCCCGTGGTGGTGTCCTTGCCCTTGACAGGGCGTTCGCCGGTGGGGGCGGTGGACTGGGCCTGGTTGCCCTTGGCGTCGCCCGAGCCGCCACCGTCGCCGTCGTCGGAGTCGCCGCCGCCGCGGTTCGCGAAGGCGATGGCCGCGATGAGGAGGACGACCACGGTCACGACGGTGAGCAGGCTGCGGCTCGGCTTGGTGGTCGGGCGGGGGCGGCGGCCGGTGCCGAACGCGTCGCCGTCGCCGTCCGGGAGCCGGGTGCGGGTCAGCCGTCCGTCGGTGCCGGCGGGGCCGTGGTCGCCGCCGTACGAGTCGTAGTGATCATCACCGTGGGGACTCATCGCGCGCCCGCCCCTTCACCCATGGCCTCGGTCTCCGCGGCGCACCGCGGCTCGGCCGCGCTCGCCCCGCGGAGGGCGGCCCGTCCGTGTGCCGCCGTGCCGGCCGTCCTCTCGTCCGCCGCCGCTCTCGCGGCGCCCAGGTACGACGGTAGCGGCGCGCGGCGGAGCGCGGGGGCGATGGTGTGAGTGCACATCAGGCTGACACAACCTCAGCAGCGGGACCGGGGGAGAGGCGGGAGGTCGAAGTGGCGACGGCGCGACGTGGCTGTCGCCTGTCCCGCCCGGGCCGCGGGGAGCGCGGGTGGCGGTCCGAGTGGCCTGGGGGTGTGGGCATCAGCTTGCGGCCTCGTGGGAGGGGAGGGACGAGCAGAGGGGCTCGTATGCGTGGAACGGTCGGGCGGGTGGGGGCGGGGTGGGCTCGCGCGGCGTACGGGCTGGGTGAGGGCCCGTACGCCGCGCGGCGGTGCGGACGGCGGGCAGCGCGTCCGCGTGGGGCGGAAGCCGGCGGCCTAGACGGCCATGCCGTACACGATGGTGAAGAGCGTGCCGAGCGAGCCGATGATGAAGACGCCGGTCAGGCCCGCGACGATCAGTCCCTTGCCCTGCTCGGCGCTGAACGTGTCGCGCAGGGCCGTGGCGCCGATGCGCTGCTTGGCCGCGCCCCAGATCGCGATGCCGAGGCACAGCAGGATGGAGACGGCCATCACGACCTCGATCATGATGCGCGCTTCGTTGCCCAAGCTCCCGAAAGGCCCCCAGTCGGGGGCGATTCCGCCGATGATGGTGGTGATGTCGCCTTTTTCGGCTGCCAAGTACATGTGAACTCACCGCCCCTTATGGGTAGTTGTGTACCGCCTTGCCGTGCGGCACGGGTCAGTCTCTATCTTCGCCGAAGTTGCCACTGTCGCATGTCGATTTGGCGGCATTTCTTGGCGGATCTCGTATCGGATCTGGGCTTCACCGCTCTGACCTGCGGTCAAACCGTACAAACGCGGCCTGATGGAATGTCGGTGCGACGAGTGTTCGTCACTCTGTGTATCACGTGCGATTACGGTGAGCAATGGATGTGTGGTGGCCTGTGGAGGAAGCGTCCCGGGTGGGGCGCGGTCAACGCGGGCCCGTGCGGCGGTTGGTGGCCTCCGCCTGGTGCGTCTACGGGTGTACCCGCTCGCGCTCCCGGCTATCCGATGGTCCGCCTCATGCCACGAAGTCGTCGAACTCCCCCGCCTTGACGCCCTTGATGAACGCGTCCCACTTGGCCCGGGTGGTGACGACCACCTGGTCCCGGTCGCGGCTCTCCCGGAGGTAGACGCGGCCGTCGGGCCCCGCGGCCACCTCGAGGAACTCGGGCGGGTCCTCACCTTCCGGTACGGCGCGCTGCCAGTCGAGCTGGTTCATGTCCATCGCGTGGTCGTCCTTGTCGCGTGTGCTGACGGGGTGGTGACGGGGTGTGAGGTCGCCCTCCCGCCCCGCCGCGCCCCCGTGTCGCGGTGTGTGGCCGCACGTTGGACTGTAGTCGCGCGGACTGGGGCGGTGGTCGCCCGCCGGCCGTCCGCGCCGTCCGTCACCCGGTCCCGGGCACCGTCGCCGCCCGGGTCCGTGCGCCGCGTGGCCGCCCGTGCTCCGGGGTGTGCGTCGGGGCGCGTCAGGTGCCCTCTCGCCAAGGCGGGGGCCGTCGTCGTACCGTGCGCATCACGTCCGTGGAGCGCCCGGTGGGGGCCGGATGGGGGAGGATGGCCCGGTGCGTAAGAAGGTCTGGCTCGGTGTCAGCATCAGTATGGGGCTGTCCTTTTCCTTCGTCGTGCTGCTCGTTCTCGGTACGTACATGATCGCGAGCAGGGCCACGAGCGGCGGCTCCAGCGGTGACGTCCAGCTCGCGGAGGGCACCGTTCCGGCCGCGTACGTGGACCTCGTGCGGAAGCACGGGAACCGCTGCCCGGCCATCAACCCGGCGCTGCTCGCCGCGCAGCTCTACCAGGAGAGCGGCTGGAACCCCAAGGCCGTGAGCCCGGCCAACGCGCGCGGGCTGGCGCAGTTCATCCCCGGCACCTGGGCCGCGTACGGGGTGGACGGCGACGGCGACGGCGACCGTGACATCTGGGACCCCGCGGACGCCATCCCCTCCGCGGCGGCCTACGACTGCGCGTTGGCCAAGTACGTGAAGGACGTGCCGGGCGACCCCACGGCCAACATGCTGGCCTCCTACAACGCCGGCTCGTACGCGGTGGTCAAGTACCGCGGGGTGCCGCCGTACAACGAGACCCAGAACTACGTGCAGCGCATCACCACGCTCGCCAAGAGCTTCGCGGCGCCGAAGCGGCCCGTCGCCGCGTCCAGGCAGGCGGCGGCGGCGATCTACTTCGCGCAGCGGCAACTGGGCAAGCCCTACCTGTGGGGCGGCAACGGGACGGCGGCCGACGGCGGGCGGTTCGACTGCTCCGGGCTGACGAAGGCCGCCTACGCCTCGGTGGACATCGAGCTGCCGCGCGTGGCCAACGACCAGTGGAACGCCGGTCCGCACCCCAGCCGCGACGAACTGCAACCGGGTGACCTGGTCTTCTTCGCGTACGACCTACAGGACCCGCGCTCCATTCACCACGTGGGGATCTACGTCGGCGGCGGAAAGATGATCAATGCTCCGTACACGGGGGCGGTCATCCGTTACGACCCGATCGATACGCCGGACTACATCGGGGCGACCCGGGTCACCAAAGATGGCGCAAAAGCGCTCCCCGGGCCCCGGGATGGCGAAGCCTGAGATGGCGCGGGCCCCTTCTACTGACGGGGCTGGCGCGCTGAGCGGAAGCCGATCAACGGCGTCCGTCGAGGTGTAGCGTGGCTGGAACTCTCCGTGATGCCGTCTTTCTGAGCTGCGACGATGGGTCACCCTTCGATAACGTCCTGGTGATCGTTGGGTGGAGAGTGGAACGCGTTGCCCCACACGGGCGTTTTCTTCGAGTGGAATAGCAGCACACTTGGTTGAGGACCGCGGGGGCGGCCGGTTGCTTGCAGCGACGGGCGTGACGTGCAAGAGATAAGGGGCCGCGGCAGATGGCTGGACTCACACTGGGGTCCCCCCTGGCAGCAGACGTCAGGGAAGGGTCGAACCCGGATGTCAGCCTGCTCTACGACATCAACGGCCTGGCCGAGGACGCGCCGCACTGGTGCGACCGGTTGATGGAGTTCATCGGCGAGTTCGGCGTCGTCTTCGGCCTGCTCGCGCTGCTGCTCGGCGCCTGGTGGAGCGCGCGCAAGCGCTCCGACGCGGCGAGCGCCGTGGCCGGCCTGGCGTGGGCGCCGCTCGCGGCCGGCATCGCGCTGTTGGCCAACATCCCGATCCGCGGCTTCGTCAAGCGCCCCCGCCCCTTCGTCGACCACCCGCAGGAGCTCGAGGTGCTGGTGGCGGGGAAGAGCGACTACTCGTTCGTGAGCGACCACTCCACGCTGGTCGCGGCGATCGCCGTGGGCATCTTCATGGTCAACCGGAAGTACGGCGTCTTCGCGCTGGCCGTGGCGTTGTTCGCGGGCTTCTGCCGGATCTACATGGGCGTGCACTACCCGACCGACGTGATCGGCGGCTTCGCGCTCGGCACGGCCGTGACGCTGCTGCTCGCCCCGCTGGCGATGATGCTGCTGACCCCGTTGGCCACGACCGTGGCCAACTCGCGCGGGAGCTGGCTGGTGAGGGCCAACGCCGGCGGCCCGGCGGTGGAGCCGGCCGGGTCGGTGACCCAGCGCGGGCCGGGCGGCCCCGCCGTGACGCCGGTCACCGACAAGCGGCACGACAGCGACCTGGCGGCCTGACGGCCCGCCTGCCCGACGCGGACGCCCCGGCCCGGCCCCACACGACCCGTGGGCGCCGGGCCTCGCGCTGTTCGTGGGCTCCGGTCGGCGGCGACCCGCGGGCGCGGGCCCCGCGCGGGCTCCGCCGACGACCCCCGCTGTCCGGCCTCGCTGACCGACTCGCCGACGACCTCCGCTGACCGGGTCCGCTGATCGACCCCGTCCCACAGCGTCCGCGCGCGGGCCCCGCCCTACAGCGCCTGCGCGAAGGTGAAGAGGCGGTTCGGGTCGTAGCGCTTCTTCGCGGCGGTGAGCCGGTTCGCGGCGGCGCCGTAGTAGGCCGTGCGCCAGTCCTTGAGGCCCGCGTCGGCGTAGTTCTGGTAGGCCGCGCCGGAGGCGTGTCGGCGCATGGCCGCGTGGGCGCTGTCCAGCCAGGCCGTCTGCGTGGCGCCCGAACGGCCCGCCGGCCACGAGGCGGTGTACTGCGCCAGCATCCGCGACCTGCGGTGCACGAAGGCGGTGGCCAGCGAGGCGACGCGGTTGACCGCGCCGCCAAGGGCGGTGAGCGCGACGCTGACCGCGCCGCCGCCGGTGCCCCGGCCGTACCGCTCCACCTGGTCGAGCAGGGCGCGGATGCCCTGCTGGTTCAGGGAGCGGTCGAAGAAGTCGGAGCGGGCGCCGTAGGTCTCGCGGCGCAGCGCGCCCGTCGCCTCGCGGCCCGGCGTGGTGCCGGACAGGTGGCACTGGGTGGTGGAGTGGGTGGAGCAGCCGGCGTACACGCGCATGGCGTCCAGGTAGCCGCGGCGGCGCAGGCTCACGCTCTTCGCGCTGGCGCCGGCCGCGTCGGCGAGGCGGTCGAGGGCGTTCTGCAGGTCGCCGTAGGTGCCGAGGGAGAACGCGCTGAGCGAGACGGTGGGGGTGCGGCCGGGGGCGGCGGAGAGGTGCAGCGCGGACCAGATCTCGTCGGGCTGCGTCGGGCCCCACGCCTGCCAGGCGCGGAGTACGGCCGCCGCCTTCGACCAGGGCCAGGTGAGGTACGCGCTGACGCCGGCCGCCGCCTTGTGGGTGCGGAAGCGGAGTTCGGTCACGACGCCGAAGTTGCCGCTTCCCGCGCCGCGCAGCGCCCAGAACAGCTCGGCCTCCCGGTCCTTGGCGGTCTGCACCGTCCTGCCGTCCGCGGTGATGACGGTGGCGCCGACGAGGCTGTCGGAGGTGAGCCCGTACGCGCGCGAGACCACGCCGTGGCCGCCGCCGAGGGTGAGGCCCGATATGCCGACGGTGGGGCAGGAGCCGGCGGGGATGGTGACGCCGTGGGCGCCGAGGCTGGTGTAGACGTCGATGAGCTTGGCGCCGGCGCCTATGGTCGCGGTGCCGGCGCCGGTGCGTATGGAGCGCAGCCGGGAGACGTCGATGACCAGCCGGTCGGTGCCGCCGGAGTGGCCGGCGTAGCTGTGGCCGCCGCTGCGGATGGCGAGGGGGGTGCCGTGGCGTCGGGCGAAGGCCAGGCACTCGGCGATGTCGGAGGTGTGGGCCACGTACGCGATGGCGGCCGGGCGTTGGTGGTCGAAGCGGGTGTTGTAGAGCTGCCTGGCCTGGGCGTAGTCGGCGTCGGAGGGGCGGATCAGGCCGCCGCGCAGCCCCTTGCCGAGCGCGGTCCAGTCGGCGGCTCGGGGCTTGCCGGCGCGGGCCGAGGCCGAGGTGGTGGCGGGTGAGGTGGCCTCGCGCGGGGTGGTTCGTGGGGCGCCGCCCTCGCTGCTCGGGGCAGGCGGGCTGGCCTCGCCGTCGCACGCGACGGCTCCCGTGGCCGTCACGGCCAGTCCGGTGCCGGCTGCCAGCAGTGTGCGCCTGTCCATCCTGCCCTCCCTCTCGATGTGGGTCTCCTCTACGCAGAGGGCGTACGGCGGGTGCCGGTTCCGTGGCGGCGGTCGCGGACACGTGCGATGGGGCATGGCCATGACATTCTCGGCCAAGTATGCGGGATCCGCGGAGAGGGTTGAGCTGGGGCCGGGTGGCCGAGAGGGGGCGCGCGCGGCTGGCCGGCGCGCCCGAGGCGGCCTCGATGCGCTGTCAGCGACCGGTGTGTGGGGGAGCGGGGACGGAGGGCACGGGTCGTGCCGCCCGTGTCGCGTGGTGTTCGTCGGCGTCGGTACGAGCCCGGGAGCGGGCTCTGCGCGCGGGTCCTGACCAGCCGCAAGAGCAGCGGGCGAGGCAGAAGGCGCCCGTTTCGATGGTGGTCGTCTCGTGTATGTCGGAGCCCGAGTCAAGCACGTACCCACGCTACCCGGCCGTGACGGCCCTCAGGGGCGATCGTTGAACGGAATATATTTCACCGTCGTCATGACGGCCCGGCCCGCGCTGTGTCCGGTGCGGTACGCGGGGCGCGGCGCGACGCGCGGGACACGGGCTCGACAACGGTCAGGGGGTCGGACGTCGATGAGGGTCCAGAGATCGGTCCGGATGTCGGTGCGGCGGCACAGGTGCGGTGGTGGCGCGGTCGCCGTCGTGGCGGGCGGCCTCGTGGTCACGCTGGTGGCCACGGCCGGGTGCTCGTCGCGCGCCGACCCCGAGGAGGCCGGCGAGGGGCTGGCCCAGGAGCGCGTCGCCGACGAGTGGGACATCGACAGCGGCCCGAGCGGCGCCCCGGGGGCGGACCCCACCGGTTCCGCCGAGCCCGCCGAGCGGGAGGTGGGTGCCGCGCCGGCGGTGCTGCGCGAGGCCGCGGGGGCGCTCGCGCGGGCCGGTAGCGCCCGGGTGCGTACGTCGGTGGAGACGGCCGCCGGCGCGACCCGGGTCGCCATCCAGGGCAGCGGCGGCTACGACTTCGTCGAGCGGATGGGGCGGCTGCGGGTGCGTCTGCCGAAGGACGCGGTGGGCGACGACGAGCACGAGCCGATCACCGAACTCCTCGCGCCCGCCGAGCTGTTCCTGTTCAACCGGGGCGCGGGGGTGCCCGACGACCGCTGGGTGCGGGTGGACAGCACCCGGGTCGCGGACGGCAACCTGGTCACCGGGGGCGCGACCGACCCGCTGGTGGCGGCCCAACTCCTGCGCGGCGCCCGGCAGGTGAGCGTCGTCGGGCGCGGGGAGCCGGCGCGCGGCGGGCTGCGGCACTACCGGGGCGTCGCCGACCTGGACGCGGCGGCGCGGGCCGCGGAGCCGTACGCCCGGGGGGTGTTGCGGGCCGCGGCGCGGGGGTTCGCCACCGACGCGGTGCGCTTCGACGCCTTCCTCGACGCGCAGGGCCGGTTGCGGAAGATCCGGCACCGGTTCACCATGACCAACGCCGCCGGTGGGCAACGCCGGGAGACGGACGTGGTCTCCACGACCGAGTTGTACGCATTTGGCGCGGCGGTCGCCCTGCGTCCTCCCAAGCCCGCGGATATCTACGCGGGCACGGTCGATTCGCCGAAGAATTAGCTCCGCGAACGGGTTCGGCCCATGGAAATGACCCATCCGTGCCATGTGCGCGGTGTGTGCCTGTCCCTACGCTGGAACGCTGGCGACACGGCCGGCGAGAAGTCCGGCGACCACGGCGGCGACCAGAGCGGCCGACAGGCCCGGGCTCGGAGGAGGTGACACACATGGTGGCGCGTCAGGGGTCGTCGGTCTCGGACCATGTGGCCCTCGTCGAGATCGACCTGTACGGCGAGTTGATGATCGCCGCGTCGAGCGTGGCCGAGGAGCGGATGAGCGCGGACCACATCGACGCCGTGCTCCGCGTCCATGTGGACCGATCAAATTCCGCCAGTTCTGAGCCGGCTCGTGAGCAGGAGAGAGACCGCGACCACAGCGCTTCCTGAGTCGCTCGGCGCGACCCGCGACCCGCGACCCGCGACCCGCGCGGCGCGCGCCGGCCGCCGATCGAACCGGCGGGCCGGTCGGCGGCGCGGATCAGGTGCGCAGCAGCCGGGCGATGGCGGCCGTGGCCTCGGCGACCTTGGTGTCGGCCTCCTCGCCGCCGCGCACCGCGGCGTCCGCGACGCAGTGCCGCAGGTGTTCCTCGAGCAGTTGCAGCGCGAAGGACTGCAGCGCCTTCGTGCTGGCCGAGACCTGGGTGAGGATGTCGATGCAGTAGACGTCCTCGTCAACCATCCGTTGCAGGCCACGGATCTGTCCCTCGATCCGGCGTAGCCGCTTGAGGTGTTGGTCGCGCTGCTTGGTGTACCCGTGCGGTCCCGGCGGGCCGCCCGCAGCGGTGTCGCCTGTGACCTCGCTCGCATGGCCCGCGCAGGACGAGGTGGCGTCACGGGTCTGGTCGTGGGCCCCGTCCGCGCGGGACACTGTGACCTGCGTCGCCGCCGTGATCTCGCCGGTTTCGGCTGATGTGGTGGCGGGCAGGGCGTCGCTGGGAGCTTGGGGCTGGTCGCCATCGCGGGCGGCCCCGCTGTCGGCTGCCGTCGTCGTCATGGCGTCCTTTCGACCGGTGAGAGCCTCATATACCCCTACGGGGTACATGGTACCGAATGGAGCTGATGGCGGCCGGGCCCCGTTATAGGCACTCTGCCCGATAGGCGACACTGGTGGAATGCCGGTTAGCCATGGCCGGATGTTGTGCCTAGCATCAACGAGACCGAATCCGCTGCACCCAGAGGATGCCCCAGTGCGCTTTCGTCTGACCCCCAGGGAGACGAGCTTCTACGACATGTTCGCCGCCTCAGCGGACAACATCGTGACCGGCTCCAAGCTCCTCATGGAACTGCTCGGGGCGGACTCCTCCGCTCGGGCCGAGATCGCCGAGCGCATGCGGGCGGCGGAGCACGCGGGCGACGACGCGACCCACGCGATCTTCCACCAGCTCAACTCGTCCTTCATCACGCCGTTCGACCGCGAGGACATCTACACCCTCGCCTCGTCGCTCGACGACATCATGGACTTCATGGAGGAGGCCGTTGACCTGGTCGTCCTCTACCAGGTGGAGGAGTTGCCCAAGGGCGTCGAGCAGCAGATCGAGGTGTTGGCCAGGGCCGCCGAGCTGACGGCCGAGGCGATGCCGAACCTGCGCACCATGACCAACCTCACCGAGTACTGGATCGAGGTCAACCGGCTGGAGAACCAGGCGGACCAGATCCACCGCAAGCTCCTGGCCCATCTGTTCAACGGCAAGTACGACGCGATGGACGTACTCAAGCTCAAGCAGATCGTCGACGTGTTGGAGGAGGCGGCCGACGCCTTCGAGCACGTCGCCAACACCGTCGAGACCATCGCGGTCAAGGAGTCCTGACCCACGGTGGACACCTTCGCGCTCGTCGTGACCATCGGGGTCGCGCTCTTCTTCACGTACACGAACGGCTTCCACGACTCCGCCAACGCCATCGCCACCTCCGTCTCCACCCGGGCGCTGACGCCGCGCGCCGCGCTGGCGATGGCCGCGGTGATGAACCTCGCCGGAGCCTTCCTCGGCAGCGGGGTCGCCAAGACCGTCAGTGAAGGGCTGATCCAGACGCCCGAGGGCGACAAGGGGATGGGCATCCTCTTCGCCGCGCTGGTCGGGGCGATCGTGTGGAACCTCGTCACCTGGTACTACGGCCTGCCGTCCTCGTCCTCGCATGCCCTGTTCGGCGGCATGGTCGGCGCGGCGCTCGCCGGGGGCATCGATGTCATCTGGTCCGGGGTGATCGAGAAGATCGTCATCCCGATGTTCGTCTCGCCGTTCGTCGGCCTGATCCTCGGCTATCTGGTGATGGTCGCGATCATGTGGATGTTCCGGAACTCCAACCCGCACAAGGCCAAGCGCGGCTTCCGCATCGCGCAGACCGTGTCGGCGGCGGGCATGGCGCTCGGGCACGGTCTCCAGGACGCCCAGAAGACGATGGGCATCGTGGTGATGGCCCTGGTCATCGCCGACGTCGAGGACTCGGGCGACCCGATCCCGGTCTGGGTGAAGATCGTCTGCGCGCTGATGCTCTCACTCGGTACGTACGCCGGTGGCTGGCGCATCATGCGCACCCTGGGCCGCCGGATCATCGAGCTGGACCCGCCGCAGGGCTTCGCGGCCGAGACGACCGCGGCCTCGGTGATGTACACCGCGTCCTTCATGTTCCACGCGCCCATCTCCACGACGCACGTCATCACCTCGGCGATCATGGGCGTGGGCGCCACCAAACGGGTCAACGCGGTCCGCTGGGGCGTCGCCAAGAACATCATCCTGGGCTGGTTCATCACGATGCCGGCCGCGGCGGTGGTCGCCGCCGTGAGCTACTGGATCGTGCAACTGGCCTTCGGCTGATCCGCCTCGCCCGGCTGACCGTCGCCCGGTGGGGCGTACGACCCGGCGGACGCGGCTCGCCCCTCGGGGCGGCTGCCCCGTGACGCGGGCCCTCGCGGCAGATGTCGCGGGGGCCCGCGACGCGTTCTGCCGCCCGCCTTCCGTTCCCCGCCACCCGCCTCCCCCTCGTCACCCGGCCGGGTACGCGCGGGGCGCGGTCCGGCCGCGGCTCGGCCGCGGATCGGTGGAACTGGGCCGGGTTCGGGCCGGGGCTCTCGGGCCGGCGGGAGCGCGTCGTACGCCGGTGTGCCGGGCCCGGGGATGGTGCGGCCCGCCCCCCGGGAGCCAGGGGGCGGGCCCTTCGCCTTGCGGTGGCACCGCCATGCAGCACCGCAAAGCTGCTCTTGCACGGCCCGCCCCGTGGCGCGTACCTCGGGGCGGGCGCCGGGCCGATCAGCCGAAGCGGCCGGAGATGTAGTCCTCGGTGGCCTGCACGGACGGGTTGGAGAAGATCCGCTCGGTCTCGTCGATCTCGATGAGCTTGCCGGGCTGGCCGACGGCGGCGAGGTTGAAGAAGGCCGTACGGTCCGAGACGCGGGCCGCCTGCTGCATGTTGTGCGTCACGATGACGATCGTGAACCGCTCCTTCAGCTCGCCGATCAGGTCCTCGATGGCGAGGGTGGAGATCGGGTCGAGCGCCGAGCACGGCTCGTCCATCAGCAGGACCTGGGGCTCGACCGCGATGGCGCGGGCGATGCACAGGCGCTGCTGCTGACCGCCGGAGAGGCCGGAGCCGGGCTTGTTCAGCCGGTCCTTGACCTCGTTCCAGAGGTTGGCGCCCTTGAGCGACTTCTCGACCACGTCGTTCAGCTCGCTCTTGCGGTACGAGCCGTTCAGGCGCAGGCCCGCCGCCACGTTGTCGAAGATCGACATGGTGGGGAACGGGTTGGGGCGCTGGAAGACCATGCCGATCGTGCGGCGCACGGAGACGGGGTCGACGCCGGAGCCGTAGAGGTTCTCGTCGTCCAGCATCACCTTGCCCTCGACCCGGCCGCCGGGGGTGACCTCGTGCATGCGGTTGAGGGTGCGCAGGAAGGTGGACTTGCCGCAGCCCGAGGGGCCGATGAAGGCGGTCACGGAGCGGGGCTCGACGGTCATCGAGATGTCCTCGATGGCCTTGTGCGAGCCGTAGTACGCGGTGAGGCCGCTGACGTCGATGCGCTTGGCCATGTGAATCACTTCTTTTCTACGTCGACCCCGCGGCGGCGGAGCCGGAGTACGGGGCCTCAGCGGCCGGTCTTCGGGGCCTTCCAGCGGGCGATGCCGCGCGCGACCAGGTTCAGGATCATGACGAAGGCGATCAGCACGAGGGCAGCCGCCCAGGCGCGGTCGTACGACGCCTCGTTGCCGAGTGCCCACTGCTCGTAGATGTAGAAGGGCAGTGAGGACTGCTCGCCGTCGAAGGGGTTGTTGTTGATGGCCTGGTTGCCGAAGACCAGCAGGACGATCGGCGCCGTCTCACCGGCGATACGCGCGACGGCGAGCATGACGCCGGTGGTGATGCCGCCGAGTGCGGTCGGCAGGACCACCTTGAGGATGGTGCGCCACTTGGGCACGCCGAGCGCCAGCGACGCCTCGCGCAGCTCGTTCGGGACGAGCTTGAGCATCTCCTCGGTGGAGCGGACGACGACCGGCATCATCAGGATGGCCAGCGCCATGGCGCCGGCGAAGCCCGAGTAGCCGAAGTCGAGGATGATGATCCACAGGCTGAGGATGAACAGACCGGCGACGATCGAGGGGATGCCGGTCATGACGTCCACGAAGAACGTGACCGCCTTCGCGAGCTTGCCCCGGCCGTACTCCACCAGGTAGACGGCGGTCAGCAGGCCGATGGGAGCGGCGATCAGCGTGGCGATGCCCACCTGCTCCAGCGTGCCGATGATCGCGTGGTAGATGCCGCCACCCGGCAGGCGGTTCTGGGTGCCGTACATCGAGTGGGACAGGAAGTCGCCGTCGAGGACCTTGGAGCCGCGGTCGATCGTCTCGTACATGAGCGAGGCCAGCGGGATGATCGCCAGCAGGAAGCAGACCCAGACCAGGCTGGTGGCCAGCCGGTCCTTGGCCTGCCGCTTGCCCTCCACCTTCACGGTGAGGGCGAAGGTGATGCCCACGAACAGGATGGCCGATATGAGGCCCCACTGGATCTTGCTGTCCAGGTCGGCGGCGATGCCGATGCCGCAGCCGAGCAGGACCGAGAGGGCGACCAGGCCGATCGGGGACCAGGCCGGCAGGCGCGGTTGGCGCAGCGTCGAGGTCTTCGGAGCGCTGGCGGAGTCGGTGGTCTTGTCGACCATGATGTCGTTCATGCCCCGCACCTTTCGATGATCTCTCCGCCCACACGGCGCGAAGGTGCGGCGAGCTGGTCTGTCTGCGTCTGCGCCTGCGCCTGGGAGGCCAGGGGGGCGTGGCTCATGCGTTGGCCCCCGAGTACTCCTTGCGGCGCGCGACGATGATGCGGGCGGCGCCGTTGACGACGAGGGTCAGCAGGAAGAGCACCAGGCCGGAGGCGATCAGCGCGTCACGGCCGTCGTTGTTGGCTTCCTTGAAGCCGCTCGCGATGTTCTGGGCGATGGTGCCACCGCCGCCGTCGAGCAGGCTGGTCTGGATGTCGAAGCTGGTGGAGAGCACCGTGGCGACGGCCATCGTCTCGCCGAGCGCGCGGCCGAGGCCGAGCATGGAGGCGCTGATGATGCCGGAGCGGCCGAAGGGCAGCACCGACATCCGGATGACCTCCCAGCGGGTCGCGCCGAGCGCGAGCGCCGCCTCCTCGTGCATCTTCGGGGACTGGAGGAAGACCTCACGGCTGACGCTGGTGACGATCGGCAGGATCATGATCGCGAGCAGGATGCCGATGGTGAACAGCGAACGCGGCGTGCCGTCGTTGTACGCCAGGATGCCGGTCCAGCCGAAGTAGTCGTCGAACCACTTGTAGAGCCCTTCGAGGTGCGGCACCAGGAAGAGCGCGCCCCACAGGCCGTAGACGATGCTGGGAACCGCGGCGAGCAGGTCGATCACGTAGCCGAGCGGCGCGGCGATGGCGCGCGGGGCGTAGTGCGAGATGAACAGGGCGATGCCGACGGCCACCGGGACCGCGATGATCATCGCGATGATGGCGCTGACGACGGTGCCGAAGAGCAGGACCGCGATGCCGAAGCTGGGCTCCGCGCTGTCGGCGTTCCACTCGAAGGTGGTGAGGAAGTTGCCTTCGTTCTTGCTGAGCGCCGAGGCGGCCCGGACGGTCAGGAAGAGGGCGATGGCGGCCATGACGACCAGCAGGGTGATGCCGGAGCCACGGGAGAGGCCGAGGAAGATGCGGTCACCGGGCCGGGTGGCCTTGCCCGAGCTCACCTTGTCCACCGCGAGCGGCGGCTGCTTCTCGGGTGGCGGGCTGGTGGGGGAGGTGGGTGTTATGTCCATGTGTTTCTCCGGTCTGCGGAGCCTGGGTGCGGCTCCTGGCGCGGCGGTGCACCGGAAGGCGCGGCTGGCCCCCGTTCTCGTGCCGCACGCCCACCTGGGGTGCGACTACCGGGGACCAGCCGCGCTCGGGGTTAGGAGAGGGTGGTGACGGTGTCGCGGACCTTGGTGGCGACCTCGGGCGGCAGCGGGGCGAAGCCCAGCTCCTTCAGCGAGCCCTGACCGGCCTCGCTGGCGGTGTAGCCGAGGAAGGACTTGAGGGCCGCCAGGCTGCCGGCGTCGTTGCCCTTGTCGCAGGCGATCTCGTACGTGACCAGGGTGATCGGGTACGCGCCCGGGGCCTTGGTGTCGTACGCGAGCTTCAGCGCGAGGTCCTTGCCGGTGCCGACGATCTTCGCCTCGGCGATGGCCTTGGAGGCGTTCTCGACGGTGGCCGGGATCGGCGCGTCGGCGCCGGTGTCCAGGTCGACGGTCTTGGTGCCGTTGGAGGCCGCGTACGAGAGCTCGAAGTACGAGATCGCGCCGTTGACCTGCTTGACCTGCGCGGCGACACCGGAGGAGCCGTCAGCGGACTGGCCGCCCTTGCCCGCCCACGCCTTGGCCGGCTCGTAGGGCCACGCCGAGGGGGCGGCGGCCTTGAGGTACTTGGTGAAGTTGTCGGTGGTGCCCGAGTCGTCCGAGCGGTGGAACGCCTGGATCTTGAGGTCGGGCAGCTTGGCGTCCGGGTTGAGCTTCTGGATCGCCTCGTCGTTCCACTTGGTGATCTTCGAGTCGAAGATCTTCGCGACGGTCTCGGCGTCGAGCGTCAGCTTGTCCACGCCGGAGACGTTGAAGCTGATCGCGATCGGGCCGCCGACCATCGGCAGGTTGATGCCCTGGCCGGTCTTGCAGACCTTCTTCGACGCGGTGACCTCTTCGGGCTTGAGCGCCGAGTCGGAGCCCGCGAACTGGGTCTTGCCCTGCAGGAACTCCTGGATGCCAGCGCCCGAGCCAGTGCCCTTGTAGTTGACGCTGATGTCCTTGCACTCGTTGCCGAAGTCCTTGACCCACAGGTCCATGGCGTCACGCTGCGCGGACGAACCGGAGGCGAGGATCTTGCCCTTGCCGTCGCACTTGATCGCCCCGTTGGTCTTCTTGTCGCCGTCCCCGCCGCTGTTGTCGTCCGAGCCGCACGCTGTGAGGACCAGGGCGCCGGACACGGCGAGAGCACCGGCGGCGATGGCGCGAAGCCGGTTCTTGCGCTGAAGCTTCACTTTCGGGAGTTCCTTCCAGAAGCCGCCGGTGGGGACGGCGTGCGAAGAGAGAGTCGATGTCGGTGACAGGGCTAGTGCTCCCTGCCTGGCGCGATGCCCATTGGTTGGTGCGACTCGCACTGTGTAAGGCCGAAATTAGGCAGATCAGGTGAAGCCGCCGACTGGCGTGAGTGAACGGAGGGTGAACCTCACCCATCGGTGTGGTGGCTTGCCCGGAGAACCTGACGGCGAGGGTGAATCAGCGGTGCTGAGCTGGTCGTTTGGTGGTGCAGGGATGCCTGTGTGGCCGTGTGTCACTGGTGACGTGCTGGGGCGCGAGAGCACGGGTGAGGCGGTGGGGACCGGAACCCCTGGGGCGGAGCGCGGCGCGGTGGACTGGTGGGTCGAGTGTGCTCGCGGGGGCGTCGGCCGAGTCGCACGAGGGCGGGGGCGGGGCGGGTGTCGTGCGGCGTCGGACGGGGTCGTACGGAGGCGTACGGGGGGCGAGGTCGCGTGGCCGGGCGGGGGTGGAGGTGGGGCGGGTGGGCTCGGCGTGACCCGTGTGGGGGAAGGTGGGTGGGCCCTTGGTGGGGTTTTTCCACACCCCTGTCGTTCGGGGGCGTGACGTGGCACGATCCGGCGTTACGTATCAGTAGGTCCGGGTGATCGCGGGGAAACGGAGGCCGACCGGTGCGACGGGAGCAGGCGCGGGAGCGGGGTACGGGCGAGCGCGGCGAGCCGCGCCGTGGGCGCGGGGCGGCGCGGGCCGCGGCCCTGGTGTGCGCGGTGGCCGGGATACTGGCGACGCCCGGGGTGGCGCAGGCGGCCCCCGCCGAGCCCAAGCCCAGGAGCGCCAAGGAACTCGCGGAGGTGCACCGCCGGGTCGAGGCCCTCTACCGCGAGGCGGAGCGGGCCACCGACGCGTACAACCTGGCGCAGGAGCGCCAGCGCGAGCAGGGCAAGGAACTGGACCGCATCGCGAAGTCCATCGCCGCGACGCAGCGGGAGATGGCCGCGCTGCGCAAGCAGGCCGGGGCCATGGCCAGGGCGCAGTACCGCAGCGGCGGCATGTCGCCCGAGGCGCGCGTGTGGCTCAACGCCGACCCGGAGGGCTTCCTCGACGGCGTGGCACTCGCCCGCAAGGGCCAGCACGCCACCAAGGGCGTGCTCGGCAGCCTGGCCCGCACCCAGGCCGACCTCGACCGGTACGCCAAGGACGCCAGCGCCAAGTGGGCCCGGCTCGAACAGTCCCGCACGCAGCGGGACGCCGCGCGCAAGGACGTCAAGGCCAAGCTGGACGCGGCGAAGAAGCTGGAGTCCAAGCTCGCCGCGAAGGAGCGCGAGCGGCTGCGCGAACTGGAGGCCGAGAAGGCGGCCAAGGCCCAGGCGAGATGGCTGCGTTCGGGCGCGGTCAAGGACGCCAGGGGCAAGGCGACCCCGGCCGGCGAGCGGGCCGTCGCCTTCGCCACGGAGCAGATCGGCAAGGCGTACGAGTGGGGCGCCGAGGGCCCGAAGACCTTCGACTGCTCGGGGCTGACGCTGCGGGCCTGGGGCGCGGCCGGCGAGGCCATCCCGCGCACGTCCCAGGAGCAGTGGCGCCAACTGCCCAAGGTGGACGTCAAGGACATGCGGCCGGGTGACCTGATCATCTACCACCGGGACGCGAGCCACGTCGGCATATACGTGGGGGACGGCACCATCGTGCACGCCCCGCGCCCCGGCCGGAACGTGACGCTGGCGGGCGCCGGCTCGATGGAGATCCTGGGCGTCGTCCGCCCCGACGCCCCCACCGAGCAGGCACCCGACCCGGCGAAGGAGCGACCGGGCAAGGGGCAGCCGACCAAGGGCCAACCGGCGAAGGAGCGCGCGCCCAAGGAGTAGCCGGCCGGGCGCGGCGGGCCGCGCGGGGGCGCGTGGGCGGCTGGGCCGCGTGGGCGGCCGGGCCGCGCGGGTGGGCTGGATTGTGCGGGTGGGCTGGGCCGCGCGGGTGGGCCCGAGCACGGGTGTGCCGGGAGCCGTGGGTGGGCTGGGCCCTGCGGATGTCCTGGGCCACGCGGGTGGGCTGGCCCACGCGGGTGGGCTGGGCCGCGCGCCGATGGGCCCGGGGCGCGGATGCGTCGAGGCGTGGGCTGTGGTGGCGGGCTGCGGCGCGGGTGTGCCGGGGGCGTGGGTCGGCCGTTCGGTGTTGGCGTGTACCCGCCGGATGGGGGGTTCGCCCATACCCGTACGGGCCACGGCATATGACCCTGACCAGCGGGCCGGGTGGCATTCCGTTGTGCCGCCAGGGTTCGCTAGGGTCGCCTGGCAACACCCGGCAAGCACACCGGGCCCTACCGACTCAGCGGTTGCGGCGCGTGGCCGGGGCGGGCGGCCTCGTGTCGCCCGGGGCCCAGCAGCCCGCGTGCCGTCGCCCGCCTCGCGCGGCCGGCGGGGCGGTGGCGACCGGGCTCGGAGGCCCCCCACACCATGGGCCAGCCGCGCCGCGCCGGGCACCATGGGCCGGCCGCGACGGGTGGCCAGGCGCATGGTGAGGGGCGGACCGCGACGCGTCTCGGGGGAGACAAGGAAAGGGAACGATGCCCGTACCGGCACCCGTACCCGTGCCGCGCCAGCGAGAGGCATCGGCCGCCGCGTTATCGGCGCCGCCGGGCCCGCGGCCGGACGCCGGGATCAGCCTGCTGGTGATCGAGGACGACCCCTCCGGGGCGCTCGCGATGCCGGAACTCACGGACTCCGAGGGCAAACCGGTGCGGGTGCGCACCGCCCGTAACCTCACCGAGGCGGAGCGGCTGCTCACCGACGAGGCCCAGTGCATCGTCCTCGACCTGGCCCTGCCGGGGCCCGACGACGGCGAGGCGGGCGGGGGCGGGACCGACGCGCTGGAGACGCTGCGCCAGGTCCTGCGCATCGCCCCCGGCCACGCGGTGCTCGCGCTGACCGCCGAGGAGGACGCGGAGCGCGCCGCGGAGGCGGTGCGGGTCGGCGCCCAGGACTACCTGTTCCGCGGCGAACTGGACGACCGGGTGCTCAGCCGCGCCGTGCGGTACGCGGTGGAGCGCAAGCGCGCCGACAGCGCGCGCCGCCAGCTCAGCGAGTCGCGGCTGCGCGCGCGGGAGAACGCGCGCCTGGAGCGCGGGCTGCTGCCGACGCCGTTGCTGGACGGCTCCGACCTGCGGTTCGCCGCGCGCTACCGCCCGGGGCGCAGCCGCGCGCTGCTCGGCGGCGACTTCTACGACACGGTGCGCACGCCCGACGGGGTGGTGCACGCGATGATCGGCGACGTGTGCGGGCACGGCCCGGACGAGGCCGCGCTCGGCGTCGAGCTGCGCATAGCGTGGCGGGCGCTGACGCTGGCCGGGCTCAGCGGGGACGCGCTGCTGTGCACGCTCCAGGAGGTGCTGGAGCACGAGCGGGACGACGAGGAGATCTTCGCCACCCTGTGCACGGTGGACATCGCCCCCGAGGGGCGCAGCGCCGGGCTGTACCTGGCCGGACACCCCGCCCCGCTCCTCACCCACCACGGACAGGCCCCCGACCTCCTTCCGTACGAGGACGGCGGCCCCGCGCTCGGGCTGCTCGCGGGCGCGCGCTGGCCGTGCCGGGAGGTGGAGCTGGGCGCGGAGTGGAGCCTGATGATGTACACCGACGGGCTCATCGAGGGCCGGGTCGGCGCGGGCAGCGACCGGCTGGGCGAGGAGGGCATGGTCGAACTCGTCCGCGCGCTCCAGGCGGCCGGCCTGTCGGGCGAGACGCTGTTGGACGCCGCGGTGACGCAGGTCCGCGAACTCAACGGCGGCGAGCTGACGGACGACGTGGCGGTGCTGCTGCTGGATCGCGGCGGCGCGTGACCGGGCCGCACGGGACGTAGGGGGGCCTGACGCGCCGCGCCGCCGCGCGGCGGCGTGCCGGGGCTGAGGTGCTGACGGGCGAAGCCGTGGGGCCGGCGACGGGCGCGGGACCCGGCGCCCGTCGGGGGCCCGTCGCCCGTGGGGGAACTGGCGCCGGTGGGGGAGTGGGTGGGTGGTGCGCGGGCTCAGCGGCCGTTGAACGGGCCGTACGGGCCGTCCGAGCTGGAGCCGCCGCGCCGACCACGGCCACCGGAGACCTGTCGCAGCGCGGGTCGTACGTCCACCATGTACACGATCGTCGCGATGAGCCCGATGATCGGGATGAAGGACATGACGGACAGGAACAGGTTCGCCGCCGTCGCGATGCCCAGCAGGATGAGCCAGAAGGGCTTGGTCTGCTTGTCCGCGGCCCGGTACGCGTCCTCACGGCGGATCGCCGAGTCGACGAAGGCGAACAGGCTGAAGAGCAGCAACCCCCAGGAGACCCAGTAGAAAATCTCGTTGAATCCCTGCACCAGCACGTCATCCACCGCCTGAGATGTAGTGAGCGTCCATCGCTTCCGTCGGGCGTGTCAGCGGCAACGGTACCCGTACGGCGGAACGGGCACGCGGGGCACGCTCGGCCCGCCGCCAGACCGTTGCCCGCCCGCCCCCGGCTGACCCCGCCGCGTACGTCCCCGGCCCCGTCGGGCCAACGGGGTCGGGGACGCGGACGGGCTGGAGACCGGCCTGGGCGGTGCCGGCCGGGGTGTCACTCCGCGGACTTGGGCGCGGGCTTCTTCACCGTCGGGTCGCCGTTCGGGTTCGCGCCCGGGTTCGCGTTCGGGTTGGGGTTCGCGCCCGGGGGCGTCGGCTTCGGGGCCGCCGGCCGCTGACCGGCCGGCCGGGTCCCGCCCGCGCTGCCGCCGTCCTCCGGGGCCCCGGCGCTCTTGGTGGTGGCGGGGGCGTCCTTGGCGGGCGCGCCCTGGGTGGGGGCGCTCTTGGTGGAGGCGTCCTTGGCCGAGGTGTTCTTGGCAGAGGTGTTCTTTGTGGTGGCGTCCTGCGTGGTGGCGGGCGCGTCGGCGCTCGCCGCGCCGCCGGTGCTCGCGGTGGCGCTGCCGTTGGCCTTCGCGGTGCCGTTCGCCTTCGCCGTCCCGCCGCCCTTCGCGGCCCCGTCACCAGCGACCGTCCCGCTGCCCTTCGCGCCGTCGGCCGGGGCCGGGGCCGGGGTCGCCGGAGCGGCTGCGGGCCGGGCCGGCCGGGCGGGGCGCGCCGGGGTGGCGGGCGGCGGGGTGGCGATGCGGTGGGTGGGGCGGGTACGGGGCGGTGCCGTGTCCCGGGCCGTACCGAGTTCGCCCGGCGCGTCGGTCTCGCCGTCGACCTCCTCCTCCTCGGAGGTTTCGCCGCGCCACGTCTGCACGGCACCCCGGCCGCGTACGGCCAACTCGTCGTAGGTGTCGCGGGCGCGCACCGCGTACTCGGCGACCCGGCCCACGCCCTGCAACGTGAGGTCCTGGGCCGTCTCGCGGAGCTTCTTGATGTCGGTGTCGAGGCCGCTCAGCAACTCGCTCAGCTTGGCCTGGGTCTGCTGCGCCTGCTGCGAGACCCGCTCCTGGACGGCCTTGGGGTCGGTGTCCCGTACGGCCGCGATCCGCCCGGGCGCCTCGGCGACGAGCCGGTCGAGCAGCGCCGGGGCTTCCTTCAACTTCTCGGCCGCGAGGTCGGCGGCGCCGGCCACGGCGTACAGCGGGGTCGGGTCGATGATGCGCTTGCGGAGATCTTCGGTGCTGGCCATGACGGGTGTCCTCCCGGATCGGTCAGGGCAAGGTGCGCTGCCGTGCTGTTCGGTTCTGCCGTGTTGGTGCTGTTCTGCTGGGTCGGCTGCTGTTCCGGCTGCGGGTTGCGGGTTGCTGGTCGCGAGCCGCGAGCCGCGGGTCGCGAGCCGGTCGGGTGGGCCGGGGCGGCGTCGGCGGCTTACGCCTCATCGGGGGTGTGGGGCTGGGCCCCGCCGCGTCTTGGGGGTGCCGGTGCCGGGGTGGCCGCGCCCGGGTGTGTGGCGTCCGGGCGCGGGCCGGGGTTGGTGCCGGGTGTGCCGCTCGCGGGGTGCTGGGGGCCGCTGTCCGCGGCGTCGGCTATGCCGTCGCGGGTGGCGTCCGGCGCGGCGCTGGCCGGGGCGTCGGGAGCGGGCCCGTCGTGGTCGGCGGCGCCGGTCGGGCGGCCCGCCTCGGTACCGTTCTCCTTGCGGAACGACTCGTAGATCTGGAGCAGCACCTGCTTCTGCCGCTCCGTGATGGTCGGGTCGGTCAGGATCGCGCTGGTGACCTCGGCCTCGGCCCGGTCCCGCGCGTCGAGGATGCCGGCCTGGACGTACAGCGTCTCGGCGGAGATCCGCAGCGCCTTGGCCAACTGCTGGAGGATCTCGGCGCTCGGCTTCCGCAGTCCGCGCTCGATCTGGCTGAGGTACGGATTCGACACCCCCGCCGCGTCCGCGAGCTGCCGCAACGAGAGCTGGGCTGTGCGCCGCTGCTCACGCAGGAACTCGCCGAGGTTGCCGACGTTCAGTGCTGCCATGTCTGCGATGCTGCCGCCCGTCGCTAACTTTTGCAAGCGACCGCTTGCAAAAGTGGCGTGTCGCACGGGTGGGGGGCTCTGGGCTGTTAAGAGGTCGGTGCCGCGCAGACCGGCGATCAGCTCGCGAGCTGATCGCCGGTCTGCGGCTTCACACCAGGTGTTCGATGGTGACGCTGCCCCAACGCTCGGCGAGGTGCTCCGCGACCAGCCGGCGGTGACACTGGTGGGGCTTGTCCTCGCTGCAGAGCAGGACGGCGTTGTCGACCAGGTCCCGTAGACCGGCGTCCTCGATGGATCGGTTCTCCATGAGTTCCAGGAAGCGCTGTTCGTACGTCTCCCAGTCGATGACCCGCTTCTTGTAGTCATCGAGCATGGGCTGTGTCGGTGCCAGGTCGGGGCGGTGGGTGTAGGTCATGCCGCAGAGCTTGTCGAGGAAGAACTTCAGGTCGTCCCGTTTGGCGAAGCCTGCCAATTGGGAGACGTTGTTGAGGCGGACGTCGATCAAGGTCATCGCGCCCGACGTCCGCAACAGGCCGAAGAACTTCTCGGCGGATTTCTTCGTGAATCCGATGGTGTAAATGTTCATGACCCCGCTGCCTTGCCGGCGCGCAATTCGTCACTGACGTACGCGATCCGGTGTTCCTGGCGCATCAGCGCCTCCTTGAGGCGCTCGGTGGGGCTCCGGAACAGCTCGTCCTCCGCCAGTCCGAACCTGGCCATGAGGCGTTCCATCGCTGCGGCGTGGCTTTCCACGTGCCCGTCGCCGTGGATGTGGCCGACCGACACGCCATGCTCGGTGAGCACCTGTGACACGAGTACCGTGCGGTGGCAGTCCAGGGGCTCACCCTCGGCGCACAGCATGGCGATCCGCTGAGTTTGGACGCCTTTCGTCACGCGCTCGATTCCGCTGATGAACGCAGGTGTCTGCGCCAGGCGGCCGTACTGCACCTGCCCGTCGACGTAGCAGGTGGTGTCCGTGGTGCGCGCTCCGAGCTCCTTGCCCAGGAACACGTACTTGATGCCCGCCTCGTGCAAGCCGCGCTCCAGCGGCGCTCGGTTGAACTGGGGTGTGAACCGGCTGGCAGGAGCGGAGCGGACATCGGCGACTGCCGTGACCCCGTTCTGCCGGAGCAGTTCGACCAGGGTCGGGAATTCGTGGTTGGAGTGACCGATGGTCAGCATCGTGCTGGATGTCATCGCCTGCCACGTGGCTCCACTTGGGATCGTTCAATGACGGCCGCCACCAACTTGTAGAGGTGGCCATTGAACTCTTCGCTGAGACTTATCGTGAGGAAGGTATCGCCGAGCGGATGATGCCCGACACCCCGCCCTCGGAACTTCTCTTCGCACACCGGGTCGGTCACTTTCAGAGTGTAGTCGGACCCGGCGTGTTGGAACTGGACCCGCACGGCCGGCTCGTCCTGGCCCCATGGGCGGTCCACTTGTATCGTCGCACCTTCGACCCGGATGAGCTTGAGCGAGTCCGACACCGCGCCTTCCTGGTCGACTGGCACGCGGTCGTTGTTGCCGGCTTTGGTGTGGAAGCCGTCCCGCCATAAGCGAGTGCCCGGGTCTTCCAGGAGGCAGAGTTCGTCCCACCCGATCCGCCCCCGTCGCTGCCAGCGGACGTTCGAATCAATGAGCCAGTTCTCCTGGTGGAAGGAGAAGGGCCTAGGTTCGACGAGCCGGACGGAGATGATGTCGAGCGGGCGCGGTTCGGCTCCGCTCGGGAATTGCCGCTCGCTGGCGGATACCCCACGACCTGGGCGGTTGCTGACCGGGCGGACCCAGGAACGCGCATGCATATCGATGCCCGCGACGCATCGCTCGCGGTGTTTGCGGGAATTGGCCAGACAGACCAACTTCCTTGTCGTCGCCACGCCGGCCCCCTCCGTACGCGCCCCACTCAGACGCGTTCAGGGTAGTAGGGGTATCAACTCCGCACAGCAGAAACAGAGTTGGGACAGCTCACTGCCCCACTTGTCGACCGGGTCCCTTCCCGGTGTCCGAAACCGTGCGGCTGGACTGTGGCGCCCCCTGCCTCGCCGTGCGGCGGCCCGCAGCGCGCGCATGCCCCACCTCGGGTCCAGGCCCAGGCCGGGGCGGTGACCGGTGTCGTGGTGCCCAACACGCGTCAGCGCGCCCGGCGTGTGTCAGTGCCCGCCGTTAGGGTGGCCCGATGGCCGTGATCAGGAAGTTCCAAGTCACCTTCGACTGCGCCGAACCCGAGCGGGTGGCGCGGTTCTGGTGTGAGGTGTTGGGGTACGAGGTACCGCCGCCGCCGGAGGGTTTCGCCAGCTGGGACGACTTCGTTCGTTCGTTGCCGCCCGAGCGGCGGGACTCGGCGTTCGCCTGTGTCGATCCCTCGGGCGAGGGCCCGCGGTTGTTCTTCCAGCGGGTGCCCGAGGGCAAGGTCGTCAAGAACCGGGTCCACCTCGACGTGCGGGTCGGCACCGGGCTCGTGGGTGCCGAGCGTCTGGCCGCGCTGGAGGCGGAGTGCGCGCGCCTGGTCGCGCTCGGCGCGGAGCGCGTACGGCTGCTGGTCGCCGACGGCGTCAACGAGTCGTGCATCGTGATGCGGGACGTCGAGGGCAACGAGTTCTGTCTCGACTGACGTGGCGGGCCCTCGGGCCCGCCACGTCGTCGGGCCGACTACCGGGCCAGGGGCGCCGGTTGGTCGAGGCGGGTGAGCTTGTGCGGGTTGCGCATCAGGTAGACGCGAGTGACCTGGCCGCCGTCCACCACGACGCTCAGCGCCGTCGGCTCGCCGTCGACCTCGAGGCGGACCGCTGGCGCGCCATTGAGCCATACGGTCGTCGTCGCGAACGAGTCCATCGCCTGGTTGGCCCGTGCGAGCACCCCCGCCACCAGCGCGGCTCCGTGCAGCGGTGCCAGCGCGGCGGTGGCCACCCCGCCGCCGTCCGCGATCAGCACCACGTCCGGCGCCATGACCTCCATCAGCTCCTGCAACCGACCCGTACTCAACGCGGCCTGGAACCGTTCCACCACGGCCCGCTGCTCCGTCCCGCTCACCCGCATCCGCGGGCGCCGGGCCGCCACGTGCGCCCGGGCCCGCCGACCGATCTGCCGCACGGTGGCCGCGGACTTGCCGACGGCCTCGGCGATCTCCCCGTACGGCATCTCGAAGACCTCGCGGAGCACGAACACCGCCCGCTCCGTCGGCCCGAGGGTTTCCAGGACGGTGAGCATCGCGATCGACACGCTCTCCGCGAGTTCGACGTCCTCGGCGACGTCGGGGCTGGTCAGCAGCGGTTCGGGCAGCCACTCGCCGACGTACTCCTCGCGGCTGCGGGACAGCGCGCGCAGCCGGTTGAGGGCCTGCCGGGTGACGACGCGTACGAGGTAGGCGCGCGGGTCGCGCACCCGCGCGCGGTCCACGTCGGCCCAGCGCAGCCAGGACTCCTGGAGTACGTCCTCCGCGTCCGCCGCCGAGCCGAGCATCTCGTAGGCGACCGTGAACAACAGGCCGCGGTGGTCGACGAAGGGGTCACCGGTCATGCCGGCGACGCTACGCGGGGCTGCTCGGGGCGGGTGGCCAGCGGGATCGCGCACGCGGTGGAGTAACCCTGTGACGTGATGCCGTGTGCCGTGTTCACCCTGGTCGACAGGTTGGCGAAGCCGACGAACACGGTGAGTTCGACCAACCCCGCCGGCCCGAGCTGGTCGAGCAGGCTCGCGGACAGCTCGTCGGTGACGGTCGTGGGAGTGGTGGTCATGGCCTCGGCGTACTCCATCACCTCCCGCTCCAGCGGTGTGAACACCCCGGACTCGCGCCAGCGCGGCACCTGGCTCGCCTTGGCCGGGTCCAGGTTCTGGTTCAGCGCGGCGAAGTAGTTGACGTCCAGGCACCAACCGCACCCGACCCGCGCCGCGACCGCCATGTGCGCGTACGTCTTGAGGCCCGCGTCCACCGCGTCCCACGTGCTCATCCGGCCCGCGAAGTCCAGGGACGCGGCGGCTGCGCCGGGGTGGTTGAACGCCACCTCGACCGGTTCGGGCGCCGAACCGAACTGCTGGATCAGGTTCTCCTTCAACTCGGCGGGGATCTCTGCCTTCGGGATACGCGGGGTCATGCTCAGCTCCTTGTCCGGTGGCCGGGCGGCCGGGTGCCTGGGTGGCTGTCGGGTCGGTCGCTCGACTGGTGGCCTGGCGGCCCGTTGGCCCGGCGGCCTGTTGGCCTGTTGGCCTGTTGGACATGGAGACACCGCGGGGCGTGTGGGTGTGACACCAGCTCCTCCGTGAACCGTGCCCGCCGCTGCTCCTGACCGCCCGCACCGCTGTGAGCAGCGTGAACGCCCCTCTCGCGAGGCGGGGGCGGTGCCCTCGTGTCGTAACCTTGGCGGAATGTCCTTCATAGCCAAGATGTCCGAACGGCACATCGCCACGATCGCGTGGGTCGCGGTCCTCGGCGGGGTCACCTCGGTCCTCGTGGGGGATCGCCTGTGGCGGGCGGTGGCCGGCCTCGGACCTGGCGCCGGCTACGCCTTCGGCGCGTTCTGCGGCAGCGGCATCCTCTGTTGGTGGGTGCTGGCCTCAGCCGCGCTGCGGCGGCGCCGGTGGGTACGCGGCGCCGGCGCGGCGGCCCTGTGGTGCGTGGCGTTCCTCGCTCTGGCCTGCCTCCCCCGGGGGCGCGGTGGCCGCCTCACCGGCGCCCTCGCCCTGCCGGAGGGCCAGCGCATGTGGGTGGAGGAGCACCCGGGCGTGTGGTGGGCCATCGGGATCGGCTTCGCGCTCGGCGCGCTCGCCGTCTGGCGCACGGCGCCCCGCCGCGCCGCCGCCCGACGGCGCTCCCCGGCCCCGCCACCGGGGAGGCCGGGGGAGCCGGGGAAGCCGGGGAAGCCAAGGGCGCCGTGGAGGAGTAAGGGGCCGGCGACGTAGCGGGGCCGAGGGGGGCAGCGCCCTGACGCGGTCCTACACCGCCGTGGCGGCGGTGGCGGGTACGGGCGCCCCGAACCAGCGGGGCAGGTGGGCGTGCAGGTCCGCCTGGTCGTCGCCGGCCCAGACCACGTGGCCGTCGGGGCGGAGCAGTACGGCGGGTGCGGGCAACTCCTCGCTGTGGTCGGTCACGTGGTCGACCCGGTCGGCCCACCCGGTGACCGAGAGTCGGCCCGTCTGGTCGAGCAGGAGGCCGCGGCCGGCGTGCAGCAGCGCGTAGAGGCGGCCCCGCTCCAGGCCGACGTCGCGCATGCGCCTGCCGAGCAGCGGGTGGCCGTCGCCGAAGTCGTAGCGGACCTGGAGCGCGGTGATCTTCTCGATCAGGTACCGGTTCACCTCGTCGAAGTCCATCAGCTCCGCCACCAGCCGGCGCACCGCCCGGGCGCCCGGCTCCGAGGAGAGCAGTTCGGTCTGGGCGCGGGTGTTGTCGAGGACGGCGGCGGCCACCGGGTGCCGCTCCGCGTGGTAGCTGTCAAGCAGCCCGTCCGGGGCCCAGCCGGCCACCTCGGCGGCCAGCTTCCAGCCCAGGTTGAACGCGTCCTGGAGGCCCAGGTTGAGGCCCATTCCGCCGGTCGGCGGGTGGATGTGCGCCGCGTCGCCGGCCAGCAGCACGCGGCCGGTCCGGTAGCGCTCGGCCAGCCGGGTGGCGTCGCCGAAGCGGGAGAGCCAGCGCGGCGAGTGGGCGCCGAAGTCGGTGCCGGCGATCGCCCGTACCCGCTGCCTGAGCTCGTCGAGGGTCGGCGGCGCGGAGCGGTCCGCGGCCAGTCCGTCGGCCGGCACGATGAGGCGGTACATGCCGTCCCCGAGCGGCATCGCGCCGAACCGTACGCAGGACTTCCGGGCCTCGCCCACCACGGCCGCCAACTCCTCCGGGGTGACGGCCACCCGTACCTCGCCCAGCAGCGTCTCGGTCCGGGCGGGCTCGCCGGGAAAGCCGACGCCGAGCAGCTTGCGCACCGTGCTGCGGCCACCGTCGCAGCCGACGACATACCGGGCGCGCAGCGTGGCCCCGTCGCCGACGGGAGCCGTGCCGGCCGGGTCGCCGTCGGCCGGGCTCGCCCCTGGCGCACGCGCGCCGGTCGGCGCCACCTCGACGCTCACCCCCGTCGCGTCCTGGCTCAGGCCGACGACGTCGAGGCCGCGCCGGAACTCCACGCCGAGTTCGGCGGCGCGCTCGGCCAGCAGGCGTTCGGTGACGTTCTGCGGGATGCCGAGGACGTACGGATGCGCGGTGTCGAGCCGCTCGGGCCACGGTTTGTTGATGCCGGCGAAGAAGCCGCCGACCGCGTACTTCTGGCCGAGCGGGAGGAAGCGTTCCAGCAGCCCGCGCTGGTCCAGCACCTCGACGCTGCGCGCGTGCAGGCCGAGCGCGCGAGCCTGCCCGGTCGGCGCGGGCTCCCGCTCGACCACGACCACGCGCACGCCGTGCAGGCGCAGTTCGGCGGCCAGCAGCAGACCGGTCGGCCCGGCGCCCACCACGATGACGTCACGCAAGAAATCCCCCAGGGAACGGAAAAGTACCGCGGACCAGAACGGGCGAGACGCGTACGTCGTGAATCGCCGCATTCCGAAGGTTCTGGCCGCGGCGGACATCTTGCGGCACGACCTGGGCCTTGCCGCAAGCCCCCCGGTGCGCTATAAGTTGAGAGTGGCGGAGAACGAATATCCGCCCTTTTTGCGGCCGGTAGCCCGGACCGCTGGCTTTTGGGTTCGGTATTCCCCGGACATTCCTTCCTCGGGTCACCCTCCTCACCCTTCTCGCCCTCGTGGCTCCTCGGACGCTCGCGCATTGCCGCGCCGCCGCTGCGTTGTCGCACTGCCGCACTGCCGCACTGCCGCACTGCCGCGTTGGCCGTCGCTGGTCCGCCGCGCTGTGCTCGTACGCTGCGCGTTTCCCGGCTCATCCGCCGTTCGCCGGGCCCTCGACTGCACGGCCGTACGAGGCGGCGCGCTGCCGCCGGACAGGTCAACTCCGCATGCGGATAACGTGCTTCGGGGCAGGCGTCCGGTGAATGCCGGGCCGTTGGCAGGGGAGCGGTGCCGCCCTGGGACGGTCGATGGGGGAGGCGTATGCGGTCCGCTCAACTTCGCCGTTTCGTCGTGGCGCGCACGCTTTCCCTGCTCGGTGACCGGGCCGCCGAGGCGGCATTGCCGATCGTCCTGTTGTTGGTGACGGACGATCCGTTGGTCGCCGGCCTCGTCACGGCCGCCAATATCCTGCCGACCCTACTGCTCTCGCTTCCCGTCGGGCATCTGGCCGATACCCGCGAGCGCCGGCGGCTCATGGTCACCGCGGACGTGTGGCGGGCGGTGTGGGGGCTCGCTCTGGTGTGGGCGCTGGCCGCGCCGGAGCCGTCCGTGGCCCTGCTGGTCGGCCTGACCTTCCTGATGGGCTGCGGCGACGTGCTGTTCTCCGTGTCGGCCCACGCCTACCTGCCCGCCCTCGTGCCGTCCGCCCGCATCATGCGGGCCAACGCGGCGGTGGAGGCGGGCGACGCGGCGGCCACCCTCACCGGGCCCGCGCTCGCCGGGTTCCTCGTCGCGCGTCTCCCGCACCCGGTGGCCCTCGCGGTGAACGCCGGCTCTTTCGCCGTATCGGCGGCCCTCCTCGCGCGCCTGCCGGCGGCGCCCGTGCGGCCCGCCGCCGGCCCCGGCCTGGAAGGGCCCACCGAGACGCAGGCGGGGCGCCGGCGCGACGTGTTCGCGGGCTTCCGGCTGCTGGCGACGGAACGCCTCCAGCGGGTGCTGCAACTGGCCTACCTGTACCTGCACGTGACCGCGGGGGCCGCCGTGCTGGTCGTCGTCGCGCTGTCCGTACAGGCGCTGCACCTCGGTCCCGCCCGCGTCGGGTTGGTCCTCTCCGCGGCGGGCGTGGGAGGGCTGCTGGTGACGCTGGTGGTGGTGCGGTTCGTCGAGCACCTGCCGTGGGGGCCGCTGCTTGGGGTGGCGCTGGGCGGGCTCGCGGCGTCCTTCCTGTGGTTGTCCGTGGCGCGCGGGTTCGCGGACGCGTTCTGCGCGGTCCTGTGCATGGACGCGTGTTCCGCCTTCGCCTTCGTCACGGCCGGATCCGCGCGCCAGGTGCTCACCCCGGCCGCGTTGCTCGGCCGGCTCACCGCCGCCACCGGGCTGGTCAACGCGGCCGTGCGCGCCGCCGGCGTCCTCGGCTGCGGCGCCGTACTGGCGTGGCTCGGCCCCCGGCCGGCCGCCGTCGCCCTGGGCGCGGTCGGCCTGGCCTGCGCCGTCCCCCTGCTGCTCGCCCGCTCGGCGCGCGACTCCCTGGCCCCGAAGCGGGAGCGTGCGATGTGACGGCGTACGGCCGGGGCGCGCTCGGCCTCGGGTGCGCCGCGAGGCGGGTCACCCGCGCGGCCCGGGCCCGCGCCCCGCGCGGTGGTGCGCGGGGTACCTACCGCGCGGGGGCGCCACGCTGAGTACGGGAGCGGATACCGTACGGCGGTTCGGGCCGCATAGCGTCCCTCGCATGGAGAACACCGGCACCGCTCCCGCATCCGCATCCGCTTCCGCTTCCCCCACCGAGCCGGCCGGCGGCGGCGACCAGCGCGCCCGTGCCGCCGCCCGTGGCCTCGGGCTGGCGGTGCTCGTGGCGGCGGTCCTGGTGAGCGGGGTGTTCATCACGTTCCTGGGGCCGTTGTTCGCCATCGCCTGCGACACGTGCGAGGACGGCGTCCGCGGCACGCTCGCCTACGGCGACGCGCTGATCGCCGTGGCGCGGTACGGCGTGCCCCTCGCCACCTTCGCCACGCTGGCCGGCATGGTCGCCTCCCGCCGCCCGGGCCGGGTGGGCGGATTCGGCCTGGGGGCGCAGTGGTCGCTGTTCGTGGTGGTCGTGGCCCTGGGGCAGTTGCCGGCGTGAGGGGCGCCGGGTGGCGGCTGTGGGCGGGCCCCGGGGGGAGCCCCGGGGCCGCGTAAAAAACGTGAAAAAGAGCGGGAGTCAGCCCTCCGGGTAGAAGACGAACAACGTGCAGCCCGTCTTCGTCTGGGGGACGTGCGAGGTGCCGGCGGCGGCGTGGATGAAGGAGCCGGCGGGGTAGTCGCGGACGCCGTCGTTGAAGGTGCCGGAGACCACGAACACCTCCTCGGGGCCCGGCTCGTGCACGTCGATCCCCTCCCAGCACGAGTTCGGGTCCATCTCCAGTACGTGGGCGGTCGCGCCGTTCTCCCCGCTCCAGAGCGAGCGCAGTCGGATGCCCGGGAAGAGTTCGCGGGCCGGGGTGTCCTGGGCGGTGGCCCACACGTACGCGGGCGGCTGCTGGGCGGTCGGGTGCTGCTCTGTCGTCATGTGGCCAGCCTGGCGGGTGGGGGCGCGGGCGCCGAGTGTCAACCAAGACATCATGCGGTACTTTCCTGCCATGCATCGGATCGTGGCGCTGGTCCGGCCCCCGCAGTCGACCTTCGAACTCTCCTGTGCGGCCGAGGTGTTCGGGGTCGAGCGCCCGGGGCTCCCGACGCGGTACGCGTTCGGCGTGTGCACCGAGACCCCCGGGCCCGTGGCGACGCGCGCCGGGTACGACATGCTCGTGACCGACGGGTTGGACGCGCTCGACCGGGCGGACACCGTCGTCGTCCCCGGGTGGCTGCCCACCGACGAGCCGCCGTCGCCCGCCGTGGTACGGGCCCTGCGCCGGGCGCACGCCCGCGGGGCCCGCGTGGTCAGCATCTGCTCCGGCGTCTTCGCGCTGGCGCACGCCGGGCTGCTCGACGGGCGGCAGGCCACCGCGCACTGGGGGCACGCGCAGGTCCTCGCCGCCCGCTTCCCCACCGTCCGGGTCGACCCGGACGTGCTGTACGTGGACCACGGCGACGTCGCCACCAGCGCCGGCGCGGGCGCCGGCATCGACCTGTGCCTGCACCTGGTCCGTGGCGACCAGGGGGCCCGGTACGCCGCCCAGGTCGCCCGGAGCATGGTCATGCCGCCGCACCGCGAGGGCGGGCAGTTGCAGTACGCGGCGCCGCCGCACCCCGAGCAGTTCGACGGCACGCTCGCGCCGCTCCTGGAGTGGGCCACCGGCCACCTCGGCGAGCCCGTGACCACCGCGGAACTGGCGGCGCGCGCGGGCCTGTCGACGCGTACGCTCGCCCGCCGGTTCGCCGACCAACTCGGCACCAGCCCCGGACAGTGGCTGCTCGCGCAGCGGATCAGCGCGGCCCGGGAGCTGTTGGAGGGTTCCGACCTGCCGCTGGACGCCGTCGCCCGCCGGGTCGGGCTCTCCTCGGCGACCAACCTCCGCCGGCGCTTCCTCGGCGCCCTCGGCACGACGCCCGGCGCCTACCGCCGGGCCTTCCGGGCGACCTCGCGCTGACGGGCCGTATCGGGGGCCGGGGGACGGGGACGGGGGGACGGGGGGCCGGGGAATGTGCGGGAGTCGGGAGAGTCGGGAGAGTCGGGGAAGTTGGGCGAGGGGCCGGCCGGGGCGGGGGCAGTGGGCGATCTTGCTCGGGGGTGGGGTGCGGGCTAGGGTCGGCCGGGTGACTGCCGGGTCGGCCATGGGCCACGCACGAGTGAGGCGCCCGGCCTCGGCGTGAGCGCGAGGCGGGCCAGAGCCCCGCCCACCCCGCTCCGTACCGCTCGCCCCCACCGCACACCGCTCGCCGGCCCCGCGCTCGGCGGCGACCCGCGGCGTGTCCCCTCCTCGACTCCTCGACGTACGACACAACGGAGCTTCGCCTCACATGTCACCTGACCAGCAGCACGATTCAGCTCAGCAGCACCAACCACCCCAGCCGCACCAGTCAGCCCAGCAGCACCAGCAGCCCGCCGCCGAACTCCCCACCAGCGTCGCTTTCCTGAACCACACCGCCGTCTACGCCCGGGACCGGCGGGCCTCGGCCGAGTTCCTCGCGATGGTCCTCGGGCTCACGGTGGGAGCCCCGTTCGGGCCGTTCCTACCGGTGGACCTGGGCAACGGCGTCACGCTCGACTACTACGAGATGCGCGACGAGCCGATCCAGCCCCAGCACTACGCGTTCCTCGTGCCCGACGCGGAGTTCGACGCGATGGTGGCCCGCCTGGAGTCGGCGGGGGTTACGTACTACGCCGATCCCCGGCACACCGAACCCGGCCGGATCAACCGCCTCTTCGGCGGGCGCGGGGTGTACTTCGCCGATCCGGACGGCCACAACCTGGAGCTGATGACGCGGCCGTACGCCCGGCCGTAACGGCGCCCGTGGGGGCGACGGCGGGCGCGGGTAGGGTCGCCGGGCATGACGGATGACTGGCGGCGCGATCGGATCGGCAGCGCGATGCGGGGCGAGAACCCCACGGTGTTGCGCAGGTTGAGTGCGGGATTCGCGGTGATCGGGGACGTGCAGTTCCTGCCCGGGTACGCCGTGTTGCTCGGGGACGACCCGGCGGTCCAGCGGCTGTCGGAGCTGCCGCGCGGCAGGCGGATGGACTTCCTGGCCGACATGGACCGGCTGGGCGAGGCCGTCGAGCGCGCGTGCCGGCGGCTCGACCCGGCCTTCCGGCGGGTCAACCTGGAGATCCTGGGCAACACGGACCCGTTCCTGCACGCGCACGTGTGGCCCCGGTACGCGTGGGAGCCGGACGAGTTGGCGCGCAAGCCGGTGTGGCTCTACCCGGCCGAGCGGTGGAGCGACGCGCGGCACACGCTGGGCCCACGGCACGCGGCGCTGCGCGCGGCGATCGGCGAGGAGCTCGACCGGCTCGGCGGGGCTGGCGGCGAGAGTCCCGGCGGCCCCGGCGGCCCCGGCGGTGCTGACCGATCTTGACCCTGGCACTGGTGTCAGGCTTTAGCGTCATGGCGTGACCTGGCCTTTCGCACCCGCGGCCGGCCCGACGGCGGGCCGCGGCGCGTCTGGCGCACCGTCGCGGGAGGCCGGACTGGACCGCTCTGTTCTGGTCTGGTCCGGTCCGGCCTCCCGCCCACCTCTTCCAGGAGCCACGCATGACGTCCTCGGTCGTCCACCTCAACGGCCAGCCGGCCACCGCCGACGAGCTGTCCCCGCTCGCCTTCGCCGGTTACGCGCACTTCACCGCCGCCCAGGTCAGGGACGGCCGGCTGCGCGGCCTCGACCTGCACCTGGCGCGGCTGCGCGGGGCGTCGGTCGAGATGTTCGGGCGGGCGCTGCCCGACGAGCGGATACGGGAGTACCTGCGCGCGGCGCTCGCGGCCGGGCCGGCCGACGTCTCGCTGCTGGCCACGGTGTACTCGCACGCCGGCGAGTTCGTCGCGCCGCGCGCCGACGTGGAGCCCAGCGTCCTGGTCCGTACCGGCCCGCCGGCGTCGGGCCCGGCCGGCCCGCTGGCGCTGGCGGCGGTCGACCACGAGCGGGACCTGCCGGGCATCAAGCACGTCGGGGAGGTGGCCAAGACGTACTACCTCAAGCAGGCCGTCGAGCAGGGCTTCGACGACGCGGCCTTCCTCGACCGGCAGGGCCGGATCAGCGAGGGCACCATCTGGAACCTGGCCTTCTGGGACGGCTCGGCGGTGGTGTGGCCCGAGGCCGAGATGTTGCGCGGCACCATGATGGGCGTCGTCAGCCGGCAACTGGAGCGGCTCGGGGTGCCGCAACGCGTCCGGGAGGTCAGGCTCGCGGACCTGCCGGAGCTGTCCGGCGCCGTGGTCATGAACTCGTGGACGCCCGGCGTGCCGGTCCGCCAACTGGGCACCGTCGCGCTGCCCGCGGCCCCCGACTTCCTCGCACTGCTGCACCGCGCCCACGAGGCCGAGCCGCCGACCGCCCCGTGAGCGCCCCGCGCACGCGGGCGCGTGGCGTGGGCGTGGACGTGGGCGTGGGCGTGGGAGGGGCGAGGGTTCCGCTGGCGTACGCGGGCGAACGCGCCCGCGTACGGGCGGGCGCGTGGCGTACTCCCCGGAGCCCGCTGAGCCCGCTGAGCCCGCCGGACCCGCCGCGTCCGTCCGACGGCCGGGACGGCCGGTCGGGCCGCGCCCGCCGGCCAGCCCCTACGGGGCGAGGCGGGCCTCCGCGAGCGCGGGCGACGAGCCCGACCGGCCGACGGCCGCGCCCCCCGGCGGCTGCCGGCGGCGGGCCGGGGCCGACGGTAGCGCCGCCGCCCGGGACGGGTCCCGAACGCCCCGCCGCGCGCCCGGGCCCCGGGTCCGCTCCGGCCCGCCGCCGGCCCTCTGCGGCCCGGCCCGCCGCCCGTACGCGCACCGCGCCCGTACGCGCACCGCACGCCCGCACGCACCCCCGCCGACGCGCCCACAGGGACACCCCCACCCCCACCCCCGTCCGAACCGCCCAGGTCAGTCCGTGAGGAGGGCCAGGTCGAGCTGGCGGAGCCGGGCCGGGTCGGCGATCACCTCGTACGCGGCGATCCGGTCGTCCCGCACGGTGACGGTGATGGCCAGGCGCAGCCGGCCGCGCGGGGCCACGGCGATGCCGACGTGCCCGTCGATCAGGAGCGGCTCCGCGCGGCGCGACCCGCGGCCGAAGACCATGGTCTGCTCGGCGACCGCGCGGGCGCCGCGCAGCGTCGTCGGCGCGCCCGGGGGCAGCGCGGCGGGGTCGGCCCGGCGTACGACGTCGGGGGCGAGGACGGCGAGCAGGCCGGCCATGTCGCCGTCGCGCGCGGCGGCGAGGAATGCTCGTACGACCTCGCGGTGGCGGGCCAGCTCGGCCGCGTCCACGGCGGGGGTGCCGCGTACCTTGTGCCGGGCCCGGCTGGCGAGCTTCTTCGCGGCCACGGGCGAGCGCTCCACGATCGGCGCGAGCTGCTGGAACGGCACGGCGAACAGGTCGTGCAGGACGAACGCGACCCGCTCGGCCGGGGTCAGCGTGTCCAGCACGACGAGCAGCGCCCGGCCCACCGAGTCGGCGAGCAGCGCCTCGTGCTCCGGGTCCGTGCCGGGGTGCGGCCGGTCGGCGTCCACCCCGGGCCCGTCGCCCCCGGCGCGGCCGGCGCCCTGCCCCGGGCCGCCGTCGGCACCGGGGCCGGCGCCGTCCCAGCGGTCGGGCAGCCGCGCGCCGATCAGCTCCTCGCGGCGGGCGGTGCGGGTGCGCAGCATGTCGAGGCAGATCCGGGAGACGACCGTCGTCAGCCAGCCGGACAGGTTGGCGACCTCGCTGGTGTCGGCCCGGCTCAGGCGTAGCCAGGTCTCCTGTACGGCGTCGTCCGCGTCGCTGCCCGAGCCGAGCATCCGGTAGGCGACCGCCCGCAGGCGGCTGCGGTGCGGCTCGAACCGCTCTGCCAACCGGTCTTGCGTCTCCATCGGTCACCTTTCGTCGCCGGGCCCCGTCCCCCTCATGACGTACACCACCGGGCCGAGGTGACCCCGAGCCTGCCGCAGGCGGTCGGGGACGGCCCGCAGACGAGGAGGGACACGCCATGAGCACGACCCTGACGACCACGGATGTCGCCACCCGTGACCCGTCGCCCACCGCCGCGAGCGCGCAGCCGCTGCTGCGCCCGCTGGGCGTCGGCGGGCTCACGCTGCCCAACCGGGTGGTGATGGCCCCGATGACGCGGGCCCGCGCGGCGGACGAGACGCTGGCGCCGGGCGCGCCGCACGCCGCCTACTACGCCCAGCGCGCCAGCGCGGGCCTGATCGTCACCGAGGGGACCTGGACCAGCGAGCGGGCCATCGGCTTCACCCACGTCCCCGGCATCTACCGGGAGGAGCAGGTCGCCGGGTGGCGGCGGGTCACCGACGCGGTGCACGCGCTGGGCGGTCGCATCGTCCTCCAGCTCTGGCACACGGGCGCCGCCTCGCACCCCGACCACCTCGGGGGCGCGCTGCCCGCGGGCCCCTCGGCGATCAACCCACGGGTGCGGTCCTTCACCCGCGACGGGTTCCGGGAGACCGTCGTGCCGCGCGCGATGACCCGCGCCGACATCGCGGACACGGTCGCCGAGTTCCGCTCGGCGGCCGAGCGGGCGCGCCGCGCGGGGTTCGACGGCGCCGAGATCGGCGCCCTCGGCACGTTCCTGCTCGCGCAGTTCCTCAACCCGCGGCTCAACCACCGCGACGACGCGTACGGCACCGACCGGGTCGGCCGGCGGCGGCTGCTCCTGGAGGTCGTCGACGCGGTGGCCGGGACCTGGCCGGACGGGTGCGTGGGGGTGCGCGTCGCGCCGTACTGGCACGACGGCGACCGGTTCGTCGCCGACGAGCCGCTGCTCGCCGACTACGACGAGCTGGTGGCCGAACTCGGCGACCGCCCGGTGTCCTACCTGCACCTGCGCGGCCCCGAACCCGCCGGACCCGAGGCCGCCCCCGACCTGACCGCGTTCGCGCGCTACCGGAGCCGGTTCGCGGGGCCGCTGATCGTGAACAACGGCTTCGACCGCGCGACGGGGAACGCCGCCCTCGCGGCCGGCGTCGCCGACGCCGTCTCGTACGCCAGGCACTACGTCGCCAACCCCGACCTCGTCGCCCGGTTCGCCCTCGACCGCGCGCTGTCGCCCGGCGACCCGGCCACGTACTACGGGGGCGGCGCCGAGGGGTACGTCGACTACCCGGCGAGCAACTGGGGCGCGCCGCCGGCCTGATGGCGCGCCCGCCAGGGGCCGGCGTCGGGCGGGGGCGGGGCGTGGTGCCGTAAATGCCGCCGCGCCACGAAGCGGAACTGCGTACGCTTGTGCTCGTGCCCGAACAACAGTCCGCCCCCCGCGCCCGGCCCGTCCCAGGCCCGGGGCGCGCGCCCGCCGGCCCCCGGTCGGCGCTCGGCCTCGCGCCCGGTTCCGCTTCCGAGCCCGCTTTCGAGCTGCAACCCCTGCGGGCCGACCACGCGCCGGCCGTGCTCGCCTTCGAGCGCGCGAACCGCGCCTACTTCGCCGCGTCGATCCCGGACCGTGGGGACGCCTACTTCGCGCAGTTCGCCGCCCGCCACCGCGCCCTGCTGGACGAACAGTCCCTGGGCATCTGCTACTTCCACGTGCTGGTGGCGGCCGACGGCGAGGTGCTGGGCCGGGTCAACCTGGTCGACGTGGCGGGCGGTTCGGCCGAACTCGGCTACCGCATCGCCGAACGCGCGGCCGGCCGCGGCCTGGCCACGGCCGCGGTCCGCGCGATCTGCGCACGGGCCGCCACGGAGTACGGGCTGACCACGCTGGAGGCCGAGACCACGCTCGACAACGCGGGCTCGCGTGCCGTGTTGGCCCGTACCGGCTTCGTCGTCGCGGGCGAGACGACGCTGGACGGGCGCCCCGGACTGCGTTTCGTACGGGACCTGCGGGCGGAGGCCGGCGCGCGCTGACGGGGTCCGCCGCCGCCCCGGGCCCGGCAGAATGCGGCCAAGGGCGCGGCCCGGCACCGAGCCGCGCGGGGAGCCGGACGGCGAGGAGCCACACGTGGCGCAGCGGGAGCGAATCCAGCGGGACGAGCGGGACGAGCAGGGCGGGCGGGTCGAGCAGGGCGGCCTGGAACGGCGGGAAGAGCGGGGCCAGGGGGCCGACGGCGCTGCCGTACCGGACGGTCCGAACAGCCAGGAACCAGACGCCTCGGCGGGCGTCGGGGTCGGCGTGGCGCGGCGGTTCGCGGCGCTGACGACGGCGCACGTGGCGGACGCGTGCATCCGCGCCGGGGTCCCGGTGCGCTGCGCGCCCTCGGCCCTGCGCGCCGTGACGCCGGGCAGCCGGGTCGCCGGGCGCGTGCTGCCGGCGCGACACGTGGGCAGCGTGGACATCTTCCTTGAGGCGTACGAGGCCGCGCGGCCCGAGGACGTGCTGGTGGTGGACAACGGCGGGCGGCTCGACGAGGCGTGCGTGGGCGACCTCGCGGTCCTTGAGGCCCAGGCCGCCGGGGTCGCCGGGGTCGTGATCTGGGGGTTGCACCGCGACACGGCCGACATCCGCGCCATCGGCCTGCCCGTGTTCAGCACGGGCGCGCTCCCCACCGGGCCGCTGAGCCTGCGCGAGCGCCCGGCCGACGCGCTGACCTCCGCCACCGTCGGCGACTGGACGGTGAGCGCGGCCGACCTGGTGTTCGCCGACGACGACGGCGTGGTCTTCGCCCCCGCCGAGCGGGCCGACGAACTCCTCACCCTCGCCGAGACGATCCGCGACACCGAGCGGCGCCAGGCCGACCAGATCCGGGCCGGCCACATGCTCCGCGCCCAGGTGCGGTTCGACGCGTACCTGGCCAAGCGCCGCGAGACGCCGACCCTGACCTTCCGCGACCACCTGCGGGTCGTCGGCGGCGCGATCGAGGAGTGACGACGGGTTGGTCGATGGGCGCGCCGTAGCGCCCCTCAGTTACGTCAACCTGTCGTATGTGACGGCGGGTTGGCGCCGCCTTCGTGGTAGGGGGTGCCGCCCATGGCCTGGCGGAGTGCCTGCCGGCAGGCGCGTACGGCCGGGTGGTGGCCGCTGCCCCGGCGTACGGCGGTGAACAGGCGGCGCGCCCGCTGCCCGCGCGGCAACTCGCGTACCGGAACACTCGGTTCCCGGCCGCTCCAGACCAGGTCGGGCAGGAGCGCGACGGCGTGGCCCTGCTCCACGAGGCGCAGGTGGAGCAGCAGGTCGGTGGATTCGTACCGCACGTCGGGCTCGAAACCGGCGGTCCGGCACAGGGTCAGCGCCCAGTGCCGGGCCGCCGTGTCGGCCGGCTCCATCACCCACGGGTGCGCGGCCAGCGCGCGCAGCGCCGCCCGGGGCGGCCCGTCGACCGTGGTCCCGGCGATGCCGGGCGGCAGGGCGAGGCGCAGCGGATCGGCGCACAGGTCCTCCTGCTCCACGCCGTCCGGGCGCGGGTTGGGGTTGCCCGGGTACTCCTCGGCCACCACCACGTCGAAGTCGCGGGCCAGCAGCGCCGGCAGGGCCCGCTCCGGCTCGCGCTGGGTGACGTGCAGGCGCAGCCGGGGGTGCGCGGCGCGCAGCAGCGTCAGCGCGGCCGGCACCAGGGCGAGCGCCGCGGTCTGGAACGCCGCGACCCGCAGCGTGCCCGTGAGGTCCGTGAGCGAGGTCGCGATGTCCGCCTCGGCGCGCTCCAGGCGCTCCAGGACCGCCTCGGTGTGCGCGACGAGGATCTCGGCCTGCTCCGTGAGGCGCACCCGCCGCCCGACCGGCTCAAGCAGCGGCACCCCGACCTCCGCCTCCAACTGGGCGAGCTGCTGCGAGATGGCGGAGGGGCTGTACGAGAGGGCGGCGGCGACGGCGGCGAGCGTGCCCCGGTGCTTCAGCTCGCGCAACAGCCGCAGCCGGTGAAGATCGAACATCGCGCCTCGCCCGTGCCCTTGACCTTGCCCCTTGGCCAGTCCCGGCCGCGCTCTCGCGGCCCGCACGCCGCCCCTCCGTCCCCCTCCGTGCCGCTGTCGGGTGCGCCGCGACGTTACGTCAGCCTTCCTGATGAATATAGGTGGAAAACATTCGCTGGACCGGAAAGAGCAGGTCAGCGCAGGCTGAAGGCATGAACGAGATCTTCCCTCCCGTCGCGATCAACGCCGAGGCGCCGCCCGCGCCGGCCCATCCGGACGGCGCGCGGGGCCCGCTCGGACCGGGCTCGTGGTACGCGCGGCCCGCCGCACGGCACTGGACCGCCCCGCCCGCGCCGACCGCCCCGCCCGCGCCGACCGCCGCGCACGCGTTCCACGCCGCGCTGCCCGACTACGCCCCCACCCGATTGGTGGAGCTTCCTTCCCTGGCGGCCGAGTTGGGCGTCGGCCGGGTCTTCGTCAAGGACGAGTCGTCCCGGCTCGGGCTCCCGGCGTTCAAGGCGCTCGGCGCCTCCTGGGCACTGCACCGCGTCCTGGCCGAGCGCGGGGGCGCGACGGCGGGCGCGACCGGGGCGGCCGAACCGATGGACGCGGGGGCCCGCGTGGCGGCCGGGCCCGCCGGTGCGGGGGCCGGGCCTACCGGGGCGGGGCCCGGGGTGGCAGCCGGGCCTGCCGGGGCTGGGGCGGGGGCGGGGGCGGCCGAACCGGTCACGTTCGTCACCGCCACCGACGGCAACCACGGCCGGGCCGTGGCCCGGATCGCCAGGCTCCTCGGTCAGCGGGCCCACGTCTTCGTCTCGCGCGGCGTACACCCCGTGGCCGTGGCCGCGATCGAGGGCGAGGGCGCCCGCGTGACCCGGGTGGCCGGGCCGTACGACCTGGCCGTGCGCGAGGCGGCCCGGGCGGTGGAGGACGCGGGGGACGGGCCAGGCGCGGAGAGCGGGTTGGGCCGGCAGGCGTCGCCGACCGTCCTGGTGCAGGACAGCGGGCGGCCCGGGTACGAGCGGATTCCCGGGTGGATCGTCGAGGGCTACGCCACCCTGTTCGCCGAGATCGACGCCCAACTGGCGGCGGCGGGGGCCGGCGCACCGGACCTCGTCGCCATCCCGGTGGGCGTGGGCTCGCTCGCACAGGCCGCCGTCACCCACTACCGCGCGCCGGCCCCGGACACCGGTGCTGATGCCGGTGCTGGTGCTGGTGCCGGCCCCGCGTTGCTCGCCGTCGAGCCCGAGGCCGCCGCGTGCGTGCTGGAGAGCCTGCGTCGTGGCGAACGGGTCAGCGTCGCGACCGGCGACACGGCCATGGCGGGCCTCAACTGTGGCACCCCCTCCAGCCTCGCCTGGCCCGCCCTGCGCGCGGGACTGGACGCGGCGGTGGCCGTGTCCGAGGCACGGGCCGCGCGGGCGGTACGGGACCTGGCCGCGCTCGGCGTGCCGTCCGGGCCGTGCGGCGCGGCCTCGCTCGCCGGCGTACGGGCCGCGCTCACCGGCGAGGGCGCGGCCGACCGCCGCGCGGCCCTGGGCCTCGGCCCCACGGCCACCCTCGTCCTGCTGAGCACCGAGGGCCCCGCCGCCAACCCACACGGCCGGGACCCCACCGCCAACCCACACGGCCGGGACACCAGCGCGCACGGCCAGTCCCCGGAGCCGCGTGGGTCGGACACCAACGCGTACAGCCAGACCCCCGACCCGTACGGACCGGACACCCGCCAACACGAGCCGGCCACCCACCCGTACGGGCCAGGCAGCACCCCGCACGGACCGGCCACCCACCCGGAGGCGTGACGGGCCCAGACGGCGGAGGCGGGCGGCGGGCCGGGTGGCCGACGGCGGGCCGGGCCGGCCGGCGGACCGGGTGGCGGGCTGGGCCGAGCGGCGGGCGGCGGACCGGGCGGCAGGTGGTGAGCCGAGCGGCGACCCTGCCGCACCCGCCCGCTCCGGCCCCCGCCCACCCCCACCCCGCGCCCGCCTTACCCCTCCAGCACCAGCAGCACCTGGCCCGGCTCCAGATGGTGCTCCGGGCCGGGGTCGGGTATGTGGCGGAAGCCGCAGCGCTCCAGGAGGCGGACCGACGCCTCGTTGCTCGCGAACGGGTCGGCGTACAGCGGGCGGTGCTCCACCAGGTCGAGGAACTGGGACAGGGCGCGGGTGCCGACGCCACGGCCCCAGAAGGAGCGGCCGAACCAGTAGCCGACCAGGCGCCGGCCCTCGTCCTCCCAGCACACGATGTTGCCCGCGACCTCGCCGTCCGCGACCACCGTCCGCTGGATCCCCGTCGGGTCGCCCAGCACGCGGTTCTCCCAGTGCGTCATGAACCGCTCCCGCTCCCGGGACGGGAAGACCGCCCGCCGCGCCGCCTCCGGGTCCTGCTCGAAGGCGAAGAACAGCTCCAGGTCCGCCCGCTCCACGGCGCGCAGCCGCACGTCCGTGACCCGGGCCGGGGCCCCTCCGCTGCCGTCCTGAGAGGTGTGCGCGCTGGTCATCGTCGGTCTCCCTCGTGTCGGTCGGCAGGACACCGCGCCCGCCGCTGACTTCCGACGAACAGCGTCGCACCCCCCTCTGACAATCGCCCCGCGCGGCGGTCGCCCCGCCAGCTCCGGGCGGCGCACACCACTCGTCAGCGCGCCCCGATGCGGCCCATGGGGGAAGCGGCGCGTCACTCGTCCGGGCCCCTTCTCAGCGAGGTGCGCGAGGTGGGCCCGAAAACCGCGCGAAGACGGACTAGTTTCCCCGCGGCTGGCTACACGTGGCCCGACGTCCCTCAGGAGCCGTCCGCGCACCCGCGCGGCTCTCACGCGCTGGAGATTGAGGATCTCGATGACGACACGTACAACGGAACCCGTCGCTCCCGTCCCGGCGGCGGAGGGGCGGCGCGGCACGGGGCAGGTGATCGTCTCGTGGCTCAGCACGACCGATCACAAGAAGATCGGCCACCTCTACCTGATCACCTCATTCTTCTTCTTCGTCATCGCCGGGGCGCTGGCCATGGCGATCCGCGCGGAGCTGGCCAGACCGGGCCTGCAGCTCATGTCCAACGAGCAGTACAACCAGGCGTTCACCATGCACGGGACGCTGATGCTGCTGCTGTTCGCCACCCCCACCTTCGCCGGCTTCGCCAACGCGATCATGCCGTTGCAGATCGGCTCGCCCGACGTCGCCTTCCCCCGGCTGAACATGCTGTCGTACTGGCTGTTCCTCTTCGGCGGGCTGATCGTCCTGAGCAGCTTCCTCATGCCGCAGGGCGCCGCCGACTTCGGATGGACGGCCTACACGCCGCTGAGCGGACCCGTGCGGACCCCCTCCGTCGGGGGCGACATGTGGATCATGGGGTTGGCGCTGTCGGGGTTCGGCACGATCCTCGGCGCGGTCAACTTCATCACCACCATCGTCTGCATGCGCGGGCCGGGGATGACGATGTTCCGGATGCCGATCTTCACCTGGAACGTGCTGCTCACCTCGATCCTGGTGTTGCTGGCCTTCCCCGTGCTCGCGGCGGCCCTGCTGGTGCTCGAGGCCGACCGGCGCTTCGGGTCACACGTGTTCGACCCCGCGAACGGCGGGTCGCTCCTGTGGCAGCACCTGTTCTGGTTCTTCGGTCACCCCGAGGTCTACATCCTGGCGCTGCCGTTCTTCGGGGTGATCAGCGAGATCATCCCGGTGTTCGCGCGCAAACCGATCTTCGGCTACATGGGCCTGATCGGCGCCACCATCGCCATCACCGGACTGTCCGTCACCGTATGGGCCCACCACATGTTCGCGACGGGCGCCGTACTGCTGCCGTTCTTCTCCTTCATGAGCTTCCTCATCGCCGTCCCGACGGGCGTGAAGTTCTTCAACTGGATCGGCACGATGTGGAAGGGCTCGCTGTCGTTCGAGCCACCGATGCTGTGGGCGGTCGGCTTCCTCGTCACCTTCCTCTTCGGCGGCCTGACGGGGGTCATCCTGGCCTCGCCGCCGATGGACTTCCACGTGACGGACAGCTACTTCGTGATCGCGCACTTCCACTACGTCCTCTTCGGCACGATCGTCTTCGCCATGTTCGGCGGGTTCAGCTTCTGGTGGCCGAAGATGACGGGCACCATGCTCGACACCCGGCTGGAGAAGGTGCACTTCTGGACGCTGTTCACCGGCTTCCACGCCACGTTCCTGGTCCAGCACTGGCTGGGCGCCGAGGGCATGCCGCGCCGTTACGCCGACTACCTGGCGGCGGACGGGTTCACCGCCCTGAACACCGTCTCCTCCATCGGCGCCTTCCTCCTGGGCCTGTCCACGCTCCCGTTCCTCTACAACGTGTGGAAGACCGCCAAGAAGGGGGAGCGGGTGCGGGTCGACGACCCGTGGGGGTACGGGCGCTCGTTGGAGTGGGCCACCTCCTGCCCGCCGCCCCGGCACAACTTCGTCACCCTGCCCAAGATCCGCTCCGAGTCCCCCGCCTTCGACCTGCACCACCCCGACGTGACCAAGCTGGACCAGGCGGAGACCACCGGGCAGCGCGACATCCTGGACCCCGACGGCCACAAGGGCGACCGGTCGTGACGCGCGGCCGGTCCTGGACCTCCCGCCGCGAGGAGGCCACGGCGCTCGCCACCGAGGCGGAGGGCTTCCTGATGGCCCACGCCCACCACGCCGAGGCCCGGCGCGAGGCCCAGGCGCTCTGCGCCGAGCTGCCGTGGCTGACCAGCGCGCAGACGGACGACCTGGTGCGGCACTACGTCAGCCGGCGCCTCGCGCTCACCCGGCAGATGCTCGGCGTGACGGTCCGCCGGATCGAGGAGCTGCGCGGGGAGTACGAGGCGCGGTACGCCCAACTGCGCCACCGACTCCTCACCTGCCACATCGCCCTGGCCACGGGCGTCCTCGCCGCTGCCGTGGCCGTCGGCGCCGCCCTGGCGACCTGGGCCCGGTGAGGCGGGGGCCCGAACACGGCCCCCGCCCGCCGGCCCACCCCGGTCCCCGGCTGGCCGGGGCCGGGGTCCCAACCCCCACCCGGCCAGCCGCCCCGCTACGCCGGGCGGATGTTGTGGTTGTGGCGGAACAGGTTGTGCGGGTCGTACGTCGCCTTGAGGGCGCGCAACCGCGCGTAGTCCTCCGCCTCGTACGCGCTGCGGACCGCCTCCTCGGCTGTGTCCGCCGCCGTCTCCCCGGCCGTCTCCCCGGCCGTCTCCCCGGCCGCCTCCGGGCCCGCGCCCGGCGCGCGCTCGCCGCTCGGGCCCATGAACGGCAGCGAGCGGCCGACGGTGACCGGCGCGGCGGCCGTGAGCAGGCGCTCGTGCACCGGGCGCACGACGTCGCGGGTCAGCGGCCCGCGCAGCGGCGAGAGCACGCCGAGCAGGTACGCGGCGTCGCGCAGGCCGATCGCGTTGGGGGCCTCCCCACGGCGGGCCAGCGCCCCGCCCAGGTGGCGCACCTCCGCGATGCACGGCACCCCGCCCGGCCGGGTCACGTCGAGGATCGCCTCCAGGGTGCGCGGGGTCAGCTCGCTGAGCAGCACGGTCTCCCCGTGGTACGGCATCGGGTCGGCCGGCTCGTTGAAGATGCTGGCGCACGCGGCGTACGGCATCTCGGCGACGGTGTCGATCAGCCGCGGCCCGATCGCGCGCAACGGTTCCACCAGGCGTTCGCCCTCCTCGGCGGAGCCGGTGTGCACCACCCGGACGTGCGCCACGAGCCGGCCGCGCAGCGGCTCGGGCACGGTGGGCGCGTCGGGGGCCGGGAAGAACGCGATGGACGAGGTCAGCGCCTCGGGCAGGCCGGCCGACCAGTCCCGGTAGGCGCGCAGCACGGCCTCGCCCTGGGTGGCCCCGTCGAAGTACAGCCCGCCGCCGTACAGCCGCGCCACCGGGACGAGTTCGACCTCCACCCGGGTGACGACGCCGAAGTTGTCCCGGCCGCCGAGCAGCGCCCAGTACAGGTCGGGCTCGCTCGTCGCGGTGACCCGGCGCAGCACCGCGTCGGGCGTGACCACCTCGATGGCGCGCACCCGGTCGGCGGCGAAGCCGTGGCTGCGGGCGAGCAGGCTGATGCCGCCGCCGAGGAGGTAGCCGACGACGCCGACGTGCGGGGCCGAGCCGTTCAGCGGCGCGAGGCCGTGCTCCGCCGCCGCGGCCACCACCGCGCCCCAGCGCTCGCCCGCGCCGATCCAGGCGGTCGCCGCGGCGGGGTCCACATGGACCCCGCGCAGCCGGCGGGTGGTGACCAGCACGCCGTCGGCGCTGGCGAGCGCCTGGCCGTGGCCGGTGGACTGCACGGCGACCGGCAGCCCACGGGCCCCGGCGAAGGCCACCACGGCGCTCACGTCGGCGGCGTCCGCCACCCCGGCGAGCACGGCGGGCCGGTGCGCCACCGCGCTGTTGAAGGTGGCGCGCTCCACGTCGTACGCCGCGTCGCCGGGCCGCAGGACGGGCCCCCGGACCAGGGCGGCCAGCGCGTCGACGGCGGCGTCCAGCGTCCGCGCGCCCGCTGCCGCCGCCGCGTCGGCGGCCGTCCGGGCGCCCGGGGCGGTCCAGGACGCGTCACGGCCGAGCCAGGCCGCCAACTCCTCATACGCGTCCGCGCCTTCGGGCGCCGGCCGCACCGGCCCGAACGGCACCGGCCCGCCCCGCCGCTCCGCCGGCAGCATCTGGCGCGCCCCGGCCAGCTCGACCCGCGCCAACTCCGGGTCGAGCGGGCGGCGGTCGCCCAGCGCCCGGGCCAGGTCCCACGCGTGCGCGACGACGTCCAGCACGTGCGCCGCCAACACGCCCCGCCCCGGTACCTCGCCCCACGGCATCCGCACCGGGGCCGCGAGCGCGGCGTCATCCGCCCAGGCCGCGGCGAGTTCGGCCCGCGCCCGCGCGTACGCCGTGGCCCAGCCGTCGTCCGGCACGTCGACCGCGGCGTCCGACCCCTCGGACAGGCCCTCGGGCGCGCCGGCCGCTCCCGTCCTGGCGGCCGTGGCACCCAGCTCGGCCGCGCCGTGGGTGCCCCGCACCATGTGCCCGAGGAGCGCCCGCACGTCGAACTCGGCGCACGGCGTCGGGGCGCCCAACCGGTCCGGGCTCACGGCGTCGATCAGGGCGGCCATCTGGTCGGCGGCGCGCTCGTACTGGGGGCGCGGGTCGGGCACTGCGTTCTGCTGGCTCACGGGGGGCTCTCTCCGTTCGGTGTCACCACGGTCATCGCGCGACCGGCGGCGCCGGCGCGCGGCCGGGCGGGCGCGGCGCACCGCACCACGGCCGCGCCGTCGCGCGCACCGCCGATCTCCCGACGGAGGCTGTCGCACTCACCTGACAGGTGCCGTCAGGTTTTCCCCGCCGGCCTGCGAAACTCGGCGCATGAAGTCGGACCGTCTGCTGTCGATCCTGCTGCTGCTCCAGACCCGGGCCCGGGTCCCGGCGGCCGAACTGGCCGAGCGACTGGAGGTCTCGGTGCGCACCATCTACCGCGACGTCGAGTCGCTGTCCGCCGCCGGCGTCCCGGTCTACGCCGAGCGCGGCCGACACGGCGGCATCTCCCTGCTCCCCGGCTACCGCACCGACGTCACCGGGCTCACCTCGCACGAGGCCAGGGCCCTGTTCGCGCTCACCGCGCCGGGCAGTCACAGCGCGCTGGGCCTGGACGGCGCGCTCAGGTCCGCGCTGCGCAAGGTGATGGTGGCGCTGCCCGCGCCGCACCGCCCCACCGCCGAACTCGCCAGCCGTCGCATCCTCATCGACCCCGACCGCTGGATGTCCGGGCCCCGCCCGACGGTTGACCTGGAGGCGCTGGAGACGGCCGTGTTCACCGACCGCCGACTGCGGCTGCGCTACCGGCACAGCGGCGCGACCCGCTCACACACCTACACCGTCGACCCGTACGGGCTCGTCGCCAAGGCCGGCACCTGGTACCTGGTGGCCGACCGTGGCGGCACCCCGCGACTCTTCCGCGCCGACCGCATCGCCACCGCGACCGTCACCGACGCCCCCGCGCGCCGCAGGCCGGGCGTGGAACTGGCCGACGCCTGGGAGTCCCTGCGCCGCGAGGTGGAGGAACGCCCGGTGGCCGTCCGCGTACGGGCCCGGGTGCGCAGGTCACGCCTCGACATGCTCGTACGCATCGTCGGCTCACTCCTCGCCACCCGCGTCGAGGTGCTGCCCGAACCGGGCCCTGACCGGCAGGGCCCGGCCCCGGCCCCGGACGCGCGCGGGGACGCCCAGGCGGACGCCCCCGTGGGCGCCGACGCGGAGCGCAGCGACCCGGCGGACGGGGCCTCGGCGGTCGGGGCCTCAGCGGCCGACGTGGGCGACGCGCACGACATGGGCGACGCGTACGACGAGTGGGTCACGGTCGAGATCGGGTACACGGTGGTGGGCGCGGCCCGCCAACTCCTCCAGTTCGGCACGGACGTGGAGGTGCTCGACCCACCCGAGGTCCGCGCCGTGCTGGCCGCGACCGCCGCGCGGATCACCGACCTGTACGGCGACGACGACCTGGCGGGGGAGTCGGTGGGGGAGCCGGCACCGTGAGCGGGCGCCGTGAGCTGGCGGCGCGCCCCGCCCGGAGTGGGGCGGCGACGGGTGGGTGCGGGTCGCGCGGGGGAGTGGGGCCCTCGGTGACTCCAAGGTAAGCACTCACCTTTTTGTACGTACTTGTCACCCCCGAGCGGCCGGGAGAGGCTGAGAGGGCCGGGCCAGCGCGGGTGAGGACCCCCGTCCGTGCCCGGCCGGCCCACCCATCAGTCCACACCACCACGCAACCCCGTCACTCAACCCCGTAACCCACCCCACCCACCCACTCACTCACCCCGCTAACCCAACCCCACACGTCAACCGTTCGGCTCCGCCGCGCCGCTGACGAGGCGTCAGCACGCCGCCTGGTGCGCGGGCGAGGGGTAGGGGATGCCCAGCTCCGTCATCCGGCGCGTGCCCCAGGCGCCGAGCGGGCCGAGCGCCGCGTTGAGCGCCAGGCCCGAGTCGGTGAGGGAGTACTCCACCTTCGGGGGCACCTCGTCGTACACCTCACGGTGCACGACGCCGTCCGCCTCCAACTCCCTGAGCTGCTGGGCCAGCACCTTCTCGCTGATGCCCGGCAGCAACCGCTTGGTCTCGCCGAAGCGGCGCGGCTGGTCGTGGAGGGCCCACAGGATCAGGACCTTCCACTTGCCGTCGATGACATCGACGGCGGCGTCGAGGCCGCACACGTACGGCCGGTTCTTCTTGGTCAGCGGTTGTTCGCTCATCCCCACCTCACCGTGGCCCGTCTCCCACGCAACGCGCCACGACGCCGACCTGTTCCATCCCCGTGCCCCGCCCCACCCACCAGCCACCCACCGACCACCCCACGACCGGCCACCCCACCCACCGGTCCACTGATCCACCCACCCGCCAACCCCGTACCCACCCAAGGAGCGCCGCCATGTCCGCATCGCCCGAAACGCCCGCCGCCGACGCCGTCACCACCACCACCACCGCCACCGACGCCGCCGCGAGCAACCCCACCCCCGCGCCCGCCCCCGTCACCGTGCTCGGGCTCGGGCCGATGGGGCGGGCGCTGGCCTCGGCGTTCGTCGCGGCCGGCCACCCGACCACGGTGTGGAACCGGACCGAGGGCAAGGCCGACGAGCTGGTCGCCCAGGGCGCGACGGCCGCGAGCACGCCCGCGGAGGCGGTCGCGGCGAGTGAGCTGGTGGTCATCTGCGTGATCGACTACGCCGCCTCGGGCAGCATCCTGGAGGCCGCGGGCGACGCCATCAAGGGCCGCACGCTGGTGAACCTCACCGCCGACTCGCCCGACCGGGCCCGCGCCGCCGCCACCTGGGCCACCGAGCGGGGCGCCGACTACCTCGACGGCACGATCCTCACCCCGACCGTCACCATCGGCACGCCGGACGCCGTCTTCCTGTTCAGCGGCCCGGAGGCGCTGTACGAGACGCATCGCGCGACGTTCGCCAGCCTCGGCGGCACGGCCACCTACCAGGGTGCGGACTACGGCCGCGCGGCGGCGTACGACGTCGCGCTGCTCGACTTCTTCTGGACCTCGGTGAGCGGGCTGATGCACGCGTTCGCGCTGGGTAAGAAGGAGGACGTCGCGGCGCGCGACCTCGCGCCGTTCGCCCGCGGAATCCTGGACATCCTGCCGCCCATCATGGATCTGCTCGCGGGCAACGTGGACGACGGCGTCTACCCGGGCGACGACTCGCACATCATCTCCGTGGCGGCCGGCATCGACCACGTCATCCACGCGGCCGACGACCGCGGCATGGACACCGGGGTGCTGCGGGCCGCGCGGGCGGTGGCGCAGCGGGCCATCGACGAGGGGAACGGCACCGACGGCATCGAGCGCCTGGCCGAGGTGCTCGGCCGCCCGGCGGCGTAACGGTTCGTAGGGGTGTCGGCCCGGGCGCGTCGGCCCGCCGGCGTGTCGGGCCGCGCCGTAACCGTCCGTCCGCCACGCCGACGTGGGCCCGCGCCGCTCCCCGGAAGGGGCGCCCCCGGGGAGGGGGTTCGGCCGCGGGCCCGTCCGTCTGTGCGGGTGCCGGGGGCACCCGTCACGCCCCGTACGGAAACTCCTCCTTCGCGTTGCGCAGCGCGCGGCCCCACCAGACGAGCTGGTCGAGCAGGCGCTTGGCGGCGGCGTTGGGCAGCTCCGGGGTCCTCAACTCGCCCTCACCATCGAAGAGTTCACCGGCCATGGTGAAGCTGACGGTCTCGCGGACGGTGACCGAGTGCACCTCGGCGAAGACGCCGCGCAGGTGCTCCACGGCGCGCAACCCGCCGGAGACCCCGCCGTAGCTCACGAAGCCGACCGGCTTGGCCTGCCACTCGGCGTGGTGCCAGTCGATGGCGTTCTTCAGCGAGGCGGGGTAGCTGTGGTTGTACTCCGGGGTCACCACGAGGAACGCGTCCGCCGCGGCGAGGCCGGGCGTCAGCTTCGCCAACTCGGCGGCCGTATCCGGGTCGGGCCCCTGCCCGTACGCGGGCAGCGAGGTGGGCAGCGCGATGTCGGCCAGGTCGATGACGTCGACCTCCAGGCCACCGTGTTGGCGGGCCTGCTCGGTGATCCACCGGGCGACGACCGGCGCGAAACGGCCACCTCGGTTGCTGCCGACGATGATGGCGAGGCGGAGGGTGGAAGCGGACATGGAGGCTCTCCTTCGGAGGTGAACGTGCGGGTGGCGCACGGCCGGTCGTGGCGCGGGCCGTACGGGATGGCGGCAGCCGCCCGGCCGCGACGGTGCGCGGCCGGGCTCGGTCCGGTGCGGGGGCGAACCGCCCGCCTCGGTGCCGATACACAGAGCCTCTGACTTAAACAATGGTTGAAGTCAAGCTACGGTGGGTGACATGACGCAACTTTCCAAGAACCGCTACGAACTCACCGTCGGCGAGCTGTCCGAGCGCAGCGGCGTGCCCGCGTCCGCGCTGCGCTTCTACGAGCGACAGGGGCTCATCCGGAGCCGTCGTACCAGCGGCAACCAGCGCCGGTTCGCCCGGGACACGCTGCGCCGGGTCGCCTTCGTACGGGTCTCGCAGCGCGTCGGCATCCCGCTCGCGACCATCCGCGACGTTCTCGGACTGCTCCCCGAGGAACGCACGCCCGACCGCGACGACTGGGCGCAGGTGTCGCAGTGCTGGCAGGCGGACCTCAACGCGCGCATCCGGCAACTGGAGAAGCTCCGCGACCACCTCACCGACTGCATCGGCTGCGGCTGCCTGTCCATCGACCGCTGCGCGCTGGCCAACCCGTACGACCAACTCGGCGCCGAGGGCAACGGCCCGCGCCGACTGCTGACCGACGAGCCGGAGCAGACCGCCGCGTCCGCTGGCGGGTCGGCCGCCGGTGGGTCGGCCGGTGGCGCGCGGGGACGGCGGGCGGCGCCCCGGCGTACGGTCGCCGCGGAGCAGAGCGCCGGCGCGCGCACCGCCACCATGCCGGCTGCCACCGTGCCGGCTGCCGCCGTGCAGGAGTACGAGTGCTGCACGGGCTGCGACGACGCGGTCTGACGAGCGGGCGGACGGCGCGGCGTGCCGGGCGGGGCTCGATGCCGGGCGGCCCCGGCTCGGTGAGGTTGGACCCCGGCCGCTCGCCCGGCCCCGGCCCGTCCGGCGAGGCCGGGGCCGGGCCGGGGCCGGGACCCAGCAGAGCCTGTCCCGCCCGCCCCACAGGAGGGGTGTCAGAACGAGTCCGGGCACCACGGGCGGCGCCCGGCCCGCAGCAGCGCGTCGGCCCGCGCCGCGGCGCCCGCGCGATGTTCCTCGACGCGGCCGAGGCTGACCAGCCGGGTGGGCGACTCGTCGCCGAGCCACAGCGTTCCGAGTTCGCCGATGTCCATGCTGAGGTCCGCGTCGCGGCTGGTCGGCACGCAGCTCGCGCCGTCGGGGCCGGCCTCCAGCGCGAAGCGCCCGCCGGCCAGGCCCGCCGCGTCGTGCAGGTCGAGCACCAGCGAGCCCTCGACCGGGTAGGTGCGGGCCCGCATCAGATGGGGCACGTCCAGCGGGCGTATCCACACCCAGTCCGCCTGGGCCTGCGGCACGGCCGCCCGCGGGTCGCCGAGCAGCAGCGGCAGCACGTCGTCCGGCGCGCGGTACCAGGTGTCGACCCGGACCACCCAGTCCACCGAGAACAGGAAGTACCACAGCGCGCTCTCCGCCGCCGGCGTGGTGGCCAGCAGCGAGCGCACCCGGGCCGTGTTCTCCGGCATCTTCGCGGCCCAGTGCTGGTCGATCGTGTACGTGAGCAGGCCCTCGACGGTGCCGTCGGGCCCCCGGTACAGCGCGTGGAACGGCTCCGTCCACTGGGTGCTCGGGTAGCGTAGGTCGCCGGTCTCCAGGCGCCACACCCGCTCGCTGCGGCTGACCATCCCGTGCCGTTCGGCCCGCAGCCGGTCGTGCAGGGCCGGCCCCTCGACCAGCATCTCCGCCGCGTCGACCAGGTCCACCCGCCCGCCCGGGTCCGCGATCCGCGCCGCCCGCCCCTTGCCCGAGACCAGCGGGGCGTCCCCGGGCCTGGCGTAGCCCGCGTTCAGGCCGGCCCGGGCGATGTCCACCGTCCACCGGGTGGTCCAGGTGGCGGGGCCGAAGCCGTACCGCCCGTAGATCGGGTACTCCGCCGCCAACAGCGTGGCCACCGCGTCGCCGCGCTCCTTGGCGGCGCGCAGGTCGCGGCCCATCATCTCGGTGAGCAGGCCGCGGCGGCGGTGCGTGGGGACGATGCTGACGTTGGTGACCGCGGTGGCCGGCACCGGCGCGCCACCCACCGCGGTCAGTTCCTGGGCGAAGCTGCGGAAGCAACCCACGCACCGGCCGTCGTCGAAGGCGCCCTGCGTACGGTCCAGGTTCAGGCCGGACCGGCGCAGTTCCACCTCCTCCTCACTGATCACGGGGTCGAGGAGGAAACCGGTGTTGCAGGCGCGGAGCCAGTCGGGGACTTCGGCGTCGGTGATGGTGCGAATGTCTAGGGCCATGGGAGCACGCTAGGTATCCGCGGCCCCCGGTGCACCGGGATTTCCCAGGAGCCTCAGAAGGCCGCTCGTACCTCGCCGACCCGCTCGCCGCCACCGAGCAGCGGGGCGTCCGCGATCCGGGCGACGACCGGCGCGTCCACGCCCATCCGGGCCAGCACCCGCGCCAGCACGGGGCCAAGGGCCCGGGTGCCGCCGTCGTCGAGCTTGAACGCCAGCGCCCGCCCGTCCGGCAGCGCCACCGCCTGCACCGCCTCGGCGCCCATCTTGGCCAGCGTCCCGGGCACCTCGCGCATCAACCAGGTGTCCGCGCGGCGGGTACCCGCCACGTACTCCGGGTGCGCCCGCATCGCGTCCGCGACCCGCCGCTCCGGCGTCCCGGGCTCCGCGCGCACGAACGAGCGGAACGCGCGGGCCAGGCCGGTCAGCGAGATCGCGAGCAGCGGGGCCCCGCACCCGTCGACACCCTCCCGCGTCACCCGCTCACCGCTGGTCTCCTCCACCACCTGCCGCACCAGGCGCTGGAGCGGGTGCTCGGGCTCCAGGTACGTCTCCAGCGGCCAGCCGTTCAGCGCGCAGGCCGCGAGCATGGCGGTGTGCTTGCCCGAGCAGTTCATCGTGACGCGGTCCCTGACCTGCCCCGAGGCCAGGTACGCCTCCGCCTCGACCGGGTCGAGCGGCAGGTCGGGCGGGGTCCGCAGGGCGCCCGGCGGCAACTCGGCCTCGGCCAGCATCCGGTGCACCAGGTCCCGGTGGAAGCCCTCGCCCGAGTGGCTGGCCGCCGCGAGCGCCAGCCGCTCGCCGGCCAGGTCGAGGCCGGCCCGCAACACGGCCGCCGCCTGCATCGGCTTGTTGGTCGACCGAGGGAAGACCGGCGCGTCCACCGTCCCGAGGGACCAGGCCACGCCGCCGTCGGCGTCGAGCACCACGAGCGAGCCGCGGTGTCGGCCCTCGACGAAGCCGGAGCGTACGACCTCGGCGAGGACCGGGGGTATGGCGGCCGGCTGAGCGGGGTCAGCGGCGGCGGAGGGAGAGGAGGGGGCGGAGGACATCGTCGGCCTTCCTGCTTCCTGGTCGGTGGTGCGGGCGGGGGGTGCGACCTCCCCGGGCACTCACGGGAGCAGGTCGTCGACTTGCGCTTCCCCCTCACGGTACCTGCGGGTGATCTCGGCCCCGCAATCGTCCGCCGTCCGCTGCAACTGCTGCCGCCGCCCGGAGACCCGCTGCTCGTAGGCGGTGAGCCGGCCCATCGCCCGGTCCAGCTCCTCGTCCGTCCTGGCCCGCAGGTCCGACAGCTCGACCTCGGCCAGCATCTCCTCGGCCAGTTCCCGGTACGGGCCGCTGCGCGGCGCGCCCAGCGTCACGTGCCGGGCGGACGAGCGGTACCGGGTCGGCCCGTCGGTCAGGATCTCCGAGAGCCGGTCCACCACCGTGCGCGGCGGGTCGGCCACCGGGGCCGGCGCGCTGGGCGCCGCGCGGTGCGCCAGCTCGGCGCGGATGATGTCGATCCGGCCCTGGAGCAGCCGGCGTACGTAGCTCAGGTCCGCCTCCTCCGCCTGCGAGCTGCGGCGCAGCGCGCGCAGTTCGGCCAGGCGCAGTCCGTCCAGGGCCAACACGGTCGCGGTCGCCTCCGCCAGATGTCCGGGGCGCCCGCTGTGCGAGCGCGTGTGCGGCACGTCGACCGTCCCGCCGAACCAGGCGTCCGGCGCCGGCTCCGCCACGGCACGTGCCGGCCGCGGCGGGTGGGCGGGGCTCCCCGGGCTCGTCGCGGACGACGACCGAGCGGTTGGTACGGAGCCGGGAGACTGCCCGGCGCCGGGTGTAATCATGCGTTTCCGTCCCCTCAAACGGTGCGCGAGCTGGTCGCGTTGTCCACATAACGCACCGCCTGCACGCATCGTGCCACTCTGTGCGGTCCGTCCGCACCGGTGGAACACCCGAACAGCCCAGATGGCGGCAGGGCATCATGGTGCACATGCGTGCTGTGATACAGAGGGTCGACGGGGCCAGCGTCACCGTGGGTGGCGAGACGGTGGGGGAGATCGTCGGCGAGGGGCTGTGCGTCCTGATCGGCGTGACCCACGACGACACCCCGGCCAAGGCCGCGCAACTGGCCCGCAAGCTCTGGTCGGTGCGCATCCTGGACGGCGAGAAGTCCTGCTCGGACACGGGCGCCCCGCTCCTGGTCATCAGCCAGTTCACGCTCTACGGCGACGCCCGCAAGGGCCGCCGCCCCACCTGGAACGCCGCCGCCCCCGGCGATGTGGCCGAACCCCTGGTCGACGAGGTGATCGCGGCCCTGCGCCAGTTGGGCGCCCACGTCGAGACGGGCCGCTTCGGCGCCGACATGAAGGTGTCCCTGACGAACGACGGGCCGTTCACGGTGCTGGTGGAGGTCTGAGGGGGCGGCGCCCCCATCGCCGCCCCCGCCAGGGGCTACGGCTCGACCACCGCCTCCTGCGCCGCCGCCGTCGTGCCGGCCAGCAGGGTGGCGTCCAGGGGGACGTTGCGCTTGACCAGGGCCAGGGCGATGGGGCCCAGTTCGTGGTGGCGGGCCGAGGTGGTGATGAAGCCGAGTTGGCGGCCGTCGGGGCCGTCGGAGGCGAGGCGGATCGGGGTGCCGTGTGGGGGGAGGTGGACCTCGCTGCCGTCCAGGTGCAGGAAGACCAGGCGGCGCGGGGGCTTGCCCAGGTTGTGGACGCGGGCGACGGTTTCCTGGCCTCGGTAGCAGCCCTTCTGCAGGTGCACCGCCGTGCCGATCCAGCCCAGCTCGTGCGGGATCGTCCGGTGGTCGGTCTCCAGGCCGAGCCGCGGGCGGTGGGCCTCCACGCGCAGCGCCTCGTGGGCCAGCACGCCGATCGCCGGGCCGTGCGCGTCCGCGAACGAGGCCAGCTCGCCGCGGGGCAGGAACACGTCGCGGCCGTGCGCGGTCTCGCGTACCGCCGCGCCGTCCGGGACCTCGGCGATGGAGCCCGCGGGCAGGTGGACGACGGCGAACTCCTCGGTGCGGTCGCTCACTTCCACCCGGTAGAAGAACTTCATGCTCTCCAGGTAGGCGATCAGCTCGGTCTGGGTGCCGGGCTCCACGTGGGCCCAGACCGTCGTGCCGTCGTCCACCAGGTACAGCGCGTGCTCGATGTGGCCGTTCGCGGACAGGATCAGCGACTCGGTGGCGTGCCCGACGGGCAGTTCGCTGACGTGTTGGGTGAGCAGCAGGTGCAGCCAGCTCAGCCGGTCGTCGCCGGTGACGGTGACCACGCCCCGGTGGGAGAGGTCGACGAAGCCGGAGCCGTCGGCGAGGGTGCGCTGTTCGCGGAACAGGTCGCCGTAGTGACCGGCGACCCCTTCGTCCGGACCCTCCGCCGGTACGGCGCCGGGGAGCGACAGCAACGGACTGGCGGGTGATTGTCGCAGCATGCCCCCAGCCTACGGCGCCGCCGTCGGCTCCTCGCCGGCTTCCCCGCCGCCCGTGCACTTCGCACATCGCCCGAAGATCGCGAAGTGCTTCAAATCGGTGTCGAAGCCGAAGCTCTCCCGCAACTGGCGGGTGAACGTCTCGGCGATGGCCTGATCAGCCTCCAGCACGTCGGTGCAGTCCCGGCACACCAGGTGCAGGTGGTGGTGGCGCGCCGCCACGTGGTACGTCGGCGAGCCGTGCCCCAGGTGGGCATGGCTGATCAGGCCCAGCTCCTCCAGGAGGTCCAGGGTGCGGTAGACGGTGGAGATGTTCACCCCGCTCGCCGTCCGGCGCACCTCGGTGAGGATGTCGTCGGGGGTGGCGTGCTCCAGGGTGTCCACGGCCTCCAGCACGAGCTGGCGCTGCGGGGTCAGTCGGTAGCCGCGCGCCCGCAGGTTGCTCTTCCAGTCGGTGGTCGCCACGCCGCCAGTGTAAGTGACTTAGGTCTCCCTTACCTCGGACGGTTTCCGTCGCGTCGTACCGACCGCAGGTAGTCGCCGAGCGCGGTGACGGCCGCCGCGTTGCGCGGGCTCTCCACGAGGTCCGCGTAGTCGAGGGTGAAGATGCGCTTGTTCCTGATCGCCGAGACGCCGGCCAGCGGCGGGTAGTCGAGCAGGAACTTCCTCTTCTGCGCGGCGCTGGTGTCCCCGTAGTCGTTGATCACGATCACCTCGGGGTCGCGCTCGACCACGGTCTCCCAGCCGACCGTGACCCAACTGTCCTTGAGGTCCTTCATGACGTGGTCGCCGCCCGCCTTGGTGATGATGTCGTGCGGCCCGGCGTACCTGCCCGAGGTGAACGGCTTGTCCCGCCCGTCGTCGTACAGGAAGACCGTCGGCCGCTCCTTCGGCGCCCTGGCCGCCGCGTCGGCGATCTGTCGCTGGTAGTCGCGCACCAGCTTCTCGGCCCGCTCCTCCACGTCGAAGATCTTCCCGAGGGTGCGCAGGTCGGTGTAGAGCGCGTCGAGCGGGGACATCACGCCGCGCGCCTTGCCGACGCCGTTCCGGCAGGACTCGGTGAGCAGGTACGAGCCGACGCCGAGCTTCTTCAACGCGGCCGGGGTGAACCCCTCCGACTCGCGGAACCCGTAGTTCCACCCGGCGAAGACCAGGTCCGCCCTGGCGTCGAGGACCAGTTCCCGGTTGATCTCCCGCTTGGAGAGCCAGGGCACCTTGTCGTACGCGTCCTTGTACGGCACCGCGTCCAGGTCGCCCTTGTCGTCGGGCATGACGTAGCCGGCCATCCGGTCCGCCAGGCCGAGCGCGAACATGATCTCGGTGATGCCGACGTCGTTGGTGACCACGCGCTCGGGGGCCTTGTCGTACGTCGTCTCGGTGCCGCAGTTGGTGATGGTGACCGGGTAGTGGCCGCCCTTGCCGCCGGCGGCGGTGGCGTTCTCGTCCCGCTTGTCCTTGTCGTCGGAGACGCTCGCGCCACAACCGGCGACGGTGAGGACCAGGGCGAGGGACGCGGCGACGGTGGCGGGGGTACGGAGGCGGGTGATGCGCACGGGGCACTTCCTCAGCGGGTGGCGGGGACGGTGGTGGCGGACTGGTGGGGGAGGCGGTCGAAGAGGAGTTGCAGCGCGCCGCTCACCGGGTGCCGCACCTGGTGGCCGCGGACCTGGAACACCTCGGCGAGCAGCGTCGGCGTCAGCACCTCGTGCGGCGGGCCGGAGGTGACGATGCGGCCGTGCGCGATGACGTACAGCAGGTCGCAGTGTTGGGCCGCGAGGTTCAGGTCGTGCAGCGCGGTGAGGACGGTCAGGCCGCCGGTGGGGCCGCTCTCGACGGCTGTGGCGGTCGCCGCGGCCCCCGCCGGAGCGACGGCCCCCGGCTCGGCGCCGGGCCCCGGTGCGGCGGCCCCCGGCCCGGGCCCCGGCTCGGCCTTCGGACCCGGCGCGGCCCGGAGCAGGGCCAGCACCTCAAGCTGCTGGGCGATGTCCAGGTGGTTGGTCGGCTCGTCCAGGACCAGGATGCGCGGCTGTTGGGCCAGTGCGCGGGCTATCAGCACCCGCTGCTTCTCGCCGCCGGACAGGGTCAGGAAGCCTCGGTCGACCAGGTGGCCCGCGCCGACCGTGGCCAGCGCCTCGGTGCAGGCCCGCGCGTCGGCCGCCGAGACGCGCCCGGTGGCGCTCTGGTGCGGCATCCGACCCATCGCCACCACCTCGCCGACCGTGAAGTCGAACTCGCTGGACGACTCCTGCGGCAGCGCCGCGAGCCGCCGCGCACCCTCGCGCGGGCTCAGCGCGTGCAGGTCGTCGCCGTCCACCAGCACCGCCCCGGCGCTGGGCCGCAGCGCCCGGTACGCGCAGCGCAGCAGCGTGGACTTGCCGCTGCCGTTCGGCCCGACCAGCCCCACCACCTGCCCGCTGGCGGCCCGCACGGTGGCGTCGGCCACCAGCTCGGCGCCGCCGATCCGCACCGACAGGTGCTCGATGTCGATGCGCATCAGGCGCCTCCGGAGTAGGGGTACGAAGCGGGCGAGGGGGCGGCGAGAGACGCGGGAACGGTGAAGGGCGCGGGAATGGCGAGGGGCGCGGGGGCGGTGAAGAGCGCGGGGGCGGTGCGCATCACGCGCCTCCGAAGGTGTAGCCGCGGCGCCGCATCAGCAGCACGAAGCAGGGCACGCCGACCACGGCGGTGATCACGCCGACCGGCAGTTCGACGGGGGCGAGCAGCACCCGCGAGAGGATGTCCACCCACACCAGGAGGACCGCCCCGAGCAGCGGCGCGACCGCGAGCACCCGACGGTGGTCGGCGCCGACCAGCATCCGCGCGAAGTGCGGCACCATCAGGCCGACGAAGCCGATCGCGCCGCTGACGGCGACGACGGCGCCGGTGACGGCCGCCGTGGACAGGAACAGCTCGCCGCGCAGCCTGCGGGCGTCCACGCCGAGCGCCGCCGCGGTCTCGTCGCCCATGGCCATGGCGTTCAGCCGGCGCGCGGAGTACATCAGGTGGGTCAGGCCGAGGACCACCATGACGGTGGCGATCGGCAACGAGTCCCAGGTCGCCCCGCCCAGGCTGCCGAGCAGCCACATCATCGCCGAGCGCGCGGCCTCGCCGTGTTCGGCGCTGAAGACCATCAGGGTGGTGACGGCGGAGAAGCCGTAGTACATGGCCGTGCCGGTCAGCACCAGGCGCAGCGGGGTCAGCCCCTGCGGGGTGCGGGCCGCCGCGTACACCAGGGCCATCGAGGCCAGCGCCGAGCCGAACGCGGCGGTGGACAGCGCCCAGATGCCGAGCCCGCTGAGCGCCCCGAACAGCAGCACGGCGTTGGCGCCGACCGCCGCGCCCGACGAGATGCCCAGCACGAACGGGTCGGCCAGCGCGTTGCGGACCATGGCCTGCACGGCCACGCCGATGCCCGAGAGGCCCGCTCCGACCACGGCGGCCAGCAGCGCCCGGGGGAACCGCAGTTCCCAGACGATGGTGTACGCCGCGGTCTCGTCGGACTCGATGGTGCCGCCGGTCAGCCCGGCGCCGAGGTACCGCGTCACCTCGCCCCAGGAGAGACCGGCGGAGCCGAAGGCGACGCCGCACACGAGCGAGACGGGGAGTGCGACGACGAGCGCGACGATCAGCGGGAGCAGTGGTAGGCGGCGCGGGGGGCGCCGGGGCGCGGGCGCGCCGGGCCCCTGGCCCGCGCGCGGCGGGGCGGCATCCTCGGTCGTGGTCGCCACGGCGGGCTCCCCCTTCACCTCGGGCCGCGACCGTACGGTGAAGGAGTGGCCCGGGGCGTGGCCCCGGGTGCGTCCCCTCGCAGTCCGCGGCGAGTAGTCCTGGAACATGCGCCGCCGCGGGTGATCGGGCTCGCGGTGCCCGCATCCCGGGGGATGCGTGGCTCCGCCTACCGTTGCGGGTCAGCGCCGGACTCTCACCGGACTTCCCCCGCGGGGCGCGTATGCAGTTGTGGAGCGGGTGCGTGCCCGGCCGGCCTGGTCCGCACGCGGCCGGGGTGAGGTGCTGTCGGGCTTACGACAGGAGACTGCCAGGCTTACCGGAAGAAGGCGATGCCGTCGTCGGGCAGGTCCTTGAGGTCCTTGGCCCACTCGCGCGGGTCGACGACCTTCTTCAGGTGCGCCGACATGTACGGCCGCAGCGGAACCTCGGGGGTGGCCTTCTCGCCGACCCACATCAGGTCGCTCTTGACGTATCCGTACAGCCGCTTGCCGCCCGTGTACGGGCCGGCGGCGGCGGTGCGCGCGACGGCGTCGGTGACCAGGTCGATCTGCGGCTTCTGGTCGGCCAGTTCGCCGTACCAGATCTCCACGACGCCCTGGTCGCGGATCATGACGACCTCGACCTTGCGGTCCTTGTCGATCCGCCAGTACCCGGACTCGGTCTCCAGCGGGCGGACCTTCTTGCCCTCGGAGTCCAGCTCCCAGGTGTGCGAGACGTACTCGATGAAGTCGCGGCCGTCGTGCGTGAAGGTCGCCTCCTGCCCGAAGTTGCACTTCTCGGCGCCGGGGAAGTCGAAGACGCCCGCGCCCTCCCAGTTACCGAGGAGAAAGGCGAGGGGCACGAGGTCCGGGTGAAGGTCGGACGGGATCTCGATCATGAGCTCAGGCGATCTGTAGTGAGGACGGGAGACGGCGCGTTGGCCCGCTCAGAGCCGGGCACTGCCGCAGGGGCCCGCGCGGCGGCGCGGGCGCGGAGGGGTCCGTCAGCGCTGGCCCTGGTACAGCTTGAACAGGGTGAGCCCCGCGAAGGCGGCGATGAGCACGGCCATCAAGGCCAGCAGCAGGGTGAAGACTGTCTCAAGCACGAGCGCGCTCCTCGGACACAGTGTGTGGTGTTACGGACCGAGCCCGAGTCTAGTCCGCGCCACGACGGCCGGCGCTGTGAGGTCCACCGCCCCCCGGCCGCGCCCGCCGACGCCCGGCGCGAGCGGGGTGGGCGCGCGCCTACAGTGAGCCCATGGCGAAGAAGCTCGTGATCAAGGTGACGGCGGGCGCGGACGCGCCCGAGCGGTGCTCGCAGGCGTTCACGGTGGCGGCCGTGGCCGTGGCCAGCGGCGTCGAGGTCTCGCTGTGGCTGACCGGGGAGTCCTCGTGGTTCGCGCTGCCGGGCCGGGCGGCCGAGTTCGAGCTGCCGCACGCGGCGCCGCTGCCCGACCTGATCGACGGCATCCTGAGCGGCGGCGGCGCGCTGACCGTCTGCACGCAGTGCGCGGCCCGCCGCGACATCGAGGAGTCCGACCTCATCCCGGGCGCCCGCATCGCCGGCGCGCAGGTCTTCGTGAGCGAGGTCATGCCGGACGGCGTGCAGGCGCTCGTGTACTGAGTGCGCGCCCCGTACTGAGTGCGGGGCCCGTCCCGGGCGCGCCCCGGGCGCTACGGGTGGTGCTTGCCGTCGAGTTCGTCCCACCACGCGTCGGACTGCGGGTCGCCCGTGCGGGCGCCGGGCTCGGTGGAGGCGCCGCCGCGCGCGCCGGGGTCCGGGGGCGGCGGCTGCGGGGCCGCGTCCTGGCTGGGGTCGGGCCACAGGCCCAGATCGGGGGCGGTGCCGGGCGCGGGGTCGGTGCGCTGGCCCGGTGGCCGCGCGCCCGGTTCGTCGAACCACCGGTCGTCGGGGCCGCGTCGGTTGGCCACGATCGCCGCGACCGGCGGAATCACCATGGCCACCACGCACATGCCGACCGCCACCGGGACGGACCACAGCCGGACCACGGCCCATGCCGACACGAAGAGCGTCAGGCACGCACCCATCATGAGGAAGTAGCCACGTCGCCGCCGGGCGTACATGCCTCCAGCGTACGACTGGTCGTCGGGCCCGCACCTGGTGTGTGGCCTGGACGGTGTGGGGACACTTCCCCGCCCCGCACCGGCCCTGCCCGTCGCGCTGCCCGCCCCCGTGCGGGCAGCGCGATGCCCCGGCGGCGCCACCGAAGGCGCGCCGAAGTCCCGACCCGTACCCAGAGCCTCGACGCGCGCACGCGCGGCCCCGGTGCGCGCACGCGCGGAGGGCCGCTCCCCAGTACAAGGCGTCCAACCCCTGGGGTGCGGCCCTCCGGCCACGCTGGCGCGTCACGCGTCAGACGGTGATGGCGACCTCCGCCAGGCCGCCCCGCTGGGCGACGACGGTACGGTCGGCGGTCGCGCCGGGCACCAGGGCGCGCAGCGTCCAGGTGCCTTCGGCGGCGTAGAAGCGGAACTGTCCGGTGGCCGAGGTGGGCACCTCCGCGGTGAACTCGCCGGTGCTGTCCAGCAGGCGCACGTAACCGGTGACGGGCTGGCCGTCGCGGGTCACGCTGCCCTGGATGGTGGTCTCACCGGGCTTGATGGTCGCCGCGTCGGGGCCGCCGGCCTGGGCTCCACACATGAGTGTCTGTCCTTACGTCGGGGAGGGAGAAGGTCGCGAGGGACCGGAGGAGGGGAGGGCTGGGCGGGGCCAGGGGCCCGGGAGCCCGGGGGCTCAGGAGCCCGAGCCGACCTCGATCGGCACGCCGACCAGCGAGCCGTACTCGGTCCAGGAGCCGTCGTAGTTCTTCACGTTGCTCTGGCCGAGCAGCTCGTGCAGGACGAACCAGGTGTGGGCGGAGCGCTCACCGATGCGGCAGTAGGCGATGGTGTCCTTGGCCAGGTCCACGCCCTCGCCCTCGTAGAGCGCCTTCAGCTCGTCGTCCGACTTGAACGTGCCGTCGTCGTTCGCGGCCTTGGACCACGGGATGTTGCGGGCGCTGGGCACGTGGCCGGGGCGCTGCGACTGCTCCTGCGGGAGGTGGGCCGGGGCGAGCAGCTTGCCGGAGAACTCGTCGGGGGAGCGCACGTCGACCAGGTTGAGCGAGCCGATGGCGGCCACGACGTCGTCGCGGAAGGCGCGGATCGAGCTGTCCTGCGGCTTGGCCTTGTACTCCGTGGCCGGGCGGGTGGGGACCTCGGCGACCAGGTCGCGCGAGTCCAGCTCCCACTTCTTGCGGCCACCGTCGAGCAGCTTGACGTCCTGGTGCCCGTACAGCTTGAAGTACCAGTAGGCGTACGACGCGAACCAGTTGTTGTTACCGCCGTAGAGGACGACGGTGTCGTCGTTGGCGATGCCCTTCTCGGAGAGCAGCTTCTCGAAGCCGGCCTGGTCCACGAAGTCGCGGCGCACCGGGTCCTGGAGGTCCTTCTTCCAGTCGATCCGGATGGCGTTCTTGATGTGGTTCTTGTCGTAGGCCGACGTGTCCTCGTCGACCTCGACGATGACCGTCTTCGGGTCATCGATACGGGCCTGGACCCACTCGGCGTCCACCAGGACGTCGCTGCGGCTCATGCTGTTCTCCTCCGGGGCAGATACGGATGGTGCACGGTGACGCGGATTGGCGTACCGGCAGGCGGCGACGGGGATGCGCGCGGCGCTGCACGGGGGCGATACGAAGCCGGGCCCAGCTTGCGGGGAAAGTGGGGCGAACCCGCGGGATGTGCGCGGTACGAGCCCGGCAAACCAGGGAAAAGCGGCCTCGGTCAGACAGGGCGACAGAGCATGGCGGCGACGCGGCACAGGTCTACTGCCCGCCGCTTCGTGAGATCCGCCTGTCGCTTCATGCGTTCGATCGTAAGGACGGGGGGCGGGCGTGTCACCGGTGTGTCGTATGGTGAGACGAATATGTCTGCGATGCGGGACGGTTGACGGGTCCGCCGGGCCCGGAGCCCGGGACGGGGCGGGCTTTTCGCGAACGCCATCTGCACTGCGGACTCGGCTGTCTCAGTGCGTGGACGGGCCCGAACGGCCGGTGCCGGGCCGCGCCCGAAGACGATCGGCCCGGCACCCGGTCAGCCCGCCGGCGCGTCACCGCGCCGGCACGTCATCCCGCCAGTGCGGCAGCCCATCGGCGCGGCCGGCGCGGCATCCCGTCAGCGCGGCATCTCGTCAGGGCGTCAGCCCGTCAGCTCGACCGCGTGGCCCTCGGCCTCGATGTCCACGCCCTCGGGGGTGGTCTCGATCGCCTTGAGCCCCAGGCCGGCCGGCAGGCCGTCCACCTTGCGGTCGATGTCGGTCCGCTCGCGGACCTTGTCCTCCCAGCCCGGCACCGCGCCGGCGGGGATCTTGTCGGCGCGCAGCCGGATCGTGTCGCCGTTGACCACGCTCACCGTCCCGTACGCGCTGATCTTGAAGCCGAGCAGTCCGCCGCTGATCTTCACCCGGCTCTTGCCGGTGTCGTCCTTGCCGGCGTAGCCCACGGTGATGCCGGGGCCGGCGGCCTTGGAGAGGTCCGCGTAGCTGACGTGGGCCCGGCCGACGGCGTGGTCGGCGACGGCGGAGGAGAAGTTGTCGGACACCTTGACGTCGCGCATGGTGGCCTTCATCTCGGTGATGCGGATGGCCCGGCCGTTCTCCTCGCTGGTCAGCCCGTCGAAGGTCACCTCGATCTCGTCGAACTTCTTACTGACCACCTGGGTGAGGAAAGGGAAGCCCTTGATCGACACCTCGGGGGTGCCGGTCAGGTTCTCCTTGCTCTTGATCTTCTTGGCCGCCTCGGACTCCACGACGTTGACCGCGATCCGGTCGGCGGCGACGAACAGCCCGCCCAGGATCACCAGGAGGATCAGCAGAACCCGCAGGCCGCGCCCGCGTCGGCGGCGGCGGGGCGGCGGGGCCGCGCGGTCGTCGTAGTCGTCGTCACCGCCGTGGCCGCCCGCGGGCTGCCCGGGTCCGTAGGCGTCGTATCCGCCGCCATAGCCACCGGCTCCCTGGTGGTACGGCGCGCCGCCCGGGCCGCCCCTGCTCGCTGCGTCCGTATGCGCCGCGTCCGACATGCTTCGCCCCCCAGGGTCTCGGTCAGGTCTGTGCTTGAGGCTGTGAGCCTAGCCGCACGCGTCCGAAATCGGCCGAACGTTCGCTCGTATCCGAGGGCCGTTCTGTCGAAGTTCGGCCGGTTTCCGCACCCGTCGCGCGGCCTTCGCCCGCCCGACGCCCCGGATCCCCCCGGGGCCGCCGGTCCACACTCCCGGCCGGCCCCCGGGGGGCGTGCGGGTCAGCCGAGGGTCCGGCCGAGCAGGTAGACCGCCGGGGCCGCGGCCGTGAGCGGCAGCGCGACGCCGGCCGTGAGGTGCACGAACCGCGACGGGTAGTCGTAGCTGGCCACCCGCAGTCCGATCAGCGCGCACGCCCCGGCGGCCAGCCCGAGGGCCGCGCCGGACGTGCCGAAGTCGGTGGCGCGCCCGACGGCGAAGCCGGCGCCGCCCGACGCGGCCAGCGCCAGGAGCACGGAGACGGCGCCCGGCAGCGGCAGCGCGCGGGCGAGTGCGGCGATGCCCACGCCGGCCGCGCCGATCACGACCGGGTCCGCGTCGGTGGCCAGGTACCCGGCCGCGACCACGGCGAGCGCCGCCGAGGTCGCGGTGGCGGTCAGCCCGTACAGCCGCTCGTCGGGCGGGCTGAGGTTGCGCAACTGGAGCACGATCACCAGCAGCAGCCAGCAGCCGAGGGTGCCGATGAGCACGGTGGGCGCCTGGTCCCGGTCGGTGGCCAGCAGCCCGATGTCGGCCGCGACGCCGCCGAGGAAGGCGAGCGCGATGCCCTGCCGCGCGGGCCACATGCCGTTCAGCCGGAACCAGCCCGCCGCCGTGACCGCCTGCAACAGCACCACGGCCACCGCGAGCGCCGGCTCCGCCACCGGCGCGGCCACCGCGAGCAGCCCGGCCAGCACGGCGGTCAGCAGCGCGGGCTGGAGCCCGGGCCCGAGAATCTGCGGCCGGCCCTCGGCCCGCGCCTTCTCCGCCGCGGTCATCGGCGCGGCGGCGGGCGGATCGGCCGACGCTTCGGTCGACGCACCGGCCGGCGCTTCGGTCGCCGTGTCGCCGCCGCCCGGGGCACCGCCGTCGCGACCGCCGCCGCCGTGCGGGTCCGCAGCGGGGGCCGCGTGCTGCGGAGCGCCCTCGTACGGGGCGTACGCGGCGGGGGCCTGGTGCCCTTGGTGGTTCTGGTGTCCTTGCTGACCCGGGTATCCCTGGTGGTCTTGGTGCCCCTGCTGGCCCTGGTGCGCCTGCTGGTCCTGGTAGCCCTGGCCGTACGGCTGGCTCTGTGCGTACGGCTGGCTCTGCGCGTACGGCTGGCTCTGCGCGTACGGCTGGCTCTGGCCGTACGGGTCGGCGCCGTACCCGTGCGCCGGGGCGCCCGCCCCGGGCGCGTAGGGCGCGTGCTGCGATGGGTGGGCCTGGTGGTGCGGCTGGTTCGGGTGGTGCGGCTGGTTCGGGTGGGCCTGGTGGATCGAAGCCGTTTCGCCGTAGCCCGGGTGGGGCTGTTGCCACGGCTGGCCGGCCGGTGCCTGCGCGGGGTCGCCGAACTCCCGTTGCCTGGGCGGGGGTTGGGGGCCGTTGGGCGCGGCGGGGGCCGGGTAGCCGCCGTTCGGCGGGTAGCCGCCGGGGGCGTTCTGGTGGTGCGTGGGGTGGGGCTGCCGCGGCGGGTAGGCGGTGGGCTCGTCGTCGTAGCTGGGCCAGACCGGCTCGTTCGGGTAGGCCGCGTAGCCGCCCTGGCCGGGGTCGCCCGCGCCCTGCGGGGCGCCGTAGCCGGCCTGGGACCCCGGCCCGTGACCGTAGCCGGGCTGCGTTCCGTATCCGGCCTGGGGCCCGTCACCGGCCTGCTGCCCGTGGCCGTGGTCGTGCCCGGGCTGCGCCGGGTAGCCCGCCTGCGCCCCGTACCCGGCCTGCGCGTCGTGTCCGCCGTAGCCCGGGTGCTCCAGGTAGCCGGGCTGTGCCCCGTAGCCGGGCTGCTGGGCGTACGGGTCGGGGGCGGGGGCCGCCGGGTGCCGCTGGTCCGCGTGGTCGGCGGGCGCCGGGTCGTAGGGCGGGTACGGCTGCTGCGGGGCGTGCGGCGGGTAGCCCTCGTGCGGCGGCGGGTAGCCGGCGCCCTCGTACGGCTGCTGGGGATCGTGTGGCTGGTCGCTCATGGCCTGGGGCTCACCCTCCCGCGAACGGGGGGAGCACCTCGACCGTGCCGCCGTCCGCCAGTTGGACCGCGTGGTGGTCGCGGGTGCCGACGGGGTCGCCGTCGATCAGGAACGAGCAGCGCAGCAGCACCCGGGCGAACTCCGGCTCCGCGCGGTGCCGGTCGCGGGCCGCGGCGAGCGCGTCGGCGAGCGTGTGCGCGGCGTACGGCTCCTCCGCGGTGCCGGCCGCCGCCTTGGCCGCCGCCCAGTACCGGATGGTCCCGGTCGGCGGGGCCACCGTGTCCGTTGCCGCCATGGGACTCCTCTTCTCGTCCGTGTCCTTCGCGGCGTGCTCGTCGTCGCCGCTCGCCCGCCCCCGCGCGGGCCGGGCCCGCCAGCGCGCCGGGCGCGTGCCGCCCTCCATCATGACGCCTCGCGCCCGACCCCTTCGCCGCCGCCCGCCCGCACCCGTCGCCCGCACCCGTCGTCCGCCCCGCCCCCCGCACGGCCCGTACGCTCCCGCGCCGCGAGGCCCGCCCCGCCACCTTCCACCTGGCCCCGGGCCGAAACTCAAGGGCAGGGCGCGTGGCCCTCCCCGTAGGGTGCGCGATGTGTTGGTCCGACTATTGCGGGCGTATCTGCGGCCCCATACGCGCCCGATCGCCGCGATCGTGGCGCTCCAGTTCATCCAGACCCTGGCCACCCTCTATCTGCCGACCCTGAACGCCGACATCATTGACAACGGTGTCGTCAAGGGCGACACGGACTACATCCTGCGCGTCGGCGGCGTCATGCTCGCCGTGACCCTGCTCCAGATGGTCTGCGCGATCGGCGCCGTCTACTTCAGCGCCCGCACCGCCATGGCGCTCGGCCGCGACGTACGCGCCGCCGTCTTCGACCGCGTGCAGTCCTTCTCCGCCCGTGAGCTGGGGCACTTCGGCGCGCCCTCGCTCATCACCCGGACCACCAACGACGTGCAGCAGGTGCAGACGCTGTGCCTGATGACGTTCACGCTCATGGTGACGGTGCCGATCATGTGCGTCGGCGGCATCGTGATGGCGCTCAACCAGGACGTGCCGCTCTCCGCGCTGCTGCTGGTCATCGTGCCGGTCCTGGGCGTGATCGTCACGCTGGTCGTACGCCGGATGCGGCTCGCCTTCCGGGGCGTGCAGAAGAGCGTGGACCGGGTGAACCGGGTGCTGCGCGAGCAGATCGCCGGTATCCGGGTCATCCGCGCCTTCGTCCGCGACGCGTACGAGCGCGAGCGGTTCGCCGGTGCCAACACCGAGCTGATGAACGTCTCGCTGCGCGCCGGCCGGCTGATGTCGTTGCTGTTCCCGCTGGTGCTGCTGGTCGTCAACGTCTCCAGCGTCGCCGTGGTCTGGTTCGGCGGCCAGCGCATCGACGACGGCGGCATGCAGATCGGCGCCCTGACGGCCTTCCTCTCCTACCTGATGCAGATCCTGACCGCCGTGATGATGGGCACCTTCATGCTCATGATGATCCCCCGGGCCGAGGTGTGCGCCGAGCGCATTCAGGAGGTGCTGGACACCGAGAGCAGCGTCGTACCCCCGGCGCACCCGGTCGACCCCGTCACCCCACTCGACCAGCGCGGCGAGCTGGAGCTGCGCGGCGTCGAGTTCCGCTACCCCGGCGCGGAGGAGCCGGTGCTGCGGGACATCTCGCTCACCGCCAGACCCGGCCGCACCACCGCCCTCATCGGCAGCACCGGCAGCGGCAAGTCCACGCTCATCGGCCTGGTCCCACGGCTGTTCGACGCGACCGGCGGCAGCGTGCTGATCGACGGGCAGGACGTCCGCGACCTCGACCCGGAACAGGCCGGCTCCCGGGTCGGGCTCGTACCGCAGAAGCCGTACCTGTTCAGCGGGACCGTCGCCTCCAACCTGCGGTACGGCAACCCGGACGCCACCGACGAGCAGTTGTGGCACGCCCTGGAGGTCGCGCAGGCCCGCGAGTTCGTCGCGGCGCTCGACGGGGGCCTGGACGCGCCCATCGCGCAGGGCGGCGGCAACGTCTCCGGCGGACAGCGGCAGCGGCTGGCCATCGCGCGGGCGCTGGTGGGCGCGCCACGGATCTACCTCTTCGACGACTCGTTCTCCGCGCTCGACTACGCCACCGACGCCCGGCTGCGCGCCGCGCTCGCCCGCGAGGTCGCCGACGCGACGGTGATCATCGTCGCGCAGCGGGTGGCCACCATCCGGGACGCCGACCAGATCGTCGTCCTGGACGAGGGCCGGGTCGTCGGCACCGGAACCCACACCGAGCTGATGGCCTCGAACGAGACCTACCGGGAGATCGTCCTCTCCCAGCTCACCGAGCAGGAGGCGGCATGAGCCCCACCGAGTCCGACCCGGAGGCGCCAAAGCCGCCGACCGCCGCCGCCCTGTCGAAGGACACCAGGGACACCAGGGACACCAAGGGCACCAAGGGCACCAGGGACGCCAGCGGCCAGGGAACCCCCAAGGCCAAGGCCGCGCCGCGCGGGCCGGGGCCCGGCGTCGGGGTCGCGCGGTTCATGGGCGGCCAGCCCACCGAGCGCACCATGGACTTCGCGGGGTCGAGCCGCCGGTTGCTCGCCATGCTGCGGCCCGAGAAGCCGAGCATCGTCGCGGTCGTGTCGCTGGCCGTGGTGAGCATCGCCATGTACGTCATCGGCCCCAAGCTCCTCGGCCACGCCACCGACCTGATCTTCGCCGGCGTCGTCGGCCGGCAGCTCCAGGAGGGGCAGACCAAGGCGGAGGCCGTTCAGCGGCTGCGCGAGGGCGGCGACGGGACGGTGGCCGACGTGGTCGCCGCGATGGACGTCGTCCCGGGCCAGGGCATCGACTTCGACGCGGTCGGGGTGACGTTGCTGTGGGTGCTGGCGATCTACGTGGTGGCCGGCATCGGCGCCTTCGCGCAGGCCAGGATCGCCACGTACGTCGTGCAGCGCACGGTCTTCCGACTGCGTACCGAGGTCGAGGAGAAGCTGGCCCGGCTGCCGCTGAGCTACTTCGACCGGCAGCCGCGCGGCGAGGTGCTCAGCCGCGCCACCAACGACATCGACAACGTCGGGCAGACCCTCCAGCAGACATCCAGCCAGATCATCGCCTCGCTGCTGACCATCGTGGGCGTGCTGGCGATGATGTTCTGGATATCCCCGCTGCTCGCGCTCGTGGCCCTGGTCACGGTGCCGGTCTCGGTGGTCGTCGCGACCCGGATCGGCAAGCGCGCGCAGCCGGAGTTCGTGGCCCAGTGGAAGACCACCGGCACCCTCAACGCGCACGTGGAGGAGATGTACACCGGCCACGACCTGGTCAAGGTCTTCGGCCGGCAGCGGGAGTCGGCGGAGGTCTTCCGCGCGGAGAACGAGCGGCTGTACGCGTCCAGCTTCCGGGCCCAGTTCATCTCGGGGATCATCCAGCCCGCGATGATGTTCATCGGCAACCTGAACTACGTGCTCGTCGCCGTCGTCGGCGGGCTCCGGGTGGCCAGCGGCTCGCTGTCGATCGGTGACGTGCAGGCGTTCGTGCAGTACTCGCGGCAGTTCAGCCAGCCGCTCACGCAGGTGGCGAGCATGGCCAACCTGGTGCAGTCGGGCGTCGCCTCCGCCGAGCGGGTCTTCGAACTCCTCGACGCGGACGAGGAGCGCCCCGACGCCGCCCCCGTACGACCCGAGTCCGGGACTCCCGTACGACCGGAGGCCGAGCGAGCTGAGCCCGTACGACCGGAGGCGGGGGACCCCGTACGACCCGAGGCCGAGCGGGCGGAGCACTCCCGCCGCGCGGCCCGCCCGGTGCGCGGCGAGGTCGCCTTCGAGCGGGTCAGCTTCCGCTACGCGAGCGACACGCCACTGATCGAGGACCTGTCGCTGACGGTGCGGCCCGGCCAGACGGTCGCCATCGTCGGCCCGACCGGCGCCGGCAAGACCACCCTGGTCAACCTGTTGATGCGGTTCTACGAGGTCAGCGGCGGGCGGATCACCCTGGACGGGGTCGACATCTCCACCCTGCCGCGCGAGGAACTGCGCTCGCACATCGGCATGGTGCTCCAGGACACCTGGCTGTTCGGCGGCACCATCGCGGAGAACATCGCCTACGGCGCGCCCGAGGGCCTGCCCATGGACAAGGTCGTGGCGGCGGCCAGGGCCACCCACGTGGACCGCTTCGTCCGCACCCTGCCGGACGGCTACGACACGGTCATCGACGAGGAGGGCGGGGGCGTCAGCGTCGGCGAGAAGCAGCTCATCACCATCGCCCGCGCGTTCCTGGCCGAGCCGGCGATCCTGGTCCTGGACGAGGCGACCAGCTCCGTCGACACCCGGACCGAGGTGCTGATCCAACAGGCGATGGCGTCGCTGCGCACCGGCCGCACCAGCTTCGTCATCGCCCACCGTCTCTCCACCATCCGGGACGCGGACCTGATCCTGGTGATGGAGGCGGGCGCGATCGTGGAGCAGGGCACGCACGCGTCGCTGCTGGCGGCGCGGGGCGCGTACGCCCGGCTGTACGCGGCCCAGTTCGCCGGCGAGGAGTCCGCGTCCGCCGCACCACAGCCGGCCCTCGGCGGCTGACCGGCGGCCCGGCCGAGCACCCGCCCGGCCGGGCTCGTCGCACTCGACCATCGCCCGTGCCCCCCGCACTGGGCCGTCGCCCGGACCTTGCCTTGACGTCGGCGTCAACCTCTAGCGTCAGGGCCATGCGCATCGGCGAACTCGCGGAGCGGGCGGGCGTAAGCACCCGGACGCTGCGCTACTACGAGACCCGCGGGCTGCTGCCCGCCCGGCGCGGCGGCAACGGCCACCGCGTGTACGGCGACGACGACCTGCGGCTGGTGCGGCAGATCCGCACGCTGCAGGACTTCGGGTTCGGCCTGGAGGAGACCAGGCCCTTCGTGGAGTGCCTGCGCGCCGGGCACCCGGCCGGCGACGCGTGTCCCGCCTCGCTCGCGGTCTACCGGCGCAAGCTCGCCGAACTCGACGGGATCGTGGCCCAGTTGCGGTCGGTGCGCGAGCAGGTCGCCGCGCAGTTGTCGCAGGCCGAGGCCCTGCTGTCGGACGGCCCCGCGCCACGGTGCGAACTCATGGGCTGACGGGCTGACGGGACCAGGGGACGCGGGAACGCGGCAACGTGGAAACGCGGGAACGCGAAAACGACGAGAGGGAGACGGCGATGATCAAGGCCGAGGGTGTGGACGAGGTGACGGACGCGACCTTCGCGGACGAGGTGCTGACGGCGACGCTGCCGGTCCTGGTGGAGTTCACCGCCGACTGGTGCCCGCCGTGCCGGCAGATCGCGCCGGTGCTGAGCGCGGTCGCGGCCGAGGAGGCCGGCCGGATCAGGGTCGTCCAGCTCGACGTGGACACCAGCCCGACGACCACCGCCGCGTACGGGGTGCTGGCGATGCCCACGCTGATGCTCTTCCGGGACGGTGAGCCCGTGGCGTCGATGGTGGGCGCCCGCCCCAAGCGGCGGCTGCTCCGGGAGCTGGCCGACGCGCTGTGAGGCGGCGACGGCGCCGAGCCCCGTGCGCTCGCCTTTAACCCACCCGTACGGACGATGGCAAGACCCGCGTTCCAGAAAAGTGCGCGCACGCAACGATGCGCCCCTCGCGCCTCAGCTCGTCGCGGCGGCTGATTTTCCCTCCCGGCCCGCACGCCCCGTACGGCCCACGCCGCGCTGCGTAGCCGGGCCGGGCGGGACCCGGTCCCCGTACCGCTCGGCCGGGCCCGCCCTGCTCGCGGGCGCCGGGCGCCACGGCACCCGGCGTACGCGGCGGGCCCGGTGGCGGGGCGGATTCGGGGCGTGGCCAGGGCGGGTGCGTCTTGCCCGTGAATCCCCGGAAATGTCCCCCGCGCGGCCCGTCGCTGGGCGTTTGCGTGGGCCGTCGCGTGACCGAGGGAACAACGGAAGGTGCACATTCGGCCGCGGGCCTGGCCGGCGATTGGGCTATCCTGCTGGGCAGAGGACCTGGGCAAAGCAGCCCCCAGGTCCTTTTGTGCTTTCAGCCACGCACCCCCGGCTGATCGCCACCGTACGAAGCAAGGCCGCGAAATCCCCCAGGCCGCTCCTGGGTGGTGCCCCACGCAGGGACCGAGGAGGAACCGACGTCATGGGCAAGGCAAGCGAGCACGAGCACAACGGCACGGGCAGGGCGTGCAGGGTGACGACCAGCGGCAGCGGGGCAGGTGGTCGCGGATGAGCTCACTGCTTCTGCTGACCAACGCGCTCCAACCCTCAACGGAGGTGCTCCCCGCCCTCGGCCTGCTGCTGCACGGCGTACGGGTCGCGCCGGCCGAGGGACCGGCCCTGGTGGACACCCCGGGCGCCGACGTGATCCTCATCGACGGCCGCCGTGACCTGCCCCACGTACGCAGCCTGTGTCAGCTCCTGCGCTCCACCGGCCCCGGCTGTCCGCTGCTGCTCGTGGTCACCGAGGGCGGGCTGGCCGCCGTCACCGCCGACTGGGGCGTGGACGACGTGCTGCTCGACACGGCGGGCCCGGCGGAGGTCGAGGCGCGGCTGCGGCTCGCGATGGGCCGCCAGCAGATCGTGAGCGACGACAGCCCGATGGAGATCCGCAACGGTGACCTGTCGGTGGACGAGGCGACGTACAGCGCCAAGCTCAAGGGCCGGGTCCTGGACCTGACCTTCAAGGAGTTCGAGCTGCTCAAGTACCTGGCCCAGCACCCGGGCCGGGTCTTCACGCGGGCCCAGTTGCTCCAGGAGGTGTGGGGCTACGACTACTTCGGCGGTACCCGGACCGTGGACGTGCACGTGCGGCGGCTGCGCGCCAAGCTCGGCCCCGAGCACGAGTCGCTGATCGGCACCGTACGCAACGTGGGCTACCGCTTCGTCGTACCGGAGAAGGTCGAGCGCGCCGCAGAACGCGCCGCGGAGAGCACGAAGGCGGCGACCCCGGGCGAGGGCGGTACGGATGGTGCCGGCGGTGCCCACGGTGCGAAGGGGACAAACCCCCGCGACGCGGTCGATGGTCGCTCTCGCGCGGCCGACGGAGCGAAAGCAGGGGTCGCACGCCGGGTAAACGGCTAGGGGGACCCGCGTAGACTTCCGCGCGTGGCCAAGGTGACGCGGGATGATGTAGCACGGCTTGCGGGGACGTCGACCGCGGTCGTCAGCTATGTCATCAACAACGGACCAAGGCCGGTCGCCCCGGCCACGCGCGAGCGGGTACTCGCAGCGATCAAGGAGCTGGGCTACCGGCCGGACCGCGTCGCGCAGGCGATGGCGTCCCGCCGTACCGACCTCATAGGGCTCATCGTGCCCGACGCCCGGCAGCCGTTCTTCGGCGAGATGGCGCACGCCGTCGAACAGGCCGCCGCCGAGCGCGGCAAGATGGTCCTGGTCGGCAACTCCGACTACCTGGACGAGCGCGAGGTGCACTACCTGCGCGCCTTCCTCGGGATGCGGGTCTCCGGGCTGATCCTCATCAGCCAGGGCCTGAGCGAGAACGCGGCGGCCGAGATCGAGGCGTGGGACGCGCGCGTGGTGCTGATGCACGAGCGGCCCGAGGCCATCGACGACGTGGCCGTCGTCCTGGACGACGTGGGCGGCGCCCAACTCGCCGTGCGCCACCTCCTTGAGCACGGCCACCCGTACGTGGCCTGCATAGGCGGTACGGAGGAGACCCCGTCGGTCGGCGACCCGGTCACCGACCACATCGAGGGGTGGCGGCGCGCGATGCTGGAGGCCGGCCGCTCCACCGAGGGCCGCCTCTTCCAGGCCCCCTACAACCGCTACGACGCGTACGAGGTGGCGCTCGACCTGCTGGCCGGCCCGAACCGGCCGCCCGCGGTGTTCTGCTCCACCGACGACCAGGCCATCGGCGTCCTGCGGGCCGCCCGCGAACTGCGCATCGACGTCCCCGGCGAGCTGGCCGTGGCCGGCTTCGACGACGTGAAGGAGGCCGGCCTCACCGACCCGCCGCTGACCACGGTCGGCTCCGACCGCCCCGCGATGGCCCGCGCGGCGGTCGACCTGGTCCTGGACGACAGCCTCCGGGTGGCGGGCTCACGCCGCGAGCGGCTGAAGCAGTTCCCGTCGGCGCTGGTGGTGCGGCGCTCCTGCGGGTGCGGCTGAGCGGGCGCGGTCCGCGGGTAGCGGGTTCGGCGCCCGGCGGCGCCGAAGGGGCCTGGCGCTGTGGGGAGTGGTTGCCAGCCCCGGGCCGGTCTGTGGGGTCACAGGTCCCAGCGTCGCCCCGTGGGGATGTGCCAGACGCGGGTCGCCCCGTCGGGCTCGCGGGCGTAGCCGAACCGGTCCTGGCTCGGCCGCCCCTGCTCGTGCCACCACCGCCAGGCGGCCTCGACCGTACGCCACAGATCGCGCTCGCCGGCGTACGTGACGCTGCCGTCGTCGGTCAGCGGGGCGCGGACCCAGGTGCCGTCCGGGGTCTGGAGCTGGAGGGCGGTGTTCCCGTCGTCGTCGTGGTGGTGGACGAGTTCGGCCTCCGGCAGTTCGAGGGCGAGGAGCAGCCGGAAGGGGTAGTGGTTGCGCACGTCGGCCGCGACGACCGTGGTCGTGCGGGTGACGGTCTCGGCGGCGTACGGGGCGCGCGGCTGCGGCGCCGGGTAGGTGGTGGCGTGGTCGCGGGCGGCCATGAACCGGCCGCTGGTCTGCGTGAAGTGCCCGTACGCGCGCCCGGCGGCGTCGACGCTGACGCGTACGAGCCCGCCCTCGATGCCCAGGGCCACGTCGGCGACGATGACCGCGTCGGGGTTGCTCTGCTCGATCCACGCGGCCGGCAGGTGGCGGCGCACCGAGCAGGTGGCGATGGTGCGGTCGAACCGCCGGCCGGCGGGGTGCCCGGCCCGGCCGTCCCCCGCGACGAGGTCCGGCGCGAAGCCGAGGGTGAGCAGGCGTTCGCGGGCGGCACAGACGAGGTCGGGGTCGATGTCGACGGAGTGCACGAGGTGGTCGCCGAGGCGGGCGCAGAGCAGCGCCGCGTTGTAGCCGGTGCCGGTACCGACCTCCAGCACCCGCTGCCCGTCCTGGAGGTGGAGGTCCTCCAACATGCCGGCCATCAGGCTGGGTTGGGTGCTGGAGGAGGTGGGGACGCCGGTCCAGGCGCCGGTGTCGACCTGTTCGGCGGTGTTCGGGTCGAGCGCGGTGACGAGGGTGACGTCTCGGTAGATGTTGGCCAACTCGCCTGCGGCGATGGTGTGTTGCGCTCGCCAGGCCGTGATGCCTCGGGAGTCGGTCTCCCTCTCGTACCAGCGCGGTACGAACACGTGCCGGGGTACGTCCGCGAACGCCTCGGCCCAGCGCGCGGAGCGGATGGCCGCGTCCTTCTGTAGCCGCTCGACCAGGGCGGGCAGGTGGGGGCGGGCGGCGTCGAAGGGGGTGGGGCTCACGGGGGTGTCCTATCGCCGGGTGGGATGGGGCGCCCAGCCTGGGGCGCAAGGTTGCCCTCACCCGTCGACGGGGAGCGACGGGTGAGGGCACTTTTGAGGAACTCCCCCCATTGCTGCGCGAAAACGGGGGAGTCGCGCGCCGCCTGAGGTGTGGTCGTACGGGGGAATCGACCTGCGGCGGCGACGCACCGCGACCGTAGCGCTACGTCGAGCGAGAGAGCAAGACTGCTCCGGAGCATGCATGCGTACTGGCATATGCGCGCGCCCCCCGCCTGGTTCAGGCGGAGGGCGCGCGGTGGCGTCCTGTGCGCTGGGCGTTAGCCGGCGAAGTGGTCGAACTCGCCGGCCTTGACGCCCTGGATGAAGGCGCGGAGTTTGACGGGCGTGGTCTTGAGAATGACGTTCGGGTCGTCACTCTCTCGTACGAGGATTTCGCCTGCGTCTTCCGCGAGTTCGAGGCACTGCTCGCCGCCGGTCGACTTGCTCGACTTCTGCCACTTGATTTCGCTGGTCATTTCCTTGCTCTCACAATTCTCGTGCGATGTGGTGAATGAGGCTGCGCGACTCCTCCGGGGAGAGCGCGGCCCGCTTGGCGGCGTCAAGCAGGCTGCGATACCGATCCAGATCGGCGGGCATGTCGAGGAAGGCGCCCTTGTAGTGGCTGTCGACATGAACGGTGTCGAGTTGGGGCACGACTCCACTCGCGTACATCACGGTTTGCGCGACCTCGAAGAACTCGTCGTTGGTGAACGGGATCACCTGTACGGTCAGCCCGGGGCGCTCGGCGACGGTCAGCACGTACTCGAGTTGGGCGCGGGCGACCTTGCGTCCACCCACCCGCATGCGCAGGGCCGCCTCGTGCACGATCACCTCGCACTGCGGCGGGTTCTCCCGCTCCAAGACGCGGCGCCGACGCATGCGGTGCTCGACCCTCGCCCGTACCTCGTCCTCGGGGAGTCGCGGGATGACGCCGGCGAACAGCGCGTGCGCGTAATCCTCGGTCTGGAGTATTCCGGGGAACGTCACCGGTTGCAGGCAGCGCAGGGCCGTCGCGTGGTGTTCGAGTTCCGCGATATCCAGGAAACCGGGCGCGAGGACACCCCGGTACTCGTCCCACCAGTGCTGGCCGCGGTGTTCGCGTGCGATGGCGCACAACGCCTCGATGAGGGGCTCGTCGTCGCAGGCGTAGAAAACCGCGAGTTTGCGAATTCGCGCATCGCTCACGCCGATGCGACCGGCCTCGATGTTGCTGATCTTGGCCTGGTCGGTGGAGATCATCCCCGCCGCCTCGCGGGCGGTCTTTCCGGCTCGGTCTCGCAGCTTGCGTAGCTCGCCACCAAGCCGTGCCTGGCGAGCAGTTGGGCTGTCCCTCGGCGGCATGCGTTCCTTCCCTGTCCGCTCACAGTCTTGCGCGTAACGGTGCCACGGTCCACCCAGTAGGGCTAACTCTGAGCGACTACCTTGCTACGGAGCATGATTGCACCCTACGGTCACGTCACACACCGCGCCAGCACGCCGGGAAGACCCGAAGTGCAGTCATCCGCACGCCCGTTGAGGGCTCCCCGGGGGATGGCCAGAGCCACGGACGGCCGTGCAGCCGGCGCTCACGTCACGCTGGGACGTTGGGAGACATCGACATGAGCCAGACCGCACCACCACCGCTCAAAGCGGCGACGACGGCCCGTTTCGTCGTGCCGAACTCGGACCTCGCGCCCAGGATCCTGCGCCACCTCGTCACCACGCTCCTGGTCACCACCGGGCACGGGATCGTCGCCGACGACGCCCGCGTATGCGTGAGCGAGGTCATCACGAACGTGCACCGCCACACCCACACGTCACTGGTGTACCTCGACGTCACGCTGCACCCCGGTCGCGTACGGGTCGCCGTCTGGGACGAAGCCTGGGACCGGCACCCCGCCCCGGGCCGCGACGGCGTCACCTACGAGGAACGGGGGCGCGGCCTGCTGCTCGTCCAGCACCTGTGCGCCGAGTGGGGCGTCACCTGGCCGTCCAACTGCGAACACTCCCGCAAGCGGGTGTGGTTCGTGCTCGATGAGTCGGCGGGCCGAGACGGCGTGGTGTGACGAGGTGCGGGGCACGATGGCTGTGCGCGCCCGCTCGCCGCCGGCTCCCACTGACCAGAGTTCCTTGACGGACCGGCCACGGAACCCGCCTGGCCGCAGCACGACGACTTCGACCCACGATGGAGGACGCCATGGGCAAGCATGGAGGCAAGCCGGACACCGCCGAGAGCGACGGCCACAAGCCCGACAAACCCATCCCACCGGCCGCGCCCCCACCACCCCAGCCCAAGAAATGACCACGCCGGCCCTGGTCGGAGAGCTCGACGCCGCCGGGGTGTTGGCGGACGAGTGGCGGGAGGCCGTCACGGCCGTGGACCGGCGCCGCTTCCTGCCCGACCTGATCTGGACCCGCGACGGGGACGGCTGGACCCCGTGCTCCCGTACGGATGATCCGGAGCGGTGGGAGGCCCTGGCCCACTCCGACACCGCCCTGGTGACACAGATGACGGACGGCCCGGGCGCGGAACGGGTGCCGACCAGTTCCGCGAGCATGCCCCGCGTCGTGGCCACCATGCTGCGGGAACTGGCCCCCGAGGAGACCAGCCGGGTGCTGGAGATCGGAACCGGCACCGGCTACAACGCCGCGCTGCTCGCGCACCGCCTGGGGAGCCGGCGAGTGACCACGGTGGACATCGACCCGGACCTCACGCGGCGGGCCCGGTCGGCACTCGCCGCGCAGGGGCTCGACCCGACAGTGATCACCGCCGACGGGGAAGGCGGGTGGCCACCGGACGCCCCATACGACCGGATCATCGCCACCTGCGCGGTCCACCAGGTGCCCTACGCGTGGGTCGAACAGGCCGCCCCGGGCGCGGTGATCGTGACCCCGTGGGGAACCGCCCTACGCAACGGTGTACTGCTGCGCCTCACCGTCCGCTCGGTGTCGGGCGAGCTGGTCGCGTGGGGCCCGGTCGTGGACGACAGCGCGTTCATGTGGATGCGAGCCCAGGCCCCGGCGCACCGGGACGTCATGGCCACCGTGCACGCCAGCGGCGGCGGCGAAACGACCTCGCAGACACGGTTGGACCCGCACGACTCGTTCGGTGACGACGACGCACTCCACGCCGTCAGCGTCATGGTGGACTGTCGCAGCACCGTGGGGTACGACCCGCGGGACCCCACGGAGTGGACGCTCTGGCTGGCGGACGCGGCCACCGGATCGTGGGCCAGCGTGGACGTCGCCCCCGGCGCGGACGCGTACGAGGTGACGCAGCGCGGACCCCGGCGCCTGTGGGCCGAGGTGGAGCACGCGTACCAGTGGTGGGCGGCCGCCGGCCGGCCGGCGCGGACCCGCTACGGGCTCACCGTCACCCGCACGGGCCAGCACGTCTGGCTCGACCACCCCGACCAACCGGTGCCGCGCGCTCCTCGGAGCCCGGCGTCCGCGATGCGCGGCGGTGCGTCACAGAACCTCTGACGCACGGACACGACAGGACGGCCCGTCCCCGAAGGCGTGGGGTGGGGCGGGCTGGCTGTTGTGGCTCGCCTCCACCGGGGCGCCGGCGGGGGCGTTGGGCGCTAGTTGGTGAGGTGGTCGAACTCGCCCGCCTTGGCGCCTTGGACGAAGGCGGCGAGTTGTTCCGGCGTCGCGCTGATGACGACCTCGGGAGCCTGACTCTCGCGCATCAGGATCAGGCCGTCCTGCAACGACGTCTCGAAGCAGTTGTTTCCGCCCCCGCCGCAGAACGATGAACGCTGCCAATCGTTTTCTGGCACCTTCCGCCTCCTTGTGGCTCGTGCGTGACTCCTCTCAGAAGAACAGGACTCCAGCATGAGGACAACGCAACGGATGACTTCGCGCACCGATGAACCTCACTGCGGCCTTCCACGACGGTGGCCCGGGCAGGGGCGGGGGGCTATCGCTGTACCCCTCCGAAGAAACGCGCCTAAACCGGCAAGAGCTGGTCGTTCCTCAGTAGTTCGCCCGGAGTGTAGAGGTGTTCGCGGAGGGCGAGGGCCCCTGCCTCGTCCAGGGGGCCGATCCGGGTCTCGCCGTCGATGGCGCGGACGGCCCGTAGTTCGGAGAGTTCGAAGTCGTGGCGGTCGAGCAGGTCGGGGCTGTGGCTGGTGACGATGACCTGCCGGCGCTCGCTCGCGTCGCGCAGCGCGTCGAGGAGTACGCCGGCGGCGGCCGGGTGCAGGGCGCTTTCCGGTTCCTCGATGCCGATGGTGCTGAGCGTGCTGCCGGTGCCGGCGAAGAGGGAGACGAGGACGCCGAGCGCGCGGAGGGTGCCGTCGGAGACGGACTGCGCCTGGAAGCGCCAGGGGCTCTGGGCACCCGGGGCGTCCTGGAGGAATTCCAACGTCTCCCAGTTGCCCAGTTCGGCGCGGGTCACCCCGCGCATGCCGGGGACGATCTGTTGCAGGTACTCCTCGATGCGGGCCTGATTGGCGCGGCCCCGGCCGCTGCGCTGGAGGCGGTGCAGGACGCTGGCGGTGTTGGAGCCGTCGCGGTGCAGGAACTCTCCGGAATCCGGCGTCTGGGGCTGACGCATCACGTCCGGGTTGAGGCTGAACACGCTGATGCCCGCGAGGCCGTCGTACACGGGTCTGAACGGTTCGAGGCCGGCGGCCGTCACGAGGGTGAGACGCTGCTCGCCGACCGGGGGCATGACGGCCTCGGTCGTGTGCGTCATCTCGCCGTCCACGACGCGGAAGCTGGCGGCCGGGCGGCCCTCCTCCGGGTCAGACCGTACGCCGTGCCAGACGTGGCAGTGTTCGCGGGCGACCCGGAAGCCGCCACCTTCCACAGCGGCCACCTCGAAGCCGTACTCACCGTGGAAGTCCGGCGCCCGGAACTCCAGGTCGACGGCGAAGCGCGCCGGGTGACCGGCGGTCCGGCGACACACCTCCGTCACCCCGCCGCGGCTGCGGAGGGCCTGGTCGAGTGAGGTCTGCAAGGACTCGGAGAGGAGCCGCAACGCGTCGAGGAAGTTGCTCTTGCCCGCTCCGTTCGGGCCGACGAGCAGCAGCAACCGGCCCAGCTCGACGTCGGCCGCCGCGATGCTCCGGTAGTGCCGCAGCCGGACGCGGGTCAGCGAGAAGTAGTTGTCCTGCATGCGGCCAGTCTGGCAGGAAGCGACTCCTGTCCCCCGGGGGACAGCCGGGGCGCGCCCCGGCCCCGCGTTTACACCCGCCCTACGCGCTTCTGTCGGCCTTCTCAGGCCGGTCTCAGAGAGTTCTCATAAACGCCCAGCACAGTCGTAGCCATGACCGAGAACCTCCGCCGCGACGGCGACATCGCAGGCCCCGCCCCCGTAGCAGGCTCCGCTTCCTCCGCCGCGTCGGCGGACAGTTCGGGGTACCCGTACGCGACAACCGGTGCGGGCGGCGCGACGCCGCCCCCGCCGCCCGCGCACGCTCCCGGGCCGCCGGTGGCGCCTGCGGCGCCCGTGCCGCCGGCCGCCCCGGCGTACGAGCCGGCCGGTGCGGTGACCACCGCGTCCGGCGTGCGGATGTGGCCGGGTGGCGGGCACGCGGGCGGTGGCGGCAACGGGACCGCCGCGACCGGGCCGTACGCCACGTTCGGCCCGGACGCCCCGCACGGCGGGGCGCACGGGGCCGGGCCGGGGAGGTCGCGCGGGCGGCGGACCGGGGTGTTGCTCGCGGCGGTCGCGCTGGTGTCGGCGGTGGTGGCGGGGGCGACCGGCGCGTTCGTCGGGAGCCGGCACGACGGGGGGTCGAGTAGTACGTCGGCGGCGCCGGTGGTGAGCGCGGGGGCCAAGGACGGGGCCGTGGGGAGCGTCACCGAGGTGGCGAAGGCGCTCGCGCCCAGCATCGTGGAGATCACGGCGGGTACGAACCAGGGGCAGTCGCTCGGCTCCGGGGTGATCATCTCGGAGGACGGCGAGATCGTCACCAACAACCACGTCGTCGCCGGCTCCCAGGACATCACCGTGACCCTGAGCGACGGCACGAAGAAGAAGGCGTCGCTGGTGGGCGCCGACGCGTCCAAGGACCTCGCGCTCATCAAGGTGGCGGACGCCAGTGGGCTGCGCGCCGCCAAGCTCGGCGACTCCAAGGCGGTCAAGGTGGGCGACGAGGTGGTGGCCATCGGTTCGCCCGAGGGGCTGACGGGCACGGTCACCAGCGGCATCGTCTCCGCGCTCGACCGCGAGGTGACGGTGGCCAGCGACGAGGGGCAGCAGCCGGGGCCGCGAGGTGACGGGGGCTGGCCGTTCGAGTTCGAGGGCCGCGAGTACAACGGTGACGTGGGCCAGTCCAAGACCAGCTACCGGGCCATCCAGACCGACGCCTCGCTCAACCACGGCAACTCCGGCGGCGCCCTCATCAACATGAAGGGCGAGGTCATCGGCATCAACTCGGCCATCTCCTCGCCCGCGTCGGCGGGCGGCTCGGGCGGCAGTGTCGGGCTCGGCTTCGCCATCCCGAGCGAGACGGTCAAGCAGGACCTGAACGCGTTGCGCGGCGGCGGCACCAACGTGTGAGGCCGCCCGCACCGGGCAGTCGGCGGTAGCCGGAGCGAACCGGTGAGCCGGCGGTGGTCGGAGCGAACCAGCACGCCGGCGGCGGTAGCCGGAGCGAACCGGCCGAGGCGCACGGCCTCGTCCGCCGGGTGGGCCCCCGTGGGGGGTGGTCCGTCCGGCGCGGCGGGCCGTGCGCCTGCCTGTGCGGGGCCCCGCGACCACGGGCGGGGCCGGCGGTGGACCGGCTGCCCGGCAGGGGCCTCTCGGCTCGACTGTCGGCGCGCTGCGCGCGCCCCTGCGTACGCTCCCCGTGGGGCATCCGTCCCGTTCCGCCCGTAGGTCACCCATGAGCCACCCGTAAGCCACCACCCGCCCGCCCCGCTCGTGGGCGGGCCGCGCGTTCCGCGCCCGTCACCGCGAAGGAAGAGCGTCGATGAGTCCCGCCGAGCACGGTGAGCGTCCCGGCCCCGCCCGCATCCTCGTCGTCGATGACGAGCCCGCCGTCCGCGGGGCGCTGCGGCGCAGCCTGGCGTTCGAGGGGTACGAGGTCGTCGAGGCCGTGGACGGGCTCGACGCGTTGGAGAAGGCCGAGGGCTGCGCGCCGGAGTTGATCGTGCTGGACGTGCTGATGCCCCGGATGGACGGGCTGACGGCGGCCAGACGGCTGCGCGCCGCCCGGGTGACCGTGCCGATCCTCATGCTGACGGCGCGCGACACGGTGGGGGACCGGGTCACGGGTCTGGACGCGGGGGCCGACGACTACCTGGTCAAGCCGTTCGAGCTGGACGAGCTGTTGGCCCGCATCCGGGCCCTGCTGCGGCGCAGCTCGTACGCGACCGCCGCCGCCGGCGGGGCGGCCGAGCCGGACGCGGGCCAGGTGCTGGAATTCGCCGACCTGCGGATGGACCTGGCGACGCGGGAGGTCAGCCGGGGCGGGCGGCGGGTGGAGCTGACCCGTACCGAGTTCACCCTTCTCGAACTCTTCCTGGCCCACCCGCGCCAGGTGCTCACCCGGGAACAGATCCTCAAGGCGGTCTGGGGCTTCGACTTCGAGCCGTCGTCCAACTCGCTCGACGTGTACGTGATGTACCTGCGGCGCAAGACCGAGGCGGGCGGCGAGCAGCGGTTGGTGCACACCGTGCGCGGCGTCGGCTACGTGCTGCGCGCCGACGACCACGGTCACGGCCAGGGCCAGGTCCACCGGCACGGCCCCGAGCGCGGGGCCGGCGCGTGAGCGTCCCGCCGCCGCCCCCGGCGCACCCCCCGCACCAGCCCGCCGGCCCCGGCCCCGCCGCTCCGTACGACTCGACCCGGACCCCGAGCCCGTCCCCGCCGGCCGGCAGTACGGCGGCGCCGCACGTCGGGGGGCGGCGGTCGTGGCGTACCCGGCTGCCGTTGCGCTCGCGGCTCGCGCTGCTCACCGCGCTGGCGGTGGCGTTCGCGGTCGCGCTGTCCGCCGTCGCCTGCTGGGTGATCACGCGCGAGCAGCTCCGCGACGAGATCGACAACTCGCTGAGCGGCCTTGAGGTCAAACCCTCCTACCTCCAGGCCACCCTGGAGCGCTGCCCGCAGGGCGAGCCCGAGCCGAGCCGGGACGCCGGGCCGAGCCTGGTGTACGTCCAGACGGTGGGGCCGAACGGCGGCCGGTGCGTGGGCCCGGGCTCCAAGCCGGTGAAGGTCGACAACGAGGACATCCACGTCGCCCGCGGGTTGAACGACGAGGTGCTGCGGGACGGCCGGACCGACCGGGGCGCGCCGGTGCGGGTGCTCACCAAGAACTACGCGGTCGGCGACACCGTGTTCGCCGTGTCCATGTCCCGGCCGCTGGCCGAGACCAACAGCGCGCTGAGCACGCTGGCCCTGGTCCTCGCGGTGGTCGCCGGGATCGGCGTGCTCGGCGCGGCGACCGCGGGCCTCGCCGTCGCCCGGGCCGGGCTGCGCCCGGTGGACCGGCTGACCGGGGCCGTCGAGCACATCGCCCGCACCGAGGACCTGGCCACCACCATCCCGGTGGAGGGCCGGGACGAGATCGCCCGGCTCTCGCGCTCGTTCAACTCGATGACCGCCGCCCTCGCCTCGTCCCGCGACCGGCAGCAGCAGCTCATCGCGGACGCCGGGCACGAGCTGCGCACCCCGCTCACCTCGCTGCGGATGAACGTCGAACTGCTCGCCCGCAGCGAGGAGACGGGCCGCGCGCTGCCGCCCGAGGACCGCAGGGAGCTGCTGGCCAGCGTGAAGGCGCAGATGACCGAGTTGGCCTCGCTCATCGGCGACCTCCAGGAACTCAACCGCGCCGACGCCCCGCCCGGCAGCGGCCCGCCCCCGGTCGCCGCCCTGCACGAGGCGGCGGGCGCGGCGGTGGAGCGGGCCCGGCTGCGCGGCAAGGACGTGCGGATCACGGCGCGGCTCGCGCCCTGGTACGTGCCGGCCGAGCCCGCCACGCTGGAACGGGCCGTGATCAACCTGCTGGACAACGCGGTGAAGTTCAGCCCGCCCGGCGGCACCGTCGACGTGGTACTGCACGACGGCGTGCTGACCGTGCGGGACCACGGCCCGGGCATCCCGGCCGACGAACTGCCGCACGTCTTCGACCGGTTCTGGCGCTCCCCGTCGGCCCGCAGCATGCCGGGCTCGGGCCTCGGCCTGTCGATCGTGGCCCGTACGGTGCAGCGCGCGGGCGGCGAGGTGTCCCTGCGGCCGGCCGACGGCGGCGGCACGGTGGCCTTCGTCCGCCTGCCCGGCGCCCCCCACCCCCCACCCGAGGAGCCCCCGCCCGGGACGGCTGGGTCGGGTGGGTCGGGTGGGACGGGTGGGACGAGCGAGTCGGCTGGGCCGGTCGGGCCTGGTGCGGGTTGACCGGTACGGGCGGACCCGGCCTGGTCGGGGCCGGGTAGGGCGGATTCGGTGTGGTCGGGCCCGGTCGGGGCCGGGTGAGGCGAGCCCGGTGGGGGCGGGCCCGGTCGGGGCCGGGCCCGCCCGCTGGTGGGCGGCGGGGCTCCGGCCGTCAGTGGGTGGCGGGCCGCGCGTCCGGCCGTGCGGGCGCTGCGGCCACCAGGAGCGCGGCGAGCACGAGGGGGGCGGCCACCTGGTACCCGAGCCAGACCTCGCCCCCGGCCGTGCCGCCCCGCCACGCCACCAGCAGGCCGGCGAGCGTGGCCAGCGCCCAGCCGCCGTCGTAGCCGATCATGAGCCGGATGTAGGTACGGGCCGGGCGCCCGCGTACGTACCGCAGCTCGATCCCGCCGCCGATCAGCAGCGCGACGCCGGTGGTCACCAGCAGCCAGACGGGCACGCCGAGTGGGGCGTCGAGGCGGGTGGCGCCGATGGCGAAGCCGGCGCCGAGCACCACCTTGAAGACCCCGTCGGCGATGATCCCCGCCCAGTGGCGCTCCGCCGTCGATGTCACAGTTCGGGCCTGCGTCATGAGCGTCCCTCTCCACTGCCTGGGCCAGGTGCCACGTTCGTAACTTCGTTATGAGGATAATGGAGTTATGAGAAAGACGAGAGAGCAGGCCAAGGAAGACAACCGCCGCGCCCTGCTGGACGCCGCCCTCCAGGTCGTCTCCCGCGACGGGTACCGGGCCAGGCTCGACGAGATCGCCGAGCTGGCCGGCCTGACGACCGGCGCCGTCTACTCCCTGTTCGGCAGCAAGGGGGGCCTGGTGGCGGCCCTGGTCACCGACTACCTCCAGCCGAGTTACGCGGAGATCGAGCAGGCGGTCCCGGCGGACCTGGATCTCCTGGCGGCGGTCGACGCCTTCGCCCGGTACTACCGGCGCGGCTCCGACGACCCCGCCGCCAGGTCGGAGCTGTCGTTGCAGATCACCCTGCTCGACATGGCCGTGCACGACCGCGAGCTGGGCTCCCGCCTCGCCGAGTCCATCCGGACCCAGGAACGCCGACTGGTCGCGCTGTTCACCGGCCGGGCGCACGCCGGCGGGGCCGTGACGGAGCGGCAGGCGCAGCGGCTGGTCACCGCGTTGCGGGCGTTGTTCGTCGGGCTCACCCAGGGCGTCGTCCTCGGCCTGGCCCACGGCGCCGACGAGCAGTTCTTCGCCGACTCGGCCCGCGCCCTGGCCTCCCGTACGACCCTGCTCGACGCGGGCGCGGCCCCGACCGACTGACGCGGGGCCATCGGCGACCCCGAGCCCCTTCGCCCGCGCTCAGCCTGACGCGTCGGCCGCCGGTTCGGCCGTGACCGCCCGCCGTGCGGCCCAGTCGGCCCGGCGCAGCTCGTACTCGACCTCACCGTGCTCGGTGCCCGGGAGCGGGTCGTCGAAGTGCACATGGAAGGTGCGGACGTAGCGCAGGCCGGCCTTCTCCATGACGCGTCGCGAGGCGGTGTTGACCGCCATGGTCTCGGCCCACACGCGCTGGACGCCGAGTTCGGCGAACCCCTTGTCGATCAGCGCCCGGGCCCCCTCGGTGGCCAATCCCCGGCCCCAGGTCGACGCCTTGAGCCGGTAGCCGAGTTCGACGTCCGTGACGCTGCCGTCGGCCGGGGGCTGGAGGCTCAGCCACCCCAGGAAGGACCCGGTGGCCCGCTCGACGGCGGCCCAGCGGCCGGCCGGGCCGAGGCGGTAGTCGAGCAGGATCTTCGGCAGCACCTCGTTCTCGATCACCGCGCGCGGCGTCGGCTCGCCGGTGAGGAACCGCATCACCCGTGGGTCGCTGTCCAACGCCACCAGGTTCTCCACGTCGGCGGCGGTGAACCGGCGCAGCGTCAGCCGCTCGGTCCGTACGAACACGTCCACGTCGTCCGTCGGCACGGTGTACTCCCCGGGTTGGCGGTCGCCATCGTGCCCGGGGGCGGCGCCGGCCGTCCACGGCATTTCGGCGGCGTGGCGGGGCGCGCCGGGACGGGGTGGGGCCGGCGGGGCGCCGCCACGCGCGGCGGCCCCACCGGCCCCACCCAAGTGACCGGCGGCGGGCTAGCGCTCGCGCGCAGCGCCGAACGGCAGGCTTTTTCCCGTCAGTTGGGCGTGGATGCCGTCCGCGCGGACGACGACGTCGCATAGCCGCACGTCACGCGCCTGCTTCGGCAGGTGGAAGGAGAGCGCGAGGCGCTCGGACAGTTCGGGCAGCCGCAGCGCGGTGAGCGCTGTCAGCAGCTTCGGGTCCAGGCCCAGCTTCTCCAGGAGCCACGGGTGGTCCCGTACGACGTCCACCAGGTTGACGCCCATCAGGAGCTGGACGAAGCGCGGCGCGCCGACGAGTTCGGTCAACCGCGCGTCGCTGCGCAGCGCCTGGTCGACGCGGCGCTGCGGGACGCCGATCCGGTCGGCGATCGCGGGCACGGACAGCAGGGCGCGCGCCTTCGCGGCGTCGCGGACGATCCGTTCGGCGGCCGGCCGGTGCAGCCGCAGCCCGGCGTCCGGGCCCGGCCGGTAGCTGGCCACCTCGGGGACGTCGAGCAGCATGTTGCTGATCTGCGTGGAGACGCCACGGCCGCCGTCCCGCTGGAGGCGCGCGTCGGCCCGTACGCGCAGCATCTGCCCCGCGACCGGCACCGTGCCGTCCGCGCGCACGGCGTTGTCGTCGAGCCTGCGGTAGCGCACCTGGGAGGCGCCGAGTTCGCGGCCGAGGTCGTCGAAGGAGAGCAGGACGTCGCCGCGCAGTGCGCCGATGAGGGCGCCGTCGATGGCGGCCGGTGAGTCGCCGCTCAACTCGATGTCCTCGGCCGTCGCGTGCACCCGGGCCAGCGAGACGCGATCGGCGGCCACGTCGGGCACGGTGACGTCGACCCGGTCGACGCGCTGCTGGGCGACCTGGGTGAGGAACGGGAACCCGTGGATCTCCACCTCGGGCGCGGCGGCCAGGTCGAGGTCCGCGCGCAGCCGCTCGGCCGCCTCGCGCTCGGCGTACAGGACCGCGCAGCGGTCGGCCAGGGTGAGGACGAGCGCGCAGACCACGACGCCGACCAGCAGCTTCGCGGTCAGCGGCACCGCCGCGAAGCGGCTGCGTCCGCGTTTGGCGCGGCGGTGGTTGGGCGGCGACCACGGTTCGTCGTCCTTGTCGTCGGACCGCAGCCCGAGCCGCCCCCCGAGGCCGAGCGGCTCCCCGTCGGCCCACGCGAACGGGCCGGGCTCGGGGCCGGGCACCGGCTCGGCGGCGGGCGCGTGCTCGGCGGCGGGCGTGTGCTCGCGGTGCTCGCCGTGGCCGCGCGGCCCGTACGTCTCGCCCGCGCGGTCCGCCGCGTAGTCGTGCCGGGACTCGTGGCGGTGGCCGGTGGTGCGGTAGGGGTGGGGATTGTGGCCGTGGCCGCCGTGGCCGCCGTGGCCGGGGTCGGCCGGTGGGTGGGGCTCGTCGGGGCCGGGGCGCCGGCGCCGGCCCCGGCTCTGGTCGCGGTCCGGGTCCGGGTCCGGGGGTGGGTCGGCGAGCGCGGCGAGTGCGGCGTACGGGTTGTACGGGCGGGGCGCCGGCCCGTCCGGTCGGGCCCGCGCCGGGGCGTGCGCCGGGTGGGGGTCGGCGTCGGGCTCCCCGGCGTGGGCTCCCGGCGGCGCTGACGCCTCGGTGAACTGCGGACGAGCTGAGGGTGAGGGTATGCGTGTGGGGGGTCGCATCGACGTATCCCACCACAACGGCCCGCCTCGAACGCAAGTCCTACCGTGGGTACGGCGCGGCGCGGGAGGTCTTCCGGCCGGGACCGGTGATCCCCCGGCGCCGCAACAGCCCGTCGACGGAGAGCGTGCCGGGGCCGGTGAAGGCCAGCAGCAGGAAGGCCCAGCAGAAGACCGCCGCGTCCTCGCCGCCGTTCTGGATCGGCCACAGCGCGGTGGGCTGGTGGACGTCGAAGTACGCGTAGGCCATCGAGCCCGAGCAGACCAGCGCCGCCGTGCGGGTGCCGAGGCCGAGCATCAGCATCGCGCCGCCGACGATCTGGATGACCGCGGCCGGCCCGGCGGGCCACGCGGTGAGTTCGGTCGTGCCGCCGTTGACCGGCATCTCCGGCAGGTCGAAGAAGCCGGCGCTGCCGTGGCAGAAGAAGAGCAGCCCGAGGACGCAGCGCGTGGCGGCGACGGCGTACGGGCCCGCCGCCTCGCGCAGCGCGGCGAGCCGGGCCGGGAGGCCGGGGAGGCCGGGGAGGCCGGCCGGGGCTTCGGCGTCCCGCCGCCGGCCGCGGGGTGAGGGGGCGGCGCCGGGGCGGCCCGGCGAGGAGAGGGTGGACGGGGAGGGCATGGCGGCCTCCTGGTGGTCGGACGGTGTCCGGCCCGACGGCGCCACGGGCTAACGGGCCACGCGGACGTCGGGGCGAACCGGCTGCCCCCAGCGTCGTGGCCGGCCCGCCCCCGGCGCGTCGTCCCCCGGGCGGCTGCCGCCGTGCTCCGAGCGGAGTACGCGCCGACTGGCGAAGCTCCGCGCGGAGTAGCCCAACTCGGCGACGGCGTCCACCACTTGAGGACCCGAGGTCGAGCGCCGGTGCCGCGTCGCCGGGCCCGCCGCGCCCCGTGACCGGCCGTCTCGGGTGAGCTACCAGTGGCCGGGGCGGGTGAGGCCGGCCGGCAGGGTCGTACGGGCGTCGCCCCGGGCGGCGTTGAGCTGGGCCTGGGTGAGGAAGAGGGCGCCGGTGAGGTCGGCGCCGTGCAGCGCGGTGTCGCGCAGGTCGGCCCCGATCAGGTCGGCCCCGCGCAGGTCGGCGTCGGTGAGGTCGGCGGCGATGAGCAGCGCCCCGCGCAGGTTGGCGCCCCGCAGCGACGTTCCGGCCAGCCGCGCCCCGACCAGGTCGGCGCCCCGCCGGTTCTTTTTGCGGCCGGGAACGGTCTGGTCGCGGACGAGCTGGCTGGCCCGTAGCAGCAGCGGGTTCACGGACTGACGCAGCGCGCCCACGTCCACGGCGGCGAGGGTGTCGGCGTCGGCACGGGTGAGCCGCCGCGTCTCGTCGGCGGCCCGGCGCAGCTCGCCGTGGAGCGGCCGGGCGGGTGCCATGTCCAGCGCCTGGGTGAGGTACCAGAGCACCTCGTGCACCTGGCGGGCCACCGCGAACACGTCGAACATGTGCCGCGCGGTCTCCGGGGCCCGCCGCCAGTCCCGCCCGCCGAAGGTGACCTGGGATACCTGCTGCCCGGCGCCGAAGCAGTCGAAGACCGTGCACCCGGAGAAGCCCTGTCCGCGCAGGTCCGCGTGGATGCCGCAGCGGAAGTCGGTGCGCAGGTTCGTACAGGGCCGCCCCGCGGGCTTGTCCACCGGGAAGTCGGCCGACGCGGCGAACGGCAGCGCGACGCAGCACAGCCCGAAACACCGCGAACAGTCGGCCCGCAGCGCGCCGTCGCCGCCGGCCGTGCCGGCCTCCGCGCCGTTCACGGTGCCGCCCGTCGCGCTGCCTGGCGCGCTGTGCGCGGTGCTGCTCGGCGCGCTGTGCGCGGTGCTGCCCGGCGTGCCGCTCGGCGTGCTGTTCGGCCGGTCGGGCGCCGCGTCGGGGCGGCCGGTCGCGGTCGGTCGTCCGGCGTGGTGCGGGGCCGGGGCGTGTCGTCGCTGTACCAACGTCTGTACTTCCCACGAGGTAGGGATGGGGTCTGTCGCCCCCGCGCGTTGGGGGGAGCCCCTATTGTCCCCGTACCGCGCTGGCGTGGCCGCCGGGCCCGTCGTCGCGCCCCGCGAGCGCCCGGCGGTGCGCCCGCACGCGCGTCCGCGGGCAGAGCCGTGCCCGAGATGGGCCATTTCGGCTTCTGTGAAAAGCATATTTATAGGGGTTCTCGCGGGCGCTAAGCCGTCTACGTACTCCGCCCGGAGTGCTCCCTCACGCCGTTGTGACGTTGCGGTATTCCGCTGTGCAATCGAATGCGGTCGCCGCGATCAGTGACGAGCGACCAGCACAGCTCCAAGGGGGGACATGGTAGACGGCATCCGTATGACGCTCGCCGCCGTATGCGGCCTGGGTTGGACCATCGCGTACGTGCTGGCGGTACGGACCGGACTGCGTGACAAGACGTACTGCATTCCGCTCGTGGCGCTCGCCATGAACATCTGCTGGGAATTCCAGTTCGTCTTCTTCCGATCCGCCGAACACATGTCGGGCAGTAATTCCGAGGTCGAGGGCGCCGAGGTGTTCATCGGCATCATCTGGCTCATCGTCGACTGCGGCCTGTTGTACACCGTTTTCCGATTCGGCCCGAACGAATTCCCCTACCTGCCGCGCCGCGTCTTCTACGCCGGCTTCGTCGTCGTGCTCGGCCTGGCCTACGCGGGGATCGAGGTGCTCTCCCGGGAGTTCGACGACGGGGACGTGGTCCTCACCAGCTTCGGCATGAACGTGGCCATGTCCGGGCTGTTCCTGGCGATGCTGGCCGTCCGGCAGTCGAGCCGCGGCCAGTCGATGGGCATCGCCGTGGCCAAGTTCGTGGGCACCACGTCCACCTGCCTCGCCTGGTTCTTCGACACCTCGGTCTACCCCGGCCCCTGGCTGCCGTACTGCACGGTGGCCTGCGTCCTGCTGGACGTGGCGTACATCGCCGCCCTCTCCGCCGTACTGCGCAGGGAGCGCGAGAGCGGCCGGCTCGCCGGCGATCGGTCCGAACTCCGGGACATCGAAAGGAATGCTTCGCTGTGACGAACACCAACCCTTCGACGGTCATGCCCACGTTCACCACCGAGCCCCTCACGGAGAACTGCCGGGACGTCTGCGCTCGGGGTGAGCACGCCCTCGTGGGGGTGTCGCCCGGCAACAGCTACTTCAGCGAGGAGCGGCTCACCGAACTGTTCCGCTGGGCCGGCAGCCTCTTCCGGCGGGTGGACGTCATGATCCCCGACTCGGCACAGCGCCACACCTGGCTCGCGCTCGGCTACACGCCCGGCCGGTCGCACCGCAAGTCGCACAACGAGTCGTCGCGCATCTTCAACCGGGTCAACCGGGCCTGGCAGGCGGCGGAGGTGCCCGACGTGGAGTTCGGCGCCTACCGGCTCTCCCAGATCGAGGAGCGCCCCCACTACCAGGAGTTGCTCCGGGAGAGCGAGAAGGCGTTGGCCGACGACCCCGAGACGCGCGAGAGCTACTACCGGGTGGTGCGCAAGGTGCTGCGCAACCACCTGGCCGGGGCCGAGCCGACCGAGGAGCAGGCCGCGGAGGCCGCGCGCTACCTGATCGCCGAGACGCCCTTCCTGATCAACACGCCACGGGTCATGGGCGTGACCAGCTCGACCGCCATCTACCAGCACCGGTTGGAGTTCATCGACCGGATCTACGCCGGCCAGACCCCCCTGCGCCGCGACGACCAGCAGGCTTTCCTCGTCACCCGGCCCGCGTCATGACCCGCCGGGAACTGGACGCGGCCGAGATCCGCGACCCGCTCCTCCGGGAGGCGTACGCGCTGTGCGAGACCCTCCTCCAGGAGGAGAACCACGCGTCCCACACCTGGATGCGCGACCAACTGCCGCCCGACCGAAGGCCGTACTGGGACGCCATGATCGCCTTCTGTGGGCACGCGGACGACCTGGTCGACGCGCACAACGTGCCGCTGGCGGAGCGGCTGCGCCGCTACGACGCGTTCACCCAGGACTTCTTCCGCATGCTGCACGCCACGCGGCAGGCCAGCCCCGCCACCGTGCTCGGCCCGCTGCCCGGCACGCCGGGCCGGCGCTCCGCCGGGGACGGGGTGCGCCTGGTGTCGCTGGCGTTCTGCGACTTCGTCCACACCTGGCGGCTGTGCGAGACGGGCGTCCGCCAGGCCGGCCAGGCGCTGCGGACGGACATCACCACCGAGGCGTACGACACGGCGCACGCGCTGGAGGAGTACATGCTCGGCGTCAGCGGCGAACCCTCGCGCTGGCTCGCCATCCTGCTCGCGCCGCGCGGTCAGGATCTGGCGGAGGGGGCCGAGAACGCGGCGATATCCTGGGGGTTCGGGCTCCAGACGCTGGACTTCCTGCTCGACATCGAGGAGGACCTGCGTCTGGGCAAGCTCTACGTCCCCCTCGACGACCTGCGCCGCTGCGGCCTGGAGCGCGCCGAGTTGGAGTCGACCGTCGCGGCCCGACAGACCTCGCAGCCGCTGCGTGATCTCGTCGGCTGCCAACTGGAGCGAGTGCGCCGCTACTTCACGGCCGCCGAGGGCTGGCTCGACCAGGCCCGCCCGGCGGGCTGGGAGGCGATCCGGGACTCGCTCACCGAGGGCTGGTCCACGGTGGACCGGCTCACCCGCTGCGACCACGACGTCTTCGCCCTGACCACCGAGTCGACGTAACCCGCAGGGCGTACCCCCGTAGCCCGCGGGGCGTACCCCCGCGGGCCCGGGGGTGTGGTCCCCGGGTCGTAGCCCGGGGGTTGTCACCCCGTAACCCCGTCGTCGTACGGCCGCGGGCTCCGCCCCGGCGCGGGGTGCGGGCGCCGCGCCCCGGCTCCCGCCCCGCCCCGCGCACCGCCGCGCCCGGGCGGTCGCCCGCTGCTGCGCCCCCAGCACCGCCTCCCGCTGGGGGCGCGGCGCCCTTCCCGCCGACACGCGTACGGGCACGGGTACGCGCACGGGCACGGGTACGGGTACGGGTCTGGGTACGGGTCCGGTCAGGCGCCGTGCACGTACGGTGTGGTGGTGGCCAACTGGGCGAAGCCCAGGCGGTGCAGGATGGGGCGGCTGTCGTCGGAGGCGTCGACCTGGAGGTAGCGGTAGCCGCGCTCGGCCGCGACGCGGGCGCGGTAGGCGATCAGAGCGCGGTAGATGCCCCGGCCGCGCCAGGCCGCCACCGTGCCGCCGCCCCACAGGCCGACGAAGTCGGTGCCCGGGTAACACTCCATGCGGGCCGCGCACACCGGCTCGTCGCCGGCCATGGCGAGCACGGCGACCATCGTGTCCGTGCCGTCGGCCAACTGCTCGGCGATGCGGTGGTGCAGCCGCGTCGCGTCCGTCCCGAACGCCCGCGCGTGGACGTCCGCCATCAGCCCCACGTCGGCCGCGTCGCGGACCGGGCGCAGCGTGACGCCCTCCGGCAGCGGGACGTCACCGGTCATCCGCTCGACCTCCGTCACCATCAGCGCCTCGGCCGGCTCGGGCACGAAGCCCGCCGCCAGCAGCCGCTTCCCCAGGTCGGCCGGCTCGTCGTAGTCGTACAGCTTCCACTCGAACTCCACGCCGGCCGCGCCGAAGTGGCGCACCTGCTCGGCGATGGCCGCGTCGGCCGTCTCCGGGGTCAGCCGCGACCAGAGGACACCGTTCCAACCGTCGGTGGTGCTGGTCTGCCGGACGATGTCGGCCATCCGCTCGACGCGGGAGTCGGCACCGTCGGGCGGCACGCCCTGCCGCAACTGCCGGTCGAACTCCGCCCGCAGCGCCTCCCGTCGGGCCGCGTCCTGGGAGGCGGGCGTGTCACGGGTGGAGTCGTCGTGCGTGCGGTCGGCCGCGCGCTCGCGCGGGTCGCCGTCAGGGGCGGGGTGTGCCTCGCTGTGTTCCATGCGGCACACCACAGCACCCGCCGCCCCGCCCGGCAACGCGATTTAGCCCGCGCGGCCACCCCCACCCGCCGCCGGACCAGGGCGGGCCGGCGGGGAAAAGCGTTGGTCGGCCCCCGCCGGCCCGCGCTACGGTGCACCGCATGCAGCGCGCCGCGAACACGACGACGCCGGACGGAGTCCCGGCGCGCTGATCGTTGTCCGCGAAACACAGCCCCGGGGCGAGCGCCCCGGGGCTGTCGTCGTGGGGCTCGGGCCCGCACGGCGGCCCACTCGCTCGCCCCCCACACGCGAGGAGACCGCCATGCACGACACCCCACACGCCGCCCCACACGACGCCATGCACGACCACCGTTCGCTCGGCCGCGAGCTGGACCTGTTCGACACCGACCCGCTGATCGGCGCGGGCCTGCCGTACTGGCTGCCGGCCGGCGCGACCGTACGGCACGCGCTGGAGGAGTACGTACGCGACATCGAGCGCCGCGCCGGCTACCAGCACGTGTACTCGCCCGTGCTCGGCAAGCGGGAGCTGTACGAGATCTCGGGGCACTGGGCGCACTACCGCGACGACATGTACCCGCCCATCGACGTCGGCGGCGAGCAGGCCGTGCTGCGCCCCAGCCTGTGCCCGCACCACGCGCTCATCTACCGTTCCCGCTCCCGCAGCTACCGCGAACTGCCGCTGCGCATGGCCGAGTTGGGCGGCATGTACCGCTCGGAGCTGTCCGGGGTGCTCGGCGGGCTGACCCGGGTGCGGGCGATCCAGCTCAACGACGCGCACGTGTTCTGCGCCCCGGAGCAGGTCGTCGACGAGGTGCGGGGCGCGCTCGACCTGATCGGGCGGGCCTACGCGGCGCTCGGCATCACCCCGGCCCGCTACCGGCTCTCGCTCCCGGGCGCCGGCCAGAAGTACGCCGCGGCCCCCGAGCCCTGGCGGCGCGCCACCGAGCTGCTGGTCGAGGCGCTGGAACGGTCCGGCATCGGGTACGAGGCGGAGCCCGGCGAGGCCGCGTTCTACGGGCCGAAGATCGACGTGCAGATCGCCGACGCGGCGGGCCGGGAGTCCACCCTGTCCACCGTGCAGGTCGACTTCCACCAGCCCGAACGGTTCGACCTGCGCTACGTCGGCGCGGACGGCGCGAAGCACCGGCCGGTGATGGTGCACCGCAGCGTCATCGGCAGCGTGGAACGCGCCGTGGCCCACCTCATCGAGGTGCACGGCGGCGCGTTCCCCGGCTGGCTCGCCCCCGTGCAGCTCGTGGTCCTGCCGGTCACCGACGCTGAGGTGGACCGGGCGCGCGAGGTCGCGCGGCAGTGCCTGGAGCGGGGCCTGCGGGCCGAGGTCGCCGAGCCGGACCGGGGCACCCTCGGGGCCCGCGTCCGGCAGGCCCGGCTGGTCCCGTACCAGGTCGTCATCGGGGCCAGCGAAGCCGCGGCGGGGCAGCTCGCGGTGCGGCTGCGGGACGGGCGGCGCTTCGCCGCGCAGCCCGTCGACGCGGTGATCGACCGCGTCGTGGCCGCCGTCGCGGCGCGCGGCGCCGAGCTGTGGGTGGCGTAGCGGACACGCGGTGAAGGCGGGTGTTCCGCGGCGCGCCCGCCCGTGCGGCCCCCACGGCCGAGGCCCGCGACCGCTCGTCGCGGTCGCGGGCCTCGGCTGTTCGCCGACGGATCACGGTCCGTGGGCGCGGTGCGTCACTTCACGATCGTGATGCGGTCCGCCTTCGGCGGCGCGAGCGGGGCGTCCGGCGTGGAGTTGGCCGTCAGGTACGCCGTGAAGACGTCCAGGTCGGAGGGGCCGACCAGCTTGTTCTTGCCCTCCTTGAGGACCGGGAAGCCGTCGCCGCCGCCGGCCAGGAACTCGTTGACCGCGACCCGGTAGGTCTTCTTCGGGTCGATCGGCTCGCCGTTCAGCCGCACCGAGTCGGTGACGATCCGCTCCGCGCCCGCCTTGCGCAGGTCGAGCGTGTAGGTGAGGCCCCTGGAGACCTGGAGGACGCGCGGCTGCTTCTCGTTGACGCCGCTGACCTGCTGCCGCAGTACGGTCAGGAGCTGCTCGCCGGTCAGGTCGAGCACGTTGGTCATGTTGGTGAACGGCTGCACGGTGAACGCCTCGCCGTACGTCACCACGCCGTCGCCCTCGTCGCCCGACGCCTTGTGCGCGAGGTCGGCGCGGATGCCGCCGGGGTTCATGAACGCGACCTGCGCCCCGCCCTTGTCGGCCGGCGCGAGCCCGGCGAGCTGCGCGTCGCTGATCAGGTCGCCGAGCGGCGTCTCGTACGCGTTCAGGCCACGGCCCGGGATGTCGGCCGAGATGTAGCCGACCGGCCGGTTCGCCACCGGCGCCGCCAGCGCGTTCCAGCGCTTGATGAGCGCCGTCATGTCCTTGGCCCGGGGCTGCTCCCGGTCCACCACGTGGTTGGCGGACTTCACGCTGGTGCGCACGATGTCGCGGGTGCGGCGGTCGTACGTCAGCGTCGTGTCGGTGTAGAGCCGGCCGAAGGACGCGGCCGACGTCACCGTGCGCGGCACGCCGTTCGGGTCCGGGATGGAGCACGCGTACGCCTGGTGCGTGTGCCCGGTGACCAGCGCGTCCACCTGCGGGCTCACGTTCTTGGCGATGTCCACGATCGGGCCGGAGATGCCGTCGCCCGGGCCCGGGCTGTCGCAGTCGTAGTTGTACGAGCCGGAGGCCGGCATGCCGCCCTCGTGGATGAGCGCGACGACCGACTTCACGCCCTGGCGCTGGAGTTCCCGGGTGTACTTGTTGATCGTCTCGACCTCGTCGTGGAACTTCAGCCCCTTGACGCCCTCGGCCGTGACGACGTCCGGCGTGCCTTCGAGGGTGACGCCGATGAAGCCGATCCGCACGCCCTTGTGCTTCCACACGGTGTACGGCTTGAGGATCGGTTTGCCCGTCTTCTCGCTGGTCACGTTGGCCGCGAGGTAGGGGAAGTCGGCGCCGGGGAACCGCTTGCCCTTCTCGTAGCAGCCGTCCTCGGGGTGGCAGCCGCCGTTCTGTATCCGCTTCAGCTCCGCCGAGCCCTCGTCGAACTCGTGGTTGCCGACCGCCGAGACGTCCAGGCCCAGCTTGTTCATGGCCTCGACGGACGGCTCGTCGTGGAAGAGGCCGGACAGCAGCGGGCTCGCGCCGATCATGTCGCCGCCGGCCGCGGTCACCGAGTAGCGGTGGCCCTCGCGCGCCTCGCGCAGCGAGGTGGCCAGGTACTCGACGCCGCCGGCCGGGATCGCCTTGGTGGTGCCGTCCGGCTGGGTCTGGGTGACGGTGCCGGCCGAGCCCTGCGGGGGCTCCAGGGTGCCGTGCAGGTCGTTGAAGGAGAGCAACTGGACGTCCACGGTCCGGCCGTGACCGCTGTGGCCGCTGTGGTTCGCGCCGCGCGCGGCGGTCTCGGTGTCGGCGCCCGCGGGCAGGGCGGTCGCGAGCACGCCCGCCGCCGAGGCCAGGACGGCCGCGGTCGCGGCCAGTCTGCGCGCCGCGCGACGCCGTTCGGGTGTGGCTGGCATGGGCTTCCCTTCGAAGCTGCGGGTGCGGCGCGGCGGGACCGGCCGGCCGATGGCGAACCGGATGCCGCGCGGGGTCGGGCCGCAGCATACGGTTGACGCGCGTAGCAGGTCAGGGGGGTTGAGGTGACGAGTTGGTTGCGCCTTGGCGCGCGGCACGGGCCCGCTGGGCGGCAGTGACCAGCGGGACCGGAGTGACCCGGGCGACGGCTCCCTGGGGCGGCGGGGCGCGGGGTCGTAGGCTCGGGCGCATGACTGACGTGGTGGATGAGCCGGGCCGGGCGCGGCGGATCGAGATCGTGGACGAGCTGCCGCCCGAGGTGGCCGGCGAGGTGCTGGAACTCATCGCGGAGGCGGCCAGGAACGACGGCCAGCCCGCCGTCTCCGAACAGGGCAGGCTGCGGCTGCGCGGCGGCAGCCGGGAGGGCGTACGGCACCTGGTGCTGCGCGTCGACGGCGACACGCTGGTCGGCTACGCGCAACTGGAGGGCGCCGACCCGGTGGAGCCGCCCGCCGCCGAACTCGTGGTGCGCCCCGGCCGGCGCGGCCACGGGCACGGCCGGGCCCTGGGCAACGCCCTGCTCGCCGAGTCCGGCAAGCGGCTGCGGATCTGGGCGCACGGCGGCCACGCCGCCGCCCGGCACCTCGCGCAGGTGCTCGGCCTCGCCCTCTTCCGCGAGTTGCGCCAGCTCCGGCGCCCGCTGGGGGAGCCGGCGCTGACCGAGATCCCCGAGCCGACGCTGCCGGCCGGCGTGACCGTGCGCACCTTCGTCCCCGGCGAGGACGACGCGGCCTGGCTCGCGGTGAACGCGGCGGCCTTCGCCCACCACCCCGAGCAGGGCTCCCTGACCCAGCGCGACCTGGACGACCGCAAGGCCGAGGCGTGGTTCGACCCGGCCGGCTTCTTCCTGGCCGAGCGCGCGGGCCGGCTCGTCGGCTTCCACTGGACGAAGGTGCACGCGGAGGAGAACATCGGCGAGGTCTACGTCGTCGGCGTCCACCCCGACGAGCAGGGCAGCGGCCTCGGCAAGGCGCTCACCGCCATCGGCCTGCGCCACCTGGCCGAGCGGGGGCTGCCGACCGGGATGCTGTACGTCGACGCGGACAACGTGGCGGCCGTCACCGTCTACGAGCGGCTCGGCTTCACGACGTACGAGACGGACCTGATGTACCGCGCGGAGAGCTGACCGCCGGGGGCGGAGTGGGCGGCGGGGGAGCTGGCGATCGGGGTGCCGGATCACCGGGGTCGGGTCCGCTCCCCGGCGGGGGCCGCTCGGAGACCGCTCCGGGCCCGGGCAGCCCCGCCCCGGTCGGGCCCCTCGCCACCCACCGCTCGCGCGCGATCACGGTCCGTGCGAGGTGGCGAGGGTCCGCGCGCCCGCGCTCCGTCCGCGCACCCCCGTGCGCTCCCGCGCGCCCCACCCGCCCCTCCACCACCGGGCCGCGACCTGGCCAGCACCGCCGAAGGCGCGCTCAGGCCCGGTGTCCGGGGCGGTCGGCAGGCGCCGCCCGCGCGCCCGGCCTCCGCGCCCCGGTGGCCGAAATGCCGGAGTGCGCCGCTCGGTTGGGTGAATCGCACGCGTGAAACCGCGACAGTCGGGCACATACCCGGGGCGCCGGCAGGGCGCGGGGCGCGCGGGGCGCGCGGGGTGGGGCGAGTACGGGCGGCGCGGCCGTCCAGGGACGTGTCATGGCCACCCTGGCGAGGGGACCCGCTTGCCTGACAGCCATGTGCCCGTTACCGGCGATTCAACGTCGCTTGCGAGCATCGCTGAATGCAGCCCGCTGTGCCCAATGCCCGCAACCGGAGGCTCCAGGCAGTTCCGCCTCCCGCTCCCGTCGCCGAGCCCGCACGGCTCGATGCGCGGGAGAATAAGGACATGCAGCAGTCTTCCGGGGAACGTGCCCCTTACCCCCACGAAACCAGCGCCCCCGCCCCGGCCCGGCCGCAGGGCCAGGGGACGACCCAGGAGACCTCCCCGCACGACGCGGGCGAACCGTCCCCGCCAGCGGCCCGCCCCGACGGCGCGGCACCGCACCCCGGCACCGGCCCGCACGCCACCACCCCACCCGTGGTCCCCACGAGCAACGGAGCACTGGCCATTCACGGCGCACACGGTACGCCCGATACCGACCAGCAGGGACGCCCCGCCCCCCAGCCCTCCATCGGCTCCATAGCCGCGCACCGCCCCCACGCGGTCGGCGCCCCGCCCGTGCGGGACCTGGAACCGGACATCGACGCCGACCTGGACGCGTACGAGGCCCAGGACGGCGACGAGCTGCCGCAGGGCCGGTTCCTGGACCGCGAGCGGAGCTGGCTGGCGTTCAACGAGCGGGTCCTCGAACTCGCCGAGGACCCGAACACGCCGCTGCTCGAGCGGGCCAACTTCCTGGCCATCTTCGCCAGCAACCTGGACGAGTTCTTCATGGTCCGCGTCGCGGGCCTCAAGCGCCGCATCGCCACCGGCGTCGCCACCCGCTCCGCCTCCGGGCTCCAGCCGCGCGAGGTGCTCGACCTGATCTGGCACCGCACCCGCGAACTCATGGCCCGGCACGCCGCCTGCTACCAGACGGACGTCGGCCCGGCGCTCGCCGAGGAGGGCATCCACCTGGTGCGCTGGCGGGAGCTGACCGACAAGGAGCAGGAGCGGCTCACCGCGCTGTTCAAGCAGCGCATCTTCCCGGTGCTCACGCCGCTCGCGGTGGACCCGGCGCACCCGTTCCCGTACATCTCGGGGCTCTCGCTCAACCTGGCCGTCGTCGTCCGCAACCCGGTCAGCGGCCACGACCACTTCGCGCGGGTCAAGGTGCCGCCGCTGCTCAACCGTTTCCTTGAGGCGTCCGCGCAGCGCTACGTGCCGCTCGAAGACGTCATCGCGGCCCACCTGGAGGACCTGTTCCCGGGCATGGACGTGCTGGCGCACCACATGTTCCGGGTGACCCGCAACGAGGACCTCGAAGTCGAGGAGGACGACACGGAGAACCTGCTCCAGGCCCTGGAGAAGGAACTCATGCGGCGCCGCTTCGGCCCGCCGGTGCGCCTCGAGGTCGAGGAGACCATCGCCCCGTACGTGCGCGACCTGCTGGTGCGCGAGCTGGACGTGGCCGAGTCCGAGGTGTACCCGCTGCCCGGGCCGCTCGACCTGACCGGGCTCTTCAAGATCGGCTCGCTGGACCGGCCCGAGCTGAAGTACCCGAAGTTCGTCGCCGGCACGCACCGGGACCTCGCCGAGGTCGAGTCCGCGTCGCCGCCCGACATCTTCGCGGCGCTGCGCGAGCGCGACGTGCTGCTGCACCACCCGTACGACTCGTTCTCCACCTCCGTGCAGGCGTTCCTCGAACAGGCCGCGGCCGATCCGCACGTGCTGGCCATCAAGCAGACCCTGTACCGCACCTCGGGCGACTCGCCGATCGTGGACGCGCTGATCGACGCGGCGGAGTCCGGCAAGCAGGTGCTGGTCCTGGTGGAGCTCAAGGCGCGCTTCGACGAGCAGGCCAACATCAAGTGGGCCCGCAAGCTGGAGGCGGCCGGCTGCCACGTCGTCTACGGCCTCGTCGGCCTCAAGACGCACTGCAAGCTGTCGCTCGTGGTGCGGCAGGAGGGCGAGTCGCTGGTGCGCTACTCGCACGTGGGCACCGGCAACTACCACCCCAAGACCGCCCGGCTGTACGAGGATCTCGGCCTGCTGACGGCCAACTCCGAGGTGGGCGCCGACCTCTCGGACCTCTTCAACCGGCTCTCCGGCTACTCGCTGCGCGAGAACTACCGGCGGCTGCTCGTCGCGCCCAAGTCGCTGCGGGACGGGCTGATCAAGCGGATCACCAAGGAAGTCGCCAACCACCGGGCCGGCAAGCCCGCGTACGTCCGCATCAAGGTGAACTCGATGGTGGACGAGGCCATCATCGACGCCCTGTACCGGGCCTCGCGGGCCGGCGTGCCGGTCGACGTGTGGGTGCGCGGCATCTGCGCGCTGCGCCCGGGCGTGGCGGGCCTCTCGGAGAACATACGGGTGCGCAGCGTGCTCGGCCGGTTCCTGGAGCACTCGCGGGTGTTCGTGTTCGGGAACGGCGGCGAGCCCGAAGTCTGGCTCGGCAGCGCCGACATGATGCACCGCAATCTGGACCGGCGGATCGAGGCGCTGGTCAGCGTCGTCGACCCCGCCCACCGGGCCGCGCTCAACCGACTGCTGGAGACCGGGGTTTCGGACTCCACGGCGTCCTGGCGCCTGGGACCCAGCGGCGACTGGACCCGGCACGCCGTGGACGCGGACGACCGGCCACTGCGGCACGTACAGGAGATGCTCATCGACGCCCGGAGGCGCCGGCGTGGTTCAACAGCGACATGACCTGGCGGTTGAGGTTACGGGGGCCAGGCAGGGACCCGTCACCGGTACCGCCTCCGGTACCAGGGGACACGAAATGACGGACTACGCCATGGGCTCAGCGGTCACGAGCGGCGACCAGGGCCAGGCGACGACGGCGGGCGACGTGCTCTCCCGCTACCTGCACGCACAGGCGGGGGACTTCCTGCGGAGCCTGCGGCTGCACCGCGAGAGCGGCTCGGACGCGGAGGAGGCGGTGGAGGCGGCCCGGCTGCTACGGCAGTCCGCGCGCCGCATCAGCGGCGTGCTGCACACCTACCGGCCGCTGACCGACCCGGTCTGGGCCGACCAGCTCCGGGCCGAACTTGCCTGGCTGTCGGGGATGCTGGCGCGCGAGCACGCGTACGCCGCCCGCCTGGCCCGGCTGCGCGGCGCCCTGCACCGGCTCTCCGGCGCCCCGCTGCCCGAGCAGGGCGCCGACCGGCCGGCCGACCCGCCACCCGGACCCGGCGCCGGCCGGGCGCGGGTGGCCGGCACGGACAACGGCGCCGCGCCGGGCGCCGCCGGGCGCACCGCGCGGGGCGCGCGCAGCCACGGCGCGAGCGCCGCCGGCGCGCCGGCCGTGTCGGCGAAGCTCCCGGCCGACGGCGCGGGCGGACGCGCGGTCCGCGCCGGCCGCCTCGGCGAGCAACGGTCCCGCGACGCGCAGGCGGCCCGGGGCGGCCGGGACGGGCGCGAGGCGCTCCCCGGCGAACGCGCCGGAGCCGCCCGCTCGACCGGCCGCGCCCCGGGCGCCGGCACCGCGACCCCGGGCCCGGCCGGCCCGGCCGGCGGCCCCGCCGGCACCCGTGGCGAGGCGGACGAGGCCCGCCCGGGCGCCCTGACCGTCGGCGCCGCCCGCGCCGGCGCACTCCTGGAGCGCCAACTCACCCTCGCCAGGACCCGCGCCCACACCGCCGCGCTCCAGGCCCTCGGCTCGTCCCGCTTCCACGCGGTCGCCGACGCCGTCGCCCTCCTGGCCTCCGACGTCCCGCTGATCGCGTCCGCCGCCGACGAGCCGGCCGACACCGCCCTCCCGCCACTCGCGGAGCTGGCCCACCGCCGCCTCCTCGATGCCATCGACGCGCTGCCGCTCGGCCGCGCCGGCCACCCGTACAACGCGGAGGCCCTCACCCACGGCCTGGCCGCCACCCCCAGCGCCGACGCCCCACCGGCCAGCGAGGCCCAGGACGCGCCGTGGCACCAGGTGCGCCGGCTGGTACGGATCGGCCGCTACGCCCTTGAGGTGCTGGACGAGCACCAGCCGCTGGGCACCGGCCCGACCGAGGCCGAGCCCACGCTCGCCGTCCGCCTCCTCGCGGCCAGCCAGGCCCTGGAGCGGCACCGCGACGCGGCCGAGGCGGCAGCGGCGGCGGCAGCCGCGGCCCGCACCCCGCGCATCGCCCCGGCCACGGCGTACGCGCTCGGCATCCTGCACGCGGACCAGCGGCACGAGGTGGAGGCGGCCCGGTTCGCCTTCGGCCGCATCTGGCAGCGGGCGGCGACCACGCCGTGACCGAGCCCGGGGCCGCCACCGGCCCGATCCGCGCGGCGGGCTGCGTCCTGTGGCGCCGCTCGCCGCGCGGCGCCGGCCTGGAGATCGCCCTCGTCCACCGGCCGCGCTGGGACGACTGGTCGCACCCGAAGGGCAAGCTCAAGCGCGGCGAGGACGCGCTGCGCGGCGCCGTGCGCGAGGTCGCGGAGGAGACCGGCATGGACTGCGTGCCGGGCCCGCCGCTGCCCAGCACGCACTACGTGGTGGACGGGCGGCCCAAGGAGGTCCGCTACTGGGCCGCCCGCGCGCTGGACGACACGTTCATCCCCAACCGCGAGGTGGACCGCCTCATCTGGCTCCCCCCACCCGCCGCCCGCGCCCGCCTCACCCAGCAGCGGGACCGCGACCTGGTCGACGCGCTGCTCGTCGCCCTCGCGGAGGCCGGGGAGACTTCTCACGGCTGAGCGGCCGGCCGGCTGGGCCGGCTGGGCCGGCTGGGCCGGCTGAGGGGGCGGCCGGTCGGTTGGGGGATCGGCTGGCTGGCTGACCCAGGAACCGGTGGGCCGGCGCCCCGGCCCCGCTCAGCCGGTACGGAGCACCCGGTAGCGGTCGGGCCGGCCCGGGTCCCGGTCCACGACCCGCACCGGCGGCCAGGCCCACTGCCACACGCCGCTGCCGTCCGGCCGGGAGAACCGCACCGTCCCCCGCGTCCCCGGCGTCGCGACCCGCGACCACGCGGCGGCGACCCCCGCCCGGTCCACCCCGTGCGTACGCAGCAGGTCGGCGAGGACCAGAACGGCGTCGTACCCCTCGTACGCCACGAACGACGGCTCCCCGGCGAGCCGCGTACGCAACGCCGCCTCGACCCGCACCCCGAGCGACGTGAGCCGCTCGGGCAGGTACCGCAGGAACGGCACCCCCGCGCCCTCGTCCCCCAACAGTGCGGCCCACTCCGCGAACTCCGGTTGCCCGGCCGGCGCGCCCACCGTGACCTCGGCCAGGCGCGCGTCCCGGCGTACGGCCCTGACGATCGACACGGCCGGCTCCGGGAAGCCGACCAGCAGGAGCAGCGCCGTGGCGCGGTGCTGGACCAGCGCGTCGCAGACGGCCGCCGGGTCGAGCGCCCGCGCGTCCAGCTCGACCACGGTGCCGCCGCGCGGGCCGAGGTGGTCCCGCAGGACGCGCGTGCCCGAGGCCCAGTACACGCTGGGTTCGGCCGCCACGGCGACGCGCCGGTGACCCGCGTCGAGCAGCGCGTCCGCGTAGATCCGCCAGCCGTACGACTGCGCCGGCGCCAGCCGCGCGACCCACTCCGTCGGTTCCTCGGTGAGCCCGTCGAGCACCGCCGACGAACACAGGAACGGCACCCCCCGCGCGTCGGCCTCGGCGGCGGCGGCCCGCGCGACGACGCTGTGGTACTCCCCGACCACGCCGGCCACCCCGAGCCCCGCCAACTCCGCCACCGCCGCCGTGGCCCGCTCCGGATCGGCTGCGGTGTCCCGCACCACCAGCTCCAACGGCCTCCCGCCGATGCCACCGGCGTCATTGACGTCCCGGACGGCCAACTCAGCCCCCACGAGCAGGTGCTGGCCGGCCTCGACCCAGCCGGGCGGGGACAGCGGCGCGAGGGCCCCGACCCGAATGCTCGCTGCCGCGGACCGGTCCGCTCCCCGGGGCGGTGGCGGTGGCGGTGTCGCTGGTGGTGGCGTCGCTGGCGGTGGTGTCGCGTTCATGCGCTGGTGTCTCCCCGTGTGGACGGTCGGGCCGCCGTCAGCATCGTGGACCGCTTCGCGGAGCGTGAAGGTCCAGTGCGTGTGAGGTGGCCCTGTTCGCCCGGCCTGCGGCGTAGCGGCGCTGCGGCGCAGCGGCCTTGCGGCCTGAGCGGGGGCGGGGGCCTTTGGAGCTGGCCCGTCCAGCGCCGGGCCGGGCCATAGCGTCGGGCGTACGGTCTCGGGGGTGTCGGCCCGTTCAGCGTCGGGCCGGGCCGTAAAGCGCTGGGCGTACGGGGTTCGGGGCGTCGGCCCGTTCAGCGTCGGGCGTGCCGGATCGTCAGCCGCCCGAAGCCCATGACCCCCGAGATATTGATCTTCACCCCACCGGGGCGCCGGGGCCGACGCGGAGGCTTGTACGTCGTGTCCTTCCACTCCGTCTCCAGGCCCTCGACATCCACGACCGCGTCGCGCGGCACCGTGATCTTCGCCCGCCCGGTGCCGAGTCGCAGCTCGATATCGACGGCAGCATGCTCGATGACCGCCCGCGACAGATCCAGACGCACCCTGCCGAACGCGGACTCGACCTTGAGCTTGCGCGGCACCTGCCACACCCCACGCCGCTGAATCCGCCCACCGGCGGCCCCGATCGTGGACGTGGTCTCCGCCTTCTCCGCCGGCAGCGAGTCCAGCGCCGCGGCAAGCTCCGGCCGCGTGGTGACGACAAGCACCTGGTCGAGGCGTGCGTCCAACTCCGCGTGCGTGAGGCGCCCTTCGGCATACGCCTCCCGCAGCCGCCGCACGGCCGCGTCGCGGTCATCTTCACTGATCAGTGGCGGCCGATCGGCCGGCAGAGCGGTCACCTGTTCACCCTACTTCCGCCGCACGCTAGGGAGGCGTCAAGGTTGGTGGGGGAGGGGTAGGGAGTGCCCTGCCGTCTACGGGTTCAGCCTCTTGACCATGACGCCGAAGACGGGCGAATCCTCGAACGGCTTCTGCTCTCCCACCTTCTCGTAACCCCACCGCTCGTACAGCTCAACCACCTTGGGGTGCGCCACGTCAACGAGCAGTGTCGCGACCTCGTCGCCACGGCTGCTCACGACCGCGTCGTGCAGCCGCCGCGAAGTGCCCGTCTTGCGCCACTCCTTGAGTACGAGCAGTTCGGAAAGCCCGAAGACGGGCACACCTTCCGGCACGGAACCCGGCCGCTCGGAGCCCTTCCACCAGCCACCCGGGGCGAAAGACGCTCCGTACGCGAATCCAGTCGGAACCTCGTCGTCAAAGCCGACGACGCACGACCACGACGGCTTCCCGCTCCACCTCTCGTAGAACCAACTGAAGCGCTCGCGGGAAAGGAAGGGGTCACTTGAACCGCTGTGAACGGCGTCGTGGAGATCCAGGATCAACTCCCGGATGTGGGTGGCATCTGTGTGGCTGTACGTACGGAGGCGCATATCTCGCTCCCTTTCAGGGGCATTCGCATCTGCTCGCGCGAGGGGACCTCCCCGCCCGGGGGCCGCGCTACGCGTGCACCTCGGCCAGCAACATCCGCAGCGTGAGCGAGTGCTTCGCCGGCGGCAGGGCGTCCATGGCCGCCCGCGCGACCGCCACGCCTCCGGCCCGGTCCCCGGAACGGGTCAGCATCAGGCCCCTGTGCAGGGCCAGGTGGGTGGCGAATCGGGGGAGTGTCGGCGGGAGTTCGCGGTGGGCTTGTTCCTGGGCCGCCACGGCGCCCTTCTCGTCGCCGAGACGGGCCAGCAGGAGCGACCGGAAGACGTTCAGCCGCCAGTACGGTACGGCGTAGTCCGAGGTCTGTTCGTGTGAACCCACCGCGTCGAAAACACGTTGTCCGCGAGCGTCGAGTTCGAGCGCCGTGGCGCGGTCGCCCCGCATGGCGGCGGCGTGCGCCTTGCCGTAAACGGCGTTGAGGAGGCCGAGCGACGGCCGGTCTGAAAGGGCCACCGCCTGGTCGGCGATCACGTCGGCCACTGGCAGCGACGCCCCTTCGTACCCCAGGGCAATGGCGGCCCGGCCGCGCACCCACACCCGCGCCGACTCGTCCCCCGACTCGTCGGCCGCCCTGGCCGCCATGCGATACCAGTAGACGGCCTTGGAGCCGTCCGAGCCGGGGAACGTCTTGGCGTACAGCGTCATGAACCGTGCGGCCACGGACCACAGTTGAGGAGAGTCCAACTGTTTCTGCACGACCACGAGTTCTCCGGACACACGCCGCTGAATATCGGCCGCCCCCATGGACATGTAGTCCGTGCCATAGGCGGAGAGCTTGCCTTCCCAGTCGTCTACCGACGGGCCGCCGCGAAGCCGGGCAGCGAAACCCTGGGACAACAGATCCGAGGCCACCACGGGCGCTATGGCGACCCCGGCGACATCGGTGAGAAAGGTGCGCCGCTCCAACTCGTTCTCCAGGACAGCTAGGGGGATGTCGAGGACCGCCGACAGGGCGCGGAGGTAGAACGCCCCCGGCTCGTGCTTCGAACACTCCCAGCCGCTCACGTACTCCCGGCTCAGCGTGGTCCCGAACTGTTTGTTGATTTCCGACGCCAAGCGCCCCTGCGACCAGCCAAGCGCCGAACGCAGCTCGCGGATCAGTTCCCCGATGCCCATGGGGCCATCCTCGTGGTCCTCCACCTGACATCGCACCGGTAACTGACGTTCTGCCGCGCCGTCTTGTTCCTACGTGACGCACGAGGTATCTCGTACCGCATTCCAGCAGTGTGACGCGTGCGGATAAATGAGTCGTGAGTGAACTACCTGGGCGCTAGGTGACGGGGAACGACGTCACGAGCCCGTTCGAAGAGGGCGCGGGCGTGCGGGTTGCGCAGGTACGGGCGGAGGCGGGCGAACATGACACGCATTTGCTCATCACAGCGCCCCGAACGCACGTGGGGGTATTCCGTGAGGGCCAGACCCCACGTGGCGCAGGCTTCTTCCAGCAATCCGCTCTGGCACTGCCGGTCCGCTAGTCGACTGGTGTCCAGAACTCGACGTCGCAGGCGCCCCTGGCCACGTAGTGGTTTCAGTGCCTCGTGCATCTCGGTGACAGAACGGGAGACGTTGCCCAGGCTGTACTCGACCTGGGCACGGTAATAGGCGAGGAGGCCCGGATTCGCGAGACCGACGACGGACTTACCTGACTCGGGTTCCGCTTTGCTCAGAGAACTCTCAGCCTGTCGCAGCATGGAAAACGCCTCGGACTTGTGGTGCACGGCAGCGGCGGAATAAGCCTGCTGCGCGTAGAGGTGCACGCGCATGTTGACGCTCACCTCCTGGGCGGTCCCGGCGGCTGCGTTAGCCAACCTGAGGGCCGCTGGCGCATTCCCTGCATTGACCGCCTGTGAGCTCATTCCGTGCAAGGTCAGGCAGTAGAGGGAGGGATCGCCGGCGCCTCCGGCCAGTTCGAGGGCCTTTGAGTAGTAGCGCTGAGCAAGCCCGTGTGCGCCTTCGTCGACCGCCATGTAACCAAGGAGGTAGCAGAACTCGGAGGCGGCGGAGAGCAGGTCCGACCGTACGGTTTCCTTCGCGGGCGCGTGAAGAAGTGGGGCCACGTTGTTGACCAGAAAAGCAGCCGCGCTAGGGCGGGTTATCTTACCCCCCATGGCATGGTCCAACTGGGAGAAGTGCCTGATCATGGATCGGATCAGGGTGACGTCGGACGTGCCGATGCGGGCGAATTGATGGGAGGTGACGAGGCTGCTGCGTTCTACGGCCTCCGCCCAGGAGGGCACGGCGAAAGTCGCCGAGAAGACGCTGGCGCTCAGTATGGTCCGACGCGAGGGGTCCATGTCCTGCCTTCCCAGAGCAATCAGATCTTCGACAAGGTCTTTGTGAGGGGCACTCCCTGCTTCGGCTGGGAGCGCGGGAAAGCCCGCGTCGGCGAGCGAAATCGCCCGTCCCAGCTTTCTGGATAACGCTTCCAGGACCAGCGGACGCACGCGCTGAACAGGCAGGTGCCCCTTGAGCCACTGATGGATGGATGGCTCGCGGTACCTCGTGGGTGCGCCCGCTTCGGTCGCGGCGCGGTTGACGGCCTGCGCGAACTGGCGAAGCGTCCAGCCGGTCTCTTGGAAAATCTTTTCGAGCTCGGTGTTCGGCCCTGATGGTGGCATCTGGCTCCACGCTCCTCGCGCGCCAACGCTCTTAACCGATCTTAAGTCCCGGAACTCATCCCACGGTACCGCCGTGTGCGCCGTGCCAGTTCTCTGGAACGGAAACACCGCACCCCACGACGGTGTGACTGGCCGGACCGGATAACCCGCCCTCGCCCTCGGAGAGTTCCGTGAATGACCGCGACTGGACTCCACCCCCTTGCGACCGTCTGACCGTGCTGCCCGCCGGTCGTCACTGGGACGCCGTGCGCACCGATACCCGCACCGCGCGGTGGGCGTTCGGGTTTCTCGACGCGATCGAGCGCAGCGCCGCGATCGTGGACTCGCACACGGGCAGCGTGCACTGGCTGGTGCCGCCGGGTGAGGCGGCGCGGGCCCCGTACGACGACTGGGAGCGGTTGCGCCAACACGTCACCGTGCTGACGGCCGGGCCCACCGTGCACTACGTGGGTGTGCCGGCCGGTCACCTGTGTGACGGGGGCGGGCCCCGGTGGCACGTGCCCGCCGCGTGGTCCGGGTCCTACGTGACGCAGGCGCACCTGCTGGCCGCCGTGCTGGGAACCGCCGTGGTGCGCGCGCACGGGCCCACGGGACTGGCGCCGCGGTGTGTGGTGTGCGAGCGCGCCATGGACCGGGCGTCCATGGTGACCACGGTGGGACGGTTACGCCGGGGCGACCCGCTCCAGCACCTGGAGACCCACCCGACGTGCGCGCATGCCGTGTTGGGGCCCGAGGTGCACCGGGAGGCGGCGGAGGTGGCCAGGTGGTAGCGCGGCGGCCCCGCTCCGGGGCGTACGCGTGGTCCCCGCCCGCCGGGCGCGGCTTCCACCTGCTGCCCATCGGCGCTCAGTTCGAGGCCGTCCGCGCCCCCGCCGACCTCGGCGCGTGGATGCGGACGAACGGTACGGAGAAGGCCGCCCACATCGCCACGGCCCAGCACGCGATCTGGCTGCTGCCCGCAGAGGAGGCCGCCGCGTACCGCACCGCCTGGCGCGTGCCCGGCGTACGGCACGTCGCGAGCGGACTCCTGGCCGTCCCCCAGGCCGGCCGGCCCGAGGCGGGGGCGGGCGTGCGGTGGGTAGTGCCGCGTGGTTGGAAGGGCCGGCACGTGGCCAACCCGTCCCAACTGGCCACGGACCTCGCGGCGGCGGCACGGGCGGCGTGGGGCGGGGGCCCCGGTGAGTACACGGCCACGGAACGACGCGTCGTCGCGACCCCCGACGAGGAGTACAGGCCCAGGTATCCGGGCACCGAATGTCATCCGAGGAACTGAGCATGCAACACGACAGTCCTGGACCAGAGTTCTGGTCACTCATCCACCCGTTCACGGGAAAGCGCACCTCCGTAAACCGCACCGAGAGGGGCTTTGGTTCGGATTTCACGGCCGTGGTCGAGTGCGAGAAGGGCCCGTTCTTCGTCAAGGCCATGCGCAACCGCCAGGGCGGCCGGCGCAGCTCGATCCTGCGAGAGCGGGCCATCGCGTCTACCGTTCGCCCGATCGCGCCGGCACTCGTGTGGGAAGCGGAAGACGATGACTGGATCGTCCTCGGATACGAAGTCGTCTCCGGGCGTCGAGCGGACTTCACCACCGACTCTCCAGATCTGTCGGTCCTAGCTGAGCTGATCAATCACCTTCGCACGCTGCCCGCGCCCAACGTGGCGCAGACGTGGGAGGAGAACCGGTGGGATCGCTTCACCGATCCCGAGACGGCACAACTTTTCCGCGGCGGGACGCTCCTGCACACGGATATCCACCCCAGCAACGTCATGGTCGACGACGGGCGTTCGTGGCTCGTGGACTGGGCGTGGCCCACGGTGGGGGCCGCGTTCATTACGCCGGCCTGCATGGTCGTGCAACTCATCTCCGCCGGTCACACACCGGCACAGGCCGAGACGTGGGCCGGTCAATGCGAAGGGTGGGCGAAGGCCGATCCCGCGGCCCTGGACGCCTTCGCTCGCGCCACGCACCGGATGTGGGTCACGCGAGCAGAGGGCCGGCCTGACGAGGCGTGGCTAGGCGCCATGGTTACGGCAGCTCAGGAATGGACGCGGCACCGAGGGCTCACGTAGTCCGAGGCGCCATCAACGCCGTACGGGGAGTTCATCCACGCAGCCCCCTGCGGCCAGCAGGGGGCTGCGACGTTCCCCGGCCTGGCGGGGCCGGGAAGGACCGAGAAGAGAGTCCTCACCCACCAGAACCTCACCCACCCGGCGCCAACGCCCCCCACGCCACCGTGACCTCACCCTGGCGCCAGCGTGCTGGGCCGTCCGTGAGGGGCCAGTCCGGGGCGAGCAGGCGGACGGAGCGCATCCAGCGTTGGCGGGCGCTGAGCGCGCCGTAGGGGGCGCTCGCCGCCCAGGCGCGGTCGAAGTCGCGGAGGAAGGCGTGTACGGGTTCGCCCGGCACGTTGCGGTGGATCAGCGCCTTCGGCAGGCGTTCGGCCAGGTCGGACGGGTGCTCCAGGGACGCGAGGCGGGCCGCGAAGGTGACCGTGCGCGGGCCGGTGCGGTCGAGGGCCACCCACACGTGGCGGCGGCCGATCTCGTCGCAGGTGCCCTCGACCAGCAGTCCGCCGGGCGCGAGCCGGGCGCACAGGCGCCGCCACACGGCGGCCACCTCGTCCTCGTCGTACTGCCGCAGCACGTTCGCCGCCCGGATGAGCACCGGCGCACGCCCGGCCGGGCCCGGCAGCGGCACCTCGAAGCCGCCGTGCGCGAAGCGCAGTCCCGGGCGTTCGTAGGCCCGGGCCGCCGCGACCCGCGCCGGGTCGATCTCGACGCCGACGACCTCGGTGTCGGGCCGTACCGTGCGCAGCCGGCCGAGCAGCTCGACGGCGGTCCACGGCGCGGCCCCGTACCCCAGGTCGACCGCCACCGGGTCGTCGCTGCGGCGCAGCTCCCGCCCGTGGGCGGCGACGATCCAGCGGTCCATGCGGCGCAGCCGGTTCGGGTTGGTGGTGCCGCGGGTCACCGACCCCACGGGACGGTGCGGGGTACGGGACGGCATACGGGCGAGCCTAGCCGCCCCGCGCGCCAGCGCCGGCGCACGCCGGTGCGCCAGGGGCGCGGCCGGCTCCCGCGCGTACCTCAAGCCGACCCCGCGGATAGGGCTCGCCCCCCGACGGCCGATTCCGGCCGGAGGCACCGCGCCCGGCCAGCCCGCGTAACAACTTGGCAAAATGGAAATGGGAACGATGCATTCCGCTGTTGCAGTCGTCCGGAGGGACCTCACGCCGTCTAAGGAGGCCACGCGCGGTGAGTCAGTACGCACCTCGGCAAGGCTCCCGGTCGCCGCTTCCGAAGCCGCGCAGTGGCCTGCTGAGCAGGGCGGCGGCCCGGCGTCCCCGGACGTTCGGGCGCTCGGTGCCACGCCGGATAGCGATGCTCAGCGTCCACACCTCGCCGCTGCACCAGCCGGGCACCGGCGACGCGGGCGGCATGAACGTGTACATCGTCGAGCTGGCCAGGCGGCTCGCGGCCATCGACATCGAGGTGGAGATCTTCACCCGCGCCACCACCGGCGCCCTGCCGCCCACCGTGGAACTGGCCCCCGGCGTCCTCGTCCGGCACGTGGACGCGGGCCCGTACGAGGGGCTGGCCAAGGAGGACCTGCCCGCGCAGCTCTGCGCCTTCACGCACGGCGTCATGCAGGTCTGGGCCGGCCACCGCCCGGGCCACTACGACCTCGTCCACTCCCACTACTGGCTCTCCGGCCACGTCGGCTGGCTCGCCGCCCAGCGCTGGGGCACCCCGCTCGTGCACGCGATGCACACCATGGCCAAGGTCAAGAACGCCGCGCTCGCCGCCGGCGACACCCCCGAACCCGCCGCCCGCGTCATCGGCGAGACGCAGATCGTCCGGGCCGCCGACCGGCTCATCGCCAACACCGCCGAGGAGGCGGGCGAACTCGTACGGCACTACGAGGCGGAGCCGCACAAGGTCGCCGTCGTCCACCCCGGCGTCAACCTCGACCGCTTCCGCCCCGCGCCGCCGCACCAGCACCTGGCCGCTTCCGCCCTCGACGTCTACCGCGAGACGTCCCCCGAGACCTCCCCCGAGGCCGTCGCCGCCAGCCGGGCCGCCGCCCGGGAGCGGCTCGGGCTGCCGCAGCACGCCCTGGTGCCGCTGTTCGCCGGGCGCATCCAGCCGCTCAAGGCCCCGGACGTCGTGCTGCGGGCCGTGGCCCACCTGCTCACCGAGCACCCGTCGCTGCGCGACCGCGTCGTGCTGCCCGTCGTCGGCGGCCCGAGCGGCAGCGGCCTGGCCAAGCCCGAGGGGTTGCAGAAGCTCGCCGCCCGGCTGGGCATCGCGGACCTGGTCCAGTTCCGGCCGCCGGTCGGGCAGGAGCGGCTGGCCGACTGGTACCGCGCGGCGTCCGTGCTGGTCATGCCCTCGTACAGCGAGTCGTTCGGCCTGGTGGCGGCCGAGGCGCAGGCGTGCGGGACGCCGGTGATCGCGGCGGCCGTCGGCGGACTGCCGGTGGCCGTGCGGGACGGCGTCAGCGGTTTCCTCGTCGACGGCCACGACCCCGCCGACTACGCGCGCATGCTGCACCGCTTCGTCATCGCCCCCGACCTCGCCGCCCGCATGGGCGCCTCCGCCGCGCGCCACGCGCAGTCCTTCGGCTGGGACGCGGCAGCCGCCGCGACCGCGGACGTCTACGGCGCGGCGCTGCACGAGCGGCGCGGTCGCCTACGATCTACGCATGGGTAACCACGCGGAAGCCGGCCCGGTCAACGACGCGGAAGCCGTCATCGAGAGCACCCTGCGCGCGGCGGAGCTGGAGTGGGAGCGGGCGGCCGACGGCGCGTACGTCGTGACCCTGCCCGGCACCCGCAAGCTCTCCACCACCTGCTCGCTGCGCGTCGGGCGACACTCGCTGTCCGTCAACGCCTTCGTCATCCGACACCCCGACGAGAACGACGCGGCCGTGCACCGCTGGCTCCTGGAACGCAACACCCGCCTGTACGGGGTGAGTTACGCCATCGACCGGCTCGGCGACATCTACCTGGTCGGCCGCCTCCCGCTGGCCGCGGTGACCCCGGACGGGATCGACCGGCTGCTCGGCACCGTCCTGGAGAACGCCGACGCCAGCTTCAACACCCTCCTTGAGCTGGGGTTCGCGTCGGCGATCCGCAAGGAGTACGCGTGGCGCACGGCCCGCGGCGAGTCCACCCGCAACCTCGCCGCCTTCACCCACCTGACCGGCGAGGGGCGGTCGGGCCCGGACGCGGAGCGCGGCGGTCCGGGCGGTGGCGGCCCGGCGTCGTCCGACCCCGTGTAACCCCGTACCCCCGTAACCCCGTACCCCCGGACCCTCGTCCGTCGGGACATGTCTGGTTCATCCGGCATGCAGCCTTCCGTCGCCGGGCGTGCCTACGGTCGTCGCCGACGCGTGGGGGATCGCGACGGGCGGAGGGGGCCGGCGTGCTGTCCATGGTGTTCCGCGGTGATGACCTGCCGGCAGAGCAACGCTTCGACGCCTGGCGGGAGTTGAGCGGCAAGGCGGTGCTCAGGACGCTGATGGACAGCGATCGCGCCGCGGACTTCCGGGCCACGCTGCGCGCGGGCGGCCTCGGGCCCGTCCAGGTGTCGGCCATGACGTACCAGAGCCTGCGCTCGCGGCGCACGCCGGCGCTCATCCGGGCCGCCGACCCCGAGCTGTACCAGCTCGCCCTGGTACGCGGCGGGCGCCAGTGCATCACCTGGCGGGACCGGGAACTGGCGCTCGGCCACGGCGAACTGCTCTTCTACGACTCCTCCCACCCCTTCACCGCCGAGATCCGCACCGGCGAGGTGGCCGCCTCGTCGGTGGTCGTCCAGGTGCCACGGGAACTGCTGCCGATGGACCGCGACCGGGCGGACGGCCTGCTCGGCACGCGGGTGCCGCCGGACGACCCGGTCGGGGTGCTGCTGCGGCAGTTCATCGACGCCGTCGCCCGCCCCGCCGGAGCCGGCCTCGCCCCGTACACCGCGACCGACGCGGGCCGGCTCGGCCTCGTCCTCACCGACCTGCTGACGGCCCTGCTCAGCCGGCAGTACGAGCGGCGCCCCGGCGCGGCCGTGGCCGCCAGCGGCCGGGAGACCCAACTCCTGTGCGTACAGGCGTTCATCGAGCGGCACCTCGGCGACGCGGACCTCTCCCCGGCCATGGTCGCCGCCGCGCACCACGTCTCGCTGCGCTCCCTGCACCGGCTCTTCGAACCGGTGGGGCTCGGGGTCGCCGGCTGGATACGCGCCCGGCGCCTCGACCGCTGCCGGCGCGACCTCGCCGACCCCGCCCTGTCCCGGCGTACCGTCCGCGCCATCGGCGCCACCTGGGGCTTTCCGCGCCCGGCCGACTTCAACCGGGCGTTTCGGGCGGCGTACGGGCTCTCACCGGGCGAGTACCGGCGGCTGGCCGGGGCGCCGACGGTGTGCGCCGAGCGCTAACGGTCGGGCACGCGCTGCGCACCACCGGCCGGGCGTCGTCCGCGAGACTCGACAGCGCCGCGGCAGGCACCGCTCCACTCGACCCGTTCCACTTCCAGGGGGTTGGACCATGAACAGGGCAAGGATGGCCACCGCGGTGGCCGCGCTCGGCCTCGCGGCGGGAACGCTGGCCACGGCGGCACCGGCCGCCACCGCGACCACCACCACCGCAGCCACTGACCGGTCGGAGGTCTCCGTCGCCTCCGTCCGGGGCACGGTGCACGGCGGGCACTCGATCTGGGAGAAGGTGAACCCCTTCCAGAACAAGATCGGGGTCACCTACGAGGACGACACGATCCTCGCCTCGTGTAAGCGCTGGGGCGCGGACGACAAGTGGTGGTACTGGGTCCGCTTCGACGTCGACGGCGTCAAGGGCCACGTCTCGCACGACGCCACCAACATCCGCCACTCGCACCTGCCCAAGTGCGGCTGACCCAGCCCGGCCCGGTAGCGGCCCCCGGCTCACACCCGCCGCCGGCCCGCCCGTAACGGCCCGCCCGTGACGGCCCACCGGTGACGACCTGCGGGCGACGACCTGCGGGCGACCGCCGGTGACGTCCCACCGACCCGCCGGTGACGACCCGCGGGCAACGGCTCGCCCGGCCCGGTCCCGTACGGCCGTCAGCCGTACGCGTACGCCGGGTCGAGCGGGCCCGTGCCAGCGGCCGGCCGGCTCACGGGGCGGCCGGCTCACAGGGCAGTGGGCTCACGGGGCGGCGGGCTCACGGGGCGGCGGGCGCGCCCGCCGGCTCCGCGCCGGGCGCCACCGGCGCGTTGGCGGTACCCGGCGCCGGCGCCTGCGCGGCGCCCGCCGCCGGGGCGTCCACGGCGCCCGCCGCCCCGGCGTCCGGCTTCAGCACCTCCACCACCGCGTTCGCCGCCGCGTCCTCCGCCGGCAGGGCGCGCATCAGCAGCCAGTAGCCGAGCGCCGCGGCCGAGCCGACGACCGCGCAGCCGCCCCACAGCCACTCGGCGCCGTACCGGTCGATGACCTGACCGGCGATCAGCGGCGCGGCGAGCGCGGCCACCGACCACGACATGGTGTACATGCCCTGGTAGCGGCCCCGGCCGTGGGTGGGCGAGAGGCGGACGACCAGGCCCATCTGGGTGGGGGAGTTGACGATCTCGGCCAGCGTCCAGACGCACACGGTCAGCGCGTACACCCCGATCGACCCGGCGAACGCGGTGAGCCCGAACCCGTAACCGGCCAGCAGCGAGGAGATGATCAGCAGCCGCTGCGGATCGCGGTGCTCGATGTAGCGGGTGACGGGGATCTGGAGGGCCACGATCAGGATGCCGTTGACGGCGATCGCCACGCCGAAGTCGGAGCTGGAGAACCCGTCGGCGCCCATCGCCACCGGCAGCGCCACGTAACCCTGCTGGAAGATCAGGGCAATGAGGAAGGACAGCCCGACCACGCTCATGAAGCGGCCGTCGCGCAGCACCGTGCCGAGCCCGATCTCCGGCTCGACCACGGCGCCGCTGGCGTCCTTGGCGCGCTCAGGACGAGACTCGGGCAGCTTGACGAAGACCAGCACGGCGCAGATCAGCGTCATGACGGCCTCGCCGACGAACCCGGCCCGGTAGCTGTACTCGGCGATGAAGCCGGCGCCCATGGAGGAGAACGCGAAGCCCAGGTTGATGGCCCAGTAGTTGAGGGCGAAGGCCCGGACCCGGTCCTCGGGGCGGACGATGTCGGCCATCATCGCCTGCACGGCGGGCCGCGACGCGTTGCTGGCCATCCCGACGACGAAGGCCACCGCGGCGATCGCCAACGGGTGCGTCATGAAGCCGAGCACGGCCACCGACACGGCGGTGGAGAGCTGGGCGATCAGCATCGTGGGCCGCCGCCCGAGCCGGTCGGTCATCACGCCCGCGCCCAGCGACGAGACCACGCTGCCGAGCCCGTGCAGCGCGGCGACGAGCCCGGCGAAGGTGGCCGAGTAGCCGCGCTCCAACGTGAGGTAGAGCGCCATGAACGTGGCGACGAAGCCGCCGAGGCGGTTCACCAGGGTGCTGGTCCACAGCCACCAGAACTCCCGCGGCAGACCGGACACGCTCTCGCGCACGGCCCGTCTCATGGCGGTAGCGGACATGACAATCCTCCGAGGGGGCGCAACAACGGATGAATGTGGGGGAGCGGGTGGGAGTCCAGGAGCGCGGAATGCTGTGTAAGAGTCTCTACCCGCATCCGTAACTTACGTCGAACGGGCTCTCGACTTCCAGTCATTTGGCAGAAACCGTCAACTGTTGCGCTGGTCACGCGGCTGCCCGCGCCCCGCGCGAGCCGCCGAACCGGCCGTCCGGAGCCCGTCCGTCCTACCGGGCGGGCAGCGGCCCGCCACGGGGCGTCCATTACGCTCGGGGCATGGCCGACGCACCGTACAAGCTGATCCTCCTCCGCCACGGCGAGAGCGAGTGGAACGCGAAGAACCTGTTCACCGGCTGGGTGGACGTCAACCTCAACGACAAGGGCGAGAAGGAGGCGGTCCGCGGCGGTGAGCTGCTGACGGAGGCCGGCCTGCTGCCCGACGTGGTCCACACCTCGCTCCAGAAGCGCGCCATCCGCACCGCGCAGCTCGCCCTGGAAGCCGCCGACCGACACTGGATTCCCGTGCACCGCTCCTGGCGGCTGAACGAGCGGCACTACGGCGCGCTCCAGGGCAAGGACAAGGCGCAGACCCTGGCCGAGTTCGGCGAGGAGCAGTTCATGCTCTGGCGCCGCTCGTACGACACCCCGCCGCCCCCGCTGGAGGACGGCGCCGAGTACTCCCAGAGCGACGACCCGCGCTACGCCGACATCCCGAGCGAGCTGCGCCCGCGCACGGAGTGCCTCAAGGACGTCGTCGTGCGGATGATGCCGTACTGGTACGACGGCATCATCCCCGACCTCCTCGCGGGCCGCACCGTCCTGGTGGCCGCGCACGGCAACAGCCTCCGCGCCCTGGTCAAGCACCTCGACGGCATCTCCGACACCGACATCGCGGGCCTCAACATCCCCACCGGCATCCCCCTCTCCTACGAGCTGGACGCCGACTTCCGCCCGACCAACCCGGGCGGCACCTACCTCGACCCGGAGGCGGCCAAGGCCGCCATCGAGGCGGTCAAGAACCAGGGCAAGAAGAAGTAGCCCCGCCTCCTCGGCCCCAACGCCCGAACGGCCCCCCACCCGCGCCATCGCGCCCGGTGGCGGGCCGTTCCCGTAGCCGGGCCACGGGCCGCTCGCCCTGCGCGTCGACGCCGCCCCGGGCCAGCCCCCGTCGCACGGCACGGGCCCCGGCCGGCGTCAGCCGTTGGGCGGCAGCGGCTCGTGTCGGTGCCAGACCAGGTACCGGTCCTCACGACGCAACTCCGCGGAACCCCACTCGACGCGCATGACGCCCGCCTCCATCGAGCAGGCATAGGCGACGAGGACGAGCCGCACGTCCTCGGGGAGCAGCTCCAGGTCTGGGTGTACCTCGGAGTCATCGAGTTCTTCCAAGCCCAGGTCGAGTGCCTGCTGCATGGGAGGCGGGCCATGACGGCGGATCAGGTCCGCTCGGAAGCCGGACGCTCGACGGAGCCGCGCGGTGGTGACGGGGACGTCCTTCTTCGCGTAGCGGAGTGGGTAGATCAGGTGGCCGCGGACGAGCATCATCGTGCGACCCTGCATCCGCACGGCTTCTCCCAGTTCGGAGAGGCCGGCGGCCAGTTCCTCGTACTGCACCGCGTAGAGACCATGCCCGTAGGCTTCGAGCGTCTGCGTGTGCACGCCCTCATGCCCGGTCCGGGCGCGTTCGTGGGCCCGGCGGAGGCAGGCCGGGACGATGTCCGCCAGTTCACCGGCTATGTCTCCGAAGGTCTCACGTGCCCATTGGCTGGCCGAACCCACGACGTACCGCCCTTCTCAGGTGGTCCTGCGGCAGAGCACCGAGCAGCGTTCCCCTTAGACCGTGCTGCGGTCAGCCGAGTCGCACAAGGTGGCATTCACTGCGCGCCCCTACGCAACGGCCTCCCACTCGCGGTTTCCGCGCGGGTGGGAGGCCGTTCGGCGTAGCAGCGGGCGCGTGGCGCGCGACCCGCGGCGCAGCCGCCTACCGCTAGCTGCAGCCGCCGGAGCAACTGCACGGGCCGCCCGACTGGCAGCCGCACTGGCAACCCGAGCCGCACCCGCAGTTGCCGAGCAGTGGCCGGGCCGGGGTCGGGGTGGTCGGCTGCTCCGTCGGGGTGGGGTTGGAGGTCGGGGTGTCTGACATGGAAGTCCTCCTCGCAGGCGTACCGCGGAGCCTCCAGTGAACGTCGCGCCCCGAGGGGCGCGGAACGGCGCGTAAGCGGCGCGTAGGCGCATCGCGGTTCGTACGCCGCGAATGCCCGCACGCCCACCGCTACGCCACCAAAACCCGCCCCGCCCCACCCCGCCCCCGCAACCCGGCCCGACCTGCGCGGCAGCCCGCCGGACCCACCCCGCCCGGCCGCGCCCCGCGCACCACCACCCGCGCCGGCCCCACCCGGATCCGACCCGCGCACCAGCCAACCTCCACCCCTACTTCAGGGCGCCCGGCCCGGCCCGGGACGTGGACCGACCGCGTACGCCCCGGGGCCGGGCCCGTACGCGGAGCCGTACCGAAACAGGGGCCGGGCCCCGGGCCGTACGCCCGTACGCACCAAAGGCCCGCGCCCCGGCCGGACGGGCGGCCGGGGCGCGGGCCCATGGGAGGGTGCGCGGAACGAGCGGAGGAGGGAGAGAGCAGGGGAGGAGGGAGAGGGGAGAAGGGGGAGGAGGGCGAGCAGGAGGAGAGGGGCGGGCGCCGGGCTCAGGGAGGGGGCCCGGCGCCCGCACGGCGGCCGGAGCGGCCCGGCCGCGGGGTTACCCGGGTTACCCGGGATGCGCGGGGCTACTCGGGTTACGCCGGTGACTCGGTGTCGACCGGTGCGACCGGCGTGGCCGGCGCGATCTCGTCCGCGTGCTCGCCGGTGACCAGGTAGACGACCCGCTTGGCCACGGAGACCGCGTGGTCGGCGAAGCGCTCGTAGTAGCGGCCGAGGAGCGTCACGTCCACGGCCGTCTCGATGCCGTGCTTCCAGCGGTCGTCCATCAGGTGCTGGAAGAGCGTGCGGTGGAGCATGTCGATGGCGTCGTCGTCCTGCTCCAACTGGAGCGCCAGGTCCACGTCCTTGGTGATGATCACCTCGGCGGCCTTGGCCATCAGGCGCTGGGCGAGCTGGCCCATCTCCAGGATGGTGGCGGCCAGGTCGCGGGGGACGGGCGACTCCGGGAAACGCAGCCGGGCGAGCTTCGCGACGTGCTGCGCGAGGTCGCCGGCGCGCTCCAGGTCGGCGCTCATCCGCAGGCTGGTGACCACGATCCGCAGGTCCGTGGCGACCGGCTGCTGGCGGGCGAGCAGGGCTATCGCCCGCGCCTCGAGGTCGTGCTGGAGGTCGTCGACCTTCTGGTCGGCGGCGATGACGCTCTCCGCGAGCTTCAGGTCCGCATCCAGCATGGCCGTGGTGGCCCTGCCGATCGCCGAGCCGACGAGCCGGGCCATCTCGACCAGACTTTCACCGATCGAATCGAGCTCCTCGTGGTACGCGTCCCGCATCACTTACCTTCTCTCGCTGGGGGTCCCGTAGGGCTGTCAGCCCCACGCTCCCACGGTGTGGCCGAAACGAGTCTGGTTCCGGCCCGCCAAGTAAACCCATCACGACCTAACGGTGAACTCTCGGCAACCCTCATGGTCCGAGCGGTGTCGTACGTCCCGACCTGAAGCCTCGATAGTGAACCGGTCACGTCCTCGTGGTGAACTATCGGCAACGTCTCACCTGGTCGACCCCCATTCGGCTGTGGAGGCGTCCGAGCAGGCGCCTAACCTGGAGCCATGAACGTGGACGCGGCAATCGCCGCTGTGGCAGCGATCGCCGGGCTCTGCACCGGCGTCATCGCCATGCTGGCGTTCCGCTGGAGCGAGCGCGACCAGGCGAAGCCCACGCGCTCCTCACTCCATACCGACGCCGCGCTGCCGCCCGGTGTCGACACCGTGCTCTCCGTGCTGCGGTCCTCCGCGGTCGTCCTCGACGAGGAGGACGCGGTGGTCAAGGCCAGTTCGGCGGCGTACGCGCTCGGTCTGGTGCGAGGCGGAAAGCTCGCTGTCGAACCGATGCTGCACATGGCCCGCGACACTCGTCGCGACGGTGAGATACGCCAAGTGGAACTGGACCTGCCGCGCCGTGGCACGGGCCGTGGCGAGGCCCTCGCGGTCTCCGCCCGGGTCGCCCCGCTCGGCTCCCGCCTGGTGCTGCTGCTGGTCGAGGACCTGACCGAGGCCCGCCGCATCGAGGCCGTACGCCGCGACTTCGTCGCCAACGTCAGTCACGAGCTCAAGACCCCGGTCGGCGCCCTGTCGCTGCTGTCCGAAGCCGTCATGGACGCCTCGGACGACCCGGAGGCCGTGACCCGCTTCGCCGGTCGCATGCAGATCGAGGCGACCCGGCTGACCAGCCTGGTCCAGGAGCTGATCGACCTCTCCCGGGTGCAGAACGACGACCCGCTGGAGGACGCCGAGCCGGTCCGGGTGGACGAACTCGTCGCCGAGGCCATCGACCGCTGCCGCCACCAGGCCGGCACCAAGCAGATCACGATGGCCACCGGCGGCACCGCCGACCTGCACGTGTGGGGAAATCGCGGCCAGCTCGCCGCGGCCCTTGGCAACCTGGTGGAGAACGCGGTGAACTACAGTCCGGCGCGCACCCGCGTCGGCATCGCCGCCCGGCGCATCGCGGCCCCCGGCGGCGACCTCATCGAGGTGGCCGTGACCGACCAGGGCATCGGCATCTCGGAGAAGGACCGCGAACGGATCTTCGAGCGGTTCTACCGCGTCGACCCGGCGCGCTCGCGCGCCACCGGCGGGACCGGCCTCGGCCTCGCCATCGTCAAGCACGTGGCCGCCTCGCACGGCGGGGAGGTCACGGTGTGGAGCGCTGAGGGTCAGGGCTCCACCTTCACCCTGCGGCTCCCGGAAGCCGGTGGCGTACGCGACCGGGCCGAGGCCGCGGCCGCCTCCGGGCGGCGCAAGGGCGGAAACTCCTTGATCGAGCCGGACGACCTCGACGACGAGGACCCCGACCGTTCCTATGAGACCTTCACCAATGAACCCCCTCCCGTCGCCCACCACCCGTAGCTGGAAGGCGCTTCGCGCCCCTGAGTTCGCCCCGGAGGTCCTTCCGTGACCCGAGTGCTCGTTGTCGAGGACGAGGAATCGTTCAGCGACGCTTTGTCGTACATGCTCCGCAAGGAGGGTTTTGAGGTCGCCATCGCGACAACGGGCCCCGAAGGGTTGGACGAGTTCGAGCGGAACGGCGCCGACCTGGTGCTGCTCGACCTCATGCTGCCCGGCCTGCCCGGCACGGAGGTCTGCCGTCAGTTGCGCGGACGCTCCAACGTCCCGGTCATCATGGTGACCGCCAAGGACAGCGAGATCGACAAGGTGGTCGGCCTGGAAATAGGAGCCGACGACTACGTCACCAAGCCGTTCTCGTCCCGCGAGCTGGTGGCCCGCATCCGCGCGGTGCTCCGCCGCCGTGGCGAGCCCGAGGAGGTCACGCCGGCCGCCCTGGAGGCGGGCCCGGTGCGGATGGACGTCGACCGACACGTGGTCACCGTCTCCGGCGGCAAGGTGGACCTGCCGCTCAAGGAGTTCGACCTGCTGGAGATGTTGCTGCGCAACGCCGGCCGCGTGCTCACCCGGATGCAGCTCATCGACCGCGTCTGGGGCGCCGACTACGTGGGCGACACCAAGACCCTCGACGTGCACGTCAAGCGGCTGCGCGCCAAGATCGAGCCCGACCCGGGAGCGCCCCGCTACCTGGTGACCGTCCGCGGCCTGGGCTACAAGTTCGAGCCGTAAGCCGCACCGGGCGGCGCCCCACCGGCGCCGACCCCGCAACGCCGCGAGGGCGGCCCCCACGGTCGGGGGCCGCCCTCGCGGCGTCGCGGTACGTACGGGCCCGCCGGGCGGGCGAGGGCGCCGCACGGGCCGAGTCGCGGCCCTACGACGCCGGTCGCACCGGCGCGCGGGCGGGCCCGGCCGAATGGGGGCGGGGTCGCGCCGTGGCGCCGGTGCGCAAAGGCTCAGTGGCCGGCCGGGGCTTCCTCGCCTTGGGCGCCGTCCTGAGCGCCCTGCTGGCCCTGCTGCTCGTCCTGCGCGTCGCCGGTGGGCGTGCCGGTCGGCGTGCCCGTCGGCGACTGCTCGTCCTGGCCCGGCTTGTCGGTCGCGTCGCCGCTCTCGTCGTCCGACGGCTTGCCCGACTCCTTGTCGCCCGGCTTGCCCGAGGGCTTCCCGGCCTCGGTGGGCTTGGCGGTCGGCGCGGGGCTCGGGCCCCACTTCGCGTAGTCACCCTTGGCGGGGACCACCAGCGCGCGCAACGTGACGTCGCCCGTCTTGCTGAAGTCGAAGACGATCTTCTGGGCGTCGCCGACCTTGGCCGCCTCGTGGCCGCCGACGATCTCGGCGGAGGCGTTCCCCTTGCCGCCGAGGATCAGCGAGCCGCCCTTGGGCACGACCAGCGGGCCCGAGCCCTTCGCGGGCTTCAGCTTGACCTCGGTGTTCTTGCCGTCGACCGTGACGGCCCGCAGGACCTGGTCGGACGAGCCGTTGTTGAAGATCTTGGCGGTGAGGGCGGCGGGGCCCTCGTCGTCCAGCTCCGGCTGGGTGATCACCGTGGCGTTCTGGACCGCGATGTCGCCGACGGTCTTGTGGGCGTGGTCGGGGTTGACCTCCATCGTCTGCGAGTCGTTCCCGGCCGCGCAGGCGGAGAGCGGGGCGATCGAGAGCACGAGGGCGGTGGCGGCGAGGGCGCCGCGTCGAAGGCTGCTGCTCACGGCGGCGGCATCTCCTAGGACGAGCTTCGGCGGCCGAACGCTGGGCCCGGTCGCGGATGGACGGCGGGGGCGGCGGTGAGCTGCCCGTAAAAGGATCTATCAGCGCGCTTAGGTTACCGACCCGCCGTCGAGAGCATGCACCCGACCCGCCTCCCGCACCGGGCGGCCCCCCGCCGCGCTCGGGCCGCCGCGCCGAAGCCGGCCCGTTGGGGGTCGGGTACGGCACGCGCCGCCCGCGTATCCCCGCCGACCTCCTCCCGGCGGCACCCGCCACCCGGCGAACACGCCTGTGAACAGTCGTTGAACAAGTGCGGGGAGAACGCCCCGCAATCACCGGCGCGCGGACCCCGCGCCGAATATCGGCCGCCGCTCGCCGGGATGAATATCGGCGCGGAATGCAGGCGCTCCGTGACGGTCGCGTGAATTGATCACGAAGGTGATCTACGTGGCCTGATCAATTCGCGGAAACGGCGCGGAGTGGCCGACCCCAGACCGAACGGAGTAGCGGAACTCGCACGCTCAGAGTCCGGCAAACCGGGACGTACGGCCTGTCGGGCGGGGGTGTCGCGGGATGTGACGGGCGCGTTTCCCCCTGCCCGGACAGTGGCTCCCACCTGCGAATTCCCCCTTCCCGACGCCGCTCGCAGCACGTTCCGAGTGCTGTTGTCAAGCCCCGAGATATGCCCTGACCTGCGAAAACGCCATTCAGAACGGGGCGTTCACGTGTTACTCTGGATAGCCACGGAAGGGGTACCTGTCACATGACGTTCAAGGTTGGCGACACCGTGGTCTATCCCCATCACGGGGCCGCGCTGATCGAGGCCATCGAAACTCGCCAGATCAAAGGCGTGGACAAGACCTACTTGGTGCTGAAGGTCGCCCAAGGCGACTTGACGGTTCGTGTACCAGCGGACAATGCGGAGTTCGTCGGCGTACGCGATGTGGTCGGCCAGGACGGGCTGGACCGGGTCTTCGAGGTGCTGCGCGCACCGTATGCGGAGGAGCCCACGAACTGGTCCCGTCGTTACAAGGCAAACCTGGAGAAGCTCGCGTCCGGCGACGTGATCAAGGTCGCCGAGGTCGTGCGCGACCTGTGGCGTCGTGAGCGTGAGCGCGGTCTTTCCGCCGGTGAGAAGCGCATGCTCGCCAAGGCTCGGCAGATCCTGGTGAGCGAACTGGCTCTCGCGGAAAGCACCAACGAAGACAAGGCTGAGGCCCTGCTCGACGAAGTTCTCGCATCCTGAGGACTTTCTGCGAACCCACGGACACGGGGTCGTTGCCGGTGTCCGGGACGTTCTGACGGACGTACACCTGCCGCAGTGCCCGAGTGGCGGTCGCGTCCCGAGGACGCGATCCCCGCGCCGGGCACTGCGGCATCTGTCGTCCGATGTGCACCTGTCGGCGCACGCGCGCCGGTGAAGCACGCGTTCACCCAGCTTTACGCAGCACGTTTCGGCAGCACGCTCTGGCAGTACAGCGCATCTCGGCAGTTCAACGCACCACCACCCGCACGCGTCACCGACGCCTCACGGCGGCCTTGACCGGGTGCGTCTCGCGTTCGCCGGCCACCGCGAGGGCCGGCGGCCACGGCGACGGTTCCGACCCTTCACAGGGGCGGTTCGTCCGGCGGCGCGTTGCCGATCGTCGGGCCGGCCCCGGTGTGTGGGGGCGCGGTGTCGTGGGGCGGGTGCGTCCGGTCACACGGCGTCCGGTCACACGGCGGTGTCCGCCCGAAGCGACACCGTCCGCGAGACGCGCATGCCGATACGCCGCCACCCCGAGAGCCATGTGGCCCAGGCGGTCGGCGGCGGTCAGGGGCGAGGGGGCGGGCAACTGGCAAGTTCTTGCGCTTCGCTTCGCCACACTGTGTGCGGTTACATCACCTGTGCGGCGATTGGTGTGCCGGGCTCGGGCACTGGCTCGACCAGTCGTCACGGAAGGGGCTGATCGGGCCGCTGCGCCCGGCACGCTCTGGCCATACCCAACTCGGCCGAGGAAGCAAACCTGAACGCCAACGCAATGTCCGCAGCAGACCGTGCCGACTCCACCGACACGCGTCCCGTGCGCACCGCCGCCGTCATTCCCGCCGCCGGCCGAGGCGTCCGCCTCGGCCCGGGCGCGCCCAAGGCGCTGCGCGCCCTGAACGGCACGCCCATGTTGGTCCACGCCGTGCGCGCGATGGCCGCCTCGCGCGCCGTCTCGCTCGTGGTCGTCGTGGCGCCGTCGGACGGCGCCACCGAGGTCCGCAGACTGCTCGACGCGCACCCGCTCGCCGAGTCCGTCGCCGAGAAGACCGAGGTCGTCGTCGTTCCCGGCGGCCAGACCCGCCAGGAGTCCGTACGTCTTGGCCTCGCCGTCCTCCCCGATGACGTCACCGTCGTCCTCGTGCACGACGCGGCGCGCCCGCTGGTGCCGGTGGACGTCGTGGACGCGGTGGCCGGCGCGGTGCGCGCCGGCGCGCCGGCCGTGGTTCCCGCGCTGCCGCTGGCGGACACCGTGAAGCAGGTCGATCCGCGCCCCGGCGGCGAGCCGGAACCGGTCGTCGGCACCCCGGAGCGGGCCAGGCTGCGTGCCGTCCAGACCCCGCAGGGCTTCGACCGGGCCACGCTGGTCGAGGCGCACGAGCGCGTCGAGCTGGCGGGCGAGGGCGCCACCGACGACGCGGGCATGGTCGAGCGCATCGGCCGCGACGTGGTGGTCGTGCCCGGCCACGAGGAGGCGTTCAAGGTGACCCGGCCGCTGGACCTGGTCCTGGCCGAGGCCGTACTCGCCCGCAGGAGGGCCAACGATGGGTTCTGAGCCGCCCGCCGAGCAGCCCGCCGTGGTGCTGCCCCAGGTCGGTGTCGGCACCGACATCCACGCCTTCGAGGAGGGCCGCGAGCTGTGGTGCGCGGGCCTGCGCTGGGAGGGGGAGGGGCCGGGTCTCGCGGGCCACTCCGACGCGGACGTCGTCGCCCACGCCGCGTGTAACGCCCTGTTCTCCGCCGCCGGTCTCGGCGACCTCGGCGCCCACTTCGGCACCGGCCGCCCCGAGTGGGCCGGCGCCTCGGGCCTGACCCTGCTCACCGAGGCGGCGCGCGTCGTGCGCGCGGCGGGCTTCACCATCGGCAACGTGGCCGTGCAGGTGATCGGCCCGCGCCCGAAGATCGGCAAGCGGCGCGAGGAGGCCCAGGAGGTGCTGTCCGCGGCGGTCGGCGCCCCCGTCTCCGTCTCCGGCGCGACCACCGACGGCCTGGGCTTCACCGGCCGCGGCGAGGGCCTGGCCGCGATCGCCACGGCCCTGGTCGTACGCCGCTGAGCCGCGCCGCCGAGCGCCCACCCGGGGCGGTGACGCACGCGCGTCACCGCCCCCACGCGTGCCCGGCGGCGCGCGCCGGACCGGGTCCGTTCGCGGCCGGCCGGTGCCGGTCGCGCTGCTCCGTACGGATCACGCTCGCGTCGGGAATGCGGGTGGGCCCGGGGCTGTTGGGTACCCATCGAGGAACCTGCTCCGTGATCCACTGCCGGGCGACACCGCCGGGCGATCGACGTGACGGAAGGACCCACCGTGTCAGCCGTACTCTCCGACGACCTCAAGCGCGTCCTCGACGGGCCGGTCTTCGTGACCATCGCGACCATCCAGCCCGACGGGAGTCCGCAGCTCTCGGTGGTCTGGGTCAAGCGCGACGGGGACGACCTGCTGATCTCCACCACCGTCGGCCGCCGCAAGGAGAAGAACCTCGCCGCCGACCCGCGGGTGACCGTGCTGGTCAACCCGGCGGACGCGCCGTACACCTACGCCGAGATCCGCGGCACCGCCACCGTCAGCACCGAGGGCGGCCAGGAGCTGATCGACGAGCTGTCGCTGAAGTACACCGGCAAGACGTACGCCGAGTTCAACCCGCGCAGCGGGGAGGACGCGGAGCGCGTCGTGATCCGGGTGACGCCGCGCAAGGTCGTCGGCCGGCTCTGACGTCGGCCGGGCCGTCGCCCGCCCGCGTCGCCACCGCGTTCACCGCACCCCCGCCGCCCGCGCCGCACGGCGCGCCGTGACCTGACCGAAGCGCGCCGAGTATCACGCTTCGGTGTCCGCGCGGCCCCGGGGGTCGCGGGGCACTGCCCTGTTCCGACTACCCTTGTGGCGTGACCATTCGCCTGTACGACACCAGCGCCCGGCAGACCCGTGACTTCACCCCGCTGACGCCGGGCTGTGTCTCGATCTACCTCTGTGGCGCGACCGTGCAGGCCGCACCGCATATCGGGCACATCAGGTCGGGCCTCAACTTCGACATCATGCGCCGCTGGTTCACCTATCGCGGCTATGACGTGACGTTCATCCGCAACGTCACCGACATCGACGACAAGATCCTGGTCAAGGCCGCCGAGAGCGGCGAGCCGTGGTGGTCCATCGGCTATCGCAACGAGCGCGCGTTCAACGACGCGTACGAGGCGATCGGCTGCCTGCCGCCCACCTACGAGCCGCGCGCGACCGGGCACGTCCCGGAAATGATCGAGATGATGAGCGGTCTGATCGAGCGCGGTCACGCGTACGCCGTCGACGGCAACGTCTACTTCGACGTCCGGTCCTTCCCGGAGTATCTCCAGTTGTCCAACCAGGAGTTGGACAACCTGCCGAACGCCGGCGACGTCGGCGCCGGCAAGCGCGACGGGCGCGACTTCGCGATGTGGAAGGCGGCCAAGCCCGGCGAGCCGAGCTGGCCCACGCCCTGGGGCCGCGGCCGACCCGGCTGGCACCTGGAGTGCTCGGCGATGGCGCACAAGTACCTGGGCCGCCGCTTCGACATCCACGGCGGCGGCATCGACCTGATCTTCCCGCACCACGAGAACGAGATCGCGCAGGCCAAGGCGTACGGCGACGGCTTCGCCGACTACTGGGTGCACAACGCCTGGGTGACCATGAGCGGCGAGAAGATGAGCAAGTCGCTCGGCAACTCGGTGCTCGTCTCCGAGATGGTCAAGCGCTGGCGCCCCATCGTGCTCCGGTACTACCTGGGCACCCCGCACTACCGGTCGATGATCGAGTACAGCGAGGAGGCCCTGCGCGAGGCCGAGTCCGCGTTCGCGCGGATCGAGGGCTTCGTCCAGCGCGTGGTCGAGAAGGCCGGCCCGGTAGAGCCCGCCGCCGAGGTGCCGCCGGCCTTCGCGGAGGCGATGGACGACGACCTCGGCGTCCCGCAGGCCCTCGCGATCATCCACACCACGGTCCGGCAGGGGAACTCGGCGCTCACCGCCGACGACAAGGAGTCCGCGGTCGCCCGGCTCGCCGAGGTGCGCGCCATGCTCGGGCTGCTCGGCCTCGACCCGTTGGACGAGCGCTGGTCTTCGGGCGGCGAGCGCGGCGAGGACCTGCACGGCGTGGTGGACTCGCTGGTACGCCTCGTACTGGAGCAGCGACAGGCCGCGCGCACCCGCAAGGATTACGGCACGGCGGACGCCATCCGCGACCAGCTCCAGCAGTCCGGGCTGGTGATTGAGGACACTCCGTCCGGCCCGCGCTGGGAGCTGGGACCCCGCTGAGCTGGGCGGACAGCAGGACGGGCAGCCACGCCGGAACGGCTCGGTGTGCCGCGCGGTACGCCGGGCGGCACACTTTCCGTAACATCGACTTTTTTGCTGAGCAGTACGGGCTGAGCAGTGAGCAGTAAGAGACAGGTGACCCATGGCCGGTAACAGCCAGCGCAGGAACCGCCGCACGTCCAACAAGAAGGGCGCGACGGTCGGCAGCGGCGGCAAGCGGCGCCGGGGCTTGGAGGGCAAGGGCCCGACCCCGCCCGCCGAGATGCGCAAGGGACACGTCAAGCAGCGCGCGGCCAACGCCAAGGTGCGCCAGGCGTCCAAGCGGCCCGCGCCGCGCCGCGGCGGTCCCAAGGGCACCAACGAGCTGGTCGTGGGCCGCAACTCCGTCTTCGAGGCGCTGCGCGACGGCGTGCCGGCCAGCGCGCTGTACGTGCAGCAGTTCATCGACAGCGACGAGCGGGTGCGCGACGCCCTGCGGCTGGCGACCGAGCGCGGCGGCATCAACCTCATGGAGGCCCCGCGCCCCGAGCTGGACCGGATGACCAACGGGCTCAACCACCAGGGCCTGGTGCTCCAGGTCCCGCCGTACGACTACGCGCACCCCGAGGACCTGGCCGCCGAGGCGTTCGACGCCGGCGAGGACCCGCTGATCGTCGCCCTCGACGGGGTCACCGACCCGCGCAACCTCGGCGCGGTCGTCCGCTCCGTCTGCGCGTTCGGCGGGCACGGCGTGGTCGTGCCCGAGCGGCGCGCGGCCGGCATGACGGCCGGCGCGTGGAAGACGTCGGCCGGCACGGCGGCGCGCACCCCCGTCGCCCGCGCCACCAACCTGACGCGCGCGCTGGAGGCGTACCAGAAGGCCGGCATCACGGTCGTCGGTCTGGCCGCCGACGGCGAGCTGGAGCTGGGCGACGTCGAGGCGCTGGACGGCCCGCTCGTCGTGGTGATCGGCAGCGAGGGCAAGGGCCTGTCGCGCCTGGTCAGCGAGACCTGTGACCTGCGGGTACGCATCGCCATGCCGGGCGGCGCGGAGTCCCTGAACGCGGGCGTCGCGGCCGGCGTGGTGCTGTACGAGGCGGCTCGCCGCCGCCGTCGCTGAGCCGCCGCGCGGCGGCCCGCGCCGCGCCGGTTCGCGGCGGTAGCCGGGCCGCCGGCGCGCTCCCCGGGGCCGCCGCGCACCGTAGGGTGCCTTGCCGCCATCCGGCCGGGCCAGCCGCCGCGCCCCCGACACCCGCCGGCGCACGCCCCTGGGCGCCGCCGCGCCGCACGGGGCCCGGTCGCGTGCTGGCGGGCCCGTGGGAGGCGAGGGGCGCGGCTCGTTTCGCGGGGCGTGGCGTGCCGCCGGGCGGCGCTGGCCTGCGCTTGGGCGAGACGACGGCGGGCTTGACGGGTCTCGGACAGTTTCGAGGCGGTCAAGGCAGTGTCTTAACCGGGGGTCACTCGGTTAGATGAGCGTGGACACCAGAACACCCCGCACACCTCCGGGGGGACGCTCACCGGGATTCGACGACGAGCCGCGCCTGAACATGGCGAAGGTTCCGAGCGACCCCGCGCAGGTCGTCGTCGCGCACGCGAGTTTCCGCGTGCAGCTCGCGACCCCCGTCAAGAGCAGAGCGCTCGTGGAGACGGCGCGGATGGCCGCGCTCGCCGGGGCTGGTGCCGGCCTGGGGACGCGCCCGGCGCGGCGCAGAGCCCCGGTGGTGTGGAGCGGTCGTACGAGTCCGGGCGACGGCGCGGCGACCCAACTCCTGCAGGCCGTACGACAGTCCGAGGCCAGCCTCGCCGCCACCGCGACGACCGGCGCCACGCGCACCGTGCGCCCGCCGAGCCCCACCGCCGGCGCCGCGACCACCCCGTACGGCGAACCCGAGGGCCCCGGCGGTCCCGGCGGTGACGTGGGCGCCACCCAGGTGCTGCCGCGCGTCGCCGTCGGAGAGCCCGAGCCCCCCGCCCAGGCCCTGGTCATCGGGCCCCGCACGCCGTACAACGACGAGACCCCGCCGGGCGGCACGCGGTACACGCGCGGCCGGTTCGACGGCAGCCCGGACGCCGGCCCGCCGGACGACGACCTCGACACCGGCCAACACACCACCGTGATCGGCCCCGTCGCCGGCGACGACGACGGCACGGCGCGGTGGCACTCCGCGGCGTATGCCGCCGACGAGGCGGACGAGACGGACACCGGCCCCGCCGGCGAGTCGCGGCGCGCGGCGCGCGGGCGGCGCAACCCCGACACCGTGCGCCACGCGTACTACCCCGGGCGCCGGATGAACCTGGGCGTCGTGCTGCTCCCACTGCGCGTCTTCCTCGGCTTCATCTCGATCTACGCGGGCATGGGCAAGCTCTGCGACCCGGTGTACTTCGACGGCGGCGAGCGCGGGTCCATGGTGATCTGGCTGCAGTCGCTGCACCCGTGGGACGTGGCGTCCCCGCTGCGTGACTTCGCGCTCGAACACCCCGTGGGCGCCGGCCTGACCATCGCGTTCGCGCAGGTCGTGGTCGGGGTGTTGACCGTCTTCGGGCTGTGGCAGCGGCTCGCCGCCTCGGTCGGGGCGCTGCTGTCGGCCGCGCTGCTGGTGACGGTGAGCTGGCGGACCGTGGCGGCGTACGACGCGCCCGACATCATCTACCTCGCCGCGTGGAGCCCGCTGATCATCGCCGGGGCGCCGGTCTACTCGATGGACGCCCGGCTCGCGGGCGAGGCGTGGCGGCGGCTCGGGCCGCGCGTCGAGGTCCGCGACCTGCGCCGCCGCGTGCTGCGCCGTGGCTCGGTGCTGGCGGCCGTGATCACCGGTCTGACGCTGCTGATCGGCTCGATGCTGGGCGGCGCGGTGCGCTCCTCGGACACCGTGCGCGTGCCAGGACCGAGCGAGCCGCCGACCAACCACCTGCCCGGCAAGACGCTGCCGGGCACGCCCGAGGCGAGCAAGTCGCCCGGCACCCGCAGCCCGGAGGACAAGCGGAGCGGTTCGCCGTCCGCGGGCGGCGGCACGCCGAGCCCCGCCTCGTCGGCCCCCAGCGCGGCGAGCACGCCGGGCGTCACCCAGCCGCAGCCGGCCCCCGGCGGCCTGACCGCGGGACCGAGCCAGCCCCGGGTACGCCAGCAGCAGCAACAGGGCCAGGTCGGCGGCGGCCAGACCAGCAGCCAGACCTCGGGTGCCCAGACCGCCCCGCAGGCGCAGCCGGAGGCCCCGCAGTCCGCGCCCCAGCAGCAGCGGCAGGCCCCGCCCCCCGACAGCGACAGCGACCTCGACAGCGACTACGACAGCACCACCGGCGGCGGCACGAGCGGCGGCATGCGCCGCGAGGGCGCCCTCGGCGGCCTGCTCGGCTGACCACCCGGCGTACGGGCCTCCGCGGCCCGTACGCCTCCTCGTACAGCAGCGGCGGCCCACCGGGGCGCCGCTGCTGTCGTTGGTACGCACGCGGGCGTACGGGCACCGTGGACCCGTTGGGCCCGCCATCGGTGGAAGCCCGCGCAGCCGTCACGCGACGCCCCCGCGCCTCGGTGAGCCGTGTCCGGCTCAGCCCTTGTCCGCCGGGCCGCCGGTAGCCAGTTCCTTCGCGGCCTCCGTGAGGTCCTTGGCGGTGTCGATGGCGCGCCAGTACGCGCCGTGCGGCAGCGGGTAGCCCGCCAGCCGGCGTTCGCGGGCGAGGCGGGGGAAGGTGGTCCGCTCGTGGTCGCCGCGGTCGGGCAGCAGGTTGGTGAAGTCGGCGGAGAACACGTAGACGCCGGCGTTGATCAGGTAGGGCGACGGCGGCGCCTCGATGAAGTCGAGGACGTGCCCGAACTCGTCGGTCTCCACCGCGCCCCACGGGATGCGCGGCCTGGCCAGCGCGAGGGTGGCCGCCGCGTCGCGCTCGTGGTGGAAGCCCGCCATCTCGCGCAGCGAGAACCGGGTCCAGATGTCGCCGTTGGTGGCGTACCAGGGCCGGTCCGGGTCGGGGAGCGAGGCGGCGGCGTACTTGAGGCCGCCGCCGCGGCCGAGCGGCTCGTTCTCGACGACGGTGGTGACGCGGAGCGGGAGATCGGCGCTGGCCAGCCAGTCCTCAAGGACCTCGGCGAGGTGGCCGCAGGAGACGACGGCATCCGTCACGCCCTCGGTGGCCAGCCAGTTGAGCTGGTGGCCGATGATCGGGGTCCCGGTGCCGGGGATCTCGACCATCGGCTTGGGGCGGTCATCGGTGTACGGGCGCAGCCGCGAGCCCTGGCCGCCGGCGAGGATGACGGCCTGGGTCGGGGCGGCGGAGTCCGCGACGGGGCGCGGGGCGCGCTCGGGCGACGTGGCGGGGGGCGGGGAGCCCGCGGCCACGGACGGGCCCGTGGCGGCGCCGCTGCCGGCGCCTGGGGTGGCGGCGCGCGCGGGCCCGCCGGGTGCCGGCCGCCGATGGGGCGCGTCGGGGCCGGCAGGGGTCGTGGGACGGATGGGATCGTCGGTCATGGTCCGCACGATAAGTGCTGGCCGGCGCGGACGCCGACCAGACGCCGGACCTCGCATGCCGACGCGCGTGCCGACGCGTGCGGTGGCCCGTGCGGCGGTCCGTACGGCGGTCCGTACGGCGGGCCTGGACCGCGTACGGGCCGGCTCGCACGGGTCAGTTCGTACGGGCCGGCTCGTACGGCGCTCGCACCCGCCCGGGCCGGCCCCGCCTCGTCCGGTCCGGACCCCGGACGGCGGCCCGGACCTCGGACGAGGCGGCACGCCTCGGGCGTGGGGTCACACCTCGGACGTGGGGCCACCCCTCACGCGGTGGGCCGAGGGCGGGCCGGCGGTCGGATGTCGGGTGGTGACCCGCTGTCGGGTTCGCGTCGGGGTCTGCGGTGGCCGGGCCTCAGTTGGCCTGTGCGACGCCGGAGGCGAACGACGTGTCGCACACGGGCCGGGAGAAGGCGTGGGCGCGGTGGGCGGCGCCGCCGTACTTGGCGACCGCCGCACGGCCGAGCGCCCGCGCGATGGAGGCGCAGTGCCGGGCGAGCGAGGGGCGCTCCGTGATGGCCTCCTGGAGGCCCGTGAGGGCCACGCCCGGGTCCTTCTCCTGGAGTTCGGAGAGGAGTTGGTCGCGCAGCACCTCGTGCTGGGCGCGGTGGCTGGCCTGGCTGGAGGCGTTCTTGGAGGAGGCGGTGAGCACCGAGTCCCCGGAGTTCCCGGCCCACGGCACGGCGGTGACCGCCAGGGTGCCGGAGAGGATGAGAACGACGGGGAGGACGAAGGCGAGGGTTCTGCCGATACGGCGGGCGGCCTGGTTCATGCCCGCGATCGTAGCGAGCAGTGATGATTTGGCGACATTTAGTCACCCTGTTGAGGGATGACATGGCATCCACATGCGATTCGCGTGTTGACGCACACGGCTCGAAATGCCTGTTCTGCGGGGATTTCGCAACGACAACGCCGCGCATCCGCGATGCGGCAGATGCGCGGCGCGCGTTGGCTACCTGTGCCCAACGCCTCCGTCATCCCCCCGGTTCCCGCCCGGGAATCCGCCCGTACGGGGGTGGTTGGGCGATCCCGGGAGGGGGGAGGGACGGCGACGGGGCGTCAGGCGGTGAGGCGCTCGCCGGTGGAGGTGGCGAAGACGTGGGTCTCGCCGGGGCGCGGGACGACGTGGAGGACGGCGCCCTTCTCCGGCACCTGGCGGCCGTTGACGCGGACGACGAGGTCCTTGGTGGAGCCGCCGACCTCGGCGCTGCCGTAGACGTAACCGTCGGCGCCGAGTTCCTCGACCACGTTGACGGTGACCGGGAGCCCGGCCGGGGCGTCGCTGCTCTCCTTGGTCAGGGTCTTGGCGGCGCCGCCGTTCTGCTCGACGATGTCGAAGTGCTCCGGGCGGACGCCGACGGTGACGGTCTTGTCGCCCTTGTCGGCCGCGACGGCGAGGGCCTCGCGGCTGACGGGGACGACGCTGTTGCCGAACTTCACGCCGCCGTCGGCGATCGGGACCTCGACCAGGTTCATGGCGGGCGAGCCGATGAAGCCCGCGACGAACAGGTTGGCCGGGCGGTCGTACATGTTCCGCGGCGAGTCGACCTGCTGCAGCAGCCCGTCCTTGAGCACCGCGACCCGGTCACCCATGGTCAGGGCCTCGACCTGGTCGTGGGTGACGTACACGGTGGTGATCCCGAGCCGCCGCTGGAGGCTGGCGATCTGGGTACGGGTCTGCACGCGGAGCTTGGCGTCCAGGTTGGACAGCGGCTCGTCCATGAGGAAGACCTGCGGCTCACGCACGATCGCCCGGCCCATCGCGACGCGCTGCCGCTGACCACCGGAGAGCGCCTTGGGCTTGCGGCTCAGGTACTCGGTGAGGTCGAGCATCTTCGCCGCGTCCTCGACCTTGGCCCGGATCTCGCTCTTGCTGACGCCCGCGATCTTGAGCGCGAAGCCCATGTTGTCGGCGACGGTCATGTGCGGGTAGAGCGCGTAGTTCTGGAACACCATGGCGATGTCCCGGTCCTTCGGCGGCAGGTGGGTGACGTCCCGGTTGCCGATGCGGATGGCGCCACCGTTGACGTCCTCGAGCCCCGCGAGCATCCGGAGCGAGGTGGACTTGCCACAGCCGGAGGGGCCGACCAGGACGAGGAACTCGCCGTCCTGGATGTCGATCTCCAACTGGTCGACGGCGGGCTTGTCGGAACCCGGGTAGATCCGGGTCGCCTTGTCGTACGTGACCGAAGCCATGGTGCATTCCCTTCACCGGCAGGAACGTGCCGGACGATCCGAGTAAAGGTCGAGCGGAGCCTTCCGCACGCCGACGAAGACGGGGAAGGGGTCTAGTCCACTGACCAGACTTGCCGTGACGGTACCTGGCCAGGGCCCCCATGTCAGTAGCCACCGCCGGAGAAGTTTCGGGTGGTGGGGGTGGGTGGGTGTGCTGGGTGGGGGTGGTTGGTGGAGGTGGTTGGTGGGTGCGGCGGGAGGGGGTGGGCGCGGTCGGTGGGTGTGCTGGGTGAGGGCGGGGGCGGGTGCCGGCGGTGGGTGGGTGGTGGCTGGGTTGGGTGGCTGGGGTTCGGTGGTGGGGCGGGGTGCGGCGCGCGGCCACGGGTGCGGGCGGGCGTGTGCTGGGTGGGCGTGTGTGTGGGCGGGGTGTGGGAGGGGGCTCGGGCTTGGGTTGGTCGGTCCGCGGGTCCGGGGAAATTGCGTCTGGGGCACGCCGTGAGCGTGGGTACACTGCTGGGGATGCGCCGACTTAGCTCAGTTGGTAGAGCACCGCTCTTGTAAAGCGAAGGTCGTCGGTTCGAACCCGACAGTCGGCTCTGTGCGTGGCCACGTCGCTGAGCCGCGCGAAACGCCCCGGGCCGGGTTGGTCCGGGGCGTTTGGTTTGGGGCTCTCCGGGGCGTCCGTTTCGCGCCGTGAGGCAGGGCGTCGGCGGCTACGCGCTCACCGCCCGAAACGGCCACGCGCTGGCCCGGGAACGGCTACACGCTCATCGCCCGAAACGGCCGCGCGCGGCCCGCCCGGGCTGGCGACCCGGCTCGGTGCCGGTCTGGTGCCCGCGAGGCTGGCGGTCGTACGGATGCCGCGCCCTCGCGGGAGGCGCCGGGTGGCGGGTGGGGAAGGAGAGGGCCAGGCGCGGGTCAGGGGCGTGAGCCTTGATTGTCGTCGGGCTCCTGCTCGTAGTCGTCGGGGGTGATGTTGGCCTCGTCCATCGCCTCGCGCAGGGTTCGGCCCGTCGCGCCGGGGGTTTGCTGTTCGTCCTGCTGGTGCGTGTCCGGGTCGCCGAGTACGTCGTCCGTCTTCGGGGTCTTGCGGCGGCTCTCCTCGGGAGTCGTCATCGTCCCTCCGTTCGTGGGGGTGTGGTGGTGGTGCGGTGTGTGTCGCTTGTCCGGGTTCGAGTGGTCGACGGGTACCCCGGGGCACGGCTGTGCACACGGGGGAGCGTGGTTCGTTTGTCGGCCTTGTGGTGTGGGCACCCGGGCCCAGCGAATCCGTGGGGTTGGCCCGCGGGGGCGTGGTGCGAGCAGTTGCTCGCGGACGTTGTAGGGAGTCCGTACAGGAGGCGCATCGTGCAGCACGACAGCTCACCGAACGATGGCGACCGGGGGACGGCGGCGCCGCAGGTCACCTCGGAGCCGGCCCCGCCGTTCGATGCGGTGAAGCAGTCCCGACCCGGCCTGGAGTCCGAGATGGACCCCCGGCCCCACTACCGCGCCGAGCGCTACCGGGCGGCGGACAAGCTGGCCGGCAAGGTCGCGTTGATCACCGGCGGCGATTCGGGTATCGGGCGGGCCGTGGCGGTGCTCTACGCGCGGGAGGGTGCCGACGTGGCGATCGTCTACCTCCCGGAGGAGCAGTCCGACGCGGAGGAGACCCAGCGGGCCGTGCGGGAACACGGCCGCTCCTGCCTGCTCATCCCGGGGGACGTGTGCGACCCGGCGTTCTGCCGTGAGGTGGTCGAGCGGACCGTACGGGAGTACGGGCAGCTCAACATCCTGGTCAACAACGCGGCCTACCTCAACAGCAAGCTGGAGCTGGAGCAGCTCTCGGCCGAGGACTGGGACCGTACGTTCAAGACCAACGTCTACGCCTACTTCCACCTGGTGATGGCGGCCCTGCCGCACCTGAAGGAGGGGGACGCGGTGATCGCCACGGCCACCGAGGAGGCGCTCAAGGGCAGCGTCACCATGATCGATTACGCGGCCTCGAAGGGGGCGGTGATCATATTCACCAAGTCAATCGCCCCGCACCTGGCCCGCCGCGGCGTGCGCGCCAACGTGGTGGCCCCCGGTCCCACGTGGACGGCGCTCAACAACGCCGACCCCCACATGCCCAAGGAGGGCCTGGACCAACTGGGCAGCGACACGCCACTGGGGCGCCCCGCCCAGCCGGAGGAGATCGCTCCGGCGTACGTGTACCTGGCCTCGGACGCCGATTCCAGCTACACCATCGGCGAGACGATCGCGGTCACCGGCGGGATGGTCGACACCCGGTGAGACCGGGGCGTAACGGGGCTGCCTGAGCCGGACCGATCGTGCCATTCCCGCCGCCCCGTCGATCCCCACTGTCCGCCGCTGCCCGCCGCCTCTTCGGCGGCGCCCCGTGCCGCCGTCGGCCGGGTGGAATGTTCACCTCCGTTTCGGGGGTGACGGTCGGCCGGGCGGGAACCCGGGGCGGTGGTACCACCCTCGACGCGAGGAGGACGAACGACGATGAGCGAAGCGAACCGCAGCGACCTTCCGCTGCCCGACTACGACGGACTCCCCCTCGGGGAACTCCAGCACCGCATCCGCGCTCTGGACGCGACGGAGTTGCGGACCCTGCTGGCGTACGAGCAGGACCACGGGCAACGTACCGCCGTCGTCGAACTGCTCACGGCGCGGCTGGAGCAGTTGGCGTCCGGCGCCGAGCCGACGGGGGCCGACCCCGCCGCGCCGCGTCCGCAGGCGCCGCCGCGCCGCGCGGGTTCGCCCGTGTCCCCGGCCACGTCGACCGAGCCCATCCACCCGCCGCCGCACGGCACGCCGGAGCAGCACGGAAAGCCGAAGGGCAACCGGGCGGTGTGACCTGCCGGGCGGGGTGACGCGTTCCGGTCGCTGTCGGCCGCGCGCCGGGTGTTGGTGTCGACGGGCGGACCAACTCCGTTGTCAGTGGGCCCGGTTAGCCTCGCGGTATGAGTGAGCGATGCATGCACGACATGGTCGTGGAGCAGTGCGTGGACTGCGCGCCTGCTCCCGAGGGGCTCGTGAAGCACGTCTTCGTGACGGCGGGGGGTTCGGTCTTCCATCGCTCGTCGGGGTGCAAGGCCCTGCGGGAGGGCCAGCACTACGCGCTTCGCCTGGGCATGGAGAACCACCCCCCGCGCCGCGTCGTGCTGGCCGAGGCGCGGGGGGAGGGGCGAGGTGCCTGCGCCTACTGCTTCTGGGACTACCAACCCACGTGACGGTGACGGCTGGAACTGGGCGTGCGTGGGTGGGTGTGAGTGGCGGGGTGTGGGCGGTGAGGGGGGAGAAGCGCACGTCACAGGGGTGGAGGTGTGGAAAACGCGAGGGCGGCCGGGTAGTCTCCCGCTGTTGATCTTGGCCGGTAATCACCAGGGGGAACGACCGTATGAGTCGTCGTATCGCACTGTCCATCGCCGCGTGTGTCGCCGCGGGTGGCTCGCTTCTCGCCGCTCCCGCGTACGCGGCCGACAGTGGCGCTTCGGCCCAGTCAGCCCAGTCGGCGCCGTCGCTGGCGTCGGGGAGCGACCGGGTCAAGTGCACCAGCATGAGCAACGGGCAGCTCTGCATCTCGTTGAACACCAGCCCGTCGCGCATCGAGGTCTTCTACACCAAGAAGGGTGGCTCCGCCATCAAGGCCCGCCTCGGCTTCCGTTCCAGCAGCACGAGCTACGGGCCGTGGAAGACGATCAGCACGGGCGAGCGGGCCAACAGCACCTGGAACATGAGCTACCCGTGCGGCCGTAAGTACGTGGGCCTGATCCAGGTCTCGGGGCAGAAGACGTTCGAGACGCCGGCGGCCACCTGCTGACGCGGGAGGGTGCCACCCACTGCGGTGCGAGGCGGCGGTTGGGCCGCGCGTTCTGACGGGTGGGGTGGCGTGGGCGAGGGCGCGTGTGCGAGTGGGTGGCTGCTCGCGCACGCGCCCTCTCCTGTCTGGCCCGCGAGTGAGGGGAGTGGGCGGCTACGGGTTACGGGGGATGTAGGCCATGCCGTGTGCGCCGGGCTCGCCCCGCTTGGGGATCTCCAGGCGGGCCAGCCGTTCCAGCGTGTCGAGGTGGACCACGTCCACGGTGGAGGACGCGGCGCAGGCGACGTAGCCGAGTTGGCCGTCGGGTGACGAGGTGATGGTCAGGGGGGCCAGGCCGACCTCGACGCTGCCGAGCCGCGCGTGGTCGTCGGTGGCGAAGACGGTGAGCCGTCCGGGCGCGTGTCGGCCGAGTGGGGAGTCCGGGGCGGGCTCCATGCGTACCTCGCCGACCAGGAGTCTGCCGGTGGCGGTGGCGTGTACCGGGAGCATGACGTGGTCGGTCGTGAGGGTGTCGGTCACGGTCGCGGTCCGCGGGTCGATGACGCGGACGCCGGGGGTGGGGCGGGCGCCGGCGGTGTCGCCGGCGGGGCCGAAGGCCGCGTACGGGGCGGCGACGAACACCTTCGCACCGTCGGGCGAGAAGGCGAGGCCCTCGCTGCCCGGCACCTCGACCTTGGCGGTGAGGGTGCCGCGTTCGAGGTCCACGAGGGAGACGAAGGGCGCCTCCTTGTTGCTGGCGCACCCCACGGTGCCCGTGGGGTCGATGACGAACCAGTGCGGCCCGGGGGCGTCGGTGTCGATGCGTCCGATGGGGCGGCGGGTGGCGGTGTCGATGACGACGACGCCGCCGGGGCGGTCGGCGGAGCCCTCGACGCTGACGTAGAGGCGACCGCGTACGGGGTCGAGCGCCAGGCCGTGCGGGCCGTGTTCGGGGGCGAGGTCGACGACCTCGACGACGCGGCGGGTGTCGGCGTCGATGACGGTGAGTTCGCTGCGCCGGCCGGTGTTGGCGTGGTAGTAGCCGGAGTTGTACGCGGTGGAGCACCACAGGAGGCGCTGGGTCGGGTCGAAGCACAGTTCGTGCGGTTCGGCGATGACCTCGACCGTGTCGAGGTGCCGGTCGGTGGCGGCGTCGTAGAACGACACGGTGGGGCCGCTCTGGCTGACCACGGCCACGACGTCGCCTGCCAACTGGGCGCGGACGGACTGCTGCACGGAGTTCTCCCGGTGGGTTGCTGTTCCGCTCGTTCGCGGGTGGCTCCACTCTCGGCAGTCGGCCACGCCACGGGCAATGCAAAGATGGGCACGGCATTGTTGCGCTCAGCGGAATGACCCTGGACGGGTGGCGTGGGGATGGACCTGAACCTACTGCGGGCGTTGGACGCGCTGCTCCAGGAGAACAGCGTGACGCGGGCGGCCGAGCGGCTGGGCACCTCGCCCGCCGCCGCCAGCCGGATGCTCGCCAAGTTGCGCCGGGCGGCGGGCGATCCGCTGCTCGTCCGGGCGGGCCAGGAGTTGGTGCCGACGCCGCGCGCGCTGGAGTTGCGCGAGGAGGTGAGCGCGCTGGTGCGGCGCTCCGACGCGCTGTTCCGGCCGGCGAGCGCGTTCGACGTCGCGGGTCTGCGGCGTACGTTCACCGTCCAGGCCGCCGACCTGCTGCTGACCGGCCTCGCCGGGCCGCTGCTCGAACGGGTCCACGGCGCGGCGCCGCAGGTGGACGTGGTGTTCCTGGCGGAGACGCTGGAGGGCGGGCCCGCGCTGCGACAGGGCCACGCCGACCTGGAGTTGGGCGTCCTCGGGCACCTCGACCCGGAGACCCGCGCCGAGACGCTGGCCGAGGTGCCGATGGTGGGCGTCGCGCGCAGCGGCCACCCGCTGTTCGACGGGCCGATCGACGCGCGACGCTTCGCCGAGGCCGACCACATCGGGGTCTCCCGGCGCGGCCGGCGACACGGCCCGATCGACGCCGAACTGGCCCGCCGCGATCTGCGGCGCCGGGTGGCCGTCGTGGTGCACAGCCACACCAGCGCCATGATGCTCGCCAGCACCAGCGACCTGGTCTCACTCACCCTCGTCGACTGGCTGCCCGAGACCATGGCCGCCCTGGGCCTGCGCACGTTCCCCCTGCCGCTGGACCTCCCGCCGGTGGCCGTCGGCATGGCCTGGCACCCCCGTAACTCCGCTGACCACGCGCACCGTTGGTTCCGCTCCCACGTCCGGGCCGTGGCGGTGGCCGCGCTGGGCGGCGGCCGGTCCTGACGTAGGCGGATTACGCGGACGTCGCCGGGCCGGCGGGTCCCGTCGCCCGAGGGCGGCTCACGGGCGGGCGCCTCGGCCCCGGCGCCCGGACCGGCCCGCCCGAGGACGCCCCCGGCCCCGGACTCTGGCCCCGGCGCCCGGGTCGGTCTCGCGGGCCAGCGGAAAATGCGTTGGCTGGGGCATGGCCGTGCGTGACAGGCTGGCGATGTCCATCCGTACGCCGTGTGGCCTGCTGACCTGTGCCGCAAGGTGCCGGGTGGGCGCGTCGTCGGTCCCGCCCGTTGCCGGCACAGGTAGCCGGTCGCCGGCCCGGTCGCCGGCCACGCGCGTGGGGCGCGACCGTCCGCTTGTGACCGTCCGTTTCGACCGCTGCCCCGCGAGGAGTCGCGCCATGGCCCGTGCCGTCCGTCTCATCCGTTCCGCCTCGCTGTCCGACGTCGCCGAGTACGCGTACGCCGCCACCGCGCCCGCCGACGCACGGCTGATCTTCCTCGCCGGGGCCTGCCCGCTCAACGCTGACGGGAGCACGGCGGCCGTGGGGGACTACGCGGGCCAGGCCGCCAAGGCGCTGGAGAACCTGCGCACCGCGCTCGCGGACGCGGGGGCCGAGCTGACGGACGTCATCAGCACCCGGGTACTCGTGGCCTCGCAGCGCCAGGCCGACCTGGTCACCGCCTGGGAGGTGGTCAGGGACGGGTTCGGCGACCACGACGTGCCGAGCACGCTGATGGGGGTCACCGTGCTCGGATACGCGGACCAGCTCGTGGAGATCGAGTCCGTGGCGGCCGTCCTCGACTGATTCCGTGGGGACGATGACGTGAGTTCGTCTCCCCGCGCCTGGTTTCGTGCGCGGGCTGATCTCGCGGTCGTCAGGTGTCCGGCCCTATGACCGCCCGGCACCCGGCACCCGGTCCCGTGGCCGTCCGGTGACCGGTCCCGTACCCCGTTGTCGTGATGCGCGGGGCGTACGGGGTACACGGCTGGCCCGCGACGAGCGGGCCATGCGCGCCGCGCGCCGTGCTTGCCGTGCGCGGCGCGGGCTGCGTGCGCCGGGCGCGTAGCGAGAGTGCGGGTGGGGGCGTGGGTCGGCCGGCCGCAGGCGGCCCGACGTAAAGGGAAATCCTCGCCCGTACTCCGGGAAGTGTTGCCTATATCGTCTGAAATCCTTTGTTTCTTAGGCGTTTCACGCATTGTGCCGGCTCATTGCGCCGCTCGTACGGGGGCGAAGTCCCGTCGATTCCTGACAGGGGGAGCGGCGGTCCGCGGACGGAAGGGTGTCGTTCGTGGGGGGCGTGTCAGGGGCGGGCCGCGCGGGCCGGTATCGACGCTGGTCGCGCACGGTGGCGCGGGGGGCGCGGCGGCCCGGTCCGGGCGCCGGGGCGCACATGCCCCCGGCGCTATGCGAGGCGCGACCGAATGACGGCCGTGCCTGGCTGAAATCCACACCGCACTGTTCCCTCGCCCCACCTCAGGCACTAGCCATGAAACGGGTGGGAGTCACCTGCCTTGGTGAGAGACGAGGTGCCATGACCGGTGCACGAGTGGATTTGGACGACGGACTGCGCGGAAAGGCCCGCTTCGATGAGATCTATAACCTGCCCGATCCCCGCGGATACTTCCGAACGCTGCGGCCACTCGCATACCAGATTCCCCAGCACGCGCAAGAGGTCTTTCAGCAACTGCTGGCCGCGCGCGTCCTGGCCGACGCGTCGACCGCTCAGCCGGCCGAGCGCCCGCCGACCGTGGTGGACCTGTGCTGCTCGTACGGCATCAACGCCGCGCTGCTCAACCACAAGGTGACGTTGGACGAGCTGTACGAGCGGTACACCGACCCGCAGACAGCCGGCCTGACGTCGGAGCAACTCATCGCCAGCGACCGTCAGTTCTTCGCCGAGCGGCGGTTGCCGGACGCCGCGCGGGTGATCGGGCTCGACGCGGCGAAGCACGCGGTCGGCTACGCGCGCGCCGCCGGCCTCCTGGACGAGGCGTTCGGAGAGGACCTGGAGCGTTCCGATCCGGGGCCCGAGCTGCGGCGCGCCGTGGCGCACGCCGGGTTGATCACGGTCACCGGCGGCATCGGCTACATCACCAGCCGCACCGTCTCCCGGCTGGCCGAGGCGATCGAGGGGCCGCTGTGGGTGGCGGCGTTCGTGTTGCGTGGCGTGTCGTACGAGCCGGTGGCGGAGGCGCTGCGCAGGTTCGGGCTCGTCACCGAGACGGCGGGGCCCGAACGCACCTTCAGGCAGCGCCGGTTCGCCGATGTCGCCGAGCGCCGGCACGCGATCGCCGGGGTGGTGGCGGCCGGCGCCGATCCACGGGGCAAGGAGGACGAGGGCTACTACCACGCGCAGTTGTACGTGTCCCGGCCCGCGGCGCACGTCGCGGCCTTCCCGCTGGCGGACTTCGTGGGTGACGGCGGCGCCTCACCGAGGTGAGCGGCCCCGCGCACGCCCGCGCGCGACCGACCCGCCGCGACCAGCCCCCTCTCGTCCCGCCCCGCCCCGTACCGCCGCCGTGTCGGCCGGACGGGGCGGGGCGGCGGCGTGTTCAGCGCGGGCGTACGCCATCGAAGACCAGGTCGAGGAGGCGCGTCGGGGCGGTGGGCCCGGCGGCCGTCTCGGCGGCCCAGGCGACCGCCGTCGCGAGCTGGATGAGTTCCGCCGCGGTCAGGTCGGCCCGCACGTGGCCGCGCTCGCGCGCGTGGGCCACCAGTTCGGCGGCGGCCCGCTCGACGGCCTGGCAGCGCGCGCCCAGCGGCCCGTCCGCCGCGCGGGCGGCCTGCGCGTAGCTGGTGGCCAGGCCGCGGTAGCGGGTGATGTGGCGGACGAGCGCGGCGACCCACCGCGCGAGGGCGTCCGGTTGGTCGGGGGCGGCGAGCAGTTCGCCGGCCAGGTCGGCGAGGTCGTCCAGGCTCTGGCCGACGACCTCGGCCGTCAGCGTCTCCTTGTCCGGGAAGTGGCGCCACAGCGTGCCCGGGCCGACGCCGGCGCGGCGGGCGATGTCGTTCATCGCCGCCGCCTCCGTCCCCACCTCGTCGAAGAGCGCGCTCGCCGCCTCGACCAGGCGGGCCCGGTTGCGCTGGGCGTCCCTGCGCCGGGGCGCGCTCGGTCGGGCCGCCCCGCCCGCTGCCGCCGTGTCGCCTTCCCGCACCACGTCTTCTTCCTTTCCACCGCCCGACCCGAACGTACCGGAGTGGCGCTCCGGTACGATGCGGAGTGCCACTCCGGATTCTAGTAGGGAGATCACCCGTGGAGCCGACCCTGCCCTTCCTCAACGCCGTGGGCCTCTGGGTGCCCGGCATGGACCTGCGGCCACCGGCGGAGTCCGCCGCGGCGGCGGCCGAGATCGAGGCGCTCGGGTACGGCGCCCTCTGGCTCAGCGAAGGGCTCGTCCGCGACCCGTTCATGGAGGCGGGCACGCTGCTGGCGGCCACCCGTTCGCTGGTCGTCGGGACGGGCATCGCGGTGATCTGGGGGCGCCATCCGCGCATGGTCAGGGGGCAGGCCCGCGCGCTGCTCGACGCCCACCCGGGGCGCTTCGTGCTGGGCCTCGGCACCTCGCACGCGCGGTTGGTCGAGGGCGTGCTGGGGCTGCGGTACGAGCGGCCCCTGACGGCGCTGCGCGAACACCTGGACCAACTCGACGCGCCCGACCCGCTCCTCGCGCTGGCCGGCATCGAGGGCTCGCCGGCGGCCGAGGCGCCCGGCGCGCCCCGGGTGCTCGCCGCGCTGGGCCCGCGCGCCGTCGCGCTGGCCCGGGAGCGGTCGGCCGGGGCGTTCTCCTACCTCGTCACGCCGGAGCACACGGCGCTGGCCCGGGCGGCGCTCGGCCCGGATCGCGCCCTGATCGTGGAGCAGGCCGTGGTGGCCGGGCTGCCCGCCGAGCGGGCGCGGGAGCGGGCGCGCCAGCACATCGCGGGCTACCTGCCGGCCGCGCCCTACCGGGCCAGTTGGCAGCGGCTCGGCTTCACGGAGGCGGACTTCGCCGACGGCGGGAGCGATCGCCTGGTCGACGCCCTCGTGGCGATCGGCGACGAGCGGATCGCGGAGCGGATCACGGCCCACCTCGCGGCGGGCGCCGACCACGTCTGCCTCCAGGCCCTGCCCGCCCACCCGGCCGCCCTCCCGCTGGACCAGTGGCGCCACCTGGCCCCCCTCGCCCGACGGGCCGGGCGGCGCCCCGGCGTACAGGCGGCCGGGGCCTAGCGCCGGCTCGCGCGCCGGAGCCGGCGGCTAGCCCCCCAGGGCGCGGCCAAGCGCCGCGCCGGCGAAGGCGGCGGCGAGGCCGACGAGCAGCGTCGCGGCGACGTTGGCGGCGGCGAGGCGGCGGTGGTGCGTCTCGGCGAGGCGGAGCGTCTCGTACGAGAACGTGGAGTACGTCGTGAGCGCCCCGCACAGGCCCGTGCCGAGCAGCGCCTGCCACCGCGAGCCGGCGGCGCCCGCGAGGGCGGCGCCGGTCAGCAGCCCGAGCGCGAGGCTTCCCACCACGTTGACCAGGAACGTTCCCCCGGGGATGGGCGTGGCGTAGCGGGCGCGTACCCGCTGGTCGGTCAGGTAGCGCAGCGGGGCGCCCACCGCCGCGCCGATCACGACCAGGAGCCAGGTCATGCCGGGGCCCGCCGTCCGGCGAGCAGCCGGTCGGTGCCGGCCGCCGCGCCCCAGACGGCGGTCAGCGCGGCCAGCGGGGTGAGCGCCAGGTAGCCCAGGGCGGTGGCGACCTCGCCGTCGTGGACGAGGCGCTCCACGTCCACGGCGTACGTGGAGAAGGTGGTGAACCCGCCGAGCACCCCGGTGGCGACGAAGGGTCGCACGAGCGGGGGCGCCTGCCACGCCTCCTGGAGGACCACGAGAAAGACGCCGATGAGCGCGCAGCCGACGACGTTCACGCCCAGCGTCGTCCACGGGAAGGCGTCCGGCTCCGTGGGCCAGAGCAGCCCGGCGCCGTAGCGGGCGCTGGCGCCGAGCGCGCCGCCGGCGGCGACCACCGCGAGCACCCGCCACCGGGTGCCCGCACGCGGCCGGCCGAGGAACGGGGGCAGCGGGGCCGGCTCGCCGTCCGCCCGCGCGCCGTGTGGGGCGCCCGGCGGGGGAGGCCCGGCGGGCGGCGGCGCGCCCGGGGCGGCGGCGCGTGCGCCGGCGGCGCCGGGGCGGTCGGTGTCCGGGGCGACACCCGGGTCCGAGTCCGGGGCCGAGTCCGGATGCGGGTCCGGGTCCGGGTCCGGCCCCCTGCCCGGGGCCGGGGAGGGTTCGGGGTCGGGGCCGTCCGTCGTCGGGTGGTGGGGGTCGGGCACGAGCGGTCTCCTACGCGTCGGGCGAAGCGCCCTGGCCTTGGGCTGCGGTACCAGTGTCGGCGCGGCGCGGCGCGGACCGCGGTGGGGCGGGGGCTCGGCGCGTGGCGGTACGGCGGTGCCCGGCGGTGCCCGGCGGTGCCCGGCGGTGCCCGGCGGTGCCCGGCGGTGCCCGGCGGTGCCCGGCGGTGCCCGGCGGTGCCCGGCGGTGCCCGGCGGTGCCCGGCGGTGCGTCGGTCGCGCGGTGCCCGGCTGGGGCGGGGTGTGCGAGCGTACGGGCGGGTGGCCTGGCGGACCTGCTGGCTCGGCGGAGTTCCGGGGTTCCGGAGTTCCGTTGTCCCGGGGTTCCGGCGTCCGGGTGCCCCGTCGGCCGGCGGCGTGGCGGCGGGCCGTGGTGGGGTCTCGCGCGGGTAGGGGGGCGGAATCGCGCCACCGGTGGTTGATCGGGGGCAGGTAAGGATTCCGTAACTGACACACACTTGCCAATCGGGCGGTGCGGCTGTCCACAACCGGACAACTCGCTGGCGCGGGCTCGCGCGGCGTAGCGACGCGTGTGCGGCGTGTGGAGGAAGCGGCGTCGAGGGGCGCACGTTTCGGCCGGCGCCGGCAGTTTGCTGTCAGGCGCGTTGCGCCGTCGGGGCAGCCCCGTAACGGACCCGGTACACAACGGGGTCTTTGCCTTTTCTTTGCCTTCTGGGGTGCGTTGACTGGGTCGCGGCCAGCGAACTAATCTCGCGGCGCAGTGGGTGGGTCATTCCAGCCACGGAAATGCACACCGGCTCATGAGCGAAGTTCGTGAGTGAAGAACGAGTGGCGCACAGGTGGACGCGGCGTCGGGGGAGAACAACGAACCCGTCACCGCATTTTCCATCAACCGAATCTGTCGATAACGCGGCCGATTCGCTCCACCTGTGTGTTCGAAGCGTTGACGACACGTTCGGGAACGCCGCGCCGCGCATCGCATGGGGGAGTCATGGCAGAACTGGCGACGATGTCACAGAGCACGGATACGAGCCCGCATACGAATCCACTGACCCAGCCACATCCGGACCCATCCACCCACTCAGAACCATCCGCGTCGACCACTCCACGGAAAGGCCCGCTGGCGAACCCCGTAAGGGCTTCGCTGAACAGCGCGCTGGGAGTGCGGCACGGCGCGGCATCCGCCCACCCGGTCGGCCTTCCGGATACGGGACAGGCCGGCCGCCCGGAAATGCCGACACTCCGTCGGACACCGGCCGCCGCGCATTCCGCGCGCTATGCGGCACGGGATTCCACGGCGGAATCCGCGGTGATCGGCGCGGCGGATTCCGTACACGAAAGCGAGCACGGCCACCTGGACGGGGGACGGGGGACGGCCCCCGGCGGACCGGCGGGGGCGAGGTGGGGAGCGCGGACCGCTACGGGGGGCGGCCCGGGCGAACCCCTCGCCCCCGTGGCGGGTGCGCCCACGCACGGCGCCGCCGCACCGGACGCCCCGCCGCAGGGCCCCTCACAGCGCGGCCTTTCACCGCACGGCGTTCCGCAGCGCGGCGTTCCGCCCCAGGGCGGACCCGCGCGGCGGGGCGCGGCCGGCGCGCGGCGCGCGGCCAGCGGCGCGGAGCGGGAGGCCGCGGGCGCCGCGTACGCCTGCCCCGCCGACGTGCGGCAGCGGCCCGACGACGCGCCCCGCGAGCACCCGGCCGCCGCCCGCGCCGACGGCCCACGGGCCGGCGCCGTACGACACGGCGGGGCGTGGACCGGCGGCGTACGGGGCGGCGACGGGTGGGCCGACGAGGTACGGGGCGGCGACGGGGGCCGGGCGGGCCTCGGGTGGGCCGATCCCGGGCAGGCGGGGCGGAACGCGCCCGCGTGGAGCCCGGACGGGGCGCGCGAAGTGGGCCGGGCCGACGCCGACTGGCGCGAGGCCGGCGCGGGCGACGAGGCGGGCGACTCGGACGCGGTGGAGCACGCGCTGCGGCAGGTCTGCGAACTCATCGAGTCGGCCGTCAGCCTGCACCGCCGCCGCGGCGAGCAGCCCGCCGCAATGGTCGTCACCGACGACGGGCCCGCCGCCCGCCGCACCGTGCACCAACTGATCGCCCAGGCCAGGCACGGCGTGAGCGTCATCGTGTCGAGCTGCCCGGACCAGGCGCAGTCGCTCGCGCCGCTCCTCGACCAGCTCTCCGGAGTGGCGAACCGGGGCGTGGCGGTGCGCGTCCTGTGCGCGGCGGACGCGCTGGAGACGCCGGGCGTCGCGACCGCCGTGCGGCGCGGCCTGGCCGGCCACGAGGTGCGGGTGGAGACGGGCGACCTGCAGGGCGGGGTGATCGTGGACGGCCAGACGGCCTTCGTCCACGCCGGCCCCGGGCAGCCGGGCCGGTACGCCTCGGTGATCGAGGACCCGGCGTCCGTACGCGTCCTCGACCTGATGTTCGCCGCCGCCTGGCGCACCGCGATGCCGATGGCCGAGCACCTGCGGCTGGCCGACCGGCTGCGCACCGACTCCGTACGCAGGATCCTGGACCGGCTGCGCGCCGGGCGCACCGACGACGTGGCGGCCCGGGAGATCCAGGTCTCGCTGCGCACCTACCGCCGCCACGTCGCCGCCATCATGCGCGACGTGGGCGCCAACTCCCGTTTCCAGGCGGGCGTTCGGGCGTACGAACTCGGACTGCTCGGCCCGGCCTGAGCGGCGGCCCGAGAGGGCCGTCCAGGGCGAGATCGGCGGGAGCGGGATCAGCCGGAGAGGGGCCAGCGGGAAGGGGCCGGACGGGTTCGGTCCGCGAAGCCAGAGAGGAACCCGAGAGGTGGCGGCGCTCGCCCGCCGACGACGGCCGAATACGCCGCGTCGGCGGGGCCGCCGGGGGCCCGGGCCGCGATTGCCGGCCAACGGGCCGTCGGCGTCGCGAACCGGCGTACCGCTCGGGGTGGAATTCACGGGGGTGAATGAGTTGAGGGAATTCGTACACGCCGCGACCGGCGCGAGTAATCCGTCGACCGAGGACGACATAGCGCAGGAACTCCTCGCGGTGCGGGCGCTCGTCGAGTCGACGGTGGTGAAGCACCGGGACCGACAGTCCCGCAATTCGTGGGTGGCGACGGTCGGCAGTCAGGAGAACGACATTCTGGCGACCGCGCAGAAGCTGTTCGGCGAGGCGCGGGAAAGCGTCGACATCGTCCTGGCGGGAGACGCGGGGCACGCCCAGGTGCTGTACTCCGCGCTGGGCGACTGGCTGTCGGCGCAGGGCGGCGACGGCCGCCCCGGGGACGAGGCCCGCGCGGCGGCCCGAAGCGGAACCGTCGGCACCGTGGCCGGTTCTCGCGCCCAACCCGACGCCGACGCCGCGGGGGGCGCCGGCCGGGGGCAGGGCGCGGGGCGGCGCGCGGTGCGCGCCCGGCTGCTGTGCACGCCGGGCGCGCTGGACCGGCAGTTCGTGCAGCGGCACGCCGGCGGACCGGTGCCGCTGGAGGTCAGGGTGGCCCGCATCCCGCTGCTCGCGGCCGTCGTGGTCGACGGCCGGGCGGCCCTGGTCTGCGCGGACGCGGCGGTCGGTCGACGGGCGTCGACCATCCGCGACCCCGGGGTCATCGAGGCCATGCGGACGCTGTTCACCGGCATCTGGCGCAAGTCGCTGGCCGCGGGCGAACGCCTGGACGACGGCGACCGGAGCCGCAAGGAGATGCTCCGGCAGATCCTGGAGTGGCTGCGCCTGGGCGTCACGGACGAGGTGGCCGCGCGCGAACTGTCGGTCTCGGTGCGCACGTACCGGCGCTACGTGGCGGAGATGATGTCGCTGCTCGGCGCCGACTCCCGGTTCCAGGCGGGCGTCCGGGCGGCCGAACTGGGCCTGCTCCCGGCGGCCCCGGCCGCACCCCCGGGCTCGGGCACGGGCACGGCCCCGACCTCGGGCTCAACGCCGGGACCGGCCCCTGTCCCGGCCCCGGCCTTGGCATCGGCCCCGGTCCCGGCATCGGCCCCGTCGCCGGTGCCGGAGCCGCGCTGAACGGGGGAGGTCGCGCGCCCGCACGCCGCCGTGGCCCGCACGCCGCCGTGGCCCGCACCGCCCGCGACCTGGCACGCCCGGTGGCAGCCGCCGCCGGGCGGGTGGGCGGCGGGGTCGGCGTGCGGGTCGTACGGGGTACGAGGTGGCGCCCGGGGCCGAGGCGGGCGTGCGGGGTACGGGATGGCATCCGGTGTCCAGGGCGGGGTGCGTGACGGTTGCGGGCGGGGCGGCGGGGCTCCGTGGGGGGCGAGTGGCGGCGGGTGGGGCATCTGTTGCCGAGAACAGCCGTTTGGGTTGAGCGGTGGCCGAATGCGCGAAAGGCAAACTATTGCTGGTGTCCCACTGGGGCTGGCAGCTTCCTGTAGTGGTCATTGCGGGTGTTCGATCCGGGCGGATAGACATGTCCGTGGGAATTGGAATCCGCGCCAACTAAGGATGATGAATCCCACCGGTGGCAACTCCTCCCGGAGCGCCAGCGGTGGCGGAGGGTCGGCTGTCTTCCCCCAGTCCCGTCGGACCTCCGCCCGTTATCGCTCGACATCCGCAACGAAGCCGTGGTTGTGGACGGTCCTGGCACACCGCGGGGCCGGTCCGATGAGGAGACACACGCATGACGACGACTAGTCCGGAGAAGACGCTGGCCCCTGAGCAACCGCTCAGCGGCGTCGGTGTCCTCGACAAAGCCTCTCTTCTGCTGGGGGTCCTGGAAGCCGGCCCGGCCTCGTTAACGAGGCTCGTGGCCGACACCGGCCTCAAGCGCCCGACGGCCCACCGGCTGGTGCTCGCGCTGGAGCGGTTGCGGCTGCTGGCACGGGACAAGCACGGGCGGTTCATCCTGGGACCGCGACTGGGGGTGATGGCCGTACAGGCATGCCAGGACCGGCTGTTGACGGTGGCCAATCCGGTCCTGGCCGAACTGCGCGACGTGACCGGGGCCAACGCCCGCCTCTACCGCCGCCGCGGCAACCTGCGCATCTGCGTCGCCGCGGCGCCCGCCCCCTCGTACGACACGTCGGGCCCCTACGACTCGGTGCCCGTCGGCGCGGCCTTCCCGATGAACGCCGGCCCCACCTCGCAGGTGCTGCTCGCCTGGGAGGAGCCGGAGGTGTTGCACGAGATGCTGCGCGGGTCGCGGTTCACCGCCGCCTCCCTCTCCAGCGTGCGGCGGCAGGGCTGGGCGCAGAGCATCGACGTCCGCAAGCGCGAGGGCGCCGAGGTCGCTGCGCCGGTGTACGGGCCCGGCGGCCGGGTGGTCGCGGCCCTCTCCGCGTACTGGCCCGGCAACCGGATGCCCAGCAGCGCCGGCCGGATGCACGTGAGCGAGCTGGTGGACGCGGCGGTACGGATCGGGCGCGGCTTCCCCGAGTGAACGGCCCCCGGGAGCGGGCCGCGCGGGCGGCCCGAGCCCGTGCGCGCGCCGGCGCGCGGGGCCGTCGCGGCGCGCGGTAGGGGCGTGTGCGTCGCCGGGCGCTGGGGTGTCGGGGCGTACTCGTGCCGAGGGTTGCCGGGGCGTGCCCGCACAGAGGGGCCGGCTGTCGGGGCGTACCCGCGCCGAGGGTCCGGGGGCGGGCGGGCGTGTGCCGGGTGTGCGGCCGTCGGCTCGCCGGTCGGGTCCCGCGTCCCCTCGCGGGGCGGAACCGGCTGCGCGATGCTGAGCTGACCCGACACCAGCCGCCACCGGCCGCCGACCGTCACCAGCCGCCGTCAGCCGCCACCGCCCCGCTCGGAGGAGAGACATGGCCGAAGCCGCCGACCAGCCGGCGCCCATCACCCGCGAGGACTACGCCGCCCGGATGGCCCGGGCCGGTCGGGCGGCGCTCGACGCGGGCCTCGCCGGGCTGGTCGTCACCCCGGGGCCCGACCTGACCCACCTGTGCGGCTACCACGACGTGACGCCGAGCGAGCGGCTGACCGCCCTGGTCATCACCCCGGACCGGCCGCCGTGCCTGCTCGTGCCGGGGCTTGAGCGCGCCAACGCCGCGAACGCCGTCGGCGCGGGCGCGGTCGAACTGGTCAGTTGGACCGACGGCGACGACCCGTACGAGATCGCCGGCACGCTCCTCGACCCGCGCGGCCGGTACGGCATCGCCGACTCCGCCTGGGCCCTGCACCTGCTCGCCCTGCGACGCGCCCGCCCCGACACGACGTACGACTCGCTCACCGCCGTGCTGCCGATGCTGCGCGCGGTCAAGGACGCGCACGAGGTGCGGCGGCTGGCCGCGGCCGGAGCGGCGGCGGACGCCGTGTACGAGGAGATCTCGACGGCGCGCTTCGCCGGCCGCCGGGAACTCGACATCGCCGCCGACCTGGCCGACCTGCTGCGCGCGCACGGCCACGGCCAGGTCGACTTCACCATCGTCGGCTCGGGGCCGAACGGCGCGAGCCCGCACCACGAGGCGGGCGAGCGGGTGATCGAGGACGGCGACATGGTCGTGCTTGACTTCGGCGGCCTCAAGGACGGCTACGGCTCCGACACCACCCGCACCGTGCACGTGGGCGAGGCGACGCCGGAGGAGCACAAGGTGCACGACGTCGTGCGCGAGGCGCAGCAGGCCGCGTTCGAGGCGGTGCGCCCCGGCGTCGCCTGCCAGGAGATCGACCGGGTGGCCCGCCGGATCATCACCGAGGCCGGCTACGGCGAGTACTTCATCCACCGGGTCGGCCACGGCATCGGCGTCACCACGCACGAGCCGCCGTACCTGGTCGAGGGCGAGCACCTGCCGCTGGTGCCGGGCATGTGCTTCTCGATCGAGCCCGGCATCTACCTGCGCGGCCGGTTCGGCGTCCGCATCGAGGACATCGTGACCTGTACGGAGACCGGCGGGCAGCGGCTCAACAACACCTCGCACGCGCTGCGGTACGTGGACTGAGACCCGCCCCGCCCGCGGCGGTGGCGGCGAAGGCGGCGAACCGGCGGCGGACGGGGGCAGGTGCCTGCTTGACTTGTGGCCCGCCCACCAGTCGTCCGCCCCCGGGAGATCCGTATGCGCCGCGCGCTCGCCGTGCCTGCCCTGGCCGTGGCCCTGTTGCTGGCCGGGTGTTCCGAGGAGTCGTCCCCGGAGCCGATCGAGGGGGAGTGGGTGGCGGACGGGCCACAGCCGCCCGGGTACGCCGACTTCGCGGACCAGGCCGTGATCCAGGTCGACGAGGACGGCGAGGCCACGCTCGGCACCTCGCCGACGAGGCTGTGCGGCGGCGCCGAGGTGGCGGAGGTGGACGAGGGCGAGGGCGGCGAGCGGACGTACCGTCTCGCGTTCGGCTCGCCGTGCGTGTCGGTCAACGTCCCGACCAGCCTGGAGATCGTGGTCGACGGGGACACGCTGGAGGCCGTCCCGCCGGGCCCGTCGGGCGCGAAGACCTTCCGCTTCCGGCGCGCTGACTAGCGGGCCACTCGCCCGGGGCCCGGGCCGCTCACCCGGAGCCCGGGTGGGGTTAGGGGATCAGCACGACCTTGCCCATCGTGCCGCGGGTCTCGATCGCGCGGTGCGCCGCCGCGGCCTCGACGAGCGGGAAGCGGTGTACGGACGGGACCAGGACGCCGGACGCGGCCAACGCCATCGAGTCCTCCTCCAGCTTGCGCATCCCCGCCGGGCCGCCGATCCGGTCGAGCATCGGCTTGCCGACGACCTGGAGCGAGGTGATGCCGCGCCGCTCCAACTCCGCCTCGCTCAGGTCGAGCGGGCCGCCGATCCAGCCGTAGACGATGTGCCGGCCGCCGCGCCCGAGCAGGTCCACGGCGCCCAGGCCGCGCTCGCCGCCGACGGCGTCGAAGACGAGGGTGGCCGCGCGGCCACCGAGTGCGGCGCGGGCCCGCTCGGTCCAGTCGGCGGCGTCGTAGTCGAGGGCGATGTCCGCGCCCAGTTCGGCCACCCGCGCGACCTTGGTCGGCCCGCCCGCCAGACCCACCACGGTGGCCCCGACGTGCTTGGCGTACTGCGTCAGCAGCGTGCCGATGCCGCCGGCGGCCCCCGTGACCACCACCACGTCGTCGGCGGTGAGTTCGGCGAAGAGCAGGATGCCCACCGTGGTGCGGCCGGTGCCGATCATGGCGATGGCGTGGTCGAAGGGCAGGTCGTCGGGGAGCGCGTGCAGCTTCTCGGTGGCGACCACGGCGAGTTCGGCGTACCCGCCGGGCACCAGGCCGAGGTGGGCCACCACGCGCCGGCCGAGCCACGAGGCGTCCACGCCGTCACCGAGCCCGTCGACGGTGCCCGCCACCTCGCGGCCGGGGATCGTCGGCAACTCGGGCAGGTCGTACGGGGCGTTGGGGTCACCCGAGCGGAAGGTGGTGTCGATGACGTGCACCCCCGCCGCCGCGACCTTGATCCGCACCTGCCCGGGCGCGGGACGCGGGTCCTCCGTCTGCTCGTACGTGAGGTTCTCGGCGGGTCCGAAGGCGTGCAGACGAATGGCGTGCATGGCGATCTCCATCGGTCGGGGCCCCGCGGGGCCGCGTTCATGCGACGAGCGTCCGACTTCAACCAAAGGTGAAGTCAAGCGCCGCAGGTCACAGCGGGTCGCGGGGCGATGTCAGACCCCGGGTGCACGATGTGAGGGCAGGGACGAGAAGCGGGCGTGGTCGGGTGGCGGGCGCGATGACGGAGGGCGGAAGGCGTGGCGGAGCGAGGGCGACGGCGGGCCGGTGCGGCGGGCGCGGGCGGCCGGCGAGGAGACGGGGACGGGGACGGAGACGGGGTGCGGGCGCCGCGCCGCCCGAGAGTGCCGCTGCCCCATCTGGTGCCGTACGGGGGCGGCGCGTTGGAGGCCGAGGGGGACTACGACGGACAGGACTTCACCGACCTCGACCTGAGCGACCAGGCGGCTCGCGGCGCCCGGTTCCTGGACTGCCAGGTGCGGCGCTGCGCGCTCGGCGAGACGGTGCTCGCGGGCGCCCGGTTCATCGACTCCGTCCTCACCGAGGTGCGGGGCGTGGGGACGGACCTGTCGTCGGCCTCGCTGCGCGACGTGGAGCTGACCGACGCCCGGCTGGGCGGCACCCAGGCGCACGGCGGCTCGTGGGAGGGCGTCCTGGTCCGGGGCGGCAAGTTCGACTACCTGAACCTGCGCACGGCCAAGCTCAGGGACGTGACGTTCGACGGCTGCGTCCTGGTGGAGGCGGACTTCGGCGGGGCCACGCTGGAGCGGGTCTCGTTCGCGAACTGCGTGCTGCGCCGGGTGGACTTCACCTCGGCCCGGATGACGGACGTGGACCTGCGCCGCGTGGTCGAACTCGACATCGCCCGTGGTCTGGACGCCCTCTCCGGCGCGGTCATCAGCCCCACCCAACTCCTCGACCTGGCCCCGGCGATGGCCGCCCAGCTCGGCGTCCGGGTGGCCGACGAGGGGCCGCCGGGGGAGGCGTAGCGACGGCGTGGGCGGTGGGTGGGGGCAGTGGCTGGTGGCGGCGGTTGGCGGGGGCCGGCCGGGCGGCCCGGTGAGGGGGCCGGCTGGGCTCGCCGCCCGTCGGGCGTCGCCGCCGGGGTGGGCGGGGTCGGCCGCCCCGGCGACGCGCCCCGGCCCCGGCCCCGGTCGTGGCGTCGGTCGCGGCCCCGGAGCGGCCCGACGCGGGGCGGTTGGCCACGGTGTCGGGCCGGGCCTCGCCGCCCGGCGGCGGGCCGCCGGGCGAGGGGGCGGCGCGGCTGGCGCCGACCGGTCCCAGCTCTCAGCGGAAGGCGGCGACGTTGCGGGCCACCCAGTCGGTGAAGGGGCGCGGGGCGCGGCCCAGGACGTGCTGGACGTCCGGGCTGACGCGCAGCTCGGCCGGGCTCGGGGCGCCGATGATGTCCAGTGTGTCGTCGGCGAGTTCGGCCGGCATGCCCCGGACCATGCCGGCCTTGGCCTCCTCCCGGGTCAGCTCCTGGAACCGCACGGGCGAGCCCAGCGCGGCGGCGATGGCCGCCGTCTGCTCGCGCGGAGTGATCACCTCCGGGCCGGTCAGCTCGTACGCGCCGCCGGCGTGCCGGTCGTCCAGCAGGCAGGCCGCCGCGACCTCGGCGATGTCCGCCGGGTCGATGATCGGCAACCCGACGTCGCCGAACGGCGCGGCGACGACCCGCTGGGCGCGGACCGAATCGGCCCACCACAGGGCGTTGGAGGCGAAGCCGCCCGGCCGCAGGATGGCCCACTCCAGACCGGAGTCCCGCAGGGTGTCCTCCAGCGCGCGCAACGCGATCCGGGTGGTGCCGAAGGGCCTGGTCACCACGCCGAGCGAGGAGAGCAGGACGACCCGGCGCACCCCGCTGGCCGCGGCTTCGCCGATGATGTCGGCGGGGTTGGCCCCGACGGCGTGCAGGTCGCCGGAGAGCAGCAGGAACAGCGACTTCGCGCCGTCCAGCGCGGGCCGCAGCCCGGCCGGTTCGGCGAGGTCGGCTGCCACGTGCCGGACGCCGTCCGGCACCCGCGCCGCGTGCCGCGACACCGCCGTCACCTGCTCGCCCGCCTCGGCCAGCGCCCGCGTCAACGGCCGTCCGACGTTTCCGGTAGCCCCGGTCACCACGATCATGGTCAGCTCCTTCTCGGTTCGTGCTCTGTGATCCGCTGTGATCCGCACGCTAGAAGTCGGGCTAACTTTTGGTAAGGACATACCTTGAGGTAAGTTCATGACATGGGGGAAGGCGTGCAGCGCAGGCGAGTTGAGGCGGGGGAGCGGTATGACGTGTTTCACACCGCGTGCCCCGCGCGTGACGTGGTCGACCATGTGACCAGCAGGTGGGGCATCTGGGTGCTGATCTCCCTGCGGAAGGGCGGCCTGCGGTTCTACGAGCTGCGCGAGAGCATCCAGGGCATCAGCGAGAAGATGCTCGCCCAGACCCTGCGCCTGCTGGTCCAGGACGGCCTGGTCTGGCGGGAGGTCGAGCCGACGACGCCGCCTCAGGTCACGTACGGGCTCACCGAGTTCGGCCGGGAGGTCGGCGAGCCGTTGACCGTGCTGTTCGACCGGATCACGCGGCACATGGCGGAGCGCGACGCGGCCTGACCGTACGGGGGGCAGGGGGTGCCGGCGTACGTCGCGAGACCCCGGGGCCCGGGCCCCGGGCCCCGGGTCCTGAGCCCCACGGACGGCCGGGGCCGTGCGGGAGGGCCCTGCGGGAGGGGTCAGACGCGGGGGAAGCGGGCCTGTACGTCCCACACCACGGGGTTGTCGGCCAGACCCTCGTGCATGTCGGTGAGGTCCGCGATCACGTCGTGCAGGAAGTCGCGGGCCTCGCGGCGCAGCGCGGCGTGGTTGAACGTCAACGGGGGTTCCTCAAGCGGCACCCAGTCCGCCGTGACGTCCACCCAGCCGAACCGGCGCTCGAAGAGCATCCGGTCGCTGGACTCGGTGAAGTCCAGCTCCGCGTGGACCGGCTGGGCGGACCGGCTGCCGCGCGGGTCGCGGTCGAGCTGCTCCACGATGTCGCACAGTGCCCAGGCGAAGTCGAAGACCGGCACCCATCCCCAGGCTGTGGATACTTCCCGGTCCGCCTTCGTGTCGGCCAGGTACACGTCCCCGCAGAACAGGTCGTGCCGCAGCGCGTACGCGTCCGCCGTCCGGTAGTCCGTCTGCGGCGGGTCGGGGAAGCGGGGGGAGAGGGAGTAGCCGAGGTCGATCACCCTGCCGATGGTGTCACGGGCTGGCGGCCCGCCCCACGCCGCGGCACCCCGCCGCCCGCCGGGCCCGTCGAGCACCGCCCGACCGGCACCCGGCCCGGGTGCGCGTACGGGTAGGCGTACCCACACCCGCCCGCGTACGGTGGACGGGCACGGCGCGCCCCGGCGGCTCCCGCCGCCCCGCGGCCCCCGTCGCCCGCGCCGCCGCCATACGACCGGCCCCTTCGGCCTCGCGCGCCCTCCGGCCCGCGACCCGGATCCTCTGGCCCTTCCGGCCCCTGGCCCCGTACGGACGCGGACGCCCGCACCGGCGCTGCGCCGGCTCGCACCCACGCGTCCCGCGCTCCCACTTCTCGACTTCTCGACCTCTCGACTTCTCGCGCACCCCGCGACGCACTGCCGTCGCCGCGTCTGGCGCCCCTCTCCCCCTCCGGAGCGGTACCCCGCCGCGCGCGTCGCGGGTGGCGGGTGGACGGACGAGTGGGCCACGGACGCCGGGAGGGCGACGCCATGACAGCGGGACGAGGGGACGCGCCGGGAGCGCGGGGGAAAGCGGGCGCCGAGCGCGCCGGGGCGTACGGGGAGGCCGTGGCCGGGCCGTACGAGGCGTCGGGCAGCGGCCCGGTGGTGGGCGGCGGCCCGGGCGGCGCGGGCAGGGGCGCGGCGGACGGCGGCCCGGGCAGCGCTCCGGGAGCGGGCGGTGCCGTTCGGGGGCGGCGGCGGGTGCTGGTCGCGGTGGCCCTCGCGGTGTGCTGCGTGCAACTGGACGCGTTCGCCCTGAACCTGGCGTTGCCGCAGATCGCGGCCGATCTGGCGCCGGCGCCCGCGCCGGCGGCCTTGCCCGACGCGTCCGGAGGGCCGGACTCCGCCGGCGGGGCGGGTTCGGGCGGGGCGGGGGGCGTGCGGTGGGTGGTGAGCGGCTATCTGCTGGCCGCCGGGTCGTTGATGGTCGGGGCCGGGCGATTGGGTGACCTGTGGGGTCGGCGACGGATGCTGCTCCTGGGGCTGGCGTTGTTCGGGGCGGCGTCGGCCGCGTGCGCGCTCGCGCCCGGGCTGCCGGCCCTGGTGGCGGCCCGGGTGGTGCAGGGCGCCGGCGGCGCCTGCCTCATGCCGGCCGGGCTCGCGCTGCTGACCGGCGCCTACCCGCCCGCGCTGCGCGGGCGCGCGATCGGCTGGGCGCTCGGCCTCGGCGGGGTGGCCACCGCGTGCGGCCCGTTCGTCGGCGGGGCCCTGACCCAGGCCCTGTCGTGGCGGGCCGTCTGCTGGCTGAACGTGCCGCTGGTCTGCTGCGCCGCGCTGGCCGCCTGGGCCGCCGAGCGCCCGGCGCGGTCCCGGCGCGCTGGGCGGTCTCCGCGCGCGGGGTGGGGTGCGCGGTCGGCGCGGGGCGGGTGGCGCGCGCGGCGGCGGGGTGGTGCGGGCGTCCGGGAGCGCGGGCGCGCGCGGCGCTGGGACTGGTCGGGGCTGGTCGCGGGCACGGCGGCGCTCGCCGCGCTGGGGCTGTTCGTCGACCGCGGGCCCGCCTGGGGCTGGTGGTCGGGCGCGAGCGCCGCGACGCTCGGGGCGTGCGGGGTGGCGCTGGCCGGCTTCGTACGGCGGCAGCGGCGGGCGCCCGATCCGCTGGTGGACCTGTCGCTGTTCCGCAACGGCCCGTACGTCGCGCTCACCGGCTCCGGTGCGGTGGCCAACGCGGCGACGGTCGTCTTCCTCTACGTCACCCCGCTGGCCCTCCAGGGCGCGTGGGCGCTGTCGGCGGGGGAGGCGGGGTGCGCGTTCCTCGCTCCCGCGACGGCGATGGCCGGCGCGGGCGTGGTGGCGGGGCGGGTCGCGCCCTCGCGCGCGGTCGCCGTGATGGCCGGGTGCCTGGTCGCGGGCGCCGTGGGGCTCGGCGCGATGGCCGGCGCCGGCACCCTCCCGCGCTACCTGTGCGCCGCCACGGCCGCCGGCGCCGCCCTCGGCCTCGCCAACGCGTTGACGCTGGCCGCCACGCAGGCGGTCATCGACTCCCGGCGCGCGGGGGAGGCGTCCGGGGTCACCAAGACGGTGGTCACCGTGGCGGCGGGGCTCGGCGTGGCACTCGTCGGCCCGACGGCGGGCGACCCCGCCGACACGGGAGCCGGCACGGGAGCCGGCATGGGAGCCGGCGCGGGCGCGGAGTCGGGCGCGGGCGCGTGGGCGGGGCAGGCTGCGGGGGCCGTGGACGGGGCGCTGTGGGTGGCGGCGCTGGCCTGCGTGGTGACCGCCGGCGCGCTGGCCGGTTGGCTTCGGGCGCTGACCACCCGCGACGCGTGACGGCCGCCGCCCGGCGCGCGCGACCGGCCGGTTCCGCGCGCGCCGGATGCGGCGCGCGTACGCGAAGTGAACGGGCGCCCGCGGCCGTTGGCCCGGGCGGTGAACCGCCGCCGGAAACCCCACCGCCGCTCCCGTACCTGTGGAGCATCCGGCCGTTGTCTGTCATGCTCTCGACCAACAGTTCCCGCCGCCCTGCCGTGGGTGCGTCACGCCCCTGGAGTGACGCGCGTAGAACCAGCTCCACCGCGACCTCGGCGCCGGGACATCGCCTGCGTACGGCCGGCTCCCGAGGGGCGTCGGCCACCCCGGGCCGGTCGGCGGCCCGCCTGGTGAGCGACGACCGACCGGCTGACCCGCGTCGGTCGACGACCGGCGGCCGACGCGTACCGGCCGACAGCGACTTCAGGAGGATGGGACATGTGTGAGCAGTGCGGTCCGGCCGACGGCGCGGAACGGGAAGCGGCGGACCTCGGCCCCGTGGGCCTCTCGCGCAGGGGGTTGCTGCTCGGCGCCGGGGCCGGCCTCGGGGTGGTCCTGACGGGCGCGTCGGGGCTCGCGTCGCCGGCGGTGGCCGCGCCGTCCGCCGCGACGCCCGCCACCGGGTCCCTCAGGAACGGCCAGTGGTGCAACCCCGCCCGTGGCCACTTCCCCAAGGGCGGCCACTACGGCGCCCCGCGCGGCGGCGGCCCGCACGCCGGCCAGGACGTCACCAACGCGGTCGGCACGGCCATCTACGCCGCGGCGGCCGGCACCGTGATCCGGCGCGGCTCGGGCGTGCTCGGCGGGCGCAGCGGGAACGGCCTGGTCATCTCGCACGGCGGCGGTCGGTACACCTACTACGGGCATCTCCACCGGTTCCGCGTCGGCCTGAACGCCAGGGTCGGCGCCGGCCAGCGGATCGCCGACATGGGCGCGACCGGCAACGTGACCGGCCCGCACCTGCACTTCGAGGTCCACTCGGGCGGCCTCGGCGGCATCACCAACCCCGTCAGCTACCTCGCCGCCCGCGGCGTGGACCTGGGTGGCGGCTGGCCGACCCTCGACCCGGGGGCCGGGGGCGCGACCGTCAAGGCCCTCCAGTACGTGCTGACGCGGCGCGGCCACGAGCTGGTCGCCGACGGCGACTACGGCGCGGTCTCCGTGCGCGCGGTGAGGACGTTCCAGTCGGCCCGCGAGCTGGTGGCCGACGGCCAGGTCGGCCCGAAGACGTGGCCACACCTGGTGTACGCGCTGCGGCAGGGCCACTCGGGCGCGCACGTGCGGGGTCTGCAGACCGTGCTGAACAAGCACAGCGCGGGCCTGGCCGTCGACGGCGGCTTCGGCTCGGTGACCCGCACCGCGGTCCGCGCCTTCCAGGGCGCCAACCGGCTGGTCGTCGACGGCGAGGCGGGCCCGAAGACCTGGACGACCCTCGTCGGCTGACGGCGGGTCAGGGCGCCGCGCACGGCGGGGACCCCTGCCGGGCGCGGCGCCCCCACCGGACCGGCGAGGCCGCCCCGTGAGGCCGCCCCGTATCGCCGGCCCGCGAGATCGCCCCGTGAGGGCCGGGGTCAGCGCGGTGCGGGCCCGCCGCGCCCTTCGCGGCTCCGGCGCGCGAGGACGAGGGCGCCGCCGAGGCCGGCCGCGGTCGCCAGGGTGACCCCGAAGGTGGTGGCCGCGCTGGTCAGCCCGACGGCGTCGGTGAGGTATCCGGCGCCGACCGCGAGCACGCCGGCCGGGGCGTAACCGCCGACGCTGAACGCGGCGTTGGCCTCGGCGAGCCGGTGGGGCGGGACGCTGGAGGTGAGCAGGGACAGGCCGCCGAGCTGGCCCATGCCCTGGCCGGCCCCGGCGAGTACGGCGGCGGCGACCAGCGCCCAGACGGCCGCGGTGTGCACGGCGACGACCAGCGTCACCATGCCGAGCACGACGCTGACGGCCCCGCCGACCAGGATCGTGTGCCGGGAGCGCCGCTGGACCGCGAACTGCACGCACGTCGAGGCGAGGAACATCGAGAACGCCAGCGCGCCCGGGACGATCCGGCTGTCGCTGTCGAGCAGGTCGGTCAGGAGCGAGGGCCCGAGCGAGAGCACGAACGACGTCGCCACGATGCCGGGCCCGAACACCGCGACGCCCAGCGCGAGATGCCACCCACTGCCCCGCGGCACACCCGGCACCCGCACCCAGGCGCCCCCGCCCCTGGAGCCGCCCCCGTCCGCCCCCGCCGGCCCCGACGCCGCGACCTCGCCGGGTGCGTCGGGCGCGCCGGGCGCGCGCGGGCGGCGGATCGGCATCCGCCAGACGACCAGCGCGGCCGTGCCGAGCAGCGCCGCCTCCACGACGAAGACGGTGACGGTCGGCGCAGGCAGTGTCTCGGACAGCACGCCCGACAGGAGGGGCCCGAGGCCGGCGCCGAAGACCATGGCGGAGGAGGCCAACAGGGCGCCGAGCCGGCGCCGGTCGGGGCCGGCCACGTCGGTGACGGCGGCCATCCCCGCGGAGACGGCCGCCCCGACGGCCAGCCCCGTGAGCAGCCGCGCCACGATCAGCACGGCGACGTGGTGCGCGGTGGCGAACATGAGGCAGGCGGCCAGGGCGAGGCCAAGGGCAGGCAGCAGCACGGGCCGGCGGCCGAACCGGTCGGACAGCACGCCGCAGCAGAGCAACGACGCGAGCAGGCCGACGATGTAGCTGGCGAAGACGACGGTCAACGTGCCGCCGGAGAAGCCGAGTTCGTCCTGCCACAGCACGTACAGCGGCGTCGCCGCGTTCGACAGCGCGAAGACCGCCGTGACGGGCCAGGCCGCCAGCCACACCCACCACAGCGGCACCGCCGCGCGCCCGTCCGCCGGCCCTCCCACGGCGTCGGCGCGGCGGAGTCCGCCGCCCCGCACCGTCACCACCGCCCCCGCGGCCGTACGCCGTCCCGACATGCCCGCCCCCTTCGCCGTCTCCAGTACGAGTTGAGTCGAACTTAGCATGCAGTACGATTAATCTCGTACTGAGTCCGCGCCGCGTCGGCGCGGTCCGTACGATCCGTACCGTCCGTACTGAGGGAATCGAGCGACGGGAGGCGGCCCATGCCGTCGAGTGCGCACACCGTTCCGGCCGCCCGGGTGCTGCCCGAGCCCGCCGACCTGCCCGCTCCGCTGCCGGAGCCGGCCCCGGCGGAACTGCGCCTGGAGACGGTCCTGGGCGCCCTGAGCGACCCGCTGCGCCTGTTCATCGTGCGCAAGCTGCTGCTGGAGTCGGAGCGGTTCGACCACCCCTGCTCCTGGCTGGGCATCGACCGGCCGAAGTCGTCGCTCACCCACCACTACAAGGCGCTGCGCGAGGCGGGCCTGATCCGGCAGCGCCAGTACGGCCTGGAGCGGCGCAGCCACGTCCGCGTCGCCGACCTGAACGACCGCTTCCCCGGCCTCCTCGACCTGGTCGCCGCCTGGGAGCCGCCGGCCACCCCCTGAGCGCGGCGGCTGAGCGACGACGGGGCGGCTGCTGGGCGACGGCGGGCAAGAGGAACGCCCCGTCGGCGCGCTGGTGGTTCAGCGCCCGGCGGGGCGTGCCGGCCAGCGGTGCTGGCCCGGGCAAGGCCGTCGGATGTGGCCCGGTGTCGCGTTATGTGGGCGAGCGGGATCAGCCCACGGCCTTGCCCTGTTGGGTGGCCTGCTTGGCCGGGAAGAAGTCCTTGCACAGCGGCGCGGTGCCGGACGGGTTCTTGGTGAACTCGGCCGTGATCCACTGCTCCTTGCCGCGGATCTTGTACCAGTAGGTGCTGTCCTGGACCTGCTGGGCGCGGACCTTGCAGTCCACGCCGACGACGGTGCCGTTCTTGAGGTTGCCGGCGTCCGTGGCGTCCTCGCTCGGGTACATCCGGACGTTGAGCGGCTTCGTGCCGCGGGTGTCGACGGTTACGTGCGGCTTCGCCGGGGCCGCGGCCCTCGTCGTGTCGGCGGCCTGCGCGGAGGCCGTGCCGAAGGCCAGCGCCGCACCGCCCGCCGCCACGCCGAGAGTCAGGGTCGCCGCCGTCAGGCGGGCGCGTCGCGTCCTTGCTGCCATGTCACTCATCTCCTTGCGTCGTCACGCCCGGCGACTGCCGGGGCGTGAGAGTCGGGACTACACAAGCGAGGACGCGGCACTCGGGGTGAAAGGTTCGGGTATGTCCAAATTTTTTCCCCTTTTTCTTCCCACGATCGGGTGCGACCGAGAACGACAGCGGCGAGGGCCGACGCCGGGGTCACACCCCACGCCGGCCCCCGCCGAGCCGCGCTCAGTGGCCGCGCGCGATCCACTCCTCCAGGTGCGGCGCCTCGGCGCCGATCGTCGTGGAGTCGCCGTGCCCGGTACGTACCACCGTCTCGGCCGGCAGCGTCAGCAGCCGGTCGCGGATCGAGTCGATGATCGTCGGGAACGAGGAGTACGAGCGCCCGGTGGCGCCGGGCCCGCCCTGGAACAGCGTGTCGCCCGAGAACAGCGTGCCCACGCCCGAGAGGCCGCCCTCGTCCGGCGCCCCGGCCGTCAGCGTCGGCGCGTACAGGCACACCGCGCCGGGGGAGTGCCCGGGCGTGTGCAGGACGCGCAACTCGGTGTCGGCGACGGTGAGCACGTCGCCCTCCACCAGCCGCCCGTCCGGCGCCCGGCGCGGGTGCCGCATCCGCCACAGCACCTCGTCCTCCGGGTGCAACAGGATGGGCGCCCCGGTGGCGTCGGCGACCTCGGGCGCCGCGTCGATGTGGTCGTCGTGGCCGTGCGTGCACAGGATGCCGAGCAGCCGCCGGTCGCCGACCGCGTCGATGATGGCCCGCGCGTCGTGCGCGGCGTCGATGACGTACACCTCGCGGTCGTCGCCGACCAGCCAGACGTTGTTGTCCACCTCCCACGTCCCGCCGTCGAGCGAGAACGTCCCGGAGGTGACCAGGTGGTCGATGCGCGCCTCGCCGGTCACAGGATCACCACCGAACGCAGCACCTCGCCGCGGTGCATCTTGGCGAACGCCTCCTCGATGTCGTCCAGCGTGATCGTCTCGCTGACGAACGCGTCCAGGTCGAGCCGCCCCTGCTGGTACAGGTCGATGAGCATCGGGAAGTCGCGCGAGGGCAGGCAGTCGCCGTACCAGGACGACTTGAGCGCCCCGCCGCGCCCGAACACGTCGAGCAGCGGCAGCTCCAGCTTCATCTCCGGCGTCGGCACGCCGACCAGGACGACGGTGCCGGCCAGGTCGCGGGCGTAGAACGCCTGCTGGTACGTCTCCGGGCGGCCGACCGCCTCGATGACGACGTCGGCGCCGTTGCCGTCGGTCAGCCCGCGCACGGCCTCGACCACGTCCGTGGTGCGCCCGTTGACGGTGTGCGTGGCGCCGAGTCCGCGCGCCTGCTCCAGCTTGCGGTCGTCCAGGTCCACCGCGATGATCCTGGCGGCCCCCGCCAGCCGGGCGCCCGCGACCGCGGCGATGCCCACGCCGCCGCAGCCGATGACGGCGACGGAGTCGCCTCGGCCCACGTTGCCGGTGTTGATGGCGGCGCCGATGCCGGCCATCACGCCGCAGCCGAGCAGGCCGGCCGCGGCCGGCGAGGCGGCCGGGTCCACCTTGGTGCACTGGCCGGCGGCCACCAGCGTCTTCTCCGCGAACGCCCCGATGCCCAGCGCCGGCGTCAGCTTGGCGCCGGCCGACGGACCCTCGGCCAGGGTCATCTTCTGGGTGGCGTTGTGGGTCGCGAAGCAGTACCACGGGCGGCCCCGCTTGCACGCCCGACACTGGCCGCACACCGCGCGCCAGTTCAGGATCACGAAGTCGCCGGGCGCCACGTCGCTCACCCCGTCGCCGACCGACTCCACGACGCCCGCCGCCTCGTGCCCGAGCAGGAACGGGAAGTCGTCGTTGATGCCGCCCTCACGGTAGTGCAGGTCGGTGTGGCACACGCCGCACGCCTGGACCCGTACGACCGCCTCGCCCGGACCCGGGTCGGGCACCACGATGGTCTCCACCCGGACCGGCTGCCCCTTGCCCAGGGCCACCACGCCACGCACCTGCTGTGCCATGCGAGCTACCTCTCTCTACGTTTCGCGCCCCGCGGTTCCACCTCCGCGCACCGCGCGGCCCCCACTCTCGTACGCCACGCCCCGACCGTCCAACCGACGCGGCCCACGCCACGACGTGCGACGTCGGCGAACCGGCCCGGCGTCAGCCCCCACGCCCCGCCACCCCGAGCCCGCGCGCCAGCGACCGTACGAGACCACACCGGACTGGAAGGGAATCCATGCGAGACGTACGAGACCATACGAGAGTGCATGAGAACGGGATGGCACCGGACGAGGCCGGACGAGACCGGGCGAGACCGCCGTACGGGGCCGGGAGGAGAGGGAGAGGAAAGGATCGGGGAAAAGGGTCAGGGGGCAGGGATCAGCGGGCGGGGGTGGCGTCCTCGTCGTCGGCCGGCTCGTCCACCGCGTCAGCGGTCAACCGCTCGCCCCGGCACGCGGCGATCCGCAGGGCCTTCTCGGACGAGAGCACCAGTTCGCTCAGCGCGCACCGGAGCTGGTCCTCCGACGCCGTGCCGTGCAGGGTGGCCCGGGCGTGCTCGGTCACCGACGCCACGTGGTCGAGCGCGCCGTCCTCCATGCTCTGCATGAGGTTGGCCAGGGGACTGTCCGCGGCCTCGCTGGCCACGTAGCACGAGTCGCCGTGCGGCCCCACGTACCGCTTCGGGTGCTGCCACGCGGTGTGCCGCAACAGGGCCGCCACACCCTGATTCCACTCGCGTTCCTGGCTCACCTGCCGTGTTCCCTTCTCCTGTGGGGGCAACTATGCGGAAACTAGGGAAATCCGCGCACATCAGGGCGGTTGCCCAGGCCCCGGCCACGACCGTGACCGCTAGCGCGGCCACTCTCGCATTGGGGCGCGCCCGCCACCAGGGGGCCGCGTGGTGTCCGCGTACCCGCTCCGTCGCGCTGTGTGCCCGACTCGCCGTGAGCGATACGGAGAGCCACCGCCCGGCTCGCGCCGCCCGTGGCGCCGCCGAGCCGGCCACCGCGCGCGTTGGGCGCGACCGGGTGCGGGCCGGACGAGCGTGGGTGCGATCGGGCGCGGCCCGGCGGAACGGGTACGCGCGGGCGCGCGCGGCGCGCTCAGGCGTGGCCGGGCCTGCCCGGCGGGGTGTCGAGGTGCGCGTTGACGCGGCCGAGCAGGGCGAAGAGTTGCCTGCGCTCGTCGTGGTCGAGCGGGGTCATGACGCGCTCGTTGACGTCGGCGAGGACGCGGTCGAGTTCCGCGAGGCGGTGCTCGCCGCTGTCGGTGAGGGTGACGACGTTGCGGCGCCTGTCGACCGGGTCGGGGGCGCGGCGCACCCAGCCGCCGTTCGCGAGGTCGTTGAGGACGGCCACGAGGTCGCTCTTGTAGATCCGGGTGCGGTCGGAGAGGGCCGCCTGGCTCGCCGGCCCGAACTCGGCGAGCGTGGCGAGCACCACGAAGTGGTCCTTGCGGGCCCCCACCGCGCCGAGCGCCTCGCCCGCCACGCGCCGCAGTTGCGCGGCGGTCATCCCGACGAGGCGCGAGAGCTGGCCCTTGAGCCGCTCGGGGGTCGCGTCACCGCGGTCGAAACGCGTTTCGTCGCCGGTCTCCATGCCGACAGCCTAGCCGTTTGCGTTAGTGCCCCTAACGATATACGTTCGTAAGGAATCCGAACGTTAGTAGCACTAACCGTTTGAGAGGCCGCCATGACCGGCACCGAAACCCTGCTCCGAGAACTCGCCGACCGTGCCGAACTGTCCGACCTGGTCGCCCGCCACAGCCTGTGGATCGACGAGGGCCGCTACGACGAGACCGACCGCCTCTTCACCCAGGACGTCGTGGTCACCTCGCTGCGCGGCGAGGCCCACGGCATCGAGCAACTCGTCGACCTCGTCCGCGCACGCCACGACGACTACGCCCGCACGCTGCACAACAAGGCCAACCTCGTCATCGAGATCGACGGCGCGACCGCCACGGTGCGGGCCCACGACATCGCCGTCTTCGTCATCGACGACACGACGGAGGCCGTCGCCGCCGGCATCCACCGCTACCGGGCCCGCCGCACCGACGCCGGCTGGCGCTTCGACCGCCTCGACATCACACCGGTCGCCCTGACCACGGCCCTGGAGCGGGCGCTGTAGGGGCACCGGGCCCCCGCCCTCCGGGGCGTCGGCCTGGTCGACGCTCGTGGCCGGCCCCAAGTCGGGTGCGTTCCCCGGCGCTTGACGTACGCCCGCACCGCGGCCCCGGCCGGGCGAACCGGTCGGGGCCGCGGCGTCTCAGGCCGCTGGGGACGATGTGCCGCAGGCGTCCGCGATGGCCAGGGTGTCCCAGTAGAACGGGCGGACCTCGGTGATCCGGCCACCCTCGACCGTGACCGTCTGCAGGATCGGGAAGGCGAGTTCACGGCCGGTCGCCCGCGCGCGGGCGCGCACGTGGGTGAGGACGACCGCGGTCTCACCGGTGGCGAGGAACTCCTGCTCCACCATCTCGAACGACTCCCAGGTCCGCGCCATCGCCAGGAAGAACCGCCGAATGCCGTCGTGCCCGCGCCACGTGCCCCCGTACGGCAGGCCGACGGCCTGGTGCAGCGTGACGTCCGGCGCGAAGAAGGGGGCGAGGAGTGCGAAGGACGCCTCGCCGGGCCCGCCGGCCGCCAGATACGCGGCCTCGGCCGCGTACATCCCGGTGAGGACCGTCGCGGCGTCCGCCGCTGGTGACATCGTCATGCCGCCAGCATGGTGTTCCCGGCGGGGTGGTGCTGGCGGGCATCGGACGTCGTGGTCCGCCCACGCGACGCAGTTGTGCGGCGTCGCCAAGGCCCGTGACACCCTTCGGCCATGCTCTTGGGTGATCAGACAAGCGGTGTCGAGCTCCGCCCGCTGCGGTACCAGTTCTCCGCGCTCCGCGGCGACGCGTACGACGACAACTGGCTGGTCATCGGTGGTGAGGTGCGGGCTCCGGAGGGCATCTGGTCCTTCGCTGATCCCTGTCTGCTGACCGATGAGGCCCGCCAGGTGTCCGCTTGGCTGCGTGCGGTGGCGGCGGGGACGGTCGCGGTGACCGGGCCTGATGCCGAGGGTTGGCTGTCCCCGGACACGTGCTTCGTCGAGCCGGCCCTGGCCTTCAGTCTCGTCGAGCGGAGCGAGGACGGCGCGGTGATGCGTGTGCACCTGTCCATGGAGGCGGCACCTCCGTGGCGGCGGGGCGACGACGGAGCGGACGTCTACCAGTACTTCGTGGCGGCCCAGATGAGTACGGCCGCTCTGCTGCGCGCCGCTGACCAGTGGGACCTCGCCCTGGCGTTGTTCCCCACCCGCTGATCGACACCCACCGCGCTGCGCCGGGCCCTGGGTCGGCGCACCGTACGCGCATCACCCCCCGGCCACCCGCGTCCCCTCGACAGCCGAGCCGGGCGCGGAGGGGAGGCCGGCCCGACACCGGGGTGGTCGGTGCCCGGGACCCCTCCCGGGCGCGCGCGGATAGAACGGCCCCATGACCACATCGGAATCACCGGCCCGCCGCCGTGGGACCAGGCTGTCCGTGGCGCACGGCACGGCGGCGGGGGCCGTCTGTGTCCTGGCCCTCGCCGCCGCGCTGACCGGCTGCGGCTCCGACTCGGGCGGCGACGCGGGGGAGCCCGGGCCGGCCGCGCCCTCGCGTTCGGCCGAACCGTCGCCCGCCTCGCCCACACCCACACCCACGCCCACGCGATCCTCCGCGTCGCCGACGCCGACCGAGGCGAAGCCGATGAAGCCTTCGTCACCGGCCGAGCTGCGGGCGTGCGCGGACGGAAGCTGCACGGTCGTCGTGACCAAGGGCACTGAACTCCCGCGCGCCGCCGGCCTGCGCGCGGGGCCGTTCACGGTGAGCGCCGTCGGGGCCGAGGGTGTGGACATCAGCTCGGTCGACCCGAGCGGATTCACCTCCAACCTGCTCGGGCAGCGCCCCGACCAGGGCGGACCCTCCACCGTCAACGAACTGTCGATCTCCGTACTCGCCATCACGGGGGACACCGCGAAGCTGCGGCTCTTCCCGGCGAAGTAGCGCGAGCCCCGGCAGCGACTGCCGTTCCGGCGCCGCCGCCGGGGAACTCCAACGGGACGTGGAGCGCGAGTTGACCCGCGGTGGCCCCGCGACCCGTCAGCCCGCGGCGCCCTCGTACACCACCCGCCCGTCGAAGACGGTCATCGACACCGGCACGGAGGTGATGTCCTCCGGGGGCGTGGTCCGCAGGTTGGCGCCGAGCGCGCACAGGTCGGCGACCTTGCCCACGCTCACCGAGCCCTTCCAACCCTGGGCGAAGTCCTGCCAGGCGCCGGCGGTGGTGTAGGCGGCCAGGGCCTGGTCCAGGGTGAGGCGTTGCTCCGGTCCGTGCACCTCGCCGCAGGCGCCGACGCGGGTCACCAGGGCCCGTACGCCCGCCCGCCAGTCGGGCTCGTTGACCGGGGCGTCCGAGCTGCCGACGAAGGGCACCCCGGCGTCGACCACCGAACGCCACGGCACGAACGCGTCGCCCTCCGGGCCCTGGGCCGCGCCGTGCACCACGTTCGCCCAGCTCTGGGCCTGCGGCCCGAGGCCGATCCGGTGCTCGGCCATGGTCGGCAACAGGCTCGTCGGGACGAACGGGCCGTGCATGACGACGTGTCGGGCGTCGGGTCGCGGGTGGCCGCGCAGCGCGGCGACGAGCGCCTCCACGACGGTGGGCACCCAGCGGTAGCAGTGCACGCCCAACTGGTAGCCCGCCGCGTGCGCGATCCGGATCATCTCGGTCAGCTCGGCGGCCCGCTCCTCGTTCGTGTCCCCCTCCACCAGCAGGTCGCCGCCGCTGTCGGAGAACAGCTTGACGCCGCGTACCGCCAACCGGCGCGGGTCGACGCCGGTCGGCGGCGTGAAGCCGCGCAGCGCCGCGTCGACCGCGGCGGCGGACCCGCCGGACTGGGAGCAGGGCAGGAAGAGCGTGCTCACCCGCGCGTGCAACTCGCCGGAGCGCGCCAGGTCCGCGTACGCGTGCAGGGTCTCCATCCCCTGCGTCCCGCCGCCGAGCCCGTCACCGCCGGGGCCCAGGCCCGGGTCGGTGAAGCTCGTGATGCCCTGGGCGTGCAGGCGGGCGACCGCGTCCCGCACGGCCTCCTTGCGCTCGTCCCGGGACCGGGCCGGCAGCAGCAACTGCGCCAGCGCCTGCGCCCCGTACCGCAACACCCCGGTGGGGCGGCCGTTCGCGTCGTACTCGACCCCCGGCTGTCTGGGGTCGCCGGGGCCGACGTCGGTGATCCCGGCGAGGGTGAGGGCGCGCGAGTTGACCGCGCTGACGTGGTAGCCGCTGTCCTGGAGGAAGACCGGGTGGTCGGGCGAGACGCGGTCCAGGTCGTCGCGGTTCGGGCCGCGCTGCTCGGCCAGCCGGCTCGGGTTCCAGCCGGCGCCGCGCACCCACTGCCCGGCCGGTAACCGGCCGGCCTCGGCGGCCACCGCGGCGACGATGTCGGCGACGGACCGCACCGCCGTCGGGCCGAGGTCGACCACGTACGGCGGCAGGTTCAACCGGTAGACGGCGGCGTGCAGATGGGTGTCGTTGATGCCGGGGAGCAGGCTGCCGCCGCGCAGGTCGACCACCTCGGTGCCGGGCCCGGTGAACGCGCGGGCGCCGGCGTCGTCGCCGACGTACGCGATGCGGCCCGCCCGGACGGCGACGGCCGACGCCCTCGGCCGCCGCGGGTCCATCGTGATCACGTCGCCGTTCCGGAACACCAGGTCGGCCTTGCCCGACGCGGCGGCGAACGCCGGCCGCGCGCCGACGAACAGCGAGGCCGCCGCCGCGCCGCCGAGCAACCGGCCGGCGTTGCGCCGGGAGATGGCGGGTGCGGAGCGCCCATCGGCGACGGGACCGGCCGTGGGCTCGGGCACGGACTCGGGGGCCGACTCGGCTGCGGACTCGGATGTGGGCATGGGGGAGCCTCTCGTTCGCGGTGCGTGTGCACGTCGTGACCCAACCAGCGGAGAATTGGCCGTCGGTGGCGCGTACGTCAAGGGCCGGGCCCGCGGTCACGCCACCCAGTCCGGCGGTCACGCCACCGGGCCCGGCAGTCAGGCCACCGGGCCCGGCAGTCAGGCCGACGCGGCGCCCCTCCCGGGCTTCCTCCCCGGCGCCGGGCACGCGCCCGTGGCACCGAACGCGCGCCGCTTCCGCCGGCGTTGGTCGGCCGCACGCGAACGTGCCGGGCCGGGCCGGTCGGCTGGCGGGACGGACCTGTCGTACGGGAGGACCAGTACGGCACGGGAGGACTAGTGCGGCAGGTAGTAGCTCAGCACGTCCGCCGTGAGCGGCGGGAACAGCGTGTGGAACAACTCGCGCCGCGTCGCGTACACGTCCGGGCGGAGCTGGGTGAGGCCGGCCATGCCGTGCGGGCCGAAGAACAGGGCGGGCAGGTGGTCGGGGGCCACGGCGGCGCCGCCCTTGCCGGGGTACTGGCGCGGGCCGCCCGTGACGACCTCGCCGAGGCCGTCGGCGAGCACCGGGACGCGGTAGTGGGCGCGGAAGGTGGACAGCACGATGTCGCCGTCGGGCAGGTCGACGCCGGTCGTGGTGAGGCGCCGCCACAGCAGCGGGCGCAGTCGGTCCAGGAGCGCCGCCGGGTCCGGTACGCGGACGTAGTACTGGTTCGCCCGGCCGCGCGGCGTGTGGTCCACCCACTCCCGCCAGGCCGCGGCCGGCACGGTGCCGGCCCGGTGGACGACGCGCAGCCCCGCCCCCGGGCACCGGGCCGCGACGCCGCGCAGCAACTCCCGCGCGGCTGCCTCGTCCACGGCCGCGGCCTCCGCCACCAGCACGCCGTCGCCGGGCAGCGTGGTGCGCGCGGAGGCCACGACGGCGCCGCCCCGCTCCAGCACCCACAGGTCGCTCGCGTCGTGCCCGAGCAGCCAGCGCCAGCGCGGCGCCGAGTGCGGCACCGCCACGTCGAAGGGGGCCTGGGCCGCGTCCTGGAGCGCCGCGAGGGCGGGGACGTCGTCGGGTCGCGCGGCGCGCGGCGGGGGCGTGCCGTCGCCGGACGGCGGGACGGTGACGGCGAGCGCGGGCGGGATGTCGATGGCGTACGCGTAGCCGAACAGCCGGTAGAAGTACGGGATGCCGATCATCACCTGGACGACGTGCCCCTGCGCGGCCGAGCGCTCGTGCGCCCACCCCATGAGCGCCCGCACGAGCCCCCGCCCCTCGTACGCCCGGTCGGTGGCGACCAACTCCACCTGCCCGGCCGGCAGTCGTACGTCCCCGACCCGGACCTCCTCGTCGAGCAGCGTCCCCGTCGACACGACCCGATCCCCGTCCACCACCACCGCGCACGCGGACCAGCCGGCGTCGGGATCGGTGACCACCAGCCGGTGATCGAGTGCGTCCTCCTCCGCACCGCGCGCGGCGAGCAACGCGCCGATCTGCTCCAGGTCTCCGGGGAGCGCCTCGCGCAGGACGAGTCCATCGGGCAATTCGCGGGGCGCACACTCGGCGCGGGTCGTGTTCACGGCGGGACTATGACACCCGGGCCGGCTGCCGGTCACGGGGTTTTCGCAGGTGGGGTGGGGGAGGGGTGGGGAGTGGGGGCTGGCCGTGGACGCTCTGGGCGTGCACCCGCGCGCCGGGCGGGAGGCGTTGTGGGGGTCTGGCCGCAGCCGCGACACTGGGCGAGCCGAGCGACAACGCCGGCGCGCCGCCCGCCCGTTCGCATCGGCGACCGCGTGCGGGCGTACCCGTAGGGCTGCGACACGAGCGTCGCTCTCACCCGGCACTCCCGGGCCACCTCACCACGTACGGAGGCACAGATGACCGCGCGGGATACGTCCACACGCCCCCAGCGGGGCCACGGCGACGGCGACGAGGACGGTGACGGTCACCCCGGGCAGCCGTGGCAGCCAACGGACGAGCCCCACCCGGACGGATCGACGCCCCCCGGCGACGGGACGCACCGCAAGTGACGCGGAAGGCCGAAGCGGCACCCGGCGCCGCAGGGACATGCCGTCCCGCAGGGGGAAGGCCGGCGCTGCTGGCCCCGCACACCCTCGCCGCGCGGGACGCCTGGGCCTCGGCACTGGAGGCCGTGCCGCGCTCCCGCTTCCTGCCCGACCTCATATGGCCCCATGACATGGCGACCGGCGAGACCACCTCGGTCGACAGGGCGCGGGACCCGCGGGCGTGGCAGCGGCACGCCGACGCGGACGAGCCCATCGTCACCCAGTGGGACGACGGCAACCACCGGGGCGAAGCGCCCGGACGGTCGTTCACCTCGTCCTCGTCCATGCCCAGCCTCGTCTCCGCGATGCTGGCCGACCTCGACGCGCGGCCGGGACAGCGCGCGCTGGAGATCGGCACGGGCACCGGCTGGAACGCGGCCCTGCTGGCGCACCGGCTGGGCGCGGAGAACGTCGTCACCATCGAGGTGGACCGGGCCGTGGCCGATGAGGCCCGGCGGCGCCTGACGGACTTCGGGCTGCCGGTGCGGGTGGTGCACGGCGACGGCTTCCTCGGACATGCCGACGGGGCACCGTACGACCGCCTGATCGCCACCTGCGGGCTGCGCCAGATCCCGTACGCCTGGGTGGCACAGGTGCGGCCGGGTGGAGTGCTGCTCGTGCCGTGGGGGACGTACTACGGGCCGGGCGAGGCGACGGCGCGCCTGGTGGTCGCGCCGGACGGACGCGGCGCCAGCGGCCCGTTCACCCGGCCCGTGGCCTTCATGCGGATGCGCTCCCAGCGGCTGGTCTGGCCGCGACACGACGACTACGTCCCACCCGGCGCGGTATCGGCCGCCGACACGTCGTCCACAACGCTGACGGAGGCCCAACTCCTCGGCACGGGAAGCTTCGACGCGGTCGACTTCGCACTGGGGTTGCGGGTACCCCACGTCGCCAGGAACGTCGATCGCAAGCACGACGGGCAGCGGGCCGTCTGGTTCTACGGGCTCACGGACCGCTCCTGGGCCGTCGTGGTCTTCCGGGACGACCGCGAGCGGGCCAAGGTCTACCAGGCCGGACCGCGTCGGCTGTGGGACGAGGTGGCGGACGCCCACGCCTGGTGGGTGGCGCACGGCGAGCCCGCGTACGACCGGTTCGGCCTCACGGTGGACGAGCGCGGCCAGCACGTCTGGCTGGACGACCCTGGCCAGGTCATCGGCCGACCGCAGGGGGCGTCGGGTTGACGGGTGAGCGGGTGTGGACGCGCGGCTGGCCAGTCGACGCCACGTCAGCACCAGCCAGTACCAGACCAGCACCAGTCAGCACCAGCCAGCACCAGACCAGCACGCGTGCCGGCGGCGGGCCGTGGAAGCGGGGAGGGGCCAGACCCGAAGGTCTGGCCCCTGGCCTGGGGATGCCTCGACTCATCGAGGTGGCGGGCGGTGAGCCCGTCCCCTACTCAGACGGTGACGTCGAGTCTCAGACGTTGACGCCGAAGTCCTGCGCGATGCCCGTGAGGCCGGAGGCGTAGCCCTGGCCGACGGCGCGGAACTTCCACTCGGCGCCGTTGCGGTACAGCTCGCCGAAGACCATGGCGGTCTCGGTCGCCGCGTCCTCGCTCAGGTCGTAGCGGGCGATCTCCGTGCCACCGGCCTGGTTGAGGATGCGGATGTACGCGTTGCGCACCTGGCCGAAGTTCTGGCTGCGGGTCTCGGCGTCGTAGATGGAGACCGGGAAGACGATCTTCTCGACGTCGGCGGGCAGGCCGGCCAGGTTGACGTTGATCTGCTCGTCGTCGCCCTCGCCCTCACCGGTGACGTTGTCACCGGTGTGCACGATCGACTGGTCCGGCGTCGCCTTGTTGTTGAAGAAGACGAAGTGCTGGTCCGAGTAGACCTTGCCGCTCGGGTTCACGGCGATGGCGCTGGCGTCCAGGTCGAAGTCCTGGCCGGTGGTGGTGCGGACGTCCCAGCCGAGGCCCACCGTGACGGCGGTCAGGCCCGGTGCCTCCTTGGTGAGCGAGACGTTGCCGCCCTTGGACAGGCTTACAGCCATGGGGTGTCCCCTTCTTGTACTGGTCGATGGTCGGTCTTCGTGACGACCACGAAGCTACCGTCACCCCTCACAACGCCAGCAGGGGACCGCAGGGTTCCAGCCCCCTTTACTTTCTTTGCCAAACTCTGGCGGTACGGAGTGAATCGTTCCGCATTTGGTCGGGGTGGAGGTCGGGCGTGGAGGCCGGGCGTGGAGGCCGGGCGTGGCGGCCCGGCCGATGGCTGGGCGCGCCGGGCGCGTGGTGCGGGGCGGGCGGGAAATGCGGGTGACGGGAGCGCGTCAACGCGGGAGCATGGGGGCATGCCCGGCCCCTATGTCATCCGTGGCTCGGTCTCCCTGCCGGAGGCCGAGCTGATCTGGCGTTTCTCCCGTTCGTCGGGGCCCGGCGGGCAGCACGTCAACACCAGCGACAGTCAGGTGGAGCTGCGGTTCGACCTGGCCGCGACCGAGGCGTTGCCGCCCGTGTGGAAGGAGCGCGCGCTCCAGCGGCTGGCCGGGCGGCTGGCGAACGGCGTGGTGTCCGTGCGGGCGTCGGAGCACCGCTCCCAGTGGCGCAACCGTGAGACCGCGGCCGTCCGCTTGGCCTCCCTGCTCGCCGAGGCCACCGCGCCGCCCCCCAAGCCGCGCCGCCCCACCCGCATCCCGCGCGGCATCAACGAGCGCCGGCTGCGCGAGAAGAAGCAGCGCGGCGACACCAAGCGGGGCCGTTCCGGGCGCGACTGGCACTAGCCCTCTCGTGCGGGCCCCGGGCTGTCTCGTTACGGGCCGCGGAGTCGTCGTCGTACGGCGCCGGGGACCCCGTCTCCGCCGTCCCACGAGAAACGGTTTCCCCGCCCGATCGCGCCGGCGCCCGGCCGTACGGGAGTGCGCCGACCACCCGTTTCCCGGGGAAATCGCGGCGCCTCCGGGAGCGGAATTGCCGGCTATTGCCAGGGTGGATCACAAAGCGCCGGCGGCCCGCCGCGCGGCGATATCGAGGCGCCATTACGGGCCCGGCCGCTTCTCGTATGCGAACAGCCGTACGTACCACCGGCGCTGCCCGGTCGGGCACTTAGCGTCGCTGCCACGGCAGTCGCGCCAGGCATATCACGCACACCCGTTCCCGACAGCGAGAGCGTGCTGTCCGACACCCCTTCCGGTACGGAATCGAGCATGCCATCGCGCCGCCCGGCCGGGTGTGGCAAGGGGCGCCGGACGCCCGCCGCGCGCCGGGTCGGCGGCGGGTGTGTGAGCGGTCGCGCGAGCGGTGCGGGTGGTACGGGCGGCGCGAGGGGGCGTGCGCGCGTCGGCCGTTGGTGCCCGTCCCGGCGAGATGACGTGCGGAGGTGTCGGACCGGCCACCCCTGCCCCCTCATGGCCCGCGGGCGAACCCCCGCCCGCGGAGCGACGACGCTGAGATGAAGGGTAGCTGATGGTCTGTCAGTTACGTCAGGAGAGGGCTCGGCCCGTGGGGCGGGGCTCGGGTCCCACGGGACGCAGGGGGACGCGGGGGCGTGGGAGGCTCCGCGAGTGCGCGCGGCCCCGGCGCGGCTCAGCTCAGGTGGCGGTACCGGCCGCGGAAGTACGTCAGCGGGCCGCTCGCCGCGCTGGGCGTGTGCGCCGTCAGGACGCGGGCCACCACCAGGGTGTGGTCGCCCGCCTCGACGCGCTGCTCCGTGCGGCACTCCAGGGTCGCCAGCGCGCCGCTGATCAGCGGCGCGCCGGACGCCTCGCCGCGGGTGTAGGACAGCTCCTCGAACAGCAGCCGGTCGCTGACCCGGCCCTTCATCGCGAACCGGCCCGCGATCTGCCGCTGGCCCTCGGCGAGCAGCGACACCGCCCACAGCGGCTGCCGCTCCAGCACGTCGTCCATCCGCGACTCGTTGCGGACGCTCACCATCACCAGCGGGGGGTCCAGCGAGACCGACAGGAAGGCCGTGGCGGTCATGCCGACGTCCTCGCCGCGCGGTCCCTCCTCCTCGTCGTGCGCCGTCACCAACACCACGCCGGCCGCCAGCCGCGCCAGGGCGGCCCGGAACTCGTCCTCGCTCACCCCACCAGCATGCGGGACGGCGCGCGCCGGCTCCGCCTGGGGCCTGGCGCCCGGGGCGGGCGTGGCCTCCGGGGCGCTCGGGGCGTCAGGGGCGCCCGGGGCGGCGGCCGAGGCGACGTCTGGGCCGGACGGGGCGGATGGGACCGAAGAGGACGAGGTTCGCAACACGCCTTCGACGCTAACCCCCCGCCCCGCCCGGCCGCATCGGGCTCCCGGCGGAGGGGAGCCCTAGGTCCCTGGGCTGAGCGCTGGCGGGCCGCCGGCGGGACGCTGAGGGGGCGCTGGGGGGCGCTGAAGAGGCGCTGACGGGGCGCTGGCGGGGCGTCGTGGGGGCGCTCGCGAGGTGCGCGCAAATCCGCACCGATATTCGAAACAGTCGCCCCCGGTAAACGTAATCGCATTCCGGATTTGCTTTCTGGAAATATCGCACGGCCCGTCTGAGCCCGTGTAACGGCTTTATCCCCACGCCGGACACACGCTGTGACATGAGTCACAACGGGCAGTAATTGTTGACCCTGTGTACCGGGTGGACAGCTCGCTGTGATTCAGTGGCCGTGGCAGTGAGAGACGACGAGAAATTCTGGAGTTGCTGTCGAGGTCTCGGGGGAGAGCGATCGATGGAGACCGAGTCGGAGCCGTACATCCGCCTTGCGACCCTGCGACAGCTACATCAAGTAGTCGCAGAACTGAACACCGGACGCAGTCTGGCGGAGACCCTGCAAACCGTCGCCGACGGAGTGATCCAGGGCCTGGGATACGAGCTGTCAGCCGTCAACCTGGTCCGCCCGGACGGAGACCTGGTGGTGGCCGCGGTCAGCGGCAGCCCCGGGGCCGAGGCGCTCATGGCGGGCCGGGTCGGCTCGCGGACGTCCTGGGAGCGCCGGCTCTCGATGGGCGAGCGCTGGGGCGACCTGAGATTCATCCCGTACACCGAGGGCTGGGTGCTCGACGACGACGACGTGCCGCAGTGGCACGTCGCCGGTCCGGCGCCGAGGTTCCCCGACGAGTGGCACCCGATGGACCGGCTGTTCGCGCCGATGCGCGCGGCCGGCTCGCCGCACGGCGAGCTGCTCGGCGTGATCTCCGTGGACAAGCCGCGCAACGGCCGCCGCCCCGGCGCCTGGGGCCGCGAGGCCCTGCAGATGTACGCGTTCCACTCGGCCATCGCCATCGGCAACGCCCGGCTGCGCGCCAACATGCAGCGCGCGCTGATGCGCCTGGAGCGCGACCAGCAGGCGCTGCGGGCCAGCGAGGAGAGCTTTAGGCAGGCGTTCGAGTACGCGCCCAGCGGCATGGCCATCGCCGAGATGGGCGGCGACCAGCACGGCCGGCTGCTGCGCACCAACGACGCGCTGTGCCGGCTGCTCGGCCGCTCGGCCACCGCGCTGCGCCGCTACTCCTTCTCCGACCTCGTGCACCCCGAGGACATCGGCACCCTGCTGCGCACCTCGGCCGAGGGGGGCCGCGCCGAGCTGCGGCTGGTGCGGCGTGACGGCACGTACATGTGGGTCTCGCTGCGCAACTCGGTGGTCGCCGACGCCGCCGACGGGCCGCGCTTCCTGCTCACCCACGTCGAGGACATCGAGGAGCGCAAGCGGCACGAGCTCCAGCTCGCGCACCGCGCCAGCCACGACTCGCTGACCGGGCTGCCCAACAGCGCCGAGCTGCGCACCCGGCTCGGCGCCCGGCTGTGCGCCCGCCCCCCGCAGCCCGCCTACGCGGGCGCGGAGAGCGCCGGCGTGGGCCCGGACGGCGCGTACCAGGCCGGGGCGGCCGTGCGGGAGGCGGCCCTCGTCGGCAGTGTCGAGCAGGACGCGTACGTGCAGGGGTTCGGGCTCGACGGCTTCGACTCGGCGGTGGACCTCGGCGGCCTGGGCGGCTTCGCCGGGCTCGACGCCGACGCCCTGGAGGGGCTCACCGGCGGCTCCGACGGCGGCCCGTTCGACCACCACGTGCACACCTACGCGCCCGCCGAGGGCGAGGAGGACGACGGCACCAAGGGGCTCGCGGTGCTCTTCTGCGACCTCGACGGCTTCAAGTCGATCAACGACAGGTTCGGCCACCACACCGGCGACGCGGTGCTCATCGAGGTCGCCCGCCGGCTCTCGCACGGCGTGCGGGACGGCGACACGGTGGCCAGGCTCGGCGGCGACGAGTTCGTGGTCCTGGCCGATGGACTGGGCCGGGCCGACGCGCAGGATCTCGCCGTGCGGCTGCGAAACGCGATCATTCCGCCCATTCGCTTCGAAGGTCGCGCGGTGCGCGTGGGGGCGAGTTTCGGTATTAGCTGGGCGGCCTGCGGGATGTCGGCCGAGGAAGTGCTGCAATCCGCTGACCAGCGCATGTACGTGGAAAAGCGGTCGCGGTCGAAGGCGAATCGGCGTGCGGGTTAGCAAGCTGGGCAGGGGATGGCTGGGCGCGGCCCCGTGGACGGGCCGCGCGGGCCTTGCACGGCGGGGTAGGCTGCGCCGGTCGGCATGGCTGCCGAGAATGAATCGATCGTGAATATTGGCCATCCGGACAGCGCACGGCTATTTCGGCCGCCCCGGCCCTGATAAGAGCTGTTCTGGCACGCGAGTGCCGCAGCGCGGATGACCATCAGGGACGAAGTGGGAGTGACCAGGGGATGACGGCCGGCAATAACGGCTCGGGGGTGCCGCAGGACGACGACCCGTTCGCCTACCTGTACCGCCAAGAGGGCGGCGACGGGGGCGCGGGTCAGGGCACCCAGGGTTCGTCACGCACGGGCGGTTACGGCTATCCCGGGCCGCAGCAGCCGGGCGTCCCCCGGACCTCGTACAACCACGTACGCGCGGTCGGCGAGCGGCAGTACGGCGGTCAGCAGCAGTACGGCCAGCAGCAGCCCGCGCCGCAGCAGGGCGGCTACGGCTACCCGCAGCACAACGCGCACTACACCGCCCCCGAGGCGCTGCCCCAGCAGGCCCGGCAGCGCGCGCACGGGGCCCCGCCGCCCGGTGGCGTGCCGCCCCGGCAGGCCGCGCACGGGCAGGGCGCGCCCGCGGGCTACGGCGGCGGGCACGGCGGCGGCGGCGCGGGGCACGGCGGCGGGGGGCGCGGGCCCAACAGCAAGGGCCTGCTGATCGGCGCGATAGCCGTGGTGGTCGTCGTGATCATCGGCATCTCCGTCGCGATGATCTCCAACAACTCGGGCGGCAAGGACGACAAGGCCGAGCCCACCCAGAACACCAGCCCCACCGCGGCCGAGACCGTCGAGCCCAGCCAGGACCCGAAGCCGACGAAGAAGCCGGAGCCGCTGCCCACCGAGGACGCCTCGGCCATGCGCCTGGACGGCGGCACCACCCTGGCGTCCGACATACCGGGCGCCAAGGCCGAGGGCGGCGAGTACGTCGCCGGCATCAACAAGCCGGGCGCCGGGGCCACCTGGACCGTGGACGTCGAGAAGGCCGGCCAGTACCGGCTGTACGTCGGCTACGGCGTACCCGGCGAGGACCAGAACCTGAGCCTCACGGTGAACAGCAAGCGAGACCCGCGCGCCGTCAGCATGAAGAACTTCGCACTCGCGAAGAAGGGCGACTGGGCGAAGGGCTGGACCCACACCTGGGCCATCGTCAACCTGAACAAGGGGACGAACACGGTGCGGCTGTCCTGCGAGGCCGGCAACAAGTGTGACGTGAACCTCGACCAGGTCTGGCTCGCCCAAGGCTGACCGCGACCCACCCCCCGGCCGCGGACCGGCGGCTTCCGCCCTCGGCCCGACCGGACTGGTGGCTTCCGCCTCCGCCTCCGGCCGGAATGGCTGCTTCCGCCCTCGGCTGGACCAGAGTCCGCCCAGCGGGGCCGGGGCCGCCCGGCGCGGGGCCGGCCCGGGCCGGCCCCCCTCCCGCGTAGTACCGGTCAGTCGGCGTGCACCACGGCCAGGAAGCGGGCCACCGTCTCGGCCATCGCGTCCCGGCCGGGGCCCACGTACTTGCGCGGGTCCACCAGGGCCGGCTGGGCCGCCAGTACCTCGCGCACCGCGCCGGTGAACGCCGTGTTCAGGGCCGTCCCGACGTTGATCTTGACCATGCCGGCGGTCACCGCCGCCCGGATCTCCTCGTCCGGCACGCCCGACGAGCCGTGCAGCACCAGCGGCACCGGCACCGCGTCCCGCAACCGGCCGATCAGCTCGTGGTCGAGCGCCGCGGTGCGCTCGGTCATCGCGTGCGAGCTGCCGACCGCCACGGCCAGCGCGTCCACGCCGGTGTCCGCCACGTACGCCGCGGCCTCCACCGGGTCGGTGCGCACCCCCGGGGCGTGCGCGTCCAGCGGCGCCTCGCCCTCCTTGCCGCCGACCTCGCCCAGCTCGGCCTCCACCCAGATGCCCCGCTCGTGACCCCAGCGCACGGCGTCGGCGGTGGCCACCACGTTCTCCTCGTACGACAGCTTCGACGCGTCGAACATCACCGAGCTGAACCCCTCCGGGTGCGCGGCGCGCAACAACTCCACGCTCACCACGTGGTCGAGGTGGAGCGCGAGCGGCGCGCTCGACGCGCGGGCCACGGCGGCTGCCGCGGCGGCGATCGGGGCGAGCCGCCCGCCGTGGAAGCGCACCGCGTTCTCCGACACCTGGAGGATCGCGGGCGCGCCCGCCGCCTCGGCGCCGGCGGCTATCGCCTCCGCGTGCTCCAGCGAGATGACGTTGAACGCGGCGACCGCGCGGCCCGCGGACCGCGCCTGCCCGACGAGTTCACCAGTGCTGACCAGTGGCATGTCCGTCCTTCGTTCCGGGCCGGGCTCGGCCCCTCGTGCCCGCGCGGGCGGCGGCGACGGCGCGGCTGACCCAGCCCGCGCGCGTGGCCCACCCGGGCGGTCGTTCGCGCGCCGGGCCACGGCCCGGCGACCTGTGCGCGCGGTGCGGCGTCCTTGCCGGTCGCGCTCGTGCCGGGCCCCGGCCCTGGTGGGCGGGGGCCCGGCACGAAGAGGGGGGTCTCACGCCGCTGCCGGGTGGCTGGCGACGCGCACCTTGGGGAGGAGTTCGTCGTAGGTGGCCGCGTCGTACTCGCCGGCCACCGGCGCCCGCACCGTCGCCGCCGACAGCGCCACCGCCCGGGCGAGGCGCTCCGGCCAGGGCAGCCCCTCGGCGAGGCCGGAGAGCAGGCCGGCGACGGCCGAGTCGCCCGCGCCGGTCGGGTTGCCGGCGATCCGGCTCGGCGGGCTCGCGCGCCAGGCGCCGTCGCCGGTGACGGCAAGCAGCCCGTCGGGCCCGAGCGAGGCGGCGACCGCGTGCGCGCCCCGGCGCCTGGCGTCGCGCGCGGCCCGCACCGGCTCGGTGGACCCGGTGAGCGCGGCCAGCTCCTCCGCGTTCGGCTTGACGATGTCGGGCCGGGCGGCGATGCCCCGGCGCAGCGGCTCGCCGCTGGTGTCGAGCAGCACCGGCACCTCGGCGGTCCGCGCGGTACGTATCAACTGGGCGTACGCGCCGACCGGTAGCCCCGGGGGCAGGCTGCCGCACAGCGCGACCGCCGCGGCGCCCTCCAGCAGCTCCGCGTAGCGGTCCGCGAAGGCGGCCCACTCGGCGGGCGTGACCTGCGGGCCCGGCTCGTTGAGCTGCGTGGTGTCGCCGGATGAGGCGTCCACCAGGCCCACGGTGCGTCGGGTGGTGCCCGCGATGGGCACGAACGCGTCCGTGACGCCCGGGTAGGCGTTGAGCTGGTCGCGCAGCGCGGCGCCGGTCGCGCCGCCGACCAGGCCGGTGGCGACCGCCTCGTGACCGAGCGTGGCCAGCACCCTGGCGACGTTCAGGCCCTTGCCGCCGGGGCGCTCGATGACCTCGGAGACGCGGTGGCTGTGGTGGGGCCGCAGGCGTGGCACGCGGTAGGTGATGTCGAGGGCAGCGTTGAGCGTCACGGTCAGGATCACTGCGGGCTCCCCCTCCCGTTGGTGGTGGTCGTGACGGTGCCCCGGCGGCGCGGCGCGGGCCGGCCGGCGCGGTGTTCCCATGGGCCGGGGGTCCGGTCCAGCGCGCCGGGTCCGTGCTGCGCGGTGCGGCGCTCGGAGCGGTTGGCTTACTGGCAGCGATCATGCCAAAGCCGGAGCGGTTGTCCCACCCCTGTAGGCCAACCGCGCGGCTTCGACGCGTTATGAACCGTTGTCGACGCATTCCGCCTGCCTGTCGCGCGCACGCGCCCCGCCCCGCGCGGACGGGTCGCGGGGAGCGCGGGAGCGGGGCCGCGGCTGGTTGCGCTGCGGCCCCGCTCCGGAGCCGTCGCCCGTGGGCGGGCGTGCTGCGCGTCCTCGGCCGGGGGGTGGTCGGCCGACGGCGCCGGGGTCAGCCGGTCGTCGGGCGGACCACCCACGCGCCCCGGCGCATCACGCCGACCAGCGCGAAGTCCTCGTCGAGCACCGCCAGGTCGGCGTCCTTGCCGGGTTCGATCGAGCCGACGCGGTCGCTGAGCCCGAGCACCCGGGCCGGGGTTGCGGACAGGGCGCGTACGGTCTGCTCGACGGAGAGCCCGTCGATGGTCACCGCGCGCCGGAAGACCTGGTCGAGGGTGAGCGTGGAGCCCGCGATGGAACCCGCCGTCGGGCCGTCGCTGATGCGCGCCACACCGTCCTTGACCTCGACCTTCATCGGGCCCAGCGGGAAGATGCCGTCCTCCATGCCGGCCGCGCCCATGGCGTCGGTGATGAACGCCACCCGGTCGGCGCCGGCGCGGTGGAAGGCCAGTTCCAGCGTGGCCGGGTGCAGGTGCGTGCCGTCGTTGATCAGCTCGACGGTGATCCGCTCGTCCTCCAGGAGGGCGGCCACCGGGCCCGGCGCGCGGTGCAGCAGGGAGGGCATCGCGTTGAACAGGTGGGTGGCCACGCTCGCGCCGGCCTCGATGGCGTCGCGCGTCGCGTCGTATGTGGAGTCCGTGTGGCCCACGGCCGCGATGACGCCGGCCTCCACCAGCAGCCGCACCGAGTCCAGGCCGCCGGGCAGCTCGGGTGCCAGCGTCATCATCTTGGCCGTGCCGCGGGCCGCGTCGACCAGCTTGCGCACGTCGGCCGGGTCCGGGTCGCGCAGCAGCGTCGGCTCGTGCGCGCCGCAGCGGTGCGGCGAGATGAACGGGCCCTCGAAGTGCACGCCCGCCAGTTCGCCCTGCTCGACCAGTTCGGACAGGGCGTGGGCCTGCCGGGCCACCTCGTCCAGGTCGCCGGTGACGGTGGAGGCGAGCATCGTGGTGGTGCCGTGCCGCCGGTGGGTGGCGATGGCCCGCAGGGACTCCTCGGCGGTGCCGGAGGAGAACGAGGCGCCGCCGCCGCCGTGCACGTGCAGGTCCACGAAGCCGGGGACCACCCAGTGGCCGGCGAGGTCGACGCGGTCGCCGGCCCCGCCGGCCCCGCCGCTCGCGGCGGTTGCCGCGTCCGGGCCGGCGCTGACGATGCGGCCGTCCGCGACCGTCACCACGCCGGATTCCACGATCCCGGACGGTAGGACGACGCGGGCGCCCGCGAGAGCTGTTCGTTCGGCCATCAGGCGGATACCTCCGTAGCGAGAAGATCCCAGGCGAGCAGACCCGCGCCCAGGCAACCGGCGGTGTCCCCGAGGGCCGCCGGGACGATGTCGGGGAGCTGTTGGAACGTGACCCGCTCGGCCACCGCCGCGCGCAGCGGCACGAACAGCGTGTCCCTGGCCTCGGCGAGCCCGCCGCCGATGATCAGCCGGCGCGGGTCGAGCAGGGTGAGGGCGATGACCAGGCCGTCGGCGAGCGCGGCCACGGCGTCCTGCCAGACGGCCAGCGCGCGCGGGTCGCCCGAGGCGACGGCCTTCGCGCAGTCGGCGGCGTCCGCCTCCGGGTCGCCCACGGCGGCGGCCCAGGCCCGGCTGACGGCGGACGCCGACGCGAGGGTCTCCAGGCAGCCGCGCTGGCCGCAGCCGCACTCCGGGCCGCCCGGGCGCACCACGATGTGCCCGATCTCGCCGGCGTAGCCGTGCGCACCGGCCTCGACGCGGCCGTCGATGCCGATGGCGCCGGCGATGCCGGTGCCGAGCGGCACGAACAGGAAGCGGTCCGTCCCCTCGCCGGCGCCGATGCGCCCCTCGGCCAGGCCGCCGGTCCGTACGTCGTGGCCGAGCGCGACGGGGACGCCGGCCAGCCGCTCGGAGAGCAGGGCGCGCAGCGGCGCGTCGCGCCAACCCAGGTTGGCGGCGTACACCGCGACCCCGGCCGCCTCGTCGATGATGCCGGGCACGGCGACGCCGGCAGCGGCGGCGGGCGTGCCGAACCGCTCGGTGCCGATCGCGTGCAGCTCGGCCGCGAAGTCGAGGATTCCGGCTATCACGGCGTCCGGCCCGCGCTCGCGCTCCGTCGGCCGCCGGGCCGTGTGCAGCAGCTCGCCATCCGCCCCGACCAGGGCGGCCTTCATTCCGGTGCCGCCCACATCGAGGGCGATGACGTGTTTCACGCGGGACAGTCTCGCGCGATTCCCCACTAGAGGTCTAGGCCACTTCGCCTTCGCGGAGTGTCGCGCCCTGTCGCCGCACGGGTTCTCGGCCGCGCGCGGGCGGCCGGAAGCCGTGCCCGGATGGCGCCCGTTCGCCACCGGTCGGGCATCCGGTCGGGCATCCGGTCGGGCATGCGGTCAGGCAGCGGCGGCGGCCCGAACACCCCAGCGGACGACGCGCGCCGCGCGCCGCGCGGGGCGCCGGCGGGTCGCGGCCCGGCGCGGGGCGGGGCCGGCGCCGCGCACGGGGTCGGCGACGTCGCCGTGAACGGCGGTCGGCGCGCGGGCTGAGCGGCGGCGGCCGGTAAACGATCTGTGAAACCGCACACGGTCGCGCGGCCAGGCGCCGGAATGGCCCGGAAATCATCCTGTATGGGATACGGGTGTGGCCGGCTTCGGGTGGGGATGGCCCCGCTCGCCGGAGACAGTCGTGCTTAGTCTGAGCGGGTTCGGTGGCGCTCCGCGGAGTGGCGCGTTCCGGGCCGCCATAGCCGGTGTGGGTGACGCGGAAGTGGCCACAGGTGATACCGAAGCGAGACCAGGTGTGGTGTAGACCTTAGGGGGGTTGCGGGGGGAGACTCGCAACTCGTGTCGGAGAGTGACACTCCGGCAGATTCCGGGAAACAGAGCAGAGCACGAGGGTGGGTACCGGTTGTGCAGCGGCGGCGGTTCTTGAGTCTGACGGCAGCGGGTGCCGCGACGGCGGCGGTGACTCCGACGCTCGCCGCCTGCGGTGCCGGCTCGGACTCCGGTGACGTACGGCTCAAGCTCGTCGCGGCGGACTACGGGGACACCAGCACCAACAGCTCCCTGAACTACTGGGGCGACCTGGCCCGCGCGTTCGAGACGAAGCACGGCAGTATCAAGATCGATGTCAACGTCTTCGGCTGGGCGGACATCGACAAGAAGGTCGCCCAGATGATCGAGAGCGGCGACACCCCGGACCTCGTCCAGTTCGGCACGTACGCGGACTTCGCCGCCAAGGGCATGCTCTACCGCGCCGACCAGATCCTCTCCGTCCGCACCCAGGCGTCCTTCCCGACCGCCATCACGCGGGCGGGCGAGGTGAAGCGGGTGCAGTACGCGATGCCGTTCGGCGCCAGCACCCGGCTGCTCTTCTACAACAAGAAGCTGTTCAGCGAGGCGGGCGTGCTCAAGCCGCCGACCGACTGGGACGAACTCCAGGCGGCGGCCGAGAAGCTCAAGGCCATCGGCGTGAAGTACCCGTACGCGCTGCCGCTCGGTCGCGAGGAGGCCCAGGCCGAGACGTTGATCTGGCTGCTCAGCGGCGGCGGTGGCTACACCGACGGGTACGGCAGCTACATGCTCGACTCGCCGGAGAACGTCGAGACGCTGGAGTGGCTGCGCGACGAACTCGTCGGCAAGGGCCTCACCGGGCCCACCGCGCCGGGCAAGCTCAACCGCCAGGACGCCTTCAACGCCTTCACCCGCGGCGAGGTCGGCATGCTCAACGGCCACCCGACGCTGATGCAGCAGGTGGTCGGGCACCGCATCGAGTACGACGTGGCCCCGCTGCCCGGGCGCGACGGCCCCGCGTCGACCACGATGGGCGTGGCCGACTGGATGATGGCGTTCAAGAAGAACGGCCACCGCAAGGAGATAGGCGAGTTCCTCGACTTCGTCTACAGCGAGCCGAACGTCGTGGAGTTCTGCGCGAAATACCGGCTGCTGCCGGTCACCACCGAGGCGTCCGACACGATGCGCCGCAACGACGAGTTCAAGAGCCTCTGGCAGTTCCTCGACGGCCTGGAGACCGCGCAGTTCTACCCGTTCGACAAGACGTCCTGGGCCACGGTCAACCAGAAGCTGCGGGACTCGGTGGGCACCATGGTCGCCAAGGGCGGCGACCCGTCGACCGCGCTCGGCGAGATCCAGCGCGCGGCCGACGCCACGGAGAACGAGGAACGTTAGGTTGGCGGCGTGACACACCCCGCCGAGCCCGGCCCCCCACCCACCGGCGGCGACCCGACCCCCGACGGTCCGGCCCCCGACGGTCCGGCTCCCGACGGCCCGACCGCCGGCGGTCCCGCCGAGGGAACGCCCGCCGCCGATGCCGAGCCGGCCGCGAGCGCCGGGCCCGAGGCCGACCCCGAGTCGCCCGCCGCCGACCCCACCGCCCCGGCGGACCCCGCCGAGCAGGGCGAACTCTCCGCGCGAGACGTGGCCGTGCTGGCGCTGGAGCGGCGGGGCTGGGCGGGGCCCGGCGCGAAGGAGCGGGCGATCCGCGAGCGCCTCGGTATGTCGCCGACCCGCTACTACCAGGTGCTCAACGCCCTCCTCGACGACCCGCGCGCCCTGCGGTACGACCCGGTGACCGTCAACCGGCTGCGCCGGCTGCGCGCCGCCCGCCGCTCCCGCCGCTGACGCCCCGTCGCTGGCCGGAGCCGGCACCGGCGACGGCGCGCGGGCGCACCGGTAGGGTCGGCCGCATGGCCATTCCCGTCCCCTCCACCGCCGCGGGCCGTGACGGCCTCGCCGCGCTGCTCGCACGGCCCGAACGCGCCGTGATCGCTCTCGACTTCGACGGCACCCTCGCCGAGATCGTGCCCGACCCGGAGCAGGCCCGGGCCCACCCCGCGGCCGTGCCGGCGCTGGCCGCCCTCGCCCCGCTGGTCGGCACGGTCCTCGTGCTCACCGGCCGGCCGGCCGAGGTCGCGGTGGGCTACGGCGGCTTCGCCGACGTGCCCGGCCTCGAACACCTGGTCGTACTCGGCCACTACGGCGCCGAGCGCTGGGACGCCGCCACCGGCCACCTGCGCGCCCCCGAGCCGCACCCGGGCGTGGCCGCCGCGCAGGCCGAGCTGGCCGAGGTGTTCGCCAGGGCCGGCGCGGCCGACGGCACCTGGGTCGAGGACAAGGGCCGCGCCATCGCCGTGCACACCCGCCGGGCCGCCGACCCGCAGGGCGCGTTCGAGGCGCTGCGCGGCCCGCTCGGCGCGCTCGCCGACCGGCACGGCCTGATCGTCGAACCGGGCCGGCTGGTCCTCGAACTGCGCCCGCCCGGCATGGACAAGGGCGTCGCGCTCGAGGAGTTCGTACGGGAGGTGGACGCGGAGGCCGTGCTGTACGCGGGGGACGACCTCGGTGACATCGCGGCCTTCGAGGCGGTGGAACGGCGCAGGTCCAAGGGGCTGCCGGGGCTGCTCGTGGGCAGCGGGAGCGCCGAGGTCACCGCGCTGGCCGAGCGGGCCGACCTGGTCGTGGACGGCCCGCGCGGCGTGGTCGACCTGCTCTCGTCCCTGGCGCACGAGCTGCGCTGAGCGCGCTCCGAGCACGCTGAGCCGCCCCCGGTGTCGGGGGCGGCTCAGCGGTGGCCGGTCACGGCGGGCCGGCTTGCCCGTGGTGGGACGCGGCGACTACGCCGCGCCCAGCGCGCGCAGTTGGGCCAGGAACCACTGCTTGGGCGGCAGCGCCGTGGCCGCCGCGGCCAGCCGCTTCGTCCGCGCGGCGCGCTCGTCCGGGTCCATCGTCAGCGCCTCGTGCAGCGCGTCAGCCGTCGCCCGCACGTCGTACGGGTTGACCGTCAGCGCGTCGTCGCCCAGCTCGGCGTACGCCCCCGCCTCGCGGGAGAGCACCAGCGCGCAGCCCGCGTCGGAGACCACCGGGACCTCCTTGGCCACCAGGTTCATGCCGTCCCTGATCGGGTTCACCAGGGCCACGTCGGCGATCCGGTACGCGGCGAGTGAGCGGGCGAAGTCGTCCTTGACGTGCAGCACCACCGGCCGCCAACCCGGCGTCCCGAACTCCTCGTTGATCGCGTCCGCGACCCGCTGGACCTCCTGCGTGTACTCCCGGTACACCGCCAGGTCCTGTCGCGACGGGTAGGCGAAGGCGACGTGCACCACCCGCTCCCGCCACTCGGGACGGTCGGCGAGCAACCGCCGGTAGGCGAGCAGGCCGCGCACGATGTTCTTGGACAGCTCCGTGCGGTCCACCCGGACGATGACCTTCCGCCCGCCGCCCGCGTCCGGTGCCGGCTCGCCCGCTCCGCCCTCGGACGGCGTGGCCGTGGCGTCGGCGTCGCGGCCCTCGACCTGCGCGCGCAGCGCGGTGCGGCGCTCCTCGACGTCGGCCGCGTGCGAGCGCTCGCGCAGGAACTCCGCGTCCGCGCCCAGGCCGTACACCCCGAGGTGGGTCGTGCGCCCGTCGAGCTCGACCGTGAGTTCGCCCGACGCCGCGTCCCGCTCGACGCGCGCGCCGAGCACCCGGGCGCAGCAGTCCGCGAACGCCTCGGCCCAGCGCGCGGTGAGGAACCCGGCCCGGTCGCCGCCGAGGATGCCGCGCAACACGGCGTCGGCGACGTCGTCCGGCAGCATCCGGAAGTAGTCCGGCGGCGCCCACGGCGTGTGCGAGAAGTGCCCGATGCGCAGGTCGGGGCGGCGCTCCCGGAGCAGCGCCGGGACCAGCGAGAGGTGGTAGTCCTGCACCAGGACGGCCGCCCCGGGCGCGGCCTCGCGGGCGAGCGCGTCCGCGAAGGCGGCGTTGTACGCCTCGTACGCCTCCCACTCGCGCCGGAACTCCGCGTCGAAGGCCGGCTCCAGCGGCGTCTGGTACAGCAGGTGGTGGACGAACCAGAGCACCGAGTTGGCGATGCCGTTGTACGCCGCGGTGAAGACCTCCGGCGCGATGTCCAGCATCCGCACCCGCTGCCCGCCGGTCTCCGCCGGGTCGAGCAGCGCCCCGGCCGAGCCGCCGGCTTCTTCCTGGCCGTCGGCCTCGGCGGCGCGGGCCGCGGCCTGGCGCACCGCCTCCCGGTCGCCGTCGCCGAGCGCGGCGCACACCCACACGGCCCGCGCGTCGGCGCCGATCGCGGAGAGGCCGGAGACCAGCCCGCCGCCGCCGCGCTTGGCGGTCAGCGCGGGCGGCTCGGGCTCTGGCGCGCCCGCGTCGTCGGGGGCCGGTGTTCGCGATGGCGAACGGGATGGTGGCGATGTCAGGGCGTACGAGACGGGCCCGCGGTTCGACGCGACCAGCACCTGGGCGCCGGGCCCGGGGTCGGCGTCGCGCGCGGGTTCGGCGGCGTCCTGCTCGGAGTGCTCGGAGACCATGTGCCGAGCCTAGCCAGCACCGGAACCGCTCAAACGTACGGACCCGGTCCGCCCCACCCACCCGGCCGGTCACCCGCCACCCACCCGGGCCCCGCCCGACGCGTCCACGCCGTCCGCCCCGCCCGCCCCGTGTGCCTCCGTACGACGGCGCTCCGCCGATCCCGCTACGCCGCCCAGCGCTCCGCGTACTCCTGGACCTCGATCATCGGCGGGCGCTCCTCGGTGTCCACCGGGTGCGTCAGCGGCTCGAACCCGCCGCCGGCGCCGCGGGTGAACTGGGTGAGCCGTGGGCGCACCAAGTGCCCCCGGGTCAGGCGCAGTTGGGCCGTGCGGTAGATGGCCGCCGCCATCCGGCCGAGGGCCTGGCCGTCCTGGTGGCGGTGGCGGCGTACGCCCACGTCCACCTGGCCGAGCGCGTCGAGGCCGACCGTGTGCAGCGCGTCCACGAGCAGGCCCAGCTCCACGCCGTAGCCGACCGGGAACGGCAGCCGCTCAAGCAGCGAACGGCGCGCCGCGTACTCGCCGCCCAGTGGCTGCACGAAGCCCGCGAGCTGCGGCCAGTGCAGGTTCAGCAGCGGCCGGGCCACCAGCTCGGTCACCCGGCCGCCCTGCCCGACCGGCCCGGCACCGGCCTCGGCCCCGTGCGCCGGATCGAGCGGCCGGTCGTACATGGCCTTCACGAACTGCACATCCGATTCCGTGAGCAGCGGGCCGACGATCCCGGAGACGAAGGTGGCGGAGAAGTCGCGCAGGTCGGCGTCGACGAAGCAGACGATGTCGCCGCTGGTGGCGAGCAGCGAACGCCACAGCACCTCGCCCTTGCCCGGCACCGCCGGCACCCGGGGCAGCAGGCTGTCCCGGTGCACCACGCGCGCGCCGGCCGCGCGCGCGACCTCGGCCGTGCCGTCCGTCGAGCCGGAGTCGAGTACCACCAACTCGTCCACCAGTGGGGTCGCCCGCATCAGGTCACGCCGGATCGCGTCGACGATCGCCCCGACCGTCGCCTCCTCGTTCAGCGCGGGCAGCACCACGCTGACGCTGGTGCCACCGGCCCGTTTCGCCGCGAGGAGCAGGTCGAGCGGACGGTCGGCAGCGGACCAGGACCGGCGACTGAGCCAGTGCTCCACCTCTTCCAGCACCTGCGTGACTCCTTTGCGCGCCGAGCGGCGCTCGATGTTACGTTCATCTCGTGGTTTGGACGACCCTCACCCGGGTCCCAGCCTTCGGTTACAGTCTTGAACAACGCGGATGACCGTCGCATGCCGGGGTCATCACGCCAACAAACGCTCGGCTCCAAGGAGCCGCTGCCATACCGCTCATCCAGAGGGGCAGAGGGACACGGCCCGTTGAAGCCCCGGCAACCCTCCAGTCGGTTTCTCGCACCGCGAGGCTCCCGGCGGGGAAGGTGCCAATTCCGTCTCGTGGCGAGATGCGTCGCGAGGAAGATGAGGAGAAAGGGCCTCGCCTCCATGGCTGTGCAAGTCACCGAAAGCACCACCGCCCCCGCCACGCCGGACGCGTCCGCCGCGTCCGTGGACCTCGGCCCCGCCGCCGCGCTGTCCTGCCGCGAGTGCGGCGAACGCTTCGACCTCGGCCCGATCTTCGCCTGTGCGCTGTGTTTCGGCCCCCTTGAGGTGGCGTACGACCTGCCGACCGGCGACCCGCAGGGGCTGCGCGAGCGCATCGAGGCCGGCCCGAACAGCATCTGGCGGTACGCGCCGCTGCTGCCGGTCCCCGCCGACGTCGCGTCCAAGCCCAACCTGAACCCCGGCCTGACCCCGCTGGTCAAGGCCGACCGGCTGGCCGGCGAGCTGGGCGTCACCGGCGGGCTGTACGTCAAGGACGACTCGGGCAACCCGACCCACTCCTTCAAGGACCGGGTCGTGGCCATCGCCGTCGAGGCCGCCCGCGCCTTCGGCTTCACCACGCTCTCCTGCTCCTCGACCGGCAACCTGGCCGGCGCGGTCGGCGCCGCCGCCGCCCGCGCGGGCTTCCGCTCCTGCGTGTTCATCCCGCACGACCTGGAGGCCGGCAAGGTCGTCATGGCCGCGGTCTACGGCGGCGAACTGGTCGCCATCGAGGGCACGTACGACGACGTCAACCGGTTCTGCAGCGAGCTGATCGGCGACTCGCTGGGCGAGGGCTGGGGCTTCGTCAACGTCAACCTGCGCCCGTACTACGGCGAGGGCTCCAAGACGCTGGCGTACGAGATCTGCGAGCAGCTCGGCTGGGAGATCCCGGACCAGATCGTCATCCCGATCGCCTCCGGATCGCAGCTCACGAAGATCGACAAGGGGCTCAAGGAGCTGATCAAGCTCGGCCTGGTCGAGGACAAGCCGTACAAGATCTTCGGCGCGCAGGCCGAGGGGTGCTCGCCGGTCTCCCGGGCCTTCAAGAACGGGCACGACGTGGTGCGCCCGGTGAAGCCCAACACCATCGCCAAGTCGCTGGCCATCGGGAACCCGGCCGACGGCCCGTACGTGCTGGACATCGCCCGGCGCACCGGGGGAGCGGTCGAGGACGTGACCGACGAGCAGGTGGTGGACGCCATCAAGCTGCTCGCGCGCACCGAGGGCATCTTCGCGGAGACCGCGGGCGGCGTGACCGTCGGCGTCACCAGGAAGCTCATCGAGACCGGTCAGCTCGACCCGGCCCGCACCACCGTCGTCCTCAACACGGGCGACGGGCTCAAGACGCTGGACGCCGTCGCGCCCACCACCGGGCCCACCGCGACGATCAAGCCGAGCCTCGACGCGTTCCGCGCGGCGGGCCTGGCGGGCTGACGCCCGCGGCGCCGGCCACACGACCCGGCCGGCGCCCCGTCCGTCGCGATCAGCAAGCTTTCCGTTCTTTCACGAAGGTGGCCCCCTCATGAGCGTCAACGTTCGCATTCCGACCATCCTGCGCACCTACACCGGCGGCAAGGCCGAGGTGCCCGCCGAGGGCGCGACCCTCGGCGAGGTGCTGGCGGACCTGGAGAAGAACCACCAGGGCATCGCCGCCCGGGTGCTCGACGACCAGGGCAAGCTGCGCCGCTTCGTGAACGTGTACGTCAACGACGACGACGTGCGCTTCGCCCAGGGACTTGAGACGGCGACGCCGGACGGCGCGGGCATTTCCATCATTCCCGCCGTCGCCGGCGGCTGACCCGCGCATTCCGCATCGCGAGCTGCCCGAATTGCCCCGTCCACGAGAAAGCGGACGGGGCAATTCCGCGTTTGAAACCGCGATAAGGTTGAACTGATCTCCCTCCCTCTCTTACGGGCCCGCACGCGGAAGCGGCAGCGGCTCGTCAAAATGTGCGTGAAGTGTGGACATGATTTGCCGGGTTGCTCCCGCCATGTCCGGCCCGACTTGACCGGTAATCACCGGAGTTCACCTCGTATGGCCGATGACGCGCGCCCAGAATTCTCGTCCGATTGACCTGTTGCTCTGGGCATCTGGGCAGATACATTCAGCGGCGGTCGACGCGTTCCGGCGCACGCCCCAGGGGTCCCCTTTCCGCAAGGTTGGGGTTTCTCAGGGGTGAGGTCTGACCCGGGTCCGCGGAGTGCGGTCCTGCGCAAGGGCCAGCAATAGGGGAGTTAGGAATGGCTCAGGGCACCGTCAAGTGGTTCAACGCGGAGAAGGGGTACGGCTTCATCGCGGTCGACGGTGGTGCGGACGTGTTCGTCCACTACAGCGCGATCCAGATGGACGGGTACCGCACCCTTGAGGAAGGCCAGCGGGTCGAGTTCGAGATCTCGCAGGGCCAGAAGGGGCCGCAGGCGGACATGGTCCGCGTGGCCGGCTGAGCGCCGACCGACTGCAGCGCGAACAAGGGCCCGCACCCTCGGCAGGGGGGTGCGGGCCCTTCGCGCGCCCCGGCCCGCCCTGACCCCACGGCACGCCCCGCTGGCGGCCCGGGTCACGCGCGGTGGTACGCGACTGGCGCGCCCCTCGGAACCCGCTGGCGCGCGCGTCCACGACCGCTGGCGCACGGGCGGGCGGACCGGCTCGTGTCGGGGACGTGGCCGCCGCGTGTACGGCTCGCACACGGCGCACGCTCACCCTGTCCCACCCCGACCCGCCCCGGCCCACACCACCGCGCCGGGCGCCCCCGCCGACGGCTCGTACGGCCCCCGGCGCCCCGCGGGCCGCGCCCCGGCGGCCCGCCTTTTCTTCCCGGGCGTTGCGACTGCGTACGGCGAATGTGAGTCGGGGCTCCCGTGGTGGCGCACCTGCGAACGGCGTCCCCGACCACCGCCTCGCAGCGAGGCTCCTGCGGAGCGCGCCTTGCGCCCGCCGCGTCCCCGACCACCACCCCTCAACGACGCTCCTGCGGAGCGACACCCACTGATGGCGTCCCCGACCACCGCCCCTCATCGACGCTCCTGCGGAGCGACACCCACTGATGGCGTCCCCGACCACCACCCCTCAACGACGCTCCTGCGGGGCGCGCCTTGCGCCCACCGCGTCCCCGACCACCGCCCCTCATCGACGCTCCTGCGGAGCGACACCCACTGATGGCGTCCCCGACCACCACCCCTCATCGACGCTCCTGCGGAGCGCGCCTTGCACTCGGGGGTGCCGAGTGCTAATCATTGGCGTTAGCACTCTGATGTCGAGAGTGACAGCAGGACCGGGTCGGTGAGGCCCGCAGGTCGGGTGGGAAGGAACCACTCGGCAGGCAGGCCGTCCGTCGCGGGCGCCGCGCGCGGTCCGGAGTATCCACCCTCCCCCAGCCACTGGCCGGGGGGACCCCCAGTCCTGGGAGGACCACTTCACATGGCCAAGATCATCGCGTTCGACGAGGAGGCACGGCGCGGTCTCGAGCGCGGGATGAACCAGCTCGCCGACGCCGTCCGGGTCACCCTCGGCCCCAAGGGCCGCAACGTCGTCCTTGAGAAGAAGTGGGGCGCGCCCACGATCACCAACGATGGTGTGTCCATCGCCAAGGAGATCGAGCTCGAAGACCCGTACGAGAAGATCGGCGCCGAGCTGGTCAAGGAGGTCGCGAAGAAGACGGACGACGTCGCCGGTGACGGCACGACGACCGCGACCGTCCTGGCCCAGGCGCTCGTCAAGGAGGGCCTGCGGAACGTCGCCGCCGGCGCCAACCCGATGGCCCTCAAGCGCGGCATCGAGCGTGCCGTCGAGGCCGTCTCCGCGCAGCTCCTCGAGCAGGCCAAGGACGTGGAGACCAAGGAGCAGATCGCCTCCACCGCCTCCATCTCCGCCGCTGACACCCAGATCGGCGAGCTCATCGCCGAGGCGATGGACAAGGTCGGCAAGGAAGGCGTCATCACCGTCGAGGAGTCGCAGACCTTCGGTCTTGAGCTGGAGCTCACCGAGGGCATGCGCTTCGACAAGGGCTACATCTCCGCGTACTTCGCGACGGACATGGAGCGTATGGAGGCGTCCCTGGACGACCCGTACATCCTGATCGTCAACTCCAAGATCTCCGCGGTGAAGGACCTGCTCCCGCTCCTTGAGAAGGTCATGCAGTCGGGCAAGCCGCTGCTGATCATCGCCGAGGACGTCGAGGGCGAGGCCCTGTCCACCCTCGTGGTCAACAAGATCCGTGGCACCTTCAAGTCCGTCGCCGTCAAGGCCCCGGGCTTCGGTGACCGCCGCAAGGCCATGCTCGGCGACATCGCCATCCTCACCGGTGGCACGGTCATCTCCGAGGAGGTCGGCCTCAAGCTGGAGAACGCCGGTCTCGACCTGCTGGGCCGCGCCCGCAAGGTCGTCATCACCAAGGACGAGACCACCATCGTCGACGGTGCCGGCGACAGCGACCAGGTCCAGGGCCGGGTCAACCAGATCCGCGCCGAGATCGAGAACTCGGACTCGGACTACGACCGCGAGAAGCTCCAGGAGCGCCTGGCGAAGCTGGCCGGCGGCGTGGCCGTCATCAAGGCCGGTGCCGCCACCGAGGTCGAGCTGAAGGAGCGCAAGCACCGCATCGAGGACGCGGTGCGCAACGCCAAGGCCGCCGTCGAGGAGGGCATCGTCGCCGGTGGTGGCGTGGCCCTGCTGCAGGCTTCCTCGGTCTTCGAGAAGCTGGAGCTGGAGGGCGACGAGGCCACCGGTGCGCAGGCCGTGCGCCTGGCCCTGGAGGCCCCGCTCAAGCAGATCGCGGTCAACGCCGGCCTTGAGGGTGGCGTCGTCGTGGAGAAGGTGCGCAACCTGACCCCGGGTCACGGCCTGAACGCCGCGACCGGCGAGTACGTCGACCTGGTGGCCGAGGGCATCATCGACCCGGCCAAGGTGACGCGTTCCGCGCTGCAGAACGCCGCGTCGATCGCCGCGCTGTTCCTCACCACCGAGGCCGTCATCGCCGACAAGCCGGAGAAGGCCGCCCCCGCGGGCGCGCCGGGCGGCATGCCGGGCGGTGACATGGACTTCTGATCCGCCTCGCGGATCGGCTGTTCCTACGAACGAGGGCGGCACCCCCCGCGGGTGCCGCCCTCGGGCGCGTCCGGGCCCGGTTCATCGGGGCGGATTTCCCGGGGACCGGGCCCGGGCGGCGCGGGTCGGGCCCGGCTGGGCCCGCGCGGGCCGTCGGCCTCCGGCCGCGCGGGAGGCTCAGGCCGCGCGGACCGTGCGGGCTGCCCGTGCCGTGTGGGCCGTCGGGCCGTGTGGGCTGCCGTGCGTGCGGGCTGTCCCGATCCGCCGGGCTCAGGTCGCGCGGGCGGCGTCGATCGCCGCTCTGAGGTGGCCGTTCGCCTCCGCGAGCAGCCGCTCGGCCGTCGCGGCGTCCGCGTCCGCGAGGAGGGTGAGGATGGCGTTCTTCACCTCGCCGCCGGTGGCCGCGAGAGCCGCCTCGATCGCGTCGTCCGGCGCGCCGGTGGCCAGCGCCACGATGCGGCGCGAGCGGGCGCGCAGCTTCTCGTTCGACGCCCGCACGTCCACCATCAGGTTCCCGTACGTCTTGCCCAGGCGGATCATGGTCAGCGTCGAGACCATGTTGAGCACCAGCTTCTGGGCCGTGCCCGCCTTGAGCCGGGTGGAGCCGGTGAGCATTTCGGGGCCGACCACGACCTCGATGCCGTGCTCGGCGGCAGCCGCGAGGGCCGAGCCCGCGTTACAGGCCAGCCCCACCGTCAGGGCGCCGCGCTCGCGCGCGTAGGTCACGGCCCCGACGGCGTACGGCGTGCGCCCCGACGCGGAGACGCCCACCACGCTGTCGCGGTCGGTCAGCTTCAGCGCGGCCAGGTCGGCGGCGGCCAGCTCGGCGCTGTCCTCGGCGCCCTCGATCGAGGTCACCAGCGCGTCCGGGCCGCCCGCGATGAGGCCGATGACCTGGTCGGGGGCCGCGTTGAAGGTGGGCGGGCACTCGCTGGCGTCGAGCACCCCGAGCCGGCCCGCGGTGCCCGCGCCCGCGTAGATCAGCCGGCCGCCGTCGGCCATCCGCGCGGCGATCGCGTCGATCGCGGCGGCCACCTCGGGAAGCCGCTCGGCGACGGCGGTGGGGACGGCGGCGTCCTCCGCGTTCATCAGGCGGGCGATGGCGAGCGTGTTGAGCCGGTCGACGTCGGCCAGCTCGGGGCGGAACGCCTCGGTCGTGAGGGTGTCGAGCTCGGCACGGAGCCGGTCGGGCGCTTGGCCCTGGGTGCTGGGGTTCATGCGACGGGGGCTCTTTCTCGGTACGGATGAGGGAGGTTCGCAGGAGAGAGCTGGTGCGGATGGCGCGGCCGGTACGGCTGGTGCGCGTACGGGTTCGGGGGCGCGGGCGCGGGCGCGGGCGCGGGTGCGGGTGCGGGCGACGCCGCGCGGGCGGGGTCTCGCGGTCGGCGTACGGGAGCGGCGGGTGGGGCTCAGTGGCCCGGGCGCGGGTCGTGGCGGTGCGCCAGCGCCTGGTAGGAGGCCGACAGGGCCGGGGCCGCGGTGGCGTACGTGCGCTGCGCGACGCCGACGAACAGGCAGTCCACGACGAGGAGTTGGCTCGTACGGCTGGACATCGCGGCCGGTCGCAGCTCGCTCTCGCGGGCGGTGGAGGTGGTCAGCACCAGGTCCGCGTACTGGGCGACCTCGGCCTCCGGGTGCCCGGTGATCGCCACCGTCGTCGCGCCCTGGTCGAAGGCCGTGCGCAACGGCTCGATGACGTCGATGGTGCGACCCGAGTGCGTGATCGCGATGGCCACGTCACCCGGCCGGAGCTGCACGGCGTTGGTGACCGCCAGGTGCGGGTCGGTGTGGGCGTGCGCGATCAGCCCGATCCGCAGCAGCTTCTGCACCAGGTCCTGGCCGACCAGTCCGGAGGCGGCGATGCCGTACGCGTCCACGCGGCGGGCGGCCACCAGCGCCGCCACGGCCGCGTCGAGCTGGACCGGGTCGAGGGCGGCGGCGGTGTCCGCCAGGCACTGCTGCTCCTCCTGGGCCAGCTTGGCGACCACGTCGGATATCGGGTCGTCCACCGCGATGTCGGCGGTGACGGCCGGCGCGCGGCCGGCGGCCTGTTGGGCGGCGAGCGCGGCGAGGGCGAGCCGCAGGTCCCGGTAGCCCGGGTAGCCCAGGACGCGGGCGGTGCGCACGACGGTGGCCTCGCTGGTGCCGGTGCGCGCGGCGAGGCCGGTGACGGTGAGCGCGGCGCAGCCGGCCGGGTCGGCGGCGACCGTCTCGGCGACCCGCTGCATGGAACGGGTCATGGTCGGGGCCAGGGCGCGGACCTTGGCCGTCAGGGCCGCCGGGGCCGGTGCCGGAGCCGCGGCCGGGGCCAGCGGCCCGGACGGCGCGGCGGCACCGCGCGGGCCACCGCCGCCGGTGAAAGTTTCTTTCAGTCTGCTGCTCACTCTTTGAAAGGTATTTTCAGTCGTGGCGGGCGTCAACCCTTGGTGCCCCTGACAATGGAGGCATGGAGCTCGAACAGACACTGCACATGGCGCGGGCGCTGGTGCTCGCCGATCTGTCGGCGGGGGACGTGGCACGGGCGGACGTGGTCTCGCTCGTGGAGGACGCGGTGGCGCACCGCCGGTGGTGGGTCGAGCAGTGGCCCGAGGGCTCGGAGTTCGTGGCCGGCCTGGTGGCCCAGGACGTCCAGGACGCCCTGCTTGAGCGGTACGGGCGGTGGCCGCTGTGCCCGGTGTGCGTGGGCGGGGGCGACCCGCACGCCCTTGAGGTGGAGCCCGAGTTGGGCGCCGACCCGCACTGGGTGTGCGCCAAGACCACGGTCGCGGTCGCCCGGGTGGGCGCGCTGGGCTCCGTGGTGTCGGGCGGCGGGGGCCGCGGCCCGAGACGCGACCGCGAGGCCGAGGACGAGCACTGATGGCCGTGTACATCGACCCGCCCGTGTGGCCCGGGCACGGCCGCATGTGGTCGCACCTGATCAGCGACGTCTCGTACGCGGAGCTGCACGAGTTCGCCGAGCGCATCGGCGTCCCACGGCGCGGCTTCGACCGCGACCACTACGACCTGCCGTCGGCCAGCTACGCGGCGGCGGTGGAGGCCGGCGCGATCGAGGTGAGCAGCAAGGAGTTGGTGCGCCGGCTCACCGGGGCCGGGCTGCGCCGGCCGAAGCAGGGCACCGACGGCGCGGCCCCGCTGCGCGACGACAGCCTGGGCGACCCGGGCTCGGCGGGCGGCGCCGCCCCGTAGTCGTGGTCCCGTGGCCCACAGGGTCCGCAACCCGGTGTCCCGTGGTCACGCGGTTGCGCGGCCCGCGCGACCTGCGTAAACGTCGCCGGGCCGCCGGGGCGGGCGGGCCCGGGGTTCAGGGCCGCCCGCCCGCTGGCCGGTGCGGGCTCAGGTGGTGGAGCAGGGCTCCGCCGCCGTGGTGGTGTCGGTCTTGGCCAGGGCGGCGGGCTTCGGCGCGGAGCTGGCCGAGCTGGCCGAGCTGGCCACCACGCGGGTGCCGGGCTCGGTGGCGGCGCTCCGCTGGTGCAGGCGGGAGGCCACGGCCGTGGTGCCGACCGCGAGGGCGGCCAGCGCGGCGGCGGTCCAGGCGACGGCCGGGTAGCCCCAGCCGGCGCCGATGACCAGGCCGCCGAGCCAGGGGCCGACCGTGTTGCCGATGTTGAACGCCGAGGTCGTGGTGGCCCCGGCCAGGGTGGGCGCCGCGCTCGCGACGTTGAACATCCGGGCGTTGAGCGCCGGTGCCGTGGTGAAGGCGGTGACGCCGAGCAGCAGCGACAGGGTGACGGCGGCGGCCGGCCACTGAGCGGTGAGCGCCAGCAGCGTGAGCACGGCCGTGGAGGCCATGATGCCGCCGTAGATGGTGCCGAAGAGGTGCGCGTCCGCGATGCGCCCACCGATGGCGGTGCCGATCAGGGCGCCGACGCCGAACAGGCCGAGCACCGTCGGCACCCAGCTCTCCTTCAGGCCCGCGGTGTCGGTGAGCAGCGGCGCGAGATAGGAGAACAGGGCGAAGACGGCGCCGCCGTTCAGGGCCGTGGTGACCAGCGCGAGCCACACCTGCCGGTCCCGGTAGATGAGCAGCTCCCGGCGGAGCGAGGGCGCGTCGTCGCCGGTCGCGGGCGCCGTACGGGGCACGAGGGCGATGACGCCGACGAGCCCGAGCGCGGACAGCCCCGCCACCGCCCAGAAGGCGGCCCGCCAGCCGGCGTGCTGGCCGAGGAACGCGCCGGCGGGCACGCCGGCGATGTTGGCGATGCTCAGCCCGCCGACCATCACGGCCATCGCCCGGGCCCGCGCGGTCACCGGCACCAGCGAGACGGCCACCGAAGCGCCCACGGCCCAGAACCCGGCGCACGCGAGCGCGCTGATGACGCGGGAGACGAACAACACGGCGTACGTGGGGGCGACCGCGCCGGCTATCTGGCCGAGCCCGAAGACGGTCAGCAGGGCGATCAGGGTCGTCCGGCGCGGCAGCCGCAGGGTGGCGGCGGCCAGCACCGGGGCGCCGACCACCATGCCGACCGCGAACGCGGAGACGAGCAGACCGGCCTGGGGGATGGAGACGCCCATATCGCGGGCGAGCGGCTGGAGCAGCCCGGAGAGCATGAACTCCGAGGTGCCGAGCGCGAAGACCGAGAGGCCGAGCACGTACACGGCGATGGGCATGCGGTGGGGCGCCGCGGGTGACTCGGGGGAAGCGGGAGGTGCGGGGGCAGGGTGGGGCGCTGTGGGTTCAGTGGGGACGGGCATGACAGGCAAGAACAGTTCGCCGCCGCCTGACATTCCCGGTACGCCGCTGCTACCTGGTGTCTTTCCGCAGGTCACGCCCCCGTCAGCGGTCGGACGACACGGCCGGCGCCGGGTCTGGGCCCGGCCTGGGCCTGGTCCGGCCAGCTCGCCCGCGCGCCCCCGAAACCGTGCCCGGGCCGTCACCCGTCCCCGCGTCGCGCCCCGAACCGAGCCGGCACCCGTCCCCGCACCACACCTGCCCCGAACCGAGCCGGCGCTACGCGCTCAGCAGCTCCAGCTCCGTGGTGAGGTTGCGGCGCGCCACTCGCTCCCAACGGGCCTGGCCGGTGGGCGTCCCGAACAGGTGCTCTTGGCCGAGGAGTTGACGCAGCACGTCGGCGCGCCCGGCGCGGAACGCGTCGTCGGGCACGAACGCGTACTCCGCGCGCACCGCCGCCGCGTACGCCGCGTACTCCTGCGGCCCGCCCGCCAGCACCGCCAGGTCCGCGTCGCACAGGACCTGGCCGTTGTGGTCCCGCTCGGCCGGGTCGTGCTCGACGGTCAACCGCACCAGGCGGGCCACCTCGGCGGTGGTCTGCGGCGGGACGCCCGCCTCCGGCAGCGCGCGCTCGGCCAGCCGGGCGCTGCGCTCCTCGTTGGTGGAGCGGTCCGGCAGGTAGACCGCGTCATGGAACCAGGCGGCGAGCCGCACCGCGTCGGGGTCGTCCGCGTGGTGGGCCAACTCGTCGACGCGGTTGAGCACGGCGATGAGGTGGTCGGTGGTGTGGTAGCGGCGGTGCGGCTCGGCCCAGCGGGCGAGCAGGTTCTCGCCGTACGGGAGCGGGTCGGGCCCCTCGCCGCCCCCGCGCGCGTTGATCAGCGCCTGCGCCCAGCGCGAGAGCAGGGCGTCGGTCGCGGGGTGCGGGGAGCCGGTCGCGGCGGCGGTGGTGGCCGCATTGTCGGCAGCGGCAGCGGCAGCGGCATCGGCGTCGGCAGCGGCGTCGTCCGGCTCGGCCGGGGTCGCGGGGCGCGGCTCGGGCGACGACGCGCCCGGGTCCTGGCGCCGGGGCCGGCCGGCGCGGCGGTCGCCGAAGGAGGCGTCGCCGGAAGGGGAATGGGGATGTGGCACGGGGGCTGGCATAGGCCAATTGTGAGGTACACCTTCCGGTCCCGGGCCGGGATGTGGCAGGCTGTGTTACATGTCTAGACCAATTCTTGAGGTGATCGCGCTCGGCGTGGACGACGCGATCGCGGCCGAGGCCGGAGGGGCGGATCGCCTCGAACTGGTCACCGACATGGCGGCCGACGGGCTCACCCCCACGCTCGACGGCTTCGCCGCGATCCGGTCCGCCGTCGACCTCCCGCTGCGGGTCATGCTGCGCTCCGCCGACGGCTTCGCCGCGGGCGGCGAGAGCGCGGTGGCCGCCCTGTGCGCGAGCGCGCGAGCACTCCGCGCCGAGGGCGCTGACCAGTTCGTCTTCGGCTTCCTGAACGAGGCGGGGCAGCCCGACCTGGCCACCGTGCGCGCGTTGGCCGAGGCCATCGACGGCGCCCCGTGGACCTTCCACCGCGCCATCGACCGGGCCGCCGACCGCGACCTGGCCCGCAAGCGGCTGATCGAACTGCCCGGCCTCGACACGTACTTGACGGCCGGCGCGGCGGCCGGCGTGGATGCCGGACTGGCCACGCTGGTCGCCGAGGCGAAGCGCGGCGCGACCGGCGAACCCGGCTACGAGCCGACCATCCTCGTCGGCGGCGGCCTGCGCCTGGACCACCTGCCCGCGCTCCGCGAGGCGGGCGTCGACGCCTTCCACATCGGCGGCGCCGCCCGGCCCCAGGGCTGGTCAGGCCCGGTGGACACCGAGTCCGTCGCCGCCTGGCGCGCGGCGCTGGACACGCCGGTGAGCGTGGGCTGAGGCGCCGAGCGACGCGGGGCGGCCCGGGCTCCGTGCGGGGCGGTAGACACTGAGGCGCGGAGCGGCGCGGGCCACCCGGCACGCGCTCGGGCGCACGGATCCCGTGCGACGACAGCACCCGGCCGGGGCAGACCCGTACGGGAGTGACTCAGGTGGCCGCGTCGACGAACCCCATTCTCCGGTTCATCGCGATCGCGCTCGCGTTGGCCGGATGGTGGATCGTACGGACCGTGGGCAGCCCGCACTTCCGCACGAAGGCCATGCCGTACGTCTTCATGGCCAGCGAGAGGCCCCGCCCCCGGTAGGCGGCGCGCACCCCGGTCATCTCGTTCATCGCGAACGTGCTGTGCCGCGAGGTGGCCGCCATCCCCACCCACACGTCGCCGTCCAACGCGAGCACGACGCCGCGCGGGTCGTACGAGGGATCGTCGAAGCGCCGCCGAACGAACTCCTCGTACGAGAAGAACTCCCCGCGCTCCGGTATGTCGGCGGAACACTCCTTGTTCAGCTCGTACAACGCCCGCCGGTGGTCCGGCGCGTCCCCCAACTCGGCGAGCGTGGTCAGCCGAAGGCCAGCGGCCTGACAGCCACGCACGTACGACGCGAAACGCCCCTCGTCGAACGCCGCCACGTCGAGCTCCAACCGCACCCAGTGATCGACCACGCTTCCCCTCCACTCCCCGCCACGGACTCGAACGCCCGTACGTTCCGTGGGGCCATCCTCGGTGACGGTGGTGGTGGGCGCAAGATCACGGCGGGGGTGGTGGGTAGCGGGGCTCGCCCTACGCCCCTCGGTCGTACCAGTGCTCCATCAGCTCGCGCACGGCGTGCAGCAGCACGTCCTTCCGGGGCACGTCCGAGGAGCCACTGGCGGCGATGGCGTCGCGCAGTTCCTCAAGCCGCCGCAGCGCGCCCGGGTCGCCCGCGTGCATCGCGTCGATCGACGCTGGTGAGAGCAGGGAGACGTACGCGCTCAGCAGCGCTCGCGTGTCGGCCGTGCTGGGTGTGTCGGCCGCCGGTTCCCAGCCGTGGACGAGGTAGCGCGCCGGGTCCTCCAGCATCCAGCCCGACAGCCGCCCGTTCCCCCACAGCAGGGAAAGCCCCGGCGCGACGGCGAGCCGCACCCGCTGCCGAGGGCGGGTGGGTCGCTCGGGGTAGTGGCACACCAGGGCGGCAGCCGTCTCGTCCCACCAGCGAGATTCCGCCCGACTTCGATCGAAGTCCGTGCCCGGCGTGACGGACAACCCGCCCGGGCGGACAGGCACGGACAGCCACTCCGCGCCTTCCCCGTCATCCTGCGACGGTTCCTCCGGCACGGCGAGAAACGCACTCGTCAGCAGCCCGCTCTGCTTCTCGAACCGCATCTCGTCTCCATCGGCCCACAGCCAGTCGGTACTCCCCGACGTCACCCGCGCGTGTTCCTCGCGCTCTCGGGCGTCGCGGTACGGGCCCACGGCTACGTACCCGCCACTCAACGAGTACCGGGGGTAGTGACGCATGCCATCGCCCAGCCCGGGGCCCGTGCCGACCGCGTGCAGGTGGGCGGTCACCGCTTCGGCGATGTGGCAGCGCACGGGGGTCCTTGTGGGGAGGCGGGGTTGAGTGGCGCAGGGTGTGAACGGTCAGGCGGCGCTTTTCGTGGGCCGCTTGTGCGGGTCGTCAGCCGTCATCGGTCAGCAGGTCTGGTGGCGGGCCCTCCCGGAAGTGCCGATAAGGGTGGAGTGTCAGCCAGCGCATGGCGTCGGGAAAACTGACCAGGCTTTCGTAGTTGGTATCCAGAACGCCATTCAGGTCCGGGATCGCACGCTCAAGAAGCGTGCGAGCGCACGCCATGTCCTCGTATTCGATCAGTGTGGCGCGGAAGGTCCCTATCCGCTCCGCGATCCAGGCGAGTTCGCTTTCATCGCATTCGTCCAGGACGTCCTGGCTGAAGTCCACCCCGAACGTACAGGCGCCGCACGCGTAGCGCTCGAATTGCGGCCCTGCTGCTAGGCGGGGGAAGCTGCGGAGGCGGGTGACCAGCGTGGGGTGGTGCGTGACGCCGGTGAACAGGATCAGCGTGTCCCTCATGGGGCTGTCACCTGCACGATGTCGGTCCTCCGCTTCGCCCCGAGGTCAGAGCCCGCAACGCGGCATCAACCTCGGCGTCTCTGTAACCGGTCCGATAGAAGACTTCCATCTCACCCAGGGCGTGAGCCGTGGTTCTCAGGAGAATGGGCCACAGGAGAGCCAGCCGCCGCGGAAGCAGCGTTAGATGCTCGGTCGGTGAGATTCCCGCATCCTGTACGGAGGTGGGTGGGTTACCTCGCTCAACCGTCGCGTGTTCGTTGATCCCGATGCTGATACTCAAGGTGTCACCCGCGCGTGCGCGATCGACGAAGGCGCGCATGTCCCAAACGGCTGACAAGAGCACTCGCACGTCTTCTCGCGAACATCCTCGTTCGGCGAGAACTGCTTCTCTCACCTCCACTAGTTGATATGTCAGTTGGAATATGACTTCGAACTGCGGGACGTTGAGAGTGACCGTGTGCACCATGGGCCTCACGACTCCCGGGGCTACACCCCCACCCACCCCTTCCCCCGCGCGAGTTCCGCCGGTAGCGGCTGCGCGTGGACGATGGTCAGGCCCGACACGGCGCGGGTGAGGGCGACGTAGAGGCGGCGCAGGCCCGTGCGGTGGGCGGGGACCTGGGGCGGGCGGGCGGCACCGGCCTCACCAGCGGGTTCGGTGGTGGGTTGCGCCGGCGGGCCCGACAGCAGCGGCTCGCCCGCGACCACCGCGGCCGGCTCGTCGAGGACCACGTAGTCGTACTCCAGGCCCTTGGCGAGCGAGGCCGGGACCAGGGTGAGGCGGGCGTCGGCCGTGGTCTCCTCGCCGGGGGAGAGGTGGTTGAGGCCGGCCGACGCGAGGGCCTCGGCGAGGGCCGGGACGCGGGCGTCGGCGGCGATGAGACCAATCGACCCTTCCTGGGCCAAGGCGCGTTGGCAGGCCGCGACCACCTCCGCGTCGAGCGCCGCTGTTCCCCCGCCCGCGTCCTCCGGCGCTACCCGGTGGAACTCCAGCGAGCCCGGGGATTCCCGGACCGAGGTCGCCTCCGTCAGGTCCGGGGCGATCGAGGGCAGCAGCCGCGAGGCGTACGCGATCACCTCGCGCGGCACGCGGAAGCCGCGCGTCAACTCCTCGACCCGGGCCTCCGGTTTGCCCAGGTGGTGCAGCGCCTCGGCCCAACTGCCGGTGGCCCACGGCGTGGTGCCCTGCGCGATGTCGCCGAGGATGGTCGCCGAACCCGTCGTGCAGCGCCGGCCCACCGCGCGGTACTGCATCGGCGACAGGTCCTGCGCCTCGTCCAGGACCACGTGCCCGAGCGAGGGCGTGCGCTCGATCAGGTCGGCCGCCTCGTCGATCAACACCGCGTCCGCCGCCGACCACTTCGCCGACTTCGGGCCGCGGGCCGGCTTCTCCCACAGCAGCGTGCGCTGCTCCTCCTCGGTGAGGATGCCCGCCGCGTGCTCGGCCAGCGCGTCGGCGTCCGAGAGCAGTCGCAGCACCAGCTTGACCGGGTCGACCGCCGGCCAGATCTCCTTGACCGCCGCCTTCACCGCCGCGTTGCGGGCCACCGCGTCCTGCACCCGGTCGTCCGGGGCCTCGCCGGACTGCTCCATGCGCACCAGTACGGCGTGCGCGATGCGCTGCGGCAGGGCCGCGCGGGCCGCCCCGTACCGGATGTCGCGGGCCAGCAACTCCCGTACGATCTCCTCCACTTCGTACGCGGGCACCCGCCACCGGCGCGAGCCGCGCACCACGACCACCGACTCCTGGGGCATCCGCACCCCGGAGCGCAGCGCGCGGCGCAGCACCTCGGCCATGCGCGCGTCGCCCTTGATCCGGGCCCGCTCCGCGCTGTCCGTGCCGCGCACCTCCACGTGCGCCACCAGGTCGGCCACCGTCGCCTGCTTGACCTGGAGTTCGCCGAGCGCCGGCAGCACCTGCTCGATGTAGTGCAGGAAGGACTGGTTGGGGCCGATGACCAGGGTGCCGGTGCGGGCCAGCCGCTCGCGGTGCGCGTACAGCAGGTACGCCACCCGGTGCAGGCCGACGGCGGTCTTCCCGGTGCCGGGCGCACCCTGCACGCAGACCGTGCCCCCGATGCCGGCGCGGACGATCTCGTCCTGTTCCGGCTGGATCGTGGCGACGATGTCGCGCATCGGGCCGACGCGGGGCCGCTCGATCTCGGACTGGAGGAGCCTGCTGGTCCGTTCGCCGCCGTCGGCGCCGGGACCGCTGAGCGGTTCGTCCTCGTACGCGGTCAACTCTCCGCCGGTGTAGCCGAAGCGCCGGCGCAGTACGACGTCCATCGGCTTCTTCGGGGACGCCTGGTAGAAGGGTTGGGAGATGGGCGCGCGCCAGTCGATGACCATGGGCTCGCCGTCGGCGTCGTGTACGTGCCGGCGCCCGATGTAGAACCGGTCGCCGACCTCGTCCACCGTGCTCCCCGCGGCCGGCCGGTCGGCCGGGGTGGGCGCGGCGGGCGTCTCGGTGGTGTGGTGGTCGTGCCCGTAGTCGAGGCGGCCGAAGAACAGCGGGGTGTCGGACAGGTCGGCGAGCGCCTTGATCCGCTCGTCGATGGTGTGCCGCAGGGACTCGGCGCTCACCCAGTTCCCGGCCGTGTCCCGCGTGTCGAGCGCCTCCGCGTCCTGGCGCATGGCCCGCAGCGCGGCCCGGGAGGCGGCCAGGTGCGCGCGCTCCCTGGCGAGCGGCCCACCGTCGGCGGTGTCGGCCTCGCCGGCCGCGCCCGCGCCGCCCGAGGGCGGTTCGGGCGGTTCGTCGGCGCTGGTGGGCAGGGGTGCGGCGGGTTGCTGGGCGTGCGACGGCACGGTGTGGCCTCCGGCTGTTGTACGAGGGCGTACCAAGCGCGCGTGGGCGCCCGCGTGTGCCGACGGGCGCGCGAGGGCGCACGTCGGCGCATGACGCCTACGCGCGGATGTGAGCGAAGACCGCCCGGTTTCCGTCCGGACGGCGGCGCTCCCTGGCGGTGAGGGAGGCGGGGAACCCGGCATGGCCGGGGAAGAGCGAGAGTTTAACCATGAGGACAGGCGGACGCGACCGGTTTTTTACGAGGCCGACTGCGGTTCTCCGCTCCGGCTCGGGTGCGGGCGGGACGGGAATCTCGGGGTTGGTCTCCACCTCCCGTAGGGGATGCCATAGGACCGCAGGGGGAGGGGCGCCCACCGACGTTTACATCGGCAGGCCGATGCCCGAGCCGCTCGCGGAATCGATGATGGAGTACATGAGCATCGCGACCATCACCTCAGCGCCCCTCGCCCCGACGACCAGTGGCTACGGCTCCGCCCCGGTGAACCCCGGGTCGACGGCCGCCTGTGCCACCGCCTCCACGCCGCGCACCGGCGAACTCCCGCGCTCCCGCCGCCCGCTGGGCACCGCGCTGCACGCGGTGCGGGCCTTCGCGGGCGCCGCGTTCAGCGTGGCCGTGCTCGGCGACTACGAGGACGCGGGCGTGAAGAAGAAGTAGCCCCAGCCGACCCCTTCGTACCCGAGCCGCCCGTACCCGACCGACCTGTACCTCACGACGACCTCACACGTCCTCGTCCGCGAGGAGTTCGCTCGCGTCGACGATTCGGTACGCGTAACCCTGCTCGGCCAGGAACCGCTGGCGGTGGGCCGCGAAGTCCTGGTCGATCGTGTCGCGGGCGACCACCGAGTAGAACCTGGCCTCGTGCCCGTCCGCCTTCGGCCGCAGCACCCGACCGAGCCGCTGGGCCTCCTCCTGCCGCGACCCGAACGTGCCCGAGACCTGGATGGCCACCGTCGCCTCGGGCAGGTCGATGGAGAAGTTGGCCACCTTGGAGACGACGAGGACGGACAGTTCGCCGGCCCGGAAGGCGTCGAACAGCCGCTCCCGCTGGGCGTTGGTCGTCTCGCCCTTGATCACCGGCGCGCCCAGGTGCTCGCCGAGTTCGTCGAGCTGGTCGATGTACTGCCCGATGACCAGCGTCTGCTCGCCCTCGTGCCGCTTGACCAGCGCCTCGGTGATCCGCCGCTTGGAGGCGGTGGTCGCGCAGTAGCGGTACTTCTCCTCGGCCTCGGCGGTCGCGTACGTGAGGCGCTCGCTGTCGGTCAGGTTGACGCGCACCTCGACGCAGTCGGCGGGCGCGATGTAGCCCTGCGCCTCGATCTCCTTCCACGGGGCGTCGAAGCGCTTGGGGCCGATGAGCGAGAAGACGTCCGACTCGCGGCCGTCCTCCCGTACGAGCGTCGCGGTCAGACCGAGCCGGCGGCGCGCCTGGAGGTCGGCGGTGAACTTGAACACCGGCGCCGGCAGCAGGTGCACCTCGTCGTAGACGATCAGCCCCCAGTCCCGCGAGTCGAACAGCTCCAGGTGCGGGTAGATCCCCTTCCGCTTGGTCGTCAGCACCTGGTATGTGGCGATGGTGACCGGCCGGATCTCCTTCTTCGTGCCGCTGTACTCGCCGATCTCGTCCTCGGTCAGCGAGGTGCGCCGTACCAGTTCGTGCTTCCACTGCCGGGCCGAGACGGTGTTGGTGACCAGGATCAGCGTGGTCGCCTTGGCCTCGGCCATCGCGCCGGCGCCCACCAGCGTCTTGCCCGCGCCACAGGGCAGCACGACCACGCCGGAGCCGCCGTGCCAGAAGCCCTCGACGGCCTGCTTCTGGTACGGGCGCAGCGACCACTCGCTCTCGTCCAGCTCGATCGCGTGCGCCTCGCCGTCCACGTACCCGGCGAGGTCCTCGGCCGGCCAGCCCAGCTTGAGCAGGGTCTGCTTGATCTGCCCGCGCTCGGACGGGTGCACCACGACGGTGTCCTCGTCGACGCGCGCCCCGACCAGCGGCTGCACCTTCTTCGAGCGCAGCACCTCCTCAAGCACCGGCCGGTCGCTGCTCTCCAGGACCAGCCCGTGCGTGGGGTGCTTGAGCAGCCGCAGCCGTCCGTAGCGGGCCATCGTCTCGGCGACGTCCACGAGCAGGGCGTGCGGCACCGGGTACCGGGAGAACTCCACGAGCGCGTCCACCACCTGCTCGGCGTCGTGCCCGGCGGCCCTGGCGTTCCACAGGCCGAGCGGGGTGACCCGGTAGGTGTGCATGTGCTCCGGCGCGCGCTCCAGCTCCGCGAACGGGGCGATGGCCCGACGGCAGGCGTCGGCCTGGTCGTGGTCCACCTCCAGGAGGAGTGTCTTGTCGCTCTGGACGATGAGGGGTCCGTTCACGTTGCCTCGCCCTTTCCGCTGGTGACCGGTTCCACTGGTGACCGGCTGGCATCGGCGACCACCCGGGCCGCCCTGGACCGCGCGAGCGCGCCGCGGGGGCGGCGGCAGGTACGGCGTCCGGGGGCCGCCGCGCGATGGGCGGCCAAACAGCCAGTGTCGCTCATCGCGGCGGGGCGCCGGGGTGGGATCGGTCACGCGGGGGTGGTGACGTGGCGGAGGCGGGCCGCTGGCGGGGGTGGTGGGCGGGCGCTGACCTGCGAGGTTGGGCTGGGGCGTCGGGGTGGGGCTGGTCGCGGCCCCGCCGGCTCACAGCGCGTCGTCGGCCAATTCGGCGACGCCCGTGATGCGGTGCAGCGGGTAGGTGCGGACCTCGTCGGCGGTGTGGTCGTACCCCGTGACGAACCCGCCCTCGACCCGCACCGGGGCGATCACCCGCTGGCTGGCGGCGCCGTCCGCGTTGACGTAGCCGATCCACACGGCGGAGCCGGTGAGCGCCGCCGCCTGCATGGTGGCCAGGGTCTCGGCGGACGTGGTGCGCGGGAGCTGGCCCGCGCCGGTAGCCGCCGGCGCGGGCTGGTCGGCGGCCTGGCCCGGGGCGGCGGCGGGACCGGCCTCGTCGTCGCTCGTCGCCGCCGGCTTGTGCGCGGCCGTCGCCGCCAGGTCGCCGGCGCGGATCGCCCGTACCGCCGCGTGCAGCAGCGTCTCGTCCGGCACCGGCGGCCCGTCGGGCACGGGGGCCGGCGCGGAGCGCGGCGGGGTGCGGTACGCGTCGGCCCGTGTCACCAGCACGTCGCCCTCCGCCGACTCGGCCGCGGGCGCGTACCCCATCTCGCGCAGCCGCTCCAGGAGCACCGCGGGGTCCGCCTGGGCGGCCAGCACGGTCGGCGCGAGCCGGCGCAACCGCAGCCCCGACGAGCGCCGGTCGGCCAGGATCTCGGCGAGCAGCGCGTCGTCGTCGCAGCGCACGTACGCGGAGGCCGCGCCCACCCGCAACTGGCCGTGCCGGCGCGCGACGTCGTCGATCAGGTACGCCAGCGGCTGCGGCACCGGCGTACGGGAGTGCTCGGCGAGGAAGGCGTGCAGGTCAGCGGCGGTGCGGCCGGTGTCGAGCGCGCGGCGTACGGAGGTGGGCGTGAAGCGGTAGACCGTCGCGCCGCCCTTGGACTCGACGTCGGCGAGGACGCCGAGCACGTCGGCGAGGTGGCGTTCGAGCGGCCCCGGCGCGACGGCGGTCAGGTCGGCCTGGAGGAGTACGTGGTCCAGCGGCTGCGGGAGCAGCGGGGCCAGCAGCCGCGCGGCGGCGGCGCCGGAGGCCGCCAGTTCGGCGGGGGTCGGGGTGGGGACCGGCTGTTCGGCGGGGTCGGCCTGCTCGGTGGGTGCGTCGGCCGTCGGGGTCGGCTCGGGCGGCGCGCTCGGGCCGGTGAGCGCGCGGCCGTGCGCCGCGAGCGCCCCGCGACCGGTCACACCGAGTTCCTCCGCCTCGGCGAGGGCCCAGCGGGCCAGCCGGGAACGCGGGTCGTCGCCCGGGGGCGCGTCGGCCCCGGCCGCGCCCCGCAACGGCCGCTCCCACGCCAGCCTGGCCAGCAACGCGTCGGCCGGCACCGCGGCCCCGGCCGGCAGCGATGCCAGCAGCCCGAGCACGCGCCGGCGCACCTCCGGCGCGGCACCTCGGTCCAGGTCGGGTCCGAGCGCCGCCAGCGTGCGCCCCTTGGCGTCCCGGCCACCGACGAGCCCCGGCGTACGGGTGGCCACCAGCCAGGCGGTGGCGAGCCTGGCCCACCGCTGCTCGGCGGGCAGCCGCAGCCACTCGTCGTACGCCGGCGTCGGCGCGAACCGCTCGTCCGCCTCCCCGTCCGAGGCCAGCAGCCCGGCCGCGTACGCCAGCTCGATCCAGAAAGCGGCCATCGACTCCGTCACGTCGAGCGCGCCGGCGGTCCGCTTGAGGTCGCGCACGCTCAATCCGCCGGCGCGCAACACGGCGGGCCCGCCGCTCTGCCACTCGGTGAGCAGCTCCTCCACCGTCGCCAGGGCGGTGTAGGCCTGGCCGGCCGCGGCGCTGTCCACAACCTGTGTACGCCGCTCGGCCAGCGGCGCCAGCGGTGGCGGCACCGGCTCGACGTCGCGGTGCGCCCGCCCGCCGCGCAGGTGCAGCGCGACCTCGCGCGGCAGGACGACGTTACGGGGGCCGGCTGGCAGCAGGAGGCCACGGGCCAGCAACCAGCGCAGGTGCGGCGCGGGACCGGAGGCGGCGTGCGCGGGCTCGCCCTGTGCGCTGGCGTGCGCCTGCGGCGCGCCGGCCGGCCCGGGGGCGGGGTGCGGGGCCTGGCCCACGCCGTTCTCCGCCGCGGCCGTCTCGGCGGTGGCGGCGGACACGGAGCCGTACGGCGGCCCCCACATCAGCTTCCGCAACACGGCGCGCGCCTGCGGCGGCGCCTGGTCGAGCAGCGCCGCCATCCGCGTACGGTCGCTGAACAGGCTGGTCAGGGCCGCGACAGCGGTCACGGGATCATGCGTGGCCGGCAACCCCGCCGCGGCGATGACCTCCTGCAACCGCCCGGGCGACATCCCCGCCGTGGCCTCCGCGACGGTCGGCCCGAGCCCGGTGGGCGAGGGCCTGTTGGCGGCCGGCGCGAGCAGTTCGCGGGCGGTACGGATGAGGCGCAGCCGGTCGTCCCCGCCCCACACCAACGCCTGTCGGCGCAACGTCGCCACGGCGTGCGGCAGCGCGGCCCGGATGTCGTCGGCGGTCGCGTTGGTGGGGGCGGCGTTGTCGCTCGGGGCGGTGCCTGAGTTTTCGCTCGGGCCGGGGCCGGACTGCGAGGGCGGATCCGGGCTCAGCGCCGGGGGCGCGTGCGGGGCGGCGTTCGCGCCGGGGCCCGGCTCCGGGGGCGTGTCCGGGTCGCCGGTCAGCAGGTCGCGCAGCGTCTCGTACGGGCACGGGTCGGGCGCCACGGCCAGCGCCTCGGCTACCTGGAGCGCGAACCGGTCCAACCGCTCGACGGCCCGTACGACCGACGCCCGGGTACCCGCCCTGGTGGCGAGCTGGGTGAGGTCGTTCGGCACCGGATTGAGCAGGTCAGGCCGGGCGCGCAGCAACAGTTCGAGCGCGCTGTCGGGGCGCCCCCGCAACTCTTCCGCCAGCGTGCGCGGCGCCCCACGGGCGCCCTCGCGCTGCCCGGCTCCCCGGGTCCTGCGTGCCGCTCGATCCCGCGAGGTGGTCATTCGGACCACGGTACCGGGTGGGCGGCTGCCGCCCTATGAGTCACGCAACGCGGGGGCGGCGGCGCGAGCGGGGCTTGATTGAGACTTGGGTGGGGGTGGGGTGGGTTCGTCGTCCCCGCGTGGGGACCAGACGATGCCGGTTTTTACCAAGGGCATCGAGCTGGGGACATCCCCCGCGCGCGGGGACCAGACGCTACTGGCGGCGCCCCGCTGTCGCCGTCTTGGGGCCATCCCCGCGCGCGCGGGGACCAGCAACGCGCGCTCGATCTCGGCCCGGATCGGCGGGGACCATCCCCGCGCGCGGGGACCAGCGCCGGAGTGCTGGGTCCGGCAGTGGCGGGCTGGGACCATCCCCGCGCGCGCGGGGACCAGGCCATCTGCGCGAGGATGGATTCCGCGACCGAGGGACCATCCCCGCGCGCGCGGGGACCAGTTTTGCGCTCGACATACGAGGTGCAGCGCATGGGGACCATCCCCGCGCGCGCGGGGACCAGCGAAATCACCGTGCGCCTGGGCGACACGATCAGGGACCATCCCCGCGCGCGCGGGGACCAGAGCAATTGACCTGCGGGTTCATCGCGGGGTATCCCGGTTTTTTGTAACTTCCGCGAACTCCGACCTATCGCCCAAGTTCGGCATATCGCTCACACTCTCCTCCCGGCAGGACGGTGTCCGCAGCGTATCCGCAGGCCGCTCCACACGTGAGCCGGACGCCAACACCAGCCTCCTGGCGTGCGAACCGGCCGCCACCGATGGACGGTTCACCCTGACGTGCGCCTGTACGCCACCTCACGCTCCTCGCCTTCGCCTGCCTACGGCGCGATGGGCCCGATGTCCTCGGCGAGTGTGACCAACCACCGCAAGGTCACGTGGGCGGTGTAGCGGAGGTGGCGGCCGTCGGGGTGGTCGCGGGCGGCGTGGCTGGTGCACCAGCGTTGAGCCCGCTGGTGCTGGCCGGTGATGGACTCCGACGGTTCGGGTTCCGGTGACTGCTCGGCGCAGGTCAGGCACGTGGCGCGGACGGTGTACGGCTCGGCTGCCGGATCAGGAGCCAGGCTCATTTCGACGTAGCGGTAACGGCGTCGGTGGGTCATGGCGGTTACCGGTTGTTGTGGGGGCCGTGGGCGGCGTGGACGGCGGGGGTGAGGGCGGCGGCGAGGTAGGCGGGTTCGGTGAGGTAGCGGCCGGACCAGTTGTGCGGCACGTACCAGTGCAATCCCGGCCCCGTGCGGCGATGCGCAGGCGGGATGCCGACGTAGTGCGTACCGGGCCTGGCCGGGAGCACGGTCACGTGGGGATGCAGGCGTTGCCAGTGGATGAAGTCGTGTGCCTCACCCGGTGGTAGGAGCCAGTAGGTGGAGTAGGTGTACGGGTCCACGATGGCCGCGCAGTCGTGCGGGCCGTTGAGGATGGGGAAGGCCCAGCGGGCGGTGGCCGCGTCGGCGCGTACGGCGTCCCAGTCCCGGCCGGCGGGCAGCAACGACACGCTGGCGCAGGACGGTGGGCACCAGCCGAGTCTCGTGTCCGTCATGACGCTGGCCGCCCGGGGCGCGAGTTGTTCTGGACGGCCTCGAGTGCGGCGAGCAGACGGGCGCAGTCAGTCAACAGCCGGTGGGTGTCCGGCTTGACGCGCCAGTACGTAGTGCGTGTACGCGCCATGCCCGGCACGAAGATCTTCCCCTCGTTACCCGTCGTGTCCGCCTCAGGCGGCAGGGCACACTCCTCGGCCGAGCCGAGCGGAATGAGCCAGGTCATGGTGTGTACGAGGTCGTCTTGGATGACGGCGCCACTTTCCTCGCCGAGTTCGGCCAGCACACGGTTGCCCAACCAGGTCGACAGGCTGATGACGTGCCAACCGTGCTGACCGATGGAGGACCAGTTGACGCCTTCACCGGGCGGAATCCAGGCTCGCGGCCCGGAGGTGAGCTGCGACGAGTCCACGACCATCACGCACCCCATTTCCCTTACTCAGAAGACCAGTTCCGCTGATACAACTGGAGGGAGAAGTCGCGAGACAGGGCAGCGGTGGGGGCCAGGTAGGGGCCAGCATGGAGCGCACGACCATGGGCGAGCGGATGCGACAACGTCGGTCTGAACTCGGCTTAGGGCAGGGCAAGCTTGCGGCCAAGGCCAACCAGTTGGCTGGGTTGACGTCCGGGGGCCTGACCCGGAACGAGATCAGTCGGTACGAGCGAGGGCTGCGCACGCCACACGACTGGCTCCCGTTCCTCGCGCAGGCGCTCGGCGTATCGGCGCACTGGCTGACGGGAGCGCCCGTACCCGCCTCCTTGGCCCTCGCGGATGCCCTCGCGCAGTTCGAGCAGCACGTTGGGCTCGGGCTTGACAGGCGTACATTTCTCGCCGATAGTAGCGGCCTCGCACTCACCGTGATTCCCACCGGTTCGCCTCCGTCGCGCGCGGTGCCACCGGAGTGCGTCGGGTATTTCAGGAACCAACTCCGCGAACTGTGGGCAGCCGACGCATCGCATAGCTCCCATCGGCTCGTACCCTCTGCCCTCGCGCACTTCCGAATCGTCGCGCATGTGGCATCCCTCAGCCACGGAGTTACCCGAAAGGGGCTCTGGGAACTGGCTGCTGGATTCGCTGGTTTGATCACGTGGCTTTACCAAGATGGTGGCAAACTCGATCAGTCGACGGTCTGGGGAATAAGAACTCTGGACCTGGCACATCGATCCCACGACAGGCAACTCGTAGCCCACGCATTGGCCAACCGCGCCATGGTGGCCATGGACGACGGTGACGGACCGACGACGATCGAGATGGCTTCGGCGGCCCTGGCGGACGAAAGGCACCTCTGCGCCAAGGTGCGAGTGCAAGCGCTCCAGCAAGCCGCTCACGGGTATGCGTTGGTTGGTGATCGCACTTCCGCCGATCGGCTGCTCGACAGGGCCGGCGAACTCGTCGGGCACATCGATGACGACTACGCGTGGGGCAACGCCACGAGGACGCCGCTCTACCTGGAAACCCAACGAGCCACCTGCTACAGCCGCATGCGGCTGGGCCCGGAAGCTGTGCGGTTGTGGGACCAGATCGTTCCTGGGACGCGGTGGCGGAATTCCGGCGCCTTCGCCGCACGACGGGCGGCTGCACTAGCTGACAGCAGACAGCCGGAGGAATCAGCGGAGGCCCTGGCATCGGCCATCCGGGTAGCGGTGCAGGTCGACTCGGCCCGCCTGTGGCAGGAATTGCGGCTGACCTGGGAACGGCTGGCACCTTGGCACGATGCGCCCGTGACCGATGAGGTGCGCGCATTACTCGCTCATTCAAGCCTGCGCATTAACCATCGAGATTAGGAGAGGCACATGGCCGAGCGCGACCCGCTGACGGCGGAAGAGGTCAAGGAGAATCTGACGAACTGGGCGGGATGGTCCGGCGATACGAGCCGCATCTCGAAGACCTATCAACTGGACTACTACACAAGTATCGAGGTCATCAACGAGGTAGCGGAAGCCGCCCAACGGCTCCAGCACCACCCGGACATCGACATTCGGTGGGAGCGGCTGCATTTCAGCATGACCACGTACACCGCTGGCGGTGTGGTGACGCCGTTGGACTTCAAGCTCGTCGCGGAGATCGAGCGGATCGTCGCAGCACACGGCGCGACCACGGCGGCGTAACGCGCCATAGTCGCCGTCATCATCGACCATCGATCAGTGGCGTGAGGACTCGTGTCTATCCGTCGATGCCCAGTCGGGCGGCCAGCCCGACAACCGGAGCATCACGGCGCGTGGAGCGCTCGCGGAGTTCGCCGGTGAGCCGGCGCGTTGTCGCGTGGTAGCGCATCCATTCCGGGGCGGCCTGCTCTGCCGTGAGTAGCGCCGTGGCCGACGAGGCGTCCTGGTGGAGTTCCGCGTGCGCGAGGGCGAGATCAACGTAGAACCTGGCCCGCCAGGTAGGGGGTAGGGAACCGATATCGGGAACGGTACGGGCGGCCTGGATGGCCTCGGGGGCCTTTTCCATCTCCACCAGGAAATTGACCTTGGCCACCCCGGCGTTCGTCGGACCGAACGGCGTCGCGTAGACCAGTTGATCCGTTCCGATGCGGGCGGCGGCGGCCGAGGCCATGTTGAGCAGGTCCGTTACGTCGTCGCGGCGGTCCTGCCGTACGACGGCGGTTGCCGCGCGGAGGATGAGGACGCCCCACAGGGCGAGTTCCTTCGGCGCGGACCGGAAATTCGGCTCGATGGCGGCGGCCCGTTTCAAGGCCACCGCCTCGGCGTCCGCGAGGCGCCCCTGCTTGGTGAAGACCCAGGAGAGCGTGGACAACGCGAGGGTTTCGAGATGCGGATCGTCGCTCTGTCGAACCGACTGCATCGACCGCTCTATGGCCGTGAAGGCCGCGTCTTCCTTGCCCAGCGCGGCCAGCGTTGTCGCCGCCACCTGATAGGCGACGGCCAGTACGGAATGCGCTGCCGCCGCATCGGCTCCGGAGGAGGCGTGGGCCGCCGCGCGGGCATCGCGAATCAACTGGGGGAGTAGCGCCCCGATTTCCCCGAGACGCCCTTCCCGCCGGATGCCGTCAGTGGAATGGAGGGAGGCGCGCAACGCGGCGATGCTGGGCGGATCTTCCGGGTCGGCTTCGCCGTCGAACAGGTCGTATACCGGGGAAATGACTCGCCGGAGGGCCAACACGGAGGGGAGTTCCGCGTGGGGGTCCGGATTCTCGAAGGTGGAAGGCTGGCCCACGAGGTAGCTCGGCTCGGTATCCAACGCCCGGGCGAGGGAATTGATCGTGGCCAACCGGGCCGTCCGACGTCGCCCCTGCTCCAGTTTGCGAATCACGTCAACGGAGACCCCAGCCCGTTCGGCCAGGCGCTCCTGCGTAAGACTGCGCCGAATCCGCAACCGGGCCAGCCGGTCACCCATGCCCAACTCGAATGAAGTGCTCATACGTTGCTCCCGTCGCAGGGCCCGGAATCCACGGTACGCCGACGCGCGCTCGCGTCATCCGGGGTGAAGTGTGCCGCTTCCCCCATCTCGTACGGTGACAATCGCTCGCACCGGCAGGTTGGGCTGGCGGACTGCCATCGCGCAGCCCGCCGCCATCGAAGTGAGGAAGCGCCACATGGTCACGCTGGCTGTCACCGGACACATCGACCTGGCCGACGCCACCACCGCCCTCGTCCGCGAGGCCCTGCGACATGTCATCACCCAGCATCGCGACGACGAGCTGACAGGCGTGTCCTGCATCGCCGCTGGGGCGGACTCGCTGTTCGCCGAAGCCGTGTTGGAGGCGGGCGGGCGCCTGGTCGTCGTCGTCCCGTCGCGGGACTACCGCGAAGCCAAGGTCAAGCCCGCCCACGCGGACACCTTCGACCGGTTGCGCCTGGCCGCTCACGAGATCCTGGTCATGCCCCACGAAACGGCGAATCGGGCTGCCTACGAGGCCGCCAACGCCGTACTGCTGGAGCGGGCTGATCGGCTGGTCGCGGTATGGGACGGCGCGCCCCCGAGCGGCAAGGGCGGGGGAACGGCCGATGTGGTGGTGGCAGCACGGGAGATGGGGATTCCCGTGGATGTCGTCTGGCCCGAGGGGGCGCGGCGGGGGAGGTGACGGGGCGGGTGTGACTGGGTGTTGGTGGCACAGCCCCGCGCGCGGGGACCAGCGGCGGCCCCTGGCCTCTCCAGTACGCCGACGAAGGACCACCCCCGCACGCGCGGGGACCAGACCACGTCCCGAATCCGCGCGCTGAGAACGCCGGCACCATCCCCGCCTGCGCGGGGACCAGGCCGCGACCGCGTTCACCATCAGGATGATGATGGGACCATCCCCGCGCGCGGGGACCAGGCGATTTGAGCGATAGGTCGCGTTCCGGGGAAGGGGCCATCCCCGCGCTCGCGGGATCCAGAGCATTTGACCTGCGGCTTTATCGCGCGGTACCCCGGTTTTTTGCAACTTCCGCGAACTCCGACCTACCGCGCAAGCTCGGCCTACCACCCATAAAGCCCCCTGCCAGTCAGGCTTTCCAGGCTATCGCCCTGCTCGCGGGCCAGCGCCCGGCCCGGCGCCCTCGGCAGGGCTGAGCAACCACCCCAGGGTGACCGCCACGCTCGTCGCCGACGCCTCCCCGAGGTAATCCGCGAAACCGGCGCGCCACAGTGGCGTCCCCAGTCGCCGTCCAACCCACACACCACCCCCGCCTAACAGCCCCCCGTCACAGCCCCGCACACCACCCCCATGCAACCCACCCCCGCCCGAAACAACCCACCCGTGGCGCTAGCGCCCCCCAGGGCGGCTGGAACGGTAACGTCGGGAGGGTTCAGGGCGCCAACGTTCCGGATTCGCAGGGGTTTTGGTGGGGATCGAGAGCGATCAGCTCGTTTATGACTATCTGGGCAAGGTCGGCGACCTCGCCCAGCAGCAAGGGCTGCTCTCGGGCGATCGGGTGCGGCTGGTCTCCGAGTTGCGGGCCGACATCGATCGGCGGCGGGCCGCCATGGCGGGTGGGGACAACCCCGCCGCCGTGAAGAAGCTGCTGGCGAAGATCGGGACGCCGGCCGAGGTGGTGGTCGCGGCGGGAGGTCGGCCTCCCGGTACGCCCGCGCCGATCGAGCCGACGTACATCGAGCCGGGGCCGAACTCCACCGCGCGTCAGCAGGACGCCGGCGCGGGCCGGCCGGCCGGTGGCGGGGCCACGGCGGGGGACGGCGGGGCCGACCGTACGGGGATCTTCTCGGCCGCCGACCAGGCCACCCGCGCGGCCCGCGAGAAGTTGTCCCAACTGACCGACCTCAGCGCCTTCACGGCCAACCTGACCAGCGGGTTCACCGGCAGGGCCCCGTCCCAGCGGCGGGGCGACGACCGGTCGGCCCGCCGCACCGCACGCCCCGCCACCCCGAACGTACCGGCACAACCACAGCCGCAGCCGCAGCCGGCGGCCGAGCGGCCGGCCGGGCCGCGGATGCGGAAAGAGGCGGCGGGGGAAGCGGAGACGGCGGAGGCGGCGGAGGTAGGGGAGGGCGCGGAGGGCTTCGGCGCGCCGGCCCCCGCGTACCCGCCCCGGCCACGGTTCCGGCCGCCGGGCGCGGCTTCGCCGCCGCACCTCGCCGGCGAGGACGAACTCGGGCCGCGCGAGTCGAACCCCGACTGGTGGCTCAACGAGCCGGGGCCGCTGGAGGTCAGCCCGTTCGACGGCGGCGTGTTCGCGCCGCAGGGGCAGGGACCCGGCTACGTGGACGGGTTCGTCGGCGGCATCGACCTGCCTGACCTGCTCAAGCCGCCGGGGGAAACGGGCCCCGGGGCCAAACCGGTCGAGAAGCTTCCGGACGGCTCGGTCCCCGACATCACCTCGGGGAAGCTCGTGGACGGCGCGGCGGGTGGCGGCGCGGCCGGCGAGGGTGCCGGGAAGCGTCGCGGGCTGCTGCGGCGGGTGTTGCGGCGGCGCGGCGGCGAGGGCGGCGGTGGCGGTGACGCCGGGGGCGGCGGTGGGTCCATCGCCTGGTTGGCGGTGGTGGCCGCGCTCCTGCTGGTCGCGGGCGGCGCGTTCGGCAGTTGGATCGCGTTGGGTCTCGGCTGGGTCCTCGCGTACAACACGCGCGGCCTCACCCGTGGCGAGACCAATTTCGCCACCATCGGCGTGCCCAGCCTCGCGGTGTTCGGCGGCATGGTGTGGCTGTGGGGGCGGTTCGAGGAACGTTGGGGCGCGGCCATCCCGGAGGACGGCATGGGCGACGCCCTCGCCGACACGGCCCCCGCGGTCATCCGCGCCGCCGCGTTCGGGTCGGCGCTGTACCTGGTGTGGCGCGTGCAGCGGAAGCGCAACGGCTGAGCCCCACCCCGCGCGTAGCACCACGGTCGTAGTCCCTCGGTGCCGCGTGCCACCGCGCGTAGCGCCACCGTAAGAGCAGAAGCTACGAGCTGAGGCGTACGGGCCGAGTCGTACGAGCCGAGGCGTACGGGAACGAGCCGCGCCCCGGGCGGCGCCCCGCGCGGCTCGGCCTACGGCCCCCGAGCCGCGCCGCCCGGCGCGCGTGCGCCGGGCGGCACCGCTGAGTGCGGGGCGGGGCAGGTCGGACTCAGGTCACTTCTTCGTCAGGTGGCCCTGCATCTCGTCGAGGATCTTGTGGGCGGCGGTGTAGCCGATGCCCTGGATCCAGAGTTGGTCGTCCACCGTGTGGACCTTGCCGTTCTTGACGGCGCCCATGTTCTTCCACAGGCCGCTGGCGGTCGCCTTCGTCTCGCCGGCCTTCTTCGGGTCGCCGTAGGTGGAGGTGAAGATGACGTCCGCGTCCGCCGTGTCGATCTGCTCGGGGCTCACGTCGTACGAGAAGCCGTCCTTGGCCTTGTCGGTGACGGCGGGGCGGCCGAGGCCGGCGTCGGCGAGGATGGTGGCGATGTAGTTCTTCTTGCCGTAGATCCGGATGTCGGCGCCCTCGATGAAGCGGACGACGTTGACCTCGGTCTGCTTGGCCTTGTCCGGGCCGCCGATGGCGTCGGTGACGCGGCCGGCGTGGGCGGTGTAGTCCGAGGTCACCTTCTTGGCCTCGGCGGTCTTGCCGAGCGCGGCGGCGTGGACCAGGAAATTCTCCTTCCACGGGTAGCCGGTGGTCTCCGTCATCACCGTGGGCGCGATGGCGCTGAGTTCCTTGTAGCGGGTGGCGTCGCGGTCCTTGTTGGTGAGGATCAGGTCCGGGTCGAGGCTGGCGATGGTCTCCAGGTTCGGCGCGGCGATGGTGCCGACGTCCTTGATGCCCTCGACCTTCTCCTTCGGCAGGTAGTTGAGGAAGCCCGAGGCCACGTCGGCGCGCGTGGCGCCGACCGGCTTGACGCCCAGCGTGATCGCGGAGTCCAGTTCGGCGGTGTCGAGGACCACGACGCGCTTCGGGGACTCCGGCACCTTCACGTCACCCATGGCCGTCTTCACCGTGCGCTTCTTGCCGTCCGACGAGTCGTCGGACTCCGCGCTACACGCGGTCAGGCCCACGGTCGTGACGAGGGCGAGCGAGACGGCGCCGAGGGCGCGGCGGTACGGGAGGTGGGTCATGGTCTGACCTTTCTGCCGTCCGTACGGAGGGGCCGTACGGGAGCGGACGGGAGCGGGAGTGGAAGTGGGAGAGGAGAGAGGGGAGAGAGGAGAGGGGAGAGGGGAGAGGGAGGGAGGAGCGTGGGAGCGGGGACGTGGGGTGTGGCGTACGGCTTCGGTTGCGGGGACTGCGGCTACGGGCCTACGGCTACGACCAGGGAGCTACGGCTACGGGGCTACGACCGCGGTGCCACGGTGGGTGGGTCGTGGACCCGTGGTCGTACGGGCACCGGGGCCCACGGGACTACGGGGCGGGGGACCGGGGCGTACGGGGCCCGTCATGCCGAAGCGGGGGCGTCCCGCGCCGGGTCGGTGGGGCGCCAGGGGGTGCCGGGGACGACGAGCGGGCTGCCGGTGACCGGGTCCGGGACGACGACCGAGTCGAGCCCGAAGACCTCGCGTACCAGGTCGGCGGTGACCGTCTCGGCGGGGCTGCCCTGCGCGACGATCTTGCCGGCCTTCATCGCCACCAGGTGGTCCGCGTACCGCGCGGCCTGGTTGAGGTCGTGCAGCACCGCCACGACCGTGCGGCCCCGCTCGTGGTTGAGCTGCCGGACCAGGTCCAACACCTCCACCTGGTGCGCGATGTCGAGGTAGGTCGTCGGCTCGTCGAGCAGCAGCAGGTCCGTCTCCTGGGCCAGTGCCATGGCGATCCACACCCGCTGCCGCTGGCCGCCGGACAACTCGTCCACCGGCCGGTCGGCGAGTGCCGAGACGTCCGTGCGGGCCATCGCGTCCGTCACGGCCCGCTCGTCCGTCTCCGACCACTGGCGCCACCAGCTCTGATGCGGCTGGCGGCCCCGCGAGACCAGGTCCGCGACGGTGATCGCCTCGGGCGCCACCGGTGTCTGCGGCAGCAGGCCGACGGACTGGGCGATCTTCTTCGTCGGGATGCGGTCGAGTTCGGTGCCGTCGAGCAGGACGGCGCCGTGCCGGGGTTTCAGCAACCGGCCGAGCGCGCGCAGCAGCGTGGACTTGCCGCACGCGTTGGGCCCGACGATGACGGTGACCGCGCCCTGCGGGACGGCCAGGTCGAGGCCCTCCACGACCACCCGGTCGTCGTAGGCCAGGGTCAGCCCGCGCGCGGCGAGCCGGCTCTCCGGCCGCCCGGCCTCCGGCCGGGCCGCTCCGGCGGACGGGGCGGCCCCGGCGTCGCCGGCCGGGGCGGCGGCGTTCGCGGGTGCGGGTTTCGTCATGCCTTGCCTCCGGTGCGGCTGCGGATGATCAGCCAGATCAGGTACGGGGCGCCGATGGCCGCGGTCAGCACGCCGACCGGCAGCTCCGTCGGCGCGAACAGCTTCCGGGCCAGCAGGTCGGCCGTGACCACGATGAACGCGCCCATCAAGGCCGAGCACAGCAGCGGGATCTGCGCGGTGCGGGTCATCCGGCGGGCGATCTGCGGGGCCAGCAGCGCGACGAAGTCCACCGGTCCCGCGGCCCCGGTCGCCAGCGCCGCGAGCACCACGCCGAGCAGCACGAGCCCGAGCCGTACCCGGCCGAGCCGCACGCCGAGCGCGGTGGCCGTGTCGTCGTCCAGCGCCACCGCGCGCTGCGCCCGCGCGGCCCACATCACGCAGGGCAACAGCACGAGCAGGGCCAGCGTCAGCGGGTTGGCCTCGTCCCAGCCGCGCCCGTTGAGCGAGCCGGTCATCCAGACCTGGGCCTGCTGGGCGACCAGGTAGTCACCCTTGGTCAGGAAGAGCTGCGTGATCGAGCGCAGGGCGATCGCGAAGCCGATGCCGATGAGCACGAAGCGCGCCGCGTGCAGCCCGCCGCGCCAGGCGAAGACGTAGACGAGCGCGGCGGCGGCGATGCCGCCGACGATGGAGAGGTAGGGGAGGACGGCGTACGAGGTGACGCCGTAGGTCATCGCGCCCACCGTCAGCGCGCTCGCGCCCTGCGTGACGCCGATGATGTCGGGGCTGGCCAGCGGGTTGCGGGCGACGGTCTGGATCAGCGCGCCGGCCACCCCGAAGGCCGCGCCGACCAGCAGGCCGAGCGTCATCCGTGGCAGCCGCAGGGTCTCCACGACGAGCCGGTCGGGCGAGGGCTGGCCCGCGAGCACCCGCACCACCTCGCCGGGCGGTACGAAGCTCTCGCCGACCGAGAGGTACAGCACGCAGACGGCGGCCAGCAGCACGGCCAGTACGCCGGCGACGACGGTGGCCCGCCGGTGCAGCAGGAAGGCCCCGCGACCGGCGCGCACCAGGGCGTACCCGGCCGGCCGCACGCCCGGGCGCGCGCCCGCGGCCACCGTACGGCCGCCGCCCGCCGGGCCGGTCTCGACGGCGCTCATCGGCGTGCCTCGCGACCGCCGGCGCCGCGCGGGCCGCTCGTCTCCGGTCCTGTTCGGTCCGCCGTGCGCGGCGGACGGAGGTCAGGCGCGGTGTGGGCCGCGCTCGGGGTGCCGGTCACGCGGCCACCGCCTTTCGACGTACGAGCGCCACCAGGAACGGCACACCGATCAGGGAGGTCATCACGCCGGCCGGCACCTCGCTCGGCGGGAAGATGATCCGGCCGAGGGTGTCCGAAACCAGCAGCATGACCGGGCCGATGAGGGCGGCCATCGGCAGCACCCAGCGGTGGTCGGTGCCGACGATGGCGCGGGCGATGTGCGGCACGGCCAGGCCCACGAACGCGATCGGCCCCGCCGCCGCGACGCCCACCCCGGTGAGCACCGCCGCGCCGAGACCGCCGACGATCCGTACGGTGGCGACGTTCTGGCCGAGCCCCCTGGCGACGTCCTCGCCGAGCGCCAGGGCGTCGAGCCCGCGCGCGACAGCGGCCACCAACACCACGCCCACCAGCAGGAACGGCCATATCTGGGCGGCCACTTCGGCGTCCCGGCCGGAGAGCGAGCCGACCTGCCAGAAGCGGAACTCGTCCAGCGCCGCGGCCTTGGTGGTGAGCACCGCCATGGTCACCGAGACCAGCAGCGCGTTGATGGCGGCGCCCGCGAGCGCCAGCTTCACCGGGGTCGCGCCGCCGCGCCCGCGCGCGGCGATGGCGTACACGAGCACGGCCGCGACCCCCGCGCCGGCGAAGGCGAACCACACGTATCCGGTCAGCGTGTGCACCGAGGCGTACGCGATGGCGAGCACCACCGCCACCGACGCGCCCTGGCTGATGCCGAGGATGCCGGGGTCGGCGATGGGGTTGCGGGTGATGCCCTGCATCACCGTGCCCGCCATGGCCAACGCGGCCCCCACCATCACCCCCACCACCGTGCGCGGCAGGCGCATCGAGCGGACCACCTCGGCCGCGTCGCTGCCGCCGCCGTGCAGCAGCGCGTCGAAGACCGCGGATGGCGCGATCTGGCGGCTGCCGATCGCGAGGCTGAGCAGCATGGCGAGCAGCAGGGCCAACACGGCGGTCGCCGTCCAGCCGATGCGGCGGCTGACCAGGGAGGCCCTGGCGCTGCTGGTCGGGACGGCTGACATCGTGCCCTTCACATCGCGCGCGGTGGGATGAGTGGATCTTGAGCAGGTGGTTAGGTCAGGCTAAGTGTAAGGGGCGGGACGCGGCAGAATATCGACCATGTCTTCGCATCCGCACCAGCCCCCGCAGCCGTCACAGCACCCCCAGCCGGCCCCGCACCGGGCCGATCCGCGGCCGGGCACCGGCGACGCGCCGCCCTTCCTGACGGTCGGCTTCGACCTCGACATGACCCTGATCGACTCGCGACCTGGCATCAAGGCCGCGTACCAGGCGCTCGCGGAGGAGACCGGCACCTTCATCGACGCGGACCTCGCCATCACCCGGCTCGGACCACCGCTCGAACAGGAGCTGGCGCACTGGTTCCCCGACGACCAGATCCAGCCAGTCGGTGATCGCTACCGCGCGCTGTACCCCACCCACGCCATCGCCCCCACTCCGGCACTGCCGGGCGCCCGGGAGGCCATCGCCGCGGTGCGGGGGTACGGGACGGGGTCGGAGGCCGACGGAGCGGGCGCCGGCGGCGCGGGCGCGGGCGGCGCGGGCGCCGGGTCCGGGCGGGCGGGGGCCGCCCGTGGCCGGGCGATCGTCGTCACGGCCAAGCACGAGCCCAACGCCAAGCTGCACCTGGCCCACCTCGGGATCGAGCCCGACGCCGTCATCGGCTGGCTGTGGGCCGAGGCCAAGGCGGAGGCGCTGCGCGAGTACGGGGCCAGCGTGTACGTCGGCGACCACGTCGGGGACGTGCGCGGCGCCCGCACCGCGGGGGCGCTCGCGGTGGCGGTGGCGACCGGACCGTGCGACGCGGACGAGCTGCGCGCGGCCGGGGCCGACGTCGTCCTCGCGGACCTCACGGAGTTCCCCGCCTGGTGGCGCTCCTACGTGAGCGAGCTGGCCTGACCCCACGGGCCGTTCCGACGCGCCCGCCGCGCCAGCGTGCCCACCCCGCACGCGCACGCCGGGGCGGGCGCGCCGGCGCGCGGGGAGCCGAGGCCGCGTGTCGGGGAACGGGCTCTCAGGGGCTGGGCCCCGGCGGGCTGGGCCCGGCGGTCTGGGGCCGGCGGGCTGGGTCCGGTGCGGCAGCGCCCGGAGGGTTACGCGGCGGACCTGGCCTGGCGGCGCTGCGCGGCGATCGACGTCAGCAGGCCGGCCCCGGCGATCACGAAGCCGACGCCCATCAGCATGGACACGAAGTACGCGGGCGTGGGCAGCCGGTCGAGCCCGAGCAGCAGCGGGGCCACCGTGACCAGCGTGCCCACCGCGCCGACCAGGAAGACGATCGCGCCGATGCGGACCAGGAGATCCCCAGTACGGGAAGTTTCATTACTCACGCGACCAGGGTAGGTCCCCTACCTGCAACAGTGAGACTCCTGTCGGTCATTACCGAGCAGGAACGACCCGGGTACGTCTTGTCACCAGGCTCCGGACCATTAGCCTTGGTGCCGGCGGGTCTTGCGACCCGCTGTAGTGCTATCCAGAGCTGTTTTCCGTTGTTTCCCGACGAGTTACGAGGACGAGGACAGACGTGCCTACCGGCAAGGTCAAATGGTTCAACAGCGAGAAGGGCTTCGGCTTTCTCTCCCGCGACGACGGCGATGACGTCTTCGTCCACTCGTCGGTGCTCCCCGAAGGCGTCGAAGCGCTCAAGCCAGGCCAGCGCGTGGAGTTCGGGGTCGTCGCGGGGAACCGCGGTGACCAGGCGCTTTCGGTGACTCTGCTCGACCCGACCCCGTCGGTCGCGGCGGCCCAGCGGCGCAAGCCCGACGAGCTGGCCTCGATCGTCCAGGACCTGACGACGCTCCTGGAGAACGTCACCCAGCAGCTCGAACGGGGCCGCTACCCCGACAAGGCCCACGGCGCCAAGATCGCGGGCATGCTGCGCGCGGTGGCGGACCAGCTCGACGTGTAGCGCGGCGGCGGACAGCGCATCCGGGGGCCGGCAGGCCCGACCCCCTCCCGGGCCCGGCGGCCTCCATCGACCCGCCGGGCCCGCGCCGTATGGTCCCGGGCCCGCGAGGCCCGGGCCGTGCGGCTACTCGTCAGGCTCGCCCGGAGGGCCGCCGCGCGCCGTACGCGTACGCCGCCGCGTGCGGCCCGGCGCGCCGCGCCCCGCGTCCGCCCCCGAGAGGCCGGCCCGCCCCACCCCGCCCCCTCGTACGCCGTCGCAAACCGTCGCACGCCGTCGCGCACCGGGGCGTGGCGCGGGCGGTGCCGGGCGAACTCGCGTACGCCGGTGCGCGGGCCGGGTGGGGTCGCCGCGCTGGTGGCGTGCGCCGGCTGGTGCGCCGGGGCGGCCACGCTATGGGGACATCCCTTCTCGTTTCCGCCTTTCCGTGTCATCGCCAGGCAGCCCCCGCTTCGGTTAGATGGGCGGATGAACGCTCAGCCAGCGGAGCCCACGCGAGCCGCCCCGGCCCGCTCGACGCCCGACCCCGTGGTCTCCCCGAGCGCGCTGCGCCGCGAGCCCCGGCAGCGGCGCAGCCGCGAGAAGGTGGACCGCATCATGGACGCCGCGGTGGGGCTGGTGGTGCGCGAGGGGTACGCGGCGGCCACCACCACCCGCATCGCCGAGGCCGCCGGCGTCGGCCTGGCCACGCTGTACGGCTTCTTCACCGACCGCAGAGCGGTCTTCCGGGCCGCGTCCGCCCGTAACCTGGACGCCTTCCTCGGCCGGCTCGACCAGCTTCTCGCCCGGGCCGGGTTCACGCACTGGTCGGAGGCGGCGACGGCCGGCTTCGACGAGTACGTGCGGATGTCGCGGGCCGACGTCGGCTTCCGGATGGTGCTCTTCGGGGACGTGGCCGACGACCGGCTGTTGGCCGAGGGGCGGCGCAACGACGAGGTGGTGGCGGACCGGTTGGCCGAGCTGATCGGCACGCGGTTCGGGGTCGTGGTGGACGACCGGCTGCGCACCGCGCTGCTGACGGCCGTCGCCGCCGGCGACGCGCTGGTCAAGCTCGCCTTCGAGTGCGACCCGGAACAGGGCGACCCGGCCGTGCTGGCCGAGGCCCGGCGCGTCGTGCAGGGGATCTTCGAGCGAGGCGGGCCACGGGAGTACGGCGCGCCGGCCGCGCGGCCAGCGCCCCCGACCGACCAGGCCGCCCCGGCCGCCTCAGCCCCCGCCGACCAAGCCGCCTCGGCCCTCGCGGCCCCGCCCGCCGCGCCGCCCCCGGCGCGCCAGGCCGACCCGGCGTCCTCGACCGCCGTCGCGCTGCCGGGCGCGCGGGAAGGCGAAACGGGCTCGGAAAGCGAGGTTTCCGCTCCCGCCGAACGGGGTGCGGGCGGGGGCCCAGCGGTGGCGTGAAAGCTGAGTACCCTTTCGGGTTTACGTGGTCGGCGTATTGACCCGGGAGTAAGTACGGTCCCATTCTGAGCCGCAAGCGCCGGCCCGGGCGCATCCTCCCGGAGGCCGTACCGGGGCCGCCCCACCCTCACAGTCAGGGACCGCGTATGTCGTTACGCACGTTGTGTCCGTCGCGCGGTCCTTTCGGTCGCGCCCCCCTGACCATCCGTACGCCCCGCCGTGGACGCGGGCTCCGGCGCCGAGCGGCGGCGCCACCGCGCGCGGCCGGCCGTCCCGCCCCCGCGCGCCGCGCCGTCGCGCGGGCCGCGCTCGGCGCGTTGCTCGCCGCGGTGGTGGCCGCCGGCCTCGCCGCGCCGGGTCCCGCGGCGGCCGACCCGGCCCCGGCCGCCGCCGGCGGAGCCTCCGCCGAGGGCGGCGGCTACCGGGTCGGGGTGGGCATCGCCGACGTCACCGGGGAGGCCGCCGAGGTCGGCATGATGGGCTACGCCCGGCTCGACCAGCGGACCTCCGGCATCCACACCCGGCAGTGGGCGCGCGCCTTCGTGATGGAGCAACCGGGCGGCGGGCGCACGGCGTTCGTCAGCGCCGACGTCGGAATGATCATGCAGGGTGTGCACCAGGAGGTGCTGCGCCGGCTCGCCGAGCGCCTCGGCCAGCGCTACACCGAGAGCAACGTCGTCCTCTCCGCCACCCACACCCACGCCGGCCCCGGCGGCCACGGGCACGACGTGCTCTACAACCTCACCACGCTCGGGCACCAGAAGAAGACGTACGAGGCGATCGTCTCCGGCATCGTGGCGGCCGTCGTCGCCGCCGACGCCGACCGCGCCCCCGGCACCGTGAAGGTCGCCACCGGCGAGTTGAAGGGCGCGAACGTCAACCGGTCGGCGGCGGCCTTCCGCCGCAACCCGGCCGCCGAGCGGGCCCGCTTCCCGGGCGAGGTGGACACCCGGATGACCGTGCTCCGCTTCGAGCGGGCGGGCCGGCCGGTGGGCATGCTGAGCTGGTTCCCCACCCACGCCACCTCCATGACCCCGAAGAACACGCTGATCAGCGCCGACAACAAGGGGTACGCCAGCTATCGGGTCGAGCACGACGCCTTCGGCGTGGACGCGACCGAACGAGGCCGGTTCGTCGCCGCGTTCGCGCAGACCAACGCCGGCGACATGTCACCCAACCTGCGCGACGGCGGCGCCCACGGCCCCACCGACGACGAGTTCGAGAACACCCGGATCATCGGGGAGCGACAGGCCGCCAAGGCGCTCGAACTCTTCAACGGCGCCACGGAGGAGCTGCGCGGCCCCATCGACCACCGGCAGCGCTACGTCGACTTCTCCGCCGTGGACGTGGCCGGCCGCTACACCCCCGACGGCCAGCCGCACCGCACCTGCCAGGCCGCGCTCGGGCAGGCGTTCACCGCCGGCGCCGAGGACGGTCCGGGGCCGGACCTGGTGGACGAGGGAGAGTTGCGGGCCAACCCGCTGGTGGTCGGCCTCGGCGCGGTGCTCAACCCGGCGCCGCCCGGGCTGCGCCGCTGCCAGGCGCCGAAGCCGGTCTTCCTGGCCACCGGCGCGCAGCGGCCGGCCTGGACGCCGCAGGTCCTGCCGGTGCAGATCGTGCGCATCGGGCAGCTCACCCTCACCGCGGCCCCGGCCGAGTTCACCATCGCGGCCGGCCACCGGGTCACCGACACGGTCGCGGCCGAACTCGGCGACTCTTCGCGGCACACCGTGTTCGCCGGCTACGCCAACGCGTACAGCCAGTACGTCACCACGCCGCAGGAGTACGACGCCCAGCACTACGAGGGAGCCTCGACCCACTTCGGCCGCTACACCCTCCCCGCCTACCAGCAGGAGTTCGCGCGCCTCGCCCAGGCGCTGCGCACCGGCGAGCCGACGCCGAGTCAGACCCGGCCGGCCTGGCGCGGTGACCACCAACTGAGCCTGAACCCCGGGCCCGTGCTCGACGCGCCGCCCGCGGGTCGGGAGTTCGGCGACGTACGCGACCAGCCGGCGGCGGACGGCTACCGGCGCGGCGAGCGCGCCAGCGCCACCTTCTTCACCGGCCACCCCGCCAACGACCTGCGCACCGGCTCCACCTTCCTGGAGGTGCAGCGCCACGACCCCGGCGCGCCGGGCGGCTGGCGCACGGTGGCCACGGACGACGACTGGTCCACCACCTACCGTTGGCAGCGCGCCTATCTGGCGGTCTCCACGGCCACCCTGACCTGGGACATCCCACGCGAGGCCGAGCCGGGCACGTACCGCCTCGTCCACCACGGCGACGCCCGCGCGCTCACCGGCGGGATCAGCCCCTTCACCGGCGCGAGCCGACCCTTCACCGTCCACTGACGCCCCGCCCGCGCCGACGGCCCGCGCCCACGCCGGTGGCCCGCGCCCACGTCGACGGCCCCACCCCCTCGCGTTCGGGAGGGCGGGGCCGTGGCGTGCGGAAGGAGCCGGCGCGGCGCAGCCGCAAGCTGGGAACCCAGTCGAACGCGAGCGCTCAGGCGAAGTCGAGCGCGCCCGGGGCCAGGGCGGGCACCAGGCCCTCGGCCGCGGCGCGGGTGAGCAGGCCGCGCACGGCGGCGTAGCCGTCCTCGCCGAGGTCGGCCGTGAACTCGTTGACGTACAGGCCGATGTGCTGGTCGGCCACGGCCGGGTCCATCTCCTGCGCGTGCTCCAGGACGTACGGGCGCGAGGCCAGCGGGTCGTCCCAGGCCATCCGCACCGAGGCGCGCGCCGCGTCCGCCAGCTCGCGCAGCCGCTCGGCGCCCAGCGCGCGCCGGGCGATGATCGCGCCGAGCGGGATGGGCAGCCCGGTGGTGGCCTCCCAGTGCTCGCCCATGTCGGCCAGGCAGTGCAGCCCGTAGTCCTGGTAGGTGAAGCGCGCCTCGTGGATGACCAGGCCCGCGTCCACCGTGCCGGCCCGCACGGCCGGCATGATCTCGTGGAAGGGCAGCACCTTCACCTCGCCCACGCCGCCCGGCACCTCGGTCGCGGCCCACAGCCGGAACAGCAGGTACGCCGTCGACCGCTCGCTGGGCACCGCGACCGTGCGGCCCGCCAGGTCGGCGGCGTCCGCCGGGCCCGAGGTGAGCACCAGCGGCCCGCAGCCACGGCCGAGCGCCCCGCCGCAGGGCAGCAGCGCGTACTCGTCGAGGACCCAGGGCAGCACCGCGTACGACACCTTCAGCACGTCCAACTCGCCGCGCTCGGCCATGCCGTTGGTGACGTCGATGTCGGCGAAGGTCACGTCGAGGGCGGGCGCCCCCGGGACGCGGCCGTGGGCCCAGGCGTCGAAGACGAACGTGTCGTTCGGACACGGCGAATAGGCGATGCGCAGGGGGCGGTCGTCGCTCCCGCCGGCGCCGGGTGCCGGGTCGGAGAGTTCGGCGCTTTCGGTCATCACGGGGTCCTCCTCGCACGGGGGTGGTCTGCGGTGGCTCCTTCGGCGGGGGAGCGGGGCGGCTTCACGGGGCCCGGGGCTGGCCCGGGGCCGGCCTGGGTCCTAGGTCGGCCCGTCGCCCGCCGCCGCGTCGGAGGCCGCCTCGTGCAGCGCTGACGAGCCCCGCGCTGTTCCTGCCGGGTCGGTCGGCGCGCCGTTTTCCGCCATGGCTCGCGGCAGCGCCCGCGCGAGCGCGTCGAAGGCGCCGGTGAGGGCCGCCAGCGCGGCGTCGATCCGCCAGGCGGCCCGGTCGCGCGGACCCACCGCGTTGGAGACGGTACGGATCTCCAGCACCGGCACCCCGTACGCGGTGGCCGCCTCCGCCACGCCGAAACCCTCCATCGCCTCGGCGACGACACCCGGGTGGCGGTCCATCAGCTCGGCGGCGCGCTCGGCGCTGCCGGTGACCGTCGACACGGTGAGCACGCTCCCGCGCACGCCCCCGGTGGCCTCGGCCGCCGCCCGCACCAGGTGCGCGGGCGGCAGGTGCCGGATGGTGCCGAAGCCGAGGTCGGTGACGGCGGCGAAGCCGTCGGGCGTCTCGGCCCCCAGGTCGGCGGCCACGATCGCGTCGGCCACCACCACGGCCGCGAGCGCCACCCCGGCCGACCGGGCCGCCGCCTGGCCCACGCCGGCCGATCCCGTACCAGCCGATCCCGTACCAGTCGATCCCGTACCAGTCGATTCCGTACCGGCCGGCTCGGCGCCGGCCGATGCCGTACCGGCCGGCGGTATGGCCGGGGCCACGCCGAAGCCGCCGCCGATGCCGGCGGAGATGACCAGGTCGTACGGGAGGCCGTCGGCCGTCGCGGTGGCCAGGGCGCTGCCGGTGGCGGCGGCCGACGCGGCCGGGCCGACGCCGGCCGCCAGCACGTCGGCGTCCAGCGCCTCCAGCGTCAGGGCGTCGCTGGCGCCGGTGACCGGCAGCGCCAGCCGGTGCCGCGCGTACCCGGGGGCGCCGGGCAGGGCGCGCTCCACGCCCTCGAAGGCGCCGGCATCCCGGATGCCCCGGACCACCGCGTCGCGTTCGGCCGGGACCGCGGTAACGATCAGCGCGCGCATGGACTCACGCCCCTTCGTCGTGCACCGCGCTCCATGCGTCCCGCGCGCCCGCACGGCGGGCGGCGGTGCGGCCCGCCGGCGAGCTGGGCCGGCACTCGGTGCAGTGCGGTGTGTGTGGCTGAGGTGGTGCGGGTGGTTCGGGTACTGCGGGTGGATCGGGTGGTGTGGGTGGATCGGGTGGTGCGGGGGTGGTGCGTCCGGCGCCCGGGGCGGTGGGCGTCGCGGGGACGGCCGCCGGCCCGGGCGGGCGGGGACGGCTGGGCCCGCGGGGCGGGTGGCGCCCGGCGGGGCTGCCTAGTCCTCGCGCTCCAGGTTGAAGTGCCACATGGCCTTCGGGCCGTCGTTGCCCTTCAGCTCCACGATGGCGATGGTGACCTTGTCCCGCATGCCCATCGTCTGACCCGTCTGCGGGTCCTTCTGCTCGAAGAGGGTGTCGCCGTCGAAGCTGCGGTAGTTGTCCTTGCTCGGTTCCTTCATGAGCGGGTTGCTCGACACCATCACCCAGCCGGACTCGCCGATCTCCGGGTCCACGCCGATGCGCACCTTCTCGCCGGGCGCGACCTTGATCGACTTGCCGCCCTTCTTGGAGAGGCAGTCCTTGGTCTTCTTCTCGTTGAGCACCTTGCCGTCGCCGTAGCAGCCGTCGGTGGCCTCGGAGTTCACCGAGCTGGTGCCGACGGTCACGGTCGCGAGGGGGGTCGGCTTGTCACAGGCGGCCAGGGTGATCAGCCCGATGGACACGGCACCAACGGCGGCGGCGACGCGGCGGCCCTTGCGCCAGGACGACATCGAAGTGCGGCTCCGCCGCGTGGCAGTGGTCATGCTGGCAGGCTATCGGGCCGCGCGGATCAAGCCACGCGCGGGTGCGGCGTGCCGCGCCTGGCCGAAGCGAGCAGCCCACGCACGGTGCCGAGCCAGCCGAGCGCGAGGAAGCAGACGGCCGTCGACATGCCGAGGACGCCGTTGAGCGGCAACGCGATGCCGATGGCGCCGCCGACCACCCAGGACATCTGTAGCGCGGTCTCGGAGCGGGCGAACGCGGAGGTGCGGACGTTCTCCGGCACGTCGCGCTGGATCAGCGCGTCCAGCGACAGCTTGCCCAGCGCCTGCGAGAGGCCCGCGACGGCGGCCAGCGCGGCGACGGCCACCTGGCTGTAGAGGACGGCCGCCGTGATGGCCGTGGCCAGCGAGGTGGTCAGCACGGCGACGATGATCAGCTCCGGGCCGCGGGCGCGCAGCCCGGCCCCGATCGCGGTGCCGAGCGCGTTGCCCGCGCCCGCCGAGACGGCCACGATGCCCAGCGACAGTTCGGGGCTGAGCCCGCTCAGCGGGTGCTCGCGCAGCATGAAGGCGAGGAAGAGGGTCAGGAAGCCGGAGAGGGTGCGCATGGTGGCGTTGGCCGGCCACGCGTGCAGGACGGACGAGCCCACGTTGCGCAGCCCCGGCCGCTTGATCGGCTCCTCGTCCCAGTCCGCGTGCGCCGCGCCGCCGGCGTACGGCACGACCTCCCGCGCCACATCCTCCTGCGCTGCCTCCTCCCGCGCCGTGTCCTCCCGCGCGGCGGGTGGGTCCTGCTCGACGGTGGCGCCGCCCTCGGCGATGGCCGTGCTGGTGCCGGTCGTGCTCGTGCCGGCCGTCGCACGCGCGCCCGCCGTCGTGCTCGTGCTCGCGGCGGCGGTCACGGCTGCCGGCCCGGCCCCGGCCTCGTCCCCGGTTCCGGCCTCGGTCGCGCCCGCCGTCTCGGTGGCCGCGTCGGCGTCGGGCCCGGCGTCGGTAGTGCCGCCCGTGGCAGAGGTGGTGGCGGGCTCGGCGTCCGCGTTCGCTGGCTGGTCCTCCGTCGCCGTCGCCGTCGGTGACGCTCCCGCTGGCGTGCCCTCCGGCGCCCCCGCCGGGGCCGTGTCCGGTGTCGGCTCCACCACCGCCGTGGCCGTGGCGCCGGCGGGTTCGGTGGCCTCGGCGGCGATCGCGCCGCGCGGCTGGCCGGGCCGGGTGGCGTGGTGCGGGGCGCGGGTGGGGCCGTGGTCGTGGGAGCGCAGGTGCGGCGGGTGGGCGATGACGTGGGCCCGCGCCTCGCCCTTGGCCGAATCCACCTTGTGCGGCAACGTGAAGCACAGGATCGTGCCCATCGTGAAGACCGCGCACGCCCCGTAGAGCGGCCACGCCGGCCCGAGCTGGTGCAGCCCCGCGCCGATGGGCGCCGCGAGGCCGGTGGCGAGCAGCCCACCGAGCGTCACCCGCGAGTTCGCCTTGACCAGCGAGAAGCGTGGCGGCAGCAGCCGGGGCACGACCGCGGAACGCACCACTCCGTACGCCTTGGAGGCGACAAGCACGCCGAGCGCCGCCGGGTACAGCTCAAGCCCGCCGCCGCTGACCACGTCAGCCATCGTCAGCGCGAGCAGCGCGCGGGTCAGCATCGCGCTGGCCATCGCCGCGCGGCGGCCGTGCGGAATGCGGTCGAGCAGCGGGCCGATCACGGGGGCGAGGAGCGCGAACGGCGCCAGCGTGATGGCGAGGTAGAGGGCGACCCGGCCGCGCGCCTCGTCGGTCGGTACGGAGAAGAACACGGTCGAGGCGAGCGCGACGGTGATCATCATGTCGCCCGCGGAGTTCACCGCGTGCAACTCGATCAGCTTCCCGAGGCCGGACTCGCCCGCTCCGTGCGCATGCGTCGCCCGCCGCACGCCGCGAGCCGTGCTCGCGAACGGGCGCCGTAGCGTCTGGCCGAACGAGCGTCGCGACCTTCCGATCGCGCCGCCCGCGGCGAACCTCGTGCCTCTCACCACGCCATCGTCTACCCCATCAGGACGAGGTACGCGACTTTCCGCCGCTTCTTCGCCGCGTTTCCCCCACATCCGGGTCGCCGCCGCCCCACTTCCCGGGCCCGGTCGCGGGCGAGTCTTACGTGTCCGGCGGCGGTCGGGTGGCGGCCGGTCGGTGGGGGAGCGACGGGTACGCGGTACCGGTCAGGCCCTCTCGCGCCGGGCGTCGGGGCGGCGCGCGGGGGCGGTCGGTGGGGGTTCGGGGCGGCGCGCGCACCCCGTGGGGACGAGGCGGGGTGGGGGTGGTGCGGTCCGACAAGGTAGCGTGCCTTACGCGCCACTGGCGGTCGTTCTTGGCCACGCACCGGGTCAGCATCCCGCAGAATGGGACGTAACTGGTGCGTCCGAGGCCGTTCGGGCGCGGACGTCGACGCGGTCCACAGGTCCGCTCCGTCCGCTGTCCCGGCTGCTTGGCCGGCGCGCTCGTGAGACGGCGTAGGAGAGAATCGATTCTTGTGAGTGCTGCGATGCGAAGCCGTACCCCGGACCGCTTGTGCGCCGAGGCGGTCGATCTTGCCCGTGCGGCGGCCGAGGAGGCGGCGTTCCCGGGCCCCGTCGGCGAACACGTCGCCATTGCGGCCGACGGAGACCGCGTGGTCACCCACTTCTTCGAGTGCGCGGAACCCGGTTACCGGGGCTGGCGCTGGGCGGTGACCGTCGCCCGCGCCTCCCGCGCCAAGGTCGTCACGCTCGACGAGACGGTGCTGCTGCCCGGGCCCGAGGCGCTGCTGGCGCCGGAGTGGGTGCCCTGGAGCGAGCGGCTGCGCCCGGGCGACATGGGCCCCGGCGACCTGCTCCCGACCGAGGCGGACGACCTGCGCCTGGAGCCGGGCTTCACCGGCGAGGACGCCCCGCCGCCCAACTCCGTCCTGGCCGACGAGGGCTCGCCCGTGCGCGCGGTCGCCGAGGGCCCGGGCGGTGCGGGCACCGAGGGCGCCGCCGGCGCGGGGCGCGCTCCGCTCTCCGGCGAACTCGCCCAGCTCGCGGACACCGAGGACGCCGACGTCACGCCCGGCTCCCCGGCGACCCAGCCGGTGCCCGTGGCCGGCGCCCCGGCCACCGCCGCCGACGGCTCCGAACTGCCCGTGATCGGCACGATCGCGGGCGTGGCCCAGGAGCTGGGCCTCGGGCGCGCCCGGGTGCTCTCGCGGTACGGGCTGCACGTGGCGGCCGACCGCTGGGACGAGGCGTACGGGGCGCAGACCCCGATGGCGCAGGCGGCCCCGGCCTCCTGCATGACCTGCGGGTTCCTGGTGCCGCTGACGGGATCGCTGCGGCAGGCGTTCGGCGTGTGCGCCAACGAGTTCAGCCCGGCGGACGGCCGCGTGGTCTCCCTCAGCTACGGCTGTGGCGGCCACTCCGAGGCCGCCGTCATGCCCAAGCCCCCGCGCCCGGCCCCGCCCGTCATCGACGAGACGGTGGTCGACCCGCTGACCCTGCGCCCCGACCGCACCGGCGGCTCCGTGGAGCCCGACGGCCCGGCCGAGGAACTCGGCCACTCCTGACGGGCCCCCTGACGGGCCCCTCCTGACTCCTTCGCCCCGCCACCACGCCCCGCCCGCCCCCGCCTGAGCCGCCCCGCCCCGGGGCGGCGACCCAGGCGTACGCCGGCCCAGCCCGGCACCGGGCCACGCCCACCCCGCGCGCGGTGGGCCTCCCCTCGGCGTGGCCACCCCACCCCACCCCGCCCCACCCCGGCCGGGCCGTCGCCGTGCCACCACCGTGCCGCCACCTGGGGAGTTCGCCCGGCGGACGGGGGGAGTCGGGGAGTACGGCGGGATGGCGGTACGTTCACCGCAGACGTTCACCGCCGGCATGCCGTACGCACCGCGCGTGCGGAGGGCCGACGGACCGGCACAGGGGAGACGACAGGTGAGCAGCAGCACGGCGATGGTGCGCGGCGCGACGGGGGATGCGGACCCGTTCGGTACCGGGCGGCTGCGGCGCGGCGTCCTGGACGCGTGGGCCGCCTCGCCCGCCCGCTTCCGCGAGGACGCCAACGCCGAGGAGGACCTCGCACTCGGCGGCTACCGCGACCGCCTCATCATCGAACTCGCCCAGAACGCCGCCGACGCCGCGGCCCGCGCCCAGGTGCCCGGGCGGCTCCGGCTGACCCTGCACGAGAGCGATCAGCCCGACCAGACAGCCGGGGTGCGCGCGGGCGGCGACGGCACGGGCCTGGCGGTGCTGGCCGCCGCCAACAACGGCGTCCCGCTCGACGCCGCCGGCGCCGAGTCGCTGTCCACGCTCCGCGCCTCCGCCAAGCGCGACGAGGCGCCGGCCGGCGACGCCGGTGCCGGCGGCCCGGAGGCCGGGTTGGCCGTCGGCCGGTTCGGCGTCGGCTTCGCCGCGGTCCTCGCGGTCAGCGACGAGCCCGCCATCGTGAGCCGTACGGGCGGTGTCCGCTGGTCGCTGGCCGAGGCGCGGCAACTGGCCCAGCGGGCGGCCGACGCGAGCCCGGGCCTGGCGGACGAGCTGCGCCGGCGTGAGGGTCACGTGCCGCTGCTGCGGCTGCCGCTGCCCGCCGAGGGCCGCGCGCCCGAGGGCTATGACACGGTGGTGGTGCTGCCGCTGCGCGACGGCGCCGCCGAGGACCTGGCCCGCCGCCTGCTCGACGCGGTCGACGCCTCGCTGCTGCTCACCCTCCCCGGCCTCGCCGAGGTCGTCGTGGAGACCCCGGAGGGCGTCCGCACGCTGCGCCGCCGCCAGGACGGCCCGTACGTGGTCATCGAGGACAGCGCGCACGAGAGCGGCGCCACCCGTTGGCGTGTCGCCCGCGACGGCGGCCCGCTCACCCCCGACCTGCTCGCCGACCGCCCGGTCGAGGAGCGGCTGCGCCCCGTGTGGTCGGTGACCTGGGCGGTGCCGGTGGACGCCGAGGGCGCGCCGGTGCGCATCGGCGGCGGGCCCGCCCTGCCCGACCTCGGCGTGGGCCAGGGGAACGGCGGCGCCCAGGGCGCCGGGCGGGCCGCGCGCGGCGGCGCCGCGCCGGTCGTGCACGCGCCGACCCCCACCGACGAGCCGCTCGGGCTGCCCGCGCTGCTCATCGCCTCCTTCCCGCTGGAGCCCACCCGGCGCCGGGTCGCGCCCGGGCCGCTCACCGACTTCCTGCTGGCCCGCGCCGCCGACGCGTACGCCACGCTGCTCGGCGACTGGCACCCGGTGACGGTCGGCACGCTCGACCTGGTGCCCGAGCCGCTCGGCAAGGGCGAACTCGACGGGACGCTGCGCCGACTGGTCCTCGACCGGCTGCCCCGGGTCGCGTTCCTGCCGAGCGCGGCCACCGCCTACGGGCCGACCGAGGGCGCCGAGGCGGAAGCCAATGCCGCGACCGTGGCCGACCCCGCCGATCCGTACGCCGAGCCGGCGGCCCACGACGTGCCGGGCGTGCTGCGCCCGGTGGAGGCGGAAGTGTTGGAGGGGGCGGGCGCCGAGACCGTACGGGTGCTCGCCGATCTCTTCCCGCACCTGCTGCCGGCCGGCCTGGAGCGGCGGGCCGAGCTGCGCGCGCTCGACGTGGGCCGGGTGCGGCTCGGCGAGATGATCGAGCGCCTCGCGGGCGCCGAGCGCCAGCCCGCCTGGTGGCGGCGGCTCTACGACGCGCTGGCCGGCACCGACCCGGAGCTGCTCAGCGGCCTGCCGGTGCCGCTGGCCGGCGCGCCGCTGGGCGGCGGGGCCGGTTGGCGGGGCGAGGCGAGCGGCGCGGTCCGTACGACGATCGGCCCCCGCCAGGTGCTGCTGCCGCTGCCCGACGGCGCCGGCCAGGGCCCCGCACCGGACGCCGACACGGACACGGGCGCCGACACCGGGGAGGCCGCGGCCCGGCAGCACCGCACGCTGGCCAGGCTCGGCCTCAAGGTGGCCCACCCCGACGCCGTCCACCCGCTGCTGGAGAAGCTGGGCGCGACCCCGGCCACGCCGCGCGCCGTGCTGACCACGCCGCAGGTGCGGGCCGCGGTCGCCGGTTCGCTGGACGCGGCCGACGACGACTTCGACCCCTTCCTGGACGAGGACGCGCCGGGCGGCCCGCTGGACGGCGAGGCGCTGGCCGACACGGTGCTCGCGCTGGTGCGCGACGCCCGGCTGGCCCCCGGCGACGAGCCGTGGCTGGCCGCCCTCGCGCTGCCCGACGAGGACGGCGAACCGGCACTCGCCGGCGACCTGGTGGTGCCCGGCAGCGACTTCGAGCGCGTCATCCGACCGGGTGAACTGGCCACCTGCGACCCGGAGTTGGTCGAGCGGTGGGGCGAGGAGACGCTCGCGGCCGTGGGCGTGCTCGCCGGCTTCACACTGGTGCGCGCCACCGACGTGGTGCTCGACCCGGACGAGTTGGAACCGCGGGACAGCGACTTCCCCGAGCCCGACGACGTGGGCGTGCTCGACGCCGTGGACGTGTGGTGCGAGGACCTGCTCGACGGCCTGGAGCCGACGCCGGTGCCCCCGGTGGCCACCGAGATCGTGGCCGTGCGCGACCTGGACCTGGTGGACGACGACGCCTGGCCGCTCGCCCTCGCCATGCTCTCCCAGCCGCCGCTGCGCGACGCGCTCACCACCCCGGTGCGGGTGCTGCTGCCCGGCGGGACCACGGAGACGGTGCGCCCGTACACGGCGTGGTGGCTGCGCGGCCACCCGGTGCTCGACGGCCGGCGCCCGGCCGGGCTGCGGGCCGCCGGTGGTGATCCGCTGCTCGCGGGCCTGTACGAGGCGGCCGACACCGCCGACGTCGACGCCCAGGTGCTGCGCGCGCTCGGGGTGCGCACCACGGTGCGGGCGCTGCTCGACGAGCCGGGCGGCGCCGCCGAACTACTGGCCCGGCTCGCCGACGAGGACAGCGAGGTCGCCCCGGCCCAACTCCGCGGCCTGTACGGGGCGCTGGCCCAGCTCGCCCCGGAGGAGGTCACCCTCCCGGATGAACTGCGCGCGGTGACGTACGGGCAGGGTGAGGACGGGGTCGAGTACGCGGCCGAGCACGCCGCCGAGTACGCCGTGGAGGTGGTGGACGCGGCGGACGCGCTGGTCGCCGACGCGCCGGACCTGATGCCGCTCGCCATGGCCGAGGCGCGTCCCCTGCTGCCGGTCCCGCCGGCCCGCGCCGCCGACCTGGCCGAACTGCTCCAGGTGCGCCGGCTGAGCGAGGCGTACCCGGCCCCGGTGGTCTCGCACGGCGAGCCGCACGAGGTCGCCGACGCGGTCCGCGAACTGCTGCCGGGCGCCCCGCTGTCGTACGTGGAGCACGAGGAGTTGCTGGTCGAGCTGCGGGCCGCGGACGGCTCGGGCACGCGCCAGGTGGAGCTGGACTGGCGGTACGTGGACGGCACGCTGCACGCGGCCACGGTCGAGGGCGTGGCGGCGGGCCTGTGCTGGGCCGCCGGCCAGTGGGAGCGCCGCTTCGAGGTCGCCGCCCTCCTCGAAGACCCCACCCGCACCGAGGAGTTGGCCCGCTCCCGCTGGTTCGACGGCGCGCCGGGCACCGCCTGACGGCCGAGGGAGAGGTGGGGGCAGGAGCGGGGGCCTGGCGGCCTCAGGGGGCGTCGTCGTAGCGGCTGGCGAGCGCGGTGGCGCGCTGGTGTAGCGAGGCGCGCAACGACCGGGGGGCGACGGCCTCCCCGTCCGCGCCCAGCTCCCACAGCGCCCATTCGGCGTGCCGCGCGTCCTGGAAGGTGACCTCGAGGCGCGCCCAGCCGTCCGCGTCGGGCTCCATGGCGCGCACGGCCAGCGCGGTGTCCACCAACTCCTCCCGCCGCGCCGGGCGCACCCGTACCAGCGCGGTGACGTGGTGCTCCCCGTCGAAGCGGAACCGCGCGGAGCGCTCCCGCCAGATCCGGTCCAGATCGGCCGTCTCCGGCCGCTCCGCCGGTTCGGCGAGTTCCTCGGCCGCCGCGATCCGGGAGAGCCGGTACGTGCGGTCGGCGCCGGCCCGGGTGGCCAGCAGGTAGCCCCGGTCGCGCACGGTGACCAGGCCGATCGGGTCCACCGTGCGCCACCGGGGTGGCTGGTCCGTGGCCGCGTAGTGGATGCGCAGCTTGCGCCCGGCCAGCACCGCGCGCCGGACCTCGGCCAGCGCGGCGGCGGGCACCTGGTCGGTGGCCGACCGCCGGGCGAGCAGGTCGGTCTCCGGGTCGACGAGCAGCCGCCGAGCGGCGTCGCTCGCCCCCGCCCGGTGGTCGGCGGGCAGCGCGTCGACCACCTTCCGCATGGCCGAGGCCAGCGCCGCGCCGAGGCCGAACGCCCGCTCCCCACGGGCCGACCCGGCGGCCAGCAGGGCCAGCGCCTCGTCGTGGTTGAGCCCGGTCAGCTCGGTCCGGAAACCGGGCAGCAGCGCGAAGCCGCCGTGCCGGCCGCGCTCGGCGTAGACCGGCACGCCGGCGGCGGACAGCGCCTCGATGTCGCGCAGCACGGTACGGGTGGACACCTCCAGCTCGCGGGCGAGCGTCTCCGCGGTCAGCCGACCGCGCTGGCGCAGCAGGAGTACCAGGGAAACCAGCCGGTCAGCACGCATGCGCAGCACTGTAAGCCGATACGTGACAGAGGGTGTCGTGATATGCCGCGAGGCTCCTCCCACAACGCCACGACGTCGGAACGGCGGCTGCCGAGCCGACGGGCGTGCGTGCCCACCATCAACGAACGGAGCTGACGTGGCAGTGGAGCGAACGGCGATCAACCCGGTGCCGTGGTCGACGGAGCTGGGGTTCAACCAGGGTGAGGTCGTCTCCGGGCACACCCGGACCCTGTACGTCTCGGGCCAGACCGCGATGAGCCGCGAGGGGAAGCCCCAGCACGAGGGCGACATGGCGGCGCAGTTGGCGCTGAGCGTCGACAACCTGGAGGCCGTGCTCGCCGAGGCCGACATGGCGCTCGCCCACCTGGTGCGGCTCAACGTCTACACGACCGACGTCGACCTGCTCTTCCAGCACTACGGCGTGCTGGCGGCCCGGCTGGCCGCCGCCGGGGTGGCGCCGACCACCACCATGCTCGGGGTGGTGCGGCTGGCCGTCCCCGGCCAGTTGGTCGAGCTGGAGGGAACCGCCGTCGCCTGACGCCGGCCGCTGTGGGACTTATGAGGCTGGGCTGACGGGGCCGAGCTGGCGGGGCTAACAGGGCTGACGGGGCGTATGGGACGTGGCCCAACTCGTGGGGCTCCGGAAACAGTTGTGAATGACGGGTGAAATACGTACAGTCGCTCCCGTCGGACTCCGTCATCTCATCAGGGAAGATGGAGCCCTTTTCATCGTATGGGGGGATTCATGCGCAAGAGCGCATCTCTGGCCGTACTCGCCGTCACCAGCGCCACCGTGCTGAGTGGTCTGACCGCCACGGCGGCACACGCGGACGGCTACGGCGACACCAGGATCACCAAGGTGGTCGTCAACGGCGGCAAGAACGTTGTCGTCGGCACGAGCGGCGCCAAGACCTTCACGGTCGCCGTCACGGCGCAGGACAACTCGGGCATCCAGGGCGCAAAGATCGACATTCTGGGCCCGTCGTCCGGCTTCTTCCAGCCGGTCAAGGCCGTCAAGTGCGTTGCCGCCACCAACAAGAAGGTCGGCACCTGCACCGCGACCTTCAAGATCGACCCGCGCGTGGACCTGTACACCAACGCGCTGGCCGGCACCTGGTACGTCGACGCCTGGGTGGACGCCAAGGACGACGACTTCTTCACCTCGGACAAGGCCGGCTCCTTCCGGCTCCAGCGGGAGGGGAAGCTGACGGTCAACGCCTCGCCCGAGCCCGTCAAGAAGGGCAAGACGCTCACGGTCACGGGCAAGCTGACCCGCGCCCACTGGGACGTCTTCGGCGACAACAAGTGGGTCAACCACGGCAACCAGTCGGCCAAGCTGGAGTTCCGCAAGAAGGGCGCCAAGACCTTCTCGACGGTCAAGACCGTCAAGGGCAACAAGAACGGCGACTACAAGACCACCGTCAAGGCGTCGGTGGACGGTGACTGGCGCTGGAACTTCGCCGGCTACAGCACCCACGCGGCCGTCGCCTCCGGCGTGGACTTCGTCGACGTGAAGTGACGTGAGGTACACGCTGCCGTAAGGCGGCGACACCCGGCGCGCGGCGCCGGAAACGGGTCGGGCCCGCGCCATCGTCTGGCGCGGGCCCGCTCGCGTGTCCGCCGTCGTCAGCGCCCGGGCGCGCTGGCTCGCGTTAGGCCGGGAAGCGCCGGCCCACCCAGCGCCAGGCGACCTCGAGCAGGAGCGAGGCGGCCACCGCGATGCCCACCGCCGTCCACGGCATCGACGTGCCGACCAGCTTGAGCGCGAAGAAGTCCTGCAACCACGGCGTCACGACCACGATCACGAAGCCGAGCGCCATCGTCAGCACCAGGCCGATCCGCCACCAGGTGTACGGCCGCGCGACGATCGCCAGCACCCACATGGAGATCAGGAACAGCGTCAGCGTCGCCGCGCTGGTCTCCGCGTCCCGCGCGCCCTCGCCCGTGTAGTGGCTGCGGGCGACGAGGTACGTGGCGAAGGTGGCGACGGCCGCGATGACGCCCGCGGGGATCGCGTACCGCATCACCCGGCGCACGAAGTTGGGTCGCGCCCGCTCCTTGTTCGGGGCCAGCGCCAGGAAGAACGCCGGTACGCCGATCGTCAGCGTGGACAGCAGCGTCAGGTGCCGTGGCAGGAACGGGTACGAGACCTGCGAGCAGACCACGAGCAGCGCCAGCAGCACCGAGTACACGGTCTTGACCAGGAACAGGTTGGCGACCCGCTCGATGTTGCCGATCACCCGCCGGCCCTCGGCGACCACCGAGGGCAGCGTCGAGAAGCTGTTGTTGAGCAGCACGATCTGGGCGACGGCACGGGTGGCCTCGGAGCCGGAGCCCATCGAGACGCCGATGTCCGCGTCCTTGAGCGCCAGCACGTCGTTGACGCCGTCGCCGGTCATCGCCACGGTGTGGCCGCGCGACTGGAGCGCGCCCACCATGTCCCGCTTCTGCTGCGGGGTGACCCGCCCGAACACCGCGCCGTCCTCAAGCGCGGTGGCCATCTCCTCGCGGTCGGCGGGCAATCGGCGGGCGTCCACCGTGTGCTCGGCGCCCGGCAGCCCGAGCTTGCCGGCCACGGCGCCGACCGAGACGGCGTTGTCACCCGAGATGACCTTGGCCGCGACGTTCTGCTCCGCGAAGTACCGCAGCGTGTCCGCCGCGTCCGGGCGCAGCCGCTGTTCGAGAACGACCAGCGCGGCCGGGCGCACGCCCTCGGCCACCCGCTCGTCGTCCAGCTCGCGTTCCGTACGGGCCAGCAGCAGCACCCGCAGGCCCTGCGTGTTCAGGTCCTCGATCTCGCCGAGCGCCGGGTCGTCGGCCGGCAGCAGCACGTCAGGGGCGCCAAGGAGCCAGCCGCTGGCCTCGCCGGACGGCTCGGTCAGGGCAGCGCCGCTGTACTTGCGGGCGGAGGAGAAGGGCAGCGCGGCGGTGCACTCCCAGTCGGCCGGCTGCGGGTACGCGTCGATGATCGCCTGGAGGCTGGCGTTGGGCCGCGGGTCGGAGGCGCCGAGCGCGCCGAGCACCCGCCCCACGTAAGTCTCGTCCGGCGCGGCGCCCTCGCCGGCCGGGTCGCCGGCACCCAGCAGCCGCACCTCGGTGACGTCCATGCCGCCCTCGGTGAGGGTGCCGGTCTTGTCCAGGCACACCACGTCGACGCGGGCCAGGCCCTCGATCGCGGGCAGCTCCTGCACCAGGCACTGCTTGCGGCCCAGCCGGATGACGCCGATCGCGAAGGCGACCGAGGTCAGCAGCACCAGGCCCTCGGGGACCATCGGCACGATCCCGCCGACCATCCGGCGCACGGCCTCGCGCCAGTCGTTCTTCTCCACCACGCTCTGGCTGATGACCAGGCCGATCGCGGTGGGCACCATCATCCAGGTCACGTACTTGAGGATCTGGCTGATGCCGCTGCGCAGCTCGGAGTGGACCAGCGTGAACCGCGACGCCTCCTCGGCGAGCTGCGCCGCGTACGCCTCCCGGCCGACCTTGGTGGCCGTGAACGCGCCGCCACCGGCCACCACGAAGGACCCGGACATCACCTGGTCGCCCGGGCGCTTGAGCACCGGGTCGGCCTCGCCGGTCAGCAGCGACTCGTCGATCTCCAGGCCGTCGGCCTCCACGACCTCGCCGTCGACCACGCACTTGTCGCCGGGCCCCAGCTCCACCAGGTCGCCGAGGACGATCTCGCCGACCGGGATCTCGGCGGCGACCCCGTCGCGCCGCACGGTCGGCTTGGCCTCGCCGATGACGGCCAGGCTGTCCAGCGTCTTCTTGGCCCGCAGCTCCTGGATGATGCCGATCGCGGTGTTGGCGACGATCACGAAGCCGAACAGCGCGTCCTGGATCGGCGCCACGGCCAGCATGACGACGAAGAGGATGCCGATGATCGCGTTGAAGCGCGTGAAGACGTTGGCGCGGATGATGTCCGGTGTGGAGCGCGAGGAGCGCACGGGGACGTCGTTGACCTCGCCCCGGCTCACCCGCTCCGCCACCTCGGCCGTGCTCAGCCCGGGGTGGCCGGGCCGACGTGCTGCCGCGTCGGTGAGTGCGGAGGCCGCGCCGCCGTCCGGGTCAGGTTCGTCGACTGCGGTCTCAGCCCGATACGTCATGACACGAAGGTACGGGGGAAGACAGCGGTCACCCCTTGAATACGCACCAAAGCGGCGTGGGAGTTCTAACAACTCCGCCGGCAACCTCTGAGGCTGTTGTTGCGTCGCCCCCACCCGCGTGTCGCCCCACCCGCGCGCCACCGCGTCCCCGTGCCATCGCGTCCCCGTGCCCCCGGCCGCCGCGCCCGCACGGCAGACCCGCGCCGGCAGGCGAGCCGTCACGCCGTGGCGCCGGCCTCGCCCGCTGGCCGCGCCACGGCGGGGGCCTCGGCGTCTCCGGGCGCCCCGCCCGCCGCCCCGTCGTCCGCGCTCGCCCCGCCGGCCGCCCCGTCGGGCGCCGGCGTGGTGGCGGCGGCTTCGGCTTCGGCCTCGGCCGCGTGGCGTCGGATGGCCTCGTCGCGCCCGCGCACGTACCAGATGCCGATCAGCCCGAGGCCGGCGCCGGCCAGGCAGGTCCACAGCCACCACAGGTGGTCGTGGTCGTCGAACCAGTTGTAGAAGGGGAGCTGGGCGAGGAAGAGGACGAACCACACGATCGTGCCACCGGTGATCGTGGCGACGACGTTGCCCTCCAGGGGCTCGGGCGCCTCGTGCAGGGGGGTCCACTTCTTCATGGTCCAAGCCTAGTCCGTCCGCGCGGTCGACCAACGGGGTGGGCGCCGCTCGCCGGCCCGGGAGCTATATCGGTCTACGCGCGGAGATAGCAATCTTTCTCTTGTTTGTTCATACTGCAACGGTCCAGTTCCGTCTGGACTTATTCGTAGGAACATCCCAATGCGGGCGCGAACAGGCCGGCGGCACGCGCCGCCGACCCGCGTCGACCGACGGACGGGCCCACCCGTCCCCGCCCGCCCCGCCCCCGGCTCCACCCCGTCCCACCCCCCCATCCCCGCCTTCCCTCAAGGCCCGTCCGACTGAGGTCCCCGCATGTCCCCCTCGGCCAGCGCAGCGGTCAACGACCCGCAGCCGCCCCCGCCCCCACCCGAGTCGCGGAACGCCGTCGACCGGTTCTTCAAGATCACGCAGCGGGGTTCGTCCGTCGGCCGCGAGGTGCGCGGCGGCCTGGCGACCTTCTTCGCGATGGCGTACATCATCGTGCTCAACCCGATCATTCTCGGAGCGGGTCACGACAAGTACGAGAACTACCTCGACAACGGGCAGCTCGTGACGGCCACCGCGCTGATGGCCGGGCTCACCACGCTGCTGATGGGCGTCATCGGCAACGTGCCCATCGCCATCGCCGCGGGCCTGGGCATCAACGCCGTCGTCTCGCTCCAGCTCGCCCCGAAGATGAGCTGGCCGGACGCGATGGGCATGGTCGTACTGGCCGGCCTGGTGCTGATGATCCTGGTCGCCTCCGGACTGCGGCAGCGCGTCATGGACGCCATCCCCGGCGGGCTGCGGCGCGCCATCGCGATCGGCATCGGCCTGTTCATCTCGCTGATCGGCCTGGTCGACTCCGGCTTCGTCACCCGCAACCCGGACAAGGCCCACACCAGCGTCCCGCTCGGCCTCGGCACCGGGGGCCAGCTCCAGGGCTGGCCGGTACTGGTCTTCGTGCTCGGCCTCGCGCTCACGTTCATCCTGATCGTGCGCAAGACGCGGGGCGCCATCCTCATCGGCATCACCGTGATGGCCTTCGTCGCCATCATCATCAACGCGCTCGTGACCATCCCGGACGAGAGCTGGGGCCTGGCCGTCCCCGAGGTGCCGGACAAGGTGGTGGACGCCCCCGACTTCGGGCTCATCGGTGAGATCAGCCTCTTCGGCGGCTTCCAGGAGGTGGGCGTCCTCACCGGCTGTCTGTTCGTCTTCACCGTGCTGCTGTCGGGCTTCTTCGACGCGATGGGCACCATCATCGGCGTCGGCGAGGAGGCCGGGCTCACCGACGAGAAGGGCCAGCTGCCCGGGATGGGCCGCATCCTGATGGTGGACGGCATCGCGGTCGCGGGCGGCGGCTTCGGCTCCGCGTCCGCCAACACCTGCTTCGTGGAGTCCACCGCCGGCGTGGGCGAGGGCGCCCGCACCGGCCTGGCCAACGTCGTGACCGGCGGCCTCTTCCTGCTCGCCCTGGTCTTCACGCCGCTGGCCAAGGTCGTCCCGTCCCAGGCGGCGACGCCCGCGCTGCTCGTCGTCGGCTTCCTGATCATGGCGGCCAACATCAAGGAGATCGACTGGAGCGACGTCACGATCGCCATCCCGGCGTTCCTGACGATGATCGCCATGCCGTTCACGTACAGCATCACCAACGGCATCGGCATCGGCGTGCTGGCGTTCATCCTGCTCCGCGTCGCGACCCAGCGGTTCCGTGAGGTCCCCTGGCTGCTCAACGTCGTCGGCGCGTGCTTCCTTGTCTACTTCCTGCTCGACCCCATCGAGCAGGCCCTCGGCGTCAAGTAACCCCCGCGCCTCCGCGCCCCCGCCCCGGGCCCCCGCCGGCACCCCGCCGGCCGGGGCCCGGCGTCGTCCCGTACGGTCCGGGGCCCGACGTCTGCGCGTACGGTCCGGGGCCCTCGCGTACGGTCCGGGGCCCGGCGTCGCCGGGTACGCGTACGGAACGTCAGCGGGCGCGGGCGTCGGACGGGGTGCCGGGCAGCTCGTCATAGAAGGCCGCCGTCTCGTCCAGCGAGGCGTGGAAGCGTTCGTCGAAGTCCTCCCGGATCAGCGTCCGGACCACGTACTCCTGCACGCTCATGCCCCGCTTGGCGGCGTGCTGGCGCATCCGGTCCAGCAACTCCCCGTCGATCCGCAGGCTGAGCACCTTTGATCCCATGCGGGACAGCGTTGCCGGGAGGGTGGTGTCGTTCGTTCACTTCATGGCACGAGACCACTCGTATGGGTGATTCGTACGGGAAACGTTTTTGGGTTTTGTTAGGCAGCGTAATGAGTTACGCTAAATACATGCCTGACTTGACCGGCGACGACGCTGCCGCCGTGAACTCACTGCGATCCGCCGTGATGCGCCTCTCCCGACGTCTCAAGCACCAGCCGCTCGTCTCCGACGGCGGGCGCGGGGGGCGCGTGGACGAATCGCTCAGCCCGACCGAGATGTCGGTGCTCGGGACCCTCGCGCGCTGCGGCTCGGCCACGCCGGGCGAGCTGGCCCGCAAGGAACACGTACAGCCACCGTCGATGACCCGCATCGTGGCCCTGCTCGAAGCCAAGAGTCTGGTCAGGCTGGAGCCACACCCGGAAGACCGCCGGCAGAAGGTCGTCACGCAGACGGAGCGGGCCGAGGCGATGCTCGAGGAGAGCCGCCGCAAGCGCAACGCCTGGCTGGCCGACCTGGCCGGGCAGCTCGACGAGGACGAGTGGGCCACGCTGCGCGCCGCCGCGCCCGTCCTGGAGAAGCTCGCCCACCTGTGACGCCAGCCCCGGCGTGCGGCCCACCCGCGCGCCGGGTACCCGCCACCGGCCCGCCCCGGCCCGCCCCGACCGTCAGGACCCCACAGCGACCGAACCACCCAAGCCGACCCGAGAGGCCGCCCCGGCGGCGGCCTCCCCGCACCGAAAGGAGGCGAAGCCGCTTTGAGTACGGGACCCGGAGCAGACTCCGCACCCGCACCAAAACCGTCTACACCCACCGACTCTCCGCCGACCCGCGGCACGATGTTCAGCTCGCTGAAGATCCGCAACTACCGGCTCTTCGCCAGCGGCGCCGTCATATCCAACACCGGCACCTGGATGTCCCGCATCACGCAGGACTGGCTCGTGCTCGGCCTCACCGGCTCCGCCACCGCCGTCGGCATCACCACAGCCCTCCAGTTCCTCCCGATGCTGCTCTTCGGCCTGTACGGCGGCGTCATCGCCGACCGCTACCCCAAGCGCAGCATCCTGCTGTTCACGCAGACCGCGCTCGGCCTGTGCGGGCTCGCGCTCGCCGCGCTCACCCTGAGCGGCCACGTCCAGGTCTGGCACGTCTACCTGATCGCCTTCCTGCTCGGCATGGTCACCGTGGTGGACACCCCCGCCCGGCAGGCGTTCGTCATGGAGATGGTCGGCCCGAACGACCTGCGTAACGCCGTCAGCCTCAACTCGGCCAACTTCCAGTCCGCCCGCCTCGTCGGCCCCGCCGTGGCCGGCGTCCTGATCACCGCCGTGGGCAGCGGCTGGGCCTTCCTGCTCAACGGGCTCTCCTTCACCGCCCCGCTGATCGGCCTGCTGATGATGCGGACCGGCGAACTGCACTCCGTGGACCGCGCGCCACGCGGCAAGGGCCAGTTGCGCGAGGGCCTGCGGTACGTCGCGGGGCGCCCCGAACTGATCTGGCCGATCGTGCTCGTCGGCTTCATCGGCACCTTCGGCTTCAACTTCCCCATCTGGCTCACCGCCTTCGCCGACGACGTCTTCCACGCCGGGCCCGGCACGTACGGCCTGCTGAACACGTTGATGGCCACCGGCTCGCTGACCGGCGCCCTGCTCGCCGCCCGGCGCGGCACGTCGCGGCTGCGCATGATGGTCGGCGCGGCGCTGGTGTTCGGCCTGCTGGAGATCGTCGCCGCGCTCACGCCCTCGTTCTGGGCCTTCGCCGCGCTGATGGTGCCGATCGGCGTCTTCGGCCTGACGTTCAACGTCACCGCCAACTCCAGCGTCCAGCTCGCGACCGACCCGTCGATGCGGGGCCGCGTCATGAGCCTGTACATGATGGTCTTCGTCGGCGGCACCCCGATCGGCGGCCCGCTCGTCGGCTGGGCCACCGACACCTACGGCGCCCGCGCCGGCTTCATCGCCGGCGGCGTGGTCTCCGCCCTCGCGGCCCTCACGGTCGGCCTGGTCCTCATGCGCGTCGGCGGCCTCCGCGTCCGCCTCGACCTACGCCGCGGCCAGCGCCTGGTACGGCTGGTGCCGCGCGCCGGGTCGGTTCCTGCGGAGGCCGGAGCGGGTGCCGCTCCTCCCGCGGCCGCGGCTGAGCGGGGGCCGGCGGGGTCCGGAGACCGCCCGGCGGGTGGCCCGGCCGACCCGGGCCGGCTCGGCGGGCGCGGCGCCGCGGCGGGCGATGGTGCCGCTTCGGGCGATGACGCCACGAGCGACGGGGGTGCCGCGCTGTGCGACGGTGCCGCGCGTGGTCGCGGTACGAGTACGGGCACGGGTACGGGTACGGGTACGGGCAAGCCGCTGGTGAAGACCGTGTAGCCGAAGCCAGGCGTACGACGAGCCAGCCAGCCGGCTGACCGGCTGACCGGCCGGCCGGAGCGAGGGTGGGGGTCGGTCGTGGTCGCCCCGGCGGGCCGGGCGGCGGTGCCCGTGGGCGAAACTGAGCGGATGAGACTCTTCGCAGCCGTGCTGCCACCGGAGGCAGCCACCGCGGAACTCGCCGCGGCCGTCGCCCCGTTGCACGACCTGCCCGGCGCGGACCGGCTGACCTGGACCGCCCGCGCGAACTGGCACTTCACCCTCGCCTTCTACGGCGAGGTGGACCCCGACACCCTGCCCGAGCTGTACACCCGCCTCGGCCGCGCCGCACACCGCAACGGCGACTTCCAGCTCCGCTTCCAGGGCGCCGGCACCTTCGGCGGGCGGGCCCTGTGGGCCGGCGCGTCCGGCGGCCTGCCCCCGATGCGCCGGCTGGCCGACTCGGCGTCGGCGGCGGCCCGCCGCGCCGGCATCGACACGACCGAGCACCGCGCGTACACCCCGCACCTCACCCTGGCCCGCGACCGCACCGGCGCCGCCGACCTACCCCGCTACGCCGCCGCCCTCGCCGACTTCGAGGGCCACCCATGGCGCGCCGCCCACCTCAGCCTGGTTCGCAGCAACCTCCCCACCCAGGGCATCCCCGGCGCCCAGCCCCGCTACGAGACGCTGACGTCCTGGCCACTGGGCGCGTGAGCGAGGCCCCGGCGCGCGGCGACCGCGACCCGCCCCCGGGTCGGTCACCGCACCGCCGGACGCTCGGGCTAACCTCGGAGGGTGGACCCGAAAATGAGAAGCTTGATCGTGAGCGGCACGTTCATCCTGCTGCTTGTGGTGGTGGCGGTGGCGGCGTTCGTGGGGTGATGCCCGCTGGTGACGACGGCCTTGCCCGCCCTCCTGGGCTGATTCCGGCGTGGGCTGCTACGGCCAATGGATCTTTACGGGGCCTTCGGGGAGCTTGTCGGCGTTGGGGCAGTTGAGTGGGCCCCGGGCCAGCCCGCGAGCCACGACCCCTGTGAACAGGGTTAGCTCTTTGTCACCCTTGACGGGCTTAGCGCGCCCGTATTCTTCCGCGTCGTCCTGCGTGGACATCGACGTGTCCGTATGAACGAGTATGCGGTCGGTAGAGCGCTGAATGGCGCATGGCACGTACAGCAAGATAACGTGGTTGGGTGCCATGTACCCGTAAGCCCCTCCTAGGGAGACCGGAACGCCTTTTTTCTGTATCTGATCACGATGGTAAACATTTCCAGGATTGTTGATGTATGAGAAGGTTGCTCTCTCGCCTCCCGCCGTCACTCTGCAGTCTCCGTAATAGGTGCCGAGGTGGGAGCTTTCCTCTTTGAATCTCTCACCCTTTTTTGGGAGAGCCTCCCTAAGGGCGTCGCTAGAGATCGCTTCGTCGCAGACTTTCTGCGGTATGGCGATAGTGTCTTCGGCCGGTGAGAACATCCACCAAGCTCCGGCGCCAGCGAGGAGTGTAAAGGTGACTGATAACGCCAGGCCGGCTGGGGACTTGAGAGCCTTGGGTAGGCTAGGTTTGTTAGGCATTACGGGAATTTCCGTCCCTGAAGCTGGCGTAAGCCGCCGAGTACACGTCTCCTGCTACCGCGAATCCCGGTGCCCCCGGAGCCGTTGAGACGCCTTCTTGCCGGGCGGCGTTGATGAAAGCTCGCTTGGCTGCCTCTGCGGTTTCCTTGGCTTCTTCTTCCAGGTAATTCTCGCTGTTCCTCTCAATTTCTGCGACCGCGTCAGCATCATCCTTCGTGTAGTGCTTGACCACGGCTTCGCGAATGTCTTCAGTGATCCACGATGCCGCGTCGCCTGCTACTGGGATGTGGTTCGCCGCCATGTCCGTGATGCGGCCAATCCACTTGTCGCCGAGTTCCACATTTTTGTTGTACTCGTCGATCTTCTTGACACTGTCATCGGCCGCCGCGATAGCCTCGGCTCTTCCCTCAGCTATGCAGCCCGCGACAATTCCGCCAGGCCGCGTGGCGCGCTGGGAGACTTCCGAGAGTGATTGGGCTCCCGGGTCGGCCACGCCCACTCGGATCGCTTCAGTAGTGACCGCTTGTTGTGCGTTGGCCATAGCCCCGTACGCTTTGGGATCTTCCGCGGTGGCTCGTAGGAACTGCTTGAGCGCGTTGTCCTGCATATTGGAGAGGTCTGCCACGGCTCCCGCATGCTTGAAATACACCTCGGCTCCGCCCACTCCCGAAAAGTCCCGCTGGATGTCATACATGTACTCCGCCGACATGTTTCCCAGATTGGGAGCGATCACCGCGAGGTTCCCGTCGTGCTTGATCAAGTCAGGGTTACTCCCAAACTCCTGGACCACCTTCTCGAAGACATCCGCTTGGCCCGTTGTATGTGGCCGCGTCGGCCCGTCGTCCCCGTAGGGTCGCCCCGAGGTGGCGGATTCCAGGGCGTGGCCCAGGGCCTGCTTGGACGGGAGGGTGCTTTCGTCGTCGGGGTGGGTGGTGCCACTGAGCTTGTCGGAGGGCCATACGCGGCCGTCGTCCTCGCTGGTGAAGAACTGCAGGTTGCTGAGTTTTTTCAGGTCGCTGTCGCCGCCGCCGGTGGAGCCGTTGAAGAAGGCGGTGGAAGCGTCCGGGCTGTTCGCGAGTCCCTCCAGGAGGCCGGTCATCGGGTCCCAGCCGGGACTCTTCTTGTCGGAGAGGCTGAGGGCCAGATCCAGGTCGCCGTGGTAGGAGTCGGGCGTCGGCCAGCCCGCGTTCTTCCGTTCGTAGACGACCATGTCCTCGGCGATGGGCTTGAGGAAGCTCTTGTCGTAGTTGCCGTTCCGCAGCAGGGACGCCAGGGCCTGGTAGCCGAGGGGTTCGGCGTGGTGGACGCCGAGATCCAGTGGCTTCGTGCCCACCTTCTTCAGCTCATTGACCCACGCCCTGCCCAGATACGTGCGGTCCTCGCGGAAGGACGTGTGGGGGTTGTCCTTGCCGGTGGGGGGATCGGTTGCCGTGGCCAGGGTCAGGCCCATGTCCTTCTGGATGCTCTTCGCCAGCTCCAGGCGCGTACTGTCGTCGCCCGTTGACGCGTCTACCGCCAACTGCGCCTGGAACCGCAGGGCGTCCTGGGGGCCCATCTCGCGGTAGAACTCGACCGCGAATTCCGCGTCCTTGGAGTTGCTCTGCATGAGTCGTTGGAACTCGGCCAGTTCCTTGTTGCTCAGCTCCTTGCCGTCCTTGTGAAGATCGAGGCTCTTCTTGGCGAGTTGGACGGTGCGCTCGCGTTGGGCATCGTCCAGGGTGTCGTACTTCGCGTGACCGAAATTGTGGCTGTCGTTGCCGTGAATCCTTCCCAGAGCGCGGCTCACCGAGTCGTCGATCTCGTTGGCCTGTACGAGGAGGTGGTTGATCTGCTCTTCCAGCGCCTTGAGGTATTCCACCTGGTCCGGCTTGAGCTTGGTCTTCTCGCCGGACCTGTCCACGTACGTGCAGGTGACGGTGGAGCCGGGGCCGCCCGACACCAGGATGCTGTGTTTCTTGGCGTCCACGTCCACGGCCTTCTTGAGGGCCTTCTGGACCGCCGTCAGGTCCTGGTGGGCGTCACGCAGCATGCTCCAGATGCTTTTGGCCTGGGCGTGCGCGTCGCGGAACTCGGCGGCGGTGGTGCGGATGAAGGGGCGGGTGACGCCGGCGTTCACCCCCTCCCAGCGGGCCGCGTCGGACTGTCGCACCATGCCGTCCGTCGCGTCGGTGGCCAGTTTGGCGAGTTGGTCCACCATTTCCTTCCAGTCCTCGGCCGCCGAACCGAGGCTGGATAAGGAGACCTGGTAGAGGTCGTCGTACGTCAGCCCTGCCATGCCGCGGTCACCTCACGCGTTTCCGTTGTCGTCACTGTCCTCGTGCCCATGCCCGTACGCCGTTCCGCCCGGCTCAGCGGTAGTACTGCGTTAGTTCCGAGGCCGTCATCGCGCTGCCGTCGCGGTGCGACATGGTGGCGGCGATTTCCTTGTCCTCGCGCGTGTGGGACTTCTTCGAGAAGTCGAGGTGGTTCGAGATGTGCGCGCACGACTGGAGCAGCGTCTTGACCTGGTCGTCCCAGATTCCCGACATCGTGGTCAGGGCTTCGCCCAGCGTGAAGTTGTGCGACGTCAGGGTGGTGGCCGCCTTGGCGGTCGAACCCTCGCCCGCCGCCCCGCGGGCGATGTCGCCGGCCTTCTTGAGCCGGCCGTGCAGCAGGAACGCCTCGTGGCCGACCCTGCCCAGGTCCTCCTGGTAGACGACCAAGCGGTCGGCGTCGCCACCGCCCGCGCTGTTGAGCCGCGTTCGGGTGGCCGCCTCGCTGCGGATCTGGCCCCATTCCTCCTGGAACGACATGCTTCCCCCTACTTCCCCCGGGTCCCGTAACTCTCTTACGTAGCAGCGTAGTTACCGTCAGGGACGGTAGCAGGGTGAGGGTGACGAACGGTGTACTCGGGGTCACGGTGCGGGAGGGTGTGTCACGGCATGACGCGGGGCGGGCCCGAGCGATCGAACGCTCGGGCCCACCCCGTCACGCGACGCCGATCACCAGGCGCACGCCACGCCGATCACCAGGCGAAGGACTCCGGTGCCGGGCCCGGGCCGGGGAAGATCTCGTCGAGGCCGGTCAGCACCTCGTCGCTCAGCTCAAGCTCGACCGCGCGCAGCGCCGACGCGAGCTGCTCCGCCGTGCGCGGACCGACGATCGGGCCGGTGACGCCGGGCCGGGTGAGCAGCCAGGCCAGGGCCGCCTCGCCGGGCTCGATGCCGTGCTGGGCCAACAGGTCCTCGTACGCCTGCACACGCTGGCGCACCGCCGGGTCGGCGAGGGTCGTGGCGGCCCGGCCGGAGGCGGTGCGGCCGGCGGTGCCCTCCCGCTCCTTGCGGATCGCGCCGCCGAGCAGCCCGCCGTGCAGCGGCGACCACGGGATGACGCCCAGGCCGTAGTCCCGCGCGGCCGGGATGACCTCCATCTCAGCGGTGCGCTCGGCCAGGTTGTACAGGCACTGCTCGCTGACCAGGCCGAGCGCACCGCGCCGCCGCGCCGCCTCGTTGGCCTTGGCGATGTGCCAGCCCGCGTGGTTGGACGAGCCGGCGTAGAGGATCTTGCCCTGCTGGATGAGGACGTCGACGGCCTGCCAGATCTCCTCCCACGGCGTCGCGCGGTCGACGTGGTGGAACTGGTACAGGTCGATGTAGTCCGTGCGCAGCCGCCGCAGGCTGGCCTCGACCGACCTGCGGATGTTCAGGGCCGACAGCTTGTCGTGGTTGGGCCACGGCTCGCCGTCGTCGAGGGCCATGTTGGCGTACGCCTTGGTGGCGAGGACGACCTTGTCGCGCCGTTCGCCACCCTGGGCGAACCAGGACCCGATGATCTCCTCCGTGCGCCCCTTGTTGGCGCCCCAGCCGTAGGCGTTGGCGGTGTCGAAGAAGTTGACGCCCGCGTCGAGCGCGGCGTCCATGATCGTGTGGCTGTCCGCCTCGTCGGTCTGCGGACCGAAGTTCATGGTGCCGAGCACCAGGCGGCTGACCTTGAGACCGGTGTGTCCGAGCTGCGTGTACTTCATGGAGCCCAAGCCAACGCCTTGGAGCGGACTCCAAGCAAGAGCACCACTCGCCCCACCCGCCCCTCGCGCGGGCCGGGCTACTCGGCGTCCGGCGCGGCCCCCGCGCCGCCGCGCTGGCGCGGGTCGATCGCGGCCAGGTCGATCTCGACCGGGAAGGGCACGGCGACCTTGAGTTGCTCGTGGTAGATGCCGGTCACCGCGTACGTACGCCGGGCGGGTTCGAGCTCGAAGACGTAGACGACAGGCAGCCCGCGGGCCTCCTCCACTCGCCAGAAGTGCGGGATGCCGGCCGCGGCGTACTTCAACGGCTTGGACTCGCGGTCCCGGGCCTCGGAGTCGGCGGAGACGACCTCGATGGCCAGGACCACGTCGGCGGGCTGGAACGACGTCTGGGCCAGGCCGGTGAAGGCGTCGCTGCGGACCACCATCACGTCCGGCTCGGGGCGGTTGCGCGCGTCGATGGCGATGGTCATTTCCCGGAAGGTCATGAGGTCGGGCGGCGCGCTGCGCGTGAGCCGGTTCTCCAGCAGTCGCATGGTCAGCGTGTGGAAGGCCGTCTGCGGACTCACGAAAACAAGGCTCCCGTCAATCAGCTCCGTGTGCGGAGGCAGGTTGGGAAGCCGGTCCAGATCGTCGGCGGTGTACCCGCCCACGGGCGGGCGGGGCCACTCGGGCTGTGGCGTGACGGGCATGATCGGTGCTCCCATGATCGGGATTCTTGCCGACCCTTTCAGCGTACCCAGGACGCTTGTCGTACCTTCCGTCGTACGGGTGGTTTGGTCACTCAGGGTTGACCAAAGGGTGTGCGCCGGGGCTTCCGAGCGAGGTGGGAGCCGCCGGCCCGTACGGGGGACCCGGAACGCGCGCCGCGGGCCCGCGTGCGGGGATGGCAGGCTTACGCCCATGGGTTCGCTTGCTCGCGTCGTCACCTGTGCCTTCGCCGCCGTTCTGGTGGCGCTCCCCGCCGCCCCGTTGGGGTCGGCTCCCGCCGCGTCCGCGTACGCCGCGGGCGCCGGCGACCGGCCGTCGTCGTTCACCATCGAGGACGAGCGGATCACCGAGTCCAGCGGCCTCGCCGCGAGCCGGGCGCACCCCGGCGTGTACTGGACGCACAACGACAGCGACGACGGGCCGTACGTGTACGCCGTGGACAGCGAGACGGGCCGTACGGTCGCCACCGTGACGCTGCGCGGCATCGGCGATCCGCGCGACGTGGAGGCGATCTCGGTCGGGCCCGACGGCCAGGTCTACGTGGCGGACATCGGCGACAACATGGGCGGCACCTGGCCCAAGGTGTGGATCTACGCGTTCCCCGAGCCGAAGCGGCTCGCGGACACCACGGTGACCGCGAAGCAGTACACGGTGCAGTACGCGGACGGGCCACGGGACGCCGAGGCGATGATGGTGCACCCGAAGACGGGCCGGGTCTACATCGTCAGCAAGCGCGAGGAGGGCGCCGGGCTGTACGCCGGGCCCGCGAAGCTCTCGACCACCGGCGTGAACCGCTTCGAGCGGGTCGGCGACGTGGACGTGTGGGCGACGGACGGCGCGTTCTCGCCCGACGGCGCGCACCTGGTGCTGCGTGGTTACTTCGAGTCGGCCCTCTTCGACTGGCGCGACGGCAAGCCGAAGAAGATCGCCGAGCCACGGATGCCGATCCAGCGGCAGGGCGAGTCGGTGACGTACACCCTGGACGGCGGCACGCTGATGTACGGCACGGAAGGCAGGCGCAGCCGGGTCTCGGCGGTGCACCTCGACGACGACCAGGTCACGCCGCAGGTACGCCGCGAGCGGGGGAAGGACGGCGGCGCCGACGGCGGGAAGGGTTCGCTGGCCGACGGCGGCGCGGACGGGGACGGCGACTCCGGCAACTACTACCTCGTCGGCGTCCTCCTCGTGGTCGGCACCGCCCTCGGCATGGCCGCCCGCCGGCTGTTCGGCCGCAGGTGACCCGTCCGGCCCGAACCAACCCAACCCAACCCAACCCGACCCGCCGGAGGCGTGGTGCCGGTCGGCGGAGTTGACGGGTCGGCCGGCTGACCCGCCACGTCGGGCGATCGGGGCCGGTCGCGCTCCACGGCGACCGGCCCGCCGTCAGGCCGGGCCGCCGTCGCCATCGCCACCGGGTCGGGTTGCCGTCGCCGTCAGGTCGGGTCTCCGTGCGGCGCCCCGTCGGGGCCCGTGTGCTCGGGGCCGCCGTCCGTCGGCTGCCGCAACCGCAGTTCGTAGTGGAGTGTGCGCACCCGCTTCGCCCGGTGCAGCAGCGGCACCAGGACGCCGTGGGTGAGCGGGTACTTGCGGGCCAGCAGGCGGGCCGCGCGCGCGTTCTCCGGGCTGGCCGGGTCGAGGAGCCGGGCGTGGGCGGGGGTGGCGGGGCCGGTCGGGACGCCCCGGGTGGTGGAGGGGGCGAGGGTCACCCGGGGGTCGTGGCGCAGCCGCCGCACCTTCCAGGCGGTGCTGTAGGTACGGACGTACGCGTGGTCGCCGTCCACGGCGATGTGCACCGGGGTGCCGACGGGCGAGCCGTCCCGCTTGTACGTGGTGAGCAGCACGGTCTTCTGCCGGACGTACGGCGCGAGCCCGGGGCCTGGCGGGTCGGGGAGCCGGCCGGGTGGTCGGGGGGAGTGGGTCATACGGTCCATGAAGGCACGGCACGCGCGCCGCGTCACCCGTGCGGCGCGCCCGGCGTGGCGCCGCCCGCCGCGCGCCGGACCCGCGTACCCCGCCCGACGGGTCGGCGAGAACCCCCGCCCGGCGCACCGCCACGCGCCCCCGCCCCCGCCCGACGCGCCGACACGTCCCCGTCCGAAGCGCCCCGCCCCACCCACGACACACGCCCCGAAAGCCCGGAGGGCGGTACGCGTGAGCCCCGCTCGGCGGCGGTGCCGGGCGGGGCTCACGGGTGGGCAGCGGTGGCGGGTGGACCCGCCGGGGGTCAGAGCTTCTCGATGACGTGGTCCACGCAGGCCGTCAGGGCCTCGACGTCCGCGGGGTCCACGGACGGGAACATGGCGACCCGGAGCTGGTTGCGGCCCAGCTTGCGGTAGGGCTCGGTGTCCACGATCCCGTTGGCCCGCAGCACCTTGGCGACAGCGGCGGCGTCGACGCTGTCGGCGAAGTCGATGGTGCCGACGACCTGGGAGCGCTGCGCCGGCTCGGCGACGAACGGCGAGGCGTACGACGACTTCTCCGCCCAGTCGTACAGACGGGACGAGGAGTCGGCGGTGCGCCGCACGGCCCAGTCGAGGCCGCCCTGCCCGTTGATCCAGTCGAGCTGGTCGGCGAGGAGGAAGAGGGTGGCGAGCGCCGGGGTGTTGTACGTCTGGTTCTTGAGCGAGTTGTCGATCGCGGTCGGCAGCGAGAAGAACTCGGGCACGTACCGCCCCGAGCCGTGCACGCGCGCGGCGCGCTCCAGGGCGGCGGGCGAGAACGCCGCCAGCCACAGGCCGCCGTCCGCGGCGAACGACTTCTGCGGCGCGAAGTAGTAGACGTCGGTCTCGGTGATGTCGACGGGCAGGCCGCCGGCGCCGGAGGTCGCGTCCACCAGGACGAGCGCTCCGTCGTCGGCCCCGGCGACCCGGCGCAGCGGCGCTGCCACACCGGTCGAGGTCTCGTTGTGGGTGAGGGCGTAGACGTCCACGCCCTCCTCGGCGACCGGCTCCGGGTGGGTGCCGGGGTCCGAGTTGATCACAGTCGGCTCACCCAGCCACGGGGCGAGCTTGGCGGCCTTGGCGAACTTCGACGAGAACTCGCCGAAGGTCAGGTGCTGCGAGGTGCGCTCGATCAGGCCGTGGGTCGCGATGTCCCAGAAGGCGGTGGTGCCACCGTTGCCCAGGATGACCTCGTACCCGTCGGGCAGCGAGAAGAGTTCGCGCACGCCCGCGCGGACCCGGCCCACCAGGTCCTTGACCGGCGGCTGCCGGTGTGAGGTGCCCAGCAGCGAGGTGCCGGTGGCGGCCAGGGCGCTGAGCGCCTCCGTGCGCACCTTGGAGGGGCCCGAGCCGAAGCGTCCGTCGGCGGGCTTGATGTCAGCAGGAATCTGGATCTCAGCCACGGGCGAAGCCTAATCCGTTACGTCGAACGTGCTAGAGGGCGGTCCACCGTATGAGACCAGGTGAGCACCGTTCGCGATCAGAGGTGACCGGATACGGGCCGGATCAGGCTGAATATGCCCCTGGAATGGCGTCGGTTTTCGGGCGCCCTGGCGGACGCCGGTGCCAGGCCCGCGCGGGGGGCGACCCCGGGCCCGTACACGGCGACGAGGCCGGGCCCGTACACGGCGACGAGGCCGCGCCTGCGCGGTGTGGTGACCCCGCGCGGGCCCGGCCGTCGCACCCGTACGGGGCGGCACGCGCCGGGGGCGAGCCCCGGCCCGCGCCGCCCGTGCGCCCGTGCCGTGCCGGGTCGGGCCGACTCAGGACGACTCAGGCCGTGCCGGGGACCTTGCTCGTGGTCACGGCGATCCGGTTCCACGCGTTGATGGCGAAGATGACGCCGATGAGCTTGGCCAGTTCGGCCTCGTCGAAGTGCTCGGCGGCCCGCGCGTACACCTCGTCGGAGACGCCGTTCGGCAGCAGCGTGACGGCCTCGGTCAGGGCCAGCGCCGCCTGCTCCTTCTCGGAGAAGAAGGTGGGCGCCTCGTGCCACGCGCTGACCAGGTTGATGCGCTCCTCGCTCTCACCGGCCTTGCGGGCGTCGGTGGTGTGCATGAGCAGGCAGTACGCGCAGTGGTTGATCTGCGAGGCGCGGATCTGGACCAGCTCGATGAGGGAGTGGTCAAGACCCTCCTTGGCGGCGGCGGTCAGGTCGATCATGGCCTGGAAGACCTTGGGGGCGGCCTTGGTGAAGTTCATCCGGGCGGTGTGTTCAGTGGTCATACCTCGACTCTAGGAGGCCGAACGCGCGCACATATGGTTCATTGCCATGGCGGAATCGTGGGGCAAAGTGACCGATGGGCTCGGTAGTGACCTCCATCTGGAATTGACCGGTCCGGGAGGTGTACGGGCCTCGTTGACGCGGGCCCTGCGGGAGGCGATCCGCACCGGGCGGCTCGTGCCCGGCACCCGGCTGCCGGCCTACCGCACGCTCGCGGTGGACCTCGGCGTGGCCCGCAACACCGTCGCCGAGGCGTATGCCGAACTCGTCGCCGAGGGCTGGCTCACCGCCCGCCGGGGCGCGGGCACCCGGGTCGCGCCGGGCGCCGTGCCGCCACGGCCCGCCGCCCCGCGCGCGCCCACCCGCCCGTCGCTGGCCGCCCGCCCCACCTTCGACCTGCACCCCGGCGCGCCCGACGCCTCCTCCTTCCCGCGCGCCGCCTGGCTCACCTCCTCGCGCCGGGCGCTGACCAACGCGCCCAGCTCGGCGTTCGGCGTCAACGACCCGCGCGGACGCGTCGAGTTGCGCCACGTCCTGACGGAGTACCTGGCCCGCGCCCGGGGCGTGCGGGCCGACCCCGAACGCATCGTGATCTGCTCGGGTTTCGCGCACGGCCTGCGGCTGTTGGCTGAGGTGCTGGTCGAGGCCGCGCGGGACGGGGGCCCGCCGCGCGCGGTCCCGCCGCACGGCGGGTTCGGTGACACGGGCCGGGCCGCGGCGTGGGGGCGGGTCGCGGACGCGGTGCCGGACGTGCTGACGGGCGGCGCGCGCGGGCGCGACGGCGGGGTGACGGTGGCCGTGGAGTCGTACGGCCTCGGCTTCCACCGGACGATCCTCGGCCGCGCCGGCATCCGTGGCGTACCGCTGCCGGTGGACGAACACGGCGCGCGGGTCGCCGAGTTGGCGGCCTTCGACGCCCGCGCGGTGCTGCTGACGCCCGCGCACCAGTATCCGACCGGCGGTCCGCTGCACCCCGAGCGCCGGGCGGCCGTCATCGACTGGGCGCGCGCCACCGACGGGTTGGTCATCGAGGACGACTACGACGGCGAGTTCCGCTACGACCGGCAGCCCGTCGGGGCCGTGCAGGGGCTCGACCCGGCGCACGTGGTGTACGTCGGCTCGGTCAGCAAGAGCCTGTCCCCGGCGGTCCGGCTCGGTTGGCTGGTGCTGCCGGACGCGCTGGTGGACGCGGTGCTCGCGGTCAAGGGCGAGCGTGAGCTGTGGGTGAGCGTGCCCGACCAACTCGTCCTCGCCGACCTCATCGAGTCGGGGGCGTACGACCGGCACGTACGGCGGATGCGGCAGCGCTACCGGCGCCGGCGCGACCAACTGGTCGCGCTGCTCGCCGAGCGCGCCCCGCACATCGCCGTCACCGGCATCGCGGCCGGCCTGCACGCGGTCCTTGAGCTGCCGCCGGGCACGGAGCGCACCATCGTGCAGGCCGCGGCGTGGCAGGGCCTGGCCGTGGACGGCCTGAGCCCCTACCGCCACCCCGACGCGCCGATGCCACCCCAGGACGGCCTGGTGGTGGGGTACGGCACGCCCCCGGACCACACGTTCGCGGGCGCGCTGGACGCGCTGTGCCGGGCGCTGCCGTCGCCGGCCTAGGTTCTGTCTGGCGAAGGAACCTGGTGACGCGGTGGACCGTGGAGCACGCGTGCGCCCACCAGGTTTCGGGCGATCGCCACCCGCCTCGACGCACTCGCCGACCGCTACCGGACCGGAACGCACCTGGTTCGCTGACATTCTGGCCCCGCGAACCCGTTCCGGATCGCGTGTCGGAGACGTCCTGGCCTTGCCGGCGCCGTACGCAAACCTCCGCATGCTCCATTCCCGCCTTTTAGTGATGTGGCGCCTGAAAGACCGTTTCGGCGCGGCGTACCACTGTGATGCTGCTGAGGTCCGCACGAGAGGGCCCGCGACGGAGCCCACCCGCCCACCGTCCCATCACCGCGACGCGAGGCACGGCACGCACAGAAGGCAGGAAGAAGCAGAAGGAAGCAGGAAAGGACAGGGGCGATATGTCGCTGCCACATCCCCACCGGCCCACCGATCCCGACCAGCCAACCCCCACGACCCAGGCTTCGCCCTCACCACCCACGCCTCTGCCTTCGCCCGCGCCCCATGAGCGGATGACGGGAAAGCCGGGCGGAGAGGATCAACAAGCGGACCCCGGCGAGCCGTTGACGCCACCGATCCGCTCCATCGAACGCCCTTACCCCGACGGCTGGTTCGCCGTGGCCACGAGCGCCGAAGTAGGGATCGGCAAGGTGGTCACTCGACGCCTGGCAGGGCAGGACGTGGTGCTCTACCGCACGCGGACCGGACGGCTCCGCGCCGTGAGGCCGTTCTGCCCACACCTGGGCGCGCACCTCGGCCACGGCGGCACCGTGCGCGGGGAGAACCTCGTCTGCCCCTTCCACCACTTCGAGTTCGCCCCCGACGGAGCCTGCGTACGCACGGGGTACGACACCCCACCGCCCCCGACTCGGTTGGGCCCGGTCGAGTTCCGGGAGATCGACGGCCTGATCTTCGTGTGGCGGCACGCGCAAGGCACGGGCCCCACCTGGGAGATCGACGTACCGCCGCCGGCGGCGTTCCCCCGAGCCCGCGCGTCGGCGCGGACCGTGGCCGCGCACCCGGACGACTTCATGGAGAACGTCGTCGACTACGGGCACTTCGTACCCCTGCACAAGGTGGCCCTGGAAGTGGTCTCGCCACCGCGCTTCCTCGGCGCCCGCATGATGAGCGCGTACCGGCTCGGACGCGCCGACGGCCAGTCACGGTCCGCACCCCTGTGGGCACCCGCGATGGAGACGACCGCCTATGGCCTGGGCGTCCTGTACGGCGAGGCCACCAGCCCCCGCATCGGTCTGCACCTTCGCAACTGGACCTGCGTGACCCCGGTGAGCCCCGGCCAGGCCGTGTTGCGCTCGACGGTCACCGTACGGTTCACCTGGCGCAGGTGCCGCTGGCTGGCCCGTGCGCTGGCCGCCCTGATCTCGGTGCCGTTCGCGCGAGCCACCGTCAGCCAAAGCGCCCGCGACGTCGCCATCTGGCAGCACCGCGCGCACGTGGAACACCCTCGGCTCGCTCGTGGCGACGGACCGATCATGAAGTACCGGCGCTGGGCGGCACAGTTCACGTCCGCGCCCTCCGAACCGACAGCCGACGCCCAACCGCCCGCCCGCATCGCCTGACCGCGCGGGCGGTACCACCTCAGCGCTACCCCCTCAGCGCCACTACCTCAGCGGTACCGCCCCAGCGCTACTACCTCAGCGGTACCGCCTGAGCGCTACTACCTCAGCGGTAATCGACGGGGTGATCGGTGTCGGGCGAGAGTTGCCCCCATCACCACGCCGCCGCGTCCCGGAAGGGGATTCGCTGATGCCGTACTTCGAGGGTTCCGACGGAACAAGCCTGTTCTACACCGACTGGGGCCGGGGCAAGCCGGTGGTGTTCGTGTCGGGGGCCTGGCTCAGCAGCAGCGCGTGGGAGCTCCAGATGCTTCCGCTCTCCGAGCGGGGGCTGCGCTGCGTCGCCTTCGACAAGCGGGGCCACGGCCGCTCGGACTGGGTCGGCCACGGCTTCGACTACGACACCCTCGCCGACGACCTCGCCGCGCTGCTCGACCGCCTCGACCTGCGCGAGGTGACCCTGGTGGCGCACTCGATGGGCGGGGGAGAGGTGATCCGGTACCTGACCCGCCACGGCTACGCCCGGGTGAGCCGGGTGGTGCTGATGGCCGTCACCGCGCCGTTGCTGGTCGAGACGCCCGACCACCCGGAGGGCATCGGACAGGAGGTCCTCGACGCCCTGTTGGCGACACAGGCCCGGGACCGGCCCCGGTGGATGGCCCAGAACGCGCAGGCGTTCTTCGCCACCCACCTCGGCAACACGGTCTCCACCGAACTCATCGAGCAGACGGTGCGCAGGTGCCTGGACTGTTCGGCCAAGGCCGCCGTCGAGGTGGTCAGGACGGGGTTCTGCACCGATCTGCGCGAGGAGGTCAGCGCGCTCCGGGTACCCACCCTGATCCTCCACGGCGACGCCGACGCCTCCGCCCCCATCGACCTGTGCGGCCGGCGCCTGGCCCACCTGGTGCCGGACAACGTGTACCGGGAGTACCCGGCGGCGGGACACGGCCTCTTCGTCACCCACGCCGAGCGCGTGAACCAGGACCTGCTCGACTTCGTCGCGGCCCCCGCACCGGCAGCCGCCACCGTCGGGGACGTACAGCGCGGCGCGTGAGCGTGAACACGGCGTCGTACGGGCCGACGTGCGGCCCCACGTCGTCCGCGTTCCCCCGGCGGAACGCGTACGCCTACGCCGTGCCGCCGGGACCGGCCCCGGTCCCGGCGGTGAGCGCCTCGCCCGCGTGGATGATCGAGCTGAGCATGGCGTGGGCGGCCTGGAGCTGTTCGATGGAACGGCTCATGCGCTCGCGTTCGTCCCGCAGATCCTGGGCCATCTCGTCGCAGGTCGGCGCCAGGATCGCCCCCTCGTCGGCCATGCAGGGCAGCACCTCCCGGATCAGGTCGGTGTTCAGCCCGGCCGCGAGCAGGACCCGGACCCGGCGCACGGTGGCCACGTCGGAGTCGTCGTACTCGCGGTAGCCGCTGGCCCGCCGCCGTGGTCGCAGCAGCCCCTGCTGCTCGTAGTAGCGCAGGCTCCTGGTGCTGACGCCGGAGCGCTTCGCCAGCTCGCCGATGAACATGTGACCCCCGGCATAGACGGTTGACTTTGACATTGACGTCAAGGTCTAGCTTAACCGCCATGACAACGAACCGCAGTGCTCAGCAGGTCTCAACTGACAAGCCACAGGACCTGGTTGGCAAGAAGGCCGTCGTGACCGGCGGCACCATCGGCATGGGCCGGGCCATCGTCCAGGCCCTGACCGACCGGGGCGCGGAGGTGGTGTTCACCGGGCGCGGCGACGAGCGCCTGGCCGAGGCGCGGGCGGCGCTCGACACCCCGCTGGCCCACCCGGTGCGCTCCGACGCCACCGACACCACGGCCATCGCGGCCCTCCGCGACCAGGTCGCCGACCGCCTCGGCGGCGTGGACTACCTGTTCGTCAACCAGGGCATCGCCGAGTTCCAGACGCTGGAGGAGGTCACCGAGGAGTCGTGGGACCGCATCTTCGACGTGAACACCAAGGGCGCCTTCTTCACCGTCCAGGCACTGGCGCCGCTGATGGCCGAGGGTGGCTCGATCGTGTTCACCACCGTCTCCAACGACCGGATCTTCCCCGGCCTCAGCGCCTACTCCGCGGCGAAGGAGGCCGTCACCGCCTTCTCGAAGGTGCTCGCCGCCGAGCTGCTGCCGCGCGGGATACGGGTCAACGCGCTCGCCCCCGGCTTCATCCTCACCCCCACCATGGGCGTCGCCGAACTGACCGAGGAGCAGCGCGCGGAGTTCGTCGAGCAGGGCAACGCGTCCACGCCGATGGGGCGCGGCGGCACGGTGGACGAGGTCGCCGCCGCCGCGCTGTACCTGGCCGTCGACGCCACGTTCACCACGGGCGTGGAGCTGCCCGTCGACGGCGGTTTCGGGCAGGGCCTGGGGGAGTGACCTGCGCCTCTGCCGCCGCCGCCCGGTAGGCGGTGTTCTCCCACGGCCCGGCCTGACCGGCCGTGGGAGGACGCGGTGCCGTGCGGCGCGGTCACCGCCTCGTCGGCGGCTCCGTCACCGGCTGTCCCCGACGGCGGCCGGCCCGGGGTTCCGCGCCGGGCGGGGCCGTGGGGGCCGCGTCGGGATGGCCGGGTGGGGCTCGGTGTAGAACTGCCTGGCCCAGCGCCGGAACGGCATGATCGGGCCGTCTCCCTTGGCCAGGCGCGGGCGTTCCAGGTAGATCTTGTTCTGCCAGATGGGGACGTCCTCGCTGGTGTCACGCCACGCCGCCCACACGTACGCGCGGGCGATGAGCGGCGCGAGGCGGTGGACGAACGGGTTGTCGCACCGCAGCGCCACCGAGCTGCGGATCTCCACGTGGAGGGGGTCCACGGGGGTCACGCAGAACCACGCCCGTGCCCGGAACCCGCCGAACTGCTCGCTCTCCACCTGCACCCGTACGACGCCCAGCCCCTGGATGACCACCTTCGAGGCGGGGGTGGTGGAGGCCACCTTGAGCCAGGAGCCCTCCGTACGCAGCCGGGAGGTGGTCTGTAGGCGCTCGCCCTCGAACGTCGGCGCCTCGATGATCTCGTGGTGGTAGCCGTGGATCGGGTAGAAGTGCCCGTAGTCCACGATGTTCTCCATGACCTCCTGCGGGTGGTCAAGGCGCACGTGCCGCCCGCAGTACGGCTTGGTGAAGCCGGCCGGCGGCAGCGTCTCGATCTCCCACGAGGGCGGCTCGCCAAGGGAGTGCCGCCACACGAAGATCATGCCGTCCAGCTCCCGGCACTCCAGCCCGGTCAGCCGGGCCTTGGGCGGCGGCGTGCCGTACCCGGTCGCCACGCACCCGCCGTCGGCGTCGAAGCGGAAGCGGTGGAACGGACAGACGATCTCCTCCCCCTCCACGGCCCCGCCGTGCCCCAGGTGCGCGCCCAGGTGCGGGCAGTACGGCTCGATCGCCCGCAGCCGCCCGGAGCGCGTCCGGTAGAGCACCACGTCCGCCCCGGCCAGCCGCCGCGTCACGACACCCCCAGGCGGCACCTCGCCACTGGTCGCCAGGGCGAACCACCCGTCCGGATACGGCAACCGTGGCGTCAACTGCGCTTCGGACACGGCCGGGATGGCCTCACTCCGCCGTAACCCGCCCCAACCAAGCAGTGCCATGTACGTCCTCCGTCGATGACCATCAACCGTCGATGGTCACTGCCCGGCCCACCACCGCGTACGCGATGCGACCGGGGCGCTTTGACGGCAACGGGGAGCGTGCGGGGGGCGCTGCGCGCGGCGTCAGGGGGCGACGTCGGGGCTTGTGTCGCCGCTCTGCCCTGGGGCGGGGCGGACGGACCCGCCGCTCTCGGCTGCGGAGCCTGAGAGCGACGGGTGTGCCGCGTCGCGCGCGTGCGGGTCAGGCGTCGAAGTCGCCTGCCTTGATGCCGGCGAGGAACGCGGTCCACGCTGGGGCGTCGAAGGCGAGGGTGGGGCCGTGTGGGTCCTTGCTGTCACGGACGGGGACGACGCCGGTAGCGGCGGCTGCGTGGCCGGGGGCCCATTCGATGCAGTTGCCGCCGTTGTTGGAGTACGAGGACTTGCGCCAGGTGCCGTGGTGCGAGGGGTTGGTTGCCATGCCGGGGCGCTCCTTCGCTGGTTGGCCTGGTTGTTAGGAGCTGAAGTCGCCGTTCCTGACACTTGCTACGAATGCTGCCCATGCCGAGGCGTCGAAGGTGAGGGTCGGCCCGTCGGGGTCCTTGGAGTCGCGTACGGGGACCACGTCGGGGAGTCCGGTGGCGACTTCGACGCACTCGCCGCCGTTGCTGCCGCTGTAGCTGCTCTTGCGCCAGGTGTTGGGGCGCGAGGGGTTGTCGACCATTGCGGGGGTTCCCTTCGCTGGCCTTCGCTGGCTGGCCTGGGTGGTCAGGCGGAGAAGTCGCCTGCTTTGATGCCGGCGACGAACGCCGCCCACGCCGAAGTGGTGAAGGCGAGGGCGGGTCCGGCGGGGTCCTTGGAGTCGCGTACGGGCACGACACCGGGGAGTCCGGTGGCGACTTCGACGCATTCGCCGCCGTTGTCGCCGCTGTAGCTGCTCTTCTGCCAGGTGCCGTGGTGCGAGGGGTTGGTGACCATGTGGGGGTCCTCCTTCGCTGGCCGGGCTTGGAGTTAGGCGTTGAAGTCGCCTGTCTTTACGCTGTCGATGAATGCTGCCCACGCCGGGGCGTCGAACGACAGGATCGGGCCGTGTGGGTCCTTGCTGTCACGTACGGGGACGACGCCGGGGAATCCGGGGGCTACCTCGATGCAGTCGCCGCCGTTGCCGGCGCTGTAGCTGCTCTTCTGCCATGTCGCCGCGCTGAGTTCGTGGATCATCACGTTGGTCGTACCTTTCCATCACGTCTCTGATCAGAGTGGCAGTCTCGCTGGCCGATAGCGATTCCGTACGCAGTAAATCGTATGTCCGCCCGGCGTCACGGACGACGGTTGGGTCATTGACGAAGTGTCCACTGTTGACTGATTCCGAGTACAGCACTTCGCGACCCTGCGGGAGGGCGATCAGCGACAGCGACGTGGCGGGGCGCGGCGTCTCCTTCCGGGTAGCGAGCAACACTTGGACCACCATGTTCGCCGCATGCGTCACGTAGAGCAGGTGCGCGCACTGGTCGCGCATGACGTGGGCTCCGCCAACGACGTTGTAGAGCGCGCTTTCTTCGAGCACCAGGCGCAGCGGTGGTCCGTCGATGTCGAGGAAGCGTTCTTGTCGACTCAGCCGCGCCTGTACGCGACCTTCCACCTGGTCAGGACTTAGCCCCTCGCGTGTGAACACCGCCCGCGCGTAATCCGGGGTTTGCAACAGACCAGGCACCAACTGTGTGTGCCAGACGCGGAGCCCCACTGCCTTCGCGTCCATCTCCGCACGTTTCTTGAACCAGTCCGGATGCGCGGGGTGGGTGGAGTACCAGTCCACCTTGCCGCACATCTCCACCAGCAACCCACCCGCGTCGAGCAGCCTGTCGAAGACCTTCACGTGCTCCAGGTCCGGCCGGCGCTTGCCCGCTTCGATGTGGGCGATGAGCGAGCGGTCCACCGGCAGCGCCGACGCGAGTTGGTCCTGGGTGAGGCCGGCCCTGATGCGTAACTGGCGGACGAGTTCGCCGAACAACTCGGCCGATGTCGTACGTCCGGAAGGTGTCTTGTGCTTCACGCTCCATCACTCTCCGTAAGTGACAGGGGCGCCCCTGTCACGGCTGTGCCGGTAGTGCGCCGGGGCCCTCACGGGCAACGATCGGCAGGGTACGGAGAGTAATCCCGTTGTAGCCGCGAAGTGGGCGGTGGAAGGAAAAATCATGCGCACGATGAGCCTGCGGGTGTACCGCATGCGGCCCGGCGAAATGCCTTGCTCTGTTGCCAGTTGGGACGTTCGCGTCGATCCGGAGATCGTCACCCGGGGCGAGCTGGAGTACCAGCACCGCGCCGCCGCGTGGGGCGCCTGCCGCTGCCCGCGCCACCGGGACGCGCGCAGCGGGGGTGAGGTCGCGTGACGCGGCACCTCGCGCTGGTGGGCGCGCACCGGGTCATCGTCAAGGGGCTTGCCCTGCGGTTCTTCCTCCGGGACGGCGACGCGTGGGAGCCGACGACCGACGTCGACTTCCAACACGCCTACGAACTCTCGCTGTTCGACCCCGACGCGCTCGGCAAGGACGTGCTGTGCCCCAACGCGCGGCGGGTCGAGTACACCACCGACGAGGCGTGGTTCTGGTCGGACGGGGCGAGCGCGGCCGGCATGTGCACCTTCGACGACCGGGAGCCAACGGAGTGTGCCGCGATGACCCTGCTCGCGGGTGGCGCTTCGTGACGGCGTGTGAGGTGCGGGTCGAACTCCTCGTATGGCATCCGGCCGACCCGGCCACGCCGCTGGACGTCTCCCGGTCGTGGCCCCGGGTCCTCCAGGTTGCCCGCGGCGGTGCGGCCGAGCCACCCGGCGTCATCGTGCGGCCGGGCGAACCGGCGCGTACGGCGGCGGGGCGGGTCGCGACCGCGCTGGGCCTTCGGCAGCCGCTCCAGCCGCGCCTGCTCGCCGTGGACCAGCGGTCGGACGAGGGCGGCGCGTGCCCGGAACAGCTCGCGCTGATCGTGGACGGCGGCTGGCTCGGTACGGACGGTGGCCTCGTGCCGTGCGACTGCGGTGATCACGAGCTGGTGTGGACGCCGATCGCGGAACTGGGCCGGGTGGCCCTGGTGCACGCGTTGCGCGTCGCCGTGACCGGCCAGCCGCCGCCACTGCTGTGGCGGGGCACGTCGGGGGCGGCCGACGCGTTGTGACCACCCGCGCGCTGGGCCGCCACAACCGACGTACGCGGACGTCGGCGAGGCCGTCGCAGCGCGCCCGCTCGTCACGGGTGGCCCGTGAGCGCGGGACGTACGAGGGTGGGGTGGTTGCGCGGGTTTCCGTCCTTGGCGACGTAGGCCAGGCGGGTCACGTCACGGGCCAGCGGTTCCTGGCTGATCGGGCGGTTCAGAACCTCGATGGTCTCGTGCGGCTGTTTGGTTCGGTTTTTCCTTCTCAGCGCAGTTGCTCGGCCAGTCCGACGATGATGCCCTCCGGGCCGCGGAGGTAGCAGAGCAGATAGCTGTCTTCGAACCGGGCGATCTCGCCGACGAGTTCGGCGCCGTGAGGGCGCAGGCGGGCAACGGTGTCCTCAAGGTCGTCGACGGCGAACATGACGCGGTGCGTGCCCAGAACGTTGTGCGGCTGGTTGCGCGGCCCTGCGCTGATCGCCGTGGGGCTGCGGTACTTCGCCAGCTCAAGCCGGCTGTGACCGTCCGGGGTCCGGACCATCGCGATGTCACAGTGGACGCCGTCGAGTCCGGTGCACTGGTCGGCGAAGAGGCCCTCGACCTCCGCCCTGCCCTCCAGCTCCATACCGAGTTCCACGAAGAACGCGATGGCGGCATCCATGTCCTCGACGACGATGCCGACGTTGTCCATCCGCTGAATCGCCATGCTGGTTTCTCCTTCTTCCTCGTGCGGCTGGTGGTGGCCGCTGATGTCCCTGGGACGGAGCCGGTGGCACGTTCTCGACATCCTCAGACCACCGAACTCCGAAGAATCCGGGTCGCGCCTCAGCACCGCTACAGCAGCCCCGCGAGCCCGGCGCCACCACCGAGGGTGAGTGCGGCGCAGGTGGCCGCTCCCACGAAGGCGATCAGCCGCAGCGCGCCGCCCCCGCTTTTCCATGCTTCCTCGACGATTCGCAGCGTGCGCGCTTGAGCATTGCGCCTCCCCAGCCAAGTCACGGTGCCGGGTCACCCTTGGCGGGTGGAGTTCCCCGTGGGCTGCGGTGGTCCCGGCCGAGACAGCCGCGTACGGACACCCTCCAGTCAGCCCACCGCCGCCGGCCCGCCCGGGCCACCGGTCCGCACGCGTGGGGGCGCGCGACTGGTGCCCGCGCGCCGGTCGGGTACAGTGGCGCGCTCCAGCCGTGGACGGTCGAGCGAACGAGGAGGTGAGCCCCATTACCGCAGTGTCAGGTCGGGCGCTCCCCCTCGCATGGGTGCGGTTCATCGCCTAGGTGAACCCAGGGGCCCCGCAGGCGCCTCGAAAGGTTCCCGTGTCACACGTTTACGACGTACCCTGCATGTCCCCCCACGTAGCGCAGTCCCCGACGCACCCGGGCACGGGCACGGGCCCGTGCCCGGACCTGTCCCCGTACGCGCTGCCCGCCTCGCCTCCCGTCTCGCCCGGCGTGGTCGACCGCCTGCGGGCGGCGGGCTGCGTGTTCGCCGAGGACGAGGCGCGGCTCATCCTGCGTACCGCCCGCACGCCGGAGGAGGTCGAGACGATGGTGCGGCGCCGGGTGGCCGGGTTGCCGCTGGAGCAGGTGGTGGGCTGGGCCGAGTTCCGCGGGTTGCGGATCTCGCTCGACCCCGGGGTGTTCGTACCCCGGCGGCGTACGGAGTTCCTGGTCAGCCAGGCCGTCGCGCACGCGGCTGGCCGGCGGTCGGTGGCGCGGGAAGGGAGGGCCGGGGCCGTCGTGGTGGACCTGTGTTGCGGCTCTGGCGCGGTGGGCGCCGCCCTGGTGGCCGCGCTCGGGCCGCGTACCGCCCTGTACGCCGCCGACGTGGACCCGGCCGCCGTGCGCTGCGCCCGGCGCAACGTCGCCGACGTCGGCGGGCGCGTGTACGAGGGCGACCTGTTCGCGCCGCTACCCGCCGTGCTGCGCGGGCGGGTCGACGTGTTGGCGGCGAACGTGCCGTACGTCCCGACGGACGCGGTCGGGCTGCTGCCGTCCGAGGCCCGCGACCACGAGCCGCTGGTGGCCCTCGACGGCGGCACGGACGGGCTCGACGTGCTGCGCCGGGTGGCCGCCGGCGCGCGCGAGTGGCTGGCGCCCGGCGGCTGCGTCCTGGTCGAGACGAGCGAGCGACAGGCCGCGCGCGCCGCACTGGCCTTCGTACGGGGCGGGCTGACAGCGCGACTGACGACCTCGGAGGAGTTGGACGTCACGGTCGTGGTCGGCACCGCCCCGGCCGCCCCGTCTGGCCGGGTGGCTCCGGAGTCACCGGCCGCCCTGGTGCCGCCGGCCGCCCCGGAGGGCCGTACCCACGGCTACGCCGCGCCGCCGCCACCCGTCCCCGGCTCGAAGTCCTCCACGAAGTAGCTGTCGTGCCGGTGGCGGAACCGCTTCAGCTCCTCGCCGCCGCGCTGGGACATCTCCGCCACCCGCTCGAAGTACTCCTCGCGCGGCGCGCCCGGCGAGAAGAGCATGAGCATGGTCATGGGCTCGTCGGTCGCGTTCTTGAACCCGTGCAGGCCGCCGACCGGCACGTACAGGAAGTCGCCGGCGCGGCCCGTGACCCACTTCTCGCCGTTGTACAGCTCCAGTTCGCCGGAGAGTACGTAGAAGGATTCCGACATCGCCCGGTGGAAGTGCGGCTTGGCGCCCGCGGAACGCGCCGCCAACTCCACCTTGTACAGGCCGAATTCGCCACCCGTGGACTCGTTGGTGGCCAGGTAGTGGGTGGTGCCGCCGGGCGAGGAGAGGTCCGGCGGGGCGTCCGCCGGCCGGAAGACCGCGTTCACCTCGCCTTCGGCGCCGTGGTAGCGGGGCTCGGGGTAGGCGAGGGGTTCCAGGTAGGACATCGGTGGCTCCTCTTGCGGTAGCGGTGTGGCCGGTGTGGTGGGCGTTGGTGCGGCCGGGGGTCGGGGGCCGGGGGCGGTTCCGGGGTGATCGGTTGTGATCTCCATAGTGGGCCCGGAGCCCCGGGCGGCGGCATCGGGCCTGGGGCCGGACTGGGCTCGGGCTTGGCCTAGGGCTGTGGTCGTAGGACAGTCACCTGCGACGGGCGAGACAACGGCTCGGGTCTGCCACAGCCGATCGAGCTGGCGACGAGCGGGCGCCCGGACGCCGGGCCGGGGACGGCGGTCTGCCCCGGTCACCGCTCGCGCCGCGTCCGGCTGCCGCCGTCGTTGGCCGTGTTTGAACGGGATCACAGCGGTCAGACGCTTGATGTACCTGATGTCCAGTAGATCAAGGTGTGAGTGACATGGCTGCCGACAAGAAGACCGAGGCCAAGACCGACCAGGCCAAGGGCAAGGTCAAGGAAGCCGCCGGGCGCGCCGTGGGCAACGAGCGCCTCACCGCGGAGGGCCGGGCCGACCAGGCCAAGGGCGACGCCCGACACGCCAAGGAAAAGATCAAGGACGTCCTCAAGGACTGACGTCGCCCCCTTCTCAGCCCTCCTCTGAGCTTTCCTGTTCTGGGCCCTCGCGGATTCCCCCGTCCGCGAGGGCCCAGTGTCATGGGGTGCGCGGTCGTGCGGGAGCGGAAGTGGCTGCGGGCGCGGGCGCGGGCGGGGGCCCGTACACGTCAGCGGGCTTGGCGACGAGTTGCTACCGGCACCCCTTTGGTTGCCGGTTCGATAGCCGGGGCCGTGAGTGCTGGCTGTGAGGGGCAGCCGACGGCGGCGTCTGAACCCACTGTAGGTTTCCTGGACGACGTGAGGAGATGCCCGATGCCCGGCCGCCGCCAGGTTCTGTTCGTGACCGACCTCGCCTACCAGGCGCGGGGGCGGCGCTACTGCGACGAGGACATCTTTCTGACCTCGCGACTGCGGGACGCCTTCGATATCGCCCTGTGCCATCCTCTGGATGCCGTTTCGCTGATGGACACCTTCGACGGGGTTGTCGTTCGTAACAGCGGTCCCGTGCTGCACTACCAGAAGGCGTACGACACTTTCCGCGAGCAGGCCATGACCCGGGGCACCCGCGTGTACAACCCGCTGTCCGGGCGGGGTGACATGGCGGGCAAGCAGTACCTGCTGGACCTGACCGCCGCCGGATACCCGGTCATCCCCACCATCGACCAGCCCGAGGACCTGCGCCTGCTGCCCGAGGTCGACCAGTACGCCGTCAAGCCCAGGACAGGCGCGGACTCCATCGGCCTGACCTTCCTGCCCCGCGAGCACCTGGGCGACCTCGCCTACGGCGACGTCCTCGTCCAACCGCGCGTCGACTTCCGCTACGAGGTGTCCTTCTACTACGTCGACGCCACCTTCCAGTACGCCCTCAACGCCCCCGACCCCGAGCGGCGCTGGGTTCTCGAACCCTACGAGCCCACCGACGCCGACCTGGCCTTCGCGCGGCGCTTCATCGACTGGAACACGATCGACCACGGCATCCAGCGCGTAGACGCCTGCCGCACCCAGGACGGCGAACTGCTCCTCGTCGAGCTGGAGGATCTCAACCCGTACCTGTCCCTGGACCTGGTCCCCGAGCGGACCCGTGACTCCTTCGTGGAGAGCATGACATCGTCCCTCCATCAGTTCCTGGAGACTCCTCGTCAGCTCTGAGATGGGCGCGGCAGCAGGGGGCCCTCGTCGTACGCCGCCGCCACCCGGCAGAAAAAGAGACTCGCCACCCGGCCGGAAAAAGAGTGGAGTCGGGCTCCCGTGGGCCGTTACCGTCCTTCCGCCCGTAGTCATCCGCTCTCCGGTCAAGGACGTGCCGTTGTACACCAGGTGAGAACCCCCGAGCGCTGTTCCGTCGCGCGTCGCCGTGTGCGCCGCGCTGCTTTTCGCTGCGGTCCTCTCACTGGAAACGGGATTTCTCTGTGTCCACAACCCGGGTGGATTTCCCCACCTCGCTGTCGATCGTCCTCCGCCGTTGCTCCCTGTCCGCCTCCGCGCGCTTCCGGGTGAACAACACCCTCCGCCTCACCCTCACCCACCAGCCCCTCGCCGCCCGACTCCGCGCCTCGGCCGTCGCCGACCGGCCGGCCTGGCAGTCCCCGTACGGCCCACCGCAGCGCCGCTCCCACCGTGGCCGCTGGGTGCCCGAGCCGGGGGTGGGCCGGTCGCTGCCCGTCGTCGTGCGGCGCGGCCACCTGTGCGAGCAGTGCGACTGACCGGTGCGTGATGCGGTTCGGTCGGGGCGTGCGGTCTGGCCGTACGCCCCGGCCCCGGCCCCAACCCCAATCCCGGCCCCGCGTCAGGTACCGGGTGCTGCTGTCTGGGGGCTGGAAGCTGGGGCTGGCCAGCCTGCGGGGCGGGGGTTGTGTTCCTCCCGTGCGCCACCCCGCCCCCACCACTCCACCCCGGGCACGCTAGACCCATGGCGCAGAAGCGGAACGATCCGGACCCAGGCGACGACCACCGGCAGCCAGGCGCGCGGCCGGCTGGCCAGCACCCCGCGACCGGCGACGGGCCACCCACCAAGGACAGCCCACCCACCAAGGACAGCCCAGCCACCACAGGGCAGGGGAAACAACCCGGCCGCCCGGCGACCCAACCCCAGCCGCAACGCCAACCCCAAAGCCGCGCCGAACCCAGCGCCGAAACACGCGCCCTCACCCACGCCCTCCGCGCCGCCGTGCGCGGCGACGTGGCCGGCGATGCCACCGCCCGCGCGCTGAACACGATGGACGCCTCGAACTACCGCCGCGTGCCGCTCGCCGTCGTCGCGCCGCGCGACGCGGACGACATCGCGGCCACCCTCGCCGTCTGTCGCGAGCACGGGGTGCCCGTCGTGCCGCGCGGGGGCGGGACCTCGATCGCCGGGCAGGCGACCGGGGTCGGGGTCGTGCTCGACACGACCCGGTACCTGAACCGCGTCGTCTCGCTCGACCCCGGGGCCCGTACGGCCGTCGTCCAACCCGGGGTCATCTGCGACGACCTGCGCTCGGCCGCCGCGCCGTACGGGCTGACGTTCGGGCCCGACCCGTCCACGCACAGCCGCTGCACCATCGGCGGCATGATCGGCAACAACTCCTGCGGCGCGCACTCGGTGGCCTGGGGCACCACCGCCGACAACGTGCGGGAGGTGACGGCGCTGCTGTACGGGGGCGAGCGGGTGCGGCTCCTCGGGGAGGGTGGCGGCGGCCTGGACGCGCTGCCCGCCCGGCTGCGGGACGGGTTGCGGGGGCTGGTGGACGGCAACCTCGCGCTGCTGCGTACCGGGTTCCCCGAGCTGCCGCGCCGCATCTCCGGGTACGCGCTCGACGCGCTGCTGCCGGAACGCGGCGTCGATCTGGCGCGGGCCTTCACCGGCAGCGAGGGCACCCTCGGGGTGGTCAGTGAGGCGACGGTACGGCTGGTGCGGGCGCCGGGGGCGCGGGTGTTGGCGATCCTCGGGTACGCCGACGAGAACGCCGCCGCCGACGCGGCCAGCACGCTGCTGCCGCACGGGCCGCTGACCGTCGAGGGCATGGCCAGCGACCTCGTGGGACCGGTCGCCGCCGCGTCACTGCCGCGCGGTGGGGCCTGGCTGTTCGTGGAGGTGGGCGGCGACAGCCCGGAGCAGGCGCGGGCGCACGCCGGCGCGCTGCTGCGCGACGCGGCGGCCGGGTGCACCGACAGCGCCGTCATCACCGACCCCGCCCACCAGCGCGCCCTGTGGCGCATCCGCGAGGACGCCTCCGGCACGGCCACCCGGATGCCGGATGGCACGGAGGCGTGGCCCGGGTGGGAGGACTGCGCGGTGCCGCCGGCCCGGCTCGGCGGCTACCTGCGGGACTTCCGCGCGCTGCTCGCCCAGCACGGTCTGCGCGGCACGCCGTACGGGCACTTCGGCGACGGCTGCATCCACGTGCGAATCGACTTCGACCTGTTGACCGAGCCCGGCATCGCGCGCTTCCGCGCCTTCTCGTACGACCTGGCCGACCTCGTCGTCGCGCACGGCGGTTCGCTCTCGGGCGAGCACGGCGACGGGCAGGCGCGGGCCGAGTTGCTGCCGAAGATGTACGGGAGCGAACTCGTCCGACTCTTCGAGCGGTTCAAGGACCTGTGGGACCCGGCCGGCGGGATGAACCCGGGCATGCTGGCCAGGCCGCACCGGCTGGACGAGAACCTGCGGTTCGCCGTGTTGCCGCGCGAACCGGTGGACGTCGCGTTCGGCTATCCGGAGGACGGCGGCGACTTCTCCGCGGCGGTGCGGCGCTGCGTGGGCGTGGCCAAGTGCCGTACGACGTCCGTGAGCGGCGCCGGCGTGATGTGCCCCTCGTTCCGGGCCACCGGCGACGAGCGGCACTCGACCCGGGGCCGGGCCAGGCTGTTGCACGAGATGCTCGCCGGCGAGGTCATCGCGGACGGCTGGCGCTCGACCGAGGTGCGTGACGCGCTCGACCTGTGCCTGTCCTGCAAGGGGTGCCGCACCGACTGCCCGGTGGGCGTGGACATGGCCACGTACAAGGCGGAGTTCCTGCACCACCACTACGCCGGCCGGCTACGGCCCGCCGCGCACTACGCCATGGGCTGGCTGCCGGTGTGGCTACGGGCCGCCGCCGCGCTCCGGCTGGCCCCGGTGGCGAACGCGGCGGCCCGGGTCGGGCCACTCGCCGCGCTGGCCAGGCGAGTTGGCGGGATCGCGCCCGAGCGCGACCTGCCGGAACTGGCCGCCGAACCCTTCCCCCGCTGGTGGCGCGCCCGGGCCCGGCGGCGGGTGGGCCGCCCCGGAGTACGGGAGCGCGGCCGGGACCAGGGCCGCGACCGGCCCACCGTGGTGCTGTGGCCCGACACCTTCACCAGCTACCTCGCGCCGGACGTCGGACGGGCCGCGGTCGCCGTCCTCGAGGACGCCGGGCTGCGGGTCGTCGTGCCGCCCACCGGGCCGGGCCGGCCGCTGTGCTGCGGGCTGACCTGGGTCTCCACCGGCCAGCTCGACCGGGCCAAGCAGGTGATGCGGCGGGCCGTGGACGCGGTGGCCCCGGCCCTCGACGCGGGGCTGCCGCTGGTCGTCCTCGAACCGAGCTGCGCCGCGACACTCCGCGGCGACCTGCCCGAACTCCTCGGCCCCGACACGCCAGGCGCGGCACGACTCGCCGCGTCGGTGCTCACCTTCGCGCAGGCCCTGGACCAGTACGCGCCGAACTGGCACCCGCCGCGCGTGGACCGTCCCGTCGTCGGCCAGACCCACTGCCACCAGCACGCGGTGCTCGGCGACGCGGCCGAGCGCACGCTGCGCGAGCGGGCCGGGCTGACCGGCGAACTCAGCGGCGGCTGCTGCGGCCTCGCCGGCAACTTCGGCTTCGAGGCCGGGCACTACGAGGTCTCGGTGGCCTGCGCCGAGGAGGCGCTGCTGCCCGCCGTACGGGACCGGCCCGCCGGAGCCGAGGTGCTGGCGGACGGGTTCTCCTGCCGTACGCAACTCCACCAACTCGGCGGCCAGCGCGCCCGTCACCTGGCCGAGGTGCTTGCGGAGGCGCTGGCCGAACGGCGGGACGAAGAGTGAGCCGCCGCCCGTCCCGAGCGGGGCTTGACCTCAACCGTGGTTGAAGTTCGAGGATGGTCACCATCCGCGCCGCGCCCCCGGCCCGCAGGCCAGCGCACGCGTGCGTCGCTCACGGCAGGGGACGGCAAGGGCGACGCCGCCCGGCGCCCGGGCCCGGGGCACGGCGCGGTCCGGCACACATGCGCGGCACGCACGCGCGTGCGCGCCGCCCGGACGACGAGGAGACCGGCGATGACCGCAGAGGACCGTACGACCACGCCCACGAGGCCGGTCGGGGCGGCCGAGGCGCGCGAGGCGGCCGAACCGGCCGGCGGGCCGCCCGCCTATCCGGACGCCACCAGGGCCGACGCTGGCCTGGCCACGTTCAGCACCTGGCGGGTCGGCACCCCGGAGCGGCAGCGCGCCGCCGTGGACGCCATCGCCGCCACCTGGCAGCGACTGCCCTGGCCCACGCCCGAGCTGCTGGGATACAGCGTGTACACCGGCACCGACGGCGAGACGCTGTTGCACTACGCGCAGTGGACCAACGAGGCGGCGCGCGAGGCGTACCTCCGGGCGGGGCGGCAGGTGGCGCACGCGGCCGAGATCGACGCCGCGGTGCCGGGCATCGAGCGCGATGGGGTGACGTCCTACCGCCTGTACCGCAGCGCCTTCACGCCGGGCGCGCGCGGCCCGCAGGCCCCGGCCGTCGGCTGCGCCATCGCCGTGACCATCGACTTCGACGGCCCGGACGAGGCGCGGCTGCGGCGCTGGGTGGACGGCTGGTTCGACGGGGACGAGCCGGAGGTCGACGACTTCGACGGGCTGCTCGCGGCGCACTTCCACGTGAGTACGGACGGCACGCGGGTGCTCAACTACGCGGAGTGGGTGAGCGCCCAGGCACACATCGACGCGTTGGCCTCGATGCACCAGGACCACCCGGCCGACGACGCCGGCGAGGAGCCCGACGCCCATGAGGAGCCCGACACCGGTCGGCCCGAGCCCACCCAGGCCCCGCGGGCCACCGGCGACAGCGACGGCGACGGCGACGCCGACCAGTGGGAGAGCCAGTTGGCGTTCCCCGGCCTGAAGTCCACCGGCTTCCAGCGGTACCACCTGAGCTGGACTGGCACCGCCCCCCGCCCCGACTCCGCCTGAGCCTCCGGCGTACCCGTACGCGCCCTCGTACGCCCACGCCCGCACGCGAACGGATCGGGCGCACCCACAGCCCACGCCCGCGCACAGTTCGGGCACGCCACCGGGCCGGGCGCGGCGGGGGTCGCCGGGTCCGGCCCGGTGGTGCGTGCCCCGCCCCCGTGGCGGGGGCGGGGCGGGGCGGTCGGGGCAAGGGTCAGGCGGTCACCCGCTCGCGCTCCTTCTCGGTGAGCCCGTCCGCCGGGGCGGGCGGCAGCGCGTCGGCCTCGGCCGTGCTGTCGGCGCTGGCGTCGGCCGTGGCGTCGTCCGGAGCCTTCGCCGCGCCGTCGACCTGCGCCTCGGCGGCGATCCGTACCGGCACCGTGCCCTCGTCGTTGTGCCGCTCGGCCCAACTGGTGAGGGCCGTGCTGCACGCGTGGTCGAGGTGGCGCAGGCCGGACAGGTCCAGCTCGATGGGCCGGTCGCCCGGCAGCCCCTCCAGCGTGTCGAGCATCTTCGGGAGCCGGAGGAACGTCGCGTTGCCGGTGAGGGAGACACGGATGGTGCCGCTCGGCGTCTCCCTGACCGAGGTGTGGATGTGCGAGGTCTCCCAGGCCGTCTTGATGATGGACAGCGCCAGGCCGATCAGCACGCCCTCGAACATGTTGACCGCCACGATGGATATGGCCGTGACGCCCAGGATGATCGCCTCACCCCGGTGCTTGCGCCACATCGGCACCAGGTGGCCCAGCGGCAGCAGCTTCCACCCCGCGTGCACCAGGACGCCGGCGAGCGCGGCGAGCGGGATGAGGCCGATGACGGCCGGCAGCAGCGCGGCGAACAGCAGCAGCCACACGCCGTGCAGCACCCGGGACGCCTTGGTGACGGCCCCGGCGTGCACGTTGGCCGAGCTGCGCACGATGACCGCGGTCATCGGCAGCGCGCCGAGCACGCCGCAGAGCGTGTTGCCCGCGCCCTGCGCCATCAGCTCCTTGTCGTAGTCGGTCCGCGGCCCGTCGTGCAGCCGGTCCACCGCCGCCGCGCTGAACAGGCTCTCGGCGGACGCGATGAGGGTGAAGGCCACGATGGTGCCGATGATCCCGACCTGGGCCAGGTCGCCGAAGTCGTCGCCGCCCGGCACGTTCACCGAGTCGAGCAGGCCCTGCACCTTGACCTTGGCGATCGACAGGTCGGCCAGCGCGGTCACGCCGGTGGCCAGCAGGACGGCGGCCAGCGCGCCGGGCACGACGCGCACCTTCGCGGGCAGGTACGGCCAGGTGGCGAGGATGACCACGACGCCGGCACCGACCGCGAAGGCGATCAGCGCGTCGCCGCTCCCGGCGATGTCGCCGACCAGGCCGGGCAGCCCGGTGATCTTGTCGAGGCCGGTCTTGGGCGCGGTGATGTCGCCCATGGCGTACAACTGGCCGGCGATGATGACCAGGCCGATGCCGGCGAGCATGCCCTCGACCACGGATATGGAAATGGCACGGAACCAGCGTCCGAACCCCAGGGCGCCGAGGGCGAGTTGGGCCAGCCCGCTGGCCAGCACGATGACGCCGAGGGCGCCGAGACCGTACGTCTCGACCGCCTCGTAGACGAGTACGGTCAGGCCCGCAGCCGGGCCGCTGACCTGGAGACTGCTGCCGGGGAGCAGGCCGGTGACGATGCCGCCGACGATGCCCGTGATCAGCCCTACTTCGGCCGGCACGCCGGAGGCGACGGCGACGCCGACGCACAGGGGCAGGGCGACGAGGAAGACGACGAGTGAGGCGGCGAAGTCACGCCGCAGGGTGAGGGCGGTGGGGCGCATGGTGTCCTCGCGATGCGGTTTGCCGCGGCTCGGTGGCACGGGGCCGGGAGCCGCGGGCGGTCTGGGCGGCTGGGCGGAGTCGGACGGTTCGACCGTCGGGTGAGCGTCGTCCGTCATCGGGGCTCACAGCGGGAGGAACGCGTCGTCGGCCGGCCGGTGTTCGAGCACGGCGCCGGTGTGCACCTCGTAGAACCAGCCGTGCAGCCCGAGCGTGCCGGCGGCCAGCCGGCGCTCGACGCACGGGTAGCCGCGCAGCCGCTCCAACTGGGCCAGCACGTGCGCCTGGACCGGGAGCGCGACCTCGGGCCCGTGGTCGCCTGGCTCCAGCGGACCGTCGGGCCCGGTGGGGGAGTGGGTGGCGTGCGCCAGCCAGTTGGAGACGGCCGGTACGGCGGTCAGGTCCTCGCCACGGACGAGCGCGCCGACGGCGCCGCAGTGCGAGTGGCCGCACACCACGATGTCCGCGACACCGAGCACCTCCACCGCGTACTCGATGGTGGCGGTCTCGCCGCTGGGGTGTTCCGGGCGGTACGCGGGCACGATGTTGCCCGCCGTACGCAGCTCGAACAGCCCGCCCGGGCGCGCGCCGGTGATCAGCGACGGGACGACGCGGGAGTCGGAGCAGGTGATGAACAGCGCCTCCGGCGACTGTCCGGCGGCCAGCGCGGCCAGGTCGGCGCGCTGGTGGAGCTGGTCACGGAAGGTACGGGCGTGGTCGATGAGGGATTTCATGTCAGTTGCCTCCTGCGCTGAAGGGGGGTGCGCATCGGTACGAACTGGCGTATAGGGGACAGGGAGGGCCCAGGCGGAGCCGTTCCGAGCGGGGGAGAGGGTGGCCGCTCCTGACGGGCGGCCGACGCGCGGCCCAGGGGGAACCACCGGTGTGGGGGCCGAGGTACGGCCATCGTCACCGGTCGGTGCCGCGCCCGGATGGGGCGCGCGGGAGTCACCGGGGGCACGCGGTGGCGTACCCGCGGCGTGGGCGGCGCGTCAGGGGTGTGTTGGATGCTCGGAAGGTCGCCAGGGAGAGCGGACCGCCACTGAGGGCCGGGTCCGGACCGCTACGGCCGGGGTGCGGCCGGTCCGCGGTTCCACGGGGCACGACGGTGGGCCCGGCGCGGAGCGCGGTGTGGGTCCGGGCCGGGCGTGGGCGCCGGTCCGGTGCTCTTACGCGGCCATCTCAGCAGCGAAAGACCTGGAGCATGACGGGCAGTGCCGCCCTGCGTTCTCGGTGTTGCCCGAGGGACGCACAGTCGGGACCGCCCGGCCCTGGGGCGCCACACGCGCGCGCGGCGTGCGTGACGGGCGTCGAGCTGCACGGCCGGGAGGTTGGCGGCGCGGTCTGGGTCGTGCCGTAGCGGCCCGACGACGATGACCGAGCGGGCAACTCCTCGCCCTGCCGGGGTTGCCGTGGAGTGTCCTCACACAGCCTGAGGGTCTCCGCCGCCTGGCCGGCGCTGTACGAACCGGCGGGGGCGGGGGCGGCGGCCTGCGCGGTCGGAACGCTCAACAGCACGGCCAGCATGGCGCCGATCACGGCTGCCAGCAGGCTGAGTGCCGCCCGTTTCCGTACCACCGCACCGCCCTCGTCCGAGAGTTCAGGAGACCTGGAGAAAACACCCGCTGAGTAAGGGGTGTCCCTGGCTCGCGCCCAGGACTTTCAGCGTATAACCCGATGACTGCGCACGCGCGCGCGCCGAAGTAAACGTCTGGTTTCCGAGCTGTGGAGAGCGGCCGATATGCGGTTTCGGACGACCGCTATGACCTGGGTGTATGGCGTGGCTGACGTCCCAACTAGCCACAAAGTGCGGCAAGTTGCTGACGGCGGACCGTCACCTGAGACGGTCGAATGCCACTGTGACCTCGCCCACCTGGTCTTATCTGGCCACCGAGTTCGCCCGAATCCTTTCGCTGACGCGCCGCTGTAGGCCGATAGGGGGTGCGATAGGGGCCGGAAGGGGCGCGGGCGGCGGGCGTCGCTCGCGAAAAAATAATGCAATCACGCTTGCTTGTTTATGGCGGCGCTGCCACTCTCGTTCTCGGCGCCGGGCGCATGGCCCCGGCGCTCGCCGCGCGGCGTGCCCACGACCGCGCCGGCGATCCCCAACGCCCGTCGCCCGCCTGACCCGAGCCCGTCCCGATCCGCTGTTGACCCGCTTGTGAGCCGTCGCGATCCGAACCCGAGCCGTGCTGGTTCGGTCCCGAGCCGTTCTGATCCACGCATGAGCGGTGCCGCCCCGTCCCCCGCGCGGCCCCGCTCCGGCCGCTGACCGAACCGGGCCGGCTCGCTGTCCGAACGGGCCGTTCCGCCGGTGGGCGCGAGCGGTCCGACCATCGCGACGAGCACCACCGGAAGAGAGCACCCGAGCAGCACCCGAACAGCACCCGAGGAGCACCCGAGGAGATGGGGAGCGCACATGGCCGACACCGCCGCCCTGCTCGATGACCTACGGGCCGAAGGCGACGACCTGGACGCGCTGGTCGCCGGGCTCGACCCCGGTCAGTGGGCCCGGCCGACGCCCGCCGTCGGCTGGACCATCGCGCACCAGATCGCCCACCTGGCCTGGACCGACGCGCGGGCGAGCGAGGCCGCGTCGGCGCCGGAGGTGTTCGCGCGGGAGGTCGAGAAGGCCGCCGCCGCGCCGGAGCGCTTCGTCGACGAGGGTGCGGCGGCCGGCGCGCTGGAGCCGCCGGCCACCCTCCTCGCCCGCTGGCGCGCCGGCCGCGCCGCGCTCGGCGAACTCCTCGCCGCGCGGCCCGAGGGCGCGAAGCTGCCGTGGTACGGGCCGCCGATGGGGGTCGCCTCGATGGCGACCGCCCGCCTGATGGAGACCTGGGCGCACGGGCAGGACGTGGCGGACGCGCTCGGCGTGCGCCGCACGCCCACCGCCCGGCTGCGGCACATCGCCCACATCGGCGTACGGGCACGCGACTACGCCTATGCGATCAATCAACTCGCCCCACCCAGAGAAGAGTTCAGGGTGGAACTGACGGCGCCCGACGGGGCGCTGTGGACGTACGGGCCGCCCGAGGCGTCCCAGCGCGTCAGCGGGCCCGCGCTGGACTTCTGCCTCCTTGTCACGCAGCGCGCGCACCGCGACGACCTGGCCCTACGGGTGGACGGCGGCGAAGCCAGGCGCTGGCTCGGCATCGCCCAGGCGTTCGCCGGCCCGCCGGGCGCGGGCCGCCCCGCCGGAAGCCTGGCCGGTGCCACCGTGGCCGCCGCGCACGGCGCGGGCCCCGGCGCGCACGCGGCGGTGTCCCCGGCCGCCGACGGCGTCGCGACCGGTGACGCGGGCCGCTGCCGGACCAAACGACACGGGGGCGAGGCATGAGCGCGAACGCGGGTACGGGTGCTGAGAGTTGGAGCCAAGCGAGTCCGGGCGCGGAGGGTTCGGGTGTGGCGGGGCGGCCGATGGGTGGGGCCGAGGCCGCGCAGGCCGGGCTCCCGGCGCCGGTGCCGCTGCGGATCGGGAACGCGTCCGGGTTCTACGGGGACCGGTTCGACGCCGTGCGCGAGATGCTCACCGGCGGCCCGCTGGACGTGCTGACCGGCGACTACCTGGCCGAACTGACCATGCTCATCCTCGGCCGGGACCGGCTGAAGGACCCGAACCGTGGCTACGCCAAGACGTTCCTGCGGCAGTTGGAGGAGGGGCTCGGGCTCGCCGTCGAGCGTGGCGTGCGGATCGTGGCCAACGCGGGCGGGCTCGCCCCGGCCGCGCTCGCCGACGCCGTACGCGAACTCGCCGACCGGGTCGGGGTCCCGGTACGGGTCGCGCACGTGGAAGGCGACGACGTGCTGGAGCGCGCCCAGCGCGAGGGTTGGGGCCAGGGCGCGCTGACCGCCAACGCCTATCTGGGCGGCGCGGGCATCGCCGCCTGCCTGCGGGCGGGCGCCGACGTCGTGGTCACCGGCAGGGTGACCGACGCGGCCCTGGTCAGCGGGCCCGCCGCCGCGCACTTCGGGTGGGCGCCGGACGACTGGGACGCGCTGGCCGGCGCCGTCGTCGCGGGCCACGTCCTGGAGTGCGGCGCGCAGGCCACCGGCGGCAACTACGCCTTCTTCACCGAACACCTGCCCCGCCCGCAGGACCCGCCGGGCACCTCCCGGTCCTCCGCCGAACCCTTCAACCATCCCTTCGCCGCGCCCCTTCCGCACCAGGCGTCCCCGGCCGGCCCCGCGCGGCACGGCCCGTACCGCCCCGGCTTTCCGCTCGCCGAGATCCACGCCGACGGCTCGTGCGTGATCACCAAGCACCCGGGCACGGGCGGCGCCGTCACCACCGAGACCGTGACGGCCCAACTCCTCTACGAGACGCAGGGCGCGCGCTACGCGGGCCCCGACGTCACCGCCCGGCTCGACGCGCTGCGCCTGGCACAGGAGGGGTCCGACCGGGTGCGGATCAGCGGCGCGCGCGGCGAGGCCCCGCCGCCCGACGTCAAGGTCGGGTTGACCCGGCTCGGCGGCTGGCGGAACGAGGTCACCTTCGTCCTGACCGGCCTGGACATCGAGGCCAAGGCCGCCCTCGTCCGGGACCAGGTGGAGGAGGCGTTGGCTGGTCAGCGGCCCGCCGAGGTGCGCTGGACGCTGGCGCGGACCGACCGCGCGGACGCCGCCGTGCAGGAGGAGGCCAGCGCGCTGCTGCGGCTTGTGGCGCGCGATCCGCGACCGGATCCGGTGGGGCGCGCGCTGAGCGGCGCGGCCGTCGAACTCGCCCTCGCCAGCATCCCCGGCTTCCACGTCACCGCCCCGCCCGGCAAGGGCGCCCCGTACGGCGTGTTCGAGGCCGCGTTCGTGCCGGCGGCCGGCGTGCCGCACACGGCGGTGCTGCCCGGCGGCGAGCGGCTTTCCGTCGACCCGCCGGCGCACACCCGAGGATTGGCCCCGCTCGACGCGCCGCCGCTGCCCGAGCCACTGCCGCCCGGGCTGCCCACGGTCCGGGCCCCGCTCGGCCGCGTCGTCGGGGCCCGCAGCGGCGACAAGGGCGGCAGCGCCAACATCGGCGTGTGGGCGCGCTCGGACGCCGGCTGGCGCTGGCTGGCCCATGAACTCACCGTCGAGCGACTGCGTCATCTCCTCCCGGAGGTCGAAGAGTTGCCGATCACCCGACACCTGTTGCCCAACCTGCGCGCGCTCAACTTCCTCGTCGAAGGGTTGCTGGGGGAGGGCGTCGCGGCCCAGGCCCGGTTCGACCCGCAGGCCAAGGCCGTCGGCGAGTGGCTGCGCGCCCGCCAACTCGACCTACCGGAGGTGCTGTTGTGACCGTCATCGCGTCGGCGCTCGACACGACGAGCCCCGAGTACGCCGCCCACCGGGAGGCCATGCTCGACAAGCTCGCCGCCGTCGAGGCCGAACACGCCAAGGCGATCGCCGGCGGCGGCGAGAAGTACGTCGCCCGGCACCGCGAGCGCGGCAAGCTGCTGGCCCGCGAGCGGATCGAACTCCTCGTGGACCCCGACACGCCCTTCCTCGAACTCTCCCCGCTCGCCGCCTGGGGCAGCGACTACGCCGTGGGCGCGGCCCTGGTCACCGGCATCGGCGTGGTCGAGGGGGTGGAGTGCCTGATCACGGCCAACGACCCGACCGTACGCGGTGGCGCCAGCAACCCGTGGACGTTGAAGAAGGCGCTGCGCGCCAACGAGATCGCCCGCGCCAACCGGCTGCCGTGTATCTCGCTGGTCGAGTCGGGCGGCGCCGACCTGCCCAGCCAGAAGGAGATCTTCATCCCCGGCGGCGCCCTGTTCCGGGACCTCACCCGGCTCTCGGCCGCCGGCATCCCCACCGTGGCCGTGGTGTTCGGCAACTCGACCGCCGGCGGCGCGTACGTCCCCGGCATGTCCGACCACACGATCATGGTCAAGGAGCGGGCGAAGGTCTTCCTCGGCGGTCCGCCGCTGGTCAAGATGGCCACCGGCGAGGAGAGCGACGACGAGTCGCTGGGCGGCGCCGACATGCACGCCCGCGTCTCCGGGCTCGCCGACTACTTCGCCGTGGACGAGCGGGACGCGCTGCGCCAGGCCCGCCGCGTCGTCGCCCGCCTCAACTGGGCCAAGGCGCACGCCGACCCGCCACCGGCCGAGCCGCCCACGTACGCCGAGGAAGAGTTGCTGGGCATCGTGCCCGGCGACCTCAAGGTCCCGTTCGACCCGCGCGAGGTGATCGCCCGCCTCGTGGACGGCTCGGACTTCGACGAGTTCAAGCCGCTGTACGGGCCGAGCCTGGCCACCGGCTGGGCCACCCTGCACGGCTACCCGGTCGGCATCCTGGCCAACGCCCAGGGCGTGTTGTTCTCGGCCGAGTCGCAGAAGGCGGCCCAGTTCATCCAACTCGCCAACCAGCGCGACACCCCGCTGGTCTTCCTGCACAACACCACCGGCTACATGGTCGGCAGGGAGTACGAGCAGGGCGGCATCATCAAGCACGGCGCCATGATGATCAACGCGGTCTCCAACTCGACCGTCCCGCACCTGTCCGTGCTGATGGGAGCCTCGTACGGGGCCGGCCACTACGGCATGTGCGGCCGGGCCTACGACCCGCGCTTCCTGTTCGCCTGGCCCAGCGCCAAGTCCGCCGTGATGGGCCCGCAGCAACTCGCCGGCGTGCTCTCCATCGTCGCCCGCGCCTCGGCCGCCGCGAAGGGTCAGCCGTACGACGACGAGGGGGACGCGGCGCTGCGCGCCATGGTGGAGCAGCAGATCGAGTCCGAGTCGCTGCCGATGTTCCTGTCCGGCCGGTTGTACGACGACGGCGTGATCGACCCGCGCGACACCCGCACCGTCCTCGGCTTGTGCCTGTCGGCCATTCACACCGCACCGGTCGAGGGCGCCCGTGGCGGCTTCGGCGTCTTCCGGATGTGAGGCACCCCGTGAGCCGAGTAACCAAAGTGGTCGAAGCGACCGAAGCCGAGGCATCAGTGATCACCACCCTGTTCGTCGCCAACCGAGGCGAGATCGCCCGCCGCATCTTCCGCACCTGCCGTGAGCTGGGCATCGCCACCGCCACCGGGTACTCCGACGCCGACGCGAACGCCCCGCACACCCGCGAGGCGGACGCCGCCGTCCACCTGCCGGGCAACGCTCCCGCCGACACCTACCTACGCGCCGACCTCCTGGTGAAGGCCGCCCTGGCCTGCGGCGCGGACGCCGTCCACCCCGGGTACGGCTTCCTCTCCGAGAACCCCGACTTCGCCCGCGCCGTCATCGACGCCGGCCTGACCTGGGTCGGCCCGCCACCGGCGGCCATCGCGGCCATGGCGTCCAAGACCCGGGCCAAGGGGCTGATGGCGGACGCCGGCGTGCCGCTGCTCGCCCCCGTACGCCCCGAGGAGGCGACGGAGGCCGACCTGCCGCTGCTGGTCAAGGCGGCTGCCGGGGGCGGCGGGCGCGGCATGCGGCTCGTCCGTGAACTCGCCGCGCTGCCAGAAGAGATGAAGGCCGCCAGCGTCGAGGCGGCCTCGGCGTTCGGCGACGGCGAGGTGTTCGCCGAGCCGTACGTGGAGCGCGGGCGCCACGTCGAGGTGCAGATCCTCGCGGACGCGCACGGCACGGTGTGGACGCTCGGCACCCGCGACTGCTCGCTCCAGCGCCGGCACCAGAAGGTCATCGAGGAGGCCCCGGCCCCCGCGCTGCCGGACGCGCTGCGCGCGGCGCTGCACGAGGCCGCGGCCCAGGCGGCCACCGCGATCGACTACCGGGGCGCCGGCACGGTCGAATTCCTCGTCTCTCCGCAGGGCCGCGGCTACTTCCTGGAGGTCAACACCCGGCTCCAGGTCGAGCACCCGGTCACCGAGTGCGTCCACGGCCTCGACCTGGTGGCCTGGCAACTGCGCGTCGCCGAGGGCCACCCGCTGCCCGCCGCGCCGCCCGAGCCCACGGGGCACGCGGTGGAGGCCCGGCTGTACGCGGAGGACCCGGCCCGCGACTGGCAGCCCCAGACCGGCCTGGTGCGCCGCTTCGACCTCGGCCCGACGACGCCGGCCGGCCCCGCCCAGCCGCTGCCACCCGCCGGGTTGCGGGTGGACTCCGGCTTCGGCGCCGGCGACACGATCAGCCCGCACTACGACCCGATGCTGGCCAAGGTCATCGCCTGGGCCCCCACCCGCGCGGAGGCCGTCCGCCGCCTCGCCCACGCCCTGGAGCGGGCCTGCCTGCACGGCCCGGTCACCAACCGCGACCTGCTCGTCCGCGCCCTGCGCCACCCGCGCTTCCAGGCCGCCGACCTCGACACGGGCTTCCTCGACCGCCACCTGACCGAGCTGACCGGGCTGGCCGGGCTGGCCCCGGGCGGGGTGGTTGAGGTGGCGGGGGATGCCGGCCCGGGTGCGGCGGGTGAGGTCGCTGACGCGGGCCAGGCGGCTACCTCGGAAGGGTTGGGGGCGCCGGAAGAGTTGGCCCGCGCGGAAGAGTCGAGCGGGGCCGGCGGGTTGGGCGTGCGCCTGGCCGTGCTGGCCGCCGCGCTGGCGGACGGCTGCGGGCGCTCCCGGTTCGGTGGCACCCGCTACGGCGGCGCCTGGCGCAACGTGCCGTCCCAGCCGCAGACCCGGACCTACCGCAGCGAGCCGGACGGCACCGAGCACGAGGTCCGCTACCGGCTCACCCGCGCCGGCCTGGACGCCGCCGGCCTGCCCGGCGTCCGCCTGCTCTCGGCCGCCCGCGACCTGGTCGTCCTGGACGTGGCCGGCGTCCGCCGAACCCTTGCGGTGAGCGCGTACGAGGACGGGACGGTGTACGTCGACACGCCGCCGCCCGCCGCCGGCCCACCCGGCCAGCCCACCGCGTACGCCCTCACCCCGCTGCCCCGCTTCCCCGACCCGAGCGCCCGCACCGAGCCCGGCTCGCTGCTCGCGCCCATGCCCGGCACCGTCATCCGGCTCGCCGACGTGGCGGAGGGCGACGCCGTACGGGCCGGCCAGCCGCTGCTGTGGCTGGAGGCGATGAAGATGGAACACAAGATCACCGCCCCGGCCTCCGGCACCCTCACGGCCCTGCGCGCGACCCCGGGCCAACAGGTCGAGGTCGGCGCCCTGCTCGCCGTCGTCTCCGACTGACCGGCCCGGCCCCCACCCCGTACCCCTCAGCTCGTACGCCCCGTACGCACCACAGACCCCGCACCCCGCACACCGCACTCCGCAGACACCCCGCACACCGCAGGCACACCGTGTGCCCCACGCACCCCCCGAACGCCATCCCGCACCGAGGAGGCCCCATGTCCCACGCCGTGATCGAGTCCGAGGAGCACCGCGCGCTGCGCTCCGCCGTCGCCGCCCTGGGCGCGCGGTACGGCCGCTCGTACATGGACACCGTCGTCCGCGAGGGCAAGCACCCCGAAGAGTTGTGGGCCGAGGCCGGAAAGCTCGGCTATCTCGGCGTCAACCTGCCCGAGGAGTACGGCGGCGGGGGCGGCGGAATCGTCGAACTCTCGCTCGTACTGGAAGAGTTGGGGGCCGCCGGCTGCCCGCTGCTGCTGATGGTCGTCTCGCCCGCCATCTGCGGCACCGTCATCGCCCGCTTCGGCACCGAGGAGCAGAAGCGGGCCTGGCTGCCGGGGCTGGCCGACGGTTCGCGGACGATGGCGTTCGGCATCACCGAGCCCGACGCCGGCTCCAACTCGCACCGCATCACCACCACCGCCCGCCGGGACGGCGACGACTGGGTGCTCACCGGCCGCAAGGTCTTCATCTCCGGCGTGGACGTCGCCGACGCGACGATGATCGTCGGCCGCACCGAGGACGCCCGCACCGGCAAGCTCAAGCCGTGCCTGTTCATCGTGGACCGCGAGACCCCCGGCTTCGGCTACCGGCAGATCCCGATGGAGGTCGCGGCGGCGGAGAAGCAGTTCGAACTGACCCTGGACGAGGTGCGGCTGCCCGCCGACGCGCTGGTCGGCGACGAGGACGCCGGACTCCTCCAACTCTTCGCCGGGCTCAACCCCGAGCGCATCATGACCGCCGCCTTCGGCCTCGGCATGGCCAGGTTCGCCCTCGCGCGGGCCGTCGACTACGCCAAGACCCGCGAGGTGTGGAAGAGTCCGATCGGCGCCCACCAGGCCATAGCCCACCCGCTGGCCCAGTCGCACATCGAGGTGGAACTGGCCCGCCTGATGATGCAGAAGGCGGCCGTCCTGTACGACTCCGGCGACGACATGGCGGCCGGCGAGGCGGCCAACATGGCGAAGTACGCGGCGGGCGAGGCGACCGTCAAGGCCGTCGACCAGGCCGTGCACACCCTCGGCGGCAACGGGCTCGCCTCCGAGTACGGCCTCGCCTCGCTCATCACCGGCGCCCGCGTGGTCCGCATCGCCCCGGTCAGCCGCGAGATGATCCTCAACTTCGTCTCACACACCACGCTCGGCCTGCCCAAGTCGTACTGACGGCTCACCCGCCCCACGGCTCGGGGGCGGGCGGAGCCCGTACGGGACGCACCTCACGGGACGCGCACCCGTACGGGCTCACTCCTACGGGACCGCTCGTACGAAACCGGGCCGTACGGAGCCAGCTCGTACGGAACCGCTCGAACCGGGCGCGCTCGTACGACACGGGGACGGGCGGCCCCGCCACGCGTGACGGAACCGACGGGTCCCGTAGCCCATCCAGTTCAATGGACCCCCGAAGCGCACCGAAGCGCCCCGCCTCCAGCCCACCGGCCGAGCCCGACCGGCCGCCCCACCCAACCCCCACCAGTCACCCAACCACTCACCCAAGCAAGCAGCCCCCAGCCACGTAGCCACCCAGCCCTCCCAGCCACCCAGCCCAGGAAGGAGGTCGGCGGACCGATGACCCACCCGCCCGAGCAACCGGGGCAGCCCGCGACGACCGGCGAGCGGCCGGCGCCGCTCGTGCGCCGCGCGTACGACCGTGGCATCGCCACGCTCACCCTCGACTCGCCGCACAACCGCAACGCGCTCTCGTCCCGCCTGGTGACCGAGTTGCTGGCCGGCCTGGAGGCCGCCGCCGCCGACCCCGCGACCCGGGCCGTGCTGCTCGACCACACGGGCACCACGTTCTGCGCCGGGGCCGACCTGAGCGAGGCGGTGTCCGGCGGCGCGGCCGACGGGGGCGCGCCCGTGGCCGGGCCGCTGGGCCTCGCGCGGTTGATGCGTACCGTCGTGGAGCTGCCGGTGCCGGTGGTCGCCCGCGTCACCGGGCACGTACGCGCCGGCGGGCTCGGCCTGTTGGGGGCCTGCGACATCTCGGCGGCCGGGCCGGCGGCCAGCTTCGCGTTCACCGAGGCGCGGCTCGGCCTCGCGCCCGCCGTGATCTCCATGCCGCTGCTGCCCCGGCTCGACCCGCGCGCGGCCGGCCGCTACTACCTGACCGGCGAGCGCTTCGACGCCGCCGAGGCGGCCCGCATCGGCCTGATCACCCTCGCCGGCGACCCCGACGAGGTTCTGGCCCCGGTCCTGGACGGGCTGCGTCGCGGCTCGCCGCAGGGGCTCGCGGAGTCCAAGCGGCTGGTGACGGCCGAGGTGCTGCGGGCCTTCGACCGGGATACGGCGGCGCTGGCCGAACTCTCCGCCCGACTCTTCGGCTCGGCCGAGGCCCGGGAAGGGATGACCGCGTTCCTGGAGCGCCGCGACCCGGCGTGGGCGCCCACCACACCCGAGTCGGCCTCCGCCGATTCCGCCTCCACCGAGGCCGCTCCCGCTGGGCCAGCCCCCACCACCCCAGCCAACCCAGCCAACCCAGCCACCCCGGCCAAGGTCGCACCATCCGATGGCGGGCCGCACGCCGCGCGGCCCGCCGAGCCCAGCACCGTGGAGGAACCCCGTTGACCACGCGCCCGGCGCTACGCGATCCCAAGCAGGATCGCAGCCGCGCCACCCGGCAGCGGCTGCTTGAGGCCGCCATCGCCTGCCTTGCCGAGCACGGCTGGGCGGGCTCGACGGTGTCGGTGGTCGCCGAGCGCGCCGGGGTCTCCCGTGGCGCCGCCCAGCACCACTTCCCCACCCGCGAGGACCTGTTCACCGCGGCCGTCGAGCAGGTCGCCGAGGAACGCTCGGCGGCCCTGCGCGCGCTGCTCGCCGGCGCTACCGACCCGCCCGAGCGCGACGGCCCCGAACGCACCCACGCCGTGGTGGACGCCCTGGTCAGCCTCTACACGGGCCCGCTGTTCCGGGCCGCCCTCCAACTGTGGGTCGCGGCCTCCAACGAACCCCAACTCGGCGGTCGCGTCACGGCACTTGAGGCCCGCATCGGCCGCGAGAGTCATCGCATGGCGATCGAACTCCTCGGCGCCGACGAGAGCGTCCCCGGCGTACGGGAAACCGTGCAGGGCCTCCTCGACATGGCCCGCGGCCTCGGCCTGGCCAACCTCCTCACGGACGACGCCCCGCGCCGCGAACGGGTGGTCACCCAGTGGGCCCGGCTGATCCACGACGTGCTGGGGCGGGGGTGACGGGTCGGTCCCGCCTACGGGGCCGGCTCCGCCCACGGAACACGTCACACCCGGTCTTGCGTACGTCGCCCCCGGCCTGCCCGCACCCCACATCCAGGCTCCCCGCACCTCACATCCGGGCCTTGAGCGCGTCGACCTCGCAGCCCGGTGCGAACGGGTCGAAGCCGTGCTCGGACAGCCAGCGGACCGCCAGCAGGCTGCGCAGCGACCACCACGCGTGGATCACGTCGAGGTCGATGTCGGCGCCGTAGCCGGCGATGACGTCGTCCAGGTGTTCCTCGTGTCCGAGCGTGAAGGTGGCGAGGTCGTACAGGGCGTCGCCCTGACCCGCCTCGGACCAGTCGATGATGCCGGTGACCCGGTCGCCGTCGAGGAAGACGTGTGCGATCTGCAGGTCGCCGTGGGTGAACGCCGGGGTCCACGGCCGGAACGCGGCCTCGGCGACCTCGCGGTTGCGGGTGACCAGGTCAGCGGGGAGGAGGCCGCTCGTCACGAGCTTCTCGCACTCGGCGTCGAGTTCCGCCACCAGCGCCGCGACGCTCCGCCCCGCCCGGCCGGTCCACGGCGGCAGCGGCCCGTCGTGCAGCTTCCGGATGGCGGCGCCCGCCGCGGCCCACGCCGCCGCCGACCCGGTCGACGCCCCACCCAGGCTGCCGAGCGTCGCCCCCGGGAGCGCGGCGAGCGCGAGCGCGGGCGGCTTGCGCCACAGGATCTCCGGGGTCGGGACCGGCGCCAGCGACATCGCCCTGACCTCGGTGTCGACACGCGCCTGATCGGCGTCCACCTTCAGGAACACGTCACCGACGCGCAGCGTCGCGCGCTCGGAATGGGCGACGACGACCTTGACCTCGTCCCGGCTCACGGGTGATTCGACCGCATCCATGGGCGACGAGTATTCCGGTGGCGGTCGCGGACGTCGCCCGGTTTATCGCGTGCGGTGACGCGGCTGGCCGCCTCCCGCCACGCGGTGGCCTGGTGCCCGACACCGACCCCCGACCTCCGGCCTCAGACCAGGTCAGGCCCCCACCTTCCGAGCATCCCGTGGCGACACCCGCCCGGAACCCGGACCTGACGCCGGGCTCTTGGCGGCGCGGCGGAGCCGAAAGACACAAGACCGCCTCTACGACGTATGCCCCCTTCTACGTCGTATGCCCCATCATTTGGCCTGAGTTCGCCCTAGGCGGTTCCTCCACGACTCCTTAACATCTCGCACCATTGGCATGCGCATGGCTATCCGGCCACTCGCGTACGTGCCTCTCCGCTCCACCGTTCGTTCACGGCCGCCGGCCGGGGCAACCGCTCGCACCACGTACGTCCCCAGCCCCTCGGTGGTCCCGCACGGTTTCGAACCGCCCGTCCCCAAGGCAAAGGACTGATCTCTCATGCACTCCGGCATACTCGCGACTGGCGCGATGCTTGGCCTGTTCGGCGCGACGCTCTCGCCCCAGAGCCCGGCCTCCTCAACCCCCAACCCGCCCACCGAGAAGGTCAGGGTCGAGGTCGAGACGGTGAACGGCTCGGGGTGCCCGAAGGACACCGCGGCGGTGGCCGTCGCCCCGGACAACACCGCCTTCACTGTGACGTACAGCCAGTACCTGGCGAGAGTCGGCGGTTCGTCCGACCCCACCGACGCCAGGAAAAACTGTCAGCTCAGCCTCCTGGTGCATGTCCCGCACGGTTTCACGTACGCCGTCGCCAGCGCCGACTACCGGGGCTACGCCTCGCTCCAACCCGGCGCCGTCGGCAGGCAGAAGTCCTCGTTCTACTTCCAGGGCTCGCCGGAGACCACGTCCAGCACGCACGCGTTCAAGGGCCCGCGCCACGACAACTGGCAGGCCACCGACAGCACTGACTGGGGCCAACTGGTCTGGGCGCCCTGCGGCACGCGGCGGAACTTCAACGTCAACACCGAGCTGCGGGTCAGCGCGGGCACCTCGGACCCGAAGCAGACCAGCTTCATGACCATGGACTCCACCGACGGCGACGTGAACACCATCTACCGCCTCGCCTGGAAGCAGTGCCCCAAGCGGTGACCCGCGCGCTCGACGGTCGCGCGGCCGGCTGAGCCGGCGGCCCCCGTACGGCCGGAGGGAGCGGGGCCCTTCGGCCGAACGGGGCGCGCCGCCTGGCCCAGGGGCCAGGCGGCGCGGTCGTTACGGGGGGCGGGCGAGGGGGCTCGGGCGGCGGTCTGCCGTCGACCTCGCCGGACGAGGGTCCGGGGGGGGTGCCTCTATGTCTTTCGTCAAGGCGTCCGGGTTCGGTTTGGGGTGGTTCGGGCTCGCTGGGGTTATGCGGCGAGTTCGACGTCCTTGGGGGCGCGGGGTTCGTAGAAGGTGCCATCGCGGAGCATGGCGAACAGGACGCTGATGCGCTGGCGGGCGAGGCGGAGGAGGGCCTGGGTGTGGGTCTTGCCGCGGGCTCGCTGGCGGTCGTAGTAGGTGCGGGAGGCCGGGTCGGCGTTCATGCAGGCGAAGGCGGAGAGGAACATGGCGCGTTTGAGCTGCCGGTTTCCGCCTCGGGGTGCGTGTTCACCGTGGATAGAGGTTCCCGACGACTTCGTGGTGGGGGCGAGTCCTGCGTAGGAGGCGAGGTGGGCGGCGGTGGGGAAGCTGGTGCCGTCGCCGACGGTGACCAGCAGGACGGCGGCGGTCCTGACGCCGACGCCGGGCATCGACGTCAGGACCGGGGAAAGAGGGTGGGCCTCCAGCAGGGTGTTGATTTGGGCTTCCAGAGCCCGGCGCTGGGTATGGACGGTGGCCAGGGAGGAGGCCAGGGTGGGGATGACGATGTCGAGCGTGCCGGTGCCGGGGACGACGACGGTCTGCTCGTCGAGTGCGTCGAAGACATCATCGATCAGCCGCTGGGCCATGCGCGGGGCTTTGGGCCGGATCAGTTCGACGAGTCTGCGGCGGCCGGCTTTCCGCAGTGCGGCCGGGGAGCCGTGGCGTTCCAGCAGCCAGGTGACGGCCTGGTGGTCGAGGCGGGGGCCGAGGACGCGTTCCAGGCTGGGATGGAACTGGGTGAGCAGGCCGCGTATCCGGTTGCTGGTGCGGGTGGCCTCGGCGGCGAGGTCCTGGTCGAACCCGACCAGGACAGTGAGTTCGGCGGTGATTTCGTCGGTGAGCTCCAGCGAGCGCAGCGTGTGCGGCATGGTGCGGGCCGCGTCCGCGATCACGGCCGCGTCCTTCGCATCGGTCTTGGCCTCGCCTGGATACAGGTCAGCGATCCGCCGCATCGCCAGGCCAGGCAGGTAGGCGACCTGGCAGCCCGCGTCCCGGGCCACGGTCAGAGGCAGAGCGCCGATGGAGGCGGGCTGGTCCACGACCACCAGGACGGTGCCGAACTTCACGGCCAGCTTGTCGAGCACGGCCCGCAGCTTCGGCTCGCTGTTGGGCAGCTGTTTGTCGAAGACCTTCTTGCCCGCCGGGGTGAGTCCGTGGCCGTGATGGGCACTCTTGCCGACGTCCAGGCCCAGAAACACACCCACGTCTTCGGTGTCGAACATCGCGCCCTCCCGGAGGTGTTGACGGTGCCGGCCTCGGCAGCGGTGTCGTACTCGCGCATCCACGTTATGCAGACCTGCCGCCCGCGAGCTGTCCGGCATTACGCCGGACCGGACGGTGGCCGGACCTCTGATCAGCGTCTCCGACGGCACCCCTCGGACCCGGTGACACCACCCCCCAGGTCATCCCATCGACAGGGGGCAACAGTCATGCCGGGCCCGGAGGCCAGCGGCCCTCTTGCAGGACCGCGAAAAACATAACGGGGCTCACGCCGGGTCGCGGTTGAAGCGCGCCGTCGCCCAGACGTAGCCGAGCGCGGTCAGCGCGACGCACCAGGCGACGGCGATCCACCCGTCGTTGCCGATCTCGGAGCCGAGCAACAGGCCGCGCAGCGTCTCGATGGCCGGGGTGAACGGCTGGTACTCGGCGATCGGCCGGAACCAGCCCGGCATGGTGCTGGCCGGGATGAAGGCGCTGGAGATCAGCGGCAGGAGGATCAGCGGCATGGCCGCGTTGCTGGCCGCCTCGGGGTTCGGGCTGGACATGCCCATCCCGACCGCGATCCAGGTGAGCGCCAGGGCGAACAGCGCGATCAGTCCGAAGGCGGCCAGCCATTCCAGGACCGTGGCGTCGGTGGAGCGGAAGCCGATGGCCACGCCGACGGCGCCGACGAGGACCACGCTGGCCAGGCACTGCAACACGCTGCCGACCACGTGCCCGATGATCACCGAGGTGCGGTGGATCGCCATCGTGCGGAAGCGGGCGACGAGGCCCTCGTTCATGTCCATGGAGACGTGCACCGCGGCCCCGATCACGGTGCTGCCGATGCTCATCAGCAGGATGCCAGGGACGAGGTAGGCGACGTACTCGGAGCGGTCGGCGCCGCCGCCCCCGATGCCCGCGCTCATCACGTCACCGAAGATGTAGACGAAGAGCAGCAGCATCATGATCGGGGTGAGCAGCAGGTTCAGGGTGGCGGACGGGTAGCGCCGGGCGTGCAGCAGGTTGCGGCGCAGCATCGTGGTCGAGTCGCGGACGGCGAGGGCGAGGGCGCTCATCGGTCGTTCTCCTTGCGCTGGTGGGGGACGGCGGTGGGGCGGGTGATGGGGCTGGCGGTGGAGCCGGCGGCGGTGGAGTCGGCGCTCGGGCCCGTCAGGGCGAAGAACACGTCGTCCAGGTCGGGGGTGTGCACGGTCAGTTCGTCCGCCTCGATACCGACCGAGTCGAGCCAGTCGAGGACCGAGCGCAGCTCGCGCTGGCTGCCGTCGCTGGGGACCCGCAGGGCCAGCGCCGCGTCGTCCCGGTTGGCCTCGCGCAGCACGGCGGCGGCCGACTGGTACCGGGCCGGATCGGAGAACCGCAGTCGGACGTGACCACCGGGGACGAGCCGCTTGAGCTGGTCGGCGGTGCCCTCGGCCGCGATCCTCCCGTCGTTCAACACGGCGATGCGGTCGGCGAGTTGGTCGGCCTCCTCCAGGTACTGGGTGGTGAGGAAGACGGTCACCCCGGTGGAGACGAGTCCGCGGATGATGCCCCACATGTTGTGGCGGCTGCGTGGGTCGAGGCCGGTGGTCGGCTCGTCGAGGAAGATGATCCGCGGGCCGCCGACCAGGGTCATCGCGATGTCCAGCCGACGCTTCATGCCGCCGGAGTAGGTGGCGGCGGGCTTCTTCGCGGCCCCCACCAGGTCGAACCGCTCCAGCAGTTCGGCGGCGACGCGCCGCCCCTCGCGGCGGGAGAGGTGGTGCAGGTCGGCCATGAGGAGCATGTTCTCCTCGCCGGTGATCAGCCCGTCCACGGCGGAGAACTGCCCGGTGACACCGATCGCGGCCCGCACGGCCTGCGGATCGGTGGTCAGGTCGTACCCGCCGACGTGCAACTCGCCGGCGTCGGCGGTGATGAGGGTGGAGAGGATCTTCACGGCGGTGGTCTTGCCGGCGCCGTTCGGGCCGAGCAGGGCGAAGACCGTTCCGGCCGGGATGCGCAGGTCGATGCCGTCGAGGACGGTCTTGTCACCGTACGACTTGCGCAACCCGACGGCGGAGACGGCGGTCGACGGAGCGGGACCGACCCCGGTTTTGGACGTGGGCATGACAGAGGAAGGCATGGAGTTCTCCCGTGCGATGGCGTGAGCGGCTGGGGGTGCGGCGTTGCGGGGCGCGGCGTGGCGGGGCGCGTGTGGTGGTGTGCGTGATGCGGGGCGCGTGGTGCGGGGCGGCCGGCCCGGTCGTGGCCGGGGCCGGCCGCCGGGCCCGGCGCGGCGGCGGAACGGTGACGCGGGGGCCCGGCGCGACGGCGGCGCGGCTCGGATGGCGCGGCGGCTGATGCGCCGGCTCGCGGCAGGTGGTGCGTACGCGGCGTGCGGTACGGAACGTGCGGTACTCGGTACGCGGTGTGCGGTACGGGACGTACGGTGCGGGGCTACGCGGTGCCCTCGGAACCCTCCGGGGGCTCGGCCTCGGCGCGCGCGATGTCGTTGGCCAGCCGTTCGCGCAGGCTGGCGGGGACGTAGGCGCCGTCCGTGTAGTTCTGGGCGAACTCGGCGACGAACTCCGCCGGGTCCTCGCCGACGATCTCGCGGATCGGCGTTCCGTTCGCAGCGGCCTCCTCGATCAGGTCGGCGAGGTCCTCGAACATCGTCGCGGCGTTGTCGTTGTCGGTCGGTACGAAGTGCATCAGGTGTCGCTCGATGGCCTCGGCCGCCAGTTGGTAGTTCGCCGGCAGTTCCTTGACGCGCGCCTTGTACGCCCGCCAGCGCTTCTTGGGCCCGATCACCTTGGAGAGGAAGCCGCTCTTCTCGGCATCAGACATGTTCACTTTCCCCCTTCGCGGAGCTGTTCCAGTCGTTCCGTGAGGAAGCTCCACGTCCTCCAGAACTCTTCGAGGTACTCCACTCCCTCGGCGTTGAGGGAGTGCACCTTGCGTGGCGGCCCCTTCTCGGACGGCACCTTCTTCACGTCGACGAGCCCGCGCTTCTCCATCCGGACGAGCAGCGCGTAGATGGTCCCCTCGGCGATGTCGGAGAACCCCTGCTCACGCAGTCGCGCCGTGATCTCGTAGCCGTACGCGGGCCGACCGGACAGAGAGGCCAGGATGATGCCCTCCAACGTGCCCTTGAGCATCTCGGTCAGCAGCTTGGCCATGAAGCACCTCCCCTCTGCGCTAGTCAGCGCTGTTGAGTACTGGTACACCGTAACGCTGACTACTGGTACTTAGCAAGACGGAATAGTGGGCTGATGCTCGGCCGCCCTGCGGCGGGCCTCGGCCGCTCTCGGGGACGGGAACGGTGGGGCGAGTGGCATCCGCGCTGACCGAGGCGGCCATACTCGGGCTGGCGGCAGGGAGTTCGGCCCTGGCCACGGGCCTTCGCGGCAGGGGGAGTACGCATGGCGCAAGACGACATCCGTGACCGCGTCCCGTCCGGCACCATGCCTCGACGATCGGCCCTGACCTGGACGAAGACCATGCTGCGCGATCTCGCCGCCTGGTTGGCACGCAAGCCGGTCACGCACCCTGGCGCGCACCGCGCGATACGGCACTCCGCCGACTCCCGCACCATCATCTGGTCGATCACCGCCGCCGACCTGGTGGCCAGCCTGGTCGTGGACGCGATGGTCCCCGCCGCCTACCGGCCACTGCATCTGGCCTGGGTCGTGGTCTCGGTGGTCCTGACGGTGGGGTTCTGCGCGATGACCGCGCGCACTCCCCACCTGATCGACGCCCACACGCTGTACCTGCGCACCGGCCCCTTCCGCGCCCTGGCGATCCCGCTCCACCAGATCCAGACCGTACGAGCCGCGCACGGCATGACGCCCAGCCACGGCCTGCGCCGCTCGTTGGACGAGGACGACGCCGTGGCCTGCTCGGTCAGCAGCGCCACCACCATGGCCCTCGAACTCGCCGAGCCTCTTCCCGTCCGGTTCCGCAAGGGTGAGCCGACCCTGGCCCGGCGGGTGTACTTCACCGCCGATCGGCCGGCCGAGGCCGCCGACCTCATCCGGAGCGCGATACGCGGGGAGGCGCGGCCGTGAGGTGAAGACCCCCGCCGCTTTCGGTCGAAGAGTTGCGGGGGTCTGTTGCGTCGTACGCGATTACGCGGTGAAGCTGCCAGCCTTGAGGCTCGCCACGAATGCCTTCCAGGACGTGGGTTCGAAGGTGAGGGTGGGACCGTTGGGGTTCTTGCTGTCGCGTACGGGGATGGTGCCGTAGGCGGCGAGGTTGGCGGCGACCTCGACGCAAGCTCCGCCGTTGCTGCTGTGGGAGGACTTGATCCAACGGGGTTGGGTCGCCATGTGGGTGCTCCTTCGCTGGCTGTTGTGGCGGTTCGCTACGCCGTGGGTTACGCGTGGAAGTCGCCGGCCTTGACGCCTGCCACGAAGGCCGACCAGGCCGACGTGTCGAAGGCGAGGGCCGGGCCGTGCGGGTTCTTGCTGTCCCGCACCGGCACGGTGCCGTGGGCGGCGAGGTTGGTGGCGACCTCGACACACTCGCCACCGTTGGAGCTGTGAGAGGACTTGGTCCAGCGTGGTTCGCGGGTCATAGGGGGTCCTTCTGGCGCGGAGTGAGTGGGGGCTTTACGCCGTGAAGTCGCCGGACCGTACGCCTGCGACGAATGCTTCCCAGGCGGAGGCGTCGAAGGTGAGGGTGGGACCGTCTGGGTCTTTGCTGTCGCGGACGGGCACGGTGCCGTGGGCGGCGAGGTTGGTGGCGACCTCGACGCAGTCGCCGCCGTTGCTGCTGTGGGAGGACTTGATCCAACGGGGTTGGGTCGCCATGTGGGTGCTCCTTCGCTGGCTGTCGCGGGGGTTGGCTACGCCGTGGGATACGCGTGGAAGTCGCCGGCTTTGACGCCTGTTACGAATGCCGACCAGGCCGTGGGGTCGAAGGTGAGGGTGGGGCCGTGTGGGTCCTTGCTGTCGCGGACGGGGATGGTGCCGTGTGGGGCGAGGTTGGTGGCGACCTCAACGCAGTTTCCGCCGTTGGAGCTGTAGGAGGACTTGGTCCAGCGTGGTTCGCGGGTCACAGGGGGTCCTTCTGTCGCGGGGTAAGTGGGGGCTTTACGCCGTGAAGTCGCCGGACCGTACGCCCGCGACGAATGCCTTCCAGGTCGTGGGTTCGAAGGTGAGAGTGGGGCCGTCTGGGTCCTTGCTGTCGCGGACCGCCACGGTGCCGTGGGTGGTGAGGTTGGTGGCGACCTCGACGCAGTCGCCGCCGTTGTTGCTGTAGGAGGACTTGATCCAACGGGGTTGGGTCGCCATGTGGGTGCTCCTTCGCTGGCTGTCGCGGGGGTTGGCTACGCCGTGTGTCACGCGTGGAAGTCGCCGGCTTTGGCGCCTGTCACGAATGCCGACCAGGCCGTGGGGTCGAAGGTGAGGGTGGGACCGCCTGGGTTCTTGCTGTCGCGGACGGGCACGGTGCCGTGGGCGGCGAGGTTGGTGGCGACCTCGACACACTCGCCGCCGTTGTTGCTGTAGGAGGACTTGGTCCAGCGCGGTTCGGGATCCATGCGGTGCCCCTTCGTGGGTGACGGGTCAGGGTCACGGGCGAGGGCTGAGTGTGCGCGCCTCGGCCTGCGAGGGAGGGTAGGGCGCCGGCAGGGGGAGCGCGGTAGGGCGCGTTCGTCTCAACTCGGGGTGCAATGGCTGGCATTGGCGTACGCCCGGGCATGCGAAGGCCCCCGCTGCTCTTGCTCGAAGTGCTGCGGGGGCCTGTTGCGTCGTACGCGGTTACGCGTCGAAGTCGCCGGACTTGACGCCTGCCACGAAGGCCGACCAGGCCGACGTGTCGAAGGCGAGGGCCGGGCCGTGCGGGTTCTTGCTGTCCCGGACGGGGACGGTGCCGTGGGCGGCGAGGTTGGCGGCGACCTCGACGCAGTCACCGCCATTGTCACTGTAGGAGGACTTGGTCCAGCGGGGTTCGGTCGTCACGGGGCGCCCTTTCATGCCTGATTGATCAACGCCACAGACTCAGCCTGCGACAGGGATTCGGCCTGGAGTTGATGGTAGTCCGCCAATGCGTCCAGTACGAAGCTGCTTTCGCGCTCCAGATGTCCCTGGGCGTGGGACTCCGTATAGGCGACCATCGAGCGATCCGTCATGGTCAGCAGGTTGACCGGCAGAGTGAACGGCCTTCGCTCGCCCATCTCGAACGGGGCGAGCTGGAGTGTGGTGTTCGGCCGCTCGGCGAACTCCTCCAGGTGTGCGAGCTGCTCGCGCATCACCTCCTTGCCGCCGACGCGACGCCGGATGCAGCTCTCGTCCACCACCACCATGACGATGGGAGGTCGGGTTCGCACGAGGGCCTTCTGGCGCTCAGCCAGGAGCGTGACGCGTTCTTCGGCCTGCTCGGGTGTGATGCGGTTCCGTCGCATGTGGCCCTCCGCGATGGCGCGTGCGTACCTGGGCGTCTGGAGCAATCCCGGAACGATGCCGACCGTGAACAGCCGGATCTCGACGGCGCGCCCCTCCAACCCGACGTACTCCGGAAACCCCTCCAGCAAGTTCCCGTGCCGAATGTCGCGCCACTGGCGCTCGAACGACTCGGCGGAGTTGGCCACGCCGAAGGCATCATCTGCCTTGCGTGAGAACGGAAGGGTTGGCGGTTTCCGTGCGGTTTCCACGGCCGAAACGTGCTGGCTGGACAGGCCCAGGCGGTCGGCCAGTTGCTCCTGGGTCCAGCCGCGGTTCTCGCGGTGCCTCCGTAAACGTGCACCGTAGGCGGCGCGCGGGCTGCTGTCGGGGTTCAGGTCCTTGCGGTTGACCATGGTCGACTCCAACTCTTCCTTCGGCTTGGATTATTTGAAGGGTTACGCGCTGTGGGTCACGCTGAATCCCCCCGGTAGTGATGTCGCTACGGAGAGGAGCGGTTTCACCATGTCCTCCACCCCTGCCCCCACGCCGTCCGATGACAAGTTGACCGCGCCCGTCGCCTCGTACGAGGGCGCGGCGCGAGCAGATCAGCAGGCAACCGTGTTGGTGGCCCAAGAGATCAACTCGCGTACGGAAAGCCGGCGTTCAGGTGGCAATTGCCAGGCCATCCGCATGGTTGGCGAGCGGACCAAGACGTTCCGCGCCGCCATTCAGCACCGTAGGGCCACCGAGCTTTCGCGTGTCCAGCGTCTTCGCGAAGATCCCCTCGAACGGGTACCCGGGCAGCGGGAGTTCGGGCGGCATGGCGCCGGGCGAGGTGACTCAGCGTGCTGAACCGTCGCGTCTTCGAGGGCACGCACCGCGTCGTCGTACGCGGCGTGGCGCTCCGCTTCTTCCTGCGCACCGACGACACGTGGTCGCCGGTCACCGACACCGACTTCCAGCACGCCTACGAACTCGCGCTCTTCGACCCCGACGCGCTGCGCAAGGACGTGCTCTGTCCCAACGCGCGCAGGGTCGAACACAGCACGGTCGAGGGCTGGTTCTGGTCCAACGGCAGCGACACGTGCGGACTGTGCACCTTCGACGACCGGAGCCCCGAGGAGTGCGCCGGCATGGCTCAGATCGCGGGCGGGACGGGGCCGTGACGCGGCCCCGTCAGACGTGGGTCCACCTGCTGGTGTGGCGCCCCGCCGACCCGTCCCACCCGCTCGACGTCAGCCGGTCCTGGCCGCACGTACTCCAGGTCGTCCGGGACGAGCGGCCCGCGCCGCCGGGCGTCATCCTGCGGCCCGGCGAACCCATCCCGTACGCCGCGGGGCGGGTGGCGGCGGCCCTGGGGTTGCGCGCGCCGGAGCCGCTGCGGCTGCTCGCCGTCGACCAGCAGCCGGCCGAACCGGGTCACGAGGAGCAGGTGGGCCTGGTCTTCGACGGTGGCTGGCTGGCCGCCGACGGGACGCCGCCCTGCGACGACTGCGGGCGGTCGCACACGGTGTGGACGCCGATGCGCGACGTGGGCCGCGTCGCGCTGGCCCACGCCTTCCGCGCGCTGCTCACCAGCCGGCACACGTCGGCGGTGCTGTGGCGCGGCGGCCTGCCCGACGAGGGCTGAGCCGCCCCTGCCGGGCCGGCCGCCCGGCAGGCCCCCGACCAGCGCGAACACTGCCTGCCGCAACCTGTCCGCGCCTCGCCGGCCTCGTCAGGGCGCCCGCCCGACCCGCCGCCACCGCACGGAGACGCCCCGGTCAGACCCCGCTCACACCCCCGCCAGCGTGAGTTCCACCGTGCTCAGCAACGCGTCCCGGTCGTCACTGGCCCGCGCCAGCACCCGCAGCCCGTAGTACGCGGTCTGCACCTGGCGGGCCAGGGCGCGGGCGTCGCGGTCGGCGCGGATCTCGCCGGTGCTCTGGCCGAAGGTCAGCACCGCGCACAACTCGTCCTCCACCCGCCCGAAGTTGCCCCGCACGGCCTCCTTGACCTCCGGGTCGCTGCCGGCCGCCTCGATGGCCGAGTTGACGGCGAAGCAGCCGCGCGGGCTCTCGCGGTCCAGGTCGGCGTCGATGGCCTCCACCATCAGCGCGCGCAGCCGTTCGCGCACCGGGCCCGGTTGCTGGAGCACCTCGACCTGGCGGGCGGTGGCGGTCTCGCAGTACCGGCGCAGGGCGCGTACGAAGAGTTGCCGCTTGCCGCCGAAGGTGTTGTACAGGCTTGACGGGCCGAGCCCCGTGCTCTGGCTCAGCTCGCGGGTCGAGGTGGCCTCGTACCCGTGCCGCCAGAACGTCTCCATCGCCGCGTCCACGACGCGGCCCTCCTCGAACGCGCGTGGCCTGGCCATGACGTCACGGTAAGGGTTTTGTAGCGCCCGTACAAAACCCTGGGGTCGCGGTCACCGGGCGGGGCCGGCTCCCACCAGCGCCACCGCCTCGATCTCGATCAGCCACCGGGGGTCCGCGAGCGCGGCGACCTGGACGAAGGACTCGGCGGGGAAGGGCGCGGTCGGGTAGTGCTGGGCGCGCAGGGCGGCGAAGGCGTCCTGGTGGGCGACGTCGGTGACGAAGACCGTGACCTTGACGAGCTGGTCGAGCCCGGAGCCCGCGTTGGCCAGCACCGTGGCCAGGTTGGCGAACGCCTGCTGGGCCTGCGCCGTGAAGTCGCCGACGCCGACGGTCGCGCCGTGCGCGTCGACGGGCGCCTGGCCCGAGGTGAAGACCAACTCCCCGACCCGGACGGCCAGCGAGATCCCGGCCGACTCGTACCAGTCGGGGTCGGCGGTGACGCGGGTGCGGACGGTGGGGGAAGGCGGTGTCATGGCGTGACTCCTCGGTTCGGTGCTGGTGATTGGGGTCGTGGCCCGGACGGTCAGGCGTCGGAGCCGAGCAGCGGGGCGGGGGAGCGGTCCTTCGCGGCGAGGGCGTCGGCGGGGCGTACGGGCGAAGGGTTGGTGGTGCGGGCGGCGAGGTGGGCCGCCCACAGCGTGCCGGCGCAGCCGGCGACGGCCAGCGCGACGCCCACCCAGGCCACGGCGGTGAAGCCGTACCCCGCGTCGATGACCACGCCGCCGAGCATCGGGGCCAGCGTGTTGCCGACGTTGAAGGCGGCCGTGTTGGTGGCGCCGGCCAGCGTCGGCGCCTCCGGCGCGAGGGCGAACACCCGGGACTGGAGCGCCGGGTTGGTCACCCAGGCGACGAAGCCGAGGACGAAGACCAGCCCGACCGCGACCGCCGCGTGCCGCGCCGTGAGGGCCAGCACCCCGGAGACGAGGACCAGCCCGCCGAGCCCCCACCCGAGCGTGCGCAGCGGGTACGCCTCGGCCAGCCGGCCGCCGACCGCGATGCCCAGCAACCCGCCGACCCCGAACAGCGCCAGCACGGCCGGCACCCACCCCTCGGCGAGCCCGCTCACCTCGGTCAGCAGCGACGCCAGATAGCTGAAGGTGACGATGACCGCGCCAAAGGTGAACGCCGTGATCGCGTACGAGAGCCACAGGTGCGGCCTGGCCATGCCGCGCAGCTCGGCGCGGGCGGAGCCGGCGGGGACGTTCGTGCCGCGCCCGGCGGGGACGGCCAACACCGTGCAGACCAGGCTGACCAGCGTCGCGACGGCCACCGCCCAGAACGCGGCCCGCCACCCCGCGTGCTGGCTGAGCAGCGTGCCGGCCGGGACGCCCACGATGGTCGCGAGTGTGAGGCCGCCGGCCACCGTGGCGACGGCCCGACCGGTCGCGCCGGCCGGCGCGAGGCTCACCGCCGCGGCCAGGGCAACGCCCCAGCAGCCGGCGTAGACGAGGGCGCTGATGACGCGGGTCGCGAACAGCACCCCGTAACCGGGCGCGAGCGCGCCCACCACGTGTGCGGCGATGAAGACGGCCTGGAGCGCGACGAGCGCGGTGCGGCGCGGCCAGCGCAGCGTGGTGAGGGCGAGCAGCGGCGCGCCGACGACCATGCCGATGGCGAAGGCGGAGATCAGCAATCCCGCGTCGGGAATGGAGACGCCCAGGTCATCGGCCATGCCCGGGAGCAGCCCGGAGAGCATGAACTCGGAGGTCCCCTGGGTGAAGATCACGAAGCCCAGGGCGTAGACCGGCAGCGGCACGATGTTCCTCCGGTGGGTCGGTGGGTCGGTGGGTCGGTGGGTCGGTGCGGTGGGGGCGGGGGAGTGGCGGGCGCGTTGTGGAGCGGTCGCTTCAGAAGTGGGGCGCGAGGGTGCCCGTTCTCGTCGCTCCGGACCCTAGCATGTTGTGAAGCGGTCGCTTCAAAACGTCGGCACACCGTGATCGGACGGGGACGCGCGAACGCCCCGCGGTCCCGGCGCGTGGCCGGGACGACGGGGCGAGGAGGCGGAACGGCGGGCCGGTGGGCCCGTGAGGGTGGCCTGGCCCGTGGGGTGGGTGGCCCGGGTCAGCGGGCGATGTCGGCGTACCCGACGATGTCCTTCGGGTCACGCGAGCCCGGGCCGGTGTACCGCGCGGACGGGCGGACCAGGCGCCCGGTGCGCTTCTGCTCCAGGATGTGCGCGCTCCAGCCGGCCGTGCGGGCACAGGTGAACATCGAGGTGAACATGTGCGCCGGGACCTCCGCGAAGTCCAGCACGATCGCGGCCCAGAACTCGACGTTGGTGGCCAGCACCCGGTCGGGGCGGCGCGCGTGCAGCTCCTCGAGGGCGGCCTTCTCCAGCGCCTCGGCCACCTCGAAGCGCGGCGCGCCCAACTCGCGGGCGGTGCGGCGCAGGACGCGGGCGCGCGGGTCCTCGGCCCGGTAGACCCGGTGCCCGAAGCCCATCAGCCGCTCGCCACGGTCGAGCGCGCCCTTCACGTACGCGCTCGCGTCGCCGGTCCGCTCGATCTCCTCGATCATGCCGAGGACGCGGGACGGGGCCCCGCCGTGCAGCGGGCCCGACATCGCGCCCACCGCGCCCGAGAGGGCGGCGGCCACGTCGGAGCCGGTGGAGGCGATGACGCGGGCGGTGAACGTGGAGGCGTTCATGCCGTGCTCGGCCGCCGAGGTCCAGTACGCGTCCACGGCCGCCACGTGCTTCGGGTCGGGCTCGCCGCGCCAGCGCCGCATGAAGCGCTCCACGACGGTCTCCGCCTTGTCGATCTCGCGCTGCGGCACCATCGGCAGCCCCTGGCCGCGCGCCGACTGCGCCACGTACGACAGGGCCATCACGGCCGCACGCGCCAGGTCCTCGCGGGCCTGCTCCTCGTCGATGTCGAGCAGCGGTTTCAGGCCCCACACGGGCGCCAGCATGGCCAGCGCGGACTGCACGTCCACCCGGATGTCGCCGGAGTGCACGGGGATCGGGAACGGCTCGGCGGGCGGCAGCCCGGGATTGAACGCCCCGTCCACCAGCAGACCCCACACGTTCCCGAACGAGACGTGGCCCACCAGGTCCTCGATGTCCACGCCGCGATAGCGGAGGGCGCCGCCTTCCTTGTCGGGTTCGGCGATCTCCGTTTCGAACGCGACGACTCCTTCAAGTCCGGGTACGAAGTCGGACATCAGGCGGCTCCTCTGAGAGTGGTCGACAAAGCGGCTTGTGACCAAGTTGTCAAGGAATGGGGGAATCGGCGCGGTTTCACGGCCGCAGGCGCGGCTCGCGATCCGTGACGACCGCCCCTCGGTACCGGCCCCGCGCGACGTGGCGGTCATCCAGTCGCGTGCGGAGCCGGCCCGGACGGTGAAGTGGTGCGGCTCGGTCCAGGACCGGACACGATAGTTGGTGGTGTCCGGAGGCCACAGTGGGTCAGTCGATGATTTTGGTGGGTTCGCCACCTGCGGGGAAGCGTGAGAAGAGGCACACTGCCCCCTTCCACCCGAGAGGGTTACGGCGGCCCGCCCCGGGGCAGCGTGCAGGGGCCTGCCCGGCATGCTGCAAGATATGCGCGTGTCCCATGCCGACCCGCAGCAGCCGCGTGTCCATGACCCCGCCGCCATGCGTGAGCACTACCGCGGCGCCGGGCTCCTCGAATCCGACCTCGCCGCCACGCCCTTCGCCCAGTTCACCCACTGGTTCGAAGAGGCCGTCACCAGCGGCCTGCACGAGCCGAACGCGATGGTCGTCAGCACCGTCGACGAGGCGGGCCGCCCGCACTCCCGTACCGTCCTGCTCAAGGGCTACGACGAGCGCGGCTTCGTCTTCTTCACCAACTACGGCTCCCGCAAGGGTCGTCAACTCGCCGCCAACCCCGCGGTCTCCCTCCTCTTCCCCTGGCACCCGGTCGACCGGCAGGTCATCATCACCGGCACCGTGCGGCGCACCGGGCGGGACGAGACGGCGGCGTACTTCCGCACCCGCCCCCACGGCTCCCAACTGGGCGCCTGGGCCAGCCACCAGTCCGAGGTGATCGGCTCCCGCGCCGAACTCGACCGCATGTACGCCGAACTCGCCGACCGCTACCCGCCGAACGAGCAGGTCCCGGTGCCCCCGCAGTGGGGCGGCTTCCGCGTCACGCCCGAGGCGGTGGAGTTCTGGCAGGGCCGCGCCAACCGCCTCCACGACCGCCTGCGCTACGTCCGTACGTCCGAGCCCGCGGGCCCCTGGCGCGTCGAACGCCTCTGCCCGTGATCGGCTGACGCCAGCCAGCCAGCCACCGGGGCGTACCGGACCACAGCGGCCCCACCGGCCCCACGCGTTCCACCGGTCCCAACGGTTCCGCAGCGCGGGGCGCGCCCCTTGCCCGGATACGGGGGCCGTCGGCCCGCGTGCGGCGGCCGGCGCGTCAGGCTTCCGGGGCCGGGGTCGGGGCCGGCGGCGACGGCGGGCGGTCGATGGTGAACACGCGGGTGACCGGATGGACCCGGGCCGGCAGCACCGTCCCCCGCGTGGCCCCGCCGAACCGGTACCGCAGAACCTCGGCGCCGTATTCGAAGGGCGCGAAGCCGGGGCCGCTGACGCGCATCAACAGCCGGACCTGGAAGTGGTGGTCGTTGGTCGGCGGGGCGGAGGCGACCGCCAGGACCAGGGCGGACGCGTCGACGCCGTGCGCGGCGAGCTGGAGCGTGGCCCGCCGCTCCGCGCGGGCGGAGACGGCCGTGGACCACCCGACACTGGCGACGAACGCCGCGAGCAGGGCGAGACCGGCGCCGGCCCACGTCCACCCGGCGCCGATTCCGCCGAACTCGGCGATCGTGCGGGCGACGACGTAACAGCAGGCCCCTCCCGCGCCCAGGAACAGGGCGGTGCCCACGGCGCACGCGATGGCCGTGATCACGGGGCCCTGGGGGTCGAGCAGGACCGGTTCGTCGGCGCGGGCGGTGGCCATGGCCGCACCCTAACCAAGGCGACGCGGCGGGCGGCAGGGCCTGGCCCGATCGCGTGCGAGCGAGGGACGGGGGCGGGGGTCCGCCGGGGAGGCCCGGGAAAACAGACGACCCGCGAGTCGCTTCCCGGCGCGCCTGGTGGCGCATCGGGGCCGGTCGGACGTACCGGCGACTCGCGGGTCGGGTGACTGCTTGGGATTGGCCAGCCGCACACAGCTTGCGTGTGCACGTCCGGCGTTACGCGGCCTGTTCCCACCGGGCTCCGCGCCGCGGAGACGGGGGGAAGGCGAGATGTGACGTCGGGCGACTAGCCCGCAGTCACCTCACGCGTCCGGATTTCGTACATCGGCCGAACCACCTCCCTTCTCGTGTACCTCAAGCCTAGGAACCCCTCCGCCGCCTCACAACCGAATTTCCGGCAGGCAACGATTTCGCGGAAGGTGGTGTGGTGCGCGTCACGTTCGAGTTGAATATCTCGTCGTGTGGCCGTCGCGCGCGCACGGCCCGCCGCACCCGCCCCATCCGTCGTTCGACCGCTTCCGGCCCGCACGGCACGCCTCGGATACTTGAGCACCTCAGATCTTCGGTTCTTTCCGTTCTTCTCAGTTCCTTTCAGATCTTTCCGACCGAGAGCCACGTCCCGCCCGTTCAGCACGACCAGCAGGGGGTGACCGGTGACCGCTTCGCCACGCTCCGAGCCCGCCCGTTCCTCGGGTTCCCCACCCGCGTCCGACGCCGTCGATCCCGCCGGCGACCCGGCACCCGACCCGTCCGGCGCCGGCCCGCAGGGCGCCGGGCCCGACTGTCCGGCCGACCGGGACGACTCCGACCTCCTCGCCGCCCTGCTCGACGGCATGGACGCCGCGCTGTGCGCGTTCGACGCCGACGGCACCGTCACCCATTGGAACCGGGAGGCGGAACGCATGCTCGGCTGGTCCGCCGACGAGGCGGTCGGCCGGCGCGGCCTGGCGGGCTGGGCGGTACGCGCGGCCGACGCGGCCGAGGTCGAGACGCTGCTCCTGGGCGCGATGCGGGCACCGGGCCGCCAGGTGCACGAGTTCGCGCTGCTGACCAAGGACGGTGGCCGGGTCCTGGTCCGCACCCAGTCCGCCGCCGTGCCCGGCGCTGACGGCGAGGCCGCCGGCGTGTACTGCGCCTTCAGCGAGGTGCACACCCAGGTCGACCTGGAGCGCTCCATCGCCCTGAGCGAGGCGCTGTTCGAGGACGCGTCCTGGGGCGTGGTCCTGGTCGACGCCGACCTGCGCCCGGCGGTCGTCAACGGCCACGCGGCGCGCTCGCTGGGCGCCGGCCGCGCCACGCTGCTCGGCCGCCCGCTGGGGGAACTCCTCGACCAGGGCGTGGAGGAGGTGGAGAGCGCCTTCCAACACGTACTCGCGGAGGGCGCGCCTCCCGAGCCGACCGAGATCTGGGTGACCGTTCGCGGCGAGGGCGCCGACCTCGGCCAGCCGCCCCCGCGCCGCTGTTGGCGCAGCGGCTTCCTCCGGCTGGCCTCGCCCCTCTCTGAGGAGGCGGTTCCGCTCGGCGTGGCCTGGATCTTCCGCGATGTGACGGAGGCCAAGCGGGCCGAGCAGGAGGGGGCCCGGATGCGTTTTCGGAGCAACCAACTGCACCGCGCCGCGCGGGCCGCCGCCGAGTGCGAGGACCCGTTCGAGGCGGCCACCGTCTACCTCGACTTCGCCCTGGCCGGCTTCGCCGACCACGCCCTGATCGACCTCGTCCGCGAACCGTCGCCGGGCCGGCCGGACGGGCGTACGCCGAGCGGGGCCGACCCCGGGGCCGCCCCGTCCGGGCTCGCGCCCCCCGGGCCCGGGGCGGCGCTGCCGGACCGGCCGCCGATCGTGCTCGTCCGCGCGGTGGCCGCCCCCGCCGGAGCCGCCACCGGCATCGGGCCCAACGCCCCCGCCGGCACCACCGACGGCATCCCGGTCGCATACGCGGCGGGCCACCCCGCGCTCCAGGCCGCCGACCGTGGCGGCTCCGTGCGCGCCAGCGCGAGCCGCGCCGACGAGGAGATCAGCACCCAGTGGGCGGCAGCACGCAAGTGGCCGAGCGGCACGGTGCACGGCCTGTGCGCGGTGCTCCGCAGCCGGGGCCGCACCCTGGGCGTGGCCTCCTTCCTGCGCGGCGCCAGCCGCCGCGCCTTCGACCGCGCGGACGCGGCGTACGCGGAGGACGTGGCGGTCCGCGTCGCCGCGGCGATCGACCTGGCCCAGCGGTTGCGCTAGCGCTTGGCGCTTGGCGCTTGACCGGGGCCGGCCGGATCGGGTCGGGCCCCGGGGCCGTTGGCTCGCGCCGGCAGGAGCGGGGTTGGCGTGGCGCGTGGCGTCACGCCGGCGCGCGCCCCCGCCGGCGGAGGCGGGGCCTGCGGAGTGCAGGGGCGTCCGGGGCGGGCGCCGGGGCGTACGGGATCGGCGAGGGCGTACGGGGGTGGGCGGCCCGCAGGCCGGGGGGGCGTACGAGGCCGGCCACCGGCGGGGTGTACGGGGTGCGCGGCTCAGTGCCGGTAGAAGATCCGGTCGCCGTACTCGGCCATCACGCGTCCGTTCCAATCGTGGCCGCCGTCCACGTTGCCCGAGCGCAGCAGCGGCGGGTCGATGCCGCGCGCGGCCAACTCGCCGGCCGCAGTCGCCAGGACCGCCTGCATCACGGCGCTGGTCACCACCGTCGACGCCGGGGCGAACGGCGCGGCGACGCCGTCGGCGCTCAACTCGGCGTCGCCGACCGCGATCTTGCTGTCGAGGACGAGGTCGCAGTGGTCCTTCAGGAAGGTCCCCGACGCGTGCCGCGACTTGGTCTCCGACGCGTACGCCACCGACGTCACGCCGATCACCTTCAGGCCGAGCGCCCGGGCGTTCATCGCCATCTCCACGGGCAGGGCGTTCCGACCGGACAGCGAGATGATCACCAGCAGGTCGCCGGCCACGGCCGGGCTGGTGTCCAGGACCACACCGGCCAGCCCGTTCACCCGCTCCAGCGCGCTGCCCAGGGTGGCCGGCCGCACGTCGACGCCGATCACGCCCGGCACCTGGAGCAGGTTCATCAGCGCGAGCCCACCCGCGCGGTACACGACGTCCTGGGCGGGCAGCGAGGAGTGCCCGGCACCGAAGGCGAAGAGCCGCCCGCCCGCCTGCACGGTGTCCGCGATCATCGTGCCCGCCTCGGCGATGGGCCCGGCTTCCTCGTCCCGCACGGCGCGTAGCAGGGCGATGGCTGCGTCGAGGTACCGCTCGGCCAGGGGGGCAGGGACTGACCGCGTGCTCTCGCTCATCGACGAGGGGCCCTTTCCTTCGTTTTTCTTTCGTTATTCGGGTGTTTTCGCTCCGGAGCGCGCACGGCTGCGCCCGCTTCTCCGGCCTGTGCTGTCGTGTCCGTGGTGTGCGTGGCGCGGATCACGTTGCGGTCTGGACCAGTGCCCTGTCAATACGCCGTACTCGGTCGAACACCAGCCGATCACGCGCGCGAGTCCCGGTTACCAGTGGGATGCGTCAGAATTGAGTCCAGGGCCACCGCACGACACATCGAGGGGCACGCACATGTCCGGTTTGATCGATACGACGGAGATGTATCTCCGCACCATCTTGGAGCTCGAAGAAGAAGGCGTGGTCCCGATGCGCGCTCGGATCGCGGAGCGGCTCGATCAGAGCGGCCCCACGGTCAGCCAGACCGTGGCGCGAATGGAGCGCGACGGCCTGGTGACCGTCGCCGGCGACCGGCACCTGGAGCTGACCGACGAGGGGCGCCGGCTGGCGACGCGCGTCATGCGCAAGCACCGGCTCGCCGAGTGCCTGCTCGTCGACGTCATCGGCCTGGAGTGGGAGCAGGTGCACGCGGAGGCGTGCCGCTGGGAGCACGTGATGAGCGAGGCGGTGGAGCGCCGCGTCCTTGAGCTGCTGCGGCACCCCACCGAGTCGCCGTACGGCAACCCGATCCCCGGCCTGGAGGAGCTGGGCGAGCCGGCCGAGGCCGATCCGTTCCTGGACTCCAGCATGGTGAGCCTGCTGGAGCTGGAGCCGGGCACGGAGGGCAAGACCGTCGTGGTGCGCCGCATCGGCGAGCCCATCCAGACGGACTCCCAGCTCATGTACACGCTGCGGCGAGCTGGAGTGCAGCCCGGCGCGGTGGTCAGCGTGACCGAGTCGGCCGGGGGTGTCCTGATCGGCAGCAGCGGTGAGGCGGCGGAGCTGGAGTCCGCCATCGCGTCGCACGTGTTCGTGGCCAAGCGCTAGCACCACTCCCCGGATCGCCTTCCGGACGCTTCTCCCGAACTCCTCGGACCGCTTTCGCGATCGTCTTCGGATCGCGTTGCGGCTCGCGTTCTGGTTCCGGTTCGCGTGCCGGATCGTCCGTGGACCTTCTTCGGTTCGTCGTCGGTTCGTCTTCCCATCGTTCTGGATCGCTTCGAGACCGCTTGCGAATCGCTTTCGGATCACCGTGGCGCCGGCCCCCGCAATGGGGGTCGGCGCCACGCCCGTGTGTGGCGCCGGCCTCGGGGTCGCTGGCGGGCGCGGTCGCCGACGGTGTGGTGTCGGCCGTGTGGTCGCCGCGCAGGGAGGAGGGGGCGGGGTAGGGGAGCGGGGCGGGCGCGGCGGGTCGGCGCGTGGGGCGCGGCGCGCGTGGCTCGCGCCGGGGTCGCGCCGTACGCTTCCGGGCCCGCGCGCCGGCCGTGGCGACCTCCTGCGGCAACGCGGTTTTTCCGCGCCGGAGTTGGGGGAAACCGCGCGCCCGGGCGCCCGGCGTGCAACGCTGTCGCTGGCGCATATGCGCGGAGTTGCGTTGAGAACCGGGGATGTGGGCACACGGGACCCCGGTATCTCCCGGGGCTGAGGAGGGGGGCCGATGGGCCCGTCAAGGTCGTGGATAGCGCGCCCGTACGCCATGGGTCGCGCGCCGCGAGGTGGGCGACACAAGGGCCCCGGCTGCCGTGGCCGCCGGGGCCCTGCCTCCCCGTTCCCCGATGGCGACCTGGAGCCCCGAGCTCTCAAGGTGCGCCGCGGCGGACTCCCTTCCCCGAGCAGTCCGCCCCCGTGTAGCTGTCTCCCCTCGGGGACGGCGAACAATCCCCGAAGCCGGTCACTCGAACGAGGGGTGTTGCCGCCGATCCCCGCTTGTTCGAATACGAGTTCGATACTGTGGAGCTGGTCTAGGGAGGGATGGAGGTGCCAGGACACATGGTGCGGCGCACGGACGTGACCGGAGCTGGCGGGGTGCGGCTCGCCGCCTGGGAGTATGCCGATCCGCCCAAGGCGGTCGGCGGCAGGGCCGGCGAGCAGGTCCCCGGTGTGTTGTTGCTGCACGGGCTGATGGGCCGCGGCGCGCACTGGGCGGAGACCGCCCGCTGGCTGTCCACCCGGTATCGCGCGGTCGCGCTCGACCAGCGGGGCCACGGCCGCAGCGAGAAGCCCTCCGGCGGCCCGTTCACGCGCGAGGCGTACGTGGCGGACGCGGAGGCCGCCGTCGAGCAGCTCGGCCTCGCCCCGGTCACCCTGATCGGGCACTCCATGGGCGCCCTGACGGCGTGGCAGCTCGCCGCCCGCCGCCCCGACCTCGTGCGGGCCCTGGTCATCTGCGACATGCGGGCCTCCGCCCTGGGCGCCGCCTCGCAGCGCGAGTGGTCGGAGTGGTTCAAGTCCTGGCCGGTCCCCTTCGCCACGCTGGCCGACGTCCGCAAGTGGTTCGGCGAGGGCGACCCCTGGCTGGAGCGCCCGCGCCCGACCCGAGGCGAGTTCTTCGCCGAGGTGATGGCCGAGCGCACCGACGGCTGGCGCCCGGTCTTCTCCCGCCGCCAGATGCTGACGGCCCGTGAGACCTGGGTGCACGACGCCCACTGGGAGGACCTCGCCCACGTCCAGTGTCCGACCCTGGTCGTGCGCGGCCTGGACGGCGACCTGGGCCGGGCGGAGGCCCAGGAAATGGTGCGCGTGCTGCCTCGCGGCATATACGCGGAGGTGCCGGACGCCGGCCACCTCGTCCACTACGACCAGCCCGAAGGTTGGCGGCGCGTCGTCGAACCCTTCCTGGAGTCAGCCCTCCCGGCCTGACGGCGCGTTCAGCCGGGGCGGGCGCTCGCCGGCCACCCCGCCCCCTCCCGACCAGCCACGCGTTCACCCGCCGCGCCCGCCGCCGACGGCCCCGGCTTCCTCGCCGTACGCGCCGCCGGGCGTGCGCGGAAGCTGCCACGTGCGCGGTAACTGCCGTACGGGGCGCCGCCGTACGCGGGTCGCGCGCGGGCGCGCCGGGGGTGTGCCGGGTGCGTGCGGGGTGTGCGTGGCTCGCGGGGTGTGCCGGGCGGGGTGTGTGAGGCGCGCGGGGACGCCGGGTGCGCGGGGCGGGGCCCGGGTCCGGGGCGGTCGTTCGGTCCTGTGGCCGTACGGCCCGGCAGGGCGGCCGTGTGGTTCATCTCATCGCGCCGGCGGCGGGGGAGCGCTTGTCAGGCGCGAACCCCGTCTCGGATCATCAACGCCATGTATCGCGAGCGCCCCTCGAAGGTCTGGTCCCTGATCTGCGTCAGCCTCTACGTGGCGGGCGTCGCCTGGATGGGCGTGGACTCGCTCCCGGAGGACCTGGGGCCATGGCTCGCGGTCTCGGCGCTCTTCCTGCTCCTGCTCCTCGCGTTCACCAGCGTCCCGGTCTCCAAGTACTTCTACAACCGCATCGACCTCGACCACACCACCCTGCGGGTCGGCCGCGAACGCTTCGCCCTCACCGACCTCGACCCGGCCTCCGTCACCGCCGCCCTGCACCGTGCCCAACAGCCCCCGGACCGCCCGTTCGCCGCGGCCAACACGGCCCACTGGGCGGGCCAGCGCCCGCCCCGTCTGGTGGGCGGCGGCTGGGCCGTACCGATGGGCATGGACAGCGTCACCATCGCCACCCGACGCGGCGAGGGCCTGAGCATCCCCTCCCGCGACCCCGAGGCGTTCCTGACGGCCCTGGCCAACGCGCTCACCCTCCAACACCAGGCGTAGTTCCGAGGTCGAGCCCCCGGGCCCGGCCGCGCGACCCGACCCCACCGCCCGCCCGGCCCACATCACACGCCGTACGGGACCACGCCGCACGGAACCAGTCGCGCGGGCCCGAGCCGTACGGAACCAGTCGCCCGGACCCGAGCCGTACGGAACCAGCCGCGCGGAACCGCGCCGAACGGAACCGCGCCGAACGGAACCACGGCCCGCCCGCCCGCCGTGAAGACCCATGACGTCCACGCGCCGTGAAGACCCATGACGTCCACGCGCCGTGAAGTCCCGTGCATTCAAGGGCATACCGCGCACATCGCGCGCGGCGCGGAGTTATCCACAGGCAATCCGTTCGATGAGACACCCAACAGATAGCCTCGGGACGAACGACTTGAGAGCCACGCAACGCCGTGGGCGGGGAGGAAGGCAGCCATGCGTGTCCTGGTGACGGCTGTGCGGGCGGGGGCCGAACCCCAGGACGTGCTGGTCACGGCCGACGACTCGGCCACGGCCGCCGACATCGCCGCGGTACTGGCGAGCACGACCCCCACCAGCCGCCCGCCCGGCCATCAGGCGCCCCCCGGCGACGTCGTCCCCCTCTCCTGGAGCTCCAAGGGGCGCCCGGACGCACAGCCCACCGGCCCCACCCTGTGGGCGGACGGCCGCGCCTGCCACCCCACCGAGAGCGCCAAGTCCGTCCTCCGCGACGGCATGCGGGTCTCCGTCGACGACACGGTCGGACCGTTGATGCGCGCGGGGGAGCCGAGCGGCGACTTCGAGATCCGGATCGTGGGCGGTCCCGCCGCCGGCCGCGTCATCCGCCGATCGGTCGGCGTCACCACGATCGGCTCCGGCGGGGCCAACGGACTCGTCGTCCCCGACCCGTCGTTGCCCGACACGGCGGCGCGCGTCTCGATCGACGTGAGCGGTCGCGTCACGCTCACGCCACAGCCTGGTACGACGGTCAAGCTCGACGAGGCGAAGGTGACGGCGGAGAGCCCGTGGCGCCTGGGCGCCATGCTCCGCATCGGTGACTCGATGTTCGTCCTCGACAGGCCCTCGCCCCCCGACGCGCACCTCTCCGCCACCGGCGAGGGCGGCCTGGCCTACAACCGCCCGCCCCGGCTGAACGCCGTCAGGCCCCGGGTCCGGCTGCACATTCCGGCACCCCCCTCGCGGGGCGAGGGCCCGCGCCTGGAGCTGATCTCGGCGTTCATCCCCAGCCTGTTCGGCGTCACGATGTTCTTCGTGACCAAGCAGGTGTACATGCTGCTGTTCTGCCTGATGAGCCCGATGATGGTGTTCGGTCACTACTGGAGCGAGCGGCGGCACGGCAAGAAGAAGTTCCGCAAGTCCGTCAAGCAGTACAAGGAAGAGCTCAGCCAGTACGAGAGCGACCTCGCCAGCGCCTGCACCCAGGACCAGCGGGCCCGCCGCACGGACCTGCCGGACCCGGCCGAGGTGATGCTCCGTGCCGTCGGCCCCCGGCGCACCCTGTGGGAGCGTCGGCTCACCGACCCCGACGCGCTCCACCTGCGCGTGGGCATGGGTGACCTGCCGGCCGAGGTGGAGCTGTTGCAACCCGGCAAGCAGTACGACGAGGACCCGCCCGAGCCGCCCACCATCCACGACGTCCCCGTCGCCCTGCCCTTCGCCACGCTCGGGGTCGTCGGCGTGGCGGGGGAGCGGGGCCGTGCCCTGTCGACCGCCCACTGGCTGGTGGCGCAGGCCGCCGTGCTGCACAGCCCGCGCGACCTGTCCCTGGTGGTGCTCTCCTCCGAGCGGGACGCCGGCCAGTCCTGGAGCTGGTCGCGCTGGCTGCCGCACTGCGCGCCCCAACTGGGCCAGGACTGCCTGGCGCTCGTCGGTACGGACGCCGAGACGATCAGCCGTCGAGTGAGCGAGCTGCTGACGGAGCTGGACCGCCGCAAGGCGGCCAGCTCCGGGCAGGGCATGTCGATCACGCCGCTGCGGCCCGACCCGTTCGTCCTGCTCGTACTGGACGGGGCGCGCCTCCTGCGCCGCGTCCCCGGGCTGCCCCAACTCCTCCAGGAGGGCCCGCGGCACGGCATCTACGCCCTGTGCACCGACCAGGACGAGCGGCTGCTCCCCGAGGAGTGCGCGGCGGTCATCAACTGGACGCCGCAGTCCGCGTCCCACTTCTTCGTGCGCGGCGGCGGCCTGGAGTCGGTCGGCTCCGTCCTGGCCGACCACGTCACGCCCGAGTGGTGCGAGCTCATCAGCCGCTCCCTGGCGCCGGTGCGGGACGTCAGCCGGGACGACGCCGACGCCGCGCTGCCCACGTCCGCCCGGCTGTTGACGCTGCTCGGCATGCCGGACCCGACGGGTGCGCACATCGCGGCCGTGTGGGAGCGCGGGGGTTCCACGACGGTCGCACCGATCGGCCTGGCCGCCGACGGGCCGTTCCACCTGGACATCCGCAAGGACGGGCCGCACGCGCTGGTGGCCGGTACGACCGGCGCCGGTAAGTCCGAGCTGCTGCAAACGATCATCGCCTCGCTGGCCGTGGCCAACCGCCCGGACGCACTGAACTTCGTGCTGATCGACTACAAGGGCGGCAGCGCCTTCCAGGACTGCGCGCGGCTTCCGCACACGGTGGGCATGGTGAGCGACCTGGACGCCCACCTGACCGAGCGGGCCCTGGCCTCGCTGGCGGCGGAGCTCAGGCGGCGCGAGGAGATCCTGTTCAACGCGGGCACGAAGGACATCGAGGACTACAGCGACACCCGTCGGCTGCGACCGGACCTCGCGCCGATGCCCCGACTGGTCCTCATCATCGACGAGTTCGCCTCGCTCGTCGCCGAACTGCCGGACTTCATCGCGGGCCTGGTGGACATCGCCCGCCGCGGGCGCTCGCTCGGCGTGCACCTCATCCTGGCCACGCAGCGCCCGGCGGGCGTCGTCAGCGCCGACATCCGCGCCAACACCAACCTGCGGATCGCGCTGCGCGTGACGGACGGCGCCGAGTCCTCAGACGTCATCGACGCCCCGGACGCCGGAGCCATCGCCAAGTCCACCCCGGGTCGGGCCTATGTGCGCTCCGGAGCGCAGGCCCTGGTCGCCGTGCAGTCCGCGCGCATCGGTGGCCGTCGCCCGAGCGACGGTAGCTCCGGCCCGCAGGCGGACGTGTCGCCGATCGCCTGGACGTCGTACAGCCGCCCACTGCCGCGCTCCGGCGAAGACGAGGACGACGGCACGCTCGTCACCGACCTGGCGGTCCTCGTGGACGCCATCAGAGGCGGGGCGGAAGCGCTGGGCTTCAGCACCCCGCGCAGCCCCTGGCTGCCGCCCCTGCCCCAAGAGGTCACGGTGGACGAGTTGGCGCACCTCGACGTGTTGTCCACCTCCGGCGGTACGAGCGCGACGGCGATCCCCTTCGGCATGACCGACCTGCCCAGCCAGCAGGCCCGTACGGCACTCGCCGTCGACCTGGTCCACGGCGAGAACACCATGATCGTCGGTGGCCCCCGCTCCGGCCGCTCCACCGCCCTGCGCACGCTCGCCGGTCGCCTCGCCCAGACCTCGTCCCCGCGCGACGTGCACGTCTACGGCATCGACTGCGGGGCCAACGCCCTGCTCCCGCTGGCCGGCCTGCCGCACTGCGGGGCGGTCGTCAGCCGCGACCAGCCCGAGCGCGTGCGCCGGCTGCTTGACCGGCTGCTCGTCGAGATATCCCGCCGCCAGCAGTTCCTGGCGGCCCAGGGCGCGGCCAGCGCCGCGGAGCAGCGCGAGTCCGCCCCGCCGGAGGAGCGGCTGCCCCTGATGGTCGTCTTCTTCGACGGCTGGGAGGGCTTCGTCGCGGACTTCGAGACCTATGACTACGGCCGCCTCATGGAGTCCGCCAACCGGATCTTCCGAGAGGGCGGAGCCGTCGGGCTGAAGGTCGTGATGACCGCGGACCGCACGGGCTTCCAGGGCCAGGTCTCCTCGTCCTTCGGCAGCAAGCACGTGCTGCGGCTCTCCGACCCCAACGACTTCGCGGTGGCCGGCCTCAACGCGCGCGACGTCCCGCACGACATGCCTCCCGGGCGCGCCCTCAGCCTCACCGACGGCGGGGTGCTGGAGAGCCAGGTCGCCCTGCTCGCGGCCGACCCGTCCGGCCGGGCCCAGGTCGAGGCGTTCCGCGCGATCAGCGCGGCGGCGGAGCCGCTGGGCCCCGACACCCCCGAGGCCCTGCGCCCGCTGCGCGTGGACGCGCTGCCCGCGCGGATCAGCGCCGCCGAGGCGATGGCCCTCCAGCCCACCCTCGTGCCCCCGCCGCTGTGGGCCCTCATCGGCGTGGGCGGCGACGAACTACGGCCCGTCGGGATCGACCTCGCCGAGTCCGGCCCCGGCTTCGTCATAGCCGGCCCGCCGAAGTCCGGCCGGTCCAGCACGCTGGTCACGGCCGCACGCTCGCTGCTCGCCCGCGGCACGTCGCTCATCCTCGTGGCGCCGCGCAGGTCGCCGCTGCGTGATCTGGCGGACGAGCCGTTGGTGGCCGGGCTGTTGAACGCGGAGAGCACCGAGGACGACCTGGAGGAGCTGATCGACACCATCGACGGCCCGTACGTCGTGGTCGCCGACGACGCGGAGCTGCTCTACGAGGCCCCGCTGGACGAGGCGCTCGAGACCGTCATCCGAAAGGGCATGGACGGCGACCACGGCCTGATAGCCGCCGGCAACTCCGACACGCTCTCCGGACAGTACCGAGGCTTCGTGGTCGAGGCCCGGCGCTCCCGCAACGGACTGCTGCTCCAGCCGCAGAGCTCCACCGACGGCGAGCTGTTCAACATCCGCATCGCGTCCAACAGTGGCGGCGGGCCCGTCGGCAGCGGACTGTTCGCCTTCGGCGGCAGCGCCATGCCGATCCAGGCCGCCCAGCCGGAGTGATGCGCCGGTCCTGATCGGCCATGCGCAGTGCCGCCGGGGGCGACCGGTACGCGTGGGTGGCGCGCGGTCCGGGGCGCGCGAGGCGGCGCACCCGCTCCGCTCAGCCGGAGCGAGCGACGCGCCGCACCAACCGGTGACACGCGTGAGGCCGGGGTCGCCACCACCTCGCAAGGTGGGCAACCCCGGCCTCATCCACCACGTACGTGCGGAACTCGCTCACCGGCGAGATGGATCAGGTCGCACGCTCGATGTTGTCGGCGTTGGTGTTGGCCGATTCCTTGGCGGACTTCAGGGCCTCCGCCATCTTCACCATGGTCGGCTTGAAGTCCGTCCAGTCGCTACGGAACTTGTCCGCCTTGCCACCCTTCCAGTAGCTCTCGCTGCTACTGGTCTGGGTGTCCAGGAACGAGATAAGGCTCCGGACGTCCGATTCCTTCTTGCCGAAGTCCCGCGACAGCTTCCTCAGCAGCTCGACATCAGCGCCGCGCATTGACATGCGGCTACTCCCCTCGTTATGGCGGCAAACAGACTGCCTGCAAGCCGCAACTGACGTTACCGCACCGGGAATGGGCCTCGGTGTGTTACAACGTCAGTACTCTGGTACAAGCGTGTCACACTGGCCTCCTCACGATGGCAAGTGGGGTGAACGACAAGCAATCCCTGCGTCGTTGGAATGTCTATCGGAGGGTGAGTCATCAAGTGCGCTGAGTAGGCAACGGTCGACTCTCCTGCCTTACTTACGTTTGCGCGGTGGCTGACGGTAGCGCGCGTTCGTTCATGGCTCTCATCGTCGTTTCGCGTACCGCTGACTGACCGTGGCTGGTGGTCCTCGTCGACACCGCTCTTCCCCTTTCTCCTTGTTCTTGCGGTGTGTCGGCTGTTTGTCTCACTCGTCCACTATGGTGCGCAGGTGCCCATTTTCGCGTGAAGGCCCCGCCTCACGCCCGGGGGACGTACGGGCCCTTGTCAGCGCTGGCCCGCCTACTCCGTTTCGCTTGCCGCGATTTCCTCGGTATTGCCGCACGTTTCACGGATGTCGCTTGCCGGCGTTCGTAGTTGTTCGGAGCCGTTTACCCGTTATGGAGTCGGGCCTCTCTGATGTCGTGTCTGTTGGCGACTGGGGCAAGTGCGGTGAGGACGCTTTTGTGGTTGTGCGCTGTCGTCCGGCGGCAAGAATGAGAAGCCGTCAGAGGAGAACGAAGGAAGGTGTGTGCCCGGAAGCGTGGAACTCACCACCGAGCGTTTCAAAGTGACCTCGGGCGACAAGGTCCCGATCATTCACGCCCAGCTCGTCACCGACTGCCAGCGCCATCGTGACTGGCGAAAGTAAGGCCGCTGCCGTCCGTTACGGCTCGGCATTGGCCCCTATGCCTTGTCGCCCAGCAGAGCCAGCACCTTGCGTCGCCGTACCACGAGAGCGACGCCGCCGGCCAGGAGCAGCGGGGCCACGACAAGGCAGGCGGCCATGGGAAGTGTTAGCGTGGGGGGATCGTTGACCCATTTCTGGGTGAGGACGCGACCCGGGTCGTTCGGGTCGTAGACGATGCGGACGAAGGAGCCCTGGGGTAGGCCCTCGGGGCGTTTGCCGCCCCATTCGCTCAGGGTCTTGTGCACGGGACCGTCGGGTCCGTCGAAACGCACCTTGATGTTGCCCGCGCTGCCGAACCGGTCCCTGGGTGAGTCGGTGACCTCGGCCGTCGTGGCAATGCCGCGCGACCGTAGGTCATCGACCAGCGCGTGGGAGGGAATCCAGAAGAAGAACAGAAACGCGGAGCAGGTCAGCAGGAAAGCGGCGAAGACGCTGTAGATGAGTCTGCGCTGCGGTAGCACGGGACGCTTACCGAGGGCGCGGCGCTCGCGGCTCGCCGCGTCCACCGCCAACCAGTGAGCGGACTTGGGCGGCTGTCGCCACTCCGCCCCACCGCGCTTCTGCTTCTTCCGTCCCATGCGCTTGTGTCCCGCCGTCGATTCGGGTGCTGTCGTGTCCGGCTCGGGTCGGCGCTACAACCCGAGCCAGCCGCCGACTTTCTTGGCTGCCCCACCCACCTTCTTGGCCGCGCCACCGATCTTCTTCCCGGCATCCTTGATCGCCCCGCTGGCGGCGTTGACCACCTTCTTGCCGGTGTCGGTGTTCAGGGCGTAGTACGCGGCGTAGCCGAGCCCGGCGCCCACGACGATGCCCGCGGCCACGCCCCAGCCGACGGGGCCGCCCATGGCCGCGACGCCCGCGACACCCATCCACGTGCCCGCCATGCCGGCCCCCAGGGAGGCCGTGTTGGAGGCGATGGCGACGTCCTTCTCGGCGCCGTTGACCTTGATGTCGTAGCCGATGCCGCCGATGGTCAGCAGCGAGCCGACCAGGGGTACCTTCGAGCCGAAGCGCAGCGCCTTGCCCAGCCGGCCGACATTGCCGGTGGGGGTGGGGCGTGGCGTTATGCCGGGGACCTTGTCCATGAACCAGCGCGCGCTGTCGCCGAGGGTGGATTCCATCAGCCGGGACATGGGGCCGAGACCGTATTTGGCGAAGGTCCGCTCCGCCTGGCGGCTGGCCCCCTTGGCGGCCTTGGCGTTGGCCCGGGTCTCCTTCTTGAAAGCGGCCCGCTCCTTCGGCGTCATGGCGTTCAGGCGCTTCTCGTACGCCTCCTTGGCCGCCGCCGAGAAACTGGACGCCTGGTTCCAGAAGATGTCCGCGTATTTGGACTGGGCGCCGATGACACCCGCGACGAGACCGGAATGCACCGTCCAGGTCGCCTTGGGATCGCCCAGGTCCGTCACGGCCTTTGTCAGGTGTTTCCAGGCCGTCTCCCACAGATCGGGGTCTTCCCCCTGCATCAGGGCCCGGTTGAACACCGCCCCGGGGTCGTCCTTGGGAATGTCGCCGTGGAAGAGTTCCAGTGTCTTGGCGAATCCGGGTGCGGGATACTCCGCGTTGACAGCGGCGGTGAACGCGGCACCGAACGCCTTGACGTCCTCCTTCGCCGTGGGCGCGCCGGCCATGGCGAGAGCGGTGGGCAGGGTCTTGACCAGGTTCGGGTCCATGGCGGCGTAAAAGGCGGAGGCGTAGTCCGGGTCTCCGCGATGCTTGTTCAGCTCCGCCGCGATGCGGTGGAACTCCGCGCCGGCCTCACCGGGGCCGAGTTTCTCCGCCTTGTTAGCGTCGGCCGCGAGCTTCTTGCCCGCCTCCCGCGCCTGCTGCACGGTGAGTACCGGTTCGGGGACCTGCACCATGGTGGGCTTGGGCCCCACCCCCTTGAACTCCATCGCCGCCGCGAGCGCCTGCCGCCTGCGCAACATGGGCAGTTCGTCATCCACCCACGACGCGATCTTGCCGAGTTCGGTGAGGTGGTGCGTGTCGATGCCGTGCTTCTCGAACCGGGAGAAGTACGCGGTTTTGCCGCCGCGCAACGTCTTGCTACCGGAAACAAGTTTGCCGATGGTCGTCTGGAGGTTGTCCGGGTTGATTCCGGAGAAGTTCTTGTCAACCACCTGCCACACCTACCGCTCCCTCGTCCGCCAACTCCGGGTCAACGAGCACGGCTTGTGCCCCCGACCCCTCCAGCGCCTTCTCCAGTTCGTCCACCGGGATGGCCACCCACGGCTGTTCCTCACCCATGGCCTCGACGAGGAGCGGCACCGTGGTGAAAGCGAGGGCGACCCGTTGTACGCCCCCGGACTCGGCCTCCAGCGGGATGAGCATCACCTCGATGGAACCATCCAGAAGGGGCGTACCGGCGTCGTCACGGGCGATGTCCGCCATGGTGGGGAGAACCAGCACGTCGGGCGTCTCTTGGGTTTCTGGTGATTCCATCGAGGCAGGCTATGAGCCAACCGTTGTATGGGGCAACCTGTCGCTCGCCCGCGACGGGCACGCGTTTGTAGGGTGGCCCGATCCGGGATACCGACGCAGCAAGGGGGAGCAGCCGGTGGGCGAGTCAGAGGACAAGGTGGCAAATCCGCGTAAGGCGGACCTCGAAAAACTCCGCCGTGACGTGGCCAGGGAGGCGGAGGGGCTCAAGAAGGCGCTCAAGACGCCCACCGAGGACATCGGGGGAGACACGGTCTGGGTGGGCAAGAACGCCCGGGCCTGGCACACCGAACTCAAGGGCCGCCACGAGAAGGTCGGCACGCACGTCGAGAAGCTGTTGCCGCTCATCGACGCCGCGATAGCGGCGGAGCCGGACAAGGTGTCGGCCAGCGACGCGCGGGCGTACAACGCGTCCTGAACCCTCCATCGGCGGCGTGTCGCGCGCGCGATGTGAACCCCCATGGAAGGGGAGCCTCCGGCGTGGCCTGATCGTGTCGGACCTTGCGTAAGGTGACGGTTTGACGTGCCCGACTGTCGACCCCGCCACGCGCGCCCGCGCGCGTGGCGCGGTGGCGGCGACGCGGGCGGAAGAGACCTGGCAGGGGGAGGACACACATGGGGGTTCGTGGTCGGATACGCGGCATGGGCGAGGCGGTGACCTCCGCTGCGGCGAACGTGGGGCGCGAGGTCATCGGGCGGGGCGTCGATGCCCGCAGGACCGGGGCGAACGCATCCGGTGAGTGGGTGCTCGGCGTGCTCGGCGCGCTTCCGCCGCCGGCCGCGCCGGCCGAGCGGGAGTGGGAGTTCTCGCTGGGCACCCTCATCTGCCAGCACCCGCGCGTGCCCGCCATCACCGCCAAGGCGCTGCGCGCCCTGGACAGCCTCGGGGCGTTGCGCTTCGGGCCGGAGTCCGTGGGCTTCGACGGCGAGGACATCCCGTGGAAGAAGGTCACGGGGCTGCGGCTGCACAACGCGTTCGGCGCCATGACCACGGAGGGCCTCGACGCCGAGGTGGACCGCATCCGCGAGGTGCTGCCGCCGCTGCCCGGGCGCAAGTGGGCGGTGACGAAGGTGGTCGAGGGACTGGCCACCGTCGTGCTCGCGGCCCTGGAGCAGGCCAGCGAGCAGCGGCTCGACAGCGTCAACGTCGCCTGTGAGGTGACGTACCGGGGAGCCCTCGGCCGGGAGAAGACGCTGCGGGCCAACCTGTTCACGACGGCGCTCCTGGCGCACCAGACGGACGTGGCCTACAGCCTGGTGGTCACGGCGCAGGCGGCCGGCGTGCCGGTCATCCCGGCCGACCCCGCGGCGCTGGACGACAAGGCGCTGGAGCGGGTTCGCGCGCTGCGGGAGCGTACGGACGCGATGGCCGCCGAGTTGCGCGCGCAGGGCGACGATGACGCGTCCGCCGACGCGGACGGGCCATCGCCGTCGCGGACGCCCGCCTCGTAGCGTCGAGGACGGGGCTGCCTCGCGGCTTGCGAGGCGCTCACGTGCGGCCAACTCGAAGCCGGTTGCCGTCCGCGCTGCGGCAACCGGCTCGCGGCGCGGCGTCATCGGTTGATGGACTGCACTTCGCCGACGGTGACGTCCGTGGTGTCCCCGTACGTACCGGTGGGGAGGGTGCCGCCGTCGCCGTCGGAGCTGGTCCAGGAGATCTCCCAGGTGACGGTGGCCTTGAGCGGGTGCGGCCCGGTCTGGTTGGTGGCCCGGAGGTAGGTCACGCCGCACGGCGGGGCCTGGTTCTTCTTGTCGTCGCTGTACGGGGTGCCGATGCTGCCGTCGGCGGCGATGCGGCATTCGCCCGAGGCGGGGTGGACCGTGGCGTCCTGGGTGCCGGGCTCGATGGTGAGGGAGACCGGCTTGGCGGTGGTGGTGGCCGAGAGGCCGATGCTGGGCAGGCTGGCGGTCACGGAGACGGGCTTGAACCGCGCCTTGTCGAGCCAGATCCAGGTGTCCAGGTTGACCGTCTGCTTGCCGGACGGATTCATGGTGATGTCCGTGTCGGGGACGGGGAGCTCGTCGTAGGCGTACTCGGCGAGGATCTTCGACGAGATGGCGAGCGGCTCGTCCGGCGTCTCGCCCTCATCGACCCAGAAGGGTGGCTTGTCACAGGACATCGCCTCGGGCTCGTCCTTGCGCTTCTCGTTGATGACCGCGACCCAGAACTTGCCCTTCCCCTGCTTCTTCATGTTGTAGTCGTCGTACTTGTCGGTCTGGAAGATGCCCTTGTACGCCTCGGCGATCATCGGGCCGATGCTCATGAACTTGAAGTCCTCCCAGTTCTCGATCATGCTCTTGAGTTCTTTGGGGGAGTACCGGGGTTCGTACCAGCATGCCGGCGGCTTCCAGTTGGTGTTCCTGGGCGTGAGCGCGCCCGTCTTGCCTGTCGGCTTTCCGTTCACCTGAACCCGTACACCGGAAGTCTGGACCTCGGCCGCGACCTTCTGGTTGTTGCCCGACCCGCGCGCGCTGCCTCCTTTCTCGCAACTGGGGCCGACGCATGCCTGTGCATTCGACGCGGTCAACATCGCCGAGAGAGTGGTGATCGCCAGCACCACGCACGTACGGGCTTTGGGACGTATCACGGTTGGCATGCCTTGGCACCTCGCTCTGAAATCAACTTCGTGACCTGCCAGACACCCTTCTCATTCTTGGACAGGTGACTGTTGTAGAAGACGTAACTCTGCGCGGACGGCGCCGACTTCGTGACCTTGCCGGTCTTCCGGTCCTTGTTGTGTGCCTTGCTCTCGTCTCCGCAGTAGGAGAGCGCGGCCTTGTCATCACCGTCCAGCACGACGCGTCGATTGAAATAACGCACCGTTCCCGTGAAGGAAAGGTCCGCGTCAACGAATTCCTTCACCCAGTTGACCGCGCTGACCAGACCCTCACCCGTGTTGTAGAACTGCAGAGCCGGTGACTTCGGATCGGCGCGCAGAATCGCGTCGTCCTCGGCGAGGATGTTGCGCTCGTTGTCGGCGAGGACGGCGTCCTTCTTCGGGTCGCCGGTGGTCCGGTCCTCGAAGACATGGTTCACGTCCGCCGGCAGCTTGATCTCCGGGCGGTCGATCCCGTCGTCCATGGGGGTTGAGCTTGGGGTGGACGTGGCGGGCGGGGGTGTCGAGGAGCTCTCGGCGCCCTTGATCTTGTCCTTGCTGTCGGAACCTGAGTCGGAGTCACCTCCGCATGCCGTCAGCGTCATCGAGGCGGCCACGAGCAGCACGATGCCTGCGCCGAAGCGTGTCTGTGTGTTCAACGTACGTATCTCCCGTGGGTGTTCGATGAGAAACGCCACCGATGATGACATGGATGCGTGCGGCAATGGCGACGGTTCCCTTGCGTGTGGATAACGGTGGAACCGGGGAGTGGTGAGTGCCACTGGCGCGCCTTGAGGCCGCTATAGGCTGCTGATACGGTGCGATGACTTGACAGCTTCTTAGTCTGCGGTTTAAGCGTGCGACAGTGGCTGTAGCGGGCAAATGCCTGAATACGGACATAACTTCGGGGGCAGTGGCGTGAAGATTCAGGAGCGCACGGGCGCGGGCGGTGGCCGGGGTACCGCACCCGGTCAGCCAGCGGGGGAGAGGCTCCCCTCCGCGCCTCGTGAACGGAAACCGGCGCTCGCCGCGCTCGCCGTACTCCTCATCCTGGTGGGCGCGTTGGGGGCGACCGTCCTGGTGTTGCGCGCCGGTGACCGTATTGAAGTGGTGAAGATTACGGAGAAGGTGAGTGCGGGCAAGCCGATCCCGGACTCCGCTATTGAATCCGTGATGGTCGCTGAGGATTCCGGCATCGATTACGTGAAGTGGGAACAGCGGAATGCGCTGTCCAATTACCGGGCCGCCGCCGACCTGACGAAAGGCTCGCTTCTCGTCGGTTCGATGCTGACTGACAAGAAGGGCCTGCCCGAGGGCAAGGTCGTGGTCGGGCTCTCGCTCAAGGACGGGCAGTACCCGCGCGGCCTCAAGGCCGGCGACGTGGTCGCCGCGTACCGGGTGGGAGACGCCAAGGGCGGCTCCGGTGGTTCCTCGGGGGACGGCGGCGAGTCGGGGGGCGGCGACGCCCTGCTGGTGCGCAGCGCGACCGTGGACACGGTGACCGGCACCAACGACGGGATCGGCGGCGGGGACCTGCCGGTCGCGGTCGTGGTGAACCAGGACGAGGCGCCCGCGCTCACCCAGGCGGCGGCCAACGGCGCGGTCTCCGTCGTGCGGCTGTCCACCAACAGCGGCAACTGAGCCGCGGGGCCAGGGGACAGGGAACGTAGGGGATATGGCGCTCATCGCTCTCGCCGCGGACAAGGGCTCGCCGGGGGTCACCACGGCCGCCGTCGCGATGGCGGCGGTCTGGCCACGGCGCGTGCTCCTGGCCGAGGTGGACCCGGCCGGCGGGGACCTCGTCTACCGCGGTTCGGCGGCGCACGGCGGGCCGCTTGACCCGAACACCGGCATGCTCTCGATCGGCGCCACCGCCCGCCGCGGCCTGGTGCCCGACCAGTTGTGGGACCACGCGCAGCCCATGCTGGGCGGCCTCGACGTGCTCGTGGGGCTCGGCAGCTCCGAGCAGTCGGCCGGGCTCGCCGGGCTGTGGCCGATGCTGGGCCGCGCGTTCGCCGGGCTTGGCGACTCGCCGCACGGCCCCGCCGACGTCATAGCCGACTGCGGCCGGGTCGGGGCGGACGCGGTGGCCGTGGAGATGTTCTCGTACGCCTCGATCGTGTTGCTGGTCGCGGGTACGGAGCCGGAGCAGCTCGCGCGGGTCAGGGACCGGGCCGCGGCGCTGTCGGCCCGGCTGCACGGCGGGCAGCGCGGCGCGGCGCAGTTGGGAACGCCACTGATCGGCGTGCTCCTGGTGGCCGACGTGGGGAGCGCGAGCCGGCTCGTCGGGCAGGTCAACGACATGTTGGTGGCGGCGCAGGCTGGGGCGCGCGTGGTGGGCGTCATCGCGCGGGACGCCTCCGGCGCGGACCAGTTGGCCGGGCGCAAGCGCGGTCGGCTGGACAAGTCGCTGCTCATCCGCTCGGCGCGGAAGGTCGTCGGCGACCTGCACCAGCAGTTCGGCGCGGCGTTCGCCGGCGCGCCCGCCGGCGCGTCCACCCCCGGCGGGGCGCGCGGTGGCGTCGGCGGCGCCGGCCGCGTGCCCGGCGCGCGGCCGGCCGGCCAGCCGCTGCCCGGCCAGGTCGGGCAGGCGGGCCAGACCGGGCAGGCCGGCCAGGCCGGCCACCAGGCCCAGCCGCAGCCGGGCCAGCCGGGCTCCGCGGGCCCCCCGGCCCAGCCAAGCCACGGCGGCCAGCCAAGCCACGGCGGCCAGCCGAGCCACGGCGGCCAGCCGGCCCCCGGCGCCCCGGGTCCCGACGGGGTCGCCCCCACCGGATCGATGCCGCCGCACGACGGCCCGGCGTCGCGGCCCGGCGCGGGCGCGCACCGTCGCCCCGGCGGCCCGGAGGCGACGGCCCAGCAGCCGGCCTCCGGCGCCCAGCCGATACCGGGCGCCCAGCCCCCGCCGCAGCACGCGTCGGGCGACCACGCCGAGCAACCCTCCGCGCGGCACGCCCAACCGCCGCGCGAGCAGCGCAGCCAGCCCGACCAGGCCCGCCCGCCGCGCGACCAGACGCGCGAGAACGAGCGCACCCAGCAGATCCACCAGATGCCGCGCCCCGGCCGGGCCCAGCCGCAGCCCGAGCCCCAGCCGCCCGCCGCGCACGACGGCGGAAGCCCGTACGACGGCGGCAGCGCGTATGACCGCCAGGCCGCGCCCGACGGCGGCAGCGCGTACGACCCGCAGACCTCGTACGACACCCACGCCCCATACGACACCCCCGCCCCGTACGACGGCGGTGCCGCGCGGCCCGAGCACCGGCCCGGTGCGGCCGGTAGTGCGGGTGGGGCCGGAGGGGGAGCGGGCTGGTGAGTACCGTCGACCACCAGCTCGTCAAGCGCTTCCGGCAGGAGGCCGGCGACCGGATCGCCGAGCAGCGTCGGATCGACCAGGTCGCCGGTGCCGCGCCGATGACGCCCGAGGACGAGCGGCAGTACGCGCGCGCCGTCATCGCGCAGATCCTGGAGGACTACGCGCGCGCCGAGATCAACCTCGGGCGCACGCCGTTGGACGCGGAAACCGAGGAGAGCTACGCGGCGGCCGTGCACGCCGCGCTGTTCGGCGTCGGCCGGCTGCAACCGCTGCTCGACGACCCCGAGGTCGAGAACATCGACATCAACGGCTGCGACCGGGTCTTCATCGGTTACGCGGACGGCCGCGAGGAACAGGGCGAGCCGGTCGCCGAGAGCGACGAGGAACTGATCGAGCTGATCCAGGTGCTCGGCGCGTACTCCGGCCTGTCGTCGCGACCGTTCGACACCGCCAACCCGCAGCTCGACCTGCGGCTGCCCGACGGCTCCCGGCTCTCCGCCGTCATGGACGTCACCCGGCGGCCGGCGCTGTCCATCCGGCGGGCGCGGCTCGGCAAGGTCTTCATGGCCGACCTGGTGCGCAACGGCACACTCACCCCGGAGCTGGGCAACTTCCTGGCCTGCGCGGTGCGGGCGCGGAAGAACATCATGATCGCCGGGGCCACCAACGCCGGCAAGACCACGCTGCTGCGGGCGCTGGCCAACGAGATCCCGCCCAGCGAGCGGCTGATCACCGTGGAACGAGCGCTCGAACTGGGCCTCGACCAGTTCCCCGATCTGCACCCCAACGTCGTGGCGTTCGAGGAGCGGCTGCCCAACTCCGAGGGGCAGGGCACGATCAGCATGGCCGAGCTGGTGCGCCGCTCGCTGCGCATGAACCCCTCCCGCGTCATCGTCGGCGAGGTGCTCGGCGACGAGATCGTCACCATGCTCAACGCGATGTCGCAGGGCAACGACGGCTCGCTCTCCACCATCCACGCCAACAGTTCCAGCGAGGTGTTCAACCGCATCTCCACCTACGCGCTCCAGGCGAACGAACGACTGCCCATCGAGGCCAGCCACATGCTGGTCGCGGGCGCGGTCAACTTCGTGGTCTTCGTCGAGCGCCGCAACGACTACGCCAGCGGCGGCACGCTCAGCCGCCGCGTCACATCCGTGCGCGAGGTCAACGGGGTCGACGGCCGGGTGCTCTCCAGCGAGGTGTTCATCGAGACGGCCGACGGCCGCGTCGTGCCGCACGCGCCGGTCACCTGCCTGGACGAGTTGGCCGCGTTCGGCTACCGCCCGTCCGGGGCCTGGGGGTAGGGCCGTATGAACGAAATCACGTCGATGGGTGGGTTCTTCTCGCTGCCCACGCTGTTCGCGCTGTTGTCCGGCGTGGTCGTCGGCGGCGGCGTCGCGCTGCTGATCGTCGCCATCCGAGGGCTGCCGCCCAAGCCGGAACACGAGAAGGCCAAGGCCGGCCAGCGCGCCGCCGAACTGGCCCGGTTCGCCAGCCGACGCGGCTCGCTGGCGATCGGCGTCGGCCTGGCCGTGCTGTTGCTGACCCGCTGGATCGTGGCGGGCCTGGCGGCCGGCGTGCTGGTCTTCGTCTGGGACCGGCTGTTCGGCGGCGCGGCCGAGGAGCGCTCCGCGATGCGCCGGGTCGAGGCGCTGGCCGCGTGGACCGAGTCGCTGCGCGACACCATCGCCGGCGCGGTCGGCCTGGAGCAGGCGATCCCGTCCTCCGCGCGGGCCGCCGCGCCGGCGCTGCGCCCGCACCTGGACGCGCTGGTGGACCGGTTGCGGGCGCGTACGCCGCTGCCGGACGCGCTGCAACAACTCGCCGACGAGATCGACGACGCGTCGGCCGACATCATCATCGCCGCCCTCATCCTCAACTCCCGACTGCGCGGCCCCGGCCTGCGCGAGGTGCTGGGCGCGCTGGCCAAGTCGGCGCGCGAGGAGGTCGACATGCGGCAGCGGGTCATGGCACAGCGCGCCAGCACCCGGCGCAGCGTGCAGATCGTGGTCGGCGTCTCGATCGCGTTCGTGCTCGGCCTGTCGATCTTCAACCGGGACTTCGTCGAGCCGTACGGGACACCGGTCGGGCAGCTCGTACTGGCCTGTGTGTGCGCCCTGTTCGCGATGGGCTTCTGGTGGCTGCGCAAACTGTCCAGCATCGACACGCCGGACCGGTTCCTGACCCGCGACGCGACGCCGGAGCGGTTCGCACCGGCGCGCGCCGGCGCCCACGCGGCGCGGCAGCCCGGCGCGGGCACCGTGCAGGCCCCCGTCTACGGCGATGAGGTGACCCCCCGATGAACAGCGGAATCACGATGCCGGTCCTGGTCGGTGCCGTCTTCGGGCTCGGCATCTACACCCTGGTCCGCGCCCTGATGCCCGGCCGGCGCGGGGCGGTGGCGCGGGTCGCGCAGATCGACGCGCTGCGGGCACGCGGCTCGGCGCACGCCGGCCGGTACGAGGCCGACCGAGGCCAGGCCGGTGGCGCGGTCCAGGAGAGCCGGCTGGAGGCCGCCCGCGTCCGGATCGGCCAGCGGGTCGCCGACCTCTACCTGCAACAGGGCTGGGAGCAGCGGTCGCTGCGGGCCGACCTGGCGGTCCTGGAGCGGAGCTGGGAGTCGTTCCTGGCGACCAAGGTGCTGCTGGGCGCGGCAGGGCTGGTCTTCGGCCCGTTCGTCTTCGTCATCGTCTGGACGCTCGGCTTCGGCAGCAGCCCGATCATCCCGGTGTGGATGGCGCTGCTGTTCGGCGCGGTCTTCTTCATGCTGCCGGACCTGGAGGTACGCCGGGACGCCGCGGACAAGCGGCGCGACCTGCGCCGGGTGATCGGCGCGTACCTGGACCTGGTCGCGATGAACCTCGCCGGCGGGCGCGGCCTGCCCGAGTCGCTGATGGCCGCGGCCGACGTCAGCGACGGCTGGGCGCTGCGGCGGATCAAGAACGCGCTCGCGGACGCCCGGATCACCGGGACCAGTCAGTGGCAGGCGCTCGGGAACCTCGGCGAGGAACTTGGCGTCGATGAACTCAAGGACCTCTCGTCGTCCCTCGCGCTCGTCGCGGACGACGGAGCGAAGGTACGTGAATCACTCGGGTCGCGCGCGGAAACGATGCGGCACCGAGAGCTCGCGGAGATCGAAGGGAGCGCTGGAGAAAAGTCGCAGTCGATGCTGGTGGCGCAACTGCTGCTGTGTGCGGGGTTCCTGGTCTTCCTCATCTTTCCGGCCGCGATGCGCGTCTTCGAGGTCTGACCATGCCGACACCGCCGACACAGCCCTTCTCCAACGGTCACCGTTCCCTCGCTACTCCCCCCACCACCTGAGAGGACACTCCATCACCATGAACACAGGCCCTCGCATCAGCCACCCGGCGCTCGACTTCCTGCTCGCCTTCGTGCGCGGCCGAGTGGAACGCGCCCGCTCCGGCGAACTCGACCGCGGCGCCTCCGCCGTGGAGTGGGTCATCATCTCGGCCGTCGTGGTCGCGATCGTCGGCGTGGTCGCCGCGATCATCAACGCCGCCCTCAGCGACGGCGCGGACAAGGTCGGCGACTGCATCAAGGGCGCGGACGCCAGCAAGACCTGCTGAGGCCAGCACGATCTGCCGACGCCAGCACAACCTGCTGGGGCCAGCACGACCTGCCGACGCCAGTAGACCCACTGACGCCACCACCCGCTGACGCACCAGCACCCGGGCCACGGGCCCGAGCGTCCGGAGCCAGCCGGGGGCCGGGCGGCCCACCGCGCCGGCCCGCTGGGTGGCCGCCGGTTGGCTGGCCGGGAGGCCGGCGGGCGACCGGCCGGGGGTGTGCCGAGGCGGAGCCCGTACGGGGCGACGAGCGCCGCGGCGCCGGCCCCACCGGGCCGCCCCGCGGGGCGACGGCGCCAGGGGACCGAGTAGACAACGGGGATGACGGCATGAGACGAACCGGGGGCGGTGCGCCGCGCCGCGCGGTGCGGCGCAGGGTGGACGCCATGCGCGGCGACGGCCGCGACCGGGCGGGCGCGGCGCCGGGCCGGGCGCGCGGCAGCGGCGGCCGGACGAGCGACAGCGGGATGACCGCCATCGAGTTCGTGCTGCTCACGCCGGTCCTGTTCTTCCTGATCTTCGCGACCGTGCAGTTCGCGCTGTACTTCTTCGCCGACCACGTCGCCCAGGCGGCGGCGCAGGCCGGCGCGCGCAAGGCGCGCGCCGAGGCGGACGAGAACCCCGGCGGCTGGGGCGGCAAGGCGCGCTCCACGGCCGACAGCTACATCCAGCAACTGGGCCCGAACCTGCTCATCAGGCCGGAGGTGACGCTGCTCACGCCGCGCGCCGACACGGTGGGGGTGCAGGTCGAGGCCGACGTGCCCACCGTGTTCCCCGGCATGCGGTTCACCGTGCACGCGCGGTCGCAGGGGCCCGTCGAGCGGTTCGTCGTGGACAGGGGCTGAGCGCGGTGTGGCGTGCTGAGCGACGCACGACGGCCCGGGCCCGCGCCCGGCGTACGCCCGACCCGAGCGGGCGCGCGCCCGGCGGCGCCACCGGCGTGCCCGGCGGCGAGGCCCGCGCCGGCGACGCCGGGCTCTCGACCATCGAGGTGGTCATCCTCGCGCCGGTGATGATCCTGTTCATCCTGGTACTGGTCGGCTTCGGGCAACTCGTGGAGGGCCGGGGCGCGGTGGACGGTGCCGCGCGCGACGCCGCGCGCGCCGGCTCCATCCAGCACGACTACGACGTCGCCATGCGCGAGGCCCGCAAGGCCGCCGCGGCGGACCTCAAGGACGTGTGCGTGGGCTCGGTGAACGTCCGGATGACCGGCTCCCGCTTCGAACCCGGCGGCTTCTTCAAGGTCGAGGTGAGCTGCGAGGTGCGCGGCCTGCGCATGATCGGCCTCGACATCGGCAGCACCGTCAAGGCCACCGGCAGCTCGCCCATCGACCCCTACCGGAGGGCCTCATGAGCGCCCCGCCCACCCGGCCGACCGCGCGCGCGAGGCGACAGCCGGCGCGCGCCCGGCTCGCGGCGCGCTGGGCGCGGGCCGTCGAGCGCCGGTACGCCGGGCGCCTGGCCGACCGAGGCGCGGGCGCGGCGGCCGTCATCCTCTTCGCGTTCCTCTTCCTGGCGCTGGCCGCGTTCGTCGTGGACGGCGGCATGTCCATCTCGCAGCGCGAGCGGGCCGCCGACATCGCCGAGCAGGCCGCCCGGTACGCCGCGCAGGACATCGACGAGGCGGCGCTGCGCGCCAGCGGCGGCACGAGCGCGCCCATCAACTACGAGAACTGCGGCGCCCGCGTGCGCCAGTTCGCCCGCGAGGCCGGGCTCTCGGGCCCGGACGTCGCCGCGTCGCGCTGCGTGTCGGCCAACGCCGAACAGGTCGAGGTCGAGATCCAACTCACCTACGAACCCGTGCTGACCGGCCTGTTCTACAACGGCTCCTTCACGGTGCGGGGCTCGTCCAAGGCGGAGTCCCATGTCGGCTGACCCCCGCGCGACCCGACCCGTACGCGCGCCCCGGCCTGTGCGCCCGGCGCGGGCCACGCACCCGGCGGAGCCCGCACGCGCGACCCGACCCGTACGCCCGGCGCGGCCTGTGCGCCCGGCGCGGCCCGCGCACCCGGCGGAGCCCGTACGCGTGACCCGACTCGTACGCCCGGCGCGGCCCGCGCACCCGGGTGAGCCCGTACGCGCGGCGCGCGCCGTACGACCGGGCCACCGGGCCCCAGCCGGGCCGGCGGAGGCGCCCGTACCGCCTGTATCGCCCGAACCGCCCGTACCGCCCGAGCACCCCGGGGGCCTCGCGGCCGGCCGGGCGGCGAGGCCCCCGGGGGGCGTCCGCCGCCGGGGCGCCCCGGTACTGAGCCCCCGTCCGTACGCGTCGCCCCGCGTCGCTCGCCGCACACGCCACGCCGACCCGTTTGACGACCCCACCCGAGGCTGAGGAATACCGCCCATGGCGCGCACCGCCCGCCCCACCCCAGGCCCGTCCGGCTCGCAGCCGCGACGGCAGCCGCAGCCGCTGCCCGTGCGTACCCGTACGGCGGGCGACTTCGTCAAGGCGTTCTTCGCGTTCATCGCGCTGTCCGCGCTGCTCATCGGCGTACCCGGCGCGCTCGCCTACTTCGTCGGCTGGCCGCTGCCCCACGAGGCGCCGACGCTGGAGACGGTGCGGCAGCCGATCACCGCGAGCGTCTTCGTCGACGTGCTGACCGTCGTGGTGTGGCTGGCCTGGGCGCAGTTCGCCGCGTGCGTGATCGTCGAGGGCAAGGCGGAGATCTCCGGCATCGGCATGCCGTCGCGGGTGCCGGGCGCCGGGCCGACCCAGTTGCTGGCGCGGCAACTGGTGGCCGCGCTGCTGCTGGTCGGCGCGTCCGCCGCGAGCCTGACCCCCGGGCTGTCCCAGATCGGCACCGCGTACGAGGACAACGCGCGCGGCACCGTCGCCTCCGCCCAGCAGACCCCGGGCGGCGAGCGGGTCGGCGAGGGCCAGCGCCACCTGGAGCCGCACCAGCAGCGGATGGTGGACCCCACGCGGCCCGGCACGGGCAGCGCGCACGTGGGCGAGGAGCGGCGGCAGACGAAGTTCTACCGCATCCAGCCACCCGAGGGCCGACACCACGACTCGCTGTGGGAGATCGCCGAACGGCACCTGGACGACGGCCGCCGCTACAAGGAGATCTACCAGCTCAACAAGGACCGGGTGCAACCCGACGGCTCCAGGCTCTCCCAGGCCAGCCTGATCCGCCCCGGCTGGATCATGGAGATGCCCGCCGACGCGCACGGCGGCGAACTGGTCGAGATGCCCGAGGACTCGCCGGAGATCACCAAGGGCCTGCGGGAGCAGATCCGCGAGTACGACAGGTCCAGCCGCACCCCGCACCGCGACGACGACCCCGGCCGCGCCGACCAGGCGCGGGACGTCTCCGTCGACCAGCCGGCCCGGCCCAGCGTCCCCGACCCGGCCCCGGCCCCGGCCACCCCGGACGACAGGCAATCCGCCGACTCCGCCACGTCCGCCGACGAGTCGGCGTTCGGCCTCTCCGAGGCGCTGATCGGCGCGCCGCTGCTGGCCGCCGGGCTGCTGGCCGCGCTGGGCCGGCGGCGCAGGGCCGCGCTGTGGCAGTCGGCCATGTCGGCGCTCGGCCTCGGCATCGACCTCACGCCGACCGGCCCGGCCGCCCGCGCCGAGGAGGCGCTGCTGGTCGGCGCCGACCCCGCGGCCGTACGCGACCTGGACCGGGCGCTGCGCGGCCTGTCGACGGCGCTGGCCGCCGACGGGCGCGAGCTGCCCGTCGTCTACGCCGCGTGGCTGACCGGCACCGAACTGCACCTCCAACTCTCCGCGGCCTCCGGAGAGCCGCCGCGGCCGTGGCAGCTCGGCCAGGACGAGACGTTCTGGCGGCTGCGCCGCTCGGCCATCACCGAGCACGCGGACGACGGGACCGCAGCCCCCTACCCGGGCCTGGTCAGCCTCGGCACGCTGGACGAGGCGCGCCTGCTGCTCAACCTGGAGGCCGTGCCCGGCATCGTCTCGCTGACCGGCGCGGAGGCGGACCGCACGGCGGTCTTCGCCTCGATCGCCGCCGAACTCGCCACCAGCGGCTGGTCCGACCGGCTGACGCTGACCCTGGTCGGCTTCGGCGCCGAACTCGGGGCGCTGGCCCCCACCCGCATCCGGCACCTGGACGGGGTCGCCGCGCTGGTGGAGACCATGACGGCCGAGACCGAGCAGCGGCGCGCCGCGCTCAGCGTCGCCGGCCACGACTCGGTGCTCACCGGCCGCACCGGCCAGGCCCAACACACCCAGCGCGCCCCGCACCTGGTCCTGCTCGCGGCCGAGCCGGACGGCGAGCAGGCGACACGGCTGGCCGAACTCGCCGCCGACTCCGGCCGGCTGGGCATCGGCTACCTCATCGGCACCACCCAGCAGCAGTTCCCCGGCGCGACCTGGGAACTGGACGTCACCCCCGACGGCACGCTGCGCGCCCCGCTGCTCGGCCTCGAACTCACCGCCCAGCGACTGCCGGCGGAGCAGCACCGGGCCGTGGTCGAACTCTTCGCCGCCGCCGACCCGGACGGCGTCACCACGCCCGGCCGCGCCGACGGGCAGCGGGCCCCGTTCCTGGTCGACATCAGCGAGGCGGGCCGCCCGGCGGTGTACGCGAGGCTGCTCGGCGACTACGAGATCATGGGCCTGGAGACCCCGGACGACGAACGCGGCGCGCTGCTGCACGAGGCGCTGGCCCTGCTGTTGCTGCACCGCGAGGGCGTCCACCCGCGCGTCCTGGCCTCCGCGCTGTGGCCGCGGGGCGCCACCGAGGACGTACGCGACGCGCTGATCGAGCGGCTACGGGAGTGGCTCGGCGACGACCGCGGCCCCGAGCCGGGGCCCGGCGGCGGCGCGGCCGGCGCGAGCGCGCCCCGACTGCGGAGCGACGCCACCGGCCGACTCATCCTCGCCTCGTCGGTCGTCTCCGACCTCGACGTCCTCCGCACCCTGCACCACGAGGCCACCCAGGGCCGGGGCGCGAACGACCCCCGGACCCGCGAACGCCTCCTCACCGACGCCCTCGCCCTGGCCCGCGGCCCCCTCCTGGCGGGCCGCCCGCAGGGCCGCTACGGCTGGCTGGCCCACGAGATCATCGAGGCCCAACTGCCGCTCCTGGTCGCGGACGTGGCCCTCGCGCTGGCCGCCCACCACGGCGCGGCGGAGCGGCCACACCAGGCCATGGCCGCGCTGGAGGCGGCGCTGGCCTCGGCCCCCGCGGACGAGCGCCTGTGGAACGAGCTACTCCGCGCCGCCCACGCCACCGGCGACACGGCCCAGCTCACCACGACCGCCACCGCCCTGCTGGACCGCAACGCCGCCCTCAGCGGCGGCGCCCGCGGCCTCCCACCCCGCACGGAGGCCCTGTTGGACGAGCTGCTGCCGACGTGGCGGGGGGATGTGCGGCGGGCTACGGCGAACTAGACACGTGCCCGCCCGGCGCGCCCACACCGGTCGGTGGGCGGCGGGACACGCGGAATATGGTGAGCGCATGTCGTCGGCGGCCGGTTTGATGGCATGTCACAGCGGTGCGACAACAACATCACGTGGCCGGCGAGTTGGGCGAAAGTGGCTTTCCGCGAGGGCGCCACTGGGCCGGCCGCACGTTTCAGGGGGAGAAACATGGGTTTTCGAGGCATGAAGGACGATATGGCGCGGAGCCTCGCCTCCGCGCTCGACCTCGGTGGCGGCGCACTCGCCATTCAGGGCGGTCTGGTCCGCGGAATTCTCACCAAATGGGGAGCACAGGCGGGAGCCGTCGCGAAATTCCCCGTTCAGGCCAGTTGGGGCCGGGGCCAGGCGACGGATGTGCGCCACCGCCTCGGGCTACTCAACGGCGACCCGGAGTACCAGTTGGCGATGGCCGCTCACCTGGGCCTCATCAAGACGTGGGAATGGGCCGAGAAGAACAAGGAGAAGTTCGACAAAGAGGTCATCGAAGGCGCCCGGAAGCTCGGCAAAGAGGGCGAGAAGCTGGCCGACCAGTACGCGGCGGACACCGGGGCCGCCGCGAAGGGCCTCGCCATCGTCAAGGGCGTGGCGGCCTACCGTCGCCTGAAGACCGTGTGGGACGCGAAGGACCGCGTCAAGAACACCAAGGCACTGCTGGAGATCAGCGAGGCGTTCGGCAAGGAACACGGAAAGGCACTGGCGGCGTTCGACAAGGCCCGGAAGGGCTACACGGCCGCGTGGAAGCCGCTGGAGGTCCTGTCGAAGCTGAAGGGCCTGAGCTGGCTCAACAAGGCACCGGGCGCCGGCATCCTGGACAAGGCGCTGGTGCCGCTCTCCTTCGCCACGGGCGTCAAAGAGGTGTTTCTCCCCAGCCACAAGGGCGCGTACGGCACCGCCGACCGGGTGATGGGCGGCGTGCAGGCGGTCAGCGCCGGTGCCGTCATGGCCGGCTGGACCAGTGCCGCGATCGCCGGATCGGCGATCCCCGTCGTCGGCTGGGTGGGGCTCGGCGTGGCGGGCGCCTACTTCCTGGGCAGTTGGGCCTGGGACAAGTGGGGCGGGGACATCAAGTCGTACGCCAAGAAGAAAGTCACCCAGACGGTCAAGGGCGCGGTCAATTTCGCCGAACGGGTGGCCCCTGGCCCGGTGAAGAAACTGAAGAAACTCAAATTCTGGTAGCGGGCCCAACGCGCCCCGCCACGTCGGGCGCCATTGGGAGCAGCACGCCGGCAGTGACGGAGCAAGGGGTAGCGCATGTTGAAGTTCGAGGACGAGCAGCACCTGTCCGGGCTCATCGGCGGCGGGCTGGCAGCCGGGGACTGGTGCAAGGTCGGCTCGCTGCCCAAGCCGCCGCCAGACGTCCACGCGGCGGCCGGAAACGGACCCCTGCGGCCGGCCTTCGTGCGTCCCCTCGGCATCGCGGGATACGTACTGGCCGCCCCGTTCTGGCTCGTCGTCGCAGCCTGGGGCGCCATAGAGGCGTTGTTCGAGCTGGTCTTCGGGGTCTTCACCATCAAGAAGAACCGAAGGCTGAACAGGGAGGCCGAGCAACGGAAGGCCGAGATCGCGGCGCACGGGCTGAACGACGTTTTCGACGGCGACTGGAACGCCGCGGCGGGCCAGTTGCTGCTGCGCTGGTACAGCCAGTCGTCGCACCCGAAACGCCTGGTGCTGATCGCCCCGGGGCGCATCGTACTGGCGGGCCCGCCCAAGCGGGTGACGCTCGGAGCACTCGACGAGTCGGACGTCCTGTACGAGATTCCGGGCGACCAGGCCGTCATCGAGGACCCGTTGAACGGCCGGCTGGACACCGACAAGTTCCGCATCCGTTTCTCCGACGGCTCGTGGATCGTGCTGACGGTCACGGACAAACCGAGTGACATCCACGCTCTACTCGAAGCCATGGCGAAGGAGGGCGGGGAGAACCCCGACGGCTTGCCGGTCGTCGTGGGGCCCCGCCCGGCCCCGTAAGAAAGCCCGCGAAAAGGCACGTGAAAAGGCCCGTAACAAGGCCCGTGAAAAGGGCCGCAGGAAAGGAAGAACGAGTTCTCATGGCTCTCTCACAGGAGGAGGAAGAGCGCGATGCCGTCGACCTCCTCGCGCAAGCACGGACGACACTGGCCGAGGGCATCGCCGAGGCGGGTGGCGGCAATCGGGCCATCCTGCGCCTGACGGACGAGGAGTTGGCCGTCATCGACACGGAGCCGATGGACGAGCGGCTGGTGCCATCGCCACACCTGGCGAAGATGCCCGAGGACCAGCGGGACACGGCGGTGGCCACCGCCCTGCGCTCACTCGTCTCGCGCGAACTCATCGAGGTCGCGAACATCGAGGAGATCGACGAGCTCATCCGCCAGCAGGAGGCCGCCGAGGCGCGCGGCGAGACGGTGAACGAACGGGCGCCCATCGACATCAGGTTGGCCGAGGAAGCCGCCCTGGTGCTCAGTCTCCGCGGCAGTGCGGAACGGGTGCTCGCGGCGGACCTGACGGCGAGCGACGACACCTCGCACGCCTTCGTCTACATCCACGCGGCCGACCTGTTCCTGGTGGAGCGCGTGACCAGCGGCGGCATGCACCTGTTCACGCTCACCAACGCGCCCGAACCGGCCGCCGAACTGGTGCAGGCGCTCGTGGACCCGTTCGGCGTCGCGGAAACCGAAGGCCCGGAGCAGCGGCTATCCCCCGACGCGTTGGACCGGGACAGCGTGCCCCGGTCGGTGCGCCGAGTCATCGACACCGCGTTGGTGGTCGGGCAGCTCATGGTCCTCTCGGACACCGAGGGCGCCCTGGTGACGACCTACGCCACCGGCAAGGAAGTCATGACGGTGACGGTGGACGAGCCGCACTCGCCGAAGGGAATCGTGGCCCAGACCCTGAGCACCAAGGCGCTGCGCCGGAAGATCGTCAAACTGCTGAAATTGCCCAAGGCGTAAGACACGTGCTTGCACACGGGGGTGGGAGCCATGAGTAAGGTCTCTGACTGCGAGAAGGACATTCGCGATCTCAAGCGATACGCGGATGAACTGGAGCGCGCGCTCGACGCCGTGCAGAGGTATTCCGGCGACACCGTATGGCGCGGCCCTGCCGGTGACCGTTTCCGGGCGGACTGGGGAAAGCGGTCCAAGGAAATCCGAGCCGCCCTGCAGTACGCCAAGGAGGAGATGGAGCGCGTCAAGAAGAAGCTGGAGAAGGAGGAGGCGGAGAAGAAGAAGGACGACGACTGACCCGCCTGACCGGATTCCGTACGGTCACGCTCGCGGAGGGCGCGGCACTCCCGGACGGGAACGGAAGCCCGGCGGAGGGCACCAGGCGCGGGGGCGGGAATCGGGGGGAACATGCTGGACGAGGAACACCGCACGCGGGCGAGGGATCTCCTGCGGTACGGGCGTTTCACACAGGAGTTGGAACCGAGCCAGGTCGTGGGCGAGTGGTGCGAACTGGGTTCCCTTCCGAAGCCGCCGCCTGACGTCCACGCGGCGGCGGGCAACGGCCGACTGCGGCCAGGCCACGTGCCCTTGGGCTTCGCGCTGCTGATGGTCCTGGCCGCTCCCCTGTGGGCCGCGGTCCTCGTCTACGCGCTGGTGGAAGGCGCGCTGACGCTGCTGGTCGCGGCCTTCCGCCCGTGGAAGAACCTGAAACGCGCGCGCGGGTCGTGGCAGAAGTCGAGAGCGGAACGGAAGGCCGTGGCCGAACACGGCCTGGACCGCGTCTTCGACGGCGACTGGGGCGGGGCGGCGGGGCAGTTCCTGCTGGGGTACTACACGCTCTCCACGCACTCCAAGCGGCTGGTGGTCCTGGTGCCGGGGGCGATTGCCTTTCTCGGCCCGACGGAGCGGGTGGGGTTCGGCAAGGCCAAGGAGATGCAGGTGCTCCAGGTGCTGACGGCAGACCAGGCGGTGGTCGAAGCCCCGCCGGCCGGGCTTCGGGCGGCGGGCATGGTGCGCGTCCGCTTCGCGGACGACACCTGGGTCGTCCTGCGGTCCGACACGCCGAGCGAGATCCACGCCCTGTTGGAGCGTGAACTGCCGAGAGGCAACCCGGAGGGCTACGCGCTACGGCGATAGGTCAGGACAGCGCCGGCACACCACGCTGCCCCCCAACCGGTGCCGCCCCGCCCAACCGGTACCGCCCCCACCACGCGGACGGCACCGGGCCCCCACCGAGCCGGACGGCACCGGACCTCCTGCCGACCGGGACGGCACCGGCCCGCCGCTCACCCCTTGCTCACCGCCGCCAGGATCTCCGGCAACCGGTCGGCCGTCCGGGGAGCGGCCAGGCGGAGGCCGATGTGGGTGATGGCGTAGGCGTAGGCCGCGCCGACGGGGAGGATGAGCCACAGGAGGCCGTGGTGGTCGGCGACGTGGAGCCAGATGGTCAGGCCCAGGACCGGGGCGCAGAGCAGGGCGCCGACCAGCATGCCGCCGAGGATGGAGATCCAGGCCAGGCCGGCCTGGCCGGGGACGACGTTCTTGTAGCCGCTGTCCTGGGGGATGGAGTACGGGTAGCGGGCCGAGGCGAGGGCGCCCGTGGCCAGCAGCGCGCCGAGCAGGGCCAGCGAGAGGCCGAGGGTCTCCGGGAAGGCCGCCCAGTCGCCGAGCAGGGCCGCCGCGCCGATGACCACCAGCGTGACGTACGGCAGTGCCACCAGGACCAGGGCCAGGGCTCGGCCGCGGAGTTCGAGGTAGGCGTCGCGCGGGGTGCCGATGGTCTGGGCGACCATCCAGAAGGCCGACGAGTCCTGCCCGAACTGGTTGTACATCTGCATGCCGAGCAGCCCGGCCGCCCAGCACGCCGAGTACACGCTGCCGTCCCCCTGCGCCACCATGACCACCGGCAGCAGCAGCCCGATGCCCAGGGCGGTGGCCCAGCCGGCCTTGGTCTTCGGGTCGCGCCAGGCGTAGCGCAGCGTCCGCAGCATGACGGTGCCGGTGCGGCCGGCGGGCAGCCAGCGGGCCGGGCCGCGCGCGTCCGTGGGGCGCGTGCGTTCCCGGGCGACCTGGATCGTGGAGGAGTCGGGCGAGGTCATGAGCGTGCTCAGGGAGCGCTGCCAGAACCACAGGATGCCGGCCAGGGCCGCGACGGTGAGCCCGAGTTGCGCGGCGGCCGTCCCGTACGACCCGTCGCCGACCGACCACACCGCGTCCACCGCGGCGGCCGGCGGCACCCAGCGCAGCACGTCCGCCGCCGGCTCCAGGGTGCCGAGGCCGCCCGCGTCGGAGAGCTTCTGCGTGCCGAGGTTGACGGCCTGCGCGCCCACCGCGATGAACAGACCGCTCAGCAGCGCCAGGTCGCGGCCCTTGCGGCTGGTCAGCAGCCGGATGTTGGCGGTCGCGACCATGCGCGCCAGCGCCACGCACACCAGCATCGTCAGCGCCACCGCGAGCACGGCGACAGCCGCCGCGGCGGCGCCGTGCGCCACGGCCACCACCGAGCCGACCGCCAGCGCCAGGGTGAACAGCGGGCCGATGCCGATCAGCGAGGACGTCAGGAGCGCCACGATCAGCGTGCGGGGCCGCAGCGGCAGCATCACCAACCGGGTGGCGTCCAGCGTCTCGTCGCCGCCGGGGAAGAACAGCGGCATCACGGCCCAGCCGAGAGCGAGCACCCCGGTGAGCGTGACGACGAGGGTCGCGGCGTGCTCGTGGCCGCGCAGCGCGATGAGGCCGAGGAGTTGGAGCACGGCGAACAGGCCGACGAGGACGACCGAGGCGATGTACGCGGCGCGTCGGCCGCTGGACTGCCGTAGCCCGTTGCGTAGCAGCGACAGCTTGAGCGCGGCGAAGACCTGGACGAGCACGGCGACCGAGGCCGGCGCGGGGGCCGCGAAACCGGACCCGGCGAGCGGGCCCTGCGTTCCTTCACCGCCCGCCGGAGGGAAGGAGGGTCGCGGGGCGGCGGCGGGCTGTGGCGCGGCGGGCCGCGCCACGGAAGGGCGTGGGAGGGCAGGCTGTCCCGGCTGCTGCGGCGATGGGTGGCTCATCGGGCGCCGCCCAGCCAGTCGAGGTCGTGGCCCTGCTGGCGGTTCGCGCCCACCAGCTCCAGGAACGCGTCCTGCAACGTGGGCGCGGCGCCCCGTACCTCGGCCAGCGGGCCGTGGGCGCGGATGGTCGCGCCGGCCATCACCGCGACCCAGTCGCACAGCGACTCCACGAGCTCCATCACGTGGCTGGAGAAGACGACGGTGGCGCCCGAGGCCGTGTAGCGCTCCAGGACGCCCCGGATGGTCTGCGCGGAGACCGGGTCCACGCCCTCGAACGGCTCGTCCAGGAAGAGCACCTCGGGGTTGTGCAGCAGCGCCGCCGCGAGCCCGATTTTCTTGCGCATGCCGGTCGAGTAGTCGACCACCAGCTTGTGCTGCGCCCCGGCCAGGTCGAGCACGCCCAGGAGCTGGGTGGCCCGGCTGTCGACCTCGTCGCCGTCCAGGCCGCGCAGCCGACCGGTGTAGGCGAGGAGTTCGCGCCCCGACAGCCGCTCGAACAGCCGCAACCCCTCGGGGAGCACCCCGATCCGGGCCTTGACGGCGACCGGGTCGCGCCACACGTCGTGCCCGGCGATCTCCACCTGGCCGAGGTCGGGCCGCAGCAGGCCGGTGATCATCGACAGCGTGGTGGTCTTGCCGGCGCCGTTCGGGCCGACGAGGCCGACGAACTGCCCGGCGGGGAGTTCGAGGTCGATGCCGGCGACGGCCACCTGCTCCCCGAACCGCTTCCAGAGCCCGGACACGCGCACCGCGGGTGGCCGCTCGGCGCCCGCGCCCCCCGGGGCCGGCCGTTGCCGGCCGTCGGCCTCGGCGCCTGTCGGCGCTCCGGTCGCCGCCGTGCCGCCGGTCACCGCCGTGGTGTCGGTAAGCGACTGCTTCGCCGCCCCCGAGCTGGTGTGCGCTGCCTCCGATGCCACTGATCTCGCCCTCCGCCGTCGCCCGGAGGTCCGTGTCGCCCCCGCGCAGCGTCCACCCTAAGGCCGCGCGCCCGGGGGCGGGGGCCGCACCCGGGCGCGCTGACGGAATGCCCCGACCCGCAGGTCAGGCGCGGTGTCGGCTAGCGGCGCCGGGCCACGCTGGCCTCGCGTCCGCACGCGTACGCCAGGGCGCTCGCCAACTCCTCGACGTCCGGCAGCCAGCGGTTGGCCGACGTGGGCTGCCGCGCCCACAGCACCGGGCCCCGCGAGCCGACCCGCGAGGGCGGCGCCACCACGTAGTCCCCCTCGCCGCGCGGGACCAGGTCGAGCGCGGCGGGCGGCCATCCGATCCTCCGGACCAGGTCGAGGACCTTGAGCGCGCCGCCGGGCAGCACCCAGAACAGCATCCGACGCCCCGGCGTGCAGGCGATGGGGCCGAGCGGCACGCCCATCCGCTCCATGCGGGCCAGCGCCAGGCAACCGGCCGACTCGGACACGTCGAGCACGTCGAAGGTGCGCCCGGTGGGCAGCAGGATCGACGCCCGCGGGGTCTTCTCCCACATCCGACGCGCGGCGGCGGGGCTGCCGCTGGCCGCGCCCGCCCAGTCCGCCCGCGCCGGGTGCGCCCCGGGCGCCGGGCAGTCGGCCCGCTGGCACGAGCACCGTTCGCCGCCCTCGACCACCTGGAGCCAGGTGCCGGGGTGGACATCCCAATGCCGCTCTTCCGCGTACCGCACCGCCGCGTCGAGCAGCGACTCGCCGCGCTGCTGGGGGATCTGCGCACTTGCTGTGACGTCCAAGGTCTTCTCCACGCTCACTCAACTACCGCTGTCACCAAGGGTTACGGCTGGGCCGAAGCCGGGGAGGGGAGCATCACTACGGCACGCGGGGCGCATGGATGCACGGGTGGGGGCGCGTACGAGGACTCGGCCCGTGTGCGGGTAGCCACCTTCCGTGACGGGACACGGTTCGGACCCCGAAGGCCGCACGGCCGACGGACCCGAAGCAGCCGGTGGCCGTCGTGCGTGCGCCACGCGGGCACGTGCTGCGTCTCCCGCTCCGCGGGCGGGCAGCGATCGCGAAAGACCGGCGTTCACGAGGTGAACGCACCGCAGTAACAGGGGGTACACCATGGCCGCTAGGCCACTCGTGGCGCGGCAACCGAACGAACGGTTGCAGGCGCTCATCCAGGAAGCGGCCTGCTCCAACGCGGGCCTGGCGCGCCGCGTCAACATGTGCGGCGCCGAGCACGGCCTCGACCTGCGCTACGACAAGACGTCCGTGGCCCGTTGGCTGCGGGGCCAGCAGCCGCGCGGGCGCGCGCCCGCCGTCATCGCCGAGGCGCTGGGGCGCAAGCTGGGGCGCACGGTCACCATCGACGAGATCGGCATGGCGGGCGGCAAGAACCTCGCCTCCGGCGTGGGCCTCCAGTTCTCGCCCACCGTGGTCGGCGCGATCGAGCAGGTCTGCGAGTTGTGGCGGAGCGACGTGGGCCGGCGCGACTTCCTGAGCGGCTCGACGGTGGCCGCGTCGGCGCTGGTCGAACCCAGCCGGGACTGGCTGATCACCAGCGCCGACCCACAGGTGGCGCGCACGGCGGGGGCCCGGGTCGGCAAGGCCGACGTGGCGGCCGTCCGGGCCACCACGGACGCGCTCGTCGCCCTCGACCACCAGTACGGCAGCGGCCACGTGCGCCCGGTCGTCGTCCACTATCTGAACAGCGTGGTCTCCGGGTTGCTGGCCGGCTCGTACCGGGAGTCGGTGGGCCGCGACCTGTTCGCCGCCGTCGCCCGGCTCACCGAACTCGCCGGCTACATGGCCGTGGACACCGGCCAACCCGGGCTCGCGCAGCGCTACTACATCCAGGCGCTGCGGCTTGCCCAGGCCGCGGGCGACCGGGCCTACGGCGGGTACGTGCTGGCCGCGAGCATGAGCCACCTCGCCGCGGCGCTGGGCAACCCGCGCGAGATCGCCCAGTTGGCGCGGGCCGCGCAGGAGGGGGCGCGGGGGCAGGTCACGCCGCGGGCCCGGGCGATGTTCCACGCGGCGGAGGCCCGCGGGCACGCGCTGCTCGGCGACGCCAGAGCCTGCCAGACCTCCGCCCACCAGGCCATCACCGCCCTGGAACAGGCCGATGCCGCCCCCGACTCCGGCGACGACCCGCCCTGGATCCAGTACTTCGACCATGCCTACCTCGCCGACGAACTCGCCCACTGCCACCGCGACCTGGGCCAGGGCGAGGCGGCCGGGCAGCGCGCCAGGGAGGCGGTCGAGGGGCACCCCGACGCGCGCGCCAGGCGGCGCGCGATCGGCCTGCTGCTGATGGCCGCGGCGCACGTGCAACAGCGCGAGGTCGAGGAGGCGTGCCAGACCGGGACCCGCGCCCTGGAACTCCTCGGCCAACTGCGGTCACACCGCGGCGCGGAGTACCTGGACGACCTCCAACAGCGGCTCGAACCCTTCCGGGACGAGCCCGTGGTCCGTGAGTTCAGCGCCCGGCTCGAGGTGGCGGCGGCGTAACGGACCCGGCGACCGGCCGCCGCCCCGCGCCCCGGCGCGCGCCCGGGAGCGACCGGACAAGGGGAGCAGGGGGAGCAGGGGGAGCGGCCCCCGGCGGGCGGCGCGACACGGCCAGGAACAGCGGAAGCGGCGGTGACAGCGGGACCAGCAGCCGCGCGAGCGGTGGACGGGGGTGATGAGCCGGGGCGGAGGGGCCCGGACCCGTGCGGGGAGGGCGCGGCGCCGCACCGGGGGGAGGCGGGGGATGGCGCCGCCGGCACGGGGCCGGCGGGGGCCCGGCACCGCGCGCGTGCGGGCCCCCGCCGACGTCCGTCGGCGCGCACGGAGACGCCCGCGACCTCGGTGACCGTCCCGTCGCGGAGGTCGCCCGGGAGCCGCGGTCGGCCCTGGCGGCGTGGGCGTTGTGCGGGAGCTTGTGACGGGCTGCGTGGGCTGTCGCGGCCCGCCCCATCCGTACCGGTCCGCGCCCCCAGAGGCCCCCTACGGGGCGGGCCCGGGAGCGCTGCCCGCGGTCCGCGGGGTGCGGGGACCCGGTAGCGTGACGGGCGGTTCCGTACTTCCGCATAACGCATAGGAGTCCCGGTGACGCAGAGCGGACAGGGAAATGAGCCGCAGCCTCCTGCGGTCCCGCCCGCGCACGAGGGCGTGGTCCTGCCCTCCGCTGGCCTCCGCCACGGTGGGGGGCAGGGCGCTCCGTACGACTGGCCCTCGCCCGAGCAGGCGGCCCCGGCCGAAGGCCAGCCGTGGGGTGACCCCTGGGGCCCCGACGCGCCGCGCCCGCCGCAGGGCCCGCCGCCCGGCGCCCCCGCCGGGCAGGCCGGGACGCTGATGCCACGGGAGCCGGGGCCGGGCCAGCCGCTGCCGCCCGCCGCACCCGTGGGGTACGGGCAGGCCCCCGGCCACGACTCCGACGCGACCCAGCTCATCCCGCCGGTCGGCGGCTCCATACCGGGCGGGCCCCCGCCCGGCGCGCTGCCCGGGCCGATGCCGGGCGCCCCGCTGCCCGGTGGCGCGCAGCCGCTGCCCCCCGAGGGAGCGCCCGGCCCCGCGCCGGCACCGGGTTACGGCGGCCCCGGGGCCCCGCTGCCGGCCGAGGGCGGGCCCTTCCCGGCCCTCCCGCCGCACCAGGCCCACCAGCCGGGCCAGCAGCGGGGCTACGGCTACCCGCAGCCGCAGCAGGGCTACGGCTACCCGCAGCCCGGCCAGGCCCCCGGCTACCCGGCCCAGCAACAGGGCTACGGCTATCCCCAGCAGGGCTACGGCTATCCGCAGCCGTCCGGCCAGCCCTCCGGCCACGCCCAGCAGGCCGACCAGGGACAGGCCCCGCAGCAGCCCGGCCACCCGGGCCCGTACCCCGGGCAGCCCCAGCAATCCGGCCAGGCCCCCGGCTACCCGGCCCAGTCGGGGCAGTTCAGCCCGTACGGCGGCCAGCCGGGCCAGCCGGGCGGGAACGGCCAGAGCGGCCAGAGCGGTCAACCCGCGCCGTACCAGCAGCCCGAGGCGCAGCCGCAGACGCAGATCCTGCGCGCGCAGCCGGCGCCGCCCGAGGCCGGGCAGGGTGGCCACACCCAGATCCTGCGCCCGCAGCCGCCGGCCCCCGCGGCCGACCAGGGCGGCCACACCCAGATCCTGCGCCCACAGCCGCCGGCCCCGGGGCAGCAGCCTCGGTCGGGCCACCGGCAGCCGCAGCCCGAGCCGCGCAAGCCCCCCGAGTCGCCGGCCGAGTCCACCACGATGCTGCGCCGGCCGAACTACGACGGCGGCCCGCCGCGGCCCGGCGCGGGCGAGGAGACCCAGGTGCTGCCGGGGCCGATCCCGGCCACGGGCCAGCCGCCGCACCCGGGCGGCGCGCCGTACGGGGTGCGCCCCGGGGCGCCCGGCGACCGGCAGCCGCCCGCGGAGTTCGACGGTCTCTTCCGGGCGGACGGGGCGGCCGACGGCCCGGACTCCACCCAGCAGATGCCGCTGTACCAGCAGGACCCGGGCCCGCAGCCCCCGCGGCAGGGCCCGCCGCACGGTGCGTACGGCCACGGTCACGGCCCGGGCCACGACGGTCCGGCCGGCTACGACGGGCCCGGTGCCGTCGGCTACTCCGGTGACGGCGGGGGCCGGCGACGCTCGCGTCGCGGCGTGGTGATCGGCGCCGTGGTCGCGGCCTGCGCCGTGGCCGGGCTCGCGGCGGGTGCCGCGATGAGCATGGGCGACGACGACAAGAAGGACAAGGGCGACAAGTCCACCGACCCCGGCAAGGAGGTCGTGGCCAGCGAGTCGGCCGCGCCGTCGGCGTCCCCGTCCCCGACGCCGACCAAGACCACGGATCCCGCCGAGCCGCAGGCCAAGGCGCTCGACGCGCTGCTCAAGGACAGCGGCAACAGCCGCGCCAGCGTGATCGCCTCGGTCAACAACATCAAGACCTGCAAGGCGCTCCCGAAGGCCGCCGCCGATCTGCGGTCGGCGGCGCAGCAGCGCAACGCCCTGGTGACCCGGCTCGGCGAACTCAAGCTGGACAAGATCCCGCAGAACGCCGAACTCACCCGGGCGTTGACCAAGGCGTGGCGGTCGTCCGCGTCGGCGGACAACCACTACGCGGCCTGGGCCGACCAGGCCGCCAAGAAGAAGGGCTGCGTCAAGGGCAAGGCCCGCGTCACCGGCCACACGGCCTCCGGCAACCGGGCCAGCGGCGAGGCGAGCGCGGCCAAGAAGCAGGCGGCCGACCTGTGGAACCCGGTCGCGCGCAAGTTCAAGCTGACGGAGCGCCAGGCCGCGCAGCTCTGACCCCGGCTCCGACCCCGGTGACGGGACCCGGCCGGTGCGCGAGCCGTCGGCGCGTGCTCCGGCGCGGGCCGCGCGACGTGCCCCGTCCGCCACGGTGGCGGGCGGGGCACGGTGTTCGGGTGCGGCGGCCGGGCGCGGGCGCCCGTGGGCGCGGTGGCTACGCCGCCTTGCGGTTGACCAGCGTCTGGCCCACGTCGACGAAGCCCTGCCGGACGGCCACCAACTTGCCGTCCTTGACCACCTGGTAGGTCACGTTGGCGTTGACGATGCGCGGGTAGTCGCGGATCGGCAGCAGGTCCTGGAAGCGCCAGCGGAGCTTGGGGGTCAGGCCGCCGGTGTCCGTGGCGTGGCCACGGTCGAGCGTGGTGCGCACCGCGTGCGCGCTGATCTTGCCCGGGTCGAGCGAGGTGAGCACGGACCTGAGCACGGTGTACGCGATCCACGTGGTCTGCACGCCGGGGTCGGCGATGTCGATGCGGTTGTCGTCGAAGGCGTAGTCGTGAACGATCTTGTGCATCGGCTTCCAGCGCGGATCGTCGGCGACCGGGTACCAGCCGGTGGCGTACGTCCCCTCCAGGGCGCTGTCGCGTCCGCCGGTGCTGTCCACCAGCGACTGCCGCACGCTGCCCAGGATCGAGGCGATGCGCACCCGCGAGTCGTCCTCCTGCACGCGGCGGAAGGAGTCGAAGAAGGTGTTGGTGCGCTTCCCGAGGGCCGCGGTCACGCACCCCGGGCCGCTGCCCGTCGTGTCCGCGACCGTGCCGTCGCTCACGCCGGTGCCGGAGTCGGTGCCGGTGCCGGTCCCGGTGCTCGCGTCAGGGGTCGAGTCCCCGCCGCTGCCGGCACCGGTCAGGGCCTGCTGGGCCTGGCGCGTGTAGTCGCTCGCGTCCTCCGGGGCGCGGATGTCGGCGGCCGGGCTGCGGTGGCCCTCGGCGAGGCCGGCGTCGAGGAGTTCGGGCAGTTCGTCGCCGGCGATGGTGTCGGGGCGTACCAGCGACACCGCGCCGCACACGCTCGCCAACTGGCGGCCGTTGCCCGCGAGGAGGGCGGCCTGGCCGCCGTTGACCGGGTACGAGAAGGGGCTGGTGAACTCCTCCTCGGAGAGGCCGTAGCCGCCGATGTAGGGGATGCCGGCCGCCTCCAGGGGCGACATGAAGGAGCGGCCGTGCTGGCTGTAGGAGCCGACGACGGCCACGGCCTTCTCGTCGGCGGCGCGCCGCGCGCACTGGGCGGCAGCGATGGCGTCGTTGCGTTCGTTGCAGGTGAGGACGCGCAGCTCGCGGCCGTGGATGCCGCCCTTGTCGTTGACCCAGCGGGCGTACGCCTGCGCCATGGCCGGCATGCCCGGCATGTTGGTGGCGTTGGTGTCGTCGGGGGCCCAGGTCATGATGGTGATGGGTTCGTCGCGGGAGCCGTTCGAGGACCCGGAGAGGATGCCGCAGCCGCTGATCAGCAGCGTGCCGGCCGCCGCACAAGCCGCCACTCGCGCGGTAGGGGTAGGACGGAGGAAGGGACGTCGCCGACCGTTCATAGGAAGAGACCCTTGCGTCCCGCCCGGAACGCCTGAGAGTTGTCTGCGTAACGAAAGGTGTATTGGAGGTGAATTACGGGGGTGTGAGGAGGGCTCGATGTGCGGAACGTATGATCGATTACTGTGCAAGGTTCGGAGAAGACTTCCCGTCGCGGTCGCCGCTCGACCACCATGGGCGCTATGCCGCTCACTGACATGCCGTGGTGGCGTTGGCGCAGCAACGTGCGCTCGGCGCTGCACATGCTTTCCGACCCCGCGTTCCAGCGGGACTGCTGGCTCGCGGGCCAGGACGGTTACGGGGACGTGACCGACGCCGTGTACCGACTCGTCGAGGACACCTGGCTGGACAACTGGTCGGCCGAGAAGTACGTCGGGACGATCTTCCGGGACGCTCAGGAGGCCGCGCTCGTGGACGCGGCCGTCCTCCGGGTGCTGCGGATCATGCACGAGGTCGGGGCGGACGCGCCGGTCTCCACGTATATGGGCCACCCCGGCTGGCCCGAGGCGGTGCACGCGGCGCGCGAGGCCCACGTCCACCTGGCCGCGGCCGACGGCGAGGACCCGGACGTGCCGCCCCACTCGCTCCAGGCGCTGGCGCGGCTCACGCAGACGGCCTGAGCCCCGCCGGCGGTGTGCGACGCTATTGGGTTATGAACGCCTCGCAGCCCGCGCCGCCGCCCGCTCCTGAGAACGTCCCCGAGCCCGCCCCCGAGCAGTTCGTCCTCACGCTGTCGTGCCCCGACAAACAGGGCATCGTGCACGCCGTCTCCAGCTTCCTCTTCATGACCGGTTGCAACATCGAGGACAGCCAGCAGTTCGGCGACCGCGACACGGGCCTGTTCTTCATGCGGGTGCACTTCACCGGCGGGCGTCGCGGCGAGGGCGCCGTCGGGGCCGCGCCGGCGCAGCCGCCGGTCACGGTGGAGAAGCTGCGGGCGAGCTTCGCCGCCGTGGGGGACTCGTTCGCGATGGACTGGCAGATCCACCGGGCCGACGAGAAGATGCGCGTCGTGCTGATGGTGAGCCGCTTCGGGCACTGCCTGAACGACCTGCTCTTCCGCTCCAGCATCGGCGCCCTGCCGATCGAGATCGCGGCCGTCGTCTCCAACCACCCCACCTTCGCCGAACTCGCCGCCTCGTACGGGGTCCCCTTCCACCACATCCCGGTCACCGCCGACACCAAGGCCGAGGCGGAGGCGCGTCTCCTCGAACTCGTCCGGGACGAGGACGTCGAACTCGTGGTGCTCGCCCGGTACATGCAGGTGCTCTCGGACGACCTGTGCAAGCGGCTCTCCGGGCGGATCATCAACATCCACCACTCCTTCCTGCCGAGCTTCAAGGGCGCCAAGCCCTACCACCAGGCGCACGCGCGCGGCGTGAAGCTGATCGGCGCGACGGCGCACTACGTCACGGCCGACCTCGACGAGGGCCCGATCATCGAGCAGGAGGTCGAGCGGGTCGGCCACGAGGTCACCCCGGACCAGTTGGTGGCGGTGGGCCGGGACGTGGAGTGCCAGGCGCTGGCCCGCGCGGTGAAGTGGCACAGCGAGCACCGCGTCCTGCTCAACGGGCGGCGCACGGTCGTCTTCGCGTAGCCGGCGGCGGGTTGACGGGTTGGTCGGTCGCGGCTCGCGGCGATCGAGTCGCGGGCGGCCCGGGCGCCGGCCGGTCACAGCCGGGAGAGCGAGGCGGTCGCGTAGAGCACGTCGCGAATGGCCTCGGGGTCGCCGAGCTGCCCGGCCACCACGTCCAGCGGCGGCACGTGGCCGGCCACCAACCGGCAGAACTCCTCCCGGTCCAGCACGAGGTGCGCCACCTGTTCGTCGGGGGACGCCGTCGCGGTGGGCGAGTCGAGCGCGATGTACCAGTGGCCGCCGCCGTGCCCTTCGACCTCCAGGTGCAGCGAGCGGCTCGGCACCCCGGCCCGCCCGAGGTGGCGCGGCGGGCTGGCGAGCCCGGCCTGCCGCCGCTCGGCGAGCGCCCGGGGCAGCAGCCGCGCGCACAGGTCGATCATCAGGTTGAGGTGCGCGGCGGCGGGCGGCCGGTACGGGTAGCTGACCGCCTCCGCGATGTCCACGCCGTGCACCCAGCACTCGAAGGCCCGGTCGAGCAGCGCGTCGCGCAGCGGCAGCGCGAACTCGCCGTACGGTACGGAGAGTTGGCTGATGCCACGGCCGGCGAACGACACGGTCCGCAGCAGCGCGTGCCCCTGCTCCCGCCACGGCCCGCGGATCGCGTCCGGCCGCGGCCCGGCCCGCGAGGACTCCGGCGGCCGTGGGGTGGCCGGCCGGGAGGCGGCGCGCGGCGGCCGGACGCCGTGCGGGCGCTCGCCGTGGCGGGTGAGCTGGGCGACGTGGGCGGGCTCGGCGCGCCAGTACGCCTCGGTGCGCGCCAGCGGCCCGGTGGGCGCTCCGGGGCCGAGCGGGTCGGGCAGCCCGACGGCGGTGGCGACGATGCCGTCCACGGTCAGCAGGTGGCCGATGACGCCGGCCACGGTGGTGTCGCGCAGCCGGGCCCGCTCGCCGTCGAACCACCGCAGCGCCACCGGGGCGCGCCACTCGGCCTCGCCCATGTCGCCGATCAGCGCGTCGAGCCGGGCGGCCTCCGCGTCGTACGGCGCGGCCCACTCGGGCACCGGGATGCGGGCCGGGCGGCGGCCGAGGCAGCCGGCCAGGACGCGGGACCTGAGCTGTGGGTTGAGGTCGAGGTTCTCCTCGACGTGCAGCAGGCCGACCGCCCTGCGCAACCGGACGGCCTCCTCGGCGCAGGTCGGGCACTGGTTCAGGTGGTGGTCGACGACCGCGATCTCCTCGGCCGAGCAGGCGGCCAGCGCCCAGGCGCCGAGCATCGACTTGAGGACGTGGTGCGACGGGGCGGGCGTGCCGGTCAGGTCGGAGGCCGCGCTCACGCCGCCGGCCTCCCCTCGCGCGCCGGGTTCGGGGGGCGCGTCGGCCGCCGCCGGCTCCTCGTCTGGTCGCGCTGTCGTGGGGTTGAGTGCATCCGTCTCGGACTCCGTGTGTCGTGTCTCGGCCTCCGCGGCCTCGGGCGACCCGCCCTGCGCCGGCACCCCGCGCGGCCGGACCGGGGCCGACCTGGGCCAGTGCCCGCCGTCCTCGGCGGGCGGGCGCGGCGCGGGTATGCGCGGCCGTCGGGCGGGGCCGGGGGCGCCGCTGTCGTCGGGGCCGGTGCGGCCCGGGTCGCCGGGCCCGCTCACCGGGCGCGCCCGGGTCCCGGGGGCGAGCTGGCCCGTGGGGCGGCGTCGTGCGCCGTGGAGAGCAGTTGCAGGCCGAGCCGGAGTCGCCGTCTGGCCTCGTCCTCGGTGACCCCGAGCGCGGCGGCGGCCTCGCGGTAGTTCCGCCGCTCGCGGTAGGCCAGTTCGAGGGCGTCGCGCAGCGGCGCGGGCATGGCGGTCACGATGTAGTCCGCGCGGGCGGCGGCGGAGGCGTTTTGGATCTTCAGCTCGACGTCCGCCGGGCTGGCCTCGTCGGCGCCCTCGTCCGCGCTGGCCGCCGTGGACTGGCGCAGCCGGTGCACCGCCTGCCGGTGGGTGAGGGCGGCGATCCAGGACCGCAGCGAACTCTGCTTCGGGTTGAAGGAACCCGGGTTCTCCCAGACGTGGGCGAACACGTCGCGGGTGACGCGGTCCGCGGCCTCCTCCTCGCCGAGCACGCGGTAGGCGAGGTGGTGCACCAGCGACGCGAAGCGGTCGTACAGCTCGCCGAGCGCGGCTGCCTCTCCTCGGGCCAGCCGCTGTTGCATCTTGCGGTCCCAGCGAAGCGGTGCTTGCTGCGTCATGCGGGCCCCCAACGTCCCCGTTCCCGTCCCGGTCTTCCGGTCGTGTGTCACTGCTTACTCGAATGTAGTCCGGAGCTTCGGCGGCAACGGGGGTTTGCCGCAAGCTTCGTCGGCCGGGTGGTGGCGGATGGTATGGGGGCGGTCACTTTGGGCCAACAAAAGTCGGGGGACTGTGAGCGATGTCGAACGCTCACGTCCGGATGTGTCGATGTGTTATGGGCGTGTGACCGGATCTTGGGGGCTGATGCGCTCCAGCGGGGCATAGGGTCGGGAGGGTTGGCCGGTTTGGCGTGGGTTCTGGGTTTCGTGGCGTGGCGCTCGGGCAGCCGCTCCAGAAGCAGCCAATTCCGGTTCACGGATTTCCGGTGGGCGGACGAGCGAAGGGCTTCGGGCGCGTGACGTTGAAGGTGTTGGAGGTCGAGCAAGGGGAGTGGGCCGTGCTGCGGGTCGCCGGCGAGATGGACCTGGTGACCTCGCCCGCCGTCCGGCAGCACGTGCACGACGCCGTCGCCGAGGGGCGCCGAAGTCTCGTCCTTGACCTGGGCGAGGTGCGGTTCTGCGACTCCAGCGGCGTGGGCGTGCTCATCGCGGCCCGCCGCCTGATGCGCTCGTGCTCCGGGCGGCTGCGGCTGATACTCCCCGCCCAGGGAGCGGTCGACGGCTCCCACGTGAACCGCGTGCTCGCCGCCCTCGGCGTGCGTCGCCTCTTCGAGGTCTACCCGGACCTGCACACCGCGACCGACGAGACCGCCGAACCGCTCTCCGCGTAACGGCTCCCCGCCCGGGGTACCCCCGGGCCGCGCGTACGCCGGGGTCCGACCCCGCTCCGTACGCTCTGTACGCCCGCCCCGAACGTCTCCCGCGCCCCTCACGCCCCCGGGCCGCCCGCCGCCACCGTCGCCCGCCGGCCCTGCTCCCCGCCCGCTGACCCGCTCCCGGCTCGTCGGCCTGCTCGCCGTTCCCCGTCCGTCGGCCGCCGCCCGGCGCGGCCACCCGGTGGCCAGCCCGGCCCGGCACCCGCCTGTGCCCGCGTCCCGCATGTCCCGTACGCCCCGTGTCCCGCGTCCGCCGTGCCCGACGGCCGCGCGGGCGGTCAGTGGGGCGTCGGGGGGCCGGCGGGGGCGGGGCCGAGGGTGGTGGTGCCGGGGGCGGCCCGGTGGCCGAGGCCGGTGCGGTACGCGTCGAGCGCCGCCTCCACCCGGCCCGTGCGGCGCAGCAGGTCGCCGAGGAGTCGGCACAGGTCGGCCAGGTCGCCGGCCGCCCCGGAGCGCTCAAGCAGGGACAGCGCGGCGCAGTAGTGCTCCTCGGCCGCCTCCAGGTCCCCGCGCTCCTCCGCGATCAGCCCGAGCAGTCGGTGCGCGCCGCCCGCGTGCACGGCGCCGCGCTCCGCCGTCAGCCCGCCGGCGGGTTCGGGCGCCGGGCCGGCCGCCGCCCCGTCCTGGCCGGCCGCCGCGGACTCCGCGCGGCTCGGGTCCGGGGTGGCGAGCAGCGGGCGTAGCAGCTCCCTCGCCTCGTCCGTCTTGCCGCGCCGCCGCAGCACGTCCGCCAGCTCCACCTCCACCTGCACGGTGAACAGCGCGGCGCGCTTGGACGCCAGCATCGAGCGCGCGGTGCGCAACTCCTCCTCGGCGCGCGGCAGGTCGCCGTCCTGGGCGTGTACGTAGCCGCGCATCCAGTGGCAGTGCGCCAGCTCGGTGCGGATGTGCAACTGCTGGTACAGCTCCTGCGCCTTGGCGAGCGAGGCGTCCGCCTCGGCCGTGCGCCCCTCCGCGATGAGGGTGCGGGCCACGCCCCGGTGCATGCCGGCGACCAGCACCGGGTCGGCGACGCGCGGGGCCAGCGCGAGCGCCAGCTCGGCGGCCTGGGCGGCCCGCGCGTGCGCGCCCATGTCCATGTACGGGGCGATGGCGGCGGTGTACAGGAGCAGCAGCGCGTCCGGGTCGTGCAGCCCGGCGGCGTTCAGCTCGTCCAGCGCGCTCTCCAGCAGGTAGCAGGAGTAGCGCAGTTCGCCCGCGAGCAGGTGCGCGGTGGCCCGGCCCCGGATGGCCGGTACCCGGCGCGGCAGCGGCTCGTCGGCCAGGAGTCGCTCGGCCTCTTCGAACCGCTGTCGCGCGGTGGCGAGTTCGCCGCTCTCCAGGGCGCAGTCGCCGAGCCCGAGCAGGGCCGTGGCCTGCTCGGCGGGGAGCGCGAGGTGCCTGGCCCGGTCGAGCAGGGCGGCGAACGCGTCGGCCGCGTCGCGGGCGGCGCCGGTCGCCAGTGTGCGCCGGGCGTCGGTCAGCCCCATCCGCAGCTCGGTCGCGGCCCGTGGGGAGCGGCCGGTGGCCAGCTCGTCGGGGCTGGTGCCGAGCCGCTCGGCGAGGTGCCGCAGCGCCGCGTCCGACGGGCGCACCCGGCCCGCCTCCAGGGTGGAGACGTAGGCGGCGGTGTACGCGGGCTCGGCGAGCTGGCGCTGGGTGAGCCCGCGCTCGGTGCGCAGCCGCAGCACGCGGCGCCCGATGGCGCGCGGCCCCGTCGGGTCGTCCGGCGCCGGGCCGGCCGCGTGCCCGGCCGTGCCCGTCGAGTCGTCCGCTCGGGCCGCCGCCCGGGTGCCCTTGTCAGCCACCGTGCCCTCGTCTCCCGCAGGTAGGTTTATCGCGGAGGGATTTATCTCGGCGATAAATTCACTTAACTAGTCGATTTACTGGAGGATGGACAGATGTCGAACGTGGTCGACCCCCCTGCGACCGTACGCCAGCCCGGTCTCGTCCTGACCGATCACGTCTTCGACGTCCCCCTGGACCACGCGGCGCCGGGCGGGGAGCGGATCCGCCTCTACGCCCGCGAGGTCGTCGCCGCCGACCGGCACGCCGACCGGGACGGGCTGCCCTGGCTGCTGTACCTGCAGGGGGGACCCGGCTTCGGCGCCGACCGGCCGGTCGGGCGCGGCGGCTGGCTCGGCCGGGCCCTGGACGAGTTCCGGGTGCTCCTCCTCGACCAGCGCGGCACCGGGCGCTCCACGCCCGCCACCCGGCAGACCCTCCCGCTCCGCGGCACCCCCGCCGAACAGGCCGCGTACCTCAGCCACTTCCGGGCCGACGCGATCGTGCGCGACTGCGAGCTGGTCCGCGCCCAGTTGACCGGCGGCCGGCCGTGGACCGTGCTGGGCCAGAGCTTCGGCGGCTTCTGCACGGTCACCTACCTCTCGTACGCGCCCGAGGGGATCGCCACCGCCCTGATCACCGGCGGGCTGCCGGGCCTGGACGCGGACGCCGACGCGGTCTACCGCGCCGCCTACCCGCGCATGGAGCGCAAGACGCTCGCCCACTACGCCCGTTACCCCGGCGACGCCGAGATCGCCGCGCGCGTCGTGGCGCACCTGGACGCGCACGAGGAGGTGCTGCCGGACGGCTCCACGCTCACCCCCGCCGCCTTCCAGCAACTCGGCATCCTGCTCGGCTCCGGCGACGGCTCGCACCGGCTGCACTACCTGCTGGAGGACGCCTTCGTGGACACCGTCGACGGGCCGCGGCTCAGCGACGCGTTCGGCGAGCGCGTGGCCGCCGTGCTCAGCCGCGCCGGCAGCCCGCTCTACACGCTGCTGCACGAGTCCATCTACGCGCAGGACGGCCGCGCCACCAACTGGTCGGCGCACCGGGTGCGCGACGAGTTCCCCGGCTTCGACGCGCCGGCCGCGGTCGCCGCCGGCGCGCCCGTGCTGCTCACCGGCGAGAGCGTGCACCCGTGGATGCTGGAGACCCAGCCCGCGCTGCGCCCGCTGCGCGAGACGGCCGACGCCCTGGCCGCGCGCACCGGTTGGGGCCCGCTGTACGACGCCGAGCGGCTGGCCCGCAACACGGTGCCGGTGGCCGCCGCGATCTACCACGACGACCTGTTCGTGGACACCGACCACTCGCTGGCCACCGCCCGCGCGATCCGCGGCCTGCGCACCTGGGTCACCAACGAGTACGAGCACGACGGGGTGCGCGCGGGCGGCGTGGTGCTCGACCGCCTGCTGCGCCTGGCCCGCGACGCCTAGCCGAACCGGCCCCGGCGGCGGGAAGGTGACGGGAGCGGGGCGGGCCCGAGGTGGCCCGCCCCGTTTCGTGCCTCCCGGCCCCTTTTCGTACGCCCCGTCCACCCGCGTCTTCGCACGAACCCGCGTCCGACCCATTGCCCGGGGCCGCCCACGCCCCTACGTTGAGCGGCAACTTAACTCGGCTTAATCAGCCACTTATGTAACCGGCCCCCGGGAGAGTTGCCATGCCCAGACGCGCACGAGCCCGCATCCGCACCACCGCGATAGCCGCGGGGGTCACCGCCGTCGCGGTGCTGACCGGCACCGCGAGCGCGGCCGGCGGCGCGGCGGGCCAGCGGCCGGGGGCCGCGGGCGGCGAGCGGACGCACGAGGTCGAGTACTTCTCCGGCCCTGGCGGCCACGGCCGGCACGTGCGGGTGTCGGCCGAGCCGCCCGAACGCATCGCGCGCGCCCAACAGCCGCTGGCCGCGGCGGAACGCGCCGGGGACGGCGACGTCACGCCGATCGTGGAGAACGGGTCGACCGCCGACAAGCTCGACGTGGTCGTCGTCGGCGACGGCTACACCGCGGCCGAGCAGGCCGACTTCCACGCCGACGCCCGGGCCAAGTGGCAGCAGGTCTCGGCGGTCGCCCCGTACGACGCGTACCGGGGGCTGTTCAACGTGTGGGCCGTGGACGCCGTCTCGAACGACTCCGGCGTCTCCGGCGACCCCACGCAGTCCGTCGTCAAGGACACCGCGCTCGGCTCGTACTTCTGGTGCGACGGCCTGGAGCGACTGCTGTGCGTGGACACCGACAAGGTCGAGTCGTACGCCGCCAAGGCGCCCGCCGCCGACCTGGTCATCGTCGTCAGCAACGCCGCGAAGTACGGTGGCGCCGGCTACAACGACGTGTCGTCGGGGCCCGGTTACGACGGCATCGCCACCGTCTCCTCCGACCACCCCGACTCCGCGCAGGTCGCCGTGCACGAGACGGGCCATTCGCTGGGCAAGCTCGCCGACGAGTACGTCTACGACGAGTACGGCACCTATACAGGCCCCGAGCCGACCGACGCCAACATCAGCACGCTCGGCGCGTCCGCCATGGCCACTCAGCGCACCAAGTGGTACCGCTGGCTGGGTCAGCAGTCCCCGGACGGCGGCGTGGTCGGCGCGTACGAGGGCGGCGGCTACTACCCGCGCGGCCTGAACCGCCCCACCGAGAACTCGATCATGCGCACCCTCGGCCGGGCGTTCAACCTGCCCGGGCGCGAGGCGATGATCGCGGGCTTCTACCGCCACGCGAGCGTGCTGGCCAGCGACGTCCCCACGGACCGGCCGCTGACCCGAGGCCAGCGGGTGAGCGTGCGGGTGCCGGCGTCGGCGTCGGTGCGCTGGTACGTGGACGGGCGCGAGGTGCGCCGGGCGCGCGACAAGCAGACGGTCACGCCCGCCTCGCTCGGCGTCCGGCCGGGCGGCCACGGCCAGCGGATCTCGGTTCGGGCCACCGACGGCACGACCGCGGTGCGCGACCCGGAGCTGCGCAAGCTCCTGACGGACACCCGCAGTTGGCGCGTGCGCGGCTGATCCGCGCCCCGGGGCGGTGATCGCCCCCTCACCGCAGGTTGCCGTGCGTGGCATCAAGTGGGCGACTGGCCAGGTGAGTTGAGGTAGGTGCGGCGGCGGTCGGTGTGCGTCGGGTGGGAGCCCGGCGGTGCCGGCCGCCGCTGGCGTGTCGGGCGCGGGTGGGGCGGGGATCGGTGAGGGCCGGTCGGGCTGTCGGCGGCCCGGTCCGTTCGGTCGGTCGGAGTCCCTTCGTACGGCCTATTTCTTACGACGTTCTATTTAAGGGTCAGTAATTGACGGCTCATCTCTTCCGGCTGGCTCTGGCGTAGATCCGATGGTGTGGATGTATGCCCGGTGCGCCTGGGGTGACCGCACGGCCCTACGGATAAGGATGAATAGGTGTAAATTGGGACATCGTGAGCGGCCATCGACAGCGATGGCTACGTCTATTGAGGAGGCATCGATGCTTGCTCAGAACACCGCATCCCTACTCGCCACTCCCACCGACCAAGCGGCCGTCGGTCACCTGATGACCGAGCCCGAGGCGCCGCTGAGCGACGCCCCGATGTACACGCCGCAGGCGGCGGGCAAGCTGCTGCTCCTGCTGCTCCTGTCGCCGAAGGAGCCGAAGGACAAGTGAGCCCCGATCGGTCGCAGACGGCCTACGCCGAATCGGCGGCCGACCTGGCTCGTCGTGTCCTCGGCGCCCTCCGGGGCGCCGGGGGCACGGCCCTGGTCGCCGAGCACGTGGAGCGTGCGGACGATCCCAAGGCCGCGCTGGCCGCCCTGCGGGTCGTGGGAGCGGACACCTTCGCCCCGTTCCTGTGGGGCGACAGCGTCTTCCACCCCCAGGACGCGGCGGCCTTCGCCACCTCCTTCACGATCTTCCCGCCCCCCGTCACCTCCCCCACCCCGCCCCCGGCGGGCCCCGCCGAACCCTGGGTCGTGGCCTGGCGCGACTGGGCGATGGCCGAGTTGCTCGGCCGGTTCACCGCGCCCGAAGGGCCCGCGGCGGCCGGCTCCGCCGCGGCCGGCCTGGCCGAGCTGACCGGCATCGACACCGCCGAGGTGACCGGGGTGCGGGCGCCGCAGCCGCAGGGCGCGCCGCTGCTGGCCGACGACCGGCTGCGGGCCGCGTACGGCGCGGGCGGACCCCGCGCGCGCGAGGCGGTCCGCGTCCCCGAGGGGTCGTACGCCGCCGACCGGCTGCACGCCACCGACGCCGGGTACACGGCCGACCCCCCCGCGTCCGCCACCGAAGCCGCGGGCCTGGACTGGCAGCGCTGGTCGGTGCGGATGGGACAGCTCTCGCCGCTGGCGCTGCCCGGCCTCGACGGACCCGTGCACCGCGCGGCGCGCGGCGCCCCACTGGCCCTGGCCCGTGGCGCCAGCCGCGCCCTGCTCCGCCGCGACCACCCCACCGCCGCGCGCATCGTGCGCTGGCTCGCCCTCCTCGGGTCCGACGGGGTGCCGCTGCCGCTGGAGCTGCCCCCGCTGATCGAGCACCTCGAACTGTTCGGCGGCGGTGGACCTCGACTCGCTCTCGACCTGGCCATCGCCCGCCGACTGCTCGCACTGGAGCCCCCCGCATGACGGCGTCCGTCACCCAGACCGCCCACCAGGTCAGCTCCAAGGCGCTGGCCTGGCTGCACACCCACCACCAGCGCGGAGCGCTGCCCGACGACACCACGGCCGACCTCGGCGACCCGAACAGCGTGTACAAGCCGCTGGGCGAGACCGCCCTGGCGGCCACCCTCGTTCTGCGCGAGGCCGCGGCCGGCACCAGCGAACTCCGAGTCGCCCGTGCCCTGCTCGACTACTGCTGGCGGCAGTTCGGCGAGGGCGACATGCTCTACGAGCGGCTGCTGCGCTACCCGATGATGAGCGACCCACTGGAGACGTACGCCCACTTCACGGTGGGCGGCTACCGGCACGAACCGCTGGAGCGGCTGCTCGCGCACACGACCGCGCTGCGGACCGTGCGCGGCCTGGAGCAGCAACCCAACCGGAAGATCGCGGTAGCCAACGCCGCTCGGCTCATCGGCCTCGACCAGGGTCCGCACGCCTACGACTGGGACGAACTCGTCCGCGCCACCTGGCTCGGCGGCACCCCCGAACCCTGGCTCATCGACTGGATGACCGGCTACTCGCTGACCCACGCGGTCTTCCACCTCACCGACTGGGGTGCCCGCCCCACCGAGCTCTCGCACGAGCTGACCGAGTACGTCTCGACCTGGCTGCCGGTGTGGATCGACATCTGGGCCGAGATCGAACAGTGGGACCTGGTCGCCGAGTTGATGATCGTCGGGTGCTGCCTGGAGCGCCCGTACTGTGACGCGGCCGACTGGGAGTTGCTGGCCCGGGTGCAGCACGCGGACGGCCTGATGCCGCGCGACGGCGATCCGGTCTCCGACGACCCCGACGAGCGCTTCGCGCACCACCAGCACACCGCCGTGGTCGCCGCCGTCGCGGGCACCCTCGCGGTCTCCCGCACGCTCGGCGGCGGCCAGCACGCGCCGGCGGACCGGTGAGCGGCCGGAAGGACGCGGAGCCGGCGGTCGCCGGCCGCGCGGACACGGGACAGGCGGACACGGGCCAGGCGGACGGGGGTCGGCGTACCGGCCGGGGAGCGCGCGGGGGCGCGCGGCCGGCGCCGATGGGGGCCGAGCCGGCGTGGGCCACCGAGGCGCTGGTGCCGCTGTTGCGCGCGGCGCCCGGCGCCAGCGGCGTCGCGGTCGCCGCCCGGCGCGGCACGGACCGGGTCTTCCTCGCCGACGGGCGCACCGCCTGGGGCGACGGCCGCCCCGTGGACGCCGACACGCGCTTCGAACTCGGCTCGCTGACCAAGACGTTCACCGCGCTGCTGCTGGCCGAGTCGGTGGCGCGCGGCGAGGTGCGGTACGAGGACCCGATCACCCGCTTCCTGCCGCGCGTCGCGGCCCCCCGGGTGCCCGGCGGCCCGATCACGCTGCTGCACCTGGCCACCCACACCTCCGGGCTGCCCCGGTTGCCCCCCGGCTTCCTCACCCGCGCCGCCCCGGAGTGGTTCACCAACCCGTACGCCACCTTCCGCACCGAGGACCTGCTCGCCGCCCTCGGCCACACCCGCACCCGGGCCCGCCCCGGCCACCGGTTCCGCTACTCCAACTTCGGCGTCGGGCTCCTCGGCCACCTGCTGGCCCGCGCCGCGTCGCCGGGGCGCGGCGCGTACGGCGACTACGGGGAACTCCTGGCCGCCCGGGTGCTGCGCCCGCTCGGACTGCGCCGCACGACGTGCACGCCCGAGCTACCGCAGGCCACCGGCTACTGGCACGGCAGGGCCCGCCCCCCGTGGGAGATCCCCGGGCTGCCCGGGGCCGGGGCCCTGCGGTCCAGCACCCGCGACCTGCTCGACCTGCTCGACGCGCTCGCCGACCCGACCACGACACCGGACACCGCGCCGGCGCGGCTGACCGAGGCCCTCGCGGACGTGACCCGGCCCCGGCTCGTGGTGCCGCGCGGCACCGCCCGGCTGGCGCTGGTCTGGAACATCCGCCCGCGCCCCGGTTTCGACCTCTACCACCACTCGGGCGGAACCCGGGGCTTCACGGCGTTCGCCGGCTTCAGCCCCCAGGCGGGCGTCTCGCTGGTCGCCCTGGCCAACCGGGCGCCGGCCCCGAACGGGGCCTTCATCCAGCGGGCGTACAGCGCGTTGCGGGGGTTGGCGACGGGGTGTGTGGAGGGCGCGTAGCGGCGGCCCCCGGCCACGGGCCCGCCGTGGCGCGTGATGCAAGATGGCCGCATGGCACGTAACGGGGGCAACGCCCGGCTGATCGCCGGGCGTTATCGGTTGGTGGGGCAGTTGGGGCGCGGCGGCATGGGCACCGTGTGGCGGGCCCAGGACGAACTGCTCGGCCGCCAGGTCGCGGTGAAGGAACTGCACCTGGACGAGGGCCTGTCCGCGCTCGACGCCCCGGTGCAGCGCGAGCGCACGCTCCGCGAGGCGCGCACCGTGGCCCAGCTCAAGCACCCGCACGTCATCGTCCTGCACGACGTGGTGGAGCAGGACGAACGCCCGTGGATCGTCATGGAGTTGGTCGACGGCCGCTCCCTGGCCGACCAGATCGCCGAGAGCGGCCCGGTCGGCCAGCGCGAGGCGGCCCGCATCGTGCTCGCCCTGCTCGACGCGCTGGGCGCGGCGCACGCGCGCGGCGTGCTGCACCGCGACATCAAGCCGGCCAACGTGCTGATGGAGGCGGACACCGGCCGCGTCGTGCTGACCGACTTCGGCATCGCCCAGGTCGCCGGGGCCACCACCATCACCGAGACCGGCACCTTCGTCGGCTCGCCCGAGTACACCGCGCCCGAGCGCATGTCGGGCCGCAGGACCGGACCCGAGTCCGACCTGTGGTCGCTGGGCGTGCTGCTGTGCACGCTGGTCAGCGGCGAGTCCCCGTTCCGGCGCGACTCGTTGGGCGGGGTGCTGCACGCCGTCGTCTTCGACGAGATCCGCGCGCCGGCGCAGGCCGGCCCCCTCACGCCGATCGTCCTCGGGCTGCTGGAGCGCGACCCGGCGCGCCGGCTCACCGCGGCCAGCGCGATCTCGCTGCTCGGCGCGTACGGCGCGCACCCCACCTCCGACGACGGCCTCCCACTGGCCCCCGCCGCGCACGCCCCGCCCCCGGGCCCGGCCGCGCCCGACGGGGCACCGCCCGGTGGCGCCGGCCCGGGGCGACCGGCGCGCCGGTCGCGCGGGCGCACCGTGGCCCTGGCCGTCGCCGCCGCCGTCGCGCTGGCCGGGCTCGCCGCCGGCACCGTGGTGCTGCTGGAGCGGGGCGACGACGGCGCGTCACACAGCGCCCAGGACGGCGACAAGGACGGCGACAATGGCGACCGGGGCGAGCGGACCAAGACTCCGGGCGGTGCGGACGACCGAACCGGGGAACGGGACGACGCGCCCACCGACCAGCCGCCGACCGGTCCCACCACGGTGCCCACGGCCGCGCCCGACGGGTACGAACTGATCACCGACCCGGCCGGGTTCCGGGTCGCGGTGCCCAAGGGGTACACCCGCTCGTACGAGGCGCCGCGCGTGTACTACTACTCGCCGGGCAAGGCGTTCCGGATCGGCATCCACCCGCAGACCCTGGACCCGCGCGGCGCGGTGCGCGTGATGCGCGAGGCGCACGCCGAGGGCCCGCGGCGCTACGAGGGCTACCGCGACGGGCGGGTCACCGAGACCACGCACAACGGCCGGCCGGCCGCGCTGTGGGAGTTCACCTGGAACGGGGCGCGGGACGACGGCGGGGCGCGGCGGACGTACGACCTCAGTTGGGACGAGGGGGGCCGGATGTACGACGTGTGGGTATCGGCCCCTGTAGCGGAAAAAGACGAAGGTAGGCGACATTTCGATACCGCTGTGGATACCTTCGATCGCCCCGGCGGCGGTAACTGACGCGGGTGGCAACGGCTTGGTCACCATCGGCCGCGCCCGCCCGAGGCCGGTGGAAACGCGCCACTGGCGCGAGGTAATGATTAACCCATGAATAACCATGGGGGACGGGCGAACGAGCCCACGAGTTACGGGCTCCAGCCACCGCGCGGCGCGCAGCCCCCGGTCGCCCCGGAGCCGGCCCCCGGGCAGGGTGCCGGGGCGGTCGCGAGCCAGGGCCAGCACCCGCCACACGAGGACCCGGCGCGGCCCCACGGCCAGGGCCAGCCGGCGTACGGACCGGCCGCCGGGCAGCAGCAGGGTCAGCACCAGGGCCAGCACCAGGGACAGGGCCAACAGCGCGATCAGTACCAGCCGTCGGCGGGGCGGCAGCGGGCGTACGAGCCGACCCAGTTCGCCGGGCCCGCCGGCGCGGCGGGCGGCGGCTCGCCGACCACCGCCGGGGCGGACGCGGCCTGGGCCGCGGCGGCCGATCCGGACGCGGGCCGGCTGATCGGTGGCCGCTACCGGCTGGTGTCCCGGCTCGGGCACGGCGGCATGGGCACCGTGTGGAAGGCACACGACCAGATCGTGGACCGCGACGTGGCCGTCAAGGAGCCGCGCGTCCCCGACAGCCTGCCCGAGCGCGAGCGGCAGACCGTCTACCAGCGGATGCAGCGCGAGGCGCGCGCCGCCGCCCGGATCGACCACCCGGCGGTGGTCACCGTGCACGACGTGGTGGTCGAGGACGGCCGCCCGTGGATCGTGATGGAGCTGGTGCGCGGCCGGTCGCTGGGCGACGTGCTCGCCGACGGCACCCTCGACCCGCGCGAGGCGGCCCGGATCGGCGTCGAGGTGCTCGGCGCGCTGGCCGCCGCGCACGAGGCGGGCGTGTTGCACCGTGACGTCAAGCCCGACAACGTGCTGCTCGGCCGCGTCGGCGCCGGCCAGGGCGAGGGGCCAGGCGGTGGCCGGGTGGTGCTGACCGACTTCGGCATCGCCCAGGTCGAGGGCGAGCAGGGGCTCACCGAGACCGGCGCGTTCATCGGCTCGCCCGAGTTCATCGCCCCCGAGCGGGTGCTCGGCCAGCGGCCGGGGCCCGAGTCCGACCTGTGGTCGCTGGGCGTCGTGCTGTACGCGGCGGTCGAGGGCATGTCCCCGTTCCGCCGCACCAACCACCCCGCCACCCTGCAGGCGGTCCTGTCGGCCGAGCCGCAGACGCCCGCCCGTGGCTCCGGCGCGCTGGGCACCCTGATCATGCAGTTGCTGCGCAAGGAGCCGGGGGCGCGGCCCACGGCGGCCGAGGCCCGGCAGGTGCTGGAGTCGGTGGCCCGCCCGGCGCCACAGCTCCCGACGATGCTCGCCGCCGCCGGCGCCGGCTCGCCGGCCGCCGGCCCGTCCCGGCTCCCCGGTTGGCTGCGTGGCCGCAAGGGTCAACTCGGCCTCGCTGGCGGGGTGTTGGCGGTCGCGGTCGCGGTGGTCATGGTGGTGGTCAACCCGTTCGGTGGCGGCGGTGACGACGCGCCGGCCGGCTGGAAGACGGTCGACGCCGAGCAGCGCGTACGCGCCGAACTCGCCGCGCCCGAGGACTACACGCTCAGCGAGGACGACGACGAGATCACGCTGCTCGACCCGGGCAAGGTCTTCTGGATCACCCTGAACCGGGACCCGGTCACCGACGAGTCCGACGCGCCCAGCGCGCTCCAGGAGGCCAACTCCTACCTGGACGACTACCAGGAGGACTACTACGAGTACGGCTGGACCGAGGACTCCGTGGAGGGTTCGGTGCGGGCGACGACGTACCACGGCAAGAAGGCCGCGGAGCTGACCGCCACGTACACCACCAACGACTCCGACAACCCGGAGGACCTGCGCCGCCGCGAGTTCCACTACATGAACGACTCCAAGGTGCAGTGGCAGCTCGTCGTGGAGATGCCCGCCAAGGGCAAGCCGCGCGCCGAGGGCGAGCGACTCTTCAAGGACCTGGTCAAGCACCTGCGGATCAAGGACCTGTAGCCGCAGCGGGAGACGCGCGGGAGCGGGCGCGGAGGTGTCCGGCCCGCGCGCTCCGCGGCCCCGGGGGCGGGACGCGGCGGCCGGGTTCGCGGCCGGCGCCGAAACCGGTCGCCGACCCGACTCGACCGTCCCGCCGCCGGGTGCAACGCCCCTGACCAGGGCAGATGTCGCCAGCGTTTACTGGCGCGGTGAAGCGGGCGGGGAGCGCGGTCGTGTCCATGCGGTGAAAAGGGGTTACCGTCGGGTACCCAAACGGCTCCGGCGGGAATACGCTCACCCGCATGACGGACTCGAAGGGCACCACGCAGGCCACTGTCAGCACGCTCCCCGCCGCCGCGGACAACCCGGTCTTCGCCGCCCCGGCGGGCACCCGTACGGCGGCCGACGTGGTGACCCCCGAGCTCGTGGCCCGGCTCACCCGGGACGTCGTCGGCAGCGGCAAGACCCGCAACCACGCGCCCGCCACCGGCGCCAAGCTCGCCGACCTGCCCGAGTCCACGCCCGAGGACGTGGCCACCGCCTTCGACCGGGCCCGCCAGGCGCAGTACCTGTGGGCGCGGACCCCGGTGCGCCAGCGGGCCGCCGTCCTGCTGCGCTTCCACGACCTGGTGCTCCGCCGCCAGGCCGAGGTGCTCGACCTCATCCAGGCGGAGACCGGCAAGGCCCGGCTGCACGCGCACGAGGAGGTGCAGGCCGTCAGCGTCGCGGCCCGGCACTACGGCCGCAAGGCGCCCAGCTACCTCGCCCCCAGGCGGCACACCGGCGTGACACCGACCCTCACCAGGGTCACCGAGCTGCGCCAGCCGCGCGGCGTCGTCGGCCAGATCTCGCCGTGGAACTACCCCTTCGAGCTGTCGGTCGGCGACGCGCTGCCCGCCCTGGTCGCGGGCAACGCCGTGGTGATGAAGCCGGACACGGAGACCGCGCTGACCGCGCTGTGGGCGCGCGAGCTGCTGATCGAGGCCGGGCTGCCGGCGGGCGTGTGGCAGGTGGTGCTCGGCGACGGGCCGGTGATCGGGCCCGCCGTCGTCCAACACGCCGACTTCGTCTCCTTCACCGGCTCCACCCGCACCGGCCGCGAGGTCGCCCAGGGCGCGGCGGCCCGCCTGGTGGGCTGCTCGCTCGAACTCGGCGGCAAGAACGCCATGCTCGTGCTGCGCGACGCCGACCTCGACAAGGCCGCCGCCGGCGCGGTGCGCGGCTCGTTCTCGTCGGCCGGCCAGCTCTGCATCTCCATCGAGCGGCTGTTCGTGCACGAGTCGGTCGCCGACGCGTTCGTGGAGCGCTTCGCGGCCCGCACCCGCGCCATGCGGCTCGGCGGCGACCTCGCCTACGGCGCCGACATGGGCTCACTGGTCTCCGAGCGCCAACTGGCCACCGTACGGCGGCACGTGGACGAGGCCGTCGAGCGGGGCGCCAAGGTCGTCACGGGCGGGCGGGCGCGGCCCGACATCGGCCCGTACTTCTACGAGCCGACCATCCTGGACGGCGTGCGGCCCGCGATGGCCGTCTGCGAGGAGGAGACCTTCGGGCCGGTCGTGTCGATCTACCGGTTCACCGACGAGGACGACGCCGTCGCGCGGGCCAACGCCACCCCGTACGGCCTCAACGCCAGCGTCTGGACGCGTGACGGGGCCCGCGGCCGGTCCGTCGCCGCCAGGCTGCGCGCCGGCACCGTCAACGTCAACGAGAGCTACGCCGCCGCCTACGGCAGCGCCCAGGCGCCGATGGGCGGCATGGGCGACTCCGGGCTCGGACGCCGGCACGGCAGCGAGGGCATCCTCAAGTACACCGAGGCGCAGACCGTCGCCCAGCAGCGGCTGGTCCCGCTCGCCCCCTCCTTCGGCCTCTCGCACGAGCAGTACGCCCAGCTCATGACCCGCGGCCTGCGCGCCATGAAGGCCCTCCGGCTCCGCTGACCCGCCCGTTCCTACGGAGGTACCCCAGTGTCACGGGACAACTCTGTCCACAACGGCTCCGCCCCCGGTTCCGCCCACGCCTCGCCCGGCCCCGCCGCCGACCCCACCTCCGAGCACGACGACGCCGCGTACGACTACGACGTCCTCGTCATCGGCTCCGGCTTCGGCGGCTCGGTCAGCGCGCTGCGACTGAGCGAGAAGGGCTACCGGGTCGGCGTCCTGGAGGCCGGCCGCCGCTTCACCCGCGCCGAACTGCCGAAGAACTCCTGGGACGTGCGCAACTACCTGTGGGCGCCCGCGCTCGGCCTCTACGGCATCCAGCGCATCCACGTCCTGGGCAAGGTCATGGTGCTGGCCGGCGCCGGCGTCGGCGGCGGCTCGCTCAACTACGCCAACACGCTGTACGTGCCGCCGCCCGCCTTCTTCCAGGACGCGCAGTGGGGACACATCACCGACTGGCAGGAGGAGTTGCGCCCCTACTACGACCAGGCCAGGCGCATGCTCGGCGTACGCCTGAACAAGACGCTCACCCCCTCCGACGTCCACCTCAGGGACGCGGCCGAGAAGATGGGCGTGGGGGACTCCTTCCACATGGCCCCCGTCGGCGTCTTCTTCGGCGACGGCGACGACGCCGCGCCGGAGGGCACCGGGGAGGGCGTACGGGCCGCGCCCGGCGAGACCGTGCCCGACCCGTACTTCGGCGGTGTCGGCCCCGCGCGGCGGGCCTGCACCGAGTGCGGCGAGTGCATGACCGGTTGCCGGCACGGCGCCAAGAACACCCTGAACGAGAACTACCTCCACCTCGCCGAGCGCGCCGGGGCCACCATCCACCCCATGACCACCGTCGTGGGCCTGGGCGAACACCCCGACGGCGGCTACCGGGTCGCCACCGTCCCCACCGACCGGCGCCGCGGCGCCCGGCCGAGGACGCTGCGCGCCCGCCAGGTGGTGGTCGCCGCCGGCACGTACGGCAGCCAGACCCTGCTGCACGCGATGCGCGACCGGGGCGAGTTGCCGCGCCTCTCGCCTCGGCTCGGCTCGCTGACCCGCACCAACTCCGAGGCCATCCTCGGCTCGCAGACCACCGACCGGCGCTACCGGAAGATCAGCGGCGAGCGGCGGGCCGACTTCACCAAGGGCGTGGCCATCACCTCGTCCATCCACCCCAACGCCACCACGCACATCGAGCCGGTGCGCTACGGCAAGGGCTCCAACGCCATGGGCTCGCTGTCCATCCTCCAGTTCACCCACCGCGAGCGGGTGCCCAACTGGATCAGCTTCCTCGCGACCAACCTGCGCCACCCGGTGCTCGCCGGGCGCGCGCTGTCCAACTGGCGCTGGTCCGAGAAGACCATCATCGGCCTCGTCATGCAGACCCACGACAACTCGCTGACCACCTACCGCAAGGCCAAGGGGCTCGGCAAGGGCCTGCTCACCGCGCGGCAGGGGCACGGCGCGCCCAACCCGGACCGCATCCCGGAGGGCGAGGAGGCGGCACGCCTGGTCGCGGAGTCCATCAACGGCTTCGCCGGCACCAACGTCGGCGAACTCATGGGCACCCCGCTCACGGCGCACTTCCTCGGTGGCTGCCCGATCGGCACCAACGCCGAGCACGGCGTGATCGACCCGTACCACCGGCTCTTCGGCCACCCCGGCATCCACGTCGTGGACGGCGCGGCCATCACCGCCAACCTGGGCGTCAACCCGTCGCTGACCATCACGGCGCAGGCCGAGCGGGCGATGTCGCTGTGGCCCAACAAGGGCGAGCCCGACCCGCGGCCCGCGCAGGGTGAGCCCTACCGGCGCCTCGCACCCGTGGCTCCGCGCCGTCCCGCGGTGCCCGAGGGCGCGTTCGGCGCCCTGAACCTGCCGTTCCTGCCGATGCCGACCATCCCGCCACGACCCGTCCCGGACGGGGCGCCGGAACCCATGGCCGAGGCGTAACCGCGCGCCGGGTCGCGCCCCGCGCCGGGGCCCACGACGCGGGGGCCGGGTCGACTGGTTGGTGGTCCAGCCGACCCGGCCCCCGCTCGACCGCCCGCCGCTCTCGCTCCGGCGGCGCGGCCGGTGGTACCCGGTGAGGTGTCCGCGTTACGCGGGCGTCGCCCCGGCCTTGCGGCGGCGCACGACGAGGATGGCGCCGGCACCGGCGACCATCGCCACGCCGCCGATCATCGCGATCGTCGGCAGGTTCGAGTCCGAACCGGTGTTGGCGAGTTCGCCGACGGGGTGGATCGCCTTGTTGCCGACGGGCCGCTTCTGGATCGGCGCCGGCAGCGGCTTCTTGCCCCCCTGCGGCTTGGCGTCCGGCACCTGGGACTCGTCGCCGCCCGGGAGCTGCGCGGCCGACTTCACGACCTCGAAGTCGTAGTAGTCACCGCTGGAGTAGACGCAGTTGCCCTCCTCGTCGGCGAAGGCGCCGATGGAGATGGCGTACCCGAAGCCGTCGGGGGCGCCCTTGGCGACGCTCAGCCGCAGGTCGAGGCGGATCGTCTCGTGCGCCCGTACCGAGGTGTAGCCGACGTAGCCGTGGGCGTCGTCGTCCTGGTCGGTGGAGATGCTCTCCCAGGCCCCGGTGTCGGGGTTCTTGAACTGGAGGGTCAGGTACTTGCCGGTGCCCTCCGGGTGTTCGGCGTGCGCGGTGCCCGCCAGGATGCCGAGGTCGACGCGCTGGAAGGAGCGGTCCGAGGTGTTCTTCACGCGGAACGTGAAGCCGTGGTAGCCGCTGCCGGCCACGACCTTGGACGGCAGCCCGACCAGCGTGGTGCTCAGGTCGGGGTCCTCGGCGTACTCGTCGCTGTCCTCGCAGAGCGCGGGCGGCTCGGAGTCGGTGGGCGTCGGGCTCGGCCCGTCGGTGGGGGTGCTGGTCGGCTTCCCGGTGGGCTCGCCCGTGGGCTTCCCGGTCGGCTTGCCCGTGGGCTCGCCGGTCGGGTTGCCGGTGGGGTTCCCGGTCGGGTTGCCCGTCGGGTTCCCGGTGGGGTCGCCGGTCGGCGTGCCCGTGGGGTTGCCGGTCGGGTCCCCGGTCGGCGTGCCCGTCGGCGTGCCGGTGGGGTTCCCGGTCGGGTCGCCCGTCGGTGTCGGGTCCGGCGTACCCGTCGGCGTCTGCGTCGGTGACGGCTCCTCGGCGTACGCACCGGGCGCGGCGAGCAGCGTCGCGGGCAGGAGGGCCGCCGTGGCCGCGGCGGCCGTGAGGGTGCGGCGAAGCTTCATGAAGACCTCTTCGGGGTCCAAAGGAGCCGCCAAGGGGAGCGGCGTCCGCGGGGTTGGCCGTCGCGGCGGGGCGCGTCATGGCCGTGCGTTTGCACGTACATGACCAGCAGTCCTGGCCAAAGGTTGCACACAGAATGATCACAACTCGCGGTGATCTAGCTCACGTGTGCTCTGGACCGTCCGTGGTGACCTGGGGAATCCGCTCACGGGCCCGGCCCGGTCGGTGCCTTCGGTGTGACGGAGCGCCGCCCTCCGCTCGGCGGCGGATGGCTGGCGTACGGCTTGCGTACGGCCCGTGGGTACGGCTCTGGGGCGCGGGCTCGGGGTGCGGCCACGGGCCCCGGGCGTGGCCTCCGGCGGTGCCGTGGGTGGCCCGGGTGAGTCCAACTGCCGCTGCCTTACGCGAAGTTGGGGGGCGCCCGCCCGGGCCGGGGGAGGTGCGGGCGGGCGCCGATGTGCGAGAGCCCCGCGGACGCCGCGGGGGGATGGCGTCCACGGGGCTCTCGGCGGTCAGCATCGGCGTCAGGGCAGCGCCGGTGCTGAGAGGCGGCGCCGGGGGGTCGCGCCGCTGGCCGGGAAGGTCTCGGTGTCGCGGCCCGCGCGCACCGGTCGCGGGTCTGCCCATCGCGGCTGGTCGGGCCGTCGACGGCGGGAGCGCCACCCGGAAGGAGGGTGGTGCGGTGCGGGGGGCCTCGCTCTGCATCGTGGTGGATATGCCACATCCGGCGCAACCGTTTCGACCGGATGCGGTCGGCCCCAGGCGTCCCCGGGACCGACCGTTGGTGTGGCGACCGGGCTGCTGTCCCCTGCCGTCCGGTCGCCTGACCGAAGCGAGGTCCCACGACGTGCTCCGCTTGCGTCACCACGGGGAGCGCGTCTCATCGCTTCGGGTATCCGTCCTGCCGCTGCTGGGCGCCCGATGAACAGGTACGGAAGCCACGCGTGGAATGGGGCCGCTCCTGGCTGGCGCGGACACGTGGCCCAACGACAGGCCGCGCGAGCCGGTCACGCGCCGTACGGGTGACGGCTCGACGTGCCGGGCGACTAAACGATTCCGCACACGCCGCAAATCGCCCGCCGAATGCCCTTCCCGACACTCGGCCCGCCCCACCGCGCCCCCGCCGGCGCTCCGGCGTACGACCGGGACCCGAGCGCGCCGTACCGGCCCGCCGGGGCATTGGCGTACGCCCCCACCCCCGCCCGGCCGCCCCGTCCGCGCCCCGCTCCGTACGCCTCGTACGCCGCGCCCGGGCGCGCCCGCCCGCGCCAGCCGCCCGCCGTCCGGGTACGCCGGTCAGCCCGACCCCGGCCGGCCGGGTCGGGTTGGGTGGGTCGGGCTGACCGGGTGGGTAGGACGAGTCGGGTTGGGCGGGTCGGGCTGACCGGGTGGGTTGGACGAGTCGGGTTGGGCGGGTCGGGCTGACCGGGTGGGTTGGGTGGGTCAGGCCGCGGGTTGCCCCGGCCGTCGGGGGCCGGTCCTCGGGGCCGGGCGTCGACGGCTCCGGCCGTGGTCCGCTCAGGCGCGGCCCCGGCACAGTTCGAGGAGGGTCATGGCCAGGGCCGTGCCGGGCTTGCCGAGCTGGTCGCGGTAGTGGTTCAGGATCTCCAGCTCGCGGGCGAGGTTCACGCGGCGCCCGCCCGACGCGATCCGCTCGCGCTGGATCGCGGCCGAGACGGCGGCGCGCTCCTGGACGAGGCCGATGATCCGGCCGTCGAGGTCGTCGATGCGCTGCCGGGCGTCGTGGATGGCGCCCGCCGCGGCCTCCGTACGGGCCCCGGTGGCCTCGGCGTCCGATGGCCGGGCGGGTCGCGGGGCGGCGGGCCGAGCGGTGGAGGTCGCCGCGGGCCGGGGCGTGCCGGTGGTGGCGGGATCGGTCGTGGCGGCCGGGCGGGTCGGGCGGGCCGGATCGGCGGGCGGGGTGGCCGAGGGGGCGAGGGGGGCGGGGGTCGCGGTGTTGGCGGTGTTCATGGGTCTCTCCTGGTCCGGGGGTTCACCGGCCCCCGGGTCGACCACAGACCCGGCACAACGCAGGACGCCCCGGGCCTTGGCTGGCCCGGGGCGCCTGGGAAGTCGCTTAAGTGATCAAGCAGCACGACCATGGCAGCCGGACGGGCCGGTGCCATAGGTAAAGACGAAGGTCATGTGCGTGGACATGGAGCAGAGTATGGGCCCGTTAGGATAGAAAGTCCAACCCCCCGTACCACCGCCGGAAGGCCGCCCCAGTGCCATCAGCGACTCCCTCCGCCACCGAAGCGCACGAGCCGGACCCCGTCCTCGTCGTCGACTTCGGCGCGCAGTACGCACAGCTCATCGCCCGTCGCGTGCGCGAGGCGCGGGTGTACAGCGAGATCGTGCCGTCCACCATGCCGGTGGCCGAGATGCTCGCCAAGAACCCGCGGGCGATAATCCTCTCCGGCGGCCCCTCGTCGGTGTACGAGGAGGGCGCACCGCGCGTCGACCGCGCCCTGTTCGAAGCCGGGGTCCCCGTCTTCGGCATGTGCTACGGGTTCCAGTTGATGGCCGAGTCGCTGGGCGGCACCGTCGACGACAACGGTGCCAGGGAGTACGGGCGGACGCCGCTGGCGGTCGCCAAGTCCGGCTCCACGCTCTTCGAGGGCACCCCGGACCAGCAGACCGTGTGGATGTCGCACGGTGACGCGTGCTCCGCCGCGCCCGAGGGCTTCACCGTCACCGCCTCCACCGACGTGGTCCCGGTCGCCGCCTTCGAGAACGACGAGCAGAAGCTCTACGGCGTGCAGTACCACCCCGAGGTCATGCACACCACGCACGGCCAGCAGGTCCTGGAGCACTTCCTGTACCGCGGCGCCGGCATCGAGCCCACCTGGACCACGAGCAACGTGGTCGAGGAGGCCGTCGCGGCCATCCGTCAGCAGGTCGGCAGCAAGCGCGCGATCTGCGGGCTCTCCGGCGGCGTGGACTCGGCCGTGGCCGCGGCCCTGGTGCAGAAGGCCATCGGCTCGCAGCTCACCTGCGTCTACGTGGACCACGGCCTGATGCGCAAGGGCGAGTCCGAGCAGGTCGAGAAGGACTTCGTGGCCGCCACCGGCGTGCAGCTCAAGGTGGTCGACGCAGAGGAGCGGTTCCTGACCGCGCTGGCCGGCGTGTCCGACCCGGAGCAGAAGCGCAAGATCATCGGCCGGGAGTTCATCCGGGTCTTCGAGCAGGCCCAGGCCGAACTGGTCGCCGAGGCGGGCGAGGCCGGCGAGGACGTCGCCTTCCTCGTACAGGGCACCCTCTACCCCGACGTCGTCGAGTCCGGCGGCGGCACCGGCACCGCCAACATCAAGTCGCACCACAACGTCGGCGGCCTCCCCGAGGACATCGAGTTCGAGCTGGTGGAGCCGCTGCGCAAGCTGTTCAAGGACGAGGTCCGGATGGTCGGCCAGGAGCTGGGCCTGCCCGAGGAGATCGTCCAGCGGCAGCCCTTCCCGGGCCCGGGGCTCGGCATCCGCATCGTCGGCGAGGTCACCAAGGAGCGGCTCGACCTGCTCCGCGAGGCCGACGCCATCGCCCGCGAGGAGCTGACCGCGGCCGGCCTCGACCGCGACATCTGGCAGTGCCCGGTGGTGCTGCTCGCCGACGTTCGCTCGGTCGGCGTGCAGGGCGACGGCCGCACCTACGGCCACCCGATCGTGCTGCGCCCGGTCTCCTCCGAGGACGCGATGACGGCCGACTGGTCGCGCCTCCCGTACGACGTGCTCTCGCGCATCTCCACCCGCATCACCAACGAGGTCGACGAGGTCAACCGGGTGGTCCTGGACGTCACCAGCAAGCCCCCCGGCACCATCGAGTGGGAGTGACCCCTCCCGCCTCACCGTGCCCCGCGTAACGGCCGCGCCGCCCCCGATCCCCCGGGGGCGGCGCGGCCGTTCGTGGTGGTGGGCGGGTCGTGGTGGTGTGTGGGGCGGGCCGGTCGGGTCGGGCTGGCGCGTGGGGCGGGACGGTCGTTCGTGGTGGTGGGCGGGGTGGGTCGGTCGGGTCGGGCTGGTGCGCGGGCCGGTCGGCGGGGCTGGGGTGGGCCGGCCGCGAGCGGTTGACTTGAATAATGGTTCAACTTTTACGGTGATCTCGTTGTCGGGAGGCCGCACCGCTCCGCGGATGCGTACATCAGCGCAAGTCACCACGCGTTCCCGAACCCGCTGTCGCGGGGCGACCGCCTTCGCGGCGGTCCGTGCGAGGTGGCCCCGACCGTGAGGAGAGGGACCGTGCTCAAGACGTACTCGGACGAGGAACTGCTGAAGCAGCCGGTCGGCTACTGGACCGGCGTCGCCCAGGAACTGGTCGTTGGCAGCATCAACGACACCCTGAGCACCATGGGTATCCGGCAGCCGCAGTGGTGGGTGCTCAACCTGATCAACCGCTCCGACGACGGGCTGACGCGCGCGGAGCTGCCCGCGGGGCTGCGGCACCACGTGGACTCGTCCGTCACGGACTCGGTCGCCGACGACCTCACCGGGCGCGGCTGGCTCGCCGAGGGGCGGGACCAGCGGCTGCGGCTGACGGAGGAGGGGTCCGCCGCGCTCGCCACGCTGTGGGAACGCGTGCCGCAGACGCTGGCCCGGATTCGCGCCGGCTTCTCGGACGCCGAATACGTCCAGCTCATCAACCTGCTGCGGCGGGTCGTGGACAACCTCGACGGCCACAGCGACCTTGACTGACCAGCGCCGGCCCTGACCTGGCCCTGACCTGGCCCTGACCTGGCCCGGCCTGTCCGGGGCTGGCCTGTATTGACCGGTGCTGACCGGGGGCTGATCCGGGCTGACCGCCGGTCGCTTGAGTGGGGCCGGCAGGTCCGGGCGGGTGCGGCTGCGAACCGGCCGCGGCCGGTGTGCCGGAGGGGGCTCCAGCACAGGCGCGCGGCCGGCCCCGCGGGGACACTGGGGGCCCGGCGACCGAGAGGCGAGGCCATGACCCAGGGACGGTGGACGGCGGGCGGCGGCGCGACCGGCGGTCCGCCCGGCGGGCGACAGCGCGGCTGGCGCTCCGCGCTCGCCCCGTACGCCCTGCTGCCGCTGCGCGTCTTCCTGGGCGTGACCTTCGTCTACGCCGGCCTCGACAAGCTGACCGACGCGTCGTTCCTGTCCGACAGCGGGCCGGACTCGATCGGCGAGACGATGCGCTTCGCGCGCCCGTCGGCGGCCTTCCCCGACCTGGTCGACCTGGCACTGAAGGCGCCCACCGGCTTCGGTTACGCCATCGCCTGCGGCGAACTCGCGGTCGGCCTCGGCACGCTGTTCGGCCTGCTGGCCCGGCTGGCGGCGCTCGGTGGGGTGCTGATCTCGCTGAGTCTGTGGCTGACGGTGAGCTGGTCGACGGAGCCGTACTACTACGGCAATGACCTGGCCTATCTGATGGCCTGGCTGCCGCTCGTCCTGGCGGGCGCCCCGTACCTGTCCGTGGACGCCGCGCTCGCCCGCAACCACTGGCGTCGTGGGGCTGGACGTTGGCGTCGCGGTGGCGGTGGCGGTGGCGGTGGCGGTCTCGGTCGCGGGCGTCGCGGTGGCCGCGTCTTCGGCTGAGCGACGCGTCCGGGGGGCGCCGCTCGTCCTGACCTTCCGGGCGAGCTTCGTCCGCCGCCCTTCCGAGCGTGGGCCGCTTGCGGTCCTCCGGGCGTGGCCCCGGTCGCGGTCCCGGCCGTGCCCCGGTGGCCGGCTCGTGCGCTGGTGGGTTGCTGTCGCCGCGTCCCGCCGCTGTCTCTGCCGCTGAGGCGTGTCGCTGGTACGTGCTGCCAGGCGTCGGCCGTTACGCGCCCCGGCGGGCTGGGGGCCGTCGCGCCTTCGGCCGGTCCCGCTCCGGGCCCCGGCCGAGGCCCTACCACGGCCCGCCAGAACGCACCACGCGGACCCGGCAGCGGCGGAGCTTCGCCGCGCGGGCGCCGCGATCCGCTCGTACCATCGCGGGCCCCTCGTGGCGCGGCGCGATGGGGCGGGCGGCGTGGTGGCCGGCACCGGTACGGCGGGGCCGGCCCGGGACGGGCCGGGGCGCTGGTGGGCCGGGCCGACGGCGCATCGGAGCGGTGGCCGGCCGCCCGTGACCGGCCTCGCGCGCACTCGTGCGCTCCGGGGCGCACAAGCGCGGCCAGCGGGGCACGAACGGCCTAAGCGCGGCTGGCGTTAATCAGCCCGTATGGGTGGGATCGTCCAGGTGACCGGCGCAAGCGCCCGTGTCACTGGCCGCCGCACCCCGTGCGGCTACGCACGATGCCGCGCATGAGACCCATCTCCGAGCGCCTAGCCGCGCTCCGATCACGCGCCGGCGCCGCCGGCGTCGCATGTGCCGTGGTCGCCACGGCCGTGCCTATCCTGACGTTCGGCCTGAGCGCACCGCCAGCGGCGGCGGCGCCCCTGCCGGGCGGCCTCGGCCCGTGTGTGCCGGGGTCATGCCCCGACCCGTTCCCGCCGGTCAACAACGACGCCTTCCACGGCCGGGACGACGCGATCAACATCTTCGTCGGCGACGACTTCCTGGTGCGCGGCCGGGCGGCCGAGGCCGAGGGCCGCGTGGTCGTGCTCGACAACTTCGACCAGAACAAGGACGCCGTCACCGGCGGCCTCTACAACCTCGGCATCGTCGGGGTCGGCTCGCGCGTCCCGCCGCCGGACGGCTCGGACTTCCTGAGCACCGGTGGCGACGTGACCATCGCGCCCGGGCAGGTCCTGGACACGACCGGCGGCGTCGTCGGCGAGCAGGGCATCGTCCGGCACGCCGGGACGCTCACCGGCACCGTCCGGGGCACGACCATCCAGGACAGTGACGCGGTCGCGCCGTACACCGCCCTGCGGGACGAGCTCACGGCGGCCAGCCGCTGCTACGCGCGGGTGGACGGCGCGCCGCGACCCGCCACGGGCACCGCGGTCAACCAGGGCTACCAGACGCTGTTCACCGGCGACGGCACCTCCTCGCTCCAGGTGTTCAACGTGGACTTCGACATGGTGGGGGCGGGCGGTGGCGCGCAGGGCATCGCCTTCGCGGGCATCCCGGCCGACGCCACGATCCTCGTCAACATCGTCGGCGCGGACCGCACCATCAACACCTACAGCGGTGGCATCACCGACGACGACCCGCTGAACGCCTACCGCGAGCGGTTGCTGTGGAACTTCCCCGACGCCACGTCGGTGGACCTGGTCGGCAGCGGCCAGTTCCAGGGCAGCGTCCTGGTGGGCGAGCAGACGTCGACGACCACGGTGACGCTCCCCGGCGTCAACGGCCGCATGTTCACCACCGGCTCGCTGACCCACACGAGCTCGGCGACCGGTGGCGGCGGCCAGGAGTTCCACGCGTACCCGTTCAACGGTGACCTGCCGGACTGCGGTACCGGCCCCGGCCCGACGACCGGTGAGGTCAGCGTCCTGAAGACGGACGCGGCGTCGGGTGACGCGTTGGCGGGTGCGGAGTTCACGTTGTGGCGTGAGACGAACGGTACCGAGGGGTTGCAGACCACGGGCGATGACCCGGACACCCGGGTTTCCACGTGTACGACTCCTGCCAGTGGTGTGTGCGCGGACATCACCAGTCTCGGTACGTACTACTGGGAGGAGACGGCGGCTCCGGATGGTTACGAGCTGCCTGCCGATCCGGTGTTTGGTCCGTTGACGTTGACGGAGGAGAACGCTGATACGGGTGTGCGGGTTGTGGCGGAGAACACGGATTCGCCTGAGCCGCCGGTGACCGGTGATGTGAGCGTGCTCAAGACGGACGCGGGCTCGGGTGACCCGTTGGCGGGTGCTGAGTTCGTGCTGTGGCGCGAGAGCAACGGCGTGGCTGGGCTCCAGACCACCGGCGATGACCCGGACACCCGGGTTTCGGAATGCACGACCCCGGCCAGCGGCGAATGCACCGACACCGCCGAACTCGGCACCTACTACTGGGAAGAGACCGCGGCACCTCCGGGGTACGACCTGCCCACCCCGAACATCTTCGGCCCGCTCACGCTGACCGAGGAGAACGCCGCCGAAGGCGTACGCGTCGAGGCGGCGAACAGCTCCACCCCGGTGCCGCCGACGACCGGTGAGGTCAGCGTCCTGAAGACGGACGCGGCGTCGGGTGACGCGTTGGCGGGTGCGGAGTTCACGTTGTGGCGTGAGACGAACGGCACCGAGGGGTTGCAGACCACGGGTGACGACCCGGACACCCGGGTTTCCACGTGTACGACTCCTGCCAGTGGTGTGTGCGCGGACACCACCAGTCTCGGTACGTACTACTGGGAGGAGACGGCGGCTCCGGATGGTTACGAGCTGCCCGCTGATCCGGTGTTTGGTCCGGTGACGTTGACGGAGGAGAACGCTGATACGGGTGTGCGGGTTGTGGCGGAGAACACGGATTCGCCTGAGCCGCCGGTGACCGGTGACGTGAGCGTGCTCAAGACGGATGCGGGCTCGGGTGACCCGTTGGCGGGTGCTGAGTTCGTGCTGTGGCGCGAGAGCAACGGCGTGGCTGGGCTCCAGACCACCGGCGCCGACCCGGACACCCGGGTTTCGGCGTGTACCACTCCGGCCAGCGGCGAATGCACCGAGACGACCGGCCTTGGCACGTACTACTGGGAGGAGACGGCCGCTCCCGACGGGTACGACCTGCCCGACCCGAACGTCTTCGGTCCGCTGACGCTGACCGAGGAGAACGCCGGCGCCGGCGTACGCGTCGAGGCGTCGAACACCGCGACGACCGTGCCGCCCGGCACCGGTGAGGTCAGCGTGTTGAAGACGGACGCGGCGACGGGTGACCCGTTGACGGGTGCCGAGTTCACGCTGTGGCGCGAGAGCAATGGCACGCCCGGGCTCCAGACCACGGGCGCCGACCCGGACACCCGGGTCTCCACCTGCACCACCCCCGCCAGCGGCGTCTGCGCCGACACGAGCGAACTCGGTACGTACTACTGGGAGGAGACCGCTGCTCCCGACGGGTACGACCTGCCCGACCCGAACGTCTTCGGTCCGCTCACGCTGACCGAGGACAACGCCGACACCGGCGTGCGGATCGAGGCGGCGAACAGTTCCTCGTCCGAACCGGAGCCGACCACCGGTGAGGTGAGCGTGCTCAAGACCGACGCCGAGACCGGTGACCCGCTCGCCGGCGCCGGGTTCACGCTGTGGCGGGAGAGCAACGGCACCGAGGGGTTGCAGACCACGGGCGCCGACCCGGACACCCGGGTCTCCACCTGCACCACCCCCGCTAGCGGCGTCTGCGCCGACACGACGGGCCTCGGTACGTACTACTGGGAGGAGACCGACGCTCCCGACGGGTACGAGCTGCCCGACCCGAACGTGTTCGGTCCGCTGACGCTGACCGAGGAGAACGCCGAGGCCGGCGTGCGGGTCGAGGCGGCGAACACCGCTTCGACCGTGCCCCCCGGTACCGGTGAGGTCAGCGTGCTGAAGGCGGACTCGGACTCGGGCGACCCGCTCGCCGGCGCCGAGTTCGTGCTGTGGCGGGAGAGCAACGGCACGCCCGGGCTCCAGACCACGGGCGCCGACCCGGACACCCGGGTCTCGGCGTGCACGACGCCTGCCAGCGGCGTGTGTGCCGACACGAGCGAACTCGGTACGTACTACTGGGAGGAGACGGCCGCACCCGACGGGTACGACCTGCCCGACCCGAACGTCTTCGGACCGCTGACGCTGACCGAGGACAACGCCGACACCGGGGTCCGCATCGAGGCGGCGAACCACCGCTCGTCCGAGCCGGAGCCCACCACCGGCGAGGTGAGCGTGCTCAAGACCGACGCCGAGACCGGCGACGCGCTGGCGGGTGCGGAGTTCACGCTGTGGCGGGAGAGCAACGGCACCGAGGGCTTGCAGACCACGGGCGGCGACCCGGACACCAGGGTCTCCACCTGCACCACCCCGGCCAGCGGTGTGTGCGCCGACGCCACCAGCCTCGGTACGTACTACTGGGTCGAGAACGAGGCCCCCGACGGCTACGAGCTGCCGGACGACACCACCTTCGGTCCGCTCACGCTGACCGAGGAGAACGCCGAGGCCGGCGTACGGGTCGAAGCGAAGAACACGCGCAAGGCCACGCCTCCCGGCAAGGGCTCGATCAAGCTGCTGAAGAAGGACGCCAAGCACGGGCAGCCGCTCGCTGGCGCCGTCTTCGAACTGTGGCGGGAGACCAACGGCGTCGCGGGCTTGCAGACCAGGGGCGACAACCCCGACACCCGTCAGGACCGGGGCTGCTCGACCGACGAGGCCGGCGTGTGCACCTTCGACGGCCTTCCGGTCGGGGAGTACTACCTCCGCGAGACGGCCGTCCCCGAGGGGTACGAACTGCCGGACAACCCCGTCTCCGGCCCGTACGAGGTGACGAAGGAGAACAGCTCCGAGGGCGTCACCGTGGAACTGGCCAACAAGCGCGGCGAGCCGTGCAAGGGCAAGGACTGCAAGCCCCAGCCGCCGTGCGAGTGCTGCGACCACTGCAAGTGCTGTGACCACGGCCGCGACGGCGAGCACGGCCGCGACTGCCGCCACGGCGAGCACGGCAACCACGGTGACCACGGCAAGAACTGCCACCACCACAACAACGGTCACCACCACGACAAGAACGGCCACCACGGCAAGAACGGCCAGCACGACAAGAACGGCCAGCACGGCGAGGACGGCCGCCGCAACGGCGACAACAACCACGGTCACGACCACCACAGCACCCCCAACAAGAACAAGAAGCACGACAAGAACCACAAGAACGGCGACCACCACAAGGCCGACGAGCACCGCAAGGCCGACGAGCACCGCAAGGCCGACGAGCACCGCAAGGGCGGCGAGCACGGCAAGGGCGGCGAGCACCAGCCGCACGCCGACTCGCGCTCCTGACGCTCACCGGTTCGGCCGTCCATGACTGGGCGGCCGAACCGGCCCGGTGGTGCACTGACAGGGCCCCGGAACGTTCTCCCAGGAGGTTGTGACGTGCGCCCTGTCCGTCTTCCCCGTGCCGTGGCCGCTGTCGCGGCCACGGCACTTCTCGGTGCGGCGACGGCACTGGCCGGCGCCGCACCCGCCTCCGCTGTCTCAGCCTCAGCCGGCGCCGCGTGCACCGCCCCCACCGGGCCCTACCAGCGCCCGCTGGAGAAGCATCTGGGTCGGCCCGTCGACGGCCGGCAGTCCGCTGCGGACTGCCGGGCCATCCGCGCCTTCCAGGCCGAGCACGGCACCGCCCGCACGGACGGCTATGCCGACCTCGGCACGTATCGCACGCTGGTCGCGGTGCAGGCCGCGCACCGCCCGAATGCCGCTGGCCACTGCCCGGTTCGCTCCTTCCGAGTCACCTGCGTTGACATGGACCGACAGTTGCTGTGGGTGCAGACCGGCGACCGGCTGGACTTCGGCCCCGTGCCGATCCGCACCGGCCGGGACGCCCAGGAGACCCGGCCCGGCTGGCACGCGATCTACTCCCGCAGCAAGGACCACGTCTCCACCCTCTACGCCAACGCCCCCATGCCGTACGCCCAGTTCTTCGACGGAGGCCAGGCGCTGCACGGCAGGCCCGGCGACCTCTTCGACGGCGGCGGCTCAGCCGGCTGCGTGAACCTGACCGTCAAGGACGCGGCGACGCTCTGGGACCTCCTCCATCTCAAGGACCGCGTCTACGTCTGGGGCACCAAGCCCGGCACCGCCGGCTGACCCGCCCCGGCCCGGCCAGCTCTCGGCCGCCCCCGCGCCGCCCCTCGCGCCGGGCTGCCACGCGTCGACCCGCCACACGCCGGCTCCCCCCGGCCCCGCTCGGGTCGGCCGCTCACCTTCCGCGCGGTGCCCGATTCGCGTCCAGCAGGTGCCTGTTTCGCCTCCTTCGAGTGCCTGCTTCGCTCGGATCGGAGGCCCGCGTCACCCACGCGGGATGACCGCTTCACGGGTGCGCGTGCCGGCGCGGGGGCGGCGGGTGCGGGTGGTAGGCGCGGGGTCTCCCGCCGCTGGGTGTGGGGTGGTTGGGATCGTGTCGGGCCGTCGGCGGCTGGGGCGGGCGTCGGGCGGACCGGGTGCTGGGACGTTGGGCGGCCTGTCAGGTGCCGCCCGCCCGTGGCGCCCTACCCGCCGTCGGAGCCCTGGCCTGAATCCGGGTCCGGGTCCCGGTCCAGGTCCCGGTCCGGGCGTATGTCGGTACGGCTGGTGGTGAGGTCGGGACTGGTGGAGTCTGCGACGGTGGGGCCTGTGCCGGTGGGGCCCGTGTCCGTGGAGCGGGTGTTCGCGGGGCCGGTGACCGGGCGATCCGTGGTTGTGGGGTCCGTATCGTCGGCTCGGAGGGTCGGCTTCGGCTGCGCGGTGCTCGCTGGCCTCGCCGTGCTCACCGCCTCCGCCGTGCTCCCCGTACTGTGCGGGCTGCGTTCCGCCCCGTCCGCCCGGGGCGCGTAGGCAGCGGCGTGTGCCCTGCGGTGCCAGGCCATGGCGAGTTCCTCGGGCGACGGCGGGCTCGCCGCGGCCTCGATGCGCCGGGCGCGGTTACGGCGGCGGCGCATCGCGTGGGTCACCGCTGTGATCAACGCCGCGAGCACCAGCCCGACCCCGAGCGCCGGCAGCAGCGCGAAGGGCGGTGGGTCCCAGGTGCCGGCCGCGTCCAACGCGTACCCGACGCCGACCGCGAGCGCCGCGGCGCCGGCGATGAGTCGGCCTGGTTCGAAGGTGTGCCGTTTCATTGCCGTACCACCGCCACCTGTCCCACGCCCACGTCGAGGTCGAGCACCAGCGTGCCGCGCGTCTTCGCTGCCGGCAGCGGCTTGCCACCGGCCTGCGGCTGGACCGTCACCTCGCGCGAGCGTCGGGGCGCCACGTCCACGTCGTCCCCGCGCTCACCCGGGAGTTGGATGTCGCCGAAGCCCACCGCCACCGTGAGCCGTAGCTTCACGTCGGCGGGCACCGCGACCCGCAACTTGCCCGCGCCGACCGAGGCATGTGTGCCGAGCGTGCGGCCGCGGCCCGGGCGCAGTGTGGTCAGGTCGAGCGTGGCGTACCCGGTGCCCAGCTCGTACCGATCGCGCAGCTCGGCCGGCTCGGTGGCCTGCCAGGTGCGCTCGCGCCAGTCGGCGGTCACCGACTTCGGCAGCGCCGCGGCGCCCGCGAGCAGCGCGGCCGTCAGCACCACGGAGACCATCGTGCCGCCGCTGGTGCGCCCGTACAGACTGCTGACAGCGAGCCCGACGCCGAACACCGCCAGCGCGCACGCCAGCCCTATCTCCAGGCTGGTGCCGAGCGGCTGGGTGCTCCACGTGGTGCTGACGCCGATCACGGCGGCGCACGTGGCCAGCAGGAACGTCCGGCCGCCGATCCCCTCGCCGCGCGGGGCGGGCGGCGGGCTGGCGGAGGAGCCCGTGCGCCGCTCGTACGGGGTGTCGTCGGGGCCCCACAGGTAGGCCGTGACCGCCACGGGGCGGATGGCGCCCGGCAGCCCCGTCGTGCCGTCCTTGACGATCGGGTCGCGCCACCAGGACGGGGAGCCGGGCACGGGCGGTGCCCGCGTCTCGGGTGGGGCGTCGGCGACCGCCTGCGCCGTCGCCGGGTCCACCGGGCCGTCGCCCTCCGCGTGGCGCCGGTGCCGCGACCAGTACCCCGCGCCGACCGCGGCCAGCGAGACCATCATCGCGAAGCCCACGACGCTGCCGTTGTTGAGCATCGAGAGGAACAGGCCGCAGCCGACCAGGGCGGCCAGCACAGCGGTCAGCGCCGGCCCCTCGACGCGGCCGGACAGCAGCCGCCTGCCCTCGTTCTCATCCTCCCCGTAGCTCGGGATGAGCAGCCAGGCGAAGCCGTACGCGACCAGGCCGAGGCCGCCCGCCGCGCCGAGCACGGCGAGCACCACGCGGAAGATGACCGGGTCCAGGTCGCAGTACCGGCCGAGGCCCCCGCACACGCCCGCGATCACCTTGTGCTCACGGCTGCGCCGCAGGGGCTCGCGCGCGGGCGGCCCTGGCTCGGTGGCCGTGGCGCCGCCGGGCGTCGCCGGGGTACCCGCGGCGCCGTCCTCGGCGGTGGGTGCGTCGGTCATGCGTCCATGGTGTCAACCCGGCTCGCCAGATGGCAGCCGCCATGACCCTGGCCGTTCCCTGAGATCCCCCCGACCCACCCCCAAGGGGCGCTCGTGCGCACCGCGCGCCCCCCCGTCGATCGATGGGGACGCGAAGCCGGGAGGCGGCCCGGGCGAGGCGGAGGGCTCGATTCCGCGTTGTTTCCCGCAGCCTGGGGAGCACTCCCAGGGGGCACGACGTGCAACGCAAGGCGGGGATACGGCAAGGAGGCGGCTATCGTGGCCGTTCGAACGGTGCCGGGGGAAGTAGAGGGGTGTGCGGTGTCGGACGAGGGGCGGTTGGTCGCCGAGCGGTACCGGCTGGTGGAGCGGATCGGCCGGGGCGGTATGGGCACCGTGTGGAGAGCCGCCGACGAACTGCTGGGCCGTCAGGTCGCCATCAAGCAGTTGCACATCTCGCCGCACCTGGCCGACGACGAACTGGCCACGCTGTACGAGCGGACGCGGCGCGAGGCGCAGAGCGCCGCGCGCATCGCCCACCCCAACGTGGTCGTGGTGCACGACGTCGTGGACGACCGCGGCGTGCCGTGCATCGTGATGGAGTACGTGCCCTCCACGACCCTCGCCGACGTGCTCAAGCGCAAGGGCCGCATCGAGCCCGAGGAGGCCGCCAGGATCGGCCGCGGCATGATCGCCGCCCTGCGGGCCGCGCACGCGGCGGGCGTGCTGCACCGGGACGTCAAGCCGGGCAACGTCCTCCTGGGCACCGGCGGCAGCCACGGCCCCGGCCACCACACCGACGGTGACCCCGGCGACCGCGCGACCAGCGGCGGGCACCGCGCCGTGGGCCACGGGCCGCTCGGCGACGGCCGGGTGGTGCTCACCGACTTCGGCATAGCCGTCGCCTCCGGCACCTCCACCCTGACCAAGACCGGCGAACTCGTCGGCTCCATCGACTACGTGGCCCCCGAGCGCGTCAAGGGCGGCAAGCCCGGCCCCGCGTCCGACCTGTGGGCGCTGGGCGCGACGCTGTACCAGGCGGTGGAGGGGCGGCCTCCGTTCCGCAAGGACACCGCGTTCGAGACGGCGTACGCGATCGCCGTGGACGAGCTGCCGCCGCTGCGCCACGCCGGCGTCCTCGCCCCGCTCGTGGAGGCTCTACTCGACAAGGACCCGGACGCGCGGCCGTCGGCGGAGACGGTGGAGTGGACGCTACGGGCCGCCGCCGCCGAGGCCGAGACGGAGCTGATGCGGTCATCGCTGCTGCCGGAGCGGGACGCCGCACGCGCCACACCTGACGCGGCAGCAGCGCGTACCGCACCCGACGCCGTGGCACCGGCCGCCCCAGAGGCCACCGCGAACCTCGCGCCGGTCACGGCGCCGACGCGTATCAACGATGGCGTGGTGGCCGCCGGGACGGCTCCGCCCCCCGAGGCCACGCCGGCCGCCACCGGGAACGCGGCCTCCGGGACGACGCCGGGCACCGTCCCACACGCCGCACGCGACACTCCCGACCCGGCCCACCCCCACACGCCCACCCCGGGCGGGCCGCACTCGGACGTCGGTACCGTTCCCACCCGCTTGCGGGCCGACCGTCACCAGACTCACTCACCGCAGCAGCCGAACCAGTCCCAACAGCCACCGCACGCACAGCAACCGCAGCAGTCCAGCCGGTCGCCTCAGTCCCACCAGCCGCATCAGCCGAATCAGTCGCACCAAACTGTTCAGCCGCAGCAGCCCGCGCAATCCCTCCAGCACGCGCCGTCCCCGCAGCAGCCCCACCCCCACGCGCAGAGCCGTTCCACGCCCCTGGGGCACGCGTCCGTGGGGCAGGCGTCGGTGGCGCGCCCCCAGGCAGGTCACGCGTCGGCGGGCCGCTCGTCCTCGCTCACCGCACCCACCTCGATCGGTGTGCCGGACGGGACGGGCGGGGCGGGCGGGCGGCGGCGCGGGCGGGCGACGCTGTGGGGGGCGGTGGCCGTGGGAGTGATCGCGGCCGGCGCCGGCGCCGTGGTCGTCTACCTGGCGTCGAGCGACAAGGACGACGGCGGGGCGCGGCCCAGCGCGCGGCAGAGCGCGTCGCAGCTGCCCGGCAGCGACGGAGCGGGCCCGGCGAAGCCCGGCGCGCCGAAGCCCAAGCCGTCCCCGGTGCCGGCTGGTTACCACCTGGTGCACGAGAAGGACCTGGGCGTCTCGTTCCCGGTTCCGGACGGCTGGACGCGCAAGTCGGGCACCGGCGAGCAGGTCGACTACGTGGACCCCACCGGCAAGGTCGGCATAAAGATCAACGTGCTGGACTTCGCCAGCTCCGACCACCTGGAGCACTTCGAGGACATCGAGGCGCAGTGGCGCGAGCGCGAGCCCACGCTCAAGCGGCTGCGCATGCAGCGCACGACGTTCCGCGGCGACCCCGCCGCCATCTGGGAGTTCTCCTTCCGTGGTAAGGCCAGGGAGTTCCGCGGCATCGACCTCGGCTTCGGCGAGGTGGGCAAGGAGGAGTACGCCATCTACGTGTCGGGGCCGAGCGACCAGTGGTCGGAGTACCGGCCCATCTTCGACGTCATCAAGGACAGCTTCCACACGGCCGACGACGTCAAGAAGGCGGAGGGCGCGGCGGCCGGCACCGGCTCCTGACCATCACCGCCACCGCTACCGCCATCACCGTTCTGCTGGCTGCTGGCTGCTGGCTGGCCGCTGGCCGGCGGTGGGCGGGGCCGTGGCGGTCGGCGGCGGCCTGAGCGGGCCCCTTTCGGGGCAGGTCAGAGGGGGCGTGCGGGAGGCCCTGACGAGCGCCCCTAGGTGAGCCTCCGGGTTCCGGCGTACGGGATCAGGGTCAGCCCTGATGTCCGGGCAGCGGCCCTCGTGTGACGATCGGGGCATGACCGCCGCAGCACCCCCCACCGAGCCACCCCTGCGCAAGCTGTACCGCAGCGCCGAGGGGCGGATGCTGGGTGGCGTCGCCCGGGGACTGGCGGGCCACCTCGGGCTGCCGGTCTCCTGGGTCCGCATCGTGTTTCTCGCGCTCCTCATGGCCGAGGGGTTCGGCGTCCTGCTCTACGCCCTGTTCTGGTTCGTCGTGCCGCTCGGCGTCGGCGGCGTGGAGGCCCCGCGGCCCGCGGCCGTCACGGGCCGGGACGGCAAGCGCAGGTTGCTGGCCCGCAAGCCGGACAAGGGCCAGATATTCGCCCTGGTCGCGGTCGTGGCGGGGATGGCCATCTTCGTCAGCAGCTTCCAACTCGGCCGGGCCAACGCCTACGTCTGGCCGCTGCTGCTGATCGGCGCGGGTGTGGCGCTGGTGTGGCGGCAGGCGGACAACGCGCGGCGAGCGCAGTGGGTGGAGCTGAGCCGCCGCAAGCGGTTGCTGCCGATCGCGCGCGGCGCGGCCGGTGTCGTGCTGGTCAGTGCCGGGGTGACGGGCATCGTCGTGATGCAGGGCTCGGCCCGCCACCTGGGTGCCGTGCTCCAGGCGGCGCTGGCCGTCCTCGTGGGCATAGCCCTGCTCGCGGGGCCCTACCTGGTGCGCATGGCCCAGGACCTGTCCGAGGAGCGGCTGATGCGCATCCGGGCCCAGGAGCGCGCCGAGGTCGCCGCCCACGTGCACGACTCGGTGCTGCACACGCTCACCCTGATCCAGCGCAACGCCGAGGACGCGCGCGAGGTCACCCGGCTGGCCCGGGCCCAGGAGCGCGAGCTACGCGCCTGGCTGAACCGGCCCGAGGGCCGGGGGAAGGAGGAGGACGACGAGCCGGCGACGCTCGCGGACGCGGTGAAGAGCACGGCGGCGGAGGTCGAGGACTACCACGGCGTGCCCGTCGAGGTGGTGTGCGTCGGCGACTGCCCGCTGGACGACCGACTGGCCGCGCAGATGCAGGCCGCGCGCGAGGCGATGGTCAACGCGGCCAAGTACGGTGGCGAGGGCGGTGCCGTGCAGGTCTTCGCCGAAGTGGAGGGGCGTACGGTCTTCGTGTCCGTGCGGGACCGGGGCCCGGGCTTCGATCTGGACGCGGTGCCGGACGACCGGATGGGCGTACGCGAGTCGATCATCGGCAGAATGCAGCGCAACGGCGGCACGGCGCGGCTGCGCTCCGCGCCGGACGGGGGCACCGAAGTGGAACTTGAGATGGAGAGGGTCGCGACATGACCGAAGGCGTGACGGGCACCGGAGGCAGTGGCGGCGCGGAAGGCACGGCGGGGGCCGAGCGGCACGTCCGGGTCGTGCTGGTGGACGACCACCGGATGTTCCGTACGGGCGTGCAGGCCGAGATCGGCGCGACCGAGCGTACGGGCGTGGAGGTGGTGGGCGAGGCGGCCGACGTGGACCAGGCCGTCAGCGTCATCGCCGCCACCCGCCCCGAGGTGGTGCTGCTCGACGTGCACCTGCCCGGGGGCGGCGGCGTCGAGGTGCTGCGCCGCAGCGCCGCGCTGATGGGCGACGCGGCGAACCCGGTGCGCTTCCTGGCCCTGTCGGTCTCCGACGCGGCCGACGACGTCATCGGCGTCATCAGGGGCGGCGCCCGCGGGTACGTCACCAAGACCATCACCGGCACCGACCTGGTCGCCGCGATCTTCCGGGTGCGGGACGGCGACGCGGTGTTCTCGCCGCGCCTCGCGGGCTTCGTCCTCGACGCCTTCGCCTCCACGGACGCGCCGCCGGTGGACGAGGACCTGGACCGGCTGACCCAGCGCGAGCGCGAGGTGCTGCGGCTGATCGCGCGCGGTTACGCGTACAAGGAGATAGCCAAGCAGTTGTTCATCTCCGTGAAGACGGTCGAGTCCCACGTCTCCGCGGTGCTGCGCAAGCTCCAGCTCTCCAACCGGCACGAGCTGACCCGCTGGGCCACCGCGCGCCGACTGGTCTGAGCGAGCCGGCCCCGCTCGTCGGGCTCTGCCCCGACTCCTCCGGCCTCGGCCCCACCGCCGAGACGTCGGCCCGGTCGTCGGCCCACCACGGACGCAACCCGTCTGCGGGGCTCCGCCCGGGGAACAGCACCCGGGGACCCCGCGCCGGGTGCGCCCGGCGCGGGAGTCCGCCGCAGCGGGGCCCGGGGTGCGGCCCGGCGGTGAGGCGCCCGAGGTCAGACCCGGGGCCGGCGTGGGCGGGTGCCCTCACGGGTGCTCTCAGGAGCGCTGAACTCCGCTCAGGGGCGGTAGACCTCGCCGGGCTCGGGCACGGCCGGGGCCATGAGTTGGGGCACCGTCACGAAGGTGAAGCCGCGCTTGTGCAGGGCGTCGATGATGCCGGGTACGGCGGGCACCGTGCCGTCGTAGATGTCGTGCAGCAGGATGATGCCGTCCCGGTCGGCCTGGTCCAGGACCCGCTTCTTGATCAGCGCGGAGTCCGTCGTGGAGTAGTCCTTGGCGGTCACGCTCCACAGCACCTGGGAGAGGCCGAGTTCCTTGCTGACCTTGGAGACGTCCTTGTTGGTGCGGCCCTGCGGCGGGCGCATGAGGGTCGGCTTGCGCCCCGTTATCTCCTCTATCGCGTCCTGGGTGAGGGCCAGTTCCTTGCGGGCCTCGTCGGGTTCGAGGTCGGTCAGCCGGGGGTGCGACCAGGTGTGGTTGGCCACCTCGTGACCCTCCGCCGCGATCCGGCGTACGAGGTCGGGGTGCTTCTTCACGTGGTTCTTGCCGAGCAGGAAGAAGGTCGCGGGAACCTTCTTGTCCTTGAGCGTGTCCAGGAGTTGCCCGGTGTCCTTGCCGGGGCCGGCGTCGAAGGTCAGCGCGATGCACTTGGCCTTCGCGCAGTCCACCGTGCCCTGCTTCCCCTTGGCGTCGTCGCCGGTCTTGGACCGCGCGGAAGCCGGCGATGTCGTATCGGTCTGCTCCGACGAGCAGCCGCTCAGCACGAGCGCGAGCGACAGCGCGCCGGCCGCAGCCACGGCCGTGCCCGAGGCCCGCAGCCGCAGCCGGCTCCGCGAGCGCTGTCCGCCGGCGGCTGACGCGTCGGAGGCCGGCGCGACGGAGTCCTGGGGGGAGGCGGAGGCAACGATGTCGGGCGTGCCGGATATGGGAGGTTCAGAGAGCATGCCGAGCACTGTACAAGCCGTGTATACACGAAGTTCATACACCCCCCTCCTGGCGTTATGCGTCCGGGGAGCGTGGCTCGCGGGCGGTGGGCCGGCGGGTCGCTACGGGTACGTGCGGCCGTGGCGGCACGCCCGCCCCAACGGATGCACCCCGCGCGCCGGCCCGCACCCCACGTGCCCCGCCCCGCTCCCTTCCGCCGCACCCGACTCCGCTCCTCCCTCCTCCCCCCTACTCCTCGCCCCGCCACAGGTCGGGGCCGAAGACCTCGTAGTGGATGCGGTTCGCGGGCAGGCCGAGGGTGCGGAGTTGGGCGCGGGTCGCGCGGAGGAAGGGGACGGGGCCGCACAGGTAGGCGGTGGTGTGGGGGAGGCCGGGCAGCGGGAGAGCGGACAGGTCGACGCGTCCGGTGCGGTCGGGCGGCCAGGGGCCGATCGGCTCCTCGTACCAGACGTGGGCGACGGCGTCCGGCAACTTCCGTACCAGGGCGTCGAGTTCCCCGCGGAAGGCGTGGGTGTGTTCGGTCCGGTCGCCGTGCACGGCGACCACGGGCCGCGCCGCGCCGGTGGTCAGCAGGTGGTCGAGCATGCCGATCAGCGGCGTGCAGCCGATGCCGGCGGAGACCAGCAGGAGAGGGCCGTCGTCGCACGTGTCGAGCGTGACGTCACCGAACGGCAGGCTGACGCGCAGCGTGCCGCCGGCGCGTACGCGGGCGTGCAGATGTGTGGAGACCGCGCCGTCCGGCGCGCCTTCGCCCTCGCCGGCGGCGGCCTTGACCGTGAGGCGCAGACCCTCGGGGCGCGCCGCGCTCACGCTGTACTGGCGTATCTGGCGGGCCCCGTCGTCCAGTTCGACCTGGACGGAGACGTACTGGCCGGGCCGGGACGGCGGGGGCGGCGTGCCGTCGGCGGGCCGGACCAGGAAGCTCACCACGCCGTCCGCCTCCGGCGTGCGCTCCACCACCCGGTACTCCCGCCACACGTCGCCCTCGGCCACGCCGGCCGCCGCGTACAACCGGCCCTCCGCGGCGATCAGCGAGTCGGCGAGCAGCCAGTAGACCTCGTCCCAGGCCGCGGCCACCTCCTCCGTGACGGCGTCGCCGAGCACCTCGGCGATGGCCGCGAACAGGTGGGTGTGCACGACGTCGTACTGGTCGCGGGTGACGCCGAGTGAGGCGTGCTTGTGGGCGATCCGGCCGAGCAGTTCGTCGGGCGCGGTGGGCGAGGGTCCGACCAGCGTCGTCGCGAACGCCGCGAGCGCGCCGGCGAGCGCCTGCCGCTGCGTCCCGTTGGCCTGGTTGCCACGGTTGAACAGGTCGCGCAACAGCGCGGGGTGGGCCGCGAACAGCCGGTCGTAGAAGCGTGCGGCGATCTCGTCGAGCGCGCCGTGCACGGCGGGCAGCGTGGCACGGACCGCGACGGCCGACTTCTCGGACAGCATGGCTACTCCAAATCGGATTCTGGGATTCGTCTTTTGTGTCGGGGGTTTTTCACGGAAGAGGCTTGCGGGGAGTCCGGCGTGGGGGCCGGTTGGTGAGGGCGGGGGAAGTGGGGCGACGTGGGCATGGGCGAGCCCAGTAGTGGCCCACGCGACGCGCGGTGGACGCGGCGGGTGGTGGTCGAGTGGCGGGTGACGCTGGTGTGGTCGGGTGCTACGTGGGGCGGGGGGAGAGGCCAAGGAGGACGGGGCCGGTCGGGGCGGAGACGAGGTCGGCGATGGTAATCGGGTCGAGTGTGGCGTAGAAGGACTCCTGCGCCTGGCGTAGCGCGCTGCGCAGCCGGCACGCCGTGCGCAGCGGGCACGGCGGGTCGTCCTCGCACCCCACCACGTCGCCCGCCCCCTCAAGCTCGCGCACCAGCCAGCCGAGCGACGCGGCCCGCCCGGTCGAGGTCAGCGCCAGCCCGCCGCCCCGGCCGCGCCGGGCCTCGACCACGCCGAGGTGACGCAGTCGGGTGACGACCTTCGCGGCATGGCTGTACGGCACGGCGACGGCGTCGGCCACCTCGCGGGTGGTCGGCGCGCTCTCCGCGTCGAGCACAGCGAGGCGCATGGCGACGCGGAGCGCCAGATCGGTGGCCTTGGTCAGTCGCACGCCGCGATTCTATGGAATACGTATTTTGGATTCGTCTTTGGGGGTGCCCCCTCGCCTCGTCCCCGCTCGCTCAGCGGCCCGGCGCCTCCCCTTCAAGCAGCCTGGTGGCCAACCCCGCCCAGCGGCCCCAGCGGCCACCCCGCCCAGCGCCTCGGCGGCCTCCCCACCCAGCAGCCCGACGACGGGCGCCACACCCTGCCCTCCTACGGGTGAGCGGGCCCGCCCCCACGGGTGAGCGGGCCCGCCCCCGCGTGGGAGACGGGCCCGCTCCGTGGACGGAGATCCGGCGGTTCAGGCCGGCCGCACGTTCCCGTACAGCGGCATCGTGAAGATCGACTCGATCCGCACGTTGGCACCGGGCTTCGGCGCGTGGATCATCTGGCCCTGGCCGATGTAGAGGCCCACATGGCTGCTGTCGTCGTAGAAGAAGACCAGGTCACCGGGGGCGAGGTCGGTGGTGGCTATGCGCTTGCCCACCTTGACCTGGTCCCAGGTGGTGCGCGGCAGGGTCACCCCGGCGGCCTTCCACGCGCCCTGCGTGAGTCCCGAGCAGTCGTACGAGTCCGGGCCGGTGGCGCCCCACACGTACGGCTTGCCGAGCTGTGCCCGCGCGAAGTCGATCGCCTGCTGCGCCTTCGCCGTGTCGGCCGGGAGAGCGGGGTCGCTCGGGAGGGTGTCCCCCGAGCCGTCGCCGCGGCCCGCGTCCTCGCCCTGGCCACTCCCGTCGCCGGTACCACCGCCGTCGCTCGTGTCGCCGTCGTTCTCGCGCTCCTCCCGCTCCCGCTCGCGCTGTTCCCGCTCGCGCTGCTCCCGTTCCTCGCGCTCCTTCGCGGCCTGTTCGCGGGCCAACTCCTTGGCCTTGCGTTCGGCCTCGGCCTGCTTCTTGCGCTCCAGCTCCGCCAGCCTGGCCTTCTCCTCGGCGGTCAGCCTGGACAGCACCGTGCGGGCCTCGGCCAGCTTGGCCCGCACGGACTTCTTCTTGGCCCGCAGGTCCTCCTGCGCGGCCGTGAGGGAGGCCAGGCTCTGCGTCGCCTTGCCGCGCTGGGTGGCCGCCGCCGACCGCCGGGCCTCGTACTCCGTCAGCGCCCGTTGCTGCCGACTGGTCAGCCGGGCCAGCAGGTGCGACTGGTCGAAGAGGCTCTTGGAGTTGGCGGCCAGGAGGAGCGTCGCGGTCGAGTGGGCGCTGCCGCTGCGGTACTGGGCCGCGGCGAAGGACCCCAGCTTGCGGCGTGCCTCGTTGACCCGCTCGGTGTGCTCGGCGACGTCCCCGAGCAGTTCGTCCACCCGGGCCTGTTGCGCGTCCGTGCGCTCCTTGGCCCCGTTGTACGCCTGGGTGGCGCTGCCGGCCTCGCGGTACAGCGTGTCGACCCGCTGCCGCACCTCCTCGATCGAGGGGCGCGGCTCGCGCGGTACGGCGGTGGCCGACGGCGCGACCTGGACGAGGAGGGCGAGGGAGGTGAGCGCGGCCGTGGTGAGGCCGGCGGCGGTGCGACGACCGGACGGCACGCCCAGCCGGGGCCGCGACCTGCGGTGTGACGCCAAGGGAGGCGACTCCTTCCGTGGACCGCCTACCGGGTTAGCTGTCGGGTTCGGGCGCTCCGCGCGGCTCGGGGACGGGCGTCGCCGAGCGCACGGGGAGGGAAGGGATTGCCCTACGGTCCGCACGTGGGGATGCGGTCCGATTCACCCCGGTGGTGCTTCCCCCGCCCCTGGGGAACTCCCGTAGGGCGCGGGGGACGGTGGGTCCCCGGCTCCGGCCACCTGTCGGGGCCGAACTCGGCGCAGGCCGCCCGTTGCCGACGCTGTCGCCGACGAGGGTACGGGCCGCCATGACCAGGCACCGTAGCCAATGGCGCGGGTGGCTGGGAAGGCTGGTGTTCGGCATGTCGGCAAGGGGTCCGGGGAAGGGCGGTGCGGGTTGTCAGTGGTGCCGCCTAGACTCGGTTCGCGATGAGCAGCCTCTTTGACGACGACTTCCTGGCGGATCTTGCTCGGGCGGGCGGCGAGCCCCCGCCCGAGGAGCAGGAGATCCCCGAGGACGCCCCGGGCGACCCGACGGTGCCCGCGGGCCAGGCCCCGGAGCAGGTCCCGCACGACCTGTTCGAGGGCTGGGACCTCGCCCCGAGCGCGGGCCCGGGGCCGGCCGCCGGCTTCGGCGAGCGCGCCGGCCGCGCGGGGCCCGAGGCGTACGGCGAGGAGCCGGAGCCGTACGGCGAGCGCGAGGCGTACTACCGCAACGGCGCGCCGCGCCCGGCCGTGGACCCGGCCGCGCTGCTTGAGGGGATGAACGAGCAGCAGCGGGCCGCCGTCGTGCACGCCGGATCGCCGCTGCTCATCGTCGCCGGCGCCGGCTCGGGCAAGACCCGGGTGCTCACCCACCGCATCGCGCACCTGCTGGGCGCCCGCCGCGCGCACCCCGGCGAGATCCTGGCGATCACGTTCACGAACAAGGCCGCGGGCGAGATGAAGGAGCGCGTCACGGACCTGGTGGGCCAGCGCGCGAACGCCATGTGGGTGTCCACCTTCCACAGCGCCTGCGTGCGCATCCTGCGCCGCGAGTCCAAGAAGCTCGGCTTCACGTCCTCGTTCTCGATCTACGACGCGGCCGACTCGAAGCGGTTGATGGCCCTCGTCTGCCGCGACCTGGACCTGGACCCGAAGCGGTTCCCGCCCAAGTCCTTCAGCGCCAAGATCTCCAACCTCAAGAACGAGCTCATCGACGAGGAGACCTACGCCGCGCAGGTCGGCGGCGACAGCGCGGGCTCCGGCGGCGGCTTCGAGAAGACGCTGGCCGAGGCGTACACGATGTACCAGGCCCGGCTGCGCGAGGCCAACGCCCTCGACTTCGACGACATCATCATGACCACGGTGCACCTGCTCCAGGCGTTCCCGGACGTCTCGGAGCACTACCGCCGCCGGTTCCGGCACGTGCTGGTGGACGAGTACCAGGACACCAACCACGCGCAGTACACGCTGGTGCGCGAGCTGGTCGGGCCGGCCGAGTCCGCCGCCGAACTGTGTGTGGTGGGCGACGCGGACCAGTCGATCTACGCGTTCCGCGGCGCGACCATCCGCAACATCCTCCAGTTCGAGGAGGACTACCCGAACGCGACGACGATCCTGCTGGAGCAGAACTACCGCTCCACGCAGACCATCCTCAGCGCCGCCAACGCCGTCATCGAGCGCAACGAGAACCGCCGCCCGAAGAACCTGTGGACGGACGCCGGCGCCGGCGCCACCATCACCGGGTACGTGGCCGACACCGAGCACGACGAGGCGCAGTTCGTCGCGGACGAGATCGACCGGCTCACCGACGCGGGCGACGCCCGCGCCGGCGACGTGGCCGTCTTCTACCGGACCAACGCCCAGTCCCGCGTCTTCGAAGAGGTCTTCATCCGCGTCGGCCTGCCGTACAAGGTCGTCGGCGGCGTCCGCTTCTACGAGCGCAAGGAGGTCCGCGACATCCTCGCGTACCTGCGCGTGCTCGCGAACCCCGAGGACACGGTGCCGCTGCGGCGCATCCTCAACGTCCCCAAGCGCGGCATCGGTGAGCGCGCCGAGGCGATGATCGACGCGCTGGCGCAGCGCGAGCGCATCTCCTTCGCGCAGGCGCTGCGCCGGGTCGACGAGGCGTACGGCATGGCCGCGCGCTCCGTCAACGCGGTCAAGCGCTTCAACGTGCTCCTTGAGGACCTGCGGACCATCGTGGAGTCCGGCGTCGGGCCGGCCACGGTCCTGGAGGCGGTCCTCGAGCGCACGGGCTACCTCGCCGAGCTCCAGGCGTCCACCGACCCGCAGGACGAGACCCGGGTGGAGAACCTCCAGGAACTCGCGGCGGTGGCGCTGGAGTTCGAGCAGGAGCGCGGCGTGACCCCGGGCGAGCCGGTGGACGCCGAGGCGCAGCCGGCCGCGGACGCGGGCGGCGCCGGCGCGGGCGAGGCCGCGGCGACCGTGGCCGCGGTCGAGGAGGCGGCTGCCGCCGCGGTGGCCCAGGGCGTGGTGGCCCAGGGCGCCGAGGCCGGGGCGGGCGCGAACGCCGGGGCCGGTGGCGGACCGGCCGAGCGGGACGCCGTGGCGGTGCCGGGCGCGACGCGGCCCGCTGTCGCGGGGCCTGAGGACGCGGCGGCTGCCGGCGCCGGGGCCACGACTGGCACGCTGGCCGACTTCCTGGAGAAGGTGGCGCTGGTCGCCGACTCCGACCAGATCCCCGACGAGGACGCGGAGGGCTCCGGCGTGATCACGCTGATGACCCTGCACACCGCGAAGGGCCTGGAGTTCCCGGTGGTCTTCCTGACCGGCCTGGAGGACGGGGTCTTCCCGCACATGCGGGCGCTCGGTCAGGTCAAGGAGTTGGAGGAGGAGCGCCGCCTGGCGTACGTGGGCATCACGCGCGCCCGCGAGCGGCTCTACCTCACCCGCTCCACCATGCGCAGCGCCTGGGGCCAGCCGGCGTACAACCCGCCGTCCCGCTTCCTCGACGAGATCCCCGACCAGTACCTGACCTGGAAGCGCACGGGCTCCGCGACGCCGTCCGCCTCGATGGGTTCGGTGGCCTCCTCGCTCTCCTCGTCGCTGTCCGCCTCGTCACGCTCCGGCGGCGGCCGGGGCACCAGCAATGCCTTCGCCACCCGCCGGGTCAAGGACCGCCCCGTGGTCTCGCTGACCGTGGGTGACCGGGTCACGCACGACTCGTTCGGCCTGGGCACGGTCGTGGGGGTCAAGGGCAGCGGCGACGCGGCCGAGGCGACGATCGACTTCGGCGAGGAGAAGCCCAAGCGGCTGCTGTTGCGGTACGCGCCGGTGGAAAAGCTCTAGCCGTACGCCCCGGCGCGCGGGCCCACCGTGCGCCGGGCTCGACGCTTGCACGGCCGGTGCGGCCGGCGCGGCTGGCCCGATGGGCGGGCGGGGCGGGGTGTTCGCGCGGACGTGGGGCGCTCGCGCCGCGAGGCGAGCGCCCGGCGCGGCGGGCGCAAGGGGCGTGCGCTAGGAATAGGGCGCGCCCGGGGTCGGCCGCTGGCCTGTCGTGGTCCGCTGTGTCACCGCCGGCCGGCGCGCGAGCGAGGCGCGGCCGGCGGTGCGCTGTCAGGTGGGGTCGAGTCCGTGCCCGCGCAGCCAGGGCAGCGGGTCGATGGCCGAACCGCCGCCGGGGCGCACCTCGAAGTGCAGGTGCGGGCCGGTGGAGTTGCCGGAGTCGCCCGAGTAACCAATGGTGTCGCCTGCCTGCACCGATCCGGTACGCACCTTCGTGCTGCCCAGGTGGCAGTACCAGGTCTCGGTGCCATCGGGCGACGTCACTATCGCCATGTTCCCGTAGGCGACGTTGAACTGCGTCCGCACCGTGCCGTCGGTGGCGGCCATGACGGGCGTGCCGTAGTCGACCGGGAAGTCGATGCCGGTGTGCACCGACATCCAGTTGATGCCCGCCTGCCCGTACTGCGCGCTCAGTCCGTGCTGCTGCACCGGGAGCGCGTACTTGGGGCGCATGGCCTCCTTGCGCGCGGCCTCCTCCGCCTTGCGCCTCTTCTCGGCGGCCTGCCGCGCCTTGAGGTCGATGCGCTCCTGGGTGCGGCTGGCGCGGTTGGCGAAGTTGTCGGCCTTCTCGGTGAGCCCGGCGAGCTGGGTGTCCAGCTTGCTGTTGGCCGCGGTGGGCTGCACCGTCGGGCGGTCGGGCGCGGCCTGTGTGGTCGACTCGTCCTTCTTGTCGCCGTCGCTGCCCACGCCGCTGACGGACGCGGCGGCCACCGCCGCGACGCCCATGACGGCGACGGACGGTACGGCGACGGTCAGCAGCGCGGAACGTCGCGGGCGCGAGGCCGGCCGACGCCGGCCACGGCCGCCGTCCCGACGCGCGGGCGGGGCGGTGGCGACCGCGGCCTCGGGCTGCTGCCGACGTCGTGCGGCGCGGGTGCCGGGCTCTGCGAGGGAGGGGGCCGAGGGGCCGGAGAGGTGGGGGGAAGACGCGTCGCCGGAGGCGGCGTCGAGGTCGTACGGGGCGTCGAGATCGGCCTCGGACAAGGCTGGGAAGGCGGCCGTACGTTCAGGTTCCGCCTCGGGCGCCGGGTCGTACGCCCGCTCGCGCGCCCTGGTGTGCTCCTCGTCGCCCGACTCCGCTTGCGAGTAGGGCTGCTCGTAGCCGGGCCCCCCGGCGGGGGCCGTCGCGAAGGAGCCGGTGTCCCAGCCGCCGTTCTCGTCGTACCGCCCCGGCGCGCCGGCGTGCGCCTCGCCCGGCAGGTCCGTCGCCGCGCCACGGGTCACGTCGCCGGCGGTGTCCGGAACCTGGAAGGAGCCGGTGTCCCACTGGATGCTGCCGTACGGGCCGGACTCGGGCCCTCCGGTCTCCCACTGCCCGGTGTCCCACTGGCCGCTCTCGTGCTGCCCGGCCTGGCGCGGGACACCGTCCAGGGTGCCGGTGTTCCACTGCGCGGCGTCGAACTGCCCGGAGTCGAACTGCCCGGAGTCGAACTGTCCGGTGTCGTACGGCTGGTCCGCGAAGGGACCGACGTCGAAAGTGCCGGTGGCGAAGGGCCCGCCGTCCAACTGACCGGTATCCGCGGGCCCGGCGACGAACGGCCCGGTCGCGAACTGTCCGGTGTCGTACGCACCAGCCTCGAACTGGCCGGTGTCCACCTGCCCCGCGTCGGACTGCCCCGCGCCCCCCCAGGCGCTGGCGTCCCACTGACCGGAGGAGTCGGCGTCCGCGCCGGTGAACGGCGCTGCGGCAGGCTGCGGATAACCCGTTGCGGCGGCCCAGTTGGCCGTGGTGTCGTAGCTGCCGGTGTCATAGCCGTTCGACTGATCGTCGTACGCGGCGTTCCACTGCCCGGCGTCGTAGGAGCCGGACGACTGCCCGTCGTAGCCGGCGTCGTAGGAGTCGTGCGCGGCGTGCTGCTGGCGTCCGCCGTCCGAGCCGTCGGGGAGCGCGCCGTACGAGGGGTCGCTGGCTCCGTCGGCTTCGCCGTAACCGGTGGCGAACTGGTCGAAGGTACCGGTGGCGTAACCGTCGTACCCGGAATAGCCGTGCTGTGCGCTCTGCTGGTCATACGACCCGTAATGCGCTGATGAGGCATCGGGAATATGGGCCGCCGGGTCTGGGTTCCCCGACGGGTGACGGTTGTTCACCACCAACTTCTCTTTCGCCTCGACAGCAGGAGAATTAGCGGCGACTGTACCCGGCGGTATGCGACGCCGACAATCTTCCACAGGTTTCTGGCTCGCCGAGAACGGGCATTTGGTCGCCTTTCGGCGCGTCGAGTGGCATTACTTGGCCGTGTGTTCGATATCTGTTCGATAAATTTCGCCATGATCGCGCAACCGAATCCCCTTCCCGAGCGTCTACGGCCCCTTTGTGAGGGGGCTCTGGGGGAGTGCTGTGTGTGCCGACTCTGAGGGGTGGCACCCGTCGAGGCGCCCGTCGAGTGGTCGTGGTGATGGCGGCGGCGCCGGTGTCGGCGGTGGGTCGCGAGGTGGCGCGGTGTGTTGCGTTGTCGCCTCTGGTGTCGCGCCGGGTCGCGCCGGTTGCGCTGGGCTGCCGCGTGCCGCGTGTGGCGTGCCGCTTGCTGGGCGGTCGGGTGGGGTGGCGGGGCGTGGCGGGCGAGTGGCTGGTGTCGCGTAAGTCGCAATTGCCGCGTATGGGGCCACTCTTGTGCCGGGTGCCGGGTGCCGGGTGCCGGGTGCCGGGTGCCGGGTGCCGGGTGTGCAGTGCGTGGTGCGCTGGGTGGTGGCCGTGGCGGGTGCCGGGTGCGCTGGGTGGTGGCGGGGTCGGCTGCGCGGTCGCGTGCGGGGAGGCGAGGGCCGGGGAGGCGGGTGTGGCCGGTGTGGGCCGTACCCTGCGCCGGGCGGCTGACGGCGCAGGGTACGGCGACTTCACGATGGCTTTCCCGGTCGTCCCGCGAGCTGGCCGCGGAGGCGGCGCGTAGCGTACGTGGTGTCCACGTGTGATTTCCCCCTCCCTCTTCACCGGGAAACGACCGGGTGCGGGATGCTGGCGATAACGTTCGTTCACACCTATGGCCAGTAACGGCAGTCGTGCGTGGCACGTGCTGGCCGCCTGCGGGAGCAGACGGCCAGGAATCCATAAAGGCATGGAGGCAGTGATGGGAGTGACCGGTCCGATCCGCGTGGTGGTGGCCAAGCCGGGGCTCGACGGCCATGATCGCGGGGCGAAGGTCATCGCGCGTGCGCTGCGGGACGCCGGTATGGAGGTCATCTACACCGGGCTGCACCAGACTCCGGAGCAGGTCGTGGACACCGCGATCCAGGAGGACGCCGACGCCATCGGCCTGTCCATCCTCTCCGGCGCGCACATGACGCTCTTCGCCAAGGTTCTTGAACTGCTGCGCGAGCGCGAGGCCGAGGACATCAAGGTGTTCGGCGGCGGCATCATCCCCGAGGCAGACATCGCCCCGCTGAAGGAACAGGGCGTGGCCGCGATCTTCACCCCCGGCGCCCCGACCACGGACGTCGTGGCATGGGTGCGCGCCAACGTGCGGCACCCCGCAGAGGCGTAACCCCCGCCCACCGGCCCCGCCCCCCGCGGCGGCCGGTGGCCGGCAGCCGCCCGTCCGCGGCGTGCGGCACGGGGGCGGGGGCGCACGGGGCATCGCCGTAGGCGGCGGTGGTGGCGGAGGCCCCGGCGTCCGTCCGTACGGTGCCGCGAGGGCCGGTCCGCCGGCGCGGTACGCAGCCGCCCGCGACCGCCCGCGGGGGGCTCGGTGGGGCGCGGATGTCGCGGACTCAGCGCCCCGCTCCCGCCTAGCCCCCGCTGGCCTCCGCCCCTCCCGTCTCCTCCGTCTCTCCTGGGTCTGGTGCGCCGGCCGGCTGGTCCGGTGCGGCGGCCAGTTCCGCCTGCATGGTGGCGCGCAGTCGCAACGTGCCGACCAGCCGTTGGAACGCCTCCGACCAGTAGCCGACCGCTCCCGGCGCACCGTCGCGGGGCTCCTCCGCTATCGCGGTCAGCACCTCGAGCCGATCGGCGAGCGCCGGGTCGAGGCACCGCTCGGCCAGGCCCATCACCCCGCTGAAGCTCCAGGGGTAACTGCCCGCGTCGCGGGCGATGTCGAGGGCGTCCACCACCGCGCGACCCAGCGGCTCGGCCCACGGCACCGTACAGACGCCGAGCAGCCGGAACGCGTCGGACAAACCGTGCGTCGCGATGAACTCCGCCACCCACGCGGCCCGCTCCGCCGCCGGCAACACCGCGAGCAACTTGGCCGGATCGCGCCAGGACGGGCCGGCGGCCGTCGGGGACAGGTGTCCGCCCAGCGCCGCCCGCGCCGCGGACGCGCCACCTGCGGGCGCGCCTCCCGGATGCGCGCCGGCGCCCCCCTGTCCGCCGCCCGGGTGCCCGACGCCCTGGGGCGCGGTGGCGGGCGGGTCGGTGAGCGGCGCCGACGGGTCGCCCTCCGGGGTGTTGAGCAGGGCGCGCGCCCAGTCGGCGTTCCGCTGTCGCACGGCGGCGCGGCCCCATGCCGCGTGCAACTCGGCCTGCCAGTCGTCGGTGACGGGCAGGGCGAGGATCTGCGCGGGCGTGCGCCCGCCGAACCGTTCGACCCAGGCGTCGAGCGGGGTCGCCTCCACCAACTGGCCCAGCCACCAGGCCCGTTCCCCGCGCCCCGACGGCGGCTTGGCGATGACGCCGTCGCGCTCCATCTCGCTGTCGCAACTCGCGGGCGGCGCCACGGTCAGCACGGGGCGGCCGGCGTCCGCGCGCAGGGTGACGCAAGCTGTCGAGCGGGCGGCCATCCGCGCGGCGAGCGCTGAGCCGGGCAGGGCCGAGAGCAGCTCGGCCGCGGTGGAGCGCACGTTGCGGCTGCGGTCGGACAGGGCCTGCTCCACGAAGGGCTCGTCGGCCTGCGAGAGGCCCTCGCGCAACGAGTCGAGGAACATCAGTCGGTCCTCGGCCCGCTCCGTGCTCCACGTGCGGGCGAGGAGGGCCAGCGCCGCGGCCGGGTCCCGGCGGCGCAGCGAGGCCAGCAGGGCCACTCGCTCCGCGAACAACCCCTCCTCCCAGACGCGCTGTGTCGCCGCCGCGTCCAGCGCGGCGCCGGGGGCGGCGGGGTCGGACGCGCCGGCCGGCGGGCCGCCGCGCAGGGCGAACTTCCAGTCCGGGTTGAGCCGCGCCAGCCACAGCGCGCGCGGGCCCGCCAGGGTGAGCGCGGCCGGGCGCAGGTCGGTGCGCGCGCGGGCCGCGTCGAGCAGGGCGGGGAGCAGGGCCGAGGGTGCTCGGTAGCCGTGCCGGTTGGCGGCGGACAGCCACTGTGGCAGCAGTTCCGCCAGGTCGGGGGCGGTGCGCGAGCCGCCGCCCCCGGAACCGGCGCGCTCGGTGAGCAGCATGGCGAGCCGTACGCGGGCCGCGGGCGGCAGGTCCGGCCGTGGGTCGGCGGGCGCGCGGGCGGGGCCGCGCCGCGCGGCGGCGGGGCGCAGTCCCGCCCGGCGCTGCACGGTACTGATCGCGGCGGCCTCCAGGAGCGCCGCCGCGGGGTCCTGGCCCGGCCGCGTGGCCACCGGCGGCGTGCGCCGGTCGGTGCCGAGGAGCGCGGCGGCCAGCAGGTCGCCCCAGTCGGCCACGGGGCGTACGCCGTCGGGCGCCGGTGGGGCAGCCGAAGTGTCGGTCAACGTCACGGTGTGCCTCCAGGAAAGGTGGGGCGGCGGGTCGGCGGGTGCGGCAGGGGCTCGGCGGGGCGAGGTGCTGGCCGTGCGTCCGTCCGGGGGCCCGGCCGTCTGTCGGTGGGCCGGGCGTCGGCGTACGGCGTCGCCCTGGTGTGGCACCGCCCGGGCGCGTCGGCCACGGCGGGCGTGTGGATGGGGTGATGGCGGTGTGGCCTGGCCGCGTACCGGTGCGCGTGCGCGCGTAACGAGGCGCGCGTGCCGAGGGTGCGGCGCGGCCCGTGGCGTCACGGTCCGGTGCGGTGGGTGCCGTAGGTGAGCGCGACCGGCGCGCCGTTCCAGGCGGTCAGTGGTACGAAGCCGCGGTGCCCGCACTCGCCGAAGACCGTGAGGGGGGCGCCGCCGGATATCGCGGTGAGCTGCCACAGGTTGCTCGTACAGCGCGGGTCGATGGGCAGGGCGAACTCACCGCCCGCGTCGGCCAGTTGCCAGCCGTCGCCGCCGGCCTGGGGTGCTGATCCGGTGGCGCCCGGACCGCCGCCCTGCTGTCCGCCGCGTGGGGCGCCCGCGCCGGCGAGCGCCTCCAGGGCCGCCGCGTCCGGCACGGGGACGACCCGGGAGAGGACCACGGGCCAGGCGTCGAGCCAGGGATCGTCCCGCAGCGCGGTGCCGTACGCGGCCAGGGCGGAGGAAACGTCCACGCCGGGCGGGGCCTGCGCGTCCGCGCCGGCCGCACGCGTGGCGCCGGCGTGCGCCGAGGAGGCCGCGTCCGCGCCGGCTGACCGGGCCGGGGCGACGGCAGCCGCCGGTTCGGGTGCCGAGGCGACGGCGGGGGCGGGCGTGGCACCGCCGTTTGTCGTCCCGTAACGCCGGCCGAGGGCGGCGCGCAGGGGGCGGGCGGCCGGGTAGTACGCGAGGTCCGCGTCGAGCACCAGGCCGACCGGGAGGGCCAGTTCGGGGGCGCGGCCGGCGGCGCCGAAGGAGAGCAGCAGGGCCATCCGGCCCGTGCGCTCGCCGCGCAGCCACACCCGCCGGGTGGTCAGCTTGCCGTCGTCGCTGTCCTGCCGGCCGAGCACCAACCAGTCGTCGCGGACCGGCTCCGCCGTGGCCAGCAGCTCCGCCGTGTCCGTGGTCAGCCCGACCCGCGTGCGGGCCGTGGCGGCCAGCGGGGCGGGGAGGTCGGCCACGCGCTGGAAACCCTCGCTGAGCAGGTGCAGGAGGGCGCACTCCTCCAGCAGGCGGGACGGCCAGCCGGCCCCCGACGTGGTGATCGCCCCCAGCTCCCGCACCCGCGCCGCAAGGCCCGGGGCCTGGGCGTCGACCATGCGGGCGGCCGTCTCGTCCCACTGCGCGTACCCGGACCGGTCGGCGCCGGCCAGGCCGTCCCGGACGAGGTCGGTCAGCCGCTGCTCCAACTCCGTCGCGCCCGCGGCGATGCGACGCTCACGCTGCTCGATCCGGTCCGCGCGGCGGCGCGCCGCGGCCCCGTCGTCACCGTCGCCGGCCCCGGCCGCCCCCTCGCCGGCGTCCGCCCCCTGCGCGCCGGCGTACGAGGCCGCCTCGCGCTCCGCGCGCTCGCGTCGGCCGGTCAGCCACTCCGCGGCCCACGGCGGCGCCTCGGCGTCGGGCATCGGCTCCCCCGTGGCCCAGAGCAACAGCAGGCCCAGCGCGTGCTTGCACGGAAACTTGCGGCTCGGGCAACTGCACCGGTACGCCGGGCCCGAGAGGTCGATCACGGTCTGGTACGGCTTGCTGCCGCTGCCCGAGCACAGCCCCCACAACGCCCCGTCGCGCACGCCGGTGCCCGACCACGGCGCGGGCGACGACAGCTTGCCGCCCGCCTTCTGTGACGCGGCGTCAGGAGCCAGCGCGAGCACCTGTTCCGCCGTCCATCGTTCCCCCTGCCAATTCATGTCCACGACGCTAGGCCACCCCACTGACAATCGCCCTGACCTGCTGTTTCCCCAGCCCGAGCGGGATTGTCAGAGGGGTGGTGCATGGTGGTTGACGTCCCCGGCTGAGGCAGCCGGACGGGCAGGTGAAGAGGGGGATTTGTGACCGTGTCTGGAACCACGAACACCGTGTCGGACACCGCGCGGGCCGCGTCGGAAGCCACCGCGACCGCCGATGCCGCACCGCTGAGCGAGGAGCGCCCGGAGGCGCTCCGACCGCACGCCGAGGACGCGTTCGCCGAGGAGCTGGCCGCCCTCGCCGCGGCCGACGACCGGCCGCGACCGACCAACTGGCGGCTCTCACCCTGGGCCGCGGCCACGTACCTGCTGGGCGGCACCCTGCCGGACGGCACCGTGATCACCCCGAAGTACGTGGGACCGCGCCGCATCGTCGAGGTCGCCGTGACGACGCTGGCCACGGACCGGGCACTGCTGCTGCTCGGCGTGCCGGGCACCGCCAAGACCTGGGTGTCGGAGCACCTGGCGGCGGCGGTGAGCGGCGACTCGACCCTGCTGGTGCAGGGCACGGCGGGCACCTCGGAGGAGGCCATCAGGTACGGCTGGAACTACGCCCAACTCCTGGCCCACGGGCCGAGTCGGGACGCCCTCGTGCCCAGCCCGGTGATGCGGGCCATGGCCGACGGCATGACCGCGCGCGTGGAGGAGCTGACCCGCATCCCGGCCGACGTGCAGGACACGCTGATCACCGTCCTGTCGGAGAAGACGCTGCCCATCCCGGAGCTGGGCGCCGAGGTGCAGGCGGTGCGCGGGTTCAACCTGATCGCCACGGCCAACGACCGGGACCGGGGCGTCAACGAGCTGTCCAGCGCGCTGCGCCGCCGGTTCAACACCGTGGTGCTGCCGCTGCCCGCCACGCCCGAGGCGGAGGTCGAGATCGTCGCGCGCCGCGTCGACCAGCTCGGCACGTCACTGGACCTGCCGTCCACGCCCGAGGCCATAGCGGAGATCAGGCGCGTGGTCACGGTCTTCCGCGAGCTGCGCTCCGGGATGACCAGCGACGGCCGGACCAAGCTCAAGTCGCCGTCGGGCACGTTGTCCACGGCCGAGGCGATCTCGGTCGTCACCGGGGGCCTGGCGCTGGCCGCGCACTTCGGCGACGGCGTGCTGCGCGCGGACGACGTGGCGGCGGGCATCCAGGGCGCCGTCGTCCGCGATCCGGCCGCCGACCGGGTGATCTGGCAGGAGTACGTGGAAACCGTCGTCCGCGAACGCGACGGCTGGAAGGACTTCTACCGCGCCTGCCGCGAGGTGAGCGCGTGACGCACGCGCACGAACGGGAAGCGCCCGTGGCCGACGCGGCGCGGGCGCTCCCCGAGGCGGCCGGTGCGCGTGGGGGCGCGCGCACCGGCCCGGGCGCCGGGGCCGATACGGGGGCCGGCGACCCAGCACGAGGCACGCGGTGCAGCGCGCGTGCCGGCACGGATGCAGGTTCGAGTGCGCCGTCGGGCGCGGACGCGGCGCGAGCCGTGGTCGCTCCCGGGGCGCCGTTCACGGCCGCGGGGGTGGCGATGTTCCGGCAGGGATCGGTTACGTGCGAGGAGAACGCGGTGGACGCTTCGTGGGGGAGTGCGGCGGACGGTCCCGCCGAGGCGGGAGTCGTCGCCGTAGCGGACGACGCCGACGGCGGACCGTCCACGGGGGAGGCACGGGCCCTGGCGCGGGCGGCCAGGGCGATCGGCGAGCGGGCCGCGCGGCCGGCCGGGCCCACCGCCGCGACCGACGGCGGCGCGGGGCCGCTGCTCCTCGGCGTCCGGCACCACGGGCCGGGCTCGGCCCGCGCCGTACTGGCCGCGCTGGAGCGGTGCGCGCCGAAGGCCGTGCTGATCGAGGGCCCGCCGGAGGGGGACGCGCTGCTGCCGCTGGCCGCCGACCCGCAGATGCGGCCCCCGGTCGCGCTGCTCGCGCACGTCGCGAACGAGCCGGGCCGGGCGGCGTTCTGGCCGCTCGCGGAGTTCTCGCCGGAGTGGGTGGCGATCCGCTGGGCCCTGCGGCACGGCGTTCCGGTGCGCTTCATCGACCTGCCGGCGGCGCACACGCTGGCGCTCACCGGCGCGGCCGACGAGGCCGCCGCCGACGCGCCGGGGCGCGGGGGTCCCGACGCGGGGGGCGACGGCGACGCCCCGGACGGCGAGGGCGACGCGCCGCGGGCCGGGGGCGCGCCGGTGCGGGTCGACCCGCTGGCGGCGCTCGCGGCAGCGGCGGGGTACGACGACCCCGAGCGGTGGTGGGAGGACGTCGTCGAGCACCGCGGCGAGGCCGCGCCAGGCGACGACACCGACCGGGACGACGCCGACCGCGTCGTCGGGCCGGCGCGCGCGCTCGCCCAGGACGACGGGCGCGACGGGCACGCGACGGCCCGGGCCCGGGCGCTGGCCCCGTTCGCGGCCATCGGCGAGGCCATGGCCGCCCTGCGCGCCGAGCACGAGCCCACCGAGTCGGACGGATCCGCCGCGCGGGCCGAGCCCGCCGGCCGAGGCGAGCCCGCCGGCCGAGGCGAGCCCGGCGACCAGGGCGGCGCGGACGACCGGGACCGGGACGCGGTGCGCGAGGCGCACATGCGGCTGCGGCTGCGCGAGGCGCGGCGCGAGTTCGGCGACGACGTCGCGGTCGTCTGCGGCGCCTGGCACGTACCGGCGCTGACCACCAAGACGACGGTGGCCGCCGACCGCGGGCTGCTGCGCGGCCTGCCGAAGGCCAAGGTGGAGCTGAGCTGGGTGCCGTGGACCCACCGCAGGCTGTCCCGGGCCAGTGGGTACGGCGCGGGCATCACCTCGCCGGGCTGGTACGGGCACCTGTTCGGGGCGCCCGACCGCCCCGTGGAGCGCTGGCTGACGAAGGTCGCGGGGCTGCTGCGGGAGGAGGACTACCCCGTGTCGACGGCGCACGTCATCGAGGCCGTACGGCTCGCGGACACCCTCGCCATCCTGCGGGGCCGCCCGTTGGCGGGGCTCACCGAGACCACCGACGCCATCCGGTCCGTGCTCTGTGAGGGATCGGACGTGCCGCTGTCCCTGGTCCGCGAGCGGCTGGTGGTCGGCGACGACATCGGCGAGGTCCCCGACGCGGCGCCCGCCACGCCGTTGCAGCGCGACCTGGCCCGGGCCCAGCGCGCCCTGCGCCTGAAGCCGACGGCGACCGACCGCGAGATGGAGCTGGACCTGCGGAAGGAGACCGACGCGGAGCGCAGCGCGCTGCTGCACCGGCTGGGGCTGCTCGGCATCGCGTGGGGCGTGCCGTCGCGCAACGCCCGCGCCAACGCCGGCACGTTCCGCGAGACATGGCGGCTGCGGTGGGAGCCCGAGCTGGCGGTGCGGGTCGCCGAGGCCGGCGTCTGGGGGACCACGGTGCGCTCGGCCGCGACCGCGCGGGCGGCGGCCCTGGCCGTCGACGCGGAGGGGCTGGCCGACGTCACCGAACTGGCCGAGCGCTGCCTGCTCGCCGGGCTGCCCGACGCGCTCCCGGTCGTGATGCGGGTGCTCGCGGACAGGGCCGCGCTCGCCGCCGACGTGGGCCACCTCGCCCAGGCGCTGCCCGCGCTGGTGCGCTCCGTGCGCTACGGCGACGTGCGGGGCACGGACGCGGCGGCGCTCGGCGAGGTCGCCGTCGGCCTCGCCGAGCGGGTCTGCGTCGGCCTGCCGCCCGCCTGCGTGGGCCTGGACGCGGACGGCGCCGAGGAGATGCGTGGCCACTTGGACGCGGCCCACCGGGCCATCGGCCTGCTGGCCGAGACCCGCCGCCCGGCCACCGAAGCCGGGCCCGCGGCCCCGGCGGCTCCGAACACCCCACGGTCCACCGACCCCGTCGCCGCCACCGACGACGACAACCACGCCGACGCCGCCCCCGGGCCGGCCGGCGACGAGAGCCCGCGGGCAACCGCCGACTCCGCCGGCCCCGCGGCTCCGGGGCGGTCCACCGACCGCGTCGCCGTCACCGACGACGACAACCACCCCGACGCCGCCCCCGGCTCCGCCGGGGACGACTGCCCACGAGCAGCCGTCGCCCCAGCCATCCCCGCCACCCCCAGCGAGCCGGGCCTGCGCGCCCGCTGGACCGCCGTGCTGCGCGTGCTGGCGGAACGGGACGGCACGCCCGGCCTCATCCGGGGCCGGGCCGCCCGACTCCTGCTCGACGACGGGCAGTTGGCCGACGACGAGGCCGCCCGTCTGATGGGGCTCGCCCTGTCGCCCGGCACGCCGCCGGTCGCGGCAGCCGCCTGGATCGAGGGGTTCGTCGGCGGAGGAGCGGGCGGCGGCATGCTTCTCGTTCACGACGAACGGCTGCTCGCCCTGGTGGACGACTGGTTGTGCGGCGTGGCACCCGAGGCGTTCACCGACGTCCTGCCGCTGCTGCGGCGCACCTTCTCCGCGTACGAGGAGGGGGTGCGCCGCACGCTCGGCGAACTCGTGCGGCGCGGACCCGGCGGTGGCGCCCGCGCCGGTGCCACCGCCGCCGGCCCGGCGGCGGGCTTCGGCCCGGAGACCGACCCCGAGCGGGCGCGCGCCGTGCTGCCGACGCTGTGGGCCCTCCTCGGATTCGAGGGCCCGGCCCCGGCGGGGCCACAGCCCGCGCCGGTGGCGGAGGCAGCGGCCAAGCCGCGGGCCACGCCCGGGGACCAGGTCACGACGGGCGAACAGGCCACGCCCGGGGGACAGGCCACGACCGAGCAGCGGGTCACGACCGGGCAGCGGGCCGCGGCCGGGGCCGGTGAGTCGGCCGGGACCGGGGAGTCGGCCGGGGCCCCGGCGGCGGGTCGGCCCGCCGCCGGGCCGGCCGGGGCCGCCGCGACCACGACGACCACCGACGGCGGGACCGGCCGGGCCAAGGCGCCCGAGGAGGACGGCGATGCCGCCGCGCCGGCGCCGCGCGTACCGGACGCGGAACGGCTGCGCCGGTGGCGCCTGGTGCTCGGCGGCGGGGACGGCGCCGACGGTACGGGCTGCGCGCTCGACGGACGGGACGCCGCGATGGACCGGACGTTGGAGGCGCTGTACGGGGGGAGCGGCGCGGGCGGGGCGGCCGGGCGCGGCAAGGGCGGGTCGGCGGCGGGCCAGCGCTCCGCGGGGCTCGGCGACTCGGCGCCGCGCGTGGCCCGTTGGCTCGGCGACATCCGTACGTACTTCCCCACCTCCGTCGTGCAGGTCATGCAGCGCGACGCGATCGACCGGCTCGGCCTTTCCACGCTGCTCCTGGAGCCGGAGATGCTGGCGGCGGTGGAGGCCGACGTGCACCTGGTGGGCACGCTGCTCTCGCTCAACAAGGCGATGCCGGAGACGACCAAGGAAACTGCGCGGGCCGTGGTGCGCAAGGTGGTGGAGGACCTCGAGAAGCGGCTGTCCAGCCGCACGCGCGCCACGCTCAACGGCGCGCTCGACCGCTCCGCGCGCGTGAGCCGCCCCCGCCACCAGGACATCGACTGGAACCGCACCATCCGTGCCAACCTCAAGAACTACCTGCCCGAGTACCGCACGGTGATACCCGAGCGGCTGATCGGGTACGGGCGGGCCGCGCGCGGGGTGAAGAAGGACGTCATCCTCTGCATCGACCAGTCGGGGTCGATGGCGGCCTCCGTCGTCTACGCCTCGGTGTTCGGCGCCGTGCTGGCCTCGATGCGCTCGCTCGCCACCCGCCTGGTCGTCTTCGACACGGCGGTCGTGGACCTCACGGACGAACTCGACGACCCGGTGGACGTGCTCTTCGGCACCCAACTGGGCGGCGGCACGGACATCAACCGCGCGCTGGCCTACTGCCAGTCCCAGATCACCCGGCCAGCCGACACCGTCGTCGTGTTGATCAGCGACCTGTACGAGGGCGGCATACGTGACGAGATGCTCGGGCGGGTGGCCGCGATGAAGGCGTCGGGCGTGCAGTTCGTGACGCTGCTGGCGCTGTCCGACGAGGGCGCGCCGTCGTATGACCGGGAGCACGCGGGGGCGCTCGCGGCGCTGGGCGCGCCGGCCTTCGCCTGCACGCCCGATCTGTTTCCCGACGTGATGGCGGCGGCTATCGAGCGACGCCAACTCCCCATACCAGATGGGGAGTCACATCGATAAGCCGACGACCGAGGGCTTGCGCGGCCCCCTGTGCAGCGTGCAAGGATCGCCCCGCACCGAGACGTTCACCGCCTCGTCCGCCGCATGGTCCGTATCCCGTAGTCCGCTGTTCTCTTCTCCGCTCCCTCCGCACGCCCCTCCCGCACGCCTCGCTCGTCTCGGCTCCCATCAGCTCTCCTCGTGCCGCTCGTCCGCCTCGGGGAGGCGGGGCCCGGGGGCGCGACAGTCGGGGTCGGTGGGCGGTGGGCCCGGGCACGGCGGCGAGCGGGTTCGTACGCGGTGGTGGCACTCCCACGGTGTGGCACTCCCACGGCGGAGCGCGGCGGTCGCGCCGGCCGGGCGGCTCCGGCCCGCCGGGCGCACCGCTCCCAAGCCGCCGGAGAGCCGGGCTCCGCCAGGCCCGGCTCTCCGGCACCTCACCGCCCGCCGCGGGGAGCCCCGGCGGGCGCCGTACCGGACGCCCACCGCGAGCCAGGCCCGCGCCCGCCCCGCCCTCGCCGCGCGGGCCCGGGTGCCGCGCGGCACCGCCCGCCACCCGAGTCCGACCCCGAGCCCGGGCGCACGCCCTCCCGGCGCACGAGCCCTCCGCCACGGCGGTCCGCCGCCGGCGGACGCACCCCGCCACCGACCGGAGGCGGCACCACGGAGGCGGCACCACGGAGGAGGCGCGAGCGAGAGGGGACTACGGAACGGCGTCGCGGGGCGTTCCGGGCGGCGCGAGTCGTCGGGGACGGAGACCCGGAGATGGAGACGCGGGGAGGGAAGGGTTTCGACGGCATGAACGGCCCGCGCCTGGCATAGGAAGGTCATCGGGCGACTCAAGGCCCACATCGGCCGAGCGGGTGATCCCTGTGGTGGTCAGCCACCCTTGCGTAGCGATCTGTGACTGTTATCACCGCCCAAGTGTGATCTGTGATTTAGGGAGCCCCGGCATGCGGGGATAACCTGCCAGGCGGACATGCCGCGTACCCGGCTGACGCGTACAACCTCGAAGCCACCCTGTAGCGACCTTGGTGACCGCGTCGTCACGCTGCCCTTCGCGGCACGCCCGCGCAGACAAGAACCGCGATCACTCAGACCGCCGGTGTAGTTGAGAAGCAAAGGGACGGACGCGCGTGGACCTGTTCGAGTACCAGGCGAGGGACCTCTTCGCCAAGCACGGTGTACCGGTGCTGGCCGGTGAAGTCATCGACACGCCTGAGGCGGCGCGCGAGGTGACCGAGCGTCTCGGCGGCCGGGCGGTCGTCAAGGCGCAGGTGAAGGTGGGTGGCCGCGGTAAGGCCGGTGGCGTGAAGCTCGCCGCCGACCCGGCCGACGCGGTCGAGAAGGCCAACCAGATCCTGGGCATGGACATCAAGGGCCACACGGTCCACAAGGTCATGCTGGCGGAGACCGCGGACATCGCGGAGGAGTACTACGTCTCCTTCCTTCTCGACCGCACCAACCGCACCTTCCTCGCCATGGCCTCCGTCGAGGGCGGCGTGGAGATCGAGGTCGTCGCGGAGCAGAACCCCGAGGCGCTCGCCAAGATCGCGGTGGACGCCATCGAGGGTGTGACCGACGAGAAGGCCCGCGAGATCGTCGCCGCGGCGAAGTTCCCGGCCGAGATCGCCGACCAGGTGGTCGAGGTCCTGAAGACGCTGTGGAAGGTCTTCATCGAGGAGGACGCGCTCCTCGTCGAGGTGAACCCGCTGGTCAAGACGGGTGACGGCAAGGTCATCGCGCTGGACGGCAAGGTGTCGCTCGACGCCAACGCCGAGTTCCGCCAGCCCGACCACGCCGCCCTTGAGGACAAGGCCGCGGCCAACCCGCTGGAGGCGGCGGCCAAGGCCAAGGGCCTGAACTACGTCAAGCTCGACGGCCAGGTCGGCATCATCGGCAACGGCGCGGGCCTCGTCATGAGCACGCTGGACGTCGTCGCGTACGCGGGTGAGAACCACGGCAACGTGAAGCCCGCCAACTTCCTCGACATCGGTGGTGGCGCGTCCGCCGAGGTCATGGCCAACGGCCTGGAGATCATCCTCGGCGACCCGGACGTGAAGTCCGTCTTCGTCAACGTCTTCGGCGGCATCACCGCCTGTGACGCGGTGGCCAACGGCATCGTGCAGGCGCTGGAGCTCCTCAAGACCAAGGGCGAGGACGTCACGAAGCCGCTGGTCGTGCGCCTCGACGGCAACAACGCGGAGCTGGGTCGCAAGATCCTGACCGACGCGAACCACCCGCTGGTGCAGCAGGTGGACACGATGGACGGTGCCGCGGAGCGGGCCGCCGAGCTGGCTGCGAAGTAAGGGACGAGGTCACCAGTAACCATGGCTATCTTTCTCACCAAGGAAAGCAAGGTCATCGTCCAGGGGATGACCGGCTCCGAGGGCCAGAAGCACACCAAGCGGATGCTTGCCTCGGGCACGAACATCGTCGGCGGCGTGAACCCGCGCAAGGCCGGCACCACCGTTGACTTCGACGGCACCGAGGTACCGGTGTTCGGCGGCGTGAAGGAGGCCATCGAGGCCACCGGCGCCGACGTCACGGTCATCTTCGTCCCGGAGAAGTTCACCAAGGACGCGGTCATCGAGGCGATCGACGCCGAGATCCCGCTGGCCGTCGTGATCACCGAGGGCATCGCCGTCCACGACACCGCCAACTTCTGGGCGTACGCGGGCAGCAAGGGCAACAAGACGCGCATCATCGGCCCGAACTGCCCCGGCCTGATCACCCCCGGTCAGTCGAACGCCGGCATCATCCCGGCCGACATCACCAAGCCGGGCCGCATCGGCCTCGTGTCCAAGTCCGGCACGCTGACGTACCAGATGATGTACGAGCTGCGCGACATCGGCTTCTCGTCCTGCGTCGGCATCGGCGGTGACCCGATCATCGGCACCACGCACATCGACGCGCTCGCCGCGTTCGAGGCCGACCCCGACACCGACCTGATCGTCATGATCGGCGAGATCGGTGGCGACGCCGAGGAGCGGGCCGCGGACTTCATCAAGGCCAACGTCACCAAGCCGGTCGTCGGCTACGTGGCGGGCTTCACCGCGCCCGAGGGCAAGACCATGGGCCACGCCGGCGCCATCGTCTCCGGCTCCTCCGGCACGGCGCAGGCCAAGCAGGAGGCCCTGGAGGCCGCGGGCGTGAAGGTCGGCAAGACGCCGTCCGAGACGGCCCGCCTGGCCCGCGAGGTCCTCGCCGGCTGACACGGTCGCTCCGCACGCGGTCCCGCCGGACCGGCCGACCAGGCCGCCGGGACGACCGCGTGGGCTGACTGAACCGCGCGACGGGCGCGGGTCCACTCCCCCAGGGGGCGTGGACCCGCGCCCGTTGTCGTATGCGGCGCCCACGTGGCCCCTGCCCGCCGGCCGGTCGCGGTTCTGACTGTCAGGGGTGGCCGCTGGGGCCGCTGGGCGCGGTGGGCCCGGTGGTGGCGGTCTCTCCCGTGGCCGTCACGTCCGTGGGGGACGTGGCGTCGGGAGAGGGCGAGGTCGAGGAGGACGGGGGCGCTGAGGAGGCGGGGCCCGGGGACGTCGCGGCGGGGCGGGTCGGGCCGGTGGTGGGCGCGTCGGACTCCGCACTGGTCACCAGGGTCAGCGCCGTGGCGGCGGCGATCAGCGCGGTGAGCCCCACGGACGCGCGGACCATGAGGGTCGTCGTGTGCTCGCTGCCGGTACGGACGGCCTCCGCCGCGCGCACGCGTACCGGCTGCGCCACGGCCAGCGCGCCCAGGCGCTGGTGCAGGGCCGCGCCCAGCCGGTCCCGGGGGACCCGGCGCAACTCCGGCAGCCGCTCGACCAGCGCCTGCCGGGCGTGCATGAGCCGACCGGCGGTCGCGGGGGTGCTGGCCTCGGTCTCGGCCGCCGTTTCGGGCAGGTCGAGCCCCACGCCGTCGTAGAGGAGCAGGGTGCGGCGGTACGAGCGCGGCAGGCTCAGCAGCGCGTCGAGCAGTGCCGGGTCGCTGGGCGGTACGGTGCCGGGGCCCGCCTCGATGGCGGCCCGCCGCACCGCCCGCCGCAGCGCGGCCAGCCCCCGGCCACGGGCCCAGCGGCGGCGCCGGATGGCACGAACGGGCGGCTCGTCGGCGTGGGCGCCCGCGTCGGTGCGCGGCTCGGCCGCGTGGGGGCGGGCCTCGGTGGCCTCGGTGGCCTCGGTGGTGGTGTGAGCGCTGGTCTGGTTGGTGGCGCGGACCGGTGCGTCCTTGGTTGCGGGCGCGACGGCGACCGGCCTGCGCCGGGGCAGGCGCGGGCGGAGCCGGCGCGGGGCGAGCAGCCGCCCGCGCTTCTCGGGCTCCCCCTCCGCCGGGGCGGGGGGCGTCGAGTTGGTGGTGGGGGAGTCGACGGGGGCGCGGGGCGGCTTCTTGCGTTCCGGGCGCAACTGGTGCCACGGGGAGAGCGCGAACTCGTACACCGCTGCCCGCACCCAGCCGGCCGGATCGCGGTCGACGGCGACTTTCGGCCACTGCTGCCAGGCGAGTCGGAACGCGTACTCCACGGCCTCCTCGGCGAGCTGGGACCGCCCGGTGAGTAGGTACGCCTGTCGGGTGAGCGCCGGCGCGTGCCGGGCGTACAGGGCGTCGAACGCGGCGGCGGGGCTGGCCGGGACGCCGTGCCCAGGGGCCTCGCCGGCAGCCGACTCCGGCTCGCCGGGCGCGGGGCCGCCGCCGGGCCCGGCCACCGCAGCAGCCGGCAGGGCGGCGGTGGCCGGCGCTGCCGTCGGCCGCGCGTCGCTGTCCGTGGGGCGTGGCGGTGCGTCGGCCGCGGTGCGGCGCGGCGCGGAATCGGAGGTTCCGCGGCTCCGTACGCCGTGGCCGTTCGCGGCCTTCGGCCGGGGCTTCGCGCCACCACGGCCCGCGGACTTCGCGGACTTCCTCGGCCGCGACCCGCGCGCTCGGCCCGGTTCCTGCCGGGAGCCCCGTTCCCGCCGGGGGTTCGGCTCCGTGCTGGAGCCCGGCTCCTGCCTGGAGTCAGGTCGGCCGCCGGGGTCTGGCTCGTTCCTGAGATTCGGCTTGCTGTCCGGGTCGGCCGGCTGGTGGGTCGGGCCGACGGCGTTCGGCTGAACCCCTCGTTCCGGGTGCTTCCAGCGGACCGGCCCGCCCGGCCGCTCCCACCCGCGCGAGCGGCCCGGCGGGGCGCCGCGGTTGCGCTGGCCCCGTGGCGGTCGCCGCGACGGCTTCGGTTGCCCCAACCGGTCCCGTCGAACTGGCCGATCCGAGTGGTTCTGGGAAGCCGTACGGGCCGGCGGCTGCGGCGTACGCCCCGATGGGTCCGCCCCGGCCGAGCGTCGACGGTGGCCGGATATCTTCGCTCGTGCGTCACCCGTAGTGGCGTTCCCGCCCGCCGTGGCGCCGCCCTCACCCGTCGGGGCCGGTTGCGTGTCGGCGGGGGCCGAACCCGGTTCGGCCGCCGCGCCCCCGCTCGGCGCGGGGCCGCCCTCGCGGGCTGACGAACCGCTCGTACGCGCCCCCGCCTCCCGCCGTCGGCCAGCACCCCCGCCCCGCGACGGCGATGGCGACGGCGACGGTGACGGCGAATGCGCGCGGGGAGAGGCCGCGTTCGACGTGGCGTCAGGCGGCGCGGCGTCAGGCGGCGCGGCCTTGCGGCGTCTCATGCGGGGGGCTCGGCCGTGGGGGCGGCCGTGGTGGGCGAGTCGGTACGGGCAAAACGGATCAAAGCTCGCATATGAATATGTTGAGCGACACGGCGACCATGTGCCTGCTACGGGGACAAAACGGGTGTTATTGGGAGCATGGCCGGGTGACCCACATGACCGATCTGAGCCTTTCGTCGTCCTCGCGGGGCCTCGTTGCCGCCCGGCGCTCGCCTGCCGCCGGGCAGGCGTTGCTGAGCGGCGCGGTGGCCGCCGGGCTGGGGCTCGGCGCGCTCGCCGTCGTCGTCCTGCTGCTGTGGATCACCTCGCCGTTCCCCGACGGCAGCCCCGACGGCACCCTGCGGGTCGCCGCGGGCCTGTGGCTGCTGGCCCACGGCGCCGAGCTCGTCCGCACGCACACGGTGACCGGCGGCCAGACCACGATGGGCCTCACCCCGCTGCTGCTCACCGCGCTGCCGTGCTGGCTCCTCTACCGCGCCGGGCGACACGCCGTCGAGGAGGCCGAGGCGGCGGCCGAGGCCGCCGGTGCGCGGTCGGGGCGCCGGCCCGGGCGGTGGGAGAGCGTGCCCCTCACGGGACCCGCCGAGCGCGCGGCCCCGTCGGAAGCCGACGCCGGTGCCGACGATCACCGCGAGGCAGCCCCGGCCGCCCAGCCCACCGCCCGGCCGTCGCTGCTCGGTTCGGACCGCGCGGACCACCCCGGACAGATGGCGCGCTCCGTGATCGGTCTGGTGGTCGGCGGGTACCTGCTGGTCGGCGTCGCGGCGCTGGTGTACGCCGACTCCGGCGCGCTGCCCGTCGAACCCGGCGGCGCCCTGTTGCGGATGGCGGCCCTGGCCCTGGTGGCGGTGACCGCCGGCGCCTGGTTGGCCAGTGGGCGCCCCGCCTGGCCGCTGCCCGCCCCCGCCCGCCTCGCGCTCGACCTCGTCCCGTCGGCTGTACGCCGCAACCTGCCGCCACCCGTGGTGGTGGCCGCGCTGCGCGCCGGCGGCTGGGCCACGCTCGTGCTGGTCGCCGGGGGCGCGGTGCTGACGACCGTGTCGCTGGTGACCAACGCCGGGGCGGTGGAGGGCGCCTTTCCGTACCTGGCGCGCGACTGGTCGGGACGGTTCGCGGTCCTCGCGCTCTGCCTGGCGCTGTTTCCCAACGCGATGGTGTGGGGCGCCTCCTACGGCCTCGGAAGCGGCTTCACGGTGGGCGCGGGCAGCCTCGTGGGGCCGGTGGAGACGACGGCGTACCCCGTGTTGCCGCACTTCCCGCTGTTCGCCGCGTTGCCCGAGACCGGGCGGGGCGATCTCGTGCTGTGGGGGCTCGTCGGGGTGGTGCCGGCGGTCGCCGGGCTCGCGCTGGGGCGCGCGGTCGCCGTGGCCGCGAGCCCGGAGCGCGGGCGCGCCGGCCGGGCCCGGGGGTGGGGCTGGGCGCGCACCGCCCGCGCGACCGCGCTGGCCGGCCTGGTCTGTGGCGCCGCGACGGCCCTGCTCGCCTGGGCCGCGGGCGGCCCGCTCGGCACGGGCACGCTGGCGGAGTTCGGCCCCGACCCGTGGTGGGCCGGGCTGGCCGCGCTGGTCTGGACGGTGGTGTTCGGCGTACCGAGCGCGCTGCTCGTGCGCTGGTGGCGCCGGCTTACGTGGCGTCGGCCTACGTGGCACCGGCGAGTGTGGCGCCTGCGACCGGCGTGGTACGACCGGTGGCGCAGCGCGCGGGCGTACGCGGCGCAGTGGAGCGCGTACGAGGCCGCGGTGGAACGGGCCTACGAGGTCAGCGGCGTCGCGGGCGCCGACCCCGCGCAGGACGCGTGGCACGCGACGGGCGCCCGGCGGGCGCGCTGGGCGGCGCTGCGAAAGTCATCGGGCGGGCTGATGGCCGACTTCGAGCCCACCATCCCGCCGAGCGACGACACCACCGAGCCCGCGCTATCGACTGAGCCCGCGCCACCGGACTCGCCCGCCCCCCGGACTTCACCTGACGCGCCGACCTCGTACGCGCCGCCTGTCTCACCCACCTCGCTGGCCGCCTCCACCCCACCGCCCTCCTACGCCCCGCAGCCACACCCCGTTGTCGAGCGGCACGCCCCGTCGCTCGCGGCCACCGCCGGCACCGCCCCGGCCACGGGCGACGGCGAACCGGACGAGCCGGATCAGGCGGGCACCGGCGGGGCAGACACCGAGCCGCGCGCCCCCGCCCGCGACCCGCGCCGGTCGCCCGACCCCAACCTCGACCCGAGCCGGCCCGGCCCGGAGAGCCAGCCGGGCTCGGAGGCCCGGGGTCCGGTCGAGGGCCCGTGACCACGGCGCGGAGCGACGGCGCGGGCTGGCCGCCGCGCGGCTCGGCACATGGCCGTGGGGGCCGGCCGTCGATCGGCCGGCCCCCACGGGTCGCTCGCGTCGGGCCGCTACGGGAAGCCCGATGGTCCGCTCAGACGTCCCCAGCCGTCCTCAGTCGTCCAGGATCGGCCGGAGCGGCTCCGGCAGGTGCCGGTCGCACGTCTGGCGCGAGGACTTGGTCAGCGCGTCGTCCGTGCACGTGTAGTAGTCGCTGTACACGAGCTGGAAGGTGTACGTCGCGATGACGATGGCCAGCGCGATGCCGCCGGTCACCACGCCGCTGATGGCCGCCGTCGACTGCTGCCGCGAACCGTTGCCGTTCTTCGGGGCGGGCAGCGGCGCCGAGGTGGCGTCGGGCGCGGGCGGCGGGGCGTCCACGGCCGCCGCCGCGGGCTCCGGCCGGCGCTGCTTGGCCCGCAGCGCGCTGATCCCCCAGTACAGCGCGAGCGCGCCGAGCAGCAGGGCGATCTCCGGCAGGCTGAACAAGGCGAAGAAGAACGCCCACATGCCGGACAGCAGCGAGTAGCGGGCACGCCGCTGGGCCGGGTCGGTGGGATCCCAGCGGGAGCCGCCCTTGCCCTTCTGGCCGTTCTGGTTGCCCTGGTCGCTCTGTCCACGCTGGGCGTTGGGTCGGCCGCCGCTCGGACTCGCGCCGAAGCCGCCACCGCTGCTGCGGCCCGGCTGCCGGCTGCTCCACTGGCTGCCCCACGCCGGCGGCTGCTCCTCCTCGTCCTGCCCCTGGCCCTGGCCCTGCCCCTGCTGGGACCCCTGGCTCTGGCCGGACTGCTGGCCGTGACCCTGACCGTGGCCCTGCCCCTGCCCCTGGGGCGGCGCGCCGCCCTGGTCGCCGGGGCGCGGGCCCCAACCCTGGGTCGCGCCCGGGCCGGCGGGGGGCTGCTGGCCGCCGCCCTGCTGCCCCTGGCCGGTGGGCTGGTCGCTGGCCGCCGGTCCCCAGCGGGCCCAGCGGTCGCGCTTGCCGCGCTGTCCCGCGCCGGCGCTCGCCCCGCCCGGCGCGGGCGGGCCGCTGGGCGCGGCGGGCCAGGCCGGCGGCTGCTGGCCCGGCTGCGCGGGCGGCTGCGCCGGGGCGTGTGGCTCGCCGGCCGCGCTCTGCCCGTTGGCGGGTGCGCCCGGCGTGGTGGGCGCGGCGTTCGGGGCCGCGGGCGCGTCGGCCGCGCCGGAGCCGCCGCCACGCTCCCCGTCGGTGCCGGGGCGCGCGTCGCCGGCGCCCGACTCCCGCGCACCCGGTGAGTCCTGGGTCCCCTGCGAGCCGTGCGCGTCCTGCGACCCCTGCGCGTCCCGAGGCTCCTGCGAGCCTTGTGTGTCCTGAGACTCCCGCGGCTCCCGTGAGCCCTGTGGGTCGGGCGTGCCCTGCGGGCCCGACGGGTCGCCCTGCGGGCCCGACGCGGGCGGGGTGGTGGGGTCGCTGGGGCCGTCACCGGGGGAAGCGGGCGACGAGGGCCGCCCGTCGCGCAGCAGCGGCAGCACGCGTGGCGTGTCGGCGTACCTCATCGCGACCCCCCGGCACGGAGGGAAGACGGTGGGAAGTGGAGCGCCGCGCGGCGGTATGGGTCCGGCATGTGGAGTGTGTCTTCCCCTTGTGTCGTCGTCCCGCGGGCCGGGCCTGGTGGCCCGGCTGGCGCCGTCCGGCCTGGGCGCAGACGGGACTGTGGTTCCCACGTCATCAGCAAATCCTCCGGGTCGGTCCGCTCGACCCCGCCCCCTGGCGACCCTTCTTCCTGGCGGTCCCCCGGTGGAGTCCCGGTGGTTTCCCGGGCCTCCGGGGCGGTTTCTCCGGCTTTCCCAGCGGATTCGCAGTCCAGACGCTACCTCCCGTGCGCGCCCCCGTCCCGTGGGGGCCGTTGCGTGTGCCGGTATCGTTGCCGACGGTCGGCCGCTTCGTAGAGTTCCCTGGAATTCCGCGTTCCGCGATCTCGTACGACCGTACAAAGCCCGGCCGCGGCGGAATGTCCAGGTCAACCGCCGTGCCGGCACCAGGCAACCGCATATCGCTCCACCGCGTCCGGCGCGCCCGCTCCGGCCGCCCCGTCCGTCCCGCCCCTCCCCTCGCCCCGTCCGTCACCCGCCGACACCGTTCGATCCCACCGCCCGACCCGGGCCGGGGGAGCGCGCCGCTCGCCGTGGCGTCGGACCGCACCACCCGTACGACCAGCGCACCACCCCGCACGTCCCGCACCACCCGCACCACCCGCGTGAGGAACCCCGCATGCGCGTGCGGCGCCCGTGCGCGCACCACGAGAAAGAGACCGCCGTGGCCTCCCCGCCCCCCTCCGCGCCCCCCTCCGCATCGGCGGGTGCCGAGCGCGCGCCCGCTCCCGCCGACCCGCCCCGGGCGGGCGGCACCGCAGCTCCCGGCGAGCGCCCCGCCGCCATGGCCGTCGCCCCGCGCGGGCCCGGTGAGCCCCCCGCCCGGCTGGTCGTGCTGGTCTCGGGGTCGGGGACGAACCTGCAGGCCCTGCTCGACGCCATCGCCGCCGACCCGGACGGGTACGGGGCCACCGTGGTCGCCGTCGGCGCCGACCGCACCGGCATCGTCGGCCTGGAGCGGGCCGAGCGGGCCGGGATCGAGACGTTCGTGTGCCGGGTCGGGGCGTACGGGACGCGCGCCGAGTGGGACCGGGCGCTGACCGAGGCGACCGCCGCGTACGAGCCCGACCTCGTCGTCTCGGCAGGGTTCATGAAGATCGTGGGCCCGGAGTTCCTGGCCCGCTTCGGGGGGCGGATCGTCAACACGCACCCCGCGCTGCTGCCGAGCTTCCCGGGCGCCCACGGCGTGCGGGACGCGCTCGCGTACGGCGCGAAGGTCACCGGCTGCACCGTCCACTTCGTCGACGACGGGGTCGACACCGGTCCGATCATCGCCCAGGGCGTGGTCGAGGTCCGGGACGAGGACGAGGAAGACGGGGGGACCGCTCTGCACGAGCGGATCAAGGAAGTCGAGCGCAGGCTGCTCGTCGATGTCGTGGGGCGTCTGGCCCGACACGGCTACCGCATTGAGGGACGAAAGGTAAGAATCCCGTGACCGTCGAAGGTACGAAGCGGCCCATTCGCCGCGCGCTGGTCAGCGTCTACGACAAGAGTGGGCTGGAGGAGCTGGCGCTCGGCCTGCACGCCGCGGGCGTCCAGCTCGTCTCGACCGGCTCGACGGCCGGGAAGATCGCCGCGGCCGGGGTGCCGGTGACCAGGGTCGAGGAGCTGACCGGGTTCCCGGAGTGCCTGGACGGCCGGGTCAAGACGCTGCACCCGCGTGTGCACGCGGGCATCCTCGCCGACCAGCGCTTGGCCGACCACCGCGAGCAGCTCACCGAGCTGGGCGTGGAGCCGTTCGAGCTGGTGATCGTGAACCTGTACCCGTTCGAGGAGACCGTGGCCTCCGGCGCGGACCCGGACGCGTGCGTGGAGCAGATCGACATCGGCGGGCCGTCCATGGTCCGGGCCGCCGCCAAGAACCACCCGTCGGTGGCCGTGGTCGTCAACCCCGACCGCTACCCGCAGGTGCTCACCGCCGTGGCTGACGGTGGTTTCGACCTCGACCACCGCAAGCGGCTGGCCGCCGAGGCGTTCCACCACACCGCCGCGTACGACACGGCCGTCGCCTCCTGGTTCGCCGCCGACTACGTCGGGGGCGGCGAGGAGTTCCCCGGCTTCGTCGGCGCCACCTACGAGCGCAAGAACGTGCTGCGCTACGGCGAGAACCCGCACCAGGGCGCCGCCCTCTACACCGCCGGCCGCGGCGGCCTGGCCGAGGCCGAGCAGTTGCACGGCAAGGACATGTCGTACAACAACTACGTGGACACCGACGCGGCCCGCCGCGCCGCCTACGACCACGGCGCTGACCAGGCGTGCGTGGCCATCATCAAGCACGCCAACCCGTGCGGCATCGCGGTTGGCGCGGACGTCGCCGAGGCGCACCGCAAGGCGCACGCCTGCGACCCGCTGTCCGCCTTCGGCGGCGTCATCGCGGTCAACCAGCCGGTCTCGCGCGCCATGGCCGAGCAGGTCGCCGACATCTTCACCGAGGTCATCGTGGCCCCGGACTACGAGGAGGGCGCCGTCGAGGCGCTCGCCAAGAAGAAGAACATCCGGGTGCTGCGCTGCCCGCAGGCCCCCGCCGCCCAGGTGGAGTTCCGCCCGATCGACGGCGGCGGCCTGGCCCAGGCCAAGGACGCCTTCCAGGCCGACGGCGACGACCCGGCGAACTGGACCCTGGCCACCGGCGAGGCGCTGGACGCTGCCGGGATCGCCGAGTTGGCGTTCGCCTGGCGCGCCTGCCGCGCGGTCAAGTCCAACGCGATCCTGCTGGCCAAGGACGGCGCCACGGTCGGCGTCGGCATGGGCCAGGTCAACCGGGTCGACTCGGCGCGCCTCGCGGTGCGGCGCGCGGGCGAGGAGCGGGCGCGGGGCGCGTACGCCGCCTCCGACGCGTTCTTCCCCTTCCCCGACGGCCTTGAGGTGCTGACCGAGGCCGGCGTCAGGGCCGTGGTGCAGCCCGGCGGTTCGGTCCGCGACGAGCAGGTCGTCGAGGCCGCGAAGGCGGCCGGCGTGACCATGTACTTCACGGGCACGCGCCACTTCTTCCACTGAGCCCACTCTGAGCTCACCCTGAGTCCACCGGCCCCGCCATCCCGGCGGGGCCGGTGGCCCAGCCGTTCCCCCAGCCCGTACGGGGCCGCACCCCGGGGCCAGGTCAGCGCCGACCGGCCCGGGGGCGCGCCGATCTCCGCTTATCCAGGAGGATGGGTCCATGACCGCCCAGATTCTCGATGGCAAGGCCACCGCCGCCGCGATCAAGTCCGCTCTCAAAACCCGCGTGGAGGCGCTCCAGGCCAAGGGCGTGCAGCCCGGTCTCGGCACCCTGTTGGTGGGCGACGACCCGGGCAGCACGTGGTACGTGGCGGGCAAGCACCGCGACTGCGCGCAGGTGGGCATCGCCTCCATCCGGCGCGAACTGCCGGACACCGCGACGCAGGAGGAGATCGAGGCGGTCGTCCGCGAGCTGAACGAGGACCCCGAGTGCACGGGGTACATCGTGCAGTTGCCGCTCCCCAAGGGCATCGACACCAACCGGGTCCTGGAGCTGATGGACCCGGCCAAGGACGCCGACGGGCTGCACCCGATGAGCCTGGGCCGCCTCGTCCTCGGCGAGCCGGGGCCGCTGCCGTGCACCCCGTACGGCATCATCCAGCTCCTGCGCCACCACGACGTGGCCATCGACGGGGCGCACGTCGTCGTCGTGGGCCGCGGCATCACCGTCGGCCGCTCGATCGGCCTGCTGCTGACCCGCAAGTCGGAGAACGCGACCGTCACCCTGTGCCACACCGGCACCCGCGACCTGCCCGCGGCCCTGCGCCAGGCCGACATCATCGTGGCCGCCGCGGGCGTGGGGCACCTGATCAAGCCGGAGTACGTCAAGCCGGGCGCCGCGGTGCTCGACGTGGGCGTCAGCAGGGACGGCGAAGGCAAGATCGTCGGCGATGTGGACCCCGGCGTCGCCGAGGTCGCCGGCTGGCTCTCGCCCAACCCCGGCGGCGTCGGCCCGATGACCCGGGCGCAACTCCTCGTCAACGTCGTCGAGGCCGCCGAGCGCGCGGCGCGGGCGCAGGACTGACCCTGGGCCCGGGTGCCGCCGGCACCCGCGCGGCCAGCGGGTCACGAGAAACCAGAGCAAGGGGGCGACCAGCCATGAGCCAGCCATGAGTGCGCACGCGAGCGGCGAGGGCGGCCTGGCCGCCGCAGCGGCCGGAGCCGCGGCACAGCACGGGCCGCGACCGGGAACGCGGGCCCAGCGCCACTCCGGACCCGGCCGCGGCTCGCGCAGATTCCCGCGGATCACCCGGGACACGGCGCGCCCGGAGGGCGGCGGCCGGGCGGCGAGCGGACAGGCGCCCGCGCCGGCGCGCCAGTGGCCGCTGCTCACGGTGATGAGCGGCGTCGCCGCCGGGCTGCTGGTCGTCGCCCTCGACGCGCACCGCGCCGGCACCCTGGTGATCGGCTTCTCGCTGCTCCTCGGGGCGCTGCTGCGCTGGTTGTTGCCGTCCGTGGGGATGCTGGCGGTCCGCTCGCGCTTCACCGACATGGTGACGTACGGGCTGCTCGGGTCCCTGATCGTGGTGCTGTCGATGATGACGCAGCCGGACCCGTGGCTGGAGATCCCGTTCCTGGAGGACCTGATGGAGTTCACGGTCCGCTGAGCCGGGTTCCGCGCGCCGGCCGGTCGGCTTGGCGGCGGGGCGGGTACGACATGACGGCGGCTCGTCCTCCACCCCCGTGGGAGGACGAGCCGCCGCTCGCTGCGTCCGGGGCACGTCCTCCGGTGCATCCGGTGCTGCAGAAGTGACGGCCACTGTCGCGCGGTATTGCAGTGTCGCGCTGGTGTCGTGGTATCACGCTGGTGTCGCACTGGAGCGCGGATTGTTTCCCGGCTCGCGTTTCGAACTGTGTACGAGCATCGCCGCGGGGGCCGCTGCGGATCAAGCGCAGGGTGTGGCCTGTGGCGCGGAAGTGACTGTTCCGGTACCGCGTCGCAGTTACGCAACGGGACCGCTGCGAACGCGTCCCCTCTGACCTGCGCCGCGCCCGCCCGGCCGGTGGCGAGCGGATCGACGGTGCGGCGCGGCGGGCGAGACGGTCGCCGCCGGCACCGGCAGCGGACGGCGCGGCGGAACGGGGTCCCGTGGTGCGTCCCGTATGCGGGAAACTGTCATCCTTGGGTACGGCCTGCGGTCAGCGGATCTGACGGTCGGATGGACGCACGGTCGGCAGGTCGCACGGTCGGTGTGGTGTCGGCCGGGCCGCGGGCGTTGGGCGCTCGCCGGAGCCGGGCGTACGGGGCGGGCCCGATGACGACGTCGTACGAAGCGAATGAGGAAGTAGGGGGGCGGGGGACGATGCCTCGCTGGAGAGAGCTTCCGGTGGAACTCGATCCGCGCGTGCGGGACTTCACCGAGCGGCTGCGCGAACTGGTCGAACGCGCCGGGCTGAGCGCGAGCGCGGTCGCGGAACGCACCGGCTACGAGCGCGCCGCGTGGGGGCGCTTCCTCGGCGGCAGGGCGCTGCCGCCGCGCGACGCCGTGGCGGCGCTGGCCGAGGCGACCGGAGCCGACGCGGACGAGTTGGACGCGCTGCGGGACGCGGCGGAGCGCGCGTCGCGCGGCGCGGAGGCGCGGCACGACCGCGCGACGACACCACCCCGTGGCGCCCCCGTGCGCCCCGCGCTCGCGCAGGCCGCACGGCGCGACGGCGCGAGCGCCACGGCCCCGGCGCGGGCCGAGTCGGGGGTGCGCGACGTCGGAGAGGCGGGCGGCTCGGCGCGTACGGACGCGAGCGAACCGGCCGCCATGGCCGACGGCGGCCCGGGCGCCGGGCGGCGTACGGCGGCGGCACCGGCCGCGTCGAACGGGCGCACCCCGCCACGGTCTTGGCCGGTCCTTGACCGGGAGCGTGCGCTCGGCAGTGGTCCCACCGCCGCGTTGGTCCGCCGCCCCACGGCGCGGCGTGCGCCGGCGGGGGAACGGGCCGTCGCGGGTCGGCAGGCGGCCACCGGCGACGAGGCCACGGCCGACGCCAGGCCGGCGGCCGGCCAGCAGACCACCGGCCGACCGCTGCCCGACCGGGGCCAGCGGGCCCTGCCACAGCCGCGGGCGCCGCGCTCCGAGCCCCGCCGACCGGCCGCCAAGCGTTCGCTCCTGACGGCCCGCAAGGCGCTGACCCGCAAGGCGGCGTCGAACGCGGACCCCACCGCGAGCGGACCGACGCCCGAGGGACCGGACCTGCCCGCAGCGCCGTTCGCGGCCGACGCGGACGCCACGGCCATCCCGGCCAACCCGGCCCCCGCAGCCGCCGCGCCGAAGGCGACGCGGCGCCCGGGCGCGGGCGCGAACGAGCCGGCGCTGCCGGCGGACACGCTTGAGGCGCGGCGGGCGGCCGACCTCCTCGCGGCGATGCTCAAGGCACGGGACGCGGCGCGCGCGAAGAGCACGGCCGACGAGGAGGCCGGACCGTCCGCTGCCACGCCTGACGAGACGGCGGCGACGAACCAGGAGGTGGCGGACCAGGCGGAGGCGGGCCAGGCGGAGGCGGAGCCGGCGACGGCTTCGCAGGAGTCGGACGCGGCGGAGTCGGGGCCGGCGGCCGAGCCTGACGACGCGTCGCCGTCAGGGGCGGCCACTGAAACGGCGCCACCACCAGAGCCCGCCGCTCGGGCTGGCGCGGTGAAGCCGAAGGCCGGCGCCGACGCGGGGCGGGCGAAGGGCTCCGCCGAGGCACGGCCGGCGACCGATGCGGCCGAGGCGACCGAGGCGACCGAGCCGGGGGACGCGGCGGACGATGCCGCGCGCCCCGCGCCCCGGTTGGCCTGGCCACGGGCGCTCGCGACGCCGACGCCGACGCCGGGTCAGGGCGCGCCGCCGCGCACGCCCACGGGCCCCGCACCCCGGGCCGCCGCCGGCGCGCGCCCGGCGCGCCAGTCGTGGGCGCACGGGCCGGCGGAGGCCGACGAGCCCGGGGCGCCGGCGCGGAGCCTGGTGCCGGCGGCCCCGGTCCCGATCCCGGCCGCCGCCACCGGCGCCACCGGCGGCACCGGCACCGGCGCCCGCACCGGTGCGGAGCCCGCGCCACGGGGCGGGTCCGACGCGCCGCCGAAGCCTGCCGTGGACGGCGAACCGGCCGCGCCCGGCGCGCCGGGCGGGCGCTGGCACCGGCTGGGCATGTTCGCGGCGGGCGTCGTGGGCACCCTGCTCGTGGTCGCGGCGGCGATGCTCGTCTTCGACGTCCGGTTCGGTGACGACGAGTCGAACCGGTCCGCCCCGACGACGACGCCCAGCGCGCCCCTGCCGGACGGGGTCCGGTGCACCGGCGCGGCCTGCGGCGGCAAGGACCCCGAGGCGATGGGCTGCGGCGGGACGCACGCGAAGACCACCACCGACGCCATGGTGGGCGGCGTGTACGTGGAGGTCCGCTACAGCAAGGTGTGCGGCGCCGCCTGGGCCCGCATCGCCCAGGCGGCACCCGGCGACGAGGTGCGCGTACGGGGCGGGGCCGCCGGCGCGGAACGGGGCCAGGAACGGCGCCGGACGGCGGACGCCGACGGCGACGCGTACACCGCCATGGTGCCCGTGCGGTCGGCGAAGCTGGCCACGGCGTGCGTCACGCGGACGACGGGCGAGACCGGGTGCACCAGTTCGTGATGGGCCGTGAGCGGCCGGTGCCGGTGCTGGTGCCGGTGCGGGCATTGCGGCTTCGTCGGCCGGGTGGTCGAGAAGCGGCCGGCCGTACGCGGGGCGCGCCCAAGCGGTGCGAGGACGCCGCCGGCACGGCGCGCGCGCCGGCGGTGAGGCGGGGGTGGCGGCGGCGGTGCGGCAGCGGGCCAGTCGCCCGGCGCGAGGGGAGTCGGCGGCGCTCTTGACGGAGCGTCACGCGGGGTGGCCTGCTTTGCCCTGTTCTGTTGGTGAATTGCGTAGGGGGCGTGACCTTTCGGTGATGGTACGCATTCCGGGGGCATGCGCACGCCAATGCGGGGCAAGCGACTAGTAACCCCCCACGGGTACGGCAAGGCCGCTGGCGGTCGTTCGCGTTTCCTCCTGAGCGCGAACGGCCGCCGCTGGCTTGTCCGGGCCGGCCCCGCCCGGCCCGCCGGCGCTACTCCCGGAGCCGCGCGGGCCGCCCCGCGCCCGACCCTTCGGGACGCGTGGCCGAATCGTCCGTCGACCCGCACCCCACCCCGTGCGGCGAAGGCGCACGGCGTGTGGCGGGGGGGGGGGGCGGGACAGGGCGCGGCGCCCCGCACGACGACCCGCAGGCCACCGCGCCGGCAGGCTCGTAACGCCGCGCGTAGCGGAGTGGCCACGGCCGGCATGGCCGCCGCGATACAGCAGGCTCAGCCGCTGCCGCACAGCGGGCTCAGTCGCCGTCGCACGGCCGGTGAGGTGGGACACACCGGGCAGCGGAGTGGGCGTTCGCCGCGTCGGATAGCCTGACGCCGCGTCTCTCGATACCAAGAGACCTCGGAAAATGGGCAGGGACACCCACCGCTAGCTCGCAGCAGGAGATCGCCATGACCCGCACTCCCGTCAATGTCACCGTTACCGGCGCGGCCGGCCAGATCGGCTACGCGCTGCTCTTCCGCATCGCCTCCGGCCACCTCCTCGGCGCGGACGTGCCGGTCAAGCTCCGCCTCCTGGAGATCCCGCAGGGCCTCAAGGCCGCCGAGGGCACGGCCATGGAGCTCGACGACTGCGCGTTCCCGCTGCTGCGCGGCATCGACATCACGGACGACCCGAACGTGGCCTTCGACGGCGCCAACGTCGCCCTGCTCGTGGGCGCCCGCCCGCGGACCAAGGGCATGGAGCGTGGCGACCTGCTGGAGGCCAACGGCGGCATCTTCAAGCCGCAGGGCGCGGCGATCAACGCGCACGCCGCGGACGACATCAAGGTCCTGGTCGTGGGCAACCCGGCCAACACCAACGCGCTCATCGCGCAGGCCGCGGCGCCGGACGTGCCCCGCGAGCGCTTCACCGCGATGACCCGCCTGGACCACAACCGCGCCGTCTCGCAGCTCGCGCAGAAGACCGGCACCCCGGTCAGCGAGATCCGCAAGCTCACGATCTGGGGCAACCACTCGGCCACCCAGTACCCCGACATCTTCCACGCCGAGATCGCGGGCAAGAACGCCGCCGAGGTCGTCAACGACGAGAAGTGGCTGGCGGACACCTTCATCCCGACCGTCGCCAAGCGCGGCGCCGCGATCATCGAGGCCCGCGGCGCGTCCTCGGCCGCCTCGGCCGCCAACGCCGCCATCGACCACGTGCACACCTGGGTCAACGGCACCGCCGCTGGTGACTGGACGTCCATGGGCATCCCGTCGGACGGCTCGTACGGCGTGCCAGAGGGCCTCATCTCCTCCTTCCCCGTCACCACGCAGGGCGGCACGTACGAGATCGTGCAGGGCCTGGAGATCAACGAGTTCTCGCGAACCCGCATCGACGCGTCCGTCAAGGAGCTGGCCGAGGAGCGCGAGGCCGTGCGCGGTCTGGGCCTGCTCTGATCCACCGGCCCGCCCCGGGCCGCTGAGCCTCGCGGGCTTCCGGGCTCCGGTCCTCCGCGGCCGGGCTCGCGGGTCGTGGCGCGTACGCCGTGCCTGAGAGACACGAAAGGCCGTTCCCCGGCAGCGTGCTGGGGGACGGCCTTCGTCGTGCGACGGGCTGTGACGACGGGGCCGTGCCGGCGGAGCGTACTGACAGGACGTGCCGACGGGGCCTGCCGGCGGGGTGTGCCGGCGGGGCGTGCCGGCGCGGCGTACGTCGGCCGACGGCACGCGTAAGTCATACGAACCAGCAGTTGTCCACAGGGGCCCGGCCCCACTTATCCACAGCCTCTTCCGCTTTTCCCCACGCCCGCCCCGCCTCCTCTAACGTGAAACACAGCTCGCGGACGACACCCCCGCAACCCGTCGGGGACCACGTGCCGTTCGCCGTCGCGATGACGGGCGGGCGCGTTCTCACAGGACGCGCCCCTGCCGCTGGCGTCGTGGCTGACAGAGCGTCAGGAGCGTGCGCTCAGCGCCGAAGTGGAGGTGAAGCGATGGACCCGCGTGGCGGTGGCAGTGGCCACGTCCACGGTGTAGGCATCGATGGTCAGCTTGCCCGTCGACACCTTCATCACCATGAAGCCGTGCTGGCCGAAGTCCTGCCAGCGCGCCGGGTGATCGTCATGTGCCTTGCCGTCGCCCTTCTTGCCCGCGGTGCCGCACACGATCTGCCGCGTGCCCCGCGACCGCTTGGTGGGCTCAAGGATCTGCTGGGTGTGGTCGTGCCCGGACAGGATCAGGTCGGCCCGGCCGCACACCACCTCCTCATACAGCTCCTTGAGGTGCACGCCGCTGGTGTAGTGGCCGATCGTGAAGCCGTCATAGGAGCCCGCACTGCCGTGCTTGCCGTTGTTCAGGTACGGGTGGTGCCCGATGACGATCTTCCAGGTGGCACGGGAGGCCGTGAGCGCCGAGTCCAACCAACGCCGCTGCTCGCGCATGTAGGGGCCGTCCCAGCGGAAATACGGGTCGAGCTGAGTGACGGTCGAGGCCACCGGGTTGGTGTCCACCGCGAAGAACTCCACCACGGGCGCGCCCCTGCCGGGGCCGGCCGGCAGCGCGGTCGAGTAGTAGCGCGCGGGCATGTGCCAGCGGCGCGACGTCGTCGCGTACGCCACCTCGCGGTCGCCGCGCGAGGGGTCGCCGCCGCTGCCGGGTATCAGCCCGGAGCAGTCGTGGTTGCCCAGCACCATCAGCCACGGCACGTCGATGCCGGTGTTGGGCTTCTCGAACTTGGTGTGGAACTCGTCGTCGTGCGCCGACTCGGGCCCGTTCTCATACAGGTTGTCGCCCAGGCCAATGGCCAGCCCGACACCCTCGGTGCGGCACACCTGCCTGGCGGCTTCGGCGACGGCGTACTGGGCCTCGTTGCCGGTGCCCGCGTCCCCGGTGACCAGCACCGCATACGAACCCCCGGGCCCCGGCCGGCTGGGTAGGGGGAACTTGTCCACCGGGGCGCCGCTCGCCGCCTGCGCGGCCTGCGCCGCCTGGGCTGCCTGCGGTAGCAGGGCGAGCGCCGCCGCCCCGGCCACCGCGCCACCCAGCACGGTGCGGCGACCCACGCCCGAGCCAGCGGCACCGGCGACGGGCTCGGCGGCGGGCCGGCCGGTGGTGACGATGCTGTCGTCGAGGTCGAGCCACTGCCTCTCGGTCAGATCCGGGCGCGGCGGTGTGTATTCGTCATCGCACATGCCAGGTTTCTCGCAGGTAACTTCGACCCGCTGGTGGAGGGACCGCGAACACCCGGTGAAGGTCTGCGGGCGGCGGGGGAGGAGGGGAGGGAGGGGGGAGGGGCCCCCGCCCCCACGCGGCTTCTCCGGGCTCCCGTCCATGCCCCCTCACGCCAACGCCCCGCTCGCGCCTCCCGCCAGCGCCTCCACGCCAACGGCCCGCCCCATGCCAACGGCCCGCCCCGCGCCGAGCGGCGAGGCGGGCCGTAGAGGGAGCCGGGGTGCGGGCTCCGAGAGCCGGGGCATTAGACCGGCCAGGCCGTAGGGGCTTGGCCACCTGAGCCGGGCCGAGCCGAGACCGGCCGCAGCGAGTCACCCCGAAAGAGCCGGCGAACCGCTCCGAAAGGGCCAGCCGAGCCCCGCACCCCAACCCGAACCCGAACCCGAACGAGCCAAGCCGGGCCCGAGCGAGCAGGCCACGCAACGGAGGCCAGACCCCACCAAGCCAAGCCAAGGCGCCAAGCCGAGGGGCGCACCGAGCCCAGACCGGCCCGGCACCGAGCCCAGACCAGCCAAGGCACTAAGCCCAGCCGAGCCACCAAGCCAAGGCGCCGCGCCAAACCCAGACCGGCCCGGCACCGCCAGCTATCCAGCCAGCCACCAGTCACCGCGCCCCGACCGGCCACCGCGCCCCCACCGGCGACCTACTTGCCGAACTGCTCCTCGAACTTCGCGATGTCGATGACCTCGCTCGCGGGCGGCGGGGTGGTGTCGACGGGCTTCTCGTAGTCGTTCAGCTCGACCGTGCCGGGCTCCTTGCCGCCCACGACGCTGATCTTGAGCGGGTAGGGCTTGCCGGTGGCGGCGACGTACATCGTCTGCTTGCCGCCGTCGTCGCTGGGGCCCGTGAGGGGGACGACGAGCTGGCTGCCGAGCTTGGTGGGTTCGCCCTTGGTCAGCTTGTCCTTGGTGTCGCTGTCCGACTTGATGGATGCCTGCATCGCCGACAGGTTGCACATGTCGGCGTTGTCCTTGAGCATTTCGTCGTCGGTGGTGCCGTGGATGTAGCGGTCCTTGAACAGCTCGGCCGCCGCCTCGCCCTCCTTGCCGCCGACGTCGGGCTGCGTCCAGAACTTGGCGTTCGGCTTCATCCAGACCTTGGTGTCGGCCTTGATCAGCTCGGAGCTGGCGCCCTGGCCGTCACCGATGGTGCCGTTGCAGTTGCCCTTCTTGTCGAGGGCCAGGTTGATCTTCAGCGATTCCGCGCCGGTGCCCTGGTCCATCTTCATGCGCAGCGAGGTCGCGCCGAGCAGGGCCTCCTTGGCCTTGTCGGAGATCTGCTGCGCGGACAGGTCGGCGAGTTCGTTCTTCGGCTCCTGCGACCCCTTGTCGCTCTTGCTGTCGCTGTCGTCGCCGCAGCCCGTCAGGCCCAGCACCGCAACCACACAGGCCGTCGCGGCCAGTACGCCGTGCTTCCTCGTCATGGTGAGATCCATCCCCCTCAGTTAACTAGCGGAGGGTGAATTTATCAGCTCTTTACTCCCCAAAGATTGCCAGGCTTGATTACAGGTAGTGAGACAGACCACTTTCCATGAAGAGTGATGCATACGTTGGTGTCTTCCGGGGAGGGGTTCCGGTTGCTGGTGTGACCAGCAGTGGAACATTTCGGTGTATCGGAAGGCAGAACCAACGTGTCGGCGATCGAGACCATCCATGTTGACGGAGAGTGGCAAGCGGCTGCCAGTGGCGCCGAGCGGGAGGTGCTCGACCCAGCGGACGCGACCACCCTCGCAACGGTGGCCGAGGGCGACGCGTCCGACGTTGACGCGGCGGTCGCCGCGGCGCGTCGGGCCTTCGACAGCGGGCCGTGGCCGCGTACGCCGGTGGCCGAGCGCGCCGCGTTGTTGCGCCGGGTGGCCGACCTTCTCCAGCGGGACCGCGAGGAGATCGCGCTGACCGAGAGCCGGGACACCGGCAAGACCCTGGAGGAGGGTCGGGTCGACGTCGACGACGTGACCGCCGCCTTCCGCTACTTCGCCGACCTCGTGATGAACGAGAGCGGCGGCCGGGTCGTGGACGCGGGCAGCCCGGACGTGCACAGCGTGGTCGTCCACGAGCCGGTCGGCGTCTGTTCGCTGATCACGCCGTGGAACTACCCGCTGCTCCAGGCGAGTTGGAAGGTCGCCCCGGCGTTGGCCGCGGGCAACACCTTCGTCCTCAAGCCCAGCGAGGTCACCCCGCTGTCCACCGTCCACCTGGTGCGCCTCCTGGTGGAGGCCGGGTTGCCGGCCGGCGTGGCGAACCTGGTGACCGGCGCGGGCGACCCGGTGGGCGCCCGCATGTCGGAGCACCCGGACGTCGATCTCGTCTCCTTCACCGGCGGTCTCGCCAGTGGCGTCAAGGTCTCCCAGGCCGCCGCGCCGACCGTGAAGAAGGTCGCCCTCGAACTGGGCGGCAAGAACCCCAACGTCGTCTTCGCCGACGCCTGCGCCACCGAAGAGGGCTTCGACACCGCCGTCGACCAGGCGCTGAACGCCGCGTTCATCCACAGCGGCCAGGTCTGCTCGGCGGGCGCCCGGCTGATCGTCGAGGAGTCCGTACGCGAGCGCTTCGTCGCCGAACTCGCCCGCCGCGCCGAGCGGATCAAGCTCGGCCGGGGCACCGAGCCCGGCGTCGAGTGCGGCCCGCTCGTCTCCCGCCAGCAGTGGGAGAAGACGCGGGCGTACGTCGAGTCGGCGCTGGCCGAGGGCGCGTCGCTGCGCTGCGGCGGTGGCCAGCCCGAGCCCGCCGCGCACCGCCCCGCCACCGGGTTCTTCTTCGCCCCCACCGTGCTGGACCAGTGCCACCGCGAGATGCGCGTGGTCCGCGAGGAGACCTTCGGGCCCATCCTCACCGTGGAGACCTTCCGTACCGAGGACGAGGCGGTGGCGTTGGCCAACGACACCGAGTACGGGCTCGCGGGCGCCGTGTGGAGCTCCGACGCGGGCCGCGCCCGCCGGGTCGCCGGGCGGCTGCGGCACGGCACCGTGTGGATCAACGACTACCACCCGTACCTGCCGCAGGCCGAGTGGGGCGGGTTCGGCAAGTCCGGCGTGGGGCGGGAGTTGGGCCCCACGGGTCTGGCGGAGTACCGCGAGGCCAAGCACATCTACCAGAACCTGGACCCGCGGCCCGTCCGCTGGTTCGCGGGCTGACGCCCCGCGGGCACCCTGGCCCGCGCGCCCCCGCGGGCACCCCCAACCCGCCCGCCCCCGCGGGCGCGCCCACCCGCCCACGGCCGCCGGCGGCTCAGCCCGCCGGCCGCCACGGTCCCGCCGGCACCCGGGCACCCGGGCACCCGCGCACAAGCGCCAGCACCCTCGCGGGCAGGCAAGCCCGCCCCACCCGAGCGGACGCGCCAGCACCCCCGCCCCCGCGCGGACGTACCAACCCGCTCACCCCGCAGGCACGCCAACCCGCTCACCCCCGCAGGCACGCCAACCCGCCTGCCCACGTCCCACGTTCACGCACGTACCTTGCAGAAGGAGTGACCCTCCATGCCCGTTTACGACTACGTCGTGGTCGGTGGTGGCACCGCCGGCTCGGTGATCGCCTCCCGGCTGACCGAGGACCCGAACGTCACCGTCGCCGTCATCGAGGGCGGCCCCACCGACATCGACCGCCCCGACGTACTCACCCTGCGCCGCTGGCTCGGCCTGCTCGGCGGCGACCTCGACTACGACTACCCGACCACCGAGCAGCCACGCGGCAACTCGCACATCCGGCACAGCCGCGCCCGGGTCCTCGGTGGTTGCTCCTCGCACAACACGCTGATCAGCTTCAAGCCGCTGCCCGGCGACTGGGACGAGTGGGCCGAGGCCGGCGCGCGGGGTTGGGACGCGGCGTCCATGGACCCGTACTTCGCCCGGCTGCGCAACAACATCGTTCCGGTGCACGAGAAGGACCGGAACGCGATAGCCAGCGACTTCGTCGCCGCCGCCCAGACCGCGCTCGACGTGCCGCGCGTCGAAGGGTTCAACAAGGCGCCGTTCCACGAGGGGGTCGGCTTCTTCGACCTGGCGTACCACCCGGAGGACAACAAGCGCTCCTCCGCCTCCGTCGCCTACCTGCACCCGCACATCGAGGCGGGCGACCGGCCGAACCTCACCCTCCTCCTGGAGACCTGGGCCTACCGGCTCGAACTCGACGCGGACCGGGCCACCGGCGTGTGGGTGCGGGCCAAGGACGGCACCGAGGAACTCGTCGAGGCGTCGCGCGAGGTGCTGGTGTGCGCGGGCGCGGTGGACACCCCGCGGCTGCTGATGCACTCGGGCATCGGCCCGCGCGGTGACCTGGAGGCGCTGGGCATCCCCGTCGTCCACGACCTGCCGGGCGTCGGCGAGAACCTGCTCGACCACCCCGAGTCGGTCATCGTGTGGGAGACCAACGGCCCGATCCCGGACAACTCGGCGATGGACTCCGACGCCGGCCTGTTCGTACGCCGCGATCCCGCATCCCGTGGCCCGGACCTGATGTTCCACTTCTACCAGATCCCCTTCACCGACAACCCGGAGCGCCTCGGCTACGAGAAGCCCGCGCACGGCGTGTCGATGACGCCCAACATCCCCAAGCCGCGCAGCCGCGGCCGGCTCTACCTCACCAGCGCCGACCCGGCCGTCAAGCCCGCGCTCGACTTCCGGTACTTCACGGACGAGGACGACTACGACGGCCGCACCCTGGTGGACGGCATAAAGATCGCGCGCCGGGTCGCGGCGCAGGAGCCGCTGGCCGGATGGCTGGGGCGCGAGGTGTGCCCGGGGCCTGAGGTCACCTCGGACGAGGAGATCAGCGAGTACGCCCGTAAGGTCGCACACACCGTCTACCACCCCGCCGGCACCTGCCGGATGGGCGCCGGCGACGACGAACTGGCCGTCGTGGACCCGGAGTTGCGGGTGCGGGGGTTGCGGAACCTGCGCATAGCCGACGCGTCGGTCTTCCCGACGATGCCGGCCGTCAACCCCATGATCGGGGTCCTGATGGTGGGGGAGAAGTGCGCCGAGATGTTGGTGCGCACCCAGACGCCGGGAGGTGCCGCGTGAGCAGCGCCCGCCACTCCCAGGACAACACGCGGGGGCCGAAACCGCCGGCGTCGGAACGCGCGCGCTCCGACGCCGCCATCCCGACCAGCGTGACTGCCGCCACCCCGACCACCGGGCAGGCGGGCGATCCGGCCGTCTTCGCGGTGCGCGACCTGTGGAAGGTCTTCGGCCCGAAGGCCGACCGGATTCCCGGCAGCCCCGAAGCCGACCTGCCCGCCGCCGAGTTGCGCGAGCGCACCGGCTGCACGGCGGCCGTGCGCGGCGTGAGCTTCGACGTCCGCAAGGGCGAGGTGTTCGTCGTGATGGGCCTGTCCGGATCGGGCAAGTCCACGCTGGTGCGCTGCCTGACCCGGCTGATCGAGCCGACCAGCGGCAGCGTCGACATCGACGGCGAGTCCGTGCTCGCCATGGACCGCTCCCGGCTGCGCGAACTGCGCCGGCACCGGGCCGCCATGGTCTTCCAGCACTTCGGCCTGTTGCCGCACCGCTCGGTGCTCGACAACGTCGCGTACGGCCTTGAGGTGCAGGGCCTGGGCAAGGCGCGGCGGCGCGCGAAGGCCGCCGAGATGGTGGCCAAGGTCGGCCTGACCGGCCTGGAGCACCGCCGGCCCGGCCAGCTCTCCGGTGGCCAGCAGCAGCGCGTGGGCCTGGCCCGCGCGCTGGCGGTCGACCCCGAGGTGCTGCTGTTCGACGAGCCGTTCAGCGCGCTCGACCCGCTGATCCGGCGCGACATGCAGGAGGAGGTCATCCGCCTGCACCGCGACGAGGGCCGCACCATGGTCTTTATCACCCACGACCTGAGCGAGGCGCTGCGCCTGGGCACCCGCATCGCGCTGATGCGCGACGGTCGGATCGTGCAACTCGGCACGCCCGAGGAGATCGTGGGCTCTCCGGCGGACGCGTACGTACGGGACTTCGTCCGCGACGTGCCCCGCGAGCAGGTGCTCACCGTCCGCCGCGCGATGCGTCCGGTCCGCCCCGGCGAGGCCGACCAGGGTCCCGCGTTGGCGCCGGGCGCCACCGTCGCGGAGGCCATCGAGGCCGTGGCCCGCTCCGGCGGCCCGGCCCGCGTGATGGACGCCGGCCGCTGCCTCGGCGTGGTCGACCACGCCGGTCTGCTCGGCGTCGTCGCCGGCCTGGACGAGCCGGCCACCGCCACCGCTCCCGGCGTCTCGGCCGCCGCCACCGCCCCCGGCGTTCCGGCCGCCATCATCGGCCCCGCAGCGCCGGCCGCCACCCTTGCCCCCGATGAACCGGCCGCCACGGAACCGGCTGCCACCGCACCGGCCACCACCCACGCGGACGACCCGGCCGCTCCCGCGCCGGTCGCCCCGCCCGCCACGGCCACGGTCACGGACGCCCCAACGCCCGACCCGGCCACCGGCCAGTCCCCCGAGCAGGCTCCCGACCAGAACCCCGAGCCAGCCGCGGGCCAGGCCCCCGACCAGACCTCCGAGCCGGCCCCCGAACCCCCGGGCGACGGCACCGAATCCGGCGCGGCGGCCGGCACGGGGGGCCGCGGATGAGCGCCGCCACCCCGCCCGCCACCGGCCAGGGGTCCACGCCCGGCGCCGACCCCGCCACCACCCCGGCCGCCGACGCGCCGAGCACAGGCAGCACAGACAACACAGGCAGCACGGACAACACGGGCACCCCAGGCACCCCAGGCACCAGCACGGGAGCCCGCAAGCCCAAGCGCAAGGCCAAGCCCGACTCCGGGACCGCCCCCGCCGGGGGCGACGGCGGCGACCAGGGCCGCGTCCGCGCGCTGCTGCGCCACCGTGGCCTGCACAAGCTCGCGGTGCTCGCCGTGCTGGCCGCCGTCCTGGTGCCGATCGCGCACGCCAAGTGGTCCAGCGGGAGCTGGCCCGAGGCGCTGACCGTCGACCTGACGGACCCACTGACCGACACCAACGACTGGATCATCGACAACCGCGACAGCCACCCGCTGTTCCTCTACTTCTTCGGGCACATCAGCAACGGCATCGTGGCCTCGGTGCGCGGCGTCTACCTGGTGCTGCTCGCCCTCGGCTGGACCGGCGTCACCGCCGCCGCGACGCTGGTCGCCTGGCGCACCGCGGGCGCGCGGACCGCGCTGACCAGCGCCGTCTCGTTCGCGGTGTGCGGGCTGCTCGGCATGTGGGTGCCGACCATGCAGACGCTCGCGCTGATGGTCGTCGCGGTCGCGCTGTCCGTCGTGGTCGGCGGGTTGCTGGGGCTGGCCGGCGGGCTGTTCGAGCGGGCCTTCAGGGTGCTGCGCCCGGTGCTCGACACCATGCAGGTGCTGCCGGCGTTCGCGTACCTGCTGCCCGTCGTCCTGGTCTTCGGGATCGGCGTGCCGGGTGCGGTGCTGGCCACCGTCATCTACGCGGCCCCGCCCATGGCCCGGCTCACCGCGCTCGGGCTGCGCGGCGCCGACCCCGGCGTGCTTGAGGCCGTCGACTCGCTGGGCGCCGGCCGCTGGCAGCGCCTGGTGACCGCCCGGCTGCCGTTGGCCCGCAAGGAACTCCTGCTCGGCCTCAACCAGACGATCATGATGGCGCTGTCGATGGCCGTGATCGCCTCCATGATCGGTGGCGGCGGCCTCGGTGACCGGGTCTACCAGGCGTTGTCGTCGGTCGACGTCGGGGCCGCGCTGGCCGCCGGCATCCCGATCGTGCTGCTGGCCGTCGTCCTGGACCGGACGACCGCCGCCGCGGGCGAGCACTCCCACGCCCCGGCCGCCCCGCGCTGGCTGCGCGGCCTGGACGGCTGGGCCGTCGCCGCGGCCCTGGTCGCGGGCCAACTCGCCGACTCGCTGACGTGGCCCAGGAGTTGGACGGTGGAGATCGCCGCGCCCGTCAACGACGCCGTCGACTGGATGACCGACCACCTCTACTCGGGCGTCCCGGTCATCGGCGGCACCGCCGACTGGGCCGGCCACTTCACCTCCTGGGTGCTCGACCCGCTGCGCGACGGCCTACAGGGCCTGCCGTGGTGGTCGGCGCTGCTGATCGTCGCCGCCCTCGCCTGGTTGATCGGCACCTGGGGCACGGCCCTGACCGCCACCCTGGCCATGGCAGCCGTCGGGGTGCTCGGCGTGTGGGACGAGTCGATGAACACCCTCTCCCAGGTGCTGGCCGCCGTCGCCGTCACGCTCGTGATCGGCTTCGCGATCGGCATCGCGGCGGCTCGCAGCGAGCGCCTGGAGCGGCTGTTGCGTCCGGTGCTCGACGTGTTCCAGACGATGCCGCAGTTCGTGTACCTGATCCCGGTGGTCGCGCTGTTCGGCGTCGGGCGCGCCCCGGCCGCTGCCGCCGCCATCGTCTACGCGCTGCCCGCGGTGGTGCGCATCACCACCCAGGGGCTGCGCCAGGTGGACCCGGCGGCCCTGGAGGCCGCCCGTTCCCTCGGCGCGAGCCGTGGCCAGCAACTGCGCCAGGTGCAACTCCCGCTCGCCAGGCCCGCGCTGCTGCTCGCGGTCAACCAGGGCGTCGTCCTGGTGCTGGCCGTGGTCATCATCGGCTCGCTGGTGGGTGGCGGCGGCCTCGGCTACGAGGTGCTGTTCGGCCTGGCCCAGGGCGACCTGGCGACCGGCCTCGTCGCGGGCGCGGCCATCGTCTGCCTGGGCCTGATGCTCGACCGCGTGACGCAGCCGACGGCGCGCCGCGCCCGGAAGGGAGCCTGACATGGCCATCCGTACGCCCAACTCCCGCACCCCGCGCGCCCGCCCGGCCGCCTCCCGGCACTCCGCCGCGCCCGCGCGCGGGGGGCGCCGGCTCGGTGGCCGGGCGCGCACGGTCGGCGCGCTCGCCGCGGTGGCGTCGCTGCTGGCCTTCACCGGTTGCGGCAAGGCCGACATGACCAAGCAGTCGTCCCCGTACGCGAACGTGTCCGGCGCGAAGACCGTCACCCTCTCCGTCCAGTCCTGGGTGGGCGCGCAGGGCAACGTGGCGGTCGCGAAATACCTGCTGGAGCACGAGCTGGGCTACCGCGTGGACACCGTGCAGGTGGACGAGGTGCCGGCCTGGGACGCGCTCAGCCAGGGCCGGGTGGACGCGATCCTGGAGGACTGGGGCCACCCGGAGCAGGAGCAGCGGTACGTCGAGGAGAAGAAGACCATCGCGCGCGGCGGCGACCTCGGCGTCCAGGGCCACATCGGCTGGTGGGTGCCGAAGTACTTCGCCGACGCGCACCCGGACGTCACCGACTGGAAGAACCTCAACAAGTACGCGCACCGGTTGCGCACGGCCGAGAGCGGCAGGAAGGGCCAACTCCTCGACGGCTCGCCGTCCTACGTCACCCACGACAAGGCGCTGGTGAAGAACCTGGGCCTGGACTACCAGGTGGTCTTCGCGGGCTCCGAGGCGGCGCAGATCACCCAGATCAAGCAGTTCGCCAAGCAGAAGAAGCCGTTCCTGACCTACTGGTACGAGCCGCAGTGGCTGTTCAACGAGGTGCCGATGGTCGAGGTGAAGCTGCCCGAGTACACCGAGGAGTGCGCCACCAGGGGCACCGAGGACCCGGCCTCCGTCGACTGCGCCTACCCGACGACGTCGTTGCAGAAGTACCTGAACGCGGACTTCGCGGACAAGGGCGGCGACGCGGCCCGGTTCCTCAGGAAGTTCCACTGGTCGAAGGAGCACCAGAACGACGTCTCGGAGATGATCGCCTCCCAGGGCCTGTCGGCCGACGAGGCCGCCGAGCGCTGGGTCAGGGCCAACCCGGAGGTGTGGAAGCGCTGGCTTCCGTGACGGCTGGCCCGGGCGCCGGCCCCCGGCGCCGGTAGCGGGGCCGCGCGCACCCGGGAAGGGCCGCCGAACGGAAAGGGCCGCCGAAATGCCAGGCATTTCGGCGGCCCGCCGCGGTGCCCCCGTGCGCCGCGGTTTCCCCCGTACGGCCGGCCGCTCACCGAGCGGCGCGGCACCCCCGTTACGCCGGGCCGCTCGATCAGCGGCCGGGCTTTCCCCCCGTGCGCCGCGCCCCGGACAGGCGGCGCGGTTCCCCCCGTGTCGCCGTGCCACCCCCGTGGTGGCGCGGCCCCCGTGTGCCCCGTCGCCCCCGTGCGACGTGGCTCCCCCGTCGCGCCGCGGCCCGTGGGCCGCGACGTGCCGTACCACCGGGCCCGCAGGCCCCGGCGTCGTGCCACCGGGCTCCCGCGCGGCCTGGCCCCGATGGGCCCGCCCGCGGGTGGCGAGGCGCCCGCCACGCCCCGCTGCCCGGCGATCCGGCCGGTGAGGTGGCCCCCGTCGTACGCACGTCCCCCGTCGTACGCGTCCCACCCCACCGGCCCGCTCTGTGGGCCTCCGCCACGGACGGACCGTGGCGGAGGCCAGGGGCGCCAGAACCCCCGTGTCCGGCGCTCCCGATCAGGGGCTATGCGCCGGGCTGGGCCGAGCGCAGTCGCTCGGCGTGGCCGCGCAGCGCTTCCATCGCCTCGTGGAACAGCCCGGGCCCGAAGGTGATCCGGGCCGCTCCCAGCTCGCCGATCTCGGCCAGGGTCGGGCCGCCGGGCATGGCGGCCATGTTCAGCGGCGCGCCGACGCCCTGGGCCAGCTCCGTGACCAACTCGACCGGAGCCAGCAGCGGGTAGATCACGTCCGCGCCCGCCGCGACGTACAGCCTGGCCCGCTCGATGGCCGCCGCCGCGCTGGTGTCGCCGCGCAGGAAGGTGTCCACCCGGGCGTTGATCACCAGCCGGTCGCCGGCCTCCTGGCGCACCTGCGCCAGCCAGTCGGCGTGCTGCCGGGCGTCCTTGAGCTGGCCCGTCGCCAGGTCGGTGTCCTCCAGGTTGCAGCCCACCACGCCCGCTTCGAGCAGCCGCTCCACCAACTCGGCCGGGGCCAGGCCGTAGCCGTCCTCGACGTCGGCCGACACCGGGATGTCCACCACCCGGGTGATGCGGGTGATCGCCGCGAACATCTCGTCGACCGGCGTGCCGCCGCCGTCCTCGTAGCCGAGCGAGGCCGCGATGCCCGCGCTCGGCGTCGCCAGCGCCGGGAAGCCGACGTCGGCGAAGATCCGCGCGCTGGCCGCGTCCCAGGGACCGGGAAGGATCAGCGGGTCGGCCGGCGCCCGACCGTGGTGCAGGGCCAGGAACGCCTTGGCTGTGTTGTCGGCGTTGGCGGCGTTAGCGGCGTTGTCGGCGTGAGCGGCGTCGCCGTTCTCAGCGGTGTCCGCTGTGTTGTCAGGGTGAGTGGGGGGCATCACAGCTCCTCGGAGGGCGGTTTACCGGGGGACATCCGCGTGGTCACGCTGATCCGGTTCCACGCGTTGATCGTGATGATCAGGCTGACGAGTTGGGCGAGTTCGGCGGCCTCGAAGTGCTCGGCCGCCCGGTCGTAGACCGCGTCCGGTACGAACCCGTCGGTGAGGACGGTCACCGCCTCGGTCAGCGCGAGCGCTGCCTGTTCCTTGGCGGTGAAGTACGTCGGCGACTCCTCCCACGCGTTGAGCAGATATATCCGCTCCTCGCTCTCCCCTTCCGTCCGCGCGTCCCGGGTGTACATCGTGATGCAGAAGGCACAGTGGTTGATCTGCGACGCGCGAATCTTCACCAGCTCGATCAGGGCGGGGTCGAGACCCCGTCTGGCCGCCGCGTCAAGATTGATCATGGCCTTGTAGAACTCGGGCGCGAGGGTGGGCAGTGCCATCCTCGGCTCCCGTCTACGGGCCGTTTCGCTCGTCGCCATGGCCCTCACGCTACGGCGGCACTAGCCCAGGGGTATGGTCCATTTCCATGGCAGATTCTTGGGCCACTGAGACGCCGTCCGATGAGGCCGCCGACTTCGCCGTCGGCAGCGACCTCCACCTGGAGCTGAGCCGAACGGGAGGTGTCCGGGCGTCGCTGATGAGCGCGCTGCGGGACGCCGTACGATCCGGCCGGCTCGCCCCCGGCACCCGCCTGCCCTCCTCCCGCACCCTCGCCACCGACCTGGGCATCGCCCGCAACACGGTCGCCGACGCCTACGCCGAACTCGTCGCCGAGGGCTGGCTCACCGCCCGCCAGGGCTCCGGGACGCGCGTGGCCGAACGCGCCGTCGCCCCCGAGACCCGCATCGAACCCCCGACCCCGGTACGCCGCCCGCCCCCGCGTCCCGCGCCGGCCCCCGCCCCGGTCTACGACCTGATGCCAGGCTCGCCCGACGTGTCGTCCTTCCCGCGCGCCGCCTGGCTGACCGCCGCCCGCAAGGCCATCACCCACGCGCCCAACGACGCCTTCGGCTACGGCACGCACGTCGCCGGCCGCCCCGAACTGCGCCGGGCGCTCGCCGAGTACCTCGCCCGCGCCCGGGGCGTACGCGCGGCGCCCGAGCGCATCCTCATCTGCTCGGGCCTGTCCGAGGGGCTGCGCCTGGTCGGCGAGGTGCTCGGCGACACCGCGCGGCTGCCCGGCGCGACACCCGGCGCCGATCTGGTGGCGGTCGAGTCCTTCGGCCTGGACATCCACCGCGACCTGCTCACCGGCTGCGGGCTGCGCACCGTGGCCGTCGGCTTCGACGAACACGGCCCGCGCACCGAGGAGTTGGCGAGCACGGGGGCCCGGGCGGCGCTGATGACGCCGGCCCACCAGTTCCCGTTCGGCGTCTCACTGCCGCCCGACCGGCGCGCGGCCACCGTCAAGTGGGCGGTGGAGACCGGCGGCGTGCTCCTGGAGGACGACTACGACGGCGAGTTCCGCTACGACGGGCAGCGGGTCGGCGCCGTGCAGGGCCTGGACCCCGAACACGTCGTCTACATGGGCACCGTCAGCAAGAGCCTGTCGCCCGCGCTGCGGCTCGGCTGGCTGGTGCTGCCCGAGCGGCTGTTCGCGGCCGTCGCCGAACTCAAGCGCCGCCCCGGCTCCCAGACCAGCGGCCTGGACCAGCTCACGCTGGCGGAGTTCATCACCTCGGGGGCGTACGACCGGCACGTACGCGGCATGCGCCAGCGCTACCAGCGCCGCCGCGACCAACTCGTCGCCGCCCTCGCCGAGCGCGCCCCGCACGTCAAGGTCAGCGGCATAGCGGCCGGCCTGCACGCGGTGCTCGAACTCCCGCCGGGCACCGAGCAGTCGGTGATCAACGGCGCCGCCTGGCAGGGCCTGGCCCTGGAGGGCCTGCGCCGCTTCCGGCTGGGCGCGGGCACCGGCGGCGACGGCGCCCCGCGCGACGACGTCATCGGCGACGCCCTGGTCGTCGGCTACGGCACCCCGCCCGACCACGCGTACGCCGGCGCGCTGGACGCCCTGTGCCGGGCGTTGCCGTGACGGGGACCCCGCGCGCGGGCCCGCGGCTCTCGCGGCGGGCCCGCCTCCTCGTGAGGTGAGCGAGAGGAGCTGGCTGTCTGGCTGTCGTCGTCCGCCCTGGGCGGACTAGCTGCCCTGGGCGTCCTCGCCGGCCGAGGCCAGCACGGCGCGGAGCTGCTCAAGGCCCCAGTCCAGGTCCTCCTTGCTGACCACCAGCGGCGGGGCGATCCGGATGGTGCTGCCGTGGGTGTCCTTGACCAGCACGCCGCGGGCCATCAGCCGCTCGGAGACCTCGCGGCCCGTGCCGAGCGCCGGGTCGATGTCCACGCCGGCCCACAGGCCGCGCCCGCGCACCTCGCGCACCGCGCCGCCGCCGGTCAGCGCCGCCAGCTCGCGGTGCAGGTGTTCGCCGAGTTCGGTGGCCCGCTGCTGGTACTCGCCGCCGCGCAGCATGTCGATCACCTCAAGGGCGACGGCGCAGGCCAGCGGGTTGCCGCCGAAGGTGGAGCCGTGCTCGCCCGGGCGGTAGACGCCCAGCACGTCGCGGTCGGCGACGACGGCGGAGACCGGCACCACGCCGCCGCCGAGCGCCTTGCCCAGCACGTACACGTCCGGAACCACGTCCTCGTGGTCACAGGCGAAGGTCCTGCCGGTGCGCCCGAGCCCCGACTGGATCTCGTCCGCGATGAACAGCACGTTCCGCTCCCGGGTCAGCTCCCGCACGCCCGGCAGGTAGCCGGCCGGCGGCACCAGCACGCCCGCCTCGCCCTGGATCGGCTCGATCAGCACGGCGACGGTGTGCTCGTCCACCGCCGCCTCCAGGGCGGCCAGGTCGCCGTACGGGACGATCTCGAAGCCGGGCGTGTACGGACCGAAGTCGGCCCGCGCGTCCGGATCGGTGGAGAAGCTGACGATGGTCGTGGTGCGGCCGTGGAAGTTGTCGGCCGCCACCACGATCTTGGCTTGGCCGTCCGGTACGCCCTTGACCTGGTAGCCCCACTTGCGGGCCGTCTTGACCGCGGTCTCGATGGCCTCGGCGCCGGTGTTCATCGGCAGCACCATCTCCTTGCCGCACAGCGCGGCAAGCTCCGTACAGAAGTCGGCGAACCTGTCGTGGTGGAACGCCCTCGACGTCAGTGTGACCCGCTCCAACTGGGCCTTGGCGGCGTCGATGAGGCGGCGGTTGCCGTGTCCGAAGTTGAGCGCGGAGTATCCGGCGAGCATGTCGAGGTAGCGGCGCCCCTCGACATCGGTCACCCAGGCGCCGTCCGCGGCGGCGACGACGACGGGCAGCGGGTGGTAGTTGTGCGCGCTGTGCGCCTCTGCTGCGGCGATGCTGCGTTCACTAGCGGTCACGTGCGCTCCATCCTTACGGAGTCGGGGCGGGTGCAGCCTTCTTTCTATCGTTGCCCGGGGGGAATGCGAAGAAAAATTGCGTAGCCAACCGTGTGGGCCCCGCGGTTCCGCGCCGCGCCGACGCCGTGTCGGCGGGTCGCCGGCCCGTCGCCGTGCGTGGTCGTCCCGTGCCGCGCGCGTCCCGTGCGCGCTGGCGCGCGCCGGCGCCTGCCTCGCGCGCGGCGGCAGGGTGCTGCCAACCGCCCCCCAGTCTTCGACCGGGGGCCGTGGTCGGGCCGCGTACCTGAGAGAATGGATGCCATGGCCCACGACCGTCCCCGCGCGCTCTCCGGTATCCAGCCCACTGCGGGCTCCTTCCACCTCGGGAACTACCTCGGCGCGATCCGTCAGTACGTCGCGTTGCAGGAAACCCACGACGCCTTCTACATGGTGGTCGACCTCCACGCGATCACGGTCCCGCAGGACCCGCGGGAACTGCGCGCCAACACCCGGGTCGCCGCCGCGCAACTGCTGGCGGCCGGACTCGACCCGGACCGGTGCACGCTCTTCGTCCAGAGCCACGTGCCCGAGCACGCGCAGCTCGGCTGGGTGATGAACTGCCTCACCGGCTTCGGCGAGGCGTCCCGCATGACGCAGTTCAAGGACAAGTCGGCCAAGCAGGGTGCCGACCGGACGACCGTGGGCCTCTTCACGTACCCGGTCCTGCAGGTCGCCGACATCCTCCTCTACCAGGCCGACCAGGTCCCGGTCGGCGAGGACCAGCGCCAGCACATCGAGCTGACCCGGGACCTCGCGGAGCGGTTCAACAGCCGCTACGGCCACGCCTTCACGGTGCCCTCGGCGCACATCGTCAAGGAGACCGGCAAGATCTACGACCTGCAGGACCCGTCGATCAAGATGAGCAAGTCGGCGTCCACGCCGAAGGGCATCATCAGCCTGCTGGACGAGCCCAAGGTCTCCGCGAAGAAGATCAAGAGCGCGGTGACGGACCTCGACACCGTGATCCGCTTCGACGAGGAGAACAAGCCCGGCGTGAGCAACCTGCTCACCATCTACGCGACCCTCACCGGCTCCAGCATCGCTGACCTGGAACGCAAGTACGAGGGCAAGGGCTACGGCGCGCTGAAGACCGACCTGGCGGAGGTCATGGTCGACTGGGTCACACCGTTCCGCAGCCGCACCCAGGAATACCTGGACGACCCCGAGACGCTGGACAACATCCTGGCCAAGGGGGCCGAGAAGGCGCGGACCGTCGCGGCCGAGACCCTGGCCCTGGCGTACGACAGGGTGGGCCTGCTGCCCGCCAAGCACTGAGCGGCCACGCCCCGCCCGCCGGGCCGGCGGTGGCCCGGCGGCCCGGTGGCCGGGTCCGGTTCGGCAGCGGACGGGGCATTGGTCCAGGCCGGTGGGGCCCGAGGAACCTAGCCGGGACGGCCGGGAAGCCGGCACACTGACACGGGCGCTCCACCGCCTGACAGGGACACGAGGTGTGCGGCGTGACGGACAGCTTGACCAGACAGTGGTGCGGAAGGGAGAACGCAGTGGGGACCGTAACGATCGGCGTTTCGATCGCGGTCCCGGAGCCGTACGGCAGCTTCCTCCAGGAGCGGCGCGCGGGCTTCGGGGACCCGGCCGCGCACGGCATCCCCACGCACGTCACGCTGTTGCCGCCCACCGAGGTGGACGCCGCGGCGCTGCCCGGCATCGAGCGCCACCTCGCGGAGGTCGCGGCCGGCTGGGGCCCCTTCCCGATGCGGCTGTCCGGGACGGACACCTTCCGCCCGCTCTCGCCGGTCGTCTTCGTGAAGATCGTGGAGGGCGCCGAGGACTGCACGGCGCTCCAGGAGCGCGTCCGGGCGGCGTCCGGGCCGTGCGCCCGCGAGCTGCAGTTCCCGTACCACCCCCACGTCACCATCGCGCACGGCATCTCCGAGGAGGCGATGGACCGCGCGTACGCCGAGCTCAAGGACTACGAGGCGGCGTGGACCATCGAGGGCTTCGCGCTCTACGAACAAGGCCAGGACGGCGTCTGGCGGTTGGAGCGCGAATACCCTTTCGGCCCGGCGGGAGGGCGGGGTCCGGCCCCGACCTTCCCGCGCCAGACGCAGCACGCGGACCATGACCGGGACGGGCGGGACCGCACCCGGGGCCGGGACTCCGCTCGCGACCGGGGCCGGGGCCACGGTCCGACACGGAACGAACCGCTGAATGTGACCGAGTAAGAAAAGATTCCGCGACGCACTTTTAACCGGGTCTCAATGTCGGTAGGCTGTCCTCATGGACGGCCAACCGAGTCTTCGCGAGCGCAAGAAGCAGCGCACCTATCAGGCGATCTCCGACGCCGCGATCGCGCTCTTCCTCGAGCAGGGCTTCGACCAGGTCTCGGTGGCGGAGATCGCCGCCGCGGCCATGGTGTCCAAGCCCACGCTGTTCCGCTATTTCCCGACCAAGGAAGACCTCGCGCTCTACCGCTTCGCGGACCACGAGGGCGAGGCCAGCCGCGTGGTCCGCGACCGAGCCCCCGAGCAGAGCCCCCTCCAGGCGCTGCACGCGCACTTCCGCGCCGGCCTCGACCGCCGCGACCCGGTCACGGGCCTGTGCGACGACAGCGAGGTCCTCGCCTTCCACCGCCTGCTGTACGGCACCCCGAGCCTGGTGGCGCGGTTGTACGCGTACACGACGCGGTCCGAGGAGGCCCTGGCCCACACGCTGTACGAGGCGGCGCACGGCCCCGAGGCGACGCCCCACCCGGCCGACACTCCATCGGCCGAGGCTCCGCCGGCCGAGGCTTCGCCGGTCGATGTTCCGTCGGCTGACGCGCGCGTGGCCGGCGCCGGGGCGGCCCCGGGCCCGCTCGGTGGTCCCGGCCTGCCGGGCGCCGGCGCCGGCCTGCCGGGCCCTGGGGAGCCCACCAGGCTGGAGGCGCTGACGGCCCGCCTCACCGCCAGCCAGGTCATCGGGGCGCAGCGCATCCTGGCGCTCGACAACTGGCGCCGGATAGCCGACGGGGAGAGCGCCGACGAGGTCTATCCGTCGGCCGTCACCGCCGCCGACCACGCCTTCTCCGTGCTCGGCTCCCACCTCTGAGTGAGGTGGCCAGCGGCCCTGACGGGCGCCCGCCCACACCCTGGACTGACCGCTGACCGCTGACCGCTGACCGCGCGTCGGGGGGCGGGGGCCGGGGGCGCGCTGGCGCGGGGCTGGGGCGCGAGGCGTGGGCTTGGCGTGCTCCTGCCTGCTACCTCGGGCTCCGGCCTCGTTCAGAGGAGCTGGCCTCCCACCGATCACCCGCCTTCCGCCACCCAGCCCGTGGGGGCAAGCGCCCCGCCGCACACCACCACCCGATCGTCCACCCCGCTCGGCGCGCGCCGAGCGGTGATGCGCGCTGCTCGCGAGCGCGCCCGCCGAGCCGGCCCGCCCGCCACTCGCACGCGAAAGGTGTACCGAAATGACCTCACGACCCCACGGTGTGGCCGCCGACGCGCCGCATCAGCCTTCGGCCTCGGCTTCCCCGAACCAGCCGCCCTCGGCCGAACCTTCCCCGACCGAGCAGGGCCCGCCACCGCCGGGCCCGCCCCGGGCTACCCCGCGCCCACCGGCTCCCCGTCGCAACGACCCGGGCGGCGGCCCGGGTGACGGTCCGGGCGACGACTCGGGCGGCGGTTCCGGTGATGGCCCGAGCGGCGGTTCCGGCGGGGGACCGGGCGAGGTGGCCGGCGGTGACTCGGACGGAGGGCTGGCCGCCGAGCGGGCGCACGTCGGCGCGTGCCGGGCCACGCTGGCCCGCATGGTCGAGTCGGCCCGGCGGCAGGTGTCGCTCGGGGAGGACGTCTCCGGCGACGGCGCGAGCGCCGAGGTGCTCGGCCGCTACCTGCGCGGCTACGCCCGGCAGTTGGCGGAGGAGCCGGAGGCCCCGCTGTTCTTCGGGCGCCTCGACTTCGACACCGCCCCCACCACCGGAGACCACCGCGGCCAGCGCTACTACATCGGCCGCCGGCACATCGCGGCCGACGCCACCGCGACGCCCATGGTGATCGACTGGCGCGCACCCGTCTCCCGCGTCTTCTACCAGGCGTCCCCGCGCGATCCGCAGGGCGTCGCGGTACGCCGCAGGTTCGGCTGGGCCGCCGCCAGCCGGGGCGAGCCGGGCGACCTCACCAGCCTGGAGGACGAGCGACTCGGCGCGGCGACCACGGCGGCGGGCCGGGACGCGGAGGCCGCGGCGGCCGGGGGCGGCAGCCGGATCGTGGCCGCGGAGATCGAACGCCCCCGGGTGGGCCCGATGCGGGACATCGTCGCCACCATCCAACCCGAACAAGACGACCTGGTACGGGGCGCGTTGGCCGAATCGGTGTGCGTGCAGGGCGCTCCCGGCACGGGCAAGACGGCCGTCGGCCTGCACCGCGCCGCCTACCTGCTCTACACCTACCCCCAACGCATCCAGCGCGGCGGCCTGTTGGTCGTCGGGCCCAACCGCACCTTCCTGCGCTACATCGCCGAGGTGCTGCCCGCGCTCGGTGAGATCGACGTCCGCCAGTGCACCGCGGACGACCTCATCGACCGCTTCCCGGTGCGCGGCGAGGACACCCCGGACGCCGCCGCCGTCAAGCACGACCCCCGCATGGCCGAGGTCCTCGCGCGCGCCCTGTACCAGCGCGTGCGCCCACCGAGCGAGTCCCTGGCCATCCCCGACGGCACCTACCGCTGGCGGGTGGACGCCGACGAACTCGCCGAGATCGTCGCCCAGGTCCGGGAGCAGGCCCCGCCCTACGCCACGGGCCGCGACTGGGTGCTCTCGCGCACCATGGAACTCGTCCGCCGCCAGGTCGAGCGGCGCGCGGGCCCGCCGCCCCAGGAGTGGGTGCGTCGCATGAGCCGCTCCCGCGCTGTCAAGGCGTTCCTGGACGCCGCCTGGCCCGTGGTGCGACCCGAGGAGGTCGTCGCCGAACTGCTGAGTGCCCCCGACGCGATCCGGGCGGCCTCGGACGGACTGCTCTCGCCCGCCGAACAGGCCGCCCTGTGCTGGGCCAAGCCGCCCCGCTCGGCCAAGAGTGCCCGTTGGTCGGCGGCGGACCTGGTGCTCATCGACGAGGTGGCGGGCCTGATCGAGCGCCCGGGCAGCTTCGGCCACGTGGTGGTGGACGAGGCGCAGGACCTGTCACCCATGCAGTGCAGGGTGCTGGCCCGGCGCAGCGACTTCGGCTCCCTGACCGTGCTGGGCGACCTGGCCCAGGGCACCACGCCCTGGGCCGCGCGGAGCTGGCCGGAGCACCTCGCGCACCTGGGCAAGCCGAACGCGACGGTCGCCCCGCTCACGACCGGTTTCCGGGTGCCGGCCGCCATCGTGGCCGTGGCGAACGCCCTGCTGCCGCACCTGGAGACCCGGGTGCCGCCCGCCCGCTCGCTGCGAAGCGACGGAGAGCTGCACGTCCACTCCGCGACCGACGCCATGGCCGGCACGGTGGCGGCGGTGCGCGCGGCGCGGCGCGCGGCCGGTTCCATCGGGGTGATAGCCGCCGACGCCGCCGTGCCCGAGGTGCGCCGGGCCCTGGCGGAGGCGGGCATCGCCACGGCCGAGCCAGACGAGGCCGACCCGGCGCGGCGGGTGACGGTGCTGCCCGCGTCCCTGGCCAAGGGCCTGGAGTACGACCAGGTGGTCGCCGTGGAGCCGGCGGCGATCGTGGCGGCCGAATCGCGCGGGCTGCACCGGCTGTACGTGGTGCTCACCCGGGCGGTGTCGGGGCTGCGCATCGTGCACTCCCGCCCACTGCCGCCGGCCCTGGGCACGCTGCGGGCCCAGCCCGGAGCCGAACCGTCGACCGGAGGGGGATAGCGCCCGCGGCGACGGGGAAAGCGCAGCCCGAACAGGGGACGCGCGGACGGCCCCCGAGGAGGACCGACGACCACCGGGCAGGCCGGACCAGACGGGGCGGGAGGAACGGGCGGACCAGACGAGCCAGACGAGCCAGGCATAACGGGCGGACCGGCAGAGGAGTGAATATGCGGGTAAGGGTAGAAAAAGGCTCATGGACTGGTTGACCCGACTGCCGTGGATCGGCCCGATCATGGCGCGGCTGATGCGTACGCACGCGTGGCGCACGTACGAGACCCTGGAGCGGGTTCACTGGACGCGGCTGGCCGCCGCCATCACCTTCATCAGCTTCCTCGCGCTGTTTCCGCTGATCACGGTGGGGGCGGCCATCGGTGCCGCGGTGCTCAGCGATGCCAGCATGCGCGAACTGGAGGAGAGGCTGGCCGCTCAGGTGCCGGGCATCTCGGGCCAGCTCGACCTCAGCGCGCTGGTGGAGAACGCGGCCACGGTCGGGGTCCTGGCGGGTGCGGCGCTGCTGTTCACCGGCATCGGCTGGGTCGGCTCGCTGCGCGAGTGCCTGCGGGCTGTGTGGGAGCTGGACGACGAACACGACAACGTGGTGGCGCGCAAGCTCAAGGACGGCGGCATCCTGTTGGGCCTCGGTGGGGTGGCCCTCGGCTCGTTCGCCGTCTCCACCTTCGCGGTCACCGCGGTGGGTTGGGCGGCCTCGAAGCTGGACATCCCCGAGGACGGGGTGGGGAGCTGGCTGCTGCGGCTGGCCGCGTTCGCCGCCGCGGTCGGCGCCGACTTCCTGTTGCTGTGCTACGTCCTGACCTGGCTGCCGGGCGTCACCCCGCCCCGCCGCGCCGTCGTCGTCGCCGCGCTCATCGGCGCGATCGGCTTCGAACTGCTGAAGTCGCTGCTGAGCGGCTACATACAGGGCGTGGCGGCGAAGAGCATGTACGGGGCGTTCGGCACGCCCATTGCACTGCTGCTGTGGATCAACTTCACGGCCAAGCTCTCGCTGTTCTGCGCGGGCTGGACGGCGACCCCGTCCAAGGCCCACGAGATACCCGCGCCCCCCGACGACCAGCCCGCACCGACAGAAACGGAGCCCGGGCCAGCCGAGGGGGACCCCGGACCGGAGGGACGGGTCCGGTTGACGAAGGACCCCCACGCCGGGCCGGCGCCGGCCCGGCCGACGCCCGCCGAGCCCACGAACGCCGAGCCCACGAACGCGGGGCCCACGAACGCGGGGCCCGCGCCCGCGGAAGCGGCGCACGCGCGAGCGACCCCGGCCGCCACGGATGCCGTACGGACGCGCGGGAACACGGCGGACGCCGGCGAGGCCGCGACCCCGGCGGACCCGGCCGGCGCCGCCGGCGCCCCGGCGGGGCGGCAGGAGCGCGAGCGGCAGGCCCGGGGAAGGCTGGGCCCCGGCAGCAGCTAGTGCCGTGACCGCGTAGGTTCGCCGGGTTGGTGGTCGTGGCGGTCGGATGTGCGGTGGCGTCCGAACCGACCGCTGGAGGCGCGGTGGCCGAGCCTGTCAGTGTGCGCAGACTGACCGACCAGGAGGGGCAAAAGCCGCAGCAGATCGTGCGCCGGGGCAGTACGAGTTCGGTGCGCTACCGGCGCGCGATGATGCTGCTGGCCTCAGCCGGCGGGAACCGGGTACCGGTGGTCGCCCAGTTGGTACAGGCCGACGAGGACACCGTCCGGGATGTGATCCACCGGTTCAACGAGATCGGTCTGGCCTGCCTGGACCCCCGGTGAGCGGGAGGGCGCCCCCGCCTGCTCGGCACAGAACTGTGGATGGCCAGTTGAGATTCGGTGGTCGGCCGACTCACCGTGCGCTGGGGCAGCCGGCATTGGTCGCCGATGCGGATCCGCTGTTCGGCGGGGTGTGACCGCACCGCGGCCAGGCTGAGGATGACGACGACGGAACCTCTCCGAAGACCATGCGGTGCCCCCGGGCTGTGTCCATGTACTCGCGCACCCGGTGGATCAGCTCGTCCCGGAGCTCGAAAACGAAGCAGTAGTCGTTGGCGTAGTGGTTGCCGTTGGCCAGAGTCGCCGTCATGGTCTCCTCCACGACCACCCGCTCGCTGTCGGCGTGGAACGCGTGGAAGGTGACTGTGACGTCACGCACGAACAAGCGGGGGAAATCCTCAGCGAGGAAGCGCACGATCGCCTTCCTGCCGACCATGTGGCTGGGGGCGTCCAGCGCGATGGCAGTGGCGTTGCCTGGCGGCGCGAGCCACTCGGCGTCCTCGGTGAAGACCGCGGAGATGCGGTCAGCGTCGTGGCTGGCGAACGCCTTCCAAGCGTTCTGGACGATGCTGCGGCTCTGCTGTGACATGCTCGCCGACGCTAGGCGACCGCAGGCGAAGAGGCTGGCGACGTTTCGACAACACCACCTGGGGTCGCGAGACTGACGCCTCCACACTGCGCAGCACGCACCGCTCGGCACGGGCGCGCGGTCGTCGCCTACCTCTGGAGCACCATCTGCGCTCCACCACTGACTACCGTCCGTGAAACGACAACTGGCCGTGGGGAATCCGCACTGGCCGTTGTCACCCACCCCGGCGCACCTACGCGGTCACGGCACTAGCCGTTTCGGTTCCGCCCGGGGGCCAGGCCCGATGGAGCCGGTAGCGACGTACCCCGGCTGGGGAAGCAACCCGGGCGGACAGCGGGCAGCCAGGCGCCGCGTATCAACCCGTACCAACCCGTACCAACCCGTACCAACCCGTATCGAGCAGCCGGCGGCCGACGGGCGACAGGCGATAAACGGGCAGGCAGGCAGCGTGCGGCGGTGGGTGGCGCGGGCCAGGGTGCGGGGGTCGCCGTGGAGGGGCGGCCCCCGCGGGGTGGGTGTCAGGGGCGGGAGCGGCGGCGGGCCATGTCGGGGAGGGGCCAGCGGCGGTGTACGGCGTAGGCGGCTGCCGCGAGGAGGGCCAGCGAGCCGCCGGCGATGCCCGCGGCCGTCCAGCCTCCGCCCCCCGCGCCGTCGCCGCCGGCCGGGACGGCGGCGTTGGCCTGCTGGTGGCTGTTCTTGCCGCCGCCCACCACCCCGTCCTTCTCGTCGGCCTCGGCGTCGGCCACTCCGTCGGGGCCCGGCGCGACCAACGTGCCCACCGGTTCGACGGCGTCGGCCGCCTTGAAGCCCCAGTCGAAAAGCTTGGCGGTCTCCCTGTAGACCTCGTTGTGCTCGTTCTTCGCGGGGTTCATGACGGTGACGAGCAGCACCCGGTCGCCGCGTTCGGCGACGCCGGTGAAGGTGGCGCCGGCCTGTGTGGTGGAGCCGTTCTTGACCCCGGCGATGCCTTCGTACGGGTCCAGGTCGGTGTCGCCGGTGAGCAGCCGGTTGGTGTTCTGGATCTCGAAGTGTTCGCGCTTGGCCTTCTTCGTCTTCTTGTCCTTCTTCACCTCACCGGGGAACTTGGCCCGCGCGGTGGAGGCGTACTCGCGGAAGTCCGCCTTGCGCAGCCCGGAGCGGGCGAAGAGGGTCAGGTCGTACGCGCTGCTGACCTGGCCCTTCTCGTCGTAGCCGTCCGGGCTGACGACGCGTGTGTCGCGCGCGTTCAGCTCGTCGGCGTGGGCCTGCATGTCGCGTACGGTCTGCGGCTTGCCGCCGTTCATGGCGGAGAGCACGTGCACGGCGTCGTTGCCCGAGCGGAGGAAGACGCCGAGCCACAGGTCGTGCACGGAGTAGGTGTACTTCTCCTTGACCCCGACCAGGCTGCTGCCCTCGCCCATGCCCGCCAGGTCGGACAGCTCGACCTTGTGGGTCTGGTCCTTGCGGAACTTCGGCAGCAGCGTGTCGGCGAAAAGCATCTTGAGCGTGCTGGCCGGGGGCAGTCGCCAGTGCGCGTTGTGCGCGGCCAGCACCTCACCCGACTCGGCGTCCGAAACCATCCACGACCGCGCGGTGAGCCCCTTCGGCAGCGGCGGCGCGCCCGCCTTGAGACGCACCTGGGTGCCCGGTTTGCCCAGTTGGGTGCCGCCCACGGTGGACATCGCGGCCGGCGGCTTCGGCTCCTTCGGCTTCTCCTTCCCCGGCCCGTCGTCGGCGAGCGCGGGGTGCGCGGTGGCGAGCAGGCACGAGGCCAGCAGCGCGGCGACCGCCGCGGAGCGCCCGCGCCCTCGGGAGCGCGGAAGCGGGGGAGGGGCCTCGGCGGTGCGCGGAGCGCGGGGGGTACGCGAAGTACGGAAAGTCGTCGGCACGGACGTGAACGTATCGGTAGCGGTACGGGGCGTCACCGGCGCCTCGGGAGAACGCGACCCTCCCGCCGGCTCCGTGGAGTGGTTCCGCATACTGGAAGCCATGAAGCTCAGCCGCCCCGTGTCCTGGTTCCTGCTCGCGTTCGGGGCGTGGAGCTGGTGCATTTGGTTCACCTTTGTGAAAAACCTCTGGAAAGACTCAAGCGGACTCGCCTTCGACGAGTCCGGCGACCCGACCACGTACTTCTGGGTCCATCTCGCGCTCGCGATCACCTCGTTTCTCTTGGGGACGGGGATCGGGGTGCTCGGGTTCCGTGGCGTGCGGGCCCTGCGGCGCGAAGGCGCCTCGACGTAACGGAAGGATGGGGGGATGGTCGCCGTCTTCGCGCTGGTCGCGCTGCTGATCGTCGCACTGCTGGGGGGCGTGCACTGGTACGTCTGGCGCCGCATGGTGCGCGATGTCACTGCGGCGGGCGGCTGGCCACGGCGCCTCGGCACCTGGGCGGTGATCGCCCTGCCGTTGCTCAGCGTCGGGGCTCTGGTCAGCGGGCGCGCGGGCGCCCCGTTCACCGTGCAGCGGGTGCTGGCCTGGCCGGGTTACCTGTGGCTGGCGACGCTGCTGTACCTGACCCTCGCCCTGGTCGTCGGCGAGGCGGTCCGGCCGCTCCTCCTGCGGGCCCTCGAACGGCGCGCGAGACGCACCCCGCCCCCGCCCCCCGCCGCCACGACCGCCTCGGCCACCACCACCTCCGCTGGTCCCCCCGCCGCGACCGGCTCCGCCACGGAGACCGTCACTGCCACCACTCGCGCGGGCACCACCACCGCAGGCCCCACCCCGACGCCCGCCGCAGCCGCCACCAGCGGTGCCACCGCCACCACCGCCGCCAAGCCCACCTCGTCCGGCACCGGCACCGGCACCGTTACCGACCGTCCGAACGCCACGGGCAGCCCGGACGCCACCTCACCCACCACCGACAGCCCGCCCACCACTGACGCCCCGCCCACCACCGACACCCCGAGCACCACCGCCACCATCCCGGACACGGCCACCGCGAGCGCCCCCACCGCCCCCGCCACGGCCACCGCGTCCGCCGCGACGGACGGCACCACCCCGGACCGCACCCCCACCCCGGACGGCGCCACCCCGGACGGCACCACCCCGGCCGCGGCCACCCCGGACGCGGCCCGGACCTCGCGGCGGCTGTTCGTCGCGCGGACCGTGGCCGCGGGGGCGGGGGCCGTCGCCGCCGCGACCGTGGGCTACGGCACGTACAGCGTCTTCCGTGGCCCGCGCGTCAAGCGGATCACCGTGCCGCTCGCCAAGCTGTCCCGGCAGGCGCACGGGTACCGGATCGCGGTGGTCAGCGACATCCACCTGGGCCCGATCCTGGGCCGGGCGCACACCCAGCGCGTGGTGGAGACGATCAACCGGGTCAACCCGGACCTGGTGGCCGTGGTCGGCGACCTGGTGGACGGCAGCGTGGCCGACCTGGGGCCCGCCGCCGAGCCGTTGCGGCACCTGCGGGCGCGGGACGGGTCGTTCTTCGTCACGGGCAACCACGAGTACTTCTCCGGCGCCGACGCGTGGGTGGACCACGTGCGCGAGCTGGGCCTGCGCCCGTTGGAGAACGAGCGCACCGAACTGCCCGGCTTCGACCTGGCCGGGGTCAATGACGTGGCGGGCGAGGACGAGGGCAAGGGCCCCGACTTCGGCCAGGCGCTCGGGGACCGGGACCGGGGCCGCGCGGCCGTGCTGCTCGCGCACCAGCCCGTGGTCATCCACGACGCCGTGCGGCACGGCGTGGACCTCCAGCTCTCCGGCCACACCCACGGCGGGCAGCTCTGGCCCGGCAACTACCTCGCGGAGCTGGCTAACCCCACGGTCGCGGGGCTTGAGCGGTACGGCGACACCCAGCTCTACGTCTCGCGCGGCGCGGGCGCGTGGGGCCCGCCGGTGCGCGTGGGCGCGCCGCCGGACATCACGGTCGTCCAACTCGCTTCGCTCCACGCCTAAAGCGGTCGTCCCGCATTTCGCCGCACACCCGATCGGACGGCTTACTTCCCTTCCTTTCTCCCGCTTCGGCGCATTGGTCTGGGCCTTTTACGTACCGCGCTCCCGCGCCCGTACCACAGGCCCGTATCCCACGCCCCGCACCGCGGCAGCCCGCGCCACAATCACCGCACACCGCGTCCACTTCGCAAACCGGCATCGCACCACAACCGCAAGGACTTTCGTTTATCGGGCCGCCGCCGACAGGGAAATGGCGGCGGTTCGGGAGATCTGTTGGCCGCCGCCGAGCGACTTGCCCTCTTTGTGGTGCGGATCGGCCCCTCTTTCTCCCCGGAACGGCGAAGCGCCTTCTTTGCCCGCCTCTTCCGGTATCTCCGTGAAACGCTGCGCCGAGAGGCGAGCGGAAAGACTCTTTCCGGGGGCGGGCCGCTTACCGGTGCGTGGCAGTCGCACCGTACGCATGCGTAAAGTGGTCAAATCCCCGACGGAAAAAGAAGGTTGCTAGCGCATGCGTCAGCCGTGTGATTGGGTGAAGCGCATTGTTGAGCGGGGAACGGGTTGCGGGTTTGTCGCATGCGCCTGCGATTTCTTCCCCGGGCTGTGAAGTGCCGGAGGGGGCGCGGGATGCGATGGGTCGGCAAGCGATGTCTTGCTCTGGGGTGGGCGCTGGGTGCCGTGGTGACCGGTTGGGGCGTGAGCGGCTGTGACGTCCTGTCCTCGTCGGACGACGACGAGCCGATCACGGTGGGCACAGCCGACCCGGTGACCACGCTCGACCCGGCGGGCGCGTACGACGCGGGCTCCTGGGGTCTGTACAGCAACGTCTTCCAGTCGCTGCTGACCTTCCGGACCGAGAGCCCGAAGCCGGTGCCGGACGCGGCGAAGAGATGCGACTTCGCCGGCGAGGAACTGCGCACGTACATCTGCGAGCTGCGCCCCGGCCTGCGCTTCGCCGGCGGGCGCGACATCACGGCGGAGGACGTGAAGTTCTCCTTCGACCGGATCGTCGCCATCAACGACCCGCGCGGCCCGATGTCGCTGCTGACCAGCCTCAAGTCGGTGGAGACCCAGGGCGACGACAAGGTGATCTTCCACCTCAGGACGGCCGACGCGACGTTCCCGTACAAGATCGCGACCGGCGCCGGCTCCATCGTGGACCGGGAGAAGTACAGCCCCGACAAGCTGAGCACCAGCGAGGACGTGACGGGGTCCGGGCCGTACGTGCTCAGGAAGTACGAGCCCGAGAAAATAGCCGAGCTGCGCCCCAACGGCGATTACCAGGGCGCCATAAAGGACACCGGAAAGCCCGTCACGGTCCGCTACTTCGCGGATTCCGAGGCGCTGCGGGACGCCTGGAAGAACAAGGACGTGGACGTCGCCGCGCGACAGTTGCCGGCCGCCTACGTGCGTTCGCTTTCCGCGACCGACCCCGCCATGAAGGTGATGGAAAACCCGGGCGCCACCACCGGAAATCTGGTCTTCAACGTGCGCGAGGGATCGGCGCTGAAGAACCCCGCCGTGCGCCGGGCCATTGCCGCCACCATCGACCGGGGCGAGATCATCCGCAAGGCACACAGCCGCACCGTCGACCCGCTCTACTCGCTCATCCCGAAGGGCGTCACCGGCCACAACACCGCCTTCTACGACTCCTACCCGAAGCCCAGCGCCGACGAGGCCCGCCAACTCCTCCAGGCGGCCGGCATCTCCACCCCGGTCAGCTTCCGCATGGCGTACGCGCCGGGCTCGGCGGGCAAGGCCGAGGGCGAGGAAATCAAGGCGCAACTGGAGAGGACGGGCCTGTTCAAGGTCTCGTTCAAGCAGTACAAGTGGGACGAGTTCCAGCGCGGCTTCAACAAGGGCGACTACGACGCGTACGGAATCATCTGGTATCCGGACTTCCTCGACGCCGACACCTTCATCAGCCCGCTGGTGGGGGAGCAGTCCACGTTGCACAACGGTTATCGCAGCGACCGGGTGCGGGCCCTGATCCGCGACACCCAGAAAACCCCGCAGCGGGAACGCGTGGTGTGGGACTTCCGGGAGATCCAGCGGCTGATCGCCCACGACGTGCCGATACTGCCGCTGTGGCAGGGCAAGGACATCGTGGTCAGCAAGGACGGGATCGCCGGCACCCAGTTCCTCTCCGAGGGCACTGGCATGTGGCGGCTGTGGGAGCTGGACCGCATCTGACCACCACGCCGGGCCGGCCCCGTCCGCGGGCGGCCCGGCCAGTGGGGGACTTCCAGCGGCTCTCGCGCGGGGCGCTCAGAGCGCCTGCTCAGAGCCCGGGCTCAGAGCCCGTGCTCAGAGTCCGTGCCGGGCCAGGAAGTCCGTGATCAGCTCGGCCCACTCCGCCGGTGCCTCCACCATGGGCAGGTGACCCGTGGCCAGCTCGGCGTACTCGGCCCCCGCGATGTTCTCGGCCAGCGGGCGCGAGTGGTCCGGGGAGACCAGCAGGTCCGCGGTCGTGGCGATGACCAGCGTGGGCACGGCGACGCGCGGGAGGTCGGCCGTGGTGTCCACGTCCCCGACCAACGCCGCCTGGTCGGGCGTGCCGGGCGGTACGGAGGCGGCGATGTCGTCGAGCAACGGGTCCAGTTGGTCGGCCGCCAGGGCCTCGTACGTCGCGGGGGCGAACGCGGTCAGCGCCACCAGTTCCGCGAAGGCCCGCCGGTCGCTCAGGGCCAGCAGGCGGCGCCACAGCGCGAGCGTGGTCCGCAGCCGGTTGTCGGCCCTGGCCAGCCCCGCCGTGAGCACCAGGCCGCGCACCCGCTCCGGGTGCCGGGTGGCGGCCCGTACGGCGACTGCCGTGCCGAGCGAGTAGCCGACCAGCGTGAACGTCTCCACGCCGGCCCCGACCGCCTCCGCCACCAGCGCGTCGGCCAGCCCGTCCAGGGTCAGCGGCGCGCCGGCGCGCGGCGTGTCCCCGGAGCCCGGGTAGTCGGGCGCCACGACGGTGTGGCCCGCGGCCAGCGCCGGCAGGATGGGCACGTAGTTGCCCTCGACGCTGCCGCCAGCCCCGTGCGCGAGCAGTACCCCGGGACCCGAGCCGGTGACCCGGGTGGCCAACGGACCGACGGGCGCGGCCGGGGCGGGAGCGGTGACGGGGCCGGGGGCGGGCCGCCCGGGCGCGGCGGACGCTGCCGCGTCAGCGGCGGACGCGAGAGCCGGGGACGGGGCCGGGGACAGGGCTGGGTGCGCGGTGCTGGCCGCGGGAATCTGTGCCATGGCCGGTAGGTTGCCCTTTGACATCGGTGTGAAGGTCAAGTCGAAACGGAAGGACGGCCGGGCGGGATGCTGATCGGCGAGCTGGCACGGCACACGGGCGTCAGCACGAGGCTGCTGCGCTACTACGAGGAGCAGGGCCTGCTCCGCTCCGAACGGGACAGCAACGGCTACCGCCGCTACGCCCCGGAGGCCGTGGAGCGGGTGCGCCGGGTTCGCGAACTGCTGGCCACGGGGCTGAACACGGACGCGATCCGTACGGTGCTGCCCTGCACGCACAGCGCGGGCCCCGGCGTACGCGACTGCGCGCACTTCACCGACATCGTGGACGGCCAGCTCTCGAAGCTGGACGACGACATAGCCGAACTCCAGCGCCGCCGCGCCGCCCTCACCGACTACGCGGCCCTCTCCGACCTCCCCACCCCGGCCCCCGCCCCGAACCCGACGCCGGGCCCGGGCCCCTCCTCGGCCGCCCCCTCCAGCATCGCGAGCTGACCCGGCGCCCGCCCCGGGCCCGGCCCGCCAACCGGCGCCCGGCCCACCAACCCGTAGCAGCGCCATCCGCACAGCGCGAGGGCCCCGCACCGGCCAACAGCCGGTACGGGGCCCTCACACGCGCTGGGGACCGACCACGAGGTCGGCCACGACGGCCGACCGCGAGGTCAGAAGCGGCGGGTGATCAGCGCCCGCTTGACTTCCTGGATCGCCTTGGTGATCTCGATGCCGCGCGGGCACGCCTCCGTGCAGTTGAACGTCGTGCGGCAGCGCCACACGCCGTCCCGGTCGTTGAGGATCTCAAGCCGCTGCTCGCCACCCTCGTCGCGCGAGTCGAAGATGAAGCGGTGCGCGCCGACGATCGCCGCCGGGCCGAAGTACTGACCGTCGTTCCAGAACACCGGGCACGAGGACGTGCACGCGGCGCACAGGATGCACTTGGTGGTGTCGTCGAAGCGCTCGCGGTCCGCCGCGGACTGTCGGCGCTCGCGCGTCGGCTCGTTGCCCGTGGTGATCAGGAAGGGCATCACGTCCCGGTACGCCTGGAAGAACGGCTCCATGTCGACCACGAGGTCCTTCAGGACCGTCAGGCCCTTGATGGGCTCGACCGAGATCGGCTTGTGCGGGTTGATGTCCTTGATCAGCGTCTTGCAGGCGAGCCGGTTGCGGCCGTTGATCCGCATGGCGTCCGAGCCACAGATGCCGTGGGCGCACGAGCGGCGGAACGTCAGGGTTCCGTCGAGCTCCCACTTGATCTTATGGAGGGCGTCCAGGACGCGCTCCTTGGGGTCCATCTCGATCTGGAAGTCTTCCCAGACCGCCTGGTCCGAGACCTCCGGGTTGAACCGGCGGATTCGGAACGTGACCGTGATCAGGTGCGCGGCGGCGGACTCGGCGTCCGCCGGTGCCGAGGAGTTCTTCTCAAGGGTCGCGCTGCTCATCAGTACTTACGCTCCATCGGCTCGTAGCGGGTCTGCACGACGGGCTTGTAGTCGAGCCGGATCGACTCGGTGCCGTCTGCGCCCACCTCGCGGTACGCCATGGTGTGCCGCATGAAATTGACGTCGTCGCGGTTCGGGTAGTCCTCGCGGTAGTGGCCACCGCGCGACTCCTTGCGGGCCAGCGCGGAGACGGCCATCACCTCGGCCAGGTCGAGCAGGTTGCCCAGCTCGATGGCCTCAAGGAGGTCGGTGTTGAACCGCTTGCCCTTGTCCTGCACGGAAACGTTCCGGTAGCGCTCGCGCAGGGCGCCGATCTCCTCGACCGCCGTCTTGATGGTCTGCTCGGTGCGGAAGACCATGACGTTGGCGTCCATGGTGTCCTGGAGCGCCTTGCGGATCTCGGTGACGCGCTCGCTGCCCGTCGAGTCCCGCAGCCGCTCGACCTGCTCGATGACCAGCGAGGCCGGGTTCTCGGGCAGCTCGACGTAGTCGGCCTTGGAGGCGTACTCGGCGGCGGCGATGCCGGCCCGACGGCCGAAGACGTTGATGTCGAGCAGCGAGTTGGTGCCGAGCCGGTTCGCGCCGTGCACGGACACGCAGGCGACCTCGCCGGCGGCGTACAGGCCGGGCACGACGGTGTCGTTGTCGGCCAGCACCTCGCCCTCGACGTTGGTCGGGATGCCACCCATCGCGTAGTGCGCGGTGGGCTGGATCGGGATCGGGTCCGTGTACGGCTCGATGCCCAGGTAGGTCCGCGCGAACTCGGTGATGTCCGGCAGCTTGGCGTCGAGCTGCTCCGGCGGCAGGTGGGTCAGGTCCAGGTAGACGTGGTCGCCCTCGGGGCCACAGCCGCGACCCTCGCGGATCTCGGTGTAGATCGAGCGGGAGACGACGTCACGCGAGGCGAGGTCCTTCATGACGGGCGCGTACTTCTCCATGAAGCGCTCGCCGTCCTTGTTCCGCAGGATGCCGCCCTCGCCGCGCGCGCCCTCGGTGAGCAGGATGCCCATCCGCCAGATGCCCGTCGGGTGGAACTGGAAGAACTCCATGTCCTCCAGCGGCAGCCCGCGCCGGTAGACGGCCGCCTGGCCGTCGCCGGTGAGGGTGTGCGCGTTGGAGGTCACCTTGAAGAACTTGCCGCAGCCGCCGGAGGCGTAGATGACGGCCTTCGCCTGGAAGACGTGGATCTCGCCGGTGGCCAGCTCGTACGCGACCACGCCGGCCGACTTCTTGACGCCGTCGACCTCGGTGATGAGCTGGTCGAGGACGTAGAACTCGTTGAAGAACTCCACGCCCTCCTTGACGCAGTTCTGGTACAGCGTCTGGAGGATCATGTGGCCGGTGCGGTCCGCCGCGTAGCAGGACCGGCGGACCGGGGCCTCGCCGTGGTTACGCGAGTGGCCGCCGAACCGGCGCTGGTCGATGGTGCCGTCCGGGGTGCGGTTGAACGGCAGGCCCATCTTCTCCAGGTCCAGGACCGAGTCGATGGCCTCCTTCGCCAGGATCTCCGCGGCGTCCTGGTCGACCAGGTAGTCGCCGCCCTTGATCGTGTCGAAGGTGTGCCACTCCCAGTTGTCCTCCTCGACGTTGGCCAGGGCCGCGGCCATGCCGCCCTGCGCCGCGCCGGTGTGGGAGCGGGTCGGGTAGAGCTTCGTCAGGACGGCGGTCCGGCTGCGCTTGGTCGACTCGATGGCCGCGCGCATCCCGGCGCCACCGGCGCCGACGATGACGGTGTCGTACTTGTGGATCTTCATCGGATTGCGTCAGCCCCGGGCTCTAGCGGATGTTCGGGTCGAAGGTGAAGATCACCAGCGTGCCCAGCAGGATGGTCCACACGGTGGCGCAGTAGAGCACCGTCTTCAGCCAGAAGCGGGTCTGGTCGCGCTCCGCGTAGTCGTTGATGATGGTGCGCAGCCCGTTGGCGCCGTGCAGCATCGCCAGCCACAGCATCACCAGGTCCCACGCCTGCCAGAACGGCGAGGCCCAGCGGCCGGCGACGAAGGCGAAGCCGAGCCGGGAGACGCCGCCGTCGATCACGAGCTGGATCAGCAGGTGACCGAGGACCAGGACGGTGAGCAGGATCCCGGACAGCCGCATGAACAGCCAGCCGTACAGCTCGAAGTTGGTCCGGCTGGCCTTCGGGGTCCTGGAGGTGCGGGCCCGAGGCGGTTCGATGACCGGCGCGGGGTTGTCGACGTCGTACGTCGTGACCGTGCCGGCCGTCGCGGGGGTGGTGTCAGTCGCCATCATCAGCTCCCGAAGAGGTCGCGGAGGGAGTGCTCCATGATCGGGTAGAAGGCGCCCGCCATCAGGACGACCCAGATACCCACCGAGGCCCAGAGCATCTGCTTCTGGTATCGGGGACCCTTCGACCAGAAGTCCACGGCGATCAGGCGCAGGCCGTTGAGCGCGTGGAAGAGCACGGCGGCGGCGAGGCCGTACTCCATCAGGTTCACTACGGGATTCTTGTAGATCGCGATCGTGTCGTCGTACGCCTCGGGCGATACGCGGACGAGCGCGGTGTCCAGCACATGGACGAGCAGGAAGAAGAAAATGGTCACGCCGGTGACTCGATGAGCCACCCAGGACCACATGCCTTCCCGGCCGCGGTACAGCGTTCCAGCCGGCACGGAAAACCCTCCGGGAGCGGGGACTGGGGCCACCGGCTTGCTGTCGGTCGGGCCCGGCCGGGTACGGTCCACCGGCCCTGGCCATCGTAGCGACGTGTTGTCGGTTCCCCGCGCCGGGGTCCGGAGGTGTGATCAAACAGCCACGTACGGCCTAGGGCCGCCTGGCCCCCGACGCGTCGGGCACGGCGCGGCGCGCGGAGTCTCAGGTTCCGTGTGGCCTGGTCGCGGCGAGGTGGGCGAGCCGTCCCCGCGCGATGCGGCGCAGTTCGTCGGCGGCCACCTCGCGCTCGGTCTCCGCGTCGTTGTCGAGCCGGGCGCGGATGGCGGCCAGCACGTGGCCGAGCACCTCCTCGTGCGGGACGCCGTCCAGGCACACCACGAAGACGTGGCCGAACTTGCTCTCGTACGCGGCGTGCGCCGCCCGCAGCGCGGTGTGCGCGGCGAGCGTGCCGGGGCCACGGGAGCCGGAGGGCGCGTGCTGGGCCACGGACTCGTCGGCGAGCGCCTCGGTGAGGTCGCGGGGCGTGAGGTCGTAACTCGCCTCGTCGGCGGCGGCCAGCAGCGCGGGCAGGTCGGGGTAGGGGCGGTGGGTCGCGAGCCGGCGGGCCCAGCGGCGGCTGCCGCAACAGGCCAGCAACGCGGCCTCGACGGCCCCGTCCTGGGCGGCGTTGAGCCGGTCGAGCGCGCAGCCGGGCGGTGGCGGTGGCGCGGCGGGCGACGGGGGCGGCGCGGCGGGGGCCCCGGCGGCGGGGGCGGGCGCGGCGGCCGGGGCCGGCGGGGCGATGGCTGAGGGCTGGGTCGACGCGGTGGTGGCGCCGGTCAGCACGTCCGGGGTGTCGCTGGACACGGTGGCCTCCTCGGGATGAGCGGCCCGGAGAAGAAGGCGGCGAACGGGGTGGGTGCGGGCGACCGCGGTGCCGGACCGCGGAGGCCGGTCGCTGCGGAGCGTGACGAGATGGATACGTGAAGGGAACGGCCAGGGAAAGTGGGCGGGAAGAGGGAGTGCGTTGGCCAGGGTCGCCGAGGGGGCGCCTGGCGGGCGGGAGGGGGATCGAGCGAGGTGGGCCAGCGGGAGGAGGGAGCGGGAGGGTGCGCGGGCGGCAGGCGAGAGCTCAAGGGGGAGGCGGAGGTCACGGTAGCGACACCTCTCCGAAATGGACCCGGTGCGACGTGAACTTCACCCGAAGGAGAGAGTTTTTCTGCGGGTGGTGGACGATTCGCCTCCGCTATCTCCGCTCTTTCGCCCCTCAATGGGAAGTTTGCCCCCATGAGGATGCCTCGCTCTGACTCCAAGACCACGATCATCGTCGCGGCCCTCGCGGTCGCGGCGGCCCTGGCGATCGTGCTGGCCGTGGTGGGGTGGCCCGGCGGCGACGACGACTCCGAGCCCGCGCGCGACGGCCCCGGCTCCGCCTCCGCCGGCCCCTCGCAGCCGCCGCCGCTCGACGCTCGCCCGCCCCGCTCCCTCGGCTCGGCCGACCCGCCGCCCGCCCCGCGCGTCATCCCCGCCGTCCGCTCGTACGAGCCCGAGGGCGGCCCCGGTTGGCGGCCGGGCGACGACTCGCGGGTGGTCGTGGACCGGAAGGGCCCGCTCGCCGACGAGGCCGACCGGCTCGCCCGCGAACTCGGGCTCACCGTCGCCGCGGGGCCGCCCCGCCGCGGCGACATCGCCCTCGCGCTGCGCCCCGCGTCGGCCATCCGGGCCACGCCGAAGGGCGGGGACGACAAGGGCTCGGCGCGGCGGCCCGACCAGCGCTCGGCACCGCGCGGCGCGCGGGCGCCGGAGCGGCCGGGCGAGGACCAGATCGCGCGCGAGTCCTACGTGCTGACGGTGCGTGACGGGCAGGCGCTGATCACCGGCTCGGCCGACGCGGGCGTCTTCTACGGCACCCGCACGGTCCGGCAGGCGCTGCGCTCGGGCGACGGGCGGCTGCCGGCCGGCGTCGTGCGGGACGGTCCGGACCGGCCGCAGCGCGGGCTCATGATCGACACGGCGCGCAAGCACTTCACGGCCCGCTGGATCGAGGACCGGGTGCGCGAGGCCGCCGAACTCAAGCTCAACCAGGTCGGCCTGCACTTCTCGGACGACCAGGGCTTCCGGATCGAGAGCACATCGCACCCGGAGATCGTCTCCGCCCAGCACCTGACCAAGGCTCAGGTGCGGCGGATCGTACGGCTGGCCGAGCGACTCCACGTCGCGGTGATCCCGGAGATCGACTCGCCCGGCCACCTGGGCACGGTGATCCGCGCCCACCCCTCGCTGCAACTGCGCGGCGCGGACGGCAGCGCCCCCCGCGGCACGATCGACATCTCCGCTCCCGGCGCGGCCCGCATCCTGGACGACCTGCTGCGCGAGTTCGCCCCGCTGTTCGCGACCGACGCCGGCGGCGGCCCGTACTGGCACCTGGGCGGGGACGAGTACCTGGCCCTGACCGTGCGCGACCCGGAGAACACCTTCCCGCAACTGGCCCGGCACGCCGAGCGCAGGTACGGGTCCGGGGCGCGGGTGCGGGACCTGGCCACCGGCTGGCTCAACGACCGCGCCAAGGCGGCCCGCGCGGCCGGAGCCCGGGTCAAGTCGTGGAACGACGGCCTCTTCCGGGGCGGCGTGGTCCAGGCGGACAAGGACCGCGAGGTGGAGTACTGGACCGGCAAGGAGATCGGGGCCCGACAGCCGGAGGAGTACCTGCGCGAGGGCCGCCCGGTGATCAACGTGAACGACGAGTACCTCTACTACGTACTCGGGGAGCCCAACGACTTCACGTACCCCACCGGCCGGCGGATCTACGAGGAGTGGTCGCCGCGGGTGCTGCGGGGCAGCGAGTCGGTGCCGGCCGCGCTCGGTGGCCGGGACCGGGTGGTGGGGGGCCGGTTCGGCATCTGGTGCGACATCGCCGACGCCCAGACGCCGGAACAGATCGCGCGCGGCATCCGCGCGCCCCTGCGCGCGCTGGCGCAGCGCGTGTGGGACCCGCGCGAGCCCCGCGAGCCCTGGGCGCGGTTCGCGGCGCTGGGCGAACAGGTGGCGGGCCGGTAGCCGGCGGCGCGCGGCACCCCACCGGCCCGGCCGGACTCTCCCGAAGCCGCGCGCCGTGGGTCACGCGTTGGTCACGCGTGGGTCGCACGAAGGCCCTGGTCCGCGTGTCATCGCAGGCCAGGGCCGTGGGAAAGCTCAAGACGGTCGGGGCCGCCACCCCCCACAGGAGAGGCCCCGACCGCCGTACGAGACGGACCCGCGTACGAGCCCGTACCACCTACAGCGCCACGCGCCTCGAATGCGTCACACCGGCCCCGCGGACCGGTCTGGACGCGCCCTAGCGGATGCCCGTAACGTGCAGGTCCGCGCCGTCGGGCGCGCCGTTTGCATATCTCATCGCGGCCCGGATCACCGGCCGCGTTCCAGGGGGCCTGAAATGTTTCCGTGCGGGAATTGCCGCGCTACCGCCGTCGGCGCCGATGGGCGCTGCACCGCGTGCGGCTCCTACCAGCAGCAACAGCAGCAGCCGCTGCCCAGCGCGCCCCCGATCGGATACCCCGCTCCCGGTCCACAGGGGATGGGCATGCCGGCGCCCGTGGACCTGCGGCGCGGCCTGTCGACCGCGCTCACGGTGCTGTTCGGGGTGCTGATCGCCTCGGAGATCGCGGTCCTGGTGGCCGTCTCCGACCAGTGGAGCATCCTCGGGGACTTCCAGGACGGGAAGTTCATCTCCTACAAGAAGGCCGATGACGCCGACGACTTCGCCATGGGCATGTCGGTCATCAACTTCTTCGTGGTCGTCGCGGTCGCCATCGTGTGGGCCGTCTGGTTCCGCCGGCTGCGGCTGAACGCCGAGGTCTTCGCGCCGGGGCAGCACCGGTTCACGCCCGGCTGGGCCGCGGGCGCCTGGTTCACGCCGGTGGTCAACCTCTGGTTCCCCAAGCAGATCGCCAACGACATCTGGCGCGCCAGCTCCCCGCAGGGCCCGCAGGCCGCCAAGCGCGGCCTGCTGAACGGCTGGTGGGTGACGCTCATCGTCGGTCAGGTCGTCGGCTTGGTGGCCAGCGTCCAGTACGAGGTGGCCAACACCAAGATGGAGGACGGCGACATCGAGACCCCGAAGGAGGCGATGGACACCATCGACTCCATGCACTCGGCGCTCGGTGCCAGCATGTTCTCCTCCTGCGTGCTGATCGCCGCCGCGATCCTCGGCCTCCTCCTCGTCCGCCAGATCACCACCATGCAGGCCGAGCGCGCCACGCTCCCGCCGCAGTCCGGCCCCGCGCCGTACGGCCCCTCCGGCGGCCTGCCGTACGGGGCCCCCGCGGGCCAGCCCTACCCGAACCAGCCCTACGGGGGCGCCGCGCCCTACGGCCAGCAGTACGGTGGACAGCAGTACGGCGGCGGCCCCGGCACGCCGCCGCCCGCCCCGGGGCAACAGGCGCCGGGCCAGCAGCACCCGTACGGCTCCGGTCCCGCCGGGTACTGAGACCGGAGGCGGCCCGGACGACGACCACGTACGGCGCCGCTCAGCAGCGGATTCTCCAAGTGGAGCAGGATGAGGGCGTGCAGGGGGACGACGGGGAGTTGACCGCCGCGGTGCGCGCGGCGCAGGACGGGGACGAGGCCGCCTTCCGGACCGTCTACCGATCCGTGCACCCGCGGTTGCTCGGATACGTACGGACGCTGGTCGGCGAGTCGGACGCGGAGGACGTCACGTCGGAGTCCTGGCTACAGATCGCGCGCGACCTCGGCAGGTTCAGCGGGGACGCGGACCGGTTCCGGGGCTGGGCGGCGCGCATCGCGCGCAACCGGGCGCTCGACCACATCAGAATGCGCGGGCGCCGCCCGGCGATCGGGGGGGACGAGACCGAACTCGCCGAACGGCCGGCCGACGCGGACACCGCGCGCGAGGCCCTGGAGTCACTGGGCACCGGGCACACGCTCGCGCTCATCGCCCAGTTGCCCCGCGACCAGGCCGAGGCCGTGGTGTTGCGGGTGGTCGTCGGCCTGGACGCCAAGAGCGCGGCCGGTGTGCTCGGCAAGCGCCCCGGCGCGGTGCGCACCTCGGCCCACCGCGGACTGCGGCGCCTGGCCGACCTCATCGAAGGCCCACCGAGCGAGCCCGTCGACCAGGGCGGCGCGGGGCCCCTCGGCCCGGCGGGGCCGGGGAGCCCAGGCAGCGCCGGCGGCGGCGCGGGCCCGCCCCCGGGGTCGGGGCGGATGGAGAGCATGGCGGCGCGGGAACCGGCCCCGCTGCCACGGAGGGGAGCGGCTTCCGCCGTACGACCGGGGGCCGCGGCGCTCACCGGCAGGGAGAGCACACCGGCCGAGGTGGGAGCGGACGCGACGGGAGAGCCGATCCCGTCGCAGCGCCTGGGACGCAGCGGCGCGACGACGTCCGCGAGTGTGACGGATTCGTGCGCGCGGACGCAGAGGGACATGTGATGGCCGACAAGCACCAGTACGGCTGGCTGGATGATGATGCCGCTGAGCGATTGCTGAGCGGCGTCCCGGTGCCTGGTCAGAGCGGGTTCGGCGGAGCGCGAAGAGAGCGGAACGGGGCTGGACCCACCCTCGCTGACCAGGGGCGGAGCGAGGCGGAACGAATCGCCACGGCGGGCCTCGGCGGACCCGGCGCGGGTTCGGCCCACGCCGGGGACGGCCCCGCCGACACCGACGGCCTGGGTGCCGCCGCGGCGCGGCCGACCGCCGCCGGTAGCCCGACGGGCGGCGGCCCGGCCAACCCCGGTCGCGGCGCCCCCACGACGCACGACCACCCCGACCGGGCCGACCAGGCCGAGGCCCCGCGGGTAGCGGCGGAGCGGCTGGCCGCCGTGCTCGCGGCCGTGGCCGAGGACGCGATCGGACCGCTGGGCCGTGGCCTGGGGGGCGAGGAGGGGCCGCTGCCCGGTGAGGAGGCGGCGGTCGCGGCCTTCCGCGCCGCGCGCGCCACCCCCGCGGCGTCCGCCGACGGGCTGCGCGTCGAGCCCGGCGCGCCCGCGCTCGGCGACGTCCACGGGGCCGCCGCGCGGCTGCCCGAAGGGCCGACAGCCGGCGACGACGACGCTTCGCTGGCCGCGGCGCGCGGCGAACGGGGCGCCGCCGGCGCGCCCGCCCGCGCGCCCGGGGTCGCCGAGGCGGCCTCCGACGCGCGGGGCGCGACCGCCAAGAGCCGCGGCGCGCTGGCCACGGCGCGCGGCCGGCGCACCACGGGCCCGTCGGCGATCACCGTGGTGGGCCGGGCGGACACCGGACCCGGCCGCAAGGGCAGGCCGGGCCGGGGAAGACCGGTGCCGGTGCGTGGCCCGCTGCGTGCCGGCCTCGCCGCGGCGCTGGTGGGCTGCGCGCTCGGGAGCGTCGCGGTCGCCGCCGGCACCGGCGTGCTGCCGACGCCCTTCCGGAACGACGTGCAGCCGGCCCCGGCCGCGAGCGTGACCGCCGCCGGGAGCCCCGACGGCTCGGTGCCCCAACCGAAGATCAGCGGCGCGACGGGCACGCCGTCCACCGACCCGAGCCACTCGCGCCCACCCGGCGACGGCACGCGGCCCACCGAGTCCGTCTCCGCGCGCCCCGACGACCCGGACCCGGGCGGCGACGCGAGCCCGAGCGGCGGCGCGACCGACGGCACGGGCGACGCGTATGACCCCGGCGACGGCCCCGACGCCACCGCGCCCGGCAACCGCCCGGGCAGCCAGCCACCGCGCTGGACGCCCGACCCGAACCGCAAGCGCTGGGTCCTCGCCATGTGCCGGGACTACGTCGCGCACAAGAACGGCAAGGACGTGGGCCTGGACTCGCACACGCTGCTGAAGCTGGAGCGCGCGGCGGGTGGGGCGAGCGCGGTGCGGAAGTTCTGTGCCGGCCTGCTCAACGAGGACAGCGCCCCGCGCCCCGGCGGCGGGGGAGGCGGCGGCGGTGGTGGCGGCGGCCAGAGCGGCGAGCCCGGCGAGGAGCCGGACGAGGGCGACCAGGGCGGCGGTGACGGCGACGCCGGCCGGCCCCCCGGGCAGGGCCGCCCCTCGCCCACGCCGACCGCCACCGCGACCCCCAGCCACACCGCGAGCGCGACGCCGAGTCCCGCCACGCGTCACTGAATGTTCCCGGCCGCTCGCACGGGCGAGCGGAAGGTGTGCGGGCGCCCTCCGCCCGGCATACCGCTGGTTAACGGACGAAGTGCCCGCTGTGGAGCACCGTGTACCGGCCAGAACCGATGAGGTGTGACGTTTTCTCGCGTCACGGCGCTGAATGGAGCGGGCCGACTGGTCATCGGCCGCGCGCAAGCCGGGGTTCCCCCCGTACCTGCGGCTACGCGCAACTGGCGCGGGTGGGGCACGTTCCCCCGGCCCTGCCCGCGCCCCCTCCTGCCCACGCGCCCGCCGCCGCCCGGCCGCCTGACTCACGCCACGCACGCCCGCTGGGCCACTGCCCCGCCGCGGGCCGCCCCTTGCGACACCTTGTGACGCCGCCGCGCCCACGACATGGCCGGAGGGGCTCGGTGCGCTGGGTTCGTCCGAACGACGCGCGCGGGGTTGTCCGATCGGGCCGCGCGGAACCACCCCGAAGGCGGGCATGTGCGCGCGGCGGCTGACCGTGCGCCGCCCGTACGACCTGATGCCGGCACGGGTACGAACGCGGACACGGTTGGCGGCGTGGCCGCGCCCGGGGGAGCAGCGCGTTCGCCCGTACGGTCCGGGAAGGCCCGCCTAGCGGTAGACGACCACCTTGTCGCCGGCCTTCACCTGGGCGAAGACCGAGGCGATCTTCTTCTTGTCGCGCACGTTCACGCAGCCGTGCGAGGCGCCGCTGTAGCCGCGGGCGGCGAAGTCCGACGAGTAGTGCACCGCCTGGCCGCCGCTGAAGAACATCGCGTACGGCATCGGGGTGTCGTAGATCGTCGAGACGTGGTCGCGGCTCTTGAAGTCCACCTTGAACGTGCCCTCGCGGGTCGGCGTGTACTGCGAGCCGAACCGGACGTCCATCGCCGCGAGCACCTTGCCGTCGACCATCCACGACAGCGTCCGGCTGGCCTTGCTGATGCACAGCGTCCGCCCGGTCATGCAGCGCGGGTCGGGCTTGGCTATCGGGCGGCTCGTCGGCGGGTACATCGCGGTCCGGCTCGGCCGGTCCGTCAGATCGCGCAGCTTGGCCCACGTCTTGGCGTCCAGGGTGCCGGAGGCCGGGCGGTTGTGGCCGCGCTGGAAGGCGGAGACGGCCGTGCCGGTGACCGAGCCGTAGTACCCCGTGGGCTGACGGTCGAACAGGCCGAGCTGGCGCAGCCGGGCCTGGAGTTCGCGCACCTTCTCACCGCTGGTCCCGAGCGCGAGCACCGGGCGCGGCAGCGGCTTCGCGGGGCGCGTCGGCCAGGTGCGCTTGGCCGGCGTCCGGGTCGGGACCGGGGCCGGGCGGTGGGTGCGCGGCGGCGCGGGGCGCTGGGTGCGGGGCTTGGTCCGGGTGGGCTCCGGTGCCTTGTGCGTGCGCTGCGGGGTGCTGCGCTCGGGCTCCGCCGTGGCGCTCGGCCCCCGGGACGCCCCGGACTGCACGGACGCGGGCTCGCACCCCGTGGCGACCGTCGTCACGGCTGCCGCCGTCACCACGGCAAGCGTGGTCCGTAAGACGGAAACGGACATCCGGCGCATCTGTCGCCCCCCACATCACGGCAATTTTTTCCCCTCCCACATATGCCCGGGACCGCCGGGTGTCGAACCTCGCGCCGAGCGGCGAGCGGAGACGGGGGCGCGCGCCCGCGCGCTCAACCGGCGGGCGAGAGCCGCGCGATCAGCCGGCCCGGGAGCGCCGCGCGCTCGGCCGGCGCGGGCACGACTCGGCCGACGCGGGCAGAAAACCGCGTGCTCACCCCGGTGCGCGCCGCCGACAATGGGTCATGCTGATCGACCACTGGCCGCTGGCCGGGCTGCGCGTGACCACGCCGCGCCTGGAACTGCGGCTGCCCGATGACGAAGAACTGGCCGCGCTGGCCGACCTCGCCGCCGAGGGCGTGCACGCGCCCGACCGGATGCCGTTCACCGTCCCGTGGTCGGACGCGCCCGGGCCGCGGCGGGCGCGCTCGGTGGTCCAGTACCACTGGCTGCGCCGCGGCGACTGGACGCCGGACCACTGGTCGCTGAACCTGGCCGTCTTCCGGGACGGCCGGCCCGTGGGCACGCAGGAGTTGTCGGCCGATGACTTCGGCGTGCTGGGGGTGGTCGGCTCCGGCTCCTGGCTCGGCCTGCGCCACCAGGGCCAGGGCGTGGGCACCGAGATGCGGGCCGCGATCCTGCACCTGGCCTTCGCCGGGCTCGACGCCCGGGAGGCGGTGACGGCCGCGTTCGAGGACAACGCGCGCTCGCGTGCCGTCTCGCGCAAGCTCGGTTACGCGCCCGACGGCGTGCGCCGCGTGGTCTCCCGTGGCCGGCCGGCGACGCTGCACCGACTGCGGCTGGCCCGCGCCGACTGGCGGCCGGACCCCGACCTGCCGGTGACCCTGACCGGCCTCGACCCGTGCCTGCCGCTGTTCGGAGTGGCTTCGCGAGCCGGCGCGGCGGGCCAGGCGCCGGCCGACGGCGTGGGGCCGGCCGATGGCACGGGGCCGGCGGTCTCGCCGGGCGTGCCGGGGCGCGGCGGCCCCTTGACCTGAACCGAGGTCGAGGCCGCAGGCTGGGGGCGACCGTACGCTGTCTCACCGCACGTCCAGCCGTGACGCGTCCTCCGCGCCGGCCGGGACGGCCCGACGCCGCGACCGAGGAGCATGCCATGCCCGCGCCCGCCGATCCCTCCGAGCCGCTTCCCGTACCCGACGGCGGGGCGGGCGCCACGGCCGTGCGGCACTGGATAGCGGGGCACGCGCACCCGCTCCCCGACGTGAGCGCCCGCGCGCCGCTCGACCATCTCGCGCCGTTGCGCGCCATGGTGGGCGACGCCCGCGTGGTCGGCCTCGGCGCGGCCACCCGGGGCGCGGCCGAACTCACCACGCTGGCCCACCAACTGATCCGCTACCTCGTCGAGGAGTTGGGCTTCCGCTCGCTGGCCCTGGACGAGGACTGGTCGAAGGGGCTCCAGTACGACGCGTACGCGGCCGGCACCACCGTGCCCGGCTACGGCGGCGACGGGCCGGTGAGCCCGCGCGAACTGCTCGCCGACGCCGGACAGCCGTACCGCTGCGCCGAGTTCCTGGCCGTGCTGCACTGGATACGCGCCTTCAACCGGCGCCACCCGGACGACCGGGTGCGCGTCGTCGGCCTCGACCGGAGCGCGGTGGGGGCGCACGTCTACGACGCGGTGACCGACCACGTCCGCGCCACGGCCCCGGACCAACTGCCGCGACTCCTCGACCTGTACGCCGCGCTGCGCCCCTCGCGCCCCGTCGCCGAGCACGTCCGCTGGTACGCCGCGCTGCCCGACCAGGCCCCCCTGCGCGCGGCGGCGCGGCGGGCCCGCGAGGTGGTGGCCGGCCTGCCGCCGGGCCCGGGGCGGGCGCTCGCGCTGCGGCACGCGCGGGTGATCGAGGGCTTCTACGCGTACCACGGGCGCGACCAGGATCCCGAGCCCGGCGGCGCGGACGCCGTCGGCGAAGCGGACGGCTCGCCGCCGTTCATGGCCGAGAACGCGATCTGGTGGCACGAACACACCGGCCACCGGCTGATCCTGTGGAGCGGCCTGGCCCACACCGCGGACGGCGCCCCGCTCACCGCGTCCCACCCGCCCGCGGCGGCGCGCTCGGCCGTGGCGGGGCCCCCGCCAGCGGCGGCTCCGGCCCCGCTGTGGACCGAGGGCGGGGCGCTGCGGCGGCACTTCGGGGCCGGCTACGCGTCGGTGGCCCTGATGTTCGGCGAGGGCGAGGCGCCGCACACCATCGCGCCTCCGTCGCCCGGCCTCGCCGACGCCGTGCTGAGCACCGCCCGCCCCGACGCGTACTTCCTCGACCTGCGCGCGCCGCAGCCCGTCGCGGCGCACACCTGGTTCGACGCGCCGGCCACGGTGCGGGTCGTCGGGCCCGGCCACGAGGCGGAGCGGGACGCCGACCTCCACCTCGCCGGCGGACGGCTCGCGAGCTGGTTCGACGTGGTGGCCTGGGTGCCCCGGGTGACCCCGCTCGACCGGCTGCCGTGAGCCGGTCCGGCCGGACCTGACCGGTCGCCCTGGCCGGGTCAGGCCACGGGCGGCTTCTTGCGCGCGTTCAGCAGCGCGAAGCCGAGGTGCGCCCCCTGGTCCGTGGTGAGCATGTCGATGACCCGCTGGTGCGCCGCGCGCTGCGCCGGGTGCGCCTGCGCGCAGGCGCGCGCCCACAGCAGCCAGTCCCGCCAGCCGTCCTCCTGGAGCCGCGCGGAGGTGACCTCGACGAGTTCGGTGATCTCCCACTGGAACCGCCACCACGCGGGCGTGTGCCAGGCGATGGCCTCCCAGCCGACGACGGCCTTGACGTGTGGCGGGATCGCGCCCATCTCGCGCACCTCGCGGGTCATGGCGGGCGTCGCCACCGCGAGTTGGCCGCCAGGTCGCAGGAAGCGCAGCAGGTACGGCAGGTAGCCGTCGGCGGTGCCGAAGTACTCGAACGCGTCGACGCTCACGATGGCGTCGAAGCTCTCGTCCGCGAAGGGCAGCGCGTGCGCCTCCGCGTGCACGGCCTCCACCCTGTCCCCGACCCCGGCCGCCGCGAAGACGGCCGCCGCCCGCTCCGCGCCGACCCACCAGTCGGCCGCGACCACCCGCGCCCCGTACTCCCGGGCGAGGAACACCGACGTCGCCCCCATGCCGGACCCCAGGTCGAGCACCCGTGCCCCCGGCCGCAGGTCGAGGTCCCGGGCCAGGTCCTCCAGCAGCCACAGCGGGTTCGGCCCCATGTCGAGGTCGAGCAGCCACACCGGGTCGTACGCGGCCGAGCGGGGGTAACGGTCGGGTCGTACGAGATCGTTCACGGCGGTCATGGGCACCGACTGAACCGGCCGCGCGCGGCGCGCGCAACGGGATTTCGACGCGGCGACGGAATCTCAGGCGGGTTCTCAGACGGATCTCAGGCGGGATCCCGGGTGGGGACTCGGACGGGGTGGCAACGGAGCCCGGCCGAGGCCGTCGGGCCCGGGGACGGCGGCGGTCACGGGGCCAGCACGTCCAGCTCCGCCATCGCGCCGGTGGCGATCTCGCGGGTCAGCGACTCGGCGCGGGCCGCGTCGCGTTCGCGTATCGCCTCGGCGACGCGCACGTGGAGGGAGACCGCCGCGGGGTCCGGGTCGGGGAACATGACATGGTGTTCGGTCCGCCCGGCCAGCACCTCGGCCACCACGTCGCCGAGGCGCGCGAACATCTCATTGCCCGACGCGTTCAGCACCGTTCGGTGAAAGGCCACGTCATGCACCAGATACGCATCGAGCTGCTGGCCGCGTGAGGTGGCCACCATGCCCAGGGCGTGCTCGGTGAGCCGCGCGCACTGCTCGGGTGTGGCGAGGGTGGCGGCGAGGCCGGCGGCGACCGGTTCGACCGCCGAGCGCAGCACCGTGAGGGAGCGGAGCTGACGCGGGCGGTCGGCCCCCGCCAGCCGCCAGCGGATCACCTGCGGGTCGAAGACGTTCCACTCCTCGGTGGGGCGGACCGTGACGCCGACCCGGCGCCGGGACGCCACCAGGTACATGGACTCCAGCACCCGCACGGCCTCACGGATCACGGTGCGCGACACGTCGAAGCGCCGTTCCAGCTCGTCCGTGCGCAACACCGTGCCCGGCGGGTACTCGCCCGCGGTGATCGCCGGACCGAGCGATGCCAGGACGCGGGCGTGGAGCCCCTGCCCGTGCTTTTCCATGGCGGTCAGCCTACGGCGTGGGGCTCACGCCAAATAAGTATGACTTTTAAGTCACATCCTCTTGAATACGTCGTACCTATACGTGAAGGTGTGGGGCGTCGTCGAGGTCGATGAAGACAGCGAGGTTGTTCATGCATGCCCCCCACGTGGTGGTCGTCATGGGCGTGTCCGGTACGGGCAAGTCCACGATCGGTCGCTCACTCGCCGCGCTCCTCGGCGTCCCGTACGCCGAGGCCGACGACTTCCATCCGCCGCGGAACATCGCCAAGATGTCCGCCGGCACCCCGCTCGACGACGCGGACCGGGCCCCCTGGCTCGACGCGATCGGCGCCTGGGCCCAGGGCCGGGCGGGCCGGGGCGGCGTCGTGAGTTGCTCGGCGCTCAAGCGCGCCTACCGGGACCGACTGCGGGCCGCCGCCCCCGGCATCGTCTTCCTTCACCTCACCGGCGACCGCGCCCTCATCGCCGAGCGGCTCAGCTCCCGCAAGGGGCACTTCATGCCCGGCGCGCTGCTCGACTCCCAGTTCGCCGACCTCGAACCCCTCCAGGACGACGAACGGGGAGTGGCGGTGGACGTCACCCCGCAACCCGCCGTCATCACCCAGCGCGCCATCGAGGAAATCGCCCGGCTCGACGAGGTCCCCCCGACCACCTGACCGGCCCCGACCCGCCCGCACACCCGCCGAGGCCGCCTCCCGCCCCGTCGGTACGAGCCCGTACCCGTCTCCCCGCCCCAGCCCCTGCCTCCGGGCCGCGTCACGCGCCCCCGTACGCGCCACGCGCCACACCCCCTGCCTCCTGCCCTCTGTCCTCGTACGCACCACACGCCCCCGTGTCCCCGTACGCGCCCCGCACCCCGTCCACGTAAAGGAACCGTTCCGTGAGCACTCTCAGCGTCGAGATGCTGGCAGCGGATGCCGCCGAACCCATCACCTCGGCCGGCCACGCCCAACTGGGCATCGCCGTCCTCGTCGGCATCGCCGCCATCGTCCTGCTCATCACCAAGTTCAAGCTGCACGCGTTCCTGTCGCTGACCATCGGGTCGCTGGTGCTGGGCGCGGTCGCGGCGGCGCCGCTCGACAAGGCCATCGCGAGCTTCACGGCGGGGCTCGGCTCCACGGTCGGCGGCGTGGGCGTCCTCATCGCGCTCGGCGCGATCCTCGGCAAGCTCCTGGCCGACTCGGGCGGCGCGGACCAGATCGTGGACACCATCCTGGCCCGCGCCAACCAGCGCACCATGCCCTGGGCCATGGCCCTGATCGCGGGCATCATCGGGCTGCCGCTCTTCTTCGAGGTCGGCATCGTGTTGCTGATCCCGGTCGTCCTGCTGGTCGCCAAGCGCGGCAACTACTCCCTCATGCGCATCGGCATCCCGGCCCTGGCCGGCCTGTCCGTGATGCACGGCCTGGTGCCGCCCCACCCCGGCCCGCTCGCCGCGATCGACGCGATCGACGCCAACCTCGGCGTCACCCTCGCCCTCGGCGTCCTCGTCGGCATCCCCACCGTCGTGATCGCGGGACCCGTCTTCGCCCGGTACGCGGCGCGCTGGGTGGACATCGAGCCGCCCGAGGGGCTCGTTCCGCAGCGGCCGTCCGAGACGCTGGAACGCCGCCCCAGCTTCGTCGCCACCGTCTGCACGGTGCTGCTGCCCGTCGTGCTCATGCTGGGCAAGGCGCTGGTGGAGATCGTGGTGGACGACCCGGAGAACCACCTCCAGCGGGTCACCGACGTCATCGGTTCGCCGCTGATCGCGCTGCTCGCCGCCGTCCTGGTGGCCATGTTCACGCTCGGCCGGGCGGCGGGCTTCGCCAAGGAGCGGCTGTCGGGCATCGTGGACACCTCGCTGGTTCCCATCGCGGGCATCCTGCTCATCGTCGGCGCCGGCGGCGGGTTCAAGCAGACCCTGATCGACATCGGCGTCGGCCAGATGATCCTGGACTTCTCCAACGACTGGGACGTCTCGCCGCTGCTGCTCGCCTGGCTCATCGCGGTCGGCATCCGACTCGCCACGGGCTCGGCCACGGTCGCCACCATCTCGGCCGCCGGCCTCGTCGCACCGCTGGCCACCGACATGTCCATCACCCACCAGGCCCTGCTCGTCCTCGCCGTGGGCGCCGGCTCGCTCTTCTTCAGCCACGTCAACGACGCCGGGTTCTGGATGGTCAAGGAGTACTTCGGAATGAACGTCGGCCAGACGATCAAGACCTGGTCGCTGATGGAGACGATCATCTCGGTCGTGGCGGGCGGCCTGATCCTCCTCCTGTCCCTGATCATCTAGCGCTGCTCGCTGCTCGCTGCTCCGCCCCGCCCCGCGCCCGTCGGTTCCCGGCCGTCGTTCTCCGGCTGTCGGTCCGGCGGGTGCTGGCTGCCTCGCCCGGCTGTCGGTCCGGCGGGCGCTCGGTCCCGCGTACGCCGGCGGCTCCGGAGCGCGGTGGGTGCGGCGGGCGCGGTCAACCCGCGCCCTCGGCGCGGCGCCGACCCTCAGTCGGACGGGTGGGCTTTGCGCGCAGTGGAGTGACGTTTCTTGGTGTGCCTGCCACCGCTGCGCCACGCTCGCCGCATGGAGGTACACGAGCGGGACGTACGGGGGCGAATGCCCGTACTCCCGGACACGTCAAGGGCGTTGACCTTTCCCACGGCCCCGCACGACACGGTCCGCAGCGGCCCTCGCCACCCGGCCGGACGCCGTGGTCGCGACCCGCGCCACCCGGCCATGCGCCGCGTTCGGGGCGCGCGCCGGGGGAGCTACGGGCCGACGGGGCAGCGCGCGGGGGGCGGCCGATGAACGGGCGTGGCGACATGTCGCGGCGCGCCGCATGGGACCGGGAGCGGGGCCACGAGCGGGCGCACGAACGGACCCGGCCACGGGCCCACGGCACCCGGGAGACCGACCCGGCCGGCGCTGACCACCGGGCCGTGGCCGCCGCGCGCGACGGCGCCCCCGGCGTGGCCCCGCCAACACGGGCCGCCGACCCGCACCACGAGGCCGTCCCCGACGTGTCCTGGGCGCCGCCGACGCCCGAGCGGCCGGCGACGCACCGGGGCGCGCGGGGACCGGGCGAGCCGGCGCCGCCCGGCGAGCACGCTGTCGTGGTGGAGAGCAGCAGGTTCCGGCTACGCGAACTCGCGCCCACGGACGTGGACGCCGTACTGGCCGTCTTCGACGACCCCGGCGCCACGCGCGCGTTCGGGGCGCACTCCTTCCGCCGTCGCGACGCGGTCGCGCTGGTCGAACAAGCCCTGGCCAGCGCGCGGCAGCGGCCTCGCACGCACTACCGCCTCGCCGTCAGCCGAGCGCACTCGGGCGAACTGATCGGCACGGCCAAGCTCATCCTCGACCGGCCCGAGCGGGACGCCCTCGTACGCACCGGCCACCGCGGCGCCGAGGTCGGCATGGCCCTGCGCGCCGACCAGGCCAGCGTCGGCCACGGCATGGAAGTCGGCTACCTCCTCGGCGTGCTGGGCTTCGACCGGCTCGGCCTGCACCGCCTCTGGGCGGGCGTCCTCCCCTCCGACGCCGCCGCCCAACGCGCCGCGGAGCGGGCGGGCATGACCCGCGAGGGCGTGTTGCGGCACTACGCCTATGCGAACGGCGCCTGGTACGACCTCATCCGGTACGCCATCCTCGAACACGACTGGCACGCCCGCCTGCGACGTTGACCCCACCCCGCAACGCCCCACCGCCGCCCGGCGCTTGCCCTCCCGTTCCGGCTCGCTCCTTACCCCCCGCCTCTCCCGCCTCGCCCTTCGCTCTCTCCGCCTCGCCCTCATAGGCTTCGCCGCTGCCTGCCTGCCTGCCTGCCCGTCCCGGCGCCCGCTGCTCCGCGCGTGACCGCTGAGTTCTCGCGGCGCACCCCCCTCCGCGCCGTACGCGACACCCCTCGTGCACAGCTACCTCCTGCACGTCCGGCCCGAGTTGGGCCAGGCCACCGCAGACCCCGCGTACGGCGGGCTCCGCCCGCCCGGCAAAACGGGCGGGCGCTCCGCGTACGGCCGGAAATAGCCGGTGATAGGGAGAGATGAGGCGGGAAACGTGGGTGTATCTCACCTTGCCGCACGCCGGAAGGGAAACGTGGGTGGGGAGCGCAACGAGAGGCGTCAGCGGGAGTTTAAAACGGGCGGGCGGACGTAAAGAAAGAGGGGTGCGCCAGCGGAAAGGATTCGCCAACGACCCTGACCCATCGAACCCTTCGCCGCCCTGGATCACCGCCCCACGGGCGGATACAGTGACGCTCGCTCTCTCGCCTTGCCACCGCAGCGTGTCGAAGCCCGACCGGTGACTCTAGGAGAACCACATGGGGTGCATTCTCCGTCGACGGACTCTCCGTCTGTTGACCGCTTTGTTCGCCTTCTCCGTCATCTCCCTCCAGGCAGGCTGCGACAGCTCATCCGATTCTTCACCGTCGCCCACCGCTGTAAAGGGAGGCGTCGAAAGTCGGGTAAGGGGTACCGAATTCAGAATCCCGGAGACCGTGTTGCTGCTCAACTGCTCTCCCGCCAGGGAACTCGCCCTCACCGCGCTCTCCGTGCGTGACGGCAGCGTCGTGTCCACGGCGTCGGGAGACCTGCCGGCTGACCAGAACCCCAGCGGCTCCTACGCCTGCCACGACGGCATCGGCGGATATCCCGCCTCCTCGGCGCTGCGGCAGATGTTCAACGAGGACTACACCCTGATGGCCGGGCGCATCGCGGGGCCCGGCGGGGTGGGCGAGCGGGCGGTGGCCTTCGAGGTGCGTACGGGGCTGCCGGCGGGGCCGGAGCCGGAATCGGGAAGCCCCGCCGACGCTCCACGGGACAGTTATCCGGTCTTCCACGAGGGCGACCTGTGGTACATCGACCGCGCGGGCCGGTTGCGCAGCCGGCTGCCCGAGAACCCGCCGGAAAGCGCCCGGGACCGTGGCCCGGCCGTCGACGCCGACGGCGAGCCCCTCAGCGAGGTCTCCTTCGGCGGCGGCGTGGCCTGGCGCGCGAAGGACTCCGATCTGAACGAGTCCGCCATTCACCCCACCGGCGGCTACGTCGCCGAACACAACACCGTCTGGAACCAACTCCAACTCCGTAAGCGCGGTGCCGACCGCGACGCCGGAACCCCGTTGAGCAAAAGCGTGGACTACGGCGGCAACGGACCGCGAATTCCCCGTGGCAGTACCGAGGTCCCCGACTGCTCGCCCGAATTCTGGCTGGACTCCCGCGAGCTGATCTGCTCCCACGCGGGAAAGTCGAACGCCCAGATCCTCCGGGTGCGATTCACGGCAGACCTCCAGATCGTGCGGGACGTCGAACCACTCCTCCCCGAGACCGATCTCCCCTCCTACGGTGCTGTGCCCTCGCCGGACAAGAAACAGATCGCCTTTCTCGCGGAACGCGGTGACAAGGTCGAGGTGTACCGCCAGTCGCTGCGCGCGGGTTCGCAACCCGTCAAAATCGCCGAGGCGCCGGATTCCGGCGTCACCTACCTCCTGGGGTGGAATTGACGCCGCGAGTGCTGCCGAGTCCTGCCGAGTCCTGTTGCACCCGGGCACCCGGGCACCCGGACGAGCATGGTCGGGGCATCGGGGCATCGGGGCATCGGCGCTTTGGGCGGGTAGGAGCGCCGTGCCGTTCCTACCGGCCTAGCGGCTCGCGGGTGCGCCGGACGCCCGCTCCACCGTGCGGTCCGTGCCGACGGTCGCGTCGCGACCCGCACCGGGAGTCGCGCCGCGGGCCACGTGGGGTGCCGCGCCGTGGTCCGCACCCGGAGCTGTGGTGGCGGGGCGCCCGCGGCGTATGCGGGTGAGGTAATCCGGCACGTCGCTCGGGTCGTCGGTGATGAGGCCGATGTAACCGTCGGGCCGGATCAGGAACACCGCCTTTCCGTAGCGCGGTTGGGCGTGCGCGGAGGCGTGGCGTATGACGATGTGCCGCAGTGGGGCCTGATCGTGGTGGTGGGCGGGGATGGGTTCGGGGGGCGTTGGGGGACCGGCGGCTGGGGTGAGGACGGTGGGGGTGAGGGCGGTGGCACTGGTGGCGGTGGCGGATGTGGGGCTGGCGGTCTCGGAGGGCTCGCTCCGGGTGGCGGGCCGGTCGGGTGGCGTGGGCGCGTCGGGCAGATCATGGGCGGTGCGGAAGTCCAGCAGGGTGAAGTGCGGCCCTTGGAAGGCGTCGAAGAGGGTGAACTCCTTGCCGGCGGCGTCCACACAGCGCGCGTTCGGGGCCCGGTCGCCGGGGCGCAGGGCGTCGGATTCCGGGGCCGGGCGTGGGGCGCGGCGGTCCACGGCGAGCCAGCCTCCCGCGTACGAGAGGGTGAGCTGGTGAGTGTCGGAGCCCATCCGCACGCCACCGCCGGCCTCGTCGAGCGGGCGCCCGCGATGCAGCCGGGTGCTGAGGCCGAGCACTTCGGCGGCTATGGGCAGCCGCTCCTCCTCGTAGGTGTCGAGCAGGCTCTCGTGCGCGCCGTGTCGCAGCACCTGCTCCAGTTTCCAACCGAGGTTGTAGGCGTCCTGCACGCTGGTGTTGAGGCCCTGGCCGCCGGCCGGTGAGTGCACGTGGGCCGCGTCGCCGAGCAGGAAGACCCTGCCGATCCGGAACCGCTCGGCCATCGCGGCGCGCGGTCGGAACTCCGAGGCCCAGAGCACCTCGCGGACGGCCGACGCGGGCAACGACGTGCGCTCGGCCAGCAACCGGCGCACCGCGTCCGGAGTGGTGTCCGGCACGGCGTCCGGGTCATCGAACTGGGCCAGGAACTGGAACGTGTCCGTCCCGGCGAGCGGACACAGCGCCGTGCTCCCGTCCTGGTCCTCCGACCACACGTGCCAGTGGTCGCGATCGATCCGCGCCGCCGCCAGCCACTCGGAACCCCCGGCCGCCCCCGCGCCGCCAGGGCCAGCCGTCTCGTCGGCCGACCCCGCCGCGCCCGCCTCGTCCGAGACCGGGGTGACCGTCCCCCCGGTGTCGGACGCGGGGCCGGACACGCCGTCGTGCGAGGCCGCGAGGCGTACGTCGGCGACCAGGATCGGCAACGGGTCCACCGTGTGCCCGCTCATGGCCACGCCGGTCAGCCTGCGCACCGTGCTGCGCCCGCCGTCCGCCGCGATCACATAGGCGGCCCGGACGGTCTCGTCAGGACCGGTGGGTCTCGCCAGCGTCGCGCTCACGCCGTGCGCGTCCTGGTGGAACCCGGTCAGCCTGGTGCGGAACTCGACGCTGCCGCCCAACTCGCGCAGCCGCTCGTACAGCACCTCCTGGGTGCGCCACTGCGGCACCATCCACGTCTCGCGATACGGAGAACCCTCGTGCGGCTCGGCCCGGTCCAGCATGTCCCACTCCTCAAGGCGCTGCCTGCCGCGCCAGCGCTGCATGAGGGGATAGGGGCCACCGAACCGGGCGATGGCCGGGCCGATGCCGAGGTCGTCGAAGACCTCCCGGGTCCGGGGCTGGACGCCCTTGCCGCGCGCCCCGGGAAAGAGGGTGGCCGACTGCTCGATCACGCGCGCGGGCACGCCGCGCCGGGCCAGGTCGCAGGCGAGCGTGAGGCCCGTCGGGCCCGCGCCGACGATCAGCACGGCCGTCGGCGCGGTCTCCGCCGTGGCCTGGGCCAACGCACCTGTCACCGGGCCCGTCGGCATCCCTGGTTCGGAAACGTCCACCGGCCGCGCTGGCCGCGCCGCCCCGGATGTCGCCCCGAACGTCGCCCCCTCGGGCGGAGCGTCGGGCGGGGCGAGGGATTCGGGCGCCGGCGATGCGTGGGGTGTCGAGCGAGTGGCCATCACGGCTCCTTAACCTCGTTAAGTTCGCGTACTTGGAGTGTGCGCTTAACGCTGTTAAGTTGTCAAGGGCTCGCCGGCCTGGGGGCGGGGGACCGGAGCGGGAAGGGAAAATGGCCACATGGCGACGACGCGACTGGACCGGGCCCAGGTGGTGGACACCGCGCTGCGGCTGTTGAACGAGGTGGGGCTCGACGGGCTCACCCTGCGCAGGATCGCCAAGGAGCTGAACGTGCAGGCGCCCGCGCTGTACTGGCACTTCAAGAACAAGCAGGAACTGCTGGACGAGATGGCCACGGCGATCTACCGCCGGATGCACGAGGAGCGTCCGATCGTCGCGGACACCTGGCAGGAGCAGCTCGCCGAGTCCAGCAGGCGGCTGCGGCAGACGCTGCTCGGCCTGCGGGACGGCGCGAAGGTCTTCAGCGGCAGTCGCTTCACCGACGCCGGGCACGCGCAGTCGCTCGACGCGCACCTGCGGGTGTTCGTCGAGGCCGGCCACCCCGTGGGGCTGGCCGCCCGCGCCTCGTTCATCGCGTTCACCTACACCCTCGGCTTCGCCATCGAGGAGCAGGCGGTGCATCCGATGCCGGGCGAGCAGGCGCCGGGGTACGACGTGGCGGAGCGCGCCGAGTTCATTGGGTCGGAGTTTCCGCTGGCGGTCGAGGTGGGCCCGGACCTCTTCCACGACTACGGGGACCGGTTCGAGGAGGGGCTTCGGGTGATCGTCGCCGGCCTTGAGGCCACCTTGCTGGCCAGCCCCGCCCCCTCCAGCCAGGCGAGCCAACCCGCCTGACCTCCCGCCGCTGCGAACCGCCTCACCGACGCGAACCGCTCCGCGCCGCGAACGCCCCACGCCGCGAAGGCCCCTGCCCCGCCAAGGCCCCGCCCCGCGAACCACCCCGCGCCACGAACGGCCCCACGCCGCGAACGCCCCTGCCCCGCCAAGGCCCCGCGCCACCAACGGCCGGCCAGGCGAACGCCCCCGCGCCACGAACGCCCCCGCAAACGCGAACGGCCCGGCACCGCGCTGTGCGCGCGTACCGGGCCGACGGGCTCCGCGGCCGTGCCGGCGTCGCTTCGCAGTCGCTCCGCGATCACTCCGCGGGTGCCGCTCCGCGTACCCGCCCGCCTACCGCCTCCGCTTGCCGGAGATCGACCGCTTGATGACCGGAGTCAGGGGGTTCTCGACCAGTTTGTGCAGCAGCCAGGCCAGGGCCAGCATGATCGCGATGGTGAGCGCGAACGTCGCGTGCGAGGGGATGTCGAGGTCCTGGTGGAGCGTCTCCACGGCGACCCAGCCCAGATGTTCGTGGACCAGGTAGAAGGGGTAGGTCAGGGCGCCGGCGACGGTGAGCCAGCGCCAGTTGGCCCAGTTCAGCTTGCCGAGGGCGACGAGGGCGACCGCCAGGTAGCCCAGCGCGACGATGCCGATGATGACCGAGGTGTGGCGGTACGAGAAGAAGTCCGGGTTCTGGGGGTGCCAGAGCTCGTCCACCGCGTACCGCTGTCCTATCAGGAAGCTGACTCCGACGATGCCCCAGGCCAGGGCGTCATTGCCGAAACGATGCACCAGATAGAGGCCGATGCCGCCGATGAAGTACGGCGCGTACTCCGGCATCAGCACGATGTCCAGGAGCGGCTGGTCGGCGGCGTCGGCCATGGCCGCGGCCAGCGTCCACACCGCGCAGAACAGCACGACCCGGTGCCGGCTCGCCCCGGGGAGCACCACGAACAGGGCGAACAGCGCGTAGAACCGCAGCTCCGCCCAGAGGGTCCAGCACACGCCGAGCACCCGGTCGGCGCCGAGCGGCTGCTGGAGCATCGTGAAGTTGACCAGCGTGTCGCTGGGCGAGACGGTCGCGAACGCCACGGCCGGAAGCGCGAAGACGGCCGTGACCAGGATGATCGCCGCCCAGTAGGCGGGGAAGAGCCGCGAGACGCGGGAGGCGAAGAAGTCCTTGAGCGGACGGCCCCAACCACTCATGCAGATCACGAAGCCGCTGATGACGAAGAAGATCTGCACGCCGAGGCAGCCGTAGGCGAACCACTCGGACGCGGTGGGGAACTGGTGGGAGGGGGACGAGCCCCACGCCTTGGCGATCTCGCCGTCGCGCCCGCCGTAGTGGTAGCAGGCGACCATGAGTGCCGCGACCAGCCGCAGCCCGTCCAGTGCGCGGAGCCGCGACGGCGGACGCTGCCCCGGAGGCTTGCCCTCCAGGGCGGTGACCGGAGCGTCGGGCACCCCCGACCTGTCGGCCGGGGGCGTGGCGGTCACGGCATCGGGGAGCGGCCCCGGTGCGGTACTCGGAGCCGTCATCCGAAGGCTGCCCTTTTCTTGATCTGGCGCTGCACGGCGCGGGCCCTGCGGGCCACCTTGCGCACCGTGGGGTTGCGCGGCAGGAACGAGAGGTGGGAGGGGACCGCGCCGGGCAGGCCGAGCGCGGTCAGGCGGCGGCGCTTGAAGTACCGCCAGGTGTGGGCGTTGAGCTTGGCGGAGAGGTAGCGCTCGGCGGCCGGCCGCAGGTCCGGGTAGATCTTCGCCTGCATGGCGAAGCCGACGGCGGTGACCAGGCCGGTCAGCTCCTTGCCCGCGCGGTCGCCGGGCGGCGCCTGCCACGCCTGGACTGCGGCGTGGTCGTCCAGGTTGGGCAGCAGCGCGTCCACGATCGTCACCGGCATGCGGTTGCTGTTCTGGTACGGCGTCAGCCGCTCCAGCAGGACCTCGGTGCCGGTGCGGGCGACGGGCAGGCCGTACAGGGCGCTCGCGGTGATCAGCGCGGTGGAGAAGCAGCCGACGACCAGCGACGGCCGGGTGCGCTGGTAGAGGACCTCGGCCAGCACCGGCGAGTCCACCACGGTCAGCTCGGCGCCGAGCGTGCTCGCCTCCGTCTCGAGGAGGCGCGACCAGCGGGCCGGCGCGGTCGGGTGCGGCTTGAAGACCACCTCGCGGTGGCCGAGCCTGACCACGCCGCGCAACATCCGGACGTGCAGTTCCTCCTCCTCCTGCGGAGTGAGGATGTCGAGCGCCGACAGGTACTGGCCGAGCAGCAGCGCCGGACCCTTGGTGCCGGGGACCGCGTCCGGGACGGTGACCTCGGGGGAGACCCCGGCGATCTCGGCGAGCACCTTGGTGAAGTGGTCGGTGGGCACGACCTCCGACGGGACGCCGAACTCGGTCAGCAGCAGCGGCTTGAGCCCCGGGACCAGGTCCAGGTGGAGCAGCCTGCGCACCCGCGTGCCGACCAGCGGGGAGAGCTTGTTGCGGGTCGGCCCGTAGCTCATCAGGCCGTCCGCGTAGACGTCGAGCGGGGCGTTGGGGAACAGCCTGGCCACCGCAAGGGCCGGGTTGACCTGGATCGATTCGAGGATGATCTCGATGTCGTCGTCGCCCAGGCCCCACAGCAGCCGCAGGTGTCGTTCCCACAGCGGCGCGTCGTCCGCGCGCGGGGACCAGCCGCCGGGGTGGAACGGGCTGATCGTCTCGTTCCAGGACAGCACGCCGTCGAACCGGGGGCGCAGCACCTCGAAGCCGGGCATCTCGTCCAGGCTCGGGGTGGTCTCCGGGATGGCCGCGTTGTTGCTGATCAGCAGCAGTCGGCGGTCGGCCTCCGCGAAGCAGTCCGCGTCGATGGCGGCGGCCAGCGTGGCGGCGCCGTACAGCGTGGACGCGAAGAAGATCTGGGTGCGGTTACGAGCGTTCATCAGACCGCGACCTCCGGGCCGACGGGGCGGCGGCGCAGCTTGCGCAGCCGGGCGGCGCGATCGTAGTCCATCGCGTCCAGCGCCTCGTTCAGCACCTGCTGCGGCATCCGCTTCATCGCCGCCGCGCTCATGATGCGCAACTTACGTGCCACGGCCGGTTCAAACCTTTCGATGCCACCAAGGTGATGGGAAATGATCGCACAATAAGTGCGCACGGCCTTCGGAAGAAAACGCGCGGCTTCCCGATCGCGCGACGTTTCCTCGATCACCTGGTCGAACGCGCGAATGAAATCGAGCTGCCGGACGTCGCCGATCTGCGTCAGCGACGAGGCGACCCCGCGCCGGTAGAACACCCCGAGCATGCCCAGGACCGCGAACGACTTGGCCTCGCGGTGCAGTTTCCAGATCCACGGCCGGTCCTCGGCGGTCCGCAGCCCGTCCCGGAAATGCAGCAGCCCGTCGTCGAGCAGCCGGCGGTGGTACATGCCGGCCCAGGCGAAGGCGTAGTCGACGGAGGTGGAGCGGTCGGACGGCAGGATCACGTCGCGCGGATTGAGCACCGTGTTGCGCAGGCCGACCGGCACCCGGTGGATGGAGCGCGCCCGGTTGGTCACCTGCACGTGGTCGGTGCGCACGAAGTCGCAACCCAACTCCTCCATGGCGGCCAGGAGTTGTTCGTAGTACCCGGGGGCGAGCCAGTCGTCCCCGTCGAGGAAGGTCAGGTACTCGCCGCGCGCCGCGTCCAGACCCGTGTTGCGCGCGGTGGCGAGCCCGCCGTTCTGTTCGTGCCGTACGAGGACCGCCCCGGGCAGGTCGCGCTCGGCGCGCTCCAACAGTTCGGGGGTCCCGTCCTTGGAACAGTCGTCGACGAGAATGAATTCGAAGTCCTCCCGCGCGTTGGCGCGCAGACTTCTCAGTGTGTCTGGTGCGTAGGTCTGCACGTTGTAGAACGGCACGATGACGGAGAGCTTAACCACTCGGGTGACGGTAGGTGTCCGCCCGGCATTCGTCTTGACCTATGGCCTACGAGAAGGTGAACGAAGGAAGGCGGAATGGTTAACCCGCTGCTCTCACGGCCGGGTTCGCCAACAGTCGACATGCTGTTAACCGTTTGTTGCGTCTGTGTTGGGCCGTGACTCGCAAACCCTTCCTAGCGTCAGCGACGTGCCCACCCGTACCAATTCCCAGCCTCGCGTGGCCGTTCTCGCAGATTCCGACACTCGGTGGAAGTGGGGCGCGCTCACCGCACACCGCGTCGCACCGGACCACCGTCTCGACGGATACCTGCTGCGAGGACGCGCGACCCCCACCGCCCGTCAGCTCTCCGAGGTCGGAGTGCACGCGGACGCCATGCGTGAGGTCACGGGCATCGAGTTCCTCCACGCGATAGAGCGCGAGCGCTACGACGCCGTGGTGCTCTCCTGCGTCGGCGGCGGCGTCCAGGCCATGCTGCACGCCCTCGGGCACGCCCTGCGCGACGCCGGCCACCGCCCGGTCCTCATCACCGGCTACGTGGGCGTCGTCTACGAGAAGCTCGCCGACGGCCTGCTGCTGCGCAACGGCGCCGACATCGTGCTGGCCAACAGCCGCTACGACGCCGAGCGCTTCCGCGAGGTCTACCGCGGCGTCGGCGCCGACCCCGACGTGGTCGTCGAGTGCGCGCTGCCCTTCCTCGGCGGCGACCCGTACGACGAGACCGCGCGCACCCGGCGCCCCTACACCGGCGGCACCGTCGTCTTCGCCGTCCAGCCGTCCGTGCCCGACAACCGCGCTGACCGCGCCTACCTGCTGCGCCGCGCCGTCGAGCACGCCCGCAAGCACCCCGACCGCGAGGTCTTGGTCAAGCTGCGCAGCAAGCCGGGCGAGCACACCACGCACATCGAGGAGCTGCCCTACCAGAAGCTGGCCGACCGGCACGCGGGCACGCTGCCCAGCAACTTCCGGCTCGTCTACGGGCACATGGGCGAGGTCCTGGACAGCGCCGACCTGCTGGTGACGGTGAGCTCCACGGCCGCCCTCGAATCGCTGCACCGGAACATCCCCACCGCCATCCTCACCGACCTCGGCATCCGCGAGGGCCTGGGCAACCACCACTTCCTCGGCTCGGGCTGCCTGGCCTCCTGGGACCAGCTCGACACGGGCTACCGGCCCAAGGCCGACCCGGAGTGGGTCGAGCGGCAGGGCGTGGCCGCGGCCGACGGCGCGTACGAGCACGCCTTCGACGCGGTGCGCAACCGGCTGGAGGACCTGCTCACCGGCCCGCCGCTGCCGCCGGTCACCCCGTACTACACGGCCGTCACCGCGCCCGGCTACCTGCCACGCATCCTGGGCCGCTACGGCTTCCAGGCCGACGGCAGCCCGCGGCCCGGCGTCAGCGTCGAGCCGCAGGACGCCTCCGGGCTCAAGCGGGTCGTCCGCAACACGATGCGCGAGGCCGCGCGCGGCGCCTACCGGCACGGCGTGCAGCGGGTCGCCCCCGTCATCCGCCGCATGGGGGAGCTGTGACGCCCGCGCCCGGCGAGCGCACCACCGCGGGGCCCCAGGAGCCGACCGCGGGCCCGGCGCCCGCGACCGAACCGCCCGCGACCGAACAAGGCCACCCCACCACCGACGCCCACCCGACCAGGCCGCCGCGGGACCGGCAGGTCACACCGGGGGCGCCCCCCACCCACCCCGGCGCACCGCGCCACGAACCACCAGGCGCGCAGCGCCACGAGTCAGGAGCCGCCATGTCCACCTCGGAGCCCGCAGGACGCGCCAGCGCGCCGGGCACAAGCACGACGGCCGAGGGCCGCGACGGCGAACGGGCCGGGGGCGGCCGGGTGCTCGCGGTGATTCCCGCGCGCGGCGGCTCCAAAGGCGTGCCCGCCAAGAACCTCGCCGCCGTCGGCGGCGTGCCGCTGGTGGCCCGCGCCGTACGCGAGTGCCGCGCCAGCCGGCTGGTCACCGACGTTGTCGTCTCCACCGACGACCCGGGCATCGCCGCCGCCGCGCGCGGCGCCGGCGCCGACGTCATCCAGCGCCCCACCGCCATCGCCGGCGACACCGCCACCAGCGAGGCGGCCGTACTGCACGCCATGGACGCGCACGAGGCCGGGCACGACGGGCCCGGCAGCACGCAGGTGGTGCTGCTCGTGCAGTGCACCAGCCCGTTCATCACCCGCGAGGACATCGACGGCGTCGTGGGCGCCATCCTCGACGGCGGCGCCGACACCGCGCTGACCGTCGCCCCCTTCCACGGCTTCGTCTGGCGCGACGCGGACGAGGCCGGCGAGGCCGAAGCGCAGGCCGCGCCGGCCGACGGCGCGCGGGGCGCGGTGGCCGGCGAGGCCAGCGGCGGCTTCGGCGTCAACCACGACAAGTCGTTCCGCCCGCGCCGCCAGGACCGGCCGCAGGACCTGCTGGAGACCGGCGCCGCCTACGGCATGCGCGCCGACGGCTTCCGCGTCCACAAGCACCGCTTCTTCGGCCACACCGCGCTGGTACGGACCGACGCCGCCCGGGTCCTGGAGATCGACGACCCGCACGACCTGGAGCGCGCCCGCGCGCTGGCCCCGCTCCTGGACGGGCCGGGGCCGAAGGCCCGCGGCGACTACCTCCCCACCCACCTGCCCACCCGCGACGACGTCGACGCGGTGGTCATCGACTTCGACGGCACCCAGACGGACGACAGGGTGCTGATCGACTCCGAAGGACGCGAACTCGTCGCCGTACACCGCGGCGACGGGCTCGGTATCGCGGCGATGCGCCGAGCCGGCATCCCGCTGCTGATCCTGTCCACGGAGCAGAACCCGGTCGTCGCCGCGCGGGCCCGCAAGCTGCGGGTTCCCGTACTCCACGGCATCGACCGCAAGGACCTCGCACTGAAGCAGTGGTGCGAGGAGCAGGGCATCGCGCCCGAGCGCGTGCTCTATGTCGGCAACGACGTCAACGACCTCCCGTGCTTCGGCCTCGTCGGCTGGCCCGTGGCGGTCGCCGGTGCGCACGACGTCGTACGTGGCGCCGCACGCGCGGTCACCTCCACCCCCGGAGGAGACGGTGCGATCCGCGAGATCGCCTCGTGGATTCTTGGAAAGGAACTGTCTTCATGAGCTCCACCCGCCTCCGCACCCTCGGCGCCAAGACCGCGGGGCCCGGCCAGCCGGTCTACGTCACCGGTGAGATCGGCATCAACCACAACGGTGACCTGGAGAACGCGTTCAAGCTGATCGACGTCGCCGCCGACGCCGGCTGTGACGCGGTCAAGTTCCAGAAGCGCACCCCGGAGATCTGCACCCCGCGCGACCAGTGGGACATCGAGCGCGACACCCCCTGGGGCCGGATGACGTACATCGACTACCGGCACCGCGTCGAGTTCGGCGAGGACGAGTACCGCAAGATCGACGAGCACTGCAAGAAGCGCGGCATCGACTGGTTCGCCTCCCCGTGGGACACCGAGGCCGTCGCCTTCCTGGAGAAGTTCGACCTCCCGGCGCACAAGGTGGCCTCCGCCTCGCTGACCGATGACGAGCTGCTGCGCGCGCTGCGCGCCACCGGCCGCACGATCATCCTCTCGACGGGCATGTCCACGCCGAAGCAGATCCGGCACGCGGTCGAGGTGCTGGGCAGCGACAACATCCTGCTCTGCCACGCCACCTCCACCTACCCGGCCAAGGCCGAGGAGCTGAACCTGCGGGTCATCAACACCCTGCAGGCCGAGTACCCCAACGTGCCGATCGGCTACTCGGGCCACGAGACGGGCCTGCAGACCACGCTCGCCGCGGTCGCGCTCGGCGCCACCTTCGTGGAGCGTCACATCACCCTCGACCGCGCCATGTGGGGCTCGGACCAGGCCGCCTCCGTGGAGCCGCAGGGCCTGCAGCGCCTGGTCCGCGACATCCGCACCATCGAGGAGTCCCTCGGTGACGGCGTCAAGAAGGTGTACGAGAGCGAGCTGGGCCCGATGAAGAAGCTGCGCCGCGTCACCGGCGTCATCGCCGAGTCCGAGGAGCGCGAGCCCGCCGCCGTGTGACCCGTGTCCACGGGCCGTGGGCACGCCGCGCCGCCTTCCGGGCCAGGCACCCGGCAACTCCCGTCGGCAGTGCGGCCTCGTCGCGAGGCGAGGCCGCCGAGAGCGTGAGGTAGACCTCGTGAGCTCAACCACAGGGCCGCTCGGCCCTGTTCCGGAACCGACCCTCACCGCGGGTGGGGCCGGTTCCGAACGCCGCGTCCGGGCGCTGCCCGGGCGCGGCGCGTCCCCCCAGGACGCCGCCCCGGGCAGCACGCTCGCCTTCGTGGAGAGCCCGGTGCAATTGTTGAATGTTCTGGAGTGGGCTTACGCTGACGCGCTCCGCGCGTCGGGAAGTACTGACGCGCTCCGCGCGTCTGAGAGCACTGACGCGCTCCGCGCGTCGGGAAGTGCCGACGCGCTCCGCGCGTCTGAGGGCACTGACGCGCTCCGCGCGTCGGGAAGTACTGACGCGCTCCGCGCGTCTGAGAGCGCCGACGCGCCGCGCGTGGCGGCCGGCGATGCGGACGGCTCCGGCGCCCCGGCGGGCGCCAGGGCCGGAGGGGACACCGGTGTTGGGGCACCGGGGGACCTGACCGTCATCGTGCTGTCGCCGCACGACCCGATGACCCGTGGCCAGCTCCGTCGGATGGCGGAGCTGGCCAGGGAAGAGGGCGTGCGGGTGCGCTGGGAGGAGGCGCGGGGCGGCGCGTCCGCGCCGTTCCGCACCATCAGCGGCCTGGCCTCGCTGGTGCGCGCCGCGCGGCGCATCGTCATCGGCGACCCGTTCTCGCGCTACGTGCAACTCCTGTTGACCATGGCCAAGGCCCGCGACCTGATCGTCGTGGACGACGGCACGGCCACCATGGAGTTCATCTCCCAACTGGCGCGCGGGGAACGCCTCGAGCGCTGGCACCGGCGCGGCAGCCGCGGCGCGCGCGACCTGGTGTTCGCGCCGGTCTCGGCGGGCGCGCGGCGCCGGCTGACGCCGGGTCAGCACCGCCGGGTCGAGGTGTTCAGCTCGATGCCGGTGGACCCGCCGCCCGGCGTCACGGTCACCTCCAACACGTTCGCCTGGACCCGGGCCCGGTTCGGCCCGCCCAAGCTGACGGGCGGCACCGACCTGGTGGGCACCTCGCTGGTGGAAACCGGCGTGGTGGACCTGGAGCGGTACGTGGAGGCGGTCACGGCGCTGACCCGTGAGCACGGGGCCACGCGCTACTTCGCGCACCGCAAGGAGGCCACCGGCAAGCTGCACCGGATCAGCGTCGAGGTGGGCCTGGAGATCGTGCGGCCCGACCTCCCGCTGGAGCTGATCGCCCGGCGCGGTCCCATAGGGCGGATGATCTTGAGTTTTCCCTCGACGGTCGTGCACACGCTGCCGCTGGCGCTCGCGGGCACCGGCATCAAGGTCGCCGTGTGTGACGTCGATCCGGCCTGGTTGACCTCGCACGCCTCGCCGCGCGCCCAGGGGTTCCTGTCCGGCGTCACGGGCACCGCCCGTGACGTGCACAGACTCCCGTACGCGCCGGCTTCGCCGAGCCAGCCGTAGCCTCGCCGCAGTCTCCGGTCCGCTCACCCTGGGTGAGCGGACCGCCGTTCGATGGGCGAGCACAAACAGCGTTCATACCCCATCGGGTCGCCACTCATGCGACCAGCGGCCCGATTTTTCTTCCCCTAACGGGCTGAACTTTTGTTGATCGCCGCGCAGTTGCCCCGCGTGGCGTCTTACGCTGCACGCGTGAACCACGTAACGCCCCGCGACCTAGAGCCCGAAGCCACCGTCGAAGCCGAGCTGCCCGGTGTCACCGCAGAGGCCGAGCTGCCCGGTCGGCTGCCCGCCGCGCTGCGCGCCGAACTGACCGCGTTCCGCCGGGACCTGCACATGCACCCCGAGCTGGGGAACCGCGAGTTCCGGACCACCGCGGCCATCAAGGCCAGACTGGAGCAGGCCGGCCTCGCGCCGCGCGTCCTGTCCACCGGCACCGGCCTCGTGTGCGACATCGACCCGGCGCGGCTCATCGACGGCGGCGGGTCCGAGCGGGGCGAGGGGGACGCGCGCTCGGCGTACGGCGGCGGATACCCGGGCGACGGCGCGGGCGCCCGGCGGGACGACGGCCGGCCCTTCCTCGCGCTGCGCGCCGACATCGACGCGCTGCCGATCCCGGACACCAAGAACGTCGCGTACCGCTCGACCGTGCCCGACCGGGCGCACGCCTGCGGGCACGACGTGCACACCACCGTGGTGCTCGGCGCCGGCCTCGTCCTGGCCGAGCTGGCCCGCGAGGGCAGGCTGGCGCACCCGGTGCGGCTGATCTTCCAGCCGGCCGAGGAGGTACTGCCCGGCGGGGCCGCCGACATCATCGAGGACGGCGTGCTGGACGGGGTGGGCCGGATCATCGCCGTGCACTGCGACCCGCGGGTGGACGTCGGGCGGCTCGGGCTGCGCGTCGGGCCCATCACCTCGGCCTGCGACCGGGTGGAGATCGCCCTCGACGGCGCGGGCGGGCACACCGCCCGGCCGCACCTGACCACCGACATGGTCACCGCCGCGGCCAAGGTCGCCACCGAGGTGCCCGCGGTGCTCAGCCGCCGCGTGGACACCCGCTCCGGGCTCGCGCTGACCTGGGGCCGTATCGCCTCGGGCCACGCCTCCAACGTCATCCCGCAGCACGCCGAGTTGTCCGGCACGGTGCGCTGCCTCGACCTGCCGGGCTGGCGCTCGGCGCCCGACCTGGTGCACGCCGCGATCGAGGAGGTCGCCACGTTGCACCGGGCGAAGTTCGAGATCAACTACATCCGTGGGGTGCCGCCGGTCGTCAACGTACCGGACGTGACCGAGCTGCTGCGGCGCGCGATGTCGGCCCGGCGCGGCGCGGACTCCGTCGAGGACACCGAGCAGAGCCTGGGCGGCGAGGACTTCTCCTGGTACCTGGAGCACGTTCCGGGCGCGATGGCCAGGCTCGGGGTGCGCCGCGTCGGCGACACCACCCGCCGCGACCTGCACGCCGGGGACTTCGACGTGGACGAGGAGGCCATCGAGGTGGGAGTGGAACTCTTCACGGCCGCCGCTTTGCTCGATCGCAACCTTCCGTAGGGCCGCCGTAGACGGGATCGTCGCGGCAGGTTCGCGACGATCCGATAACGGCTTACTGACTCCCCTTTTCTGCGGTTCTACGCGCGTTACGATGCGGCGGAAATCAGCGCCACAGGTGGCGCTTCGAGTGAAGGGGACCCTCGTGCGCCGGGCATCCAAGATCGCCGTCGCGGGCATCGCTACCGCGGCTCTCGCCTTCTCCGCCACCGCGTGTGGCAGCAGTTCGGAAGAAGGGGACAAGGACAAGGGCATCGGCCTGGCGTATGACGTCGGCGGCCGGGGCGACCACTCCTTCAACGACTCCGCGGCCAAGGGCTTCGACAAGGCGAAGAAGGACCTCAAGGTGGGCGGCAAGGAGATGACCGCCAAGAACACCGACACCGAGGCCGACCGCTACCAGAAGCTCGCCGACCTCGCCGAGGCCGGCTACAACCCGGTCATCGGCGTCGGCTACGCCTACACCCCCTCGCTCGCCAAGGCGGCCAAGAAGTACAAGGACACCGACTTCGCCATCGTCGACTCGGTCGTCGAGGCCAAGAACGTGGCCAGCCTGGTCTCCGCCGAGCAGGAGGGCTCCTACCTGGCCGGCGTCGCCGCCGCGCTGAAGAGCAAGACCGGCAAGGTCGGCTTCATCGGCGGCACCAACAGCGCGCTGATCAAGAAGTTCGCCGCGGGGTACGTGCAGGGCGTCAAGGAGACCAACCCGAAGGCGACGGTGGACGTCCAGTGGGTCACCCCGGGCAGCACCGACGGCTTCGGCCTGCCCGACCGCGGTAAGGACATGGCCGAGGGCATGCTCGACAAGAACATCGACGTCATCTACTCGGCGGCGGGCGGTTCGGGCTCCGGTGCCATCGAGGCCACCGCCAAGAAGAAGGGCACCTGGTCGATCGGCGTCGACGGCGACCAGTACTACGAAAAGGGCCTGGCCGACTACAAGAACTCCATCCTCACCTCGGTGGTGAAGAACGTGGACGGCTCCGTCTACGACTTCATCGTCAGCGTCCTGAAGGACAAGAAGGCGATGACGGGCGTTCAGACGTACGACCTCAAGCAGGGTGGCGTCTCCCTCTCGTACTCCGGCGGCTTCCTCGACGACATCAAGCCGAAGATCGAAGAGGCCAAGAAGAAGATCATCGCGGGCGACATCAAGGTGAAGTCCACCTACGCGGGCTGACCCGCACACAGGCCGTGAGGCCGTTGCACCGGGCCTGGAGGAAGCCGCGTAGCCGCTGCTTTCTCCGGGCCCTTCCCCTGGGGCGCGGCCTCCCGCTCCCCGCGGGGCCGCCACCACCCCACCCTCTGGAGTCGCCATCAAAGCCGCCAGCGCCCCCACGGGCGAGTCACCCGCCGGCGAGGAACACCCCTTCGCCGTAGAACTCCGCGGAATCACCAAGCGGTTCCCCGGCGTCGTCGCCAACCACGACATCGACATCTCGGTCCGCCGCGGCACCGTGCACGCCCTCGTCGGCGAGAACGGCGCGGGCAAGTCGACCCTGATGAAGATCCTCTACGGGATGCAGCGGCCCGACGAGGGCACCATCGCCCTCCACGGCGAACAGGTCGAACTGCACTCCCCGGCCGACGCCATCGCGCGCCGCGTGGGCATGGTGCACCAGCACTTCATGCTCGCCGACTACCTGACCGTCCTGGAGAACATCGTCCTCGGCGCCGAGAAGCTGCACGGCATCGGGGCCAGGGCGCGCGCCAGGGTGCGCGAGATCTCCGAGGCGTACGGGCTCGGCGTGCGGCCCGACGCGCTGGTGGAGGACCTCGGTGTCGCCGACCGGCAGCGGGTGGAGATCCTCAAGGTGCTCTACCGCGGCGCCCGCGTCCTCATCCTGGACGAGCCGACCGCGGTGCTGGTGCCGCAGGAGGTCGACGCGCTCTTCGACAACCTGCGCGAGCTGACCGCCGAGGGCCTGACCGTCATCTTCATCTCGCACAAGCTGGGCGAGGTGCTCTCGGTCGCCGACGACATCACCGTCATCCGGCGCGGCACCACCGTCGCCTCCGTGGAGCCGAGCCAGACCACCGCCAAGCAACTCGCGGAGCTGATGGTCGGCAGCGAGCTGCCCTCGCCGCAGACCTGCGAGTCGACCGTCACCGACGTGGAGTTGCTGCGCGTCGCCGACCTGCGGCTGAGCGCCGTCGACGCGGACGGCGTGAGCCGCCCCGTACTCGACGGCATCGACCTCACCATCCACAAGGGCGAGGTCCTCGGCATCGCCGGCGTCGAGGGCAACGGGCAGGCCGAACTCGTCGAGGCCATCATGGGCATGCGCGACCCCGACGGCGGCACCATCACGCTGGACGGGCGGGACATCTCGCACGCCCCCACCCGCGCCCGGCGCGAGGGCGGCATCGGCTACATCCCCGAGGACCGGCACCGGCACGCGCTGCTGCTTGAGGCCCCGCTGTGGGAGAACCGCATCCTCGGGCACGTCACCGAGGCGCCCAACAGCCGTGGCTGGCTGCTCGACCCGAAGGCCGCGCGGCGCGATACCGAGCGCATCGTCGCCGAGTACGACGTGCGCACCCCCGGCATCGAGGTGACGGCCGCCTCGCTGTCCGGCGGCAACCAGCAGAAGCTCATCGTCGGCCGGGAGATGAGCCACCTGCCCAAGCTGCTCATCGCCGCCCACCCCACGCGCGGCGTGGACGTCGGCGCGCAGGCCCAGATCTGGGACCAGATCCGCGCCGCCCGCGGCGAGGGCCTCGCGGTGCTGCTGATCTCGGCCGACCTGGACGAGCTGATCGGCCTGTCCGACACGCTGCGGGTGATGTACCGAGGCCGACTGGTGGCCGACGCCGACCCCGCCTCGATCACCCCCGAGGAGCTGGGTTCGGCGATGACCGGTGCGGCCAGCGGCCACCTGGAGCACCCCACCGACGGGCCGGGAGAGGGCCGATGAAGAAGTTCGACAAGGAACGGGTGCTGCTGGCTATCGCCGCGCCCGCCCTCGCCCTGGTCGCCGCGTTCACGGTGACCGCCCTGGTGCTGCTCGCCACGGGCAAGGAGCCGTTCAACGCCTTCGGCGTGATGTTCGAGTACGGCAGCAAGGCCGACAGCCAGGTCTACATCCTCAACAAGGCCACCACGTACTACCTCGCCGGCCTCGCCGTCGCCATCGGCTTCCGGATGAACCTGTTCAACATCGGCGTGGACGGCCAGTACCGGCTCTCCGCCTTCATCGCGGCAGCCGCCGGCGGCGCGATGAACCTGCCGGGCCTGGTGCAGATCCCGCTGATCATCCTGGTGGCGATGCTGGTCGGCGCCATGTGGGCCTCGATCGCCGGACTGCTCAAGGTCTACCGAGGCGTCAGCGAGGTGATCAGCACCATCATGCTGAACTCGCTGGCCACCGCCCTGATCAGCTACCTGCTCGTGGACGGCCGGCTCGGCGTGCTCGACCCCGACACCAACATCGTCTCGACCGAGCCGCTCCCCGAGTCCAGCCACTTCTTCACCATCCCGGCCGGCGGCGACCTCGACCCCATCTGGGGCTTCCTCGTGGTGGCCGTGCTCGCCGGGCTCGCGTTCTGGTTCGTCCTCGGCCGCACCCGGTTCGGCTTCGACCTGCGCTCGGTGGGCCGCTCCGAGCCCGCCGCGCAGGCCAGCGGCGTGGGCGTCAAGCGCATGATCGTCACCAGCATGGTGCTCTCCGGCGCGATGGCGGGCCTGGTCGGCATGCCGACCGTGCTCAACGACACGCACCAGTTCACCGCCGACTTCCCGCTCGGCGTCGGCTTCACCGGCATCGCCGTGGCCCTCCTCGGCCGCAACCACCCGGTCGGCATCGCGCTGGGCGCCCTCTTGTGGGGCTTCCTGGAGCGCGGCGCGAACCGGCTGGAGTTCGAGGGGTACGACAAGGAGATCGTCGGCGTGATGCAGGGCGTGATCGTGTTGTGCGTCGTCATCGCGTACGAACTGGTGCGCCGCTACGGCATCAAGCGCCAGCAGCAGCGGGTGGGCGCCGAACTCGCCCAGCAGGCCGTCAATCTGACCAAGCGGGAGGTGGCCCAGTGAGCGGCGCCCCGACTCTCACCAAGACCCCGAAGGGCCCGCCGGGCGCCTCCCGGGCCGCCGGCGGACGGCTGTCCTTCGCCAAGGTGCTGCTGATCATCGCGGGCGCCCTGATCACGCTGTCGGTGGTCCGCGAGATCATCGACCAGGTCGCCTCGGGCCAGACGCCCGCGTTCAACAACATCACCTCGTCCGGCCAGATCGCCGCCGGCCTGTCGATGGCCGTGCCCATCGGCCTCGCCGGCCTCGGCGGGCTGTGGGCCGAGCGGGCCGGCGTGGTCAACATCGGGCTCGAGGGCATGATGATCCTCGGCACGTTCTTCGGCGCCTGGGCCGGCTACCAGTGGGGCCCGTGGACCGGCGTGCTGGCCGGCGTGCTCGGCGGCGCGATCGGCGGCCTGGTGCACGCGGTGGCCACGGTCACCTTCGGCGTGGACCACATCATCTCCGGCGTGGCCATCAACATCCTGGCCCTGGGCGCCACCTCGTACCTGGCCAAGCGCTGGTTCGAGCCGCTGGCCGACGAGGGCGGCAGCCCCAAGCAGTCGCCGCAGGTCGACGACATCCAGCAGTTCACCGTGCCGGGGCTGGCCGACTGGCTGGCCGACCTGGAGAAACACCACTGGTTCCTGGTCTCCGACGTGGCCGGCATCCTCGGCGGCCTGGTCACCGACATCTCGGCGCTGACCGTGCTGGCCATCGCCCTGTTCGCCGGCACCTTCCTCGTGTTGTGGAAGACCTCGTTCGGGCTACGGCTGCGTTCCTGTGGCGAGAACCCGACCGCCGCCGAGTCGCTCGGCGTCAACGTCTACTTCTACAAGTACGCGGCGGTCGTCACCTCCGGCGCGCTGGCCGGCCTCGGCGGCGTCTTCCTCGCTCTGGTCCGCTCGCACATCTACAACGAGGGCCAGACCGGCGGCCGGGGCTACATCGGCCTGGCGGCCATGCTCTTCGGCAACTGGCGCCCCGGCGGCCTGGCCATGGGCGCGGGCCTGTTCGGCTACTCCGACGCGCTGCAACTGCGCAGCGGCGGCACCACCGTGCACGCCCTGATACTGCTCGTCGCGCTCGGCCTGCTGGCACTCGCCGTATGGCGACTGACCCGTCAGCACTACATCGCGGCGGGGCTGAGCGGCCTGGCCGCCGCGCTGCTGATCGTCTGGTACGCGATGACCGACTCCGTACCGAACGAACTCGTCGGCGCCACGCCGTACATCGTCACCCTGCTGGTGATGGCCCTGGCGGCGCAACGGCTCCGCATGCCCAAGGCCAACAACAAGCCCTACCGAAGGGGCCAGGGCGGATGACCGACGCCCGCGACACCCTCGCCCCGCTCCCCGAGAGCGCCTGGCGGGAGCTGCGGCAGCGGGCCCGGGAGGCCATGTCCCGGGCCTACGCCCCCTACTCCGGCTTCCCGGTCGGGGCCGCGGCCCTGGTGGACGACGGCCGCACCGTCAGCGGCTGCAACGTCGAGAACGCCGCCTACGGGGTCGCGCTGTGCGCCGAGTGCGGCCTGGTCTCCGCGTTGTTCGCGAGCGGCGGCGGCCGGCTGACCGCGTTCACCTGCTGCGACCGCGAGGGCCGGGTCCTCATGCCGTGCGGTCGTTGCCGACAGTTGCTGTGGGAACACGGCGGCCCACGGCTGCGGGTGGACACCGCCCGCGGCATCCGCCCGCTGGCCGAACTCCTCCCGGACGCCTTCGGCGCCGCCGACCTCGAACGCGCCGCCGCCCCCGCGCCCGGCGCTTCCCCCGCACCCGGCGCCGACCCCGAATCCGGGGCCGATCCCGAACGCGACGCCGACCTCGAACGATAGGACCGCCCCGGACGTTGTACGGGCCAGTGGCCGTGCCACCTGCCTCGTTACCGACGGCCCGGGGCGGTCGCCTGCCCCCGACCGCGCGGCGGCCGGGGCGCGCGCACCCCGCGCGCCCCCGCGCCACCCCCGCCCAGAAAGGCCCGCACGCCCATGGACGCCATCTCCGTCATCCGTGCCAAGCGCGACGGCGGCCGTCTCACCGACGCCCAGATCGACTGGATCATCGACGCGTACACCCGCGGCGAGGTCGCCCACGAGCAGATGTCCGCGCTGGCCATGGCGATCTACCTGAACGGCATGGACCGGGCCGAGATCGCCCGCTGGACCGCCGCCATGATCGCCTCGGGCGAGCGGATGGACTTCTCGTCGCTGCCCCGGGTGACCACCGACAAGCACTCGACCGGCGGCGTCGGCGACAAGATCACGCTGCCGCTCGCCCCGCTCGTCGCCGCCTGCGGCGCCGCCGTCCCCCAGCTCTCGGGGCGCGGCCTCGGCCACACCGGCGGCACCCTGGACAAGCTGGAGTCCATCCCCGGCTGGCGGGCCGCGCTCAGCAACGACGAGATGCTCGGCGTACTGGCCGACGTCGGCTCCGTCATCTGCGCGGCCGGCGACGGCCTGGCCCCCGCCGACAAGAAGCTGTACGCGCTGCGCGACGTCACCGGAACCGTCGAGTCCATCCCCCTCATCGCGTCCTCGATCATGTCCAAGAAGATCGCCGAGGGCACGGGTTCGCTGGTCCTGGACGTCAAGGTCGGCTCCGGCGCCTTCATGAAGGACATCGAGGCGGCCCGCGAGCTGGCCTCCACCATGGTCGGCCTCGGCACGGACCACGGCGTGCGCACGGTCGCGCTGCTGACCGACATGTCCACACCGCTCGGGCTGACCGCCGGCAACGCCCTCGAAGTGCGCGAGTCGGTCGAGGTGCTGGCCGGCGGCGGCCCGGCCGACGTGGTCGAGCTGACCGTGGCGCTGGCCCGCGAGATGCTGACGGCGGCCGGACTGCCCGACGCCGACCCGGCGCGGGCGCTCGCCGACGGCTCGGCCATGGACCACTGGCGCCGGATGATCCTCGCCCAGGGCGGCGACCCGGACGCGGAGTTGCCCGTCGCGCGCGAACAGCACGTGGTCAACGCCTCCGTCGACGGCGTGCTCACCACCCTGGACGCCTACGCCGTCGGGGTCGCCGCCTGGCGGCTCGGCGCCGGCCGCGCCCGCCGTGACGACCCGGTCCAGGCGGGCGCCGGCGTCGAACTGCACGCCAAGCCGGGCGACCGGATCACCGCGGGTCAGCCGCTGCTGACCCTGCACACCGACACCCCGGAGAAGTTCGGCTACGCCCTTGAGGCCCTCAACGGCGGCGTCCTGATCGCCCCGGCCGACACGCGGTTCGAGCCGCAGCCGGTGGTGCTGGACCGCATCGGATAGCGCGCAGCCGCCGCCCCGGGCGGGTGGTGCGCGGGTGCGTTGGCGTAGGCAGGGCGCGGGGGCATAGGTGCGCTGGCTCGGGCAGGGCGTGGGCGGATCGCTCCGGGGGCGCGCGGGTTCGGAATGCGCTCACACGTTCGAGTGGTGCGGGAAGGCGAACCGGCTCGGGGGCCGCGGATCGTGCTGGGATGGATGACGTGACCGCACGGGTGCCGCAGGGGGCGGTGCCCGGGGGAGGGGCGTCATGAGCGCGCGACGTACCGAGCAGGTGCCGGCCGGGGCCGGCGGGTGGGCCGATCTCGCCCGCCGATGGGCGGAGTCCGACGTCCCCGAGGGATGGCGGGCCGAGCTCATCGAGGGGGCCGTCACCCTCTCGCCCCCGCCCGACCGCCGCCACCACATCGTCCTGGACCAGATCCAGCGGCAGTTGTACGCGGCGATCCCGCCGGACTGGGGGATCTACCAGCGGCTGGGCCTGGCCGTGCCCGCGTGCGCGGGCGTCTTCGTCCCCGACCTGGCGGTGGTGCCCAAGCGGGGTGTGCCGCACGGCGAGTCCGCGTACGCCCCCGCCGCCGCGGCCCGGATGACGGTCGAGATCACGTCGCGGGCCAGCGCCCACCGCGACCGCACCACCAAGGCCGCCGGCTACGCGCTGGCCGGTGTCCCGCTGTACGTGCTCGTGGACGGATGGGCCCCGCGCGGCCCATCCGTCACGCTGTACGGGGTCCCGGAGGGGGAGGCGTATCGGGTGCTCGGCACGGTCGGGTTCGGGGCGGACCTCCACCTCCCCGAGCCCTTCGAGACGACCCTCGAAACCGGCGCCTTCACCGCTCGGGCGACGTGATGGCCGCGCCCGAGACCGTGGCCACGCCCGGGATCGTGGCCACGCCCGGGATCGTGGCCACGCCCGGGACCGTGGTCGCGTCCGAGACCGTGGTCACGCGTGGGGACGGCCGCCCGGCGGGCGGGCCGGCGACGCGGTGGGCGGCCTGGTGCCGCTGGTTACCGCGCCGCCGCCAGCGCCCGCCGCTGGGCCAGCGCCTTGCGGGTCGCGTAGAGCGTGATGCTCGCCGCCCCGACCATCGCCGCGAGGCCGAGCACGACGGTGCCCTCCCAGCCCGCCGCGTGGAAGGCGATGGCGCCGAGCGTGCCGCCCGCGCTGCTGCCCAGGTAGTACGCCGACTGGTAGAGCGCGGACGCCTGCGCGCGGCCCGTCGTGGCGGTGCGGCTGACCGAGGAGGAGGCCACGGCGTGCCCGGCGAAGAAGCCCGCCGTGATCAACACCAGCCCGAGCAGCACCGCGAGCAGCGTGGAGGTCAGCGTCAGCAGCAGGCCGAGCGCCGTGGTGCCCACCGCGAGGTAGAGCGCGCTGCGCCGGCCGAGCCGGGCGACGAGTTGGCCCGCCGCCGCCGAGGAGAGGGTGCCGACCAGGTAGACCAGGAAGATCGACCCGACCACGCCCTGCGGCAGGTTGAACGGCTCCTCGATCAGCCGGTAGCCGATGACGGTGTAGACCGCGCCGAACACGGTCATGAACAGCGCCCCGATCGCGTACAGCCGGCGCAACAGCGGGTCGGCCAGGTGGCCCCCGATGGTGCGGGCCAGGGCGCGCGGCCCGACCGGGCGCGACGTGAAGTGCCGGGCCCGCGGTACGAGGAGCCGGAAGACCACGGCGCACACCGCCGCCAGCAGCCCCACCGCGGCCAGCGCCGCCCGCCAGCCCCACGCCTGGGCGACCCAGCCGGTGAGGATGCGGCCGGACATGCCGCCGATGCTGTTGCCCGCGACGAACAGGCCGATCGCCCCGACCAGTGCCTTGCCCCGCACCTCCTCGGCCAGGTACGCCATCGCGGACGCGGGCACCCCGGCCAGCGCGGCGCCCTGGACGGCGCGCAGCGCGACCAGCCAGCCCAGGTTGGGCGCGAACGGCGTCAGCAGGGCGACGACCGCGGCGACGCTCAGCGAGACGGTCATCAGGGTGCGCCGACCGAACCGCTCGGAGAGCGCGCTCAGCGGCAGCACGGCGAGCGCGAGGGCTCCGGTCGCGGCGGACACGGTCCAACTCGCCTGGCCCGGCGAGACGCCCAGGTCACCGGAGATGGCGGGCAGCAGCGCCTGCGTCGAGTAGAGCAGCGCGAAGGTGGAGATGCCGGCGGCCAGCAGCCCGAAGCTCATGCGTCGGTAACCGGGTCCGCCAGGGCGCAGCTTGCCGCCGTCGGAGTCGGCCCCCTCGCCCGCACCGCCGGCCGCACCGTGCGCGCGGGGCGCGGGCCGACCGGCCGCGGGGCTCTGTTCCGGCGTGCGCGCCGTGGCGGGCCCGGAGTTCGGGCCGCTCTCGTGGGCGGCCTTGCCGGGCGCGGGGCGACAGGGGCGGGGGCCCGAGGGGTTCGGACGCCGGCGCGCGCGGGAGGCGGCGGCGCGGCAACGGCGCGCGAGGCGACCGGAGTCGGCGGCGGGCTCGGAGGCCGGCGCGGCCTGCCGCTCGGGCGCGGCCGTGGCGGGCGGCGCGGCGGCGGTCGTGGTGGTACGGGGGAACGGCGCGGTAGAGGCGCCCACACGGAGTTCGGTGGACGCCCCGGTATCAGCAGGAGGCATGTCCACGACCGTAAGCAGAGCGCTCTCATGCGTCCAATGCACAACATCGCCATAATCGATCCCATGGTGCATGAGCGCAGGTCAGTCCGTTCCGTGTCACGCCAGGGAAAGGAAAAAGTCACGTCGGACACACCCACCGTCACGCGGCCGTCGACCGTGACCCCCACCCGGAGCCCGACCCCGCCCTCGACCCCGGCCCCGCCCCCGGTCGCTGGCCCGCCCTCGACCCCGCCCGCGCGCCCGACCCCGTCCCCGTCGGCGCCGGCCGCGCCCGGCACCCACGCCGCCTCGTGGGCGGCGGCCCTCGCGCCGCGGCTCGTGCAGTTCGCGGCCGTGGCGCGGTACGAGCACGTCACCCGTGCCGCGCAGCAACTCGGCGTGCCGCAGTCCACGCTGAGCCGGGCCATGGTGCGGCTCGAAGCGGATCTGGGCGTCGCCCTGTTCGCCCGGCATGGCCGCACCGTCTCGCTCACGCCGGCCGGCCATACCTTCCTGGCCTCCACCCAGCGGGCGCTGGCCGAGGTGGAGCGGGCCGCGGAGTCGGTGCGTGCCGACGCCGACCCGGCTGCGGGCAAGGTCGCCTTCGGCTTCCTGCACACGCTGGGCTCCGAGACCGTGCCCGGGCTGCTGCGCGCGTTCCGCGCCGACCACCCGCGGGTGCGCTTCCAACTCGTCCAGAACTACGGCGAGGCGATGCTCGAACGGCTCCGCGCCGGCGACCTCGACCTGTGCCTGACCTCGCCCGTCCCCGACGCCCCGGACCTGGTCGCGCGCCGCCTCGACGAGCAGAAGCTACGCCTGGTCGTCCCCGACGACCACCGGCTCGCGCACCGCAAGCGGGTCCGCCTCGCCGAGGCGTCCGGCGAGCTCTTCGTCACCCTGGAACCGGGCTACGGGCTGCGCCGGATCACCGACGCGGTGTGCGCCGAGGCCGGGTTCACGCCGAAGGTCGCCTTCGAGGGGGAGGAGGCCGAGACGCTCCGTGGCCTGGTGGCGGCCGGCCTCGGCGTGGCGCTGCTACCGCCGCCCGCGGTGCCGCGGCCCGGCGTGGTGGAGCTGACGGTCACGGCGCCGCGCGCGGTCCGCGAGATCGGCGTGGCCTGGCTCGACGGGCACCCGGACACGCCACCGGTGACGGCCTTCAAACGCTTCCTGCTGAGCCGCCGTGGCCAGCTCCTGCCCCGCTGACGGTCGCCGACGCCGGCCCGGCCGACGGCTGCGCCGCCGACGGCTGCCCCGGCCGGCGCCCCGCGTCGCGCGGCGGCTAGGACTTCTCGGCCAGCAGCGGCTTGAGGGCCTCGCGCAGGTCGTCCTCGCCGACCGGGCTGAGCGCGCGGGCGGCGATCTTGCCGTCGCGGTCGATGAAGAGGGTGGACGGAATGCCCTGCGGGTTGAAGCTGCCCTTCGGGAAGTGCAGCGCCAGCTTGCCCGCCGGGTCGTGCCAGCTCGGGTAGCGCACCCCGAGTTCCTTCTCGAACTTGAGGCCCTGGGCCTTCTCGTGGTCGCTGTTCAGACCGATGAACGCCACGTCGCCCTTGGTCTCGGCGGCGACCTTGACCAGGCTCGGGGTCTCGGCGCGACACGGCGGGCACCAGGAGGCCCACAGGTTGATCGCGACCACCTTGCCCCGGTAGTCGGCGAGCCGCACGCGTTCGCCGTCCAGCGCGGCCCCGGAGATGTCGGGCGCGGCCGTACGGTCGGCCTTGGCCACGGTCTCGATGGTGCTGGACCCGTTGCGGGTGAAGGTGGCCTTGCCTGACGAGCTACCGCTGCCACACCCGGTGAGCGCCACGGTGGCGACGAGCGCGCCGGACATCAGGCCGGCCGCGCGGGCGAACGCGGGGCGACGGCTGCGGACACGGGTGCGGGAAACCGGCCGGCGGTGAGGCATGCCGACAAGTCTTCCATGCGCCCCGCACCCACCCCCGTGCGCCCCACCCCCTACGCCGCCGAACCTCCGCCGAACTGCCGCCGAGCCACTGCCAGACCACCGCCGAACCGCCGCCGAACCACCGCCGAGCCGTCGCCGCCCTGGTTCCGCCCCGTGGACCCGCCCGCTCCGCCCAGCGAGACCCGCCGCCCCCGCCTCCTCCGGGCCCCGCCCCGTGCGAGCCCGCGCGCTCAGCTCTCCGCCCCCGTTCTCCGCCCCTCGCCCCTCGCTCTCCGCCCCCTACTGTCCGGCCCCGCTCCCGGCCCGCGCTACCGCCGCAGCGACGAGCCGAAGCCCGCCGCGAGCGGCATCCGCAGGCCGAGCGGGGGCGGGGCGGCCAGCGCGTCCGCCAGTGGACGCGCGTAGTCCTGGTCGAAGAGGGAGCCCAGCGCGAAGTCGGCGGCGAGCGCGTACACCTCCTGCCGATGCTGGTGGAGGCGGTGGCCGTCGGTGTGCACCTCGAAGCGGCACACCGTGCTGTTGATCTTCTTGGCCCGCTCGACCAGCCGGTAGGAGAGTTCGGGGTCGGTGTGCTCGTCGTTGCTGCCGTGCACGACGAGCACCTGTCTGCCCGCCAGGTGCTTGACCGGGTCCGGGCTCAGCGTGGCCTCCGGGTTCGGTAGCCAGGGGGCGATGGCGAGGACCGAGCCCACGGCCGAGTGCCCCGCCGCGAGCAGCGCGGCCCGCGCCCCCATGCCCATTCCGACCAGGCAGATCGGCACGTCCCCGTAGCGCCGCACCACCTCGTCCGCGGCCCACTCGGCGTCCGCCACGGGGTCCGCGGCCGACCCGTTCCAGCCGCGACATCGATAGCGGACGACGTGTGCCGTCAGCCCCTCCGGCCGGCCCGCCTTCGCCAGCCCGCGCGCGAGCGGCCACATCGCCGCGGCCGACAGCGCGGACGGCCGTCGGGTTCCGGTTGGCGCGCCGTCGGGCAGCAGCAGCGCCACCCCACCCACGGCCTTCCCCTCCGCCGCCACCCCCACGGGCCGCCCCAGCCGGGCGCTTCGATCCGGTCGTTCCGGCAACGCTTGCTGAGCCATGTCAGAACGATGGCAGAAGCAAGGGTGTACTCCACTACGCAGACTGGTCACTGTTCCGTATCTATCCAGCCGGTTACCCCAGGCGATCTACGCGCGTAGGGGCTATGGTGCGCAGATGACGAGCGAGAACACCCAGCAACCCAACCCGGAGCAGATCCGGCGTGCCCCCAAGGTGCTGCTGCACGACCACCTCGACGGCGGGCTGCGCCCGGCCACCATCGTCGAACTGGCCCGGGAGAGCGGCTACGAGGGGCTGCCCGAGACCGACCCCACCGCGCTCGGCACCTGGTTCCGCGCGGCGGCCGATTCCGGTTCGCTCGAACGCTACCTGGAGACCTTCGCGCACACCTGTGCCGTCCTCCAGACCGCGCAGGCGCTGCGCCGGGTAGCGGCCGAGTGCGCCGAGGACCTCGCCGCCGACGGCGTCGTCTACGCCGAGGTGCGCTACGCCCCCGAGCAGCACCTGGAGCAGGGGCTGACGCTGGAGCAGGTGGTCGAGGCGGTCAACGAGGGCTTCCGTGAGGGCGAGCGCCGGGCGCGCGCGGCCGGCCACCGCATCCGCGTGGGCGCGCTCCTCACCGCGATGCGGCACGCCGCCCGCTCCCTGGAGATCGCCGAACTGGCCAACCGCTACCGCGACCTGGGCGTCGTCGGCTTCGACATCGCGGGCGCCGAGGCGGGCTTCCCGCCCACCCGGCACCTGGACGCGTTCGAGTACCTCAAGCGCGAGAACAACCACTTCACCATCCACGCGGGCGAGGCGTTCGGCCTGCCGTCGATCTGGCAGGCGCTCCAGTGGTGCGGCGCCGACCGGCTCGGCCACGGGGTGCGGATCATCGACGACATCCACGTGTCCGAGGACGGCGGCATCAAGCTCGGCCGGCTCGCCAGCTACGTGCGCGACAAGCGCATCCCGCTGGAGCTGTGCCCCACCTCCAACCTGCAGACCGGCGCCGCGAGTTCCTACGTCGAGCACCCCATCGGGCTGCTGCGCAAGCTGCACTTCCGGGCCACGGTCAACACCGACAACCGGCTCATGAGCGGCACCAGCATGAGCCGCGAGTTCGAGCACCTCGTGTCGACCTTCGGCTACACGCTGGACGACATGCAGTGGTTCACCGTCAATGCGATGAAGTCCGCGTTCATCCCTTTCGATGAACGTCTGGCGATGATCAACGACGTGATCAAGCCCGGATACGCCGAGCTGAAGGCCGAGTGGTTGTTCCGTCAGACCGCCGTCGGATAGGCGCTGACCAGCGGTTTTCCTGGTGCGGTGGGGTGCCGCGGCGAGGGCCGTGGCGGTGCGGGCACGCACCGGCACTCCCGACATCCCCGCCCATCTCCGGTGTTTGCGGGGCATCGGAGCGGCTGGCTACGTTGCAGTGCCGCTCAAGAACCCCGTACCAAGGAAGATTTCTGATGAAGCAGGGAACGATCAAGACCCTTGGCGTCACCGCCGTGGGTATCGCCTTCGCCGCCACCGCCGCGGGAACCGCTTCGGCCGCCCCGTCCGGGCTCGGGCCGGTCACGGGCCCGGCCAAGGAAGCGGTGAAGACGCTGCCGAAGAAGACGGAGAAGCTCGCGAAGCCCGACGCCAAGACCGCTCCGAACCCGGTGCAGAGCCTGCTCGGCGGGCTGCCGCTCGGGGGCTGACGCTTCGCGCGCAGGCCACGGTGGGCCGCACGTCCGGCAACGGGCGGGCGGCCCACCGCCGCGTGTGCCCGCCGCGCTCCGGCGCCCGGCGCATCGGCCCGGGCCGGTGGCTCACCAGGCGCCGGCCCGGTTCTTGTTGTCGGCCGGCAGCAGTATCCACAGCGCGAGATAGAGCAGGAACTGCGGGCCCGGCAGCAGACACGAGGCCACGAAGATCACCCGCATCGTGGTCGCGGACGTCCCGAAGCGCTGGGCCAGTCCGGCGCACACGCCGGCGATCATTTTGGTGTTCTGAGGGCGTACGAGAGCGGTGCTCATGGGGACTCCCTGTCGTCGTCCGCGGTCTCACCCGAGGAACTGTTGATAGCTCCACGCTAGGTGCCCGCGGCCGACGGGGCGTCGCACTACGGTGCGATGCCGACCCTGGAGATCGTCGGGGTCACCCCCGAGGCCGCCTCCTCCCGAGGGAGGGCGGCCGGCGCCCGGCCCTGCCCCCGGCGGCGGAGCCGGGCCCGTACGGCAGGCACCACCGCCAGGTGCGCCAGTGCGACGCCCGCCGTGTTGAGCAGCACCGTGTCCACGTCCACGACCTGGCCGGCGACCGTGGACTGGGCGAGTTCGATGGCGCACGAGATCAACGCGCTGGCCAGCACCGTACGCAGCAGCGACGCCAGCCGGTGGGCGTCGACGCGGCCCCCAGCCAGCGGTAGCAGCACCCCGAGCGGCGCGTACAGCAGCAGCTCGCGCGCGATGCGCCGGGTGGCCTCGGCGAGCCCGACGTCGAGGTCTCCACGGATGGAGGCCAGCGGCTCCAGATTGCTGGCCGTGACCCAGGTGGCGGCCAGCGGGCGCAGGGAGAGCCAGGCGATGAAGGCGAGCTGCGCCACCAGGAGGAGGATGCCCGCGAGGCGGAAGCGGATGTCGGCCGTGCGGCCGGGACCATGACCCTGCACGCCAGTCAGGACGCGCGGCGCCGCCGTCCCGGTTCCGCCGACCCCACGGTGACGGGCCTCACGCTCCGCGCGACGAATCCCGCCCCGACCTGCGCCGCGGCCCGCCCCGCCTCATCAGCCCAGCCAGCCCCGCCGGCCCGGCCAGTCCCACCGCCCCGACGCGACCCGTACCCGCCGGGCCGTCGGGTCGCCGGGCCGCCGCCCACTCCTGCGGTGGTCGGTCGGCCGCCCACTCCGGCGGGCTGCCCAGCCGGCCGCCTACTCCACCAGGGTGCCCGAGCTCTGTGCGCTCTGGGGCCGGGTGCGCAGGTCGGTGCCGCACTCGTACCGCTTGAGACCACCGACCCCGAGCGTGTCCTCCCCCTCGGGCGCGGCCGGCCCGCCGAGCACCACCGCGCGCCGGCCGCCCACCGCCGGGGTCTCGGCGAAGGTGCACACGAGCTGCGCCAGCGCGTACGGCGGCAGCTCGTCGGGCTCCCGGTTCAGCCGCAGCGTCCCCGCCGGGTCGCCCTTGGCCGGCCCCGAAACCCGCACCCAGGGGCCCACCTCGCTAGTGAAGCCCGCCTTCGCCTCGGCGGCCGACTCCGGCTGCTGGAGCTGGTTGAGCAGTGCCCGCGCGAACTCGTCGGGGCGCGGCGCCTGGTCGCCCTTCGGCAGCCGGAGCACCCGCCGCACGGGCAGCAACTGCGCGGAGCACACGAGCTGCACGGTGACGGCGACCCCGTCGGTGGCCCGGGGGGAGGCCGCGGAACCGGGCAACTGGCACGAGGCGCGCGAGGGCGCCGCGCCAGCGTCCACGGGAACCGAGGTGGAGCGGATGCCGCACCCGGCGACCAGCAGCGCGGCGACCGCCCCGAAGACCCCGAGCGCCGCCGCCCGGGTGCCATGCGCCCGGCGTGGCGCCGGCAGGGTGGGGCCGGGGCGCTCCGTGCCGTACGGGTCCGCGGTCCGGGGGCTCATCGCTCGCTCCTCTTGTCTTTCCGGTCCCGGTCCTTCGTGCCGTCCCGCTTCTCGGCCTTGTCAGCGGCCTTGTCGGCGGCCATGCCGCCCCTGTCCGCCCGATCCGGCTTCTCCGACTTCTCGGCCTTCTCGGCCTTCTCCGCCTTCTCGGACTTCTCGGATCGGTCGGCCTTCCCGGCCTTCCCGGCCTTCTTGTTCTGCTCGGCCTGGTCCGACCGGCCCGCGTCCGCCACGACCTCGGAGGCGTCCATCGGCAGCCGCAGCGTGAAGATCGCGCCACCCTCGGGGGAGTTGGCCGCGGTGATCTCGCCGCCGTGGATGTGCGCGTTCTCCAGGGCGATCGACAGGCCGAGGCCGCTGCCCTCCGAGCGCGGCCGGGAGGCGCTGGCCTTGTAGAAGCGGTCGAAGACGTGCGGCAACACCTCTTCGGGGATGCCCGGGCCGTGGTCACGTACCTCGATCAGCAGCTCGTCGGCGGCGGGCCGCACCGAGACGCGCACCGGCGAGCCGCCGTGCTTGAGCGCGTTGCCGATCAGGTTGGCCAGGATGACGTCGAGGCGCCGCGGGTCGAGGCGGGCGACGATGCCGCGCTCCGCGTCCAGCTCCACCGCGTCCAACCAGGCCCGCGCGTCGATGCAGGCCGTCACCTGGTCGGCGACGTCCACGCCGTCCAGGACGAGGCGGGCGGTGCCCGCGTCGAAGCGGGTCACCTCCATCAGGTTCTCCACCAGGTCGTTCAGCCGCCGGGTCTCGCTGACGACGAGCTGCACGGCGGGCGCGATCATCGGATCGAGCGAGTCCGCCTCCTCCTCAAGGACCTCCGTCACGGCGGTGATCGCCGTCAGCGGAGTCCGCAGCTCGTGCGACATGTCGGCGACGAACCGGCGGCTGGACGCCTCCCGCGCGCTCAGGTCGTCGACCCGCTTCTCCAACGACTCGGCCGTCCGGTTGAACGTACGGGACAAATCGGCCAGTTCGTCCGTTCCCGAAACCCGCAGCCGGGTGTCCAACTTGCCCTCGCCGAGCTTGCGCGCGGCGTCCGCGAGGCGTTGTACGGGGCGTAGCACCGTCGCCGCGGCGGCCTGCGCCAGCAGCGCGGAGCCGATCAGCGCGAGCCCGGTGGCGATCCCGAGCGACCAGGCCAGTGAGTTGAGGTCCTGCCGCTCGTTCTCCAACGACTTGAGCATGTAGCCCGTGGGGCCGCCGCCGATCACCTTGGCGCCGCCCACCAGGTACGGCGCCCCGTCCAGCGAGATCCGCTGCCAGTACAGGTGGTAGGGGTAGGCGTTCGAGCCGTCCACCGGGCGCTTCTTGTTGACCGCCGTGCGCAGCGCCTCCGGCACCATCTCCCAGTCGAAGACCTGCTCGTTGGAGAAGGCGGCGCAGCCGGTGTGGCCGCTCTGCTGGGTGATCAGCAGCACCTCGTACTTCTGCGAGCTCTCCGCCATGTGCTGCGCGGCAGCGTCCAGGGCGTCGCAGTCCGGCTCCAGCGGCAGGGCTCCGGTGTGGTCTTCGAGCGACTTGTGGAAGTCGTCGAGCGCGGCGTTCTGCGTCCGGTTCAGGACGGCGTCACGGTTCAGCCAGTACGCGATGCCGGACGCCGAGACGGCGGCGACCAGGGCGACCACGGCGAACACGAGCATCAGCCGCAACCGCAGGCTCATCCACCGCAGAATCCCCGCAGCCCAGCCCCGTACTCGACTGGGCCCGTCCGTCACTGGGGGGTGTCCAGTCGGTATCCGACCCCACGCACCGTGCGGATCAGCGTCGGCGACGAGGGCACGTCCTCGACCTTCGCGCGCAGCCGCTGCACGCACGCGTCGACCAGCCGCGAGTCACCGAGGTAGTCGTGCTCCCAGACCAGGCGCAGCAACTGCTGTCGGGACAGCGCCTGCCCCGGGCGGCGGCTCAGCTCCAGCAGGAGTCGCAGCTCGGTGGGGGTGAGCTGGAGATCCTCGCCGTTCTTGGTGACGGTCATCGCGGAGCGGTCGATCACCAGTGAGCCGAACGACGCCGAGTCGTTCGCCTCCCGCTCGCCGCGGCGCAGCACGGCGCGGATGCGGGCGTCGAGCACCCGCCCCTGCACCGGCTTGACCACGTAGTCGTCCGCGCCGGACTCAAGGCCCACCACGACGTCGATGTCGTCGCTCCGCGCGGTCAGCAAGATGATCGGCAACTGGTCGGTGCGCCTGATGCGGCGACACACCTCAAAGCCGTCAATACCGGGCAGCATCACATCCAACACGATCAGGTCAGGCCGCTGCTCGCGCAGCAGCTTGAGGCCGTCCTCTCCCGTGGCCGCCGTCGCCACACGGTGGCCCTGGCGGGACAGGGAGAGTTCGAGGGCCGTGCGGATGGCGTCGTCGTCCTCGATCAGCAACAGGAAAGGCACGTTGGTCATTCTGGCCTACAGGTGGGCTGGAGTTCGACCTCCGGGGCAGCGCGCGACGGCTCGCCCGGGTTTCGGGGCCTGTGACACGGCTGTGACAGTCGACGGACAACGCGATGAAACTGGCTTGCCAGTCTTTTGGTCACCGGGCGGAACCACCCCGGTAGGCAAGAGACCGAGACAAGCTCCACGACGGGGGGCGCGACATGAACACCTTGCACGGCACGACAACCAGCGCAGGTATTCGGACGCGCCTACACGCCGGTTGGAGCTGGGGGAACCCTCAGACGGAGTCTGGGGGAGACAAGTCCGGTGCCGTGAGCGGGCGGGGGTGCGCTCGCGGCACCGGACGTCAGCGGTCGCCCATCATGTACGTGGCGGCGGCTGACGCGGCCACGGAGGCCCGTGGGGGCGCCGCGGTCGCCGTAGGCAACGGGGGAAACGGGGGCACGGCGCACGGGGGAAGCAGCAACCGGGCCGAGGCGGAGTTCACCGCGTACGTCCAGGAGCGCCGCGCCTCCCTCTTCGCCACCGCCTACCACCTGACTGGTGACCGGTTCGAGGCGGAGGACCTGCTGCAGAGCGCGCTGTTCTCCACGTATCGGGCCTGGGACCGTATCAGTGACAAGGCAGCGGTCGGCGGATACCTCCGCCGCACCATGACGAACCTGCACATCAGTGCCTGGCGTCGTCGCAAGTTGAACGAGTACCCGACCGAGGAACTGCCCGAGACCGTCGGTGACCACGACGCGATGCGCGGCACCGAGCTGCGCGCCGTGTTGTGGCAGGCGCTGGCGCGGCTGCCCGAGTTGCAGCGCACGATGCTCGTCCTGCGCTACTACGAGGGCCGCACCGACCCCGAGATCGCCGACATATTGGACATCAGCGTCGGCACGGTGAAGTCCAGCATCTGGCGTTCGCTGCGCCGACTGCGCAGCGACGAAACGCTCGCCTTCGGGCGGGACGAAGAGGAGTCCTTCGGCGAGCTCGTCGCCTGAAGGCAGGGGGAAACACGGGGGGAGCACGGGGGAAATGGGGGGCCGTCTTTCGGGGGAGAGGCGGAACCACGGGGGGAAACCGGCGGACCGTCTTCCGGGGGGAAGGCGGAACGCCACGGGGGAAGAACGGGGGAAATGGGGGGCCGCCTTCCGGGGGGAAGGCGGGACGCCAGGGGGAACACGGGGGAAACAGCGGGGCGGGACCGGCGCGCGGGGGGTGCGCCGGTCCCGCCCCGCACTGCTGTGCGCGGGCGCGACGCGTTACGGGGCGGGGGCGCGGGGCGACGTACGGCGCGGGGGCGGGCGGTCAGGCGGCCAGGCGCGCGGCGGGGGCGGTCGCCGCCGTGGCGATCCGGCGCAGGGCGCTCGCCGCGTCGCACGGGTGCGCGCCGAGGCCGGTCTGGCGGGCGATGATGCCGCGCTCGGCGCGCAGCAGGCGCAGCCCGCGGCGTAGCAGGTAGGGCACCGGCTTGCGGCCCTCGCGGAGATCGCGCACCAGCCGCCGGCGGAAGGTGGTCAGCGGGCGGCCGGTCAGGCACAGCGCGTCGGCCAGCAGGCCCAGCTCCCGGCACCGGTCGATGATCTCCGCCGCGAAGATGCCCTCGGCGACGCACAGCGGTGCGCCGTGGAGGGCGAGGCTGGCGCTGCCGGTGCGCGAGCTGGTGGGGATGTCGTACAGCGGCACCTCGGTGCGGCCCGTGCGGCACAGCGTGCCGATGGCGGCGACCGCCGCGTCCGCGTCCCAGGACAGCGGGGAGTCCCAGTCGGCGCCGCCGCCGTCGGGGAGCGCTGGCAGGGACGGGTCCGTGGCCTCCTTGTAGAAGTCGTCGAGGTTGAGCACGGGCAACCCGCTGCGGGCGGCCAGGGAGGACTTCCCCGAGCCCGACGGGCCGGCCAGCAAGATCACGCGAGGATACGAGGGAGGCGCTGTCACGGGACACCAGTGTGCGGCATGGGGCCGAACGAGGGACCCCCTGGGCAGGCGAGTCGTTGCCCGCCGACCGCTTCGACCGCGGTACGTGTCCGACCGATGACGCTTTCCGACAGGAAACGGGTAGGTGCACACGGCCTCACGCACGGGTGACAAACGGGCTCTCGCACGGCGCGCGTTGCCGCGCGCGGGGCTGGTCGTCACGGCACGGCGGCCGGCGCGGCCCTGGCGGGCGGCGCGGCGAGCGCGCGGGCGGGCCGGCGAGCGCGCGGGCGGGGCCCGGGCTCGTGCCCCGGCCCCGCCCGCGCGTTGCCCGTCAGGGCCTGAGACTCAGACGCCCATCGGGTGCCAGACGGTTTTGGTCTCCAGCAGGGAGAGCATCCGCTCCGTGCCGGGGTCGGCGGCCCAGTAGTCGCCCTTGGCCGTGTCCCCAGGCTGTGGACGAAGGACGCGCTTGAGGTTGTCGGCCGCGGCCCGCTCCAGCTCGACCGCCAACTCGCCGGCCACGCCGGCCAGGTCGATCGCGTTGACGTCCTGGTGGGCGGCGAGCGGCGGGCCCAGCTCGGCGGCCTTGCCCGAGAGGATGTTGACCACGCCGCCGGGCAGGTCGGAGGTGGCCAGCACCTCGCCGAGGGACAGGGCCGGCAGCGGCGCCCGCTCGCTGGCGACCACCACGACCGTGTTGCCCGTGACGATCGCCGGGGCGATCACCGACACCAGGCCGAGGAAGGAGGAGTCGGTCGGCGCGAGCACCGCGACGACGCCGGTCGGCTCGGGCGTGGAGAGGTTGAAGTACGGGCCGGCGACGGGGTTGGCCGCGCCGGCGACCTGGGCCACCTTGTCGGACCAGCCCGCGTACCAGACCCACCGGTCGATCGCCGCGTCCACCCGCGCCGCGGCCTTCTTGGCCGACACGCCGTCGGCCGCGGCCACCTCGGCCGCGAACTGCTCGCGGCGGCCCTCCAGCATCTCGGCGACCCGGTAGAGGATCTGGCCGCGGTTGTACGCCGTCGCGCCCGACCAGGGGCCGAACGCCTTGCGGGCCGCGACGACCGCGTCCCGGGCGTCCTTGCGGGAGGAGAGCGGGGCGTTCGCCAGCCACGCGCCCTTTGCGTCGGTCACCTCGTACACCCGCCCGCTCTCGGACCGGGGGAACTTCCCCCCGACGAACAGCTTGTAGGTCTTGAGCACGCTCAAGCGGTCAACAGTGGACATCAGCGATCGCCCTCCGGGCTCGTCGTTCCGGCGCGGTCGCCCTGCGGGCCCGCCGGGGCGAGGTACGCCTCCAAGCCGTGCCGGCCGCCCTCGCGGCCGTAGCCCGACTCCTTGTAGCCGCCGAACGGCGACGTCGGGTCGAACTTGTTGAAGGTGTTGGACCACACGATGCCCGCGCGCAGCTTGCTCGCCATCCACAGGCTGCGGCTGCCCTTCTCGGTCCAGATGCCCGCCGAGAGGCCGTACGGGGTGTTGTTGGCCTTCTCCACCGCCTCGGCCGGGGTGCGGAAGGTGAGCACCGTGAGCACCGGGCCGAAGATCTCCTCGCGGGCGATGCGGTGCGCCTGGGTCACGCCCGTGAACAGGGTCGGCGCGAACCAGTAGCCCGTGGACGGCAGGTCGCACGCCGGGGCCCAGCGCTCGGCGCCCTCCGCCTCGCCGGCCTCGGCGAGCGCCGTGATCCGGGCGAGCTGCTCGGCGGAGTTGATGGCGCCGACGTCGGTGTTCTTGTCGAGCGGGTCGCCGACGCGCAGCGTGGCCATGCGCCGCTTGAGCGCGTCCAGCAGTTCGTCGGCCACCGACTCCTGCACCAGCAGCCGCGAGCCCGCGCAGCACACGTGGCCCTGGTTGAAGAAAATGCCGTTGACGACGCCCTCGACGGCCTGGTCGATGGGGGCGTCGTCGAAGACGATGTTGGCCGCCTTGCCGCCCAGCTCCAGCGTCAGCCTCTTGTCCGTGCCGGCCACCGTGCGGGCGATCTGCCGGCCGACCTCGGTGGAGCCGGTGAACGCGACCTTGTTGACGTCCGGGTGGGCCACCAGCGCGGCGCCGGTGGAGCCGTCGCCGGTGAGGATGTTGACCACGCCGCGCGGCAGCCCGGCCTGGCGGCAGACGTCGGCGAAGAACAGCGCGGACAGCGGGGTGGTCTCGGCCGGCTTGAGCACCACCGTGTTGCCGGTGGCCAGCGCCGGGGCGATCTTCCAGGCCAGCATCATCAGCGGGAAGTTCCACGGGATGATCTGGCCGGCCACGCCCAGGGGTCGCGGGTTCGGGCCGAAGCCCGCGTGGGCCAACTTGTCGGCCCAGCCCGCGTAGTAGAAGAAGTGCGCGGCGGTCAGCGGCAGGTCGGTGTCCCGGGACTCGCGGATGGGCTTGCCGTTGTCCAACGACTCCAGGACGGCCAGCTCGCGCGAGCGCTCCTGGATGACGCGGGCGATGCGGAAGAGGTACTTGGCGCGCTCGGTGCCGGGCAGTGTCGACCACGGGCCGAACGCCCGGCGGGCCGCCCTGACCGCCCGGTCCACGTCCGCCTCGCTGGCGTGGGCGACCTCGGAGAGCACCTCCTCGGAGGCGGGCGCCACGGTCTTGAAGACCCTGCCGTCCGCCGCCTCCTGGAACTCGCCGTCGATGAAGAGCCCGTAGGACGGCGCGATGTCCACCACCGCGCGGGACTCGGGTGCGGGTGCGTAGTCGAAAGCCATCTGTCTCAGTCCACCGTCACGTAGTCGGGACCGGAGTAGCGCCCGGTACTCAGCTTCTGGCGCTGCATCAGCAGGTCGTTCAGCAGGCTGGAGGCGCCGAAGCGGAACCAGTCGGCCGACAGCCAGCGCTCGCCCAGTGTCTCGTTCACCATCACCAGGTACTTGACGGCGTCCTTGGTCGTCCGGATGCCGCCGGCCGGCTTGACGCCGACCTGCACGCCGGTGGTCGCGTGGAAGTCGCGCACCGCCTCCAGCATCAGCAGCGTCACCGGCGGCGTGGCGTTGACCGCCACCTTGCCCGTCGAGGTCTTGATGAAGTCGGCGCCCGCGAGCATCGCGAGCCAGGAGGCGCGGCGCACGTTGTCGTACGTCTGGAGCTCGCCGGTCTCGAAGATGACCTTGAGGTGGGCGGCGTCGCCGGAGCCGTCGGGCCGGGCGCACGCCTCCTTGACCGCCCTGATCTCCTCGAAGACCTCCATGTACCGGCCGGAGAGGAAGGCGCCGCGGTCGATCACCATGTCGATCTCGTCCGCGCCGGCCGCCACCGCGTCCCGGGTGTCGGCCAGCTTGACCGGCAGCGCGACGCGGCCCGCCGGGAACGCGGTGGCCACCGAGGCGACCTTGACCCCGGAGCCGGCCACGGCCTGGCGCGCGGTGGCCACCATGTCCGGGTAGACGCAGATGGCGGCGACCGGGGGCGCCCCGTCGCCGGGGCGCACGCCCTTGGTGCCGAGGGCCCGCACCTTGCCGGGGGTGTCGGCGCCTTCGAGTGTCGTCAGGTCGACCATGGAGATCGCCAGGTCGATGGCGTACGCCTTCGCCGACGTCTTGATCGAGCGGGTGCCGAGCGTCGCGGCGCGGGCGTCGAGGCCGACCGCGTCGACCCCCGGCAGGCCGTGCAGGAAGCGGCGCAGCGCGCCGTCGCTCGCGGTCACGTCCGCCAGCGACGCCAGGCGCCGCGCGGCTTCGTCGCCGTATGCGGGAACTGTGGTGGGCATGGTCACCAGGCGAGCATATCTACGCGCGTAGCGGCCTGTCACCCCCGTGAATCGACGCACTTTTTCGATGCGGTAACGCAACGTCCGCATTCCGGAGCGTCGGGCACAATCGGGCGCATGACGAGTCCGGACCCCTCCTCCTCCCCCGCGCGGCCGGAGCCCTCCGCCCCCGCGCAGCCGGAGCCGCCCGAGCCGACCGGCGCGGACCGGCCCGCCGGCACGGCCGACCGGTCCGGCCGGGCGGACCCCGCAGGCCCCGTGGACCCCGCGGCGGCCACCGCCCCGGCCGGCCCGGCCGACCAAGCTGATCAGGCCGAACGGCCCGAGAAGCCGGAGCGGGCCGGGAAGCCGGACCAGCGCGCGGAGCCCGAGCAGGCCGAACAATCCGCGAAGCCCGGGCAGCCCGAGCAGGCCGGGCAGCCCGACCCGCCCGCGCGGACCAGGCTGACCAAGACGCCCCGCGCCACCGCCGGGTCCGGGGCGGCCGGCGCGGGCCGAGGCGCCACCCGATCGGGCCAGCGCGCCCGGCCGGCGGGGCGCTCGGCATCTCCGCCGCGGGACGCGGACACGGACACGGAGGTGTACGAGGACCGGGTCTACCGCTCCACCGGCGCCATGGCCACCGGTGTGCTGCTGCTCGTGCTCGGCGCCTGGCTCGGCGGCGACGCGCTGGTCCGTGGCGAGGGACGCACGCCGTGGCTCTCTCTGTCCGGGCTGCTCCTCGTGGTGCCGCTGGTGGTGGCGTTCACCCTGCGCCCGGCGGTGTTCGCGGGCGCGGACCGGCTCCTGGTGCGCAACCCGTTCCGTACGATCACGCTGCCCTGGCAGTCGGTCGAGGGGGCCCGCGCCGGGTACAGCAGCGAGGTGCTGGCCGGCGGCAGGAAGTACCAGCTCTGGGCCATCCCGGTCTCGCTGCGGCAGCGCAAGCGCGCCTCGCGGCAGCAGGCGCGCGCCGCCGCCGAGGACGTGAGCGGGCGCGCACCGGTGGGCGTCCGGCGCGGCGACACGCTGGCCGACTCCGGCCGCGCCCCCTCCGACCAGGCCATCGACGACATCCGCGAGCTGGCCGAGCGGCACGCTACCCGGCCCGGCGCCCAGGGCCAGCCGACCGCGCGCTGGGCGTGGGAGGTGCTGGCACCGGCGGCGGTGGGCGCCGTGCTGCTGATCGTCCTGGCCAGCACGGGCTGAGCGCGGCCGTCCGCGCACGCGTGGGGGCCGGCCCGAGTCACACGACCCGGGCCGGCCCCCACGGCGTACCGCCGGCCCGGCGTCAGATGCCGGCCGCCGCCGCTAGGTCGCGCTTGACGGCTTCCAGCACCTCCCGCGCGCGGGCGCGGGCCGTGGGGAGCGCGTCGGGCGCGGCCACCGGAAGGACGACCTCCAGGTAGCACTTGAGCTTGGGTTCGGTGCCGCTCGGCCGCACGATGACCCGGGCCGTCTCGACGCCGGAGCCCGCGCCGCCGGCCAGGTGGTAGCGCAGCCCGTCGGTGGGCGGCAGCGCCTCGGAGCCCTGGGACAGGTCCTGGGCCGAGGTCACCGGCAGCCCGGCGAGGGCGGTGGGCGGCTGCGCGCGCAGCCGTTCCATGGCCGCCGCGATCACGGACAGGTCCTCGACCCGCACCGAGAGCTGGTCGGTCGCGTGCAGGCCGTGCGCGAGCGCCAGCTCGTCCAGCAGCTCGACCAGCGTCCGGCCCTCCGCCCTGAGCCCCGCCGCCAACTCGGCCACGAGCAGCGCGGCGGTGATGCCGTCCTTGTCGCGCACGCCGGCCGGGTCCACGCAGTAGCCGAGCGCCTCCTCGTACGCGTAGCGCACGCCGTCGACGCGGGCCAGCCACTTGAAGCCGGTGAGCGTCTCGGCGTACGGCACGCCGGCGGTGGCCGCGATCCGGGAGAGCAGCGAAGAGGAGACGATGGTGGTGGCGAAGGTGGTGTCGGTCGCGCTCTGGCCGCCCTGGCCGGCCCGGCCCGTGCGCACCAGGTGCGCCGCGAGCAGCGCGCCGACCTCGTCGCCGCGCAGCATCCGCCAGCCGGCGGGCTCCTCGGGCGCGGGGACGGCCACGGCGCAGCGGTCGGCGTCGGGGTCGTTGGCGATGACGAGGTCGGGGGCGGCGTCGGCTTCGGCCGCGCGGGCCGTGGCGAACGCGAGGTCCATCGCGCCCGGCTCCTCCGGGTTGGGGAACGCGACGGTCGGGAAGTCCGGGTCGGGTTCGGCCTGCTCGGCGACGACGGTGGGCGCCGGGAAGCCGGCGCGCGCGAAGGCGGCGGTCAGGGTCTGGCGTCCGACGCCGTGCAGCGGCGTGTAGACGACGCGCACCGCGCGCGGCGAGCCCTCGGTCAGCACGCTGGCGGCGCGCTCCAGGTACGCCTCGACGACGTCCTCGCCGGCGATCTCCCAGCCGGCGTCGGGCCGGGGCACCGCGTGGACGCTGGCGACCGCGGCGATCTCGGCGGCGATCTCCGCGTCGGCCGGCGGGACGATCTGCGAGCCGCCACGGGAGGCGGTGCCGGCGACGCCGTCGCCGAGGTAGACCTTGTAGCCGTTGTCGCGGGGCGGGTTGTGGCTCGCGGTGACCTCCACGCCGGCGACCGCGCCCAGGTGCCGGATGGCGAAGGCGAGTACGGGCGTGGGCAGCGGGCGCGGCAACAGCACGGCGCGCAGCCCGGCGCCGACCATGACGGCGGCGGTGTCGCGGGCGAAGTCGGCGCTGCGGTGCCGGGCGTCGTAGCCGATGACGACCAGCCCCGGCCCGGGCTGGCCACCGGCCGGCTGGGCGTCCTGAGCGGGCCGCGGGTGCTGCCGGTTGAGGTAGCTGGCCAGGCCGGCGGCGGCCCGGATGACCACCGCGCGGTTCATCCGCATCGGGCCGGCGCCCAGCTCGGCGCGGAGGCCCGCGGTGCCGAACTGGAGCGTGCCCGCGAAGCGCGCGGCCAGCTCGTCGCCCGCCCCGGCCTCGATGAGGTCCGTCAGCTCCTGCCGGGTCTCCGGGTCGGGGTCGTCCGACAGCCAGTCCCGGGCTCGGGCGATCAGTTCGTGCTGCACGGTGGTTCCGCCTCTCGCGTGGGGGTCGCGTCCTTCGAAATGCCGGCTCGGGCGCCGGTTCGCGGCGCCACAGGGCGCGTGCGGGCGAGCCTACGAGCAACAGCCGGCCTCGGCCGGTACGGGTCGCCGCTACGGTCCGGGCCAGCCAGGCCCGCCGGCCCGCCCCGGGCGGCCGTCCCGACCAGGGCTGCCCCGAGCGGGGCCACCCCGGGGCGGGTCGACCCGCGTGGAGCCGGGCCGAGTGGATCGCGGGAGGGTCGGCCGGGCCGACGCGGCCGGGCCGGGCCCTGGACGTCCGCTCAGAGCTTGCCGAGCACCTGGCTCAGCAGGCTGCCCATCCGGGCGGCCGAGTCGCGGCCCGCCTGGAGGACCTCCTCGTGGTTGAGGGGCTCGCCGGTCATGCCCGCGGCGAGGTTGGTCACCAGCGAGATGCCGAGCACCTCGGCGCCGGCCTCGCGGGCCGCGATGGCCTCCAGCGTGGTGGACATGCCCACCAGGTCGGCGCCCATCGTGCGGATCATCGCGATCTCGGCGGGCGTCTCGTAGTGCGGCCCGGGGAACTGGGCGTACACGCCCTCCTCAAGGGAGGGGTCGACCTGCTGGCACAGGGCGCGCAGCCGCGGCGAGTACAGGTCGGTGAGGTCGACGAAGTTGGGGCCGACGATCGGGGAGGTCGCCGTGAGGTTGATGTGGTCGCTGATCAGCACCGGCTGGCCGACGCGCATCCCGACCCGCAGCCCGCCGCAGCCGTTGGTGAGCACGACGGTCTTGCAGCCCGCGGCGACGGCGGTGCGCACACCGTGCGCCACGGCGGCCACGTCCCGGTTCTCGTAGTAGTGCGTACGGCCGAGGAAGACCAGCGCGCGCTTGTCGCCGATGCGGTACGAGCGGACCGTGCCAGCGTGGCCGGCGACGGCGGGGGCGGGGAAGCCGGGCAGCTCGGTGACCGGGAACTCGTGGTCCGCGGTGCCGAGCGCGTCGGTGGCGGGCACCCAGCCGGAGCCCATGACGAGCGCGACGTCGTGGGTCTCGGCGCCGGTGAGCTCGCGCAGGCGTGCGGCGGCGCCGTCGGCGGCGGCGAAGGGGGTCTGGCCGCCGGCGTGGAGCGGGCCGCCCTGGATGTCCGAAGAAGCTGATGCGTTCACGCGCACGAGGGTAACCGGTAATCCCCTACGCGCGTAGATGCGTTTGCGACGATGTGCGGGCCAGTGGCCTGGTTCGGTCCTTACTGGCCCGTACGAAACCGTCGTGACCTGCGTGAACGCCGTTCGGCTCAGCAGGGGCGCTTGCGCAGCTCCATCACGTAGTCGTGCGGTGCGCCCGCCGACTCCGCGGCGTCCGCGATCTCCCCCAGATGGCGGGCCGACGGCAGCCCGCCCTCGTACCCGTTGAGCACGTACAGCCAGGCGCTCTCCTCGCCGTCCAGCGTGTGCACCCGCATGCGCGCCCGGCGGTAGATGTCGAGCCCCACGCCCTCCCAGCCGTCCAGCGACTCCTCGTCCATCGGGGCGATGTCGTAGAGGGCGACGAAGACCTGCGAGCCGGGCACTTCGACCAGCGTCGGCAGCGCCCCCTCCCAGCCCATCTGTTCGCCGCCGAAGGTGAGTCGCCAGCCGGAGAGCCAGCCGGTGCCGCGCAGCGGCGAGTGCGGGGCGCGGCGGGACATCAGCCGCGCGTCGAGGTTGCCGGCGTACGCGGCGTAGAGCGACATGACCTTGAGGGTACGGGAGAGCCGCAAGGCGACGTCTGTGACGGCGTCCGCGCAGCCCGGAAGCGCGCGGCCGGCCCGGAGGGCCCCGACAGGCGGGTGTTTTGTTGGGTGCGGGACAATGGGGCACGTAACTCATCCCCCTGGGGGCGACCCCCGGACCGGCCGGCGGTGACACCGGCCGCCTTCGCGGCGCGGTCGGGCATCCCGGGCCGACCGAGACGAATACGCGAGGCGAACTTCAGTGACCCGGATCGTGATCATTGGCGGCGGACCTGGCGGCTACGAGGCGGCGCTGGTCGCGGCGCAGCTCGGAGCGGACGTGACCGTCGTGGACTGCGACGGCCTCGGCGGCGCTTCGGTGCTGACCGACTGCGTGCCGTCGAAGACGCTGATCGCGACGGCAGAGGTGATGACGACCTTCGACTCCTCCTACGAGGAGCTGGGCATCATCGTCGCCGACGACACGCCGCCGATGGAGCAGGCCGCCCGGGTGGTCGGCGTCGATCTCGGCAAGGTCAACCGCCGGGTCAAGCGACTGGCGCTGGCCCAGTCGCACGACATCACCGCCTCCGTCACCCGTGCGGGTGCCCGGGTCATGCGCGGTCGCGGGCGTATCGAGCCCGCGCAGGCGCCCGACGGCTCGCGCACGGTGACCGTGCAGGCGGCCGACGGTACGGAGGAGACCCTCGCCGCGGACGCGGTCCTGATCGCCACCGGCGCCCACCCTCGGGAGATCCCGGACGCGCTGCCGGACGGCGAGCGCATCCTGAACTGGACCCAGGTCTACGACCTCGACGAACTGCCCGCCGAGCTGATCGTGGTCGGCTCCGGCGTCACCGGTGCCGAGTTCGCCGGCGCGTACCAGGCCCTCGGCTCCAAGGTCACCCTCGTCTCCTCGCGCGACCGGGTGCTGCCGGGCGAGGACCCGGACGCGGCGGCCGTCCTGGAAGACGTCTTCCGCCGCCGCGGGATGAACGTGATGGCCCGCTCGCGCGCGCAGTCCGCCAAGCGGGTGGGCGACCGGGTCGAGGTGACGCTCGCCGACGGGCGCGTCATCTCCGGCACGCACTGCCTGATGGCGGTCGGCTCCATCCCCAACACCGCGCGGATGGGCCTTGAGGAGGCCGGGGTCAGGCTGAAGGAGTCCGGTCACATCTGGACCGACAAGGTCTCCCGTACGAGCGCGCCGGGCGTGTACGCGGCCGGCGACTGCACCGGCATCTTCGCCCTGGCCTCGGTGGCGGCCATGCAGGGGCGCATCGCGATGTACCACTTCCTCGGCGAGCCGGTGGCCCCGCTGAACCTGAAGGCGGTGTCCGCCAACGTGTTCACCGACCCGGAGATCGCCACCGTCGGCTACACGCAGGCCGATGTGGACAGCGGGAAGATCGACGCCCGGGTGGTCAAGCTGCCACTGCTGCGCAACGCGCGGGCCAAGATGCAGGGCATCCGGGACGGCTTCGTCAAGCTGTTCTGCCGGCCGGGCACCGGCATCGTGGTGGGCGGTGTGGTGGTCTCCCCGCGCGCGAGCGAGCTGATCCACCCGATCTCGGTCGCGGTGGACAACAACCTGACGGTCGCGCAGATCGCGAACACCTTCACGGTCTACCCCTCGCTGTCGGGTTCGATCGCCGAGGTGGCCCGCCAGCTCCAGACCCGCAAGACGCAAAACGAGCTCTAACGCACTCCTATACCACCTGTGCTGCCCAGCAGTGAACAACTTCTGCTAATTGGCGGAACCGGCTGAAAGCAGACGGTCGTTGGCGTTACTGTCAGTTTCGTGTTCGCTGCAGAACGTCGCCAATTGATCCTTGAAATGGTGCGCGCGAACGGAGCCGTCTCGCTCCGTGAGCTCGCCCGTGTCGTCCAGACCTCCGAAGTGACCGTACGGCGGGACGTGCGGGCGCTGGAGGCGGAAGGACTGCTCGACCGCCGGCACGGCGGTGCGGTATTGCCGGGTGGTTTCACCAGGGAGTCCGGCTTTCCGCAAAAGTCCCATCTAGCAACCGCGGAGAAGACGGCCATCGCCGACCTCGCCGCCGGCCTCGTCGAAGAGGGCGAGGCCGTGGTGGTCGGCGCGGGGACGACGACGCAGGAGCTGGCCCGCCGGCTCGCCCGCGTCCCCGGTCTGACCGTGGTCACCAACTCCCTGCTCGTCGCCCAGGCCCTGGCCCACGCCAACCGGGTCGAGGTCGTCATGACCGGTGGCACCCTCCGTGGCTCCAACTACGCCCTGGTGGGCAGCGGCGCCGAGCAGTCCCTGCAGGGGCTGCGGGTCTCCCGCGCCTTCCTCTCCGGCAGCGGGCTCACCGCCGAGCGCGGCCTGTCCACGTCCAACATGCTCTCGGCGAGCGTGGACCGGGCGCTGGTGCAGGCGGCGGCCGAGGTGGTCGTCCTCGCGGACCACTCGAAGCTGGGCACCGACACCATGTTCCAGACCGTCCCCACGGACGTGATCACGCGGCTGGTGACGAACGAGCCGCTGACCCGGGACGAGCGCTCGGCCGCCGAACTCCAGGCCCTCGCCGACCAGGGGGTGCAGATCGCCATCGCCGGCGTGGGGCAGCCGGCCCCCGCCCCCGGGCAGGGCCAGGGCACCGGCCCCGGCGCCGGCCCGGGTCGCACCGACGGCGGCCCCACCGTGGGGCGGCCGGCGCGGCGCGACATGCCGCTGCCGGGCCCGCGCCGTACGCATCCCCCCACGGCACCCGGTGGCCCGGGGCTGCGGGGTCCGGTGTCCCTGTCCGACCAACAACTCGGCGGCCGGGTGGCGGACCTGGCACCCCGCCGACGCTGAGCACACCCCGGGCCGGGCGCGGAGCCCCGCCCGGGTCCGCACGCACGCGCCCTCGGGCCGACGCACCCCGCGCGCCGGCCCGAGGGTGCGTGCGCGCCCGCGACCCCCGGTGGCCCGTCGGCGGGTGGGCAGCCGCCCGGACGGGGCGCGGCGGGCGCGGACGCGTTACGCGGCGCCGCCGGCCTCGGGGGCGTCACCCCGTGGCGCCGGGCCCGGTTCGGACGGCCGGGCGCGCAGCCCCTGGAGGGTGAGGGTCAGTAGCCGGTCGGCCAGCTCCGGGTCGTCGGGGGACTGTTCGACGGCGAGCGCGATGGCGTTGGTCAACTGCATCAGGTCCGCGATGTCCACCCCCGCCCGTACGGCGCCGGCCTGCTGGGCCCGGTCCAGGAGTTCGCTGCCGGCCGCGAGCATCGGCATGCTGCACCGCGACATGGCCGAGCCGTCGTCGCTGTGCGCGGCCATCAGCGCCCGGGACAGGCCACGGTAGGTGCTGGCGTGCGTGACGATGGCCCGCAGCCACTCCAGGAGGGCGACGCACGGCTGGGGCGCGGCCAGGAGTTCGCGGGAGCGCGCCAGCAGCGCCTCCACCTCGTCCTCGAAGATCGCGCTCATCAGCGCCGTGCGGTGGGGGAAGTGGCGGTAGAGGGTGCCGATGCCGACGCCGGCCCGCCGCGCGATCTCCTCCAGCGAGGCGTCGGTGCCGCGCTCGGTGAACGCCGTACGCGCCTCGGTCAGCAGCCGCTCGTAGTTGCGCCGCGCGTCGGCGCGCATCGGCCGCCCCTCGGTGACCCCCGCCGTTCCGCTCGCCATCATGGCCCTCCCGTGGACCGCACCGCGCGCCCTGGTGGCGGCGGCCGATGCCGTCCGTCCGTGCGTCCCGTCATGCCCTGTCGCGCCGTGGCCCCGTGGTGCTCCCGGCGCCGGCTCCCCGTCGGCGGCGTCGCGCCGGTGTGCGCCGTCCACGCCTCCCACGGAGCGGCGCGCCGCCCGGCATGACCCTGCCTCCAGCATCGCACTGGTCGGGCGCGCGCCCTGACGGTCGCCGGACGGCCGCGGGCCCGCCGTGCCACTGGTTCGGGTGATGTCGCAGTGTTGCACGCGGGCAGGGGGTGTGGCGGGAAAACAGCGCGGGCCCCGGCCAGGGTGATCCCGGCCGGGGCCCGCGCCCGCGTGCGGTGGGGGACGGTGCCCCGCGCTGCTCGATATGGCTTGATACGGCTGGGGACAGCGCGCATCAGCCCGTGCTCAGTCCTTGATCTCGCAGATGACGGCGCCGGCCGAAACGGAGCCGCCGACCTCCGCGGTGAGGTCCTTGACGGTGCCGGCGCGGTGGGCGTTGAGCGGCTGCTCCATCTTCATCGCCTCCAGGACGACGACCAGTTCGCCCTCCTCGACGACCTGGCCCTCCTCGACGGCGACCTTGACGATGGTGCCCTGCATCGGGGAGGCCAGCGCGTCACCCGAGGCGGCGGAGCCGGACTTCTTGGTCGCCTTGCGCTTGGGCTTCTTGGCCTGGCCGCCGTTGGCGGTGGTGGGGGCGAAGCCGAGTGAGGCGGGGAGGGAGACCTCAAGGCGCTTGCCGCCGACCTCGACCACCACGGTCTCGCGGCCCGCGCTCTCGCCCTCGCCGTCCTCACCAACGCTCTCGCCGGGGACGAAGGGCTTGATGTCGTTGACGAACTCCGTCTCGATCCACCGCGTATGCACCGTAAACGCATCCGTCGAACCCGAGCGCTCGGGGGCGAACGCGGGGTCGGCGACCACCGCGCGGTGGAAGGGCAGCGCGGTGGCCATGCCCTCGACCTCGAACTCCTCCAACGCCCGCGCGGCCCGCTCCAACGCCTGCCGCCGCGACGCACCCGTGACGATCAACTTCGCCAACAACGAGTCCCACGCCGGCCCGATCACCGACCCCGACTCCACCCCCGCGTCCAACCGCACCCCAGGACCCGAGGGCCCCGCGAACCGCGTCACCGTCCCCGGCGCCGGCAAGAACCCACGCCCCGGGTCCTCACCATTGATACGAAACTCGAAGGAATGCCCCCGCACCGGCGGATCGTCATACCCCAACTCCTCACCATCAGCGATCCGGAACATCTCCCGGACCAGGTCGAGACCGGTGACCTCCTCGGTCACCGGATGCTCCACCTGAAGACGCGTGTTGACCTCAAGGAAGGAGATCGTGCCGTCCTGACCCACCAGGAACTCACACGTGCCAGCGCCCACATACCCGGCCTCACGCAAGATCGCCTTCGACGCCCGATACAACTCCGCGTTCTGCTCCGCGGACAAGAACGGTGCCGGGGCCTCCTCGACGAGCTTTTGGTGCCGGCGCTGGAGGGAGCAGTCACGGGTGGAGACCACGACCACGTTGCCGTGCTGATCGGCCAGGCACTGGGTCTCCACATGCCGCGGACGATCCAGGTAGCGCTCCACGAAGCACTCACCGCGCCCGAAGGCGGCCACGGCCTCACGCACGGCCGAGTCGTAGAGTTCGGCGACCTCCTCCAGCGAGCGGGCCACCTTCAACCCACGCCCACCGCCGCCGAAAGCCGCCTTGATCGCGATCGGCAGGCCGTGTTCGCGAGCGAAGGCCACCACCTCCTCCGCGCCGGAGACCGGGTCGGGAGTACCGGCGACCAGGGGCGCGCCGGCGCGTTGGGCGATGTGGCGGGCCGCGACCTTGTCCCCCAGGTCCCGGATGGCCTGCGGCGGCGGACCAATCCACGTCAGGCCCGCGTCCAGCACCGCCTGGGCGAAGTCCGCGTTCTCCGACAGGAAGCCATAGCCGGGGTGGACCGCGTCCGCGCCGGACTCGGCCGCCGCGGCCAACACCTTGCCCATGTCCAGGTAACTGGTGGCCGGAGTGTCACCACCCAACGCGTACGCCTCATCAGCAACCCGCACATGCAACGCGTCCCGATCCGGGTCCGCGTACACCGCCACACTCCCGATCCCGGCATCCCGACAAGCACGGGCAACACGGACAGCGATTTCGCCACGGTTGGCGATGAGCACCTTGCGCACGATGGCTCCCTCCTTGAAACAAGCAGAGTTTAGGTACAGGCAACACTGTGCGCCGAGAAGCCTCCGGGAGTGAGCTTGACCACAGAGTGCACGCACCAGGTCCCCGCAGAGGGACCACATCCCCCGATGCACCACGGTACGCCCCACTTTCGCGCCTACCGGAGCGCTTCCGCGTGTGGGCAAGGTCTCGCCTGGATGCCCCGGTGAGGGGCCGGGATTCTTTGTGGGGAATCTACTAACGAGGGGCGGAAACTTTGCCTTCTCGTCGTCCGTGCCTGATGGCGCGGGGGCTTACGGCGCGCGGCGGCTACGCGGCCGGTGCAGACCCCTTGTCCGGGCGCCTTACTCGTTAGTAGCGTTCCCGGGACGGTGTACCGGGGGTAACTGTCCGGGCGGCACGGAGGAGGTGACGTGAGTGGCGCGCAGAACGGTGGCCGCTGTGGCGGCTGTGGTGCTGATGGTCGAGGCGGTCGTCATCGCACTGCTCAACTGGATCCTGGGGCTGGTCGTGGACCACCAGGACATGTCCCTCGCCGACCTGGACCCCGGCGCGATGACCATCGCCACCTGGATCGCGGGCGGGCTCATCGGGCTCTACCTGATCGGCTGTGGCGTCGCGTTGCTGCGGATGGCCGTGCGGGACCTGCCGCCCGGCCGCTTCGCCCGCGTCCTGCTCATCACCTGCGCGGTCACCCACGGTCTGCTGGGCGCCTTCGCGGTCGGCCTGGTCGGCTGGCCCGCCTTCGCGTTCATGATGGTCGTACTCGGCCTGATCGTGCTCAGCCTCTTCAGCTACGACGAGGAGCGCGACGGCGCGCGTCCGGGTGCCGAGGAGGCGCCTCCGGTCGGCCCCGCGCCGTACACGAGCGCGTAGCCGCGCGGCGCCAGCCCGCCGCTCGCTCCCGTACGCCAGCGCACGTCCGCGCCCGCGCGCCGGGGCGCGGGCTTCGGCGCGCGGGCGGCCGGCCTCAGCGGGTCGGCGGCTGCCACAAGTCGGTGATGCCGGTGCCCAGTTCGGCCAGCAGGCGGCGCAGCAGCGGCAGCGACAGGCCGATCACGTTGCCCGGGTCGCCGTCGACCCCGTCGATGAACGGCGCCGAGCGGCCGTCGAGCGTGAACGCGCCCGCCACGTACAGGGGTTCGCCGCTGGCCACGTACGCCGCGATCTCCGCGTCCTCCGGGTGCCCGAAGCGGACGGTGGTGGAGGCCGTGGCGCTGGCGTGCGCGCCGGTCGCGGTGTCGATGACGCAGTGGCCGGTCTGGAGCACGCCGGAGCGGCCCCGCATCGCCTTCCAGCGCGCGGTGGCCTCCTCGGCGTCGGCCGGCTTGCCGAGCGCCTGCCCGTCCAGTTCGAGGACCGAGTCGCAGCCGACGACGAGCGCGTCGGCCGCCGCCGGGCGCTCGGCCACCGCGCGCGCCTTGGCCTCGGCGAGCACCAGCGCCAGGCGCGCGGGCGAGTCGGCGCTGAGCGCGTCCTCGTCCACGCCGCTGACGATCACCTCGGGGGCCAGCCCCGCCTGGCGGAGCAGGCCGAGGCGGGCGGGCGACTGCGAGGCGAGGATGAGGCGTCGGGGGCCGGTGCGGTCGGCGTGGTGGGCGTTCATGCGCCCATCGTAAGAGGGGCGACGCGAGGGCCACGGCGGGGCACGGAGTGGGTGGGGGAGGGTCGTACGGAGGGTGGGGGCGGGGGGGAGTGCGGGGGAGTGGGGGGGTGGGGGCGGGCGGGTCGGTTCAGGCGCTGAGCGTGATGATGAGCATCAGGACGACCGTGGCGACCGCGAGGACGGTGCCCGCCCGGCGCACCATGGACTCCGTCACCCGGAGTTCATCGGGTGGTTCATCGGGCGGGTCGGACCACAACATGCGGAACATCGTGCGCCGCAAAAGCGGCCGGCGCCTGAGTACGGGTACTCAGGCGCCGGACCGTGCCGTGCTGGTTTTCTGGCGGTTTACGGGTGGGTCAGGCCGGCCAGAAGGTGGTGCGCCACGCCTTCGGCCCCGGGTGGGGCAGCCGGCGGCCGGGGACGGTGCGGGCCGGGTCGGACCACTCCTGCGGGGCCTCGCCGTCGGACGCGGCGGCGCCGCGCGCTGCCGCGCGGGCCCGGACCACCGCCAGGGCGGCGGCGAGCTCCTCGGGGGTCGGGTTACCCCGTACAACCTTGATCACCATGTCAACGGCCCTCCTACAGCGGGATGTTGCCGTGCTTCTTCGGCGGCAGGGACTCGCGCTTGTTCCGCAGTGTGCGCAGGCCGCGGACGATGTGGCGACGGGTCTCCGACGGCATGATCACAGCGTCCACATACCCCCGTTCGGCCGCGACATACGGATTCAGCAGGGCGTCCTCGTAATCGGCGATCAGTTCCCTGCGCAACTCCTCGGCGCGCTCGGGGGTCTCGGCCGCGGCGATGGTGCGCCGGTGCAGGATGTTGACCGCGCCCTGCGCGCCCATGACCGCGATCTGCGCCGTGGGCCAGGCCAGGTTGAGGTCCGCGCCCAGGTGCTTGGAGCCCATCACGTCGTACGCCCCGCCGAACGCCTTGCGGGTGATGACCGTGATCAGCGGAACGGTGGCCTCCGCGTACGCGTAGATCAGCTTGGCGCCGCGCCGGATGATGCCGCTGTACTCCTGGTCCACGCCGGGCAGGAAGCCCGGCACGTCCACGAAGGTGAGCACCGGCACGTTGAAGGCGTCGCAGGTGCGCACGAAGCGGGCGGCCTTCTCGGACGCGTCGATGTCCAGGCACCCCGCGAACTGGAGCGGCTGGTTGGCCACGATGCCCACCGGGTGGCCCTCGACGCGGCCGAAGCCGGTGATGATGTTGGGCGCGAACAGCGCCTGCGTCTCCAGGAACTCCGCGTCGTCGAGGACGTGCTCGATGGCCTGGTGCATGTCGTACGGCTGGTTCGCCGAGTCCGGGATCAGCGTGTCGAGCTCCAGGTCCTCCGGCGTGACCTCGAGGTCGGCCTCCTCCGGGAAGACGGGCGGCTCGGAGAGGTTGTTGGAGGGCAGGTAGGACAGGAGCGCCTTGACGTACTCGATGGCGTCCTTCTCGTCGCCCGCCATGTGGTGCGCCACGCCCGAGGTGGTGTTGTGCGTACGGGCGCCGCCCAGCTCCTCGAAGCCCACGTCCTCGCCGGTGACCGTCTTGATCACGTCGGGGCCCGTGATGAACATGTGCGAGGTCTGGTCGACCATCACGGTGAAGTCCGTGATCGCGGGCGAGTACACCGCGCCGCCGGCGCACGGGCCGACGATCAGGCTGATCTGCGGGATGACGCCCGAGCCGTGCACGTTGCGGCGGAAGATCTCGGCGAACAGTCCGAGCGCCGCCACGCCCTCCTGGATGCGAGCGCCGCCGCCGTCGTTGATGCCGATGACCGGGCAGCCGTTCTTGAGCGCGAAGTCCATCACCTTGACGATCTTCTCGCCGTAGACCTCGCCCAGCGAGCCGCCGAAGATGGTGAAGTCCTGCGAGTACACGCACACCGGACGCCCGTCCACGGTGCCGTACCCGGTGACCACGCCGTCGCCGTACGGGCGGTTCTTCTCGATGCCGAAGTTCGTCGAGCGGTGCCGCGCGAACTCGTCCAGCTCGGCGAACGACCCCTCGTCCAGCAGCAGGTCGATCCGCTCGCGCGCGGTGAGCTTGCCCTTGGCGTGCTGCTTCTCCACCGCCCGGGCGGAGCCCGCGTGGGTGGCCTCCTGCACGCGGCGCTGGAAGTCCGCGAGCTTCCCCGCGGTGGTGTGGATGTCGTGTTCCGGCTCGGACATCGGGATGCGGCTCCTGCTCGTCCTCGGGGGTGTGGGCCACCCGCGCTCCCTGCTCGTGCCGCGCGGGTCGGCTTGGCTACCGAGTCGTAGGGTATCGGCGTGACCGCGCTCCGGCGGTGCGTCGTTGGCCACACCAGCGGAGCGCGGCGGCGACCGCGGATCGCACCGTTTCGACCGGGTGTGACGTCCACGGATCAGGTGCCTTCCGCTTCTAGGCTGGCCGCATGACCTCATCTGATGCCCCACAGACCCCCCGCTTCTCCGGCGGTGAGCGCTGGTCCGACCTCGACCGGCCGCCCCTCAACGAGTCCGCGCTGCGCCGGTCGCTGCTGCGCCCCGGCGGCCTGTGGACCGCGCTCGACGTGCTGCCCCGGACCGGCTCCACCAACACCGACCTCGTCGCCCGCGCCGCGGCCGGTGCCGGCGAGGGGCAGATCCTGATCGCCGAGGAGCAGACGGCCGGCCGCGGCCGGCTCGACCGAGGCTGGAGCGCGCCGCCGCGCTCCGGCCTCTTCTTCTCCGTGCTGCTCCAGCCCGGCCCGTCGGTGCCGGCCGAGCGGTGGGGCTGGCTGCCGCTGCTGGCCGGTGTCGCCACGGCCAGCGCCCTGTCCCGCACCGCCGGCGTGGACACGGCCCTCAAGTGGCCCAACGACCTGCTGGTCACGGTGCACGGGGAGGAGCGCAAGCTCGGCGGAATCCTCGCCGAGCGCACCACGGCGCGCACCGCCGGCGCGAACAGCGCCGGGGCCGAGCCGGGCGTCGACTCGCGGACCGACGCGCACGGGGCGCACGTGGCCGGCGCGGACGCGGCCGACGGCGCCGGCGTCGTGGTCGGCGTCGGGCTCAACGTCTCGCTGCGCGCCGCCGAGCTGCCCGTGCCCGGCGCGGGCTCGCTCACCCTGGCCGGCGCCAAGGAGGTGGACCGCGACCCGCTGTTGCGGGCCGTGCTGCGTTCGTTCGAGGAGTGGTACGGGACGTGGCGGGAGGCCGACGGCGACCCGACGGCCTGTCGGCTCCAGGAGGCGTACGCGGCCGGCTGCGCCACGCTCGGCCGGTCCGTGCGGGCCGTGCTGCCGGGCGAGCGGGAGTGCGTCGGCCAAGCCGTGGCCATCGACGGGTACGGCCGGCTGGTCATCGAGACCGAGGGCGGGGGCCGGGAGGCGGTGTCCGCCGGGGACATCGTCCACCTGCGTCCGGCTTCGACGGGAGAGTGAGCTACGGCACACCTGTCGTATCGTTGTGCTGGTCCGTCCGGCTGGCCCGCTGGTGGGACGGGAGCGGGGGTGGTGCCCGCTGGCCACGGTCGCGGAGGCGGCTGGGCTGGGGCGCTGCCGCCGCCCGGTGTTCCGGGGGCGCCGGGCGACGCGTGCCGCCGGTGGCGCCGGGCACGATCGGTGGCAACGGTGACAGGCAGGCGTGCGGTATCCGCGTGGCGTTCGAGTTCGCGCGCGGTGGTGCGCGGGGCGCTCCGCGCGAGGGCGGGCGGGGCGTCACGGGCGAGCGGAAGAACGGAAGGGCAGTGCGCAGGGACCGGACAGGGATTGGGGCCTCCTCGCCCAGGGCGACCACGCCACGGACAGGGGTACGCCGGTGAGCGTCGACGACTCGGGTGCCGGTGAACCGGCTCCCCCACACCCTCCGCGCACCGCTCCGGACGCGGCGCGGGCCACCTCGGGCGCCGGGCGCCCCGATGACCCGGCGGCCGACGCCGCCACGGACGAGGAAGGGGCGGGGGAGGACGGGGCGCCGCCGTCCCCGACCGACCCCGGCGCCGGGCACGACCGGAACGCGGCGGCCGAGCGGGCCGCCGCCGTCGAGGACGACCCGATCGCCCTCAGGCTGGAGCAGCTCATCCTGGGCGCCGAGCGGCGGTACACGCCCTTCCAGGCGGCCCGCAGCGCCGGCGTCTCGATGGAGCTGGCCTCCCGCTTCTGGCGGGCCATGGGGTTCGCGGACATCGGCCAGGCGAAGGCGCTCACCGAGGCGGACGTGCTGGCGCTGCGCCGGCTCGCGGGCCTGGTCGAGGCCGGGCTGCTGAGCGAGCCGATGGCGGTGCAGGTCGCCCGCTCGACCGGGCAGACCACGGCGCGGCTCGCCGACTGGCAGATCGACTCCTTCCTGGAGGGGCTCACCGAGCCGCAGGAACCGGGGATGACCCGGACCGAGATCGCGTACCCGCTGGTCGAACTCCTCCTGCCGGAGTTGGAGGAGTTCATCGTCTACGTGTGGCGACGTCAGTTGGCGGCGGCCACCGGGCGGGTGGTGCAGGCGCAGGACGACGCGGAGATGGTCAACCGCCGGCTGGCCGTCGGCTTCGCCGACCTGGTCGGGTTCACGCGGCTGACCCGGCGCCTTGAGGAGGAGGAGCTGGGCGAGCTGGTCGAGGCGTTCGAGACCACGGCGGCCGACCTGGTGGCGGCGCACGGCGGGCGGCTCATCAAGACGCTGGGCGACGAGGTGCTGTACGCGGCCGACGACGCGGGCGTCGCGGCGGAGATCGGGCTGCGGCTCATCGAGACCATGTCGCACGACGAGACGATGCCGGCGCTGCGGGTGGGGCTCGCCTTCGGGTCGGTGACGACGCGGATGGGCGACGTGTTCGGTACGACGGTCAACCTCGCGAGCCGCCTGACATCGATAGCACCGAAGGACGCCGTGCTCGTGGACGGCGCGCTCGCGGACGAGCTGTCGCGCACCGGCGACGCGCCGCGCTCCGAGGCGGAGGCCGCGGCGGCCGAGAAGGAGGGCGAGTCCGTGAAGTACCGGTTCGCGCTCCAGCCCATGTGGCAGCGCGCCGTCCGTGGACTCGGCGTCGTCGAACCCTGGCTCCTCACCCGCCGCCCCTGACCCGCCCCGCCCCCGCACCGCCACGTCCCCGACCTCGCCCCCGCGCCCGGCGCCGCTGCCACCCAGGCACCGGCGCCGCGCCGTTCCCCGGGGGCGTCCGCGCGGGGCTGTGCCGTACGCCGATGCCGTACGCGGGACCCTGCCGTGCGCCGACGTCGCGGAGCGGCCCGTACGCGACCCGCACGGCGCCCGCGTTCCGCTGCGCGCTCTCCCCGATCACTCCTCACGCTCTCCCCGCGCTCTTCCGGTGGTCGGTCGGTGGGGGCGGGAGGTAGCGGGGGTGCGGGTGGGGCTGCGATGATCCGGTGGCAGGTTCACGATCGTTAACTGGGAGGGTGGCGTGATGGCGGAGCAGCGGTTCGGTGAGTGGGTGGCCGTGCGACGGGACGGCTTCGTGGCCGAGCTGGTGCTCGACCGGCCGCAGGCCATGAACGCGGTCTCGACGGAGATGGCCCGCTCCATCGCGGCGGCGTGCGCCGCGCTCGGCGCGGACCGGGACGTCCGGGCCGTGGTGCTGACCTCGACGCACGAGCGGGCGTTCTGCGTGGGCGCCGACCTCAAGGAGCGCAACTCGTTCAGCGACGCCGACCTGGGCCGGCAGCGGCCGGTGGCGCGCGGCGCGTACACCGGCGTCCTGGAGCTGCCGGTCCCGGCCATCGCCGCGGTGCACGGTTACGCGCTGGGCGGCGGGTTCGAGCTGGCCCTGTCGTGCGACCTGATCGTGGCCGACCGGACGGCCGTGGTGGCGCTGCCCGAGGTGTCGGTAGGGGTGATTCCCGGCGGCGGGGGTACCCAGTTGTTGCCGCGCCGGGTGGGTGCGGCGCGCGCCGCCGAGCTGGTGTTCTCGGCGCGCCGGGTCGCCGCCGACGAGGCGCGCGAGCTCGGCCTCGTCGACCAGCTCGTCGACGCGGGCGAGGCCCGGACGGCGGCGCTTGAACTGGCCGGCCGGATCGCCGCCCACTCGCCGGTGGGGCTGCGGGCGGCCAAGCGCGCGCTGCGCCTGGGCCAGGGCCTCGACCTGCGGGCCGGGCTTGAGGTCGAGGACGCGGCGTGGCGGTCGGTGGCCTTCTCCGGCGACCGGGCCGAGGGCGTCGCGGCGTTCAACGAGAAGCGGACGCCGCGGTGGCCGGGTGAGTGAGCGGGCGGGCGCGGGCGGCACGACGGGGGTCCGGTTGGTATGGATGCGGGAGGTTACGGGCGAGCAGCGTTGACCGTCCTTGCGCGGTGACCGAGACTCCGGGGGCGGGAGGGTGCCGCACACGTGGGCCCCTGCCGCGCAGCTCAACCTGCCGCAAGCGAAAATTGCCGAACATTCTTACGCTGAGGTGCGGGCATGTGCGGACAGTGACGGAATGCGAGGCGTGCGTGACGGATCGGGGCGATGCGAGGCTGACTGCCGTGGTGGGGCTCGCGCAGGCGATGGCAGCCGCGCATACGGCACGGGAGTCGATGCGCGCCGCCGCGCTGAGCGCCCTGGCCGCGCTGGAGGGGTCGTTCGCCGCGATCTGCGTGTGGGAGCGCGAGCTGGGTCGGCTGCGGGTGCTGGTCAACGTCGGGGAGCTGGCGCCGGGCGAGGAGCAGTTCCCCGTGGACGAGGCGTACCCGGTGCACGACTTCCCGGAGATCACGGAGTTCCTGCACGAGCGGTGGATCAACGGCGGCGAGCCGCGCGCCTGGGTGGAGACGGCGTCGGACGAGGTGGCCCCGGGCGAGCCGGCGGCCGGTGCGGCCGGCTCGGGCGGTGGTCGGCGTGGCGGGGCGCGGTCCGGGCGGGTCACGGCGCTGCGGCGGCGCGGCCGGGGCTGTTGCGTGGTCGCGCCGATCGTGTTGCGCGGGCGGGCGTGGGGCGAGCTGTACGTGGCGCGGCCCCCGGGGCGGCCGGCGTTCGACCGGGCCGACGCCGACTTCGCCACCGTGCTGGCCTCGGTCACGGCCGCCGGGATCGCCCAGAGCGAGCGGCTTGAGGAGGCGCACCGGCTGGCCTTCACGGACCCGCTGACCGGGCTGGCCAACCGGCGCGCGGTGGACATGCGGCTTGACGAGGCGCTGGAGGCGCACACCCGGCAGGGCGCGGTGGTGAGCCTGGTGGTGTGCGACCTCAACGGGCTCAAGCGGGTCAACGACTCGCTCGGCCACGAGACGGGCGACCGGCTGCTGGAACGATTCGGCTCGGTGCTCTCGGTGTGCGGCGCGATGCTGCCGGGGACGCTGGCGGCCCGGCTCGGCGGCGACGAGTTCTGCCTGCTCGCCGTCGGCCCGCCGGCGGACGCGGTGGTGGCGGTCGCCGGCGAACTGTGTCGCCGGGCCGGCGCCCTCGAACTGGGCGAGGGCGTGGCCTGCGGCGTGGCGTCCACCGGCGACCCGATCGGCCCGGTGCGCTCGGCGCGCCGGCTGTTCCGGCTGGCGGACGCGGCCCAGTACCGCGCGAAGGCGGCTCACGCGGACCGCCCGGTGGTCGCTGGCCGCGACGGCGGTACCAAGGACCCGGTGGTCCGGCTCGCCGACGCCCCGGCCCCCACCGCGGACCGCCGCCGCATCCGTGGCCGGGGCCGCGGTAACGGCGCCTCCCGTGGCAAGGCCGCCCCGCAGCCCGGCGGCGCCCCGGGCGGCACGTCCGGCGCCCCCGGCTCCCCGGGCGGCGGCAACGGCCCGGGCGGCGGCCCCGGCGGTGGCCTGTCCGGCGGCGGTGGCGTGCCCGGCGGTGGCCTGGCGGGGGGCCGCGGGCGGCGCTGAGCGGGGGCGCGGGCGCGCGGCGGGGCGCCGGCGCGCGGCGGGGCCGGATGCGACTCGGCCCGGCTGGTGCGGGGCGCGGGGTGCCCGCCGATGTCGTTCGTACGCCGTGGGTCAGCTCCCGCGCGCGTCGGTTGGCCCGGCTGGCGGGGGGATCGGGGTTGCGGCGCGCGGGGTGCCCGCCGACGTCGTTCGTACGCCGCCGGCCGAGTCCCCGTGCGTCGGCTGGTCGGTACGTCCACTGGGTGGCCCGGACGCGGGGGCGGCCGGGCCAGGTGGGTGGTCGCCCCGGGGTCAGCGGCGTTGGGCCCAGACGATCAGCAGGGTGACGAGCGCCGAGCCGCCCGCGCTCGCCGCGCCGGCCAGGGCCTGGAGCGCGAGGCGGCGGGTCAGCCGCCGCCAGCGTGAGGGCCGGTCGGGTGGCGGCGCCTCTTCGCCGTCGTGGCGGTGGGGTGGGTGGGTGCTGGTGATGGCTCCTCCTCGGGGCGGTCCTGGCCGGTGCGCCTCACTGTCGCCCGGCGGCGGGGAGTTGCGGCAAGGGGCGACGGGGGGTGCGCGGGGGATCGGCGACGCCGCGCACCCGTCGCCAGCCGGGGCAACGCCCGGCGCCCCGGGGCCTGTTGCCGGGGGTGGCGACGGGCGTCGCCGATGTGACTGGCAACGGTCGAACCGGTCGTCAGCCGTACACCGAGCCGCGATAGTGGGGGAGTTGGCGGTCCTCCCCGCCGACGCGAGCGGCGGGACGCTCCGGCGGGCCCGCGACCGAGAAGTCAAGAGGCGGGCGTGGCAGGCGAGAGCACGGCAGGGGCACTGGCCCCGTTGGACACCGGACTGGCCGAGGACAAGCGGGCGCTGGCCCAGACGCTGCGCGAGTTGTTCGCGTGCCTGGACTTCAGCATCCGGCGTTATGCGATCCACCGGCACCTCGACAAGGGCACGGTCTCCCGCTACCTGAACGGTGGCCGGACCCCGCCCTGGTCGTTCATCGCGAACCTGATGGCCGACCTCGCTGACGAGGGCAAGCCGGTCACGGCCGAGGTCGAGCAGTTGCTGCGGGAGTTGCACGGCAGGTCGCGGCGGGCCGGCTCGGCCGCCTCCGAGGTCCAGCGGCTCCAGGACCGGCTCGCCGACGCCGACGAGGAGGCGAGCCAGGGCAAGGCGCTGGCCAGGGCGCTGACCGAGGTCCTACGGGACCGGGAGCGACGGCTCGCGACGCTCCAGCGCAAGATCAACCGGCTGGAGGAGGAGCGCGCGGAGGACCGCCACGCGTACGGCCAGGCCCTGATCGCCTGGCGCGGCACCTACCAGGAGCTGCGGGAGGAGCGCGATCGGCTGCTGCGCGAGGTGGACGACCTCCAGGGCGCGCTGGCCGACGCCAAGCGGGAGGTCAGCGAGGCCGAGGAGCAGTGCACCCAGTTGGAGGGGCAGCTCGCCGAGGCCGAGAAGCGGGCCGGGGAGGCCGGCGAGCGCCCGGGCCTGCTGGAGATCCTGGAGACGACGGACCGTACGGCCTCGGTCCCCCAACTGGTCGACCTGGTGACCCACCTGAGCGTGCCGGGGCGTACCGCGATGGCCACCGAGCTGGTGAAGTCGGCGGGCCAGTCGCGGCCGGTGGAGGAGGCCGCCACCCTGATCGAGGCGCTGTACGGGGCGGGGCACCACCGGCAGGCGGAGGCGGCGCTGCCCGCGCTGGTGCTGGTGCGGCCCGCCGCCGACGTCGCCGTCTTCATCCGGCACTTCGGCGGGGAGGGTCTGGAGGCCGCCACGGCGACCGTCATGAAGACCTCGCTGGAGATCCACTCGATGTCCGACATCGCGCACGTGGCACTGCATCTGGTCCGGTTCGGGCAGGCGGCCAGCGCGCGGGTGTACCTGGGGGCCGCCACCACCGTCAAACCCGTCACGGACGTGGTGGACCTGGTCGTCCTGCTCGACGGGGTGGGCGCCCGGCAGACGGTCGAGGCCGCCCTGGAGGTGTGCGCGCGGGAGCGTTCCGTCCAGGAGGTGGCCGAGCTGTGCGAGCTGCTGGCGGTGGGCCCGTCCCGCGAGGCGGCGGCCTGCCTGGAGCGGGTGGCGGCCGAGACGCGGCCCGCCCGGGACGTCGTGGACCTGGCCGTGATGGTCTCCCGGTTCGCGCGCTCCGGCGCGGACCGGCTGCTGTGGCACAGCGTCAACCACCGGCGGCACGAGCACGGGCATCTGGTCGCGCTGGTCACGGCGCTGCACACGGTGAGTCTCCAGGAGCGGGCCACCTGGTTGCTCTCCCACGCGGTGGGCGACTGGAGCGTGCCGGAGGTCGGGAGGCTGGTGGGCGCGCTGTACGCCGCCGGGCACTGGCAACACGCGGTCGACGTGCTCACCCAGGCGTTGCGCGTGCACGGCGCGGACGAGGCGGCCTCGCTGGTCGCGGTGGTCGACGACGTTCTGGACGGCGGCGCCTGGACGATCCTCTCCGAAGCCTGCGTGGTGCAGACGCCGGAGGAACTCGCGGTACTGATCGCGCGGCTGGGCGAGTGCGGGGCGCGCGGCCACGCGAGCCGGGCCTTCTGGAAGGGCCTGCGCAGCCACTTCGCCGGGCACGCGGTGCACCTGGTGCGCAGCATGCGTCACGGCGGCAGTGAGCTGCTGGGCCCCGACGCGTTGCGGGACTACGCCCACGGGGCCACGGCCGGCGATGTCGCGGAGCTGGCCCGTGCCCTGGAGGCGGCGGGGTATGGCGAGGACGCGCGCACGATGCTGGCCCAGGCGGGCAGCGGCGACCGCGCCCGGTTCCTGAGCCTGCTGTCCTACCTGGTGCACCGGGACGAGCGGCTCGCGGAGCTGCTCGTACGGGACGTGGCGCTGGGCGCGCCGGTCCCGGAGCGGGTCAGGCTGGCGGTCGCGCTCGCGGCCTCCTCCGCCGAGACCGCCGCGTACGAGCAGTGCCTGCTGGACGCGCTGCGCCAGGGGGACGCCGGGGAGCTGGCCGAGTTCACCCGGCTGCGCAAGGCGGCGCGCAAGAAGCGGAAGAAGGCCCTGGACCAGGTGGCCAGAGATGGTCTGCGGCGCGAGCGCAGGCAGCGGCAGCGGGAGTTCGTCCGCAGGATACCGGGGCTCGCGGGGCGTGGGACGGACGAGGCGGCGGAAGCGGAGGTCGCGCCGAACGGATGGTGACAGGCCGCGATTCAGTCTCTAGGGTGCCTGAATATGGATATGCACTCTGTGGTGGTGGGGACGTCCGGTACGACCGCCGAGGACGTGATCGCTGTGGCGCGCGGGCTGGCGCGCGTCGAGCTGTCGCCGCAGTCCCTGGCCAGTGTCGCGGCCTCGCGCCAGGTCATCGACGACCTCGCGGCCAAGCCCGACCCCGTGTACGGGGTCTCGACGGGCTTCGGGGCGCTCGCCGTCCGGCACATCAGCCCCGAGCTGCGCGCCCAGTTGCAGCGCAACATCGTGCGCTCGCACGCGGCCGGCATGGGGCGGCACGTCGAGCGCGAGGTGGTGCGCGCGCTGATGTTCCTGCGCCTGAAGACGCTGGCCTCCGGGCACACCGGGGTCCGCCCCGTGGTGGTCGAGACGATGGCCGCGATCCTGAACGCCGGGATCACCCCGGTGGTGCACGAGTACGGCTCGCTCGGCTGCTCCGGCGACCTCGCGCCGCTCTCGCACTGCGCGCTCACCCTCCTCGGTGAGGGCGAGGCGGAGGGCCCCGACGGCGTGCTGCGGCCCGCCGCCGAGCTGCTGGCCGAGCACGGCATCGCGCCGGTCGAGCTGCGCGAGAAGGAGGGGCTCGCGCTGCTGAACGGCACCGACGGCATGCTGGGCATGCTCGTCATGGCCTGCGCCGACCTGGCCCGCCTGTTCACCTCGGCCGACATCACGGCCGCCCTCTCGCTTGAGGCGCTGCTCGGCACGGACCGGGTGCTCGCCCCCGAGTTGCACGCCATCCGCCCGCACCCGGGGCAGGCGGTCAGCGCCGACAACATGCTGCGCGTGCTGGCCGGCTCCGGACTGACGGGCCATCACCAGGACGACGCGCCCCGGGTGCAGGACGCGTACTCCATCCGCTGCGCGCCGCAGGTCGCCGGCGCCGGCCGGGACACCCTCGCGCACGCGCGCCTGGTGGCCGAGCGCGAACTGGCCGCCGCGGTGGACAACCCCGTGGTGCTGCGCGGGGCCGACGGCACCGGCCGGGTCGAGTCCAACGGCAACTTCCACGGCGCGCCGGTCGGCTACGTCCTGGACTTCCTCGCCATCGCCGTCGCCGACCTCGGCTCCATCGCCGAGCGGCGCACCGACCGGCTCCTGGACAAGAACCGCTCGCACGGCCTGCCGCCGTTCCTCGCCGACGACGCGGGCGTGGACTCCGGGCTGATGATCGCTCAGTACACGCAGGCCGCCCTGGTCAGCGAGCTGAAGCGGCTGGCGGTGCCGGCCTCGGTCGACTCCATCCCGTCCTCCGCGATGCAGGAGGACCACGTCTCCATGGGCTGGTCGGCCGCGCGCAAGCTGCGTACCGCGGTGGACAACCTGACCCGGATCATCGCGGTCGAGCTGGTCACCGCGACCCGCGCCATCGAGCTGCGTACGGGCATGATCCCGGCGCCGGCCACCCAGGCCGTGCTGGCCGCCGTGCGCGCGGCGGGTGTCGAGGGCCCCGGGGCGGACCGTTTCCTCGCCCCCGACCTGGCCGCGGCCGAGGCGTTCGTGCGCTCGGGCGCGCTCATCGAGGCCGTGGAGCCGGTGACGGGCCCGCTGGCCTGACCCCCGCGAGGCGCGTCCCGACACGGCCGGGTCCGGCGGACAGCCGGGCCCGGCCGGGTGCCGCGCCACGCGGGGTACGTGTCGGAAACGCTCAGAGGGCGCGCGAGCGGCGCAGCGAGACGGTGACCATCGCCGCGCCGAGACCGAGGAAACCGACGCCGCCCACCACGTACGGGGTGGTGTCGATGCTGCCGGACTCGGCCAGCCGCGCCTGGCTGGCGGGGGTGTTCGGGCTCGCGGCGGGGGTCGGTCGCGACGACGGCTGACGGCTCTCGGGGCCGTCCTCCGTCGCCTTGGCGGAGGGCACGAACCACAGAGCACACAGCAACGCGCCAGCGGCAGCGGCGGTCAGCAGTGGTCGGCGTGCGGTGGTCACGTAAGAGATCCCCCTTGTGCTGGCGGCCAATTGGCCCTGTATCGGCCGATGGTAGTGACCGCTGCGGGTCGCGCGGAAGGCTGGGCGCGGGCCGCCTACGCTCCGGAACATGAGCACACCGGAAACATCCACGTTCGTACGGCTTCGCGTGGAGCTCGTACTCGACATCAACGACGCCGAACAACTCGCCGTCGCCGCGCGGGAACAGATCGACGGCGACGCGTTCATGCCCGAGGAGGAGCGCGCGCACGCGCGGGTGGCCATCCGCGACGACCAGGCCGAGGCGCTCGCCTACCTCATCGACCCGTACGCCCTGGTCAAGGAGGTGCCCGGGATCGAGCTGGCCCAGGCGTCGTGGAGCAGCGAGCCCATCGACTACGACCCGGACGCCCAGGTGTGGGGCCTGGACGACGACGAGGACCTGTACGACGACGACGACGACGCCGACGCCGACGAGGTGGCGGAACGGGCGCGGGATGAGGAAGGCGCCGGCCACGACGTGGGGCTCGGCGGGCGGATCGACGCCGCGGCGGACGACCCCGACGCCACCTACGACCCGGCCGGCGGCTGGGCCGCCGGCGGCTACCGGCAGCCGTGAGGCGCCCCCCGCGCGCCGGTCCGCCCCGCACCCGCGCCGGGCGGCGCGAAGCCGGGCCCGCGCGCCGCGCGGCTGGGCGACGGCGGCGCGGGGCGGGAGGATGCCGGGCGGGCGGGGTGGGGAGGATAACGAAACCGATGCGGGAAGGGGGCGGCGGACGCTGACCCGTACCACCGGAGCCCCGGTCAGGCATATGGTCTGACCGGGGTCTTTTGGTGAGTGGCCTTGCCCACAGTTTCACTGGTAGTGGAACGGGCCAAAAGGTGCACGCGTTCATATGCAGTGGCCGGTACGCGTGTCTGCCCGACCGTCCGGCTCGGGGATTGACGGGGTTCAGCAGTAATGGAGAAGCGTGTGATGACGGACGGCAAGCGCCGCAAGGGCCTCGTGGCCGTGGCTGCGCTGCTCGGCGGCGTACTGACCCTCTCCGCCTGTGGCGGGGACGACGGTGGCGACGGCGGCGGTGGCGACAAGGAGAAGCCGGGCAAGTCGCAGGCCCAGGTGGACAAGGCCGCGGCGGAGGACGCGTCCGACGCGCACATCAAGATCACGCCGAAGGACGGCGCCAACAACGCCGGCATCAACAGTGACGCCAAGGTCACCGTGAGTGGCGGCAAGCTGTCCGAGGTCACCATGACCAGCGCCGCGGGGACCGAGGTTCCCGGCGTGATATCCCCGGACGGCACCTCCTGGAAGCCGAGCGGGCAGCTTGAGCGCTCGACCGTGTACAAGATCAAGGCGACCGCGCAGGACTCCGAGGGCCGCAAGGCCACGGAGAACACGTCCTTCACGACCGTCTCCCCGAAGAACAGCTTCATCGGCAACTTCACGCCCGAGGACGGCTCGACGGTCGGCGTCGGCATGCCCGTGTCGATCAACTTCGACAAGCCCGTGACGAACAAGAAGGACGTGCAGTCCGCGATCAACGTCACGAGCACCGGTGGCCAGGAGATCGTCGGCCACTGGTTCAGCGCCAACCGCCTCGACTTCCGGCCCAAGGAGTACTGGAAGGCCGGGTCCGAGGTGACGATGAAGATGAAGCTCGACGGCGTCGAGGCGTCCAACGGCGTCAAGGGCGTCCAGGACAAGACCGTCAGCTTCAAGATCGGCCGCTCGCAGGTCAGCACGGTGGACGCGAAGACCAAGCGGATGACCGTGGTCCGCGACGGCAAGAAGATCAAGGACATCCCGATCTCCGCGGGCAGCGCGGAGAACCCGACCTACAACGGCCAGATGGTGATCTCCGAGAAGTTCAAGGAGACCCGGATGGACGGCTCGACCGTCGGCTTCACCGGCAAGGACGGCAAGGGCGAGTACGACATCAAGGACGTGCCGCACGCCATGCGGCTGTCCACGTCGGGCACCTTCATCCACGGCAACTACTGGGGCTCCGACTCGATCTTCGGCGCCGCCAACACCAGCCACGGCTGCATCGGCCTGAACGACGCCAAGGGCGCGGGCGACCCCTCGCAGGACGGCGCCTGGTTCTACGAGCAGACCATCCTCGGCGACGTCGTCGTGATGAAGAACTCCCCGGACAAGACCATCAAGCCGGACAACGGGCTCAACGGCTGGAACATGGACTGGGACGAGTGGGTCGCGGGCAGCGCCGTCTGAGTCCCCCGCTGAACCCCACCCGCTGAACTCCACCCGGGTCGGCGCCCCCGCGCGCTGACCCACCCCGGGCCGACGGCCCGACCCCCTCCCCGCCGCCGGGCGGCGATCGGCACCCCGCCGATCGCCGCCCGGCGGACGTCGTATCGCCCCCGGCGGCGGCGCACGGGAGACGGGCCGGCACCCGCCGAGCGCGGTGGGGTGGTGCGAGCGGCGCGTGGGCGGCCCCAGGGGCGCGAGGGGGCGTACGCGGCGCCCCGGGCGTACGCGGCGCCCCGGGCGGCCGGGAACCGGTGGGGCGGCGGCGTGGTGGAGTGGGGGGAGCGGCGGAGCGCGCGGGCCTACGGGCGGGGCGGGCAGGCGGCGGGGCGGACGGACGTGGTGACGGCAGGAGGCTGTGGTGGGTGAGCGCGAGGAGACGGGCGCGCTGGTGGAGCGGGTGCTGCGGGAGGTGCTGAGCGTGCCGGCCGGCGCCGACGCGGACGCGGTGGACCTGGCGCTGGACGCCGGGGCGTCCGCCCTCGCCGCCGCGCCCGGTGGCGCCCCGGCGGTCAGCCGCGCGCTGCTGCGCGCCGCGCGCGCCAGCCTCGCCCGGTGCTGGGGGAGCGGTTGGTACCCCGCCGACGTGGTGCGGCTGCTGCGCCGCGAACGCCCCGCCGGCCGGGCCGGGTTGGCCCTCGACCTGATCGCCGACGACGCCCGCCGCCACCCGCCGGCCGAACTCCCCGAGCGCTGGTCGGCTCAACTGCGGGCGCTGGAGGCCCAGGTGTGGTGGGACGGCGGCGCCGCCGGCTACCTGGACGCCCTGGCGGGCCGGGAGCGGGCCAGCCGCTTCGAGGTGGCGCGCCGCGCCCTCGACGTGCTGCGGTTCGTCGGCCAGTTGCCGCCGCTGACCCCCATCGGCCCGCCGCCCGGCCCGTACGCCGGCGCGCGCGGCGGTCCGCGCCCCACCGGCGGCGCTCCCGCGCGCGATGCTAAACGGGGCGCCGATCCGCGCTTCCTGGAGCGGGTGCGGGCGCTGCTGGCCAAGGCGGAGTCGACGGAGTTCCCCGAGGAGGCCGAGGCGCTCACGGTCAAGGCCCAGCAACTGATGGCCCGGCACAGCATCGACGAGGCCCTGCTCGCGGCCCGGGACCCGGCGCGGCCCGGCGGCCCCGGTGCCCTGGACGACGACGGGCCGCAGGCGTGCCGGATCGGCGTGGAGGGCCCGTACGAGTCGGCCAAGGCGCTGTTGCTCGACGCGGTGGCCGAGGCGAACCGCTGCCAGGCCGTGTGGTCCGCCGAGTTCGCCTTCTCCACGGTCGTCGGCTACCCCGCGGACCTGAAACTCGTGGAGTTGCTGCACACCTCGCTGCTGGTGCAGGCGACGACCGCGATGCGGCGAGCCGGCGACCGCCACCACGCCGGCGGCCGGGCCCGGCGCACCCGTGACTTCCGCGAGTCGTTCCTGATCGCCTACGCGGGCCGCATCCGCGAACGGTTGGCGGGCGCCGCCCGGCAGGCCGAGCGGGAGGCGGCGCACGATGCGGCGCGGGAGCGGACGGCGGACCCGCTGCCGGTGCTCGCGGCGCGCGAGGTGAGCGTGGGCGACGCGGCCGAGCGGATGTTCCCACGGACCGTCTCGCACCGGCTCAGGGGGCGCGACGCGCACGGCTGGGCCTCGGGCCTCGCGGCGGCCGACGAGGCGCGGCTGCGCTAGCCGCCTCGTCGGCCGCGCTCCCGATCAAGGGAAACCACCGACCCCGGAAAAGCACGGGTCCCGGGAAAGCACGGGTCCCGGGAAAGCGCTGGCCGCAGGCATCGCCGGGCCAGCGGCTGGCTCAGAGGTCGAGGACCTTCGGGTCGGCGCCGAGGTCGCGCAGGCAGCCGCGCGGGTCGGCCACCATGCGGCGCTCGGTGAGGTCGAGCATCCCGACCACGCTGCGCAGCTCGGCGGCGACCGTGCCGTCCCGCTTGGTGATGGTCTGCTCGATGCCGAACGTCTTCCGCTCGCCCCACACGACCGCGCAGCTCACCTCGACCTCGTCGCCGGCGCGCAGTTCGCGCAGGTACTTGATGTTGGTCTCCAGGTTGACCGGCCCGATACCCGCCTTCAGCAGCTTCGCCTGGCTCAGCCCCGCGGCCTGGAACAGGCCCCACCGGGCGTGCTCCGCGTACTGGATGTACACGCTCATGTTGAGGTGTCCCTGCGAGTCCGTCTCATAGCCACGTACGGTGATCGGCACGGTGATCGGCTGCATGGGACCCCTCGTTCGGTTCTCGTCCGCCGGGCCGTCCCGGCCCGATCTGCCCGTCCTGCGTGATCGGTTGACCACCCGTGACTATCGCCGGTGCCAGGGCGCGAGGCAAACGCCGGGCGGTGTGGCCCTGCGCACAGCGCCCGGGCCACGCGCCCGCGCACGTGCCCCGTACGCCGTGCCTCGTACGCGCCCAACGCCGCCGCCCCGTAGGCCCCGGCCGCCGCCCCCGCCGCCGTCCGGCCGCTACGCCGTGACCCGGTCCCCGCCACCGACCCGGGCCAGCAGGTGGACGCCGCCCGCGCTGTCGACGTGGGCGTAGTGCGCGGTGGGGTGGAGTTGGCGGGCGTAGTCGACGAGTTGGTCCGGGGTGCGGCCGTTCGGCTCGTGCAGGGCGATGTAGTCCGGCAGCACGCCGCGGGTGTCGCCGATCCACAGCACCCGGCAGCGCTGCGTGAGACGGCTGATCGGCCCTATGTTGGCCTCCACCGTGGCGTCGTCGGGGACGCGGTCGAGCAGGCCCTCCGCCTCGTTGACCCAGGCCGGCTTGCGGTAGGTGTCCGCCTCGGTGAGCCCGGCCATGGGGAGCGCCGTGCACAGCGCCAGGCTCGCGGCGGCGACCGCGGCCGGCAACTGGTCGGCGTAGCCGCGCAGCCATCCGCGCTGGCTGCGCCGCGAGCGGTGGACCGCGTCCACGAGGGCGAGGAAGACTACCGGCATCAGCACCGCGCTGTAGTGCCAGTCGGTGCCCCAGTAGTGCTCCTCGTGCGACACGAAGCGCCACCCCAGCGTCGGCAGCGCCACGAGCAGCAGCGGGGAGCGCAGCGCGAGCAGCCCCGTGGTGGGCACCAGGACCCAGGCCAGCGTGCGCAGCGCCGTCTCCAGCGGAATGGTGGGGGCCGGGCCGCCGCCCTCGGCGTCGATCTTGTTCCAGTAGTCGTACGAGCCGCTGGTGTTGAACTCCGGGATCACCACGCTGAGCGCGAACGCCGAGGCCAGCACGCCGAATCCGACCAGGCCGAGGGCCAGCGGCGCCACCTTCTCGTGCGCGCGGCGCCCACGCAGGAACAGCACCACGCCGATCGCCGCGACCGTGGCCCCGAGGTCCTCCTTGACCAGCACCAGCGGCGCCGCCCAGCACGCCGCCGCCAGCCAGCGCTCCCGCAGCAGCGCCTCAAGGGCGAAGGCGATCAGCGGGACGGCGAAGCAGATCTCGTGGAAGTCGAAGTCCACGGCCCGCTGCACGCCCCACGACACGCCGTACGCGATGCCGACGGCCAGCCCCCGGCGGCGGCCGAGCAGGCGCGCCGCGACCCGGGTGACCGGCACGGCCGAGACCGCGAACAGGACGGCCTGCGCCACCAGCAGCGTCACCGGGCTGGGGAAGACCCGGTAGAACGGCGCGAGCAGCGCGGTGACCGGGCTGAAGTGGTCCCCGAGCACGTTGGTGCCCGGCCCCTTGAGGTCGACGATGGGCGCCTGGAAGTGCGCGTACGAGCGCACCGCCTGCTCGAATATCCCCAGGTCCCAGGACATCGACGCGAACCGGCGGTAGCGGGTGACCGACAGCGTCGCGTACGCCACGAACAGCGCGGCGGCCAGCCAGTACGGGTCGAACCTGGCCTCCCGCAGCCGCCGCGCGGAGCGCCGCAGTCGGTGCTCGGCGGGCTGTGCGTCGGCGGTGCCGTCGGGGGAGCCGTCGGGCACCGCCGACTCGGCTGAGGCGGCGACGGAGGGGGCCGAATCCATGGTGCGGTCCTTTGGCTGCGAGCGGCGGTGACGGTGCGCGGCGACGGTGCGCGGTGCCTGCGCGCGGGGACGAAGGAGCCCACCCCCGCCGCAAAGATACGCGAATCGGACCCGCTCCCAGCAGGGGTCTCGCCGGCCCGGGCCGCGGTCCGCGCCGATCGCGTCGACCCCGCCCCCTCGCGCCGCGACAGCCCGTACCGTGATGCCGCCCCACGGCACATCCCCGCCCCGCGCCTGACGAACGGACAGCACCCCGTGATACGCGCCCGCCGCACCGCCCTGCCCGCCGCGGCCCTCGCCGCGCTGCTCGCGCTCACCGGCTGCTCGCCCGACCAGGACGGGTCGGACAAGGGCGGGTCGCCGAGCGGCGGTCCCGCGCCGAGCGCCGGCACGGCCAGCGCGCTGCGGGCCCTGGACGAGTTGGCGGTCAAGGGCCGCGCGCCCAGGACCGGGTACGAGCGCGGCGAGTTCGGCCGGGCGTGGACCGACACCGACCGCAACGGGTGCGGCACCCGCGACGACATACTCCGGCGCGACCTGAAGGACGTGCGGTTCCGCGACGGCGAGTGCGTCGTCGTCGCCGGCACCCTGGTGAGCGACCCGTACACCGGTCGCGACGTCGCCTACCGGCGGGGCCGCAGCAAGGTGGACATCGACCACGTCGTCGCGCTGTCGGACGCCTGGCAGAAGGGCGCCGGCCGGTGGCCGCGCGGCAAGCGGGTCGCCTTCGCCAACGACCCGCTCAACCTGATCGCGGTCGAGGCGTCGGCCAACCGCCGCAAGAGCGACGGCGACGCCGCGACCTGGCTGCCCGCCAACACCGGCTACCGCTGCCCGTACGTGGCGCGGCAGGTCGCGGTGAAGAAGAAGTACGGGGTGTGGGTCACGCGCGCCGAGAAGGACGCGATGGCCCGGGTGCTGCGCGGCTGCCCGAGGACGGCCCTGCCGGTCGGCACCGCCCCCACCGACGCGCCGGGCCGCTGAGCCGACGGGCCGGCCGGGCCGGGGCGGACGGGGAACTGGCCGCCGCGCCGGGCCGCTGAGCCGACGGACGGGCCGGGGCGGGGCGGGGGGTGGGCGCGCGGGTGGTGATCCGTCCGCTAATTCGCCCGTACGTCCCGCTCGCGCATCCCAACCGAACACGAATCGTTGGTCGAACCAGTGGCTACCGCCGCTGCGACTCCTTACCATCGATCAACGCCAGGTCGATGCGCACACCCCTGGAGGGGTTCCGCCCGCCCCTCCTCAGGTCTTGAACCTTGCCGGGAGGCTCCATGCTGCGTTCGCTTCGAAGCCCCAGGACCGCGCGGGGCCGCAGGTCCGCGCTCGCCGTCTCCGCCGTGGCACTGCTCGGCACGGTGCCGCTGCTCACCGGCTGCGGAAGCGACGCGCACCCCGGGGCGGCGGCCGTCGTGGACGGTGACCGGATCACCGTCTCGCAGCTCCAGTCGCAGGTCAGGGACGTACGGGACGCCCAGCGTGACTCCCCGCAGGCCACCGAGCTGATCGCGCGGTCCGGACAGCTCAGCCGGGACACCCTGATCCGCATGATCCACACCCGGGTGGTGGAGCGCGCCGCGAAGGACAACGGGGTCAGCGTCACGCCGCGCGAGGTGCAGCAGGAGGTCAAGCGGGCCGAGAACCGGCCGGGCGGCGCCAAGGCGCTGCGCACCGTCTTCCTTGAGCAGGGCATCGCCCCGCAGCAGATCAACGCCACGATGCGGGTCGAGCTGCTGCGCATGAAGCTGATCCACGAACTCGGCGAGGGCCCGGCCGTGACCGCGTTCCAGTCCACCTCCAAGCGCCTGGGCATCGACGTGAACCCGCGCTACGGCAGTTGGGACAGCCTGCAGGGCAGGGCCGTGCCGACCAAGGAACCGTGGATCAAGGTCAACGAGCCGGAGCGGCGCCCGGCGTAGTCGGCCCCGGCGGGTGGGTTACGTTCGAGGGGTGAACGCTCCTCGAACGTCGGCCCCCCAGGCCGCCCCCGGCACCGGCCGACTCGTCCTGCTCACCACCACCCACCGGGTCGCGCCGGGCCTGTTGTCCTGGCCCGCGTGGCAGACGCTGCGCGCGGCGGACCGGGTGCTGTGCGCCGACGCGGACCACCCCCAACTCCCGTACCTGCGGGACGCGGGGATCGCCGTCGAGATCACCGAGGCCGACGCCCGCGCCCTGGTCGCGTACTGCGTCGCCGACGCCGCTGCCGCTGGTGGTGCCGATGGCGAGGCGGAGGCGGCTGCCGGCGGGCGCACCGTCGTGGTGGTGACCTCGGCCGCCGGCGAGTCCGCCCTCACCAACGAGCTGGCCGCCCTCGCCGGCTCCGGCCGCGCCGCCGTGCCCGACCTGGAGCTGCTGCCCGGCTCGTACGACCTGCCCGGGGCGCGCCTCCTCGACCTGGTGCAGATCATGGACCAGATCCGGCTCGCCTGCCCGTGGAGCGGCCAGCGCACCCACCAGGACCTGGCCAAGTACGGCATCGAGGAGGCGTACGAGCTGGTCGAGGCCATCGAGGCTGGGGACCGCGCCGAACTGCGCGAGGAGCTCGGTGACGTGCTGCTCCAGGTCGTCTTCCACGCCCGTATCGCGCAGGACGACCCGGCGGAGCCGTTCGGCGTCGACGACGTCGCGGCCACCATCGTGGACAAGCTGATCCACCGCCACCCGCATGTCTTCGGGGACGCGACCGCGCGTACGCCCGAGGAGGTCAAGGAGCTGTGGCTGCGGACGAAGGCGGTCGAGAAGCGGCGGACCTCGGTCACGGAGGGCGTGCCGCTCGGCCAGCCCGCGCTGGCCTTGGCCGCCAAGCTCGCCTCGCGGGCCCGGATGGCCGGCATCTCCGCGCTCCCCGACGGCCCCGGGGTCGGTTACGAGCTGTTGGCGCTCGCGGCCCGCGCCGAGGCGGCGGGCACCGACCCCGAGACGGCGCTGCGGGCCGCCGCGCGCACCTACCGGGACGCGATCCGCGCGGCGGAGGAGTCCGACGCGGAGGCGTCGGGCGCCAAGGGAGCCGGGGAGTCGGCCGAGTAGCCGCCGCCCGGGCCCGCGCGGCACGGCCCGCTACGCGGCCGGCGTCGCGGGCCGGGGCGCGGGCGGGGCAGCGAGGAGCAGCGCGCCCGCCGCGAGGACCGCGCCCGCCACACAGGTCGCCGGCCAGCCGCCCGTGGCCCACATGCCCGACGTGATCGCCGAGCCCGCCGCGCCGCCGGCGAAGTAGCTGCTCATGTAGGCGGAGTTGAGCCGGTTACGGGCCTCGGGGCGCACCGCGTACACCAGGTTCTGGCTGCTGATGTGGACGCCCTGCACGGCCAGGTCCAGGGTCAGCACGCCGAGCAGCAGCGCGGCCACCGCCCACGGGCCGCCGGGACCAGCGGCGAGCAGCGGGCCCCAGGACAGCAGCAACAGCAGCGCGCCGACGCGGCTCACCTGGTGGGCCAGGCCACGGTCGGCCAGCCGGCCGCTGATCGAGGCGACGAGGGAGCTGGCCGCCCCCACCAGGCCGAGGAGTCCGATCGCCGAGTCGGACCAGCGGTAGTCGGGCCCGGAGAGCAGGAAGGTCATCGCGGTCCACAGGACGCTGAACGAGCCGAACGTCAGCGCCCCGATCGCCGCCCGCCGCCGCAGCACCGGCTCCTGCCCGAGCAGCGCGGCCGTCGAGCGCAGCAGCGCCGGGTAGCGGAGCGTGGAGGTGGGCCGCAGCCGGGGCAGGTAGCGGTGGAGCAGCACCGCGAGGATCGCCATCAGGGTGGCGTTGACCCAGTAGACGGTGCGCCAGCCGCCGAGGTCGGCCAGTACGCCGGCCGCCGTGCGGGCCAGCAGGATGCCGAGCAGCAGTCCCGACATGACGGTGCCCACGGTGCGCCCGCGCTCGTGCGGCGCGGCGAGGGTGGCCGCGTACGGGACGACGACCTGGGCCGCGACCGAGGTGAAGCCGGTCAGGGCGGTGCCGACGAGGAGCAGGGCGCCGCTCGGGGCGCTGGCGGTGACGGTGAGGAAGGCGGCGGTGGCCGCGGTGAGGCCGACCGCGAGCCGGCGCCGTTCGACCAGGTCGCCGAGCGGGACAAGCAACACCAGGCCGAGCCCGTAGCCCACCTGGGCCACCGTGACCACGAGGGCGGCCAGCGAGGAGCCGAGGCCCAGGTCGTCGCCGATGGTGTCGAGGAGGGGCTGGGCGAAGTAGTTGCCCGCCACGGACAGGCCGGCCGCCACCGACATCAGCAGCAACAGGCCGCGCCCGATGCCCGGCGCGTCCGCCTCCGGCTCGGCGCCGCCCGCCTCGCCGTCGCCTCCCCCGGCCGCGTCCCGCACGGCGCCTCCCGTCCCGGCCGCTCGCGACCCGTTCGCGCGCGGTCCGCTTCCCCGCGACCCGGTCGCGTCCGGCGCGTCCGCGCCCGGCGCCGTCTCGCGTATGCCGTCGTCCCGCATGTTCTCCTCCGCCATCCTCGCCGCGCGCCTCCTGTCGGGCCGCTCGTGCGCCGCGCGTCGGGGCGCGGCGCCCGCCCGACCCTCCCCCGACGACCACGGGGGCGTCCAGCACTTAATTGCCCCGACCATCCATCGCGCTCGCCGACCGGTGGGTGGGGCGCCGGGGGCCGTGGGGGAGTGGGGAGGCTCGCGCGGGGCGTGGGCCGTTTTGTCCAGGTGGGCCGACTGAGCACGGACAAGAGGGGTACTCGTGGCCCATGAACATCCAGAGCATGGCCTCCACCACCGGTTTCCCGACGGGTTCGGCCTCCGACGCGGTCGTCGAGCTCGCCATCAAACGTGACCACCTGGTCGGCATCGCGCCCTTCGTGGCCGGGCTCGCCGTCGTCGCCGTGCTGATCCTGGCCGTGGTCTACGGTCTCCGCCGCCGCGACCGCGAGCCGCCGCCCCCGCAGGAGCCCCAGCGCCGCTCCGGCGCGTGGGAGACCTCCGACGAACACCGCTCCGGCCACTGCCCACCCGACCACGGCCCCGGCCACCAGGAGGGTGAGGAGATCGGCTACGAGACCCAGCACCGGGTCCCGGACGAGGTGCCGAAGAGCGACGGGCGGCACCGGATGATGCCGTACGAGTTCAAGGACCACGGCAACGAGGGCACCAGGCCCGCCCGCGACGGCGAGTACACCGGCCGGCGCCGCCGCAAGTAGCCGCCCCGCCGCACGGTCACCTCGGCGGCACGGTCACCCCGGCCTCGCGCCGGGGGCCGGCGCGGGGCGAGTAGCGTCGGAGGGTGCCCGAAGAAACCGCCCCCCGCCCGCCGGCCCCGACCTGCCCGCTGACCCAGGGCCCCGACCAGGCCGCTGTGCGGGCCCCGGATCAAGCCGCCGCAGAGGCTCTCGACCAGACCGCCGCACAGGCCGCCGCGCACCTCCCGCCCACCGAGCCGCCGGCGCCCGAGCCGCTGCCCGGCGGGGCGGGACGGGGCGCCGCCGGGCCCTGCCCGCGAGGGCCGCACGGCCCGGGCTCCGACGCGTCTCCTGCGGACGTACCGGGGCTGGCCGGGCCCGAGACGGGCGCGTCCGGGGGCGGCGTGCCGCCGATGCCGCCGCTGTTCACCTGGGAGTTCGCCAGCGACCCGTACCCGGCGTACGCCTGGCTGCGCGAGCACGCCCCCGTGCGCAAGACCACGCTGCCCAGCGGCGTCGAAGCGTGGCTCGTGACGCGGTACGCCGACGCCAGGCGGGTGCTGGCCGATCCACGGCTGTCGAAGAACCCGCTGCGGCACAGCGCCGCCGCGCACGCCAAGGGACGGGTCGGCATCCCGGGGGAGCGCAGCGCCGACCTGATGACGCACCTGCTCAACATCGACCCGCCGGACCACACGCGGCTGCGCCGGCTGGTCTCCGCGGCGTTCACGCCGCGCCGCGCCGCCGAGTTCACGCCGCGCGTGCAGGAGCTGACCGACCAGTTGATCGACGCGTTCGCCGAGCGCGGCAGCGCCGACCTGATCCACGAGTTCGCCTTCCCGCTCCCCATCTACGCCATCTGCGACATGCTCGGCGTCCCGCCCGAGGACCAGGACGACTTCCGGGACTGGGCGGGCATGATGATCCGACACGGCGGCGGCCCGCGCGGCGGCGTGGCCCGCTCGGTCAAGAAGATCCGCAACTACCTCGCCGACCTCATCCACCGCAAGCGCGAGAACCTGGGCGACGACCTGATCTCCGGGCTCATCCGGGCCAGCGACCACGGCGAGCACCTGACCGAGAACGAGGCCGCGGCCATGTGCTTCGTCCTCCTGTTCGCCGGGTTCGAGACGACCATCAACCTCATCGGCAACGGCACCCTGGCCCTGCTGCGCAACCCCGGCGAACGGGCCAGGCTCCAGGCCGCGCTGACGGCGGGGGACACCGCGCTCCTGGACACCGGCGTGGAGGAGTTGCTGCGGTACGACGGGCCGGTCGAGCTGGCCACCTGGCGGTTCGCCACCGCGCCGCTGACCATCGACGGGCAGCACATCGCCGAGGGCGACCCGGTCCTGGTGGTGCTCGCCGCCGCCGACCGCGACCCGCGCCGCTTCCCCGACCCCGACCGGCTCGACCTCTCCCGCCGCGACAACCAGCACCTGGGCTACGGCCACGGCATCCACTACTGCGTGGGCGCCCCGCTGGCCCGGATCGAGGCCCGCACCGCGATCGGCACCCTGCTGACCCGGCTGCCCGACCTCCGGTTGGACGCCGACCCCGACGAACTGCGCTGGCGCGGCGGCCTCATCATGCGCGGCCTCCGCACCCTGCCGGTCACCTTCACCCCACCCGGCGGCCCGGCCTCCTCTTAGTACGGCGGCCTGTGAAGGAGGTCTCTTCTCAGTACGGCTCGCGGCCCGGCCTCCTCTTAGTACTGGGTACGGCGGCTCGCGGCGGGGCCTCTTCTTTACTGCGGCGGCTCGCGGCGGTCCGGCTTCCCCTGAGTACGGCGCCCCGCGAGGGCGCGGCCTCAGCGGGTCGGCCCCCAGCGGGGTGGGCTCCAGCCGGGTTGGGCTCCAGAAGGGTCGCCCTCCAGCCGGACTGTGCCCTCGCGCCCGGCTGCGTAGGGCGCGTACGGCGATGAGGGGAGGCGCCGTTGACGCGCCCGGGTGCCCGAAAGGGGCGGCGGGCGCCCCGTGCGCCGGCCGTTCGACGTGCCGGGCAGCGCGACGCCGCCCGCCGTTGCCGACTCCGCGCACCCCGCGCCCCGTTCCTGACCTCCCGCGCCCCTCGGCACGGCCGCGCGCCGGGTCCCCGGCCGCCCGCCCGCGAGCGCGTGACACCCCTGTGCTAGGGCGCGGGCAAACGGACGCCCCCACCCGTCATCTGACGCTCCGTCACCGGTGTGATCGCCGCGTGACCTCCGCTACATCAGCTTGTGACGGTCCCGGGCCGGCAGTATGTTCGACCGTCAAAATCTGCCGCCAACCTGAGAGGCCACCGCATGCGATCCGGCAACGGCAAACATCGCCGCCCCCGTCAGGCCCCGGCCATCGTCGTCGCCGCGGGGGTGACCGGCGCGGGAATCGCCCTCCCGCTGCTCGGCGCCACCAGCGCCGGCGCCGCCGACACGGCCACCTGGGACCGCGTTGCCGAGTGCGAGAGCGGCGGCACCTGGAGCGCCAACGACGGCAACGGGCGCTACGGCGGCCTCGGTCTGAGCCTGGACGCCTGGCAGCTCTACGGCGGCACGGACCACGCGCCCCGCCCGGACCTGGCCAGCCGCGCGCAGCAGATAGCCATCGCTCAGACGATCCTGTCCGAGCGCGGCCCCGTGGCGTGGAGCGACTGCGCGCAGCCGGCCGGCCTGACCGAGGACGGCGAGGTACCGGACGTCAACCCGGGCGACCCCAGCCACGACGACCGGGGCACCGACCGCGGCGACTACGGCCACGCCCCGACCCCGAAGCCGGACGCGACCCCGGACGCGAAGCCCTCCCCGGACGACGCCAAGCCGACCCCGACCGACGAGCGGGAGCCGGACGCCGAGCCGACGCCGGACGCCACGCCCGGCCAGGACAAGAAGCCGAGACAGGGCGACAGGCCCGGCCCCGACGCGTCCGCGCCGAGCGATGACGCGCAGCCCACCGAGACGCCCCGTACCACCCCGAGCCCGAGCCGGGGCGAGGAGCGGCCCGCCGACCGCGACGAGGCCGGGGGCGAGCGGCCCGAGGCGCCCCGTGGCGGCGCCGAGCGCCCCGGCGCCGGCGAGAAGGCGCGTGAGGACGGCACGGGCACCGGCAAGCACCGCGGCGAGCCCGACGGCGCCCCGGGCCGCCCCGACGGCCGGGAGGACGACCGACAGCGCCCCGAGGGCCGGCACGCCGACCGCAGCGAGCGCGGGCGCGCGAGCGACCGGGCGGACGCGGAGACGCGGAGTGAGCACCGGGTCCGGTCCGGTGACACGCTGTGGGCGATCGCCGAGCAGCACGAGACACCGGGCGGTTGGCCGGCGCTCTACGAGGCCAACGAGAGCGTCATCGGGGACGACCCCGACCTGATCCTGCCCGGCCAGAAGCTCGACCTGGAGGCGGCGGCGGACCGCTGATCGGCCGTCACTTGGGGTGCTTCGCCCCGGTGTACACCGATTCGCGAAAGTGAGACATGGGTCTCGTTCGATCTCTGGCGTGTCGCGCTTGTCCGTCCTTCAGGTGCACTGTCTGACCTGCGGTGATGTGATTTTCTTGCGGGCAAACCCCACTGACTTTCCAGGGATGTTGGGGTTTGAGCACTCCGGGGATCTGTGATTACGGTCTTCATCGCTCGCCACCGCGAGCGCCACTGGTCGTCACGCCGAATCCTGCCGGCGGCCGGGGGAAACCGACGCGTCAAGCGCCGAAGGCAGGAGCGGGGGAACCACAGGTAAGTGCCGGACGGTCCGTGGAACGAGGGGGCTGAACGGCTTGGGGTGAAGCCGCGGGAGACCGCGGCCGGGCAACTCACAGTCCGAACCCGACAGCTCACCTCGTAGGCGTCGGTGAGGAAACCAACATGCTGATTTCCAAGGGCAAGCACCGCCGTCCGTCCAAGGCCACTCGCATCGCCACGCTCGCCGGTGTCACCGGTGCCGCCGTCGCCGTGCCGCTGATGGGGGCCACCGGCGCCAACGCCGCCACCACCGGCCAGTGGGACCAGGTCGCCCAGTGCGAGTCGACCGGCAACTGGTCGATCAACACCGGCAACGGCTACTACGGCGGCCTCCAGTTCTCCGCCTCCACCTGGGCCGCGTACGGCGGCACCGCCTACGCCCCGACCGCCGACAAGGCGTCCAAGGCCCAGCAGATACAGATCGCCGAGAAGGTCCTGGCCAGCCAGGGCAAGGGCGCCTGGCCGCACTGCGGCGTCAACCTGACCCAGGGCGGCTACACCGCGCCCAAGCAGCAGGCCCCCAAGCAGCAGGCGCCGCAGCAGGCCGCGCCCAAGCAGCAGCAGGCCGCCCCGCAGCAGTCCGCGCCGAAGGCCGCCCCGAAGCACGCCGGCCCGCGCGCCACGGACGAGCAGGCCCCGAGCCGCAGCTCCGAGCGGTACGTGCCCAAGCACGCCGCCCCGAAGCAGTCCGTGCCGCAGCAGAGCGCCCCGAAGACGATCAAGAAGGGCGACGGCGAGTACAAGGTCGAGGCCGGCGACACCCTCGCCAAGATCGCCGAGGCCGAGAACGTCAAGGGCGGCTGGAAGAAGCTGTACGACCTGAACGACGACGTCGTCACCGACGCCGACCTGATCTACCCGGGCCAGCAGCTCCACCTGAGCTGATCCCCGCCTCCGGCGCCCGGCCGGCTCCGCCCAGAGCCGGCCCGGCGTCCGTCCCTCCCCGCCCGGAGGGACCGCAGACCGCCCCGCCACGGTGCGCCTACCCCCGAGCGCATCGCGGCGGGGCTCCGCGTTTGCCCCCCGGACGCGCCGTCCGCGCGCGCCGCCCCCACACGCCGTCCCCACGCGCCGCCGCCGTACCGCCGCCGTACGGACGCCGCCGCCGTACGGACGCCGTACCGCCGCCGTCTGGACGGCGCCCGGTCGCCTGGGCCCGGTAGGCATGCCGCGGGCGCCTCGCGCGGACGTCCCGGCCGGCGCTGTCCGGGGCCGCGCGGCCGATTCGGTTGCGCCGTTCACCCATCGATCTGCGCTTTTTTCCCTCTTGTCGTCTCGTCCGGCGGGCGTGCGGCGAGCCGGGGTGCCGGGGCCGGTTAGGCTCGTGTCGCAGAAGCTCAGACCCACACGAAGGAGACCGCTCGTGCCGTCTATCGACGTCGTCGTAGCTCGCGAGATCCTCGACTCGCGAGGCAACCCCACGGTCGAGGTCGAGGTCGGCCTCGACGACGGCAGCACCGGCCGTGCTGCCGTGCCGTCCGGCGCCTCGACCGGCCAGTTCGAGGCCCTTGAGCTGCGGGACGGCGACAAGGCCCGCTACGGCGGCAAGGGTGTGGAGAAGGCCGTGCTCGCGGTCATCGAGCAGATCGGCCCGGAGCTGGTCGGCTACGACGCCACCGAGCAGCGCCTGATCGACCAGGCCATGTTCGACCTGGACGCCACGCCGGACAAGTCCTCGCTCGGCGCCAACGCCATCCTCGGCGTCTCGCTGGCCGTCGCGCACGCCGCCTCCGAGGCGTCCGACCTGCCGCTCTTCCGCTACCTGGGCGGCCCGAACGCGCACCAGCTCCCAGTGCCGATGATGAACATCCTGAACGGCGGCTCGCACGCCGACTCCAACGTGGACATCCAGGAGTTCATGATCGCCCCGATCGGCGCGGAGTCCTTCTCCGAGGCCCTGCGCTGGGGCGCCGAGGTCTACCACACCCTCAAGGGCGTCCTGAAGGAGCGCGGCCTGTCCACCGGCCTCGGCGACGAGGGCGGCTTCGCGCCGAACCTGGACTCCAACCGCGAGGCGCTCGACCTGATCGTCGAGGCCATCAAGAAGGCCGGCTACACCCCGGGCCAGGACATCGCGCTCGCGCTCGACGTCGCCGCGTCCGAGTTCTTCAAGGACGGCCAGTACGCGTTCGAGGGCCAGGCCCGCAGCGCCGCCGAGATGACCGCGTACTACGCCGAACTGGTCGCCGCCTACCCGCTGGTCTCCATCGAGGACCCGCTGAACGAGGAGGACTGGGACGGCTGGAAGACCCTGACCGACGAGCTGGGCGACAAGGTGCAGATCGTCGGCGACGACCTGTTCGTCACCAACCCGGAGCGCCTCGCCCGCGGCATCGACTCGGGCACCGCCAACGCCCTGCTGGTCAAGGTCAACCAGATCGGCTCGCTGACCGAGACGCTGGACGCCGTCGAGCTGGCCCAGCGCAACGGCTTCAAGTGCATGATGTCCCACCGCTCCGGCGAGACCGAGGACGTCACCATCGCCGACCTGGCCGTCGCCACCAACTGCGGCCAGATCAAGACCGGCGCCCCGGCCCGCTCCGAGCGCGTGGCCAAGTACAACCAGCTCCTGCGCATCGAGGAGATCCTCGACGACGCGGCCGTCTACGCGGGCCGCAGCGCCTTCCCGCGCTTCCGCTTCGAGGGCTGAGCCGGGCCACGCCGCGCCCACCGCGCGGCGAGCCCACCGCTTTTCCGTCCGTCCCCGGCCCCGGTCCCGTACCGTGGCCGGGGACGCACGTGTGTGCTGGCGGCGCGCGTTCGGCCGGTCGGCGCACGCCGACCGACCAGGCGCACCCGTCCGGACGCGCACGGCCGACACCTGTTGACGACGGCTGACCGCTGTCGTACGACCGCTGACGACCGCTCACGGACCACATACGGATGAAGGGGTAAGACGTGCCCGCGGACCGGTTCTCCACCGCGACCAGGCTGAGGGCGCTCGGCGAGAACGCCGCGGCCCGGGTCTACCGGGCCCGCACCCGGGCCAGGCCACCCCGCCGCGGCCGGCTCACCGGCCGTGCCGCGCTCCTCGCGCTCGTCGTCTGCTCGCTCGTCGTCGCGCTCGCGTACCCGATACGGCAGTACGTGTCACAGCGCTCCGACATCGCCGACCAGCGTCGGCAGGCCGAGCAGATCCGTGAGGACGTCGAGCGGCTGCGCGACCGCAAGGCCCGCCTTGAGGACCCCGCGTACATCGAGCGCCTGGCCCGTGAGCACCTGCACTACCTGCGCCCCGGCGAGACCGGGTACAGCATGCTGGGCCCGGGCGACGACGACGCCGAGCGCTCCGACGAGGACCGCTCCGCCGACCAGCCCTGGTACGGCAACCTGTGGGGCGAGGTCGACACGGCCGACGCCCAGCGCTGACCCACGGCGCCGGCCGCTCGCCCGTCACCCCGTCACCACCGCACCCGCCACGCCGTACCCGCCCCACCCGCCACCTCCGCCGCGCCCTTCGCACCCGGCGCGGCGGCCCGACGAACCGAAGAGAACCCTGCTCGCATGGAAACGCCCCCTCCGCAGACCGCACCCGCCGCCCCGACCGACGCGGACGTCGCCGCCGTCGGTGACCAGCTCGGCCGGGTCCCGCGCGGCCTGCGCGCGATCGCCCACCGCTGCCCGTGCGGCAATCCGGACGTCGTCGAGACCGCGCCCCGGCTGCCGGACGGCACACCGTTCCCGACGCTGTACTACCTGACCTGCCCGCGCGCCGCCTCCGCCATCGGCACGCTGGAGGCCGAGGGCGTCATGAAGGACATGACGGCGCGGCTGGCCACCGACCCGAAACTGGCCGCCGCCTACCGCGCGGCCCACGAGGACTACCTCGCCCGCCGGGACGCCATCGAGGTCCTGGAGAACTTCCCCAGCGCCGGCGGCATGCCCGACCGCGTCAAGTGCCTGCACGTCCTCGTCGGCCACTCGCTGGCCGCCGGCCCCGGCGTGAACCCGCTGGGCGACGAGGCCATCGCGCTGCTGCCCGAGTGGTGGCGCAAGGGCCCGTGCGTCGCCCCGTGCGCCGACGGCGGCACGTGCGACCCCGCGACGCCCGCGACCCCCGACGCCGCCGATGCCGATGCCGGTGCCGAAGCCGAAGCCCCCGAAGGAGACCGCGAGTGAAGCGCGTCGCCGCCATCGACTGCGGCACCAACTCCATCCGGCTGCTGGTCGCCGACATCGACCCGGACACCGGCGCCCTGCACGAGCTGGACCGCCGCATGACCATCGTCCGGCTCGGCCAGGACGTGGACCGCACCGGCCGGCTGGCCCCCGAGGCGCTGGAGCGCACCTTCGCCGCCTGCCGCGAGTACGCCGAGGTCATCGGGGAGCACGGCGTCCCGGGCGGCCCGCACCCCGCCCTTCGCTTCGTCGCCACCTCCGCCTCGCGCGACGCCTCCAACCGGGAGGACTTCGTCCGTGGCGTACGCGACATCCTCGGCGTCGAACCCGAGGTCATCACCGGCGACGAGGAGGCCGCCCTCTCCTTCGCCGGCGCCACCCGCGAACTGACGGCCCACCAGGACCCGGCTGCCCAGTCCCAAGGCCAGTCCCCGGCCGGCGCCGGCCCCTACCTCGTGGTGGACATCGGTGGCGGCTCGACCGAGTTCGTCGTCGGCGACCGCGCGGTGCGCGCCGCGCGCAGCGTGAACGTCGGCTGCGTCCGCATGACCGAACGCCACCTCGCCGACGCCACCGGCAAGGTCCCCGAACCCGGCACCCCGACCGAGGCCCAGATCGCCGCGATACGGGCCGACGTGGAGGCCGCCCTCGACACGGTCGAGCAGACGGTCCCGCTCCGCCCCACCGACGGCGGCTACACCCTGGTCGGCCTGGCCGGCTCGGTCACCACGATCGCCGCCATCGCACTCGACCTGCCCGCGTACGACTCGGCCGCCATCCACCACGCGGTCATCCCGCTCGACCGCGTCCGCGAGATCACCGACCGCCTCCTCCACTCCACCCACGCCGAACGCGCCGCCATCCCGGTCATGCACCCGGGCCGCGTGGACGTCATCGGCGCGGGCGCACTCGTCCTGCTGGCCCTGATGGAACGCGCGGGCGCGCGCGAGGTGGTCGTGAGCGAGCACGACATTCTGGACGGGATCGCCTTCGGAGTGGCGGAACGCGCCGGGGGGTGACGGTGGGGCGGGACGCTGGCGCGTGCGGGGGCCAGCCCCGCGTTTGCGGGGACCAGGACGGGGTCGACGAGCTTGAGCGTCCTTACTGGGGGCCAGCCCTGCACGCGCGGGGACCAGTTCGATGCCGCCGACGACGACGAGCTGGCCAATGGACCATCCCCGCACGCGCGGGGACCAGTTGGAGTCGCTGGCACCGCGACAGGTGTGGCAGGGGCCATCCCCGCACGCGCGGGGACCAGGACGCGGACACCGGCGACGTCCTCGCCGTGAAGGGGCCACCCCCGCACGCGCGGGGACCAGAGCAATTGACCTGCGCCTTTATCGCGCGGAACCCCAGTTTTCTGCAACTTCCACTGATCGCGACCTATCGCCCCATCTCGCCAAATCGCTCACGCAGGGTCTATACGAGCGAGAAGGCCCTTCAGCCCACGGTGCGGCCCGAAGCGCCCGCTGCGCTGCCGCAGTGAACCGGAACGCGTACCTCACGCCGCGCCCGCATCGCGCTCGATGAACAGGTCCGCCAGACGCGCGCGAGCTTCCCGTACGGTCACGGTGTTCTCAACCATGAGCTCAGCGTACGTAGCGGCGGATACACGCGGCGGGATTCCGGCGGGCTGGCCTCAACGGCCGACACGCTGCCCGGCGCACCCGCCCCGCGCAGCGGCAAACGTGGGACGCGCCGACACCCCACGTAACCTCTCCCTGTGCCCGCAGCCCGCCTCCACCGCGTCGCCGTCCTCGTGCTCGAAGGGGCGAAGCCGCTCGACGTCGGGATTCCCGCGCAGGTCTTCACGACCCGCGCGAGCATGCCGTACGAGGTGCGGGTGTGTGGGGCCGCTCCCGGTCGGGTGACCGGTGGTGACGGCCTCGCGTACGACGTCGCCCACGGCCTGGGCGCGCTCGCCTGGGCCGACATCGTCTTCGTCCCCGGTTACCGCTTTCCGGACCGCGACGACCCGCCGCCAGCCGTGGTCGAGGCGCTGGTCGACGCCCACGGGCGGGGCGCGCGGCTGGCCGCCATCTCGACGGGTGCCTTCGCGCTCGCCGCCACGGGCCTGCTCGACGGCCGGCGCGCCACCACGCACTGGCACTACACGCGGGCGCTCAGGGCCAGGTACCCGCAGGTCAAGGTGGACGAGAACGTGCTGTTCGTGGACGAGGGCAGCGTGCTCACCTCGGCCGGCGCGGCCTCCGGCATCGACCTGTGCCTGCACATCCTGCGCGGCGACCTCGGCGTGGCCGCGTCCAACCACGCGGCCCGACGCCTGGTCGCGGCCCCCTACCGCAGCGGCGGCCAGGCCCAGTACGTACCGCGCAGCGTGCCCGAGCCGCGCGGCGAACGGTTCGCCGCAACCCGCGAGTGGGCGCTGTACCGGCTCGGCGAGCCGCTGACCCTCGACGTACTGGCGCGGCAGGCGGGAGTCTCGCCGCGTACGTTCTCCCGCCGCTTCGTCGAGGAGACCGGTTACACGCCGATGCAGTGGGTGATGCGCGCCCGCGTCGACCTGGCCCGCGAGCTACTGGAGCGCTCGCAACGCAGCGTCGAGCAGATCGCCGCCGACACCGGGCTCGGCACCGGCGCCAACCTGCGTTTGCACTTCCAGCGCATCCTCGGCACCACGCCGAGCGAGTACCGACGCACCTTCACCCGGGGCGAGTAGCCCGCCCGGTACGGCGCGGCCCATCCGGTACGTCGCGGCCAGCCCCCGTACGGCGCGGTCTGCCCCGTACGGCCTGGTCCGCCTGGTCCGCGTTATCCGCGCGGTGTGGTGCGGCCTGTCCTGGCGGGTGGCGCGATCCTTGTGAACCATGGCGATCCCGCCACTGTCAGCGGCGCTGGCCGCGCGCGAGGCTGGTGGGGAAGGAAACGAGCCCGGGTGTGAAAGGGAAGGGACGTCACTCATGACTCGCATCGCCATCAACGGATTCGGCCGCATCGGGCGCAACGTGCTGCGCGCACTGCTGGAGCGTGACAGCGCCCTGGAGGTCGTGGCCATCAACGACCTGACGGAGCCCACCGCCCTCGCCCGGCTGCTCGCCTTCGACAGCACCTCCGGCCGCCTCGGCCGCCCGGTGACCGTCGACGGGGACGTCCTCGTCGTGGACGGCCACCGGATCAAGGTGCTGGCCGAGCGCGAGCCGGCGCAGTTGCCGTGGGCCGAACTCGACGTCGACCTCGTCCTGGAGGCCACCGGCCGCTTCACCGCGGCCAAGGCCGCGCGGGCCCACCTGGACGCGGGCGCGCGCAAGGTGCTGGTCAGCGCGCCGTCCGACGGCGCCGACATCACGCTCGCGTACGGCGTCAACACCGACGCGTACGACCCGGCCGCGCACACGATCGTCTCCAACGCCTCCTGCACCACGAACGCCCTCGCGCCGCTGGCCGCGGTCCTGGACGAACTCGCGGGCATCGAGCACGGTTTCATGACGACGGTGCACGCCTACACGCAGGAGCAGAACCTCCAGGACGGCCCGCACCGCGACCCCCGCCGCGCCCGCGCCGCCGGCGTCAACATCGTCCCGACCACGACCGGCGCCGCCAAGGCCATCGGCCTGGTCCTGCCGCAGCTCGACGGCAAGCTGTCGGGCGACTCGATCCGCGTCCCGGTACCGGTCGGTTCGATCGTCGAACTCAACACGACCGTCGCCCGCGACGTGTCCCGCGACGACATCCTGGCGGCCTACCGCAAGGCGGCCGAAGGCCCCCTCGCCGGCGTCCTGGAATACTCGGAAGACCCCCTGGTCTCCTCCGACATCACGGGCAACCCCGCCTCGTCCATCTTCGACTCGGCCCTCACTCGGGTGGACGGCCGCCACGTCAAGGTCGTTGCCTGGTACGACAACGAGTGGGGCTTCTCGAACCGCGTGATCGACACGCTGGAGCTGCTGGCGGCCGGGTGACGGCCCCTGCCGCCGTCGTCAGCGGGTGAGCTGGTTTCGGCAACGTTTGTGAGCGCTCTGGTTGGCCATGCGGGCCGGCCGGGGCGCTCGGTCGTGGGTGGGGGTGGGTTGCGGGGGCGCTCGGTCTTGGTGGGTGGGGGTTCCCCGCAGGCGCGGGGACCAGGCCGGCGTGAACGTCGTGCCGAACGTGTACTGGGGGTCATCCCCGCGCGCGGGGCCCAGCGTCACCAGGCCGCGCGGGGGTAGGGCTTGCCGGGTCCATCCCCGCGTGCGCGGGGACCAGGCCGGGGCACCGATCCTGGGCCACGCCGATCCGGGTCCATCCCCGCGCGCGCGGGGACCAGTTCGGCGCGCTCATGCGGCAGTTGCACATCTGGGGTCCATCCCCGCGCGCGCGGGGACCAGAGCAATTGACCTGCGGGTTTAGCGCGCGGTACCCCGGTTTTTTGCAACTTCCACGAACTCCGACCTATCGCCCAAGCTCGGCATACAGCTCACATTCTCCTCCCGGCAGGACGGTGTTCGCAGCGTATCCGCAGGCCGCTCCACACGTGAGCCGGACGCCAACACCAGCCTCTCGGAGTACGCAACTGCCAGCCATCGATGAACTGTTCGCTGGGTCGTGTGCCTGAACACCTCACATCTTCGCCCACTTACGGTGCGACGGGCCCGATGTCCTCAGCAGGGGTGACCAGCCACCGCAAGGTCACGTGGGCGGTGTAGCGCAGGTGGCGGCCGTCGGGATGGTCGCGGGCCGCGTGGCTGGTGCACCAGCGCTGAGCCCGCTGGTGCTGACCGGTGATGGACTCCGACGGTTCGGGCTCCGGGGACTGCTCGGCGCAGGTGAGACACGTGGCGCGGACGGTGTACGGATCGGCTGCCGGATCGGGAGCCAGGCTCATCTCGACGTAGCGGTAACGGCGATGGTGGGTCATCGCGGTTACCGGTTGTTGTGGGGGCCGTGGGCGGCGTGGACGGCGGGGGTGAGGGCGGCGGCGAGGTAGGCGGGTTCGGTGAGGTAGCGGCCGGACCAGTTGTGGGGGACGTACCAGTGCAGCCCCGGCCCCGTACGGCGGCGCGCGGGCGGGATACCGACGTAGTGCGTACCGGGCCTGGCGGGGAGCACGGTCACGTGGGGGTGTAGGCGTTGCCAGTGGATGAAGTCGTGTGCTTCGCCTGGTGGTAGGAGCCAGTAGGTGGAGTAGGTGTACGGGTCCACGATGGCCGCGCTCTCGTGTGGGCCGTTGAGGATGGGGAAGGCCCAGCGGGCGGTGGTGGCGTCGGTGCGTACGGCGTCCCAGTCCCGGCCGGCGGGCAGCAGCGAGACGGTGTCGCTGGGTGGTGGGCACCAGTCGGGGTGGGTCACGGCCGAACTCCCGGGCGCAGTACGGCGATGGCCTCGACCAGCCGATCAGCGTCGGTCAGGAGGCGGTCCGGGCTCAGGGGGATGCGCCACCAGACCAGGCGGGCGCGGGTCATGCCCGGCACGAACAGGTACGACCCGTCGTCTCCCGCGACGGTGATCTCCTCGTGGTCTCCGAGGTGTTGCACGGCCGGGGCCTTGGGCTCGATCAGCCACACCAGTCGCGCCGGCACGTCCTCCTCGATGACCGCCCCGCTCGCCTCCCCGAGCTCCGCCAGCACCCGATTGCCCAGGTAGCACGGCAGCGACAGCGCGTGCCAACCCAGTTCACCCACCCGCGTCCACCGCACCCCACCCCCAGGCGGCACCCAGTCATAGGGCGGGGGAGAGGTGTACTCGGCTCCGATGGGCATGGCGCAGCCTCCGGCGTCATCAGGGTAATCGCTTAATGACTGACCGTAAGAGGGTTGTGCGTGGCTATGCCATGACACCTTGAGCGGAGCATCGCTCTAAGTGACAAGTCGTTTACAGGGGCAGTCCCACGGCGTCGGCGAGGCGCCGCATCTCGGGCGTCAGTGTGCGGCGTCGCTTGACCACGTCGCCGAGTATGTCCTTGGCGTACCGCTGCTGGGCCAACCACTCCGGAACCCGAGCGTGCACCCCTGACAGAACCTTCACGGCCTGGGCGTGGTGACGCATGCGGATGTGTGCTGCCGCCACGTCGAGCTGATGGCGGTTGAAGTTGCTCTCCACTCGCCCCGCGTCACTCGTGTGCGCCTCGGTGCCTTCCGCGATCTCCAGCACTTTGTCGGGGCTGTCCACGATCATGTGCCGCTCCGCGCGCTTGTAGGCGACCGTCAGCGGCCCCCACGACGCCATGCGGCGTCCGACGGGCATTTCGTGGCCGGTCATCACCGCAGCCGCTTGCGCGAACTTCAACGCGTCGGCGGCCTCGCCCGGTCGATTGTCACGCACACAGGCTGCGGCCAGGTTGAGGAGCAACGTGCCCCACGCTGCCAAATCCGCCGCCGTGGCCCGACTCACCCTCGGCTCAACGTCGTCTGCCCACCGCGTCGCGAGCGTACGGGCCTGTGTCAGCTTGCCTTGCCTGATCGCCAACCAGCACATAGTCGCGGCGACGGAAGCGCTGCGGTGCTGCCCTTGGGCGGCGTCCAGGGCTTGCCGAAGTGCCGTTTCGGCCGCGTCGTACTGCCTGGTTTGGGTAAGAAGCGAACCAGCGAGTTGGAGTACGTAGGCGTGTACGTCGCGCCCCTCGTCTCCGAGCGCCTCCGCGTCGCGCAGTGCGGACGGAAGCAACGTGGCGGCTGTGGCGAGTTGGTTGGTGGCCCGGGCCACTCCCACGGCATCGGCCGCCGCTCGGACTCCTTCGAGGGTGGGGGCTTCGGCGACAGTGTCCGTCGGCGGACGCTCCACGGCGTGGCGGACGGGGGCCCACGCCTCCGCGTCCGGAGTCGCGTTGAGGTCGGCGCCGTCGGGGGAGTCGTGACGGTCGAGGAGGTGCGTCGTCGGGACGCGGAGGGCGGCAGCTAGCTTGTGAGCGGTCTCCAGGCGTGTGTGATCGAGTTGCCCCTGCTCCAGCTTTCTGATGAGGGAGGTCGATACGCCGCTGGCCTCGGACAGCCCCTTCTGGGAGAGGCCGCGCCGCTTGCGGATGTCGCAGAGAGTCGCGCCCATGCTGATGCTCTCGGACATGTAACACTCCGTTCAGAGTCGTCACTAGAACGGTACCTCTGCCCCAAGCTGTCGGGCCATGGCCGCTGGCCGTAAGGCGTGACTGTGGTAGGGAAGTTGAGACGGAGTGCGTCGACGGGGAGGGGGGCCTGGGAGCCCTGACCTGGGGCATCCGCGCTGCTACACGCCACTCCACTCGGCGAACTGGCGCAGCGGGTCGGCGGCACGTTGCCGGGCCCGTAGGAGGGTGCCGACGGTCTGGTGCACGTCCGGGTGGTAGCGGGTCAACTGGGGGGCCACTTGGCGGGCTTGGAGTAGCGAGTTCAGGGCCGCGTCGTGGCGTGCGGTCCACGCCTCCGCGGCGGCCTTGCGAATCAGGAAACCCGCGGCCCTGGTCGGTTGGTACGTCGCCGGGAGACGCACCTCCGAGGCGACCCGCACAGCCGTCTCGTGGTCGTCTTGGAGGAGAGCGACGTCCAACCTTCCCAGCGCGACGTTGAGTTCCCCGAAGGCCAGGGCGTAGCGGGTGCCGGGCGGGTCCTGGGCGGCGTCGGCCCGCTCGCCGGCCGCCACGACTTCGGCCGCCTGCTCAAGCCAGTCGCTCGCCGCGGACTTCTGCTGCTGCACGGCCGACAGGGCCGAGGCGCGCAGCAGCAGCGTGCCGCGTACCGCTGAGGTCTGCGGGTCGCCGTCCTCTTCGAGGTCGCGCAGTGCCTGCTTCACCAGGGCCACGCCACGGTCGGGGCGCGACGTCTCCGCATGTGTGATCACGGCGCGTTCGTACCGCTCGACGGCCACCTGTCGCGGATCGCCCGAGTGCGGAGCGGCGGCGGCCATGCGGGCGAGGGCGAGTCGGGCCAGGTCCATGTAGCCGAGTCGGTACGCCAGGATGGCCGTGGTCCGTGCCACCTCCGCTTGGAGGTAGTGCGCTCGCTCCCGTGCCGCGCCGGGCGCGGTGTGGGTCTGCACGGCGAGTGTGGTCGCCGCGATGGCTTCGGGAAGCCCCTCGGCGACCTGGGCGAACTCGCCCTTCGCGCGCAACCGGGAGAGCGCCGAGACCCGTCCGGCCACCGCGTCGAGAGAGTCCTGCGGCATGTCGTCGTCCGGCGGGATGTCCCATGCGTCGAGCGCGCTGCTGATCGGGGCGAGCAGCCGATCGAGCTGGTCCTTCTGGAGCATGTGGACGTACGGCTGCCCGTGCAACACGGAAAGGGTGACCCCAAGGGCGCGTGCGACGGCTGCCAGAACGGAGGGGCTGGGTGGTTGTTCTCCGTTTTCCACGCGGGAGAGTTGACTCGTCGAGACGTGCGAACGCTGGCTGAGTTGGGCCAACGTGTAGTCGCGGATGAGCCGAATTTCGCGGATGCGGGTGCCTGCGTGCTTGTCCTGGACGTCGGGCATGCTGACTCCCCATTGCGTACTGACACTGGCAATGTACGCCGGCTGGAGGCCCAGTTGTACGGCTTCGCCAGCCCGCCCCCACGGCCGGCGTCCTCGGGACGCCAACCCCGCATGCGCGGGGACCAACGCGGCGCGGCGACGGACCGGCTGGCGCTGCTGGGGCCATCCCCGCACGCGCGGGGACCAGGACGGTGGTGCTGGAGCGCTGGGCATCGCACAGGGGCCACCCCCGCACGCGCGGGGAGCCAGAGCAGTTGACCCGCGACGTTATCCGGCGCCTCCCCGGATTTCCGCAACTTCCACGAACCTCGGCCTCCCACCCAAGCCAGGCACGCAACCCACACCACCCTCCCCACTCACCACCCGGACAGCCACCCACAGGCCACCCTCCCCGCCAAGGCGGAAGAATGCGCCGCATGACCATCGTGGAAGGCGTCGACGCCCGCGGCATGCAGCACTGCGAGACCACGACGCTGGGCGTACTGCTGCGGCATGAGGGGCTTGAGTTGTCGGAGCCCATGTTGTTCGGGCTCGGGTCCGGGTTGGGCTTCGTCTACTGGGACAGCAAGGCGATGGACTTTCCGTTCCTCGGGGGGCGGGTCAAGCCGTTCGAGTTGACCCGGAATCTGGCTGGCGCGCTCGGGCTTGAGTTGGTGGTGGGGGAGACCACCTCGCCGCGTAAGGCGTGGCAGAACGTGGCGGCGTCCATCGACGCCGGCCGGCCCGTCGGCCTTCAGCTCGACAGTTACCACCTGGACTACTTCCGGACCAGGGTGCACTTCGCCGGGCACGTCGTGGCCATGTACGGCTACGACGCACAGGACGCCTACCTGGTGGACACCGCCCCGCAGGGCGGAGCCGTCTCGACCAGTCTGGCCGGGCTCGCCAGGGCCAGGGCCGAGCGTGGGCCCATGGCCGCCAGGCACCGGTCGTTCACCCTCACGGCACCCCGCGACCTCGCCCCACCACAGGACCGGATCGTGCCCGCGATCAGGGCCTGTGCGCGCGCCTTCCTGAACCCGCCGATCGCGAACCTGGGCTACCGGGGCATCGAGAAGGCCGCCGAGCGCGTGCCGAAGTGGCTCCAGCGCGGCGGCCACCCGCACGAGCATCTGGCGCGGGCCGCCCTGCTCATGGAGAAGGCGGGCACCGGCGGCGCCCTGTTCCGCAATCTCTACCGGGACTTCCTCGCCGAGTGCGCCCAGTACGTCGACAGCGGCCACCTGCGTACCGGACACGGCCTGTACGTCGAGGCCGCCGCCCTCTGGACCCAGGTAGCCGCGCTCATCGCGGCAGCGGGCGAGTCGGGTGACGAGCGGAGCCTCGTGGAGGCGGGCTCCCTCCTCCGCGAACTGTCGCGCGTCGAGCGGGACGCGATGCGGGCGCTCAGCGCGTTGTAGGGAGTTCGGCACGGGGAGCGCCCGCGTGAGGCCCTACTCCGAGGTTCCGCTTCGAGGGTCCGCACCCGGGGAAGCGCGTAGCCCTGCCCGCGCGGTCCGCCGACCCGCCCGCCGACCGATCCGCGCGCGCCGCCCGCAGCCCCCGCCCCGCCCGCCGACCGGCCCGCGTTCGCGGCCCCGTGGGCGCCGTCTCTCCCGCCAGGGGCGGGCCTCCACCTCCGGCGGACCGCGCAGGCCCCGACAACACCCCCACTCGGGGCCGAAATCGGGGCGTTTGGCGCTCTCCGGGCAGCCCCGAAACCGCGTCCGCGAGAAAGTTCGTGAAATCCTTCACATGAAAAAGGTCCCGGTGAGGGCCCTGAAGGCGCCCCGGGGGCCGGTTCTTGGCGGTGGGGCCGCCCGATGTCGGACCACGCCCTGTTTCGGCCGAGTTAAACGCGAGATGCAGATCGTCCGCAGGGGGCGCTTATTTACTGCGGAGTAGCCCGACAGGGCCTGATCAGTGGGGGTGGGTAACGCTCCGGGGCGGCTTCCGGTTCCCCCGGAGTCGTATGGGATCGATCACGAGGGCCGCGCAGTGTAACAGACCCAGTCGCCCTCCTTGTGAAGGGGCTCACGAGCAACCCCCCTGAGGGTGCTGGATACTCGAATCATGAGCACCACGGAGCGTCCCCGAATCCTCGTTGTAGGCGGTGGGTACGTAGGTCTGTACGCGGCACGCCGCATCCTGAAGAAGATGCGGTACGGCGAGGCGACCGTCACGGTCGTCGACCCCCGGTCGTACATGACCTACCAGCCCTTCCTTCCCGAAGCTGCTGCCGGCAGCATCTCCCCGCGCCACGTCGTGGTTCCGCTGCGACGCGTGCTCCCGAAGGCGGAGGTCCTCACCGGCCGCGTCACGACCATCGACCAGGACCGCAAGGTCGCCACGGTCGCCCCGCTGGTCGGCGAGGCGTACGAGCTGCCCTTCGACTACCTCGTCATCGCGCTCGGCGCCGTCTCCCGCACCTTCCCGATCCCCGGCCTGGCCGAGAACGGCATCGGTATGAAGGGTGTGGAGGAGGCCATCGGCCTGCGGAACCACGTCCTGGAGCAGCTCGACAAGGCCGACTCGACGACCGACGAGGAGATCCGCCGCAAGGCGCTCACCTTCGTCTTCATCGGTGGCGGGTTCGCCGGCGCCGAGACCGTCGGCGAGGTCGAGGACATGGCCCGGGACGCGGCCAAGTACTACCCGAACGTCAAGCGCGAGGACATGCGCTTCGTGCTGGTCGACGTCGCCGACAAGATCCTCCCCGAGGTCGGCCCGAAGCTGGGCGCCTGGGGCAAGGAGCACCTGGAGAGCCGGGGCGTCGAGGTCTACCTCAAGACCGGCATGGACTCCTGCGTCGACGGTCACGTGGTGCTCAACAACGGGCTCGAGGTCGACGCCAGCACCATCGTGTGGACCGCGGGCGTCAAGCCCAACCCGGCGCTGGCCCGCTTCAACCTGCCGCTGGGCCCGCGCGGGCACGTGGACACCGCCGCCACCCTCCAGGTGCAGGGCACCGACTACATCTGGGCCGCCGGCGACAACGCGCAGATCCCCGACCTCGTGGGGCGCGCGGCCGGCAACGAGAACGCCTGGTGCCCGCCGAACGCGCAGCACGCGCTGCGGCAGGCCAAGGTCCTCGGCGACAACGTGATCTCGGGCATGCGGGGCTTCCCGCAGCGCGAGTACAAGCACGCCAACAAGGGTGCGGTGGCGGGCCTCGGCCTCCACAAGGGCGTCGCGATGATCGTCATGGGCAAGATGAAGATCAAGCTCAAGGGCCGGCTCGCCTGGTACATGCACCGGGGCTACCACGGCATGGCCATGCCGACCTTCAACCGCAAGATCCGCGTGTTCGCCGACTGGACGCTCGGGATGTTCCTCAAGCGCGAGGTCGTCTCGCTGGGCGCCATCGAGAACCCGCGCGAGGAGTTCTACGAGGCGGCGTCCCCCGTCTCGGCCCGCGCCGCCGCGCCGGCGGACAAGGACGACGCCAAGGCCGCCAAGGCCAAGGCGTAGCGACCCGGTCGCCGAAGCCCGTCCGTACGGGCTTCCCCGCCGGCCGCACACCGAGCGGGCCGCCAGGCCCGCGACCAGCACGCGTCGAGGGCGTCCACCAATCCGTGGGGTGGGCGCCCTCGGCGCGTGCGCGCGTTCCGTGGGCCCCCTGCCGTGCCGACGCGCGGCAGGAGCCCGCGCGGCCAAGCGCGCGGGGTGCTCGCGGTCAGGTCCGGCGGGCGTGGGACGCGAGGCGATCGGCGAGCGCGGTGACGAGGTGGCGAAGCTCGTCGGGGCGCTCGATGACGAACGGCCGGTCGAGCGAGGCGAGCACCGGAGGCAGCCAGTCGAGCCGCTCCGCCCGCAGCTCGACGCGCAGCCAGCGCTCGGCCGCCCGGTCCGGGGACCGGTCCGGACCCGAGTCCCGGTCCGGAGCGGGCTCGTGTTCCGCCAGGCTCGCGACGGTGGCGGGCAGGTGGGCGCGGATGTGCTCGACCGTCCCGTACACCCGCAGGGACACCGCGTGCCGGTACGCGGCCGTGGCCAGCGCGGACACCACGCGCTGTGCCGGGTCGACGCCCACGGGCGCCTCGAAGGAGCCGGGCAGGGTGCGCGCGTCCGCGACGCGGTCCAGCCGGAGGGTGCGGTCCTCGCCGATCCCGGCGTCCTCGCCGGTGACGTACCAGTGGCCCGCGTGCGCGACGATCCCGTACGCGTGCAGCGTGCGTTCGCCGCGCCGCCCGGCGCGGTCGGTGTAGCGGAGGGAGACCGGTCGGCGGTGGCGTACCGCGTCGGCGACGGTCAGCAGGATCTCGGGGTCCGGCGGGTCGATCCGCCCGGGCTGGTCCGTGAAGGCCAGGGATTCCAGGAGCGTGTCGAGCCGGCGGGCGATGTGCCGGGGCAGCACCCGCCGGATCTTCGCCGACGCCGTCTCGTTCGCCGTGCGCTGCGCCGTGCTCAGTCCCGCCCGGCGACCGGCGACCAGGCCGAGCAGCACGGCCAGCGCCTCGTCGTCGCCGAGCATGAGCGGCGGCAGGCGGTACCCGGGCGCGAGGCGGTAGCCGCCGTAGCGGCCCCGGACCGACTCCACGGGCACGTCGAGGTCGACCAGGTGGTCCACGTACCGGCGCACGGTGCGCCCCTCGACGCCGAGCCGGTCGGCGAGTTCGGCCACGGTCCGGGTGCCGCCCGACTGCAGTAGTTCCAGGAGGGTCAGCACGCGGGCGGTGGGTCGGGGCATGGCCGCAATCTAACGCGCATACGGGACCGTTTCTGTCCGGTATTGCTCCTAGCCTGCGCGGTGCACGCCATCAGTACGGCCAAGGAGATCCCCATGGAGTTCGTCTCGATCCGCGTCATCACCGGCGACGTGGCGCGCCTCGTCGCCTTCTACGAGCGGGCCACCGGGGTGCGGGCGAGGTGGGCCACCGAGGACTTCGCCGAACTCGCCACCGGTGGCGCCACCCTCGCGATCGCCGGCACCCGCACCGTGCCGCTGTTCGCCCCGGGCTCCGCCCGCCCGGCGGCCAACCAGAGCGTGATCACCGAGTTCCGCGTCGACGACGTGGACCGCGTGCACCGGAACCTGACCGGCCTCGTCACCGACTTCGTCAGCGGGCCCACCACGATGCCCTGGGGCAACCGGTCGCTGCTGTTCCGCGACCCCGACGGCAACCTCGTCAACTTCTTCACCCCGGTCACGCCGGCGGCCATCGAGAAGTTCGCCCGCTGACGCCGTGCGGTGTCGTGTGGCGCCGTGCGGTGCCGTGCGATGTCACGTGACGCGGTGCGGCGCCGCGCGACGACGGGGGCGGCAGCCCGGAGACCCCCGGCTGCGGGCCCGCCGCCGGCCGGGGCAGTCGGGTGATTTTGCCGTTTCCTCAACCGTGTTCGGGACTGTCGCACGGGCGATCGGTGTTTTACGTGGCAGGTGAATCTTTCTGAGGTGCACCGCTACGACAACACCGCGTCTCCCTGGAGGTGTGCGACATGGCCGATGCCGCTGGACGGCTCTCCGCGCTCGCTGAGGAGGTCCTCGGGGCCCCGTTCCCGGTCCGTATCCGGGCCTGGGACGGCAGCGAGGCCGGACCCCCGCCCGGCCCGTCCCCCCACACCGGAGACACCGGAGACACCCGAGGCGCGACGGGCACAGCGGACGCGGTAGACGCGGCGGCCACGGCGGACGCCTCCCCGAAGCCGCCCACGGCGGACGCCTCCCCGAAGCCGCCCACGCTGGTGGTGCGCAACCGCAGGGCCGTCCGCAGACTGCTGTGGCGGCCGGGCGAACTCGGCCTCGCCCGCGGCTGGGTGGCCGGCGACTTGGACATCGACGGCGACCTGTACGCGGCCCTCGACCTGCTCTCCGGGGTGCTGTGGGACCGCGGCGAGGAGTCGGCGCCGCGACGTAACCTGCGCTCCGCTCTGAACGCGGCCCGCGACCCCCGGCTCCGCTCCGCCGCCCGCGACCTGCTCGCCATCGCCGGCCCGTGGCCGCCCCCGAAGCCACCCGTCGAGGAGGTCCGCGCGCGCCGCGGCCCGCTGCACACCCTGCGCCGGGACCGGGCCGCCATCAGCCACCACTACGACGTCGGCAACGACTTCTACGAACTGGTCCTCGGCCCCTCCATGGTCTACTCCTGCGCGTACTGGCCCGCCCCCGACGCCGCGTCACAGCCCGCCCCGGACGCGGGAGCGGGCCTGGCGGAGGCCCAGCGCGCCAAGCTCGACCTGGTCTGCCGGAAGCTGGGCCTGGAGCCCGGGCAGCGGCTGCTCGACGTGGGCTGCGGCTGGGGCTCGATGGTGCTGCACGCGGCCCGCGAGTACGGCGTACGGGCCGTCGGCATCACGCTCTCCCAGGAACAGGCCGAGTACGCCCGCAAGCGGGTCGCCGACGCGGGGCTCACCGACCGGGTCGAGATCCGGGTCCAGGACTACCGCCGGGTGAGCGACGGGCCGTACGACGCGATCTCCTCCATCGGCATGGCCGAGCACGTCGGCGCCGTGCGGTACGGGGAGTACGCGGCGCTGCTGTACGGGCTGCTGCGGCCCGGCGGGCGGCTGCTCAACCACCAGATCGCCCGGCCGCCGCAGCGCCACGAGGACGCCTACCGGGTGGACGAGTTCATCGACCGCTACGTCTTCCCGGACGGCGAGTTGGCGCCCGTGGGGCGGACGGTGAGCCAGTTGGAGGAGGCCGGGTTCGAGGTGCGCGACCTGGAGTCGCTCCGCGAGCACTACGGGCTGACGCTGCGGGCCTGGGTCGGCAACCTGGAGCGGAACTGGACGCAGGCGCTCCGGCACGTCTCGCCGGGGCGGGCCCGGGTCTGGCGGCTGTACATGGCCGCGAGCGCGCTGGCCTTCGAGCGCAACCGCATCGGTGTCAACCAGGTCCTCGCCGTCCGCACCCCGGAGCCCGGCACCTCCGGTCTGCCACTGCGCACCCGCACCTGGAACTGACCGCCCCTCGCCGGGCCGGCCCGTGGGGCGCGCGCCGTACCGGGCGGGCCCGGGGCGGCGCGAGCGGAAACGGCCGGGGCCCCGGGGCGACGTGGTGTCGCCCCGGGGCCCCGGGTGTGCGTACCGCTCGGCAGGCTACTCCGCCTTGATCGCCGCGAGCATGTTCAGCTTCGCGGCCCGGCGCGCCGGCCACAGCGCGGCCAGCACGCCGACGAGGGCGGCGAGGACGAGGAAGAGGCCCATCCGACCCCACGGCAGGACCAGTTCGTACGTGCCCAGGCTCGGGCCGATCAGCTCGCCGGCGGCCCAGCCGAAGAACACGCCGAGACCGATGCCGAGCACGCCACCGAAGAGCGAGATGACCAGCGACTCCAGCCGCACCATCCGCTTGATGCCCTTGCGGTCCAGGCCGATGGCCCGCAGCATGCCGATCTCCTGCGACCGCTCGAAGACCGACATCGCCAGCGTGTTGACCACTCCGAGCACCGCGACGATCACGGCCATCGCGAGCAGCCCGTAGAGCATGTTCAGCATCAGGTTGATCAGCTTGGCTATGTCGTTGGAGACGTCGTCCATCGTCTGGACCTTGACGGCCGGGTTGTCACCCAGCGCCTTCTCCAGCGACTCCTTGGTGTCGTCGCTGAGGCCGCCCTTGGTCTTCAGCAGGACCTGGAAGTCGGCGATGTCCTTCACGTGCGGGGTGAGGGTGGCGTTGTCGATCATCACGCCGGAGATGATCACGTTGCCCTCGTAGACGCCCGACACCACCAGGCGGCTCTTCTTGCCGTCCTCGAAGGTCGTGGTCAGCGAGGAGCCGACCTTCCAACCACGGTCCTCGGCGAGGTCCTTGTCGACGACGACCCGGTTGCCGCCGAGCCCGGCGAAGGAGCCCTCGGTGAACTCCAGCTTCGTCAGGTCGCCGATGGCCTTGCCGTTGACGCCGGCCAGGTCCGTCTTCTTGCCGTCGATCCGGGACGGCGAGAGCCGCAGCGGGCTGGACTTCTCGACCTCGGGCTGCTTCTCCAGCTTCTCGCCGACCTCGGGGGCGAGCGGGGTCATGCTGGCCATGCTGACGATGTAGTCGGCCTTGAGCGAGTCCCGGGCCATCTTGTCGATGGCGTTCTGTATGCCACCGGCGATCACGGTCAGGCCGGTGATCAGGGTCAGGCCGATCATCAGCGCGGAGGCCGTGGCGGCCGTGCGGCGCGGGTTGCGCACCGCGTTCTGCCGGGCGAGCTTGCCGGGCATTCCGAAGATCCGCAGCACCGGGGCCGCCGCCGCGATCAGCGGTCGGGAGAGCAGCGGCGTCAGGACGAAGACGCCGATCATCAGCAGTCCGGCGCCCAGACCCATCGGGCCCTTGCCGTCGTCCATGGTGGTCGCGGCCAGGACCAGGGCGATGCCGACACCGGCGAAGAGCGCGCCGATGCTGTTGCGCACCACCAGGCCACGCGTGGTCGGCGGGGCGTGCACGCTGCCCATCGCGGCGATCGGCGGGATCTTCGCCGCGCGGCGGCCGGGCAGCCAGGCGGCCAGCACGGTCACCACGATGCCGACGAAGAGCGAGGCGCCGATCGTGGTGGGTGTGATCACCAGTGGGCCGTCCGGGACGGTGGCGCCGCTGGAGTTCAGCAGCGAGCGCAGCCCGGCGCCGATGCCGATGCCGGCGAGCAGGCCGGTCACGGCGGCGATCGAGCCCACGACCGTCGCCTCGATGAGCACCGAGCGGGTCACCTGGCGGCGGCTGGCGCCGACCGCGCGCATCAGCGCCAGCTCCTTGGTGCGCTGCGCGACGAGCATGGTGAAGGTGTTGGCGATGATGAAGATGCCGACGAACAGGGCGATCCCGGCGAAGGCGAGCATGCCGGTCCGCATGCCGCTCAGCTCGTTCTCGATGTCCTTGGCCTGGTCGTCCGCGAGCTTCTCGCCGGTGTCGACATCGGTCCGGTCCGGCAGGACCTTCTCGACCTGCGTCTTGAGCGCCTCCTGCGTGGTGCCCGGCTTGGCCTTCAGCTCGATGCCGGTGTACTTGCCGGGCTCCGCGTACAGCTTCTGCGCGGTCTTGGTGTCGAACAGCGCGAGGCTGCCGCCCGCCGCGACGTTGCCGTCGTCGGTGGTGAAGATGCCGACGACCTTCTGCTTCATGACGGGGCCGTCGACCGACACGTCGATGCTGTCGCCGATCTTGTAGTCGGCGCGGTCCGCGGTCCTGGAGTCGAGCGCCACCTCACGCACGTTGGTCGGGCCGCGGCCCTCCTTCATCGTGTAGCGCGCGTCCTTGCCGTCCTTGGACGGGAAGTAGTTGCCGCCGGAGGAGGTGAACCCGTCGCCGACGAGCTTGCCGTCCTTGTCGGGTATCGCGGCGAAGCCCGTCACGGTGCCGGTCGCCGACTCCGCGCCCGGCAGCTTCGTCACCTGGTCGAGCAGGGACTGGCTCAGCTTGGGCGCGTCGCCCGGGTTGTCCTTGTCGTCGGCGTCGTCGGGGCTGATCGCGACGTCGACGTTGGTGAACCCCTTCTCGGAGCTCTTCTGGTACGCGTCGGAGATGGTCGAGGTGAAGACCAGGGTGCCGGCGACGAACGCCACGCCGAGCAGCACGGCGAGGACGGTCATCAGCAGTCTGGCCTTGTGCGCGAGCACGTTGCGCAGGGCGGTACGGAACATGGGTCTGTCAGTCCTGGGGGAGGGGGCCGGTGGTCGGTGTCGCCTGGATCAGCTGGTCCGGCCCTTGGCGTCGAAGCGCTTCATGCGGTCGAGGACCGCGTCGGCGGTCGGCTCGTACAGTTCGTCGACGATCTGGCCGTCGGCGAGGAAGACCACGCGGTCCGCGTAGCCCGCGGCCACCGGGTCGTGGGTGACCATCACGACGGTCTGGCCCAGCTCGCGCACGGAGTTGCGCAGGAAGCCCAGCACCTCGGCGCCCGAGCGCGAGTCGAGGTTTCCGGTCGGCTCGTCGGCGAACATGATCTCGGGCTTGCCGGCCAGGGCGCGGGCCACGGCCACGCGCTGCTGCTGGCCACCGGAGAGCTGGTTCGGCCGGTGCTTGAGACGACCGGAGAGGCCGACCGTCTCCACGACCGTGTCGAGCCACTGCTTGTCGGGCTTGCGACCCGCGATGTCCATGGGGAGCGTGATGTTCTCGATGGCGTTCAGCGTGGGCAGCAGGTTGAACGCCTGGAAGATGAAGCCGATCTTGTCGCGGCGCAACTGGGTGAGCTTCTTGTCCTTCAGGGTCGTCAGCTCGACGTTGCCGATCTGGGCCGAGCCGCCGGAGACCGAGTCCAGGCCGGCCATGCAGTGCATGAGCGTGGACTTGCCGGAGCCGGAGGGGCCCATGATCGCGGTGTACTCGGCCTGCCGGAACTCGACGCTGACACCACCGAGGGCCACTACCTGGGTCTCGCCCTGTCCGTAGACCTTGCGAAGATCCGTTGCGCGTGCGGCCACCGCGGTGCTGCGGGTGGCGGTGGAGGTGGTGGTCACGGTCGAACTCCTGTCGGTGTGGTGCCTGGGGACCTCACTATCCTCGCCGGCCTTTCGCCCCGAGCCATCAGCCCCTGCGCCCGTTCCCGGGGAGACTCACGAGGTACGCCGGAGGAGGCGACTCATCCTTGGGTAGGAGGAGAACCCCGAGAGACCGCCGCGCGCCGCAGGCAGCGGCCCCCACCACCCCGAGCCGATCCGCGCGGCCCGACCGGCCCCCGGCCCTCCGGCTCCTGGCCGCGCGTTGCCTGCCGCCGCCCCGACGCCGACCCGGCCCCGGGGCTCACGGGCCCGCACCCGGGGCCGTCCGCCTCGCCCGGCATCGCCGCCTCGCGTCGGCTCGTGCTGTGTGCGGCCGATGGCGGGTTGGTGGGTCGGGGGAGCGGAGGGGCCGGCGACGCCGCGACGACCACGAAGGTCGCGGCGGCGCGAGAGGGGCGAGACCGTGCGGAGGGAGCGGCAGCCACCGGCGAGGGTCGGGGAAGGGCCGCGCTGCGTACGATGCGGTGGCTCGTAGCGGGGGCTTTCGCTCCGTTTCGGTTTCTGCTAGTGCGGGCGCTTTGGGATGTGTCGACAGGCCCTGGCGGGGGCGGGGTTGCGGCCCTTGGTGGGGCGCGGCGCGTACGGGAGGTGTACGGCCTACGGGTGGAGGACCGGAAGCGCGTTCGTCACTTTTCTCAACGCTGCGTCGAGTTTCCGTCATTTCGGTCCGATGGGCGTGACGTACCGCACCAACAGTGCTGATGGGCCAGCGGCATGTGCCAGCGGCGAGTTCGTCCTGCTGATGCTCCCTCAGTTGCCAATAAAATAAGACAACGGCGATCGACCGTTCAGCCGTTCGTGGCGCCTTCCCCGGCTAGGCTCGTCCTGCTCTCCTTTGAGGGGACGGCCGTACGCCGTATGTGCGGCAGCGAGAGCGCCCCTGCCCGGATGGTGGAATGCAGACACGGCGAGCTTAAACCTCGCTGGCCTACGGGCCGTGCCGGTTCAAGTCCGGCTCCGGGCACCACTCCGCTCGTCCGGTCTGACCTGGAGAAACGGCCCGTAGCCCGGGCCCGCCCGAACGCCCGCGGCGTTGCGTGGCGCCGCCGCCCGTACGCCTCACCCGTCACCACCCGCCGCCGGTCCGGGCGGACTTCCCGCCGGGGCGCACTCCCACCGCGCGCGATGGGGCGCCCGACCCGCCTCAGCGGCTCCCTCGGTGCGGCGCGCGCCCTGTGTCGCGCCTCACCCGCGGCCAGTTGGGTGTACCCGGCACATGGCCGCGTCCCGCGAGAGGGGCGCGGCGCTACAGGTCCGTCCTTCTGGGGATTTGCCGGATTTCCCGAACTTTCCCAAGAATGAACCGTCTTGGCCTGCCTCCTGGGCCTCCGTCGCGTCGCCGGCACCGCGCCCGCGGCGGCGACCGGTTCGCTTCGGGTTCCGAACGCGGCGCCGCCGCCGGCCTCGTGCGCGGGCCCGTACGGGAACCCGTACGTCACCCCGTGGGCGAACCCGAACGCGGTCCCGTGCGCGGCCGGGTGCGCCGCTTCGTCGCCGGAGCCGGAGCCGGAGCCGGAGCCGTCGCCGTCCGGACGGCGCCCGCGCTGGCGGCCACCACCAGTGCGATGGCCGCGACGTCGGGCAGCGCCAGGCCCTGATGGAGAACCAGGTACCCGGCGAGGGCGGCGACCGCGGGCGACAGGCTCATCAGTACGGAGAACGCGGCGGGCGCCAGGCGGCGCAGCGACAGCAGCTCCAGGGTGTAGGGGAGCACCGACGACAGCAGGGCCACCACGCCCCCGAGAGCCAGCGCCGCCGGGTCGAGCAGGGCGCCGCCCGCGCCGGCCACCCCGAGCGGCAGGCTCAACAGCGCGCCGCAGGCCATCGCCCACGCCAGCCCGTCCACGCGCGGGAACCGGCTGCCGGCCCGGGCCGACAGCAGGATGTACGCGGCCCACAGTACCCCCGCGCCCAGCGCGCAGCCCGCCCCGGCCGCGTTCAACTCGCCGAACCCGCCACGGCCGAGCAGCGCCACGCCGGCCAGCGCGAGCCCGGCCCACAGCCAGCGGCCCGGGCCGCGCGCCGTGACCACCGAGAGCGCCAGCGGGCCCAGCACCTCCAAGGTCACGGCGGTGCCCAGCGGAATGCGGTCGATGGCCTGGTAGATCAGCGTGTTCATACCGGCCAGCGCCACCCCGAAGCCCACGACCACGGCCCAGTCGGCGCGCCCGTAGCCGCGTACGGCCGGGCGGCAGACGAGCAGCAACACCAGCGCGGAGACGGCCAGCCGCAGCGAGACCACGCCGAGGGCGCCGACCCGGGGGAAGAGCGAGGCGGCCACCGCCGCGCCGAACTGTTGGGAGCAGATGCCGCCGGCCACCAGGCCGACCCCGACCAATCCCGCCGCGCCCGCCGCGCGCTTGCCACGCCCGGCCCCGGCCGGGCCAGTCGGGGCAGCCGAGGCAGGGCCAGCCGGGCCAGCCGGGCCAGTCGGGCGAGTCGGGCCGGGCGGAGTAGCCGGGCCGGCCGGGCTTTCGGGGCCACCCGCAACCGCGTCGGCGGTGGGGGCGAGGGCGCGCACATCGGTCATACCGGCCACGCTAGGCAGCGGGCGCTGAGCGGGGAAATGCCGGTTGAGCGGTGGTTATGCTTGCCAGTCATGACCATGGAGCTGCGTCATCTGCGCCACTTCCTCGCCATCGCCGACGAGGCCAACCTGACCCGCGCCGCGGCCCGGCTCCACCTCACCCAGCCCGCTCTGTCCCGCTCCCTGCGCCAGCTCGAAGCGCACCTCGGGGTGCGGCTCGCCGACCGCTCCACGCACCACCTGCGCCTCACCGACGCCGGCCGCGCCTTTCGGGCCAGGGCCGCCACCGCGCTGGCCGCCGTGGACGCGGCCCTGGACCCGAGCCGCCTGGGCGCCTGGCCACTGCGGCTCGGGCACGCCTGGTCGGCGCTCGGCACCTTCACCACGCCGCTGCTCCGCCGCTGGCGCCAGACCCACCCCGACACGCCGCTGGAACTGCTGCGCATCGACGACCGCAGCGCCGGCCTCACCGCGGGCAAGGCCGACGCCGCGCTGCTGCGCGGGCCGCTGACCGAACCCGGGCTGCGCAGCGCGTACCTGCTCAGCGAGGACCGGGTCGCGGCGCTGCCCGACGACAGCCCGCTGGCCGGGCGCGCCGAGCTGACGCTGGCCGACCTCGCCGACCAGAGCGTCACCCTCAACACGGTCTCCGGCACGACGAGCAGCGAGCTGTGGCCGCCCGGGCGCGGGCCGTCCGCGACCGTACGGGTCGGCAACACCGACGACTGGCTGGCCGCCATCGCGGCCGGCCGCGCGGTCGGCGTGAGCACCTCGGCCACCGCCGCCCTCCACCCCCACCCCGGCGTCACCTACCGGCCGTTGACCGACGCCCCGCCCGTGCCGGTCTTCCTGGCCTGGACCGACCCGCCGAGCCACCCGGCCGTGGCCGACCTCGCGGCCCTCGCCCAGGAGGTGACGGGCCAACAGCCGCCCGCCGGATGACGCACGGGCCCGCCGGGAGCCCCGCACCGGCCGTACGGGCGGTGCCGGCTTGCCGTACGTGCCGCGCGCGGGCTCAGGCCCGGGCGGCCGGGCCGGGCGCGGGGGATGCCACGGGGTGCCGGCGCCGCGCCTGCGCCAGCAGCGTCAGCGCGTGCTGGGACGTCGAGTCGGCGGCGGCGGTGACCACCACCAGGGACTGCCCGGGCGACCGTGGCAGCGGCAGGTTCTGCTGGGTGACCGTGAGCGAGCCGACGACCGGGTGGCGCAGCTCGTACACGTCGCCCTCACACGGGTGCACGCGATGGTCGGCCCAGAGCGCGGCGAACTCCGGGCTGCCGATCGACAACTCCCCGATCAGCGCGGCCAGGCGGGCGTCACCGGGGTAGCGGCCGGCGACGTGCCGCAGGTTGCTCACCATGGCGCGGGCCTTGCGCCGCCGGTCGACGTACAGGTCGCGGCCGTGCGGGTCGAGGAAGAGGAGCCGGGCCAGGTTCGGCCGGCCGTCCTGGCGTTCGGGGCTCGCCGGGTCGAGGTGGCCGGCCAGCAGGGCGTGCCCCGGGCCGTTCCACGCGAGCACGTCCGCGCGCCGGCCCACCACGAGCGCGGGCACCTCGCCCACCGCGCCCAGCAACTCCCGCGTCGCGAGCAGCACCCGTTCGGGGCCCGCGCCCGCCCCCGGCCGCCGCGCCGGTCCGCTCAGGTGGTCGAGGTGGGCGCGCCCGTGCGCGTCGAGCCCGAGCACCCGGGCGATGGCGTCCAGCACCTCGGGGGACGCGTTGTGCGCCTGCCCCTGTTCGAGCCGGGTGTAGTACGAGACGCCGACCCCGGCCAGCAACGCCAGCTCCTCCCGTCGCAGCCCGGGCACCCGGCGCCGCCCCGCGTCGGGCAGCCCGACGTCCTCGGGCCGCACCCGGGCCCGTCGCGCGCGCAGAAACTCACCGAGCCGCCTGTCGTCCATCCCCCAAGCCTCGCGCCCCCCGCCGCCACGAGCCAGCCCCTGCCAGGGGTGGGCACGGGCGGGGCTGGTCCGCCGCGCGCGCCCACCAGAGCCTGAGCGGGTCCGACCCACCCCGCCCCACACCTGCCGGAGACAGCCATGAACGACGCGGCCATGAACGACGCAGACATGAACGACACGGCCATGAACGGAGCGACCGTGAACGAGAAGGCCGCGAACGAAGCGACCGTGAACGAAGCAGCCGAAGGAGCGACAGTCGTGCCCGAGGCGGCCGTGCACGAGATCGTCCTCGGTGACGTCACGATCACCCGGGTCACCGAGTACTACGGATCCGTCCGCATGAGCCCGCGGGAGTTCTTCCCGGACAGCCCCGAGACCGCCTGGGAGGCCCACCGACCCTGGCTGGTCCCCGACTTCCTGGCCGCCGACACGGGCATCTGCCAGTCCGCGGTGCAGACCTGGGTGGTGCGCAGCGAGGGCAGGACCATCCTGGTGGACACGGGTGTCGGCAACCACAAGGAGCGGCCCTACGCGCCGGTCTGGAGCCATTTGCGCACCGGGTACCTGGACAACCTGGCGCGTGCCGGCGTACGCCCCGACGACGTGGACCTGGTGATCAACACCCACCTGCACGTCGACCACGTCGGCTGGAACACCTTCCTGGACGGCGGCGTGTGGACGCCCACCTTCCCGCGCGCGACGTATCTGATGCCGCGCCGGGACTTCGAGTTTTGGGACCCCGCGCGCGGCCACACCCCCCGGCTCGGGCGGGGCAACCAGAACGTGTTCGAGGACAGCGTGGCGCCCGTGCACGAGGCGGGGCAGACCCTGCTGTGGGACGACGGCCACACCATCGACGCGAACCTGCGCCTCGAACTCGCCCCCGGCCACACCCCCGGCTCCGCGGTGCTGAAGCTCGACTCGGGCGGGGATCGCGCGGTGTTCGTCGGCGACCTGCTGCACACGCCGCTCCAGTTCGTCGAGCCCGACGTCAACAGTTGCTTCTGCGAGGACCCGGCGCTGGCCCGCGCATCCCGGCACCGACTCCTGGGCTGGGCCGCCGACCACCGCGCCCTGGTCCTGCCGGCCCACCTCGGCGGGCACGGCGGCGCGGAGGTCAGCCGGCGCGGCGCCGGCTTCGCGATCAGGAAGTGGGCCCCCTTCTCCCGCCTCTGACCCCGCCGAGCACCCCCGAGCACGCACGCCCCGAGCACGCACCCCCCGGGCCGCCGACCGGCCGAGCAGGCCGACCCCGCGCACCCGGCCCGGCCCGGCACGCCAGATGGAGCCAGCAGCCATGACCCACCACGCCCCACCCACCCCGCCCCCGACCGTCGAGACCGCCTCCGGCACGCTGCGCGGGCGCGCCGCCGACGGCGTCCAGCGCTTCCTCGGCGTCCCCTACGCCGCCCCGCCACGAGGCGCCGCCCGCTTCGCACCGCCCGCGCCGGTCACGCCGTGGCCGGGCGTACGGGATGCCGGCGCGCACGGCCCGACGGCACCGCAGCCGCGCCGGGACGCCTTCGGCGACCTCGACATGACGCCCTACTTCGGCCCCGGCTGGGTGCCGGGGCCCGACTACCTCACCCTCAACGTCTGGGCCCCCGCGCCCCCGACACCCAGCCCCGGCCCCGGCCGCGCGCTGCCGGTGCTGGTCTTCGTGCACGGCGGCGGCTTCGTGGCCGGCTCGGGCCGCGCGCCGCTGTACGACGGGGCGGGCTTCGCCCGTGGCGGCGTCGTGCTCGTCACCGTCAACTACCGGCTGGGCGTCGCCGGCTTCCTCGACCTGCCCGGGGCCCCGCCCAACCGCGGGCTGCTCGACGTGGCGGCGGCGCTGCGCTGGGTGCGACGGCACGCGGCGGCCCTCGGAGGCGACCCGGACAACATCACCCTGTTCGGCCAGTCCGCCGGCGCGAGCCTGGTGGCCGCCCTGCTGGCCGACGAGGAGGCGGCCGGCCTGTTCCGGCGGGCGATCGTGCAGAGCGGCAACGGGCTCGGCGCGCACACCCCCGAGCAGGCGGCCCGCGTCACCCGGGCGGCGGCCGACGCGCTCGGCGTCGCGCCCACCGCCGCGGCCTTCGCCGAGCTGCCCGACGAACGCCTGGTCGCGGCCCTTGACGCGCTCGCCGGCCTCGACCTGCGCACCGCGACCGCGGGCGACCCACTCCTCGGCCTCAGCCCCCTCAGCCTGACCCTCGACCGCCAACCGGCCGAGACCCTCGCGGCCACGGCGGCCGGCGCCGACGTCACCCTGATGGTCGGCACCACCGCCGACGAGGGCAACCTCTACCTCGTCCCGCAGGGCCGCCTGACCAGCACCACGCCCGCGGAGCTGACCGCCACCGCCGCCCTGGCCCACCCCGCCGGTCGGGACGCCGACGCGGCTCGCGACATCGCGGCGGCCCGCGCCCGCAGGCCGGGCGCCAGCGACGGCGAGCTGCGGGCGGCCGTCCTCGGCGAGGCACTCTTCGGCCGTGGCAGCAGGCGGCTGGCCCAGGCGCACGCGGCGCACGGGCGCGCCGCGACGTACGCGTACGAGTTCGGCTGGCGCTCCCCGGCGCTGGGGGGCGCGCTGGGCGCGGCGCACACCGTGGAGCTGCCGTTCGTCTTCGCGCGCACCGCCCTGCCGGCGCTGCGCGGCCCCAGCGCCCTGCTCGGCCCCGGCGAGCCGGCGCACGACCTGGCCGCCCGGACGCACCGCGCCTGGGTCTCCTTCGCCCGCGACGGCGACCCCGGCTGGGCCCCGTACGACGGGCGGCACCAGCACGTCGAGGCCGTCGGCGGGGGCGCGGACGCTCCGTGGTGAGGGCGTCGCCGAGTGTTCGCCGCATGGCCGGGTGGAGGGCGGGTAGCGGCTGAAGAGGGGCGAAAAGATCCTCCCCTGGCACTAGGGTGATTGTTTTGCTTACCCATTACCCTTGACTCAAGGTCGCGCAGGGCGGCCATGGAGGAGTGAGATGAGGAGCAGCAACCCGGTCTTCTCGCGACGGGGCTTCAGCCGCGACAACGCCTACGCGGGCTTCAACACGCCGCCGCAGGCCGGGGGCCCCACAGCGACTCAGGGCAACCCGTACGCCACTGGTGCTCAGCCCACCAATCCGTATGCCCCGGGCGCGCAGGACCTGACCCCCGAGCAGATGCAGCAGCTCTACGGCGGACAGGCGGCGCCGCCGCGGGCCGATCGCATGACGATGGACGACGTCGTCATGCGGACCGCCATGACGCTCGGCACCGTCATCGTCGGTGCCATCGTCGCGTGGGCCGCACTGCCGGTGTCCAGCAAGAGCTACGGCATCGCGATCGGCTCCGCGCTCATCGCGATGGTGCTCGGCCTGGTCCAGGCGTTCAAGAGCAAGCCCGTCCCGGCCCTGATCATTGGGTACGCGGCGTTCGAGGGCGTCTTCCTCGGCGTGATCAGTGAGATGTTCAACGCTCGCTGGTCCGGCATCCCGATGCAGGCGGTGCTCGGCACCATGGCGGTCTTCGCCGGTGTGCTGATCGCGTACCGCACCCGTCTGATCCGCGTCAACGCCCGCTTCCAGCGCTTCGTGATGGCGGCGGCGATCGGCTTCGTGCTGCTGATGGCGGTCAACCTGCTGTTCGCGGCCTTCGGCGGCGGCGACGGCCTCGGCTTCCGCAGCGGCGGCCTCGGCATCGTCTTCGGCATCGTGGGCGTGGTCCTCGGCGCGGCCTTCCTCGCCATGGACTTCAAGCAGGTCGAGGACGGCGTGGCGTACGGCGCGCCGCGTGAGGAGTCGTGGCTGGCCGCGTTCGGCCTCACGCTGACGCTGGTGTGGATCTACCTGGAGCTGCTGCGGCTGATCGCCATCTTCCGCGACTAGTCGCCCGGGCGCGGCCGGCTCCGGCCGCGCCCCGCACCAGGAGGGACGGTACGGCCGCCCGAGTCAGCGGCCCGCGGCCCCCCTTGGACCCGCACCACCCGTGACACACGACAGAGCCCCGGAGGCACGCCTCCGGGGCTCTGTCGTTGCTCGGCGCGCGGCCGGCGCTGTCTACCGCAGCTTGCGTGCCGCACGCCGCAGGTCGTGCTCATGGATGATCGCCTTGGCGTGTCCGTAGGCGAGCTGATGCTCGCCGCGCAGCCAGTTGACCTTCTCCTCGAATCGGAAGAGGGCGGGGCCATCGTCTACCGTGCGCAGCCAGTCGGCCACGGCGCGGCCGGTGCAGTGGGGGATTCGGGAGAGTAGGTTCCGGTGGGTCTCTTCGGAGAAGACTTGGGACATCGGCGCCTCCGGCGTTGTCCTGATCGCTGCGCCACAGGGTGGCCCAGCAGTCCTTCACCTCACCGTGCCTGAGCGTTTGGGCGTTGGCAACAGTCCGCGGGTGGCGCATAGAGTCGCGGCGTGGATGATGTGACCGCCTTCCTGGCCGACGTGGACCGCCTCGCCGACCGACTGCGGGCCCTGCCCCAGTCCCGACTCGGCCAGGGCCCGGCCGCCGAAGGGCTGGCGCTGGCCCGCGAGTTGGCGCTGCGCGCACAGCGCCTTGAGGCGCCCGGAAGCGCGCCTCGTACGGTGCCGGACGCGGGTATGTTCGTGGTGGCCGACCAGGTGGCCGTGGTCGGACACGATCTCGCTCACGCCCTCGGCTGGGAGCCGGCCGACGTCGGGCGGCAGCGGACGTTCCCCGCCCCGGCCCGGCAGGCGGCGCGGGAGGCGACGGCCCTGGTGCGGGCGGTCCGGGAGCGCTGCGGGCTCTAGCGGCGCGTCGCGGCGGGCGGGGCGCGGCGGTTGGCGGCCGGACGGGCCCGCGGTGCGCACGGGGCGGGCGCCGGGGCGCCCGCAACGCGGTGCCCGGGCGCGCGGGTCAGAGCGAGGCGATGACGCGGTCGGCCAGCACGTAGACGCTGGTGTCGCCGTAGCCGAAGGTCAGCGTGTACGCGCCGGCGACGCCGGAGCCGCCGAGCAGCACGGGGGCGTCGCCCTCCCGCAGGGCCCGCGCGAGTTGGTCGGCCGTCTCGCGGTGACCGGGGGTCATGCAGACCGTGGTGCCGTCGGCGAAGACGTAGACGTCGAGGGTGCCCAGCGGGCCGGGGCGCACGTCGACCAGCGGGGTGCGGGAGTCCGCCAGTTCGCCGAGGAGCGCGACCGTGCGCTCGTGGCCGACGACGGCCGACTGCTGCGCGCCGTCGCCCGCGCCGTGCGACGGGTGCGAGGGGTGGCGGCGGCGGGCGGCGGCCAACTCGGCCGCCTCCGGGCCCTCCGGCTCGCCGGCCAGGTCGAGCGCGGGGTCGAGCACCGCGTCCAGCGCGGGATCGAACGCCGCCTCCAACGCGGCGTCGAGCAACTCGGCCTCAAGAGCCGACGGGGGACCGGCGAGGTCGGGCTGTCGGGGCACGTACGGCGTCGGGTCCATGGACGGCTCGTCGCCGAACCCGGCCAACCCGCCGAGCAGCGCGGAGCCCTCGTTCCCCGAGGCCGCGTCGCGGGCCTCCTGGGCGGCCCAGAACGCGCGGGCCTCGGCCAGTTCGCGCTCGCGTTCCTCGGCGAGCGCGTCGGCGACGGCCGCGCGTATCTCCTCGGCCGGGCTCTGCCGGGCGGCGGGCACGTGGGCACCGACGGCCGTGGCGGTCGCGACGTCGGCGCGCAGGGCGGCGATCTGGCGGCGCAGCCCGCGAGTGGTGTGCAGGGCCGCGACGCCGACGGCCGTGGCGATGCCCGCGGCCAGCAGTACGGCTAGGGACGTAGCGCTCACTGACATACTCCCGATTGCTGTGGGTCCCCCGAATTCCTACCTCAGCTTGGCGGGTGGCGTCGCCCCGTGTCAGTGCACAACGTCATGGATTGGGTGGGTATAAAGACCCAGACAGTCTGTACCGGACACCCCTGACCTGCGCGATCGGTACCGCTCGGCGTGATAGGTCACATCCTGGGGGAGATTCGGTCACGGCCCGGTGGGTGGACGCCGCCCCGGCACCGCCCCGCGCCGGATGGCGCGGGGCGCGGGAGTCGCGCATGTCACACGGGGGGCGCGCGACGGGGCGTGCGAGCCGCGCGTGGCCGGGAGGGCGCCGGGCCGGGGCCCGTGGTGGTCGGGCCCCTCGCGATCCGGGCTCAGCTCAGCCGCTCGATGACCATGGCCATGCCCTGGCCGCCGCCGACGCACATGGTCTCCAGGCCGAACTGCTTGTCGTGCCACTGGAGCGAGTTGATCAGGGTGCCGGTGATCCGGGCCCCGGTCATGCCGAAGGGGTGGCCGACGGCGATGGCGCCACCGTTCACGTTGAGCCGGTCCAGGTCGATGCCGAGGTCCCGGTAGGACGGGATGACCTGGGCCGCGAACGCCTCGTTGATCTCGACCAGGTCGATGTCGCCGATCGTCAGGCCCGCGCGCGCCAGGGCCTGCCGGGACGCCTCGACCGGGCCGTACCCCATGATCTCGGGGGACAGAGCGGAGACGCCGGTGGAGACGATGCGGGCGAGCGGGGTCAGGCCCAGCTCGCGCGCCTTGGTGTCGGACATGATCACCAGCGCCGCGGCGCCGTCGTTGAGCGGACAGCAGTTGCCGGCGGTGACCAGCCCGTCGGGGCGGAAGACGGGCTTGAGGCCCTGCACGCCCTCCAGCGTCACGCCCGCGCGCGGGCCGTCGTCCTCGCTGACGACCGTGCCGTCGGGCGTGGTGACCGGGGTGATCTCGCGCTCCCAGAAGCCCGCCGCGATGGCCTGCTCGGCCAGGTTCTGCGAGCGCACGCCGAAGGCGTCCATGTCCTCGCGCGTTACGCCCTTGGCGCGGGCCAGGTTCTCGGCGGTCTGACCCATCGCGATGTACGCGTCGGGCACCAGGCCCTCCTCGCGCGGGTCGTGCCAGTCCTCGCCGCCGTGCTCGGCCCGGTGCGCGGTGCGCGCCTCGGCCTCGGCGAACAGCGGGTTGTGGGTGCCGGGCATGCCGTCGGACGAGCCGTTGACGCTGCGCGAGACGGTCTCGACACCGGCCGAGACGAACACGTCGCCCTCGCCGGCCTTGATGGCGTGCAGGGCCATCCGCGAGGTCTGCAACGAGGACGCGCAGTAACGGGTGATGGTGCAGCCCGGCAGGTGGTCCATGCCCAACTGGACGGAGACGATCCGCCCCAGGTTGTGGCCCTGCTCCCCGCCGGGCAGGCCGCAGCCGAGCATCAGGTCGTCGATGTCACGCGGGTCGAGCTCGGGCACCTTGGCGAGCGCGGCCCCGACGATCTGGGCGGTCAGGTCGTCGGGCCGCACCTCCTTGAGCGACCCCTTGAAGGCGCGACCGATGGGGGAACGAGCGGCTGAGACGATCACTGCTTCGGTCATCACGGCTCCAGAGGGCGAAGGCGGGCACTGCGTCGGAAGCTACCCGCCCGTAGCCGCGAGGTCACGGGCCGCGCGCTGTGATGCGGGCCTCTTTTCTAAGCGCTTGCTCACCCAGCGGTACGGGCGGTTTCGAGCCACCCCCCACCTCGTCCCGTACCCGTCCTCGCCGCGCGCAGTCCGGCCGCCCGGGCAGCACCCGAGACCGCGTGCGCCCCGCCCACCCCGCCCGTCCTGTACGTCCCGTACGTGGCTGCCGTACGGGACACCGGGCGGGGGACCCGCACGGCAGGACGTACGGGGCGCCCACGGGCCGGCGGACGGTCAGCCGCTGAGGGTCGCGGACGCCGGGTCGGCCGGCAGGTGGCGGCGCCGGCGGCGGAAGAGCTGGGCCCAGGGGCCGCGGGCCGCCGCGACCTCCGTGCCGCCCTCGGCCGCCGCCTTGGCCGCTGCCTGCGCCACCGGCCAGAACCCCTCGCGCCGAGCCGGGTCCGGCCGCTCCTCCTCCGGCCACAGCCCGAGCGCCGCGCACAGGGTCGGCAGGATGGCCATCGCGGCCGTCATGTACCCCTCGGCCGACGGGTGGTAGTTGTCGGGCCCGAACAACTCCGTCGGGTGGGCGGCGAACTCGGGGCCGAGCAGGTCGCCCAGGGAGACCGTGCGCCCGCCGTGCTCGACGACGGCGATGGTCTGCGCGGCGGCCAACTGCCGGCTCAGCCGCCTGGCCACCCAACGCAGCGGCTGGTAGACGGGCTCGATGGTGCCCAGGTCGGGGCAGGTGCCCACGACCACCTCGCACCCGGCGGCGCGCAGCGCGCGCACCGCGTCGGCGAGCAGCCGCACCGACTTCGCGGGCGGCATCCGGTGCGTGACGTCGTTGGCACCGATCATGATCACGGCGATGTCGGGGCACCGGACGGGCACCGGCCCGCCACCCTCGCCGCCGAGCGGCCCGACCACGGCACCGTCCACCCCCGCACCCACCGACGTGCCACCCGCACCCGCACCCGCCGCCGTACCGCCCGCCGCCGCACCCACCGCCCCGGGGCCCGTCAGGGCCGGGCCCGCCTCGGCCGCCTCGACCGCCGCCCCCACCGCCAGGGCACCGGGCCCGTCGTCATCGGCCGGCGGGCCGAGCAGCAGCGCCACCTGTCGGGCCAGGTCGTCGGACTGCGCGCCGGGCCGCGCCGCCACGCGCAACTCCACCGGGCGCTCGGCCACGGCGGCCAGCCCCGAGGCCAGCAGCGCGCCCGGCGTCTGGTGCGCGTGGCGTACGCCCTGGCCGGCGGCGGTCGAGTCGCCGAGGAAGGCCAGACGCAGCGGCGGGGCGGCACTCTCGCGGTCGAAGACCGTGCCGTACCGCCCGTCGGCCCGCGGCGGCTCGTCATCGGAGCCGCCCACCACGCGTCTGGCCAGCCGCACCTCGGTGAGCAGCAGCCCGACGGCCGCCCCGCCCAGCAGCCCGATCCCGCCGCCCCCGTACGCCGCCGCGGTCGCGATCCGCCGCGCTACCCGCGCTCTCGACATCGACATGGGCCCGCTCACCTCCGTGCTCTCTCGCGTGCGTAGGTCTCCCGGGCCGGTCCGGCGGATGCGCACCGCCGGTCGGGCCTACTGCTGTGTTGCCCGGTCAGCGCCGGATCGCAACGCGCCCATCGGGCGGTCCCGCCGCACGTCGCGGCGCGGGCGGGGCGCGGTACGGGCGCGGTACGGGGACGGCACGGGGACGGTACGGCGACAGGCCGGGGGCTCAACTGGCGGGAATCCGCCCCCGCCGTTCCGGCCGGAAGCCGTCGGTCCGGGTGGGGCGTGGGCCAGGTGGGGGATGTCATCGTCGCCCGATCGCCGAGATGCGGTTGCGCTGAGTTATCCACAGGGCAGTGGTCGCCGGGCCGTGGCGCAATAGGCTTATGGGGTGGGCCCGCGCCGGCGGCAGCCCCTTGACCCGCGGAGACCCCGCTGAACCTGGAGTAGGGCGTGCAGTTTCACGAATCGATGATCGACCTGGTGGGCAACACCCCGCTGGTGAAGCTCAACAGCGTGGCCGAGGGTATTCAGGCCACCGTCCTGGCGAAGGTGGAGTACTTCAACCCGGGCGGGTCGGTCAAGGACCGGATCGCCGTGCGGATGATCGAGGCCGCCGAGGAGTCGGGGGCGCTCCAGCCCGGTGGCACGATCGTCGAGCCGACCTCGGGGAACACCGGCGTGGGCCTGGCGATGGTCGCCCAGCGCAAGGGGTACAAGTGCGTCTTCGTCTGCCCGGACAAGGTCTCCACGGACAAGATCAACGTGCTGCGGGCGTACGGGGCCGAGGTCGTGGTCTGCCCGACCGCCGTCGACCCCGAGCACCCGGACTCGTACTACAACGTCTCCGACCGCCTGGTCCGCGAGATCCCCGGCGCCTGGAAGCCCGACCAGTACAGCAACCCGGACAACCCGCGCTCGCACTACGAGTCCACCGGGCCCGAGCTGTGGCAGCAGACCGATGAGCGGATCACGCACTTCGTCGCGGGCGTCGGCACCGGCGGCACGATCAGCGGCACCGGCCGGTACCTCAAGGACGTCAGCGACGGCCGGGTCAAGGTGATCGGCGCCGACCCGGAGGGCTCGGTGTACTCCGGCGGCTCGGGCCGCCCCTATCTGATCGAGGGCGTCGGCGAGGACTTCTGGCCGAGCGCGTACGACCGGACCGTCGCGGACGAGATCGTGCCGGTCTCCGACAAGGACGCCTTCCAGATGACCCGCCGCCTCGCCAAGGAGGAGGGCCTGCTCGTCGGCGGCTCCTGCGGGATGGCGGTCGTGGCCGCCCTGCGCGTCGCCGAGCGCCTCGGCCCCGACGACGTGGTGGTCGTGCTGCTGCCGGACAGCGGGCGGGGGTACCTCTCGAAGATCTTCAATGATGAATGGATGGCGGACTACGGCTTCCTGGAGGAGGCCGGGCCCGCCGTGCGCGTCGGTGACGTGCTGCGCGGCAAGGAAGGCGGGCTGCCGTCGCTGGTGCACATGCACCCGGAGGAGACCGTCGGCGAGGCGATCGAGGTGCTGCGCGAGTACGGCGTCTCGCAGATGCCCATCGTCAAGCCCGGCGCGGGCCACCCGGACGTGATGGCCGCCGAGGTCATCGGCTCGGTCGTCGAGCGCGAGCTGCTGGACGCGCTGTTCGCGCAGCGGGCGGCGCTCACCGATCCGTTGGAGAAGCACATGAGCCCGCCGCTGCCGCACGTGGGCTCCGGCGAGCCGGTCTCGGACCTGATGGCCGTGCTCGGGGCGGCGGACGCCGCCGTCGTGCTGGTCGAGGGCAAGCCGACCGGGGTCGTCAGCCGGCAGGACCTGCTGGCCTACCTGGCCAAGGGGGCGGCCAAGTAGCCGAGGCACAGGCGCCGCCCGCGTCAGGAGGGCGTTACGGAAAGCCGCGTGGGCGCCCCTTCGCGTAAGCGGTACGTATGCGTCACGCGCCAGCAGCACGCATTTAACACGCGTCCGGCACATTGGTGGACGTCGGCAGGACGACACCGACACCCGATGTGCGGCGACACGGACCTCCGGAGCGGCTCCCGGACCTCCATGGTCGCCCGGACGCGGCGAGACCGGCCCAAGGCCCGTCCCGCGTCCCCCGCGGGGACCGTCGTCGTCCCGCCCCCGGCGAGTGCGTCGGGGTGCGGCGGTCCCCGCGTACGCCCGCGGTGGCCCGCGACCCTCCCGGTCGCGGGCCATGCGCGCGTATCGGCACTTCCAGGCTCGGGCCAGCCCCGGGTCCGGCGGCTACCGCCGCGCCGCCGCCCGTCCGCTCACGCCGCCTGCCCGCTCACGCAGCCCGCCCGTTCACGCCGCGCGACAGGGCGGAGCGGCCGGCGTAGCGTGCCGCGTCGCCCAACTCCTCCTCGATGCGGATGAGTTGGTTGTACTTCGCCGTGCGGTCGGAGCGGGAGAGCGAGCCGGTCTTGATCTGACCGCAGCCGGTGGCCACCGCGAGGTCCGCGATGGTGGTGTCCTCCGTCTCGCCCGAGCGGTGCGACATGACGGCCGTCCAGCCGGCCCGGTGGGCCACCTCCACGGTGGCCAGCGCCTCGGTCAGGGTGCCGATCTGGTTGACCTTGACCAGGACCGAGTTGCCGACACCGGTGCGGATGCCCTCGCGCAGCAGCGTCTCGTTGGTGCAGAACACGTCGTCGCCGGTGAGCTGGCAGCGGTCGCCGACGCGGGCGGTCAGCTCGCGCCAGCCGTCCAGGTCGTTCTCCGCCATCGGGTCCTCGATGGAGACGATCGGGTACGCGTCGACGAGCCCGGCCAGGTAGTCGGCGTTCTCGGCGGGGGTGCGGCGCAGCCCCTCGCCGGCGTAGTCGTACACCCCGTCGCGGAAGAACTCCGACGACGCCGGGTCCATGACCAGGCCGATGTCCGCGCCCGGGCGGTAGCCGGCGCGTTCGACGGCGGTCATGACGAAGTCGAGCGCCTCCTCGGCGGTGCGCAGCGCGGGGGCGAAGCCGCCCTCGTCGCCGACGGCCGTGGAGTGCCCGGCGGCCAGCAGGTCGCGGCGCAGGGTGTGGAAGACCTCGCTGCCCATCCGGACGGCCTCGACGAAGGTCTCCGCGCCCACCGGCGCGATCATGAACTCCTGGAAGTCCAGCGGGTTGTCGGCGTGGGCGCCGCCGTTGACGATGTTCATCATCGGCAGCGGCAGCAGGTGGGCGTCGGCGCCGCCGAGGTGGCGGTAGAGGGGCTGGCGGCGGGAGGCGGCGGCGGCCTTGGCGGTGGCGAGGGAGACGCCGAGGATCGCGTTGGCGCCGAGCCGGGACTTGGTGGCGGTGCCGTCGAGGGTGATCAGCAGGGCGTCGAGCCCGGCCTGGTCCGTCGCGTTCCGGCCGCGCACGGCCGCCGCGATCTCCCCGTTCACGTGGGCCACCGCGCGCTCGACGCCCTTGCCGTGCCAGCGCGACGGGTCCGCGTCGCGCAGTTCCACGGCCTCCCGGGCGCCGGTGGAGGCGCCGGAGGGGACGGCCGCGCGCCCCAGCGACCCGTCGGCCAGGACGACGTCGACCTCGACCGTGGGGTTGCCCCGGCTGTCGATGATCTGGCGGGCGGTGACGGTCTCGATGGGGGCGTCGGCGGCGTGGGCCACCGGTGCGGAGGTGGGAGCTGCCTGTGCGGACATGGGAGCCCTTCCCGTTGTCGGGTGCCGGGGCCGTGGTGCGACGACGCTGGCGCTGGCCCCGGCCCGGTGGACTCTACAGCAATGCTGAGCAGTTTGGCTGTGCAGTATCGCTGCGCAGTCTTGCTGTACGGTTCGCCTCCGCGGCCGTGCTGGCCAGCGGGGTAAAGTGCCCTATGCCCACCTCGGAAGCCGCCGCCATCGCCGCTGAACTGCGCACCGCGATGGGCAAGCTCACCCGACGCGTGACCCACGAGGACCGCATCCCGCTCGGCCAGGTCGCCGTGCTCGGCGCGCTCGACCGCAACGGCGCCATGACCACCAGCGACCTCGCCGCCGACCAGCGCGTACGCCCCCAGTCGATGGCCCGGGCGGTGGGGCTGCTGATGGAACAGGGCCTGATCACGCGCCGGGCGCACCCCACGGACGGCCGCAAGTCGCTGGTGGAGCTGTCCGACGCGGGCCGGGCCGCGCTCGAAGCCGAGCGTGGCCGCCGGGTCGGCTGGCTCGCGCGGGCCATCGAGGCCGAACTCACGGACGAGGAGCGGGAGTTGCTGGCGCGCAGCGCCACCCTGTTGGAGCGGCTCGCCACGCGTTAGCGGCCCGACGGGGGGTGCGGCGACCCGTGCTCGGCGGGGCGGCGACCTGTGCTCGGCGGGGCGGCGGCCCGTGCTCGGCGGGGCGGCTATCGCCGTACGCCCCGGGCGCGGGCCCGGGCGCGGGCCCGCGCGCTCGCCACCCGCCCCGTGCCGCGCCGCAAGGTCCTAGGGGCGCACCGGAGCGGGGAGGCGGTGCGCCCGGTGGTGGTCGCGGGCGTCGCCGCGTTGCGGGAGGTCGTGGCGGAGCTGGGAGGACGCCGGGGCCGTCAGTCCCAGTCGCTGGTGGACTTCTTGCGCTCCCGGTGCAGGAACGCGAAGCCGCCGAAGGAGTGCACCGCGTTCACTCCGACGATCCCGCCCCAGGCGACGAGCAGTCCCGACAGCCCCTCGTTCACCACGGCGATCGCCGACAGCGGGATGGCCAGCACCAGCGAGACCGCGACGAAGCCGAACCGCTCGCCGAGGCCGATCCCGGTGGCGTTGGCGGTGCCCGCCCCCGTCGGTGAGCGCACTCCGCGCGCGGCGGACATCTGCTGTTCGGCCAGTTGCCGGCGTACGTGCCGGTCGGCGGTGTCGTTGAAGCGCTGCTCGACCTTCTCCATGAAGGAATCGACCAGTTCCGACTCGTACTCAGGACCGAGCTCCTTGCGGGTCTGCAAGATCGCGTCGAGTTCCTTCTTTACCTCTGGGTCGCGGGCGTCCATGGTGCCTACGCTACGGGCAACCGCCAGCGGTGTAAGTAGGGTCAGCCCCCCTATCGGGCCGGGGGTTCAGCCCCCGGCCCGGCCCGTGACCAGGCAAACCCCGCCCCGACCCCGTCCCAGTCCCGTCCCGGTCCCCGCGCCGACCCCCGTTCGCCGGGCCGCGCCGGGCCCGCCGGGCGCCCGCCGTTCACCGGGGCGAAGCCCGCCGGCCTCCCGCCGCTCGGACGGGTCCGGCCAGCGAGCGGCCCGCGCACGGGGCGGGCGGGCGTGTGGGTAACGTCGCCCCCGGCGGCGTACGCCACACGCGGCGTACGACACACGCGGGGCGCGATGTGGCCCGAAGGAGAGGAAACGCTGGTGAGCAAGGCTCTGTTGGCGGCCCTGACAAGCGCAGGCGAGGACCGGCCGGACGCACTGACCGTCGCCGGGCGCCCCTGTTCCCGGGAGGAACTCCTGGGGGCCGCGGGCGCGGTGGCGGCCCGGATCGCGGGCGCGCCGGTGGTGGCCGTGCGGGCGGAGGCCACCCTGGAGACCGTGGTGGCCGTGGTGGGCGGGCTGCTGGCCGGCGTTCCGGTGGTCCCGCTGCCGCCCGACTCCGGGCCCGCCGAACGCGACCACATCCTGCGCGACTCGGGCGCGACCCTGCTGCTCACCGGGGTCGGCGGGGCGGGCGGCGACGCCGGGCCGGGCGACGGCGCGGGCGGTCAGGGTGGGGGCCGGGGCGGCCCGGGCGTCACGGTGGTGCCCGTCGACGCGTCCGAGCGCGCCGACTGGGCGAAGCCGGAGCCGGACGAGGCCGCCACCGCGCTCATCCTCTACACCTCGGGCACCACCGGAGCGCCCAAGGGCGCCCTCATCTCGCGGGGCGCCGTCGCCGCCGGCCTGGACGGGCTGGCCGACGCCTGGGCCTGGACCCCGGACGACACGCTCGCCCACGGCCTGCCGCTGTTCCACGTGCACGGCCTGGTCCTCGGCGTCCTCGGCGCGCTGCGCGTGGGCAGCCGCCTGGTGCACACCGGCCGGCCCAGGCCGGAGGCGTACGCGGCGGCGGGCGGCACGCTCTACTTCGGCGTGCCCACCGTGTGGCACCGGGTCGCCGGCGACCCGACCGCGGCCCGGGCGCTGCGCGGCGCCCGGCTGCTGGTCTCCGGCAGCGCGCCGCTGCCCACGCCGGTCTTCCGCGGGCTGGCGGAGCTGACCGGGCACCAGGTGGTGGAGCGGTACGGCATGACCGAGACGCTGATCACCGTGGCGACCCGCGCGGACGGCGAGCGGCGCCCCGGCCACGTCGGCGTCCCGCTGCCCGGCGTGCGGACCCGGATCGTCGCCGAACCGGGCGCGGAGATCGGCGAGTTGGAGGTGACCGGGCCGACCCTGTTCGACGGCTACCTGAACCGGCCGGAGGCCACGGCCGCCTCGTACGCCGCCGACGGCTGGTTCCGTACGGGCGACATCGCCGCCATCGGGCCGGACGGCACGCACCGCATCGTCGGCCGGGCCTCGACGGACATGATCAAGTCCGGGGGGTACCGGATCGGCGCCGGCGAGGTGGAGAACGCGCTGCTCGACCACCCGGCCGTGCGCGAGGCGGCGGTCGTCGGCGCGCCGCACGACGACCTCGGGCAGGAGATCGTGGCGTACGTGGTGGCCGACGGGGTGGGCGAGGCGGAGTTGATCGACTTCGTCGCCGGTCACCTGTCGGCCCACAAACGACCGCGCAAGGTGCGCTTCCTGGAGGCGCTGCCGCGCAACGCCATGGGCAAGCCGCAGAAGCGCCTGCTGCCCCCGGCCTGAGCCGCCGGCCCGGGTCGCTGGCCTGAGTCGCCGGCCCGGGTCGCTGGCCTGAGCCGCTGGCCCGGGGACGCCGCCCGCTGCGCGCGGCGGGGCGCCCCTGGGCCGGGCGCGGGTTCGACGGCGAGTGGCGGGTCGTCCCGCGTGGCGCGCCGCGCGCCAGCTCGTTACTCCGGGGTGCGGTCGTCGGTGAGGTGCCAGGCGGCGAGGGCGAGTCGGGCGCGCATCAGCCCGGCGGGCTCGGTGAGGTCGAGGTCCAGGGCCCTGCCGAGCAGTTCGAGGCGGCGGGCGACGCTGCTGTGGTGCAGGTGGAGCAGGTCGGCGGCGCGCCGCAGGGAGCCGGCGGCGCAGTAGGTGTCCAGCGTCTCCAGGTCCCGTGGGTTGGCGGCGACGCGCGCGATGGCGACCACGTCCGCGTTGGCGCGCAGGGCGTCCGGCGGCACCTGCGCGAGCAGCGCGAGCGCCCCCAACTCCCGGTACCGCACGACCGGTTGGCGGTCCGTGGCGAAGCGCAGCGCGGTGCGGGCCTGCTGCCAGGACAGCTCGGGCCGCTCGGCCGCGCCGATGCCCGCGCGCACGTCGGCCGGTAGCCGGGCCGGGTCCGCGTGGCTGGCCAGGATGACACCCACGCCGGTCAGCGGCGCGGCCTTCACCCGGTGGGCCGGGCAGAGCAGGCCGGCGACCCGGTCCAGCGGGAGCCGGGCGCGTACGGCCAGCACGTGGACCGGCTGGTCGGCGGCGAAGCCCAGCAGCCGCAGTGCCCGGGCGCGGGCCGCCTCGTCGCTGTCGGCGCTGATCACCAGCTCGACCAGGGCGGGGTCGGCCATGGTGGTGCGGGCCGGGCCGTACCGCTCGACCACCGCCGCCGCGGCGATGGCCAACCGGTCCAGGACCACGTCGTCCAGCGGGTTCGGCGGCCCGGGGCGCTCCAGCCACACCGTGCCGATCTCCTCCTCGTCCAGGACGATCGGCGCCTGGCTGGACGCGGGCGCCGGCGGGCCGGGCGCCGGCTGACCGTCGGGCGCGAGCCGGATCGCCCGGCCCGTACTGTGCAGCCACACCCCCGCCACGCACTCGGCCAGGCCGGCCGACGCGCGGGCGAGCGCCGGCAGGTCCACGCGGCGGCGCATCAGCGTGTCGTAGAACATGACGACCCGGATCGCGCCCTCGACGTGCGTGTCCAGTTGCGACAGCCGTACGGCCAGTGCCTCCATGACCGCAGGATAGGCGCCGATCGGCGCGCGATCCGCGTCAGTTGTCCGACGGTTGGCGGATGACCTGGGTGGGTGGCTGTCGCGAGGATGGCCGTCATGGACCCAGAACTCGAAGCGTTCCTGCCGCTGCTTCCCCAGGCCAGGCTGACCGACCCGATCGCCGAGCGCGCCAACTTCGCCGCGCTGGCCGGCTCCGTGCCCGGGCCCGACGTCAGCGGCATGGACGTCGAGGACCGCACCGTGCCCGCTGACCCGGACGTGCCCGTGCGGATCTACCGCCCGCACGGGGCGCGCGGCGCCATCGTGTGGCTGCACGGCGGCGGTTGGGTGATGGGCGACGTGGACACCGAGCACCCGTGGGCCGCCCGGCTCGCGTCGGCCTCCGGCGCCACGGTGGTCTCGGTGGGCTACCGACTGGCCCCCGAGGACCCGTTCCCGGCCGCCCTCGACGACGGGTACGCCGTGCTGACCTGGGCCAGCGAGCACGCGGCCGAACTCGGCGCCGACGCGGACCGGATCGCGGTCGGCGGGCACAGCGCGGGCGGCGGGCTCGCGGCCGGAATCGCGCTGCGCGCCCGCGACCAGCAGGGCCCGCCGATCCGCTTCCAACTGCTCAACCAGGCCGGGCTCGACGACCGCCAGGACACCTGGTCGAGCCGGAACTTCACGGACACGCCCTGGATGAACCGGGCCACGGTCGCCGCCGCCTGGCAGCACTACCTGGGCGGCCGGCCCGCCACCCCGTACGCCGCCCCCGCCCGCGCCACCGACCTGACGGGACTGCCGCCGGCCTACGTCGCCTCCGCGGAACTCTGCCCGAACCGCGACGAGGACATCGCCTACGCGCTGCGCCTGCTCCAGTCCGGCGTGTCGGTCGAACTCCACCAGTGGGCCGGCACCTTCCACGGCTCGCAGGCCATCCTGTCCGCCGAGATCTCCCAACGACAGTTCGCCGAACTCGGCGGCGCCCTGCGGCGCGCCCTGGACACGTGAGCCCGGCCCTGACCGTGCGGGCCCGGCTTTGACCGTGCGGGCCGAGTCCCGGCCGTACGAGCCGAGCCCCGGGCCGGCGGCGCGCGGCGCCGGCCCCGCCGGGGGGCTGACACCCGCCCCGTACGACCGACCCCACCACCGCCACCCCCCGAACGACCCCGATCCCAGACAAGGAACCCTCGCCATGACCGCGACCCCGATCGACGACCCCACCACCCCTGTCCGTCCCGTCGACCTCTTCGCCTCCTTCCTCCACCTGCACCAGGACGGCCGCGCCCGGGCCGCGGAGCCGGTGTTCCAACGGGAGGGCGACGGCTGGCAGTTGATGACCTTCCACGTGGAGACCGACGCCGACGTCCACGGCGACCACTGGGAGGTGCACCCCGAGGCGGAGGAGGTCGTGGCCTGCCTCGCCGGCGGGATACGCCTGTACTTCCGCCCGGAGCGGCCCAACGAGGCGGAGGAGGAGGTCGCGGTGGCGGCCGGCTCCGCGGTCATCGTGCCGCGCGGTCGCTGGCACCGCATCGCCCTGGACGGCCCGAGCGACATCATGTCCCTCACCGTGCCGCGGGGCAGTCGGCTGGAGAAGCGGGGCTGATGTGTGGGGGGCGCGGACGGGTTCCCGGGGCTGAGTGCCCAGCCCCGCACCCCCGCCCGTTTCGCGCCACCCCCGCCTGCTGCATATATTCATGCAGAGACAGCCGTAGCTGAATGAGCGGCGCTGGCCGGCCCCGGTCCGACCGGTGCCGGTTCGGCGTCGGTGGGCGAGCGCCCGTGGGGCGCCGACGTCGCCGGGAGGGCACGATGGACGAGACGCCGGACGCGAGTGGGGCAGCCGCGCGGCTCCAGAAGCTCTTCGAGGGGCACCGGCTCACGCCCACCCAGCGGCGCATCGCCCACTGCATGGTGCGCCGGGCCGCCGACGCGCCCTTCCTGTCCAGCGTCGAACTCGCCGAACTCGCCGGCGTCAGCCAGCCGTCCGTGACCCGCTTCGCGGTGGCGCTCGGCTTCGACGGTTACCCGGGGCTCCGCAAGCACCTGCGCGACGTCGCCCCGACCGAGCGGAGTGCCGATCAGACGGGGGCCAACGAGTACCAGCAGGCGGTCCAGGCCGAGATCGACAACCTGCGCCACCTGGCCACGCTGCTGGCCGACCCGGAGCCCGTCGCCCGCGCCGGCCGGCTGCTCGCCGCCTCCCGGCCGCTGCCCGTGCTCGGGCTGCGCGCGGCCTCGGCGCAGGCCGCCGGGTTCAGCTACTTCGCGCGCAAGGTGCACCCGGACGTACGGCTCCTCGACGAGGGCGGCACGATGCTCGCCGACCGTATCGACGCCGCCGTCGCGGCGGGCGCCAGCGCCCTGCTGTGCTTCGCGCTGCCCCGCCACCCGCGCGAGGTGGTCGCCGCGCTGGAGTACGCGCGCTCGGCCGGGCTGGCCGTCGTCACGGTCGCCGACAGCGCCTTCGCGCCGGTCGCCGGCCACAGCGACCTGCTGCTGCCGGCCGCCGTGGGCACCGGGCTCGCCTTCGACACGGCCTGCGCGCCGATGCTGCTGGGCCGGGTGTTGCTGGAGGCCATGTGCGACGAGCTGCCGGACGCGCAGGCCCGCCTTGAGGAGTTCGACGCCAGGGCGGCGGCGCGCGGCCTCTTCGAGGACTGACTCCGCAGCAGCGTCCCGCCCGCACCCGGGAAGAGCCGAACCCCACGCCCATGCCCGCCCTCGCGAGCGGGCCTGCCGCCCCGCGCCCAGGGGCGCCCCCCGTACCGCCCCTCTCCCGACTGTCCGGTATCTCAGCGAACTCTCATCCGCGCTGAGTACAGTCCCGCCGGAAGAGTTCCCGGGCGGGCGCGAGCGCGCCGGTGGGTCCGGGCGGAGTGCGATGACGGAGTCGAGGAGGTTCGTCGTGGGGCGCGGCGCGTACGCGGTGGCACGGGTGGCGGTGTTGGTACGGGCACCGGCCGGGTGGTTGTGGTGGCTGGGGGTGGTCGCGGCCGGCATCGGGCTGCTGGTTCCGAGCGTGACCGGCCGCACGATCGGCGTGCTGGCCGGCGCGGCCCTGTTCCTGGTCGCGCTGGCGGCGGCGGCGACGGTGCGGCGCAAGCGGTACGCGGCGCTCGCCCGTTCCGCGTCGCGCGCCGGCAAGACCGTCATCCTCCAGGACCGCGCCGTCAGCGTGCGCGTCTGGCGGCGCGCCCACCGCTGGCACCTGGCGGCGGCGTTCCTGCTGGCCGTCGGCGCGTCCTTCGCGGCACCCGCCGCGGGCGGGATGCTGCTGGCCGGCGTCGGCGTCGGGCTGTGGTGGAAGGCGCTGTGGATCGGCCGCTGGGAAGAGGCCAACGAGAGCCTGCTGTGGGTGCGTACGGACGCGCTGCCCGGCCCGTGGGCGATCGGCGGCCCGGCCCACTCCGCGGTGCGCGGCTACCTGACGACCGGCGTGGTCGCCGGCGACGCCCGACCCGGCGGCGCCAAGCGCGTCGAGGCGAAGGCGGCCCGCTGAACCGCCGATGCTGAACGACCGGTGCTCAACCGCCGGCGCTGAGCCATGGCGCTGAACCGGCGCTGGACCACCGGCGCTGAACCGGCGCTGAACCGGCGCCGGCCCGGCGCGCCGGGGCGTACGCCGTGCCCCGACGGTTCGCGAACCTTTGCCGAACGGTCAGCCACCTCGCCGACGCACCGGGCTAACGTCCTGGTCAGGGCCGTCCGACCGGGGCGGCGAGCGGCAGCCGGCCGTGGCTCGTGGGCCGGGGCCGGCGCGACGGGAGGAGCGTGCGGTGCGCGGAGCGCGGGCGAACGACACGACGGAAGCGGCGACCACCCTCGGGCCGTGGCCCGGCGCGGCCGGACCCGGGGCGCCCGAGGCGGCCGGACCCGGGGCGCCCGGCGAGCCGCCGCCGGCCGCCATCGCGTTGCGCCGGGCCGCCGACCGGCTGGCGCGGCCGTGGCGGTCGCGGGTGCTGGGCCGGGTCGGTACGAGCGCGGTCAAGGTGGTGCGGATGAGCGAGTTGCCCCTCGCGGAGGAGCGCCACGAGAGCGCGGAGGCCCTGCTCGTGCTCGACGGCCTCCTCGCCCTGGAGGTGCGGGGCGAGTCGGTGGACGTACGCGCCGGGGAACTCTTCCTCGTGCCGGCCGGCGCCCCGCACCGGGTGCGCCCCGGGAGCGCGGGGACGCTGCTCATCGTGGAGGAGGAGCTGGAGCGGTAGGGCCCGGATCGGTAGGGCCCGGGGCGGCGGTCGGGGCGAAAGTCGGGTGCGGGGGGCCCGGGGTGGCTGCGACGATGCCGTGCGAGAGGGCCGGCTCCCGGTGGCTTGGTGGCCGGCGCGGCCAACTGGCCAGGCGATGCGGGAGGGTTCGTGCCACAGCGTCCGCGCTCCACGGGGTGCCTGATCATCTCGGGCATGCCCGGGTCGGGCAAGTCGACGGTCTCGCCGCTGGTGGCCGCCCACCACGAACGCGCGGCCCACATCAGCGGCGACGTCCTGTCGTACATGGTGGTACGGGGCCGCGTCGGCTTCCTCGGTGAGCCAGCCGAGGAGTCCCGGCGCCAGGCGCTGCTGTGCGCCCGCAACATGTGCGCGCTGGCCGACAACTTCGCCGAGAACGACATCTTCCCGGTCATCGAGCACACCATCGCCGACCGCGAGATGCTCGACGCCATGGTGGGTTGGCTGCGGCCCCGGCCCGTGCTGTTCGTGGTGTTGGCGCCGCCGCTCGCGGTCTGCCGGGAGCGCAACGCCGCCCGCCCCGCCCGCTCCCGGGTCCACTTCGACTTCGGCCCGCAGTACCGGGAGATGCGCGAGCGGCTGGCCGGCACCGGCTGGTGGCTGGACACCGCGACCCAGACCCCACGGGAGACGGCCGCGGCCATCGCGAGCCAGGCGCACGAGCGGGCCGCGCTCTGACGCGACGGGCGGCGTACGGGGCAGGGCTGGGCGGGGTCTGGACGGGTCGCGCGGTGACGGCGGCTGGTTCGACGCAGCGTGAGGCTTGGGGTAAAGTGGATCACGCAACGCCGCCCCGAGGGGCGGGGGTTGATGCGTCGGTCGTCTAAGGAAAGATACTCGTCTCCAAACGAGGGATGTAGGTGCAAGGCCTGCTCGGCGCTCTTTTCGGAAGCCCTTCTCCAGCTCAGGCTGGGGGAGGGCTTCTTCCGTCTGTGCCGGCGTGCTCGCCTGTCGCTCGGGTCCGCGATCCGTACGTCGTGACAGGCCGTCAGGCAAACGCGAACCGCGTCCCGTAGCCGCATCCGTGGCGGCGGCGGGTGTGGCCGTCAGGAGTCGAGGCCGGTCAGGTCGGTCAGTGCCTCGCCGTGGGCGCCGCCGCTCTCGGCCACGATCTCGCTCACGGTCTGCGGCTCGCGCACGGTCGCGAACCGCACGCCCCCCGACGCACCCGGGTCCGTCACGAAGCCGTAGACGCCCGGCCTGGGCAGGCTGTTGTAGGCGAAGTGGTGGCAGAAGTAGTACGCGCCGGTGTCGAGCAGGGCCGTCAGGTCGCCCGCCTCCAGCAGCGGCAGGGGCCGGTTCTTGGCCACCAGGTCGCCCGCGAAGCAGCACGGGCCCGCCACGTCCTGGGCCACCAGCGGGCCGCGCTTGGGCAGGCCCTGCGGGGTGTAGCCGGCGACGCGGATGGGCCAGGAGCGCGGGGCGAAGACGGTACGGGTGGCCACCTGGGCGCCCGCGTGGGTGATCGCGATGGCGCGGCCCCCGGCCGACTTGGCGTACTCGACGCGCGCCAGCACGGTGCCCGTCTTGGCCAGCAGGGACCGGCCGAACTCGGTGACCAGCGCGTACCGGCCGTCGAGCAGCCCGGGCACGGTCGCGTGCAGCAACCGCGCGTAGTCGCGGTAGGTCGGGGCGACGGTGTCGGACGCGAAGTTGACCGGCAGCCCGCCGCCCAGGTCGAAGCCGGTGATCTGCTGCCGGCCGGCCGCCTCGTTGATCTCCTCGGCCAACTCGTAGACCTCGCGGACGCCGCCCGCCAGCAACTCCAGCGGACAGCCCTGCGAGCCGACGTGGGCGTGCAGCCGGGTGAGCCAGGGCCGGGCCAGGACCGCGGCCACGACCCTGGCCCGCACCTCGGCCGGTGAGCCGCCGCGCGGGCCGTCGTCGCGCAGCGGCACGCCGAACTTGGAGGTCGCCGTCGCCGTGCTCAGCGCGCTGATCGTGCCCCCGCCCACCTGCGGGTTGACGCGCAGCCCGAGCGGTGACGCGGTCGGTGACGCGGCCACCAGCTCGTCGAGGCGTGCCAACTCCTGGAAGCTGTCGGCGTTGACGGCGATGCCCAGCGCGAGGGCCGTCCGCAGCTCGGCCACGGTCTTGGCGGGCGAGTCGAGCACCATGCGCTCCGGGGCCACGCCCGCCGCCTGGGCCAGGGCGAGTTCGCCGGGGCTGGCCACCTCGCAGCCCAGGCCCGCGTCGGCGAGCAGCCGCAACACCGGTACGAGGTTGGCCGCCTTGACCGCGAACGCGTGCAGCACCGGCGTGCCGGGCGCGGTCACCTCGGCGAACGCGGCCTGGAGCGCGGCGGCCGAGGCGCGGATCGCGGCCACATCGACGAGCGCGATCACGGGGGCGTCCGGGCCGATCAGGCCCTGTTCGACGGCGGCCCGTACCGCCTGGTCGCGCCGGCGCGCGGCGGCCTCGCCCGGGTCGGCCTCGCCGTCCCCGTCCGGCCCGACCACCGGGCCCGTCGTCGCTCGATCCCGTGCGGGCGTGTCCGGGCCCGTCGGCCCCGGCCGCCTCCGCGTCGCGTCGTCCCGTGGCCCCTGGCCCGTCTCGATTGAGGTCATGGCAGCACTCCACCACTCGGGCCGGGCGCTGCCCAGTACGCGTGGCCGACCGGCGTCCGGTGGCTACGCCGGCCACGCCACTCGGCGTAGCGGGACCACCTCGCGCGTCGAGGCGCCGATGGCCGTGGCGGGGGGCCTCGTTCCGTACGCCAGCGGCCGGCCCGCCGCGCACCGCTCGGGGCCGGCCCGGCGGGCGCTGGCTACAGTGGCGCCGGCCGTCAGCCGCCGAGAGCCGAGGAGGAACCGCCATGGGGGAGCCGGACGGAGAGCCAGCCGACGGGCGCGGCGCGACGGGCACCGGGGGAGCGGGCGAAGGGGCTCCCGTGGAGCGGCCCGCGAGTCAGTCCGGGGGCCGGCCCGCGAGCCCGGGCGGCGAGTCGCAGGAGCGGCGGGGCGGCGGCGAGGCCAGGGAAGCGCAGCGGGCCGGACACATGCTCGGGGTCAACGTGCGCGCGCTGCGCGGGGAGCGCGGCCTGTCGCTGTCGGAGGTCGCGCGCCGGTCCGGCGTCGCCAAGAGCGCGCTGTCCCAGTTGGAGAGCGGCCTCGGCAACCCCACCATCCAAACGGTGTTCTCTCTGGCGAACGCTCTCCAGGTCCCCGTGTCCGATTTGCTCGCCGAGCCGGCGCCGCCCGACGTGTTGCTGGTCCGCTCGGCCGGCCTTGAGGTGCTGCGCAGCCGGGCCGTCGACCTGCGCATGCTGCGCCGGATCGAACCGCGCGGCGGGGTGCTCGAACTGTACGACCAGCGGGTGCGGCCGGGGGCCAGGCAGCACTCCAACGGCCACCCGGGACGGGAACACGTCGTGGTGACGCAGGGAGTCCTGCGCGTCGGACCGCCCTCGGACCCGTACGAACTCGGCCCCGGCGACTACGTCTGCCTGCCCGGCTCCCAGCCGCACATCTACGAGACGGCGGGCCCGGAGCCGGTGCTGTCCGTGTTGCTCATCGAGTATCCGGGCGGCACCGGTATTGACCGCCCTGTCAGGCCGCACTAGCGTCGCCAACGTTCTTTCTGGAGAACGGTGGTGCGCTTCATGCACGGTTCATGGACGTACGGACAACACCCCGACGCGGTCGTCGTCGGCAGCGGCATCATCGGCGCGGCCTGTGCCGAGGCGCTGACCCGGCGCGGCGTGCGGGTGCTGGTGCTCGACCGTGGGGCCGTCGCCTCGGCCACCACCGCGAGCGGCGAGGGCAACCTGCTGGTGTCCGACAAGCCGCCCGGGCCCGAACTGGACCTCGCCCTCGCCTCGTTACGCCGCTGGCCCGCACTCCTGGCCGAGCTGCGGGAGGAACTCGGGCCGCGCCGGGCGGCGTGCGAGTACGAGCGCAAGGGCGGGCTCGTCGTCGCGATCGGCGCGGCGCAGTCGGCCGCCCTGCACGCCTTCGCCGCCGCCCAGCGCGCCGTCGGCGTCGAGGCCCACGCGCTCGCCCCCGGCGAGGTCGCCGCGTACGAGCCCCACCTGACGCCACGGGCCACCGCCGTCCTGCACTACCCACAAGACGCCCAGCTCCAGCCGGTGTTGGCGGCGACGGCGCTGCTGGCCGCGGTGCGCGCGCGGGGCGGCGAGGTGCGCGGCGGCGTCGCCGCGCTCGGCGTGCGGCGCGACCGGCACGGCCGGGTGCGCGCGGTGCGCACCGCGCGCGGGGACGTGCCGTGCGGCGCGGTCGTCAACGCCTGCGGCCCGTGGGCGGGTTCGTTCGCCGACGCGGCCGGCGCCCCGCTGCCGGTGGCGCCGCGCCGTGGCCTGGTCCTGGTCACCGCCCCGCTGCCGGCCGGCACCGTACGGCACAAGGTCTACGCCGCCGACTACGTCGGCGCGGTCGGCGCCGCCGAAGCCGACCTGCGGGTCTCCACCGTCGTGGAGGCCACCCAGGCGGGCACCGTGCTCATCGGCTCCAGCCGGCAGCGGGTGGGCTTCGACCCGGCGATCCCCGTCGCGGTGCTGCGCGCGCTGGCCCGCGGCGCCACCACGCTGTTCCCGCTGCTCGCCGCCGTTCCGGTGCTGCGCGCCTACGGCGGCTTCCGCCCGTACACCCCCGACCACCTGCCCGTCATCGGCCCCGATCCGCGCCGGGCCGGCCTGTGGCACGCCACGGGCCACGAGGGCGCGGGCATCGGCCTCGCCGCCGCCACCGGCGACCTGCTCGCCGAACTCCTCACGGGCGAGCCGCCCCACCTGGACCCGACCCCGTTCCGGGTGGACCGCCCGGGGCTGCGCGGCGCGCCGGAGGCGGCGGGAGGCGTACCGGCGGGGGCAGCGGCGGTGGCGGTGCGGCCGGGGTCCGGTGCGGCCGGGGCGGGGGTGGTGGCGATACCACCGGGGCCCGTGGCGCGGGTGGCGGCGGGCGGGGGCGTGTCGCTCACCGTGGACGGCGTCGCGCGGCGCGCCCGACCCGGCGACACGGTGGCCGCCGTCCTGCTGGCCACGGGCCGGGCCGCGTGGCGCACCACGCGCGGCGGCGATCGGCCGCGCGGCGTCTTCTGCGGCATCGGGGTGTGCCACGACTGCCTCGTGGTCGTGAACGGGCTGCCCGACGTGCGGGCCTGCCTGCGGGAGGTCGCCTCGGGGGACGTGGTGGAGACGCAACGCGGCGCCGTCCTGCCGGGGCCCGCGACGGACGCGAGCCCGGGTACCGACGGGGTGGCGGGCCGGGCGGGCGGCGGCGCGGCCGATGCCAGCGGCGTGGCCGGGTCGACCCGTACGGCGGCCGTCGACGGTGACGGCGCGCACGGCGACGGAGGGGACCGGGCATGAGGGACGGGCAGCGGATCGTCGTCATCGGCGCCGGGCCGGCCGGGCTGCACGCGGCCCTGGCCGCCGCGCGCGCGGGCGCGCGAGTCACCCTCGTGGACAACGGCGCACGCGTCGGCGGCCAGTACCACCGCCACGCGCCACCCGCCGACGAGCCGAGCCCCGGCCACGCCCCGGTACGCCCCCACCACGCGCCACCCGCCGGCGGAGCCGCCCCCGGCCGCGCCCCGGAGGGCCAACGCCTGGCGCGGGCCGTCGCCGCGCACCCCGCCATCGACCACCGGCCGCACACCACCGCCTGGTCGATCGAGCCGGCCCGGGACGCGGGCGGCGGCGCGCCGGCGCCGCACCTCGTGCACGTCCTGACCGGGCCGGCCGACGGTTTCCGTACGCCGGGCACGCTCGCCGCCGACGCGCTGGTGCTCTGCCCGGGCGCGTTCGACCGGTCGCTGCCCTTTCCCGGCTGGGACCTGCCCGGCGTGGTCACGGCCGGCGCCGCCCAGGCGTTGGCCAAGGGACAGCGGCTCGCGGTGGGGCAGCGGGTGATCGTGGCCGGCACCGGCCCGTTCCTGCTGCCGGTGGCGGCGGCGCTGCTTGGCGCCGGCGCCCGGGTGCTCGGCGTCTGGGAGGCCGGCTCGCCCGCCGGCTGGCTACGCTCCCCGCTCGCCGCGCTCCGCGACGGACGCGGCAAGCTCCCCGAACTCGCCGCGTACGCCGGCACGTTGGCCCGGCACCGGGTCCCGTACCGCACCCGGCGCGCGGTCGTCGCCGCGCACGGCGAAGGGCGGCTGCGCGCCGTGACCGCCGCCCGGCTCGCGCCGGACTGGACGGTGCGGCCCGGGAGCGAACGTCGCGTCGAGGGCGTGGACGCGCTCTGCGTGGGCTACGGGTTCACCCCGCAGCTCGAACTCACCCTCGCGGCGGGCTGCGCGCTCGAAGACGGTCCCGACGGCACGCCGCGCGTCGCGCTGCGCGCGGGGCAGCGCACGTCGGTGCCCCGGGTGTACGCGGCCGGCGAGCTGACCGGCGTGGGCGGCGCCGAACTCGCCGCACGCGAGGGCGAGTTGGCGGGCCTGATGGCCGCCGTCGCGCTCGGCCACCGCGCGGGCGACCCGGCCCGCGTCGCCTGGCTGCGCCGCCGGGTCCGCTCGGGTCGCCGCTTCGCCGCCGCGCTCGCCCTGGCCCACCCGGTGCGGCCGGGCTGGCACACCTGGCTGCGGGGCGACACCCTCGTCTGCCGCTGCGAGGAGGTGACGTACGACGCGTTGCGCGCGGCCGTCACCGAGCGGCACGTCGACGGCCCGCGCGCGCTCAAGCTCGCCTGCCGCGCCGGGCTCGGCGCCTGCCAGGGCCGCACCTGCGGGCGCGCCGTCACGGAGTTGGCGGCGGGCCTCATCCCGGACGCGTCGGCGCCGGGCGCCCCGAAGCCGGGCGCCCCGGCCCCGCGTGGGCGTCGGCCCCTCGGTCACGCCGACCGGTACGCCATCGACGCCCGCCCCATCGCCCAGCCGATCCGCCTCGGCGACCTCGCCGGACTCCCGGCCAATTCCCCGGCCTTTACCGACTCCCCGGCCCCCGCCGACCTCCCGATCCCCACCGACCTCACCCCACCCTCGCTCACCTCCCCACCCTCGCTCACCTCCCCGCCCCCGGACGAACTGGCGCCCCCGCAGCACCGCGACCCTCAGCCCCCGGACGCGTAACGGAGACCCCCATGAGCACCGATCTGCCCACCGACCTTCCGGAGCCCGCCGCCGCCGCGCCGTCGGCCGCGCCCGGCGCCCGCTCGAAGCCGCACGCGCGCGCCCTCACCGGCGTCGTGGTCGCCACCGCGCTCCCGTACGCCGACGACCCCGCCGCCCCCGCCGGGCTGCGGCCCGACCTCGACCGGTACGCCGAACACTGCCGCTGGCTGGTGGACAACGGCTGTCACGGGGTCGGCCCGAACGGATCGTTGGGCGAGTACTCCTCGCTCACCGACACCGAGCGGCGCGCGGTCGCCCGTACGGCCGTCGCGGCCGTCGGCCGGGACGCGCTGGTGGTGGTCGGGGTGCACGGCGTCGGCGCGCACCAGGCCAGGCGCTGGGCGGAGCACGCCGCCGAGGACGGCGCCGACGGGGTGCTGTGCCTGCCGCCGACGCTCTACCGCGCGTCCACCGCCGAGGTCGTCCACCACTTCGAGCAGGTGGCGGCGGTCGGGCTGCCGGTCATGGTCTACAACAACCCGCTCGACACCAAGGTGGACCTCACGCCGGAGGTGATCGGGGAACTCGCCGCCATCGACAACGTCGTCGCCGTCAAGGAGTTCTCCGGCGACGTGCGGCGCGTGCGGCACATCAAGGAGTGCGCCCCCGACCTCGCCATGATCGCCGGCGCCGACGACCTGGTGCTCGAATCGCTGCTGATGGGCGCCGATGGCTGGTTCGCCGGCTTCCCGAACGTCTTCCCCGCCGCGTCGGTGCGGCTGTTCGACCTCGCCCGCGCGGGCCGCCTCGCGGAGGCGCGGGCGCTGTACGAACCGCTGGTGGCGGCCTTCCGCTGGGACTCGCGCACCGAGTTCGTCCAGGCCATCAAGCGGGCGATGGACCTGGTCGGGCGGTACGGCGGGCCCAGCCGCCCGCCGCGCGGGCCGCTGCCTGGCGACCAGCTCGCCGCGCTGGACGCGGACGTACGACGCGCCGTCGACGCGCTCGCGGCGGCGGACACCGAGGCAGGCCCCCAGCCCGGCGAGCCCGTGGCGGCCGGGCCCCGGCCGCCCGCCGCGCCGGCGGTCAGCGTGCGCGCGGCTGGGGGCCGCTGATGCGCGCCGCGCGCTGCCTGAGCGCCGTCGACTCGCACACGGAGGGCATGCCGACCCGCGTCATCACCGGCGGCATCGGCCCGGTGCCGGGCCAGACGATGGCCGAGCGGCGGCACTACTTCGTGGAACACCTCGACGCGATACGGCAGTTCCTGGTCAACGAGCCGCGCGGGCACCCCGCCATGAGCGGCGCCATCCTCCAGCCCCCGACCCGGCCGGACGCCGACTGGGGCGTCCTGTTCATTGAGGTCTCCGGCTGCCTGCCGATGTGCGGCCACGGCACCATCGGCGTGGCCACGGTGCTGGTCGAGACGGGCATGGTGGAGGTCACCGAGCCGGTCACGACCGTACGCCTGGACACCCCGGCCGGCCTGGTCGAGGCCCGGGTGGACGTCAGCGGTGGCCGCGCCGAGCGGGTGACGCTGCACAACGTGGCCGCGTACGCGCACGAGCTGGACGCCGCCGTGGACGTCCCCGGCATCGGGCGGGTCCGTTACGACATGGCGTACGGGGGCAACTTCTACGCCATCACCCCGCTCAGCCGGCTCGGCATCCCCTTCGACCGGCGGCACAAGGACGAGATCCTCGCCGCCGGCATGGCGATCATGGCGGCGGTCAACGAGCAGCGGCGGCCCGAGCACCCCACCGACCCCGGCATCGCCGGCTGCCGCCACGTGCAGTTCACGGCCCCGGGCACACCGGGCGTCGGCGCGGCGGAGGCCGGGGGAGGGGCGGACGCAAGCGTTGCGGCCGTGGCCGGGGGAGCCGGGGCGGCGGGGCCGGCCGGGGGTGCCGGGGAAGTCGGGAGAGCTGGGGAAGTCGGGGGAACCGGGGGAGCGGGGCCGGCCGGGGGTGGCAGCCACGCCCGGAACGCGATGGTGATCCACCCCGGCTGGTTCGACCGCTCGCCGTGCGGCACCGGTACCTGCGCGCGGATGGCCCAGCTCCACGCGCGCGGCGAACTCGCCCTGCACGAGGACTTCGTCAACGAGTCCTTCATCGGCACCCACTTCACCGGCCGCCTCGTCGCCGCCGAACGCGTCGGCGACCGCGCCGCGGTCCGCCCCGCCCTCACCGGCCGGGCCTGGATCACCGGCATGGGGCAGTACCTCCTCGACCCGACCGACCCCTTCCCGGCCGGCTTCGTGCTGTAGGGGCGACCGGGGGCGCGCGGCGCGGGGGCCCGCACCGCGTGTCCCCGCGCCCCTCGCGCCTCGGTGCCTGCCGGCGCCCCCTGAACGGTCGGCCTCGCCCTAACCCTGACCGTCCCCGTCCCCCTCGTCCCGCCACGGCCGGGCGAGCGCGACCAGCGCCAGCGCCGACAGCAGGACACAGGCCAGCACGACGCAGGCCATCGACAGGGCGGTCGTACGCCCCAGCGCGCCGGGGAGTGGCGCCGCCGCCGCGCCGAGTACGAACTGGGCGCCGCCGAGCAGGCCGGACGCGGCCCCGGGGGCGTCGCCGCCGAGCGCGAGGACGAGGGTCGTCGAGGCGGGCAGCACGAGGCCGAACCCGAAGGTGAGGCCGAACAGGCAGGCCCAGGTGGCGCCGAACGCGTCGCTGCCCGTGCCGAGCAGGACCACCAACGTGAGCGCGCAGACCACGGTGACGGCCACGCCGCCGAGGAGCAGGGTGCCCAGGCGTACGCGTCCGGCCAGCGCCCCGAACACCACGCCGGCCAGCACGGTGCCGACGGCGTTGGTGGCGAAGACGAGGCCGTACGCCGTGGGCGACAGGCCGTAGCCGTCCTGGAAGACGAAGGGCGAGCCGGTGATGTAGGCGAAGAGGGCACCGAGCGCGCAGCCGACGACGAGCAGGTTGCCGACCAGCGCCCGCCGCCGCACCAGCGGTCCCATCGCGGCCAGCACGGTCCGCATGCCGCCGCGGCGGCGCCGCTCGACCGGCAGCGACTCGGGCACCCACGCCCAGACCGCGGCCACCAGCAGCAGCCCGGCCCCGGCGAGGGCGATGAACACCAGCCGCCACGACCCCACGCCGAGGAGCAGCCCGCCGGCGGCCGGCGCCAGCACCGGCGCGGTCATCCCGATCACGCTCAGCGTGGAGAGTTGGCGGGCCGCCCGGGCGCCGGCGTACCGGTCGCTGATCACCGCCCGGCCGATGACCAGGCCCGCGCTGCCGGCGACGCCCTGGAGCAGCCGGGCCACCTCGAAGACGGCGATCGACGGCGCGAGCGCGCAGACCAGGGACAGGCCGGCGAACGCGCCGGACCCCGCGAGCAGCAGCCGTCGCCGCCCCAGCGCGTCGCTGACCGGGCCGAGCACGACCTGCCCGACGGCGAGCCCGACCAGACAGGCCGTCAGGGACAGTTGGACGGCCGTCCCCGAGGTGCCGAACGAGGTGACGATCTCCGGGAAGCCGGGCGCGTACATGTCGGTGGCGAACGGCGATATCGCCGACAACCCGCCCAACACGATCACCAGTCGCACCGTCCCGGTCGTGAGCGAAGCGGAGTCGGCGGCCTGCTCGCTCATCGCCGCTCACCCCGGGGCGAGGGCTGCGGGGCCGGCACGTTGGCGAGTTCCCGGCGGCGCCGGCTGGCTGGGCACTGGCTGGCAGGGCGCCGGCCGGCGGGGGCGTACGGGTGGGGCATCGGGCGCCTTCCTCGTGTGGGCCGCGACGGCCGGTGCGACCGCCGCCGGTCACAGCCTCGGCGCCTGAGGCGGACGGTGGTGTGGAGCGCGGGTCCGGGGCGTGTGGAGGGCGGTGCGCGGTGTGCGTGCGGCGGACCTCGCGCCGGCGCGCGAGCGGGAGCGTGCCCCGGCAGACAGGAGAGCGTCCCCGCAGGCAGTCACACAGTCAGTCGAGCAGGCAACCAGGCAGCCAGGCAGCTAGCCAGGCAGGCGGGCCAGGCGGAGCGGCGGGCAGGCCGGAGGCGGTCAGGCGTGCGCGCGGCGGAAGCGGGCGGGCGTGGTGCCCCGGTCGCGGCGGAAGGCGTAGCCGAAGTTGCTGGACGAGGCGTAGCCGACCTCGTGCGCGATGCGGGAGACCGGCCAGTCGGTCTCGACGAGCAGCGCCGCGGCCCGGTCGAGGCGGCGGCGCCGGTGGTACGCCCACACCGAGTCCCCGTACAGCGCGCGGAACCCGGTGGTCAGCCGGCGGACGGACAGGGAGGACGCGCGGGCCAACTCGGCGAGCGTGGGCGGGGCGTGGCGCCGTTGCCAGAGCAGTTCGGGGACCCGGCGCAGGGCGGCCACCTCGTGCGCGGCCAGCGCGGGGCCCGGCGCGCCGGTGGTCGGCGGGGCGGTCGTCGGCGGGGCGGCGGCGAGTCCGTCGACCAGCGCGGCGAGCGCCGCCACCAGCCGCGACTCCAGGTACAGCAGGCGCCCGGGGGAGGTGCGCCGGTGCACGTACATCTCCGCCAGCGGCTCCGCCACCGGGCGCAGCGCGGCGGACCGGCCGAGGTACCGCTCGCGCGCGACGTGCTCGGGACCGACGGCGGGCAGCTCCCGCGCGCCGAGTCCCCCGAGGTAGGCGTCCAGGCGGGCCCAGCTCCCGGTGACCGACACCGCCCGGTACCGCTCGCCCGGGTCGTGCGCGACGACGCCGCCGGTGGCGCGCCGCGGGCTGAGCGCCACCGAGCCGGCGCGCAACTCGTCGGCGCCGGCGGCGGCCTCGCTGACCCGTACCCGCCCTTCGACGCAGTGCTCCAGCTCGAAGTGGTCGCCCGGGAACCGGTAGTCGATCCGGTGCCCGGCGGCGAACGCGACGTCGTAGCGGACGAGGTGGAACCCGCTGTGCAGCGGCGTCACCTCGATCGTCCCGTCGCCGACCTCGGGCCGCAGCCGGTGCCGCACGGTGCCGTCGCCGCGCGCGTCGGCCCGCGCGATCGAGGCGTAGTACGCGGCGGACGTCGCCTCCCACGTGGGGGAGCCGGCCGCGCCGGCGAGCTGGTGTACCCGGGTCACACGTCCGCAGGTTAGCCGCCCCGTGGGGGGAGGAACGTGGGCGGTCGCGGCTGCTCCCCTGGTCGAGGAACGAACTGCCGTGCCCGTCCCGACCCTTGTCCGGGCCCTTGCCCCCTACACCCTGAGTAGCCCGCGCGGCCCGAGGGCACCCATACGCAGCGTAAGGGAGCGGTTGCCGAGCGTGCGGGAAGGCGTGACGTGGGAAGCAAGCAGTACGACGAGACGGCCGATGTCTATGACGACACCCTGAACGTCCTCACCTATGCGCGACATGCGGAGGAGCCCACCTTCCGCGCGGTGATGGGTGACGTGCGCGGGCTGGACGTGCTGGACCTGGGGGCGGGGACGGGGATCTGGACCCGTCGGATCAAGCGGGCGGGGGCGGGCCGGGTGGAGGGCCTGGAGATCTCGGCGTCCATGGTCGAGACGGCCCGCGAGCGCGAGAGGGGCGAACGGCTGGGCGTCACGTACCACGTCGGCGACGTCGCGCGCGGGCACGAGGCCGTCGAGACGGCCGCCTTCGACGTGGTGACCGGCGTCAACGTCCTGCACTACAGCGCCAGTCGGGACGAGTTGGTGGCCATGTGCCGCACCGCGAGTCGGGCGCTGCGGCCCGGCGGGCGACTGGTGGCCAACTGCGCCAACTACGACATGCCCGCCGACCCCGACTACTACGGCCCGTTCGGCATCACGGCCACCGTTCCCCGGCCCCGCACCGAGGGCGCGACGGTGCGCGCGCACACCACGATGGGCGGACGCCCGGTCGACATCGAGTTCTACCTGTGGCCGCCCGGCGCCTACGAGTCCGCCCTGCGCGAGGCCGGTTTCGGCCAGGTGCGCTGGCACCCGTGGCGCATCTCGCCGGAGGGGATCGCCCAGTACGGACAGGACTACTGGCGGCGCTACACCGAGCACCCGCCCACGCTGGTCCTGGAGGCGGTGAAGTGAGGCCACCCGCCGCCTGACCGGCGCCAACCGGCCCGACCCGCCCCGCCCCGGCGGCCCGACTCGCCCTGCCCCGGCGGCCCGATCCGCCCCGCCCCGGTGGCCCGACTCGCCCGACGGCCCGACCTCGCCCCTGCTGGCCCGAGGTCGGGCCGTCCTGTTGACTGGGACTATTCATCACAGGACTATGTGAATGAACTAATCCAATCGGCGTACCACCCGTCGAGCCAGGGAGGCAGCACCCATGTCGGGACCGCGACCCGTACGAGCACCGCGCGGCACGGAGCTCAGCACGCTGGGCTGGCAGCAGGAGGCCGCCCTGCGGATGCTGCAGAACAACCTCGACCCCGAGGTCGCCGAACACCCCGACAAGCTCGTCGTCTACGGCGGCACCGGCAAGGCCGCCCGCGACTGGCGCTCGTTCGACGCGATGGTGCGCACCCTGACCACGCTGCGCCAGGACGAGACGATGCTCGTGCAGTCCGGCCGCCCGGTGGGCGTCATGCAGACCCACGAGTGGGCGCCGCGCGTCCTCATCGCCAACTCGCACCTGGTCGGCGACTGGGCCAACTGGGAGGAGTTCCGCCGCCTGGAGGCCCTCGGCCTGACCATGTACGGCCAGATGACCGCCGGCTCCTGGATCTACATCGGCACCCAGGGCATCCTGCAGGGCACGTACGAGACCTTCGCCGCCGTCGCCGCCAAAAAGTTCGGCGGCTCGCTGGCCGGCACCATCACGCTCACGGCGGGCCTCGGCGGCATGGGCGGCGCCCAGCCGCTGGCCGTCACCATGAACGGCGGCGTGGTCATCTGCGTCGACTGCGACCCGCGCGCCATCGACCGCCGCATCGAACACCGCTACCTCGACGTCAAGGCCGACAGCCCCACGCACGCCCTGGAACTGGCGACCGAGGCCCGCGACGCCCGCAAGCCGCTGTCCATCGGCGTCCTCGGCAACGCCGCCGAGCTGCTGCCCGAACTGCTCGCCGCCGGCGCGCCCATCGACATCGTCACCGACCAGACCAGCGCCCACGACCCGCTGGCCTACCTGCCGATCGGCGTCGACTTCGCGGACATGGCGACGTACGCGGCCGACAAGCCCGCCGACTTCACCGCCCGCGCCCGCGAGTCGATGGCCCGGCACGTGGAGGCGATGGTCGGCTTCCAGGATGCCGGCGCCGAGGTGTTCGACTACGGCAACTCCATCCGTGGCGAGGCCCAGCTCGCCGGCTACGCGCGCGCCTTCGACTTCCCCGGCTTCGTCCCCGCGTACATCCGCCCGCTGTTCTGCGAGGGCAAGGGCCCCTTCCGGTGGGCGGCGCTCTCCGGCGACCCGAAGGACATCGCGGCCACCGACAAGGCCATCCTCGAACTCTTCCCGGAGAACGAGTCGCTGGCCCGCTGGATCAAGCTGGCCGGCGAACGGGTGCACTTCCAGGGGCTGCCCGCGCGCATCTGCTGGCTCGGCTACGGCGAACGCGACCGGGCCGGCGAGCGGTTCAACGACATGGTCGCCGACGGCACGCTCCAGGCGCCGCTGGCCATCGGCCGCGACCACCTGGACTGCGGATCGGTCGCCTCCCCGTACCGCGAGACCGAGGGCATGCTCGACGGCTCGGACGCCATCGCCGACTGGCCGATGCTCAACGCCATGGTCAACGTCGCCTCCGGCGCCTCCTGGGTCTCGCTGCACCACGGTGGCGGCGTCGGCATGGGCCGCTCGCTGCACGCGGGCCAGGTCACGGTCGCCGACGGCACGCCGCTCGCGGGCGAGAAGATCCGCCGGGTGCTCACCAACGACCCGGGCATGGGCGTGATCCGGCACGTGGACGCGGGGTACGACATCGCCGAGCGCGTCGCCGAGGAGAAGGCGGTCCGCGTCCCGATGCGCGAGGGTGACCAGTCGTGAGCGAACGCGCCCCGGAGGGACCCGCCGCCGAACCGGCCGGCCCGACAGGCTCGGCCGCGCCACTCAGCTCACCCGCACCGACAGGCTCACTCGCGTCACCAGGCTCACCCGGCCCGACAGGCTCACCCGCGTCACCGGGCTCACCCGGCCCGGCCGGCACCGGCTCCTCCTTCCACGAGATGTGGCGCGACCTGCGCCCGATCGGTCGCGACGCGGACAGCGGCGGCTACCGCCGCTTCGCCTGGAGCGGCGCCGACACCGACTGCCGGGCCTGGTTCCAGGCCCAGGCCACCTCCCGGGGCCTCGCCTACGAACTGGACCGCAACGGCAACCAGTGGGCCTGGCTCGGTGCCCGCGACCACCGTGACGTGGCCCCGGGGGAGGCCGTCGTCACCGGCTCGCACCTGGACTCCGTCCCGGACGGCGGCGCCTTCGACGGGCCGCTCGGCGTCGTCTCCGCCTTCGCCGCGCTCGACGAACTCCGCCGGAGGGGAGCGGAGTTCGCCAAGCCGGTGGCCGTCGTCAACTTCGGCGACGAGGAGGGCGCCCGCTTCGGGCTGGCCTGCGTGGGCTCCCGGCTCGCCGCCGGCCAGCTCACCGTGGAGGCCGCGCACCGACTGCGGGACGGCGACGGCACCAGCCTGCCCCGGGCCATGGAGCGCGCCGGGTACGACCCGGAGGCGATCGGGCCCGACCCCGAACGCCTGGCCCGCGTCGGCGCCTTCGTGGAGCTCCACGTCGAACAGGGGCGGGCCCTCGACCTGTCCGGCGACCCGGTCGGCATCGCCTCCGCCATCTGGCCGCACGGCCGCTGGCGGTTCGACTTCCGTGGCGAGGCCAACCACGCCGGCACCACCCGTATCGAGGACCGCCGCGACCCGATGCTCACCTACGCCAACACCGTGCTGGCCGCCCGCAAGAAGGCGGCGCTGGCCGGCGCGCTGGCCACCTTCGGCAAGGTCAGCGTCGAACCGAACGGCGTCAACGCCATCGCCTCGCTGGTCCGTGGCTGGCTCGACTCCCGCGCGGCCGACCAGGCCACGCTGGACACGGTGGTGGCCGAGATCGAGCGCGCGGCCGTCGAGCGCGGCCAGCGCGACGGCGTGGACGTCCGCATGGTGCGCGAGTCCTTCACCCCCGTCGTGGAGTTCGAGCACGCCCTACGGGACGAACTCGGCCGCATCCTGGGCGGCGCCCGCCCCGTCCTGGGCACGGGCGCCGGCCACGACGCCGGCATCCTCTCCGGCACCGTCCCCACCGCCATGCTCTTCGTCCGCAACCCCACCGGCGTCTCCCACTCCCCGGCCGAGCACGCCACCGAGGACGACTGCGTCGCCGGCGTCCACGCCCTCGCCGACGTACTGGAGGGGCTCGCGTGCGCGTGACGTACTGGGCGGAGCACGCCTGGCTCAACCACCCCACCTCGACCCCCGAGTCCACCCCGGGCCCCGCCTCCCCTTCCGCCCCGGCCCTACAGCCGGAGCCCTCGCCTTCCGTGGGCGCGGCCCCCACGGGACCGGACTCCGTGGGCGCGGACTCCGTGGGCTCCGCCCCCGTAAGCCCGGGTTCCGAAGGCGCGACCCCCGCTGGTCCGGCGCCGGGCGGCGGTGTCCTGGCCGGCGTCCTCATCGAGGTACGCGACGGCCGGGTGGTCGCCGTGCGCCCGGGCGTGGCCACGCCGCCGCCCGGCGCGGTGGTGCTGCGCGGCCTGACCGTGCCCGGCCTGGCCAACGCGCACAGCCACGCCTTCCACCGCGCCCTGCGCGGCGCCGCCCAGGTCAGCCCGGCCGCCCAGGCCGCCTCCCCGAGCGCCACCACCTCCTCATCCAGCGCCTCCTCGTCCACCACCTCCTCGGGCGCCGGCCCCGCCAGTGCCCGCCGTGGTGGCGGGCGCGCCCCGGACTCGTTCTGGACCTGGCGCGAGGTCATGTACGGCGTCGCCGAGCGGCTGACCCCGGACAGCTACCACGCGCTCGCCCGCGCCACCTACGCCGAGATGGCGCTCGCCGGCATCACCAGCGTCGGCGAGTTCCACTACCTGCACCACGCCCCGGGCGGCGCCCGCTACCAGGACCCCAACGCCATGGGCGAGGCCCTCCTCGCGGCGGCTGCCGACGCCGGCATCCGCATCACCCTCCTCGACACGGCCTATCTCTCCGCGGGCTTCGGCGATCCGCCCACCCGCCCCCAACTGCGCTTCAGCGACGGCACGGCCGACGCGTGGGCGGAGCGCGCGAGCGCGCTGGGGGCGCCCGAACACGCCCGGCTCGGGGCGGCCATCCACTCCGTACGCGCCGTGCCGGCCGACCAACTGGCCACCGTCGCCGGCTGGGCGGCCGGTCGGAACGCCCCCCTGCACGTCCACCTGTCCGAGCAGACCGCCGAGAACGACGCCTGCCGCGCCGCGCACGGCCGCACCCCCACCGAACTGCTCGCCGAACACGGCGCGCTCGGGCCGCGCACCGTCGCCGTGCACGCCACGCACCTGACCAGCGCCGACATCGCCCTCCTGGGCGGCGCCCACACCGGCGTGTGCATGTGCCCCACCACCGAACGCGACCTCGCCGACGGCATCGGCCCGGCCGTGGCCCTCCAGGAAGCCGGCTCGCCGCTCTCCCTCGGCAGCGACAGCCACGCCGTCATCGACCTGCTCGAAGAGGCGCGCGCGATGGAGCTGGACGAGCGGTTGCGCACCCGGGCCCGGGGCCACTGGACGGCGACCGAACTCCTGCACGCCGCGACGGCGGCCGGTCACGCGGCGCTGGGCTGGCAGGACGCCGGCCGCATCGCTCCCGGGGCGCTCGCCGACCTCACCACGCTGGCGCTGGACTCGGTGCGCACCGCCGGCCCGCCACCGTCGCTGGGCGTGGAGACCGCCGTATTCGCGGCGTCCAGCGCGGATGTCCGGCACACGATCGTCGGCGGTCGCCATATCGTCCGAGACGGGGCGCACGCCCTGCTCCCCGACGTGCCCACCGCACTGGCCCAGTCCATCGCAGCCGTGCTCGGCTGAAGGAGAACCACCCCGCGATGACCCCCAACACCCCCACGGGCGCCGGCGCCCCCGCCGGCCGGCCCACCGCCACCCCCGGCAGCGCCCACAACGCCCGCACGACGACTGCCATCACCCACATCAGCACCCTCGTCACCAACGACCCCTCCCTCGGCGAAGGCCCCCTCGGTCTGATCCAGGACGCGGCGCTCGTCATCGACGGCGACCGCATCGCCTGGGTCGGTGTCACCAGCAAAGCACCCGCCACTGACAGTCACCTCGACGCCGCAGGTCAGGCGGTCATTCCCGGCTTCGTGGACTCGCACTCGCACCTGGTGTTCGCCGGCGACCGCACCGCCGAGTTCAGCGCGCGCATGTCCGGCAGGCCGTACACCGCGGGCGGCATCCGCACCACCGTCGCCGCCACCCGGGCCGCCAGCGACGAGCAGCTCGAAGCCAACCTGCTGCGCTACCTGCGCGAGGCCGCCCGGCAGGGCACCACGACGCTGGAGACCAAGTCCGGCTACGGGCTCACACCGCACGACGAGGCCCGCGCGCTGCGGGTCGCCGCCGCCCACACCGAGGAGACGACGTTCCTCGGCGCGCACATCGTCGCCCCGGAGTTCGCCGACGACCCCGCGGGCTACGTGGACCTCGTCACCGGGCCGATGCTCGACGCCTGCGCCCCGTACGCCCGTTGGGTGGACGTCTTCTGCGAGAAGGGCGCCTTCGACCGGGACCAGGCGCACGCCATCCTCAGCGCCGGCAAGGCGCGCGGTCTCACCCCCCGGGTGCACGCCAACCAGCTCACGTACGGGCCCGGCGTCCAACTCGCCGTCGAGCTGGACGCCGCCTCGGCCGACCACTGCACGCACCTCACCGACGCCGACGTCGACGCGCTGGCCAGCGGGGACACGGTGGCCACGCTGCTGCCAGGGGCCGAGTTCTCCACCCGCGCGAAGTGGCCCGACGCGCGCCGGCTGCTCGACGCGGGCGCCACCGTCGCGCTGTCCACGGACTGCAACCCGGGCTCGTCCTTCACCAGCTCCATGCCGTTCTGCATCGCCCTCGCCGTACGGGACATGGGCATGACGCCGGACGAGGCCGTCTGGGCGGCCACCGCGGGCGGCGCCCGGGCCCTGCGCCGCGACGACGTCGGCTACCTGCGCCCGGGCTCCCGCGCGGACCTGGCCCTGCTCGACGCCCCGTCGCCGGTCCACCTGGCCTACCGTCCCGGCGTCCCGCTGGTCACGGCCGTCTGGCGGGGCGGCCAGCGCGTCTGAACCCGTCGCGCCCGGCCCGCGCCGCCCCCGCCCACCGGAAGCCTCCCGTCCGGTAAGCCCTCCACCCGGGGAGCCTGCCGTCCCGGGAGCGGCGGCGCGGGGCGGGGCGGGCTCCGGCGCGCCCGGCGGCCCCGACCGCCGCCCGTGGGCGCCGTGGCGGCCGTTGTCAGTGGCCCGTGGGAAGGTGTCCCCAGCGCGTCGGGACCTCGCCGCGCGCCCGCCGCCCCGCGAAGCTGGAAGAGATGCACACCCCCGATCCGCGCCGCACCACCGCCGCCGCCGGCGATACCGCCAACGGCGACACCGGCCCCGCCCCGTCGGCCGTCAGCGCCCCGCCGCCCGGCGCGACGGCCGGCGACGCCCGCGCGGCCGGGTCGCCCGCGACCGGCGCCGACGACGCGGACCACCCCCGCGTCGGCTGGACCGAGGGCGAGGTGCCGCACACCGCGCGCTGGCGCTCCGAGAGCGGTGCGCCGGCGCCCCGGCGCGTGGCGGTCGGCGACGACCGGATGACCGCGGACGCCGCGTACAAGCTCGTCTGCGAGGGCACGGCGGTGCTCTGGCGCGGCGACTACCACAACGCGCGCCAGCTCCTGCAGGCCATGGCCCGCCGCGCCGACCGCAAGCGCCCCGCCCGCAAGCGCCGCCGTGGCGCGACCAGCCCCGCCACCCCCGTGGCGGGCGACCAGGGCGCGCCCGACGAGTCGCCCGCCCACGCTTTCCACCTGCACCGCAAGGCCCAGGCACAGCGGGCCCGGCTGCTCGGCATGCTGCTCGTCCCCCTCGAACCGGGGCCCGACGCGAACGCCGGCCCCCGGGTGCCGCTGCGGCGGGCGCCGGACGTCGGCGCGGCCTGCCGCGAGGCGTGGGGCGCCGGCGACGCGGCCGAGCCCGCGGTGATCTCGCTGCGGGAGCTGCTCGGCCTCATCGGCGCCCACGAGTGGCGGCGCAAGGGCGTGCCGATCCCGGCGCTGGGCGGCGAGCGCGTGCACGCGTACTACGGCGTGTTCTCGCCGGTCCGTGGGGAGTACGTGGACCTGGTGGCCGAGGCGCCGCTGCCGGCGGGCGCGCCCGAGGTGGCGTTCGACATCGGCACCGGCACCGGGGTGCTGGCCGCGCTGCTCGCCCGCCGGGGCGTACGGCGCGTGGTGGCCACCGACCAGGACCCGCGTGCCCTCGCCTGCGCGCGCGAGAACGCCGCCCGGCTCGGGGTCGCGGAGCGCGTGGAGGTGCGCGCGGCCGACCTCTTCCCGCCGGGCCGGGCCCCGCTCGTCGTCTGCAACCCACCCTGGGTGCCCGCCCGGCCCAGCTCACCGGTCGAGTACGCGGTGTACGACCCGGACAGCCGCATGCTGCGCGGCTTCCTGGACGGCCTGGCCGCCCACCTCGCGCCCGGCGGCGAGGGCTGGCTGATCCTCTCCGACCTGGCCGAACACCTCGGCCTGCGCACCCGGGCCGAGCTGCTGCACCTCATCGACGCGGCCGGCCTGCGCGTGCTCGACCGCCTCGACACCCGCCCCCGGCACAGCCGCGCCACCGACCCGACCGACCCACTACACGCGGCGCGCGCGGCGGAGGTCACCTCGCTGTGGCGGCTCACCGCGATATCCGGCGCGCCGCCCTCGGACACCGCCTAGCCCGGCGCGTGCGCCCCGGCGCCCGCGCTCCGGCGCCCGCGCCCCGCGCCCGCGTGGCCGGTGACGGCCGGCCAGGTCCGCGCGCGGCGTGGTCCGGGCCACGGCTCAGTCCGTGAGCTGCCGGTCGCGTTCGGCGATGGCCAGGTCGTTGATGCTGGCGTAGCGCCGCCGCATCAGGCCGTTCGCGGCGAACTCCCACTGCTCGTTGCCGTAGCTGCGCCACCACTGCCCGGCCGCGTCGTGCCACTCGTACGTGAAGCGGACCGAGATGCGGTGGTCGGTGTACGTCCACAGCTCCTTGCGCAGCCGGTAGTCGAGTTCGCGGCGCCACTTCTCGCGTAGGAAGGCGCGGATCTCCTCGCGTCCGCGCAGGAAGACGTCCCGGTTCCGCCACTCGGAGTCCTCGGTGTACGCCAGCGCCACCCGCTCGGGGTCGCGGGAGTTCCAGGCGTCCTGCGCCGCCTGGACCTTGCGGCGCGCGGTCTCCTCCGTGAACGGCGGCAGGGGTGGCCGAGTGGACATGTCGCTCTCCTTCGTCCGGGCGCGGCGGCGCCGGGCCCCGAACGGCCGGGGCACGGAACGGAGAACGGTCGTTCTCCCGCGTTGCCGCGTACGATAGGAGAACGCTCGTTCTCCGCGCAAGCGGCGACCGTGCCCACGGCCCACGGTCGGTGGTCGGTGGCCGAGGGCGTCGGGCGATGGTCGCGAGGATGACGGCGGGTGGCCGAGTGCCGCCCGGACACGTGAGAGGCGAGGCGGGACAGGGATGACGGTGGGCGGGACGGCCGAGGAACAGGCGCGGACGCGCGTGGTGGAAGCGGCCGAGGAACTGTTCTACGCGCGCGGGGTGCGCGCGGTCGGCATGGACGCCGTGCGCTCCGCCGCCGGTGTCTCGCTCAAGCGCCTCTACCAGCTCTTCCCCGCCAAGGACCACCTGGTGGAGGAGTTCCTGCGGCGCCGGGACCACGCCTGGCGCGCCGCGCTCGCCCGCCACGCCGACGCCCGGCCCACCCCGCGGGCCCGGCTGCTGGCGGTCTTCGACTGGCTGTACGAGTGGTTCGCCGAGCCGGACTTCAGGGGCTGCGCCTTCCTCAACTGCTTCGCCGAACTCGGCGGCACCTCGCCGGCCGTGGCCGAGGCGGCGCGCGCCCACAAGGCGGCGGTACGGGCCTACCTCGGCGAGCTGACCGCCGCCACGGGCGCGCCCGCGCCCGAGCCGCTGGCCGACCAGTTGGCCCTGCTCGCCGAGGGCGCCATCGCCACGGCCGCCGTCACCGGTTCGCCGGAACCGGCCCGCGCGGCCCGCGCGGCGGCCCAGGCCCTGCTGGCGGCGGCGGGCGTCGAGGGCGGCGGCGCCGACGGGCCCGCCACGCACCCGGCGGGCCCCGAGGGGAGCGAGGCCGGGGCCGCGCCACGCCAGGCCCCGGCCGCCCCCCGTACCGCGACGGCCCACACGGACCCGGCCGGCGGGTGACGCCACCGCCCCGCCCGCGCGTGCGTGCGGCGGGGGGAGGTCCGACCCCCCGGGGAGCCGGGCCGGGCCGGGCGGTGGTCGCCCTTACGCGTCCGCCGCCGCCGGCACCTCAAGCACCGCCTTGCCCGGCACCCGGCGCCCCGCCAGCGCCCGCGTCGCCTCGCCGATCCGGGACCAGTCGCCGCGCCAGGCGATCTGCGGGTCGAGGGTGCCGGCGGCGAGCAGCCCGGCGAGCCAGGTCAGGTCCTCGTCCAGCCGCGTCGCGTCCTGGAGCAGGTGGAAGGTGGTCAGCGTGCGGTTGTGCCGGCCCTGGTCGCCGAAGAGCGCCCCGAACGGGAAGGTCTCGCCGACGCCGGACGCGTGGCCCACCGACACCAGCGTGCCGTGCGCCTCCAACGCCGCGTAGGCGGCCACCAGTTGGTCGCCCCCCACCGTCTCGACCACGCCGTACACCGGCCCACTGGGCACCAGCCCCGCGCCCTCGCCGGGGTGTGACGGGGCCGACGCTTCCGCCGTAGCCGTCCCCGTCGTCCCCGCTGCCCCGGTGAGCCAGACCTCGTCGGCGCCCAGCGCGCGCAGCGCCTCGGCGTGCGCCGGGGTGCTGGTGGAGGCCACCACGTGGGCGCCACCGAGGGCCGCGAGTTGGACGGCGAACCGTCCCACGCCGCCGCCCGCGCCGGTGATCAGGACGCGGCGGCCCAGCAGGGGGCCGAGGCGGCGCAGCGCGCGCAGCGCCGACCCGGCGGCCACCGGCAGCGTGCTGGCCGCGGCGAGGTTCACGCCGTCGGGCACGGCGCCGATGAGATCGGTGTCCACGGCGCGGAGTTCGGCCCACGCGCCGCCGTCGCCGAGGGTCACCACCCGGTCGCCGACGCCCGGCCCCGAGCCGTCGGCGGCGGCTCGTACGACGACGCCGGCGGCGTCCCAACCGGGCACCGCCCCCGCCGTGCCGCCCGGAATGACTCCGTCCACCTCGCCCCGATTCAGCGAGAACGCCGCCACCCGCACCAGCGCCTGCCCCGGACCCGGCACGGGGTCGGGGGTCTCCGTCAGGCGCAGTCCGTCGGGGGCGCTGGGGTCGATTGCCCATGCGTGCATGGCTCACTCACTTCCTCACGGTATCCGGGGTCGGCGACCCCGGCAGCGCGATAGTGCCACTCAGTGGCATAAGCCTGCAAGGGGCTCTTGCCTCCGCAAGGCGGGCGCGTGGGTAGACTCCCCACGTGACCTCCGCAGCCGCCACCCCCACCGGCCCGACCCCGCACGATCCGGCGCGTCAGCTCCCGTTGCGCGAGCGCAAGAAGCTGCGCACCCGGCAGGCGTTGGTGGACACGGCGCTGCGCCTCTTCACCGAACAGGGTTTCGCGGAGACCACGCTCGACCAGCTCGTGGACGACGTGGAGGTCTCCAAGCGCACGTTCTTCCGCGCCTTCTCCTCGAAGGAGGACGTGGCGCTCGCGCCCGAGAAGGAGCTGTGGGACACCTATCGGCGGCGGATCGAGGCCGCCTCGCTCGCGGGCCCGCTGCTCGACGCGTACCAGGACGCGCTCATCGCGGCCATAGCGGACATGTCCGACGGGTGGGAGGGTCGGTTCCTGATCAGCCGTGCCCTCGCCGACCGCACGCCGGCCCTGACCGCGCACAGCCTCCAGCACTGTGCCGAGGTGACGGACGCGGTGGTGCGCACGGTCGTCGCCAGGCTCCCGGCCGACAGCGGGATCGGCGAGCTGCCGGCTCGCCTGCTGCTCGAACTCATGGTGGCCGCCTGGCGCAGCGCGCTCAGGGAGTGGTCGGCCGCGGCCGACGACGCGGCGCCGACGGCCGACGCCGGCCGGGACCGGGAGGCCCTGCGCGCCAGCGTGCGCGCGGCCTTCGCGGCGCTCCCCGACGTGGCCACCCTCGTCCGCGCCTGACCTACCCGCGCCCCGGGGCGCCGCCCCCACCGGCCGCCGCCACCGCCACCGACGCCCGCCGTCCGCGCGGCGGCCCGGAAACGGACGCGGCGGCCCGGAAACGGAGCAGGGCCCCTCCCGATCGCGGTCCGGGATGGGCCCTGCTTCCGAGGTGCGGCCGGCTGTGACCGGCGCGCCGTCGGCTCCGTAGCGGTGGTGCGGTGGTTATTCCTCCAGCGTCAGGCCCTTGCGAAGTTTGGTCAGCGTGCGAGAGAGCAGACGTGAGACGTGCATCTGGGAAATGCCGAGCTCCTCGCCGATCTCCGACTGCGTCATGTTCGCCACGAACCGCAGGGAGAGAATCTTGCGGTCGCGCGGCGGAAGTTCGGCGATCAGCGGCTTCAACGACTCGACGTACTCGATGCCTTCGAGTCCGTGGTCCTCGTAGCCGATGCGGTCGGCGAGCGCGCCCTCGGTGTCGTCCTCTTCCGGTTGGGCGTCCAGCGAGCTCGCGGTGTACGCGTTGCTCGCGGCCATGCCCTCGACGACCTCTTCGTTGGTGATGCCCAGGCGCGACGCCAGCTCGCTCACGGTGGGGGCGCGGTCGAGCTTCTGCGCCAGCTCGTCGCCGGCCTTGGCCAGGTCGAGCCGCAGTTCCTGCAGGCGTCGCGGGACGCGCACCGACCAACTGGTGTCGCGGAAGAACCGCTTGATCTCGCCGATGATGGTCGGCATGGCGAAGGTCGGGAACTCGACGCCTCTGCTCAGTTCGAAGCGGTCGATCGCCTTGATCAGGCCGATGGTGCCGACCTGGACGATGTCCTCCATCGGCTCGCTGCGGGAGCGGAACCGAGAGGCGGCGAACTTGACCAGCGCCAGATTCAGTTCGACCAGAGTGTTCCGGACGTACGCGTACTCGTGCGTGCCTTCCTCAAGCGATTCAAGGCGCTCGAAGAGGGTCTTGGACAGGGCCCTCGCGTCGACCGCTCCGACCTGGTCGAAGGGCGGGATCTCGGGCAGCTCCGCGAAATGGCCGGCGTGCGCCGGGTCTTCCGGCGCGATGTCCGTCCGGGCGTCCGGGGTCGGTGCGAGGTCGGCGTGCGGGGGCGAAGGTGTCGACGAGGCGGGGTTCCGAAGGTGTTCGGTGCGCGGTTCGTCGAGCCGGGGTGACATGGGAGTCCTCCATCATTCTCGGCATGTGGCTGCCGAAGCCATATCGTCGTGCTGCGGTGAGCGGCGCCTCCAAAGCCGGGCCGTGTTCGGGTGTGTCCTACTACGCCTACCCGCATTGACCCGGAAGTGGCAAGTGCGTGTTGTCCGTATTTGGTGATATATGCCAGTTGTTCGGCTACCGCACGGCGGATCGAAGGCGTAGGGTTCGAGGCGCGCAATCGAAAGCCACGAGACACCAGAAGAGGTGCGTGCATGGACCGCGGGATGGTCGGCAGCACGAGCAGAGGCCGACTGCGAGTCGAGGTACGACACCAGGGGGCGAGTGCGGTGGTGACTCCGGCAGGTGAGCTCGATCACCACACCGCCGAGTTGCTCCGTGAGCCACTGGAGCAGTGCGTGACCGACGGGCAGTCCCGGTTGGTCGTGGACTGCTCGCGGCTGGAGTTCTGCGATTCGACGGGTTTGAACGTGCTCCTCGGGGCACGACTCAAGGCGGAGGCGGCTGGGGGTGGTGTCCACTTGGCGGGCATGCTCCCGGTGGTGGCTCGGGTCTTCGAGATCACCGGAGCCGAGGCCGTTTTCACGGTGCACGACACGTTGGAAGCCGCGCTCGTCGAATGACGCGGGGCTGGTCTGTTGCGTGCGCTTCATGCGTGCGTTACCTGAGTCACACAGTCCGGGGCGAATAAGTGGGTGTTCTCACGCCGCATCCGGGCAGGAGACAGCTAAATCTGCTCGATGCGACAGGCAGCCCCTGTCCTAGATTCGGTGAATCGGTGAGGTGATGCGCTGATGAGCTCCGCGCGGCCGTGCTCGCCGGGCGACCGCGGCCCGGAGTCGGGTGCCACTGCTCCGGCCCGCCCGTCGAACGGACAGACCCGCCGACTCGCCCTGATCGACGCCAGCGGTGCCGTGCCACGCGCCCGCGACTTCGCACGGGAGGCGCTACGCGACTGGGGCTGGTTGCCCGCCGCGAACGCGGACCAGCGCGCCGCGGCGGAGGACGTGCTGCTCGTCGTCTCGGAGCTGGTCACCAACGCGTGCCTGCACGCCGAGGGGCCCGAGGAACTCCGGGTGAGCTGCGACGCCAAGTCGCTCCGCCTTGAGGTGCGCGACCGGGGCACGGGCACGCCGGCCCCGCGCACCCCGCACCGCGCCGGACGCCCCGGCGGCCATGGGATGTTCATCGTGCAGCGCCTCTGCCTGGACTGGGGTGTCGTACGGAACGCCGACGGTGCCGGAAAAACGGTCTGGGCGGAACTCGCCGCGCCAGGCTGACCCGCCCGTTCGCCCACTCCGCCGCAGCACGCCCGTCGTGGGCCCCGTACCCCTTCCGTACGGGCGTCCGCGCCGCTCCGTACGCCGTGCCGCCACGGCGACATCGCCCCACTCCCGCCGGAGCACCGCTGTCCGCGCCGCTCCGTACGCCGTGTCGCCCCGCGCCGGCACTCCGTACGCGCCGACACCACGCGCCCCCGTACACCCCCGCGCCCCGACCTCCCCCGGCCGGGGCTCCCGCGCGTTCCAGGGTCCGCTCCCTTCCGGGCCCCGCCCAGTCGCCGCCTACGCGCCCCGCGCGCCCGGGCCCGGCCCCGCCACCCAGCCGCTGCGTACCCGTCGCACGCGCCCCGTGGCGCCCTCCTCAGGGCCCGCCACCACACGCACCCGGCCCCGGACCCCGGCCTGACCCCGTAACCGGCGCCTCCGGCCCGCGCGCCGTACCCGCCTCGTAGCCGCCCGCGCGGCAGAGCCGCCCAGGCTGCCCGGCGCACGCTCCGCCTCCCGCGCCCCCCGTACGGCATCCCGGCCCGCGCGCCCATGCCCCCCACCCCGGCCGGCGCCCCCGTACGACGGGCGCGCGGCCTTCCCCGGGGGTGGACGCGCCGAGGGCCCCGGCGCTGGTGCGCCGAGGCCCTCGGGGTGTTTCAGGTGGGTCGGCCCGCTGGGGGCGGGCCGGGGGGCGGGGACGTCAGCGGACGTCGCCCATCATCTGCACGACCTTCTTGCGGTACATCCAGATGGCGATACCGGCAAGGACCGCCAGCGAGGCTTCCGCGGCGACCACCCCTTCACCACTGAGGTCCACGCCGGCGATGGAGAGCAGGCCCGTCGTGCAGTCGCCCGCGGTGACCGCGAGGAACCAGACGCCCAGCATCTGGCTGGCGTACTTCTCGGGCGCCATCTTCGTGGTGACCGAGAGGCCGACCGGGGAGAGGCACAGCTCACCCATGGTCTGGAGCATGTAGATCGAGAGCAGCCAGCCCGGGCTGACGGTCGAGCCGTCGTTGGCCATGCTCATCGGGATCACGAAGACGAAGAACGAGGCTCCGGTGAGGACCAGCGCCATGGCGAACTTCACCGTGGTGCTGGGTTCCTTGTTCCGCCGGGCCAGCGCCAGCCACATCCAGGCGAAGACCGGGGCGAGGGCCATGACCCAGGCCGAGTTGACCGACTGGAACCAGGACGACGGGAAGCGGATGCCGAAGACGCTGTCCGCCGTCTTCGTCTCGGCGAAGGCGGACAGTGTCGACCCGCCCTGGTCGAAGATCATCCAGAAGACGGCCGCCGCGGCGAAGAACCAGATGTAGCCGCTGACCTTGGTCTGCTCGAGCTCGGTCAGTTCCTTGTCCCGCTTGATGCGGACGAGCACCGCGATCGGGATGACCAGGCCCGCGATGGTGATCGGCACGAGCGCCCAGTTGAGGGTGAAGTGACCGGTCAGGGTGACCACGGCGTAGAACGCGGCCGTGGCCGCCGTCCAGATCAGACCCTTGCGGAGCCAGCTCTTGCGCTCCTCGATGTTGAGCGGGGTCGGCACCTGGCTGGAGAGCGGGCTCAGGTGGCGGGTGCCGATCAGGAACTGGATCAGGCCCAGCGCCATGCCGAGCGCGGCGATGGCGAAGCCGAGGTGCCAGTTGACCTCCTGGCCCACCGTGCCGATGATCAACGGCGCGGCGAAGCCACCGATGTTGATGCCGATGTAGAAGATCGTGAAGCCGCCGTCACGGCGCGGGTCTTCCGGGCCCTCGTAGAGGTGGCCGACCATCGTGGAGATGTTGGCCTTCAGCAGGCCGGAGCCGAACGCGACGAGCGCCAGGCCGCCGAAGAACGGCAACTGTCCGGGCACCGCGAGCAGCAGGTGGCCGGCCATGATGATGCCGGCGGCGATGGCCACGGTCTTCCGCGGTCCCCACACCCGGTCACCGAACCAGCCGCCGGGCATCGCCAGGAGGTAGACCATGGCCAGGTACACGGAGTAGATCGCGACCGCGTTGGCCTCGGTCATCTCCAGGCCGCCGCCTTGGCTGCCGTCCTTCGAGTCCGGACCGCCGGAGATCAGGTAGAGGACGAGCAGGGCCCGCATGCCGTAGAAGCTGAAGCGCTCCCACATCTCGGTCATGAAGAGAGTGGCCAGGCCGCGAGGGTGGCCGAAGAAGGTCTTGCCGCCGTTGGCAGGGGTTCCCTGCTTGGCCGCGCCCTTCGTCAGGCTGGACGCCATGGTTGTTCCTTGGGGGGCTCGGGACGCGAGGCCAAGACGGCTAGCCGGAATCAAGATCACGCGCCCGGTCGGGTAGCCGGCTTCGACGACGCGTCGCCCACCCCCCGTCCCGCGGGGGGCGGTACCCATGGGGGGAACCGGGAAGGGCGGTCACACCGCCGCGCTCCACGCCCCCCGCGCGAGGAACACGCGGCGGACCCGGCCGGCAGGTCATTCACTGTGCTTGACGGGGCTGGTGGCTCCAGTCCCGGGCACAAAGAAACCTTTGGCGCGTCTTGCGAACCAAAGGTCTCAGGGCAGTGCTACAGACGTTCCGTCACCATACGCCAGACGCGGGGCACGAATGGAAGGCGATGAGACGTAACTCACGACACATGGTCGCAACTTTTACCGCGCATTTGAAGAGAACTAGTCACTCGCTCACGATGACCTGATAACGGTCTAACACACACCAGATCGCCCGCGGCGCGCCGGGGCCGGCAACAGGGGCCCGGCGGGGGCCGTTTGGCCTCCGGTAGGCGCGGCTCCGGCCGGCCCGGGAGGCGTCGCGGCGGCTCGACCGCGCGGGGCGAGCCGGGGTCGGCGGCGTCGACGGTGTCGGCGGCGGCGTCCGGGCGAGGCCGCCCGCGCGTGGCGTGGGACACGTTCCACGGGGGACCGCAGGGGCGCGCGGGAGCGCGTGGCGGGCGCCGGGGGCGTACGCGGGAGGGGTGGCCACGGCTCGCGGGCCACCCGTGGTCGGCGGGCCGGGCCCCGCGAGGCGTCCGTCGAGACGAGGGCGCAGGCCCGGCCCTTCTCCGGTCGGTCGCGGACTACCATTCCCGCATGACCCGAGTACTGCTCGCCGAGGATGACGCGTCCATCTCGGAGCCGCTCGCCCGCGCTCTGCGCCGCGAGGGGTACGAGGTCGAGGTGCGCCAGGACGGCCCCACCGCGCTGGACGCTGGCCTGCAAGGCGGCGTCGATCTGCTCGTCCTCGACCTCGGCCTGCCGGGCATGGACGGCCTGGAGGTCTGCCGGCGGCTGCGGAACGAGGGCCACGGCTTCCCCGTGCTGGTGCTCACGGCCCGCGCCGACGAAGTAGACACCGTTGTCGGACTGGACGCGGGCGCCGACGACTACGTCACCAAGCCGTTCCGGCTCGCCGAACTGCTGGCCCGGGTGCGGGCCCTGCTGCGCCGTGGCTCCGCCGAGGCGCAGCAGCCGCAGCCCGCCACCCACGGCGTACGGATCGACGTCGAGTCCCACCGGGCCTGGATGGGCGACGAGGAGTTGCAGCTCACCGCCAAGGAGTTCGACCTGCTGCGGGTCCTGGTCCGGGACGCGGGCCGGGTCGTCACGCGGGACCAGCTCATGCGCGAGGTCTGGGACACCACCTGGTGGTCCTCGACCAAGACGCTCGACATGCACATCTCCTGGCTGCGCAAGAAGCTGGGCGACGACGCCGCCAACCCGCGCTACATCGCCACGGTGCGCGGCGTGGGCTTCCGGTTCGAGAAGAACTAGCGCGGGACCCGGCGGGGAAAACCGGTGGTAAGCACCGGAAACTCGCGGATATGGCGAAAGTCGACAGAAAGCCAGTAAAAAGCCGACAGAATACGGGCGGAAGACTGGCCGGAACCGCACCTGAACGCTGAACACTCAGCGCTGACCCGAACACGGTAGTGGGCCCATGCGTCGCCGTTTGATCAATTCCACGCTCGCGGTGGTGCTCGTCGTCATCGCCGTCTTCGGCGTCTCCCTGGTCATCGTGGAGACCCGCACGATCGAGAACAGCGCCCAGGAGAGCGTGGAGTCCGAGGCCCTGCGGCTGCTCAGCATCGTGGACGGGCGGCTCATCGGCGGCGAGGCGGTCACCCCCAAGGTACTGAGCGAACAGATCACCACCGACCGCTACGCCCGCATCACCGTCCCCGGCCAGTCCACCCCGCTGGAGATCGGCGACCGCCCGTCGGGCGGCGTCATCGCCGCGGAGGAGAGGGGCGCGAAGGGCGTGACGGTCCGGGTCGAGGAGTCGCACGGCACCGTCGGCCGGGAGATCGGCCGCACGTTACTGATCATCCTGGCGGTGGCCCTGCTGGCCGTCGCGGCGGCCGTCATCCTCGCCGTGCGGCAGGCGCACCGGCTCGCCGCGCCCCTCACGGACCTGGCCGAGACCGCCGAGCGCCTGGGCTCGGGCGACCCGCGGCCCCGGCACCGGCGGTACGGCGTCCCCGAACTCGACCGGGTCGCCGACGTGCTCGACGCCAGCGCCGAGCGCATCGCGCGGATGCTCACCGCCGAGCGACGGCTCGCCGCCGACGCCTCGCACCAACTGCGCACGCCGCTGACCGCGCTGTCCATGCGGCTTGAGGAGATCACGCTCACCGACGAGCCGGAGACGGTCAAGGAGGAGGCCACCATCGCGCTGGCCCAGGTCGAGCGGCTGACCGATGTCGTGCAGCGGCTGCTCACCAACTCCCGTGACCCGCGCTCCGGCTCGGCCGTCGCCTTCGACCTGGACGAGGTCGTCAAGCAGCAGATCGAGGAGTGGCGCCCGGCCTCCCGCAGCGAGGGGCGGGCCATCGTCCGCTCCGGCAAGAAGGGGCTGCGGGCGGTCGGCACCCCGGGCGCGGTGGCCCAGGTGCTGGCGACGTTGATCGAGAACTCGCTGATGCACGGCGGCGGCACGGTGGCGCTGCGCACCCGGGTCACCGGCAACCAGGCCGTGGTCGAGGTCTCGGACGAGGGTCCGGGCGTCCCCGCCGATCTCGGCGCCCGCGTCTTCGAGCGCACGGTCAGCGGTCGCAACTCCACGGGCCTCGGCCTCGCCGTGGCCCGCGACCTGGCCGAGGCGGACGGCGGCCGACTGGAACTCCTCCAGCAGCAACCGCCGATCTTCGCCCTCTTCCTCAGCCGCGAGGCCGACTCCGCGCACGAGGCGTGAGCCGTACGTACGGAGGCGTGGCGTACGGAGGCGCGGCGTACGCGGGCGTGGGCCCGTACGTACGCGGGCGTGGGCTGCGCGTACCAGGCGAGAGCCGCCCGTACCAGGCGAGAGCCGTGGAAGCGGGATGGCGCCCAGCGCGGGGCGCTGGGCGATGGTCCCGGCGGCCGGATTACTTGGCGCGGCCGGCCTGGGCGCGCTCGCGCCGCTCGGCCGTGGTGAGGAACGACTCGGCCGTCTGCACCGCCTCGCGGGCGGGCAGCGCGCGGAACACCCAGGTGCGGTACGACCAGAAGCGGAAGAGGGTCGCGATGCCGATGCCGACGAACTTGAACACGTTGCTCTGCAGCGGGGTGTCCCAGTCGAAGCCGTACGTCGCGGTGTAGAGGATGCCGTTCTCGATCACCAGGCCGATGGCGCTGAAGAGCAGGAACAGGCTCAGCTCCTTGGCCCGGCCGCTCTTGTCGCGGTCCCGGTAGGTGAAGTACCGGAATCCCACGTAGTTGAAGGCGATGGCGACGACCGTCGCCAGGATGCTCGCGCGCACCACGGGCAGCTCGGTCATGTGCCGGACAAGGTTGAAGACCGCGAGATTGACGAGAAGGCCCACACCGCCCACGGCGCCGAACTTGGCGACCTCGCGCATGAGCAGTTCCAGCCGCATACGCAGCGCGGGCCGTTCACTCATAGTGATCGTCTTACTCCGTATCGCGGTTGTCGGCATTACTCCATCTGCTTCATGCTAACCAGCCGCGGCCGGGGGCGCGTCCGGGTATCGCGGATCACGGCCCTGGCCGACCTTGGAGGTTCCTACGAGCGCGCGCGGGGCCCGTTGGCTGATACGGCTACCCTGGGTGGGTGACGTTCCCTGTAATTGGCATGGTCGGCGGGGGCCAGCTCGCGCGCATGACGCACGAGGCGGGCATCCCCCTCGGCGTCAAGTTCAAGCTCCTCAGTGACACCCCGACGGACTCCGCGGCGCAGGTCGTCGGCGATGTCGTCGTCGGCGACTACCGCGATCTGGAAACCCTTCGTAGCTTCGCACGAGGCTGTGACGTGATCACGTTCGATCACGAGCACGTGCCGATGGAGCACCTGCGGGCCCTGGAGGCCGACGGCATCGCGGTCCGGCCCGGCTCGCGGGCGCTGGTGCACGCCCAGGACAAGGGCGTCATGCGGGCCAGGCTCGACGCGATCGGGGCGCCGTGCCCGCGCCACCGGATCGTCGCCGACCCCGCCGACGTCGCCCGGTTCGCCGCCGAGGGCGACGGCTTCCCCGTCGTCCTGAAGACGGTGCGCGGCGGCTACGACGGCAAGGGCGTCTGGGTCGTGCGCGACGAGGCCGAGGCGGCCGAGCCGTTCCGCGCCGGCGTTCCGGTGCTGGCCGAGGAGAAGGTCCCCTTCGTCCGCGAGCTGGCGGCCAACGTGGTGCGCTCGCCGCACGGCCAGGCCGTCGCGTACCCCGTGGTCGAGTCGATCCAGGTGAACGGCGTCTGCGACACGGTCATCGCCCCCGCGCCCGACCTGGACCCCGAGCTGTCCACGCACGCGCAGCAACTCGCCCTGCGGATCGCCGAGGAACTGGACGTCACCGGCCACCTGGCCGTGGAGCTCTTCGAGGTCCAGCGCCCCGACGGCCCCGCGGTGCTGGTCAACGAGCTGGCGATGCGCCCGCACAACTCGGGCCACTGGACCCAGGACGGCGCCGTCACCTCGCAGTTCGCCAACCACGTGCGCGCCGTGCTCGACCTGCCGCTGGGCGACCCGCGCCCGCGCGCCCGGTGGACCGTGATGGCCAACGTCCTGGGCGGCGACTACCCCGACATGTACGGGGCGTACCTGCACTGCATGGCGCGCGACCCTGGCCTGAAGATCCATATGTACGGTAAAGATGTGAAGCCCGGCCGCAAGGTCGGCCACGTCAATACCTACGGCGACGACCTGGCCGACGTGCGCGAGCGCGCGAGCCATGCCGCCGGTTACCTGCGAGGAACGATCACGGAATGACTTCGCCGCTCATTGGGATCGTCATGGGGTCCGACTCCGACTGGCCCGTCATGGAAGCCGCCGCCAAGGCCCTGGACGAGTTCGAGATCGGCTACGAGGTCGATGTCGTCTCCGCGCACCGGATGCCCCGCGAGATGATCGCGTACGGGGAGCGGGCCGCGGATCGCGGGCTCAAGGCGATCATCGCCGGCGCGGGCGGCGCCGCCCACCTGCCGGGCATGCTGGCCTCCGTCACGCCGCTGCCGGTCATCGGCGTGCCGGTGCCGCTGAAGTACCTGGACGGCATGGACTCGCTGCTGTCCATCGTGCAGATGCCGGCGGGCGTCCCGGTCGCCACGGTCTCGGTCGGCGGCGCCCGGAACGCGGGCCTGCTCGCGGCCCGCATGCTCGCCGCGTACGACCCGGACCTGCTGGCCCGGATGCGGCAGTTCCAGGAGGAGCTGAACGAGCAGGCCACCGAGAAGGGCAAGCGCCTGCGGGCCCGCGTCGAGGGCTCCGGCGGCTTCGGCTTCGCGAAGTAGCCGGCCCGGGCGTCGCGAGGCGGCCGGTTCCGGTGACGCGCGCCAGCCGCCGGCGCCGCGCCGTACGCCCCGCGCGCCCGCCCCGCGACCTGCCGCGCACCCCGCGCCGCGACCCGCCCCGCACGGCTCGCGGCACCTCGGCCGCCCGCCGCCCGTCGTTTAGCGCCCGCCCGCGACGGGGAACCCAGCATCCGCGGAAACGATGTCAGCACGGAAGCGCGGAAGCGCGGAACGATGCCGCCACCGCCGGCACCACCACCGGCGACCGCACCACCGCACGCGCCAGCGACAGCGCGCGCGACAGCGACGATGGGGATGTGAGTGACCGTGTCACGTGAAGGCGCCAGCGACGGGCAGCAGTCGGAATCCGGGCCGGCCGTGGTCGCCCCCGCCCCCGAACTCCTGGCCCGCGCCCGCGAACTGCTCGCCGAGTACCCCGTGGTCGACGGCCACAACGACCTGCCCTGGGCGCTGCGGGAGATCGGCTACGACCTCGACGAGCGCGACCTGGCCACCGACCTGAGCGCCCACCAGCACACGGACATCCCGCGCATGCGGGCCGGCGGCCTCGGCGCGCAGTTCTGGTCCGTGTTCGTCCGCTCCGACTACGCCGGCGACCAGGCGGTCAGCGCGACCCTGGAACAGATCGACGTCGTACGCCGCTTCGTCGACCGTTACCCCGACGACCTGCGGCTCGCCCTGACCGCCGACGACATGGAGGCGGCCCGCGCCGAGGGCCGGATCGCCTCGCTCATGGGCGCCGAGGGCGGCCACTCCATCGACTGCTCGCTGGGTACGCTGCGCGCCCTGTACGAGCTGGGCGTCCGCTACATGACACTCACCCACAACGACAACGTGCCCTGGGCGGACTCGGCCACCGACGACCCGGGCGTGGGCGGCCTCAGCCCCTTCGGGCACGAGGTCGTGCGCGAGATGAACCGCCTCGGCATGCTCGTGGACCTCTCCCACGTGGCCCCCACGACGATGCGGGCCGCGCTGCGCACCAGCGAGGCCCCGGTGATCTTCTCGCACTCGTCGGCGCGGTCCGTCTGCGACCACGTGCGCAACATCCCGGACGGCGTCCTCGAGCAACTGCCCGCCAACGGCGGCGTGGCGATGGTGACGTTCGTACCGAAGTTCATCCTGCCCGAGGCCATCGAGTGGACCCTGGCCGCCGACGCCAACATGAGCGCCAACGGCCTGCACCCGCTGGACACCTCCGCCGAGGGCATGCGGGTGCAGCGCGCGTTCGAGGCGGCGAACCCGCGCCCGCTGGCCACGGCCAAGACGGTCGCCGACCACCTGGACCACATGCGCGAGGTCGCGGGCGTCGACCACCTGGGCATCGGCGGCGACTACGACGGCGTCGCCTTCACCCCCGCCGACCTCGCCGACGTCTCCGGCTACCCCACCCTCATCGCCGAACTCCTCGACCGCGGCTGGTCGGACGCCGACCTGGCCAAGCTGACCTGGAAGAACGCGGTCCGGGTACTCCGCGCGGCGGAGGACGTCTCCCGCGACCTGCGAGCCCGTCGGGGTCCGTCGATCGCCACCTTCGAGGCGCTGGACGGCAAGAGCAGGCGGTAGCGGCTGGGGCTGGGGTGGGGCTGCGCCTGCGGCTGGGGTGGGTTGGGTTGGGGTGATGCTGGCCGGGCTGGCGCTGGCCCGGCCCCGGCCAGGCACGGCCTTCTGACCGTGGGTGGTTGGGCTTGGCGCCGTCGCGGCCGGTGATGATCGGACGATGACCACTTCTGTCCTTCGCGAACCCCGGCCGCCCGCCCACCCTCATGCTGGTGTGAGCCTCCGACCCGGAGGACAGCCAGGACAGCCAGAAGGGGCCGCCATGGGCGATCACCGCAAGCCGGACCCGGACCCCGGCCAGGGGAAGCCGCCCCCCGGCAACTCCGACGGAAAGGTGCCGAACCCGCCGCCGCCCTCGGGCAACCGGCGGAAGTAGCCGTGCCCGCGCCCCGACTCCGCCGCCGCCAGAACCGGTTGGCCAACGCCATGGCGAGCGAGGGTCTGTGGCCGGCGGACTCCCCGTGGGTCCGCCCCGCCATGCGGGCCCTACCGCGCCACGCCTTCGCCCCGGACCGGCTCTGCGCCTGGACCGGCCACGCGTACGCGCCCGTCGATCGGGCCGCGACCCCGGGCCGGTGGGCCGACCTCGTCTACGGGGGCCCGTACGACTCCACCGTCATCCAGGTGACGGACGGCTTCCCCAGCTCCAGCCTGAGCTGCGAGGCGGTGGTGGCCGACATGCTCGACTCCCTGATGCTGGAGCCCGGCCACGTCGCCCTCGAACTCGGCGCGGCGACGGGTCGCAACGCGGCGCTCATGGCGCACGGCGTCGGCCCCGACGGGCGGGTCACCACCATCGAGGCCGACCCCCGACTGTCCGACCTCGCGCGGCACAACGTGTCCGCGGCCGGCGCCCGCGTCACCGTGCTGACCGGCGACGGAACGCGCGGAGCGCCCGCGCACGGCCGCTTCCACCGGGTCATGGCCACCTACGCCGTCGACCTCGTCCCCTGGGCCTGGGTCGAGCAGACGCGACCCGGCGGCCGGATCGTGGCCCCGTGGGGACGGCTCGGCCACGTCGCCCTCACCGTCGCCGCCGACGGCCGCTCGGCGAGCGGCTGGATGCAGGGGCTGGCGACCTTCATGCCCAGCCGTGGAACGGACCAGGGCCGGCCGTGGGAGACGGTCAGGGGAACCGCCCCGCCGGACGAGGAGACCCCCATGGCACGGGACGACCTGGCCTCGCTGCACACCGACGCCAACCTCCTGTTCGCGCTGCGGGTCGCCCTGCCCGACGTATGGGTGCGCACCGAGGCGCCCCCCGACCGGCGAGCGACCGCCTGGCTGCACGACGGCCACTCCTCCTGGGCGACCATCGTCAGCCCGGCCGCCGGACCCGCCCTCGCCTACCAGGGCGGCCCGCGCCGCCTCGCCGCCGAACTCGACGCCGCCTGGCGCGACTGGCAACAGGCCGGCTCACCCACGGTGTACGACTTCGGCATGACCCGCACCCGCGAGGAGCAGCACGTCTGGAGCGGCGACCCGGTGACGGGCAGGCGGTGGCGGGTCGAGCGGGTGCCTCCGCCGGCCGAGGGGTGATGGTTGGGCGTCGGTGCCCCTGGTCAGCGCGCGGTGACAGGTACACCGGGCACGCCGCCTACGTGGCCAGGCCGACCCGGCGCGCGCACCGGCTACACCGCGCCGGCGGACCGTGGCATGAGTTGGCGCGCGTCGCGCAGGAGGTGGTTCGGGGAGTCGAGGGCGGGCCGACAGGTATCGGCCGCGTTACTCGCATGAGGAACGAGGGCAGCGTTCGCGATCCATCGTTCCACGGCCCCCGCCGCCGACTCCCTGCCCTCCACCGAGTCGCCTCGGCGCTCGGCGAGCAGAGCCCGGCGCATGGGGGCGCGCTCCGTAGCGCGACAACTCAGCCCTCGCCGGGCCCCGTACGGGTTCACGCCGGGGCAGGACAGACGAGCCGCGCCCGCTCGTAGAGGTCACGCGCTGTTTGGTTCTTCCGGTAGGGGCGAATGCGCTCGTGCATGGTGCGCATCGCGCGATCACACTGCCCCGATTGGACCTGCGGATAGATGTCAACAGCCATTCCCCAGGTCTGGCATGCCGCTTCCAGGTGCCCGACTTCGCACTGCCGCTCGGCGAGAATGGACAGATATCGGACGCGATTGCGTTGGTGCGAGTGGGGCCGGAGCTTGTCGGATTCCTGGAGCGCCTCGATCGATCCGGCGATATCGCCCAATCCATAGCGCACTTGCCCCACGTGGTAGGCCAGGGAAGAGGGACTGTAAGCACCGAAGGTCTTGGATCGTGCCTCGGCCTTTTCCATGGCCACTTCGGCTTCGCGGAGGTAGGTGAGCGCATCCCCTCCGTTGTCCATTGCCGCCGCGTGAGCCTGCTGGCCCGCCAGAAAGGCCCGCATGCGGGGCCCTGCCTGCGGGGATGCCGCCGCGGCGGCGTCGGCGAGCCTCATTGCTGTCTTGCTGTGGCCCAGGTCGATCGCCTGCACACTCATGCCGCGAAGGGTGGTGCAGAACGTGAGGTGGTCCTCGGCGGCACCGGCGAGTTTCAGCGCCTGTAGGTAGTACTGCTGGGCGAGCCCGTTCAGCCCTTCGTCCACTGCCATATAGCCCGTCAGATAGCAGAGGTCGGCGGCGGCCGACAGCATCGCCTTGCGTACGGATTCCGGTGCCTCCACATGCAGGTACGGAGCCACCGTGTTCACCAGGAATGCCGCTGCCATGGGACGGGCATGTCGGCCACCGAATTCGTCGTCCAACTCCGAGATGCGTTCGGTCATGGCCGTGACCATGCGAACCTCCGGCATCCCTATGCGCCGCACCTGGCCCTTCCGGGCAGCCTCCATGCGCCCCACGACATCGGGCCAGTCAGGAATGGCGAGGGCCACGGAGAAGAGTCCGGCTCCCACGATGCCGCGTCGCGTAGGGCTCATGTCGTCACTGCCGAGACGTACGAGGTCCGCGACGGTGCTGGGTGCGCCGGCCTCATCGTCGGTCGGCGCGGGGAAACCCGCGTCTGCCGGGTGCACCGGACGGCCGAGGCGGCGCGCCAAAGCCTCAACGATGAGCGGACGGGCATCTGCCCTCGGGGTGTGGCCCTGGAGCCACGCCCGCGCCGTCTGCGGACTGTAGGACCGGGGCGTTCCCCGTTCCGTCGCCAACCGGTTCACCTGCAGGGCGAACTGGCGCAACGTCCAGCCGGTCTCGCGGAACAACCGCTCCAGGTGCGCGTTGGGCAGGCGATCAGACATGCCCTCAACTCCTCGTGCTGGCAGCTTTTTTACGGCTTTTAAGCCGACGCCTTCAGTGACGGTACCGCCGAGCGTAAGCGATCGGTTGCCTAGAGCGAGATGGAGATTCGCGAACGAGCGGCGTCCAGCCCGCTGCGGCTTTCCCCCGCCACGCACAGCGCGGAGAAGCGCCCCACGTCGCGCGTGCCATGGGCGTACCGCGCCTGGAGGAGACAGGAAGTCATGGATCAACCCAGGGACAGAGTGACCCACCGGTGCGGGAGGAGGTGCTCCGTGCTGACCGGGCAGCACACCGTACGGACCGCGCTGGGCTGCGTGTTGCGGTTCTTCCTCGCGGACGCCGGGTGTGACGCCGGGCCCGGGTGGCGGCCGGTGTCGGACTGCGCGTTCCAGCACGCCTACGAGCTGAGCCTGTTCGACCCCGCCGGCCTTGCCGCCGGTGACCTGCGGCCCAACGCGCACCGCGTCCAACTCGCCCTGGACGCGCTGACCGGTCCGGGCAGCTTCCTCTGGTCGGACGGCGCGCACGCGGCCGGGGTGATGACGACCAACGGCAAGGCCCCCGAGGACTGTGGCCTGGGTGTGGAGGAGTGGCGTCGAGGTACGGGAGGGACGGCGTGACGGAACGACAGGTACGCGTGAGTCTGTTGGTGTGGCGGCCACGCGACCCCGACCACCCCGGCGACCTCTCGGCGGGCTGGCCGCGCGTCTTGCAGGTCCGTACGGGCGCGGACCCCTGGCAGGTGCCCAGCGTGTTGCTGCGGCCGGGCGAACCGCTGATGGCCGCGGCGGAACGTACCGCGTACGCACTCGGCCTGACGTTGCCGAACGCCCACCGCGTACTGGCCATCGACCAGCGGGCGCCCACGGGCCGGGAGCCGGAGGAGTTGATCGTCATCGTCGACGGTGGCTGGGTGGCCGAGGGCGATGTTCGCGCGGCGGACGGGCCCCGATGCGCCTGCTCACCCGCCTGCCCGCACCAGCGACGCTGGGCCGGTACGGACGCGCTGGCCGATGACGTGGGGCTGGCCTCGGCCCTGGGCGCGGCGGTCGCGGCGATCCCGGCGTTCATCGTGAACACGCCCGCCACGGGTGGCTCGACTGCCCGCCCCGCTCCCGCCGTCGACCATGAGTGGCCCGCTCGACGCTCAGCCCCACCCGGCCGGCGCAACTCCCGGGGTGAGGAGTGCCGTTGATCGACACCTCGCGTCGCCTACCGTGTCCGCGACAGACGCAATGCAACGGACGAGACGACGAGGAGCCGCGGACCGTGGACCAGGGACAGAGCCGTGAACACAGTCGTGAACAGGGCAAGGGCGGGGACCGGGAGTACGTGAGTGCCACGCTGACGGTCGCCGCGCCCGCCGAGCGGGTGTTCGCCGTGTTGGCGGACCCGGCGACGCACGCGGCGATCGACGGCACCGGATGGGTGCACGAGGCCGTCGAGCGGGCGCCGCTGTCCGAGGAGGGGCAGATCTTCCGGATGGCCATGTACCACCCCAACCACCCCGACGGTCACTACCGGGTGGCCAACAAGGTGCACGTGCTGGACGCGCCGCGCGCCATCGGTTGGCTGACAGGGGAGGAGAAGGAGGACGGTCAGTTGACGTTCGGCGGCTGGTTCTGGCGGTACGACCTGGTGCCGCTGGGCCCGTCCGAGACGAAGGTGACGCTCACCTACGACTGGACTGCGGTGCCGCCGTCCATCCGGGAGTACCTGGAGTTCCCGATGTTCGGCCCGGACCACCTCTCCAACTCGCTCAAGCACCTGGCTGACCTGGCCGTCAGCGGCTGACCTCGCCGCTGAGGGCCAGGCCGGCCAGGCTGACGGGGCGGGCCGCCGGCCCGCCCCCTTCGGAGTTCGCTCCTCGGAGGGCCCGCGCCCCGCCCTCCCGTGGCTCGCGCGCTTCGACTGGAGGTCGCGCCCGCGCTCCCGCAAAGCCCTCCCTGTTCCCGCCCTGCCCCCTGCTTCGCGGGTCACGCCCGGCTCACGCCCCGCCCGCCCGGCCGCTGCCCCTACCCCCCGCACGCGCCCCGCCGTGGCATCCCCCAGGGGACCCGTCGTACCCCGGTACTACGCGTGGACGCCCCGTGGCGGACCGCGGGCTGACGAGTGGGGGCGGCGGCGTGCCTAACGTCGGATGTGGGCCACGGGAGCACTGGGCCCGCACGTCAGGGTGTGCGCCGACGCACCTGCTCTGACGTGCTCCGATACGCGCGGGCCAGGCCGCGGGGTGGCCCAGCCAAGGGGCGCCGGGATGACGGGAGCACAGCGATGATCAGGGCTTACGGGCTCACCAAGCGGTACGGCGAGAAGACCGTCGTGCGGGACCTGACCTTCACCGTGCGGCCGGGCACGGTCACCGGGTTCCTCGGTCCGAACGGCGCCGGCAAGTCGACGACGATGCGGATGCTGCTCGGCCTCGACGCCCCCACCAGCGGCCGGTCCACGATCGGCGACCGCGCGTACGCCAGCCACCCCGCGCCGCTGCGCCAGGTCGGCGCGCTGCTCGAAGCCCGCTCCATCCACCCCGGCCGCACGGCGCGGGCGCACCTTCAGGCCCTCGCCCACACTCACGGCATCCCGCGCCGCCAGGTGGCCTCCGTCATCGACCGGGTCGGGCTCGGCGAGGCGGCGGACCGGCGGGTCAAGGGGTTCAGCCTGGGCATGGGGCAGCGGCTCGGCATCGCCGCCGCGCTGCTCGCCGACCCGGCCACGGTCATCCTGGACGAGCCGGTCAACGGGCTCGACCCGGAGGGCGTGCTGTGGATACGCAACCTGCTCAAGTCCCTCGCGGCCGAGGGCCGTACGGTCTTCGTCTCCTCGCACCTGATGAGCGAGATGGCGGTCACCGCTGAGCACCTGATCATCATCGGTCGCGGCCGGCTGCTCGCCGACACCACGGTGGAGCAGTTCGTGCGCGACGCGGGGCTCGGGGAGATCACGGTCGTCTCGCCGGAGGCGGACCGGCTACGAGCCCTGCTCGCGGGCCCCGACGTGCGGATCGAGGCGACCGACGGCCGCCCGGACACGCTGCGGGTCACCGGCGCCGACGGCGAGCGCATCGGCCGCACCGCGGCGGCACACGGCATACCCGTCTTCGAACTCACGCCGCGCCGCGCCTCGTTGGAGGAGGCGTTCATGGAGCTGACGCGGGACGCGGTGGAGTACGTGGCCCACGACGACGACCCGACCACCCCTCAGCCCGCCCCCACCTCACAGCACGCCACCGCGTCCCAAGGAGCCGCCACGTGACCGGCCGACCCGACGAACTCGTCACCCAGTCCCAGCAGCGTCAGCCCCGGCAGCGTCAGCCCCGGCGGCAGCGCCAGTCCCAGCAGCAGAGCGCGGGCCCGCCCGCGGTCGCCGTGGCCGGTCCGCCCGTCGACTACCGGATCACCTGGCCGCGCGTGGTCCGCTCGGAGTGGGCCAAGCTGTGGTCACTGCGCACGACCTGGAGCATCCTCGCCGCCACCCTGCTGGTGACCGCCGGCCTCGGCGCGGTGGTCGCGGGGACGTACCAGAGCGGCGACGGCGACGGCGTCGAGCCCGTCGAACTCACGCTGCTGGGAACGCAGTTCGGGCAGATCCTGCTCGCCGTGCTCGGCGTGCTGGTGACCGCGGGGGAGTACGCGTCCGGCATGATCCGGGCCTCCCTCACCGCCGTGCCGCGCCGGCTGCCCGTGCTGTGGGCCAAGGCGGTCGTCTTCGGCGGTGTGGCCCTCGCGGTCATGTTCGCGACCGTCTTCCTCACCTTCCCCCTGGCCCAGGTCTTCCTGTCCGGCACGGACATGGCGGCGAGCCTCGGCGACCCCGGCGTGGCGCGGGCGCTGTGCGGGGCGGCGGTGGGGATCGCCCTCCTCGGCCTGCTGTGCCTGGGGCTCGGCGCGCTGCTGCGCAGCGTTCCGGCGGCGATCGGCGCGTACATAGGGGCGGTGCTCGTGCTGCCCGAGGTGGTCGGACTGCTGCCGTACGACGTGGTGGACGACATCGTCGCCTGCCTGCCGAGCAAGGCGGCGCAGGCCCTGATGATGGTGGACGGAGGCCCCGACCTGCTGGCCCCGGGCCCGGCCCTGTTCGCCCTGTGCTGCTCGGTCGCGGCGACGCTGGCGGTGGCGGCGCTGTTCCTGCGGCGCCGGGACGTGTGAGCGACGGGCCCGGCCGGCGCGCGGGGCGGGCGCGTGACGCCGGGCGTGCGCCCACCCGCGGGGCGGGCGGCCGGCGCGCGGGGTACGAGGATGGTGCCGGGTGGGCGGCGCGTACGGGCGGCCCATCCGCCACCCTGCCGGCCGAAGCAGGGCCGGCAAGAGCCGGCCGACATGGGGCCGGTGCGGGGGCTGGCCGACGTGGGGCCGACGTGGGGCCGACGTGGGGCCGACGTGGGGCCGACGTGGGGCCGGCGCGGGGCCGGGTGAAGCAGGGCCGGTACGGGGCCGGATGACGTGGGTTCGGTACGGGGCCGGCCGAAGCAGGGCCGGTACGGGGTCGGCCGACGTGAGGCCGGCACGGGGGAGAGCGACGAACGAGGGGTGGGCGGGGATGAGTGCGGTGGGGGGCGTCCAGGAGTGGACGCCGAGTGGCCCGTATCCGATCCGATGGGCGCACCGGGCCGCGCGGCGGGTGCGTGCCCTCGACGCCCGCCGCCCGGTGCTGTGGGACGCGCTGCTGACGCTGGTGTTCGCCGCCGCGGCCAGCGTGGACGTGGCCGGCGGCAACTGGCGGCGGATCGCCCACTCCGGCGAGGTGCCGGTGGCGCTGGTGGCCGCCATGGCGGCGGGCTTCGTCCTGGCACTGCCTTGGCACCGCAGACGCCCGCTGGCCGCGTTCGCCGCCATGACGGCGGTCGGCCTGGTGGACGCGTGGGTGGGTACGCGGCTTCAGGTCGGCCAGATGGGGCAGTTGATCGTGCTCTTCTGCATCGCCCTGCGGCTGCCGGGCAAGGCCCTGACGGTCGCCGGCGCGCTGGTCGTCACGCAGGCCGCGGTGGGCGCGACGCGCTGGCCCGAGGGGGACTGGGGGCAGGCGTTCCTCCCCGTCGTCACGGGCAGTGTCGTGGTGGCGCTGCTCGGCATAGCGGTCCGCAGCCGCCGCGACTACACGGCCTCGCTCGTGGAACGGGCCCGACAGCTCGAGGTCGAACGCGACCAGCAGGCCCAGCTCGCCGCCGCCGCCGAACGCGCCCGCATCGCCCGCGAGATGCACGACATCATCGGCCACAACCTCTCGGTCATCACCGGCCTGGCCGACGGCGGTTCGTACGCGGCGCGCAAGAGCCCCGAGCGCGCGGCCCAGGCGCTGACGGCGATCGGCGCCACCAGCCGGCAGGCGCTGGACGAGTTGCGCAGACTGCTCGGCGTGCTGCGCGACGACGACACGGACGCGCAACCCGAACCCGAACTCGGCCCGCAGCCCACGCTCGCCGACCTCGGCACACTCGTGGACCGGGTGCGGGAGGCGGGGCTGCCGGTGCGCCTGTCGGAGCGCGGCACGCCCGCGCCGGGCTCACCCGGCCGCGAGCTGACCGTGTACCGGGTCGTACAGGAGGCGCTGACCAACACGCTCAAGCACGCGGGCCCGCAGGCCACGGCCCTGGTCGAGGTGACGCACGCGCCACACGCGCTCTCCGTCGCCGTCATCGACACGGGCGGGCCCGTGCGCCAGCTACGACACGGACAGCTCGCGACGGGCGGCGGCCACCAGGGCAGGGGCCTGCGCGGCATGCGCGAGCGCGCCGCGCTCTACGATGGGGCCCTCACCGCAGGCCCGCGCTCCGACGGCGGCTGGCACGTACGCCTGGAACTCCCCGCGTCCCCCGCCACCCCACCCCCACGCCCACCAACCCCCCGCGGCGCGGACACCGAACCGCAGCCGGACACCGAACCGCGGCCGGACACCGAGCCCCGGCCGGACGCCGAGCCGTCCCACAGCGCACGGAACACACACGAGCCACACGCTGCACACGACACACGGGAGGCACAGGACGCGCAGGACACACAGGACGCGCAGGCGACGGGCATCGAGCGCGGGTCACGCGAGGGGTGGGGCGGGCAGGCGACGGGCACTGTGCCCGGGACGTGCGAGAGGCGAGAGGTGGGTGGTGCGTCGTGACGACCGTCCTCATCGTCGATGACCAGCCGTTGCAGCGCTTCGGCTTCCGCATGTTGTTGGAGAGCCAGGACGACATGGCGGTCCTCGGTGAGGCGGACAACGGCACCGCGGCCGTCCGCAAGACCGCCGAACTACGTCCCGACGTCGTCCTGATGGACGTCCGGATGCCGGGTCTGGACGGCGTGGAGGCCACCCGCCGCATCGTCGCCGCCGGTGACCGTAGCCGCGTGCTGATCCTGACCACGTTCGACCTCGACGAGTACGCGTACGCCGGGCTGCGCGCCGGGGCCAGCGGCTTTCTGGTCAAGGACGCCCAGCCGGAGGAGTTGCTCGCCGGCATCCGCGCGGTGGCCAGCGGCGACGCCGTGGTCGCCCCGGGCCTGACCCGCCGCCTGCTCGACGCCTACGCGGACTGGTTGCCGACGCCGGGCGCCGGGCCGGGTGGGAATCGTGCCGAGGGCGCGCCTGACCCGCGGCTTGAGGCCCTCACCGAGCGGGAGCGGGAGATCCTCACCGTGATCGGCAAGGGCTGGTCCAACGCGGAGATCAGCGCCCGCTTCCGGCTCGCCGAGTCCACGGTCAAGACCCACATCAGCCGCATCCTCGCCAAGACGGGCGCCCGCGACCGGGTGCAGGCGGTGATCCTGGCGTACGACACGCGACTGGTGCGTCCCGCGCCATGACGCCGTCGCGGCCCCGGGGGGGGGCTCAGAGGCGGGGGCGGCCCAGGGCGCGGTACGTCCAGTCGGCCTGGCGCCAGACCTCGGGGTCGAGCGCGTTGCGGCCGTCGAGGATGCGGCGGTCGTCGACGACGGCGCCCAGCTCCTCCGGGTCCAGTTCGCGGAACTCGCGCCACTCCGTCAGGTGCAGTACGACGTGGGCGCCGCGCACCGCGTCCAGGGCGCTCGGGGCGTACCCCAGGGTGGGGAAGAGGGCACGCGCGTTGTTCATCCCCTTCGGGTCGAACACCGTGACCTGCGCGCCCTGGAGGTGGATCTGACCGGCCACGTTGAGCGCCGGCGAGTCCCGTACGTCGTCCGAGTCCGGCTTGAACGCGGCGCCCAGCACCGCGACCCGCTTGCCCAGGAAGGAGCCGCCGACAGCGTCACGGGCGAGTTCGACCATGTGGCCGCGCCGCCGCATGTTGATCGAGTCGACCTCGCGGAGGAAGGTGAGGGCCTGGTCGGCGCCGAGTTCACCGGCGCGGGCCATGAAGGCCCGGATGTCCTTGGGCAGGCATCCGCCGCCGAACCCGATCCCGGCGCGCAGGAACTTCTTCCCGATCCGCTCGTCATGGCCGATCGCCTCGGCCAGCTTGACCACGTCGCCGTCGGCGGCCTCGCACACCTCGGCCATCGCGTTGATGAACGAGATCTTGGTGGCCAGGAAGGAGTTCGCGGAGGTCTTCACGAGTTCGGCGGTGGGGAAGTCGGTCACCACGAACGGCGTGCCCGCGGCCAGTGGCGCCGCGTACACCTCGCGCAGCACCTTCTCGGCCCGCTCGCTGGTGACGCCCGCGACGATGCGGTCCGGCCGCAGGGTGTCCTGGACGGCGAAGCCCTCGCGCAGGAACTCCGGGTTCCAGGCCAGCTCCGCGTCCTCGCCGACCGGCGCCAGCTCGCTCAGGCGCGCGGCGAGCCGGCTCGCGCTGCCGACCGGGACCGTGGACTTGCCGACGACCAGCGCGGGGCGGAGCAGCAACGGGGCGAGGGACTCGAAGGCGCTGTCCACATACCGCATGTCACAGGCGTACTCGCCCTGCTTCTGCGGCGTGTTGACGCACACGAAGTGCACGTCGCCGAAGTCGGCGACCTCCTCGTAGGAGGTGGTGAACCGCAGCCGTCCGCTGCTGCCCTCGTGGCCGGCGACGTGCTGCCGCAGCAGGTCCTCAAGGCCCGGTTCGTACATCGGCACCCGGCCCGAGGAGAGCAGTTCGATCTTCGCGGGGTCGACGTCGAGGCCCAGCACCTCGAACCCGAGTTCGGCCATGGCCGCGGCGTGGGTGGCGCCGAGATACCCGGTGCCGATCACAGTGATCTTGGGGGCCATGCTGTGCTCCGTGGGTACGAATCGTGGTGAGGGCGGGCCGGACTGCGTGGCCCGAGCATAGTCCGGGCCTCATTCGGGAAACTGAGCCGCTGTCGTCTAACTCACGTACCCGCGTCTTGGCCGCCACCCCTAGGATTGAGTTACTTAACGGTTATTAACGCTCGGGTACGCCTACTCAGGGAGTGAGGACACCGTGGCCTCCGCGGAGAAGAACACTGTCGGATTCGACCTCTACCGCCCGGCCGAGGAGCACGACATGCTCCGCGAGTCGGTGCGCGCCCTCGCCGAAGCCAAGATCGCGCCGTTCGCGGCCGAGGTGGACGAAGAGGGCCGCTTCCCGCAGGAGGCCCTGGACGCGCTGGTCTCCAACGACCTGCACGCCGTGCACGTCCCCGAGTCCTACGGCGGCGCCGGGGCCGACGCCCTCGCGACGGTGATCGTCATCGAGGAGGTGGCCCGCGTCTGCGCCTCCTCCTCGCTGATCCCCGCCGTCAACAAGCTCGGCTCGCTCCCGGTCATCCTCTCCGGCTCCGAGGAGCTGAAGAAGAAGTACCTGGGCCCGCTGGCCAAGGGCGACGCGATGTTCTCGTACTGCCTGTCCGAGCCGGACGCGGGCTCGGACGCCGCGGGCATGAAGACCAAGGCGGTCCGGGACGGCGACTTCTACGTCCTCAACGGCGTGAAGCGGTGGATCACCAACGCGGGCGTCTCCGACTACTACACGGTCATGGCCGTCACCGACCCGGAGAAGCGCTCCAAGGGCATCTCGGCGTTCGTCGTCGAGAAGGGCGACGAGGGCGTCTCGTTCGGCGCCCCGGAGAAGAAGCTCGGCATCAAGGGCTCGCCCACCCGCGAGGTCTACTTCGACAACGTCCGCATCCCCGCGGACCGCCTGCTCGGCGCCGAGGGCACCGGCTTCGCCACCGCGATGAAGACCCTGGACCACACCCGCATCACCATCGCGGCCCAGGCCCTCGGCATCGCGCAGGGCGCCCTCGACTACGCCAAGGGGTACGTCAAGGAGCGCAAGCAGTTCGGCAAGCCGATCGGCGACTTCCAGGGCGTGCAGTTCATGCTGGCCGACATGGCGATGAAGCTGGAAGCGGCGCGGCAGCTCACCTACGCGGCGGCGGCCAAGTCCGAGCGCGTCGCGGCCGGCGGCCCCGACGAGGACCTGACCTTCTACGGCGCCGCGGCCAAGTGCTACGCGTCCGACGCCGCCATGGAGATCACCACCGACGCGGTCCAACTCCTCGGCGGCTACGGCTACACGCGTGACTACCCGGTCGAGCGCATGATGCGCGACGCCAAGATCACGCAGATCTACGAGGGCACCAACCAGGTCCAGCGCATCGTCATGGCCCGCAACCTGCCGTAGCGGGAGCTACGCGGGATGCCGCCCGCGCGGCCTGACCCAAGGCCCGCGCGCCACGCGGCCCCCGCGCCCCCGTGACCCGCGTACGGACAACGACCCCCGGCCTCGCGCCGGGGGTCGTTGTCCGTTCCCCGTGCTCGGCGCCGTGCCAGGGCGCCCGGGGCGGCGCGCCGGGCCCCGCGCCCGGCCCCAGCTCACAGCCCTGCCCCCAGGCCACCATCGGTCGCCACCGGCGCACGCCGCGCCCCCGAGGCGCGCCGCGAACCGCGTGGCGGGCGCGCGGCGGTGGTGGGGGCGCGCGGCGGCGACGGTGCTTCGAGCCGGCGGGTCGGGGCGGCGCAGGACCCGTCAGCGGCCTCTCCCGCGGCCTACCGTGAGGACGACGAGTGCGGCCACGCGGACGCACCGCGCATCCTCGGGGAGCAGCCATGGGAGACGTCTTCGACAAAGTGACCTGGTGGGGCGATGGCAGTACGTCGGGCCCCGCCGTGATCCAGCCGATGGACACGCCGATCCTCGCCTGGCGTGGCAACCAGAACAGTCGCAACATCACCGTGGCCAACGCGACCGGCCCGCCCGGCCAACTCGCGGGCACCGTGCTGCGGAAGACGGTCCTCGCCGACTCCTCGCCGTACGCGCCGGCCCTCGCCGGCGGGCTGTTGGCGGACATCCACGGGCAGCTGGCCTGGGTCGACATCAGCGCCGGGCAGCGGTTGCACGTCGCCACGTTGGAGATCGAGACCCGCACCTTCACCTTCACCGGACGCCTCGCCGGCCGCACCCTCGTGAGCGACGGCGTACTCAGCGGACGGAGCGCCCCCACGCTGGCGGGCTCCAGCCGGGCGTTTCCGCAGGTCGGCGTGGTCGACCAGCAGGGCAACCAGGTGGTGGCGAACGAGAGCAACCCCCTGGTCTTCAGCGCGCTGGCCACGCTGGCCTGGGTCGGGGCGACGCGCGGCCCCGTGCGCCGGTTCAGCCTCAGCGACGTGCCCGGCGGCCGGTTCCTGTGGGCCTGGACCGCGTCGGACGGCTTCCTCCGGTTCGCGTTCACGACCTCGCCGACCCCGAGCGGGGAGACGCCGGTGGTCGTCCGCTCGGCTCAGCAGAGCATCGCGCAGCCGTCGGTCACCTCGTACCGGGGCGGGGCGCACGTCGGGTGGACCGGCGTGGACGGCACCGGGCTGCTCAACGTCGCCGCCCTGGACCTCGGCCGGCTGGGAAACGGGGCCGACCCCATCACCTCGGTGAACATCCTCAACGAGCGCGGCATCGGCGCCCCCACGCTGGTGGGAATGGCGCCCACCGCCAACGTGCGCACCCACCGCCTGGCCGTCTTCTGGGCCGGCACCGACGGCCAGGGCACGCTCAACGGGGGCGTCGTCTATCGCGAGTGAGCCCCGCGTACCCCGGCGGGCTTCTGCGACCGACTCCGCCCCCTTCCCCGTCGGCGCGGGCCGTTCCCACGCCGATCACACGCGGCCCGGCCCCACGGGGACCGTTCTCGCGGGCCCCGCTGGTGGCCGGCCGTTCGCGTGGGGTGGGGTGGCGCGTCGGCGTCAGCGGCCGGGGTCGTCCCGGCGCTTGCCCAGTTGGTCGTCGAACTTCCGCTGGGCGGAGTCGATCTTGCCTCGGTGCTTGCCGCCCGTCTTGCGGTCCACCGCGTCACCGGCCTTGTTCATGCCCTTGCGCGCGGTGTCCTCGTGCCCCTTGAGCATGCTCTTCAGCTTGTCGAGCATGGACATGGCGTCCTCCTTGCCGATCCGGCTTGCTCTTGTCACCAGCATCTCCGAGCCCGGCCCACCCCGCATCCGCACCCGTTCGGCCCGCCGGTCAGCACCGTGGGCGCCGCGCGGCGGTCCGTGCCGGGGTGATTGCCCTGGGCCGGGCCGCGTGCGAAGCGATCGTGCGGCTCACCGACCGACCCCCCGCACGCCACATACGCACCTGCCCCCGCGCACGCCACATACGCACCCGTCCCGGCGCACGCCGCGTACGCACCCGCCCTCGCGCACGTCACGTACGCACCCGCCCCCGCGCACGCCGCGTACGCACTCGCCCCGGCGCACGCCCGTGGCGGCGACCGGCCCACGCACACGCCCGCGACGGCGACCCGGCCCACGCGCCCACCGCGACCAGCCCACGCGCCCACCGGGGCCACGCCTGGCGGCTCCGCACACGCGAGCCCGATTCTCGACACGCGCACACGCGAGCGGGCCCCGACACCCACTGTCGGGGCCCGCTCGCGGACTCTTCGCCCTGCCGCACCGCCACCGTCACCGGCCCGCCGAACCGGTGCACCGGCGCGTGGGACGGGCTCAGGCGGTGGTCACTTCGCCGAGACGGTGACCTTCTCGTCGTTCTTCAACTGCTCGACCAGCTTCTTGACCTGCGGCATGTCCCAGAGCACCGCCGAGCCCTTGGGGGTGCTGTAGCCAGGGTTGGCGACCGGCATGTTCATCTGCTTGCCGTCGCCGCCCGTGACGCCCTTCATCGCCCAGAACATCGAGCGCAGCTTCCACAGGCTCATGTCCTTGTCCACGATCAGCGAGTCGAGGCCCGCGCTCATGGTCGGGTACAGCCGGAACGGGTTCATGATGGTGCCGGGCGTCGCGGCCTGGGAGGCCAGCGCGGACAGGAACTTCTGCTGGTTCTTCGTACGCTCCAGGTCGCTGCCCGCCTCGTACCGGTTGCGGACGAAGGCCAGCGCGTCCTTGCCGTCCAGCGTCTGCTTGCCCTTCTTGAAGTCGGCGCCGGATTTCTTGTCCTTGATGTCGCGCGGGATGTCCATCTCGACGCCGCCGACCGCGTCCACGATCTTCGCGAAGCCGCCGAAGCCGATCTCCGCGTAGTGGTCGATCTTGAGGCCGGTGTTGTACTCGATCGTCCGGACCAGCAGCTCCGGGCCCTGGATCGAGAACGCGGCGTTGAGCTTCTGCTGCTGCTCCGGGATGCGCTTGCCGGACTCGGAACCGGTGAACGCGGGGATCGTCACCCAGGAGTCGCGCGGGAGGCTGACCATGGTGTTTCCGTTGTCCCCGACGTGCAGGATCATCATCGAGTCCGTGCGCTTGCCGTCGGCGGAGCCGGTGTGCAGGTCCTTCTTCTCCTCGTCGGACATGCCCTCGCGGCTGTCGGAACCCACGATCAGGTAGTTGGTGCCGCTGCCGCCGCTCGGCCGGTCCTCCACGGCGCCCAGGTCGACCTCGCGCTTGAGCTTGGAGTCGGCCCAGAAGTACGTGCCGATGGAGACGACCAGGAGGAACGCGAAGACGCTGACCAGGCCGATCGTGATCCGCTTGCGCCAGTTCGGGCGCACGGGCGGCGGCCCGGGAGGGGCGCCGTGCGGCGGCTGGCCGCCACCCGGGTCGCGGGGGAGGGGACCGCGGCCGGCGCCGTAGACCTGACCGGTGTTGTACCCGTCGTCATAGCCGTCGCCGGCGTGCGAGCCGTCGTAACCGGGGGGCTGCTGCTGGGGCGGGACCGCGCCGCGCGGCGACATCCCGGGCGGCAGCGGCGGTTCGCCCTGCGGACCGCGGGGCGCGGGGTCGCGGCGGACGTGCGGCATCGAACGCGCGATGTCGGGCGCGGGGCCGCGACCGGCGCCGCCGCCGCGCCCCCGGTCACCGTCGCCATTCCACCCCTCGGGCCAATTGCTCATAGCCGAAGTTTGCCCGCTCACACCAGCGCGCTCACAGGGCGGGTGCGGTCTTGGGGCGGGGCTGTTGCAGAGCTGATGCATTGCGGGGGGCGCATAAGTGGCGGCCATGACCATTCCGGCCCAGGCCGTGGCGGCGGCAATTCCGGGCAAACCACCCCCGGGTTCGCGCCGAAGATCGCTCACCGTACCGACACCGCGTACGGGCCGTGTCGGACGGTGACCGGAGGGTGGACGGCGGCGTGCCGGTCCGCCGGGGCCGGTCGGCGCCAGGCCGCTCCGTACCGTCGATCGCGCCCCGTGGCACCCGCGCTGACCAGCGTAGATGTACGGCGAGCAACGGCAGGGCGGCGTCGACGGCGTCCGAACATGATGTCGGGGCCGTCCGCTTATGGTGGAGGGCATGACTGATCAGGGCCCTACGGCGGCGGGGGACGACCTTCCCGGCAAGCCGACCTCGGCGTCGCGCACGACGCTGTCGCACATCATGACGGCGGCGGACACGAACCTCCTCGGGACCGTCCACGGCGGCGTGATCATGAAACTGGTCGATGACGCGGCCGGAGCGGTCGCCGGCCGGCACTCGGGCGGGCCCGCCGTCACGGCCTCCATGGACGAGATGGCGTTCCTCTCGCCGGTGCGCGTCGGCGACCTCGTCCACGTGCACGCGCAGTGCAACTGGACCGGCCGCACCTCCATGGAGATCGGCGTGCGCGTCATGGCCGAGCGGTGGAACGAGTCCACGCCCGCCACCCAGGTCGGCAGCGCCTACCTGGTGTTCGCCGCCGTCGACGCGGACGGCATGCCGCGCAGCGTGCCGCCGGTCATCCCCGACTCGGAGCGCAACGCGCGCCGCTTCCAGGAGGCGCAGATCCGGCGCACGCACCGGCTCGCCAGGCGCCGCGCCATCCGGGAACTGCGCGAGCAACGCCCGGACGAGTGACGAGGGACGAGAGACAAGGGACAAGGGGCCAGTGGCAAGGGTCGAGTGACGAGGGCGCGGCGCGCTCGCGTGTGGGGCCGGGCCGCCCCCGCGGAGCGTCCGCGCCGCGCTACGAGCAGCTCACCTCGTCGCCCTTGACCGCCGACCCGGCGGCCGGGGTCGGGTGCTCCGGGCGTACGGGGCGCACGCCCCGGTGCTCGGTGCCCAGCGTGACCTGGAGCACCGGGCCCTGGCCGGGCACCGCGCGGAGCGTGGCGCCGGGCAGGGCCGTGGCCAGCGAGCGGGCCGAGTTCCGCCAGCGCGGGTCGTGGGCGATCACGGTGTGCGGGGCGCCGTGCTCGCGCGCGTTGCTGGCCACGCCGGTGGTGGCGAACCCGGTCGCGCGCAGCGCGCGGTCCGTCCTGGCGCCGAGCCCGGTGCGGTCGGTGCCGTTGACGACCTGGACCCGGATCTGCGCCGGGTCGATCTCGACCGCGGTGGCCCGGGGCCGGCGCGGGCGCTGCGGGGCCAGCGGGCGGTCCTCGCGGATGGCCTCGAAGAGTTTGTCGGCCCGCGCCTCGTTCCACCGTACGGTCGAGCCGACGCCCGGCACCGAGTAGCTGACGTCCCCGACGGGCACCGAGGCGAACTCCGACGAAGCGGGCGAGAAGCCCCGCATGGCCTTGCCCAGCTTGACGAGTTCGGCGCTGCCCAACTGCCGGTCGGCGCGCACCGAGCCGAGCACCGACGAGGCCACCTTCGCGAACTTGACCGGGTTGAGCAGCACCCCGCTGGCGGTCGCCTTGTCGATGAGGGCGGCCAGGAACCGCTGCTGACGCTGCATCCGGCCCAGGTCGGCGGCGCCGTCCACGTGCCGCGACCGCACGTACTGCAGGGCCTCGCCGCCGACCAGGGTGTGCCGCCCGGCGGCCAGGTCGAGCCCGGTGTACCGGTCCTTCAGCGGCCGTACGGTGCACACCTCGACGCCGCCGACCACGTCCACGGTCCGCATGAAGCTGGCGAAGTCGACTTCCAGGTAGTGGTCGATGTGCACGCCCGTCATGTGTTCGACGGTGCGCACGGTCAGGCTCGGGCCGCCCTCCGCGTACGCCGCGTTGATCTTCTGCGGGTGGGTGCGCCGCACGGTGCCGGTCGCCGGGTCGGTGTACGCGGGGATCTCGGCGTACGAGTCGCGCGGCAGGCTGACCACGCTGGCGCGGTCGTGGTCGTCCGAGAGGTGGACGAGCATCAGGGTGTCGGCGCAGTTGCAGGGGGCGCCACCGAGCCGGTACTTGGCCTTCTCCTCGGGCGTGATCGCCTCGCGCCGGTCGACGCCGGCGACCAGGAAGTTCGTCCCGTCGCCGGCGGCGGGGCGGTGGTCGAGGGACCCGAACGGGTCGACCCGGTCGATGCCGTTCTCCAGGCCGGAGACCATGGCGTGCCCGGCCCCGCCGGCGATCAGCACCGTCACGGCGGCGGCCACGGACAGCCGCCGCCCCCAGCGGGGCCGGTCGCCGCGCCCCGGCCTGGTCCGCGCCGCGGCGGCGGGCGGGGCGGCGGGCTCGCGCGGGGTGTGGGGCCGGCGCTGCGGGGGCGGGTGCGGGGAGCGGTCCGGTTGGGTCACTGGGAGACCTCCGCGACGGGCTGGGGGCGGGCGGGCACGCAGAACGGGAGGAACGCCCGGCACAGCATGGGCAGAACAGGGCGAAGTTGGATGAAGCGGCTCGAAGTGAGCATCGTAAGTCCATATGATGAGCGCCACAGCTCCCCACGCCGGGCGTCGCGCCGGCGGCCACCCGCCCGGTGCGCCTCCGCATCCCCCATTAGCGGTAACGTGGCCCGTACTACCCGCAGTCACCTGGGCGGCGACCCCTGTACCCCCGAGGGAAGATGTCTGAGTCACAGCCTCCGGCCGTATCCGTGATCATGCCGGTGCTCAACGAGGAGCGTCACCTGCGCAATTCCGTCCGGCACATCCTGGAACAGGAGTACGCCGGCGAGCTGGAGGTGGTGATCGCCCTCGGCCCCTCGACGGACCGTACGGACGAGATCGCCGCCGAGCTGGTGCGCGAGGACCCTCGGGTGCACACGGTGCCCAACCCCACGGGACGCACGCCCGCCGCGCTGAACGCGGCGATCAAGGCGTCGCGCCACCCGGTGGTGGTGCGCGTCGACGGCCACGGCATGCTCTCCCCGAACTACATCGCCACCGCGGTGCGACTCCTTGAGGAGACCGGCGCGCAGAACGTGGGCGGCATCATGCACGCCGAGGGCGAGAACGACTGGGAACACGCCGTCGCCGCCGCCATGACCTCCAAGATCGGCGTGGGCAACGCGGCCTTCCACACCGGCGGCGACGCGGCCCCGGCCGAGACCGTCTACCTGGGCGTCTTCCGCCGCGAGGCGCTGGAGCAACAGGGCGGCTACAACGAGGAGTTCATCCGCGCCCAGGACTGGGAGCTGAACTTCCGCATCCGCGAGGCGGGCGGCCTGATCTGGTTCTCGCCCGAGCTGAGGGTCTCCTACCGGCCGCGGCCGAGCATGCGCGCGCTGGCCAAGCAGTACAAGGACTACGGCCGCTGGCGGCACGTGGTCGCCCGCTACCACCAGGGCTCGATCAACCTGCGCTACCTCGCCCCGCCGACCGCCGTGGTGGCCATCGCCGCGGGCCTGGTCGTCGGCGTCGCGCTCACCCCGTGGGGCCTGGTCGTCCCCGGCGGCTACCTCGCGGCGATCGTCGCCGGCTCCGTCCCGGCGGGCAAGGGGCTGCCGGTCGGCGCCCGGCTGCGAATTCCGCTCGCCCTCGCCACCATGCACCTCTCCTGGGGCTGGGGCTTCCTGACCAGCCCTCGGGCGCTGGCGAAGAAGGTCATCGCCAGCCGCCGCCCCGCCGTCGTCGCCAGCGGCTCGGGCGTCTGAGCCCCGCCGCGACACCTCCGTACGACACGCCCGTACGACGACGCCGTAGGACACCGCAGTACGCCGCCGACGCGCGGGCGGGGCTGGAGGCCCGCGCGCCCGCGCCCGGGCCGGCAGCGCCGCCCGGGCCGAGGGAGAACGGGCCGGGCGGCGCCGCCCGGCGGGGGTAGGCCACCGCCGGGCGGGCCGGGCGCAACGAGCGGATCGGGTAGGGCGGACGAGCCAGCCGGGCCGCGCGCTGCGGCAGCCCGGCCGCAGGTCGGGCAGCCCGGCCCGGCCCGGACTAGAACGTGTAGACCGGGTTCACCTTCATGCACGCCGTGTCGTCGTCGCCGTTGAGCGCGTCCGCGCTGTCCGGCGCCTTGGTGTCCTGGTCCCGCTCCTCGTCCCCGGCGCCGTCGCCACTCCCCGCGTCCCCGCCGTCGGCCGGCTTCGGGAAGCTGGTGCCCTCCCGCCAGTCCGCGCCCACGACCACCGTCACCTGCGGCAGCCCTGAGCCGAGCTGGACGGCGCTCTTGGGCAGGCCGAGCGAGTCCGCGACGGCCAGCGCGTTGGCGCGCTGCTCCTCGGTCGCGTACGTCACCGTCGTCGCCGCCTGCGGCTTGGGCGTCGGGTCCGCGATGGCCTGCTGGAAGCCGTCCGCGATCAGCGCGTCCGCGATGGCCGAGGCGCGCTGCGGCACCGGGGCCAGCGAGGGGGAGCCGGTGCCGTTCTGGACGGCGACGGCGATCTCGCCCTTGGGCGCGGCGGGCACCGTGGGCTCGGTGGTCTTCTTCGGCGGGAGCTTCTTCTTGTCCTTGCCGTCGAGCGCGATGTCGTTGCGGATCAACTCGAACAGCTTGTCCGCGTCCCCCGGCTTGGGCACGACGTGCGCCTTGCTCCGCGGGTCCGGAATCCACGGCATCGTCGTCATGGTGATCCGCTTGGTGGGCACCCGCTTGAGGTCGTTGCCCAGGTCGTAGAGCTTCTTGACGGTGCCGAGCCCCGGGTCCACCTTGAGCGCCTTGGTCGCCGCCTCGGCCAGGTCCATCAGCTTGCCCGGGTCGGACAGCTTGGTGCCGGACTTGAGTTGGCGGACCATCGCGTTCATGTACATGTGCTGGGCCTTGGCCCGGCCGATGTCGCTGCCGTCCTCGAAGCCGTGCCGGGTACGCAGCCACTGCAGGGCCTGCTGGCCCTTGATGTCGTGCTCGCCCTTGTTCAGGTGCAGCCCCGAGTCGGGGTCCTTGACGTTGTTGTCCACGCAGACCGGCACGCCGCCGACGGCGTCGGCCATGTCCACCACGCCCGCGAAGTCGATCATCATGAAGTGGTCGATCGGGACCCCGGCCAGCCCCTCCCAGGTGGCGACCGTGCAGCCGGGGCCGCCGTTCTGGAGGCTGGAGTTGATGATGTTGCGGTCGGACTCCGGGTAGACCGTGCCGTCGTCATCGATGCACTTGGGTATGGTCACCCGGGTGTCGCGCGGGATGCTCACCACCGACATGTTGCTGCGGTCGGCGGAGACGTGCACCAGCATCTGCACGTCGGCCAGCGGCTTGCGGTCGGCGTCCGCGCGCGAGCCGCCGAGCTTGAGGTTCTCCTCGGTGTTCCGGCTGTCGGAGCCGAGCAGCAGGATGTTCAGCGGGGTCTGGCCGTCCGCGTTGGGCGTGCTGCGGTCCAGCCGGTTCTCGCCGAGGTTGAGGGTGTCCTTCTCTATGTTGCCGTTGAGGTGCTGGTAGTAGAGGTAGCCGGCGCCGGCCGTGCCGAGGATGACGAACGCCAGTCCGCCCGCCGACCACAGCAGTACGCGCCGCCCCTTGCCCGGCCCCCGGTTCCGCCGCCGGCCGCCCGCGCGCCGCGCGCCGCCGCCCCGAGGCGCCGGTACGCCGCCGCCACCGTGGCCGCCGCCGCGCTCCCCGTCGTCACCGCCACCGGGTGCGGCCGGCGGCGCGGCCGGCCCACGGGCGCGCCGCCCCCCGGCCCGCGAGCCCGCGCCGGACGCCGCCGCGGCCTCGGTCGAGCGCGCGCCCGGCAGGCCCGCGCCCGCGCCGGCCCGGCCGGGGGCGGCCCGCGGTCCGGCCGGCTCGGCGTCGCCCTCGTAGAGGCTGTCGTCCCAGCCGAGTTCGCGGGCCTCCGGAACGCGCCGTCTCGATCGCCCCCCTCGCGTGCCGTTGTGCCGCATCGGGCCTCCCCCTACTCGGTCGTGCTGCCGGCCTGATGGGGCGGGCGAATCGCAGGTTACTTCGCGCAGACGTTCTTATCGTCCGCCCCGATGCGCTGGACACCCTCCGGTGCCTTGCGCGGGGCGGTGATCGGAACGCCCTTGCCCTTGTAGTCCTCGCCCAGCGTCAACGTCATCTCCGCCATGGGGTCGGCCTCCACGGTGCCCGGCTTGAGCGCGGACCCTGGCAGACCCATGCTGTCGGCGAGCCGTCGGGCCTGGTCGGCCTGGTTGGGCGCGTACTCCAAGGTGGTCTTCTTGATGTCCGACGGCGCGTTCTGGCCGTTGGTGCTGTGAATTATCCCCTCTTCGTTCTGCATCCAGGTCACCGTCTCCTGTGCCGCGCCCAGCTTGCCGCTGCCGTTGAGCACTTTCACCCGAACGTTCGCGGGATCGGCCTTGGTTCCCTTCAGCCGGGCGGCCTCCTCGCTCTTGGCGGCCTTCTCCTTCTTCTTGACCTCGGTCAGCGACACGTCCTGGCGGACCATGGCGAACAGCGGCTCCGCCTTGGGTTTGTCCAACAGGACGGTCACCTGATCGGTGTTGTCAAAGACCGGCACTGTCGCGAAGGTGATGTTCTTGATGTCGACCTTGCTCAGGTCCTTACCGAGATCCATCAGCTTTTTTACGCTCCCAATGCCGGTGTCGACCGTGAGGGCGTCGGTGGCGGCATTGCTGAGCTTCCACATCTTCTTCGGGTTGGAGAAGGTGCCGCCCGACTTCATCTCGCGGATCATCGAACTCAGGAACTGCTGCTGGAGCTTGATGCGGTCCAGGTCGCTCTCGAAGCCGACGCCGTGCCGGGTCCGGACGAAGGCGAGCGCGTCCTCGCCCTGGATCTTGTGCCGCCCCGCGCTGAGCTTCAGCTTCGACTTCGGGTCGTCGATGTCGCGGGCCAGGCACACCTCGACGCCGCCCACCGCCGACGACAGCGTCTTGACCGCGTTGAAGTCGGCCATCATGAAGTGGTCCACCTCAAGGCCGGTCAGCTTCTCCACGGTGTTCCAGGTGCAGCCCGGGTCGCGCCCGTCCTGGCCGAGGCTGGAGTTGAACCGCACCTGACGCTCGCCGGGGATGGTCTTGCGGGAGCCGTCCTCCTGCTTGACGGTGCAGTCCGGGACGTCGGTGATCAGGTCGCGCGGGATGCTCAGCGCGGTGGCGTTCGAACGGTCCTCGGAGACGTGGAAGAGGATCGTGGTGTCCGCGTGGCCCACGCTGTCCTTGTCGCCGTAGTTCCCGTTGCCCTTGCCGGAGCGCGTGTCGGTGCCGATCACCAATATGTTGACCGGCCCGTCGATGACGGCGGGGTTGTTCTCGCCGACGTCGACCTTCTTGATGTTGCCGTTGAGGTGCTGGTAGACGAGGTACGCCGCGACCGAGCCGCCCACCAGCAGGAACGCCATCGTCCCGCCGCCCCAGATGAGGGCCTTCTTGGTCTTGGACTTCTTCGGCTTGGGCTTGCGGCGGCTGACGGGCCCCGACTGCTGCGGCACGCCACCGGCCCCGCCCTTGGCGTCCCGGCCGCCGCGCGGCGCCGCGCGCCGCCCGCGCTGCTCGGGGACGGCGCGTCGACGGGCGGCCTCCCTGGCCGCGGCCCTGCCGCCGGGTGCGGGCGCGGACGCGGGCGGCTCCGAGGTGTCCGCGGTGGTGTCCAGGCGCAGCTCGTAGCTGCCGGTGCTCGGATTGAATACCCACTGATCAGCGGGGTCGAAATCGCCCGCCTGCCCACGGCCTTGCGCGTCCACGGTCGTCTGTGTCCTCCGTCGGTGCCACGCAGCGCCTCCCCCTCGGCGCGCGGTCAATCATCTGCTGCAGGGCGCGGAAAAGCCTTGGTCCAGCGCTCCGGATCGCTCACACTATCCGCCAACTTCATTCGGCAGCGACGCCGGTGCCCGTTCGCGCGTTCCTACAACTGGGCAATTTGCCCAATCCATTCGGCGCCGTGACACGGTCCGGCGGAGTTTTTCACTTCCTCTTCTCACACAGCCCACGTGCGGTCGGCACGGGTCCGGGGGAGGCGGCACCGGGCGGCGTCCCACCGGGCGCACTGTCGGTTTTGTCGGCCTTCGTGCCGTTCTTCCCGCCGGCGTTGTCGGCCGCTTCGACCGTGCTTCGCCGTGGCGTCACCGGACGGTCTTCCCGTAGTTGGGCAAAGAGCCGGTCGGCGTCCGGCTGTACGAGTTCGTCGCGCGCGGCGTCGTGGCGGAAGGCGCGCCGCGGCACGGTGAGGAAATCGACCTTGTCCGACGGAATGTCCCGTACACCGCGCACCAGGTTGTACAGATCCCGCAACGAGTCCAGGCCGGGGTCCGTGGTCAGGGCGGAGGTGGCCGCGTCGAGGACCGGATACAGCTTCGTCGGGTTGAGCAGCACCCCGCTGCCCTGCACCTTGCGCACCAGGGAGCTCATGAACGCCTGCTGGCGCGCGATCCGCTGGGTGTCACTGCCGTTGCCGAGCGTGTAGCGGGCGCGGACGAAGCCGAGCGCCTGTTCGCCGTCCAGCACCTGGCGCCCGGCCGGCAGGTCCACCCGCGCCTTCGCGTCCCGCATCGGCGCCGCGAGGCACACCTGGACCCCGCCCACCGCGTTGACCAGCCGCTTGAAGCCCTCGAAGTCCACGATCATGTGGTGGTCGATCCGCACGCCGGTGAGCTGCTCGACGGTACGGATCGTGCAGGCCGCCCCGGCCTTCTCGAAGGCGTGGTTGAACTGCCCGAACGTCGCCCGCTGGCGCTTGCCGCCGGGCCGCTCGCAGTGCGGGATGCGCACCATCAGGTCGCGCGGGATGCTCACCGCGGTGGCGCGGTCCCGGTCGCGGGACAGGTGCAGCACGATCGCGGTGTCCGAGCGCTGGGTGCCCCGGTCGCGGCCGTACCTGCCGTTGGGCCCGCCACGGTCGTCGCTGCCGATGAGCAGGATGTTCTGGGCGCCCTTGACCAGCACCGTCGGCCGCTCCGCCTCGTACTTGCGCAGCAGCTCCGCCGTGTCGCTGTCGGTGGTGATGTTGCCGTTGAGGCGCTCGTACAGCACCCAGCCCGCGCCGGCCACGAGCAGCACCAGGACGGAGGCGGTCACCGCCGTCCAGCGCAGCCAGCGGCGCTGGCGCGGCGCTGGCGGGCCGGACGGCGGCGGCTGGTCTGCTTCCGGGTCGGTGGGGCGCTCACTCACGTCGGGGTCCTTCCCCCGCGGGCCTTGGCCCCCGCGGAGTCCGCGGCGCGTGGGGCGGTCGGTCACTGGAGCGAACGCGTCGGCCCCGCGCGTGGTGGTGCGTCACGACGATCATCGCCCCCACAGCCCGCCCCGGCCTGCGGTCCGGCCCCGCGGTGCGCCGGACGGGCTACTCGGGTGCCCCGACGGCGGGGCCCGACGGCGGGGCCCGGTGGCCCGGACCCCGCCGCGTACCGCCGGCTCAGCCCGCCGGCGCGGTGGCCATCGCCGTCACGCGCTCGGTCGCCCGGCGCTGGTCGACCTCCGCGGGGCTGAGCCGGTCCAGGTTGCGGCACAGCACCACGGAACCGCCCGCGGCCAGCGGCGCCAGCAGCCCGGCGGACAGGCCGTCCCAGGTGTCGTACGGCAGGCTCGACAGCAGGCGCGCGCCGGGTTCCAGGCCACGTCGCGCGGCGTCGGCCCGGGCCCGCTCGACGACCTCGGTCCCGGACAGCGCCGGGCTGTCGGCGCCCACCACGAGCGCCGGGGCCGCCGGGTCCACCGGGGCGAAGGGGGCGAACCGGTCGCCCTGCGCCGGAACTTCCACCGCGTAGTCGATGAACCCCTGCGGCACCTGGGGGAAGCGCGCGCCCAGCGGGCGCAGGCTCAGCGCGACGCGCTCCCCGGAGCAGGCGCGCGCCGCGTCCAGCGTCTCCGGGCCGCTGACCACCAGGTCGGCGGCGGCCGGGTCGCCCCCGACCTCGGCGACCACCCCGGTGGAGGAGCAGGCCAGCAGCCACACCGCGCTCTGCCAGTGCGCGGGCAGCAGCAGCGCGAGCCGGTCGCCGGGCTCGGCGGCGAGGTCGCCCTGGAGCAGGTTGGCGGTCTTCGCCACCCAATTGGCGAAGGTGGCCACGGACAGTTCGACGCGCTCGCCCGTGGCGTCGTCGTAGAAGGTCACAAGGGGGCGCGCCGGGTCCGCGGCGAGTGCGGATCGCAGCAGGTCGGCGGGGGTGTGATCGGTGGCGTTCATCGCCGCAAGGGTACGCGCCGGGCGGGCTGGCGGGCAGTCAACCCGGGGCGGTGCCAGGGCCGGTGGCGGGCGTTCCCGACTACCGACCGTCATCTTTCGAATAGACAGATATGTCTGAGATGTCCAGCATTTCGGTATGCGTGCAACCCTAGCTTCCGCGGTCGGCGTCGCGTGCACGGCCGCCCTGGCCCTCCCGTTGACCCCCGGCCAGGGGGCCATAGCCGCCCCCCACACCGCCGCCCCCCACACCGCGCCCGCCAGCGCGGCACTGCCCGGCAGCACCCAGTCGCTGCCGCTGTCCCCGCTGGCCCGGCCGGTGGCGAGCCCCGACCGCGCCAACGCGGAGCCCGAGTACGGCGTCGCGGCCCGCAAGGTGCGGCCCTTCTCCCTCGTCGGCGTCGTCTGGGACGACGCGCGGGCCGACCTGCACGGCCAGGTGCAGGTCCGCACCCGGGCCACCGGCACCGACCGCTGGTCCGGCTGGCAGGACGTCGAGACGCACAGCGACGACGCACCCGACCTCGACGCGGACGACCGACGCTCCGGACGGGTGCGCGGCGCCACCGCCCCGCTGTGGGTCGGCGACTCGGACGGCGTACAGCTCCGTGTCCGGCCGCACGCGCGGCCCGCGCCCGACCACCCGCACGCGCCGACCGACCGGCACGCCGCCGGGCCACTGCCCAGCGGCCTGCGCCTGGAACTGGTGCACCCCGGCGACCCCCAGCCGGCGACCACGGCCACGGCCACGACCGCCGACCCGGCTGACCCGGCTGACCCGGCCGACCCGGCCGACCCCGCCACGAAGGTCGGCCCCGCCGACGGCCCCGCGGCACAGAGCGGCGACCAGAGCGGTGACCTGGACGGCGACCAGGACGGCGACCAGAGCGGCGACGCGACCGACCCCACCGAGCCGCAGGCACCCGACCAGCCCGACCAGCCCGACCAGCCCGACCAGCCCGACCAGCCCGACCAGCCCGACCAGCCCGACCAGTCAGGGCAACAGCCGGACCAGCCCGACCAGTCCGCGGCCGAGGCGACGACCGACAACCTGGTCCTCGACCAGACCCGCAGCGCCGCCGCCGACCTCGTCCTCCCGGCCGAGACCGCCGAGCAGGCGGAGGCCCAGCGCGACGGGAAGCGCCGGTACCTCGGCCCACGGCCCCGGATCATCCTGCGCAAGGGCTGGAGCGCCGACGAGCGGCTGCGCGAACGGCGGCTCGGCTACACCAGGACCGTCAAGGCCGCCTTCGTGCACCACAGCGCCACGGGCAACAACTACCGCTGCGCGCAGGCGCCCTCGGTCATCCGCAGCATCTACCGCTACCACGTCAAGAGCAGCGGCTGGCGGGACCTGGGCTACAACTTCCTCGTCGACAAGTGCGGCAACATCTACGAGGGCCGCGCCGGCGGCCCCGGCAAGCCGGTGCTCGGCGCCCACACCCTCGGCTTCAACTCCAACAGCACCGGCATCGCCGTCCTGGGCACCTACTCCCGCTCGACGCCCCCGAGAGCGGCGGTACGCGCCGTGGCCAAGCTCACCGCGTGGAAGCTCGGCCTGCACGGCCGCAACCCGGCCGGCAGCACGTACCTGGTCTCCGGCGGGAGCAACAAGTACCGCAAGGGCGTCACCGTGCGGCTCAAGGTGATCTCCGGGCACCGGGACGGCTTCACCACCGACTGCCCCGGGACGCAGCTCTACCGCCAGCTCGGCGCGGCCCGCTACGTCGCGGCCAAGCTCCAGGGGCGGTGACGTCCTCGGCGACGCCCGCCCCGGGCCGTCTCGGCTGACCGGCGCGAACCGGGCCGCGACCTCTGCATACACTGGCCGCCGACCTCCCCCGGGCCCACCGGCCCGGGGGCGAGCCAGCCCGCAGCGAAGCGCCCCGCAGGAAGCAGAGACGACCAGGTGACAGAAGCGATCCTCCTCGTCGGCGGCAAGGGCACTCGGCTGCGCCCGCTGACCGTCCACACGCCCAAGCCCATGGTCCCGGCGGCCGGCGTGCCCTTCCTCGCGCACCAGCTCGCCCGCGCCCGCGCCGCGGGCGTCGAGCACGTCGTACTCGCGACGTCCTACCTGGCCGAGGTCTTCGAGCCCTACTTCGGCGACGGCTCACAGCTGGGGCTGCACCTGGAGTACGTGACCGAGCGCGAGCCGCTCGGCACCGGCGGCGCCATCCGCAACGTGGCCTCGCGGCTGCGCTCAGGACCGAACGACCCGGTGCTGATCTTCAACGGCGACATCCTCACCGGTCTCGACATCAACTCCCTGGTCGAGACCCACCAGCGCACCGGCGCCGACGTCTCGCTGCACCTGACCCGGGTCAGCGACCCGCGCGCGTACGGCCTGGTGCCCACCGACGCGACCGGGCGGGTCACGGCCTTCCTGGAGAAGCCGCAGACGCCCGAGGAGATCGTCACCGACCAGATCAACGCGGGCGCCTACGTCTTCAACCGCTCGGTGATCGACTCCATACCCACCGGCCGGCCCGTCTCCGTGGAGCGCGAGACCTTCCCCGGGCTGCTCGCCGCCGGCGCGCACCTCCAGGGCCTGGTGGACTCCACGTACTGGCTCGACCTCGGCACCCCGCAGGCGTTCGTCCGCGGCTCGGCCGACCTCGTCCTCGGGCGCGCACCCTCGCCCGCCCTGCCCGGGCGCCGCGGGGACCGGCTGGTGCTCGACGGGGCCCAGGTCGCCGAGGACGCGAAGCTGACCGGCGGGACCGTGATCGGTGCCGACGCCCGGATCGGCGCGGGCGCCCGGGTCGAGGGCAGCACCGTGCTCGCCGGCGCGGTCGTCGGCGAGGGCGCTCGGGTGCGCGACTCGCTGATCGGCGCGGGCGCCCGGATCGGGGCCCGCACCATCCTGGACGGCGCGGTCATCGGCGACGGGGCCTCGGTGGGCGCCGACAACGAACTGCGCGACGGCATGCGGGTCTGGTGCGACGTGGCCATCCCCACCGGCGCGGTGCGCTTCTCCTCTGACCAGTAGCCGCGGCGGGGGCAGGCGCCGGGGGAGGGACCCGGCCACCGGGCCAGCCCACGTACCCTGGCGGAATGTCCGCCACCCGCACCTGGGTCCCGCCAGGCCCGTACGACCTGGTGCGCAACCTCAGCGTGCTGCGTCGGGGGCCGGGCGATCCGGCGTTCCGGGTGGCCGCCGACGGGTCGGTCTGGCGGGCCTCGCGTACGCCGCAGGGCCCCGGCACGATCCGCCTCGCGCGCCACGGCGGCGCCGTCGAGGCGCGGGCGTGGGGCGCGGGCGCCGACTGGCTGCTCGACCGGCTGCCCGCCCTGCTCGGCGCCGACGACGACCCGGACCGCTTCCGCCCGCGCCACCGCCTCGTGCACGAGGCGCACCGCCGCCACCCGGGCCTGCGGCTGATCCGCACCGGTCTGGTGCTGGAGTCGCTGGTGCCCTCGATCCTGGAGCAGAAGGTCACCAGCGACGAGGCGTACCGCGCCTGGCGGCTGCTGCTGTGGCGGCACGGCGAACCCGCGCCGGGCCCCGAGACGCGGTTGCGGGTGATGCCGGACGCGCGCGGCTGGGCGCTGATCCCGTCCTGGGAGTGGCACCGAGCCGGCGTGGACGGCAAGCGGTCGGCCACGGTCGTACGCGCCGCCCGGGTGGCCGGCCGGCTCGAGGAGGCGGCGTCGATGGAGCTGCCACAGGCCATGGCCCGGCTCCAGGCCGTGCCCGGCATCGGCCCGTGGACGGCGGCCGAGGTGCTCCAGCGCAGCAACGGCGCCCCGGACGCGGTCACCGTCGGCGACCTCCACCTGCCCCGCATCGTCGGCTACGCCCTCACCGGCCGGCGCGGCACCGACGACGCCACCATGCTGGAACTGCTCGCCCCGTACACGGACCAGCGCTACCGCGCCTGCCGGCTGATCCTGCTCGCCGGCGTCGTCCCACCGCGCCGCGCGCCGCGCTTCTCGCCGGGCGACATCCGGGCCCTGTGAGCCACGCCCGCATCCGTACGGCGCGGGCGCGGGCCGGTCGTCGCCGGCCCGCGCCCCGCGCCGCTAGCGCACCTCGATGAAGGCCGACGGCTCGCGGGGCGGGCGCGCGGCGGGCGGGGCGGCCGGGCGGCCGACGGCCACCGCGCCCAGCGGGTCCCAGTGCGCCGGCAGGTCCAGCACGCCGCGCACCACGTCGCGGCAGAACATCGTGGAGGAGACCCAGGCCGAGCCGAGCCCCTCGCCGGCCAGCGCGACCAGCAGGTTCTGCACGCCGGCGCCGGCCGCGACCACGAACATCTCGCGCTCGGCGGTGGCCCGCCGCTCGTCCGGATAGGCGTGCGCGCCGTCCGCGACCAGGCACGGCACGACCAGGTACGGCGCGCGACGCAGCACGTCCCCGCGGCGCACCCGCCTGGCGACGCTCTCCTCGCTGAAACCGTCGGCCCGCAGGTCGGCGATCCACGCCTCGCGCATCGCGTCGAGCAGTTCGGTACGCGCCTCGGCGCTCTCCAGCAGAACGAACCGCCAGGGCGTCGTGTGGTGCGGGGCGGGCGCGGTGATCGCGGCGGCGACCGCGCGCCGCACCGCCGCCCCGTCCACCGGCGCGTCGGCGAACTCGCGCACCGTACGCCGCAGCGTCACCGCCTCCCGTACGGCCTCCGACGTCCCGAGCCGGAACATGTCGTCGGTGGCGGAGCGCACCAGGGCCCGCGCCCCCATGTCGGCGGGGTCGGCGGCCTCGCCCACCAGGCGCGGCAGTCCGCGCAGCACCGCGACCGGGCAGCCGCTGGCCTTGCCCTTGACGAGGTCGCCGGCGGCGGCCAGTTCGTCGGCGGTGGCCACGACGGTGACCGCGAGCGGGTTGCCGTGCTCGTCGGTGCCGCCGCGCAGGTCGTCCAGGACGCGCAGGCCCGCGGCGCCGATGGCCACGTCCGTCAGCCCGGCGCGCCAGGGCCGCCCGAAGGTGTCGGTGATCACGACGCCGACGTCGACGCCGAGCGCCTCGCGCAGCTCCGCGCGGATGGCCCGGGCGGAGGCGTCCGGGTCGGCGGGCAGCAACAGCACGGTGCCGGCCGGGGTGTTGGAGGCGTCCACGCCGGCGGCGGCCATCACGAAGCCGTTGCGGTTCTCCACGATCCGCAGCGCGCCGCGCCGGGCGACCACGCGCACCGTCTCGTCGTCGATGGCCGCCTCCCGGTCGTCGGCCCGCACGACCCGGCCCTCCGCCTTGCTGACGATCTTGGAGGTGACGATGAGGACGTCGCCGTCGGCGAGGCCGGGCAACCCGGGGCCGATCGCCGCGGCGGCGATCAGCTTGGCGACGGAGTCGCCGGGCCGCACCTCGGGCATGCCCGGCAGCGCCCACACCCGGAAGGCCGCGGGCCCGGCCGGCCCTGCCGCCTCGGCCGGCTCCGCGCCGGGCGCCGGCGCCAGGTCGCTCACGCCCGCACCTCCTCGGCCAGGGTCAGCGCCTCGCGGGCCATCTGGGCCGTGGCGGCCGGGTCGGTCATCATCAGCGGCACGGCCCGGCACCGGATGCCGGCCGCCTCCACCTCGGCGGTCGCGTGCGCGTCCACCGTGTCCACCAGCCAGCCGTCGAGCAGCCCCGAGCCGTAGTGCGCGGCGACGGCGGCGGCCGTGGACTCCACGCCGACGGCGGCCAGCACCTTGTCCGCCATGCCCCGCACCGGAGCGTCGCCCACGATCGGGGACAGGCCCACGACCGGCACGCCCGCGTCCGCGATGGCCTCCCGGATCCCAGGCACGGCCAGGATGGTGCCGACGCTGACGACGGGGTTGGACGGCGGGAAGAGCACGACGTCGGCGGCGGCGATGGCCTCCAGGACGCCGGGCGCCGGCTTGGACTGCTCGGCGCCGACGGGCACCACCGCGTGCGCGGGCACCGAGGCCCGCAGCCGCACCCAGTACTCCTGGAAGTGCACGGCCCGCCGTCCGCCGTCCGCCTCCGGGTCGTCGATGAGTACGTGAGTCTCGACCCGGTCGTCGCTCATCGGCAGCAGCCGCACACCGGGCTGCCAGCGGGCGCACAGCGCCTCGGTGACCGCGCTGAGCGGATAGCCCGCGCCGATCATCTGGGTCCGGACGATGTGCGTCGCGAAGTCCCGGTCGCCGAGCCCGAACCACTCGGGCCCGACACCGTACGCCGCCAACTCGCCCTTGACCGCGAAGGTTTCGTCCGCCCGGCCCCAGCCCTGCTCCTCGTGGATGCCACCGCCGAGGGTGTACATCACGGTGTCCAGGTCGGGGCAGACCTTCAGGCCGAAGAGGTGGATGTCGTCCCCGGTGTTGCCGATGACGGTGATGTCCGCGTCGGGCGCCGCCGACTTGAGACCGCGTAGGAACCGGGCGCCGCCGATCCCCCCTGCCAGAACCACAATGCGCATGGGCACAGTCTGTCAGTCGCGCGGCGCGCGCCGTGGTCCGGTGCGGCGCCGGGCGGGCGGCCTCAGGTGCCGCCGCCGAGCGCCGCCGTGGCCGTGGACCGCTGCTCAGGGGCGTGCGCCGTGGCCGCGAGGACCGCGTCGCCGACGCCGGAGCGGCCGGACTGGCCGGGGTGGAAGGGCATGTCCGTCAGGCCGGGGAAGTAGACGTGCAGGCTGACGGCGGGTTCGAGGGAGTCGTTGACGACGTCGTGCGCGTAGCCGGGCGCGATCACGTGCTGCGCGCCGGGGCCGAGGGTCCGCTGCCCGTACGCGGTGCGCTCGGTCAACCGCCCCCGCAGGACGGTGAAGACGCCGCTGGAGCGACCGTGGTCGTGCGCCCCGCTGCCCTGGCCGGGAACCCAGCTCAGCAGCCAGACCTCGTAACCGGGGCCGGTGCGCAGCCGGTGGTACCAGCGGCTGGTCGCGTCGTAGTCGACCAGCGGGGCCCAGCTCGCGCGGTCGGCGGCGATGGTGCGGGCGAGGCGGGCGAAGCCCGAGACGGTGCTCGGGTGGGCGGGAACCGGCGGCAGCAGGTGGGGAATGTCGAGCCAGTCCCCGGCGATCTGGACGTCGCTGTTCATGTACGGAGTTCCTCGGCAGGAGTGCGGGTGGCGCGCGGTGCGATCAGCCCCGAACGAGGCGTCGGGCGACCCGGCGCGCACGCGGAGGCAGTGGAACGAGGGGAAAGCAGAGGCAAGCGAAAGCAAGCGGAAAGCTGGAGCTCGGTGGCATCAACAGCTGGAACAGCGACAGCGGGCCTGCACAGCGCAGCGGAACCCGTAAGCACGGGTCGGCCGGGGCATGGGGCTCACTGACATGTGACCAAGGAGACCGGGTCTGCTCGATCCTGTCAACCGGCTGTCCATTTTGGGGGTAATGTTTCACCTCATCCGGTTACTCCGGCCGGAGAAAGGTTTGTGCACTCGGGACACCGGAGAGGTGGCGCAGCATCCGCAGTCGTTGACGCCGTGGAGTGCTCGCGATCGTTGTTCCGTGCGGGTGGCGGGATGTGATCAGGTTCGCTTTGGCGTGTGGACCGCAACTGGGACCGGCAGGCGTGGCGTCTGTTTCGGCGGGAAGACGCCGTAGCGTGCGCCGAACGCGGCGGGGCGGTAGATGTGTCCGGCTTTAGGCTGATTTGAACACTTTCTGCGAGCCCTTGGTTCCGCAGAGTGAATAAGCGGCCCAATAGCAGATCTCGGCTTGACTGGCTCGGATCGGCACACTTGTAATTTCACACGTGTCGTTCGCGCTCACGGCGGCGGCACGCGACGCAATGACGGACGAGGGGCGCACATGACCGAGTTGTTCCAGCAACTGCTGGTCGAAGAGGCGGACGAGGAGCTCGGCTGGCAGGAGCGCGCACTGTGCGCTCAGACCGATCCCGAATCGTTCTTCCCGGAAAAGGGCGGGTCCACGCGTGAGGCGAAGAAGGTCTGCCTCGCCTGTGAGGTCCGCTCCGAGTGCCTCGAATATGCCCTCGCGCATGATGAACGTTTCGGTATCTGGGGCGGTCTGTCCGAACGTGAACGCCGACGACTCAAAAAGGCCGCGGTCTGAACGGCTGGTCCCCCCACAGAGGCTTCACCCACGGTCCGCCCCCGACGCCACGGCGCACGGGAGGCGGACCGTCGCGTTGGGCGCCCGTGTGAGTCCGTGTCTCGCGCGTCGCTCTTCCCGGTGACACCGGTACGCGCCGGGCCCACCCCGCTGCCGGGGTCGGGCCCGCTCCACTTCGCCGAGCCCGGGACGGCCGCGCCCGCGCCGCTCGCTGACGCCGCGTCGGGTCCCCGGCCGGGCGCTCGGCTCGTGCGGCGCGGACATGCGTACGGGAGATGGCGCCGGGTGTGTCGGGACAAGGCGGGACATGTCGGTGTCCGATGCGGTGCGCGAAGTGAACGTATCCGAGCGGTGCCCGGCCGCATCTGGCCCGCGGGCTCGTGGGGCGGGTGGGAGCGGGGTGGGGGCTCGGGCGCGCGCCGCCCTGTGAACCGGTGCGGCTCAGCGGCCCCGTCAGCGGGCGCGGCCCGGCCGTATGCGGCCCCCCGCGCGCGCGAGCGCCGTACGCGCGGCGGTACGCGCCCCGGGCGCGCGGGGTTCGGGACGCGGCCCGGGCGGAGCGGCGACGCGACCCGGGCGAGCGGGCCGAGGGGCCGGCCCGGACAGCGCGACGGGGCCGGGCGGCCGAGCCGTTAGTGTGGGGGCCCGTCCGAGACGCACCGGCGCCCCAGCGGGGCCCACGCGTCCACCGCAGTCCAGCGAACCGGGGCCCGTACCTCGATGTCCGTGCACAGCCAACCGGCGGCCTCCTACCCGGCCGCACCCACCGAGTTCGCGCCCACCCACGCGGGCGCGGCGTCCGCCACGCCCGCGTTCCCACGGCACGTGGTCACCGCCGTACTCGTCTCCCACGATGGAGCCCGCTGGCTGCCGGACGCGCTCGCCGGCCTGTTCGGCCAGGAGCGCCCGGTGCAGTACGCGGTGGGCGCCGACACCGGCAGCGCCGACGCGTCCGCCCAACTGCTCACCGACGCGCTCGGCCAGGAACGGGTCCTGCACCTCGCGCGCCGCAGCGGCTTCGGCACGGCCGTCGACGAAGCGGTGCGCACGGCCCCGGTGCTGACGCCGGACCAGTTGCCGTACCTCAAGCGCCCCAGCGGCTGGGACCCGGCCACCCGCACCTGGCGCGACGACGCGTACGACATGCCCGAGCTGCCGCACGGCGAACCCGTGCAGTGGCTGTGGCTGTTGCACGACGACTGCGCCCCCGAACCCACCGCCCTGGCCGAGTTGCTGCGCGTCGCCGACGCCAGCCCCCGGGCGGCCATCATCGGGCCCAAGCTGCGGAGCTGGTACGACAAGCGGCAGTTGCTCGAAGTCGGCGTCAGCATCGCCCGCAGCGGGCGCCGCTGGACCGGCCTTGAGCGCCGCGAGCAGGACCAGGGCCAGCACGACCAGGTGCGGCCCGTGCTCGCCGTCTCCAGCGCCGGCATGCTCATCCGACGCGACGTGTGGAACGAACTCGGCGGCTTCGACGTCCGCCTCCCGCTCATGCGTGACGACGTGGACCTGTGCTGGCGCGCCCAGGCCCTGGGCCACCAGGTGCTCGTCGCCCCGGACGCCGTGCTGCGGCACGCGGAGGCCGCCGCGCGCGAGCGGCGCCCCATCGACTGCGTGGGCCGCGCCGGCCGCACCGCCCCCGCCGACGGCGAGCAGGGCTCGGCCCTGCGCCGCCTCGCGCCCCGTGGCGCGTCGCCGCACCGCGTCGACAAGGCCGGCGCCGTCTACGCGCTGCTCGCCAACACCCGCGGCGCGCTGCTCCCCTACGTCTTCCTGCGCGTCGTCCTCGGCACCCTGCTGCGCACCCTCGGCTACCTGGTGGGCAAGGCCCCCGGGCAGGCCGTGGACGAGTTCGCCGGGCTGTGCACCGTACTGCTGCGCCCCGAGCGGGTGCTCGCGGCGCGGCGGGCGCGCGGCCGGCCAGCGGTCGCGGCGAGCGAACTGCGCCCGCTGTTCCCGCCGCCCGGCGCGACCGTCCGGGCCACCGTCGAACAACTCGCCAGCAGCGTCGGCGGGCGCTCCGAGCCGGAGACCGCGGCCGGCGGCCGGCACGGGGCCGTCGAGTCCGGGCCCGGCGGCGACGACGCCGACTTCCTGGAGGTCGAGCAGTTCACCCGGCTCAAGCGGGTCGCCCGCAAGCCGGGCCCGGTGCTCTTCGTCGCGCTGCTGCTCATCTCCCTCGTCGCCTGCCGCGACCTGATCGGCGGCGGCTCGCTGGCCGGCGGCGCCCTGCTGCCCGCGCCCGGCGACGTCGGCGACCTGTGGGCCCGCTACACCGACACCTGGCAGCCCGTCGGCGTCGGCTCCGCCGAGGCCGGCCCGCCCTACCTGGCCGTCCTCGCCGCGCTGGCCACCCTCTTCCTCGGCAGCACCGGCTTCACCCTCACCCTGCTCCTGGTCTGCTCGGTCCCGCTGGCCGGGCTCAGCGCCTACTTCGCCTCCCGGCCGCTGATCGGCTCCCGGCTGCTGCGCGCCTGGGCCAGCGTCGCGTACGCGTTCCTGCCCGCCACCACGGGCGCGCTGGCCAGCGGGCGGCTCGGCACCGCCGTGCTCGCCGTGCTGCTGCCGCTCATGGCGCGCGCCGCCGTCGCCGCCGCCGGGCTGACCCTGCCGCGCGGCGCCGGCGGGGCCGCGCGGCAGGTGCCCTCCTGGCGGGCGGTGTGGGCGTACGCGCTGCTGCTCACCTTCACCATGGCGTTCACGCCGGTGGTGTGGCCGATCGCGATGGTCACCGGCGCGGGCGTGCTCGTCCTGCGCGGCGCCCGTGGCGGGGTCGGCCAACTCCTCGCGTACGGCACCCGCTTCCTGGCCGTCGCGCTCACCCCGCTGCTCGTGCTCGCCCCCTGGTCGCTGTCGCTGCTCACGCACCCGGGCCGGCTGTTCGACGAGGCCGGGCTCGACCACGCGACCGGCGGCGCCTCCGCACTCGAACTGCTCACCCTGACCCCCGGCGGCCCGGGCGCGCCCGGCGCGCTGCTCATGGTCGGCGTGCTGCTGGCCGCGCTCGCCGCGCTGCTGCGCTCCGAGCGGCAGCTCGCGGTGCGCGCCGCGTGGGCGGTGGCGCTGACCGGCTTCCTGTTCGCGGCGCTGGCCGGCGGCGACCGCTGGGCCGGCCCGGCGACCCTGGTCTACGGCCTCGCGTTGCTGTGCGCGGGCCTGGTGGGCGCCGAGGGCGCCCGGGCCCGCGTCGCCGAGCAGAGCTTCGGTTGGCGGCAGCCGGTGGCCGCGCTCATCGCGCTCGCCGCCGGCCTCGCACCGCTCATCGCCGCCTGCGCCTGGATGCTGGGCGGCGCCGACGGGCCGATCGAGCGGCGCGACCCGGTGCAGGTCCCGGCCTTCGTCGCCGAGGAGGCCCGCACCCGCGACCAGGCCCGCACCCTGGTCCTCGACGGCAGCGCCGCGCGGGTCGACTACATCCTGGTGCGCGGCTCCGGCGCGCGACTCGGCGACGCCGAGGCCGCCACCGAGGCCGGTAGCGACCAGCGGCTCGACAGCGTCGTGGCCAACCTGGTCGCCGGCTCGGGGGCCGACCAGACCAGCGAACTCGGCGGCTACGCCGTGCGCTACGTGCTGGTCCGCGACAGCGCCCCGCGCCAGTTCGCCCGGGTCCTGGACACGACTCCGGGCCTGACCCGGCTCAGCCAGCAGGACGGCAGCGCCCTGTGGCGCGTGGACCAGCGGGTGTCCCGGGTCGCCGTCATGCCGCCCGCGAAGGCCGACGCCGGCGCGGGCGACGCGACGGCCGTCCCCGTTCCGGTCGCGGCCGGCCCCGTCTCGGCGCACGGCACCGTGCCCGACGGGCCGGAGGGACGGGTGCTGCGCGTCGCCGACGAGGCCGCGCCCGGCTGGCGGGCCACCCTCGACGGCAGGGAACTCCAGCGGACCACCGTGGACGGCTGGGCCCAGGGCTTCGAACTGCCCGCCACCGGCGGCCGGCTCTCCCTCACGTACGAGACGCCGACCAGCCACACGCTGTGGGTGTGGGCCCAGGGGCTGCTCGCCCTGGTGCTCCTGGTGCTCGCGCTGCCCGGGCGGCGCCGCGAGATGGACGACGACCTGCCGGCGGCCGACGCCCCGGCCGCCCCGGCGGCCCCGGCAGCCGCCGCCCCCGGCGCGGTGGCCGGCGCGCCCGGCCCGGGCGACGGCGCCGCGGCGCAGCCCCCGGCCGGCGAGGGCCGCCGGGCGCGACGGCTGCGGGCCGCGGCCGAGGCGGCCGGCGCGCCCCGCCCCGACGCTGCGGAGCCCGGCGCGGACCCCACCCCCGACGGCGCGGGCCCCGACCCGCGGCCCGGCTGGGGACCGCTGGACGGGGCGGGACCGCCGGCCCCGCCCCTGCCACCGCAGGCACCCCCGCCGCCGGCCGCCCCGACCGGCGACCCGACCGCGACACCCGTCCAGGGCACGCCGCTGGTCGACCCGTACGCCGCGCCGCGACAGGGCTTCGGGCAGCAGGGCTTCGAGCAGCAGGGTTACGGCCAGCAGTGGGACGGCGGGCCCGGGTACGCCCCCGACCAGCCCAGCCAGCCCGGCCCCCCGCCGTACCAGCAGCCCTACCAGGACCCGTACGCGCGGGGCGCGGACGCCGGCTACCCGGGCCAGCCCGCCACCGGCGACCAGGCGGCCGGCTACCCGGGCGGCTACCAGCCGGGCCAGGCCGACCCGTACGGCGACGGGGGCTACCAGAGCGGCTACGACCCCTACGGCTACGGCCAGCAGCCCTACCCGGACGCCGACCCGGGCGCGGGGCCGGCCGGGCAGGACGACACGACGTACGGCGACGGCACCATCCCCGGGCCCCGCCGCGACGGGAGCCAGGCATGAACCGCACCACCCTGTCCCTGCTCGCCGCAGCCACCGCCCTGGCCGCCATCACCGGCGTCGCGTCGATGACCGGGGACTCCGACTCCGACCCGAAGTCCGGCCCGGGCGGCGCCCGGGCGGCAGCCGCGGCCCGGATGCCGGTCGAGCGCTCCGCGCTGGTGTGCCCCGCGCCCACCTCGTCCGAACTCGGCGAGACCACGTACACCGCCTACACCCCGCAAGCACCGGGCCAGGGCGGCGACGACAAGGGCGCGGCCAAGCTGCTCCCCGCGCACCCCGCCGACGATGGGGGCGGGAACGAGGACGGCGCGGCGCGGGACGGCGACCGGGACAAGGGCGACGCGCGCGGGGACGCGCTGACCGGCGACCCGGTGGTGCCGCTGACCAAGCCCGGAACGCCGGTCTCCGAGGACACCTCGCGCTCCGACGCGCCCGCGCTGATCGGCGTCGCGGACGGCGCGCTCGCCCCGGGCTGGACCGTGCAGCAGACCACCGCCGTGACCGCGGGCGACGGGCGCGGCCTGCTCGGTGCCTCCTGCGTCGCCCCCGGCACCGACTTCTGGTTCCCCGGCGTGAGCACCGCGGGGGACCGACAGGACTACGTCCACCTCACCAACCCCGACAGCACGCAGGCGGTGGTCGACTTGGAGCTGTACGGCGAGAACGGCCGGCTGGAGGCGCCCAGCGGCGAGTCGATCAACATCCCGGCGCACTCCACCAAGCCCGTACTGCTCTCCACCCTGGTCAGCAAGCCGACCATCAACGTGACCCTGCACGCGGCGGTGCGCTCCGGTCGCATCGGCGCCAGCGTGCAGGCCGTGGACGCCAACATCGGCAGCGACTGGCTGCCGGCCGCGGCCCCGCCCGGCACCCGCGCGGTGCTCCCCGGCATCCCGAAGGACGCCACCTCGGTCCGGCTGGTCGCCTACGCCACGGGCTCGGGCGACGCCGACCTGAAGATCCAGCTCTCCGGTCCCTCCGGCTCCCTCACCCCGGCCGGCCACGAGAAGGTGAGCGTCAAGAGCCGGATGACCAGCGCGATCGACCTCGGCGACCTCACCAAGGGCGAGCCGGGCTCGCTCGTGCTCACGCCGCAGGGCAGCGGCACGGCGCCGTTCGTCGCCGCGCTGCGCGTGACGCGGGGCAAGGGCGGCCAGCAGGAGACGGCGTTCATCCCGGCCTCCACGCCGATCGAGAGCCGCGGCACGGTCGCCGACAACCGGTCCAAGGGCAGCACGCTGTCCCTGACCGCGCCCGACGAGGCCGCCACCGTGCGGGTCACCTCGTCGGCCGGGAGCGAGGGCGGCGGCCCGGCCAGCCGGGAGGTCACGGTCAAGGCCGGTACGACGCTCGCCCTCGACCCGCCCCGCCCCGACGGCGCGAAGGGCTCCTACGCGGTGACGGTCGAGCGCCTGGACGGCGGGCCGGTGTACGCGTCCCGGCTGCTTGAGGTGGAGGCGGGCGGCATGCCGATGTTCACCATCCAGGGGCTGCCGGACGACCGGGGCACGGTCGCGGTGCCGCGCGGCAACCAGGACCTGTCGCTGCTCAACGACGACTGAGTCCGGGCCGGGAGGCGATTCCCGGCCGCGGGACGCCGCGCGGTGGCCGAAACCGGTCGGTCGTGGGGGAGCGCGGCCGGGCGGATCGGGGCCCGCGACGAGGTTCGGAAATGGCCGAAACCATTCGGACGCGGACGCATTCGAGGCGGAAGCCGGCGGCTTCGGAGCGGAAGCCGGTGGTGCTTCAGTCCTGTCCGTAGCGCGGGTCGACCGACTCGGGCGCGAGCCCCAGCAACTCGGCGACCTGCTCGACGACGACCTCGTGCACGAGCAGCGCGCGCTCGTCGCGGCTCTTGGTCCGGATCTCGATCGGGCGGCGGAAGACCACGATCCGCGCCGGGCGCTCGCCCTCACCGGCGATGAACCGGCCGAGCGGCACGGCGTCGTCGCTCCACGCCCCGGGACCGAGCCCGTCGCCGGCGCCGGCCTCGACGCCCGGCACGTCGCGTACGGAGAAGTCGACGCCGGACAGTTGCGGCCAGCGCCGCCCCAGCCGCTCGGCCGAGTCGTGCACCAGGTCGTCGAAGGCGTCCGCGCGGCTGATCGACAGCGGCACCTGCGGCGGCGCGATCGGCCCGCGCATGCCGCGGCCGTGCCGGTCCCGGCGCCGCGGGCGCGGCCCGGCCGGCGCCGGAGCGTCCCCGGCGCCGCCCGTCGCGCGGGCGGCACCGCCGCGCGCGCGGGGCCCGCCGGCGTCGGCCGACGCGGCGCCGGCGTCCCGGGCGTCGGCCGGGCTGCGGGCGGCGTCCCCGGCACTGGGCGGGGTGGGCGTGCCCCCAGCGCCGGGCGGGGGAGGTACAGGGGTGTCCATCACTGACGAGAGTAGCCGCCGGGCGCCCGCGTACACGTGGCTGCGCCGCGTGACGCACCCTGTCAAGGGATGAACATTCCAGCCATGTTCGCGTTCGCGTGACGGCGCCTCCTGGCGGTCCGAGCGCGCGCACGGAGACGTCAATGGGATCGAATGGTGACAGGAATCATCCCCGGCGAAATTCCACGATCGCTGGCCTTACGCAGGTCAGGCTGGTTGGCTGGCCGCCGGGTTCATAAGATGAATGAGGACGACACGGTGGAGTGAGGTCATGGAGAGTCTTCGCGGCCCGTTCAAGAGTGCGGTACCGTCCAACGTCGTGAGCCCTGTACGTCGCTGTTCGCGCACCGCGTGCGGCCGTCCCGCCGTCGCGACGCTGACGTACGTCTACGCGGACTCCACCGCGGTCCTCGGACCACTCGCCACCTACGCCGAGCCGCACTGCTACGACCTGTGTTCGGAGCACTCGGAGCGCCTCACCGCGCCGCGCGGCTGGGAGGTCGTCCGGCTCGCCGTGGACACCGGCCCCACCAGACCCAGCGGTGACGATCTCGAAGCGCTCGCCAACGCGGTGCGCGAGGCCGCCCGCCCGCACGACCGTGGCCCCGGAGCGCCGGGCGCCGGCCCGCCGCACGGTCGCGAGGCCGACCCCATGGAGGTCGCCCGCCGCGCCCACCTGCGGGTTCTCCGCTCTCCCGACTCCTGACGCCGGCCCCCGGAGCGTCTCCGCGTCACCCCCGGCCCGCCCGTTCCGCCGCCGCGCCGGGCGCTCCCGCGCAGCCCTCACCGCACACCGCGCATCCGCTCCCGAGATCCAGGCCGCTCGCGAGGCACCCCTGTCCCACGCCTCGCCCGCTCCAGCCGCGCGGGTGACGCGGCTGGCGTGGCGTCGTTACGGCTGCATGAAGACGACGATCCGACGTACCGCCCCGCGCGGCGCGCTGGCCGCGATGGCGGCCGTGACGGCGACCCTCACGCTGGCCACCCCCGCCACCCCCTCGCCCACCCCGGCGTTCGACCAACAACTCCTGGACCGCACCAACGCCCAGCGGGCCCGCCACGGCGTCCCGCCGCTGGTCCTCGACCCCGCGATCAGCCGCTGGGCTCAGGAGTGGGCGGACCAGCTGGCGAAGTCCGGGAACTTCGAGCACCGGTCCCCCAACAAGTACGGCGAGAACCTGCACTACGCGTGGAGCTCGGACGGCGCCTCGCCGAGCGGCGCCCAGGTGGCCGACGCCTGGTACAACCAGGTCAGGGAGTACACGTACTACGGCCGCGAACCCGACATGAGCACCTTCTCCAAGTGGGGCAACTTCACCCAGGCGGTGTGGAAGAGCAGCCGCGGCATGGGCGTGGGGCTGGCGAAGTCGCAGAACAAGACGTACGTCGTCGTGAACTACAGCCCGCCCGGCAACTACGTCGGCCAGTTCGCCGCGAACGTGCCGGCCCCCAGGTGACCCCGCCCCGCTGACGGCCCGCCCGGGGCGACTCCGCGCGGGAGCGGTAGGCGATCCGGCCGGACGACCGCCGCCGCACGCCCGCTGACGCCCCGCCGGGGACGGGCCGGCCCCGCTCCACCGCCCGCGACCGCGACGGCCCCGCCGGTCGCGGGCCCGGGGCCGGGCGCCGGCATGCCGTGTTGACGTCGCCTTGTCGCGGACACGACCATTCCTCCACCCCGGGAGGTCCGCTTGTTCGTGCCGCAACTGGAGCCGGTCGCCGGTTCGCTCGCCCTGTCCGCGCTCGTCGCCGCCCTTCCGCTCGCCACCGTCCTCACGCTGCTCGGCGCGGCGCGCGTACCGGCACCCCGCGCCGGGCTGGCCGGCCTCGCCGTCGCCGGGCTTGTCGCCTGGGGCGCGTACGACATGCTCCTCGGGCAGACCCTCTCCGGCGCGGCGCAGGGCGCGCTGTTCGGGCTCTTCCCCATCCTGTGGATCGTCGTCAACGCCCTGTGGGTGTACCGGATGACGGTGCGCACCCACCACTTCGACGTGCTCCGCCGCTCCTTCGGCCGGCTCTCGGACGACCCCCGGGTGCAGGCGCTGGTGATCGCGTTCTGCTTCGGGGCGCTCCTTGAGGCGCTGGCCGGGTTCGGCGCGCCGGTGGCGATCTGCTCGGTGATGCTGGTCGCGCTCGGCTTCGACCCGGTCAGGGCGGCGGTGGTCGCCCTGGTCGCCAACACCGCGCCGGTCGCCTTCGGCGCCATGGGCACCCCCGTGGTCACCCTCGCGCAGGTCACCGAGTTGCCGCTGGACACCGTCGCCGCGGTCGTCGGGCGGCAGACCCCGCTGCTCGCGCTGCTGGTGCCGCTCCTCCTGGTGGCCCTCGTGGACGGCCGGCGCGGGCTGCGCGAGACCTGGCGGCCCGCGCTCGCCTGCGGCCTCGCCTTCGCAGTCGCACAGTTCGCGGCGGCGAACTACCTCTCGGCCCAGCTCGCCGACATCGGCGCCGCGCTCGCCGGCGCCGCCGCCCTGGCCGCCACCCCGTCCGCCCGCCGCCCGGCCACCGAGCAGGTCCGCGCGGCCGTGCTCACCGGCGCGCACGACGCGGACGTGGACCGGGTGGACCCGCGCCCCGAGGTGCTGCGCGCCTACGCCCCGTACGCCCTGATCGTCGCGGTCTTCTCGATCGCGCAGCTCGGCCCGGTCAAGGAGCTGCTCGACCGGGCCACCCAGCGGTTCGACTGGCCGTTCCTCGACGCGGCGAGCGCCGAGGGACAGCGGCTCGGCGCCAACGTGTTCGCGCTGCCGCTGCTGGCCACGGGCGGCACGCTCGTGCTGCTCGCCGGCCTCGGCACGGCCCGGGTGCTGCGGGTGCCCCCTCGGGCGGCGCTCGGCGAGTGGCTGGCCACCGTCCGGGAGCTGCGCGCCGCGATCGTGACCGTCACCTCGGTGCTCGCGCTCGCGTACGTGATGAACCTGTCCGGCCAGGCGGCCACCATCGGCCACTTCGTCGCGGCGGCCGGCGGCGGGCTGGCCTTCCTCTCGCCGGTGCTCGGCTGGTTCGGTGTCGCGGTCACCGGCTCGGACACCTCGGCCAACGCGCTCTTCGGCGGGCTCCAGGTCACCGCCGCCCGCGAGTCCGGCCTCCCGCCCGAGCTGCTGGCGGCGGCGGGCAGCTCCGGCGGCGTGCTCGGCAAGATGGTCTCGCCGCAGAACCTCACCATCGCCTGCGCCGCCGTGGGCCTGACGGGCCGCGAGGGCGACCTGCTGCGCAAGGTGTTGCCATGGAGCCTGGGGCTGCTCCTCGTGATGTGCCTCATCGTGCTGGCCCAGAGCACGCCGGTGCTGGGCTGGACGCTGCCGTGAGGGCGCGGGGCGCCCCCTACCACCCTCGCGGCCGGCCCCGGCACCGCCGTCGGCCCGGCCGCCCCCGTCGGCCCCCGCCGCCCCGTCACCCGGGTGGCCCATGGCGGCGGGGATGGCCGACTCCGTACGGGGGCGACGGGGCGCGGGCGTAGCGTGGGGCCGCCGCCGCGGCGGTAGCCGTGCCCGCGGGGGCCACCGGCCGGCAGGCGTTCCCCCTCCCACCGGTAGATTTGGCACCCTTCAACATCGCCCAGAAGGAGTAGGCCGTGGCTGATCTGTCGCAGCTCGTGAAGGCGTACGACGTGCGTGGGGTCGTCCCCGACCAGTGGGACGAGACGCTGGCCGCACTCTTCGGCGCTGCCTTCGCACAAGTGACGGGCGCAAACGCAGTGGTCGTCGGCCACGACATGCGCCCGTCGTCCCCCGGGCTCTCGCGGGCCTTCGCCGAGGGCGCCGCCGCACGCGGCGTGGACGTCACCGAGATCGGGCTGTGCTCGACGGACGAGCTGTACTACGCCAGTGGCGCGCTCGACCTGCCCGGCGCGATGTTCACCGCGAGCCACAACCCGGCCCAGTACAACGGCATCAAGATGTGCCGCGCCGGCGCCGCCCCGGTGGGCCAGGACACCGGCCTCGCCGAGATCCGCGCCCTGGTCGAGCGCTGGTCCACCGAGGGCGCGCCGCCGAGCGCGGCCACCCCCGGCACCCTCACCCAGCGCGACGTGCTCGCCGACTACGCCCACCACCTGCGCACCCTGGTGAACCTGACGGCGAGCCGCCCGCTGAAGGTGGTCGTGGACGCGGGCAACGGCATGGGCGGCCACACCGTCCCCACCGTCTTCGACGGCCTGCCGATCGAGCTGGTCCCGCTCTTCTTCGAACTCGACGGAACGTTTCCCAACCACGAGGCCAACCCGCTCGACCCCAAGAACATCGTCGACCTCCAGGCCAAGGTCCGGGCGACCGGCGCCGACCTCGGGCTCGCCTTCGACGGCGACGCCGACCGCTGCTTCGTCGTGGACGAGCGGGGCGAGCCGGTCCCGCCGTCGGCGATCACCGCGCTGGTCGCCGAGCGCGAGCTGGCCAAGCACCCGGGCGGCACGGTCATCCACAACTGCATCACCTCCTGGTCCGTGCCCGAGATCGTGAAGGAGGCCGGTGGCACGGCCGTGCGCACCCGCGTCGGCCACTCCTTCATCAAGGCGGAGATGGCCCGCACCGGCGCGATCTTCGGCGGCGAGCACTCGGCGCACTACTACTTCCGCGACTTCTGGAACGCCGACACCGGCATGCTGGCCGCGCTGCACGTACTGGCCGCGCTCGGCGAGCAGGACGGCACGCTCTCCCAGCTCGTCGCCCGCTACGACCGGTACGCCGCCTCCGGCGAGATCAACAGCACCGTCGCCGACCAGCCGGGCCGGGCCGCCGCCGTCAGGGCCGCCTTCGAACAGCGCCCCGACGTCCAGCTCGACGAGCTGGACGGCCTGACCGTCACCGCCCCCACCTGGTGGTTCAACCTCCGAGCCTCCAACACGGAGCCGCTGCTGCGGCTGAACGTGGAGGCCCGGGACGCACAGACGGTGGCCCAGGTGCGCGACGAGGTCCTCGCCATCGTCCGCGCCTGACCCGCCCGCGCGGCCGGGCCCGGGGCACGCCCGCGGGGGTCCGTACGACGCCGTCGTACGGACCCCCGCGCACACCCGCAGCCCCGCCCCGCCCCCGCGCCGGCCCGCGGCCGGGCCCCGACCGGTGGCCGCGCGCGCCGCCGCGGCCCGTGCCCGTCGCACGCCCGGCCCGCTGGGCGGCGGTACCCTGGGCCGCACAGCACTGTGCCCGTCCCGAAGGGAAGACCATGCCGGTCGAAGCCAGCCTCCTGGAGATCCTCGCCTGCCCGGCGTGCCACGCCCCGCTGCGGGACGAGTCGGCAGCGGCCGAGCCGGAGTTGGTCTGCGAGGGCGCGGGCTGCGGCCTGGCCTACCCGATCCGGGACGGCATCCCCGTACTCCTGGTGGACGAGGCACGCCGCCCCGCCTGACCGCGTACCGCGCGCACGCCCCACGGCGATCGGAGGCCGACGCACCATGCTCGACGAATCGCTCCTGGACGCCCCCGAAGCCCTGGCCCGTGCTGATACCCGCGGCCTGCTGCGCGGCGCCGCCGAGTCCGGCGCGCGGGTGCGCACGGCCGCCCGGTACGCCGCCGAGGCGGGCATCGCGGACCTCCAGCCCGACGGCCGGCCCCGCGCGGTCCTGGTGGCGGGCCCCGGGAGCGTGGCGGAGTGCGCCGCCGACCTGCTCGGCGCCCTCACCGGCGGCAGCGTGCCCGTCACCCTGATCCGCCCCACCGGCGTCGCGCCCGCCGCCGGCGCCCTGCGCTGGGCCCTGCCCGGCTGGGCGGGCCCGCTCGACCTGCTGGCCGTGACCAGCCCGGACGGCTCCGAACCGGGCCTGGCCGTCCTGCTCGACCAGGCGTACCGGCGCGGCTGCACCGTGGTGGCCCTCACCCCGACCGGCACCCCGCTGGTCGAGGCCGTCGAGCGCGCCCGTGGCCTGCACCTGCCCACCACGCCGGCCGCGCTGCGCGAGCCGGACCCCGGCACCGGGTACGGCCAGCCGCCGACCGACGCCGACCCGTACGGCGCGGACCCGACCCCGCCCGGCACCCCGCACGCCGAGCGACCCGCGGCACCCGGTGCCGACCAGCCCGAGGAGCCCGAGCGGCCCGCGCCCGGCGAGGGCGGCACCAACCCGCCGCCGCTGGCCCCCGGCGAGGCCCACCCCAGGCCCGAACCGCCCGCGGTCGGGGCCCTCGGCGCCCACCCGCACGGCGCGGGCGAGCCCCCGGCGGCCCAGCGCACCAACCCCTACCCCGCGGACCCCTCGCCCGGCGCGCTGTGGGCCGTGCTCACGCCGCTGCTCGCCCTCGTCGACCGGATCGGCCTGGTGCACGCGCCGCCCGAGACGCTGCAACGCGTCGCCGACCGGCTCGACCAGGTCGCCGAGCGCTGCGGCCCCGCCCAGGCCACCTACCGCAACCCCGCCAAGTCGCTCGCCGCCGAACTGGCCGACGCGCTGCCGCTGGTGTGGACCGAGGGCGAGGTCGCGGCGGCCGTCGGCCGCCGCTTCGCCCGGCTGCTCGGCGCGGTGGCCGGCCGACCCGCGCTCACCGCGGAGCTGCCCGACGCGCTGCGGGTCCACGGCGCGCTGCTGACCAGCCCGTTCGCCGGCGGGGCCGACCCGGACGACTTCTTCCGGGACCGGGTGGAGGAGCGGGAGGCGCTGCGGGCCCGCGTCGTGCTGCTCCGCGACCGGCAGGCCGCCGACGCCTCTGACACCCCGCCGGTCACCGCCGACCTGTCGGCCGCGCCGGCCGCCCGCGAACTCGCGCTCTCGCACGACACCCCGATCAGCGAACTCGAACCCACCGCGGAGCACGCCGTGGAACGCGCGACCGAGCTTCTCGCCATCACGGATTTCGCCGCCGTTTACCTGGCGCTTGCCGGCGCAGGGGGATCATGAACACCGCGGGGTACGCACCCGTCGGCAACCCGTCGGCCGCGTAACCCCGCACGCCACACCCACCCCCGGCAACCCGCCGCCCACAACCACCACAGCGTCCCGTCACCGGTCTGCGGAACCCGCCCCGGCCCGCGTCGCCCACCCGCTCGCCCCGCCCGGGCCCGGGTCCGGGCCCCGTCCGGCGCACGCCGCCGGCCCGCGCGCCACGCCGCCCGGACCGCCCCGGCCCCGCCCGACCCCACCGGCGTCGGTACGCCACAAAGAGTCAGGAACCCCCACATGGACCGCCTAGCCAACACCGTGCGCCCCTACGCCTGGGGTTCCGTCACCGCCATCCCCGAACTCCTCGGCACCGAGCCGACCGGCGAGCCGCAGGCCGAACTGTGGATGGGCGCCCACCCGGGCGCGCCCTCGCACGTCGACCGGGGCGCGGGCCCCGTCGGCCTCAACGAGGTCATCGCCGCTGACCCGGAGGCCGAACTCGGCCCGGAGGCCGTCCGCCGCTTCGGCGACCGACTGCCGTTCCTGCTCAAGGTGCTGGCCGCACAGGTCCCGCTCTCCCTCCAGGTCCACCCCGACCTCGACCAGGCCAGGGCCGGCTTCGCCGACGAGGAGCGGCGCGGCGTGCCCATCGACGCCCCGCACCGCAACTACAAGGACGCCAACCACAAGCCCGAACTGATCTGCGCCCTCACCCCCTTCGACGGCCTGTGCGGCTTCCGATCCCCCGCCGAGGCCGCCGACCTGCTCGCCGCGCTCGACGTGGACTCGCTCAAGCCGTACGTGGACATCCTGCGCGCCATGCCGGACACCGACGCGCTGCGCGAGGTGCTCACCGCCGTCCTCAGCGCCGACCGCGAGGCCATGGCCGCCACCGTCACCGAGGCGACCGAGGCCGCCACCCGGCTGGCCGCGGCGGGCGGCCCGCACGCCGACGCCTACGCCGCGTACGCCGCCGTCGCCCGCGCGTTCCCCGGCGACCCCGGCGTGATCGCCGGCATGCTGCTCAACCACGTCAGGCTCCAGCCCGGCGAGGGGCTCTACCTGGGCGCCGGCGTCCCGCACGCCTACCTCAGCGGCCTCGGCGTCGAACTCATGGCCAACTCCGACAACGTGCTGCGCTGCGGCCTCACCCCCAAGCACGTCGACGTCCCCGAGCTGCTGCGGATCGTACGGTTCGAGAGCGCCCCGCCCGGCGTGCTGCGCCCCGAGGCCGACCCGGACGGCGCGGAGGTCTACGCGACGCCCATCGACGAGTTCCGGCTCTCCCGTCACGTCCTGCCCGCCGACGCCGCCCCCCGCCCGCTGCCGACCGGCGCCCCGCAGCTCCTGCTCTGCACCGCGGGCCGGATCACGCTGCGCGGCCAGGGCCCGACGGCCCCCGGCGCGGCCACCGAACTGCGCCTGACCCAGGGCGAGTCGGCCTACGTGCCCGCCCCCGAGGCCGTCGAACTCACCGGCGAGGGCACGCTCTACCGCGCCACACTCGCCCTCTGACACCCCGGCCCCGCCGGCCCGCGCCCCGCCGCACGCACCGCCGGGCCGGCGGCCGAAACGCACCCCACCGACACCCGCCCGACATCCCACCCGCACCTCGACGCCGCGCCCTGACACCGCTCAGCCACGGAAGGCTGCAACAATGGCCCGCCGTAAAGCAGCCGTAAAGCGCCGACCCCGCGTCAGGCGCCAGGCGGACACGGGCGGAAGGGACAACTGGCACACATGAGTGCATCGGGCGGAACCAAGGCGATCGTCGCCGCACTGGGCGCCAACCTGGCCATCGCGGTGGCCAAGTTCGTGGCGTTCGCGTTCAGCGGCTCGTCGTCCATGCTCGCCGAGGGCGTGCACTCGCTGGCCGACTCGGGCAACCAGGGGCTGCTGCTCCTCGGTGGCAAGAAGGCCAAGCGGGAGGCGACCCCGCAACACCCCTTCGGATACGGCCGCGAGCGCTACATCTACGGCTTCCTCGTCTCCATCGTGCTGTTCACCATCGGTGGTGTCTTCGCGCTCTACGAGGGCTACGAGAAGATCAAGGACCCTCACGAGATCGAGCACTGGTACTGGCCGGTCGGCGTGCTCGTCTTCGCGATCATCGCCGAGACGTTCTCCTTCCGCACCGCGATCAAGGAGTCCAACCAGGTACGTGGCGCGCTGAGCTGGTCCCAGTTCGTCCGCCGCGCCAAGGCCCCCGAACTCCCCGTCGTCCTCCTTGAGGACCTCGGCGCGCTGGTCGGCCTCATCCTCGCGCTCGGCGGCGTCAGCCTCGCCCTCGCCACCGGCGACGGCGTCTGGGACGGCATCGGAACCCTGTGCATCGGCGTTCTCCTCGTCCTGATCGCCATCGTGCTCGCGGCCGAGACGAAGTCGCTGCTGCTCGGCGAGGCGGCCGACACGGACCAGGTGGAGGCGATCCGGTCGGCCGTGGTCGACGGCGAGACCGTCACCCACCTGATCCACATGCGCACGCTGCACCTCGGCCCGGAGGAACTGCTGGTCGCCGCCAAGATCGCGGTACGCCACGACGACACGGCGACGGAGGTGGCCGCGGCCATCAACGCCGCCGAGGAACGCATCCGCGCCGCCGTCCCGATCGCCCGCGTCATCTACCTGGAGCCGGACATCTACAGCGCCACCGCCGCCGCGTCCGGCGCCTCCCTCACCAAGCCGACGGCTCCCTGACCCGCGGGGCGCCTCGGCCGGCGGCCGGGGGAGCGGGGGCGAGGCCACGCCGGGGCGTCCCGGTCACGGGATCTCCGCCAGCACCTCCATGATCGCCGCCGGGTCCGGGGCGTCCCGCAACCGCGCGCGGAAGCCGGCATCCGTGAGCGCCCGCGCCAACCGCGCGAGGATGCGCAGGTGCTCGTCGCCCGCGGCGGCCTCGGGCACGGCGATCATGAAGATCAGCCGGGCCCGGGTGCCGTCGGGCGAGCCCCACTCGATGCCCTCGGCCGAGCGCGCGAAGCCGACCACGGGCGCGGTCACCGCATCGGTCTTCGCATGCGGAACGGCGATCTCCGCGCCGAGCCCGGTCGTCCCCTGTTCCTCCCGCTCCAGGGCGGCCCGCTCCAACGCGGCCACGTCGGCGACCCGCCCGGACCGCGCCACCAACGCCGCCAACTCGCGGATCGCCCCGTCCCGATCCGTCGCCACGAGCCCTCCCGCGACGCTGTCCCGCGACACGTACCGCGCCAACCCCGCCGCCCCCGCCTCGACGGGAACGGAAGCGGGCACGGGCACGGGAGCAGCGGCGGGCGCCGGCGCCGGCACCGACTCCCTACGAACGGCCTCGGCCGAGCATCGCGCCGTACGCCCCGTCTCCACCGGCGCCCCCGCCGTACGCCCCGCCTCGGCCGGCGCCCCTGTCGTACGCCCCGCCTCCGGCGCCCCCCGCCCCGCACCACCCGCACCCGTCATGGACGCCCCGCCCGCCACGCCCAGCACACCCGTCACCCGTTCCCCCGCCTCCAGTGACAGCAGGGCCACCGTCGTCAGGGCCGTGACCAGCGTGCCGATCGCGACCGCCACCAGGAACATCGGCGTGCCGCCCACGGCCCCGAACGCCGCCACGATCGGCCCGCCGTGCGGCACCGCGTCCGTGACCGTGGCCAACCCGGCGATGGCCCCGGCCGCCGCGCCGCCCAGCAGGTTCGCCGGGATGACCCGCGCCGGGCGGGCCGCCGCGAACGGGATCGCCCCCTCGGTGATCCCGAAGAACCCCATGAACAGCGCCGCCAGCCCGGTCTCGCGCTCCTGGCCGTCGTAGAGCCGGCGGCGGATCAGCGTGGCCAGGCCCTGCCCGAGCGGCGGCACCGGAATGGCCGCCGCGCACATGCCCATGATCTCGGGGTTCTCGGCGACCAGACCGGCACCGAACAGGAAGGCCGTCTTGTTCACCGGCCCGCCCATGTCGAAACTGATCATCAGGCCGAGGATGACGCCGAGCAGCGCCGCGCTGGTGCCGGTCAGCTCGCCGAGCCAGTCGGTGAGGTGCTCGAAGACCCAGGCGATCGGGTTGCCCAGGACGTGGACGAAGAAGAGCCCGAGCACCGTGGTGGCCAGGATCGGGATGACGATCACGGGCATGATCGGCTGGACGAACCGGGGTACCCGGACCCGCTTGATCCACAGCACCAGGTACCCGGCCAGGAACCCGGCGACGATCGCCCCGATGAACCCCGCCCCCGCCTCCGAGTCGTACAACTCGCCGTGCGCCGCGATCCAACCCCCCACCATCCCGGGCGCCAGCGCGGGCCGGTCGGCGATGGCGTACGCGATGTACCCGGCCAGAATCGGGATCATCAGCTCGAAACCGACCGTGCCGATGTCGTTGACGGCCTTCCAGAACGACCCGTCGGGGATCACGATCCCCTCGGACGTCGTCTCCCCACCCAGCGCCAGCGAGGCCGCGATCAGCAACCCACCCACGACCACGAACGGGATCATGTACGAGACGCCGTTCATCAGCGCCTTGTACGTCACGCTCCGCTCCCCACCCCGCCCGGCACTCCCACCGCTACCGCCACCGGACGGCACTCCAGCCACGCCCGGTTCGCCGGGCGCACCCGGCGCGTGCGCGGCGTCGTGCCCGGCGCCCGCCCGGTCCCGCGCGCGACCTTCCGCCTCTTCGCCACCGTGGACGGGGGCGCTCAGCGCCCGTGCGATCAGCTCCTCGGGCCGGTGGATGCCCTCGGACACCCCGACCACGAGCACGGGCTTGCCGACGAACCTGCTCCGGTCGACGTCCTTGTCGGCGGCGATGATGACGGCGTCCGCGCTGCTGACATCGTTGTCTGACAGTACGTTTTCAGCCCCGATCGCCCCCTGGGTCTCCACCTTGATCCGGTGCCCCAGCGCCTCGGCGGCCCGGGTCAGGTTCTCGGCGGCCATGTACGTGTGGGCGATCCCGGTGGGGCAGGCGGTGACCGCGAGCAGCCTGAGCCCGCCCGCCGCCGCGCCGCCGGGCGCATCGGCCGAACTGGTGGTCACGTGGATCTCCTTACCGGTCGTCGCGACGGAACGTGCTGCGGATGATCCCGCGCCCGCCGCCCCGAGAACACACCCCGGACCGAACCAACCCGACCGGGCCGCGCCGCGCCGACCGGAACGCGCCAGGGCGCGGCCGAGACACCACCGCTTCGGCCCCGCCCGGGTCAAGGGGGCTGGGGTTCGCTGGGCCGATCGGTGTAGATTCGTGACAGCCAGACGTCGCTGCTGATGGCGGTCGGGCGGTCCGCTTCGCGGTCCGACCGAGGGAGAGAGGGCCTCCGACGGACTGCGCTGCGACAAGGGGACAGCTCTGTCCGCTGCCGCATGCCCAGCCGAACACCTCTCCATCCCCAACGCACGAGGAGCAGCATTCATGTCGACTGCCGACGCCAACGGCCGGGACTTCAAGGTCGCCGACCTGTCCCTGGCCGACTTCGGCCGCAAGGAGATCACCCTCGCCGAGCACGAGATGCCGGGCCTGATGTCGATCCGCCGTGAGTACGCGGACGCCCAGCCCCTCGCCGGCGCCCGGATCACCGGCTCGCTGCACATGACCGTGCAGACCGCCGTCCTCATCGAGACGCTGGCGGCGCTCGGCGCCCAGGTCCGCTGGGCCTCCTGCAACATCTTCTCCACCCAGGACCACGCCGCCGCGGCCGTCGCCGTCGGCCCGAACGGCACCCCGGACAACCCCCAGGGCGTCCCCGTCTTCGCCTGGAAGGGCGAGACGCTCGAGGAGTACTGGTGGTGCACCGAGCAGGCGCTGACCTGGCCGGGCACCGCCACCGGCGGCCCGAACATGATCCTCGACGACGGCGGCGACGCCACCGTCCTGGTCCACAAGGGCGTCGAGTACGAGAAGGCCGGCGCGGCCCCGGACGTCTCCACCGCGGAGAACGACGAGCACCGCGTCATCCTCCAGCTCCTCAACCGCACCCTCGCCGAGAACCCGCAGAAGTGGACGCAGCTCGCGTCCGAGATCCGCGGCGTGACCGAGGAGACCACCACCGGCGTGCACCGGCTGTACGAGATGCACCAGGCCGGCGACCTCCTCTTCCCGGCGATCAACGTCAACGACGCCGTCACCAAGTCGAAGTTCGACAACAAGTACGGCTGCCGCCACTCCCTCGTGGACGGCATCAACCGCGCGACCGACGTCCTCATCGGCGGCAAGGTCGCGGTCATCTGCGGCTACGGCGACGTGGGCAAGGGCTGCGCGGAGTCGCTCCGCGGCCAGGGCGCCCGCGTGATCGTCACCGAGATCGACCCCATCTGCGCCCTCCAGGCGGCCATGGACGGCTACCAGGTGGCCACGCTGGACGACGTGGTGGAGACGGCGGACATCTTCATCACCACCACCGGCAACAAGGACATCATCATGGCCAGCGACATGGCCAAGATGAAGCACCAGGCCATCGTCGGGAACATCGGCCACTTCGACAACGAGATCGACATGGCCGGCCTCGCCGCCATCCCCGGCATCGTCAAGGACGAGGTCAAGCCGCAGGTCCACACCTGGACCTTCCCGGAGGGCAAGAAGATCATCGTCCTCTCCGAGGGCCGCCTGCTGAACCTGGGCAACGCGACCGGCCACCCGTCGTTCGTCATGTCCAACTCCTTCGCGAACCAGACGATCGCCCAGATCGAGCTGTTCACGAAGCCGGAGGCGTACCCGACGGACGTCTACGTGCTGCCGAAGCACCTCGACGAGAAGGTCGCCCGCCTGCACCTGGACGCCCTCGGCGCCAAGCTGACCACGCTCCGCCCGGAGCAGGCGGCCTACATCGGCGTCCCGGTCGAGGGCCCGTACAAGCCCGACCACTACCGCTACTGATCCACCCGCCGCCGCCCCGGACCGGGCGAGCGACGCCGCGGCGCCCCGCGCGCCACGGTCCGCATCGCCCCGACGGGGCGCGGCGACCGGTCAGCCAGCAGTAAGCACCACGCTCCCGCCACGAACGGGGGAGCATGAGGGCCTGCCCCGGCCACCTCCGGCCGGGCGGGCCCTCATTCGTCAAGGACCCCACCATGCCCCGTGGCCGCTATGCGCTCTACGACCCGCACGATCACACCCCCCTCGGCGTAGAACAGTTCCACTGCGCGCCCGGCCCCTCCGGCTGGCGCTACGTCTCCCAGGTGACCTCCCCCTCCGGCGACCGCGCCGGCTCCGTCGACCTCGCCATCGACGCGCTCGGCCGCCCGCTACGGATGGAGCTCCAGGCCACCGACTGGCGCGTCCGCGGCGCCGCCATCGACGGCGTCAGTTGGGTCCGCACCGACGCCTCCGGCGCACACGCCACCGAAGGCAACGCCGCCGCCCATGCCTTCACCGGTACGTCCCCCGCCTTCCTCGTCGCCGCCACCCGACTCCTGCGCCTCACCCCCGGCGCCCCCGCCACCCGCCTGCGGCTCGTCGCACTCACCGCCCCCGTGCTGGCGCCCCGGACCCTCGACCAGTCCTGGGCACTGCTGAAAAGCGAAGCACACGGCACCGACAACGACCCGCTCATCGTGGACGAGTACCAGGTCAACGAGCTGGACACCGGCGAGCAGCACAGCATCCACATCGCTGGCGACGTCGTCCTCGCGGCCCCCGGCATCGAGCTGGAAGACCTCGACACCCCACCGTCCTCATTCACCTGAGGCTCCGGGGGCCGGTGCCCGCGGCCCGGCCGCACGCCAGCCCCACCCGGATGGCCCGACGCTCGATGTGCGTCAACACCCGCTGACCTGCTAACCTCCTGTTCACCCCAGGGGACCGTTGACACGGCACTCAGGGGGAGGTAGATTTTAACGGTTGCCGCGAGTTCGACAGAACCGCGATTGATGGTTAGCATCTAACTCGCTTCTAGCGCGAACGTGATTCCGCTGAGGCGCCTTCGATTCTGAATGAGAAACGCAAGGGCGATTCGATCGGCCGAAACGATTCTGATAAAGTCGAAGAGTCGAAAGGCAAAAGGCCCTCCAATGGCCACCGGAAACAAATTCCGACCGGAAACGGCAGGAAAAAGGATCTGGTAAGGTTGGAAACACCGAAGGGAAGCGCCCGGAGGGCCCGGTGAAACGGGACCGAAGGAAGCGTCCGTTCCT
>NZ_CM173408.1:5632500-7095000 GCF_057766585.1 Streptomyces sp. MGP-BFMKR1
CGACACCCAAGTAGCACGGGGCCCGAGAAATCCCGTGTGAATCTGGCGGGACCACCCGCTAAGCCTAAATATTCCCTGGTGACCGATAGCGGATAGTACCGTGAGGGAATGGTGAAAAGTACCGCGGGAGCGGAGTGAAATAGTACCTGAAACCGTGTGCCTACAAGCCGTGGGAGCGTCGCCATCGAGACTTGTTCTTGGTGGTCGTGACTGCGTGCCTTTTGAAGAATGAGCCTGCGAGTTTGCGGTGTGTTGCGAGGTTAACCCGTGTGGGGGAGCCGTAGCGAAAGCGAGTCCGAATAGGGCGTTGGAGTAGCACGCTCAAGACCCGAAGCGGAGTGATCTAGCCATGGGCAGGTTGAAGCGCGGGTAAGACCGTGTGGAGGACCGAACCCACCAGGGTTGAAAACCTGGGGGATGACCTGTGGTTAGGGGTGAAAGGCCAATCAAACTCCGTGATAGCTGGTTCTCCCCGAAATGCATTTAGGTGCAGCGTCGTGTGTTTCTTGCCGGAGGTAGAGCACTGGATAGGCGATGGGCCCTACCGGGTTACTGACCTTAGCCAAACTCCGAATGCCGGTAAGTGAGAGCGCGGCAGTGAGACTGTGGGGGATAAGCTCCATGGTCGAGAGGGAAACAGCCCAGAGCATCGACTAAGGCCCCTAAGCGTACGCTAAGTGGGAAAGGATGTGGAGTCGCAGAGACAACCAGGAGGTTGGCTTAGAAGCAGCCACCCTTGAAAGAGTGCGTAATAGCTCACTGGTCAAGTGATTCCGCGCCGACAATGTAGCGGGGCTCAAGCGTACCGCCGAAGTCGTGTCAATCCAGCATAGAGGGCTAACGCCTGTTGGGTTGGGTAGGGGAGCGTCGTGTGCCGGGTGAAGCAGCCGCGTAAGCGAGTTGTGGATGGTTCACGAGTGAGAATGCAGGCATGAGTAGCGATTCACACGTGGGAAACGTGTGCGCCGATTGACTAAGGGTTCCTGGGTCAAGCTGATCTGCCCAGGGTAAGTCGGGACCTAAGGCGAGGCCGACAGGCGTAGTCGATGGACAACCGGTTGATATTCCGGTACCCGCTTTGAAGCGCCCAATACTGAATCTTCTGATGCTAAGGCCGTGAAGCCGTCCTGGAGCCTTCGGGCAAAGGGAAGTGGTGGAGCCGCTGACCCTAGGGGGTAGTAGGTAAGTGATGGGGTGACGCAGGAAGGTAGTCCAGCCCGGGCGGTGGTTGTCCCGGGGTAAGGGTGTAGCCCGTCATCTAGGTAAATCCGGATGACATGAGGGTGAGACCTGATGCCGAGCCGATTGTGGTGAAGTGGATGATCCTATGCTGTCGAGAAAAGCCTCTAGCGAGTTTCATGGCGGCCCGTACCCTAAACCGACTCAGGTGGTCAGGTAGAGAATACCGAGGCGTTCGGGTGAACTATGGTTAAGGAACTCGGCAAAATGCCCCCGTAACTTCGGGAGAAGGGGGGCCATTTCCGGTGATGGGCTTTGCGCCTTGAGCTGGGGGTGGCCGCAGAGACCAGCGAGAAGCGACTGTTTACTAAAAACACAGGTCCGTGCGAAGCCGTAAGGCGATGTATACGGACTGACGCCTGCCCGGTGCTGGAACGTTAAGGGGACCGGTTAGCTGACTTTCGAGTTGGCGAAGCTGAGAACTTAAGCGCCAGTAAACGGCGGTGGTAACTATAACCATCCTAAGGTAGCGAAATTCCTTGTCGGGTAAGTTCCGACCTGCACGAATGGCGTAACGACTTCTCGACTGTCTCAACCATAGGCCCGGTGAAATTGCATTACGAGTAAAGATGCTCGTTTCGCGCAGCAGGACGGAAAGACCCCGGGACCTTTACTATAGCTTGATATTGGTGTTCGGTTCGGCTTGTGTAGGATAGGTGGGAGACTGTGAAGCATGCACGCCAGTGTGTGTGGAGTCGTTGTTGAAATACCACTCTGGTCGTGCTGGATGTCTAACCTGGGTCCGTGATCCGGATCAGGGACAGTGTCTGGTGGGTAGTTTAACTGGGGCGGTTGCCTCCTAAAGGGTAACGGAGGCGCCCAAAGGTTCCCTCAGCCTGGTTGGCAATCAGGTGTTGAGTGTAAGTGCACAAGGGAGCTTGACTGTGAGACTGACGGGTCGAGCAGGGACGAAAGTCGGGACTAGTGATCCGGCGGTGGCTTGTGGAAGCGCCGTCGCTCAACGGATAAAAGGTACCCCGGGGATAACAGGCTGATCTTCCCCAAGAGTCCATATCGACGGGATGGTTTGGCACCTCGATGTCGGCTCGTCGCATCCTGGGGCTGGAGTCGGTCCCAAGGGTTGGGCTGTTCGCCCATTAAAGCGGTACGCGAGCTGGGTTTAGAACGTCGTGAGACAGTTCGGTCCCTATCCGCTGTGCGCGTAGGAGTCTTGAGAAGGGCTGTCCCTAGTACGAGAGGACCGGGACGGACGAACCTCTGGTGTGCCAGTTGTCCTGCCAAGGGCATGGCTGGTTGGCTACGTTCGGGAGGGATAACCGCTGAAAGCATCTAAGCGGGAAGCCTGCTTCGAGATGAGGGCTCCCACCCACTTGATGGGGTAAGGCTCCCAGTAGACGACTGGGTTGATAGGCCAGATATGGAAGCCTCGTAAGGGGTGGAGTTGACTGGTACTAATAGGCCGAGGGCTTGTCCTCAGTTGCTCGCGTTCACTGTGTTGGTTCTGAAATAACGGCTGTGTCATGTCCGGTTGTTTGTTTCATAGTGTTTCGGTGGTTATTGCGTTAGGGAAACGCCCGGTTACATTCCGAACCCGGAAGCTAAGCCTTTCAGCGCCGATGGTACTGCAGGGGGGACCCTGTGGGAGAGTAGGACGCCGCCGAACTCCTTTTAGAAGAGCCTTGTGACGGATTTCAATCCGTCACAAGGCTCTTCTGCGTTTTTACGGGTCATCGGGTGGGATTCCGGGGCGTTGGTTGCTGCCGTATGGCCGGCCGGCTGTCAGCTAGGCGGGTTGTCGCCCTTCAGTAAGTGGTGCGGCAGGCGGCAGACTGGGCGGATGGCTGATCAGAGCGTGGAAGCACCGGACGGTTACGTATCGCACGGCGTGCGGACGGTGCGTTGGGAAGCATCGTCGGATGGGCCGGTGGTGGTCCTTCTCGACCAGCGGCGGCTGCCCGTCGAGGAAGTCGAGCTGGTATGCACGGACGTGCCGGCTCTCGTGGAGGCTGTTCGTACGCTCGCCGTCCGTGGTGCTCCCGTACTGGGAATCGTCGGCGCGTATGGCGTGGCGCTCGCTGCTGCTCGCGGGTACGACGTCACCGAGGCCGCGAATCTCCTGGCGCAGGCTCGACCGACGGCGGTCAATCTCGGGTACGGCGTTCGACGCGCTGCCGGCGCGTATGACGCGGCCCTTGCGGCGGGTGGCGGCGCGGAGCAGGCGGCCGGGGTCGCGCTCGCCGAGGCGCGGGCGCTGCACCGGGAGGACGCCGAGGCCAGCTCGCGGATGGCCGCGCACGGCCTGGCCCTGCTTGAGGAACTGCTGCCGGGCGGCGGCTTCCGCGTTCTCACCCACTGCAACACGGGCGCCCTGGTCTCCGGTGGGACCGGAACGGCGCTGGCCGTGGCGGTGCGGGCGCATCACAAGGGGCAGCTTCGACGGTTGTGGGTGGACGAGACGCGGCCGTTGTTGCAGGGGGCGCGACTGACCGCGTACGAGGCGGCCCGAGCGGGCATGGCGTACACGCTGCTGACCGATAACGCGGCGGGTTCGCTCTTTGCGGCGGGTGAGGTGGACGCCGTGCTGATCGGGGCCGATCGGATCGCCGCGGACGGCTCGGTCGCGAACAAGGTGGGCAGTTATCCGCTGGCCGTTCTGGCCAAGTACCACCACGTGCCGTTCATTGTCGTGGCGCCCAGCACCACCGTGGATCTGGCGACGCCCGACGGCGCGGCGATCGAGATCGAGCAGCGCCCGGCACACGAGGTGACGATGGTCCCTCATCCGGGTGCCTCTACGGGCGGGCGCGGGGCGGCGGCGAGCGCGCCGCTGGCGCCCGTGGGCACCCAGGCGTACAACCCGGCCTTCGACGTCACGCCGCCGGATCTCGTGACGGCGATCGTTACGGAGGAGGGAGCCGTGGCGCCCGTGACGGCGGCGGGGCTCGCTGAGCTGGTCGGCCGGTCGCGGCCGGACCGTGGAGTGCCGTCCGGCTGAGGGTGTTCCAGGTCACGGGCCTGCCGACGGATGCCCGGCTGGCGTAGCGCGGCGCATGGCCGTAGCGGTGGCCCGGTTCAATGCGCGGTTTCTGTTTTTTCTCCCTCGTTGAGGGGCCGAGTTCTCGTGCCGTTCGGCGGTGCCGCGGTGGCGGCGAACGGCTCGTACGCCAGGGGAGCGCTGACATGCTGCGGACGAGTGATCGCCCGCGTCTAGCCACCGGGTCCGACAATGGGATGATGACGACATGAAGGGACGCGTCCTTGTCGTCGACGACGACACCGCACTGGCAGAGATGCTTGGCATCGTGCTGCGCGGCGAAGGCTTTGAACCGTCGTTCGTTTCCGATGGGGACAAGGCGCTCGCCGCATTCCGCGAGACCAAGCCTGATCTGGTGCTGCTCGATTTGATGTTGCCCGGGCGTGATGGCATCGAGGTGTGCCGGCTGATCCGCGCCGAGTCCGGGGTGCCGATCGTGATGCTCACGGCCAAGAGCGACACCGTGGACGTGGTGGTCGGCCTGGAATCCGGCGCCGACGACTACATCGTGAAGCCGTTCAAGCCCAAGGAGTTGGTCGCGCGGATAAGGGCGCGGCTGCGGCGCTCCGAGGAGCCCGTGCCGGAGCAACTGGTCATCGGGGATCTGGTGATCGACGTGGCCGGGCACTCGGTGAAGCGGGAGGGGCAGTCGATCGCGCTGACCCCGCTGGAATTCGATCTGCTCGTCGCGCTGGCCCGTAAGCCGTGGCAGGTGTTCACTCGCGAGGTCCTGCTGGAGCAGGTGTGGGGTTACCGGCACGCCGCGGACACCCGCCTGGTGAACGTGCACGTACAGCGACTGCGCTCCAAGGTGGAGAAGGACCCGGAGCGGCCCGAGATCGTCGTGACCGTGCGTGGAGTGGGTTACAAGGCCGGGCCGAGCTGAGATCTGAGATGTCGGACAGTGGGACCACTCCGGAGCCGGGGCACGGCGCCCCGGCTGCGGGAGGTCCGGTTGAAGGCGGCCATGGCGCGGGGCGGCCGGTCGATTCGGGAAGCGACATATCGCTTTTCGGGCGGCTGTGGCGGGGCGGGAACCTGTTGCCCGACGGGGCTTCCGGGGCGCCGGTGCACCCGGTGCTGCGGCTGTTCGTACGGTGGGTGCGGCGCCCGCTGTTGCCGGCCGCGCGACTCTACCGGCGTAACATCCAGCTCCGCGTCGTCGCGACCACGCTGCTCATGTCGCTCGGCGTGGTGCTGATCCTCGGTGTGGTCGTCATCGGCCAGGTGCGCAACGGGTTGCTGGACGCCAAGCGGCATGCCGCGCAGAGCCAGGCCGTGGGCGGGTTCAACGCGGCCGATGACGCCGCCGAGAACGCCGAGGACTCACGTGGCGGTGAGGACGGTCCCGGCGCGCGCGGTAATCGGGACCCCGGCGCATGGCTCACCGCGCTGGTTCAGCAGCTGGCGAGCGGTGGCCAGGGCGTGTACTCGGTGGTGGCGCTGAGCTCGGACGCCGACAAGGAACTGTTCGCCAGCACGCGCGGGCCGCGCGCGTCGGGTGGCGTCAAGCCCGAGGAGAGCATCAGCAGGGAGTTGCGGGACCGCGTCGACAGCGGCACGGGCCCGTACGAGCAGTACACGAACATCGAGCACGACGCCCCCGGCCATGAGCGCGAGCCCGCGCTGGTGATCGGCAAGCGGCTCAACGACATCAACGGCGACCCGTACCAGCTCTACTACCTCTTCCCGTTCTCGCAGGAGGAGAAGTCGCTGAGCCTGGTGAAGGGCACGCTGGCCACGGCCGGGGTGTTCGTGGTGGTGCTGCTCGGCGCGATCGCGTGGCTGGTGGTGCGGCAGGTCGTGACGCCCGTGCGGATGGCGGCCGGCATTTCCGAGCGGCTGGCGGCCGGGCTGCTCCAGGAGCGGATGAAGGTCACCGGCGAGGACGACATTGCGCGGCTCGGCGAGGCGTTCAACAAGATGGCGCACAACCTCCAGGTCAAGATCCAGCAGTTGGAGGACCTGTCGCGGATGCAGCGGCGGTTCGTGTCCGACGTCTCGCACGAGCTGCGGACGCCGCTGACGACCGTGCGGATGGCCGCCGACGTGATCTACGAGGCGCGGGACGAGTTCGACCCGGCGACCGCGCGATCGGCGGAGCTGCTGGGCGGTCAGCTCGACCGGTTCGAGTCGCTCCTCGCCGACCTGCTGGAGATCAGCCGGTTCGACGCGGGCGCGGCAGCACTGGAGGCCGAGCCGATCGACCTGCGTGACGTGGTCAAGCGCGTGGTGGACGGGGCCGAGCCGCTCGCGGAGCGCAAGGGCAGCCGGATCATCGTCCGCGGCGCCGCCCGACCGGTGATCGCGGAGGCGGACGCGCGCCGCGTGGAGCGCGTGCTGCGCAACCTCGTGGTCAACGCCGTCGAGCACGGCGAGGGCGAGGACGTGATCGTGCGGCTGGCCGCGAAGAGCGGCGCCGTCGCCGTGGCCGTACGGGACTACGGGGTCGGGCTCAAGCCCGGCGAGGCCACCCGGGTCTTCAACCGCTTCTGGCGTGCCGACCCCGCGCGGGCCCGGACCACGGGCGGAACCGGCCTCGGGCTGTCGATCGCGGAGGAGGACGCGCGGTTGCACGGGGGTTGGCTCCAGGCGTGGGGGGAGCCCGGTGGGGGCTCGCAGTTCCGGCTGACACTCCCGCGCACGGCGGGCGATGCGTTGCGCGGTTCGCCGATACCGCTCGAACCGGAGGACTCGCGCCGTAAGCGCGCGCTGCGCGCGGCCAAGGCCGCGGGCGGCGCCGGGAGCACTCGGGTGGCGTCGAGCGGAGGCGCTACGAGCGGGGGTGCTTCGAGCGCGGCTGGCAGGCAGGCGGTGGGCGGCGCGTCGGCCGCCGCTGAACGTGGTGCGGCATCGGGTGCTGCTGGTGCTGGTGGTGCTGCTGGTGTTGCTGGTGCGGGCGGCGGGGGCGGGGCTGCGCGTGCGGAGGGTACGGGGGCGCATCGGGTTTCCGGGGCCAACACCTCGCTTCTCGCGTCGAAGCGGCCGGGCCAGCAGGCGTCGGAGCCGAACGCGCCGTCGGAGGGGGCGGCGACGGGTGGCCGGCCGGACGAGGCCGCGCCGCGTGACGCGGACTCTGGTAGCCGCAACGGCGATGGGGCCACGTCCAGCGGGGACGTAGCCGGCGGGGACCCGGCCGAGGACGACGAGATCGGTGGCGCCGGGCGGGGGGAGGGCGCCGCACGCGCGGATCGAGAGGGGACAGCGGAGTGATGGTGACCGGCGAACGAGGGAGCCGCGCTCGTGGGCGCTGACCGTGAGGTGACGGGCCACGAGGTGCCTGGTGATGAGGCGGCTGACCGTGGAGCGACCGGTCGGGCGGTGGCCGGGGCAGGCCGGAACGCGGTCGAGGGGCGCGGGGCTGGTGGCGGAACCAGCCGCGCCTCTCACCCCGCCGGTCTGTTCGTCAGTCTCTTCGGGCTCATCGGCGCCGGCGCGCGCGACCGTGGTGGGCGCCCCGGAGCGCTGCAACGTGCCGGCATGATCCGACGTCGCGGGCAGAAGGGCGGCGGTGGAAAGCTCGGTATGTCGCGACGGGCCTGCGCCACCCTCGCGGCCAGCGGGTTGCTGCTGGCCGGCTGTGCGTCGATGCCCGACAGCGGGGACGTACGGCAGGTCGGCTCGACGCCGCGCGCCGACGCGGATTCACCCGTTCGGGTATACGGGGTGCGCCCGGGGAACGATGAGCAGCCGCAGGAGTTGGTGCTCGGTTTCCTGGAGGCGACGACGAGCGATGAGGCCCGCTTCGAGACGGCGCGCGAGTACCTGACCAAGCGCGCCCGGGACGAGTGGAACCCCCTCGCGGAGACGACCGTGCTCGCGCAGGCGCCCAAGGTGCGCGTGGAGGGCCGTGCCAACCGGGACACTCCGGGGTACGACATCGTGCTGTCCGGAAAGCAGCTCGCCACGGTCGACGCCAACCACGCGTACGAGCCCGACGAGAAGCCGTACGAGGAACGGCTGCACGTGGCGAAGTCGGGCTCGCAGTGGCGGATTGACTCGCTTCCGGCGGGTCTGGTCCTCGGTGAGTCGGACTTCCAGCGCATCTACCGCTCCGTCAACAAGTACTACTTCGCGGAGTTGGGGCCCGACGGCGACAAGTCGGCCGTCGGCAGGGACGTCCTGGTCGCCGACCCCGTCTACCTGCGGCGTTGGGTGGACCCCGTCACCTCGACCGTGCGGGCGCTGCTGGGCGGGCCCACCAACTGGCTGGAACCGGTCGTCCGTACGTCCTTCCCGAGCGGTACCCAGCTCGACAGCAAGCACCTGCGCCTCGATGACTCGAACGAGTTGCGTATCGGGCTGAGCCAGGACGCGGCCGCCGTCGACCAGTTGCGCTGCCACGAGATGGCGGCCCAGGTGTTGTTCACGGTGCAGGACCTGTCGACGTCCAAGGTCAGCAAGGTGGTGCTGGAGAGCGCGGCCGGCGCCGAACTGTGCTCGCTGACCCGCGACCAGGCCGAGGGGTACGCTCCGGACCGGATCAACGGCAAGGCGGACAACCAGTACTTCATCGACGAGGAACGCCGCATGGTCCAGCTCGACGACACCGGGGAGGAACCGGAGCACGTGCCGGGGCCGTTCGGTGAGCCGACGGCGGGACTCGGTTCGATCGCCGTGGCGCGGGACGAGCGGACCGCGGCCGGGGTGTCCCAGAATGGCCGGGACCTGTACGTGGCCGATCTCAAGCCGGGCGTGGAGCGGGGCGGCTCGCGACTGCACAGTGCGACCGGTGGCCGGCAGGGCGGACTGACCGTGCCGAGCTGGGACGGTCTCGGCGACCTGTGGGTGGCCGACCGTAGCCCGGGCAAGCCGCGGCTGTTGAGGCTGGCCAGCGGGGTGGGGGAGCCCGAGGAAGTCAATGTCACCGGGCTCGACGGCGGCCGGATCGTCTCACTGCGGGTGGCCGCCGACAGCACACGGATCGCCCTGCTGATCGAGCGCGACGGCCATACGTCGCTGTGGCTCGGCCGGCTCGAACGGGCCAAGACCTCGGCGGAGCCACCGCTGTCCGTCAAGGGGCTGCGTTCCCTCGCCCCGCAACTGGACGAGGTGGACGCCGTGTCGTGGGCCGGCGGCAGCCGACTCGTGGTGGCCGGCACCGAGTCGGGCGGCGTGCAGGAACTGCGGTACATGGAGACCGACGGCTCGCCGGGGAACAGCCCGACGCTGCCCGGCCCCGGCAAGGTGGAACAGATCGCGGCCTCGGAGGACGAGAACCGGCCACTGATCGCCAAGGCGTCGGACGGCATCGTCCGACTCCCTCCGGACGCGAACTGGAAGACGGTCGTCAAGAAGGGAACGGCACCCGTCTACCCGGGTTAGTCCGGGCCGGCGCGGTCGGTCCCGGGGGCTTGTCGCGCGTTGTGTGCTGCCGTGTACGTCGGGCCTTGCGCCGGGGGATAGGGGAAGGGACCGGGGCAGCGGGGCGGGCACGGGCACGCGGCGCGGCGGCGTTCGTCTGCTGGTCCGCTGTCGGGCTGGGCCCGGTGGCGGGTCGCGGGGCGGTTCAGGCCCCGCCAGTGCATCGGGCCAGTTGTGCTCACCATCTCCGGGCGCCCCTCCCAGCCGCGCTTCTCGGGCGTAGTCGGGAGCGCGATCGTGGGGGCGGAGCACGCCGGGGTGCGCCTCCGACGACGGTGCGAGCCGGTGCGGGTTGCGTACGCCCAGAGAATCTGTCACTACCGCGCTGACCTGCGGTTTTGATGCCCTCTCCAGAGAGTGGCGCGCGGCGCGAGCAGAGTTATCCACAGGGGTGGCGGGCCTGCGGTCGCGGCGGGACAGTGGAGGGCATGCGGGGATGGTGGCGAGAGGCGACGGGGCTGGTTCTGCCGGTCGAGTGTGCGGGGTGCGGGGCGCCTCGGGCCGTGCTGTGTGAGCGGTGCCGTGCGGTGCTGCTCGACGGGAGCGCGTCCCGGGTGCGGCCGAGTCCGATGCCGCAGGGCTTGCCTGTGGTGTACGCGGTAGCGGCGTATGCCGGGGCGTGCAGATCGATCCTGCTCGCTCACAAGGAGCGGGGGGCGTTACGGCTGGCGGGCCCGTTGGGGGCCGCACTGGCGCTGGCGGTCTGCGCGGTGGTGTGCCGGGGAGCGTGGCTACGGGGTGCCGGGGCGAAGGAGGAGTGGCCGACGGCTGTGTACCCCGCGAGAGAGCGTGCGAGACCGCCTGGCGTGGGTGGGGCGGGGTGGGAGCCCAGGCCGGTAGGTGCGTGGGTGGCCCCTGCCCGGAGACCCGCCCCGCCGGGGCAGTCGCCGACGGGTGCGCGGGCCAGCGGGGCGGCCGGGCGGGACCGCGTCCGGGGAGAGCCGGCCGATCCGGGTATCGAGGCCGGGCGGGCGACGGGGCGTGGGCGCGGTCTGGACGAGGCGTGCTCCGCGCTGACGGCCGGGGCGGGGAGCGCGGGGGCCCTGCCGCCGATCCTGCTGGTCCCGGTGCCGTCGGCGCGCCGAGCGGTGGCCGCGCGTGGGCACGATCCCACGCGACGGATAGCCCTTGCTGCCGCGCGGGTTCTGCGTGAGCAGGGCGTGCCGGCCCGGGTGCTCTCGGTGGTGCGGCAGCGGCGAAGGGTGGTGGATCAGGCGGGGCTGGGCGCCGCCCAGCGGGTCGCGAACGTGAGCGGGGCGCTGCGGGTCACCCCGGGCGCGGAGAGGCTGCTGAGCGGCGGGCCCGTGGTGCTGGTGGACGACCTCATGACCACCGGGGCGACGCTCGCGGAGGCGGCGCGGGCGGTGCGGGCCGCGATGGGTCGGGGTACGGCGGGCCGTGCTGACGGCGGGAGCGGCGGTCGGGGCGCGGCGGGAGCGGCGTCGGGCGTGTGGCGAGCTACGGGGAGCGGCGCCGCGGTTGCCGGACGTACGGGAATACGGGTGTCGGCTGGCGCTGATTGGAGCGGGGTTCCCGGGGCACTCGCTGTTCCAGGTGTCGGATCGGTGGACACCGCTGAGACGCCCGGTGTGGGCCCAGTCCGGGAAGGGCTGGTGGGGGCCGCGGTGGTGGCCGCCTCGCACAGCGCATTCGGCGCGAATCGGAACTGATAACGAACGTGCGACGTTGCAGCTAGTAACAGCGAAAAAGTACCTGAACGGAGGTACGTGCCAGTAGGGGGTGCCGACTCCCGGCCGAGCGAGCTATGTTCGGTTGTGAGGACTAGGTGCCGCTATGGCGCTGATATCCGCTTAGCGTGCTTCGTGCCTTTCCGTGTTCCATAGAAAAGTGAAGACGGTGGGGTGTACAGCCCAATGGCGGGGGAGGAGGAGGTGAAAGCCGCCGAGTCGGGGGCCCTGGAAATCTCTCGGGCCCAGTGCGAAACGGATGTGCTTCGAACAGCCAACGGAGCAATCCGGGAACGGAGTTCTGCGTGGACATCGTCGTGAAGGGCCGCAAGACAGAGGTGCCGGAGCGGTTCCGCAAGCACGTGGCCGAGAAGCTGAAGCTGGAGAAGATCCAGAAGCTCGACGGCAAGGTGATCAGCCTCGACGTCGAGGTGTCCAAGGAGCACAACCCGCGCCAGGCCGACCGTTCCGACCGAGTGGAGATCACCCTCCGCTCCCGGGGGCCGGTGATCCGGGCAGAGGCCGCCGCCGCCGATCCGTACGTGGCGCTCGACCTCGCCACGGGCAAGCTGGAGCAGCGCCTGCGCAAGCAGAACGACAAGCGTCACACGCGGCGTGGCAATGGCCGCATCCCGGCGAGCGACGTCGCGGTGACCGTGCCGGAAGCCGCCCGGATCAACGGATCAGGCGAGGGCGCCGAGGCCGAGACCGGGGCTGCGGACAACGTGCCCACCACGAGGATGGGGCCGCTCGAAGTGCGCGGCGAGGGCCCGCTCATCGTCCGTGAGAAGACGCATGCGGCGGCGCCGATGACGCTCGACCAGGCCCTGTACGAGATGGAGTTGGTCGGCCATGACTTCTACTTGTTCGTCGACTCGGACACCAACCACCCGAGCGTGGTGTACCGGCGGCATGGCTACGACTATGGCGTGATCCACCTCAAGACGGAGGCGTTCGTCGGTGAGGAGCCGGGTGGCGCCGGCGGCGCGCTCGGCGGCTGATCCGCGACGGACCTCCGTCTGACCACGGTCGATAGCGAGACGACCCGGCGTCGGCGCCGCGGGGCGCGGCGCGCGGCGTTGGGGATCAACGTGGTGAACCGACGAGAGCTGACTGAATTGATGTACGAGGCGTGGTGACGGCCGTGTCTCGTAAGACGGTGTAGGTGGTGCCCCGGGAGGGCCGAGTGGGCCCTCCGGGGCACTACGGTGCGGATGGCGGGAGCACCGGGCCACCCCGTGGGCATGGAATCATGGCGGCGTGGTCAATCGGCGCTCGGTGGGGACTGGTTGGCGTGCAGAGCTAGGTGCAACCGCAAGGCCACGGCCTTCATGGGGGAGGAACGATGGCGGACAGCTTCGGGCCCGTGCCCGACGATGACGACGGTGACGGCGTCAACGTCGGAACGGACAGGGGCGAGTCGCGCAAGGAGCCGATCCGGGTCCTCGTGGTGGACGATCACGCGCTCTTCCGCCGAGGACTGGAGATCGTACTCGCGCAGGAAGCGGACATCCAGGTCATTGGCGAGGCCGGGGATGGAGCTGAGGCCGTCGAGAAGGCGGCGGACCTGCTCCCCGACATCGTGCTGATGGATGTCCGCATGCCCAAGCGGGGCGGGATCGAGGCGTGTACCGCCATCAAGGAGGTGGCCCCCAGCGCCAAGATCATCATGCTGACGATCAGCGACGAGGAGGCCGATCTCTACGACGCGATCAAGGCCGGGGCCACCGGATACCTGCTCAAGGAGATCTCCACCGACGAGGTGGCGACCGCGATTCGGGCGGTTGCCGACGGGCAGTCGCAGATCAGCCCGTCCATGGCGTCCAAGCTGCTGACCGAGTTCAAGTCGATGATCCAGCGCACCGACGAGCGGCGACTGGTGCCCGCGCCTCGGCTGACCGACCGCGAGCTTGAGGTGCTCAAGCTCGTGGCCACCGGGATGAACAACCGCGATATCGCGAAGGAGTTGTTCATCAGCGAGAACACGGTCAAGAACCACGTCCGCAACATCCTGGAGAAGCTCCAGCTCCATTCGCGCATGGAAGCGGTGGTGTACGCGATGCGGGAGAAGATCCTCGAGATCAGGTGACGGGTCGCGGTGGCCGCACCCGAGGCGGCCGTCGCGGAGCCGAGCACGGCCGAGCGACGGCGACTGATCAACGGTGGCTGGCCGACGGCGACTGATCGACGGTGGATGACCGTCGGCGACAGGCCAATGGCGCATGGCCGGCCGGCCGGACGCGCCGATGGGCGGCAGCGGTCAGGCGGGCCGGAGCGTCCGCCTCGGGCGAGGTGTTCCGTGAGTCTGGAGCCTCCGCCTCAGCGCAGGCGCACCCGGCCCGGGGCAGCACAGGTGCTCCCGAGCCCGGGGCGCGCACCCGGCCCGGGGGCCGTCAGGCGAGGGCGGCGGTGAGTGGGGCGACCAGGTCGGGGTGGCTCACGCGCTCGATCCGTACGGCGTCGCAGCCCACCCACTCGGCGGCCTCGCGCAGCGCGCGGGCCATGGGGGCGACGTCCTTCGCGCCCCGTAGCGAGAGCTGTCGGGCCACCAGCGTCGTGCCCTCCCGGGCCGGGTCCACGCGGCCCACCAGCTTGCCGCCGGTGAGCAGGGGCATCGCGAAGTAGCCGTGTATCCGCTTGGGCCGCGGCACGTAGGCCTCAAGCCGGTGGGTGAAGTCGAAGATGCGCTGGGTGCGCGGTCGGTCCCAGACCAGCGAGTCGAACGGCGACAGCAGCGTCGTCCGGTGCCGCTCCCGGCGCCCCGCGGACTCCGCGGCGAGCGCGGCCGGGTCGGCCCAGGCGGGCTTGTCCCACCCCTTGACCTCGACCGGCGTCAGCCCCGTAGTGGCGATGACGGCGTCCACCTGCTCGTTCCTGATCCGGTGGTAGTCGGCGAGGTCCGCGCGCGTGGCCACGCCCATGGCCGCGCCCGCCTGCGCGACCAGCCGCCGCAGACACTCCGCGTCCGGCAGGTCGTCGTGCAGCAGCTCCCCGGGGATCGCGCGCTCGGCCAGGTCGTAGACCCGCTTCCAGCCGCGCCGCTCGGTGCAGACGACCTCGCCGTACATCAGGGCGCGCTCGACCGCGATCTTCGTCGCCGACCAGTCCCACCACTCGCCGCCGTTCTTCGCGCCGCCCAGTTCGGTGGCGGTCAGCGGGCCCTCGGCGCGCAACTGGGCGATGACCTTCTCGTAGACCCCGGCCGGCAGGTCGTGGTGCCACTGCGGGCGGTCGCGGTACGCGCGGCGCCGGAACGCGAAGTGCGGCCACTCCTCGATCGGCAGGATGCAGGCGGCATGGGACCAGTACTCGAAGCTGTGCCTCTCCGTCCAGTACGCGGCCTCCACGGTGTCGCGGCCGACGGCGCCGAGTCGGGCGTACGGCACCAGTTCGTGCGACCTGGCCAGGACGGAGATGGTGTCCAACTGGACCGCTCCCAGCGAGCGCAACACGCCGCGCACGCCCGCCCGTTGGTCCCGCGCGCCCAGCAGCCCCTGGGCGCGCAGCGCGATGCGGCGGGCCTCGTCGGCGGACAGGGTGACCTCGGGGCGTGCGGGCGGCGTCGCCGCGTCGGCAGCGCGGGCGACGCGGCTCGCTGACAGGGGAGTTGTCATGCCGGACACAGTAAACGGTGGCACTGACAACGCCGTCGGCACGCGCTGTGCCGTGGGCGCGAGGCCGACGGCGGGTCCGCGGAGCCGGCGATGTCCCACGATCGAGTGAGCCCGACGCCCCGCCCGGCCCCCGCCCGAGCCTCGTCCGACCCCCGGTCGAGCCCCGCCCGACTCCCGCCCGAGCCCCGCCGGGGCCCTCACGCGCCGGGCCGGCCAGGCCCCGTAACCGGCCCCCGAGCCGATCCGATCCGAGCCGAGCCGGACGCCAGGGACGGAGCCGACCCTCACCTCCGCACCGCCCAGCCGACTGACCCGCTGCCCAGCCGCCGCCCGCACACCCCGTGTCGCCCCGCGACGCCCCCCGCCCCGCGTCGTGCCGGTCGTGGGTCAGGACGGTTGCGGGCCGGGCAGGTACGGGGTCGGGGTCGAGAGGCCGAGGTCGCTGGGGAGGAGGGAGCCGATCCAGGAGTCCCGGCGGGTGCCCGCGTGCGGGATGCGGGCGCGCAGCGTGCCCTCCCGTTGGAAGCCGAGTGAGCGGGCGACGGCCCAGGAGCCCTCGTTGCCGACCTCGGCGTACCACTCCATGCGCTCCACGCCCAGCTCGCCGAAGGCCCAGTCGATCATGCGGCGGGCGGCCTCGACGGTGTAGCCACGGCCACGGTGTTCCTTAACCGTCCAGTAGCCGATCTCCGCCTGCCGCTCCGGGCCGGCCAGCTCCAGGCGGACCAGGCCCATGGCGCCCACGAGCACGCCGTCGTCCTTCGTGACCACGGCGAGGCTGTACGAGGTGTTGTCGCGCCAGCCGTTCGGGACCATCTCGGTGACGAAGTTCTGGGCGTGCTCGCGCAGGTACGGCGAGGGCACGTTCGTCCAGCGCGGAATGTCCGGGTCCTGGCAGGCGGCGAAGACCGCGTCCACGTCGGACGCCTCGAACGGGCGCAGGACCAGGCGGGGGGTGTTGAGTATCAGGGGCTCCATGGATCGAGTGTGGTCGCTCCACCCGGTCTGCGAAAACCATTTTGCGCTCCGGCGTGGGACGCCGGGCCGCGTCCCGTCGCACCTCACCGGCCGGACCGGTGGTGCGGCGCCGGGCGCCGCGCGGCTCCGGGGCGGGGACGAGGCGCGGCCGGGCCGGGCGGCGCGCCGGGCTCCGTGCGGGCGGAGGGGCGTCGCGTCGTGCGGATGGCGGAGCGCCGCTCCCCGTACGAAGGGTGCGGTGCCGCCTCCCGTACGGATGACGTGGACCTGTCGCGCGCGAAGGGGGCGAGGCGTGGGACGGCGGTGGCGGTTCGCGCGGTCACGATGCGTAAGGGCCGCGTGGGGGTGGCGCGGTGGGGAACGGGACCGGCGGTGTCTCGTGGGGCTGGAGAGGCGGCGGTGACCCCGCCCTTCCGGGGGGTCTCCAGGCACCTTCGGCGGGGTTCACGCGTTGGGAACTGAGGGCGATAGCGAGCCTTCGTGCCGACGGACCTCCCGGGGCAGGCTGGTCCTGACTTACGATGGCCGTTGCGGCAGGCCCCGTGGCCCCCGATAATGCCGCGCTAGCGCACCCGAACCGTGCCAGGTCCGACCGGCAAGGAGCCAGCCTACGTGTCCGTCCTCAACAAGCTCATGCGTGCAGGCGAAGGCAAGATCCTGCGCAAGCTGCACCGCATCGCGGGCCAGGTCAACTCCATCGAAGAGGACTTCCTGAACCTCTCCGACGCAGAGCTGCGCGCTCTCACGGACGAGTACAAGGAGCGGTACGCGGACGGCGAGAGTCTCGATGACCTCCTGCCCGAGGCGTTCGCTACGGTCCGTGAGGCTGCCAAGCGCGTCCTCGGCCAGCGCCACTACGACGTACAGATCATGGGTGGCGCCGCGCTGCACCTGGGCTACGTCGCCGAGATGAAGACCGGTGAGGGCAAGACCCTCGTCGGCACGCTGCCGGCGTACCTCAACGGGTTGTCGGGCAAGGGCGTGCACCTGATCACGGTCAACGACTACCTGGCCGAGCGTGACTCCGAGATGATGGGCCGGGTCCACAAGTTCCTCGGCCTGTCCGTCGGCTGCATCCTCGCCAACATGACGCCCGCCCAGCGGCGCGAACAGTACAACTGCGACATCACGTACGGCACCAACAACGAGTTCGGCTTCGACTACCTGCGCGACAACATGGCGTGGTCGCAGGAAGAACTCGTACAGCGCGGACACAACTTCGCGATCGTGGACGAGGTCGACTCCATCCTCGTGGACGAGGCCCGTACGCCGTTGATCATCTCCGGCCCCGCCGACCAGGCCACCAAGTGGTACGGCGACTTCGCCAAGCTGGTGAAGCGGCTGACCCGCGGCGAGCCCGCCAACCCGCTGAAGCGGGACGAGAACGGCAACCCGCAGCAGGAGACCGGGGACTACGAGGTCGACGAGAAGAAGCGGACCGTCGGCATCCACGAGTCCGGCGTCACCAAGGTCGAGAACTGGCTCGGGATCGACAACCTCTACGAGTCGGTCAACACCCCGCTCGTCGGTTATCTGAACAACGCCATCAAGGCGAAAGAACTGTTCAAGAAGGACAAGGACTACGTCGTCATCGACGGCGAGGTCATGATCGTCGACGAGCACACCGGCCGTATCCTCGCCGGCCGCCGCTACAACGAGGGCATGCACCAGGCGATCGAGGCGAAGGAAGGGGTGGACATCAAGGACGAGAACCAGACGCTCGCCACGATCACCCTGCAGAACTTCTTCCGCCTCTACGGCACCCTCTCGGGCATGACCGGTACGGCCATGACCGAGGCGGCCGAGTTCCACCAGATCTACAAGCTCGGCGTGGTCCCCATCCCGACCAACCGGCCGATGGTCCGCATCGACCAGCCCGACCTGATCTACCGCACCGAGCCCGCGAAGTTCGCCGCGGTGGTCGAGGACATCGTCGAGAAGTACGAGAAGGGCCAGCCGGTCCTGGTCGGTACGACCTCGGTGGAGAAGTCCGAGTACCTCTCGCAGCAGTTGAACAAGCGCGGCGTGCGGCACGAGGTGCTCAACGCCAAGCAGCACGACCGAGAGGCGACGATCGTCGCGCAGGCCGGCCGCAAGGGCGCGGTCACGGTGGCGACCAACATGGCCGGCCGTGGTACGGACATCCAGCTCGGCGGCAACCCGGACGACCTGGCCGAGACCGAGCTGCGCGCCAAGGGCCTGGACCCGGTCGAGCACGTCGAGGAGTGGGCCGCCGCGCTGCCCGCCGCCCTGGAGCGGGCGAAGGCCGCGGTCAAGGCGGAGCACGAGGAGGTCAAGGATCTCGGCGGGCTCTACGTCCTGGGCACCGAGCGGCACGAGTCGCGGCGTATCGACAACCAGCTCCGCGGTCGTTCCGGCCGCCAGGGCGACCCGGGCGAGTCCCGCTTCTACCTCTCGCTCGGCGACGACCTGATGCGCCTGTTCAAGGCCCAGATGGTCGAGCGCGTGATGTCGATGGCCAACGTGCCCGACGACGTGCCGATCGAGAACAAGATGGTCACCCGCGCCATCGCCTCCGCCCAGTCGCAGGTCGAGCAGCAGAACTTCGAGACGCGTAAGAACGTCCTCAAGTACGACGAGGTGCTCAACCGGCAGCGCGAGGTCATCTACGGCGAGCGCCGCCGCGTCCTGAAGGGCGAGGACCTGCACGAGCAGGTGCGCCACTTCATGGACGACACGATCGACGCCTACGTACAGGCCGAGACCGTGGAGGGGTTCGCCGAGGAGTGGGACCTGGACCGACTGTGGAGCGCGTTCAAGCAGCTCTACCCGGTGCAGGTGACCATCGAGCAGCTTGAGGACGAGGTCGGCGGCGACCGCGCCGGGCTCACCGCGGAGTTCATCACCGACGCGATCAAGGAAGACATCCACGCGCAGTACGCGGCGCGCGAGGAGCAGCTCGGCTCGGAGATCATGCGTGAGCTGGAGCGTCGCGTGGTGCTCTCGGTGCTGGACCGCAAGTGGCGCGAGCACCTCTACGAGATGGACTACCTCCAGGAGGGCATCGGGCTGCGCGCGATGGCCCAGAAGGACCCCCTGGTCGAGTACCAGCGCGAGGGCTTCGACATGTTCACCGCCATGATGGAGGGCATCAAGGAGGAGTCCGTCGGCTACCTGTTCAACCTGGAGGTCCAGGTCGAGCAGCAGGTCGAGGAGGTGCCGGTGCAGGACGCGGCGCCCTCGCTCGAGAAGGGCGAGCGCGAGCCCGTCGCCGCCGGCGCGGGCCGGCCGGAGATCCACGCCAAGGGCCTGGACGCGCCGCAGCGCCCGGACCGGCTGCACTTCTCGGCGCCCACCGTGGACGGCGAGGGCGGCGTGGTCGAGGGCGACTTCGCCACCGCGACCGGGGACGGCGACAGCGGCTCCGCGACGGTGCCCGCCGCGGGCGGCCAGACCCGCGCCGAGCGTCGCAAGGCGCAGAAGGGCGGCCGTCGCCGCAAGAAGTAGGACGTCACAGCCGGGGCGGCGACAGCCGCTCCGGAGCGCGGGCCCGGCATCGTCGCGATGCCGGGCCCGCGGCGCGTCCGGCTCCACGGGCCGGGCGCCGCTGGTCCGGGCGCGCTGGGCCGGCGGTCTGGGCCGCCCTTGCTGGGCCGCCTCCGCTGCGCCGCCCCTGCTGGGTCGTCCCGCCGCGGTGCGTCGGCCGTGCTGGGCCCCAGGTGGTTGGTCGCGGTTCGCCTGCCCCGCGCCGCCCCGCGTCGTCGGGACCGTGTCGGCGCCGCTGTCCTGCCGGTGGCCTGGCGCGTCGGTCACGGCGGCCCAGGGTGGCCCGGTGGGTGGCCGAGGTCGATCGCGGCGCAGCGCCAGCGGCCGTCGGCGCCCTCCTCAAGCCGGAAGGCCAGCGCTCGCAGACGATCGCCGGCCGCGATGCGGGCGAACGCCTCGATGACCCACGGCTCGGGGCGGAACTCGTCGCAGTGCCGCACGACCGGCGGCCACACCCGCGGGCCCGGCCCGGCCGGGTGCGTGCGGGCCGCGGCGCGGGCCGTGGCCCTTGTGGCCCTGGGCGGACAGAGGCTCGGGTGCGGGGCGAGCCGGGTCAACTGGTCGTAGGCGGCGCCCTGGGTATGGCCGAGCATCCAGTGCACCGGGCGCTGACCGCTGAGGGTCAGCAGCAGCCGGTTGGCGAACCAGTAGCGGGGCAGCCGCTCGCGGGCGCGGTGCCGGGCGGCGAGGTCCGCGCCGCCGGGGCGCCGCTGGTCGCGCCGGCGCGGTGGGCCGCTGTACTGCCGCGGCACCCGGTGCCCGTCGAGGCCGGCGCCGGCGCCGATCGCGGCCCCGGGCCCCAGCGTCCCCGGCGTGCCGTCGGCCGTCGTCCTGCCGCGTGGCGGGGTGGCCGGTTCCGTACGAGGTGGCGTGGGGCGGGCGCGCGTCGTGGCGCTCGTGGTCCCTCGTGTGGCTGCCCCGGTGCTCCGTCGCTCCATCCGTCACGCGCCCCCGTCGTCCCGGCCCGGCCTTGATACCGGGCAGTAGCTTTCGTTGCGTGACTTCTACCGGCGGGGCGCGCGTGCGGGCAACGCCGAAGCGGGGGTGGGAACCTCGCTGTGCGTGACCACCTATCTGGGTGAAATACGAGAAGGGGAGCGGGATAGCTCTTGCGCCCGGGGCGACGTGGTGCACACGGTACGGCACGGGCCGTAGCCCCTCCTCCGAAGGGGGACCGGCGCGCTTATGCTTGCGGGCGGCACGGCTCCGCGTGCCGTGACGGACATGTCTTGACGAAAGCGGCGAACATGCGCGTGTACGTCCCCCTGACCCTCCCCGGCCTCGCCGAGGCGCTCACGGCGGGCGAGCTGGGCCCGGCCCCGCTGGACGCCTACGCGGTGACGCCGGCGCTGCGCGAGTGGTACGTCTCGGACGACATCGAGGAGCTGGAGTACGCGGCGCTCAACCGGGCCGCGGCGGCCTCGCTGCGCCGGCTGGCCGGCAACCCATCGGCGCCTCGCCGCCGCGTGGTCGTGGCGGTGGACGTGGCGGACGGCCAGGCCGTCGCCGACCCGGACCGTGGGCTCGACCAGTCGGCCCTCGGCGAGGTGCGCGTCGCCACCGCCATCCCGCTGAGCAAGGCCGCCGCGGTGCACGTGGACGGGCCGGACGCGGAGGCGGACGTGAGCGCCGCCGCCGCCGCGCTCGGCGCGGCCGACCAGGGCGACGACGACGCCCAGTTCACGGTGGACGGGGCCGAGGACCACGAGCTGCTGTGGTACGCGACCCAGGAGATCCCCAACCTCATCGACTGAGCCCGGGGCCCGGGGCCCGGGACCCTCGGTTCCCGGCCCCCTGGCCCGCCCGCCCGGCCGCCCGGAGGCGCCCGTCGCGGGCCCCCACCGGCGGTTCGTCGGGAGTTGCCGAACGCGTGGACCGGCTGTCAGAGGTGCCGGGTACCTTCGAAGGCATGGGTAAGCGCGAGACGCACATCATCTGGGACTGGAACGGCACCCTCTTCCACGACATCGACGCCGTCATCGCGGCCACCAACGCCGCGTTCGCCGAGATCGGCCTCGACCCCATCACCCTTGAGCGCTATCGCGAGCTGTACTGCGTCCCCATCCCGCACTTCTACGAGCGCCTCATGGGCCGGCTGCCGACGCCGGAGGAGTGGGCGCAGATGGACGTGGCGTTCCAGCGCCAGTACGCGGTGCGGCGGGCCGCCTGCCAGCTCGCCGCCGGCGCGGAGGCGCTGCTCGAACGCTGGCAGACGACGGGGCGCACCCAGTCCCTGCTCTCCCTGTACGAGCACGACAACCTGGTGCCCCTGGTGCGCCGCTTCGGCATCGAGTCGCGCTTCGTCCGCGTGCAGGGGCGTACGGGACCGTCCGGGGGCGGCAAGACGGAGGACATGGTGCGCCACCTCGCGCAGCTCGACGGGGTGCGGGCGGGCCGGACCGTGGTGATCGGCGACGCGCTCGACGACGCCCTGGCCGCGCGGCAGGCGGGGGCGCACGCCGTGCTCTACTCCGGCGGCTCGCACAGTCGGGCCAGCCTCGCGGCGGCCGGGGTGCCCATCGCCGACACGTTGGCCGAGGCCATCGAGCTGGCCGAGGTGTTGACGGCCTGATGACGTCCCGCCCGCCGCCCGCGCCGCGGCACCGCGCCCGCCGCGCGGTGCCCGCGGCCCGCGCGCCGTCAGCTCACCGGGGCCTTGTCCCGAAGCACCGTCAGGAACGCGCGCATCCACGCCGGGTGGTCCGACCAGCCGCGCGCGGACACCAGCGTCCCGTCCACGACGACCTCGGCGTCCTGGAAGACGGCCCCCGCCGCCTGCATGTCGAGTTCGAGGGCCGGGTAGGCGGTGACCCGACGGCCGCGCAGGCTGTCGGTGGCGGCGGTCAGCTGCGGGCCGTGGCAGATCTGGGCCACGGGCTTGTCCGCGTCGAAGAACGCCTTGACCACCTTCCGCAGCTCGCCGTCGTTGCGCAGGTACTCCGGCGCCCGGCCGCCCGGGATCACCAGGGCGGCGTACTCGCCCGGTTCCACCTCGGTGAAGGCGAGGTCGGCGGGCCAGGTGTAGCCGGGCTTCTCGGTGTAGGTGTCGAAGCCGTCCTCGAAGTCGTGGACGACGAAGCGCAGCGTCTTGCGGGCCGGCGCCGCGACGTGCACCTCGTAGCCCTCCTCGCGCAGCCGCTGGTAGGGGTAGAGCACCTCCAGGGACTCCGCCGCGTCGCCCGTCACGATGAGGATCCTCGCCGTCATGCCGCCCACCTCCGCGGTGCGCCGACGGGGCTGGCCCGGGCGGCGCTAGCTCCGAACTGTCCGCTTTGTTCACCGTGCATCGCCGCGCGCCGTTTGCCAACCCCTCCGGGCCCGCTCGGCGACTTCCTGCCGCGCGCGACGCACCTTGGTCCGATTCGTCAAAGTCCGGGGCCCAGATTTGTACATACCCGGCCGATGACGGCGAGCGGGTCGGGAGCGATAGCCTTACGGCGTGATCAGCGCGATACCCCACGGGGGCGGAGCTGCCCCCTCACCTGGCCTTCGTCAGGCGGGACCCCAGCGCCCGGAGCACCATAGTGCCCGGGCCGCCGCTGATTCCCTTCCGCAGGGTTGTTGGCCACATTTGGTCAAGACCGACCCGGCTGTCGCTCATTCCCGCATAACGTCGACAGTGACCGGCGATCCCGCGTCTCGACGTCATGCCACCGCACATCGATGTCACGCAACGGCGCGCGACAGGAGCAGAGGAAATGCAGACCAAGCTGGACGAAGCCAAGGCCGAGCTGCTCGAACGGGCCGCCCGGGTCGCTGAGCAGAGCCCTGCCCATACACAGCAACCGGAGCGAGGGCTCGATCCGGAGACCCTTCGCGCGTACCTCCAGCGCTACTACCTGCATACGGCGCCCGAGGACCTCAGCGGCCGGGACCCGGTCGACGTCTTCGGTGCGGCGCTCTCCCACTACCGGCTGGCGCAGGCGCGCCCGCAGGGCACCGCGAACGTGCGCGTGCACACGCCCACCGTCGAGGAGAACGGCTGGACGTGCAGCCACTCCGTGGTGGAGGTCGTCACGGACGACATGCCGTTCCTGGTCGACTCCGTCACCAACGAGCTGTCCCGTCAGGGACGCGGCATCCACGTCGTCATCCACCCGCAGATCGTGGTGCGCCGCGATGTGACCGGCAAGCTCCTCGAGGTGCTCGGCTCGCAGCGCGAGGCCCCCGGCATCACGCTGGCCACCGGGCCCGACGTGGTCGGTGGGACGGCCGCCGGCCTGGCCGCCGCCACCATGACGCTGCCCCCGGGCGACCTGCCGCACGACGCGGTCACCGAGTCGTGGATTCACGTCGAGATCGACCGCGAGACCGACCGCGGCGACCTCAAGCAGATGACCGCCGACCTGCGGCGCGTCCTGTCCGACGTGCGCGAGGCCGTCGAGGACTGGACGAAGATGCGCGACTCCGCGCTGCGCATCGCCGACGAGCTGCCGGACGAGCCCACCGCGAGCGACCTGCGCGAGCAGGAGGTGGAGGAGGCGCAGGAGCTGCTGCGCTGGCTGGCCGCCGACCACTTCACGTTCCTGGGCTACCGCGAGTACGAGCTGACGGCCGCGCCCGGCGACGAGGGCGTCGAGGAGGACGTCCTCACCGCCGTCCCCGGCACCGGCCTCGGCATCCTGCGCTCCGACCCCACGCACGCCGCGGACGGCAACCACGCCGCGCCCGGCGACGGCCGCCCCGGCTCGCCCTCCTTCAACCGGCTGCCGGCCGACGCCCGCGCCAAGGCCCGCGAGCACAAGCTGCTCATCCTCACCAAGGCCAACAGCCGCGCCACCGTGCACCGGCCCTCCTACCTCGACTACGTCGGCGTCAAGAAGTTCGACGCGGACGGCAACGTGGTCGGTGAGCGCCGCTTCCTCGGCCTGTTCTCGTCGGCCGCGTACACCGAGTCGGTGCGCCGGGTGCCGGTCATCCGGCGCAAGGTCGCCGAGGTGCTGTCCACCGCGGGCTTCACGCCGCAGAGCCACGACGGCCGCGACCTGCTCCAGATCCTGGAGACCTACCCGCGCGACGAGCTGTTCCAGACCCCGGTCGACCAGCTCCGCTCCATCACCACCTCGGTCCTCTACCTGCAGGAGCGGCGTCGGCTGCGGCTGTTCCTGCGCCAGGACGAGTACGGCCGCTACTACTCGGCCCTGGTCTACCTGCCGCGCGACCGCTACACCACCGGCGTGCGGCTGCGGTTGATCGACATCCTCAAGGAGGAGCTGGGCGGCACCAGCGTCGACTTCACGGCCTGGAACACCGAGTCGATCCTCTCCCGGCTGCACTTCGTCATCCGCGTCGCGCCCGGCGCCACGCTGGCCGACCTGACCGACGCCGACGCCGACCGCATCGAGGCCCGGCTCGTGGAGGCCGCCCGCTCGTGGGCCGACGGCTTCGCCGAGGCGCTGAGCGCCGAGGTCGGCGAGGAGCACGCCGCCGAACTCCTGCGCCGCTACGCCAACGCCTTCCCCGAGGGCTACAAGGCCGACCACACCCCGCGCGCCGCCGTCTCCGACCTCCAGCACCTGGAGCGGCTGACCGCGCCCGGCGGCGAGCGCGAGTTCGCGCTCAGCCTCTACGAGCCGGTCGGCGCCGGCCCCGGCGAGCGCCGGTTCAAGATCTACCGCAGCGGCGGCCAGGTCTCCCTGTCGGCCGTGCTGCCCGTCCTCCAGCGCCTCGGCGTCGAGGTCGTCGACGAGCGCCCGTACGAGCTGCGCAGTTCCGACGGGTCCACCGCCTGGATCTACGACTTCGGGCTGCGGATGCCCGACCGGGTCGAGGGCGACGACGCGCGCGAGCGCTTCCAGAACGCCTTCGCCGCCGTGTGGACCGGCCAGGCCGAGAACGACAACTTCAACGAGCTGGTGCTCAGCGCCGGGCTCGACTGGCGGCAGGCGATGGTGCTGCGCGCCTACGCCAAGTACCTGCGGCAGGCCGGCTCCACCTTCAGCCAGTCGTACATGGAGGACACCCTCCGCAACAACGTGCACACCACCCGGCTCCTGGTGAACCTCTTCGAGGCCCGGATGGCCCCGCACCGGCAGCGGGCCGGCCTGGAGCTGACCGACGCGCTGCTCGAGGAGCTGGACGCCGCGCTCGACCTGGTCGCCAGCCTGGACGAGGACCGCATCCTGCGCGCCTTCCTCACCCTCATCAAGGCGACGCTGCGGACCAACCACTTCCAGAAGACCACCTCGGGCGAGCCGCACAGCTACCTGTCCATCAAGCTCGACCCGCAGGCCATCCCCGACCTGCCCGCGCCGCGCCCGGCCTACGAGGTCTGGGTGTACTCGCCCCGCGTCGAGGGCGTCCACCTGCGGTTCGGCAAGGTCGCGCGCGGCGGGCTGCGCTGGTCCGACCGGCGTGAGGACTTCCGTACGGAGATCCTCGGCCTGGTCAAGGCGCAGATGGTGAAGAACACCGTCATCGTGCCGGTCGGCGCCAAGGGCGGCTTCGTCGGCAAGCGGCTGCCCGATCCGTCGGTGGACCGCGACGCGTGGCTGGCCGAGGGCATCGCCTGCTACAAGATCTTCATCTCCGGGCTGCTCGACATCACCGACAACCTGGTCGGCGGGCAGGTCGTGCACCCCGAGGGCGTCGTACGGCACGACGAGGACGACACGTACCTGGTGGTCGCCGCCGACAAGGGCACCGCGACGTTCTCCGACATCGCCAACGAGGTCGCCGTCGACTACGGCTTCTGGCTCGGCGACGCCTTCGCCTCCGGCGGCTCGGCCGGCTACGACCACAAGGGCATGGGCATCACCGCGCGCGGCGCCTGGGAGTCGGTCAAGCGGCACTTCCGGGAGCTGGGCCACGACACCCAGACCGAGGACTTCACCGTCGTCGGCGTCGGTGACATGTCCGGCGACGTCTTCGGCAACGGCATGCTGCTCAGCGAGCACATCAGGTTGGTGGCCGCCTTCGACCACCGGCACATCTTCCTCGACCCGAACCCGGACGCGGCCGTCTCCTACGCCGAGCGCCGCCGCCTGTTCGAGCTGCCGCGCTCCTCGTGGGCCGACTACGACAGCTCGCTGCTGTCCACGGGCGGCGGCATCCACCCGCGCAGCGCCAAGTCGATCCCGATCAACGCCCAGGTGCGGGCGGCCCTCGGCATCGCGGCCGGCGTCACCAAGCTGACCCCGGCCGAGCTGATGAAGGCGATCCTGCAGGCCCCCGTCGACCTGCTGTGGAACGGCGGCATCGGCACGTACGTGAAGTCCTCGCTCGAAACGCACGCGGACGTGGGCGACAAGGCCAACGACGCGATCCGGGTGGACGGCCAGGACCTGCGGGTCAAGGTCGTCGGCGAGGGCGGCAACCTGGGCCTGACCCAGCTCGGCCGGATCGAGTTCGCCAGCGTCGGCGGGCCCCGCGACGCCGACGGCCAGGCCACCGGCGGCCGGATCAACACCGACGCGATCGACAACAGCGCCGGCGTGGACACCTCGGACCACGAGGTCAACATCAAGATCCTGCTCAACTCGGTGGTGGCCGACGGCGACCTGACCGTCAAGCAGCGCAACAAGCTGCTCGCCGAGATGACCGACGAGGTCGGCACCCTGGTACTGCGGAACAACTACGCGCAGAACACCGCGCTGGCCAACGCCGTCGCCCAGGCGCCCAGCCTGCTCCACGCCCACCAGCGTTTCATGCGCCGGCTCGGCCGTGAGGGTCAGCTCGACCGGCAGCTCGAGTTCCTGCCGACCGACCGGCAGATCCGCGAGCGGCTGGCCTCCTCGCGCGGCCTGACCCAGCCCGAGCTGGCCGTGATCCTCGCGTACATCAAGATCACGGTGGCCGACGAGCTGGTCTCCACCGGCCTGCCGGACGACCCCTACCTGCAACGGCTGCTGCACGCCTACTTCCCGCAGCCGCTGCGCGAGCGCTTCGCCGAGCAGATCGACGCGCACGCGCTGCGCCGCGAGATCATCACGACCGTGCTGGTCAACGACACGGTCAACACGGGTGGCTCGACCTTCCTGCACCGGATGCGCGAGGAGACCGGCGCCTCCACCGAGGAAGTCGTCCGCGCGCAGACCGCGGGCCGGGAGATCTTCGGGCTCGCCGGGGTGTGGGACGAGGTCGAGGCGCTGGACAACGTGGTCGCGGCCGACGTGCAGACCCGCATCCGGCTGCACTCGCGCCGGCTGGTCGAGCGCGGCACCCGCTGGCTGCTCAACAACCGGCCGCAGCCGCTGGAGCTGGCCGAGACCATCGCCTTCTTCAGCGAGCGGGTGGCCACCGTGTGGGCCGCCCTGCCGAAGCTGCTGCGCGGCGCCGACCTGGAGTGGTACCAGGGCATCAACGAGGAACTCATCCAGGCGGGCGTGCCGGAGGAGCTGGCGTCGCGGGTGGCGAGCTTCTCGTCCGCCTTCCCGACGCTGGACATCGTCGCCATCGCGGACCGCACCGGCAAGGACCCGCTGGCCGTCGCGGAGGTCTACTACGACCTCGGGGACCGGCTGCGGATCACCCAGCTCATGGACCGGATCATCGAGCTGCCGCGGGCCGACCGCTGGCAGTCCATGGCCCGCGCCTCCATCCGCGAGGACCTGTACGCGGCGCACGCCGCGCTCACCTCCGACATCCTCTCGGTGGGCGACGGCAACTCCACGCCGGAGCAGCGGTTCAAGGCGTGGGAGGAGAAGAACGCGGCGCTGCTCGGCCGGGCGCGCAGCACCCTGGAGGAGATCCACGGGTCGGACGCGTTCGACCTGGCCAACCTGTCGGTGGCCATGCGGACCATGCGCACGCTGCTGCGCTCGCACGGCTGAGACTGCCGGTAGGCGGTCGGCAGTAGGCGGTAGGCGGTAGGCAGTCAGGCGCTACGGCAAGCGGTGACCGAGGGGCGGTACGGGATTCCCGTACCGCCCCTCGGCGCGTCCGCCCGCGCCCGCGGGCCCGTACGCCGGCGCTACGCCCCCGGCGCCCTGGGCCGGTCGACGCGGAGCGCCGCCACGTCGAGGTGCTGGAGGCGGGCCGGGTCCGCGAGGATGTCGATGCGGCGTACCAGGCCGTCCCGGACGGTGAAGCTGAGCAGCGAGCGCGGCACGCCGTCGACCAGCGAGACCGTCCCCGCCAGGCCGTTGACCAGCACCGGCACGGCGTCCCCCGCCGCGCGCGCGAACGTGAGGGCCTGCCCGGCGACCGCCGCCGCGCCGTGCACCTCGCGGACGCCGGCCGTGGCGCCGAGGTCGACGCGGAGCACGATGTCCGGCGCGAGCAGCGCGACCAGCGCGTCGAACTCGCCGCCGCGCGACGCGGCGAGGAAGGCGTCCACGACCGTGCGCTGCCGGGTCAGGTCCGGTTCGGGCGCGAGGTCGCTGCCGCGCACCCGGCGCCGGGCCCGGCTCGCGAGCTGCCGCGCCGCCGCCGGCGTGCGCTCCACCAGCGGCGCGATCTCGTCGAACGGCACCCCGAACATGTCGTGCAGCACGAACGCCAGCCGCTCGGCCGGGGCCAGCGTGTCCAGGACGACGAGCAGCGCGAGCCCCACCGCGTCCGCGAGCAGCGCCTCGTGCTCCGGGTCGACGCCTTCCGCGCCGTCCACCACCGGATCGGGGGCGGGCTGCCCCTCCAGCGGCTGTTCGCGCCGCGCCGTGCGGGTCCGCAGCATGTCGAGGCAGACCCGGGCCACCACGGTCGTCAGCCAGCCGCCGAGGTTGTCCACCCCGTCCGCCCCGGACCGCTGGAGCCGCAGCCAGGTCTCCTGCACGGCGTCGTCCGACTCGCTGAGCGAGCCCAGCATCCGGTAGGCCACCGCCCGCAGCCGGGGCCGCTCGGCCTCGAAGCGCCGCGCCAGGCGTTCACGTTCGTCCATCGGTCACATTCTCCCGTCGCGTTCCGTCAGGGGTATGACGGAGGGGGCGCGGCGAGTGTGACAGGGAGCGCCCGCGACCGCCGGCGCGGGGCGCCACGCCTAGCTGAAGACCTGGGCCAGGAACGCCTCGGTGTTGCCGACCAGGCGGTCGATCTGCTCCTGAAGGGTGAGCGACTCCTCGAAGCGCTGGGCGAGCTCCAGCTTCTTCTTGCCCCGTACGTACAGCGAGCAGGCCAGGTCGCCGCAGATGTACGCGCCCACCGTGTTGCCCTGCCGCCCGGCCGCGCCGGCCTTGCGTGCGGCCAGCAGGGTGACCCCGGAGCCGGGGTGCGAGGTCAGGCACAGGGTGCAGAGGTTGGTCTTGGTCAGGCTCTTCCGCGGGCCCTGCGGGACCCGCAGCGTGACCCCGGTGAGCTGGCCCTGGTACGGCATGACCAGGTAGCTGCGGTCCGGTGCGCCCGGATCGCGCCAGCCCAGGAAGTCCAGGTCGTCCCAGGGCTGCTCGGCCAGGTTCCGGGGCAGGTTCAGCCGGCTGGCCTCTCCCTTGGAACAGTTGACGAAGGAGGCTCGAATTTCTTTTTCACCGACCGCAAGCATGTACGCGAAGCTAACAGCGGCCGAGCCGGACTGTCGCACCATTTACGCCCTGACCAGGCGCGAGCCGGCCCCGGGCGCTCCCGCCCGGGGCCGGCTCGCGCCACGCGGGGGCGCCGGGGACCGCTCGCTGAGGGCTACTTCACCGCCCCCGCCATGACGCCCGAGACGAACTGTCGCTGGAAGGCGAAGAACACGGCCAGCGGAACGACCATCGAGATGAAGGCGCCGGGCCCGAGCACGTCCAGGTTGTTGCTGAACTGGCGGGCCTGCTGCTGGAGGGCGACCGTGATGGGCGGGTCGCCGCTGTCGGCGAAGATCAGGGCCACCAGCATGTCGTTCCACACCCACAGGAACTGGAAGATGGCCAGCGACGCGATGGCCGGGCCCGCCAGCGGCAGCACCACGCGGAAGAACAGCCGCAGCTCGCCCGCGCCGTCCAGGCGGGCCGCCTCAAGCAGTTCGCGGGGGATCTCCGCGAAGAAGTTGTGCAGCAGGAAGACCGCGAACGGCAGCCCGAAGGCGGTGTGGAAGAGCACCACGCCGGTGGTGGTCTGGAAGATGCCGATCTCGCCGAACAGCTTGGACACCGGGATCAGCGCCACCTGCACCGGCACCACCAGCAGCCCCACCACCAGCAGGAACCACCAGTCGCGGCCGGGGAAGTCCATGCACGCGAAGGCGTAACCGGCCAGCGCGCCGATGAGCACCACCAGGGCGGTGGCCGGGATGGTGATCAGCGCGGTGGTCAGCAGCGAGTCGGTGACCACCTCGTTGTGCAGGAGCTGGTCGTAGCCGTCCAGGGTGAGCTGCGAGGGGTCGGTGAAGACCTTCCACCAGCCGGTCAGGTCCGCCTCCGCCGGGTCGCGCAGCGAGGACAGCAACAGCCCGGCGGTGGGCGTGAGCCACAGCAGCCCGACGACGACGAGGAAGAACCGCATCCCCGCGCCCCCGGCCCGGGCCGCGACGCGGGTGGCGAGCGACTGCTTGGCCCGTACGACGGTTTCCGTACTGGTCATCGACGGCGCTCCCTTCGGATGCGGCGGACATTGACGTACATCAGCGGCAGCACCAGCAACAGCAGGAAGATGGCGATGGCGCTGCCGACGCCCTGGTTGACGTCGGTGCCGAAGGAGGACTTGTAGAGCTGGAGCGCCAGCACGTTGGCCTCGTCCTGGCTGGCGCCCGGCGCGATGATGTAGACGAGGTCGAAGATCTTCAACACGTTGATCATCAGCGTGACGAGGACGACCCCGAGCACCGGCGCCAGCATCGGCACCGTGATCCGCCGGAAGACCTGCCACTCGTTCGCGCCGTCCATCCGCGCGGCCTCCAGCAGCTCACGCGGCAGCCCGGCCAGGCCGGCGGCGATCAGCACCATCGCGAAGCCGGCCCACATCCACACGTACGAGCCGATGATCGCCGGGGTCACGAGCGTGGGGCCGAGCCAGTCCACGCCGTTGTACGGGGCCTGGAAGTTGGAGCCGGGCAGCCGCAGTGTCGCCCCGTCGGCCGCCGCGGACAGCTCGAACGTGCCGTCCCCGCGGGTCGTCGCACTGGCCACCACCGAGCCGTCCTTGACCGCCTGCACCTTGATGCCGGCCAGGCCCTCCTCGCCCGCGTCGATCTCGTTCGCGGTGCCCTTGCCGCCGCGCGTGAAGTCGCGCCACACGGTGCCGGTGACCTTGCCGGAGGTCCGCTCGGCGCGCGCCGCCTCCTGCGCGCCGTCCACCTGGTCGCGCGGGATGCCGACCAGCGGGATGTGGACCGGGCTGCCGGCGCGCAGCGTCCTCGGGTCGCTGATCGTGCCGTCGGACGCCTCGGTCAGCGGCGACTGCCGGCCGGGGTTGGCCCGCTCGAAGGGGGCCGGCTCCGAGAAGGTGTCGTGCACGCTGACCCACAGCGCGTTGGCCACGCCCCGGTCCGGGTCCTGCTCGTACACCAGCCGGAAGATGATGCCCGCCGCGAGCATCGAGATCGCCATCGGCATGAAGACCAGCAGCTTGAAGGCGGTGCCCCAGCGGATGCGCTCGGTCAGCACGGCGAAGATCAGCCCGAGCGCGGTCGCCACCAGCGGCGCGACCACGATCCAGATCACGTTGTTGGTGACGGCCTGCTGGATCGCGTCGTCGGTGAACATCTCCCGGAAGTTGTCCAGGCCGACGAAGTCCTTGTCCGCCGCGTCGAAGAAGCTGCGGCGCAGCGAGTAGACGATCGGGTAGACGACGAGCGCGCCCAGCAGCACCAGCGCGGGCAGCAGGAACAGCGCCGCCAGCCACGGGTTGCTGCCGGCCACGCCGCGCCGCGCGGCTCGCCTGACGCCGCCGCGCGGCGCGGGCTTGCCGTTCCCGCGCGCGGCGGCGGGGTCGGGGGCGGTCGGGTCCGGGGCGGGCGCGGCGGCGCCCGGCGTCGTTCCCGCGGCGTCCGCGGGGGTCTTCGGGGTGGACGAGCGGCGCGGGCCCGGCTGGGCTGCGCCGCCCGCTGGCGGGGTCGGCATGGTGTGGGTCCCTCGGCCGGATCAGTCCGAGAACGCCTTGGCGGCGTCCTTCTCCAACTGGCGTTGTATGCCCGAGATGTTCTTCGGGTTCTTGAGGAAGTCCTGGAGCGCCTTCCATTCGCCCTGCGCGGGCTTGCCGCCGAACGACGCGGGCGCCTGGTCGGACATGTCGAAGCGGAAGTCGTTGCCCGCCTTGATCAGCGCCTCGGCGATGCCGCGCAGTTCGGGGTTGGGGTAGGTAGCCAGGTCGAGCTTGGTGTTGGCGGAGATCAGGCCGCCCTCGCGGGCCCAGACCGCGGCGGCGTCCGGCGAGGCCAGGAAGGTCAGCAGGGCCTGCGCCGCCTTGGTGTCCTTGAGCGCCACGGCGACGTCGCCGCCGGTGACCACCGGGGCCTTGTCCCCGACGGCCGGGAACGGGAAGACCTTCGCGTCCGTGCCCAGCTCCGCGCCCGCGTCCGCGACGTTGGCGGCGACGAAGTCCGCCTCGAAGACCATCGCCGCCTGCGGCTCACCGCCCGCGAACGTCTTGGCCACCGACTGCGGGAACTCCGTGCGCAGCGCGCCCTCCTTGCCGTCGGTCAGCAGGTCCTCGTCGCCGAAGAGCTCGGCCAGCGTCGTCAGCGCCCGGGTGACGGACGGGTCGGTCCACTTGATCTCGTGTGTGGACAGCTTGTCGTACATCTCGGGGCCGGCCTGCGAGAGGTAGATGTTCTCGAACCAGTCCGTGAGCGTCCAGCCGTCCGCGCCGCCGACCGACACCGGCTGCACGCCCGAGTCCGACACCAGGCGCGCCTGCTCGATCAGCTCCTTCCAGGTGCCGGGCTCCTTGGCCCCCGCGTAGTCGAAGGCGCGGGTGTTGTACCAGATGAGGGACTTGTTGCTGGCCTTGAAGTAGACCCCGTACGGCGTCCCCTCGTACGAGCCGAGGTCCTGCCAGCCGCGCGCGAAGTTCTTCCGCAGTTGGGCCTGGCCGGCCTCGCCGATCGGCTTGATCCACTTCTTGGCGGCGAACTCGCGCAGCACGCCCACCTGTTGCAGCATCGCGATGTCGGGCGGCTGGCCGCCCGCGACCTTCGAGCCGACGTAGGCGGACATGTCGTCGCCGCTGGGTACGAAGGAGACCTCGGCGCCGGTGCGCCGCTCGAACTCCGCCAGCACTTTGCTGAAGTTCTCCTGCTCGGTGCCCGTCCACACGGCGGTGACCTGGAGCTTCTGCCCGTCGAGGCGGGGGAGTCGCACCGTTTGGGGGATCGGGGCGGTGCTCGTGCTGTCCTCGTCCTCGGCGCCGCAGCCGGCGACCCCGAGCAGGGTGGTGATCACCGCGAGCGTGGTGGTCAGCGCCAGCGCGCCGCGCCCCGCCCGTCGCCGACCGGCGCCGCGCGCCGTGGCGTGCGCCGCGCGTTCGTCGTCGACTGCCGTGCGCCCCTGGTGTCGTGGTGCATGGCGTGTGAGCCGCATTTCGCCGTCCCTCCCGTGCCCCCGGTGTGCTCGGCCCCCGCGGACGGCCGTCGTACGTCGACACGCTCCGCTTCTCCGGCCGTGCCCGGTGTCGACAGTCCTACGCCGTGTTACCGCCGGCCGCAATACGTGCATCGGCGTCGGACGGCTGATCGTGATGGTGCCGTGATCTTCGATGCCCGCCGTGCCCGTTAAGCCCATATCCCGTGCTGACCAGCGGAGTTGGCGTGCCGCCTGCCGCTGGAGGGGCCCTGGAGAACCACTGGTGCGCGGGTGAGACGAGGGGCCCACGCGACCCGCGCCGGTCCCGCCCCCGGCCCGCCGCGGCCCGCTCCTCCCGGGGCGCGGCGGCCGGACTCGTCACTCGGCGTATGGGGGTTGGTTGACTGGTTGCTGGGCCGGGCGCGCGGCCGGCTCCCACGCGCCGGCGCACCCGCCCAGGCGCGTACGCCGGGCCGGGCCACGCACGCCGGGCCGGTCGCGTACGCCGGGCCGGTCGCGTACGCCGAACCGGGCCCCGCTCGCCGAGCTGGGGAGGGCACCCACGCCGAACCGGGCCACGCACGCCGAGCCGGGCGCCCACGCCGAGCCGGGGCCGGCAGGCCAGGGTCCGCGCGCACGCTCGCCCCGCCCGGCGTGGGCCGTAGGCCGTGGGCCGAGGGGCGGGCGTCGGGCTCAGATCAGGGGCGGGGCCGGGGGCGCGCCGGTGGACTGGGCCGCCCGCTGCAAGGCGCTGGCCAGCAGGGCCAGGTCGGTCGGGCCGTTGCCGAGTTCGCGCAGCGGCCGGCGGGTCGGCGGGTCGCCCATCCGCTCCCAGTCCAGCGGGACCACGGTGGGCCTGGCCGTCGCCGTGCGGGGGATGCGGCCGGTGACGCGGCCCGCCTGGAAGGGGGTCGCGCCACCGTCGTCGGGCCGCTTGAGCCGGCCCCGGCCGGGGTTCGGCAGGCCCTCCACGGCGTTGCGGACGCTGCCCGACGGCTGCTCCAACAGCACCCGAAGGCCCGCGCGCTCGACCGCGACCGTGTCCGCCGTGCGGTCCGGCCGGCCCGACGCGGCGATCAGGTGCACGCCGAGGCGCGCGCCGTCCCGGGCCACGGCCTCCAGCGCGCGCACCACCGACCCGGCCGACGGCCGGCCCGTACTGCCCAGCGCGGGGGCCACCAGCGCGTCGAAGTCGTCCACGAGCACCACGAGCCGGGGCATCGCGCCGGGCTCGTACGGGTCCGCCGGCTGCTCACCGCCGACGGACGGGCCCGCGCTCGCGGCCACGCCGGCGCCGACCTGGCCGCCGTCGACGGGCTGGGTGCGGAGCTTGAGCGTGCCGCTGGCCGGGCTCTCCAGGCCGCCGTCCGGCGCGTACCCCGTCCCCCAGCGGCCGTCGGGCTGGCCCGGCTGGCCGGCGGGGTCGGCCTGACCGGGCTGCTCGGGCTCGCCGAACGCGCCGGGGCCGGCCGCGGCCGGCCCCGGCGCGTCCACCGGTCCGCGGTCCGTGATGAGCTGGGGCGCGGCGGCGTTCTCCGCGTGCCAGGACAGGAAATCGCCGCGGCCGAGCAGCTCGGCCCGGCGCTTGAGTTCGGAGCTGAGCGCCTGCGCGAACTCGCGCATCCGCACCGGGTCGGAGGCGGCCAGGTACGTCGAGACGTGCGGCAGCTCCGTACACGGCCGCAGCCCCTCGCCGCGCTCCACGCCGCCGCCGTCCACGAGCACCAGCGACATGCGGTCCGGGCGCTCGGCGGCGGCCAGCGAGGCGGCGATCGAGCGCAGCAGTTCGGTCTTGCCGGTGCCGGGGGCGCCGTCGATGAGCAGGTGCGGACCGTCGGCCGCGAGGTCGATGGCGAGCGGCCCGCGCGGGCCGGCGCCGAGCACCGCCAGCGTCCGGCCGCCGAGCGCGACCTCGTCGGCCGCGGCGGCCCAGCGCGCCATCAGGGACGCCGGCGTGGCCCGCGCGAGGCCGAGTTCGTCAAGGAGTCGGGTGCTGTCGGGCAGTGGCGCGCTCGCCCGGGCCGGGCCGCCGAGGCCGCCGGCCGCGGCGTCGACGGGCCGCAGTGGCGCCAGCGCACGCGCGAACCGCTCGGCCCACGCCAGCGAGACCGCGTCCACCGTGGCCGTCCGGACCACGCCGGTCGCGTCGGGCGCGGTCGAGCCGGCGTCGGTGGCGCCGTCGGGGCTCGTCCCGCCGCCGCCCGAGTTCGGCGCGCCCGGCCCGGTGGTCGGCGTGGCGCGCGGGGTGGCGAGGCCCGTGGGGCCGGTGGTGCCCGCGCCGCCGCCGAACTCGCCGCCCGCGTACTCGGCGGCTGCCGCCGGTCGCTGGCCGCTGTGACCGCCCTGGCCACCCTGACCGCTCTGGCCCCCCTGGCCGCCCTGGCCGCCGCTGGCGAGGGCGGACTGCGCGGGCAGGCCGTGCGCCGCGAACCAGTCGCTGCTGGGCACCCCGGGCCGGGGCGCGAGCGGCGGCGGGCTCGGGGCGTGCGCCCGCCCCGGGTCGCCGTCCCAGCCCCGGTGCAGCACCTTCAGCTCGGTCGCGACGTCGCCGCTGAGCAGCGCGACGACGCCACACTCGGCGATGAGCGACGAGGCCGAGCGCGCCGCCTCGTAGCTCGCCGACAGCGGCGCGCCCGTCGCCGCGGGCGGCGCCTCGGCCAGGCACAGCAGGTGGACGCCGGCGGCGGGGCCGCCCGCCGCGAGGCGGGCCACCCGCTCGCGCACCGACCGCTGGCCGGGCTCGCCGTCCACGATGACCACCGTGTGCGGCCCGGTGTGCCGCTTGGCAGCGGCGGTCACGGCCGAGGGCGACGCGGTGATCCAGCCGGGGCCGAGCGGGCCGTCGTCCAGGCGCCGCACCAACTCGCCCACCCGGGCCGCGGCCTGGTCCCGGTCGAAGGCGAGCAGCAGCCGGCAGTCCTGGCCGTGCGCCGGGCGCACCTGGGGCAGCCAGCCGAGCCACGACCAGTCGGCGAGCCGCTCCTCGACGGGCCGCTGGCGGTCGGCGCTGATCAGCACGATCTCCAGGGCGGTGGGCGGGTGCGCGGCGGCCAACTGCGCGATCACCGAGCGGGCCAGGCCGGCCAGCCGGGCGCGCGGCCCGGCCAGGCCCACCGCCCCGGCCTCCCGCAGGCTCACCGCGACGGGCGCGAACACGGTGGGGCCGCCCGGCGCGCCCGCGAGCGGCTGGTCCGCCGTGCCGAGCCGGACCACGAGCGCGTCCGGATGGCACGGCGTGCGCTCCCACAGCCGTACGTCGGGGCCGAGCGCGGTCAGCAGCACGGCGGACGGGTCGGGCCAGCGCTGGTCGAGCGCCTCGGCCGCCGCGACGGCCTCCCGCACGACCTCGGCCGGGTCCGCGCCCCAGCCGTCCCCGGACTCCGCGCGCTCGACGACCCGGCCACCGCCGGCGAGCCGCCGCGCCCACGCCCCCAGGCCCGTGCGCCGGCGCTCGGTGCGCGGGGCGTGCAGGTCGCCGGTGTGCGTCGGTACGTCATGGCCGTCGGTGGGCTCGGGGCCCGGCCAGCGGCCGGGGCCGTCGGCGGGGTGGGCGCCCGGGCGCGTCATCCGGCGGGTGGCGCCGGGGTCGCCGGGCGCGGGACGCACCGGGCCACCCGCGCCGATCGCGTACCCGGTGGGACCCGCGCCGCCGGGCAGGCCCCTCGGGTCCGCCGTCGGCGCCGCGCCGCGACCGGCCTCGGCCTCCGCGCCGGCCGCAGCCGCGTCGTACGCCCGGTTCGGGGCGGGCGCCGCCGCGGCGCTCCGCTCGCCGGGCTGCTGTCCAGGACCGCCGTACCCGTCGTACCCGTACGCGCCGGGCGCGTCGGCCGCCCCGCCGTCCGGTGTCGGCGATGGGGTGCCCGCCGCGGCGTGCGGGCCCGCTCCGGGGTGGGCCGCGGGCGCGCCGGCCGTCGGCTCGGCGGGGGTCCGGCCGCCCGGCGCGACCCGCAGGTGGCCCTCGCCGTCCGGGTGGGTGGCCAGCGGCGCGGGGCCGGCGCCCCAGCCGGCGGGCTGGCCCGCGGCGCCGGCGGGCGCCTGCGCCGCGTACTGACCGGCGGCCTGTCCGGTGCCCGGCCGGCCGGCGCCGGCCGGCTCGCCGTGCGGCGCGAGCCCGGGCGGCGGGGCGTGCAGCCGCAGCGCGGACTCGCCGATGCGCAGCAGCGCGCCGGGGGGCAGCGGGGCCGGCTGGTTGCCGACGGGCATGCCGTCGAGGTGGGTGCCGTTCGTCGAGCCGAGGTCGACCACCGTCACCCGGCCGTCGTCGGAGACGGAGACCGCGCAGTGCGCGCGGGAGACGTCCGGGTCGTCCAGCGGCACGTCGGCGTCGCTGGAGCGGCCTATCCGCGCCTGCCCGCCGTGCAACAGGTGCACACCGCCCGCGTCCGGGCCCGCGACCACGTGCAGCCGGGCGGGCGCGGCGGAGCACAGGGCGGGGTAGGGGTGCGGCTGTTCCTCGGGGGCGGCCGGGGCCTGGAGGGCGAGCACCGCGCCGTCCACGAGCGGTGGCTCGCCGAGCACGCAGCGCCGCGCGTCGAGCCGCTCGGCCCCCGCGTACACCGCCACCGTGCCACTGCCCACGTCGGCGCCGGCCGCCGCGACCGCCGCCGCGAGACCGCTGGTCACCGAGGCCAACGCGGTGCCGACGGGGGCCGTGACGAGGACGTCGCAGGCGTGCGCCTGGTGGCCGGGGAGGCCGCTGCGCGGCCCGAGGACGGTCAACCGGATCTGCATCGCCGCCAGCGGTCCCTTCTGCCCCGGATGCTCGGCGGGGAAGCTGCTCCCCCCACCGCCCCCAGGCGCGTCAGCACGTACAGGACACACATCACGGGCCCCTCCTCCCGCCCCCCATGTGCTGCGTGCATCCTCGCATCCACGACTGACAACGCGCCTGGCGACCGCCGCTACGCGATCTTGTTCTGCCCCCGGGTTGGCCAAAACCATCCGCGTACGAACGGCCCGGCGACCGGCCCGGCCGCCACACAGGGCCGGTGGCGACCGCCCGGACCACCCGACGCGCGCCGGCCGCCGGGCCGCCGGGGCCTCGGAGACCACCGGCGCTAGCTGGCCAGATCACGCCGTTCTCGGCCGGCCCGGGAGCGCCGGGCAGGCGCGGGTCGCCCCGTTCACCGGGGGTCGGTCGCCGCGCGGCGGGTCGTCCGGATGGCAACCATCCGGCCACTTCCCGCGTCTTCCCTCGGAGCCCCGCGTGCCAGGGTGCGGCCTGCGGCTCCTCAGCGGTCGCCGACGCGGCACTAGAGTGGGCGGGCGGCCGAGCACAGGGCCACGGAGCTGGGACACAGACCACGATCAGGTTGACCACGATCAGGGAGCGCATGACGTGCGGCCGGTAGGCAGCAAGTACCTGCTAGAGGAGCCGCTCGGGCGCGGAGCCACTGGCACCGTCTGGCGGGCCCGCCAGCGCGAGGCGGCGGGCGCCGAGGCCGCCGTGGCCGGGCAGCCCGGCGAGACGGTTGCGATCAAGGTCCTCAAGGAGGAGCTGGCGCACGACCCCGAGATCGTCATGCGCTTCCTGCGCGAGCGCTCGGTGCTGCTGCGGCTCACCCACCCGAACATCGTCCGCACCCGCGACCTGGTCGTCGAGGGGGACCTGCTCGCCCTGGTGATGGACCTGGTCGAGGGCCCGGACCTGCACAAGTACCTGCAGACCAACGGGCCGTTCACGCCCGTGGCCGCGGCCCTGCTCACCGCGCAGATCGCCGACGCGCTCGCCGCCAGCCACGCCGACGGCGTCGTGCACCGCGACCTCAAGCCCGCCAACGTGCTGGTCGCCACGGGCCCGGACGGCGAGCAGATGCACCCGATGCTCACCGACTTCGGCATCGCGCGCCTCGCCGACTCCCCGGGCCTGACCCGCACCCACGAGTTCGTCGGCACCCCCTCGTACGTGGCGCCCGAGTCCGCCGAGGGCCGGCCGCAGACCTCCGCCGTGGACATCTACGGCGCCGGCATCCTGCTGTACGAACTGGTCACCGGCCGACCCCCGTTCGCCGGCAACACGGCGCTCGAGGTGCTGCACCGGCACCTGAGCGAGGAGCCGCGCCGGCCGTCGACCGTGCCCGAGCCGCTGTGGATCTGCATAGAGCGCTGCCTGCGCAAGCGGCCGGAGGAGCGACCCGGCGCGGAGAGCCTGGCCCGCGCGCTGCGCACCGTCGCCGCCGGCGTCGGTGTGCACGCCTCGCCCACGCAGGCCGAGGCCGCGCTCGGCGTCGCCGCGCTGCTCGCCCCCGACCCGAGCCCGGCCCAGGTCCCGGACACCGGCGGCGGCGACAACGCCACCCAGGTCCTGTCGGCGGGCGCGGGCGGCTACGACCCGGCCGCCCCGACCAGCGTGCTGCCCCACACCGGCGCCCCGGGCCCGAACGCCGACCCGACCCAGGTGCTGCCCGCGGGTTCCGGCCCGGCCGGCGCCGACGGCGCCACCCGGGCCATGCCGCCGGTGCCGCCAGGTCCTGGCGGGCAGCCGGGCCAGCCCGACGGGGACCACCCCTGGCAGAACCAGATGCGCGCGGCCCGCGACCGCAACGACCAGACCCAGGTCCAGTACCTCGACCCGAGTCAGGACCCGCTGCGCCGCCGCCCCCAGCGCCGCCCCGGCCCGCCGCAGCCCCCGCAGCGGCAGCAGCCCCCGCAGCAGCCGTACGGCCAGCAGCCCTACCCGCCGCAACAGCAGCAGCGCGGCCCGGCCCCCGCCCCGTACGCGCCGCCGCAGCAGCCACAGCACCCGCAGCCGCAACAGCCGCGCCGGCGGCAGCAGCAGCCCCAGCCGCAGCGGTACGCGCCCCCGCCGCCGGCCCCCGAGCCCGCGGCGCCGGCGCGCCGCGAGCCGCGCCAGCGCGGCGCCAACGCGATGCGGATTCCGGGTCTCGGCTGCCTCAAGGGCTGCCTGTTCGTGATCATCATCCTGTTCGTCGGCGCCTGGCTGGTCTGGGAGCTGACGCCGTTGCAGGACTGGGTCGCGGACGGGAAGAGCTTCTGGCAGGCGACCAAGGACTGGGTCACGGAGGTCAAGAACTGGATCTCCGACCTCGGCGGGCCGAGCTGACCGCCGCCGTGCCGCTCCGCCCGCCTCGCCTCCCCGGCCCCCGAGCCGGTCGGGGGCGAGGCGCGCGCGGGGCCGCGGGGCGCGTATACCAAACCCCGCGCTGACTGTGGCGATTTGTCGACACCCCAACGGTGTAAATCACCCCGTAGTGGACAGTTGGGCTGCTCCGAGCCCCGCAACCGGCCACCGGCCGCGTAACTTTGTCGCTGACCCGACCAGGTGCGTCGGGGCGCGCGGCTGGCGCCGCGCACGGCGTTGAAGCGATGAGCGCGGCCGAGCCCCAACGGCGGTCGGCGGGGCTCGCCGCACCGCTCAACCGCCGAACCGTTGGACACCCTCAGACGACAGTCGGAGCAGCCTTGGCACGGAAGATCGGTAGCCGGTACACCGCAGGCCAGGTCCTGGGGCGCGGCAGCGTCGGCACGGTGTGGCTGGGCGAGGGTCCCGATGGGCCGGTCGCCATCAAGCTGCTGCGCGAGGAGCTCGCCGCCGACCAGGAACTCGTCGGCCGCTTCGTGCACGAGCGCGCCGCGCTGCTGAGCCTGGACCACCCGCGCGTCGTCGGCGTGCGCGACCTGGTGATCGACGGCAACGACCTCGCCCTGGTCATGGACCTGATCCGGGGCACCGACCTGCGCACCCGGCTCAACCACGAACGCCGCCTCGCCCCCGAGGCGGCCGTCGCGATCGTCGCCGACGTCGCCGACGCGCTCGCCGCCGCCCACGCCGCGCAGATCGTGCACCGCGACGTCAAGCCCGAGAACGTCCTCCTCGACATGCAGGGCCCGCTCGGACCCGGCGGCGCCCACCCCGCGCTGCTCACCGACTTCGGCGTGGCCCGCCTGGTGGACGCGCCGGGCCGACACCGCGCCAAGGAGGGCGCCGGCACCCGCGCGGCCAGCAGCAACAGCGTCATCGGCACCCCCGACTACCTCGCCCCCGAGATCATCGAGGGCCTCCCGCCACGGGCCAGCGTGGACGTGTACGCGCTGGCCACCGTGTTGTACGAACTGCTCGCCGGCTTCACCCCGTTCGGCGGCGGCCACCCCGGCGCGGTGCTGCGGCGCCACGTCACCGAGACCGTGGCCCCGCTGCCCGGCATCCCGGACGAGCTGTGGCAGCTCACCGTCCAGTGCCTGGCCAAGGCCCCGGCCTCCCGGCTGCGCGCCGCCGAGCTGGCCGCCCGGCTGCGCGAACTGCTGCCCAGCCTCGCCGGCATGCCCCCGCTCGACATCGACGAGCCGGGCGACGAGTCGCCGGGCGAGTACGAGGGCGGGTACGGGAACTACGACAACGGCGCCGGCGCCCCACAGCCGCCGGTCGGCGAGCCGCGCCGACGCGGCGCGGTACCGCTGGTGCCGGGCGCCGTCGCCGACTCCAGCCGCGACACCCACACCAGCATGCGGGCCCCGACGTCGGCCGAGCTGGCGGGCGGCGCGCACGGCACGGCCCGCGCCCCGCGCGCCAGCGGCCAACGCCGCGCCGGGTCGGCCCGGCACCGCTCGGAGCTGGAGGCGGTGCGCCGCCGCCGGGTCAAGCTCGGCGCCGCCGCCGCTGCCGCCCTCATCGCCGCGGGCGTGGGGGGCTACCTCGCGGTCGGCGGCGACGACGGCGGGGACACCGAGTCCCCCGGCGTGCACCAGTCCGAGCGCACTCCGTGACGCCGCGTGCCGCGCGCGTACCCCGGGCGCCCGCCCCGGGGTGCGCGTGAGCGGCCCGCCGGGCCCGTGACACCGCCGGCGCGGCGCCCCACACCGCTTCCGCCGGCTCATCGTTCCAGCTCAGAGGCGTACGGGCCGGGGTGGGCACGCGGCCGGGCGGGGTGGGGCCGGGTAACCGTTAGGCTGGGGGTGTGGCAGTCGTCGATGTATCCGAAGAGCTGAAGTCCCTCTCCTCCACCATGGGGTCGATCGAGGCGGTCCTCGATCTGGACAAGATGAGGGCCGACATCGCCGTGCTTGAGGAGCAGGCCGCGGCGCCGTCCCTCTGGGACGACCCGGACAACGCGCAGAAGGTGACGAGCCAGCTCTCCTACCTCCAGGGGCAGCTTCGCCGCACCGAGGAACTGCGCGGCCGGATCGACGACCTCGAGGTGCTCTTCGAACTGGCCGAGGCCGAGGACGACGCGGACGCCCGCGCCGAGGCCGAGGCCGAGCTCACCTCGGTCCGCAAGGCGCTGGACGAGATGGAGGTCCGCACGCTGCTGTCCGGTGAGTACGACGCCCGCGAGGCCCTCGTCAACATCCGGGCCGAGGCCGGCGGCGTGGACGCCGCCGACTTCGCCGAGCAGCTCCAGCGGATGTACCTGCGCTGGGCCGAGCGGCACGGCTACAAGACCGAGGTCTACGACACCTCGTACGCGGAGGAGGCCGGCATCAAGTCCTCCACCTTCGCCGTCCAGGTCCCGTACGCGTACGGCACGCTCTCCGTCGAGCAGGGCACCCACCGCCTGGTGCGCATCTCGCCCTTCGACAACCAGGGCCGCCGCCAGACGTCGTTCGCCGGCGTCGAGGTGCTGCCCGTGGTGGAGCAGACCGACCACGTCGAGATCGACGAGTCCGAGCTGCGGATCGACGTGTACCGCTCGTCCGGGCCCGGCGGCCAGGGCGTGAACACCACCGACTCGGCGGTGCGGCTCACCCACATCCCCACCGGCATCGTCGTCTCCTGTCAGAACGAGCGCTCGCAGATCCAGAACAAGGCGACCGCGATGAACGTCCTGCAGGCCAAGCTCCTTGAGCGGCGCCGCCAGGAGGACCAGGCCAAGATGGACGCGCTCAAGGGCGACGGCGGCAACTCCTGGGGCAACCAGATGCGTTCGTACGTCCTGCACCCCTACCAGATGGTCAAGGACCTGCGCACCGGCCACGAGGTGGGCAACCCGCAGGGCGTCCTCGACGGCGAGATCGACGGCTTCCTCGAGGCGGGCATCCGCTGGCGCAAGCAGCAGGAGAAGTAGCGCCACCACGGCGCGGTGCCACCGCCGCCCCGAGGCGCGGCGAGCCGCCGCGTCGATCAGGGTACGGCGCGAACCCGCCGCCCCCGCTCCACCCACGAAGGGCCCGTCCGCTGCGCGGCGGGCCCTTTCGCTGCGCGCCCGTCGCCCCCTGGCCGCCGGCCGACGGACTGTCAACAGGCCCGTCCCGGCCGGCTTTTAGGTCACGGTTACATCCCGTGGTGGTCGTCAACTCGCTGCAAGGCGGACATCTTGCACGGAACGACCTTGACGGTGGTGGGATTAGTGGGAAGGCTGGCGCGCGGCATGCGTATGAACTGGGGCACGTGCGAGTGGGGCCCGCGGCTGGTCTGTTGTGAGGCCCGTGCCGCGAGACGCAGCCCCGGGCCGTGGCCCCGTGCATAGCTGCTCCATTGACGAGTACAGCTACTGGGGGTAGCAGGCAGATGACCAAAAAGACGCGGTTGCGCGTTGCGCGGATCGTCGCGGGCACGGTGATCGCCGCTGGCGCGTCGCTCACCGCGGCGGGCGCCGCTTCGGCCGTCGGCATCGACGTCAACGTGGGCGGGGTGGGAGTAAAGGCCGAGGCCGACAAGGACGGAGTGGGGGCACGCGTCGCGGTTGCCCCGACCCCGCCCGAAGAGCCCTCCCACGTTCCGACCCCGCCCACGAATCCGCCGACGAACCCGCCCACCGGCGACCCGACCAACCCGCCGACCAACCCGCCCACGAACCCGCCGACCAACCCGCCCACGAACCCGCCGACGAATCCGCCGACGAACCCGCCCACGGGTGAGCCGACGAACCCGCCGACGAATCCGCCGACCAACCCGCCCACGGGTGAGCCGACGAATCCGCCGACGAACCCGCCCACCGGTGAGCCGACCAACCCGCCGACGAACCCGCCCACGGGTGAGCCCACCGACCCGCCGACCGGCCAGCCCACGGGCCAGCCGACCGGCAGCCCCACCACCCAGCCGACCGCCCCGGGCGGCGGCACCGGTGGCACCGGCGGCGACAACGGTGACGACGCGGGCACCTGCCCGGTCGGCACGGACGGCACCGACTGCGCGGACGACAACACCGACACCGACAGCGCGGGCGCGCAGCCGGTGCAGCAGAGCAAGCCCAAGGAGGAGCTGGCGGAGACCGGCGCCTCCGAGACGACCTTCCTGGTCGTCGGCGCGGCCACCATGATCGCGGGCGGCATCGGCTTCCGCGTCATGCCGCGTCTGATCAGCCGCAACGCCGCCGCGGCCTGATCGAGGCGGTGAGCGGGCCGCGCCACACCGGCTGAGCCGGCGCGAGCCCGGCGCACACCACCGCACCACAGCGAGGGGGCCCACGACGCATGACGCGCCGTGGGCCCCCTCGTCGCACTCCGGGCGCCGGCGCGCGCGGCGAGGGCCCGCGCGGGCAGGCGTCAACGCCCGTACGTAACGGAACGCGTGCGGTGCTGGACGGATCGTGTGCGTCGGCTCGGCGGGTCGTCCACCCGCGGGCCGTCGCGGTGCGCTAGACGGCCACCTCGTGGGCCACCGCGGCCACCGCGATCAGCGCTATGAGCAGGGCGATCAACGCCGCGGGGGTCAGCCCGGCGAGCGGGCCCTCCTGCTGCGTGCGCCGCTGTGCCCGGCAGACCGGGCAGCGACCCTCGCTGACGGGACTGGCGCAGTTGGCGCAGACAAGCCTGTCGTACGTCATGCGCTCTCCTCCTCCCGTATGCGGCGCAGCCGCTGTCTCTCCACTGGGAACGCTTCGGTACGAGCGCTTGTTCCTCTCCCACTGTGCCAGCTTCCGCCCACTTCGGCGCGCTCCGCGCGAATCGCCCAGCGGGCGGGCCGTACACCGTCCGGGTTGCCGTCGTTTTGTCCCCGCTGCGGCCCGCGACAAACCCCTCAACCACCGACGCCGACTGCGCGCCCCCACGCGGTTCGCGTATGGTCACGCTCACCGACGGGAGCCGCGCCAGCGGCAGCCCGTATCCCCTATACAGGTCGACCGTGGTGCATTCGTGATCCGATTCGACAACGTCTCCAAGACCTATCCCAAGCAGACCCGCCCCGCGTTGCGTGACGTCTCGCTGGAGATCGCCAAGGGCGAGTTCGTCTTCCTGGTGGGCTCCTCCGGGTCGGGCAAGTCCACCTTCCTGCGGCTGCTGCTGCGCGAGGAGCGGGCCAGCCACGGCGCCGTGCACGTGCTGGGCAAGGACCTCGCGCGGCTGTCCAACTGGAAGGTGCCGCAGATGCGCCGCCAGCTCGGCACGGTCTTCCAGGACTTCCGACTGCTGCCCAACAAGACCGTGGGGGAGAACGTCGCCTTCGCGCTCGAGGTCATCGGCAAGCCGCGCGGCGCGATTCGCAAGACGGTGCCCGAGGTGCTCGACCTGGTCGGCCTCGGCGGCAAGCAGGACCGGATGCCGGGCGAGCTGTCCGGTGGTGAGCAGCAGCGGGTCGCCATCGCCCGCGCGTTCGTCAACCGGCCGATGCTCCTGATCGCGGACGAACCCACCGGCAACCTCGACCCGCAGACCTCGGTCGGCATCATGAAGCTGCTCGACCGGATCAACAGGACCGGGACGACGGTGGTCATGGCCACCCACGACCAGCAGATCGTCGACCAGATGCGCAAGCGCGTGATCGAACTTGAGAAGGGCCGTCTCGTACGCGACCAGTCGCGCGGCGTCTACGGCTACCAGCACTGAAAGGACGCCATGCGCGCCCAGTTCGTCCTGTCGGAGATCGGCGTCGGTCTCCGCCGCAATCTGACGATGACCTTCGCCGTGATCGTCTCCGTGGCCCTCTCCCTGGCGTTGTTCGGGGCGTCCCTGCTGATGAGCGAGCAGGTCGACTCGATGAAGGGCTACTGGTACGACAAGGTCAACGTATCGATCTTCCTCTGCAACAAGAACGACAAGGAGACCTCGCCCAACTGTGAGAAGGGCGCCGTCACCGACGACCAGAAGAAGGAGATCCGCTCCGAGCTGGAGCGGATGAACCTCGTCGAGACGGTGCACTTCGAGAGCAGCGAGGAGGCGTTCAAGCACTACAAGGAGGAGTTCGGCGACTCCCCCCTGGCCAGCTCGCTGACCGCCGACCAGATGCAGGAGTCGTTCCGGGTCAAGCTCAAGGACCCCGAGCAGTACAAGGTCATCTCCAGCGCCTTCGCCGCCAGACCCGGCGTACAGGAGGTGCAGGACCAGAAGGCCGTGCTCGAACCGCTCTTCAACCTGCTCAGCGGCATGAACTTCGCGGCGCTCGGGGTGATGGCGCTGATGCTCGTGGTCGCGCTGCTCCTGATCGTCAACACGGTGCGCGTCTCCGCGTTCAGCCGTCGCCGCGAGACCGGCATCATGCGGCTCGTGGGCGCCTCCAGCTTCTACATCCAGATGCCCTTCATCATGGAAGCCGCCATCGCCGGCCTGATCGGCGCGGTGTTCGCCTGCGTGCTGCTGGTCACCGGGCAACAGGTGCTGGTGAACGGCTGGCTCGCGGACCACATCAGCGTCATCGACTTCATCGGCTGGGACGCGGTGATCTCCAAGCTCCCGCTGGTGCTCGCGATCGGCCTGCTCATGCCCGCTCTTGCCGCCTTCTTCGCGTTGCGCAAGTACCTCAAGGTGTGACGTACGCCCAGGGCGCCGTACGGCCAACACCCCGTGCGGCGCCCGGTCGTGGCCTAGACTCGCCGGCATGTCGGGCCTGTGGATGAATCGTCCGCTCCGCTCCGCTCCGGCTGGCAGACAGCCCGTGGACGCCGAGCCCCGGCTCCGCCGTACCCATCGCGGGGCCGCCCTGTCCCTGGTGTTCGCCAGCGTCCTCGCGACCGGCGCGGCCACCGGCACTTGGAGCGAGGAGTCCGCCTCGGCGGAGCCGGCGCGGCGCGCCCCCCACCTCCCTGCGGACCCCGTCACCAACTCCCGCCCCGCCGCCGGCTCGCACGGCGACGGCGCTCCCGCGGCCTTCCCGCCCGAGCACGAGGGCGCCACGCGCGACGTGAGCCGCAGCGGTGACCGCTGGAGTTCCGTCTACTCGCCGCGCGAGTACGAGGGGTACCAGCGCGGCCTCGAAGGCCAGTACGTGGGCGTCGGGCTGTGGGCGCGCCGGATGCCCGACGGGGCCATCGCCGTGGACCGGGTCCAGCCCGGCAGCCCGGCGGACCGGGCCGGGGTCCGCCCCGGCGACCGACTCAGATCCGTCGACGGCGTGCCCGTCACGGGCAGACCCGTCACCGAGGTCGTCGCCCGACTGCGCGGCGACCTCCCGGCCGGGGAACCGACGGCCACCGAAGCGGAGCGCGGCGACCACCCCGCCGCCCGCCGGGCGGCAGCGCCCGACGCCGACCGCGAGCCGGACCAGGACACCGACCGGGCCGAGCGGCCCGATGCCCCGGAGACCGCGCAGCGGACGGCCGGGACGACCCCCGACGGCGACACCACGTCCCCCCAGGACACGGACCCGCGGGCGGACGCGCCCCCGGCCGACCCCGCAGCCGCACCCTCGCAGGCCCAGCTCCACGCCGACCCGGACCACGACGGCGGGGACCACACGGGGGCAGGCCAGGACGCCGCGCGGCCGGCGGGCGGCGACGCGGGCGGCGCCGCGGACCGGCGGGGCACGGCCCAGCGCGCGACCAGGTCGAGCGACCACGCGGGCCCCGACGCCGCGAGCGGGCCGGCCGGCAGCCGGGTGGTGCTGGGCCTGGAGCGTGCGGGCCGCCAGTGGACCGAGACCCTGCGCCGCTCCCGGCTCGTCACCAGGAACGTCACGGTGGGCCGGCTCACCAGCGGCGAACCCGACGCGACGCGGATCAAGGTCGACGCCTTCACCAAGGACACCGGCGAGCAGGTCCGCGAGGCGGTACGCGCGGCCCCCGAGGGCGACGGGCTCCTGCTCGACCTGCGCGGCAACTCCGGCGGCCTGGTCACCGAGGCCGCGACCGCGGCCTCCGCCTTCCTCGACGGCGGCCTCGTCGCCACCTACGACGTACGCGGGCAGCAGCGCGTGGTCAACGCCGAGCCCGGCGGCGACACCCAGACCCCGCTGGTGGTGCTGGTGGACGGCGGCACGATGAGCGCCGGTGAGCTGCTGACCGGGGCGTTGCAGGACCGGGGGCGAGCCGTCGTGATCGGCTCGCAGACCTTCGGCAAGGGCTCGGTCCAGATGCCGACCGAGCGCCCGGACGGCTCGGTGGCCCAGGAGACCGTGGGCCACTACCGCACCCCCGTGGGGCGGGGCGTCGAGGGCGTGGGCATCACCCCCGACCTGACCGTGGGCGACGACGCCGAACAGCGGGCCCAGTCAGTATTGAGTGGCCTCGGGGGCGGGGCCTAGTGCGACAATGGCCGCGCTATGGCTAAAGAGACGGGACGCAAGCTGATCGCGCAGCACAAGAAGGCGCGACACGACTACCACATCCTCGACACGTACGAGTGCGGCCTGGTGCTGACCGGCACCGAGGTCAAGTCGCTACGTCAGGGCCGGGCCTCCCTCGTGGACGGCTTCGTGCAGATCGACGGCCACGAGGCGTGGCTGCACAACGTGCACGTGCCGGAGTACACCCAGGGCACCTGGACCAACCACTCGGCCCGGCGCAAGCGCAAGCTGCTGCTCCACCGGGCGGAGATCGACAAGCTGGAGTCGAAGTCCCAGGAGACGGGCCACACCATCGTCCCGCTGGCCCTGTACTTCAAGGACGGCCGGGCCAAGGTCGAGATCGCGCTGGCCAAGGGCAAGAAGGAGTACGACAAGCGGCAGACGCTCCGCGAGAAGCAGGACCAGCGCGAGGCGCAGCGGGCCATCTCGGCCGTACGTCGCCGCCAGCGGGCCTAGCGGCGCCCGGCGGGCCGGCGGGCGCCTCGGACCGGCCCAGCCGCCGCCGGACTCCGGTTCGGCCGACGGTCGCGGGAATAGGCTGGCACGTACGGTTGCTGTTCACGTACGATGGCACTCGCCCCGCTCAGCCGGGGCAACCCCGCAAGGGGAGCGCATTGAAAACACCACATGGGGATGATCGGTTTCGACAGCGGCTGTCGAAGCAGGGGAAGCGTGTCGAGAAAGCGGCAATGATCTCGTAAACCATATGCCGAAAACAATAATCGCCAATTCCAAGCGCGATTCCTTCGCCCTCGCTGCCTAAGTAGCGACTGCGCGAAGTGTCAGCCCGGGGCTGTTCCCGACCCGGATCCTGGCATCAGCTAGGGAACTAAACCACCAGATCCGGCCACGGGGTCTGGTGGGAAACCAAACAGTGGCTGGGCCCGTCGGAGACTTGTTCGCGTGATCTCCGGGGCCGAGAAAAGCGCAGCGAACTGCACACGGAGAAGCCCTGATTCCGCACCGTTGGACGCGGGTTCGATTCCCGCCATCTCCACGAAGGCGAGAGGCGAGGTGTGCCTGCGGAAAGCGCAGGCCGTCTCGCCTTCGTCGTTTGTGCGCGGACTGCGTCCGCGCGGGCGGGGGCTTCGCCACCCGCGGCCCCCTTGGGGTGGGTGGGGGGTTGCGGGGGGTGGTGGTGTTGCGGTTGTTGGTGGCGAGGGCCTCCCTATGGGGTGGGCGCCTCGCTTTTTTGTTGGGCTGGCGTGGACTTCGTCCTACGCGGGCGGGGCCACGAGGTGGGGTTGCGTGGACTTCGTCCTACGCGGGGAGGGTGGGCCGGCGTGGACTTCGTCCTACGCGAGGGCGGCCTGGTGGTTGGGGTTGCGTGGACTTCGTCCTACGCGGTGGGGGCATGGGGCCGGGCTGGCGTGGACTTCGTCCTACGCGGGGGGTCACGGGGTGGTGTTCCGGGGGCGGGTCAGTGGTCGCGGATGGCGTTGGGGTGGGTGTCGATCCAGCGCTTGAGGGCCCGGGCGGCGGTGTGGGCTGGTTCGCGGGCCAGGGAGTCGACCTCGGCGGACTCGTCGCCCGGCAACTCGTTCTCCATGCCGCGCACGATCTCCAGCGGCTCCGCGTATGTCCGCTCGCCGTTCGGTGTCGCGCGCATCGCCTGGCCAAGGGCCCGGATGTCGCCCACCAGCCGACGCAACTGGCGCGTGCAGTCGCCCTCGCCGCACCGGGGGCTCTCGGCCGACTGGAACGCGGCGACGGCGTTGGGCACCGTGCGCTCCGTCAGGCTCACCGCCTTCGCGTCGTTCTCCGAGTCGGTGGAGCAGGCGCCGACGAGCCCGAGCGTCAGGGTGAGGGCCACGGTCGCCGCGGCCCGGCGGGTTCTCCGTCGGCGGTGTGGGTCCTGGTGGGGGAGTGGGCGTGGGGGTCGGTGTGACGGGTGGGGTGTGCTGGGGAAACGTACGTGGACACGCGAACTCGTCATGGAAATCCCCCGTGGTACGGCTCAACGGCATTGATCGGCGAACAGTGTTGCTCACGGTGCCTTCGGTCCGCAGGTGAGTGCGGGGTTTCGTCTGGTCGCATCGCGCCATCGGCTGGAAACGCTCGGTCGTCGGTGGTGAGCGCCGGCTCGCGCGGCGCGGGTGGTGGGTGCCAGGGGCGTGCCGGGCGGTAAATACTGGCGGACCGAGCCCGCCCCGAGGCGCTGGTGGGCCCGGATCTCCGCGTCGGCCAGGGCCGGGCGGCGCGCGGTGGACGACGGGCAGAAGCGGGGCGAGGCAGATGCAGGCGGATCACGACCAGCCGACCGGAGCCGACGAGGCGAGCGGGCCCGAGCGGCACGGCGGCGGTGCGGGCGCCGAGACGGGCGTACGGGAGGACGGGGGCGCGGCCGGGCGTGGGGGGACGCCGCTCGTCGGGTTCACCGTCGGGGTGACGGCGGCCCGGCGCGCGGAGGAGCTGATCGCGCTGGTGGAGCGGCGCGGGGCCACGGTGGTGCACGCGCCCGCGATGCGCATCGTCCCGCTCGCCGACGACGGCGAACTGCGAGCCGCCACCGGGCAGTTGGTCGAGCGCGGGCCCGATGTGGTGATCGCCACCACCGCCGTCGGCTTCCGTGGCTGGACCGAGGCCGCCGAGGGCTGGGGGCTGGGCGACGCGCTCCTCGACCGGTTCCGGGGCGCGGAGCTGTTGGCCCGCGGGCCCAAGGTGCGCGGCGCGATCCGGGCCGCCGGCCTGGCCGATGACTGGTCGCCCGCCTCCGAGTCGATGGCCGAGGTGCTCGACCGGTTGCTGGCCACGGGCGTGGCCGGGCGCCGGATCGCGGTGCAGTTGCACGGCGAGCCGCTCACGGAGTTCGTGGCGGCGCTGCGGGACGCGGGCGCCGACGTGGTCGGGGTGCCCGTCTACCGGTGGCTGCCGCCCGAGGACCCGGGCCCGCTCGACGGGCTGATCGACGCCGCGGTCGCCCGTGCCCTGGACGCGATCACCTTCACCAGCGCGCCCGCGGCCACTAGCCTGCTGGACCGGGCCCGGGAGCGCGGCCTGCGCGAGGCGCTCGTCGACGCGTTGCGCCACGACGTGCTGGCGGCCTGCGTCGGCCCGGTCACCGCGCAGCCGCTGGCCGCGCACGACGTGCCCACCGCGGCGCCCGAGCGGTTCCGGCTCGGGCCGCTGGTGCAGTTGCTGTGCCAGGAACTTCCGGCGCGGGCGCCGGTGCTGCGGGTCGCGGGCCACGGCGTGGCGGTGCGGGGGCGGGTGGCGCTCGTGGACGGCGAGCCGCGATCGGTGACGCCGGCCCAGGCCGCACTGTTGCGCGCGCTTTCCCGCCGTCCGGGCCAGGTGGTGGCGCCGGCCGCGTTGCTGCGCGCGCTGCCCGACCCGGTGGGCGGCGAGGGCGCGGTCGGGGCGGCGGTGGCCGGGCTGGACGCCGCGCTCGGCGTGCCGGGGCTGGTCGAGGCCGTCGCCGACCGCGGGTACCGGCTGGCGGCGCCGGAGCCGGGCCCGGGCGACGGGGCGCGGCTCGGCGACGCCTAGCGCGCCGGGGCGTGCCGGGGCCCGGAGCCGCCCGCGTTTCGGGCCGGTGCGCGGCGCGTCGTGCTCGGGCGTGTCGGGAGGGTTCCGGCCAGGGGCCGGGGGCGGCACTCTGGAAGCGGAGGTTCCTCGCGGGCGTCCGGTGGCACCGTGCGTCCCGGGCACTGAGGGAGTGGTGGGCGGATGGCGGTCTCGGCCTCTTACGAGCTGCGTTTCGACGCCGGGCGGGTCTGTCTCGACCTGGTGGCCACGGTCGGCGGCCGGCTCGGCGACGAGCCCGTCGAGCGGCTGGACGGGCCAGGGCGGCTCGGTCAGTGGCTGTTCGGCGCCGGCCTGCTACCGCCGGGCGTACGGCTGGACGCCGTGGACGCCGGCTGGCTCGCCCGCTTCCACGCGCTGCGGGACCTGCTGGGCCGCGTCGTGTGCGCCGAACTCGACGGGCGGGCCACCGACGCCGACCTGGCCCGGGTCAACGCGCTGGCCAGCGCCGCGCCGCCGGTCGTGCGGGCGGTGCGGGCCGCGGACGGCACCCTGGTGCGCACGCTCGCCGCCCGCCCCGACTGCGGCGCGCTGCTCGCCCAGATCGCCAGGGACGCGGTGGACCTGCTCACCGACCAGCGGGCGCGCGGGCAGTTGCGCCGCTGCGAGGGGGAGGCGTGCGCGCTGATCTATCTGGACACCTCACGCGGCCGGCGCCGCCGTTGGTGCTCCAGCGAGGTGTGCGGCAACCGGGAACGGGTGGCCCGCCACCGCAGACGCGCGGTGGCCGCCCGGGGCTGACCGCGCGGGGCGTGCGCCGTGCGCGGGGTGGAGCCGGACGTTCCTGATGTGTCATCAATTAATGGACGCGCGACGGGAGTTGGTATGAGAACGTGGAAGCGCCACAGGCCCCGGTCGGGGGTCCGGGGCCTGTGTGCGCGGGTCGGTGGTGCCTTCACGTCCTGGCCGCTACGGGCGGTGAACTGACCGCCGCGTAACGGAAGGTGAAGGCGGGCCGGCCCCCTGCGTAGCCGCCCGTGTCGCCGGCGGCGGCCCGGTCGACCTTCCTCGCGCGACCCCGGCCCGCCCCCTGGGCCCGCCCCCCGGGCGCGTCCCCGCGTGGCCGCCTCCGAGCGCGAGGCCGGGCCCGAGCGCGCGGCCCCGGGCTCCGGCTCGCACGGCTCGCGGCGCGGTGCCGACCCGGTCCGGGTGGCGTGGCGGGGGCGGCGGGCCGGTCGGCCGCTCCACTGGGCGGGCACCGAGGCGTGCGCGGACTGCCCCGGTTCGCGTACGGTTGACGGCTGCCCTACGCACACAGAAGGGGGCCTGGGTGGCCGCGCACAACGCCACGCACGCAGCATCCGTCACGTCCCGGCACGCCGAGCCCGGGACCGAGGGTGCCCGTGACCGGGAGATCCGGGTCGAGCAGCGACATCTCAACCGGGTCTACCGGCGTCTTGAGGAGAAGATCCACGAGGCCGAGTACCTGATGGACGACGCGGCCAAGGGGGGTCAGGTGGGCACGCCCGGCGCGCTCGCCGAGCGCGACGCGCAGGTCTTCCGCGCCGGGGTTCACCTGAACCGGTTGAACAACGAGTTCGAGGACTTCCTCTTCGGCCGCATCGACCTGCTGCTCGGCAAGGACGGCAAGCGCGGCCCGGACGGCGCGTACACCTCCGTCGAGCCCGCGGACGACGCCGTACGCACCGACGACGCCGGCGACCCGCACGCCGACATCGCCGAGACGCTGCACATCGGGCGGCTCGGCGTGCTCGACGCCGAGTACACGCCGCTGGTCATCGACTGGCGCGCGCCGGCCGCCGCGCCGTTCTACCGGGCGACGCCGGTCGCCCCGGGCCGGGTGGTGCGCCGGCGCGTCATCCGCAGCAAGGGGCGCAAGGTGCTCAGCGTCGAGGACGACCTGCTGCGTCCCGAGCTGACCGCCTCGCTCGACGGGGAGCCGCTGTCGATCATCGGCGACGGCGCCCTGATGGCCGCGCTCGGCCGGGCCCGCGGGCACACCATGCGCGACATCGTCTCCTCCATCCAGGCCGAACAGGACCTGGTGATCCGCGCACCGGCCAACTCCGTCACCGAGGTCGAGGGCGGGCCCGGCACCGGCAAGACCGCCGTGGCCCTGCACCGCGCCGCCTACCTGCTGTACCAGGACCGGCGCCGGTACGCGGGCGGCATCCTCATCGTCAGCCCGACCCCGCTGCTCGTCGCGTACACCGAGGGCGTGCTGCCCTCGCTCGGCGAGGAGGGGCAGGTCGCCATCCGGGCGCTCGGCTCCCTGTCCGAGGCGGCCGAGCCGTCCGAGCGGGGCGGCGCCGGTGGCGGCAGTGGTGCGCCGGCGTACGACGAGCCGGCCGTGGCCCGGGTCAAGGGCTCCATCCGGATGGCGAAGGTGCTGCGCAAGGCGGCCAGGGGCGCGCTCACGCTGCCCGGCCCCGCGCCGCTGACCAGCGCCGATGGTGATGGTGACGGTGACGGGCAGCTCAGTTTCGACGGGCTCGGCGCCGAAGGGCAGCGCGCGGGCGGGCCGCCCGACCATCTGCGGGTGGTGGCGTTCGGCGCCCGGATCGAGCTGGACGCGCAGAAGCTGCGGCAGATCCGGCAGGCGGTGCTCAGCGGCACCGCGCCGGTGAACCTGATGCGCCCGCGCGCGAGACGGCTGCTGCTCGACGCCCTGTGGTCGGCCTCGGGCGGGCCGCGCCGCTACCAGGACCCGGAGTTGGCGGCCGAGGCGCGCGAGGCGTTCGACGAGGACATCGCGACGGAGGCGGAGTTCACCGACTTCCTCGCCGCGTGGTGGCCCGAGTTGACACCGCGCCGGGTGCTGGCCGCGATGGCCGACGAGAAGCGGCTGGCCCGCTGGTCGGGGGCGGGCGGCGGCGGCCGGGGCCGGGTACTGACCCAGCGCGAGGTGCGGCTGGTCGCCCGTTCGCTGCGGCGCCTGGCCCCCGACGGCAGCGGCCCGCTGTCGGTGCACGACGTGGCCCTCCTCGACGAGTTGCACACGCTGCTCGGCACCCCGGCCCGGCCCCGCAGGCGCGAGGCGGACCCGCTGGACCAGCTCACCGGCCTGGAGGAGCTGTCCACCTACGCCGACCGGTTCGCCAGCCGGCCCAGCCAGGCGGAGCGGCTTGAGCGGCTGCGGGACGAGGGGCGCACGGACTACGCGCACGTCATCGTGGACGAGGCGCAGGACCTGACGCCCATGCAGTGGCGCATGGTGGGGCGGCGGGGCCGGCAGGCCACCTGGACGGTGGTCGGCGACCCGGCGCAGAGTTCCTGGTCCGACCCGGACGAGGCGGCTGCCGCCCGCGACGAGGCGCTGGGCACTCGCCCGCGGCGCCGCTTCCAGCTCACCGTGAACTACCGCAACCCGGCCGAGGTCGCCGAGTTGGCGGCCAGGGTGCTCGCGCTCGCGATGCCCGGCACCGTGCCCCCGACCGCCGTCCGCTCCACCGGCCTCACCCCGCGCTTCGTGGTGCTCGGCGACGACCCGGGCGCCGTGCTGCGCGCGGAGGTGCGGCGGCTGCTGGCCGAGGTGGACGGCACGGTCGGCGTGGTCGTCGCGATGGAGCGGCGCGCGCGGGCCCGCTCCTGGCTGGCGGAACTGACCGGGAACGACGCTGAGGCGGGCGCGGGCGCGGGCGCTGGCGTGGGCGCCGGCGCTGGTGCTGGCGTGGGCGTCGGCGGCGCGGGCGAGCCGCGCGGCCGGGTCGTGGTGCTCGGCAGCCTGGAGGCCAAGGGTCTTGAGTACGACGCCACGGTGGTGGTCTCGCCGGCGGAGATCGCCGACGAGTCCCCGGCCGGGCTGCGCGTGTTGTACGTGGCGCTGACGCGGGCCACCCAGCAGTTGACCGTGCTCTCCGGCGAGCGGGACGACCCCGACGCCGCGGGCGTGCCGGACCTACTGCGGGACTGACGCGCGCCGGCCCCGGGCGGCGTTCGCCCGGGGCCGGAACGCGCGTCGGGCGCCTCACCTGGGTTGAGGCGCCCGACGTGAACGCTTAGGTGACGCCGACCCGCCATGCTCGCCTCGCGGCAAGTGGTCGCTCGTAGCGACGATGGTTGGGCCCGGGGGCTTGGATCGAGCCGGCGTCACCTCAAGGCTAACAAACTCAGCGCAGAAGCCAATCCCGCTCGGGGATGCCGTCGTACGGGGCCGGAAAGGGCTTCCGGGCGGCTCGTGTGGTCTCGTATCGTGGAAAACCGTTTCCGCCATCTGCTGGATGCGGGGTGGTTACCGGGTACCGACTGGTAAGTGGGAGCATCGACAGACGCGGCCCGCCCAGCGTGGCCGCGTTCCAAGGGAACAAGGGAAAGCAGAGGAAGTCGGCCATGGCAACGGCGCCTAGCGTCTCGTACTCGATGACGGTCCGGCTGGAGGTCCCCGCGAGCGGGACCGCGGTCAGCCAGCTCACCACCGCCGTGGAGTCCTCCGGCGGATCGGTCACCGGCCTCGACGTCACCGCGTCGGGACACGAGAAGCTGCGGATCGACGTCACCATCGCCGCGACCTCCACCGCGCACGCCGACGAGATCGTCGAGAAGCTGCGCGGCATCGAGGGCGTGGCCCTGGGCAAGGTCTCGGACCGTACGTTCCTCATGCACCTCGGCGGCAAGATCGAGATGTCGTCCAAGCACCCGATCCGCAACCGTGACGACCTCTCCATGATCTACACGCCCGGCGTCGCCCGGGTCTGTCAGGCCATCGCCGAGAACCCCGAGGACGCGCGCCGGCTCACCATCAAGCGCAACAGCGTCGCCGTGGTCACCGACGGCTCCGCCGTGCTCGGCCTCGGCAACATCGGCCCCAAGGCCGCGCTGCCGGTGATGGAGGGCAAGGCCGCGCTGTTCAAGCGGTTCGCCGGCATCGACGCGTGGCCGCTGTGCCTGGACACCCAGGACACCGACGCCATCGTGGAGATCGTCAAGGCCGTCGCGCCGGGCTTCGCCGGCATCAACCTGGAGGACATCTCGGCGCCCCGCTGCTTCGAGATCGAGGCCCGGCTGCGCGAGGCGCTCGACATCCCGGTCTTCCACGACGACCAGCACGGCACGGCCATCGTGGTGCTCGCGGCGCTGACCAACGCGCTGCGCGTGGTGGGCAAGAAGACCGAGGACGTACGGGTCGTCATGTCCGGCGCGGGCGCGGCCGGTACGGCCATCCTGAAGCTGCTCATCGCGGCCGGCGTGCGGCACGCGGTCGTCGCCGACATCCACGGCGTGGTGCACTCCGGACGGCACGACCTCGTGGACGCCGACCCGGACTCGCCGCTGCGCTGGATCGCGGACAACACCAACCCGGAGAACGTCACCGGCACCCTCAAGCAGGCCGTCGTCGGCGCGGACGTCTTCATCGGCGTCAGCGCGCCCAACGTGCTCGGCGGCGAGGACGTGGCCGCGATGGCCGAGGGCGCGATCGTCTTCGCGCTGGCCAATCCCGACCCCGAGGTGGACCCGGCGGTGGCCAGGCAGACCGCGTCGGTGGTCGCCACGGGCCGCTCCGACTTCCCGAACCAGATCAACAACGTGCTCGTTTTCCCCGGCGTCTTCCGCGGTCTGCTCGACGCGCAGTCACGCACGGTGAACACGAAGATGATGCTGGCCGCCGCCCGGGCGCTGGCCGACGTGGTGCTCGACGACGAGCTGAACGCGAACTACATCATCCCGTCGGTCTTCAACGACAAGGTCGCGGGCGCGGTCGCCGGTGCCGTACGGGACGCCGCCAAGGCTGTGACCGGCACCACGGCGGTCTAGGCACGGCGCGTCGCGGTGCGAGGGGTCGCCCAAGCGGCCGTAGGGTGGCGGGCAGCACAACGGCCGCAGCCCCTGAGCAAGACGCGAAGCGAACCCTGCGGTGTGCTGCCAGGAGCGGACGGAGCGTCATCACAATGAGGCAGTGGCGCTTTTCGTGTGACTCCCCAGGGTGCCGGATTGGCTTTCGCGCCATAGGTGCGGGCAGGATGCTCCCCCGAGGACTGAAGTCCAGGGGGGACCCCCAAGGGGCGCGGAAAGATCGAAAGATCGGACCCGGGTCCGGGGACTGTCCGAGGGCCCTGGCAGCATCGGCTTCGATCTCACGCCTCATTGGCAAGAAGAACACGGGAGTACAACATGAACCGCAGTGAGCTGGTGGCCGCGCTGGCCGACCGCGCCGAGGTGACTCGTAAGGACGCGGACGCCGTGCTGGCCGCGCTCGCCGAGACCGTCGGTGAGGTCGTTGCTAAGGGCGACGAGAAGGTCACCATCCCCGGCTTCCTGACCTTCGAGCGCACCCACCGTGCCGCTCGTACCGCGCGCAACCCGCAGACCGGCGACCCCATCCAGATCCCGGCCGGTTACAGCGTGAAGGTCTCCGCGGGCTCCAAGCTCAAGGAAGCCGCCAAGGGCTGAGTCCCGACACACACGGCAGGGGCGGCCACCCACAGCGGGTGGCCGCCCCTGCCGTGTGTCCACCCCCGTGTGGCGTGGGCCACTTCGCCCGCCCGCCGCACCAGCCGGCCCGCTCTGAACCGCCGCCCACCGGACCCGCTCGCGGTGCCCAGCGGCCCGCTGGACGCCGGAAGGCGTGCTTCCAGCGTCCTGTGGGCGTACCAGGGGCGTACGAAAAGGCCCTGTACGGCGGCGTGCGGGGGCTCCCGGGCGTCCGCTGGCCCGGAAGACCGGTGGGCGGGCCCGGGGCGGCGGACGGGGCCGTTCCGTCGGCCCATGGAAAGCCGCCGCGGCGGGGTGGGCGACTGGGCCAGTGGCGGCGCCCCGGTCGACCCGGCCCGGGCGGCGCGGGGCGCCGGGCGCCATGGAGTCGTGGCGCGGGGGTCGCCGTCCGTGCCCGTCGCGGGGCGCTCTTTCGGCTTACTCCGGGGCGGGGGAGCGGGGCCCGGCGGGCGGTTCGCGCAGGGCTGGGCGGGTGGTTCGGGACGCGTATGGAGGCTGGCTGAAAACATTCGCCGTGCGCGCGAACGAGCGGCTATTTACGGCCATGATCATTCTTAGCGGACCCGCCCGCTCCGCCAGACGTGGGCGGCCCGTGAACCACGGCCGGCGCCCGGGACGGCGAGTTCGCGGCCCGGTCGGCGGTCCTCGCCGCCCGTACGCCTGAAACGGGCGCGCGACAGCGCACCGCCCCGCTCCGGGCGTACGGCCTGGGGCGGGGCGGCGGCGTGTGGTGCGCGGGGGGCGACCGGTGGGTGTCAGCGGACGCCGGCGCCCGGCAGCTCCACCTTCGCGCCCAGGTCGCCGAGCTTGCTCATGAAGTTCTCGTAGCCCCGGTTGATCAGGTCGATGCCGTGCACCCGGGAGGTGCCCTGCGCCGCCAGCGCGGCGATCAGGTACGAGAAGCCGCCGCGCAGGTCGGGGATGACCAGGTCGGCGCCCTGCAGCTTGGTCGGCCCGGAGACGACCGCGGAGTGCAGGAAGTTGCGCTGGCCGAAGCGGCAGGCGGAGCCGCCGAGGCACTCGCGGTAGAGCTGGATGTGGGCGCCCATCTGGTTCAGCGCCGAGGTGAAGCCGAGCCGGGACTCGTACACCGTCTCGTGCACGATCGACAGGCCCGACGCCTGGGTCAGCGCGACGACCAGCGGCTGCTGCCAGTCGGTCTGGAAGCCGGGGTGGACGTCGGTCTCCAGGGCGATGGCGTTCAGCGGGCCGCCGGGATGCCAGAAGCGGATGCCCTCGTCGTCGATCTCGAAGGCGCCGCCGACCTTCCGGTAGGTGTTGAGGAAGGTCATCATGGAGCGCTGCTGGGCGCCCCGGACGTAGATGTTGCCCTCGGTGGCGAGCGCGGCGCTGGCCCAGGACGCGGCCTCCAGGCGGTCCGGCAGGGCGCGGTGGTTGTAGCCGCCGAGCCGGTCCACGCCGGTGATCCGGATGGTGCGGTCGGTGTCCATGGAGATGATCGCGCCCATCTTCTGCAGTACGCAGATGAGGTCCTCGATCTCCGGCTCGACCGCCGCGTTGGACAGCTCGGTGACGCCCTCCGCCAGCACCGCCGTCAGCAGTACCTGTTCGGTGGAGCCGACCGACGGGTACGGCAGCCGGATCTTGCAGCCGCGCAGCCGCTGCGGGGCCTCCAGGTACTGGCCGTCGGCCCGCTTCTCGATCGTCGCACCGAACTGCCGCAACACCTCGAAGTGGAAGTCGATCGGCCGGCCGCCGATGTCGCAGCCGCCGAGCCCGGGGATGAAGGCGTGGCCGAGGCGGTGCAGCAGCGGGCCGCAGAAAAGGATCGGGATGCGCGACGAACCGGCGTGTGCGTCGATGTCCGCGACGTTGGCGCTCTCCACGTGTGACGGGTCCAACACCAGCTCGCCCGCCTCCTCCCCGGGGCGCACCGTCACCCCGTGGAGCTGCAGCAGCCCGCGCACGACGCGTACGTCACGGATGTCGGGCACGTTGCGCAGCCGGCTGGGCCCGCTGCCGAGCAGTGCGGCGACCATGGCCTTGGGCACGAGGTTCTTCGCGCCCCGGGCCCGGATCTCGCCCTCCAGCGGGGTGCCGCCGTGGACAAGGAGTACATCGTCGGTGCCGGTCATAAGTCTCGCGTTCCTGGGATGGGCCTTGATGAGCAAGGGGGGCAAAAGGAAAGGGTAATGGCCAACGGGAGCCGTTCCGTAAGCTCGATCGGCTCTCGGCCACCGGCCCCGGCCCCCGTGTGCGCGAAGGGTGTTCGATCGATGACTCATTGTGATGTGCGCCGTCGCTGCTGTCGTACGCCCCACCTGCTCCTGGGTCGGGACGTGGTTTCCGCCCCCCGTGTGAGCCGGAAATGCGGGATCATGTGCGCATGACCGAGGTGTCCTCGCTCACAGGACGGTTGCTCGTCGCCACACCGGCGCTTGCCGACCCGAACTTCGACCGTGCCGTCGTGCTCCTGCTCGATCATGACGAGGAGGGCTCGCTCGGCGTCGTGCTCAACCGGCCGACCCCGGTCGGCGTCGGCGACATCCTCGAATCGTGGGCCGCGCTGGCGGGCGAGCCGGGCGTGGTCTTCCAGGGCGGCCCGGTGTCGCTGGACTCGGCGCTCGGCGTCGCCGTCGTGCCGGGCGAGTCGATCGAGGGCGACCGGGTGCCGAACTCGGGCCAGTCGTCGACCGGCGAGGGCGCGGCCACCCGCTCCCGGGCGCGCGTGCGCCGGGGCGACCCCATCGGCTGGCGTCGGGTGCACGGCGCGATCGGCCTGGTCGACCTGGAGGCCCCGCCGGAGCTGCTCGCCTCGGCGGTCGGCTCGTTGCGGATCTTCGCGGGGTACGCCGGGTGGGGGCCGGGCCAGTTGGAAGAGGAACTGGTCGAGGGCGCGTGGTACGTCGTGGAGTCGGAGCCCGGCGACGTGTCGTCGCCCGATCCGGAGCAGTTGTGGCGCTCCGTGCTGCGGCGGCAGCGCAGCGAGTTGGCGATGGTGGCCACGTACCCGGACGACGCCTCGCTCAACTGACGACGCCTCGCTCAACTGGCGGCGGCGACGCGGCGCCCGGCTCGGCCGTCGGCGCGGGGCGGTGAGCCGGTGGTCGGGATGCCGGTCGAGGTCGTTCGTGGGTGGTCGGCCCGCTGGATGTGGACATCGGCGCGCCTGGGCTGCTCGCTGCTTGGCGGGCCGGGCCCGGGCAGGTGGGGGTGCTTGTCGGCGGTGTGGCGGGCCTGGTGGGCCAGGGAGTCGTCCCGGTTGGCGGTCGCCGTGTGGTTCCCGTTCCCGCAGGTCGAAGCCCCGGAGGGTGGTGTTGGTCGGGGTGGACGAGTCGTGGCGAAAAGTAGTTCAACGTTAAACCAGCTTGGGTCATGCTGGGAGTGGGCTGGCGGTCGTCGGACGGCCAGGCCCGCCCCCGTGTCAACGGAGACCCCACCAAGGAGCTGATCCGACGTGAGCCAGACCCTTCCGCTGCGCCTGCACCACCACGCGTGGATAACCGACGACCAGGAAGCCACCCGGCGCTTCTACGAGGACGTGATCGGTCTGCCGCTGGTGGCCACCTGGAGCGAGCGGGACGTGTTGTTCGGCGCCGAGCGCGCCTACTCCCACACCTTCTACGGCCTCGCCGACGGCGGAGCCCTGGCCTTCTTCCAGTTCGCCGACCCCGAGGACCAGCGGGAGTTTCGGACCGACGTCCACTTCACGCCCTTCCGGCACATCGCCTTCAAGGTCGAGCGGGAGACCCAGCACGCGCTGCGCGAGCGCGTCGCCGAGGCCGGCTACGCGGAGCCCGACACCTTCGTCGTAGACCACGGCTACTGCCTCTCGCTGTACGTCACGGACCCCAACGGGCTCATGCTGGAGTTCGTCGTCGACCACCCCGACGTGGCACGGATCGACGCCGAGCGGCGTACGACGGCACACGCCGATCTCGCCCGCTGGCTCGCCGGCGACCACACCAGCAACAACACCTGGCGCTGACGCCGGGCCGGCCCGTGGCGAAGGCGCCGCCCTGGGTTCAGCCGTCCCCGGCTCAGGCGCTCGGGGGCCAGTTCGCGCTGGTCATGGCGTAGTACTGGGCCGCCAGCGGATGGGCGCCGCGGGCCGGGATGGCCAGGTGGACGGCGACCGGGGGCGCGTTCTTCAGGCGTACGAAGCGGATGCCGGGGTGCGTGTGGCGCTGGGCGACCGACTCCGGGGCGACGCCGACGCCGTGGCCGGCCGCCACCGCCTCCAGCCATTCGTCGAAGTTGCCGCTGGTGCACGCCAGGGTGGGGCGCCGGCCCGCGGGCCACAGCTCGGGGCGGGTGGTGCCGGTGACGGTGTTGACCACGAGCGGCAGGTCGGCCAGTTCGGTCCAGTCCAGGACGCGACGGCGGGCCACCGGCGCCGCTGCCCCCGCGGCACTGCGCGCGACGACCGCGACCCGCGCCTCGTGGGCGACCACCTTGCTGCGGACCGCGTGGTGACCGTCCTGCCGGTCCCGTGGCACCTCGCCGCGTACCACCGCCACGTCACAGTCGCCGGTGTCCAGGCCGGCCAGCGGGGTGTCCCGGCGCACCAGGCGCACCCGGGCGCCGGTGGCGGGCTCGAAGGCCGCGCTCAGCCCGGCGCAGGCCAGCGGCAGCAGCGAGGTGAAGCCGAGCCGCAGCCTGGCGTGCCGGCAGGGCGCGCGCAGCGCCTCGCCGAGCCGGGGGAGCAGCACGGCGAGTTCGGCGTGAAGCCGCTGGCCGGCGTCGGTGAGCGCCACGTGGCGCGTGCTGCGGTCCAGGAGGCGGGCGCCCACGGCCTCCTCAAGGGCGCGCACGGTGCGGGTGAGCGCGGGCTGTCCGATGCCCAGCCGGTGCGCGGCGTGCGTGAAGTTGCGCTCGTCGGCCACGGCCACGAAGCCGCGCAGGTGCCGCAACTCCACGTCGGGTAGCCCGAGCAGCCCCGCGGCCACCGGCTCCCGCGCGTCGTCGCCGCTCTCCTCGTACCGCTCGTCACCACTCATGCCTCCCGAGCATAAGTGCCCGCGCTCGGGCATTTCCGCGGCGATCCGGAGAGTGCCTACGCTTCCGGCCCGCCGCCCCGTTCCGGCTGGGCCTGCCGGGCGGGGCAGGCCGCCGGTCACCCACGACCGTCAACCTCAAGGAGCGCACTGTGCGCAAGGTTTCGCTGCTCGCGCTGGGGGCGTTCACCCTCGGCCTGGACGCGTACGTGATGGCCGGGCTGTTGCCCGTGGTCGCCGACGACCTCGACACCACCGTGTCGCTGGCCGGCCAGATGGTCACGGCCTTCACCCTCGCCTACGCGCTGTCCGCGCCGCTGGTGGCCGGGCTGCTGACGGGCGCCAGGCCGAAGTCGGTGATCCTGGTCGCCCTCGCCGTCTTCACGCTGGGCAACGGGCTCACCGCCGTGGCGCCCTCGCTCGCGCTGCTGCTCGCCTCGCGCGTCGTGGCGGGCGCCGGGGCCGGGGTGTACGCGGCGCTGTCCACCGCCGCGGCCTCCGCGCTGGTGCCCACCGAGCGGCGCGGCAAGGCGCTGGCCCTGGTGATGGGTGGCATGAGCACCGGCACCGTGCTGGGCGTGCCGCTGGGCGTGCTGCTCGCCGAGCACGCGTCGTGGCGGGCCACGATGGGCCTGGTCACGGCCCTGGGCGCGGTCGCCATCGGCGGGCTCGCGGCGCTGCTGCCGCAGGTTCCGGCCGAGCCGCCGGTGCCGGCCAGGGCACGGCTCGGGGCCATCGCCGACCCGGCCGTCGCCCCCGTCGTCGGCGTCTCCTTCCTGGGCGCCGTCGCCAGCCTGGGCCTGTACACCTACCTGGCCCCGGTGCTCGAAGCGGCCGGCGACATCGACGGCGTCGCCCCCTACCTGTGGGCCTGGGGCGCCGGCGGCGTGCTGGGCAGCCTGCTGATCGGGCCGCTGGTGGACCGCACGGGGCGGGTGCGGGCGCTGGTCGCGGCCCTGCTCACCGCCGTGGGCGTGGCGCACCTGGTGCTCGCCCCGGTCGCCGGCGTACCGCTGCTGCTCGGCGCGGCCCTGGTCGTGTGGGGCGCGGGCGGCTGGGCGCTCCAGGTGCCGCAGCAGCACCAACTGCTCGCGGTCAGCGCGCGGCGCGGCACGGTGGCGCTCGCGCTCAACAACTCCGCCCTCTACCTCGGCAGCGCCGTCGGCTCCGCGCTCGGCGGCCTGGCCCTCGCGGCGGGCCTGCCCGGCGACGCGCTGCCCTGGGCCGCCGCCGCGATCCTCGGCCTCAGCCTGCTGCTGCACCTGGGCGCGGGGCGCGCGGCGAGCGCCGGGGCGACCCGCGCGCGCGGCACCGGCGCGGCGGGCGCGGGCACGGCAGGCGCCGGCGCGCCGGGGGCGGTTGGCGACGCCGCGCGAGCGGACGGCGACGGGGTGGCGTGCGGGGCCGGCGGCGCGGGCGGGGGCGCGGGCACGGCGCGTGTTGTGGACGGTGGGGCGTCGGGCACACCCCAGGCGTGAGTACCCTTGGGCTGTATGAGCACTCCTCTTCAGCCCGAGCCCGAGCGCGGGGCAGGTACCGGCACCCTCGTCGAGCCGACGCCGCAGGTGTCGAACGGCGACGGCGACCACGAGCGCTTCGCCCATTACGTACAGAAGGACAAGATCATGGAGAGCGCGCTCTCCGGATCGCCCGTCGTCGCACTCTGCGGCAAGGTCTGGGTCCCCGGCCGTGACCCGAAGAAGTACCCGGTGTGTCCCATGTGCAAGGAGATCTTCGAGGGCATGGGCGCCGGTGGCGACAAGGGCAAGGACGGCAAGGGCGGTAAGGACGGCAAGAAGTAGCCGCTGCCGGCTCACGCCGCCCGCGCCCGGAGGCTGCGCGCGCGCCCGGTCCGTATCCGCTCGGGATACGGGCCGGGCGCGCGGTGTTGTCGGGCCGGGCCGCGCAGTAAGGTCGCTGCCATGAGCGGGCGCGTGGAACGGGCGGCGTATCTGGTGTTCGGGGCCCGGGAGGTCGATGAGTCCGACGAGGGTTCGCCGACCTTCAGCCAGTTCGACAAGGACTGGGACGCACAACTCCAGCAGTGCGGCCGACTCGCCGCCGAGCGGGGCTACCAGCCCGTGGGCAGCAGCGTGTTCTCCGTGCTCCAGGCGTCCATGGACAGGCTCCTGGAGTGGGCGGACGACCCCGGCTGCGACGTCGTCCTGGTGGCCAGCCCCCGCCTGCTCCGCCGCATGCACGCCTGCTGGCCCGACTGGGACCAGGTGGTGGCCCGGCTCGGCGCGGCCGGCGCCCGCCTCGAAGCCGTGCCGTTCCCCGAGCCGGCCTACCCCGGCGAGCGCTTCCCGGAGTAGCCCCGCCCCGCGCCCCCTCCCGTACGCCTTCCCGTACGCTTCGCGCCGCGCCACACCCCACCACCACCAGGGCCGCCCCCGCGCCGCCGCCATCACGACGCGTCGTACCGCCGCCGCTTCCCGCGCCGCCGCCCGCCACGCCGCCGTTCCCGTACGGCCGTGCCTCGCGCCGCCGCTCCCCGCGCCGCCGCGCCCCCTATCGCCGCGTCCAACGTGCCGCGCCCTGCCTCGCGTTGACCCGTAGCCGGTCCCTCGATCAGGTGGAGGTGGCCGGGCCGCTCGCAGGGTTCGCTCCTTCGCCCGCTCTCAGCCGTCCGGGCCCGCGCGTGGGCTGATCGTCGCCCCCGTTCCGGAGCCGCCGGGCCTCGCCGGGCCGGGTCGTGGTCGGGCGTCGCCGCCTGGGCTGGCCGGCCGCGCGACCAACACATGTCGACATGCCGCGCCTTGTGCGCACTTTTTGCCGGTCACGAAGTGGTCGGGACCTCTTGTACGGCCAGACAACGGCCCTTAACCTCCTCCGTATTGTGCAAAGCGAAACGGGCGTTGCGCATCGTGCAACGCCACTCCGTGGGGGTTTCCGTATATGAACGTCTTTGCTCGAATAGCCGCGCCGGTGGCGGCACTTGTCGCGGCCGGCCTGACCGCCACCGCCTGCGCCCCGTCCACCTCGGACAACGAGGCGAAGAAGGACGACAAGAGCGGCACGCTGCGCGTCTGGCTCTTCCAGGAGGTGGACAACGACCCCAAGAAGAAGGTCGTCGACCAGGCCGTGGCGGACTTCCGCGGCAAGCACAAGGACGTCGACGTGGACGTCACCTACATCCCGATCAACACCCGGGCCGAGAAGATCAAGGCCGCGTTCAACGACCCGAAGAGCGCCCCTGACCTCATCGAGTACGGCAACACGGACACGGCCGGCTACGTGCAGGACGGCGGCCTCGCGGACATCAGCGAGGAGTTCGCGAGCTGGCCGCAGAGCAAGGACACCGACGCCACGGCCAAGGAGTCGGTGACCGTCAAGGGCAAGACGTACGGCTCCCCGCTCTTCGTCGGCGTGCGCGCGCTCTACTACCGCACCGACGTCTTCAAGGACCTCGGCCTCAAGCCGCCGACCACCCAGGAGGAGTTGGTCAACACCGCCGAGAAGATCCGGGCGGAGCGGGGGGATCTGTACGGGCTCGCGGTGGGCGGCGCGTACACCTACGGCGCGATGCCGTTCCTGTGGGCGAACGGCGGCGAGTTGGCCACCGAGAAGGACGGCGCCTACCGCTCGACCATCGACAGCGAGCAGTCGCAGGCCGGCATCAAGGCGTACACCGCGCTGTTCGGCGACCAGAACTGCCCGGCCAACAAGTGTGCCGAGATGGGCGGCAACGACACCGTCGAGGCGTTCGCTTCCGGCAAGGCGGGTATGGCCATCGCCGGCAACTTCAACCACCCGGCCATCGAGGCCAGCAAGGTCAAGGGCAAGTACGCGGTGGTTCCGCTGCCCGGGAAGAAGGCCGGCGAGATTGCTCCGGCGTTCGCGGGCGGAAACAACATCGGCCTGCTCAAGAGCAGTTCGCACCGCACCCTCGGCCTTGACCTGATGCAGTCGCTCACCAGCAAGAAGACGCAGGGCGCGCTCTTCGACGCGATGGGCTTCCTGCCCACCTACACCGACGTGCGCAAGGAGGCGGCGGCGCGCGAGCCGTTCGCCGAGCCGTTCGTGAAGACCCTGGACGTGGCGAAGTTCGTCCCCGCGTCGCCGGGCTGGGCCGCCATCGACGCGGGTCTGGTGCTGCCGACGATGTTCCAGCAGATCGTCAGCGGTCGTAAGGACGTGGACGCGGCGGCCGACGAGGCGCGCAAGAAGATGGACGCCGCCTTCACCGAAGCGGGCTGAGTGAGCCAGTGATGTCCCCCGACTCCTCCTCTCCGGCCCCCGGCGCGGGGCCCGGCGCCCCCGCGCCGCTCGTCCCGGCCGCCGCCGCCGCTGCCGCCCCCGCCCCGGTGTCCGCCGTGGCGAAGGGCGGGCGGCGCGGCGGCGCGGCCCCCCGCGCACCGAAGCCCGGCAGCCCCGGCGGGCTCGGCGCCTCGCGCTGGACGCCGTGGCTCTACCTGGCACCGGCCCTGATCGTGCTGGCCGCGCTGCTCGTCTACCCGATCTACCAACTCGGCCTGATCTCCTTCCTGGAGTACACCCAGGCCCAGGTCAGCGGCGGCGAGCCGGCCACCTTCCAGGGCTTCGCCAACTACACCGAACTCTTCAGCGACCGGCAGTTCTGGGAGGTGCTGGTCGCCACCCTGGTGTTCGCCGCGGTCTGCGTCTTCTCCACCCTCGTGGTCGGCTGCGGGCTGGCCGTGCTGCTGACCCGCATCCGCGCCGTGCCCCGGCTGGCGCTGATGCTCGCCGCGCTCGGCGCCTGGGCGACCCCGGCCATCACCGGCTCGACGGTCTGGGTCTTCCTCTTCGACCCCGACTTCGGCCCGGTCAACAAGATGCTCGTCTGGGTGGGCCTGTCCGGCTTCGAGGACTTCTCCTGGACCTACGACCGCTACAGCGCCTTCGCGCTGGTCCTCTTCGAGGTCGTGTGGTGCTCGTTCCCGCTGGTCATGGTGACGGTGTACGCGGGCATCAAGGCCATCCCCGGCGAGGTGCTCGAAGCGGCCTCGCTGGACGGCGCGTCCAACTGGCGCATCTGGCGCAGCGTGATGGCGCCGATGCTGCGGCCCATCCTGGTCGTGGTCACCATCCAGTCCATCATCTGGGACTTCAAGGTGTTCACGCAGATCTACGTGATGACCAACGGTGGCGGCATCGCCGGCCAGAACCTGGTGCTGAACGTGTACGCCTACCAGAAGGCGTTCGCTTCCTCGCAATACAGCCTCGGCTCGGCCATCGGCATCGTCATGCTGCTGATCCTGCTCGCCGTGACGCTGATCTATCTGCGGCTGCTGCGCAGGCAAGGAGAAGAGCTGTGAGCCCCTCGACCGCGAACCCCTCGTCCGCGGACGCCGGCTCCGCCCGCCCCGCGCTCGCCGACCGACCCGTCAGCAAGGCGCCGGCCGACCGGCCGCGGCGCGGTGCGCGGCTGCGCGTCCGCCGGCCCTGGCGGCTGGCGGCCGAGGCGGCGGCCGTGCTCATCGCCGTGGTGGTCGCCTTCCCGCTGTACTGGATGGTGCTCTCCGCGTTCAAGCCCGCCAGCGAGGTGCAGTCCAGCAATCCACGGCCGTGGACCCTGAACCCCTCCCTCGACGCGTTCCGACGCGTCTTCGACCAGCAGGACTTCGGCCGCTACTTCCTCAACAGCCTGCTGGTCGCCGGCACCGTGGTCGTCGCCTCGGCCCTGATCGCCTTCCTCGCGGCCACCGCCGTCACGCGCTTCAAGTTCAAGATGCGCACGACGGTGCTCATCATGTTCCTGGTGGCGCAGATGGTGCCGGTCGAGGCGCTGACCATCCCGATGTTCTTCCTCATGCGCGACCTGGGCGACAGCGTGCCCGGCATCGGCCTCAACACGCTCGGCTCGCTGATCCTGCCGCACATCGCGTTCTCGCTGCCGTTCGCCATCTGGATGCTGCGCGGCTTCGTCAAGGCCGTCCCCGAGTCCCTGGAGGAGGCCGCCTACCTGGACGGGGCGAGCCGCACCCGCTTCCTGTGGCAGATCCTGTTCCCGCTCGTGCTCCCGGGGCTCATCGCCACCAGCGTGTTCTCCTTCATCTCCACCTGGAACGACTTCCTGTTCGCCAAGTCCTTCATCATCAGCGCGACCGAGAACTCCACGCTCCCGATGGCGCTCCTGGTGTTCTTCAAGGACGAGGGCAACGACTGGGGCGGCATCATGGCGGCCTCGACGATCATGACCATCCCGGTGCTCGTCTTCTTCGTCCTGGTCCAGCGGCGACTCGTGTCGGGCCTCGGCGGGGCGGTGAAGGACTGACGGCCCGGTTCTCGGCGAAGGGGCCGGCCCCGCCCGGGACTCGGGCGGGGCCGCGCCCCGTGCCCTGACCGTCGCCGCGCTGGCCGGCCGCGCGCCGGCCGTCGGCCACCGTCCGCCCACCACTGGCCACCGCTTGCCCGCCGCCGGCCGCGCCCGGCCGCCCGGGGTGCGCACGGCCGGCGCACGGCTGCGCGGCAGCGGCGCACCGGCGGGCCCCGACGGCGCATGGCCGCGCCCGGGCGCATCGATGACACGGGTGACATGAGCGGCATCGACGGCATGGGCGGTGTGCGTGGTGTGGGTGATACGGGCTACTTGGGCACCCCGCCGCCGGGGCACGATGCCGACGCGGGGGCCGGCCGCCCACCGGGCCGGCGTCCCCGCCCGGCCTCGCGCGCCCACCCCGCCCGGCACCGCCCGGCACCGCCCGGCCTCGCTCCGCCCCCGCTTGACACCGCTGGGCCCTGTTCATGCCCGCTCGGACGTCCGAGCGAGGGGCGGCCCCGATCGTGTGAGTCCGTCGGTGCGCGGAGCGGGTCGCTCCGCCGTCCGGTAACGGTGGACCCGTGACGCGGTGCGAGCCGCGCGGTGTCCCCCGAAGCCCCTGAAGACTGGCATTCCACCAGCAAGCGGAAATCGTCCGGAACTTCGGTGAAATCGGACTATCCGCATCTCTGGGATGGAACCCCGCTTCGTGGACCCTCGCGGCGGCGGGTCGTCGATGTGTGCCAGAGTTGCCACGTCCAGGCCGTCAGCACGTACCGTACGGCTGGCAGCCGGGACACCGGGGACCGGGGAAGGGGCATCTGGTTGACCACGCACGTACCGCACGCAGCGCACACGGTGACGCTGCCGGGCTCGCTCGACGAGGCCGTGGCGGCGTTGACCGCCATGCCCGCGGCCGTGCCCGTCGCGGGTGGTACCGATCTGATGGCGGCCGTCAACTCCGGGCTGCTGCGGCCCGCCGCGCTGGTCGGCCTCGGCCGGATCAGCGAGATCCGGGGCTGGCAGTACCAGGACGGGCACGCCCTGCTCGGCGCCGGACTGACGCACGCCCGCATGGGGCGCCCCGACTTCGCCGCGCTGATCCCGGCGCTGGCCGCCGCGGCGCGCGCCGCGGGACCGCCGCAGATCCGCAACGCCGGCACCCTCGGCGGCAACGTCGTCACCAGCGGGCCCACCGGCGACGCGCTGCCCGTGCTCGCCGCGCTTGAGGCCACGCTCGTCATCGTCGGCCCCGACGGCAGCCGCGAGATCCCGGTCAGCCACCTGTTGGCGGGCGTGGAGATGCTGCGGCCCGGCGAGTTGGTCGGCTTCGTCCGCGTTCCGCTGCTGCACGCCCCGCAGACCTTCCTCAAGGCCACCGGCCGCACCGGCCCCGGCCGCGCCATCGCGTCGGTGGCCGTGGTGCTCGACCCGGCCCGCCGAGGCGTGCGCTGCGCGGTCGGCGCCGTCGCCCCGATGCCGCTGCGCCCGCTGGACGCCGAGGCGTGGGTGGCCTCGCTCATCGACTGGGACGGCGCCCGTGGCCTGGCCCCCGAGGTGCGCGCGGCCTTCGGCGAGTACGTGGCCGCCGCCTGCATCCCGGACCCGCCGGCGCCCGAGGACGGCGCCCACGAACCACCCCCCTTGCCGCCCGCCGCCCTCCACCTGCGGCGTACGGTGGCGATCCTGGCCCGCCGAGCACTGGGGAGGGCGCTCGCATGACCTCTGAACACCACCCGCGCGGCCCCGGCCACCCGGCAGGGCCCGACGCCGAGCCGCGCCATGCCGAGGAGCCGGAGCACGGCGCGCCCGACGCGGGGTACGGGGTGCCCGCCGGCGCGCCGCAGGCGTTCGCCGGCTGGCAGCCGATGCCGAGCGGCCCGGAGTACGACGCCGAGGGCACCGCCTTCGTGCAACTGCCGCCCGAGCTGGCCGACCCGTCGGCGCCGCTGCCGCAGGGCTGGGACCCGCTGGCCGCGCCCGGCACCGGCTACACGCCGCCCCCCGGCGCCCACTGGCACCCGCAGTCCACGCCGCCGCGGCTGGCCGCGGGCCCCGAGGACGGCGGGCACGTCGACGAGCGGGACGCGCAGCCGTACGCGACGCCGTACGACCAGCCGTACGCACAGCACGCCGGGCCCGCCGACGGGCCCGGCGCCGACCCGGCCGCCACCGGCCACTGGTCGCTGCCGCACGCCCCGGACCAGGGCGCCGACCCGACGCGCGGCGGCCAGCCCGCGACCGGACAGTGGTCGATCCCGCTCGCCGCCGACGACGGCCCCGACGAGGCGGGCGAGTTCCCGCGCGGCGAGCACCGCCAGGCCGGCTACGGGCAGCGGGGCGCGGCCAAGCCGGACGAACACGCCCCGGGCCACGGCCAGCAGGGCCACCCCGGCCAGCAGGACCCCGCGCACGATCCGTACGGCGACCACGGCGCGCACGACGCGGGCGGGGCGGACGCGCAGGGCCAGCCGCACGACCCGCACGCGACCGCGCAGTGGCCGGTGCCCTCGGCGCTCGGCGGGACCGGGCAGTGGACGCTGCCCACCGTCGGCGACGACAGCGTCGAGGAAACCGGCGAATACACCATGAGCGCCTACCGGTTCGGGCTGCCCCCGCACCCGGGAGGCCCGCAGACCAACCGGCCGCACCCGGGCGAGCCGGCGCCGGCCGCGCAGACACCGGGCGCCGGACCGCAGGACCACGACTCCTACCCGCCCGGCTACCCGGCCGACGCGACCGGCCCCGCCGACTACGGCCACGGTGCCGACCCCGACCAGGCGCCCTACCCGGAGCCGGGTTACCCGGCGCAGGCCGGCCCCGACGCCGACGAGCCCGAGCCGGGCCACCCCTACGGCGGTCCGGAGCAGGCCCCGTACGCTACCGACCGGCCGGGCCCCGGCCGGCCCGAGGACACCGCCGGGCACGGCGTGCCGAACCCGGCCCAAGCCGACGGCGGCCTGCCCGGACAGCAGGTGGGCGAGCGGCCGGAGCCCGGCGAGCGGCCGGGCCCCGGCGAGCAGCGGGGACCGGCGGCGCAGGGGCCGGGACCGCACGAGCCGCACCGCCCGCAGGGCGTTCCGCAGTGGCCGACGCCGCCGGCCGGCGACGCGAGCACCGGCCAGTGGCCGGTGGCGGGCGCGGCGGAGCGCGGCGAACCGATGCCCGGGCAGGCGCCGGAGGCGTACGCGCTCGCCGACCGGTTGGTCGCCCCGTACCGCCCCCGCCCCGCGCACCAGCCCGAGCAGCCGGAGTACCCCGCGCACCCCGACGGCGCGGAGGTCACCGGCGGTGCCGGCGAGGTAGCGGACGACGACCAGCGCGGTCCGGACGCCGGCCAGCCCCCCGGCGCCCCGGCCGCGGCGCGGCACTGGGCGCCCGGGGAGGCGGCGGCGGGCCACGCCGCGGCGGACCAGGCGCCCGCCGAGGCACAGGCCGACGACGCGGCCCAAGCCGGTGACGGAGCCTCGACCAGCGACGAGCAGCCCGCGAGCGTGGGCGGCGGCCCGGCGCGCCCCGAGGCCGAGCACACCGACGGGCCCGCTGCCGATACGCCCGCTGCCGCCACGCTCGACGCCGCGCAGGACGCGCCGGTGCGCGCGGACGAAGCGCCGCACGCCCCGACCGCGCCCGGCGACGGCGTACGCGCCGACGCCTCCCCGGACGCCCACGCGCCGCAGGGCGCCGCCGGCGAGCTGGGGGACGTGCCGGCCGCCCGGCTGCCCTGGCCCACGCCCGGACCGGACGGCCAACTGCCGGACGCGTCCGGCCAGTTCGGCTTCTCCGTCGCCCCCTCCGGTGCCGCTGCGGCTGCCGGCGCCCACGTGCCGGCCCAGGGCGACCCCGGGCACGACGACCCGGCCCAGCCACCGCACGGGGAGCAGCCGCCGCAGGGCGAGCAGCACCCCGCGCCGGCGCACCCCGGCGCGTCCGGCGTTGACACGCACCCCGGCGCCGACGCACACCCCGACGACGCCGGCGACCCCGGCGACCCGGCCGTCGCGGGCCCACACCAGCCGACGCCCGACGCGGCACCGGCACCTGACGGCGTGCCGACCGCCGACGCCGTACCGACCGCCGACGGCGCGACGCGGGGAGACGGCCAGCCGAGCCCCGCCGGTGAACCGGGCGCCGAGGCCGCCCCGTTCGCCGGTCCGGCGGACCAGGCCCCGGTCACGGGCGCACCGGCCGCCGCCCCCGAGGCCACCGCCCCGCGCACGCCCGCGCAGGGCACCCGCGCGCCCGCCCCACCGGTACAGGGCGCGCCCGTACCGGGCATGCCGACGCACGGCACACCGGCGCACGGGACCGCGACCCACGGCACCCCGGCGCAGGGCACCCCCGTACCCGGCACCCCGGCGCACGGCACACCCATCCAGGACGCCTCCGGCCACGCGACGCCCGCGCAGGGCACGCCGATCGACGGCGTTCTCCCGCACGGCACCCCGCCGCACGGCACGCCCGCGCAACCGGACGGCGTGGCGACGCAGGACAGTGCGACGGCACAGGACGGCGCGGCGGCACAAGACGGCGCGACGACTGAGGACGGCGCGGCCACCGCCGCGCGCACGCCCATCGCCCTCGGCCCGGTCGCCACCGACGCCGCACCCGCCAACGCCGGACCCGCCAACGCCGGACCCGCCAACGCCGGGTCCACCGACGCGGGTTCCGCCGACCCCGGCTCGGCTGACCCCGGCGCGCCCAGCTCGGCGCACCCCGTCGCGGACGGCGAGGCTTCCCGTACCGACGCCTCCCACGCGGACGCGCCCCGTACCGACGTCTCCCGCACCGACGGCGCCGGCTCGGACCTGGCCAGCGCGGCCCTGAGCGGTGCGCGGCCCGCGCACGACCCGGCCAGTGGCGTGGCCCAGCCGACCCACGCCGACGTCGAGCCGACCCACGCCGACACGGGACCCGACGCCGGCGCGCACCTCGCCGCGATCCCCGGCCCACGCCGGGCCGTGGCGGCCGAGCCGCAGCCCGCTGCCGGCGGTGACGTCGATGGCCACGACGGCGCCGACGCCACCGGCGCCCACACGAGCGCCGGTCACGCCGATGCCCCGAGCGGAGCCGACGCCCCGGTCGGACCCGGTGCGGGGGAGGACCCCGGAGCCGCGACGGCCGACCACGCCACGGCCGACCAGCCGCACCCCGAGGGCGCGGGCGACGACCCCACGGCCGGCCCCGACGCAGGACCCACCGGCAGCTCCGTCACCGACGCGACCGACCCGGACGCCGCCGAGAGCCCCGAGGACGACGGCCCCGCCGCCGTGCCAGCTCCGGCGCGACCGGACCCGACCGGCGCCGACGGCGCCGAGGTGACGGCGGGCGCGCCCACGTCCGAGGTGTCCGGCGACGCCGACGCGTCGGCCGCCGCCCCGGCCTCCGGGTCCGCCGCCACCGAGGCCGCCCCCGCCGACCCGCACACCGAGCACCCGTTGGCCTCGTACGTACTGCGGGTCAACGGCGCCGACCGGCCCGTGACCGGCGCGTGGATCGGCGAGTCGCTGCTGTACGTGCTGCGCGAGCGGCTCGGCCTCGCGGGTGCCAAGGACGGCTGCTCGCAGGGCGAGTGCGGGGCCTGCTCGGTGCAGGTCGACGGGCGCCTGGTGGCCTCCTGCCTGGTGCCGGCCGCGACCACCGCCGGGTCCGAGGTCCGCACCGTGGAGGGGCTGGCGACCAACGGACAGCCCAGCGACGTGCAGCGGGCGCTGGCCGCCTCGGGCGCCGTGCAGTGCGGTTTCTGCGTGCCGGGCCTCGCGATGACCGTGCACGACCTGCTTGAGGGCAACCACGCGCCCACCGAGCAGGAGTCCCGGCAGGCGATCTGCGGCAACCTCTGCCGCTGCTCCGGCTACCGTGGCGTGCTCGACGCGGTACGCGAGGTGGTGGCCGGCCGTGAGGCCGCCGCTGCCGCCGCCGACGAGGCCGCGCACGACAGCGCGGCCGGCGACGGCGGCCCCGCCGCCAACCCGGGCCACGGCCACGGCCAGTTCCCGCCGCACGACGCCCCGCACCCCGCCGACCCCTCGGCGGTCCCGGGCGCGTTCCCGGCGGGCTACCCCGGGCACGGAGCGCCGCAGGGCGCGCCCGTCGCGTACGACGCCGGGCACGACCCGCTGGGCCAGGGCACGGGCCACACCACACCCGACTACACGGGCTACGGCACCGACGGCCAGGGCGTCAGCTACGGCGGCCAGGACCCCGCCTACGGCGGTCAGGATCTCCCCTACGGCGGCCAGGACATCGCCTACGGCGGTCAGGACCGCGCCTACGGCGACGGGGCGCTTCACGACGACGGCGGCAGCGGAAGGCAATCGGCATGACGGGAACCGCGGACGGCCACGGCGCCGCCACCGTGCCTGCGACGGCGGTCGGTGCGGTGCCGGGGCCGCCGGCACCGCACGGGCTCGGCGTGTCCGTGCCGCCGCTCGACTCCATCGCCAAGACGCAGGGCGTCTTCCCGTACGCCGCCGACCTGTGGGCCGAGGGGCTGCTGTGGGCCGCGGTGCTGCGCTCCCCGCACCCGCACGCGCGCATCGTCTCCATCGACACCACGGCGGCGGCTGCCATGCCGGGCGTGCGGACGGTGGTCACGCACGCGGACGTGCCGGGCGACGCCGCGCACGGGCGCAAGGTCCTGGACCGGCCCGTGTTCGCCGCCGAGTTGGTGCGCCACCACGGTGAGCCGATCGCCGCCGTGGCCGCCGACCACCCCGACACGGCCCGTCTCGCGGCGGCGGCCATCGCCGTCGAGTACGAGGTCCTCGACCCGGTCACCGACCCGGAGCAGGCGTTCAGCGCCGAGCCGCTGCACCCCGACGGCAACCTCATCCGGCACATCCCGCTCAGCTACGGCGACCCGAGCGTGGTCGGCGACGTCATCGTCGAGGGCGTGTACCGGATCGGGCGCCAGGACCCGGCGCCGATCGGCGCCGAGGCCGGGCTCGCCGTGCCGCGCCCGGACGGCGGCGTGGAGCTGTACACCGCCTCCACCGACCCGCACGCCGACCGCGACCTGGCCGCCGCCTGCTACGGGCTGCCGCCCGAGTTGGTGAAGGTCGTCGTGACCGGCGTGCCGGGCGCCATGGGCGAGCGGGAGGACGCCGGCATGCTGCTGCCGCTCGGCCTGCTCGCGCTGCGTACCGGCCACCCGGTCAAGCTGGCCGCGACCCGCGAGGAGTCCTTCCTCGGGCACGCGCACCGCCACCCCACGTTGCTGCGCTACCGCCACCACGCCGACGCCGAGGGCACGTTGCTCAAGGTCGAGGCGCAGATCCTGCTGGACGCCGGCGCCTACGCCGACACCTCGGCCGACGCGCTGGCCGCCGCCGTCTCCTTCGCCTGCGGCCCGTACGTGGTGCCGCACGCGTTCATCGAGGGCTGGGCGGTGCGCACCAACAACCCGCCCTCGGGCCACGTGCGTGGCGAGGGCGCGATGCAGGTGTGCGCGGCGTACGAGGGCCAGATGGACAAGCTGGCGGCCAAGCTCGGCCTCGACCCGGCCGAGTTGCGCATGCGCAACGTCATGGCCACCGGCGACCTGCTGCCCACCGGCCAGACCGTCACCTGCCCGGCCCCCGTGGCCGACCTGCTGACCGCGGTCCGCGACGAGCCGCTGCCCGCGCTGCCGGGGGACGACGCCGACGCGGACGAGAGCGAGTGGCTGCTGCCCGGCGGCCCGGACGGCGCGGGCGACCCGCAGGCCGTGCGGCGCGGCGTCGGCTACGGGCTCGGCATGGTGCACATGCTGGGCGCCGAGGGCACCGACGAGGTGTCCACGGCCACCGTCAAGGTGCAGGGCTCGGTGGCCACCGTGGTCTGCGCCGCCGTGGAGACCGGGCAGGGCTTCAGCACGCTGGCCCGGCAGATCGTGCAGGAGACCCTGGGCGTCGAGGAGGTGCACATCGCGCCCGTCGACACCGACCAGCCACCGGCCGGGCCCGCCGCCCGTGGCCGTCACACCTGGGTGTCGGGCGGCGCGGTGGAGCGGGCCGCGAAGATGGTCCGTACGCAACTCCTCCAGCCCCTGGCGCACAAGTTCGGCATGTCGACGGAGCTGCTGACCATCGCCGACGGCAAGATCACCTCGTACGACGGGGTGCTCAGCACGACCGTGGCCGAGGCGCTGGAGGGCAAGGAGCTGTGGGCCACGGCGCAGTGCCGGCCGCACCCGACGGAGCCGCTGGACGACTCGGGGCAGGGCGACGCGTACGTGGGGCTCGCGTTCTGCGCGATCCGGGCCGTGGTGGACGTGGACGTGGAACTCGGCGCCGTCCGCGTGGTCGAGCTGACGGTGGCCCAGGACGTGGGGCGCGCGCTGAACCCGCGGCAGCTCAGGGCGCGCATCGAGGCCGGCGTCACGCAGGGCATCGGCGCCGCCCTCAGGGAGAACCTGCGCACCTCGCGCGGCATCGTCCGCCACCCCGACCTGACGGGTTACGCCCTGCCGACCGCGCTCGACGTGCCCGACATCAAGATCGTGAAGCTGATCGAGGAGCGCGACGTGGTGGCGCCGTTCGGCGCCAAGGCGGTCAGCGCGGTGCCGGTCGTCACCTCCCCGGCGGCGATCGCCTCCGCCGTGCGCGCGGCCACCGGCCGCCCGGTGGGCCGGCTGCCGATCCGGCCCCAGTCGGCCGTCGCGCACGACGAGCGGCGCTAGGGCTGGCCCGGCCCACCGGGCCAGCCCCCAGCCGTCCCTGCGTACGAGCACGACCACCAGCACGCCCGACCCCGTGCCCGGCCCGGTGCCCGAGCCCCCTGTGCCCGGCCCCCGTGCCCGGGCCCCCCGCGCGTGCTCGTCGCGGCCGACGTCATGGCCGCCCGGCCCGCCCGCCAGCGGCCGTGCCGGGTGGGTCAGTGGGGGCCGGCGGTCGTGCGTGGGCCGTTCCCGGCGTGCCGGTTCGGGCGGCCGTGGTCGAGCCAGGCGCGTTCCCACTGGCGGGTCAGCGCCGGGTAGACGACGAGGTACCGGAACGGGAGGATCGCGGCCATGTAGAGCCGGCCGAACAGTCCGTTGTCCTTGACCAGCGCCGCCATGCGCAGTTCGTGTCCGCCGTCGTCGGTGGGCACCCAGCCCAGGTGCATGATGGTGTGGACGGTCTTGTTGCCCAGTTCGCGGGCCGCCTCGTTGTCGAGCTGGTAGACGTCGGAGAACGGGTCGGTGCAGGGGACGGCGTCGCGCACGGTCCGCGCGAGGTCCGGCGGGAGCCGGTCGCGCAGCGAGGTGACCCGCCCGCCCAGGCCCGCCTGGGGAGTGTCCCAGCCGAGCAGGGCGCCGAGCTTCCAGCGCACCGCGAACAGAAACCGGACCGGGGCGGGGTCCCTCCGGGTGTCGTAGGCCGTCTTCAGCGCCTTGAGCATCACGGGGAAGTCGTCGGGCCCGGCGTCGGGCGCGCGGAAGGACCACACGTCCTCGATCCGGAAGTCCCGGGTGAACTCGTGGACCCGCCACGGCTGTGCGGTGTGGGCGGCTTTCGGGATGCGCATCGGTCGTTCCTTCCGAGCGGGTGTGCTCTGCCGATGGGGCCGGAACCGGCGGTGGTGCGGCCGGCCGGCCGCCCGTCGATGGCCGCGACGGCGCCTGCCCGGGCCACGCTCCTCAGCGCGGACGGTGTGCCGGGACACGGTCGCGGCGGAGTAACGAGACCGACCGTTTTGGAACTACCGGTTTCGTTACTCCTGGTTCCGTATGATGCGCCCATGCCCGCTCGAAAGCAAGCACGTAACCCGGGGGGCCGGCCCCGGGACAGCCGCGTCGACGACGCCATCGCCACCGCCGTACGGGAGCTGCTGGTCGAGGTGGGATACCCGCGCCTCACGATGGCCGAGGTGGCCGCGCGGGCCGGCGTGGGCAAGGCGGCGATCTACCGGCGCCACGCCACCAAGCAAGAGATGATCTTCGATGTCCTGCTGCCGGACCGGTTCCTGGCCGTGCCACCCGACCACGGGTCGCTCCGCGCCGACCTGGCCGCCGTGCTCGCCGAGGTCGCGGAGGCCATGGCGTCTCCGCCACCGGGGACGGTCCCCGGCCTGTTGGCCGACATCCACGCCGACCCCGCGCTCCACGACCGGTTCACCGAGAGGTACCTGGGGGCCCAGCGCCGGACCCTGACCGAGATCCTCGACCACGCGAGCGCGCGCGGTGAACTCACCACCCGCCCCGACCCGGCCGTGCTCAACGCCCTGCTCGTCGGCCCCGCCTTCGCCTGGCTGTTCCTGCTGTCCGAGCCCCCCGCCGAACTCCCCGCCCTGACCTCCGCGCTCCTCGACGCGGCGGTGGCCCTGGCGACCCAGGACCCCCCGGCGCCCCGGATCACGCCCGCCTGACCCGCGCGGTCACGGGGGCCACACGAGGGAGCGAGCCGGGTCGCTCCGCGCGACCCGGCCCGCTCGTCGTCGTACGGCGGCCGTCAGCCGGCCGGCTCCGTCAGCCGGCGCAGGCTGGCCGGGCGCAGGTCGCTCCAGTGCTCCTCGACGTAGGCCACGCACGCGGCGCGGCTGTCCTCGGGGTGCGCCACCGTCCAGCCCGCCGGTACGGGGGTGATGGCGGGCCACAGCGAGTGCTGGCCCTCGGCGTTGACGAGCACGAGGTAGCGGGCGTCCTCGTCGTCGAACGGGTTCGTCATGGGTGGTCCTTCCGTGGGGTGGGGGCTGGCGTGGTCAGTGCGCCAGGGCGGGCCGGGCCGCCGCCGAGGAGGCGGCGGTGCGCGGGCTGCGCAGCGCGGCGGCCACCACCGGGCCGATGACCGCGACGTGCTCGGGCCGCATCAGGTGGTAGTGCTGGGCCCGCACCCGGTGCACGTCAAGCAGCCCGCCCACGTACGGCTCCCACGCCCGCGGCGTGTGCGCAGGGTCGCGCTGGTAGCCGGGGATGTCCAGGTCGGCGGTGAACAGCAGCATGTCGCCCGCGTACGCCTCCGGCGTGAACGTGCGCATCAGCTCCAGGTCGTTGCGGAAGATGTCGAGCAGCGGGAAGCTCTCCCGGCCCTCCAGGAGGTGCGCGGGAAGACCCGTCTCGCGGCTGAGGTCGGCCGCCAACTCCTCCTCCGCCGGCGCCCCGGCCGCCTCCGGCCCCGGCGCGGTCAGGTCGCGCCCGCCGACGTCGTCCAGGAGCAGGCCCAGCCACTGCCGCTTGCTGAGCCGCGGCAGGTCGTCGAAGGTGTGCCGGTAGTCGGGGTACGCGTCGAGCACGGCCAGCAGCCCCGTCTCCTCGCCCGCCCGCTGCAACTGGACGGCCATCGAGTGCGCCACCAGCCCGCCGAAGGACCAGCCGAGCAGGTGGTACGGGCCGCTCGGCTGCACGGCGCGGATCTGCGTCAGGTAGTCGGCGGCCATCTCGGCCACCGCCGACGGGTGGCTGCCCGGCTCGCTCAGCGCGCGCGCCTGGAGCACGTACACCGGCTGGTCCACGCCCAGGTGCGGCAGCAGCCCGGAGTAGAGCCAGCCGAGCCCGCCGCCGGGGTGGACGCAGAACAGCGGGGGCCGGGTGCCGTCGGCGCGCAGCGCGAGCAGCGGCTCCAGGCCGTGGCGCGCGGCCGGCCCCGACCCCGTCGCCGCCGCGAGCGCCGCGTCCAGACGGTGCGCCAGGCGCTCGGGCGTCGGCGCGGCGAACAGGTCACGGATGGTCAGCTCCACGCCGTGCGCCGAACGGACCCGGCTCACGAGCTGGGAGGCGAGCAGCGAGTGCCCGCCGAGGTGGAAGAAGTCGTCGTCGATGGTGACCTGGGACAGCCCCAGCACCTCGCCGAACAGCTCGCACAGCAACTCCTCGTGCGGGGTGCGCGGCGGCCGGCCGGCGGCGCTGGCGGTGACGTCGGGGGCGGGCAGCGCCGCCCGGTCCACCTTGCCGTTGACGTTCAGCGGCAGCGCGTCCAGGACGACGAACGCGGCCGGCACCATGTAGTCGGGCAGCGTACGGCCGAGCCGCGCGCGCAGGGCCGGGACGTCCAGCGGCGACGCCCCGTTCCCGTCCGCGCCCGCCGCATTCGCCACATCCGACGGCTCCGCCGTCACGTAGGCGACCAGGCGTTGGTCGCCGGGGGTGTCGGTGCGGACGAGGGCCACCGCCTGGGCGACCCGCGGCAGCGCGCGCAACGCGGCCTCGATCTCGCCCAGTTCGATGCGGAAGCCGCGCAGCTTCACCTGGTGGTCGGTGCGGCCGAGGTACTCGACGGCGCCGTCCGCGCGCCAGCGCGCCAGGTCCCCGGTGCGGTACATGCGCTCGCCCGGGACGCCGTACAGATGGGCGTACGGGTCGGCGACGAACCGGCCGGCCGTCAGCGCGGGGCGGCGGTGGTAGCCGCGGGCCAGTTGCACCCCGGCCAGGTACAGCTCACCCGGCGCGCCGGGCGGGCACGGCCGCAGCCCCTCGTCCAGGACGTACAGCCGGGTGCCGGCGACCGGCCGCCCGATCGGCACCGGGCCGCTCTCACCCGGCTCGACCGGGTGGTACGTCACGTCGACGGCCGCCTCGGTCGGCCCGTACAGGTTGTGCAGCCGCGCCTGCGGCAGCTCCGCGTGGAAGCGCTCCGCGGTCTCCCGGGACAGCGCCTCGCCGCTGCAGAAGACGCGGCGCAGGCTCCGGCACCGGGCGGCGTCCGGCTCGGCGAGGAAGACGTCCAGCATCGGCGGCACGAAGTGGGCCGTGGTGATGGACTGCTCCTGGATGACGCGGGCCAGGTAGACCGGGTCCCTGTGGCCGCCGGGGCGGGCCAGCACCAGCGTCGCGCCGGCCAGCAGCGGCCAGAAGAACTCCCACACCGACACGTCGAACCCGGCCGTGGTCTTCTGCAACACCCGGTCTTCGGCGTCCAGTTGGTACGCGTCCTGCATCCAGCGCAGCCGATTCACGATGGCCTCGTGCGGTACGGGGACGCCCTTGGGCCGGCCGGTGGAGCCGGAGGTGTAGATCACGTACGCCGGGTGCGCGGGCAGCGGCGGGTGCGGCAGGGGCGCGTCGGCGGGCTGGGTGGCGAGCACCTGCCTGACATCGCTGTCATCGAGGGTGAGCGTCGGTACGTCGGCGGCCGGGTCGACCTCGGGCGCGGCGTCGGATCGGGTGACCAGCAGGGCGGGCGCCGCGTCGGTGAGCAGGTAGCCGAGGCGCTCGGCCGGGTGGTCGAGGTCGAGCGGCAGGTACGCGGCGCCCGTCTTGAGCACGGCGAGCAGCGTCACCACGAGGTCGGCGGAGCGGGGGAGCGCGACGGCCACGGTCCGCTCGGGCCCGGCGCCGCGCGCGGCGAGCAGGTGCGCCAGGCGGCTGGCCGCGGCGTCCAACTCGGCGTAGCTGAGCCGCTCGTCGCCGGCGACGAGCGCCTGCCGCTCGGGGGTACGGGTCGCCTGCGCGGCGAGCAGCGCGGGGAGGGTGTCGGCGGCGGCTTCGGCGGCTTCGGCGGCTTCGGCGGCGTCGGTGGTCGCCGTGGCCACGGACGTGCCCTCGCCGCCGGTGTCGCTCGCCCTGGTGCCCCCGCTCCAGTCGAAGAGGACGCGCTCCCGCTCCTCCGCGCTCAGCAACTCGATGCCGCCCACGGTGCGCTGCTGCGCCTCCGGGTCGGCGTCGGCGAACTCGGACACCAGGTCGATGAAGCGGCGCCGGTGCGTGGCCAGCTCCGCCTCGGAGTACAGGTCGGTGTTGGCGTTGAGGTCGATACGGATGCCGGTGCCGTCCGACCGGTCGTACGCCATGATCGCCAGGTCTTCGACCAGCCCGTTGGAGAGGTTGTGCGCGGTGACGCGGTGCCCGTCGTAGGTGAAGTCGTAGCCGAAGGACATGATGTTGACGTGCGGGCCGTTGAACCCGCGCCCGCCGTCCGGCAACTGGAGGTCCCGGGCGAGGTCGATCTTCCGGTAACGCTGGTGCCGCAGCGCCTGCCGCACCTCGCGCGAGACCTGCTTGAGCAGGTCGCGAATACGCGTTTCGCCGTGTACCGGAATGCGCAGCGGCAGCAGGTTGGCGAACATGCCGGGGACGGTGCGCGTTTCCGCGTCGGTACGCGCCGCGACCGGCAGGCTCAGGATGATGTCGCGCTCGCCGGTGAGCCGGTGCAGGTAGGCGGCGGTCGCCGCGATCATCAGTGCGGACCAGTGCGTTCCGGCGGCCCGGGCCGAAGCGCGCAGCCGTACCGCCTCCTCCTCGCTGAGGAACACCGTCTCGCGGATACGGGATTCGAAGACGGTGGCCCGCCGGCCGGCGAGTCGCGCCGGTTCCGGATAGTCGCGAAAGCGCTCGGTCCAGTATTCCCGGTCCTTGGCGAAATCATCCGATGCCCGGTATTGCGCGTCTTTGTCGAGCAGGAGCCGCAACGGTCCCAGGGGAGAGGGCGGGGCGTCGGTTCCGGTGGCGAACGCGGTGTACAGCTCCGCGGTCCTACGGGCCACGAGGGCGCCGCCCGCCGCGTCCGTGACGATGTGGTGCAGCCCCTGGTACCAGGCGTACCGTTCCGGCTCCAGCTTGAACAGCGCGTACCGGAACAGCGGGTCGCGGGTGAGGTCGAGGACGCGCGCGAGGTCGGCCCGCATCCACTCCTCGGCCGCCGCGTCCGGGTCGTCCTCGGCGCTGACGTCGAGGACGGGGAAGTCCCATTCGGTGATCGGCTCGTACACCTGCCAGGGAATTCCGCCGTCGTCGCCGAACCGCGTGTTGAGCGGCTCGGCCTCCGCGACGGCCTGCCGCATCGCCTTTTCCATCAGCCCGGCGTCCACCGGGCCGTGTATTTCTATGTACTCGCCGATCCGGAACTGGGTGCTCTCCGGATCGAGCTGCTGGCTGAACCAGATCTCGTTTTGCCCGTTGGACAGCGGGAGTCGCATTTCGCGAGTCTCAGACCGCAAAACTTTCACCTCGTGCGCTAGCGAAATGGAGGGAGTCGGCCCGGTCGTTGGCCGATGTTCAGCCACCACAACGACGGGTAAGCCGCACGATGATCTTAAGAGCCGAACCGCGCCGTGGTGGCCACCGAGAGGGGATTCAGGCCACATCGTAGGGGTTGCCGGCGAAGTCCCCTGAGTTTATGAGGATGGTGAAACTGTTCCGTGACGGCCACGTGAATAGAGTTTGCAGACCCGTGGTGGCCAATACCTCGCTAGGGGTGCCATAGGGGTCCATTTAGGGGGGTCAGTTACGGGTAGTAACACGTGGCCTGACGCGAGTGGGTGACACTTCGCGTAGGTCACATTTCCCATTCCCCCGTTGTATTGCTCGCGTTTCGGGCGATGTGGTTCAGTCGTGGTTCCGGAACGACCACGTCAGGGCCACGAAGTCCTCCTCGTCCGTGCCTCCCGCCCCGCGGTAGGTGGCGAGCGCCGCCGTGTTGTCGCGTTCCGTACCGACCCACATGCCGTAACACCCCCGATCCCGCGCCAGCTCCGCCAGCGCCCGGACCAGCGAGCCCCCGACGCCGCGCCGCCGATACGCGGGGTCCACCGAAAGTTCATACAGGAACATCTCGGTTCCCTTGTCGGGGTGTGTGGTCTCTACACCGGTGATCATTCCGACGGGCCGTTCCGCCACATAGGCGATCAGCAGGTGATGCCCCGACTCATGCAGAAAACGCTCCGCCGCGCCGACCCGGGCCGGCCCGTCGAAAAGGTGCTCGGCCGCGACCACCTCACGAATTTCCCCAGCCCGCCGAATCTCCACGCCACCGCCCCTTCCTCGCTGCACCGGCAACGCATGCCGGGCACGGAATGCGGAGAATAGCGGAGCGGGTGGCGTGTGCGGGTGGTGATTTCCGTGGGGTGGGCGTTTGGTGGGGGCGGTGCGTCGCTTAGTTCTCGGCGCTGGGTTCGCCCCGCCACAACGTGAGCGGCTGGTGGCCGAGCACCCGCGCCCGCAGGGCGTGCGCCAGGGCGCTGCGCTCTCCGAGTTCCGCACGCCGCGTCCACACCAGGTGCGGCCGGCCGCACTCGCCGCACGGCGGCAGGCCGGCCGTCGCGAGCGCCCCGCCGTCGAGTACCACCACCATCTGGTCCCCGTGGCCGGCCCCCGGCTCCGCCGGCCACTGGTCAACGGCCAGCAGCGCGGGCCGCCCCACCGGGGCGCGCAACCCCAGGGCACCGCTCACCCGCGCCGCGGCCTGCCGAAGCGACTCGCCACCCCGCAGGAGCACGCCGGGCGGCCCGACTCCGCCGTCCCTGACCACCTGCAGCACGCGAGGCCAGGCCCGGCTGACGTCCATCGGCGCGGCGGGGTCGGCCGGGAGCCAGACGAGCAGGTGGACCCAGGTCTGGCGGGGCGTCACGGTGTCACCCTCCTCGTGAGCTGTGCCATGCCGGCGCACTCCTCGGGCGTCCGGTCATCGAAGGTGCACAGCCCCACTGAGCCACAGCCGTCCGACCAGAGCCAGCCCTCGGCCGTGGTGTGCTCGACGCGTCGCGCGTTGGGGCACAACACGTCCTCGCGCAGGGCGTCGGGGTCGAAGAGGGCGAGTTCGTAGGCGTGTTGGAAGTCGACGTCCGTGACGGGCGCCCACGCGCTGTCGGGCTTGCTGGTGTCGTTGGCGTTGTGGGTGTCGCTACTGCGGTCGGTACGCAGGAAGAAACGAAGGGCGACGCCGCGCACGATGACGCGGTGCGCACCCTCGAAGACGAGGCGCGTCAGCACGCGACATCACCTCGTTCGAGGGGTTGTGCCCGAAGCCGCTGGACACGCGACGAGTCGATGGCCTTACGGTGCTGATCGGTGTCGTGAAGCGCCTTGGCCCGTGCGGTCGTCGTGTGCGGGGCGTGCCGTCTGCCGGCGCGCGAACCCAGCGCAGCCACATGGGCGTTGGCGCGCCCCGCCTCGCGTACGCCGGCTCGCGGTTCCTCTCGCGCATCGCGTACGTGCCTGGCGCTCAGCGCGCTCAGTTCGACGTCGGGTGGGTTGGGGGCAGGGCTATGGCTCATTGGATTGTCCTGTGTCTGTCCACAGTTCTCGGAATGGCGTTCGAGTTTCGAAGGAGCGGTCACGGTCGGCTTCTCGAAGCCACCGCGACCGTCGCCAACACTGCTGTCCACGTCGTCGGACTCTTCCCCTTGAGACACCGCGAGACCTCCACGTTCGCTTTTCTGCGTTGCCCTCAACAGGTTGGTGCGACGTTCAGCGATGTGGAAGCGACCCCGTGTCTACAGTCACCTGTAGTCAGAGAGGACGTGCCTGTGTTCACGCCCAAGGAGTTAGACGCGACAAAGGACCCGTGGGCGTACTTCGGAGCTGTAGTACGCCGATATCGCGGGAACCAGAGTCAGGTTGACGTGGCTGATGCCGTGCATGTCTCGAAGCAGTACGTCAGTCACATCGAACACGCGGTCCGGCGGCCGGAGGGAAAGTTGGTGAAAGCGCTCGACAGGGCCCTGGACGCGGACGGCGCCGTACTCGCCGCATTCGAAATGGCCGTCAACGCCAGTTCGCACGGCTCACCGGAGGTCGCGGACTACTTCGCGGCCGTGGTCGAGCTGGAAGCCCGGGCCACGCGTATCGACTGGTACAGCCAGTCCTTCTTCCCCGGCATCGTGCAGACGAAGGAGTACGCCACGGCGATCACGCGAGCGTTCTCGCCGTTCCGAAGCCCGGAAGAGGTGGAGAGCCTGGTCGCTGGTCGGATGGCGCGCGCCGAGATCCTGGCCTCCGAGGACCGTCCACAGCTCATGGTGATTCTGGACGAGTCCGTACTAGTTCGACCGGTCGGAACGCCGGACGTGTGGGCCCGCCAGTTGGGCTACGTGCTGGAGTTGATCAACGCCAACAAGTTGGTGCTGCAGATTCTCCCGCTCAGTGCGGGGGCGCACGCACTGCTGTCAGCCGAACTCATCATTCTGCGGTTTCCTGATGCCCCGCCACTCGCTTACGTCGAAGGGCCGCATACCGGTCAAGTGCTGGAGGGCAAGGCGTTAGTGGACGCTTGCACCCTGTCCTACGATCTAGCCAGAGCCGCCGCTCTGTCCCCCGAGGCGTCCCAGGCTCGGATCGAAGCAGCGATGAGGGAGATCTGTCCATGAGCACTGCAGCGTCTGGCCCTTCGATATGGGTGAAGAGTAGTTACAGCAACGGCAATGGTGGCGCGTGCGTGGAGTGGGCCCCTGGTCGCGCGGCGGTCAGTGGCGTCGTTCCGGTTCGTGACTCGAAGGACCCGCAGGGCCCGGCGTTGTTGTTCGAGGCCGCGGCCTGGTCCGCGTTCGTGGCGGGGGTCAGGGCGGGCGACTTCGGCGCGTGAGCCGGTACCGCATGGCGTAGCCCCCGACCGGGAAGGTCGGGGGCTATGTGGTGCCGGCTGGCGTGTGAGGACCGCCGCGAGGAGCGTCGAACTCTCGGGAGGACGACGGCGCTACAGCGGTCGCCATGACCTATGCGCGGGGCATGGCTTTCTCGGCGCCGGAGTCACCGTCCCGGGGAGCGGGCTCCCGTGGCGCCTCCGGAGGCATCGGGCCGCCATCGTGCTTTCCGCCGTCGCCCTCTGCGACAGCTCGCGTGCCTCCGGGATGCTGGAAGGGAATGCCGCGCCAACCCTCCGCGTCAGGGATACGCGTTTCGTACGAATCGACGGCAGTGGTGCTCACTACCCACCTCCTTCTCTCCGCGTGCCGCGCTATCGCCGAACGGCGTGAGGCGTGGCTAGCGGATATCTCTCTCGGCGAGTCGCGGAAAGGGGGCGACAAGCGGCCGGCCGGTTTCCTGCACGTGGAAACGCCTTGCCTGGCCCTGCTCTCGCCGGACTCGTTGACGTAATTCAAGGTAAGGGCGGAGAGGGGAAGGGATAGCCTTTATGCGCGTCATCGGGTAAAAGATCAAAGTTGCTTCTGCTGCTTCTTGTCAACAGGGTGCGGATTTCCGCTCCTCGGTGCGGTTCCGTACGTCTGTCAGGCGGCTGGAGCGCGCAGCGCTAGGCGCGGCGTCGGGTGAATGTCGATGCCCACTCGGCGAGGAGACCTCGGCATTCATCACCGAAGACGGCGTGTCGCTCGTAGGTTTCGAAATCCCGAAGATAGGCCGTCACGTCTCGATGGTCGCGCAGGAGCAACGCGCCGGTGCTCGTCTCGACCGTGGCCAGCCGGCGGTCGTAGACCGTGAACGTGTTCAGCGGCTTCTCGGGTATATGCCCGTCCAGCGGGACAACACCAAGGCGCACACTGGGAATGCGGGAGACGGAAGCAAGTCGATCGAGTTGCACGGCCATGGCCACCGGGGGGAGTAGCGGCCACCTGACCGCCTGCTCGGTGAGAACGAAGGTGAACGACTTGGCAGAGTCATAGAGAACGCGCTGGCGCTCCAATTTCTTCGCGATGGTCTTCGACTGGTCACCGGGGACGTCGGCAAGGCTGGCGCGTACGTAGTCTGGTGTCGCGAGTAAGCCTGTGATCATGGACAGCAGGAAGAACCGGAACTCTGTCGAGATGGATTCGAGTCTGGCCAGCTCGTTCTGCTTCTTGTCCAAGCCTCTGCGGCGGGACGACCACTGATCCTGCCACTCCGTGTTGGCGACCCGGGCCAGTGAGCGGGCCTCGGCGCTGACCGGACCGTCTATTCCGAGCGCTTCCAGGATCAACTCGACATCGACGAGCGAAGGCGTGAGCTTACCGCTCTCGATGTTGCTCACCCTCGTCTGGGACATGTTGCAGCGGCGAGCGAGCCAGGTCTGTGTTCGCCCGGCTCGCTTGCGCTGGTCTCTCAGCACCTCTGCCAGGTCTGACCTGGATTGACCTAGCCTCTGGGGATCAAACGTCAAGGCCCTTCACGTACTCCTCGAAGGGAACCGACTCGGCCAGTGCGATGCGCTGGTACTCGAGGAACGGCGTGACGTCCCCCTCGTACACCTCGCGGCTGATCTGCGTGCCGTCGGCCTCGTAGTGCATGAGCACGACCTCGCTGCTGTCGAACATCCAGAAGTCCTGGACGCCGGCCAGCGGATTGTTCCGGTCGGTTACGTCGAGAATCCGGATCTGCTCTCCGGCTAGCGCATGGGGTGCGTAGTACTGCGAGAACTCGAAACGCAGGTAGTCCGTGAGCGGTCGGTTCACGACGTGTACGCGTCCCTGGACACGTCCCGCCGCTGCCTGGCGACGCAGCCTCTCGGTGTACTCGTTCGACACGGCGTACGGGTCGGCCCGCCTCCCGGACAGGAATGCCGCGAACTCTTTCTCCTCCTGCGGCATGAGGTACTGAGGCAAGGTCTCAATCCGCCACGCTTCCTGTTGGAAGTCCTCGAACCGCGCCGCCCACTCCTCACCAGCCAAGTACACGTACCGCCTCCCGCAACACGCTTTCGGGGATCTTCACAAGCCCTTCCCCCTCGGGCGTCGTGAATGCCTGAGACAGCTCGCCCTGGATGACGAACGAGCCGCTGGTGGTGCGGTAGACGTTCGGGCAGTCATCCTTGCCGCAGGTGCCGTTCCCGTTCCCGTTGCCGGTCAGCCGGGTCAGTTCCTCCCGCGCCATGCTGAAACCCCCTTGCGGATGGCCCTGGTTGGGCCCCTGCGACGACGCTACGGGCGGGGGGTCGTGGACGTCCACGCGACAAGGCCAATATTCGCGTAGTCGGGTAAGGAGCCTGCTGTGCGGCTGTGAAGTCGTTGTTCCGGGCGCTGGGCGCGCAGTCCGGGGACCGGCGAGAGGCGCTCGGCGGGCGCCCGTTGGCGGGGCCGCGCGATGAGCGCGAGTGCGACAAGACCGACGGCACCTCGCCGCCGCCCGGTCGCCAGCCGGCCTCCCCGCCCCCACCCCGACGCGCACGGCGACAACGCTCCCCGGCGCCTCGCGTTTACCCCCGAGGTAATCGCCCCGCCCAGCCGCCCTCACTACCTTTTGGGCCCTGCCCAACCCACGCTCTGAACGAAGGTGATCCGTGATGACCGCGTACGGCTTCGCTCATCTCCGCAGCCGTCGGAATCACTCCGACATCATCGAATACCTGGAGCGCATCCAGGCCACGCTCGACCCCTTCGCCGGGCGGTTCGTCATTCACGGGCCGCCGGCCGAGGTTCTGGAAGGTGCGTGGCCCGGCAGCATGGTGTTGATCGAGTTTCCGAGCCTCGCCGATGCGCGCGCCTGGTACGACTCGCCCGCCTACCAGGCCATTCTGCGGCTGCGTACCGATCACATCGAGGGTGACGTGCTGCTGATCGAGGGCGTCGGGCCGGACTACGACCCGGCCGAGCGGGCCCGCGTGTTGCGCGCGGAAGCCGGCTGAGCGCCGCGGGGAGATACCCGCCGCCGTGGAGGGGAATTCCCCGCCGCGCGGAAGATCCCGGCGGCGGTGGGAAATCCCCCCGCCGCCGGGAGGAAACCCCTTGCGAAGAGGCCGTGGCGGGAATCGAACCCACGTAACTCGCTTTGCAGGCGAGCCCCTGAACCACTCGGGCACACGGCCGGGCTTCCGGCGTAGGTTCCGGTTCCGCTCCGTGGGGAGGGAATCGGGCCGTTCGCCGGGGGTGTTGCGGTGTCGCTGAGATGACTAAAGCCGGTGCGGGGCGGGTTGGTCAACGAATGCGCGGCGCTTGCCATGTGACCGCAACAAGGCCGCCACGATCGACTGCGGCCCCCGCGGTGGCGAGCCTCCTGGTGAGGCGAGGTTCGGCCGCCGCGCGGGCCCGAAGCGGGCCTGTCGCGGGCCTGCGCGATGGGGCAAGTTGAGTTGCCCGATCGGCCCCCGGCCCCGGCACCACCACCCGCCTCCACTGCCATCCACTCCGAAGCCCGCCCCGCGTAAGCGCCCGCGCACGAGGGCCCGCCACCCCCGTACGGCCGCCGTCGCGCCCCCACAGACACACCCGCACGAGCCGAGCCCCGACTCCCCAACCCCGCGCCCCGCGCCCCGGCCTCCGACCCCTGCCCGGGCAGGGCCCCCCGCCCGGGCAGGGCCTACGCCCGGGCAGGGCCTACGCCCCGCGTACGAAGTCCTCCACCGTCGTGCGGAAGAGGTCCGGCGCGTCCACCCATGGGAAGTGGCCCACCTCGGGGAGCGCGCGGGCGCTGGCGTGGGCGAGGGAGGCGGCGACGAGTTCGCCGGCGCGTACGCCGGTCACGCCGTCCCGGGCGCCGGTCACCACGAGCGCCGGGCAGCGCACCGCCCGCAGCCGTTCCACCAGCGCGAGGCGGGCCGCCTCGTCCACGCCCTGCCAGAAGCCGGCCCGGGGGACGGGGCCGAGTTGGGCGCCCTCGCTCGCCGCGTGCGCCCGCTGCGGCTCCTCCCAGCGGCCGTAGGCCAGCGGCGCGGCGCGGCGCAGCAGGTCGCGTACGTCGTCCAGGTCGGAGGCGGTGGGCAGGGCCTGGACCGCCGCGTACGCGTCCTCCCACCAGGGCTCGTCGGAGCGGGCCTCGAAGATCTCGCGGGCGTCGTCGGGGAGTTCGCCCTGGAGTCGGGCGCCGGGGCAGACCAGGACGAGGTGGCTGAGCCGCTCGGGGTGGGCCGCGGCGTACGCCTGGGCCGTCGCCGCCGCGGCGTCGTGGGCGAGCAGCGTGAACCGCTCGAGGCCGAGGTGCTGGCGCAGGGCCTCCAGGTCCTGGGCGAGGCGGGGGAACGCGTAGCCGCTCGGGTCGGCGGCGGGCGGCGAGGCGCCGGTGCCACGGCTGTCGGGGACGACCAGCGGCCGGTGCTCGTCGAGCCCGCCGAGGTCGCCGAGGTACGCGGCGTCCCGGCCGGGGCCGCCGGCAAGGCAGACCAGCGGCGGCGCGGCGGCCCCGTCGCGCGGGCCGAGGACGCGGTAGGCGAGTTCGGCGCCGTCGTACGAGGCGTACCGGTGCGCGCCGGGGCGCAGGGCGTGCGGTGCGGTGGCATGCGACATTCGTCCAGCTTGCCGCATCCGCCCGCCCGTCCCGCGCGGCGTGCGCGCGGGGCGCGTCGTCCCGGCGCGCGAGGCCGGCGGGGTGCCGGGACACGGGGCTGGCGGGTTACGGCGGGCGGGGCCGGTGGTCTCCGTCGCGGGCCGGGGCGGGGGAGGGGTGCGCCGAGTGCGCGGCGTTGGCCTGCGGCTTGGTGCGGGTGGGGCGCCAGAGGTGCGTGCCGAGGGCCCTTCTATACGCGTAACGAGGGGATCTGCCGCTCAACCCCAACATCTGCTTATGATGAAGGCGTGTTCGATTCCCGGCACATCCACACGTTCCGCGAGGTCCTGAAAGCCGGCTCGTACTCCGGCGCGGCCCGCGTGCTCGGCTATACGCAGCCCGCGATCACGCAGCAGATGAAGGCCCTGGAACGGGACGTCGGCACCGCGCTGTTCACCCGCGTTGGCCGGCAGATGCGGTTGACCGAGGCGGGCGAGGCGCTGGCCCGGCACGCCGACGTCATCCTCGACACCATCGCCACGGCCCAGCAGCAGATGGACGCCATCACCCGGCTGCGCGCGGGCCGGGTGCGGGTGTGCGCCTTCCCCAGCGCCAGCGCGACGCTGATACCCGAGGTCATGGCCTCGCTCGCGGTCGGCCACCCCGGCGTGCGGGTGGAACTCCTGGAGGGCGAGCCGCCGGAGTCGCTGGGCCGCCTCGCGCGCGGCGAGTGCGACATCACGCTGGCCTTCACCTATCCCGGCCTGCACGAGGAGGTGCCGGACGAGGTGGTGGAGGTGCGCCTGTTCGAGGACCAGCTCACGATCCTGCTGCCCACGGGGCACCCGCTGGCCAGGCGGCGCGCGGTCAAGCTCGTCGACCTGGCCGAGGAACGGTGGATCGCCGGCTGCCTGCGATGTCGGGCCAACTTCCTGCACGAGTGCGCCGAGCAGGGCTTCGCGCCCGACATCGCCTTCACCTCCGACGACAACCTCGTCGTGCAGAGCCTGGTCGCGGCGGGCGTGGGGGTGGCCATGATGCCCTCGCTGGTGCTGTCCTTCCTGTGCCACCAGAAGGTCGCGGGGCGGGCCCTGGACCCGGCCTCGCGCCGGCAGGTCTCGGCGTACGTGCTCCGCGAGCACCTGCGCGTTCCGGCCACCGCGCTGGTCCTCGACGAACTGCGGGCCGCCGCCGAGCGCCGCGTCGGCTGCTGATCCACTGACCCCGGCGCTGCCGTTGTCGCCGATCGCGCGGCCCGTGGCACGGCCGCCGCGCGGCATCCGGAGCCGCCGCTCGCCCACCGCCCGCGCCGGCCCGTGCGCGCGGCCATCCATAAGCGCGGGCCCCGGTGCGGCCAAGGAACTGTTGTTAGACGGCGCGCGGGGGCCGGCGTGAGGCTTCGAGCATGCGTACTCCGACCGCTCCCACGCCCTTTCGGGCCGCACGCACGACCGCGCGTCTCGACGCCCTCGTCGAGGACGTGCGGGAGGCCGTGGGTCGGGGCCTGCCGCCGGACCTGACGGCCTACCTGGTGGGCGAACGGCTCGGCCCCCACCTCACCTGTCCCGACCTCCTCACCGACGAGCAGCGCGAGGGCGACCCCGACACCTACCGGCAGCACCTGCTCTACGCCGAGCGGGACGGCAGCTTCTCCGTCGTGGCACTGGTGTGGCTGCCGGGCCAGCGGACGTCCATCCACGACCACGTGTCCTGGTGCGTGACCGGGGTGCACGAGGGCGAGGAGAGCGAGCGCCGCTACCGCCTGGTCTCCGACGGAGCCACCTCGCGCCTGGTGGCCACCCAGGACGTCGTCAACCCGCTCGGCTCGGTGTGCGGCTTCGCGCCCCCCGGCGACATCCACCGGGTGTGCAACGCCGGCACCGAGACGGCCATCTCGATCCACATCTACGGGGCCGACATCGCGCGGCTCGGCACCAGTGTGCGCCGCGTGTACGAGCTACCCGCGGACGAGCTGTGAGCCGGCCGCGCTCGGCCCACCCGACCCAGCTACGGGCGCACCCGCGCCCCCACCCGCGCCCCGTGAGCGCCCTGCCCGCCCCACCCCGGGCGGCAGCCGCGCTGCCCCCGCCGCCCAGCACGCCTGCCCGATCGAACACGGGGCGGGACGAACAACCGCCGCCCGCGCGTGCCCGTTCGGGCAAGCTGAGCGGCCTCGCGCTCGCCGCCGGCGGCGTCGCCGTGGCCTGGACGGCGCACCAACTGCTGCCCGCCGTCCCGATGCTGACCATCGCGGTGGTGCTCGGCGTGGTCGCGGCGCACGTACGCGGCGTGCGCGCCCTGGTACGGGGCCGCTGCCGCCCCGGCCTGTCGTACGCCGGCAAGCGTCTGATGCGCCTGGGCATCGTGCTGCTCGGCCTCAAGCTGAGCCTGGACGACGTGCTCGGCCTCGGCTGGGCGACGGTGGGCATGGTGTTCGCCGTGGTCGGGGCGACGTTCTTCGGCACCCTGTGGCTCGGCCGCAAGCTCGGCCTCCAGGGCGACCAGCCGCTGCTGATCGCCACCGGCTACTCGATCTGCGGCGCCTCCGCGATCGGCGCGGTCAGCGAGGCGTCCGACAGCGACGAGCGGGACGTGGCGACCTCGGTGGCCCTGGTGACCCTGTGCGGCACCCTCGCCATCGCCGTACTTCCGCTGCTGCAACACCCGCTCGGGCTCAGCGACGCGGAGTTCGGCCGCTGGGCCGGGGCCAGCGTGCACGACGTGGGGCAGGTGGTGGCCACCGCGCAGACCGCGGGCTCCGCCGCGCTCGGCGACGCGGTGCTGGTCAAGCTCATGCGCGTGGCGATGCTCGCGCCCCTGGTGGCGGCCGTGGCCCTGTCCGTACGGGCCCGGGCCCGCACACGGACGGACGCGCCCGCCGGCGAGGGGCGGCCCGGGGCCGCCACCCGCCGGCCGCCGCTGGTGCCCCTGTTCGTCGCCGGCTTCCTGGCGATGGTCGCCCTGCGCAGCACCGGCGTGCTGCCCGGCGCCGCCATCGACGTCGCCGGGCACGCGCAGGAACTCCTGCTGGCCGCCGCCCTGTTCGGCCTCGGCAGCGCGGTGCACCTGCCCACGCTGGCCCGCACGGGCGGCCGGGTCGCCGCGCTCGGCCTGTGCTCGTGGGTGGTGATCGGGGGCGTCTCGTACGCGGGCGTCCTGCTGACGGCGTAGCGGCCCGGCCCGCGCGGACTCCTCCCACCGCGCCACCCCGGCCGCCGCCAGGCGCCGGGCCCACCACCCCCGGGCCCGGGCCACGCGCGGCGCCGGGCCCGGGAACGTACGGCCGTACGAGCCCCGGGCCCGGCCCCGTCGTCCCGCGCGGGGGCCTCGCGTGGGGGGCCTCGCGCGGGGCGTCGGCATCTCCCGTACGGTCGCGTCGGCGGGTGCCCCCGACCGCCTGGCCACGGCCGCGCACGGGGCCGCGCCGCGCCCCGGATGACGCCGAGGGCGTAGGCCCGATGGCCGAGCGGAACACCGCCTTCAGACAGGGGTCAACTCGGTTCGTGGCCCTTACTCTGACGCCATGACCGACCTCGATCCGCGCTCCGTGGATGCCGGCGCGGCCCCCACACCCGCCGGCGGCGCGGGTACCGTCCGGGCCGCCGGCGGCATATCCGGCGCCGCACCCGACGCCCCCGCCCCGCCCCGCCCCTCCCGCCCCGCGCCCGACACCGCCACGGCGACCGGAGCCCCACCCCGCGAGGCGCCCGACGACCGGCCCGACGGCGGAGTCGGCAACGCAACCGGCGACGCGACCGGGGACGAGGCCCAGGGCGGAGCCCGGGACCGCGCCCGGGACGGGGCCGACGCCGAGATCCCCGCGAGCGAGGCCACCGTCTTCAGCCGGGCCTACCGCGCGCTCACCCTCGGGATCATCTCCGTCGTCTCGCTCATCGCCTTCGAGGCGAGCGCGGTCACCACGGTCATGCCGGTGGCGGCCGAGCGGCTCGACGGCGTCGAGCATTACGCCTTCGCCTTCTCCGGTTACTTCACCGCCAGCCTGTTCGCCATGACGCTCTCCGGTGAGTGGTGCGACCGCAGGGGCCCGCTGGCGCCGCTGTTCGCCGGCGTCGCCGCGTTCGGCGCGGGACTGGTCGTCGCGGGCTCGGCCACGCAGATGTGGATGTTCATCGTCGGCCGCGGCGTCCAGGGCACCGGCGGCGGCCTGGTCATCGTGTCGCTGTACGTCGTCGTCGGCCGCGCCTTCCCACAGCGGCTCCAGCCCGCCGTGCTCGCCTCGTTCTCCGCCGCCTGGGTGCTGCCCGTGATCGTCGGCCCGGTGGTGGCCGGCACGATCGCCGAGCACGTCGGGTGGCGCTGGGTCTTCCTCGGCATGCCCGTCCTGGTGCTGCTGCCGCTGATGGTGATGCTGCCCGCGCTGCGCAAGCTGCCGCCCGGCGGGCACAGCGCGGCGATGGACCGCCGCCGCATCCTGCTGGCCCTCGCGGTCGCGGCCGGCGCCGGGCTGCTCCAGCTCGCCGTGCAGGACCTGCGCTGGCTCTCGCTGCTGCCCGGCGTCGCCGGCGCCGCGCTGCTCGTGCCGTGCGTCCTACGACTGCTGCCCGCCGGCACCTTCCGCGCCGCGCGCGGGCTGCCGTCGGTGGTGCTGCTGCGCGGCCTGGCGGCCGGCACCTTCCTGGGCGCCGAGTCCTTCGTGCCGCTGATGCTCGTCACCGAGCGCGGCCTGTCCCCGACGATGGCCGGCCTCTCGCTCACCGGCGGCGGCCTGACCTGGGCGCTCGGCTCGTACGCGCAGAGCCGGCCGCGCCTGGACGCGCACCGGGAGCGGCTGATGGGCCTCGGCATGCTCATGATCGCGCTGTCCATCGCGCTGGCGGCCACCGCGCTGATCGACGGGGTGCCCGCGTGGATCGTCGCCGCCTCCTGGGTCATCGGCGGCTTCGGCATGGGCGTGACGATCTCGGGCGGCAGCGTGCTGCTGCTCAAGCTCTCCCGCCCGGAGGACTCGGGCTCCAACGCGGCATCGCTCCAGGTCTCCGACGCGCTCGGCAACATCTCGCTGCTCGGCGCGAGCGGCGTGCTCTTCGTCGCCTTCGGCGGCGGCTCCGCCACGGTCGGCACGCACGACGCGGCCGACGCCGCCGGCTCCAGCGACCACCCGGCCGCCTTCGCCGCGGTCCTGCTCGGCATGGCCGCGATGGCCCTGGTCGGGGCGTTCGTGACGACGCGGCTGCGGCCGGGGAAGGCGTAGTACGGCGTGGTACCACGTGGTACCGTGCCGCTATGGCTGCACTCAACCTGCGTTTCACGGAAGAAGAACTCGACGCCCTCAGAGAACGCGCGGAAGCTGAGGGGCGCAGCATGCAGGCGTTCGCTCACGACGCCGTGATGGTCGCCATAAACGAACACTCCCGGCTCTACAACGAGGCCGCCGATCACGTGCTGAAGGTCAGCGCCGAGCTGAACCGGAGGCTCGCCTGATGAAGTTCCTGGACCTGCCCCAGTTGCTGGGGCTCGCCCAGCGTCTCGGGGAGAGCGAGGTGCGCGACTACGGATTGCTGGAGTCCGCACTCGCTCGCCCCCAGGCCAGCGTGTTCGGCCAGGACGCGTACCCCGACGTATGGCAGAAGGCCGCCGCGCTGATGGAGTCGCTGGCCCGAAACCACGCCATGGTGGACGGCAACAAGCGCCTCGCCTGGTACGCGACCTGGGTCTTTCTGCACGTCAATGGCCATCCGCTGGTCGAGGGCTTCGACGTGGACGAGGCCGAGCGCTTCGTCTTGAACGTGGCCCAGGGCGAGCTGGACGTACCCAAGATCGCGGAATTGCTGCCGCGATTCGCGGCCTCCTCGGCGTAAACATCCACGCCCCGGCGTGACGGGGGCGGGGGGAGTGTGACCTGAGTCCCACCCCCGCCCCACCACCCCCCGTACGCCCGTACCGGGGGTGGTGGCACGGGTACGCTGACGCGGTTGCCGATCCCGAGCCAGCCCGACGGAGACCGTGACTACCACCGCGAACCACCACCTCTCACCCGCCTTCCCCGGCCGGGCCCCCTGGGGTACGGCGAACAAGCTGCGTGCCTGGCAGCAGGGGGCGATGGACAAGTACATCCAGGAGCAGCCGCGCGACTTCCTGGCCGTCGCGACGCCCGGCGCCGGTAAGACCACCTTCGCCCTGACGCTGGCCTCCTGGCTGCTGCACCACCACGTCGTGCAGCAGGTCACCGTGGTCGCCCCGACCGAGCACCTCAAAAAGCAGTGGGCCGAGGCCGCGGCGCGGGTCGGCATCAAGCTCGACCCGGAGTACTCGGCCGGCCCGGTCAGCCGCGAGTACCACGGCGTGGCCGTGACCTACGCGGGCGTCGGCGTGCGCCCCATGCTGCACCGCAACCGCTGCGAGCAGCGCAAGACGCTGGTCATCCTGGACGAGATCCACCACGCGGGCGACTCCAAGTCCTGGGGCGAGGCGTGCCTGGAGGCGTTCGACCCGGCCACCCGCCGGCTCGCGCTGACCGGCACGCCCTTCCGCTCGGACACCAACCCGATCCCGTTCGTGACGTACGAGGAGGGCAACGACGGCATCCGCCGCTCCTCGGCCGACTACACGTACGGCTACGGCAACGCGCTCGGCGACGGCGTCGTGCGCCCGGTGATCTTCCTGTCGTACAGCGGGAACATGCGCTGGCGGACCAAGGCCGGCGACGAGATCGAGGCCCGGCTCGGCGAGCCGATGACCAAGGACGCCATCTCGCAGGCGTGGCGCACCGCGCTCGACCCGCGCGGCGAGTGGATGCCCAACGTGCTGGCCGCCGCCGACCGCCGCCTCAGCGAGGTGCGCAAGGCCATCCCGGACGCCGGCGGCCTGGTGATCGCCAGCGACCAGGAGCAGGCCCGCGCGTACGCCAAGCTGCTGCGCAAGATCACCGGCGACGGGCCGACGGTCGTGCTCTCCGACGAGAGCGCGGCCTCGCAGCGCATCGACGAGTTCAGCCAGTCCGACAGCCGCTGGATGGTCGCGGTGCGCATGGTGTCCGAGGGCGTGGACGTGCCCCGGCTCGCGGTCGGCGTGTACGCCACCACCGTCTCGACGCCGCTGTTCTTCGCGCAGGCCGTGGGCCGCTTCGTACGTTCCCGGCGGCGCGGCGAGACCGCCTCCGTCTTCCTGCCGACCATCCCGACGCTGCTCGGCTTCGCGAACGAGATGGAGGTCGAGCGCGACCACGTCCTCGACAAGCCCAAGAAGGAGGGTGAGGACAACCCGTACGCGGAGGAGGACAAGCTCCTCCAGGAGGCCGAGCGGCAGCAGGACGAGGACACCGGCGAGCAGGACCAACTCTCCTTCGAGGCGCTGGAGTCGGACGCCGTCTTCGACCGGGTGCTCTACGACGGCGCCGAGTTCGGCATGCAGGCACACCCCGGCAGCGAGGAGGAGCAGGACTACCTCGGCATCCCGGGCCTGCTCGAACCCGACCAGGTGCAGATGCTGCTCCAACGTCGGCAGTCGCGGCAGATCGCGCACAGCCGCAAGAAGCCCGACGAGGAGGCCGACCTCCTCGAACTGCCCGCCGACCGTCGCCCCGTCGTCAGCCACAAGGAACTCCTCGCCCTGCGCAAGGAGTTGAACGGCCTGGTCGGCGCGTACGTGCACCAGAGCGGCAAGCCGCACGGCGTGATCCACACCGAGCTGCGCCGGGTCTGCGGCGGCCCGCCGAGCGCCGAGGCCACCGCCGGCCAGATCCGTGAGCGGATCAAGAAGGTCCGGGAGTGGGCCACCCGCATGCGCTGACGGCGCGGCCGGCCCGGACCCGCGCCCGTCGCCGGCCCGAGCCCGGCCCCCGTCGCCGGCCCGAACCCCGCCCCCGTCGCCGGCCCTCGTGGCAGATCCGGACCCGCCCCCGTCGCGGGGTCGGCGCGCCCCCGGGCGCGCTACCTCGCCGTACGGTCGGCCCGGCGCACCGTCGCGCCCCTCCGCGCTCCCGTACGTCACCGGCTCGACCTGCCGAATGCGGGCCATCGGCCCATATCGGGGCGCACGCCGGGCGCGAGGTGTCGCGCAGTTGACCGGATTGTGGACGAGCTCTTCCGCTGAGCGAACCCGCTCGCTAGCGTTCCCCCACGCACACGCCCCGTGGCAGCGCCGCCGCGGAGCGCGGCCGGTGCGTGCGAACCGCGACCGGTGGCCTCTTCCGCGCGCTGCCGATGGGACCGGTGGCGCTGAACCGGAATCGGCCGCCTCTCACCCGAGAAGGGGGCGTCGTGACCGCGGAGACCTCTCAGACGCTCGATCGAGGGCTGCGTGTCCTCAAACTCCTGGCCGACACCGACCACGGTCTGACCGTGACCGAACTGTCCAACAAGCTCGGCGTCAACCGCACCGTCGTCTACCGCCTGCTCGCCACGCTCGAACAACACGCCCTCGTCAGGCGGGACATCGGCGGCCGGGCCCGGGTCGGCCTCGGCGTGCTGCGGCTCGGCCGGCAGGTGCACCCGCTGGTGCGCGAGGCCGCCATGCCCGCGCTGCGCGCGCTCGCCGAGGACATCGGCGCCACCGCCCACCTCACCCTGGTGGACGGCGCCGAGGCGCTCGCCGTCGCCGTCGTCGAGCCGACCTGGACGGACTACCACGTCGCCTACCGCGCCGGCTTCCGCCACCCGCTCGACCGTGGCGCCGCGGGCCGGGCCATCCTCGCCGCCCGCAACGGCCTGACCGACAGCGGCTACGCCCTCACCCACGGCGAGCTGGAGGCCGGCGCGAGCGGCGCCGCCGCGCCGCTGCTCGGGGTGACCGGCATCGAGGGCAGCGTGGGCGTGGTGATGCTGACCGACTCGGTGCCCGAGCGGGTCGGCCCCCGGGTGGTCGAGGCCGCGAAGGAGGTCGCGGACGCCCTGCGCTGAGCGCCGGCCACGCGCCTGGGGCCGCCGTCGCCGCGCCACGCGCCCGGGGCCGCGGATCGCCCGCGCCACGCGCCGGCGCGGGCGATCCGCCGCGCCGGCCCCCGCGGCGCTGCCCTGCCGTGCCCGGCCCCGGTCGGCCCTGCCCGGCCGGGGAAACGTCGCCGTCCTTTAGGGTGGCGGACGTGTCTCCTCGCGCTCGCATCCTCGCGGTCTGCTCCACGCTCGTCGTCGCCCTGCTCGCGGTCGCCGCGTTCGCGCCGCTGCCGTTCTCGATCGCCTACCCCGGGCTGACCGCGAACGTGCTCGGCTCCGACCGTGGCCAGCCGGTGATCACCATCGAGGGCGCCCCGACCCGGGAGACCAGCGGGCAGTTGCGGATGACGGCCATCGTCGCCACCGGCCCGGACGCGGACATCCGCCTCAAGGACGTGGTCAGCGGCTGGTTCAACGAGGGGCGCGCCGTGATGCCGCGCGACTCCGTCTACCCGGTCGGCGACTCGCCGAAGGAGGTGGACAAGCACAACCGCGAGGAGATGAAGGAGTCCCAGGACTCCGCGGTCCAGGCGGCGTTGGGGTACCTGCACCGCTCGCCGAAGGACGTGAAGGTCACGCTGCGGCTCGCCAAGGTCGGCGGCCCGAGCGCGGGGCTGATGTTCACCCTCGGCATCATCAACAAGCTGGACGGCGACGGCCGAGGCGGCGACCTCACCGGCGGCCGGATCATCTCCGGTACGGGCACGATCGACGCGAACGGCAAGGTCGGCCCGGTCGGCGGCGTCGGCCTCAAGCCGAAGGCGGCCAAGCGCGACGGCGCCAGCGTCTTCCTCGTCCCCCGCGAGCAGTGCTCCGACGTCACGGAGGAACTGCCCAAGGGGCTCAAGCTCATCCCGGTCAAGGAGTTGAAGGACGCGGTGTCGTCCCTCCGGGCCCTCGCGGCGGGTAAAGCGGTCCCGAGCTGCTGAGCGGCCGGCTGACCAGCCGCAACCCCAGACCCACCAGGGCCCAGCCGCACCGGTCGCGCAACCAGGCCCAGCCCTCGCCGGCCCGGTCGCGCGGCCCGGCCCGTCCGGCGGCCCCGGCCGGCGGCCGACCGTGCGCCAGCCGCCAGGTGGCCGCCTGGGCACGCAGTTCGCGGGCGCGGTAGTCGTGCGTGGCCGCGTGGATGTCGGCGTGCGTCATGTCGCTTCCTCCTCGTCGTCTCGTACGGTGCCGTGCTCCCGTGCGGTGCCGTCGTCTCGTACGCTCCCGTGCTCCCGTGCGGTCCCGGGCTTCCGTGCGGTGCCGTCGTCTCGTACGCTCTCGCCGTCTCGCGCGGCTTCCTCCCGCGCGACGTGCCGCTGGCCGCCCTCGCGCGGGAAGGCGTGCAGGTGCAGCCGGACGGAGGCGGCGCCGTCGGCGTCGGCCGGCACCCGGTCCCGGTAGTCGTCGATGACCTCGCGCAGCCGCTCGCCCAACTCGCCCGCGACCTCGGGGGTGAGCCACAGGGTGAAGTCGCTGATGTCGCCTCGGCGGCGCCACTCCTGGGACCAGGTGTGCATCGAGCCGAGCCAGGTGGACAGCTCGCTGGTGTGGATGCTGGCGATCTCGTGCAGCATCAGGTCGAGCGCGCCGCGCACCGCGGGGTCGTCGTGCCCGAGGAAGGTCTCCGGGTCGCTGACCTGGATGCCCTCGTGCACCGCCCGCCACCAGCGCTCGCGTGCCGTGCCGCGCCCGGTCTCCTCGGCGACGAAGCCGTACGAGGCGAGTTGGCGCAGGTGGTAGCTGGTGGCGCCGCTGGACTCGCCGAGCCGGTCCGCGAGCCGGGAGGCGGTCGCCGGACCGTCGTGCCGCAGCACCTCGAGCAGCCGCAGCCGCAACGGATGGGCCAGGCCGCGCAGCGACCGCGCGTCGAGCTGCCGGAGCGGCGGCGTCGCCCCGCCCGTGGCGGGCCTCGGGTCGGGGTCGGGGGAGGGAACCTCGCGGGTGCTCATACGGCCACCGTAAGCTTGCAAAGAAAGCCTTGCAATGCTTTCTTTGCATGACTTTCTTTGCAAGAGAGTTTCCGCAGGTGGAGCCCCTGCGTTCGGGCACGACGAGGCCCCGGCCACGCCCCACGGGGGAACGCGACCGGGGCCCTTGCCGGCACCGAAGCCGGTGCCGGTGCCAGCGCCAGCGCCGGCGTGGGGGGCGCTCAGCCCTTCCGTACGAAGCCCTCGGCCACCAGCCAGTCCAGCGCCACGTCGTGCGGGTCCTCGCCGTCCACGTCCACCTTGGCGTTCAGCCGCTGGGCCACCGCGTTGGTCAGCTTCGCGGTGATCGGGTTGAGCACCTCGGCGATCTCGGGGTGCTTCTCCAGCGTCTTGCCGTGGATCTCCGGGGCGGCGTTGTAGTTGGGGAAGAAGTGCCTGTCGTCCTCCATGACCACCAGCTTCATCGCCTGGATGCGCCCATCGGTCGAGGTGACCTCGCCGAACGTGCAGGCCGAGCCCTTGCGTACCTCGCGGTAGATGACGCCGGCCTCCATCTTGCGCACCCGCGAACCCGGCCACCGCATCCCGTACGCCTTGCGCATGCCGGGCAGCCCGTCGTCACGGAAGGCGAACTCGGTGTCCACGCACAGCTTGAGCGACCCGTCGCGCCGGGTCGCCGCCGCGACGTCGGACAGGGTGCGCACGCCGTACTTCTCCGCGTTCGCCTGGTTGACGGTCAGCGTGTACGTGTTGTTGAGGCTGGCCGGCGGCAGCCAGGCGACGCCGTTCTTCCGGTCCGCCGCGCGCACGGCGCGCCACTGCTCCCGTGGGTCGACGATCGGCTTCTCGTTGCCCAGGTAGGTGATCCATCCGGTGCCCGTGTACTCGTACATCGCGTCCGCGTCGCCCGACTTGATGGCCTCCCGGGCGCCGATGGAGCCCTGGATGTTGGTCCGGTCGAGCACCTTGGCGCCGGCCGCCTGGAAGGCGATGCCGATGACCTGGCCCAGGATGATGTTCTCGGTGAACTCCTTCGAGGTCACCGTCAGGTTGGCGCCCTCCAGCGGCTTGCCGCGGCCTATCGTGCCCGGCTCCACGTCGTCGACCATCATGCTGCCGCTGTGCAGCCCGCAGCCGCTGAGCAGGGCCGGGGCCAGCAGCGCCGCCGCGAGCCCGACGCCGAGCGTGGCCCGGCCGCGACCCGCCGGCCGTCGGCCCGTCGCCGGCCGTCGGCCCGTGGCCGCCCGCCGGCCCCTCCCGCGTACCCCCGGCATCCTCATGCGTCCCCCTCAAGCCCGCGCGGGCGCAGCAGCAGTTCGACCACCGAGGCCAGCCAGTCCACAAGCAGCGCGAGCGCCACCGTGAGGATGGAGCCGAGCACCAGGACGGGCATGCGCTGGTTGTTGATGCCGGTGGCGATCAGGTCGCCGAGCCCGCCCCCGCCGCCGAAGTACGCGAGCGTCGCCGTGCCGACGTTGAGCACCAGCGCGGTACGCACGCCCGCCAGGATCAGCGGCACGGCCAGCGGGAGCTCCACCTTGCGCAGCACCCCGACGGCCGACATGCCGATGCCGCGCGCGGCCTCGATCAGCGTCGGGTCGATGGCCCGCAGCCCCGCGATGGTGTTGGCCAGCACCGGCAGCACCGCGTACGCGACGATGCCGACCAGCGCGGCTTTGGTGCCGATGCCCAGCCAGATCACCAGCAGCGCCAGCAGCCCGATCGCGGGCGTGGCCTGCCCGATGTTGGCGATGGCCAGCACCACCGGCACCGCGGGCCGCAGCCGGCGCCGGGTCAGCGCGATGCCCAGCGGAATGGCGATGATCAGCACGAAGAACGTGGAGATGGCGGTCAGCTCGACGTGCTGGCGCAGCCGCAGCCACACGTTGCCGTCCGCGATGGCGTTGCGCGCGATGGAGTCCAGTTCGGCGCCGCGGAACCAGAGCCAGGTGGCCAGCAGCCCGATCGCGATGGTGGCCGGCAGGAAGGTGAGCTTCTGCCAGGTCAGCCGGGGTGGCTGGGCGGCGGGTGCGGGCGGCCTGCGTTCGACGTCCACGGCCCGTGTCTCGTCCGGCGGGGGCAGGTCCGTCCCCGCGCGCCCGGCTCGCCCGCCGGGTCCCTGGGTGCCCGCGCGGCTCATGCGCCGGCCTCCTGTCCCGGCCCGCGCGGCGTGCTGCCACCGGCGGCGCCCTCCTGTTCGAGGTGGGTCTGGTGCGAGCGTGCCTCGTGCAACTGGTGCTGGTGTTCCACGGCGTCGAGCCGGTCCGCCTCCAGGAGTTCGTGGACGGAGTTCATCAGCGTCTCCATGTCGACCACGCCGGTGTACTCACCGCGCCGCCCGGTGACCGGGACCCGGCCGGCGTTGTCGGTGAGCACCGCCTCCAGCGCGTCGCGCAGCGTGGCGTCCCGGGTCACCGTGTCGGCGACGAGCGTGCCGGCGCGGGCCAGCGACCCCTTGGCGCGGCTGAGGTCGCCTCTGCGTAGCCACTTGTACGGGCGCCGGTGCCGGTCGAGGAGCAGTACCTCGTTGATCGAGGCCGACCGGAACAGGTCGAAGATGGTCTGCAACGGGTCGTCGATCACCGCGGTCGGGATGTCCTCGACCGTCACGTCGCGTACCCGGGTCAGATTGAGCCGTTTGAGTGCGGCCCCGGCGCCGACGAACCCGGAGACGAAGTCGTCGGCCGGGTTGGTGAGGATCGCCTCCGGCGTGTCGAACTGGGCGATGTGCGAGCGGTCCCGCAGCACCGCTATCCGGTCGCCCAGCTTGATCGCCTCGTCGAAGTCGTGGGTGACGAAGACGATGGTCTTGTGCAGCTCGTGCTGGAGCCGGATCAGCTCGTCCTGGAGGTGGTCGCGGGTGATCGGGTCCACCGCGCCGAACGGCTCGTCCATGAGCAGCACCGGCGGATCGGCCGCCAGCGCCCTGGCCACGCCGACCCGCTGCTGCTGGCCGCCGGAGAGCTGACGCGGATAGCGGTCGTGGAACTCCCGCGGGTCGAGCCCGACCAGGTCGAGCATCTCCTCGACGCGGGCCGCGACACGGGCCTTGGACCAGCCGACCATCTTCGGTACGAGGGCGATGTTCTGCGCGACCGTCATGTGCGGGAACAGGCCCGACGACTGGATGGCGTAACCCACCTTGCGGCGGAGCTTGACCGGGTCTATGCCGGTCACGTCCTCGTCGCCGATGCGTATGCGGCCCGATGACGGCTCGATCAGCCGGTTGATCATCTTCAGCGTGGTGGACTTGCCGCACCCCGAGGGACCCACGAAGATCACCGTCTCGCCGGCCTTGATCTCCATGTTGACGTTGTCCACGGCGGGCGCCTCGCTGCCCGGGTAGCGCTTGGTGAGGTTCTCCAGCTCGATGGTGGCCCCGGTGGTGGCGCCCCGCGCGGGGGCGTTGCCGGTGGGCTGGCCGCTGGGCCGGTCGGCGGCCTGGGCGGGCTGGCCGCCGGGCTGGCCGTTGCTGGTGTCAGGCACGAATCCCCCTGGGAATGGTCAGGCGTCCGATGAGCACGTACACGGCGTCGAAGACCAGCGCGAGCAACACGATGCCGAGCGTCCCGGCCATGACCTTGTTGACCGCGTTGGCACTGCCGAGCGAGGAGATGCCACGGAAGATCTCGTTCCCGAGGCCAGGCCCGGAGGCGTACGCGGCGATCGCGGCGATGCCCATCAGCATCTGCGTGGAGACCCGGATGCCGGTCAGGATGGGCGGCCAGGCCAGCGGCAGCTCGACCCGCACCAGCCGGGACAGCCGGGACATGCCGAGCCCCCTGGCGGCGTCCACCAGGTCGGGGTCCACGCCGCGCAGCCCCACGATCGCGTTGCGCACGATGGGCAGCAGCCCGTAGAGGACCAGCGCGGTCACCGTCGGCGCGACGCCGAGCCCGGTGATCGGGATGAGCAGGCCGATCATGGCCAGGGACGGCACGGTGAGGATGGTCGCCGTGACGGTGATGGCGAGGTTTCCGGCCCACTCGCTGCGGTAGGTGAGGACGCCCAGCAGCACCCCGAGGACCGTGGCGACCACCATGCACTGGAAGACGGCGCTGGCGTGCTGGTAGGTGTCCAGCAGTAACTGGGTGCGCCGGTTGCCGACGTACTCCCAAAAGCTCATCGCGTCTCTCCTCGATCAGTCATCGGCCGCCTGCTTCACCAGCGGGATGATCCGGAGCGGGACGGGGTTCTCCATCACGATCGCCGTCGAGGCCCGCACGATGCCATCAAAGCCCACAACCCGGTCGATCACCCGTTGGAGATCGGCGTTGGAGCGTGCCACCAGGCGGCACAGCATGTCGCCGTGGCCGGTCGTGGTGTGCAGCTCCAGCACCTCGGGCACCGTCTGGAGGTGGCTGCGGACGTCCGCGCCCTGCCCCTGTTTGATCTCCAGCGTCGCGAACGCCGTCACCGGATAGCCGAGCGCCGCCGGGTCCACCTGCGGCCCGAACCCGCGGATCACGCCGGCCGCCTGCAACCGGTCAAGGCGCGCCTGCGCCGTGCCGCGCGCCACGCCGAGCCGGCGCGACGCCTCGAGGACGCCGATCCGCGGCTCCTCGGCGAGCAGTTCGATCAGCCGACCGTCCAGTCGGTCAATCCCCATGACAGCCTCCCCCGCCTGTTGCCTCTCCGCGTTCCGCGTATCCGCGTTCCGCGGCTCGTGCACCCCGTCTTATGCCCATGCGACCCGGCCACCTCCGTGATGGTCATCCTGTACAGATCGTCCGGCGAAACTCTGGAACTGCTAGTCAAGTTGTCCAGGGGATGCGCAAACTATTGCGCACCTTGTGGATCGGGGGGAGTCTGCGGCTATGACAGAGACCATCGATCAGTCCCCCGAGACGGCCAGGCAGGCCGACCCCTTCCCGGTCAAGGGAATGGACGCGGTCGTCTTCGCCGTCGGCAACGCCAAGCAGGCCGCCCACTACTACGCGACGGCTTTCGGCATGAAGCTCGTCGCCTACTCCGGACCGGAGAACGGCAGCCGCGAGACCGCCAGTTACGTGCTGGTGTCGGGCAGCGCCCGATTCGTGCTGACCTCCGTCATCAAGCCCACCACCGACCGCGGGCGCTTCCTCGCCGAGCACGTCGCCGAGCACGGCGACGGCGTCATCGACCTCGCCATCGAGGTCCCGGACGCCCGGGCGGCGTACGCCTACGCCCTGGAGCACGGCGCCACCGGCCTCGAAGAGCCGCACGAGGTGAAGGACGACCACGGCACCGTCGTCCTGGCCGCCATCGCCACCTACGGCAAGACCCGCCACACGCTCGTCGAGCGCTCCGGCTACGACGGTCCCTACCTGCCCGGTTTCGTCGCCGCCAACCCCATCGTGGAGCCGCCGGCCAAGCGCACCTTCCAGGCCATCGACCACTGCGTGGGCAACGTCGAACTCGGCAAGATGGACGAGTGGGTCGGCTTCTACAACAAGGTCATGGGCTTCACCAACATGAAGGAGTTCGTGGGCGACGACATCGCCACCGAGTACTCCGCGCTCATGTCCAAGGTCGTCGCGGACGGTACCCGCAAGGTGAAGTTCCCGCTCAACGAGCCGGCGATCGCGAAGAAGAAGTCGCAGATCGACGAGTACCTGGAGTTCTACGGCGGCCCGGGCGTGCAGCACATCGCGCTGGCCACCAACGACATCGTCTCCACCGTACGGGCCATGCGCGCGGCGGGGGTCCAGTTTCTCGACACCCCCGACTCGTACTACGACACGCTCGGCGAGTGGGTCGGCGAGACCCGGGTGCCGATCGAGACGCTGCGCGAGCTGAAGATCCTCGCGGACCGCGACGAGGACGGCTACCTGCTGCAGATCTTCACCAAGCCCGTGCAGGACCGGCCGACCGTGTTCTTCGAGATGATCGAGCGCCACGGCTCGATGGGCTTCGGCAAGGGCAACTTCAAGGCCCTCTTCGAGGCGATCGAGCGCGAGCAGGAGCGCCGCGGCAACCTCTGAGCCCCGTGGCCGGCCTCCCGTGGGCCGGCCCGCCGCTCGCCGTGCGCGCGGACAGGCGAAAACCCGGGCCCCCCGTGGGGGGCCCGGGCACGGAGAAGGCCCCAAGGCCCGTGGAGGAGGGCCACGGAACCCAGGGGCCGTTCTGCCTGGAGGATGCCTCCAGGTAACAGCGCTGGCGGCTCAGCGCTGTTAGTTGACGGCGGAGCCCAGCAGCCCGATCGGCAGACCCGGGGCGTCCGAGTTGTCGATCTGCGCCGCCTTGTCGTGGATCGTGTTGCACTGGTTGGTGCGGGCCTCGTCCAGCACCTCGATGACCAGGACGTCGATGTCCTGAACGGTCGGGCACAGATCGTCGATGATCTGGATGTTCTGCTCGAAGCGGCCGGTGTCCTCGGCCTCGGCGGCCGTCGCCGGGGTGACGGCGAAGCCAGCGGCGGCGAGGCTGAGCATCGAGCCCGCGAGCACCTTCTTGGTGTTCATGAGGTGACCTTCCTTGGTATGCGTTGGGCACTAGGCGCCGTGTAGGCACCAGCACAGTCACTAACTGCGCTCCTCGCGACCGGTTGTCGGCAAGGACGATCGTTCATCCCATCGCACCGTTTCTGGCCGCCAAGTGGGTGCGACAGCGTGACCTTTTCGCTCCTCCTGCGTATACGTGCGGTTCTGTGTCCTTTCCGTACGGACCACGCCCTGTGAGTCGCTTGCCCCGGTTGTCGACGGCTCGTACCCCTGGCCGCCCCGGCTCGGTTCCGCCCCGGAAGGGCGCCCCCGCCACCCGGTCCCGGCCTCGCCCGCGTGGCGTTCCCCCGGACCGTCGGCCGCCCGGCCGCTGGTGGGGCGGCCGGCGGCGCGGCCGGACAGGGCACCTTCCGCCCCGGCGGCACCGGTGCCAGGCTGGACGTATGAACGCTCTCGTGGCGCGACTGCGCGCAGGACTGCCCGCCGAAGCGGTGCTCACCGACCCCGGCATCACCCGCTCGTACGCCAACGACATGGCGAGCTTCTGCGCGGCGGGCAGCCCCGCCGCCGTCGTCCTGCCGCGCACCGTCGAACAGGTCCAGCACGTCATGCGGACGGCGACCGCCCTGCGCGTCCCGGTCGTCCCCCAGGGCGCGCGCACGGGCCTGTCCGGCGCGGCCAACGCGTCCGACGGCAGCATCGTGCTCTCGCTGACCAAGATGGACCGCATCCTGGAGATCAGCGCCGTGGACCGGATCGCCGTCGTCGAACCCGGCGTCGTGAACGCCGTCCTCTCCCGCGCCGTCGCCGAGCAGGGCCTGTACTACCCGCCCGACCCCTCAAGCTGGGAGCAGTGCACCATCGGTGGCAACATCGGCACCGCCTCCGGCGGGCTGTGCTGCGTGAAGTACGGGGTGACCGCCGAATACGTGCTCGGCCTCGACGTGGTGCTCGCCGACGGGCGGCTGCTGAGCACCGGTCGCCGCACCGCCAAGGGCGTCGCGGGGTACGACCTGACGAGACTCTTCGTCGGCTCCGAGGGCAGCCTCGGGATCGTCGTACGCGCGGTGCTGGGGCTGCGGCCGGCACCGCCGGAACAACGGGTGCTGGCCGCCGAGTTCCCCTCGGCTGCCGCGGCCTGTGACGCGGTCTGCGCGATCATGGAACGCGGGCACGCGCCCGCGCTGCTGGAGCTGATGGACCGCACCAGTGTCCGCGCCGTGAACGCGCTGACCCACATGGGACTGCCCGAGTCCACCGAGGCGCTGCTGCTCGCCGCGTTCGACACCCCCGACCCCGGCCCGGACCTCGCCGCCGTGGGCCGGATCTGCGCCGAGGCCGGAGCCACCGAGGTGGTGCCCGCCGAGGACGCCGCCGAGTCGGAGCTGCTGCTCCAGGCCCGGCGCCAGGCGCTGCCCGCCCTTGAGGCCCTCAAGTCCGCGACGATGATCGACGACGTGTGCGTGCCCCGGTCGCGACTGGCCGACATGATCGACGGAACGGCCGCCATCGCCGACAAGCACGACCTCACCATCGGCCTGAGCGCGCACGCCGGGGACGGCAACACCCACCCGGTCGTCTGCTTCGACCCCGCCGACGCCGACGAGGCCCGACGGGCCCGCGAGTCCTTCGACGAGATCATGGCCCTCGGTCTGGAACTCGGTGGCACGATCACCGGCGAGCACGGCGTCGGCCTGCTGAAGAAGGAGTGGTTGGCTCGCGAACTCGGTCCCGTGGGCATTGAGTTGCAGCGCGGGATCAAGGCCGTCTTCGACCCGCTGGGCCTGCTCAACCCCGGCAAGCTCTTCTGATCCGCCCGCCGTTCACGCACCCCGGCCCGGCACGCCCGCTCGCCCGCGCGCTCCGCGCCGCGCCCGTGGGAGTCCGGGCCGGTGTCCCGACCAGCGGACTATCGCAACTATGGTCCATTTGGGGCTAATTCAGGAGATGCGTGGTGTCATGGGCGGCTATCGCTCCTCGCGGTTGTTTAGTTGGCCTGGTCTGTCACACCCCGCGTAAGGAGCAGGAAATGCGCATTCGCCAGATCTTCGCTACCGCCGCCACCGCCGCGGCCCTCGTCGCCGGCGCCGGCGCCATGAGCACGGCCTCGGCCGACATCATCACCGGCGACTCGGAGCGCACCAAGGTCGTCACCGAGATCGACGACGTGAACCACACCACCAAGGTGAACGCTCCGACCATCTTCGACGACATCAACACCAACGTGCACAACAAGACCCACAACAACACCCACACCAACACCCAGAACAACGTCAAGCACAACAAGTTCCTGGCGCACCTCGACCGCGACTGATCTCGCGTACTGCTGAAGCCCAGTGCTCACCGCGACGTGAGTACTGGGCTTTTGCCTGTCCGCGATGGTCCGCGGCGCCCCGTGCCCCTCCCGCGAGGACCCGCGCCCGGTCCGAAGTCGTACGCCCCCGCCCGGCACCTTTGCCGAAGGCCCGCGAGTCGCGGGACGCGGGTCGTACGGCGAAGGACCGATTCCCGTGCGGTGGCCACCGACCTACCGTCGAAGAGGGTCAACGACCCAGCTCCAGCCGGGAAATGAGCACCGTAGGAGGCATCGTGCCGGCGCGCCTTGACCACACCATCATGCACAGCACCGACAGCACCGCATCCGCCCGCTTCCTCACCCACCTGCTCGGCGCCCCCGACCCCGAGCCGTTCGGTCCCTTCGTCGCCGTGCCCGTCGAGGGCGGCCTGACGATCGACTACGCGGACTTCATCGTCCAGCCCGACCAGATCGTCATGCAGCACCTGGCGTTCCTCGTCTCCGAGGAGGAGTTCGACGGGATCTACGCCCGCGTCCGGGAGAGCGACCTGCCCTACTGGTCGGACCCGGGGCACCAGGGGCCGCGGCAGCTCAACCACCGCTCCGGCGGGCGCGGCCTGTACGTGGACGACCCCGACGGGCACGCCATCGAGTTCCTCACGGTCAGCGAGGGGCCGGGGAGCTGACCTTCGCACCCGCACCCCTACGCCCCGTGGCCCTCCGGCGAATCGTCGGAGGGCCACGGGCCGTGCAGCCACCAGTCGTCGCCCGGGGTCGGCGTCAGCAACTCGCTCAGCGCGTCGTCGATCCCGAGCCGTTCGCTCTCCGACCCCGGCGCCACCGCCCGCAGCGTCCGCTCCAGCCAGGCCGAGACGATCGGCGCCGACGCCTCCAGGAGCGCGTCCCCGTCCGGCGAACTCAGCGCCATGCACACCACACTGCGCCCGTCCACCTTGGTCGGCCACACGCGCACGTCGCCCTGCCCGCACGGGCGAAACACCCCCTCGACGAGCAACTCGCGCGCGAACGTCCAGTTGACGGGGGAGTCGGAGCCGACGTGGAAGGTGATGTGCACGGCGTACGGCTCGTCCGTGCGGTAGACCAGCTTGGCCGGTACGGGGATGCTGCGCTCGGGAGACAGCACCAGGTTCAGTTCCAGTTCTCGTTCCACCACGGTGTGCATGCGGTGCGCCCTCTCTGCTCTGCGTTGCGTTGGCTTGGTTGCGTGGACCACGAGCCGCCGCGTGGCGACCCGCATGGGTTAGAGCGCGCTACCCCCCGCACCATTACGCGAGTTCCCACATTCAGTCGGAATTTTTTCTGAACCCGCCCGCGTGCGGGTGGTCAGTGGGTATTGCGGGGCGCGGCGCGGGGGGCCTTCTGGTAGACCTGGGGGCCGCTGCGGGGCCGTGCGGCCAGCCCAGAAGGTCGCGGAGCGCCTGTTCACCGCGCCACGCCGGTGCGGCAGACTGCGTAGCGCCACCCACCGCACAGACAGCACGGCCCAGGCGGCCGAGCAGATACGGGACATCGGAGACCATGAGCGTGCCCGGCGACAGCGGCCCCACGCAGGGCTACTACCCTGACCCGTCCATCCCCGGCTACATCCGCTACTGGAACGGCGCCGCCTGGGTGCCCGGCACCAGCCGGCCCGCCCCCAGCGAGGGGGAGGCCGTCCCCGCCCCGCCGCCCGACGCCGACGGCCAGGGCCCGCAGCTCGCCCCGACCGAGCAGCCGCCGATCGACACCACCCAACAGGCGGGCGCGGTCCCCGACCAGACGGGGCCGGTCTTCTTCGACGAACAGCCGGACGCCGGCGGCCCGGGCGGCGCGCTGCCCGAACTGCGCCCGCGCGGCGAGGTGGGCGTGCGCACGCAGGGCGCCACCCGGCCCGCCGACGCCGTGCCCTGGCACGACCCGCAGCAGTCGCCGGACAGCGGCCCCGCGCCGGGCGGCGGTTGGTACGCCGACACCTCGCGGCAGGCGGGCTTCGGGGGCGATGCGGACCAGCGCGTGTCCTGGGGCGCCGACGACGCCCCGGCCGGCCGCCCCGGCTCCGTGCCGGCCTGGGGCGACGGTCCGGGCGACCCGCGCGTGGTCCCGCCGACCGGCATCGCGCCGGCCCCGGCACCCGCCGCGCCCGGACCCACGGTGCCCGACCCCACGGCGGCGGTCGAGCCCCCGCAGGCGCGGGGCCGCGCACTGGACGCCGGCGCCGCGCCCCGCGCGGCCCTCCCGGCGGGCGGCACCCCCGTCGTACCGCACCAGGGCGCCGCGCCCACCGAGCCGGCCCCCGCCGACGCCGTCCCCGGCCAAGGCACCGGCCAGCCCGGGGTCGCCGGCCAGCCCGGGGCGGCCGGAGCGGACGGAGCCGCGCCACGGGCCAGCGGCGACGGCACGCTCACCATCCGGGCGCTGCGCCGCGAGCGGCAGGGCGCCGAACCGGGCGGCGGCCGGGGCCAGTCGGAGGACGCACCCCCCGCCGGCCCCGCCACCCCCGGCGGCCGGGACGGCACGCTGACCATCCGCGCGCAGGGCCGTGGCGGCGACGCGCGGGGCAGCGACGTACAGGCGCGCGCGGGCCAGGCCCAGGCGGGCCCCGCCGCGCCAACGCCCCCGGCCCAGCCGGCCGCCACGCCCGCGCCCGCACAGGCCGCGCCGCACCAGGACGCCCACCCCCAGCCGGTGCCGGGCACCCAGATCCCGACCCAGGGCGCCCCACTCCGCGCCCCGGCCCCCGGCCCGGCCCAGCCGGCCCCCGCGCCCCCGCCCGCTCTCGCCGCGCCGGGCCTCGGCGCCGGCCAGGCCGACTGGGCACAGCGCGTACACGACCTCGCCCAGCCGGCCGGCCCCGACGGCGCGCGCGCCGGCTCGATCGACGACGTCATCCCGTGGAAGCCCCCGGTCGACAACCCGTTCCTGAGCGCCGCCCAGGCACAGGGCCGGCCGGCCGGGCTCGGCCGCCGGCTGACCGCCCGGCTCGTCGACACGCTGGTGCTCGGCGGGCTCGTCGGCGCCGTCGTGCTGCCGCTGTGGACGCGGGCCAAGGACCACATCGACGAGAAGGTGGAGGAGGCCAAGCAGACCGGCGAGACCGTCACCGTCTACCTGCTCGACGGCACCACCGGCGGCTACCTGGCCCTGGCCCTCGCGGCGCTGCTGCTGCTCGGCGTGGTCTACGAGGCGCTGCCCACCGCCAAGTGGGGCCGCACCCTGGGCAAGAAGCTGTGCGGGGTGCGGGTGCTCGACATCGAGGACCACGACACCCCGACCTTCGGCGCCGCGCTGCGCCGGTGGTTGGTGTACGGGGTGCTCGGGCTGCTGGTCATCGGCCTGGTGAACGTGGTGTGGTGCCTGTTCGACCGGCCGTGGCGGCAGTGCTGGCACGACAAGGCGGCGCGTACGTTCGTGGCCTCGGGCCGGGAGTAGCCCGTTCGGTCGGGGGTGGCGCGCGCGGTGGTGCGCCCGCTCGGACGGGCCAGCCGGGTCGCCCGAACGGCGCTCGCCGGATGCGCCGGGCCTGCCGCCGGGTTCGACTCGGGCCATGAGCACCGACCAGCCCCAGCCCGGCTCCGGCGAGCCGCCGCAGGACGACGACCCGCTGCGCAAGGCGCCGCAGCCGCCCTCGGGCGACCAGCCCGGCCCGGGCGCTCCGGGCGCGGGCCAGCCCGGCGCGAGTGCCCCGGGCCCGTTCGACGCGGCCCACCCCGGGTCCGCCGCGAGCCAGCCCGGCGGCTGGCCCGGCGAGGGCGCACAGGGCGGCCAGGGCGGCCAGGGCGGCCCGCCCGGCGGCGGCCCGTACAACGGCTCGCCGGGCGGCGGCTCCCCGTACGGCGGGCCCTACGGCGGCCCGTACGGGGACCAGCCCGGCGGCGGGTACGGCGGCGTGCCCCCGTACGGCAGCGATCCCTACGGCGGCGACCCCTACGGCGGCGACCCCTACGGCGGGGCCGCCGATCCGCTGGCCGGCATGCCGCCGCTGGGCGGGCTCGGGCGGCGGCTGGTCGCCAGGATCGTCGACGGGCTCATCGTCGCCATCCCGGTCAGCGTGATCATGCTCCTGTCGTTCGGCGGCTACGACCCCACCGACCCCGACGACACGGGCAAGTCGTCGGCGACGCAGATCGTCTTCGCGCTGGTGTACTTCATCTACGAGGGGCTGATGCTCACCACGCGCGGCCAGACCGTCGGCAAGAAGCTGATGAAGCTGCGGGTGGCGATGCTCGACAATGGCGCGAATCCGACGGGTCAGCCCGGCTGGTTCCGGGCGGGAACCTACGCGCTGCCACAGATCGTGCCGTGTTGCGGCTTCCTCTTCTGGCTGGTCAACATCCTGTGGTGCACCTGGGACCGGCCGTACCGGCAGTGCCTGCACGACAAGGTGGCCAAGACGGTCGTGGTCTCGACCGAATGAGCCGGGGCCGCCGCCCCGTACCCCGACCGTCACACCGGGCCCCGCGGCCCCGACCGGGCCGGCCGCGGGGCGGGCTGGCGCCGACACAGATTGCCGATGGGTAACGACCCGGGGGGTATTCCCGGGCCCGATCTGGGCGCGCGCGGCGCTCGCTGATGTAATCGGGGCATGAGCGCCAACCAGCCGCCGCCCCCGTACGGGCCGCCACACTCCCCGTACCCCATGACGCAGCCCCCCGGTGTCCCCGCCGGAATGGCTCCGCTGGCCACGTCGGGCCAACGGTTCGTGGCCCGGCTGCTCGACACGTTGATCCTCGGCGTCATCTGGACGCTGGCGCTCGCCGCCACGGGCGCGTTGCAGTCCGCGATGGACGACCCGAACGACCCGGACATCGGCAAGACCGCGATCAGCGCCGTCATCACGTTCATCGTCTACTTCGGCTACGAGGGCGCCATGCTCGCCCACGACGGCCAGACCCTCGGCAAGAAGGCGGCCCGCATCCGGGTGGCCATGCTGGCCGACGGCGACATCCCGCGCGGCAAGGGCTGGTCACGGGCCGCGGTGTACGCCCTGCCCGGCATCGCCCAACCCATCCTCCTGGGCACGCTGTTCTGGCTGCTCAACTCGTTGTGGCACCTGTGGGACAAGCCCTTCCACCAGTGCCTGCACGACAAGGTGGCCAAGACCGTGGTCGTCGAGGCGCGCTGACCACACCGCGCCCCGTACGCGTCCCCAACGCCAGACACGGCGAAGCCGGCCCGTCCTTGCGGGCCGGCTTCGCCGTGTCCGGCTGGGTGTCTGGCTCTGTGGTGGGTCAGCTCCGCAGGGTGTGCTCGGTGGCCCGTGGCTCGGTGCGGCGGAGCGGGAGCCGGGTGACGGGGGAGGAGTCCGCGCCGCGGCGCGACGGCGCCGGGGTGGCCCGGGGGATCGGCACGGTCACGGCGACGAGCAGCCCGAGGGCGAGGCCGGCCACCGCGATGACCGCCACGCCCGTTCCTGATCGCGCCTCGGAGAGCAGCAGCATGGCGAGGGTCGATAAGACGACGGTCGCCGAACCGTAGACAAGCTGGGCTGGGGTCGGACGCGGCATGGCAATATCCGTCCTCAAGAAGACGATATGGGGGAGCTTTGGGGGCAGGCGTCACGCGGGTATGTCGACGGAAAAACCCTACGGTGCTGAATGCCCCAGACGGACTTCCAGTAAGCGTGACCTAACCCACGGTGCCGGTGCACAAGGGGCGCACGGAGTCATCCGGCCATACAACATCCGGTCCCAGCGCGCCGGTTGACAGCGGGGTGTGGGGCGTGGGTGCCGGGTGGGGACGCTGCACGGTCCGCGTCACGGGCGCAGCGGTCGCCAGCCCTCGATCCACCACTCCGCTCCGCTGCCGGGCTCGCGCGCCGAACGGTTGCCGCCGGCCAACTCCGCCTCACTCGCTGGCGGGAGGAGGGACGTCGCGGACGTCGGAGCGTTGAGGTTCAGCCGGGTAGTCAGCCGATTCCACGCTGCCACCACGCGGGCTGCGCATATCTGATCAGATATGGCAGTCACCGTGCCAAGTGTGAAGGAAGCTGACCCGTCGTGCGTCATGTACTGGGAACCGTCGCCGTGTTGGCCGCTGCCGCCGGAATCGTCCTGGCGGCCCGGCCGGGTGTGCCCGAGGGACCGGAGTCGAGTCCCTCCTCGACAACGCCGCCGCTGTCGTACGCGCAGTGCGTCGAGATCGCGAGCGAGATCGAGTACGGGCGGGATCGGCACGTGCGCGAGGCGGCGACCGAGCAACCGTTGGCGACCGAGCGAGGGTCGGTGATCGAACAGCGGTTTGTGGTCGAGGCCCGGGACTACGCCATCCCGTCCGAATGTGCCGATGTTATCGAGGAGTTGGCGCCCGCCCCGAGCGCCAAGCCCGGGGCCGAGGCGTACGCCTGCTTCACATCAGCGACGGCGGACCCGACGTGCCCGCCCGTGAGCACGCGACGGCCCACGCCCGACAACTGAGCCGACTGCGGCGACTTGGTGAGCGCCCCTGGACATACACCGCCCAGCCGTTCGCTATGCGGAGCGTGAAAAGCAAAAAACGTACTGGGCTGGCGTGTCCAAGTCAAGGTCTGTCTTTTCTGCATTAACTCCGGTCAAATAGCGACACTCATCTTGACTGGGGAGGCAGTACTCAGGTGAAAAGTCAACGGAGGGCGATGAGACCCATCGCCATCGCCACGGTCATCGGCGCACTCGGAGCCGGCGCGCTCTCGGTGGGCGTGGCCCAGGCCGACGACCGTAGCAGCGCCCCCGCCCCCGCGGCGGCGACGGAAGCGGCGAGCAAGGACCCCGCCGCACCGGGCAAGCACGTCGAGCACGACCTGGCAGGCCCGTTCAGCGAGCAGCAGGAGGCGCAGCGCGAGGACGCGCTGCGCCAGGTCATTTCCGGGGAGGCCAAGGCCGAACGCCGCGGCGCGTCCAAGGTGGTCAAGCTCGACCGGGGCAAGTACGTCGAGCTGGGCCGGGAGAAGACCGACAAGATCTTTACGATTCTGGTCGAGTTCGGCGACAAGGTCGACAACGAGACCACGTACGACCCCGACGGCCCGGACGGTCCGCAGCCCCCAGTCAAGAAGTACGGCGGCGACCCCGGCCCCGCGCACAACCAGATAGCCAAGCCGGACCGTGCCCAGGACAACAGCACGGCCTGGAAGGCGGACTACAACCGCAAGCACTACGAGGACCTGTACTTCTCGAAGGCGAAGAACAAGGAATCGCTCAAGAAGTACTACGAGAAGCAGTCCTCGGGCCGTTACTCGGTCGAGGGTGAGGTCTCCGACTGGGTCAAGGTCGACTACAACGAGGCCCGCTACGGCTCCAACTACTGCGGCGACACCAACTGCTCCAACGCCTGGGACCTGGTCCGCGACGGCGTGACCCGGTGGGCCGAGGACCAGAAGGCCGCCGGCCGCACCGACGCGCAGATCAAGGCGGACCTGGCCAAGTACGACCAGTGGGACCGCTACGACTTCGACGGTGACGGCAACTTCAACGAGTCCGACGGTTACATCGACCACTTCCAGATCGTCCACGCGGGCGAGGACGAGTCGGCCGGCGGCGGCGTGCAGGGCGAGGACGCGCTGTGGGCGCACCGCTGGTACGCGTACGGCACCGACGCCGGCAAGACGGGCCCGGAGGGCAACAGGGCCGGCGGCGCGCAGATCGGCGCCACCGGCATCTGGGTCGGCGACTACACGATGCAGCCGGAGAACGGCGGGCTCGGCGTCTTCGCCCACGAGTACGGCCACGACCTCGGCCTGCCGGACGAGTACGACACCACGAACCGGGCCGAGTCCTCGGTCGCCTTCTGGTCGTTGATGTCCACCGGCTCCTGGCTCGGCGAGGGCAAGGACAGCATCGGTGACCTGCCCGGCGACATGAACGCCTGGGACAAGCTCCAGCTCGGCTGGCTCAACTACGACCAGGCCAAGGCCGCCACGCGCTCCACCCACAAGCTGGGTGTGGCCGAGTACAACACCAAGGACAAGCAGGCGCTCCTGGTCGAGCTGCCGGCCAAGTCCAGCACCACCAAGATCGTGAAGCCCGCCGCCGGCAGCAAGCAGTGGTGGAGCGGCATGGGCAACGACCTCAAGAACACCCTGACCCGCCCGGTGGACCTGACCGGCAAGGCCAAGGCGTCCCTCGACCTGCAGGGTTGGTGGGACATCGAGGAGAACTACGACTACCTCTACGCGGAGGTCTCCACCGACGGCGGCGCCAACTGGACGCCCGTCGACGGCACGGCCGACGGCAAGCAGATCCCGCGCGACGGCGGCGACAAGCCGGCGCTGCACGGGGTTTCGGGCGCGTACAAGAAGCTCTCGTACCCGCTGGACGCCTACGCGGGCCAGAAGATCGACGTGCGCTTCCGCTACCAGACCGACGGCGGCGCCGCGCAGAACGGCTTCGCGGCCGACGAGATCAGCGTGACGGCCGACGGCAAGCCGCTCTTCCAGGACGGCGCCGAGGGTGACGACAACGGCTGGACCAGCAAGGGCTTCTCGCGCATCGGCGAGTCCTTCACCAAGGACTACCCGCAGTACTACATCGCGGAGAACCGCCAGTACGTCAGCTACGACAAGACCCTCAAGGTCGGCCCGTACAACTACGGTTGGGCCTCCACCCGGCCGAACTGGGTCGAGCACTACCCGTACCAGAACGGCCTGTTGATCTGGCTGTGGGACACCGCGACGCCCGACAACAACGTGAGCGCGCACCCGGGCTCGGGTCAGATCCTGCCGGTCGACGCGCACGCCAAGCCCGAGAAGTGGTCGGACGGCACCCTGATGCGCAACCGCTTCCAGGCGTACGACTCCACCTTCAGCCACTTCCGCACCGATGGCTACACCGTCCACAAGGACGGCAAGGCCACGCGGGTGCCGTCGAAGCGCGGCGTGTCCGTCTTCGACGACCGCAAGGGCACCTACTGGTACGACACCAACCCGACCGGTGGCGTTAAGGTTCCTGACACCAACACCCAGATCAGGATCCTGCACGAGGCGTGGGACGGGTCCACGATGACCCTCCGCGTCGGTCCTTCCAGCCGGAAGTGACATAGTCGCAGGTCACAGCGGTATCGGCCGTCGCCCCTAGCGGGCGGCGGCCGATTCGCGTTTAGATGCCCCTACGAGATTCTTGTTGACGCGACGTCTCAGGGGGCGATCGAGAGCATGGCAGGCGGTGGATTCACCAAGCTTCCGGGCGGCGATGTGGTGGTGGCGGTCTCGCTGCCCAGCCCGTTCGGTCGGCCGATGGGCGCGGGCCCCGGCGGCACGCTGGGTCACGGTACGTACACGGCCGGCGGTGGCGGTTCCGGAGTGATCGGTGGGCCCACTGAGGTCGCTGCGGCGGCTGAGACAGAAAGCGCGTTCATTCGCACCGGGGCGCTCAGCGGGGCCGCCGCCATGGGCCCGCGCATCCGCATCCTGGTGCACGCCGCGAACCGGCAGCGCGCCCTGACCCGGCTGCGCAACCTCGGCCTGCGCGCGGTCTACCTGCGGGGCAACGCGGAACCCCCGACTCCGGACGAGATCACGGCCGTGCTGCACCACCCCGACGGGCTGGTCTGGCGGGCCGCCCCCGACGACGACACCGAGTCCTGGCACCCGATCCGGGCACTGCTGCGCAGCACGCTGCGCTCACCCGCCACGCCCGCCTGACCTGCGGGTTTGTCAGCGGGTATGGGTACGGGGGGCGGGCGGCAGGCGCGGCGACGTGGCCGGAGCCCGGGCCGGGCCAGGCGACGGCGGAACGGGCCGGGCAGGGCCGGGCGGGTCAGGCCGAGCGGAGCACCGGCGTGCCGGTCAGCCGCACCGAGGCCGCGCGCATCTCCTTCAGCGCCCGCTCGGTGGTGTGCTCGGCCACGCCCGCCGTCAGGTCGAGCAGCACGTGCGTCTCGAAGCCGGCGCGGCGGGCGTCCAGGGCCGTGGCCCGTACGCAGTGGTCGGTGGCGATGCCGACCACGTCCACCTCGCTCACCTCGCGCTCCCGCAGCCAGCGCTCCAGCGGCGTGCCGTTCTCGTCGGCGCCCTCGAAGCCGCTGTACGCCGCCGAGTAGGCGCCCTTGTCGAAGACCGTGTCCAGCGACCCGGCGGCGACGGCCGGCGCGAAGTTGGGGTGGAAGCCGCTGCCCTCGGTGCCCGCCAGGCAGTGCACCGGCCACGAGTGCTCGTAGTCGGGGTGGTCGGAGAAGTGGTCGCCCGGGTCTATGTGGTAATCGCGGGTCGCCACGATGTGCCGGTAGCCGGGGGCGGCCTGACCGATCAGGTCCGTGATGGCGGCGGCGACGTCGGAACCGCCCTGGACGGCGAGGCTGCCGCCCTCGCAGAAGTCGTTCTGCACGTCGATGACGATCAGTGCCCGGTACATGGCGCGTGCCTTCCGGATGGGGACGAGGTAGGGATCGGTGTGCGCCCCGATCCGGTGTAACCGAGGGTAGACACCGAACGGGTCGCACGGGAGTACGTGTGCCGCGGACGGCGGGCGCGCCCCTGGTCTTCCCGGGCGCACCGCCCGTCACACGTGTGGGCGCCGACCACCCCCGTGTCGAGCGACGGTCCGCTGGCTGTCTGGCTGGTCGGCTGTCTGGCTGGTTGCCCGACTGCCCGACTGCCCGACTGCCCGACTGCCCGGTTGCCCGGCGGCCCGGCGGCCTGACCAGCCGTCGCCAGGCCCGGTCCGGGCCCGGCGACGGCTGGCGGCCCGCCCAGGCGTACTCGGCCCACTCAGGCGTACTCGGTCGGCAGCACCGGCTCGCCACGGGAGAGCTGGGTCGCCGACAGGGGCAGGCCGGCGCGGGCCGCGGTGTGCCGGTCGCGGGCCGCGTCGAGCGGCTCGCGGGCGACGACCTCGCCGGCGCGTACCAGCTCCACCTGGAGCTGCCGGTCCGCCAGCTCGGGCGGCACCGGGCCGGAGCCCACGACCTCCGCCTCGGCCACGCCCTCCGCGTCCAGGCGGCGGGCGGCCCACTTGCGCCCGCCGATGGAGGTCTTGCCACCCATGGACTTCTTCGCGACCGGGACCAGTGGTGCCGAGGGGTCGTCGGAGGCGGCCCGGGCGACCAGCTTGTAGACCATCGAGCAGGTCGGGTGGCCACTGCCGGTGACCAACTGGGTGCCGACCCCGTACGCGTCCACCGGGGCCGCGGCCAGCGAGGCGATGGCGTACTCGTCCAGGTCGCTGGTCACCACGATCTTGGTCTGGTGGGCGCCGAGGTCGTCGAGTTGCTGGCGCACCCGGTGGGCCAGCAGGAGCAGGTCCCCGGAGTCGATGCGCACGGCGCCCAGCTCCGGGCCGGCGATCTCGACGGCGGTGCGCACCGCCTCGGCCACGTCGTAGGTGTCCACCAGCAACGTGGTGCCGCTGCCGAGCGCGGCGACCTGCGCGGTGAACGCGTCCCGCTCGCTGTCGTGCAGCAGCGTGAAGGCGTGCGCGCTGGTGCCCACGGTCGGGATGTTGTAGCGGAAGCCGGCGGCCAGGTCGGAGGTGGTCGAGAAGCCGCCGACGTAGGCGGCCCGGGCCGCGGCGACGGCCCCCAGCTCGTGGGTACGGCGGGCGCCCATCTCGATCAGCGGGCGGCCACCGGCCGCGACGGCCATCCGGGACGCGGCGGCGGCGACGGCCGAGTCGTGGTTGAGGATGGACAGGATCACCGTCTCAAGGAGCACGGCCTCGCCGAAGGTGCCCTCGACGCGCATCAGGGGCGAGCCGGGGAAGTAGACCTCGCCCTCGGGGTAGCCGTGGATGTCGCCGGAGAAGCGGTAGTCGGCCAGCCAGTTCAGCGTGGTCTCGTCCACGATCCGCTGGTCGGAGAGGAAGCCGAGGATGCCGCTGTCGAAGCGGAAGTTCTCCACGGCGTCCAGGACACGCCCGGTGCCCGCGAGCACGCCGTAGCGCCGGCCCTCGGGCAGCCGTCGGGTGAAGACCTCGAAGACCGAACGGCGCCCCGCGGTGCCACCCCGCAGCGCCGCCTGCAACATGGTGAACTCGTACCGGTCGGTGAAGAGCGCGGTGGAGGGCACGTCGACCGGCAGCCCAAGGTCCGCGGTGTTCATCGCGTTCCCGCCGGCCGCGGTGTGCGCGGTGGTCGGGGCGTTCTTGGCGTTCATGGCGTTCCCAGCATTCACGGCGGGGTGGACCCCGCGTCTCGGGTGGAGCGGTTGGGGGGATGCTACCTCCATTATTCGTCAGAGTGACGATTTCTAGGGCCGTTTGTGCGCCAGGCCACGCCGGGTGGCAGCATGGGACGGGTGAGCGCCCATCCCTGTCCACCCGCTGTCGCACGCACCGTGCCGTATCCGCTGCTCAGCGTGGCCCCCACCGAGATCGAGCGGCCCGACGCGAGCGAGGCGCCCGTCGAGGTGCCCGAGCCGGACGTGCCCTGGGTGACCGTGGTCCACAACGACCCGGTGAACCTCATGAGTTACGTGACGTACGTCTTCCAGAGTTACTTCGGCTATCCCAAGGACAAGGCACACCGGTTGATGATGGACGTCCACCACAAGGGTCGCGCGATCGTCTCCAGCGGGAGCCGCGAGGAGATGGAACGCGACGTGCAGGCCATGCACGGCTACGGCCTGTGGGCGACCCTCCAGCAGGACCGCTGATGGCCGGGCACTTCGAGGCGCTGCCCGGCGGCGGCGCCGCCGTCGCGCTGGACGAGGTGGAGATCTCCATCCTGCGCAGCCTCGCCGTCCAACTCCTCGAACTGATCGGGCCCGGCGAGGCGGCGGCGGACGACGACCCGCTGGCCGCGCTCTTCACCGACGGCCCGAGCAGCCCGCCGTCCGACCCGGCGCTCGCCCGGCTCTTCCCCGACGCGTACGGCGGCCCCGGGGCGGCCGACGACGAGCGGACGCGGGCCGCCGCGGCCGAGTTCCGCCGCTTCACGGAGAACGACCTGCGGGCGCGCAAGCGGGACGACGCGCTGGCGATGGTGCGCAGCCTGGACGCGCTGGGCTCCGGCGGCGCGGTGCTCGAACTGGGCCCGGACTCCTCCCGGCAGTGGCTCGGCGCGCTCAACGACCTGCGGCTCGCGATCGGGGCCCGGCTTGAGGTCTCCGACGACGACGAGGAAGCCAGCGAGCTCTACACCCTGCCCGACTCCGACCCCCGCAAGCCCATGGTGATGGCCTACCTGTGGCTGGGCGGAATGCAGGAGTCCCTCATCGAAACGCTGATGCCGTAGTCGACGGACGCGCCCGAGCGGCATCCCCCCACCGCGTGGGCCGCCGTCGGTGGGCCGCCGCACGCCGTCCGGTCCTTGAGTGCCACGCCCGTGGCCCGCGACGCGTATGTTCGGCTCGCCCCGGCTCCCGGGGCAGGGCGCGGTGGCGGTGTGACGGTGGCGTGACACGCGACCCGCCCGTGGTCGCGGGGCGGCGCACCGGTGATGATGGTGCGGCGGCGCGTGCGCGACAGGGGCGTCGCGGGCGCCGGCCAAGGCGCCCGCCGGGGCTCCCCGGCCATCGGCCCGCGCCGTCGGTGCTCGCGGTGGCGTACGGTCCGAGCTGGGACGCGGCCCGCGACGAGGCTGGCGGTGGGCCGGGCGGAGCGTGGTCCGGGCGGTCGCCGAAGCGCACCGGAGGCGAACCCTCCGGCCGGCGACGCGGCGTCCGCGAGGCGGCTGGCCGGTCGTCGGAAGCGGGACTTCCGGGCACCGGAACGAGGGTCTCCGGCCACTGGAGGCGAGGCTTCCGGTCGTGGGAGGCGGGGCTTCCGGTCGCCGGGCGGCGTGCGGGGCCGCTGTCCGGGTGATCTTGGTTCCTCGAACGGCCTCGCGGCGGGGCGACGGAGCGGTCGCCATATCCGGATAGATCGCGACTTGGCGTTCGCTCAACGGAGGCTCAAATCCGCATAACGATCCCATCACCGCGCCGGTGGGAATCGAACACTGATCTGCGGTTTGTCCTACTTTTTTCGTGACCTGCGTCGCGTCCGTCCCTACTGATCTCAGGTCGGCTCGTGGTAAATCTTCACGACCTGCCGTCCGCGACGCCACCCCTGTCGCGGCGGGAGCGCTGTGCCGACCGATCGTCGGCGTGCAGGACTCCATCCGGGGGGATCGGGACCCGATCCGGACAATCCGGATCGGTATGGAGAAAGGCGCACCACTTATGACCTCAGCGCAGGTCGACACGCGGAACGACGACGGCAGCGAGGCCACAGGGGTCGCGACCGACGAGGGCTACCAGCGAGGACTGGGAGCCCGACAGATTCAGATGATCGCCATCGGTGGCGCCATTGGCACGGGGCTCTTCCTCGGCGCCGGAAAGGCGATCACCAAGGCTGGCCCCAGCCTCATCCTCGCCTATGCCGTCGCTGGTCTTGTCATCTTCTTCATCATGCGGGCGCTGGGCGAGCTGCTCATGTATCGCCCCGTTTCCGGCAGCTTCTCCGAGTACGCCCGGGAGTTCCTGGGCCCCTTCTTCGGCTTTGTGACCGGTTGGACCTACTGGCTCTTCTGGGTCGTCACCGGCATCACGGAAGTCACCGCCGCGGCCAAGTACATGCAGTACTGGTGGAGTGACATTCCGCAATGGGTGTCCGCACTGGTCTTCACGGTCATTCTCTTCGGCGCCAACCTCATCTCGGTGAAACTCTTCGGCGAGCTTGAGTTCTGGTTCTCCATGATCAAGGTCACCGCCATTCTCGGCATGATCCTGATCGGCCTTGGCGTGATCACCATCGGCTTCTCCGACGCCGGCGACACGGCCTCCTTCACCCACCTGTGGGACGACGGCGGCTTCTTCCCCAAGGGCATCGACGGCACGCTGATGACCCTGCAGATCGTGATGTTCGCCTTCCTCGCCGTCGAACTCGTCGGCGTCACGGCGGGCGAATCGGTCAACCCCAAGAAGACCCTGCCCAAGGCCATCAACACCGTGCCGTGGCGCATCGCCGTCTTCTACCTCGGCGCCCTCATCATCATTCTCTCGGTGGTGAGCTGGACCGAGTTCGCGCCGGACACCAGCCCCTTCGTGGCCGCCTTCCAGAAGATCGGCCTTCCGGCGGGCGCGGGCATCGTGAACTTCGTGGTGCTCACCGCGGCGCTGTCCTCGTGCAACTCCGGCATGTACTCCACCGGCCGCATGCTGCGCGACCTGGCGCTCAACGGTCAGGGCCCGCAGATCTTCACCCGGCTCACCAAGAACGGCCTGCCGCTGTTCGGCACCAGCGTCTCGGCCGCGCTCATGATGGTCGGCGTCTGGATCAACTACGAGTGGCCGTCGAAGGCGTTCGACTACGTCGTCTCCTTCGCGACCATCTCCGGCATGTGGGCCTGGATCATGATCCTGTTCTCGCAGCTCCGCTACCGGGCCAAGGCCAACCGGGGTGAGCTGCCGCAGTCCACGTTCCGGGCCCCCGGCGCCCCGTACACCAGCATCTTCGCGCTGTGCTTCATCGGGATGGTCATCGTCCTGATGGGCTTCGACGAGGACGCCCGGGTCTCGCTCTACGCGGCGCCGATCTGGGGCGTGCTGCTGACCATCGGCTACTTCGTCATAAAGGGCCGCAACCCGCAGGCGTTCGCCCGCAAGGACTACTCGATGGCCGCGGCCAACGCGGACTGGGGCGACAGCGAGCCGCCCGTGGTCGCGCAGAAGTCCGCACCGGCCACCACCGGGTCCGCCGGGTCCGCCGACGGTGGCGCGGTCAAGGAGTCCGACGAGCCCGCGCCGGGCGACGGGGACGCCACCCGCGACAAGGACTGAGGCGGCACCCGCTCGACGCGCCCACCGGGCGCACCCGCGGCCCCGCGCCGCACCCGGGCCCGGCCCGTACCCGCACACGCGGATACGGGCCGGGCCCCGTCCTCGTCCCGCCCCCCCCGCGCGGGCCGCCCGCCGGGTCCCACGCCCCGCCCCGGGCCGGCGCGCGGGGCTCCTTATGCTGTCGCCATGCTGACCATCACCCAGGCCCTCCACGACCAGATCGTCGCCCACGCGCGCGCCGACCACCCCGACGAGGCGTGCGGCGTGGTCGCGGGCCCGGAGGGCAGCGACCGGCCCGAGCGGTTCATCCCGATGCTCAACGCGGCCCGCTCGCCCACGTTCTACGAGTTCGACTCCGGCGATTTGCTCAAGCTCTACCGCGACCTCGACGACCGCGACGAGGTGCCCGTGATCATCTACCACTCGCACACCGCGACCGAGGCGTACCCGTCCCGTACGGACATCTCGTACGCGAACGAGCCGGACGCCCACTACGTGCTCGTCTCCACCGCCGACACCGACGGCGCCGGCCCCTTCCAGTTCCGCTCGTTCCGCATCGTGGACGGCGTGGTCACCGAGGAGGACGTGCGCGTCGTCGAGGCGTACTGAGCCCCGCGCGGGCGGGCCGTCGCGCGGCCCGCAGCCGCCGCGTCCGGCGCCGGCGGCGGGCCGCGCGAGGGCCTCGCGTCTCACATGGCGCAACGCGGGAGTCCACCAGCCAAGACGGGCTATCCGGAGCGCGAGCGGGAATCGATACGATGAGCGCATGGTTGTCCATGACGTGAACGCCGCGACCCGCCGGGGGGTGACCCGCGCGCACCCCGCCACGCCGCCGGGCTCCCTGCTCGTCGCGCGGCTGCACGTCGATCTGTGCCGCCTCGCCAGCGCCATCTGTCCGCGGCGCGCCGCCGCCTGACCCTCGCGGCCACGCCCGCCCGCACACCGCGCCGTACGTCCACGCGCAGCCGCGTGCCGTTCAGTCGACATTCCGCACCTTCGCACTCCGACAGGAGCTCAGCCATGGCCATCGAGGTCCGCATCCCGACCATCCTCCGCACCTACACCGACGACCAGAAGAAGGTCGAAGGCAGCGGGGACACCATCGAAGCGCTCTTCACCGACCTCGAGACGCGGCACCCGGGCATCCGCGCGCGCCTGGTGGAGGACAGCGGCGAGCTGCGCCGCTTCGTCAACGTCTACCTGAACGACGAGGACGTGCGGTTCCTCGGCGGCATCAAGACGTCCCTCAAGGACGGCGACAGCATCACCATCCTGCCCGCCGTCGCCGGCGGCGCCCCCAGCCGGAACGACGCGGCCTGATGCGGTACGACAGCCCGCTGGCCGCCATCGGCAACACCCCGCTGGTGCGGCTCGCCCGCCTCTCGCCCTCCGCCGACGTGCGGGTCTGGGCCAAGCTGGAGGACCGCAACCCGACGGGTTCGATCAAGGACCGGCCCGCGCTCCACATGGTCGAACAGGCCGAGAAGAGCGGCCGGTTGACCCCGGGCTGCACCATCCTGGAACCCACCTCGGGCAACACCGGCATCTCGCTCGCCATGGCGGCCAAGCTCAAGGGCTACCGCATCGTGTGCGTCATGCCGGAGAACACCAGCGAGGAGCGCCGCCAACTGCTGGCCATGTGGGGCGCGGAGATCATCTCCTCGCCGGCCGCCGGCGGCTCGAACACCGCCGTGCGCGTGGCCAAGGAGCTGGCCGCCGAGCACCCGGACTGGGTCATGCTCTACCAGTACGGCAACCCGGACAACGCGGGCGCCCACTACGCCACCACCGGCCCCGAGATCCTCGCCGACCTCCCCTCGATCACCCACTTCGTCGCGGGGCTCGGCACCACCGGCACCCTGATGGGCGTCGGCCGCTACCTCCGCGAGCAGGTCCCCGACGTGCGGATCGTGGCGGCCGAGCCGCGCTACGACGACCTCGTCTACGGGCTGCGCAACCTGGAGGAGGGCTTCGTCCCCGAGCTGTACGACGAGTCCGTGCTCACCACCCGGTTCTCGGTGGGCAGCGAGGACGCGGTGCGCCGCACCCGTGAACTCCTCGCCGAGGAGGGCATCTTCGCCGGCATCTCCACCGGCGCGGCCCTGCACGCCGCGCTCGGCGTCGCCCGCAAGGCCGAGCGCGCCGGCGTCAGCGCCGACATCGCGTTCGTCGTCGCCGACGGCGGCTGGAAGTACCTGTCCACCGGCGTCTACACGGCGGCCACCACGGAGGAGGCCATCGCCACCCTCCAGGGCCAGCTCTGGGCCTGACGGCACACCGGCGGCGGCCAGGGCAGACCCCCGGCCGCCGCCGGGCCGCCGGCCTCCGGCCCTGATCCCGGCCGCCGCCCGGCCCGCGCGCGGGCGGGGTGCCGCACCCCCGCCCGGCCGGCGGGCTACTCGTCTCCGCCCCCGGCCCCGCCGTTCCCCTCGCGCCCGGTCGACCCCCGTCGGCCGGGCCGTTCGCGTTCCGGCCGGCCGGGGCGGCGCGGCCGGCGCCGCACCCACACCCGGCCGAGGCCGTCGCTGACGGCGGCGACCAGCGCGAGCACCAGCACCACGGCCACCGCGGGCCACCACGAGAACCCCATCCCGCCTCCCTTCGCCTCCGCCGTCCCACCCCGCGCCAGCGAACCCTTCCGCGTTGCGGTCGCGGCCCGCCCGGGACGTCGATCGCACCACCCGTACCAGACGGCCGCAAGCGAGCCCGTCATGACGCGCTGTGCCGAACACCCGCACGGCCCGGGAACGGGAACCCGGCCGTACGAGCCGGTTCCGAACGGGCGCGCGAGGCCCGGGCCAACGGGGGCGCGCGGCCGGTCCGGGGCCCGCGTTGGCCGGCTCCGGAAGCCGCCGGCGCCGGCCATCGAACACCCGCGCCCTCGTACCGGTGACATCGCCCACAACGCGCGCTGGCCGGGGAGCGACCAGCCCTTTCGCGCCTTACGCTCGTGGGCACCGCATGACCCCCCGGTCTCCGCCCCCCGAGGCTCCCCCCGCCGAGGGCTGGGAACTCCGGCACGGCGTACCCCCAAGGAGGTTCCTGCTTCATGAAGCTCACCGTCGTCGGATGCTCGGGGTCGTTCCCGTCCGCGGAATCGGCCTGTTCGAGCTACCTCGTCGAGGCCGACGGCTACCGGCTGCTGCTCGACATGGGCAACGGCGCCCTCGGCGAGCTGCAGCGCCACTGCGGTCTTTACGACCTCGACGCCGTACTGCTCTCGCACCTGCACGCCGACCACTGCGTCGACATGTGCGGCTACTTCGTGGCGCGCTACTACCGGTTCGACGGCGGGCGGGCCGGTGCCATCCCCGTCTACGGGCCAGAGGGCACCGAGCGGCGGTTGGTCACCGCGTACGGGGACGTGCCGCACGAGAAGTGCATGGGGGAGGTCTTCGACTTCCGGACGCTGACGCCGGGCACCTTCACGGTCGGCCCCTTCACGGTGCGTACGGCGCGGGTCTGCCACCCGGTCGAGGCGTTCGGGTTCCGCGTCGAGTACGGCGGCAGGTCGCTCGTCTACTCCGGGGACACCGGCCCGTGCCAGGCGCTGCACGAGCTGGCCGACGGCTGTGACCTCTTCCTGTGCGAGGCCGCGTTCACGCACGGCAAGGAGGACATCCCCGAGCTGCACCTCAACGGCCGCCAGGCCGGCGAGCACGCCGAGCGGGCGGGGGTCGGCCGGCTGCTGCTCACGCACATCCCGCCGTGGACCGACCCGCAGGTCAACCTGCGGGACGCGCAGGCGGTCTTCGAGGGCCCGGCGGAGTTGGCCAAGGCGGGCGCGACGTACGAGGTGTGAGCCGCGCGGCCCGAGCCCGGGCGCCCCGGCGACGCGCCCGAGCCCGGGCGCCCCGGCGGCGGCACACGCCACAACGGGCCAGCCGCGCCGGACAAGCCAGCCGAGCCAGCCAAGCCAGACAAGGCAGAGAAGGCAGAGAAGGCAGCCGAGCCAGGTACGGCGGAAAAGGCAGCCGAGCCAGGCAAGACAGAGAAGACAGCCAGGCAGGACGACGAAGGTCCCCGTACCGCGGACGGCGGTGCGGGGACCTTCGTGTGGTGCTGGTGCGGCGCGGGCGCCGCAGCCGTTACGGCTTCTTCTCGCCGTCGGGCGCTGGTTCGCCGGCGGCCTGCGCCGGCACCTCCGCCGAGCGCTCGGCGGCCTTGGCCGCCTTCCGGGCCTGCTTGCGCTCCTCGGCCGCGGCCTCGGCGGCTGCCTCGGCGGCGGCGTCGTCGAGGCTGTCCTCCGGCTCGCGACCCGGGGTCGGGATGTTGAACTTCAGGATCGCGAAGCGGAAGACCGTGTAGTAGATGGCCGCGAAGACCAGGCCGATCGGGATGATCAACCACGCCTTCTCGCTGTGCGAGTAGCCGAGCAGGTAGTCGAAGAGGCCACCGGAGAAGGTGAAGCCGCTACGGATGCCGAGCGCCCAGGTCAGCGCCATGGAGACACCGGTGAGGACGGCGTGGATGCCGTACAGGACCGGGGCCAGGAACATGAAGGAGAACTCGAGCGGCTCGGTGACGCCGGTGACGAACGCGGTCAGCGAGATCGAGATCATCATGCCCATCACGGCCTTGCGGCGCTCGGGGCGGGCGCAGTGCGCGATGGCCAGACCGGCGGCCGGCAGCGCGAACATCATGATCGGGAAGAAGCCGGTCATGAACATTCCGGCCGACGGGTCGTCGTGGAAGTAGCGCGCGATGTCGCCGTTGTACGTCTTGCCGTCGGCGGCCGTGTAGTCACCGAACTGGAACCAGGCGAACGAGTTCAGCAGCATGTGCATGCCGACCGGGATGAGCAGTCGGTTGACCAGGCCGAAGATGCCGGAGCCGATCGAGCCGTTGCCCGAGAGCCACTCGGCGAAGTTGTTCAGGCCGTCGCCGATCGGGGCCCACGCGTAGCCGAATATCACGCCGTAGCCCAGGCCCGCGAAGGACATCAGGATCGGGATGAAGCGGCGACCGCTGAAGAAGCCCAGCCAGTCGGGGAGCCGGGTGCGGTGGTACTTCTCCCACAGCACGGCGGCGGTGATGCCGACCACGATGCCGCCGAGCACGCCCGGGTCCTGCGGCTTGCCGGTGACGTCGCTGACGAAGCCGGTCAGCACGTTCTTGTAGACGAGGAAGCCGACGAGGGCGGCGAACGCCGTGGTGCCGTCGGCCTTCTTGGCGAAGCCGATCGCCACACCCACGCAGAACAGCAGCGCGAGGTTGTCGAAGAGCGAGTTGCCCGCGTGGGCGAAGATCTCGGCGAGCTTGTTCCAGCCGAGCCCGTCCTTGCCGAAGACATCGTCCTGGCCGAGCCGGTTGAGAATGCCAGCGGCGGGCAGAGCGGCCACCGGAAGCTGAAGGCTGCGGCCGATCTTCTGCATGCCCTGGATGGCGCCTGCGCCCCGCTTTTTCGCCGGGGCCGCCTTGGCGGTGGCCGTACTCATGGGATTCCTCCTGGTGAGGCGGGCTCTCAGGGGGAATGCCCGCTTCCTGGCTTATCCACCTCAGTGGTTTAGACCATTTTTAGCACGGGCTTACCTGGAACGGAATCACCAGTTTTCAGTGGACTGGACCACCCAGAGTGACAGGTCCCCGTCCAGTGGGGAGGGCCTTTGGCCAACTTGGCCGACACCCGTCCACGGCGGCGCCCGAACACCTGCCGTCGACGGCCCCCGTCACCGTGCTGACGTGCGGAAACGTGGTGATTCTCGACGCGGCGCGGATGGGCCGTGGGGGCGCTCAACCGCCGCGGGGAGCGTACGGGGTACGGGCATGCGGGACGCGCGGTGCGCGACCAACGCGGGTGAGCGTACGGGACGCGTGGGGCTCCGGTCGACGGGGGAGCGGTGGTGACCGGTCACCTGACGGGGGCGCCGGCGGTACGCCCCCGGCCCGAAGCCCGGACGGTGGCTCGGGAACGGGCCCCGACGGGCCGGGCTCCGCGGCCGGACGGGGCCGGAAGTCGCCGCTACCGGGCTGGGCGGGGCCGGAACCCGTCGCCGCCGCGCCCGCCGGGGCGGGAACCCGCCGCTACTTCACGTTCTCCTTCTCCATCTCCTCCGCGTCCGGCTCGCGGCCCGGCGTCGGCAGGTCGAACCGGATGATCAGGAAGCGGAAGAGGAAGTAGTAGACCACCGCGAAGCACAGCCCGATCGGGATGATCAGCCACGGCTTGGTGGCAAGCCCCCAGTTGATGAGGTAGTCGATCAGGCCGGCCGAGAAGCTGAACCCGTCGTGGATGCCGAGCGCCCAGGTCACCGCCATCGACACGCCCGTCAGCACCGCGTGCACCGCGTACAGCGCCGGCGCCACGAACAGGAACGAGTACTCGATCGGCTCCGTGATGCCGGTCACCAGCGACGTCAGGCCGACCGACAGCATCATGCCGCCCACCTCCTTGCGCCGCTCGGGCCGGGCGCAGTGCGCGATGGCCAGCGCGGCGGCCGGCAGCGCGAACATCATGATCGGGAAGAAGCCCGAGGTGAAGATGCCCGCGCTGGGGTCGCCGTTGAGGAAGCGGTTGATGTCGCCCTGGTACGTCTTGCCGTCGGAGGCCGTGTAGTCCCCGTACTGGAACCAGACGAAGGTGTTCAGGAACTGGTGCAGGCCCACCGTCAGCAGCGCCCGGTTGGCCACCCCGAACAGGCCCGAGCCCCACGAGCCGAGCCCGGTCAGCCAGTCGCTGAAGTCCACCAGCGCGTCGCCGACCGGCGGCCAGATCCACAGGCACAGCACCGCGAAGAGCAGCCCGCCGAACGCCATCATGATCGGCACGAGCCGTCGACCGTTGAAGAAGCCGAGCCAGTCGACCAGCTTCGTACGGTGGAAGCGCTGCCACACGCGCGCGCTGACCAGGCCCAGCACGATGCCGCCGAACACCCCGGGGTTCTGCGGCTCGCCGTCCTCCGGGAACTGCGCCAGCACGTTGTGGTAGACGAGGAAGCCGGCCACCGCGGCGAGTGCCGTCGAACCGTCCGCCTTCTTCGCCATGCCGATCGCGACGCCCACGCAGAACAGCAGGGGCAGCCCCAGCACCGGATCGAGCAGCGCGCCGCCCGCCCCGGCGAACACCTTGGCCACGTTCTCCCAGCCCAGGCCGTCGGAGCCGAACACGTCCTTCTGCCCGAGCCGGTTCAGGATGCCCGCCGCGGGGAGCACGGCGATGGGCAACTGGAGACTGCGGCCGAGCTTCTGCAAACCCTGGAAGAAGGACGAGGTCCATGCCTTCCGCGGCGCCGCCGCGCTGCTCACGCTCATGACCGTCCTCCCGGCGGCAGTTGGCACCCGCCTTTGCCGCATACTGGTGTAGACCACATGTCGCCGCGGCATGGGTCAGCTCGCACCGCGGCGATGATCGCCATCCTTCGCCAAGTAGCGGACATACGCCCGCGAAGTTGGTCTAAACGTGCGTTACGGTATGAAAAACGCTCGGCGGGACCGCCGAAGGGCCGAGAAAACAGGAGTGGACATGGCCAGCAAGGCTGAGAAGATCGTCGCCGGGCTCGGTGGCCTCGACAACATCGAAGAGGTGGAGGGCTGCATCACCCGCCTCCGCACCGAGGTCAGCGACGCTTCCCTGGTCGACGAGGCCGCCCTCAAGGCCGCCGGAGCGCACGGCGTCGTCAAGATGGGCACCGCCATCCAGGTCGTCATCGGCACCGACGCCGACCCCATCGCCGCCGAGATCGAAGACATGATGTGAGGTACGCCCCCACCGGCGCACCCCACCCCCGGCCCCGCGACCACTGACCCGGCGCCCCGGCCCCGGCACCTCCGGAACCCCGGCCCCCGGCGGCCCCGACGCACCAGGCACCCCGGCGCCCACGGCAGCACCCACCTGCCACCGCCCGCCCACCACGCGTCAACCCGCCGACCAGCAGGGCGACTTGGGCCACCATCGCGACAGGCCCCCGCGGCGGGCCTCGCACCGCGCGGCACCCCCAGCGGGGCGCTCCGCGCGGAACGAGGCCCGCCGCATAGCCGATAGGGTCGCACCATGTCTCGTATCGACGGTCGCACCCCCGAACAGCTCCGCCCCGTAACCATCGAACGCTCCTGGAGCAAGCACGCCGAGGGCTCGGTCCTCGTCTCCTTCGGCGACACCCGCGTGCTGTGCACCGCGAGCTTCAGCGAAGGCGTGCCGCGCTGGCGCAAGGGCAGCGGCGAAGGCTGGGTCACCGCCGAGTACGCGATGCTGCCGCGCGCCACCAACACCCGCGGCGACCGCGAGTCCGTCCGCGGCAAGATCGGCGGACGCACGCACGAGATCTCCCGCCTCATCGGCCGCTCGCTGCGCGCCGTCATCGACTACAAGGCCCTCGGCGAGAACACCATCGTCCTCGACTGCGACGTCCTCCAGGCCGACGGCGGCACCCGCACCGCCGCCATCACCGGCGCCTACGTCGCCCTCGCCGACGCCATCGCCTGGGCACACGCCAAGAAGCTCCTCAAGCCCAGCCGCCAGCCCCTGACCGGCACCGTCGCCGCCGTCAGCGTCGGCATCGTGGACGGCGTCCCGCTGCTCGACCTCGCGTACGAGGAAGACGTACGGGCCGAGACCGACATGAACGTGGTCTGCACCGGTGACGGCCGCTTCGTCGAGGTCCAGGGCACCGCCGAGGGCGAGCCCTTCGCCCGCGCCGAACTCAACGGCCTCCTCGACCTCGCCTCCGGCGGCTGCGCCGAACTGGCCACCATCCAGCGCGCGGCCCTCGCGGAAGCGGAGTAGCGGAGGAGCGGCAGCGGGCTGAGCGACGACGGACCTGGCGACGGGGCGGCCCGGCGCGTGCCCCGGCGCGCGCCGGGCCGTGTGCCGTGGCCGCCCACGCGCCCGGCCCGCCTCGACCGCCGTGGCCGGAGGTCGTCCCGTTGAGCAACCCTCGCCCGCCCTGGCAGCGTTTAGTCAGATGTCAGGTACGGGATCCGGAGTCGCCGGGCTCGTGCGCACGCGCTGGGAGGGACCCGTTCCATGGCCATGCACCGCCGCCGCATCACCCACGCCGTCACCGCCGTAGCGGCCGTCGCGCTGGTCATACCGCTGATGACGAGCTGCGACAAGGACGATGTCGACAAGGCGATGGACTGCGCGGAGCTCGCGGTCGACGTCTCGGAATCCATCGACGACCTCCAGCAGGCCGTGCTCAAACGCGCCGTCATGGAGGGCTCGGGGAACGAGAAGAAGTCCGACGAGGCCCTGGACGAGATCAACAAGAACATCGACGAACTCGACAAGAAGACCGACAACGCCGACATCGAGAAGGCCCTCGACCACCTGGACAAGGCCGTGGACAACGTCACCACGGCCATCAGGAACGACGAGAAGCCCGACCTGACCCCCGTCGCCGACGCTGGCAGAGAGCTGACGAGCGCCTGCAAGCCGGGCTAGCGGTCGGCTGGCGGCGGCGGCCCGGCCGGCGGTAGCGGTCGATCGGCGGTGGTGGTCGGCTGGCGGCGGTGGCTGACCGGTGGTGGCTGACCCGTGGTGGTCCACGGGTGAGGGTGGTCCACGGGTGGTGGTGGTCCACGGGTGAGGGTGGCTCACGGGTAGTGGTGGTCGGCGGGCAGCGCGGGGGCCCGGGGCGCGGACCGGGGGGCGGGCCGGATAATCGGGGCATGAACCGCCTCATCCTCGCCACCCGCAACGCCCACAAGGTCGCCGAACTCCACGCGATCCTGACCGCCGCCGGCCTCGACGTCGAGCTCGTCGGCGCCGACGCCTATCCCGAGATCCCCGACGTCAAGGAGACCGGCGTCACCTTCGCCGAGAACGCGCTGCTCAAGGCGCACACCCTGGCGAAGGCCACGGGGCTGCCCGCGGTGGCCGACGACTCGGGGCTGTGCGTGGACGTCCTCGGCGGCGCGCCGGGCATCTTCTCCGCGCGCTGGGCCGGCCGGCACGGCGACGACCAGGCCAACCTCGACCTGCTGCTGGCCCAACTCGGCGACATCGACACGCCCCACCGGGCCGCCCACTTCACCTGCGCCGCGGCCCTGGCCCTGCCCGACGGCACCGAGCGCGTGGTGGAGGGCCGCCTTGAGGGCACCCTGCGCCACAAGCCCGCGGGCACCGGCGGCTTCGGCTACGACCCGATCCTCCAGCCCCACGGCGAGACCCGCACCTGCGCGGAGCTGACCGCCGAGGAGAAGAACGCCATCAGCCACCGGGGGAAGGCGTTCCGGGGGCTGGTGCCGGTGGTGCGGGAGTTGGTGGGCTAGTGACGCATCAGGGCGTGGCGCCAATCGCGTGCCACGCCCTGCTCGTGGGCCCGGTGGGATTCGAACCCACGACACACCGGACCTAAACCGGCGCCCTCTAGCCGCTGGGGTACGGGCCCGCCCGCAGCAGCGCTTACTTTACTGCGTCGTCCTGCGCGGCAGTCGAGGGCGGTGCCGAGCGGGCGAAGCCGGGCGTCTGGCTGTGACAGGACGGGCAGAGGTAGCGAAGATTGCCGATGCGGTTGTCGAGCCGGTCTCCGTTGATGTGGTCGACCTCCAGTACGAGCCTTCTGCCCTGCCAGACATCTCCGATCGCGCACGCGGCACAGACGCGAGGCACGCCCCGTTCGTCCAGTGCGCGCCGCAACAGCGCTGTCCCGGTCCGGGCTGAGCCGGCCGGAAGCACGCGGAGGATCTGTGTGGCGGACTGGCGAGTCCGCGGCGGGCCGGCCGGCTGGTGGCCCTGACCCACGAAATGCGCCGTGGAGATGGCGTGTGCCGCGAGGCTGCGCTTGAGGAGCGTTCGGTTGGCGCCGGTGGGAGACAGGCCGAGGGCCCGGAGCACACCGGCAGAGCTGTGCGACGTGGCAACGGCCTCGCGGAGAGCGTCGCGTGCGATGACGCGCGGCCCGGCCGCACGGCGACCTGTGAAGTGCGATACGTCGATCTGCAATCGGCGGAGTTTGCGGTGGAGGTAGTCATACGCGCTGTCGTAGGGCGGCACGCCCAGGTACGCGAGCATCCCCCGCATGTCCTGGCTGTTCGCCGCGGCTTCTTCGAGAACCTCTCGGGGATAGCTCATGGGCGGTCGTGGCGGTAGCGGTTCGTCCACGAAGTGCGCCGTGTCGATGCCGTAGTGCTCCAGGCGCTGACGCAGGTACCGACGTGGCCCGCTGCCCACGGGGGTGCCGAGTCTGCGCAGCATGTCCACCAGGCTGGCGGACTCCGCCGCGACGCGCGCCAACCGGTCACGGGAGTACGCGATCTGGTGGGTCACGGCGCCTCCCGTCGGCCTTGACGTCCCCGGTAGCTGTCGGTCACGGCATGGCAGTTGGGACAGAGGAATCGCAGGTTCTCGGGACGGTTGTCCCACCACGCGGAGTTGCGATGGTCGACCTCCAGGCGCAGAGGTCTGCCGTTCCATTCCGTCCCGGTGCCGCACATGGCACAGATCTGTGGCACACCACGCCGGACGAGGGCAGCGCGCAGGCGTTCACCAGGTGTTCTGCCGTCTGACGGTGAACCCAGGGTCAGTGGGTCACGCCGTCGCCTCCTGCGGGGCGCGGCCCCTCGTCCGGTGAAATGAGAGGTGTCGATGCCCAGTGCGGTGATACGGCGGCTGATGTGCGCCTGATTGCCGCCCACGGGGTTGATCCCGAGCCGGCGCACGACGTCTGCCACGCTGCACGCGTCGGCGACGGCGGCTCGTAGTCGTTCCTCGGTGTGGCGTACTCCGGGGGTGTCGAGATGCGACACGTCGATGCCCTCGTCCGCGCACTTCTTGCGTGCGTACCGGCGACTGCCTGGGCTTGGCTGGCCCCCGCACGCGCGCACCACATCGTCCATCGTCCGCGCTTCGCGTACGGCACGGGCAAGCCGTCCCCCCACATACCGCGCCCCCATCCCACGCCCCCTCGCTCTCCCGTCGCGTTCCCGTGCGCCACGTGCGGCCACGTGCGGCCACGTGTCGCAGTCTCGAACTGGCTAACGGTTCGGGAGGGGTGGGGTTACGCCGAAGGGGTCGCGCCGTGGGGAGGGGTGGTGGGTGCGGCGTTCGGGTGGGCGCCCGGCGGTCCGGCCGGGCGGAGTGGGTGGGCCGGGCCGGCCGGGCGGGCGTCAGAGAGCGGTCGGCCCGTCAGGTGGCCGAGGGTGGGGTCAGAGGCCCAGGTCCTTGATGATCTTCGCGACATGCCCGGTGGCCTTCACGTTGTACAGCGCGCGCTCGACCTTGCCCTGCTCGTCCACGATGACCGTGGAGCGGATGACGCCGGTGACGGTCTTGCCGTAGAGCTTCTTCTCGCCGTACGCGCCGTACGCCTCGAGGACGGACTTGTCCGGGTCGCCGAGGAGCGTGACCTTCAGCTCCTCCTTGTCGCGGAACTTGGCCAGCTTCTCCGGCTTGTCGGGGGAGATGCCGATGACGTCGTAGCCGTGGCCGGCCAGGAAGTCGAGGTTGTCGGTGAAGTCGCACGCCTGCTTGGTGCAGCCCGGGGTAAGGGCGGCGGGGTAGAAGTAGACGATGACCTTGCGGCCGGCGTGGTCGGCGAGCGACACCTGCTTGCCGTCCGCGTCGGGGAGGGTGAAGGCCGGGGCGGTGTCGCCGGGCTGCAGTCGCTCGCTCATGGCTCTCCTTAGGGGGATGATTCCGCTGCCTCCGACCCTAGCCAGGTCCACGATGGGGGATTCCGTGGGGCATGAATCCGGCCGACCTGACAGACTGTCCATCACGACCATCGAGAATTGACGGAGGCAGCGAGGTGTCGGAAGCCAGGACCCCTGCGCAGATCGAGGCTGATATTGCTCGCAGGCGGCAAGCGCTCGCTGTGACGCTCGATGAGATCGGCATCCGGGTGCACCCGAAGACGATCATCGGCGACGCCAAGGCGAAGGTGGCCGGAGCGGTGGACCGGTCGGCCGGGCAGGCGTACGTGGCCGCCAACCGCGCGGTCTCCGACCTGCGGGCCCAGTTCGTGACCGAGGACGGGGCGCCCCGGATGGAGCGCATCGTGCCGGTCGCGCTGGTGGCGGTCGCGGTGGTCGGCCTGCTGACGGCCTCGCGGCGCGACAAGCGCTAGCTGTACTGTCCGGGCGCGCCCCGGCCCCGAGCCCCGGCCCTGGCCGCGAAGCCGCGGCCCCGGCCCCGAGGCCGCGGGGCGGGCGTCTGGCGTTCGGCTGACGTTCGGCTGGCGCGACGGCGACATACGGCCGACCCGTCGGCGTTCCGCCGTGGCCGGGCCAGGTACCTTCATGGCGTGAGTGCCAAGACGTCCCACGACAAACTGCCCATCCGGATGTTGCATGACCGGGTGCTGGTCCGTACCGACATCCCGGAGGGTGAGCGCCGTTCCAGCGGCGGCATCGTCATTCCGGCCACCGCCGCCGTCGGCCGCCGCCTGGGCTGGGCCGAGGTGGTCGCGGTGGGCCAGAACGTACGGACCGTGGAGCCGGGTGACCGGGTGCTGTACGACCCGGAGGACCGGGCCGAGGTGGAGGTGCGCGGTGTCGCGTACGTCCTGATGCGCGAGCGGGACCTGCACGCGGTGGCCGCCGAGCGGCTGGAGGGGTCGGAGGACTCCACAGGTCTGTACCTGTAGCCCGCGAGGGTTCGTACCGCCCGGGCCCGTACCGCCCGAGCCTGTGCCACCCGAGCCTGTGCCGCCCCGAGCCCGTGTCGCGGGCCTTACGGCCCGGGACGTAGGGCCCGGATCGCTGTCCGGGTCGGCCGTCGGGGCCGGGTGGTGGCCCGCGTCACCACCTCGTGCGCGGTGCCTTGCTAGGGTCGAGAGCACCCCGACGAGACGCGCCGTACCGGGTTAAGCAAAGACGACGCACCCCTGTTGAAGCACGTGGTTCACGGAGGTGCCGTCATGGCTTGGATCTTGCTGATCGTCGCTGGCCTGCTGGAGGTGGGCTGGTCGATCGGGATGAAGTACACCGAGGGGTTCACCCGGCTGTGGCCGAGCGTGTTCACCGGCGCGGGGATCGTCGCGAGCATGGTGTTGTTGGCGCAGGCCGCGAAGACGCTGCCGATCGGCACCGCCTACGGGGTGTGGGTCGGCATCGGCGCGGCCGGGGCCGCCGTGTTGGGCATGGTGGTGCTGAACGAGCCCGCCACCGCGGCCCGGATCTTCTTCGTGGTGCTGCTCCTCGTGGCGGTCGTCGGCCTCAAGGCGACGTCGGGCCACTGACGCCCGCACGGCCCCGAGCCTCTCGGCTCCCTTAAGCAGCCTGGTCCCCACGCACACCAGCACCCACGCACCAGCAGAACAGCCGCTCCCGGTCGGGAGCGGCTGTTCTGTCGTCGGGGCCGGTCTGTCGTTGGTGCTGTTCTGTCGTCGGGGCCGGCCGTTGTCGTCGCCGTTGTCGTGGGCGTGCCGGGCCGGCGTGGGGTGGCGGCCTAGAAGCCGTCGTCCGGGTCCGTGCCGAGGTCGGGCAGGGTGCCGCCCGGGTCGCCGCCGCCGGGGCCGGCTCCGCCGGGGTCGCCGGTCGCGCCGCCGGGGTCGCCGGTTCCGCCCGGGTCGCCGGTCGCGCCGCCCGGATCGCCACCGCCGGGGCCGCCGGCGCCGCCCGGGCCGCCTATGGCGCCGCCCGGATCACCGGTGGCGCCGCCGGACGGCGAGTCCGTCGGCGGGGTGAAGGTGGGCTCGGTGGGCAGGCCGGAGGTCGGCGGGGGCGAGTCGTCCGTCGGGGTGTCGGTGGGCGCGGTGGGCTCGTCCGAGTCCGGCGGCGTGGTGCCCTCGTCCGGTGGCGTGTCGCCGTCGGTCGGCGTGTCGGTGGGGAGGTTCGTCGAGGGCAGCGACGGGTTGTCGGCACCGTCCTCCAGTTCCAGGTCGAACTCGGTGGCCTTCTTGCCCTTCAGCGCCTTGCGCGTGTAGTCGGCCCAGATCTCGGCGGGGTAGCCGCCGCCGTTGATGCGGGCCAGCCCCGTCGCGCCGTACAGCGGCTTCTGCTCCCCGGTGTTGGAGTCCTGGCCCATCACCGCGACGACGGTGGCCAGGTCGGGCGTGTAGCCGGCGAACCAGGCGGCTTTGTCCTCCTCGGCGGTGCCGGTCTTGCCGGCCGCCGGGCGGCCCGCGGCCTGTGCCTTGGTGCCGGTGCCGCCCGCGACCACGCTCCGCAGGATCGAGGTCGTGGTGTCGGCGGAGTCGCGCGCGACGGCCTGCTCGGGGGTGCGGTCCGGCAGGGTGACCTTGCCGCCGTCCTTGGTGATCTCGACCACCAGGGTGTGCGGGACGCGCTTGCCGTGGTTGGCGAGCGTGGCGTACGCCCCGGTCATGTCGAGGACGCTGGCGTGGGCGGTGCCGAGTGCGATGGACGGGCCGGCGAACATCTCCGGGGTCTTCTCGGGGACGCCGAGCTTGATGGCGGTGTCCTTGACCTTGTCCGGGCCGACGTCCTGGGCCATCTGCGCGTAGACCGAGTTGACCGACTTGTCGGTGGCGCCGGTGACGTTGATCTGCCCGTAGTCGACGTCGTCCTCGTTGGCCGGCGCGTAGTCGGTGCCGCCGTTCGGGCCGATGACCTCGCGCTTGTTGCTGCCGTCGTACACCGTGTTGGGGGTGATCCGCTGGCCGCCCTGGGTGACCGAGTCGTTCTCGACGGCCGAGGTGAAGACGAACGGCTTGAAGATCGAGCCGACCTGGTAGTCGCGCCGGGTGGCGTTGTTGACGTACTGCTTGGTGTAGTCGATGCCGCCGTAGAGGGCGACCACCCTGCCGTTGGCCGGGTCGATGGAGGCGCCGCCGGCCCGCACGTACTTGTCCACCTTGTTCGCCTTGCTGAGCTTGCTCATCAGGCGTTCGTCCATCGTCTCGACGAAGGCGTCCTGCTTCTTCCTGTCGATGGTGGTGGTGATGCGGTAACCACCGGCCGCCAGGTCCTGCTCGTCGATGATGTCGTTGGCGGTGATGTAGTTCTTGACCGCCTCGACGAGGTAGCCGCGCTGCCCGGACATGCTGGAGGTGGGCTTGGCGGGGTCGGGGGTGGGGAACTTCATGGCCTCGCGCTCGGACTTGTCGAGCCAGTCCTTCTCCACCATGCCGTCGAGCACGTAGTTCCAACGGGCCAGCGCGCGCCCCTTGTTCTCGGGGTGCACGACGACGTCGTACGCGCTGGGCGCGTTGAGCAGGGTGGCCAGGTAGGCGCTCTCGGCGGTGTTCAGCTCGTCGGAGTCCTTGCCGTAGTACGCCTGGGCGGCGGACTGGATGCCGTACGCGTTGCGCCCGAAGTAGCTGGTGTTGAGGTAGCCCTCCAGGATGTCGTCCTTGCTCACCTCGCGATCGAGCTTGATCGCGATGAAGAACTCCTTGGCCTTGCGGGTGACCGTCTGTTCCTGGTCCAGGTAGTAGTTCTTCACGTACTGCTGGGTGATGGTGGAACCGGACTGCTTGCCCTTGCCGGTCGCCGTGTTCCAGGCGGCGCGGACCATGGCCGCGGGGTTGACCGCCGACTCCGAGTGGAAGTCGCGGTCCTCGGCGGCGAGTACGGCGTTCTGGGTGTGCTTGGGCACGCTGCTCAGCGGCACGTTCTCGCGGTTGACGGTGCCCTCGCGGGCGAGTTGCGAGCCGTCGGAGTAGAGGTAGACGTTGCTCTGCGCGAGCGCGGCCTTGTTGGCGGCCGGGATGTCGACCAGCAGGTAGCCGGTGACGAGCGTGCCGCCGATGAGGACGAGCAGGAACAGGAACGCGCCGAGCACCACGCGCCAGGTGGGCACGAGGCGGCGCAGGCCGGTGCGCTTGGGGCGCTGCTTCTTGCCCTTCTTGGCCTTCTTGCCGGACACGTCGTTCGCGTCGCCCCCGTCGGGGCGTTCGGGCCAGCCGTCCGCGGGGCTCGCGCCGGCGGCCGAGGAGGGCGGCTCGCCACCGCCCGTACCACCGGCGCCCGCGCTGCCCGTGCCGCCCGCGCCCTTACCGCCGGGGCTCTTGCCGCCGGCGCCCTTGCCGCTGGCGCCCGCGCCGGCGCTTCCCGCAGCGCCGGTCGCGCCCGGGCCGCCGCTGGCGCCGCCGGCGGCCATCGCCGCCGCGCCCGCGCCACCGACCGCCGCCGCGCCACCCGCTGCCGCCGCGCCGCGACTACCCGCGCCGCGCCGCGCGCCGGGCGCGCCCGGGGTCGGGCGCAGGACGGCGGTCTCCTCGCCGCGTGCGGCGGTGTCGGGGCGACCCGCGCCGGCCCAGCCCGCGTCGGGGCGTCCCGGGGTGGGGCGCAGGACGGCCGTCTGGTCGTCGCCGGGCCCGGCGGCATCGCGGCGCGCCCCGGCGCCGCGCGCTCCGACGGCCCGGTTGCCGGTGGCCGGGGTGCCGGCCGCCGGGGTGCGGGGGCCGGGGCCCTGGCGTGGCCCGGGCAGCCGGCCGGTGTCGTCGCTCGGCGTGGGCCGCAGTACGGCGGTCTCCTCGGCGGCGCGGGCCGGAGGAACGTCCCGCGCGGCCCGTGCGTCCCGTGGGCCTTTCGCGCCCCGTGCGCCTTCCGCGCCCCGTGCGTCCCGGTCCGGGCGCGCCGCGGGGGACGTTCCGGTGGGGCGCTTGCCGCGCGGCGCGTCGGCGTCGCCGCCGCGTCGCGGCGGGAGAACGGTGGTGGCGTCGGTGTCGGGGCCGGGGGCGGCGTCGGTGCGAGCGTCCGTACGGGCGTCGCGGGCGTCGCCGCGCGGGCGGGCGCCCGTGGCGCGTGCGCCGTCCGGGCCCGCGCCGTTCGCGCCGCCGCTGCCGGCGCGCTCGCCGTCCGTACGGGGCGGCTCGTCCGCTCGCCGGCCATCCGCTCGCCGGTCGTCCGCTCGCCGGCTGTGCGCTCACCGGCCGTGCGCTTGCCGGCGGCGCGCTCGCCACCAGGGCGTGCGTCGTCCGCGCGGGCGCCGTCGGTGCGTTCGCGGTCGACCTGGCCGGAGCCGGCGCGTTCCGCGGGGCCTGCGCCGGGGGCGGAGGTCGTGCGGTCGGCGGGGCGGGCGCGGTCGGGTGTGGGGGTCGATCGGTCCGCGCCGAGGCCCTCGCCCAGGGTGGTGGGGCGGTTGCCGCGCGGGGCGGGGGTGGGCTTGGTGTCGCCGGCCGGGCGGGTGGTGCCGCGCGGGGGGTGGGCCGGATGGGGGGAGTCGGGGGTTCCGGTACGGCCGCCCTCGGGGGCGGCGCCGGGCCCGGCCGGTGTGGGGCCGGGCCGCTGGCGACCGGTGTCCTGGTCGGTGCGTCGGGGGCCGGTGCCCTGTGGGGGAGCGCCGGCACCTCCTGGTCGAGCTGATGGCCGATCGGCGGTCGGGCCGCCGGCGGGCTGGGTGCCGCCACCACTGCGCTGAGCGCCGGGGTCGCTCCCCGCGGCGGCGGTGCCGTCGCCTTCGGCGCTGTGCTGCTGAGGCTCGTCGGTCATGTGTGTAGGGACTCCTCGGCCGCCGCCCACGGTTCTGCCATGGTTCTGCCACGGCATAAATGCTGACATGTCGGGCGAATAGCGTCGTACGCCCCACTAGTCACTGTCGCATCATGCGTTCCGCGCGGCGGAGGCGGCGCGCACCTGTGACAGCTCTGTGATCGGCCAACTGGCCTGGGCAACTCACCCCACAGGGTGAATAATGCCTGGCTCGCCACCCAACTGTCGCTCTAGGCTCGTGGACTTTGGTGCCGAGGGCCGGGGAGGGATGGAAGGTGCGGCTGCACATGGCCGTCATGGCGAGCGGGTTCCGACGCTACGCGACCTACTGGGCGGCCACGGCCGCAGGGGTGTTCACCAACACCGTGTTCGGCTTCATCGTCGCGTACACGTACATCGCGCTCTGGGACCAGCGACCGCAGTTGGGCGGCTACGACCTGGCGCAGGCCGTCACCTTCGTCTGGCTCGGGCAGGCGCTGCTGGCCGCGTCGGCGCTGCTGGGGGGCGGTTTCCACGAGGAGTTGCAGGAGCGCATCCGGTCCGGGGACGTGGCCATCGACCTGTACCGACCGGTGGATCTGCAACTGTGGTGGCTGGCCGGCGACCTGGGCCGGGCCGCGTTCCACCTGTTGGGCCGTGGCATCGTGCCGCTGCTCGTCGGCTCGCTGGTCTTCGAGCTGACGCTCCCCGCCTCGCCGTTGACCTGGCTGTACTTCCTGACCTCGGTGGCCCTCGGCGTCCTGGTCAGCTTCGCCATCCGCTACCTGGTCGCCCTGTCCGCGTTCTGGCTGCTCGACGGGACCGGGCTCAACATGATCAGCCTCGTCCTGTCGCTGTTCTTCTCCGGCATGATCCTGCCGCTCAACGTGTTCCCCGGGGCGCTGGGCGACCTGGCCGCCGTGCTGCCCTGGTCGGCGATCCTCCAGATCCCCGCGGACGTGCTGCTCGGCGAGCACCAGGGCACCGACCTCGTCACGGCCTTCGCCTTCCAGGCCGGTTGGGCCCTGGTGCTGCTGGCCGCGGGGCGTGCCCTGCAGTCCGTGGCGACCCGGAAGGTGGTGGTCCAGGGTGGCTGAGGAACGGGCGGACGACGTACGGGCGCATCCGCCGGAGCGGACGCCGGAACCGACGCCGGCGCGGGCGACGGCGCGGGAGCGCCGGGAGGCGTGGGGGTACGAGGAGGTGGCGGCCGGGCGGGGGCCGCGGGCCTACCGGGGGCTGCGCGCGTACCAGGGCGTGCGGGTCTACTTCCTGATCGTGGGGATGTGGGTGCGCTCGACGATGGCGTACCGCACCTCGTTCGTGATCATGACGCTGGGCAACCTCATCGTGACGGCGCTCGACTTCGCCGTGATCGCGCTGATGTTCAGCCACGTGGACGTGCTCGGCGGGTTCGGTCTGGCCGAGGTGACGTTCCTCTACGGCACGAGCAGTACCGCCTTCGGCATCACCGACCTGCTGTTCGGCAGCACCGAGCGGATCGGGCGGCGGGTGCGGGACGGGACGATGGACACCCTTCTGGTGCGCCCGGTGCCGGTGCTCGCGCAGGTGGCGGCGGACCGGTTCGCGCTGCGCCGGATGGGGCGGATCGTGCAGGGCGTCGTCCTGCTCGGCTGGTCGCTCGCGCACCTGGACGTGGACTGGACCTGGGACCGGGTGCTGTTGCTGCCGGTCATGCTGGTGAGCGGCGCGGCCATCTTCGCGTCCCTGTTCGTGGCGGGCGCGGCCTTCCAGTTCTGGGCCAGTGACGCCGCCGAGGTGCAGAGTTCGTTCACGTACGGCGGTACGACGCTGCTCCAGTACCCGCCCACGGTCTTCACCACGGAGGTGCTGCGGGCGGTCGTCTTCGTCATCCCGCTCGCCTTCGTCAACTGGCTCCCCGCGCTGCACATCCTGGACCGCCCGCAGCCGATCGGCCTGCCCGGCTGGGTGGGCTTCGGCGCGCCGTTGGTCGCGGTGGCCTGTTGCGCGCTGGCCGGTCTCGCCTGGGGCGCGGGGCTGCGGGCCTATCGCAGCACGGGGAGTTGAGGCCGCGCGGCGAGCGCCGGAGGTCGAGACGGGCGCGCCCCCGCGACGGGCGCGGGAAGTCGAGGCGGGCGCGCCCCCGTGGCGGGCCGGGCGTGGGCGAGTGGGCGTACGGGGCCGGCGGGGGTGAGGCGGAGGCGCGGGTTCCGGTGGGTGGGCGTGCGCCGGGGCGCGGGCGGGCGGGTGCGCTGGGTGTAGGGGACACATGACCTCGGGGCGGCAGTGTGCCGGGGCGAGTAGGAGAGGGGTACGAGGCGATGACGGCGGACGACGCCGCGTTCATCGAGGTCGACGGGGTCGAGAAGGTCTTCACGGTGCGGCGCCGGGCTGGTTGGATGCGGCGCGAGCGGCGCGAGGTGCGGGCCGTGGACGGGATCAGCTTCCGGGTGCCGCGCGGGGAGATGGTGGGGTACATCGGGCCCAACGGCGCGGGCAAGTCCACCACCATCAAGATGCTCACCGGCATCCTGGTGCCCAGCGGCGGGCGGCTGCGGGTCGCGGGCATCGACCCGGCCGCGGACCGCACCCGGCTGGCCCGCCGGATGGGCGTGGTCTTCGGCCAGCGCACCACCCTGTGGTGGGACCTGCCGCTGCGCGACTCGTACGCGCTGGTGCGGCGGATGTACCGGATTCCGGACGACCGCTACCGGGTCAACCTGGAGCGGTGCGTGGAACTCCTGGACCTCGCCGAGCTGTTGGAGGTGCCGGTGCGTCAGCTCTCGCTCGGGCAGCGGATGCGCGGTGACATCGCGGCGGCGCTGCTGCACGACCCGGAGGTGCTCTACCTGGACGAGCCCACCATCGGGCTCGACGTGATCAGCAAGGCCAAGGTGCGCGAGTTCCTGCGCGAGGTGAACGCCGAGCAGGGGACGACGGTGCTGCTGACCACGCACGACCTGACCGACATCGAGCAGTTGTGCCGGCGTGTGATGGTGATCGACCACGGGCGGGTCATGTACGACGGCGGGTTGGAGGGGCTGCACGCCGTCGGGGAGAGCGAACGCACCCTCGTGGTGGACCTGGAGCGCGAACTCCCGCCCATCACGGGCATTCCGGGGGCGCGCACGGTCCGGGTCGAGGGGCCGCGCCAGTGGCTGGCGTTCCCGGCCACCGCCAGCGCCGCCCCGCTCGTCTCCGCCGTCGCGGCGGCGTACCCGCTGGTCGACCTCTCGGTGCGGGAGCCGGACATCGAGGACGTGATCGCCAAGATGTACGCCGAGCGCGCCGGCTAGGGCGGCCCGCTCGGTCCGCCCACCGGACCGGGCGCGCCCGGAAGTGGGCGAGCCTCGCACGCGCGTGCCCGCGTAGGCTGTTCGTATGACCGGTGAACTCCCTCCGATGCGGGCTTCCGACGCCGAGCGCGAACGGGTTGCCGAGGCGTTGCGCGAAGCGGTCGCCGAGGGGCGGCTGACCATGGAGGAGTTCGAGGAGCGGCTGGAGCTGGCCTACACGGCGCGCACCCACGCCGACCTGGAGCCGCTGGTACGGGACCTGCCGGTGCCGGCCTCCATGGCGAGCCCGACCCCGCGGCCCTCCCGCGCCCCGGCCGGCGCCGACGCGTCCTGGGCCGAGCGCATCGGCGGCTCGGCCACCTCGCGCTGGGGCCTCGCGGTGATGGGCGGCTTCCAGCGCGCCGGCCGCTGGGTCATGCCCCGCGCGTTCACCTCGGTCGTGGTGATGGGGGGCGGCGAGATCGACCTGCGGGACGCCCGGTTCGAGGAGCGCGACGTGGTGGTCCGCTGCTTCGCGCTGATGGGCGGCATCTCGGTGATCGTGCCGCCGGACGTCGAGGTGCACGTCAACGGCGTGGGCATCATGGGCGGCTTCGACCAGGCGGCGACCGGCGACGGCGCGCCGGAGGCGCCGCGGGTGACCGTGACCGGCCTCGCGATCTGGGGCGCCGTGGTCGTCGAGCGCAAGCGCCGCAAGGCCGATGTCCAGCGTGAGAAGGAGGCCCGCCGCCGCGAGAAGGCCGAGCTGAAGCGACTCCGCAAGGAGCGCGAGGCGGAACGCGAACTCGGCCGTACGGAGCAGCGGCTCGATGCCTCGGAGCGGGAGCCCGACGCCCCGGAGCGGGAGCTTGACGGTCCGCTCCCGGATCTGGGCAGCGCGCGGCCGGGGGGCGGCGGCCTCGCGCGCGAGCGCGCGGAGCGGGAGCACGTACGGCGCGAGGAGCGCGCGGTGGAGGACCGGCGCGGAGCCGGGGAGCGGCGTGCGGCGGGCGGAGCCGGCGGCGACCGGCCCGACGACGCGGCCCACTAGCCCGACCGGCGGCGGAGAGCCCGACCGGCCGCTCGGACCGCCGCCGGGTCCCGTCCGCTCGCCCTCAGCGCGGAGGTCAGCTCAGAGCGTGGCCGCGGCCACGCCGCGCAGGTGCTGGAGGTTCAGGGCGCGCGCCATGGCCCGGTAGCCCTCGTCACTGGGGTGGAGGTGGTCGCCCGAGTCGTACCGGGGGAGTAGCCGCAACGGCTGGGCCGGGTCGCGCAGGGCCGCGTCGAAGTCGACGACCTCGTCGAAGACCTCGCCGGCGCGGATCTGGTCGTTGACCGCCTGCCGCACCCCGTTGAGCTCCGGCGTGAAGCCCCGGTGGCCGTAGAAGGGCATCAGCGTGCCGCCGACCACGCGCAGGCCGCGCGCGTGTGCCTGCTCGACCATCTGCCGCAGACCGCCCACGATGCGGTCGGGGTTGGTCTCGTGCGGGAGGCGGAGGATGTCGTTGACGCCGAGGTGGATGACCACCGCCCGCACCCCCGTCTGGCCGAGTACGTCCCGGTCGAAGCGGGAGAGGCCGCTGGGGTTGTGTGGCGGGGTCTGGTTGCCGCCGGTGAGTACCCGGTTGCCGCTGATGCCCTGGTTGAGCACGCCCAGGCGGGGCGCGCCGCGCTCGGTGCGCAGCCGCTCGGCGAGGAAGTCGGGCCAGCGGTGGTTGGCGCCCATGGTGGAGGTGATGCCGTCGGTGATCGAGTCGCCGAGCACCACGACGGAGCCGCGGGCCTTGTTCGTCCACACGTCCACGCCGGTCAGGTACCGCCAGTACGGGCTCTGCTCGGTGTAGGCGAGCCCCGAGGTGTCCTCGGTGTGGTCGCCGCGCGCCGCGTACGAGATCTGCCGGGCGTGCGGGTGATAGGTGACGGCGCCGGACGGGTTCGGGGAGTACGTGGTGACCAGGAGGTCGCTGGCGTCCGGGACGCTGAGCCTGGCGGGGTCGCTGATGACGTGGGCCCCGGCCGGGATGGTCACCGAGTTCCGCTTGTCGAAGCTCAGCCGCCGCATGCTGTCGCTGTCGGCGGCTGGGTCGCTGGGCGCGGCGGCCAGGGCCACGGAGGCGTGGCTGATGGTCAGCGGCCGGGAGCTGTAGAGGTTGGAGAGCCGGATGCGTATCTGCTCGCCGCCCACGCTGATGCGGACGACGTTGCGTAGGGACACGCGGGGGAAGCCGTTGGCGCGCTGCGGTTCGGCGGCGGTGGGCGAGGTGGCCCAGGTGCCGACCCAGGTGCCGGCCGAGGCCGGCGCGGCCTCGTTGCCGTGGCCGGTGGCCGGTTCCGCGGTGCCGTCGCTCTTGCCGACACCGACGAATATGGCGGTCGAGACGAGGATCACCACGGCCGCCAGCGCAGCGAGCACGGCATGGGCCGTACGCCTGGGCAGGGGGCTCACGGTCATGTGCGGGATCTCCTCGGGCAGGCGGAGCCAGTGACTCCGCGGGTCGGGAACTGCGGGTGATCAGCAGCGCCGTCGCGCGTCCGATCGGCCACTCATGATCCCACGGAGAGGCCGGGTGCCGCCCGGCGGGCCACGGGCCCGGCACCGGCGCGGGCGGCCACGAGGCGGCCCCGGAGCGCCGGCGAGGCGCTCGCGGGCCCGTGCGGTACGGGCGGTGCGGACGGGGTACGGGCGGCGTGGCCGGGCCGCCGCGCTGGAGTGGGGCGCGGCGCTCGCGGGACGTGACGCGCCGCGGCGTTCGTCGCCGGCCCGCGCGCCCCGGGCACGCCCCTGGGCCCGCTTCTCGGGGCCGCTCGGGGGTCGATCAGGGACCAGTCAGGGTCCGACCCGGCATCAATGGGGTTGGCTCGTTCGTTGCCGGAGCAGGGCAGAAGGACAATGTCCGGGGGGATCGGCGCGATCGGGTGGAGTGGATGGAACGGACGTACGGGGACATCGACGGCGCGGGCACGGGCGGTGCGGGCACGGGCGGTGCGGCGGACGCGGACACCGGCGGCGACCGGGGGCCGAAGGCCGGCGGCACGAGGCCCGCACCCGGTGGCGGCGGGCCGGGCGGACCGCTGGCGTTCAGCGCCGCCGACCAGGAGAAGCAGCGTGCCGTGCGCCAGATGAAGACGCTGGCCACGGGCCTGCTGCTGGCCGTCGCGCTGGTGTACGTGCTGGCCAAGTGGGCCCAGTCGGCCGGGCTCGGCGGCTGGAGCGGGTACGTGGCGGCGGCGGCCGAGGCCGGGATGGTGGGCGCGCTCGCGGACTGGTTCGCGGTCACGGCGCTGTTCCGCCGCCCGCTGGGGCTGCCGATTCCGCACACGGCGATCATCCCGACCAAGAAGGACCAGCTCGGCCACAGCCTGGGCGAGTTCGTCGGCGAGAACTTCCTCGCCGGTGACGTCGTACGGCAGCGGCTGCGGGCCGTCGGCATCGGCAGCCGGCTCGGCGCCTGGCTGGCCGAGCCGGCGCACGTGGACCGGGTCACCGCGGAGCTGGCCACCGCCGTGCGCGGCGCGCTGACCGTGCTGCGCGACGCGGACGTGCAGGCCGTGGTGGGCGAGGCGATAACGCGCCGGGCCGACGCCCAGGAGATCGCGCCGGGCCTCGGCACCATGCTGGAGAAGGTCGTCGCCGACGGCGGGCACCGCCGGGTGGTGGACCTGGTGTGCGTACGGGCCCACGACTGGCTGACCCTGCACAGCGACTCTGTCATGGACGCGGTGACCGGCGGCGCCCCCGGTTGGACGCCGAGGTTCGTGGACCGCAAGGTCGGCGACCGGGTCTACCGCGAGTTGCTGCGCTTCGTGACCGAGATGCGCGACATGCCCGACCACCCCGCGCGCGGCGCGGTGGACCGGTTCCTGGCCGACTTCGCGCGCGACCTCCAGTCCGACACGGACACCCGGGCCCGCGTCGAGCGGCTCAAGAGCGAGGTGCTCGGGCGCGGCGAGGTGCAGGACCTGATCGCGTCGGCATGGGGCTCGGTCCGGGCGATGATCGTCGCGGCGGCCGAGGACGAGCGCAGCGAGCTGCGGCTGCGCGCCCGCGCGGCGATCCTCTCCCTGGGCACCCGCCTGGCCACCGACGAGCGCCTGCAGCGCAAGGTGGACGGCTGGCTTGAGGACGCGGCGGTGTACGTCGTGACGACGTACCGCGGCGAGATCACCTCGCTGATCACCGAGACGGTGGCGGGCTGGGACGCGGAGCACACCTCCCGCAAGATCGAGGCCCACATCGGCCGCGACCTCCAGTTCATCCGCATCAACGGCACGGTGGTGGGGGCGCTGGCCGGGTTGCTGATCTACACGCTGACGCACACGGTGGTCGGCTGAGGCCCCGCAGCGGGGCCCCGGCTCGCCCAGCGGCCGGGGCGCCCGAAGCGGGGGAGGACAAGGAGACGGAAGGAGGGCGCCCCTGGGGGTGCGCTCCTTGCAGGGTGGTCGGGTTAACGCGAGGGGCGGCGCCGGCACGCCTCAGCGGCACGGTCCCTCACGTCGCGGGGGGCGGGGCGAGCCCGACAGGACCGGGGCGAGCCCGACAGGAGGTGGACGAGCAAGCCCGCGCGGTCAGCCGGTGACGTACTGCTCGGCGTACTCCGCGGTGGGGGCGATGGGCGTGATCACGTCGATCAGGACGCCGTTGGGGTCGGCCACGATGAAGTGCCGCTGCCCGAAGTCCTCGCTGCGCAGCGCGAGGACGGGGTGTAGCCCTTCGCCGGTGACGAGCCGTTCCCATTCCGCGTCCACGTCCTCCACCTCGACATTGAGCAGCACGCCCTGCGCGGGGACCCGGTAACCCTCGGGGAGCGTCGGGTGGGTGTGGTCGAGGAGGGCGAGTTCGTACCCGGGCTCTCCCGGTCGGCGCAGGCTGACGTACCAGTCGGCCTCGAAGGTCGTTTCGAACCCCAGCAGCCGGGTGTAGAAGTCGCGGGACTCCCGCAGCTTCGCTGTGCCGACCACGGGATAGAAGCCGGTCAGTCTCATGCCTGAACCCTTTCGCGTACCATCGGTATGTCAACGACGCTATTCACATACCCCGGGTATGTCAATGAGGAGTGCGATGCGACAGGACGGCATCCGGGCGCAGCAGCGGGAGCAGACCAGGCAGGCGCTGCTGCGGGAGGGCAGGCGCCTGTTCGCGGGCAGCGGCTACGGGGCCGTGGGCCTGGCGGAGATCGTCCAGGCCGCCGGGGTGACCAAGGGCGCGCTCTACCACCACTTCACGGGCAAGGCGGACCTCTTCCGCGCCGTCCTGGAGGAGGCGCAGCAGGAGGTGGCCCGCCGCGTGGCCGTGGCCGCCGACGTCCACGACGACCCCTGGGCCCGGCTGACCGCCGGCTGCGAGGAGTTCCTCACCGCGACCACCGATCCGGACATCCAACGGATCATGCTCGTCGACGGACCTGCCGTGCTGGGATGGAGCGAGTGGCGGGCGATGGACGAAGCCGCGTCGGCCCGCCATCTCGCCGACGCGCTGTCCCTGCTCATCGACAGCGGGATCATCACCCCGCAGCCGGTCGCACCGCTGGTCCACCTCCTGTCGGGGGCGATGAACGAGGCCGCCCTGTGGCTCGCCTCCTCCTCCGACCCCGCGGACCTGGACCACACCAAGGCCGCGCTGGCACGACTGCTCGGGGCGCTGCGCACCGCCTGACGCGGCGGTGGCCGTGCGGACCAGCGGACGACGGCTTGCCCGGTGTGGTGCGTGCGGGCCCGCGGGGGCCTCGCGGTGTCACCGGCAGCGGTAGGGGTCCCACGCGGCGGGCCGGCGCTGCTTCCCGGGCTCGACCCGGGGCGGTGACGCGGCGGCCGGCGGGCCGGTGGGAGGGCTGGCTCCGCGCCCCGGTGCTTGCTGCGTGTGGCGTCAACTAGGCCCGTACATCAGGGAGTTCGGGTTTGTCGAGTCCGGTACAAGACGTTGAACGAGGTTGCTACTGTCTGTGACCCGATCGTCGCTCACGTGGCGTCGGCGCGCCACTGAAGCGGGCGTGACAAGGCTTTCTCTGTCACATGCGGAGAGTGATCGAACGTGAAACCCAAGACCCAGGCGGGCCGTACGACCTCATCTGAACTGTTCGGCGCCCTGTTGCGGCACTTCCGGATCAGAGCAGGGATGACGCAGGATCAGCTAGGCGGCGTCCTGCCGGTGGACCGTTCCCTCGTCGGGCACTTCGAAGCGGGTACCCGCACGCCCGACCGCAAGCACGTTGAGGTCTTCGACGCCCTGCTGGGCGCCGACGGGCTGCTGTTGGAGATGTGGGAGACGATCGACTGGGCCGCCGCGCAGCCCAAGCATCCTGACTGGTTCAAGCGCCGGGCGGAGATGGACGCCAAGTTGACGGCGCTGCGTGAGTACCAGAACCAGGTGATGCCCGGGTTGTTGCAGACCGAGGCGTACGCGCGGGCGCTGTTCCAGCAGAAGAGCTTGAGCGAAGACGAGGTGGAGCAGCTTGTACGGGCACGACTCAGTCGACAAGAACGCTTTCTCGACTCGAACGGACCGCTGTTGATCTGTGTCATCGACGAAAGCGCGCTCCGCACCGTCGTGGGCGGCCCGCGTGTGATGCGCGATCAGTGCGCGCATCTGCTGTCCGTGGGGCGGCAGTCCAACATCCGGGTGCAGGTCGCTCCGGCGCGGCATGCGCATCTCGTACGCCCCAATACGCCCATGTCGCTGATCACCCTTCCCGACGGGCGCGACTGGCTGTACTCGGAGTCGCTCGACAGCGGCCACTTCTCTTCTCATCCGGCAGTTATCGCGAGGCATGCCCAGGACTACGATGTGCTGCGGGCGGATGCCCTGTCCGCCGTCGAGTCCGCCGCTCTCATCAGAGACGTGATGGAAGGGTATGGCCAACATGAACTCCCCCGATCTCAGCGCGGCGATGTGGCGCAAGTCCAGCTACAGCGGCAACAACGGCGGCAACTGCGTCGAGGTGGCCCCCGGATTCGCCGGCGTCGTTCCCGTGCGTGACTCGAAGGACCCCAACGGCCCTGCGCTTGCCTTCAGTTCGTCGGCGTGGGCGGCGTTTGTGGCGGGTGTGAAGGCGGGGGACTTCGGCGGGTAGGCGGATGCCCTGTCCGCCGTCGAGTCCGCCGCTCTCATCAGAGGCGCGATGGAAGGGTATGGCCAGCATGAACTCCCCCGATCTCAGCGCGGCGATGTGGCGCAAGTCCAGCTACAGCGGCGACAACGGCGGCAACTGCGTCGAGGTGGCCCCCGGATTTCCCGGCGTCGTTCCCGTGCGTGACTCCAAGGACCCTGACGGTCCGGCGTTGGCGTTCGACGCGTCGGCCTGGGCGGCCTTTGTGGCGGGTGTGAAGGCGGGTGACTTCGGCGCGTAGGTGGTGAGGGGCGCGTCGGTGTGGCATTCGCCCCGCCCCGTCCCGCCCCGCCCCGCAGCGCGCTCGGCGATAGCGACGCCGTCGCCCCACGCCAGCAGCCAAGCGCACCCCGTGCGTGGGGAAGGCTGCTGGCGGGGGCGGATGTGACGCGTCAGTTCAGACGTGAGATACCCGTCAGTGCAGGATGGTGGCCCGCACCGTCTCGACCGGCGCGCCGATGTCCCACCACTGCACCGTGCCCCGCGCGGTGTTGTAGGCGCCCGTGCCGCCGGTGATGGCCATCTCGACCGTCTTGGAATCCTTCACCGCGAGCGACTGCATGGTCAGCGAGCCGCGTTCGAGGTCCAGGGTGACCAGGCACTGCATCGTCATCTTGGCGCCGTCGAGGTGCACGCCCTGGCACGTACCGCCGCCCCGGCCGATAGTGCGGCTGTCCTTGACGAGCGAGCCGGAATAGACGTTCGTATCTCCCAGGCTGGGGCCGGACGGAGCGAGGTCGTTGTCCGCGTACTGCTCGTTGTGGAACGTGAAATCGATGATCTCGGCCTGTTTCCTGTCTGGGGCCCGTTCCGGGGTCTGGGCGCCTGCGGTGCCCAGGGTGCAGAAGCCGACCGTGGCGGCGGCCAGGGAAACGGCGACGCACTTCGCGAGCGTCGCCCGCTTGATTCCGCCCTTCAACGGATTTCCCCGCTTGTTCGGGGACGCAACAGTGGATTCCACATGACTGGCAACCATGATGAGCTCTCCTCGTTTGGTCTCCCGGCGTGAACGCTCTTGACGCTATGGCCCCCGGATCGTCGCGTCTAAGTCCAAATGCGTATGGCGTCATATGCGCGGAGGCATAAGGGAGTTGAGGGCGATCGGCCAGAATTCCCCGGGATTCTCCCCGCGCCTGGCGGGAGAGCGGACCCGCCCGCGCGCCCGCGCGAGCAACGAGCGGGCGGGCGACGTCCGTGCGGGCAACGTCCGAGCGGGCCACTGTCCACCGTGAGGCGGCGCCGGGGCGTGGTCCGGGCCCGGGGCGCGCGGTGCGAGGTGACCGCGTGTCAGGTGGGCGACGTGCCCCGGTCCCTGGCCGGGCTCAGACGTGCAGGGTTCCGTCCAGGACGGTGACGGCGTTCCCCGTGAGGTGGACGCGGTCGCCGTGCAGGGCGGTGTGGATCACGCCGGTGCGTGCGGAGACCTGGAACCCGGTGAGCCGCTCCCGGCCGAGCCGCGCCGACCAGTACGGGGCGAGGGCCGTGTGGGCGCTGCCCGTGGCGGGGTCCTCGCGGATGCCCTCGGCCGGCGAGAAGAAGCGGGAGACGAAGTCGTACGGCGGCCTGCCCTGCCCGTTCTCCCCGAACTCCCCGTATCCGCTGGGCTCCTCGACCGCCCCGTCCGCCCCGTCCGCCGCGTGCGCGCCGGCCGGTGGGGCCGTGATGATGACGCCCCGCAGCCGCTCCCGGCGGGTCAGTTCGGCCATGGCGGCCAGGTCGGGGGTCACGGCCCGGACGGTGGCCTCGTCGGGCAGGACGGTCAGCAGGTCGCCGAGCGCGCCCGTGCGGTACGTCGCCTCGGGCTCGGTCCCGAGCACGTCGACCAGTCCGTCCGGCACGGGGACCTCGGTGCCGGGCGCGGCCGGGAAGTCCAGGGTGATGCTGCCGCTCGCGTCGGCGTGCGTGACGAGGGTGCCGCTGTGGCGGCTGGCGAACCGTACGGCGCCGAGGGCGCCGTGTTCGGTCCGCAGCACGTGGGCTGTGGCCAATGTGGCATGCCCGCACAGGTTGGTCTCGACGAGCGGGGCGAACCAGCGGATGGCCCAGTCGGCCTCGTCGGACGCGGGCAGCGGCAGGGCGAACGCGGTCTCCGAGTGGTTCATCTCGGCGGCCACCCGTTGCATCCAGGCATCCTGCGGCCATGGCCCGGCGGGCAGCAGGCACACGCCCGCGGGGTTTCCGGCGAACGGTCGGTCGGTGAAGGCGGTCACCACGTGTATGCGCATGCCTCGGACCGTAGCCATGCCAATTGCGGCTTTACCAAGGCCAATGGGGGGAGGGTGGTCTGGTTTCCGGCGATGCCGGGAACGCCGGGTCCGGCTCGCGACTCCGGTAAGCGGGCTGTCACCGGTAGCGGCCCGGCGCGGGCGGGCGTCGCACGCCGCGTACCCCGACCCTGTGCGGGGCCGGGGTACGCGGCGCGGACGGATCGCCGGTGGTGCGCCCGCCGGTGGGCGCCGGGTCGCGGCGGCCCGCCTGGCGTACGGGTGGTCAGCAGGGCGGGCAGAAGCCGAACTCGGTGAGGCACTCCCTGATGAGTTGGCGCAGGCAGTCCCGGCTGGGTGGGTCGCCCGGGTCGCCCTTGGGGCCGCGGCAGCCCCGGGGGCCGGCGGGGCCGGTCGGGCCGCACGGACCCGGGACCCCCTCGGGCCCGCGCGGCCCGACGGGGCCGTCGCGGCCGTCGACGCCGTCCAGCCCGGCGGGGCCGGGCTTGCCGTCCTTGCCATCTCGGCCCGGTGGCCCCGGCGGCCCCATCGGGCCCGGGCAACCCTCGGGCCCGGGCAGTCCCGGTGGGCCTTCGGGTCCCGTCGGCCCCTCCAGGCCGCGCGGGCCCGGCGGCCCTGGCGGCCCCGCTGGCCCCTCCGGCCCGGCCGGGCCCGTGGGGCCCGGGCACCCGGGGAGGCCGGGCGGGCCCTGCTTCCCCGGCGGTCCCTGGGGGCCGGGCGGTCCTGGGGGGCCACCCGGCGGGCGTGGCGGGCAGCCCTCGGGCGGTTGTGGCGAGCAGCAGCAACAGCAGCACTGCCTCGGCGGGCACGCGCAGGGCGGGTCGGCGGGAGGACCACAGGGCGGGTCGGTGGGGGGAACGCAACTGTCGCGGGAGGGGGCGTCCTCCTGGGTGGTGACGGTTATGGTCGGGGTCTCGGACGGTGTGGCCATAGTCGCGCCTCCTGGAATTCTTGCCGGATGCAAGGGAGTGATCGGCGCCAGCGGCCCTCTTCTCCCGGAAGCCGCGCCATCAGGCGAAAGAACGTCTTCCAGGCGCGTCGTGGAGGGCGGTGGCGACAGGAGTGAGACGGTGAATTCGCCGTACCGGATGGTGAGTCGAGCGCCTCGATAAACGTGCTCGCTACTCGCTCCCGTTTCTCCTGCCGAATATCCCCGTCCCCGCAATAGACAACCCTTCGGCGGGAAAGGCACAAAATAGGATTTCAGCGCCGCATTTCGTGTGGCTTTTCGAACTCGTTGCTCGTGGGGCCCCTCGTGAGGCCGATCGCCTGCGGTAACGGCTGACCACCAGTCATGCCAAGGGCGTGACGCCCGACGGGGTTCCCGGTCGTCGCGGCGCGCCTCGGCCCGAACCCGCCGGCGCGCACACGCGACCCCGCTCCGGCCCACCCCGACCGCGCACCCCAAGGCGGGGCGCCGCGCCCCCGGCGGGGTGCGGCGGCTAGGGTCGGGCGCCGTGCTGCGACGATCTTCCCTGCTGTGGCTGCTCGCGCCCTACGTGCTGTACCTGGGCGCGCTGCCGCTGGTCAACCGGGTCCACCCGACCGTGTTCGGGCTGCCCTTCCTGCTGTTCTGGATGGTGGTGGCCACCGTGCTGACGCCGGTCGCGGTGTGGCTGGCCTGGCGGGGCGACCGCCGGCGGGGGCGGGCATGAGCGCCGACGCCGCCGTGGCCACCTCGATCTTCGCCGCGTTCATGGTGTTCACCGTCGTACTCGGGCTGCTGTCGGTACGCGTCGGCCGGGGGACGCGGAAGGCGGCCGGCGGCGAGCGGGGCGGCGGCCTCGCGGACTGGTCGGTGGGCGGGCGCAGCCTCGGGAGCGTGTTCATCTGGGTGCTGATGGCAGGCGAGGGCTACACCAGCTTCAGCTACCTGGGCGCCGCCGGCTGGGGCTACAACGTCGGCGCGCCGGTGCTGTACGTCATCGCGTACATGTCGTGCGGCTACGCCGTCGGCTACCTGGTCGGGCCGATGCTGTGGGGGTACGCGCGGCGGCACGGCCTGGTGGGCATCACCGACATGGTCGCGCACCGGTACGGGCGGCCCTGGCTCGGCGCCCTGGTGGCGATCGGCGCGACCGTGTGCCTGTTGCCCTACATCCAGTTGCAGATCACCGGGATGGGCGTGGTGGTCTCCACCATCTCGTACGGGGCGATCAGCCTGAACTGGGCCTACTTCCTGGCCTTCGCGATCACCACCGGGTTCGTCGTGGTCAGCGGGCTGCGGGGCAGCGCGTGGGTGTCGGTGCTCAAGGACGTGCTGGTCATCGGCACCCTCGGCTTCCTGGCGTTGTACGTGCCGGTGCACTACTTCGGCGGGTACGGGGACTTCCTCGGCCGGTTGGTGGACGAGAAGGCGCAGTGGCTGACCTTTCCCGGGCACGCGTCGGGCGGGTTGGACCAGGGGTGGTTCGTCTCGACCAGCTTCCTCAACTCGCTGACCGTGGTGATCTTCCCGACCACCGTCGCCGGCTACCTCGGCGCGCGCAGCGCCGACACGCTGCGGCGCAACGCGGTGGCGCTGCCGATCTACAACGTGCTGCTCCTCGTGCCGATGCTGCTCGGCATGGCGGCGCTGTTCGTGGTGCCGGGCCTGGTGGGCGCCGAGTCGAACCTGGCGCTGTTCAAGCTGGTCGTGGACTCGCTGCCGGCCTGGGCGGTCGGGGTGATCGGGGTGGCCGCCGCGCTCTCCTCGATCGTGCCGATGGCCGTGTTCATGCTGGTCATCGGCACCATGTGGGGCCGCAGCGTGCTGGGCCTGGTGCCGCGCCTGGCGAGCCGGCAGAAGCTCGGTTCGCAGGTGGTGGTCGTGGTGGCGGGCGCGCTGGCGCTGCTCCTCACGTACACCGCGCCGAACACGCTGGTGCGGCTGTCACTGATCTCGTACGAGGGGATGGCGCAGCTCGTGCCGATGCTGCTGGTCGGCCTCGCGTGGCGGCGGATGACGCTGTACGGGGCGCTGAGTGGGCTGGTGGTGGGCGCCACGCTGGTGTCGGTGTTGGTCTTCACCGACCGCGATCCGCTGTGGGGCGTCAACGCGGGGCTGCTCGCGCTCGCCGTCAACCTGGCCGTCGCCCTCGCCGTCAGCCTGCTCGGCCCGCGCGATGCGGACGAGCGGCCGGACGGCGAGGTGTTGGCCGACTGGGAACCGCCGGCCAGCGCGCCGGCCGGGCCAGTCGGACCGGCCGGGCCGCCCCCGGCCGGTCAGGCGGCGGCGGTCGCCGACGGGGGGTAGGCGGCGCGCCGACCGGGGGAGGCGGCGCCGCGCCCCGGCCGGCGCGCGCGGTCAGGGGGACTCGGGGGCCACCGCGCGGGACTCGGTCGCCGAGCGGCGGGCCGCCTCCAGGACGGCGAGGGCCGCGGCGGCCTGCGCGCCGGTGACCGGCGGCGGGCCGCCGGAGCGCAGGGCGCGCTCGATGGCGGCGTAGTACGCGGGGTAGTCGCCGGGCTCCGTCGGCACCACCTCGCCGGGGTCGTCCAGCGGCGAGGCGCCGGCGCCGATCCGGCCCCAGGCGGACTCCGGTTCCACGCCCCAACCCGGGCCGTCACCGGGGCGGCGACCCGCGCGCAGCGCGGCCTCCTGCGGGTCGAGCCCGTACTTGACGTAGCCCGCCGCGCTGCCCAACACCCGGAAGCGCGGGCCGAGTTGGGCCGTGGTGGCGCTGGCCCACAGGTGCGAGCGCACGCCGCTGGCGTGGGTGAGCGCGAGGAAGGTGTCGTCGTCGGCCTCGGCGCCGGGTCGTCGTACGTCGCACTCGGCGTACACCGAGGTCACCGGGCCGAACAGGGTCAGGGCCTGGTCGACCAGGTGACTGCCCAGGTCGTACAGCAGGCCGCCGATCTCGGCCGGGTCGCCGGACTCCCGCCAGCCGCCCTTGGGCCGGGGCCGCCACCGCTCGAACCGGGACTCGAAGCGCTGCACGTCGCCGAGCGCGCCCTGGTGGACGAGGCGGGCGACGGTGCGGAAGTCGTTGTCCCAGCGGCGGTTCTGGAAGGCGCTCAGCAACAGCCCGCGCTCGTCGGCCAGCGCGCTGACCTCGCGCGCCTCGGCGGCCGTCGCGGCCAGCGGCTTGTCGACCACGACCGAGAGGCCGGCCTCCAGGGCAGTGCGGGCCAGCGGCACGTGGGTGCGGTTGGGCGAGGCGATGACGACGAGGTCCAGTTCGTCCGCGGCGGCGAACAACTCGTCCGCGCCGGCCACGGCCCGCAGGTCCGGGTAGGCGTCCTGGGCCTCGCGCCGCCGCTCGGGGCGCGAGGTGACCACCGTGTGCAGGCGCAGCCCCTCGGTGGCCGCGACCAGCGGGGCGTGGAAGACCGAGCCGGCGAGCCCGTAGCCGATGAGCCCGACGCGCAGCGGCCCGCCGCGCGTCAGCGGCGGTCGCGGGGCGACGGCCTCGCCCGCCCGCCCGCCGTTCGGGCCGGTGCCCTCACCGGCCCCGCCGTTCGGGCCGTTTCCGCTGCTGACCTGGGCCTTGCCGGCCGTGCCGTGGGTGCCATCCATGCCGAGGACTCTGGCAACGCCGCCCTCGAAGCGCAAGCGGCGCGCACGGCGGCCGGGGCGTGCCGCGCGGGCGGTGCGGGCGGTGCGGCCTGGGCGGGCGAGGGGCTACGGGGCGGTGGCGCCCGCCGCCCGGCCCTCGATGAGGGGTGTCAGGCCGTCCAGGAGCGCCGCGAGGCCGGCCGCGAAGAGGGTGTCGAGGCGCAGGTCGTAGCCGTCGTCGAAGCCGCGGACCACCTTGGTGAAGGTCGGGAAGCGACCGGAGCTGATCAACTCCTCCAGGGCCGGCGTCAGGCTGTCCATCCACTGGTCCTCCGTCTGGCCCGTCGCCGCCTCCGCGTGTGCCTCCCACTCCAGGTGCACGGCCAGGCCCTGGACGTGGCTGTAGATCAGCAGGTGGATGTCGAACAGGGTGGTGGAGTCGAGGCCGTGGCCATCGAGGGCACGCAGCATCCACTCTCCGTAGCCCAGCAGGTTGGGCACGAGCAGCGGGCGGGTCAGGGAGCCGAGTTGGGCCAGCCACGGATGCCTGCGGTACAGGCCCCACAGGGTGTGGGCGCCCAGCTCGACGCGCGGGCGCCAGCCGGCGGGCGGGTCGGCCGGGTAGTCCTGCTCGCCGTACGCGGCGTCCGCCATGAGCTGGATCAGGTCGTCCTTGCTGGGCACGTACCGGTACGGCGACATGACGGCGACCCCGAGCCGGGCCGCGACGCCGCGCATCGACAGGGCCGACAGCCCCTCGGCGTCGGCGATCTCGATCGCGGTGCGCACGATCCGCTCCAGGCTCAGCTCCTGGTCGGCGGCCGGTCCGGAACCCGGGCCCGGGGTCGGGCGGCGCCGGGCGGAGGCGGCCGGCGCGGCGGGCGTGGCGGGGGTGGCGACCACGGTGCCGGCCCGGGGGCGGGCCACCACGAGCCCTTCGAGGCGCAGCGTGGTCAGGGCCTTGGTGGCGGTGGCCAGCGCGACGCCCCACTCCCTGGCGAGCTGCCGGGTCGAGGGGACCCGGTCGCCGGGGGCGAGTTCGCCCTCGGCGATGCGCCGCCGCAACGCGCCGACGATGCGCAGGTAGGGCGGCTGGTCGGGGGCGTCTGTGGGCTTCGTCACAGCGGGCCGCCTTTCTGGTCTGTACTAGCACAGAGGCTAGCAGCGCGTACGCCGAGCGTTACGTAACTGCCCTAGTACAGTGCGGGCGTTCGGCCAGTTGAGAGCGGTGTGCGTACGCCGTACGTTCAGTGCGTACACAGCGAACTGGAGGCCCGTTATGCAGAGCGTTCTCATCTCCGGCGGCGGCATCGCCGGAACCGCACTCGCCTACTGGATGCACCGCCACGGCTTCGCGGTCACCGTCGTGGAGCGCGCCGCGGCCCCGCGCCTCGGCGGGCAGGCCGTGGACATTCGCGGCGTCGCGCTCGACGTGGTCGAGCGGATGGGCCTGCTGGAGCGGGCGCGCGGCGCGCGCACCCGGATGCGCGGCATGTCGGTGCTCGACCCCGAGGGCCGGGAGATCGAGCGCTCCACCGAGGTGGCGCTCAGCAGTGGCCGGCTCGACAGCCCCGACATCGAGCTGCTGCGCGAGGACCTGGTGCGGATGGTGTACGAGCACACGCGGGCGGACGTCACATACCTCTTCGGCGACAGCGTCACGGCCCTGGCCGACGGCCCGACCGGCGTGCGGGTCGAGTTCGCGCACCGGCCGCCCGCCACCTTCGACCTGGTGTTCGGGGCGGACGGGCTGCGCTCGACCGTGCGGCGGCTGGCCTTCGGGCCCGCCGAGCGCTACACCCGCCACCTGGGCAGCTATCTCTCCGTCTTCAGCGCGGACAACTTCCTCGGCCTGGACGACTGGCAGCTCTGGTCGCGGGACGGCGAGGTGGGCTTCGCCATCATGTCCGCGCGCGAGAACACCGAACTCCGGATCGCCTTCGGCTTCGAGTCCGCCCCGCTCGCGCCGGAGCTGAGTGACCCGGCCTCGCTGCGGCGGCTCGTCATCGACAAGCTGGCCGCCCTGCGCTGGGAGGGCGATCGGCTGGCCAAGGCCGCCACGGACGCGCCCGACTTCTACTGCGACGCCATGTCGCAGGTCCGGATGGACCACTGGACGCGGGGCAGGGTGGCCCTCGTCGGCGACGCCGGCTACTGCCCCTCGCCGCTCTCCGGACAGGGCACCAGCCTGGCCCTGGTGGGCGGCTACGTGCTGGCCGACTGCCTGGCCCGGGCGGGAGGCGACCACGAGGCGGCGTACGCGCACTACGAGCGCCGGCTGCGCTCGTACGTCACCCTCAACCAGGCCCTGGCCACGGAGAACCCGGGCCAGCCGCCGACCGAGTCGGCCATGACGCACGCCAAGAACGCGGTCTCGCTGGACGTCTGACGGTCGCCGGCGCGCCCCGCGCGACGGCCGCCCCGGACGCGCGGCCCGCTGCTCGAACGAGTGGCCCCCGAACGGCGGGGCCCGCATAGGCCGATCGGGCGGGATCGCGGCCGGGCGGTGGGCCGGACCGATGACGGGGGGTGGGGCGCGCGGTGGTGCGGGGGATGTTGCTGAGACGAGGGAGCACCCCCTAGCCCCCGAGCAGAGGTCACCCATGCGTTCGCCCAGCGCCCCGCCGCCGGAGCCCGCCGCTCCGACCGTCACCGCCACCCCGACCGCCTCACCCGCCGCTGCCTCACCCGTCGCCGCCTCACCCGTCGCCCTCTCGCCCGCCGCCGCCCCGGTGGTCGTCGTCGCCCTGGCGGCGGCCCTGCTCGGCGCGGCCCCGGCCGCCGCCCCCGCCGCCGCGGCCCCGGCCGACCGGGTGGCCGCGCTCGCCCCCGAGTGCGGGGACGCCTCCGACGCCGACTTCCCGATCGGGACCACGCTGCACGCCGGGCCCGGCGCCTACCGCGCCGGCGACGACTGGCGGCACTGGCGGCTCGACCTGCGCAACACCACGCGGGTGGCCTGCGCCGCCATCCACCCCGTGGCCCTCTTCGCCGACCAGGGGCACGCGCTGCGCCCCGGCCACCTGCGGGTCGAGTTCCGCGACCCGTACGCCCCCGGCGGGCAGCGCTGGCGGGCAGTGCGCTTCGAGGCGACCGACCAGGACGAGAACGTCGGCGTCTTCGACGGCGGCAGCCGCCGCGTCGTCAACGGGGGGAGCACCCGGGAGGTGCCCCGCTTCAAGGGGTTCACGGTGCCCGCGCGGGAGACGCTGACCGTACGGGTACGGGTCAGGTTCGCCGCCGACGCGCCGACCGGGCCCGCCTCCGCCGCCGTGACCGCCATGCAGCGTCAGCACCAGGACGGGGACTGGGTCGGCCAGTCGGGCACCTACCGGTTCACCATCGAGGCGCCCGGCGCCGCCGCCCGCCCGAGCGAGCCCGGCGACGTGGACGGGGCCACGGACGGGGCCACGGACGGGGTCACGGACGGGTCGGGCGGCGACGCGGACGCGCGTCCGCCCGCCGACGCCGACGCCGACGCGCCCGAGACCGGCACCGGTCCTGGTGGCGGCGGCACCGGGGCCGGGAACGCGCCCGGCGGCCACCGTGAGGCGGGAGCGGGAGCGGGAACCGGCGCCGGCGCGGGCTCCGGGGACGACGCGGCCTCTCCGGGTGACGGGTCGGCCGGGGGCGGGGCGGGGGGCGAGCCGGGTGAGCCGCCGGCCGACGCTCCGCCGCGGCTCGCCGCGACGGGCTCGGGCCCGCCGTGGTGGGGCCTGCTGGCGCTGGCGCTCGGGCTGGTCGGCGCCGGCGTATCGCTGGTGGCCCGCGCCCGCGCGGCCCGCCGCTGACCCGGTCCGGGGGCGCGCCCCGGCCGGGCGGCGGCCGGATGGTGGCCGGGCGCGGGGCGTCCTCGCGCCGGGTGGTGCGAGGATCACCGCGTGGAATACCCGAACGACCAGGCACCTGGCGCACCGATCAGGGCGGGCGTCCCCGAGCACGGGCGCATCCCCAAGTACTACGCCGTCAAGACGCAAGTCGCGGCGCTGATAGAGGAGTTGGGGGAGGGCGAGCTGCTGCCGACCGAGCGCGACCTGGCGGTGCGGTTCGAGGTCTCGCGCGAGACGCTGCGGCAGGCCCTGCGCGAACTGCTCCTTGAGGGGCGGCTGCGGCGGATGGGGCGCGGCACCGTGGTGGCCGGGCCCAAGCTGGAGCAGCCGCTGTCGCTGGCGAGTTACACCGAGGGCGTGCGGCGGCAGGGCCGCAGGCCGGGTCGTACGCTCATCACCCTCGACCAGTTCCCCTGCCCGCCCGGCCTGGCCGCCGAGTTGGAGTTGGAGCGGGGCGTGCCCGTCTGGCACCTGGAGCGGGTGCTGCTCGCGGACGACGAGCGGATGGGGCTTGAGAGCACGTACGTGGAGGTGGCCCGGGTCCCGGAGTTGGCCACCGACTTCGAGCCCGACTCGTCGTTCTACGGCTACCTGCACGAGCGGCTCGGCATCGGGTTCGGCGACGCGGACGAGCGCCTGGAGACGGTGTTGGCCACCCCGCGCGAGGCGTTGCTGATCGGCACCCCGCCCGCGCTGCCGATGCTGCTCATCCACCGGATCTCGCGGGACCAGCGGGGGCGCCCGCTGGAGCGGGTGCGCTCGCTGTACCGGGGGGACCGGTTCAGCTTCACCACCCGCCTGGGCCCGTCGCCGACCTGAGCCCACGCGCCCGTCCGCCCGCGCGTCCGTACCCTTCCCGCGCCCACGCGCCCGCCCGCGCCCCTGCTGAGCCCGCCGTGCCCGTCCGTGCCCCGCTCCCGGGTTCGCCGCCGCGTAGGCGGCCGACCGCGCCGGCAGCGGCTCCGACACCGCTCGACAGATCGCCCATCGATGCGCCAAGCGGGACGAACTGACGCGCCATAAGGTCACGAGGAGATAACGGGTCTAGGCCAGGTTTGCGCCCGTGTTCACCTTGTCGTCGCCGCCCGGACCCGTTTGGGTCACTCCGCGCCGCGACCGTTCGGGGCATGCGAGTGATAGTCGTCGGAGCCGGCGTGGTGGGCACCATGCACGCCTGGCAGGCAGTGGAACGCGGCCACGAGGTCGTACACATCGAGCGCGAGGCCGAGGCCCGCGGCGCCTCGGTGCGCAACTTCGGCCTGGTCTGGGTCGGCGGACGGGCCGGTGGCGCGGAGCTGCGCACCGCGCTGCGGGCCCGCGAACTGTGGGAGGACATCGGCGCCCGGGTGCCCGGGCTCGGCTTCCGGCCGAACGGCTCGCTCACCCTGGTCACCAACGAGGCCGAGCTGGCCGTGGCCCGCGCCGCCACCGAACTGCCGGACGCCGCCGAGCGCGGCTACAAGCTGCTCGACGCCGCCGAGGCCCGCGCCCTGAACCCGGCGCTGCGCGGCGAGTTCGCCGGCGCCCTGTGGTGCGAGCGCGACGGCGCCGTCGAGCCGCGCGTCGCCCAGCGCGCGCTGAAGGACGCGCTGCTGGCCTCCGGCCGCTACACCTTCGTCGGCGGCCGTGAGGTCCGCGAGGTCACCGGGCCCGGCGCGGTCCGCGACGACCACGGCACCACGCACACCGGCGACGCCGTGGTGCTGTGCACCGGCGCCTGGCTCGGCGGCCTGGTCCGCGAGCTGGCCCCTGAGCTGCCGGTGCGCCGGGTGCGGCTCCAGATGATGCAGACCGCGCCGCTCGGCGAGGCCCTGACCACCTCCGTCGCTGACGCCGACAGCTTCCGCTACTACCCGGCCTACCGCGGCGAGGCGCTCACCGCGCTGGCCGCCGCCCAACAGCAGACCCCGATCGCCGCCGAGCACAGGATGCAGTTGCTCATGGTGCAGCGCGCCGACGGCGGGCTGACCATCGGCGACACCCACGAGTACGCCGAACCGTTCAACTTCGACGTCGTCGAGGACCCCTACGAGCACCTCGGCCGCGTCGTCGAGGGACTCATCGGCCGCCCGCTGCCGCCGATCCGCCACCGCTGGGCGGGCGTGTACGCGCAGTGCCTCGACCCCGGCCGGGTCGTGCACCGCGAGCGCGTCGCCGACGGCGTGTGGCTGGTGACCGGGCCCGGTGGCCGCGGCATGACCTGCTCGCCGGCGATCGCCGAGACCACCGCGAACGAACTGGGCTGGTGAACGACGTGACACAGCAGCACACCCCACAGCAGACCACCGCCGACGAGCGGGCCATCAGGCTCGTCGTCCTCGACATGGCGGGCACCACCGTCGCCGACGACGGCCTGGTCGAGCAGGCGTTCTCGGCCGCCGCCCGCGAACTCGGCGTCGAACCCGACAGCCCCGAACACGCGGACCAACTCGGCTACGTACGCGCCACCATGGGCGAGTCGAAGATCTCCGTCTTCCGCCACCTGTACGGCACCGAGGACCGGGCCCAGCGCGCCAACCAGGCTTTCGAGGCCGCCTACGGCGCGCTCGTGGACGCCGGCCACTGCGCGCCGCTGCCCGGCGCCCGGGAGGCCATCGAGGAACTGACCGCGCAGGGCCGCACCGTCGTGCTCAGCACCGGCTTCGCCCGTGCCACCCAGGACGCCATCATCGCCGCGCTCGGCTGGCGCGACCTGGTCGCGCTCACCCTGTGCCCCTCCGACGTCGGCGGCCGGGGCCGCCCGTACCCGGACATGGTGCTCGGCGCGCTGCTGCGCACCCACGCCGCCGACGGCGTCCAGCAGATCGCGGTCGCCGGCGACACCGCGTACGACATGCGCTCGGGCCGCCGCTCCGGCGCGAGCCTGGTCGCCGGGGTGCTCACCGGGGCGCACGACGCGCGGCAACTGCGCGCGGCGGGCGCCACCCACGTCCTCGACTCGGTCGCCGCGCTGCCCGCGCTCATCACCGCGTACGAGGCCGACTCCGGTGCCGGCACCGACGCCGGCACCGACGCCGGGTCCGCGGGGGCCGCGCCGTGAGCGCGCACTCCGCGCCGGCGGCGCCCGCCAGCGGCATCCGCTTCGAGCGCGTCACCGTCGCGTACGGCAAGCGCGGCGAGTCCGTGGCCCTGGACGCGCTCGACCTGACCGTCGAACCGGGCGAGGTGATGGCGCTGCTCGGCCCGTCCGGGTCCGGCAAGACCACCGCGCTGCGGGCGGTCGCCGGCTTCGTACAGCCCGCCTCGGGCCGGGTGTTCATCGGGGACCGCGACGTCACCGCCCTGCCGCCGCACCGGCGCGGCATCGGCATGGTCGTCCAGCAGTACGCGCTCTTCCCGCACCTGCGGGTCGCGCAGAACGTGGCGTTCGGCCTCAAGGCGCAGCGGGTACCGCGCGGCGAGATCGCCGGGCGGGTCACCGAGGCGCTGGAGATGGTCGGCATGGCCGACTACGCCAGGCGCTACCCGCGCGAGCTGTCCGGCGGACAACAGCAGCGCGTGGCCATCGCCCGCGCCCTGGCCATCCGCCCCGGCGTGCTGCTCCTGGACGAGCCGCTGTCCGCGCTCGACGCGCAGTTGCGCTCCGGCATGCTCGCCGAACTCGCCCGACTGCACCGCGAGTTGCCCGACGTGTCCATCCTGTACGTCACCCACGACCAGGTCGAGGCGCTCACGCTGGCCGACCGGATCGCCGTCATGGACCGGGCCCGGCTCCAGGACTGCGGCACCCCGCAGGACCTCTACCGGCGCCCGCGCACCGAGTTCACCGCCTCCTTCGTCGGCAACGCCAACCTGCTGCCGGTCACGGTCGGCGGCGCCACGCCCGGCTCCGTACGCTTCGCCGACACCGAACTCACCGTGGCCGGCGCGAACGTGGCCGGCGCGGACGAGCCGGGGCACGGCCCGGCGCCCGGCGCCGACGCCACGCTGTGCGTCCGACCGCACCTGGTCGGCCTCGGCGAGGGTGAGAACACCCTGCGGGGCACCATCGCCGAGGTGCAGTGGCGCGGCTCCACGCACCGGCTGTTCGTCGACGTCGCGGGCCACCGCGTCAAGGCCGACGTGCGCGAGCTGCGCGAGACGCCGGCGCTCGGCCAGCCGGTGGCGCTGCACTTCGCCGCGCACGACGCCGTACTGCTCCCGGCCGGCACCGCGCCCCAGGCCACGGACCCCGCCGCGCCCCAGGCCCCCACTCCGGCCCCCACCCCGGCCCCGGACCTCGCCGCCGCCGGTGTGGCCAAGGGCGCGGCGCCCGGCGCGGGAGGTGCGACCGATGGCTAGCGCCAGCGCCTCGGCCCGCCCGGCGACCCACGCCACACCGACCAGCACGGAACCGACCGGCACCCGGGCGACCCACGCCCAGCCAGTCACCACCGCGCCCGCCGACCGACGCGACCCGGAACGGGGCGCGGGGCGCCGCGGGCGGGCGGCCGGGCTGACCCGCTGGCTGTGGGCGCTGCCGCCCGTCGCCGTCCTCGCCCTGGTCTTCCTCTACCCGCTCTACCTGGTCGTCGAGCAGTCCTTCAGCCCCGACGAGGGCGGCACCTCGCTGGCCCCCTACCGCGAGGTGTTCGCCTCCGAGGCGTTCCGCGAGGCGCTGTGGACGACGGTGTGGATCGCGGTCTGCGCCACCATCGGCTGCCTGGTCCTCGGTTTCGTCCTCGCGCTGATCATCGCGTTCGTCCCGTTCCCCGGCGGCAAGGCCGTCGCCAAGTTCATCGACGTCTTCCTCTCCTTCCCGTCCTTCCTGATCACGCTGGCGCTGCTGTTCATCTACGGCACGGTCGGCATGGCCAACGGCGTGTACACGGACGTGACGGGCGCGGCCAGCGGCCCGTTCGACTTCCTCAACACACCCTGGGGCGTGCTCCTCGCGGAGATCACCTACTTCACGCCGTTCGTCATGCGCCCGCTGCTCGCCGCCTTCTCCGGCATCGAGACGGCCCAGCTCGAAGTGGCCTCGTCGCTCGGCGCGCGCCCCGCGCGCATCGTGCGGCAGGTGATCCTGCCCGAGGCGCTGCCGGCCCTGGCCGCCGGCGGCAGCCTGGTGCTGGTGATGTGCCTCAACGAGTTCGGCATCGTGCTGTTCACCGGCGCCAAGGGCGTCACCACGCTGCCGATGCTGGTCTACAGCGAGGCGATCCTGGAGTCCGACTACCCGGCCGCCTGCGTCGTCGCCGTCGTCAACATCGCCATCTCGGTGGGCCTGTTCGGCCTCTACCGGGCCCTGGTCGCGCGCACCGGGCGCGGCGGCGAGGGCGCGCTGCTCAAGGGGGCCCGCCGTGCTGGTGCATAGCCGAGGTGGCCGCTGGACGGCCTGGATCGTCTTCTTCGCGCTCTTCCTGCCGCTGTTCGCGCTGCCGCTCCTGGTCATCGTCGCCGCGTCCTTCGCCACCCACTGGAGCGGCGCCTTCCCCTCCGGGCCGACCACCGAGCACTACGGCGCCGCGGTACGCGGCGAGTCCCTGGAAGCCCTCACCACCAGCCTGGTCACCGCGCTGACCGCCAGCGTCCTCGCGCTGGCCGTCGGCACCTGGGCGGCGCTCGCCGCGTCGGCACTCGGCCGGCGCGCCAAGCGACTCCTGGACGCGCTGTTCATGCTGCCGGTGGCGGTGCCGTCGGTGGTTGTCGGGCTCGCCGTACTGGTCGCGTTCAGCCAGCCGCCGATGCTGCTCAACGGCACCCGCTGGATCGTCATCCTGGCGCACGGCGTGCTCGTCACCGCCTTCGCCTACCAGTCGGTCTCGGCCGCGCTCGCCCGCCTCGACCCGGCGTACGAGCAGGCCGCCGCCAGCCTCGGGGCCCGGCCCTGGCTGGTGCTGTGGCGGGTCAAGCTGCCCCTGCTGCTGCCCTCGCTCAACGCCGCGGCCGGGCTGTGCTTCGCGCTGTCCATGGGCGAGCTGAGCGCCACGATGATGCTCTACCCGCCGGACTGGATGCCGCTGCCGGTACGCGTCTTCACCGCCACCGACCGGGGCGCCCTGTTCACCGGCTCCGCCGTCGCCGTGGTGCTGATGGGCAGCACGCTCCTGGTCCTGCTGGCCGTCTCCCGCGTCCGCACCCGCGCCAGCTACCGCTGACCCGCCCGCGCCGGGCCGGCCCCCCGCCGGCCCGCGCCGCGGCCCCCGTACGACCCCTCACCACCGCCCCACCAACCTCCCTCCCCCTCTCCCCCCTCCTCCCCGCAACCGACGTCCCCCCACGCGCACCCGCCACCCTCACCCGTTACGGAGACATCCCAGCCATGCGCACCCCCGTCCGCTACCGCAGGTACCTCAAGCCCACCGCCGCCCTCGGTGGCGCCCTCCTCCTCGCCGGGACGCTGTCCGCCTGTAGCGAGACCGCCGACAAGAACGCCAAGGTCGTCACCGTCTACAGCGCCGACGGCCTCAAGGGCGAGGACGGCAAGGGCTGGTACGACACGGTCTTCAAGGAGTTCGAGAAGAAGACCGGCATCGAGGTCAAGTACGTCGAGGGCGGCTCCGGCGAGATGGTGCAGCGCGCCATCCGGGAGAAGTCCAACACCCAGGCCGACGTACTGATCACGCTGCCGCCCTTCATCCAACAGGCCGACAAGAAGGGCCTGTTGAAGGCGTACACGCCCAAGGGCTCCGAGGCCGTGGCGCCCAGCGACAAGGACGCCGACGGCAAGTGGACCTCGGTCGTCAACAACTACTTCTCCTTCGCCTACAACAAGAAGGAACTCAAGGAGCCGCCGAAGACCTGGGAGGAGCTGCTTGAGGGCACGTACAAGAACAAGCTCCAGTACTCCACGCCGGGCGTCGCCGGCGACGGCACGGCCGTCGTCATCAAGGCGATGCACGACTTCGGCGGCAAGGACGCCGCGATGAAGTACCTCGGCGACCTCCAGTCCAACAACGTCGGCCCGTCCTCCTCGACCAGCAAGCTCGCCCCCAAGGTCGACAAGGGCGAACTGCTCGTGTCCAACGGCGACGTGCAGATGAACTACGCCCAGTCCAAGTCCATGCCCAACCTCGGCATCTGGTTCCCGGCCAAGGACGGCGGCCCGCGCACCACCTTCGCGCTGCCGTACGCCGCCGGCCTGGTCAACAAGGCCCCGCACAGCGCCAACGGCCAGAAGTTCCTCGACTACCTGCTCAGCGAGGAAGCTCAGCGCCAGGTCAGCGCGGTCGGCGGCGGCTTCGCCGCCCGCACCGACATCGACGCCACCGACCCCAACGCCACCGCGCTGGCCGAACTCATGAAGGGCGTCGAGGTCTTCAAGCCGGACTGGAAGGACATCGACGAGCACTACACCGAGTACATCGACGCCTGGAAGTCCGCCACCGGCAACTGACGCGCCACACCCGGCCGTTCCCACCCGGGCCCCACGCGCCCTGCCAAGGTAACGGGTCTGGGCCAAGCGCCGGCGCACCGCGCCGACGCTTGGCCCGGGCCCGGTGTGCCGCCCGGCACACCGCCCGTTCGACACCGTCCACCACGCCCCCACCCCCAGCGGAGGACCCCATGTCGCACACGCCCGCCCACCCCGCCCGCCCCACCCGGCGCACCCTGCTCACCGGCGCCGCCGCGACCGCCGCCGCGGCCATGACCGCCGCCGCGACCGGTACGGCCCACGCCGCCGCCACGCGGCCGACGCCGGCCCGGCGGCCGGCCGCCCGCACCCCCAAGGCCCTGCTCATCGGGCTCGACGGCTGCATGCTCGACCGCGTCGCCGAGGCCAACGCGCCCCACCTGCACCGCCTCATCGAGGGCGGTCTGCGCGCCCCCGGCACCATCCCCTACGCCTTCACCCTCTCCGGCCCCGGCTGGTCCACGCTGGCCACCGGCGTCTGGCCGACCAAGCACGGCGTACGCGACAACACCTTCCGCGGCCAGCGCTTCGCCACCTACCCCGACGTCCTCACCCGCGTCGAGCACGCCCGGCCGGCGCTGCGCACCTACGCCGTCTCCTCCTGGCCCCAACTCACCTCGGCCACCGGCGGCGGCCCGCTGTTCTCGCCGGCCGTCGACGTCCGCGTGGCCCCGCCCGGCTCCGCGTACGACGCGGGCACCACCCGGGACGCCGTGGCCCGCCTGTCCGCGACCGACGCCCCCGACGCCAGCTTCGTCCAGCTCGACAACATCGACCACGCCGGCCACGCCTCGGGCGGCGCGAGCCGCGCCTACCTGGAGGCCATCGCGGGCGCCGACGCCCAGGTCGGCCAGATGCTGACGGCCATCACCACCCGCCCCACCCACGCCGCCGAGGACTGGCTGATCATGGTCACCGCCGACCACGGCCACACCGACGCGGGCGGCCACGGCGGGACCTCGGCGCGCGAGAAGCAGACCTTCGTCATCGCCCACGGCACCGGCTTCGCCCCCGGCTCCACCGGCACCTCACGCATGGTCGACGTCGCCCCCACCCTGCTGACCCACCTCGGCATCGCCATCGACCCCAGGTGGCACCTGGACGGGGCGCCGCTGCGCTGACCTGGGGGAGCGTGGCGCGGGATCGGGTCGTGCAGCGGTCCGCTCCCGCGGGGGTCAAGGTCACTTCCGGCTGATTAGGCTGTGGGGACGCCCGCCGTACAGCGCGGTTCGGCCGGCGTCCCGCACACGTCGTACGGCAGGAGTCCGGTAATGGCAGAGCGCAAGCCGATCGAGTCATGGCTGACCGACATGGACGGGGTGCTGATCCACGAAGGCACCCCGATCCGGGGGGCGGACGCCTTCCTCAAGCGCCTGCGCGACTCCGGCAAGCCCTTCCTCGTACTGACCAACAATTCCATCTACACCCCGCGCGACCTGCACGCCCGCCTGTCACGGATGGGGCTTGAGGTGCCGGTGGAGAACATCTGGACCTCCGCTCTGGCCACCGCGCAGTTCCTGGACGACCAGCGCCCGGGCGGCAGCGCGTACGTCATCGGCGAGGCCGGCCTGACCACCGCGCTGCACGACATCGGCTACGTGCTGAGCGACGCGGAGCCCGATTATGTCGTTTTGGGCGAAACGCGAACTTATAGTTTCGAGGCCCTGACCAAGGCGATCCGCCTCATCAACGCGGGCTCCCGGTTCATCGCCACCAACCCGGACGAGACCGGCCCCTCGGCCGAGGGCGCGCTGCCGGCGACCGGTTCGGTCGCCGCCCTAATCACCAAGGCCACCGGCCAGGAGCCGTACTTCGTCGGCAAGCCCAACCCCCTGATGATGCGGGCCGGCCTGAACGCGATCGGCGCCCACTCCGAGACCTCAGCGATGATCGGGGACCGGATGGACACGGACGTCCTCGCGGGCCTGGAAGCGGGCATGGAAACGTTTCTGGTGCTGACCGGCCTCACCCGTCCCGAAGAGGTCGACCGCCACCCCTTCCGCCCGTCGTGGGTCGTGGACTCCATCGCGGACCTGGTGGACCGGGTCTGACACCACCCCCGGCGCACCGCCACGCCGTGAGCCCCCCGTGTCGGCCCGTTCGCCCACGCGAACGGACCAACACGGGCGCGGAGCGGATGCGGGTGGGGGGCGCGGCGATCAGCAGGGGGGCAAAGCCCAGGCAGGGCCCGTAGGGGAACCGAGCCAGAGGGTGTGGTGACCGTCGGGTGCCACGGACATGCCGAAGTCCGTGAGTGGTGGTCGGCCGACGCTCGACCACCAGTGAAGGGCGTCCTCGACCTCGCGCAGCAGGTCGCGCGCCCCGAAGCGCTGGGCGGCACCTTGTCGAACCCACGCCCAGGAGGTGTGGTCAGCGGAGAGGAAGAACCACTCTCCGTCCGTGCCCTGACGCATGCAGGAGACCCCCGGCACCACCGCGGCCAGGGCGAATCTCGCGTGCACTGACGCCAGGGCCGACAGGTCCGGCTTCTCCCCGGTCTCCTCGGCCCGGTCGCGCGTGGCCGACCACAGCGCGGCGACATCGGGGCGGGGCCGGCGCTGGCCCCGCAGCGCCATGAACGTCTCCCCGCCGTGGAACCACCCGCGTGCGCCCCCCGCCGCACCCTTCCGGAGCCAGAGCAGTCCGAGCGCCTGATCGTTGGGTAGCCACGGGGTCACGATCTCTCCCCCCGCTCTCGTTTGCTCCAGCCAGGCTGCCGGCACGCGCCGGACGGAAGCCGTCGAGATCACCCGGTCGTACGGAGCACGCTCCGGAAGTCCCCGCTCGCCGTCCGCGCAGATCACCTCGGGGGTGTAGCCGGCCCGCTGGAGCACGGTCCGGGCGCGGTCGGCGAGCGAGCGGTCGACCTCGACGGTGGTGACGCTGTCGCCGCCGACCCGGTGGCAGAGCAGCGCGGCGTTGTACCCGGTCCCGGTGCCGATCTCGAGTGTCCGGTCGCCCGGCTGGGGGGCGAGCGAGGCGAGCATGTTGAGTACGGCCGCCGGTGAGCTGATGGAACTCGTCGGGACCAGCCCGGAACCATCGGCCGCCACCGCGCCGTCGTCGACCTGCGTCACGAGCGCGTCGTCCCGGTGGTAGACGAGCTCCGCCCACTGGCGCGGGGCATCCGCGCGGCGCAGCGGGTGCCATCGACCGTCACGGAACGTCCACACGGTTTCGGGGACGAAGAGGTGACGGGGAACGCGGTCGAACGCGGCGCGCAGCCACGGCTCGGTGAAGAGCCCCCTGGCCGCCAGCGACTCGGCGAGCCGCTGGCGGAGGGGGGCGTGGTCGTCAGCGGTCACGAGTCGCTGTCGTCCTTGCGGTGCGTCCCGGAGTCACCGCCGCCGATGGTGGGGCTCTGCCCGTCGGTGTCACCGGGCGGCCCCTGCGGCGGCTCCTGCGGTTCCGGCTTTCCGTGCTGTCCAGCCATGGCTGTGTCTCCCTTCGTCGGGGAAGCCCCCGGTGGGCCGGCGGCGTCACGCGGTCGAGGTGACGAAAGTGCCGGCGAACAGGGCCAACTCCGCAGTGGGTCGGGCGAGTTCGCGGCGCCGAGAGTGACATCTCGAACGTGAGCTTGACCCGCGATGAGCGCGGGCCAGTGCCGCGTGACACCGGAGGCCCGTGCACCGACCCGAACGACCCCACCCCACCCACGCCCCCTCCTCCCGTCCCCGCGTCGGGTCCGTTCGCCCACGCGAACGGACCAACACGGGCGCGGAGCGGATGCGGGTGGGTGGGGGACGGCGAACGCTGGGGCCAGGAGGTTCACCATGCGCTTCGTCCCCCGCACGCTGGGCGCCGCGGTGATCGCCGTCGGGGCGGTCGTCGCCGTGCTCGCCATCGGCTCGGCGGCCAACGAGTCACCGCGCCCCACGCTCGTCGTCAGCCCGGCCCACGCGAGGTCGGGCGATGAGGTGGAGGTGCGGGCCTGGGGGTGTGAGGGGCGTGCCGGGGTCGTCGCGTCGCGGGCGTTCGTCGTGGACGGGCGGCTCGCGCCGGAGCCGAAGGGTGGGGACGGGCTCTTCGCGGAGGCGATGATCCGCAGCGCGGCCGACGGCGGCACCTACGACGTCACCGTGCGCTGCGACGGGCGCGCCGGTGTGGCCGTCGGCCGGGTGCACGTCGGCGCCGCGGGCCAGCGTCCCGGCGACGTGCCCGACGCGACGCGCCCCGACCGGGCCGGCGACCACGCCCTGCCGCTGCCGGCCCGCTCGCCCGTCGCGCCGGTCCGCGCCGGGGGTGGCGGCACCGCGGGCGAGCCGCGCGCGGTGGCCGCCGCCGAGGAGGAGGTGCCGCGCGACGGCGACGTCGGGGTGGCGGAGGCGTACGGGTTGGCCCTCGCGGGCGGCACCGCGCTGACCCTCGGCGGCATGGCGTTGCACCGGCGCGGCCGGGCCGGCCGCCCCAGCGGCTGAGCGGCGCGGCGCGGATGGGTGCGGCAGCCACGCCGGGTGCCGGGCGCGGCCGGTTGCTGGTCGGGCTGGCCTGGGCGGCGGTGGTGGTGGCGCTGTGGTTGTGGGGCAAGGACGGTGGCGCGGGCGTCGGAGCGGCGCCGACCACCGGCGACGTGGCGGCGGTGGGCCGCCCCGGTGGGCGTGCCCTGCCGCCGCCGCACCCGCCGCTGTCCGCCGCCGCGCCCCGCGCGCTCGACGCGCCGGCCGCCGAGGTGCGCCGGGCCCGCGTCGTCGGCCGTGGCCTCGACGCGGTGGGCGCGGTGGAGCCGCCGCCGTACGACAGGCCGGGCGACGTCGGCTGGTACCGCGCGGGCCCGCACCCGGGCGAGGCGGGTGCCGCGGTGCTGGTGGGGCACGTGGACACCGCGTCCAGGCCGGCGGTCTTCCACGGCCTGAGCGCGCTGGAGCCCAGGGACCGGGTGCGGGTGGCGCGGGCGGACGGGGCGGTGGCCGAGTTCACGGTGGAAGACGTCGCGGTCGTCACCCGTGACCGGTTCGACGCCCACCGGGTGTACGGGCCGCGCCGGGCGGGCCGGGCCGAGCTGCGCCTGATCACCTGCGGCGGCACCTTCGACCGCGCCACCCGTACGTACAGCGCCAACGTCGTGGTCTCGGCGTATCTGACGGCGGTACGCCACCCCGGCTGACCCGCTGCCCGGGACGGTGTGTCGGGGGCGCGGGTGAGGTGCGCGGGCCGTGCGCGTACGACGGGTTCCGCCGGGGCGGCTCGCGGGGCCGGTGGGCGGGGTGGCCGGGTGGGGCCGTTCGGGGTCGGGTGGGTGTCGCGGGTGGGCCGGTCGTGGCGGTCGGCGAGGAGGACGGGCGAGGGGGCCATGTCGCCGCGCGCTCGCGGGGCGCCGTCGCGGTACAACAGGGTGCCTACGGACACGGCTCGGGCAGGGACGGTGTGCAGGCATTGAAGCGACCAAACGTGTCCCCCGGGGAGACCGGCGCGGCCCGGCGCGGCGCGGCGCGGGGAGCGGCGGGGGTGTGGCGCGGCGCGCGCCGGTGGGCGCGGTCGGGTCGTCGCGGTGGGCGCCGGCGCGCGGTGGCCCGCTTGGTGCCGGCCGTCGGGGTGGCGCTGCTGCTGGTGTCGGCGTGCTCGGCGCCGGCCGACTCCGACGGCGGCCAGCGGCGCGTGGCCGACGTCGCCAAGCCGATCGCGCAGCGGCCGGCGTCGGTCGTGCCGTACTGGGTCAACCCGCGGGGCAACGCGGCCCGGCAGCTCGCCGCCTACCGTGCGGACGACCGGGCCGAGGAGGCCGAGCTGATCGAGCGCATCGCCCGGCAGCCGGTCGCCGAGTGGATCGGCGTGGAGGACCCGCGGGGGCGGGCGCGCGGCTTCACGGAGGCGGCGGTGGCGGCCGGCCGGGAGGCGCTGCTGGTGCTCTACAACATCCCGCACCGCGACTGCGGCCAGTACTCGAAGGGTGGCGCGCCCGACGGCGACGCGTACCGGCGCTGGCTCGGCCAGGTGATCGCCGGCATCGGGGACCGTCCCGCGACGGTGATCCTGGAACCGGACGCGCTGCCGCACGTGGAGGACGGCTGTACGCCGGAGAAGTTCCACGAGGAGCGGTTCGCGCTGCTCGCCGAGGCGGTGCACCGGCTGCGCGGGCTGCCGCGTACCAAGGTGTACCTGGACGCCGGCAACCCGCACTGGATCACCGACCCGCGGCGGATGGCCGGGCCGCTGCGGCGGGCCGGCATCGACGCGGCCGACGGCTTCGCGTTGAACATCGCCAACTACCAGACCACGCGGGAGAACACGGAGTACGGGAAGAAGCTGTCGGACCTGGTCGGCGGCAAGCACTTCGTGATCGACACCAGCCGCAACGGCCGCGGGCCGGCCCCCGGCGCGGACGATCCGCAGGCGTGGTGCAACCCGGGGCAGCGCGCCCTGGGCGAGCCGCCCACCACGCACACCGGCGACGAGCGCGTGGACGCCTACCTGTGGGTCAAGCGCCCCGGCGAGTCGGACGGCACCTGCAAGGGCGGCCCCCGGGCCGGCGCGTGGTGGCCGGAGTACGCCCTGGAGCTGGCCCGCAACGCGCGCCGGGGCTCGTAGCGCCCGACGGGGCCGCCGGTGGCGCCGGGCGCGTTCCCGACTCGCCCGACGGGACCCGTGGTGGCGCGGGGCGCGTTCCGTGCCTGCCCGCCGGGGCTCGTGACGCCGGGTGGTCGCGGCCCGGTCGCCGGGTACGGGGCCAGCCCGCTGGGTACGGGCACGCCCGCCGGGTACGGGTACGCCCGCTGGTACGGGCACGCCCGCCGGGTACGGGCACGCCCGCCCGGTCGGCGGGTCCCGTCTCCCGGCTTCTGCTTTCCGGTGCGGCGGCCGACGGCGACGATGCCAAGGAAGGAAGGAAGGGGCCGGGATCAGTCGGATGCGGGGCGGGCGGCCGAGCGCAGGCGGGTCCTGATGTTGCCGAAGTGGTCGCGGATCGCGGCCTCGGCGCGCAGCGTGTCGCCGGAGCGGACCGCCGCCAGGATCTCGCGGTGCTGCTCGCAGGTGACCTGGGGATCGGGGGTGCCGTCCACCAGGTCGGTGCGCACCCGGTGGAAGGCGTCCCAGAACGCCTCAAGCACCTCGCTGAGCAACTGGTTGTCCAGACCCCGGTAGAGCGCGGCGTGGAAGGCGCGGTCCGTTTCGGCGCGTACCGGGCCCCGCTCCGCCTCCGCCGCCATCCGCTCCACCAGCGCGTCCAGGGTGGCGAGGTCGGCGTCCGGGACCCGGCCGACCAGCCGGGTCAGCAGCCCGGTCTCCAGCGCTTCGCGCAGTTCGAGGAGCTGGAGCAGGCTGTCCTCGCCCCGGTAGTGCCCGGCGACGGTGCGAAAGGTCAGCCCCTCGATCATCGGGGCCATCGACATGGCGCCGACGTAGGTGCCGAAGCCGTGCCGGATCTCCACGATGCCCATCGCCTGGAGCGCCTTCAGCGCCTCGCGCACCGAGTTCCGGCTGACGCCCAGCAACTCCATCAGCTCCGCCTCGGTGGGCAGCGGGGCCCCGGAGGGCAGGCGTCCGTCGATGATCAGCCGTTTGATGCGTTCCTGGATGTCGCTCGCCACTTTGCGACTGTGCACCGCCACCTCCGATTTGGCCATCCCCCGGACGCGCGGCCAGGGACCCGGCGCGGACGGCCGTGGTGACTGACGGAACGACTGTGGGCCTCCTCGTCGATGACGAGGAGGCCCACAGTGTGACGTGCGCCGCCAGGGACTCGAACCCCGGACCCGCTGATTAAGAGTCAGCTGCTCTAACCAACTGAGCTAGCGGCGCGCGCTGACATCGGAAACCTTACCCGACGCCGGAGCGTGCTTTCGACCGCCGTCGCGCCGCCCGGCGCCGGTCAGGGCTCCCGGCGTCGCCCGCGAGAGGCTTGCGGCGGGCCGCCCGGATATCCCGAAAGGCCGCCCGCCGCCGGGCCGTACGGGGGCCGCGCGGCGCCGGCCGCATTTCCCGTCGCCGGCGCTTCCGGGGGCGAACCGCCGGGCTTTGTGACGTGAAACACGTGGGCGACCGGCGGTCGCTCGCATTTCTCCGCGCCTCCTTGTCGCTCGCTTTGTCGCCCCCCTATCGCATGGTCGCGGTCGAGTTCTCGGGCCGAAAGTCCCGGGCTTTCGGGACTTTGGACTGCCGGTTGTCGGGTTTCGCTCTGTGAAGATCATTCCGTTGCTCATGTCACCAGTTACTCCGTCAACATGCGGTTTGTCCCGGTAGTTGAGAAGCTGAGAAGCGCGCGCAGCGCCGTGAAGTGTTCGCAGGACCTCGGAGGGGATGGGTATGCCAGCGCCGGTTTTCCACGAATACGAGCCCCCCGTCGACTGCCCGTGCGCGGGATGTGTCGATCGCCGCAGGACGTTGCCGAACGCGGCGCCCCCGCGCGCGGGCGGTCACCCGGCGGCCCACGGCGCGCGGCGGGCCATGGTCCTGGTGGCGGCGGCCGGCACGGTGCTCGGCACCGCGAGCCACGGGGTCGGGGCGGCCGACAGACCCGCCGGCCCGGGCACGCCGGGCGCCCGCACGCCGGGCGCTGCGGAGCACCCCGAGGCGGCCGGGGACGCGGCGGATGCCGACGCGGCGACGGCCGCCGCCGGGGCGCTGGCCCTGGTGGCGGGCGATGCGCCGCAGGGCGCGCCGGGCCCGCTGTACGGCGGCGGGGAGCCCGCGCCCGGCGGCGGGCACGCCGTCACGGCCGCGTCGAGCCGCACCATCACCCGCGCCGCGATCCTCGCTCGGGCCCAGCGCTGGGTGGACCAGCGGGTGCCGTACAGCATGGGCGGTTACGCGGCCGACGGCTATCGGCGCGACTGTTCGGGCTTCATATCCATGGCCTGGAACCTGGGCAGCAACCAGTGGACCGGCAGCCTTTCCGGCTTTGCCGTACGGATTTCCAGGAGCCAGCTCGAACCGGGGGACATGCTGCTCTTCCACAACGCCGCCAACCCCACGGCCGGTTCGCACGTGACGCTCTTCGGCGGCTGGGTCGACGCGGCGAGGACCCGCTACATCGCGTACGAGCAGACGCGCCCGCACACCGTCAAACGCTCGACGCCCTACGCCTATTGGAATAACTCCAGCAGATACGTGGCGTACCGCTATCGCGGGGTGCGTGACGGCGGAATGCCGGGGAATCCCGGCGGCGGCGAGCACGGCACCGCCTTTCCCGGTACGCGCGCCTTCGGGCCGGGCGCGCACAACGCCCATGTGACGGAACTCGGCCGCATGTTGGTGCGGCGCGGCGCGGGAAAGTACTACGCGTCGGGGCCGGGGCCGCGCTGGAGCGAGGCCGACCGCCGCGCGACGCGGGCCTTCCAACTCGCCCAGGGGTGGCGCGGCGCCGAGGCCGACGGCATCCCGGGGCCGAGCACCTGGCGCTACCTCGTCACCGGCGGGGGCCGGGACATCGGCGCCGGCTCCGGCAGCGGCTCCAGTGGGTCCGGTAGTGGGTCCGGCGGTACGGGCGGTCACCGGGTGCCGGCGTTCCCGGGTGTGGGGGCCTTCCGGCCGGGCCAGTCCAACGCGCACGTCGAGCAGCTCGGCCAGCGGCTGGTGCGCAAGGGGTTCGGCCGGCACTACGCGCAGGGCCCGAGCCGCCGTTGGTCGGAGAGCGACCGCCGGAACGTCGAGGCGTTCCAGCGTGCCCAGGGGTGGCGCGGCGCCGACGCCAACGGCTACCCGGGCCCGGAGACCTGGCGCCGGCTGTTCGCGTGAGCGCTCCGCGCGGGCCGCTCCGGCCGGCTCGGCCGCGCCCCCGGCGCGTGCGCGAGTGCCCGCCGGGCGGGTAGTCGGAGGCGGGGGTTCCGGCGCACGCCCCGCACGGGCGGCACGCCCGCCCACGGGCCCGCCCGCCGGCTCGCCCGCGCCGGCGTGAGCAACGGCGCGACATGGGCGCGGGTACTCACGGGCAGGTGAGTGGTCCGAGCGGGAGCGGAGGACGGAGCGCGCGGCTGGGACGGAAGGGGCGGGGGAGGCGAAGCGGGCGGCCGTCCGCGCCGTACGGAAGCCGGAGGCCGTACGGGCGGACGGCCGGCGTGGGGCCGGTACGGGGGCTGACGGAGAGGTCTGACGGAGAGGTCTATGGAATCAACGACGCGGACACCCGGGGCGCGCGACGCGCCACCGCACGCCCACCCGGCCGGCACCACCCGGCACCCCGACCCACTCGACGGGCCCGATGCGCTCGACGGGCTCGCCCCGCTCGACGGGCCGGACTCAATCGACGGGCCCGGCGCGCTCGATGGGCCCGGCCTACTCGACGGGCCCGGCGCGCTCCACGCGCCCGGCGCGGCCCCACCCTCCGACGCGCTCCGCGAGCCCACCCCCGCGCGCGAGCCCGCCGCGACCCGGCAGTCCGACGCGATCCGGCACCCCGACGCGGCGCACCGGCCCGACCCGGCCCAGCGCGCCGACCCGACGACCCCCCGGCCCGACGCGGCCCAGCGGCTCGACGTCACCCAACACCCCACCCAGAAGCGGCAGTTCGGCATGGTCCTGGAGGCGGGCGCGGCCAAGCGGCCCGACGCGGGCGGGTCGGTGGTCGCAGGCGGACCGCTCCTGACCGGGAGACCCGGCGGCGTCGGCGAACCATGGGGGCGGCAGGTGGTGGAGCTGGGCGCCGCGACCGGCGTGTTGCGCGAGGTGAGACGCGCGCCCGAACCGACCGTCACGGTGGGCGGAGCGGGGCCCCGCACGGCGCGCGGCGCTCGCCCGACGCCGGGCACCGCCGGCGCGCCACGGCGGATGGCGGCCGACGACGCGGAGTGGGACAGCGCCGTAGGGGCGACGGCCCCCGACGCGTACGCGTACGAGCCCCGGGAGCGGCCGGGGCCCGCGCTGCCCGGCTGGTGCGCGGTGGTGGCCGGCCTCGTCGCGCTGGCCTCGGGCGGCGCGCTGCTGTGGTGGGCCGGCGCACTGCCGGCGCGCGGGGTCGAGGCGTTGGGGCTGCCCGTGCGCCGGCGGTCGGGCACCCCGCCGTGGCTGTGGGCGGCGGTCGCCGTCGCGGGCGCCGTCGCCCTGCTCGCCTTCGGCGGGCTCGGCCGGGGACGGGTGGGCAGCGCGTGGGTGCTCAGCGCGTTCGGCCGCTACCGGGGGAGCGTGCGCAGGACCGGCCTGGTGTGGATCAGCCCGCTGGTGCTGCGCCGGCGCGTGGACGTACGGCTGCGGCACTGGCGCAGCGAGCCGATGCCGGTGGTGGACGCGCGTGGCGTGGAGTTGCGGGTGGTGGTGCTCGTCGTCTGGCGGGTACGGGACACCGCCCGGGCGGTGCTCTCGGTGGACGACCACGTCGGCTACCTGCGGGAACAGGTCGAGGCCACGGTGGCGCGGGTGCTCTCCCGGCTGCCCGCCGACACCTACGGCGAGGCGCCGGGCGCCGGCGCGGCCGGGCAGGCGCACCCCGCCTCGGGCCCGGCCGACGGCGCGGCGCCGGCCACCTTGCGCGACGGGCAGGCGGTCGGTGACGCCCTGACCCGGGTGCTGGCGGCGCGCTGCGAACCGGTGGGCCTGACGGTGTACTCCGCCCAGCCGATCAGCCTCGCGTACGCGCCCGAGGTGGCCGCCGCCATGCAGCGCAGCCAGCTCGCCGCGATCGACGCGCGGCACCGCGACAGCGTGCTGACGGCGGTGGTGGACGCGGTGGACGACACCGTGCACCGGCTCACCACGCGCGGCCTGGTGGAACTCGACGACTACGAACGCAAGGCCCTGGTCAAGGACCTGACGGTGGCCTTCTACACGGCGCGCGGCGCGGCGCCGGAGAGCAGGTGACAGGGATGCCCGGCAGGGAAGGGGAGACGGCGGTGACGGGTGTGACCGGAGCAGGTACGAAGCCCACGACGGCGACCACGACCACGGACGCGGGCGCGGGCGCGGGCACGCCCGCCCCCGCGCCCACACCGGCGGTCACGCCCACGGCCGCTGAGCCCCCGGGCGAGCGGTGGGTGACGGAGTCGGGCGTGCCGCCCCAGCCGCGCGAGGGGGCGCGGCCGTGCGAGGCGTCGCAACCGTACGGGGAACCGGCCGGCTCCCCGGCGCGGCCGGGCGGCGGCGCGGGGCCGGTCTCGTCGGCCGGGCTCGGAGAGCGCCTGGCGCACGGTTTCCTGCCGGAACGGCCGCCGGTCCGGGCCATGATCGGCACCTGGGTCCGGTTGGACGAGCTGGCCTCGTCGGTCGCCCTCGCGCCCTCGCGGGACGCCGCCCGCGAACTGGTCGAGCGCGCGGAGCGGGCCGGCGAACTGGCCGCGCTGCGCGCCCGCGTGACCCGGCTGACGCACCGGCACGCGGAGGCGGCGGCGATGCGCGTCGCCGTACTGGCCGCGGCCTGCGACTGGGCGCACCTGGCCCCGACGAGCGCGGACCCGGCGGAGGGGGCCGGCGAGGGCCTGGCCGACCTGTGGGACGCGCTCGGGCACCGGCTCGACCAGCCGCACTTCGTGGCGCTGCCCGCGCTCGCCCTGCACAACTGGACCACCGCCCGCAAGCCGCGCCGCCACATGCCGATCGACCAACTGGTGCGCGCGGAGGCCCTGGTGCCGGTGGTGCGCTGGACGCCGGCCGGCGAGCCACTGGGCCGGCTGGATCGGTTCCTGCTGGCCACCACCCGGCTTGAGGCGCACGGCGTGTGGCTGTTCCGGCTCGCCGACGCGCTGGCCCACACGCTCGCCACGCAGGGCCCGGACGCGCCCGCGACGGCCACCGCCCTGCGCCGGCTGGCCCGGGTGCTGCACGCGCTGCGGTCCCAACTGCTGGACGAGCAGCGGGCGGTGGCGGACGCGACGGCCAGCGAGCAGCAGCGTACGGTCATCGCCGCGCTCGCCCGCGCGGCGGCCTCGCCCGGCGAGCACGCCGGCCGGGCGCGCCCCCACTCCCCGCGCTTGGTGGGCCCGCGCCCGCCCGGCCCGCGCTCGGCCGACCCGCGCCCGGTGGGGCCACGGGCCGCGCGCGACGGGGGAGGGGCGGTGGGGCGGGGCGCCGCGCACCTGCCGGCCACCCTCGAACCGCCCGTGCTCCAGGCGGCGGAGGCCGCGCTCGGCACGGGGGCGCGCACGGGCGAGGCGAGCCGGCAGGCGGTGCGCCGGCACCTGCCCGCCACCCAACGCGCCTGGCTGACCGCGCTGGAGCGGCAGTGCGCCCCCGTCCGTGGCCTGGCCCCGCGCGGCGGCCCGGTCTCGGCGGCGTACCACGAGGCCCGTACCTCCCTCATCGCCCTGCGCCACAGTTACGTCCACCTGCTGCACACGGCCCAGTCCCCGTCCCCGGAGACCGGGGAACGGCAGGTCGCCTGAGCCGCCGACGCGCCCGGCGCGGCGCGGGGCGCCCGGCGCGGGGCGTACGAAGGAGGCGGGGCGCGCCACGGCGTACGGGCACGGCGTACGGGCACGGCGTACGGGCAAGGCGGCCGGGGCACGGCGCGCGGGTGGGGTGGGTGGGGCGTGGCGGCGTCGAGGGCCTAGCGTGCCGTGGCATGGCTGACCTCCCCGTACCCCAGAACCCCGCAGGCCCGGACCTCCCCGCAGGCCCGCAGAGCCCCGTGCCCCCGGAGCGACCCGAGCCTCCGGGGCACGGGGCCGCCCGCCCGGGGCGCTCCGCGCCGCCGTTGGACCTCGCCGCGCTCGCCGCCGAGGCATGGTCGCTCGTCGCCGACGACGCGGCGCGGTCCGCCGCGCCCGACGGGGTGGCGGGCGCGGTCCCGTCGCGGCGGCTGTTGGGGATCGCCGGCGCGCCGGGGGCCGGGAAGTCGACGTTGGCCCGGGCCCTGGTCGCCGCCGTGCGGGAGCGGCACGGCGCGGGCAGCGCCGCGTACCTGCCGTTGGACGGGTTCCACCTCTCCAACGCGCAGTTGCGCCGGCTCGGCCTGACCGACCGCAAGGGCTCGGAGCCCAGCTTCGACGTCTGGGGGTACGCCGCACTCCTGGACCGGGTGCGACGGGAGGGGCGGCGCGAGATCTACGTACCCGACTACGACCGGACGCTGCACGAGCCGGTGGCGGCCCGGCACCTGGTGCCCCCGTCGGCCCGACTGGTGATCACCGAGGGGAACTACCTGGCCTGCGACGCCCCGGGGTGGCGCGCCGCGCGCGCGTCGCTGGCCGAGGTCTGGTACCTGGAGACGGCGGACGCGGTACGCGAACACCGGTTGGTGGAACGGCAGTTGGCGGGCGGCCGGGATGCCGAGCAGGCCCGTGCCTGGGTGGTGGGCAACGATCAACCGAACGGTGAACAGGTCAAGGAATCGAGGCGGCGCTGCGACCGCGTTCTGGTTCCACTTGATATGGACATGTTCAGTTGGCAGGACTAGTCTCGAACTTGGTCTAGACCGCCCCCACCCCCTACGCGCACCAGCCTCAGCACCCACCCCCCGCGCACCGCTTCACGCACGCCAGCACCGCCTCCCCACGCACTCCCCACACGCTTGTCAGGAGCCAAGCATGCGTAAGAAGATCAGTGCGGCCCTTCTCGGGCTCGGCATCGCGGGATCGTCCGTCTTGATGACCGGTGGCGCCGCCACCAGCCACGGCTACAGCGACAACCCCCCGAGCCGACAAATCCTGTGCGCCCAGGGCAAGGTCAAGAACTGCGGCCAGATCGTGTGGGAGCCGCAGAGCGTCGAGGGCCCGAAGGGCTTCCCGACGCGTGGCCCCGCCGACGGCAAGATCTGCGCCGGCGGCGACGTCCGATGGGCCCCCCTCGACGACCCCCGCGGCGGCAAGTGGCCCGCCACCAAGCTCGCCTCCGGGCAGAGCGTCAACCTCACCTGGCGGATTCCGGTGCCGCACTCCACCACCGACTTCCGCTACTACCTCACCAAGGACGGCTTCGACCCGACCAAGCCGGTCACCCGGGCCAGCCTGGACCTGACGCCGTTCCACACCGTCCCGTACAACGGCCGGCAGCCCTCGTCCAGCGTGAGCCACCCGGCCACCCTGCCGCAGCGCAGCGGCAAGCACGTGCTCGTGGCCGTCTGGACGATCAACGACACGGGCAACGCGTTCTACGCCTGCTCGGACGTCGAGTTCTGAACCCGCGCCACGGCCCGCCGCCCGAGGGCACGCTCGGCGCACGCCGGCCGGCCCGGGACGAGGGCGCGCTCTCGGCCTGAGTCGGCCGGGCGCACGCACGACAGCGGGCCCCCGGAGAACTCCGGGGGCCCGCTGTCTGGTGCGTCATACGAAGTGCGCCGCCAGGGACTCGAACCCCGGACCCGCTGATTAAGAGTCAGCTGCTCTAACCAACTGAGCTAGCGGCGCGCGTTGACGAAGTCCATCTTACCCGCCCATCGAGGGTGCTCAGAACCACCGCCCGACCCGCCCCCACCGCCGTGACCTGCCCCGCTCGCCCGCCGCTGGCCGCCCGGCGCCCGCTCGCCCGCCACGAGCCGCGCGGCGCGCCGGCCGTGAGCCGGCAGGTCGCCCGGCCGCGAGCCGCCGGGTCGGCGAGGCCCCGCCAGAGCGCTCGTGGTCAGTACGACTAGAGCGTGAGCGACAGCAGCACCGGCGCGGCCTCGCGGTTCAGCGCGTACGCCGCCTGTCGGAGTCGGTGCGCGTGCTCCACCGGCAGCGACAGGGCCAGGCAGCCGACCGCGCGGCCGGCCGTGATCGGCACGGCGGCGCACACGGTGCCCACCGCGTACTCCTGGAGGTCGAGCACGGGCACCGTGGCGGGCTGGCTGTCCAGGCGGCTGAAGAGCACCCGCTCGCTGGTGGTCGTGCGGGAGGTGAGCCGTACGATCTTGTGGCGCGACAGGTGCTCGCGGCGCTCGTCGTAGTCGAGCTGGGTGAGCAGGCACTTGCCGACCGCGCTCGCGTGGGCGGCGACTCTGAAGTCGACCCACTCGTTGACTCTCGGCGCGTTCGGGCCGTCCGCGTACTGGGTGATCTTCACCTCGCCGTCGATGTACCGGCTGATGTAGACCGCCGCGCCGACCGTGTCGCGCAGCACGGTGAGCGTGCGCTGGAGCTTGGCGTGCAGGGCCTGCTGGCGGTTGGCGCCGCTGCCGCCGAGGACGAGCAGCGCCTCCCCGCTGACGTAGGCCCCGTCGCTCGTCTGTTCCACGTACCCCTCGCGACGCAGCATGGCCAGGAGTTCGGCGAGCTGGGCGCTGGAGGCGTCGATGCGACGGGCGATCTCGACGTCGGTGACGCCACCTGTGTGCTTGGAGACCATCTCCAGCACGCGGAGGGCATGCCGTACCGAGTGCTGTGGGGCGGTCGGCTCGGGCTTCGGCGCCACGGTTTCCCCCTACCAGGTTGTGACCGCTTGCGGTGTCGCTGTCGCTGCAGGTCACGGCCGATGGGTGGAGCGCGGCGCGACCTCGGGCAGCGGAGCTTCGTACCACGATAGCCGTCAAGCGGTTGCCATGACGGGGGTGTTGGGTGAATTGCTGTCGCCGGAGACCCGGCTCAACAGCGACGCGCCACGGTGGCATATGCCAGTGTCACGGATCGGATCATCAGCTCGGGGGACCGCCGCGCTCGCGGCGCGCAGCGGGCCCCCATCGTCACCGAGCCGCCGACGGCGCTCCGGGCCCGGCGCACGGACCGGCCCGGAGTGCCGCGCTCAGAGCACGGCGCTCAGGAACTCGCGGGTGCGCTCGTGCTCCGGCTCGCTGAAGATCTTCTCCGGCGAGCCCGACTCGATGACGCGCCCCGCGTCGAACATCAACACGTCGTCCGAGATGTCCCGGGCGAAGTTCATCTCGTGCGTCACGCACAACATGGTGATGTCCGTCGTGTGCGCCAGGTCCCGCAGCACGTCCAGCACGCCCGCGACCAGCTCCGGGTCGAGCGCCGACGTCACCTCGTCGAGGAGCAGCACCTGCGGGCGCATCGCCAGCGCCCTGGCGATGGCGACGCGCTGCTGCTGGCCACCGGAGAGCTGGGTCGGGTACGCGTCGTGCTTGTCGCCGAGGCCCACCAGGTCGAGCAGGCCCCGGGCGCGCTCCTCGGCCTCGTCCTTGCTCATGCCGAGCACGTGCACCGGGGCCTCGGTGATGTTGCGTAGCACGCGCATGTTGGGGAACAGGTTGAACTGCTGGAAGACCATGCCGATCTTCTTGCGCACCTCACGGGTGTGCTTCTCGCCGGCAGGGACCAGCTTGCCGTTCTTCTCCTCGTGGGTGAGGTAGTCGCCGTCCACCATGATCGTGCCCTCTTCAGGCTTGAGCAGCGTCATCAGCAGCCGCAGGATCGTCGTCTTGCCGGAGCCCGACGGGCCGATGAGGGTCACGTGCTTGCCGGAGGCGACCGTGAAGTCGAGGTTGTCCAGGACGGTGTTGTCGCCGAACCGCTTGGTGACGTGGTCGAAGCGGATCAGCTCGGAGCCGTCCACGGCGGGGTTCTGGGTGTGGGGTTCAGTGGCCAAGACGACGCTCCAGGGCTCGCATCAACAGGGATGCCGGGTACGAAATGAGGATGAAGGCGATGCCGACCATCGTGTAGGGCTCGATGTACTGGAACGAGGTCGCGCCCTCCGACCGGGCCTTCTGCAGCATGTCGGCGACGCCGATCAGCGCGATCATCGGGGAGTCCTTCAGCATCGCGATGACGTAGTTGCCCAGGGCCGGCACCACGCGGCGGATGGCCTGCGGCAGGATCACCACGAACCAGGTCCGCCCGCGCGCCATGTTCAGCGCGGTGGCCGCCTCCCACTGGCCGACCGGTACGCCGTCGATGCCGGCGCGGTAGACCTCGGCGACGTACGTCGAGTAGTGCAGGCCGAGCGCGATCACGCCCGTGGTGAGCGCGGAGAACTTGATGTCCCAGCTCGGCAGCACCCAGTAGAAGAAGAAGAGCTGCACCAGCAGCGGCGTGTTGCGGATGAACTCCACGAAGACGCCCACCGGCCAGCGCACGAAGCGCGTCGGCGAGCGCAGGGCCAGCGCCCACACCAGGCCGAGCGCGAAGGCGAGCACCGAGCCGAGCGCGGTGGCCTGCAACGTGATGAGCAGCCCGTCGAGCAGTTCGGGCAGGAAGTCCCTGGCGACGTCCCAGTTCCAGGTCACTTGGCACCTCCCGGAGTCAGGGCGTCAGCGGACTTCGGCATGGCGGAACGCTTCGCCGCGGCCTTGTCCGGCCCCTTCGTCAGCCTGGCCAGCAGGCCGTTGCCCGGCGGCGGCGCCTGCCCGATGCTCGCCTTGGCCTTGCGCTCAAGGAGTCGCATCGCCCGGGTGAGGAGGAAGGCGAGCACGAAGTACAGGACCAGGATGATCGAGTAGATCTCCAGGCTGTCGCCGGTCGCCAGGCGCGAGAGCTGGGCGGCGAAGGTGATGTCCGCGACGCTCACGGCCGACACCAGCGCGGTCGCCTTCAGCAGCTCGATCAGTAGGTTGTTGAACGGCGGGATCATCTCGGGGATGGCCTGCGGCAGCACCACCCGCCGCATCCGCTGCGCCGGCGAGAAGCTGAGCGCGATGGCCGCCTCACGCTGCGCCGGGGCCACCGCCGCCAGCGCGCCGCGCACGATCTCGGAGCCGTACGCCCCGTACGTAAGGCCCAGGGCCAGCACCGCGGCCCACATGGGGACGAGCTGGAACTCAAAGCCCAGCGGCATCACGAAGAACAACCAGAACATCAACACCAGGGCCGAGGTGCCGCGGAAGACCTCCACGTAGAAGCCGGTCAGGAAGCGGACGATCCACAGCCGCGAGGTGCGCGCGATGCCGACGCCGAAGGCCACCAGGGTGGCGAAGACCGCGCTGTAGAGCGTGAGCTGCACGGTGATCCAGATGCCGGGGAGGAGCCAGTGCTCCCACAGTCCCGCGGTCATGAACACAACTCCTTGGCCGTGAGATCGGTCATCTCCGTCTCGGTGAAGCCGAACGGCCGCATGATGCGCAGGAGTTCGCCGCTCTTCTTCATCTTGTGCAGCTCCACGTTGAAGGCGTCCCGGAGCTTGGTCTCCGCCGGGCGGAAGGCGAACCCGCCCGCGCCGATCGCCGGCTTGCCGTCGGCGTCCAGCGCCTGGAACGGCTCGGTCGCCTCGGCCTTGCGGCTGCCGCGCTGCTTGACCACGTTGTGCACGGTCACGGTGGTCCCGGCGAACACGTCCACGCGCCCCTGTTCCACCGCGAGCAGCCCCGCGAGCTGGTCGGGCAGCACGGTGATCTCCGAGCGCTTGACGCCCGCCGTGACCGCGTAGCCGATCTGGGCGTACGCGGTGCCGCTGGCCATCCGCGCGCCGGCGCGCACGATGTCCTTGTAGCTGTGCAGGTTCTTCGGATTGCCCTTGGCCACGATGAACGCGTCGAGCATCTTGTAGTCGGGATCGGAGAAGATCACCTGCTCGCAGCGGACCGGGTCGATGTACATGCCGGCCGAGACCACGTCGAACTGCTGAGAGCGCAACCCCGGAATGAGTGAGGAGAACTCCGTCGGTACCGGTTGCACGCTGCCGACCCCGAGCCGCTTGAAGATCACCTTGGCGATCTCCGGCGCCTCCCCCGTGAACTCCCCGTCCTTGTCGATGTACCCGAAGGGGATCTCCCCCGCGATCCCCAGCCGCACCGTGCCCTGCGTCTTGAGCCGGTCCAGCAGATTTCCCCCGTCCTTGGCGTCCGCGCTGGAGACTCGGCTACAGCCGGCCGCCCCCAGCAGCCCCAGAGCCGCGCCGCCCGCGAGCAGCGAGCGCCGTGCCAGCCCTTTTCCCTTGTCGTTCCCTCGTGGTCGAGCCATGGCCGCGCGGCTACCCGAGTTGGTTGAAGTTATGCCGATCGTTTCCAGCCCTTGACGTAGCCCGCGGGCAGGCCGTGACCTGGAGGGGCGCGGCACGATGGATTCCGGAAAGCGACGAGAGGAGCAGTCGGTGACCGACCGGTTCTTGGAGGTCTCACTCGACAGGCGCGGCGTGCGCTGCACGGCGAAGCTGCTCGACGACCGCGCCCCCCGCACCTGCGACGCCGTGTGGAACGCGCTCCCGCTGGGCGGCGACGTCTACCACGCGAAGTACGCGCGCAACGAGATCTACACGCTCGTGCCGCCGTTCGCCCCACAGGAGCCACCCCTGGAGAACCCGACCATCACCCCCATCCCCGGCGACCTGTGTTACTTCACGTTCACCGACACCCAGTTGGGCACCGCCTCCTACGGCTACGAGGCGGCGCGGGCGGCCACCGCGCGCGGCGCGGGCACCGATCCCGCGCCGGCGCGGCCCCTCCAGTCCCAAGTGGTCGACCTCGCGCTGTTCTACGAGCGCAACAACCTGCTGATCAACGGCGACGCCGGCTGGGTGCCCGGCATCGTCTGGGGCGCCGTGGTCGACGGGCTGGACCGCATGGCCGACGCCTGCCAGGACCTGTGGCGCGCCGGCGCGCTGGGGGAGACCCTCAGCTTCCGCCGCGCGTGACGGCCGGCACGGCTCACGCCCCGGCCCCCGGCGCCGGCGGCCGTACCGCGTCGGCGACGCCCGCCCCGTACAGCGCGTGCGCGGCGCGCAACACCAGCGCGTCCGCGTGCCGCGCCGCCACCAACTGCACGCCGATCGGCAACCCCCGGGAGGAGAGCCCGCACGGCACGGAGGCGGCCGGCTGCTGGGTGAGGTTGAACGGGTAGGTGAACGGCGTCCAGCCGGTCCACCGCTCAAGCCCCGATCCTGGCGGCACCTCGACGCCGGCGGCGAAGGCGGTGATCGGCAGCGTCGGGGTGACCAGCAGGTCGTAGCGGGTGTGGAAGCGGCCCATCGCGTGGCCGAGCGCCATCCGCGCGTCCACCGCCGCCAGGTAGTCGAGCGCGCTGTACGCCGCGCCCCGCTCGCACACCTCGCGCAGCCCCGGGTCGAGCAGCGCCCGCCGTTCCTCGTCCAGCGGCTGCACCACCCGCGCGGCCCCGCTGAACCACAGCACGTGGAACGCCTCCACCGGATCGGCGAACCCCGGCTCGGCCTCCTCGACCACGGCGCCCAGCTCGGCCAGCAGCTCCACCGCCCGCCGTACCGCCACGGCCACCTCCGGGTCCACCGAAACCCCGCCGAGCGTGGGGCTGTAGGCGACCCGCAACCCGGTCAGCGGCTCGTCGAGCCCGGCCCTGAACCCGTCGCCCGGCGCCCCGAGCTGCGACCAGTCCCGCCAGTCGGCGCCGCTGATCACGTCCATCAGCAGCGCCGCGTCGGCCGCGTCCCGGGTGATCGGGCCCACGTGCGACAGCGTTCCGAACGGGCTCGCCGGGTACAGCGGCACCCGCCCGTACGTCGGCTTCAGCGCGAAGGTGCCGCAGAACGCGGCCGGGATGCGCACCGAGCCGCCGCCGTCGGTGCCCAGGCTCAGCGGCCCGGCGCCCCAGGCCACCGCCGCCGCGCTGCCCCCGCTGGAGCCCCCGGAGGTGCGCGCGGGGTCGTACGGGTTGCCGGTGACGCCCTCGCGCGGCGAGTCGGTCACCCCCTTCCAGCCGAACTCGGGCGTGGTGGTCTTGCCGAGGAAGACCGCGCCGTGTTCGCGCAGCCGGGCCACCGCCGGCGCGTCCTCCGTCCACGGGCCCCGTTCGGAGAGGGTGAGCGAGCCGCGCAGCGTGGGCCCGCCGCGCAGCAGCAGGATGTCCTTGATCGACACCGGCACCCCGTCCAGCAGGCCCAGCGGTTCGCCGCGCGCCCACCGCGCGGCGGACTCGGCGGCCTCGCGCAGCGCCGTCTCGGCGTCCAGCCGGGTGAAGGCGCGCACCAGGGGCTGGATCCGTTCGGCCCGGGCCAGCGCGGCCCGGGTGGCCTCGACCGGCGACACGGTGCGCGCCGCGTAGCTCTCGACGAGTTGAACGGCTTTCAGGTCGCACAGATCGGTCATCCGGCCCCTCCGGGTTCACTCGGGCGATCGGTGGCGCCGGCCGGCCCACCGGGCGGTGGTGCGGTGACCTCGTGCGCGGTACCTCATCCGGGCACGTAGCCGAGCCGCTTGTCGACCACGTTGAACAGCGGCTCGCCCGCCGCCCACCGGTCGAAGTTGTCCTCGAACTGCCGGGCCAGGTCGTCGCGCCAGCCCACGGTGTCGCCGCTCATGTGCGGCGAGACCAGCAGCCCGGGCGTGTCCCACAGCGCGCTGTCCGACGCCAGCGGCTCCTGCTCGAACACGTCCAGGGCCGCCCCCGCGAGGCGCCGCTCCAGCAGCGCCGCGCGCAGCTCGTCGGTGACCACGAGCGGGCCACGGCCCACGTTGACGAAGTACGCCGAGGGCGCCATCCGGGCGAACGCCGCGCGGTCGAACATGCCGCGGGTCGCGGGGGTCAGCGGCGCGGCGCACACCACCCAGTCGGCGTCCGGCAACAGGTCGGGCAGCTCGTCCGCGCCCCGCACGCCCGCGCGCGCGGTGCGCCCCACCCACTCCACGCGCACGCCGAGCGCCCGCAGCAACTCGCCGATGGCCCGGCCGATCGGCCCGACCCCGACGACCACCGCGCGGGTGCCGGCCAGCCGCCGGGTCTCGCGGTGCCGCCAGCGGCGTTGGCGCTGGAGCTCCCAGGTGCCGGACAGGTCCTTGGCGAAGGCCAGCACGAGCGCGCCGACGTACTCGGCGATCGGCTGGTCGAAGACGCCGCGCGCGTTGGTCAGCACCGTCTCGGACTCGACCAGGCCGGGGAGGAGCAGTCGGTCGACGCCGGCGCTGGCCGTGTGCACCCACCCGGGCCTGGGCCCCGCACCCGGCCAGGCGTCGCGCAGCGCGTCGGACTGGAAGTCCCACACGAGCAGCACGTCGGCGCCCGGCAGCAGCGCGGGCAGCGACGCGGCGTCGCTGACCTGGACGCGGGCACGGCCGGCGAGCCGGTCGAGCCGTACGGGGGGAGTGTCGCCAAGGACCACGACGGTGTATTCAGGCATGGGCGGGAAACCGTTCCGAAACGTCGAGCGGGTAGGAAGTTCCTCGCGAGCGGTACGTCACCGTGGATATGAAGATTGACCACGCTAGGCAGCAGAAACTACCGTCGTCAACAACGGTTCCTTATCCCGACGTCCCGGCATTCACCGGCTCTCTTTCCCCTGGCCAATGGCCGCACCCCGGCGTTTCGTATGGGGGCTCGAAAATGGACGTCTCTTTTCTGGGTGGCCCGCGGCAACAGCGTGGCGTGGGTGTCGTCGCTCCGTTCGACTTCGCGCTGGATCGCGAACTGTGGCGCTGGGTTCCGGATGAGGTGTCGCTGCATCTGACCCGCACGCCGTTCGTCCCGGTCGAGGTGAGCCTCGACCTGGCGCGCGTCGTCAGCGAGCACGAGACGCTGCACGCGGCGGTGCGGGCGCTGTGCGCCGTCACGCCCGAGGTGGTGGCGTACGCGTGCGCGTCGGGCAGTTTCGTCGGGGGCGTGCCGGGCGAGCGGGCGATGTGCGCGGCGATGACCCAGGCCGGTGAGGTGCCGTCGCTGACCACGTCGGGCGCGCTGCTCGCGGCCCTTGACGAGCTGGACGCGCGGCGGATCGCCCTGGTCACGCCGTACACGAAGTCGGTCACCGACGCCCTGGAGGAGTACCTGGCGGCGGCCGAGATCGCCGTCGTGGGCCGCGCCTACCTGGGGTTGACCAGGGAGATCTGGCGGGTGCCCTACCGGGACGTGGTGGACATGGCGCGGCTGGCGGTGGTCGGCTCCGCCGACGCGCTGTTCATCAGTTGCACCAACCTCCCCACCTACGACGTGATTCCGCAGTTGGAGGCGGAGTTGCGGATGCCGGTGCTGTCCGCGAACCAGGTGACGATGTGGTCGGCGCTGCGGACGATGGGCGCCCGGGCCGTCGGCCCCTACCAGGCGCTGGTCGACCCCGCCGCGCGCTCGGGCCCGGTCGCGCTGCCGCCCGACCCGCCGCCGGAGGAGGCGTACGCCGGCTCGTCCGGCGCCCCGGAGCCGGACCTCCCGGACCGCCTCGATCCGCCGCCCTCCCCGGACGAGTACGGCGGCCCGACCAGCTAGCCGACGGGGCGGGCAGAGAGGCCGCCGCCCAGCGCGGACGGGTTCCGTTTCCGGGCCGCGTCGGCCCTGAAGCGGAACGCGGGGGCGGGGCGAATTGGCGGGAAGGAAACAGCGGCCCGCGTGCGCTCGGAAGGGGCCGAACGACGTCATGGTCGGCTCCCGGGCGCGGGGCGTCGAATAGCGGACACGGAACAGTGTGGCGTGGCCCGGTGAGAGAACAGCGATCGATCAGGAGGTGGCGCGTGGCGACGGTCGGATTTCTTTACCCCGGATACTCGGCGGAGGACGACTATCCGCGTCTGGAGAAGCTGCTCGGCGGTGATATACGACTGCCGTTGGTCCATACCGATATCGGCGAGGACGCGCACCGGGTGGACGCCCTGGTGGAAATGGGCTCGGCGGCCAGGCTCGCGGCCGGGGTGGGGGAGTTGCGCCGGCGCGGCGCGGAGGCGGTCGTGTGGGCCTGCACCAGCGCCAGCTTCGTCTTCGGCTGGGAGGGCGCCGGCGCGCAGGTGCGCGAGCTGGCGGCCACCGCCGGCACCCCGGCGTCCAGCACGTCCTTCGCCTTCGCCCGCGCGGCGCGCGCCATCGGCGCCGAGCGGGTGGCCGTGGCCGCCACGTACCCGCGGGATGTCGCCGACCGCTTCACGGCCTTCCTCAAGGCGGCCGGCATCGAGGTGGTCCGGGCGCGCGCCAGCGGCGTCATCACCGCGGCCGAGGTCGGCACCTGGGGCGAGGCGGAGGTGCTGGGCCTGGCGCGCGCCGGCGACCACCCGGGGGCGCGGGCGGTGCTGCTGCCGGACACCGCCCTGCACACCGCGGCCCACCTGTCCGCCCTGGAGGCCGCCGTCGGCAAGCCCGTACTGACCGCCAACCAGGTCACCGTCTGGGAGGGCCTGCGCCTCCTCGGCCGCACGGTGACCCGCCCCGGGCTCGGCCGACTGTTCGCGGCGGAGACCGAGCGCCCGGCCGCGTGAGGCGTAACAGGCGCTCGCCGTAGGGTAGTTGGGCGCGATCGGCGGCGGGCGCGAGGGTCGTACCGGGTCCGTTGCCGTGGTCCGTGCCGTGGTTCGTACCGTGGCCCGTACGAGGAGACCCGCGAGGTCGCGTGGCAGACCCCGGGAATAACCGGATGCCATCTCCGGTTACGGTCTTCTGCTACGTACGCGATCTCAGGAGGCACGACGCCGGTGGACACGATTCGAGGAACGGCGAGCGGCACCGCACCCGTACCGCTCTCCGTGCTGGACCTGGCGACCGTCGGCAGCGGGCTGACCGCGAGCGACGCGCTGCGCACCTCCGTGGAGCTGGTCCAGCTCGCCGAGCGGCGCGGCTTCCACCGGTTCTGGGTGGCCGAGCACCACTCGATGCCGGGCGTCGCCAGCTCGTCGCCCGCGGTCATCCTCGCCCACCTCGCCGCCCACACCGACCGCATCCGGCTCGGCTCCGGCGGCGTCATGCTGCCCAACCACGCGCCGCTGGTCATCGCCGAGCAGTTCGGCACCCTGGAGGCGATGGCGCCGGGCCGGGTCGACCTCGGGCTCGGACGCGCGCCCGGCACCGACGGGGCGACCGCCGCCGCGCTGCGCCGCTCGGACCGGCTGAACGAGGGCGCCGACGAGTTCCCCCGCCAGCTCGCCGAGCTGACCAGGTTCCTGGACGCGGACTTCCCCGACGGCCACCGGTACGCGCGCATCCACGCCATCCCCGGGCCCATCCAGGGCAGCGTCCCCGGCGGCGTGCAGTCCGCCGACCGGCCCGCGATCTGGCTGCTCGGCTCCAGCGGCTTCAGCGCCCAGCTCGCCGGCGCGCTCGGGCTGCCGTTCTCCTTCGCGCACCACTTCTCGGCGGCCAACACCATCCCCGCGCTCGACCTCTACCGCTCCTCGTTCCGCCCGTCGGCCGTGCTGGACGCCCCGTACGCGTCCATCGGGGTCGGCGCGCTGGCCGCCGATGACGAGCGGGAGGCCCGCCGCCAGGTCATGACCGGCGCCCTGTCCATGATCCGACTGCGGCTCGGCCGGCCGGGCCTGATCCCGACGCCGGAGGAGGCCGAGGAGTACGCGTTCGCCCCGGCCGAGCGGGAGTTCGTGGACAGCCACGTCGCCAACGTGGTGCACGGGACGCCGGACGCCGTGCGCGACGGCCTCGACCAGTTGGTCAAGCGCACCGGCGCGGACGAGCTGGTGATCACGGCGAACGTGCACAGCCCGCGGGCCAGGCTGCGCTCGTACGAGCTGATCGCCGACGCGTACGGCCTGCCGGCGCCGACCACGCCCTGACCACGGGCCGCCGCCGCGACCCCCGTCGTACGGGTCCCGCCCCGGCCGGGCGCGGGGCCCGGGGCGGGGCGCGCCGCGCTACAGGGACGCGCCGGCCGGCGGGCGCGGCTCAGCCCTCCGCTCGGCCCTCGGCCGTGCCCTCCGCTCAGCCCTCCGCCCGGCCCTCGGCCGTGCCCTCCTCGCGGAGCAGGGCCGAGATCTGCTCGGGCGACACGGGGCGGGAGAAGAACCAGCCCTGCCCGGTGTCGCAGCCGATGCGCCCGAGCCGCTCGGCCTGCTCCGCGCTCTCCACGCACTCGGCGGTCACCGTGAGCCCGAGCCGGTGCGCGAGCTGCACCAACGCCTCGACGATCGTCTCGTCGGCCGGGTTCGGGTGCTCCTCGGCGCGGAAGCCACGGACGAACGAGCCGTCCAGCTTCAGCGAGGAGACCGGCAACCGGCTCAGATAGGCCAGGTTGGAGTAGCCGGTGCCGAAGTCGTCGATGGCGATGGTCACGCCCATGTCGCTGAGCTGCTGCAACGCCTGCAACGGGCGGCCGGCCGAGCCCATCACGGCCGACTCGGTGAGCTCCAGTTGCAGCAGCTCGGCCGGCAGCCCCGTCTCCGCGAGGGTCGCCGCCACGTCCGCGACCAGGTCCGAGTCCCACACCTGCCGCACCGCCACGTTCACGCTGACCCGCAACGGCCGGGTGGGGTGGGCCACCTGCCAGTGCCTGGCCTGCCAGCACGCGGTGCGCAACACCCAGCGGCCCAGCGGCACGATGGCGCCGTTTTCCTCCGCCAATCCGATGAACCGATTCGGCGCCAGCAGCCCGAACTGCGGGTGCCGCCACCGCACCAGCGCCTCCGCGCCGCGCACCACGCCGTCCTCCAGACCGACGAGCGGCTGGTACTCCAGCATGAACTCGCCCCGCTCGACGGCCTGCCGCAGCGTGCTGGAGAGCGCCTGACGGGTCATCCGGTGCGCGTTGCGCTCCGGGTCGAAGAGCGCCCACCGGGCCTTGCCGTCCGCCTTCGCCCAGTACAGCGTGGTGTCGGCGGCCTGCATCAGGGCGGTGGTGTGCGTTTCGGCGGCCAGCCGCTCCACGACCCCGATGCTCGCCGAGACCGTCAGCCGGTGCCCGGCCACGTCGAACGGCCGCTGGAGGGCGACGAGCAGCGCGTGGGCCAACTCGGTGAGCTGGTCGGTGCCGGTCGAGTCGGTCACCAGGAGCGCGAACTCGTCGCCGCCGAGCCGGGCCACCAGGTGCCCGTCGGGCGCGGCGCACTCGGCCAGCCGCTGCCCGACCGCGCCGAGCAACTCGTCCCCGACCCGGTGCCCTAGCGTGTCGTTGATCGCCTTGAAGCCGTCGAGGTCGAGGTAGCACAGCCCGACCCGGCCACTGCGCCGCCTGCCCGTCGCCGCCATCCCGGCCCCGCCACCGCGCTGGGCGTCACCACCGCGCTGCGGGCCCGGCTCGCCACCGCCGCCGGAGATGCCACCGGCCGTGTGCCCGGCCCCCGTGCGCGCCGCGTCCCCGTCGCCGTGCGGCGCGGCCGGCCCGCCCGACGGATGCGGGACCTGGGCCGCCCCGGGCGCCACCGTGGCCGACTCCAGCGCGCTGGCCAGCCGCTCGAAGAACAGGCTCCGGTTGGGCAGCCGGGTCACCGGGTCGTGCATCTGGAGGTGGCGCAGCCGGGCCTGGAGGTCGTGTTGCTCGCTCACGTCCACGATGGTCAGCAGCACCGCCCGCCGCTCCGCCGGCCCCTCCGGGTGCTGGTCGCACCGGTCGGCCCGGGCGGCGGCCCGCCGGTCGGCGCGCCGCCGGCGGCGCCGGTCCGCGGGCAGCGCGGCCGTCAGGTCGGCGGCCAGGTCGACGTCCCCGGCCAGCGGGACCACGGTGACCTCGACCCAGCGGGCGCGCCCGTCGTGCTCCCGCAGCCGTCGCGTGCAGCGCAGCCGGTCGTGTCGCCCGCACAGCACCTCGCCGTAGGCGGACCACAGCCGCGGGTCCTCGCGCAGGTCGGCGAGGTCGGCGGCGTTGGCGCCGCGCAACCGCTCGGGGTCGGCGCCGAGCAGCGCTCCGAGAGCCGCGTTCGCGGCGTGCACCACCCCCTCGTGGTCGACGACAGCCATCGCCACATGCGCGGCATGAAAGGCGGCGCGGTACTCACTCAGTGGTGCGTTACGTTCCGTCATCGTCGGCAGGGTCGCGCTAGGCGCGCCGCTGTGGCCGTCGAGAGATCCGCTCACCGCTCGCTCCCGCAAAGCGCTCGTCTCGTACAGGGTGTGGGTCAGTCGCATACCGGGCGGCGGGCAGCCAGGGCAGGCGGCCCGGGGAGGGAATTCGCGCTGGAAATGTGGCGATCATAGAGGTTTGCTCTTCGGCCGTTCCAGCGACGCCGCCGCGATCATCGGCGTCACCTTGGGGCCCGGGTAAGAGAATGATTGCTTTTGGCGGACCGTGCACGATCCCAGCTTTCAATTGACCGGCTGTGACTTTCTGTTACATACCCGCCAGGTCGGCTTGTCACTCGACTGGTTGAGTGGAACAGGGCGTACCCCGACAAACCCGCACAAGGTGGTTGAGGTGTCCTCTCGTCCACCCGGGGAGGTCGTTGTGGCGCGTTCGCGTGCACCCGCCAGGGCCGGGCCCCTGCGCCGCGCGGCGGCGGTGCTGACCTCGTTGAGCGCGGTCATCGCCACCACCGTGGTCACCGGCCCCGCGGTCGCGGTCGGCCCTGGCGGGCCGTGCGCGCTGGAGCGCACCGGGGCGCACCACTCCGAGGGCCTGGACACCTGGAACCCGGAGTATCCCCGCCCGCTCGGCACCCTCGACGCCGCGATGATCTTCCTGTCCTTCCCCGACGCACGCCCCACCCTCACTCCAACCGCGCTGGCCGCCGACCACTTCCCGGGTACCGCGCAGTTCTTCGCGCGCGCCTCGTACGGGAAGTTCGACCTGCGGGTCCACCCCATGCGGCGCTGGCTGGCCATGCCGGCCCCCTCCACCACGTACGCCATCCAGCGCGACTGGGAGAGCGACCGGCGCGCCGCCTACCTGCGCGACGCGCTGGCCACCGCCGATCCCGCCGTCGACTTCAGCCGGTACGACCTGGTCTACCTGGTCGCCGACCCGGGCGCGCCGGGCGTGGACGCGGACGCCACCAAGGTCGTCAACCTCGACCGGCCGCTGACCGTGGACGGCACCAAGCTGCGCCGCCTGGTCACCGTCTTCGAGCAGCACCCGCCCGACCACAACGTCCTGGCCCACGAGACCGGCCACGTCTTCGACCTGCCCGACCTCTACCACCGCCCCAGCGACGGCAAGGGCGACTGGGACACCCACGTCGGCGACTGGGACCTGATGGGCAGCCAGTTCGGCATGGCGCCCGAGCCGTTCGGCTGGCACAAGTGGAAGCTGGGCTGGCTCGGCGGGCGCGAGGTCGTGTGCGTCCACCGCCCCGGCACCACCCTGCACACCCTCGACCCGCTCGGCGCCCCGCGCACCCCCGGCGCCCCGGGCCACCCGCGCGTGGTGGTGGTGCGCACCGGCCCGGAGAGCGCGCTGGTCATCGAGGCGCGCGGGGCGTACGGCAACGACGCGGGCACCTGCTCCGAGGGCGTGCTGATCTACCGGGTGCGCAGCGGGACCGCCTCCGCCGAAGGCCCGGTCAAGGTCATCGACGGGCACCCGGACGCCGGGGCCTGCGAGAGCGCCTCGGTCTACCCGGACCTCGCGGACGCGCCGCTCGACGTCGGCGAGAGCTACGCCGCGCCCGAGGACGGCGTTCGGGTCAGCGTCGAGGACGCCACCGTCGCCGACGCGTACACCGAGGGCGGCCCCGAGGGGCGGGGCGCCACCTGGACGGTGAAGGTCACCCACGACCCCGGGGGCTGACCCGGGCCTGCGGCGCGCGAGGGACCGTGCCCGCCGGGCATGGCGAAGGGCCCCCGTACCGAAGTACGAGGGCCCTTCCTCAGGTGCGCCGCCAGGGACTCGAACCCCGGACCCGCTGATTAAGAGTCAGCTGCTCTAACCAACTGAGCTAGCGGCGCTCGCTGACGTGGAAAACCTTAACACCAGGGTCCGGCGGAATGAAAATCGGTTACGCCCGCCGTGATCAGCCGCGTCCGGACGGGCTCGCCCTGGTCACGGGCGTGTCGGCCCGCGCGCCGCGCGCCTGCCCACGGGCCGCGCGCACGCACGCCCACAGCAGCACGTCGGGGCCGGGCAGCCACGGGTGCCGCACGTCGGGCGCCACCAGCCAGCGCGACCCGCCGCCCGCTCCGGCGGCCCGCCGCCCGGCGTCCGCCCCACCCGCCGCCGACGCCACGGAGGCCAGGGCGCCCGCGTCCGGATCGGCCGCCCCGGCGTACGAACCCACCTCCCGCGCCCCGTACGCCCCGGCCGCGTACGCCGCCTCCTCGTACGCCCCCTCCCGGTACGGCCCGTCCTCGGCCCCCGGGCGCCGCGCGAGGAACGGGTCGGCGAACGGGTCGGCCGCCTCCGGAAGGTCCCCGAACCCGGCCGGCTCGGGCGCGCGCAGCGGCGGGATGGTCACCGCGTCGCCGGCGCCGTGACACAGCAGCGGCGGCACCACCCCCGCGCCCCACTCCTCCCAGCTCAGCAGGGACGGCAGCCGCTGAGCCACGCCGGGCCTGGTGAACAGCAGCACCCGCCCGCGCTGCACCGCCACCGGCCCCGACCCCGGCCCCTCGCCCCAGAGCCGATCGACCATCCGCCGCCCGAACAGGGCGGGCGCGCTGACGACGTCGAACGCGATGCCGCACGGCAGCACGCTGGGCGCGGTCGGCCGGGCCGCCCACAGCGCGTGCACGCTCCGCGGGAATGCGCTCGCCGACGCGAGCCAGTCCGCCCCGGCGGGCGTCACCGAGGCCGCCCCGTACCGCGCCTCACCCACCGGCCCGCGCCGCTCCCGGGCCACGGGACGCGGCGCGTCGGGCCGGGCGGGGGCGTCCGGGCGGCCGGCGCGCGCGGCCTCGGCCACGGTCGGCGCCACGCGCCGCGGGCCGCCGCCGGGGGCGGTCACGCGGGACCGCACGGGGAGGCGCGCGCCGGGCTGCTCCGCCGGGTACTGCCGCACGTCGGGCTGCTGCGCCTCGGGCTGCCACGCGTCGGGCTGCCGCGCCTCGGGCCGCTGTGCGCCGGACCGTGCCGCCGCGGGTCGCTGTGCCGGTTGGGGCTGCGGGGCGGGGCGGGCGGCGGGCCGCGCGGGCGGCCTCGGGACGGGCCTCGGAGCGATCTTCGGAGCGGGCCGCGGGGTGGGTTCCGGAGCTGGCTTCGGGGCGGTCCGGGTGGCGGCCCGCGCGGGGGGCTGGGTGGCGGTGGCGGTGGTGGTCTCGTCGGCGGAGCGCTGCGCGCTGTCGCTGGTGGGGATGGGGGTGGTGGCCGGGGCGGCGGTGTGGGGTTGACCAGTGCGCGGGTCGGTGTCGGGTCGGCCCGGGTGGCCGGTGCGCTCCGTTCGGGGGGCGTCGCCGGGCGGTACGTCCTCGCCGCCGGCGCCGCTTCCGGCCCCGTTCCGGGCGCCGCTCCCCGCCCCGCTGCGCGTGGCCCGCCCGGCCTCGCACCTCCGGGGCCGTCGCGTCTCGCTGCCGTGCCTGCCGCCGCTATGCGCGCTGTCGCTGGTACTGGTCATGGCGGACATACTTACCGGGCGTTCAGTTTCCGTTTTGGGTGAATTCCGGAAACCAGGACAGGGCGGGGCAGTACGGAGTATCTTGCGCCCCCGACTACCTGGCGGGCATGTGCCACTGGTGCATTCGAAACGGTGTCCGATCCGGCGAGGCCGGGGCCGGACGGCGCCGGACCCGGGCCGCCGCGGCGAGGAGCGGCCCGCCGGTCCCGGTCACGCCTCCGTGATGGTGCCGGCGCGCATCAGCTCGCGGCCGTACTCGACCATCTTCCGCGCGTAGTCCTCGGTCCAGTCCGCCCGTTCGGCGATCATGGCCGTCGAGAGCCGGTCGAACCGCTGGGGGTCGGCGAGTTGAGCCGCCGCCACCGCCTGGAACTCGGTGGCCCGGTCCGCCGCCGCCCGGAACGCGAGGGTCAGCTCGGTCGAGCGGGCCAACAGCTCGCGCGGGTCCTCTATCGACTCCAGGTCGAAGAAGTGCTCGGGGTCCGCGGTGGCCTCGGAGGGCTCGAAGAGCAGCGGTGCGGGTTTGAGGCGCCGCCCCGGGCTGGTGCGCGGGTTGGTAGCCGAATGCGGCTCGGACATGTATCTACCTCCAGCGTTGAGTGCCGCGTTCCATTGTCCTGCCCCGCGCAAGAGCGCTCCGGCCCGGCGTACGGGCACGGCGTGCCGGCCCCGCGTACGGGGAGCGGGTGCGGCGATGGCCTGCGGAGAGGCGTACGGGTGTGGTGGGTGGGGCTGGCGTGTGGGCGCGGCTCAGGGCGGGCCGTGGCCCCGGCTCAGGGCGGGGTCACGCGGGTGTTGCCCAGGGGGCGGGGTGCTCACTCGGCGGCGGGGCGGGCCGGGCCGCCGCCGCGCAGGTGGGAGATGAGCGCGTCGAGGACCGCCTCCAGGTGGAAGGTGTCCCCGGTCGAGCGGAGCACGATCACGCCGCCCTGGGTGCCGGCCACGAAGGCCGCGGCCGTGCGGTCCGCGTCCACGTGCGGGCCCACCTCGCCGTTCTCCTGCATGGCGAGGATGCCCCGCCGCAGGTGTTCCTGCCACCGCCGCAACAGCGACGCGGTCACGTCGGCGGCCCCCGGCACGGTGCTGACCTGGCCGATCAGCGCGGCGAGCGGACAGCGCGGGCCCTGGGCGCGGTACCGCCCGATGACCACCCGCCGCCACTGCTCCCACGCGTCCCACGAGTCGAGCGAGCCCAGGAAGGGCTGTTGGTCGGCCAGCACCCGGTCGGACTCGTACTGGGCCACCGCGAGCAGCAACTCCTCCTTACCGTTCGGGAAGTAGTGGAAGAGCTGGCTCTTGCTGGTGCTGGTGGCCGCGCGGATGTCGTCGAGCGTGACGTTGCCCGGATCGTCGCCGCGCAGATAGCCGGCGGCGCCCTCGATGATGCGCTGCCGGGTCGCCCGCCCCTTGGCCGTGAACGCCATGCCGCGCAGCCTACGACGCGGTGGATCAAGCGGTCCACGACGGGACGGCTCGTGACCGGATGGCGAGACGGCGCCGGGCCGTGACCGGTTTCGGGAGGGGGCGGTTTGGACTTGAGAGTCCAAAAACAGCTCCGTACGTTCGCCGCCATGACACAGCGACTGGCCGGCAAGACGGCCCTCATCACCGGTTCGACCAGCAACATCGGCCGCTCAGTGGCCCGCCTCTTCGCGGCCGAGGGCGCGCACGTGATCGTCTCCGGGCGCGACGCCACGCGAGGGGACGCGGTCGTGGCCGCGATCCGCGCCGACGGCGGGCGCGCCGACTTCGTACCCGCCGACCTCGACGGCGGCTCCGCCGCGAGCCGGGCGCTCGCCGCCGCCGCCCGCGCCGCGCTCGGCCGCCCACTCGACGTCCTGGTCAACAACGCCGGCGTCTTCCCGCCCGCCACGACCCTGGAGACGGACGACGCGACCTTCGACCGGGTGTACGGGGTCAACGTCAAGGCGCCCTTCTTCCTCACCCAGGCCGTGGTGCCGGAGATGATCGACAACGGCGGCGGGGTGATCGTCAACCTCGGGAGCTGGGTGGCCCGCCTCGGGCTGCCGGTGGGCGGTCTCTACAGCTCGACCAAGGGCGCGGTGGAGACGCTGACGCGGGCCTGGGCCGCCGAGTTCGGCCCGCTCGGCATCCGGGTCAACGCGGTGTCGCCGGGCGTGATCCGGCCCCCGGACCTCGCGCCGGACGCGACGTACCCCGGCGAGGACCTGATGACGGGCACCCCGGCCGGCCGGAGCGGCCACCCCGACGCCATCGCCGCCGCCGCGCTCTACCTGGCCGGCTACGAGGCCGAGTTCGTGCACGGAACCGTCCTCGACGTCGACGGCGGCCGGACGGGGGTCGCCGTCCTGGCCGCCCCGCCGGGCGCCCGCCACCACGCCGGGTGAGCGACCCCCGGCGGGCGCGCCTGACCAGGGGCGGGGCGGCTCGGGCTCAGGGGCGCCAGCGCACCCGGTGCTCGTTGAGGTGGGCCAGGACGGCGTAATTGGCCTCCCAGCCGTCCGGAAACTTCATACTCACGCCGAGCCGCACCGGCTCCGTCGACGGGTGGTCGTCCAGCAGCTCGGGCACCCCGGCCCGGCACACGACGACGCACGCGTGCCGGTGTCGGGAGGCGAGCACGCACAGCCGGCCCGTCTCCAGGTGGAAGGCGGTGGCGTCGGGCCGGCCCGACAGCGGGTGCAACACCACCGTGACGTCGAACTCCCGCCCCTGGAGCCGGTTCGCGGTGTCCACCACCACGCCGGAGACGCCCAGGTCGGCCAGGGCCGCGCGGACGGCCGCCGCCTGGTCGCGGTGGGCCGTGCCGACCGCTATCCGGGCCGCCGTCAGCGGCACCGGATCGGGGGAACGCTCGCTGGTCGCGGCCCCGCCCCGGTCCAACAGCCGGCGCACCACCAGGGCCACCGCGCGCACCGCCTCCGGGTCCGTGCGCGGAGTGTGCCGGGCGGGCAGCTCCAGCAGGCCCCAGCCCGCTTCGGCCGCCGCGTCCAGCACCCGGTCCACGCCCGAACCGTCCGACGCCACCCCGAACGACAGCCGCCGATCGCCGTGCTCGGTGCCGCTGCGGAAGGGCGTGTACGGGTAGAAGGCGGCCGAGACCAGCGGCGCGGCCGACGCGGGCAGCCGCCACGAGACCGGCAGCCGGTGCTGCGGCAGGCCGGGGTTGTGTGCCAGGAGCGTGGTGACGGCGCTGGCCGACGGGTCGTACGAGAGCCCGGACCACTGCTCGGCGCCCACCACGCTGAACGGGTCGAGCTGTCCGGGATCGCCGACGAACAGCGCCCGCTCGAAGAGTCCGGCGACGGCGAGCAGCGCGTCCGAGCGCATCTGGTACGCCTCGTCCACGATGGCGTGCTGCCACGGCTCGACGTTCTTGGTGTGCGCCCACTTCGCGGCCGTCGAGATCACCACGTCGAGCCCGGCGAGGTCGCCCACCTTCGCGGAGGTGCGCACCGCGGGCAGCGCGTTCAGCGCGGGGTCGTACGCCGTGGCGTCGCTGCTGTGCAGCCGGCCGATGGGCAGCTCGGGCTCCGCCTCGGCCAGCCGGATCACCAGGTCGTCCACCTGCGCGTTGGTCTGCGCGACGACCATCAACGGGCGGCCGGCGGCGGCCAGCTCACGGGCCGCGCGCACCACCAGCGTCGACTTGCCCGCGCCGGGCGGCGAGTCGACCACCACGCCGCGCTCGGCACCGGCCATCGTGTCCCGCAGGATGGCGGCCGTGGCAGCCGCGGCGGCGGCCCCGGGGTCGAACCCCGCCCGGCCGGCCGGGTCCGCGCGGCCGACGGAATCGGCATCGAAGGGGCCAGCGGGGACAGCGGGGCCAGTGGGGTCGGCGAGGCGTGCGGGGGCGGCGGCGTCGGCGTCGCTCACAGGAAGTCCTCGTCAGTCACGGGGTCGGGTTGGTAGGCGGGGTCGAACGGTGGCGCGCCGGAGGCGCCGACCAGGGCCGTGGCGCCCGCGTCCGCGTCACGGGCCGCGTCAGCGGCGCCGGCCGCGTGACCCGAGGCCGCGCCGTCACCCGAGGCCGTGGTGCCGGCCCCGGCCAGTGGGGCGCCGGCCCCGGCGAGTGGGGCGGCGGGCTCGGCCAGCGGGGCGGCGGGCTCGGTGCGCAGCGGTGGGCCGCCGTGCGTCCACGGGGTCTGCTCGGGGTCGGGCAGCTCCGGGCCGCCACGCGGGGCGTGCTCGAACAGCGTCCAGCACACCCGGTCGCCCTCCTCGGGCACCGAACCGGGCTCCGGCTCCCTGCCCCGCCCCATGCCCCCGGTCAGCCGCAGCACCACCAGCGGCGCCGCCTCGCCACCCGCCGCCGGGTCGGAGCCGCCCGCCGTGCCGTGCGCCTCGCCCGTCCCGTGCGCCTCGTACGCCACGAACTCAGCCGTCTGCGTCCTGCCGTCGGGCAGCGCGCGGTAGACCTTGACGCCCTCGTCGAGCAGCGGGCGGTCGTCGGTGCGCACGGTGACCAGCGGGCGCGGGCGCGGGACCTTCGCCTGCGAGTACGCCATGACGACCTCGGCCACCTCGCCCGCGAACGCCTCGCCCGACAGCCGCCGGGCCGCCATGACCAGCGGGTCGTCCAGCGCCTCCTGGGCGTCGAGCTGGGCCTGCGCGGTCTCGCGGGCGGCCAGCTTCCGGGCGGCGGTCACCGCGTCGTCCCACTTGGGCTGCGGCGGCTCGCCGGCCCGCACCCGGTCCCGGTGGCCCGTGTACGACCAGCGGTCGCGCTTCCACCGGTCGGCGACCCTGCTCCCGGGCGGCAGCGCCCGCAGCAGGTCGACGCCGCGCCACAGCGCCTCCCAGGTGGGCCGGAGCTGGCTGGCGACCAGCTCCCGCACCTCGCCCTCGGCCGCCGCGACGTCGGCGGGCACGCCGCGGGTCCGCGCCGCGTCGTACCGGGCCATGGCCGGGGCCAGCAACCGGTTGTCGAACGCCGGGTCCGTGGCCGGCCCGGCCGGCGGGCACAGCAACTGCCCCCGGTCGTCGCGGGCCGTCTCGGCGCGCAGCGCCGCCTCCGGGCCCGCGAGCCCGGCCGGCGGGTCGATCCAGGCAAGCAGCGCGCCCAGGTGCTGGTCCTCAAGCCGGCTCTGGCCGGTCGCCCAGTGCTGGCCCAGCAGGTCGGTCAGCGCGAGCAGCAGCGAGGAGCCGGGCACCCGCGCCCGCTCCCCGTAGTGCGTCAGCCAGCGCCCGAGCAGCGGCACCCGGGCCGGCGCGGCCCGCGGCACGTCAGCCTCGCGCGGCCCCTCGCCCGGCTCGGCGGCGCCCGGGCCCGACGCCAGCAGCGCGCCCTCGCGCGCGCCCGTGCGGTCCTCCGGCTCGTGCTCGGCCGCCCGGCGGAACCGCATCGAGCGGCCGAGCAGCCGTACGAAGTCGATGCCGGGGCCGCTGGGCACGAGCAGTTGCGGGGCGTCGGCGCACAGCTCGACCTGGACCGTGACCCGCTTGCCGGTCTCGGGGTCGGTCTCCTTGCGCTCCTCCCACTCCACCTCGTCCGCGCCCGCGGCGAAGTGCGGCAGCATCTCCTCGGCCAGCGCGGCGAGGAAGGCGAAACGCAGGTCGCGGTCGCGCGGCTGGGGCACCACCAGCAGCCGCGGCGCGTCCCGGTCCGTGCCGACCAGCGCGCCGAGCGGCGCGCCCGCCTCGCCCGCGGTGGTCAGCGGCACCAGGGCCAGCGGCCGGTCCGCCAGGTGTCGGTGTCGCACCGTCGTGGTCGGCAGCGCCCGCCCGCTCCGCATGGCCTCCATCCGCGCCAGCGTCGTCATCAACGCCATGCGACCTCCCCGGAGTCCGTGACCCGGCCGGCTGGCCCGGGGGTCATGCCCGCCTCCGCCAGCGCCTGGGCGCGCAGCGCCGCCGCCCGGCGCAGGGCGCGCACGGCCGGGTCGGCTTCCTGGTCCGTGTCGGCTTCCTGGTCCGGATCGGCTGGCTGGGCCGTGTCCGACGGCTCGGCCGGGTCGGTCGCGGGTCGCTCGCCGAGCGCCGCCCCGAGCACGGCCTCCACCGTGGTCAGGCCGCCCAGCTCGCCCCGCACGCCGCGGCCGAGCACCTCCACCGCGCCCGCGGCCCGCGCCGCCTGCCGACAGTGGAAGGCCAGCTCGCACGAGGCCAGGCAGTCCGGTACGTACGCCGCCGGCACCGCGTCCACCGTGGCGGTCAGCTCCGCCACCGGCCGCGTCGGCGTCTTGCCGTCGTCCGCGAGCCGGAGGTCGAACGTCGCGTCGCCCGGCAGCTCGGCGGCGATCTCCTCGATCCGGGTCAGCCGCGCGAGCTGGCGGCTGGTCACCGAGAGCTGCTTGCGGACGTCGATCAGCTCGGCCGTCGGGAGGTTGGAGAAGTCCTTGGGACACACGAGCAGCGCGCGCTGCCGCACCAGGCCGGCCGCCCCCACGGTGCCGTCCAGCGGCCCGCTCAGCCCCGCGTCGGCCCCGGCCGGCGCGTCGTCCCGCGCGGCCGGCACACCTCGCACGGGGCCGCCCTCGGCGGCCACCGCTTCGGCCAGCTCACGCAGCGCCAGCACGTACACCGCCGCCTGTCGCGCCGCCGCGCCCACCTTCGTCGGGTCGGCCGAGCCGTCCAGCACCGGGAACGACTTGATCTCCACGACGGTCCAGCTCCCGTCCGGGTGCACCACCAGCGCGTCCGGCTCCAGATACGCGGGCGAGCCGGCCACCTCCACGCTCACCATGGGGTGCCGCAGCACGGCCCACCGGCCGGCGGCCGTGGCCTGCGCGAGCGCGAGCCGGGTGCGCTCCGTGCGCCCCGCGGGGCCGTCGGCCACCAGCTCGGGCGCGTCGACGCCGTCCCGTGGGGGAGGGGGCCCGGGGTCGCTCAGCCGCTCCCGCAGCAGGGCGACGAGCTGCTCGCCACCGTCCGCGGTGACGCGGGCCTCGAAGACGTGGCCACGCTGGTGGGCGAACTGCGACTGGCCGAACGGCGCGGGCGAGCCCAGCGCCCTGGCCAGGGCCGGCTTGTCCACTCCCGCGCCGTCGAGCAGCGCGCGGCGGCGGCAGCCGGGGTTGGCCGCGAGCGCCGCCAGCGCGCGGGCGTCCAGGGGCCGCGGGGCGACCCGTGGACCCCGCAGTTCAGCGAGCCGCTGCCGGAGCGCCGTCCGCTGGGGCGGTGGCGTTTCGGTCGGCATCTCGCGTCGACTGTTGAGGGATGTGCTCACCCGCCGAAGTCTCGCACCCACCACTGACACTCGGCGCGCTCACCCCGAGATCGGGATCGGCGGCAGCGTCGGCGACCAGCTCGGCCCTGGGCGCGTCGGCGGCCACCAGGTCAGCCGCGGCCGGCTCGGCACCGGCCGCCGCCCCGAGGCCCGCGTCGGCCGGCGCGCCGTTCGTCCGGCGCGCCGTGAACCGCGCCCAGACCCGGTCGGTCAGCCGCAGCGCGGGCCGGGCGAGCAGGAAGCCGAGGCCCATCACGGCCGCGCCGGCCGCCGCGTCGAGGAAGTAGTGGTTCGCGGTGCCCATCACGATGATCGTGGTGAGCAGCGGGTACGCGACGCCGGCGGCCTTGGCCCAACCCGACCTGCCGTGCCGGTACAGCGCGATGCCGCACCACAGGGACCAGCCCACGTGCAGGCTCGGCATCGCCGCGTACTGGTTGGTCAGCCCGCCGAGGCCACGCGGCGCGCTCGCCTCGCCGCCCCACCAGCCGTACGACCCGTACTGCGCCATCGTGTCCACGAAGCCGTGACTGGCGTCGAGCAGCCGGGGCGGGCAGGTGGGCAGGGTGATGAAACCGATGAGACCGATGAGCGTGGAGAGCATCAGCCAGGTGCGCATCACCCGGTACTGGGTGGGGCGCCGCTTCCACAGCCAGACCAGGATCGCGGGCGTGACGATGTAGTGCAGCGACGCGTACGCGAAGTCGGCCGGTATGCCGAGCGACGCGTGCTTCGTGAACAAGTCGTTCAGCGGCGTCTCGAAGTCGATGTGCAGCGCCTGCTCGAACTCCAGGATGCCGAGGCCGTGGTCGACCGCGCTGGACACGGAGCCCCGCGCCAGGAGTCGGCCGGCCGAGTACGCGGCGTACACCATGGCGATCAGCGGCAGCTCGGCCCACCAGCGGGGCTGAGTGCGCTGTGGTGTCCCGGTACGGGGCGCGGTGTGGGGCATCCGGTCGGTCTCCCAAGTGTGATCAGGCGGCCAAAGGCGCGCAGTCAACCGTACGGTCTCCGTGCGACAACCCGCGCACCACCCCCGGCGAGTGCGGCGAAACGCCACGTTTACCCGTTGTTGGGGTTTCCCTCGGTCGTGGTGCGCAGGGAACTAGACGCCACGGCGGCCCAGCGGGTTGCTCATCGAACTCGTAGGCGATGATGGGCGACGGGTCTCCGGCATGCCGGACCTGCCCCACTAACCCCCCGAACGAGCGAAAGGCTCCCCGCCATGCCAGCACGCATCCTGCTGGCCCGCCACGGACAGACCGCGTGGTCGCTGTCCGGGAAGCACACGGGCCGCACGGACATCCCGCTCCTGGACGAGGGGCGCGGCGGCGCCAAGCTGCTGGGCGAGCGGCTGCGCCGCGGGCCGTGGAACGGGCTGCCGGGAGTCGAGGTGCGCACCAGCCCCCTGGTGCGCGCCAGCGAGACCTGCGAACTGGCGGGCTTCGGCGACCGCGCGACGCCCTGGGACGCGCTGCTTGAGTGGGACTACGGCCCGTACGAGGGCATGACCCCCGACGCGATCAAGGCGGGTCGCCCCGACTGGCTGATCTGGCGCGACGGCGTGCCCACCGACGTACCGGACGCCGCCACCCCTGGCGAGTCGGTGGCCGACGTCACGGAGCGCGCCGACTCCGTCGTGGCCTGGGCCCGCTCCGCCGACCGCGACGTGCTCGTCTTCGCCCACGGCCACATCCTGCGCGCGCTGGCCGCCCGCTGGCTGGGCTTCGACCTCTCCTTCGGCGCCCGCATCCGCCTCGACCCGACCTCGCTGTCCGTCCTGGGCTGGGCGTACGGCGAACCCGCCATCGAGCGCTGGAACGACACGGGCCACCTGGCCTGACGGCGGCCATCCCGCCCGACGGCGGCCACCTGGCCCGACGGCGCGCCGCGCCCCTCACGGGCGCCGCGCGGGCGCCGGGTGTCAGCCGCTCACGCGGGCTGGGCCTCGCGGTGGCGGGCCAGGAAGCGCGCGACGCCCGGCTCCCGGCGCCACGGCCGCAGCCCCTGGGCCAACTCGTCGACCATCGCCCGGACGCGGGCGGACCGCACCTGGCCCGACAGCGCGAGCACCCGCTCGCCCGCGGCGGCTGCCTCGTCGGGCGCCCGCCCGCCGAGCAGGTCGGTGGCCAGCTCCGCGGTGAACAGGGCCCGGTTGCGTACGAAGTGCGGTCCCTGGAGGGCCACCGAGCGCCGCGCGAGCTCCACCGCCCGGTCCCACTTCCGCAGCGCCGACCAGCACTGCGCTTCGAGGCCCGCCGCCTCGGCCTCGCCGAAGAACGACATCCACTCCGGATCGGCGTCCGAGGGCCCCCGGTCGAACAGCCGCTGGGCGCGCAGCAGCGCCCGTACGCAACCGGCCTGGTCCGCGAGGCCGGCCCGGCCACCGGCCTCGCGCAGGGCCAGCAGCGACAGCAGCCGGGGCGAGGCCAGCGAGCGCGCCGCGCGCTCGGCGGCCTGCGCGGCCCGCACGGCCTCGCGGGGCCGGCGCGCGTCGCGGGCGAGGAAGGCCATGTTGCAGAAGGCGTGCGCCTCAAGCGCCGGGTCGCCCGCCAGCCGCGCGGTGGCCAGCGCCTCCGCGTAGTGCGAGCGCGCCCGCGCGATCCGGCCCGAGTCGTGGGCCAGCCAGCCGACCGAGATGGCCAGCTCGCCCGCGGCCTGGTGCAGCCGGTCGCTGACGGACTGCCGTTCGGTGCCGGCGTCGAGGAGTTCGTAGGCGGCGCTCAGCGGCTGGGTCGCGCCACGGTAGATGCCGTCACCGCCGTGCTGGTCGTCAAGGAGCCGGATGTGCCGTACGGCCTCCTCCAGGGCCGCCGCCTCCGCCGCGCCGACGCGTCCCTGCGGCCGGGGCACGCGCGGCAGCGGTGGGATCGGCGCGCGGCGCGGCACCCGGGCCGCCCGCGCACCACCCGGCGCGGCGCCCGGGGCGCCCGCGCCCCGTGATCCCGCGCCGTCGCCGGGCGCGGCGGCCCAGGCGGAGCCGAGTTCCAGGGAGACGGCGGCCACCGTGGCGGAGCCGATGGTCATGAAGGCGCGACGGTGCACATCGCTCTCCTCGTGGCGGTGGGGTGGGCCGCCCGCCGTCGGCCCGGCGGGGGAGTCGGGAGCCTCCGGCGTACGCGGGTGGGCGTACCTGGGGAGGGAGGCGGGGGAGGGCGGCGGCCCCGGCGGGCGCGCCGGCGGCTGCCCGGCGCGCGGCGCCGGAGCCTGGGTCGGGGGCTGCGCCCGGGTCTGGGGCCACGGCTTGGCCTGGGCCGGCAACCGGGGCGGAGCCGGGGGCGCGGCCGGTGGTCGGGCCGGTGGCTGGGCTCGCGACTGGGTCGGCGGCTGGGCCTGCGGCTGGGGCCGAGGTCGGGGCGCGGGGGGCGGGCCGGGGGTGCTCGCGTCCTCCGCTACGGGCTCCTCGCGCGCGCCGGCGTCCGCGCGCCCCGAGGCGTCCCGTGGGCCGTGCCCGCGCACGCTCGCGCGCGGGGCGAAGCCGAGGTCCGTGAGGGAGCGGCCGGGGAACATGTGCCGGAACACCCGCTCGTACGCGTAGTTGGGGCAGCGGATCGCGCCGGACTCGACGCGTCCGATGTAGCGGGCGTCGCAGGAGACCTGTTCACCGATCTCCCGGGCCGAGCGTCGCACGAGCGCCGCGAACTCGCCCGGCGACAGATGCCCGCGCAGGCGTCTGAAAGCCGCGTTCAGCCGCGGCGGCGAGGGTTCGGATGCCGAGGCCATGGTGGTGCCCTCCTGGCGATCTCCGCTGCGGGCGGCGCCACGAGCGGACCGGTGCCGTGATCGACGGCACGACCGTACCGACTGTGCTGGCGCGATCACGTGCGGTTTAGCTACAAAACGGATATCTCACCCGTGATTTGCCATGAAGTGCCATCCTTTGCGGCGGCGTTGCGCCGTAGCTGTTGACGTTTTGTTGCGTTGGTTCCTGTAGACCATGGCAGTCACGCGGAGGAAGGGGTTCCCCTTGCCGGACGTCACACCAGCCACCGGGGCAGACGCTGACGGCTCACGGATGCCCGCACAGTTCCGCCACCGCCCCAGCGAGGAGCGCAGCGCGTCGCTTCCGGGCGCCCGGTCACACCCGGGAGCCGGCCGCGACGCCGCCGCACCGGGCGGTGACGTGTCCGAGGACTGCGGGGACCGCGACCTGAGCCCCCCGCTCGACGGACCCGTCACGCACGAGGCCAGCCGCCCCGTCGAGGCGGACGAGCCCGCCGGCACGACGCACGCGCGTGAGCGCGCCGACCGCACGCCCCGCGCTGCCGACACCGGCCCCCCGCCCCACCCCGAGCACACCGAGCACCCGGAGTACGCCGCCCCGCCGCGGGCCGTGGCCGAGTCGGCGAGCGGTGCCTGCGACGTGGTCACCGTGCCCGCCCGGCAGGGCTTCGAGGTCGTGGACCTGCTGCGGCTGCGCGCGTCGGGCGGTATCGGACCGGTCCTGCACGACGACGCGTGCCGCACCCTCGGCTTCGTCGTCCCCCCCGGCACGGCCGCGGGGTGGGACGTACCGGGCAGCGCGTGTACGCGGGCGCACGGCCGAGGCCCGCGCTCCGGCGCGCGAGCGGCCCGGACCGTGGCCCCGTACGGCGCGCGGGAGGCGGGGGCCGAGGACGCCGCGCCCCCGGTGCCGGGCGCCGGCTGGCTGGTGCCGCCCGCGGAGGCGTACCGCGACGCCACCGACCCCGCCGTGCTCCGCGCCGCGCTCGGCGAGGCTGCCCGGGTGATCGAGGTCATCGACCGCAGCCACTGACGCGCGGCCCCGCCCGCGCGGGGTCCACCGCTGACCGGGCCGACTGCCCGGCCAGCGGTGATCGATACTGGTCGGATGGCACGAGGCAAGCGCGGACGGCAGGGCAACGCGGGTCGGAGCGGGCGCGCGGACCGCGCCCGAACGGCCGCGGACGAGCGGGCCGACGAGCGCGGCGACGACGCGGCGCACGCGCCCGACACAGCAGACACAGCGGACACGACGGGTGCGGCCGACGCGGCGACCGGCCGGGCGCGCGGTGGGCGCACGCGCGGGCGGGCCCGCGCCGGGGAGCCGGTCAGCGCGCGGGTGGACGGTGGCCGCGCCGAACTGGTGCCGGACCGGGACCGGCCGCGCGGGCGCACCCTGCTGATCGACGGCGCCCCGCAGTCCCACGTCGACCTCGACGACCCCGGCTACCTCGACTTCTCGTACCAGCGCCGGCTGGGCCACGTGGCCGACCTGGTCGCGCCCCCGGGACGGCCGATCCAGGCCCTGCACCTCGGCGGCGGCGCCTTCACCCTGGCCCGCTACATCGCCGCGTCCCGGCCCCGCTCCACGCAGCAGGTGGTGGAGGTGGACGGTCCGCTGGTCGCGTTCGTCCGCCGCGAACTGCCCCTGGAGAGCGGCTGGCGCGTCCGGGTGCGCGGGGGCGACGCCCGCGCGGGGCTCGGCAAGGTGCCCGACGGCTGGGCCGACCTGATCATCGCGGACGTCTTCAGCGGCGCCCGCACCCCGGCGCACCTGACCAGCGCCGAGTTCCTCGCCGAGGCGCGCCGCGCCCTGCGCCCCGGCGGGTGGTACGCGGCCAACATCGCCGACGGCGCCCCGCTCGCCCACCTCCGGGCCCAGGTCGCCACCGCCCGCGCCGTGTTCGCCGAGACCTGCCTGACCGCCGACCCCGCCGTGCTGCGCGGGCGGCGCTTCGGCAACGCGGTCCTGCTGGCCGGCAACGGCGCGCTGCCCGTCGCGGAGCTGACCCGCCGCGCGGCCAGCGACCCGCACCCCGGACGGGTCGAACACGGCCGCGCCCTCGCCGACTTCACCGGCGGCGCGCGCCCGGTCTCCGACGCGGACGCCACGGCGTCCCCTGCCCCGCCCCCCGCCGCCTTCGACTAACGGCCTTCCGTACGGGGTACGCGCGTCCGCCGCGTCAGCCCCCTACGTCCGCGATGTTCGCGGCGTTCGCGGTGTTCGCGGTGTTCGCGGCCACGGGCCGCGAGGTGGCCCTGCTGGCGCCGGGCGGCTGGCCGGTCCAACTCCTCGCACTGCCCCGGATGGCGCCCCACGGCACGGCACGGCTCGGCACCCTGGGGGAGGTGCTGCGGCGCCCGGGCTTCGGCGTGGGCATCGCGGGGATGCTGCTCGTCCACGTCGGGCACTACGCGCTGTTCACCTACATCCGCCCGGCGCTGGAAGACGTGGTGCGGGTGAGCGCCGGCGCGTTGACGCTGCTGCTGTTCGCCTTCGGAGTGGCGAACCTCGTGGGCACGTTGGCGGCCGGATGGCTGCTGGAGGTCAACCTGCGCCTCACCCTGGCGCTGACGCCGGTGCTGATGGGCGTGGCCGCGCTGGGCCTGGCGCTCCTCCCCGCCGGGCGAGTGGGGTACGTCCTGCTCGTGGTCCTCTGGGGGCTGGCCTTCGGCGGTGTGTCGGTGGCCTGGTCGAACTGGGCGACGCGGATGGTGCCCGACCAGGCGGAGAGCGCGGGCGGACTCGTGGTGGTGGGTGTGCAATCGGCCATTGCCGGCGGGGCCGCGGCGGGTGGCGTGCTGTTCGGCATGGGCGGCGTCACCACCGTGTTCACGGTCTCCGGCCTCGTCCTGCTCGCCTCCGCCCTGCTGATCGTGGCCCGGGTCGAGGCGCCCCGCCACGACGTCCCTCGCCGAGATGGCTGGTCCTCGTCGTCCCGGCCGCGGCGTGCGGAGCGATGTGGCTAACGTGGCGAGGTCGGCGGCCGGGGAGTTGCCCGGCGGCGGAGCGAGAACGGCGAAAGGCACAGGGCAATGACGTTCACGCAGTGGCAGGACCGGTCCGTCGTCGTGACCGGAGGCACCCGCGGCATCGGGCTCGGCATCGCCGAACTCTTCGCCCGCCAGGGCGCCGCCGTCCTCCTCACGGGCCGGGACGCGGAGACCGCCCGTACCGTGGCCGACGACCTGGCCCGACGGACCGACGGGCGGGTCGCGGGCATGGCGGTGGACATGCGGCAGCCGGAGCAGATCGAGCACATGGTCGCCGAGGCCGAGCGGCGGCACGGCGGGGTGGACGTGCTGTGCGCCAACGCCGGGATCTTCCCCGAGCGTCCGCTGCGCGAGATGACGGCCGACGACGTGGACGAGGTCCTGGAGGTCAACCTGCGCGGCTCCATCCTGTCCGTACGCGCCTGCCTGCCCGCCATGGAGCGGGCCGGCCGCGGCCGGATCGTCGTGACCTCCTCCATCACCGGCCCCACGACCGGGTACGCCGGGTGGTCCCACTACGGCGCCAGCAAGGCGGGCCAACTGGGGTTCGTACGCTCCGCCGCCCTCGAACTCGCGCCGCACGGCATCACCGTCAACGCCGTCCTGCCGGGCAACGTCCGCACCGACGGCCTGGCCGGACTCGGGCCGGACTACCTGCGCAGGATGACGGACTCCGTCCCCCTCGGCCGGCTCGGCGAGACCGCCGACATCGCCCACGCCGTCCTCTTCCTCGCCTCCGACGAAGCCGCCTTCGTCACCGGCCAGACGCTCACCGTCGACGGCGGCCAGACCCTCCCCGAGTCCCTGGACGCCTTCGCCACCCCCCACCAACCCTGACCACCGGCGTACGGGGCGGCCCGCCCGATCCCGCCCACCCCGCCGAGCAGCGCCCGGCGCACGCCGCGCACGACGGTGAACCGCCCGTAACCCCGCACCGCCACGACGCACCGCCCGGCGCCGTCTGACGCCCCGCGCCACCTGACGGCCCGCGCCGTCCCGTACCGCACCGCCCCGCACCCCAGGCCCGCCCCACGGCCGGGGCCGCGGGGCGGACGTTCCCCTCCCCGTACCTCGCCCCCGCGCACACGCACCACCAGTCGCGCCGGCCCCACCCCGCCCAGCCCGCGCGCCGGCGCACCCCCGCGCTCCCAACTCCCGTACCCCGCGCACCCGCTGGCACGGCGCGACGCCAGCCGTCGGCCGCCCGGCCGGGGCCCTCGTGCCGCGCCCGGTCGTGCGCCCGCGTGCGCCCCGGGCCGGCGGCGGGCGGAGCGGACACGTTACTGCCCGGTTACGTCGCGCGTGACCGGCCGCGAAGAGGGGAGAACTCGCGTACGGGTGGGCCCGCTGAGCGGGAGCGGACGAACGGGGCGTGGTGGTGGGTTGTGAACACACCCCAGGGTCCAAGCGGCCCCTTGCTGTGAGGAGTTGAAGCATTGGCGCAGATCAGGGCCGCGCGGGGCGATGCGTGGCGCGGCTGCCGACATCTGGCTGTTGTTGAATGTCCAGCGATCGTCGGCGCGGCGGAGGGGTCCGACGCATGAGGGGGGAGACGGGGATGGCGGCGGCCAGGCGGCGCGGTGCCGGGCGGGGCAGGCCCACCCTGGAGGAGGTCGCCGCACGCGCGGGCGTGGGTCGCGGCACGGCGTCCCGGGTGATCAACGGCTCGCCCCGGGTCAGCGACCGGACCCGGGCCGCGGTCGAGCAGGCCGTCGCCGACCTGGGGTACGTGCCCAACCGCGCGGCCCGCGCGCTGGCCGCCAACCGGGCCGACGCCGTCGCGCTGGTCATCCCCGAGCCGGAGACCAGGCTGTTCGCCGAGCCGTACTTCTCGGACATCATCCGCGGCGTGGCCTGCGAACTCGCCGACACCGACCTACAACTGCTGCTCACCCTCGTCCGTACCGCCAAGGAGCGCCAGCGACTGGCCGACTACCTGGCCGCGCACCGCGTCGACGGCGTCCTGATGATCTCGGCGCACGCGGCCGACCCGCTGCCGGACGTGCTGGAGCGGATCGACATACCGGCCGTGCTCGGCGGCCGGCGCTCGGCCCGCGAGACCGTCGCCCACGTCGACTCCGACAACCTCGGCGGCGCGCGGTCGGCGGTGACCCACCTCGCCGAGCGGGGCCGGCGGACGATCGCCACCATCACCGGATCGCTCGACATGTACACGGCCCAGTGCCGCCTCGACGGCTACCGCGAGGCACTGGATGCCGCCGACCTGCCCCGGGACCCCGACCTCGTCGAGCGGGCCGACTTCACCGAGGAGGGCGGCCGGCGGGCGATGGCCGCACTGCTGGCCCGCCGTCCCGACCTGGACGCGGTCTTCGCGGCCTCCGACGTCATGGCCGCCGGCGCCCGCCGCGTACTGCGCCAGCACGGTCGCAAGGTGCCCGACGACGTGGCCCTGGTCGGCTACGACGACTCGCCCGTGGCCCGCCACATGGACCCGCCGCTGACCAGCGTCCGGCAGGCCACGGAGGAGATGGGGCGCGCGATGGTGCGGGTCCTGCTGGAGCAGATGGCGACCCGCGAGACCCCGACCACGGCCCCGGGCGCCCGCCCCCACCTCGTGCTGCCCGCCGAACTCGTCCCCCGCGACTCCTCCTGACCGCGACTCCTGGCCACTCCTCCTGACCACGCCTTCTCCTGACCGCGCCTCCCTGCCCGGGCGCCCGCCCGGCGAGCACGCCCACCCCCGCGAGCCCGCTCGCCCCGCGAGCCCCCTGCCCCGCGAGCCCCACTCCGCGTCGCGGAGAGCGGCCGGTCGGGCCCCGGCCCGGGGCCCGATGTGCGACGGCGCGGCCCGGGGCGCACGCTGGAAGCATGGTTGAGCACCCGCCCGTGATCGTCCACCCGCCCACCGCGTCGGGTGGGCGCCGCGTCACGATCCGCGGCGTCATCGTCGGCCTGGCCCACGGCCGGGGGGACGTCGCCGAGTTCCTGCGCCGGGCCGGCATCGAGGACCCGGACGACCTGACGCTGGACAACCCCGAACAGATCGAGTGGCGGGGCGGTGACATGGACCACTGGCCCGCCCCCACCGACTGACGCGGCCCCCGACCCGTACCGCGCGAACACCGCGCACCCCGGAAGACCCGACGAGAACCGACGAGACCCGACGAGACGTGAGGCACCCGACGAAGTACGGCAGAACACGACGAAGCCCCCGGCCGCTTGCGCGGACCGGGGGCTTTCGATCATTCAGGGTGAGTAACGGGACTCGAACCCGCGACATCCTGGACCACAACCAGGTGCTCTACCATCTGAGCTATACCCACCATGACCGGCGCTTTCCTTGCCGGCCGAGAAAAAGTGTACAGGGTCCGAAGGGGTGCTCGCTCCCGGCTTGTGGAGAGCCGGGAGCGAGCCGCCTCACGCTTGCCGCGTGGGCAGGACGTGCTTGCTCGCGATCGCCTTCGCCGTGTCCGAGTCCGGGCCCGGCTGCGGCACGAAGACCGCCTCGCGGTAGTACCGCAACTCCGCGATGCTCTCCCGGATGTCGGCGAGGGCCCGGTGGTTGCCGTTCTTCTCGGGGCTGTTGAAGTACGCCCGCGGATACCAGCGGCGGGCCAGCTCCTTGATCGAGGACACGTCCACGATCCGGTAGTGCAGGTGGCCTTCCAGCGTGGGCATGTCGCGCAGCAGGAAGCCCCGGTCCGTGCTCACCGAGTTTCCACACAGCGGAGCCTTGCCGGGCTCCGCCACGTGGGCCTTCACGTAGGCCAGGACCTGCTGCTCGGCGTCGGCGAGCGTGGTGCCGCCGTCCAGCTCGTCGAGCAGCCCGGACGCGGTGTGCATCTCGCGCACCACGTCCGGCATGGTGGTCAGCGCCTCGGCGGGTGGACGGATCACGATGTCCACGCCGTCGCCGATGATGTTCAGTTCGGAATCGGTGACCAGCGCGGCCACCTCAATGAGCGCGTCGTCGGACAGCGAGAGGCCGGTCATCTCGCAGTCGATCCACACCATGCGATCGTTCATGACGTCACCCTACGGGGCGTTCCCGCTGGCCGGGCAGGCTGGCGCGGCCGGGGGCGCGGCTCGACTGTTCGGGTAGCCGCGGCGCGTAGGCGTCCGAGTCGGGCTTGCCGGGGTCCCGGTCGCCGTGCGCCGGCCCGCCGTGGTTCATGCCGGAGTGCGACATGCCGCCGTGCCCGAGCGCCGTGGCGCCGGACGGGCCGCCGTGCGCGCCCGCCGTGGCCATGGACCCGCGCCGGACCGGCACCGCCTCGCCGGAGCGCTGTTCGATCAGGTCCGGCCGTTCGGCCCGCTCGTGCCGCTCCGGGCGGTCGCCGGGTCCACCCTGTGGCCTGCGGGCCCGGTACGCCGCCCGGTACGCCGCCGGCGACGAGCCGAGCTGCCGCCGGAAGTGCCCGCGCAGCGCCACCGGGGAGCGGAACCCGCAGCGCCCGGCGACCTCGTCCACGGAGTAGTCGGAGGTCTCCAGGAGCCGTTGGGCCTGGAGCACCCGCTGGGTGATCAGCCACTGGAGTGGAGCGCTCCCAGTGAGCGAGCGGAACCGCCGGTCGAAGGTCCGTCGGCTCATGTAGGCGCGGGCCGCCAGCGCTTCGACGTCGAACTGCTCGTGGAGGTGTTCCAGCGCCCAGGCCACGACCTCGGCCAGCGGGTCGGCGCCGATCTCCTCCGGCAGCGACCGGTCGAGGTAGCGCTCCTGCCCGCCCGAGCGGCGCGGCGGTACGACGAGCCGGCGCGCCAGCGCCCCGGCCGCGTCCGCGCCGTGGTCGGTGCGTACGACGTGCAGGCACAGGTCGATGCCGGCGGCGGTGCCCGCCGACGTCAGTACGTCCCCGTCGTCGACGAACAGCTCCCGCGGGTCCACGTGGACCGACGGATAGCGCTTGGCGAGCGTCGGCGCGTACATCCAGTGCGTCGTCGCCGGCCTCCCGTCGAGCAGTCCGGCCGCCGCGAGTACGAAGGCGCCCGTGCACAGCCCGACGATGCGAGCGCCCTCCTCGTGCGCGCGGCGCAGTGCGTCGAGCGCGGCGGCGGGTGGCGACTGGGTGATCGACCGCCATGCCGGTACGACGACGGTGCCCGCCCGCGAGAGGGCCTCCAAGCCGTACGGCGCGGTCAGTTCGAGTCCGCCCGTGGTGCGAAGCGGTACGTCTTCGCCCGCGCACACCAGCAATCGGTAGCGGGGGACGCCGGCGTCCTGCCGGTCGATGCCGAAGACGGAGAGCGGTATGGAGCTCTCGAAGATGGGGCCGCCGCTGAAGAGCAGCACTGCGACGATCTCCCGGCGGCGGCGTCCGGAGAGCTTTCGGGCGGCCTCCGGTACGGTTGTGGAGTCCTGGCTCATGGAACTAAGCCCCCCTGGGTGGTCGCGTCCTCTCGGTCCTGCACGTTTCCCCTCGGTCCTGAACGGTTCCCCCGCCGGTCATGGCCAAGATCGAATCTACTGTGTCGCGTGTGGTCACCGTGACCAGTTCACCACTCGCCCGTAAGTCGACATGACAACTTGGCGTAAAGCATTCGATCACGAAGCGTTGCACTCGGAGCGCCTGTAGGGAAGTGCGCCTTTCGCCGATGCCCACTCCCCGTAGGGGGTACGGACCCTCAACACTCCTTTCCTAGCTGGTCAGACGCGGGTTTGGGGGGGTCTTCGGCAACAGGGACAACTTGTTCCGAAGTTGGCTGAAAACAGTTGGCCGCAAACGTACGATCGCGTCAGTCGACGGGCGTATGCGCTTCGGACGGGGCGTCAACAACGGGCCCAGCGGGTGCCGTACGGGCCCTTCCGCGGCACGCCCCGCGCCGACGCTCATCGGTCATCCGCGCCGCCCGTCGCTCGGCCCGTCGCAGCAGCGCACGGCAGGTCGCGGTGACCGCGGCGAGCCCGATCGCGGTGCCCGCCGCGCCGCCGAACGACGCCCCGCACAGCAGGAGGGCGACCGGCACCAGTGCCCAGCAGAAGACGCCCCAGCCGCCCCGGTCGGCCGTGGCGACGGAAGCCGGCCGTTCGGTGCCCCGCGCGGCGTGCGCTCCCCGGCACGCGAGCCCGGTCGGTGCGAGGCTCCGCGCGCGCGGGGTGACGCGCGGCGCGGAGCGCGGGCCCGTGGTGGCGACCCGGTCCGCGGTGAACAACCGCGCGCGCGTCGCCCCCGACCCCGCCGCGGCCGGGCCGCGGCCGGGCCGCGCGGCGTCCGAGCACGATCCGGGGACCTGGCGCGCGGCGGAGGTGGGGCGCGTTGTGGGGGAGGGGGCGGCCTCTGCGGCGCGTGGGTTGGTTGGGGCGGCGGCGTGCGCGGGGGCGGCCGGGAGCGCGGGGGCGGCGGAGGCGGAACGCGATGCCTCAGTTGCGTGGCGTAGCGCGTCGAGGGGTGCGGCGGAGGGGGTGGTGGGGGTGTACTCGCTGAGTCGGGGCACGAAATCTTCCCTCCTGGGGCGGAAGTCCCTCCGGGGGTGGCTAGCGGGTACTACAACGTCTTGTTTGCCGTCGGGTCACTGCACGGCGTACGCCGGGGGGCCACTTGGGGCATTGCGCTCCGCGCGGCCCTCCGGCATGCTCCGATGAAGCTCGCCTCGGCCGGCCCCTCCCGAGGTGGTCCCTGGGCAGGGGGCGAGTGGCGCCGTACCCTGGGGGGTGTGGGCTTGGAAAGGTGAATCCCGGACGATTTCCCTCCGGGCCCGCCGGTCCTCCCACAATCCGTCTTTCCTCGCAAGTAGCCCCCCGCCGAACCCCTCCGCAACAGGACTTTCTTCGCCGAGACAACAGATGGCCGGTTACGAAATCCCCGAACCCGCGGACCGCAAGCGGGTCGCCGACTCGACGGCGCACCCCGAAGCGGCGGAAGAGACGCGCCATGCCTGCGATCCGGCGTTCCAGCACGGAGTGGTGGTCGGCTTCGACGGCTCCACCTCCAGCGAGCGCGCGCTCGCCTACGCGATCGGCATGGCCCGCCGCTCCGGCTCCGGGCTGATCATCGTGCACGTCGCCAACCGCCTGCCCACGACCGTCTGGGCGGGCTGTGAGCCCCCCGTCTTCGTGGACGTCCCCGACCACCGCACCGAGGTCCTCGGCCTCGAACTGGCCTGCGCGGACCACCTCTCCGAGGTGCCGTGGATCCTCGTCGAGCGCGGCGGCGACATCTGTCACGAGCTGGAGGAGGTCGGTCGGGAGTACGCGGCCGACGCCATCGTCGTGGGCTCCACGCACGGCCTGGTGGGCCGCATCTTCGGCTCCGTCGCCGGGCGGCTCGCGCGCCGCGCGCAGCGCCCGGTCGTCGTCATCCCGTAGCGCCCAGGCCGCCCGGGCGGCGGCGTCGTGGCGCGGGTGGTGGGCCGGATTCCGGACACCCGCGCAGCCCGCGTGGTTCCTCGCGTGGCCTCGGATGGTTCCCCGCGCAAGGTGCTCGCGCGCCGTCTTTCGGCTGGGCCCGGCGGCTCGGCCCGCCGGCTCGCCGGCTCGCCCACGGGTCGCCGGGCGGGCCGCGATCGGGGTCCGGGGCGCCCGAGCGGGGGGCGCGGCGGCGGGTGGTTCGGGGCGTGGGGCCGGGGTGCGGGGCGAGGCGGTTTGCGCGGGCGTGAACGGTTGCGGTTGCGACGACGGGCGGCGCGGGCGGGGGTGGCGGGCGGTCCGCGCGTGGGCGCCCACTCCTTCGGGTGATTCCTCCGGGGCCCAACGAGCGGCAGCGGTGCGCCGCCTGACGGAGAGTGAGTTCGTCGCGGCGCGGAGGTGCATTACGCGTGGCGACGGGTACACACCCCACACGCGGGGGAGCGACGTGCCGCCCTTTCGGGGAGTGACGGTCCCGGTCGGGGCGGCTGCCTGCCGACGCATGGGCGGCGTCGGCACCGGAGGGTGGCCTCCCGCGCGCGTGGTGGCACGCGCGGGAGGCCACCCTCCGTCCAGCACCGGTCGCGGGCCCGGCTACTCCACCGTCACGGACTTGGCGAGGTTGCGCGGCTTGTCGATGTCCCGGCCGAGCGCCAACGCCGTGTGGTAAGCGAGCAGTTGGAGCGGGATGCCCATGAGGATCGGGTCCAGCTCGTCCTCGTTCTTCGGCACGACGATCGTCTGGTCGGCCTTCTCCTGCTCCTGGTGCGCGACCGCGAGGATCTTGCCGCTGCGGGCCTTGATCTCCTCCAGGGCGGCGCGGTTCTTCTCCAGCAGGTCGTCGTTCGGGACGATCGCGACCGTGGGGAGCGCGGGCTCGATGAGCGCGAGCGGGCCGTGCTTGAGCTCGGAGGCCGGGTACGCCTCGGCGTGGATGTACGAGACCTCCTTGAGCTTGAGGGAAGCCTCGCGGGCGACGGGGTAGCCGCGTACGCGTCCGATGAAGAGCATCGAGCGGGCCTCCGCGTACCCCTTCGCGATCTTCTTGATCTCCTCTTCCTGCTTGAGGATCTCCGAGATCTGACCGGGGAGCCTGCGCAGCCCCTCGATGATCCGCTTGCCGTCGGAGACCGACAGGTCGCGGATGCGGCCCAGGTGCAGGGCGAGCAGGCCGAAGGCGACGGTGGTGTTGGTGAAGCACTTGGTGGAGACGACGCAGACCTCCGGGCCCGCGTGGACGTACACGCCCGCGTCGGCCTCGCGGGCGATCGCGGAGCCGACCACGTTCACGACGCCGAGGACGCGGGCGCCCTTGCGCTTCAGCTCCTGGACGGCGGCCAGCACGTCGTACGTCTCGCCGGACTGGGAGACCGCGATGTAGAGGGTGTCGGGGTCCACGACCGGGTCGCGGTAGCGGAACTCGGACGCCGGCTCGGCGTCGGCGGGGATGCGGGCCAGCTCCTCGATCATCTGGGCGCCGATCATGCCCGCGTGGTACGAGGTGCCGCAGCCGAGGATCTTGACGCGGCGCACCTTGCGGGCGTCGTGCGCGTCGAGGTTCAGGCCGCCGAGGTGCACGGTGGAGAAGCGGTCGTCGATGCGCCCGCGCAGGACGCGGTCCACCGCGTCGGGCTGCTCGAAGATCTCCTTGTGCATGTACGTGTCGTGGCCGCCCATGTCGTACGACTCGGCCTCCCACTCCACGGTGGTCGGCGAGGCCGTCGTGCGCGAGCCCTCGGTGGTGTACGTGCGGTAGTCGTCGGCCTTGATCGTGGCCATCTCGCCGTCGTCGAGGGTGACGACCTGGCGGGTGTGCGAGACGAGCGCGGCGACGTCCGAGGCGACGAACATCTCCTTCTCGCCGATGCCGAGGACGACGGGCGAGCCGTTGCGGGCCACGACGATGCGGTCGTTGAAGTCGGCGTGCAGGACGGCGATGCCGTACGTGCCCTCGACGTGGCGCAGGGCCTCGCGGACCTTCTCCTCCAGGGTGTCGGCCTGGGCCCGGGCGACGAGGTGGGTGAGGACCTCGGTGTCCGTCTCGGAGAGGAACTCGACGCCGTCGGCGCTCAGTTTGGCGCGCAGCTCGGAGGCGTTGTCGATGATGCCGTTGTGGACGACGGCGACCTTGTCGTCGCCCGACATGTGCGGGTGGGCGTTCTCGTCGGAGGGGGCGCCGTGCGTGGCCCAGCGGGTGTGGGCGATGCCGGTGGTGCCCTTGAAGCGGGCGGGGACCTTCGCCTCCAGGTCGCGGACGCGGCCCTTCGCCTTGACCATCTTCAGGCCGGTGGCCTTGGGGCCGGTGACGGCGATGCCCGCGGAGTCGTAGCCGCGGTACTCGAGGCGCTGGAGCCCTTCGAGGAGCAGGGGCGCCACGTCGCGCTTGCCGATGTATCCGACGATGCCGCACATGGGCGGTTCCTTCCGTCTGGTGAGGGTGTCGTACGCGGTCGCCGGCCGGGGGCCGGGCGGGGTGGCATCGGCGCCGGTGTCGGCGCCGCCCCGCCGGCCCGTTGTCGGTGCCCGGCGACCGGTGGGGCGGGTCGCGTGGGGTCGCGGTCCCGCTCTCCGGTGTCGTTCGCGTCGCGGGCTCGTCCGCGTCGCGGTGGTGCTCGGGGTGGCGCTCCGGTGGTGTGCGGGCGCCGGGTGCCCCGCGGGTGGCGTGGGGCGGTGGTGCTCGGGTGGCGCCGTGGCGCGGCGTCGGTCGCTCAGCCGTAGACGATGCGGCGGAGCTGGCGTAGGGACAGCTCGGGCGGGGCCACCGCGCGGTGCGGCAGCTCGGCCCCGATGCGCTCGAAGATGTCCGGGTTCGTCAGGCCGGCCGACTGTAGTTCGCGGTGGCGGCGACGGACGAACTCCTCCGCGCTCTCGTCGAAGTACGCCAGCACGTCGAGCACCACCCGGGCCGCCTCGCCACGGCCCAGCGGTGAGCTGCGCACGAGGTGGTCGACGAGGTCGTCGTGGGTGGTCGGGCTGGCGTCGGGATGTCGGTTACGGCGATCGAGCACCCGTTGATACTGCGCGGCAACGGCCGGTTTCGCAAGAAATCTGCCCGATATCGGGCAGGGGAGGGGCGAAAGTGTGCGCCGGATGCGGAGAAGGGGTGCGGGAGCGGCTCCGGGAGGGTCTAGAAGTGGCGCAGGAGGGCCTGCTTCGCCACGGTGAACTCCTCGTCGGTGAGTATCCCGTCCCGGTGCAGTTCGCCCAGCTCGCGCAGCCGGCGCAGCAGCGCGTCATGATCGCTGCCGCTGCCGCCAGCGGCGGCGGCCGGCGCGGCGGGGCCCGGCAGCGCGACGGAACCGGGAGCCGCGGGCGCGGACGGGGGCGCGATGGCGGCCGGGGCGGTCGCGGGGGGCGCGGCCGGGTGCGGCATGCGGGCGGTCACCGCCGCCGCGACCAGCGCCATCAGCGGGTCCTTCTTGAAGCCGTAGATCTCGACCGCGCGCGGGTCGTACTTCGGCGGCGCCTTGGTGGGCGCCTTGGCGATGACGAAGCGCAGGTAGCCGTTCTCCAGGCCGCCCGGCCACAGCCACTCCACGGCGTCCACGTCGGCGACGGAGAACACCTGGGTGCCGGCGGACTTCTTGGACTCCTCCGTCTTCCAGTTCCACTCCAGGCGGATGGTCTCGCCGTCGAAGGAGGCCGTGGCGTCGCCCGCCGAGGCCGAGAGCGGGACCGCCGGGCCGGGCAGCAGGTAGCGGTCGCACGGCGTGCTGGGCACCTGATCGAGCAGCAGGGCGTTGCGCACCTCGTCCACGAAGTACTCGGCGACGCCGGAGCGGTCCGCCTCCACCGAGAGCTGGTACGGGTCGGCGGCGTCCGGCAGTTGCCCGCCGACGGCCTGCAGCAGCGGGTCCGAGCCCTCGCGCAGCCGCAGCCGCAACCGTCCCGACTTGCGCCCCGCCTCGAAGGCGATCCCGCTCAGCGCCTGGAGGGGCACCACCAGTTCGCCGAGGGCCACTCGGGCCGGGCCGACGCTCTTGTCCCGGCCCGGCACGATCCGTACGGCCTCCCCGTCGAAGGTCCAGGTGCCGTCCTTTTGGGTGATCTCCGCCATGGTCCGGATTCTTCCATGCGGCCCGCCGGTGGTCGGCGGGCCGCGGGGATGGTGCCGTCGTACCGGAGGCCGGTCAGTCCTCCAGGCCCAGTTCGCGGGCGATCAGCATGCGCTGGACCTCGCTGGTGCCCTCGCCGATCTCCAGGATCTTGGAGTCGCGCCACATGCGGGCCACCGGGTACTCGTTCATGAAGCCGTACCCGCCGTGCACCTGGGTGGCCTCGCGCGCGTTGGTGACCGCCACGTCGCAGCTGTACAGCTTGGCCAGCGACGCCTCCTTCTTGAACGACTCGCCCTGTGCCATCCGCGAGGCCGCGTCCCGCCAGGCGACGCGGGCCGTGTGGGCGCGCATCTCCATGTCGGCGAGCTTGAACTGGATGGCCTGGTTGGCGCCGATCGGCTTGCCGAACGCCTCGCGGGTCTTGGCGTACGACACCGACTCGTCCACGCAGCCCTGCGCCAGGCCGGTGGCCAGCGCGGAGATGGCGATGCGGCCCTCGTCCAGGATGCGCAGGAACTGCGCGTACCCGCGCCCCCGCTCGCCGAGCAGGTTGGCGGCCGGCACCCGGCAGTCGTCGAAGGACAGCTCGCGGGTGTCCGAGGCGTTCCAGCCGACCTTGGAGTACGGGGCGGCCACGGTGAGGCCGGGGGTGCCGGCCGGGACGATGATCGAGGAGATCAGCGGGCGGCCGTCGGGCTTGTGGCCGGTGACGGCGGTGACGGTGATCAGCGAGGTGATGTCGGTGCCCGAGTTGGTGATGAAGCACTTGGTGCCGTTGATCACCCACTCGCCGCTCTCCTCGTCAAGCCGGGCCGTGGTGCGGGTGCCGCCCGCGTCCGAGCCGCCGCTCGGCTCGGTCAGCCCGAAGGCGCCGAGGGCCGCGCCCGAGCACAGGTCGGGCAGCCAGGCGCGCTTCTGCTCCTCGGTGCCGAAGCGGAAGATCGGCATGGAGCCGAGCGAGACGCCGGCCTCCAGCGTGACCGCGACGGAGGAGTCGACCCGGGCCAGCTCCTCGATGGCCAGGCACAGGGCGAGGAAGTCACCGCCCATGCCGCCGTACTCCTCGGGGTAGGGCAGCCCGAACAGGCCCATGCGGCCCATCTCGCGGATGATCTCGTACGGGAACTGGTGGTTCTCCCAGTACTCGCCGATCTTGGGTGCGACGACGTCGTGCGCGAACGCCTCGACGGTCTTGCGCAGCTCCTCGTGCTCGGCGGACAGGCGGTGGTCGAGGGACATGGCTACGACTCCTTGTGGGAGAGGGCACGAACGGTGCGGGAGGGGCTCGGGCGGCCCAACTGGTCGGCCATCCACACGCTGGTGTCGGTGAGTTGGCCGAGGTCGACCCCGGTGTCGATGCCGAGGCCGTGCAACATCCACACGAGGTCTTCGGTGGCGAGGTTGCCGGTGGCGCTCTTGGCGTAGGGGCAGCCGCCGAGCCCGCCCGCGGAGGCGTCGACGGTGGTGACGCCGTGCTGGAGCGCGGCGAGGGTGTTGGCCAGGGCCTGGCCGTACGTGTCGTGGAAGTGCACGCCGATCCGCTCGGTCGGCACGCCGGCCTCGTTCAGCGCCGTCAGCAGCGCCGTGACGTGCCCGGGCGTGGCCACCCCGATGGTGTCGCCGAGGCTCAGCTCGTCGCAGCCCAGGTCGAGCAGGCGGCGGCTGACGTCCGCGACCCGCTCGATGGGCACCGGGCCCTCCCAGGGGTCGCCGAAGCACATCGACAGGTAGCCGCGCACGTGCACCCCGGCGTCCGCCGCCTTGGCGACCACCGGCGCGAACATGGCCAGCGCCTCGTCCACGGTGCGGTTCAGGTTGGCCTTGGCGAACGACTCGGTGGCGCTGCCGAAGACGGCGACCTCCCGCACGCCGAGCGCCAGCGCGCGGTCGAGGCCGCGCTCGTTGGGCACCAGCACCGGCAGTCGCAGGCCCGCGCCGCCGGTCTCGGGCGCGTCACCGAGCCCGGCGAGCAGCGGCATCAACTGCTCGGCGTCGGCCAGTTGGGGCACCCACTTGGGGTGCACGAAGCTGGTGGCCTCGATGGTGGTCAGGCCGGCGGCGGCCAGGCGGCGGACGAACTCCGCCTTGACCTCGACCGGCACGATCGCCTTCTCGTTCTGCAGCCCGTCGCGCGCGCCCACCTCGTGGATGCGCACCCGCCGCGGCAGCCCCGCGGCCGGGACGCCCATCGGCAGTCCGTCGATCATCGCGTGCCCTCCTCAGCTCTTCGCGGGGGTGGCGGTGTCCGGCCCGGCCGGCTCGGCCTCGGCCGCCTCGTGCGGGGTGACCACGGCCAGCACCTGGTCCATGGCGACCGTGCTGCCCGGCGTCACGTCCAGCTCGGTGACCGTGCCGTCGTGGGCGGCGGCGATGACGTGCTCCATCTTCATCGCCTCCACGACGAGCAGCCCCTGCCCGGCGCTGACCCGGTCGCCGACGGCGGCCTTGACCACGGTGACGGTGCCCGGCATCGGCGCGGTCAGCGCGCCGGCCCCGGCGCCCGCGACGCCGCCGCGCAGCGCGGCCTCCACCGGGTCGTGGTCGGTCACCCGCCAGGCGTCGCCCTCGCGGGCCAGCCAGGAGCCGGCCGCCCCGGCCTCGGCGGCGTGCGTGAACGCGTACGTCACGCCCGCCCACTCCACGAGCACCCGGGACGCGCCGGGCAGCTCGCCGCTCGCCGCGCCCGTCGGGAGCAGCCGGGCCACGACCGGCTCCGCGTCGCCCACCGTGACCTCGGCGTCGTGCGCCCGGCCGCGCACCCGCACGGTCACCGGGTCGTGGCCCGGCACGCGCAGCGGGTGGACCGTCGCCGCGTCGCGCCCGCCCAGCCGCCAGCCGGTGGGCACCGAGAACGGGTCCGTCCACGCGCCCGGCTCCGCCGCCGGCTCCAAGGCCGCCTGCCGCAGCAGCGCCGCCGCCCCGTACACCTCCGGCGGTATCGACGCCGGCGTCAGCGCAGCCGCCTCCCGGTCCACCAGGCCCGTGTCCAGCGCGCCGGCGACCACGTCGGGGTGGGCCAGCAGCCGGCGCAGGAAGCCGGTGTTGGTGTCCAGACCGAGGATCGTCGTCTCGGCGAGCGCCGCCCGCAGCCGCCGCAGCGCGGTGGCGCGGTCCGGGCCGTACGCGATGACCTTGGCCAGCATCGGGTCGTACGCCGTGCCGACCTCGCTGCCGGCCGAGAGCCCGGAGTCGACCCGCACGCCCTCGCCGGTGGGCTCGCCGAGGGCGGCCACGGTGCCGGCCGAGGGGAGGAAGTCCACCCGCTCGCCGTCGGCCGTGGCGCGCACGGTCTCGGCGCAGATGCGGGCCTCGACGGCGTGCCCGGTCAGCGTGATGTACCGCTGCGAGAACGGCAGTTGCTCGCCGGCCGCCACCCGGAGCTGCCACTCGACCAGGTCCAGGCCGGTGACCAGCTCGGTGACCGGGTGCTCGACCTGGAGCCGGGTGTTCATCTCCATGAAGAAGTAGTCGCCGGGGCCCTGACCGTCCCCGCCGCCCGACCGCGCGTCGCCCGGCACGATGAACTCGACCGTGCCGGCCCCGGTGTACCCGCACGAGCGCGCGGCCTGTACCGCGGCCTGGCCCATCGCGGACCGGGTGGCCTCGTCCAGGAACGGGCTCGGCGCCTCCTCGATGATCTTCTGGTGGCGGCGCTGGAGCGAGCACTCGCGCTCGCCGAGGTGGATGACGTTGCCGTGCCCGTCGGCCAGGATCTGGATCTCGATGTGCCGGGGCTGGTCCACCCAGCGCTCCACCAGGAGCGTGTCGTCGCCGAAGGAGCCGCGCGCCTCGCGGCGGGCCGCCGCGATCTCGTCGGCCAGCAGCGCCTCGTCCCGCACCAGGCGCATCCCCTTGCCGCCGCCGCCCGCCGAGGGCTTGAGCAGCACCGGGGTGCCGATCTGCCGGGCCGCCTCGATGAGTTGCTCGTCGCTGAGGCCGCTGCCCGACGAACCGGGCACGACCGGCACGCCCGCCGCCCGCACCGTCTCCTTGGCCCGGATCTTGTCGCCCATCAGCTCGATGGCGTCGGCCGGCGGGCCGATGAAGACCAGCCCCGCGTCGGCGCACGCGCGGGCGAACGCGGCGTTCTCGGCCAGGAACCCGTACCCCGGGTGCACCGCCTGGGCGCCGCTGCGCGCCGCCGCGTCCAGCAGCCGCTCGATGGACAGATAGCTCTCGGCCGCCGCCGCCGGGCCGATGCGCACGGCCGTGTCCGCCTCGCGCACGTGCCGGGCGTCCGCGTCCGCGTCGCTGTAGACGGCCACCGACCGCACCCCGAGTTCGCGCAGGGTACGGATGACCCGGACCGCGATCTCGCCTCGGTTCGCGACCAGCACCGTGTCGAACATCGCCGCTGTCACCCGCTCCGCCTCCCGCCCGGCCGCGCGGCCGGGGCTGTGGTGGGCCGCCACCTGACCGGCGGCCCGCTGTGTCGTCTGAGTGCCCGCCCGGGCGCCACCCGCCGGGGTCTCCGCGCCGCCCGTCGCCGGTGCGGTGCCGGCCGGGCCGGGGGCGGCGCCCGTCGTGGGCCCTGCCGTGGGGTCCGTACGCGTCATGGTGCGCCCCTCACATCCGGAAGACGCCGTAGCCGGTGGCCGCGTCCGCGCTCGCGAAGCCGGGGGTGCCGGGCAGCGGCGCGTTGGCGCAGGCGGTCAGGGCCAGGCCGAGCACGGTGCGGGTCTCCAGCGGGTCGATGACCCCGTCGTCCCACAGCCGCGCCGTGGCGTAGTACGCGTTGCCCTGCGCCTCGTACTGGGCGCGGACCGGGGCGCGGAAGGACTCCTCGTCCTCCTGGCTCCACTGCTCGCCGCGTGCCTCCAACTGGTCCCGCTTGACCGTCGCGAGGACCGAGGCGGCCTGCTCGCCGCCCATCACCGAGATCTTGGCGTTGGGCCACATCCACAGGAAGCGCGGCCCGTACGCCCGCCCGCACATCGAGTAGTTGCCAGCCCCGTAGGAGCCGCCGATGACCACCGTCAGCTTCGGCACCCGGGCGCAGGCCACGGCCATCACCATCTTGGCGCCGTGCTTGGCGATGCCGCCCGCCTCGTACTGCTTGCCGACCATGAAGCCGGAGATGTTCTGCAGGAAGACCAGCGGGATGCCGCGCTGGTCGCACAGCTCGATGAAGTGGGCGCCCTTCTGGGCGGACTCGGAGAAGAGGATGCCGTTGTTGGCGATGACGCCGACCGGGTGGCCGTGGATGCGCGCGAAGCCGGTCACCAGCGTCGTGCCGAACTCGGCCTTGAACTCCTGGAACTCCGAGCCGTCCACCGTGCGGGCGATCACCTCGCGCACGTCGTAGGGCGTGCGCGAGTCCGTCGGCACCGCCCCGTACAGCCCCGCCGGGTCCACCACCGGCTCCCGGACCGGCTCCACCGACCAGGGCAGCGGGCCGCGCTCGGGCAGCGTGGAGACGATGGAGCGCACGATGCGCAGGGCGTGCGCGTCGTCCTCGGCGAGGTGGTCGGTGACCCCGGAGGTCCTGGAGTGCGTCTCGCCGCCGCCCAGCTCCTCCGCCGTGACGACCTCGCCCGTGGCCGCCTTCACCAGCGGCGGGCCGCCCAGGAAGATCGTGCCCTGGCCGCGGACGATGACCGCCTCGTCGCTCATGGCCGGCACGTACGCGCCGCCGGCCGTGCAGGACCCGAGGACCGCGGCGATCTGCGGGATGCCCGCGCTGGACATCCGGGCCTGGTTGTAGAAGATCCGGCCGAAGTGGTCGCGGTCGGGGAAGACCTCGTCCTGCATCGGCAGGAACGCCCCGCCGGAGTCCACCAGGTACAGGCACGGCAGCCGGTTCTCCAGCGCCACCTCCTGCGCCCGCAGGTGCTTCTTGACCGTCATCGGGTAGTACGTGCCGCCCTTGACGGTGGCGTCGTTGGCGACCACCACCACCTCGCGGCCCGCGACCCGGCCCACGCCCGCGATGACGCCGGCGGCCGGCGCCGCCCCGTCGTACATCCCGTCCGCCGCGAGGGGCGCCAGCTCGAGGAAGGGCGAGCCCGGGTCCAGCAGCGTGTCCACCCGGTCGCGCGGCAGCAGCTTGCCGCGCGCCGTGTGCCGCGCGCGGGCGCGCTCGCCGCCGCCCAGCCGCGCCGCCGCGAGCTTCTCGCGCAGTCGCGCCGCCAGCTCCCGGTGCGCCGCCTCGTTGGTCCGCCAGGCGTCAGACGTCGGATCGACGCTGCTGGCCAGCACTGGTGCCTGCCCCATGCGGTCGAGCTCCCTTGCTCGTGAGTGTGAGCCGTGGTTAATGAGCGTTAACTGTGACTCTCAGGTTAACGGCCACTAACGTCGCTGTCTAGAATGGAAAGGTGAGCGAACCAGCCCTGACCACGCAGGCCCCCGCCCCCACCCGGCGGGAGCAGATCCTCGCCGAGGCCGCCCGGCTCTTCGCCGAGCGCGGCTTCCACGGCGTGGGGGTGGACGAGATAGGCGCCGCGGTCGGCATCAGCGGCCCCGGCCTCTACCGACACTTCGCGGGCAAGGACGCGATGCTCGCCGAACTGCTCGTCGGCATCAGCGAGCGGCTGCTCGCCGGCGGCAAGCAGCGCGTGGCCCAGGCCAACCGGTCGGCGGGGCCCGCGGCCGAGGTGGCGGCGGAGCCCGCGGCCGTGCTCGACTCGCTCATCGACGGGCACATCGACTTCGCCCTCGACGACCGCCCGCTGATCACGCTGCACGACCGCGAGCTGGGCCAGCTCCGGGAGAGCGACCGCAAGCTGGTGCGCCAGCTCCAGCGCCAGTACGTCGAACTGTGGGTGGACGTCGTCCGCGCGCTGCGCCCGGACGCCTCGGAGGGCGAGGCCAGGGCCGCCGTGCACGCCGTGTTCGGCCTGCTCAACTCCACGCCGCACCTCGGCTCGGCCCACTCCCTCCCCGGCCGCGCCGCCACCGCCGCCCTCCTGCGCCGGCTGGCCCACGGGGCGCTGGGGGCGCTCTGACGATCTCGGGCCGCTCCCGTGGGCTCGTCCCCGCGCGGGTGTGCCGCGTGGAGCGGCCGGGTCGTACGCCCGCCACCCGTCCCTTGTCCCGGATGTCGCGGGTTCGAGTCCCGTTGCTCACCCACCCGGGGTGTTCCGTGGTGCGGTGCTGGCCAGGCCGCGCCGATGGGCAGGACGTCGAGCCGCTCGTGCCGGGTGGCGGCGGCGCGCTGGAGGGCGGTGAGGGTGTGAGGCGGGTCCACGCGCCGGAGTGCGTGCGGCGTCAACGCGACGGCCCTCGCCCGTGTCGGGCAGGGGTGTTGGTGCGTACCGTTTCACGAGCGACCACGACACGGAGGGTGCCGCGAGCATGCCGTCCCAGCCTGCCCCCGACCACATCGGCGCGCGCGTACGTGTCGCCCGCCTCGCCGCCGGCCTCACCCAGTCCGCGATGGGTGACTTCCTGGACCGATCCGAGCACTGGGTGCAGGACGTCGAGGCTGGCCGGCTCGCTCTCGACCGGTACAGCTTGATCATCGCCATCGCCGACCTCACCGACGTCGACATCGTCTGGCTCCTCGGCCAGCCGTACCGGCTGCGCCACAGCCCCGAGCAGGCGCACGCCTACGTACCCGCCCTGCGCTCGGGTCTGCGTCGTTCGGGCCTCATCCTGTCCGGGCATCCGGGCCTGGCCCCGCAGGCCGCGCCCGCGGACACGCTGTCCTTACGCGAGCGCACCGTCGCGGTGAACCTTCGCCGACAGGCCGCCGACCTGCCGGCGGTCGCACGCCTCCTGCCGGCCCTGGTCGAGGACGTGAACACGGCGCTCCTCGTGGAAGAGGGGGCCGGCCGGGCGAAGACGCTACGGCTGATGGTCGACGTCGCCCGCACCGCCCGCATGTGCCTCAACAGCTTGGGCTACCCCGACCTGGCATGGGTGGCGGCCGAGGTCGCCGCCGGCTCCGCCACCGCCCTCGACGACCCGGTCGTGAAGGCCGCTGTCGTCTGGGACCGGTGCGGCGCACTGCTCCACCAGGCCGCCATCCCCGAGACGCTGGCCGTCGCGGAGGCGGCCCTGCGTGACCTGGAACCGCTCGCCAGCCGCGCCCACCCCGAGCCCGCGGTGCTGTCCCTGCGCGGAGCGCTGATGCTGCGCGGCGCGATCGCCGACGCTCGCGGATCGCGCCCCGACGGCGCCTGGGCTCGTATCCAGGAAGCGCTGGCGGACGCCGACCGGCTCGGCCCGACCTGGCACGACATCGACGCGCAGACCGTCTTCGGCCGGGGAACGGTCGCCGTGCACGCGGCCGAGGTCGGCGTCGAAGTCGAGGAACCGGACCGCGGACTGACCGCCGTCCCGGAAGCCGATATCAGCACGGTGCCGTCGAAGGAGCGGCGCACGCACTACGAGATCGACCGCGCCAGGGCGTACCGGAAGATGGGCAGGCTGTCGGCAGCCACGCTGACGCTTCGGGCCGCCGGCCAGAGCGCGCCCTACTACACGTACGCCGACCCCATGGCGCGAGCACTGGTCGCCGACCTCGCGCACGTCGGTGTGCCCTCCCAGGCGGCGGTCCTGTCCTCGCTGATCAGAAACATGGAACTGGTGCGCTAGCCGTCACTGGGAAGAGCCCCCAGGATTCCTGGGGGTCGAGTCGAGCCGGACGCGCGAAGCTTCATATGTGAAGCACCACACCCGGACGATCGCCATGGGAGACAGCATGGACGCGCTGCTACCGGCCACCTGTGACGCCCTCACATACGCCCGCGCGTACACCGAACGCCTCGGGTGGCCCGTAGCGCCCGGGCATCGGTACCGCCCTCGCCTGGGCTGCACCTGCGGGGTCCCGGGGTGCCCCACCCCCGGGGCGCATCCGCCCGCGCGCTGGACCGTGGCCACCAGGGCCGACGAGCTGCCCGAGGAGGAGTTCGGCCAGCCGGGGGTCGGGGTGATCGCTCCCGCTCTCGGCTTCGGCGCGGTCATCCTGCCCCGGGCGATCGGCATGATGGCGATGGTCTCGATCGACCGGCGGATGCGGGCCCCGTGCCTTGTCGGCCCCGACTCCGTCACCCTGCTGGTGCAACCAGGCACCGCGTCGGTGCTCGGCGGCGTGTCGGCGGCCACGGTGCTCACGGGCGCGGGCGAGTGGCTGGCCCTGCCGCCCTCACACGGCGCGCGCTGGGACACGCCTCCCTGGGACGAGCGCACTGGCGGCCCGCTGGCCCTCCCGCACGGGCACTCCCTGGTGCGGGACGTGCGCGAAGCAGTGCGCATCGGGGGCGGCGAGTGACGCGCAGCGCCCATCGCTACGTCGAGATGGTGATCGACACCGACGAGAGCCGCCCTCCGCCAGCCGTCCGCGCCGCGTGCGTCACCTGCGCCGAGCGGTCACCGGAACCCGAGGAGGGGCAGGATCTGGAGCGGCAGTACGCCGCCGCTCAGGACTGGTGCGCGCGTCACACGGGCCGCGATCACGCCGACGGCCGCCACACTCGGTTCACCGCGACCGCCGTCCTGCGCTGGGTCGTCACTCCCACGCAGGACATAGGCCCGCTCGCCGACTCCTGAGCCGGCCGGCCATGGCGCGCGAGGCGCGCCCGCCCCGCCTTCGCCGCGGCCACCCCCAGGCCGCTGCCGCGTCCGCCCCGAGGCCGGCGGCGGTCGACCTACTCGCTGTCGCGTACGAGGTCGGTGAGCGAGACACCGAGGCCATCGGCGATGAGAGCGAGCACGTCGATGGTGGCCGCGTGCGTCGCCAGCTCCGTCCGGTACATCGTCTGTCTGCTGATGCCGGCGCGCTCGGCCAGATGCTCTTGCGACCAGCGGCGTTCCTCCCGCAGGGCCCGGATGCGCGCGCCGACCCGGTGGCGGGTGGCGTGGGCGCGAGCGTGGCGGGGATCGTCTTGCACGCATGCAAGCCCAAGGCACCAAGATCGCTATGTCTGCATCACATGTGAAGCAATGCTGTCGTGAGGCACCTCAAGCTCCGTCGCAGGACACCACCCCCAGGCGCCCCGCCGTGCTCCCGTAGGCTCGTCCCCGTGCGGGTGTGCCGCGTGGAGCGGCCGGGTCGTGCGCCCGCCACCCGTCCCTCGTCCCGGATGTCGCGGGTTCGAGTCCCGTTACTCACTCGCCCGGGGTGCTCCGTGGCATGGGTGGCCGCGCCGTCGCCACGGCACCCCCTGGACAGCCCCCACAACCCGCAGGTAACTTTTCTGAGCGAGCGCTTAGTCAACCTGCGGGGCCGGCGACCGTGCCCGCGCGAGCCCCGGGCGGGTGTCGGCCGGGGAGGGTTTTGCCGCACTGAGGAGGCAGCGTGCGCCGTACGGTGTTCAACGAGGACCACGAGGCGTTCCGGCAGACGATCCGCGACTTCATCGCGGCCGAGGTCGTGCCGGTCTACGACCAGTGGATCGAGGCCGGTCAGGTCCCCCGCGAGTTCTACAAGAAGCTCGGCGAGTTGGGCGTCTTCGGCATCGAGGTGCCCGAGGAGTACGGCGGGGCCGGCGAGACCAGCTTCAAGTTCCACGCGGTCATCACCGAGGAGTGCGCCCGGGCCGGCGTCAGCTTCGGCGGCTCCAGCGTGCACACCGCGCTGTGCCTGCCGTACCTGCTCGCGTACGCCACCGAGGAGCAGAAGCGGCGCTGGCTGCCGCCGTTCGTGACCGGCGAGATGATGACGGCCATCGCCATGACCGAGCCCGGCACCGGCTCGGACCTCGCGGGGATGAGGACGACCGCCAAGCTGTCGGCCGACGGCACGCACTACGTGCTCAACGGCGCCAAGACGTTCATCACCGGCGGCGTGCTCGCCGACCGGGTCATCGTCTGCGCGCGCACCGCCCAGCCGACCCCCGAGGACCGGCGGGCGGGCATCACGCTGCTCGTCGTGGACGCCACGTCCGAGGGGTACACCGTCGGCCGCAAGCTGGAGAAGCTGGGCCTGAAGACCTCCGACACCGCCGAACTGTCCTTCTCCGACGTCAGGGTGCCCGTCGAGGACCGGCTCGGCGAGGAGGGCAAGGCGTTCTCCTACCTCGGGCAGAACCTGCCGCAGGAGCGGCTGGGCATCGCGGTCGGCGCGTACGCCCAGGCCGCGGCGGCGGTGGAGTTCGCCAAGCGGTACGTGCGCGAGCGCGAGGTCTTCGGCAAGCCGGTGGCCTCGTTCCAGAACACCAAGTTCGTGCTGGCCGACTGCAAGGCCGACGTGGACGCCCTGCAGGCGGTCGTGGACCGCGCGCTGGACGCGCACGACGCCGGCGAACTCTCCGCCGCTGACGCCGCGTCCGCCAAGCTGTTCACCACCGAGCGCGCGGCCGTCGTCATCGACAAGTGCCTGCAACTGCACGGCGGGTACGGCTACATGATGGAGTACCCCATCGCCCGCCTGTACGCGGACACCCGGGTCAGCCGCATCTACGGCGGCACCAGCGAGGTCATGCGCTCCATCGTGGCCAAGTCCATGGGCCTGTAGGCGGGTTCGAGCGAACGCCATGAGCGAAGCACTCGAGGACCTGCTCGCCCTGCTCGACCTGGAGCGGATCGACCGGGACATCTTCCGCGGCACCAGCCGCCCGTCCCTGGTGCCGAGGGTGTTCGGCGGGCAGGTGGCCGCCCAGGCGCTGGTGGCCGCGGGCCGTACGGTGCCGGCCGACCGCCCGCCGCACTCGCTGCACGCCTACTTCCTACGTCCCGGCGACCCGGGCGCCCCGATCGTCTACACCGTCGACCGCATCCGCGACGGGCTGTCCTTCACCACCCGGCGCGCGGTCGGCGTCCAGCACGGGCGGCCGATCTTCCACCTCTCCGCCTCGTTCCAGCAGGTCGAGGACGGCCTGGAGCACCAGGCGCAGATGCCGGCCGCGCCCGACCCGCTGACCCTGCCGACCACCGAGGAGATGCTGGCCCAGCACGCGGACCGGTTCCCCGACCCCACGGTGCTGCCGCGCCTGGCGGCGGCCCGGGCGGCGGTGGACCTGCGGTACGTGGCCGACCCGCCGTTCGTCAGCGCCGGCCAGGTGCGCGAGCCGCACTCGCGGGTGTGGTTCAGGACCAACGGCAAGTTGGCCGGCGCGCATGACGACCCGCTCCTGCACGTGTGCCTGGTCACCTACGTCTCCGACATGACCCTGCTGGACTCGATCCTGCTCGCGCACGGCCGGGGCGGCTGGGTGATCGGGGACGTGGTGGGCGCCAGCCTGGACCACGCGATGTGGTTCCACCGCCCGTTCCGCGCGGACGAGTGGCTGCTGTACGACCAGGAGAGCCCGTCCTCGTCCGGGAGCCGGGGGCTCGGCCAGGGCCGCATCTACACGGCCGACGGGCGGCTGGCGGTCTCGGTGATCCAGGAGGGGCTGATCCGCACGCCCCGCGCCCCGCGCCGGCCGTAACCCCGAGTCCGGGCCGACGGTACCGCGCGGGGGCTGACGGGGTGCTGGTGGTTACGGGAGCGCCGCCAGGCCCGCCGCGTCGAGCAGGTAGGCCGTCATCGGGTCGTAGAAGCGCGGGTTGGTGACGTGGTCGTCCAGCGGCACCGTGACCGCCAGCGTGCCCTCGGCCTCGCCGATGAAGAGGGCCGGGTCGTTGCAGTCCGCGTAGCCGACGGCGTCGATGCCGCGCTGGCCCGCGCACCCGGCCCAGCCGTGGTCGGCGACCACCAGGTCGGGCAGCGGGCGGCCCTCCCTGGTCAGGCCGTCCAGGATGGCGGCCATCGGCTCGGGGGAGTGGGTGTGCCACAGCGTGGCGCCGCGCTCCAGCATCGCCACGTCCGCGAACTGGAAGACGAACCCCTCGTCGGCCTGGAGCCCGCCGGGGATCTCCACGATCTCGCAACCCGCCGCGCGCAGCCCCGCCGCGACGCTGCGGTGCACGTCGATGAGGCCACCCGGGTGACCGGTCGCGAACAGCACGCGGCTCTGGCTCTCCGCGGCCTTGCGCAGCACGGCCGCCTTGCGGTCCAGCGCGTCCACCGTGAGCTGCGGGTCGATGGTGTCCTGGCCCGTGCGGTACTCGGGGTCGTCGATCACCCCGCACCGCTCGGCCATCACGGCCAGCACGTCCTGCTCGTCGCTCCAGCGGTCACCGAGTTCCAGACCGAGCCAGTAGTGACGGTCGCCGTTTGCCAGCTTGCGGTAGTGGGAGAGGTTGTTCTCGCGTGGGGTGGCGACATTGCCCGCGATGCGGGTGCGCACCAGATGGTCGACCAATGCGGCCCGGTCGGGCACGGGGCTGGGTATCGGCATGCTGACCATTGTGCCGCGCGCGGCCCGAGATGGGCTGAACGTCTGATCAATACGCGGCCTCAACGGGCCGGGGCGCGCCCCGCGCCGGGCGGCGCCGGCGCGCGCGTGACCGGCGTCATGGACACCATGGCGTAAACGACCCGGGGCCCGCTTCGAAACGTACATGTCGGAGCGGAGCGCGCGGGTCGTACCCTCCAGAAGCCGCGCCGGTACGCCGGTGGGTCACCCATCCACAGCGTCCGCGCGAGTCCGCCGGCGCGGGCGCCGGAGGCACGCGCGCGGGGGCGCTGCGCGGGGAAGACTCGGGCCGGCCCGCGCGACCCGCGAGCTACGCCGTCCGGATGAGCCACGTCGCCGCAAGAGCCGCGCGCCCGACCGGGCCGCGCCGCCCCCAAGACAGGAGAGGCCGTCGTATGAGCAGCGCCACCCCGGAGCCCGTGGGCCCCGTCGACTCGTCCCGCGTGCCCCGTTTCGCCGGGCCCGCCACCTTCGCGCGGCTGCCCCGCCTCGACGAGGTGGGCGGCACGGCGGACGTCGCCGTGGTCGGCGTCCCGTTCGACAGCGGGGTCTCCTACCGGCCCGGCGCGCGGTTCGGCGGCAACGCGATCCGGGAGGCGTCGCGGCTGCTGCGCCCGTACAACCCGGCGCAGGACGCGTCGCCGTTCGCGCTCGCGCAGGTCGCCGACGCGGGTGACATCGCGGCCAACCCGTTCCACATCAACGAGGCCGTCGAGACCATCGAGGCCGCGGCCGACGACCTGCTGGCCACCGGTGCCCGGATGATGACCCTGGGCGGCGACCACACCATCGCGCTGCCGCTGCTGCGCTCGGTCGCCAAGCGGCACGGTCCCGTCGCGCTGCTGCACTTCGACGCGCACCTGGACACCTGGGACACCTACTTCGGCGCCGAGTACACCCACGGCACGCCGTTCCGGCGCGCGGTCGAGGAGGGCATCCTGGACACCTCCGCGCTCTCGCACGTCGGCACGCGCGGCCCGCTGTACGGCAAGAAGGACCTGGACGACGACGCCAAGATGGGCTTCGGCATCGTCACCTCGGCCGACGTGATGCGGCGCGGCGTGGACGAGGTCACGGACCAACTGCGGCAGCGCATCGGCGACCGCCCGCTGTACGTCTCCATCGACATCGACGTGCTCGACCCGGCCCACGCCCCCGGCACCGGCACCCCGGAGGCGGGCGGCCTCACCTCCCGCGAGCTCCTGGAGATCCTGCGCGGCCTGGCCGACTGCCACCTCGTCTCGGCCGACCTGGTCGAGGTCGCCCCGGCGTACGACCACGCGGAGATCACCTCGGTCGCGGCCTCGCACACGGCGTACGAGCTGACGACGATCATGTCCCGCCAGATCGCGGCGGGCCGCGCGCAGTAGTCGCCTGGTTGCTGGCGGCGGGCGGGCGGTTCCCGGGCCGGGCCTGGGGGATTCGGCCGCCCGCCGCCCGGCCGTGCCCCGCTCGCCCAACGCGCCGCGCCGGCAGCCGGGCCCGCCTCGGGCCCGCCTCGTCGTCCCGTGGTCCCCCGAACGTGTCCCCGCCCCCGACGACCGGCCGACGGAAACGAGGCGCAGCCGGCCCCGGGTTCGCCGTGAAGGGGGAATTTATCCGTGGCGTGGATCGGAATCGTACTTTCCCTTTAGCGGGAAAACAGCGACGGGCGAATGGGAGAGCGATTCCGCGCGAGACCGGGCCGGAGCCGGGGCGGTGCGCGAGGCGGAGTCGGAGCGGTGCGCATTGCGGCACGCCTTCTTTCCGACGGTCGGGCGATGTACCGTACGAGACCGGCCAGTGGCGGCGGAACCGCTGCTCAGAGTGGGTAACTCAGGGGACGCGGGGGCCACTTGCGTCACAGGGGGAACGTGCGCAACAGCGCGCCGGTGATCGGGGCTTTTCCGTCGCGCCGCATTCCGCGCGCCCGGCGATAAGGTGGCCGCGAATGCGCGACAAACGCCCCACCGTAACAGCATGGTTACGTTCTTCGACGCACTTCTCTGAGGTCTCATAAGGGCGGTGCGAGTATGGGCACTTATGACGCAGAGAAATGAGCAGCGGCGACCGGCGTTGCGGCTCCGGCTGAGTGGGCCCGACACCGATCGGGAGACGGCCGCGCTCCGCGCGTGGCTGGAGCGGGAGCAGCTTCTTGAGCAGTGGACGCGGCAGGGCGCGGTCCGCATCGAGATGCGGACGGTTCCCGTCGAGGACGGCGACGGCCACCCGATGGGCGACGCGAACGAGTTGTTGATCGTGGCGCTGGGCCTGCTGGCCCAGCCGGCCCTGGCCGACCTGTACGACGCGGTCAAACGGGGCGTCAGGACCTGGAGCGAGAACCGCCATCAGGTGGAGGGCGGCACACCGCCCCAGGTCATCGACGAGTGGACGGACGACGCCTCGGACTCCGATGCGGAGGGCGGGGAGTAGGGCTCATGCCGGCATGCGACCCCCGGGGCGGGGGCAACCGGGCGCTGCTCGTGGGCGTGCCCGAGTACGCGCACAAGGCCGGGAAGTACCCCGGCGTGGTGCCGGGCGACCTGCTCGCGGTCCGCGCCAGCCTCGTGGAGTTGGCCGCGACGCTGCGGGCCGGCGGCGTGTTCGCTCCGGACGCTGGTCGCGACCGCCTCTACCACGTCGGCGAGGGCCACGACGGTGACGGCTTCGCCGGTGAGGGCCACGACGGTGACGGTTTCGCCGGTGGGGGCCACGACGGTGCGGGTCGCGACGCTCGCGACGGTGGGAGCGGGGCCGGTGGCGGCGGGTGGGGCGCCGGCGTCGTGTCGGTGGAGCCGTCCGGCACGGACGACTTCCACGTGCTGCTGGGGCAGGCCGCCGCTGAGACCCGGGGCGTGTTGCTGTTCTACTTCGCCGGGCACGGCGCCGTCCCGTTCTCCGGCGACGAGCTGTGGCTGCAACTGCCCGGGGCCCGCACCGTGCCGGGCGAGCAGCAGGTCTTCGTCGGTTCGGTCCCGCTGACCACGGTGCTCAGCGTGCTGGCCACCTCGCCGGCGCGGCAGATCGTGGTGATCCTGGACTGCTGTTTCGCGGGCAACGCCGCGCGCGTCCTGGAGGGGTTCGAGCAGCGGCGGCGGTTCTTCCTGGTCGCCGCGGTCCAGGCGAACCGACGGATCGACGCCGGGCCCGAGCAGACGCCCACGCCGTTCACGGCGGCGCTGCTCGACGTGTTACGCGGCGCGGCCCCGGGGCGCCCCGTGACCTTCTCCACCCTCGGCCCCGCGCTGCGGAAGCGGATGGCCGGCCACCGCACCCTCTCGGGCGAGCCGTGGGTGCCGCAGCTCCGACAGGGCGACCCCGACGCGGACGTCGTGCTGGCCCGCGCCGACGACGAGCCCGTCCCCGCGCCCCGCCCCGCCGCGACCCGGCCGCCCGCCGTACGACAGGACGCGCGCCAACCCGCGCCGCCGGCCCCACCCCCGCCCGAGTCCGAGCCCGTCCCCAATCCGGGCCCCGATCCCGTTCCCGAGCCCGGCCGCGACCTCAGACCCGACCCCGGGGCCGTCCCCCAGCCCGCGAGCGCCCGGCCCGCGACTCCTCAGCCCGCGAGCGCCGGACCCGCGAGCGGCGGGCCTTCGAGCACCCGGCCCACGGGCGCCCACCCCACGGGCGCCGAGCCCGCCCTGGCCGAGCCCGCGACCACCGAGCCCCCGACAGCGGAGCCCTCGCCAGCCGAGCCCTCGTCGCCTGGTGGCCGGACGCGCCGGCGCTGGGCGCCCCGCCCCGCACCGCGCTGGGTGAGCCGCCGCTGGTCGCGCCCGCGCTGGTCGCGGCGCTGGGCGGTGACCACGTCGGCCGCCGCCGCGGTGCTGGCCCTGCTGGGGACGCTGCTGCACGCGGCCGGCGACGGCCCCGCCGCGCGGGCGTGCGCCCCGCCGCAGGAGTTGCGCGTGTTGACCGATCCCGATCTGCACCGGGTCGTGCGCGAGGCCGCCCAGAGCTACACCCTCTCCCGGGCGAACCACCCGGACGGGGCGTGTGCCCGGGTCGGGATCACCGTGTACGCGGCCCGTACCTCGGATGTGATCACCGCCTTCCACGACCTGTCCAACGTGTGGCAGAAGCCCCCGGGCCAGGCCGCCCGCCCCACCGACGGCGCTCCGACTGACGGTGCCGCCACCGCTGGCGCGTCCACGGGCGGCGCCTCCGCCGGCGCCGCCGGTGCGGGCGCCGAGCCGTCCGCCGCGCCGCTGGACCCGCAGCGCGACGTGGGGGCCCAGCCCGACCTGTGGATTCCGGCGAGCGTGGCGGACGTGGAGCGCGCCCACCAGGCCAGTCAGGACGTACGGTTCGTCAACACGTCCCGCCCCATCGGCTACTCGCCCACGGTCCTCGCCCTGCCCGCGCCGCCCGGCAGCCGCGAGACGGGCCCGCGGAGCGGCCGGCTGGCGGACCTGGTCGACGCGTTCCTGGACGGCGGGGACGGCCGGCACGTACGGCGGCCCGACCCCGAGTCGGCCGACGCGGCCCTGTTCGCGACGCGGGCGCTGTACGGGGCCCAGCAGGCCGGTGCCGTGGAGCGGCGGTTGGCGCACGCCGGGCCGCTGGCCCCCGACGGCGCCGGGCTGCTGTGCGCGCTGGCCGGGGACCGGGAGGCCGACCGTGGCACCGCCGCGGTGGTGCCCGAGTACCTGCTGCGCTCCGGCGCCCTGGAGTGCGGGGCCCAGACCCGGGTGCCGCGCCGGGTCGTCTACCCGGACGACGTGCCGGCCCTGGCCCCGGTGGCCGTCTCGCTCGCCTGGGAGGGGGCGGACCAGGACTCCGCCACGGCGCGCGCTCGCGCCGCGGGGATCACAAGCTTCAGCGACTGGCTCACCGGCCCCGAGGGACAGCGCACGCTCCGGACGGCCGGTTTCTGGAGCAAGGACGAGGAGCCGCCGCCCGGCGGCGAGCGCGTGCCCGGCGGGCCCGGCGTGCTGCCGTCGCGCACCGGGCCCACCGGCGCGGACCTCGGCCGCGTCCTGGAGCGCTACCGCGCGGCGAGCGGCCCCGGGCGCGTCCTCTACCTGCTCGACACCTCCCCGTCCATGACCGGCGTGTGGGACGACCCGGACGGCGGGCCGGCGCTGCTCGCGCGCTCCATGGAGGGGCTCGGGCCCCGGGACGAGTACGGCGCGTGGCGGGTGGCCGCGCCCGACAATGCCGAGCGCCCGTACGACACCGGCCTGTTGGAGTTCGGCACGCACGAGGACCGGGCCGCCGTCGAGCGCGAGCTGATGGAGCGGGTACGGCCGACGGAGCACGAGGCGGACCCGTACGGGGCGTTGCGGGACGCGGTCGCCGAGGTGGCCCGGCGCGGCGCGGGCGACGAGCGGCCCGGCGTGGTCGTGCTGCTCACCGACGACGAGGACAACGGGCGCAAGGGCGCGCGGGTGGACCTGGCCGGCCTGTTGGAGGCGGTGCGCGAGCACGGGGTGCCGGTGGCGGTGGTCTCCTTCAGCAGTCGCGGCTGCGACGCGGGCCAGCCGGACCGGCGGATCGCCGACGCCTCCGACGGCACCTGCCTCGACCAGCGCGACGACCAGATGGCGGGGCTGCGCGACGCGGTGGCGCAGACCGTCGAGGGCGATCAGGGGGATGCCGCATGAGGAGACCACGGCGCACGGGGCGCGGCGTCGGCCGGCCCGGCGCGGCGCGCGCCGGGCGCGGGGGGCGTGCGTCGCGGGCCGGGCACGCCGGGCGCGTGGGCCGGCCGCGGCCGGTGGCCCTCCTCGCCGCGCTGTTGACGGTGTTGGCGGCGTTGGCCACGGTCGGCGGCTGCACCACGGGGGACGGCGGGTCGGGCGACGGGGCGGACGACGGCGCCTTCACCAGCGACGGCGACCCCAACGCCATCGTCATCGCCAGCGGCCGGGACATCACCGGTCGTGGCGGGGTGCGGCAGCAACTGGTCGACGCGTGGAACGAACGCAGCCGGCGCTCGGGGTCCCCGCTGCGGGCCCGGCTCGTGGAGCTGCCGGGCACCGCCGACCAGCAGCGCAGCCAGTTGCTCGGCGCGCTCCAGTCGGGCAGCTCGCACTACGACGTCGTCAACCTGGACGTGACCTGGGTGCCGGAGTTCGCCGACGGGCACCTGGTGCGCGAGCTGGACGACTCGCTGCTGGACGGCGACGTGCTGCCCTCCGTCGCGGCGACCGGCCGCTGGCGGGGCTCGACGTACGCCGTACCGTTCAACAGCGACGTCGGGCTCCTCTACTACCGCCCCGACTACCTCAGGGCCGCCGGCGTCAACGCGCCAGGGCTTGGCCCCGAGCCCACCACCTGGGTCGGCTTCAGGAACCTGAAGCAGGCGGTGCTGCGCGCGCACGGCCGAGGCGAACTCCCCGCCGCGTACGCGATGCCGTGGACCACCCAACTCAGCTCGTACGAGGGGCTCACGGTCAACGGCGTCGAGGCGTTCGCCACGGTGGGGGCCAGCGGCGGCGACGCCCCGCTGGTGGACGACGAGGGGCGCTACGTCGGGACCGAGGAACAACTGCGCCTCGGGCTCGGCGAGTTCACCCGGCGCATCGACCGCGCGTACACCCTGGACAGCGCGCAGGAGTCCGACGAGGCCCGGCTGCTGGCCGACTTCGCCGCCGGCAGGACGGCCTTCCTCCGGCACTGGCCGTACGCGTACGGGGTGCTCCACCAGGACCTGCGGGACGGGCGGCTCGGGCTGGCCGCGCTGCCGGGCAAGGCCGTGCTCGGCGGGCAGAACCTCGCCGTCACGCGGCACGCGCCGGCGCAGAACCTCGACGCCATCGAGGACCTGCTGCGCTTCCTGACCGGCCGGAACAGCGAACGGTGCCTGCTCGAAGCGGGCTTCGCCGCGACCCGGGCGAGCGCCTACGAGGAGGGCGGGGCGCGCTGTCCGCGCGGCCCGGCGCGTTCGGCCACGCCGTCCCCCACGGGCGAGGACGCCGACCCGATGCCGCGCACCGAGGACGGCCGGCCCCGGTCGTACGCCGTCGTGCGCAAGGCCCTCCACAGCGCGGTGCTCCGCCCCCGCACCCCGTTGTACGGCGCGTTCACCCAGGTGTTCGCCGGCCAGCTCAGCCGGCTGACCGGTGACGATCCGGACGCGCCGGAGAAGGTGGCGCGCGATCTGCACCGCGCGCTGCGACGCGCGCTGCCCGCGGACCGGTGAGCCGGCGCCCGCGCCGGGTGCGCTCACGTCAGGGTGAGGACGCGCGGCCCGTCGTCACGGCAGGGTGAGGACGCGCGGCCCGTCGTCCGTGATGGCCACCGTGTGCTCGCTGTGGGTGGCGCGGCTGCCGTCGGTGGTGCGCAGGGTCCAGCCGTCCGGGTCGGCCACGTACGCGCCCGAGCCGCCGGCCAGGAACATCGGCTCCAGCGCGAGGACGAGGCCGTGCCGCAGCACGTAGCCCCGGCCCGGTCGGCCCGTGTTGGGCACGGGCGGGTCCTCGTGCATCTGGCGGCCGATGCCGTGGCCGCCGAAGTCGTCGGGGATGCCGTAGCCGGCGGCCCGGCCGACGCTGCCGATGGCGTGCCCGATGTCGCCCATGCGCGCGCCCGGCACGGCCGCCGCGATGCCCGCCGCCAGGGCCGCCTCGCCGGCCTCGATCAGGCGCAGGTCGGCGGGGCGCGGGGTGCCCACGGTGAAGCTGACGGCGGCGTCGCCGGCCCAGCCGTCCACGATGGCGCCGCAGTCGATGCTGACCAGGTCGCCGTCGCGCAGCCGGTAGCCGTTCGGGATGCCGTGCACGATCGCGTCGTTGACGGACGCGCAGATCACGGCGGGGAACGGGCTCGGCGCGAACCGCGGCTGGTAGTTCAGGAAAGGGGAGCCCGCGCCCGCGTCCCGCAGCACGTCGCGCGCCACCTGGTCCAGCTCGGTCAGCCGTACGCCGATCGACGCCGCCTTCCGCACGGCGGCCAGCGCCTGCCCGACGACGCGGCCGGCCTCGCGCATCGCGTCGAGCTCGCCGTCGGTCTTGATCTCCACCATCTCCGCAAGGCCCTTCATGAGTGGGTACGGCGGCCCGGCGCCGGGGCCCGCCCCGCGCCGCCCCGGCCCACTGTTTCGAGGAGCCGCGGGCACGACGGAGGGGCGTCGCCGGTTCGCGGCACGCCAATTTCAATACCGTTATAACTATACCGGCTAGCTTTACCGGCGGCGGTACTAGAATGGCCCGCATGGTGCGCACACCCCTCACTCCGCTGGAACGCGAGCGCGGTCGTCACCTCGGCGCGCTGCTGCGCCAGGCGCGCGGCGAACGCAGCATGACCGACGTCGCCGCCGCGGCCGGGATCTCCGCCGAGACCCTGCGCAAGATCGAGACCGGCCGGGCGCCGACCCCCGCCTTCTTCACCATCGCGACGCTCGCCGTGGCCCTCGGGCTGCGGCTGGACGATGTGGCGGCGCACTGCGCCGCCGTCGAGCTGGCCGCCGACGAGTCGCCCGTGGGCGCCGCGGCGGCCTAGCACCGCGCCGGCGCCGCGCCCGTCCGCCGCCGGACGGCCCCGCCGGCGACCCCGCCCGTGGCCGGTGCGCGGGCGGGGTTTTCGTGGCGCCCCCGCGTGGGGGCGCGGCCGGGCGCTCGCGGGGGCGCGGGCGCGTTAATCGATCGCTTGTGCGCCTCCCGTGCGCGCGTTGGTTTGTAACGGCGGAATGAAATCCGCACGCCACGGCGTTGCAGCCTTCCGGTGATGACCATGAGACGGGGAGGCCGGGAGTGACAGCGACAGCCGCGACGACCAGCGCAGGGCAAGAGGGCTGGGCGCGCAGACTGACCCGTTACTGCTGGCGGTACCGGCGCAACGTGGTCCTCGCGCTCGGCGCGTCCCTCGCCGGAATGGCCGTCACGGCACTCGTGCCGCTCGTGCCGAAGCTGATCATCGACGACGTGATCGTCGCCGGCGACCGGCCGCTGGCTCCCTGGGCGGCGCTGCTGATCGTCGCCGCCCTCGCGGTCTACGGGCTGACCTACCTCCGCCGCTTCTACGGCGGCCGGCTCGCCCTCGACGTGCAGCACGACCTGCGGACCGAGATGTTCCAGTCCATCTCGCGCCTCGACGGCCGCCGACAGGACGAGCTGAGCACCGGTCAGGTGCTCGGCCGTGGCACCAGCGACCTGCAACTGGTGCAGGGCCTGCTGTTCATGCTCCCGATGATGATCGGGAACGTGCTGCTGTTCATCATCTCGCTGGTCGTCATGGTGGTGCTGTCCCCGCTGCTGACCGTGGTGGCGCTGGCCGTGGCCCCCGCCCTGTGGTTCATCGCCTCCCGCAGCCGCGACCGCCTCTTCCCCGCCACCTGGTACGCGCAGGGGCAGGCGGCGGCCGTGGCCGGCGTCGTGGAGGGCGCGGTCACCGGCGTCCGGGTGGTCAAGGGCTTCGGCCAGGAGGAGCAGGAGACCGGCAAGCTCCGCCAGGTCAGCCGCCGACTGTTCGCCGCCAGGATGCGCACCATCCGCCTCAACTCCCGGTACACGCCGGCGCTCCAGGCCGTGCCCGCGCTCGGGCAGGTCGCCATGCTCGCGCTCGGCGGCTGGATGGCCACCCGTGGCGAGATCACCCTGGGCACGTTCGTCGCCTTCTCCACCTACCTGGCGCAGTTGGTGGGCCCGGTCCGGATGCTCACCATGATGCTGACCGTGGGCCAGCAGGCCCGCGCGGGCGTCGAGCGCGTCTTCGAGCTGATCGACACCGAGCCCGGCATAGCCGAGCGGCCGGATGCCCGCCAGTTGCCCGCCGACGCGCCCGCGACGGTCGAGTTCGACCACGTCACCTTCGGCTACGGCGCCACCGAGGACGCCCCGGGCGAGGACGCGCGCGCCACGGACGCCACCGCCGGCGCGGACACCACCGCGGGCGACCCGAGCGCCGCGAAGGAGACGGACCCCGATGCGCCCGGCCCCGGGCGGCGGCCCGTGCTGCGTGACGTGTCGCTGCGCATCGAGCCCGGCGAGACGCTGGCCGTCGTCGGCGCGTCCGGCAGCGGCAAGTCCACCCTGTCGCTGCTGCTGCCGCGCTTCTACGACGTGAGCGGTGGCGCGGTCCGCATCGGCGGGCACGACGTGCGCGACCTGACCTTCGACTCGCTGCGCGCCGCCATCGGCCTGGTGCCGGAGAACAGCTTCCTCTTCTCCGACAGCGTGCGCGAGAACATCGCGTACGGGCTGCCCGAGGCCACCGACGAGCAGGTCCGCACGGCCGCGCGGGCCGCGCAGGCCGACGGCTTCATCAGCGAGCTGCCGGACGGCTACGCCACCAAGGTCGGCGAGCAGGGCCTGACCCTCTCCGGCGGCCAGCGCCAGCGCATCGCCCTGGCCAGGGCGATCCTCACCGACCCGAGGCTGCTGGTCCTGGACGACGCCACCTCGGCCGTGGACGCCCGCGTCGAGCACGAGATCCACGAGGCGCTGCGCGGCGTGATGGCCGGGCGGACGACGCTGCTCATCGCCCACCGCCAGTCAACCCTGGCGCTGGCCGACCGGATCGCCGTGCTCGACCGCGGCCACCTGGTCGACGTCGGCACGCACGACGAGCTGACCGAGCGCTGTGCGCTCTACCGCCGCCTGCTGACCGACCCGGACGAGCTGGGCGACGTGCCACGGGACGCGGCCGGCCGCGGCGTGCGCGGCCCCGGGCCCGACGGCGCCGCCCCCGACGCCCGTGGCTCCGCCATCGCCGGCGCCTTCGGCGGCGAGGCGGCGGCGGCCGGGCTGCTACTGCCCGCTGACCGCCCCGCCGCCGGGCCCTCCGGCGCGACGGGCCCCGACAGCGGCCTCGACGGTCGCCCCGACGGCGACCCCGACGGCCGGGAAGCCGGCCGCCACGGGAGCCACCACCGCACCGCCCAGCGGCGCGCGGCCACCGGCGCGTCGGCCGAGCGCATACCCGACGCCGACGCCGACTTCCGGCTGGCCGAGGAGATCGAGGAGATATCCGAGATATCGGCGGCCGAGACGGCGTCCGGGAACATCCCCGCGGCCCACGCCGACGCCGTCGGGCGGGCCCGCCTGGAGCGCGCCACCGCCGGTACCGTCACCCCCGAGCTGTGGGTGCGTAAGGACGACGCCCCGCGCACGGCCGTAGACGCCGACGCCCCGGCCACCCCCGGTGCCGGCAAGGGCGCCGCGCCCGCCGCCCCGCCCGCGACCACCGCCGGCGCGATGGCCGGGATGCCCGCGACACCCGAACTGCTCGCCAAGGTCGCCGCCCTGCCGCCCGCGAACGACAGCCCCGGCGTCGACGAGCAGGCCGCCACCCGGGCGGAGAGCAGCTACGGGCTGCGCCAGTTGCTGCGCGGCTTCGGCAAGCCGCTCGCGCTGTGTCTGCTGCTCGTCTCGGTGGACGCCCTGGCCGGGCTGCTGCTGCCGGTGCTGATCCGGCACGGCATCGACGAGGGCGTCCAGGAGATGGCGCTGAACGCGGTGTGGGCCGCCTCCGGGCTCGCGCTGTTGGTGGTGCTCGTGCAGTGGGCGGCGCAGGTCGGCGAGACGCGGATGACCGGCCGCACCGGTGAGCGCGTGCTGTACTCGCTCCGCGTCAAGATCTTCGCGCAGCTCCAGCGGCTCGGCCTCGACTACTACGAGCGCGAGTTGAGCGGCAAGGTCATGACCCGGATGACCACCGACGTCGACGCGCTCTCCACGTTCCTGCAGACCGGCCTGGTCACCGCGCTGGTCAGCCTGCTCACCTTCTTCGGCATCCTGGTCGCGCTGCTGGTCATCGACCTGGAACTGGCCCTGGTGGTCTTCGCGACGCTGCCGGTGCTGGTCATCGGCACCGTCTTCTTCCGCCGGCAGAGCGTCAAGGCGTACGAACTGGCCCGCGACCGGGTCAGCGCCGTCAACGCGGACCTCCAGGAGAACGTCGCCGGGCTGCGCATCGTGCAGGCGTTCCGGCGCGAGGAGAGCGGGCGCCAGCGGTTCGCCGAGCGCAGCGACGCGTACCGGCGGGCCCGGGTGCGCGGCCAGTGGCTGATCTCGATCTACTTCCCGTTCGTCCAGCTCCTGTCGTCGGTGGCCGCCGCGCTGGTGCTGATCGTCGGCGCCGGCCGGGTCAGCGACGGCACGCTCACGGCGGGCGCGCTCGTGGCGTACCTGCTCTACATCGACCTGTTCTTCGCCCCCGTGCAACAGCTCTCCCAGGTGTTCGACGGCTACCAGCAGGCCACCGTCTCGCTGCGACGCGTCCAGGAGTTGCTGCGCGAGCCCACGACGACGCCGCTCGCCCAGGCGCCGCGCGAGGTGCGGGAGCTGCGCGGCGACATCGCGTTCGAGGACGTGTCCTTCCACTACGGCCCGGCCGACCAGCCCGAGGAGGCGCTGTCCGGCGTCAACCTGCGCATCCCGGCCGGCCAGACCGTCGCCTTCGTCGGCGAGACCGGCGCGGGCAAGTCCACCCTGGTCAAGCTCGTGGCCCGGTTCTACGACCCGTCGGCGGGCCGGGTGACCGTGGACGGCGTGGACCTGCGCCAACTGGACCTGGCCGGGTACCGGCACCGACTCGGCGTGGTGCCGCAGGAGTCGTACCTCTTCCCCGGAACGGTGCGCGACGCCATCGCCTACGGCCGCCCCACCGCGTCCGACGCCGAGGTGGAGGCCGCGGCCCGGGCGGTCGGCGCGCACGACATGATCGCCCTCCTCGACGGTGGCTACCTGCACGAGGTCACCGAGCGCGGACGCAACCTCTCCGCGGGGCAGCGCCAGTTGATCGCGCTGGCCCGGGCCGAACTCGTCGACCCCGACGTGCTGCTCCTGGACGAGGCGACGGCCGCGCTCGACCTGGCCACCGAGGCGCTGGTCAACCAGGCCACCGACCGGCTCGTCGGGCAGCGCACCACGCTGGTGGTGGCCCACCGGCTGACGACGGCCGCGCGCGCCGACCGGGTGGTCGTGCTGCACGACGGCCGGGTGGTCGAGGACGGCACCCACGAGGAGTTGCTGGCCCTGGGCGGTCGCTACGCCCGGCTGTGGCACGCCTTCACGGGCAGCGACATGGCCACAGCCGGCGTGCTGGGCTGAGCCGCCGCCCCGGGTTCGGCCGACCGGGGCGGCGCGTCACTCCACTGGCGGACACGGCCGGCTACGGCTCCATGCCGCTGGCCCGCGCGATGGCCTCCACCTCGCGGCGGTCCGCCTCCCGCTCGGCGGCCTCGGCGGCCACCCGCTGCTTGTGCCGGCGCAGGAAGTCCGGGTCGTCGGCCCGTTCGCGGGGGACGAGCACCTTCATGCCCTTCGCGTGCGGGCTGTCCCCCAGGTCGACCACGACCCGCTCGTCGTGCGAGGTGAGCAGGCCGAACAGCACGAGCAGTTCGGCCTGCAGGGCGGGCGTGAACAGCTCCCGCTCCTCGGGCCCCATGCCGAGTTCGTACGTGCCGCCGCGCACGGCCGGTGAGACACTCAGCTCGCGGAGCAGCCGCATCAGCAGTTCGAGGGAGCGCGGGTCGACGCGCTGCTCCAGCTCGCTCAGGTACCGCCGCAGTCGTTCGGCCCGTTCGCTCGGCTCGGGGCCGCCCGGCCCCTGGCTTTCCTCTCGGTCCATGCCGACCAGCATGAGTCATCTCATGCGCGGAGGGGAGGGGGCGGCGTGGCGCATCGGGTGCCGGGCGGGCGCGAAGGAGCCCCCGTCGATGGCATGAGCTGGGGCTAGCCCCCGGGCCCGACCGCTTGTAGGTTCACGGCGACCACTGCGAACTCCTGGGAGATCAGCATGCACAAGTCGCTCAGATCGCTGCTCGCGCTGGCGGTGCTCATCGGCACCGTGGGCGTGGGCAGCGTTTCGGCAGGGACGGCCACCGCCGCGCAGCCGGACGAACGGAGCACCACGGCCGCGCAGTCGGAGGACATAAAGGACCGCATCCTCCGCATACCGGGGATGAGCTTCATAGAGGAGAAGCCGTACGACGGGTACCGCTTCTTCGTTCTCAACTACGAGCAGCCGATCGACCACCGGCGCCCGTCGAAGGGGACGTTCAAGCAGCGGATCACGCTGCTGCACAAGTCCGTCGACCGCCCCTCGGTCTTCTTCACCTCCGGCTACAACGTGAGCACGACGCCGCGCCGTAGCGAGCCGACGCAGATCATCGACGGCAACCAGCTCTCCATGGAGTATCGCTTCTTCACCCCCTCGCGCCCGCAGCCGGCCGACTGGAAGAAGCTCGACATCTGGCAGGCCGCCAGCGACCAGCACCGCCTCTACAAGGCCCTCAAGCCGATCTACGGCAAGAAGTGGCTGGCCACCGGCGGCAGCAAGGGCGGCATGACGGCCACCTACTTCCGCCGCTTCTTCCCCAACGACATGGACGGCACCGTCGCGTACGTGGCCCCCAACGACGTGGTCAACAAGGAGGACTCGGCGTACGACCGGTTCTTCGCGCGGGTGGGCAACCGCGAGTGCCGCGCCAGCCTGACGGCCGTGCAGCGCGAGGCGCTGGAGCGCCGCGACCGGCTCGTGGCCCGCTACGAGAAGTGGGCGGACGAGCAGGGCCGCACGTTCAAGGTGATGGGCAGCGCCGACAAGGCGTACGAGAACGCCGTGATCAGCCTGGCCTGGGCGTTCTGGCAGTACAGCCTGGAGAAGGACTGCGCGGACGTGCCGGCGCCGACCGCCTCCGACGACGTGCTGTACAACTACGTCGACAAGATCTCCGGCTTCGACTCCACCACCGACCAGGGCCTGCAGGGCTACACGCCGTACTACTACCAGGCGGGCACCCAACTGGGCTGGCCGACGGTGCGGTACGGCCAGCTGAAGGACCTGCTGCGGTACCCGGGCATCGACGCGCCGCGGCACGCCGTGCCGGCCGAGATCCCGATGACGTTCGACTCCCGCACGATGCGGGACGTGGACTCCTGGGTGCGCCACGACGGTGAGCAGATGCTGTTCGTCAACGGCCAGAACGACCCGTGGGGCGCCGAGCCGTTCCGCGTGGGCAAGCGCAACGACTCCTACGTCTACACGGCGCCGGGCGCCAACCACGGCGCCAACATCGCCGCGCTGCCCGCCGAGCAGAAGGCGAAGGCCACCGCGCGCGTCCTGGACTGGGCGGGCGTCCAGCCGGCGGCCGTGAAGTCCGGCGACCAGACGGCGAAGCCGCTGGCCCCCTTCGACAAGCAGCTCGACCGCCGGGACGTCTCCCGCGAGTCCCTGCTGCGCCCGTAGTGCCGTAGTGCCGTAGTGCCGTAGTCCCGTAGCGCCAGGCCGGTGGGCGGACGTCCGCCGTCGCCGTTGTGGGCGCTGGCGTGACCGAGGGGGCGCCCGGTAGATCCCGGGCGCCCCCTCGCGTGGTTCAGGCGGCGTCGCGACGCGGCCAGTGCTCCTGGAGGAGGCGCACCGCCTCGGTGATGGACGGGCGGCGGGCGGCGCCGGGGCGCCACAGCGCGTACAGGCGGCGCAGCGGCGTCGGTTCGAGCGGTACGACGGACACGCCGTCCGGCACCGGGCCGCGGCCGAGCCGGGGGACCAGCGCGATGCCGAGGCCGGCGGAGACCAGCGCCAGTTGCGTGTGGTACTCGGCGACCTGGTACGCGAGGTCCGGCTCGTGGCCGGAGGCGCGCAGCGTGCGCACCAGCCAGTCGTGGCACACGGTGCCCGGCGGCTGGCAGATCCACCGCTGGTCGGTCAGGTCCGCGCGGCCCAGCACGCGGCGGCCGGCGAGCGGGTGGTCGCGGGGCACCAGGATGTCCGACGGGTCGTCGCCGATCACGACCCGCTGCACGCCCTCGGGGGCCGGCAGCGGCGAGATGTCCCAGTCGTGCGTGACGGCCAGGTCGATCACCCCGCGGGCCACCAGGTCGGGCGACAGGTGCGGGTCCACCTCGGTCAGCCGGGCGTCCAACCCCGGGTGCCGCGCGGTGAGTTCGGCGAGCACGGAGGGCAGCAGGCCGCGCGCGGCCGAGGCGAACGCGCCCACCACCAGGCGCCCCGACGGCTGCCCGCGCCGCTCCTCCAACGTGGTCTCCGCGCGCTCCACGATGGCCAGCAACCGCTGCGCCGTGTCCGCCAACTGCTGGGCCGCGTCGGTCAGGGCGATGCCGCGGCCCCGCCGTTCGAGCAGCGTGGTCCGCGTCTCCCGCTCCAGCTTCGCTATCTGCTGCGACACCGCCGACGGGGTGTAGCCGAGGGCGACGGCCGCCGCGCTGACCGACCCGTGCACGGCCACCGCGTGCAGGGCCCGCAACCGGGCCAGGTCCAACATGGTTCCCCCAGGGGATCGGCGCCGCGACGACGGCGAGCCGCGCGCCACGGCGCGGCTCGCCCGCGGCCGTGGCGGCTGCTGCTTGTAGCACTGCTTCAACCAATCATGCAGATACTCGCGCTGGTGCTACAAGGTTCACTGCGTCGATGCTCGAACCCATGCGACCCGCTCACCTCGCCCTGGCCGTGCTGATCACCGCCGCCTGGGGCGTCAACTTCGTCGTCATCGAGGTCGGCCTCGACCACTTCCCGCCGCTGTTGTTCTGCGCGCTGCGGTTCACGGCCGCCGCGCTGCCCGCCGTGTTCTTCTTGGGCCGGCCCCAGGTGCCCTGGCGCTGGGTGATCGGCGTGGGGCTGGCGCTCGGCCTGGCCAAGTTCGGCCTGCTGTTCGTCGGCATGAACCAGGGCGCGCCGGCCGGCCTCTCGTCGCTGGTGCTCCAGGTGCAGGCGGTGTTCACGGCCCTGTTCGCCGCGTTCGCGCTCGGCGAGCGGCCCGGGCCGGTGCGGCTGCTCGGGATGGGCGTCGCGCTGGGCGGCATCGTGGTCGCGGCCGTGGACGAGGGGACGTCGGGGCCGGTGCTCGGCTTCGCGCTGGTGGTGGCCGCCGCCGCGTTCTGGGGCGTGTCCAACGTACTGACCCGCAAGGCCGCACCGCCCGACGGGCTGCGGTTCATGGTCTGGGTGAGCGTCGTCCCGGTGCTGCCGCTGCTGGCCCTGTCGCTGGTCTTCGAGGGCCCGCAGCGGGATGTGGAGGCGCTGCGGGGCCTCGACTGGAGCGGTCTGGGCGCCATCGCGTTCGTGGCCTGGGGCACCACGCTCTTCGGCTTCGGCGCCTGGGGCTTCCTGCTGCGCACCTACGACGCGTCGGCGGTCGCGCCGTTCTCGCTCCTGGTGCCGGTCTTCGGCATGTCGTCCGCGGCGCTGCTGCTGGGCGAGGGGATCAGTCCGCTGCGCTGGGTGGCCGCCGCGCTCCTGGTCGGCGGCGTCGCGCTGACCTCGTTCGCGGGCGTCGGCGGCGGGCGCCCCACCACCCCGCCGCCGGGCCCGGACTCAGGCCCGGACCCGGCCCCGAAACCCGCCCTGGAACCGGACCCGAATCCGGTCGCGGCACCTGGCCCGGTCGCTCCGGCCGTGGCCCCGGCTACGGGTGCTGGCCCGGCTTCCGCCGCTGGCTCTCCCGCGTGACGGACCCCGTGCCAGCGGCGGCGGCCAGCAGCCCGCGCAGGTGGTCCCGGCCCGCGTCGAGCAGCGTGGGCAAACCGGGCGCCTCCGGGTGCCAGCGCTTCTCGTACTCCCAGCTCACCCAGCCCTCGGCCGGCGCGTCCTGCGCGGCGTCGGCGAAGTTGGCCCGTACGAGCGCGGTCAGGATCGCGGCCAGCGGCAGAGTGCCCCGGCCGAGCGGCAGCGGGGACGTGTCCTCGGCCGAGGCCACGTCCTTGACCTGCACGTAGCCCAGGTGCGGGGCGAGCGCGGCGTGTGAGGCCACCGGGTCCTCGCCGCCGAGCCAGGTGTGCAGCACGTCCCAGACGGCCCCCACGCTCAGGTGCCCGACCAGGCCGAGCACCCGGCAGGCGTCGGCCGCCGTGCGGTGCGAGTCGTGGGTCTCAAGCAGCAGCCGTACGCCGAGGTCGTGCGCGTACGGCGCGACGGCGGCCAGCCGGCGGGCGGCCGTCGCGTCGGCCTCGGCGGGGTCCTGGTCGCCGCCGCCGGGGAAGACGCGCACGTACGGGGCGCCGAGGTCGCGGGCGAGCGCGAGGTGTTGGCGCAGCGCGTCGAGGACCGGGCCGTCGTCGCCGGCCTCGGCGACCCGCACGTAGCCGGCGACGGCGAGCACGGTCAGCCCGGCGGCGCGGAACCGCGCCGCGACGTCGGCCCGTTCGGCCGCGCCGATGCCGACGTGGACCGGTTCCTCGGGGTGGGCCCGCAGTTCGACGCCCTGGTATCCGTGGTCCACGGCGAGTTGTACGACGTCGGGGATCGGCAGGCCGGGCACGCCGAGGGTGGAAAAGGCGAGCTTCACGCGGGCTCCTGAGCGGTCGGTGCGCACGGGCGGGCACGGCGACGCTAGGCAGCGAACGCGACCAGGTCAAACCCGCCACGGGGGCCGGTCGGCCCCTTTTCCGGCTTCCCGTATTCCCGAGCGAGATGCCCTCTCGGGAGCGGGGTCCTTCGGGTGTCCTTCGGGTGTCCTTCGTGCCCGAGCGGCGTCAGTCCCTCCGACGCGGAGGCCCCCTCCTGCCCGACAGGCGTCCTCGACCGTGGCCACCTGGGCGAGCGCTGCCCAGCGCCGCCCAGCGCTGCCCGTCCAAGGCGCCCCCGCCCGAGGGCCGCCCTGGTCGGGCGCGGTTCAGCGGCCGGGGGCGGGGGGTGGCGCGGTCGAGTCGCGGATCATCAGCTCGGCGCGGATCATGGCCACCCCGCCCGGCGGCGGGGCCTCCCGCCCGAGCGCCAGCCGCCCCGCCCGCGCGCCCGCCTCGTACAGGGGCAGCCGTACGGTACTGAGCGCCGGGGCCGCGTCCGCGCTGAACGGCAGGTCGTCGAAGCCGGTGACCGACACGTCCCGGGGGATGCTGAGCCCCATGTCGCGCAGCGCGGCGCAGGCGCCGAGCGCGACCGTGTCGTTGGCCGCGACCAGCGCGGTGATGCCGGGCTCGCGGCGCAGGAGCTCGCAGGCCGCGTCGTAACCGCTGGCCCGGTCGTACGCCCCGTGCACGACCAGCGGCGGCGGTTCGGCCGCCGCCGCCGGGTCCCCGCCCGGCTGGGTCCCCGGCGCCTGGGCCGGGAGGCCGTGCGCGGCCAGCGCGGCGAGGTGTCCCTCAAGCCGGTGGCGGGTGGTGGTGCGTTCGGCGGGGCCCGCGATGTAGCCGACGCGGCGGTGGCCGAGGGTGAGCAGGTGCTCGGTCAGCCGCCTGGCGCCGCCCCGGTTGTCGAAGGTGAGCGCGAGCGCGCCCGCCACCGGGGGCCGCCCGCACAGCACCACCCGGGTGCCGGCGGCGACCAGCCTGGCCACCTTGGCCGCCAGCCGCTCGGTGTGCTCGGGGCCGTCGGCCGCGCTGCCGGTGAGGACGACGGCCGCGGCGCGCTGGCGCTGGAGCAGTGTGAGGTAGGTGAGTTCGCGCTCGGGGGAGCCGTTGGTGTTGCACACGACGGCCAGCTTCTCGGCCGCCGGCGCCGGGCCGGCGGGTCCGGTCGCGACCCTGCCCTGCGGCCCGCCGGGCGCCTGGCCCGGCCCCCACGCGTCGGCGGCGGGAGGGACGGCGGGGCCCATCTCGGACTGGATGGCCCCCGCCATGATCCCGAAGAAGGGGTCGGCGATGTCGTTGACGAGGATGCCGACGAGATCCGAGTTGGCCGCCGCCAGCGCGCTGGCCGGCCCGTTGACCACGTAGTCCAGGTCGTCGACGGCCCGCAGCACCCGGGCCCGGGTCGCCTCCGCGACCGGGTAGTTCCCGCTGAGCACCCGGGAGACGGTGGCCGGCGACACCCCGGCGCGCGCCGCTACGTCGGCCAGGGTCACCGTCATCGCTTCCGCTCCATCCGCCGTCCTTCGCCCTCGCGAGCACTGCCGCCGCCGTTAGCTGGCGTCTGTCCGTTGGCGCCGCTGTCCGTCGCCGCTGTTGTTCGTTTGTTCTCTTCCGCTGCCGCCGTCGCCGAGGTGGTCACCGCGCCCCAGCCCGTGGCCCGTTCGTACGGCGCCGCTCGCGCCGCCGCCGTCCGTGGCGCCGCGGTGGCTGTCGTGGGCCGTTGGTGTTATGCCCCGGCGCAAACCGCCCGTCGCCGACGGCACCGCGCCCTCGCGGCGGCGAACCGGGAGTCCGCCGACGCCGCCGCGGCAGCACGTCGGGGCCCGCGTACCCCGGGGCACCGCAGGGTAGCCGGGCCAGGCCCACGGGCGGGAACCGGGTCGGCCGGGTGCGCCGCGAGCCCCCGACCACGCACCACTCGTCACGGATGAATAACAGCGGGAAATCGTGCAACCCTTCCCGCCCGCAACGGGTCGTATGTGTCATCGGGCTTCCGCGGAGGGGAATCTGGGGGGATTTCGAGCGGAGCCAGTGGAGGGGGAAGCCTGAGGGGCCCGGTCCGTGGACCGGGCCCCTCGTGGCGTACGGGCCCCGCGCGCGGCGGCCGTCGCAGGGGGGACCTCGGGGGTGGGAGGCGGGCGCACGGCCCTTGTGGGGGCGGCCCGTTCGGAGTTATCCACAGGCTCGCACGGGTGTCGGACGGCGGCGGTACGGTCGCCTCATGTTCAAGCTCGCGGTGGTCGAAGGGGTCCTGGAGCGGATCACCTACGCCAATGAAGAGAACGGCTACACGGTCGCGCGGGTCGACACGGGGCGCGGCTCCGGTGACCTGCTGACGGTGGTGGGCTCGCTGCTCGGCGCCCAGCCGGGCGAGTCGCTGCGCATGGAAGGCCGCTGGGGCTCCCACCCGCAGTACGGCAAGCAGTTCACCGTGGAGAACTACACGACGGTGCTGCCCGCCACCGTCCAGGGCATCCGCCGCTATCTGGGCTCCGGGCTCATCAAGGGCATCGGGCCGCGCATCGCCGACCGGATCACCGAGCACTTCGGCGTGGAGACGCTGGACGTCATCGAGCAGCACCCGGAGCGGCTGATCGAGGTGCCCGGCCTCGGCCCCAAGCGCACCAGGATGATCGGCGCGGCCTGGGAGGAGCAGAAGGCCATCAAGGAGGTCATGGTCTTCCTCCAGGGCGTCGGCGTCTCCACCTCCATCGCGGTGCGTATCTACAAGAAGTACGGCGACGCCTCCATCTCCGTCGTGCGCAACCAGCCGTACCGCCTCGCGGCCGACGTCTGGGGCATCGGCTTCCTGACCGCCGACCGCATCGCCCAGGCCGTCGGCATCCCGCACGACAGCCCGGACCGCGTCAAGGCGGGCCTGCAGTACGCGCTGTCCCAGTCCACCGACAACGGGCACTGCTACCTGCCCGAGGAGCAACTGATCGCGGACGCCGTCAAGTTGCTCCAGGTGGACACGGGCCTGGTGATCGAGTGCCTGGGGGAGTTGGCCGAGGATCCGGAGGGGGTGGTCCGGGAGGCGGTGCCCGGGCCCGCCGACGGCGAACCGGTCACGGCCGTGTACCTGGTCCCCTTCCACCGCGCGGAGCTGTCGCTCGCCGGCTCGCTGCGCCGGCTGTTGCGCGGCGACGAGGACCGGATGCCCGGCTTCCGGGACGTCGACTGGGACAAGGCGCTGGCCTGGCTCGGCCGGCGCACCGGCGCGGACCTCGCCCCCGAGCAGCGGGAGGCGGTCAAGCTCGCGCTGACCGAGAAGGTGGCGGTGCTCACGGGCGGCCCCGGCTGCGGCAAGTCGTTCACGGTGCGTTCCGTGGTGGAGCTGGCCCGCGCGAAGCAGGCCAAGGTGGTGCTGGCGGCGCCCACGGGCCGGGCCGCCAAGCGGCTCGCCGAGCTGACCGGCGCCGAGGCGTCCACGGTGCACCGCCTCCTCGAACTCAAGCCGGGTGGCGACGCGGCGTACGACCGGGACCGGCCGCTGGACGCCGACCTGGTCGTGGTGGACGAGGCGTCGATGCTGGACCTGTTGCTGGCCAACAAGCTGGTGAAGGCCGTGCCGCCGGGCGCGCACCTGCTGCTCGTCGGCGACGTCGACCAACTCCCCTCCGTGGGCGCCGGCGAGGTGCTGCGCGACCTGCTCGCGCCGGGCAGCCCGGTCCCGTCCGTGCGGCTGACCCGGATCTTCCGGCAGGCCCAGCAGTCCGGCGTGGTCACCAACGCGCACCGGATCAACTCCGGGGTGCCGCCGATCACCGAGGGCCTGCCGGACTTCTTCCTCTTCGTGGAGGACGACACGGAGGAGGCGGGGCGGCTCACGGTCGACGTGGCGGCCCGCCGCATTCCGGCGAAGTTCGGCCTCGATCCGCGCCGCGACGTGCAGGTGCTCGCGCCGATGCACCGCGGCCCCGCCGGCGCGGGCGCGCTCAACGGGCTGCTCCAGCAGGCCGTCACGCCCGCCCACCCGGACCTGCCCGAGCGCCGCTTCGGCGGCCGGACCTTCCGCGTCGGGGACAAGGTCACCCAAATCAGAAACAACTACGAGAAGGGGGCGAACGGCGTCTTCAACGGCACCGTGGGCGTGGTCACCGCGCTCGACAACGAGGAGCAGCGGCTGACGGTGCGCACGGACGAGGACGAGGAGGTGGGGTACGACTTCGACGAGCTGGACGAGTTGGCGCACGCCTATGCCGTGACCATCCACCGCTCGCAGGGCAGCGAGTACCCGGCGGTGGTGATCCCGGTGACGACCGGAGCGTGGATGATGCTCCAGCGCAACCTGCTCTATACGGCGGTGACGCGAGCGAAGCGGCTCGTCGTGCTGGTCGGCTCGCGCAAGGCGTTGGGGCAGGCCGTCCGCACGGTTTCCGCGGGGCGCCGCTGCACCGCGCTCGACCATCGGCTCGGCGGCGAAGCCCCGCGTTCCGCTTCCGCCGGGTTTCCGGAATCGGCAGTAAGGGGGCAGGATGGACACGATGGCGGCACTGAGTGCCGCAATTAGGCCCGATGGCCGACCCCGAGTGCACGTTCATCGTCCAAATGGGGGAAGGTAGAGCTAGTCAGGGCACCTCGAAGAAGAGGCACAACGTCGGTGAGGGATGACGTGAGCGACAACTCTGTAGTACTGCGGCACGGGGACGGCGAATACAGCTACCCGGTGATCGAGAGCACCGTCGGCGACAGCGGCTTCGATATCAGCAAGCTCCGCGCCCAGACCGGTCTGGTGACCCTGGACTCGGGATACGGCAATACCGCCGCGTACAAGTCCGCGATCACCTACCTCGACGGTGAGCGGGGCATCCTGCGCTACCGCGGTTATCCGATCGAGCAGCTCGCGGAGCGGAGCACCTTCCTGGAGACGGCGTTCCTGCTGATCAACGGGGAGCTGCCGACCGTTGACGAGCTGGCTACCTTCCGTAACGAGATCACCCAGCACACGCTGCTCCACGAGGACGTGAAGCGGTTCTACGACGGCTTCCCCCGCGACGCCCACCCGATGGCGATGCTGTCGTCCGTGGTCAGCGCGCTGTCCACGTTCTACCAGGACAGCCACAACCCGTTCGACGAGAAGCAGCGCCACCTGTCGACGATCCGGCTGCTGGCCAAGCTGCCGACGATCGCCGCGTACGCGTACAAGAAGTCCGTCGGTCACCCGGTCGTCTACCCCCGTAACGACCTGGGTTACGTCGAGAACTTCCTCCGCATGACGTTCTCGGTGCCGGCCGCCGAGTACGACCTGGACCCCGTCGTGGTCAGCGCCCTGGACAAGCTGCTGATCCTGCACGCGGACCACGAGCAGAACTGTTCGACCTCTACGGTCCGGCTGGTCGGCTCCTCGCAGGCGAACATGTTCGCGTCGATCTCGGCGGGCATCAGCGCGCTGTGGGGCCCGCTGCACGGCGGCGCCAACCAGTCGGTCCTCGAGATGCTGGAGAGCATCAAGAACTCCGGCGGCGACGTGGACACCTTCATCCGCAAGGTGAAGGACAAGGAAGACGGCGTGAAGCTCATGGGCTTCGGGCACCGCGTCTACAAGAACTTCGACCCCCGGGCGAAGATCATCAAGTCGGCGGCGCACGACGTCCTCTCCGCCCTCGGCAAGTCCGACGAGCTGCTCGACATCGCGCTCAAGCTCGAAGAGCACGCGTTGGCCGACGACTACTTCGTGGAGCGCAAGCTCTACCCGAACGTCGACTTCTACACCGGCCTCATCTACCGGGCGATGGGCTTCCCGACCGAGATGTTCACCGTGCTGTTCGCGCTCGGCCGGCTCCCCGGCTGGATCGCCCAGTGGCACGAGATGATCAAGGAGCCCGGCTCCCGCATCGGCCGCCCCCGCCAGATCTACACGGGCGTCGTCGAGCGCGACTTCGTCCCCGTGGAGCAGCGCTAACCGGAGGCAGTGGGGCGGCGGGGCGCCATCCGCCCGCCGCGTGCGGACGCGCACCCCGCCCGCCCCGACGCCCCGCCACGCCGGGCAGGCCGCGAAGGGGCCTGCCCGGCGTGCCGCTGCCCGGCCCGCGCCAGCCCTGCCCGGCGTGCCGCTGCCCGGCCCGCGCCCGCCCCGCGCGGCGCGGGCGAGCGGGTCGGCCCGTCCCACCCGCCCCACCCGTCGGAGCAGGGCAAAGCCCCGCCCGCCCGAGCGGGGCTCGGCCTACTCGTCTCACTCGTCCGAGCAGGGCAGCAGCGCGCGCAGCATCTCGTCGAACTCCGTCACGCCCGGCGGGTCGTCGGTGAGCAGCGCCTGAAGCAGGAGGCCGTCGATGGCGCCGACGACGATGCGTACCCGCACCGGATCGTCGGTGTACTTGCGGGCGAAGTCCGCCGCCGCGTCCAGCCACACCTGGGTGACCTCGCGTAGCTCGGGGCGCCGGGCGGCCTGGAGGTAGAGCTCGTACTCGGCCAGGAGCCGACCGGGTTCGGCCGCCACGTCGGCCATGAGCTGGGCCAGCATGCGGCGGCTGTCAAGGCCGCCGTCCGTCGCGAGGGCCAGTCGGCGCATGCGGGCGGCGTCCTCGTGCATCACGCTGGTCAGCGCCGCGCACAGCAGGTCGTCGATGCTGCGGAAGTAGTAGGTGGCCGACGCGTTGGGCAGCTCGGCCTCGCGGGCCACCGCCCGGTGGCTGACGCCCGAGGCCCCGTCCCGCTCGACCACCCGCAGCGCCGCCTCGATCAGCGTCTGCCGCCGCCGCTCGCCCTTGACGCGCCGCCCGTCCGTCGCGGGCACGCCCCCCTCGGCCCGCCCGGACCGGGCCCGCCCCGCAGCCGCCTTCCGCCGCGCACCCTCTCCAGGGGCCGCGCTTTCTTGGGGACCCGGGCCCTCTCCGGCGCCCGCGTCATACCTGGTCACGGGGTCGCCGGGGCCCGCGTCATCCGCGGTCGCCGGGCCGCCGGGGCTCGGGATGCCGCCCGATCCGGCCGCGTTGCTCGCTCCGGCGGCGCTGCCCGATCCGGCGGGGTCGCCCGGGCCGGGAACGCGGCCCGGGCCCGCGGCGGCAGGGGGTTGGCCCGCCACCGCAGGGTCGGGCGACCGGTGGGCGTCGGCGGTGGCGTCGCCGTCGCCGGACTGGTGCGCGGCTTCACGCTCGTTCAGGGCAAGCTCCCGTGGCCCGGGCGGCCGGAACGCGGTGCGTTCAGCCGCAGTCGACGTAGCACTGCTGCCGCTCGTCCGCCTCCCGTGCCGCGTGCGCGGCGGGGCCGTCGGGCGACGCCGGGTCCGACGCGCCGGAGGCGGTGAGTACGGCGTCCGCGCCCCCGGCCCGGCCCGCATCCGCGCGGCCCGCGACCTCCACGCCCTGACCAGGGAGGCCGGGGCCGTGGTGCGCGGCGGACACCCCGTCCGAGAAGTCCGCGCCGCGCGGGGCGCTCCCCGGTTCCCCGTCGGTACGGTCCGTGGCGGCAGCCACCGTGACCGTACCCCCATCGCCTCCCGGCGCGGCGTCCTGGCCGGCCTTCGGCGCGAAGTCGCCGCCGGGCGGCGGCGGGACCGGCCTGGCGGAGACGGCGGCCACCAGCGGGCGGTAGCCCAGCGCCGCGACGGCGACGCAGAGGGCGCCCGCCGTGATGGCCACGGCGAAGCCGCCGCGCGGGCCGAACGCGTCGACCATCGCGCCGGAGAGCGAGGAGCCCAGCGCGACGCCGATGGCGAGCCCCGTCGAGGCCCAGGTCATGCCCTCCGTCAGCCGGTGCGCGGGCACGATGCGCTCGATCAGGTTCATGATCGTGATCATGGTGGGCGAGAAGAAGACGCCCGCGAAGAAGACCGCGACCGTCAGCCCGACGACGCTGTTCACCAGCAGGAACGGCAACGTGGTGGCGGCCGTCCCGAGGATGCCGAGGACCAGCAGGCGCGGCAGCGGCATACGCGGGGTCATGGCCCCGAAGGCGAGGCCGGCGGCGCAGGACCCGACGGCGTACACGGCCAGCACCAGCCCCGTCGCGCCGGGCTGCCCCTGCTCGTCGGCGAACGCCACGCTCACCACGTCCACCGTGCCCACGATCGCGCCACCGGCGACCAGCGCGAGCACCAGGACCCGCAGCGACCCGTCGCGCAGCGCCGACCGCTCCACGGTCTGGGCCGTTCCCCGCGCCGGCGGCTCCGTGTCGCGCTGCATGACGAACAGCGCGACGCCGACGGCCAGCAGTCCGCCGGCGACCAGCGGCCCGGCCTCGGGGAACAACGTCGTGCACAGCAGCACCGAGAGCGCCGGGCCGGCGATGAACGTGACGTCCTCGACCACCGCCTCCAGCGCGTAGGCGGTGTGCAGCCTGGGGGAGTCGCGGTACAGCTCGGTCCAGCGGGCCCGGACCATCGCGGCCATGCTCGGCATGGAGCCCGCGAGCGCGGCGAGCACGAACAGCGTCCACACGGGCGCGTCGTAGTGCGCGCAGAGCAGGAGCAGTCCGAGCGCGACCACGCTCACGCCGGTGACGGGCAGCAGCACCCGGCCCTGGCCGTACCGGTCCACCAGCCGGGAGACCTGGGGGCCGATGAGCGCCATGGCCAGCGTGAACGTGGCGGCGACGGCACCGGCGACGCCGTACTGACCGCGCAGCTCGGACAGCATCGTGATGAGGCCGATGCCGGTCATCGACAGCGGCATCCGGGAGACGAAACCGGCGGCCGTGAAGGCCCGTGCGCCCGGCGCGGCGAAGAGCGCGCCGTAGGGATTGGCCATCGCTACTCCTGACAGAGAAAGTGAGACGATCGTCCAAGTTTCTATCACGGACTCGGTCTTGGCGGGTGAGGTCGCGTGGCGTGAGCGTGGTGCGGCGCCGGGTGTCGGGGCGGTGTCGACGGGGCGCGCGTGAAGAAACGGAAACCGGCCTGCGGGGGCGCGGTGTGAGACGTATCGGGGTGCTGGCCCGCGCTCTGACCTGCCCGCGCGCGGGTGGTGTGGCTGGGGCTACGGGCGGCGCGGCGGGCCGGGATCAGGGCGGGCCGGGCATGCGAAAGCGCCCCGCTACCGATCCCCCCACGGGTCGGAGCGGGGCGCTTTCTGTTCCCCGGTTCGGATTCCCCCCACGGGATCCGGCCGGGAGCCTTGCTGGCCACGAGGGCCAGGCGCCCGCGATCTGCCGGGACGCGTACATGCGGGAGGGCCGCTCAAAGCTCCCCGGTACGTCGCCCCGGCCACGCGCAGTCTGGAAACGTCCCCCAAGACGTCCCAGCACCACCCAGTTAGACTCGCGACCCCCGCGAATGGTTACCCCGCTTCTCGTGTGATCTGCGTCTCTTGCCATATGGGGGCGTAGTTGGGCAAGGATCTCCATTTGAATTTCCGGGCGCTCACGTATGGGTGTTGTGCACCCTATGGGGATTTCGTGAAGACGTTCGAGCGGGCGCCTCGCCGCAACCGGTCCCGAGGTCGGCGTCGCGTCACGATCCGGCGGCGGTCCGCATGTGTGAAGCGCTCCCGCGACCACCCGTCGGGGCGACGGTCGTGACGTCGGGAACCCGCCACGTCGGAAACCCGCCCGGGCCGGAGCGTGCGGAGGCCGGGCCGTACGGAACGCCGCTGGGCGGCTCCGTGCGACCCGGCCTCGGGAGGTGCCGGTGGGCGGGGCGGCGGTCAGGCGGCCCGGCCGGTCAGCTCGTAGCCCGCCTCGTCGATGGCGGCGCGGACGGCCTCGTCGTCGAGGGCGGCCGTCGAGACGACGGTCACTTGGCCGCTGGCGGCCTCGGCCTTGACGGACGTGACGCCGTCCAGCGCCGAGACCTCTTCGGTGACCGCGCCTTCGCAGTGACCGCAGGTCATGCCCGTGACCGTGTACACGGTGGTGATGCCGTCGGCGGAGTGGCGCGATTCGGTGGGCGTCTCGGAGGTCATGGGTTCTCCTTTGGGGAAGGTGGCCTGCTGGCGTCGGAGCCCCGGAGTCTCGTCCGGCGCCCCCACAAGCGTCATGTTATACCCCAGGGGGGTATGACGACAGGGGGGCTCGCCACGGAAACGCGTACCGCCTCAGAGTGGCACCCGGTGTCGCCGCCCGCGCCTGTCGCCGGCCCCACCTCGACCCGCGACGCCGCCCCCTGTGCACCCCCGCCTCGTCCCGCCACCGGCCCCGTCTCGGCCCCCGACTCCGCCCGCCGCCGCACCGACCCCACCCGCGAAGCGCCCCCGGGCCGCCCCCTCCCGGCGCGCGTCACGCGACGGCCCCGCACTCCATGGGGCGGGTGCGGGGCCTTGATGGGCATGGGCTTCGGTGTGGGCGTTCGGCGTGGGGCCGGCCCGGGCGGCGGTGCGCGCCGGGCGTCAGGTGTCGCGGCGCGAGCGGTTGCCCGGCCGGCGCAGGACCCAGGCCCGGATGGTGTCCGCGAGCCAGTAGGGCTTGCCGCCCTCCACGACGTCGGGCGCCGGCAGCAGCCCGTGCTTGCGGTAGGAGCGCACGGTGTCTGTCTGGACGCCGATGTGTGCCGCGATTTCCTTGTACGACCAGAGCCTGCGATCAGTCATGTCTCGCGCCTCCCAGAGCACCGCGGCCACGGCGGGGGAACCGTCGGGGGAGTCGCGGTGTAACTGTCGTTGATCACTTGAGCTGCGCCCGGTGAACGACACTGAGTGACCGTCCGCGAACACCTGTTGATGGTCTGTGACAGAAGGGCCGGGTAAGCGTGACGAATGTGACCAAGAGGCGACGGACGCTACGAAACGTCACGGACGCGCTCATTGATTTCGGTGAGGCGTACGGGGCGGTGCTCCGCGCGTGAGAGTTCACACGCCTCGGCCACCAGGAGGGCGTTGAGCGCCTCCTCGCCCGAGCACGGGTTGGCCACCTCGCCCCGTACCGCCCGGACGAAGGTCGCCAGCTCCGCCCGGTAGGCGGCCTCGAACCGGTCCCAGAAGCCGGCCCACGGGCGGGCCGGGCCGCTCGGGCCGGCGGGTTCGGCGGAGGCGAAGGGGGTACGGGCGTCGAGCCCGACCACGAGTTGGGCGCGCTCGCCCGCGAGTTCGGTGCGCACGTCGTACCCCGCGCCGTTGTAGCGCGTCGCGGTCGCCGTGACCAGCGTGCCGTCGTCCAGGGTGAGCAGGGCGGCGGCGGTGTCCACGTCGCCCGCGGCGCGGAAGAAGTCGGCCCCGCCCGCCGAGCCGGTGGCGTACACCTCGCGCACCTCGCGCCCGGTCAGCCAGCGCACGGCGTCGAAGTCGTGCACGAGGCAGTCCCGGATCAGCCCGCCGGACAGCGGCAGGAACGCGGGCGGCGGCGGGGTCGGGTCCGAGGTGACGGCGCGGATGGTGTGCAGCCGCCCCAACGCGCCCGCGCGCACGGCCGCACGCGCCGCCAGGTACCCGGCGTCGAACCGGCGTTGGAAGCCCACCTGGAGCAGGGTGCCGGCGGCCTCCACCGCGCGCAGGGCGGCGATGGTGCCGGCCAGGTCCGTCGCGACGGGCTTCTCGCAGTAGGCGGGCAGCCCGGCGCGGGCCGCGCGGGTGACGAGTTCGGCGTGCGACGCGGTCGCGGTGGCGATCACCACGGCGTCCGGCCGCGCCGCGAACACCCCGTCCACGCTGGCCGCCCGCGCGCCCACGGCCTCGGCGAGCGCGCGGGCCCTGGCCTCGTCGGCGTCGCCGATCACCAGGTCGCCGACGCCGTCCAGGGTGGCCAGCGTCGCGGCGTGGAAGGCGCCGATGCGGCCGGCGCCAAGGAATCCGATGCGCATGGGGTGAGCGTCCCTCCGTGGGCGGCGGCGGTCGCGTCGGGGCCAGCCGCCGTGTGGCCGGGCGACGGGGCGTCAGGTGTACAGGGCCGGGCGCTCGACGAGTTCGGTGGTGGTGCGCCGGCCGGTGGCCTGGGCGGTCACGCCGGCCTCGCAGACGGCCGCCGCGGCGTACCCGTCCCAACTGCTCGGGCCCTCGACCGTGCCGCGGCGGGTGGCGTCCACCCAGCGCTGCACCTGCCGGTCGTACGCCTCGGCGAAGCGGGGCACGAAGTCCTGCGGGATCGTTCCGCCCCAGCGCCCCGCCGAGTGGGTCACCAGGCCGGCCTCCTCGCCGGTGCGGGCGCTGCCGGACTCGCAGACCGCCTCGCAGCGCACCTGGTAGCCGAAGCCGCAGTTGACGAAGATCTCGACGTCCACGACCGCGCCGCCCGAGGTCTCGAAGAGCACGAGCTGCGGGTCGCTCAGGTGCGTGGGGGCGGCGGTGGAGGGGGCGGGCCGCAGCACGGTGACGGCGGTGATCTCCTGGTCGAGCAGCCAGCGGGTGGTGTCGATCTCGTGCACCACCGAGTCGTTGATCATCATCTGGCTGGTGAAGCCGGGCGGCGTGCTGGCGTTGCGGTGCTGGCAGTGCAGCATCAGCGGGCGGCCGAACTCGCCCGCGTCCAGGACCGACTTGAGGCGCATGAACCCGGCGTCGTAGCGGCGCATGAAGCCGACCTGTACGCGGCGGTGGCCCAGGCGCTGTTCGGCCTCCAGGACCCGCAGGGCCGCCGCCGGGTCCGGGGTCAGCGGCTTCTCGCACAGCACGGGCAGGTCGTGCTCGAACGCCTGGAGCAGCGCCGCCTCGTGGGCCGGCCCCGGGGAGGCGATGAGGAGGGCGTCCACGTCGGAGGAGGCCATGGCCGCCGCGGGTTCGGTGTACGCGGCGCAGCCCTCGACGCGCCCCGCGACGGCCTTGGCCCGTTCCGCGTCGACGTCCACGACCGCGGCGACCCGGGCGCCGTGGATGACCTCGTCGATGCGGCGTACGTGGTCGGCGCCCATGCGGCCGGTGCCGATGACGGCGACCCCGAGCGGTGGCTGCTGCGGCATGTGCTGGTGCTCCTCTGTGGTGCGGGTGTGGTGCGGTGCGAAGGCGGGTGCGGTTGCGGGCGCGTGCGCCGTGGCCCACGGGCGCGTACGCGGGGCGCGGATGCGCGGGCGTACGGCGGAGGTGGCGGAAGCGGAAGCGGAAGCGGAAGCGGGGGCGACGGGTGAGGGAGCGGGGCCGGTCAGGCGCCGCAGCCGCGGAGGTAGCGGCGGGTGCGTTGGGCGATGGGGAAGGGCTGGTCGGGCGGGCACGGGTACATGTCCTGTTCCACGATCGCGAACAGGTCGATGCCGAGCCCCTGGGCCGCGGTCAGCACGGGCTCCAGGGCGGGTACCCCGGCGGGCGGCTCGCACATCACCCCGCGCTGGACGGCGGGTCCGAACGGCACCCCCTGCTCGACCACGGTCGCCAGGATCGCCGGATCGACCTGCTTGAGGTGCAGATAGCCGATGCGGTCGCCGTACGTCTCGATCAGCTTCACGCTGTCGCCGCCGCAGTAGGCGTAGTGCCCGGTGTCCAGACACAGGCGGACCAGGTCGGGGTCGGTGGCGTCGAGGAAGCGGGCCACGTTGGCCTCGCCGTCGATGTGCGTGTCGGCGTGCGGGTGGACGACGATCTCCAGGCCGTACGTCTCCCGCACCTGGTGGGCCAGGCGCTCCATGCCGGTGGCCAGGTCGCGCCACTGGGCCGAGGTCAGCTCGGGGCTCTCGATGAGTTCGGCGGTCTTGTCGTCGCGCCAGAACGCCGGGATCACGACCAGGTGGCGGGCGCCCATGGCGCGGGTCAGCTCGGCCACCTGGGCGACATGCCGCCAGGTGGCGTCCCAGACGGCCGGGCCGCGATGCAGGGCGGTGAAGACGGTGCCGGCGGAGACGGTGAGGCCGCGCCGGGCGGTCTCGTCGGTCAACCGCGCCGGGTCGGTGGGCAGGTAGCCGTACGGGCCCAGCTCGATCCACGCGTACCCGGCCTCGGCCACCTCGTCCAGGAAGCGCCGCCACGGCACCTGGCGCGCGTCGTCGGGGAACCAGACGCCCCAGGAGTCGGGCGCCGAGCCGACGCGGATGCGGTCCAGGGCGGTGGGGAGGGGCTGGTGGGCAGCGGCCATGGGCGCGCGCTCCTCTCGCCGGTCGGCGCTGACCGGACCGTGGGGTTCCCGGCGGGGCCGGGGCGTATCGGGGACGGACGGCCTCGCTGGGTAGCTTTCCGGCCGCCCCACACCCTGTCAAGGCTTCGTCCTGACATAAGGACGTCACGTCAAAACCCCCCGCGTCGTGCGTCCTCATGGAAGACGTCAGTATGTCAGGACAAAATGTTGACAGGCTGCGTGAGCCGCCGTTAGACCTGTTGTTGAGTTTGCCGGCCGGAGCGGAAGGGCGAGCATGACGCAGCCGTACGACCTGATCACGATGGGCCGGATCGGAGTCGATATCTACCCGCTCCAGACGGGCGTGCCGCTGGCGCGCGTCGAGACGTTCGGCAAGTTCCTGGGGGGCTCGGCGACCAACGTCGCGGTGGCGGCGGCCCGGCTCGGGCGCCGGGTGGCCGTGATCACCCGTACCGGGGACGACCCGTTCGGCACCTATCTGCACGAGGCGCTGCGCGACTTCGGCGTGGACGACCGGTGGGTCAGCGCGGTCGCCGCGTACCCGACGCCGGTCACCTTCTGCGAGATCTTCCCGCCCGACGACTTCCCGCTGTACTTCTACCGCCAGCCCAAGGCCCCCGACCTGGAGATCCGACCGGAGGAACTGGACCTGGACGCGGTGCGGGCGGCCCGGATCTTCTGGATGACCGGCACCGGCCTGTGCGCGGAGCCCAGCCGCGCGGCGACGCTGACCGCCCTCGCCGCCCGCTCCACCGACCAGCCGGCCGCGTCCCGACCAGCCCCCGGCCAGCCAGATACCTCCCGACCAGCCCCCGGCCAGCCGGCCGCCCCCGGCCCCGCCGACCTCGGGGGCGCCCACGCCCCGCGCGCCACGGTCTTCGACCTCGACTGGCGGCCCATGTTCTGGCGCGACCCGGACGAGGCCAGGCCGTACTACGCCAAGGCGCTCCAACACGCCACCGTCGCCGTCGGCAACCTCGCCGAGTGCGAGGTGGCCACCGGCCAGCGGGAGCCGCGCGCGGCGGCCGACGCGCTGCTGGCCGCCGGCGTGGAGCTGGCCGTCGTCAAGCAGGGCCCGGCCGGCGTCCTCGCCGTGCACCGCGACGGCACCACCGCCGAGGTGCCACCGGTCCCCGTCGAGGTGGTCAACGGGCTCGGTGCGGGCGACGCGTTTGGCGGCGCGCTCTGCCACGGGCTGCTGGCGGGCTGGGAGTTGGAGCGCGTCATGCGGTACGCGAACGCCGCGGGCGCCATCGTCGCCTCCCGCCTGGCCTGCTCGTCCGCGATGCCCACGCCCGACGAGGTGACGGACCTCCTCGCCACCCCGTAACGGCCCCGGCCCGCCCCCTCACCCGCGCCCCCGCGCACGCCCCACCCCCTCGGTCCCGCCCGCACGCCCCCCACGTACGCCACCCGCCCGCGGCCCGTTCTGACCAGTTGAGAGTGAGCGACCCCCTTGACCATTCGTATCTCCGACCTCGCGAAGGTGCGGGCCCGGCATCCCGAGGCCATCGCGGAGGCCGCCGCGCGCCGGGCCCGCAGGCCGCTCGTCGGGGCCAACGGGCGGCTCATGATCATCGCCGCGGACCATCCGGCGCGCGGCGCGCTCTCCGTCGGCGGCCGTGAGCTGGCCATGGCCAACCGCACGGAGCTGCTGGAACGGCTGTGCCTCGCGCTGTCCCGGCCCGGCGTCGACGGGGTGCTCGGCACCGCCGACATCCTGGAGGACCTGCTGCTCGTCGGCGCCCTTGAGGACAAGGTGGCGATGGGCTCGATGAACCGGGGCGGGCTGGCGGGGGCCGCGTTCGAGCTGGACGACCGGTTCACCGGGCACCGCGCCCGGGACCTGGCCCGGCTCGGCTTCGACGCCGGCAAGCTGCTCCTACGCATCGACTACGACGACCCCGGCTCGCTCGACACGCTGCTCTCCGCCGCCCGCGCCATCGACGACATGGCCGCCCACCAACTGCCGGTCTTCGTGGAGCCGTTCATCTGCCACCGCACGGCGGGCACGGTCGGCACCGACCTCTCCGCCGGCGCCGTCGCCCACTCCCTGGCCATCGCCTCCGGACTCGCCGGCACCTCCGCCTACACCTGGCTCAAGGTCCCGGTCACCGACGACCCGCGGGACATGGCGCGCGTCATGGAGACCTCCACGCTGCCCGCCGTGCTGCTCGGCGGCGACGTCGGCCAGGGCGCGCGGGACCAGGAGCGGGCGTACGAGAAGTGGCGGCACGCCCTGAAGCTGCCCACCGTGCAGGGCCTGGTGGCCGGGCGCGCGCTGCTCTACCCGGCCGACGGCGACGTGGCCGCCGCCGTCGACACCGCCGTGGGGCTGCTGTGACCCCACCGCCGCCGCCCCACCGACGAACCCCCGCTGGCGCCACCCCGCCGGCGATCCCCGTACGGCCCTCGCTCGATCTCCGTACGTCCCCCCGCTGGCGCTACCCCGCCGGCGACCCCGTACGACCTCCGCTCGACCCCCCCGTACGACCGCCGGAGGACCCGTAACACCTCCGCCGTAGCCGCCGCCGCGCAGAGCCGCCGCACCCGTCGTACGACCGATGTACGACCCTCGTACGACCGCCGCCACCACCGCCTTCCGTAGGAGACGCCGAGCCCATGACCCCCACCGCCCCCCGCACCTTCCACCTGCCGGCCGGCAGCGCGGCCGACGGCCCGTACGCGCTGGCCATCGACCCCGAGCGAGCCGGCTGGGGCTACTCGTCGCTGCGCGTCCTCGACCTGCCGGCCGGCGGCGAGCACGCGTGGGGGACGGGCGACAGCGAGTGGATCGTGCTGCCGCTGGCCGGCGCGTGCACCGTGGCCGTCGCCAGTGCCAGCAGTGCCAGCAACGACGGCAACGACAGCGGCGAACTCTTCACCCTGCACGGCCGGGAGAGCGTGTTCAGCGGCGTCACCGACTTCGCCTACCTGCCGCGCGACGCCCACGCCCGTGTCACCAGCGCCGCCGGCGGCCGGTTCGCGCTGACCGGGGCCCGCTGCGAGCGTGCGCTGCCCGCCCGCTACGGGCCCGCCGCGGATGTGGCCGTGGAGCTGCGCGGCAGCGGCGCCTGTTCCCGACAGGTCAACAACTTCGCGGCGGCCGGGGCCTTCGCGTGCGACAAGCTCATCGCCGTCGAGGTGCTGACCCCCGGCGGGAACTGGTCCTCCTACCCGCCGCACAAGCACGACGAGTACCGCCCGGGCCAGGAGTCCGAGCTGGAGGAGATCTACTACTTCGAGGTCGCCGCCGCGCACGGCACCCCGGGGCTCGGCTACCAGCGGGTGACGCCCTCTGGGCCGGGTAAGGAGACCGACGTGCTCGCCGAGGTGCGCACCGGCGACGCCGTGCTCATCCCCGACGGCTGGCACGGCCCGTCCATCGCGGCCCCGGGCCACGACCTGTACTACCTCAACGTGATGGCGGGCCCCGGTGCCGAGCGCGCCTGGCTGATCTGCGACCACCCCGAACACGCCTGGATCCGGGACACCTGGCCCAGTACCCCCGTCGACCCCAGACTGCCGCTGTACGCCGCGCCCCACGCCGACGGCACGGGGCCCGCCACACCACCCCCGGGAGAGGCCCGATGAGCACCCGCCGGCTGACCGTAGCCCAGGCCCTGATCGCCTTCCTGGCCGCCCAGCACACCGAGCGCGACGGTCACAGACGCCGCCTCATCACGGCTTGTTGGGGCATCTTCGGGCACGGCAACGTCGCCGGCGTCGGCCAGGCACTGCTGGAGTCCGGCCCGACCGCCATGCCCTATCTCCAGGGCCGCAACGAACAGGCCATGGTGCACGCCGCCGTCGGCTACGCACGACAGTGCGACCGGCTCGCCGCCCAGGCCGTCACCACCTCGATCGGCCCCGGCGCCACCAACCTCGTCACCGGCGCGGCGCTGGCCACCATCAACCGGCTGCCCGTGCTGCTGCTGCCCGGCGACACCTTCGCCACCCGCCCCGCCGACCCGGTCCTCCAGCAACTCGAGGTGCCCTACGCCGGCGACATCTCCGTCAACGACGCGCTGCGCCCGGTCAGCCGCTACTTCGACCGCGTCACCCGCCCCGAGGCGCTGATCCCGGCCGCGCTGGCGGCCATGCGGGTGCTGACCGACCCGGCCGAGACCGGCGCGGTCACCCTCGCGCTGCCGCAGGACGTGCAGGTAGAGGCGTACGACTGGCCCGTGGAGTTCCTCGCCGAACGCGTCTGGCACGTGCGCCGCCCGGCGCCCGACCCCGCCGCGCTGGCCGAGGCCGCCGAGGCCGTCCGCCGGGCCCGCCGCCCGCTGCTCGTCGCCGGCGGCGGCGTGCACCACAGCGAGGCCGAGGACGCGCTGCGCGCCCTCGCCGACGCCACCGGCATCCCGGTCGCCTCGACCCAGGCCGGCAAGGGATCGCTGCGCCACGACCATGTGGCCGACGTCGGCGGCGTCGGCCACACCGGCACCGCCGCCGCCAACGACCTGGCCCGCGCCGCCGACCTCGTCATCGGCGTCGGCACCCGCTACTCCGACTTCACCACCGCCTCCAGCACCCTCTTCGCCGACCCCGCCGTCCGCTTCGTGAACCTCAACATCGCCTCCTTCGACGGGCACAAGCTCGCCGCGCTGCCGCTGCTCGGCGACGCCCGCGCGGGTCTTGAGGCGCTGACCGCCGCGCTGGCCGCGTACCGGGTGGAGGCGGCGTACGAGGCGGAGTACGCGGCCGGCAAGCGGCGCTGGGAACGGGTGGTCGAGCGGGCGTACGCCGCGCCGGACGCGGCGGCCCGGCCCACCCAGACGCAGGTCATCGGCGCGCTGGACGCGGTCGTCGGCGACGACGACGTGGTGATCAACGCGGCCGGCTCGCTCCCCGGCGACCTGCACAAGCTCTGGCGCGCCCGCTCCCGGCGCCAGTACCACCTGGAGTACGGCTACTCCTGCATGGGCTACGAGATCCCGGCCGCCATCGGCGTCCGCCTCGCCGCCCCCGACCGGCCGGTGTGGGCGCTGGTCGGCGACGGTACGTATCTGATGCTGCCGACCGAACTCGTCACCGCGGTCCAGGAGGGCGTCGACATCAACGTCGTACTGATCCAGAACCACGGCTACGCCTCCATCGGCGGCCTGTCCGACGCGGTCGGCGGCGAGCGGTTCGGCACCGCCTACCGCTACCGGGCCGCCGACGGCTCGTTCACCGGCCCGCCGCTGCCGGTGGACCTGGCCGCCAACGCGGCCAGCCTGGGCGCCCGGGTGCTGCGCGCCGCCACGGTCGGCGAGCTGCGCGCCGCGCTGGCCACCGCGCGCGAGACGGCGGGGCCCACATGTGTCTACGTGGAGACCGAAACGGCCGACACAGTGTCCAGCGCGCCCGGCACCCACGCGTGGTGGGATGTTCCGGTGGCCGAGACGGCGACCCGACCGGCGGCGGCCAGCGCACGCGAGGAGTACGACCGCCGGGCGACCGCCCGCCGCCGCCACCTGTGACCCCGCCCCGCCCGCCGCCCCCGTCCCGACCCGCCAGCCGTCCCCCCACAGCCCGCGCACCCGCGACCCACCCCCGACCCGCGGCGCCCCGCTCCCGCCCCGCGTGCCGCCTCACGAGAAAGGTCTCCCTGGTATGCAGACCATCGACCACTGGATCGACGGCAAGCCCGTGGAGGGCACGTCCGGCACGTACGGGCCGGTCACCGACCCGGCCACCGGCGTCCAGACCACGCGGGTGGCGCTCGCGTCGGCGACCGAGGTGGACACGGCCGTCGCCGCGGCCAAGGCCGCCTACGCCACCTGGGGCACCTCGTCGCTCGCGCAGCGCACCGCGGTCCTCTTCCGCTACCGCGAGCTGCTCGACGCGCACCGCGACGAGATCGCCGACCTGATCACCGCCGAGCACGGCAAGGTGCACGCGGACGGCCTCGGCGAGATGGCCCGCGGCCTGGAGATCGTCGAACTGGCCTGTGGCATCCCGCAGTTGCTCAAGGGCGAGCTGTCCTCGCAGGTCGCCACGCGGGTCGACGTGGCGGCGATCCGACAGCCGCTGGGCGTGGTGGCCGGCATCGTGCCGTTCAACTTCCCCGCCATGGTGCCGCTGTGGATGTTCCCGCTGGCGATCGCGTGTGGCAACACGTTCGTGCTCAAGCCGAGCGAGAAGGTGCCGTCGGCGGCGTACCGGCTGGCCGAACTCGCGGCCCAGGCCGGCCTGCCGGACGGCGTGCTCAACATCGTCAACGGCGACCGGGTGGCCGTCGACCGCCTCCTGGAGCACCCCGACGTGGCGGCCGTCAGCTTCGTGGGCTCGACCCCGGTCGCCCGGCACATCCACGCCACCGCCACCGCCAACGGCAAGCGCGTACAGGCCCTGGGCAGCGCCAAGAACCACATGCTCGTGCTGCCCGACGCGGACCTGGACGCCGCGGCCGACGCGGCGGTCTCGGCGGCCTACGGCTCGGCCGGCGAGCGCTGCATGGCCGTCTCCGCGGTCGTCGCCGTCGGCGCCACCGCCGACCCGCTCATCGAGAAGATCACCGAACGCGCCGCCAAGATCAAGATCGGCCCCGGCGGCGACCCGACCTCCGAGATGGGCCCGCTGATCACCCGGGCCCACCGGGACCGCGTCGCCTCGTACGTGCACGGCGCCAGCGCCCAGGGCGCCGAAGTGGTCCTGGACGGCACGGACTTCACGGTCGAGGGCAAGGAGGACGGCTACTGGATCGGCCTGTCCCTGCTCGACAAGGTCTCCGTGGACTCCGACGCCTACCGCGACGAGATCTTCGGCCCGGTCCTGTCCGTGCTGCGGGTGGACACCTACGAGGAGGGCGTCGAGCTGATCAACGCCTCCCCGTACGGCAACGGTGTCGCGATCTTCACCCGCGACGGCGGCGCCGCCCGCCGCTTCCAACTGGAGATCGAGGCGGGCATGGTGGGCGTGAACGTGCCGATCCCGGTCCCGGTCGGCTACCACTCCTTCGGCGGCTGGAAGGACTCGATCTTCGGCGACCACCACATCTACGGCAACGACGGCGTGCACTTCTACACCCGCGGCAAGGTCATCACCACCCGCTGGCCCAACCCCGAGGACGCCGGCGTCGACCTGGGCTTCCCCAGCCACCGCTGACCCGCCCGAGCCCCCCGCTCACCCACCGGCTCCCCGGCCCGCCGCCGCAGCGCCCCTGCCGCTGGCGGCGGGCCCTCCCCCCTCGCCCCGCCGACCCGTCCCCCCGGTCGGCGGGGCGAGGCGTGCCTTACGGGTGGAAGGAGTTGAAGTAGTTTGCCGGGAGTTTGTTGAGCCAGGCGTGGGTGACGCCGGTCCAGCCGATGCGCATAAAGTCATCCTTGCCGTCGCCGTCGAGGTCGGCGAACTGGATGTCCTTCGGCGGAAGATCCCCGTCAGCGGCGATTTTGCCGATGTCGCGGTAGGTTCCGCTCGCGCCTGTTGCCCCTTCGTTGATCCAAGCTCTGGCGCCGCCCCTGGGAGTGATCAGTATCCGGTCGGCGCGACTGTCCCCGTTGATGTCGGCGTATCTGATCTCCCTGGGCTTCTGCAGGGCGCGGCCGATGGTTTGGGGAGGCGTCCAGTCCAGCCATGTACGGCCAGTTTCGCTCTGGAAGCCCCTGTTGAGCCAGGCGGTCGTCGTGCCGTCCGCTTTGATCAGCAGATAGTCGTCCCGGCCTCCCCCCGTGACATCGGCGAACCGGATCTTGGTGGTCGGGTCGGTGTTAAGGATTTCCCCTTGCGACCCCTCGTCATAGACATGGGCGTGGCCGTTGTACTTGTTCATACACATGCGCTGACCAGCCGGGTTCTCGGCCTTCCAGGTGTAGGCGTGTATCCGCCCTTTCAAATCGACTACGGCGCAGTCCGGGAATCCGTCACCGTCGAGGTCGCCGAAGCGTAGCTGATTGCCGACCGCCCCGGCGGGGGGTGTATAGGAGTTACTGCCTTCAACGAAAGGCATCCAGTTCTTGCCGGAGGGGCCGCTGTTCCACCAGAATCGGAAATTCTGCTTCTCGTCGACCGTCACGAACTCGGCCTTGCGGTCCTTGTTCACGTCGACCATCAAGAACCGATTCGTGGAGGGAAACTGCTGGGCCTGGATGACGCCGCGGTCCTCCCAGTCAGGCCCCAGCTGGCTGGAGCCGTTGTCACCGACGCCGGTGCCGTCGTCCTTTGTCGGACAGGCGTCGGATGCTGTTTCAGGATCCTGTCCCACCGGTTCCAGGATCCAACCCCGGTCGTTGGCCACGTTGGCCGCCTTGATGAAGGCCGCGCCGATCTTGTCGTAGCCCCGATCGGTGGGGTGGATGCCGTCATAGGTGTGGATGTCGGCGGGTTCCAGTGCGGTGGTGTCCGTGTACACCACCGACAGACCGCGTGCCACGAACCGGTCTACGAGAGCGGGGATCTGGGCGGTGAACGCCTCTCCCCTCGCGTTCTTGGCAGGGTCGTGGAAGGGCTGCATTCCAGCCACCAGCACCGTGGCCCCCGGGACGTCATCGGTGATCTGGTCAATCAGTTTTTCCAGCCGGCCGATCGCGCCATCCATCTGAATGTTGTAGATCACGTCGTTGCCGCCGGCAATGAGCGTGATGACGTTGGGAAGGTAGCGCTTGACGGAGCAGTCGGCCTTGCCGGCGATCTCGTTGATGGCATATCCGCGCCAGCCCTCGGTCTCCCGGTCCGACATCGTCCCCACCCGGATTGATCCCACCCAGTCCACGTCGGGGGTGGCGTCGTCGCTGCCCAGCGTTCCCATCTCGGCGACGGCACGTGCGCTGGCGTTGCCGGCCTGCTGGGCGTTGCGCTCGGCGATCGCCTGGAGTCCCACGTCGACGGTGTCCCGGTAGCCGTTCCCGTCGGAGCTGCCCTCGCCATAGGAGCTGGACGACCCCAACGCCATGACATTGATTGACCGCCGCCTGAGCTCGTCGTGAAATTTGTACACCTTCATCTGAGCCGTCCTTTGCAGCCACTCATACGCGCAGTCGACCTTCGGCGTGCAACCTGGCGAATCGTAGACCGGGGATATATAAGCGTTCGCCGGGCGATCCGGCTCGATCTGGCTCTGCGATACAACGCCGGTGACGACACGGACCCGGCGAGCCCAGGTCCCGGACGGCCCGCCGGAGTCTCCTTCGTGTATCCGTGCCTTGATCGCCCGAACCTTGTACGCGGGACCGTTTGCGCTGTCCTTCAGCCCGTCCTCGTTGTCGTTCACCTTCGTTGCCGCGCCCTTGAGGTCGGGTGACGGTTCACAGCCTTTACATGTTCTCCCCCAGCCGTAGGACTCGAGCTGCTGCCTTAGGCGCACCCTCTCATTCGGCCCCAACTCGGCGTACGGATAACCATTGGTGTTCAGCGGCCCGTCAGATTCGTACGTTCCCAGTACCGCCAGGTCGTGCAGATACTCCGCTGAGGATATGTGGTACTTGGAGCCTTCTCCCGCAACCGTGGAACCCGCCCGCACATAGAATGAATCGGGTAATGCATATTTGAAGCAGTGTTTGGCGGTCAACACCCGGTGAGGAGCTGTGGCGACCCCCGCACAGACGTATTTGTCCGGAGCGCCATCCGTGCCCTTATACCATATCTGAACCATGTCGGTTCCGTGCGATTTAGGGGCGATGAACCCGTCCTCTACGGCATTCGCCGGAGGCGCAGGGGCCACCAAAAGGGTCCCGGACATCAGGATGGAGGTCAGAACCACGATCAGCCCTGACCACGCGCGGCGTAACCGGCGCACGCTGACCAGGGGTCTCTGTCTGCCGGGTGGTATCCGCGAATGGCTCGTTGTCACTGTTCCTCCTGGAACTGTGGGCAGACACGCGTCCCGCCGGGCCCGGGAGTATCAGCGCGGGACCGACGGGTCGCGTAGGGGCGGGTCGGCCGTGTGTCCCGGCTGACTCTGCGGGGAGCCTACGAGGAGGAAAGAGGGCTTTTCCCGCTTTGGGAAGGCAGGTAGTTGCAGGCTTTTCGCGGTTGAAGTCGGTAACGGCGGGGTGCCGCGCCGCTGCCTGGCGGGTGTGCGCGTCGTACGCGCTGGTCAGCGCCGGCCCGTTGTCAGTGGGCCGGGTTAGGGTCCGGTCTCAGAGCGCGTACGACCCGGCCGTCCGCACGGCCCGCACGAAGGAGCCCGCCATGAGCGAAGCCGACAACCCCTCCCACAACACCTCCCACAACACCGCCGACGACGCCGCGCACGAGGGCTTCACGCCCGAGGAGCGGGCCGCGATGAAGGAGCACGCGCAGGAGTTGAAGAAGGCGTCGCGGCGCAGGTCGCGGGCGGAGAAGGAGGCGGAGGCGGCGGCGGACGTGGTCGCGAAGATCGCCGAGATGCCGGACGCGGACCGCGTCCTGGCCGAGCGCGTGCACGCCATCGTCACGGCCAACGCCCCCACCCTGGCCCCCAAGCTCTGGTACGGGATGCCCGCGTACGCCCTCGACGGCAAGGTCGTCTGCTTCTTCCAGAGCGCGAGCAAGTTCAAGACCCGGTACGCGACCCTCGGCTTCAGCGACGTGGCCGCGCTGGACGAGGGCGCGATGTGGCCGGCCGCCTACGCACTGACCGAGGTGAACGCCGAGGTGGAGGCGCGGATCGCGGAGCTGGTGCGGCGGGCGGTGAGCTGAGCCGCGACACGGAGGGGCGAGGCAGGCGAGGCGGGCGGCCCTGGCGGGCGAGGGCCGGTCCCGTGGTGGGCCCGGGCCGGGTGGGGCGGGGCGTGGCGGGGTGAGACGGGGTGGGCGCGCGCGACGGTGGGCGCGCCCGTGGCGCCCGTGGGGGGAGTGCGGGAGAAACGCCCGCCTCTGGGGCATGATGCGCCAACCGTCGCCCATGAACCGAATGCGGGTGTTCTGCGTCCGGACATGCACCGCTGCGCACCACCGCCCGGGCACGAGGACGCCGGAGGGCAACGCACGGCGTAGCGGCAGGTAGCTCACCACGGAGGGGAAAGCTCATGTCCGCCGATGCCCCAGTCGCCCCCACAGTCTCCCGCACCCCGACCGCCGCTCCGACGACACCGGCCATAGCCGACCCGCTGGGCACCTGGCGGTACACCCTGTACCTGCCACACAGCCCGCTCGCCCCGAGCGTGGCCCGCGCCACGGTCCGCACCGTGCTCCGCGTCCACGGCCCGATCAGCCTCACCGACCGCGCTGAGCTGCTGGTTTCCGAGCTGGTCAGCAACGCCTTCCGGTACGCCCGTGGCCCGGCCTCGCTCCGGCTGGCCTGGCGGGCCGGCGTGCTGCGGCTCAGCGTGCGCGATACCAGCCCGGAACTCCCCGCCCCGCCGAGAACGGGCCCGTGGGACCTGGGCCAGGAGGGCGGCCGGGGCTTGCGCATGGTCGGCGAGTACGCCGACAACTGGAGTTCGTACCGGCTCGCGGGGCGCGGTCGGCAGGCGCGTGGAAGCGGCAAGGTCGTGTGGTGTGAGCTGATCGCCTAGCCGTCGCGCGGGCGTGGGCGGGGTTCGAGGCGGCGTGACCGCGCACGGGCGGGCGCCCCCTCGGCCCCGGCCGCCGTCGCGGGCGGTCGTTTCGGCGCACGCCGTCCGCCCCGCCGGCCCGTGCCGTGCTGGCCTTCCCCAGGGCCGATGAGGTCACGACGCGTTTGCGTGGCCGCTTACGGGACACCCTCACTCTCACTCCGGCATACATCCACGTACCGCCCCCACCCGGGGGCGGCCTCGCCGGGAGAAGCCGAGCTCAGAGACCTGTGAGTCCTGGGAGAGGAGCCATCATGCTCAAGGCCATCGCTGACGTACTGCGCTCGATCGGCGGCGCCATCGCCACCGTCGTCACCCTGCCCTTCCGCGCCATCGCCCGCCTCTTCGGCGGCGCGTCCGACAGCGCGCACGGGCGTCACTGACGCCACCCGCCCTCCGCACCCGGCGCGCTCCCGTCACCCGCCGCCCGCCACCCGCAGCCGAGCGCCCCACCCCGCACGCACCTCGGGGCCCGCGCAAACCATGACGCCCCTCACGCCACCACCAGCGTCGATCGGACATCGAGCGGGCCCGGCCGGGTACCCGGTCCCGACGCCGGCCTTACGGACACGCCGAGGAGGCGGAACGCATGCGGAAGACCGGAAGAACGAGGAAGGCGGGCGCGGGAGCGTACGCCGACAACGCCGACGACAGGGAGCAGTGGTGAGCGATAAGAACATCGTCGTGATCGGGGCGGACGAGGCCAACCTGCGGGTGCTACGGAACATGCCGGGCGCTGACGACCTCACGTTCCACGGCCTGTTCGAGCCGGATGAACTCCAGGGCGGCGAGGTGGACATGGCCAGCCTGGTGCAGAAGGCGATCGGCGCCATCGACGCCATCGACGGGGGCGTGGACGCGATCGTCGGCTACTGGGACTTCCCCGTCAGCGCGCTGGTGCCCCTCCTGAACGAGCACTACGGCACCCGTGGCACCAGCCTGGAGTCCATCGCCAAGTGCGAGCACAAGTACTGGAGCCGACTGGAACAGCGCAAGGCCATCGACGAGTACCCGGGCTTCGGCCAGGTCGACCTGGCGGCGGAGCGCCCCCAGCCCCCGGCGGACATGAGCTTCCCGATGTGGGTCAAGCCCGCGGTGGCGTACTCGTCCGAGTTGGCGTTCGGCGTGGCCGACGAGCGGGAGTTCCAGGACGCGGTCGCGCGCGTACGCGAGGGCATAGGCCGCGTCGGACGCCCCTTCGACTACGTCCTGGACCGACTCGACCTGCCGCCCGAGATGATCGGCACCGGCGGCCAGGTGTGCCTGGCCGAGGAGTCGCTGAACGGCATCCAGGTCGCCGTGGAGGGTTACGTACACGACGGCCTGGTCACCGTCTACGGCGTACTCGACTCGATCGACTACCCGGACAGCCCCAGCTTCCTGCGCCACCAGTACCCCTCGACGCTGCCCGAGCCGGTGCTCGTCCGACTGCGGGACGCGTCCGCGCGCGTGATGCGGCAGATCGGCTTCGACAACGCGACGTTCAGCATCGAGTACTTCTACGACCCGAAGGCCGACGCGATCAACCTGCTGGAGATCAACCCCCGGCACTCGCAGTCGCACGCGTTGCTGTTCCAGTACGTGGACGGCATGCCCAACCACCACTGCATGGTCCGCCTCGCGCTGGGCGAGGACCCGGCCCTGCCGTACCGCGAGGGCCGGTACCGGATGGCGGCCAAGTGGTACTACCGCTGGTTCGCCGACGCCGAGGTGCGCGCGGCGCCCAGCCAGGCCGACATCGAGCACATCGAACGCGAGGTGCCCGGCGTGAGCATCTCCCTGGTCCCCACCCGGGGCGAGAACCTCTCCGACGCCCGCGAGCAGGACAACTACAGCTACGAGGTGGCCCACATCGTCACCGGCGGGGACAGCGAGGAGGAGCTGCGTCAGAAGTACGACCGCTGCGTCGCTGCCCTGAACCAGCGGTTCGAGGTCACACCCCCCGAGGGCCCGGCCGAGCCGGGCCGCTGAGCGCCCCGCCAGCCGGACCGCCCGCGAGGCGACGCGGGCGCGAGGAAGGAGCGATCCCCACCCATGCGACACGTGAGCGACCTGCCGTACGCGACGAAGGAGGAGCAGCACCTCACTATCCGCATGTCCGACGGCGTGCGCCTGTCGGCACATGTCTGGCGACCCGTCTCCTCCGAGGACGAGCCGGTCCCGGCGATCCTGGAGTACATCCCGTACCGCAAGCGCGACCTGACCTCCGTACGCGACTCCATCCACCACCCCTACCTGGCCGGTCACGGCTACGCCTGCGTCCGCGTCGACCTGCGGGGTACCGGGGACTCGGAGGGCGTACTGCGGGACGAGTACCTGGAGCGGGAGCAGGCCGACGCCGAGGAGGTGCTGGCCTGGCTGGCCGAGCAACCCTGGTGTGACGGCACGACCGGGATGATGGGCCTGTCCTGGGGCGCCTTCGCCGCGCTCCAGGTCGCCGCCCGCCAACCACCGAGCCTGCGGGCCATCGTCATCGCGTCCTTCACGGACGACCGGTACGCCGACGACATGCACTACATGGGTGGCGCGCTGCTCTCCGACAACCTCGCCGAGGCGGGCACCATGTTCGCCTACGCCACCTGCCCGCCCGACCCGGCCGTCGTCGGGGAGCGCTGGCGCGAGATGTGGCACGAGCGCCTGGAGAACACCGAACCGTGGGTCCTGGAGTGGCTGCGCCACCAGCGCCGGGACGCCTACTGGCGGCGCGCGTCGGTCTGCGAGGACTACCAGGCCGTGCGCTGCCCCGTGCTCGCCTCCAGCGGCTGGGCCGACGGCTACTCCAACGCCGTCACCCGGCTGCTCGCCAACCTGGACGTGCCCCGCAAGGGCCTGATCGGGCCCTGGTCGCACAAGTTCCCGCACCTGGGCGAGCCGGGGCCGGCCATCGGCTACCTCCAGGAGGTCGTGCGCTGGTGGGACCGCTGGCTCAAGGGCATCGAGAACGGGGTGATGGACGGGCCCATGCTGCGCACCTGGATGCAGGACACCGTGCCCCCCTCCACCTCGTACGCGGAGCGCCCCGGCCGCTGGGTCGCCGAGCCGAGCTGGCCCTCGCCGCACATCCGCCAGGTCACCCACCCCCTCACCCGGCACCGCGTCGGCTCCCCCGAGGAGGCCCCCGACGGCACCGGCCGGCCCGGCGCGGCCGGCTCGGCGCCGGGGCCCGCCGCCGACGCCAGCGTGAGCGCGGACGCCGAGGCCAGCCCCCCGGTGGCGGCGGACGACGCGGACCGGCACGGGGAGCCGGGCGAGGCGATGACGGTGCGCTCGCCGTTGTCCGTGGGCCAGTTCGCCGGAAAGTGGGCCTCGTACAACGCGCCCCCCGACCTGCCGTACGACCAGCGCGAGGAGGACGGCGGTTCGCTGGTCTTCGACACCGACCAGCTCACCGAGCGCGTGGAGATCCTCGGCTCGCCCACCGTGGAACTCGACCTCGCCGTCTCGGAGCCGGTCGCCCAGGTCGCCGCCCGGATCTCCGACGTGGCGCCGGACGGCAGCGCGACGCGGGTGACGTACGGCATCCTCAACATCGGCCGCGGCGACGGCACCGCGGACCCGACCCCGTTGGAGCCCGGGCGCCGCTACCGCGCGGTCATCCAACTCAACGGCGTCGCCCAGGCGTTCCCGCCCGGCCACCGCATCCGCCTCTCCCTGTCCACCTCGTACTGGCCGCTGGCCTGGCCGCCCCCGCGCCCCGTGCTGCTGAGCGTGTACGAGGGGACGAGCAGCCTGACGCTGCCGGTGCGCCCGGCGGACCGGGACGAGGAGCCGGCGCGGCCGTTCGGGGAGCCGGAGGGAGCGCCGCCGCTGCGCACCACCCGGCTCAGCCCGGTCGAGGAGCGCTGGGACGTCAGGCGTGACCTGGTCGACTACCAGGCCGAGTTGGAGATCGTGAAGGACCGGGGCCTGGTGCGCTTCGACGACATTGGCCTGGACGTGGGCAGCCGCGCCTACGAGCGCTACACGTCCGTCGCCGACGACTTCACCTCACCCAGCGGCGAGTCGGCCTGGACCATGCGGTTCCGACGCGACGACTGGGACGTCCGCGTGGAGACCCGCACCGTGTTGCGCTGCGACGAGCACGCGTTCCAGGTCGACGCCACGCTGGACGGATACGAGGGCGACCGGCGGGTCTTCTCCCGCAGTTGGAACGAGACGGTGCCCCGCGACGGCCTGTGACCCACCCGGGGCGGCTGCCCGACCGCGCGCGGCCTCGGCACCGCCCGCCGCCCCACCCCACGCGGGCCGCCGTGCGAACCGTACGGCGACACATGTCACCCGCGCGTCGTAAGACGGCCCGACGTGGGTACCCGAAGCACCTACCGACAGCCGCACACCCAGCACACCCAGGGAGAGACGCCACATGGCCGCCGCCAAGGGGTACCCGTCGAGCACGACGACCGCCCCCAAGCCGCCGCCCGGAACGCCGAGGAAGGATGGGCGTACGCCGATGACCACAGCCGACTCCCCGCGCCCGCACGACCGCACCACGGAACCCGTGGGCGAGTTGGTCCAGCGGGCCTCCCAGCAGTTGTCCCAACTGGTACGTGACGAGATGCGCCTGGCACAGGCGGAGATGGCCCAGAAGGGCAAGCACTTCGGCAAGGGCGGCGGCCTGTTCGGCGGCGCCGGCCTGGTGGGCGTCCTCGCCCTACAGGCACTGACCGCCACCGCGATCGCCGCCCTGGCCCTCGTGCTCGACGTGTGGGCCGCCGCGCTGATCGTCACTGTCGTGCTGGCCGGTGTGGCCGCGCTCCTCGCGGCCCTCGGCAAGCGGCAGATCAGCCAGGCGGCCCCGCCCGCGCCGGAACAGACGGTGGACAGCGTCAAGGCCGACGTGGCCGAAATCAAGGAGAGGGCACACCGATGACCAAGAGCAAGCCGCAGACGAACGAGTCCAGTTCCACCACCGAGTCCACGAAGACCACCGGCGAGTCCACCAGCGAGTCCAACGCCGAGTCCAACGCCGAGTCCAACGCCAAGCCCACCACCAAGGAGTTGCGCGCCAAGGCCGAGGAGACGCGCCAGGAACTGGGCGAGACGGTCCAGTCCCTCGCCGAGAAGGCCGACGTCAAGGCCCGCGCGCAGGAGAAGGCCATGGCCGCCAGGCAGCAGCTCGACGAGAAGACCGCGCAGGCCAGGACCCAGTTGCAGGACAAGGCGACGCACGCCGCCCACCTGGTGCGGGAGAAGACGCCGGAGCCCGTACGCGCCAAGGCGGTCGCCGCCTCCGAGCAGATCCGCGACAAGGCCACCCAGGTCGGCCAGCTCGCGCGGGACAAGGCGCCCGAGCCGGTGCTGGAGAAGGCCACCCAGGGCGTCAACCTGGCCCGGGCCAACCGCACCCCGCTGTTCGCGGTGACCGGCGTGCTGGTCGTCACGCTGCTCGTCGCCCGCCGGATCCGGCGGTCTCGATGAAGCCGGTCGCACTCGCCTACAAGCCCCTGGGCTTCGCCCTGGGCGCTGCCAGCGGCGTCCTCGCCGGCATGGTGTTCGACCAGGTCTGGAAGCGGCTCGGGCACGAGGACGACGCGCCTGACGCCACCGACGAGCACCGCGCCTGGGGCGAGGTGCTGGCGGCGGCCGTCGTGCGCGGCGCGATCTTCGCCGGCGTCAAGACCGCCGTGGACCGGGCCGGGGCCATCGCCACCCGCCGCCTGACCGGCACCTGGCCCGACTGACCTCCCACCTCGTCCCCTGGACACCTGGCCGGCGTGACCGGCCACCCGCCGGCACCCGGGCCCGCCCTCATCGAGGGCGGGCCCGCCGTGCGTTCGGGGTGGTGCGGGGGCTCGGGTGGCGCGGGTGGCGCGGGGGCGGGTGACGGCCAGCCGCTGGGCGCGGCGCCCCTGTGGCCGTGCTGAAGGAGCTGCGCGTGCGAGCCGGGTCGCGTGGCGCGCTGACGCGGTCAGACGGCTGGACGAGGGCCGGCGCTGGTGACGGTGCCGGTCCACGTGTCCGGTTGATCTGAGGCACGCCAACTGACCTCCAGATGCCTGCGCGTGAGTTCTTCCGCCTTCCGGTGGCAGGCAGCCTGCGCGTTACCGGGCTCGAACGCGGGCGCGGCCACGGGCTCGCGGAGAGCGCCGTCGGCGACGCCCGACGGCTCGGCGAAGTAGATCGCGTACCGCCACCCGTCGAGGGTCCGGTAGAGCACGAGGGCCGTCGGGGTTCCGACGGTGCGCCAGTACGGTCGCCGCTTGCCCGCCACGTCGGGCACGGTACGGGGTGTGGTCGGGGCCATCCGCACGCCCCGACTTCTGGCCCGCTGCCGCGGCGGGTCACCCATACGGGTGGCGAGGTCGGCGCTCTGCTAGCGGCTTCGCTGCATACCGAGCAGGGTTTCTCGTCTATCGACGGTACCGAGTGAACAGTCGCCTGTTGCCAGAGCACCCACGGAAGACGGGCGCCATTCGGCATCGTCACGTCACTCCACACGCTGAGGGTTTCCTGATGCGAGCACAGTTCCGTATGGCCGTCGATGGCGGCGGCCAGCACGGCGGTAACGAGGAAGAGGGCGACGGCCACCCCGGGCAGCCCTGGACGCCGCCAGCGCCGCCGCCCCCAGACGGTGAGATGCCACCCGGTGACGGGACCCACCGCAAGTGAAGGCTGATCGCGAAGGGGGTCGCGTCAACGACGAGTTGGCGTGGCCCCTCGCCTCAGTAGGGGAACTCGACCCCGAGTGGGTGGACTCGTTCGCGGCCGTGCCGCGCGCGCTGTTCCTTCCGGACCTCATCTGGGCCCACGACATGCCGACCGGTCGTAGCGTCCCCGTCTCCCGCGATGTCGACCCCGTCGGATGGCAGCGGGCGGCGGAGGCGAATGTTCCCATCGTCACCCAGTGGGACGACGGCCAGCACGCGGGGACCAGCCCGGGGACCGTGCCGACCAGTTCCGCCAGCATGCCGTCGGTGGTGGCCGGCATGCTGCGTGACCTGGACGTACGCGAGGGCATGCGGGTACTCGAAGTCGGCACGGGAACGGGGTGGAACGCGGGGTTGCTCGCCCACCGCTTGGGCGGCGGCCGGGTGGTCAGCGTCGAGATCGACGCGGCGGTGACCGAGCGGGCTCGCAAGGCACTGGCGCGTGCCGGGCTCGACCCCGAGGTTGTTCACGGGGACGGCGCGCGGGGTTGGCCGAAGGGGGCGCCCTACGACCGCGTGATCGTCACCGCCGGCGTACGAACGGTCCCGCCGGGCTGGCTGGAACAGGCGCGGCCGGGCGGGGTCATCCTCACCCCCTGGGGCACCCACTACAGCGACCAGGACGCTCTGCTCCGGCTGACCGTACGAGAGGACGGCAGAGCGGCGGGTCCTTTCCTGCGCATGGTCGAGTTCATGAAGTTGCGCAGCCAGCGACTGGACTGGAACCGGTTCAGGGACCACGTTCCGCAGTTCCCGGGCGACGCCGACGTGTCACGTACGCGGCTCACGCTGGCGGAGTTGGGAGACCGCTACGACACCGTGCGGTTCGTCATGGGCCTGCGCGTTCCCGACTGCGCCCACGTGGTCAACCAACCGGACGCGGGGACCGCGAAGGCGTGGTTCTTCGACTTGCTGAGCCGCTCGTGGGCCGCGGTCGTGTTTCGCAGTGGTGAACCGGAGGCCACGGTCTACCAGTCGGGCCCGCGCCGCCTGTGGGACGAGGTGGAGTCGGCGCACCGCTGGTGGACGACCTGCGGCAGCCCGGACCTCACACGTTTTGGCCTCACGGTCACGCGGGACGGGCAGCGGGCGTGGCTGGACGACCCTGGCAACTCCTGGCCGGTGTGAGGCGTGAGCCCACGCATGAGGCGCCCCGAGTCAGCCAGGCTGTGGCTGTCGGGGCGCCCTCTCCGGAGTGCCGCCGTGGTCAGACGTCCACGGTGTTGAGGTGCTCTTGGAGGACGGCGGCGATCTCCTCCACTGAGCCTTGCGCGGGCAGAGGGTCAGGGCCGCGCCCGACATCCACGCCAAGGTCGCTGTAGAACTCGATGAGGTTGGAGGCTGGGACGAAGTTGTCGCGCAGCGAGACGGCGAGTACGGCCACCTCGCGGGCGGTAGTGTCCATGACCGACACCGCGCCGGAGTCGGCCCGCACCTGGGTAGCCAGACCGCGCAGCCAGGTGCCGTCCGGCAGTTGGATCTCGAAGGAAAGCCCGTTCGCGCTCCCCGGACCCAACTGCTCCTCTGGCTTTGTCCAGGCTCCGGGAAACTCGCGCTTCAGGTGAGCTGCCAGGGCATCCAGGTCGAAAGCCCAAGCCCTGGCGTCATCTGACGGCGGGGTGAACGCGAAGGTGGTGCGGCGGTCCGTCCAGGTGGTCATAGCGCTCCGACGGTACGTGGTGGCAGCGGGCGTGGCTGGGTGGGCCGGGGAACTTCTCGCCGGTGTGAGGCGTGAGCCCACGCATGAGGCGCCCCCAGTCAGCCAGGCTGTGGATGACTCGGGGCGCCTTGCGTACTGGCTGGCCGGTTAGCCGGCGAAGACGCCGGCCTTGACGGCGGTGATGAACGCGTTCCAGGCGGCTGGTTCGAAGGTGAGGGTTGGGCCGTGGGGGTCCTTGCTGTCGCGGACGGGGACGATCCCGGTCGTGGCCGCGTGCGCGGGGGCCCATTCGACACAGGCGTTCGCCTCGACGCCGCTGTACGTGGACTTGGTCCAACCGGTGAGTCCGGATGAGCTGGAGATCATTCTTCGCACTCCTTCACGTGGGTGCGTGCGCATACGCTGGGTCCAGGGTGCTTGGTCTGCGGGTCGGCCGCTAGCCCACCCGTGGCACGGCTGTTCGTCGGGACCGCGAGGTACCTTCGGAGTGTCCCCCGAAGGAGGAGCCCCGTGGTCCGACCGATTCTCAGAAGCACCGGCGCCCGCGTCGCCCACGAGCGAAAGACGCGTGGCCTGACGCAGCGTGCCCTCGCCGAGCTTTCCACGGTCTCGTACTCGACTCTGACGAAGATTGAGCAAGACCGCCTGCCCGCGAGCCCGTCCACGCTGGCCGCCTTGGCGCGGGCTCTGTCGGTCCCCGTGACGACGCTTACTGGCCAGCCCTACCTGGAAGAACTCCGCGCGGACCAACTCGATACCCTGATCCAACCGATCCGTGAGGCTCTTGACGGCTACGACATCGCCCCCGATCTGGAGGGCGCGCCCCGTCCACTGGCCGAGTTGAACGACCATTGCGAGCGGCTGTGCGCCCTCGTGCGTGCTGCCAACCTGAAGCAGGTGGCGGCTGATCTGCCGGGCCTGCTGGCTGAGATGACGGCGACAGTGCACGCGACCCCGAGTGAGGCTGCCTGGCGGACGCTTGCCACCACCTATCGCACTGCGTACGACGTGGCCTCCAAACTCGGTTTCACCGATCTGGCGACGGTCGCCCTCGATCGACTCGACGGGGCGGCCCAACGGGCGTCGGATGCCTCCTTGGCCGGGGTGCGCCAGTACCTGCGGGCTCTCGCGTACGTGCGTGCCAGCGACTACGCGCGCGGCAAGCGGATTATTGGGCTCGGTTTCCAGATGGCTGAACAAACCGAGGATGGCCGGATGGGTGATGTGCTGTCAGGGCAACTCCACCTGGGCGCGGCCGTGTTGGCAGGTCGCGACAGTGACGGCGACGCGGCCGAGCATCATCTCGCCGAGGCGGAACGCATCGCCAAGCGCACCGGTCCGGCAGAGCGCGTGCACTGGCTGTCCTTCGGCCCGACCAATGTGCACGTCCACCGTGTCAGTGTGCTAGCCGACTTGGATCGCTACCCCGAAGCGGTACGCGCCGGGCAGACCGTCGTGTTTCCCGAAGACTGGGCTGCCTCTCGCCGGGCCCACCACCACACCGACATGGCTCGTGCTCAACTGCGAACCGGGCGCCTGGACGCGGCCTTCAAGAGCCTGGTCGAGGCGCGCAAACTCGCTCCGCAGCAGACTCGCTACCACCCGACGGTGCGCGAGACGTATGCCGGCATCGAGTCGTCCAAGCGGCGTATGACGAATTCCTTTCACAACTACGGAACTTGGCTGGGCTGGTAGCCACAAATCGTGATGCTCGGGCCGGAACTATCACGTAGTCACTGGTAGTTCCGGCTACTGCTCGTATGCACGCTGAGCCGCAGGGTGAAAGCGAGCCACGAAAAGGACGAGCAGATGTCAACCATGACCATCAAGGTCTACCGCCAACGCCCCGGCGAAGAGCCGGTTCCGCTCGCCACGCCGACGACCATCCGCGTGGACCCCGAGGCCATGACGCAAGGCGAGTGGGAGGCGCGGTTCTGCTCCACCGCCTGGGGGCCCTGCCGTTGCCCGCGTCATCGTGAGGTGGCGGCCGATGGGTGAGGTCGATCCGCGAGCCCGGGTGCTGACCGGGCAGCACACCGTACGGACCGTCTCCGGTGCCGTGCTGCGGTTCTTCCTCGCCGACGCGCTGCCGCTCGATCCCGCTGCGGCGCGGTGGAAGCCTGTCGCGGACGTCGAGTTCCAACTCGCGTATGAGGCATCGCTGTTCGCGAGGGAGCCGAACGGCACCGCCGCGCTCCGTCCCAACACCCAGCGCGTGCAACTCGCGCTCGACGCGCTCGCCGGGCCCGGCAGTTTCTTCTGGTCGGACGGGGGTGCCGAGGCCGGTGTGATGACCACCAACGGTAAGACGCCCGACGCGTGCGGGCTCGTGCCCGCCGCCCTGCCCGCGCACGCCTCGGGAGGTGCCTCGTGAGCACGCACCACGTACGCGTCACCCTGCTGGTGTGGAAGCCGGCCAACGCCGACGCGCCCGGCGACGTGGCGGCCGGCTGGCCGCAGGTGCTCCAGGTGCGGGACGGGGCGGGCCCGTGGCAGGCGCCGAGCGTCGTACTGCGGGGCGGGGAGTTGGTGATGGGCGCGGCCGAGCGGGTGGCGCACGCCCTCGGCCTCACGCTGCCGAACGTGCACCGGGTGCTCGCCGTCGACCAGCGGCCCGTCGCGCGCGGGCGGCCCGGTGAAGTGGTGCTGGTCGTGGACGGGGGATGGGTGGCGGGCGAGGACGCGGAGGTGACCGGCGGCGGCGCCGACTCCTGCGCACACGCCGGGCGACACCGGCGGCGCTGGGCCTCCGCCGACGCGCTGGCCGACGACCGGGAACTGGTGGTCGCCCTCGGCGCGGCCGTGGCCAAGCTCCCGCCGTTCGTCTTGGGCTAGGCGGAGGGTGGGGAGAGTGTGGCGGTGACGCGTTCCGGGCGCCCCGGGCGGGCAGGGCACTTAGAGCGCCGCGCCGCCACCCCGTATGCGCCCCGTACGCCGCGCGCACCAGCCCCGTACGACAGTCCGGTGCTGCCCACGTGGCGGACCCGGCTGCCTCGTGCAGAGGGAGTGGGTGGCCCGTGCGGCGATCCCGTGCACCCCGTTGGCGCGAACCTCCGGGCGCGGCGGTGTGGGACAGGGGGGCTCGTCCGGGTGACGGCCCGTGCTGGCGGTCTCGTGCGTGGCGTTAGGGGAGTGCCACCGACGCCCGCGCGGGTTCGGTACCGGCGCGGAGGTCGGCCCCAGTGGACCGAACGAAAGGCACTCCCATGAATCGCCCCGCCGCTCCCCACCTCAGCCTCTACCGTCTCTTCGCCGCCCTGGTGGCGGCGCTCTCACTCGGCGTGCTCCTGCCGGGCCCGGCGACGGCCGTGGCCGGCGTACCCGCCGCGCCCGGCGCAACCGCTGTGCCCGGCGCGGCCGAGCGTCCCGCCGCCGAGTTGATCGTGATCATCGAGGACAACCGGTTCGTGCCGCAGACCGTCACCGTCAGACCCGGCGACACGGTGCGCTGGACCAACAACGACCGCTTCGACCACACCGTCACCTCCGACGGCCCCGGCTGGGACAGCGGGGTCCTCACCCCGGGCCAGAGCTTCCGGCGGGTGTTCCCGGCGCGCGGGATGTTCCGCTACCACGACCGCCTCAACCCGTCGATCACCGGCGTCGTCGTCGTTCGGTAGGCCCGACTGGCACACCGCTGCCCGGCCCGGCCTGGCGCTCGCTGAGCCGGGCAGCGGTGTGATCGGGCGCCGTCACCGAGTGGGGGGTGGAGGTGTGGTCCGGCTCACAAACCGCCCAGCGAACCGTGCAACCTTTCCGGCGACTTTCGTGTCTCTCCTAGTAACGCCACATAGGCGGCTAATCGCCATAAAACAGACACGGGAGTGATCGACATGTCGCACACCTCGCACACCGCACACGGCCCGCGTACATCGCGTACCTCTCGCCGCACCAAGCGTCCCGCGCTGCTCGCCGCCACCTGCGTGACCGCCGTCGGGCTCGGGCTCGGCCTCGCCGCCGCAGTGCCCGTGGCGGCGGCCGGGCAGCCGGGCGCCGGCTCCGGGTCTGGGTCAACCGGCCGCCAGTACGACGCCAAGGAGGTGCGCCACTTCCTCAAGGGGTTCTACGGCAACCACGGCCCGAGCGCCTGGGAGCGGGAGCACCTGGTGACCGAGGAGCTGAAGGAGAAGGTCGCCCAGACGCCGGACTACGACCTGCTGCTCTGCGCCCAGAACGTCCCCAAGGCCATCGACATCGGGCCCGTCACCACCGCCCAGTCGGCGGGCGTGGGGTGGGCGCCGGTGACGACGCACTGGGGTAAGGGGCAGGACGCCCAGGTCTTCACGGCGTACGTCGGGCTCGACGCCAGCAAGCCGATGAAACTGATGGACATCAGTTGCGAGGCCCCCAACGGGTGATCGCCTGCGGCGCGCTTCGGGCGGGTGGCTCGCTCTGTGGTGGGCCACCTGCCCGTGGGGGGGGCATCCCCGCGCGCGGGGACCAGCCCTCGTCGCCGAGGAGCGCGCACACCGCGTAGGGACCATCCCCGCGCGCGCGGGGACCAGCAGATCCGCATCCAGCTCGGCGTGGTCTTGTTGGGGCCACCCTCGCGCGCGGGGACCAGTCGGCCATCGTGGCGACGGCGTGTGCCTCGCGGGGGCCATTCTCCGCGCGCGCGGGGACCAGGGGCACGCAGTCGGTATCCCCGACCACGAGGCCGGGCCCATCCCCGCGCGCGGGGACCAGGTGGTGACGTGGGCGCGGTGGCTGCGCAGCCGGGGACCATCCCCGCGCGCGCGGGGACCAGACCTCGTACGGACCGGGACAGACCTCGTGCAGGGGACCACCCCCGCGCGCGCGGGGACGCAGGAGCCGGAGATCGTGACACTGCTGCACGCCGCGGGACCATCCCCGCGCGCGCGGGGACCAGACCCTCGCCGCCTACCACCGTCACCTGCGCCGGGGACCATCCCCGCGCGCGCGGGGACCAGGACACCGCCCCACGCCTCATGTCGCCGTGGCCGGGACCATCCCCGCGCGCGGGGACCAGCGCAGCCCCGCCAATCACAGAGGGGGCTGTTGTGGGACCATCCCCGCGCGCGCGGGGACCAGCACAACGAGACCTGCGAGGGCCACGCCGCCACGGGACCATCCCCGCGCGCGCGGGGACCAGGACATCTGACCGGCGTCGCCGCGCGCGGTGTTGGGACCATCCCCGCGCGCGCGGGGACCAGAGCGATTGACCTGCGGGTTTAGCGCGGGCACACCCGCTTTTCTGCAACTTCTCGTGATCGCGACATAACGCACATCCCGCGCCTCCCCCTCAACACGCCAAGTCGCCGGGCGCCCGGCGGCCAGCCCCCACCGTAGCGACCACCACGCACGCCCCGCACCACACGCGGTTGCCCGTCCCACCCGCGTACTCCGCGACTCGCGGTCACCGCGCGGACAGCGGCCCCACGCACGGGGGCGCGACGCGTGTAACCCTCCGCCCGCTCACCCCCGCCCGGCACGAGCCGCTCGAGGGCTGGCGTCGTTCGGCCTCGCCCGGCCCGGCCCGGCCTGGCCCGGCGACCCGACCCGCACAGGCCGTGATCCCGGCTGGCCCGCCGCCCAGGCGCCCCGTGGGCCCCAACACGTTTGCCGTGATCAGCGCCGTATTCTCGCCGTATGACCTGGTTGCGCGCCCTCAAGGAGACTGCCCGCACCGGACTGACCATCGAACGCACCAGACTTGAGCCGCTGGTGGCGCTGCGAGGCGCGTGTGGGGTCGCCATCGTCATCGGGCTGATCCTGTGGCTGGGGTCGCCGCCGTTGGCGGTGGCCTCCGCGTTCGGGGCGTTCGCCTCCGGCATCGCCACCTTCCAACGCAGTTGGCGGCCCCGCCCGGTGCTCGCGCTCGCCGCGGCGGGTGGCCTCGCGGTCAGCACCTTCCTCGGGTACGTGGCCGCCGCGCACCCGCTCGCCTTCGTCCTCCTGCTCGGCGCGTGGTCGCTGCTGGCCGGCATGGCCTGGGCCGTGGGGCCGGTCTCGGGCCTGGTGGCCACCCAGATGGTGGCCGTCATGCTGGTCACGGTCACGCTGCCGACCTCGGTGCTCGGCGCGGTGCACCACGCCGCGCTCATCGCCTTCGGCGGCCTCGTCCAGGCCGCGCTCATCGTGCTCGTACCGATCCGACCGTGGGGCGCGCAGCGCGACGCGCTGGCCGACGCGTTCGCCGCCGAGGCCGACTTCGCGCGCCGGCTGCGCGAGGACCCGGTGGCGCCGTTCGACCCGCAACCCCTGATGGACGCCCGGCACGCCGCGTCCATGACGCCGCGCCAGGCCCGGCGCAGGCCGCGCCAGCTCCGTGGCTACCGGGCGCTGGCCGAGCGGATTCGCCCCGTACTCGCCTCGCTCGCCGACCCGGTGGTGGGCGCCCCGGCCACCGGGCCCGAACGCGAGCGGGTGCGCGACCTGCTCCAGGCCGCGGGCACGGTGCTGGACGCGGTAGCGCACGCGATCCGCTGGGGCAAACCGGTGCGGCTGCCCGTCGAGGCGATGGCGGTCCTTGAGGTGCCGGCGTCGGGGCCCATGCTGCACGGTGCGGCCCGCCGCTCCGCGCTGCGGCTGATGGCGCTCCTCGCGGAGGTGGTGGAGTCGGCCGACGAGCCGCTGGAGACCGTCGCGCCGGCCCACCCCACGCCACCCCCCGCCGCGTCCGCGGCAGAGAGTCCGACGGAGGGTACGACCGCCGCCGGGCCGGCCGACCAGGAGGCCGACCGGCCCGGCGAGCCAACCGGCGGCCAGCCGGTCGCCCAGGTCGCCCCCGCCCGACACACGCTGCTGCGGCCCACCGTGCCGCGCCTGGTGCCCCTCGCGCTGCGCGCGCTCCACCGCGAACTGCGCTGGGGATCGCCGGTGCTGCGGCACGCCATGCGGCTGGCGGTCGTCGCCTGCGCCGGCTACCTGCTCGGCTCGCTGCTACCGCTCGGCCACGGCTACTGGGCGCCCATGGCGTCGGTGATGGTGATGCGGCCCGACTTCGAGCAGACGTACGCGCGCGGCGTCGCCCGGTTCACCGGCACGCTGGTCGGGGTGGCGCTCGGCGGCGCGGTGATGGCGCTGGCCCGCCCCGACGAGTGGGTGAGCGCGGGCCTCGCGGTGGTGTGCGTGGGGCTGATGTACCTGCTGATGCGCACCGGCTTCACCGTCGCCTCGGCGTGCATCAGCGCGTACGTCGTCTTCCTGCTGGGCATCGCGGGGGAGGGCTGGTCCCAGACGGTGCAGGACCGGGTGGGGCTCACGCTGCTCGGCGGGTTGCTGGCGATGGCCGCGTACGCGCTGTTCCCGGCCTGGGAGACGCCGAAGCTACGGGATCGGCTCGCGGACTGGCTCCAGGCCAACGGCCGGTACGCGGTGGCCGTCTTCGGCGGCCACGCCCACCCGCTGGAACGCCGGCCCCGGCACGTACGCGACGCCCTCCTCGACGCCCGCGCGGCCCGGCTGGCCTGGGAACAGAGCGAGGCCCGCGCGCAGGCGGAGCCCGTACGCCACCGAGGCATCTCGCGCCGCTCGGCGGGCGCCGCCCAGACGGCGCTGTCCACGATGGGGCGGGTCACCATGCTCCTGGAGGCCCACCCGCCCGACCGGAGCGCGCCCGCCTCGCCCGCGGCCGAGGAGTTCGCGGCGGCGCTCCGGGTCGCGCTGCCGGACGCCGCCGACGCGGTCCGCGCGCGGCAGCCGCTGGACTGGACGGCGGTGCACGCCGCGCTGGACGCCTGGCGGACCCGCGAGGGCACCGACGCGCTCCCGGTGCGGTGTGCCGAACTGCTGGTGGACGCCCTCGACGAACTCGCCGGCGCCCTCTCCCGTGGCCCGGGCGGCAAGAACCGGGCCCGGCGACGGGTGTGAGCGCCGACCCGTCAGGTCCGCCCCCTTCGAGGTGCGGCCCCTTCGAGGTGCGGCCCCGTCAGGCGCCGGGCCCCGTGCCGGCGCGCGGTCCCACCCGCGTGCTGCGGTAGAAGAGTTCGGGGTCTCCGTCGTCAAGGCCGTACAGCAGGCCGGCCGGCAGCCAGCCGGCGCCGCGCAGCAGGAGTTGCATGGGGTGGTTGGAGGCGTTGGTCGAGGTGAACAGCTTCTCCGTCGCGCACGCGGCTTCGACGGCCGCGAGGAGACGCGCTCCCACGCCGCGTCGGCGGGCGCCGGGGGCGACCATCAGCATCGTGACGAAGCCCTGCTCGAAGAAGCCGTACTCCAGCACGGCGTAACCCAGCGGCCCGGAAGCGTCCCGCGCCACCAGCACCGTCTCCTCGGCACACCAGCGCCGGACGCTGTCCCGCCGTGCGGCGTCACCCGCCACCGCGACGGAGTCGATGTCGGCCAACGCGACCCAGTCGGACGGACCCGCCCGCCCCACCCAGAGCCCGTCGGGGTGCCGGACACCCGGGTTGTCGTCGTTCCGGTTCGCTGCGTTCATGGGCGCAGCGTGGCAGGCCAGTGCGGTGGGAGCTTCTTCTTTTTACGGTTTTTACGGGTTTTACGGGGCGGCGTCCGCTCCGTGGTGCCGGAGGCGAAGCGGTTCAGCGCCTCGCCCTTGAGGCAGGTCGGCGGCGGTGCGCGGAGCACTGAGATCGGTTCCAAACCCGCACCGGCCGCGTGGTAGGCATGTAGCTCACAACGGCGTGGCGGGGGGCCTGGTCATGGATGGTGCGTACGTAGTCGCTCAGCTCGACGGCGTGGTCCTGGCGGACCCGCGCGAGCGGGACCGGGTCTGTGTGGAGGTGGCGGCGGCCCTGCTCGCCGACGACACGGAACCGCCCTTCGACGTCGGGACGGCGGACTTCGCCGCGGACCCCTTCCTCATCTGCGCGGACCGCTACTGGTGGCAGCGTTTCCTGCGGCGCCCGTCGATCCGGACGGCCGCCGCGTGCGCCCGCTGGCTCGCCGCCCACGTACCACCGGAGCACCAGGCGGTGGTCGGGCAGCGCTGGGCGCTCGGGAACGCGTTCGTGACCAGGGACGACGTGGAGGACGTGAGCGACCTGGCGGGCGCCGCCCTCGCCGATGTCATCGGGTCGGATGACCGGGCGGCGGACACGGCGTTCTTCGTCGCCCTCTACCACGCGGGAAAGCTCCGCGCGAACTTCTGGCACGACGCCCTGCTCACCTTCCTGGAGTCCTCCGCTCTGGCCCAGGCCGTCGGGCCCCACCGGGCGCAGCCGGTCTACGTGGCGCTGCGCGCGTTCGGGGCGCTCGGCAGCAGGGCCATCACCGCCGAGCACGCCGTCGGCCTGTTGGAGCAGGCGTGGGGCCACGTGGACCGGTCTCGCCAGGTCGTCGACGTGTGCCTGAACGGCCTGGCGGTGGCGCCGCCGTTCGACGGGCAGGGCGAACTGCTGCGCGACCGTGCGGCGGCGGCCGTGCGGGCGTACCCGGACGACCACATGTTCCACTTCCGGCTCGCCCAGGGGCAGCACATGTGCGCCGCGCACGAAGCTGCACTCGCCAGCGTGGACACGGCGCTGAGGTTGTTGCCCGCCACGGGGGTGCGAGTGAGCCACAACCTGCTCCAGGAGCAGTACATGACCAAGCGGGACGCCATTCAGGAGGCGTGGCTCCGGGCCCGCCAGGACGACCGGCAGCGGCGGCGTTGGGAGCGTCAGGAGGAGGCGAACGCGGAGTTGGCGCGCACGGTGCGGGCGTCCTCGGTCCGGTCGATCGAGTTGCTGGCCGTCTTCACCGCGGCCATCGCCTTCGCCGTCGGGTCGCTCCAGGTGACGCTCACCGGCAGCCTGTCGCTGGGGGACCGGCTGTGGCTGTTGGGCGGGCAGGGGGCCGTGCTGGCCGCGTTCGCGTTGCTCGTCGTCGGCGGCACCTGGTGGATCAACCGGCGGGCCCACCACGAGTAGGCGGCGCCTTCGGGCGCCACCCGCACACGGAAACAGCCCGGGGTCAGTACCCATGACCCCGGGCCGCGTGGGGGCCCGTGCCTCGCCCGCAGGGGCCGCCCACGTTCTCCGGTTGCCGCGACGGTGGCGGCGGGGGTGGTTCGGTCGTACGGGGCCGGGGGCCGGCCCGGCCGCTCGGCCCGTCAGCCGGTGCGGCGTTTGCCGCCCTTGACCGTGGCGCGCAGGTACTCGCGGTTCATCGCGGCGATCGTCGGCAGCGGGATGCCCTTCGGGCAGGCCGTGGCGCACTCGCCGGTGTTGGTGCAGCCGCCGAAGCCCTCCGCGTCCATCGTGCCGACCATGTCGAGCACCCGGCTCTCGCGCTCCGGGGCGCCCTGCGGCAGGACGTTGAGGTGGACCACCTTCGCCGAGGTGAACAGCATCGCCGAGCCGTTCGGGCAGGCCGCCACGCACGCGCCGCAGCCGATGCACTCGGCGTTCTCGAAGGCGAGGTCGGCGGCGGCCTTGGGGACCGGCGTGGCGTGCGCGTCGGGGGCGCTGCCGGTGGGGGCCGAGATGAAGCCGCCGGAGCCGATGATCCGGTCGAACGCGGAGCGGTCCACCACCAGGTCCTTGACGACCGGGAACGCCGAGGCCCGCCAGGGCTCGATGTCGATGGTGTCGCCGTCGTCGAAGTGCCGCATGTGCAACTGGCAGGTGGTGGTGCGCTCCGGGCCGTGCGCCTGGCCGTTGATGACCATGCCGCACGCGCCGCAGATGCCCTCGCGGCAGTCGTGGTCGAAGGCGACCGGCTCGTCACCGCCGAGGATCAGCTCCTCGTTGAGGTGGTCGAGCATCTCGAGGAACGACATGTCCTCGCTGATGCCGTCCACCTCGTAGGTGGTCATGGCTCCCGGCTCGTCGGGGCCTGTCTGGCGCCAGATGCGCAGGGTGAGCCTCATGCGTAACTCCGCTGGGTGGGGTGGACGTACTCGAATTCCAGGGCCTCGCGGTGCAGCACGGGGGCGTTGCCCGTGCCGGTGAACTCCCAGGCGGCGGCGTACGCGTACGACTCGTCGAGCCGCTTGGCCTCGCCGCCCTCGGTCTGGCTCTCCTCGCGGAAGTGGCCGCCGCAGGACTCCTTGCGGTGCAGGGCGTCCAGGCACATCAGCTCGGCCAGCTCCAGGTAGTCCGCGATGCGGTTGGCCTTCTCCAGCGACTGGTTCAGCTCCTCGCCGGAGCCCGGCACCTTGATCCGGCGCCAGAACTCCTCGCGCAGCGAGGGGATGCGCTCAAGGGCCTTGCGCAGGCCGGTCTCGGTGCGGGCCATGCCGCACTCGTCCCAGAGCAGTTCGCCCAGTTCCCGGTGGAAGGAGTCGGGGGTGCGGTCGCCGTTGTTGGACAGCAGCGCGTACAGCCGGTCGGTGACGGTGGTGACCGCCTCGTGCACGGCCGGGTGGTCGTGGTCGACCTCGTCGTGCGGGTGCCGGGCCAGGTAGTCGTTGATGGTGGCCGGCAGCACGAAGTACCCGTCGGCCAGGCCCTGCATGAGCGCGGAGGCGCCGAGCCGGTTGGCGCCGTGGTCGGAGAAGTTGGCCTCGCCGATCGCGAACAGGCCCGGCACGGTGGTCTGTAGGTCGTAGTCCACCCACAGGCCGCCCATCGTGTAGTGGATGGCCGGGTAGATGCGCATCGGCACCTCGTACGGGTTCTCCGCGGTGATGCGCTCGTACATCTCGAAGAGGTTGCCGTACTTCTCCTCCACCGCCTTGCGGCCCATCCGGGCGATCGCGTCGGCGAAGTCGAGGTAGACGCCCTGCCCGCCGGGGCCGACGCCACGGCCCTCGTCGCAGACGTTCTTCGCGGCGCGCGAGGCGATGTCGCGGGGGACCAGGTTGCCGAAGGCCGGGTAGATCCGCTCCAGGTAGTAGTCCCGCTCGTCCTCGGGGATCTGCGCCGGCGGACGGGTGTCGCCCTTGGCCTTGGGCACCCAGATCCGCCCGTCGTTGCGCAGCGACTCGCTCATCAGCGTCAGCTTCGACTGGTGGTCGCCCGAGCGCGGGATGCAGGTCGGGTGGATCTGCGTGAAGCAGGGGTTGGCGAAGTACGCGCCCCGCCGGTGGGCCCGCCAGATCGCGGTGGCGTTGGAGTTCTTCGCGTTGGTCGACAGGTAGAAGACGTTGCCGTAGCCGCCGGAGGCCAGCACCACCGCGTCCGCCAGGTACGTGGAGACCTTGCCGGTGATCAGGTCGCGGGCCACGATGCCACGGGCCCGGCCGTCGATGACGATCAGGTCGAGCATCTCGGTGCGCGGGTGCATCTCGACGTGACCGGCGGCGATCTCCTTCGACAGCGCCTGGTAGGCGCCGAGGAGGAGTTGCTGTCCCGTCTGGCCACGGGCGTAGAACGTACGGGAGACCTGCACGCCGCCGAACGAGCGGGTGTCGAGCAGCCCGCCGTACTCGCGGGCGAACGGCACGCCCTGCGCCACGCACTGGTCGATGATCTCCACCGAGACCTCGGCGAGCCGGTGCACGTTGGACTCGCGGGCGCGGAAGTCGCCGCCCTTGACGGTGTCGTAGAAGAGCCGGCGCACCGAGTCACCGTCGTTGCGGTAGTTCTTGGCGGCGTTGATGCCACCCTGCGCGGCGATGGAGTGGGCGCGGCGCGGCGAGTCCTGGTAGCAGAACTGCACGACGTTGTAGCCCTGTTCGGCCAGCGTCGCGCCGGCCGCGCCGCCGGCGAGGCCGGTGCCGACCACGATGACGGTGTACTTGCGCCGGTTGGCCGGGTTGACCAGCTTGGCCTCGAAGCGACGGTTCTTCCAGCGCTCCTCGATCGGGCCCTTGGGCGCCTTGGTGTCCACCAGCGGCACGCCCACGCCGTACGCGGTGTAGTCGCCGCCGGGGGCCCGCTCGCCGGAGGTGGCGGAGTCGGCGGTGGAGTCGGTGGCGGGGGAGTCGGCGGTGGGGTCGGTCTCGGGCCGCGTCGTAGCGGTCGTGTCAGTCATGATCAGTCCACCAATCCGAGCATCACGCTCACCGGGATGGAGATGAAGCCGCAGGTCAGCACCAGCGCCAGGCCGTTCGACGCGATCTTGAGGGCCCGGGTGCGGCGGGCGCTGGCCACGCCGAGGGTCTGCGCGGCGCTCCACAGCCCGTGCCGGACGTGCAGCCCGACGGCGAGCATCGCGGTGATGTAGATCGTGTTGCCGTACCACGTGCTGAAGGAGGCCACGAGGTTCTCGTACGGGTGGCCCTCCTCGGCCCGCTCGTTCACGGTCAGCGTCGTGAGGTCGAGGATGTGCCAGATGATGAACAGGGTGAGGATGATCCCGCCCCACCGCATGGTGCGGGTCGCGTAGGACTGCTCCTTGCGCTGGTGCGCGTACTTCTGCGGGCGCGCGGCCAGGTCGCGGCGGCTGAGCTGGTACGCGGTGATGCCGTGCAGGATCACGGCGGCCAGCAGCACCGGCCGTACGAGCCACAGGAACCAGCCGTGGTGCAGGATCGGCTCGCCGATGGTGCGCAGCCAGTGCGCGTAGCCGTTGAAGTCGTCGGCACCGAAGAAGACCTTGAGGTTGCCGATGAGGTGCGAGACGAGGTAGCCGAGCATGATCAGGCCCGAGACGGCCATGATCGTCTTCTTGCCGACGGTCGACCGCCATACGGAGCCGATGAGGGAAGGGGGACGGGGCGTCCGGGTCGCCAGTGCCATGACACACGACGCTAGAGACACCCCGTGCCATCAGTCCAAGACATGAAGGAGCTTGTTTCCATAGCGTCCGACTATCATCCGAGCATGCAGCTACAACAGCTTCGCTATTTCGCGGCCGTAGCCGATCTCCGGCACTTCACGCGGGCCGCCGAAGCGCTGCACGTGGCCCAGCCGTCCCTCTCGCAACAGATCCGGGCGCTGGAACGGGAACTGGGCGCCGACCTCTTCTACCGGGCCCGCGGCAACATCACCCTCACCGACGCCGGCGCCGCCCTGCTGCCGCTGGCCCGCCAGATCCTCGCCGACGCCGAGACCGCCCGCCGCGAGGTGCAGGAGGTGGCGCAACTGCGCCGTGGCCGGGTCCGCCTCGGCGCACCGCCCAGCCTGTGCGCGAGCCTGGTCCCCGACGTGCTGCGCCGCTTCCACGACGAGTTCCCCGGCGTGGACCTGCTCGTGGACGAGGACGGCTCGCAGGACCTGGTGCGCACGCTCGGCGCCGGCGAACTGGACCTCGCACTGATCATCAGCCCGCAACCCAGCCAGGGCCCGGCCCTGGCCACCACCGAGCTGCTGCACGAGGAACTGGTCGTCGTCTCCTCGCCCAGCTCGCTGCCGCCGGCCGGCGCCCGCCCCCGGATACGGGTCGCGGACCTGCGCGGCAAGCCCCTCGCGATGTTCCGGCGCGGCTACGACCTGCGCGAGTTCACGATGGCCGCCTGCCGCGCGGCCGGCTTCGAGCCCACCCTGACGGTGGAGGGCGGCGAGATGGACGCCGTACTCGGCTTCGTCCGCGCGGGCCTGGGCATCGCCGTCGTGCCCGGCATGGTGGCGGCCCGCTCCGGCCTGCGCGTCACGCCCTTCGCCGGCGCGACCATGACCCGCACCGTCGCGGTCGCCCACCGCAAGGACGTGGCCCCACCCCGCGCGGCCCGCGAGCTGCGCCGGGTGCTCCTGGAGTACCTGCGGACGGCCGACCTGGGTGACGCGGCCATGCTGGCGGGCGACCGGGCGCGGTGAGGGGCGGCCGGGGGTGGTGAGGGGGCGGTGTTGGCTACGGGGCGTCGGCTGTGCGGCTCAGACCGTGGGGCTCTGACCGCGCGGTGGGGGGCGAGGTCAGGGTGGCCGGGGTCAGGGGCGGGCCAGTGGCTTCACCCAGCGTCGCCAGTGGTCCTCGCGGTGGTAGCCGGCGGCCCGCCAGGCGGGGTGGGCCCGCTCGTTCGCCTCCAGCACCATGGCGTCGGCGCGCCGGCCGCCCAGCTCCACGAACCGTCGCTCGGCCGCCGCGAGCAGGGCGGTCGCGATGCCGCGCCGCCGGTGGGTCGGGAGGACGGCCAGCCGGTAGAGGCTGCACCGCCACCCGTCGAAGCCGGCGATGACGGTCCCCACCAGCAGGCCCCCGGACTCGGCCAGCAGCAGCGCCCCCGGGTCACGGGCCACGAGCCCGCGCACCCCCGCCTCGTCATCGCTGACGCTCGTGCCCTCGGCCGCCGTCCGCCAGAAGGCCAGCACGGCGGCGGCGTCGGACGGCTCGGCGGTACGGATCTCCAGATCGCTCATGATCACAAGCGAAGCATTCGGCGCCCGAGTCCGGCCACGGTGTTTCGCCCCTCGAAACCCTGCGGACGCGGCGGGGCGCGTAGCCGGCGCGCGAACCGGCCGCACGACCGCGCGGGCACGCCACCGCACAGGCACGCCACCGCACGGGCACGCCACCGCACAGGCACCTGTCCGCACGGGCACAGGCACGCGCCCGCCTGACCACGCGCCCGCACGATCACGCGCCCGCGCGCGCCCGAGGAGCCTGTCCGCTTCCTGCCAGCCGGCGCACTGCCACGCCCGCCTCCCCCTCCGCAAGCGGCACTTTGGGCCATGTTGGCGCCGCCCCGGCCTCGCGGGGGCGGCTCGGGCGCACAGTGGGTCGGGCACGCGCCGCCGGCGGTCCCCGATCGGCGGGGTCCGAGGGGGAGCGCGACAGATGACCGAAGCAGCTACGGAAGCAGCTACGGAGCGGCACCAGGCCACGGTCGGCCCGGACGCCTACCGGCGCCTGATGGGCGCCTTCCCGACCGGCGTCGCCGTCGTCACCACGCTGAGCGGCGGCATCCCGTACGGCTTCACCTGCACCTCGCTGTGCAGCGTGGCCCTCGACCCGCCGATGCTGCTGGTCTGCGTCAGCGACCGGGGGCGTACGGCCGGGCCCATCGCGGACAGTGGCCGGTTCGCCGTGAACCTGCTGCACCACCGGGCCAGGCCCGCCGCCCGTATCTTCGCGGCCGAGGAACGCGAGCGCTTCGCGCGCGTGCGCTGGGCGCCCGCCGGGGCCGACGGGCTGCCGATGCTCACGGACGACGCCCTGGCCTTCGCCGCCTGCCGGGTGACGCACACGGTCCCGGCCGGCGATCACCGGGTGATCTTCGGCGCCGTGACCGAGGTGCGGTTCGCCGCCCCCGGAGCCGGCGCCAGCAAGGCGTCCCCCGGCGACGCCACCGCGACTCGGCCAGCGGCGCACCCCGCCCCGCCACCCTCGCCCCTCCTCTACGGCTTCCGCCGCTTCACGGCCTGGCCAGAGGCGACGGAGGACTGAGCCGCGACGGCGGGGGCCGGGCCGGCGCCGCCTCGGGCAGACGACCGCGCGCCGCGCGCGGGACCCTGCGGTCAGGCCCCGCACGCGGCGCGCCGTCGTGCCCGTGCTGGTGGTGCTGGTGGTGGCTCAGCCGTTGAAGCAGAAGGCCCGGCCGCCCATGTCCCAACACTGGATCTTGCGGGTGGCCGTACCCGCGTTGCCGGCCCGGTCGGTGACCGTCAACTCAGCGGTGTAGGTCTTCTGCCCGGCCGGGTAGGTGTGCTTGGCCGTCACCCCGGTACCGGTCTGGCCGTCGCCGAACTTCCAGGCGTACGAGGCGATGTCACCGTCCTTGTCACTGGACTGCCCCGCGTTGAAGTCACAGGCGTCGTACCAACACGAGACCGAGAACTGTGCCACCGGCGGCTCACCCACCGGAGCACCCACCGACACCTTCTTGCTCACCGTCCCGGTCTTCCCGCTGTTGTCCGTGACCGTCAGCTTCACCTCGTACGAACCCGCCTTGGCATACGTGTGAGAAGGCTTCACACCCTCACCGGTCTTCCCGTCACCGAAGTCCCACGCGTACGAGGCGATCGACCCGTCCGCGTCCCGCGACGCCGACCCATCGAACCCACACGACAGATCAGCCTCCGAACACGAGGCCACGAACTCCGCCGTCGGGGCGCCCGGTTCGACGTTCGGGAGCTGGGTCTTGACCCAGTCGCCCATCTCACCGGTGAGCCGGCCCCAGGCGCCGTAGCTGCCGCAGCCGGTCTTGACCCACGAGGCGACGCCGACCACGACGTTGTCCACGACCAGCGGGCCGCCGCTGTCGCCCTGGCAGATGCCGTCGTGGCCGTCCGCGTAGCCGGCACAGATCATGAACGCGTCGTTGAAGCCGCCGAACGAGCCGCACGTGTTGCGCCCGTCCACGACCGGCAGGTTGGCCTTCTTGAGCTGCGCGTACTGGTTCTCGCCGTCGCGGGTGCGGCCGTAGCCGATCGCGGTGCCGGTCTTGCCCGGCTTCGACAGCTCGCTGTCCGCCGAGGTCGCGAACCTGGCGTACTGCCCGCCCTTGACCGGGATCGTCTGCTTGGTCTGGACGACGGCCACGTCGTAACCGGTCTGCCAGCCGTTCGGCGGCTCGTACTTGGGGTGTTGGGTGTACGACTCGACGTCGATCCGCACGCCGCCCTCGGGCTTGTTGAGGTCGTCGGCGCCGTAGTAGAAGGACTTGGCCCCGTCGCTGTCCTTGCAGTGCGCGGCGATCAGGATCGTCTTCGGGCCGATCACCGACCCGGTACACGTCTGCCCCATCGGCCGCGGGCCGCCCTCGCGGAGCGCGGCGATGAGGTAGGGGTAGGCGGCGACGGTGGTGGGCTCGCCGCCGATGATTTTCGCGTGCGGCCCGCTGGGCGCGGGCGCCGTGTCGGTCGGGTTGACGGCCTGCGGGCGCTCGGTGGCCGTGGTGGGCACCGCCTGCGCGCCCCCGGCGAACAGGGGCGTGAACGCGAGAGCCGCCGCCGCGAGACTGGCCGCCGTGGCCAGCCGGCTGGTTCCTTTCATGCCTTCCCTTTCCAGGTAGGAGCCCGCCGTGGGGCGGGCGGCTCCCGTCCGGACGACAGGCACGCGCCGTGATGGACGAGTGCATGACAGGTTGGGAGATGGGGCGACCGTAGGGGCGCGGGGGGAGGGGAACAATCCGCGTTTCGATCCGTAGGCGTCGCGTGGTTCTGGCCAAAGTCGGTACGGGACGCCGGACTTGTCTCGTGCCGGCGATCCCACAGTTCAGCGGGGAACCGCCTCCTCGTCCGCCGCGATCCGGCCTTCGGGCTGCGGCGTCTTCGGGCCCCCGGCAATCGGCCACCGTGCGGCACGGGCCCGGGCGACTTCCGTACTGTCCCGTCTGGCCGCCCGACCCCGCGCCGGGGCGTGGCTCGTCCGACAAGGAGGTGCGTCGACATGCGCCCGTGCTCAGCCCGTTCCGCCGCTCCAGCCCTCGCAGTGCTCCTCGCCGTCGGCCTCACCGCCGGTTGCGAGTGGACCGAGACCACGCCCGAGAGTTCCTCGCGCATCCAGGAGGTTCTTCCCGCCAACCCGGACAAGGCGCGGTCGAAGAAGAACGCCAGGGACTTCCGCGCCTGGGTCGACGACAACGGGACGCCGCGCCAGCGCGAGGCCGTAACCCGCGTGCTGAACGTCATCGGGGAGTGGGACGAGGAGACCGGCAACGCGTACGTCTCCACGGACATCAACGGGGGCCTGACGCCGGTGGAGGACAGCATGGCCTCGGCCACCGCCCTCGCCGAGGCGTTCGACAGGTGGCAGGACTCGGAGCAGGGCCTCGTGTCGGTGTACGACGTGGCCGGCAACGCGTTGATCGCCGCTTACGAGTTCTGACCGGTCGCGGCCCGCCCGTCGAGAGCCCGTCGAGGGCCCCGTGCGGCGCGCGCGGCGGCCGGGTTGGTCCGGACCGGAGTTCTCCGTTCCCGCCGTTGTCGCCGGTCGTGGTGTGCGTTCCCTTGCCGCGACGGCCCGCGGAACGTAGCTTCACGGTCACCGCGGTGACCGAATGGCGATGTGCGCGCCACGCGTGACGGCAGGCTGAAGAGGGGGCGGGCTCGGAGCAGCCCGGGAGGCCGGCAGCGGGCCGGCCGTCGGGCTCGGCCGGGCGACGAGGGCGCGCCCGGGTCGGCCGGCCACCACGGCCTCGGCCTTCCCTCGGGCACGGAGTTCCCTCATGACCAGTTCCGTCCTGCGTCGCCTCGGCGCCCCGGTCCTCGTCGGGCGCACCGACGAGTTCCGTACGCTGCTCGACGCGCTGACCCGCCCGCCCTCGGTCGCCCTCGTCGAGGGGGAGGCCGGGATCGGCAAGACCCGGCTGATCCGCGAGACGCTGGAGGCGCCGGCCATGCGGGGCCGGCACGTCCTGCTCGGCGCCTGCCACCCGCTGCGCGAGCCGTTTCCGTACGGGCCGTTCTTCGACCTGTTGCGGCAGCTCGAAGGGCGGGTGCCGGGCCGGCTCGGCGCGGTGTGCGGCGCGCTGCGGCCCTACCTCCCCGAGCTGGCCGACGCCCTGCCGCCCGCGCCGGAGCCCCTCCAGGACCACCGGGCCCGCCAGCACCGGCTGTTCCGCGCCGTGCGCGCGCTGCTCGCCTCGCTCGGGCAGGTGGTCGTGGTCGTGGAGGACCTGCACTGGGCCGACGACGGCACCCGCGACCTGGTCCGCTTCCTCATCGACGAACCTCCGCCCGGGATGGCGACCGTGCTCAGCTACCGCCGCGAGGACCTGTCGGGCGCCGGCCTCCCGCTGGGCCGCGCCTACCGGCACCCGCCCGGCACCACCTCCGTCCTCATCCCGCTCCGGCCGCTGGACGTGTCGGCCGTGGGCAGCCTCACCGCCGCCATCACCGGCAGCACGGCCGTTCCCGCCCAACTCGCCGCCGAACTGCACGAACGCACCGCTGGCATCCCGTTCGTGCTGGAGGAGGTGGTCCGTGGCCTGGCCGCCAGCGGCTTCCCGGCCGGCTGGAACGCCGGGCGGGACACGCTCGACGCGATGGAGGTCCCCACGCTGTTGCGCGAGGCGATGGCGGACCGGATGGCGGCCCTGACGCCGCCGGCGGTGGCGGTGGTGCGCGCGGCGGCCGTGTTGCGCATCCCCGCCACGGAGGACCTGATCGCCGCCGTCGCGGCGGGCGAGCCCGGCCTCGACGGCGGCGTGGGTGACACGCCGTCCGCCGACGGGGCCGGGCCCGGGCCCCGGGACGCGGGCGGCGCCGACGCGGGCGGCGAGCCCTTCGCGGGTGGGGCCGACGCGGGCGGCGGGATCAGGGAGGCGGTGCTCGCGGGCGTGCTCTACGACGTCGGCGACGACCGCTACGGCTTTCGCCACCCGCTCGCCCAACAGGCGGTCTACGGCTCCCTGCCGGGCGTGGACCGGCGACGGCTGCACCGGCGCGCGATGGCCCGACTGGCCGCCGCCGAGCCGCCGCCGCTGGTCCAACTCGCCTACCACGCGCGGCGGGCCGGCGACCTCGAAGCCTGGTTGCGGCACGGCTCGGCGGCGGCCGAGGCCGCCAGGGAACTGGGCGACACCGCCGTCGCCGTGGAGATCCTGGAGGGTCTGCTGTCCGACCCGGAGCTGCGCGCCGGCGACCGGGCCCGCCTCGCCACCCAGCTCAGCCGCGCCGCGGTGATCGGCCTCGCCTACCGCAGGGCCGTCGCCCTGCTGCGCCGCATCGTGCTCCACTGCGAGATGCCCGACACCGTACGCGGCGAGATCCGGCTCAACCTCGGACTGCTGCTCTACAACCAGGCGGGCAACTACGAGCAGGGGCGCGCCGACACCGAGATCGCGGTCGAGGAGTTGCGCGAGCACCCGACGCTCGCCGCCCGCGGCATGGCCGCGCTGGCGCTGGCGAGTTGGGGCGAGCACCCGTACGCCGTCTACCAGCGGTGGATCGTCCGGGCCGAGCGGCTGCTCACCGACCGGTCGGACCCGGCCCTGCGGCTCGCGGTCCGTGGCAACCACGTGACCCTGCGCATGATGGCGGGCTACCCCGCGGCCTGGGCCGAGGCCGAGGAGTTGGTGGGCGCCGGGCGGACCGTCGCCGAGCGGCTCCAGGTCGCCCGGCTGTCCGGCAACCTCGCCGAGGCCGCCACCTGGCTCGGGCACTACGCGGCGGCGGAGCGCTTCCGGCACCAGGGGCAGCGGCTGGCCGCCGAGTGCGGCTCGCCGTGGCTCCAGGGGATCATCGACGGCACCTCGCTGCGCCTCGCGTGGAGCGTCGGCGACTGGCAGGGGCTGGCCGAGCGGGCGCGCCGGCTGATCGACATGGTGCAGGGCGTCTCGGGCATCTCCGCCGACGCGCACCTGGTGCTGGGGCTGCTCGCCGTGGCGCGCGGCGAATGGGAGGAGGCCACCGAGGAGTTGGACGCCGCCGCGCTCGGCGACCCCGCCAACGCCCCCAGCCCCATCCTGGCCGCCGCCTCCGGCGCGATGATCCGGGTGTGGGTGGCCCGTGGCGAACTGGAGGCGGCCCGCGCGGAGGCGGACCGGGCCATCGCCCGGGTCCGGCGCAAGGACATCTGGGTGTGGGGCGCCGACCTCATGCCCATGGCGGTGGCCGCGCTCGTACGCTGCGGCCGGGTGGCCGACGCCGAGGCGGCGGTCGCCGAGTACGCCGCCGGCATCGCCGACCGCGACGCGCCGCTGGCCGCCGCCGCGCTGGCGGCGTGCCACGGCGCCCTGGCGTACGCGCGGGGCCGGTGCGCGGAGGCCGTCGCCGCCTTCGAGGCGGCGAGCGCGCGGTACGCCGCGCTGCCCAGGCCGTACTCGGCGGCGCGCGCGGCCGAGGCCGCCGTCCGCTGCCGGCTCGGCGCGCCGGGCCCCGGCCGGGCGGGCTCTGCCGGGGCGGACGCCGCCGGGGCGGATTCTGCCGGGCTGGGGGACGCGGCCGACGGGGGCGGGGTGGGCGCCGCCGGCGGGGCGCGCCTGGCGGGGGAGTTGGCCGCGTTGGCCGAACAGTTCGCGACCCTGGGGGCCACCCGCGACGCGGCCCGCTGCCGCCGGGTGCTGCGTGGCAACGGTGTCAGCACCCCGTCCCGGCGCGGCCGACGCGGCTACGGCGACCAACTCTCCCCGCGCGAACGGGAGGTGGCCCGCCTCGTCGCGCTCGGGCACACGAACCGGGAGATCGCCGACGTGTTGTTCCTGTCCCCGCGCACGGTCGAGCAGCACGTGGCGAAGGTGCTCCGCAAACTGAACGTCGCCTCGCGCGGCGAGGTACCCGGCGCGAGCTGACCCCCCGGGGGCGGGGCGCGGGACCGGGCGCGGGACCGGGCCACGGGTCAGGACCCTGGGCCCGGCCGGTCGGCGGGACGGCGGCCCGCGCCCGCCACGGGCCCGGGGCCGCCCGGTCCGGCGTGTGCGCGGGCGCGAGGGCGCGAGGAACGAGGGACGCGGGCCCGGTCGGTCGGTCGGCCGAGCGAGGATACGTACCCCCTACCTACCGCACCACGGATTGTTTGCCGCCCCGTGCGCCACGAGGGTGGGCCCGTCACACGGCGTCGTGCTCTCTCCCATCAACCCCCCACGCCGGCGCCGGACCCCGACGCCCGGCCCGACCGCACATCGGGCCGGGCGCCGTCTCCCCCTCAGAAGGAGCAGAGATGTCAGCACGGCAGAGACGGTGGAGCGCGCTGTGTCTCGGCGCGGCCACCGCGACGCTCTTCGCGACGGTCGGCACGGGCCCGGCCGGCGCCGCCGGCGGCGGCGACGCGCGGGGCACGGTCATCGGCGCGGGGCAGCCGGACGCGATCAAGGGGCAGTACGTCGTCGCCCTCAGGGGCGCTCCCTCGGTCGCCGCCGAGACCCGCGCCGCCGTCGCGGCGCGGGCCGACGAGCTGACCGACGCGCACGGCGGCACCGTCCGCACGGTGTACGCGGCGGCCTTCCGTGGCTTCTCGCTCCAGGCCACCGAGGCACAGGCGGCGCGCCTGGCGGCCAGCCCCGACGTGCGCTACGTCCAGACGAACAACATCGTGCGGGCCGTGGGCACCCAGCCGAACCCGCCGTCCTGGGGCCTGGACGCGGTCGACGGCAAGCAGGACAAGACGTACACGTACCCGAACCAGGGCGATGGCGTCACCGCGTACGTCGTGGACACCGGCACCGACCTGCGGCACAGCAACTTCGAGGGGCGGGCCAGCAGCGGTTACGACTTCATCGACAACGACGCGGACGCCAGTGACTGTCAGGGACATGGCACTCACGTCGCCGGGACCATCGGCAGCAAGGACTACGGCGTCGCCAAGCAGGCCAAGCTCGTCGCGGTCCGGGTGCTGGACTGCTCGGGCAACGGCTCCACCGAACAGGTCGTCGGCGGCCTGGAGTGGGTGACCAAGAACGCGGCCAAGCCCGCCGTCGCCAACATGAGCCTGGGCGGCCCCAGCGACCAGGCCCTGGACGACGCCACGCAGGGCACGATCGACGCGGGTGTCCCGGTCGCCGTCGCCGCGGGCAACGACTACGGCCAGGACGCCTGCGGTACCAGCCCCGCCCGGCTGCCCGCCGCCATCACGCTGGGTTCCACGGACCAGAACGGCAGCCGCTCCGGCTTCTCCAACGTCGGCCGCTGCCTGGACCTGTTCGCGCCCGGCGGCAACATCACCTCCACCAGGAACGGTGGCGGATCGACGGGCATGAGCGGCACCTCGATGGCCACGCCACACGCCGCGGGCGCCGCCGCGCTCTACCTCTCCAGCAACAGGAGCGCCACCCCGCAGCAGGTCCGCGACGCCCTGGTCAACAACGCCGACTCCGGCGTCGTCACCAACCCGGGCAGCGGCTCGCCCAACAAGCTGCTCAACGTCACCAAGCTCGGCACCCCGACCGAACCGGGCGCCCCCACGGCGGAGTTCGTGGCCTCGTGCTCGGAGTCGGCGTTGTCGTGTGAGTTCGACGCGTCGGCGTCGCGGGACGCGGACGGAACGATCGCGGCGTACGTCTGGGACTTCGGCGACGGCACGGCGGCCAAGGGTGTGAAGCCCGCGCACACGTATGCCAAGGCGGGTTCGTACGAGGTCAGGCTGACGGTCACGGATGACAGTGGGAAGACCGGGACGGTGAGCAAGAAGGTGTCGGTGGGTGCTCCGGTGGGTGAGCCGCCGGTGGCACAGTTCTCGGTCTCGTGTTGGTACGACGCCTGTGACTTCAACGCGGGGCAGTCCAGTGACAAGGACGGTGACATCGCCTCGTACGCGTGGAAGTTCGGTGACGGGCAGACGGGTACCGGGGTGACGGCCAAGCACGCCTACCCGGCTGGTCAGAAGACGTACACGGCTGAGTTGACGGTCACCGACCGGGCCGGCAACGCGGGTACGGCGACCCGGCAGATCCAGTGTTGGGACATGGGCGGCCGGGCCTTCTGCTTCAACGGCTGAGCCGGCGACAGGCCCAGCCGGCCCGAGTCCAACCCTTCGACCGGCGGCGGGCGCACCCGGGGCGCGTCCGCCGCACCTCGGGCGCGCCACCTCCCACCGGTTGCGCCCGCCCCGCCGGCCGCGTGCGGCCCACCCCACGCCCGGGCCCGGGCAGCGCGCCACCCCGACGCGCCGCCCGGGCCCGGGGCACAGCCCGCGACACAACCTGGGACCCCCCTAGCGCACAACCCGGGACACAGCCTGGAACACACCCCAGCACACAGCCCGGGACACACCCCAGCACACAGCCCGGGGCACAGCCTGGGTCACGTAGGCACCGAGGAGCACCACCCCCACCGGAGCGATCGGCTCACCGGAGCGATCGACCCACCGAGTTGGAGAGGCAGAGGCACACAGGATGCGAACCGCGAGGAAGACCTACCGCTGGTTGACGGCGTGTTGCACGGGGCTCGCCGCCACCGCCGCGCTGGCCATGGCCGGCGCACCCGCCCAGGCGACCCCGGACGGCGGCGCGGCCACCGAGGGCCGCGTCATCAACGCCGGGGCGCCGGGCGCCATCGACGGCAAGTACATCGTCTCGCTCAAGGGCGCGACCTCGCTCTCGGCCACGGCCGAGGCCCAGGTCACGTCCGAGGCGAACCGGCTCACCGACCGCTACGGCGGCACCACCGAGCGGATCTACAGCGCCGCCCTGCGCGGCTTCTCCGCCGAACTGACCGCCACCCAGGCCAAGCGCCTGGCGGCTGACCCGGCGGTGGAGTATGTCCAGCAGTCCCTGATGGTGCGCGCGTCCGAGGGCGGCAGCCAGCCGAGCCCGCCGTCCTGGGGCCTGGACGCGATCGACGGCAAGCAGGACAAGACGTACACCTACCCGGGCACCGGCGCGGGCGTGACCGCGTACGTCATCGACACCGGCGCCCGTTTCTCGCACAAGACCTTCGAGGGCCGCGCCTCGTCGGGCTACGACTTCATCGACGACGACACCGACGCCGCCGACTGCAGTGGTCACGGCACGCACGTGGCCGGCACCGTCGCCGGCAAGGAGTACGGCGTCGCCAAGCAGGCGAAGGTCGTCGCCGTGCGGGTGCTCGACTGCTCGGGCAACGGGCCCGACGCGGACACCATCGCGGGCATCGACTGGGTCATCAAGAACGGCAAGAAGCCCGGCGTCATCAACATGAGCCTCGGCTCCGGCGGCGCGAACGCCGACCCGCAGGGCATGCGGGACGCGACCAAGCGGGCCGTGCAGGCCGGGTTCCCGGCGGCGGTCGCGGCCGGCAACGCCGGCACCGACGCCTGCGGCACCTCGCCCGCCGACACGCCCGAGGCGCTGTCAGCCGGCTCCACCGACAGCAACGGCAGCCGGTCCAGCTTCTCCAACTACGGCCGCTGCATGGACCTCTTCGCACCCGGCGGCAACATCACCTCGGCCAGCCACAGCTCGGACACCGGCAACGCCAACATGAGCGGCACCTCCATGGCCTCGCCGCACGCCGCCGGCGCGCTCGCCCTCTACCTGGAGGCCAACCCGGGCGCGTCCGCCACCCAGGCCACCGACGCGGTGATCGCCGCCGCGCGCGACGGCGTGGTCACCAACCCGGGCAGCGGCTCGCCCAACAAGTTCCTCGACGTGACCAAGCTCGGCGCCCCCGCCGACCCCGGTAAGCCGACGGCGGAGTTCGTGGCCTCGTGTTCGGAGGCTGATCTGTCGTGTGGGTTCGACGGGTCGGCGTCGCGGGACGCGGACGGGTCGATCGCCTCGTACGCGTGGGACTTCGGGGATGGGAAGACGGGTGAGGGTGTGAAGCCTTCTCACACGTATGCCAAGGCGGGTTCGTACGAGGTGAAGCTGACGGTCACGGATGACAGCGGGAAGACCGGGACGGTGAGCAAGAAGGTGTCGGTGGGTGCTCCGGTGGGTGAGCCGCCGGTGGCGCAGTTCTCGGTCTCGTGTTGGTACGACGCGTGTGACTTCAACGCGGGGCAGTCCAGTGACAAGGATGGTGACATCGCCTCGTACGCGTGGAAGTTCGGTGACGGGCAGACGGGTACCGGGGTGACGGCCAAGCACACCTACCCGGCTGGTCAGAAGACGTACACGGCCGAGTTGACGGTGACCGACCGGGCGGGCAACGCGGGTACGGCGACCCAGCAGATCCAGTGTTGGGACATGGGCGGCCGGGCCTTCTGCTTCAACGGCTGAGCCACCACCAGCACCACAACCAGCACCACCAGCACCACCAGCAGACCGGCGCGCCCCGCACGGAGTCCACGAGCCCGTGCGGGGCGCGCCCCGGCCACCGGGCCGGTCGGCCCGGCGCGGTGGTCGGACGCGTGACCGCGTGGGTGGCCGGCCGCTTTCCGGCGGTGGACGGCGCTCCGTCGCCCGCCGCCGCGACGCCACCCGCGCACGGTGCGGGACCCTCCCCCAGGGGTCCCGCACCTTCGCGTGTCCGCCCGTACGCAGGTGGCCCGGCGTTTGTGATCGCGGGGGCACGGGTACTCGGGCGGCACCGCGCGAGCCCGGCCGGGCCGCGGGCGGCGGTGCCGTGCGGGTCCGGCCCGCGCACGGACCGGACCCGAAGGAGCGCCCATGACCGCCATGACGCCGCTGCCCGGCACCGACGCCTCGTACTGGATGGCCAACACCCCCGACACCGACTACCCGGGCGCCCCCGAGGAGGCCAGCGCCGACGTCGTCGTGATCGGCGGCGGCATGGCGGGCCTGTGCACCGCGTGGGAGCTGGTGCGCCGCGGCCGGTCGGTGGTCGTCCTGGAGGCGGGGCGCGTCGCCGCCGGCGTGACCGGCCACACCACGGCCAAGGTCTCCGCCCTGCACACGCTGCGTTACGCCTCGCTCCGCGACACCCAGGGCCGGCGCGCCGCCGCCCAGTACGCCACCTCGCAGCAGGAGGCCGTGCGCGGCATCGAGCGGCTGGCGCTGGAGCTGGGTGTCGACTGCCAGTGGGAGCGCACCGACGCCTACACCTACGCCACCGACCCCGGCCGCGTCGGCACGCTGCGCGCGGAGGCCACGGCCGCGGCCGACGCCGGGCTCGACGCCACGTTCGTCACCGAGACGGACCTGCCGTTCCCGGTCGCCGGCGCGGTGCGGGTCGGCGGCCAGGCGCAGTTCCACCCGCGCCGGTTCCTGCTCGCGCTGGCCGACGGCATCGTCGCGCGCGGCGGCCGGGTGTACGAGCGCAGCCGGGTCACCGGGCTGCACGACGGCTCGCCGTGCCGGGTGACGACCGAGGACGGGGCCGTCGTACGGGCCCGGCACGTGGTCGTGGCCACCCACTACCCCGTCTTCGACCGGGCCCTGATGTTCGCCCGCCTCGAAACGACCCGCGAACTGGTGCTGGCCGCCACCCTCCCCGCCGAGCAGGCGCCGCGCGGCACGTACATCACGCCGGACGAGGGCACCCGCTCGGTGCGCACCGCGCCCTGGCCCGACGGGCGGCGGGTGCTCATCGTGACGGGCGAGAAGTTCACCCCGGGCACCGGCGACGGGAACGAGGGCGCGCCCGACGCCGCGTCCGAGCGGTTCCGCCGGCTCGCCGACTGGCTGCGCCAGCACTTCCCGGCCGCGGAGATCACCCACCGGTGGGCGGCGCAGGACAACACCAGCACCGACGGCCTGCCCTACATCGGCCCCTTCCACCCGGGGACCCGGAACGTCTACGTGGCCACCGGCTTCGGCGGCTGGGGTATGAGTAGCGGCGCGCTGGCCGGAACGCTGCTCGCCGACCTGATCTGCGGCGAGCGCCCCGAGCACGCCGCCCTGTACGACCCGCGCCGACTGCACCCGCTGCGCGAGGCGGGTCCGCTGCTGTCCCAGCAGGCGACGGTGGCCCGGCACTTCGTCGGCGACCGGCTGCGCCTCGCGTCCGCCGACGACGTGGCCGCCGTCGCGCCGGGCACGGGCGCGCTGGTCCGGGTGGGGGCCGGCCGGTGCGCGGTCTACCGCGCCCAGGACGGCACCGTGCACGCCGTCTCGGCCCGCTGCACCCACCTGGGCTGCCTGGTCCGCTTCAACGACGCGGAACACACCTGGGAGTGCCCCTGCCACGGCTCCCGGTTCGCCGTGGACGGCTCGGTCCTCCAGGGCCCGGCGGTGCGCCCGCTGGAGCCGCGCCAGGTGCCGGGCACCCCGGGCGCCGACGCGTCCGAGACCGACGGCGCCGACGTGCCCGAGGAGGGTGGTCGGTTTTGAGTCGGCCGCAGCGGCTACCCGGCTGCCATGAGCACTGAGCAGAGTTCGGCCGGAGTGGGTGTACACGTCAGCGGTTGCGACTGGGACGACGCGGACGCGGTGTTCCGCGTGCTGCGCGCGGCGTTCCCGGCGACCGCCGCCGACGAGTGGCCCGACGCGGGCCGGCCGGTGGAGACCGAGACCGAGCGCCCCGTGGTCTGGTCGATGACCGTGGACACCCGAGAGCCCGGCGGCTCCACTTCCGGCTCCGGCCTGTCCCAGTCGGTCAGCGTGGACCTGTACGGCACCGAGCCGCCCATCCACCAGGTACGCGACGTCCTCCAGCGCCACTTCGCGGTGAGCGAGGAGAAGGCCGTACCCGGCGACCAGGAGATGGAGGTCCGGCTGCGCCTCGACCCGACGGCCTGACCCCTGCCACGTCCGCGACCTCGCCCGCCCGGCCCACCCGTCCGTGGCGGGGCGAGGCGCGTCCGCGCACGCGCTCAGCTCGCCGAACGACGGACGAGAGAGCTGAGCGACCACGAGCCCGACGACTTCGTCCGGGTACGTATGAGCGCTCGCAGCATCGCGGCGCCCGCCACCACCGCCGCGAGGTGCAGGACCGCCGCGAGAGCGAGGTCTTCCGGCAGGGACGCGTCGGCCGGTCGCGCGATCGCCAGGTACAGGGTGAGCGGCAGCTTCCAGCCGCTCCAGGCGAACAGGGAGCCTGAGCCGAGCCAGCCGAGTGCCATCGGGACCCAGCGAGGGAGCCGCGCGGGCCGGCCCCGGACGACGGCCCAGGTGGCGAGGGACGCCGCGAGCGCCCAGAATCCGAAGGTCGCGCACAACGCGTACCAGGCGGTGCCGCGCTCGTCGCGGTGGGCGACACCCGCGGTGCCGCCCACGGCCCAGTACAGCCAGACCAGTCCGACGGCGGCACCCACCACGGTCATCCACGGCAGCGCCCTCGGCCCGCCCTCCCCGTGGTCCCCGAGCCGACCCACGAACGCGTCCGGCCAGCGCCGCCGCGCGTACGTGGGCAGTGCGATGGCGAGCCCGAGCCCCATCCCGACAAAGCCGGTCTGCACCAGCACGGCCTCCCAGACCGGCATCGACGGGTCCGCGTCGTCCCCGCCCTTCGCACCGTCATCCGCCGAGCCCAGCAGCGAACTGAGCACCGCGTACGGCAACACCGGGACGAGGAACCCCGCCCCCACCCAGGCGCAGAAGGCCAACGGCGCCCCCGGTATGCGCATCCCCCACGGCCGCACCAGGGCGAGCGCCACCGCGATCCCGATCCCCGCCATCCCGATCGTCGCGCTGTTGAGCACCACCCATTCCGTCATGCTGAACCCGGCCCCGACCGGCAGCAGTCCGACGAGCGAACCGACCACCCACGACGCCTTGATCAGCAGGTACGGCGTCAGCGCCAACGCCGCCCCGTACGCCGCCACCCGCCCGGCCCGGTCCCATCGGTCCATGTGAACTCCTGATCGACACCTTGGAGTCCGAGTCTCTTCCAGCACTGCCCGCGCGGGCGTCAACCGTCGGGCCCGTTCGTGTCATCACCCAGGAGGAGTGAGCGTCAGCCCGTGGGACCACGGGCACCTCACGGTGGCGGGACGGGCGCCTACGCCTCCGCGTCGGCCCGGACGGTGAAGCGCAGGGCGAAGGGGCTGAACTCCGCGGGCAGGGTGCCGTCCCGGTGGGGGCGCGGGGCGTGGGCCGGCGGCTGGAAGGTGTGCCCCTCCAGCAGCGCCGCCAGCCAGGTGCTCACCGTGAGCAGCACGAGGTTGCGGCCGGGGCACTCGGCGGGGCCGGCGCTGAACGGCACCAGGGCCGGCTGGTTCTGGGCGCGCCCGTCGAGCCAGCGCTCGGGCACGTAACGGTCGCCGTCGGGGCCCGCGGTGTCCGGGGAGCGGTGGAAGTACGGGGTGTGGATCAGGAACGCGGTGCGGGCCGGGACCGACTGGCCACGCCACCGCGTCGGCTCGGTGCTCTCGCGCAGCAGCAGCGGGGTCGTGGGCCACAGCCGCAGCGTCTCCTGGGCGCACGCGCGCAGGAACGGCAGCGTGCGCGGCTGGTCCGATCCCTGGCCTCCGGCGGCGACCTCGGCGCGGGCCCGCGCCTCGTGTTCCGGGTGCAGGGTGAGCATCGCGAGGGTGCGCAGTGTGGTGATGGCCGCCGCGTCGTAGGCGAACAGCCAGTGCGGGATCTGGCCCACCGCGTCGGCGCGCTCGCTCGCGGGCCGCGCGGTCAGCGCGCCGGCCAGCGTCGTGGGCCCGGCGGCGACCGCGTGCTGGCGCAGCCGGCGCAGGAAGTCGCCCCTGACCCGCCGCCGCCGGGGGAGCAGCACCGACCAGTTGCCGGCCGAACGCAGCCGGTTCAGCAGGTGGGTGAGCGTCTCGTCGTCGCGGGCGGCGTCGCCGAGGACCAGCCTGCGCACCGAGCGCCACCACGCGGCCCCGAACTCGTCCCAGGTCAGCTCCCCGGTCCGGTCGGTCTGCCGGAGCAGGGCCGCGGCCTCGTCGCGGACGGTGGCGACGATCGTCGGCGCGAGGTGGTGCAGCGGCTGCGAGGTGTCCAGGGCCGCCTCGTTCACCTGCCGCCGCTCCGCGCGCTCCGGCCCCTCGCTGATGAGGGATCCGTGCGGCTGGAACTGGCTGAGGGCGCCGCGCTTCTCCCAGGTGGCGGGCGAGAAGGGGGTCGGCGTCCGGTCGAGGATGTCGCCCACGTCCTCGGGGACCAGCGGCAGCGCGACGGTGCGCCCTGCGACGCGCAGCAACAGCGGCCCGTCCCCGTACGTGGTGCGCAACCCGGCCATGGTCCGTAGCCCCCGCTGGTCCCAGTGCACGCGCTCGGTGAACGCCATGCCCCCAGGCCGGCGCCTGATGACACCCGCGACCACGGCGGGCAGCAGCAGCGCGCCGACCACCCGGGCCGTGTCCGCCGGGCTCGCCTTCGGCAGGGCGCGCGCGGGCTCGGGGCGTGCCGGAGTGGGGGACGAGGACATGCGGGTCTCCTTACGGGGTGCGCGTGGTGCTGACGCGGTATGCGCGTGGTGCGGGGGCGCGGTGTGGTGCGGTAGGTGGTTCGGCTGGCTTTGGTGAGTGGGGTTGTTGGAGTGACTGGTGTGTCGGGTGGTGCGCCGACGGCGTCGGGTACCCGGACGTGGGGGGACGAAAACGCTGGCCGGCCGGGGTCCGCCCGATCGGCGCACAGCGGCACGGTGGCGGCCGTGCCAGCTTCCTGCCGTACCGCGCGGCCGACCGCCACGGACGGAGCCGTTCCGGCATGCGAGACGGCCGCCGGCGGCGCGCGCCGGACCGTCGACCGCCGGGCGCCGCGCGCCCCGCGCCCGCCACCGGACGCCCGCGCGAACCCGCGTACCGAAGCCGCCAACTCCGCCGTGACCAGGGCCGATACGCCCGCGCCCGAGGAGCGGCGGGCGGCCGGCGAGCGAGGACGCGGGGCTCGGGCGGCGGCGGTTCGCGCCGGGTGCGAGCCCCCGGTGCGCGCCCGCGCGCCATGGCAGGGGCCTGTCAGCGAGGCCGATCGCTATTGAACGAGGGCGACGATCCTTTGTAGTTTGCTCGCCACGCCCAGCCGGGCGGATCTGTCCGCGCGCGGGCTCACCAGCCGGTGCGCGCGGTCGTACGGCGATGCCGCGCGCGGCGCCGCCCCGTGACCGGGGCGCCCGCGGCGCGTACGGGGGACACGAACACGCATGACGACGACGTCGGCAGCGGCAGCGCCGTGCGGCGCGGCCGGCGGCCCGCGCCGGTGGGCCCGGCCCCGCGCGAGCGGTAGCGGCGTCCCCCGACGGACCGGCGGGCCGTCGCCCGGCGGGCGCGCCGGCCGCGGTGCCATCACCAGGCACCGCTCGGCCCACCCCTGGCGCCCGCCGCCTCGGCCCGCCAACTCGCCCGCCGCGCAGCGGACTTACCCGACCACGTACCCGCGGACCCGATCGCACCCGACCGCACCACCCCGAATACGGAGCGCTGAAGTGACCCCAGGCATACCGTCGCCGGCAGGGCCGCCGCCATGGACGTGAGCACCGCCCGTGGCGCGCCGGCACCCCTGCCGCTCCTGGTCCTGCGCAGTTGCAGTTGCCGGTTCGCCGCCTACTACTGGATGGGGTTCCTCGCCGGCCTCGCCGCCGTGGACCACCTCACCGTGGGCCGCGCGCTGGCGGCCGTGCCGATGTGGCTGGCCTTCTGCGTCGGCACCGAGTCCGTCAACCGGATCGCCGACCGCGAGGCCGACGTCATCAACCGGCCCGAGCGCACCGCCCTGTGCGAGGCGATCGGCTGGCGCCGGCTCACCCGTATCGCCGTCGGCGCCTGGCTGGTCTTCGCGGCCAGCGGGGCCGCGCTGTTCGCGCTGGACCCCGAGCCGGCCTTCGCCGCGATGATCGTCGTGGACATCGCCATCGCCATCGGCTACTCGATCGGCCCGGCCTTCAAGCGGCATCGCGTCCTCGCGCTGCTCGTCCTGGTCCTGCCGCTGATCCTGCCGATGGTCACCGGCTGGGCCACCGCCCCGGACGCCGACGCGCTCGGCTCTCCGGTGCTGCCGGCCGCCGCCGTGCTCGCCACCTTCAGCCTCGGACTCGCCGGTATCAAGGACATCACCGACGTGGCCGGCGACCGGCTGCTCGGCTACTCCAGCCTGTGGCTGACCGTCGCCGGGTTCGGCCGTGGCGTGGCCGTCTACGCCCTGGTCGTGGCACCCTTCGCGCTGGACGCCGTCTTCGTCGTGCTGCACCTGCTGCCGGTCGCCAGCCTGGCCGTGACGCCGTGCGTCGTGGTCTCGGCGTACGTGGTGCGCGGCGCGAGCGCGGCCCAGTCGACCGAGGAGCGGTCGGTGGCGCGCGAGGTGATGCACTCGTACACCTTCCTGTTCCTGGCGGCGTACCTGCTCGCGGCGATGGCTTCGCCCGGCATGGCCGCCGTCGCCGCGCTCGGTGCCTGCCACTGGCTCCTCGCGTCCCGACGCCTGCACTGGGCGCCGGCCATCACCCGGGCCCAGCTCCACAGGTGGGCCAAGACCGTTGTTCCGTCGTCTCGCGGGGGCACCGTTGAACGAGTCTGACATCCGTACCGGCGTGCGCGAGGTCTTCGCGCAGGTCCTGGCCACCTCGCCGGAGCAGGTCCCGGTCGACGCCGACCTCTACGACGACCTCGGCGCCGACTCGCTGAACAAGCTGGAGGTCATCGCGCACGTCGAGGCCCGCTTCGGCTGTCGGCTCACCGACGACGAGGCGGCCCTCGGCAACTCCGTCGACAGCCTCGCGCGGTACGTGGGCGGCCATGTCGGCTAGCGCCACACCGAGGGGACGGGCGACGCCGGTGGCGCCGGCCGTGCCGGAGTCGGAGCGGGTGGTCGTGACCGGCCTCGGCGTCGTCTCGCCGCTCGGCTGCGACGTGGACCGGTTCTGGCACGCGGTGACCTCGGGGACGGTGGCGACCGGGCCCATCACCCGGTTCGCCGCCGACGCCTATCCCACGCACCTGGCCGCCGAGGTCGCCGCGCCACACCTCACCGCGCCGTACGCCGACGACGGCACGCTCACCCCGCGCTCCCTGCGCTACGCCGAGCACGCCGTACGCGACGCCCTCGACGCCTCGAAGGTGCTGCCCGCCACCGACCCGCGCCGCGTCGGCCTGGTCATCGGCACCGTCATGGGCACCCGCCCGCACCTGGAGGAACTGCGCCGCCGGGGCGCCGACACCGCGACCGACCGACGCTGGGACGCGCCCGCCCTGCTCGCCTCCTGGCCCGCCGAGCGCTTCGGGCTGCGCGGCCCGCGACACGTCCTCGCGGCCGGCTGCGCCGGCGGCAACACCGCCATCGGCCTGGCGGCCGACCTGATCGCCAGCGGGCAGGCGGACTGCGTCCTCGCGGGCGGCGTGGACGAGTTGGCCGAGGCCGTCTTCCAGCTCTTCACCACCCTGCGCGCCGTGGAGCCGGAGGTCGTACGACCCTTCGACCGCGACCGGCGCGGCACGATGCCGTCCGAGGGCGCCGGCATCCTCACCCTGGAGTCGCTGGCCCACGCGCGGGCCCGGGGCGCCACCGTCATCGCCGAACTGCGCGGCCACGCCATGGCCGCCGACGCGCACCACATGACGGCCCCGCACCCGGCCGGCGACGCCCTGCTGCGCTGCATGGACGAGAGCCTGCGCCGGGCCGGGCTGACCCCCGGCGACGTCGACTACGTCAGCGCGCACGGCACCGGCACGCCCGTCAACGACGCCACCGAAGCGGCCTGCCTCGCCGGCTACTTCGGCGCCGCCGGAGCCCGCCCGGCCACCTCGTCCATCAAGGGCATGCTGGGCCACGCGCAGGGCGCGGCCAGCGCCCTGGAGGCGGTGGCCTGCGTGCTGGCCATCGCGCGCGGCCGGGTGCCGGGCAACCCGACGCTGCGCACCGTGGACGACCGCTGCCGCGACCTGGACCTGGTCCGCGGCCCGGCCCGGGACCTGCCGGTGCGCGTCGCGCTCAGCAACGCGTTCGGCTTCGGCGGCAACACGGCGACGGTGGTGTTCGGCGCCCCCACGGACTGACCCACCCCGCCGCCCGGCCCGACCCTCCCGGCCCAGGCCCGCGCGCCAACCGGCCCGACCCGCCCCCGCCCACTGACGCCGACCGCCCCACCCCGTGGCCGCGCACCGCCGAAAGACCCCAAGGAGTACGACGTGCCAACGCAGGACACGACCCGGACGAGCCCGGTGCCGGTCACCGGGGTGGGGGTGGTGAGCGCGGCGGGAACCTCGGTCGCCGCGCTGTACGAGGACCTGCTCGCCGGCGCCCGACCGGTCACGGTGCGGGACGTGCTGCTGGTCGCCGGCGCCATCCCGGCCGGCCCGAACTGGCGGCCCGACCAGGACAGCGCCCACGCCGTCGAGGCCGCGCACGTCACCGCGCCGCTCACCCTCCCGCCGCACATCGACGCCCGGTCCAGGCGCACCATCGGCCGCGACACGGGACTGCTGCTCAGCGCCGCGCATGCGGCCCTGACGACCGCCCCGGCCACCCCGGCGACGGCCGAACCGGACCGTGCCACCCGGGCCACGTCGTCGCGGGCCGACGCGGCGGAGCCCGTACCGGCCTCGTCGCCGCCGCCCGCGCCGCCGGTCCCGCTGCGCGGCGCCGACCCGGCCCGGATCGGCGTCTTCGCCGGCACGCTGCACGCCGGGCGGAGCGAGTACGTGGCCATCCACAACCGGGCCGGCGCCGACGCGGGCCCGGTCAACCCCGTCTGGGGCCCGCAGTCCAGCTACAACGCCCCCGGCGCCGCCCTCTCCATCCACCTCGGCCTGCGCGGCCCCAACCTCACCCTGACCTCGGGCGCGGCCGTCGGCCTCGACGCCATCGCGCTGGGCGTCCAGTACGTGCGGACGGGACGCTGCGACGCGGTCATCGCGGGCGGCGTGGACTCGCTGTCGGCCGCGTGCCCGCCACCGGCGACGGACGCGGCAGCCGAGCCCGCCGGGGCACCGGCCGGGGAGGGCGCGGCACCGGCGGACGCGGCAGCGGCGAGCGGGCTCGCGGTGGCACCGGCCGGGGAGGGCGCGGCCGTCGTCGTCCTGACCGCCCCGGGCGGCCCCGTGCACGCCCCCGCCCTGGCCCACGTGTGCGCCACGGCCCGGGCGTACGCCGCCGGGGGCGGGGCGGCGGGCGAGCCGGGCGGCGGGCTGGCGGACACCGCGCCCGCGAACACCGGGGCCGGGGCCGGGTCCAGGGCCGCGCCGGGCGCGCCGGACCTGGCTGAAGCGGGCGCCGAGGCCGCGCGCGCGGCGTTGCGGGACGCGGGCCGCGCCGCGCACGAGGTCGCCGTCGCGGTGACCACCGCCGCCCCGCACACCCCGACCGGCGCCGCCGAACGCGCCGCCATCGCCGCCGTGTTCGGGCCCGTCCTGCCCCACCTGACCGCCGCCGGCACCACCGGCACCACGGGCGGCGCCGACGGCGCGCTGGCCTTCGCCATCGCGGTCGAGGCGCTGACGAGAACCACACCCCCACCCCCGGCCCCGCCGGACTCCGGCACCGACCCCGACGCCGACCCCAGCTCCGCCGCCCCGCTCGCGCTCTGCCTCGGCCTCGACCCGGACGGCGCGGCCACCGCCCTCCTCCTCTCCGGACCCACGCCCATCCCCACCACCACGCCCACCCCCACCACCACGCCGACGGGAGCCACCCGATGAGGACCGGACCCGACAGGCTGGTGCTGCGCGAGGGCGGACCGTACCGCCTGGTGTGCCTGCCGTACGCGGGCGGCTCGGCCAGGTCGTTCACGCGGCTGGTGCGCCAGGTCACCGAGGACTGGACGGTCGTCGCCGCCCAACCACCCGCCGCGCACGCCCACGGCACACCGCCCGACCTGGACGAACTGGCCGACTTCTACGCCGACCTGCTCGCCACCGACCTCGCCGGCCCCGGCATCGTGCTCGGGCACAGCCTGGGCGCCGCGGTGGCGCATCGGATGGCCCAGCGGCACGCGGCGAACTGGCCCGCCGACCTGCGGCTGGTCCTCTCCGCCCCACCCCGCCCCGGGCCACCCGGCTACGCGCTGGCCGGCCTCGACGACCACTCGCTGCTCTCGGCGGCCCGCGCCCGGGGCATCGTCCCGGAGCTGGAGCTGCCCGACGAGTTGGTGATCCGACTGCTGCTGCCCGGACTCCGCCGCGACCTGGCGGCGCTCGGCGGCACCGGCTGGACCCCGGAGCCGGTGAGCCCCCCGGTCCATCTGCTGGGCGGCACCGACGACGTGGCCAGCCCGCCGGCCGTCCTGACGGAGCTGGCCGACCAGTTGGCCGCGCGCGGGACGCGCTGGGTGCCGGGCGGCCACCTGTTCGTGATGGACCAGCCCGAGGCCACCTACGCGGCCCTCCGCAAGATCGCGGGCTGCGCCCCGCTGGCCCGCCCACGCCCGGCCGCCCCGCCGACGGCGGCGGCGGGCACGGCGGTGGCGGGCACCGCGAGCACGCCGGCCCCGGCCGGCGTCGGACCGACCCCCGCCCCCGGCTGACCCGCGTCGCCCTCCCGTGCGGTGGACCCGACCACGGACCAGCCCACCCCCGGGCCCGCCCCGCACGCGCGGGGCCGTCCCGCGCGGCCGGCCGTACGATGGGCGCATGCCGGTCCGCGAAGAGCCCTCAGTTGCACACCCCGCGCACGAGCGCACCCCGGGTGAGCGGCAACTGGGCGTCGCCTCCACGGTGTTCGCGCTGCTCGCCGACCCGACCCGGCTGCACCTGCTGTGGCTCCTCGCCCAGGGCGAGGCCGACGTCACGACCCTGACCACGGCCAGCGGCGCGACCCGCACGGCGGTCAGCCAACACCTGGCCAAGCTGCGCCTGGCCGGCCTGGTGCAGGCGCGCAAGGAGGGCCGGCACGCGGTGTACGCGCTGCGCGACGGACACCTGCGCCGGCTGGTGGTCGAGGCACTCCAACACGCGGACCACCAGGTCACCGGCGCCCCCTGGCACGCGTAGCGCGGCGGGTCAACCGGCCGACCCACCCTGGGACTTCCCTGATCGGGCGTTGGGTACGGTCGACGGGGCGCGCCCCGGAGCGCGGGGTGGCCGAAAGGAGCGGAAGCGATGCTGGGCACGGTACGTACGCTGCGGCGCTATCCCGTCAAGTCGATGCTCGGCGAGGAGTTGGCCGCGGCCGACGTCACGCACCGCGGCCTGCGCCACGACCGGCGGATCGCCCTGGTGCACCGCGAGACCGGCAAGATCGCCAGCGCCAAGAACCCACGGCTCTGGCGCGACCTGCTCACCCTCTCGGCCACGGTGGGGGACGCGGGCGAGGCGGGCGCCACCGGCGCCGGTGAGCCGCCCGTACGCATCGCCCTCCCCGACGGCCGCACCCTGCTGGCCACGGACGAGAAGACCGACGCGCTCCTCAGCGAACTGCTCGGCGCACCGGTCCGGGTGGCCCACACCCCACCGCCCGGCGCCACCCTGGAGCGCTCGAAGCCGGAGGAGGTGTTGGCGGCCGGCATCGACGCCGAGGTGGGGCACGACGAGACCGAGATCGGCGCGGGCGCGCCCGACGGCACCTTCTTCGACTTCGCCCCGCTCCACCTCATCACCTCCGCCACCCTGGCCCGCATCGCCGAGCTGAGCCCGCGCGGCACGGTGGAGGTCGAGCGCTACCGCCCCAACATCATCGTGTCCGTCCCCACCGAACCCCCGGCGCCGGGCGCCCCCACCCCATCGCCCGCCTTCCCGGAGAACGCCTGGGTCGGCCGTCACCTGCACATCGGCGACGAACTGACGCTGCACATCCTGTCCACCACCCCGCGCTGCGCCATCCCCACCCTGGCCCACGGCACCCTGCCCCGCGACACCCACGCCCTGCGCGTCCCCGCCACCCACAACCGCGTCGAACCCCACCCGGGCATGGGCCCCCAACCGTGCGCGGGCGTCTACGCGCGCGTGGTCCGTCCAGGGCACGTACGTCAGGGCGACCCGGTACGCCTGGGCGAGACGGCGCCGACCGAGGACGACCCCAACTAGTCGACGAGAGGGCTCAGTTGACGCTCGTCCCGCGATCCGTCCGAGCCTCGCCGATCAGCCGGTACTCGGTGACGACGCGGCGGAACCGGTCGTGCCCCGGGTGTCGCTCGGCATGGTCCAGACACCAGGCGTCCACCTCCTCCTGCCGCTCCACCCCGCCGGACGTCGCCCGACAGTCGGCCGCCACACAGAACGCTTCACGAGACACGGGCCCTCCGGGGGAGTGGGGCGAACGGAACGCTGCGGGCAGCGTAGGCCGAACGGCCCGACGGTGTGGTGGGATACGCCCGATCTGTGCGGGTGGGGGAGGGGTGTGTGGTACGGCGGGGGTGGCGTGGGGGCCGGGCCGCGCGCCGAGTGGCTAGGCGACCGCCGGAACCCGGGGGTCGTCCGTCGCGGCCGGGTAGTCGGTGTAACCCTCCGCCCCGCCCCCGTACACGTTCTCCGTCGGTGGACCGGCGAGCGGGGTGCCGTTGGCCAGTCGGGCGGGCAGGTCGGGATTGGTCATGAACAGGCGGCCGAGGGCGATCACGTCCGCGTGCCCGTCCCGCACCAGCCGCGCCCCCGCGTCGGGGCTGCTCGGCGCCGGGCCGTTCGTGTTGGCGACGAGCGTTCCCGACCAGCGCGTCCGCAGGTCCGCGATGGCTGCGTAGGCACCGTTGCGCAACACGTGCAGATAGGCCAGGCCCAGCGGGTCCAGCGCGTCGACCAACGCACGGTACGTGGTGCCGGCGTCGGTCTCCGCGAGCTGGTTCTCGGCGTTGTCCGGCGAGATACGCAGCCCCACACGGTCCGCGCCGACCTCGGCCACGACCGCCTCGACGACCTCCATGGCGAACCGCAGGCGGCCGGTGACCGAGCCGCCGTACGCGTCCGTGCGCAGGTTGGTGTTGTCGGCGATGAACTGCTGGATCAGGTAGCCGTTCGCGCCGTGGATCTCCACGCCGTCGAAGCCCGCCCCGATCGCACGTCGGGCCGCGGACGCGAAGTCCCCTACCGTTCGCCCGATCTCGCCGATCGTCAGCGCGCGCGGGGTGACGTGGTCGAGCAGGCCGTCCCGGGTGAAGATCCGACTCCCCTCGATGGCGACGGCCGACGGGGCCACCGGCAGTTCGCCGTCCGGGAGTGTCAGCGGGTGGGTCATCCGGCCCACGTGCCACAACTGGGCGAAGATCGTGCCGCCCTCGGCGTGCACCGCGTCGGTCACCTCCCGCCAGCCCCGTGCCTGCGCGTCGGTCGCCAGGCCCGGGATGCCGGGGCCGCCCTTGGCGAGCGCGTTGACGTACACGCCCTCCGTGATCAGCAGCCCCGCCCCGGCGCGCTGCCGGTAGTACGTCGCCGCGTGCGGGCTCGGCACTCCCGTCACGTCATCGGCCCGGCCCCGCGTCATCGGGGCCATCGCCAGCCGGTTCGCCAGCTCCAGTCGCCCCGCCCGGTACGGCCTCAGCAACTCCCGCACGTCCCCACCCTCTTCCGTCACACCCGCGCCCTGTGCCCGTCCCGTCTCGACCCCGGCCCTCACGCGGCGCTCCGGTCCAGCGCGATGACCTCGACCTCGATCTGCCAGTCGGGCTGGGCCAGCGAGACGACCTCGACGAGGGTGTCGGCGGGGTAGGGCTCGGCCAGGAACTCGCCGCGCAGCGTGATCACGTGCGGGAGGTTCGTCGCCATGTCCCGTACGTAGATGCCGACCTTGACGACGTCCGCGAAGGTCAGGCCGGCCGCCTCCAGCACCCGCCCGACGTTCCCGAACGCCTGCCGCCCCTGCGCCAGGAACCCGCCCGCGACGGTCGTCCCGTCCTCCGTGAAGCCCGCCTGCCCGGACACGTACACGAAGCCCCCGGCCCGGACGGCCTGCGATATCAAGTACGGCGCGTACCAGTCCGGGGTGGTCGCGATCTTCTCGATGCGTCCTGCGGTCGCGGGCGCGCCTTCGTTGCTGGACATCTCTCTCCCCTGTGCTGGCGAGGCTCGGCGACCTCGCGGACTGGCGTTACGAAACGTTTCGTAACGTCAGCGACGCTAGATCACCCCAGGGGCCTTGTCAAAACGAAACGTAACGTAACGCGAGCGGTAGGGTGAGACGCATGATCTCCGACCCGAACAGCGAACGGCGCAGCGAGCGCGCCCGCCGGGCGATCCTCGACGCGGCGTTCGACCTGGTGAACCGCAAGGGCTTCGCGAAGCTGACCATCGAGGCCATCGCCGCCCAGGCGGGTGTGGGCAAGCCCACGATCTACCGCTGGTGGCGCTCCAAGGGCGCGGTGGTGCTGGAGGCGATGCGCGAGGAGTTGGGCGACGACTTCGGCTTCCCGGACACCGGCGACATCGCCGCCGACCTCACGACCCAGATCACCGCGGTGAGCCAGCGGCTGGTCACTGGCCGGATCAGCGAAGCCTACAAAGGCGTCATGGGCGAGGCGCAGAACGACCCGGAGCTGATGAAGGCGTTCCGCGAGACGATCCTCGAGCCCAGCATCGCGGAGTGCCGGGCCCGCCTGGAATCCGCCGTCGCCGCCGGGCAACTCCGTTCCGACGTGCCCACCGACGTGATGATCGACCTCTTCTACGCGCCGATCCACTACCGGCACTTCCTGGGCTTCGGCGACGACGCGGTCAGGCGCAGCGCCGAACTCGTCCAGGACGTCCTGCTGGGCCTGCGGCCTCGGCCGGAGGCCGAGTGAACGGGCCGCTCAGGGCGGCCCGTTGAGGACCTTGTTGGTCGATCCCGGCCGTGTCGTCCCGCCTCGCCGTCGTCCCGCCTCGCCGGCGTGTGGCGGGGCGGCGTGTGGCGGGGTGGCGTGTGGCGGGGTGGCGTGCTGGGCCGGCCCCCGCCGCAGCGAGCCGACCCAGCCCGTCAACGCCCCGCGTCGCGCCCCGGACCGGGCCCCGTCCCCGCCAGGGGAACAGGCCGTTCGCCACCCCGGCCCTGGGCTCCGCGTGAGCGGTAGCCGTCGCGTGGGCCGTGGGGGCCGTGCGGGCGGTGGCCGCGGGCGCGGTAGACGACGTAGGGGCGGAAGAGGTAGCCGACGGGGGCGGTGAAGGCGTGGATCAGGCGGCTGAACGGCCACAGGGCGAACAGGGCCATGGCCAGCACGGCGTGGAGCTGGAACTGGAGGGGGGCGTCCGCCATGTGGGAGATGTCGGGGTCGAGGGTGAAGAGGCTGCGGACCCAGACCGAGACGCCGAGCCGGTAGTCGTAGTCGCTGGTCGCGGGGGTGACCATGGTGTTCATCAGGCCGGCGACCAGCGTCGCGGCCAGTACCGGGTAGAGCACCCGGTCGCTGCGCGAGCTGGCCCGGCGTACGGCCCGTACCCGGGTGCGCCGCCACAGCAGGATCGCCAGGCCGCCGGTCGCCATCAGCCCGGCCAGGCCGCCGGCCACCAGGGCGCCCGCGCTGTACTGGGCCTCGGTGACGTGCAGCCACTCGGTGAAGCTCTCCGGGACGAGCAGGCCCACGATGTGGCCCAGCAGGATCAGCAGCAGGCCGAAGTGGAAGAGCGGCGAGCCGATGCGCAGCAGCCGGTTCTCGTGCAACTGGCTGGAGCGGGTGGTGAAGCCGAAGCGGTCGTAGCGGTACCGCCAGGCGGTGCCCGCGACCAGACAGGCCAGGACCAGGTAGGGCAGCACGCCCCACAGCGCGGTGTGTAGGTGGTCCACCAGCAGGCTCCTTCGCGGCGGCGTCCTGCGCGGGGCAGGGGAGAAGACGACGGGTCGGGCGGGTCGGGGGAGTCGGCGGGCGTGGGGGAGTCGGTGCGTGGGAGGGGCGGGCGCCGTGGGCCCGGGTCAGGACGGGGGGCGGGCGGCGAAGGGTTCGAGGCCGACGTGTTCGGTGGGCGGCCCGGTGCGGGCCAGCCGCCGGGCCGCCGCGCGGTCGGCGGGGCGCGGGCCCGGCAGGGTGGCGCTGACGGCGTCCAGTACGTGGGCGTAGCGGGTGCCGTGGGCTTCGAGGGCCAGCCGGAGGAGTTCGATGCCGGCGCGGTGGCCGCGCAGCAGCCGGGTGCCGGCGCGCGGGCAGCGGGCGGCGAACTCCAGCATCAGCGGCAGGTGGTCGGGCAGTTCGGCCGGGTCGGGCTCCCAGCCGGCGGCGCGGTAGACCTCCCGCAGCGCGACGAGCGCGCCACCCCTGCGGCGGGTGTCGCCGTCGGTGTAGTACGTCAGGTGCAGGGTGCGCCGGTGGGTGCGGTCGAAGACGTCGGTGTAGTGCGCGGCGGCTTCGAGCACCGGGACCCGCGCGGCCTCCGAGCAGAACCGCAGCAGTGGCCCGGCGGCCGGGTGGCGGGTCGCGCGCAGTTGCGCGGCGACCGCGTCGAGCCGGCCGGGCCAGTCCTGGTCGGGGTAGTAGAGCAGCAGCGAGGCCGCCTGGTGGACGGCGGGCGCGCTCATGCGGCCGGTCCCGCTGGAGCGACGTGCGTGACCTGCGTGGTGTGCGTGACCTGCGTGACCTGCGCGACCTGCGTGGTGTGCGCGATGCGTGGGCTCCGGGTGTCTGCCTCCGCCTGCCGGGCGCTCACGCGGTGGCCTCCGGGAACAGCCCGTCCGGGCGGCCGGCGCCGTCCCAGTTGAGGAGGTTGACCCGGCCGCGCAGGGCGAGCCCGGCGTGCTCGGGTTCGGGGCCGGTGCCGGGGGCGGTGTGGAACGCGTCGGCCTCGTACATGCCGGGCCCGCCGTCGCCGTCCAGGCTGCACCCGGTGTCCAGCGGGCTGCCGGGCTCGGCGACGTAGCTGGTGGGGATCACGTACCGCTCGTCGTACTTGGCCAGGGCCAGGAGTCGGTACATGGCCTCGATCGCCGTCGGGTCCATGCCCACGCTGGCCGCGACGGCGGGGTCGGGCTCCTCGCCGAGGTTGTGGTGGCGCATGTGGGCGCGCATGGCGCCGAGCCGGCGGAGCGCGGCGGCCACCGGCTCCACGTCGCCGGCGGTGAAGAGTTCGGCCAGGTAGGAGAGCGGGATGCGGAGCGTGTCGATGGCGCCGAACAGGTTGCCCGCGTCCTCGCCGTCGTGGCCGCCCTGGGACAGCGCGTCCACGATGGGCGACAGCGGCGGGACGTACCAGACCATCGGCATCGTGCGGTACTCCGGATGCAGCGGCAGGGCCACCCGGTACTGGCTGATCAGGGCGTGTACGGGGGAGCGGCGGGCGGCGGTGAGCCAGTCGTGCGGGATGCCGGACGCCTCGGCCGCGCGGATCACCTCCGGGTCGCCGGGGTCGAGGAAGCACTCCAACTGGGCCTCGTAGAGGTCCTTCTCGTCGGGGACGGCCGCCGCCCGGTCCACCCGGTCGGCGTCGTAGAGGATGACGCCGAGGTAGCGCAGCCGGCCCACGCAGGTCTCGGAGCACACGGTGGGCTCGCCGGCCTCGATGCGCGGGTAGCAGAAGGTGCACTTCTCGGCCTTGCCGGAGGAGTGGTTGAAGTAGACCTTCTTGTACGGGCAGCCGCTGACGCACATCCGCCAACCACGGCAGCGGTCCTGGTCGACCAGCACGATGCCGTCCTCGACGCGCTTGTACATCGCCCCGGACGGGCAGACGGCCACGCACGAGGGGTTGAGGCAGTGTTCGCAGATGCGCGGCAGGTAGAACATGAACGCGTCCTGGTACTCAAGCCGCACGGTCTCGCTGATGCGCTCCAGGAGCGGGTCCTTCGCGGTGTGCTCGGGGCCGCCGCCGAGGTCGTCGTCCCAGTTGGGGCCGGCGCTGATGGCCATGGGGCGGCCGTCGATGAGGGAGTGCGGCGGGGCGGTGGGCACGTCGTCGCCCAGCGGCGCGTCCGTGAGGTTGGCGTAGTCGTACGTCCACGGCTCGTAGTAGTCGGACAGCTCGGGCAGCTCCGGGTTGGCGAAGATCCGCGAGAGCCGGCGCAGCCGGCCGCCCGAGCGCGGGACGAGCTTGCCGCGTCGGAGTTCCCAGCCGCCGCGCCAGGTCTCCTGGTCCTCGTACCGGCGCGGGTAACCCTGTCCGGGGCGGGTCTCGACGTTGTTGAACCAGACGTACTCGGTGCCCTGTCGGTTGGTCCACGTCTGTTTGCAGGTGACCGAGCAGGTGTGGCAGCCGATGCACTTGTCGAGGTTCATGACCATGGCGACCTGGGCCATCACCCGGCCGATGGGCGCCTTGCGCGGGGGCATCAGTAGTCGACCTCCTGCGAGCGGCGGCGGATGACCGTGACCGCGTCGCGCTGGTTTCCGGTGGGGCCGTAGTAGTTGGGGGCGAAGGAGAGCTGGCCGTAGCCGCCGATGAGGTGGGTGGGCTTGATGAGCAGCCGGGTCAGGGCGTTGTGTACGCCGCCGCGCCGGCCCGTCGCCTGTGACCTGGGCACGTTCACCAGGCGTTCCTGCACGTGGTACATGAACACGGTGCCGGCCGGCATGCGGTGCGAGACGATCGCGCGGGCCACCACGACGCCGTTGGCGTTGACGGCCTCGATCCAGTCGTTGTCCGCCACGGCGATGGCCTCGGCGTCCTGCGGGCTCATCCAGATCACCGGGCCGCCACGAGCCAGGGTCTGCATGAGCAGGTTCTCCTGGTACTCGGAGTGGATGGACCACTTGGAGTGCGGGGTGAGGTAGCGGACGGTCACCGAGCGCTCCTGGCCACCGCCCTTGCGCGGGCGTTCGCCGAGCGCGGCCATGTTCAACGGGGGCCGGAAGACCGGGAGTTGCTCGCCGAACTCGGCCATCCAGGAGTGGTCGAGGTAGAAGTGCTGGCGGCCGGTGAGGGTGTGCCAGGGCTTGGCGTGCTCGGTGTTGATGGTGAACGGCGCGTACCGCCGCTCGGCCCCTTCCTTACCCGACCACTCGAAGCTCGCGCCGACCTGTACGGGGCGGGCCTGCGTGTCGGAGAAGACGATGCGCCGCTCGGCGACGGAGGCGGCCAGCTCGGTCAGGCCCGAGTCCGCGCCCACGCGCTCGGCCAGGGCGGTGAACCCCTCGGCGGCGAGGCGCCCATTGGTGGTCCCGGACAGCGCGAGGATCGCCTCGCACATCTTGACGTCGGTGTCCAGCAGCGGGCGCCCGGCGGCCGGCCCCTCGGTCGCGGTGCCGCAGCGCCGGGCCAGCCAGCGGGCCTCCGGCTCCGGGCGCACCGTGACGCCCTTGACGACGATGCCGTCCCGCTCGGCCAGCGGCCCGAAGGCGGCCATCTTGTCGCCGATCGCGGTGTAGTCCCGCTCCACCAGGGCGAACTGCGGCAGCGTCTCGCCCGGTGGCGGCGCCTCGCCCGGCGTGTCGTGCTGGAGCGCGGTCGGCACCAGGTCGTACGCGACCTCAAGGCGGCCCCGGGCCAGCTCGCTGAGCTTGCGGGCCAGGCCGTGGAAGATGTCGAAGTCGGTGCGGGCCTGCCAGGGTGGGTTGATCGCGGGCGAGAAGGCGTGCACGTAGGGGTGCATGTCGGTGCTGGACAGGTCGTGCTTCTCGTACCAGGTGGCGGCCGGCAGCACCAGGTCGGCGAAGAGCGTCGTGGACGTCATCCGGAAGTCGAGCGCCAGCAGCAGGTCGAGCTTGCCGCGCGGCGCCTCGGCGCGCCACCTGACCTCCTTCGGCCTGGCGCCCTGGGGCACCTCGTCGGCGTCCGCGTTGTCGGCGGCGCCGAGCAGGTGGCGCAGAAAGTACTCGTTGCCCTTGGCGGACGAGCCGATCAGGTTGGCCCGCCACACGGTCAGCACCCTCGGCCAGTTCTCCGGCGCGTCCGGGTCCTGGCAGGCGAATCCGAGCCGGCCCGCGGCGATCTCGTCGGCGGCCCAGTCGGCGGGGGCGCGGCCCGAGGCGCGGGCGGCGGCCCCCAGGTCGAGCGGGTTGCCGGCGAACGTCGGGTAGGAGGGCATCCAGCCGCGCCGGGCCGACTCGGCCACCAGGTCCGCCGTGTGCCGACCGGCGAACAGGCCCTGTCCGGCGGGCGAGGCGAGCGCGTCGGCGGGCGCGTTCTCGTACCGCCACTGGTCGGTGTGGACGTACCAGTACGGGGTGCCGGCCATCTGCCGCGAGGGGCGGGCCCAGTCGGCGGCGGTGGCGAGCTGCTGCCAGCCGGCGTACGGGCGCACCTTCTCCTGGCCGACGTAGTGCGCCCAGCCGCCGCCGTTGCGGCCCTGGCAGCCGGTGAGCAGCAACAGCGAGAGGAACGAGCGGTAGATGGTGTCGGAGTGGAACCAGTGGTTGGTACCCGCGCCCATCACGATCATGGACCGGCCGCGGGTCTGCTCGGCGGTGCGGGCGAACTCCCGCGCGGTACGGATCGCCGCCCGTGCCGGCACCGAGGTGATCGTCTCCTGCCAGGCCGGGGTGCAGGGCACCGACGCGTCCTCGTACCCCGTCGGCCACTGGCCCGACAGCCCCGCGCGGCGCACCCCGTACCGGGCCAGCAGCAGGTCGAAGACGGTGGTCACCAGGCGGTCGCCGATCCGGCGCACCGGGACCGCGCGGCTGAGCGAGCCGGCGTCCTCGGCGTCGAAGCGCGGCAGGACCACGCGGGCGCTCGGCCCGTCGCCGTCCGCGCGGTGGAAGGTCAGCAGCGGGTCCACCTCGCCGAGGTCCAGGTTCCAGCGGCCCTCACCGCCCTTGCCCCAGCGCTCGCCCAACGTGCCGTTCGGGACCACCACCTGGTCGGTGACCGCGTCCACCAGGACCGGCTTGTAGCGGCCGGTGCCGGGCCCGCTACCTTCGTCCAGGCCCAGGTCGGCGGCGGTCAGGAAGCTGCCGGGGGTGTGCCTGTCGGCTCCGTGCGGTGTCAGCTCCACCAGGAACGGCAGGTCGGTGAACCGCTTGCCGTAGTCGAGGAAGTACGGCACCTGCCGCTGGACGAAGAACTCGGTGAGGATCACGTGACCCATCGCCATCGCGAGCGCCCCGTCGGTGCCCGGGTGCGGGTGCAGCCACTCGTCGGCGAACTTCGTCGCGTCGGCGTAGTCGGGCGAGACCACCACGACCTTCTGGCCCCGGTAGCGGGCCTCGGTCATGAAGTGGGCGTCCGGGGTGCGGGTGACGGGGACGTTGGAGCCCCACAGCATCAGGTACGCCGCGTCCCACCAGTCCCCGGACTCCGGCACGTCCGTCTGATCACCGAAGACCTGCGGGGACGCGATCGGCAGGTCCGCGTACCAGTCGTAGAAGGAGAGCATCGGCGCGCCGATCAGCGCGTGGAAGCGCGCCCCGACCGCGTGCGAGGCCATCGACATGGCGGGGATGGGCGAGAAGCCGGCGATCCGGTCCGGGCCGTACGCGCGCAGTGTGTGCAGGTGGGCCGCGGCGGCGATCTCCAGGGCCTCGTCCCAACCGACGCGCACCAGGCCGCCCTTGCCGCGCGCCGACTGGTAGCGGCGGCGCTTGTCGGGGTCGGTGGTGATCTCGGCCCAGGCGGCCACCGGGTCGCCGAGCCGCTGCCTGGCCTCCCGGTACAGCTCGACCAGTACGCCGCGCGCGTGCGGGTAGCGGACCCGGGTCGGCGAGTAGGTGTACCAGGAGAAGGAGGCGCCGCGCGGGCAGCCGCGCGGCTCGTACTCGGGCCGGTCGGGGCCGGTCGTCGGGTAGTCGGTCGCCTGCGTCTCCCAGGTGATCAACCCGTCCTTGACGTACACCTTCCAGGAGCACGAGCCCGTGCAGTTGACCCCGTGCGTGGAGCGCACCACCTTGTCGTGCGCCCAACGGTCCCGGTACGGGGTGTCGTTGACGCTCTGGTCCGTACGGAAGACCGCGCGGGAGTCGGGGCTGACCGGCGACTTGTTCAGCATCTTCCCCATGGCCAGCAGGGCGCGTTCCGCGGCGTCAGCCGAACGCCCCACGCGCAGCCCGAACGTGTTCGAGGCCACCACGGGCCCCCTCTCAGCCGCTTGCCGATTGCTCAGCGCAGCGTGGACCAGCGCACGGAGCGTGCGGAAGCGGTCACCGAGGTTCTTGACGTGACCGCTCATCGAGCTTTGCTTGCCTTTTAGAACTGATTTTGGCCGGAACCCAGCGAGTTCGTTGGCGCGGACGGTGTACGACGCGTGAATCTCAAGGGGAGGCCCGCCATGGCCAGGGCGACCAACAGCCACGCGCCGCCCGCCACCCAGGTCACCCCGCCGCCCACCGCGCGCAGCGCGGCCACCCCGGACACCTCGGCCAGCGCGCGGCTGGCCACGGCGTACATGCCCAGCGGGAAGACGACACACCACTGGGTGGGCTCGTAGCGCACGGGCACCCGGTGCCGCCAGTGCCGCCAGTACCCGGCCGCGACCAGCACCGGAAGCAGCAGCGTCGCCCAGCCCCACAGCACGAGCAGCGCCCCGACCAGCACCCGGCGCGGCCCGCCCGCCAGGCCGAGCCCGACCACCTGCGCGCCCGCCAACACGCTGATCGCACACGCGCCCATGGCCACCCAGTACGCGGGCGTCAGGGCCGACGGCGGTACGGGATGCCGGCGCAACCGCCAGCCGACGACGCCGAGCACCGCCCCGTACAGCAAGAGACCGGCCACCCAACAGCCGAACAGCACGCCCCGGGCCCACGGCCCGTGCCCCAGCGCGGTGCCGGCCACCACGACGGACTGGAGCCCGACGGCGCACAGGAACCAGGTGCCGTCGGCGGCCCGCGCGGCATGCGGCGAGCGACGCAGCGTGCGCGCCGCCCGCGCCGCGACACACCCCCAGGCCGCCGCCGCGACCAGGCACAACGCGAGCGCGACGGCCCGCGCGCCCGCGCCGGCCAGCCGCGCCGCGAGCACCTCGGAGCCGGCCACGAAGGTGAAGAAGCCGAACACCCTGGCCGGCGCGTCCGCGTCCGCCGCGAGCTGCGCGCGGTACGCGAGCAGCCGCCAGACGAGGGCCGCCGTCAGCACGGCGAACCCCGCCAGGCCGAGCCCGAGCAGCGGCCACGAAAGGCGCCGCGCGCCGCTGGTCGCCACGGCGCGCGAGACGATCCCCGTGGCCATCACCGGCGCGAAACAGGCCGGCGCCAACCCACGCACCCGCCCGCTGACCCCCTGCGTCCCTGTCATGCCCGGCAGCGTCCCACCACCCCCACGCACCCCCACCCCACCGATCGCCCCGCGCCCCCCGCGCCCCATGAGGAACCGGCCACCCGGGAGGGGTTCCGCGTGCCCCTCGGACATGGCCGACGCTTTACCGCCACGTGGGCAACGCTATTCCGAGGCACGGGAGTTGGGTCCGCGTGTCGCTGTCGCCGCGTCCTCGGCCAACCGGGCGACCGGCGCACGCGGGGGCGCGCGGCGCGCCGCCGGGCGGGCGGCTCGCGGCCTCCTGGGCGGGCCTGAGGCGGGCGGCAGGGGGCGCGTCGCCCGCGCTCGGCGGAGGGCCCGGCATCCGCTGCCGCCCGGTGCCGAGCGGTCGTCTCGGGGGTGCGCCCCCCTGCTTCCGGGGGGCTGGATGTGGGCTGGTGTGGGAGGCGGTGCGGGTGGTGGTCGGGCAGCGCCCACGGCGCGGGCCGGTGGCCGGGTGGCGCGTCGCGGCCGGGAGGCGCCGGGGCCGGCCACGGGTGGGCGGCGGGCCTGCTAACTTCTACATCGTTGTAGATGGATCCATGGCGTCGCCGAGGGCGCCTCTGGCCGCCGCCGATGACACGAGGAGAAGTTACCGATGGCCCTGTGGGACAAGCTCAAGGAGTCCGCGTCCTCGATGCAGACCCAGTTGATGGCGAAGAAGAACGACCTCAAGAGCGGCGCGTTCCGGGACGCCAGCATGGCCATGTGCGCCCTGGTCTCCGCCGCCGACGGGTCGGTCGACCCCTCCGAGCGGCAGCGCGTCGCCTCGCTGATCGCCACCAACGACGTGCTCCAGAACTTCCCCGCCGACGATCTGCAGCGTCGCTTCAACGAGTACCTCGACAAGCTGGCCGCCGACTTCGAGTTCGGCAAGGTGTCCCTGATCCAGGACATCGGCAAGGTCAAGAAGAAGCCGGTCGAGGCGCGCGCCGTCATCCAGATCGGCATCGTCATCGGCGGCGCGGACGGCGACTTCGACCTGACCGAGCGGGCCGTCGTCCGCGAGGTCTGCTACGCGCTCGACATCGCGCCCGGCGAGTTCGACCTCTAGAGCCGAGTCCGGCTTCTGAGCGCGTTCGAGCGCTGAGAAGCCTGGCGCGTACGAGCGCTGAAACGCGCCAGGCGCGTACGAGCGTGGAGACGGCAGGCGCGTACGAGCCGCGTACGAGCGTGGAGACGACGGCGGTGGGGAAGCGGGTCAGCCCGCCTCCCCACCGCCGGCGTCCTTCCCCCAGGAAAGCCCGGGCGCGCGCGGGCGCGCCCGGACGGTTGGGTGTTCGGCCGCGCGCGGCCCGTGTGCCCCCGCCGAGGCCGGGCCGGCGTGCGGGCCGTGGTGGTCCGGCGGGGTCGCTCGCTCCGTACGACCCCGCCGGGTCACCGAGGGTCGCCCGTGGGGCGGCCCGCCCGCGCGGTCCTAGTAGACGGCCAGCGCGAACTTCGGGGCCACGTCCCGCGCGTACACCTTGGAGCCGGCGAACTTCCGTTCCACCGAAGCCTTCTCCTGCGCGTTCGGGTACTGGTTGGTGCAGGACGTGCCGGCCGACGCGCCGGACATCAGGCTGGAGCACGGGCCCGGCTTCACGTCGGGCAGGCCGAGTATGTGGCCCAGCTCGTGCGAGGCGATGCGGACGGTGTTGTGGCCCTGGTTCACGGCCTGACGTCCCATCCACACCCGGCCGTTGCCCAGCGAGGTGGGTTGGGCCCGCGGCCAGCCGTTGTCGGCGACGACGATGATGTTGGCGCGCTGCCCCGGCTGGACCGGCTTGAGCTGGACGTTCTTCACGCTCTCGTTCCAGGCCGCGGCACCCTGGGTCACCGCGCCCTTGAACTCGGCGGCACCGCTGGAGTCGTACGTGACCACCCGGGCCGCGGCCTGCGCGCCGCGCTCGTCGGCCTGGCCCGTCGCGGACGCGACCTGTACGCCCGAGCCGAACAGCAGGCCCGTCGTGCAGAGCGCGAGCGATGCTCTCAGGATCTTCCGGGAATTCATACACATCTCCACTCGATGGATGGGACTCGACGGCGCCGCGAGCCGGCGCGGCCAGGGGGGAGCCGACCGGTGAGCGGGTCGCTCGGGCGGTGCGGGGAGACCGACCGGGGACGGGGTTCCGGAGGGAACCCGCCACGGGGGTCGTACGCCCCGCCATCGCGACCAGCACACGGGCGGACGCGGACCTTCGACGGCGAGCGCCGACGGTGCTCCGCCGCCCGGGGAGCCGGTGGATGTGGTGCTTCGTGAGGGCCGCCGCTTCCCGTGGGTGGGGGGTAGGGGGAGGGGCCGGGCGAGGCGATGGTGGCCCGGGGGTCACGGGTGGCAGCCGAATGCGACGGTACCGTTCCGCGTCGGCCGCGTGGAGATAGCAGTTATCTATAACACCGTGACGTGACGTGTCCGGCGGGCGTCGTCGCTGGTCAGGGGCTGTCTGGTGAGCCGCACGGGCCACCCGGCGCGACGTGCTCGCCCGCCTCCGTCGCCCCGTCTGTTCCTGCCGGTTCCGCGTCCGTCCGGTCCGACCGCGCCCCGCCCGGGTCTGCCCCGCCCGGGTCCGTCCGGTCCACCTGTGCCCCGCCCGTGCCCGCCCCGTCCGGGCCCGCCTCGTCCATGTCCGCCCCGTCCGTCTCAGTGCCTACCGCGGCGGCGAACATGCCGGCCAGCGAGCGGTAGGCCGCGCGGTAGGTGCCGGGGGTCGTGCCGTTGTGGCGCTGGAAGTGGTGGCGGAGGTTGGCCGGGGTGCCGAGGCCGGTCTGCGTCGCGATCTGGCCGACCGGCAGGTCCGTACGCTCCAGCAGCCACTGGGCCCGGCGGATACGGGCGCGCAGCAGGCACTGGAGCGGGGAGAGGCCGGTGTCCGCGCGGAAGCGCCGGTTGAGGCTCCGTACGCTCATGCCGGCGTGGTCGGCGATCTCCGCGAGGGTCAGCGGGCGATCGAGCCGGGCCGCCATCCACCGCGCGACGGCCTCCACCTCGCCGACCCCCTCGCTCCGTTGATCACCTTGGGTGTGCTCTGCCTCTTCTTCCCCGTACGCCCCACGCCCGGCCCCCTCCAGCGCGGTCCGCCCGCGCGGCCCGGTGGTCGGTAGCGGCCCGACGGCCGGTGGCGATCCGGCGGCCGGTGGTGGTCCGGCGGCCCGTGGCGGATCGGCGGGGTGGGGCAGGGCCAGGAACAGGTGCCGGTCCGCCTCGACGCCCGCCTCCTCGCCGTGGTCGCGTGCGACGACGTGCACGTACAGTTCCTTGCCGCCGAACACCCCGGCGGAGGTGAGGAGGGGCCCGTCGGCCACGAGCGACTCCTCGGGGATGACGGTGACGCGCGGGTGGCGGCGGGCCAGTTCCGCGGCGTGCCGCCACGGCGCCGTGGCCCGGCGCCCGGCGAGCAGCCCGGTGGCCGCCAGCAGGAAGACCCCGGTGCCGATCGCGCCGACGTGGCTGCCACGGTCGGCGGCGGCCCGCACCGCCTCCACCACCGCGGCCGACGGCTCCGACCGGAACCCCGCGTGCCCCGTGACGATCACCGTCTCCGCGTCGGCCAGGCCGTCCAGCCCTCGGTCGACGGCGATCCGCACCGACCCCGGCCCCTCGGTCGCCACGTCGGCCGGGGCGCCGTCCGGGCTGTCGGACGCAGAGCACAACCGCAGGTCGTACGGGGCGTGCCGGTACGCGAGGGGGGAGGCCGAGCCGAAGACGATGCCGGCGGCGGTGACCTGGGAGGCGGGCACCCCGTCGAGGAGGAGCAGTGCGACCACGGGCATGGCCAGAATTTAACCAGGGGTGGCACCAGCGTCGGTTCTTCGGCCCTTGTCGCCTCGCGGAGGATGGGGAACGCGCCGCGGAACAGGGGGAACACCCCGCCGCCCGGGCGCTCCACCAGCCTGCACGCGAAGGGACTTCGTCATGCCTCAGAACACCCCGCCGAGCCCCACCCCCCAGCCGACCCGCCGCTCCCGGCGGGCGCGCCGGCTGCTGACCCGCGCCGCGCTGGTCGGCGCGGCCACCGCGCTGTGCGCGACGACCGCCAGCACCAGCGCCCACGCCGTCATCAACGGCAAGGACTCCACCCAGGCGTACCCGTTCATGGCCTCGATCCCGATGGCCCTGGAGACGGGCGAGGGTGAGGGGAAGGACGTCGACGGCGTGTGCGGAGCCGCGCTCGTCGCCCCGCAGTGGGTGGTCACCGCGGGCCACTGCGCCCAGGAGGCGGGCACGGTGGGGGCCCACCCGAAGGGCACCGTGCGGGTCGGTAGCGAGCACCGCACCTCCGGCGGCACGGTGCGCAAGATCGTCAAGAAGGTGGTGCACCCCGGGTACGACGTGAACAGCCCCGTGCGCTCGCACCACGACATCGCCCTTCTCAAGCTGGACCGCCCCGTCACCCAGCAGCCCATCCGGATGGCCGACCGCGAGGCGCGGGTGGGCGCGCCCACCCGGGTGCTCGGTTTCGGCACCGTCGTGGACGTGCTGGACTTCAAGGACTGGGTGTTCCCCGAGCGGCTCCAGGAGCTGAACACCCGCCGCGCCCCCGCCTCCGCGTGCCAGGACATCGACGCCGCGACCGAGCTGTGCACCACCAGCCGCGTCCCCGACGCCATGGCGTGCAAGGGCGACTCGGGCGGCCCGCAGATCCAGCGGGTGCACGGGCGCTGGCAGCTCGTCGGTACGACCTCCGGCGACGGTGACGCGGACCCGCACTGCGCGACCGGCCCGGGCGTGTACACCTCCGTGCCCGCGCACCGCGCGTGGCTGACCAAGGTGCTGGCCACCCACCGCTGACGCGACGACGCGATCACGCGCCGCCCCGCTGACCCGCTGACCCGACGACCCGGCCCCGGCGGCGCGGCCAGCGCCGGCCGAGGCTAGGTTCGCGCCATGTCAGTGGTCGCGCTGCTCGCGCTCGACGGGATGCTCGCACACCAGCTCAGCACGCCGGGCATGGTGCTGGGCGCCGCCCGCGACAGCTCGGGTGTCGGCTACGAGCTGCGCGTGTGCGCCCCCGCGCGCACCTTCACCACCGGCGCCCCCGCCGCCCTGACCGTCACCGCCCCCTGGGGCCTCGCGGGCCTCGCCGACGCCGCGGCCGTCATCGTGCCCGGCCACGCGGACCCCCTCGGGGACCCGCCGGCGGAGGCGGTGGCCGCGCTGCGGGCGGCGGCCGAGCGGGGGAGCCGGTTCCTCGCGGTGGGCACGGGCACCTTCACCCTCGCGGCCACCGGCCTCCTCGACGGCCGCCGCGCCACCACCACCTGGCAGCACGCCGCCGAGCTGGCGGCGCGCCACCCCCGGGTGGTGGTGGACCCCGAGGGCGCCCCCGTGGCGGACGGCCCGTTCCTCACCGGCGCCGGCATCCACGGCGGCCTGGACCTGGTGTTGGCGCTCATCGAGCGGGACCACGGGCCCCGGGTCGTCGCCGCGACCCTCCGCCACCTCCTGCGGCCCCTGCTCGCGGAGGCCAGTTCCGCGCAGGAGGAGATCGACCGGGGCATCGCCGCGACCGCGGGCCTGGAGCCGACCGTACGGTGGCTGGAGGCGAACCTGCACCGCCCGCTGACCCTCACCGACATCGCCGCCCACGCCCGGCTGAGCGTGCGCAGCCTCAACCGGCGCTTCCGGGACCACACCGGACACAGCCCCCTCCAGTACCTGCTGCACGTGAGGCTGGAGCGGGCCCGGCACCTGCTGGAGGACACGGACGAGCCCGTGGAACGGGTCGCCGAACGCGCGGGGTTCAGCTCCCCCGAGAGCCTGCGCCGGCACTTCCGCCGCGCCACGGGCGCCGTGCCCCGCGCGTACCGCACGGCGCACCGGAAGGCGCGCCGTACCGACAACCCCCGCCCCCACCAGCGCTAATTCCCGGGCGCCCGGCGCGCGCCGCCGCCTAACCTCCCCCCATGCCGACGACCTCAGAGCTCCAGCGCAGCTACTCCTTCCTGGCGACCTTCGCCCGCCGCCAGGCCGCCCGTACCGTCGAACTCCCGGGCGGGTTCGCCGTGTACGACGACGCCTTCGCGCACTCCCGCGCGGACAACCAGGTCTTCGTCGACACGGCCGTCGACCCCGAGGCGCTGCCCGCCGTCGCGGACGAGGCGCTGCGCCACCTGCCGCACCGGATGATCACCGTCCTGGACGACGCGACCGGCAGGGCCTGCGCGGAGCCGCTGGTCCGGGCCGGGTACACGCACTCCCGCTACCTGGTCATGCTGCACACCGGCCCGGTGCCGCCCGGTGGCCGCGCGGAGGAGGTGGACCTCGACGCGCTGCGCGCCCCGCTCGCCCGGCGCTGGCGGGGCTTCCTGCCGGACGCCGACGACGAGGTCGTACGCCACCTCGTGGAGCGCCGCGAGGCCCGCCGGCGCGGGGCCGACGTGGTGCGGTTCATCGCCGCCCGGACGCCGGAGGGCGAGGTCGCCTCCTGGGCCGACCTCTACCTGGACCCGGCCACGGGCCTCGCCCAGATCGAGGACCTGGTCACCTCGGAGGCCCACCTCCGGCGCGGCCACGCCGACGCCGTCCTGGCCACGGCCCTGCACCGGGCGGCCGACGCCGACTGCGGCACCCGGTTCCTGATCGCGGACGCGGCGGACTGGCCACGCGAGTGGTACGGGCGCCGCGGCTTCACCGACATCGGCCGCCTGCACTGCTTCGATCGCGGTCGGTGAGGGGGCGGGCCGGGGGCGGGGGTTCCGGCCAACGCGGGGCGGGGAATGGCCGCGAACTCCCGGTCGCTCGCGGTGTAACGAGACAACCGCTCCGCCTGGGCCACGGCTGTTGGCGCCTTCCTGTGGAGGCGGGAGGCGAGGGGCGCGGGTCCGGCGGGAAACCCCGCGACGGTAAGGCCATCATCATTGTCGTGGCCGGTTCGATAGGCAACCTTTGCCCGACTATGGCCGCTGAATTGGCGCTCGTGCTAGGCATGCCCCTGCGCAGCGCCAGTCGGTGCTGCATCGCTACTGTGCAAGGAGGTCCCACTCCATGTTCAAGAGCAAAGCTCTGTTCACCGCGGCGGCGACGGCGGTTCTCACCGGCGGGACGCTGCTGGCCGGGCCCGTGCCCGCCAGTGCCACGACTTCGGAGGCCAGGGGCACGACCGCCGCGGCACCGGCTGGGTGTCCCGCCACGTACTACTGCGTCTACCAGAACAGGGACTACCGAGGAGCCGTGTACAAGTTCGCGGGCAACAACCCCAGTTGGCGCCCGTGGGACATCTTCAACGAGGACTCCTCGTCCTTCAACAACGGCACCTCCGGGCAGTCCGTCGCGCTCTACGGTGAGGAGAACTACGGACGCAGGCTCGGCTGCCTGCCCCGGGGACAGGGGTGGACCCTGCACCGGCCCAACGACGACGGTGAAAGCAACAAGTGGGACTGCTGACGCCTGGCCGACACCTGGTGTCCAGCGCTCACTGAGTGCTCACTGCCGGGCGGGCGGTTGCTTCAACGCTCGCCCGGCATCCGCGCCGCGCCACAGGAGGGCCACTCGTGCACCGTCCCACCGGTTCCCGTCCCGCCGTCGGCACCGTCTGCGCTCTCCTCGCGCTTCTGGCGGCCTGCTCCGCCCAGCCCACCGACGTGGATGACGCGTCTCCGCGTCTCAAGGGCGCTGATCTGTCGCGGGTCCAGGGCAGCGAGGCCGAGCAGCGCCGGTTGTTCGAGGCGGAGGAGCGGCTGACCGCTGACTGTATGACCGACCGAGGGTTCAGTTACCGGCCCAACCCGTGGCACGGACCCTCGACCGCGCCGGCCGATGACCCGCGCGACGGTGACGACGTGGAGAGTCGTCGGCGCGCAGGTTACGGCGCCGCTTCGGCAGGCGCCGACGAAGGCGGGGGCAGGGGCGAGGACCCCAACGGCGTGTACGTGCGCTCGCTGGCACGCGACAGGCAGAAAGCGTATATGGGCGCCCTCTACGGCACCGCACACCACAAGATCAGCGCCCCCGTGCCGGGTGGTGGGGTGACCTTCATGTACGGCGACGGATGCAACGGCAAGGCGCAGCAACGGCTTTACGGCGACCTCAAGAGGTGGATGGTCGCGCGCCTGGTGGTGGCGAACCTCGAACCGGACATCAATCGCAGGGTGCTCGCCGACCGGAGGGTCGCCAGGGCCGATGCCGCTTGGAGCCGTTGCATGAACACCGCGGGCCACACCTTCCCTGACCCCGCCAAGGCAAGGGCAGCAGCCCTCAGGAGTGGGGGCGGTGACGGGCAGGAGCCAGCCGCCCGGCGAACCGGAGAGACGGCGGGGGCGAGTCGGCGTGAGATCGCCATCGCGGTGGCCGACGCGCGGTGTGACAAGGCCGTGGGCAGGGCGAAGCTGATCCGCTCCCTCGATGGTCACTACCGTGACCAGCTCGCCCAGGAACGCGCCGAGACGCTCAACACCTACCGGGAACTTCGCGGCCGAGCCCTGGCGGCCCTCAAGGCGTCCCCCGGGCGAGAGCCATGAGCCGCCCCCACGGAGACCGAGTGGCCAGCGAGATCGATGTCAGCGCTGTTTCCCGTGCCACACCTCGCCGGCCCCCCGTCGGTGCCACGGCGCCGGAGCGCGGCCCGACGCTGACCGGTTCTCGCTCCGGGGGAAAGCGCGGAGAACGTGAAGACTCCTCGACCAGCGCACCATTCGACCCGTGCGACAGCGGTTGAGGACTCCCATCGCCCCCTCGCTCCGCCGGTCCTGTCGCCGCGCGGCGGGGCAACGCGCGTGCCGCAACGCCGACTCGGCCCGCCGCGCGGCCCGATCGACGCCCCCTGACCAGGGGCGCGGCAGCGGCGGAACGTATCGTGTACCTCGTCGTGCAACGGGTGCGAGCCCTCACCTCGGGCGCGGCGCGAGGCTGCCCACGGGCCGCTGGCCGCCCCCGAGTTCGCCACCCGGCGGCCCCGACGCGCGGCAGCGCGCCGCGACGGGACCTGACCCACCGGCTGCCCGGCCGGCGCCAGACGGAGTGGCCGGGGCCGCCCCGTCCGTTCTTGGAGTACGCCGTGACCACAGCCAGCCAGCAGCCCACGCCCGAGACGTCTCCCGCGTCCGACGCGCCCGACACACCCAACACGCCTGACACGCCCATCACCTTCATCAACGTCTTCGAGATCGACGCCGAGCACCTCGACGGCTTCCTCGCCCACTGGCAGGAACGCGCCGCGCTGATGAGCACCAAGCCCGGCTTCCTCGACTCCCGGCTGCACCGCGCCCGTTCCTCACAGACGCGTTTCCAACTCGTCAACGTCTCCCACTGGGCGAGCGAGGAGGAGTACGCGGCGGCCGGCGCCGACCCCGAGTTCCAGCGGCGGACCAAGGCCGCCAGCGAGAGCACGCGGGCGCCGGTGGTGCCGAACCCGGGCCTGTACGACGTCGCCGTCGAGTTCGTCGGCCCGGCCGCGAGCCGTCCCGCCGCGAGCCAGGGCTGAGCCCGCGCCCCGCGGGGCCGTGACGAGCGCACGGACGTTGGCCCGGCCCCGTGGAGAGGGGCCGGGCCAACGCCGTGTCGCTGGGCCCGGGTCGGTTGGTCAGCGGACCAGTGCGTCAGTCGCGCGGGGTGGGACGCGGGGTCAGAACTCGAGCTTCCAACCGTTGACGTACCCCGTGTCGTTGACCCAGTTGTCGCTCACCCGCAGCTTCCAGGTGCCGTCGGCCGCCTCGCTGGAGGCGTTGACGGTGAAGGTGCCCTGCACGTTGTCCGCGCCGTCGTTGCTGTTGTAGTCCTTGAGCAGGTAGGCGCTGCCGTCCGGGGAGACGAGTTCGACGCGCAGGTCACCGCGGAAGGTGTGCCGGATGTCGACCGAGACGGCCAGGTCGGCCGGGGCGTTGCCGCTGATGCCGGAGACCGTGACGGGGGACTCGACGGTGGCGTTGTCCCTGATCGTGACGTCAGCGGTGCTCTCGAACGTCTTGCCGGGGGGCGTGGTGTCGTTGCCGCCGGTGTGCAGCAGCTTGTTCGGCGAACCGGTGCGGGCGTCGGTGACCTTGTCCGGTGTCGCGTTGCTCACCAGCTTGTCGCGGACCTGCGCCGGGGTCCAGCTCGGGTTGGACTGGAGCAGCAGGGCCGCGGCGCCCGCCGTGTGCGGGGCGGCCATGGAGGTGCCGCTCATCGACTGCGAGGCGGTGTCGCCGGAGTTGGAGGTGGAGACGATGCTGTCGCCGGGGGCGAAGATGTCCAGGCAGCTCCCGTAGTTGGAGCCCTGCCCGTTGTTCCAGCCGGTGGCGCGCGCGTCCCGGCTGTTGGTGGCGCCCACGGTGACGGCGGCCGGGGTGGAGGAGGGGGAGTACGAGCAGGAGTCGGCGTTGTTGTTGCCGGCCGCGACGACCCAGGGGATGCCGGAGGATATGGAGGCGGCCACGGCGTCGTTGACCGACTGCGTCTTGCCGCCGCCGACGCTCATGTTGGCCACGGCGGGCCGGTCGCTCTTGGCCGCGTTCTTGGTGACCCAGTCGATGCCGGCGAGCACCGGCGCCCAGGTCTCACCCGAGTTGCCCTGGCAGTTGAGCACGCGGACGCCGATCAGCTTGACGTCCTTGGCGACGCCGTAGGCGCTGCCCCCGACGGTGCCGGCGACATGGGTGCCGTGCCCATGACAGTCAGAGGCGTTGGAGTCGTTGTCGATGAAGTCGTAACCGCTCACCGCCCGCCCGCCGAAGTCGCGGTGGCTCATCCGGATGCCGCTGTCCACGATGTACGCGTCAACGCCGGCGGCGGAGCCGTACGTGTATCTCTTGTCCACCGGCAGGTCGCGCTGGTCGACCCGGTCCAGGCCCCAGGACGGCGGGTTGGTCTGGGTCTCCACCGCGTACGCGGCGGCGTCCGCCTCGACGCGGGCGACGGACGGGTCGGCGGCCAGTTGCCTGGCCCGCTCCTCGCTCATCTTCACGGCGAAGCCGCGCAGGGCCGCCGTGTACGTGTAGCGCAGGTCGCCCGAGTGCCGCTTGGCCAGGGCCTTCGCCGAGGCGGGTATGTCGGCGCGGGCCACCGAGTCCTTGAGGGTGACGATGTACGAACCCTCGACCGACCCGGGGCGGTCGGCGCCCACGATGCGGCCTTCGCCGCCGGGCGGGGTGGGGGCCTGGGTGGTGGCGCCGGCGGTCGTGGCGGCCCCGACGAGCAGGGTGGCGCCGGCACCGATGACGAGCGCGTGCCGGATGGCACGGGCGTCGAACTTCATGGTTACTCCCTCGAAAGCTGTCCGGCCCGGCTCGGGTCCGGAAGGCGACACCCGCGGCTGTGTCGGGCGTTGCACCGCCGTGCGGTGGTCGGCGCGTCGCCGTGCGGTGGCTGGCGCGCCGAGGTGGCGGTCGCGGCCACCGCGGCGTGCCCGGGTCTCGGGGTCCGCGAGTGGTGGGGGGTGTGCCGCGCGTCGTGGGGTGACGCGCGGCACGGGTTCGACCCAGCCGGGCTGCGGGGAGCAGCCCCGTCGGTCGGTCCTGGGGTGTGAGGCCGTGGGGTACGGAATCGGCGAGGTCGAACCGTCCGCAGCTTCGATCAACCGCCCTGAGCCCAGCAATCCGTAGTGGCTACCCAAAGAGCGGGCGGCGACGGACGACCCGGTTCGCCCCGCCCGTACCGGCGGCGAACGCTATTTCTAGGTGGTCGCCCCCTATTGCTCCCGCGTACGCCGCCGGGTAGACCACCTGCTCACGGGCTCGAAAGCCCGCCCGGGTGGCAGGGCCCGTGGCGTGGAGGGGGAACTGTGAACGAGGGTGCCTTCGCCGCCGACGCGACCGGAACCGGGAACGGGGCCGAGGCCGGCACCGAAACCGGGACCGAAGCGGGGGCCGGGACCGACGGGCCCCGCGCCGAGTCGGCCCGTACCGACGGGCCCCGCGCCGAGTTGGCCCGTACCAACGAACCCCGTACCAACGAGCCCCGTACCAACGAGCCCCGTACCAACGAGCCCCGTACCAACGAACCCCGTACCGGAGAACCCCGCGCCGCCGCCACCCACGGCGATGACGCCGCTGCCACCACCGGCGGCGATGACAACCCGACCGGCCCCGACGCCGCCCGCGCCGGGCTGGTCGGGCGGGGCGGTGAGCTGGCGTGGTTGCGTGCGGCGCTGCGGCGCGCGCCGTCCGTGGTGGTCGTACGCGGCGAACCCGGCGTCGGCACCTCCCGGCTGGTGGCCGAGGCGTTGGCCGACCCCGCCGCCGGCGACCGGGTGCAACTCCGCGGCGCCTGCCCCGACCTGCGACACCCCGCACCACTCGGCCCGATCCTCGACGCGCTGGCCGGGCTGCCGTGTCGCCCGGACGTGCCGCTGCCGCCGGTGACCGGCGCGGTGGCCTGGGCGGTGCCCGAACTGGCGCAGTGGCTGCCCGAACCACCCGCGCCCACGCCCCACCCGGCGGACCGTCCTGGCCTGCTGCGCCGCGCCGTACGGGCCCTGCTGGCGGCGCAGGGGCCCGTGGTCCTCGTCGTGGAGGACGTGCACGCGGCGGACGAGGCCACCCGCGACCTGCTCCACCACCTGCTGGCCGACCCACCCCCGCACCTGCGCCTGGTCCTCACCGAACACCACGCCCCCGGCCTGCCCCGCCTCGGGCTGCGCGCGCCCGGGCACGTCCCGGTCGAGGAGATCACCCTGCGCCCCTGGACGGTCGACGAGGTACGCGACGCCGCCGGGCGCTGGCTGGGGGAGCGGGCGGCCGAACCCGAACTCGTGGAGCTGCTGCACGCCCGCACCCGCGGGCTGCCCGGCGCGTTCGAGGCCCTGCTGCGCGGCGTCGGCGACCACGCCACGGCGCCGGACTCGCTCGTGGCCGCCGTACGCGAGGTCGGGGTGCCCGCGCGGCTGCGCCGCGAGCTGGCCCGACGGCGCGAGTGGCTCACCGACGACGCGCGACACCTGGTCGAGGCCGCGGCGGTGGTGGGCCGGCCGGTGCCCGTCGACGTACTGGCCGAGGTGGCGGGCCTGGCCCCCGACCGCGCGGAGCGGGCCGTCCACCTGGCGCTGCGGCGGTCGGTGCTGCGGGCGGAGGGCCCGTGTCCGACGTTCCGGCACCCCCTGGACCGCCAGGCCGCCCTCGACGAGGTGCCCCCGCCCCGGCTGGCCCGGCTCAGCCTGCGCGCGGCCCGCGCCCTGCACCGTGACGGCCGCCTGGTCCCGCTCGCCGACCTGGCCGGCCTGTACCTGGCGGGCGGCAGGGCCCGCGAGGGGCTGCGCTACCTCACCGCCGCCGCCGACCGGGCCGCGGCCGACGGCGACTACGCCGCCGCCACCCACCTGTACACCCGCGCCATCGACCACGACCCGCGGCCCGCCGGCCGCATCCGCGCCGCCGCCAAGCTGGCCCGTACGGCCCAACTCGCCCGGGCCGACGAGCGGGTGGTGAACGCGGTGCGCCGGGTCCTTGACGAGGACGACCCGCCGCCCCAACTCCGTGGCGAGATCCGCCTCCACCTCGGCGTCCTGCTCCGCAACCAGAGCGGCGGCGCGCTCGACAGCCTGGCGGAGATCGCCCGCGCCATACCCGACCTCGAACAGACCGACCCGCAGACCGCCGCCCGCGCCATGCTGGTCGCCGCCATCCCCTCCATCAAGGGCTGGCCCATCAGCCGCCACCGGGCGTGGCTGGAGCGGGCCGAGACGTTCACCGAGCAGGTCACGGACCCGGTGGCGCGCGCCGCGGTGGCCGCCAACCGCGCCACCGCGCTCATGCTGCTCGGCGACCAGCGCGCGTGGGCCGCGGCCGACGTGCTGAGCCAACCGCCCGGCTCGGCCATGGAAGCCACCCAGTACGCCCGGGGTTGGACCAACCTCGCGCACGCCGCCACCGCCCTCGGCCACACCGCGCGGGCCTGGGAGTTCCTGCACCGGGCCGCGGCCGGCCTCGCCGACTCCAGCAGCCCGTACGTGGAGGGTCTGACCCAGACCGCGCGGCTCGTCCTGTCCTGGCACGAGGGCCGCTGGGACGACCTGCACGCCGCCGCCGACCACACCACACGGCTCTACCGCGAGATCCCCGACCTGACCGCGGAGGCCATGCTGGTACGGGGGTTGGTCGCGCTCCACGTACGCGGCGACGTCCCGCACGCCCGCCGCGACCTGGCCGACGCCGCCCGCATCACCTGCTTCGACACCGGCTTCATCCTCACCGCGTCGGCCGCCGCCCTGGCCCGCGTCCACCTGGAGGCCGGACGCCCGGGCCAGGCGAGCGAGGCGGTAGAGGCCACCTTGCACCGACTGGAGCGGACGGGCGGTTGGGTGTGGGCCACCGAGGTCGTCCCCACCGCCGTGGAGGCCCTGCACGGCAGCGGCCAACCCGCCAGGGCCCGCCAACTGGTCGAGGACTTCGCGGCGGGCATCCACGACCGCGACGCCCCGGCCGCCCGCGCCGCCCTCACCGTCGCTCGGGCCCTGCTGGCGGAGGCCGACCACCGGTACGACGAGGCCGCCACCCTGCTGGCCCAGGCGGCGGACGACTGGCGCCGCCTCCACCGCCCCTTCGACGCCGCCCGGGCGACCGAGGCCAGGGGCCGCTGCCTGCTCCACGCGCGGCAGCCGCGCGACGATCGGGAACGCTCCGACGAACCAGGGCACGCCGGCCAGGAACGGCAGGCCGCGGGCCGGGCCGCCGGGGAAGCGGCGGAGCGGCAGAAGGCGGCCGTCGGCATCATCCTCGGCGCCATCGAGGCGTACCGCGCACTCGGCGCCCGCTGGGACGTCGCCCGCTGCCACCGGCTGCTGCGCCGCCACGACATCGTCACCACCCACCGCCGCGGCCGACTCGGCTACGGCGACCAACTCTCCCCCCGCGAACAGGAGGTGGCCCGCCTCGTCGTCCAGGGCCGGGCCAACCGCGACATCGCCGAGAGCCTGGTCCTGTCGCCCCGTACCGTCGAACACCACGTGGCGAGCATCATGCGCAAACTCAACGTCACGTCCCGTACGGGCATCGCAGCCGCCCACCTGGCCGCCCACGCCGCCCCGGAGCCGTGAGCGGCGCCCGCCCGCGCGTGCCCCGGGGCGTCGGGGTGCGCGCCTCCGGGGGCGGGCCCGCATCCGGGTGGCGGCGGCCAGCGTCAACCCCGTCGACTGGAAGGTCCGCTCCGGCGCGGTACGCGAACTGCTCCCCGTCGACCTGCCCGCGATCCCCGGGCGCGACGCCATGGGCGTGGTGGACGAGATCGGCGCGGCCGTACGGGGCGTGAGCATCGGCGACCGCGTCTTCGGCCTCGGCGGCATCACCGGCGCCACCGCCGAACTGGCCGTCCTCTCCGCCTGGTCCCACGCCCCGGCCACCTGGTCCGACGAGCAGGCCGCCGGCGCCGGCCTCGCCTCCGTCACCGCGCTGGGCGGCCTGCGAACGCTCGGCCCCCTGCGCGGACGCACCCTCCTCATCGAGGGCGCCGCCGGAGGTGTGGGCAGCGCCGCCGTCGAGATCGCGGTAGCCCACGGCGCCACCGTGATCGGCACGGCCAGCGAACGCAACCACGCCTTCCTCACCTCACTCGGCGCCACCCCCACCACCTACGGCCCCGGCCTCCCACACCGCCTCGCCGCCCTGGCCCTCACGGGCTCGACCTCGTCCTCGACACCGCGGCCTCCGGTTCCCTCCCCGACCTCATCGCGATCACGGGCGCCCCCACCCGCGTAGCCACGGTCGCCGACCATGCCAACGCCTCCCGCCTGGGCGCCCACCTGGCCAACGCGGAAAACGACCCGACGCTGCTCGCGGAGGCAGCCGCCCTCGGCCGCCGGGGCCACTACACGCCGCGTGTGGAGCGGACGTATCGGCTGGATGAGGTGGGGGAGGCCCACACGTACGGGGAACGGGGGCGGACTCGGGGGAAGGTTGTGGTGCGGGTTTGAGGTGGGTGGGTGGGTGGGGACTTCGGGTTGGCTGGTGGCGGCTTTCGCGGTGGCTGCGGAGAGCTGTGGTGGGGGTGAGTTGAGGGCTGAGTGTTGATGCGTGGCGGCGTCGTGGGTGGGGGTGGGGTGGGGTGGGAGATAGCCTGGGGAGTCTGGTGAGTGAGGGGGAGTGTTGTGGTTGGTTTGCGGGACTTGGGTAGTAGGTCGGAGTTCGCGGAAGTTGCAGAAAGCTGGGGTGGCGCGCGGTAAAGGTGCAGGTCAGTTGCTCTGGTCCCCGCGCGTGCGGGGATGGCCCCTCGCGCGCCAGGGTCTGCGGGGCGGTCTCGCCCTGGTCCCCGCGCGTGCGGGGATGGCCCCTTCCCCCTTGGCAAGGCCAAGCTCGTCAACGCCTGGCCCCCGTGCGGGGATGGTCATGCGAGAACCCGAGCCTGGCCTCTCGTATTCGCCCCCGTGCAGGCAGACCAGCGAGCTACGAGCCCGAAACGAACCCCTTCGCCTCGGCGAGCGCCGCGTCCCACGGAAACGGACGCTTCTGGCCCGGCTCGTTGGGAACGAATCCGCCTTCCCCGTACAACACGCTGACCCCCGCCGCACGCAGCTCCGCGACGGAGCGTGCGAACTGGGGATGGTGGGCGTACGCCGAATTCACGCACGGCATCGTGATCAGCGGAATGCCCTTACCGATTCCCTCCGCTACGACGCCCACCGGAAACGACGAGGTCAACCCCAACGCCCAGGCGTTGATGCTGTTCATGGTGATCGGGGCGAACAGGATGACATCGGCTCTGGGCCAGGTATCAGGCTCGCCCGGGCGCTTGTACCGGGACCGTACGGGGTGACCGGTCAGTTCCTCCAACTCCGCCGCCGCGTCCGTCAGCCAGTCCGCAGCGGTCGGCGTCAATCCCACGCACACGTCCCACCCGTCAGCCTGCGCGCGACGCACGATCCGAGGGAACTCCGCTACGGGCGGGGCAGCCGCGCCGAACAGGTACAACACGCTTGTCATGCGGAGCAGTCCACCACGTAAGTGCGCTCCCCAGCTCCCAGTTGGCGGAGGTGGCGCCCACGGGCTGGAGTACCGTTTCCGGTAGTAGCAGGTGCACGCGAGGAGTCGCAGTGACCGACAACGAATCCCTGCCCATCGGAGCACTGGTTCAGCGCGCTCGAAAGCAGCGCGGACTGTCTCAGCAAGGTCTGTCCGACGCGTCCGGCGTATCCCTCTCGCTCATCCGCAAGCTGGAGCAGGCAACACTTACCGATACGCGCATGGAAACTGTGCGCCGTCTGGCCACTGCCTTGCGCATTCCCACCAACAGCCTGATCCCCCAGGAGCCGCGCCCATCGGAATCGACGTCCGAGCCCTGGCGTCCGCTCCAGCAGGCTATTGAATCGCCCCCCACGCAGATCGATGAGGAGCCCTCGCTTTCGGGCATCACGGATTCTCTCGGCGAGGTCAGGACAGCGTACTTCGGAAAGCAACTCGGGCAGTTGTCCACGCTCATCGGGCCGATTCTTCGGGACGCCGACGCGCTGGACGACACCGAACACGAAGCGCGTGCGGCTCGGTCATATCTCCTGCAGATCGCGGGATCAACGCTCACCCAGGCGCGGCAGTTCACGGCCGCGGAGACGGCACTCCGGCGGGCCCTTGACGACGCCCCCGACCGGCTGCGGGCTGCGTCGATCATCACCACCTGGGCGTGGCTGCTCGTACGACAGGGACGCTTCACGGAATCCGCCGAACTGGCGATCCGGTGGGCGGACGACGTCGAGCCGCGCATGTCCCGGGCCACTCCGGATGAGCTGGCGGCGTGGGGTTGGCTGTTGGTGCAGGCGTCAGCCGCCAGCCTGCGGAACGCGCGCCCCGCCGACGCTCACGACACCATGCGACTCGCACGGTCAGCGGCCGTCCTGACCGGCCGGGAACTCCCGGCCGGCGATACGCGCCTCGCCACCTGGGGGCCATTCACCGTGGCCTACAAAAAGGCGGAAAAAGGAATCGTGACGGACAAGCCGGATGACGTACTCGCCACGGCCGAACGTTTGGCCGCGGCGAATCCTTCCGCCGGAACCGAATATGACCGGCACCGGCTCGATGTCGCAAAGGCGCACCTCATGTTGCACCGTTTCGGCGAGGCGTTTGACGTGCTGTCCGAGGTGCATCGACGGTCACCGGAATGGACCGCTGAACAACGTTATGCTCAGGACATCATGGTCGATGTGATCGACGGCAGGCGCACGCTCACGCCGGAAATGCGCACGCTGGCCGTTGCCCTGCGCGTGCCGATGTAGCGCTCGTTGGCACAGCGCTCGCGTGTTCTGAGGAGGTGACATTGAGTCACCTACGCATCGAGTCTTATGGTCAGTCATTACGTGATCACCCCTGATGACGCCGGAGGCTGCGCCATGCCCATCGGAGCCGAGTCAGGCCCGTTGCGCCGTAGGCGGGCGAGGGTGGGGTGGGACGGGATATTCGAACGTGTGACTCAGTGAACCTGTCACCGATTGCTGGCGGTTGTGCCTCGGGGTTGGTGTTGTTGGTTGGTCTGCTTGGGAGTCGACTCGGTGGATAGGCTGCGGCCACTGTCTTGCCGGAGTGGGGATGTGAGTCGTACGCCGGGTTTGGGCGATAGGCCGGAGTTCGTGGAAGTTGCAAAAAACCGGGGTGTCGCGCGATAAAGGCGCAGGTCAATTGCTCTGGTCCCCGCGCGCGCGGGGATGACCCCTCCTGCACGTCCCGTACGGCGAGCGGCGCGCCCTGGTCCCCGCGCGCGCGGGGATGACCCGCCGTAAGGGCCTTGACGACGCCGCCCGGCAGGCTGGTCCCCGCGCGCGCGGGGATGACCCCCCGAAACGGGACTCGGTGCGGAACCCGAAACGCTGGTCCCCGCGCGCGCGGGGATGACCCCCGCAGCCCGCGCACCCTGGCACCCACGACCCCCTGGTCCCCGCGCGCGCGGGGATGACCCCCCGGCCCCGCCGGTGCTCCGGGCGTCCCCGGGCTGGTCCCCGCGCGCGGGGATGACCCCGAGAACCTGCCCAAGCGCTCCCGGGAGGGCAACTGGTCCCCGCGCGCGGGGATGACCCCGCTCTCAACGACCAGGCCGCTCGGGGCGGCCTCTGGTCCCCGCGCGCGGGGATGACCCCAGGGCGTAGCGGAGCCTGGCGCACGCTAGAGTCTGGTCCCCGCGCGCGCGGGGATGACCCCCAGGACACCCAACTCCCGCCACGTCAGCCTCGCTGGTCCCCGCGCGCGGGGATGACCCCCAGGCGGTGGAGGAGGGCAGCGTCGGTGACGACTGGTCCCCGCGCGCGCGGGGATGGCCGCAATCCTGAGCTTGTGGCGGAGTTGGCCGACGGCTGGTCCCCGCGCGCGGGGATGGCCCCCTTCCGACAGGGGTCCCGAGTCCCCGTGAAGCCTGGTCCCCGCGCGCGGGGGTGGGTCACTTGCCGACGGTGAAGGAGCCGGCAGCGACAGAAAAGGAGAGAGGCTGTCAATAGCCAGCTTGGCTGGACGAGCCGACACACCTGGCCGCTACCCTGCCCGCATGATCCGAGCAGTGGTTTTCGACGTGGGGGAATGCCTCGTCGATGAGACGCGGGAGTACGGCACCTGGGCCGATTGGCTCGGTGTGCCCCGTCATACCTTCGCGGCGACATTCGGTGCGGTCATCGCCCAGGGTCGGGATTACCGGGAGACCTTCCAGGAGTTCCAGCCAGGCTTTGACCTTTACGCCGAGCGTGAGCGTCGCGCTCAGGCCGGCCAGCCGGAGCACTTCGGGGAAGAAGACCTCTACCCGGACGTACGATCCACGCTGCGCCAACTCCGCGCCATTGGCCTGTGGTTGGGCATTGCGGGGAATCAAACCGTGCGAGCGGGCAAGATCCTGCGCCAGCTTTTCACCGATGACGTGGATCTCATCGGCACTTCCGACGACTGGGGTGCTTCGAAGCCCGACCCGGCGTTCTTTCAGCGTGTCGGCGAAGCCGTCCCCTTTGGCGCGGCGGAAATCCTGTATGTGGGCGACCGCGTCGACAACGACATCGCCCCCGCCCGGTTGAGCGGCATGCACACAGCCTTGGTACGTCGCGGGCCCTGGGCCACTATCCAGTGGATGAGTGAAGACGCGCGCAAACTCCCGACCCTTCGGGTCGAGAGCCTTCGCGAGCTACCAGGCGCGATCACCCGCTTCAACGCGCGAGAGCACTGACCGTCGTGCCCCAGTCGTACAGGCGATCGTCAAGAGCGCGCACGCACGCCTCGTTCTTCCACGGCGCCAACGCGCGGCGTGCTTCTTTGACGCGGTCCATGCCAGTCGCGTACCAGGTGACAGCGAGTTGATCGAGCGCACGGCACGCCGCTTCACACGCCTCGTCCGGGTGACCTAGCGCGGCTTCGACGGTGGCGAGATCGCCGTAGACAACGGTGCGCTGCTTGTCGGACTCCGGAGGAAGCATCTCCAAGGCGACCAACAACGACTCCCGTGCCTGCAGGTGATGTCCGGCCTGAAGTTGCACATTGCCTTTGAAGGCGGCCAGTCGATCCGCGCCGAACCAGTCCAGCCACTCAGGCGTGACATGTTCGTTTCGGGCACCTAGAAGGCCCTCGGCATGTCCGATCAAGTGCAAGGCGGTACGAGTGTGCCCGCATCGCGTCTCGCACTCCGCCTCAACCGCGTCCAGCCACGCCAGCAATTCGGCTGAGGCAGGCCCGCGACGGGCATAGGTCCTTGCAGCCACCATCCGCTCAGCGGCCTCCTCCCTGCGCCCGTCCCACCCGGGGATGAACGCCGTGTGCGCGAGGACTGCGGCGCCCATGAGTGAGTCGTTGGCCTCTCCGGCTGCTTGCAGGGCGCAAGTGAGTGTTTCGGCGGCGCGTTCTGGCTCCCGAAGATCAAAGAACTCGATGCGGCCAGCGAGAAGGTAGGACTCGGCGACCGCAGACGCCACCTTCTGTCGAGTAATGCCAGCCGTTTCGGACAGCAGTGTGCAACCCAACCTGGCGTGCGCCAGGACGGGCGCGTGCAGCGCCGATGGAGCGACGGTCCAGTACAAGCTGCGGTGCGCGCGAGCGACTTCTTCACAGTGCCTTCCCACGCTGGCTGGGTGCGTGGTGGCTGGCGCCTGCGCGGGGATAGGGGGCAATGCACCAGGTGCCGGAGCACCAGTCGGTACCCGACGGGACGACGTTTCTCGGGCTGCGGTCGCGCCCCAAGGTGGGGTGAAGCCGAGTTGCTCCATGCCTTGACCCAAGAGGTGCGTGAGGACCTTCTGGTGGTCTGGTTGTGGCCAAGGGGGAGTGGCTGACTCCCACCGTCGCACCTGCCGTACCCCGACGGACAGGCCACGGATGCCCAGCGTGGGGGCGGCTCTGGTCATGGCGACAGCTAGGGCGTCTTGTGATCGGTAACCGGCTGCGGTGCGAGCTGCTTTGAGTGCGGCATTGCCCGTCGGTCGTGGCACCTGGACCTCCCGAAGGCGGATGGGCCTGATGCTGACACTGTATGGCCCTACCACCCCTGTCTGTCACCCCTACGAGTAGATAAAAGACCTACGGGGGCCCTTAGTTGGCCCTCTACAAGTCCTCGTGATCAGGACTTGGCGAGGTCAGGCTGTACCGCACAATGCCTCGACAACCGGAGGAATCGTGACGGGTAACCTTCAGCCGCCAGACGCGAGAGACCCGGCCAGCGTTGTTACGGACGCGCGCCCCGACTGGTGCCCGCCGCCCAGCGACTCCGTTTCGCTGTTGCCCGCTGGCCGGGACTGGGACGCCGTACGTGCCGACGCGGCCACCGCCCGCTGGGCCTTCCCCATCCTCAACGGCCCGCACGAGAGTGCGGCCATCGTGGACCCGTACGCCTGCTCCACGTACTGGCTCCTGCCGCCGGGCGAGGCGCACGACTTCATCCACTGGCAGCGCCTGCACCCCCACGTGGCCGTGCTCCCCGCCAGGCCCGGCATTCACTACGTCGGCATCCCGCCCGCGCATCGTCGTACGGGGCCGGGGCTGCACTGGTACGTCCCGCACAACTGGTCCGGCCGCTACCTCACCGAACCCGCTTACCTGGCTGCTGCCCTCACCCCCGCCGTCCACGCCGCCCACGGCCCCCACGGCAGCCGGTAGCCGCGATGACCCACCGTCGCCGTTACCGCTACGTCGAGATGAGCCTGGCTCCCGATCCGGCAGCCGATCCGTACACCGTCCGCGCCACGTGTCTCACCTGCGCCGAGCAGTCCCCGGAGCCCGAACCGTCGGAGTCCATCACCGGTCAGCACCAGCGGGCTCAGCGTTGGTGTACCAGCCACGCGGCCCGCGACCACCCCGACGGCCGCCACCTGCGCTACACCGCCCACGTCACCCTGCGGTGGCTGGTCACCCCCGCCGAGAACATCGGGCCCATCGCGCCGTAGGCCGGCGAAGGCGGGGAGCGTGAGGTGGCGTTCAGGCACACGCCGCAGTGAACCGTCTATCGATGGCGGGCAGTTGCCCGCTCCAGGAGGCTGGTGTTGGCGTCCGGCTCACGTATGGAGTGGCCTGCGGATACGCTGCGAACACCGTCTTGCCTGGAGGTTGAGATGGGGATTATGTCGGGCTTGGGTGATAGGACGGAGTTCGTGGAAGTTGCAAAAAACCGGGGTACTGCCCGATAAACCCGCAGGTCAATTGCTCTGGTCCCCGCGCGCGCGGGGATGGACCCTGGCAGCGCGCCAACGAGGGCATGAAGCCCAGCTGGTCCCCGCGCGCGCGGGGATGGACCCTCGACGTCCTCACCGGCCGACGCCACCACGCCCTGGTCCCCGCGCGCGCGGGGATGGACCCCTTCGAAGGTGCGCCCGCAGGGGCAGCGGCCGCTGGTCCCCGCGCGCGCGGGGATGGACCCCGTCGATGATCGTCATCGACACCCAGGCCCGCACTGGTCCCCCCGCGCGCGGGGATGGACCCGGGGGGTCGTCTCCGGCAAGGCTGGCGGAAAGCTGGTCCCCCCGCGCGCGCGGGGATGGACCCCAGGACGCGAAGCAGGGGGTGATCCTGTACGGCTGGTCCCCCCGCGCGCGGGGATGGACCCGTCGTCACCGTCCCGCTGACCCCCACGCTCCACTGGTCCCCGCGCGCGGGGATGTACTGGTGTGATCGCCTAATCAGCTGTCGCCAGTTCCCCGGGGAGTCCAGCCAGCTGGTGACTGACTGTGGTCGCCAGCGGCTTGTCGCGCCACCGGGTGATGGCCTTGTCCTGGTAGCCGAGCGAGTCGGATACGACGGCGCGGGATTCGGCACGACGCCGGGGAACAGCTGAGGATGGGGGATGTTAACTTCCTTCCTGTGGCGGAGCACCAGGACGAGACCAGAGCGGCCTACGACGGGGTCGTCGAGTTATATGCGTCGATGTTCGCTAATCGACTGGAGGCGCAGCCGTTTGCGCGGAACATGATCGGCACCTTCGCCGAGCTGGTGCGTGGAACGGGGAATTCGCGGGTGGCCGATGTCGGCTGCGGGCCCGGACATCTGACGGCCATGCTGCACGACCTGGGGCTCGATGCCTTCGGGCTCGACCTCTCCCCGGCCATGGTCGACCACGCCCGGCGGGCCCATCCGGCGCTGAAGTTCGATGAGGCCCGGATGGAGGCGCTCCCAGTTGAGGACGGCGCGCTCGGTGGCGTGCTGGCCCACTACTCGATGATCCATACCCCTCCTGGGGAACTACCTGCGCTGCTCGCCGAGCAGGCGCGTGTCCTGGCGCCGGGGGGCCTTCTCCTGGTCTCGTTCTTCGGGACCGACGCGCCCGAGCCGGTCCGCTTCGACCACAAGGTGGCACCTGCCTATAGCTGGTCGGCGGATCGCTTCGCCGAGTTGCTGGCCGGGGCCGGGTTCGTCACATTCGCGCGGCTGCTCCACGACCCGGCCTCCGAGCGGGGCTTCCTGGACGCCCACTTGCTGGCCCGTCTCCGCTAGAGCATGGCCTTCTGCTGTGGGCTCTCGTAGTCAACTGTCGCCGGCTTCCCGAGGAGGCCGGCTTGTCGGTGACCTTGTGTGATCGCCAGCGGCGTATCGGCTCCATGTCCCGCCGGTCTCTCTGATGAGGCGGCTGGTGGTCTTGTGGTGGTAGCCGAGAGCGTCGGCAACGACGGGAGCGGGCAGTTCGAGGAGCTGCTGGCGGATGGCGGCGCCACGTGCTGCGGCGGCCGGGATCCCGGCCTCGTTCAGGAGCGCGGACAGGTGGTCGGGGCGGGCTGGCTGTCCTGCCCGGCGGCCCGGGAAGAGCCATCGGGAGGCGGGGTTGGTGGCGGTGTTCATGTTGTCGCGGTTCGCTATGTGCTCCAGCAGCAGAGTGGCGACCGGTGCGGGAACGGGTGAGGCGGGTTCGCCGAGCCGTAGCAGCACGGTGTCGCCGTCGTGGATCACGTCTTCGACGCTGAGCCGGACGATGCGGCTCACGGGCTGCGCATAGAGGAGCACGATGACCCCCGCGACACGCAGACGTATCGGAATCTCCGTGTCGGTCAGCAGTCGGCCGAGGGCGTCGAGGCGTTCGTCTTCGCTCAGTGCGGCCCGCCGGGAGACCTTCATCGCGGGGATGGACAGGGAGCGTGGGCAGTTACGGGTCTGTATGGCCCAGCTGAGAAAAGCCCTCAGGCAGGTGCGGCCGTGTTCGCTGCTCTCGGCCCATCAGGCGTCGATGTCGATCTGGCCGCAGGACGCGAGGCTGTTGTTGCGTTGGCCGAGCCATTGCAGGAAGGCGGTCGCGTACTTGATCTGTTCGGCGGCGAACCTCCGGACGCTGGGTGTGATGTGGCTTCGTGCGGCGCGGGCCCGCAGCCGCGGGAGGACGCGCCAGGTCGCGAAGAGCCTGATCGTTTTGACGTGTTCGGGGTCGGTGATGCTGGCCAGATGCCCGGGAAGCCAGCGTTGGAAGGAGCAGAGGTACTTGTCGACCGTAGGCAGGACTCCGCTGGTCATCAGGAGTTCTTCCAGGTGAGCGGCGGTCCGCCAGGGCTGGAGCTCGTGGAAGGCGTCGTGGGTCAGCGAGATCTGGCCGAGGCCGAGCTGTTGCAGCAATCGGGAGGCGTTCGTCGGCTGGCTGCGGCGCATGGCCAGCCAGGCCAGCCCGCTGCTGGGCTTGTCCATCGCCACCAGCAGGTTGAACAGTGGGACCAGCGCGGGACGGATGCGACCGGTGCCGTCGTCCAGGAGCGCGGTGAGGCGGTCGCTGAGCGTGCAGCGCTCACACAGGCGTCCGCCCAGGAGCTTGCCCTCGAAGCCGCAGCGTGAGCAGTCGAAGGTTCGGGAGAAGCCGGCGCAGGTGGTGCAGATCGGGACTCCGTCACCGGGACGGAGCCCAGGCAGGGCCCGGTCCTGGCCGCATCCCGGACAGGTGCCCCGCGTACGGACGGCGCGGTCCGAACAGGTGCGGCAGACGTATCCGTCCGGCCAGGTGTCGGCCTTGTGCCTGCGGCGGCCACAGCGGCAGCACTCGGTCATGTACCAGCGTTCGTACTGCTCGTCGGTGGCGTAGGTGCGGGTCATGCGTCGGGCAGGATGCGGGCGGCGCGGGGCCGCAGCTTCGCGACGTTCGCGGGCGGTGCGGGCAGGTCGCCGGTGGCGGTCTTGCGGACGCCGGCGTTCTCGGCGGTGGTGTCCACCAGGTCGGCCGGAGTGCAGGACAGGATGTCGCAGAGTGCTGCCATGACCTGCAACGACAGGCGTTCCGGGGTGCCGGAGACCAGGCGGTGGACCTGGGAGGCGGACAGGTCGATGCCCCGTTCGCGCAGCAGCGGCGCCAGTTCGGTGGCCGTGAAAATCTGGTGCTGGGCCATGACCTCACGCAGCCGCCACGTGTAGCCGACCTTGCGTTTCATGCCTGCCTCCCGGTCTGGGGCTCAAGGGCCGCGGCGATGGTGGCGTCCAGGTGCCGCCGCAGGGTGCGGGTGCGGAAGTCCGAGGAGACGCAGGTGTAGAGCGAGGTGCTGCTGGCGTGCTCGTGGCCGACTTGCTCCTGGACGAAGCGCGGGTCCCAGCCGTCCTCGATGAGGTGGGTGACGTAGGACCTGCGGAAGGAGTGGAAGTCCAGCCCCTCGTCGAGGCCCAGGGCCTTGCGGTAGGCGATGAAGCGGGAGTTGAGCCGCTGGCAGCCGATCCGCAGGCCCCGTTCGGAAGGCCAGGCCGCCGGGTTGTCGTTGGTGCCGAACAGCGGGCGGACCTCGGTGAACCACTCGTCCAGGACGTCCGGAGTCCAGTCGAACACGGTCAGCACCCTGCGGCGCTTGGGCGGCGAGCCCTTCTTGGCCTTGCCGAACCGCACCTGGCACCGGCCGTACTCACCGAACTCGCAGCCGTGCGGGTTGCGGCCGAAGTCGGCGGCGTCCAGCATCCGCGTCTCGTTGCGCCGCAGTCCGAAGGCGTAGGCGGTCTTGAACAGGGTCGCGTCGCGAAAGGCGGGCAGCCAGCCCTTGCGGCCGAAGGCCCGGATGCGGGCGACCTCGTCGTCGCAGTGCGCGATTCTCCACCCGTCGCGAGTTCTCATCCGATGCAATTGGCGGCGCTTGACCCATCGGTACAGCGGTTATCGGTGAGAACGATCACTGGTCCCCGCGCGCGCGGGGATGGACCCCAGCACCACCCCACCGTCTTCGCTCGCCCCGACTGGTCCCCGCGCGCGGGGATGGCCCCCGAGCCCCCGCAAAGCGCTGTCCAGCCATCCCCCCACCACCCCCGCAGCTACATCGTGGCCCGGTTCGAAGAGGCGTGCAGCGAACCGAGCAAGCTAAGCGCCTGGGCGCTGGGGCTGGAGGGTTCGGCCTGGTAGACGACGAGTTGTTGGCCGGGGGCGTCGCGTACGTCGAAGGTCTGGTAGGTGAGGGTCAGGGCGCCGACAGCGGGGTGGAGAAAGTGCTTGGCGTCCTGGGTCTTGCCGCGCACGGCGTGGGTGGCCCACAGGTGGGTGAAGTCCGTGCTGTGTTCGGTGAGGGTGTGGACGAGTTCCCGCAGTCGTGGGTTGTCCGGGTCGAGGCCGGCCGCCTGGCGCAGGTGGGCCACGGTGGCCTGCGCCGTGCTGTTCCACCGCGAGTAGACCTGTCGTCCCGCCGGGTCGAGGAAGACCATGCGGGCCAGGTTGTCCGCCCGCTCGAAGGGTGAGTGCAGGGCCTCGGCCAGGGCGTTGGTCGCCAGGATGTCCAGGGTTCGGTTGATGACGAACGCCGGGGCGCCCGGGTAACCGTCCAGCAGTTGGCGTAGGGCCGGGGTGACCCGGTCCGTGGTGTGGGTGAACTGGTTGTCCGGCGTTGTCCCAGCCAACCGGTGCAGATGCGCGTACGCGTCGGGGTCCAGCCGCAGCGCTCGGCCGAGCGCGTCGAGTACCTGGGCCGACGGGTGGCGTTCGCGTCCCTGTTCCAGGCGGGTGTAGTAGTCCACGTTCACCCCGGCCAGGACGGCGACCTCCTCACGACGCAACCCGGCGACTCTGCGGACGCCGTAACTCGCCATGTCGACGTCCTCCGGCCGCAGCGCGGCTCTGCGCGCGCGGAGGAACTCTCCCAGGTGGTTGTCGGCCATGTGTCCAGGCTAGGCCGCGGGGATGGTGTGTTGCCTGGGTGTGCCGCACCCAGGCAACACACAACCTGGTCGGCACCCCTCGACCTGCCCAGACTCGGTCGAGCAGACAGGCCCACGGGTTATGGATGAGGGGAGTCGTCATGACAGGAAACACGGCGGATGGTGATGTCGACGTGGTCGGCATGTGGGTGGCCGCAGATGGTCACATCCGCCAGGAGTTGCGGGCGGACGGTCGGTACGACGAGGCCCGAGGCGACCGCGACAGCGCGTACGCGGGCCGCTACACGGTGACCGGCAAGCACATCGACTACGTCGACGACTCCGGGTTCACCGCGACGGGCGACATCCGTGACGGTGTGCTCTACCACGAACACCTGGTGCTCTACCGAGAGGAATCGCAGGCATGACAGAGACAGCCAAGGTCGTCGCGATCACCGGGGCGAGCAGCGGAATCGGCGAGGCGACCGCCCGCCGGCTGGCCGCCGACGGACACAGCCTGTTCCTCGGGGCGCGACGTACCGACCGTCTCGACGCCCTGACCAAGGAGATCACCGCCGCAGGCGGCAGCGCGGCGTTCCGGCGGCTGGACGTCACGGACGCCGCCGACGTACGGGCCTTCATGTCCGCCACCCGCGAGCGCTACGGCCGAGTGGACGTGGTGGTCAACAACGCCGGAGTCATGCCGCTCTCGCCGCTGGAAGCGCTGAAGACCGACGAGTGGGACCGGATGATCGACGTGAACGTACGGGGAGTGCTGCACGGTATCGCCGCCGCCCTGCCCACGATGCGCGCCCAGGGCGGTGGGCACTTCGTGAACATCGCCTCCGTCGGCGCGTACGAGGTCTCACCCACCGCCGCCGTCTACTGCGCGACCAAGTTCGCCGTACGCGCCATCTCCGAGGGGCTACGCCAGGAGTCCGCCGGCGACATCAGGGTCACCCTCGTCTCCCCGGGCGTGACCGAGTCCGAACTCGCTGACACCATCTCCGACCCCGTGGCCAGGGAGACCATGCGCACCTACCGCGCCGTGGCCCTCCCCGCCTCCGCCATAGCGGACGCCATCACCTACGCCATCTCCCAACCCTCGCAGGTCGACGTCAACGAAGTCATCGTCCGCCCGGCCGCGAGCGCCCAGTGAGCCTCGGTGGTGCTGTTCGTCTCGCTCGCGGGTGGCATCGGCCGTGCTGATGCTGGCCTGCACGAACTCGCCCCGGCCCGCCTCTTGGCACGCGACTTTCCGAGGGGCGGGCGCCTTGGCGCTACGTCGTGGCGGGCCAGGCCCTCGCCTCGGTCGCCGGTTCGTACACCGTCCGGGCTGCGTGCCGCGCCTGCCCTGGCGACTGTCGTGTCAGCGGGCGGCCGGGTGAACAGGGCGCTGGAGGTGCGCAGTTGTGGGCCTCCGACGGCGCGGCTGGTGTCGGCGGCCGGTCTGCTTGTGGGGTGGACTGCGGATAGGCTGCGGGGGCTGGCTTGTCGGGAGGTTGAGGTGAGCATTATGCCGGGCTTGGGTGATTGGTCGGAGTTCGCGGAAGTTGCAAAAAATCGAGGTGCCGCGCGATAAACCCGCAGGTCAATTGCTCTGGTCCCCGCGCGCGCGGGGATGGCCCCCCGCGCTCCTGCAACCGCCGCTCCAGATCAACCTGGTCCCCGCGCGCGCGGGGATGGCCCCGGCGCGTCGGGGTCGGTCGTGTCGGTCACGATCTGGTCCCCGCGCGCGCGGGGATGGCCCCGGCGCGTGCGCCAGGCCGCGATCGACGCCTGCCTGGTCCCCGCGCGCGCGGGGATGGCCCCTCCGCATTCCTGAATTTGACCGTGCCGCCAGACTGGTCCCCGCGCGCGCGGGGATGGCCCCGACCAAGGCAGGGTCTCGGTGGGTCTGCACCACTGGTCCCCGCGCGCGCGGGGATGGACCCCTTCCCCGCCCTCGACGCCGAGCACGAGACCGCTGGTCCCCGCGCGCACGGGGATGGACCCTCGAGGACGGCGCGATCAGCGAATGGACCTGGCTGGTCCCCCGCGCGCGGGGATGGACCCTCCAGGCTGTCCATGGTGAACGCGCCGCCGTACTGGTCCCCGCGCGTGCGGGGAGGACCGGCACCCGCTCATCGGCCGTGACAGCCCCGGAAGTTGACCCCCGCACACGCGGGGAACGACCCCACGCCACCCGACACTCACCCGCTCGCACCGCCTGCCTGGAAGAGTCCGCCGCTACCGTGCTCCTCCTCGCCGCGCGACGGCTGTCCGTCACCTGGTGTCATGGGGTCGCGCCGGACCCCGTGCGACTGCACGCCTGGGTGGAGACTGATGACGGCGTACCCGTCGCCGAGCCACCCTCGACGTTCGGCTACACCCCCGCACTCACCATCGGAGGCCGTCATCACCAGCAGTGAGCCGACCCTGTGGATCAGCACGGACACCTGTGCCCTTGGCCCTTTCCGCGCTGACCTGGTCGAGACGTACTGGCGCTGGGAGCAGGACCCCGCCCTGCTCGTCGGCTACGGCCGCCAGGCCCCCGAATCCCTCGAAGCCCGGACCGAGGGCATCGCCCACCAGCTTCGCGGTGACAACATCCGCTTCACCGTCTACGACCTGAGCTGCGACGCCCCGCAGCCGGTCGGCGTCGCCACCCTCCTGCCGGATCACGCCGTACGAACCGCCGAATTCGTGATCATGCTCGCCCCCCAGGCCCGTGGTCGCGGCCTCGGCACGGCGGCCACCCGGCTCACCCTCGACTACGCGTTCCACGTCACCAACCTGCGGATGGTCTGGCTCAAGGTTCTCGCCCCGAACGTCGCGGGCATCCGCGCGTACGAGAAGGCGGGCTTCCGTACGGTCGGCGCGCTGCGGGAAGCCGGGTACTGGCTCGGAGAGGTCTGCGACGAGGTCGTCATGGACGCCCTCGCCAAGGACTTCGCCGGCCCCTCGGCAGTGCGAGCACTCCTGGGTCAAGACCACTGAAGGCAAGCGCCACCACGCCAACCCGCCACCCTCACCCACCCACCCCCTCCCGACACACATCCCGCACCTCACCCAACGGCTGGAACCCAGCCGACGCGTACGTCGCCACCGCGCCGACGTTGGACGTCGGGGTGCTGACCAGCGCGCTGGAGGAACCCAGCTCCCGCAGGGTGACTGCCGCGGCCAGGGTGATGGCCTTGCCGTAGCCGCGACCTCGGTGGTCGTGGTGGACGCCCATCGGCTCCAGCACTCCGGGCTTGCCCGGGCCCGCCGACCAGACCGTCACCGTTGCCACCGCCTCGCCGTGGGCGTCGTACGCGAGCAGGCAACGGGCGTCGGCGTACGGCAGGCCGGCGGCCATCGCGCGCCAGCGGTCGGCCGTGAACGTCGACCCGTCGAACGACGCCCGCTGCACGTCGGCCCGTGCCCGCACCCGTTCCGGGCCGACCACCTCGATCCGTACGCCCGGGTCCTCCACCGGCTCCGTGAGGTCGCGGCGCAGTGGTGTCCACGGCTCGTCGGGGTGCCAGTCCGCATCGAGCAGCAGGTCCTGGAGCAGGGCGTCCATCGGAGCCTCGACGCACACCCGTTCCGCCGGCAGGACGCCGCGCTCCGGCGTGGACAGGTCCGTGACCAACTGGCGCCCCAACTCCTCGTCGCCCCGTACGTCGGGCGCGGTCGTCATGCGCAACAGGGTGGGGCCGTCCAACAGGCCCACGGCAAGCAGCCGCCCGTCCCGTCGCCAGGTCCGTACCGCGGCGGCCGTGGCCTTGGCGCCGAACCGCCAGTACCAGCCCAGGTCCCCGGGGTGGAGCTGCATCGCCGCCCCGTCCTCCTGCCACTCCCGCAGCACGGCCACGGCCTCGCCCAGCCCGTCAACGTCCGGTGTACCCAACACGATCGCCATGGCGTCGATCCCACACCACCGCGCCGATCGCGCGCACCTGGATATCGGCCGGCGGGGCCCGATGCGCGCCACCCCCGCCGGCGAGGCGCGCCCCGCCGCCCCGACGGTTTGAACGCGCGCTCCGGTGGCAACCCGACCCGGCGGCGTCATCGGAGAGGCCCGACGAGAGGGAGCCATGCGGGGACGTGGTCGAGGCGTGTGGCGCGGGAGCGCGGGGCCCGCTGCCCAGGCCCAGGTACGCGAGGGAGTGGACGAGGCGGAAGGAGCGGACGGGGCGGGCAGGACGGAGGGCGCGGGCGGAGCCGGCGAACCGGTGCCGGGCGCGCCGCCGGGGCGCGGTGGGGGGAGGCCTCCGTACCCGTCGGACCGCCGAGCACGCCCCGCCCGAGCCACCAGCCCCACCCGCGATCCCGCCCCCGCCCCCACCCGCGATCCCGCCCCCGACCCCGACCCCGCCCGAGCCCCCGGGAGCCCCACGCGCCCCGCCCGCAGCATGCCCCCGCCACCGGCCCCGGTCGTGGCGGGTGGGCCGCGTCGTTACGGTGGGCTGCTGCTGGCGTTGCTCGCCACCGCGATCTGGGCCGGGAACCTGGCCACCGCCCGCGAGCTGCGGGACGCGATACCGCCCGTGTCGCTCGCCTTCTGGCGCTGCGTACTCGCCGTCGCCGTCATCCTGCCGTGGACCGTGCGGCCCCTGCGGCGCGAGTGGCCGACGGTGCGGCGGCACGTTCCCCTGCTGTCGCTGATCGGGCTCAGCGGCATCGCGCTCTTCACGGTGCTGGTGTACGTCGCGGCGCACACCACCACGGCCACCAACCTCTCCCTGCTCGACATCGCGGCGTCCGTGTTCATCCTGGCCTTCGCCCGCCTGGCCGGCCAGGAACGGCCGGGGCTGCCCGGCCTGTTCGGCAGCGTGCTGGCCGTCGCCGGCGTCGTCGCGCTGGTCACCAAGGGGTCGTTCAGCAGCCTGGACCCGGCCCCGGGTGACCTGTGGATGCTCGGGGCGGCCGTCATCTTCGCGCTGTACTGCCTGCTCCTGCGCGTGACGCCGGCGGCCATCAGTCAGTCAACGCTACTGCTGGTGACCTTCGGGACCTCGCTGGTCTTCCTGTTCCCGGCCTACCTGGTCGAGTGGTGGCTGGTCGGCGGCTTCACGCTCACGCCCGAACTGCTCGCCGCCCTGGCGTACGTCGGCGTCTTCTCGTCCGCCGTCGCCTACCTCTGTTGGAACCGGGCCGTCCAGCGCGTCGGCGCGGCCACCGCGGGGGTCGTGTACTACCTGCTGCCGGTGCTGACCGCCCTGCTCTCCGTATGGCTGCTCGACGAGCCGGTCACCCTCGACCAGGGACTCGCCATGGTGCTCATCGTCTCGGGCGTCGCCCTCGGCCTGCACGGCAGCCGACGGGCGCGCGGAGGGCGCCCCTCCCCGCAGGCCCAGTCGGACTGACACCGCGCGTGCCCTGCCGACCCAGCCGGACTCACACCGCGCGGTGCGCACCGCGAAGGAACACGCGGCGCGTACCGCGAACGAACAAGACCCAGACATGTGAAGGAGGAGATGACGTCATGCTGTCTTCCTGGCTCGGTGACCGCTACACCGACCCGGAGTTATTCGAGCGGGAACGCGAGCGCGTGTTCCGTGGGCGTTGGGTGTGTGGCGGGCGGGCGGACGCCGTGCCCGAACCGGGCGACTTCGCCCGCCTGGACGTCGGCGGCGAGAGCGTGCTCGTGGTACGCGGCGCGGACGGCCGCCTCCGTGGGTTGGTCAACGTGTGCCGGCACCGCGGGGCACGACTGTGCCGGGACGAGCGGGGCCGCTTCGGGCGATCGATCCGCTGCATGTACCACGGCTGGACGTACGGGCTCGACGGAACGCTGACCGGGGCCCCGCAGATGCGCGACCTCCCCGGGGCCGTCACGCGCGACCGCGACCTGCACACGGTCGCCGTCGCCGAGTGGCTGGGTTACGTGTGGCTGCACCTCGGCGTCGAGCCGCCGCCGCTCGCCGAGCAGATCGAGCCGCAGCTCGCGGCCCGCTTCGGCCCCGCCAACGCCACCGACGCCCTCGCCGGGTACGGCATCGGGGAGCTGCGCCAGGTCACCGAGATCGGTTACGACGTGCGGGCCAACTGGAAGCTGATCGTCGAGAACTTCAGCGAGTGCTACCACTGCTCCACACTGCACCCCGAACTCACCCGCGCGCTGCCGTACTTCAGGTCCGGGTACGGGACCGTCAGCGGCCGGCGCGGCGCGGACCTCGCCGACGGGATGGCCGGCTTCTCCCGCTCCGGCCGCGCCGTCGCCCCGCCGCTGCCCGGCCTGGCGGGGGGCGAGGAGGCCCGCCAGTTCAACGCGGTCAACCTGTGGCCGAACGTGGTGCTGGTGCTGCTCCCCGACCACGTCGTCTGGCTCCGGCTCGAACCGCTGGCCGTGGACCGCACCCGGGTGGTCGCCCAGTGGCTGTTCCACCCCACGGCCGCGGCCGACCCGGCCGTGCGCGCCGCCGACGCGGTCGAGCTCCTCGACATCGCCAACCGGCAGGACTTCGAGGCAGCCGAACGCTGCCAACTCGGCGCGCGCTCCGTGTACTACGAGGCGGTCTATCCACCCCACGAACACGTCATCCTCGCCTTCCACCGCTGGGTGGAACAGGCCGTCCAAGAACCCGCCCCGACCCGTCCCACCCCGACCCCGCCGGTGCCCTCGACATCCCGCTGACCGGCCGACCTCGCTCCTGTGTCAGGCAGCCCGTAACCGGCCGAACAGTCGTGACCCGAGCGGGTGTTGGGCGTCGAAGCCCGGGAGGATGAGGAACGTCGCGCTGGCGGTCGTGGTGGTGAAGGGCAGCAGTGCGTCGGAGGTGTCCATGTGGGTGAGGGTGGCGGTGAAGGTCCGCAACTCGTTCTGGAAGCTGATGAACAGCAGCCCGGGGGCGGGGTCGTCGATGCCGTACGAGCGGCGGAGCATGAGGCCGACGCCGACCGCGGTGGCGTGCGCCCGGCGCGCGTGGGCGTCGGCGGGGACGAGGTAGCGCCCGTCCGGTGTCTTGGCCCCGAGTTCCGGGCCCGAGGCGGCGCTGCCGCCGGAGAGTGGGACGCCGCTGGCCCGGCGCCGGCCGAAGACCGCCTCCTGCTCGGCCACGGACAGGGCGGCGAACCGTGGCAGGTCCAGCTCCATCCGGCGCAGCACGGCGAGGGTGCCGCCGGCGACCTCGGGGGGCCCGGCCAGCCACAGGTCGCGTTCCCGTTCGGCGGCCGTGTGCGGGCCGATGATGCCGTCGACGAAGCCGAGCGGGTTGCGGGGCGCGGTGCGGCCCTCGCCGACGGGCACGTTCGCGCCGCGGCGCGCGGACTGGCGCCAGCGCTCGCGGACGCGGTCGCCGGCCTGGTCGGCGAGCGCGGCGGCGACGACCGGGAGGAGCGTCGGGTCGCTGGCGCAGATCTGGAGCAGCAGGTCGCCGCCGTCGGCCCCGGGGGCGATTCGCTCGCGGGAGAAGCGCGGCAGGTCACTCGCGCCGGGCAGCGAGGCACCGGCCGCGCGCACCAGCCGGGGGCCCACGCCGACGGTCACGGTGAGGTCGCCCGGCTCCAGGCCGAGGAGTCGCGGGTCAGCTCCCGTGGTGAGCGTGCGGATGGCCCGGCCGAGGTCGGCCAGGAGCGGGCCCGGAGCCACGCCGGTGTCAAGGTCGGCGACCACGGCGAGCAGGTGGGGTTGGGCGGGCTCGGGGAGCGTGATGCCGGCCTGGTGGCGGCCCGTCGCCGAGACCGGTGCCGGGGTGGCCGCCGAGGTGGCGGCGTGCCGGCCCGGCTGGGCGGAGTCCGCCGTGCAGCCGGCGGTCAGGCCGGCGGCCACCAGGGCGCCGGTGGCGTCGAGGAACGTGCGGCGGGACGGCTGGCGGTCGGCTCGGCGGCGCATGGCGTGCACAGTGTCACACCCGGATCCGCGCGCGCTGGTCAACCCGGCTTTTCCGGGAAGGAATTGGGAGCACCGTGCCAGACTGGGATCATGCCTCGATTAGCTTTTCGCGTGTGGGCGGCGGTAGTGGGCACGCTGACGCTGGTGGCCGGCTGCGGCGGTGACGGTGGTGGCGGCGACTCGGACGGCGAGGGCCGGCGCCCGGCCGGCGCGCACGTGACGATCCGCGTACCGGCCGACGCCCCGACGATCTCGGCCGCGGTCTCCCTCGCCCAACCCGGCGACCTGGTGCTGGTCGCCCCCGGCACCTACCACGAGTCGGTGCGGATCGACCGGCCGCGCGTCACCCTGCGCGGCGTCTCGCGGGACAAGGTCGTCATCGACGGGCGGTTGCGGCAACCCAACGGCGTCCTCGTCTCCGCGCCCGGCGTGGCCGTGCAGAACCTGACCGTGCGGAACAACACGCAGAACGGGGTGCTGATCACCGGCTCGGCGAAGGCCGCCGCCGGCCTGCCGGGGTCGGGGGACGGCTACGACACCGGCGACGAGCCCGTCACCTTCCTGAAGTCGTTCCTGGTCTCGCACGTGACCGCGACCCGCAACGGCCTGTACGGCATCTACGCGTTCTCCGCCCAGAACGGCGTCATCGCGCACAGCTACGCGTCGGGCGGCGCCGACTCGGGGATCTACGTCGGCCAGTGCAAGCCCTGCAACATCGTGGTGCGGGACAACGTCGCCGAACTCAACGCGGTGGGTTACGAGGGCACCAACGCCAGCGAGGACATGTACGTGGTCCGCAACCGCCTAGTCGGCAACCGGGTCGGGCTCACCACCAACTCCAACCACCAGGAGAAGCTGCTCCCGCAGAAGGGCTCCGTCATCGCCGGCAACCTGGTCGCCGCCAACCAGCAGGTGGCCACCCCGCAGCAGGCCGACGGCGGGTGGGGTATCGGGATCGGCATCGACGGCGGCAGCGACAACCAGGTCGTCCGCAACCGCGTCGCCGGCCACCGCAACGCCGGGCTGGTGCTCACCGCGACCGCCGACATCCCCACGCTCGCCAACCGGATCGCGGACAACACGTTCACCGACAACGCCGTCGACGTCGGCTGGACGTTCCCCACCGCGACCCCGCGCCGGGGCAACTGCCTGCGCGGCAACGAGCTGCGCCGCACCGTGCCCGCCCGGCTCGCGACCACCGCGGCCTGCCCGGTGCCGGCCGGGACGTCCTCGCCGACCGGCACCTGGAGGGCGCCGACCGCACCCGGCGGCATCCCGTTCACCGAGGTCGCGACGCCCGCCCCGCAACCGCAGTTCCCCGACGCGGCCACGGCCGGCGCCACCACCGTGCCGCCCGTCCCCGCCCTGCCGAAGACGGCGGAGATCCCGCTGCCGCCGGTGTCCCTGCTCGCCGCCAACGCCCGGGTGCCAGCGTCCTGACCGAGAGGTTACCGGGTCGGGGCGGCCGTGGGCACGGGCTTGACGGGCACGTACGGGTGGGTGCCGAAGTCGATGACGACCGGCTCCGGCTGTGATTCCACGGTGACCCGGACCCGGTGCGGGGTGCCGTCGGAGTCGATCCAGTAGCGCACGTTGCCCGCCGTGCCGGAGCGGTCGGGCGACGACGGCCCGGTCATGACGTCCACCCGCTCCCCGTTCACCCGCTCCCGCCCCCACCAGGCGGCCCCGTTCTGCGCCAGCAGTTCGGCGTTGTCGGGGCGGTCGCCGCCGAGGCCCAGCGCGATGGACAGGGCGGTGTCCAGCGCGCTGCCGGAGGCCAGCGGCGGGCGGTCGTGCCAGCCCGAGCGAGGCGGCGACGCGGGGGCGTGCGCCGGGGCGTCCGGCATCGGGTGGACGCGCACCGAGGTGGGCGTCCACTGGATCAGCCCCTCACTGGCCTGGTGACGCCCGGTGCCGTGCACGACGCCGTAACCCACCTTGCGCCGGTAGTCGACGGCCCCGGTGACGGTCAGCTCGCCGGCGGCGCCCGGCACCGTGATCGTCACCGCGCGGCCCCGCGCCTCGTAGTTACGGAACCGGGCCATCGCCAGCCGGCTCGCCTCCTCCGACGTCAGCGGGCGCGGACCGTCGCCCGACTCGTCGTCGGCGAGCAGCAGGAAGGCCACCGCGACCAGGGCGGCCACCCCCACCACCGCGACGCCGATGACGATCCCGGCCCGCCGCGACCACGGCCACCGTCGCGACCACGGCCACCGACGCCGGCCGGCCGGACGCCCCGGGGGGACCTCGCGGGGACGCGCGCTCCGCACGCGGTTCGACGCTGACACGTGCCGCTTCACCCTCTCGATCACCCACCGCCCCACCTCCGCGAGCACGCGGCGGTACGCGACGGTCAGGTGGTTGACGACATCGAGGCCGGCCCTCGTGGACCGGCCGAGACGTGAACCGCCCGCCCGCGCCGTTGGCGACGCGGACGGGCAGCTCACCGTCGTGCGCGCCGGACAACGCCGAACAGTGGCCCTGTTCGGTGCTGTCCGGCGCTGTTCAGCGCAGCTCAGTGCTGTGCGGCGCTGCCGGACTCGTTCAGTGTTGACGGGCGCGGCGGTGCCGGGTCACGTACGCGATGACCAGGCCCGAACCCACCAGCAGGCCGACGAGGCCGACCAGTTCCGGCACGCTGGACGCGCCGGTGTTGGCGAGCGAACCGCCGCCGTCGTCCTGGGCGCCGCCACCGCCACCGCTACCTCCGCCGCCCGGTCCGCCGCCGCCGTTCGGGCCCGGGTCGTTGCCGGGTGGCACGGGCGTGGGCGGCTTGGTGTCGGTGGGCGGAGTCGGGGTCGAGGTCGGGGCCGACGTCGGAGTCGAGGTGGGCTCCGGGGTCGGCGTGGGCGTCGGGGTCGGGGTGTCCGTGGGTGTCGGGGTGGGTGTCGGGGTCGGGGGCGGCGTGTCCTTCGGGATGTACACCCCGGCGTCGATCGTGTGATCGACCCCGCCCGGCTTGTCCGGCGCCGTGACCGGCGCGTCGCCGGTGCACAGCGGGCCGGTCTTCGGCGGCGTCACGTTGGAGTCGTGCGCACGGTTGTCGCCGGCCCGTGGCAGCGTGAACCTCAGCTTGTCCGCGGTGGGTTGCTCGGGCACCTCGCTGGTGTCCGCGGTGCACACGTCGAACCGCACCGTGTACTTGGCGCCCCGGGTGAGCTCGTACTCGGCCCCGACGCCGCCGAAGTAGTACTCGCCGGCGTCGTTGGTCGTGGTCGTCGCGACCTGTTTGCCGTCCGCGTCCAGCAGGCTGATCGTCGCCCCCGGCAGCAACACGTGCCCCGGGTCCTGGATGCCGTTGTGGTCGCCGTCGAACCAGACGACGTTGCCGATCTGGATCGGCGCGTTCGCCGCCGCGTACGCGATGTCACCGAGCCCGCCGGCCTTGCCGAAGCCGCCCTGCGTCCGGTTGACGAACTCGAACCCGTTGGCGTTCGGGGCGTTGCCCGGGCCCTGACCGGTCGTGATGTCGAAGTACCCGGTCCCGGAGGTGGCCACGTCGACGACCGGGTCGAACTCGGTGCTGGCCACCCACTGTTGCTGCGGGATGTAGGCCACCGACCCGAGCGCGGTCTCCTGGTGCGCGGTGGTGTAGAAGTCACCCGGGAAGTACTCGACCACGCCGGCGGTCTGGCCGCCGCTGTTGGCGGGAGTGGCGTGGTTGGGGCAGCTTCCGGTCCCCTCCCACTGGTACTCGCCGGTCGCGGTGGCGCACACCATGGTGATGTCGCCACCGGCCATGCCGTTCTCCGCGGTGTCGTTCCCCGGCCGGGGGTCGAGACCGCCCCAACTGAGCACGTCCATGAACCGGTCGCGGAAGCCCAGGATCATCGACCCGTCGCGGCCGAAGGCGATGGACGACAGCTCCGGCTGCGGGTCGATGAAGACGTTGCCCTGCTTGCGGTCGTCCCAGGTTGCCAGGCTGGTGTTCCACGGGTTCCAGTGGGTGCCCTTGTCGGTGTCCGCACCGAAGACACTGCCGCGTGCGGCCGTGAGCGGGTGGCTCAGCACCGTGGAGAACCGCTTGCCGTCGTACGTGGCGACGACCGCCTTCAGGTCGGCGCGCTTCTGCGTGCTCTCCGCGCTGCACACGCCGCCGACGTGCAGCGTGTTGTTGTGCACCTGGAGGCCGAACGGCCGCCAGTCGTCGGCGCTCGCGCATCCCGGGTCCGGGATCGGGACCGTCGCCTTGGGCTTGCTGGCCGTGTCACCCTTCGCGTCGAAGCTCACCAGGCTGCGGGTCCGCAGGTTCACCGCGTACAGCGTCGAGCCGTCCTCCGACAGTGCCAGGCCGCCGATGCTCTCCTTGCCCGGCGCGTCGATGAACCCGGGGTCCTTGATGAGGTTGGCCGTGTCGTGCTCCGTCACCGCGGCGTCCGGCACCTGCGCGAACAACGTGGGCGCACCCGAGCCGTTCGCCGGCACCGTGTAGATCGCGCCGCCGCCCTTGGGGCCGTACGGGGCGTAGCGGCGCGCGAACGCGCCCTGGAACAGCCGGCCCTTGTCCGTGTCGTACGCCAACCCGAACGTCGTGCCCACCTGGTCCTGCGTGGCCAGCGTGGTCGGGCAGGCCACGTTGGTGGGACACGTGCCCCGGGACTTCGTCCCGAACGCCACCAACGCCCGCTTGTCGGTCCCGTTGGCGCCGTTGTGGATCGGCACGAAGTACCGCGAGTCCGGCAGCGTGTAGTCCGCCGGGTCCCACACCCCCGTCACCACGGAGGCGTCCTTGCCCTCCGACACGTCCACGAAGGACGTGAAGCTGTCGAAGTGGTTGTCCGCCGTGGACGCGGGCGCCGCCCGCAGATACTTGTCGTACGGCGCCGGAACGCTGACGTCGACCCGGTACCGGCCGCCCTCCAGCTCCGTCGCCCCCTCCACCACGACCTTCCCCGTGGCGTCCGTGACACCGCGCACGACGTGCCCGTCGGGGTCGGTGACCTGTACCTTCATGCCCCGCTGCGGTACGTCCATCGTCGCGTTGATCACGCCGGTGCCGAAGAAGTCGCGCAGCACCTCGACCGTCAGCGTGCCGTCGTCGGCCGACGCGGCGGCCGGCCCAGCCGTCGCCCCCAGGGCGCCGCCTGCCAGTAGGAGAACGGACAACCCGATGCGCCCCGACGACTCCGTGAGTCTCCGGGCTAACCGGCGCGAGTCGTCCCTGCCGACTCGGTTCATGGCATCACACTCCACACTTCTCTCGTCGTGTCACTTCTGTCGTGAAACGAAGCACCCGCTTCTCGCTACGCGCCCACTTCATGACTGCGGGCGGACGTCGGCCGCGAACATCAGGGAAGAAAAAGGGCCCACTGACGTTGCGTGGACCGCTTTGTGATGGCCGTCTGGGTGTATTGGGGCAGTACGTAAGCGTGGCGGACCAGGAAAAGCAAACGCACGTTCACGGCCTCGGGTGAACCCGTCCCGGGTAGCGTGTTCTCGCAGCTCAAGCACGGTGCCCCCACCCCACACCACCCTCACTGACCGCCATCGCGAGCAGCGCGCGATATCTTATCCCCGGTTTCCTGTCGTCACCAGCGAAACTCCTCTTTTCCGTCGCCATCCCGACGGCCCACAAGAGGGCGGAGAATGCGCTCGGAAAAGTGTGCGACGGGGGGTGGGTGGCCGAATATGGCCCGTCGATACTGGTCGTCGGGAGAGTGCGGTTTGGATGTGCGTGTTCATGCGTACGCACCGTACGAACCGCCCCCCACCCCGGCTCGACGGCCGGCCGACCACCGGGTTTCGACGGCGTAGGCGTCGGCGCGGGGGGTGCGTTGGGTGCGGGTGGGGTGGTTGGGGCGGGGGAGGGGGTGGCTGTGGCGTACGGGGGGGGTTGCTGAACACGACGCTGCCACGCTCAACTGCCCCAAGCCGAGCACCTCTTGTGGCCTCTTTTCAGACACACGGTGGGGTACGCGTGCGCCTCCCCGCGTCCGTGGGTGTTCCGTCGCCCACCGTGGCTCCACTCGGAAGACAGGGACGTTCGCATATCTCCCGCCCATACCCTGGCAGTGACGAGCTGATCAGAGGGAGACAAAGCCATGCCATCTGACGCTACTTGGGACCCGCTGGCGTTCGGCCAGCGCATGCAACTGCTACGGACCCGGCGGGGGATCAGCCGCACGGTGATGGCCGGACTCGTGGGCATGAGCGAGGAGTGGGTGAAGGGCGTGGAGCGCGGGCGGATCGCGCCCAAGCTCGACCTGGTGTTGCGGGTCGCCGAGGCGTTGCGGGTGGCGGACCTGTCGGACCTCGTCGGTGGGCCGCCCGCGGGCGGGTTGTTCACCGGCCCGGGCCATCCGCGGCTGCCGGCCGTCAAGGCGGCGGTCGACGCCTTCCTCGTCCCCGCCGACGCGCCAGCCCCCTCGCCCGAGCACCTGCGAGCCCGGTTGTCCCGCGCCTGGACGGCCCGGCACTCGGCGCCCGACCACCGCGAGGTCGTCGGCGCCCTGCTGCCCGAGTTGATCACCGACGCGCGACGGGCCGTACGGCAGGCCGAGACACCGGCCGCACGCAGGGCCACACAGGCGCTGCTGTCCGAGGTCTACTCGCTGTCCCAGTTCTTCATCGCCTACCAACCGGACGCGGCGCTGCTCTGGCGCGTCGCCGAACGGGGCCTGATCGCCGCGCAGGAGAGCGAGGACCCACACGCGATCGGCATCGCCGCCTGGCTCGCCGCCCAGGCCCACCGCGACTCCGGCCCGGCCCACTACGACGCGGCGGACGCCATCAGTCTGGAGACGCTGCGGTTCCTGGAGCCGCTGCTCCCGCACGCCTCGGACGACGTACTGGCGATCAGCGGGGCGCTGGAGTTCGAGACCGGCTACACGGCCGCCCGACGCGGGAACACGGGGGCGGCCTGGGGCTGTTGGGACAAGGCGCGCGCGGTGGCCGACCGTCTGCCGGCTGACTACTTCCACCCGGTGACCTCGTTCAGCCAGGCGGTGATGGGAGCGCACGCGGTGACGGTGGCGGTCGAACTGCACGCCGGAGGCGAGTCCGTACGACAGGCCGCCGCATCCGACGAGTCGGTCCTCCCCTCCCGCCCCCGCCGCGCGCGACACCGTATCGAGCAGGCCCGCGCGTACCACCTGGACCGACAGCCGGACGCCGCGCTGGCCACCCTGGCACAGGCGCACCGGGCGGCTCCCGAGACGATCAAGTACAACGGGTACGCCAAGAAGATCATCCTGGAGGAAGCCGAGTCGCCGTCACCCACGCGACGCCGCCGCGCGGCGGCACTGGCCGTCGACATCGGCATGTTCGCAGCGTGATGAAGGGGGTACGGACAGTACCCCCTCCCTGGTGAGACGCCCCTACCGTCGTACATCTACCGACGACAGGGGTACGGAAATGAGCACACTCGACTGGATTCCCCCCGGCGGGGGCGTGCGCTGGACGCGGGTTGGGGAACTGGGGTGGCACGCGTTCACGTTGCCATCCATCGCGGTGACCGCGTCCTCGCCGAGTTGGGTGAGGACAGCGGTGCGGTGATCCAGATGGACGGTGAGCGGCAGCTCACCTGGCTCATCGAGCCGTGGGCCGAGGCCGTACGCCACCTGCGGGAGCGGGAGGGTGTGACGCTGGCCGGGGACGACGGGAGCTACCTCTTCGTGCCCGGCATGGCCCGGGCCCGGCTGTGCTGGTGGCGGGTCGCGCCGGAGCCCGGGCGGTTGCTGACCGACGCGGGGCGGCTGGCCGAGGCATACGCCGTCGTCCGGCGCCCCGGCGGGCGTACGGCGGAGCGCCAGGCCGACCGGGCTCGCGGGGGCGTCTGGTGAGGGAGCGTGCCTGGGTTCCGCCGGCGGGCGAGACGGTGACGGTGCTGCCCACGGGGGAGCGGTGGGACGCCGTACGTACCCACACCGCCATCGCCGCCCGCGCCTTCGACGTCCTGGACGGCATCGAGGGCAGCGCCGCGATCATCGACCCCCACACCTGCACCGCGTACTGGCTGCTCCCGCCGCGCGAGGCGGCCCTCGCGCCGTGGGAACAGTGGGAGCGGCTGCGGCCGTACGTCACCGTGCTCCCGGCCCGTACCGACACCAGCGCCACCTATCTCGGCGTACCGCCCGCCGGCCGGCACAACAGTCCTGGCCTGCACTGGCGGGTGCCGGGTGGGTGGTCGGGGCAGTACCTGAGCCGGCCCGCGATCCTCTCCGCGGCCCTGACCCCGGCCGTGCTCGCCGTTCACGGGGCGGACGCCCTCCCGTCGCGATGTCAGGTCTGTGACCGTGCCGTTGAGCGGGATCGGGCCGTTACCGCCGTGGGCCGTCGCCATCCGGACGATCCCGTACGACGACGGCTCACCGCGCACCGCGCGTGCGCCCGCCACGCCCACCTGACCATCGAAGGCCCAGCCCAGTGACCCGCAGCCACTACCGCTTCGTCGCCATGACCGTCGACATGGACCCGAGCCAGCCGCCCCCGCTCACCCGGGCGGTGTGCCGGACCTGCGGCGACCGTTCCCCCGAGGTCGACCCCGCGCACGACCTCGAAGCCCAGTGCGCCCAGGCCCAGCGTTGGTGCAGCGCCCACACGGCGCGCGACCACCCGGGCGGCCGGCACTTCGACTACACCGCCACCATCACCTGGCACTGGACCGTCACGCCGGAGGAGGACATCGGGCCGCCGGCGTGAGCCCGGGCCTCCCGGGACTCCAGGGTCTCCCGTACCGCACGGTGGGCCGGGGGTCCGCCGGCCCGGTCGTGCGTCGGGGCTCACCGCAGGAGGCGGAGTTGCATGCACTCGTCGGGCGTTCCGATGGCCCAGTAGCGGGCGATGCCCCGGGCGCCGTTGTAGGCGCCCGTGCCGCCGGTGACGGCCATGTCCAACTCGGTCGCCCCCTTTGTCGCGAGCGATTGCATGGTGACCGAGCCACGGTCCAGTTCCACCGTGATCAGACATTGCGTCGTGCTCTTCTTGCCTTCGATATGAACGGTCTTACACGAACCAGCGCCGAGTCCGATCCGGCGGCCGTCCTTCACGGCCCAGCCGGAAAAGGAATTGAAGTCGCCCAGGCTCGGTCCGGCCGGGCCGAGGTCCGTCTCCGCGTGCTGGTCGTTGTCCAACCTGATGTCGATGACCTCGACCGGCCGGCCCTTTTCCGCGGCCTTGGCCTGGGCGGTAGAGGAGCTGGTGGCGTGGGTGGTGGCCGTGTTGCCGCTGGCCGTGTTGGGGTTGGCCGTGTTGGGGTTGGCGTCCGCGCTGCTCGCGACGCAGACGCCCACCGCGGCGGCGGCCAGTGAAGCGGCGAGAAGCCGCTTCACCGTGGCCCGCTTGGTGCGATTCCCGCGCCCATTTTCCCGCTCCCGCCCATACGCGACAGCCGTCTCCGCATTCTCGATGCCCATGGTGAATTCCCCTCGCTGTGATCTCCCCATGCGAACGCTTTCGACGTTATGGCTTCGCTCGGACCGCGTCTAAGGCCAATATCGCTATGGCGTCATGTTCGCGGGGGCATGGTGGAATGCCGCCGGTCGGGTGCGGGTGCGGGGGCGGGTGGGCGCGACCGGGCGTGTGAGCTTCGGCGCGGGCCGGTCGCTAGACCAGGTCGTCCACCGCCTCGCCCGGGTGGTCGGTGGCCGGCTTGGTCGCCGGGGCCGAGGCCGGAGCCGGCGCCAGCGTCGGGTCAGGGCCACTCAGGGGCTCCGCCCGGTCCGCGGCCCGCTCCGCGGGCCGGTCCGCGGGCCGGTCCGTGTCGGCCGCCGCCAGCGACTCCTGCTCCAGTCGCTCGTTCTCGTCCCGGACCCGGCCACCCCAGCGGATCACGGGGGCCATCGCGGCCGAGACGGCGACGAACAGTCCGCCCAGCAGGATCCAGCCGGGGCCGCCCCAGTAGACGATGAGGCCGGTGAGCACCAGCGGGCCGAGCATCTCGGCGACGGTGATGCCGTTGCCGAAGAACGCCTGGTACTGGCCCGTCTTGCCCTTGGGGGCCAGCCCGAAGCTGACCTCCCACTCGCCGGCGGCCTGCATCATCTCGCCGACGACCATCAGGGCCGCGGCGACCACCAGCAGGACGCCGGCCGTCCAGGCCGAGTCCCAGGTGCCGGAGAAGGCGAACGCGACGCACGCCGCGGCCAGCAGGAAGCTGCCGAGGAGGAGGAAGCGGATGGCGCTGGTGAGGTCCTTGACGCCCTCGGAGACCCGGACCTGGAACAGCGCCACGACCACCGTGTTGAGCATCAGCATCACCGAGAGCAGCGACACCGGCGCCGAGGTGTGCTCGCTGATCCACAACGGCAGGGCCACGGAGATCAGCGGTACGTACAGCAGCAGCACCGTGTTCAGGACGCTGATCACCACGTACGGGGCGTCCCGGAAGACCGACTTGCTGGCCGGCCTGCCGTCCGGGGAGGCCGGCGCCTTCGGGACCGGGGCCACGGCCGGCAGCCGGCGCAGGATGTACGCGGCGACCAGGAAGGCGATGCCGTTCAGCGCGAAGGCGGCGTAGTACGCGCCCTGTCGGTCGAAGAGCAGCACGAGGCCGCCGAGGCCGGCGCCGATCGTCATGCCCGCGTTGTAGCTGGACTGGACGAACGCCCGCACCCGGGTCACCTGGTCCTTGGGCACCAGACCGGCGAGCAGTGCCTGTTCGGCGGCCGAGCCGCCGCGCTGGCTCACCGCGTACGCGCACGAGGCGATGACGAACGGCACGAAGGCCGTGATGAAGATGAAGGAGGCCACGGACAGAGCCGCGCAGACGAAGAGGGTGACCGCTGTTCCCCGCGGGCCCACCCGGTCGGCCAGGTGGCCCAGCGGGACGCTCAGGACGAGGGCGGCCGACCAGCCGATGGTCAGGCCCAGGCTCATCTGGAACGGGGACAGCCCGACGATGCGGGTGAAGTAGAGCGCGGCGCAGATGTTGTAGGCGCCGTCACCGAGGCGGCACACCAGTTGGGCGAGCGCCAAGCCGCGCGGCGGGCCCGGGGGCGGGATCAGATCCTTGAACACGTTGCTCCTTGAGACCTGGTGCAGGCGCGGACGTGTGGCGGCACGTCCGGAGTTCGACTCGGATGCGGGCGCGGTGGTCGGGCGCGGCCCGCGCCCCGCGACTCGCGGGTGCACGCGCGCACGACTGACCCGCGACCGGGAAGGCAGGGGGAGCGCCGCGGCGAGCGGTAGCCACGGCACGTCTCGGGCCGAGGGCGCGACGCCCGCGCACAGCGAAAGCCGGTGACCAAGCCACCGGCGCCGGACACCGGCGCGGCTCCCGCGGCCCCGCCGAATCCTTCGGCTTCTGCCTGACCCACACCGGTCAGGCTCATCGGGCTGTGCGGTCGGCCTCGCTGCGGCCCACTTGACGGGCAGAAAGATATGCGCGGGCCACGCGGCCACACAAGGGCGGCACGCCCCGGGGTGTCGGCGCGGACGCGTGGGCCGGCCCGCGCGGGAAGGCCGGAACGCCCCGGGGTGTGCTCGGCGCGAGGGCAGGGGCCGGCGTGTGGCGGCGTCCCGGGTTCTCGTATGGGCGCGATCGGTACGCCCCGGAGGGCGTGGTCCCGGACACGGGTGGCGCGAGGAGTCCACCGGTTCGATGGTGCGGAGGGTGTCGGCGGTCCCGCCGGCCGGTTCCGGCCGTGGGCACTCGGCTTCCGGGACCCACCTTCTCCGGCCTCGGGCCCGCCTCTGTCCCGTACGGGCCGTGCCGGGGGCGGGCGGAGTGCGGGCTTCCGACGCACGTTCGGGCGTGGGTACGTGGTGGGGAGGGGAGGGACGATGGTGGGGCACCGCCAACTCGCTTATGATCTAAGGCAGATGAGGTGGTCGAGTCGGCCACGTACCACGCGCGGCGTGGCCGAGATGGTGTGCCCGCCGTGTGGGGATGGGGCGACCAAAGCCTCGTACCGGACAGACGTTTCGAGCCGAATGGCGGAAGCTGGGCCGCGTCGCGGCCGGGGTGGTCATCGGCCGGAAGGCGTCGACGACGTGCGGTGGAGGGTGACGGGCTGGCCACCTGGCCGGCTGACGGGGGTGGGTAGGGGCGGCGAACTGGCCACCGGCGCGTGCCCGTGGCACCACCGTACGTGCCCGAGCGTGATCTCAGTCATACTCGCCGGATGTCACTCGGTGGCACCCTGCGGCTGCGACAACGGCGGCGTCGGGGTGGTACTCCCGCCTTTGCTCCGTCTTCTCCCTGGGCGTCAACTGCCAGCGCTGCGTGGGGAGTAGCGAGGTGCCCCGGACCGTGGCAGAGTCCAACGCGAGCGGGGCGGCGAGGGGGTCGCCGAGCGATCGGGCGTCGGTGGGTGACGCCGGCCAGCCCCACCCAGCACAGGCACCAGAACCACCGCACGACCGGTGTTCGCAGATGACCGGGACATGACCGGAATTCCGTACGGCTCTCTGACGGGGGGCCGCCTTGGCTCGGGGGAGTCCATGAGTGACGACCAACGCTTTCGCGTGGTGCTCAACGACGAGGAGCAGTACTCCGTTTGGCCCGTGGGCAGCGAGTTTCCGCCGGGCTGGCGCGCCGAGGGGTTCGAGGGCGCCAAGCAGGAGTGCCTGACGCACATCGACGGGGTGTGGACCGACATGCGGCCGGCCAGCCTGCGCCGCGCGACGCCCCGCGCCACCTGACCCCGGGCGCCGCCCCGTTCCGGGCCCGCCCCGTCACCCTCCGGCCGTCGTTCGTCACCGCGAGCGGCCGGGCCCGGTGCGGCGTCGGCCGCGTTGCGAGGGCCGACGCGCGCGTCCGCGAGGCTCAGCCACGGTGCGCACGCGTGGCGTCAACTCACCTGGTGCTGGGTTGAGTTGAGCCACGCTCCACATCCGACCGGTGCGTCGTGAAAGGCAGAGGTAGACAGTGAGCAACGCCACGATGCGACACCTGATTTCCACCAAGGACCTGACCGACGCGGACCTGCGCGCCCTGGTCGAGCGGGGCGCCGAGTTCTCCCGAGGCTGCGTCCGCTCCGGTGACCAACTGGCCGGCCTGGTCGCCGGCATCCACTTCCTGAAGACCTCCACCCGTACCCGTACGTCCTTCTCGTCCGCCGCTCTGCGGCTCGGCGCGCAGCTCGTCTCGTTCGGGCCCGACGACCTCCAGACCAATACCGGCGAGACGCTGGAGGACACCGCCGAGGTGCTCTCGCGGATGCTGGACCTGCTGGTGGTGCGGACCGCGGGCGACCCGGCCGAGCTGCGGGCCTTCGCCCGGCAGGACCGGATGGCGGTGGTCAACGCGATGACGGCCGACGAGCACCCCACGCAGGCCATCGCCGACCTGACCACGACGCTCACCCACTTCGGCCGCGTCGAGGGGCTGCGCGTGTGCTACGTGGGGGAGGGCAACAACTCGGCCGCCGCGCTCGCGCTGACGCTCAGCCGCTACCCGGACGTCCAGTTGGAGCTGCGGACGCCACCCGGCTACGGCCTGGACCCGGGGACGCTGCGCCGGGCCCAGCACAACGCGCGGGCCAGCGGCGCGCGCGTGAGCGAGACGCACTCCATGGCGAGCCCGCCGCAGGGCGTCGACGTCATCTACACCACCCGGTGGCAGACGACGGGCACCAGCAAGCCCGACCCGGGGTGGCGTGACGTTTTCGCGCCGTTCCAGGTGACGACCGCGCTCTGGGACCGCAGCCCGGACGCGGTCTTCCTGCACGACCTGCCGGCCCACCGTGGCGAAGACGTCACCGCCGAGGTGCTCGACGGCCCGCACAGCCTGGCCTTCGACCAGTCGGAGAACAAGATGTACGCGGCCATGGCCGTCCTCGAATGGTGCGTGGCGAAGCGGTGAGCCGCACTGTCGTTCGCTGACTGCCCGCTGAGGTGGCGGCGTGCGGGGCGCCCGCGTGGCGCCCCGCCGTCCGGACGGGGGACGCCCGGTGCTGACTGCTGCCCACGGACAGGCGTTTCAGAGCTGATCACATCGACGCGGGAGATTCGATTCCGGTGAATCCACTGCCCGCCACCGAGTCCGCAGCGGCTTGGGTGGCCTGGAACGACACGGTCCATACCGGGTTGGCGGCCACGCTTCCCCACCTGGTGGAGGCGCAGGCGCGGCGCACGCCCGACCATCCGGCGGTCGTCCACGACCGCACCACCCTCACCTACCGGGAGCTGAACGAGCGGGCCAACCGGCTGGCCCGGGTGCTGGTCACCCGTGGCGCCGGGCCCGAGGATCTGGTGGCCGTGGCGGTGCCCCGCTCGGAGCGGACGCTGCTGGCCTCGCTGGCCGTGGCCAAGGCGGGGGCGGCGTACGTCCCGGTGGACACCGGGTCCCCGGCCGCCCGGTTCGCCGCGCTGCTCGGCTCGGCGGCGCCGCTGCTGACGCTGACCACCGAGGCCGTCGAACCTCAACTACCGGCTGGCGCGCCGGTGTTGATGCTGGACGATCCGGAAACCGCCGAGTTGGTCGGGCGCCAGGACCCGGCCGACCTGACCGATGCCGACCGGCGCGGGCCGCTCGCGGTGGACAACGCCGCCTACGTCATCCACACCTCCGGGTCCACCGGCGCGCCCAAGGGCGTGGTGGTCACCCACGCCGGGCTGGCCAGCCTCGCCGTCGACCACATCGAACGGTTCGGGATCACCGAGGGCGACGGGGTGCTCCAGTTCGCCTCGTTCAGCTTCGACTGCTCCGTCGGCGACATGCTGATGGCCCGCCTGGTCGGCCTGCTCGACGCCGAACAGCCGCTGTACGGCCTCCAGGCCAGGGCCCTGACCCGGCCCGACCTCGCGCCCGCCAGCACCGCCGAGATGGCCGCCGACTACGCCGAGCAGATCCGCTCGGTCACCCCGCACGGCCCCTACCTGCTGCTCGGCTGGTCGTCCGGCGGCCGGATCGCCCACGAGGTGGCCACGCGCCTGCGCGCGAGCGGCGAACGGGTCGCGCTGCTCGCCCTGTTGGACGCCGAGCCCGCGCACCACCTGGCCGGGCCGGGCGGCCCGGACGGGAGGTACGAGCCCACCGGCTCGCCCCGGGCCCACGCGCCGGAGGCGCCACACCCGCCACGGGAGCCACAGGCGGCGCCGCCGAGTCCCCGCTCACCGGCCTGGAGGGCGCGACGCTGAACGCCCTGTACGCCACCTACCGCAACGAGGCGGGCATCGGCGCCGAGCCGCCCGCCCGGCCCTTCGACGGCGACGTGCTGTTCTTCACCGCGGGCCGCACCACGGGCCGGGAGGCCGCGACCGGCGCCACGCTGGCCGAGCTGTGGAAGCCGTACGTCACCGGCCGGATCCACGACCACGTCGTGGACTGCCAGCACCTGGAGATGACGGCCCCCGGGCCGCTGGCCGAGATCGCGGCCGTCCTGGAGAAGCACCTCACTACCGTGGAGTCAGCCGCGACCCGGCGTCCGTAGGAAGCCGGAGTCCGCCGCTGCGACCACCCGAGCGCGACCGGGGACGGGCGGGGCCCGCGAGGGCGCCCGCTCCCCGGGCGGACCAGCCCGCCCGCACCACCACCAGCCAGCCTCAGCCAACTCCCCAGCCGTCCCAGCCACTTCACCCCGCCCACACCCACTCCCACCCACCCCAGAAGGAAGAGTCGATGTCCCACTTCTTCGTCGTGCCCGGCGCGGCCGTCTCCACCGTCCTGGCCGGCGCGCACCAGGACGTCCTGCGCATCGTCGCCAACACCTACATCGCCCACGAACGGGGGCTCTCGGTCAACCCCGACAGCTACTTCTTGCGCTTCCCGGACAAGCCCAACGCGCGCGTCATCGCCCTGCCCTCCTACCTCGGCGGCGACGTGGACACCATCGGCATGAAGTGGATCGCGAGCTTCCCCGACAACATCAAGGAGGGCCTGCCACGCGCCTCGGCGACGCTGCTGCTCAACGACTACGCCACCGGCTACCCGCTGGCCTGCCTGGAGGCCGCGACCATCAGCGCCGTACGCACCGCGGCATCGGCCGCCGTCGCCGCCTCCCGCCTGGTCACCGCGGCCGAACCGGTACGGCTCGCGGTCGTCGGCGCCGGCGTCATCGCCCGCACCATCCTCGACTACCTGCACGCGGCCGGCGTGGCCGTGGCCGACGTGCTCGTCCACGACCTCGACCCCACCAGCGCCGGCCACCTGAGCGAGCACGCCACCACCCGCTTCGGCGTCCCGGTCACCATCGACACCCTGGACGACGCCCTCGACCGGGACCTGGTGGTCTTCGCCACCACCGCGGCCACCCCCTACGTCAGCGCGGACACCACCCTGCGCCCCAGCCAGGTGCTGCTGAACATCTCGCTGCGCGACATCGCCCCCGAGGTGCTGCTGCGCAGCAACAACGTGGTGGACGACGTCGACCACTGCCTCAAGGCGCAGACATCACCGCACCTGGCCGAACAGCTCACCGGGGGACGGGACTTCGTCACCGGCACGCTCGGCTCCCTGCTCCAGGGCAACGTCACCCTCGACCCCGCCAAGCCCACGGTCTTCTCCCCGTTCGGCCTCGGCATCCTCGACCTCGCCGTCGGCCACCACGTGCTGGGCGAGGCGCGCCGCCAGGGCATCGCCATCGAGATCCCGGACTTCATCGGCGAGACCAAGCGCTGGTAGGGCGCCACCGGCAGGAGGCACAGGGGTGACGACCTCCCCGCACGACATCGATGCGACGGCCCCCGGGCCGGACGCGGCGCCGCCCCCGCGCGCACCGCGCCCGGCCCCCTCCGCCGGCGCCGCGCCCCGGCGCGGGCGCCAGCCCGCACCCCAGGCGGCGTCGGCGGAGGCCGAGATCGAACAGTTGGCGTCCCTGACGCCGCTGGAGCCCGCCGCACTCGAGGTCTACGCGCACGCGAGCCGTACCACCAGCATCGGCCTGCCCGACCTCGTACGCCGCACCGGCCGTTCCGAGGACGAGCTGACCGGCTGCCTCCAGGCGCTGCTGCGGCTGCGCCTGCTGCGGCCGGCGCAGGCGCAGCCGGGTCGGCTGACGGCCGTCTCGCCGGACTACGCGGAGCTACACCTCGTCGAGCCCGCCGCGCGCCGGATCACCGAGCTCCAGGAGACGCTCGGCCACGTGCGCGGCGAGCTGGCCGCCCTCGCCGACCGCTACCAGGAGGGCGTCGCGCACCGGCTGCGCGGGCAGGGCACCGAGGCGGTCACCGGCGCCCTGCCGGTCCGCCGCCGCGTGGCCGAACTGCTCGCGCACGCCACGCGCGAGGTGCTCGCGGCCCAACCGGGCGCCGGTGGGCCGCAGGAGGCGCCGTGGGAGCCGCTGGAACTCGCCGAGCCGGTGCGCGCCTGCGGGCTGGGCCCGCAACCGCACGCGCGCCGGCTACCTCATCCACCAGTACGAGACGGAACACGGCACCCCCTTCGACCCACGCGCCGAACACGGCCCGGCGGGCCGGGAGCGGGCGGGTTAGCCCGCACGACCACCGGCCCGCCGCCACCCGCGTCGGCTCAGGTCGCACCGCCCCCACCCGGCGGCACCGGCGGCACCGGTGGCACCGCGGCCGTGGACCGGGTGACGGCCTCCGCGTGCTCGGCCGCCTTCCGCGGGTCGCTCGCCCACAGCCGGTAGAAGTCGAACGGGCACTCCGCCAGGCCGGCCGCGCCCTCGCCCGCCGCCTCGGTGCCGGTGTAGCCCCGGTGCACGAGCTTGAACAGGTGGTTCTGCGACTGGTCGTAGGTCCGCGCGTCCCGGATGGCCGACACCGAGAGCTGCGCGTACTGGATGCCGTACGGCTCCTCGCCGGTCTCGCCCAGCGTGCGGCCGTCGAACCCGATGATCGCGGAGTGCCCGAAGTACGCGTACACGCCGTCGAACCCGGCGGCGTTGGCCACCGCCACGTAGCAGTTGTTGGCCCACGCCATCGCCTTGGACATCAGCACCTGCTGCTCCTTGGCCGGATACATGTAGCCCTGGCAGCGCACGATGAGTTCGGCGCCCTTCATGGCGCAGTCCCGCCAGATCTCCGGGTAGTTGCCGTCGTCGCAGATGATCAGCGAGATCCTCAGGCCCTTCGGCCCGTCCGAGACGTAGGTGGACTCGCCCGGATACCAGGGCTCGACCGGACACCAGGGGAGGATCTTGCGGTACTTCTGCACGATCTCGCCCTGGTCGTTGATGAGCACCAGCGTGTTGTACGGCGGCTTGTGCGGATGCTCCTCGTGCCGCTCGCCCGCCAACGAGAACACGCCCCACACCCGCGCCTCGCGGCACGCGGCGGCGAAGACGTCGGTCTCGTCCCCCGGTACGGACGCCGCGGTGGCCAGCATCTCGGACCGGTCGTACATGATCCCCTGGGTGGAGTACTCGGGAAAGACCACCAGGTCCAGGCCGGGCAGCCCGCTCTTCACGCCCACCACCATGTCGGCGATCGCGCGGGCGTTCTCCCGCACCTCTTCCCTGGTGTGCAGGCGGGGCATCTTGTAGTTGACGACCGCGACGCCGACCGTGTCCGGGCTCGACGAGATGTCACCGTGCCGCATCGCTCGCTCCTCCTCGTCCTCGTGTGGTGCGGGAAGTCCTCGTGTGGTGCGGGAACCACGCCGGACGCCCCGACGCGGTCGCGGCGCGCGGGTCCCGCGCGCCGGACGGGGCCCGGAGGCGTCGTACGGCGCGTGCCGAGTGAGGCGGGGGGAGTTGGGGGACAGGGAGCGGCGAACAGGACGCTCGCGTTCCGCGGGACTTCCAGCAAAGCGCGGACCCGCCCCACCCGCTACCCCCGCGGCGCGATCGGCGGCATGGGCCGGGCGTCTGGGATGTGGGGGGTGAGGGCGGGGGGTGAGGGACGCCTGGTGTCGGTGGGGGTGGCGGGCGGTGGTGGAGGGGTCGGCTCAGCAGGCGTCCCAGCGCCAGGTGCCGTCCTCACGTGACCACGGTTGCGCCGTGCGCTCGAACTGCGGCACACCGACGCCGTAGCTCACCCTGGCCATGTCGCCGCTGATCTGGTCGACTTCGAAGGTCTTGATCGTGAGCGCCCCGTAGTCGTGTCGTGCCTGCTGCGCCATGGCCGTGAACTGGTCCTGCGGCATCTCGCTCTGGCACCGCTTGGAGAGCAGGCCGTGCCCCTTCGGGTCGCCGCCGAACAGGGCTTTGGTGTACGCCCGCACGCTGTGCTCCAGCGCGGCCTTCCCATCGTCGCCGTCGGCGTCGGCGGAGTCGGCCGTTCCGGTGGACTCGGGAGCGTCGCTGCGCTGGCCAGAGCCCGTCGGCTTGGCGCCGCTGTCGCTGTCGCCGCCACAGGCCGTGAGCGACAAGCCGAGCACCATGGTGGCGGCGACGGTGGCGGCGGTACGGATGTGCATGGGTCCCCCGAGGCGGATCACGTACGGACTGATGAGCGTGGGGGGACCGGCATCGTAACTGGTCAGCCGACGAGACCAGGACGGAAGCACAGTCCGCGCCGGCCCCCGCCCGCTCAGTCCACGATGATGCCCGGGTAGCAGTGGTCGTGCTGCCAGTCCGGGGCGATGGGGTACCCGCAGTGGCACAGCGGGGGCCTGGCGGGCTTGCCGTCGGCGCGGCGGCGTAGGGCCACCAGGAGGGGCTGCCGGCGCAGCCACTGGGCGGCGCTTTCCCCTGGGCCGCGGTCCAGGGTGTCGGGCGCGACGCGCAGGGTGCGTACGAGTAGGTCGTAGACGGCGTCGGCCTGGCTCAGGATGAACCGTTCGACGTTGCGGCAGTAGCGCGGCGTCATGGTGTCGAGCAGGTAGCGGTGGTCCTGGGCGTCCTGCCAGACCTCGTCCTGGCCGAGGAGCGTGACCCAGTGCTCCTCGGCGGTCCAGTTGCGGTGCGGCTCGGGCGGGATGCCCTGGAGCTTGTCCCGTACCTCCCGCTGGGCCTCGCGCGCGTCCCGTAGCGGGCTGGCGAAGTCGGCGTGGGCCGCCGCCAGGTGCTCGTAGTGGGTGATGGCCTCCGCCACCTCGTGCTCGGCCTGGTGCACGTCGAGCCCGGAGCGCACGCGGCCTCGCGCGCACTGCACGAGCAGCCGGGCCAGCCGGGCCCGGGCCGCGTGGTCGTCTGCCGCGCGCTCGCGGGCGATGCCCATCGCCTCGTCGGCCACGGCCAGTCCCTCGCGCCACCGCTCGCTGCGGAACAGGAAGCCGCGCAGGTCGTTCAGGACCCGGACCAGTTCGGGCTCGAAGGCGGCCGGGTTGGCGCGCGCCACGCGCCGGTAGATGTCGGCCGCCTCCCGGGCGGCGGCCAGCGCCCGGGGGCGGTCCCGCGCGCTCCAGTACATGACCCCCAGGTTGCTCAGTGCCAGTGCGAGGTCGCTCTCGTCCACCGTCACCGCCCGACCGAGCCCGGGCCCGCTCTCCGCGCCCCCGGCGTCCGTGTCCCGGGCGTCTGCTTTCCGGACATCCGCGCCCCGGGCGTCCTTGTCTCGGACGTCTGCCTTCCGGACGTCCGCGCCCCCGGCGTCCGGGTCCGCCTCGGCCGGTGGCCCCGCGTCCGCCGCCGGCGCCCCGCCGCCCGGTGTGACCAGGCGCCGGAACAGGGCGACGGCCCGCTCGGTGGCCTCCCGCGCCGCGTCCCACCGGCGGTGGCTCCACAGCAGCGAGCCCTGGTTGGCCAGGGCCATCGCGAGGCCCGGCTCGTACGCCACCGGGTTGGCGTCGACCAGTCGTCGGAAGATCTCGGTCGCCCGGTCCATCGCCCGCAGTGCTTCGCGGCCCCGCTGCTCGGTGAGGAGCCCCTGTCCGAGGTGGGACAGCGACACGGCGAGCCCCGGCTCGTGGGTCGCCGGGTCGCTCTGGGCCAGCCGGCGGTAGAGGTCCACGGCCTCCTGCGCCGCGACCCGGCTCCGGGTGCGGTCGCCCACCCGCCTGGCGTACTCACTGGCCTGCGCGAGCGCCGCCGCCAACTCCGTCTCCTGGTCGGTTCGCCGAAAGTCCGTGACCGCCCGCTCGGTCGCCGCGAGCGCCTCGTCCGGCTGGCCGGCCCGCCACAGCCGGAACCCGAGATCGAGGTGGAGCCGCGCCCGCTCCAGCGGAGTACGGCTGGCGGCCAGCCGCAGCGCGCTCAGCCGTTCGGCGAACGGCGCGATGCCCGCGTCCAGGTCGAGTTGGCCGAGTTCCGGCAGGTGACCGTCGATGGCCTCCAACAGGGCGCGGTCCAGGTCGAGTTCGGCCAGCGCGCTGAGCGCGGCGCCGCCGGCGTCCACGGCGAGCGCCGGGTCGGCGCGCAGCACGCCCGCGAGCCCGTCCGTCAGGTGCGGCCAGCGGTGCGGCGCCGCCGCCGAGGCGAGGAACGTCACCGCCCGGGCCGCGTACGCCGGCGGCTCGCCCCGCGCGTCGCGGGCCAGCAGCGCCCGGGCGGCCTCCGCGGCCCACGGCACGCTGCCGAACTCCGTGACCCCGTGCCCGGGGAAGCTCAGCGCCAGGAAGTCCTCGGCCAGCCGGTCGGGGTACAGCGGCTCCAGGACGGTGTCGCCCCCGGGCGAGGGGTAACAGGTGGCGTGGTCGGCGAGCAGCCGGTGCGGCTCGGCCACCTCCAGGCGGCGCAGCACGGCGGTGCCCGCCCCGTGCCCGGTGGCGCCGGTGAGCGCCGCGGCGAACACCGCCTGCCGCATCTCCTCGGTGGGCGTCGCGTACTCCAGGCCCTCCACCCGGTTCTCGTACAGCCGGTTCCAGTGCTCGCGCTCGCGACGCAGCAGGTACGCGGCGAGTTCGGGCAGCCCGCGCGGTACGCCGTCGCCGCGCGCGTGCGCGTCCACGGCCACCAGGGCGGCCATGTGCAGGGCCAGGGTGAGGCCGAACTCGGGCCGGTCCAGGTAGTCAGGCGGGGCGACGGCGTCCGGGTCGATCCGGTAGTAGGCGGCGAAGGAGTCGCGGGCCGTACGGAACATCTCCGCGCGCGCCCCCGGGCCCCGCGCGCCGTCGGCCCCACCCCCGCCCGCCGGCGCGCCGGCCCCCGCGTCGAGCGGGCCGAGCGGCAGGTCCGCCGTGTCGGCCCCCAGGTCCGCCCGCTCCACCGCCCCGCACAGCGCCGGCCACGCCGAAACGCCCCGGGCCAGCAACAACACCCGGGTGGGCACGTCGTGGTGCAGCAGTTGGTTGCTCAGCAGCAGGGTGAGGTGGGAGACCGGCCACCGGTCGGCGTAGTCCACGAGCAGCAGCACGCCGGCCGCCCCGGCCACGCTCAGGTCATCGCCGCCCACCCCGGCCACCACCGCGCCCGCCCCGTGCGTCGCGGTCACCACCCGCCAGTTCGCCGCCGCGCTCTCGGCGGCGAACTGGGCGGCCAGCCGGGACTTGCCCTGCCCGCCCGGACCGTGCAGCCAGGTCAGGGCGAGCCGGGCGTCCGTGCCGTCGCGCCATTCGGCCAGCTTCGCCAACTCCCGCTGCCGGCCGGTGAACGCGACGACCTCGTACCGCGCGTTGAGCAACCGGCTGGGTTGGGAGAGCGGGACCCGCTCGGGCGTTACCGCGCGCGAGCGGTACGGCGCGAGCACGTAGACGGGCCCGCGGTCCCGGTAGACGTGCAGGTCGGCGCCGATGGCGCCGTAGACATGCCCGCTGGTGACGTGGAAGACCTGCCGCGGCGGCAGGTCACGGCTCACCGGTGATCTCCGTCGCCCGTTCCGCCGGGGTCCCGTGGTGCACGATGACGTTGCCGTTGATGGTGTTGTACTGCTGGCTGTTGTCCCTGGCGTAGTTGTGCTGGCTGATGCGCGGCTCGGCCTGCGGAGTGGCCGCCCTGATCTCGTCGATGAGCGCCCGCAACTCCTGCTCGAGCTCCGGGTGGCGGCGCACCAACGTCTCCAACTCCTCGGCCCACAACACCAGCAACCGGTTCCGTACGCGCTCCGCGTCCTCGGCCCGCGCGACCCGCTCGGCGTCGCTGTCCAACTGGCGCTCGATGCCCGCGGCCTCCTCGTCGCTGCCGCGCCTGAACAGCCGCGTCACGCCGTCGCGGGCCACCTGCCAGCCGTCGGTGGCCATCGCCCCCACCACGGCGCCCCCGCCCGCCAGGACCAAGTCCTCCAACACCCCGACTCCCTCCGTCCGTATCCCACCCTGACGCCCGAAGGCGTCGTGCCGGTTCCACGGCACCGCCTGCGCGGCGGCGAGGTACGCTCCGCGCCCGGCTCCGGGGCGCGGTACGCCCCGTGTGGGGGCGCGGTACGCCTCGCGTGGGGGCGCGGTACGCCTCGCGAGGGGGCGCGCCGTGCCCCTGCCACCGTCTCATGTCGAAGTCGAACGGGACGCGCGGCGTGGGTGGCGGTGGGGAGGTGGGGGAGTGGGGCGGGAGCGCTCATGCCGGGTGGCTGGGATCCTCTGCTCGGTTCGCGCGCGGCCCGCGCCCACTCTCCTCCCGGCCCCGCGTCCGTCCCCCGGGCCCGGAGACCGTCCCCGGCCCGGGGCTCGTCGTCACCGCGTCTGTCCCGGGCCCCGCCTCACACCCCGCCGGCGGCCACCACGTACCGCTCGCGCACCTGTCGATAGCGCGCCAGCTCCGCCAACACCGCCTCCAGGACGCGTTCGCGCCCGCACTCCGCCACCCGCTCCCGCAACTGCCGCTCGGCCTCCTCGCCGTGCTGGCGGGCCGGGCCGCGCGCCGCCCACGCGCACAGGTGCGCCAGCGCCGGACCGGTGACCCAGCCGGCCACCAACAGCGCCGTCGGCACCCACCACGCCCCGCCGACCAGCCCCGCGATGGCGGCCACCAACCAGCACAGGCCACCCAGTTGGGCCACCAGACACGCCTTCTGGGCCAGCTCCGCTACGGCCCACCAGCGCGGCCGGCGCAATGGCGAACCACCCCGCCCCGGGGCGTTCACCGCGCGGTCGGCGACCTCCTCCACGACCTCGTCCAACGCCTCCGCCAGCCCCGTCGCCGCGCTCTGCGCCACCTCGCGCACGGCCCGGGCCCAGGGCCGGGGCAGCCCGGCCGCGGCATCGTCGGCCATGGCCCGTACGGCGTGCTCGACGGCGGGCCGCGCCACCGACGGAGCAGCCACCCGCTCCGCCCGTACGGGGGTGGCGGGCTCGCCGGGCGCGGGGGCGGCGTGCTGGGCCGGTACGGAGGTGGCGGGCTCGGCCGGTACGGGCGTGCCGGGCGCCGGCGCGGCCAGCCGGCCCCGGGGCACGGCGGCGGGGAACGCCTCGGGGCCAGCCGCCGGCGAACCGCTGCCCGAGGGGGCGGCGTCGGTGACCGGTCCGCGCTGGGTGGCCGCGAGGTCGCTCGGGCCGACCCAGAACTCGGGCCCGCCGCCTTCCGCCGCCGGGGGCCCGCCGCCTTCGGCTGTCGGGGAGGGGACACCCCCGGCCCCCACCAACTCCCCGGCCCCCGCGGCCTCACTCCCCGCGCGCCGCTCCCACGCCTCGCCTCGCCCCGCGGGCCACCGGTCCGCGTCCGGCGCGTTCGGTGCGCCCCGCGCGAGTGTCGGGTCCGGTGCGAGTGTCGGGTCCGGCGTGAACGTCGGGCCCGGCGCGAACGTCGCGTCCACCGAACCGGTGAAGCGTGCGAAACCCGCGAGGCCCGGTGCGACCATCGCGGCCACGGCACCGGCCGTGCCGGCCGACCCCGCCGCAACGCTGGCGTTGGTGCGGGTGTTGCTTCCTGTGCTGCTGCGAGTGTTGGCGCTGTTGGTGTCCCTGGTGTCCCTGGTGTCCCGGGTGTATCTGGTTTCTCGGGTGTCGGACGAGCGAGCCGTCGCGGACTCCACGGGCGCGGGGCGCTGGCGCGGGCCCGAGGCGCGCCGTTCGGCCAGCCGGGCCCAGGGCGTGCCGCAGGCGTGCGCCGCCGCGCGCAACCACGCGCGCTCGGCCGCCTGACCGAGCGCCACCACGCCCGCCGCGTCCGCGAGCCCGTCCTCGAACTCCTCACAGGCCCGTTCGCTCAGCCCGGCGTGGTGCTCGGCCAGGTAGGCGGGGCGCAGCCGCAGGGTGGCCCCGTCGACGTCCGCGGTCAGCCGCCGCTCGGCCGCCGCGCAGTCGACCGCGAACCGCCCCAGCGTCTCCCGCAGCTCACCCACGCCCTCGCCGGTCAGCGCCGACAGAGCCAGCACCGTCGCGCCGGGCTCGCCGTGTTCGCCGAGCGCGACCCCGTCCTCGTCGAGCAGCCGCCGCAGATCGTCCACCACCTGCCCGGCGGCGTTCCCCGGCAGCCGGTCGACCTGGTTGAGCGCGACGACCATCACCTCGGCGTACCCGGCCAGCGGGCGCAGATAGCGCTCGTGCAACACCGCGTCGGCGTACTTCTCCGGATCGACCACCCACACGATCACGTCCACGAGCCCCAGCAGCCGCTCCACCCTCGCCCGGTGCCCCACGCTGACCGAGTCGTGGTCGGGAAGGTCGATGAGGACGAGCCCGGCGAACGCGGGGTCGTACGGCCGGGCCGGGCGGTGGCGGTCGGCGACCAGGACGCCGAGCCGGTCGAGCAGCCCCTCGGCGTCCTCGCTCCACGAGCAGGCCAGCGGCGCGCAGGTGGTCGGCCGCTGCGTGCCGGCCGCCGCGAGCGGCGCCCCGACCAGCGCGTTGAACAGTGTGGACTTCCCGCTGCCGGTCGAGCCGGCGAGGGCGACGACGGTGTGGCCGTGCGAGTAGCGGTCCCGGGCCGCCGCCTGGTCGAGTACCTTCTCGGCCTCGGCGAGCGTCCGCCCGTCCACCCGGCTACGGGACAGCGCGACCACCTCGCGCAGCGCCGCCAGCCGGTTCCGCAACGCCGCCGCCCCCAGGGTGCCGCTCGCCACGCCGTACCCCAGCGCCCCCCGCCGGTACCCGCCCCCGCCCCCGTACGCCGACGAGGCCCCGCCCCCCATGCCGTACGCCGACGAGTACCCGTCTCTTCCGTGGCCCGGGAGGCTCACGGCGCGGGCGAGGGCGTACGCGTCAGCGTCGGCGCCCTCCCCGAGCGCCCCGTCGGCTACCGGCCCCTCGCCGGCACTCCCCGCGCCCCCGCGCACGGAAGCACCGTCCGCGACAGCGGCACCCCCACCCGCCCCCAGGTCCTGGCCCACTTCCGAGCCACCAGCATCCCCCGAGTTGACGGCGTCCGTCCTTCCAGCGGCTTCCACCCTGTCCGTAGGTGCCCCGGCATCCTCCGAGCCCGCTGCCGCGTCCCCCGAGCACGCCGGGCCCGCCGCGCTCCCCGGCCCCTCGCCGTCGCCCGCGCCCTCCGAACCCCCGCCGCCGTCGCCGTCGAGCGCGGCCGGCGCCTCCTTTACCTCCGTCTCCACGGGCTTCGGGGCCCGACGCGCGATCAACCCGTCGTCCCAGGAATGCCGTGACGAGACCGCCGGAGCCCCGCCCGGAACGCTCAACTCCGGCGCACCGGACACCGACTCCGCCGGCCCCCCGGCCGCCCCATCCGCCACCCCACCGCTCTCGGCCCCGCCGCGCCGCGACGCGTCACCGGAGCCACCATCGACGTCCTCAACGCCCGCCACCTCCGCCGCCGGAACGTCCACCGCCGGAACGTCAACACCCGCAACCTCACCCCGTTCCGCCACGTGGAGCCCCTCCACCCCCTCCACGCCACCGACCACAGAAGTCACATCGCCGCCGCCACCGCCACTGCCACCGCCACCACCCTGAGCATCGCCACCGCTCGCGACATCGCCACCACCCTCACCATCGGCACCGACATCGCCATCGGAAGCGAGGTCGGGAACGGGAAGCGAGGCAGGCTCGGACGCGGGAACAGCGACAGGAACGGACGCGGCGACAGACGTGGCGACGGGCGGAGGGGCGGGAACGACGACGGCCGCCTCGACCCCGTTCGCAGGGCCCGCCCCAGGGCCCGCCGCCGGGCTCGCCCCAGGGGGCGCCCCGGGGCCCTCCCCGTTGCCCGCCCCGTTGCCCGCCCCGGCGCGGCTCGTCGTGGTCGCGCGGTCGCCCTCGGACTCCGGGCCCGGCTCCATGGCCGTCATCTCGGTCACCTCTCTCTCCGCTCCGATGCATGCCGTGCCGGCGGCCATGCCGCCGCGTGGGGGTGTTCCTTCCGCAGTACGGAAAGGGCGGCGATCAGGTCGGCCTGTTGCTCCGCCGCGATGTCGAGTGCGTCCAACGGGGCGAGCAACCGATCCTGCTCGGCGTCCAGGACGCGCCGTACGCACTCCTCAAGGAGCACCCCGCCGCGCTCCCGCAACCGGAGCGCGCCGTGCACGCCGAGCAGGTCCGCGAGCGCCTCGCCGGCGGTGCGGGCCCGGCGCCCGCCGAGCAGCCCCGTGACCGCCAGGGCCGCGACCGCGTCCGGGTCGGGCAGCATGGCCCGCTCGGCGACGCTCGCCTCCTCCTCGGCCAGCTCCTCGACACAACGCCGCCAGTGCCGCGCGGCCACCCCGGCCCGGCCCGCGACCCCGGCCACGTCCGGCGCCGGAAGCGTCGCCTCCGCCGCCGGGTCGCGCTGGCTCGCCAGGTCGATCTCCGCGTCGGCGGCGCTGACGACGCAGGTCAACAGGGTTGCCAGAGACGAGGCGAGGGCGTCCAGGAGCGCGTCGGGGGGCACGTCCCGTGGATAGCAGTGCCAGTGCGTGAGCGCGTCGCCGGCGAGCGGGGCACCCTGCGCGATCTCCCGCAGGGCCCGCTCCTCGGCCCGCGCGTACGCGTCGACCACCCGCTGGGCGACCCGTACGGCGGCGGAGTGCTGGGCCGCGGCGGCGGAGGCCAGCGCGGGAACCTGGGTACGCAGCGCGGCGACGGCCCCCTCGGCGGTGCGCGCGGCAGCCGCCGCGCGGGCCACCGGGTCCTCGGCGCGCCGCGCCAGCCAGCCCCGGAGCGCCGCCACCGCCGAGGCCGGCAACAGCCCGCTGCCGCCACCCGCTGACTCGGGCAGCTCCGGAATGGTGAACCTCGGCACCTCGCCGAGCCCGGCCTCGTCCAACAGCGTGGCGTACTTGCGGGCGACCTCGACGGCGACCTGGTGCGGCACCCGGTCGAGCACGGTGATGAGCGTCACGTCGTACTCCTTGGCGGTCCGCAACAGGTGCCAGGGCACCGCGTCGGCGTACCGCGTCGCGGTCGTGACGAGCACCCAGATGTCGGCGGCGCAGATGAGCCGGGCGGCGAGTTCGCGGTTCTCGGTGACGAGGGAATCGATGTCCGGCGCGTCCAGCAGGGCCAACCCGCGCGGCAGGGCCGGGTCCGTCTCCAGCCGCAACGAGTCCACCAGCGCGTCGTACGGCTCGTCGGGCACGTAGTCAGCCGCCCGCGACCCGGTGGCGCCGAGCCCACCGAGCGCCGGGTAGTCGTCGTAGTCCGCGTAGCCGTCCGCGTACCTCCCGTGGCCCGCGCCGCCCGCGTAGCCGCCGTACTCCCCGTGGAACCCCCGGACCGGATACGCCCCGGCCACCCCGCCGCCCCCGAGCCCGAGCCCGGAGCCGCGTCCCGGCCCATCCCGTGGGCCGGGGCGCAGCCCGAGCCCGGTCCCGCCCCCGACCCGCCCGTCCCCCATGCCGTACGGGCCGTCGTACGGCGCGTCGTACGCCTCGTCGTACGCCTCGTGGCCCGTCCCCTGCGGGCCGTCCTGGACCGGCATCCACACGCGGGTCAGGTGCGGAAGCACGCGCCGGCCGGAGAACCAGTGGCGGTCCTCGGGGTGGCAGACCAGGACCGGGGTACGCGTCGTGGGCCGCAGCACGCCCGCCTCGGTGACCCGCCGCCCCACGAGCGAATTGACCAGCGTGGACTTCCCGGCCCCCGTGGAGCCGCCGATCACCGCGAGCAGCGGCGCTTCGGGAGCGCTCAGTCGGGGCACGACGTAGTCGTCGAGCTGGGCGAGGAGTTCGGCACGGCTGCGCCGGGCGCGCGCCGCGCCGGGAAGCGGGAGCGGGAAGCGTGTGGCGTCAACACGGTCACGCAGTGCGGACAGCGCGTCAAGCAGTCGGGGCCGTACGTCCAAGGTCGCCACATGGGAACAATGCCCAATTTTGCTTAGCTTTTGAAGCGTATACCCCCCTCTGCGCGCCGATGAGACCCGCCCGGATCACCGCAGAAGGGACAGGGAAGCGGCGTGGTGGCTGAGGCGCAGGCATAACGAGTGCACAACACCCGCCCGCTGTTGCGTGAAAACCCGTGCAGGATTCGCACCTGCCTGCGATTATCGGCATCGCTTCACGGAACCTCCACAACGTGCCACGGAGGTGAAGCAACCGGGATGAGGCGTACGGAGCCCTATCCTTGTCCCGGCAACGTCACGGTTCCGCCCCGCTCGGCCGTCGGCACAACGGCCCAACGGTCGGAGACGCAGGCGCCCGGGGCTTCACCAGCCGTTCGCGGCCACAACCGGCCCCCGTAGCTCAGTGGATAGAGCAGGCGCCTTCTAAGCGCTTGGCCGCAGGTTCGAGTCCTGCCGGGGGCGCACACCCAGCCTCACCAGCGCGAACGCGCGAGAGGCCCCTTCGGTGTCGCACGCACATCGCTTATAGGCCAAGCGCCTTGACTGTCCACGACCGTGGACGCATTATGGCCGGCATGAATGAGACACCGCCTCGGTACGACCTCTTGCCCATGGTCAACTCCTGGCTGCGGGCGCTCAGATCCCAGAACAAATCGGCGAACACGCTTCGGATCTACGGCCACGCGGGGCGGGCCTTCGCCGCCTTCCTCCTCGATGCCGAGGCCGGCTACCAGCCGCCAGTCCACGACGACGGCACGCCGGGCCGGCCGGCGCCTGCCGACCTGGACGAGATCCACCGGGAGCACGTCGAGGCGTACATCACCGCCACCATGCAACGCACCTCCGCGAGCAACGCGAACCAACACTTCCGCTCGCTGAAGACCATGTTCAACTGGCTGGCGGACGAAGAGGAGATCGACCGCTCCCCGATGCGGACCATGAAGCCGCCGACGGTCCCCGAAGTTGAGGTGCCCATCATCCCCGAGGCCGCCTTGAAGCGACTCTTCAAGGCGTGTAGCGGCAAGGCGTACGCCGACCGCCGCGACACCGCGCTGCTGCTGCTCCTGCTTGACACGGGGGTGAGGCTCAGCGAGGTCGCCGACCGCCGCGTCGGGGATCTCGACCTCGACCTGATGGTGCTGCGTGTGCTGGGGAAGGGCGACCGGACCCGATCCGTGCCTTTCGGCAGGACGTGTGTGACCGCTCTCGACCGGTACTTGCGCGCTGCGGCGAAGCACAAGGGCAAGCCGCTCGATGAGGACTCGTGGCTGTGGTGGGGCGACCGCAACAGGGGGCAGCGGCTGACGATCTGGGGGGTGGGGGCCATGCTCAAGCGACGGTGCGCCATCGCCGGCATCCCGCCGGTGCATCCGCATCAGTTCCGGCACACCTTCGCGCACCAGTGGAAGGTGAGCGGCGGGAACGAGGATGACCTGATGAGGATCACGGGGTGGCGGTCGCGGCAGATGCTCAGCCGGTACGCGTCGTCGGCCGGCGCTGAGCGGGCCCGCATGGCGCACGCGAAGTTGAGCCCCGGCGACCGGCTCGCGTAGCCGGCCGCCGGTAGGGGCTACGTGCGATGGATGGTGAGGCCATCGCCGACGAGGCGCGGCACTCGGAGGATGAGCCAGAGGAGTGCTGCGGCCTCGTCGGCCTGCGAGGGGTCGTAGGCAACTCGTACCGGGGTGGTGCCGCCGGAGTCCTTGCACATCATGGGAACCCCATCATCCAATGCTGCTCGCTCCACGTAGACATCTGTCACATGACCCCCTGTCCCGCCGTCGGGTTCGGGCATGCCGAATCCGTTCACGCGTTCGATTAGCGCGAGGTCACATCACTGTACGACTACTCGTCCATCTCATGCAGTAGTCGTACAGAATGCAATGACCGAGGCAAGATTTGCATCAAACGAGCGCCCATGGGTGAGCCGTTTCTACTGCTCAGAGTCATCCTTTGCCCATCGGTCGGCCACCGCCCGCGACTTAGGTGAGCCTTGCCCCACCCTGTCGAGGTGTTGACGCAGCGTCACCTGTGCCTGCCCTTGCAGCTCGGTGTCCTCGTAGCCGATGAGCTGGAAATGGGCTGCGGCAGCAACCACGTCACGCGGCAGCTCTAGGCCGGCCGCTAGTGCGGAGATGAGCGGCGGGCTGACGGTGTACCCCTGGCCAGAAGTGATCTTCCCGATCAGGCTCTTCGAGGGGGACCACCCGGTCTCCGGGTCGATGGCGCGCTCGGCGAACTCGCGAATGCTCCACCGGCGCCCGGGTCCGCGCCCGACGTGCGCTTGCACCAGCTCCGTTAGGGCGTCTTGCTGCTCCGGCATCGTCTGCCTCTCCGCTAGGTGTCCACACCAGCGCAGGGCGCCGCAGGAGAAAGTCCCTGGTCAGAGGACACAACCATTCCTGTTGTCGCAAGTATTGTCCACGATCGTGGGCGCCCGCGTGATACCGGGGGGCGCAGCGGCTGAAAAATGGCGCCACGGAGAGCGTCCATGAACGTGGACACCGCTTGAGCGATGTGCTTAAGTAGTGCATGTCCACGATCGTGGACAGCACCAAGGAGCAGCCGCATGCCTCACCGCCTCACCCTGACCGACGAACGACTGCTCCGCCTGTTGATGCGCTACGCACCAGGCGGCAGATCGCTTAGCGTCCGGGGCCTGGCGGCAGAGGCGGGCGTCTCTAAGAGCCTCGTGCACGCCCTCCTGTCCCGCCGCCGCGCCACGGCGGACGCCGACAGGGCGCAACGCATAAGCGCCGCGCTCGGCGTCCATCAGGGCGCTCTCTTTTTTGAGCCACTGTCCACGTCCACGGACGTGGACACTCCTCGAAAGGACCATCCAGATCATGGACACCCCCAGCGAGAAGTCCCTGAAAGCACGACTCGCGGCGCATGTGAGCTGGTCGAAGACGCCCGACCGGCGGGCCCGGACTGAGGCCGCTCGCCGCGCCTCGCACCACACGCGCTTCCTCGACCAGGCCCGGCGCGAGCACCCGACCGCCACGGACGAGCAAATCCAGCAGATCGCTGCCTCGCTTCGGTCGGCGTACTTCTCGGCCCTGGCCATCGAGGGAGTCCGAGCCCGACGGGCGAAGAGCAAGCAGCGGGCCGAGGCGAAGCAGAAGCGGATCGAGGCCGAGCTGCGCGAACTGCGCGCCGCCGGCCGCCGTCCGGCCGCCTGACCCACGAAGAAGGGGCCGCCCCCGACTGCCCGGCCTGGGACGACCCCGACCCCACCTCACACAAGAGAAAGAGGTAGAGCCATGAGCGCTCAGCCTACCGAACGCCCGTCCTCCCTGCCGCCGTTGCCGACCCGGCCGTCTGCGGCCCTGCGCGACAGCTTGATGCACGCCCTGGCGGCGGCCGAGCACCTGACCGCGTACGCCCCTGCCCTGCCGTCTTCGATCGAGACCAGCACGTACAGGTTCGGGCCGCTGGAGCACGGCGAGTACCGCCTGTCGGCTCACTGCACGACCGCCGCCGACGTGCTGCTGCTGGCCGAGTGGCTGAGCGTCAGCCCGGTGGTGACGCCGCAGGCTGACGGCTGGTGGAAGACGGAGGCCGAGGGCGTGGTGCAGGGCGTGGTGGTCCGCGCCTGGGCGAGTCAGGTGGCGGACGCGCCGGTCGAGTACGCGTTGACCGAGCGCACCGAGGCGGGTGAGCGGTGATGGCCACCGTACCGACGCCGGCCCCGCGCCGGACCGACATCGCCGACCTGGACGTGAAGTTGGCCGACCTGGAGGCGCGCACTTCGCCGCCGCCGGCTGACCCGCAGGTGCTGCGGGACGCCATCGCTCGCGAGGCCGCGCTGGCCTCCGACGGGCAGGTCGCGGCGCTGTCCTGCTCGCTGCACTTGGTGCTGCACCCGGAGGTCGCGGTGTCCACGGACGCGGACTACCCGGGGTGGACGCCGGGGGGCGCGTCGTGACCGAGCCGCACCTGTGGGAGATCGACCACCCCTACTACTGCACCGAGGGCAACTACTTCGTCCCCGGCATCCGCTGGCACGAGGTGCACACCGAGTACGAATCGTGGACGGAGTTCTACGAGGAGTGGGGGAGCAACGACCCCGACCTCAACCTGGTGTTCCGCTGGGACTGGCAGCGCGCCGACCCCGACGACTACACGCCCTACGAGGAAGAGGTCCCTGCCGACCGACTCCAGATCTTCTGGGTGCTCCAGCGCAAGGCGATCCTGCGGTCCACGGTCTGCGTGGTGACGGAGGCCGACGAGCCGGCCGTTCGCGCGTGGCTGGCTGACCGGGCGACGACGATCGCCGCGATCTGGGAGCCGATCCGGCTCGCGGACGGGGGTGCGTCGTGACGTTCCTCGCGCTGATCTCGCTGCTGCTCGGTGGCTGGCTGGCCGTGTGCTGGGCCGTCAGCGTCCGGGCCGAGCGCCGGCCCCGGCCGGTGACGGACCCGGTCGCCGCCTCCCGCGCCCGCGCTTCCGCTCTCCGCGCCGACTGCCGCCACGACATCCCTGGGAGCCCCCGATGACCGGACCTGAGCACTTCCGCGAGGCGGAGAACCTCCTCTCCAACGCGGCGTCGAGCGACCAGACGACGTATGAGGGGGAGAACCCGGAGGCGGACCGGCTGATCGCAGCGGCGCAGGTTCACGCGACGCTCGCGCTCGCCGCCGCCACGGCCCAGGCCGCCCCGACGTGCGCCGAGTGCGACGCGCAGATCCCGGCCGGCCGGCGCGTCTACTGCTCGACGCGCTGCAGGTTCGCCGACGACGACCACGGCCCCGACGAGCCGGCGGGCGGTGACGAGTGATGCCCGACTGCGACTGCGGCTCGTGTTGCGACGCCTGCGGCCACACCAGCGACTGCATCCGCTGGGACCTCACCGCCGACAGCCGGACCCGAGCCCTGGCCGAGGACGGCCACCCCACCACCACCCGGCGCCCCGCCGCGCCGACCGCGACCACCGAGAGGAGCGCCGCGTGAGCGCCCGAGACCTGGCCGCCGCCCGTGAGGCTGCCGGCCGCATCCTGCCGGACGGGATCGACACGCGCTGGCGTGTGATCTACACCGACAGCGAGGGGCCGACCGGTATCGCCCCCGTGTGCACCGCCGAGGGGGTAGACGACCAGCACGCCGTGATCACGGACGCTCCCGGCGGGCCCGCGCCCGACCCGGATGGTGTCTACGACTGCTGCCCCGACCCGCACATCGAGACCGGGTCGGCCTGGCTGGCCGCGTACATGGTGGCGCTGCTGAACGCGGACGCGGTTGCGGCTGCCGCCGAGACGGGCGGTGCCGCGTGAGCGCCCTGACGATCCGCATCATCACCTGCGACGGCCAGCCCGCCGACGGCGAGGTGTGCGACGCCGAGTACGGCGGCGACCCGGACACCCCCAGCCTGGCCGCCGTCCGCCGAGAGGCGCGCGCCGAGGGCTGGCAGACCGGCAGCCGGGACCTGTGCCCGCAGTGCCGCGACAGCCAGGCCGGGGGTGCCGCGTGAGCACCTACCAGGACGCACCCCTGCCGCCGGCGAGCACCGACGGGCCGGCCAGGGCCGACATCCTCGCCGGCCTCCACGCCTCCGAGGCGACGACCATCGGCGACGAGACGCCGGAGGCCCTGCTCGACCGGCACGACGCGGCCGTGCGCGCCGCCGCGCTCGCCGAGGCCAAGGCCGCGGTCGTGCAGTGGCTGACGAAGAAGTCCCGCGAGTACGGCTCCGTCGGCAGCCGCGACCGTGAGGCGCACGCCGTCGCGACGATGGCCAGCAAGATCGATCGGGGTGCGGTGCGCCTCTTCCTGGCCCACCGGGGCACGCCGACGGGCGGTGATACCGCATGACGACGACCGTGCAGGCCGGGGCCACCAGCGCCCCGGTGACAGGTCAGGCGGCGCTGGCCCGCGAGTATCGCCAACTGCTCAACCGAGAGGGCGAGCTTAGAGCTGCCGCACGTGCCGCGGGCGCGCTGGCGTCCACCGCGCGGGAAGAGTTGGCTGCCATCACGGGGAGGGTGCGAGAGATCCTCGCTACCCCTCCTGTCGGGTACGCACTGCCCTCCATCGCCGCGGGCCTGGTGGACCACGCACGTGGGCATGGCTGGCTGGCCCTGGTGCAGTGGACTCCGCCCGGGTACACCCGTGAGCCCTTCGTCACCGTGCAGGTCGGCCGCTTGCTTCGGGAGAGTGAGCGGCCCGACGCTCGCGGCGACCGGTGGACGTACAAGGTCACCTGGCACTCCCGCGGTTGCCCGCCGGGCCGCGTGCGGCTCTTCGGTCGCGGCCACGCCGTGACCCCGGATGAGCCCGCCGGCGGGGACGCGCCTTCGGTCAAGGCGATCCGCGCGGTGATCTCCGCTCACCCGGGAGGTGCCGCGTGATCGCCACCGGGAGCGACGAATTCGGCGAGCGGCTTGCTGAGCGCATCGGCGAGTTCATCATCGCCTCTGACGCTGCCAGCGACCGCAGCCGGCAAGTCGCCATCGGGCCCTCCGACGTCGGGGAACCGTGCGAGCGGCAGCTCAGTTACCGCATGCTCGCCTGGCCACGAACCAACGACCGGCTCGACCCGATCGCCGCGATCATCGGCACCGGGTTCCACATGTGGATGGCCGAGAAGTTCGCCGCGCGCCAGGTCGACATCGGTGGCGGGGTGCTGCGCTACGCCATCGAGGAGAAGGTCACCGTCCGCGAGGGCTACACCGAGGAGTCCTCGCTGCGCGGCAGCGCCGACCTGTACGACCGGCTGGCCAGGCTCAACTACGACTGGAAGCTCGTCGGCAGCAGCTCGCACGACCGCTACCGCCGGCAAGGCCCGGGCGAGAAGTACCGCGTGCAGGCCCACCTGTACGGACTCGGTCAGGAAAACGCTGGCCAGGCACCCGACCGCGTAGTGGTCGTGTTCATCGCGCGGCACCACGAGCTCAAGGTGCACGTGTGGTCCGAGCCGTACGACCGCAGCGTCGCCGAGGCCGCGCTGGCCCGGCTCGACCGCATCCGCCAGCGAGTGCTCGACCTCGACCCCGAGGCGCACCCCGAGCGCTGGCACCAGATCCCCATGGCCGAGCGGCCCAACTGCCGCTTCTGCCCATGGCTACGCCCCGGTAGCACCGACCTGTCCGTCGGATGCCCGGGGGCCAACACCGAAGCCCAGAGCACCCAGCTCGAAGCACTCATCGCATAAGGAGACCCACCTCATGACCGTTCCCACGCAGCAGACCACCCCCTCCGCCGACGACTTCCTCATGGGCGGCGGCGTCACCAGCGCCAAGTTCCCCACCCTGGGCACCACCGTCTCCGGGCGGATCGCCGAGCGGCCCACCGTCGAGCAGCAGCGCGACTTCACCACCGGCGAGCTGAAGTTCTGGGACGACGGGAAGCCGCAGATGCAGCTCGTCGTCACCCTGGCCACCAGCGAGCGTGACCCGCTCAACCCGGAGGACGACGGGGCCCGGCGGCTGTACGTCAAGGGGCAGATGAAGAACGCGGTGGCTGCGGCCGTCCGCGCCTCCGGGGCCCGCGGGCTGGAGATCGGCGGCACCCTCACCGTCACCTACGCCCGCGACGGGCAGAAGACCAACCCCCGCTTCAACGCGCCCAAGAACTACGACGCGGTGTACGTCCCCGCGGCACAGAACGAGCTGAACACGCCCGACCCTGGCGCCACCGCACAGCAGCCTGGCGGCGCCATCGGCGGACTCACCGCGGAGCAGCTCGCCGCGGCAGCCCAGAACCCGGCCACGGCGGCGCTGCTGGCCCAGCAGCAGGCGCAGCAGGCCGCGGGCGGCTCGACCACCCCGCCTCCGTTCTGATCCCCTCAGCCGCCCCCGTGGCCGCGTGACTCGACTCCGCGGCCACGGGTCGGCCAGCCCGATCGGTAGCCACGCCGAGGCTCGCGGTGCAACCCCGCGGGCGGGCACTTCCCCAACTGCACCACCCCGTACGACGCGAGGAGAGCCCCTTGAGCACCATGCCGCCACCGGACACGCTGGCCGCAGCGCTCGCACTGCACGCGGCCGGGTGCTCGGTCATCTCCGTCCACGCGGACGGAAGCAAGCGGCCCCGCGGCACGTGGCGGCACTACCAGCAGGCCCGTGCCGACGAGGCGACGCTGCGCCGCTGGTTCGCCGAGGGACACCCTGGCCTCGGTGTCATCACTGGCTCGGCCAGCGGTGGCCTGGAGATGCTGGAGCTTGAGGGGCGCGCCGTTGACGAGGGTGTGCTCGAGCAGCTCGCGGACATCGCCAACGCCTCCGGGCTGGCCGAGCTGTGGATGCGCATTGCCACAGGGTGGCTGGAGCGGTCGCCCGGTGGCGGCCTGCACTTCCACTACCGCGTCAGCGACGGCGCTGTCCCCGGGAACACGAAGCTGGCCTCACGCCCGGCCCGCGAGGACGAACTCACCCAGATTGAGCGCGAACTGCTGACCAAGCACCCGGGCAAGGTCATCACCCGGGGACTGATCGAGACCCGTGGCGAGGGCGGCTTCGTCGTCACCGCGCCGAGCAGTGGACCAGTCCACGCGAGCGGCCGCCCGTACCAGATCATCTCTGGCGGCCCGGAGACCTGCCCCACCATCACCGCGGACGAGCACCGCGCCCTGCACCTGCTGTGCCGCATGGTCGACCAGGTGCCCATGGCCGAGCCCCTGGCACCCGCTGCACAGCCGCCAGCCATGGACGAGGCCACGTCCTTCCTCTTCTCCAACGATGGCCCCGCCGGAGCCATCGGGGGCCTCACCCCGGGGGACGACTTCGAGGCGCGCACCACCTGGGCGGAGATCCTCACCCCACACGGATGGACCGCGCTGCGCACCATCGGCGGCACCACCTACTGGCGCCGCCCCGGCAAGGAGACGCCAGGAATATCGGCGACCACCGGGCGGGCGGCCGACCGCAGCCGGCTGTACGTGTTCACCACGAGCACCGAGTTCGACGCGGAGACCCCGTACACCAAGTTCGGCGCCTACGCGCTGCTCGTCCACGGTGGCGACCACTCAGGCGCGGCCCGCGAACTGCGTCGGCGGGGGTACGGGGAGCGGCCTCAGCCGGTACGACACCTAGCTGCGGTGCCCAGCCCTCAACCGGCCATGGACGGGACTGCTGCCCTCGCTCCTGAGCCCCACCGCCTTCCCGCGCCTGTGTCTGGCATCGACATCTCGTACGAGCCGGAAGCGATCATCAACATCACTGCGGCGATTTGCAGCGGCGCCATCCCCGACTCCTACGTCCGTAACGGAGAACTGGTCCAGGTCGCCGAGGTCAGCGGCGACGTGCTCACCGAGCAGCAGCACATGCTGAAGACCGCGATCCAGGGCGTGGGGCCGGACAGTCTCCGCCGACTCCTCGCGCGACACGCAGCGGTCTACCGCGTCAAGGCAGGCAAGAAGGACGAGCCCCCCACCGAAGTGCCATCCAGCCCGGCCGTATCCATCTGCAAGGCGGTCCTCACCGAGACCAACTGGCCAGGGGTGCGCCCGCTCGTGAACCTCGTCGGCGCACCTGTCCTGCGCCCGGACGGAACCGTCTTGCAAACTCCGGGGTACGACGCGCCGACCGCCTTCTACTACGCGCCACATACCGAGCTCCCCACGGTCCCGACCACGCCGACGAGCGAGGAGGTCGACACCGCGCTGGAGTTCGTGCTCCGGCACGTGCTCGGCGACTTCCCGTGGGCGACGAACTCCGACCGCGCGAACTTCATCGCGCTTCTCGTCTCTCCGATCCTCCGGCCCTACGTGGGGGGCCTCATTCCCCTTGGGGCGATCAGCGCATCCGACCGAGGCTCCGGTAAGACCCTCCTCGCGGACGTCATCGGCACCCTGTACGGCGCAGTCGTCCGCCCCTGGGTCAGCGATGACGATGAGCTTCGCAAGGCCATCACAGCGGCGCTGATGGGGACCAGCGCCGTGGTCACCTTCGACAACGTCGGTGACCAAGACAGCGTCGAAGCCCCCACGCTGGCGAAACTCCTCACCAGCCCCGCCTGGGACGACCGCGTGCTCGGCCGCAGCGAGCAAGCGCGCCTGACCAACGACCGGCTGTGGCTCGTCACCGGGAACAACATTCGCTTCGGCGGAGACCTCGCGCAACGCACCGTCCTGGTTCAGCTCGATCCGAAGTGCGCCCGCCCCGACCTGCGCACCGGCTTCCGTATCCCCGACCTCGGCGAATGGCTTGAGGACTCGCGCAACCGAGCCCGGCTCTTGCACAGCCTGCTCCTTTTGGCGCGCGCGTGGATCGTCGGTGGCGCGCCGCGTGGCGAGTACGCGATGCGGTCGTTCCGTCGATGGGCGCGCGGGTTGGGCGGGTTCCTCGCCTACCACCGCATCGAGGGCTTCCTGGGCAACGCCGCACAACTGGAGCAGCAGGACGAGGAGGCCGCGGCCTGGGCGGGGTTCCTCTCGACCTGGCACGAGCGGTACGGAAGCACACCGCAGACCGCGTCCGGCCTTCTCAACAGCGTTCAAGCGACACCTGGGTTCGGGCTCCCCGACCCGTGGAACGGCACGTTCGTTACCCGTGCCAACGGAGTCCTGCCCACCCCGAAGGGACTGGGCATGATGCTCGCCAGTCGGCGCGGCCGGTACTTCGGCGACCTCGTGCTGCGAGGCACTCAGGACGCGCACACGAAGACGTGGTTCTACCACGTGAAGCGCGACCCGCAAGCCGCTGAAGGCGCCGACGAGAGCGGGGCCTGACATGGCCTGGATGGTCGCTCTCGGTGAGGGCGCGGACTGCGGGGACTACGAATTTCTAGTCCCCGCAGTCCCCGCAAATGCGGGGACTAGCGGGGATGGGAGGGGCGCCTCACTCCTTCTCGGGGCCGCCCCAGGGCGCAACGGTTGCCCCTTCTTCGTCCCTGCGGGGACTAGCTGGGCGAATGCGGGACTAGAAAACGGGGTGGCGACTGCTAGTCCCCGCACATTTGATCTTGCAAAGATGCTGGTCAGTGAAGTGCTGCGGGTACTTGCGGGTACTTGCGGGGACTATTTCAGGGTCTTTACGTGGGGAGTGCATACCAAGACGTGTTTCACGTATAGCGGCGGATCGACCCGAACTAGTCCCCGCAAGTCCCCGCGGGCGCATCGGCCCCCCAGGACACCTCTACGCATCGTGAGCGTCGGCGGCCCCCATGGCTGAGCGCTACCTCCACCCAGGCATAGCCGCGAAGATCGCCGCCACCGCCGACCACGCGGTCCCCACCACGTGCCAACGCTGCGGCGCCCCCGTGCTCACTGCGCGCCCGGGGCGGGTGGCGGCCCTCGACGTCGCCCTTGACCCCGAGGCTTTGACTCCGCTCGAAGAGGTCCAGGCCCTGCTGGAGGGCCGGCTCACCTGGCACCTGGTCATCGGGGCGCTCGGCACCCAGCGCATCACCTGGCGCGGCACCACCCACATCACCGCGGGGCCCGCGCGCCACCCCGTACTCCGCGACCACCACTGCCCGAAGGAGGGCACCCAATGACCACGGCACCGCCCAGACTCCGCAGCTACACGCTGGCCCTGCCAGTGGGGATGAAGCTGCTCAACGCGAACCAGCGCGTACACCACCGTGTCCGCGCCGAGGTCACCGCGACCATCCGCGGCGCGGCCATGGCCGCCTGCTCCGAACACGATGGGCTCCGCGCCGCGCTGGCCGCGGCTTCGCCCGCCCCGGTGATGAGCCACGCCTACATCCTCGCCATCATCCACCCGGCCACGCGGCGCCGGCTCGACCCGGCCAACCTCTACCCCTCCTTCAAGGCCGCGGTGGACGGGCTGGTCGACGCGGGCGTGCTGGAGGACGACGACCACACCCGCGTCATCGGACCCGACATGCGCATCGGCCCCGTCATCAAGGGCGGCCGGCTGGCGCTGCACATCCAGGAACTCACCGCGGCCCAACACGCGGCCTTCCAGTGGACGAGGGTGCCCCAGTGACCTGCCCAACGCCTGGCCAGGCCAACGAGGAACCCCGGACTCGCCGCCGCCGGACATAAGAGCCACAACCCGCACCCCCAACGCCCACACCGCCAACCACCCCGAGGAGGCCCCCCGATGACCACCGAGCCCACCCTGACCCTGCCCGGCTTCCTCGACCGCCGTGCCGCCTGCGCCACCCCCCACCACGACCCCGACCTCTGGCACTCCGTCGACCCCACCGACCAAGCCGACGCCCGTGCCATCTGCGCCGGCTGCCCCCTCCTCACCGCCTGCCGCGCCTACGCCCTCACCGACCCCGACCTCACCGGCACCTGGGGCGGCCTCACCCGGCGGGACCGGGCCCGCCTCCTCCAGCCCTCACCCGCCACCCGGGCCCGCCGCGCCCCCTGTGGTACCGAGCGCGCCTACCGGCGGCACTGCGCCGCCCGCGAGCACTGCGCGCTGTGCTGGGAGGCCGAGTCCGACCGGCGCCGGGCCCGGTGGACGGCGGCGCTGGAGGTGGAGCACGCGGCGGGCGGCACGCTCAAGGGCCTGCGGTTGGAGCAGCGGTTGGGCCTCCCGCCGTGCGCGCGGTGCCGGGAGGCGGAGCGGGTGTACCGGCGGGCGCGGCAGGCCGCCAGGCGTCTCGCTGCCCCGCCCAAGGCACAGGGCGCGTCCGTGCCGGTGGTGGCCCGTCAGGCGCCCACACAGGCCGCCGCATAACCACCACCCACCCACCATCAACGAGGAGACACATGAGCAGCAGCAGGGGCTACACCGGCATCAGCCTGGCCGGCCGATGGGAGTGCGGTGCATGCGGCGCGACGGGCGACGGCTGGTACGACCCCGACGACGGCCTCGTGCTCCACGGCGCGGACGGCCAGCCCACCGACCACGACTGCGAGGAGACCCCCTGATGGCCGCCACCCCGATGCCCGAACCCACCCCCGCTCAGATCGACCTGATCATGACTCGACTGCTCGGGAGCGCACGCAGCAGAGCAGACCAAACCGCTCTCTTCCGCATCGGAAAGCGTGCCGGCGTCTTCTGGACGCACCGCGGCTGCCCCTTCCGCGGCGTCTCCGGGCTCACCGACCAGCGGTGCCTGCACTGCGGTGCTCCCCGCCCCACCTGACCCGCCTGCCCGGCCGCCGCGCGCGGCCGGGCCCCAACCACCGGAGACCCGCCATGGTCCACACCCGAACCCGGACTCACGTCTACGTCGCGTTCGCGAATCCGTACCTCGTCTGCGACCTCTGCCGCCAGCCCGCACCCCGCTGGCACAACAACGACAAGTGCGGCTGCTCAGGCCCCTGCTGGCTCGACCCGTGCGAGCACAACGCCGAAGCCGTGAGCGTCTGCCCGTCCTGGGGGCCCGTAGACGGGTGCCAGTGCCAGGAACACCTGGGCGCCGTCAACCACGCCCCGGAGGCCGACCGTGACCACTGACCCCGCTGGCCAGATCGCCGCCCAACTCGACGCCCTCACCCGACACGTCGACCTGCTGACGACGCACGTCAGACGGGCCGCCGACGCCCTGACGACGCCCACCGACGACGCGCCGACGACAGGCGACGACGGGCCAGCCGACGGGTTGCGCGAGCGGTACGCCTCCGCCATCGCGGCCGACACCGAGCTGGCCCGCGTCCGCGCCGAGCGAGACCAAGCCCGAGCCACACTCGACCACGCCCGCGCCGCCGAACGCCGCCTACGCGACGCCATGTCCTACGCCGGCCTCGCGTTCCACGCACACCTCGCCGGCCTGTGGTGCGAACTGGTGGATGCCCTCGACAACCCGACCACGAAGGAGACCTGACATGCCCGGACGACCCCACGCCCGCGCCCAAGTCGGCGCCGGCAGCCACTACCGCCCCCAGATCCAGGCACTCCAAGCCACCATCGACCGCGTGCGCGTCGAGTGCGACGCCATCGAGACCGAGACCGACGACGCCGACGTGCACGCCGCCGTCGCCCGCATCCGCGCCGCGCTCGACCCACCGGCCAGCGGGTGACTGGAAATTTTTCCGCAGCGGAAATTTTTCCGCGCACCGCCGCCGAGGCACTGCCACGGTGGAGACGACACCACCGAGGAGGACACCGTGGAATACGAACGCCCTGCCCAGGAGCGGTTCGCCAGGCTCACCGATCCCGACTTCGACCGTGCCTTCGACGCCGCTGAGACCGCAGTGGCGCGCGCCCGCCGCGCGGTCCTGACCCACGAGGGGCCGAACAGCGGCACGAAGCAGGAGCTGCTCGACGACTTCGAGCGCGCGGTGCGCCGCTTCTGGGCTGTACGCATCGCAGGGCCTGCCCGCTAGCCGACACCCGTCCGACGCCCCGTCACCCCTCCGGCGACGGGGCGTCGGCGCGTACAGGAGCAGCCCGGCCGCGCCCAGCTGCCACCTGGCCAGCCGCCTCACCGGACACACCCATCCGCGCACCGATCGCCCGGTACGTGTGCCCCTGCTCCTTGGCCGTGATCACCGCCTGCTGACGCACGTCAGCCACCAGCCGATGCAGCTCCGGCCACTCCCGCAGCACCTCAGCACACGCCGCCGCCCGATCCATCGCATCAGGGATCGCCTCCAACGCCCGCAGCGCCGCACGCACCCGCTCGACCTCACCCGCCATGACTCACCGCCTCCCGGCCGGAGAGTAGGTCTGCACAACGGGTCAACCAAGGGGTACCCTCTGGAGCCAAGGGGTACCCCTTGGCCCGTCGTGACGGACTGACGACGCCCCACAACTGAACGAGCCCCGGCAGGGACTGGCATCCCGGCCGAGGCTCTGACCACAGGAGACGAGACCTCCCATGGCTGACCGCAGCGTACCCGCCCCCGCCCCCGGCCAGAGCCTCACCACCGCCGCCTGGCAGGACCACCTCGACCACTGCGACCGGTGCCGTGCCATCGACGCCGCCTCCGCCGCGGCCGTCGCCGAGTCCGGCGAGTCCATGCGCCGGCGCGACCGCCGCACCCTCGACCTCCGCGGCAACACGCAGGGCGGCATGTGATGCGCGACCCACACCGCACCGCCGGCCTCGGCCTCGCCATCGGCGCCGCCCTCATCATCACCACCATCACGGGCATCGCCTTCTGGCTCAGTTACCACCACCTGCATGATGTCGCCGCGGCACACGGCCTCGCCGCCGACAGCCGCCGCGCCTGGGCATGGCCCGCCGTGCTCGACCTCTTCTACCTCGCCGGCGAGCTGCTGATCCTCCGCGCCTCGTACCTGCGCACCGTGGACCCCTGGGCCATCGCCCTGACCGCGGTCGGCGCGCTCGGCAGCATCGGCCTCAACGTCGCTGGCGTCGGCCCGGGGGCGCCCGCCCTGGAGTACGTCGTCGCCGCGGTCCCGCCGGTCGCCGCCCTCCTCGCGTTCGGCGCGTTGATGAGGCAGCTCCACATCTGGTTCGCCCAGGCCGAGGAGCCGGCCGTCGTCGCCCCGTCGACCAGCGTCGTTGCGTCACCCGTCAGCCGGCCGACGCCCGTCAGCGCGCCGCTGACGCCCCCCGGGCCGATGCCGCCGACGACCCCGCCGACACCCGTCACCACCCCGTCGGCCGCGCCGCCGGCCCCCACACCGATCGCCTACAGCGACCCCCGCTGCACCGCCATCCGCGCCCTGTACGACACCGGCACCAGGCCCAGCACCGGCGCCATGCGCGCCGCCCTGGTCGCCGCCGGACACGGCCGCGTCGCCGACAGCACCATCCGCGGCGCCCTCCGCGCCGAGGTCGAACGGCACGAGCCGGCGCTCGCCGCGTACCCGCCGGCGTTGCGGACCGCGTGATGGCCATCGCCCTCGCGCTCGCCCTGCTGCTCGTCTACCTCGCCGGCGCGGCCCTGGGCGTCGTCGCCCTCGCCGCCGCCGCGTACCACCGCCGCGACCGGGCCGCCACCCGCGTCGCCGGCGTGGTCGCTGTCCTGCTGACGCTGATCGCGCTCGTCGCCGCCCTCCGCTGAAGGACCCCTGATGCCTGACCCGATCCAGCCCACCCGTGTCATCCCGGCCGGGGAGTGGCCCCTCGGCCCGTCCCCGCTACCACCCGGCCCGCCGGAGCCCGGCGCCGTGCCGCCCTGGCGCGCGCCCGCCACGCCGCCGCCCCCGCCGCCGGTTCCGCCGACCACCGGCCGGCCGTGGCCCTGGCCCGAACCACCCGCCGCCGGGCCGCTGCACATCCACGTCACCGTCGACCTGCTCCCGCCCGCTCCCGAGCCGGAGCCCCCGCGCCGGAACTGGGCCTGGCTGTGGCGCTGGCTCCGCCCCCGCCAGTCCCTCATCGGCATCACCCTGGCGCTCCTGCCATCCCCTGCCTACGAGCACTACAGCCTCACCACCGCGTGGGCGGCCTGCCTCAACGACCTCCGTGCCGACGGCTCGCCCGGCGACCTCGGCACCGCCTACCTCATGGCCGGCGCCGCGACTGGCCTCGCCGTCCTCATCGACCACCGCCGCCAGACCTGGTGGGCCCGGTGCCTCCTCGTCGTCACCCTCATCGGCGGCACCGGTGCCCTCGGCTGGTACGACCTCGTCACCTTCGTCACAGGAGTCCGCTCGTGAACGCCACCTCCGTCGGCCTTAGCCTCGCCGGCGCCGCCGTCGCCATCGCCATCGTGTGGGCCAACCTCCGGCCCTGGTTGAAGGGTGGGCGCGATCCCAAGGCGCTGCTGCCCTACGGGTCAGGTGCGGCCGTAGGCAGCCTCGCCACCATCTGCGTCGGCGGCGCCCTGGGCTGGGGTGCCGCCGGCCTCGCTGGCGTCGCGACAGCCGGCGGCGACAAGGGCGTCGCCAAGACCGTCGGCACCGGACAGAGCAGCCTGCCGACCGGCCGGATGGGCGTCCTCACCGACGAGGGCGGCGTGGTCGTCTTCCTGCTCTTCCTCGCCCTGATCATCCTGTTCCGCGCGGCCAACAAGAAGGACCGGTGGCGGATTGCAGGGGGCTTCGCCAGCTTCGCCGTCCTGGGCTTCCTGCCAGGTGTGGCCGCCACGCTGACGTGGTGGCCGGACACCGTGAACTGGGCCGGCACGGAACTGAAGGGCGCGCTGAGCAGCACGGGGAGCTTCCTGTGAAGCGGCTCGCATGGCCCGGCGTGACCGGCGCCGCCGACCGGCTGACCACCGGCAGCACCCGGCTTGCCACACACCTCGCGACCCGCGCAAGCACCTGGTGCCGCCGCGCCCGCCGCACGGACCTGACCGGCTGGCGAGCCGCGCTCGGGCCAGCCATCCGCGCCACCATCCTGGCCAGCGCCGGCTACGCCGCGCTGCGCCTGGTGCGCGCCCGCCCGGTCCTGATGTGGGTGGCGGCCGGCGCGTGGCTCGTCGCTGCGTGGCGCGTCGGGCACCCCGACTGGAAGCCGCAGGAGAAGGAAGAGGGGACCGAGGAGGGGGAGGAGGCCGCCGACCCGGACGCGCCGATCTCCCTGGCCGACCTCGCCGCCGCTCTCTCCCGGGTCGGCACTCCTCATGCCCATCTGGCCGCTCTCGCCGCCCACCTGGACGCGACCCCCGCGCGCGTACGGGCCTCACTGCGCGCGCACGGGGTGGCGGTTGAGACGGTCCGGATGCGGGGCGCGGGCGCCTCAACCGGAGTCAAGGACACCGCCCTGGCGGCCGTTGTTAGTGCAGGTCAGGCCAACAACAACAACAGCAACAACGGCGCGCCGACCGAAGCGGAGAAGGGGTTGCGTGTACGGCCCATCGGTCAGTGCGGCGCCGTCCTCCATCGGGGCGCCGGCCAGCGGCACGCGGTCGAGAGGGGGTGACCAACATGGAGTACTGCGCCCGCTGCGGCTGGTGGACCCGGCCCCACTGCGGCCACTGACACGAGAGGATGACCCGGCCACTCAGCCACCCAGGACGAGAAGGATCGATATGGACGACGAGACGTGGGAGAAACTGGCCGAAGCCTGGGAGGATGTCCACGATGGGAACGTGCGGCGGGCGAAGCTGTACTTCACTCGCGACGACTTCGTCCAGATGAACCAAGCCACCTCCGTCGCACGCCTCGCGCACGCGCTGGCCACAAGCGTCCGGTGGGTCGCCGAGCACCACGGCTCCGCCACCGCCAACGCCCTCACGAAGCACGTGCAGGCCGACATGGACGTGTCAGTCGCGGAGGTCACCGGCCTGCTCCACCTCGCCGAGGAGGCGGAGCAGGCGGCGAAGAGACCGCCGCAGGACTGATGGTGCCCGCCCCCGTCCCGAGAAGGCAGAGGTGCAGGATGGACGACTTGACGCAGTGGCTCCTCGTGCAGTTGGAGGAGGATGAGGTCGAAGCCCGAGATGCCCTACGACGGACCACGACCACCCGACGGTGGATCGGCGGCGAGTGGGTGGAGGATACGGTGCAGCCTCCAGAGTGGCGCCGGTCGGTGTGGGGTCCGGAGCGGGTGCTGCGCGAGATCGACGCCAAGCGGGAGCTGGTGCGCCTCGCAGAGCGCGTGCACGACTACCACGAGACCTTCGTGAGCGGCCTTGCAGCCGCGATGGAGCAGGTGCTCCGCCGGTTCGCGCTCGCCTACTCTGCCCGGCCCGGCTACCAGGAGAAGTGGCGCCCGTAGAGGGCAGCACGAAAGCCCCCGCCCGAAGACTCGGGCGGGGGCGCGCTCATGCCCGGTACGCTGCCCGTCCCCCCACACCACCAACCGACGACCCCCTGGGGGACACCCATGCGCCGCACCACCGCCCTGACCGCCGCAGCCCTCACCGCGCTGCTCACGCTCGTCGGCTGCTCCGACGACGGCGGAGACGACAAGGCGAAGCCCACCGCCGGCAAGACCGCGAGCATGCCGGCCGCCGACGACGGCCGAGCCGAACTCGAAGCGGCGGTCCGCGCCTACACGGCCGCGTTCTTCAAGCCGGACGCGACCGCCGGCTACAACGCGCTGTCGAAGCGCTGCGCCGCCGAGATCGACAAGGCCGCGTACACCGCCCAGGTGGAGACCGCCAGCAAGCAGTACGGCAAGCAGAGCGTGAAGACGTTCAAGGTGGACCAGCTCAGCGGCGACATGGCCCGCGTGTCGTACGGCGTGGGTCTGCCGCTGTTCGACCAGAAGTCCCAGCCCTGGGTGCGCGAGGGTGGCGAGTGGCGGTACGACGCCTGCTGACCCTCGTACGCTAGCTCCGTGGCCCCGCGCGTCCCCCGTCGCGCGGGGCCGCACCACGTCCCCACCAGGTGGTACCCCCTCCCGGACGGCGGCTGATCTCCGTACCCTCCCCACCAGGGAGGTACCGGCATGCCAGGCCCCACCAAGCTCAACTCGGACGTAGCGACCGCACGCGAACAACAGGTCATCGACCTCCGCGTGCGCGGTCGCCTGACCTTCCGCGAGATCGCCACCGAACTCGGCATCGACGTCAAGACGGTCCACGAGGCGTGGAAGCGCGGCATGCGCAAGTGGGCCCAGACCGCCGCCGAGCACCGCGACGAGGAGATCGGCCGGCAGCTCGCCACCCTCGACGCCCTCCTCGACGGCCTCATGCCCAAGGCCGTCGCCGGCGACGCCCGCGCCGCCGAGGTCGTCATCAAGGCGCTCGACCGGCACGCCCGGCTCCTCGGCCTCGACGCGCCGATGAAGGTAGACGCCAAGGTCACCGACGCCCTCACCGCCGAAGTCGAAGCGCTCGCCGACGAGATAGCCGAACGGGCCCGGCAGTGACCACCCTGACCCCCGACCTGCGCGCACGGCTCGACCGGCTGCCCCCGGCCGCGCTCACCGCACTGCGCGACCGGCTGGCCGCCCGCCTGTGGCAGGACCGCTGGGAGTCGTGGACGCCGTACGAGTGGCAGATCCCGCCGGCCGAGGTGGAGACGCACGGCATGTGGCTCCAGCTCGGCGGGCGCGGCACGGGCAAGACCGACGGGTGCGCGCGCTACGTCGTGGAGCACGTCAACGGCCCGGCCTGCGACCCGCGCGTGCCGGGCGGCCACCGGCTCAGCATCATCGCGCCCACCCAGGGCGACGCCGTCGAGTCCGCCGTCAACGGCCCGTCCGGGCTGCGCGCGCACGATCCGCGGGTTGTCGTCCGTACGACCGTCGGCGGCACCCACGTCAGGTGGCCTAGCGGCGCCGAGGCCAAGTTGTTCGGAGCGCATTCGCCCGACGACATCGAGCGCCTACGCTCCGGCGGTAACCGGTGCTTGGTGTGGCTGGAGGAGGCGGCGGCCATGCGTCGGCTGGGGGACGCGCTCACCCACTCCGCGATGGGCCTGCGCCTCGGGCCCCGGCCGCACTACATCGCGTCTACCACGCCGAAGCCCCGCAAGGAGATCCGCGACCTGATCGCCCGTACCGACGTGCACGTCACCCGCGGCCGGACCCGGGACGCGGTGCACCTGCCGGAGCTGATGCGGAGCAAGTTGATCCAGCAGTACGCCGGCACCCGGCTGGAGCGGCAGGAGCTGGACGGCGAGCTGATCACGGACGTCGAGGGCGCACTGTGGTCCGTGGACAAGTTCGACCGCACCCGCGTGGGCGCCGCACCGCCGCTCGCCCGCGTCGTCGTCGCCATGGACCCCGCCGCCACCAGCGGCACCGAGGCCGACGAGATGGGCATCATCGTGGCTGGCCTCGGTCAGCAGCACATCCCAGACCGGAACGGCTTCGCTCGTCAGCACGGATACGCGCTCGATGACCTCTCCGGCCGCATGCCCCCGATCGAAGCCGCGCGCCGCGCCATCGCCGCGTACCACCAGCACCAGGCAGACGCCATCGTGGTCGAGGTCAACAACGGGGGCGAATGGATCACAACGACGATCCGGCAGATCGACCCGACCGTCAACGTGCGCACCGTCCACGCCAGCCGGGGGAAGGCCACCCGAGCCGAGCCGGTGGCCGCGCTCACCGAGCAGGCCAGTGCGCACATCGTCGGCAGCCTGCCGGAGCTGGAGGAGCAGTTGTCTACGTGGGTGCCGGGGGACGCATCCCCTGACCGGCTCGACGCGTACGTGTGGGCGCTCACCGATCTCATGCTGGCACCGGCCGGCAACCTGGCCGCGGTCGCATAGGAGACGCAATGGGACGATTCCGAGACGTGCTCGACGCCGCGATGGGCCGGCGTGCCGGCGGGCTGGACACACTGCGGGACCGGCGGCCGATCACCGTAGCGTCGATCGGCGGGCAGCAGTCGCTCACGCTCGACCTGGACGCCGAAGCGCGCGGGTACGCCAACTCGGCCGTGGCGTACCGGTGCGTGGCGGCCATCGCTGACAACGGGTCGTCGGTGCCGCTCGTGGTGCGCCGGCCGGACGGCGAGGTCATCGACGGGCATCCCATCGCGCATCTCTTCAACAAGCGACCCAACCCGCTGATGAGCGCCCGGGTGTTCAAGAGCCTCCTGCTCCAGCAGGGCGAGTTGGCCGGTCAGGCGTTCGTCTGGCTGGACCGAGGCGAGACCGGCATGGGTGACGTGGCCGAAGCCCACCCCGTGTTCGACCAGGTAGACGTCATCGTGTCCAAGCCCCTCGCGCAGCGGCCGACGACCGCCGACCTGGTTGGCTTCATGATCCGGCGCGCCGACGGCACCCAAGTCCCGGTCCTACCGGGCGAAATGCTGTGGTTGAGGTATCCGCACCCGTTCGACCCGCTCGGCTGCCTCGCACCCTGGAAGGCCGCACGCCACGCCGTGGACATGGATGCTTACGCCCGCGAGTGGCAACGCTCCTCGTACGCCAACGGAGCGTCCCCGACGGGCGTCGTCTACCTGGGCGAGATGGGTGAGAGTCAGTTCGCAGCGGCCAAGGCGTCGTGGCGCAGCAGCATGCAGGGCCCCGCCAACGCTGGGAAGAATCTCCTCGTGGCCAGCCCGCCCGGCGGCGGGACGCCGGTCTCGTACGCTCGGATCGGCCTGACAGCGGAGGAGATGGACTATCTCGAATCGCGGATGGCCAACGCCGACGAGGTGGCCATGGCCTTCGGTGTGCGACGTGACGTCCTCACCGGCGGCAGCACGTACGAGAACCAGCAGGCGGCGGTGGCCGCCTTGTGGTCGCAGACCATCAAGCCGAAGCTCGAACTGATCGGGTCGGAGATCGACCGCATCCTCCTGCCGAGCGACGGCGAGGAGGCGGAGTTCGATCTCAGCGGCGTCGAGGCGCTCCAGGAGGCGCAGGACTCCAAGGCCAACCGAGCGCGCGCCGCGATGTACGCCGACATCACCACCGTGGACGAGGCGCGCGGCACCCTGGGACTGGACCCGCTGCCGGACGGTATCGGCGGGATGACCCTCACCCCGTACCGCGCGCAGTTCGCTCCGGTGCAGGGCGCGGCCGGCGGTGATGAGGCGCGGTCCTGGGACGCCGACTGGTCCCGTCTGCTGCCGACGACGGACGTCGGCCCGGCCGTCGAGCGCGCCGTCGAGGCAGCGCTGACTCGCATTCTCGGCGCGGCATCGACGCAGGTAGACGGCCGTCAGCCGGCGCCGAAGGCCGAGCTGACGCGTGCTGACGACGGCCCGTCGTCGCCGTCGCTGGCGGAGATCAACGAGGAGTACGACCGGCTGGAGGCTGTCGGCCGGGCAGCCGTCCGGGCTCTGGCGAAGGAACAGCGCGAGCGGGTGCTGCGCGACTTCGACCGGCTGATGAAGAAGCCGCAACGCAGCACCACCTGGCTGGCCAGCGTGCAGGCCGAGGCGCGCGCCCTCGCGCCGGACGTGACCCTGGCGCCGCCGGACCCGACCCGCACGCCGGCGGCGCGGATGACCGACCTGGACGTGGCCACCGGGCCGGACGGGTGGGAGGCTCGCATCTCGCTGCGGGACATCTTCGACGGCGCGTACTGGCGCCGCCGCACCCGCGAGATCCTGCGCCCGTTCGTTGAGCGGGCGTGGCGCCGCGGCGGCGTGAGCATCACCGGCAGCTTCGACCTGGACGAGCCGGCCGTGGTCGCCGCGTTGAAGGACAGGCTTGATGAGCTGTCGGGGCAGGTGACCCGGACGACGGAGCAGGTGCTCCGCACCAAGATCTTGGAAGCCGGCCTGGCCCAGGGCGATTCGATCGCCGATCTGCGTTGGCGGATTCAGCTCGTGTTCCACAACCTGTCGGACTACCGCGCGGACATGATCGCCCGTACGGAGAGCGTCGGCGCGTACAGCGCGGCGTCGCACATGGCCGCTCTGGACGCGGGCGCGAAGCGTAAGACCTGGCTCAGCACCGACGACCACCGGACGCGGGCCACACACCGTGCCGCGCAGGGTAGTTCGGTGCCGATGAACAAGCGGTTCCCGCTCACCGAGTCGCGGTGGCCGGCCGACCCGGCCGCCCCCGCCTCGCAATCCATTCAGTGCAGGTGTGCCCTCACCTTCGAGTTCGAGGAGAACTGATGGCTGCTGTAGGCGATGTGGTGTTGTACCGGCTGGATGCCGAGGACGTGCTGCCGTACGACCAGGAGTGGGCCGGCGAGGACACGGCCTACCTGGAGAGCATCATGGAGCGGCCGGTCCTGAACCAGCAGTACATGGCTCACGTGCTGCTGGCCCGGGAGGACGGCACGGCGGATCTGTGCGTGCGGCTCAACGGCCGTGCTGCGGAGCTGTGGCGGCGGCGCGTGCCGGAGGGGACGACCGGCGGCACGTGGGCTGTGCGGACGGAGGCGGCCTGATGAATACGCCGGAGGCCGTGAACGCCGTCTATCGCGAACGCGCCCATCTCGTGGCCCACCTCGCCGCCGTCTACCCCTCCACGATGGGCGTCGACCCGGAGGAACCGGAGTGGCCGGTCGTCTTCATCACCACACCCCAGGGGCAGCTCTCTTGGCACGTGTCGCCCGATGACGTGCTGCTGTTCGAGCATGTGCCCCGGGACGCGGGCACGCGCTGGGACGGCCACACCACCGCCCAGAAGTACGCCCGGCTGGACGCGCACACCCGCGCGCTCGCACGAGAGGGGAAGACCCATGGCGACGTTGCTGCGCGGTGAGGTTCCGGTGGTCCTCCAGCCGGCCGGCCACCGGCAGTACCAGGGGGCGTACTGCCCGCCGGGTGTGCCGCCGGTCGAGGTGAGGCGCGGCCCGTTCGACGGCAAAGCCGACATCGTCGTGCGGCCGGACGCCGACGGCGGGTTGCCGGCGCACATGACATTCGGTGGCGGCCGGGTGGTCTACGAGTACGACGGGCCCGACAAGCGGGGCCGGGCGGTGTACCGGTACGCGCCCAGGTTGAGTCCGTCGCATGTCGAGGTGATGCGGGGCGTGGCCGAGGTGTACGCCGAGCACGCCGCTAAGCAGGCAGGAGAGAGCCATGGTTGAGGTCGAGTTCCGCGTCTTCGAGGAGCGTAAGTTCCGCGTCGGCGCCGACGAAGATGGCACGTTCGAGGGCGTGGCCTGCCGGTACGGCGTCAAGGACAGCTACGGCACCACCTGGCACCCGGGCGTCTTCCGACGCGGTATCGACAGGGACCCCTACGCCTACCTGTGGATGCACAGTCCGGTCGAGCCAATCGGGGTCTTTGGCGGCGATGAGCAATCCCGCTTGTTGCACATCGTAGGGAAGTTCGATAACACGACAGCCGGCCGCGACAAGCGAGAGATGGCCCTCTCTGGGTCTGCGGCAGAGCTGTCCGTGGGCTTCATCCGCACTGACCTACCGTCCTGGGAGAAGCTGGCGAAGATGACCGACGAGGCCCGGGCTGAGGTAATGGAGAACATCACCTCAGCGAGGCTGATCGAGGTCAGCCAGATCACGGCCCGCATGGCAGCAGTGCCCGGCTCCAAGCTGAAGAAGGTGCGCTCGGCGCTGTCGGACATGTACCGCGAGGTGGGCGAGCCGACCTTGGTTGAGCGGCTGGCGGAGTACGACCGGGAGCACAGGCGGGACACGGCCATTCTGTACGAGCAGGAGATGCGGCGCCGGCAGCGGCGTGCGGCGCTGCTGCGGCTGACGACGGGCGTCTGACGGGCGGCCGACGACGCAGGTAGACGCCCGTCGGCCGTCCCCACCAGGTGGTACCCCCTGGTATCGCACCGATCGTCTGATCTACCCTCCGATCATCCGGGCCGCTCGCACCGGACGTGAAAGCCGCGAGCATGCCGGGCGCGATCCACCGGCCGTGAAAGACGGACCGCAGACCCCCAGTCATCTGGGCGGCTGCGCGCCGTCCCACGGACCGAGGAGGCACCGATGCCCCAGGCACCGTCCCTCACCGAGCAGCGCGACGAGATCGTGCGCCTGCTCCAAGACGAGTCGTATGAAGGCGACCTCGGCGAGCTGATGCAGCGCGCCGACGACCTGGCCGCGAAGATCGAGCAGGCCACCCAGCGGGACTCGAAGCTGCGGGCCCTGCGCGCCGCCAGCCTCCCCGCCGGCGACCCGGCGCCCGACACTCGCCACCAGCCCGGAATGCAGCCGGACGCCCAGGGTGTGCCCCACCCGGTCTCCGCCGCCGAAGCCTTCGTGCGCAGCAGCGCCCTGACCGCGTTCCGCGAGCGCGGCTGCCGGGGCGAGTCGGGCGCCGTCGAGTTCCGAGCCCCGGTCGCCGGGGCCGTCACCACCGGCACAGTCCCCCAGCAGAACACCCGGGTCCCGGGGATCATCCCGAACAACCCGGACCTGCCCCTGCTGGTGGCGAACCTGTTCGACCGGCAGACCTCGGACGGCAGCACGCTGGAGTACCTGCGCGACACCTCCGGCCCGCAGTCCACGTGGAACAAGGCAGCCGTGGTGCCCGAGGGTGACACGAAGCCGCAGACCGGACCGTTCAGCTTCGACACGATCACCACCACGCTGAAGACCATCGCCCACTGGGTGCCGATCACCCGGCAGGCTGCCGACGACAACGGTCAGATCACGGGCTACATCAACGGGCGCCTCAGCTACGGCCTCGACTACAAGCTCGACCGCGAGACCCTCGTTGGCAACGGCACCACCGAGGTTCAGGGCGTGCTGACCACGCCGGGCATCGGGGTGTACCAGCCGGGCGTCGGCTCGACGGACGTCAAGCTCATCACGGTGCGGAAGGCCCGCACCCAGGCCGAGTTGGCGATGTACCCGCCGGACGCAGTGGTGATGAACCCCATCGACTGGCAGGACATCCAGCTCGATGAGGACGCGAACGGCCAGTTCCGCGTGATCACTTCCGTGCTGGACGCGGGCGCCGCAACGCGCCTGTGGGGCCTGACTGTCGTGACCACCGTGGCGATGAGCGCGGGCACGGCGCTCCTCGGGGGGTTCCGCATGGGCGCCACGCTGTGGGAGCGGCAGGGGATCACCATCCTGATGACCGACTCGCACGCCGACTTCTTCGTCAAGAACACGCTGGTGATCTTGGCCGAACGCAGGGCCAACCTGGCGGTCCACACCCCGCAGTGCTTCGTGCGGATCACCTTCGCCGCCGCGACCTGACCTGTGCGGGGCGCCCACCCCCTGCCGCGCCCCGCACACCCCCCTTCCGTGAGGAGCAGCCCCATGGCCACACGCAAGCCCGAACCCGCCGACCAGCAGCCCACCCCGCCGGCCGCGACCGTCCGCACCCAGGAGTACGCCGCCGGCACCGGCTGGCAGGTCGGCCAGACCGCGCCGAGCGATGCCTTCCGCGCGCTCGACCCGTCCGGCACCGGCGCCCCCGTCGGCCCCGTCGTCCACGAGCATCCGGGTGGCTACGCCCGGCAGATCGTCACCAAGGGAGCGGTTGTCACCGAGGGCGTGCGCCGCGAACTCGACGCGGCCGAGGGCGCGGCCGAGCCGGGCGCCGAGGACTGACGATGTACTGCTCCGTGCAGCAGGCGAAAGACGCGGGGACCACTGGCACCGATGCCGAGGTCACCGCGTGGATCACCGCTGCGCAGGAGCGGATCACCAGCTACACCCAGCAGACCTTCGAGCCCACGGTGATGGTGGTGGTGGCGGACGTGGCGCCGGACGGCCTGGTCATCCTCCCGCGCCGCGTCCGCCAAGTCACCGCCGTGACGCCCGTCGGCGGCCCGTCCGACGCCCCGTCGCTCCCGCCGTCGGCGTGGCGTGTCACCTCGTCTGACGTGCTCGGACAGGTCGACGCCATCCGTCTGGCGTGGGGCGGTTACGACGACCTGATCGTCGGGGCCGAGTCGTGGGCCGGCGGCTGGCGCGGCCTGCTCGGCCGGTGGCGCACCGAGCAGGTGTCCGTCTCCGGAACCTTCGGATACGCCGAGACGCCGCCGCTGGTCGCCCAGGCCACGGCCCTCCTCGCCGCTCACCTCCAGGACGCCGCGAGCCCGACCGACCCGGACGCGCCTGACGGCGGGCTGGACGTGGACGACGAGGGCAACAACGTGAGGATCACGCCCGACACCCCGTCGTCGCCCGTCGCCGCGTCGTCGTCCACGGGATCGACGCAGGTAGACGCCCTCCTCGTCGGGTACCTCAACCACGGCGTCAGCCTGATCGGCGGTGTGTGATGGCCGAGGCTTCCTTCTCCCTTGACGCGCGGTCCTTCGAGCGCGGCATCCGGCGGTTCATCGGCGGCCTGTCCCGCGAGTCGAAGCGCGCTGCGGACCGTACCGGCATCCGCGTGCAGAACGAGGCGCGCAGGCTCGCGCCGGTGGACACCGGCCGGCTCCGATCATCGATCGTGCATCGCGCCGAGGACCGCGGGCGCACGTACACGGTGACCGTCGGCACGAACGTGGCGTACGCCGAACACGTCGAGTACGGCACGCGCCCGCACCGCATCTACCCCCGCACCCGGCAGGCGCTCTACTGGCCCGGGGCCCGCCACCCGGTGGCGTACGTCGACCACCCCGGGACGGCCCCCCACCCGTACCTGCGGCCGGCGATCGCGATGGCCGAGACCTGGCTCCGCGAGGAGCTGGAGCGCGCCGGACGGAGGGTCCGCTGATGGCCGCCTCGACCTCGGGCGCCATCAAGGCGTACCTCGAAGGGCTCGGCTCCGGGGTGCCGGTCTTCCGCGACGGGCCCAAGCCTGGCCAGTCGGAGCCGTACATCGTCGTCACCGAGGCTGTCTCGACCGGCATCGACGCGGCTGCGCGCGGCGACTTCGGCGACCCGGCCGCTGAGGTCCCGATCATCGAGGTCGTCACGGTGGACCTGATCCAGCGAGCCCGGACACGGGCGACGGCCGGCACGGCGAAGAGCGTCGAGCGGTACGGCCTGGCCGAGGCGCTGGCGCACGCGCTGCACGGCTGCCAACTCACCGCGCACCCGGCGCCGGTGCACGCCGTGTCCGTGCAGGATCTCGACCGCTTCCCCATCGCCGACAACCGGGTGCGGCACAGCATCACGGTCCAGGTCCGTCGCTCCCTACTCGTCGCCGAAGTGCTGCCCAAGCCCACATAGCCGCCTGCCGGAACCCGGCACCCAGGAAGGACAAGCCCATGCCGATCAGCCGAGTGACCAAGCTCTACGCCGTGCAGGACGCGAAGATCGCGCCGCTCACCAGCGACCCCGCCGGCGGCAGCCCCACGTACGGCGCCCTCATCGACGTGCCCGCCATCAAGAGCGTGGAGATCAGCGGCGACGTCGAGGTGAAGGAGCTGAGGGGCGACAACACCCTGCTCGACTCCGACTCGACCATCAGCAACATCAGCGTGGCGATCAACCACGGCAAGCTCAGCCTGGACGTGCTGGCCGCGTGGATCGACAGCACGGTCACCGACGCCGGCACCACGCCCGCCCAGACCAGCACCTGGGAGATGACGAACACCGGCCGGCCGAAGCCGTTCAAGTTGGAGGGGGTCACCCCCGTATCGGGTGGCGATCTCATCGGCGGTGACGTGCACTTCGTGCTGCACAAGTGCGTGCTGTCCTCCTTCCCCGGGCTGGGCCTCGCCGAGGAGGACTACAAGATCATCGAGACCGAGGCGCGTGCCGTGCCCCTCCTCTCCACTGGCAAGTGGCTCTCCGTCGTCATCAACGAGACCGCCACCGCCATCGCATAGCCCCGGTCGGCGGCGGACCCTTCACCTACCCCGCCGCCGGCCGGCCCCCGACCGCGCACCCACCGGCCGAAGCCCGGCCGCCCACCCAGGGGAGCCCCCGTGAGCAGTACCGCCGCACCACTCACCAGCCTCGGCCGCGAGATCGTCTTCGCCGACGGCAGCACCGCACGACTCCGCTACAGCCTCGGCGCCATGGCCCTGCTCGAGCAGCGACACGGCAGCATCGACGGCCTGATGCAGTCCTTCCAGGCCATCGGCGGCTCGGCCGAGGACGGCACCCCGACCGGCCCCGCGATCGGCCCACTGCTGGAGATGATCGGCGCCGGCCTCAGCGGCTCAGGGTTCGTGCCGCACATCACCGAGCGCGTGACCACCGAGCGCGAAGAGATGCCCGACGGCCGGAAGATCAGCCGTGACGTCCGTCAGGTGACGAGCGTGCGGTTCGTCCGCCAGTCCGATCGCGTGGAGCTGGGCCACCTGCTGGACTTCTCCGCCCTCGATGACCTGGTGGCCGCGTTGACCGCCGCGTTCGAGGAAGCTTTCCCTACGCAGGCGGGGCAGATGGCGGACGCCGCGGCCCCGGTGACGGACGTGCAGCTCCCGAGCACCTTCCATGGGCCGAACTCTTCTACCTCGGCACCGTCGTCCTCGGCCGCACCGACCGGGCCTTCTGGGACCTGACGCTCGCGCAGCTCATGACGCTCGCTGACCAGCACCGCCTTGCGGCTGGGACAGGCGAGCAGCACACCACCACTGCTACTCCCGCCGACGGCGCGTCCCTGCTGGGCTTCGCGTCGATGCGCCGCACCTGACCTGAGAGGAGGGGCCCGTGGCCGCCGGAGACCCCGACCTCACCGGGCACATCAACCTGAACCTTGCCGGGTTGGTGGCCGGTCTCGCGGCGGCGCGGACCGCGATCCGCAACGGCCTGCGCAACCTGACGCAGACCGCTGACGGGGAGATGCGGCGTATCCCCGCAGCAGCAACCCGCGCGGCGAACGGTGTGCTCAAGGCGTTCGCTGGTCTCCAGACGGTGCCGCTGGCGGCCGGGCTCGTCGCTTCCCTGGGTGGCTTGGTCACTGCCCTGGGGACCGCCGGGGTGGCCGCCGGCGCCTTCGGCCTGGCGGTGGGCCCGCAGGTCAAGGCGATGGGCGAGAGTGCCGACGCCGCCGACAAGTTGGCCAAGGCCCAAGAGACCGCCGCGCGGAAGGCCGCGTTGGCCAAGGAGCTGGAGGCCAAGGGCAGCGACCTGGCGGGCAAGGCCGAGAAGGCCGCGACCGCCGCCCGGCTGGCCGCGCTCGATGCGCAGAAGGCATACGACCGGCAGACGGCCGGCCTACCGAAGGCCACGGCCGACAGCGCGCTGGCCATGGCCAAGCTGAAGACCTCGTACAAGAGCTGGTCGGACTCCCTCTCGGGTACCACCATGCCGGTCTTCACCAAGGCCCTCAACCTCATGCGCAGCCTGCTGCCGGGCCTTACACCGCTGGTGAAGACCGCGTCGGCGGCTTTCGGCTCCTTCATCGACAAGCTCCAAGCCGGCGTGGACCACGGCGGTTTCGCCCGGGCGATCGTCCGGATCAACGAAGTGGCGAAGGTTTCGCTGCCTGCCTTCCTCACTGCGGCCCGCAACGTGGGGAGCGGCCTCGGCGGGATCTTCAGCGCGTTCTTCCCTGCGGCGGAGCGGACGTCCGGCAGCCTCGTGGGGTTGACGGAGCGGTTCGCCGCGTTCGGCCAAGGGCTGGAGGGCAGCGAGGGCTTCGCACGGTTCAACGAACTGGCCGGCCAGGGCAACGAGACGCTCGGCAACTTGGGACGGGCGATCCTCAACTTGGTGGTCGCTCTGGGTCCCCTGGTGGGGACGACCACCGTGCTGATCAACATTTTCGCCCAGCTCGTCGCCGCCGTGCCGACGCCGGTCCTGACCGCCCTGGCGACGGTGCTCACGGTGGTGGCCGTGGCCACGCGCGGGTACGCGGCGGCCCTCGCGCTGGCGACGGCCGGGCAGTGGCTCTTCTCTACGGCGAACGGCGCGTCCAGGGCGCAGCTCGCGCTGTTGCAGGTGCAGCTCGCGGCGCTGTGGGTGCAGCAGCGGGCGCAGGCGGCGGCCACCGCGATCGTGACGGCGGCCCAGTGGGCGTGGAACGCGGCGCTCACCGCCAACCCGATCGGCATCGTGATCGTGGCGATCGCCGCACTGGTGGCCGCTGTCGTGCTGATCGCGACCAAGACCAACTGGCTGCAACGGGCCTGGAGCGCGTCGTGGGGTGCGATCAAGTCGGCGACCTCGGCGACGGTGGGCGCGATCAAGTCGACCATCGCATGGTTCGGGTCGCTCCCGGGTCTGTTCACCGGGTGGTTCAACAGCGCGAAGAACGCGGCCGTGAGCGCCTTGAACGGCCTGGTGTCCTGGCTGCGCGGCCTGCCGGGGCAGGCCGTGTCGGCGCTCAGCGGCCTGGGTAGCCAGCTCTCCTCGACAGCGACGGCGGCCGGCGCCCGAATGGTGTCGGCGCTGCGCTCGAAGGGCGCGGAAGCGATCGGGTTCGTGCGTGGTCTGCCGGGGCAGGCGGCGTCGGCGCTGGCGGGGATCGGTTCGGCCCTGTGGAACGCGGGCGTGTCGCTGATCACCGGGTTCATCTCCGGGATCAAGTCCAAGATCCCCAGCGTCAAGGACGTGCTCGGGTCGATCACCGACATGATCCCCAACGTCAAGGGCCCGCCGGCCAAGGACCGGCGGCTGTTGACGCCCGCCGGCCGCCTCATCATCCAGGGGTTCATCCGGGGCATCACCGCGACGACGCCCGCGCTGCGCAGGACACTGCGCGACGTGACGGGCGACCTGGCCGGCTACGTCAGGTCGGGCCTTGTGCCGGCCCTGACCGGGTCGGCGGCGCAGATCAAGTCCGCAGCCACCAAGGTGCAGGGTCTGATCCGCAAGGCGTACATCACCAACATGGACCGGGTGATCGACGCCGCCAGCAAGAAGATGCGCGGCGCCTCGAAGCGGCAGCAGGCCGCACTGCGCGGGGAGATCGCCACGGCGCGCGGGGTGCAGCGCGCGGGTGGGCAAGTGCTGCGGCAGGTCGCCATCCAGAGCGAAGTCCTCAAGCGCGCGGCCAAGGCCAGGGACGCGGTCGCGGCCCAGCTCAAGAGCGCGCAGGACCGGTTGAAGGACCGGCTCAAGGAGCGGTCGGACAAGGCCGCCAGCGTCCGCGACGGCATCCTCCAGGGCGCCGACATCACCGCCGGCGGCGGCGTAGTCAACAGCGTCTCGGCGATCACGGTGGGGCTCCAGATCGCGGCGAAGAAGGCCCAGGGCCTCACCGCGAACCTGGCCAACCTGCGGAAGCGCGGGCTGCGGTCGGACCTGCTGGACGACATCGGTAGCAAGGGCCTCGACGGCGCGGCCACAGCCGAAGCGCTGGCCCGCGCCACGCCGGCCGAGCTGAAGAAGATCAACGACCTTCAGGCCCAACTCGCGGCGGCGGCCGGCAAGGCCGGCAACACCACGGCCGGCGCCTTGTACGACAGCGGCGTGCGCGCGGCTCAGGGCCTGGTGGACGGGCTGAAGAAGAAGCAGGGCGACATCGAGGCCCAGATGCGCCGCATCGCCGAGAGCATGGCGAAGACGATCCGCAAGAGCTTGGGCATCCGGTCTCCGTCTCGTGTGGGCGTCGGGATCGGGGAGCGCTTCGGTGATGGCATCGCGCTCGGCGCGGCGCGGTCGCGGGCGGCTGTGGCTTCGGCGTCTGCCGCACTGGCGACGGCTGCGAGCAGGGCGGCTGATGTGGCGGGCCGGGCGATGTCGTCCGTGCCGCAGCCGGGGGCGCTGACGGCGGCGTACGCGGGGGCCGGCGCGACGAGCACGACCAACAACTTCTACTTGCAGGGCACGGACGCGTCGCCCGACGGGATCTTGCGCGCGCTGTCGTGGCGCGGGCTCGTGGGAGGGCGGTGAGCATGGGGCAGCGCATCGGCCGCATCCAGTGGGGCGGCCTCGTCTTCGGCCCGGGGTCGGCGTACCACGTGTCGACGGTCGAGGGCATAGACGACATGCCCGAGGTCCGGCAGGACGACATGGACCGCGAGGGCTCGCACGGCACGTACACGGGCCCGGACTACGTGGGCGCGCGGGTGGTGCAGCTCGGGTTGACGATGGTGGCCGACAGCCCCGACGAGCTGCGCGCGCTGACCCTGGCTCTGCGCGCGGCGACGCAGCCGCAGGTGGCGCCGGCGCCGCTGCAACTCTTGGACTGGGACATGCTCGTCTACGCCAAGGTGCGCAAGCGGGCGATGCCGTACGACGCCGAGTACCTGTGGCGCTCCGGCACGGCAGCGATCGAGCTGTACTGCGCCGACCCTTATCTCTACAGCCTGGAGGAGCGGTCGGCGACGACGCAGGCGTACGCGCCGGCGGCCGGCCGGACGTACCCGCTGCTCTTCCCCCGCACGTACGGGTCGGCCGGCACGAGCGGGCGCATCCAGGCGGTCAACGCCGGCGCGGCGCCGTCGTACCCAGTGCTGCGCATCGACGGGCCGGTGATCAATCCCCAGGTGGAGCAGGTCAACACCGGCGTGACGCTGCTCATCGACGCCACGCTCCAGCCGGGCGAGTACCTGGTGATCGACACGCGCACCCGCGCGGTGCTGCTCCAGGGGTCGGCGCCGCGCCGGCAGTGGGTGCGGGCCGGCAGCAAGTGGCCGATCCTCCAGCCCGGCTCGAACGAGATCGCCTACCGAGGCTCGGAGCTACCGAGCGCCCCCGGCCAGCCGTCCTTCCTGACCGTGACCTGGCGCGACGCCAGCCTGTAGAGAGGAGCCACCCCGTGGCAGAGATCAACCCCCCGGCGTGGATGCAGGCCGGCAGCTACCCGGCCCGCAACGACCGGCTCGGCCTCATCTCCGGGTTCCTGTGCTACCCGGGCTTCGCCGTCGATGAGAGCACCCCGCTCCGTATCAGGCAGGGGGTCAAGCCCAGCTATCAGAACTACCAGTTGAAGGTGCGCGCCACCTCAACGCCGTCTATGTCCGTCATCGTGAGCGCCGGAACCGGGTGGATCGACAACCACGACGTCGGTGGCTTTGGCGCTTACGCGCTGGTCAACGACGCCGACCGGACCCTGACCGTGGCGCCGGCCGGCGCGGCTGGACAGTACAGGCGCGATGCCTTCGTGGCCGCGCTGTACGACGCGGAGACGGGGGGCGCGTCGAGCGAGTGGCGGCTTGAGGTCGTGCAGGGGCCGTACGCCGCGAGCGCTGGTGCGGTGGTGATGGGGACCCTGCCGACGAACGGGATCTTGCTGGCCAGTGTGCTGATCTCCCCAGGTCAGACCAGCATCACGAACGGTCAGATCTTCGACGCGCGCAACTTCTCGGTGGCGGCAGGCGGCATCCTCCCGGTGCCCTCGAACATCGCGCCGAACCGCCCGCACCCGGGCCAAGTGATCTACATGACCGACACGGACCGTCTCCACGTCGGGAAGATGGACGGCGCGCTGCGGCAGGTGCGTGAGGGCGTGTCGGCCGCGCAGACCACGCAGTCGGCGCCGCCGCCGCTGGACCAGTCCGGCACCTACGTGGACTTCCTCTCCGGGTCTTGGCCGGCGGTCACCGTGACCGTGCCGGCCAGCGGCCAGGTGAAGATCAGCATCGGCGGGGAGGTCCACAACTCGGCGAGCGGCAGCAGCACGGCGTCCCTCGGATGGCGCGCGACCGGCGCCAGCAGCGTCACCGCGAGCATCTTCAATTCGGTGGTCACCACCGGCGGCGTGAAGGTCGCGGCCACCCGCGTGCGCATGCTGGAGGGCATGACGCCGGGCGCGAGCCTGACGATCACCCCGCAGTGGCGCATCAGCAGCGGCTCGCCCGCCACCAGTGCGTTCTCGGGTGGGGTCCTGACTGTGGAGCCGATCGCATGACCGACATGCTGGCGCCGGCCGGGGGGTACGGACGCGGGGACTACCCGGCGCACACCTACACCTACCTGTTCACCGACCTGCGCACGGACACCCTGCTGGCTGAACTGCCGCTGCAAGGGGTGCAGTACAGCACCGAGTTGAACGGGATCGGCACGCTGCGCGGGGTCGTGCCGTACAACGACGACACGCTGCCGCTCGACCCCGAGGCCGCGACGGTCCCCGGCCGCACCGCTCTGTACGTGGACAGGGATGGGCAGATCGTGTGGGCCGGGATCGTGTGGACGCGCGAGAGCGTGGACGGCGGCAAGGCCATCCAGGCCAGCGAGTTCATGTCGTACTACACGAAGCGCCACGTCAAGACGACCCTGTCCACGGACACGAGCGCCATCCTGGACACCGACTACGTGCCGGACGGGCAGAGGCTTTATGACGATCAGCGGCCGATCGTGTGGTCGCTGCTGCGGTACGCGCACGCCCAGGCCGGTGGGGACATTGGCGTGACCATCGAGTACCTCGGGCCGGGCACCGGCATCAACCGATCGGTCACGTACTACGGGTACGAGCGGCCGACCATCTACAAGCTGATCAGCGAACTCGCAGCGGCCGACGACGGCTTCGACTTCGGCATTGAAACTGGCTGGACCGAGGCCGGCGCGAACGACCCGCCGCGTCGCTACCGGCGCGCGCGGGTCTGGTACCCGCGCCGGGGCCGCGCGTCGTCGGCCGAGAGCGGGCTCGTCTTCGTCAAGGGCGGCGCGGCGAGCAGCATCCTGTCGTACGACTGGCCGGAGGCCGGCATCGACCGGGCGACCGAGGTGTCTGCCCTGGGCGAGGGCTCCGGCGAGGCGCGGCTGCGGAGCACGGCCACCGCGACGGACATGATCTCAGCCGGGTGGCCGCTGCTGGAGAGCGTGCAGACGTACGAGGGTGTGATTGAGCAGTCGCGGCTGGACGCCAACGCGCGCGCCGCGCTGGCCGCCCAGTCGCAGGCCGACGTACAGGCACGTTTCACCGTCCTGGCCGACGGCGACCCCGCCTTCGGGTCGTACTCGGTCGGCGACGTGGCGCTGTTCATCATCGACCCCGATCCCCGCACCCCCGCCGGCAGGCAGGCCGAGCTGCGGATCGTCGGCATGGAAGTCACCGCGTCGGCCGGCCCGGAGCGCGTGACCCTGACCTGCGTGGCGACGTGATGGCCCAGTACGCGCGCACCCCGGATCTCCTCCAGCAGGTGGCCCAGCTCGCCGACCGGGTGGCGGTGCTCGAACGCCGGGCGCCCGCCGTGCGGGACGAGGTGCCGTTCTTCCCGACGAGCGGCCGGACCATGGCCTTTGACGACCGGACGACCTTCATCAACGTCTGGGAGACCACAATCGCGCCGCGCGGCTCGCTGCTGTCGATCGGACTGTCCTTCCTCGGCGACAACACGGGCGGCATCAACACCTCCGGCGACTGGCAGTTGCTCGCAGCGGGCGTGGTGGTCGGGTCGGGCACCGTGCCCGCCACCAACGTGATCGTCATGCCGACGGTGGCCATCGACATGACCCCGTACCGGACCGCGCAGTCGCTACTGCTGCTCCTCCAGACCCGCCGCACCTCGGGCGCGACGACCGGCGGCCGGTACGGCACCGGCGGCTGCATCGGCAGCAGCATCCGCTACGCCCGCATCACCTGAAAGGACACGCCATGGCCTGGTACCCCGGCGCCACGAAGATGGAACTCCAGCCGGAGTCGGACGCGCAGCCCGCGATCCGGCCGACGCAGGTGATCCTGCACAGCATCGCCGCGCCGTGGACGCCGCGGCGGACGTACGAGTACTGGCGCGACTCGACGTCGCTGGAGTCGCACTTCGCGGTCGGCTACGACGGGTCGATCGCGCAGTTCATCGGCACCGAGACCCGGGCCGACGCCAACGCCGGGGCCAACCGGCGCGGGGACGGGACGGGCGCGGTGTCCGTCGAGACCGCCGCCAACCTCAAGAACTCGGACCCGTGGACGAGCTTGCAGGTCGAGACCCTGGTTCGGCTCGGCGTGTGGATGCATCAGCACCACGGCGTCCCGCTCCGCATCTGCCGGTCGGCCGCCGACCCCGGGTTCGGGTACCACCGGCTGCATGCCGCGTGGTCCCTGGGCGGCACGGCCTGCCCCGGCGAAGTCAGGGTGCGTCAGTTCCACGAGCTGGTGTTCCCGCAGATCGTCGCCCGCGCGAAGGGCGGCAGCACACCCCCGACACCCCCGAAAGAGGAGGACGACATGCCCAGCAAGCGCGAGATCGCCGAGGCCGTGTGGCGCACGGACGACGTGATCGGCATCCCCGCCGCCTGGCGCGGCGACTCGACCAATCGCTACTGGACCGCGCAGAGCGTGCTGATCAACACGGGCGACCGCGTGCGGGCCATCGAAGCCAAGCTCGACAAGCTCATCGCCGCGCTCGCGGCCGACAAGAAGTGAGGCACGCCATGGCCAAGTCCGTAGAAGCGAAGGTGTCGGCCGCGACGCTCGGCAGCCTGGCCGCCGCCGTCGCGATCACCCTGCTGAACGCCACCGTCGGCGACGCCGAGTTGCTCGGCTCCGCCCCCGCGTGGCTCCAGCACCTGGCCACGCTCATCGTCCCGCCCCTGGTCACCTTCCTCGGCGGGTACACCGCGCGGCACACCTACCGCAACCCGCCCGTCCAGGGCCTGTAGCGCAGACCAGGAGGTAAGACATGCCGGACGAGCCGATCACTCTCGGCGAGCTCAGCCGACGCGTAGAGGACCGGCTCTCCGACGTGCGCGACGACATCGCCCAGCTCGGCCGCCGCATCGACAGCAAGGTCAGCCAAGACGTCTACGACCTGCGACACGAGGCGCTGGCCCAGCGGGTCGCCACCTTGGAGACGCTCAGGGAGAAGGACACCGAGAAGCTGGTGGCCACGCGCCGGTGGCTGATCGGCGCGGTCATCGTGCCGCTCATCGGCGTCCTCCTCCCGGTCATCATCATGCTCACCCAAGGAGGCAGGTCATGAGCCGGCGCGGGCTACGGGCAGAGGAGCGGCGGTGGCGCCGCGGGGACGCGCTCGCGGTGGCCGGCGCGCTGCTGCTGGGGCTGGCGTTGGCGTGGGTCGTGTGGAGCGTGCAGCAGCTCAGTGCGGATCTGCGTGAGTCGAATCGTGCGAGAGATGCGCTCGCGCGGCAGGTGCAGGATCTGGGCGGGGACCCGGTGGCCGGCGAGCCGGGCAGCCGCGGGCCGGTCGGCAGCACCGGGCCGCCGGGACCGACCGGCCCGCCGGGGCCGGCTGGCGCGGCGGGCCCGCGCGGCGAGCCGGGGGCGCGCGGTACGGCCGGCCGGACGGGGCCGGACGGCGCTGACGGGCAGACCGGGCAGCGGGGCGCCGCCGGGCCGATCGGCTCGCCGGGGCCGGCTGGCGCGGATGGTGCCGACGGTGAGGCGGGGGCGGACGGCGCAGCGGGCACCGATGGTGCGACGGGTCCGCAGGGTGAGCCCGGTCCGGCGGGTCCGCAGGGTCCTGCCGGTCCGGCGGGTGAGCAGGGCCCGCGAGGGGAGCCCGGCCCGGCCGGGGAGCAGGGGCCGCCCGGCCCGGCCTGCCCGGAGGGATACAGCCTCCAGCCGCCGGCTGATGACCCGGCCGCGCTGGTGTGCCGGCGGGACGGCGCGCCGGCGCCCGGGCCGGAGCCGACGCCGACCGGGTCGCAGGAGCCGGCGCTACCTGACCGCCGGCGGTCGTGAAGACGATGGCCCCCTCGCCGAGGGGGCCATCTGCGTTCCCCGCGACGGCGGGGCCGACCTGGTGGTGAGACGTGAAAAGGGAGCATCCCCGCGCGACGGGGAGCGGCGGGGCTAGTACACCATGGCGAGCCGGGGCTTGCGTGCAACCGTCCCGCAGCCGTGCCTGACCGCAATCTGCCGCAACCCGTGGGTACGCGCCAGCTATCCGGCGCATGCTGATCTCACCCAGACCAAGGAGAGGACGGCACATGACGCTCAGGTTCCTCGGCACCACCAGCGAAGACGGCGACTGCCCCACGCTGTACGACATTCCGGAGACCGACGAAGTCCTGGTCCAAGGCGACCGTGAGACCGACCCCGAGCACCTCGCCCAACTCCGCGATGTGAAGGCCAGCGAGACGTTCGTGCGGGTGCCGCGCTCGCTCCTCACCCGGTACGCACCGCGCACAGCCGCGCCCGAGCTGACGCCGTTCGCTGACATCGCGCACCTGTTCAGCGAGTTCCGGCACACCGCGTGGCGCCTGGAGACCCGCCGCGGTTACGCCTCGGACCGCAAGGGCGAGCGGTGGCAGCGGTGGGTGTCCGGTGAGGACATCACTGCCGACCTGGACAACGCGTGGCGGCGCAACGTGCGCACCCAGGTTGCCGCGGGGAAGCGCTTCGAGCGCGTGCGGCTGGTGGACGAGCCGATCACCGAGGGCCAACGGTTCCTCGCCGCCACCGCGCCCAGCAACATCCGCGCCGGCGAGGACATCCGCACCCTCACCCGCACCCGGGCGCTGGAACTTCGGCTGCCCGACTACGACTTCTGGCTGTTCGACTCGCGACTCGTCGCCCGCTTCGCCTTCGATGACGAGGACGCCACCCTGGGCGTCTACCTCTCCGAGGACCCGACCGAGGTCGTCGCGGCCTGCCAGGCCCGTGACGCCGCATGGCACCACGCCGCCCGGCCGGACGGGGTAACTTCCCCCATGTGAGCACCGACTTCCAGAGCGCACGGGTAGCCCTCGGCGCGCGGCTACGCGAGCTGCGCACCGAGGCCGACCTGTCCGGCAAGGGCCTAGCCGAGGCACTGGGCTGGCACCCGTCGAAGGTGTCACGGTTGGAGACCGGCAAGCAGACCGCGGCGCCGGCCGACCTGGCCGAGTGGGCTACGGCTGTCGGCCGGCCGGAGCTGGCGAGTGAGTTGAGAGGCCGGCTGGTCGGGCTGGAGACCACGTACCGGTCGTGGCGCCGGCAGCTCGCCGACGGGCACCGGCCGCGGCAAGAGGTCGCCATCGCAGAGACGGAGGCCACCCGCATGATCCGCGCCCTGGAAGTGACGCGCATCCCTGGTCTGGCGCAGACCGCGGACTACGCTCGCCACCTGCTTTCCGCCGCCGCCGAGTTCCGGCAGACGCCACGCGACACCGAAGACGCGGTCCGGGCCCGCATGCGGCGCCAGCAGGCACTCTACGAGCCGGGCAAGATGTTCCGCTTCCTCATCTGGGAAGGCGCGCTGTACGCCCTGCCGTGCCCGCCGGAGGTGATGGCCGCCCAGCTCGACCGGCTCGCCTCCCTGATCGGGCTGGACACTGTCGATCTGGCGATCATCCCTCTCAGCGCGCGCCTGCGCCGCGCTCCCTCGCACGGCTTCTGGATCTACGATCGGCGGCTCGTGATCGTGGAGACGGTGAGCACTGAGATGTGGCTCGACAGCGCCGAGTCGATCGCGCTGTACGAGCGGGCGTGGGAGTGGCAGGAGGAAGTCGCGGTCCGCGGGGCCCAGGCGCGCCGGCTGATCGTCCGGGCGCAGACTGCGCTGGAGAGTACGGCGTAAGCGATCTCGCGCAATGCCGCCGCGTGATTCGCAATCCCGCGCAATGGCCCGGCATGTGCGCAATGCGTCGCCCTACCGTGCCGGAGGTGATCCCCACCTCTGCCGTAGGAGGCCGCGCCATGCCCACCGACCTTGACCGGCCACCAGCCTGGATTCCCCCCGGCGCCGCCGTGCGCCGGCTGTACGTCGGCGACGCCGGCTGGCACGCCGTCAGCGTGCCGCTCATCACCGGAGCCATCACCCTCACCGCCCTCGGCGAAGACACCGGCGCGATCATCCAGGACGACGGCGCCCGGCTGCTGACCTGGCTCATCCACCCCAGGGCCGCCGACACCTACCGGCTGCCGGCCGAGGCGACCGTGATCAGGGATGGCGCCCCGCTCCACGTCCCGGGCCTCGACCGGGGCGACGGCATCTGGTGGTGCCTGCCGCCCACGGGGGGCCGGCCGGCGCTGACCCCCATGCCGGCCCTGGCCGCTGCCCTGGCTGCGGCCACGGCGGGCCGGCGGCCGAGGTGACCGACGCCCCCTACATCGCGCCGGCCTGCCTACTCGCCGCCGACCATCCGCAGGACATTGTCGACATGCACGCCGTCTGCCCCGGCCCGTATCGAGTGCCGGGCCCCGATGGCGAGCTGGTCCTCGCCGGCCGGTGCGACTGCCCCTGCCACCGCGAGGAGAAAGCATGACCCACTGGTGCTCATGGCACCGCGGCGAGGCCGACGACGCGATAGCGGTTCGCGTCATCGAGCAGACCTCCGGGCCCGGCAGGCCCGTCTACGCCTGCCCGGCCTGCTGCCGGTACCACCGCCTCACGCCGATAGCCCGCGGCGCCGCCGAGCCTGCGGGCCAGGTCCAGCGGCGCACCTGACTGCCGGCCGTGGCGCGCGAGGCGACCGTCCCGCCCGCGCCGTGGCTGGCCCGAGGCCGCCGTCGTGCTCGCCCCCGGGCCGGCGGCGGCCGACCTACGGGCAGGAATGTTACTGCCCAGTATGTAAGGTGCTCGCGTTCCCCACAGTCGTGTCAGGGTGTGCGCTTCACGCGAGGTGCGCCCTCCGTCCAGATGACGGAGCCCTGGCACAGAGCCGCCCCGGCGCCAGTACGCTCGGCGCCGGGGCGGTGCGCTGTCAGGCCGTCGAGACTCGGCCAACCTCGCCGAGAATTTAGACCAAGCGCCTTTCGGTGGTTCGGTTTGGCGCCACCAGCGAAATGGCAGGCGAGCACATCGCTCAACCTCGCACACCTTCTAAGCGCTTGGCCGCAGGTTCGAGTCCTGCCGGGGGCGCACACCCAGTCTCACCAGCGCGAACGCCGGTGAGGCTCTTTTGTGCGGCGCGCCACACCGCTCTTCGGCCAAGCACCCTGCCCCAGCCCTGCCCACGGCCGTCGGCAGCCACCGTCGCGCCCCGGACCCGCATCGCCCGCCGCGCCCTGGCCTCCCCGTACCCGGAGAGGGCCGGCTCGCCGATCACGGGCACGCTAACGAGCCGTGCGTAGTGCCGGCGTAAGCGGAAGCTGTGTCGGCTGCATGGCGGGTGGTGAGTGGTAGTGGGCGGCGAACGGCGGGCCGGGTGAGGAGGTGGAGGGGCGGGTTCCGTACGGGGCGACGTGCTCAGGGGCGGGGGACGAGTTGCAGCTCCGCCTGGGCCGCCGTGGCGCCGGCGGGGTGGTCCGAGGAACGGCTTCTGGCCAGGGCGCGGTTCAGGTGGCGCTGGGCGGCGTCCCGGTCGTCGCGGAGGCGCGCGGCGCGGCCCAGGCCGATTTCGGCGCCGATCTCGCCGCGGGTGTAGGCCCGTTCGGTCGAGGCGGTCAGGGCGCGCTCGTACAGTTCCGTGGCCTGTCGGGCGTGGCCGCCGGCCAGGGCGGTGTGGCCGAGCCAGATCAACGTCTCGATCACCTCCGTCCACAGCCCGAGTTCCTCGGCCACCAGCAGAGCTTCGCGGTGCAGCCGCTCCGCTCGCGCGGGGTCTCCATCGCGTTCGGCCGCGAGCGCCAGGGAGCGGGTGGCACGAAGCTGTCCCCAGCGGTCGCCGGCCTCGTGGAACAGGGCGGCGGCCAGTTCCGCGGACGCTTGGCCATGATCGTGGGCGCCTTCGTGGCTGGCCAGCTCGACCAGCGCCGCGGCCTCGCCCCAACGGTCCCGGGCGGCGCGCGCGCCGGTCAGGCTCGCCAGCAGCAGGCGCTGGCCCGCGTGGTGCTGGCCCTGGCCGGTCAGACCGGCGCCGACGAACCACCGCAACCGGGCCCGCAGCACCGGGTCGGCCAGGCCAGCGGTCGGGTCGTCGCCGACCGGGAGTGGGACCGTGTCGGCTGACGAGGTGCGTAGTTCGATGCCGGTCAGCCAGGCCCGCGCCGCCAGGCGTGCGGACGGGGCGCCGTCGCCGCCCGTGGCCAGCGCCGCCCGGAGCGCCCTGCGGGCCTCGGTGAGTCGCCCGCGCAGGTACCAGTACCAGGTCAACGCGTTCACCAGCCGCAACGCGTCTTCGGTGGCGTCCTCGGCCACCGCCAGGTCGAGCGCGCGGCGCAGGTTGACCGTCTCGGCGTCCAGGCGCTCCAGGCAGTGCCGCTGGTCCGGGCCGCGCAGTCGCTCGTTCGTCCGCTCGGCCAACTCGACGTAGCACCGTACGAACCGGGCGCGTACGGCGGTCACCTCGCCCGCTTCCGCGAGCCGCTCGGCCCCGTAGGCGGCCACCGATTCGAGCAGCCGGAACCGGTTCGCCGTGCGGACCACCAGCGACCGGTCCACCAGCCGCGACAGCAGGTCGGCCACCCGCTCGGCCGGCAGTTCCCCATCGGAGCAGACGGCCTCGGCGGATGACAGGGTGCAGCCGTCGGCGTGCACGGTCAGCCGGCGCAGCACGGTCTGCTCGTCGGCGCTCAGGAGCCGCCAGCTCCAGTCGAGCATGCCGCGCAGCGTCTGCTGCCTGGCGGGCAACCCACGCGCCCGCACCTCGGGCAGGGGGAACTGGCTGGCCAGGCAGGTGGCAAGCTCGTCCGGGCTCAGCGTGCGCAGTCGCGGAGCCACGAGTTCCAGTGCGAGCGGAATGCCGTCGAGGCGGCGGCAGATGGCGGAGACGGCCGCTGCGTTGGCCGCGTCCAAGGCGAAGCCGGGCGCCGCTGCCGCCGCCCGCTCCACGAACAGCCTCGCCGCGCTGGACCGGCCGACGGTGCCCGGGTCGGTGTGCTCCGGCAACGCCAGCGGCGGCACCGGGTGCACCACCTCGCCGGGGATGCCGAGGGCTTCCTGGCTGGTGACCAGGAGATGCCCATCGGACACCGTGGTCAGGACGGCGCTGACGAGCGCGGCGACCGGCTCGACCAGGTGCTCGCAGTTGTCGAGGAGGATCAGCAGCCGCTTGGCGGCCACCGCCTGACACAGCCAGCCCACCAGGTCGTCGAGGTTCGGTTCGGTCGCCGCGGTGTCGCACAGCCCCAGCGTCGTGGTGATCCGTTCGGCGATGTCGTCCGGGGTCGACGTGGCCCGCAGACCGGCCAGCTCGACCAGCCACACCCCGTCGGGGTACCGGTCGGCCACCTCGCGCGCCGCGGCGATCGCCAGCCGCGTCTTCCCGACGCCGCCGAGGCCGGTGAGCGTGACCAGCCGGGTGCCCGCTTCCGAACCCAGCCACGCCCGCACCTGACCGACCGCCTCGCTCCGCCCGATCAGCGACGTCAGCGGCGCGGGCAGGTTCGTACGGCACGACAGCGACGCGACGGTCGGCGGCGCCAGGTGCGCGTCCTGGCGCAGGATCGCCTCGTGCAGGGCGCAGGCCGCAGGCCCGGGCGCCACTCCCAACTCCTCGTCCAACTGGCACCGCAACTCCTCGAAGCTGCGCAGCGCGTCGCCCTGCCGCCCGGACCGGTACAGCGCGCGCATGTGGGCCATGCGCAGTCGCTCGCGCAGCGGGTGCCGCGCCACCAGGTCGCCCAGTTCCGTGGCCAACGCCGTGTGCTCGCCGAGCGTGAGTCGTACCTCGGCCTGGTCCTCCAGGACGGTCAGCCGCAACTCCTCCAGCCGCGAGATCTCGCCGCGGGCGAACAACGACTCGGCGACATCGGCGTAGGCAGGGCCCCGCCACAACGCGAGCGCGTCGGCGAACAGCTCCCCCTTGACCGCCAACTCCTCGTGCGCGCGGGCATCCTCGGCCAGTTCCTGAAACCGCAGGGCGTCGACCGTGTCGTCGGCCAGCAACAGTCGATAGCCCGCGGGCTCGCGGATCACCTGTTCCCGGCCCAGCACGCGGCGCAACTGGGAGATCTTGGTCTGCAGCGCGTTGGCCGCCCCGCCCGGTGGGTTGCCCGTCCATAGATCCTCGATGAGCCGGTCCGCCGGGACCGGGCCGCCCCCGTGGATCAGCAGATTCGCCAGCAGGGCGCGCACCTTCGCCTCGGGGACCTTGACCTGCCGCCCCTCGGCGTCCCAGACGGCCAGCGGGCCGAGCACCCCGTAGCGCATGGTCACAGCCTAGCTCCGGCGAACCATCAGGAAACCGTGCGCGCTCGTCGGCAGGGTGACGTCGCACGTCCTCGCAGCTTTCCCGCCACCTCGGCGGACGGTGACGCGAGCCGACGCGCGTCTCTCGACCGATCTCCACAGATCTCCGTCGACCTCCATTGATCTCTACCCCCATGTCGTGCGGCGTCCCGGTACGTCGCGCGGCGCACACGGAACGCAGGAGAGCGCCATGAGCACACCGACCGCACGCAGAGCCGGCCCTCGGGAGTGGGGAGGGCTGGCCGTCCTCTCGCTGCCCACCGTGCTGCTCGGCCTCGACGTCACCGTGCTGTACCTCGCCCTTCCCTCGCTCGCGGAGGACCTGCACCCGAGCGCCACCCAAGAGTTGTGGATCATGGATGCCTATGGCTTCCTGATCGCCGGCTTCCTGATCACCATGGGCACGCTGGGCGACCGCATCGGTCGTCGCAAGCTGCTGATGATCGGGGCAGCCGCCTTCGGGGTCGTCTCGGTTGTGGCCGCGTACTCCGACAGCGTCAACGTGCTCATCGCCGCGCGCGGGGCGCTGGGCATCGCCGGCGCCACGCTGATGCCGTCCACGCTGGCGCTGATCAGCAACATGTTCGCCGACCCACGCCAGCGGTCGCTGGCCATCGGTGTCTGGGCGACGAGCTTCGCGCTCGGCATGGCGCTCGGGCCGGTGGTGGGTGGCGCGATGCTGGACCGGTTCTGGTGGGGTTCGGCGTTCCTCCTCGCGGTCCCGGTCGCGATCGTCCTCCTGGTGGCCGCACCGGTGTTGATACCCGAGTACCGGGCGCCGGGGAGCGGCCGGTTCGACCTGCTCAGCGTGGCGCTGTCGCTGGTCGCGATCCTGCCGGTCATCTACGCGGTGAAGCGGGTCGCCGCAGACGGCTTCCAGGCCCCCACCGTCGGCGCCACGGTGATCGGCCTGGCGGGCGCGGTGTTGTTCGTCCGCCGGCAGGGCAGGTTGGCGAGCCCGCTGCTGGACGTACGGCTCTTCGTCAACCGCACGTTCAGCGCCGCGCTGAGCGTCCTGCTCGTCGGGCTGGTCGGCGTGGGCGGCGCGATGCTGTTGATCACGCAGCAACTCCAACTTGTCGCGGAACTGCCGCCGATCGAAGCTGGCCTGTGGATGGGGCCGCCCGCGTTGATGATGCTCGTGGCCGCGATCGGGTCGCCGCTGGTCGCGCGCCGCGTCCCGGCGGGGATCGTGGTGGCTACCGCGCTGGGTCTCGCGACGTTCGGATACGTCCTGCTCACCCAGGTCACGGCCACGAGCGGTGTCGCCCTGCTCGTGGCGGGCTTCGGGCTGGTCTACCTGGGGCTCGGGTCGATCGCGGCCCTGGGTACGGACCTGGTGGTGGGAGCCGCGCCTCCGGAGAAGGCCGGCTCCGCGTCGGCGATGTCGGAGACCGTGCAGGAGCTCGGCCTCGCCCTGGGCGTGGCAATCCTGGGCAGCCTGGCCACCGCCGTCTACCGCGCCCGCGTCGACGACCAGCTCCCCGCCGGTACGCCGTCCGAGGTCGCCGACATGGCGGGTGACAGCCTCGCCGGCGCGTCCTCGACGGCGGACCGGCTGCCCGCCGGCTGGCTCGACCAGGCGAAGGAGGCCGCGACCTCGGGGCTGCACGTCGCCATGCTGGTCGCCGCGGTGAGCACCCTGGTGCTCGCGTTCCTGTCGGCCGTTGTGTTGCGGCACGTCGGCACCATCGGCGCCGATGAGCCGGAGGGCGACGAGGCAGATGTGGCGGAGCCCGCTGGGCAGGAGGCCGAGCAGGGAGCCTGAGCGTGATGAGTCGTCGTTCGTCTTCACGCTCCCGACGCTAGGGGTCAAGAGAGGCGAACAGCCTGTTCGAGGGGACGAACAGCCCTTACGTGTGAGCGAGTTATCCACAGGCGTCGGTCTGTCCACACGCCCCAGCGAGATTCGCGGGCCGAGCGCACGATGGGACCACTCGCGGCGGCTGCGACCGACGAAGCACACAGAGCAGGCGGTAGCGCAGGAGCGGCGAGTGGCGGGGCGGCCCCGTTGTGCCACCGGGCGCGACGGGGCCGGCCCGGACAGCCGACCACCCGGCGGCGCGGGTCACACGCGCTGCCCGGGTGAGTGGCTGACGGATGCGTGGCCAAGAGAGCGAGGAGCGAGATGAACGAGACCGAAGTGACGGTGGTGGGCAACGCGGCGACGCGGCCGGAGTACAAGGAGACGGCGGCGGGGGTCGCGGTGGTGCGGTTCCGGCTCGCCGTGACCGCCCGCCGCTGGGACCGTGAGCGCACGCAGTGGGCGGACGGCGGGACGAGTTTCTACACGGTGCGGGCCTGGCGGGCTCTGGCGGGGAACGTGGCCGCGTCGGTGACGCTCGGTGAACCCCTCATCGTGCGGGGCCGGTTGCGTATTCAGGAGCGGGAGCGGGACGGGAAGTGGTGGTTCTCGGCCGACCTCGACGCGTTCGCCATCGGCCACGATCTGGCGCGCGGTACGTCGGCGTTCCGGCGGGTGACCCAGGTGAGGCAGCCGACATCCGGAGCGCTTGAATCCCCCTCTTCGGGCGTGCCAACGGGAGTTGAACCATTCGTGGCAGCGGCGGCCGGCGGGGGAGCCCGTGAGGCGGTGTCGGAAATCTCGGCTATGGGGGCAACACCCCCATGAATCCACGGGGATTTATCGATAATCGTGGCCCGTGAACCGCGATGCGGATAACGATTCCGAGTCGGATCGGTGGCCAAGGCTGGCTACCAGGGGGTCAGGGTCTGGCCCGTACTTAGGATCGCCGTCCGTAGTAACGAGGGCTCCCGGGTTTTGAGTTCGCTGTCAGGGCGACGCAGGTCGGTGACCGCTCGCGCCTGCCCTGGAAGGGAAATCCATGCTTTCTGTCACGAGGCGGAGTACCGGCCGCCTTGCCGTCGCGGCCCTGACCTTCGGGCTGGTCGCTGCGGGTGCGATCGGCGTGGCGGGGCCGGCCGCGGCGGACGAGGTGCCCATGCACCGCGGCGGCGCGACGGCGACGCTCGGCGGCCTCAAGACCTTCGACCAGGCGATCATTCGCGAGGGCGGGAAGACGGAGAAGATCGGTGCCGGCCTTTTCGAGATGTCCGTCGACAATGGCGGCACGCTGCAGAGCTACTGCATCGACATCCGCAACCCGACCCAGGACCAGGCGAAGTACCAGGAAGTCCCCTGGAAGTCCTCGTCGCTCCACGACAACCCTGACGCGGGAAAGATTCGCTGGATTCTCCAGCACTCGTACCCGCAGATAAACGACCTCGATCGACTGGCCGAAGTGGCCGGCACGGGCACATTGAGTGAGAAGACCGCCGCAGCCGGTACGCAGGTGGCGATCTGGCGTTACTCCGATCACATCCGGGTGGACGCCGTGGACCCGCAGGCGGAGAAACTCGCCGACTATCTGTACAAGGCGGCGCGAACCGTCGCGGAGCCCAGGGCGTCGCTCACGCTCGACCCGCCCGCGATCGCCGGAAAGACCGGCAAGCGGCTGGGCCCGGTGACGGTGCGGACGAACGCGAGCAGCGTCACCGTCGCGCCGCCCACGACCACCGTGCCCTCCGGGGTGAAGGTCGTCGGCGGCAACGGCAAGCCGATCACGCGGGCGGTCAACGGCACCAAGCTCTTCCTCGACGTGCCCGCGGGATCGCCGGACGGCACGGCCGGGCTGACGGTGGAGGCGTCCGCCAAGGTGCCCGTCGGCCGGGCCTTCACCGGCGTCGGGCAGCACACCAAGAGCCAGACGCAGATCCTGGCGGGCTCCAGCGAGAGCACCGTCTCGGCCAAGGCCACGGCGGTCTGGGCCAGGAGCGGGGCCATACCGGCGGTCTCGGCCAGGCAGAACTGCGCCAAGGGCGGCGTGGACGTCACGGTGGCCAACAAGGGCGACGCGCCGTTCACCTACACACTGGCGGGGCGCGAGCACACGGTCGCGTCGTCCGCGACCAAGACCATCACCGTGCCGGCGCGGGAGGACCAGGCGTACCGCTTCACGCTCGTCGGCCCGGACGGCCTGGAGAAGACCTTCACCGGGGCGCTGGACTGCCAGACCGTGACCGAGGATGGTCGTGCCGACGACGCCTCCATCGTCGCCGGCGGCGGGGCCCCGCCGACCGCGCGGCCGAGCCCCGCCGCGGCGGACGGCCCCACGGGGGACGAGGTGGCGGCACCCGAGAGCGGTGACCTGGCCGACACGGGGAGCAGCAGTCCGGTTGCCCTGATCGCGGGTATAGCGGGTGGGCTGCTGGTCGTCGGCGGCGGTGCGTTGTTCCTCGTCCGCAGGAAGAGGACGGCGCCGTCGAGCGAGCCGAACGAGTAGGGTCCGCGACCTACGGCCCACGGCCACGGAGCGGCTCTGCGTCGGCGGCGCGTACGGGGGGCGAGTGCCGCTCGGTGTCTGGCGGCCGGTGACCGTTGGCTGGCAGGCGGCCCGGTGGTCGCCCGACGGCCGGCCCGGGTGACCGAATGTGAGCGGTCGCGTACCGGCGCCGACTGTGGGACCCGTCACTACCGCCGCCGCGTCGTAGGGGGCGGCCCGGACCCAGCCGGCTCGGGCCGGCCCGGCCCGAGCCGGGTGCGGAGCGAGCCCCGGGGGCGGCGGCGGGGGTGCCCCGGGCGGGGAAGGCGAGCGTGCGGCGGCGGGCTGGCGGGGCGCTCGACCGGATGACGTGTACAGCTCGTGCGCGGCCTACCGACAGGGCCGCGCGATGCCGGAGGAGACGGCTGGCGACCGGGGACCTTACTCGTTTTCGCCCAGCTCTACCCGTACGGCAAGATGGTTCTATCTGCCCACTCTCATGATTGCCGGACGGTTTCTCTTGGCTGAGTACATCTACACCATGCGCAAGGCCCGAAAGGCCCATGGCGACAAGGTGATCCTCGACGACGTCAACCTGAACTTCCTGCCGGGCGCGAAGATCGGTGTCGTCGGCCCGAACGGCGCGGGTAAGTCGACCGTTCTCAAGATCATGGCCGGTCTTGAGCAGCCGTCCAACGGTGACGCCTTCCTCGCGCCCGGGTTCAGCGTCGGCATGCTCCTCCAGGAGCCGCCGCTGGACGAGTCCAAGACCGTTCTGCAGAACGTGCAGGACGGCGCTGCGGAGCTCATGGGCAAGCTCAAGCGCTTCAACGAGGTCGCCGAGCTGATGGCGACGGACTACTCCGACGCGTTGATGGAGGAGATGGGCAAGCTCCAGGAGGATCTTGACCACGCCAACGCCTGGGACCTCGACACCCAGCTCGAGCAGGCCATGGACGCCCTGGGCTGCCCGCCGGGCGACTGGCCGGTCACCAACCTCTCCGGTGGCGAGCGCCGTCGCGTGGCGCTCTGCAAGCTGCTGCTTGAGGCCCCCGACCTGCTGCTCCTCGACGAGCCCACCAACCACCTGGACGCCGAGTCCGTGCAGTGGCTGGAGCAGCACCTCGCCAAGTACGCCGGCACCGTCGTCGCCGTCACCCACGACCGGTACTTCCTCGACAACGTCGCCGAGTGGATTCTGGAGCTCGACCGCGGCCGGGCCCACCCGTACGAGGGCAACTACTCGACCTACCTCGACAAGAAGGCCACCCGCCTCAAGGTGGAGGGGCAGAAGGACGCCAAGCGCGCCAAGCGCCTCAAGGAAGAACTGGAGTGGGTGCGCTCCAACGCCAAGGGCCGACAGGCCAAGTCGAAGGCGCGCCTGACCCGTTACGAGGAGATGGCCGCCGAGGCGGAGAAGACCAGGAAGCTGGACTTCGAGGAGATCCAGATCCCGCCGGGCCCGCGCCTGGGCAACGTCGTGGTCGAGGTGGAGAACCTCTCCAAGGCGTTCGGGGACAAGGTCCTCATCGACGACCTGTCCTTCACCCTGCCGCGCAACGGCATCGTCGGCGTCATCGGCCCGAACGGCGCGGGCAAGACCACCCTGTTCAAGATGATCCAGGGGCTGGAGACCGCGGACTCCGGCACGATCAAGGTCGGCGACACCGTCAAGATCTCCTACGTCGACCAGAACCGCTCCAACATCGACCCGAAGAAGACGCTGTGGGCCGTCGTCTCCGACGAGCTGGACTACATCAACGTCGGTCAGGTCGAGATGCCCTCGCGGGCGTACGTCAGCGCCTTCGGCTTCAAGGGCCCGGACCAGCAGAAGCCCGCCGGCGTGCTCTCCGGTGGTGAGCGCAACCGCCTCAACCTGGCGCTCACCCTCAAGCAGGGCGGCAACCTGCTCCTCCTCGACGAGCCGACCAACGACCTCGACGTCGAGACGCTGTCCTCGCTGGAGAACGCGCTCCTCGAGTTCCCCGGTTGCGCCGTGGTCGTCTCCCACGACCGCTGGTTCCTCGACCGCGTCGCCACGCACATCCTGGCGTACGAGGGCGAGTCGAAGTGGTTCTGGTTCGAGGGCAACTTCGAGTCGTACGAGAAGAACAAGGTCGAGCGGCTCGGCCCGGACGCGGCCCGGCCCCATCGCGCCACGTACAAGAAGCTGACCAGGGGCTGAGCTGCGATGGCACGGCACAAGTACGCGTGCGCGCTGCGCTGGTCGGACATGGACGCCTTCGGGCACGTCAACAACGTGGTCTTCCTCCGCTATCTGGAGGAGGCGCGCGTTGACCTGATGTGGCGGCTGGCGGCCGAGGCCGAGGGTGACGCGTTCTCGGGCGGCTCCGTGGTGGCCCGACACGAGATCGACTACCGCAAGCCGCTCGTGCACCGGCACGAGCCGGTGCTCGTCGAGACCTGGGTGACGAAGATCGGCGCCGCGTCGCTGACCCTCTCGTACGAGGTCAAGGACGAGGAAACCGTGTACGTGCGAGCCTCCACCGTGGTCGTTCCGTACGACCTGGACGCCGGTCGCCCCCGGCGGCTCACGCCGGTGGAGGAGCGGTTCCTCACGGCGTACCTGGAGGAGGCGCCGGCCAAGGGTAGGCGCAAGCGCGACGACGAGTCGGAGGAGGCCGTCGCCGCATGACGGCGCCAGCGCTGCACTTCGCCGACGCCAGGGAGGCGGCCGACCTCGCCGCCTTCCTGGCCCGGTTGATCCACTACGACCGGGCCGCGGCGGTGCGGCTCCAGGCGAGCGTGACCAGTGCCGGCCCGCGGCCGGGCGGGGTACTCGCGGTCTTCGGCCGCCCGGCCTCGTTCGAAGTGCTGGCCATCCGTACGGCGCTGCTGGCACCGCCCCCGCCAGCGGCTCAACCCGTGCCAGCGGCGGCGGACGCCTCCGCAGGGGGCGCCGGCGCCGCCGAGGCGAGCGCCGGAGACGGTGTGGCCGGTGCGCCGTGGGAGTTGGACGTCACGGTCTCGGCCGGGCAGTTCGCCGACGCGGTGGACGCGGCCCGAGAAAGCGCCGGGCCCGTCATGGACGAGGCCGGCTCGGACCGGGCCGCGCCGGGCGCGGGCGGGCCGCGCGGGCTGACCGTCGTGGTGCCGCAGCCGGTCACCGGTCCGCCGTGGGCGGGTGTGCTCCCGCCGCGTGGCGGCTGGCAGCGCGTGGCCGGGCTGCCCGACGCGCGGGCGGTGCGCGGGGCGGTGGCGGCGGCGGTCGCGGAGTTCCGGGCCCGGGACGAGGCGCTGGCACCCGAGCTGCGCACACGCGCCGAGCGCGACCGTATCGGCCGTGAGATCTGGTCCCGCACCCTAGGCGAGACGCAGCTGCCGTTGCGGGCCGCGCACGCGGCGCAGGCCCTGGGCTTCCTGCGTCCCACCCACCCCAGCGGTGGCACGGCGACGGCTGCGCACCCGGGGTCGCCCACACCGCCCACCGCCGCGCTCGGCACCGGAACGGCCCGGGCGCCCGAGACCGGGGTGGCAACGGTCGGCTCGCCGACCACGGCGGTAGCCGAAAGCCCGGCATCCGCGCTGGGCACGGCGACCGCGCCCGCGACCTCGACGCCGGTGGCGTCCTCCGCCGCGCACGGCGCGGAGCGGGCCGGGGCGACGCCGGGGGCGGCGGAGCCGCCGCTGGTGCTGTTCGCCGCCCGCGGGTGGCTGCGGCTGCGGACGCCGTACGGGTCCATAGCCGTGCGCACGGCGGGCCCACCCGGCCTCTCGGTCACCCCGGCGTAGCGGGCTCGTCCCCGCCGCAGGGCCGCTCACCGCCTGCGATGGTGCGGGAGCGGCGCCAGGCCGGGGGCCGAGCACGCACGGCTGGGGTGCGCCCGCGCGGAGAGCGGTCGGGGTGCCGTGACACCGGTGGCCCGAGGGGCCCGGGCGCTGTCGTGTGCCGGGGGCGGGACGCGCGGCGTGAGCTGTGATGGCGTGCGGTAGCGGTGGGACGGACGAGAGGGCGGGTGTGGTGGACGGCGACCGGGTGGCGGAGTTCGATCTGGAGTTGGGCGGGGGCAGCAAGCTACGGGTGTACGACACGGGTGGCCCGGGCGGCGATGACCGGCTCGCGCTGTTCTGGCACCACGGCACGCCGAACATCGGCGCCCCGCCCCGTCCCCTCCTGCCGGCCGCGGCCCGACTGGGGCTGCGCTGGGTGTCGTACGACCGCCCCGGGTACGGCGGCTCGACGCCGCGGCCGGGCCGGAACGTGGCGTCCGCGGCCGACGACGCCGCTGCCGTGGCCGACGCGTTGGGCATCGACCGGTTCGCGGTGCTGGGCCACTCCGGCGGTGGCCCGCACGCCCTGGCCTGTGCTGCGCGGCTGCCGGAGCGGGTGGTGGGCGTCGTCAGCGTGGCGGGGTTGGCGCCGTTCGACGCGGAGGGGCTCGACTGGTTCGCCGGCATGACGGAGTCGGGCGCGGCGTCGCTGCGCGCGGCCGTCGCGGGCCGGGCGGCGAAGGAACGGTACGAGGCGAACGCCGCGTACGACCCGGAGATGTTCGTTCCGGCCGATCACGCCGCCCTGGCCGGGGAGTGGGCGTGGTTCGAGGACATCGTGGGCCCGGCGGTGGCGGCGGGGCCGGGCGGGCTCATAGCCGACGACCTGGCCTATGTCGCCCCCTGGGGGTTCGACCCCGCGCGGGTCGTCGCGCCGACGCTGGTCCTGCACGGCGGCCTTGACCGCATCGTGCCCAGCGCACACGCCAGGTGGCTGGCCCACCAGATCCCCGCGGCCGAGCTGCTCCTGCGGGAAGGCGACGGGCACATCTCGGTTCTGAGTGGCGCCGAGGCCGCGTTGCGCTGGCTCGCGGAGCGCGCTACCGCCCGCTGACCCGCGCCCGTGCGGCGTCTGGCGACCCGCAATTCGTACGCCCCGGTTGACCCCGCTACCCCGGCTGTCCCTGCTACCCCGGCTGTTCCTGCTGGCCCCGCCCGTACCACCGCCGGCTGACGCGCTGTCCGTGCGGTCACCCACCCGGCCAGGCGGTGGTCGGCGGGCCGGGCGGGCAGCGGCTTCCCGAGCGCGCCCCACCACGGGTGCCGCCGGGGTAGGTGGGGCTACGGCTGTGCACCGCCCGCGTTGCCCGGGCCGCTCTGGTCGTCGTCCTGGTCGCCCTGGCTGCTCTCGCTGTCCTCGCCAGCCCTGCCGTTCTGGGGGGCGTCGGGCGGTGGGGAGTGGTCGGGCCAGACGGCTATGTGGTCGGGTTCGAGTTCGAGGAGGACGCGGTGTTCCATGCCGAGCGACTGCGTGTAGTCGGCGGGCAGTTGCAGCCGGCCGGCGCGGTCGAGCATCGCGTACTCGCGTGCCACCAGGGACTCCTGGCCCGTCTCGGCGTCCACCTCGGTGCGGCGCAGCACCTCCGAGGAGGTGCGGCCGTCGCGGATGGCCACCGTTCGACGGACCTCGCTGGCCACGGTCTGGTCGTGCGTCACGATGACGATGGTGGTGCCGAGTTCGGCGTTGGCCGTGCGGAAGGCGGCGAAGATCTCCTCGCCGGTGGCCGAGTCCAGCTCGCCGGTCGGCTCGTCGGCCAGGAGTACGGAGGGGGTGTTGGCGAGCGCCACGGCGATGGCCGCGCGCTGCTGCTCGCCGCCGGACATCTGCTGCGGGCGCTTGTCCCGGCAGTGGTCGATCCGCAGCATCCGGAGCAGCTCGTCGGCGTGCTTCAGGCGCGCCGCGCGCTGCCGGCCGCGGCCCCGCAACTGCATGGGGAGGAGCACGTTCTGGATGGTGGTCAGGTACGGGAGCAGGTTGCGAGCCGTCTGCTGCCAGACGAAGCCGACGATGTCGCGGCGGTAGCGCAGCCGGGCCTTCGCGTCCATGTTCAGCAGGTCGCTGCCGGCCACCGAGGCCGCGCCGGCCGTGGGTACGTCCAGGCCGGCCAGGATGTTCATCAGCGTGGACTTGCCGCTGCCGGACGCGCCCACCAGGGCCATCAACTCGCCCTCGGACACCAGCAGGTCGAGCCCCTGGAGCGCCTGCACCTCGACGCCGTCGGTGGAGAAGACGCGGACCAGCCGGTCGCAGGTGATCAGCGCGTCGTGGCCGAAGGCGGGGCGGTCGCGGTGCGAGGTGGCCCGGCGTTCCAGCTCGGCCAGCGACGGCACGGCCGGCCGGCGCCCGGCGCCTCCACCCGAAGCGCCCCCGCCCGCAGCGCCTCCACCCGAAGCGTCTCCGCCCGCAGCGCCCCCGCCCATGGCGGGCCCGTCCGCGACCGCCGTGTCTCCGGCCGCCCGGCCTGCCGCCGTGGAGGCGGTGTCCGCCGCGGCCCCCCGCGTACCGCGCCCGCGCGTGCCGCCGTCGCCGTCGTGCCCGCCCGTGCCTGCCGCCGTCTGCGTCATCGGCTCTCTCCCGCCCTCAGCTCGGTGTTCTCCTTGCGGCGCCCGCTCCACCACGCCTGCGCCAGCACCACCGCCAGCGTCAGCAGCACCACGCCCACCGCGGGAACCACCAGCGACAGCGCGTCGGCGTGCAGGCGTACGGTGCCGAGTTCGTCGAAGCCGGCGCGGGCGGACAGCGCCAGCCGCGTCAGATCGAGGCCGGGCGCCAGTAGCCGGATCGTGCCGTATCCGACGAGCACGCCGCCGCACGCGGCGAGCAGGGCCTGCGGCAGCGCCTCCAGGACGAGCAGTCGCCGGCCCTGGCGCCGGGTGAGCCCCATCGTGCGGAGCCGGGCCAGCAGCGCCGTGCGCTCCGGCGTGGCCTGGAGCAGCGAGAGGAGCACGGCCAGCGCCGCGTACCCGGCGCCCGCTGCCACCGCCGCCGCGTACAACCGCTCCGTACCGTCCTGGAGCGGCGAGTCGGCCAGCGCCGCGTACTCCTCGGCCCGCGCCTTGACGCGGACCGAGCCCTCGCCCCGCGCGGACGCCTTCCCGGCGTCGCCGCCCTGCTGCGGCGTGAGGCCGGCCGCGCGGGCCGCGGCGTCCGCGCCCCGGTCGGCGCCCGTCGCGCCGGTGCCCACCGCCGCGCGCACCGCGGCCATGTCGATGCCCGAACCGTGCGAGCCGGACCCGGCCATGAGCATGGCGGTCGGGTACGGGCGGGCCAGCCGGTCCGCGTCGATCAGCAGGTACTCGCTGGTCTGCGTCGCCGGGGTGCCCTCGTGCACGGCGGCCACCTTGACCGTGATGTCGCCGCCGAGCGGGCGCAGCTTCTGCGGCCCGGTCCCCAGCCGCTTGGCGACTCCGGGCGAGGCGATGGCCGGCACCACGGCACCCCGGTCCCCGCGCAGCGCCTTCTCCGGCACCTGGTCCGTGCCCACGTGGCGGGCCAGCCTGTTGTACGCGGCCGGGTCGATGGCCACCAGGGCGACCTGGTCACCGTCGTCGTTGAGCCACAGGTCGTACTCGATGTGCGCGGGCACCACCTGGCGCACGCCCGACACCTCGCGCAGCGCGGCGGCCAGGTTCTTCGGCAGACCCTTGCTGTCGTCCACGCGCGCGTCGGCCCCGACCGCCAGGATCGAGGCGCGCTCGCGGGCGTCGTCGACGCCGGCGAGCACCGAGCCGCCGAACGACGCGGTGGACAGCGCGATGATCAGCGCGAGGAGCGGCAGCGCCCCGGTCGCCTGCGCGCGGCCGGCCCTGGCCAGCGCCAGGAAGCCGAGCACGCCACGGCGCCGGGTCGCCGGGCGGGCGGCGAGCCGCAGCGGCAGCGGGTACAGCCGCACGAGCAGCAGCGCGGCGATCGCCCCGACGAGCACGGGCGCCGCGCTGACCAGCGCGTCCACCTCGCCGCCCGCCGTGCCGCGCTGGCGCAGTGCCGCCACCGCGCCCACCGCCAGGACCAGCGCGGTGAGTTCGGCGACCACGCGGCGGCGCGACGGCTTGGCCCGCACCACGTCGGTGCGCTCCATGCTGGTCAGCGTCCGGCGGTGGGCCGCGACCGCCCGCGCGGGCAGCGCGCAGCAGGCCAGTGCGGCCACCGCGGCGGCGGCCAGCAGCGCCGGCGCCAGCCGCGCCTCCCGTACGAGCACGAGCGCCAGGGTGAACCCGAGAGCCGCCGCGGGCAGTGCGACCACCGAGGTCTCGGCCAGCAGCCGGCGGCCGACGCCGACGAGCGAGCCGCCACGGGAGCGCAGCAGGGTCAGTTCGGCGCGGCGCCTGGCGGCGGCCAGGCCGCCGGCCATCAGCAACACGATCGCGGCGACGGTGCCCACGCCGAACGCGGCGACGGCCACCACCGGTGCCACCGCCTTCCGCATGTCGCCGAACTCGCCGACGATGGTGTCCACTTCGGTGCTGATCGCGGCGGTGGGCCCGAGCGCTTCGCGCATCGCGACCAGCGTCGGCCCGTTCTCGAGCGCGGCGACCTGCTCGCGCAGGCGCGTCACGTCGCGCCCGGTGAGATGGCTCGGGTCGTTGGCCAGCCGCCAGAAGGTCTGCGGGGTGCCGGTCGCGGAGAGCAGGGAAGGCCCGGCGTCGGGGGACAGGAGCAGCGCCCCCACCCAGAAGCGCTTGGGCGTGTCGCCCGCCACCTTCTCCGTCGCGAGGCCGGGGGAGCGCAGCAGCGGCTCGATGGACCAGTACGTCTTCTGCGGGGCGCGCGGGTCGACGACGCCCACGATCCGCGCGGAGAGCGCGGTGGTGCCCACCGCGTCGAGGTGGACGCGCGAACCGATCCGCAGGCCCAGCGCCTTCGCGGTCTCCCGGGTGACCGCCGCCTCGACCTCCAGCCGGTCGGCCTGCCCGGCGCCCTCCGCGCCGCCGTCGTCGTCGGTGGCGGGGCCCGTGCCGCGCGGCAGCCGGCCCTCGCGCACGCGGCTGTGCTCGGCCAGGCCCGACTGGGCCGTCAGCGTCAGCTTGGGCGGCAGGCCGTCCGGGCGCGGCAGCCACGCGTCGCTGGCCACCAGCGCCTCGGGGGTGCGCACCCCGTACGCGGACTGCGCGGGGTCGAACCGCACCAGGTCGGGCAGGCGTTCGCGCACCTCGCGGTACTGCTCGCCGAGCGGTCCCGGGGCCAGCGCGGCGGCCCGCTCGCGCTGCGGACGCTGGGCGCCCGGCGGACCCGAGGTGACCTGGTAGGCGCTGCGGTCCGGCGAGGCCGCGCTGATCTGGTCGCGGATGGCGTGCGACTCGTACGCGTCGACCCCGCGCGGGAACGCGGCGGCCAGGAACGAGGTCAGCAGCACCAGAACGCCCAGCGCGAGGGCGGCGCCGGGCGCGGCGCGCAGCCGCAGCCTGACCCAGTTGGTCACGACCGGGGCGCGGCGGCCGGTGGTCGAACCGTCGCGGCCCGTTGACCGGTCGGGCCGGTCCGGCGCCGCCGCCTCGGCGGCGGTCGGCCCGCCTTCCGTGGGCCGCTCGGGCCCCTCGTGGTCTGCCGTGGACGCGGGCATGGCCTACTCACCTCCCCGGTGGCGGAGTGTGGCGACCGGGTCGCCGCGTCGTAGCGCCACCGCCGCGACGATCAGTACGGGCACGGCGGCGACCGCCGCGAGCACCCCGCCGACCTGCCACAACGGCAGTTCGACCAGGACCTCGGGCACCGGCTGCGCCGCCTCGCCGGTCAACACGATGAGCGGCACCACCGCCCGGGTCAGCACCGCGCCGAGGGCGAGCCCCACGGCCAGCGCCAGGCTGATGAGCAGCGCCTGTTCCGCCGCGACCATGCGGGCGAGCTGGCGCCGTGGGGCGCCGAGGGCGCGCAGGACGCCGAACTCGGCGCCGCGTTCGCGCAGCGAGCCGGCCATGCTGACGGCGAAGCCGACCGCGGCGAGCGCCGCCGCGACCAGGGCCGCGGCGGCGAGCCCGGCCTGCGGGCCCGCGCCGAACGGGTCGTCGTGCAACTCGTCCGCGATCTCCGAGCGGGCGATGACCTGCGCCGGGTCGGTGTCGGGCCGCTGCCGCAGCGCGGCCACCACCTGCTCGCCCTTGCCCGGCGCCGGCCGCAGCCACCACTCGCTGGGCGGCAGGGCGGCCGAGTCGCGGGCGGCGAGCGCCTGGTTGACGGACCGGAAGTCGACGAGCAGCGCGCCACCGTCCGACGTGGAACCGCCGGTGGCCGCCGCGTCGGCCACCCCCTGGTCGCCGCCCGCCGCCGTGGCCACACCGCTGGTGCGCTCGGCCGCGGCTCCCGTGGTGGGCAGCGCGCGCACGGCGGCGACGACGCGCACCGGCAACGTCTCGCCGGCGACGGGCACGCTGACCGTCGAACCCACCTTGGCGCCGCTGGAGTCCAGGAAGCGGTCGGTGGCCACGGCCGTCAGCGGGCCGGGCTGCCGAGGCCAGGGAGCGGCGAAGGTGAAGGTGCTGGTGGGGCGCGAGGGGACGAGGTCGTCGCCGACGTGGTGGCCCGTGTCGTAGCCGGCGGTCAGCGGCCGGTCCGCCGTGTGCCGGGGGCGATCGGCCCGTGGTCTGGCCCGGACGTTGCCGGGCTCCTCCTCCGCGAACGTGGCCGTGGCCCGCCAGTCGAAGCCGTCCGGCACCGGCACCGCCTCGGCCGCGCCGTCAGCGCCGACCGCCCGCAGGTCGCTCACCTCGAAGGCGTGCCGCTCCGCGCGGGCCGACTGGAGCAGGTCCAACCTGATCGACGTCAGCCGCAGCGGTCCGGCGGGCTTGCCGCCCGGCGCGCCCGCGGTCCGCGCGATCCCGGCGACCAGGGTGCGGGCCTTGTTGTCGACGGGCAGTTGGCCGATCCGCAGCGGGTACGGGACGCCGAAGCGGTCCTCGACGGTCACGGTGACGGCGGCCGAAGCCTTGCTGGGTGAGGTGCCGCCGGGTGCGCCGGGCGCGCCGAGCCGGGCCGTCAGGCGCAGTTCGTCGGGCGTGCCGGGCAGCGTGATCCCGGGGCGCTCGTCGGCCTCGGGCGACGCGATCGTGTCCAACACGGCCTGCGCGTCGCGGTCGGCCAGGTCGTCGCGCATCAGCAGCGAACCCCTGGCGTGCCGCGCGTCGAGCGCGAGCAGCGAGGCGCCGCGCCCGCCGGAGAGCCCGAACCGCACGCGGGCGGCGGGCGCCGCGGCGGCCACCCCCGGCACCGACGCGTACGCGCCGCCCTGCCCGAGCTGGGGGATGCGGCTGGACAGGACGCGCACGTCGGTGCCCGCCGCGAAGTCCGCCTGGTCGTCCTGCGAACGCTCCCAGGAGGCGCCCTGGCCGACCGCGAACATGCCCATGGCCACGGCCAGTACGAGCAGCAGTACCGGCCCCGCGCCGCGCAGCGGGCGGCGGGCGAGTTGCCAACCGGCGAGCGCGGTGGGCAGGCCGCGCCCGCGCGCCGCGCGCCGCTCGGCGATCCTGGCGACCGGCGGCAGCAGCCGCAGCGTGAGCACCGTGCCGGCGAGCAGCGCCAGCGCGGGGGCCGCGACCAGCACCGGGTCCACGCCGAGCGCGCCGCCGTCACCGCTGAGCACGCCGCCGCCGTCGCCGGACTGCTGGTCGAGCTGCCAGTACGCGACGCCCGCGATGACCAGCAGGCCCACGTCCGCGCCGGCGCGCAGCGGCGCGGGCAGGGCGTTGGCCCGCGCGCGCACCACGAACGGGCCGCCGCGCGCCCGGGCCCCGAGCAGCGCGGGCGCCACCACGGCCGCGGCGCACCCCAGCGCCACGGCGCCACCGATGACGCAGGTCTGCCAGGTCAGCCCGGTGTCCAGGTCGAGGCCGATGCGCGCCAACGGGCCGTAGGCGGCGATGAGTTCCATCAGCGGCCCGGCGAGCAGTGGTGCCGCCACCGCCGCGGGCCCGGCCAGCAGCAGCGCCTCGACGGCCGCGAGCCGCGCGATCCGGGGCCCGGAGGCGCCACGGGCCAGCAGCAACTCCGTCTCGCCGGCCCGCTCCGTGCTGAGCAGCCGGGCCACGAGCAGCAGCGCGTACCCGGCGAGCAACACCAGTTGCAGCGTCACGATCAGCAGCGTCGAACGGGCCCCGAGCAGCGAACGGTCGGCCTGGTCGAGCACGGTCGGCAACCCCGTGCTCACCTCCGGGCTGCCAAGCGCCGGGTCCTTCGCGAGCGCGGCCCGCCCCCGCTCGGCTGCCGACCGCAGCCCGTCCACGTCGTCCGCGCTCACCCCGGAGAAGTCCGCCGCCGCCAGCCAGGACATCCCGGCCTGGGCGACGCGCCCGTCCCGGAAGGCCGCGTCGTCGGTCAGCAGCGGCCCGTACGTGGTGAACGCCAGCGTCCGCACGCCGCTGCCGCCCAGGTCGTCCAACTGCCAGTACGGGTCGGTGCGGTCCTTGGGCCGGTACAGGCCGGTGACCCGGATCTGCACGGGCGGCCCCGACAGCCGGTCGGTGAGGGTCAGATGAGCGCCGACGCGCAGGCCGAGGCGGGCCGCCGCGGTCTCCGGGAGCGCGACGGGCAGCGCCGCGGCGGCCTTGTCGCCCTCGCCGTCCTTGTCGTGCGCACCGCTCTTGCCGCTCCTGCCGGGCCCCTGGGCTGCGCCGCTCGGCCAGGCGCCGGTGGTCAGTGTGACGCGGGTGCGGTCCATCGCGGCGAACAGCGTCAGGTCCGGCTCGCCCTGCCGGGCCGCGGCGGACTGGAGTTCGCGGGGCAGCGCGTACGGGCCCGAGTGGGCCATCGAACGCAGCGTCACCGGCAGGCCGTCGAAGGTCCGCTCGGCCCCGCGCCGCACAGCTTGCTCGGCCGCCGCGCGCTCCGACTCCGGCAGGTCCGTGGCCACCCGCAGCGCGGCCGGCGCGGCGCTGCGCTCGCGCAGCGCGTGCCGCAACCCCGCGTCACCGATGGCCGCGCTGAACGCCCCGAGCGTGGCCAGCACCGCGGTGGTCAGCAGCACCGTCAACAGCGCCGCCGACAACAGCAATCGGTGCGCGCGGACACGCAGGAACACAAAGCCCGCCACTGAACCCCCCGCGCTGCTCCCCGCCCAACGGACCCGTCGCCAGCCGGCGACGGCGCGCGGTCACGGAGGTGACGGCGGTGTGTCGACTCGGCAGCGTGCCTGGATGTTGTCAGAGAAAGGTGCGGTCTGAAAGCGGTTGCGGTCTGGACTTGATCCGATTGTGACCGACATGCGATACGCAGTGTCCGCTATGCGATACGCAGGGTATGCGGCGTCATCGCCGACGTCGTCCGGAATCGCCGGTTCCTGGGGCATCGACGCCCGGCCGCCGGCCGCCGTCGGGCCCGCCGCCGGCTCGGGGCGCCGGGGGGCTCGGCGTAGCGGCTCGACCGCTCGTGCCGGCGGCCCGGCCCGGCGTACTGGCCGCTCAGCCGGGGGTGTTGACCATCGAAGCGGCGGCGTACGTCAGGTACTTCCACAACTGCTGCTCGTGCTCGGGCGCGAGGTCCAGCTCGTCGACGGCGTCCCGCATGTGCCGCAGCCAGGCGTCGTGCGCGGCCTGGTCCACCGTGAACGGCGCGTGCCGCATCCGCAGCCGGGGGTGGCCGCGCTGGTCGCTGTACGTACGGGGGCCGCCCCAGTACTGCATCAGGAAGAGCACCAGGCGTTCCTCGGCCGGGCCGAGGTCCTCCTCCGGGTACATGGGCCGCAGCAACGGGTCCTCCGCGACGCCCTGGTAGAAGCGGTGCACCAGGCGCCGGAAGGTCTCCTCGCCGCCGACCTGCTCGTAGAAGGTCTGCTCCTGCAGCGTGCCGCGCGGAATCTCATTCACCCCTCCATGGTCGCAGATGCCGCGACGGAGGCCGGAAGTCGTAGGACCACCCCGGGCCCCCGCGCGACCCGCCACCGCGCGACCCGCCACGAGGCGGCCGGCGCGCCACGGGGCGGCGGGGGTTGGCGACGCGAACGGGCCCGCCCCGGGGGGCGGGCCCGTCAGCGACCGGATGTCGCCGGGGCGGGGCTGGTCAGCCCCTGCGGAGGGTGATCGTCGTCCACGCGCCGACGTGCACCCGGTCGCCCTCCTGGAGCGGGACCGGCACGTACGGCTGGATCGGCTCGTCACCGCCGTTGATCGTCGTGCCGTTGGTCGAGTCCTGGTCCACGACCGCCCAGCCGCCGTGCGACTGCGGCACGAGCACCGCGTGCTGGTGCGAGACGCCCGGGTCCTCCGGCGGGCGCGACAGGTCGATGTCGGGCGCCTCGCCCGTGCTGTGCCTGCGGCGACCGATGGTGATCTGGTTACCGGAGAGCGGCAACTGCTGCTCGGGCGAGTACGCGGGCAGGTTGAGCCCGGCGGCCTCGGGGCCGCTGCGCGTCATCATCGCCATGAAGTACTCGCGGTCCGGCGCGACGACGGCGACCCAGTTGTCCGACCCGGCCTGCCCGCCACCGGGAGGACCCTGCTGGTACGCGCCGTCGGGCCGGTAGCCACCGTCCTGCTGCTGCCCGTGCTGCGGCTGGCCCTGCTGCTGCGGCGGCTGGCCGTGCTGCTGCTGGCCGTGCTGCGGCTGCCCCTGGTGGGGCGGCGCGGACGGCGGCTGCCCGGGCTGGCCGGGGAACGCCGGCTGCCCGTGCTGCGGCGGGGCCGCGCCCGGGAACCCGTCGTCACCCGGGAAGGGCGACCGGCCACCGGGGCCCTGGCCGGGCGCGTCCGGGAACGGACGGGGCGCGGGGGGCGCCGGAGCGCCGTGCGGCGGCGCGGCGGCCGACGCCTCCGGGGTGCTCGGCGGCGGGAGCATCCAGTCGTCGTCGCCCCCGAAGCCCTGACCGCTCGGCGGGCCCCCGGGCCGCTGCTCGCCCTGGCCGCCACCCTGCGGGCCACCGGCGTGCGGCGGCAGCGGGGACGGGTGCGACGGCTCCGGCGGCCGGTTCTGCTGCTGGTGACCGCCCCGGTAGTCCTGGCCCGGCTGCGGCGGACCCTGCGGGCCGGGCGGCTGGGAGGCGTCGGACCCGTGCGGGTGCGCGGGCTGGCCGTGTGGCGGGCCCTGCGGCGGCTGTCCCTGCGCCGGGGGCGGCGGGAAGCCGCCCTGGCCGGGCGCCGGGGCCGGGCTGTAGGGCGTGTACGAGGTGGCCGACTGGGTGATGAAGTTGTAGCGGCACTCCTCGCAGAACGGCGCCTGCGCCTCGCGCGGCGTACGGCACTGCGGGCACAGCTCCGACGGGAAGCCGGACTCGGGCTGCCCACCGGGGTAGCCGTACCCACCGGGAGCACCGTGACCACCCGGCCCACCGTGACCACCCGGCGCGCCAGGGCCTCCGGGGCCACCAGGGCCGCCGGGCGGGCCGAACGGGCCACCGGGGCCGCCAGGTCCACCGGGGCCGTCGAACCCACCAGGACCGTCGAACCCACCGGGTCCGCCGGGCCGACCGGGGCCGTCGAAGCCGCGCGGGCCACCGGGGCCGCCCTGGCCGCCCTGACCGTCGTAGCCACCGGGGCCACCGGGGCCACCGGGACCGCCAGGCCCGCCGGGGCCGGGGCCGAAGCCGCCGGGTCCGGGTGGGCCGGCCGGGCCGCCGGGGCCAAAGCCACCGGGGCCGCCCTGGTGGTCGAAGCCGCCGGGACCCGGGCCGTGGCCGGGGCCGGGGCCGGGAGGTCCGGGCGGGCCAGCGGGGCCGCCGGAACCGGGGGGACCGCCCTGGCCGTCGAAGCCACGGCCCTGCCCCGGGCCGCCAGGACCGTCGTACCCGCCCGGCGCGCCGGGCCCTGGCGGGCCCTGGTGGCCGGGCGGCGGTGGCGGGTTGGGCGGGCCCATCATCCCGGGCGGCGGCGGAGGCGGGGGAACGGCGCCGGCGGGTGCGGCCGACATGCGGTGCCCGCACACCTCGCAGTAGTCCTCGGCCGACGACTGATGGCCGTTTGGGCAAGTCGGCATGTCGGTGATTCCCCCTCGTGTGCCGTTTCTTGGCGTTGGTGCTGTTTGCTGCTGTTCGCTACAGGTGTTGCTGGTGCTGCTGTGTACTACGGGTACTGCTGGTGTCGCTGGTGGAACTGGTGGTCGGACGGGGCCGTGGCGGCCCGTCGTGACCCGCTGTGTGGCGGGCGGCCCGCCCGGTCGCCCGGCCGCGTACCCGCGTTATTTCTTTACGCGAACGGTCTTGGTGGAGCGGGTTTCGAGGGTCATCTCATCCGCGTCCGCGACCTTCGCTTTCAGTCGCACAGTACCTGTCACCGCGTCCACGACGTCCACCACCTTCGAAAGCAGTTTCGCCGTTTCGGCGTTCCCCGAGGCGGCGGCGAGCTGCACCGCGCGGCCCAGTTTCGCGGTCGCTCCGTCCCAGTCGCCCGACTTGCGCGCATCGAGCCCCTGCTGGATCACCTGGGCCAGCTCCGCCTGCCCCGTGTAGTGCGCGACCTGCGGATTCATGGAGGTCGACGCCGCCAGATCGGCCGTCCACACGGCGCGTACGAGCCCTTGCGCCAGCGGTCGTGGCGGGGCGCCGTCCGGGCTCGGCAGCACCAGCGCCACCCGCGCGGCCAGCATCTCCCGACCCACGTCGGCCGCCGGCACCCGCACCGCCACGTGGTAGTCGCGCGACTCGTCGCCCCAGGAGCCGGTGGGGTAGTCGCCGAAGCGCGGCCCGGCGTCGGCGCGGCGGTGGGTGAGGTCCTCGACGGTGGGGGCGACCTGTTTCACGAATGTGACGTCCGTGCCCTGGGGAGTCCAGATACGCAGCGCGACATCCGCGACTTCCTTCCCCATAGCGGACTCCATCATGCGCTGGAAGTCCTCGGCCAGTTCGGACGGGTTCGCCACGATATCGGCGGTGCCCAGGAGGGCCGAGGCGATTGCTGTGACCTCTTTCACCTCCCAGTCGGTGCCGACGCCGCGCGCGTCACAGGTGAAGCGCCCCGCGCAGGCGTCCAGGCTCGCGCGCAACGCCTCGGGGCTCTCGTGCTCGTTGCGGCCGTCGGTGAGCAGGATGCCGTGCCGTATCGCCGCGTCCTGGGTACGCAGCAACCGGTCCGCGAGCCGCAGCCACTCGCCGATCGCGGTTCCGCCGCCCGCGCGCAGCGCGCGCAGGGCGTCCTTGGCCGCCGCGCGGGTGGCCGCGTCGGCGCGGGCGAGCCTGCCGCCGCCGGGGTAGACCTCGGCCGCCTTGTGGGTGCCGGCGATCACGGTGAAGGCCACGCCGTCGCGCAGCGTGTCGATCGCCGCGGCCGTCGCCTCCCGCGCGTGCCGCAACTTGGTGGGCGGGTAGTCCATCGAGCCGGAGCAGTCGACCATGACGGCCACGGCGGCGCTCGGCCCCCGCTGCCGCGCCGCGGCGTCGTGCGGGCCGACGGAGACGAGCGGCAGACGGCCGGTGGTGCCGCCGCCGGTGGCGGTGACGGTGACGATCGCGCTGACGTCGCGTCCGCCCTCGGGGAGGAACTCGTTCTGGTACACCTCGACCGAGAACCGTGGCACGTTCGACTTGGAGAAGTTGGCCATCTGTTCCGCTCCTTGACGTCCCTCAACGCTCCGCGTGGACTCATCGGCACATGGGCGGACGGGGGACGCGCTCGCCGACGGCTCCCTGACGGCCTGCCCGTACCCCGGTGATCCCCCGTGGCGCCACGGGAGCCCCCTCGCCCCCGTGGCCTCGTGCTCTTCGGCGGCGGCCCGCTCGACCCGGCCGCCGCCCCTCCTCGCACCCCGCCGCCGCCCCGTGGAGCGTCGGCGGGCCCCGCTCTCCTCCCGCCGTCGGCGCCCCCCGGCGCCGCCCCGTCGTCAGGCCGATCCTGCCCCTTCCGGCGGGAGCGGGAACGGCACCACCGCCACCGTTACGTTGTCGTGGCCCCCGCCCTCCAGCGCGTGACCGACCAACTTCCGTGCGCTGTCCATCGGTCGGACCCGGGCGTCCGGTGGCACGGCCGCCGCCATCTCGGGCGCGGACTCGGCGTAGTTCCACAGCCCGTCCGTGCAGACCACCACCACGCCCGGTCGGTCGGGCTTGAACGCGGCGGTGTGCGGCTCGATCTCGTACGCGTCCGCCCCCAGCCAGCCCGTGATGGCGTGCGCCCGCTCGTCCGCGTACGCCTCCTGCTCCGACAACAGGCCGGCCGCGACCATCTGCGCGGCCCACGAGTCGTCCTCGGTGAGCCGGGCGGCGGGCGTGGCGCGGTCGTCCGGAACCCAGTACGCGCGGCTGTCGCCGATCCAGCCGACGGTCAGGATGCCCGAAGCGACGACGGCGCTGACGATCGTGCAGGCCGGCGCGTTCTCGTGGCGGTGCGGGTCGCGGTGGGCCGGGCGGGCCTCCTGGGCCAGCGCGTTGACCGCCTCGGCCGCGGCGATGATCGCCTCGTGCATGGCCTGTTGCGGATGCGTACCCCGTGGCAGCGCGGTCAGCAGCCGCTCGCCGGCCACCCGGGCCGCGGCGGCCGACGCGTCGTCAGGGCGGGTGGCGGAGGAGACGCCGTCGCAGACGACGGCGACCACGGCGGGCGAACCGTCCGGCAGCTCCGCCTCCGAGAGGGCGAAGGCGTCCTCGTTGCGGTGGTGTCGCAGCCCGCGGTCGCTGGCCGCGGCGACGAACGCCAACTCCTCTTCCATGTGATCCCGTTCCCGAGGCTGAGCGTGCCCGCAGTTCTCGCAGTATCCGTCGTCATCGATGGCGCCGGCCCGGCACTCGGCGCACCGGCGCGGCTCCGGCCGCGGCGCCCCGACCCCCGGCGCGCCCCCCGCGCCCGCCGCGGTGGCCCCCACGGGCGCCGTCGCCCCACCGCCGGGCTGTGCTGGCTGTGCTGGCTGTGTCGGTGGCGCCGGCTGCGCCGGTCCGGCCGGCGTGGCGTCGGGGGCCGGGGGCTGGCCGGCCGGCTCCCGGTCGGGGCGCGGCTCGTGGTCGTCGGCCGGGTCGGCGCCGGAGCAGATCACCAGGGTGGGCTCGTCGATGTCGGCCAGCGGGTCGAGGGCGGCCGACTCCCGTGGGTCGGGCGGCGCCACCCCCGCGTCCGCCGTGCCCCAGGCCGCCGCGGCGGCGCTCCCGTACGCCGGGGCGGCGGCTTGCGGCGCCACCGCCTGGCCCGGGGCGGGTTCGGCGCCCGCGATGGGCCGCACCGTCGGGGTCAGCGCGGGGAAAGCGGGCCCGACCGCCCCGTCTCCGCCCGCCACCCCGGCGCCCGCATCCGCCGGGCCAGCCTGCGCCGCCGGCCACGGCGCGGCCCCGCCCGACTGCTGCGGGATCGGCGCCCCGGCCATGGGGGCGCCCGCCGAGTCACGGCGCGCCGCGCCGGACTCCGCCGCGCCCGGCTGCGGTCCGACGTCCGGCTGCGGCGCGGAACCCGGCTCCGGTACGAAGTCGGGCTGTGGTGCGAAACCGGGTGGTGGCGCGGACCCGGGCCGCGGCGCGAAGTCGGACTGGGCCGCGCCGCCCGCCGCGCGGGGTGCCGGCGGTACGGCGGTGTCGGCGTACGGGAAGCGGGCGGCGGCCCGCGCGTCCCACGCTCCGGGCACGGCGCCCGGCGCGCCCGCGACGGGCGCCGCCGGGCCGACGTGTGGCGCGTAGCCAGGGGCGAAGCCGAGCGCGGGCTCGGCGGCGGGACCGGCGGCGGCGCCCGCGTCCGCGCCGCGCGCGCGGGCGTCGGCGGGGCCGTGGCCCCGGCCGTCGCCCGCGCCGGCCGGCGCGGGGTGAGCCCCGCGCGCGCCAGGCGCCGCCGCTCTCGCGGCGTTGACACTGGTGCCACACGCGCCGCAGAAGTTGTCCTCCGCGTCAAGCGGCTCCGCACAGCTCGGGCAGGTTGACAGCCGAGGCTTCTGCGACATCGATCACACCCACGTCCTGGGGCGGAGCCGGTTGGCCCGCTCCACCCATTCGATCCTTTCCTCGCCCCGCTGCGCGAGCCGGGCGAGTACCCGATACGAGCGTTCCAGACCGAAGCGCAGCCCGCGCTCGTCCAGGCGGCTGCCGAGCAACACGGGTCGGGCTCCCGTCGCCGCTTCGGGTCCGGCGGCCTGGGGGATTCCGCTGCCGCTGGAGAGTACCCAGTCCAACGCGCTGCCGAGCACCTCGGTGTGCAGTCGCTCGCGCCTTACCGGGTCAAGTCCGAACTCCGCAAGGCGTTCCACCTGATCGGCCGCGGCCGTCAGTTCGGCGAGTCGCTCGGCGGGCGCGGCCCCGCCCGCCGCCCGCGCGCCCGGCCGCAGCCGCGCCCGTACGGCCGCCACGCGGGCCGCCGTGTAGTGGATGGACGCCTCGGGCACGGACTCCAGGGCCGCCACGGCGCCGGCCCGGTCGCCCGTCGTGAACCGCACCCGGGTCAGCCCGAACGCGGCACTCACGAAGCTCGGGTCGGTCGCCCACACGAGGTGGTAGTAGGCGGCGGCGTTGTCGAGCTGGCCGAGCGCCTCGGCGCACACGCCGAGCGCCAGCTTGGGCACGGTCTCGCCGGGGAAGGCGTCGTAGACCGCGTCGAAGGAGACCGCGGCCGTCACCCGGTCGCCGCTGGCCAGCGCGTGCAACCCGCGATACCAGACGACGCGCCAGTCGTCCGGGCGCACCGCCTCCAGCGCGTCGATGAGCTGCCCGGCCGCCCGGTCGTCGCCGAGCGCCAACTCGGCCCGCACGCGACGCAGCCGCAGCTCCGTCGAGTCCGCGGGGGCGGCGGCCAGGGCGGCGCTCAGCTCGGCCGGTGCCGCGGCGAGCAGTCCGGCCAGGAAGCCCGCGTTGGGGTCGTCCGGATCGACGCGCGGCACCGGCAGCGCCAGCGCGGCGGCCCGTACGTCCAACGGCCGGACGGCCCCGGCGCCGGACGCGGCCACAGCGGCGACCGCGTTCGGCTCGCCGCCGACCGGCGCCTCGCCCGACCCGCCCGCGCCGTCCGCGCCGGTCGCCACGCCGCTCGCGGGTCCTGCCACCGCGCCCGCCGCACCCGGCTCGGCCGTCCCCGAAAGCGGTACCCGTCCCCGCAGGTGCGTGGGTTGACTCGGCACGCCGGGCAGGCTGGGCAGGCCGCCCGGCGCCGGCGCGCTGCCGCCCGGCGGCGCGCCCGCGACGGCGGCCGGCCCACCCGCGACGGCGGGGCCAGCGACGGCGGAACCAGCGGTGGTCGGGCCCGGTGGCGCGAGGGGCGTGCGCGAGGCCGCCGCGGCCAGCCGCGCGCGCCGCCCGCGCCCGGTGCCGAGCCGCGCGCCGAGCCCGTCGGGTTCCGTGCCGTCGGGGAACACCTGGGTGTCCACGACCCGCGTCTCCGCCCCGAACAGCGTGGACAGCGCCGGCCGGGGCCGGCCCGACTGGAGGGCGACGACCTCCCGCAGCACGCCCGTGAGCTGGTCGGCCATCTCCTGGGCGGAGGCGAACCGGCGCTCCGGGTCCGGGTCGGTGGCCCGCGTCAGGAGCCGGTAGAAGGACTCGTAGCGGCGGAAGACCTCGATGTGCCCGGGGTCGGGGAAGCTGTCCGCGAAGACCGTGGTGTAGCCCTGGAAGTCGAAGGTGAGCACGGCCAGCGTGCGGGCCACCGTGTACAGGTCGGAGGCGACCGACGGGCCGCGCTCGGCGACCTCGGGCGCCTGGTAGCCGACGGTGCCGTAGATGGCGCTGTCCTCGTCGCCCATCCGCCGCACCGCGCCCATGTCGATCAGCTTGAGCTGGTCCCCCTGCTGGATCGCGTTGTCGATCTTGAAGTCGCAGTACAGGAGGTTGCGGCTGTGCAGGTGCCCGAGCGCCTCCAGCGCCTCGATGCCGTACGCGCACGCCCGCTCCACCGGCAGCGGATCGCGCCGCCCGTCGGGCCCGCGCCGCTCGTTGGCCAGTTGCTTGAGCGACTTGCCGCCCACGTACTCCATGACGATGTAGCCGTCGAGGCTGCCGGTGCGCTGGTCGAGGTGTTCGACGAAGTTGTAGATCCGCACGATGTTGGCGTGCTCGATCTCGGCGAGGAACCGCCGCTCGGCCAGCGCCACCGCGAGCGCGTCCTCGTCGCCGGTGTCCAGGAGGCCCTTGAGCACCACCCAGCGGTCGGCCACCGCCCGGTCCACGGCCAGGTAGATCCAGCCCAGTCCGCCGTGCGCGAGGCAGCCCACCACCTCGTACTGCCCGTGCACCACGTCGCCGCGGCGCAACTTGGGCACGAAGGAGTACGGGTGGCCGCACTTGGTGCAGAAGCCCTCGGTACGGCCCCGCCGCGCGCCGCGCGCCCGCCCCACCGGGGCGCCGCACTCCGAGCGGCTGCAGAACCGCTTCCGCTCGGGCACCTCGGGGTGGGCCAGCACGGCCGTGTGCGGGTCGGGGCGCGGCACCTGTGGCACGCTCACCAGGCCCGCGCCCAGCCGGCTGCGGCCCGACGAGGACGCCTGCCCGGAGGACGTCACCACCGAGACCGAGCGGCCCGACGCGTGCCCCGCCGTCCGGGACAGCCGGCCCGAGACCGAGCGGCGCGAGCCCGTGGACCCTCCCGAGGCCGAGCGCGCGGAGTGCGTGGGCACCGAGGAGCCCGTCGCGGAGCCGGCGCTGCCCGAGCGGCCCGAACCGGCCGCCCGCCCCTCGGCGGCCACGCCCGTCGGCGGCGCGGTCAACAGCCCGCTGGGGGAGACCACCGGGGCCAGACCGCACGTGTCGCAGTACAGCTCCCCGCCGCCCATGTCCTCGTAGGCGCCCCCGCAGTCCGGGCGCTGGCAGTCGTCGGCGCTCACCCGCGCCCCCCAGGACCCGCCCGCCCCGGCCCACCGACCTCCGACTCCGGGGCGAGCCCGGCCGGCGGATGGGGCGGCAGCGTCTCGGCCACCGCCCGCTGGTAGCGCAGCACGGCCTGCTCCGCGGCGCGCAGGTCACACGGCGCGCTCCACAGCAGCCGCCTGGCCGCGTCGTACCGCTCGACCAACAGCGGGTCCTCGGCCAGGCCGTGCCGGACGACCTTCGCCCGGTACGCGTCGAGCCGGCCGCGCAGCTCCGCGCGGACCGCCAGCGGCGCGGTCACGGCCGTCAACGACTCGCGGGCCCGCAGCAGTTCGTCGTCGGCCCGCTGCTCCAGGCTCTCCAGGAGCGGCGAGAGCCGGTGCCACTGGGAGCGCCTGCGGTACTCGGCGGCCAGCGCCAACTGCTCGTGCAGCGCCGTGGACGGCCCGCTGACGGCGGGCACGTCGGACGCGGCGATCTTCGCCAGCACCTCACCGCGCGCCTGCCGGGCCTCGGTCAGCGTGCGGTCCGCGCGCGAGAGCAGGTCGCGCAGCAGCATCAGCCGCCGCTCCGCGTCCTGCCGCACGGTGAGCACCGCCTCGATCTCGCGCCGCACGTCCTCCAGGGCGCGCGCCGCCCGGTCGTAGCGCTCGGTGTCGGGCCGGCCGCCGCCGGGCGCCGAACTCGGCGAGGCGCCGGACCAGAAGGCCAGCGGGTCGCGGATGACCTCCGCGCGCAGCGCGGTCAGCTCGGCGGTGATCTCCTCCAGGTCGTCCCCCGACGGGTGCTCGCCCGGCCGCACGCCCACCGAGTGCGCCAGCGAACGGGTGCGCTGTAACTCGGCGGCCAGCATGTCGATCCGGGCGGGCAGCGCCGACCAGACGGCGTCCGCGGTGACCACCACGTCAAGCGCCTGCGCGTACCCGCTGTTCATGCGCTCGACCAGGGCCTCCAGGGTGAACCGCTCGCTGAGCCGGGGCGAGGGCGCCAGCGCGTCGCCGGGCACGGTGACGTGCTCGCCGCGCAGCAGGTCGGTCAGCTCCGCGAGCTCGGCCTGACCCGGCCAGCGGCGCCGGGCGCGCACCTCGCGGGCTTTGGCGCAGGCCGCGGCGTACGCGTCGTAGTACGTCCACAGCTGGGAGATCGTCTGCTCGGCGGCGGCCCAGCGCACCTTGGTGGTGCCGGCGAGGTCGGCGCCCTCCAGGAGCCTGCGTCCGGCGTGGTCCTGCAACGCCAACAGCGACGTCTCGATCGCCTCGTGCTCGGCGCCGAGGCGCGCGAGCGCGCGGTCCACCTCCTCCCGGTCCATGACCGGGAGCTGGGGCATCCCCGACGAGCTGGGAGCGGGTCCCGAGGCCGCCATCGATCACCTCTCCTGTGCGTGCGGTCAGTCCTTGTAGGCGGGCTTGGGTGGCGCCTTGATCCCCGGCAGGTCGTCCTGGAGCCATGTGCGGTACGCCCGCATCCAGGGGCTGTCCGCCCCGCCCCTGCGGTAATCCTCCAGCACCTTGTTCACCCGGCGCACCAGGTCGGTGTCGTCGCTGTGCATCGCCACACCGTACGGCTCCCGCGTGACCGGCTCGCCGACCAGCTTCACCGACGGGTCCTGCGCCGCCTGGCCGGCGGCGAGCGCGCTGTCCGTGAACACCGCGTCCACCTCGCCGAGTTGGAGCCGCACCAGGCAGTCGAGCTGGTTGGGCACGGTGACCTTGGTCGCGCCGAGCGACCGCACGCCCCGCCGCCCGTCGTCGAGCCGCTGCTCGCCCGTCGAACCCTTGGCCGTACACACCCGCTTGCCGCGCAACGTCGGCCCGTAGGAGGTGATGGGCGAGTCGCGGGGCACCAGGAGCTGCTGCCCGGCCTGGAAGTACGCGGTGGAGAACGCGACCTTGTCCTCGCCCGTGATGCGGTCACAGTTGATCGTCATGGTCCGTACGACGATGTCCACCTTGCGCTCGTGCAGCGCCGGGACGCGCTGGTTGGTGGGGATGGTACGGAAGATCACCGCGTCGCGGTCACCGAATATCTCCTCCGCGATGGCCCGCACCAGTTCGATGTCGAAGCCGGTGAGGTCGCCGGTGGCGGGGTCGCGGTACCCCCAGCGGTAGCTGTTCTGGTCCACGCCCGCGATCAGCTTGCCGGACGCGCGGGCCTTGATCCGGCGCACCGCGGGCCCGGAGTCGGGGGAGGGACGCAGGCTGGCCTCCGGTCGCTCGCAGCTCTCGTGCGTGGCGCCCTCCGCGTCCCGCGCCGGGGCCGCGGCCCGCCGCTCGGGGGCCGGCCGGCTCCGCTCACCCGGGCCGTCGAGGGCGGCCGGCGCCAGCAGCGCGGCCACCGCCGCCAGGGCGCAGCCCACCGCCGACAGCGCCACCGCGCGCCGCCGCTCCGGCGGGCGCCGGCCCGCCGCGCCCTTCCCGCGTGTCACCGTCCTCATCCTCGCGCCCCCCTTCACCGGTACTCCGAGAGCCTGCGTCCCACGCCGAGCACCGTGCTCACGGCGCCGACCAGCGCCAGCACCCCGGCGCCGACGGGCAGCTCGGCCACCAGGCCGCGCCCGTCGTCCGCGGCCCGCTCGAACTCCCGCTGCTCGTGCGCTATCGCCCGGGTCAGCGCGGCGTCCACCTGCTCGAAGGACTCGCCGGTGCTGCCGCGCGCGCCGGTGACCATCCCCAACGCCGCGTCGTACGCGCCCTCCTCGTTGGCCTGCCTGGCCCCCTCGTGTCGGTGCTGCCACTCGCGTGCCGCGCGGATCGCCTCGCCGACCGGCCCGCGCCCCGACGCGTCGTCGGCCAGCCGCTGGGCCCGGCCCAGCAGCCCGCCGGCCTCGGCGTCGGGGGCGTCCGCGGCCGGCGCCGTGCCGAGCAGCGCCCGCATCCGCTCGTCGTAGCCGACCTCGTAGGCGTCCTGGCCCTTCTCCGGGGGCGACTCGCGGACCACCGCGCCCCGCGCCACCAGCACCAGGTTCTCGTTGCCCCGCGCCTGGAGCACGGCTATGCGCGCCTCGCTCAGCACTCGCAGCGACCGCGCGCCGTGCCGGTCGGACTCGCCGAGCCCGGAGCGGACCACCGCGTGTCCCACCGCCAGCCACACCAACGCCGCCGCGGTCGCGGCCGTCGCCGCCAACAGGCCCAGGTTGAACACCCGGTTGGTCCGCCGGTACGTGCGGTGCTGCGCCCAGGCCAGGGCGGCCAGCGCCAGCACGCCCGCGCCGAACGCCACCCAGGGCCAGGCCCGCGCGTCCGCGTAGTCGGCCGTGAGCTGGTCGCTCTGCGTGCGGTACAACTCGTCGGCCGCCGGCAGGAGTTCGGTGCTCATGAGCGCGTTCGCGTGCCGCAGGTAGGCCCCGCCGAGCGGCAGGCCCTGCCGGTTGTTGGCGCGCGCGGACTCCACCAGGCCGGTGTAGCGGGGCAGGTCGCGCACGAGGCGGTCGATCTGGGCGCGGGCCGCGCCCGAACCCCCGCTCGACGCGGCGGCCTTGACCAGCAGCTTGGAGGCGTGCGCGAGGTCCCGGTCGAAGTCCTCGCGCAGGGCGGGCGGCTCCGGCCCCTCGACGAGGAAGGCGCTGGCGGCGGTGGCGTCGGCGGCGGCCAGCGAGCGGTAGATCTCGGCCGCGTCGGAACTCAGTGGCTGGCTGCGCCCGGTGACGGCGCGGGCCGCGTCCGTACGCGCGTCGACCTGCCAGGCGGCGAGCGCGCCGAACAGCAGCACGAGGGCGGCCAGCACGGCCCCGATCGCCCGCAGCCGGCCCGGCTCGGTCACCGCCGCCGCGCGCAGGGTGTCCAGGCCCTCGCGCCAGGCCGGGCGGCGGGCGGCGGGCTCGGCGGGCGGCGCCGGCGTGGTCGGCGTCGGCCGGGCGGGGGAGGCGGTCGGCCGCTCGGGCGCGGTCGTTGGCGCGATACCGCCGGTCGGCGGGTGTGACACGAGACCTCCCCCTGGTTCGCTGGCGGCGGGCCCGAGCCCGGTGGACCGGGACGGTCGGCACCTGTCGGAAGCAGTATGGCGGCAAGCACTGACTACCACACCGGACATGGGCGAATCGTGCGCCGGGGGCCCGGACTGGCCGCCGCGGCCCGGCCGTTCCCCCCGCGCTCCCGCCACCCAACACGCCCGTCGGGGCCGTTCGGTTCCCGCGCGGGCCCGGCCGCCGGGTCGGCGCCGGCGCCTTCGGGGGAGGGGCTGGTCGCGGCGCCGGCACCGCGGCATGGCACCCTGGGCGGCTCATGCTGCGGCACCCGGACCACGGCATGGTGAACGGCACCCCCGCGGGGCCGGAACGCGAGAGAGCGAGAGAAAAGCCGAAAGGAACGCGTATGCGCGTTTTCCAGCCACCTTCCGACTTCGGGCCCGGCGCCCTTTTTGTCCGAGAACGGGTTCCGCCGGACACGGCCTCCTGGCTCCGCCTCCTCGCCCACTTCGGCCTGCCGCTGATCATCGCGGGCGCCATCGCGGAGCAGGTCGGACCCTGGATCGCGCTGCCCGGCCTCGTCGTCCTCGGCCTGCTCTCCTTCCCGCCCGGACTGCGGGTGCTGCGGGAGGTGCGCGACGACTACCTGGCGCCCGACGCCGTCGGCCTCGACGAGCGCGGCGTCATCGCCCGCTCCGCGGGCCGCACCACCTTCCGGGTGCCGTGGAGCCGCGTGCGGCGACTGGACGCCGGCGCCGGGCGGGAAGCGGGCTGGCTGCGCCTGTGGGTCATCGACGACGCGATCGAGGGGGTCGACCGGCTGCCGAGGCGGCGGCACACCAACGAGGGCGCGGCCCTGCTCGCCCGCTTCGGCCCCGGCATGGACCGGGAAGCCCTCCTGGTCGCCGTGGAGCGGCACGCCCCGGAGGGCATCCGGGTCCGACTCTGAGCCGGTCGCCGGTCGCCGGTCGCCGGTCGCCGGTCACGGGTCCGGCTCTGGGCCCGGCGCACGGCGGGCGCCCGCCCGCCGGGGCCCCAGCTCACCAGGTGGCCGCCCAGCCGGCCGGGCCGGCCCGCCAGGTGGCTCCGAGCCCGGGCGTGCGAAGGCCCGGGCGTGCGAAGGCCCGGGCTCGCGGCGCGCGCCGGAGGTCCGGCGTGCCGTGGCCCGGGCCGATGGGTGGCTAGCGGCGGGGCGCCCCGTGCTGGCCGGGGACGGAGCGCCGGGGCGGCCTGGTCAACGTGATCTGGCGGACCAGTTGGTGGAAGCAGGTCAGCGCGGCGATCGCGGGCAGCGCGGCGACGGCGACGCCGCCCACCGTCCGTGGCGCGTGCGCCACGGCCAGCGCCACGGAGAACGCGCTGAACAGCACCACGATCAGCCACGCGTGCGGGGCCCGCTGGTAGTGCACCGCGTGTCGGATGATCGACAACGAGGCGGCCAGCCACGGCCCGTAGATGAGCACCGGCCACCAGGTCGTCAGGTGGTGCGCCACGTTCGGCGCCACCACCTGGCGCAGCGGCTCGTGCGCGCACATCCCGCCGAGCACGCTGACCAGCGCCACGATGACCGCGACGAGCACCGCGATCAGACAGCTCAGCACCTCGGCCCGGGTCACCGTCCGCTCGGGCCGGGTACGCAGCGCCTTGCGCAGCCGGCGGAAGCGGCGGCGGCGGTGCGTGGTCGGCGGCTGGGGCAGCCGCGGCGCGGGGATGGCCCCGGTCGTCGTGAGCGGATCGAGGTGCTCGGTCTGGGCCGACTCCCGCAGGAGCTGCGTCAGTTCGGCCTCGGAGTCCCAGTGCCCGCCGAGCACGGCGAGGTCGGGGGCGGTGAGCGTTTCGGGCGTGGCCGTGAAGGTGTCGTAGGTGGTGAACCCGGTGGCCGGTTCGGGCCCGACGGGCGTCGAGTCGTACGCCGAGAGGCCGGTGCCGAAGGTCGACGTGAAGCCGAGCCCGGACTCGTGGCCCGGGCCGAAGTCGGGGTGCGGGAAGGTTTCGGGGCCACGCCCGCCGTAGCCGCCGTAGTCGTAGCGCTCATGCATGGCGGTCCAGGGGCAGCGGCGGGCGCTGGTCCGCGTACGGGGTCTCAAAGCGGCTGGCCGGCGCGCGGGCCGACTCGGCTCCGCCGGACGCGCGCAGCGCGTCACAGCGCCGGGCGAAGTCCGTCTCGATGCCCTTGATGGTCGCGGCCAGATCGGTCAACTCGGCTTGGCAGTAGCGGAGTTGCACGCATTCGGCGCCGCGTTGCAGATGGGCGTGAGTGAAGCCTCGGGGGCTGCCTGGTGGTGTGGCCGTGAGAACCCAGTCCCCCATGCGATGAGACTCCGTGAGGGGCGCGGCCGGGACTGTCGGACCGGGAAGCGCGGTGGATGAAGTCACGTCCGGTTAACGACGGGATGGCCTGCTGGGGGGTGCTCCGAATGAGGGACAATAGATGGGAAGTTACTACTCACGGCCTCTTGTTATGCAAAACGGACTAGACGGATAAGCCGGGTGGCGGACGCGGGTTCGCCGACCCGTCACGGCCGGCCCGCCACGGCCGCCGTTCCACGGCCGGGCGCGCGGGCCCGCGCGGAGGCCGAGGCACGCACCCGCGGGCGTGCGCCACCCGCGACCGCGTCGCCCACCGGGTGGTGCGACGAGCGGGGCGCTCCGGGCATCTGCCCCGAGCGCCCCACCCGACCCGTTCCGCACCGCTCCACCACGGCCGGCCCGGCACGGCCCGCCAAGGCCGCCCCGCACCACCGCGCGGGACCACGCCACGGCGGGCCACGCCGCCTACCCCGGGTACTCCGCGCGCAGCCGCTCGTACAGCGCGGGCGCCGCCGCGATGTGATCCAGACCCAGCAGCGCGGCGCCCAGCACCGGCGGCGCCTGCACCACGCGGGCCAGGGCCTTCGGCGCGCGCTCGGCCAGCAGCTCGCGCACGCCGTCGTCCAGCAGCCGGTGCCGGGCCGCCAACACCCCGCCGCCGAGCACCACCGGTGCCTCCTCGCCCAGCAGATCGAGCTTGGACAGCGCGACCGTGGCCATGGTGACCACCTCGTCCGCCTGCCGGTCCACAATCGCGCGCGCGACCGCGTCCCCCGCGTCGGCCACCGCGAACAGCACCGGCGTCAACTCGTAGCGCCGACCGCGCTCCACGTCCCCCAGGTGCAGCGCGCTGATCAGCTCCAGCATGTCGGTGAGCCCGAAGTGCGCGGGCAGCGCGTCGGCGAGCGCCGTGCGCTCCCCCCGCCCGTCCCACGACCGCGCCGCCCACCACAGGGCCTCGTCCGCCAGGTGGCCGCCGCCGCCCCAGTCGCCGGAGATCCGGCCGATCGCGGGGAAACGCGCGGTGCGCCCGCCGGGGGCCAGCCCCGCGCAGTTGATGCCCGCACCACACACGACGGCCACGCCGGCCGGCTCACCCCCGTCCGGCAGCCCGGAGCGCAACAGCGCGAAGGTGTCGTTGGTGACCGTGACGGTACGCCCCCAATCCCGCGCCGCTATTGCCTCGGTCAGCCGCTCCTCCTCGATCGGCAGGTCGCAGTTGGCCAGGCACGCCGAGACGTGCTCGGCCAGCACGCCCGGCGCCTCGCCGAGCCCCGCGTCGGCCGCCGCCCGCGCGACGATGCCGGCCAGGCCCGCGATGGCACGCTCGGTGCCGACCATCGGCGGCTGGAAGCCCCCGCCGCGGGCCGAGCCGAGCACCGATCCGTCCGCGCCGAGCAGCGCCACGTCGGTCTTGCTGTTGCCCGCGTCGACGGCGAGCACAGAACCCGTCAGGCCCACGCCAGGTGCTCCCGGTTGTGTGCGATGAGCGCGTCCGTGAGCTGGTCCGCGTACTCGATCTGGCCGATCAACGGGTGCGCGAGCAGCGCCTCGAACACCGCGCGCCGCCCGGCCTTCTCGCCCGCGTCGGCGCCCAGCAGCGCGGCCCGCAACGCGAGGTGCTCGTACGCCGTGACGTGCGAGGTCAGCCCCGCGTACAGCGGCTCCAGCGGCGCCACCGGCAACGGCGTAGCGCCGCCGGCGCCCACCGCGGCCGGCACCTCGATCACCGCGTCGTCCGGCAGGAACGGCAGCGTCCCCTTGTTGAAGGTGTTCACGACCTGCACGTCGCCGGTGTCGCCGAGCAGCGAGGAGGTCAGCGACACGGCCGCCTCCGAGTAGAAGGCGCCGCCACGCTTGCTGAGCAGCTCCGGCTTCTCGTCGAGCGCCGGGTCCCCGTACAGGCCCAGCAGCTCCTTCTCGATGGCCGCGACCTCGGCCGCCCGCGACGGCTTCGACTTCAGCTCGCGCACCACGGCGTCGTGCTCGTAGAAGTAACGCAGGTAGTACGAGGGGACCACGCCGAGCCGGTCCACGAGGGTGCGCGGCATGTGCAGGTCGGCCGCGATCGCCTCGCCGTGCTCGGCGATCAGCCGGGGGAGCACGTTCTCACCCTCCGGGCCGCCGATGCGCACGCCCCGCTCCCAGGTGAGGTGGTTGAGGCCCACGTGGTCCAGGTAGACCTGCTCGGGGGCGACGTCGAGCAGCTTGGCGAACTTGCGCTGGAAGCCGATCGCCACGTTGCACAGGCCCACCGCGCGGTGGCCCGCCGTCAGCAGGGCGCGCGTGACGATGCCCACCGGGTTGGTGAAGTCCACGATCCACGCGTCCGGGTTGCGCCGGCGTACGCGCTCCGCGATGTCCAGCACCACCGGCACCGTACGCAGCGCCTTGGCCAGGCCGCCGGCGCCGGTCGTCTCCTGTCCGACGCAGCCGCAGTCCAGCGGCCACGTCTCGTCCTGGTTGCGGGCGGCCTGGCCGCCGACGCGCAGTTGCAGCAGCACCGCGGACGCGCCGTCCACGCCCGCGTCCAGGTCCGAGGTCCACGAGACCCTGCCGGGGTGACCCTGCTTCGCGAAGATCCGCTGCGCCAGGCCGCCGATCAACTCCAACCGGTCGGCCGCCGGGTCGATGAGAACCAGTTCCTCCAGCGGCAGCGCGTCGCGCAACCGGGCAAATCCGTCGATGAGTTCGGGGGTGTAGGTCGAACCCCCGCCGACCACTGCGAGCTTCATAGCCAATTAGCCCTTTACTCCGGTGAGAGTGACGCCTTCGACGAAGGCCTTCTGTGCGAAGAAGAAAACGATGATGACCGGCGCCATGACGAGCAGCGTCGCCGCCATGGTCAGGTTCCAGTTGACGCTGTGCGCGCTCTTGAACGACTCAAGACCGTAACTCAGCGTCCAGGCTCCGGGATTCTGTGCCGCATAGATCTGCGGGCCGAAATAGTCGTTCCAGCAGTAGAAGAACTGGAACAGGGCGATCGCCGCGATGCCCGGCTTGGCCATCGGCACGACGATCGTCAGCAGCGTACGGATCTCCCCACAGCCGTCCACGCGGGCCGACTCCAGGTATTCCTTCGGGATCGTCAGCAGGAACTGACGCAACAGGAAGATCGAGTACGCGTCGCCGAACGCCATCGGGATGATCAGCGGCCACAGCGACCCGGAGAGCCCGAACTGCTGGGCCCACACCAGGTACATCGGGATCACGATGACCTGCGGCGGCAGCATCATCGTGGAGATGACCAGGATCATGGCGCCGCGCCGACCCCGGAAGCGGAACTTCGCCAGCGCGTACGCCACCGGAATGGACGAACAGACCGTGAACAGCGTGCCCAGTCCCGCGTACAGCAGCGAATTGCGCCACCAGGTCAGAAAGCCCGGCGTGTTGAACACGTCCGCGTAGTTCGACCAGCGCCACTCGTGCGGCCACAGGTCACCGCTCATCGCCTGGCTGTCGCTCATCACCGAGGTGAGGAAGACGAAGACGAACGGCAGCACGAAGAACAGCGCGGCGGCCAGCGCGCCGGTGTGCACGGCTATCCAGTGCAGCACGGACTTACGGCGCGCGCGGGCCGCCGCCTGCGCGGGCGTCGGCGTGGGCCGGGAGGCGCGTGTGGCGCGCGGGGGAAGTGCGGTGGTGGTCATGGATCAGTCCTCCGCCGTCAGCAGCCCGGCGCGCTTGCGCATCAGCAGGGTGGTCACGGCCATGGCGATGGCGAACAACACGAGGGAGAGCACGCATGCCGCGCCGGTGTTGAAGTTCTGGAAGCCCAGCGAATAGACGAGCTGCGGCACGGTGAGCGTGGAATGGTCCGGATAACCCGGCTGAATCGTCGTGCCGGGACCGACGCTCACACCCGACGCGAGCTTTCCGGCCACCAGGGCCTGCGTGTAGTACTGCATGGTCTGCACGGTCCCGGTGACCACCGCGAACATCACGATGGGCAGAATCGAGGGCCAGGTGATGTAGCGGAACTTCGCGAAGGAACCCGCGCCGTCCAACTCCGCCGCCTCGTACTGCTCCTTGGGCACGTCCAACAGCGCGGCCATGAAGATGACCATCAGGTCACCGATGCCCCACAGCGAGAGCATCACCAGCGACGGCTTGGCCCAGTTCGGATCGTTGAACCAGTTCGGCGCCTCGATGCCCACCGCGCCGAGCATCTCGTTCACCGGCCCGGTGCCCGGGTTGAGCAGGAAGACGAACGCCACGGTCGCGGCCACCGGCGGCGCGAGGTACGGCAGGTAGAACGCCGTCCGGAAGAAGCCGACACCCGTCTTCAACTTCGTGATCAACAACCCGATGCCGATACCGAAGACGACGCGCAGCGCCACCATCACCACGACCAGCCACAGCGTGTTCCACAGCGCGGGGCCGAACAACGGCATCTGCTCGAACACGTACTTCCAGTTCCGCCAGCCCACGAACGTGGCCGGCTCGATCTGGTTGTAGTGCATGAACGAGAAGTAGACGGTGGCGACCAGCGGATAACCGAAGAAGACGGTGAAGCCGATCAGCCACGGAGAGAGGAACCCGAGGGTGCGCAACCGGTCCCGCTGGTGCTTGCGGCGCAACGCCGCGGCGTTGTCCGACCCGCCGGACGGGACGGCCTCCACTGCTTTACGTGTTCTTGCCATGGTGGGCCCCGTCAATTCTGCGCTTGGAGAGTGTCGGCGTCTATCTGGTCATCGAGTTTTCGCAGCCCCTTGTCGAAATCGTCGATCTTTCCCGACTCCGCGTCGTAGGCGAAGTCCTGGAGCGCGAGCACGTACTGCCCACCGTTGATGGACGGCGGCAGCGCGACGCTGTCCGGGTGCTGGGCTATGCCGAGGAACGTGCGGAACGTCGGATCGGCGTCGAGCTTCGGCGAGGCGAGCGCCGCCTTCGTGGACGGCACGTTGTGGATGGCGTTGGCGAACGCCACCACCTGATCGGTGTCCGCGGTCAGGAAACGCACCAACTCCCATGCGGCGTTCTGGTGCTTGCTGCTGTGCGCGATACCCGCGACGGTCCCCGTCAGATAGCCGCGACCGTACGTGTCGGCCTGGTCATCGGGGACCGGCATCGGCGCGGTGCCCCACTCGAAGTCGGCCTTCGCGTCGTTCAACATCAGGCCGCGCCATTCGCCGTCCATGTGCATGGCGAGCTTGCCGGTGAGGAACGCGTTCTGGGACGACATCTCGTCACCGAACGTCGTACGGAACTTCTCCAGCGCCCCGTACCCGCCCAGCGCCTTGATCAGGTCCCGCTGCGTGGTGAAGAAGTCCTTCGCGGCCGGCTCGTCCGCCAACCGGGCCTTGCCGTCCTCGTCGAAGTAACGCGGACCCCACTGCGCGAACATCCGGTCCGGACTGTTCTGGTAGAGCCGGAAATTGGGCATGAAACCGAGCTGCTCATAACCGTCGCCCTTGCGCTGCGTCAGCTTCACCGCGGTGCGCTTCAGCTCCGACATCGTCCGCGGCGGGCGCTCGATGCCCGCCTTCTTGAAGGCGTCCTTGTTGTAGTACATGCCGAACGCGTCGGCCAACAGCGGCAACGCGCACTGCTCGCCCTCGAACTGCGTGTAGTCCAACAACGTCTTCGGGAAGACCTTGTTCTTGTCCAGCCCCGTCTTCTTCATGAACGGGTCGAGATCGACCCACATCCCCGACGAGCAGTACTGGCCCACGTTGTTGGTGGTGAACGAGGACACCACATCCGGAGCCTTGCCACCGCCGGCGCGCAGCGCCTGGTTCATGGTGACGTCGGTGACGTTGCCGGTGGCCTTCACCTTGATGTTCGGATGCAGTTTCTCGAACCGGTCAATGCTGTCATTGATGGCCTTGACTTCGTTCTTCTCGGCCCAGCCGTGCCAGAACTTCAGGGTCACGGGCTTGGTCGGGTCGTCGTTCGCGCTACCGGTGCTGGGATTGGCACACCCCGCCAGCAGTAGCCCGGTGGTGGCGAGCACGGCGGCGAGGACGGCCGGAGCGCGGTGCGTACGCGTTCGCGGCATGGCGGACTTCCTTAGCGGCGGGGAAAGGGACACGGGTGGTACGAGCGGTGAGGAGGGGCGAGCGGAGCGACAGGGAATCGCGGGGCTCGGCGGAGCCGGGGACTTCAGGAGCCAGGAGAGCGACGAGAGCTATGCGGAGCCACGGGAGCGAGGAACCGAGCGGGCTTCGGGAGTCCGGGAAACCGGCGGGGTCACGGGGCTAAGAGTCGTACGAGAGACATGGCGGCACACCGGGGTTGTGAGACGGCGCTGGGAAAGCGGCGCGGTCGGCGGGCGGAGGAGGTCAGGAGACGAGGAGCGGGGGAGGGCGGTGGCGGAAGGGGCGGCGGTGCTGGTCGCGGTGGTGGCGGTGCGGTCAGCCGGTATCGAAGACGGTGTCGCGGGCGTCGGCCAGCGCGGTGCGCAGCGCGCCGATCAGGATGGGGCTGCCGTCGAGCGCGCTGAGCCGCAACTGCGGCCGGGGCAGGGCGAGTCCGGTCAACTCCTCCTGGACCAGGGAGAGCAGCCGTTCCCCGCCCGCCTGCGCGACCTCGCCGGAGAGCACGACCAACTCCGGGTCCACGACGGCGACCACCGAGGCGATGCCGGTGGCGAGCCGGTGGGCCAACTCGGCGAGAACCGCGTCACCCGCGCCCGGGGTCACCAACGCCTCGGCCAGCGCCGCCGGCGCGTCCCGGGCCGAGATGCCGTGCGCCTCGGCCAGCGCGAGGACGGCGGGCGACGAGGCCAGGCGCTGGAACCCGCCGCCGGCGTCCGGTCGGGCGAAGGTCTCGGCCTCGCGGGCGAGCGGGGCGCCGGGCAACGGCATGTAGCCGATCTCGCCCGCGCCGCCGGTGGCGCCGCGCAGCAGCGCCCCGTCCAGCACGATCGCGGCGCCCACACCCTCGTCGGCCCAGACCAGCACGAAGTTGTCGAAGTCCTGCGCGGTGCCCCGGTCGTGCTCGGCCAGCGCGACCAGGTTCACGTCGTTCTCGATGACCACCGGGGTGCCCAGCGCGGCGGTGAGGTCCTCCCGCACCGTACGGGACTGCCACCCGGGCAGATGCGGCGCGTACCGCAGGGCGCCGGTGCGCGGGTCGAGCGCGCCGGGAGTGCCGATGACCGTACGGTGCAGCGCGTCGCGACCGAGCCCGGCCGCCCGCAGCGCACCGTCCACGGCCTCGACGACCACGGTGGACGTGCGGTCGCGCACGCCGTCAGCCATCGCGTCGGCCAGCAGGCGGTGCTCGCCGACGACCGTACCGGCCAGGTCGGCGACGACCGCGGTGACGCCGAGCGGGTCGACCGACAGCGCCGCGACGTGGGCGATGGTCGCGTTGATCTCGTAGAGCTGGGCGTTGGGGCCGGGGCGTCCGGTGGCGGTGCCGGTGGCGCGCACCAGGCCCGCCGCCGCGAGCCGGCTGAGCAACTGCGAGGCGGTGGGCTTCGACAGGCCGGTCAGCTCACCGAGCTGGGTGCGGGTGAGCGGCCCGTGCGCCACCAGGAGGTCCAGGGCCGCCCGGTCGTTCATGGCCCGCAACACGCGTGGCGTTCCTGGCGTACCGACCATGGCTGACCACCGCCCTTCGCTGCTCAGATGACGGGCCCCGTTGCCGCGCCATCTATTAGGAAAGTTTCCTAACGGTGAACAGGAAGGTAGGCGTCCATCCGCGCCTCGTCAATGGTTCGATCCGAACGTCCGTCCACGCCTGCCCAAAGCGTTATCGACGGCCCGCCCTCCAAGCACCCCGCGCAACGCCGAACCGCGCCGCGCCCGGACAGGCGCGGCGCGGTTCGGCTCGGCTCAGGTCGGGTCGGGTCGGCGAAGAGTGGGGTGGGTGGGGCGAGGTGGAGGAGTGGGTGGGGCGAGGTGCGTGAGGTGGGGTGGTTCGGGGCGCGTGTGACGGGATGGGCCTGGGGTGAGTAGTGGTGGGTGGGCGGCGTTGGGCGGGCGCGGCCAGGGTGCGGAGGCGTGCCGGGGCGGGTCGCGGGCGTGCCGGGGTGTGGGGTTACGGGGCGGGGGCCGCAGGGGAGGGGCGGGCTACTTCTGGAGGTTCGGGGGCGGTGGCGGTATCGGCGACGCCGCGAGGGACTGCGGCGAGGTCGGGCTGGCCAGGGCGGAGGGCGCGGAAACGCCGGCCGTCGGGTCGGGGGCCGGCGCGGCGCCCTCGCCGACCGGCGGCGGGCCGCCCACGATGCGAATGCCCTCCGCGTCCAGCGCCCGCTTGATCCGCCAGCGCAACTCCCGCTCCACGCTCAGCGCCTTGCCCGGCATGGTCTTCGCGGAGACCCGGATCACCATCGAGTCCAGGTACACCGCGTCCAGGCCGAGCACCGCCACCGGCTCCCACAGCGCCTCGTCCCACGGCTGCGAGGTCCCCATCTCCTCGCCCGCGCGGAGGATGACCTTCTTCGCCTTCTCCAGGTCCTCGTCGTACCGGACCTGCACATCGACGCCCGCCGTGGACCAACCCTGGCTGAGGTTGCCGATCCGCTTGACCTCGCCGTTGCGTACGTACCAGATCTCGCCGTCATCGCCGCGCAGCTTCGTCACGCGCAGCCCGACCTCGATCACCTCGCCGGAGGCCACCCCCGCGTCGATCGAGTCGCCCACGCCGTACTGGTCCTCAAGGATCATGAAGACGCCGGAGAGGAAGTCGGTGACCAGGTTCCGGGCGCCGAAGCCGATGGCCACGCCCGCGACGCCCGCACTCGCGAGCAGCGGCGCGAGGTTGATCTCCAGGGCGGAGAGGATCATCAGCGCCGCCGTGCCGAGGATCATGAACGAGGCGACGCTGCGCAACACCGAGCCGATCGCCTCTGAGCGCTGCCTGCGGCGCTCCGCGTTGACCAGCAACCCGCCGAGCGCCGTGCCGTCCACGGCCTGCGCCGTGCGGTTCATCCGGGAGATCAACCGCGTGATCGACCGGCGGATCACCGAGCGCAGCACGAACGCGATGATCACGATCAGCAGGATGCGCAGGCCCAGACCCAGCCAGTCGGACCAGTTCTCCCCGAGCCAGCTCGCGGCGCTCTCCGCGGCCTCTTGCGTCTCGTCGAGCGCCGTGGCGCGTGGCGTCGCGTCAGCGGACGGAGCGGCGGACCGGAGCACGGCAAGTAACCCTTCTGTGGGGATATGCCTGGCAAAAGCGCCTCGGCAGACCCTCCACACTAACGGGGCACGCCAGGTGTCTCGTTGTGATGTTCGAACGACAACCAACGACAACCACGAGCAGCGCGGGGATGAACAAGGAGATGAACAGGCTGTGGTTGAAAACACTCTTGGTCCGTTACCTGGTGGTGGTGGCGCTCTCACCAGGGCTGCGTAGACACTAAGGGGAGATCGTCCCGGCGCGAGCCACGCGCCGCCGGCGTACAGGGAGGCACCCGTGCCGCATGTTCTGGTCCTCAACGCGTCGTACGAGCCACTCGGCGTCGTACCGCTCCGCCGCGCGCTCGTACTCATCCTCAATGACAAAGCTGTCAGCCTTGAGGAGTCAGGCGCCCTGATGCACAGCGCGACCCGCGTGATACCCGCACCGAGCGTCGTCCGTTTGAAGCGGTTCGTGCGGGTCCCCTTTCGGGCCCCCGTTCCGCTGACCCGCCGCGCCCTGTTCGCCAGGGACGGCGGTCGCTGTGCCTACTGCGGTGGCGTCGCAACCAGCGTCGACCACGTCATCCCGCGCAGTCGGGGCGGCCAGCACGCCTGGGAGAACGTGGTCGCGGCGTGTCGCCGCTGCAATCACGTCAAGGCCGACCGCCACGTGGCGGAACTCGGCTGGCGGCTGCGCCACCAACCCGCCCCACCGTCCGGCCTGGCCTGGCGCATCATCGGCACCGGGCATAGGGATCCGCGCTGGCTGCCATACCTGCAGCCGTACGGCGCGGAAGATGCGATGGCTCGGATCGACGGCGTATCCGCCTGAGAACCGGGCCATCGTCGTGTGTACGCGGCGCCGCGCACCAAGTGCGCGGCGCGCCTGACGCCTCCGGCCGGGTGCGGTTCGGGTTGGGGTGCGGTTTGGGCCGGGTGCGGTGCGGGTTTGGGCGTGGTTCGGGTCGAGTGCGGCCCTGGCCGGGTGCGGTTTCGGTTGGGGTGCGGCTCGGGCTGGGTGTGGTTCGGGGCGGGCGTGGTTACGCCCGGGTGTGGTTCGGGCTGGGTGCGGCTCTGGTCGGGTGCGGTCCGCCGGTGGTGGGTGGGCCGCCGGGAGAAGTGGCCTTCCTTGGGGGCTCCCCCCCCCGCCCCCGCCCCCGCCCCTCCCCCTCCGCCCCGCCCCCCGGCCCTCCGCACTCGCCCACCGCTTGGCCGGCGCCGTGCCTCGCGTGGTTACGGCGTGACCGCGTGGGCCCGTACCGACCACAGCGAGTACCCGAAGCGGGTCGCGCGCTCGTCGCCCTGGACCCGTATGAAGCGGGTGTTGGGCGCGTCCAGGTGGATCGTCTCCCGGCCGCCCGCACTGTCCTGGACCGTCGCCGCCGTGCGCCAGGTGCGGCCGTCGGACGAGACCTGTATCCGGTACCGGGCCGCGTGCGCGTCCTGCCAGTGCAGGTCCACGCGGCCGAGCCGGGTCGGGCGGTCCAGCTCCAGTTGGAGCCAGGCGTGCTCGGTGGCGGGCGATGACCAGCGCGTGGTCGGGTCGCCGTCGATCACGGCCGAGGCCGGGAACTTCGCCGTCTCGTTGGCCGACGAGGTGGCGCGCGCCGTCCGGGCCAGGTCCGGGCCGCCGGTGCGCCGGTGGGCTCGTACGGTCAGCGTGACCTCCTCCGAACCGAAGCGGATCGGCAGCCGGTAGGCCCCGGGCTTGGTGCCCGCCGGCACGGCTATCTCGACCTCAGCGGTCGCCGTGCCGCCCCTCGGGGCCGTGACCTGGGACGGTGCCGTGACGCGCAAGCCGTGGCCGGCGCGCACCGTGAGGTTGCCGCTGACGTCGCCGGGTCGGCGGCCCACCACCGAGACCTTCACCCGCGCCGGCCGGCCGCCTATCTCCGCGTCCGTCTCCGCCTGGGACAGGCGCAACTCGGCCGCCGGGGCGTCGGCGAACCAGGGCGTGACCTCCTGCACGGCCGGCGGTCGCACGCCCGCGTCCCAGCGCAGCCGCACCGCGTCGGCCCGCACTCCCTTGCCCGCCGCCTGGGTCCACCCGCTGGCCGACAGTTCGCCGATCCGCCGCCAGCCGTGCCCGGGCACGCGGGCCTCCACCTGACCTATCGAGCGGGCGGTCCGCCCCGAGTCCGGGGTGGCGGGCCCCGTGGTGAGCACCGTCACGGCGCTCAGCGGGCGCCGCTCGCCGAAGGTGACGGTGATGGGTTCCGCCCGCTGGGCCTCGCCCGCGGGGTCGCCGGGGGCACCGGCCGCGGGCGGCGCCGGGGGCCGGAACGCCGTCGTCGGGTCGCCGTCGGCGGCTCGCTCCGCGCCCGCGTCGGGCGACAGCTTCCGCGCCCGCTCCTTGCCGCCCGCGGCGTCGAGCCCCCACCAGGCGTCCGATTCGGTGACCGCGCGGGTGAGGAACTCCGGCAGGACGCCCTTGCCGACCGTGACCGGGCTGGCCGCGATCCGGGCCCGCCACGTGCGCAGTTCGCGCTGGGCCCGCCAGGCCACCGCGCCGTCGCCGCCGGCCTGCGCGGTCAGGGCCGCGACGGCCTGCTCGCCGGCCGCGCCGAACCGGCCCAACTGCTCCAGCCACGGCGCGACCTCGCCGTCGAACGTGCCGGCCAGGAGCTTGGGCGCCGTGCGCAGCGTGTGGAACTCGGCGCGCAGCCGCTCGGCCGCCCGCGCGAACCGCTCCTCAGCGGCCCGGTCCGATGTCTCGGCGGCCCGCGCGGCACGCGGGTGGCCGCCGCCTTGGGCGGCTTCCCGCGCCGCCCAGAACTCGTCGAGCAGCGGGCGCAGGTACGCCGATTCGGGCACGGTCCGCGAGCGGTCGCGCCCCCAGCCGCCGAGGAGCGAGGAGGCGTCGTTGCCGGCGAAGGCGTTCAGGGCGGCGCGGGTGCGCGGATCGCCGCCCGCGAGGTCGTCGATCGCCGCCCGCCACGAGTCGCTTGGCCGGTACCCCTGGGGGTTCCAGGCGAAGTCGGCGGTGGTGAACAGGGGGATACGGGAGGCCGTCGGCTGCTTCATCGCGTTGGCGAGCAGCGCCGACGAGCCGCTGGCCACGGCCGGGTCGCGGCCGGAGTAGGGGCCGAGGAAGAGGCGGTCCTGCGCGTAGTCGTTGATCGGGTAGTTGTCCATGGTGACCAACGGGTGGTCGAAGGCGGTGCGGGCCTCGGCCATCTCCTGGCCCGTGATCGTCCTGGGCACCACGCCCACCCCCGTCCAGGCCACCTCCACCTGCGGGGCCAGGGCGTCGGCGAGCGCCTCGCGGAACTCGGTCGCGCCCTTCTGGTAGTACTCGGTCGGCAGCAGCGACAGGGCCTCGGAGCCCGGGTGCCGACTGGCGAGGTGCGCGGCCAGCACGTTGGCCACCGTCGCCTGCGCCTGCGCGGCGGCCTCGGGGCCCGAGCCGAAGGTGTCCGCGTCGGCGTCACAGTGCCACTCGCTGTAGCTCACGTCCTGGAACTGGAGCTGGAAGGAGCGCACGCCCAGCGCCCACATCGCGTCCACCTTGCGCTCCAGCGCCCGCAGGTCCTCGTTGGAGGAGAAGCACATGGCCTGCCCGGGGGAGAGTGCCCAGCCGAGCGTGACGTGGTTACGCCGGGCACGGTCGGCCAGCTCCCGGAACTCGGCGCGCTGCCTCGCGGGGTACGGGTCGCGCCAGCGGGCCTGGCGGAAGGTGTCGTCCCCCGGCGCGTACAGATAGCGGTTCTGCTTCGTGCGGCCCAGGAAGTCGAGTTGGGCCAGGCGCTGGCGGTGCGACCACGGCGTCCCGTAGAACCCCTCGGTGATGCCGCGGGTGCGCGTGGCGGGCCAGTCGCGCACGCTCACGCCGGGCAGCGTGCGTGGCGCGCCGGCCTTCTCGGCGCGGTCGACGGCGAGCTGACGCAGTGTCTGCGCGGCGTGGAAGAGGCCGTCGGGGCCGACTCCGGACAGGGCCAGGGTCGCGCGGCCCCGCACCAGCCCGGTCGCGAGCCGGTAGCCGCCGCTGGGCAGGTCGCCCCTGGCCGGGGCGCGCAGCGCCCGCAGCGCGTCGTCCGCGCTCGGGCCTCCGGCGTGGACGACCAGGCCGTCGGCGGCCAGCCGGTCGCTGGGGGCCGCGTCGGTCACCGTGCGGGCGCCGGCGGCGCGCAGCGCCGAGCGCAGCACGCCCAGCGCGTGCGGGTCCGCGTCGGCGGGGGCGACCAGCGTCACGGTGGTGGAGACCGGGACGGGCGGGCCCGCGGCGCGCATGGACTGGGGGCGCGGCCACACCGGGGGCAGCCCGTCGGCGGAGGTCTGGGACTCCGCGGTCTTGGGCACCTCCGGTCGCCCCGGCGCGGGGGCGGCGACGGCGCTCGGCGCGGGGCCGAGCAGTCCCCCGATGATGGCGGCGGCCATGGCGGTCGCCCCCGCGGCGCCCGTGGTCCGTGTCGCCCGCGCCCTGTTCCCCCGGAGCCGCACAGCCCCCTCCTTAACTCTTCCAGCGCCTTGCGTCGTCCGCGGCGGGAGCCGTGGGACGTGGCGGATACAGCGAATTGTGGTCGATGCGGGGAGGGCGTGACGAGGGCTGTGGATAACTGTTGTCGGATAAACGGATAACGCGAATGGGGGTGTGGATGACGAGTCATCGCGCCCGCCACAACGCGCTACGGTCGTGTCCTCGCTGCTCTCGATCGTGTCCTCGCTGCCCCCGTACGCAGGTCCCGTCCCCAGAGCCCGAGTGCGGCCCCGAACCCGCCCTGTGCCGTGCCCGCTGGCGGTTCCGCCGACCCTGTCGCCGTACGCGGCGCGCCCCCGGAGTCGACGGCGTCCGTGGCCGCGCGGGCGGGGGGAGTGGGCTGACCCGGTGGCCGCGCGGGCGGGCGCGGAGTGGCGTGTGGGTGCCGTGAGTTGATCGGCTCGCCGAGCCCACCACTCGGCCGGTCGAGGTGTCAACGGCGGTGACCGAAGTGCCGCGATTGCCGGTTATCGGGGTGCTCCGATGGAGGATCGGCGGCCCGGATTACTCCGTAAATCCGTCGTCACAGTGCGCTGCTCGGGCCACATCTCGCTGTGAACGGCCGTGGGGAGCGAGGAATCGCCTGCCGGGGCGAGAATGTGACCTGGACCACGTTCGAGGGTGAGATGCGTCTGGCCCGGCCCGTAATGGGTAGGGCTCGACGTGTCTCACTGCCCACCGACATCAGGAGGCCCGTGTGGCCGCGCCCGTGCACATCTTCCCGCACACCCTCTCCAAACAGACGGAGCCGTCCCAGCCCGATCTCTACGAGGGCGTGTCCGACCTCGAGTCGGCGCTGGACGGCTCCGGTGCCTGCGGGTTCGAGCAACCCCTGACCAGCGAACCGCCACTGTCCGACGCCGCGCCGCTGACCAGCGAGCCGCCGCTGGGCGCCGAGCGTCCGCTCACCAGCGAGCCCACGGCCGCCGCCTACCCCGTCGAGCGCGTCGACATGGGTCCGGCGCCCGCGGCCTGCTGACCGCCGCCGCCCGATGACCACAGCGCGCGCGGGAGAACAGGGGCCGGGTGCGCCGCGGGCACGGTGACCCGCGCGACGCGTGAACCAGCGCCGGCACCGAGACCGGCCGCTGGAACCCGAGCACCGAGAACGAGCACGGACGACCCCAACCTCCGCGCGCGCCACACCGGGCCTCGACCTGCGCGCCGTACCGGGCCCCGACCTCAGCCTCCCTCGCACGCCGCACGCCGCACGCCGCACGCCGCACTACATCGCCCCGCGCCCACCTGCCGGCGGCGTCTCCACCCGCGCCGTGCGCCGCCCCGCCTCCCGCGCACGCGTCACGCCGCCCCCACCCCCCGTCACGCCAACGCCGCGGCGACCCGGACCGGACCGCCCGTGCCGGCTGTCCCGTACGAGTCCGGGCGGGAGTTACGCGCACCCCGGGCGCGCGGTGCCGGGACCCGTTGGGTAAATTGCTGCTGTGAGCACTAAGGCCAAGAAGAACGCCCTGCGCGCCGGTACGATCACCGCCGGGCTGACGTTGATGCTGCTGATGTCGTCCCCCGCGTTCGCGCTCACCCGCGACGACGGTGACGACCCGGGTCCGGGTCTGAGCGTCATGGAGACGCTCGGCCTCTACGTCGCCGCTCCCATCGTGTCGTTCCTCGTGATCGCGGGCCTCGTGATGATCGGCAGCAAGAGCGACAAGCAGACCACGAGCTGAAGCCCCGCTCCACCGCCAGGCGCTCGCGGCGCACGCCGTGAGCGCCTTTGGTGTGCCCGGACTCCGGGACCGTATCCGCTAGCGCGCGCCGGACCGCCGCCGGGTCGCACACGTACGACCCCCGACGCACCACACCACCGCGCGCTGCGGGCCGTGCCCGGCCAGTCGTCGGCCGGGTGGGGGAGGCGTCGGCCCCGGGCGTGCGCGGTGGGCTCCCCGTGGGGCCGGGCTGGGTAGCTTTTCCCCATGGCGGACTGGGATGTCAGAAAGCTCCGCGTGTTGCGCACCCTCGATGAGCTGGGCACGGTCACCGCGACGGCCCAGGCCCTGCGCATGACGCCGTCGGCGGTCTCGCAGCAGCTTTCGGGGCTGGCCAAGCAGTTGGACGTGCCGCTCCTTGAGGCGCACGGGCGGCGGGTGCGGCTGACGGACGCCGCCCGACTCGTCCTGCGACACACCGAGGAGGTCTTCGCCCAGTTGGAACGGGCGGAGGCGGAGTTGGCCGGGTACCGGCGCGGGGAGAGCGGGCGGGTCCGGGTCGGCGCGTTCAGCACCGCCATCCCCGCCCTCGTGGTGCCCGCCGCCCAGCAACTGCGCCGCCGCCACCCCGCACTTGAGGTACGGGTGCACCAGGCCGAGGCGGCGGAGGCGTACGAACTGCTCGCCCGTGGGACCGTCGACCTGGCCCTGTCGCTGGCCGCGCACGCGCCGCCGGCGCGGGACCCGAAGTTCACGCGCGTACCCCTGCTCGCCGATCCGCTGGACGTCGCGTTGCCCGCCCGGCACCCGCTGGCCGCCGCGCCCGACCTGCGCCTCGCGGACCTGGCGGGGGAGGGGTGGATCTACGGCAGCAGCGGGCCCTGGTCGGAGATCACCACCGTCGCGTGCCAGGCGGCCGGATTCGTACCCGGGCAGGCGCACGCCGCCGCCGACTGGCCCTCGATCCTGGCCCTGGTCGCCGCCGGGATGGGCGTCGCGCTGGTGCCGAGGATGGCCATGGCCGCGGAGTACGGCGGCGCTGATCCGGCGGTCGCCGTGCGGGTGCTGCGCGCCGACCGGCCGTGCCGGCACGTCGTGGCCGCCGTACGCAAGGGAGCCGAGGGGGCGCCGGGGCTCGCCCGGGTGCTGGACGCGCTGCACGCCGTGGCCGCTACGCGGCCCGGTCGGCCGACGGCGAAGCGCATCGAACCCCTTCCGGGCGTGGCCCGCGCGGGCAAGGACAAGAACGTTCAGCTCAACTGAAAAGTCCGGTCAGAAACTTTCGATGGACCGGCGAGGTCGCGACTGCCACGCTCGGGAAGCGGACCAACCTCGCCCACCCGCCGCCCCGTTTGCCACCGCTCGCCCGCCGTCTGTCGTTCGTGTTCGTCCGTCCGCTCGGCGCAGGCACCCGGTGGCGGATCGCCCCAACGGCACGTCGCTCCTCTGCCCGGCCACCGAGCCCGCCGATTCACCCACCCGCCGCGACCAGGTGAACCACCCCCGTCGGGCGAACCACCCTCGTCGGGCGTCCCCCGCCATCGCCGAGCCCGCCACGCCCACCAAGCGAACCCCTCCACCCGGGCCAGCGAACCCCGCCACTCTCGCCAGGCGAACCCACCCCGCGACCCTCGACAGGCGACCCCGCTCACGAAAGGCCACCCATGCCCACCAGCTCCGACGCGCGCCCCGACCCGACCCCCGCGCCCCCCGCCACCTCCACCGCACCACCGCCACCCGCTACCGGCCCCGAATCCGCCACCGGCTCCGAATCCGCCATCGCCCCCCTAACGGACACCGGAACCAGTCCCGAAACCGCCACCGACGCCCGCCCCTACCGCGGCGGCGACCCGTACGCCGACTACCGGGGCGGCGAGTTCCCGTTCGCCGCGCTCGTGGACCTCGCCGACCGGCGGCTGGGCGGCGGGGTCATCGCCGCCAACGACGAGTTCTTCGCGGAGCGCGAGAACCTGTTGCTGCCCGGGCCCGCGGTGTTCGACCCGCGGGCGTTCGGTCACAAGGGCAAGGTGATGGACGGCTGGGAGACCCGGCGCCGCAGGGGCGTCGACGCCGATCACCCCTTCCCGGCCGACGGGGACCACGACTGGGCGCTGATCCGGCTCGGCGCGCCCGGTGTCGTCCACGGAGTGATCGTGGACACCGCCCACTTTCGGGGGAACTATCCGCAGCGCGTCAGCGTCGAGGCCGCGGCCGTCCCGGGCACGCCGAGCGCGCGGGACCTGCTCTCGGACGCGGTGCGCTGGGAGCCGCTCGTGCCGCCCACGCCCGTACGGGGCCACGCCGCCAACGGCTTCGCCGTCGACGCGGAGCGGCGCTTCACCCACCTGCGCCTGTGCCAGTACCCCGACGGCGGGATCGCCCGGCTGCGGGTGCACGGCACGGTGGTGCCCGACCCCGAGTGGCTGGGCCTGCTGGGCACCTTCGACCTGGCGTCGGTGGTGCACGGCGGGGCGGTCGAGGACGCGTCCGACCGCTTCTACTCGCCCCCCACCAACATCATCCGGCCCGACCTGGCCCGCCAGATGGACGACGGCTGGGAGACCCGCCGGCGCCGGGCGCGGGGCGGCCACGACTGGGTGCGGTTCCGGCTCGCCGGGCACGGCGAGATCCGCGCCCTGGAGATCGACACCGCCTACCTCAAGGGCAACGCGGCGGGCTGGGCCGCGGTGTACGGCTGCGACGCCACGGCCGCCGACCCGGCCGACGCGGCGTCCTGGTACGAGATCCTGCCGCGCACCGCCCTGCGACCCGACTCCCCACACCGCTTCCGTCTCGCCGCCCCGGCCACCGCCACCCACCTGCGCCTCGACGTCTTTCCGGACGGCGGCATCGCCCGGCTGCGCGCCCACGGCGCCCTCACCGCCACCGGCCAGGCCCGCCTCGTGGAGCGGTACGCGGCCCTCACCGACTGACCCGGCCGCCCCACGCGTCACGAAGGCGCGGCGGAGGGGGACGGCTTGGTGTTTACGGACGCTTTAACCTACGTTGTCGTAACCTACGGAACCGTAGGTCGGACACGTCCCCAGTAGTCCGTTACTCCCCGTCCCCAGGAGTCTCCGCTGTGACCACCGCTATAACTCGTCGTACGGGAAAGGCCGCCTGGAGCGACAGCCAGTTGTTGTACGCGCTCGAAGAGGTAGTCGAGACCGAACTCAACCGGCATCTGCGCGTCGCCAAGGAATGGATGCCCCACGAGTACGTGCCGTGGAGCGACGGCCGTAACTTCGACGGCGTGATGGGCGGCGAGGCGTGGGCCCCCGACCAGTCCAAGGTCAGCTCGGTCGGCCGGGTGGCGCTGGTGGTCAACCTCCTCACCGAGGACAACCTGCCCAGCTACCACCACGAGATCGCCACCCTCTTCGGCCGGGACGGCGCCTGGGGCACCTGGGTGCACCGGTGGACCGCCGAGGAGGGCCGGCACGGCATCGTGATGCGCGACTACCTGCTCACCTCGCGCGCCGTCGACCCGGTCGAACTCGAACGCTTCCGCATGTCGCACATGTCGGAGGGGTTCCAGTCCGACAACGCGCACAGCATGCTGCACTCGATCGCGTACGTCGCCTTCCAGGAACTCGCCACCCGCATCTCGCACCGCAACACCGGTCACCACTCGGGCGACCCGGTGTGCGACCGGATGCTGGCGCGCATCGCCACCGACGAGAACCTGCACATGGTCTTCTACCGCAACCTGCTCTCGGCGGCCTTCGAGATGGCCCCCGACCAGACCATGTGCGCCGTGCGCGACGTGGTGGTGGCCTTCCGGATGCCGGGCCACGGCATCCCCGGCTTCGAGCGGGCGGCGGCCCAGATGGCCATCGGCGGCATCTACAACCTGCGCATCCACCACGACGACGTGCTCCAGCCCGTGCTGCGCTACCTCAAGGTGCTGGAGATCTCCGGTCTCGGCCCGGACGGCCTCGCGGCACAGGAGGAGCTGGGCATGTACATGGGCGGGCTCGACGAGCAGGCGACCCGCTTCGACGAGCGGCGCGAAGCGCTGCTCGCCCGCCGGGCCGCCCGGGGCCGCTAACCCCCACCGGGGGAGGCCACACGAGCCCCGCCCAGCACGCGATCGGCCCCCGCCCCCCACCAGGAGGGACGGGGGCCGACCCCTGTCAACCGACGACCACGGCTCGCCTCAGCCCACCGCTCCCGCGACAGACCGCGAACCCGCCGCTGCCGCGACTCGGCGTGAGCCCGCCGCTGTCGCGACAGACCGTGAACCCGCCGCTGCCGCGGCAGCGTCATGCCGCCGCTGCCGCGGCAGCGTCATGCCGCCGCTGCCGCGACAGCGTTATGCCGCCGCTGCCGCGTCGGCGTCGGCCCGCTGCGCCCGCAGCGCCCGCTCCACGCCCGCGCGGTTCTCCGTCACCACGCGGCGCAGCGCCGCGCTCGGCTCGGCGCTGGCCAGCCACGCGTCCGTGGCGTCCAGCGTGGCCTGCGAGATCTGCAACGAGGGGTAGAGGCCCACCGCGATCTGCTGGGCGATCTCGTGGCTGCGGTCCCCCCAGACGCCCTTGACCGCCGCGAAGTACTTCTCCGCGTACGGCGCGAGCAACTCGCGCTGGTCGGCCTGGACGAAGCCGTTGATGGCCGCCTCCTGCATGGCGTTCGGCAGCGCGTCCGACTCCACGACCGCCGCCCACACCTCCGCCTTGGCCTCCGGCGTCGGGCGCGCCGCGCGGGCGCTGGCCGCGTGCTGCTCGCCGGCCGACGTCTTGTCCCGCTCCAGCTCGGCGTCGATCGCCGCGTCGTCGGCGCGGCCGGTGGCGGCCAGCCGCAGCAGCAGCGACCAGCGCAGGTCGGTGTCCACGGCCAGGCCCTCGATGGTCTGGCTGCCGTCGAGCAGCGCGGCCAGCAGGTCCAGGTGCTCGTCGGTGCGGGCGGTCGCGGCGAACGCGCGGGCCCACGCCAACTGGTGGTCGCTGCCGGGCGCGGCGGCCCGCAGGTGCTCCAGCGCCGCCTCGCCCCACTTCGCCAGCCCGGTCTCGCGCCAGGCGGGGGCCGCGTACGCGTCCAGGGCCAGCTTCACCTGGCGGTGCAGCGACTGCACGACGCCGATGTCGGACTCCTTGCCGATGCCGGACAGCACCAGCTCCAGGTAGTCGCGGGTGGCCAGCTCGCCGTCGCGGGTCATGTCCCACGCCGAGGCCCAGCACAGCGCGCGCGGCAGCGACTCGGCGAAGTCGCCCAGGTGCTGGGTGACCCGGCGCAGCGACTCCTCGTCCAGACGCACCTTCGCGTACGACAGGTCGTCGTCGTTGAGCAGCACCACGGCGGGGCGCGGCTTGCCGACCAACTGCGGGACCGGCGTCAGCTCGCCGTCCACGTCCAGCTCGATCCGCCCCCAGTCCTCGCCGTCGGGGACGCCGGCGCCGCGCACCAGCTTGCCGTTCGCGTCCAGGTCGTAGGCGCCGATCGCGATCCGGTGCGGGCGCAGCGTCGGCTCGCCCTTGGCGCCGGTGGGCAGCGCGGGGGCCTCCTGGCGGACGGCGAAGGAGGTGATGATCCCGTCCGCGTCGGTCTCGATCTCCGGGCGCAGGATGTTGATGCCGGCCGTCTCCAGCCACAGCTTCGACCACGTCTTCAGGTCGCGCCCGCTGGTCTCCTCAAGGGCGCCCAGCAGGTCGCTCAGCCGCGTGTTGCCGTACGCGTGACGCTTGAAGTACGCCTGCACGCCACGGAAGAACTCGTCCTGCCCGACATAGGCCACGAGCTGCTTGAGGACGCTGGCGCCCTTGGCGTACGTGATGCCGTCGAAGTTGACCAGCACGTCGTCCAGGTCGTTGATCTCGGCCATGATCGGGTGCGTGGACGGCAACTGGTCCTGCCGGTAGGCCCAGGTCTTCATCGAGTTGGCGAACGTGGTCCACGAGTGCGGCCACTTCGAGCCCGGGGCGTACGCCTGGCAGGCGATGGAGGTGTAGGTGGCGAACGACTCGTTCAGCCACAGGTCGTTCCACCACTCCATGGTGACCAGGTCGCCGAACCACATGTGGGCCAGTTCGTGCAGGATCGTCTCGGCCCGCACCTCGTACGCCGCGTCGGTCACCTTGGACCGGAAGACGTACTGGTCGCGAATGGTGACCGCGCCCGCGTTCTCCATCGCGCCGGCGTTGAACTCCGGCACGAAGAGCTGGTCGTACTTGGCGAACGGGTACGCGTAGTCGAACTTCTCCTCGAACCAGTCGAAGCCCTGCCGGGTGACCTCGAAGATCGCGTCCGCGTCCAGGTACTCGGCCAGCGAGGGGCGGCAGTAGATGCCCAGCGGCACCGAGCGCCCGTCCTTCTCGTACGCGCTGTGCACGCTGTGGTACGGGCCGACGATCAGCGCCGTGATGTAGCTGGAGATGCGCGGCGTGGGCTCGAAGGTCCAGGTGCGGTCCTTCGGCTCGGGCGTCGGTGAGTTGGAGATGACCGTCCAGCCCTCCGGGGCCACCACGGTGAACTGGAACGTCGCCTTCAGGTCCGGCTGCTCGAAGGACGCGAAGACCCGGCGCGCGTCCGGCACCTCGAACTGGGTGTACAGGTACGCCTGCTGGTCCACCGGGTCGACGAACCGGTGCAGCCCCTCGCCGGTGTTGGTGTACGCGCAGTCGGCCACGACGCGCAGTTCGTTGCGGCCCGCGCGCAGGTCCGGGAGGGTGATCCGGGAGTCGGCGAAGACCTCGGCCGCGTCCAGCGCCGTGCCGTTCAGCACCACCTCGTGCACCGCGGGCGCGACCAGGTCGATGAACGAGGAAGCGCCACCCTCGGCGCTGTCGAACCGGACCGTGGTCACCGAGCGGTACGTGCCACCTTCCTGCGCGCCGGAGAGATCGAGCTCGATCTCGTACGCGTCGACGGTGAGCAGGCGCGCCCGCTCCTGCGCCTCTTCGCGGGTCAGATTCGTGCCAGGCACCTGGGCATCTCCTAACTTTTCGACGTACGTGAGCCGTAGTGACCAGCCATCCTTCCACGCCACGCGGGGCGGCCCCGTCGAATATTCCGCTCGCCCGGTGGCCGGTCCCGGCACGGCGCGGCGGGGCGAGCCGATGGCGTCGGCTCGCCCCGCCGGGTGTGGGGCCGGCCCCGCCGGGCCGCCGCCTGTCGGGCGACGGTCCGGGGGCCGGCCGCGTACTACCGCGTACTACCGCGTGCTACGGAATGACCTTGGCGATCTGCACGCTGCCGCCGCCGGTGCTGGTGCCGGCCTGGTTGACCAGCGACAGCTCACCGAAGAACGTGCGACCCTCCGGAGCCGGGCCCGCGACCACGACATCGGCCGTGACCTGCGTCGACTGCCCGTTGGCGAGCGTGATCCGCTTGCCGCCGTCGGCCTTCAGCTCGCCGAGCGACGGGGCGAAGAACAGGTCCCGGTAGTCGTAGGCGGTGCTGCCGGCGGGCACCGCGTAGCCGGCCACCTCGATGGTGTAGACGCCGGCCTTGGGGGAGCGCAGCGACACCTTCTCGTCCGAGCCGGACGACGTGGACTCGCCCACCACCTGGCCGTTGAAGACCACGGCCAGGTCGAGGTCGGCCTTGCCGTCGGCCGCGCCGCCGATCGCGACGTCCAGGCGCGAGGCGCCCTCGGCGACCGTGACCTGGCTGGTCCGCGTCTCGCCCTGCTTGATCGTGGGCCGCTCGGTGCGGGCGGAGCCCAGCGGGCCGCCCTGGAGCTTGCCGTCGATCGGGCCGAACCCGTTGCTGACCTTCCACTCCACCGGAGTGGCCTGGCCGACCTTCGCCTCCGCGAGGGTCTGCGTCTCGGGCGAGAAGGTGCTGCCCAGCGCGTTCACGGTGAGCTGGTACGGGTTGTCCAGGACCGGCGAGGTGCGCCGCGACTCGACCTCGATCTCCCACACGCCCGGGATCGGGTTCGGGTAGGCGCGGCGGTCGGGCCGGCAGGTGTTGGCCGGGTTGTCGTAGTTCGGGTAGCAGGCGATCGACGAGGTCGGGTCGACCGGCACGCCGTACGGGTTGATCGCGACGAACCGGGTCTGGCTCTTGTCGCGCAGCCCGCCGAGCGCCACCTCAAGGGTCTTGGCGCCCTTGGGCACGTTCACGAAGTACGAGGTCGGCGCGTTGCGCTGGACCGAGCCCGACTCCTTGACCGCGTACGACGGGCCCGCCAGCGGCTTCGCCACCACGACGGTGTTCAGGATCTGGTGGTCGACGCCCTCGGTGCGACGGTCGTTGACCTCCAGGATGGCGCTGTGCACGCCGGCCGCGCCGGGCCTGGCCACCACCTTGACGGTGACCGGCTTGTTCAGCGGCAGCGACACCGTGCCGCTGCCCGCGAGGCGGAACGCGCCGCTGTTGTTCCGCCACTTCAGGGTGTGCCGCACGGCGCGGTCCGGGCCCGTGGTGCGGGTGATGGTCACGTCGTACGTCCTGGACTGGCCGGCCTTCAGGCCGCCCTCACGGTCGTAGACGCCGGTGCCGAAGCCCGGGGTCTTCAGGTAGTCCGACAGCGCGGTCTTCACCGGCGCCTTGACCGTGTACGCGTGCCCGTGCGCGCCCCGCCGGATCGACTTCCAGGCGTCCACGATGTCCATCCGGCCGGCGCCCTGCTCGTACGCCTGCACGCCGGGGATCTTGTGCGCGGTGCTGGTCAGCGCGGTGCGCAGGGTGGCCGGGGTCAGCTCGATGCCCCGCTGCCTGGCCGCCGAGAGCAGCAGCGCGGACGCGCCGGCCGCCTGCGGGGAGGCCATCGAGGTGCCCTGCAGCATGCTGTAGCCGACCGGCAGTTCGTATCCGGCCTCCTTGACCGGCGAACCGGGTATCCAGGTCTGCGTGGTGTTGATCGACGCGCCCGGGGCGACCAGGGTCGGTGTGAAGCCGCCGTCCTCACGCGGGCCGCGCGAGGAGAAGGGGAAGAGGTTGTACTTCCGCTTGACCTGCGAGCCGTAGTTGGCGGCCCAGGTCTCCTTCGAGACGCCGGCGCCCACGCTGATCACCTTGTTGGCCAGCGACGGGTCGCCGATGGTGTTGGCGCCGGGGCCGCTGTTGCCCGCGGAGATGACGAGCTGCACGCCGTAGGTGTCGATGAGCCGGGTGTACAGCTCCGAGCGCGCGTTGTTGCCGTCGTTCAGCGGCGGCAGGCCGCCGATCGACATGTTGACGATGTCCACGCCGCGCTGGGTGACGAGGTCGATCATGCCCTCGGTCAGCGCCACGTTGGTGCAGCCGCCGCTCCAACTGCACGCCCGCGAGGAGACGATCTTGGCGCCGGGGGCGGCGCCGTTCATCTTCCCGCCGAAGAGCTTGTTGGCCGCCGTGATGCCCGCCACGTGCGTGCCGTGCTCGGACTCGATGATGCCCACGTTGACGAAGTCGGCCTTCTTGCCGACATTGGAGCCGCCCAGCGGGTCGAGCGGCACGTCCTTGCGGATCTCCACGACGAACGGGGAGCGCTCGGCGACCGGCGTCTTCGGGTCGTCCGTGCCGAAGTAGCCGACCTGGAACCCGTCCCGGTAGGGCTTCATCGGCGTGTCGTCGGTGAAGTCGCCGTTGTCGTTCAGGTCGACGCGGACGGTGCCCTTCGCCGCGTCGTAGAGCAGCGCCCAGGAGTCGGTCGTGTCACCGTCGCGGTTGACGTCGCCGTGGTAGTCGCTGCCGTCCGGGCCACCGTCGGTGATCTTCTCCTGGAAGCGGCTGACCTGGTACGCGCCCGCCGGGGCGGTGTAGGTGCGGCCCTGGTAGGAGAAGGAGGGGCCCGAGACGTTGGTGGTCATCGGGCGCCAGGTGCCGTCGTTGTCGGTGATCGGGTCGGTCGCCGTCACCCAGTCCACGATCTTGCGCTCACCGGTGGTGGTCTTCTGCAGCGCGGGGTGCGCGAGGTCCACGCCGGAGTCGATCACGCCGATCGTCACGCCACGGCCGTCGGCCCGCGGGTTCTGCTGCACGAAGTCCACGGCGCCCGTCTCGTGCGCCGGCTGGTACGGGTTCCTGGCCGGCGTGTTCCGGCCCGGCGCCGGGTACGAACCGGACTTCGCGGACGCGCCGCCGCGCACCGCGTCCGCGCCGGGCGTCGGGTCCGGGAGCCTGATCTCGTGCTTGAGGTCGATGCCGTGCACGTCGGCCATCCGCTTGGCCGCCCCGATGGCCTGGTCGGCCCGGGCGATCGGCACGGTGGCGCGGACGTAGCCGAGCTTGTCGTAGGTGCGGCCGACGGACGCGCCCTGGGCGGCGTCCAGCGTGTCGGCGACACGGTCGGTCGAGCCGGGCTGGGCCGCCACCATCATCGTGATCGTCTTGTCGCCCTCGGCCTTGGCCTCGGCGAGCAGCTTGGCGTCGGCCGCGCCGAGCTTGTCCCCCGCGGGCTTGGCCGGCTTGGCGGAGGCGGGCGGGGCGCCGCCGGGGGTGGGCTCGTCCGCGAGGACGGGCGCCACACCGGTCGCGGACAGCGCCGCCACCAGACCCGCGGCGAGCACGACCCGGGCCGTGCGTCTTTTGCGTCGGGATATGTCTTCAGGTGATCGGGACATGGGCATCCTTGTTCGGAATACGGAGCCAATAGACCGTTCACCCTTGTGTAAGGACGCGTTGTTTGGGGAGTGCTGCCCGAGCCAGAGATGCCGATTGGCATATTCCCGCCAACGCGCAATGAGCGGCGAAGCGTACGCAATGCCACGAAGCGGACGCGGGCGCCGATGTGGTTGCGGGGTGCGGGGTGCGGGGTGCGGGGTGCGGGTTGTGGGTTACGGGTGCGGCCGAGCGTGCGGGCGTGGGGCGGGGCCCGTGGGGGCGCTCGGTTGGCGCGCGGGCGGGGAACGGGGGCGCGCTCCCCGGCCCTGTCGGGAGGGCGGGGAGCGCGGGGTCGCGGGGGCGGGGCCCGTTGGGCGGCGGGTGGGCGCGTGGGCCGCGGGGCGGGTGCGGGGCGGCGTGAGCGCCTCAGTGCTCGGCCGGTCGCGCGTGCGTCGGCGGCCCGTCGCGTGGTGGAGGGTGGCGCCCCGGCGCCTACTGGTCGTCGCCCGCTCCTTGGGGGCGTACGCGTCCCGGCGTACGTGCGGTGCTCATGTACGTACGCCTCGCGCGGCAGCCGCGCTCGGCGCGCTCACCGGGCCCGGGAGTCGCCGTGCGGCGGGCGATCACTGACCGATCGCCGGCCGATCGCTGACCATCGCCGGCCGATCGTCGGGCGGTCGGCGGGCGTCGACTCGCGGTCACTTGAGGTCAACGCTCGGTCGCTCGGCCCCAGTCTCCGGTCGCACGGCGGCAACCCGCGGTCATTCAGCGGCAGCCGCGCTCACCGGGCGCCCGTAGGTCGCGGGCGTCTGCCCGCCTCCGGCGCGCCGGGCGTCGGCGTGGGTTGGCCGTCACACCCGGAGGTGGTCCACCGGCTGGCGGGTATGCGCCTCGATGTCCTCCGCGGCGTTGTGGAGCAACTGGTGGCTGAGGTCGGAGAAGGCCCGGGCGGCGGCCAGTTCGTCGCCGATCGCGGGGACGTTGGCATCGGTCACCTTGCAGATGGCGCTGCCGTAGCCCACCAGCGAACCGCTGTTCTCCCCGCGCAGCCTGGCCTCCGCGGTCACCTCGCGGCCGACCTCGGTGATGGTGATCTCGGTGGTCCACTTCTTCGTGCCAGTCACGGGAGGCTCCTCACACACAGCACGTCGCTTTACCCCCTATCTCCCCATGCTGGCACCGCTCCCGGACCCCCGCACGCGGGGCCGCGAACCCCGCCGGACGCCCCTGCGCCACCCGCGCCCGGGTCCGCCGGCCGCCGCCGGCTTCCGCCACGCCCGTCACCGGCCGCCGCCCCGCCCGGAGCCTTCGCCCCGTCGCCCGGCGGACCAGCCGTCGCCCGCCTCGCCCGCCTCGCCCGCCCGTGACCCCGGCCCGTTCCCCGGTCCGGTGAACGGGCGGTGACCGGCACAACTCCCGTGGGCGAGCGGTCCGTGGCCGGCGCCGGGAGGGGTGATCCACGTGCGGAGATGGGCGTCGCGCGTTGCCGTCGCGTTCACGCACAGGCCACCCCCGCTGCCAACGATCCAACGTGACGGCGGTGACCGGTCCCCACACCGGCCAGCCCGTCGCCCGTACGTCCGCACCGCAGGTCCGCACCGCACGCACCGCACCGCACGTCCGCACCGCTTCCGCGCATCGAATCGGGGAGAGCGCGCATGTCCCGTATCGCCCGGTCCCGTATCCGCTCCGCCGCCGGCGCCGCCACCTCGGCGGTCGCCGCGGTCAACCGCCGCACCCTGCTGACCGCGGCCGGGGGCACCGGCGCCGCCGTCGGGCTCGGCCTCGCCTTCGGGCCGCACTCCGGGTCCGCCACCGCCTCCCCGTCCCCGGCGCCGCCCGTGCCGGGCGTCGAGCGCCGCGCCGCCCCCGCGCCCGCCGCCCCGGCGCGACCCTCGGCCGCGGGCACCACGCTGCACAGCGTCGCCACCCCGCGCGGCACCGGCGCCTACCGGCGGCTGGGCGACGGACCCGGCTGGGCCCGCACGGTGCGCGGCGAGTTGGCCGCCGCCAAGGCCGGACGCGCCGGCCGGCGCACCACGCTCGCCTCCTTCGTCCAACTCACCGACCTGCACCTGACCGACGTGCAGCACCCGCTGCGGTACGAGTTCCTGCGCTCGGGCCGGGTCAGCGCCTGGCGCCCGCACGAGGCGCTGACCGTCGTCGGCGCCGTCTCGCTCGTCGAGCGGGTCAACGCGCTGCGGTACGGCCCGGCGACCGGCGCCCCGCTGTCCTTCGCGATGACCACCGGCGACAACACCGACAACAACGCGAAGGTCGAGCTGGACTGGTTCCTGACCGCCATGAGCGGCGGCCGGATCACCCCCAACACCGGTGACCCGCGCCGCTACGAGGGCGTCCAGGACAGCGGGCTGCGCGAGTTCTGGCACCCGGACAGCGCGCTGCGCGACGCCGACAAGAAGCTCGGCTTCCCCCGCGTCGACGGCTTCCTGCGGGCCGCGCTGCGCGACGTCAACAGCCCCGGGCTGCGCATGCCCTGGTACTCCACCATCGGCAACCACGACGACCTCAACGGCGGCTCCTACGCCTTCGGCGGCAGCTTCCTCGCCGACTTCGCCACCGGGCGACGCAAGATCCAACTCATCCCCGCCGCCGACGCGAAGAAGCTCGCCGAGGCCGAGAAGGCGGGCGCCGACCCCACCGGCAAGCGGATGCGGGAACTGCTGCGCACGCACGCGAAGGGGCTGCGCACCGTCACCCCCGACGAGCGGCGCGCGCCCTTCACGCCCCGCGAGTACCTGGCCGCCCACCTCGACCCGCGGTACGCCGGCGCCGGCCCGATCGGCCACGGCTACACCCGCGCCAACCTGGAGGCGGGCACCCTCTACTACACGTTCCGCATCTCCGCCGACGTCATCGGCGTCAGCCTGGACTCCACCGACCCGGGCGGCCACTACACCGGCTCCGTCGGCACCGCCCAACTGCGCTGGCTGGAGCGGACCCTGAAGGCGCACCGCGACGAGCACGTCATCGTCTTCAGCCACCACTACAGCCGCAGCATGAAGAACATGAACCGCGACCCGGCCCGGCCGAAGGAGGCCCGGCACAGCGGCGCGGAGCTGGTGGCCCTCTTCCAGCGCCACCCGCAGGTGGTCGCCTGGATCAACGGGCACAGCCACAAGAACGAGATCACCCCGCGCAAGACGTTCTGGGAGATCACCACCGCGTCCCACGTCGACTTCCCCCAACTGGCCCGCGTCATCGAGCTGGTGGACAACCGGGACGGCACCCTGTCGCTGTTCACCACCCTCATCGAGTCCGCCGCCCCGTACCGCGCCGACCACACCGACCTCTCCCAGACCGGCCTGGCCGCCCTCTACCGCGAGCTGTCCTTCAACGCCCCGGGCCGCAGCACCGCGCTCGCCGGCGACCCGCACGACCGCAACACCGAACTGCTGCTGCGCAAGCGGTAGGTGAAGCACCGCGCCGGGGCGGGCGAGCCGGTGGCGCCCCGGCGGGGGCGCGCGGGCCGTGTGATCCGGCGCACGGCGCCGCCCAGTTGATCAACCCGCCCAGCTCGCCCGACGTCATGTCCTCACGACAGCGAGAACACGAGTAGGGCGACGCGCGGTGACGCGCGGAGAAGAGGGTGATCGCGGATGCGGGCACGGGCGATACGGACCGTCGTGGTGGGAGCGACCGCGGTCGCCGCGCTGGGGGCCGCCGTGCTGACGGCGCCCGTCGCGGGCGCGACCGACGGCAGCCGCGGCGACGCGGCGCGGGACACCGGGCACGCGGCGACGCGGGCCGCCCTTGAGGCGCAGGTCGACGAGGCCGGTGTGCCCGGGGCGCTGGCGCAGGCACGCGACGAGCGCGGGGTGTGGAACGGCGACGCGGGCGTGGCGAACCTGCGGACGGGCAAGCCGCGCGGCGAGCACGACCGGTACCGGATCGCCAGCATCACCAAGACGTTCACGGCGACCGTGCTGCTCCAGTTGCAGGCCGAGGGGAAGGTCGACCTGGACGCGTCCGTCGACACCTACCTGCCGGGCGTCGTGCGCGGCAACGGCCACGACGGCCGCGCGATCACGGTCCGCCAACTCCTCAACCACACCAGCGGGATCTTCAACTACACCGCCGACGCGGACTTCGGCAAGACCTACCTGGGCGTGGGCTTCCTCAAGCACCGCTACGACACGCTCACGCCGCGCGAGGCCATCGCCATCGCCATGCGCCACCAGCCCGACTTCGAGCCCGGGACCGGCTGGAGCTACTCCAACACCAACTACATGCTGGCCGGCCTGATCATCGAGAAGGTGACCGGCACCCCGTACGCCACGCAGGTCAGGCAGCGCATCATCAAGCCGCTTGGGCTGCGCTCCACCACCCTGCCCGGCACCAGGGCGGGCATCCCGGGGCCGCACGGGCGCGGCTACAGCAAGTTCCCCGACGACCCGCATGGCAAGATCCACGACACCACCCTGCTCAACCCCTCCTGGGGCTGGGCGGCCGGCGAGGCCATCTCCACCTCCGCCGACCTCAACCGCTTCTACGCCGCCCTCCTCCAGGGCAGGCTGCTGCCCCGCGCCGCGCTGGCCGAGATGAAGACCACGGTGCCGATCGGCGACGACGTGCCGCTGCGATACGGGCTCGGCGTGGCCGAGCTGCGCCTGTCCTGCGACACCACGGTCTGGGGCCACGACGGCGGCATCCCCGGCTCGTCCTCGTACGCCTTCTCCAGCGAGGACGCCCGCCACCAGATCGCGCTGAACCTCAACGCCGACTGGACGGGCCAGGGCATGGCCGTGGTCGACGCGGAGTTCTGCGGCACCACCGACACCGACACCGACACCGCCGCCACCGACGCCGCGACCGAAGGCGCCACCCGCGCCGACGCCGCGCACGGGGCCACCCCGAAGGGGAGCGAGCTCCCCGTACGCACCGTCGAGCAGGGCCGGCACGGCAGCCTGGCACCGCGGGTCAACGCGGCAGGATGACGACGGAGGCGGCGGGCTCGCGGTCGACGGACGCCATCAGCGCGGTCCGTACGATCGCGGCCTGCCGCTCCAGGCCGCCCCGCAACCGCCGCGCGGTGACCTGGATGGCCGTGATGCCAAGGCCCGCCAAGTGCTCGCGGCGGTGTGCGTCGCGTGGCCAGGGGGCGCGCCCGTCCGCCTGCGGCTCGCGCGCCACCAGCTCAACGGCCACGGCCTGCCGCGGCCAGTAGGCGTCGACGCCGGCCAGGTACGCGCCGCCGGGCAGGCACAGCCCCACGTTCCACAGCGGCTCCGGTAGCCGGTACTCGCGCACCATCCGGTAGAGCAGCCCCTCGGCGACCGTGCGGCCCTCCGCCATCAGGCCCTCGATCGCGCCCGCCACCTGCGGCTGGTCCAGCAGGCGGGCCAGGGCCAACTCCCGTACCAGGGCGCCCGCCTCGCAGTGCTTGCCGCGCACCGCCTCCACCAGCACCGCGCGCACCTCGTCGGCGCTGCGCAGGCTGCCGACGAGGTCCGCGAGCGCGCGCGGCACCGGGGCCACCGGCAGGCCGGCGACGTGCTGCGGGCGGGGGAGCGCGGCCGTGCGCAGCAGGTGGACGAAGGCCGTCGAGCGCGGTCGCCACGCGTGGTCCACCAGGACGTCGATGCGGTCGAGGCCGGCCAGCGGCGGCAGCGTGGTGAACCCGTGCAGCGCGAGCGCCGCAGCCCCGGTCACCACGGCCGGCGGGCGCGGCCCAGGCCCCGCGCCCGGTGGCGCCGCGTACAGCAGCGCGGCCTCCGCCCGCTCCTCGCCGCTGGGTCGGCCCGGATGCAACAGGTAGACGCCCGGCAGGAGTTGCTGCCAGGGGCCACCGGCCCGGCCGCGCTCGGCGACCAGGGCCGGCGGCACCCCGTGCTCCCGCAACTGGCGCTCCGTCAGGACGCGGCGCTGGGTGGCGGACAGGTGGCCGAGGGGGCGAGGCGAGGCGGCGTCGCGCGGGGCGGTGAAGTCAGCAGTCATGCCCCGCAGGTTCCCGCGCCCACGGCGGCGGGTCAGCGCCGTGACAGAACTGACGGAGAATTGGTACAACACTGCACCAAAGCGCAAAAGTTCGAGCATCGCTGACATATTCGGACGGCCATGGCGGGGGACACCGTACGAACCCCGTCCGCCCCGCCCCGCCGGCCCGCCAGCCGCCGCAGGCCGCGCCCGCCACCCGCCGCCCGCCATAGGCGAGCATCCGCCACGGCGACGACCCGCCACGGCGACCCTCCACCACACGCCGCAGGGCCGGCCGGGGAAAGATCCCCGACCGGCCCCGGCCGACCAGCGGCGGCGCGCCGCGCGCGGCTACGGCACCCGCGCCACCCGCTCCGCCCCCGTCACGCGCGCCGCGCTCAGGCGGCGTCGCAGGACTGGGCGCGCACCGCGCGCGCCAGGTCGTCGCGGCCCTCGGCGACCAGCCGGCGCAGGGCCGGGGCGGCGTCCGGGTGCTCGGTCAGCCAGCCCTCGACGGCGTCCAGCGTGGCCTGGTCGCCCTGCTGCATCGGGAACAGGCCCGTCACGATGGACATGCCGATCTCGATGGACCGCTCCTGCCACACCCGTTCCAGGGCCGCCAGGTACCGGGGCGCGAACGGGGCGAGCAGCGCGCGCTGGTGCGACTGCCCGAAGCCCGCGATGGTGGCCTCCACCAGCGCGTTGGACAGCTCGTCGCGCTCCACGACCGACGTCCACGCCGCGGCCTTGACCTCGGCCGACGGGCGCGCGGTCAGGCAGCGCACCTGGTGCCGCTTGCCGGACGCGGTGTCGTCGCGGGCCAGCTCGGCGTCGATGCGCTCCGCGTCGGCGGCGCCGTGCGCGGCGAGCTGGGCCAGGAACGTCCAGCGCAGCTCCTGGTCCACGTCCAGGCCGTCGATCTTCGCGTTGCCGGCGAGCAGGCCGTCCAGGAGTTGGAGGTCGGCCTCGGCGGAGGCGGCGCCGGCGAAGAAGCGGGCCCAGGCCAGTTGGTGACCGCTGCCCGGCTCCGCCTGCCGCAGCTCGCGCAGCGCGCCCTGGGCCAGCGCCTGCCCGGCGGTCTCGCGCGAGGCGGGGGCCGTGTAGTGGGCCAGCGCCGAGCCGGCCCACGACTGCACCATCTGCAACACGCCGATGTCGGTCTCGGTGCCGGCGAACGACTCGACCAGGGCGAGGAAGTCGCGGGCCGGCATGAGCGCGTCCCGGGTCAGGTTCCACAGCGCGGACCAGCACAGGGCGCGCGCCATGGGGTCGGTCAGCTCGCCGAGGTGCCCGCGCAGGGTGGCGAGCGAACCCTCGTCGAAGCGGATCTTGCAGTACGTCAGGTCCTCGTCGTTGACCAGGATCAGGTCGGGTCGCTCCAGGCCGGCCAGCTCGCTGACGACGGTGCGCGGGCCCGCCACGTCCACCTCGGCCCGCGCGTACCGGGTCAGGGCGCCGTCCGCGCGCCGGTAGAGGCCGACGGCCACGCGGTGCGGGCGCAGCGTCGGGTGCGCGTCGGCGGCCTCCTGGACCACGGCCAGCTCGGTGATCGTGCCGTGGGCGTCGTAGGTGGCCTGCGGGGTGAGCGCGTTGACGCCGGTGGTCTGGAGCCAGGCCGCGGACCAGGCGGCCATGTCCCGGCCCGAGGTCTCGTGCAGCACCGAGAGCAGGTCGCCCAGGGTGGTGTTGCCGTAGGCGTGGCGCTTGAAGTAGCGGCGGGCGCCTTCGAGGAACGCCTCCTCGCCCACGTAGGCGACCAGTTGCTTGAGCACCGAGGCGCCCTTGGCGTACGTGATGCCGTCGAAGTTGAGCTTGGCGTCCTCCAGGTCCCGGATGTCGGCGGTGACCGGGTGCGTGGAGGAGAGCTGGTCGGCCCGGTAGGCCCAGCTCTTGCGGCGGTTGGCGAAGGTGATCCAGCCGTCGGTGAAGCGGGTGGCGCCGACCAGCGCGTAGGCGCCCATGAAGTCGGCGAAGGACTCCTTGAGCCACAGGTCGTCCCACCACTCCATGGTGACCAGGTCGCCGAACCACATGTGGGCCATCTCGTGCAGCAGGGTGTTGCTGCGGGCCTCGTACGACGCCTGGGTGACCCTGCCGCGGAAGATGTACTCCTCGCGGAAGGTGACACAGCCCGGGTTCTCCATCGCGCCGATGTTGTACTCGGGCACGAACGCCTGGTCGTACTTGCCGAACGGGTACGGGAAGTCGAACCGCTCGTGGAAGAAGTCGAGCCCCTGCTTGGTGACGGTGAAGATGTCGTCCGCGTCGAAGTGCCGGGCCAGGCCCTTGCGGCAGAGCGCGCCCAGCGGGATCTCCAGCGTGCTGCCGTCGGGCAGGACGCGGCTGTAGTGGTCGCGCTCGTAGTGGTACGGGCCGGCGACGACGGCGGTGATGTACGTGGAGATCGGCTTGGTCGGTACGAAGCGGGTGTGCGTGCCGCCCCCTTCGGCCGGCGTGCTCTCGCCGTCCCGGTCGCCGTTGCTGAGCACCGTCCACCCCTCGGGCGCGGTCACCGCGAAGGTGAAGGGTGCCTTCAGGTCCGGCTGCTCGAAGTTGGCGAAGACCCGGCGCGAGTCGGCCGGCTCGAAGTGCGTGTAGAGGTAGACCTCGCCGTCCTCGGGGTCCACGAAGCGGTGCAGGCCCTGCCCGGTCTTGCTGTACGCGCAGCGCGCGTCCACGGTCAGCGTGTTCTCGGCGGCCAGGCCGGTCAGCGCGATCCGGGAGCCGTCGTAGACCTCGGCCACGTCCAGCGCGCGCCCGTTCAGGGTGAGGGAGGTGATCGAGGGGGCGAGCAGGTCCGCGAACGATTCGGCGCCCTCGGTGGCGCAGCGGAACCGGATGGTGGTGACCGAACGGAAGGTGCGCGGCCCGTCGCCCTCCTGGGCGCCGACGGCGCTGCGCACGTCGAGCGCGATGTCATACGCGTCCACGGTGAGCAGGTCGGCCCGGGTACGGGCCTCTTCACGGGTCAGGTTCTCACCGGGCACGACGGGACTCCCTCGTCTTCGTCTCATGTGTAGGTCAGCAGGAATCATTTCATGCGTGATGCACAGAGGTGATAAAGGGAGGGAATGGAAGCTGGTGACGCGCGGGGGGCGCGCCACGGCGGTCCCGTGGACGGGTGCGGCGGGACCCGTGGGACGTGTGGGAGGGTCGGGCACGACAGGGCCCCCACGCGCGTCGATCGCGTGGGGGCCCTGCCTTTTTCCGCCCGCCTACGTGAAGGGTGAGAAGACGATCACGTCAGCAGGAGGTCGGGGGCGGCCGGCGCGCGTCAGCCGGCGGCGTGCCGCCCGCGCTTCCGCCTCGGCCGCGGTTCAGGGGGCGAGCAGCAGGTTGCCGGCCCGCTCGGTGGCGGAGCGGTAGCGCTTGGCCACGTCCTGCCAGTTGACGACCTGCCACATCGCCTCGATGAAGTCCACCTTCTGGTTCTTGTACTGCAGGTAGAAGGCGTGCTCCCAGGCGTCGAAGACCAGGATGGGCACCGAGCCCTGGCCGACGTTGCCCTGGTGGTCGTAGACCTGCTCGACCACGAGCCGGCCGCTGACCGGCTCGTACGCCAGCACGCCCCAGCCCGAACCCTGGGTGGTGGCCGCCGCCTTGGTCAGGTGGGCCTTGAACTTCGCGAAGGAGCCGAAGGACTCGGTGATGGCGTCGGCCAGGTCGCCCACGCCGTCCTTGTCCAGCGGCTCGCCGCCGCCCTCACCGGTCATGTTGTGCCAGTAGATGCTGTGCAGGATGTGCCCGGACAAGTGGAAGGCCAGATTCTTCTCCAGGCCGTTGATCGCGCCCCACTGGTCCTTGTCCCGCGCCTCCGCGAGCTGCTCCACGGTGTCGTTGGCGCCCTTGACGTAGGCGGCGTGGTGCTTGTCGTGGTGCAGTTCGATGATCTCGGGGCTGATCACCGGTGCCAGCGCCGAGTAGTCGTACGGAAGTTCAGGAAGTGTGTAGATGGCCATGCCGAGCCCTCCGACTGCTTATTGCAATTAACTTGCAGGTGCACGCTACCAGCAAGACCATTTCACGCCACGGACCGGCGTTGACCTGGTCCAAAAGACGGAGGCGGGATGGTCCCCCGGTCTGAGGGGCCGTCCCGCCTCCGGCGTACGCCGCCACCTCGTCAGGCGGGGCCGCACAACGCGCCGGCGCCGTCCGGGCCCGCTGCGAGCGGGCCGGGACGGCGCCGGGGTGGATCAGTCGAAAGAGTGCCGCGCTAGCTGTTCGGCGCGTCCTTGGGCGCCTCGCCGGTGCCGTCACCGGAGCGGTCAGGAGTGCCGGGGGCGCCAGTGGTGCTGACGGGGTCGTCGTGGTCGGCCTTGGCGGCGGCCACCACGGCGGCGGCGTTCACGCCCCCGGCCTGGCCCGCCGCGCGCTGCCGGACGTAGCCGATGATGGCGAAGACCACCGCGAGCCCGGCGGTGAAGAAGAGCTGCGTCCGGGTGTCGTCCTCGCGGAGCATCAGCAGCAGCACGCCGACCGTGCCGACCAGCGCCACCCAGGTCAGGTACGGGAAGAGCCACATGCGCACGATGAGCTTGTCCGGCGCCTCGCGCTCCAACTGGCGCCGCATGCGCAGTTGGGCCGCGGCGATGAAGCCCCACACCACGAGCACGGCCGCGCCGACCATGTTCAGCAGCCACTTGAAGATCGTCTCGGGCCACCAGTAGTTGAACAGCACCGCCAGGAAGCCGAACGCGGCCGAGGCGACCACCGCGCGGCGCGGCACCCGGTTGCTGACCGTCTTCAGGAAGCGCGGCCCCTGGTCGCGCGCGACCAGCGAGAACGCCATGCGCGAGGCGCCGTAGATGTTGGCGTTCATCGCCGAGAGCAGCGCGATCAGCACGATGACGTTCATCGTGTCGCCGGCCGCCGGGATGTCGATGTGGTTCAGCACCGCCACGTACGGGCCGTCGTTGACCACCGCCATGTCGTCCCACGGGATGAGCGTGACGATGACCAGCATCGAGCCGACGTAGAAGAGGCCGATCCGCCACATCGCGGTGCGCACGGCCTTGGCGACGCCCTTGCGGGGGTGCTCGGACTCGGCGGCGGCGATGGTGACCGTCTCCAGGCCACCGAAGGCGAACACCGAGGCCAGCAAGCCGACGACCAGGCCGTCCACGCCGTTGGGCAGGAAGCCGCCGTCGCCGGTGAGGTTGTCGGTGCCCGGCGCGTCGGTGCCGGGCAGCGCGCCCATGATGGCCAGGACGCCGAGGATCAGGAAGGCGGCGATCGCGGCGACCTTGAGGGCGGCGAACCAGAACTCGAACTCGCCGAAGTTGCTCACCGCCGCCAGGTTGGTGCCGGTGAACACCACCATGAACAGGGCGACCCACATCCAGGACTCGGTGTCCGGGAACCAGCCCACCATGATGTCGGCGGCGCCGATGGCCTCCGCGGCCACCGCCACGCACAGCAGCATCCAGAACATCCAGCCGGCGGTGAACCCGGCCCAGGGGCCGAGCGAGCGCTCGGCGTGCACCGAGAACGAGCCGGACGCCGGATTGGCCGCGGCCATCTCGCCCAGCATCCGCATGACCAGCATCACCAGCAGGCCCGAGGCGGCGTACGCCAGGACGATGGCCGGCCCCGCCGCGCGGATGCCGGCGCCGGAGCCCACGAACAGGCCCGCACCGATGACGCCACCCAGCGCGATCATCGACAGATGTCGCTGCTTGAGACCGTGGCCAAGATTGACACTGTCGGTCGCGGCGGCTTCGTTGCCGTCCGTTACCTCTTTGGTTGGCTCGCGCTCCGATGCGGGGAACGCGGGGGTCCGCTTCATGGTGATAAAGGTCCAGTCCGTGAGAGCCCTGACGTGCGCATGAAGCTGCCAGTGTGGGGCCGGTGTCCGCTCAGGACAACAGTTCGGACAGCCCTGTCCGATATGCAGACGGCATCGTTACGTTCCGTGCCCGACCGATCGTCAGGTTGGCGGCACTTCGGCCGCTTCGCGCCGCTTGACCACTTCTCGTACCCCCGCGACGGCCAGCACGGCGGCGGTCGCGCCGGCCGACCACAGCAACTGCGGGCGGGCGCCGTCGTCGGTCAGCATGAGCACCAGGACGCCGGCCATCGCGACCAGAGCCGCCCACGTCAGCCACGGGAAGGCCCACATGCGCAGCGGCAGCGCGGCCACCGCGGCCGGGTCCATCCGCGAGCGCAGCCGAAGCTGCGACGCGGCGATCAGGGCCCAGACGAAGAGCAGCACCGCGCCGACGGCGTTCAGCAGGTACTGGAAGATGGAATCCGGCCACTTCAGGTTGAGCAGCACCGAGACGAAACCGAAGGCCACCGACGCGAACACCGCCCGCCGCGGCACGCCGCCGGACCCCACCCGCAGCAGCGCCCGTGGCGCCTCGCCGCGCTCCGCGAGGGAGAAGATCATCCGCGAGGAGCCGTAGAGGTTGGCGTTGAGCGCCGACAGCAGCGCCACGAACACCACGATGTTCATGATCTGCCCGGCCGCCGGCACGCCGATGTGGTCGAGCACCGCCACGTACGGGCTCTTTCCCGGGGCCATGTCCGTCCACGGCAGCACGGTCACGATGACCAGCATCGAGCCGATGTAGAAGAAGACGATGCGCCACACCGCGCTGCGCACCGCCCGGCCCACCGCGCGCGCCGGGTCGTCCGACTCGGCCGCCGCGATCGTCACCACCTCGAGGCCGCCGAAGGCGAAGACCACCGCGAGCACCCCGGAGATCACGCCGCCCCACCCCTCCGGCAGGAAGCCGCCCTGCCCGGTCAGGTTGGTCAGGCCCACCGCGTCGGTGTCCGGCAGCACCCCGAGGATGGCCAGCAGCCCGAGCACCAGGAACAGCACGATCGCGCCCACCTTGAGGGCGGCGAACCAGAACTCGAACTCCCCGAAGTTGCGCACCGCCGCCAGGTTGGCGGCCGTGAAGACCACCATGAACAGCAGCACCCACGCCCACTGCGGCACCTCCGGCACCCAGCCGTGCGCGATGCCCGCCGCCCCCGTCGCCTCCACCGCCAACACGACGACCAGCAGGAACCAGTACAGCCACCCCACCGAGAAGCCGGCCCAGCGGCCGAGGGCGCGCTCGGCGTGCACCGAGAAGGCGCCCGAGGCGGGCATCGCCGCCGACATCTCGCCCAGCATCCGCATCACCAGCATGGCGAGGGCGCCCGCGAGCAGGTAGGAGAGCACGATGCCCGGCCCCGCCACCGCGATGCCCGCGCCCGAGCCGACGAACAGGCCCGCGCCGATCACCCCGCCGAGCCCGAGCATCGTCATGTGGCGCTGCTTGAGCCCACCGGCCAGCGGTTCTTCCGTACCGGCCGCGCCGGACGTGGGTGTGTCGTGCATCGCGCTCGTACTCTCGTATTGGTGGGAGCCCACAGTCTCGCCGTCGCATGCGAGGAACCGCAAAACGATCCATCCGCCGCCCGCCGCTTCGTGATGAGCATCACGCGACCAGCCGAAACGGCGAACGCGCAGCGTGCCGCGGGACCACGGGCCGAGTGTCGTATCCGCCAGGAGTCGGCCCGCGGCTTTGTACCGGGTACACGGTGGGCGGGTGGTATGGGCTGGGTTAACGTCGCTGTGGCCGCGCCGCTTCGGCCATCCGCACCGTCCTGACTCTTCTCGGGGAGAAACGTTGAGCACTGTTTCCACCGCCGCCCGGCCCGGCTCGGTCCTGGCCGACCTGCTGCACGCCTCGTCCGACGGCCGCGCCCGCGTCCGGGACGCCACCCTGGTCGTCGGCGGCGCCGCGCTGACCGGCGTCGCCGCGCAGATAGCCGTCCCCGTGCCGGGCTCGCCGGTGCCGGTCACCGGCCAGACCTTCGCCGCGCTGCTCGTCGGCGCGTCCCTCGGCGCGGGCCGCGGCCTGCTCTCGCTGCTGGTGTACGCCCTGGTCGGGATGGCCGGCATGCCGTGGTTCGCGGAGGGCGAGTCGGGCGCCGCCGCCCCCTCCTTCGGCTACGTCATCGGCATGATGCTCGCGGCCACCGCGGTCGGCGCGCTGGCCCGGCGCGGCGGCGACCGTGGCATGGTCCGCACGGTGGGCACCATGGCCGTCGGCTCCGCGATCATCTACGCGATCGGCGTGCCCTACCTGGCGCTGGCCACGAACATGTCGCTGACCGACGCGGTCGCCGCCGGCCTCACCCCGTTCCTGCTCGGCGACGCGCTCAAGGTGGCCCTGGCCATGGGCCTGCTCCCCACCGCCTGGCGACTCCTGGACCGCCGCTCCTGACCTCCGCGCCGGGCCCGCCCCCTCGGGGCCGGGCCCGGACCACACGCCAGCGCCCCACCAGCCCAGTCGGGCGGGTGGGGCGCTGGCGTGTCAGAGGGCCGCCGCCGGGCGGCCCGGCCCGGTCAGGCGCGCTGCTCGGGCACCTCGGGGGCCTTGGCCGCCTCCGGCGCGTCGGCCGGCCCGGCCGCCGCCGCGAGCGCGACGCGTCCCCGCCTGCGGTCCAGGACCAGGCTGGTGACCAGCACCAACGCGCCCACCACGAGCGAGAGCACCATCATCTCGCGGCCCTCGTCGTCGTAGAGCATGTAGCCGAGGATGAAGATGATCAGCGCGATCGTGGCGTACGTCAGGTACGGGTAGAGCCACATCCGCACCGTGTGCCGCTCGGGCATCTCGCGCTCGATGATCGGGCGCATCCGCAACTGCGAGAAGCAGATCACCATCCACACGAACAGGGCCACCGCGCCGGAGGAGTTCAGCAGGAACTCGAAGACCGTGTCCGGCGAGGTGTAGTTGAAGATCACGGCGACGAAGCCGAAGGCCACCGAGGACCAGATCGCTGCGGCCGGCACGCCCCGCTTGTTCACCCGTGCGAACGACGCGGGCGCGTCACCGCGCTGGCCGAGCGAGAAGGCCATCCGGGAGGCCGTGTACAGGCCCGAGTTCAGACAGGACAGCACGGCCGTCACCACGATCACGTCCATGATCGTCCCGGCGTGGGCGATGCCGATCTCGTTCAGCGCGGCGACGTAGGGGCCGTCGTCAAGGAGGGCCTGCGAGTTCCACGGCAGCAGCATCACCACGAGCAGGATCGAGCCCAGGTAGAAGATGCCGATCCGCCAGATCACGCTGTTGGTCGCCCGGCTGACCATCTTCGCCGGCTCCGCGGACTCGCCCGCGGCCAGCGTGACGATCTCGCTGCCCATGAAGGAGAAGACGACCAGGAGCATGCCCGAGAGGATGGTGCCGGGGCCGTTGGGCAGGAAGCCGCCGTCACCGGTCAGGTGCGAGGTGCCCACCGCCTCGGTGTCCGGCAGCACGCCGAAGACCGCGAGCCCGGCGATGACGATGAACGCGGCGATCGCCACGACCTTGATCCCGGCGAACCAGAACTCGAACTCGCCGTACGAGCCGACCGAGGCCAGGTTCGTCGCGGTCAGCACGACCATCACGAGCAGCGCCCAAGCCCACTGCGGGATCGGGGACACCCACTCGGTGAGGATCGCCGCCGCCGCGGTCGCCTCCACGGCGAGCACCACGACCCAGAAGAACCAGTACAGCCAGCCGATCGTGAACCCGGCCCAGCGCCCGAGCGCCCGGTCCGCGTAGGCCGAGAACGACCCCGAGGTCGGGTCGGCCGCCGCCATCTCGCCGAGCATCCGCATCACGAGGACGACCAGCAGGCCGGCGATGGCGTAGGAGACGAGGATGCCGGGGCCGGCCTTGGCGATGCCGGCGCCGGAGCCCACGAACAGGCCGGCGCCGATCACGCCGCCAATGGCGATCATCGACAGATGGCGGTTCTTCAGGCCGGCCTTGAGGCCATCGCCGGACGCGTCACCGGGTGCCCCGGGTGCGTCCTTGGCCCCGTCGACCCTGACGGGGGGCGGCTGCGTACTCATGCACGATCCTTAGCTTTGGTGGTGCGCTGTGCGGCTCCGGCATTCAAACTCAGGGTGAAGCCGAGCGGAAGAAGCGATTCCAAATCGTTGCGCACGGAAATTCGGTGTTCAGGACCCGTCCGCGCCTACCCGTCACCGCTCGTGCCACACTCAGCACATGCGCGTGTACCTCGGCTCCGACCATGCCGGCTATGAACTCAAGAACCACCTCGTGGAGTGGCTCACCGCGGGCGGCCACGAGCCCGTCGACTGCGGCCCGCACATCTACGACGCCCAGGACGACTACCCGCCGTTCTGCCTGCGCGCCGCCGAGCGCGCCGTCGCCGACGAGGGCAGCCTCGGCATCGTGATCGGCGGCTCCGGCAACGGCGAGCAGATCGCCGCGAACAAGGTCAAGGGCGCGCGCGCCGCGCTGGCCTGGAGCGAGGAGACCGCCCGCCTCGGCCGCGAGCACAACAACGCCAACGTGCTCAGCGTCGGCGCCCGGATGCACACCCTGGACGAGGCCACCAGCTTCGTCGCGGCCTTCCTGGACACGCCGTACTCGGGCGAGGAGCGGCACACTCGCCGCATCGACATGCTCTCGTCGTACGAGCTGACCGGCACCCTGCCCGCCATCCCGGCCCACCACCCGCAGCCCTGACGCGCGGCGGGTCGTAGCGCCCCGCGCCCGGCCCGGCGACGCACCGCCCCGCCCGGCCGGCCGCGGGGCGCCCACCCATCCCGATCCGTGGGGCCCCGCACCCGGCCCCCGACCAAGCGCGGCCCGGGCCGGGCGGCGAAGCGCCGCCACCGGCCCGCGGCAGCCGGAGGAACCCAGCCGTGCCTGAGGGGCATACGATCCACCGCCTCGCGGCGGACTACCGGGAGCGCTTCGCCGACCGACCGGTGCGGGCGAGCAGCCCGCAGGGCAAGTTCGCCGACGGTGCCGCGCTCGTCGACGGCCAGCCGCTGACCGCCGCCGACGCGCACGGCAAGCACCTCTTCCTCGGCTTCGCCGCCGCCGGCTGGGTCCACATCCACCTCGGCCTCTTCGGCAAGCTCACCTTCGGCCCGGCCCCCGCGCCGCCGCCCACCGACACCGTGCGGCTGCGCCTGGCCAACCCCGACGCGTACGCGGACCTGCGGGGGCCGACCACCTGCGCGCTGATCACCGACGCGGAGAAGCAGGCCATACACGAGCGCCTCGGCCCCGACCCGCTGCGGGCGCGCGGGCCGGCCGACCGGCCGGTGGCGGCGGACCCGAGCGGGGACGGCGAGGTCGCCTGGCGGCGGATCTCCCGCAGCCGGTCCACGGTCGCCGCGCTGCTGATGGACCAGAAGGTCATCGCCGGGGTGGGCAACGTCTACCGGGCCGAGGTGCTCTTCCGGCACGGCATCGACCCGTACCGCGCCGGCCGCGATCTGACGCGGGCGCAATGGGACGCCGTCTGGGCCGACTTGGTCCACCTCATGCGCGAAGGCGTCCGGAACAACCGCATCGACACGGTGCGACCCGAACACCTCCCCGAGGCCATGGGGCGTCCGCCGCGCGTGGACGACCACGGGGGAGAGGTGTACGTGTACCGCAGGGCCAGGCAGTCCTGCCACATCTGTGGCGGCGAGATCCGCACCGCCGAACTCGCCGCCCGCAACCTCTTCTGGTGCCCGGGGTGCCAACCCCGCTAGCTCCTGGTGCCCGGGTGCTACTCGACTCGGGCGCCGCCCGCGCGCGGGCGCGCGATCCCGCGGGCCCGTTGGTGATCTTCGCGACGTACCCGCACAGGCGATCGCATTTCGCTTAGGATTCCCTTCTCGGCCAGCGGCCCGAGGCGCGCCTTCCGTGGCCGCGCCGGGGGCGACCATGCGAAGCGTCGGATTCAGCGTCGGAGTCGGAGAAACGTGCGGAGCATGGTGGAGGGTGGATAAGGTCCCGATGCGATGAAGACCGGAGGTGTGGAGTCCGCGACGGCCCGGATGCGCAAGGCGCTACACCGGGCGCGCACCAGCGTGCGCAAGGCCGGTGTGGACTACTTCCGCGGCGACGGCTCCGACTGGCTGGCCCTGGCCGTCCTGCTCGCGGCCGTGCCGGCCATCGCGGCCAGCACCATCGCCCAACCCGACTGGTGTGACCCCTCCGTACTGGTCCTGCCGATCGTCGCCGGCGGACTGCTGCTGCGCCCGGCCAGCCTGCTCGCGCTGTACGCGGCCTCGGCCACCGCGCTGATCATCGAGGCCGCGGTCCTTGAGCCGTACGTCGGCGGCGAGGACCGGGTGACCCCCGGCACCATCCTGGTCGTCGCGGCGGTGGGCTTCTTCGGGCTGGTGATCGCCCAGTTCCGCAGCCGGGTCGGGGTGCCCTGGCGCGGCGGCGGGACCATGCTCTTCGACCTGCGCGAACGCATCCGGGTGCAGAGCAAGCTGCCGACGCTGCCACGCGGTTGGCACCGCGAGATGTCGCTGCGACCGGCCGGCGGCCAGTCCTTCTCGGGCGACTTCGTCGTCGCGGCCCGCACGAACGGCGGGCGCAGCCTCGAAGTGGTGCTCACCGACGTCTCCGGCAAGGGCATGGACGCGGCGTCGCGGGCGCTGCTGTTGTCCGGCGCGTTCGGCGGGCTGCTCGGCTCGTTGCCGCCGCACGGCTTCCTGCCCGCCGCCAACGGCTACCTGCTGCGGCAGGACTGGGACGAGGGCTTCGCCACCTCCATCCACCTGGTGCTCGACCTGGACAGCGGGGACTACGAGTTGTACTCGGCCGGCCATCCGCCCGCGCTGCAACTGAACGCGGGCTCCGGACGCTGGGACGAGATGGCGGCCGAGGGCCCGTTGCTCGGCGTGTACGACGGGGCGACGTTCGACCCGATCAAGGGCAACCTGCGTCCGGGCGACGTGCTCATGCTGTTCACCGACGGCCTGGTGGAGACCTCCGAACGGGACATCGCCGACGGCATCGACCGGCTGACCGGCGAGGCGGACCGCTACGTGGCCAGCGGCTTCCAGGGCGCGGCCTGGCACCTGATCGAGTCGGTGGCCAAGGACGTCAACGACGACCGGGCGCTGCTGCTGATCTGCCGCGAGTAGCCGAGCCACGAGGCGCCGGTGAGCGGCGAGGCGCCGGTGAGCGGCGAGGGTCCGGTGAACGACGAAGGGCCGGGCGCGTGCGGTACGCGCCCGGCCCCTCGTGCCGGTTCGGCCGGCGCCGTTCAGCCGGGGTCGGTGCCCTTGTCCCCGCCGGTGCCGCCGGCACCGCCCGAGCCGCCGGCCCCGTTGCCCTGGAGCGCGGCCTGCCTGGGCTGCTCCGCGTCTCGGCCGCCCGGGAGGAAGCGGGCCAGCCAGTGGGAGCTGCCGGCCGCCAGTGGGCTGAGCACCGCGAGGATCAGGACGTAGCCGGCGATGAACGGGGACAGCCGCTCGTCGAGCCCCGCGCCCGCCGCCATGGTGGCCAGGATCAGCGCGAACTCGCCGCGGGCCAGCAGCGCGGTGGCGATGTTGGCCGCGGGGCCGGCGCCGAAGTCGTAGAGGCGGGCGGCCACAAGGCCGGCGAACACGTTCATCACGATCGTCAGCGTCACCGCGATCAGCACCGGGACCAGCACCGTCGGCAGGTCGCCGGGGTCGATGGACAGGCCGAAGGCGAAGAAGAAGATCGCGCCGAACGCGTCCCGCAGCGGGTGCACCAGCTTCCGGATGCGGTTGCCGGAGGTGGTGCTGCCCAGCATGAGGCCGACCATGAACGCGCCGATCGCGTCCGCCACCCCGAACCACTCGGAGACACCCGCCACGAAGACGGCCGCGCCCAGGAAGGAGATCACCAGCAACTCGTTGTCGCGGGTGGAGATCAGCTTGTCGATGACGCCGATGCCCCAGCGGGCGATCGCCGCGAGCAGCAGCAGGAAGCCGAACGCCTTGCCGGCGTCGCCCGCCGCGGCCGACATGCTGTCCGCGCCGGAGATCACCGGCTGGAGGGCCGCCAGGTACAGGGCCAGGAAGATGTCCTCGACGACGATGATGCCGAGGATGGGTTTGGTCTCCGGGTTGCCGATCCGCCCGAGGTCCACCAGCACCTTGGTGACGATCGCCGACGAGGAGATGCCGAGCACCCCGGCCAGGACCAGCGCCTCGGACGTGCCCCAGCCCACCAGGAAGCCGAAGGCGAGGCCGGCGCCCACGTTGAGGGCGAGGTACGAGCCGCCCGCGAGCGCCATCTTGCGCCCGCCGGTCTTGAGGTCGTCCATGTGGAACTCAAGACCGAGGTAGAACAGCAGCAGTACCAGGCCGAGCGCGGAGAGCATCTCCAGCTCGTGCGGGTCGTCGACCAGGACGAAGCCCGGCGTGTTCGGCCCGAGCAGGATGCCGGCCAGGATGAACAGGGGAATGGTGGGCAGCCCGATCCGCGCGCCCAGGCGGGCGAGCACGGCGGCGGCGAGAAACGCCCCGCCCATGGCGATGAGGGTGTCCGCGTGTCCGATGGCTCCTCCAGAGGTCGGCCCGACGGTGAGGTCAAGGGGGAGTCAAGAAATCGTATGTAATTAGTTTACCAAACGACTTTTCGACGCCCGGGCCGACCCGGAAGGCTCCCCTCCGCAACGCGCGCCCGGCAGGCGCGCGCCGTGGACGGAAGCCATCCGGGAGCCCAGCACCCGCACCGGCCATCGGGTTTTCCCCACCATGCATCCGCCAGCAACCGCCATGGTCGCGACGCGCCTTCACTCCGTACGTTCGAGGTGCTGAAAGACCACGTGAGGCGCAGACCGACGGCGCCCACGCCAGCGCACCGACGGCGCTCCACCGCGCCACGACCAGCGAAGGACGGAACAGGCGATGGGGCTGCGGAACAGGCGTCGCACCAAGCGGACCGAGGGGCACGCCACACCCGGCCCGGCCGGCACCGACCACCCCGCGGGCGACCCGTACGGCACCGGGCCCGGCGGCCCGTACGCCACACGGGAGCGGCCCCGGGTCGCGACCGCGGCCGACGGGCCGCCGCCGTACCCGCCCGGCACGCCGGGCGGCGCGTGGGCCATCGAACTGCGCGGCGTGCGCCGGCAGTACGGGCGCGGCTCGGGCGCCGTGCACGCCCTGCGCGGCATCGACCTCGCCCTGCCCCGTGGCAGCTTCACCGCCGTCATGGGCCCCTCCGGCTCGGGCAAGTCCACCTTCCTTCAGTGCGCCGCCGGACTCGACCGGCCCACCGCCGGCTCCGTCCGGCTCGGCGGCACCGAGATCACCGGGATGAACGAGAACAAGCTCACGGCCCTGCGCCGCAGCCGCCTCGGCTTCGTCTTCCAGGCGTTCAACCTGCTGCCCTCGCTGACCGTCGAGCACAACGTGCTGCTCCCCATGCGACTCGCGGGCCGCCGCCCGGACCGCGAGGCCGCCGCCCGGGTGCTCGCCCAGGTCGGCCTGGAGGCGCACGCGAGGCGCCGCCCGGGCCAGCTCTCCGGCGGCCAGCAGCAGCGCGTGGCCATCGCCCGCGCCCTGGTCACCCAGCCCGACGTGGTCTTCGCCGACGAACCCACCGGCGCCCTGGACACCGGCACCGCCGCCGAGGTGCTCACCCTGCTCCGGCAGGCCGTGGACACCCTGTCGGCCACCGTCGTCATGGTCACCCACGACCCGACCGCCGCCAGCTACGCCGACCGGGTGCTGTTCCTGGCCGACGGCGCCATCACCGACCGGCTCGCCCGGCCCACCGCCGACCAGGTCGCCGCGCGCATGACCGCCCTCACCGCCCGCACCCGCCCCGCCGCGCCCCACCCGATGGCGGGTGCGGCGGCATGACCAGACGCTCCCTGACCAACGGCCTGGCCCGCGCGGCCGTCCGCTTCAAGCCCGCCGCGTTCGCCGGCACCTTCGTGGCGTTGATGATGGCCGCGTTCATCGTCTCCGCCTGCGGCATCCTGCTGGAGAGCGGCGTACGCGCCTCCGCGCCGCCCCAGCGCTACGCCGACGTGCCCGTGGTCGCCGCGGCCGACCAGCACGCGCGCCTCACCGACGACAGCGGCGACGACGGCGACGACGGCAGCGAACTGGTGCCCGACGCGGCCCGCCTTGACGCCGCCCTCGTCAGCGAGATCGCCGCCGCCCCCGGCGTCGCCACCGCCATCCCCGACGTCAGCTACCCCCTGCGCACCAGCACGGGCGCCGTCACCGCCCACGGCTGGGGCTCCACCGCCTTCACCGGCGGCGACCTCGCCCAGGGCGCCGCGCCCCGCACCGCGCACCAGGTCGTGCTCGACCAGGCCACCGCCCGCGCCCAGCGCGCCACCGTCGGCGACCACGTCACCCTCACCGCCGCCGACGGCGCGCACCGCTTCGAGGTCTCCGGCATCGCCAAGCCCGCGACCCACGCCGCGCTCCGGGCACCCACCGCCTGGCTCACCGACCAGCGGGCCGTCGAACTCTCCGGGCACCCCGGCAAGATCGACGCGGTGGCCGTGCTCGCCGCGCCCGGCACCACCACCGGCGACCTCGCCGACCAGGTCAGGCGCGCCGTGGCGGGCAAGGCGAAGGTGCACACCGGCGACGGCCGCGGCGGCGTGGAGGAGCCCGGCGTCGCCGAGGCCAAGGAACTCCTGACCGGACTCGGCGGCAGCTTCGGCGGCGTCGCCACCATGGTCGCCGTCTTCACCGCGGCCGGCACGGTCGCCCTCTGCGTCGGCCAGCGCTCCCGCGAGTTCGCCCTGCTGCGCGCCATCGGCGCCACCCCGCGCCAACTCCGCCGCTCCATCGCCACCGAGGCCCTGCTGATCGCGCCGATCGCCGGCGCCGTCGGTTGCCTGCCGGGCATCGCGCTGGCCCACTGGTGGTTCGACCAACTCCAGGACAAGGGCGCCATCCCCGAGGCCGTACGCCTGCACGTCTCCTGGATCCCGCTGGTCAGCGCGGTCGGCGCGGGCGTGCTCGCCGCGGTACTCGCCGGGCTGCTGGCCGCCCGCCGTCCGGCCAGGACCAAGCCCGGCCAGGCCCTGAGCGAGGCCGCCGTGGAGCGCTTCAGGCCCGGCGTCATCCGTACGGTGCTCGGCGCCGGCGCCCTGGTCGGCGGCATCGTGCTGGCCCGCGTCGCGGCGGGGGAGAGCGGCGACGACGCGGCCAACCTCGCGCTCGGCGTGGTGATGCTCTTCATGCTCTCCGTCAGTCTGCTCGGCCCGATCATCGCCCGGCTCTGCGCCTGGCTGATCGGCCTGCCGCTGCGCGCCGGCGGCGCCCCCGCCGGCCTGGCCGCCGCCAACACCCGGGCCAACTCGCGCCGACTGGCCTCCGCCATCACCCCGATCGTGCTGGCCATGGCCTTCTCCTCGACCCTGGTGTTCCTGCACACCAGCGAGGACCACGCCCGCGACGACCAGCGCCGCGCGGGCATCGTCGCCGACCACATCGTCACCGACCCCGACGGCCTGCCCGCCGACACCGCCGCCCGCGCCGCCCACACCCCGGGCGTGCGGACCGCCGTCGGCCTGCTGCGCGCCGGCGTGCTCGTCCCGACCGGCTCCGGCGAGACCCGCATGCTCACCAGCGCCGCGGCCCAGGGCGTCTCCGGCACCGGCGACGCGCTGCGCACCGTCCAGGACCTGGACGTACGCGCCGGCGACCAGTCCGCCATCGGCCGCCCCGACACCGTCGCCGTGGACGCGCTGCTCGCCGACTCGGCCGACGCCGAGGTCGGCGACCGGCTCCAGATCGTGCTGCCCGACGGCTCGACGGCCAAGCCCGAGGTCGTCGCCGTCTACGGCCGCGGTCTCGGCGTCGCCCAGCTCACCCTGCCCCGCGCCGCGCTGGCCCCCCACGTGACCGCCGCCTACGACACCGACGTCTTCGTCCAGCGGATCCCGGGCAGCGACCCGGACCGGGTCGCCGCCGCGTTGGCCCCGCTCGGCACCGTCACCGATCGCGACGGGTACGCCGAGGCACAGGACAAGGACCGCGAGATCAACGTCTGGGCCAACACCACCATGGCCGCCGTACTCGGCGGATTCGCCGCCGTGGCCGCCGCCAACACCCTGGTCATGACCGTCCTCGACCGCCGCCGCGAGTTGAGCACGCTCCGCCTGATCGGCTCCACGAGGCGCCAGGTGCTCGGCATGATCCGCTGGGAGGCGCTGCTCGTGGGCGTCGCGGGCGTCGCCATCGGCACCGCCATCGCGCTGATCACGCTGAACCCGATGACGCGCGGCATCACCGGCACCAGCCCGTACATCCCCCCGGGCCTGTACGCGGCGTTCGCCGGCGCCGCGCTCCTCATCGGCCTGCTGTCCAGCACGCTGCCGGCCCGGCTCGCGCTGCGCCGAACGAGCATGGTCGGCGCGGGCGAGAAGCAGTGACGTCCCGCCCCGGGGCTCGACCGACAGGTGTGACCGGCGAGAGTGGGTACCCGAACCGCCGCCACAGGTCACAGGTCACGGAGTGAGGACACGAGATGTCGGTGCTGACGCTGGAGGAAGTCGAGGCGCTCGCCCGCGAGGCACACGCGGGCCAGACGGACAAGGCCGGCATCCCGTACGTGGAGCACCTGGCCGCCGTCGCCCACGGGGTCCGCGAGCGCGGCGGCGACGACGAACAGATCGCGGCGGCCTGGCTGCACGACGCCATCGAGGACGACGTCCTGTCCCGCGACTGGCTGGCCACCGCACCGCTGACGCCGCACACCAAGGAGCTGGTCGACGCGATGACCAAGCGCGAGGACGAGCCCCTTGAGGCGTACGCGGCCCGGCTGCGGGCCACCCCGGGCGCCGTGCTCATCAAGGCGGCCGACGTCGCCCACAACGCGGACCCGGCCCGACTGGCCCGGCTCGACCCGGAGACCCGGGAGCGGCTGAGCGCGAAGTACGCCCGCACCCGGCAACTCCTCGGCCTGCCGGACACGGAGGACCGGCCGGCGGCCCAGAGCTGACCGGGCCGAGCGCCCGGGCCCACCGCGCCCGGGCGCGCGACCCATCGCCGGGCGCCCCCTGGACACCGCGTTGCTTCAGCCACCCGCGCGCGGTGGCCGCCGACGGGTCTCGGCCGGGTCGGCGCGGAACGCCCATGCCATCGTCGGTTCCATCGCAAAGCGGAACACCCGCCGCACCGGGGGCGTGGGCAACGCCGTGACCACCAGCGCGGCCACCGCCGTCACCACCACCTCACCCAGCGGCTCCCGCAGCCACGGGTGAGCCTCCGGCCCCCCGCCGAACAGCGCGCCCCCGGCGAGGAAGCCGTGCGGCAGACCGCCGTACAACGTGCCGGCGCCCAGCGCCGTGCACCACGTCCCACGCCGCGGCACCCAGGCGAGGAAGCAGACCACCAACACCGTCGAGCACCCGAACAGACCGGGCGTCAGCACCCGCCCGGTCCACGGAGCGGCGCCCAACTCCCGCACGCCGTCACTGTGGTGGAGCCAGGCCGGCCGCACCCGCGGGGCCGCCCAGGAGGCCAAGCCGAGCGCGCGACCGAAGACGGGCACCGCGACCACCCGCACCCGGGCGCGCCGCACCAGGTGAACGTGGCCGGCCCGCAGGTGCGGCCCGAGGCCGAGGGAGCGACGGCGGGCCGGGCCGTGGCGCGCTCGCGCGGGCCGGCGCGAGGGGGACCGGAGCTGGTCGCTCGGGTACGCGGTGGGGCGGTCACTCACGGGCGGACCCGCACCCCGTCGGGGCCGGCGAACCGCGCCCGCACTGCGGGGAAGTGGGGGAGGCAGCGTCGAACATCTGAGGCGCCATAGTGGCCACCCCAGGAATGGGTAAAACTTTGCTCGACATTTCCGCTGCGCATTGTTCACTCGCGTACCATCCCCGCCCTGCCCCGGCGAGGCGTCAACCGAGCGCGCGTGAGGGTCCTCTCCGGCCCGGCATGGACAGGGCAACTCGCGCTGTAGCACGCGGCATTGGCCCTCTTGGCGAGGGATGTCCGGCGCTGACGGAAGAGGCGAGAACTTCACCGCTTTGTTGGTGATTTGTCCGCAGGTCCGGGGCGCGTTGAAGATATGCAGAATTCCCGTTAGCAATGTTGTTGTAAGGGGCACCAGGGTAGGAGATCCGGCCGAATTTATGCGGTGTCTATCGGACACCCGATGCCCGCCGGACCGCCCGGTACGCCCGAAAACCGGGCCTGCCATCACTCCCGGAGGCGATTCGGGCCCCCGGACCGGAGCCCGGAAAGGCCGTCCGAGCAGCATGCGCGGTTGGCCAATGATTCGTCACCTGGCTCCAACCATCACTCACTTGGTGGCACGATGGTTCAGGTGGGGGTGTGCGGGGCCGTGCTCCTCCCCGGGCCGGAGAGACGTGTTGCGACCGAGGGCGAGGGATCAGTCGTGGTTATTTCCCTGTCTGTTGTGCTGCTGGTTGGCATAATTTTGGCGTTTATCTTCAGGGCTGGGAAGATCAAGGCAGGGCCCATGCTCGTCGCCATGCTCTTCGGCTTCCTCCTCGCCTCGACCGATGCCTCCCCGGACATCCAGGAGTTCCTGGACAACGTGGCCGAGGGCATCAGCGACATCGAGTTCTAGCCGGGCCTCCCGCGTCCGCCGTGTGCGCCCGCGAGGGCGTGACGCGGCGGAGCACGCGGCCGGCTCGGCGTACGTCGCCGGCGTGCGCCACGGCGCGAGCGGGCCGCCCCCGCGTCCGGTGCTGGGCCGTGCACGCGGACCGGCCGGCCGGGGAGTGTCGGAGTACGTGGGAGTCTCCCCACGTCGCGCTCCCGGCACAAGGGGCAGCACACGGGCAACTGGCCCGCCCGTCTCTCCGGTGTCCCGATTCCCCGGTTTCGCGCCCGCCGGGCCGCGTCGTCACCTCGCGCACCGGGCCATCCCTCCCGCGAGCCCGCCGGTCCGCGGGCCGTGTCACGCCACGCCATGCCATGCCACATCGCCGCGGCCGAGTCCCCCGTCCCACGCGGCCCAAACGCGGCGGAGCGCCAGCGCGAACCCGGCGCGGACACCGTTGCCCCTCGTGACGTTGCCCCTCATGACCGGTCGCCTGGGCTGCGGCGGCCCGCAGGGAACGCACGTCGCTCCGCCGGGCCGCGACGGCCCCCGAGTGGCCGTACGACCCGGCCGGAGGGCCCGTACGGCGAGCGCGACGCCAACGGCCCGGCGGCGGAGGATCCGCACGCCGGGCCGTTGGGCAGGCAGTGGAGCGGGCGACGGGAATCGAACCCGCGTAGCCAGTTTGGAAGACTGGGGCTCTACCATTGAGCTACGCCCGCGCGCCACCGGTGAGGTGGGACGATCGCCGTGGCGACCGCCGAAAACACCGGCCCGTACGAGCCCTCGCGGGCCCGGCCGTGGCACGAGGTGCATCGTAGCGGGTCAGCCCCGTCCCGCGCACACTTCGCCTGATCGCGGGAATAAGTGGCAGCCGACAGTCCGATCGGCATGTACCCTACGTGTCGCACCGGCGGGGTGTGGCGCAGCTTGGTAGCGCGTCCGCTTTGGGAGCGGAAGGTCGTCGGTTCGAATCCGGCCACCCCGACCAGCATCACCTCGAACGCCGCCCAGGCCACGGTCCGGGCGGCGTGTCGTTCGTACGGCGCAGTCCGTCGGCGCCGATTCGCCCCGCCTCGCCGCGGGTCCGACCGGGCGTCGGGCGGCGGCTGTGAACGGGCATGATCCCGTTAGGGGGCTGCTCTCGCTTGCGGTTACTATGCAAGCTGCGCGCCTGTGTCTGTGATGACGGGAATGGGCCCGCCCCTGGTATCCCCTGGTAATACGGCGGGCGCTTCGCCAAGGGGCGCGATCCGCAGCGTCGCCGCGCCAACCACACGTCGCAGCACGCGCAGGCACGCACATGAAGAGCCACACTCAGAAAAACCCGAAGACCCCAAGAAGTCAGCCCCAAGGAGACCGAACCGTGAAGAGCGCCGTGGAGACCCTGAACCCGACTCGGGTTCGGCTCACTGTCGAGGTGCCCTTCGAGGAGCTCAAGCCCAGCCTCGACGCGGCGTACAAGAAGATCAACCAGCAGGTCACGGTGGCGGGCTTCCGCAAGGGCAAGATCCCGGCCCGGGTCATCGACCAGCGGTTCGGCCGTGGCGCCGTGCTGGAGGAGGCCGTCAACGACGCGCTCCCGAAGTTCTACACCGAGGCGGTCAACGAGGGTGAGCTGAACGTCCTCGGTCAGCCCGAGGTGGACATCACCGAGCTGAAGGACGGCGAGCTGCTGGCCTTCACCGCCGAGGTGGACGTCCGCCCCGAGGTCGAGATCCCGGACTACTCCGGCATCGAGGTCACCGTCGACGCGGTCGAGGTCTCCGACGAGGACGTCGACAAGTCGGTCGAGCAGCTCCGCGACCGCTTCGCCACCACCTCCGTGGTCGACCGCCCCGCCGCCGAGGGTGACACCCTCACGATCGACCTTGAGGCCAGGGTCGACGGCGAGGTGCTGGAGGACGGCGTCGCCTCGGGCGTCTCGTACACCATCGGCTCCGGCCAGCTCCTCGACGGCATCGACGAGGCCGTCACCGGCGTCTCCGCCGGCGGCACCGCCACCTTCACCTCCGAGCTCAAGGGCGGCTCCGCCGAGGGCAAGGAGGCCGAGGTCAAGGTCGAGGTCACCGAGGTCAAGTCCCGCGAACTGCCCGCGCTGGACGACGAGTTCGCGCAGCTGGCGAGCGAGTTCGACACGCTGGAGGAGCTGCGCGCCGACAGCCGCAAGCGCCTTGAGCAGATGAAGAAGTACGAGCAGGCCACCCAGGCCCAGGAGAAGGTGCTCGACGCCCTCCTGGAGCTGGCCGAGATCCCGATCCCGGAGAAGCTCCTCCAGGACGAGATCGAGACCCGCAAGCACAACCTGGTCAACCACCAGCTCGGCCAGATGGGCCTCGACCTCAAGAAGTACCTGGAGATCCAGGGCAAGACCGAGGAAGAGTTCGACGCGGAGACCAAGGAGCAGGCGGAGAAGGGCATCAAGACCCAGTTCCTGCTGGACGAGCTGGTCAGCAAGGAGGAGCTGCAGGTCGGCCAGGAAGAGCTGACCGAGCACCTGATGCGCCGCGCGCAGTCCTCCGGCATGAGCCCCGACCAGTTCGCGCAGGCCGTGGTCGAGGGTGGCCAGGTGCCGATGCTCGTCGGCGAGGTCGCCCGCGGTAAGGCCCTCGCGGTCGTGGTCGAGGCCGCCAAGGTCACGGACACCAACGGCGAGGTCGTCGACCTGGAAGACGAGGACGACACCGACGAGACCGCCGAGACCGTCGAGGCCGGTGGCGAGGGCGCGGCCGAGGGCGCCGACGCGCCGGAGGCCAAGGCCGACGAGGCCGGCGACGCCAAGGCCGCGGAGAAGGCCGACGAGAAGGCCGAGGAGAAGACCGAGGGCTGAGCCCCGGCCTGATCCCCGGCGCGGGACACCACGGCACGGGTCCGGACGCACACGCGTCCGGACCCGTGTCCGTCCCCGCCCGCGGGGGGCCGGCGCGCGCCGGCCCGCGATCGACACACCGGGCCCCCCGGCGCACACCCGTACGACCGGCTCCGAACGGGGCCACGGGCGGGTGTCGGAAGCCGGCCGGGCGGGGCTGTGCGGCCGTCCGCCGGCCCGCCGGGGCCCGTTCGCCTTTCCCGGCTGGCGCGCGGGCCGACCGGCGCTCCACCGGGCGCACAGCGCCCCGTAGCCTGCGCTCACAGCGAACAGTTCCGGATGCGGGATGGCGTTGTCCGACCTGCGCGTTAGGGTCCGTAGATACGAGGGCAGGGGTGGCGCCGCGGAAAGCCCCGGAGGGTGTGGGGCGGGCTCCAGGCGCCGCTTGCTTCCTGTCCGCACGAAGACGCTGAGACGGCTCGCGGCCGTCGAATCAACGAGCAGGTGGATACGTGACGAATCTGATGCCTTCCGCCGCCGGCGAGCCGACCGTCGGCGGCGGCCTCGGCGACCAGGTCTACAACCGGTTGCTCGGGGAGCGGATCATCTTCCTCGGCCAGCCGGTCGACGACGACATCGCCAACAAGATCACCGCGCAGCTGCTCCTGCTCGCCGCGGACCCTGACAAGGACATCAACCTCTACATCAACAGCCCGGGCGGCTCCATCTCGGCGGGCATGGCGATCTACGACACCATGCAGTTCATCCCGAACGACGTGGTCACCATCGCCATGGGCCTCGCCGCTTCCATGGGCCAGTTCCTGCTCAGCGCGGGCACCCCGGGCAAGCGGTTCGCGCTGCCGAACGCCGAGATCCTGATCCACCAGCCCTCCGCCGGCCTGGCGGGTTCGGCCTCCGACATCAAGATCCACGCCGAGCGGCTGCTGCACACGAAGAAGCGGATGGCGGAGCTGACCGCCTTCCACACCGGCCAGACCGTCGAGCAGATCACCCGCGACTCCGACCGCGACCGCTGGTTCTCCGCCGAGGAGGCCAAGGAGTACGGCCTGATCGACGACGTCATGGCCTCCGCCGCGAGCGTTCCGGGCGGCGGCGGCACCGGGGCCTGAGCGGCACCCGAGCTTCCACTTCCAGCCCACCGAACGCCATCAGGATGGTGAACACGCAGATGAACAACAACGCCGGTAGCGGTCTGTACCAGGGCCCGGCCGCCGAGTCCCGGTACGTCGTCCCGCGCTTCGTGGAGCGCACCTCGCAGGGCGTGCGCGAGTACGACCCGTACGCCAAGCTCTTCGAAGAGCGGGTCATCTTCCTCGGCGTCCAGATCGACGACGCCTCCGCCAACGACGTCATGGCGCAGCTGCTGTGCCTGGAGTCGATGGACCCCGACCGCGACATCTCGATCTACATCAACTCGCCCGGCGGCTCGTTCACCGCGCTGACGGCTATCTACGACACGATGCAGTTCGTCAAGCCCGACATCCAGACGGTGTGCATGGGACAGGCGGCGTCCGCCGCGGCCGTGCTGCTCGCGGCCGGCACGCCCGGCAAGCGGATGGCGCTGCCCAACGCCCGCATCCTGATCCACCAGCCGTACAGCGAGACCGGCCGCGGCCAGGTCTCCGACCTGGAGATCGCGGCCAACGAGATCCTGCGGATGCGCTCGCAGCTCGAGGAGATGCTGGCCAAGCACTCCACGACGCCGATCGAGAAGATCCGCGACGACATCGAGCGCGACAAGATCCTCACCGCTGACGAGTCGCTGGCGTACGGTCTGGTGGACCAGATCGTCTCGACCCGCAAGAGTTCCGTTTCGGTTTGATCCCGCCGCGTCGGGAGCGGTCCCTCTTGGCGTGCACTCGGTGCCGTGTGGATCGAGTCGCTCCAAGGGGGGCCCGCACGGGGGCCCCGGCAAGGTACCGTCGATAGGCAAGCACCCGGGTCTGCGCAAGCGTTGCAGATCCCAGGCGAAGGGGAAGCACCTCGTGGCACGCATCGGTGACGGCGGCGACCTGCTCAAGTGCTCGTTCTGTGGGAAGAGCCAGAAGCAGGTGAAGAAGCTCATCGCAGGCCCCGGTGTGTACATCTGCGACGAGTGCATCGATCTCTGCAACGAGATCATCGAGGAGGAGCTCGCGGAGACCTCCGAGGTCCGCTGGGAGGAACTTCCCAAGCCGCGCGAGATCTACGAGTTCCTCGAGGGCTACGTCGTCGGCCAGGAGGCCGCGAAGAAGGCGCTCTCGGTGGCCGTCTACAACCACTACAAGCGCGTTCAGGCGGGCGAGGCGGCGAGCAGCCGCGACGACGGCATCGAGCTGTCGAAGTCCAACATCCTGCTGCTCGGCCCGACCGGCTCCGGCAAGACGCTGCTGGCGCAGACGCTGGCCCGGATGCTCAACGTGCCGTTCGCCATCGCCGACGCCACCGCCCTCACCGAGGCGGGGTACGTGGGCGAGGACGTCGAGAACATCCTGCTCAAGCTGATCCAGGCCGCTGACTACGACGTCAAGAAGGCCGAGACCGGGATCATCTACATCGACGAGATCGACAAGGTCGCCCGCAAGAGCGAGAACCCGTCGATCACCCGCGACGTCAGCGGCGAGGGCGTGCAGCAGGCGCTGCTGAAGATCCTGGAGGGCACCACGGCCTCCGTCCCGCCGCAGGGCGGACGCAAGCACCCGCACCAGGAGTTCATCCAGATCGACACGACGAACGTGCTGTTCATCGTGGGCGGCGCGTTCGCCGGCCTGGAGAAGATCATCGAGTCGCGGGCGGGCGCCAAGGGCATCGGCTTCGGGGCCACCATCCGCTCCAAGCGCGAGATCGAGGCCAGCGACCAGTTCCAGGAGGTCATGCCGGAGGACCTGGTGAAGTTCGGGATGATCCCCGAGTTCATCGGCCGCCTCCCGGTCATCACCTCGGTGCACAACCTCGACCGTGAGGCGCTGCTCCAGATCCTGGTCGAGCCGCGCAACGCGCTCGTCAAGCAGTACCAGCGGCTGTTCGAACTCGACGGCGTGGAGCTGGAGTTCGACCGTCCGGCCCTGGAGGCCATCGCCGACCAGGCCATCCTGCGCGGCACCGGCGCCCGTGGACTGCGCGCCATCATGGAGGAGGTCCTCCAGTCGGTGATGTACGAGGTGCCGTCCCGCAAGGACGTGGCCCGCGTCGTCATCACCGAAGAGGTCGTCCACTCGCACGTGAACCCGACCCTGGTGCCGCGCGAGCCGCGCATCGTCGGCAAGGACGAGCGGCACGAGAAGAGCGCGTAGCGCGCTGTTCACCCAGCAACGCGCGAGGGGCGCCCGGCCAACTGGCCGGGCGCCCCTCGCGCGTTGACGGGGCGTCACCCAAGCGCGGTCCCGCGTGGCCTCACTTCGGCACGCGGACGTCCTTGTAGACCTGCGCGGTGGTGTCGGCGACGGCGCTCAGGTTGACGGCGCCGGGGTCGCTGACGACGGCCGGGTCACCGAAGATGACGGCGCCGATCGTGCTGGCGTCGCTCCACGCGCACGTCTGGATCGGCACCGAACTGGACTCGACCACCTGGCACTTCATGACGCCGTCGAAACCGGCCGGGGTGAACTTCTGCGGCGTCCCCTGCGGCTTGCCGCCGCTGCTCGATCGCATCTGCTGGAAGTACCAGTCGACGCTGGCCTCCGGGTCGGTGGACTTGCCGTACGCGCCACCGAACGTGAGCTTCTTGATGCCTCCCGCGTACTCCGCGGAGACCGATCCCTCGGTGGTGAAGCTCGTCGGCTCCACGCCGTTCGCACCGATGCCGCTGTCCGTCTCGCCCTCGCCCTCACGCTGGAAGGAGCCAGCGACCGTCTGCGGCGTCGTCAGCTTGTACTGCTGGGCGGGCTCGGTCACCGGCGGCTGCTCTTCACCGGTGCCGCCCGTCCCACCCGAACCCTGCTGGCCGCCGGTGTCGCCGACGACGGTGTCCTTCTTCTTGTCCTTGGCCGAATCGCCGTCGCTGTCGCTCCCGTTGAACAACAGCACCCCGCCGACGACCGCCGCGCAGGCCACGACCGCGCCCACGACGATGCCGACCGTCTTGTTCCTGTTGCCCCCGCCCTGCGGCGGCATCGGCGGGCCCGGCTGCTGGTACTGGCCCATCTGCCCGTACGGACCGGGCTGCTGCTGCGGGTAGCCGTAGCCCTGCGGGGGCTGGCCGTAGGGGCCGGGCTGGGGCGGCTGGGGCGGGTAGCCGTAGCCCGGGTCGCCAGCCGCGCCGCCCTGGCCGTAGGGCCCCGGCTGTGGGGGTTGCTGGGGTTGCTGGCCGTAGGGGCCGGGCTGGTGGTAGCTCATGGGTTCCCTCGTTCTGCTGCGTACGGTGTCGCGGCTGGTAGGAGCGGTGGTTGGGCACGGCGTGGGAGGGGCCGAGGCCGCGCGGGTGGGCGGGCCTCGGCTGCCGTGGTGCCGACGGGGTCGCGCGGAACCCGCTGACGTGAGCCGGTCAGCCGGCCTCGACGCGGGCGTCCGAGCGGACCTCGGCGGCGAGCCCCGCCGCCTCGTTCAGCGTCATGCCGGCGCCGGTGACCAGGGCCGCCGGGTCCGCCATGACCGTCACGCCGACGGTGCTCTCGTCACCCCAGACGCAGGCGGGGGCCGTGATGGCTCCCTTGGGAGAGGTGAATTTCAGCTCCTGGCACTTGAGCACGTCGCCGTCGAAGCCGTCGGGTGAGAACTTCTGCGGGCTGCCGACCGTTTCGGCCGTCCCGTCCTCGACGAGTGCCTTGGTGATGACGGCGAGCGCGAGGTCCGCCGCCCGGTTCGGGTCGGTCACCTTCCCCCACACGCCGCTGAACTGGAGCTTCTTCTGGCCGGGCGTCTGGTAGTTGGCCGAGACCGGGTGCGCGTCCTCGACCACCGGCATCTCCTTGAGCTGCGCCTTGCCCGCGGGGGTCAGGTTGCTCTCGTCCTTGCCCTCGCCGACGCGCTGGTAGTCGCCCGCCACGGTCTGCGGCGTGCTCAGCTCGTACGCGGTGTCCTCGTCGCTGGCGAAGAGCAGGTAACCGCCCACCGCGGCGGCCACCACCGCGAGCGCCGCGCCGATGGCCAGCCCCGTCTTCCGGCGCCCGCCCCCACCGTTCCCACCCGGGGTCGGCGGCCCGTACGGAGCGGGCTGCGGCTGCATCGGCTGCTGGTGGAAGGCGGGCTGCGGCTGGGCGTACGGGCCCTGCGCGTACGGCGCGCCCGGCTGCGCGTACGGGTTCGGGTTCGGCTGGGGCTGGGGCTGCTGGGGGGCCGGCTGGCCGTAGCCGCCCTGGCCGTAGCCGCCGCCCTGGGCGTACGGGTTCGGCTGCTGCTGGGGCGCGGGGTGGCCGTAGCCGCCGGGCTGCGCGGGTTGGGCCGGCTGGGCCTGCGGGCCCGGGGCGGCGGGGTAGCCGTAACCCGGCTGGCCCGCGTACGGGTTGGGCGCCTGCGGCTGGCCACCAGCGTTGCCGTACGGCCCGGGTTGCTCGCCGTAAGGGCCTGACTGCGGCTGGTGGTGGCTCATAGGGCGTCTCCCCGGTGTGTCGAAGGCCACGCGCGACAGTCGCGCCTCAGTCAGCATCCTCCCGGACGCCGTGAGGCGCCCTCACCCCGGGGCGCGCAACGGGTTCGTAACAGCCTGCGGCGGGACCGTAGAATCGGCTCGTGACCGACAACACTCAGCGCCCGCACGACGGGCACAACAGCCCCGCCCCCGAACTGCCGACCCAGTACGCGCCGGCCGACGTAGAGGGGAAGCTGTACGAGCGCTGGGTAGAGCGTGGCTACTTCGAGGTGGACGCGGCGAGCGACAAGCCGCCGTTCACGGTCGTCATCCCGCCGCCCAACGTCACCGGCAGCCTGCACCTGGGCCACGCCTTCGAGCACACGCTGATCGACGCCGCCACCCGCCGCAAGCGGATGCAGGGCTTCGAGACGCTGTGGCAGCCCGGCATGGACCACGCCGGCATCGCGACGCAGAACGTCGTGGAGCGCGAGCTGGCCAAGGACGGCACGTCGCGGCACGACCTGGGGCGCGAGGCGTTCATCGAGCGCGTCTGGCAGTGGAAGGACGAGTCCGGCGGGCAGATCTCCGGCCAGATGCGCCGCCTCGGCGACGGCGTGGCCTGGTCGCGCGAGCGCTTCACGATGGACGAGGGCCTCTCCCGCGCCGTCCAGACGATCTTCAAGAAGCTCTACGACGACGAGCTGGTCTACCGCGCCGAGCGCATCATCAACTGGTGCCCGCGCTGCCTGACGGCCATCTCCGACATCGAGGTGGAGTACCAGGAGGACGACGGCGAGCTGGTCTCCATCCGGTACGGCGAGGGCGAGGCGTCCGTCGTGGTGGCCACCACCCGCGCCGAGACGATGCTCGGTGACACCGCCGTCGCCGTCCACCCGGACGACGAGCGCTACCGCCACCTGGTCGGCACCGAGATCGAGCTGCCGCTGACCGGCCGCCGCATCCCCGTCGTCGCCGACGCGCACGTCGACCCGGAGTTCGGCACCGGCGCGGTCAAGGTCACCCCGGCCCACGACCCGAACGACTTCGAGATCGGCCAGCGGCACGGCCTGCCCGCGCCCGCCGTCCTGGACGAGCGCGGCGTGATCACCGTGCACGGCCCGTTCCAGGGGCTCGACCGCTTCGAGGCGCGCAGCGCCATCGTCGGCGCGCTGCGCGCCGAGGGCCGCGTCGTCGCCGAGAAGCGCCCGTACAAGCACTCCGTCGGGCACTGCTCGCGCTGCAAGACCACCATCGAGCCCAGGCTTTCGATGCAGTGGTGGGTCAAGGTCGGCCCGCTGGCCAAGCCCGCCGGCGACGCGGTGCGCGACGGCCGGGTCGCGATCCACCCGGAGGAGATGACCAAGCGGTACTTCGACTGGGTGGACAACCTGCACGACTGGTGCATCTCGCGCCAGCTCTGGTGGGGCCACCGCATCCCGGTCTGGTACGGGCCGAACGGCGAGATGGTCTGCGTCGGATCGGACGAGGAGCCGCCGACGGGCGAGGGCTGGCACCAGGAGACCGACGTCCTGGACACCTGGTTCTCCTCCGGCCTGTGGCCGTTCTCCACGCTCGGCTGGCCGGAGCGGACCGAGAGCGTCGAGAAGTTCTACCCGAACTCCATCCTGGTCACCGGCTACGACATCCTGTTCTTCTGGGTCGTGCGGATGATGATGTTCGGCATGTACGCGATGGACGGCACGCCGCCGTTCCAGACGATCGTGCTGCACGGCATGGTCCGCGACCAGTTCGGCAAGAAGATGTCCAAGTCCTTCGGCAACGCGGTCAACCCGCTGGACTGGATGGACACCTACGGCTCCGACGCCGTCCGCTTCACCCTGGCCCGTGGCGCCAACCCCGGCACCGACGTGCCGATCGGCGAGGACTGGGTGCAGGGCTCACGCAACTTCGCCAACAAGATCTGGAACGCGACACGCTTCGCGCTGATGAACGGCGCCACGGTCGACGGCCCGCTGCCGGCCCCCGAGGAGCTGTCGGCGGCCGACCGGTGGATCCTCTCCCGGCTGAACACGGTCGTCGCCGAGGTGGACGCGTACTACGACGACTACCAGTTCGCCAAGCTCTCGGACGCGCTGTTCCACTTCGCGTGGGACGAGGTCTTCGACTGGTACGTGGAGCTGTCCAAGACCACCTTCCAGGCCGGCGGCCCGGCCGCCGACGCCTCGCGGCGGGTGCTCGGTGAGGTCCTGGACGTGACGCTGCGGCTGCTGCACCCGCTCGTCCCGTTCGTCACGGAGACCCTGTGGACCGCGCTGACCGGGGGCGAGTCCCTCGTCGTCGCGCAGTGGCCGGCCGACAGCGGGTTCCGGGACGCGGCGGCCGAGCGGGAGATCGCGGTGGTCCAGGAACTGGTCACCGAGGTCCGCAGGTTCCGCGCCGACCAGGGCCTGCAACCCGGCCAGAAGGTGCCGGCCCGACTCGACCTGACGGGTACCGCGCTCGCCCCGCACGAGGCGGCGATCCGCTCGCTGCTGCGGCTCCAGCCCGAGGGCGAGGGCTTCACGGCGACCGCGTCGCTGCCGGTCGTGGGCGCCACGGTGGCGCTCGACCTGTCCGGCACCATCGACGTGGCGGCCGAGCGCAAGCGGCTGGCCAAGGACCTGGCCGCGGCGGAGAAGGAGAAGGCGCAGGCGACCGGGAAGCTCGGCAACGAGGCGTTCCTCGGCAAGGCGCCGGAGCCGGTGGTCGACAAGATCCGCAAGCGGCTCGCCACGGCCGAGGAGGACATCGTCCGCATCACGGCCCAGCTCGCGGCGCTGCCCGAGGCGTAGCCGCCCGGCCGGCCGAACGGCGGGAGCACGGGCAACCCGTACGAGGGGCCTCGCACCGAACACGGTGCGGGGCCCCTCGCGCGTGCGACGGCGTACCTCCGCCGACGGCGGGACTCAGCTCTCGACGGCGGCCGGCTCGCACGTGGGTGGCCCGGCGCGCGCCCGGTGTCCGACCCGCCTCGTAGACTGGCGCCGTGAGTGAGCGCCCCCCGAGTGACGAATCCGAGCCCGACGGGCTCGACGCCTTCGACGAGATCATTGAGGCCGAGACCGAGCGCGACCCCGACCTCGCCGTGATCGAGGCGGGCAGTCGCACCCTGCGTGCCCAGGCCGGCCCGCCCCAGGACGACGGCGTGCCGTCCCGACCCCAGGACCCCGAGCTGGACCGCGCGCTGCGCGAGGTCGAGACGGAGCTGGCCAGCCGCTGGGGTGAGACCAAGCTCGACCCGTCGGTGCAGCGCATCAAGGCGATCCTGGACATCCTCGGCGAGCCGCAGCGCGCGTACCCGGCGATCCACATCACCGGCACCAACGGCAAGACCAGCACGGCCCGGATGATCGAGGCCCTGCTCGGCGCCTTCGAGCTGCGCACCGGCCGGTACACCAGCCCCCACGTGCAGTCGATCACCGAGCGGATCAGCCTGGACGGCGCCCCGATCTCCGCCGAGCGGTTCGTCGAGACGTACCGCGACATCCAGCCGTACGTGGAGATGACCGACGCCCAGCAGGAGTTCCGGCTCTCCTTCTTCGAGGTGCTGACGGCCATGGCGTACGCGGCGTTCGCCGACGCGCCGGTCGACGTCGCGGTGGTCGAGGTCGGCATGGGCGGCACCTGGGACGCGACCAACGTCATCGACGCGGCGGTCGCCGTCGTCACCCCGATCTCGCTGGACCACACGGACCGGCTCGGGAGCACGCACGAGGCGATCGCCACCGAGAAGGCGGGGATCATCAAGGCCCGGGAGGGGGCCGACGGCGCCGCGGGGGCGACGGTGGTCCTCGCCCAACAGCCGGTGGAGGCCGCGTCGGTGCTGCTCAAGCGGGCCGTCGAGGTGGACGCCACGGTGGCCAGGGAGGGCATGGAGTTCGGCGTGCTGAGCCGGGAGGTCGCGGTCGGGGGCCAGCTCCTGACGCTGCGCGGCCTCGGCGGCGAGTACCCGGACCTCTTCCTCCCGCTGCACGGCGCGCACATGGCGCACAACGCGGCCGTGGCGCTCGCCGCCGTCGAGGCGTTCTTCGGCATCGGCTCGCAGCACGCCAGGACGCTCGACCTGGACACGGTGCGGGCGGCGTTCGCGGGCGTCAGCTCGCCCGGCCGGCTTGAGGTGGTGCGTCGCAGCCCGACCGTGGTGCTGGACGCGGCGCACAACCCGGGGGGCGCGCGGGCCGCGGCCGAGGCGGTCACCGAGGCGTTCGCCTTCAGCCGGCTGATCGGCGTGGTCGCGTGCAGCACGGGCAAGGACGTGCGCGGCCTCCTGGAGGCGTTCGAGCCGCTGTTCACCGAGATCGTGGTGACGCGGTACGCGCACGACCGGGCGCTCGACGTGGACGAACTGGCGGCCGTCGCCGTCGAGGTCTTCGGGCCCGACCGGGTGCAGGTCGAGCCGCGCTTGGACGAGGCGATCGACGTCGCCGTCACGCTCGCCGAGGAGGAGGGCGAGTTCTCCAGCGCCGGCGTCTTGATCACCGGCTCCGTCATCACCGTGGGCGAGGCCCGGCTGCTCCTCGGAAGGGAGTAAGAGCATGCGAACGCTGCGCACCCTGTGTGCGTCCACCCTGATCTGCGAGTTCTTCGTCATCGGCTTCGCCGGCCTGGTCGCCATGAAGCTCTCCGACCTGTCCATGGGCACGGTGTGGACGGTCAGTGGCATCGCCATGGGCCTGTGCGTGCTGCTGTCCGGGATGCTGCGCTGGCCGTGGGCGCTCCAGGTCGGCTGGGTGTTGCAGATCGGGCTGGTGCTGAGCGGCTTCGTGGTGCCGGTGATGTTCTTCCTGGGCCTGGCGTTCGCCGGCCTGTGGTGGGCGTCCATCCACTACGGGCGGCACATCGACGAGGCCAAGGCGCGCTTCGCGGCGATGGACGAGGCCGCCCGCGAGCTGGCCGAGGCGCGCGCCGCGGCCGGCGGGACCGGGAACGCCGACGCGGCCGACGGCGCCGCCGCGGCCGACGAGGCCCGTGAGGCTCGTGAGGTCAGCGAGCCCGGAGCGGCCGGCGGGGCCACGGCGCCGCGGCAGCGGGCGGCGGCGGACGCGGACGCGACGCGCCCGGCGTCCGACCCCGCGTAGGGTCGGGGCGCGTCGCGCGTGGCCCGGCCGGCCACGCGCGGCGCGTCGGCGTTGGATCATGGCCGGGCCCGGTGCGGGCCCGGGGCGCGCCCCCTGTAGCCTCGGGCCCACCAACCCCCGTTCACACTGCCAAGGAGCCGCGATCATGAGCCAGCGCACCCTCGTCCTTCTCAAGCCCGACGCGGTCAGGCGCGGTCTGGTGGGCGAGATCCTGGGCCGCATCGAGAACAAGGCCGGGTGGCGGATCGCCGCGCTGGAGCTGCGGACCCTGGAGCGCGAGGTGCTGGAGCAGCACTACGCCGAGCACGTGGGCAAGCCGTTCTACGAGCCGCTCATGGAGTTCATGACCTCCGGGCCGGCCGTGGCCCTGGTGGTCGAGGGTGAGCGGGTGATCGAGGGCGTGCGCACGCTGGCCGGCCCGACCGACCCGATCGCCGCCACTCCCGGCAGCATCCGGGGCGACTTCGGCACCATCGTGCGCGAGAACCTCATTCACGCCTCCGACTCCGAGGAGTCGGCCGAACGGGAGATGAAGATTTTCTTTCCCGGTCTCGCCTGACGAGACGTCGGATATCCGTCGGGTCTCTTCACCCGACCCACATGGGTGAGCCCGGTTGCCCAGGGGGCGATCGTATTTTTTCGGTTGTCCCCGGGCATATGCCCATCGTTTGAGGGAACGCATCGCCGCGACACGACGTCTCCATAAGTAGGGGACGGGCCCGTGTTCCGCCGACAATGGCAGGAGCTCCCTCGCGCTGTACCGCGGCGAGCGAGACTACGATGGAACCTTCCGCGCCTCGTAAGCGCACACATCACGCCTACCTCAAGCAAGCATTCGCTCACGTTGGGAAGGCCAGACGCATCCTCATGGGGAACAACATGTCGTTCATCGGCCGTGACATGGCTGTCGACCTCGGGACCGCCAACACGCTGGTTTACGTCAGAGGCCGCGGGATCGTCCTCAACGAGCCTTCTGTTGTCGCGATCAACACCAACACCGGCGGGATTCTCGCGGTGGGCGCGGAAGCCAAGAAGATGATCGGCCGTACGCCGGGGAACATCGTCGCCGTGCGGCCCCTGAAGGATGGCGTTATCGCCGACTTCGAGATCACTGAGCGGATGCTCCGCTATTTCATTCTTAAGATCCACAAGCGCCGTTATCTGGCCCGGCCGCGCGTCGTGGTCTGCGTGCCGAGCGGCATCACCGGAGTCGAGCGGCGCGCCGTCATCGAGGCGTCCACCCAGGCCGGGGCGCGCCAGGTGCACATCATCGAGGAGCCGATGGCGGCGGCGATCGGCTCCGGCCTCCCGGTGCACGAGGCCACCGGCAACATGGTCGTGGACATCGGCGGCGGCACCACCGAGGTCGCCGTCATCTCGCTGGGCGGAATCGTCACGGCGCAGTCCATCCGGGTGGCCGGCGACGAGCTGGACAACGCGATCATCCAGCACATCAAGAAGGAGTACAGCCTGCTCCTCGGCGAGCGCACCGCCGAGAGCATCAAGATCACCATTGGTTCGGCGTACGAGTCCGACCAGGAGGAGCACACCGAGATCCGCGGGCGTGACCTGGTCAGCGGGTTGCCCAAGACGGTCGTCATCTCCGCGACCGAGGTGCGCAAGGCCATCGAGGAGCCGGTCAACTCGATCGTCGACGCCGTCAAGACCACCCTCGACAAGTGCCCGCCCGAGCTGTCCGGCGACGTCATGGACCGCGGCATCGTGCTCACCGGCGGCGGCGCGCTGCTGCGCGGGCTCGACGAGCGGCTGCGCCGCGAGACCGGGATGCCCATCCACATCGCCGAGGACCCGCTGGACTCGGTGGCCCTCGGCTCGGGCAAGTGCGTCGAGGAGTTCGAGGCCCTCCAGCAGGTCCTCGACTCGCAGCCGCGACGCTGAACCAACGGTTGGGTGAACGCGTTCCGCCGCGCGGGTAGCCGCGTCCCGGCGCGGCGGAACCCCCGCATAATGGGTCGCACAAGCCCATGGGTCGCACAACACCAGCCCCACCGCACACACCTCGCATCACCGCACCACCGCACCACCGCACCGCCCATCACCGGTACCTCGCGCCCCGCGTCATCCGTACGCCGGAGACCCGCGCGGTACGTATCAGGACCACTCCAGCTCATGACGCGGTCCGTACGGACAGCGTTCGCACTGAGGTAGGACGCCCCGACCGGCCGCCGACCCGAAACCGGCCGGTCCGACGAGGAAGGCACGGCCGCCGTACGTGAGGGACACCCGAGAGAGCCGGCTGCTACTAGTGCTGCTGGTCGCCATCGCGTTCGCACTGATCACTGTGGATATCCGCGGTGGCGAGGACTCCCCGCTCGACACACCGCGCACGGCGGCCCAGACGGTCTTCGGCCCGGTCGAGGACACCGTGGCCACCGCCGTCGACCCGGTCGGCAACGCGATCGCCGCCATACGGGACTCCGACGAGCGACACGATCGCATCAGCACACTGGAGCGCGAGAACGCCGCACTGAAGCACAGACTCGGCAGCGACGACCGCAACCGCGCCCGCGTCGCCGAGCTCGACAAGATGCTCAAGACCGCCGGCCGAGGCCAGTACGGCATCAAGGGCGCCGAGGTCATCGCGATAGGAGCGGCCCAGGGCTTCTCCTGGACCGTCACCATCGACGCGGGCAGCAACGACGGCATCGCCCGCGACATGACCGTCATCAACGGTGACGGCCTGGTCGGCCGGATCACCACGGTCGGCCCGTCCACGTCCACCGTGGTGCTCGCCAACGACCCCGACTTCACCGTCGGCACCCGGCTGGAGAAGAGCGGCGAGATCGGCTTCGCGAACGGCCAGGGTGACCGGTCGTTGCGCGTGCAACTCCTCAACGGCAAGGCCAAGGTGAAGAAGGGCGACCGCATGGTCACCTTCGGCTCCCGCGCCGACCGCCCGTTCGTGCCCGGCGTCCCGGTCGGCGAGGTGGTCCGGGTCGACCCCTCGCGCGGCGACCTCACCCGCACGGTCCAGGTCCGCCCGTACGTCGGCTTCACCAAGCTCGACATCGTCGGCATCGTGGTCAAGCCGCCGCGCACCAACCCGCGCGACGAGGTGCTGCCGCCCAAGCCCGCCAAGAAGCCGACGCCCAAGGTCACCGTCACCGTCACCCCCAGCGCGAACGCAACGCCCGGAGGCGTAGCCCAGTGAAACGCATCGTCCTCTCGGCCTTCCTGGTGGTCGTCGCCCTGATCATCCAGGTCACCGTGTTGGCCCGACTCCAGTTGCCGGGCGCCGTGCCCGACCTGCTGCTCCTGGTCGTCCTCGGGCTCGCCCTCGGCTACGGGCACACCGCGGGCGCCCTCACCGGCTTCGGCGCCGGCCTCCTGGTCGACTTCGCCCCGCCGGCCGACCACGCCGCCGGGCGGTACGCGCTCGTGCTGTGCGTCATCGGCTACCTGGCCGGGCTCGCCAAGCCGGAGAAGGGTCAACCGCGCTCGGCCACCGGGCCGATGCTCGTGGTCGTCGGCGCGGCGATCGGCGCCACGTTGCTGTACGCGGCCGTCGGCGCGCTCGTCGGCGACGACGCGGCCCGCCATGTCGGGCTCGGCAAGCTGCTGTTCACCGCCGCCCTCTACGACCTGCTGCTCGCGCCGTTCGTCGTACCGCTGGTGATGGCGATGGCCCGGCGCACCGAGAGCCACCCGCTCAGCGACGGCGGCGGCACCTCGTCCGGCGGCACCCGGGACCGGTCGCTGGGCTGGCTCTCGCCGGGTTCCGGCGCGGGTGGCGGTTCCGGTGGCTGGGGCAAGGCGGCCCGTTCCGGCAAGCCGGCCCGTATCGGCAAGACCATCCGGCTCGGCAAGTCGGCGCGGATCGCCAGCCCGCGCAGCGACCTGCTGGCCAAGCCCGGCAAGGGCAAGCTCGCGCGCATCAAGGGGGTCAAGCGACTGTGATGCGGCAAGCGTCCGGGCGGGCCGCGCAGGCGGGCCCGCACGAGGACCCGTACCGGCCGCGGGGCCCGAAGCGCGGGGAGAGCGCGGAGAGCGTGGAGAGGGGGACACGATGAGCAACATCCCGGAGACCGGGCGGACCACCCGGGTCACCATCCGCCTGGTGGCCATTCAGATCCTGGTCTTCTCGCTGCTGCTGACGCTCGGCGGGCGGCTGTGGTACCTCCAGATCCGCAACGGCGACGAGTACAGCAACCAGGCCAGTAACAACCACGTACAGCAGGTGGTCGAGCCCGCCGTGCGCGGCTCCATCCTGGACGCCAGGGGCGTGCCGCTGGCCGACAACCAGACCCGCCTGGTGGTCTCCGCCAGCCGCACCGAGCTGATGAAGATGGCCGACGACGGCCAGGCCGTGCTCACCCGGCTCGCCGAGGTGCTGGACATGGAGACCAAGGACGTCACCGACAAGGTGCGGCTGTGCGACTCCAAGACCCCGCAGCCCTGTTGGAACGGCTCCCCGTACCAGCCCATCCCGATCACCGACGAGGCCACCACCCAGCAGGCCCTGCAGATCCGCGAGCGGGCCGAGGACTTCCCCGGCATCAGCGCCGAGCCCACCGCCGTGCGCCGCTACGCCGCGCCGGGTGACGCCAACACCGCGCAGGTGCTCGGCTACCTCTCGCCGGTCACCGACGAGGAGATCAAGAAGGCCGAGGACAGCGAGTCGCCGCTGCTGCGCGCCGACCAGATCGGCCGTTCGGGCCTGGAGCGCACCTACGACAGCCAGTTGCGCGGCAAGGCCGGGGTCACCCGGTACGAGGTGGACAACCTCGGCCGCGTCATCGGCAAGGCCAAGAGCGACCGGGCCGTGCCCGGCGCCAACGTCGTCACGAGCATCGACGCCCGCGTGCAGGCCATAGCGGAGAAGGAGCTCGATGCGGCCATGAAGGCCGCCCGCAAGGAGCACGACCGCAACACCAACCGGAACTACGAGGCGGACGCGGGCGCCGTGGTGGTCATGGAGTCCAAGACGGGCCGCATCGTGTCGATGGCCTCCAACCCGACGTACGACCCCAACGCCTGGGTCGGCGGCATCTCCGGCAAGGACTACCAGCGCCTGACCGGCAAGGACTCCAACTACCCGCTGCTCAACCGGGCCATCCAGGGGCAGGCGGCGCCCGGCTCGATCTTCAAGGTGATCTCGGCGACCGCGGCGGTCAACGCGGGCTACGACTTCGACGACAAGTACAACTGCAGCAGCGCCTTCAACATCGGCGGCCAGGTCTTCAAGAACTTCGAGTCCAAGGGCTACGGGCCGATCGACATCGGCCGCGCCCTGGAGGTCTCCTGCGACACGGTCTTCTACGACCTGGCGTACAAGCAGTGGCAGAAGGACGGCGGGAACAAGCCGAAGGACAAGCCGGCCGACCACTTCTACAAGACGGCGCACCAGTTCGGGCTTGGCAAGGAGACCGGCATCGACCTGCCCAACGAGGTCGCGGGCCGGGTGCCGGACCGGAAGTGGAAGAAGGACTACTACGAGGCCAACAAGGACGCGTGGTGCAAGCAGGCGAAGTCCAAGAAGCGGGACTACGTCACCCAGATCGCCCGCGAGAACTGCGCCGAGGGCATGAAGATGCGCGCCGGTGACAGCGTCAACTACTCCATCGGGCAGGGCGACACGCTCGTCACGCCGATACAGATGGCGACGATCTACAGCGCGATCAGCAACGGCGGCACGCTCTACGACCCCAGCGTCGGCAAGGCCGTGGTCAGCCCCGACGGCAAGCACGTCAAGGAGATCAAGCCGACCACGCACGGCAAGCTGCCGATGCGCGGCTACACCCGCGACAAGATCGACAAGGCGCTGGCCGGCGTGGTCACCAACGGCTCGGCCGCCTGGAAGTTCGGCGGCTGGCCGCAGGACAAGATCCCGATGCACGCCAAGACCGGCACCGCGGAGGTGCACGGCAAGCAGACGACGTCGTGGTTCGCCTCGTACACCAAGGACTACACGATCGTCATGACGATCTCCCAGGGCGGCACCGGCTCCGGCGCCTCCGGGCCGGCCGTGCGCAACATCTACAGCGCGCTGTACGGCGTGGACGCCAAGGGCGGGATCGACCGGAAGAAGGCCCTGCTGCCCTCGCCGCAGGCCAAGCTGCCCAAGATCGAGAAGGACGGCACGATCGAGGCGCCGCAGATCAAGCCGCCGAAGAAGACCGAGCCGGTCGAGACGGCGCCGGTGCTGGCGGCGGGTGAACTGGACCAGCGCGGCCAGCGGCCGATCGCCACGCTGGACGCGGGCGAGAGCCCCGTCTCCGCGTCGACCGCCCTCACCCCGCCGCTCGCGGCGACCGGGAGGCGGGGCCAGTGAGTGCTTCCGACGGTTTCTCCGTCCGCCGCTTCAGCCCGGAACCGGGCGCCTGGGGCAAGCTGACGGCGCGGGACTCGATCGTGCGGCGGCTGGACTGGACGCTGATGATCTCGGCGCTCGCGCTGTCCGCGATGGGCGCCGTGCTGGTCTACTCGGCCACCCGCAACCGCACCGAGCTGACCGGCGGCGACCAGTACTCGTTCCTCTTCCGACACACCCTCAACACCAGCATCGGCCTGGCCCTGATGGTCGTGACCATCTGGCTCGGCCACCGCACGCTGCGCGGCGCGGTGCCGGTGCTGTACGTGCTGTCGGTGGTCCTGGTGCTCGCGGTGCTCTCGCCGCTGGGCTCGACCGTCAACGGCGCGCACTCGTGGATCCAGCTTCCGGGCGGCTTCTCGCTCCAGCCGTCGGAGTTCACCAAGGTCACCATCATCCTGGGCATGGCGATGCTGCTGGCCGCCAAGGTGGACGCGGGCGACCGGGAGTACCCCGACCACCGCACCGTGCTCCAGTCGCTGGCCATCGCGGCCGTGCCGATCGCGATCGTGCTGCTGATGCCGGACCTCGGTTCGGTGATGGTGATGGCCGTCATCGTGCTGGCGGTGCTGCTGGCCTCCGGCGCCTCCAACCGCTGGATCGCCGGCATCCTCGGCACCGGGTTGCTGGGCATCGTGCTGATCTGGCAGCTCAACATCCTGGACCAGTACCAGATCGACCGGTTCGCCGCGTTCGCCAACCCGGCGCTCGACCCGGCCGGCGTCGGCTACAACACCAACCAGGCCCGCATCGCCATCGGCTCCGGCCAACTGACCGGCTCCGGTTTGTTCAAGGGCAGCCAGACCACCGGCCAGTTCGTCCCCGAGCAGCAGACCGACTTCGTGTTCACGGTGGCCGGCGAGGAACTCGGCTTCCTCGGCGGCGGGCTCATCATCCTGCTCGTGGGCGTCGTGCTCTGGCGCGCCTGCCGCATCGCGCGCGGCGCCCCCGAGCTGTACGGCACGGTCGTCGCGGCCGGCATCATCGCCTGGTTCGCGTTCCAGTCCTTCGAGAACATCGGCATGACGCTCGGCATCATGCCGGTCACCGGCCTGCCGCTGCCCTTCGTCTCGTACGGCGGCACGTCGATGTTCGCCGCGTGGATAGCGATCGGCCTGTTGCAGTCGATCAGGGTGCAGCGGCCGATATCGGCCTAGCGGCCGGCCCGCCGCGCGGGCCCGTCGCACCGTCAGCCGCCCCGGCTGCCGTCCCCCGTGGACGGCCGCCGGGGCGGTGGCACGTTCGGGGGCGCCGAGTCGGCCTGGCGGTGCGGCGGGGGAGCGGCCGGGGCCGGGTCAGTGCGGCGGCGTGGGGCGGACCGCGAGGACGGCGAGGTCGTCGGCGCTGTCGGCGCCGAGGCCGATGAGGAGTTCGTCGCAGAAGACCTCGAGCGGCTCGCGGGCCAGGGCCGCGGTGTGCCGGCGCAGCCTGGCCATGGAGTGGTCGAGGGGTTCGTCGCGGCGCTCGATGAGGCCGTCGGTGTAGAGCAACAGGGTCGAGTGGGCCGGGAGTTCGCTCCACGCCTCGGTGCGGGGCACGTCCGGGTCCATGCCCAGGAGCAGGCCCGCGCCCTCTTCGAGGAACCGGGTCTCGCCCTCCGCGGTGGTCAGCAGCGGCGGCACGTGCCCGGCGGAGGAGTAGCGCAGCTCCCAGGGGCCGCCGGGTGGGCCCTTGACGAGGCCGTAGAGGCAGGTGGCGGTGGGCTCGTGGGAGAGGCTGTGGTTGGCCAGGTCCAGGCGGCGCAGGACCACCTGCGGGGGCTCCTCGCGGTCGATGGCGATGCCCCGCAGCATGCTGCGGAGCTGGCTCATCGTGATGGCCGCGTCGAGGTTGTGCCCGGTGACGTCGCCGATGACGACGGCCGTTCCGCCGGAGACGCGGAAGCTGTCGTACCAGTCGCCGCCGACCTGCGCCGTGGTGGAGGAGGCGACGTAGCGGGCGGCCAACTGGAGGTGCTCCACCTCCGGCAGCCTGGGCAGCAGGGAGCGCTGGAGGCGTTCGGCGACGTTCCGGGTGTCCTGGTAGAGCCGGGCGTTGTCCACGCCCAGGGTGAGGGTGCGCACCACGTCGTCGACGAGCGAGAGCACCCCCTTGGTGAAGGGCCGGTCGGGGTCGGTGCGGGCCAGCGTCAGCGCCCCGAAGACCTCCCGGCGCGAGCGGAGCGGGGCCACCACGGCGCTGGAGGCCCCCAGTCGCTCGAACAGCTCCCGGTACTGGGCGTCCAACGGGCTGTCGGCCTGGCCCGGCGGGAGCGCCTCGGTGAGCAGCAACGGGCCCGCGCCGCGCAGCACGCGGGCCAGCGGGCCGCGCTCGACGTCGGACAGCGGCGGGAGCCTGCCCTCGTACGCGCGCGGCGTTCGGCCCGGGGGTGGGTCGCGGTGGACGACGCAGACCCGGTCCACCCCGGCGTGCTGGTCCAGCAGGTCGACCACGCACCAGTCGGCCAGTTGCCGCGTCACGATGCGGCCCGCCTCCTGCAGGCCCTCGCGCAGGTTCGCGGTGTTGCCCAGCGCGCTGCCCAGGCCGGCCAGCAGGGTGAACCGCTCCAGGTCCGACAGCTCGGTGACGGGCTCGGCCGGCCGGGCCTCGGGTCGCGGCGCGGCCGGGGCGGGCGGCCCGCCCGCCTCCGGCGGGGGCGAGGGCAGGCCGCGGGCGTGGTGTTTGCCCGGTCCGTCGATCGGGGTGGTGGCCCGGGGGGCCAGTTGGGCGACGAACACGGTGCGGCCGTCGGCCATCTCCTGGGTCTGGATGATCAGCCGGACGGGGACGAGGTGCCCGTCGTGGTGCAGCGCCGGGAGCGGCACCGAGCGACCCAGGATGTGCGCCTGCCCGGTGAGCAGCAGCGAGGTGAACGCGGCCACGTGGCGCTGGCGCAGGTGCTCCGGGATGAGGGCGGTGAGCCTGCGGCCGAGCAGGTCGTCCGCGGACCAGCCGAGCATGTCGGCGGCCGACCCGTTGACCGCGATGATGTGGTTGCTCTCGTCGGCGGCGATGGTCGGCACCCTGCTCGACTGGAGGAGGCTGGCGTCCCACGGCACCATCTCGGACGGGCTGAAGCCCGGCCCGTGCGGGACCAGCGTCCACGCGGTGGGCGGCTCGCCGGCGAGCTGGTCGGTGATCTGGTCGAGCAGCCACTGCTGGAAGGCGCGCCGACGCGGCAGGGCCGGCAGCGTCAGCAGGCGCTCCGCGCGCGCCGCCTCCTCGGCCAGGTCGAGTACCCGGCGCAGGGTCGCCACTGCGGGGCCGGCGTCCGCCGGCACGGTCAGGGGCAGCGAGTGGACGTCGGTCAGCGGCGGGTGTCGCTCCAGGGCGGCGGTGACGCAGGCGCTGACGACGTTGTTCATGTCATGCGCGACGGCCAGCTCCCCGGGCGGCACACCGAGGTCGGTCCCGGCGGAGGCCGCGAGGTAGAGCTCGCGCAGCAGCGCGTGCCGGTGCCGCTCGGAGGCCGCGTACAGCGTCCTGGGCAGGTCCACCAGCATCACGGTCTCGCGGGCCGCCACGGGCGGCGGGGTGGTGGGCCGCCATCCGAAGGGCGGCGACGGCGAAGCGTCGGTCCGCAGCTCGAACCAGACCGTCTTGTGGTCGTCCCCGACGTCCACCCCGTGCCGCCAGGTGAGCTGCTCGACCACGACCAGCCCCTGTCCCGTACCGGCGTACGGAGGGCAGGCCCGGGGAGCTAAGCCACGGCCCGGCCGGTGGTCGCTGACCCGCACGCACACCCGGCTGCCCACGGCCCGCACCGACACCTCGATCTCGGTCGCCGCGTGCACCACCGCGTTGGTCACCAGCTCGCTGACCAGGAGCACGGCGGTGTCGACCAACGGCGCGTAGGTGCCGTCCAGGGCGCCGCGCACGAAGCGCCGGGCCGTCGCGACGGACTCCGGCCGCTGCGGGAAGCGCCGAACGTGAGCCTGCGGCGGTGCTGGCTTGCCCATGCGTCCACCCTGCCCCACGGCAAGCGTCCCCGCAGCGCGCCCGGCCGGCGCGCTCCGCTGTCGGGAGGACACCGGCGGATGAGGGGTGGGCGGGCGCTGGCTGGGTGCGTGGGCGTCGGCGGGTGGGCGGCGTGGCCTACGCGTCCGCCGGCGGTCGGTCGGCGGTGGCGCGGTCGGGGGTGGGGCGGTCGCGGGTGGGGCGGTCGCGGGGGCGCACCAGGAGGCCGCCGAGCGCGGTACGGCGGTGCCGCACCGCGCGCCCGGCGCGGACCGTGGTGATCAGGCCGGCGCCGCGCAGCGCGGCGGCGTGCTCGGACGCGGTGGCGTCGCTCAGGCCGAGGCGGCGGGCCAGTTGGCCGGTGGTGTGGGCCTCGGCGAGCACCAGCAGGGCCTCGTACCGGGCCCGGCCGAGCACCGCGGACAGCGCCCCGGCGCGGTCGCCGGCGGCTGCGGGCGAGGGGGGCACGCCGGGGCCGGCCGGGTACGTCACGTACACCGGCTGGCCCGGCAGGTCGGCGACGAGCGGGGCGCCCGACCAGTGGAAGGTCGGCAGCAGCGTCAGGCCGCGGCCGGCCGGGCGCACGTCCGCGTCCCGGCGCGCGGCCAGCTCCCACACGTCCGCGCGGAACGCGGAGTCGGGCACGGCGGCGCACAGCGCGGCGCCGACGCCCGCCTCGGCCGCCGTCACGGCGTACCGGGTGAACTCCGCCCGGTGCAGGTCCTGCACCAGGGACCAGGCCGGCCGCAGGACCGTCTCGAACGCCGCGTGCTGCGCCTGGCGCAGCACCCGCCAGGCGTCGGCGTCGCCGCGGCGCAGGTCGCGCACCCAGGGCGGGGGCGGCGCGGGATGGGTGGCGTACACGCGGGTCAACTCCGCGCGCACCACGGCCGCGGGGGTGGCGCGCGGGGCGGCGAGGCCCTCGTGCAGGTCATCGGCGAACACGTCGAGGAAGCTGGGCGCGCGGGCGGCCGGGACCAGGTCGCGCAGCGGGCGGACGGCGTCCGGCAGGCGGTGCAGCAGCCGCTGCCGCCAGGGCCCGTACCGCGGCGCGTCGCCGGGCTGGCACAGCGTCAGCAGCGCGGTGTTCAGCTCCTGGAGCGGGGCGGGGCGCGGCGCGAACCGCACCCGGGCCAGGTCGGCGGCCGTGAGGTGGACCCGGATCACTACTTCCCCCAAGGGCCGCGCGCCAGCTTTTCGGCCAGCGCCGCAACGATCGCCCGCGCCGCCGGCCCCCACCAGTATTCCCGGCGTGCCGCCGCGTGGCGGCGGGGGTTCGCGCGGGGTGCGCGGCGATCGAGCACGGAAGGGTGCGACAGACCATGGCGAACAGGGACAGGGACGGCAACACGTACGGGGCGAAGGCCGTGGCCGGGGCCGGGCGCGGCGGTGCGGGGCGTACGGGGGGCGCGGGACGTACGGGGCCCGGGGGCGGCGTCGGCCGGCGGGCGGTCGCCGCGGCGGCCGTGCTCGGCGGCGCGGTGGCCCTCACCGGCCGGGGCCCGGCGTGGGCCGCGTCGCGCCCGGGCTCCCCGGTGGGTGCCGGCGCGGCGGGTGGCCTCCGGCTGCGGCTGCCGGCGCCGAGCGGCCCGTACCGGCTCGGGGCCAGCGTGCTGCACCTCGTCGACCGGGAACGCCCCGACCCGTGGCTCGGCGCCGGCAGCGTACGGCAGGTGATGGCCACGGTGTGGTACCCGGCCGGCGACGTGCGCGGCCGGCCGCGGCTGCCGCACATGACGCCGCGGGCCGCCGGCTCGTTCGCGTCCTGGGCGCCCCGGACGCACCCGCAGGTGCCGCCGACGGGCGTGGACTGGGCCGCCACCGCCACCCACGCCCACCTGGACGCGCCCGCGCTGACCGGGCGGCGGCGGCCGGTGCTGCTCTACAGCCCGGGCGGCGGCGACCCGCGCACCCTGGGCACCTGCGTGGCCGAGGAGTTGGCCAGCCACGGCTTCGTCGTGGTCACCCTCGACCACCCGGGCGACGCCAGCGAGGTCGAGCTGCCGGACGGCACGCTGCGCGAGACGGTCTTCGTCGGCGACCCGCGCACCGACCCCAAGCTGTTCCGGACCATGATCGAGACCCGGCTCGCCGACGTCCGCCTCGTCCTCGACCACCTGGTCCGGCTGGCCGGCCTGGCCGGCCCAGCGACCGGCCGCCGCCGCGACCAGCCGGGCCGCGCCCTGCCCCGTGGCCTCGCGCGCGCCCTGGACCCGCGTCGGGTGGGCGTCTACGGACACTCGGCGGGCGGCACCACGGCGGCGCAGGCCCTCTACGACGACCGCCGTATCGCGGCGGCGGCCAACCTGGAGGGGTACCTGAGCCACCCGGGAACGCCGACCGGCCGCCCCGGCCCGCTCTTCCCCGTCGCCCGCGCCGGGGTGGACCGGCCGCTGCTCCTGCTGGGCACGGACGGGTTCCGGGACGCGGAGTTCGAACGCACCTGGTCGGCGGCGGTGGCCCGCTCGCACGGCCATGCCACCTGGCGGCAGATCGCCGGCGCCACGCACGCGACCCTCACCGACTACGCGGCCCTGGCGCCCCAACTCCAGGCCGCCGGCCTGATCACCGCCGAGGCCCGCGCCGGCCTGGTCGGCACCATCGACCCGGCGCGCTCGGTGCCGCTGCTGCGCCACCTCGTCCGCACCTTCTTCGCCCGCCGCCTCGGCACGCCCTGACCCCGCGACGCCTTGGCGGCGCCGCGCGCGACCCCGCCCGAGCCCGGCCGGGCGGGGCCGCGCCCGGCGGCGGGGCGGCGGCACGCGGCGCCCACGCGGCCGGCCACCCCACCGCGCGAGGTGCGACCGAGCCCGTCGAACCGCTCGCCGCGCGCACCCCCCGGGCGTACATTGCGGCCATGTCACGCACCGTACGAGAAATCGAACGGAAGTACGAGGCGGCGCCCGGCGGAGCGCCACTCGACCTCGCCGCGCTGTCCGCCCTCGCCGAACTGCCCGGCGTCGCCTCCGTCGTGGACGACGGCGTCACCGCGCTCGACGCCACCTACTACGACACCGCCGACCAGCGGCTCGCGGCGGACGGCGTGACGCTGCGCCGCCGCACCGGCGGTTCCGACGAGGGCTGGCACCTCAAGCTCCCCGTACGCCCCAAGGGCACCCCGCGCACGAGCGACGGCGGGGACGTGGTGCGGGACGAGATCAGGGCCCCGCTCGGCGACGCGGTGCCGCCCGAACTCGCCGCCCTGACCCGCTCGCGCACCCTGGACGCCCCGCTGCGCCCGCTGGTCGAACTGCGCACCCGGCGCACCGTCTGGCGCCTGGTCGACGCGGCCGGCGAGTCGCTCGCGGAGATCAGCGCTGACGAGGTCAGCGCGCGCCGCGCGGGCTCGGCCGGCGCGCCCGTCCGCTGGAGCGAGGTCGAGGCCGAACTGGGCGCGGGCGGCGACCCCGCGCTGCTCGACGCGGTCGAGCGCCACCTGGCCACCCTGGGCCTGCGGCCCGCCGGATCGACCTCCAAGCTGGCCCGCGCCCTGGCGGAGACGGCCGCGCCGCACGTCGAGTCCGTACCGGCCACGGAGGCGCGCCGGGAGGAGCACCGCGCCGCGCACGGTGACGGCGACGACACACGGAAGAAGCCGAAGGAGTCGAAGAAACCGAAGAAACAAAAGAAACCCGCGCCGCCGAAGAAGGCCCGCCGGCGCGAGGGCGCGGACGCCCTGCTCGGCGGCGGGGACCCGACCGCCGAGCTGACCGCCGGCGACGTGGTGCTGGACGCGGTGCGGCGGCAGGTCGCGGCGATCGTCGCGCTCGACCCGGCCGCCCGGCGCGAGGTCCCCGACGCCGTGCACCGGATGCGGGTCGCCACGCGCCGCCTGCGCAGCGTCCTGCGCTCCTACCGCAAGGTGCTGGACCGGGCCGCCGCCGACCCGGTGGGCGCCGAACTGAAGTGGCTGGCCGGCGAGTTGGGCGTGGACCGGGACCGCGAGGTGCTGGCCGAACGGCTGACGGCCGGGCTCGACGCGGTCCCCGACGAACAGCGGCTCGGCCCGGTGCGCGCCCGGCTGACCATCTGGGCCCAGGCCGAGCACGCCGACGCCCGTCAGCGGCTCATCGCGGCGCTCGACGGCCCGCGCTACCTGGACCTGCTCACCACGCTCGACGCGCTGCGCGCCGACCCGCCGCGGACCCGCGAGGGCACGCCGCCGCTGCTGCGCCCGGCCGCGGCGAAGCCGCCGCGCAAGGTGGTCCGCGCCGCCGTACTGGCCGAGACGGACCGGCTCGCCCGCCGCGTGGACGCCGCCCTCGCGCTGCCCCCGGGGCCCGAGCGCGACGGCGCGCTGCACGCGGCGCGCAAGGCCGCCAAGCGCGCCCGGTACGCGGCCGAGGCCGCCGAGCTGGGCCTCGGCAAGGGGGCCCGGGAGCTGGCCGGCCGGCTCCAGCGCGTGCAGCAGGTCCTCGGCGACCACCAGGACAGCGTGCGGGCCCGCGAGACGCTGCGGGACATCGCGGTGCGGGCGCACGCGGCGGGCGAGAGCACGTTCACGCTCGGGCTGCTGTACGGCCGCGAGGAGGCCGCCGCGGCGGCCCGCGAGCGCGAACTGCCGGAGGTGTGGGCCGCCGTCCTGGACCCGCCACCGCGCCGACTGCTGTGACCGACCCCGCCCACCGCCCGTCCCGGGAAGCCCTCCGGGACGGGCGGTGGGCGGGAAGGTCCCGCCGGGCGGGTTAGGCTTGAGGGTCACCCGTCCCTCGCCGTCGGCGGTGGGGCGTGTCCTCCGTCAGCTCACGAAGGTTCCCGGGTATGTCTGCCGAATCGGTCTTCCCGCAGCTCGAAGCTCTGCTCCCGCATGTGCAGAAGCCGATCCAGTACGTGGGTGGAGAGCTGAACTCCACCGTGAAGAAGTGGGACGAGTGTGACGTCCGCTGGGCGCTCATGTATCCCGACGCGTACGAGGTCGGCCTGCCCAACCAGGGCGTCATGATCCTCTACGAGGTGCTCAACGAGCGCGAGGGCGTGCTCGCCGAGCGCACCTACAGCGTCTGGCCCGACCTCGAGGAGCTGATGCGCGAGCACGACGTGCCGCAGTTCACCGTGGACAGCCACCGGCCGGTCAGCGCGTTCGACGTCTTCGGCCTGAGCTTCTCCACCGAGCTGGGCTACACCAACATGCTCACCGCGCTCGACCTCGCGGGCATCCCGCTGGAGGCCGCGCGGCGCACCGAGGACCACCCCGTCGTCGTCGCCGGTGGACACGCGGCGTTCAACCCGGAGCCGATCGCCGACTTCATCGACTGCGCGGTCATCGGCGACGGCGAGCAGGCCGTCCTGGAGATCACCGAGATCGTCCGTGGCTGGAAGGCCGAGGGCCGCCCCGGGGGTCGCGAGGAGCTGCTGCTGCGTCTCGCCAGGACCGGCGGGGTCTACGTGCCCGGCTTCTACGACGTCGAGTACCTGCCCGACGGGCGCATCGGCCGCGTCGTGCCCAACCGGTCCGGCGTGCCGTGGCGGGTCTCCAAGCACACGGTCATGGACCTGGACGAGTGGCCCTACCCCAAGCAGCCGCTGGTCCCGCTCGCCGAGACGGTGCACGAGCGGATGTCGGTCGAGATCTTCCGCGGCTGCACCCGCGGCTGCCGGTTCTGCCAGGCGGGCATGATCACCCGCCCGGTGCGCGAGCGCAGCATCACCGGCATCGGCGAGATGGTCGAGAAGGGCCTGAAGGCCACCGGCTTCGAGGAGGTCGGCCTCCTGTCGCTGTCCTCGGCCGACCACACCGAGATCGGCGACATCGCCAAGGGCCTCGCCGACCGGTACGAAGAGGACAAGATCGGCCTGTCGCTGCCCTCCACCCGGGTGGACGCGTTCAACATCGACCTGGCCAACGAGCTGACCCGCAACGGCCGCCGCTCGGGCCTGACGTTCGCGCCCGAGGGTGGCTCGGAGCGCATCCGCAAGGTCATCAACAAGATGGTCTCGGAGGAGGACCTGATCCGCACCGTCGCCACGGCGTACGGCAACGGCTGGCGGCAGGTGAAGCTGTACTTCATGTGCGGGCTGCCCACCGAGACCGACGAGGACGTGCTCCAGATCGGCGACATGGCGGTCAACGTGATCGCCAAGGGCCGCGAGGTCTCCAGGTCCAACGACATCCGCTGCACCGTCTCCATCGGCGGCTTCGTGCCCAAGCCGCACACGCCCTTCCAGTGGGCGCCGCAGCTCTCCGTCGAGGAGACCGACGCGCGCCTGGAGAAGCTGCGCGACAAGATCCGCGGCGACAAGAAGTACGGCCGCTCCATCGGCTTCCGCTACCACGACGGCAAGCCCGGCATCGTCGAGGGCCTGCTCTCGCGCGGCGACCGGCGGGTGGGCGCGGTCATCCGCGCGGTGTACGAGGACGGCGGCCGGTTCGACGGCTGGCGCGAGCACTTCTCGTACGAGCGCTGGATGCGCTGCGCCGAGAAGACGCTGCCGGACTTCGGCGTGGACGTGGACTGGTACACCACGCGCGAGCGCACCTACGAGGAGGTGCTGCCCTGGGACCACCTGGACTCCGGCCTGGACAAGGACTGGCTCTGGGAGGACTGGCAGGACGCGCTCGACGAGACCGAGGTCGAGGACTGCCGCTGGACGCCGTGCTTCGACTGCGGGGTCTGCCCCCAGATGGACACCAGTATTCAGATCGGCCCCACGGGCAAGAAGTTGCTGCCGCTGACCGTCGTCGGGGGCGGCGGCAACTAGGGCGGCGGTAACGGGGGCCGCGCCGGTCAGCCCCGCGCCGCCCGGCCCCACAGCCCCGTCCACCCCGAGGTCAGTCGGGGTGGACGGGGCTGTGGTGTGCGCTCGCGCGGCCCGGGTAGGCTCCCGCACCGGGCTACGGGGAGGGCCGGTGCATGAAGCCGCTGGAGGCGGGTGATCCGCGGTCGGTGGGGGGTTACGAACTGCTCGGGCGGCTCGGCAGCGGCGGCATGGGCGTGGTCTTCCTCGGCCGGGCCGCCACCGGACACATCGCCGCCCTCAAGGTGGCGCGCGCCGAGTTGGCCGACGACCAGGAGTTCCGGCGCCGCTTCGCCCGCGAGGTGGACGCCGCCCGCCGGGTCGACGCCCGCTTCACGGCCGCCGTCCTGGACGCCGACCCGCACGCGCCCCGGCCCTGGCTGGCCACCGAGTACATCGCCGGCGTCCCGATCACCACGGCCATAGCCGACCGCGGTCCGCTGCCGGAGGACGCGCTGCGCGCCCTGCTGGCCGGGACCGCCCGGGCCCTTGAGGCCATCCACGCCGTCGGCCTCACCCACCGGGACCTCAAGCCGTCGAACATACTGCTCGCCGACGACGGCCCCCGCGTCATCGACTTCGGCATCGTCCGCTCCACCGAGCACACCCAGATCACCCGCACCGGCGAACTCTCGGGCAGCCCCGGCTACATGGCGCCCGAACAGGTGCGCGGCGACGCCGTCGGGCCGCACACCGACGTCTACGCGCTGGGCGCGACCCTCGTCTACGCGGCCACCGGCCGCGGCCCGTACGGCGAGGGCGACGTGTTCGCGATGGTCTACCGGACCGTCGAGCAGGACCCGGACCTGTCCGGCGTGCCCGTCGCGCTGCGGCCGACGCTCGCCCGCTGCCTGGCCAAGAACCCGGCCGAGCGGCCCACGGTGGCCCACCTGCGCGCGGAGTTCGCGGTGCCCGACACGGTGCGCGAACGCCGCTGGCTGCCGTCCGACATCAGCGCCACCCTCGCGTCCCCGCCCACCGCCCGACCCGCGCCGCCGGGCGCGGCCCTGCCCGTGGGGCCCGCCGCCCCGCCGCCGGCCGCCACGCCCGGGTTCGGCCCGGCCGCCTACGGGACGCTGCCCCCGCCGCCGATACCCCCGGCCCCGACCCCGACATCGGCGCAGCCCACGGGCGTGCCCGGCGCGCGGCGTACCGCCTCCCGGCGGGCCCTGCTGGTGGCGGTCGCGGGCGGCGGCGCCACGGTGGCCGTCGGCGGGGCGCTCGCCGTCTGGCGCGGCCTCGGCGGCGACGCCGACGACGGGGCGAAGGGCCACCGGCCGACGCGCGACCCCAGCGGGGCCGGGGCCGGGGACCGGGCGGGCGAGCACCCGACGCCGAGCGAGCCGGCCGGCCACGACGAGGCGTCGACCGGGCCCAGCACACGGGCCCCGCACGGGAGCGGGGACGGGCGGCTGCCCGAGATCGTCGCCGGCACCGCGTTCGGCGAGAAGCCCACGATGGCCGCGCCGACCGGAGACCCACCGAGCGGGCTCGTGGTCGAGATGCTGATCGAGGGCAGCGGTCGCGCCGCGGACAAGGGCAGCAGCATCTCCGTCCACTACGTCATGCAGGTCTGGGGCGAGAGCCGGATCGTTGAGACCTCCCACGCGCGCGGCCGACCCGACACCTTCTTCATCGGCACCGGCCAGGTGATCAAGGGCTGGGACGAGGCACTGGTCGGCAAGCGGGCCGGTAGCCGCGTCCAACTCGCGGTGCCACCGGAGAAGGCGTACGGCGCCAAGGGCCTGCCGTCGGAGGGGATCAAGGGCACGGACACGCTGCTGTTCGTGGTGGACCTGATGAGCGTCCCGGCCACCAGCGACGACCGCTGACCCGCGGGGCCCGCCCCCGGTGTCGAGGCAGGTCGGAGCGGGCTTCCGGACGGGCCGCCAACCCCCGGGGAGCACTCCGGGCGCGGGCGACGCGTACCCTAGGGAGAAGGTCCCTGCGCCGACCACCGCTGTGCGGCGGGGCGCTGGACCGGACGACACGGGCAGGCGACAGCCGGTGCGGCCCCCACTGCGCGCGGGCTGACGACCTGGCCGGCCCTACGCAAGGAGACGTCACCCTGGGCAAGCGACAGCCCGAAGGCCCACCGCCCGCTCCCGCGGTGCAGCGCATCCGACTGCGCTACACCAAGCGCGGTCGCCTCCGGTTCACCAGCCACCGTGATTTCCAGCGCGCCTTCGAGCGGGCCCTGCGCCGCGCCGAGGTGCCCATGGCGTACTCGGCGGGCTTCACCCCGCACCCCAAGGTGTCGTACGCCAACGCCGCGCCCACGGGCACCGGCAGCGAGGCCGAGTACCTGGAGATCCAGCTCGCCGAGCGACGCGACCCGGACGAGCTCCGGACGCTGCTCAACACCTCGCTCCCGGACGGCCTCGACGTCACCGACGCGGTGGAGGCCACCACGTCGGGACTGGCCGACCGGCTCCAGGCGTCCGTGTGGGAGCTACGGCTCGACGGGGTGGAACACGCCGCGGCCGAGCGCGCCGTCGCGGCCTTCCTCGCGGCGGAGACCGTGGAGGTGCAACGGCGCACGAAAAACGGGTTGCGCAGCTTCGACGCCCGTGGAGCGGTCGTTGGACTGGAAGCGCTCCCAGGTCAGGCCGATAGGCCGGGCAATGGTGGCTGTGCGATACTGCGCCTGGTTGTTCGGCATGTGACACCTGCCGTGCGACCCGACGACGTCCTGTCCGGTCTCCGCGCTACGGCCGACCTGGCGCCGCCGGTCCCCGCTGCGGTGACCAGGCTGGCGCAGGGGCTGCTCGATGAGGAGTCCGACACGGTGACCGATCCGCTCGCACCCGACCGCGAGGCAGTCCAGGCCGCCCCACCCACGGCGCCGGAATGACCGCCGTACCGGGGGCAACGCCCGCTCGCGGGGGAGCGCCGGAGGGTCCCGGCTAGGGATGGTCGTCGACGCGCCGCCGCTTCACGGGCATCCGCCCGGCCGCGGCAGGCGCACTGACCAGGAGACTTTCGCCGGTGCCCAAGAACGGGACCCGGCGAGCGAGACAACAGCTCCCGTGCGGCGCCCGCGCCCCGGATGGCGGTACCGCGCACATCACGCGGTGCCGCGGCCGGAATCAGGCGCGGCGCCCGGGAGCGTGACGGGAGAACCGCCCGCATGCTCGAACCAATTGAGCCCCACGAATCAACGCAGGCCCAGCAGGTGGCCGAATCGGCCGACCGGCCCGGCGCCGAGGGCCCGCTGGGGGACAGCCCCAGCGGCACCCTGCCGCCGCGCCGCCGGCGCCGCGCCGCCTCCCGGCCCGCCGGCCCCCCGGTCGCGAAGGCCGGCACCGCCGCGCTGAGCGGCGATGACGCGGCGTCCACGGAGTTGGCGTCGACCGCCCCGGCCGCCGCCTCCGTCGCCGCCATCGCGGCCTCCGGCGCCGCCGACGAGCCGCGCGCCACCGCCGCCGACGCCCCCGCCTCCGACACCGGTGAGGCCGGCGACGCGGAGGCCGCCCCGCGCGGCCGTACCCGCCGCCGGGCCACCCGCAAGGCCACCGCCCCGGCCGGCGCGCCCGCCGCCACCGAGGCCGCCGCCCAGCCCGAGCCGGTCGCCGCTGCCGCCCCCGCCGCGACCACCGCCGGCGCCGACGAGGCCGCCGCCGAGGAGTCCGCGCCGCGCGCCCGCAGCCGCCGCCGCGCGACCCGCAAGGCCACCGCACCGGCCGGCGCCCCGCAGCGCGCCGCCGACGAGGCGCCCGCGGACGAGGAAGAGGAGGAGCCGGTGGCCGAGCAGGCCCCGGCCGCCACCCTCGCGCAGCCCGAGCCCGCCGCTGTCGCCCCCGCCGCGACCACCGTCGACGCCGACGCTGACGAGGCCGCCGAGGAGTCCGCGCCGCGCGCCCGCAGCCGTCGCCGCGCGACCCGTAAGGCCACCGCCCCGGCCGGCCCCGCGCAGGGCGTCGAGACGCCCGCCGCCGAGGTGGCCGCCGACCACGCCGCCGCCCCGGAGCCGGCCGCCGAAGCCGGGTCCGAGACCGCCACCGAGGCCGTCGCCGAGCCGGCGGCGGAGGCCGAGCCGGCGCCGAGGTCGCGCACCCGGCGCCGCGCCGTGCGCAGGACGGCCACCGCCGAGCCGCAGGAGACGGCCGCCGACGAGCGGGAGGCCGCGGCGGAGCCCGCGCCCGCGACGCGGCGCACCCGCCAGCGGACCGCCAGCGAGCCGGCCGCACCCGCCGCGAGCACCCCGGAGGCCGCGGCCGAGGCGCGGGCCGCCGAGACCGCCAGCGCCACCCCGACCCAGGAGCCGGTGCGGGGGCGGCGGCGCGCCGTGCGCCCGCCGACCGCCGTCTTCCAGGCGCCGGTGTTCGCCGAGCCGATGTTCCAGACCCCGGAGACCGCGGCGGCAGCCGCCGCGGCGGCCGGACGACAGGACGACGCGTACGAGGAGGAGGAGCCCGCCGCGGAGCGGGCCACCACCAGCAGCCGGCGTCGCCGCCGGCGCCGGGCCGTCGAGGACGAGCCGGCCGCCGAGCGCGCCGTGACCGAGACCCAGGCCCCGAGCGAGGCCGGCCAGCCCGCGACCGAGCCGGCCGACGAGGCGGACGATGCGCTCGCCGACGGCGCCGCCGAGCCGGAGCACGACGCGGAGGCCGAGGACGAGGGCGGCGACCGCCCCTCGCGCCGTCGCCGTCGCGGTGGCCGCCGCCGTCGCCGGGGCGAGGCGCTCGACGCCGAGGGCGCCGACGAGCACGCCGATGGTGAGCGAGCCGACCAGCCCGAGCAGGCCGAGCACGCGGAGCAGGCTTCCGCGCCCGAGCCCGCCGACGAGGAGCAGCACGCCGAGGACGGCGAGCCCGGCGAGGACGACGCGACGGGCGGCGGCTCCAGCAGCAGCCGGCGTCGTCGGCGTCGGCGCCGGCGCAGCGGTGACGGCGCGGACGCCACCGGCGGGGACGACCCGGAGCGTACGGTCGTCAAGATCCGCGAGCCGCGCGAGCGGCGCGCCAAGGACGTCGAGCCCTCCGACGAGGTGCAGTCCATCAAGGGCTCCACGCGCCTTGAGGCCAAGAAGCAGCGCCGCCGCGAGGGCCGCGAGCAGGGCCGGCGTCGGGTGCCGATCATCACCGAGGCGGAGTTCCTGGCGCGCCGCGAGGCCGTCGAGCGCGTGATGGTCGTCCGGCAGAGCGGCGAGCGCACCCAGATCGGCGTGCTGGAGGACAACGTCCTCGTCGAGCACTTCGTGAACAAGGAGCAGGCCACCAGCTACGTCGGCAACGTGTACCTGGGCAAGGTGCAGAACGTGCTGCCGTCGATGGAGGCCGCGTTCGTCGACATCGGCAAGGGCCGCAACGCGGTCCTGTACGCCGGTGAGGTCAACTTCGAGGCGCTCGGCATGGGCCACGGCCCGCGCCGCATCGAGACCGCGCTCAAGTCCGGCCAGTCCGTCCTCGTCCAGGTCACCAAGGACCCGATCGGCCACAAGGGCGCCCGGCTGACCAGCCAGGTCTCACTGCCCGGCCGCTACCTGGTGTACGTGCCCGAGGGCTCGATGACCGGCATCAGCCGCAAGCTCCCGGACACCGAGCGGGCGCGGCTGAAGCAGATCCTCAAGAAGATCGTCCCCGAGGACGCGGGCGTCATCGTGCGCACCGCGGCCGAGGGCGCGAGCGAGGACGAGCTGACCCGCGACGTCGCCCGCCTGCAGGCGCAGTGGGAGGAGATCCAGCAGAAGGCGAAGAGCGGCGGCAGCTCGCACGCCCCCACGCTGCTCTACGGCGAGCCGGACATGACCGTCCGCGTCGTGCGCGACATCTTCAACGAGGACTTCTCCAAGGTCATCGTCAGCGGTGACGGCGCGTGGGAGACCATCCACGGGTACGTCTCGCACGTCGCGCCCGACCTCGCCGACCGGCTCCAGAAGTGGACGTCGGACGTGGACGTGTTCGCCACGTACCGCATCGACGAGCAGCTCATGAAGGCGCTCGACCGCAAGGTCTGGCTGCCCAGCGGCGGCTCGCTGGTGATCGACCGGACCGAGGCGATGGTCGTGGTCGACGTCAACACCGGCAAGTTCACCGGCCAGGGCGGCAACCTGGAGGAGACGGTCACCAGGAACAACCTGGAGGCGGCCGAGGAGATCGTGCGCCAGCTCCGGCTGCGCGACCTCGGCGGCATCATCGTGATCGACTTCATCGACATGGTCCTGGAGTCCAACCGGGACCTGGTGCTGCGTCGCCTCCTGGAGTGCCTGGGCCGCGACCGTACGAAGCACCAGGTGGCCGAGGTGACCTCGCTGGGCCTGGTGCAGATGACCCGCAAGCGCGTCGGGCAGGGGCTCCTGGAGTCCTTCTCCGAGTCGTGCGTGCACTGCAACGGGCGCGGCGTCCTGGTCCACATGGACCAGCCGACCTCCGCCGGTGGCGGGGGTGGCGGCAAGCGCGGCAAGAAGAAGAAGGGTGGCGCCGACCAGCACGAGCACGTCCACGCGCCGGCCGAGGCCGAGCGCCCGGCGACCCAGCCCGAGCCGGCCGAGACCGCCCCGATCCCGGTCCCGGCTCCGGTGGCGGAGCCCGTCGAGCCGGCCGCCGCCGAGGCGGAGGAGGAGTGGTTCGGCAGCGCCGCCGAGGCGCAGGCCGCCGCCGAGTCGGGACGCGGTTCGGCCGCCTCGCGACGCGGTCGCCGGCGCGCCAGCCGCAAGGCGTCGGCCCCCGCGGGCTCGCCCCGGCAGGCCGAGGTGAGCGTGGAGGAGCAGGTCGCCCCGGCCACCGCCGAGGCCCCGGCCCCGGCCGTCGCCCCGGCCCCGGCGGAGCCGACCCCGGCTGCCGCCGAGCCGGTCGCCGAGCCGACCCCGGAGCCGGCCGCACAGCCGACCCCGGAGCCGGCCGCACAGCCGACCCCGGAGCCGGCCGCCCCGGCCGCCGAGCCGGCCGCGCCGCCGCGCGCTCGCCGTCGGGTGACGCGCAAGGTCACCGCGCCGGCCGGGTCGCCGGCCGACGCGGAGGCGGCCGTGGTCGTGGTCGGCCCGTCCGGCACGGACCGCGCCGCGGACCAGGCGCCGGCCGAGCCCGTGGCGGAGCCGGTGACCGCCGGTACGCCGGAGCCGGTCGCCGCCCCCGACGCGCTGGTCGAGGCGGCGGAGGAGGAGGCCGCGTCGGAGGAGGCGGCCCCGGCGGCGAAGAAGGCCGCCAGGAAGGCGCCGGCCAAGAAGACCGCGGCCAAGAAGGCCACCGCGAAGAAGGCGCCCGCCAAGAAGGCCCCGGCCAGGAAGGCGGCGGCCAAGAAGGCGGAGCCCGAGGCGGCGGTGTCCGACGCGGCGGTGTCCGACGCGGCCGAGGACGCGGCGGCCCCGGAGGCGGACGAGCCGACGGCCGCCAAGAAGGCCACCGCGAAGAAGACGGCCGCCAAGAAGGCCACGGCCAGCAAGGCAGCCGCCAAGAAGGCCCCGGCCAAGAAGGCGGCGACCAAGAAGGCCACCGCCAAGAAGACGGCCACCAAGAAGACCGCCGCGGCGGAGCAGTCGCCCGCCTCGGCCGTGTCGGCCACCACGGAGGACTGACCGCCCCGCGCGGCAAGGCCCACCGAGCGCCGCTCCCCGGACCCGTCACGGGCCCGGGGAGCGGCGCGTCGGGGGCTCCGTGCGCCTGCCCAGCGGGTCCCGTACGAGTGGTCCCTTACGGGCGATCCCGTACGAGTCGGCTCACGCGGGGGAGCGGGCGGCGGCGTGGGGCGGCCCGCTGTGGTGGGTGTGGCCCGTGGTACGGCCGGTGTCGCAGCGGGGCCGGTTTGACCCTGCGGCGCGACACGCCGTAATCTTGACCGTCGGCGTCTGTACGCCAAACCCCTGAGCAACTCCCTTCCGACGCGGGCCCTCGGGCTCCTCGGTAGAGGCCGCTCGTCCACTCGGATCTCATGAGCCTTCGGCCCATGTGAGCGGCTGGCATCAGGGGTCCCGTTTACTAGCGAGAGAGCGAGATCCGCGTGTACGCCATCGTGCGCAGCGGTGGTCGGCAGCACAAGGTTGCTGTCGGCGACATCGTTGAGGTTGACAAGATTTCCACCGCCAATGTTGGCGACACGGTAGAGCTCTCTACCCTGCTCGTTGTCGACGGCGACGCGGTCACCAGCGACCCGTGGGTGCTGGCCGGGATCAAGGTGCAGGCCGAGGTCGTGGACCACCACAAGGGCGCGAAGATCGACATTCTTCGCTACAAGAACAAGACCGGCTACCGGCGTCGTCAGGGCCACCGCCAGCAGTACACGGCGATCAAGGTCACCGGCATCCCGACGGCCGCGAAGTAAGGGACTGAGGAGAGATGGCACACAAGAAGGGCGCATCGTCCACTCGGAACGGTCGCGACTCCAACGCTCAGCGGCTCGGCGTGAAGCGCTTCGGCGGTCAGGTCGTGAACGCCGGTGAGATCCTGGTCCGCCAGCGTGGCACCCACTTCCACCCGGGCTCCGGCGTCGGGCGCGGCGGTGACGACACCCTGTTCGCGCTGAACGCCGGCGCGGTGGAGTTCGGCACCTTCCGCGGCCGCAAGGTCGTGAACATCGTTCCGGTCGCCTGATCACCCTGATCACGGCGGACCGCGCGTAACGGTTCTTTCGCGGAGGCGGACCTCCCTTCTCGTACGGACTCCGACGGAGTCCCGATGCGGGAAGAGGGTCCGCCTTTCGCGTGTTGTCCCACCAGGCAGCACGCAGTAGACATCTTTGTATGCAGGTAACTGGAGGCACATCCCATGACCACCTTCGTGGACCGCGTCGAACTCCATGTCGCCGCGGGTAACGGAGGCCACGGCTGCGCCTCCGTGCATCGCGAGAAGTTCAAGCCGCTCGGCGGGCCCGACGGCGGCAACGGCGGACGCGGCGGTGACGTGATCCTGGTCGTCGAGCAGTCGGTCACGACGCTGCTCGACTACCACCACTCGCCGCACCGCAAGGCCACCAACGGCAAGCCCGGCGAGGGCGGCAACCGCTCCGGCAAGGACGGCGGCGACCTCGTGCTGCCCGTGCCCGACGGCACCGTCGTGCTCGACAAGAACGGCGAGGTGCTGGCCGACCTGGTCGGCCAGGGCACCACGTACGTGGCCGCGCAGGGCGGCCGGGGCGGCCTGGGGAACGCGGCGCTGGCCTCCGCGCGACGCAAGGCCCCCGGCTTCGCGCTGCTCGGCGAGCCCGGGCACGCCGGGGACGTGGTCCTGGAGCTGAAGACCGTCGCCGACGTGGCGCTGGTCGGCTACCCGAGCGCGGGCAAGTCGTCCCTGATCTCCGTGCTGTCGGCCGCCAAGCCCAAGATCGCCGACTACCCGTTCACCACCCTGGTGCCCAACCTCGGCGTGGTGACCGCCGGCGCCACCGTCTACACGATCGCCGACGTGCCCGGCCTGATCCCGGGCGCGAGCCAGGGCCGCGGCCTGGGCCTCGAGTTCCTGCGTCACGTGGAGCGCTGCTCGGTCCTGGTGCACGTGCTGGACACGGCCACGCTGGAGTCCGAGCGCGACCCGCTGAGCGACCTGGACACCATCGAGGCCGAGCTGGCCGCGTACGGCGGCCTGGAGAACCGGCCGCGGCTCGTCGTCCTCAACAAGGTCGACATCCCCGACGGCAAGGACCTCGCCGACATCATCCGGCCCGACCTGGAGGCCCGCGGCTACCCGGTGTACGAGGTCTCCGCGGTCTCGCGGACGGGCCTGAAGGAGCTGTCCTTCGCGCTCGCGGGCATCGTCGCCGAGGCCCGTGCGGCCAAGCCCAAGGAGGAGGCCACGCGGATCGTCATCCGGCCCAAGGCCGTGGACGACGCCGGCTTCACGGTCACCGCCGAGGGCGACGACCTGTTCCGGGTGCGCGGCGAGAAGCCGGAGCGCTGGGTGCACCAGACGGACTTCAACAACGACGAGGCCGTCGGCTACCTGGCCGACCGGCTCAACCGGCTCGGCGTGGAGGACGCGCTGCTGAAGGCGGGCGCCCGGGCCGGCGTCGGGGTCGCCATCGGCGCGGACGAGAACGCCGTCGTCTTCGACTGGGAGCCGACCATGGCCGCGGGCGCGGAGATGCTCGGCCGCCGTGGCGAGGACCACCGTCTTGAGGCCCCCCGGCCGGCCGCTCAGCGCCGCCGGGACCGCGACGCGGCCCGGGACGAGGCGGACCAGGAGTTCGACCAGTTCAAGCCCTTCTGAGCGGGCGGGAGCCGCGCGCTCCCGGTCGGCTCAGCCGAAAGGCCCTGAGAAGCAGCCTGCTTCTCAGGGCCTTTCGCGTGTTCGGCGCGGTCGCCGCGCCCCCGCCGGCCGGGCCGTGACCCGGCCGGCGGGTGGCCGGGGTCAGACCCCGGCGGTGGTGTCGCTGCTGGCGCCGTCGGACTCGCTCGGCGCCGGGTCGAGGGCCGGCAGGCCGTCGTCCGCGTCGGCCGCCAGGGCCGCGGCGGCGTCGCCGTCCGTGGGCTGCGCGGCGCGCGCCGCCACCCGGGCCCGGCGGGCGTCGGCCTCGGCGCACAGGGCCTGGGCCGCCTGGTTGAAGCGCACGATCGACGGCGGGTCGGACGGGCCGAGCAGGTGCACCTTGAGCGCGGCGCGCTCGGCGGCGTACGGGTCGCGCTCCGGGTGGCGTACCGCGTCGAGGAGCGCCGGCACGCCGTCCGCCTCCGGGGTGAGGATCGCCGCGGCGCGCACGGTCGGGAACCCGGCCCGGAACTCCTCCTCGGACAGCCCGCTGGTGTTGGCCACGGCGTACGGCTTCTCGCTGCTCAGGTAGTCCGAGACCACGCTGGAGACGTCGGAGATCAGCAGGTCGGCGTGGTTGAAGCAGGAGAAGATCGCCGGTCGCGGGCCGGTGATGACCTGGTGCTCCCACTCCGGCAGCGAGGCCCAGAAGGCGTCCTCCCAGGCGGCGACGGCGGCGTCCACCGCGGCGGCCCGGTCGCTGTCCGGGGCGCCCTGGAGCAGCATCCGCTCCAGTTCGTCGCTGTCGCGCCGGAAGGAGGTCGTGGTCACGCTCTGCAGGGCCTCGGTGCGCCGCGCCAGCTCGGCCGCCGCCTCCGGGCCCGGCCGCGCGCCGGAGCGGCGGGTGTTGGCCTCGGCGATCATCGCCTTGATGCGCTCGTTGGCCAGGCCCGCGCGCGGGTCGACGGAGCCCGTCATCGGGTGCGGCTTGTAGAGCAGGCGCACGCCGGGGTCGGCCAGCAGCGCGCGGACGATGTTCTCGCCGGCGAGGATGACCGAGGTGTTGCCCGGGTTGCCGTCCCAGCCCTCCCACGTGGGGGCGTACAGCACCTGCGTGTACGCGCCGGTGGGGGCGCCGGCGTACGGGGCGATCGGGGCGAGCTGCGGGCGGCCGACCTCGACCACGTCCCGGTCGTCCACGCCGATGTCGGCGAGCTGGTAGCGCTCGCGGGCGGCCGGCCCGGCCACCCACACCTCGTCGTACGCCTTCGCGTACGGGTTGCAACTGGAGAGCTTGTCGCTCTCGCCGTGGTTGGTGAACGCGTGCTTGATCGAGGGGATGCGCAGCACCTGCGAGGTCTTGCCGGAGTTCGCCGGGTGCAGCAGCACCTTGAGCGTGCTGTGTTCGAGCCGCATCAGGTGGACGACCTTGGGGATGCACACGATCGGGATGTCCGTGGCGTCGATCTTCTGCACCATGAACCGCTCGCGGAGCACGATGATCGGGTTGCCGTCGAGCGCGGCGAGCGTGGAGAGCCACATGTTCGCCTGGTACGCGGACGAGGTGCCGCCCGAGAAGTACATGCCGACCGTGGGCTGGTACTCGGCCAGCCACTGGTCCAGCCACTCCAGGGCCTGCTGCTCGCCCACGGCCCGCTTGCGCGGCAGCAGCCAGGTGCTCAGCCAGGCGACGCTGCCGAGCGAGAGGGCGAGCGCGATGCCGAGGCCGGCCCAGCCCCAGGCGGCGTCCTCGGTGGCCGCGGTGGCGAGCAGGCCGGCGGTGGCCGGCACGGCGAAGCGCAGCAGCCGGCGGGCGGGCTGGCGGGCCAGCAGGCGCGGCGGCGCGGCGGTCAGGTGCAGGGCGCTCGCGTCGATGTTGCGGGTCACGAACGGCAGCAGCCGCCGGCGCTTGATGAGGATCGCGATCGCCTGGCAGGCGAAGTGCGCGATGTAGAAGACGAGCAGTCCCACGGTGAGCGGCGCCTGCTCGTGCGTGGGGTCGACGCCTTCGACCCGGAGCAGCCCGACCATGATCAGCATGTCGCGCAGCAACTGCCGGACCGTGGCGTCGAAGCGGACCTTGCTCAACAGCGACAGCAGACCCGGCTGCTTGTGCTGGAGATACAGGTCGAGGGCGAGCCCCGCCGCGGACGCGCCGATGAAGAGCGGCACGTTGGGGATCAGGGCGCCGATGAGCTGAGTGGTGAAGAACACCATCATCGCGAGCAGTGCCGCCAACTGGACGAGTCGGCGGGGGGCGATTCCGGCAGAGGGCACGGGGTGGGCTCCTGGCAGAGGAGAGCGACGGAAACGAGGGGAACGAGCAAAACGGCCACACGTTGGCCGACCGTTCCACGCGCCGTCACCTGAGCGACAGCGTCTGGATACGGTTTGACCACCGACGGTATGCCGTGGCCAGGCCCGGTGACAATCCGCTGCGGGGACGAGAGCCGCGAACTAGGGCAATTGCCTGGTGTTCGACGGATGATCGAGCCACGCCACCCGCCCGCGCGCGCGTCGGCCCACGCCCGGCCCCCGCCCCGAGACCGGCCGCCCCCTCACCGTAGGACGCCCGCCCCCGCGCGGCGAACGGACGGCGGAGCCGGCCGGCGCGGACCCACGGCGGAGTGGCCGAAAGCGGCGCCCGGGTCGTGCCTCCGGGTCCGACGGGAGCCGGGCCCCGGCGGGATCCGAGCCGCAGCGGGAGCTGGTGCGCGGCGGCAGCCAGTGACCGGCCGGCGGCCGGCGGCGCGGGCGAGGGCGTGATCCCGCGGGCGGGGCGTACGCGCGGCGCCACCCGGTCGAGCGAAGCGGCCCGGCGCGGCGGCGGTGCGCGGGCCGTCCGGCTGGCGAACGCCCGCCCGGCCGAACCGCCCGCTGCCGTACATTGCCCACGAACGTGGGCAGCGATGAGTGCGGTACGGAGGGGCAGGTGGCAACGGCCGTGGCAAGCCAGGACGGCTCGGCGCGAGCGGGCGCGCGCACGTCGGCGGGCGATCAGGCGGGGGCGAGCCCGGCGGGCGGCGAGGCGCGCGACGAGGTGACCTCCGCGCGCCGGATCGTCGTCAAGGTCGGCTCCTCGTCGCTGACCACCGCGGCGGGCGGGCTCGACGCCGACCGGGTGGACGCGCTGGTGGACGTGTTGGCCGCCGCGCACGGCGAGCGCCGCGAGATCGTGCTGGTCTCCTCCGGCGCCATCGCGGCCGGCCTCGCGCCGCTCGGCCTCGACCGCCGCCCCCGCGACCTGGCCCGCCAACAGGCCGCCGCCAGCGTGGGCCAGGGCCTGCTGGTGGCCCGCTACACCGCCTCCTTCGCGCGGTACGGGCGACGGGTCGGCCAGGTGCTGCTGACCAGCGACGACACCAGCCGCCGCGCCCACTACCGGAACGCCTACCGGACCCTGGACCAGCTCCTGGCCATGGGCGCGATCCCGGTGGTGAACGAGAACGACACGGTGGCCACCGACGAGATCCGGTTCGGCGACAACGACCGGCTCGCCGCGCTCGTCGCCCACCTGGTCCGCGCCGACCTGCTCGTGCTGCTCTCGGACGTGGACGGGCTCTACGACGGCGACCCGAGCACCCCCGGCACCTCCCGGATCGCGGAGGTCGCCGGCCCCGCCGACCTGGAGGGCGTCTCCATCGGCAGCGCGGGCCGGGCCGGCGTGGGCACCGGCGGCATGGTGACCAAGGTGGAGGCCGCCCGGATCGCCGCGGCGGCCGGCGTGCCGGTCGTGCTCACCTCGGCGAGCCGGGCGGCCGACGCGCTGCTCGGCCGGCCCACCGGCACCTTCTTCCACCGCACCGGCCGCCGCTCCACCGGCCGCCTGTTGTGGCTGGCCCACGCCTCCGCGCCGCGCGGGGCGCTGGTGCTGGACGAGGGGGCGGTGCGGGCCGTGGTCGACCGGCGCACCTCGCTGCTGCCGGCCGGCATCAGCGCCGTGGAGGGCGAGTTCACGGCGGGCGACCCGGTCGAGCTGCGGGACGCCACGGGCCGCCCGGTGGCCCGTGGTCTCGTCAACTTCGACGCCCGGGAGATGCCCAAGCTGATCGGCCGCTCGACCCGGGACCTGGCGCGCGAGCTGGGCCCGACGTACGAGCGCGAGGTCGTGCACCGCGACGATCTGGTCGTGCTGGCCCCCTGACGGGCGTCACCGGCGCACTGTGAGGCGAAGCGAACCGAAGGGAAAGCGACAAAAGAGCCACCTTTCGCCGAGGACCTTCCGTAAAACCGCCACATCACCCGCCGCGGGCTGGTCAACTTTGTTGAACGGGGCCGCACGGGGAAGGCGGTCTCCCAGCGAGCACCACAGGGCTTCGCTCGGGGGCGAGCGGAGCGGCGAGCAACAGGAGGCCGCCGGTGAGACGAGGGCGCCCAGTGGCGCAGTCCCGGGGCGGGGGAGCCTCCCCAACCCGTCGGACGATGACCGAGGAACGCAGACTGACCAGCGTGAACACGGGGGAGCAGCACGCGGGCGAGGCCACGGAGGCCGGCGCGACGGCGGCGGACGGACAGGCCCCGCGAGAGCGCGAGACCACCAGGATGTGGCACATCACGCTGAGCGTCTCCGGTCCCGTGGTCCCGCTGCCCGAGGTGCGGCAGGCCCTGGAACAACTGGCGCACGACCACCCCTTCCTGCTGACCAGCCGGTACGCGGGCGACCACGCGGAGATCCGCTACTGGGAGGAGGCCCGCGACCTGCACGACGCGGCGGCGCTCGCGCTGCGCCTGTGGGGCGAGCACCGCTCGACGGCGAAGCTGCCGCCCTGGGAGATCGTCGGGCTTGAGGTCATTGACCGTGGGACGTACCACCACCGCATCACCCAGGGGCACGGCCTGACCCCGACGACGCCGGTGGGCGTGCACCCGTACTAGGCCACCCCGGGCCCCTGGGAGCCGTCGCCGACCCGGGCGGGAGTCGCCCGGGCGGGAGTCGCCGGGGTGGCGAGGGCGGCGGGCGGGCGCGGGGCGGGCGGGCGTTTCGTAGGGCGAGATGGCCCGGGGCCCGCGCGGCGGCGCCGCTAGGCTGCCGCGCATGAGCAGCAGCGAATCCGCACCGTCCCCCGTCGTCCAGTCCGCCCACCGGGCCCGCGAGGCCGCCGCCACGCTGGCGCCACTGCCGCGCGCGGCCAAGGACGCGGCGCTGCTCGCGATCGCCGACGCGCTGGACGCCCGGGCCACCGAGATCATCGAGGCCAACGCCGAGGACGTGGAGCGGGCCCGCGCGGCCGGCACCTCCGACGCCCTCGTGGACCGGCTGACGCTGACCCCCCAGCGGGTGGCCGCCGTCGCCTCCGACGTACGGGACGTGGTGACGCTGCCCGACCCGGTGGGCGAGGTGGTGCGCGGCTCCACCCTGCCGAACGGCATCGACCTGCGACAGGTCCGGGTGCCGCTCGGGGTGGTCGGCATCATCTACGAGGCCCGGCCCAACGTGACCGTGGACGCCGCCGCGCTGTGCCTCAAGTCCGGCAACGCGGTGCTGCTGCGCGGCTCGTCGTCGGCGTACCGCTCCAACACCGCGCTCGTCGCGGTGGTGCGCGACGCCGTCGCCTCGGCCGGGCTGCCCGCGGACGTGGTGCAGTTGGTGCCGGGCGAGGGCCGGGAGGCGGTCGGCGAGTTGATGCGGGCGCGCGGCCTGGTGGACGTGCTCATTCCGCGCGGCGGCGCCTCGCTGATCCGCACCGTCGTGGAACAGTCCACGGTGCCGGTCATCGAGACCGGTACCGGCAACTGCCACGTGTACGTGGACGCGGAGGCCGACCTCGACACGGCCGTGGAGATCCTGCTGAACTCCAAGGCCCAGCGGCCCAGCGTGTGCAACGCCGCCGAGACCCTCCTGGTGCACCAGGACATCGCGGAGGCGTTCCTGCCGCGGGCGCTGGACGCGCTCGCCAAGGCCGGCGTGACGGTGCACGGCGACGCGGCGGTACGCGCGGCGGCCGAGCGCGCCGGGTCCGCGGCCACCGTGACGGAGGCCACCGACGAGGACTGGGCCACCGAGTACCTCTCGTACGACATCGCGGCCGGCGTCGTGCCCTCGCTCGACGCCGCGATCGCGCACATCCGCCGCTGGTCCTCCGGGCACACCGAGGCGATCGTGACCACCGCGCAGGCCGCGGCCCGCCGGTTCACGCAGTTGGTGGATTCCACGACGGTGGCCGTCAACGCCTCGACCCGGTTCACCGACGGTAGCCAGTTCGGGTTCGGCGCCGAGATCGGCATCTCCACCCAGAAGCTGCACGCCCGTGGGCCGATGGGGCTGCCGGAGCTGACCTCGACCAAGTACATCGTCACCGGCGACGGACACGTACGGTAACCGCCTCCGGATCCCGGTCCGGCCGTGCGCCAGGGCCGGGGCCGCGGCGGCCCGGGGGCGGGGGCGCGGCCGTCGCGCGGCCGGGCCGCCACCCGAACGGCTCCGGACGGAATACCCCGGACTTTCCGTCCGCCCTGCCCAAATCGACCTCCCAGGGCTAACCTGGACGCGTGCCGGACGACGTGGGGGGCAAGCCGTTCCCGGACGGCGACGAGCCCGACGACCACCACCACGGGGCTGCCGAACTGGGTCCGACCTCGCCCTCGGCGGGCGAGGGGGACGCGTTCGCCTCCGTGGTCTTCGACGAGGACTTCGTGCGGTCCGCCGAAGTCCATGAACCCTCCGCCGTCGAGCGGATGCTGGCCGCCGCCCAGGCGCGCGCGGAGGCCGAGGCGACCCGCGGCGGACGCCGCGGCGCCCGCGACGACGATCCCTACGACGAGGGGTACGGGCCGGACGGGGAGTTCGGCCACGACCCCGACGACCCGCGCCACGACGGCCGGTACGGATACGGCCACGCGGGTGACCCCGACGCGGACGAGGAGTTCGGCCCGTACGGCGAGTACGGCGACGCGGGCCGCCCCTACCGCGGCCACGCGCACTGGCAGCGCCCGGTGGCCTGGGTGTTGGCCGTCCTGATGGGCATCGGGGTGGTGGCCATGGCCTTCACCGCCGTCTACCGGGGCGCGTCCGGGGGCGGCAACCGCCAGGACCCCAGCCCGCCGCCGGCCAGCTCGGAGGTGGACGGCGCGCCGGGCGCGCCCGGCGACGAGTCGGAGGGGTCCTACTCCGAGACGGTGCGGCGGGGTTCGGGCACCCGACTCCTGGACCTCGACCCGCCCGACGTACGCGACGCGCGCGACGCACCCGCCCTCCCGAACCCGCCGATCGCCTCTCCCGGACCCACCGCCTCCGCCGACGCCGTCGAATCCGCCCACCCCACTCCGCCACCGGCCGCCGTCGCACCCCGACTCCCGTGACCGCGTGCGCTTCCGTCCGAACTTGTCATGGCCGCGGGACGTTTATCCACCGCCCCGCCGGCCTACTCTGGTGATATGACCGGGCCTGGAGACCCTCCCGAGGGGACACCTGAGAGCGCCCCGGGAGGCGGTGACGACGAGTACCGCTCCGTCGTCTTCGACGAATCGTTCGTCCGCGCCGCCCCCCTGCAAGAGTTCTCCGCCCAGGAGCGCATCGGCGACCACACGCCGGCCGTGCGCAGCCGGGGCGGCCCCCGCCGGCGCGAGCGCGGCTCGCCGCAGCAGGCCGTCATCCTGGTCCTGCTCATCGCCGTCGCCTTCGCCACCGCCGTCTACATGGGCATCCAACGCCCGTACCAGAAGCCCACGACGCGCGCCGCCGAGCCGCTGCGCAGCACGCTGGTGCCGCTCACCCCGCGCGGCGAGGTGCCCGGCGGCGCCGCGGCCGACCTGTACGCGAGCAGCCCGGCGCGGAAGTTCCGCATCGGGGCCGAGGGCATCACGCTGCCCGCGGTGGAGCGCACCGCGCACTTCTCCGACGACCAGGTGCGGGAGGCGCTCGGCACGGCCAAGGAGTTCCTGGTGCACTCCGCGCTCGACGCGGACACGCTGGCCGGCGGCGACGCCCGCGCGGTCCGGATGCTGATCGACCCGGACCAGCTCGGCCAGTTCGACGAGAGCCTGTCCCGCCCCGCCGACGACGGGCGGCACGCGGCCACCGGCTGGGTGATGCGCTTCGACCCGGAGCGCGTCTCGCTGGCCAAGGAGCCGGTGCGGGTGCGGGGGAGCATGCGGGTGACCGAGGTGAACTCCACGGCCCTGGAGGTCGTCGCCGACCACACGTACGTGTACGCCGTACGCCGCGCCGCGGCGCACGCCCCGCGCACGGACTCCCCGGCCACCGGCGCGGCCGGCACCGGGGACGGCCGGGGCCTGGCAGAGCCGGTCACCGTGCCGGGCACCGGGCCGCACTCGCTGTTCACGGTGCGGCGCGAGGCCCGGCTCCGCTTCGACCGGGAGGACCTGCGCGACCACCACGTGGAGGTCGTGGAGAGCGCCCTACAGGCCGGGCCGCAGGCGTGCGCGACGGACGCCGCGACCTACCTCCAGCCGCTCTTCGCCGGGCAGCGCGCGCCAGCGGACGCCTCGGCCGGTACGAACCCGTACGCGACCGGGCGCCCCACCGACTCGCTGTGCGGCGTGCTGGCGCCGGACGCCCAGCCGTCTGGCACGGGCCGCCGCTAGCCCGGCGCTGGTTCGGCGGAGGCCCGTGCGGGGTCCCGGGCGGGCCGTCGCGGGGCCCGTGGAGCCCCGGCGCGGGCCCGCCGGGGCCGCGCGCTCGCGACGGCGCCTAGCGGGTCGCGTCGCCGCCCGTCGGGCCGGGGCCGCCGTCGCCCGTGGGGCCGTCGCCGTTTCCGTCGCCCGCCGGGCCGCTGCCGCCCGCCGGGCCGTCGCCGGTCGGGCCGCTGCCGCCGGTGGGTCCCTCGCCGCCGGCCGGGCCGCCGGCGTCGGAGCCGCCGCCCCGGCCGCCGCCGGTGAACCTGTCGCGCAGCTTGCCGCCGAGGTCGCCGGCGCCGCCCGCGATGTCCCGGACCAGGCCCATCAGCGGGTCCTTGCTGCTGCGCACGGTGTCCGCGTAGTGGCTCGCCGACTCCCTGAACGACTCGCTGACCGAGGTGTCCTTGTCCTCGTCCCGACGCGGGTAGTGGCCGTCCATGATCCGCTGGTAGTCGCGGCTGGCCGCCCACTTCTTCAGCTCGGCCGCCCGCACGGTGGCGAACGGGTGGGTGCGGGGCAGCACGTTGAGGATCTTCAGCACGGAGTCGCGCAGGTCGCCGCTGGCCTCGTACTCCTCGGCCTGCTCCAGGAACGCGTCCACGTTCATCTCGTGCAGGTGGTTGCCGCCCGCCAGCTTCATCAGGCCGCGCATCGACGCCCTGAGGTCCTGGCCGACGAGCAGCCCGGCCCGGTCCGCCGACAGCTCCGACTTGCGGAACCACTCGCGCAGCGCCGTCACGATCGCCATCACCGCGATGTTGCCGAGCGGGATCCAGGCGACCTTCGTCGCGAAGTTGGTGAGGAACAGCAGGATCGTGCGGTACACGGCGTGCCCCGACAGGGCGTGCCCCACCTCGTGGCCGATGACCGCCCGCATCTCCTCCTCGTCGAGGAGTTCTACCAGGCCGGTGGTCAGCACGATGATCGGCTCGTCGAGCCCGATGCACATGGCGTTCGGGTTCGGATCCTGCTGGACGTACATCAGCGGGACCCGCTCCAGGTCCAGCAGGTAACAGGCGTCCCGCAGCATGTCGTTGAGGTGCGCGAACTGGCGGTCGCTCACCCGCACCGAGTCGGACAGGAACAGCAGGCGCAGGCTGCGCTCGGGGAGCAGGCCGCTGAGTGTCTTGAAGACGGTGTCGAACCCGCTCAACTTCCGCAGCGCCACCAGCGCGGACCGGTCGGCGGGGTGCTCGTAGGCGCGGGAGGAGATCCCGGGGAATCGCCTGCGCTCGCGGCTCGGTACGTGCTCGTGCCCGTGAGTGTTGCTGTCGCTCATCGTGCCCCCTCGTGTGACTGCCGGTCGTGGCCCCTGACGCCCCTTGGCCCCACCCCACCCTAGGACGTGCGGATGACGTGGCTACCGTGGAGTGATGCACTACCTCACTGGCCTGCACGACGTCGTCCTCGCCGTCCCCACCCCCACCGCGACCCCCGGCGGCCGTGGCTCGCACGGCGGCGGCGCGGGGCCCGTCCTGCGCACGGTGATCGTCGTCGGGGTGGTGGGCGCCGTCCTCCTCGCCTGGTTCCTGCTGCGCGGCTACCGGGGACAGGGCGGGCAGGACTGAGCCCCCGTCGGACCCCGCCCCGGGCCTGCCAGTCGACAAGACGTGCGGAGTCGGCGTGAGGTTGCGTGAGGTCGCCGCATACGATGTGCCGGAAGTCTTCTGCCCGACCCTCCCCGAGCCGCGTGGCCTGGGGACCGCCCCCGGATAGGTCCTGCTGACGATGACCGCATTCCACACCGCACACGCGACCCTGGCCACGCTCGCCTCCGAGGGCGGCGGCGAGCACAGTGGCAAGCACGACAGCCTCAACCCCTACCTGACCGGTGGCGGAGCCCTGTTCGTCCTGCTCCTGCTGCTGTGGATCACTACGCGCTTCAACCGGGACCGCTGACCTCGGCGCCGGGGTACGAGCGCGCTTAGTAGGGTCTGCACGCATGGGAGAACAGACAGCGTCCGTGAAGCGGCGACTCGGCGTGATGGGCGGGACCTTCGACCCGATCCACCACGGACACCTGGTCGCCGCCAGCGAGGTGGCCGCGCAGTTCCACCTGGACGAGGTGGTGTTCGTGCCGACCGGACAGCCGTGGCAGAAGAGCCACAAGACGGTGTCCCCGGCCGAGGACCGCTACCTGATGACGGTGATCGCCACCGCGTCCAACCCGCAGTTCTCCGTCAGCCGGATCGACATCGACCGCGGCGGCAAGACGTACACCGCGGACACCCTGCGCGACCTGCGGGCCGAGAACGCGGACGCGGACCTGTTCTTCATCACCGGTGCCGACGCCCTGTCGCAGATCCTGACCTGGCACGACGCGGCGGACCTGTTCTCGCTCGCGCACTTCATCGGGGTGACCAGGCCGGGGCACATACTGACGGACGCGGGCCTGCCCGAGGGCGGCGTCTCGCTGATCGAGGTCCCGGCGCTGGCGATCTCCTCGACGGACTGCCGAGCACGCGTCGCGCAGGGCGATCCGGTCTGGTACCTGGTGCCCGACGGCGTGGTGCGCTACATCGACAAGCGCGAGCTGTACCGCGACGACGGCTGAAGGGGCACCGGTGAACGACCGACAGGACCCGCCTCCTCCCGACGACTGGCCCGGGGACCAACCGTACGACCCCCACCCCCCGGGCGACCCGTACGGCACCGGCGCCGGGTACCCATCCGACGCCTCCTACCAGGCGCCCTACCAGCCCTCCTACCCCGCCGACGGTGGTTACCCGCAGGGCGGCTACCAGCAGGGCGACTACTCGCAGGCCGACGGCCAGCAGGGCGGCTACCCGCAGCAACCCCAGGGCTACGGCTACGACGCCTACCAGCAGCCCGACCAGCCCCACCAGCCCGGCCAGGCCGGCTACCCGGCGCAGGGCCAACAACAGGGTTACCAGCAGGGCTACCCGCAGGGGCAGGGCGAGGGCTACGACCCGTACGGCGGCCCCGGCACACAGGGGCCCGGCCAGGGCCCACGCCACGGTCAGGGCCACGGCCAGGCGCACGGTGACGCGTACGGACAGCAGCAGCCCGGCGTGGGGCAGCCGGCGTCCTACGACCCGTACGGCGGCGGCCAGCACCAGCGGTACCCGGGGCAGGGCCAGGCCCCGCAGGGCCAGCACGGGTTCCCGGACGCCTACGGCGCGCCGCAGCCGTACCCGGGCCAGGGCCCCGACGGCTCGCGGTCGCCCGAGGCCGGCCAGCCCTACCCGACCGGCCGGCACGGCCACGCGGCGCCGACGGCCTCGCACGCGCCGCCCCAGGCGACCCAGGCACCCTCGCAGGACGGCTACGGCTACGACGCGTACGGCCGGCCCGCGCCCCAGACGGCCACCCACCGCCGGGTGCCACGCCAGGGCCAGCCCGACCAGGCCCGACCCGACCAGGCCCGACCCGACCAGGGCCGGGCCGACCAGGGACCAGCCCAGGCCGAGCGAGCCCAGGCCGGGCAGGCCGCCGACGGCGCGTGGCTGCCGCGGCAGGCCGAGGCGCGGCAGGCACCGCCCGCGCCCGCCGGCAGCGCGCCGGGGCGGGAAGGCGCTGACGGGGCGGACGACGACTACCGGACCGAGCAGTTCTCGTTCATCGAGGAGCCGGACGAGGAGTCGGAAGACGTCATCGACTGGCTGAAGTTCGCCGAAACCCGCTCGGAGCGGCGCGACGGGCGCAAGCGGCAACTGCGCACCCGCCTGATCGGTCTCATCGCCGCGCTCGCCCTCGTCGCCGGCTGCGGCGTGGGCTACCTCTGGTACGCCGACAAGCTGCCGGGCGTCTCCAGCGGCGGGGACGACGAGGCCGCCGCGGGCGGCCCGCAGCAGCGCCAGGTGATCGTCGTGCACCTGCGCGAGACCAAGGGCGGCGGCAGCTCCAGCGCGCTGCTGGTGGACAACGAGACGACCAGGAAGGGCAGCACCGTCCTGCTGCCCAACGCGCTCGCCGTCGCCGGCGAGAACGGCACCACCACCCTCGGCAACGCCGTGGAGGACGAGGGGGCGGGCGGCACCAGGGACGCCCTGAGCACGCTGCTCGGCTCCGAGATCCAGGGCACCTGGCGCCTGGACACGCCCTATCTGGAGAACCTGGTCGAGCTGGTGGGTGGGATCACGCTCGACGCCGACGTCACCGTTCCGGCCGCCAGGAAGGGCGACGACCCGCTGGTCAGGCCCGGTAAGGACGTGCAGCTCGGCGGCCAGGGCGCCGTCGCGTACGCCACCCACCAGGAGCCGGGCGAGGACCAGGCCAAGCAGCTCGCCCGGTTCGGTCAGGTGATGGAGGCCGTGTTGAAGAAGGTCTCCACCGACCCGGGGAAGGCCACCACCACCGTCGAGCAGCTCTCCCAGATCCCCGACCCCTCGCTGTCCGAGAAGCAACTGGGCGCCTCGCTGGCCGGGCTCGCCCAGCGGGCCCAGGACGGCTCGTACGCCACCGACCTGCTCGCCGTGCAGAGCGACGGCACGCTCAGCGAGGAGGCCACCGAGAACGTGGTCAAGGACGTGCTCGGCGGCTCGGTCAAGAAGCCGGACGACGCGGCCGACAGCCCCGCACGGGTGAGCGTGCGCGACGCGACGGGCGACGACCAGAAGGCGAGCGCGGCACAGGTCGCCCTGGTCAACGGCGGCTTCACGGTCCTCGGCGGCGGCACAGGGCCCGCCGAGCCCACCTCGCGCGTCAGCTACGCGGACGCCGCACAAGCCGGCCAGGCCAAGGAGGTGGCCGCGACGCTCGGGCTGCCGGAGAGCGCGGTGCGCCAGGGCAAGGGCGCGGCCAACGCCGACGTCACGGTCGTCCTCGGCCGCGACTTCAAGGGCCAGCAGGGCTGAGGGGCGCCACGGCCCGGGACCGGGCCAGAGCCGAGCCCGGGCCCCGGCGGTGCGCCGGGGCCCGGGCCGTGGTGCGTAAAGGGCTGGCGGAAGTGTCGGTGCGGCGTGAGACCCTTGAGGCACGCGCCCCCGGTCCTACCACGGGGGTTACCACCAACCGGAAAGCCCTGCTTGTGACCGCCACGGACCGCTCCACCGAGCTCATCAAGACCGCCGCTCAGGCCGCGGCCGACAAGCTCGCGCACGACATCATCGCCTACGACGTCAGCGACGTGCTCGCCATCACCGACGCCTTCCTGCTCGCCTCGGCCCCCAACGACCGCCAGGTCAAGTCGATCGTCGACGAGATCGAGGAGCGGCTGAGCAAGGAGCTCGACGCCAAGCCGGTGCGCCGCGAGGGCGACCGCGACGCCCGCTGGGTGCTGCTCGACTACGTCGACATCGTGGTGCACGTCCAGCACAGCGAGGAGCGCGTCTTCTACGCCCTCGAGCGGCTGTGGAAGGACTGCCCCCAGCTCGAACTGCCCGCGGACGCCGTCGCCACCCAGGGCAAGGGCGCCGAGCACGCCAAGGCGCAGGCCGCGGCGGACGAGGGCGAGGGCGACCTGGACGGTGAGCTCCGCTGACCGGCACTGAGCGCGGCCGTGGCCGCCGCATCGTCCTGTGGCGGCACGGCCAGACCGCGTGGAACCTCGAACGCCGCTTCCAGGGCTCCACGGACATCGAGCTGACCGAGACCGGCGTGGCCCAGGCCCGCCGCGCCGCCCGACTCCTGGCGGCGCTCAACCCGGACGCGATCATCGCCTCCGACCTGCGCCGGGCCGCCGCCACCGCCGCCGAGCTGGCCGCCCTCACCGGCCTCGACGTCACCCACGACCCGGCGCTGCGCGAGACGTACGCCGGCCAGTGGCAGGGCCTCACGCACGACGAGATCATGGCCCGCTTCGGCGACCAGTACACCGCGTGGAAGCGCGGCGAACCGGTCCGGCGCGGTGGCGGGGAGCTGGAGACGGAGGTGGCCGACCGGGCCGCGCCGTTCGTGTTGGCCATGGCCGACAAGCTGCCCGACGACGGGACCCTCGTCGTCGTCAGCCACGGCGGCACCATCCGCACCACCATCGGCCGGCTCATCGGCCTGGACCCGCACACCTGGGAGTCCCTCGGCGGCCTCACCAACTGCTGCTGGTCCGTGCTCGGCGAGGGCGCGCGCGGCTGGCGCCTCCTGGAGCACAACGCGGGCACCCTGCCCGAACCCGTCCTCGGCGACGACGACTGAGCCCAGGCCCCGACCAGCGCGGCCCAGCCCCACCGCCGCCCCCGGATTTCACATTCGGCCAGGTCACGGGTTAGAGTTCTACTCGTTCACGGCACGGAAGTGAGCCCCACCCGATGGGTTCACCTCCGAGACGGAACAGCGGGGCTATAGCTCAGTTGGTAGAGCGCCTGCATGGCATGCAGGAGGTCAGGAGTTCAATTCTCCTTAGCTCCACGAAGGCGATAGGCGACCCATGTCCGCGGAAAGCGCGGACCGGGTCGCCTTCGTCGTTTCTGCTCGGCTTCGCCTCGCGGGGCGGGGGCTTCGCCACCCGCGGCCCCCACGGGGCGCCCTCCTCGGAGTGGGGGAGCCGGGGGCTCGGCTTCGCCATCGCGGGTGCGCGGCTTCGCCGGCGCGGGGCGGGGGGTGCGCGGTTGCGCCGGCGCGGGGGTGAGGGTGCGCGGCTTCGCCGGCGCGGAGTGCTCGGTTGCGGGGTAGCGGGTCGGGTGGGTTCGTTGTCGGGGTGCGCGGCTTCGTCGGTGCGAGTGCTCGGCTTTGTTGTGGCGGGGGATGGGGGCGTCGGCGCGGTCGGGCGGGTGGCTTGGCTGGTGGGGGTGGGCTCGGGGGCGTGGTGGGGGGCTCGGGCTCGTCGGTGGGGGTGGGCTTGGGGCTCGGCGTGGGGGCAAGGGCGGGGTGGTGCCCGGGGGGTGGCGGGGCGTCAGGTGGGCGGCGGGGGGAATCGGTTCGCGGGGGCTGGGCGCGGGTGCGGCGAAGATCGCGCTGTGACCAGGCGCTGACCCGCACGCCTTCGCATGACAGAATCGAGATCGCCGCGAGGGGACGGTGCCGATGGGAGGGGCGGTGCGATGCCGACCAGCGTCCTGGAGGAGGTCAACGACCTGCTGGAGATCGCCGAAGCACAGGGATATGACTGGCTGCTGGAGTACGCACCGCGCGTTACGTACCCCGTCGGTCCCTGTGGTGCGATGCCCGACGGGCCGCGGTCGACGAGGGACGTCACGGTGTTGCAGTGTCCGGCCTGCGGCTCGGCGCACGTGGCGCAGGTGCTGGGTGACAACGGCGGGATCTCCTATGTGTGCACGTCCTGCGGTCATAGCTGGAGCTGATTGATGGGTGCGCACAGCCGGAAATGCGACTGGTGTGGCAGCGGGACGCCGATCGTCCGTGACATGGAACCGCTCAACGCCGACTATCAGTACTGGTGCGTCGAGTGTGCGCGGGCGCTGATCATAAAAGGCGACCCCATCGAGACGTACCGCGAGCTTGAGGGCGAGCCGATCTACGGGCGTCTGCTGGACGAGCACTGCACCCTGAAGCGGTTCTACTCGTTCGCCACGGCGTAGCCGCGGCAGCCGCCCGGAGAACCGATTTGGCGAAAGCCCAGCCGGTCCGTGTAATGTAGGCGATGCCGCCGAGGGAAACCGAAGCGGGAAACACTTTGGGGCTATAGCTCAGTTGGTAGAGCGCCTGCATGGCATGCAGGAGGTCAGGAGTTCAATTCTCCTTAGCTCCACAAAAGAACCCTTCAGTGGAGTTCCCAAGATCCCGTCCGATGCGATCGGACGGGATCTTCTGGTTTTCCCCTGGTCTCACGCCGAGTTCAGCGCCACCGTCGGATGCAGACGGGAGGCGCGGATCGCCGGGTACAGGCCCGCGACCACGCCGATCGCCAGCGTGGCGGCCAGGCCGCCCGCCAGGGACCAGGGCGGGACGACCGTCGCCCAGCCCCGGGACCGCGCGAAGCCGTGCGTGGCCGCCGCGCCGAGCAGCGCTCCCGTGCCGCCGCCGAGCGCCGAAAGCAGCAGGGACTCGGTCAGGAACTGGAGTCGGATCGCGTTGCGCGTGGCGCCCAGCGAGCGGCGCAGGCCGATCTCCTGGCGGCGTTCCAGGACCGAGATGACCATGGTGTTGGCCACCCCGACCCCACCGACCAGCAGGGCCACCGCGCCCAGGCCCAGCATCAGGTGGGTCAGGCCCTCGTTCGTGGCGGCCCTGGCGGCCAGCGCGTCCGAGGGGCGGGAGACCTTGACGACCGACTCGTCGCCGGGGTTGACGGTGCGGGCCAGGACCGCCCGTACGTCCTCGACCGAGGCGTCCGTGGAGCGCTCGAAGACGGTGCTGGGGTGTCCGTCGAAGCCGAAGTGGCGTTCGGCGGCGGGGAATCCGACCATGGCCACCCGGTCCAGCGTGGGGACCAGTTCGATCGGCTTGAGGATGCCGACGACGACCACGCGCGTCTCGTTCATCATGATCGCCTCACCGGTGCGGGTGATGCCCAGCCGCTCCGCCGCCACCGCGCCGAGCACCGTCGTCGGCAGGCGCTCGCCGGCCGGGGTCAGCCAGGTGCCCCGGGCGACCTCGCCGCCCAGGGTGGTCAGCAGGTCGAGGCGGGCCGCCTGGGTGGTGACGCCGGCGGTGCGCTCCTGGGGGACCACGTCGCTGCGGCGTACGCGCGCGTCGACGTTGGCGGTCGCCGTGGCGTGCCGCACCGGGCCGATGCGCTCGACCATCGCCACCGCGTTCTTCGGCAGCTTCACCTCCCGCCCGGTGACGTCGTCGCCGGCCTCGGCCGTGAGCAGGTTGGTGCCGAGCCGGTCGAGCTGGGCCATCAGGTCGGCGCGGCTCGACTCGGCGAGGCCGACGACCGCGACCATGGTCGCGATGCCGATGGCGATGCCGAGCGCCGAGAGCACCACCCGCGCGCGGCGCGCGCGCAGGCCGACCGCGCCGACGCGGAGGATGTCCCGTGGGGCCAGCCGGGCGGGCTTGAGGTCCCTCGTCATGGCCGGGCCCCTTCCGCCGGGGTGCGCGAGTCCGCGACGATCTCGCCGTCCCGGCAGCGCACCCGGCGCGGCAGGGCGTGCGCGATCTCGTTGTCGTGGGTGATGACGCAGATGGTGGTGCCGGCCGCGTTCAGCTCGCGCAGCACGTCCATGACGACCTCGCCGGACGCCGTGTCGAGCGCCCCGGTCGGCTCGTCGGCCAGCACCAGCCGGGGCTCGCCGACCAGGGCGCGGGCGATGGCCACGCGCTGCTTCTCGCCGCCCGACAGCTCGTGCGGCCGGTGCTCGAAGCGGTGGTCGAGGCGCACCCTGGCCAGCGCTTCGCGCGCCCGCGCGCGCCGTTCCCGTAGTGGTACGCCCGCGTACAGCAGCCCGTCGGCGACGTTGGCCACCGCGTCGCGCCCCGCCGACAGGTGGAAGTGCTGGAAGACGAAGCCGATGTAGCGGGCGCGCAGCGCGGCGAGCCGGGAGTCGGAGAGCGTGGCCACGTCGTAGCCGGCGACCCGCACGGTGCCCGAGGTGGGCCGGTCGAGCGTGCCGATGACGTGCAGCAACGTGGACTTGCCGGAGCCGGACGGGCCGACGACGGCCAGCAGCTCGCCCGCGTCGACGGTGAGGTTCACGCCGCGCAGCGCGTGCACGCCGCCGGGGTACGCCTTGCTGGCGTCGCGCAGTTCGATCACCGGCGTCATGGCTTCGCCACTCCGACCCGCATGCCCTCGCGCACGTCCGGGCCGCTGACCTCGATCTGCCCGTCGGCCGTCATGCCCGTCTCCACCCGCACCACGGTGCTGGTGTCGTCCCGTACGACCTGGAGTCCGTAGCCGCCGTCCGCGCCGCGCAGGGCGATGACGGCCTCTACGGGGACGGCGAGGACGTCCTCGTGAGCCTCGCTGACGAATCTCACGCTCGCCGACGCCCTGGTGTCCTCGCCCGACGCGACCGCCGAACCACCGTCCAGGACCACCTCGACCGTGATGCCCTCCTCGGCCGCGTCGCCCTCGGCGGCGGAGGTCTCGGGGCGCACCGTCCCGGCGACCCGGCCGGGCACGGTCCTGCCGCTCGGCAGGGTGACCTCGACCTTGGTGTCGCGGGCGGTGAGAGCGCCGTCGCCCAGCTCCAACTCGGCCCGTACGACGGGTCTGGTGGAGGCGACCGTGAGGACCGGGTCGCCCGGGCCGACCTGGTCGGCGAGTGCCGCGTCGGCCGCGACCACCTTGACCCGGCCGGGCTGGAAGACGACGTCGCCCCGGCCGACCCGGCCGGTGGGGGCGCGGTTCAGGGACTTCTGCCACCGCTTGACGGCGGCCTCGGTGTCCTCGTCGTACCGCGGATCGATGTACAGGCCGGCGCCGAACCCCAAGTCGCGGAGGTTGCGCTCCAGTTGCAGCACGTCGGTGCCCCGGTCGCCGACCCTCATCTCACGGAACATCGGGGCCGGCCCGTACAGCAGCGTGACCGGCTTGTCGTCCAGCTCGTACAGCGCCTGGCCCTGGGACAGTGACGCGCCCTGGACGGCGGCCACCGTCACGGTGCCGTCGACGGCGGACTTGACGGGGCGGCGCTGGGCGAAGTCGAGCGTGCCGTCGACGGTCTTGGCCCGCACGAGGTCGGTGCGCACGACGGTGGCGGTGGCGGGCGGCAGGTCGCCGCCGCGCCCCGGGGCGTCGGCGTCACCCCCGTCGCCGAGGAACCAGGCGCCCCCGGCCGCGGCGGCGACGACGGCCACCGCGCCGCACGCGCGGATCGCGGTGCCGCGCCTCACTGCATGCCGTCCAGGCCCTCGAGCAGCTTGCCCTTACACGCCTCGCGGGCCTGTTCGTACGCCGGCGACTCGATGTCGATGACCGGGGAGCCGGGGTTCGGGTCGCCGCCGGGCTGGGCGTTGCCGCCACTCATGGTCGGGTTGGTGAACCGGGAGACGCCGTTGTCCCGCATGCACTTGGCGTGCGCGAGCATCGACTCGTAGTCCTTCTGCTGGTCGCGCTTGGGCTCGGCCGTCATGGTCTTCCGGAGTTCGGGGACGCAGACGCCGTTCTTGCCGCCCTTGATGCCCTCGTTGCGGCCGGGTTGGGAGCCGATCGCGTTGACCTTCTTCCAGTCGAGGTAGCCGCTGAGCTTGGGGTCGGGGAAGTCCGGATAGCCGCCCTTGGCGCGCATGCACTGGACGTACGCCAACTGCGCGTCGTAGAAGGCGCTCTTGCCGGCGGTCCGGCTGTCCGGGGCGCGCGTGCCCCGCGTCTCCGGTGTGGACTGCGAGGCCGACGGGGCCTGCGGCACCGAGGCGATGTCGTCGCTCGACCGCGCGCCGCCGGAGTCGTCGCCGCCGCACGCCACCGAGAGGGCGAGCACGGGGGCCGCGACGAGCGCGGCCAGCCGCAGTCGGGTCGGGCTCGGGGAGATCGTTGGGGAACTCATGGCCGTAACCCTCGGCAGGGCACGTGATGGCCGTTCCATGGCCACATGATGAGAACGTAACAATGCCCCCGACCTGCACATCCGCCGCCGTCCGGGGCGGCGGACCGGCCCCTCGCACGCTCATAATCATCCGCATGCCGCACGTGCTGCTCATCGAGGACGACGCGTCCGTACGGGACGGAATGGAGCTCGTGCTGCGCCGGCACGGGTACGACGTCGACGTGGCCGCCACCGGTGAGGAGGCCCTCGCCCTGCTGGACGGCCCGGGCGGCGGGCGGATCGAGTTGGCCGTGCTCGACCTGATGCTGCCGGGCCTGGACGGCTTCGAGGTGTGCCGCCGCATCCGCGCCAGGACCGCCGTGCTGCCGGTCATCATGCTGACCGCGCGCGGCGACGACCAGGACATCGTGGCCGGCCTGGAGGCGGGCGCCGACGACTACGTGGTCAAGCCGGTCACCGCGCCCGTCCTGGAGGCCCGCATCCGGGCCGCGCTGCGGCGCGCGGAGCCGTCCGGGGCGGTGCGGCAGGCGGGCACCGACCTCGCGGGGCTGGTGATCGACCGCGCCGGCCTGACCGTCACCAAACACGGGGTGCGGCTCGCGCTGCCCCCCACCGAGCTGCGGCTGCTCCTGGAGTTGTCGGCCTCCCCCTGCCGGGTGTTCAGCCGGGAACAACTCCTGGAGTCGGTCTGGGACCACACGTTCCTGGGCGACTCCCGGCTGGTGGACGCCGCGGTCGGACGGCTGCGGGCCAAGCTGGAGGACGTGCCGGCCAAGCCGCGGTACATCCAGACGGTGCGCGGCTTCGGCTACCGCTTCGGGCCGCTGTGAACGGGGCTGTCGGCGGGCCGCGGGCTGCTGTCGGGATTCGGGCTGCCGCCGGGTGCCGGGCTGTCGTCGGGATTCGGGCTGCCGTCGGGGCGCGGGCTTGGGGTGTCGGGGCGCCGGTGGGTGGCGTGCTGTGAGGCGGGTGGTGAGACGGGTGAGGGGTGGGGGAGTGAAGGGGCGCTCCCGTCGGCTCGTCGGCGGGTTGCGTACCCGGCTCGTCGTCACGTTTGTCCTGGCCACGCTCATCAGCGCGGCGACCGCGACCGCCCTCGCCTACCGGGACGCGCGCACCGCCGTGTTGCAGCGGGCCCAGAGCGCGGCCGTGAGCGACCTCCGCGAGCGGGCCAGCGCCGTCGCCGCCGACTTCGACGTACCGCCCGACCAGCGGTCGCTGTCCCGGTTCGCGGCCCGGGTCTCGGAGGGCATCGGCTCCCGGCCCGTGGTCGCCCGCTACCAGGACCTGGTCGCCGTCTCCGACGCGCGCGCCGAGACGGCCGGCCGGATCACCGCCGAGCTGCGGGCCGCCGTGCGCGCCGGTGAGCAGGCCCAGTTCCAGCGCGTGGTCTGGCGCGGCGAACCGTACCTGGTTGTCGGCATGCCCGTGCGGTACGCCGACGGCGACCGCCGTACCTCGGGGCTTGAGGTCTTCGCCGTCGCCGACCTGCGGGCCGAGCGGGACGACACGGCCGCGCTGCTGGACTCGGTGCGGGCGGGCATCGTGCCGGTGGTGGTGCTGGCCGCGCTGCTGGCGCTGCTGGCCGCGGGCACGGTCCTGCGCCCGGTGCGCAAGCTCGGCCGGGCCACCCGTGGGCTGGCGGCGGGCGACCTGGGGAGCCGGGTCGCCGTTCGGGGGCACGACGAACTCGCCGACCTGGCCCGCACCTTCAACGAGACCGCCGACGCGCTCCAGGCGTCGGACGCGGAACTGCGCGAGCAGGAGGCCAAGGCGCGCCGCTTCGTGGCGGACGTCTCGCACGAACTGCGGACCCCGCTCGCGGCCATGACGATGGTGGCGACGGTCCTGGAGGAGGACGCCGACCAGCTTCCCCCGGACGTGGCGCGGGCGGCCCGCACCGTCGGCGCGGAGACGGCCCGGCTGTCCCGGCTGGTCGAGGACCTGATGGAGATCTCCCGCTTCGACGCGAAGGCCGCGCACCTGAACGCGGCCGAGACCGACCTCGCCGAGACCGTACGGGCCACGCTGGCCCTGCGCGGCTGGACGGACCGGGTGCACACGCGCCTCGACGAGGGCGTGCGGGCGGTGGTCGACCGGCGTCGCGTCGACGTGATCGTCGCCAACCTGGTCGGCAACGCGCTGCGGCACGGGGCCCCGCCGGTGATCGTGACCCTCGCCACGGACGGCGCGGCGGACGGGGAATGGGTGACCCTCACGGTCGCCGACCACGGGCCCGGGCTGCCACCGCGGGCCCGGGAGCGGGTCTTCGACCGCTTCTACAAGGCGGACGCGGCCCGCACGCGCGGCGCGGCCGACGCGAGCGGCCAGGGCAGCGGCCTGGGCATGGCCATCGCCCTGGAGAACGCGCGCCTGCACGGCGGAACCATCGAGGTGGCGGATGCGCCTGACACGGCGGCTGGGGTGGATGGGGCGGACGTGGCGGTCGGGGTCGGCCGGGGCACGGGGGCCGGCCGGGGCGCGGGGGGCGGCGGACCGCCGTGCGGTGCGGTCTTCACGCTGCGGCTGCCGCTGCGACGCGCGGCAGACGCGGAGCGTACGGAGGAGACGGAGCGCCCGAGCGGCGCGCGACGTACGGGATGTGCGGGGCGTACGGGGCACGCGGGAGCTACGGAGGGGGCGGCCGAGTGAGCAGCGGGCGAGGGCGCGCGGGCATCGCCGTATCGGGGACCGACGCCGCGCCGGAAATGAGCACCGCATCGGGGACCGGCGCCGCGTCGGGGATTGGCACCGCGCCGCAGCGCGCTCCGCGAGGCCGCGGGCGGCTGCTGTCGCGGCGGCGGGGGCCGGGGCTGGGGCCGGCTCGGGCGCTCGGGCTGGGGCTCGGCCTCGGTCTGGTGCTCGGGCTGGTGAGCTGCGGCGTCCAGCCGACCGGCGTGGTGGACGCCGGCGAGCCCGCGTCCGGGCTGACGCGCGGGATGCGGTTGTACTACGCGTCCGAGGGCGGGCTGCGCGCGGTGCCGCTGCTCGACCGGGAGATCACCGAGCTGAACTCGGTGATCAAGCTGCTCGCCCAGGGCCCGCCCGCCGCCGAGCAGCGCGACGGACTCACCTCGCTCGTCCACCTCAGCGGAGCCTCGGCGACCGGTTCGGGGTCGCGGGTCACCGTGCGCTACGAGGGTCCCTACCCGGCGGACGGGCGTGACCTGGGTACCGGGCAGTTGGTGTGCACCATGGCGCGCGCCCAGGCCGTGCTCGAGCCCAAGATCAGGACCGACGACGTCGAGGTCACCATCCGCCCGTCCGACGGCGATCCGCTGGGCCCCTACCGGTGCGCGGAGTTCCGCAACGGCTGAGCGGCACCCGGCGCGCCGGGCCGTGGGGGCGGACGTCGCGGGCGTGCGGCGTCGGGCCCACGGCGGGTGACGGGCCGCGGGCCGGCCGGTCGGTCGCGGGTGGACCGTCGAGCGCGGGTGGTCGGCGGGCCCGGGGGCCGGACGGGCTGGGGCAGGCCGGGTCCGGGGTGGCGTACGGGTCGGGTCCGGCCGGGTGCTGGGTCGGGCTGGGGCCGGGCGGCGTACGGTGCGGGTGCTTGAGCCGCTGCGGTAACCTGACCCCATGCGTGCCGTACGCCTTCTGCTTAGCGAGCCGCGCTGATCAGTACCGACCGAAGCGAAGAGCCGGTCGGCATCGGCGCGGCGTCCCCTCCTGTGCGAGGGGATTTTTCGTTTCCGTACGTACCCGCTGGCAGAGACGATCGATGGAGCTTTGAGGACGATGAGCGAGACCCACACCGCGGCCGAGACCGCAGCCGCGTCGCCGCACCGCTACACGGCGGCGCTGGCCGCTGACATCGAGGCACGCTGGCAGGACTTCTGGGACGCCAACGGCACGTACGAGGTCCCCAACCCGACCGGTGACCTGGCTGGGCGCGCCGGCGCCGGTGAGCCGGGTGCGGTGCTGGAGCGGCCCAAGAAGTTCATCATGGACATGTTCCCGTACCCGTCGGGCGCGGGGCTGCACGTCGGCCACCCGCTGGGCTTCATCGCCACCGACGTGTACGCCCGCTTCCACCGCATGACCGGCTACAACGTCCTGCACACGCTGGGCTTCGACGCCTTCGGCCTGCCCGCCGAGCAGTACGCGGTGCAGACCGGCACCCACCCGCGGGTCTCCACCGAGGCCAACATCGCGAACATGCGGCGCCAGTTGCGCCGGCTGGGCCTGGGCTACGACAACCGCCGGTCGATCGAGACGATCGACCCGGAGTACTACAAGTGGACCCAGTGGATCTTCACCCAGATCTTCAACTCCTGGTACGACCCGCAGGCGGGTAAGGCGCGGCCGATCGACACGCTGGTCGAGCAGTTCGCGTCCGGCGAGCGCGCGACCCCGGACGGGCGCCCCTGGAGTGAGCTGAGCGCCGCCGAGCGCGCGGGCGTGCTGGGCGAGTACCGCCTGGCGTACGCCTCGGACGCGCCGGTCAACTGGTGCCCCGGGCTGGGCACCGTGCTGGCCAACGAGGAGGTCACCGCGGACGGCCGCTCCGAGCGCGGCAACTACCCGGTCTTCAAGGCCAAGCTGCGGCAGTGGAACATGCGCATCACCGCCTACGCCGACCGGCTGCTGGACGACCTGGACGCCCTGGACTGGCCGGAGGCGATCAAGCTCCAGCAGCGGAACTGGATCGGCCGCAGCGAGGGCGCCCGCGTCGACTTCCCCGTCGCGGCCGACGGGGACGCGCGGATCACGATCTTCACGACGCGCCAGGACACGCTGTTCGGCGCGACGTACATGGTGCTGGCGCCCGAGCACGAGCTGGTGGAACGAATCGTTCCGGCCGCCTGGCCCGAGGGCACGCACGACGTGTGGACCGGTGGCTTCGCGACCCCGGCCGAGGCCGTCGCGGCCTACCGCAAGCAGGCGGCGGCCAAGTCCGACGTGGAGCGGCAGGCCGAGGCCAAGGACAAGACCGGCGTCTTCACCGGCGCGTACGCCACCAACCCGATCAGCGGCGAGCGGGTCCCCGTCTTCATCGCCGACTACGTGCTGATGGGCTACGGCACCGGCGCGATCATGGCCGTGCCGGCGCACGACAGCCGCGACTTCGCCTTCGCGCGCGCCTTCGAGCTGCCCATGCGCTGCGTGGTCGAGCCGAGCGACGACCGCGGCACCGACCCCAGCACCTGGGACGACTCGTTCGACTCGTACGAGGCGAAGATCATCAACTCGGCGAGCGCCGAGGTCACCCTGGACGGCCTGGTCGTCCGGGACGCCAAGGCCAAGGTGACGCGGTGGCTGACCGAGCGCGGCATCGGCGAGGGCGCGGTCAACTTCCGGCTGCGCGACTGGCTGTTCAGCCGCCAGCGCTACTGGGGCGAGCCGTTCCCGATCGTCTACGACGAGGACGGCGTGGCCCACACGCTGCCCGAGTCGATGCTGCCGCTGGAACTGCCCGACGTCGAGGACTACTCGCCGCGCACCTTCGACCCGGACGACGCCGACACCTCGCCGGAGACCCCGCTGTCCCGCAACGCGGACTGGGTCAACGTCGAACTGGACCTGGGCGACGGCCCCAAGCGCTACCGCCGCGAGACCAACACCATGCCCAACTGGGCGGGTTCGTGCTGGTACGAGCTGCGCTACCTGGACCCGCACAACAGCGACCGACTGGTCGACCCGGAGGTCGAGCAGTACTGGATGGGCCCGCGCGAGGGCCAGCCGACCGGCGGCGTCGACCTGTACGTCGGCGGCCAGGAGCACGCCGTACTCCACCTGCTGTACGCCCGCTTCTGGTCCAAGGTGCTGCACGACCTGGGCCACATCTCCTCGTCCGAGCCGTTCCACAAGCTGTTCAACCAGGGCATGATCCAGGCGTACGTCTACCGCGACAGCCGGGGCATCGCCGTGCCGGCGGCCGAGGTGGAGGAGCGCGACGGCGCGTTCTTCTACCAGGGCGAGAAGGTCAGCCGACTGCTGGGCAAGATGGGCAAGTCGCTGAAGAACGCCGTCACCCCGGACGAGATCTGCGCCGAGTACGGGGCGGACACGCTGCGCCTGTACGAGATGGCCATGGGTCCGCTGGACGTCTCCCGGCCGTGGGACACGCGGGCGGTCGTCGGCCAGTACCGGCTGTTGCAGCGGCTGTGGCGCAACGTCGTCGACGAGACGACCGGCGAGGTCACCGTCGTCGACGCGGAGCCGGACGAGTCGCTGCTGCGCGCGCTGCACAAGGCCATCGACGGCATCTCGCAGGACCTGGCCCAGTTGCGGTTCAACACGGCCGTCGCCAAGCTCACCGAGCTGAACAACCACGTCACCAAGGTGCGCGAGGTGCCGCGGACGGTGGCCGAGTCCCTGGTGCTGCTCACCGCGCCGCTGGCCCCGCACATCGCCGAGGAACTGTGGCGCAGGCTGGGCCACGAGACGTCGGTCGTGCACGCCCCGTTCCCGGTCGCCGACCCGGCCTACGTCCAGGACGAGGCCGTGACCTGCGTCGTCCAGCTCAAGGGCAAGGTCAAGGCGCGCCTGGAGGTGCCGCCGACCATCTCCGACGAGGAACTGGAACAGCGCGCCCTGGCCGACCCGGCCGTCATCGCCGCCCTCGGCGACGCGGGCATCCGCAAGGTGATCGTCCGCGCGCCGAAGCTGGTGAACATCGTCCCGGCGTGATGCGTGTGGCCGGCGGGCCGGCGGGTCGGTGAGTGTGCCGGCCGGCCGGTGGGCGTGCCGGTGGGTGGCGGGTCGGTGGGTGTGCCGGCCGGTGGGCGGGCGTGCTGGTGGGTGTGCCGGCCGGTGGGCCGGTGGGCCGGTGGGTTTGCCGGCCGGTGGGCGTGCCGGTGGGTGGCGGGTCGGTGGGTGTGCCGGCCGGTGGGCGGGCGTGCTGGTGGGCGTGCCGGCCGGTGGGCGGACGTGCTGGTGGATGTGCCGGCCGGTGGGCGGCGGGCCTGGTGGCTCGGGCTGAGGTGTGGTGCGTGGCTTGGGGCGGTGGGTGGTGTGCGGTCTGGTCGTGGGTGAGACGACGACCGGTGGGTGATGTGCGGCCGGGGTGTTGGCACGGCCGTGCGTCGTCTTGCTGCTCAGTGCGCTCTGGGGTCGGCCGCGCCGGGTTGGGATCGGCTGTGCTTGGTCGGATTCGGTCCGGTTCGGTTCGGCCGGGTTCGGTTGGGTCCGGCCCGGCCCGGTTCGGTTCGCTCCGGTTGAGTTCGGTCAGTCCGGTTGGGTTCGGTTGGGTTCGGCCGGGGCTTGGCCGGGTCTGGCTGGGGCTGGCCGGGGCTTGGCACGGAGTTGAGCTGCGGGGCAGCGTTGCGGGCCAGGTCTGTCGTGACCTGGCGTCGATGTTGTCCCCGGACACCGTCGAGCTGGCCAGCGCCCGCGAAGGCGGCGGGCCGTCCTGGTCGTGGGTTCCGTTGGATGGCGGCTGACGGCTTCGGGGTGCTGGCGGGTGGGCCGGGGCGGGGTGCGGGGTTGCTGCTGTGGAGCGGGGGCCCCGCTGAGTGGTGGTGTGCGGTGCGGTGGGTGGTGACGCGTGGTAGCAGCGGTCGGCTGTTGTGCTGGTGGTTGAGTCCGGCTGTCTGCTGTCTGCTGTCTGCGGGTTGCCTGTCGCCGGCTGCGAGCTGAGTGGGTGGCTCTGGTACTGGGCGTGAGCGTGGGCACCTGGTTGCTCCTGCGCGCTGGGTGGCTGCCCATGCCGCACGCGGCTGTGCCGCTGCTGCCCGCGCTGTCACTCGCCGCGCTGCCTACGGTCGTCCCGGGCGGTACTGCCTACTGGCTTGCCGTTACTGGTCGGCCGTGTCCGTACCCGGTACCGGTGCCTGGTGCCGCGCGACGTCATCGCACTGGTTGGGCGGAGCGCGGGCCCTGACCAGGGCGCTCGCCATGCGTGACCTGGCAACCGGCCGGCGCACTGGTACGAGGCGTGCGCCTCGGGGATGGCACCTAGGGGCGGGTTGCGGGTTCACAGGGAACCCACAGGCCGCCCGCGCGGTTTACGGTAGGAGGCGATGGCCGTCGTCGTCGGGCCCCGTGCGCGGGAACCCCGGTCGCGACGTCGTCGCGGTGTTGCTGACCTCCTAGACTCGCGGGAGCGCGATGGAAGCCGTAGTGGCAATCCTGGGGCTGTTCTTCCTGCTCTGCGTCTTCGCCGGCGTGTACGCCACCGTGAAGGTGGTCAAGGCGGCGAAGCGGGGTGTCGATCGCACGGTCAGCCAGGCCCGGCGCACGGTCGAGGACACCAAACTGCGCGCCAAGCAGTACACGCAGCTCGGCCCCGTGGCGGAGATCGCCGAACTGCGGATCTCGCTACGCACGTCGATGCGCGCGACCCGGGAGGCCCTGGACGCCGCCGCCTCAGAGGACGCCTCGCTCTCCGAGTCGCTGGCGCTGTTCGAGCGGCTCAGCGCACACGGCCACGACGTGGACGACGACCTGCGACGTCTGGAGGCCGAGCCCGACCGCAGCCGCATCGCCGCGCGCCTGCCGGAGTTGCGCGAGCGTACGGAACGGGTGACGCGCTCCGCCGACTCGCTGCGCTGGGCGATCCAGGACCGGGCTGGCCGCTTCGCCGAGGACGACCTCGCCGACCTGGACGGCCAGATCCAGATGGAGGCCGCCGCCCTGCGGCACTGGCGCTCCGAGCACCTCGCGGAGGACATCGACCGAGCGGCCGACGCCGCTACCGGAACCAGCACCCCCTCCGGAGCGAGCGGGCCGTCGAGCGAGCGGCCCGGGAAGCAGTCCGGCACGACCGCTGCGGCCAGCGCAGGGTCGGGACCGGAGGCGGGGGCCGGGGCGCATGCTGCGGATGGTCACGCTGGGGGTGACGGCGCGGAAGGGACAGACGTCCCTGGCCCACGGGCCCTGACGGCCGACGATCCCAGGCTCCGGAAGACCTACCCCTGGCAGCAGGCCGCCCGTCCGGAGAACACCACATGAGTAGCGGAACCATGCCCGACGGAACCAACGCGCCCCGCCTCGGCTCCGCCCGCGTCCTCCGGCACCACCCGGCAGCGGAGTCGTGACCGGCGCCGATCACCCCCAGCTATCGGCACTGGCCAGCCACCGATAGCCTGCGAACCATGTCCCGCCATGTCGCCATCATCACCGATTCCACGGCCTACTTGCCGCAGCAGGCGATGGAGCGACATCACATCACCGCCGTCCCTCTGACAGTGGTGCTCGGCAACGAGGCGTTGGAAGAGGGCACCGAGATCTCCGCCCGCTCCGTTGCCCACGCACTCCAGAAGCGGACCTCGGTCACGACTTCCAGGCCGAGCCCGGCGACGTTCGCCGCCGCATACCAACGGGCCGCCGACGCCGGCGCCCACGGCATCATCTCCCTTCACCTGTCATCCGAGATCTCCGGCACGTACGACGCGGCGCTGCTTGCCGCACGGAACGCGCCCGTTCCTGTGCGCGTGATCGATACGGGCATGGTGGCCATGGCGCTCGGCTTCTGCGCCTTGGCCGCTGCCGAGGCCGTGGCTGCGGGCGGCACCATGAGCGAGGCAGTGGCCGCAGCCGAGAAACGAGCGGTTGGCACCTCCGCCTACTTCTATGTCGACACGTTGGACTACCTCCGCAGGGGCGGTCGGATCGGCGCCGCCCAGGCCCTGCTGGGGTCGGCCCTGGCCGTCAAGCCCCTGCTCCAACTCGACGAGGGACGCATCGAGTTGCGCGAGAAGGTGCGCACCGCCTCCAAGGCCATCGCCCGCCTGGAGGAGATCGTGGTGGAGCGCTCGGGCGTGCAGGAGGTCGACATCGCTGTGCACCACCTGGCGGCCAGCGAACGCGCCGAGCAACTCGCGCAACGCCTGGACGCACGGGTGCCGGGCCTGGTGGAACTGCACGTCAGCGAGGTAGGCGCGGTGATCGGCGCCCACACGGGGCCGGGCCTCCTCGGCGCGGTCGTCTCGCCACGCTGAACCCGGTGGTCGGTGGCCGGTGGCCGAACCCCGGGGGTGGTGGCCCGGAGCCAGGGTGGTGCCCGGTGCCCGGTGGTCTGGGGTGGTGACCGATGGCTGGTGGCTGGTGGTCTGGGATGGTGACCGGTGGCTGCTGGGCACGCCCGGGGGCGGGGGCCAGGGCGGTGACCGGTGGCTGGCCGGGCGGAGGCGGCAACGAACTCGCGATGACGGTGCCGGGTGCGCGGCAGCGGATCAGCTAGCCCTTGCCCACGTGCCGGCTGCTGCCTCGTGCGTTGACGCGTCGTAAGCCATGCGACGTCTCTACCCCCTGGCCCGCCGCGCGGCGATCGCCTGGCCAGCCCGAAGCTGGTTCCCGAGTCCGAATCCAGTTCCCGAGTCGGTTGTGATCTTGATAGTGGCCTCCTGCTCCAGAGCTATGGTGTGCGGTCTTTGCTGATGCCGGCGAGGTGGCCCGCCTCGCCGGTGTCAGTACCGAGTACTACGCCCGTCTCGAACAGAGCCGTGCTGGTTCCCCCTCTCTGGACGTCATCGAGTCCCTGGCCGGCACCCTCCAACTCGACCTCGCGGAGCGCGAGCACTTTGCCGACCTCCTCGCGCGCCCCACCCCGTCTCGCCGTTCCTCTGCGGGGCCCCAGCGAGTCCGCCCCGGCCTGCACCTCATGCTCCACGCCCTGGACCACGTCCCCGCCTTCATCCTTGGTCGGAGCACCAACGTGCTGGCCGCTAACCGGCTGGCACGCGAAGTGCTGATCGACTTCGACACCCTCCCCGCCCCCGCAACGCCACCTTGCCCGCTATTACCTGCTCGACCCGGAAGCCCGGGACCACGTGGTGGATTGGGAGCAGGTCGCTGCTGAGACGGTCGCCGTACTCCGCCTCGAAGCGCGACGCCATCCTCACGATCGACGGCTCGCCGATCTCGTGGAAGAACTCACCCTGCGTTCCACGGAGTTCACGGCCTGGTGGAACGACCATCGTGTCCTGCGTCGCACCCACGGCACCAGGTCCTATCGGTACCCCGTGGTCGATCACCTCCACTTCTCGTACGAGTCCTTCCAAACCCCCGGCGATCCGGTCCAAACCCTGTGCGTCTACAGCGCGGAGCCCGGCTCGGCCACAGCTGAAGCCCTGCGCTTGCTGAGTAGTTGGACCACCTCCGGCCCACAGGCGCGCCCCTCGCCCGCAGGCACACGGTGAACGCCTCCTCTCTCACTCTCATTTCTCACTCACTGTGATCGGGTCGAACTGAGTGGCCGGCTGTGAAGTCGACGAATGATCGCGCGTGCGGGCCGGGCGCCCGCCCATGGCCACCCACCGCTCGCCGTCGCCAGCTCCGAAGACCTCGGCGCCGTGCCACGTCTCGAGTAAAGCAACGCACCTGGTCCCAGCGGTAGTTGCTGGGCCCATATGCGCTCGCACGGGTGACCGAGTTTTCCACAGGGCCTTGGTTGTCCACGGATTGCGGGAAGTCTCAGCGGAATTGCTGGCGGGTCTTTACCGTCGATCGACATGAGCAACCGAACACGGACAGTGAGCGTGGGACTTGTGGCGGGACTGCTCGGCGGTTCCGGAACTCACGGTGCGCCGAAACGGCGCCTCGGCCTCGGGCCACGCGGGCCAGCGCCGTCTACCGGTGTCGCTCGCGGCGAGCGTGGCGGCCAACGGAAGCGGGCGCCGGGCAGCGGAGTGGTGCGCGCACGGGCCTCCGGACTGCTGGGACCGAGTGAGCCTTCACAGGTGCCTGGTGATGCGAGACGACCAGTCGATGGGCGGCCGGAGCCCGGCTGGGAGCGGACAGAGCCAGCGCGAACCCTGACTGGTCGTTCAAGGTGCGCCAGCCCCTCCGCGACCGGGACGACGGCTGGCCCCAGGCAGTCAGGGACGGGTGAAGAGGCCGGAAGCGGCCCACCTCGCACGAGCGCGGTGGCTGGGTCGCCTGGAGGCGAGCCGGCTCCTCACCCCGCGAGCACGGTGTCAGCCATGGCGGGGTCATTCGGAGTGCGGGCTGAGACGGTTTCGCGGCGTGGGGAGGAGCCGATGCACAGGAACGCGTCGTCCGGGGTGACGGCGGCGACCACGACGGGGCCAACCCCGTGGGGGCTCGCCGCGCGAGCGAGGCGACCGATCGCGGACGACCTCGGCATCTGGGGAACGGCCGATGATGTTGACAGGGCATCGTTGGGGCGGCATGCCGCCCCAGCAGGCGCCCGCGTCGTGGCCCGAATGAGGACCCCAGCTCCGTCGGGTGGCACGGGAGGCGGGACCGTAACTCCGGAGGACGCGGAAGGTACGGCCACGTGGCAGGCCGGCGAGGGCGACATGGGGCGCGACGATGACCTCACCCACGGCGCTCCCCGCGTTGACGACCTCAGCGGCGACGGCTCGGCCCGCCGGGGCGTTGCGGGGAGGGTCACAGGTGTGGGCGTCGGTGACCCGCCCGCCGAGCGCGGCGGACGCGCGCCGTATGAGCGGGGCGACCGTGCGCCCACAGAGGAAGTCGAGTCCGACGGACGGGTTGGCGGGGAGCAGCGACCTGTCATCTCGCCGGGCTGCGCCAGCCCAGGTTCGCGCCTGCGTGACCTGCGTCTGGCGTTCTTTGAACGGTTGCCGTTGTGGTTCCAGGAGCGGTGTGCCGTTCGCCCCAAGGCGCTGGTCGCGGTGGTCGTGGTTCTGCTGGCGGCGGTGGCCATGGCCGTGCACCACTTCTGGACCGGACGCCCGGAGACGGTGAGTGCGCCTGCTGAGCAGCCGCCCGCGAAGCCGATGTCGGGCCGGCAGCAGCCGGGCGCGGACACGAGGCCCACGGCGGCGCGCCGCGCGGGTGCGGACCGGACCGTTGTGGTCGATGTGGCGGGCAAGGTGCGCGCGCCGGGTGTGCGCCGACTACCAGCCGGCTCGCGCGTAGCCGACGCGATCGAGGCGGCTGGGGGAGCCAAACCCGGGGCGCGACTCAGCGAGTTGAACCGCGCGCGGGTGCTCGTCGATGGCGAACAGATCGCAGTCGGCGTCAGGCCAGGCGCAGGCGGCGCGCCGGTGAGCGGCGCGTCATCTGTCGGCGGGAACGGTATGCCCAGCACCGGTGCGCCAGGTCTCTCGGCGGGATCCGGCGCCGGGGCCGCGGCCGGAGGAACGGCGGGGGCTCCCGTCAGCCTGAGCACCGCGACGGCCGAGCAGTTGGACGGCCTCCCCGGGGTGGGCCCCGTACTCGCGCGCCACATTCTCGACTACCGGGATCAGCACGGCGGGTTCGACTCCGTTGAGGAACTGCGCGAAGTGACCGGTATCGGCGACAAGCGGTTCGCCGACCTACGCCCCCTCGTCCAACCATGACTGGCCACGAGACCCGAGAGGCGGCTTCCTCGCGCCCCCACGGCAGGTCAGCCAGCAGGGGACTCTCCACGCCCAGCGGCCCGTCCCGTGCGGTGGCCAGCGGGGTCTCCGTGCCGGCTGCGGGGCCGGAAGCCAACGTGACGGCCGCGACAACCACCGCTGCGGCAGGGAAGGGCGGAGCGGCAGACCGACGCGGGCTCGTAGCCGGTGTGCGGGGTGTTGAGGGTCCGGCCGACCTTCGGCTGATCCCGCCTGTGTTGGCGGCGTGGCTGGCCGCCGCCCTGGCACTTGACGCAGACCCGATGGTGGTCACGGCCTGCTGCGCAGGTGCCCTCGCCACCGCGGCGGTGCTGCTGGACGTTACCTGGCGCCTGGGCCGGCGGTCGGGCGCCCTGAGCCAGGTGGGGGCGGCAAGGGTTCGCCGTCGAGCGGGAAGTGCGACGGCGGTGGTGATCGCCTTGCTGTGCGCTACCGCGACGGCCGCCGTCGCCGCTCTCCACGCGGCGGACAGCCATCGAGGGCCCATCCCCAAGCTCGCCCGAGAACACGCCGAGGCAGAAGTCGACCTCACCCTCACTGGCGATCCGCGCCTGATCAGACCCCGGGTCCGTGGCCCGGCGCCCACCCCACCGGCCCTCGCCATTGATGCCGTGGCGACCAGGGTCAGGGCAGCGGAGCACACACCAACCCACCGGGCAGGCGGTGGCCCCGCCCAGCGCGTGGTGCGGACGCGTACGCCGGTGCTGCTGATCGTCGACCTGCGTGGCATGGCCCGGGCGGGTGAGGCACCGGCGGCGTATGGCGAAGCCGAGGCGACGCTCGGCGGGCGTTCGCGCCCGGGTGGTTCCCGTGGCCCCGGTGAGCCATCCGCGACGGTGGACGCACGGTGGCGGGGGCTCCTGCCCTCGACGCGGCTGCGGGTGCGCGCACGAGTGGTGCCACCGACCCGTGACGGGGATCGCGTTGCCGCTGTGCTGCGCACCGATGACGAGCGCCCACCCATGGTGCTCACCGGGCCGAGCGACCTCCAGCGCACGGCGGGGCGGCTGCGCGCCGGTCTACGGGCCGCCTCCGACGGGCTGAGTGCCGATGCGAGAGCGCTGCTGCCGGGCCTCGTCGTAGGCGATACCTCGCGGGTGCCACCCGACCTCGACGAGGCGTTCCGGGCCACCGACATGACACACCTGCTTGCCGTTTCCGGAAGCAACCTGTCGATCGTGCTGGCGCTGCTCGTCGGGCCGCCGCACCTGGCGGCGAGGGCTGAGCGGCGCGGACTCGCCGCTCGGCTCGGTGTGCCGCTTCGGCTGACCGCGCTGCTCGGCGGCGTGTTGACCCTGGGTTTCGTGGTGGTGTGCCGCCCCGAGCCGAGCGTGTTGCGCGCCGCCGCCTGTGGCCTGATCACTCTGATCGCCATCGGGACGGGACGCCGCCGGACGCTGCTGCCGGCGCTTGCCGCCGCCGTACTGGCTCTGTTGCTGTACGACCCGTGGCTGGCCCGTAGTTACGGTTTCCTCCTGTCCGTCCTGGCCACGGGCGCGCTGCTCACCATCGCGCCGCGATGGAGCGCCGCGATGCGGGCCCGTGGCGTGCCGGGACGGCTGGCGGAGGTGTTGGCCGCGGCGGCTGCGGCGCAGGCGGTGTGTGCCCCGGTGGTCGTGGTGTTGGCGGCCCGGGTGAGCCTGGTCGCGATCCCCTGCAACCTGCTGGCCGAGTTGGCGGTCGCACCCGCGACCGTCCTCGGCTTCGCCGCCTTGGCCGTGGGGCCGCTGGCTCCGCCGCTCGCGGTGGGCCTGGCCTGGTGCGCCGGCTGGCCGGTGGAGTGGCTGGCCTCGGTGGCCCGCACGGGCGCGGGGCTGCCGGGCGCGGGCGTGAGCTGGCCGGGCAGTTGGGGCGGCGCGCTGCTGTTGGCCGGGGTCACGGTCGTCGTCGTGTTGCTGGCCCGGCGGGCCCTGCGTCACCCCTGGCTGTGCGCGGTCTGCGCGCTGCTGCTGGTGGTGGCTGTCGTGCGCCCGGCGCCCCTGGTCCGGGTGATCACCGGATGGCCGCCGCCCGACTGGCGGATGGTGGCGTGTGACGTGGGGCAGGGCGACGCGTTGGTGTTGGCCGCCGGCGAGGGTACGGCGGTGGTCGTCGACGCGGGGCCGGACCCCGGCGCGGTGGACCGCTGCCTACGGGACCTGGGCATCGTGCGGATTCCGCTCATCGTGCTGACCCACTTCCACGCGGATCACGTGGCGGGTCTCCCCGGTGTGTTGCGTGGCCGGGCCGTAGGCGCTGTGGAGACCACGAGTCTGCGGGAGCCGCCGGGGCAGGCCGCGTTTGTGCGCAGGGCGGTGTCGGAGGCCGGCGTGCGGCACCTCGAAGCGGCACCGGGCGAGCGGCGTCGCACCAGCGGCCTCTCCTGGCAGGTGCTGTGGCCCCCGCGCGTGGCACCCAGGCCCGTGGCGTCCGGGCCCGTGGCATCTGGGCCCGTGGCGCCGACGGGCGACCCCTCGGGCGCGCCCGACACCGCGAGCCCGGGAGGCACCCCGGCCCTTTCCGACAGCGCCGGCACGGTGGACACGAGCGCCGTCACCGGAGCGAACGACGCCAGCGTCACCCTGCTCGTGCGCACGGCTGGGCTGACCCTGCTGCTCCTCGGCGACCTGGAACCGACGGCGCAGCGCGCACTGTTGGCAGCCCACCCAACCCTCGGCCCGGTCGACGTGCTGAAGGTCGCGCACCACGGATCGGCCCATCAGGATCACCGGTTGCTGCGCAGCCTTCGCCCGCGACTGGCACTCATCTCGTGCGGCGCGGACAACCCGTACGGCCATCCCGCCCCGCGCACCGTGGCCGCGCTGCGCGAACAGGGGGCGCGGGTGCTGCGTACCGATGTCGACGGTGCGGTGGCCATCACCGGAGCCGGTGGTGCGCCGAAGGCGTCGATCAGAGGGCGCAGGCGTGGTGGTAGGAGTTTGCCTTCGCGGAGCAGGGGAGGTGTTGGTGCGCCCTCAGCAGCACTTCGACGTTCGCGCCGTTCATGAAGGTCAGGAACTTGGCGGTCAGGGAGCCGTCACGGGGCTCTCGGTAGGTGTAGAGGCGCTCGGTCGCCCAGAACGGGTAGCTGTCCGGCTTGTTCAGTACGATTTCCGGCGCCTTCCCGTTGAGTTGAACGGCGGTGAGAGCACGGCGAGAGCTCGCGGAGTACGTCTCCGCGTAACCGATCGCCCCTGGCACCCGCTCGATGGCATCCAAGGCGGACTCCGTGTCCGAAGCCTCGCAGTGCCGGGAGCGGGAGGACGGCTGGTTGTTCCTGGTGGTGCAGTCGGAAAGCCCGATGAGCTGGCCGGTGGGTATGCCCTCCAGCACTTCCCGTTCGAAGGTGATGCGGGTGCCGGACTGGGAGTCGCGGGTGATCAGGCTGATCGGCAGGTTCTTGCCGCCCACGTCTTTCCAGTTGGTGTGTTCGCCGCTGAAAATACCGCGCAGTTGTTCCGTGGTGAGGTTCTTGACGCCGCTCCCACGATTGACCACCACGCTGAGCGGGACGACGCTGACCGGTCGGTGTGCGGTCAGGTCCTTGTAGCTGTTGGTCTCCGGGGCCCGGACATCCGACATGGCGATGAAGGCGGGCTGGCGGTCGGGGTCTTCGCGGCCGGCGTGACTCAGGTTCCTGAGCCCGTTCAGGCTGCCGTTCGCGCGCACCTCGATCTCGGCCCCTGGGCACTGCTTCTGGTAGTCGTTGGCGATCGCCCTCATCGGCTTGGCGAAGGCGGTCGAGCCGTCGATGACCAACTCGCCCGATGCACAGACCGGATCGGCAAGTTCGTCACTGGAGTTGCGGATGAGCAGCCCACCGAGCAACCCCATCAGGATGATGAACACCCCACCCAGGGCGAGGCTCAGCTTGCTGGGTCCGCGGCGCTGCGCGTTGCGTCGGATGGAGCCGCCGCTGAGGAAGCCGCCCATCGTGACCTGATCGCCGACCCCGGTCAGCAGGACCAGAAGTTTGAAGTGATCCCTGCGGTTGAGCGGCACTTTGGGCAGGGTGAGTCGGTCGCCCGCCACGCGCAGCCCGTTGTTCCGCGTCAGCATCGAACGCAGCGATGCGTCGGTCTCGGTTACCGTCACCGCCTGGATCGTGCGCCCGGGGAACTCGACGACGAGAGGTTCCTGGTAGTCGTGGCGCACGATGTCCTTGCTGCCGTCGTTCTCGACCCGCAGCAACGCCACGGTCGCGTCCGTGACCTCCTGATCGTTCAGCAGCAGCCGAAGCTGCACGATGTCGTGAGCCGCCTGAGGGTTCATGCTGACCGCGGTGTCCATCTGCACCCGGTAGCCGATGCGTTTGCGACCCGGCAGGAAGCGCTCGACCGCCCAGACCGCGCCAGTCAGCACCAGGCCGGCGGCTGCCAGGATCGTCTCGGTGTCAGGGACCGCCACAGCAACCTCGCACACATGGTCGTACAGGGATGCGAGAAATCTACGAAGGACGTTCGTACTCCGCGCCCGCTTGGCTGGGCCAACACCAGAGATTCATCTACTGGCCGCCAGGTGTCGTCCATTTGGTATGCGCATGACCCCTGTACGGGCCGTAGTAAAGAAGTCTTTCTAAAGCTAGCTTTAGAAGATGTCAGAACGCGGCGAAGGCGCCTCCCAGGGTTCAGAACGATCCGACGCCTCACATCCGGCGCAACACACGGCGCGCGAGGCGCGGTTGACCGACGCCCGTGCCCTGCGCGCGTACGCGCATCCCACGCGGATGCGTCTGGTCGGCCTGCTCCGCGCCCAGGGGCCCCGCACCGCGACTCAGGCGGCCGATCTGATCAACGAGTCCGTGGCCAGTTGCTCCTACCACCTGCGGATGCTCGCCAAGTACGGCCTGGTCGAGACGGCAGCGGGCGGTCGAGGCAGGGAGAAGCCGTGGCGTGCCACGGCGCGCCTCACGCAGTGGCCCACCCACTCCCCGGTACCGGCCGTGGCCGAAGCGGCGGATGCGGTGGAACTCGCGGCCGTGGAGCGGTACTCCGAGCTGCTCAGCGCCGCGATCGAGACGCGGCGCACGCTATCGCGGGACTGGCAGGAGGCCGGTGGGATCAGCGACGTCCTGCTGTACCTGACCGCGGGCGAACTGTCCGCCATCCAGCAGCAGATCGACGCGTTGCTGCGCCCCTTCGAAGCGCGCGAGACGCGACCGGACTCCCGACCGCCCGGGGCCCGACTCGTGCAGGTCATCCGGGCGGGCTTCCCGGTGCCACAGCTGACAGCGTCGGGGCCAGCCCCGGAGGCGAACCGGGCCACCGACGTGGCAACGACAAGGAGCGGAGCCGTGAAGACCACACCGGCGGCGGAAAGCGGCGGGCCGCGCCTGGACAACTCCGCAGGAACGGAGCCGACAGAGGCGAACCCGGCAGCAACGGGCACGGCAGCAGTGAGCGGCATTCCGGACCCGGAGGACACGTGAACATTGCCGGAAGAGTGCCCGCGCTGCTGCGCCAAGGCCCGTTCCGCCGATACTGGGTTGGCCAGAGCGTCTCCCTGGTCGGGGACCAGATCTCCCTGCTGGCGCTGCCCCTTGCCGCGGTGATCATCCTGCATGCCGACGCGGCCGAGATGGGGTGGCTCGCCACCGCGCAGTTGCTGCCCGCGCTGCTGTTCTCCCTCGCTGCCGGGTCCTGGGTCGACCGGCGGGCCAGCCGTCGTCGGATCATGATCGTCTCCGATCTCGCGCGAGCCGGGCTCATCGCGTCCCTGCCCGTCGCGTACGCCTTCGACCTCCTCAGCCTCACCCAGCTCTACCTCACGGCCTTCGCCGTCGGCTCGCTGACCGTACTCTTCGACGTCTGCAACGCCACGCTGTTCGTCGCGCTGGTCCCCGGTACGCGCTACGTCGAGGCCAACTCGCTGATCAACGGCAGCCGTTCGCTCGCCTACGTGGCGGGGCCGAGCGCCGGCGGCTTCCTCGTGCAGATGCTGGCCGCTCCCCTCGCGCTGGTCGCCGACGCGTTCACCTACCTGTTGTCGGCGCGGTGCCTCACCAGCATCGACCCAGTCGAGCCGCCGCCCTCGGCGCCAGCCAAGGGGCACTTCACGGCCGGGCTGCGGTGGATCATGCGCTCACCCGTCATGCGCGCCACCTTCGCCGCCTCCTCCACCATCCAGTTCTTCAACTTCATGTTCCACACCCTCTTCGTCCTCTACGTCACCTCAGAGCTCGGGCTGGGCGCTGGCCTGCTCGGGATCGTGCTCGCGGTGGGGGCGGCCGGCGGGCTCGTCGGCGCGGCCACCGCGGGACGGGTGACCCGCCGCCTGGGCATCGGCCGCTCCGCCGTCCTGGGGTACACCCTCTTCTCCGCTCCGCTGCTGCTCGTGCCGCTCGCGGGTGGGCCGAAGCCGGTCGTCCTGGGGCTGCTCTTCCTCGCGGAACTGGGCTCCTGCGTGGGCGCGATGATCGCCGACGTCTCCGTCAGCTCACTGCAGGCCGCGCTCATACCGGACGCGCTGCGCGCCCGGGTCACCGGCGCCTACCGCACCCTCACCCACGGCGTTCGCCCCCTGGGCGCCCTCACCGCAGGCGCGCTCGGGACGGCCATCGGACTGCGCCCCACCCTGTGGATCGGGACCGCGGGTGCCCTGCTGTGCCTGCTGTGGGTCCTGCCGTCGCCGGTGCCGCACATACGCGAGTTGCCCACACCCGAAACCGAGGTTGTCGCCGGCTCCGCCGCCACGGGCGAGGCGCGCGGGAAACGCGGGGCTGGGACGGATTCCGAGGCCGAGTCGGAGGCCGGGGAAGGGCTGGGAACCGAAGTCGCACCGGTGACCAAGGCCAGACCGGAGACCAAGGCCGGGCCGGGGGACGTGACCGGGGCGGAAGCAGGAGTGGACCCAGAGGTCACGACTGAGGCCACGGCGCCCCCGGAGGGAGAAGGGCTCCCACGGCAGAAGGGGCGACCAGAAGCGAGGCCCGGGGCGAGGTAGCGGCGGAAGCCGGACCGAGGCCGCAGAGCCTCGCCGCCCGAGGCAGCGGGCGCCCCCGCCGCCCGACGCCACGGGGGCCCCGCCGCCCGACGCCACATTCACCCCGCCTCGTGCCACCCGTCGTACTCCGCGGCGAAGGCGTCGAGCGCCGGCACGGCGAGGGTCGCCTCCGGGTCCTCGATGACGACGAGCCACTGGGCGTCCTCGGCGTCGTCCTCTCCGGCCAGCGCCTCCCGTACGACCTGCGGTTCCTCGTTGAGCCCGAAGCGGTCGACGACCTCCTGGGCCGCGTCCTCGGCGGCGTCGCGGTCGGGGAGAACCAGCAGGTGGCGGGTCGCGGGTTCGGGCTGCTCGTCGGTCAGGGGTCGTGCGCTCACCGGCCCATTGTGCGCGACGGCGGACGGGCGCTCCGGACCACCCCGCGAGACGGGCGACCCCGCGCGAGCGCGTACCCACGCGCCCACGCGAACATCGCACCGTAGCTCGGCCTGAAGGCGACAACGGCCGGCCACCCGGCCACGGGCCCGAGCGAGGGGCGAGCGGGGCCCGGCGCGGGCGGCGTACCCGATGGACGAGCGAGGGGCGTAGGACGGAGAGGGACAGCCGTAGGCGTGGGGGAGAGGAGGGGCAGGGACGTGCGAGAGGGGGTGAGCGTGGACGGGAGTGGGAGCGGGCTGGTCGTCCGGTGTGTCAGTGGCGCGTGGGATGCTGTGAGCGATGGCCAAGAAGACGACGACCGACGATCCTCTCGCCCCCCTGACACTGGCCGTGGGCCAGGAGGACCTGCTGCTCGACCGCGCCGTGCAGCAGGTGGTGGCGGCTGCGCGCGCCGCCGACCCCGACACGGACGTGCGCGACCTCGCCCCGGACGCGTTGCAGCCGGGCACCCTTGCCGAGTTGACCAGCCCGTCGCTGTTCGCCGAGCGCAAGGTCGTGGTGGTCCGCTCCGCGCAGGACCTCTCCGCCGACACGATCAAGGACGTGAAGGGGTATCTCGCGGCGCCGGCCGAGGAGATCACGCTCGTCCTGCTGCACGCGGGAGGGGCGAAGGGCAAGGGGCTGCTCGACGCGGCGCGCAAGGCCGGGGCGCGCGAGGTCGCCTGCCCCAAGATGACCAAGCCGGCCGACCGACTGGCGTTCGTACGGTCGGAGTTCCGCGCCATCGGCCGCTCCGCCACGCCGGAGGCGTGCCAGGCCCTGGTCGACGCCATCGGCAGCGACCTGCGGGAGCTGGCCAGCGCCTGTACCCAGCTCACCGCCGATGTCGAGGGCACCATCGACGAGGCGATCGTCGGGCGCTACTACACGGGTCGGGCCGAGGCGTCCAGCTTCACCGTGGCCGACCGCGCGGTCGAGGGACGGGCGGCGGAGGCGTTGGAGGCGCTGCGCTGGGCGTTGGGTACGGGGGTGGCCCCGGTGCTGATCACCAGCGCGTTGGCGCAGGGGGTGCGCTCTATCGGCAAGCTGGCCTCGGCCCCCCGCGGTGCGCGCCCCGGCGATCTCGCCCGCGAGCTGGGCATGCCGCCGTGGAAGATCGACCGGGTGCGGCAGCAGATGCGCGGCTGGTCAGCGGATGGTGTGGCCATGGCGTTGCGGGCGGTGGCCGACGCCGACGCGGGGGTCAAGGGCGGTGGCGACGACCCGGAGTACGCGTTGGAGAAGGCCGTGGTCGCCGTGGCCCGGGCAGCCCGTTCCGGCCGCGGCTGACCCCGCCCCAGGGCCCGTCGGCACGTGCGGGGGCCGCGCGGTGCGCGGCGGCGCCAGTGGTGGGCGCGCCCGCGGGGCGCGTTCAGCCATCCGGGACGCCGTGCCGCGCGATGCCGCCCGGCGTGGCCGCCGCCACGCGGCTCACGGCTCCCTGCCGCGCCCGGCGCCTGATCACGCGCGTCGCGTCCTCCCCGAAGCGCCGCCGCGAGGCGGTCGCTCCAGGGAGGCCAGGCGTACGCGAAACCCTCCGGAGCAGGCCAGGGGCGCACGAAACCCTCCGGGCCGGCGAGGGCGGGCCGCGGCTCCCGCCGGGTCGGCGGAGCCGGGGGGCGGAGGCGGGAGGGTTACTCCGACTCGTCCTGCGGCAGCGGTTCCTGCTTCTGCCAGTGCTCCATGGTGGACTTGGCGCTCTCCGAGAGCATCTCGGTCACCTTCTTGCTGTCCGGCGGGGTGACGCTGGAGCTGCTGGAGATGTAGTTGGACCAGGACAACTGGTACGTCATCCAGCCGTCGCGGACCCCGAGGATCACGTAGCTGCCGTCGTCCTCGCCGTCCTTCTCCACCTGCGTGACCACGTACGCCTCGTCGCCGAGGTCGGGGACCGGGGCGACCTTGTACGTGTACGTGGTCCCGCGCTGGTTCTCGTAGGCGCGGTACTGGGCCTCGAACTCCGGCTCCGGGTCGGTCTCGCGGTGGAGCAGGGCCGACGTGGAGAGCCAGGTCGAGGCGTAGTCGGAGCTGCTGGTGTTCTCCGCCTCCAGGTCGGTGTTGCACTGCATCGTGTCGAGCGCCTCGTGCTCGGTGCCGCTCGCCAGCGGGTTCTTCTTCTCCCCGGTCGACTCCTCCTTGCTGAACCCGGCCTTCTTGATCGGGGCATAGTCGGTGTAGCTGCACAGATTGCCGGTGTAGGCGTAGCTACCGAGTTCGGGCTCCGGGTCGCCCTCGAAGCCGCCCGTGGCGAAGGTGACGCCGGCCCAGACGGCCGAGGCCACCACCGCGCCCCCCAGCGCCCACAGCGGTCCGCGCTTCTTCGCGCCGCTGGAGGGCGCGGCGGGCGCGGGAGCCCCCGGGCCGTAACCGGCCGCGGCCTGACCGGGATACGGGCTCGCGGGCTGTCCCAACGGGCCGGGCGTCTGACCTGGTGGCTGAGTCGGTACACCGCCGGGCATCGTCGGGTGCGCCGCGGCGGACTGTCCTGGGTGCCCGGGCTGCGAGCCGGCCGGAGCGGGCGGATACGCGTACGGATGGGGCGCTGGTTGGCCCGGTTGTTGCCCGCCCGGCTGCTGCGCTGGGACGTTTCCGTACGGGTTCGACGGTGGCTGGGCGTACGGATTGGGCTGATCCCCCGGTGTCGACATGGCGTGCACATTACCCGACCCCCCAAGCCCTGCCGGTGCCGTCCGCGGCATCGCTTCCGGACCGCGACATTCACCGCGTCGCGCCCCCGCTCCACCCCCACCGCGCGCCGGCACGCGCCCCGACAGCCGTCCCCGGGGCCACCGTTCGCACGCCACCACGACGCGGGTCACGGGGCCTCGCACCCCACCACCTCGTACGCCCCCCGGCACCCGCCACCACCTCGTACGCCCCCCGGCACCCGCCACCACCTCGTACGCCGGCTCGCAGAGGCATCACCGTCCGGTACGCCCGCGGTGCGCCGGGCGGTCGGTCCCCCCGCGCGGGCGGTAGGAGGAAGCTCCGCCTCCGGAAGGGGCGGGCCGGGCGGCCGTGGTGGGAAGGACAGAGGGCAGCGTCGATCGCGGCCTGGCGGCGCGCGGTACGGCACCCTGTCGACCCGCTCACGGAGGAGCGCACCACCCATGACGGAACTGGTCACCACCCCCCTCACACCGGCCATGCTGCGCGGCGCACTCCACATCGAGGCCACCGCCGACGGCCTCCTCCCGCGCCGGCTTCCGCCGCACGCCATCGCCCAGGCGCACGACGACCACCTGGCCCTGATGGCATCCCAGTCCGCCGGCGTACGCCTGGCCCTGCGGGGTGCGGCCACCGTGCTGGAGCTGGACGTGCTGGCCACCCGCACCGTGCAGCGCAGCGCGGTCGCGGGCCCGGCCGGCCGGTACGACCTGCTGGTTGACGGCCGGCTGGTCGCGCGGGCCGCGCCGTCCGGCGGAGCGATCGTCACCGTCGACCCGGTGACGCGGGCCGTCGCGTACGCCTCCGGCACGCCGGGCACCGTACGCTTCGCCGGCCTGCCCGCCCGCGAGAAGGACATCGAGATCTGGCTTCCGCAGACGGAGGTCACCCACCTCCGCGCGCTGCGCGCCGACGCCCCCGTACGGCCGGCCCCGGAGTCCGGGCGGCGGGTGTGGTCGCACCACGGCAGTTCCATCAGCCACGGCGTGCAGATCGCCAGCCCCACCCAGACCTGGCCCGCCATCGCCGCCGCCCGCGCGGGCGTTGAGTTGATCAACCTCGGGCTGAACGGCAACGCCCTGCTCGACCCGTTCACGGCACGCGCCATCCGGGCCGCGGCGGCCGACCTGATCAGCGTCAAGGTCGGCATCAACCTCGTGAACACCGACCTGATGCGCCGCCGCGCCCTGACGCCGGCCGTCCACGGCTTCCTCGACACCGTGCGCGAGGGCCACCCGGACACCCCGTTGCTGGTCGTCTCGCCGATCCACAGCCCGCTGGTCGAGGACGCCCCGGGGCCCACGGCGCCCGACCCCGACGCCCCCGTGCCGCGCTTCAGGACCTTCGGCGATCCGGCGGATCTCGCCACCGGGCGACTGAGCCTGCGCGTCATCCGCGACGACCTGTCCCGCATCGTCGCCGAGCGCGCCGCCACCGATCCGCGTCTGTACTACCTCGACGGCCGCGACCTCTACGGCGAGCGGGACTTCGCCGATCTTCCCCTGCCCGACCTGCTCCACCCCGACGCCGGCGGCCACGCGCTGATCGGCGAGCGCTTCGCCCGCGTCGCCTTCGCCGCCGGCGGCCCGTTCGCCCCGCGCTAGCGCCACCTCGCGCCACCGCCCGAGGGGTACGCCAAAGGCCCCGCGCCCTCCGGGGGAATCGGAAGGGGCGCGGGGCCTTGGCGAAGAATCCGCGAGCTAAGCGCACGACACCCGCGTGGCGAACGGCCGAGTGTGGTGCGATGTCGTCACCGGCCTGCGGAGCGTGCGCTCCGGGGCTGACGGGACGACTGCCGTACGGCGCGGGAGAGAGGGTCCGCGGAGTCCGTATCGACGTGAAGAACGAAGCTCGGTCAAGCACCGTGTGGTGACGCGTGGAACGCGAGCGAGGTGATCGCTCCGCGGGCGTCAGCTACGGTTCGCGGTCGGCCATCGCTGGCCGTACCCGCTGGTGAGGCGGTGGATCAGGCGCTCAGGGTGGAAACCTGGGCGGCCAGCGCCGACTTCTTGTTGGCGGCGGCGTTCTTGTGGATGACGCCCTTGCTGGCGGCCTTGTCGAGCTTCTTGGACGCCTCGCGGGCGGCGACGGTGGCCTTCTCCAGGTCACCGGTGGCCACGGCCTCACGGGTCTTGCGGATCGCGGTACGGAGCGAGGACTTGACGGCCTTGTTGCGCTGGCGCGCCTTCTCGTTCGTCTTGTTCCGCTTGATCTGGGACTTGATGTTCGCCACGAAAGAGCCTTTGCAGGTTCGTCGGATTTCTCGGTTTTTCTGGAGCGGCCCCGAGGGGCGTTTCCCCAGAGTGCCGCGTACAGGAGAGGTCACGAGGCACGGTCGTCCAGATTACCAGCAGGTGCTGTGGCCTCCCAAACCAGACGGCGGCTGCCACTCGTGGGACGATGGGCGGGACTGTCACCACGTCCCACTAGCTGCTAGCTGCGTTCAATCACCGAATGGACCCCTGCGTGCCCGCGATCCCTACCCACGTGCCGGAGCCGAGCCGTACCGATCCGGCTCTCATCCGTAACTTCTGCATCATCGCGCATATCGACCACGGCAAGTCCACGCTCGCCGACCGGATGCTCCAGCTGACGGGTGTGGTGGAGCAGCGGCAGATGCGCGCGCAGTACCTGGACCGTATGGACATCGAGCGTGAGCGCGGCATCACGATCAAGTCCCAGGCGGTCCGGTTGCCCTGGGCGCCCACCGAGGGTGAGTCGCAGAGCTCCACCCACGTCCTGAACATGATCGACACCCCGGGCCACGTGGACTTCACCTACGAGGTCTCCCGCTCGCTCGCCGCGTGTGAGGGCTGCATCCTGCTCGTGGACGCGGCCCAGGGGATCGAGGCGCAGACCCTCGCCAACCTGTACCTGGCGATGGAGAACGACCTCACGATCATCCCGGTCCTCAACAAGATCGACCTGCCGGCCGCGCAGCCCGAGAAGTTCGCCGCCGAGCTGGCGCACCTCATCGGCTGCGACCCGAGCGAGGTGCTGAAGGTCTCGGCGAAGACCGGCGAGGGCGTGGCCGCATTGCTGAACCGCGTGGTGGACACGGTGCCCGCGCCGGTGGGTGACGCCGACGCCCCGGCCCGCGCGATGATCTTCGACTCGGTCTACGACTCGTACCGCGGCGTCGTCACCTACGTCCGCGTGATCGACGGCCAGCTCAACAGGCGCGAGCGCATCCGGATGATGTCCACGGGCGCCGCGCACGAACTCCTGGAGATCGGCGTCTCCTCGCCCGAGATGGCGGCGTCCGACGGGCTCGGCGTGGGCGAGGTGGGCTATCTGATCACCGGTGTGAAGGACGTCCGCCAGTCCAAGGTCGGTGACACGATCACGGCGTTCAGCAAGGGGGCCACGGAGCCGCTCGGCGGCTACAAGGACCCCAAGCCGATGGTGTTCTCCGGCCTGTATCCGCTGGACGGATCCGACTACCCGGAGCTGCGGGACGCGCTCGACAAGCTCCAGCTCAACGACGCCGCGCTGGTCTACGAGCCGGAGACGTCCGCCGCGCTCGGGTTCGGCTTCCGCGTCGGCTTCCTCGGCCTGCTGCACCTGGACGTGATCCGGGAGCGGCTGGAGCGCGAGTTCGGGCTCGACCTGATCGCCACCGCCCCCAACGTGGTCTACCGCGTGATCATGGAGGACGGCGCGGAGCACACGGTCACCAACCCGAGCGAGTTCCCCACCGGGAAGATCGCCGAGGTGTACGAGCCGGTGGTGCGGGCCACGGTGCTGGCGCCCAGCGAGTTCATCGGGGCGATCATGGAGCTGTGCCAGGCCCGTCGCGGCACGCTGCTCGGCATGGACTACCTCTCCGAGGACCGCGTCGAACTGCGCTACACGCTGCCGCTGGCCGAGATCGTCTTCGACTTCTTCGACCAGCTCAAGTCCAAGACGCGCGGGTACGCCTCGCTCGACTACGAGCCCACCGGCGAGCAGACCGCCTCGCTGGTCAAGGTGGACATCCTGCTGCACGGCGACAAGGTGGACGCCTTCTCCGCGATCACGCACAAGGACAAGGCGTACTCCTACGGCGTGCGCCTGGTGGCCAAGCTGCGTGAGCTGATCCCGCGGCAGAACTTCGAGGTGCCCATCCAGGCCGCGATCGGCAGCCGCGTCATCGCCCGTGAGACGGTGCGCGCGATCCGTAAGGACGTGCTCGCGAAGTGCTACGGCGGCGACATCTCCCGTAAGCGCAAGCTCCTTGAGAAGCAGAAGGAGGGCAAGAAGCGCATGAAGATGGTCGGCAGCGTGGAGGTGCCGCAGGAGGCGTTCATCGCGGTGCTGTCCTCGGACTCCGACGGCGGGGACGCCAAGGCGAAGAAGTAGCGACACCGCCCCACCCGGGCCGGCCCGCCCCCGAGCGGGCCGGTCCCGTCCGGTCGTGGGGCACCGGGGCCCGTGGCCGCGCGCCGCGGGCCTCTCGCATGCCCGCGCGCGCAAAGGCGCCGGTCACTGTTTCAACAAGGAGGTTGCAGCCCCTTACGCGCCGGGGCGCGGCCATCTACTCTGATCACTGCTCGAAGGTTACTCATGAGTCACTAGCGCTGAGGCGGGCCCGGGAGGAAGCCGTGACCGACACCCAAGCCTTGCTCGACAACCGGCCGCCATCGATGGCCACGCTCTTCGTGGAGCGCGTCGCGGCCACACCCGAGAGGGAGGCGTACCGCTATCCGATCCCGCCCGCGTCGGGCGAGGGGCCATCGGACTGGGGGTCGATGAGCTGGGCCGAGACGGCCGACCGCGTGTACGCCATCGCGGCCGGCCTCATCGACCTGGGGCTGGGTTCGGAGGAGCGGGTCGCCCTGGCGAGCAGCACCCGGGTCGAGTGGATCTTCGCGGACCTGGCCGTCCTCTGCGCCGGCGCCGCGACCACCACGATCTACCCGTCCACCAACGACGGGGAGACGGCGTTCATCCTCTCCGACTCGGGCAGCCGGGTGCTCATCGCCGAGGACGCCGAACAGCTCCGCAAGGCCCGCGCGAGCCGCGCCGACCTGCCCGCGCTGGAGCACGTGGTGGTGATCGAGGAGGCCGACGCGGTGCCGGCCGACGGCGACCCGGAGGGCTGGGTGCTCTCACTCGCCGAGTTGGAGCGGCGGGGCGCGAAGTACCTGGCGAAGCACCCGGACAGCGTGCGGGAGAGGGTCCGGGACCTGCGGTCCGACCAGCTCGCCACGCTCATCTACACCTCCGGTACCACCGGGCGCCCCAAGGGCGTACGCCTGCCGCACGACGCCTGGTCCTACATGGGCCGCGCCATCGAGGCCATCGAACTCCTGGAAGAGGAGGACATCGGCTACCTGTGGCTGCCGCTGGCGCACGTCTTCGGCAAGGTGCTGGTGGCCGGGCAGCTCGCGGTCGGGCACACCACCGCGGTCGACGGCCGCGTCGACAAGATCATCGAGAACCTGCCGGTGGTCAGGCCGACGTACATGGCCGCCGTGCCGCGCATCTTCGAGAAGGTCTACAACGGCGTCGCGGCCAAGGCCCGGGAGGGCGGCGCGGCCAAGTACAAGATCTTCAAGTGGGCCGCCGAGGTCGCGCGCGAGTACGCCAAGGTCTCCCAGGACAACTTCCGGGCCACCGGCACCGCCACCGTCCCGCTCGGTCTGCGCACCAAGCACGGCATCGCCGACAAGCTCGTCTACGCCAAGCTGCGCGCGGCCTTCGGCGGGCGGCTGCGGGCCTGCGTCTCGGGCTCGGCCGCGCTCGCGCCCGACATCGGCTACTTCTTCGCGGGCGCCGGGATCAACATCCTGGAGGGGTACGGGCTCACCGAGTCCAGCGCCGCCAGCTTCGTCAACCCGCGCGACTACCGCACCGGCACCGTCGGCAAGGCGCTGCCCGGCCTGGAGGTCCGCATCGCCGACGACGGCGAGATCCTGCTGCGTGGCCCGGGCATCATGGCGGGCTACCACGGGCTGCCGGAACGCACCGCCGAGGTGCTGGAGCCGGACGGCTGGTTCCACACCGGCGACATCGGCGAACTGTCCCCGGACGGCTACCTGAGCATCACCGACCGCAAGAAGGACCTGATCAAGACGTCGGGCGGCAAGTACATCGCGCCGGCCGAGGTCGAGGGGCAGTTCAAGGCCGTGTGCCCGTACGTCTCCAACATTCTGGTGTACGGCGCGGACCGTAACTACTGCACGGCGCTGATCGCGCTGGACGAGCCGTCGATCATGGACTGGGCCAAGGAGAACGGCCTGGCCGGCAAGGACTACGCCGAGGTCACCGCGGCGCGGGAGACGCAGGAGCTGATCGACGGGTACGTGCGCCAGCTCAACGAGGGCCTCCAGCGCTGGCAGACGATCAAGAAGTTCCGGCTGCTCCCCCGTGATCTGGACATCGAGCACGGCGAACTCACGCCGAGCCTCAAGCTCAAGCGCCCGGTCGTCGAGCGCGAGTACAAGGCACTCATCGAGGAGATGTACGCCGGCGCGCGCGAGGCATAGCCGGCGCCGGCGCATTCCGCCGGCGCGCGAACGGACGGGAGGCCGCGCGGGCGGTCGACCCTGCGGGCGGTCGGGGCTCTGCCCCGGCCGCCCGTCTCCGTCTCCGTCTCCGTCTCCACCCGGCGGGCTGGGCACGGCCAGCCGAGCCCCAGGCCGCGGGGCGGGGAAGCGCTGCCCACGCCGGCGGTCCCGGACGCCTGATCAGACCGGCTGGCCATGGCCCCGCGCGCCGGGTGATCGCGTTCCGGCCAAGTCACCGACGCGGTCGGCGCGCCGGCCCGTTCCGTACCCGGTGGCACCCCAGGCGGGCTAGTGTCACTTCGAGCCCCGGTCCCGTTCACCACCCGTTGGGGAAACGGGGGCCGAGTGGGGCGCAGTTGTGGTCGTACGCGTCATATCGCAGCTCATGGCAGCCCATTTCCGTAACTCGGCGCATATGAACGCGAGCGTTCTGCCACGCTGTCGGTACTGGGACATTGAGCCACGCGGTGGGCGAACACCGCGTGACGCACGCCCCTCCGGCCCGCGCGGACGCCTCGCGTCCGCACGTCGCGGGCCGGGCCCGACGGGGGTCGGGTGGCGTGCACGAGAACCCCCGGGGGAGTGCATGGGCACGGGTGTGAACGCGCAGTGGGGCGCCCGCGGCGCCGAGGCCGTGGGGGCGTACGAGGGTGACGGTGCGGCGGTCCCGAGACGTGACGCCCCGGCCCCCGGTACCCCGCCCGGCAGCGTCGCCGCCACTGGTCCGGCCCCGGGACGCATCTGCCGTACGGTCCTGCCCGGCAACGTGCTGGCGCCGGCCGCGGCGCGGCGGTTCGTGCGGGACGCGCTGGCCGACTGGGCCGCGCACGGGATGCCGCAGGGCGACGTGATCACGGACCAACTACGGGACGACGCCGTGCTGTTGGTGAGCGAACTGGTCACCAACGCCGTGGTGCACGCCGGCACCGGAGTGGTCGTGCGCTGCGCCCTGGAGCCGGCCGAGGCGCCCGAGCCCATGGCCACCCTCTACGCGGAGGTGACCGACCACCACCCGGCCCGCGCCGTCCGTGGCCAGCCGGCGCTGCGCGAGGCGGCACCCGAGGCCGTCGGCACGGCGGTGGCGTCCGAGGCCGGTGGCCCGGCCGACGGGTTGCCGCGCGCCGGCGCGGTCGGGGTCGGCGCGGGTACGGACGCGCGCGGGGGCGCGCGGGCCGTCGTGGGCGGCGGCGATCGGGCCGGCAGCGGACTGCGGCTGGTCGGCACCATCGCCGACTCCTGGGGCACGATCTACCGCCGGACCAGCAAGACGGTGTGGTTCCGGCTGCCGATGGGACCCGCGTCCGCCGAGGGCCCGGCGCCCAGTTCGGAGAGCGCGTGCGCCGAAGGGGGCGCTGCGCCGGCGCGCGAGGCGGGCTGCGGCGACCGGGGCCCCGGCGACCGGACCCCCGGCGCCGACCTGCGGACCGCGGACGTGTTGGCCCCCGCGCTGCGCGAGGCCGCGCAGGACCGTGGCGCGCCGGGACTGCTCAGCCACGGCGGCCTGTCCTTCCTGGCCGAGGCGTCCGACCTGCTGGCCGGCCAGTTCGACGCGGACAAGGTGGCCCTGCTGGCGGGGCAGCTCCTGGTGCCGAGGCTGGCCGACTGGTGCGCGGTGTGGCTGGAGACCGGGGACGCCGGGCCGGCCGCCCCCTGGGTCTGGCACGCCAGCGAGAACCAGATGGCCGAGCTGCGACGCCAGGTGGGGGAGCGCCCGCCGCCTCTGCCGGCCACCGCCAGGGGCCGCGCGGTGCCCTGGCCGTGGCCCGGCGACGGTGCCGCGGCGGGGCCCGGCGGCGCGGCCCTCGCGTGCGCGCTGGTCACCGGCGGCCGGACGGTGGGCACGCTGCTGATCGGCCGCGGCGGACTAAGCCAGCTCCCGGACGAGGTGGCGCGACTCTTCGAGGACCTCGCGCGCCGGGTCGCGCTCGCGGTCGTGGCGGCGCGCCAGTACACCCGACAGGCGCAGATCAGCGAGGTGCTCCAGCGCGGGCTGCTGCCCAGCGGGCTCGCCGCGATCCCCGGCATGGACACCGCGGTGGTCTACGAGCCGGCCGGGGGCACCTGCGCTGGCGGCGACTTCTACGACGTCTTCCCGGCTGGCGACGGACGCTGGTGCTTCGCGCTCGGAGACGTGTGCGGCAACGGCCCGGAGGCGGCCGTCGTCACCGGCCTGGCCCGCCCGGTGCTGCGCCTGCTCGCCCGCGAGGGCTACGGCGTGACCGAGGTCCTGGACCGGCTCAACCGCACCCTGGGCGAGAAGGCCGTCGAGGCGGCGGCCTCCGCCATCGCGGCCGAGGGGCCGGGGGAGTCCCGGTTCCTGTCCCTTCTCTACGGCGAACTGGTGCCGTACGACGGGCTCGACGAGTCGGCGCCGTACGACGGGCTCGACCAGCCTGTGCCGCACGGCGAGCCGGTGCCGGGCGAGGGCCCGATGCCGTACGGGGAGACCCGGGGCGAGGGCCTGAGAGGTCAGGCGGGGGAGGGCGTGCGCGGCGTGCGGTGCACGCTGGCCAGCGCCGGGCATCCGCTGCCGCTGCTGCTGCGGGCCGACGGCGGCGTGGTGGCGCGCGCGGCGCCGCAGCTCCTGCTGGGGGTGCTGGACGGCGTGCGGTACGAGAGCGAGACCTTCGACCTGCTGCCGGGCGAGACGCTGCTGTGCGTCACGGACGGTGTGACCGAGCGCAGGTCGGACCGGGCGCAGTTCGATGACGACGACGGCCTGGCGCGTGCGCTGGCGACGTGCGCCGGGCTCACCGCGCAGGAGGTGGCCCAGCGCGTCCGCACGGCCGTGCACGCGTTCGGGGCGGCGCCGCCGAGCGACGACCTGGCGATGCTGGTGCTCAGGGCGGCGCCCTGAGCCCGGCCGCCCACGGCCCGAGCCGAGACCGTCCGCCGGCGCGCGCCCCGGCCCGCCGTCGCGTGGCGCCCCGCCGCGCGGGCCGCCACCGCGACGGCGGGCCGGGTCACCCGGGCGATGCCGGAGAATGGGCACATGCCTTCTGCACTGCCCGACGGTGAGCCCATGCCCGACGACGGGGCGCTGCCGCAGCACGCCCTGGAAGGGGCCGGGGCGCGACCGCTCGGGTTCTACCTGCACGTTCCGTACTGCGCGACCCGCTGCGGATACTGCGACTTCAACACCTACACCGCCAGCGAGCTGCGCGGCTCCGGCGGCGCGCTCGCCTCCCGGGACAACTACGCCGCGATGGTCGCCGACGAGGTGCGGCTGGCGCGCAAGGTGCTCGGGGACGACCCGCGCCCCGTCGAGACCGTCTTCGTCGGCGGCGGCACGCCGACCCTGCTGGACGCGGCGGACCTGGTGCGGATGCTGGCGGCGATCCGCGACGAGTTCGGCCTGGCCCCCGGGGCGGAGGTCACCACGGAGGCCAACCCGGAGTCCGTGGACGAGCGCTACCTGGCCACGCTGCGCGAAGGCGGCTTCAACCGCGTCTCGCTCGGCATGCAGAGCGCGCGGCAGCACGTGTTGAAGGTGCTCGACCGCACCCACACCCCGGGCCGTCCCGAACGCTGCGTGGAGCTGGCCCGCGCGGCGGGGTTCGAGCACGTCAACCTCGACCTGATCTACGGGACGCCGGGGGAGAGCGACGACGACTGGCGGGCCTCCCTCGACGCCGCGCTCGGCGCCGGCCCCGACCACGTCTCGGCGTACGCGCTGATCGTGGAGGAGGGCACCCAGCTCGCGCGCCGCATTCGACGCGGCGAGGTGCCGATGACCGACGACGACGTGCACGCCGACCGGTACCTGATCACCGAGGAGACGCTCACGGCCGCGGGGTTCGCCTGGTACGAGGTGTCGAACTGGGCCACCGCCGAGGCCGGCCGCTGCCGGCACAACGAGCTGTACTGGCGCGGCGCCGACTGGTGGGGCGCGGGCCCCGGGGCGCACAGCCACGTGGGCGGCGTGCGCTGGTGGAACGTGAAGCACCCGGGGGCGTACGCGCAGGCGCTCACCGAGGGGCGCTCGCCCGGCGCGGGGCGCGAGGTGCTGAGCGCCGAGGACCGCCGCGTGGAGCGCATCCTGCTGGAACTGCGGCTCGCGGACGGCTGCCCGCTGGACATCCTCGCCCCCGCCGGCGCACGCGCCGCGGCGCGCGCCCTGTCCGACGGCCTGCTACAGCCGGGCCCGTACGAGCGGGGCCGCGCCGTGCTGACCCTGCGTGGCCGACTGCTGGCCGACGCGGTGGTCCGGGACCTCGTCGACTGACGGACAAAGCGGCGGACTGACTGGCGGACGGAGCGGCCGGCGGGCTGGCCGCTCGAACGGGTGAACGCGTGTGGACGCCCGCCGCTCCGATCCCGGCCGTCCCTACGCTGTCCCCACACGTCGCGGCGTACAGAGGGAGGTCCACGGAGATGAGCGGTGCGAAGGCCCGTCTGGTGACCGACATCAGGGAGATCTTCGCGACGCTGGAGGCCCCCGGCGAACTCAGGGCGGAGCTGCTCCGAGGGGAGATCGTCATGACGGGCGGGCCCGACCGGGCCCACAACATGATCGTCACGCGCGTACGGGACCAGATCCCGCAGAACCGCTGGTATCCGGTGGCGACGCAGGACATCGCCATCCCCGGCGAGGTCAGCGAGCCGCAGCCGGATCTCGTCGTCATCGAGCACGGCGCCTTCGACGGTCGCTCCCGGCTCGTGCCCGCCCCGGCGACCACCCTCCTCCTGGAGGTCGTCTCGAAGACCAGCAAGCACCGGGACCACGTCACCAAGCGCTCGATCTACGCCGCCGGGCAGGTCCCCGCGTACCTGATCGTCGACCCGTACGCGGCGACCTGCGTGCTGCTGACCGAGCCGCGCGGCTCGGGCGAGGCGGCCGACTACCGGACGGAGCGGACCAGCGAGTTCGGCGAGCCGGTGCCGATCGGCGCGCTCGGCATCGAGCTGGACACCTCGGAGTTCGGCACCCTGCCGGCGGGTTCGTAGCCCGTCACACCCGGGCCGTGGCGCCGCCCCGTCACGCCGGGGCCGTGACGAAGTCGATCAACTCCTCGACGCGGCCGAGCAGTTCCGGCGCCAGGTCCTTGTACGAGTGGACCGAGCCCAGGATCTTCTGCCAGGCCGCGCCCGTGTTCTCCGGCCAGCCCAGGGCGCGGCACACGCCCGTCTTCCAGTCCTGGCCGCGCGGGATCACCGGCCAGGCCGGAATGCCCAGCGACGCGGGCTTCACGGCCTGCCAGATGTCGATGTACGGGTGTCCGACGACGAGTACGTCGCTGCCGCCCGCGCTGACCTCCGCCGCGATGCGGGACTCCTTGGAGCCGGGCACCAGGTGGTCGACCAGGACGCCGAGCCGGGCGTCCGGGGCCGGGGCGAACTCGCGGACGATGGCGGGCAGGTCGTCGACGCCCTCCAGGTACTCCACGACCACGCCTTCGATGCGCAGGTCATCGCCCCACACCCGCTCGACCAGTTCGGCGTCGTGGCGGCCCTCCACGTAGATGCGCCCGGCGCGGGCGACCCGGGCGCGCGCCCCGGGGACGGCGAGCGAGCCGGACGCGGTGCGCGGCTTCCCGCCGCCCCCGGCCGCCGTCTGTCCGCCCGCGCCGGGCCGTGGCCGAACGAGGGTGACCGGGCGGCCCTCCAGCAGGAAGCCGGCCGGGCTCAGCGGGAACACCCGGTGCTTGCCGAACCGGTCCTCCAGGGTGACGGTCGGGCCCTCGGCGGTCTTCTCGCAGCGGATGACGGCGCCGCAGAAGCCGGTGGCCACCTCCTCCACCACGAGATCCACCTCGGCCGCCACCTCGGGCACGGACGTGGGCTTCTTCCAGGGCGGGGTCAGGTCGGGCCCGTACTGTCTGCTGCGCATGCGGCAGACGATAGCTTCCGCCCCGGCGCCCGCCCCGCGCACCCACCGCACCCCGCGCACCCCGCGTGCGCGCTGCCGCGAGCCGCCACCGCGTGCGCCGTAGCGCGTACGCCCACCCCGCCCGGGCCCACTTGCCGCCCGGCCCGCTTGCTGCCTGGTCCGCCGGCGGGCGCGCCGGCGCGTGCCCCGCGCGTGGTTCGGCCGGCGGGCGCCGGTCAGGGCGCCGTCGCGTAGCGGCGGGCCAACTCCGCGCGTTGCGCGCGGACGTACGCCGCGTCCACCACCGCCCCGTGCCCCGGCACGTACACCGCGTCCTCGCCGCCGAGGGCCAGCAGCCGGTCCAGGGCCGCCGGCCACCGGGCCGGGACCGCGTCCGGGCCCGCCTGCGGCTCGCCGGACTCCTCGACCAGGTCGCCGCAGAAGACGACCTCGGGCCGGCCCGGCACCAGGACGGTCAGGTCGTGCCCGGTGTGGCCGGGGCCGACGTTGGCCAGCAACACCTGGCGTCCGGCGCCGAGCCCGATGGTCACCTCGCCGCTCACCGAGTGGCGCGGGCAGACCAGCAGGTCGACGGCCTCGGCGACCGCCTCGGGGTCGGCGCCGTGGCGCACCGCGTCCGCGCGCAGCGCCTCGCGTCCCCGCTCCAGCACGTCCGCGAGCCCCGCCGCCCCGTAGACCTGCACGCCGGCGAAGGCGGCCGTGCCGAGCACGTGGTCGAAGTGCGGGTGGGTGAGGGCGACGTGGGTGACCGGGCGGCCGAACAGGGCGCGCACCTCGCGGCGGATCTCGGCGCCCTCACGCAGCGTCGCCCCGGTGTCCACCACGAGGACGCCCTCCGGGCCGGCCACGGCCCCGACCGTGGCGTCCCAGCCGGGCAGCCGGCGCCGGGCGACGTCCGGCGCCAGCATCTCCCAGCGCTCGCGCACGCGCTCTTCCGTCACGCTGTCCATGGGGAGACGCTAGCCCCCGGCGGGGCGGCGCGCCCGGCCGGTGCGGCGGCGGTTTCCAGCCCCCGCCCACCAGCGGCCGGGGCCACTCTTGCCCGGATCGCGGTGACCGGCCGTACACTGGCTCAGGGGATTTGGCACTCGGGCGCGATGAGTGCCAGGAAAAGTCCCCTGATAGACGGTTTGACTGGAGGTGTGCGCGGTGCTGAGCGAACGCAGACTTGAGGTTCTTCGCGCCATCGTCCAGGACTACGTCGGCACGGAGGAGCCGGTGGGCTCCAAGGCGTTGACCGAGCGGCACCAGCTCGGCGTCTCGCCGGCCACGGTGCGTAACGACATGGCCGCGCTCGAGGACGAGGGCTTCATCGCCCAGCCGCACACCAGCGCCGGCCGCATCCCCACCGACAAGGGCTACCGCCTGTTCGTGGACCGGCTGGCCGGTGTGAAACCGCTCTCGCCGCCCGAGCGCCGGGCCATCCAGAACTTCCTGGACGGCGCGGTGGACCTCGACGACGTGGTGGGGCGCACGGTGCGGCTCTTGGCGCAGCTCACCCGCCAGGTCGCGGTGGTGCAGTACCCGTCCCTGACCCGCTCCACGGTGCGCCACGTCGAGTTGCTCGCGCTCGCGCCCGCGCGCGTGATGCTCGTCCTGATCACCGACACGGGCCGGGTCGAGCAGCGGATGGTGGACTGCCCGGCGCCCGTGGGCGAGACGGCCCTGGCGGACCTGCGGGCGCGGCTGAACAGCCGGGTGGTGGGGCGCAGGTTCGCCGACGTGCCGCAACTCGTGCAGGACCTGCCGGAATCGTTCGAGCAGGAGGACCGGGGTACGGTCTCCACGGTCCTGGCGACGCTGCTTGAGACGCTGGTCGAGGAGACCGAAGAGCGGTTGATGATCGGCGGCACGGCCAACCTCACCCGGTTCGGCCATGACTTCCCGCTCACCATCCGGCCGGTGCTTGAGGCCCTGGAGGAGCAGGTCGTCCTCCTGAAGCTGCTCGGCGAGGCCAAGGATTCGGGCATGACCGTGCGAATCGGTCATGAGAACGCTCACGAGGGCCTGAACTCCACATCCGTGGTCGCTGTCGGCTACGGTTCGGGCGACGAGGCAGTCGCAAAACTCGGCGTGGTCGGACCGACCCGCATGGACTACCCCGGAACGATGGGAGCGGTACGCGCAGTGGCACGATACGTCGGACAGATCCTGGCGGAGTCGTAAGTGGCGACGGACTACTACGCCGTCCTGGGCGTGCGGCGCGATGCCTCTCAGGACGAGATCAAGAAGGCGTTCCGCAGGCTCGCGCGTGAGCTTCACCCGGACGTCAACCCCGACCCGAAGACGCAAGAGCGCTTCAAGGAGATCAACGCCGCCTACGAGGTGTTGTCGGACCCGCAGAAGAAGCAGGTCTACGACCTCGGCGGCGACCCGTTGTCCAACGCGTCGGGCGGCGGCCAGGGCGGCTTCGGCGCCGGCTTCGGCAACTTCTCCGACATCATGGACGCCTTCTTCGGCACCGCGTCCCAGCGCGGCCCGCGCTCGCGGACCCGGCGCGGCCAGGACGCCATGATCCGGCTCGACATCGAGCTGGACGAGGCGGCGTTCGGGACCACCAAGGAGATCCAGGTCGACACGGCGATCGTGTGCACGACCTGTAGCGGCGAGGGGGCCGCGCCCGGCACCTCGGCGCAGACCTGTGACATGTGTCGCGGTCGCGGCGAGGTCTCCCAGGTCACCCGCTCCTTCCTCGGACAGGTCATGACCTCGCGGCCGTGCCCGCAGTGCCAGGGCTTCGGCACCGTGGTGCCCACGCCGTGCCCCGAGTGCGCGGGCGACGGACGGGTGCGCTCGCGCCGCACGCTGACGGTCAAGATCCCCGCAGGCGTGGACAACGGCACCCGCATCCAGCTCGCGGGCGAGGGCGAGGTCGGCCCGGGCGGCGGCCCCGCCGGCGACCTGTACGTGGAGATCCACGAGGCCGCGCACCCCGTCTTCCAGCGCCGCGGTGACGACCTGCACTGCACGGTCACCATCCCGATGACCGCGGCGGCGCTCGGCACCAAGGTGCCGCTGGAGACGCTGGACGGCCTGGAGGAGATCGACATCCGGCCGGGCACCCAGTCCGGCCAGTCCGTCCCGCTGCACGGACGCGGCGTGACGCACCTGCGCGGCGGCGGCCGGGGCCAGCTGATCGTGCACGTCGAGGTCACCACCCCGAGCAAGCTCGACCCCGAGCAGGAGGAACTCCTGCGCCGGTTGGCCAAGTTGCGTGGCGAGGAGCGTCCGCTGGGCGAATTCAAGCCAGGCCAGCAGGGGCTGTTCTCGCGGCTCAAGGACGCGTTCAACGGCCGCTGAGGCCCGGCCCGGCTGACTCGGGCCGTAATCGCCGGTGGGCGCCGATTCCGTTGCGTACGGGATCGGCGCCCTTCGCGTCGGCGCCCTTCGCGTCGGTGCGCCGGCGCGGGAGCCGTCGGTGCGCCGGGGTACGGGACGCATGGCGGCGCTTGTGTACGTGTGGGCGGCGTGCGCATCGCGTGAACAGCGCGTGCCCGGCGGGCGGGGAGTGCGTGTCGGGCGTCCACACAGTGGACGCTCGGGGGCGTTACCCGGTGCTGTGGAGGGCGTGACACGATGTGGTCATGTCCTCCGCGTTGACCGGTCTCTCCCGGTATCCGATCGTGCAGGCCCCCATGGCGGGCGGCGCCTCGCGCCCGCAGCTCGCAGCCGCCGTGGGCGCGGCCGGCGGGCTCGGCTTCCTCGCCGCCGGGTACAAGACGCCGGCGGCGATGTACGAGGAGATCAAGCACCTGCGGGCGCAGAGCGACGTGCCCTTCGGCGTCAACCTCTTCATGCCGCAGCCCGCGACCAGCGACCCCTCGGCCGTGGCCGTCTACGCCGAGCAACTGGCGGGCGAGGCCGCCTGGTACGAGACGCCGCTCGGTGACCCCGACTCGGGCAACGACGACGCCTACGAGGCCAAGCTCGCCATCCTGCTCGACGACCCGGTGCCGGTGGTCTCCTTCACCTTCGGCTGCCCGACGCGCGCCGTGTGCGAGGCGCTGGCCCGGGTGGGCACCGTGACGGTCGTCACCGTCACCACCGTGGAGGAGGCGCTGGCCGCGCACGCGGCCGGGGCCGACGCCGTCTGCGTCCAGGGCATCGAGGCCGGCGGCCACCAGGGCACACACCGCGACGACCCGCACGCCCAGGGCATGGGCGCGGGGCTCGGGCTGCTGGCCCTGATCGAGCTGGTGCGCGACGCGGTACCGCTGCCGCTGATCGCCGCCGGCGGACTGATGCGCGGCACGCAGATCGCCGCCGTGCTGGCGGCCGGCGCCAGCGCCGCACAGCTCGGCACGGCGTTCCTGGTCTGTCCCGAGTCCGGCGCGCACGAGCTGCACAAGCGGGCCATGACCGACACCACCTTCACCCGCACCGAACTCACCCGCGCCTTCTCCGGCCGCCCCGCGCGCGGCCTGGCCAACCGCTTCCTGCGCGAGCACGGCCCGTACGCCCCCGTCGCCTACCCCCAGGTGCATCACCTCACCTCCGGGTTGCGCAAGGCCGCCGCCAAGGCCGGTGACCCGCAGGGCATGGCGCTCTGGGCGGGCCAGGGGCACCGGCTGGCCCGGGAGATGCCGGCGGGGCACCTGGTGGAGGTCCTCGTCGACGAGTTGGAGGCCGCCCGCGCGGGGCTCGCCGCGCGGGCCGGGCTGGCGGCGCCGCAGCCCCGGACGGGCGCCGGGGACGTGGCGTGAGCGCCCCGGTCTTCGTCGCCGACACCCTGGAGGGCGCGGCGGTCGGCGCCGCGCTCACGCTGACCGGCCCGGAGGGGCGGCACGCGGTCGCGGTGCGCAGGCTGCGGGTCGGCGAGGAGGTCGTGCTCACCGACGGGGCGGGCCGGGGCGTCTCGGGCACCGTGGCCGCCGTCGAGGGCAAGGACCGGCTGACGGTCGAGGTGGACGAGGTACGCGGCGAGCCGGCGCCACAGCCGCGCATCACCGTCGTGCAGGCGCTGCCCAAGGGCGACCGGGGCGAACTCGCCGTGGAGACCATGACCGAGACCGGCGTGGACGCGGTGGTGCCGTGGGCCGCCGCGCGCTGCATCACCCAGTGGCGCGCCGAGCGGGGCGCCAAGGCGCTCGCCAAGTGGCGGGCCACCGCGCGCGAGGCGGGCAAGCAGTCGCGCCGGCTGCGTTTCCCCGAGGTCGCCGACGCGATGACCACGCCGCAGGTGGCCGAGCTGCTGTCGCGGGCCGACTTCGCCGCGGTCCTGCACGAGGAGGGCTCCCAGCCGTTGGCCACGGCCGAGCTGCCGACGCGGGGCGAGGCCGTGCTCGTCGTCGGGCCCGAGGGCGGCGTGTCCCCGGAGGAGTTGGCCGCCTTCGCCGCCGTGGGAGCCCAGCCCTACCGGCTCGGGCCCAGCGTGCTGCGCACCTCCACCGCGGGCACGGCGGCCCTCGCGCTGCTGCTCGGCCGCACGGGTCGGTGGGGTTAGGCCGTGTTTTAAGGTCGGGGTTCCGGTTCACGCCTCGCGTTGTGATGATCATGGTGTGGGGCGTGGGGTTCTGTCTAATGAGCAGTGGTCGGTGTTGGAGTCGTTGCTGCCTGCCGCTGGTGTAAGTCGCAGGTCGGCGTCCCGGCAGATGTTGGTGGACGGTGTGCGGTGGCGAGTGCGGACCGGTGCTCCGTGGCGTGACCTGCCGTGTGAGTACGGGCCCTGGCAGACCGTTTACGGACTGTTCCGCAGGTGGCAGCGCCAGGGCGTATGGGCGCGGCTGCTGGCCTTGTTGCAGGCGAGGGCCGACTCGTTCGGGCTGATCGACTGGGAAGTCAACGTCGACTCCACGGTCTGCCGGGCCCATCAGCATGCGGCCGGTGCCCGCCGCAACGGCGCTGGGCAGAAGGAACCGCCCGGCGGGGTCGGCCACGAGCCAGACGATCACGGGCTGCGCAGGTCCCGCGGTGGCTTCACCACGAAGATCCATCTGGCGTGCGAGCAGGGCCAGAAGCCGCTGTCGCTGCTGGTAACGGCGGGCCAGCGGGGCGACAGCCCGCAGTTCGAGCCGGTCCTCGAAGCCATCCGGGTGCTCAGGCCCTGCGGTGGGCGCCCCAGACGCTAACCGCTGCGGGTGCGGGGAGACAAGGCGTATTCCTCGCGTGCCAACCGCGCCTACCTGCGCAGACGCGGGATCCGGTGCACGATTCCGGAGCCGGCCGACCAGATCCGCAACCGCAAGCGCCTCGGATCCTCCGGTGGCCGCCCGCCGGCTTTCGACCGGCAGGACTACAAGGCGCGTCACGCGGTGGAGTGCGGGATCAGCCGCCTCAAGCAGCACCGGGCTGTTGCGACCAGATACGACAAGCTCGCCGTGCGTTTCGAGGCGGCCGTTCACGTCGCGGCGATCAACCAGTGGGTGTGAACCCCGGCCGTCGGGCCGTGTCATCCCGGCCACCGGGAACGAGCAGCAGACTCAAGAGGAGGTCCCGTAGTCGCCGACTGGCCTGGCTACGGGCAGGTGGTCACCCTGAGCCAGGGCCGCCTGTCGCCCCGCATCCGTCCGATAATCGGTTGCCTTGTCGGAGACGCTCCCCAAAAGTGAGGCAGTGACCAAGACCGACGACATGCCTCCCATCGACGCGGCCCGCTGGCTGTACCTCTACGAGAACGACTGCCCCGCCCCGGCGGCGGCCGAACTTCCGGCCCTCGCCGCAGAACTGGCCGAGGCCCTCCGCCACCCGGACCCAAACATCCGCGACGGTGCCCCCTACGTGGTGCTGCGCACCTGGATCCAACGAGACGTCATCGACAAGCCGATGCGCACCCGGCTGGGCACTGTGATGGCCGACCGATTCGACGACCCTGAGATCCAGGCACGCACCTTCGCCCCGCTCGTGCTCGACATGATCGTCGGTCGCGGCGACTTCCACCCGACGTGGCTCGCCGCCTTCCGGCATTGGTTCCCCGCCGAGACGGACCTGCGCGGGTACGACCGCGAACTCGGCTGGCTCCACGCCGTCGCACACGGCGCCGACCTGCTGGGCGCCTTCGGGCTCCATCCGGAGGTCGACCCGAAGGATATGCTAGACCTAGCGGCGGAGCGGCTCGTGGCCCCGACCGACGAGATCTTCGCCCAGCAGGAAGACGACCGCCTCGCCCAAGGCATCGCCCGCACGCTGACCCGCCCGGAACTCTCCGAGGCCGAGGCCACCGGCTGGCTGGACGCGATTGAGACGGACTTCGCAGCCGGCCGGCGCGGCGTTCCCACCGTGGCCGCGCACACCTCCAACGCCATGCGCACACTCAGGATGCTGTACCTCCTCGCCGACACCGGCGTCCGGATCGACGGCGCCACCGCCCCCGTACACCCCCCGCACGCGGAAGGGCTGAAGCGGCGCCTGACGGAGGTACTGGCCCTGGTCTTCCAGGGGGCATGACCGCAGGTGCCACCGAGGGGCGCCCATCTCCCAGAGACGTGAGGCGTTCCCATCGATGGGCACTCGACACTAACCAGACCAGCCAGCCAAATGGTTCCTAAAACACGGCCTAGCCGCCCGCGACGCGACGGATTCGGCCAGGTGTGGAGTCAGGCATGGGCGGTCGGTCGGGCGGCCGTGACGCCGAGCGAGGGGCGCACGTGTGCCGTCGGGGGCGCGCGTGGGGTGCCCGCGCGCGTACCGATGTCTTGCCTGTGTAGGCCCGTACGGCCCGGTGATGGCGCGAAGCGTGCCCCACACGGGTGACGGCGTGCCCAAACGAGTGGCCGATGGTGCCCTTTCGAGCACGTGGGAGGGGGTGGCAGGCTGCACCCCATGGGGGCACCAACACGAGTACGGCGATGGCGGCACACGGCCATCGCACTGGGCGCCATCGGCGCGGCACTGGGCACGCTGGCGGCGTGCGACGACGTCGAGGGCGGGCTGCGGGCATCCACGGTCGCGGTCACCACGGACAAGGTGGGGACCCGGGCGCTGGAGCGCGGCGGCATCGACGTGCAGTGGCTGACCTGCACGGCACAGATCAAACGGGAGGACAACGACGCGTCCGGCACGCCACGTTCGCGCGACACGGGCCGCGCGCAGGTGAGCTGCCGGGGCAAGACCGAGAAGAGTCAGGACCTGGAGATCGGCGGGACCGTCACCTACGTACGCGAGGACCGCTGCGTGCGCGGCGCGCTGACCGGCAAGTTGGCCGGTCGCGTGGTCTTCGAGGCGGACCTGATCGGCGAGTGCGGAAGTGACAGACCCGCCTAGCCCGGCCGGCCGGCCCGCGACCGGAGCTGGCCCGGCCGACACCCGAACCACCACCGCCCGCCGCGCGACACCGGCGGGCGGCCCCGGCGCGACGACATCGGGGTACGCGCGGCGGGGGCAGCGGCCGGGCCCGCGCCACCGGGCCGCTAGCATGCGACGTACCCCAACGGACGGTGCTAAGGAGACGCGGCGATGGCGGGAGAACCGCAGGCCGACTGCTTGTTCTGCAAGATCGTGGCGAAGGAGGTGCCGGCGACCGTGGTGCGTGAAACCGCGACGACCCTCGCCTTCCGCGACATAAACCCGCAGGCCCCGACGCACGTCCTCGTCATCCCCAAGTCCCACCACCCGGACGCCGGGTCGCTGGCCGCCGCCGAACCGGAGGCCGCGGCCGACGTGCTGCGCGAGGCCGGCCTGGTCGCCGTCGACGAGGAGATCGCCGACACCGGCTACCGCATCGTGTTCAACACGGGCAGCGGCGCCGGCCAGACCGTCTTCCACGCACACGCGCACGTCCTGGGCGGTCGCGGCCTCAACTGGCCCCCCGGGTAAGCCAGTTGTCCGTACGTGAACTGGTCGTCCTGGGCACCGCGAGCCAGGTGCCGACCCGGCACCGCAACCACAACGGCTACGTGTTGCGCTGGGACGGCCAGGGCATCCTCTTCGACCCCGGCGAGGGCACCCAGCGGCAGATGCTGCGCGCCGGGGTCGCAGCCCACGACCTGCACCGCATCTGCGTCACGCACTTCCACGGCGACCACTCGCTCGGCCTGGCCGGGGTGATCCAGCGGATCAACCTCGACCGGGTGCCGCATCCGATCACGGCCCACTATCCGGCCAGTGACCAGCGGTTCTTCGAGCGGCTGCGGTACGCCACGGCCTACCGCGAGACGGTCGACATAGCCCAGGAGCCGGTGCGCGGGCCGGGCGCGACGCTCGCCGTCACCCCCGCGTACACGCTCGCGGCGCGGCGGCTCTCGCACCCGGTCGAGTCCTACGGCTATCGCCTGGTGGAGCCGGACGGCCGCCGCATGCTGCCCGACCGGCTCGCCGCGCACGGCCTCGCCGGACCGCTGATCGGCAGGTTGCAGCGGGAGGGCGCGGTACGGGTGGCCGGGCGCACGGTCGCGTTGGAGGAGGTCAGCGAGGTCCGCCGGGGGCAGCGCTTCGCCTTCGTGATGGACACCCGGCTGTGCGACGGCGTGTACGCCCTCGCCGAGGGGTGCGATCAGCTCGTCATCGAGTCGACGTTCCTCGACGAGGACGAGGGGCTGGCCCGCGAGCACGGTCACCTGACGGCCGGTCAGGCGGCGCGGGTGGCGGCGGAGGCGGGCGTACGGCAGTTGGTGCTCACGCACTTCTCGCAGCGCTACGGCGACCCGGTCGAGTTCGAGCGGCAGGCCCGTGCGGCGGGCTTCGCCGGCGAACTCGTGGTGGCCAGCGACCTGATGCGGGTGGCCGTGCCTTCCCGGGCCGGCGTGGGCGGCTAGGTACGAGGGGGTTGCTCGCGGGGCGGCCCGCAAGCGTGAGCGGCGGTGGCGCGGGCCCCGAACGCGCGCCACTGCCGCCGTGCGGGGTGTTGGTCAGGCGACGATGCGGAACCTCTGGTTCGCGTTGTCACCCGGCGCCTTGCACCGGTACTGGATGAGGGGTGCGCCGTTCGCGGTGCTGGCGCCCTTCACGTCGAAGCACTTGCCGGCGAAGGTCTTGATGATGACCCTGTCGCCGCCGTCGGCGACGATGCGGAACCGCTGGTTGGCGTCGCTGCCCCCGGGCTTGCAGGAGTACTGGATGATCGGGGCCTCGTCCCGCGTGCTTCTGTTGGCCACGTCGAGGCACTTGCCGCGGGTGTGGGTGGTGTGGATCTTGTGCAGGCCGCCGCCGACCGGGATGAAGGCGAAGCGTTGGTTGGCCTTGCCGGCGCCGCAGGTGTACTGGATGATCGGCGCGCCGTTCGCCTGGCTGCCGCGGTGGACGTCGAGACACTTGCCGGCGAACGTTCTGATCGTGCCCTCGCGGGGCAGCATGGCCGAGCTCTCGGCCGCCTGGACGCTGGCCGGCAGGGCGGTCGCGGCGGCGGCCGTGACGGCGATGGTGGACAGATAGCGCAGAACTTTCGCGCGCACGCGCATGGTGGTGCTCCTTGTTCCGAAATGGTCCCCCTTAGCAGGATTGGCGCGGTATGAGTATGAGAAACGCCGAATAGTCGGCGTTCATCCGTTTGCTTCGCCGCCGCCGGAGAGCGGAGTACTCAGCCGGTCGGCGACCCGCTCCGATGGGCACAGCATTCGGTGGACGTAGGGGAGTTGCTCGGAAAGCGCACTCCTCGCGTTCGGTTCCGGGCGCCCCTGGTCGACCCTCGTCAGCCCCGGTCGGTTCTCGTCGGCCCCGGCCAGTCCCCGCCGGCTCCGGTCGGTCGCGGGCGGTGAGCCCGGCGGACGGCGCCCGGGGCCTCAGTCGGTCAGCGCCGCGGCGGTGGCGCGGGCGAAGGCTTCCGGGTTGTCCAGCATGATGTTGTGCCCGCAGTCCGGGACCGGGACGACGGCGACCCCGGCCGAGGTGAGTTCCGCGGCCCCGGGCAGCGGGCCGTCGGCCTCGGGCAGCAGGTAGGCGCGCGGGATCGGCAGGTCCCGCAGCAGCGCGCGCAGCGTGGGCTCGGTGCCGCGGGCGAGGTGGACCGCGCTGCGGTGCAGGGCGCGGCGGTCGGTCAGGCGCATGGTGGCCCACCAGTGCGCGCCGGCCCGCTCGCGCGCCTGCCGCCAGCCGCCGGCGAGGAAGTCCGCCTCGGAGTGTGCGGCGATGCCCGCGCTGCCCGCCGACGCCGGGTCGGGCGCGACGGCGTCGAGGTTGGCGTCGACCAGCACCAGGCGGGAGACCAGGTGCGGGTGGCGGGTCGCCAGGACGATGGCCACGGAGCCGCCCATGCTGTGCGCGACCAACTCCGCGCCGGTCACGCCCGCGTGGGTCAGCGTCGCGGCCAGCGCGTCGGCGTGCGACTCCAACGCGTAGTCGAAGCCCTGGGGCCGGTCGCTGAGGCCGTGCCCGAGCAGGTCGACGAGGAGCGAACGGTGACCGGCCAGCAGCGGATGCGCCGCGCTCGCCGTGAAGTAGGCCGGCGACGAGGCGCCCAGGCCGTGGACGTAGACGCGCGCCGGCTGCCGCCCGGGCAGCTCGACCCAGCGCATCCGGTCCCTCTCGGGCGTCACTGTTGCCTCACGCACGGTCTGCTCCCTCGCGGCGGTGGACGATGGACGAAACGGACGGGGGAGAAGCGTAGACACCAGCGTTCCGCGCCCCCGCGCGGCCCCCTTCGCGCGGCGCCACGGTGACCCGGGGCGCGGGCCCGGGAGTCGCCCGGCCGGCCGGGCGCGTACGGGGCGATCGGGCACACTGGCCCCACTCGCACCGTCGGCGTACCCGCAGTACGGCAGGGCGCTCGGGGCTGGGCCGTGCGAGGGCAGTACAGCGAGGTACGGCAAGGGAGCGACACCGTGACGCGGCGAGACGGAGACGGCACCACCCGGGCGAGCGGCGACGACCGGGCCCGCCACGAGCCGCCGGCGCGGCCGGCGGAGGCCGGCGGGCCAGGCGCGGCGCCCCGCGAGCGGGACGGCGGGGCGCGCGCCGAGCCGCGCGCCGGGTCCCGGGCGGACGTGGCGCGCGCCGGGCGGCCGGGGGCCGCGCACGGGGAGACACCCGCCGGCGTACACCGGCGGACACCGGCAGACGGCCCACGACCTGGACCTGGGCCCGAAGCGGGGGCCGGGGCCGGTCACCGGGAGGGGCGGGGGCCGCTCGGCGCACCGGGCCTCGGGGAGGGCGGGGTGCGACCAGTGCTCGACCCGTTGGCCGCCGTCCGCCGCCCCGACGACCCGGCCTGCGACGTCTACCTGACCGGCCCCGTCTTTCTCGACATCGTCTTCACCGGCCTCGACTCGGCCCCCGTACGCGGCACCGAGTCCTGGGCCCGGGGCATGGGATCGAGCCCCGGCGGCGTGGCCAACATGGCCACCGCGCTCGCCCGGCTCGGGCTGCGCACCTCGCTCGCCGCGGCCTTCGGCGACGACATGTACGGCGACTACTGCCGGGACGCCCTCGACCGTGGCGAGGGCATCGACCTGTCGCTGTCGCGCACGGTGCCGGGCTGGCACTCGCCGGTCACCGTCTCCATGGCGTACGAGGGCGAGCGCACGATGGTCTCGCACGGGCACGAGGCGCCGCCGACGCGGGCGGGGGCGGCGGAGGGGGCGTTCGACGGGGAGCCCGCCCCGGAGTGTCCGCCGCCGGCGCGCGCCTGCGTGGCCTCGCTGGTGCCCGGCAGCCGCGAGGAGTGGATCGCGCACGCCGCGCGCCGGGGCAGCCGGATCTTCGCCGACGTGGGCTGGGACGACACCGGACGCTGGGACCCGGCCGACCTCGCCGACCTGGAGCACTGCGAGGCGTTCCTGCCCAACGCCGTCGAGGCGATGCGCTACACCCGCACCGACTGCCCGCGCGCCGCGGCCCGCGCGCTGACCGAGAAGGTGCCGGTGGCCGTCGTGACGCTGGGTGCCGAGGGCGCGTACGCCGTGGACGGCCGCACCGGCGAGAGCGCCGAGGTGCCCGCCATCGCGGTCGAGGCACTGGACCCGACCGGTGCCGGGGACGTCTTCGTGGCGGGGTTCATCACCGGCACCCTGGCCGGCTGGCCGCTCGCCGACCGGCTCGCCTTCGCCGGCCTGACCGCCGCCCTGTCGGTGCAGGAGTTCGGCGGATCGCTGTCCGCGCCGGGCTGGGTGGAGATCGCCGCCTGGTGGCAGCACGTGCGGGCCTTCGACGACCAGAGCCTGGTCGCGGGGCAGGGCAGCGCGCTGCGCCGGTACGCGTTCCTGGACGGCCTGCTGCCCTCCGCGCCCCGCCCCTGGCCGCTGCGCCGGGCGGTACCCACCATCGGCTTCCGCCAGTCCTGAGCCGGCCCCCACCCGACCCCGAACCGGCCCCACCACGCCCCGACACCGGCGTCCCCCGACCCTGACCCGGCCCTGACCCGGGCCCTGGCGCGGCCCTGATCCAACCCTGACGCCACCCCGGCCCCGGCCGCGCGCCGGCCCTGAGCTTCGCCCGGGACCGACCCGGACGCCCACCCGCGCCCGCCCACCCCGTGGCCTCGCGCGCGGGTGGCCGGGAAGTCGGTGCGCGTTCACGTCGTGGCAGGGTGCCGGGCACCGGCCGGCCGCGGCCCTCGATAAAAGGCTCTGGTCTTGTCAGTGCGGCGTCGTACGCTGGGTATCCCAAGCCGCTGAACCACGGAAAGAGGGATGAGCAGGCCCCAGAGCCGGCCCATGACGCAAACACCCACAGCCCAGAGCCCCGCGCAGGGGCAGGCACGCGCCCACTTCACGGTTCCGGCCAAGCACCCGATGGTCACGGTCCTTGGCTCCGGAGACTCCCTGTTGCGCGTGATCGAGAACGCGTTCCCGGCCACCGACATCCACGTCCGGGGAAACCAGATCAGCGCGGTCGGCGATCAGCGGGAAGTCGCTCTGATCCAGCGTCTTTTCGACGAGATGATGCTGGTGCTGCGCACCGGTCAACCGATGACGGAGGATGCGGTGGAGCGCTCGATCGCCATGCTGCGCGCGGCGGAGAACGGCGGCGAGCAGGCGGAGACCCCCGCCGAGGTCCTCACGCAGAACATCCTCTCCAACCGGGGCCGCACCATCCGCCCCAAGACCCTGAACCAGAAGCGCTACGTCGACGCCATCGACAAGCACACGATCGTCTTCGGCATCGGCCCCGCCGGCACCGGCAAGACCTACCTGGCCATGGCCAAGGCGGTCCAGGCGCTCCAGTCCAAGCAGGTCACCCGCATCATCCTGACCCGGCCCGCGGTCGAGGCGGGCGAGCGGCTCGGCTTCCTGCCCGGCACGCTCTACGAGAAGATCGACCCGTACCTGCGCCCGCTCTACGACGCGCTGCACGACATGCTCGACCCCGACTCCATCCCGCGCCTGATGGCCGCGGGCACGATCGAGGTCGCCCCGCTCGCGTACATGCGTGGTCGGACGTTGAACGACGCCTTCATCATCCTGGACGAGGCGCAGAACACGAACCCCGAGCAGATGAAGATGTTCCTCACGCGGCTCGGCTTCGAATCCAAGATAGTGATCACCGGTGACGTCACCCAGATCGACCTTCCGGGCGGCACCAAGAGCGGTCTGCGGCAGGTGCAGGACATCCTGGAGGGCGTCCAGGACGTCCACTTCTCGCGGCTCACCAGCACCGACGTCGTCCGGCACAAGCTCGTCGGCCGTATTGTCGACGCGTACGAGCAGTACGACAGCCGCACCGGGCAGTCGGGTTGAGCAGGCCATCGGCCGTGCCCGCGCCCGCCGCGACCCGGTGGTCGCGGCGTGGTGCGGCACGACGAGCTAACCGGCATCGGTAATCGGAGAGATCAACAGCCCCATGGCGATCGACGTCAACAACGAATCCGGCACGGACATCGACGAACAGGCGGTGCTGGACGTCGCCCGGTACGCCCTGGCCCGGATGCGCATCCACCCGCTTTCCGAGCTCTCGATCATCGTCATCGACGCCGACGCCATGGAGCAGCTCCACCTCCAGTGGATGGACCTGCCAGGCCCCACCGACGTCATGTCCTTCCCGATGGACGAGCTGCGCCCGCCGGGCAAGGACGACGACGAGCCGCCCCAGGGGCTGCTCGGCGATATCGTGCTCTGCCCCGAGGTGGCGAAACAGCAGGGCGCCCAGGCGCCGACACAGCACTCGATGGACGAGGAACTCCAGTTGCTCACCGTGCACGGCTGCCTGCACCTGCTCGGCTACGACCACGAGGAGCCGGACGAGCGGGCCGAGATGTTCGCCCTCCAGAAGGCGATCGTGGACGGCTGGCGGGCCGAGCGCGGCATGACGGGCCCGTCTCCGGCCCCCACCACCAGGTGAGCGCCGCCTGATGACCGCACAACTGATCACCTCGGCCGTCCTCCTGGTCGTCGTCGCCTGGCTGGCGGCCTGCGCGGAGGCCGGCCTGGCGCGCACGACGCGCTTCCGGGCGCAGGAGGCGGTGCGTTCGGGACGGCGCGGCAGCGCCAAGCTGATGGCCGTCGCCGAGGACCCCACCCGCTACCTCAACGTGGCACTGTTGGTCCGGGTGGCCTGCGAGGTCGCGGCCGGCGCCGTCGTCACCTACGTGTGCGTGCGGGTGTACGACGAGACCTGGGAGGCGCTGGCCATCGCGATCGGCGTGATGGTCCTCGTCTCCTACGTCGCGGTCGGCGTGTCGCCCCGTACGATCGGCCGGCAGCACCCGCTCAACACGGCCACGGCCGCCGCCTACGTGCTGCTGCCGCTGGCCCGCGTGATGGGCCCCATCCCGCAACTCCTCATCCTCATCGGCAACGCCCTCACCCCGGGCAAGGGCTTCCGCAAGGGCCCCTTCGCCTCCGAGGCCGAGCTGCGCGCCATGGTGGACCTCGCCGAGCAGGAGTCGCTGATCGAGGACGACGAGCGCCGCATGGTGCACTCCGTCTTCGAGCTGGGGGACACGCTGGTACGCGAGGTGATGGTGCCGCGCACCGACCTGGTCGCCATCGAGCGCTTCAAGACCATCCGGCAGGCCCTGACCCTCGCGCTGCGCTCCGGGTTCTCCCGCATCCCGGTCACCGGGGACAGCGAGGACGACGTGGTCGGCATCGTCTACCTCAAGGACCTCGCCCGTAAGACGCACGTCAACCGGGACTCCGAGAGTGACCTGGTCTCCACGGCCATGCGTCCGGCGACGTTCGTGCCCGACACGAAGAACGCGGGCGACCTGCTGCGCGAGATGCAGCAGGAGCGCAACCACGTGGCCGTCGTCATCGACGAGTACGGCGGCACGGCCGGCATCGTCACCATCGAGGACATCCTGGAGGAGATCGTCGGCGAGATCACCGACGAGTACGACCGCGAGCTGCCGCCCGTCGAGAGCCTCGGCGAGGACCGCTACCGCGTCACCGCCCGCCTCGACATCGGCACCCTCGGGGAGCTGTACGGGCTGCGTCTGGACGACGAGGACGTGGAGACCGTCGGCGGGCTGCTGGCCAAGTCGCTCGGCCGGGTGCCCATCGCCGGCGCGGTGGCCGACGTCGACCTGAGCGAGGACGCCACCGACCCGGACCTGACGGCCCTGCGCCTGACCGCCGAGTCCTCGGCCGGCCGGCGCAACCGCATCCTGACGGTCCTGGTCGAGCCCGTACGCGAGACGGGCGACCCGGCGGAGCCGGAGGCGGTGTCCCGGGGCGCGGAAGCGGACCGCTAGCCGCGCGGGCGCGGGGCGCTCCAGCTCACCCTGGGGCGCCTCTTTCCCGACCCTGGCCCTGGCCCCGTTACTGGTCCAGGGCGGGCAGTTCGCGCAGTTCGGTGCGCGAGGTGACGCCCAGTTTGGGGAAGATCTTGTACAGGTGGTAACCGACCGTGCGCGGGCTCACGGTCAGCCGGGCCGCGATCTCGCGGTTGGTCAGCCCGCGCGCGGCGAGCCGCGCCACCTGGCGTTCCTGCTCGGTCAGCCGGTCCGCCGCGTCGTCGGCCCGTCGCCGCGCCGAGCCGCCCGCCGCGCGGAGCTGGCCGAGGGCGCGGTCGCGCCAGACCACGGCGCCGAGCCCGTCGAAGAGGTCCGCCGCCTCCCGCAGCGCCGCCCGCGCCTCGCTCGGCCGGCGCGTGCGCCGCAGGTGCTCGCCGTAGGTGAGAGCGCACCGCGCCCGGGCGAACGGCTGGCCGCCGGCCGCGTCGCTCGCGCCGGGCGACTGGCCGGCGTCGCCCGTGCCGGCCCGGGCCTTCGCGGCGGGGCCCTCGTACGCTTCCCGCGACTGCGACTGCGACTGCGACTGCGACTGCGACTGCGACGGCGACCGCGACCCGGACCCGGCATCGCCCGTCGCGGGTTCGGCCGGGTCGGGGGTTAGCAGCCGGCAGCGGTCGGCGTCCGCCCAGGCCCACGGCATCCCGCTGGTCTCGGCCCAGGCGACGAACGGCGCCGCGACCCGCCGTGCGCCGGCCGGCTCACCCGTCGCCCGGTACGCCTCCACGAGGTCGGCGCTGGAGCGCCGGGCGATGCGCGGATGCGCGTACGGGGAGCCGGGGCGGTGTACGTCGGACAGGTGCTCGCGGGCCTCGGCGTACCCGCCGCGGGCCAACGCCGCCTGGGCCAGGGCCCAGCGGGCCTCGGCCGCGGCGGCGCGGTTGCGCGACGGCAGGGCCAGGGCCGTCGCCGCCCGGGCGTGCGCGTGGCAGGCGTCCTCGTCGCCGCGTAGCGCCGCGAACCGGGCGAGCACGGCGAGCGCGTCGGCGCGACGTACCGGCTGGTCCGCGTCCCGGCTCAGCCGCACCGCCTCCGTCGCGTGCTCCACCCCCTCCGCGGTGAGGCCCAGTTCGTAGGCCAGACCCGCGCTCCACACCAGCGGCAGGGCGAGCAGTGCCAGGGTGCCCGAGGCCCGCAGCGCGGCGCACGCCTGGGTGGCGAACTCCCGCACCCGGCGCGGGTGCGGTCCGTCGCGGGTGATGGCCAGCGGCCACAGCCAGCGGTGCACGCTACTGGTGCCCAACTCCTCCGGCGCCCGGCGCAGGATCTCCCACGGGTCGATGCCGGTGGCCTCGGGGTCCCCGGCGAGCGAGGCGGCGAGCCACCGCCCGTACCGCTGGTACCGGGGCGCCCCGTCGAGCCCGGCGATCCGCAGCGCGGCGGCGCGCGCCGGCGCGTCGAGCCCGGCGTGCTCGGCCGCGTCGCACGCCATGAACAGCAGCGCGGCGGCATGCGGCGCCGAGTGTGTGACCAGCGCGTCGGCGCCGCGGGACAACTCCTCGTACGCCGCGTCCTGCGGCCCGCTCGCGTGCGCCAGCAGGCCACTGAGGCGGGCGAGGGCGACCGGGGGCGCGGGGTGGGCCGCGCCGTGCGGGCCGGCGGCTCCGGCGCGCGACGCGTCCGCCGGCAGGGCGTGGGAGGCCGCGGCCCGCGCGGAGAGTTCGCGCGCGGCCTCCGTACGGCCCGACTTCCACGCCGCGTGCGCCGCCTCCGCGAGGCGCCGCAACCGCCCCTGCGGGCTCTCGCTGAGGTCGGCGGCGCGGCTGAGCGCCGCCGTGACGGCCGCGAGCCCGCCGCGCTCGGCGAGTTCCCCGGCCCCCTGCTCCAGCGCGGCGGCCACCTCCTCGTCGGGCCCGGTGCTGGCCAGGGCGCGGTGCCAGACGGCGATGTGGCCGGCGCCGGGGGCCGCGGCCGGGCCGGGGGCGGTGGACGGCGTGGGGGTGGTGGGATGCGGCGCCGGCGCGACGGTGGGGCGCGCGGCGCGTTCCTCCCACTCCTCGGCGAGCGCCAGGTGCGCCGCCCCGCGCTCCAGGAACGGCGCGTCCGCGTACACCGCGGAGCGCACCAGGGGGTGCCGGAAGCGCAGTTCGGGCCCGCTGACGTGGAGCAGGCCGGCCCGTTCGGCGACATCGAGCGCGCCCGCCGGAACCCGCAGCCTGGCGGCGGCGCCCAGCACGACGTCGGTGCGCCCGCGCTCGTCGGCCGCTGCGACCAGCAGCAGCGTGCGCGCCGGCGCGGGCAGGCGGCGTACCCGGCCGGTGAACGCGGCGCGCAGTTGCGCACCGAGCGGTGGGCCGGCGGGCAACGGGGCGCCGTCGACCAAGGGTTCGCCGCCCGGGCCCGATCCGGGCCCCGGATCGGCCGGCGACCGCGCGGCGTGCGGTGCGGAGAACTCGAGGAGGGCCAGCGGGTTGCCGCCCGTCGCGGCGTGCAGCGCGGCCGGGTCCGGGCCGCCCGACGTCCTGCCACGGTCGGCCAACAGCGCCCCGACGGCCTCGACGGACAGCCCGCGCAGCCGCAGCGTGGGCAGATCGCGTACGAGGCCGCCACCGCCCACGCCACCGCCCCCTCCCGGCCCGCCCTCGTCCCGTACGGAGCCCGCCTCGTCCCATGGGAAGCCCTCCGCATCCCGTACCGAGCCGTCCTCGTCCCGTACGGCGATCAGCGCGGCGACGTCGGTGCGCAGGGTGGTGAGCCGGCGTGCGGCGAACAGCACGGCGGTCTGGGTGGCCGGGTCGAGCCACTGGAAGTCGTCCACCAGGAGGAGCAACGGCCGCTCGCGCGCGGCCCGTTCGATGAGGGCCAGGGTGGCGGTGCACACCAGGAGGTCCGTGGTGCGGTGCGCGGCCAGCCCGAGGGCGCCGTGCAGGGCGGCGGCCTGCACGGCCGGTAGGTCCGCGGCGCGGTCGAGGACCGGCGCGAGCAGTTGCTGGAGGCCGCCGAAGCCCAGCGTGACCTCGGACTCGACGCCCACGCAGCGCAGCACGGTGAGGCCGGACCCCGGGGCCTCCGCACGCCGGCGCGCGTCCGCGAGGAGCGCGCTCTTCCCGATGCCGGCCTCGCCCCGTACGAGCAGCGCGCGCCCCCGGCCCGCGAGCGCCTCGTCGAGCACCCGGCGCACGGCCGCGCGCTCGCTGTCGCGCCCGTGCAGCGGCGCCCCCGCCTCCTGTGGGTCATCCATGGCCAGAGGCTAACCGGCGCCCCGACCAGTCGATGTGACAGATGCCCGGGCCCCGGGCCGCGCCGGATGCTCGAAGCGGCACATCGGCGCGGCGGCACGGGCGCCGCGCGAGGCCGAGTCATCAGAGCGAAGGAGCCGGACACGTGAACACCACACCGCCCACGGACCAGCCCGCACCGCGCCGCCGGGGCGTCCTCGCGGGCGTCATCGCCGGGGCCGCGGGCGCGGCCGGGCTGACCGCGACGGGCGCCTCGCCCGCCGCCGCTGCCGGCCGCACCAGCCGGGACAGGGGACGAGCCGGGGCGGGCGCCGGGCGCAGGTTCGCCGGCAAGGTCGTCCTCATCACGGGCGCCACCTCCGGAATCGGCCGCGCCACCGCCAAGGCGTTCGCCGCCGAGGGCGCGAAGGTCGGCTTCTGTGGGCGCCGGAGCGAACTCGGCCGCACCGTGGAGCGCGAGATCCGCGCCGCCGGCGGCGAGGCCAGCTACCTACGGGCCGACGTGCGCGAGGCCGACCAGGTCGAGGCGTTCGTGAACGGGGTCGTGGGACGGTACGGCGGCCTCGACATCGCGTTCACCAACGCGGGCGTCGAGTTCTCCCGGCCGCTGCACGAGACGACCGTCGCCCAGTGGGACGACATCACCCGCACCAACGAGCGGGGCGTCTTCCTCGCCATGAAGTACGCGATACCCCACCTCATCAAGCGCGGCGGCGGCGTCATCGTGTGCACCTCCTCCAGCGGCGCCGAGCGCGCCCGCCCCGCCCACGCCGGCTACTGCGCCAGCAAGCGCGGCGTCGAGGGCATCGTGAAGTCGGCCGCGCTGGACTACGGGTCGCACGGCATCCGGGTCAACGCCATCCTGCCCGGCACCACCGACACCCCCCTGGTACGCCCGCCCGGGCTGAGCGACGAGATGTGGGCGTCGTTCAAGAAGGCGTGGGGGCCGCTCAACGTCCCGGGGCTGCGCCGGATGGCCGAGCCGACCGAGATCGCGGACGCCGTCCTGGCCCTAGCCTCCGACCAGTTCGCGTTCATGACCGGTGCCTCGGTGACCGTGGACGGCGGCAGCACCGCCGGCGGTGCGATGGTCTGGCCGGAGGGCTTCCCGAAGCCGCCCGGACAGTAGCCGACGCGCGCCGACGGGGGCGCGCGCCCACCGCGCGCCCCACCCCGTCGCGCGCGGTCTGACCCGCGCTCCCGCCCGAGGCCGAGGCCGCCACCAGCGTCGCCGTATCCTCGTGCACATGAGCGACACGACGGCGTTGGCCCCGGAAGACCAGAAGATCATCACGCTCGCCCGTGCCACGCGGGCGCGCAACGGCGTGCCCGAGGGCGCGGCCGTCCGCGATGAGACCGGACGCACCTACGTCGCCGGCACCGTCGCCCTGGAGTCGCTCCACCTGAGCGCGTTGCGCACCGCCGTCGCGATGGCCGTGGCCAGCGGCGCCACCTCGCTGGAGGCCGCCGCGGTGGTCAGCGACGTGGCGGCCGTCTCCGACGAGGACCGGGCGGCGGTGCGCGACCTGGGCGGGCCGCTGACCCCGGTGATCCTCGCGGGCCCGGACGGCACGCCGCGCGCCACGGTGACCGCCGGGTGAGCGCGGGCGACCTGCCCGAGCGCGCCTCCGTGACCACCTCCTCCGACGCCACCCCCGAAGCTGCCGGCGCCGACGAGCCCACCGAGCACGCCTCCCGCCCGCAGCCACCGGCCCCCGGGCCGACGGGCGGCTCGGCCATCGACTGGGCGCTGCTCGTCTGCGGCTCGGTGTTGCTGCTGGGTGTCGTGGTGGACGTGGTGGAGGGCGAGGGCCTGGCCTGGGTCACCCTCGCCTGGACGCTGATCCTGCTGCCGGAGGGCGTACGACGGATCTTCGCCGCCCGCGGGCACACGCGCCGGGTCGAGCTGATGGGTCCCATCGCGGGATTCTGCACGGCCGCGGCCACCGCGATCTGCTGGGCGGGCCTGGCCTACGACTGGTCGCGGGGCAACGGCACGAGTTGGCTCGTGCTGATCGGGACCGTGCTGCTGACCGTGGGCGGCGCGGCCTGGCTGGTCCGCAGGCTGCTGGAGCGCCGGTAACCACCGCCGAGCCGAGGCGTACGTCATGGACCGACTGCCGCACCTGGACCGCACGCTCGACGCGTTGGACCCGCCCCGCTGGGCGCCGCCCGCCGCCGACGCGACCCACCTGGTCCGCACCGTGCACGCGGCGCGGCGCCTGCCGCTGGGCGAACTCGGCCCCGTGGAGTTGCGCCTCCTCGTCAGCCAGCGGGTGGCGCTGCCGTACGTGCTGCCGCTCGCGGTGCGCCTGTTGCGCGCGGAGCCGCTGCTCGACGCCTTCTTCTCCCCGGGCGACCTGCTGCTCGCCACCGTCGGCGTCCCCGCGGCGGCCTGGGCGCCGCTGCCGGACGTGGCCGCTGAGCTGCGCGCCGTGGTCGCGGCGCTGCCGGGGGCGGCGGTCGCCGAACTGCCCCGGGGCGCGGTCGAGCAGCTCGCCCGCTTCGCCGCGCCACCCGCCCCACCAGGCCGAACCGGCGGCGGACCGACCACGCCGACGGCCCCTCGGACGCGGTAGTGGCGGGCCCGGCAAGGCCCGCCGCGGCCCCGGTTGGTCGGGGCCGGCGCCCCGATCGGGGAGAATGGCCCGCATGAGCGCTCGTACCCCCTCTTCGGAAGCCCCCCATCGCGCGGGCTTCGCCTGTTTCGTCGGCCGCCCGAACGCGGGCAAGTCCACCCTGACGAACGCTCTGGTCGGCACCAAGGTGGCCATCACCTCCAACCGGCCGCAGACCACCCGGCACACCGTGCGCGGCATCGTGCACCGCCCCGAGGCGCAGCTCGTCCTCGTGGACACCCCCGGCCTGCACAAGCCGCGCACGCTGCTCGGGGAGCGCCTCAACGACGTCGTACGGGCCACCTGGGCCGAGGTCGACGTGATCGGGTTCTGCCTGCCCGCCGACCAGAAGCTCGGCCCCGGCGACCGCTACATCGCCACGGAACTGGCCGGCATCAAGAAGACGCCCAAGGTCGCGATCGTCACCAAGACCGACCTCGTGGACTCCCAGCAGCTCGCCGAGCAACTGATCGCCATCGACCAGCTCGGCCGCGACCTCGGCATCGAATGGGCCGAGATCGTGCCGGTCTCGGCGGTCGCGGACACCCAGGTCCACCTGCTCGCCGACCTGCTCGTGCCGCTCCTGCCGGAGAGCCCGCCGCTCTACCCGGAGGGCGACCTGACCGACGAGCCGGAGCAGGTCATGGTCGCCGAGCTGATCCGCGAGGCCGCCCTGGAGGGCGTACGGGACGAGCTGCCGCACTCCATCGCGGTCGTGGTCGAGGAGATGATCCCGCGCCCGGACCGCCCCAAGGACAAGCCCCTCCTCGACGTGCACGCCAACGTCTACATCGAGCGGCCGAGCCAGAAGGGCATCATCATCGGCCCGAAGGGCGCCCGCCTGAAGGAGGTCGGCATGAAGTCCCGCAAGCACATCGAGGCCCTGCTCGGCACCCCGGTCTACCTCGACCTGCACGTCAAGGTCGCCAAGGACTGGCAGCGCGATCCCAAGCAGCTCCGCAAGCTCGGCTTCTGAGCAACGCCCCGAGCCATCCCCGCGAAGTGAGCTAGAAGTGAGCTAGGAGTTTCCACGCTCCGGCGTGCGCCCCGGTGCGGGCCTACCCCGGCGGGGCCCGCCCCCCGAGCGGCCCCGGCGCGGGCCCGCCCCCGAGCGGTCCCGGCCGGTGGCGGGCGACCGCCCCGGGGCCGGCGCTACGCCGGCGGGCTCGCGACCAGCGCCGTGCCCAGCCGGACGAAGCCGATCTGCCCGTACAGCCGCTCCACCTCGGCGTCGGAGGCGGACAGGAAGACGGTGCGTATCCCACGGGCGCGGGCGTCCGACGCCAGTGCGGAGGTCACCGCGAGCGCCAGCCCGCGGCGGCGCGCCGCCGGCAGCGTGCCGACGCCGACGATCTCGCTGACGTCCGCGACCACGTGCCGCTGGCCCGCGCACAGCGCGAGCCCGCTCTCGTCGTCCACGGCCGCCGCGACCGCCGTCCGCCCGGCCCTGATGCCCTCCACGGCGAGCCGCACCGCCGGCTGCCCGCCGTGCCGGGGCAGCGCCGCCACCAACTCCGCGAGGCCCGTCGCGCCGACCCGGCCGCCGGGCTCCGCGAACGCGAGGTGCGGCACCGTCAGGGCGCTGGGCAGCGCGGGATCGGCCGGGGCCACCATGCGCACCGTGACGCCGTCGGGCCGGTGGCGCACGACCGGCAGCAGCGCGCCGGCGCCCAGCACCAGCAGCGGGTGCTCGCGCACCACGAGCCCGGACCGCTCCGCGGCGGCGCGCAGCGTGGGCGTGGTCTCCGCCACCCACTCGAAGCTCTCCGGGAGGCCGAGCGCCCGCTGTCTGGCCCGCATCCGGTCCACGTCACCCGCGCTCACGTCCGCCGTCAGCCCCAGCGCGGGCCGCGCGTACAGCGGCCAGCCGGCCCCGTCGCGGACGAACAGGGTCAGCGGCCCGACGTCTTCGGCCCGGGCGAGCGGGCGTAACACCGCGTCGTAGTACCGCTCCAGGCGATCCAGCGTGGGTTGGTGAGAGATCATGCCGCGATCCAAGCAACACCCCGCGGCGCGGGCCAGTGGTTTGCACGCTCCGTAGTCGGCCGGGGCGTGCCCGTTACGCCCCCTCCCGCAGCACCGTCCTGATCAGCTCCCGCTGCGCCGAGCTGAGTCGCGGGTCGGCGCAGTAGACCGTGGCGCCGTCCACCTCGATGCCGTACTGGAAGCCGTCGGGCACGCCCACCGGCCGATCCGGCGCCCCGTCGGCCAGCGCGGCGCGGGCCAGCTCCTCCAGGTGGGGGGCGTCGGCCCGGCCGGTGCTGTCGAGGCCCGCCCGGCGCGTGATGCCGGCGAAGCCGCCGGTTCTGGTGACGGTAATCCGCATGGTCCCTCTCTACCGGGCCGAGGGGGCGCCCCGCTACCCACCCCGCCCCGCGGGTGTGCCCGAGCCGGCGCCACCGGCCCGGGCACGGCTCGGGGCGACGGCTAGGCCGTCTCCACCCCCACGCGGGACCATGCCTTCTGGAGCGCCCGCTGCTCGTCGCCGGCCCCGAACCTGCTCTCGGCCGCCGCCAGGGTCAGCCGGGCGAAGTCGGTGAAGTTGGCGTCGGCGGCCAGCTCGCCGCCGGTCAGCACGTCGTACCAGATCTGCCCGGCCCGCTCCCACGCGTAGCCGCCGAGGTCCGTCGCGGCCAGGTAGAACGCGTGGTTGGGGATGCCCGAGTTGATGTGCACGCCGCCGTTGTCGTCGCTGGTGTCGACGTAGTCGTCCATCGTGGCGGGCTGCGGGTCCTTGCCGAGTACGTCGTCGTCGTACGCGGTGCCCGGGGCCTTCATCGAGCGCAGCGCCTCGCCGGTCACCCGGTCGGTCAGCAGCTCCGCGCCGATCAGCCAGTCGGCCTGGTCGGCGGTCTGGCCCAGGGAGTGCTGCTTGATCAGCGCGCCGAAGACGTCGGAGACCGACTCGTTGAGCGCGCCCGGCTGGCTGAAGTACTCCAGGTTGGCGGTGTACTGCGTGACGCCGTGGGTGAGTTCGTGGCCGATGACGTCGAGCGGCAGGGTGAAGTCCCGGAAGACCTCGCCGTCGCCGTCGCCGAAGACCATGCGCTCGCCGTCCCAGAACGCGTTGCCGTAGTCCTGGCCGTAGTGGACGGTCGCGTCCAGCGGCAGGCCGCCGCCGTCGATGGAGCGCCGGCCGTAGACCTTGAGGTACAGGTCGAAGGTGGCGCCGAGGCCGGCGTAGGCGCGGTTGACGCTCGCGTCCTGGCCGGGGTCATCGCCCTCGCCGCGGACCTTCTCGCCGGGCAGCTCCTCGCGGTTCCCGGCGTCGTAGATCGTCCGTTGCGGTTGGTCCGTGGCCTCCCGTTCGGCCGCGGTGGCGCGGATGCCGCGGACCGTGGTGATGCGCCGCCTGGTGCGTTGCAGGGCGTCCCGCTCCAGGGTGCGGCGGGCCGGCTCGTGCAGCGCCGGGTCGTCGGCGCGGGCCAGCCGGTCCAGGACGTGTGGGGGGACGATGGTGCAGAAGACACCGTGGTGGTGGGTGTGGTGGGAGGAGGTTCGGGGCGCGTCGGCGGCGGCGGGCGGGCGGTTGCGCGTGCGTGAGTCGTCCATGGGGGCAATGTGGCACCGGCCGGTGGGCCTGTCATGACGTGGCGTCGCGATTACCGAAATTGAGTGGTTGCCCGCGCACAACGCGTGACAGCGCCCATCCCGCATAGTGATACGGGATACGGCATCCTCTCGCCGCTCGGCTACGCTGCTGCACATCATGCGTTTCGGGCTGCTTCTCCTTAGCTGCCGCGGCGAGGGCCTGTAGTCGTAGGCCGACCCCCTCCCCGCGGTGATTCGGCGTTGCGACATTCGCGCCCCGTCGGCCGGTCCCAGCGGACAAGAGGAGCCCCCGCACCATGTCGAACGCATCGAACACGTCTCGCACCGGCGAACCGTCGAGCCCCACGCAGCACGCCTCCTCCGGTCGCCAGGCCCGCCCGGAGAACGCCGTGGGCCGCCCCACGCCCCTGACGGCCGCGACCCTCACCCAGCGCCCCTCCGGGATGCCCGTCCACCGCTACGGCGCGTACGAGGCCGTGGACATCCCCGACCGCACCTGGCCCGAGCGGCGCATCACCAGCGCCCCCCGCTGGCTGTCCACGGACCTGCGGGACGGCAACCAGGCCCTGATCGACCCGATGTCGCCGGCGCGCAAGCGGGAGATGTTCGACCTGCTGGTGCGCATGGGCTACAAGGAGATCGAGGTCGGCTTCCCCTCGTCGGGGCAGACCGACTTCGACTTCGTACGCTCGATCATCGAAGAGGGCGCGATCCCCGACGACGTCACCATCTCCGTCCTGACCCAGGGCCGCGAGGAGCTGATCGAGCGCACCGTGGAGTCCCTGCGCGGCGCCCACCGCGCCACGGTGCACCTGTACAACGCGACGGCGCCCGTCTTCCGCCGGGTGGTCTTCCGCGGCAGCCGGGAGCAGGTCAAGCAGATCGCCGTGGACGGCACCCGGCTGGTCGTGGAGTACGCGGAGAAGATCCTCGGCGACGAGACGGTCTTCGGCTACCAGTACAGCCCGGAGATCTTCACCGACACCGAGCTGGACTTCGCGCTGGAGGTCTGCGAAGGCGTCATGGACGTCTGGCAGCCCGAGGACGGCCGCGAGATCATCCTCAACCTGCCCGCCACGGTCGAGCGCTCCACGCCGAGCACGCACGCCGACCGCTTCGAGTGGATGAGCCGCCATCTGTCCCGGCGCGAGTTCATCTGCCTGTCCACGCACCCGCACAACGACCGGGGCACCGCCGTCGCCGCCGCCGAACTGGCGGTCATGGCGGGCGCGGACCGCGTCGAGGGCTGCCTGTTCGGACAGGGCGAGCGCACCGGCAACGTCGACCTGGTCACCCTGGGCATGAACCTGTTCAGCCAGGGCGTGGACCCGCAGATCGACTTCTCGCAGATCGACGAGGTGCGCCGGACCGCCGAGTACTGCAACCAGATGGAGGTCCACCCGCGCCACCCGTACGCGGGCGACCTGGTCTACACCGCCTTCTCCGGCTCCCACCAGGACGCCATCAAGAAGGGCTTCGAGGCGATGGAGGCCGAGGCCGCCGAGCGCGGCGAGCCGGTGGGCGCCATCGAGTGGGCGGTCCCGTACCTGCCCATCGACCCGAAGGACGTGGGGCGTTCCTACGAGGCGGTCATCCGCGTCAACTCGCAGTCCGGCAAGGGCGGCGTGGCCTACGTCCTGAAGAACGACCACAAGCTGGACCTGCCGCGTCGGATGCAGATCGAGTTCTCGAAGATCATCCAGACCAAGACCGACGCCGAGGGCGGCGAGGTCACCCCGGACCAGATCTGGACCGTCTTCCAGGACGAGTACCTGCCGACCGAGCCCGGCTCCGACAACCGCCCCTGGGGCCGCATCCAACTCCGCAACGGGCAGACCACGACCGACAAGGACGGCACGGACACGCTGACCGTGGAGGCGGTCGTGGACGGCGCCCCGACCGTGCTGACCGGCTCGGGCAACGGCCCGATCTCCGCCTTCTTCCAGGCGCTGCAGGCCATCGGCATCGACGTACGGCTGCTCGACTACCAGGAGCACACGATGAGCGAGGGAGCCAGCGCCCAGGCCGCCTCGTACATCGAGTGCGCGATCGACGGCAAGGTGCTGTGGGGGATCGGCATCGACGCCAACACCACGCGCGCCTCGCTGAAGGCGGTCGTCTCCGCGGTGAACCGCGCCGCACGCTGACACCGGGGGCACCCTCCCGCCCCGCTGGCCCCACCGGAACCGCCGGCCACCTCCCGGCCGCCGGTTCCGGTCCCGCCCCGTCGCCCACCGAGCCCGGGCCCCGCACGCCGTTTCGGCAGGCAGGGCCCGGGCTCGCGGCGTCTACCCGCGTACGCCCCCGGGAGCAACCACAGTTGTCTCCGCACGGGGTACTGACGCCGCGTCTCGGATGTGGCTAACATCACGTCAAGGCGGCGGCTCTGCTCTCAGATGCGTAACGAATGCGCAGAGGCGTGTCGAAGCAGCGCAACGGAGCGATGCGAAGCGTCAGGGAGGTGCCACGCGATGTACGCGCGAGAGCCACGCGAACGGAGCCTGTGCGTCATCGGCATCCGCACGAGCTGGCGCACGGTCGACGACGGGGAGTTCTTCTGCACCACCTGCGGCGGCGACCGCAACTACCGCCGCCGTACGGGACGCCGCAGAGTCGTCCTCCTCGGCCTGCCCCTGCTGCCGCGCGGCGCCGTGGCGCCCGTCGTCGAATGCTCGGCCTGCCACGCCCACTTCGGCACCGAGGCCCTGGACCACCCCACCACCACGCGGCTGTCCGCCATGCTGCGGGACGCCGTGCACACGGTGGCGCTGGCCGTCCTCGCCGCGGGCGGCACCGAGGCCCGCCCGGTGCGCCAGGCGGCCGTCGGCGCGGTCCGCGCGGCGGGGTACGCGGACTGCGACGAGGACCAACTGCTCGACCTGATCGCGGCGCTGGCCGCCGACACCGGCCGGCTGCCCGGCATCGGCGGCGACGACGCGCCGGCCGTCTTCTTCGGCCTGGGCGACCCGAGCACGACGCTGGCCATCGAACTGCACGAGGCCCTGGAACCGTTAGCCCCGCACCTGGCCCCGACCGGCCGCGAGAGCGTCCTCCTACAGGGCGCGCGCATCGCGCTGGCGGACGGTGCGTACTGCCCCGCCGAGCGCGCGGTGCTGGAAACGGTGGGCCGCGCCCTGTCGCTCGACCCCGACGACACGGCACGTCTGCTCCTCGCCGCCTCCCACGCGGCTTCCTGACCCCGCCGGGCGGTCGCCCGGCCCTGTCCTGCCCCGCCGGATGCCCTGCCGCCCGTCTGACGTCACCCTGGCGCGGGGCAGGGGGCGCTGTTGGGTGTACTCCCCGGGGAGTAGCGCCGGGGTGCGGCCCCCCGACGAAGTACCGGACATCTCCCTCCCCATGGCGACGATCACCGCCCCTCGACGCGGAACCCTGGACGTGTCAGCACATCAGGCACAGGAGGGGAGGCCCGCATGGCGGTCGCACGGACCACCGGGGGCAGCGGGTTGGCGGGGGACGCGCCAGGCCCGGACGGCGGGGGAGCGGGCGCCACGCCCGGCGGGGGCGGCGCGCGCGGCCACGGCGAGGAGGCGGCCCGCGAGAGCGGACCGGTGCGGGAGCACGGGCCGACGGGCCCCGCCGCGAGCAAGCGCCAGCGACGGGGGGTGCCCTGGGCCGTGGTGGCCCTGTGGATCGCCATCATCGCCGTGGCCATGCCCTTCGCCGGCAAGCTCGGCGACGTCCAGGACGACACGGCGGTCAACTACCTGCCGGCGAGCGCCGATTCGACGCGCGTGGCCGAGCTCCAGGAGAGCATGCCGGGCGGCGACACCACCGACCTGATCCTCGTCTACCACCGGGACGGCGGGCTGACCGAGGCCGACCGGGCGAGCGCCCGCGAGCACATAGCCGGGCTGGCCGACGCGTACCAGTTCAGCGGCGGCCAGCAGCCACGGGCGGTGGACTCCAAGGACGGCGCCACGGTGATGTACGGGGTGTCGCTCGCCGGGATGCCGGACGAGGAGGACCAGAACAAGGCGGTCGACGACATCCGCGAGGCCGTCGACGACCACCCCGAGGGGCTGAGCGTGGAGGTCGGCGGCTCCGGTGGTCTCGGCGCCGACGCGAACAAGGTCTTCGAGACCGTCGACGGCACGCTGATGTTCGCCACCGCGGCCGTCGTCGCCCTGCTGCTGATCCTCACCTACCGCAGCCCCTTCCTGTGGCTGGTGCCGCTGCTCGTCGTCGGCGCCGCCACGGTGGCGGCCATGGCCGTGGTCTACGGGCTCTCGCAGGCGTTCGACGTGACCGTCACCGGCATGAGCTCGGCCGTGATGACGGTGCTGGTCTTCGGCGCCGGCACCGACTACGCCCTGTTGCTCACCGCCAGATACCGGGAGGAGTTGCGCCGCTACCCGCACCCATACGACGCGATGGTGGCCGCCCTGCGAGGCTGCGGCGCCGCCGTGCTCGCCTCGTCCGGGACGGTGGCCGCCGGCCTGATGTGTCTGCTCGCCGCCGACCTGAGCAGCAGCAAGGGGCTCGGACCGGTCGGCGCGGCGGGCGTGGTGTGCGCGCTGGCCGCCATGCTGACGCTGCTGCCCGCCATCCTGGTGCTGCTCGGGCGCCGGGTGTTCTGGCCGCTGATCCCCGCGTACGGCAGCACGCCCGCCAAGCGGCGCAACGTGTTCGCGGCCATGGGCGGTTCGGTCAGCCGGCGCCCGGTCACGTTCCTGGTGGGTGGCGTGGCGCTGCTCGGGGCGCTCGCCCTCGGCGCACTGAACGCGCCCGGCGACCTCAAGCAGGAGGACACCTTCACCAACAAGCCCGAGTCGGTCTCGGCCATGCAGACGCTGGCCAAGGCATATCCCGAGCAGGGCAGTCAACCGATCACCATCATGGCCCGCACCACCAACGCGGACGCCGTGCTGCGCGTGACGCAGGACCACGACGGGATCGTCAGGGCCGAGCGCGGTCGCAGCGGCGAGGGGTGGACGGAGATCAGCGCGTTCGCCAAGGACGCCCCGGAGTCGGCGGGCGAGGTTAGGACCATCAAGGGGCTCCGCTCCGAACTCGCCACCATCGACGGGGGCAAGGCCCTGATCGGCGGCGCCAGCGCGGAACAGATCGACCTGGAGAAGACCAACGCGGACGACCGCAAGGTGGTCATCCCGCTGGTGATGCTCGCGGTGTTGCTGATCCTGATAGCCCTGCTGCGCAGCCTGATCGCGTCGGTGATGCTGGTGGCCGCCGTGGTCGCGGTCTGGGGCGCGGCGACCGGACTCGGCGGGCTGCTCTTCGAGCCGGTCTTCGACCTCAAGGGCATCGATCCCGGGCTCCCGTTGATCACCTTCGTCTTCCTGGTGGCCCTCGGTGTCGACTACGGCATCTTCCTGATGCACCGCATGCGCGAGGAGGCCATCAAGGGCGCGAGCACGCCGCAGGCGGCCCTCACGGCGCTGCACACCACGGGCGGCGTGATCGCCTCGGCCGGACTGGTGCTGGCCGCGACCTTCGCGGTGCTGGCGACCATGCCGATGGCGATGATGCTGGAACTCGGCTTCATCATCGCGGTCGGCGTACTCCTCGACACCTTCCTGGTCCGCACCTACCTGGTCACGTCGGCGAGCCTGCTGCTCGACCGGTGGATCTGGTGGCCCGGCAAGCTCTTCCGCCGCCAGGCGCCGCGACCGGCGGCGGCACCGGCACCGGAGCGGACGGCTGAGCCGGTCGGCTGACGGCCCGTCTGACCGCCTCCGGGCGACCGGCCGAGCGGCCTGACCGCCTGGCCGGCTGCCGACCGGCCGCCGCGACCGCGTGACGGCCCGCCGGTGACCGGCATCCCCACCCGCCTCCGCGCACGCCCCTCCCGGCGTGTGCGGAGGCGCGGCCATGGCCGGTCCGCACGCACCCGGCCGCGCCTCGCTCACCAGGTCAACGGCCAGGTCCAGCAAGCGTGATCGAGAGTTATCCACAGGCATGAGCGGGACGGAGCGAAAGTCGGTCCCGTACCGCACGATGGGACCGTGCAGATGACCGAATTCACCGCCGCCCTGCGAGAGGACCGGCGCCCGCCCGCCAGGACGAGGGCGCGGCCGTCGGCGTGGGACGTGGCGCTCGCGTTGGCGGTGCTCGTCGTCCAGAGCCTGCTGGCGTTGAGCGTGCGCAACGACGGCAGCCGCCCCGACGCCTTCGGCTGGGCGCTGCTCATCGTGAGCGCGCTGGCGCTGGTGTCCCGCAGGACCGCACCGACGGCCACCACGGTGGTGGTCGTGCTGGCCGTCGGCCCCTACCACTCGCTGGACTACGCCCACTTCGCCACGGTGCCCGCGGGGCTGGTCGCGTTGTACGCGCTGGCGGTCGGCGCGCCGGCGTGCAGGTCGCTGGTGGCGCTCAGCGCGATAGTCGGCGTCATGGCGGTGGTGATGTCCAACTCGCCTGACGACCAGGCGCTGCCGGAGATGATGCGCAGCTCCGGTTGGCTGTTGGCCGTGGTGGTGATCGGCATAGCGGTCAGGACGCACCGTAACTACGTGGCCGCCATCGTGGAGCGAGCCGAGCGCGCCGAGCGCACCCGCGAGGAGGAGGCCGCGCGCAGGGTCGCCGAGGAGCGCCTGCGGATCGCCCGTGACCTGCACGACCTGTTGGCCCACAGCATCACGCTGATCGGCGTGCAGACCTCGGTGGCGGCACACGTGTTGGTCGCCGATCCGGACCGGCTCGACCGGGACGCGGTCGCCAAGGCGCTGGACTCGATAGCCGACACCTGCCGGGACGCCCGGGCCGAACTCCGCACCACGCTGCGGGTGCTGCGGGCCGGGGAGGCCGAGCCGGCGGCCGACTCCACTCGCCCGCCGCCGGGTCTCGCTGGCCTGCCCGACCTGGCGAGTTCGGCCGAGGCGGCGGGAGCCCGCGTCACGCTGGACTTCCCGCTGACCCCGTCCGCCGCGTCCGCGGTCCCGCCGGCGGTGGGGGCGGCGGCGTACCGCATCGTCCAGGAGGCGCTCACCAACGCGGTGCGGCACGCGGGCCCCGACGTCCGCACGGTCGCGACCGTGCGGAAGGTCCCCCACCCCTGGGCGGAGGGCGAGGCGTTGAGCGTCACGGTGACCGACGACGGGCCACCCTCGGCGCGGGTGCCCGGCCAGCGTCGCGGTGGCGCCCCGGCCGACCCGGCGGCGTCCACGCGCGAGTCCGCCCCCAGCGGGCTCCGTACCGCCGGTGCGGCTGGCGCGGCGGGCCGGCCGAGCGCGGGCGGCGCGGCCCAGGGCCACGGGGCCTCGGCTGGCGCCGACCCGGGGCCTGGCGGCGGTGCGGGGCTTCGCGGCGGTGCGGGGGCTGGCGGCGGCGCGAGCGCGGCCGGGCCCGGCACGGACGGCCAAAGCGCCGCGAGTTCGGGCGGTCCCGGCGGCTCCGGTGGTCCGGCCGGCGCTGGCGGGGCCGGCTCGGTCGGGGCCGAGGGCTTCGGCATCGCCGGCATGCGTGAGCGGGCCCGGAGCGTCGGGGGTTCGGTCACGGCCGGCTGGCGGGCGGATGGCCCGGGGTTCGTCGTACGGGCGATCCTGCCGCTGGCCAGCACGCCGCGCGGTGGACCGGCCGCGCCGCGCGGCGAGTCCACGGTCTTCGGTTGGAAGGGCGCCAGGAGTGCGACCGCGGGCCTGAAGGCCACGGCCAGGGAAGAGGTCCGCCCCGAGGCGGAGCCCGCGGACGGCACCACGTCCCGGCCCGAGTCGCAGCCGAGCCCGCCTCCCGAGCCGGGGTCGGCTCCGCCCCCCGAGCCGGGGTCGGCTCCGCCTCCTGAGCCGGAGGCGGTGCGGCATGCCGAGTCGCAGGCCGGGCCGCGGTCCTCCGGAGCACGGGTGGCGGCGCGGTCCGAGATATCCGTGACATCCGGGACGTCCGTGACATCCGAGACGTCTGAGGCAAGAGGACAGACAGAGGAGGACGCGTCGTGAGTGCGTCGCAGCCCATTCGAGTACTGCTCGCCGACGATCAGACGCTGGTGCGGGCCGCCTTCGCGATGCTCGTCGAGTCGGCCCGCGACATGCGGGTGGTCGGCCAGGCGGGTAACGGCAGGGAGGCGGTCGAGCTGGCCCGCGCGGTCGATGTCGACCTCGTCGTGATGGACATCCGCATGCCGGAACTGGACGGGATCGAGGCGACGCGGCGCATCGCGGCTGACGCGGAGCTGGCCGACGTGAAAGTGCTGGTCCTCACGACGTACGACACCGACGAGTACATCGTGGACGCTCTGCGCGCGGGTGCCTCCGGGTTTCTGGTCAAGGACACCAAGCCGGCGGAGCTCCTGGACGCGATCCGTACCGTCGCGGCGGGCGAGGCCCTCCTGTCGCCGGGTCCCACGGCCCGCCTCATCGCCCGCGTCCTCCGCCTGCCCGCCCCGCTGCCCCCGGCCCCCGCCGTCCCCGACGCGCTGGCCACGCTCTCCGACCGGGAGCGCCAGGTGCTCACCCTCGTGGGGCGCGGGTTGAACAACGCGGAGATAGCCGAGGCGTTGGGCCTGAGTCCGCTGACGGCCAAGACGCACGTCAGTCGCATCATGGGCAAGCTGATGGCGCGCGACCGGGCCCAGCTCGTGATCGCCGCGTACGAATCGGGGCTGGTGTCACCGGCGGCCCGGACGGACACGGGGACGGGGTAGCGGGCGGAAGGTGCCCGAGCCGGCGGGAAGGCCCGCCCCCCGGGTGAGGCAGGCCGTGTCGTGTGCCGGGGTCCGACGGTCAGCCGGGTGGGGGCGAGCCCGGGAGGCGGAAGGGACGTGAGCGGGGGTTGGCGTGGCGGGTCGGGGCGTCGGCTACCGTGGCCGCATGCCCACGCACGCCCGAGACCGACTGCTGACGGCCGCCGCGGAGTTGTTCTACGTCGAGGGCATCCAGGCGGTCGGGGTCGAACGGTTGCTGGCCGTCTCGGGGGTGGGCCGGGCGTCCTTCTACCGACACTTCGCCGGCAAGGACGCGCTGGTCGCGGCCGTACTACAGCGCCAGGGCGAACAGTGGCTGGCGTGGCTTGAGGCGGCTGTCGCCGAGCACGGCGGCGGGCCGCTGGCCGTCTTCGACGCGCTGGCCGACCGCGCGCGGAGCCGCGGGTTCCACGGGTGCGCGTTCGTCAACGCGATGGCGGAGACGGCCGACCCGAGCAGCGAGGTGTACCGGCTGGCGGAGGCGCACAAGCGCCGGGTCACGGCGTACGTCGAGCAGTTGATCAAGGCGGCGGGGTGTGAGCGGCACGAGGCGCTGGCCGAACAGTTCGTCCTGCTGATGGACGGGGCGACGGTGACCGCGATGCGGGAGCGCACCGGCGCGCCGGCGCTGCGGGCCCGCGAGATGGCACAGCGCCTGCTCGGCTGAGCGGAGCGACGCGTGGGGAAGGGCCTGAGCGGCGGGCGGGGCCGACCCCGCGCCAGGCCGCCCGCACCAAGCCGTCCGCTTCCGCCCGTGTCCAGGCCGTCCGCGCCAAGCCGTCCGCTTGCGCCCGCACCGAGCCGTTCGCTTTCGCCCGTGTCCAGCCGCCCGCACCAGACCGTCCGCACCGGGCCGTCCGCATCCACCCGCGTCCAGCCGCCCGCATCCGACCGGCCGCGCTCATCCCCACGCCCCCCGTGCGCACTCAGCCGCCCGTGGCCACGCGTGCTCGCAGCGCTCTGACCTCCTCGTCGAGGGCGGCGTTCCGCTGCTCCAACGCGGCGTTGCGCCGGGTCAGTTCGGCATGGGCGGCCAGCAAGCGCTCGTTCTCCCCCTCCACCTCGGCGATGTGGGCGCGTACCGTCGGAAGTGCGCTGACCAGTTCGGACTGGGTGAAGCGCGGGGTGATGTGCTGGGGGCAGTTCCAGTTGAACCCCTCGACCCGGATGGTCACCAGCCGCTCCACCCGCCCGTCGGTCCGAACGCGGCCGAGCCGTTCGGCCAGCGCGGGGTGTTCGTCCAGTGCCCTGATCTCGGCCCGCCCGAAGATCTTGAGCCGGGCCTGTCGCGCGTAGTCCATGAGGAAGAGGGCGACGCGCCCGTCGGCCCGTACGTTTCCGGTGGAGATGTACTGCCGGTTGCCCCGCACGTCCGCGTAGCCCAGGGTCCCTTCGTCCAGTACGTGCAGGAACCCGGGCGGACCGCCGCGGTACTGCACGTACGGCCATCCCGTCTCGCTGACGGAGCCCAGGTAGAAGCCGTCGCGTGAGGCGATGAACGCGGCCTCCTGCGCGCCGATGGGGTCGGCCGCGCCCTCCTCGGCGCCTGGTCGGGCCAGCGCGCGGGCCGCCGCGGACGCGCTGCCCTGCTCCCGTTGCACGCGCCGGACGCTGTCGGTGTAGGCCAGATGGGCATAGCGGCTCATCGCGAGATCCCCTCGTCCCGGGCGCGAGTTGGCACCCTCCCGATGCTGAGATGGTACCAATCGGTTCCGTCTTGGGTCGGTGGTGATCGCCGTACGAGCGAGCGGCGGCATGGCCGGGCGGTGGCACGGCCGCCCCGCGGCGCGGACGGAACGCGGCCCGACCTGGTGGGCAGCGCCTTCGGACCCTCGGCGGCCTCAGTCCCCCCGACGCTCCGGCGGCTCCCGTGCGAGGAGCGGTGAGGTGGTCGGTGCCTGGAAAGTGGGGAGGATGCAGGGCGGTGCGGCACGCCGCGTGTGCCGGAGGCGGCGGGCGCGCTCAGGTGGTCGGTCGGGCCCGCGGCGGCTTCCGTACCCTCGTACGCCAAACGTAAGGAACGTGATGCTGAACAACATATGGTCCCCATCGCCACGCCTCGGTCGGCCAGCGACAGCTCTGGTCCACGACGCGCCCTCACCGACGCGAATGGGCGCCGTGGCGCACGCCGGCACGCGGGACGAGTTGGGGCGCGCATGACGGCGATCGTGACGTACGAGGACGTCCAGGCCGCCGCCGAGCGGATCGCCGGGCACACCAGGCCCGTCGCCGTGGCGCGGGCGGAGACCGACGTGTGGTTCGCCCTTGAGTACCTCCAGCACACCGGGAGCTTCAAGGCGCGCGGCGCGGCCAACTTCGTCGCGGCGCACGTCGAGGCAGGGACCATGCCGGAGGCGGGGGTGGTCATCGCCTCCGGCGGCAACGCGGGCCTCGCCATCGCCTGGGCCGCCGCCCGGCACGGCGTACCCGCCACCGTCTTCACGCCCGCCACGTCGCCCGCCGTCAAGGTGGACCGGATCCGCGCGCTGGGCGCGGACACGCGGCTGGTCGGCACGGAGTACGACCAGGCGCTGGCCGCGTCCCGCGAGCACGCCGCCGCGACCGGCGCGCTGCTGTCGCACGCGTACGACCACCCGCTGGTGGCGGCCGGCGCGGGCACCCTCTTCGAGGAGATCCACCGGGCCCGGCCGGGGCTCGACACGGTGCTCGTCGCCTGCGGGGGCGGCGGACTCTTCGCCGGGGTGGCCGCCGCCGCGCACGCCCGCGGCGTGCGGGTCGTCGCCGTCGAACCCGTCGGCTGCCCGACGCTGCACGCCGCGATCGAGGCGGGCGAGCCGGTCGAGGTCGGCGTGGACTCGATCGCGGCCGACGCGCTCGGCGCCCGCTTCGTCACCCCCGCCGCGCTGCACTGGGCCCGCGAGAGCGACGCGTCGGTGCTGCTCGTGCCGGACGCGGCGATCACCGCGGCCCGCCGCGCGCTCTGGGAGGAGCGTCGCATCGTCGTGGAGAACGCCGCCGCCGCCGGGTACGCCGCCCTGCACAGCGGGGCGTACCAGCCCGCGCCGGGCGAGCGGGTCTGCGCGGTGCTGTGCGGAGCCAACACCGACCCCGCCGACCTGGTGGCCCGCGCGTAGCGCCGTCCGCCCGCCGGGCCTCCCGCCGGCGGCGCGGAAGCGGGCCCACCGACCCCGGCTCGGTGGGCCCGCCGCGTACGGGACAATGGGCGCATGAGTCTGTTCCGCGACGACGGCATCGTGCTGCGCACCCAGAAGCTGGGGGAGGCGGACCGGATCATCACGCTGCTGACCCGGGGCCACGGCCGCGTGCGGGCGGTGGCTCGCGGGGTGCGGCGGACGAAGTCGAAGTTCGGGGCGCGCCTCGAACCGTTCTCCCACGTCGACGTGCAGTTCTTCGCGCGCGGCAGCGAACTCATCGGCCGCGGGCTCCCGCTGTGCACGCAGAGCGAGACCATCGCCCCCTACGGCAGCGGCATCGTCACCGACTACGCGCGGTACACGGCCGGCACCGCGATGCTGGAGACCGCGGAGCGGTTCACCGACCACGAGGGCGAGCCCGCCGTCCAGCAGTACCTGCTGCTCGTCGGCGGCCTGCGCACGCTCGCCGCCGGCGAGCACGAGCCACACCTGGTGCTCGACGCGTTCCTGCTGCGCTCGCTCGCCGTCAACGGGTACGCGCCCAGCTTCGAGAACTGCGCCAGGTGCGGCATGCCCGGGCCCAACCGGTTCTTCTCGGTCGGCGCGGGCGGCGTGGTCTGCACGGAATGCCGCGTCCCCGGCAGCGTCGTACCCTCTGCGGAGTCGCTGGCGCTCCTCGGCGCGCTGCTGACCGGCGACTGGGCGACCGCCGACGCGTGCGAGGCACGCCACGTGCGGGAGGGCAGCGGACTGGTCGCGGCGTACCTGCACTGGCACCTGGAGCGGGGCCTGCGCTCGCTCCGGTACGTGGAGAAGTGAGCCGCGCCGCGTGCGGGAGCGAGGCACGGCACGCGAGGTGGCGCGCCGCGGAACGGTGGGAGCGGGGAGTTTCGCGCCGCACGGCGTAGCGCACGCCGCGCGGGGCGGCGCGGAGGATGACGGCGTACGGCAACCGTACGCGCGAGGCTGACGGCGCACAGGCGTCGCACGAGCGAGATGTGGGAGACGTGGCAGGCATGGCAGGACGCGGTTTCATGGGCCGGGCACGACGCGAATACCGGGCTCCGGACCCGCATCCGTCCGGTGCGCGACCGCCGAAGATCCCCGGCGAACTGGTGCCCAAGCACGTGGCGATCGTGATGGACGGCAACGGTCGCTGGGCCAAGGACCGTGGCCTGCCGCGCACCGAGGGCCACAAGGTCGGCGAGGGCGTCGTGCTCGACGTGCTCAAGGGCTGCCTGGAGATGGGCGTCAAGAACCTGTCCCTGTACGCCTTCTCCACCGAGAACTGGAAGCGCTCGCCGGACGAGGTGCGCTTCCTGATGAACTTCAACCGCGAGGTCATCCGCCGCCGCCGGGACGAGATGGACGAACTGGGCATTCGCGTCCGCTGGGCGGGGCGGATGCCCAAGCTGTGGAAGTCGGTGGCCAAGGAGCTCCAGGTGGCGCAGGAGCAGACCAAGGACAACGACGCCATGACCATGTACTTCTGCCTGAACTACGGCGGCCGGGCCGAGATCGCCGACGCCGCCGCCGCCCTGGCGACCGACGTGGCGGCGGGCCGGCTCGACCCGTCGAAGGTCAACGAGAAGACGTTGGCGAAGTACCTCTACTACCCGGACATGCCGGACGTGGACCTCTTCGTCCGCCCCTCCGGCGAGCAGCGGACGTCCAACTACCTGATCTGGCAGAGCGCGTACGCGGAAATGGTCTTCCAGGACGTGCTGTGGCCGGACTTCGACCGCCGCGACCTGTGGCGCGCCTGCCTGGAGTTCGCCCAGCGCGACCGGCGCTTCGGGGGCGCGTTGCCGAACCTGCCCGCGAACGGGTCGTCCTCGACGGACGGTGGCGCCGGAGCCTGACCCACGGGCCCGAGCCGAGCCGCCGGCCCCTGACCTGGCTGTCCTGACCTGAACCGGCCTGAACTGGCCTGACCTGGGCCTTGGGCAGAGGTCGGTGTACCACCGTTCGCCACGGCTCGCTCGCGCGCTGGCCGGCCGTTCGTCGCGGCCGGCCGCGCTCAGCCCTCGGTCGTCGCGCTCGGTTCTGGCGCGGTGGCGTGGGCGTCGTGGTGCCAGCCCTGGGTGGCGTCGGTGTTGGCCGTGGCGCTCCGCGCGGCGCGTGCCGTGTCGCCCGCGCGCAGGGCGTCGAGCAGGTCCTCGTGCCCCCGGTGGTCCCCGCCGTGGAACCCCCGCTCGTCCCAGTGGGCGGCCATCGAGCGGCGCAGCGCCGGGCCGAGCGCGGTGTACAGGTCGCTGAGCAGCGCGTTGCCGCTGGCCGCGGCGACGGCCTGGTGGAACGCGTGATCGGCGCGCACCCAGGCGTCGCGGTCGCGGCGCTGCCAGGCGTCGGCGCGCTCGGCGAGCAGCCCGTCGAGCGCGTCGAGCCCCTCCGGCGTGATCCGTTCGGCGGCCAGCCGGGCGGCCTGGGCGTCCAGGGCCTCGCGGACTTCGAGCACGTCGGCGAGTTCGCTGTCGAGCCGCTGGATGGCGCCGGCGAGTTCGCTGGTGGCGCGCACGTAGGTGCCGTCGCCCTGGCGGGCCTGGAGCAGGCCGGCGTGGATGAGCGCGCGGGTCGCCTCCCGCAGCGTGCCGCGCGCGACGCCGAGTTGCTCGATGAGCGCGGTCTCGGTCGGGATGCGGCCCCCCACCGGCCACTTGCCGGAGGTGATCTCGGCGCGCAGTCGCTGGATGACGTCGTCGACCAGTACCGAGCGGCGTACGGAGGGGAGTGTCACGGTGGTCCTTCCTGGCTGGGGGAAACAGCAGCCCATCCTGACCGATCACGGCATGAGCCCCGGCCGGGCCGGGCTCATGCTGGGCGCGGCGCTGGTCGTCGGCGTCTCCTCGACCTTCGCCCTGTTGCCGCTCACCCGTACCGGCCCGCGCCCGCGGCTGGCCTTCGTCGTGGTCGGGGCGTCCCTGACGGCTGGTTACCTGGGCCTGCTGTGCGCGCCGCTGGCCGTACCGACCCTGTGGGCCGTGCCGTCCTCGCGGCCCCGCGACTGCTCGTCGGGCTCGCCCTCACCGCGCGCCGAACGCGCTGAACCGCGGCGCCGGCGGTGCGGCCGCGCGGGGAGGGATGCGCGGGAGAGGGAGGCGCGCCAGGGCGGGCCGCGCACCCCTGAAGTCGACGGGGCGGCCGGGCGTGGCGTACCGGAAGGTGGGCGTGGTCGGGCGGTTCGAACCGCCGTCCGTACGCCGCGTGCGGCGCGGCGCGGTCAGCCCTTGGCCGCGGCGCACTCGCCGCAGGTGCCGAAGATCTCGATGGTGTGCGCCACGTCCACGAAGCCGTGCTCGGTGGCGATCGAGTCGGCCCACTTCTCCACGGCCGGGCCCTCGACCTCGACGGCCTTGCCGCACGAGCGGCAGACGAGGTGGTGATGGTGGTCGTCGGTGCTGCATCGCCGGTAGACGGACTCGCCCTCGTCCGTACGCAACACGTCCACCTCGCCCGCGTCGGCGAGGGACTGGAGGGTGCGGTAGACCGTGGTCAGGCCGACCGAGTCGCCGCGGTGCTTGAGCATGTCGTGGAGTTCCTGCGCGCTGCGGAACTCGTCCACCTCGTCCAACGCCGCCGCCACCGCGGCGCGCTGCCTGGTGGCCCGGCCGCGTACTGGGGGACCCGCGGTCGCCACAGCTTCCTCCTCAGTTGCCTGCTCGTCGCCTGTCCGGCATCCGGCTGGACATTGTGCCAGTCTGCCAGGTGACGCGGCCGGCACGAGAGTCCCTTCGCGCCCCACCCGTCACACCCGCGCGTCGCCGGTGGCCGATACGCGATGGGTCGCCACCTCCAGCGCGCACCGTTCCTCCTCCAGCGCGGCCCGCCGCGCTCGGCGTCGGGTGAGGGGCGCGGCCAGCGCGGTGATCACGGCGAAGACGGCGATGGCCAGGACGACGATGCTGGCGCCGGGCGGCACGTCCTCGTAGTACGAGTAGCTCGTGCCGGACAGGGTGACCAGCACGCCGATCGTGACCGAGAGCGCCATGGTCATCCCGAAGCTGCGGGTGGCCTGCTGCGCCGCGGCGACCGGCACCACCATCAGCGCGCTCACCAGGAGCAGCCCCACCACGCGCATGGCCACGGTCACGGTGACCGCCGCGGTGACGGCCAACAGCAGGTTCAGGAACCGCACCGGGAGCCCGGTCACCCGCGCGAACTCCTCGTCCTGGCAAATGGCGAAAAGCTGACGCCGCAGGCCCAGTGTGATCAGGATCACGAAGGCGGCCAGCACGCAGATGGTCCGCACATCTCCCTCGGAGACCGTCGTGATCGAGCCGAACAGGTACGAGGTGAGGTTGGCGTTGGAGCCGGTGTCCGACATGTTGATCAGCAGCACGCCGCCGGCCATGCCGCCGTAGAACAGCATCGCCAGCGCGAGGTCGCCGCGGGCCTTCCCGTACCAGCGGATCAGCTCCATCAGCACCGCGCCCAGCGACGCCACCGCGACGGCGGTCCACACCGGGTTGTTGCCGGTGAGGAAGCCGAGCGCGACGCCGGTGAGGGCGACGTGCCCGATGCCGTCGCCCATGATCGCCTGGCGGCGTTGGACCAGGTAGATGCCGACCGCCGGGGCCGTGACGCCGACCAGGACGGCGGCGAGCAGGGCCCGCTGCATGAAGGCGTAGTCGAGCATTTCCATCAGATCAGCAGCCCTGTCCGGATCGGCTCCGCGGCGTCCGCGGCGTGCGGGTGGATGTGGTCGTGGCCGGGCAGCGCGTGCTGGCCGACCGCCTTGGGCGGCGGCCCGTCGTGCGCCACGCAGCCGTCGCGCAACACCACGGCCCGGTCGATCAGGGGCTCGAGGGGCCCCAGCTCGTGCAGGACGAGGAGCACCGTGGTGCCCCGCGCGACCTGCTGGCGCAGCGCGTCCGCCAGCACCTCCTGGCTGGCCAGGTCCACGCCCGCCATTGGCTCGTCCATGATCAGCAGCTCCGGCTCGCCGGCCAGCGCGCGGGCGATGAGGACCCGCTGGTGCTGGCCGCCGGAGAGGGCGTTGACCGAGTCCCGGGCGCGGTCGGCCATGCCGACCAGTTCCAGGGCGCGGTCCACGGCGGCCCGGTCGCCCCGGCCCGGCCAGCGCAGCTTCGTACGGGCCAGCCGGCCGGCGGAGACCACCTCGCGCACGGTGGCCGGAACGCCGCTGGCGGCCGTGGTGCGCTGCGGCATGTAGCCGACGCGCGCCCACTGCCGAAAGCGCCGTCGCGGGGTGCCGAACAGCTCCAACTCGCCACCGGTGAGCGGCACCTGCCCGACCAGGGCGCGCACCATCGTGGACTTGCCCGAACCGTTGGCGCCGAGCAGCGCGACCACCTCGCCGCGGCGGACCGTCAGGTCCACGCCGCGCAGCACCGGCCGCGAGCCGAGCGAGGCGCGCGCCTGGCGCACCACCACGACCGGCTCCCCGCACTCGCGGGCCGCCGCTTTCGCGCCGCCCGACGCGGGTCCCGACGCGGCTCCCGGCTCGTCGCCCGGGCGTGCGGCCTCGGGGCCCGTGGCCGGTGGGCCCGCCGGGTCCGACCGCTGGGTCGTGGACCGTCCGGCCGCGCCGGGTATGTCCCCGGCGGGCCCTTCGCTTCGCTCGCTCGCCACGCCTGCCTCCGCTGTTACTCGCTGGTCGTACTGGTCGCCGTAGGGGTGCGCGCCGGGTGACGCGCCAGGGTGCGCGGGACGCGCCTCACGCGGCGGCGCGGGCGCCGGTGGCCCCCGGCGCGCCGGGGGCGCGCGGGACGCCCCGGGGAATCGCCTCGCCGGGCCGGCGGTCCGGGCGGCTCATCGCGCGCCGAGCGCCTGCTTGAGGGCGGCGAGGTTGGCCCGCATGACCTCGAAGTAGTCGTCGCCCTTGGACTTGTCGTTGATGCCCTCGATGGGGTCGAGGACGCCGGTCTTGAGGCCCGTGTCCTCGGCGACGGTCTTGGCGCCCTTGTTGCTGGCGAGCGTCTCGAAGAAGACCGTGCTGACCTCCTCCTTCTTGGCGATCTCCTGGATCTCCTTGATGCGGGCCGGGCTGGCCTCGGCCTCGGGGGAGACGCCGGAGATCCCCTCCTGGTCCAGGCCGTAGCGCTCGGCGAGGTAGCCGAAGGCCGCGTGGGTGGTGATGAAGGTGTCGGTGGTGCGGTTCTTGAGGCCGGCCGTGAACTCCTTGTCGAGCGCGGTCAGCTTCGTGACCAGCGCGTCGGTGTTCTTCTGGAAGTCGGCCTCGTGGTCGGGGTACGCCTCGGCGAGCTTCTTGTTCAGGCCCTTGGCGACCTCGGCGTACTTGGTGGGGTCGAGCCAGACGTGCGGGTCGCCGCCGGCCTCGCCACCGTGGTCGTGCCCGCCCTCGTGCTCGTGCCCGCCCTCGTGCTCGCCTTCGGCGTGGTCGTGGCCCTCGTCGCCGTGGTCGTGGCCCTCGTGGTCGTGGCCGTGCTCACTGGCGCCGTGCTTCTCCAGTGAGGTGAGCGTGGCGGCGTCCACCTTGTGCTTGGCCTCGGACTGGCCGACCGCCTCGTCCACGGCGGGCTGGAGCCCCTTGAGGTAGACGACGACGTCGGCCTTGCTCAGGTCGCCGACCTGGCGGGGCTTGAGCTCCAGATCGTGCGGCTCGACGCCGGGCTTGGTGAGGGTGTCAACGCGGACGTCCGCGTCGCCGATGATCTGCTTGGCCAGGAACTCCATCGGATAGAACGACGCCACGACCTGCGGCTTCCCATCCTTGTCGGAGGCGCCCGAGCAGGCGGAGAGCGTGCCCAGCGAGAGCGCGGTGGCGCCGGCTATCGCGGTACCGGTGAGGAGGCGTCGTCGTACGTTCATGACAGTCATTTTCAACTAAACTGGAAACGATTGTCAACAAGACTGGTTGAAGGTTGTCAGACCCGGAACCGATTTGATCCCAGGGGTGTCGCCGCCGGTAATCTGGGGCTTTCGCTGGGGCGCGCGGGCGAGTACCCGGCGGACCCCGCACTGACCGCTTCGTCGTCGTAATGAAGAGAGCACCGTGGCCGCCGACAAGATCGACACCATCGTCAGCCTGAGCAAGCGCCGTGGCTTCGTCTATCCGTGCAGCGAGATTTACGGCGGTCAGCGGGCCGCCTGGGACTACGGACCGCTCGGCGTGGAGCTGAAGGAGAACATCAAGCGCCAGTGGTGGCGCGCGATGGTCACCTCGCGCGACGACGTGGTCGGCCTCGACTCGTCCGTGATCCTCGCCCGTGAGGTGTGGGAGGCATCCGGCCACGTCTCCACCTTCACCGACCCGCTCACCGAGTGCACCTCCTGCCACAAGCGCTACCGCGCCGACCACCTGGAGGAGGCGTACGAGGCGAAGCACGGTCAGCTCCCGCCGAACGGCCTCGCCGACCTCAACTGCCCGCACTGCGGCAACAAGGGCGGCTTCACCGAGCCCAAGCTCTTCTCCGGCCTGCTCTCCACGCACCTCGGCCCCACCCAGGACGCCGGCTCGCTCGCGTACCTGCGCCCCGAGACCGCGCAGGGCATCTTCACCAACTTCGCCGCCGTGCAGCAGACCTCGCGCAAGAAGCCGCCGTTCGGCATCGCCCAGCTCGGCAAGTCCTTCCGCAACGAGATCACGCCCGGAAACTTCATCTTCCGCACCCGTGAGTTCGAGCAGATGGAGATGGAGTTCTTCGTCAAGCCGGGCGAGGACGAGCAGTGGCACGAGTACTGGATGGAGCAGCGCTGGAACTGGTACACCGACCTCGGTATCCGCGAGGAGAACATCCGGTGGTTCGAGCACCCGGCGGAGAAGCTGTCCCACTACTCGAAGCGCACCGCTGACATCGAGTACCGCTTCAACTTCGGCGGCACCGAGTTCTCCGAGCTGGAGGGCGTGGCCAACCGCACCGACTACGACCTCAAGGCCCACTCGAAGGCGTCCGGCCAGGACCTCTCGTACTTCGACCAGGAGGCCGGCGAGCGCTGGACCCCCTACGTCATCGAGCCGGCGGCCGGCGTGAACCGCGCGATGCTCGCGTTCATGCTCGACGCGTACATCGAGGACGAGGCGCCCAACGCCAAGGGCAAGCTGGAGAAGCGCACCGTCATGCGGCTCGACCCGCGACTCGCGCCGGTCAAGGTCGCGGTGCTGCCGCTGTCCCGCAACCCGCAGCTCTCGCCGAAGGCCAAGGGCCTCGCCGCCGACCTGCGGCGCAACTGGAACATCGAGTTCGACGACGCCGGCGCCATCGGCCGCCGCTACCGCCGCCAGGACGAGATCGGCACGCCGTTCTGCGTCACCGTCGACTTCGACACGCTCGAGGACAACGCGGTGACCGTGCGCGAGCGCGACACCATGAAGCAGGAGCGGGTCTCCCTGGACCAGATCCAGAGCTACCTGGGCGGGCGCCTGCTGGGCTGCTGAGCCCCGCACGCCCCCTTTCCGGTCGCGTGACGCCGGGCCGACGCTCTCGTCGGCCCGGCGTTTCGCGTGCGGGGCGGGATTCTTCGACCAGGGCGGGCCCAGGCTTCCGCTCGGCACCAGCCGGGGCGGGCGATCAGCCGGAAAGGCTCCCCGGTGTCAGTGGCCCCCGGTACGTTGAGCCGGTGAGGGTCCGAGGGGGAGTGGGGGAGCGGCAGGGTGCTGGGCGCGGTTCTTGACGGTCGGTACGCCCTTGTCGAACGCATCGGCGCCGGGGGCATGGGCGAGGTCTGGCGGGCCCGGGACGAGCGACTGGCCCGAAACGTCGCCGTGAAGACCCTCAGCCTTCCGTCCGTCGCGGACGGGGCCGTGCGGGAGCGGCTGCTGGCCATGTTCGTCCGGGAGGCCCGCGCCGCCGCGGCGCTCGACAGCTCCCACATCGTCCCCGTCTTCGACCACGGAAACGCCGGAGACGTTCCGTACCTGGTGATGCCGTTGCTGTCCGGCCGAACGGTGCGCGACGTACTGGCCGACGAGGGCCCGCTGCCGCCGCGCCGGGTGGCGGACATCGCGGGGCAGGTGTGCCGGGCGCTGGACTCCGCCCACCGCGCCGGGGTCATCCACCGGGACATCAAACCGGCGAACGTCATGCTCACGACCGAGGGCACGGTCAAGGTGCTGGACTTCGGCATCGCGAAGTTCGTCGGCGCCGCGACCGACAGCCTCTACCTCACGGGCACGGCCGACTCCCCGGTGGGCACACTGCCGTACATGGCGCCCGAGCGCTTCACCCGCGACGGCGACGCCAGCCCCACGGACATCTACTCGCTGGGCTGCATGGTGTACGAACTGCTCACCGGCACCCCGCCCTTCGACGCGACCTCCGCCGCGGTCCTGATGCACCACCACGTGTACGAGACGGCCCCTCGCCCGTCGCAGCGCCTGCCGCAACTCGACCCGAGGTGGGACGAGTTGCTGGGGGCGATGCTGGGCAAGGCTCCGGACCTTCGGCCCACGGCCGAGGGGGCGCGAGGGGTGTTCGAGGGGCTTGCGGTGGGGGTGGGCCTGCCCGCGGTAGCGAGCGTCTCATCGGTGCTGCCCGGCCCTCCTGCGCCGGCTGCCTCTGCGATGGGTGCCAGTGGGGGGCCCACCCGAGTCACGCCGGCGCCCGTACCGCCGAGCAGAGAGCCGGAAGTACCGCCCCTTCCGCCGGCTCCGCCGATGACCGTCCCGCCGTCCCGCCGCCGATGGTGGGCCAGTGGAATCGCGGCCGTGATCATCGCCGCGCTGATCGCCACGCTCACCGTTCTCGACCCCTTTGGGGCCGATAGTGGCGCGGGAGAAGGCGGCGGCAAGGGTGTTTCTGGCGACACGCCTCGCGAAACTGACGGAAAACCGGCGGCAGTTGCCAGCGTGGCCAAGACCGGAACCTTCACGGTGGGCAATGCCTCCGATTCCCAGGGGCCGGCGCGACCGGTCGCGCATGCTCAAAAGGGTGGTGTCGTCACCCTGTTGGAAGGGTCGTCATCCTTCTTGTCCGTGAGGGACGTGGAATTCGGGGACCTGGAAAGCCCGACCTTCGGTCTCGCGTACCGCACCCTCACCGGCTTCAAGACCGAGCCCGACGGCAGCACGAAACTTGTCGGCGATCTGGCCGAGGACCCTGGACGGACCTCACCCGACGGCCGAACATGGACGTTCAAACTGAAGGCTGGCCTTAAGTACAGTAACGGCGCGACGGTACGGGCCGTTGATTTCCGACGTTCCCTGGTCCTTGCCCTGAAGGTCGATGGCGAGGGGCGTCAATCGCTCCTCAACGCCCTGGTCGAACCAGGCAGTGATGGTGCGTATGAACCCAGCGCCATCGAAGCGCCCGACGATCGCACCCTCGTCGTTCGCCTCACGCGCCCCTGCCCGGATTTCAACGTCCTGATGTCACAGCCCGCGCTCGCCCCCACCCCGTTCGCCGGTGAAGCGGAACCCCCGGCAACCGGTCCCTACGAGGTCAGCGAGCGAAGTGACGAGGGAGCCACCCTCACGCGCAACAGGCAGTGGCGTGCGGACACCGATCCGCTACGCACCGCGTATCCGGACCGATTCGAAGTCGAAGGCGACGTGGAACCGGCCGAGGCGGTCTCGCGCATCGAGAGCGCGGGAGGCGAGGAGGCGATCCTGGCCCCGGGGCTCCTTCTCTGACAGCGAGCTGGCCGCGAGCGGAGCGGAGACCAGGCCGGCCGCCGTCGTTCCGGCGGGGCATGTAGAGGGCTTCATCATCAACACGGCCCGGGTGCGAAGTCTCGCCGTCCGCAGGGCAATCGCCACCGCCCTCCCCGCGCGGGACGTGCTCCGGGCAAGCGGGGATAGCGGCACCGTCATTCATCACCTCATGCCACCGGCGCTCAAGGGAAGCCGTGACTTCGATCATTACGAGGCCGGAGCCAACGGAGATCCGGCACGTGCGCGGGCCATCCTCGACGAGGCTGGCGAAAGCGGGTTCCACCTCACCATCGGTGGAGACGCTATGGGGCCGGCCGAGGAGGCCGCGAAGGCTGGCTTGGAGAAGGCCGGCTTTCGCGTCACGTTGAAGGAAGTCGCGCATCAGGATTTCTGGCCGTCTCCCCATGAAGGGGATTTCGATGTTTTCCGCATGCCCATAGGCGGCTATGGCCTGCCCGTAGCCTCCATCAGTTTCTACGATCTCTTCGACGGTCGCCGAGGGCCGCCGTTTCACATGAACATGGCCCAGCTCCGAAGTCGCGCCGTGGATATGGCCATCGATGCCGCCATCAGCGCGGACACCATCGACGAAGCGGCGGAATTGTGGGCGACCGTCGATCGGGAGGTCATGAGGCAAGCGGCGTTCATCCCCACACACGTTCCGACGGAGAACTACCTCAGTTCACCCGCCCTGCGGGGGCTGCAAGCGGACCTCACCGGGCTGTCGCCGCTCAACGCGTACAGAGACAGGGGGTAGCGGATCAGCCGGAGCCGGCCTCGCCCGGCGGCCCCGTGCCGTGATGGGCGGCGGTTCCGACCAGCGGCCCGCCCGGCACCCCGGAGGCAGCCGGGTCGCGGGCGCGCCTGCCACCCTTTACCGCACCACCCGCGGCAACCGCAGACTCAGCACCGCGGTGACCGCGATCGTCGCGAGTTGGACCAGCAGCGTGGTGATCAGGGCGTCGCGCATGCCCACCGAGTCGGCGCGGGAGAGGAAGAGCGTGCCGAGGGTGGCCACGCCCAGGGCCAGGGCGGATTGTTGGGTGGTCACCATGACGCCGCTGCCGACGCCGGCCCGGTCGCTCGGCACGTCCGCGAGGACGATCCGGAAGAGCACCGGCAACTGGAGCGCCTGGCCGACGCCGGCCAGGACGAGGCCGGGGGCCAGCGCCGGGATGCCGGTGTCCGGCCAGCCGCGGGCGACGGTCAGCAGGAAGACGCCGATGCCCAGGCCCTGGATCAGCGCGCCGACCGTGATCACCCGGCTGCCGTACCGGCTCACCAGGCGCGGGCCGGCCAGCGAGACCGCGAAGAACGCCACCGCCATGGGGACGAGGGCGAGCCCGGCGGCCACCGGCCCGTAGTCCATGCCCTGCTGGAGGGCGACCGCGATGACGAACATGAAGCCACCGAAGCCGATCGAGAACGGCACCACCAGCACGAGGCCACGGCTCAGGCCGGGCAGCGCGAACAGGCTCGGCGGTACCAGCGGCACCTTGCCGGCCCGGTCGGCCCGGCGTTCGACGGCGTAGAAGACGGCGGCGACCACGGGGAACGAGCCGAGCAGCAGCCACGTCCACAGCGGCCAGCCGGCCGCCCGGCCCTCGGTCAGCGGCAGCAGCAGGGTGATCAGGGAGAGGGCGAGCAGCAGGGTGCCGGGGATGTCCACGGTGGTGGGCCGGTCCGAGCGGGTCTCGGGCACCGTACGCACGGCCAGGGCGAGGCCGATCAGCGCGACCGGCACGTTCACCAGGAACACCATGCGCCAGCCGGTGCCCCAGAGGTCGGCGGCGACCAGGACGCCGCCCAGGATCTGCCCGGCGACCATGGACAGCCCCGCCGTCGCCCCGTACAGGCCGATCGCGCGGGCGCGGCGCTGGCCGGCGGTGGTGGCGTGGATGGTGGCCAGCACCTGCGGCAGCATGAACGCGGCGGCGGCGCCCTGTGCCACCCGGGCCGCCACCAGGCTCCCCGCGCTGGGGGCGAGGCCGCAGGCCAGCGAGGTGATGCCGAAGGCCGCCATGCCCGCGATGAAGAGCCTGCGGCGGCCGAACATGTCGCCCAGCCGCCCGCCGAGGACCAGGAGCACCGCGTAGGCGACGCCGTATCCGGCGACGACGAGTTCGAGGACGGCGGGGCCGGCGTGCAGGTCGTGGTCCATCGCCGGCAGGGCGACGTTGACGATGAAGAAGTCGATCAGCGGCAGGGCCGCACCGAGCAGCACGGTGAACAGCCCGAGCCCGCTGAGCGCGGCCGGGCCGGCGCCGGGGCCCGTGCCGGCCGGCCGTGGCGGGTCGGCCGTGGCGGACGCGGACGCGGAGGCGGGAACGAAGGAGATGAGGTTGGCGGATCGCACTCGGGTCAGGTTCACGGGTACGACGATCGCGCGGCCCGTAGCCAGGTACCAGAGTCTCCTTATCCTGGTATCGACACTACCTGGAAAGTGGATCTCCCATCCCGCACCCTGGAGACATGATGACGATCGGGCAGGCCGCGCACCACGACGTACGGCGCGGCGAACTCGCGGCCTTCCTGCGGAGCAGGCGCGAGCGCGTCGTGCCCGAGCAGGTGGGGCTGCCGCGCGGCCGGCGGCGGCGCACTCCGGGGCTGCGCCGCGAGGAGGTGGCGCAGCTCTCGGCGGTGGGCGTGACCTGGTACACGTGGCTTGAGCAGGGACGCGACATCCACGTGTCGGCGCAGGTGCTCGACGCCATCGCGCGGGCGCTGCTGCTCGACCCCAACGAGCGCGAGCACCTGTTCACGCTCGCGGGGGTGGCCGACCCGGCGCCGGGGACCGAGTGCGCCACCGTCTCCGACCCGATCCGGACGATGCTGCGGCAGCTCGAACCCATCCCGGCGTGCGTGCAGAACAGCCGCTACGACCTGCTGGCGTACAACCGCACGTACGGCAATCTGCTGTGTGACCTCGACTCCCTGGCCCCGCAGGAGCGCAACTGCATGTGGCTGGCCTTCACGCACCCGGGCTGGGAGCAGGGGCTGGTGGACCGGGAGGAGGTGATCCGGGCGATGGCGGCCAAGTTCCGTTCGGCGATGGCCGAGCACATCGCGGAGCCCGCCTGGAAGCACATGCTGGGGCGGCTCCAGGAGGCGTCGCCCGAGTTCCGGGAGATCTGGGAGCGGCACGAGGTGATGCGCACGACGCCGGGCCGCACCAAGCGCTTCCTCAACACTCACGTGGGGCTGCTGCACCTCGACTACCAGATCATGTGGCTCGGCCCGCGCCAGGGTCCGCGCATGATCACGTACGTGCCGGCCGACGCGGAGTCCCGGGCGCGGCTGGAGCGGCTCCATGAGCTGACGCTCGCGCGACAGGTCGCGGCGGCCTGACCGGACTGCCCGGCCCGACCGGCCTGTTCGCCCCCGGCGGCCCGAGCGGCCCGAGCGGCCCGGCCGGTGGCGGCGCGGGGGAGCCCGCGCGGTCGCCTAGCGCGGGCAAGGGCGGCGGAGCCGGGATCGGCGGGCGGGATGGCCGGGCGCCGCGGCGCCGCGCGCCGATGGGGGACAATAAGAGGTCTGCCACCCGCTGCCCGAGTACCCGCAGCGCCCCCAGCACCCCGAGCACCACGAGAACCGGAAGGACGCGTCCTAGATGACCGCCGAGACCCAGCCGCTGTACGTCGGTACGCACGCGGTGGTGCCCCCGGTGATCCTCGCCCCCATGGCGGGTATCACCAACGCGCCCTTCCGCACCCTGTGCCGGGAGTTCTCCGGCGGCAAGGGCCTGTTCGTCAGCGAGATGATCACCACGCGGGCGCTGGTCGAGCGGGACGCGAAGACCATGCGGCTGATCCACTTCGACGGCACCGAGAAGCCGCGGTCCCTCCAGTTGTACGGCGTGGACCCGGCGACCGTCGGCAAGGCGGTCCGGATGATCGTGGACGAGGGCCTGGCCGACCACATCGACCTGAACTTCGGCTGCCCGGTGCCGAAGGTGACGCGCAAGGGCGGCGGCTCGGCGCTGCCGTACAAGCGCAACCTGCTGCGGGCGATCCTGCGCGAGGCGGTCGCCGGCGCCGGTGAGCTGCCGGTGACCATGAAGATGCGCAAGGGCATCGACGACGACCACCTGACCTACCTGGACGCCGGGCGGATCGCGGTGCAGGAGGGGGTGCGGGCCATCGCGCTGCACGGCCGCACCGCCGCGCAGCACTACGGCGGCGAGGCCGACTGGTCGGCCATCGCGCGGCTCAAGGAGACGGTGCCGGAGATCCCGGTGCTGGGCAACGGGGACATCTGGTCGGCACAGGACGCGCTGCGGATGATGCGGAAGACCGGCTGCGACGGGGTCGTCGTGGGGCGCGGCTGCCTGGGGCGGCCGTGGCTGTTCGGCGACCTGGTGGCCGCCTTCGCCCAGCCGACGACACCCGGTGCCACCTCGGGCGGCGCAGGCGCCGCGCAGGCGCCTTCCGAGGCCGGCGGCGGCGCCGCGTGGGCGGCCCTGACGCGGGGCCCGCAGGGGTCGGCCGCGCCCACGTTGCGCGAGGTCACGCGGGTGATGCTGCGCCATGCGGAGCTGCTGGGGGAGTGGCTTGAGGACGAGTCGCGCGGCGTCATCGACTTCCGTAAGCACGTGGCCTGGTACACCAAGGGCTTCTCGATCGGTTCGGAGCTGCGTCGGCGGCTCGCCGTCGCCTCCTCGCTGGCCGAGTTGGCCGCTCTGATGAGCGAAATGGACCTCGACCAGCCCTGGCCTGCGGGTGCGGACGGTCCCCGGGGCCGTACGTCTGGCCGAAACCGCGTGGTTCTGCCGGACGGGTGGCTCAATGATCCCTACGACCGGGCCGAAATCGGGGCCGAGGCCGAATTGGATACCTCCGGTGGCTGACGAGCCCCGGTTTGGGGGCGTGATTCTCGCCACGTGTGATCGGTAGTTTGCTCAAATGAGCATGCTCATTTGAAGATCCATTTACCCTTCTGAGCGCACACACCTCTCCAATGCGTGGCACTGAGTGCCACCCCTGCTGTCTTCGACAGTCATACGGATGGCCGCTCTCCGCTTGTGGCTCCTCGCTGCCCGTGTCCAGAATCGATCCACGCGGGAGTCTTGTGTTCGGAACCTGAACGCGGATCCACGGCTTTCGGCATCCCGATGGATCACAGGTCTCGTGGTGTGGATCACTTTCGATCTCGTGGCGGCCGGCCAGTTACGGCCGAATGTCCGCCGAGTGGACGTACCCATGCACCTTCGATCTGGGTACGCTCCCCGCCGTCAGGGCAGCCGTCCTCCGGGCCCACATCCCGGGGGTACCTCAGCGAGGTGTCGAGAACCGTGTCGGAAAACAACGATCCCCAAGCACAGCCTGCTTCCCAGAAGTTCGTCTACGACTTCACCGAGGGCAACAGGGACCTGAAGGATCTGCTGGGCGGCAAGGGCGCGAACCTGGCCGAGATGACGAATCTCGGGCTGCCCGTCCCGCCCGGGTTCACCATCACCACCGAGGCGTGCAAGGTCTACCTCGACAGTGGCGAGGAGCCGGCGGCGCTGCGCGACGAGGTGAGTGCGCACCTGGTCGCCCTCGAGACCACCATGGGCAAGAAGCTGGGCCAGGCGGACGACCCGCTGCTGGTCTCCGTGCGCTCCGGCGCCAAGTTCTCGATGCCCGGGATGATGGACACCGTCCTCAACATCGGGCTCTCCGACGACTCCGTCGTGGGCCTCGCCGCGCAGGCCGGCGACGAGCGGTTCGCGTGGGACTCCTACCGCCGCCTCATCCAGATGTTCGGCAAGACCGTCCTCGGCGTGGACGGCGAGCTGTTCGAGGAGGCGCTGGAGAGCGCCAAGCACGCCAAGGGCGTCACCGTGGACGTCGACCTGGACGCCGGCGACCTCCGGAAGCTGGTGGACGAGTTCAAGGGCATCGTCGCCAAGGAGACCGGCCGCGACTTCCCGCAGGACGCCCGCGAGCAGATGGACCTGGCCGTGCGCGCGGTCTTCGACTCGTGGAACACCGACCGGGCCAAGCTCTACCGCCGCCAGGAGCGCATCCCCGGCGACCTCGGCACCGCCGTCAACGTCTGCTCCATGGTCTTCGGCAACCTGGGCCCCGACTCCGGCACCGGCGTCGCCTTCACCCGCGACCCCGCCAGCGGCCAGCAGGGCGTCTACGGCGACTACCTGCAGAACGCGCAGGGCGAGGACGTCGTGGCCGGCATCCGCAACACCGTGCCGCTCGCCGACCTGGAGGGCATCGACAAGCCCTCGTACGACGAGCTGATGCGGATCATGGAGACGCTGGAGACGCACTACAAGGACCTGTGCGACATCGAGTTCACCATCGAGCGCGGCAAGCTGTGGATGCTCCAGACCCGGGTCGGCAAGCGCACCGCGGGCGCCGCCTTCCGCATCGCCACCCAGCTCGTCGACCAGGGCCTGATCGACGAGGCCGAGGCGCTGCAGCGGGTCAACGGCGCGCAGCTCGCGCAGCTCATGTTCCCCCGCTTCGACGAGAGCGCCGCCGTGGAGAAGATCGGCCGGGGCATCGCCGCCTCGCCCGGCGCCGCCGTCGGCAAAGCCGTCTTCGACTCGTACACGGCCGTCAAGTGGTCGCGCTCGGGCGAGAAGGTCATCCTCATCCGCCGCGAGACCAACCCGGACGACCTCAACGGCATGATCGCCGCCGAGGGCATCCTCACCTCGCGCGGCGGCAAGACCTCGCACGCCGCCGTCGTCGCCCGCGGCATGGGCAAGACCTGTGTGTGCGGCGCCGAGGAGCTCGAGGTGGACACCAAGCGCCGGTGCCTGACCACCAAGGACGGCACGGTGGTGCAGGAGGGCGACGTCGTCTCCATCGACGGCTCGTCCGGCAAGGTCTACCTCGGCGAGGTGCCGGTCGTGCCCTCGCCCGTGGTCGAGTACTTCGAGGGCCGCATGCACGCCGGCGCCGACGACGCCGACGAGCTGGTCAAGGCCGTGCACCGGATCATGGCGTACGCGGACCGGGTACGCCGGCTGCGGGTGCGGGCCAACGCGGACAACGCCGAGGACGCCGCCCGCGCCCGTCGCTTCGGCGCGCAGGGCATCGGCCTGTGCCGCACCGAGCACATGTTCCTCGGTGAGCGCCGCGAGATGGTCGAGCGGCTGATCCTCGCCGACACCGAGGCCGACCGGGACGCCGCGCTCGACGGCCTGCTGCCGTTGCAGAAGGCCGACTTCACCGAGCTGTTCGAGGCGATGGACGGGCTGCCGGTGACGGTGCGGCTGCTCGACCCGCCGCTGCACGAGTTCCTGCCCGACATCACCGAGCTGTCGGTGCGCGTCGCGCTGGCCGAGGCCCGGCAGGACGCCAACGAGAACGACCTGCGCCTGCTCCAGGCCGTGCACAAGCTGCACGAGCAGAACCCGATGCTGGGCCTGCGCGGCGTGCGCCTGGGCCTGGTGATCCCCGGCCTGTTCGCGATGCAGGTACGGGCCATCGCCGAGGCCGCGGCCGAGCGCAAGAACGCCAAGGGCGACCCGCGCGCGGAGATCATGATCCCGCTGGTGGGCACCGTCCAGGAGCTGGAGATCGTGCGCGAGGAGGCCGAGCGGGTCATCGCCGAGGTGGAGCAGGCGCACGGGGTGAACCTCAGGCTGACCCTGGGCACCATGATCGAGCTGCCCCGGGCCGCGCTGACCGCGGGCCAGATCGCCGAGTCGGCCGACTTCTTCTCGTTCGGCACCAACGACCTCACGCAGACCGTGTGGGGCTTCTCCCGGGACGACGTGGAGGCCAGCTTCTTCACCGCGTACCTGGAGAAGGGCATCTTCGGCGTCAGCCCGTTCGAGACGATCGACCGCGACGGCGTGGGCTCGCTGGTGCGCTCCGCCGCCGAGGCCGGCCGCGCCACCCGCCCCGACCTCAAGCTCGGCGTGTGCGGCGAGCACGGCGGCGACCCCGACTCGGTGCACTTCTTCCACGAGGTGGGCCTGGACTACGTCTCCTGCTCCCCGTTCCGCATCCCGGTCGCCCGACTCGAGGCCGGCCGGGCCGCCGCGGAGTCCGTCGGCAGCGACAGCCGCTGACCCCCTGAGCGGGCCCGTTCCGCGGGCCCAAGCCGTCGGCGGCCGGTGCACGAACACCGGCCGTCGACGGTCACCAGCGACCAGCACGCGCACCACAACGTCCTCGCGGGCCAGACCAGGCGAGGGCCACATACCACCGGAAGCCGTCCCCGTCGTAGCGGGGACCGCGTCGGGGACACCCACCCTCACCCCCCGGCGCTCGCTCTCCTCGCCGTGGGCGGACTACGGCGGGGGCACGGCTCCGGCATACGAAAGGGGGCGGCGCCTTGTGCGAGGCGCCGCCCCCTACTACTCCCCCCACGGGAGCCGTTGCCGCCGACCAGATGTGCGGCGGCAACTGATGCTCAACGGCCTTGCGGCGCCCGTTACCCCCCACGGGAACGAGCAATCCGGCCTGAGCACCCACCGGGAAAATGCCCCTGCCTTTTCCCACGTCCCAGCATTCCGGTTGGACATGTTGGAGCGCGACCCGTTTCAACTCTGGCCAAAAGGGCGTGGTAACTGCTCGTGTTGGGGTGCATACTCAGGGATTGGGGGAACTACGGATGCCACATGTGGGGGTTTAGTGCTGCGCGTCCATTTCACAAGCGTGGACCTGGCACGGCTGCGGATGGCCGCTCGCCCGGACGCACTCTGGGAAACTATTTTAAGTTTCCATCGACTTCGCGAGAAACAAGCGGAGAACATCTTCGGCGAATGGCGCTCGCAAACGCGGGCGCGGCTCCATTCCGAGCCCCGGTTGCTGGCACCCCTGGTGCCGCAGCGGGGCTATTTTCCCGACTTCCTGACGCCGTCCGAGGGCGTCATCGGCGTCGAGGAGGCGATGGAGGCGGTGCGGGCCACGCCGGCCGAGAGGTTACGTACCGAGATATCCCGGCTCCCGGCGGGCCGCGCCCTGCCGGCGTGGATGCGCCCGATGGCGGACGGCGAGGGCACCGACCGGGCCTTGGCCCGCCTCGTGGACACGCTGCGGGACTACCACCGGGCCGCCATCGCGCCGTACTGGCCGCACCTGCACGCCCGCATCGAGGCCGACCGCGCCGCCCGCGGCCGGGCCCTGCTGGACGGCGGCGTGGACGGGCTGCTGACCTCGCTGCCGGCGACCATGCGCTGGCGCCCGCCGGTGCTCGAAGTGGACTACCCCGTGGACCGGGACCTGTACCTGGACGGGCGCGGACTGCTGTTGCTGCCCTCGTTCTTCTGCCGGCGCACGCCGGTCACCTTCCACAACCCGGCGCTCACCCCGGTGCTCGTCTACCCGCTCGACCACGCCGCGGGCCCCGCCCTGGTCACGCCCGCGCGCTCGCTGGTCAAGCTCGTCGGCTCCACCAGGTCGGCCGTGCTCCAGGGGATAGGTGCCGGCTGCACCACCAGCGAACTCGCCCGCCGGGTCGGCGTGTCGCTCGCCTCCGCCAGCCAGCACGCCACCGTGCTGCGCGACGCCGGGCTGCTGGTCACGTTGCGGCAGGGCAGTGCCGTGCTGCACACCCTGACCCCGCTGGGCATCGCCCTGCTGCGCGGCGGCAGCCCGGGGGAGCGGCCCCCGACGCCAGGGGCCGCCGGGTCGGGGGGCGGCGGATCGTGGGCCGGTCGGCCCGCCGCCTCGCACGCGACGGACCGAGCCGAGCCCAGACAGGTGGCTACGAGCGGAACGGTCCCGTCACCTCGTACGTGATGCCGCCGGACGAGCTGCCCGTCGTGCCGCGCTGGCTGGAGAAGTAGAGCCGCTGCCCGTTGGGCGAGAAGGCCGGGCCGGTGATCTCCGAGCCCGACTGGCCGTTGATCCGCAGGAACGGCGCCACCACGTCGTCCGGCGTGATGATGCAGATCTCCATGTTGCCGCCGTCCTCGGCGATGAACAGGTCGCCGGACGAGGAGCCGGTGACGTTGTCCACGCCGGAGAGCGGGGCGGAGCCGCTGACCAGCGAGTCGTCATAGGCCAACTCGTAGGTGTTGGTGGTCAGGTTGAGCTGCCACACGCGGTTGTCGCCCTTGGTGGTGAACCAGACGGTGTCGTTCGCGTAGTGGCAGCCCTCGCCGCCGTTGAACCGCTTGGCGCCGGAGACCTGATCGCGCGTCACGGTCGGCGCCCCGTCCGGGTCGGGCACGTTGGCCCAGGTGAACGAGCCGGAGGTGGCCGTGCCCGCCTTCAGCACCTGGAGCGTGCCCGAGGACAGGTTGCCCCAGGTGGAGGGGACGAAGCGGTAGAAGCAGCCGTTGGACTCGTCCTCGGTCAGGTAGATCACCTTGCGCACCGGGTCGGCCGCCGCGGCCTCGTGCTTGAAGCGGCCCATCGCGTCGCGCCGGGTCGCCGCGTTCACGCCCCACGGGTCGGTCTCGTACACGTAACCCAGGCTGACCTCCTCGCAGGAGAGCCAGGTGTTCCACGGGGTCTTGCCGCCGGCGCAGTTCTGCCGGGTGTTGGACAGCACGCGGTGCGCGCCGGTGATGGTGCCGGAGGAGTTGAACTTCACGGCGCCCGCGCCGCCTCCCGGGCTTATCTCCGAGTTGGAGACGTAGATCCAGCCGGTGCCGTCCGCGAAGCAGGCGCCGCCGTCGGGGGCGTTGTGCCAGGTGTACGAGGTGCCGGCGACGGTCTGGCCGGAGCGGGCGATGATCCGGCTGGTGAAGCCGCTGGGCAACTGGATGCCTCTGGCGTCGGCGGCGCCGAGCGCCCCGTACGGGCCGGGGCCGGGCTGGGCCGGGGCGGCGTAGGCGGCCCCGCGCATCAGGGTGCCGCCGAAGGTCGCTACTGAGGTGCCGATGACTGCGCCGCGCAGGAAGGTGCGTCGTTCCACGGTCCACTCCAGAAAGGTGAAGACAACCGACGGCCGGGTGGCCTGCCGGGCGGACTCCGCCCAGGTCACAGGGCGATGCGTCGGGCGGTGCCCGCAAGCCGCGGAGACTATAGGGCCGGTTTTGACAGGGCAGCAACAACTGGTGGCGCGGGGTGGGTGCCGCGATGGCTGAAGTTCGCCCGCCCTTCCCCGTCCCATCCCTTCCGGTGGCGGCACTGTGCCCCCACCCGCTCACGGCCCGCGATCCGGCCTGGTGAGAGCGGTGCGCCGGGGCCGATCGGCGGCGTACGGCCCGCGTCGGACGGCGTCGGCGGCCGGGCCATGCCCTGTCCCACCGGCGCGGCGCCCGGTCGGCACGGCCCCAAGTCCAGGGGGCGCGGCGCTCTTTCGCGGGGGCGCGCGGGCGACCGCCGCACTCCGCGCCGGCTGACTATCGCCCCTCGCGCTGGCCGAACCACCCACCCCTCGACCGGCCGAACCACCGCCCGCCCGACGTGGCCGCCGACGCGGGGCGTGGGCTGGTGAGGCGGGTGCGGAGCCGGCAGATGCCGGCGTCGGTCTCGCGGCGCACCGCGTGGGCCACCACGCCACCGCGCCGGTTGTGCAGCAGCCGGTGCCACGGCCGGGCGGGCTCCACCTCGAAGATCAGCACGGTGATCCGCCAGTCCGGCCGGTCGGCGGTCACCTCCCGTACGTAGGCGGCGACCGGCCGGCCCACCTCGCGCCGGGCCCAGTCCAGGGCCACCAGCGGCACGCCGGGGCGCCACAACTCCCCGTCGCGGCGCAGCGCCTCGACCGCCCGCCGGTCCTCGGCATCGCCGTGGTGGACGGTCACCGCGACCACCTCGTCGCCCAGCGAGCCGGCCGCGGCCAGCGCCTCGCTGGTGACCGCGGACAGGCCGGAGACCGGCACCACGACCAGCGAAGGGGCACGGTGCGGCGGATCGGGAATCCGACCGAGGCCGAGCTGCCGCCCGATCCGCTCGTACGCGCGGCGCGCCGGCGCGTGTTGCGCGGCGGCGCCTGGCCGCTGGCCGAGTTGGGGCGGCGCGCCGCCGAGCACCGGCCGCGCGCCCAGGCCGGGGAACGCGCGCCCCTGACACCGCGCCGTCGGGGGCGCGGTGCCGGGCGCGTACGGGGTGGGCCGGGCCGGTGGTCGGGGGGTCAGTCGCGGTCGACGTGTTCGCCGACGACCTTCCCGGTCACCGCGTCCACGGCGAAGGTGGTCTTGTTCCCGTCGCGCGGCGTGACGACGTCCACGGACCAGACGAGGGCCCCGGCGTCGTCGTCGCCGAGTTCGACGGAGGTGACCGTGCCCCGCTTGGCGTCGGTGGCGGCCTTGGCCGCCTGTTCGGGCGTGCGCCGGGCCTTGCTGAGCTGGGCCGCCAACTCCCGCTTGTCGTCGCCGTCCTGGTCGGCCTCGGCCGTGGTGACCAGCACCTTGCCGGAGCCGGCGTCGACGCGTACCCGGTGCGCGGTGCCGTCCTTGGTGGCGACCTTGGCGATCCACTCGGCGCGCCGCGCCGCCGTCCCGCTCGGGCTCGCCGTCCCGCTCGGGCCGGCCGCGCGGGCGTCGGCCGCGCCCGCGTCGTCCGGGGCGTCGTCCGTCCCCTTGTCGTCGCGGTCGCCGCCCGTGCCCTTGAGTTCCAGGTCGACCAGGCGTCCGCCGGGGACCTTGGCCACCGCCGTCTCGGCCGCCTTGGCGTGGTCGACCCTGGCGAGCGGGAGCAGCGCCTTGCGTTCGGCCTGGTCGTCGGTGAGCCGGCCGGAGGCCGACGGGCTGTCGCCCGGCTGGCTCGGGCTCGACGGGGCCTTGGACGCCTTCGTGGCGCTGGCCGTCGGGGACGCCTGGTCGCCGCCGTCGCCGCCGTCGTCCCCGCAGCCGGCCAGCAGCGCGGCGCAGGCCGCCAGGCAGGTCGCGGTCAGGGCGAGGCGGGCGGGCCGGGGGCGCCGGTCCGGGGTGGGCACGGGACTGTACGCACGACTCATGTGTTCACCCCTCACCGGTCGCCGGCCCGAACAGTCGGCCCGCGCGCGGATTCGCCCGATCGGACGCCGCCGGCGCCCGGCGCGCGCCGGCGCGCACGCGCTCGCGGCGCCGCCATGGACCATGGCGGCGCCGCTTGCCGTGCTGGTTGTTCTGGTGGTGCTGTCGCCCCTACCCGTGCCTGGTGTCCGTGCCGCTCAGCCGCTTGTCAGCCGGCCCGCCGCGCGGGGTGTCAGCTCAGCACGGGGCGTCAGGTGAGACCGGGGCGTCAGGTCAGCACCGGGTGTCAGGTCACCTTCAGCGTCACGTCGTCCACGACGAAGCTGGTCTGCAGGTAGGCGTCCTCCACCGAGGTGAAGGTCACCGTGATCCGCTGGCCCGCGTACTGGCTCAGGTTCACCGAACGCTCCTGGTAGCCGCTGGCCGCGTCGGTGTTGTCCAGCGTCTCCACCGTGGTGCCGTTGACCTTGATGGTGAACTGGTCGTACGGCGTGTTCTCCGTCTCGTCGGTGTCCACGTGCAGCCAGTAGCCCAGCGTCGCCGACGTGCAGCCGGTGGGCACGGTCACCGTCTGGCTGATGGTGTCGCTGGTGGCGTTGCCGTAGCCGCCGAGCCAGGCGTACCGGGTGCCGGTGTGCGCGGTCTGGCCCGCCTGCGAGCCGATCGCCCCGGTGGAGCCGGTCCACGGCGCGCTGCCGTTCTCGAAGCCGCCGTTGACGATGAGCTGCTCGTCGCAGCCCGGGGTGCCGCTGCCGACGGTCAGCGTGTAGGTGGCGCTGTGGGTCGCCGTGCCGGTGCCCGTGATGGTGATCGGGTAGGTACCGGCCGGGGTCTGCGCCGACGTGGCGATCTTCACCGCGGACTTGCCGCCCGAGGTGACGGTCTCCGGGTCGAACGTGGCCTGCGCCCCACTCGGCAGTCCGGCGGCCGACAGGCGCACCGACTGGGCCGAGCCGTTCGTGGTCGCGGTGATGACGGTGGCGCTGGCGGTGGCACCCGGTTCCACGGTGCCCGAGCCGGGCTCGACCGACAGCGAGAAGTCGTCGGCCGGGGCGGTCTCGGAGACGGCCTGCTTCCACAGCGTGTAGGCGATGCCGTCCACGCCGCGGTTGAGCGCCGTGGCGTTGATGTTGTTCGTGGTGTCGCACGCCTGGTGGTAGCAGGGGTCGTACGCGCCACCCGAGGTGCCGCCCCACTTGGCCGCCTGGGCCGCGGTCTTGCGGTAGCTGGCGCCGGTCGCGTAGCCGGAGCTCGCGATGCCCGCCTGCTCGAAGGAGTAGTCGTCCGAGCGGCCCGCGCCCTCGGTGTTCTCCTCCGGCTGGAGCTGGAGCGAGTCCCAGTACTCCTTCATCGGCTTGGCGGCGGCGGAGGTGATGTGGTTGATGAAGTAGCCGCCGTTGACCGAGCCGATCATGTCGAAGTTGTAGTACGCCTTGATCTGCGACCGCTGCGTCGAGGAGAGCGAGCGCACGTAGAAGTCCGAGCCGTTGAGGCCCTGCTCCTCGTCCGTCCACCAGCCGAAGCGGACCCGGTTCTTCATGTTCGGGTTCTTCTCGGCCAGCGTCAGGGCCGTCTCAAGGAGCGCGGCCGAGCCCGAGGCGTTGTCGTTGATGCCGGGGCCGGCACCCACGCTGTCCAGGTGCGCGCCGAACATGTACGTGTTGGCCGCGTCGCCCTTGGGCCACTCGGCGATCAGGTTCGGGCCCGCGCCGGAGGTGCACCCGGAGGCGCAGGGCTGCTCGGTGACGGTGTAACCCGCCGCCTGGAGCTTGCCCTTCACGTACGCGACGGAGTCCCGGTAGCCCTGGCTGGTCGAGCGGCGGTTGCCGCCGTTGCGGCTGGCGATGGACTGGAACTCGGTCAGGTGCGCCCGGACCTTGGCCACGTCGATGTCCGGGGCGCCGGTGCCGGGCCCGCTGCCGCCGACGGTCAGCGTGTACTGCGCGGTGTGCGTCGCGGTGCCCTTGGCCGTGATGGTGATCGGGTACGTGCCCGGGGCGGTGCTGGTGGACGTCGTCACCTTCATGGTGGAGCTGGCGCCGGAGGTCACCGTGGCCGGGGTGAAGGTCACGCTCGCGCCGGCCGGGGCGCCGGTCGCCGACAGGGTGACGGACTGGGCCTCACCGCTGGTGGTCGAGGTGCCGATGGTCGCCGTGGCGGCCGAACCCGGGTCCACGCTGCCCGCCGACGGGCTCACGGACACCGCGAAGTCGCCGCCCTGGCTGGTGCAGGTCGGGTCGCCGGGCTGGGCCGGGACGCTGATCGCGTCCCAGGCGGCCTGGGTCTTGCGGAACAGGTCACAGGACGCGTCCAGGCCCTTGGCCGCGGTCAGCGTCGCGGTGCGGTAGCGCTTGTGGGTCATGCCGCTGGTCTTGAGCAGCATGCCGCCGTAGAAGACCTTGCCGGCCGTCTGGATGCCGACGCCGGTGACCGTGGAGTTGTTGCAGGTCGGGCTGGTCGGCTTGGAGCCACCGGGGTTGGAGCCTTCGGAGAGCAGGTAGAACCAGTGGTTGAGCGGGCCGGCCGCCGCGTGCACCTCGGTGTTGGGGATCGAGGAGCTGTAACACCGCGGGTGGTTGCTCACCTTCTGCGGGTCGTACATGTTGCGGATCGGGCCGCTGCCGCTGAGGTTGATCATCTCGCCGACGAGGTAGTCGCCGGGCGTGTCGTACGGGGCGGGCTCGTTGGCGTACGCCTCGGTCAGGGCGCCGAAGATGTCGCCGGTGGCCTCGCCGAGGCCGTTCTCGTTGTTGGCGCCGCCGGGCGTGAACTGGTCGATGCCGTGGCCGTACTCGTGGCCGATGACGTCCATCGCCGAGATCCACTCGTTGGCCCGGTTGTGGCCGATGGTGATCCGCGAACCGTCCCAGTACGCGTTCATCTCGTTGAGCCCCACGCGCACCGGCCAGCTTCCGCCGTTGCCGTTGTGCCCGTTACGGCCCAACCAGTCCTTCAGCATGTCCCACTCTTTTTGAGCCCCCCACATCGCGTCGACGCAGCCGGTCTCCTTGCTGGTGGGGTTCCCGTTGCCCCAGCTGTCGCTGGACTTGGTCATGACGCTGCCGCCGCTGTAGTCGGCGCAGCTCAGACCGGGCCGCTTCGGGTCCTTGAGCTGGAACTGGCTGCCGCTGGCGGTGGTGTCGATGGTCAGCGGGTTGGGGCCGTTCCACTTGCTGTTGCCGGTGCCGGCGCGCACGTCGTCGTACGAGTCGACGACCTTGCCGCTGATCGCGTCGACGAACACGTGCAGCCGGCTGGGGGAGGTCGCGGTCGCGCCGCTGAGGACGGTCTCCCAGGCCAGGTGCGCCTTGTTGTCCTTGACCCGGACCACGAGCCGGCGCGACTCGCGCTTGTCCACCTTCTTGAGCTGCGCGCGGCTGGTCTTCTCCGCCGCCGCGGCGGTGATCTTCGCCGTGGTGGAGACGTTGATCCGCGCCTTGGTGGCCGACTGGGTGCCGCGCACCTTGCCCTGCGCGTCCGCGAGGACGACGGCGTCCCCGCCGACCACGGGCAGCCCGTGGTAGGTGCGCTCGTACGCGACCGAGTACAGGCCGCGCAGCCACGGCGTGACGCCGCGCCGCTCGTACTGCTCGTTCGGGCCCTTGGCCAGCGCGTCCAGGCCGCTCGCGGTGGCCTGGTCGGCGGCGGCGACGGCCCGGTCGGCCGGCTTGGGCTTGGCGGTGGTGGTCCGCGGGTTCTCCGCGGGTGCCGCCGTCGCCGTGGATACGGCGGGCAGCGCGGCTATGCCGAGGGTGACGGCCAAAGACACGCCGACCACCGTGATTCTTCGTAGCACGTTGGCTCCTTGGGGATCGCGAGCTGCACGATTCGTGGGGTTCTGTTGAGCCGCCCGGTCAGGGCCACGCGCGGGGCGTACGCCGACCGCCAGGGGCCCGGCCGCATCGCGTCGCACACAACATGTCCATGACTAAGCCGCCGCACCGTCACACCTGGGGGCGGGCGACGTCAACGGATCGCCGGGCCGGCGGGGCTTCTGGCAACAACCGGAAAGGGCCGCCCGATATCCGGACGCGGCGGGACGGGGCGTCCGCCGAGCGCACCACGACGTGCCCGCGCGGCCCCGCCCGGCGCCGGCGAGGCCCCGCGATCTGGAGGCCGGACCGCGCACCGCTGGGACGGGGGCCGTACGGCGATGGGGCCCGGGCCGTGCGGCGGTCGGGCGTGGGGCGTACGCGGGCGCGCGCGAGCCCGGCCGCCGGGCCGAGGGCGGGACGCCACGCCGTGGCGGGGCGGGCCCGGCGGGGCCGAGCCTGGCAGGGGCTGGCCCCGCCAGCAGCCACCCCGCCAGCAGCCACCCCGCCAGCAGCCACCCCGCCAGCAGGCTCCCGCCACCAGGCGACCCCGCACCCGGTCCCGGGTGGTCAGCCCTCCAGGGCGCGCAGCCGGTCGCCGAACTCGCGTACCGCGTGCAGGTCGCCCCAGCGCCCGACGAGGCGGGCCGCGAGGCCGCGCAGCTCGCGGGAGATGGTCATCTGCCGGGCGCGGCCCGCCTGTTCGAGGACCGGGCCGACCAGTGCGAGGGCGCCGTCCGGGTCGCCGGCGCACGCGTGGCAGTCGGCCAGGCGCACCGTCAACAGCAGGTGGGCCAGGGCCATCCGGGGCGGCAGGTGTGCCAGCGAACTGGCCGTCGCCCGCGCCGCGTCCCGGGCGGTGGCCGGGTCGTCGGTGGTGGCCGCCAGGTCGCGCAGCGCCCCGCCCACCGCCGACTCGACCCGTAACAACCCCTCCGCGCCGCACAGCCACGGCGCCTCGGCCTCGTCCCGCGCGTCCAGCGCGGCGAGTCTGCGGCGGGCGAGCGCGGCCTGTCGCCTGGTCTCCGCACCGTCGCCGAGGACGGCGTACGCCCGCGCCTGGTAGGCGTGCGTCAGCGTCATCACCCAGCCCCGGCCGGAGTCGACGGCGGCGATGTTCTGGGCATAGCCCAGGGCGGCCGTCGGGTCGCCGTCGACCCGCGCCAGGGTGCTCAGGTCGCTGGGCAGGATGCCGCGGGCCACGACGTCGTCGGTGCTCTGCGCCCAGCGAAGGCCGTGGCAGAACCAGGCCATGGCGATGGCGCTCTGCCCACGCTCCATCCGCAGCCGGCCCGCCAACTGCGCGTAGTCGGCGGCCAGTCGGAGCTGCGCGGTGGGGAAGGTGCCCGTGACGTGCACCGCCTCGGCCCAGGCCACCACCGAGCGCAGCACCCGTTCCACGGTGCTCACCAGGGCCGCCGTCGGCGTCGCGGCCGTGCTCAGCCGCACCTGCGCGCTGAGCAGACCCGCCAGGCCGTGCACGGTGTCCGGGTCCGAGGCCACCGGCAGCCGGTCCTCGGCGGCCCGCTGCACCCGCGCGAGCAGCGCGCGGGTCTCACCGAGCGCGGGCACCGCGCAGTCCACCCGCTCGTGCAGCGGACAGCGCGGCCCCTGTACGGAGAGCCGGGTCGGCCAGTCGTCCACGGCCAGCGGCCCCAGCAGACGCGGCTGCCGCCCGCCGGGCACCGGCCAGAACAGCGACGCCGCGTCCCAGGGCGAGCCGCCCGGCCAGCTCATCGGCGAGCCGTGCGCGCCGGCCGCGATCGCCGACAGCTCGCCCCCGGCGCCGAGCACCGCGTCGAGCCGGCGCACCAGGCTTGCCGGCAGCTCCCGCTTCCCGCTCTCCCACTTGCTGACCACGCTGTGGTGGTAGCCGAGGCGCAGTCCGAGTTGGTGCTGGGTCAGCCCCGCGCGCCGCCGGCAGTGCCGAAGCTGTCGTCCGAACTCGGTCCACACTCCCGACACCGGGGCGTCCTTGACGGGCATGGCCAACTCCTGTCCGTGACTGCGCGCCCATCGCCCGCTGGCGACGGCGGCTTTCGCAGGGCCCACCTACCGGATGCTGCTGCGTCGGCTGAGCCCGGAGATTAACGGTTCAGGGAATGCGGCGTATATGCGCTTTACCCAAAGCTGACGTGTTGCCCCGAGCTTGACGTGCGGGCGACCCCGTGGCGGCCGGGAACCGGCCGTCAGCCCGCCCCGCCGCCCGTGAGCCGGACCGGGAGGGTGTGCGTGCTGTTGCCGATGAAGCTCGGGTGCGGCGGCAACTCGGCCTCGGGCACCGCCAGGGCGAGGTCCGGGAACCGCTCGTAGAGCATGCCCAGCGCGAGGGTGGCCTCCATCCGGGCCAGCGGGGCGCCCAGGCAGTAGTGCGGTCCGTGGCTGAACGCCAGGTTCCGCACCTCGGTCTCGCGCGTGACGTCGAACCGGTCGGCGCTCGGCCCGTACGCCAGCGGATCGCGCCCCGCCGCCGTGTACGAGGCGAGCACCGGGGCGCCGCGCGGGATGACCGTGTCGCCGACGGTCAGGTCGGTGGTCGGGTAGCGGAACGGGAAGTAGCTGACCGGGCTGTCGTACCGCAGCGTCTCCTCGACCACCGCGTCCCAGCCGACCTCGCCGGCGAGCACGCGGGCCAACTGGTCGCGGTGGGCGCACAGCGCCCGCACCGCGTTGGTGATCAGGTGCAGGTTGGTCTCGTGCCCGGCGATGACGACCAGCAGCAGCGTGGCGGTCAACTCCTCCTCGCTGAGTCGGTCCCCGTCCTCCTCCCGGGCCGCGATCAGCGCGCTGGTCAGGTCGTCCCCGGGGTCGGCCCGCCGGTCGGCGGCCACCTGGGACAGGACCGCGTACATCTCCTCGGTGGCGGCGCGCGCCCGCCGCGGGGCGGTGGCGGTGGAGACGATGTCGTGCGACAGCTCGTGCAGCCGCCGCTCGTACGCCGGGGCCACGCCGAGCAGTTCGCAGATCACGCCGAGCGGCAGCGGCAGGGCGAAGCGCTCGCGCAGGTCCACCACGCCGTCCGGGGCCCGGGCCGCCGCGTCGGCCACCTGGTCGAGCAGCGCCCGGGTGCGCTCCCGCACGCGCGGGCGCAGCGCCTCCACCCGGCGCGGCGTGAACGCCCTGCTGACCAGGGTGCGCAGCCGGCGGTGCTCGTCGCCGTCCGCGGTGGTCATGCCCCGGACGGTGGCGAACGCGGTCAGCGGCCAGCCCGCGGGCAGGTCGCCGGCGTGCAGCGCGGCGAAGTGGCGGGAGTCCTTGGCGACGGCGGGGTCCTGGAGGAACTCCGCCAGCTCGGCGTGGCGCACGACGGCGTACGCGCACACCTCGCCCGGCAGTACGAGCGGAACCGCCGCGCCGCGCTCGCGCAGGGCGGCGTTGACGGCGTGCTGGTCGACCCCGTGCGGGTCGAGTCGGTGTGGGAGGCTGACAGGGCAGCGCTGGGGGTCGCTCATCGACCATCTCCCCGTGGAGGGCGGACCGTTGCGGGTCAGGGTAGCCACGGAACCGCGGATTCCCCCGGGGGCGGGAAGGCGCCGAAGCTCAGAACTACCTCAACAATCAGCCAGTTCGCGGACGGGCCGGGGTTCGGTTTCCTAGGCTCGTGATCATGACCGCCACACCGGCGCCCGGGCCCCTCCGTAAGCGACGGCCCGCCGCGACCCCCCACCCGCCGGCAGGCGCGCCGGAACCGGCACACCCCCACCCGCCGGCCGGCCCCCACGCCACCGCGCCCACCCCGCCCCCGCCCACACCGGCCCCGTCCACCCCGGCCCCGTCGCTGCCGCGCGCCGCCGCGCCGCTGCCCGACGAGGACCCGCGACACTACCTGGAGCACGGCGCCCGACTGCTCCGCGAGTGCCTGCCCGCCGCCACGTTGGAGCGCCTCGCGCGCTGGCGCGCCGCCCCCACGCCGTGGCTGGAACTGACGGGGTTGCCGCGGCCCGAGACCGAGGTGCCGACCCCGCGCACCGGCTTCTGCGACGAGTCGCTGCTGACCGTCCCCAACCTCGTCCACTTCGGGCTGCTGCACCTGCTCGGCCTGGAGCCGGTCGCCTACCGCTGGGAGAACCACGGCCGCCTCGTCCGCAACGTCGCCCCGAGCCCCGGCGCCGCCCGGAGCCAGACCTCCTGGGGCTACGCCACCGGCCTGGACTGGCACACCGACGACTCCGTGCTCGACCACCGCGCGGACGGCGCGGCAGCGGAATCCATTCCGCACTTCCTGTCCTTCTACGGCATGCGCAACACCGAGCGCGTCCCGACCTGGCTGCTGTCCGTCGACGAGGTCCTCGCCGGCCTGCCCGCCGCCACCGCCGACGCGCTGCGCCAACCGGACTTCGACGTCACCGCCCCCGAGTCGTACGCCCCCACCCACGCCGACACCGCCGGCAGGCCACCGCTGCGCACCGGCGTGCCCCTGCTGTGGACGCTGCCGGGCGGAGCGGTCGGCCTGCGGTACGGGCCGGGGCGGGTCACCGGGCGTACGCCGGCGGCGCGCGCGGCGCTGGCGCGGTTCGAGGCCCGGATCGCCGCCTGCGAGGGCGAGCCGGTCATGGTGGAGGCGGGCGGCTTCCAGATCTTCGACAACCGTAGGGTGATGCACCGGCGGCTCCCGTTCGAGCCCGCCGCCGCGGACCGCGCACGCTGGCTGCGCCGCTGCTACGCGCGGAGCACCGAGGCGGCCTGACCCGGCGCCACCGGGGCAACGCCGCACGGGCCGGCGGCCCGCGGCCGGGAAAGGGACGGCCGCGGCCCGATGCGACGGCCTGAGAGGCGACGATGCACGACATATCCCTGCTGACGCTGGCCCTGCTGTGCCTGGCGGCGGCCATGGCGGGCTGGATCGACGCGGTGGTCGGCGGCGGCGGGCTGCTCCAACTCCCCGCCCTGCTGGTCGGCCTGCCCCACGTGCCGGCGGCGCACGTCCTCGGCACGAACAAGGCGGTCGCGGTCGTCGGCACGTCGGCCGCCGCGATCACCTACACGCGCAAGGCCCCGGTGGACGTGCCCACCGCCATCCGCATCGGCGTCGCCGCCGTCGCCGGCTCCTTCGGCGGCGCGTTCTTCGCCGCCGGCATCAACAGCGCCGTCCTGCGCCCGCTGATCATGGTGGTGCTGCTGGCGGTGCTGGCCTTCGTCCTGCTGCGCCCCACGTTCGGCGCGAGCCCCGGCACGGGCCCGGTCACCCGCAACCGCGTACTGGCCGCCATCCTCGTCGCGGGCCTCGGCATCGGCTTCTACGACGGCCTGATCGGCCCCGGCACCGGCACGTTCCTGGTCATCGCCTTCGCCGCGATCCTGCACATGGACCTGGTCACGGCGTCGGCCACCACGAAGGTCGTCAACACCTGCACCAACCTCGGCGCGTTGGCCATGTTCACCGCCCAGGGCGCCGTCCTGTGGTCCATCGCCGCCCCCATGGCCCTGTTCAACCTGGCCGGCGGCATGCTGGGCGCCCGCATGGCCCTGAAACGGGGCAGCGGCTTCGTGCGTGTGGTGCTGGTCGTGGTCGTCGTCACCCTGGTCTGCAAGCTGGGTTACGACCAGTGGGTGGCCTGAGTCCCGGCTCACGGGCTCACGGGATCGCGGGATCGCGGGCTTCGGCCAGCGGGGACGATTCTTCGCGATCTTGGCGTGCAAGTTCCCGCAAGTCGGTGGCCGTGACGCTGGGTTGTCGGCAAGTGTGGTCTCGGTAATCACCGATCGAGCGGGAGGCTTGCGTGACGATGAAGTTTCTGGGGAAGGACCCGAACTCACCCAATGGGGAGTCGGCCACTGTGTGGGACGACGAGGACAGCTACGTCATCCAGGGCTTGCGAGTGACGGACGACCGCTCGCTGGCCACCGTCGGTGAGGTGCCGGCACACGAGACGCTCGTCCGCATCCCCAAGTACATGATGCAGTTCTTCCCGGAGGCGAACGGTGGCTGACGTTCCCACCTTTCGGGAACTGCTCACCGGCTGTGAGCAGACGGCGCTGCATCTGGAGATGCGCGACGGGTACATGCGCAGCGATCCGATGTTCATCGCCTGGCAGGCGGGCAAGGTCACGGAAGAGTCCCTCGACCCGAAGCGCAGTGCGTGGCTCGGCCTCATGCAGGAAGTGACCGGCCGCGGAGTGGACGTGCGGAGGGCACGGATCATCTCCGAGCCCGTCACCGACTACATCCGTTTCGAGTACGACGTGACCGTGGGGAATGTGGCTGCCGGTGAGCAGGTGCGATGGCTCCCTCGGCGCAGGGCCACGGATCTGGCCTTGCCGGGCAACGACTTCTGGCTGCTCGATGGGAACGTCGTTCTGGTCAACCACTTCAGTGGCGACGGCGAGCTGACTCCCCAGGATGACAAGGAGTTGATCACGGACCCGGCGGTGGTGAAGCTGTGCACCTCAGCTTTCGAAGCTGTCTGGGAGCGGGCGATCCCACACGAGGAGTACCGGCCGATCTAGACCCGGCATGATCCACGACACTGGAACCGTGTCCTCGCCCTCATCCAGTGTTCAGCAGGCAAGACAAGCCCTTGGCCAGCGACTGCGTGAGGTGCGGAGAGAATCCGGGCTGACCGCGAGGGCGCTGGCCAAGGCCGCTGGGTGGCATGAGTCGAAGTGCTCACGGATCGAGAACGGGCGGACGCTACCCTCGGACGCTGACATTCGCCTCTGGGCGCTCCACTGCGGTGCGGACGGGCAGATCGCCGACCTGATCGCCACCGCCCGTGGTGTGGAAGGGATGTACGTCGAATGGCGGCGCCTCGAAAAAGGTGGCTTGCGGCGCGTACAGGAGTCGGTGTCACCGCTGTACGACCGAACGCAGACCTTCCGTGTGTACAGCTCATGGCTGCTGCCCGGAATTCTCCAGACTGCCGCATACACCCGGGCAGTTCTGCACGCCCTCGCCCAGCGCAGGGGGCTGGCCGACGACGTTGAGGAAGCCGTTAGCGCCCGCATGCAGCGCCAGCGGGTTCTGCATGGAGGTCAACACCGTTTTGCCATCGTGTTGGAGGAATCTGTGTTGAGGACGGTGATCGGGGGCTGCGACACGATGGCGGCTCAACTGGGCCACCTCATCGAAGTAGGGTCGTTGCCCCGGGTCAGCCTCGGGATCATTCCCTTCGCCGTTGACCGGACGGCCATGCGGCCTGTCGAAGACTTCTGGATCTTCGACAATGAGCAAGTCAATGTGGAGCTGACGTCGGCCTTCCTCACCATTACGCAACCCTACGAGATCGCGGTCTACGCGCGAACATTTCGGGCACTTAGTGGATTTGCCGTCTACGGGAAGGCGGCTCGATCCCGCATCACCGCAGCCATCGACGCCCTGGAATAGCCCATCTGAACGGAGATTCGTGAACGAGGAACAGTACGTCCCGTGGAGCACCGTGACCCAGACGGGTCTTGGCGCACTGCAACATGCGGAATGGCCGCTCTACGAGCGGACGCGCCGCTTTCGGATCTACGAGCCCGGCGTCGTGCCCGGGCTCGCGCAGACGGAGGCGTACGCCACCGCGCTGATGAGCCGGATCGTCGCGTTCTACGGACTGCCCGATGACACCGAAGCGGCGGTGGCGGGGCGGTTGGGTCGGCAGCGTGTGTTGCGCGAGGGGGACCACGAGGTCTCGATGGTGATCGAGGAATGGGTGCTGCGCGCCAACATCGGAGGCGCGGACGTCATGCGCGAACAGTTCGACCATCTCGCGGCGGTGGCGGAGTTGCCCCGGGTGAAGCTCGGCATCATTCCCATGGGCGTCCCACGCGCGATGTGGCCCACGACGGGCTTCTTCCTCTTCGATGACGCACAGGCCAGGACGGAACTGCCCGAGGCCGAAGTCATCGTCACCACCCCGGCCGAGATCGACATCTACGCCCGCACCCACGCCGAACTCGCCGGGATGGCGGTCTACGGCGAGCAGGCCCGTGCGCTGATCGAGGACGCCCGCGCCGCGCTCGGGTGAAGCGCGCGCAAGTTCGCGCACATCCGTGGAGGGCCGCTGACCCCGCTTCGTAGCTTCCTGCTCAGCGCGGCGCTGTCGAGCGTCGCCGAACAGGAAGGACGAAGCCGATGGCCTCAGTCGACCTCTACGAACTCGACCTCGACGGCGCGCGGTTCAGCCCGCCCCTCGCGTGCGGGGGCAACCCGCCGGACGCCCCGGAGACCTGCGTGACGCTCGCGCCGATCCCGGGCGTAGCCGGGGCGTACGCGCTCGGCGACAGCAAGCGGCCCGGCGCCGAGCCGTTGCGGTTCACCGGGGCGGAGTTGCGGCGCGCGGGGATCGATCCGGCGCGGTTTCGCCCCTCCGCGTGAGCGGTGGCCGGCCGCCGCACTTCCACGCGTACTCCTGGACCGGGCCCAAGCCCGACTTCGACCGGGAGCGTGACCGGCGGCCCGAGAGCCCCGGGTTCGCGGCCTCGGAGTTGCCGCCGCTCCAGGTGGCGCACTGGCTGCGCAAGCCGGGGCGGCTCGTGCGGGCCACGTACGAGGGACCGGGGGAGGCGGCGGCGTGGCTGGCCGAGCGGGTGGGGGAGAGCGTGGCCGTCGAGCGGCTACGCCCGCCCCTTGACGCTCAGGTCGCGCTGGCCGTCCAGACGCTGGGCTGGGGTGGCGACATCGGCTGGGGCGCCTATCTGACCGGGACGCGGTTCCTGTCACTCGCGGTCGTCGCCTGCCCCAACCGGGCCGATCCCAGCGCCCGCTGCCCGCTTCGTTAGCCCAGCGACGTGGGCCGGCGGCCTCGCCCGGGGGCCGCCCCGCACGTGTGCGGGGCGGTCACGGAGCGGCATGCTCCGCCACAAGCGGCTGAAACGGAGGTAATCGGTCCGCGCGCGAGTAAAAGGATCAGCCGCGTGGCACTACTTTCCGTAGTTGATCGCTCGCGCGGCGACCGGCCGGGTCGGGACTCCGATCGGCCGAGTTGACGTGCGCAAGACCGTTCTTCCTGGAGGTGTGTGGTGACCTTGGCGCCCCAAGGCCCGTCCGGTCTAGCTGGCGATACGGATCAAGCCGCCGTAGCGTACGACCGATTTGATTACACGCCGTATCCGAAAAGCGTATTGCGGGCCCGTCAGCGCGCCGCGCGGCTCGTCGCGGAGTGGGGGCTGCCGGACCTCGCCGACGACGTGGCGTTGGTCGTCTCGGAGCTGGCGAGCAACGCCGTGCTGCACGGCGCGTTGCGTGGCCGGCTGTTCCGCGTGCAGCTCACGCTCACCGAGGCGGTGCTACGGATCGCCGTCAGCGACCCGAAGGGCGAGCGGTTGCCGCGGACCAGACAGCCCGGGCCCGACGACAAGTTCGGGCGGGGACTGCTCATCGTGGACGCGCTCGTGGCCCGGTGGGGCGTGCGGGAGCGCACGATCGGCAAGGACGTGTGGGCGGAGTTCGACGTGGCGCGGGGCGCGCGACCCCGCGGCTAGACCACGGCAACGGGCCCCCGCCGCGCGGCGGGGGCCCGCCCCTTTCCCCGCCGCGCCCCGTCCGGCCGCCCGGCCCCGCCCTGTCCCCGGCGCCGCTCAGCACCGCGCCGGGCGGGCGCGCGGGGGTCGGGTCACGCCGTGGGCTGGGCCCACGCGCCGGAGGCGGCCGTCGCCTCGATGTAGCCGGCGATGTCGCGCGGCTCGCGGCCGAGCACGCGCTGGACGCCGTCCGAGAGATGGGCGTTCTTGCCGTTCCGGATCACCGCGAACAGCCGGCGCAGCACCTCGACGAAGTGCGGTTCCACCCCCGCCCGCACCGACTCGGCGGTGAACCGCTCCTCGTCGAGCGCGGTGTAGTGGATCTCCCGGCCGGTGGCCTTGGCGATCTCCGCGACGACCTCCCCGAACGTCAGCAGCCGTGGCCCCGACAACTCGTACGTCTGCCCCGCGTGCCCGTCCTCGGTCAGCACCGCCACCGCCACGTCGGCGATGTCCTCCACGTCGATGAACGGCTCCTGGCCGTCCCCGGTCGACAACCGCACCTCACCGGCCAGGACCGCCGGCAGGAAGAAGTCCTCGCTGAAGTTCTGCGCGAACCAACTCGGCCGCAGCACCGTCCACTCGGCCACCCCGGACTCCCGGACCGCCCGCTCGCCGTCGATCACCGCCTCCTCCTCGCGCGCCGACAGCAGCACGACGCGCCGCACCCCGGCGGCCACGGCGCGCTCCGCGAACGCCCGTACCGCGCTGGCCGACTCCGGGCTCGTCAGCTCGCCGGGCGGCACGAGGTACACCGCGCCCACCCCCGCGAGGGCCGGGTCCCAGGTCTCCTCCTCCTCCCAGACGAAGCGCTGCCGCCCGCCCTCGGCGGACCGTGACGCCACCCGTACGGTCAGGCCACGCTCCCGCAGCCGCTCCACCACGCGGCGACCGGTCTTGCCGGTACCGCCCAACACCAGAAAGTCGCTGTCCCGCAGCAGACCGTTGTCCGTCATGCCGCCCAGTCAACCGGCGCGCGGGACGGGCAACCATGGTCGAGAGGCTCGCCGGCATGTCCGTTCGTCCACCCCGCGCGCGGAAATCCGTCCGCACCGCGCACAGACGTGCGTTTACGCTGACGCCATGGACGCGCTCGCTGATCTCCTGAACGAGGCACGGGCCCGCGGGGCTCTCTTCCACCAGTCCATCCTGGCCCCGCCCTGGTCGTTGCGGTTTCTGCACGGCGCACCCCTCGCGCTGGTCACCATGGTGCGCGGCGACGCCTGGATCACGCCCGGCGGCGCGGCCCCGGTGGCGCTGCGGGCCGGCGACATCGCGATCGTGCGCGGCCCGCAGCCGTACACGGTCTCCGACCGCCCCGGCGTCCCGCCCCAGGTGTTGATCCACAACGACGACCACTGCACCACACCGACCGGCGAGGACGTCAGCCAGGCGCTGACGCTGGGGCTGCGGACGTACGGCAACAGCCGGACGGGGGAGGGGTTGTTGCTCAGCGGCGCGTACCAACTCCCCAGCGACGTGGGCGAGCGGCTGCTCGCCGCGCTGCCCCCGCTGCTCGTCCTCACCGAGGAGTGCTGGGACTGTCCGCTGATGCCGTTCGTCGCGGAGGAGGTCGCGCGCGACGAACCGGGCCAACAGGTCGTCCTGGACCGGATGCTCGACCTGTTGCTCATCTCCACGCTGCGGGCTTGGTTCGCCCGCCCGGAGGCCGAGGCGCCCGCCTGGTACCGGGCGCACGGCGATCCGGTGGTGGGGCGGGCGCTGCACCTGCTGCACGACAACCCGGCGCACCCGTGGACCGTCGTCGAACTCGCCGCCAAGACCGGCGTCTCGCGCGCCGCCCTCGCCCGTCGCTTCACCGGGCTCGTCGGCGAGCCGCCGATGACGTACCTGACCGGCTGGCGCATGGCGCTCGCCGCGGACCTGCTGCGCGAGCCGGACATGACGGTGGAGCGCGCGGCACGCCGGGTCGGGTACGCCAACGCCTTCGCGCTGAGCGTGGCGTTCAAGCGGGTACGCGGCGTGAGCCCGAGCGCCCACCGGGCCCGCGCCCAGCGCGCCCAGCCCGCGCCGCCACCGCGTACCACCCCGGCGGCCCTGCCCGGGGTCGCGTCCCCGGCCCAGAGATCCCCGGCCCAGAGATCACCAGCCCCGACGTCGCCGACCTCGCCCGTCTGACCCGCGTCGCCCGCACCGGCACCGGCACCGGCCCCGGCCCCGCCACCTGGGCTCGCGCGCGCCACCTGGGCCCGCGCCCGCCCCGTGCCCGCGCGCGCCCGCCCCGTGCTCGCGCGCGCCCGCGCCCGCGCGCGCCTCTCCGTGCCGCTCGGCCGGCTGGCGGCTTCGCGCGGGCGTACGTGGGTGGCTACAGCCAGCCGCGCCGGGCCGCCTGGAGACCCGCCTGGAAGCGGGTCTGGGCGCCCATCAGGGCCATGAGCTGGGCGACGCGGCGGGTCATGGTGCGCTGCGTGATGCCGAGCGTGCGCATGATCGAGGCGTCCTTCATGCCGCTGGCCAGCATGCTGAGCAGCTCGCGGTCCCGCTCGTCCAGCGGGCTGTCGGGCGGGGCGCTGACGCCGATCGGCGCGGCCCGCTCCCACATCAGGTCGAAGCACGTGACGATGGCCGTCAGCAGCGGCGACGGGCGCACCACGATCGCGGCCGAGGACTCGCTCGCCTCCAGGACCAGCGGGATCACGGCGCTGGCGCGGTCCGCGATCAGCATCTTGAGCCGGGCCGCCGGCAGGCTCCGTGCCTGCTCGCCCTTGGCGACGCAGGACCAGACGAACTCCATCCGGCCCGGCATCTCCAGCGCCGCCGCGTCGTAGATGACCCGACACTCGACGCCGCGCCGCAGCAACTGGTCCTCGATGGGGTTCTCGTTGGCCGTCGCGCTGAAGTACGGCGGGCAGTCGACCACCAGCATCTCCCGCTCCGCGCCGAGCTGGAGCTGCTCGACCCGGTCCCGCATCGCGAGCGGGCCCTCGACCAGCTCGATCAGGTCCCCGGGGCTGCTCGCGGTCGCCCCCTGGTAGCGCACGGCCAGCTCCCGCAGGTGCCCGCGCAACTCATCCAGCTCCTGCTGCCGCCGCTCGGCGAGGGCGTCGAAGGCCGCGCCGGGTGGGGCGGCGGTGTAGCGGGCGGGCCGGCCCCCGATCCTGGCGATCAGGCCCGACTCGACCAGTCGCCGCAGGGCGGGGCGGACCTGGGCCGGGGTCGCCCCGACGGCGTCGGCGAGTTGGGTCGTGGTGCAGCGAGGGGTGGACAGCACATGCAGATACAGGGCGCTCTCGGTGGCGCCGAGACCCACGGGTTCCAGCAGCGCATCCGGCATCGGCCCAGCATAGGAAGGCCGAGCGCGGGCGGCTAGTTGTGGCCATCGGCCACCTTTCGGCATTCCGGCCGATGGGTATCCACGCTACGGTGCACCAGATTCCACCTGCCCGATTCATCCTGGCCAACGAAGTCTGGGCCAACCATTTGGCCACTGGTCTGGACCGATGACGCGGAGCCACTCGCACCACCCGATGACGTTCGACCCGACACTCGCGGGACGCCCGCCAGACGCCGCCCGTACGCGGGAAGGACGCGTGAGGGACCTGATGCCGATGTGGACGACGTGGGGGACGTGAAGGATGTGAACCCGGCGTTATGACCGCCACGACAGCGCCCAGCCTCGCGCGACGGCGCTTCACCCTGCCCACCGTCCCCGCCTCCGTGCCCCTCGCGCGGCGCGAGGCGCGGAAGCTGCTGGCCGACTGGCTGACCGAGGCGGAGGAGACGCTGGCCGACGCCGCGCTGCTCGCCCTCAGCGAACTGGTCACCAACAGCGTCCGGCACGCCGCGATCACCTCGCCGCTGTCCGACATCACCCTCACCCTCACGCCCGACGTGCTGGTCATCGCCGTACACGACCGGCACCCCGCCATCCCCGCGCCGCGCTCTAAGGCCCACGCCGACGGCAGCGGTGGCCGGGGCCTGGCGATCGTCGCCGCCCTGGCCGAGGAGGCGGGCGGCGAACTGCGCGTGGTGGCCGACGAGGACGCGCTCGGCAAGACGAGCACGGTCCGCCTGCCGCGCTAGATCTCCCGCGTCACACGCCCACCCGGCGGTCGGCCGCCACGCCCGCGCCCCGTGCGCCGCCGTGGCAGGGCCCGACCGCCGCGCTCAGTCCCGCGTCGCGGCCTCATCGGCGACCCCGGCCAACTGGTCGAAGGTGCGCACGAGCACCGCCCGCCGCTCCTCCTTGAACCCCTCCGACGGGTCCAGCCCGTCGATGGTCCGCTCCCAGACGGCTATGAAGTGGTCCTTCCACCCCTCGATCACTTCGGGAGCTGGCAGGCGCCGGGCCCCGTAACCGGCTCGCGTGAGGACGTACAGCAGCTCCAGGTCGCACGGCACCGTGTTGCCCCGGTACTCGTCCGGCTCCAGCTCCACGGGGTCGCCGGCCATCGCGTCGGCCACCTCGGCGACGAGCCGGTCGATGACCTCCGACAGGTGGTCGGCCGACGTGTCGTTCTCGAAGTTCCCGCTGCCCCACGTGCCCATGAGGGCCCTCCCCGTTCGAGCCGTCCGTGCCCCGGTACGACTCCAGCTCACCACGGGGGTCTGACAGTCCCGCGCTCGGTCAGGGTTCGAGCGCGCACTCCGGGGTCGCGGTCACCGCGGTCAGCAGGACCACCGAGTCCTCCACGGCGAGCAGCGAGTTCCGTTCGTGCGGGATGGCCTCCATCTGGCCGGCGATCAGGTCACGGTCGCCGCTCTCGCTGCCCGTCAGCCGCACGTGGCCGTGCAACACCTGGAGGCTGGCCGCGGGCGGGGCGTTGTGCTCGTCCAACTCCGTGCCGGTGACCAGCGCGATCAGGCTCTGCCGCAGCGGTCCGTCGTGCAGGAACAGGTGCGCGCTGCGCCCGTGCGACTCCATCCGTGCCCGGTCGAGATGGTCACGGGCCAGTGCGGTGAGGTCGTCCATGGACCGTCCTTTCGCTGCGCTGCGCGTACCGCTTTGGTGGTATTTGACCGTACCGCGAGCCCGAATGACCCGCGCGGCTACCGTGGTACCCCGCGTGTACGCCCGCATGCCATGTTTCCGGCCGCCGCTCTTCGGGAGTGTGGCCGAGGGGCGGCGGGTAGCCGGACCGTCAGCCCGAGCCGAAGGAGCCGTACCCGTGGCCCACCACCCCTCCGATCCTGCGGCAACGCCCGTCGCCACGCCCGCAGCCGCACCCGAATCCGCCACCGTCCTCACCGTCCTGACCACCACCGACGCCGGCGAGAAGGCCGACGCCCTGGCGCGCGGCTCGGTGGCGGCCCGGGTGGCGGCCTGCGCGCAGATCAGCGGGCCGGTCACCTCCGTCTACCGGTGGCGGGGCGAGGTGGTCACCGAGCGGGAGTGGCAGGTGCTCTTCAAGACGACGGCCGCGCGGTTCGAGGCGCTGGCCGAGTACCTGCGGGCCGAGCACGACTACGAGACGCCGGAGATCATCGCGACCCCGGTCACCCACGGCGACCCGACCTACCTGGCCTGGGTGGTCGACGAGACCCGCCCCGAGTAGCCGCCCGATGACCGGACCGCCGCGCCCGCGGGCCGCGCCCCCGCTCCCCGCGCCCGCCGCCGCGTCGCCGGAGCGGCTGCCGTTCTTCGTGTACGGCACGCTGCGACCCGGCGGCCGGCACCACGCCTGGGCGCTGCGGGGCCGCACGCGCGCGCAGGAGCCGGCGCGGATGCCGGGCCTGGCGCTGTACGAGGGGCCGGGATACCCCTACGCCGTCGAGACCGGCCCCTACGCCGTCGAGGCCGGGACGGCCCGGAGCGAGACCGCCGCCGACGCCGCGCCCCCGGCCGACCGGACCGCCGCGGGCCGACAGCGCGGCGCCCGGACCGACGGCAACCGGACCCACGCCGACCGGGCCGACGCCGGCCGGCCCCACGGCAACCGGCCCCACGCCGAGCGAGACCACGGCGACTGGGTCCACGGCGACCTGGTCTGGCCCACCGACGCGGCCTACCCCGACGTGCTCCGCACGCTGGACGCCCTGGAGGAGTACCGGCCGGGCCACCGCGACAACCTGTACGAGCGCGTCGTGCGGCACGCGCGACGCGCCGGCGGCCAGTCGGTGCGGGCCTGGGTCTACCTCGCCGGGCCCGCCCTCGCGGCCCGGGCGCGCGCCGCGGGCCCGGCCATAGCCGGCGGCGACTGGCACCGCCGCGACGTTACGCTGGGAGCTTCTTTCCGCAGCTCAGAGCGAGATTAGGTGCCATGCCCGACCCGTCCGACCCCACCGCCGGGCCCGCCCGGCCCGCCCAGGCTGGCGGCTGCGCCCCGCACGCGTCCGCCCTCCCCACCGCGGAGCTTCACCTCCACATCGAGGGCACGTTGGAGCCGGAGCTGGCCTTCGCGCTGGCCCGGCGCAACGGCGTCGCGCTGCCGTACGCCTCCGAGGACGAGCTGCGCGCCGCGTACTCCTTCACCGACCTCCAGTCCTTCCTCAACCTCTACTACGCCCTGATGGACGTCCTGCGCACCGAGGAGGACTTCGCCGAGCTGGCGCACGCCTACCTCGCGCGGGCCCGGGCGCAGGGGGTGCGGCACGCCGAGATCTTCTTCGACCCGCAGGCCCACGTCGCGCGCGGGGTGCCGATCGGCACGGTCATCGACGGCCTCGCCCGCGCGCTGGACCAGGCGCCCGAGACGTACGGCATCACCACCCGCCTCATCATGTGCTTCCTGCGCGACGAGAGCGCCGAGTCGGCCCTGGCCACCTTCGAGGCGGCCCGCCCCTGGTTGGGGAGGATCACCGCGGTCGGGCTCGACTCGGCCGAGGTGGGCAACCCGCCGTCGAAGTTCCGCGAGGTCTTCGAGCGGGCCCGCGCCGCCGGGCTGAAGTGCGTGGCGCACGCGGGCGAGGAGGGCCCGCCCGGATACGTGTGGGAGGCGCTCGACATCCTCGGCGTCGACCGGATCGACCACGGCGTGCGCTGCCTGGAGGACGAGGCGCTGGTGGCCCGGCTGGTCGCGGACCAGGTGCCACTGACCGTGTGCCCGCTGTCCAACGTGCGGCTGCGGGTGTACGAGGACCTGGCCGACCACCCGCTGCCCGCCATGCTCGCGGCCGGCCTGCGGGTGTGCGTCAACTCCGACGACCCGGCGTACTTCGGCGGCTACGTCGGCGACAACTACACCGCCGTCCGGGACGCGCTCGGCCTGGACGCCGCGGCGCTGCGCACGCTCGCGCGCAACTCCTTCCTCGCCGCCTTCCTCGACGAGGAGACCCGGGCCGGCTACCTGGCCGAGGTGGACGCGCACGCGTTCTGAGGCGCGTCGGTTGACTTCAACAATGGTTCAACTCCTACCGTCGTCGTCATGGAGTTCTCACACAGCGACGAAGAGTTGGTCAAGCAGCCGATCGGCTACTGGAGTTGGGCCGCGAGCCAGGCGGTCGTCACGTACATCAGGGCGGGCCTGTCGGGGGTCGGGCTCACCCAGCCGCAGTGGTGGACGCTGCACCAGGTGGCCGAGCACCCGGCCGGGCGCACCCGCGAGGAGATCACGGCCGTGCTCAAGGGATACCTGGACGTCGGCGCCGACCTGGAACCGGAGATCGACGCGACCCTGGAGCGCGGCCTGCTCGAACCCGACGAGGACGGGCGGCTGCACTTCACCGAGGCGGGCGAGGCGCTGTACGCGCAGGCCGCCGAGATCCAGCGGGCCAGCAGGGAGACCGTGCACGAGGGCATCACCGACGCGGAGTTCCTGACCACCATGAAGGTGCTCCAGCGGATGATCCACAACACGGGGGGTGAGGCGTGGCACCACTGACCGGCGCTCGCGACGCGCCCGCGCCCGCCACCCGCCCCGGGGCGCCGCACCCCGGGGCCCGGCGGCGCGGGGCGCGCCCGGTCAGGACCGCCCGCCCCCCGGCGGCTACCGTCGGGGTATGAACGGCACACCACCGCCTTCCACCGGGCGACCCGGGCGATCTGTGCGATCTGTGCGATCTGAGCACTCTGGGCAACCTGGTCAATTCAGCCAGCCCGGACGGATAGCCCCGGCGGGCCGGACCACCCCGGGCGGTCCACCACCCCAGCCTCCCGCGCCGACCGCCGCCGACCGGGCCGGCGGGGTGGCGGAGCCGGGCGTGCCCGGCTACTCGGGCGCCGACCTGGAACGCTGGGAGCCCGAGCCCGACAAGCGCCCCGGCCGCACCGCCTTCCAACGCGACCGGGCCCGACTGCTGCACTCCGCCGCGCTGCGCCGACTCGCCGGCAAGACCCAGGTGGTCACGCCCGGCGTGAGCGGCCAGGCGTGGGACGCGAGCCCCCGCACCCGGCTCACGCACTCCCTGGAGTGCGCCCAGGTGGGCCGCGAACTCGGCGCCGCGCTCGGCTGCGACCCCGACCTGGTCGAGGTCGCCTGCCTGGCACACGACCTCGGCCACCCCCCGTTCGGACACAACGGCGAACGCGCGCTCGACGAGGTCGCCGCGGACTGCGGCGGCTTCGAGGGCAACGCCCAGTCGCTGCGCCTGCTCACCCGCATCGAGCCCAAGCGCTTCCGCACCGACCCCGAGACGGGCGAGCCGACCAGCGTCGGCCTCAACCTCACCCGCGCCGCCCTGGACGCCGCCACCAAGTACCCCTGGCCACGCGGCGGCCACCCCACCGACCCCACCTCGCCCAAGTTCGGCGTCTACGAGGACGACCTGCCGGTCTTCCACTGGCTGCGACAGGGCGCCCCACCGGCCGGCACCTGCTTCGAGGCCCAGGTCATGGACTGGGCCGATGACGTCGCGTACTCCGTGCACGACGTCGAGGACGGCCTGCACGCCGGGCACCTGGACCCGGCGATGCTGCTCGCCGAGCCCGAGCGGCGCGAGGTCTTCGCCGTCGCCGCCAGCCGCTACGCCCCCGGGGCCGACCCGGCGGAACTGGCCGATGCCCTCGACCGGCTGCTCGACCAGGAGTGGTGGCCGCACGGATACGACGGCTCCGCCCTCGCCCAGGCCCGCCTCAAGGACGCCACCAGCCAACTCATCGGCCGCTTCTGCCAGGCCGCCGAGGAGGCCACCCGCGCCGCGTACGGCACGGGCCGGCTCACCCGGTACGCGGCCAGGCTCGTCGTGCCCCGCCCCGTACGCCTGGAGTGCGCCGTCCTCAAGGCGGTGGCCGACCGGTACGTGATGCAGCGCGCCGACCAGGAGCGGCTGCGCGCCGAACAGCGCGTCGTCATCGCCGAACTGGCCGAGGCGCTGATCGCGCGCGCCCCGCACGGGCTCGACCCGCAGTTCCGCGCGCTGTTCGCGACCGCCGCCGCCGACGGCGACGATGCCGCCAGGCTGCGCGTCATCGTGGACCAGATCGCCTCGCTCACCGACGCCTCCGCCCGCTCGCTACGCGCCCGCCTGGCCACGCCCCGCTGAGCCGCCCGCCGCCCGGCCCGGCGCGGCACCGCCTCGCGCGGCGGTGCCGCGCCGGCCGGGCCGCCGGCTGGCCCGTCCGGCGTAGTGCCCCTTCCCGCGGGCCGCTCGGTGCGGGACCCTCCTCCCTGTGGTGGGACGGCCGGGGTGTACACCAGACGTTCATGCTGGGTGTACGCACGGGCATACACCCGCACAGGCGAACCGGGGCACCCCGGGCGCAGGCGTACCGCGCGCGAGCGAGGAGGCGACAAGTGGTCGACGCACATCGAACGTTCGTCATCGTCGGAGGAGGGCTTGCGGGGGCGAAGGCCGCCGAGACGCTCCGGGCCGAGGGCTTCACCGGCCGGGTGATCCTCATCTGTGACGAACGCGACCACCCCTACGAACGCCCGCCACTGTCCAAGGGGTTCCTCAGCGGCAGCCAGGAGCGCGACAGCGTCTTCGTCCACGAGCCGGGTTGGTACGCGCAGGCCGACATCGAACTCCACCTCGGCCAGCCCGCCGTGCACCTCGACCGGGAGGCCAGGTCCGTACGCCTGGGCGACGGCACCCGCATCCACTACGACCGGCTGCTGCTGGCCACCGGCGCCGAACCGCGCCGCCTGGAGATCCCCGGCACCGACCTGGCCGGCGTGCACCACCTGCGCCGCCTCGCCCACGCCGAGCGGCTGCGCGGCGTGCTGGCGTCGCTCGGGCGCGACAACGGGCACCTGGTCATCGCCGGCGCCGGCTGGATCGGCCTCGAAGTCGCCGCCGCCGCCCGTGGCTACGGCGCCGAGGTGACCATCGTGGAGCCCGAGCAAGGGCCACTGCACACCGTCGTCGGGCCCGAACTCGGCGCGCTCTTCACCGACCTGCACGGCTCGCACGGCGTCCGCTTCCACTTCGGCGCCCGGCTCACCGAGATCACCGGCCAGGACGGCATGGTGCTGGCCGCGCGGACCGACGACGGCGAGGAGCACCCCGCGCACGCCGTGCTCGCCGCGATCGGCGCCGCGCCCCGCACCGCGCTCGCGGAGGCCGCGGGGCTGGAGATCGCCCCGCGCACCGGCCCGGCCCGCGGTGGCATCGCCGTCGACGCCGGCCTGCGCACCAGCGACCCGGACATCTTCGCCGCCGGCGACGCCGCCGCCTTCCCGCTGCCCCAGCTCTCCGCCGGGCTGCCCGCGGGCGAGCGGCTGCGCGTCGAGCACTGGGCCAACGCGCTCAACGGCGGCCCGGTCGCCGCCCGCGCCATGCTCGGCCAGGGTGTGACGTACGACCGGGTGCCGTACTTCTTCTCCGACCAGTACGACGTGGGCCTGGAGTACTCGGGCTACGCGCCGCCCGGCAGCTACGCGCAGGTGGTGTGCCGGGGCGATGTCGGCAAGCGCGAGTTCATCGGCTTCTGGCTGGACGCCCAGGGGCGGCTGCTGGCCGGGATGAACGTCAACGTGTGGGACGTCACCGAACCGATCCAGGCCCTCATCCGCTCCGGCGCGCCGCTCGACCCGGAGGCCCTGGCCGACCCCTCGGTCCCGCTGGCCTCGCTGCTGCCGTAGGGCGCGGCCAGCCGCCCGGGTCCGCTCCCGTAGCGTGGCCGTATGCCGATCGTCACGTCCGTGGTCCCGGTGGCGGAGATCCTCGACCTGCGCTGGTCGATCCTCCGCCCCGGGCAGCCCCGCGCGAGCGCCGTCTTCCCCGAGGACGACGCGCCCGGCGTCTTCCACCTCGCCGCCTACCCGGACGCCGACGCCACGGCGCGCCCGCTGGCCTGCGCGACGTTCTTCCCCGACCCGCTGCCGCCGGTCGCGGCTGACCTGGCCGGGCCCCGGGGCCGCGCCGAGAGCGCCTACCGGTTCCGCGGCATGGCCAGCGCCCCCGCCGCCCGTGGTCAGGGCTACGGGCTGGCCGTGCTGCGCGCCGGGCTGGCCGAGGCCGCCGCTCGCGGTGCCCGCTGGACCTGGTGCAACGGGCGCACCTCGGCCCGTGGCTTCTACGAGCGCCACGGCTTCACGGCCGTGGGGGAGGAGTTCGACGTCCCCACCATCGGCCCGCACCTGATCTTCGTGATCGAGTCCCCGTGACCGTGCCGGCGGTCCCGGCGGCCCCGGCGGCCCTAGCGGACGGGAGTGTCGGGGGCCACCCGTAGAATTCACGCGTGGCAGGACGGATCAATGACGACGACGTGAAGGCGGTCCGGGACGCGGTCCCGATCGACGCCGTCGTGTCCGAGTACCTCCAGTTGCGCAACGGGGGCGGCGGCAACCTCAAGGGCCTGTGCCCCTTCCACGACGAGAAGTCCCCGTCCTTCCAGGTCAGCCCCAGCAAGGGCCTCTTCTACTGCTTCGGCTGCCAAGAGGGCGGCGACACGGTCGACTTCGTCATGAAGATCGACCACCTCTCCTTCGCCGAGACCATCGAGCGCCTCGCCGGCGTCGCCGGCATCACGCTCCGCTACGAGCAGGGCGGGTACACGCCCGGCCGCCAGCAGGGCGAGCGCACCCGCCTGGTCGAGGCGCACAAGGTGGCCGCGCAGTTCTACGTCGAACAGCTCGCCAGCCCCGAGGCCGAGATCGGCCGCGCCTTCCTCGCCCAGCGCGGCTTCGACCAGGCCGCCGCCGAGCACTTCGGCGTCGGCTACAGCCCCGCCGGCTGGGACCACCTGATCCGCTACCTGCGCGGCCGGGGCTTCAGCGACAAGGAACTCCTCCTGTCCGGACTGGCCCAGGAGGGCCGCCGCGGGCCCATCGACCGCTTCCGGGGCCGCCTGATGTGGCCCATCCGCGACATCACCGGCGAGGTCATCGGCTTCGGCGCCCGCAAGCTGCGCGACGACGACAACGGCCCGAAGTACCTGAACACGCCCGAGACCCCGCTCTACCGCAAGTCCCAGGTGCTCTACGGCATCGACCTGGCCAAGAAGGAGATCGCCAAGACCAACCGGGCGGTCGTCGTCGAGGGCTACACCGACGTCATGGCCTGCCACCTGGCCGGTGTCACCACCGCCATCGCCACCTGCGGCACCGCCTTCGCCGGCGAGCACATCAAGATCCTGCGCCGGCTGCTGATGGACAACTCGGGCTCCGAGGTCGTCTTCACCTTCGACGGCGACGCCGCCGGCCAGAAGGCGGCGCTGCGCGCCTTCGAGGACGACCAGAAGTTCGCGGCCGAGACCTCGATCGCCATCACCCCGGGCGGCATGGACCCCTGCGAGCTGCGGCTCGCGCAGGGCGACGCGGCGGTGGCCGGCCTGGTGGACAGCCGCACCCCGCTGTTCGCCTTCGCCATCCAGCACGTCGTCGGCCGGCACAACCTCAACACCGCCGAGGGCCGCGCCGCGGCGCTCGAAGCCGCGGCGCCCATCGTCGCCAACATCAAGAACAGCTCCATCCAGCACGAGTACGCGGTGACGCTGGCCGGCATGCTGGGCATCCTGGACACCCAGTTCGTGGTCCGCCGCGTCTCCCAACTCGCCCGCTGGAACCGCGAGCGCGGCCAGCGCGGCGGTCCCCCCGGCGCCCGTGGCAACGGCTCGTACGGCCGCGACGGCGGCCCGGGCGGCCCGGCGGGGCGCGGCGAGCCGCACGGGCCGGCGGGGCAGCAGAGCGCCGCGCCGCCCGGGCTGCGCGGCCCCGCGCTCAACCTGCGCAGCCCCGCCCACCGCGTCGAGCGCGAGCTGCTCAAGCTCGCCCTCCAGCGCCCCGAACTGGTGGCCCCGGCCTTCGACGCGTACGGCGCCGACGAGTTCACCGCCCCGCCGTACGCGGTGGTCCGCGAGGTCATCGAGCAGGCCGGCGGGGTCTCCATGGCCGACGCGGACTACGTGGCGCGGGTGCGCGAGGCCGCGCCCGACGACACGGTGCGCGCGCTGGTCACCGAGCTGACCGTGGAGCCGCTGCACACCCGCCGCGACGCCGACGAGGTGTACGCGGGCATGCAACTCGTCGCCGTCCGGCTGGCCGCCGTCAACCAGCGGATCACCGAGATCCGCGGCACCCTCCAGCGCCTGGGCCAGCAGGCGGACCCGGCCCACCTGGCCGCCGTGCAGAACGAGCTGTGGGTCCTCCAGCAGTACGGGCAGTCGCTGCGCGAGCGCGGCGCCGCCGCGCTGTAGCCGTCCGGTCACGCACCGGACGCAGAAAGTGCCCGCACGCCCCTCGTGGCGGAAGTGTGTCGTGCCCCACACTGGAGCCGGTGCCTGAGCTTTCGGAGCGCGGCGGTGGTGGCCGGACGGGCACACGTTCCCCCGCGCGTCCACTCACGACGTACGGGACGGGTGGCGGTCAGCCCGCGGCCGCCCCGCTGCCGAACGCCGCCCCCGATCCGGCGGCGATCACCCTGGAGGTCGCCCGCGTGCAGACCCGGACCCGCACCGCCGCGGCGAGCGTCGTGCCGCCGCGGAGCCTGCCGCCCCGCCACCCGGAGGACACGACCGAGCCCGCCGCCTCAGAGCCCGCCCCACCCGAGCCCGCCGCGGTGGATGCCGCCCAGCCCGCCGCGCGGGAGGAGCCGGAGCCCGCCGTCGCCGTGCCCGCGCCGCGGCTGGACGCCACCGGCCCCTCGTCCGACCTCTTCCGACAGTACCTGCGCGAGATCGGCCGCATCCCGCTGCTGTCGGCGGCCGAGGAGGTGGAGCTGGCCCGCCGCGTGGAGGCCGGCCTGTTCGCCGAGGAGAAGCTGGCCGGCGCCGTCGACCTGGACTCCCAACTCGCCCTGGACCTCGACCGGTTGGTGGTGCTCGGCCGCATGGCCAAGCGCCGCCTGATCGAGGCGAACCTACGACTGGTGGTCTCGGTGGCCAAGCGGTACGTGGGGCGCGGCCTGACCATGCTCGACCTCGTCCAGGAGGGCAACCTCGGGCTGATCCGCGCGGTGGAGAAGTTCGACTACGCCCGCGGCTACAAGTTCTCCACGTACGCGACCTGGTGGATTCGCCAGGCCATGTCCCGCGCCCTCGCCGACCAGGCCCGCACCATCCGGGTGCCGGTGCACGTCGTCGAACTGATCAACCGGGTGGTACGGGTGCAGCGCCGGATGCTCCAGGAGCGCGGCCAGGAGCCCACCGCGGCCGAGGTCGCCGAGCACCTCGGGGTGCCGGAGGAGCGCGTCAGCGAGGTACGGCGGCTGGCCCAGGAACCCATCTCGCTGCACACGCCCGTCGGCGAGGAGGACGACGTGGCGCTCGGCGACCTCATCGAGGACGGGGACGCCACCTCGCCGGTGGAGTCCGCCGCCTTCCTGCTGCTGCGCGAGCACCTGGAGGCGGTCCTGTCCACCCTCGGCGAACGCGAACGCAAGGTCGTCCAACTGCGCTACGGCCTCACCGACGGCCGCCCGCGCACCCTGGAGGAGATCGGCCGCATCTTCGGCGTCACCCGCGAGCGCATCCGCCAGATCGAGTCCAAGACCCTGGGCAAGCTCCGCGACCACGCCTTCGCCGACCAACTCCGCGGCTACCTGGACTGACGCCGCCCCGCCGACACCTCACCAGCGGGCCGGCGCCCGCCTCAGGCGTTGGGGTTCCAGCCGAACGCCTCCGGGTGGACCTGGTCGCGGACCGTGCCGAACTGCTGCCGCACCGACTGGCCCACTGTCAGCTCGTCGCCCGGCTCAAAGACCTGGCTCGCCGCGGCCGGCCAGTGCGGCGGCGTGTGCGGCGCCAGGGTGCCGTGCGCGACGCCGAGCGCCCACGCGGCCTGCCGGGCCGCGCCGATGGCCGCGTAGTCCGCCGGCTCGGGCACCACGATCTGCGCGCCCAGCAGCGACGGCGCGATGGCCTGCACCGCCGGCAACCCGGCCGCGGGCCCCAACAGGAACACCCGCCGCACCTCGACGCCCCGCCCGCGCAACACGTCCAACGCGTCCGCGAGCCCGCACAGCATGCCCTCGAACGACGCCCGGGCCAGGTGCTCGGGCTTCATGCTCTCCCGGCGCAGCCCCGACAGCGTGCCCGCCGCGTGCGGCAGGTGCGGGGTGCGCTCACCCTCCAGGTACGGCAGCAACACCAGGCCGTGCGAGCCGGGCGTGGACTTCACCGCCAGCTCGGACAGCCCCTCCAGGTCCGTACCCAGCAGCTCGGCGGTGCCGCGCAGCGCCCGGACCGCGTTGAGCGTGTGCACCACGGGCAGGTGCATGCCGGTGGCGTCCGCGTACGAGGTGATGGTGCCGGTCGGATCGGCGAGGGCCTCGTGGTGCACGGCGAACACCGAGCCCGAGGCGCCGAGCGAGACCACCGCGTCGCCCAGGGAGACCCCGAGCCCGAAGGCGGCGGCCATGGTCTCGCCGGTGCCGGCCGAGATCAGCAGCCCCTCGGGCGTGTGCCCGGCGGGCTCGGCGGGGGCGATGACCTCCGGCAGCCGGACGGGATGGCCGAGCGCCAGCTCGGCGAGGTCCGGCCGGTACTGGCCCGACGCGGCCGACCAGTAGCCGGTGCCGGACGCGGCACCGCGGTCGGTCGTGCGCCGCCCGGGCCGCCCGAGGAGCTGCCACACCAGCCAGTCGTGCGGCTGGAGCACCTCGGCCGCCCGCCGCGCCGCCTCCGGCTCGGCGCGCGCCAGCCAGCGCAGCTTCGCCACCGCCTGCCCGGCGTGCGGCACGGAACCGACCGCCTCGGCCCAGGCCGGCCGCCCGCCCAGCGCGTCCACCAGGTCGGCGGCGGCGGTCTGCGCACGCTTGTCGTTGCCCAACATCGCGGGCCGTACGAGCACCCCGCCCGCGTCCAGGACCAGCAACCCGTTCTGCTGGGCGGAGACGCCGATGGCCTGCACCCCCTCCAGCAGCCCGCCGTCCGCGGCCTCCCCCAACGAGAGCAACCACGCCTGCGGGTCCACATCGACCCCGGTGGCGGGGTGTGGCGCGTAACCCTGCTTGAGCACGGCGCCCGTGTCCGTGTCGCAGACGACGACGCGCGTGCTCTCCGACGAACTGTCCAACCCGGCGACTATCCCCATGGGCCCCGATAATGCCTCATCGCCCGCCACCCACCGCGCCACGGTCGACCCCACGCCCCCCGGCGCCGCCCCACGCGCCGCCCTGACCTGCCCGGATCGCCGACCGCCGGGCGCGGGCCGGCCACGGGCCGGACGCATGCCGGCCGGGGGGGCCCGTGAGAGTGGCCGGCGGGGGCGCCGGGTGAGGGAGGACGCGAGGGCGGCCGAAGAGGGCGGTCGGCGAGGGCCGGGAGCGAGCACGACGGGCGGGCCCGGGGGATCCGCCCCGGGCCCGCCCGTCGCCGACAAGCGGCTGCCCTAGGTGTTGCTCGTGCCCCAGTCGTCCCCCGCGCCGTTGCGCTGCTCGCGCAGGGACTGGACGCGGGCCGACACCGAGTCGGGGAGCCGGTCGCCGAACCTCGCGCTCACGACGTCGAACGCCTTACCGGCCGCCTCGCGCCCGCTGTGCGCGGCGGCCTCGGCCGTATTGCGGACTGCCGGGTTCTGGGAGACCCGCTGCGCCTTCTTGCGCAACTGCTCGTACCGTTCGCGCCCGGCCCGTGCGCCGAGCACGTAGCCGACGGCGACTCCGGTGATGAACGTCAGCCGGTAGCGCATCACTCCACCTTTCCTGGCTTCTCCGCTGCCCCTTGAGCGAGCGGAACACAACAGCCCCGCTGGGTTGTGCTGCCCGCCTACCCGCCAGGGCTGGTGATCACCCTCCGATCACTCCCTGATCATCCAGGGGGAACCGATTGGCGAAGCACCCCCCTGCTTGCGCTAATGTATGTGTCGCAGCGAGCGCGCGCCCCCCGGGAAGCCGGAGGGAAGCGCAATCGAGGCACACGGAGCAATCCCCTGTAGCTCAATTGGCAGAGCAGCCGGCTGTTAACCGGCAGGTTACTGGTTCGAGTCCAGTCGGGGGAGCTCGGTCCCCTGTAGCTCAATTGGCAGAGCATTCGGCTGTTAACCGGAGGGTTACTGGTTCGAGTCCAGTCGGGGGAGCTGAAGAAAGAGCCCCGTAAGGGGCTTTTTTCATGCCCGTTTCAGGCCCCCGGCACGGATTCCTCCGCCCCGGGAACCGCTCACCGGTGCCCCACGGTCCTCATCATTGCGCGATGCGGACCCTCAGGGGCAGCAGATCGTATGAGCGGCTATGCTGCGGCAGACGACGCGCACAGTTGTGCGCGACGCGCCGTTACGGGGCGGTAGCTCAGCCGGTTAGAGCAGCGGACTCATAATCCGTCGGTCGTGGGTTCGAGTCCCACCCGCCCCACTCGGCGTTTCCCGTGAAGGATCGTTCTGAGCTGCGGGAACGCGAGCGTGCGGGTCGCCGCTTCCGGGTGGCGACCCCGTCCGTACGTGGAGACCAGGATCTAGGGGACGCGTAGAGGGCACGGCCGGGCGACATGGGAGTCGTGGCCGAAACTGGCCGTACCGCCTGTGCGGTGCCACGGCTCGGGGGCTTCGAGTGAGCCTCGGCGCCTGGCGGCGTCGCTGCGGTGGCATGCGTCCGGGGCCGGTGACGGTTCTCCGGGCAGCGTCAGTAGTGGCATCGAGCCTGGACGATGAGCAACTCGTTGTCGGTCGGCTTGTACACGAGTCGGTGCGTGTCGTCGATTCTTCGGGACCCGTAGCCCGACAGATCACCCGCCATGGGCTCCGGTTTCCCGATGCCCTTGAAGGGATCGGGCACAGTGTCGTCGATCAGCTTGTTGATGCGCTTGACCGTCTTCCGGTCGTTCTCGGCCCAGTAGGTGTAGTCCTCCCAGGCGTGGGTCGTGAAGGAGATCCTCACGCGTGCTCCGCGTCGGGGTCGATCAGCTCGTGATGCCGGGCCCTGCCGGCCTCCGCCTCGGCGATGGAGTTCAGCAGGCGTCGAGCGTTCTTGGGGGAGCGCAGCAGGTGCACCGTCTCGGTCCACGCACTGAAGTCCTCTTCGGACATGAGGACGGCATTCCCCTTGCGGGACGTGATGTGGACCGGAGCGTGGTCCTCGTTGACCTGCCCGATCAGCGGAAGCAGGTTCCGGCGCGCCTCGCTGGCGGTGATGGACATGCTCGCCGCCTCTCTTCTCGACTCGCACGAGATAAGTACGCGTCGAGACGGCGTCACAAGGCGGCCCTGCCCTGGTTGAGCCCGACGTGCGTCGGCTCGGGACGGGGCGCGGGGAGCGTCGCTCGTGGGCCCTCATGGGGCGGCCTCTCATGGGGGCGGCTGTTTTTCGGGCCCCCCGGCCCGCCGCCCGCGATTGAATCCCGCGGTTGAATACGGGTGTGACACCGAAAGTGGCGGGGTTCGGCGAGGACGATCTGAGAGCGCTGAGTGGGGCTCGGTCCTTCGAGCGGGGGCTGGAGTACCTGGACGCGGTGAGCGGGCTGGAGGTCGGGGACGGCTCGGTCGCCGCCGAGGTGCGCGGTACCGATGTCTACGAGGTGGAACTCGCTTTCGGTCCCGATCAGGGGGTCTCGGGGTGGTGTGACTGCCCGTACGGGCAGGAGGGCAACTTCTGCAAGCACTGTGTGGCGGTCGGGCTTACCGTGCTGCGGCGGGAGAAGACGCTCCCCCGGCAGCGAGCCGCTGCGCGAGCGCGGGCTTCCGGCGTGGAGGCGTGGCTTTCGGCGCTGTCGCGTGATGATCTCCTCGCGCTGGTGCGGGAGCAGATCGCCGAGGACCGGGAACTGCGAAGGCGTTTGGAGCTGCGGGCAGCCGCCGCACGTCACGACCTCGGTATGGTCCGGGACCGGATCGTCGCCCTGACCGATCCGCGGCCGTTCACTCGGTACGGGTACATCGAGTACGCGGATGCCTCCCGGTACGCGCGGCAGGTCGCCGAGGCGGCGAGTACCCTGCGTGCTTTGACCGCCGACGGGCAGGCGGCGCAGGCGGTCGGCCTGGCCGAGGAGGCGATCCGGGTACTGGTGGAGGCGTACGGGGACATCGATGACTCCGACGGCGTGGTGGGGCAGGCCGCCGCCGCGGTGACCGGGGCCCATCTGGAGGCATGCGGGGTCGAGTGCCCTGATCCGGCTCGACTGGCCGAGTGGCTGGTCGGCATGGTGCTGAACGACAGCAACGACGTGACGGATCTCGACCCGCTCGACTACGCCGACTCGCTGGGGCCGAGCGGACTGGCCCGCATGCGGCAGTTGGCGGCCGAGGCACTCAGGCGAGAGCCGTCCGGCTGGGCGGAACGGTATCTGATGGAGCGGCTGGTCAAGGCGGAGGGCGACGTTGACGCGCTGGTCGCTCTGTACGCGCGGGATCTCGACCCGTCCGGTGCCACTCATCTCCGTATCGCCGAGGAACTGGAAACGGCGGGTCGCGCGGCCGAGGCGCTCGTCTGGGCGGAGCGCGGACTGCGCGACCGCGCAGCCGAGACGTACGTCGACGGTCGTCTGGTCGACTACGTGTGCGAGCGGTACGCGCGGACGGGACGGGCGGCCGACGCGGTCGCGGTGCGACGGGACCGGTTGCGTCTCGAACGGTCCCTGGCCGCCTACCAACAGCTGCGCGCCGCCGCCGGAGCGGCGGGCCGCTGGGAGGCCGAGCGTGCGGCGGCACTGGTCATCTTGGCGGAGGACGCCCGTCGTGAGCGCGGCGGCCGGGATGGCGGGCCGGTGCTGATCGACGCGTTGCTCGACGACGGCGATCTGGACGCAGCCTGGCGGGAGGCCGTCGACCACGCCGACGACCGGCAGTGGGCACAGCTCGCCGATCTGTCGAGCCAGACGCGCCCGGCCGACGCGCTCGGTGTGTACCTGCGGCTCATCGAGCAGTCGAAGGGGCCGACGGGTGACCGCGCGTACGACCAGCTGGCGCGGCTGCTTCAGGCTGCCCGTAACTGCCATCGCGCGCTGGGGACCGAGGACGCGTTCACTGTCTATCTCACCGACCTGCGGTGGGAACTCAAACGCAGGCGGAAGCTGATGACCATCCTTGATCGGCACGGGCTGTAAAGGACTCCGGCAGATGCCGTGTGGCGAGAGGGGGATGGCAGGGGTGGGGGCCGACCCCGCCCGTGAAAAGTGATGTCGCCTCCCGGCGGGAGAACGATGCGGCTCTCACAGCACCGCTCTCAGGTCGACCACTTTCGGGGAGCCGTCCGCGATGTAGCGGGAGGCCCGGCCCTCGGCGAAAAGGTCGCGCAGATACATCCCCGGAAAGTCCAGGGGTTCGCTCCGGTCCGCGAGTTGAACGCGGGCCTGGAGGCGGGTGTCGCCGTCTCGGATGAGGACGTCGCACCAATCCGGTTCGGGGGCGGCGAGGCCGTCCACGGTGACCTGGATTTCGGAAAGGTCCGCAAGCCAGGTGCTCACGTCGTCGAGTAGCCACGCCATCTGGAGATAAGGAGGGGATTCCGGGGCGGGCTGCCAGTCGTGGTGTGCGCGCCAGGCGCGGTCGGCGACCTGTTGCGGGCTTCCGTGCGGGAAGACGCCGGGCTCGGGAACGGTGCCGGTATCCGTGAAGGTGAGCCTGCGGGTCGGGATGTCGAGATGGAGCAGGCGGTATCCGTCGGCACCCATGTTCATGGCCGCTTCGGCGGCGCGCGCCAGAAACGGGGTGCTGGTGTGCACGATGCGGCTCCTGGGCGAATGAACGGTCCCGGGTGCCGGCCTCAACCCCACCGGTCGGAGTTGAGGCCGGCACATTGACGAGCGGTCGCGGGGAGATTACTCCGCGGCGCCGCTGGTCATGGGCGTGTTCAGCGACGGCTTGTGAGCGGCTGCGGCTTTCTCGGCCGGCACCGCGGTGGCCGTCAGCGTCCGCGTGCTGGGCGCGAGCGGCCGGTAGGAGCGCTGGTACTGCTCGTCGGTGCTCGCCGCTGACCTGCGGTTGAGCTTGGCCAGCGTGGTGGACACCCACTTCGGGCACTTGACCACGCCCGTGCAGTACATGGTGATGACGCCCTTGTCCTGGCCGTCGCGCAGTTTCTTCTCGTTGACGGTGAGTTGCACCTTGTACTGCTTGACGAGCTTGCAGACGCCGTTACGGCACTTGTACTTGCCCGCGTACGCGATCTCCCGGTACGACTGCCCGCCGATGTGGTCGCGGTTGGGTGACTGCGCGACGTATTCGACCGCGCCGTACTTGGTGATGTTGTGCTTCTTCTTCAGCTTGTTCCAGCCGAATCCCTTGTCCTTGGCGCTGTTGTAGTAACCAACGCGCAGCGAGGCATGGCCGGGACCCTTGTACTTGAGGTGCTTGAGAATCTTGTACGCCGGGTCCGCCGCCACCGAAGGAGAGGTCGACGGAGAGGCCGGTGGAGAGATCGGCGAAGAGTCCGTGTCGCTGGCCGCCGAAGCGGTTCCGGCGACGCTGATGGTCATCACCGCCGCTGCCGCGATGGCCGTGAACTTCGTGCGCAGCATGTGCTTCCCCCTAGGTGAATCGTCTCGCCAGGCGCTGGGCCGGCATGACCCGTACAAGCTAGCCAACTGGCGCGACGTCATCAATGAAGTGGTGAATCCGATGAACGGAACGATCTAGAGAGGCAGCCCCCTACCAGGGGAACGCCGACGAAAAGCCGTTTCTCTTCGGCGTGTTTCTCATACATGACGGATTCGCGTGGTCCGCGCCTTGTTCGGGCTGGGTGGGGACCGGCGCGTACGGGGGTACTGGTGTCGGCGGCGGCCCGTCGAATGCTTCGGGGGCGGGGCGGGGCGGGGCGGGGCGGGCCGGTTGGGGACCGCCGGGCGGATCGGCCGCCCGCGCAACCGATGCCGAGGAAGTAGTAGGCGGGCCGGTTGCCGAGTGCGGTGCCGGCGGTGACGGCGTGCGGGGAGGCCGTGAGGATCGGGGCGGAGTCGGGCAGGGCGGCGATCGCCGCGTCCCAGCCGCCGGCGGGCGCGAACTCGCCCACGGATCCGCCACGGGCGCCGAGCGCGATGGGTGACGCGGTTCGTCTTCGACGTCGTGGTGAAGGGCGAATCGCTGGCTGGGTGGTGTGTTGGCACCAGCCCATGGCGGTGGCGTCAACGGTCGTGCCGCGCACGGTGGCTGAAACAGCTCTGGTCGAACCCTCGGGCTCGCGAGTAGCGTCGCGCGCCGCAGTGATAACGCCGCGCGTCACGTGCTGTAGGGGGACGGATGGCCGAGCGTCGCGAGGGATCCGGTGATTTCTCAGGAATAGACCCCGAGCGGTTTGTCGAGACGGTCGGCGCGTTAGCCGGCGACGCCGACAAGCTGAGGCTTCGATCGCAGCACTACAAGGCCGAGTTCCGCCGCTACGGGATCGATACCGAAGCCCTCACGGCCCTGCTCGGCATCGCGTCCTGGGCCGAGAAGGAACTCGGTCCGATGCGTCGCCGCCTGCAACTCGCGCGTGCCATCGACAAGGGGCCGGACGCGGGCCTGAAGGGGCACCGCGTCAACATCAACGAGGCCGAGGTCGGCAAAGGACACCCCCAAGCGGACCGCATACCCGAGGACAGCGAGGACCCACAGGCGAATGCCGACTGGTGGGACACGCTTCCGCCCCGATTACAGAAGAAGTTCGCCGCGCAGTCTCCGGAGCGCATCGGGGCCCTTGACGGCATTCCGTCGGTCGTCCGCGACAGGGCCAACCGGACGGTACTGCGCCAGAAGATCAAGGACGCACAGGCCGAGTACGACAAACTCGACAAGAAGCTCGGCCGGACGGGGCCACTCGACCTGACCTTCCGACGCGACGAGTTGGCCCGGCGCAAGCAACTGAAGAGTCAGCTCAAGGGAATGAAAACGCTCCAGGAGCGATTGTCGGAAGGCGGAAAGAACGGTGTGCCGCCGACCTTTCTGCTCGGCTTCGACGACGAGAAGACGGGGCATGCCATCGTCGCCTTCGGTAACCCTGACACAGCCGACAACGTTTCCACGTACGTGCCGGGGACGAACACCAAACTCGAGAGCATCGGCAAGGATCTCGACCGGGCCGAGCGTATGCAGGGGAACGCGGCGCGGCTGGGCCGGCCCCAGTCGGCCTCGTCCATCATGTGGTTCGACTACAACGCGCCCCAGACCTCCGACCTGACGGTTCCCGTCGCCCAGCAGGACCGCGCCAAGGAGGCGATCCCCGCGCTCGACGGCTTTTTCAACGGTTTGGAGGCGACGCATCAGGGAAAGCCGTCGAACAGCACCGTCCTGGGCCACAGTTACGGGTCGCTGGTAGCCGGAAAATACCTGTCCCACGACAAGGACACCCCGGTCGACAACGTCATCTTCGTCGGCAGCCCCGGCGTGGGTGTCGATCACGCCAAGGACCTGAACGTGGACCCGGATCGGGTCTGGGCCGGTAAGGCCAGGTACGACAAGATCACGTGGCTGCCCAGCCCGAATCCGTTCAAGTGGGGCGAGAAGCCGTTTGGCCCCGATCCCACCTCGCCGGCATTCGGCGGAGGCCGATTCGACGTGGAAGAGGGCAGCAAATGGCACCCCATCTCGGCTCACAGCATCTACTGGGACGAGGGATCGACATCGCTCCGCAACATCACGGAGATCAGCCTGGGCAGGGAACCGATCTATGAGGAGCCGGACGGGCCCACGCCGAGCCCCAGCCCCAATCCGAGCCCCACGCCGCCGGGCGCTGAGCCGGACCCGAGCCCGCGGCCGAAACCGAATCCCAGTCCGAGCCCCAGCCCGAGCGAGACTCCTGGTCCTACTCCCGCTCCTAGCCCTTAGCGTCGCCACCGGGTGTTCCGAGCACAGCGACCCCGGAGAGAAGGAGGCCCGTCGAGACATGGACAAGCGACAGGTGCAGGAGATCACCGACCGGCTCCTCGGAGACGCCGTCCGGGCCATGGAAGGCTCCGAGGGGGTCGAACCCGGCCTGGAGGTGGTCAAGGCCAAGACGTATCGCTGTGACGACGAACCGGGCGGCGGTTCCGACGAGCGGGTGAAGCTCACCACGGTCGTCGACGTGACCGGGGTGCCGTTGGACCGGAGCCGGGAAATGGTGCGGAAGGTCTTCGAGGCGTGGCGGGACAGCGGCCACACGGTGGACGCCGCGCCGCGCCCGGAGCGCGACATCCTGGCCGCGAACCTGCGCAGCAACCCGGACGGGTTCTTCATGGAGGTGGCCTCCTCCACTGGCGGATACCTGAGCATGGTGGTCACCTCCACCTGTTTCCGGGAGGCCGCGGAGGCCACCGAGGGCGAGTCGGTCGAGGGTGAGCGGGGCGCCGCGCCGCCGGGCCCCGTACGGGAGGAACTCGGCGACCCGCCGCCGCGGACGGCGGCCGAGCTCCGGTCGCGCGAGCGGCTGATCGCCCGCGTCGGCGAGGTCTCCAGCCAGGTGCTCGACCACTTCTCGGGCGGTTACGCGTCCGGGGAGCCCCCCGAGATCGTCGTCCTCGAAAGCGGCGCCTGCATGGCCGTACACCAGTGGCGCTACACCTGCGCCGACCCCGCCACCGCCGACCGCGCCGTGGAGGCGTTGCGCGGCCAACTCGACGCGGAGACCTGGCAGGTCACGGGCTTCGACCCGGAGCGCTACGAGAACGAGGAGGACCGCCGGGAGGCGGAGCGGGCCCTCGCCGACGCGGACCACCTGGAAGGCCGCTACCTGGGTAGGCGGGACGCGGGACTGGGGATCGTACGACGCCACGGCGACGCGACCGTCGACGTCAGCGTGATGTGGCGGGACTCGGCGGCGGAGGCGTGAGCGGCCGGGACGCGAGCGACGCGGCGGGGAGGTCGGCATGAGCGATGACGCGGCGAAGGCCACGGTGGACAACCCCTACCGCCAGCGCCTGAAGGACCTCAGGAACGAGGTGCGGCGGGAGCTCGACGGTCTCTCCAGGGTCCTCGAACGGCCGGTACGAGACGTCGGCAAGGGCGGCCCGAACTCCGACAAGTCCTGGGTGGGCAAAACCGCCGACCGGTGGCACGACGACGCCTCGGGCCGACGGAAGGCGATGCGGCGCCACCTGGACCGGCTTCTGCCGGCGATCGAGAACCGGATTCAGGCGCTGCCCGAGAAGGTCACCCCGGCGGAGGCCAGGTCGATGCGCGCGGACCTGGACCGGTGACCAGCGACCGGGACCGGAGACCGAGACCGGCGACCGGGACCGGTGATCGGCGCCAGTGACCGAACAGCCGACCGCACCGGCGCGCGGGGCCCCGGCCCCGTCCCCGTAGCTGGCGAAGGGGCCACGCGGTTGCCCCACAGGCCCGCGGACGGTAGCCGTGCCGGCCGGTGGGAGCCGGGCGGTGTCCTGGGATACTGCGGTGATGGTGTCGCTGGAGAGGGTTCCCGAGCCGATAACGGCCGACCCGCCGCACGAGGCGGACTACCCGCTGCTCACGCAGTCCTGGCTGGACCTGGCCTTCCTGCACTGGGCCGCCGACCCGTCCGTCGTCGCGCCGCTGCTGCCCGTCGGCACCCGTCCGGACACGCTGGACGGGCGCACGTACGTCGGGCTGGTCGCCTTCCGGATGCACCGGGTGGGCTGGTTCCGTCTTCCCGGCGTTCCCTACCTCGGGACCTTCCCGGAGACGAACGTCCGCCTGTACTCGGTGGACGCCCACGGCCGGCGCGGGGTGGTCTTCCGTTCGTTGGACGCGTCCCGACTGATCCCCGTCGCCGTCGCCCGGGCCGCGTTCCGGCTCCCCTACCTCTGGTCGAGGATGAGCGTGCGCCGGGCCGGGGACACCGTCACGTACACGAGCCGGCGGCGCTGGCCCGGGCCGCGGGGCGCGTACAGCAGGATCGCGATCCGGATCGCCGGGCCGGTCGAGGAGCCCACCGAGCTGGAACACTTCCTGACCGCCCGCTGGGGCATGCACAACACGTTCTTCGGGCGCTCGATGTACCTCCCGAACACCCACCCCCGCTGGCCCCTGCACCGTGCCGAACTCCTGCGCTGCGACGAGAACCTGATCGCCGCCGCGGGCCTGCCGGCGCCGGTGGCGCGGCCGGTGAGCGTGCTGTACTCGCCGGGCGTTCCGGTCCGCTTCGGGCGCCCGCCGCGCGCGCCGGCGGGCATTCCCACGCCGTAGCCGGGCCGTCGCCGGCGGGTCAGCCCAGGAGCCTGGTCACCACGCGGTCGAGCGCCTCGATGTCCTCGCGGGGCAGGGCGAGCAGGTCGTCGGGCGGGGTGGCGAGGATCGTGGTGGCGCGGTGGGCGGCGGCCTTGCCCTCCTCGGTGAGGCGGACCAGCTTGGAGCGCCGGTCGACGGGGTGCGTGACGCGTTCGGCGAAGCCGCGTCGTACCAGGTCGTCGACGATGACGGTGGTGTACGGCGGGTCGGTGCTCATCCGCTGCGCCAGGTCCCGCAGCGTGAGCGGGCCCGGGGCGATGCGGCGCAGGGCGCGGATGCGGCTGAAGCTCATGCCGAGCGCGTCGGCGACCTCCTTACGACGGTTGTGGCGCTCCAACAGGAGGGTGTGCAGCCCCTGCCAGGCCCGGGTGGCGGCCTGAGTGGCGGCGTCGTCCACCGGTTGGTCCGTCTCGCGTGGGCGTTCCATCAGACCTTCACCGTCGTTTGGGTCTCCTCGGCGGCCAGCCGCCGCGCGGTGCGCCGGGCCGTGGACTGCGCCCAGCGGCCAGAGGTGAGCGTACCCACCAGCAGGATTCCGCCGCCGCACGCGGCGATCAGCCACCAGGCCGTCCGGCTCGCGTCGATGAAGGCCGTCGGGTCCGGGTGCGGGCCGGTCGCCGCCGGGTCCAGGTGAGCGCCGGTCGCCAGCAGCGCGCCGATGACCGCCACCCCGAGCGCCTGGCCGAGCTGGCGGCTGGTGGAGGCCATCGCGGCGGCCACCCCGGCCCGCGAGCGCGGCAGCGAGGCCACGGCGGTGTTGGTGATCGGGGCGTTGACCATCCCGAAGCCGACGCCGAACAGCGCGTAGGCGGCGAACAACACGGCCACCGAGAGGTGCGCGGAGTAGGTCAGCGCCTGGAGGGTCGCGCTCGCGCCCAGCGCGGCCCCGGCCACCAGCAGCGGCGCGCGGGGCCCGCGCGACCCGACGATCCGCCCCGACAGCGGCGCGCTGACCAGCGCCATCACGGCCATGGGCAGCATGAACAGGCCGGCGTGCAGCGGGTCGTAGCCGCGTACGTGCTGGAGGTAGAGGGAGCTGATGAACAGGAAGCCGCCCAGCGAGAAGAACGCGGCGACGGCGGTGACGGTGGCCCCCGAGAACGGCACGGAGCGGAACAGTCGCAGGTCAACCAGGGGATCGGCGCGCCGGGGTTCGTACCAGAGGAGCCCCAGGAGCGAGCCGAGGGCGGTGAGCGCGCAGGCGACCACGAGCGGCGAGTCCCCGCCCCGGGCCGGCGACTCGATGATCGCGTACGTCACCGTCGCGAGGAGGACGATGACCAGGAGCTGGCCGATCGGGTCGACGCGGCGGGGGCGCGCGGCGCGGGACTCCGGTACGTAGCGCCGGGTCAGCGCGAGCGCGGCCAGGCCGATGGGGACGTTGATCCAGAAGATGGCGCGCCAGCCGGCCGCCTCCACGAGCGCGCCGCCCATGATCGGCCCGGCCGCCATGCTGATGCCGACGACGCCGCTCCACACGCCGATCGCGCGGGCGCGCTCGCGGGAGTCGGTGAAGACGTTGCTGATGATCGACATGGCGACAGGGTTGAGCATCGACCCGCCGACCGCCTGCAACACCCGCGCCGCGATCAGCCAACCCAGGCCCGGCGCGAGGCTGCACAGCAGCGAGGCCGTGGTGAAGACGGCCAGCCCGGCCTGGAAGACGCGCCGTCGCCCCACCCGGTCGGCGAGCGACCCGGAGAACATCAACAGGCTGGCCAGCACGAGGGTGTAGCCGTCGACCGTCCACTGCAGGCCGGAGACCGAGCTGCCCAGGTCGCGCTGGATGGACGGCAGCGCGACGTTGAGGGCGGTGACGTCGAGGCTGACGATCAACAGGCTCAGGCAGCAGATGGCCAGCACCAACCAGCGCCGGCGCGGAGCGAGCTGGGCCACGGGACGTCCTCGATTCGTTGTGTGTCTACAACTATTGCGTCCACACAACTAAAAGTCCAGCGGAGCCTGGCCGTCCCGGGTGCTGGCGGGTGGTGCCGGCCACGGCCCGGAAGGGGGTCGGGAAGCGACGAGCCCGCCCCGCCGGCTCGCCGCTCGGGGCGGGTCGCCGACGGGGCGGGCGGGTGGAGCGGTTCAGATGCCGCACTTGGGGGCGGACCAGAGCGGTGAGGGGTCGAAGGCCACGTGGGTGTGGTCGTTGTGGCCGGTGTAGCCCGGGCCGAGGATCTCCGAGAAGCCGTGCGTCCGGGACTGCTGCGCGAGGCGGCACAGGGTCGGCGAGCCGACGAGGTCGGCGGCGTCGCCGTACAGGTGGCGGCTGCTGGACGCGCCGCCGACCGCGTCGTTGCAGGCGTGGGAGCGGAAGCCGCTGGAGACCTGGATCGGCACGTCGCCGAGCGCGTGCCGCATCGCCTCCAGCTTCCACATGGTCTTCAGCGCGTTCGCCTTGGCGGTGGTCGCCGAGACCGCGCCGCCGGACCAGGTGGAGTTGCACTTGTTCAGCTCGGCGTACGTGAAGTGGATCGGCGTGCAGTCCGCGTCCTGGAGCGAGTAGATCTTGCTGAAGGTCTTCGGGCCCGCCACGCCGTCCGCGCTGAGCCCGTACGCGGCCTGGAACTTCTTCACGGCGGCGGCGGTCCGCGCGCCGTAGTTGCCGTCGTACGAGAGGCGTTCGCCCGAGGTCACCCAGCCGGCCACGCGGATCTGCAACTGGGTCACGTCGCTGCCCGACGAGCCCTGGGAGAGGGTGCGGTTCCAGGTGTAGCACGAGGCGGCCTGCGCCGTGCCCGACGTCGTGCCGACGCCAATCACGGCACCTGCCATGACCATGACAAATGAGACAAGCAAGCGTGTGGTGCGTCTGAGCATCCCGGCCTCCCGACCGTCAACCGTCACATCGCGAACGGGAACCGGCGGTCCCCGACTGAAGTAGCCCACGCCAACGTCTCGTTGGCGGCCGGGATCTAGCCTGTGGCCGGCACGCTACGCGCGTCAACCGCCCGTACGCGGGCCGCCGAAAGTTCGCCTCGCTGTCGCGCGACGGCAAGGGGCGTCGCGCGGGGTGGCGCAGGGCGCGGCGCAGGGGGCGTGGCGCTCCGGCGGGTCGGGTCGGTGGCGCGAGGGCGGTCGTCGGGGCGGCCGGTGGTGCGGGCAGGATCGAAGGTCCGCCACCACCGACGGATCAGGAGCGCCAGGACGTGACCGCCAAGCCGCCCACGGCACACACCACCACCTACGGGGCCGCCGCCCTGGCCATGGACGTCCACTACCCCGACGGGGCCCGGGCGGCGGCGCCCGTCGCCCTGCTGTGGCACGGGATCGGGCCCGAAGAGCGGGACGTCCTGCGGCCGTTGGCGCGTGAGGTCGCGCGGCGCGGACTGCTCGTCTACGTACCGGACTGGCGCTCCGACGCCGCCGACGGCGGGCGCGCGCACCTCCTTGAGTCGCTGCGCTTCGTACGGGAGCACGCCGGCGCGCACGGGGGTGACGCCGACCGGTGCGTGCTCGCCGGCTGGTCGGCCGGGGCCGGGGCGGCGGCGGGCCTCGCGCTGCGGCCCGCGACGCGCGACGGGTGGCGGCCGACCGCCGTCGTCGGCATCGCGGGCCACTACGGCCGGCCCGCCCGCACCACCGGCGCCAGCCCCTTGGCGGAGTCGGCCACCACGTCGGCCGGGCCGCTGCCCGTGCGGCTGGTGCACGGGACGGCGGACGGCATCGTGCCGGCCGAGCACACCCGTGAGTTCGCCGCCGCCTTGCGGGGGCGCGGCTGGCCCGTGCGGCAGACGGAGTTGGCGACCGATCACGCGGGCGTGGTCATGGCCGAGTTCGACGCGGAGCGCGGGCGGTGCGTCCCGGCCCGGGCCGGGCACGCGGTGGCCGGCGGGCGGGCCACGGCCGAGGTCATCGCGCACGCGGCCGGCCTCGCGCTGGCGGAGGGCGGCTCGGCCGAGGGCGGTTCGGGTGCGGGTGGCTCGGGTGGGGAGGGCCCGGCCGGGCGGTGAACGCGGCGCCGCGTCGGCGTGTGCCGGGCTGGCCCGCGTAGGTGGCGAGCATCCGCTCCGTCAACATACGTACGTGTATGTCGTGAGCTGTCAGCACATGCATACCCCGCCGCGCGAGGGGGTAGCTCGCTGACCCCCTGACCGGTGTCAGCAGCAGTAGGGAGATGCGGATGGGCACACCAGCACCCGGCGACGAGGCCCCGACCGGCGCCGCTCACGTGCAGGTTCTGGACGTGATGACGCAGGACACGCTGCGGGCGGTGGGCGTCCCGGTGGACGTCTCGTCCGCCCGTCCCTTCGCCCCGTTCCACGCACCGGGCGGGGTCGCCGCGCCCGACGGCGCGCCGCCGGTCGCCGGCGGACGGGCCGGGGGCGGGGAGGCGGTGCCGCAGGCGGTGGTGGTCAGCGCGGTCGACGGGCTGCCGCGCCGGGCCCTGCACGTGGTGCGCGACGCGCGGGTCCCGCTCGGTTGGCGGGTGACGCCGCTCGACCTCGGGGCCGGGGTCGAGCCGGCCGAGGTCGTCGTCGTGGGCCAGCCGCCGCGCTGCGTGGTGCTGGACACCGCGGGCGCCCTGCACATCTGCGCGCTCACACCGGACGGCGGCTTCGGCCCGGCCCGGCGGCTGTCGGCCGACGACGGGACCCGGTGGGAGGCGTTGCGCCGTGACGGCGAGGGGTTGGCGTACGCGCGGCAGGGGGCCGGCCGGTACTGCCTGATCCGCGAAGGGGAGGCGCGGGAGGCGGAGTTCGACGACGCGGGACCCGGCGGCGGCCTGCTGGCCGACGTCGAACTGGGCGACGGTCGGTACGCCTGCGCCGCGTGGGTGCGACCCAACGACGCGTACCCCGTGCGTGTGGAGTGGCGCGGCGCGGACGGCGCGCGGGGTGGCGGCGTTCGCCTCGCGGACGAGGAGGGCAGGCGGGCGCGGCAGGTCGTGGCGCTGTACCCGGACGGCGGGGCCGTGCTGGTCCTGGTGGCCAACCGGGACGGGTCCTTCTCGTGCGCCCGCCTCGACGGTCGGGCGGGCGGCGAGGGGCGGCTCGCGCCGGCGCCCGTGCCGCCGATGCCCGTCGCCGTGGAGTTCGCCGACGTCGTCCCGCATCGCGTCCGGGAGCCGTTCGGCGGGGCCGAGCACGCCTTCCGGGACGTGTACGCGCTGGACGTGGCGCGGCGGCTGTGGGTGATCCGCGAGAGCCGGTCGACGCCGGGGCGCTGGCTGCCGCCGGTCCCCATCGACCGGGAGGTCGGCCTGTTCGCCGTCGCCGGCCGGGCGGGCGGCGAGCGGGACACCGCGCTGTTCACCTGTCACCGGGACGGCCCGCTGCTGCGACTGGCCGTCCAGCAGGCGCGTACACGCAGGTGGCGCTCCGTCGAGGTGCGCCGAGCCGCCACCGCCGGTGAGGCGTACACCGCGGACTTCCACCACGTCGAGCTGAGCGTGTTCGACGCGACCGGCAGGCCGCTGGTCCTGCACGAGGTCGGCCTCGCCAGTGCCGCGCACGCCGGCGACTGCGAGATCTACTGGCAGCGGCCCGGAGTGACAGGCGTCGAGCCGACGTTGCACACACTGACCGCGGAGCCCCAGCCGTTCCTGACCGACCACGCGGGGCTGCTGCGGTTCATGGTCCGGGCCACCACGCTGGCCAGGACGGAGCTGGTCCTCACGAACGGGGCCGGGAACCACGCGGCCACCCTTCGCCCCGGCACCAAGACGCTCGCCTACCTCGCCGGCACGGGCACCCTGCGCGAGAGCGACGCCCGGGGGCGGCTGCCCGCGTTCGACGCCGGGGGAGCGGCGCTGGGCGACCTCGCCGCAGGCGTTGCCCCCGACCGGCTCGCCCGCACCGCCGAGGCCATCCGGACGATCGCCCGGCACGCGCTGGAGGGACCGGCCGCCCCGCCCGCCGTACCCGTACCGACCGCCACCGACGCGCCGACCAGCACCGATGCCGCGGATACCGCCAGTGAGTACGAGGCCGTAGCCAGCGCCACGGCCCAGGGCACGCGGGCCGGGGCGGACGGCGACGGGGACCCGCTCGTGATCGGCGACCTGTGGTTCGGGGTGGAGCGCGGCGTGGTCGAGGTGGGGGGTTGGGCCCCGGACGGGACGGGCTGGGCGGCGACCGGACTGGCGCTCGCGGGGCGGCCCGTCGCGCCGGGCGTCCGGTTGCCCGTGCGGGGCATGGAGGAGGGCGGGCGGGCCGTCGGCGCGTGCTTCGCGGGCGTCGGCGTCCCCTCCCGGGAGGTGATCGGCTGGTTGAGCGCCGCGACCGACTGGAAGGCCGTGTGGGAGGCCAAGACGGCGCTCCAACGGGCCATGAACCTCTCCCGGACGGTCGCCGACGCCGACGGGTTCGCCCACCTGGACCGGGCCGTCGACGCCTGGCTCGACGCGCGCGAGGGCGACCTCGACCAACTGCTCGACGTGCTCGCGCACGGCCTGCTCAAGGACAAGACGTTCCAGGCCGGCATCGCCCTCGCGGTGCCCCACCCGGTGGTCTTCGAGGCCCTCAACGACCCGATCGCCGGCTGGCTCGAGGAGCGGCTCCAGCGACTCGGCCCGCTGACCTTCCCCGCCCCCCGGCTCGACCCCGCGCTCGAGCGGGCCTTCGCCACGGACTTCGCCGCGGTCAGGGAGCGCGTCCTGTGCCATCTGCACGCCCTGTGGGAGGCGGTCGGCGGCCTCGTCGGCAGCCAGCGGCAGGTGTACGACCAGGACCTCGCCCACCTGCTGGCCGAGGCCAGGAAGTGCCTGCGGGCGGTCTTCGGGTGCGTGCGGGAGATCGTGCACAGCCTGCTGCGGGTCGTGGACGCCGCCGTGGGCGCGATCGCCAGCTCGCTGAACACCGCGTTGGACGGGTCGCGGCTCACCCCGCTGTGGCAGCAGGCCGCCCGCGCCGCGCGGCGCGAGGACGACGACACGCCGACCGTCGGCGGCCTCCTCGCGCTCATGGCCGCCTACCCGGCGACCATCGCGTACAAGGTCGCCACGGGCGACGCCCGGGCCAGCCTGTTCCCCGACGGGGTCTGGCCGTACCACACCGGCGCCGGGCCCGTGCCTCGGGACGGGGACGAACAGGCCCTGGCGCTCGGGGTGTTGACCAGCATGAGCACCTGCTACCTGGCGTTCGCGCGGGCCGGCGTCGACCTGTGGACGCCGCGCGCGCCGGACCAGCCGCTGCTGCGCCACTTCCACGGCGGCGTCCTGGCGTCGAGCCTGGTGGTGCTCGGGGCCGGCTTCGGCGACCGGACGCTGGCCACCCACTCCGGCGAGCACGTCCCGTACCTGGCGCTCGGCGAGGTCGTCGCCGGGATCGGCAGCCTGCTCGACCTGTTGGGACACGACACCGAGGCGGGCCGGGCCCTGCACGAGGCGGCGCCCGTCGTCACCACGCTGGCGGCGCTGTGCACCCTCCCGCTGCTGGTCCGGGCGTGGGAGGACGGGCGGCTCGCGGACGGCGCGGGGGAGTGGGCGGCGGTCCTCGGCCCGATCGGGCCGCTCTTCGCCTTCCTCGGCCTCCCCGAGTTCGCGGACGCGCCCGGCGTGCCCGCGGCGCACGCGGCGATCGACCTGGGGGCGCACGTGGCCGCCGCCATCCCGCAGTTCGTCCACGCGCTGCGGCGCTAGCCGCGCCGCGTCCCGGCGCCACGGGCCGAGTCGGCCGACCACCGTGCCGCTTCGGCCCCGAACGGTGCACATCCGCGTCCTCCTTCGGGCGATCAGCCGTCGGCCGGCACGGCAGCGGTCGGTGGGACACGCGGGCGCGCGGTCGGTGGCAGGGCCGGGTGCGGGCCGGACCCGGGTGGGTCCGGCCCGGTGTCCGCATCGCGCAGCAGCCAGCAGCGTGGATAGGGACGACTCACACGCTACGACCGACCACTGACAACGCCCGGCCACCGGCCATGCCCCCGGCCGTCGCCACGGCGCACGCGCCGGGCGGCGATCCGCGCACCGCGCGCCGGCCGGTACCGGCCCGCGCTGGCCCGCCTCGTGCAAGCTCCTCGAACGGGGCGCCAGGGCGCGCGGCCAGGGCTGCCCGCCCGGGGCGCGCGTCACCAGGCGCGTACGTCGGACGCGTGCGATCAGGGCGTGCGATCAGGGCGCGTGACCGGCGCGGGGCGCTGGCCCAGATGGGCGACGGCGTGCTCGCGGAGGGTGCGGGGCGGGCGGCCCGTGACGCGCAGCACGGTGTCGGTGACGCGGTCCTCGGCGCCCTCGGCGATGGCGCGGTCGAGCCCGGCAAGGAACGCGGCGTACACCACGGGCAGTTCGGCCGCCAACCGGTCGCGCAGGTCGGCGAAGCCGACCGGGGCGTGGCTGACGGGGCGGCCCGTCACCGCGCTGAGCAGGGCGGCGACCGCGTCGTAACTCAGCGCCTCGGGGCCGGTGATGACCAGGTCGCCGGTGGGTGGCGGGTCGTCGGTCAGCGCGTGGACGGCGACCGCGGCGATGTCGTCGGCGTCCACGAAGCCGACGCGGCCGGTGCCGGTGGCGGTGGTGAGCACGCCGTCGCCGCGGACGCTGTCGGCGTGTGGGTGGTGGCCGGTGAAGTTCTGCATGAACCACGACGGCCGCAGCACGGTCCAGGTGTCGAAGAGGTCGCCGAGCGCGGCGTGCACCTGCCCCACGCCCGGGTCGCCGGCGCGGACGGCGGACGAGCTGAGGAGTACGACGCGGCGCACGCCGGCCGCGCGCGCCCGGCGCAGGAACGGCAGGACGACCGGCGCGGGATCGAGGTCGCTGACCGGTGGGACGACGTACAGCCGGTCCACGCCGCGCAGGGCGTCGCCGTGGGTGGCGGGGTCGTACCAGTCGAAGCGCGCGCCCCGGGCGCCCGCCGGCGCGGCGGCGCCACGGCTGGCCGCGGTGACGGGCCGCCCGAGCGAGACGAGCCGACGGACGATGCGCCCGCCGGTGTTGCCCGTGGCCCCGGTGACCAGGGTGGTTCCAGTGGTGTCGGTGGTAGCCGGGGTGGTCGGGGTGGCCGGTGCGGTGTCGTGCTCGGTCATGACGCGCTCCTCGCGGTGGTCTGCTCGGCGGCCATCGAGTCCGGGATGGCGAGCGGGTTCCAGTAGTCGCGGTAGCGCGTGAAGCGCCCGTCGTGGGCGGTCGCGACGACGACGTACGTCATGTCGTAGGGCGCGCCGGTCGCCACGACGCGGCCGGTGCCGCGCCACTCGGCGACGATGGTCGTCGGGTCGGCGGTCTCGTGGATCTCCAGGTGGGCGACGTCGCGCAGGTCGATGTGGGCGGGGTAGTCCCGCAGGTACGCGGCGAGTTCGGCGCGGCCCGTCAGCCGCCGCGGGTAGCCGGGCGGGGCGTACGGGAACTCGACCAGCACCCGCTCGTCGCTGAGCGCCACCCAGCCGTCGATGTCCCTGGCGAGCAGCAGGCGCAGCCCGTGGCGGAAGAGGTCCACCGGTGTCATGGGGTCGGTCATCGGAAGTGCTCCGTCCGATACGATACGGACCGATAGTCCGCTTGTGTTCGTCGACAATATACGGACCGTCGGTCCGCATCGCAAGAGGAGGGTTCCGTGACCGTACGGAGGGAGCGCGCGGACGCCGCGCGCAACCGTGAGGCCGTGTTGGCGGCGGCCGACGCGCTGTTCGCTCGCAGCGAGCGCCCGCGCGGCATCTCGATGGACGACGTGGCGGCGGCGGCCGGGGTCGGCAAGGGAACCCTCTTCCGGCGGTTCGGGGATCGGACGGGGCTGATCCGCGCCCTGGTCGAGGCCCGGATCGAGCCGCTGCGGCAGGCCGTGGAGGCCGGGCCGCCGCCGCTCGGCCCGGGTGGCGCGCCCCGGGAGCGGGCCCTGGCGCTGCTCGACGCCGTGCTGGAGTTCAAGCTCGCCAACCGGCACCTGACGCTGGCCCTGGAGGACGCCGGCGGCGGCAGCCCGTACCAGGCCGGGCACTACGTCGGGTGGCACGCGACCCTCCGCGACGTGCTGCGGGACCTGCCCGACGTGTCGGACGCCGACTACGCCGCCCACGTCCTGTTGGCCGCGACCCGGGCCGACCTCGTGGAACACCTGGTGTCGGTCGAGGGGTTGACGGGGGATGAGGTGCGCCGGCGACTGGCGGGCTTCGTGTCCGCGGTGCTCGGTTAGCGAGGCGGTAGCGCCCCGCCCGCCGGTCGCTGGCGGGTGTCCCGGAGTGGCCCGATGGTGCCTTCGGCGCTGGTGTCGCTTCCGTGGGGCTGCCGGGCCGCGCCGCCCCGCGCATTGCGCGCTTTCGGAGTGCTCGCATTCCCTGTCGCGCGCGGTGGGAGTTCGACGCGGGGGATGGCGTCCGGGCGCCTTGGCCTGTCGGGTGCGTGAATGGCGGAAAGGCCGTTACCGTAGGGGGTTTGGCGTACGATCAGGGGTGCGGTGATATGCGCGACGCGGTGAAGTCCGCGTAACCTGCCACGAGTTCGGAACGGCGTCCGAGTGGCGGTTCGTGCTGGGTACGCGTCGTGTGCTGGGTTGGAAATGCGGGTCGGAGAATGGTCGGCGAGGCGTGGCCGCTTCGCGGGCTTCCCCGTCCGGCGTCGCCCGTAACGTGCCAGCCGGAATTCACGGAATCCTGCCGGGGATAGCGGGGTTACCGGGGTGCTTGAGGGGTGTTGTGGGGGGCCGGCGGCGATAGCGCATTTCGCCGCACCGGGGTTGCTGACGCCGCGGATTCCGCCGACCGGCCCCCGTTTCCGGTCCGGTAATGACGGGCGGTGAGGAAAGGTCCGGTGCATACCCGGCCAATCGGTGCGGATTTCGCGTGCGCGATGTGCCCGCCGGTGTTGGGGGGCAAGGCCCCGGAGCCGGTCGCGGGACCGGGGCGGGCCGGCGCCGGCCCGCGACGGGTGTTCCGACGTGGTCGCCGGGCGCCCGTGGCGTGGCATGTGCCCTGGTGGGGCGGCGGGTGCCGGGCGTGGCGGGCCGGTCGGTGGCCTGGTGCGGGGCGGCCCGCGCGACCTGGCCGGTGGTCGGGGGCGGCGTATTGCGCGGCGGCGGACACCGACCAGCCGTCGGTACGGGCGCGCGCGGGCCTGTCGGGTGCCGGCGCTGTGCCGATGCTCACGCTGGTGGCCGCCGAGGGATGGCAGTCATATGGCGCGGCAATGAACAAGGCGTTGATCGGTGCGAAGGGGGAACGGCGCCTCGGAATCACCATGGAAATCCGGCCGGGTCCTATGCCATGATTCACCGGCGCGACGCACTGGATGCGACCCAACTGGCCACGTAGCTACTGGGATCGCTGGGAAAACTCGTCAGCATGAGACATGGAGGGTCCAGGGATGCGTGTCGCCGCACCGAGCGGTCACCGTTCTCATTTCTCTCTTCCCCTATCCCGCGCGAGGGTCGACGCCGCGGCCCGTAGCGCGGATCGAGCGGGCGAATCCGCCACTTACGTCAGCGGCGGGAACCACCCCGAACCGGGCGCCACGGGCGTGCGCGGCAAGCGCGTCCCGCATTTCTGTCAGTCGTTTCGTTCGCCGAATGGCAAGGCCGCCGAAGACAACGGCAATTTCCTGCTAGTCACCCGATTCCGGTGGTGCTACTGCGCCGATCTGCGGCGCGCCGTACGGTCAGCCCCATGAGCACCCGGCCACCTCGTCCGCGGTTAGCGGCCCGCACCCGGGCGGTAAGCGGTGGATCGCCCCGTCCCCGGTGCGGCACGGGGCCGGCCCCCGGCCGGGTGCGCACGGCTCGCCCGCGAACCGCGCTACCCGCCACCAGCGCCGGAGTGCTCCCCACCACCGCCGGGCCGCTCGCGACGCCCGCCGGAGCGCACGCGAGGCCCGGCTCGCCCGCGGCGCCGGCCGCCACGCCACCCGTGGCAACGCTGTCGCGGGACGCCCCGCCGGCACGTACCACCGCGCGTTTCCGCGTCGCCCCCGCCCGGGTCGGCGCCCCCGCCCGAGTCGGCGCACCCGCCCGGGTGACCGCGCGCGCCGCCGTCCCGTACGCCACCGCCTCACCCATCACCGCCTCACCCACCACCATCCCGTCCGCCGTCGGGCGCCTCGCCGCCCCGACTCCGCGCCGCCGGCCCGCACCGGGCGAGCCGTGGCGGCGCTCGACACTCGATGCCCGCGCCGCGACCGCGGCGGGCGCCCAGCGCCGCGGCCCGGTGCCCGGCCCCACGCCGGACCCACTGGCCGGCCGAGCCCCACCCCGGTGAGCCCGCGGGGCCCACTCGCCCCGCGAGTCGTCGGTGGGAACCATGCGCGATGTGACAACGCAACACGGGGGAAGACATGAAGGACGGCGCGTTGCCCTATGCGGGCACACCCGATACCGAGCCGACGGCCCTGCGCATCGGGGTGCTCGGACCGATGGAGGTCAGAGAGCGGGGCGAGAGCCGCACGCCATCGGCGCCCATGGCCCGGCGCGCCCTGGCCGTGCTGCTCATCCACGCCAACCGGCTGGTCACGACGTCCGCGCTGATCGAGGAGTTGTGGGAGGACGAGCCGCCCCGGCTCGCCCGCAAGACCGTACAGACCTACGTCTACCAGCTCCGCCGGGCGCTCCAGAGCGCGTCGGGCCCCACCAACCGGCTGGAGACGTGCCCCAACGGCTACCGGATCAACCTGCTGGTGGACGAGCTGGACCTGTGGGAGTTCGAGCGCCGGGTCACCCAGGCGCGGCGCGCCCTCGGCAAGGGGGACGCGCTGAACGTGGTGGCCACGCTGCGCTCCGCGCTGGCGCTGTGGCGCGGCGACCCGTTCGCCGGGCTTGAGGCGGGGCCGGTGCTCGCGGCCCGGATCACGCAGATCTCCGAGGCCCGGATCAGCGCCCTCGAACTGCGCATCGAGGCCGAGCTGCAACTCGGCCGGCACCGCAGCCTGCTGGGCGAACTGCGGCAGCTCACCGCGGCGCACCCGGTGCACGAGGAGTTCACGGCGCAGCTCATGCGCGCCGCCTACCGGGCCGACCAGCGCAGCATGGCGCTCGACGCGTTCAGCCGGCTGCGCCGCAACCTCGTCGAGGACCTGGGCATCGACCCGTCGGAGCGGTTGCAGAAGCTCCAGTGGGACGTGCTCAACGAGACCCTCGAAATCGACCAGCCCGCGGTGCGCGCCGAGCCGGTCGTGCTGACCGCGCCCGCCGGTGCCGGACAGCCCGAGCCGGGCCCGCTGGCGCCGGCCGTGCCCGCGCCGGCCGCCGCCCTCGCGGCCCACCCGGCGGCGGCCCACCGCCCACCGGCCCAACTGCCGGTGGACACCGCCGACTTCACCGGGCGCCGCGCCGAGTTGGCGCGCCTGGAGGAGTTGGCGCAGCCGGCCGCCGGCGCGCGCTCCGCGCCCCGCATCGTCACCGTGCTCGGTGGCGCCGGCGCCGGCAAGACCGCGCTGGCCGTGCACGCCGCGCACCGGCTGCGCGAACTCTTCCCCGACGGGCAGTTGTACGCGCGGCTGCACGACGACGACGACCGCCCGGTGCGCCCCGCGGGCGTGCTGCGCGCGCTCCTGCGCGACCTGGGGCACCCGGTGGTCGACCTGCCCGACGACACCGAGGAACTGGGGCGCATCTTCCGCAACTGGAGCGCGGAGCGGCGGCTGCTGGTCCTGCTCGACGACGCCACGTCGGCCGACCAGGTGGCGCCGCTGCTGCCGGGCGGCCCGGGCAGCACGGTGCTGGTCACCTCCCGGGTGCGGCTGCCGGGCCTGCCGGGCGCGGCCACCGTGGAACTCGGCCCGATGGAGACCGACGAGGCGGCCGAGCTGTTCGCGTCGCTCGCCGGCCGCCACCGGGTCGGCGCGGACTCGGCGGTGGCCCGCCAGGTGGTGCGGCTGACCGGCAACCTGCCGCTCGCGGTGCGCGCCGCGGGCGAGAAGCTGGCCGCACGGCCCATGTGGTCGGTCACCGACCTCGCCGCGCGGCTGGCCGAGGAGGACCACCGCATCGCCCAGTTGCGCACGGGTTCCTTCGACGTCCTGGCCCGCCTTGCCAGCGCTTGCGCGCGCCTTGACCAGACCGCGTACGAGGCGCTGACGCTGCTGTCGGCCGCCGGCGGCGAGCCGTTCACCATCGCGCGCGCCGCGACGCTGCTCGGCGTGGACGCCTGGAGTGCGGAGATGCTGGTCGGACAGCTTCTCGACCACTGCGTGGCGGAGATGTGGCGCGAGGGTCCGGACGCCGTGCCACTGTTTCGTATCCCCGTGTTGATCCGGCTGTCCGTGCCCGTACACGCGCCGGCGACCGCCGCGTTGCACGTCCTGCCCGGAGCGCGCGAGCGTGCCGTGCCGGCCGCGGCGGGTACCTCCGCGTAAGTCAACCCCTGTTCCCTGGGCGCCCCTTTTCCACGCCTTGAACGCGCCTTGGCCACCGGCCAGCAGGATCGTTCCCGGAGCGTTCGAACAACGCTCCGACATGCCTCCCCACCGGCCGCGCGCCGACCGCGACGAAGCGGCGAGCCCACGGCCGGCGGGCGAAGCAGACAGGGGGTGCCCCATGGGACACGGCGGATGGCCGCTGGTGCCCGCAGGGCTTGACGTGGAGGTCGTCGCAGCGGGCCACGGTGACATCAGCGGATGTCGCTTCGAGGTGCGCTGCGCGGCCGAGCGCGCCGCGGACCCGGGACCGCGCGCCGGGGTCGGCACCGACCCGGCCCACGGCGGTCGGGAGTCCCGCCGCTGACGGCCACGACCCCGCCCAGGCCCCACCACGCCGAGCGCACCTACGCACCCGCGCAGTCGTGCGATGACAACGGAGGACGAACCAACATGGCAGACCTGGAGTTCGGACAACTCGACGTCCGGTACGCCGACCACGAGACGCTGGCGCTCGGCGGCGGTGTGGAGCTGAGCTACGAGGTGCGCGGCGAGGGCCCCGCCGTCGTCATGCTCAACAACTTCGCCATGGTGAGCCCTTTCTGGCACGGCTTCACCACCCAGTTGGAGGGCGACTTCCAGCTCATCAACTACGACCTGCGCAACCAGGGCAACTCCAAGCCCGGCCCGGAGAAGGTCCGCTTCGTGGACCACGTCGAGGACCTCAAGGCCCTCCTCGACCACCTCAAGGTGGACAGGACGTACCTGATCGGCACCTCGATCTCCACCCTCATCGTGCGCGACTTCGCGCTCAGGTACCCCGAGCGCGTCGCCGGCCTGGTCCTGGTCGGCCCGGCGTTCTCGCCCAACGGCGGCCTGCGCCGCGAGCTGGTCACCCGCTCCTGGGTGGCGAGCCTGGACTCGGGCGGCATCCCGCAGTTCTTCAACCACCTGTACGCCATGTCCTTCTGCGACCAGACCATCAACGGCGGCGGCCTGCCCGCCTACCTGGCGCTGCGCGACAGCTTCGCCTCGCTGTTCACCGCCGAGGGCATCAAGGAGAACTTCCTCGCCTCCCTCGAACTGGACGACAACCCCGAGCTGCTGTCCCGGATCACCGCGCCCACCCTGCTCATCCTCGGCGACGGCGACTTCTCCTGGAGCGAGTCGGTCGTCGAGGACGCGCTGGCCCGCATCCCGGGTTCGCGCGCCGTGACCCTGGCCCGCGCCGGCCACGTGCCCTTCTTCGACGACCCGGACGGCTTCCAGAAGGCCACCGGCGAGTTCCTGCGCGAACTGGTGGCGGCCGGCCAGCACGTGTCGGCCTGATCCACCACCCGGCGGGGGAGCGGACCGGCGCGAACCGCCCGACCGCCCGGCGCGCGTCGGCCGCCACCCCGTGCCGGCGCGCCCCCGCGGCCCGCCCCCGCCGCACCCACGCGACCGATCGACAGTCACCGCCGCCGCGGCGAGCGGACTGACCGCGCTGTCACCATCCCCTGGGAGAAGCACTAATGACGATCCGTCTGCTGACCGGGGCCACCGGCTTTGTCGGCGGCACCGTGGTCCTGGAACTGCTGGAGCGCACCGAGGGCGTCATCTACGCCATGGTGCGCGGCAGCGACGACGAGGTAGCAACCAAGCGCCTGCACGAGGCGCTGAACGGCCTGGCCGAGGGGTACGGACGCCCCGAGCTGGCCACCGCGATCGCCGAGCGCACCCGGGCCATCCGCGGCGACATGACCGTCGCCGGCGGCGGCGTCGACCTGGCCACCGCCCCCCGGATCGACGAGCTGTGGCACTGCGCGGCGTCCCTGCGGTACGAGGAGGAGTACCGCGAGGAGATCGAGGCGCAGAACATCGGCGGCACCCGCAACATCCTCCAGTTGGCCCAGGACCTCGGCGCCACCACGTTCAACTACGTCAGCACCTCCTACGTCGCCGGCGCCCGGCGCGGTCTGATCCGCGAGGTGCGCGCCACCGACACCTCGGTGGCCAACAACAGCTACGAGCGCTCGAAGATCCAGGCCGAGGCGCTGGTCCTGGACGCCGCCGACCGGATGCGCGTCCGCGTGCTGCGCCCCAGCATCGTCATCGGGCACAGCGTCACCCGGCACGGCATCAACTGGTCCGGCATGTACGGCTTCGCCCGGCAGGTGCTGCTCTTCAAGCGCGTGGCCGGCCGCCGGCTCGGCGTCGAGATGCTGCCCGACACGCCGGTGCGGCTGCTGGCAGACCCCGAGTCGCGGCTGAACTTCGTGCCGGTGGACATGGTGGCCCGCAACGCGGTCTCCATCGCGCTCTCCGACTCGCCGGAGACCTTCTTCCACCTGGCCAACTCCGAGCAGCCCACCACCAGCGACGTCATCACCACGGTGATGGACCTGGTCGGCCTGCCCAGCCCCATCTGGGCCTCGGACACCACCGACTTCACGCCCGTGGACGACGTCTTCGACAAGGGCATGGACTTCTACCGCCCGCACATGAAGAACAGCAAGACGTTCGACCTGACGCACACCGACGCCGTCTGCGGCGCGGACGCCTCGCGGGCTCCGATGGGCATCGACGACCTGGCCGAGTACGTCCTGTACTTCCTGCGCCAGCAGCGGGGGTTCGACGAGAGCGCCGGCCTCGGACGCGTGGTCAAGCCCGCCACCGAGCGCCTGCGCGTGGCCTAGGCCGCGGCGGTCGCGGCCCGCAGACGGCGGTCGCGACCGCCGCACTCCCCGTATCGCCCGCACTGTCCGTATCGCCCGCACCACCCGTACCACCCGAGCCTGCCAGCACACGCGGGCAGTGAATGGAGGACCCCAATGCACAGCCCGGAAGCAGTAGCGGAGAAGCTGCGCGCCCTGCTGGAGGACATAGTCGGCGGCGCCGTGCCGCTGGACGAGCCGGGTGCCCGCACGGTGCCGCTGTGGAACCTCGGCCTGACCTCGACCGGCTTCATGCGCCTGCTCGACGCCATCGACGAGACGTTCGGCGTCGAGTGGGACCTGCTGGACTCGGTCGACGCCGTCTCCTCGTTCGACAACCTGGTGGCGCACATCGCCGCCGAGCCCGACACCCGCGCGGCCGTGCGCGAGGGAGCCGACCAGTGAGCCGGCGCACCATGGCGCTGGCCACCGCGCCCGCGGAGGCCGCGCGCCGCCACCCGGGCGCCTCCCTCTACCTGGACCGCCCGCTCGACCTGTTCCCGGCCGCCGGCACCGAGCTGAGCTTCGTGGACTTCCGCGACCGCGTCGACCAGGCCGCGGGGCTGCTCGCCGCCGCCGGGGTCAGCGCCGGCGGCCGGGTCGTCATCGTCAAGCGGCCCAACTTCGACGTGCCGCTGCTCGCCTTCGCGTGCGCCCGGATCGGCGCCGTGCCCGTGCTGGTGCACGACGCGGTCGGGGCGGCCTCGCTCGGCGCGCTGGTGCGCACCACCGAACCGGTCGCGATCGTCACCGACGCCGCCATCGAGGCCGGCGGCACCCTGGCCGAGGTGGCGGCCGACGCCGCGCCCCGCTGGTACGTCGGCGCCGCCGGCGCCCACGGCCGCTCGCTCGGCGACCTGAGCCCGGCCCCGCTGCCCGCGCTGGCCGTGCCACCGCAGGACTCCCCGCAGTTGGTCACGCACAGCTCCGGCACCACCGGGGTGCCCAAGCTGGTCGTGCACTCCGTCAAGAGCTTCGCCGGACACGCCAAGCCGCAGGTCATGATCGGCCGGGTGCTGCGCGTCAACGACCCGCTGCTGATGTGCCTGTCGCCGGTGCACGCGCGCAGCATGTCCGGCATGCTCGCCATCCTCGCCCTCGGCGTGCCGCTGGGCTTCATGGTCGACCCCGAGCCGGCCAACGCCGCCGCCATGATGGCCCGGGTCCGCCCCGGCCTCCTGGAGACCGTGCCCAACGTGTTCATCCGCTGGGAGGAGGTGGCCGAGCAGCGGCCCGAACTCTTCGCGGGCGTACGGATGTTCCTCAGCTCCTTCGACGCCGCCCACCCCAGGACCATCAACACGCTGCTGCGGGTCGCCAAGCCCAAGGCCCGCTACCTCCAGGCGTACGGCCAGTCCGAGACCGGCCCCGTCACCGTCAAGCTGCACCGGCTCGGCGGCGGCTGCGAGGACGGCCGCTGCGTGGGCAAGCCGGTCTTCGGGCACACCAGGATCCGCATCAGCGACGAGAACGGCGACACCGATCTCGGCAAGCAGACCCCCGGCGCGATCTTCGCCCGCTCCGGCGGCATCACCCCCAGCTACATCGGCTACCCCGACCAGCGGAAGAACGGCTGGTGGGCGATGGGGGACTACGGGATGGTCAGCAAGAAGGGCTGCCTGCACCTGTACGACCGGCTGGTGGACCGCGCCAGCGGCGTGGACAGCCTGCTGGCCACCGAGGACCACATCCTGGAGAGCATCCCGCAGCTCACCGAGGCCGTGCTGATCCCGGTCGAGGACGGGCTGCCGGTGCCGCTGGTGTGCACGCGCGGTGACCTGCCGCTCGACCCGGTGGCCTGGGCGGCGGCGATCAAGGAACTGCCGCCGCTTGCGGACCCGGTGCACTGCCGCTGGGACGATATCCCGCACACCGCCACCTGGAAGGTCAAGCGACTCGAGGTCGCGCGCCGGCTCGCCGCCGGCGAGCTGACCCGGCTCGCGGAACGGTAAACGGCGACAAGGAGCCCGGAAGATGACGACCGATCACCGGAACGTGGCGGGCGACCCGCCGGCCTCGCGGCTTGAGGCCATGAAGCGCGGCGTGGAGAGGATGATCCCGGTGCCCGCCGGGCACCGGGACGCCAGGCTGGGCGTGGACGAGGCGGCCCACCAACTCGGCTGCGCCAGCGAGCTGGTGGAGCTGCTGGTGGCGGCCGGCTTCCCGGCCGAGGAGACGCCGCAGGGCCTGCGGTTCGACTACCACGACGTGATGAACCTGGGCCTGCAGTCCGGCACCGGCAAGTCGGTGGCCGAACTCGGCGAGCGCTCCTGCATGCGACTGGCCACGGGCAGGCCGGAGAGCTGGACGACGGCCCGCACCTGGCGCGTGCGGCTCGCCGCCTCCGTCGAGGGCTCGCCCGAGACCGTGGTCGCCCCGCTGCCGCCGGCGCCCAAGGTGCTCGGCGGCGAACTCCTGGCGTGGCAGGCGGACGTCGACGGCCCCGGCACCGCCGAGGCCCGCCTGACCACCCGGGGCCTGGTGGACAGCCCGCGCACCGACGCCGTGCGCGACATCCACGACCAGCTCCTGGACGAACTGGCCACCGGCGTCTACCAGTACGGCTGGATCCCCGGCACGCTGCGCGCCGAACCGCGCACCGCGCTCGCCCACCGGATGGCCGACTGCGTGGTCTCCGCCTGGCTGATGCGCGAGCGCGCCGAGGAGGCCGGCCTGCGCGCCCGCACCCGCAAGGGGTTCCTGCTCGGCCTCATCGGCGTCGAGCACGCCTGGACCGAGGTGTACGAGGAGGGGCGCTGGCTGGTGCTCGACCCGGTGCTCGCCTATCTCGGCGGACGCCAACGCAATACCGCCCCGGAGTTCGCCGACTTCTGCCGCGGTTCCATTCACAATCGCGTACTCGCCTGGGACCGAACGGCCGAAGAGCCACTGGCCGATCACGTCTCTGCCAATGGCGAGCGAATTCTCGTCGATTGCCGCCCGCTGCCACTGGCCGACTGATCTGATCATCTCCGACACGCCCTCGTCGGAACCGAATCGGCCGGTTCCGAAAGCTCCACACTGGAGGATCTGATGTTCAACAAGCTGGCAGCGCTGGCGACCGGACGCAGAAAGCTGGTGCTCATCCTGTGCCTGCTTTTCTGCGTGGTCGCCGGAGGGCTCGGCGGCAGCGTTTCGAGCAAGCTGTCGTCGGGCGGGTACGAGGTGCCGGACGCGGAATCGACCAAGGCGAGCAAGGCGCTGACCGACCGCTTCGGCACCGGCGAGCCCAACCTGGTGCTGCTGGTGAAGACCCCACAGGGCGCGGACCAGGCGCAGACCGCGCGCAAGGGAGCCGAGCTGACCAGGAAGCTCGGCGACGAGCCCGGCGTCCAGTCGGCCGGCTCCTACTGGACGCTGGGCAAGGACCCCTCGCTGCGCAGTGAGAAGTCCGACTCCGCGCTCGTCCTGGCCCACCTGGAGGGCGACGAGGACGAGGTGGAGGACAACCTGGAGCAGCTGCTCCCGCACTACGAGGACGGCTTCGAGGGGCTCGACGTCCTCTTCGGCGGCCGGGCCGAGGCGTACCGCGAGCTGAACGTCCAGACGCAGGACGACCTGCTCCTCGCGGAAACCATCGCGCTGCCCATCACCCTGATTCTGCTGATTCTGGTCTTCCGCGGCGTCATCGCCGCCCTGTTGCCGCTCGCCCTCGGAATCGTCTCCATCATCGGCGCCATGCTGGTGTTGCAGATCCTCGTCTCGTTCACCGACGTCTCGGTGTTCGCGATGAATATGACGACGGGGCTCGGACTCGGACTCGGCATCGACTACAGCCTCTTTGTCGTCAGCCGATACCGCGAAGAACTCGGAAAGGGCGCGACGGTCGAGGAAGCGGTCGCCACGAGCGTCAAGACCGCCGGCCGTACGGTGCTTTACTCGGCCATCACCGTCATTCTGTCGCTTTCCGCCCTGCTGCTGTTCCCCATGTACTTCCTGCGGTCCTTCGCCTACTCCGGCATCGCCGTCGTGGCCTTCGCCGCGCTCTCCACCCTGGTGATGCTGCCGGCGCTGCTGGCCGTCATCGGGCCGCGCATCAACAAGTGGTCGTGGACCAAGCAGCGGACCAGGTCGGTCGAGGACGGCTTCTGGCACAAGGTCGCCACCAGGGTGATGCGCCGCCCGGTCCCGTTCGCCTCCGGCGTCATCGTCGTCCTCCTGGTGCTCGGCGGCCCGTTCCTCGGCATCAGCTTCAACCTCGCCGACGAGCGCGCGCTGCCCAAGGACGCCGAGGCGCACCGGGTCAACACCACGCTCTCGCAGGACTACACGGCCCGCGAGATGGAACCGGTCATGGTCGTCGCCGAGGGCCTCGGCGACCCCAGCGCCAGGACGGCCGAGATCGGCGACTACGCCAGCGCGCTCTCCCAACTCGACAACGTCGCCCGGGTGGACGCGCTGACCGGCTCGTACGCCGAGGGCCGCCAGGTCGGCCGGGCCAACAAGGAGTCGGCCCGGTACGCGGGCGAGGACGGCACCTGGCTGTCGGTGGTGCCCAGCGTCGGCTCCTACAGCGACGAGGGCCAGGACGTGGTGCGCGACGTCCGCGCCACCAACGCCCCCTTCGACGTCAAGGTGGGCGGCACCGGACCGGCGTTCCGCGACACCATGGACTCGCTCGGCGACCGACTGCCGTACAGCATCGCGCTGATCGCCATCTCCACCTTCGTCCTGCTCTTCCTGCTCACCGGCAGCGTCCTGGTGCCCGTCAAGGCGCTGGTGCTCAACCTGCTGAGCCTGACGGCAACCTTCGGCGCCATGGTCTGGATCTTCCAGGACGGGCACCTGCAGTGGCTGGTGGGCGACTTCACGGTCACCGGTGGCATCGTGGCCACCACGCCGATCATGATGTTCTGCGTGGCGTTCGGCCTCTCCATGGACTACGAGGTCTTCCTCCTCTCCCGGATCAAGGAGGAGTACGACCTGACCGGCGACAACACCCGCTCCGTCGCGCTCGGCCTGGAACGCACCGGCGGCATCGTCACCGCCGCCGCCGTGCTCGTGGCCACGGTCTTCCTGTCCTTCGTCGTCTCCGGCATCACGTACATGAAGATCCTGGGCCTCGGCATGGCACTGGCCGTGATCATGGACGCGACCCTGGTGCGGGGTGTGCTCGTGCCGGCCTTCATGCGGCTGGCCGGCAAGTGGAACTGGTGGGCCCCCGGCCCGCTGGCCAGCCTCCACCAGCGCTTCGGGCTCAAAGAGGGCGGCGAGAGCGCCCCCGCTGCCGCCCCGGCCCCGGCGCGCAAGGACTCGGAGGTCGGCGGCTAGACCACGGCGCCCACGCGCACCCCAGCGGCGGCGGGGCCCACGCCACGGCCCACGGCCCCGCCGCCCGCGTCGGCGTCGGCGTACGACAGCACCCGCCGCCCCGACGCCGACGCCGCGTATCCGGCGCCCGCACCACCCGCACCACCCGCACCACCCGCACACCACGAGGGGAAGCCGAAGCCGTGACCGACCAGCTCACACCGGGTCACCGACCGCTGCCGGAGTCCAGCCACCTGCCGCGACCGCTCGACCGCGCCGCCCACGTCACGCCCAGCTCCGCCGGCCGGGAGGCCCGCTGATGTGGGTGGCCCACCTCGTCCGCCGCCACCGCCAGCGGCGCCCCGACGCGCTGGCGGTGGTCGCCGGCGCGCGCGAGCTGACCTGGCGCGAGCTGGACGCCCGCACCGACGCGCTGGCCAGCGCGCTGCTCGACCGGGGCGTACGGCGCGGCGAGCGGATCGCGGTCAGCTCGCCGAACCGCGCCGAGGTCCTTGAGCTGTACGTCGCCGCGGCCAAGGCGGGCGTCATCGTCTGCCCCGTCAACCACACCTTCCCCGGGCCCGAGGTCGCGTACGTCATCGACACCGTCGAGCCGGTGGGCGTCTTCGCCGACCGGTCCGTGCTCGACCGGCACGGCGACGTACTCGGCGACGGCTGGCGGGTGACGCTCGGCTCGCCCGCGTACGAGGCGATGGCCACCGGGCCCGTGCGGACGCTGCCGCTGCCCCGGCAGGACGACATCCACGCCATCCTGCACACCTCGGCCACCACGGGCCGGGCCAAGGGCGTGACGGTCACCCACCGCTCCCTGTCCGCCTGTTACACCGGCATGGCCGCCGAGCTGGGCTTCGGCCCGGGCGACGTCATGGTCAACCCGTGCCCGCTGTTCCACGGCAGCATGGTCATCGGCCTCGCCCTGCTCGCCGCCGGCGGCACCCTCGTCCTGGAGCCCGAGTTCACCCCGGAGCGGTTCCTGGCCGACGTGGCCCGGCACCGCGCCACCCGCGCCTTCCTGGTGCCCGCCATGGTCCGCGCCGTGCTGCGCGAGGCGGCCTTCGACGCGACGGAGCTGACCACCCTCACCGAGGTGATGTGCGGCGGCGCGCCGATCCCCGACGAGGTGTTGCGGGAGGCGCTTGAGCGCTTCCCGTGCCCGCTGCGCAACGTCTACGGCATCACCGAGGGCGGCGGGCCCATCGCCGCCATGCTCTTCGACCGCGCCCAGGTGACGGGTGGTGCCGCCGGCATCGCCGACGCCACCGCCGAACTGCGGCTGCGCTCGGCGGGGCGGATGCTGCCCGGCTGCCACATCGAGATCCACGACCGCGCGGGCCACCGGGTGCCGCCCGGCGAGATCGGCGAACTGTGCGTGCGGGGCGACGGGCGGATGCTCGGCTACTGGGGCGACGAGGCCGCGACGGCCGAGGTGCTGCGCGACGGCTGGCTGCGCACCGGCGACGCCGCGTACGCCGACCCGGACGGCTACCTCTACCTCGTCGACCGGCTCCGCGACGTCATCGACCGGGGCGGCCGACACGTCTACCCGGCCGAGGTCGAGCGGGTGCTCGCGGCCCAGCCCGGGGTGGCGGACGTGGCCGTGGTGGGCGAGCCGTGCGCGCAGTGGGGCGAGGTGCCCGTCGCGTTCGTCGCCGCGGCCGAGCCGGCGCCGCGGGCGTCCGCCCTGCTCGCCGCCTGCGTCGCCGAACTGGCCGGCTACAAGCGCCCGGCGCGCGTCGTGTTCGTCCCCGAGGTGCCCCGCAGCACCGCGGGCAAGGTGCTGCGCCGAGTGCTGCGCGCCGGACTCGGCCAGCCGGCCACCGGCACCCACGGCGCGCCCGACCAGACCACCGGGGCACGGTCCGCGACCACCGGGGCCCGACCCACCGGCGCGCCGAGCACCGACCCCGGAGCAACCGACACGCCGACCACCGACGTCCAGGCCACGGGCGTCCAGGCCACGGGCGCCGAGGCCACGAGCGCCGAGGCCACCGGCGTCCAGGCGGCCGGCCCGGCGCCGGGCGGCGAGCCGACCACCGGCCCGGACGAGGGCGGGCCGGGCGTCCGACCGAGCGGTGCCGACGCCGCTTCGACCAGCACACAGGCGCCGACCGACGGCGCCGCACAGGACACCAGCGGGAGTGGCGAGGCGGACCTTCCGCCCGCCACCCCGGCCAAGGGGGTATGAGGACGATGCGAGTTGCGTGCGTGGGCGCCGGTCCCGGCGGGTTGATGCTCGCCCTGTTGCTGCGCCGGCTCGGCGACCACGAGGTGGACGTCTTCGAGCGCAGCCCGGCCGACGCCACCTTCGGCTTCGGCGTGGTCTTCTCCCGGCTGAGCCTGGCCCGGCTGCGGCAGGCCGCGCCCGACGTGGTCGCCGCCCTCCTCGACCAGGGCGCCCGCTGGGAGGACGTGGAGGTGCGCCGCGACGGCCACGCCGTGCGCTCCTCCGGCCACGGCTTCGCCGCCGTCGAGCGGCGCGCGCTGCTGCTGAGCCTGCAGAAGCTGGCCCGCGAGTCCGGCGCCCGACTGCACTACCGCACCGAGGCCGACGCCACCGACCTCCTTGACCGCTACGACGTGGTGGTCGCCGCCGACGGCGCCGGCAGCCGCACCCGCGCGGCCCAGGCCACGGAGTGGGGCGCCCGCCAGGTCACCGGCGAGAGCCGGTACGCGTGGTTCGGCGTGGAACGCGCCTTCGACGCGATGACCTTCCTGTTCGCCGACGGCGGGCACGGCCCGGTCGGCGCGCACGTCTACCCGTACACCCGGGACAAGTCCACCTTCCTGGTGGAGATCAGCGCGGAGACCTTCCGGGCCGGCGGGTTCGTCGACGGACACACCCAGCCACCGGGGTGGAACGACGAGCAGGCCATGGAGTACTGCGCCAAGGTCTTCGCCGCCGACCTGGAGGGCGCGCGGCTGATCGGCAACGGATCGCGCTGGCTGACGTTCTCGCACATCGACGCCGACCGCTGGTCCCACGGCCGCCTCGTCGGCATCGGCGACGCCGTGCACACCGCGCACTTCTCGGTCGGCTCCGGCACCACCATGGCCCTGGAGGACGCCACCGAACTCGCCCGCCGCCTGCACGACGCCGCCGCGAGCGGCCCCGACGCGCTGGAGGAGGCCCTGGTCGCGTACGAGAAGGCGCGCCGGCCGATCGTGGCGGGCATCCAGCGGGCGGCCTGGGCCAGCCGCCGGATGTGGGAGCACCAGGAGGACCACGCCGACCTGGACGTCGGCACGCTGATGCTGCGCCTGCTCAGCCGCAGCGGACAGTCCCCGGCCGACCTGCTGCTGCGCCTCGACAAGGGGCTCGCCGAGCGCTGTGGTCACGCGTGGACCCCCAAGCCCACCGAGCCGGTGCCCGCCCTGGTCAGCGCGGGCGAGCCGGCCGCACCCGGCGACGCGGTGCTCGTGGGGGCGGCGGACGAACCCCTCGCGCCGACGCGGGACGCGGACACCGTGGTCGTCGAAGTCGATCCGGTGAGCGGCCCGTTGGAGGCGTTCCTGAGCGGCGCGACGGACCGCCTGCGGCAGGCGCGCGCGGCGGCGCCCGGCGCCCGGGTCGGCGTGCTGGTGCGCGCCACCGCGCCCGCCGAGGAGCCGGTGGCCACGGCCGTGGCGCGGGTGGCCGCACTGGTGCGGGCCGAGACCGTGGACGTGGTGGCGGTGGCCCCGGGCGAGAGCGACGCGGCCGACAACCGGGCCGCCCAGATGGCGCTGAGCGAACGCGTCCGCGCCGTCACCGGCGCCCGCACCGCCTACGTCTGCCCGCCGGCCGAACTCAGCCAGGGCTGGACCCACGTGCAGTCCGCCCGCGCGGACCTCCTCTGGACCACCACCGCGTGACCCGGTGATCGACACGGGGTGCCCGCGCGGCACCCGGGCTTGAAAGGAGCCGGGAGATGACCCTGCTGGAAGCCGCCGAACCGCCCGCCACCCGGGCGGCGGAGACCACGCGGTGGACCACGCCGGCCGGCGTGCGGGTGGTGCGCACCACCGAGCACGTCGGCAGCGCCACGGCCCTGCGCGGCGTCCTGGAGGACGCGCTGTGCGAACGCCGCGGGCTGCTCCAGTTCCGGGACGGTGACCGGGCGATCGGCTACCTCGACCCGCCCGTCGAGGTCACCGCGTCCGGTGCCCAGGTCACCTTCCGCGCCCTGAACGACCGCGGCGCTCTGCTGCTCCCGGTGCTCGGCGCGCTCCTGGACGGGGTGCCCTCGCTCACCGGGATCAGCGGCGTCACAGCGGCCGACGGCACCGCCCGCGGCGGGGACAGCGTGCGGGTGCAGGGCGCGCCGCCGGCCGGGCTGTTCGCCGAGGAGGACCGCACCCGCCAGGTCGGCGTCTTCGCCGCCGTCCGCGCCCTGGTCGAGGGCATGGCCGGGCCCGACCCGCTGCTCGGCCTGTACGGCGCGTTCGGCTACGACCTGATCTTCCAGGTGGACCCGATGGAGCAGCACCAGCGGCGTACGCCAGGCGACCGCGACATGGTGCTGCACCTGCCGGACGCGCTGTACGAACTCGACCTGCACAGCGACGAGGCGCTGCGGCACGCCTACGAGTTCCGGGTGCCGGCCGGCAGCACCGAGGGGCTGGAGCGCACCACCCCCGCCTGCCCGTTCACGCCCGGCCGGCGGCCGGCCAGGGAGCGGGACCTGGAGCCCGGCGAGTACGCCCGGGTGGTGGACGCGGCCATGCCGCTGTTCCGCTCCGGGGCCCTGTTCGAGGCCGTGCCCGGGCAGGTCTTCCGGCGCGCGGTCAGCGGCGGCCCGGCCCAGCTCTTCCGCCGGCTGCGGCACCACAACCCGGCCCCGCGCAGCCTGCTGATGAACCTCGCCGACGGGGAGTTCCTGGTCGGCGCCTCGCCGGAGATGTTCGTCCGGGTCCGCCGCGACGCCGGCGCCGACGGGACGCGCACCCTGGTCGAGTCGTCGCCGATCAGCGGCACCATCCGGCGCGGCGGCAACGCCCTGGAGGACGCGGAGCACATCCGTACCCTGCTCAACTCGGCCAAGGACGAGAACGAGCTGACCATGTGCACCGACGTGGACCGGGGCGACAAGTCCCGGGTGTGCGTGCCGGGCACCGTACGGGTCACCGCCCGGCGCCGCATCGAGATGTACTCCAGCCTCATCCACACCGTCGACCACGTCGAGGGCGAACTGCGCCCGAGCCTCGACGCGTTGGACGCGCTGATGGCCCACCTGTGGGCGGTCACCGTGACCGGCGCGCCCAAGCTGGCGGCCGTCGAGTTCATCGAGCGGCACGAGCGCTCGCCGCGCCGCTGGTACGGCGGCGCCGTCGGCCGGGTCGGCTTCGACGGCGGCCTGGACACGGTGCTCACGCTGCGCACCATCGAGCTGCGCGACGGCGTGGCCACCGTGCGCGTGGGCGCGACGCTGCTGCACGACTCGCGGCCCGAGGACGAGGAGCAGGAGACCGAACTCAAGGCCAGGACGCTGCTTGAGGTGTTGGAGGACAGCGTCGACCGGCCGGCCGCCGGCCGGCTGCACGTGCGCGAGGCGCCGGGCGAGGGGCGCAGCGTGCTCATCGTCGACCACCGCGACTCCTTCGTGCACTGCCTGGCCGGGTACTTCCGCGAGACCGGCGCCCAGGTGGACACCTACCGCAGCGGCGGACACCTGCGGCTGCTTGAGGAGCGGCGGCCCGACCTGGTGGTGCTCTCGCCGGGCCCCGGCACCCCGTCCGACTTCGCCACCGCCGCCACCATCGCCGAGGCCGAACGCCTGGCCATCCCCGCCTTCGGGGTCTGCCTGGGACTCCAGGGCCTGGTCGAGTACTTCGGCGGACGCCTGGCCACGCTGCCCGCGCCCGTGCACGGCAAGCGCTCGCGCGTCCTGCGCACCACCACCGACTCGCTCCTCCTGGACGGGCTGCCGCCGGCCTTCGACGCGGGCCGCTACCACTCGCTGTACGCGGTGCCCGAGCTGCTGCCCGAGCAGCTCAAGGTCACCGCGACCACGGAGGAGGGGCGGGTCGCGATGGCCGTGGAGATGCCCGAACGCGGCTTCGCCGCCGTGCAGTTCCACCCGGAGTCGATCCTGACCGTCGCCGGGCACACCGGCCGGACCGTCATCGGCAACGCCGTGACCCACCTGATGCGCCGCGCGCCGCGCGGGGCCGGCCGGTGAACGGCCCCGCGGGCCGCCCCGCCCGCCCGCGCCGCCCGCCCTCAGCGCCGGCCCACTGAACCCGCAAGCCCCACCGGCAGCTCCCCCCAACAGTCAGCACCACCTCCACCGTCACCTCACCACCATCTATCGCCACCTCTACCGGCAGGACGGACGCGCATGACCTCCAGGCAGCAAGCCGTGTGCGTAGTAGGCGCGGGGCCACGTGGCCTCTCCGTGCTAGAGCGCCTGTGCGCCGCCGCGCGCGGGACCAGCCGCGACACCCGGCTCCACATCCACCTCGTCGACCCCCATCCGCCCGGGCCCGGCCGCGTCTGGCGCGTCGACCAGTCCCGGCAGTTGCTCATGAACACCGTCGCGGGACAGATATCCCTGTTCACCGACGACAGCGTCGAACTCCAGGGCCCCCTCGAACCGGGCCCGAGCCTCTACCAGTGGGCCCAGGCGCTGCTGGCCCCGGGCGGCGCGGCCGACTGCGGCGACCCGGCCTACCGCGACGTCACCCTCGCCGAGGCGCGCGAGCTGGGCCCCGACTCGTACCCCACCCGCGCCTTCTACGGCCAGTACCTGACCTGGGTCTTCGACCGGATCGTCGCCGGCGCCCCGGCCCATGTGCACCTCACCACGCACGCCGCCCGGGCCGTCGCCCTGGACGACGCGGAGGCGCGGCCGGGGCACGAGGTGCCGCTCCAGCGGGTGACGCTGTCCAACGGCACCGTGCTGGACGGGCTGGACGCCGTGGTACTCGCCCTGGGCCACCTGCCCGCCGATGCCGGCGCGGGGGAGCGCGCGATCGCCGAGCAGGCCAGCGCCCACGGACTCGGCTACCTGCCGCCGGCCAACCCGGCCGACGTCGACCTGAGCGCGATCGGCGCCGGTGAGCCGGTGCTGCTGCGCGGCCTCGGGCTGAACTTCTTCGACTACCAGGCCCTGCTGACCGCCGGCCGCGGCGGCGTCTTCGAGGGCGTGGCCGGCCGCCTGGTCTACCGGCCCTCCGGCCGCGAGCCGCGTCTGTACGCCGGCTCCCGCCGTGGCATCCCGTACCAGGCGCGCGGCGAGAACGAGAAGGGCCCGCACGGGCGGCACGAGCCGCTGCTGCTCACCCCCGAGAAGATCGCCGAGCTGCACCGCAGGCCCGAGGACAGCCCGGGCGTGGACTTCCGCGCCGAGGTGTGGCCGCTGGTCGCCAAGGAAGCCGAGACGGTCTACTACAGCGCCCTGCTGGCCAGCCGCGACCGGGCCGCCGACATCGAGGGGTTCCGCAAGGAGTACCTGGACCGGCCCTGGAACAGCGCCGAGGAGTCCCAGGTGCTCGACGCGTACGGGATCACCGGGGCCGACCGCTGGGACTGGGACGGCCTCGCCCACCCCTACCGTGGCCGGGAGTTCGACGGCCCGGGCGACTTCGAGCGCTGGCTCCTGGACCACCTGCGCACCGACCTCGCCCAGGCCCGCCGGGGCAACGTCAGCGGCCCGCACAAGGCCGCCCTCGACGTGCTGCGCGACCTGCGCAACGAGATCCGGCTCGTGGTGGACCACGGCGGGCTGCACGGCGACAGCCACCGTGAACACCTGGACCGCTGGTACACCCCGCTCAACGCCTACCTGTCCATCGGCCCGCCCGCCCGGCGCACCGAGGAGATGGTGGCCCTCATCGAGGCCGGCGTGCTGCGCGTGATCGGCCCCGACCTGCGGGTGGATGTGAGCGCGGACGGCTACCGCGCCACGTCCCCGTACGTCCCGGACTCGACGGTGCGCGCGCGGTTCCTCATCGAGGCCCGGCTGCCCGACATCACGCTGCGCCGCACCGGCGACGCGCTGCTGCGCCACCTCCGGGACAGCGGGCAGTGCCGCGCGCACCGCGTCGCCACCCGGGACGGCGGCTGGTACGAGACCGACGGCCTGGCCGTCACCGCCCGCCCGTTCCACCTCCTGGACGCCGCCGACCGCCCGCACCCGCGCCGCTTCGCCTTCGGCGTGCCCACCGAGGCCGTGCACTGGGTCACCGCCGCCGGCATCAGGCCCGGCGTGGGATCGGTGACCCTCACCGACTCCGACGCCATCGCCCTGGCCGCCCTGGCCTGCGGCGCCGCGACCGCCCCCGACCCGGAACCGGCCCGCACCGAGAGCGCGGCCTAGCCACTCCCGGACCACCGACCCCAGCCCCACTCTGGGCCACCGACCCCAGCCCCACTCGGCCCACTCGGCCCACCCGCTCCACCGAACCCCACCCACCCACGAAGGCCCACGAAGGGACGCGAGTAACGAGATGACAGCCCACCGCAGTGAACCCGTCGGGTCGTTGGACGCGGGACTGCTGTCCCCGGTCAGAGCGGCCACGCCCGTCGAAGCGGAGGTCGACGACCAGGCGTGGCTGCGCGCCATGATCGAGGCGGAGGTCGCCCTCGCCCGCGCCCAGGCCCGCCTGGGCACGGTCCCGGCCCAGGCGGCGGAGGTCATCGCCGCCGTCGGCGCCGACGCCGAACTCGACCTGGTGGCCCTCGCGCACGCGGCCCGCGAGACCGCCAACCCGGTCGTCGGCTTCGTCCAGGCGCTGACCGCGGCCGTGGCCGACCGGGACGCGCTGGCGGCCGACTACGTCCACCGCGGCTCCACCAGCCAGGACGTGCTGGACACCGCGGCCATGCTGGTCACCCGGCGGGCCGTGCGGCTGATCCTGGCCGACCTGGACCGCTGCCGGGTCGCCCTGGAGCGGCTGGCCCGCGACCACCGGGACACCCCGATGGCCGGCCGCACCCTCACCCTGCACGCGGTGCCGACCACCTTCGGGCTCAAGGCGGCGGGCTGGCTCGACCTGGTCCGCCAGGCCACCCACCGCCTCCAGACGCTGGCCGACACGCTGCCGGTGGAACTCGGCGGCGCCGCCGGCACGCTGGCCGGCTACCTGGAGTACGCGGGCCACGGGGACACCGGGGACGGGGCGGCCCGGGATCGGCGGCGGGCCGAGGCCGCCGCGTACGGCGAGGCCCTGACCGCCGCCTACGCCGACGAACTGGACCTGGCTGTACCGCTGCTGCCCTGGCACGTGCTGCGCACCCCGCTGGCCGACGTCGCGGCGGCCACCTCGTTCCTGGCCGGCGCGCTCGGCAAGATCGCCGTGGACGTGCAGTCGCTGGCCCGCACCGAGGTCGGCGAGGTCAGCGAGCCGGGACCGGCCGGGCGCGGCGCGTCCTCGGCCATGCCCCACAAGCGCAACCCCGTCCTGGCCACCCTGATCCGCTCGGCCGCCCTGCAACTGCCACAGTTGGCCGCCGGGTTGTACGGCTGCATGCTCACCGAGGACGAACGATCCGGCGGCGCCTGGCACGCCGAGTGGCAGCCGCTGCGCGAGTGCCTGCGGCTGGCCGGCGGCGCCGCGCACACCGCGGCCGAACTCCTGACCGGCCTTGAGCCGCACCCGGAGCGGATGCGCGCCAACCTCGACCTGACCGACGGGCAGATCGTCTCCGAGCGCGTCGCCGCCGTGCTCACCCCGCACCTGGGCAAGGCGCGCGCCAAGGCCGTGCTCGGCGCGGCGGCCCGCACCGCCGCCGAGCGCGGCTGCGGGCTCGGCACGGTCCTGGCCGAACTGCCCGACGTCACCGCCCACCTCGACGAGGAGGAGATCAACGGGCTGCTCGACCCCGCCCGCTACACCGGGGCGGCGTCGGCTCTCACCGATCGGGCCCTACGCGCCTGAGCGGGGCACCACCGACACACCGAGCCGGCCACGCGCCGGGCCTCTAGGGAGCACCACACCATGACCCCCACGCACCATCGCACGTCCCGCCTGCCCTCGCTGACCGGCATGCGCTTCATCGCCGCGCTGATGGTCTTCGCCTTCCACGTCGCCTGGGAGCGCTTCTTCCGCGACGCCGAGGTGCAGGGCGACTACGCCGACGTCGTGAACAAGGCCGGCTGGATCGGCGTCTCGTTCTTCTTCGTGCTCAGCGGGTTCGTCCTCGCCTGGTCGCGCCGCGAGGGCGAGCGCGCACCCAGGTTCTGGCGCCGCCGGATCGCCAAGGTCTATCCCGGGCACTTCGTGACCGCCCTGGTGGCCTTCTGGCTGATCTCGCGTACCGACGGGATGCTGGCCGCGGCGGGCACGGTCGACGCCGACGAGGCGATCACCAACCTGCTGCTGATCCACTCCTGGTGGCCCGAGTACGACGTGTTCCTCAGCGGCAACGCCGTCAGTTGGTCGCTCGCCTGCGAACTCTTCTTCTACCTGGCCTTCCCCGTGCTGTGGATGGGTGTCTCCCGCATCCGCGCCTCGCACCTGTGGCCCGCCACCGTGGTCGTGACCGCCGCGATCGTCTGCGTGCCGCTGGTGGCCAAGCTGGTCACCGCGGACCCGGTGATGATGCTTCCCGACGGCACCGCGAGCCTCAAGCAGTACTGGTTCGTCTACATCTTCCCGCCGGTGCGCGCCCTGGAGTTCGTGCTCGGCATGCTGCTGGCCCGGGTGGTGGCCGAGGGCAGGTGGTTCCGGCTGCCGCTGATCGTGCCGATCGCGCTGTTCGGCGTCGGCTACTACCTGGCCGCACGGGAGGTCCCGTACCTCTACAGCCTGGTGGCCGCCACCATCATCCCGATCGCGCTGCTGATCCCGGCCGCCGCCGACGCCGACATCCGCGGCCGGGGCAGTTGGTTCGCCAGCAAGCCGATGGTCTGGCTCGGCGAGCGCTCGTTCGCCTTCTACCTGGTGCACCTGCTGGTCCTGCTGTACGGGCACGACTGGCTGGGCCGCGGCAAGAACTGGGAAACCGGCCAGGCCGTCCTCGTCATCATCGGCTTCCTGCTGGTCAGCCTGGCGATCTCGGCCGTGCTCTACGAGGTGGTCGAGAAGCCCGGCATGCGCTACCTCAGCGGCTCCCGGCCGACGCGGTCCGCCCCCGGCAGCGGCGGCGCCGCGCGGGACGCGGGCATGGCCCCCGGCACGCCGGACTCCGCCGAGCGGGCCCGCACCGGGCGGTCGAGCGGCGACAGTGACGAGCGGGTGCCGAGCAAGACCTGAACCGGTCGTCGCCGGCCGACCCCGGCCGGGGACGGTCGGCCTCCGGCCGGGGGCGGTCGGCGCCGGCTGACCGACCGCGCGTCGGGGCGCCGACCGTCACGGCGGCGCCCCGGGGCGGCCCGCTCTCGCGGCGGGCCGCCCCCGCGCCCGGTGCCGCGAGGCTTCAGTCCGCGGCCCGCGAGACCAGGGTCAGGTAGACGGTGACCACGTGCTCGCCCTGGTCGGTGCCCACCTCGCCGCGCAGGTCCACCACGTCGTTGCCGGCCAGCGCCTTGATGCCGTCCACGTGCACGACCACCGTCAGCCGGTCGCCGGCGTAGATGGGCCGGCTGTACTCGAAGCGCTGGTCGCGGTGGACCACGCGGCTGTAGTCCAGGCCGAGTTCGGGGTCGTGCACCACCTGGTCGGTGGCCCGCTGGGCGAGGGTGAAGATGAACGTCGGCGGGGCGATCACATCGGCGTGCCCGTGCTCCCGCGCTGCCTGGGGATCGGTGAAGACGGGGTTCGCGTCACCCACGGCCGTCGCGAACTCGCGGATCTTCTCGCGGCCCACCTCATAAGGAGCGGTGGGCGGATAAACCCGTCCGACGTAAGAGGTGTCGAGAGGCATGCGGTGCTCCTAGCACATGAACTTGCGGATATCTTGCGGATAGTGAGTGCGGCGGAACTGGCGGCACGGTAGACGGCCGGAAACGAAAGCGTCGGCTACCCGGCGCCCACGGTCCGGGCGCGATCGGTGGTACGTGCGCGCCGCTCGCGAACCGAGCGGAACAAGGCCCCCCGTTTCGCCTCGCGCGGTCAGTCGCCGCCGTCCCTCCCGGCAATTCCCGGGCCGATAAGCGACCTTGGCGGCAGCCCTCCGCATTGTGCCACGGAACCACGCCCAGGGGACTGCGAAAGAAGCCACACTGACGCGGCGACAGGACGCTCCGCCCACCCGGCGAGCGGAATTCACCCCGCGACGATTGGCGGCCACCGACCGACCAATTGCGTCATGAAACCATCCACCCCGCACCCGGCCCCCGCCTCCCGGCCCGCGCCCCCGGCCGCCACCCCGCACGCCCGGCGACTTCGGCTCGTGCCCCCCGCGACCCTCGGCTCGTACGCCCGGCCACCCCGCTCCCCGCGCCCGGGGCCCCGTCCCCGCCCGGGCCTCGAACCGGAGACGGAGGGAACTGCCGCCGCGGCACGGGACTCTCTACAGGTGTGTCCTCACTCTCCCCCTCCACCCAGGCTGATCCGTCCGCGGCGCTGACCGGGCACATGATCGTGTCCGGCGACGACGCCCTGGCCCACCGGCTCGCGGCCGAGTTGCGCGGCGTCTACGGGGAGCGGGTGACGCTCGTGGTGCCGCCCGCGCGGGAGGCCACGGGGCGGCGCGCGCGGGGGCGCGCCGTCGTGCGCGCCACGGCGCTGTTCGGGCGCGTGACCGCCGCCATGGCCCGCGCGACCACGACCGGGAACGGCGCCGACCCCGCGACCGGCCCCGCCGACGACGCGCCAACGACCCTGGAAGCGGCGGAACTTGACGAGAGCGTGCTGATCGAGGCGGGCGTGCGGCGGGCCGCCGCGCTCGCCCTGGTCCACGACGACGACGAGGCCAACATCCGGGCCGCACTCGCCGCCCGCCGCCTCAGCCCCCACCTGCACCTGGTGATCCGGCTCTACAACCGCAAGCTCGGCCAGCGCCTGGAGGAACTCCTCGACCAGGCGGCGGCCGTCGTCGACCCGGGGAGCGCCGGCGGGGCGGGGGCCGCGCCGGAGGCGGTCACCACCGTGCTCTCCGACGCGGACACCGCCGCCCCCGCGCTCGCGGCCACCGCCATCGCCGGGACCAGCAAGGTCGTCCAGGCGGACGGGCTGATGCTGCGCGTGGTGGAGCGGGCCCCGGCGTCCGGCGGAGCGGACGCCGATCGCGGCCTCGGCGTCCTCGCGCTGCTCTCCTCGACCGAGGGCGACCCGGCCGGCTCCGACGGCTCCGACAGCAGCGGCGACGAGGGCCCGCGACTGTTGCCCGACGAGGCCACCGTGCGGGCCGCCACGGGCCGCCGCAGGCTGGTCCTGGAGGCCGTCTCGCACGACGTCCCCGCCCGCTCCTCGCGCCGCGTCGGCGGACGGTGGGCGCCGCTGACCGCGCTGCTGCCCACCCGACTGCGCTGGTCGATCGCGGGCGTGAGCGCCGCGGTGCTCGCGCTGGCCGTGACGTCCTGGCTGACCACCGGCGACCACCCGCTGCACGCCGCGTACCTGACGCTGCTCGACCTGTTCGCCATGGGCGACCCGGCGGTGGGGGAGCGCACCAGCCGCCAGGCGATGCAACTGCTGACGGGGTTGATCGGGTTGCTGCTGCTGCCGGTCATGGTCGCCGCCGCGCTGGAGGCGTTCGGCACCTTCCGTACCGCCTCCGCGCTCCGCCGCCCGCCGCGTGGTCTCTCGGGCCACGTCGTGCTGCTCGGCCTCGGCAAGATCGGCACGCGGGTGCTGGCCAGGCTGCGGGAGCTGGACATTCCGGTGGTCTGCGTGGAGAACGACCCGGAGGCCCGGGGCATCGCGCTGGCCCGCCGCCTGCGGGTGCCCGTGGTGCTCGGCGACGTCACGCAGGAAGGCGTGCTTGAGGCGGCCAAGATCCACCGCGCCCACGCGCTGTTGGCCCTGACCAGCGTGGACATCACCAACCTGGAGGCCGCGCTGTACGCCCGCTCGGTCCACCCCGGCGTGCGCGTGGCGCTGCGGTTGTACGACGACGACTTCGCCACCGCGGTCTACCGCACCCTGCGCGCCGCCCACCCGCAGGCCCTCACCCGCAGCCGCAGCGTCTCCTCGCTGGCCGCGCCCGCCTTCGCCGGCGCCATGATGGGGCGTCAGGTGCTCGGCGCCTTCTCGGTGGAGCGCAAGGTGCTGCTGGTGGCCGCCGTCGAGGTGGCGGGCCACCCACAGCTCGCGGGCCGCACCGTCGCGCAGGCGTTCCGGGCCGGGGCCTGGCGGGTGCTCGCGCTGGACAGCTCGGCCCCCGGCGACCGGTCGGCCGACCTCAGCGCGGCCCCGCCACCCGAGGGCGAGGCCGGCGCCGACGCCCCCCGCCGCCTGGTGTGGGACCTGGACCCGACCTACGAACTGCGCGCCGCCGACCGCGTCGTCCTGGTCGCCACCCGCCGCGGCCTGGCCGAACTCCTCGGCCGCCCGCAAGCGCGCCGCACCGGATAGCGCGCCGAACCCGCCGCGTTTCCCCGCCCTTTCGCACCGCGGGCAGCCCGCACGTCGTCCGCGTTTCTCACCGCCCGCGCTATCACCGCCTTACCGCCCCACGGAGTCCGAGAAACGCGAAACCCGGCAAGTAACCGTCATATCGCGGTGACTCCATCACGAAAAAAGCCCACGCTCATACGCCCTCACGCCACCGGAGGAAACGGCCGCCTAGTGGCACGGAATGCGGGAGGCGCAGTGCTTGCGTAAGGGCGTTGAAAGGGCGAGTCCGGGCGGTGTGACGGCCAGATGGAAGGCGGCGGAAAGGGGCGACGACCGCCCCGTGAAAGAAGGCGGATGTCCCATGTGTGACGCGCCCGGTGGGCGATTTCCCCGGTCAGTGCCCCGCCTCGCTTCTCCGGGGGCCGTCCGCCCGTCACGCCGCCTGGAACCACCGCCTCGCGCCGCCGAGCGGCCACCCGAGCCGGGGCGGAAGCGAGTGGTCCGCGACGGCGCTGGCGCCCGCGAGGGCCCCGGGCGACGGGATGGCCTGCGGGACGCCTTCTCGGTGGGGCGGATGAGCGATAGGTTGCCGGTCCTATGGAACTGGAGTTGCGTCACCTGCGGACACTGGTGACGATCGCGGACACCGGCAGTCTGACCAGGGCCGCTGCCACCCTCCTGCTCTCCCAGCCCGCGGTCTCCACCCAGCTCAAGCGCATCGAGGCGGCACTGGGGCGCCCCGTGTTCATCCGCGAGGCCACGGGCGTGCGGCCGACGCGCTTCGGGGACGAGGTGCTCGCGCACGCGCGCAACGCCGTCGCCAGCGCCGACCGCATCCGGGAGAGCAAGCGCATCGCGGCGGCCGAGACGGTGACGGTACGGCTCGGCGGCTCGCCCGGGCCGGTCTTCTCGCACCTGGCGACCAAGCTGTCGGGCCTGATCGACGCGCCCGTGGTCTCGCACCAGTTCCCCTCCGCCTCCTGGGCGTTGGACCGCCTCGCGGGCGACCAGCTCGACGTCGCCGCCATCACCGACGTGCCCGGCTACGAGTCCAGGCCCCAGGCCGGCATCGTGCACGCGGTGATCGGCATCGAGCCCGCGCTGGTGCTGCTGCCGCACGCCCACCCACTGGCCGAGAAGGAGCGGGTGGACCTGGCGGACCTGGCCGACGAGAGCTGGACCATGTCGCCCCTGGAACGCGACGGGGGCGACCGCGCGGCGTTCATCGCCACCTGCATGGCGGCCGGGTTCACGCCCCGTATCGACCACGACATCGTCGACGCCGGGACCGCCTTCGACCTGGTGATCCAGGGGGCCGCCATCGCCCTGGCGCAGGGCGGGGTGCGGATGCGCGAGGGGACGGTCGCCAAGCGGCTGACCGGCGATCCGATACGGGTGCGCCACGTGCTGGCCTGGCGGGACCCCGGGCGGCTCGCCGACTGCCAGCACACGCTGGTCACGGCTGCCGAGGAGGGCTTCGCCGGCCGACGGCGCGCGGCGGACCTGGAGTGAGGGCGGGCGGGTGCGCGAGCGCGCGCCGGCGCCCTTGGGCCAGCGGCCGACAGGCGTGTGAAGCCACGGCTGCCGGCCGCTGGAGTCCTGCGTGGGGGGTGGCAGCACCGGCCCCGGAACCCGGCGACCGGCACGGGGCCGGGCCACCGCTCCCCAGAAGCAAACGGCGTGCGAACGACCCGGCCGTGGCTTCACTATCCCGCGCCGCTCGCTGTGCGGCCAATGTCAAAAGCCCATAACGTCAGGTGTTATGGCGGCCCGGGACTGGGCAGCAGACGCCCGTCGAACCTCCGACCACGCCCCGCGGCGGACGGCTCCCAAAATACCCGGCGCTCGCGGGAATAGCGCGCGTGCAGGGACCGTTAGGGTTGCCGGAACCACCGCCGAGACGGAAAGCAGGGAGCCGCACATGAGCACGGTGGAACTCACCAAGGACAACTTTGACGAGATCGTTTCCGGGAGTGAATTCGTCCTGATCGACTTCTGGGCTTCCTGGTGCGGCCCGTGCCGCACGTTCTCCCCAGTCTTCGAGAGCGCGTCCGAGCGCCACGACGACCTGGTCTTCGCCAAGGTCAACACCGAGGCGCAGCCGGAGTTGGCGGCGGCCTTCGAGATCCAGTCCATCCCGACGCTGATGATCGTCCGGGACAACATCGCGGTCTTCGCCCAGCCGGGCGCGCTGCCGGCCACCGCGTTGGAGGACGTCATCGGCCAGGCGCGCGCGCTGAACATGGACGAGGTGCGCGCCTCGGTCGCCGACGCGGCGGCCAAGCAGCAGGGTGCGAGTGACTGAACTGCTGCTGGTGCGGCACGGCGAGACGGACTGGAGCCGTTCGGGCCAGCACACGAGCTGGACTGAGCTGCCGCTCACGGAGCGGGGCGCGGAGCAGGCGCGCGCCCTCCGTCCGCTGCTGGCGACCAGGACCCTCGCGAGGGTCCTGGTCAGCCCGCGGACGCGGGCGCGGGAGACGGCCCGGTTGGCCGGTCTGCTCGACCGTGCCGAGGTCGAGAGCGACCTGACCGAATGGGCCTACGGCGCGTACGAGGGCCGGACCACGCCCGACATCCACCGCACCCGCCCCGACTGGGACCTGTGGGCCGACGGCGCCCCACAGGAGTCACCCGAGCGCCCGGGGGAGAGCCCCCAGCAGGTGGGCGCCCGGGTCGACCGGCTGCTCGCCGGGCTCGCCCCGCTGCTGGACGCGGACGCCGAGGACGCCGGTGACGTGCTGCTCTTCGGGCACGGGCACATCCTGCGGGCCGTCGCGGCCCGTCGGCTGGGCCTGCCGGTGGCGGCGGGCGCGCTGTTCCGACTGGACACGGCCACCGTGAGCCGCATCGGCACCGAGCACGGCCGCCCCGCGGTCACCGGATGGAACGTCCCCGCCGGATAGCGCCACCGCCCACGAGCGCCTGACCGCGCCCCGCGCGCCACCGAACCCCCTCGCCACCAGCACGCGCCACGGACGGCCCCACTCGCGGCACGCGGCCCCGGGGGCCCCTCATCCGGCCCTGGTCACCCGCTGGAGCAGCCCCCAGGTGAACTCCGCGACGTACGGCTCCGGCGTCGGGTCGCCGTCGCCGCCCGGTTCGGCGGGCCCCGCGAGGGCCGTGAAGGCCAGCCGCCAGCGGGTCGGAGCCGTTCCCTCCAGGGGCCGGGCCGGGGCGAAGGCCCGCGCCACCTCGTCCACCGTGCACGACCAGGGCGCCAGGTCGGCGGCGGTGCGCAGGGTGGGGCCCGCCGCCCCCGGGGCGCGGACCAGCCACTCGTTCCAGACCGCCCCGCCCGGGCCGGCCAGTACCTCGAAGCGCAGCGTGGGCCACAGCGGCACCGGCCAGCTCAGCGCCTCGCAGGTCAGATCCCCGATCCGGCGCCGGCCCACCGCCTGGGGCGGCCCCAGCACCGACCGGTAGCGCCGCACGGCCCCCTGCTGTCGCGGCGAGCGCACCATGGCCTGCCAGCGGCGGTTCGCCTCGCGCAGGTCGGCCCGGCTCACTCGCAACTCCCGCAGCGCCTCCGCGACCAGTTCCCCCTGGTGGTCGGCCATCCGTCGGAGCAGCACGAGCTGGAAGTGCAGCGGCCCGAAGGCCGGCCCGAGCCCCTGCGCACCGGAACCAGCGAGCAATGACCTCCCGGCCGCTTCCTCTCCATCCTTGTCGCCGGCATCCTCCCCGGCCGTACCCCGCTCCACGTCCTCGGGCCCGGCGGCACCGGGCTCTGCGGGGTCGGCGCCCGCGCCCGGCGGGCCCGGCGGCCGGCCGGGGCCCGCTGGACGCGCGGGGGGTGCTGGACGATCGGGGTCGGGCGAGACGGCGGCGGGGCTCATGCCCCCATCGTGACGCACCCGGCAGAACGCGGGGGGCCGGGCCCCACCGCCTCGTGCGCGTGACGTACGCCGGCGCGCTCGGCGGCCCTCGGAAGACGTCAGGAGTGCTCTACGAGGGTCAACGCACGCCCCGTACAACGGAGTTGGCGCGGCAGTGGCCAGGTGGCCGGTGGCCGGGCGGTCGACCGGTGGGGAGCCGTCAGGCGCTGGCGCGGACGAGCTGGGCCAGGTGTTCGGCCGCGAGGTGCAGCGGCTCGTCGTCGCTGGAGACGCGGCTCAGCAGCTCGGCGCCTTCGAGGGTGGAGAGGATCGTGCAGGCCAGGGCCGTGGCCTTGATCTCGGGGATCGCGCCGTCCTTGAGCTTGGAGGCGATCAGTTCGCGCCACTGGCGCAGCGCCTCGTCGGAGGTGCGCTGGATGACGGGGGAGCGGCCGATGATCTCCAGCGCGGTGGCCGCGACGGGGCAGCCGTCGGTCCAGTTGGACTCGCGGAGCGTGTCGGCCAGCAGGTGCGCGCAGTTCGCGACGGCCTCGGCGGGCTCGTCGGCGCTGGAGAGCCCCCGGCGCAGCAGGTCGGTGAAGTCGGCGGCGCCGAAGCGCAGCGCCTCGGCGGCGAGCTCCTCCTTGCCGGCCGGGAAGAAGTGGTAGAGGGAGCCGTAGGTGGCCTCCGCCTCCCGCAGGATCTGCTTGACGCTGGTGCCCTCGTACCCCTGGCGTTGCAGCAGCGTCGCCGTCGCCACCACGAGCCGGGTCCGGGTGTCACTGCGCGCTTCTGGCTGAGCAGTCGTCCGTTCCGTGGCGTTCATGCCACTCAGGCTACCGGATGGATCGATCGATCTACTCTGCTATCGTACGGACTAGAGCGATCGATCCATCTAGGGAAGGCTGATGTCATGAGTGACGCGTTCGTACGTGATGCGCACCCCGGTTTCGCGCGTATGTTCGGCGAGGGGAAGCTGACGGTCGGTCTCTTCCTGCCGCTGTGGCAGTACGCGGGTGACATGAAGGCCATGGCCGGCCAGGCGGAGGCCATCAAGCGCGCCGACGAGGCGGAGTTCTCGGCCGTGTGGGTGCGCGACGTGCCGCTGTTCGACCCCGGGTTCGGCGACGCCGGCCAGGTCTTCGACCCGTGGACCTACCTCGCCTGGCTGGCCGCGCACACCAAGCGGGTCTCGCTGGCCGCCGGCAGCGCCATCTTCACCCTGCGCCACCCCATCGACCTGGCCAAGCAGGCCGCCTCGATCGACCACCTCAGCGGCGGGCGCGTCGTGCTGGGCGCCGCCTCCGGCGACCGCGCCTCCGAGTTCCCCGCGTACGGCATCGACCACGCGACGCGCGGCGAGCGCTACCGCGACGCCGTGACCTGGTTCCGCGAGCTGACCGAGGCCAAGAACCCCTCCATCAGCTCCAGCCTGGGCCGTTTCGGTGGCGGCGTGGACGTGCTCCCGAAGCCGGTGGCCGGGCGCATCCCGCTGCTCGTCACGGGCTCCTCGCAGCAGAAGCCGCAGTGGATCGCGGAGAACGCCGACGGCTGGCTGGTCTACCCGGGCGCCACGGCCACCCCGGCCGGCCCGAAGGCGCTGGGCCAGAAGGCCGCCGCGTGGCGCGAGCTCATCCCCGGCGGCCAGTTCAAGCCGGTGGCCACCAACGAGTGGATCGACCTGGTCGAGGACCGGAAGTACAAGCCGACTCCGCTGCGCGGCGGGTTCGTCCTGCGCACCGGCTCCGACGGCCTCATCGAGCTGCTCCAGCGCTGGCAGGACGCCGGCGTCAACCACGCCGCGCTCGGCGTGCAGCACGGCCGCCGGCCGGCCGCCGAGGCCGTGGCCCAACTGGCCGAGGAGGTCGTCCCGCACTTCCCCGCCCTGGCCGGGCCCGCGCCGCACCAGCCGACGTGGTGACCGAGTCCGTCACGCGTACCGCGCCCGGGGTGCGAGGCGCTGACGCCGAGGAGTTCCGTGCCGTGATGCGGCACTTCCCCACCGGCGTCACCGTGCTGACCACCATCGGCCCCGCGGGACCACACGGCATGACGGCGAACGCGGTGATGTCCCTGTCGCTGCACCCGCCCACGGCGCTGGCCGCGGTCAACCACGAGACGAACACGTACGCGATCCTGCGGAACGCGTCGAGCTTCGCGATCAACTTCCTGGCCACCGACCAGGAGGAACTCGCGGTGCTCTTCGCGCGCTCCAACCCGCGGGAGGACCCCTTCGACCGGGTCGCGTGGCGGCCGTCGCCCGAGACGGGTGACCCGGTGCTCGCCGCGAGCGTGGCCGTCCTGGAGTGCCGCCTCGAGCAGCGCATCCCGGTGGCGGACCACAGCCTGATGGTCGGCGCCGTCGCCGGCTCGTACATCCACCGGCCCGACGCCGCCCCGCTCGTCTTCACCCGGGGCGGCTTCCGGACCGTGACCGGGTCACCTCTCCAGCACGAGGAAAAAGATGCCTGAGCCCCAACGGAAAACGCTGGGCGAACTCGACCTCTTCACCGGCGCGCCGCAGCACGAGCGCTTCAGCCGCCTGCAAAGGCTCCTGCCCACGAGCGAGTTGACCCCCGCCGCCCGGCCGTACACCTGGCCGCACGGCGAGTCGCTCAGTTTGCCGGAGACCTTCGCGTTCGACGGCACCGAGCTGTCGTGCGAGGAGTTCCTGACGGACACCGACACCGCGGCGCTGCTGGTGCTGGTGGACGGCGCGATCAGGTACGAGCGCTACACCCTCACCGGCGGCGTGGACGCGCAGTGGCTGTCGATGTCGATAGCCAAGAGCTACGTCTCCGCGCTCGTCGGGATCGCCGTCGCGGACGGGCACATAGCCGGGGTCGACGACCCGATCAGCTCCTACGTGCCGGTGCCGGCGGGCTCCGCGTACGACGGGGTGTCGATCAGGGACGTGCTCCAGATGTCCTCCGGCGCCCGGTGGAACGAGGACTACAGCGACCCGTCCTCGGACTTCAACCGGCTCACCGGCGCCACCCTGGAGGGCTTCGCCGAGGGCCTGGAGCGCGAGAGTGAACCCGGCACCGTGTGCCGCTACAACTCGGCCGAGACCCAGTTGCTCGGCACCCTCCTGGCCCGGGCCACCGGTCGCTCGCTCACCGCGTACACGCAGGAGAAGCTGTGCGAGCCGCTGGGCACGGAGGCGCCCGGCTACTGGCTGGTGGACCCCGCGGGGACCGAGCTGGCCTACGCCGGGCTCAACCTGACCGCGCGCGACTACGCCAGGTTCGGCGAGCTGTACCGCAACGGCGGCGTGTGGCAGGGGCGGCGGATCGTGCCCGAGCAGTGGGTGCGGGACTCGGTCACGGTCGCCGCCGACCACCTGGCGCCCGGCGGCCCGATCATCGCCGACCACGCCGTCGACGTCGGCTACGGCTACCAGTGGTGGCTCCCCGAGGGCGACCAGGGCGAGTTCAGCGCGATCGGCGTGTACAACCAGTTCCTCTACGTCGCCCCCGCCCACCGGGCCACCATCGTGAAGCTGTCCGCCAACCGGCGGTACGGCACCACGACCGGTGAGCAGAGCAACCGCGAGATGGAGACGGTGGCGTTCCTGCGCGCGGTGGCGCGGCACGCCGCCTGAGGCACGCGGCCCCGCAACCGACGGCTGGGCCGACGGTCACGGGGCCAGGCTCTGTGGGGTGGGGCGTGCGTGCCGGCCGCCGGTGCGGCGACCAGTACGCACGCCCCCGCCCGGCCGCCGCGCCGACCGGGCGGGTGGGTCGCGGCGGCCGTGGCCGCGCGGCCCGTGGCCGGATCAGGCGGTCTCCCGGATGGCGCGGGCCAGGATGCGCAGGCCCTCGTCCAGTTGCTCGGTCGAGATGGTCAGCGCCGGCAGCAGCTTGACGACCTCGCTCTGCGGCCCCGAGGTCTCCACGATCAGCCCCAGCTCGAAGGCGCGGGCGCACACCTTGGTGGCCCGCTCCTTGTCGGCGAACTCCACGCCCCACACCAGGCCACGGCCCCGGACGCTGACGATGGAGCGCCGGTGCTCGTCGGCCATGGCCAGCAGGCTGGTCTCCACGACCTCGCCGCGGGCCAGGGTCTGCTTCTCCATCTGGCCGTCGGCCCAGTAGGTGTCGAGGGTGGCGGCGGCGGTGACGAAGGCGGGGTTGTTGCCGCGGAAGGTGCCGTTGTGCTCGCCGGGCTCCCAGATGTCGAGTTCGGGCTTGAAGAGGGTCAGGGCCATGGGCAGGCCGTAGCCGCTGATGGACTTCGAGACCGTCACGATGTCCGGGATGATGCCGGCCTCTTCGAAGGAGAAGAAGGCGCCGGTGCGTCCGCAGCCCATCTGGATGTCGTCGACGATGAGCAGCATGTCGCGGCGCTTGCACAGGTCGGCCAGCTCGCGCAGCCACTGCGCGCGGGCGACGTTGATGCCGCCCTCGCCCTGCACCGTCTCCACGATCACGGCCGCCGGGTAGTTGAACCCGGAGCCCGAGTCCTCCAGCAGCCGCTCGAACCACAGGAAGTCCGGGGTACGGCCCTGGAGGTAGTTGTCGAACGGCATCGGCGTGCCGTGCACCAACGGCACCCCGGCGCCCGCGCGCTTGAAGGAGTTGCCGGTGACGGCCAGCGAGCCGAGCGACATGCCGTGGAAGGCGTTGGTGAAGGAGACGATCGACTCGCGGCCCTTGACCTTGCGGGCCAGCTTCAGCGCGGACTCCACCGCGTTGGTGCCGGTCGGGCCCGGGAACATCACCTTGTACGGCAGGTCGCGCGGGCGCAGGATGATGCTCTGGAACTTCTCCAGGAAGCTCCGCTTGGCCGTGGTCGACATGTCCAGGCCGTGTGTGATCCCGTCGCGTTCGATGTAGTCGATTAACGCGCGCTTGAGGACCGGGTTGTTGTGGCCGTAGTTGAGCGATCCGGCCCCGGCGAAGAAGTCCAGGTAGGTGTGGCCGTCCTCGTCGTACATGCGGCTGCCCTGCGCCCGGTCGAACACGGTGGGCCAGCTCCGGCAGTAGCTGCGCACCTCCGACTCCAGGGTTTCGAAAACGCTCAGGTCAGGGGGCGTGATGGTCACAGCATCCTCCGAGGGGGAACAAGGGGAAGGATCGAGAAGCCGTGTGGTGTGCGGGCTGCTGCGCAGTGCAGTGGGTCGCGGTCGCGGAGGCGGCCCTGGGGCTTGTCGACGGTGGGACTTCGGTGGCGGCCCCGGTCGTCCGACCGGCGCCGCCACCCGTGGTGCAGCAAGGGGACCGGCACGTGGTCCGCGCACGCCCCCGGTGGTGTGGCAGGTGGTGGCACCCCTAGGCGCCGCGCGGCCGACGGGCGGCCGACAGGGCGAGCAGGGCGTAGATGGAGGCCGTGGCCGTGCCAGGGCCGAGCAGCAGGAGGGCGACGCTCCAGTCGAGCGCGGCGGCCAGGCTGAGGGCGGCCAACGCGATGACGGCCGCCACCGCGATCCCCCGCCGCTCGGGGCCCCGGGCCGCCCCCGCCCCGGTGGCTTCGGGACACAGGTGCCGCCAACGGGCCCCCACGGCAAGCAGGTTGGTCAGACAGTAGGAGGCGAGGACGAGGGCGGCGAACCACCCGATGACCGTCTCACCGGCCTGGCCCCCGGGCGGCGCGGCGTCCCGGGGAGACAGCAACACGACGTACAGCAGGGCCGGCGCCGCGAGGCCCAACACGACGCTCAGCGTGCCGGCGGCGGGGGAGGAGCGCAGGGACGGCACCGTCGTCTCGAGCCCCACCCACGCGAAGAGCAGCGGTACGACGAGCAGCAGCGCCCCGCCCGGGAACGAGTCGCCCGTGTCGAGCGACAGCGACCGGGGCGAGAGCCACCACAGCGCGGCCAGCACCAGGACCACCACCGTCCGCGCATGGCGTACCGCGGGCGACGGCGTCACCCCGGCCCAGGCCAGCACCGCGGCCAGCAGCAGCACGGCCACCCCGAGGACGTAGGCCGTCGGGCCGGAGCCGGCGAACTCGCCGGCCGCACCGACCACGACGGCCTGTCCGATGGCGAAGCCGCCGAAGTACAGGCCGTGCACGACGTACGCCACGCCCGGCCCGGCCCGCTCCCGCACGAACTCCGCCGCCCCCAGCCCGCGCGTCCCGCCGGCGGCCCCGACCCACAGGGCCCAGGCCAACAACGCCCCGGCGAGGACGAGCGAGGCCGATCCGCTCTTCGACACGGGTGCCAGTGCCGCGGGTACCAGCAGTGTTCCCGCTCCCAGGACCGCGGTCGTGCTACCGAACGCGGTGCGCACGACACTCATGCCGGCCCAGCTCACCCGAGCTTGTGGAAGACGTCCGGCAGCGGGGTCTTCACCTGCCGGCCCGCGGGCACCAGCAGCAGGTCCGCCAGCTCGGGCCAGCTCGGCATCCGCGTCGCCACGTCCACCGGGATGTCCAGGTGCTTGGCGATCAGGTGGGCCCACCCCGGCATCAGCGGCGCGGCCAGCACCGACACCAGCGCCAGCGTCTCCACGTGCGTCACCAGGCGCGAGGCGTACGCCCGCTGCCCCTCCTCGGAACCCTCGGCCGCGCCGCGCGCCTCGTTCAGCCGCGGCAGGTCCTTCACGGCCCGGTCGATGGTGGCCGCCAGCTCACCCGCGGCGCGCTGCGGTGAGAACGAGTTGGCCGACAGCGAGACGGCGATGGCCTTGGGCAGTTCCAGCAGCGAGATGGTCAGCGGCTCGGTCAGGCCGTCGTGCTCGGGCACCGTCGAACCGAAGTCCTCGGCCAGCAGCGAGAACACGGTCTGCGCCCACCGCTGCAACCCGTCGACGAGGATCGTCTCCACCGAGTTGACGAGCTCCTTCATCGCGAAGTTGCCCTGCTCCCGCTCCGGCCCGGTCAGGCACAGGTGGAAGCGCAGCGCGTCCGCGTTGACCTGGTGCAGGAACTCCCCGCCCCAGATCGCGTGTCCCCGGCTGGTGGAGAACTTGTCGCCCTCCAACCGGTAGAACTCGTTGGTGATCACCTGGCTCGGCAGCGTGTAGTCGCCGTGCGCGAGCAGTAGTGCCGGCCAGAGCACCGCGTGCGAGAAGGAGCAGTCGAAACCGAGGAAATTGACGATCTTCGTATCCGGGTCGGACCACTGTTCCTGCCACAGCCCCGGCTGCCCCTGGGCCTCGGTCAGGCAGGCGGTCCCGGCCAGGTAGCCGCAGATGCCGCTGAACCAGGTGTCCAGGATGTGCCCCTCCCAGCCGTCCAGCGGCACCGGGATGCCGTAGTCGGCCTGCCGACTGATCGGGGTGAGCGGCAGCTCGTTCTCGAACAACGTGTCAAGGTAGGCGCGCAGCCGGGGCCGCCACTGGCCGCCGTTCTTCGCGTAGTAGGCGAGCAACTGCTCGCGGTACTCCTCCAACGGGAAGACGATGCGCTGGAGCGTGGTCAGCTCCGGCGTCTCCCAGCAGGCCGTGCACTTCGCGGCGCCCAGCGCGCCGGACTCCTGGGCCAGGCCGCACGCCTCGCAGTAGATGCCGTCCGACGGCGCGGCGCAGAACTGGCACTCGCCGCGAACCTCGGCCTCGTACAGGTAGCGCTCGCACCGAGGGCAGTGGAACACCGGCAGCTCGACGACCTTGAGCTTGCCCGCCTCCCAGAGCCGGGTGAAGAAGCTCTGGACGATCTCGGTGTGCTTGGGCGTCATCAGCGGACGGGTGAACCAGTCGTGGTGCATCGAGCCCAGCGAGAGGGTCTCCTCCATCCGGTTGCCGAACAGCAACGCGGTCTCGTGCGGAGTGGACCCGATCTCGGCGGCGCGGCGCGGCACGTAGCAGGAGTGCTCGTCCGAGTAGCCGACGTAGCGCACCTCGTGGCCGCGCTGGCGCAGGTGCCGGCTCAGCACGTCCGCGCCGAGGAAGGGACCGGATAGGTGACCCAGGTGCAGGTCCCCGTTGGGGTTGGGCGGCGCGCTGGTGACGATGTAGGTGTTCACGAAACGCTGCTTCCTTCCGCGATACGGAGGGCGGAGACGACGTCGTCCGACGCATGGGGGTACGTGATGCCGGCCCCGATACGGGCGTCCGGCGGCAGATCGTCCAGAATCACGGCGTGCGCGCCGATCCGGGTGTTCACGCCGATGCACACCGGGCCGAGCACGCTGGCCCCGGTGCAGATGATCACGCCGTCCTCCACCACCGGGTGGCGGCGCGAACGGGCGGGTCGCTTCAGGTCCTTCCACCAACCCACCGAGCCGAGGGTGACCTGGTGGTAGAGCATCACATCGTCGCCGATGCGGACCGTCTCCCCGATGACCACGCCGGTGCCGTGGTCGATGAAGAAGCGCCGGCCGATCGTCGCGCCCGGGTGGATCTCGATCCCGCTGACCGCCCGCGCCATCAGCGACAGCGCGCGCGCCAGGGTGCGGTTGCCGCGCTTCCACAGGCGGTTGGCCAGCCGGTAGGTCCACAGGGCGTGGATGTGCGGGTACAGCAGGACCTCTCGGTTGCTGCGCGCCGCCGGGTCCTTGGCACGAACGGTGGCGAGGTCCTCGCGCAGCATCTCTAACACGGACTTATATGTGGGCATACGGAGCCTCCGGCGTGATCAGGTTGCCGTTCGCGAAACGCTGCGGTCGGTAGGGCTCCAGCAGCGGCTCGCCGGCCTTGCCGATGACGGCCTCGCCCTCGCTTATCTCTCGTGCGGCCAACTCGGCCACGGCGGGCGCCAACTTGAATCCGCCGCCGCTGAAACCGAGGGCCAGGTACAGCCCGTCGGGCCCGGCCGGGCCGATCACGGGTCGCTTGTCCGGGGTGTAGCCGTCGTAGCCGGCGCGGGTGCCGACCAGCGGGGCGCTGGTCACGGCCGGCACCCGGCGGGAGACCGCCGCCACCGCCGCGTTCACCTCGTCACCGGTCAGCGGGGCGGCGCCCTGTTCCAGGTCCACGTCCGGGTGGCTCTGCACGCCGAAGAAGAACCGGTCCGTGCCGCCGGGCCGGAAGTAGCTGCCGATGGTGTCGTCGATGCAGGTCGGGAGCTGGTTGTCGGAGCCACGGCGGCCGGCGCCGGGCAGCGCGACCTGGGCCAGCCCGATCCGGCGGGGCACCACCGGGACCTCGACCCCGAGGTGGGCGGCCGACTCGGCCCCCCAGGCGCCGCTGGTCAGCACGACCAACGGCGCCTCGATGCGGCCCGCCGAGGTCTCCACCCCGGTCACCGCGCCCTCGCGCTCCAGCACCCGGACGACCCGCGTGCCCTCGGCCTCGCTGACCCCGATCCGGCGCGCCGCCGAGATCAGCGAGGTGGCCGTGGCGGCCGGGTCCGCGTAACCGCCGGAGGGCTCGTACGCCACGGCGGCCACGCCCGCCAGGTCCAGGCCGGGAAAGAGGGTCCCGGCCTGGTCCGGGTCGATGACCTCGACCCGCTCGTACGACATCGCCTCGGCGGCCACGGCGGTGTTCACCCGCAGCGCCGCCACGTGCTCCTCGCCCACCAGCATCGCGAAACCGGTGCGCCGGTACCCGCAGTCGCCCCCGATGACCTCGTCCCACTGCTCGAAGGTGGGCAGGCTGAGCGCGGTCAGCCGGGTGTCGCAGGCCGTCGTGTGGTGCAGGCGCAGCAGCCCGCCCGAGCGGGCCGTCGCGCCCTGGGAGGCGATCCGGCTCTGCTCGCACACGACGACCCGCTCCAGGCCGGCGAGGGCGAGGTGGTAGGCGATGGCCGCCCCGATCACGCCGCCGCCGACGATGACGGCGTCCGCGCTCCGGGTAGCGGTCACTGACTCGGCCCGGTGGCGTCGTCCTCGATGCCGAACTCGGCCGCCCACTTGGCGCGCTCGGCGGCGATGGCCTCCGCGCTGCCCCACCAGATGGTGACGAACCGCAGTCGGGTGTCGCCGTCGTTGGTCAGCGCGTGGTCCTTGAACGGCGTCATCAGGATCGTGTCACCGGGGCTCACCCGGCGCTCCTCGTCGCCGAGGCGCAGCACGCCGGTGCCCTCGGTGATGAAGAACATCTCGTACTCGTCGTGGTTGTGCGGCGTGGAGGTCGCACCGGGCGCCACATCGACCCAGGCGCCGCCCCAGAACGGGGTCTCCGGGACCGCCTCCTCCCACGGGAAGATGCGCCGGCCGCTGACGTTGAACTTCTCCTCGAAGGTCATGTCTTCCGGGCGTGTGGTGAAGAAGTGCACGATTGATTCCTCTCCTGAGCAGTGCTGTTCCGACGGTGCTAGACGACGAGGGCGGCGGAGGCGGCCTGCTGCTGGCGCGCGATGGTGGCCCGCAGGTCGCGGTGGACGGTGTCCGCCTTGGTCGCCATCTGACTGAAGGACGTCGCGCTGGCGATGCCGTGCCGCCACTCGGTCATTCCGTCGAGGTAGATGCCGACCGTGCAGCGGTCGCTGTTCTCGGCGCGGTAGGCGCGGGTGACGTTGAGGAGTCCGTCGGCGTCGCGCGACAGGTGGGGGGCGAAGGGCTCAAGCGCCGTCGGGAACTGCGGCTCCGTGTACCCGGTGCACAGGATCACCGCGTCGGCCTCGATGGCGCCCGCCTCCTCCGTGTACACCTCGGAGGTCGTCAGCCGCACCCCGCCCTCGGAGACCGCGAGGTCGGTGACCTCGACGCGGCGGTGCATGTGCAGCCGGTCGGTGCCGGACAACCGGTCCTGGTAGGCCGCCTGGTAGAGGGCGGTGGACACGTCGGGGTCCACGGCCGAGTAGTTGGTGGCGCGGGCGTGCGCGAGCGCCCGCTCCCGGGCCTCGCCCTCCAGGCCGTAGAAGTAGTCCGTCTCGGCGGGGAAGTACGCCTCGTTGCTGAAGTGGCCGAGTTCGTACATCTTGAAGCCGCCGTGCCGCACCAGCGAGTGGATCTGCGCGTCGGGGTGCGCGTTCGCCAGGTACAGGATGATCTCGCCCGCGGTCTGGCCGGCGCCGATGATCGCGAAGCGCGGTGCCCGGCCCAGGTTCTCGCGCAGCGCGGTCATCCGGGGCAGGAACTCGCTGGCGTGGAAGACGCGCTCGCCGACGTGCTTCTGGAAGGACTCCGGCACGTACGGGACGTGGCCGGTGGCCAGCACCACGTTGCGGCTCAGGTGCTCGTGGGTGGTGCCGTCCCGGGGGTCGCGGCTGATCACCCGCGCGGTGCGGACGGTGCCGTCGGCGTCGGCGACGGGCTCGACGCGCAGCACCTCCCGGTGGTACTCGGCCTGCCTGCGCACCTGGGCCGCGGCCCACTGCACGTACTCCGACCACTCCAGGCGGCTCACGTACCCGCCGAGCAGCGTGAACGGGTAGAAACGCCCGCTTTGCATGAGGAAGTTGGTGAAGGAGAAGCGGGAGCGGGGGTCGCGCGGGGTGGCGAGGTCGCGCAGGAAGTGGTGCTGGATGTCGGTGCCCGGCAGGACCTGGTTGGGCTGCCAGGCCGACGTCGCGCTCCGTTCCAGGTAGACCGCGTCCAGGGGGCCGGTTCCCTGATGGGCGTCGTCGTGGTCCTCGATAGCGGCGGCGAGCGAGATGCCAGAGGGGCCGAATCCGGCCACCACAACGTCGTGGATGTGCATGTTGGGGTTTCTCCCGTCGAAGGTCGCGGTCCGGTGGATCAGAGGGCGATCGGGACAGAGTCCGAGGGGTCGTCCAGCTTCTCGCCCAGCCGGGCGGCCAGTCCCTCGGCGAGGGTCCCGGTACGCAGCGACAGCAGGCTGAACGAGCCGGCGTCGCCGATGCCGTGGCTGGACTCGCACAGGCCGTTGAGGAACAGCGGCGGGAGCGCGTTCTCGTCCTCGTTGGAGACCAGCGCGTAGTCGCGGCTGACCTCGAGGCGACCGTCCAGCTCCTTCTTGAGGTGCTGCGCGACGGGGGCCAGCAGCGGCGGGAACAGCTCCTCGTGCGGGCCCGGGCCCATGTTGCGGAAACCGGTGGCCAACACCACGAAGTCGACCTCGTCGCGCACCTGCTCGCCGGTGTGCAGCTCCTCGAAGTCGATGACCACGCTCTTGTCGTTGGGCACGACGGAGGTGGCCTGGAGGTTGCCCTTCACGAACAGCCGCTGGTCGCCGTCGAGCTGCTGCTCGTAGATGGCCAGGTACAGCTCCTTGAGCACGTCACCGTCGGCCGACGAGTAGTTGGTGGGCTGCATGTACGCGTCCAACGCGCGGCGGCTCTCCCGCGAGGCGTTGAAGTAGTACTCGGTGAACTCGGGGAAATAGCCCTCTTCACTGAACGGGCTGGTGTCCTTGAGCCGCAGCGAGTACGAGCGCGGATAGGTCATCACCCGGGTTCCGGGGAATTGCCGGTGCAGGTCGAGCGCGAGCTCGACGGCGCTCTGGCTGCCACCGATCACCGCGACGGCCTTCGGCGGTTCGTCGGCGGTGAGTTCCTTGAGCCGCGGCAGGTACTGGGTGAGGTGGAAGACGCGGTTGCTCTCCGCGGCGGCGGCGTCGTACGGGGTGGGCACATAGGGCGTACGACCGGGTGCCATGACCACGGAGCGGCTCAGGTACCTGCGGCCGGAACCGGTGGTGACCTCCCAGACGCGCTCGCCGGCGTTCTCCACCACGTCGATGCCGACGGCGTACTGACCGCAGTCCACCTGGTGCGAGAAGAAGCTCGCCGCCCAGCGGATGTAGCCGGCGTACTCCTTGCGCAGCGGGAACTCGATCGGGAGGTTGAAGTGCTTGAGCAACCTCCCCTGCTCGTGCAGGTAGTTGATGAAGCTGTAACGACTGCGCGGGTTCCGCAGCGTCACCAGATCGCGACTCGGGTGGTTCTGGATGTCGGAGCCGTCGAGGAGCATGCCGGGCTGCCAGTCGGGCGTGGGGCGAGCCTCAAGAAACCGTATGTCCAGGCTTGGATACTTCTCCTCTAATGCGATTGCCAAGGCAAGGTTGGCAGGGCCGAAGCCAACACCGAGAACGTCGTGCACACGCGCAGGAAAAGACATGACAATTCTCCTCTTACTCGCATTGAGTTCAAGCCTAACGCTGAGGGCGTCGCGAATTGAGAACAAGCCCTGCAGGTGAGTTAAACCGTATGCAGCTTTGGCGCGACATGCAGACAGGTTGCAGCGCAACCTGTCGGTACTTTCCTGGGCAGCCCAAAGGCTTCTCCGGGCTGTACTGAAGGGGGCGCTGTAGCGGCTCTCGGGCCGGCGTCAGATGCCTTCGAAAACCCGTAGAGAGGGGCGGGTTCGAGAGGCGCGTCGATGCCGGATTTGACCGAGAATCAAGAGTTCCGCTTATCCACTCTTGCGGCAGCGAAGCTCCGCAGTCAAAGGGATTCACTGGTAACCGATAGCGACGATCACAGGCTGACGCCCGTCAGAAGGCAGCCGACGGGACCTTCATTGTTGGGCGCTGGAATTACTGTACCCCAAGGTCGCTAGCAACTGACGCTAAGTCCTTGTTTTTTGCGCATGGGTTGTAGCATGATCAACCACCATGGACAGAATTGATCGCATGATCCTCCATGAGCTTGAACGGGACGGTCGGTTAACCAATGCTGATCTTGCTGCCAAGGTGGGATTGACCCCGACGCCGTGCCTCCGGCGCGTCAGGAACCTGGAAAGAATTGGGGTCATACGCGGTTACCGAGCGGATCTGGATGGCAGTTTCCTGGACTCGGGATTCCAGCCCTTCGCCACGGTGGCGCTGAAACAAGGGGATTGGCATCTTATGACCGAATTTGAGGCCAAGGTGGCGGCCCTACCCCAGGTACTGGAAGCGCACCGGCTCTTTGGTGACCCGGACTACCTGCTGCGTATCGCGGTGGCGGACGTCACGGCCTATGAGCGGTTCTACGCCGAAACCCTGTGCCGGTTGCCCGGAGTGGCGCAAGTGACGACGCACTTAACCATGAAGGTAGTCAAGGGCAACCGGGGGCTACTCGCGGGACATGAGTGATATCACACCCGGTGCCGAGGCGAACGCTCGCTTTCGATGAGGGCGAGATCGCCGCATGGAGACGTTTGAAGCCCTGGGAGCGATACGACATCGCTCCCGGGCGATCCATCCGCGGGCAGCTCGGCCGCGGCCTGGCGCCGCGTCGATTCGCGCTTGAGGTGACTATGTCAAGACTGCGAGATCGGTGAGGAAGCGCTGGTCACAGCGGGTATATGGGGGCCGGGCCGGCGTATGACGCGTTCGGCCCACAATTCATTGATAAGCGTGGAAATAGGGTTGGCCAAATCGAGCGCGGCCGGGCTCGGTTGGTGCCGTCGATAGCGATCACAAAGCGCACGCGCAGCGTACACTCACCGTTCATGACGGTTGATCTACGGCAATTCCGCTACTTCATAGGCGTCGCTGAGGAAGGCAACTTCACCCGGGCGTCAGGCCGGCTCAAAGTCGCCCAACCATCGCTCTCCCGGCAGATCCGCCAGTTGGAGCGGGAACTTGGGTTACAACTCCTGATCCGACATCCGCACGGCGTCACTCTGAGTGCCGCCGGGGCGGAGTTCCTCGTGAACGCCCGCGTTGCGGTCGCGGCGTTCGACGAGGCAATCGGCGCGGCGCAGCTCGCGGCCGAAGGCAAGAGCGGTCGTCTCAAGGTGGGCTTCCTGGTTGCCGCGGCCCTTGAATTCACTCCGCTCGTGCTACAGATGTTCCGCAAGCGCTTCCCCGATGTCAAGGTCGAGGTGCGTGAGTTTGACTTTAATGACACATCGGCGGGGCTGGCGGATCGTGCGACAGACGTTGCCTTCCTTCGCCTCCCGCATCAGACCTCGGGTTTGGATCACTTGGTCTTCACTGAGGAACGACTGGTTGCCGCCATGCCGGTCGATCACCCGCTCGCGCACAGCGTCGAGGTCAGTGTTGCCCAGTTGCTCAAAGAACCACTCATCGCGCCGCCAGGAAATGGGGCGTGGCGAGATTTTTGGATGTTCAACGATCAGCGAGGTGGCGCTCCGGAAGTCGTGGGTGTCGAAGCCGCTTCTTTCGAAAGCGAGCTGCAAGCCGCGGCGGCCGGTCACGGGGTCAGTATCACCACCGAGGGCGCGTGCCGCTTCTATAATCGGCCTGACCTGGTGTTCGTCAGCATCCGCGACGCTCCCATGTCCACCATCGCCCTGGCCTGGCGCGCGGACAGCCTCTCGCCGCCCCTGCGGCAGTTCATCGCCGTCGCGAAAGAGGCCATCGAGCAGCAGTCGGGCAGTACGTAACCCCCGGACATCGTTGCCTGTACAGCGCGCGTGATGTGTCCACCCTCCGCCCCCTCCACGCCCTTCGCTTCCCGGCGACGGATCCGGCGTGACCTGCGACGCTCGCCGCTCCCCACAGCGTGAACCCGCGTCGAACGTCATGACCGCCGAGACCCTCCCGCCCCTCCTGACACCATCCCGGCCCACACGACCAGCCGCAACACCCCCTCGGCCCGCTCGTGGGCACCTGCGTCCCGTCAGCCACTTACATGGCCAAAACGCATGGGTCGGCACGGTCGCACCCGCATCATCGGGCGCACCCGCCACCCTTGGAAGGGGGAAAGCGGGGCATAAGCGCGATCGCGTACGACAGCTCGGTGGCTCGTACCGCCCCTCGCGCTGGCGCCCGGCGAACCCGCCGGGCGAGGCCCCGCCGCGGCACCCCGTCGCGGCCCGCCCGCACCCGGCCTGGCCAGCGCGTTCGGTCAAGGACGGGCAACGGTTCCGCGATGCGCCCCGAGGCCGCCTCGAACCGTGGAAGGATGAGGTCCTTCCGGTTCCGGAGCAGGTCAGCGCGCTGCGCAGGGTCACGGGTTAGTTACGTCACAGAGTCGCCCGGAGCCCGGCGGCAATGGAGGCGCTAAGCGGAACCCGTTCAGCTAATCGCTTCGAGGCCACGTGAAATACGTTTCCGGTATATCTCTATTCAGATTCGCTATACCTGATCCCGCAGATCAACGCCGTGGAGTTTCTGATAGCGTCACGGAGAGCCGACCTTTCTACGCGGGAAGTAGGTATATCCGGGATGGACCTCACGGACGAGCATCCGGGCTTTCTCAGGATGTTCACCCCGGGCAAGCTGACAGTCGGCCTGTTCCTGCCGTTGTGGCCCTACACCGGTGACATGAAGCGGATGGTCGGGCAGGGCGACGCGGTCCAACTGGCCGACCGGTCCGGCTTCGCGGCGATCTGGGTACGGGACGTCCCCCTGTCCGATCCGAGCTTCGGTGACGTCGGGCAGGTCTTCGACCCCTGGACGTACCTGACCTGGCTGGCCGCGCACACGAGCAACGCGTCGCTGGCCGCGGGGAGCGTCGTCTTCACCCTGCGGCACCCGATCGACCTGGCCAAACAGGCCGCCTCGATCGACCAGTTGTCCGGCGGTCGCCTGGTCCTGGGCGCGGCCTCCGGCGACCGGCCGGCCGAGTTCCCGGCCTACGGGATCGACTTCCCCACGCGGGGCGAGCGTTACCGGCGGGCGGTGGAGATGTTCCGGACCGTCCTGGAGTCCGAACGCCCCACCGTCGCCTCCCCGCTGGGCCGCCTGGGCGGCGGCGTCGACGTACTGCCGAAACCGGTCAGTGGCCGTGTTCCGTTGTTGGTGACGGGTTCTTCGCAGCAGGACCCGGAGTGGATCGCGGAGCACGCCGACGGCTGGTTGACGTACCCGGGGGCCATGGTCAACGCGGCCGGACCGCGGGCCCTGGGAGATAACGCGGCGGCATGGCGAAAACTCATTCCGAGTGGCCGGTTCAAGCCGGTGGCGACGAACGCGTGGATTGACCTGGTCGAGGACCGGCGACACGAGCGCACGGCGCTGCGGGCCGGATTCATCCTGCGGACGGGAACCGACGGCCTGCTGGAGCTGCTGGGGCGCTGGCAGGACGCCGGCATCAACCACGTGGCCCTGGGGGTCCAGCACGGTCAGCGACCGGCCGCGGAGGTGGTGGCCCAACTGGCCGAGGAAGTCGTGCCGCACTTCCCCGCGCTCGCCGGGCCGGCGCCGCAGGAGCCCACGTGGTAGCGGAACAGTGGTAATGGAGCGATGGAAACCCTAGGCAGCGAAGTGCTGGACACCCCCGTCGGGCCGTTGGTGATCGTCAGTCACGAGGACGGCGCGGTGGCGGTGTGTGGATTCTCCCGTACGTCCGAGGAACTGTTCGACTCCTTGCGGATTCCGCAGGAGCCGACTTCACCGCGGCGCGAGCCGACCGCCGCGGCGGCGGCATTGCGGGCGTATTTCGACGGCGATCTCACGGCCATTGACGCCGTCGAGGTACGCCAACCCGGTACGACCCTGATGCAGGAAGCCTGGCAACGTCTGAGGAATCAGCCCGCGGGGGTGACGATGACCTACAGCGAGATGCTTCCCAAGGCGCCGCGCGCGGCCGGTCGCGCCTGCGCGGTGAATCGGGTGGGAATTCTCGTTCCCTGCCACCGCGTGCACCGCACCGACGGCAACCTGGGTGGCTATACCTGGGGCCTGGACATCAAGCGCTGGTTGCGCCACCACGAAAACCAAGCTGACTCCCTCTTCTAGGAGAGCGCCCGATGACTGCTGCCTCCCCCAAGCAGCGATGTTTCACCGATGAGGAGTATCTGCGCCTCATCGAGGAGTGGACCGCGGAACTCTTCGACATCTCGGCGCACCACCTGGACGTCACCGTGCCCAGTTGCCCGGGATGGCGGCTGCGCGACCTCGTACACCACGTGGGAAACATCGCGTACTTCGTCAACGCCGTCATCGACGCGGCCGGCCCGGAGCCCGAGTTCACCGACGCCACCCCGCGGCCCGACGCCGAGGTCGCCGGGTGGGCGGCGGACCAGACGCACGCCATGGTCAAGCAGTTGCGCGCGCTGGACCCGGCAACCCACGTCTGGAACTGGTCGCGCGCGCCCCAGCGACTCGACTTCTGGCCGCGCTGCATCGCCCACGAGGCGCTGGTGCACGCCTGGGACGCGCACCACGCGCTGGGCCGGGAACGCGCCCTGCCGACGCGGGCCTGCCTGGACGGCATCGGCGAGATCCTGGACGTCCAACTGCCGCTGCGCAGCGAGGAGATCGCCGACGCCCGCTGGACGGCGGTCGTCCGTACCACCGACGAGGAGGCACAGGGGGCGCGGTGGTCCGTCACGATCGACCACGGCGCCGTGGACACCGTGCTCACCACCGGCCACCAGGCCGCCGACGACCATCCCGACGTCCTGCTCAGCGGCCCGGCCGACCGCCTCTACCTCGGCCTGTGGCGCAGGGTGCCGCTGCCCCTCACGCACGGCGCCCCGGACCGGGTGCGGGTCCTGTGTACGGACTGAACCCACCACCGCGATCCGGGGCCAGGAAGACGCGCACCCCGAAGGCTTCCTATCGTCCTAGCCCGGCGGGGACCTTCGGCTCCGAGACAGCCGGGAGTTGAAAGGCCGCACTGAGCGCGCGCACTGCCTCGGTCAACCGGGAATCGTGGCAGACCGCCGAGATCTGGAGCTCCGAGGTGGTGATCAGATCGATGCTGATCCGGTGACGTGCCAGCGTCTCGCAGAACTTGGCGAGCACGCCGGGGTCCGCCCGCATACCGAATCCGCGCAGCAGCACCCTGCCGATGTGGTCGTCGAAGAGAACGTCGTCGAAGTCGAAGGCGGTACGCAGATTCATCAACTGCGTCATCGCCCGCCAGCCCAACTTGTTCGGGACGGTGAAGGTGATATCGATACGATCGTCGGCCGATCGGTTCGTGCTTTGGGAAATCGTGCCAACGACGAGCCCGGAAACAGCGAGGGCTCGCAATATCTGACCAGTCACGCTCGGCTTGGTCGGAACGCCGATGAGGGTTATTTTCGCCTCGGACCGGTCCTGTGCGATGTCGGTGATCTTGGCCTGCTCCACTGTGCTCCCTTTCGCCGTGTCAGCAACCGCGGTGCCTGGGTCGAAAATGCAGGGGACTTGAGCTGGATGAATGCGCCACTCCTTCTGCCGCATTCGACCGATGAGGGTCACAGGGTACCTACCCCGCTTCTCGTCATTTCAAGTGCTGGGCCGAGTAAATTCTCCTGAACCCCGCGGCGGCATAGAGATGTCGGGAGTGTCGGATGCGGCACCCCTTTTGAAAACCACCTCTTGGCAGCGGCCGTTATTGGTTGTACATTTTCGGTGCCGGGGAATATCCCGTGCCACTTTCCGCGCGATTCGCGCACTCTCAAGACGAGATAGGCGATGATGAGTGATCTTATTTCTGCCGACCTAATGGAGTCCTGGCTCCGCAGGCCGAGCCCCCTGGACATCGGGCCGGAGCAGGTGGACGAGTTACTGGAGACCACCGTCACCCTGGTGCGCAAGCACGCGGACGGGGTGGCCGACGGGCCCGTGGCGCCCGTGTCGTTCGACGGCGACCAGATCCGCAAGTGGGTGGGCGAGTACGACTTCTCCACGCCCCACTCCGCCGAGTCGGTGCTGGCCGACGTCGCCACGGGGCTGACGCAGTGGGGCGTCCACACCACCCACCCCCGCTACTTCGGGCTGTTCAACCCGACCCCCCACTGGTGGGGCGTCGCGGGCGAGTTGCTCACCGCGGCGTTCAACCCGCAGCTCGCCGCGTACAGCCACGCGCCGGCGGCGGTCGAGATCGAACAGCACGTGCTGCGCTTCCTGGCCAACCGGCTCGGCCTGCCGTCGCCGGTGGCCGGTTCGTTCACCACCGGGGGCGCCGAGGCCAACCTGAGCGCGGTGCTCATCGCGCTCACCCGACACTTCCCGGAGTACGCCGACCGCGGCCTGGCGGCCATTCCCGGCCAGCCGGTGCTGTACGCCTCGGCCGAAAGCCATCTGGCCTGGCTGAAGATCGCGCACATGACCGGCCTCGGCCGGGACGCGGTGCGACTGGTCCCGGTCGACGACAGCTACCGGATGGACATCGACGAACTCCGCCGGCTGCACGCGGCCGACGTCGCGGCCGGCATGCGGCCGTTCCTGCTCGTCGGCACGTCGGGCACCACCGGCGGCGGCGCCCTCGACCCGCTGCCCGAGCTGGCCGCGTGCGCCGCCGAGTGGAACACGCACCTGCACGTCGACGCGGCCTGGGCGGGCACGGTCGCCTTCTCCGACGAACTGCGCCCCATGCTGGCCGGAATCGAGCAGGCGGACAGCGTCACCGTGGACGCGCACAAGTGGATGTCCGCGCCGATGGGCGCCGGCATGTTCCTGAGCAAGCACCCACAGGCGGTCGCGGAGAGCTTCCGGGTCAGCACCTCGTACATGCCCGCGGACACCGTGGGCAGCGACCCCTACACGAACAGCGTGCAGTGGTCGCGCCGGCTGATCGGCCTCAAGGTCTTCCTCGGGCTGGCCGTGACCGGGCAGGACGGTTACGCCACCCAGGTCGAACGCGACACCGCGCTCGGCCGGTTGCTCGCCGTCCGCGCCAAGGAGAGCGGCTGGCACCGCATCAACGACACGCCGCTGCCCCTGGTGTGCGTCGTGGACCCGGCGGTCGACGCGCGGTTGAGCCCGGCGGAGAGCTGGGCCTGGCACTCGGCCGTCGCGGACAAGGTGGTCGAGCGCGGGCAGGCGTGGATCAGTCCGGTGCGCCTCTCCGGCCGCGCCGCGCTGCGGCTGTGCATCACGAGCTACCGCACCGAGGCCGCCGACGTCGCCGCGTTGGTGGAGGAGATGGACAAGGCCCGTACCGCCGTCGGCATCCCCGGCTGACGAGCGGCCACGGCAAGGAGCCGGACCGGCACGCTCCGGTCGCCGACCGCCCCGCCGTCGGCCCGCCGTTGCGGTGTCGGACCCGCGGCCTGCCGGCCGCGGCAGGCGCGAGATGAGGTACGCGGTACGCACGCCGCACGCGACAGGACGCCACCGGTGGGGAGTCGGCGGGCGTCAGCGGCGTGCGGGGGCCGGGCCTGCGGGCCCGGCGAACGAGAGCGGGCTGCGGTCGCGGCCAGCGTTGTCCCACGCGCCGGCGGGCATCCCCGGCGCGCATGACCGCAGCGAGTGCCGTGCGATCGGGCCGCGGAAGCCACTCGGTCGAGAACGCGGCCCGAACGAAACCCACAGGCTCAGCAGCCGAGCGCAACGACGCGCCCTGCGACAGACATGCGACGGACCGGCGACAGACCCGCGCCGGAAACGGTCGGCGCGACGCGGCCGGAAGCGGTCCGCCGCGCCGTCGAACACGGCGGCGAGCGGCCCGACGCGGGCGCGCTCGCCGCGACCGTGGCCGAGGTGGCCCGGTGCCGCGCGGCGGTGGGACGCCACCCCCCGCGCGGATCGCGACCGCGGCGGCCACGGCCAACCGGTCGCCACCCGCGCCGCCGCGCGAGCGAGTTCGCCCCCGCGGGGAGCCGGGAGCAGGGCGGGCGACGGCGAACTGCCGTCGCCCGCGCCGGCGTTGGGGCGCGGCGCGGGCAGCGGGCCGGCGAGGTAGGGATACGGCACGCAGGCCGGCGAGGTAGGGATACGGCGCGCGGGGCGGTGGCGTGGTGGCTGGATCGCCGCTGCGCCACCGCCCCGCGCGGCGGTCTCAGGAGAAGTCCAGCTCCCCGGTGCGGGAGCGCTTCAGCTCGAAGAACTTCGGGTAGCCGGCCAGCAGTCGGGCCCCGTCGAAGACCCGCAGGGCCTCCTCGCCACGGGGGATGGCGGTCAGCACGGGACCGAAGAAGGCGACGCCGTCGATGTGCAGGGTCGGCGTGCCCACCTCCTGACCCACCGGGTCCATGCCCTCGTGGTGGCTCTTGCGCAGCGCCTCGTCGTACGCGGTGGAGTCCGCGGCGTCCGCCAGCTCCGTCGGCAGGCCGGCTTCCGCCAGCGCCTCCTCGATCAGCTTCCGGTCCACCTGGCGGCCCTCGTTGTGGATGCGGGTGCCCAGCGCCGTGTACAGCTCGCGCAGCACCCCCTCGCCGTGCTGCTGCGCCGCGGCTATGCAGACCCGGACCGGGCCCCAGTTGCGCGCGAGGGACTCCTTGTAGCGCTCGGGTATGTCGTCCCGCCCCTCGTTGAGCACGGACAGGCTCATGACGCGAAAGCGCAGGTCAAGGTCGCGGTGCTGCTCGACCTCCAGGATCCAGCGGGAGGTGATCCAGGCGAAGGGGCAGGCCGGGTCGAAGTAGAAGTCAACGGAGTGGCGTGTGGTCTGATCGCTCATGGTCCGAACCTAACTATTCAGCGGGCTCTTCCGGGGTGATCTCCAGCATCCGTTGCAGAAGATCACGTAGCACCATGCGTTCCTGGTGCGAGAGGCCGGCCAGGGGCTCTCGCGCGAAGTCGAGCGAGCCGCGCAACCGGACCGCGGTCTCCATGCCCGACTCGGTGGTGGCGGCGAGCTTGACCCGACGGTCGGTCGGGTCGGGGCGGCGCTCGACCAGGCCCCGGCCTTCGAGGCGGTCCACGATGCCGGTGACGTTCGACGGCTCGCACTTGAGCTGCTGCGCGATCCGGCGCATCGGCATCGGCTCACGCGCGAGCAGCCCGAGCACCCTGGCCTGCGCGCCGGTCAGCGCGTGCTGGGCCGCCGCGTGCTCGTATTCCTCGTGGTAGCGCGCTACGACGGTGCCGATGAGCTCGATGACCTCGAAGGTGAGGGGGTCGATGCGTGGGGCCATACGAGTCAGGGTACCGCGTTGCTTGACATCATGAAATATCGATGTGCATGGTTGTTTCACCACCTGAAATAACTGGAGGTTCCGCCGCATGTCCGTCACCCACCCGACCGGCCTCCCCGCGACCAGCCGCGCCTGGCACCTCGTCGCCCGCCCGAAGGGCTGGCCCACGCCGGACGACTTCGCACTCCGCGAGATCCCGATCGACGAGCCGGGACCGGGCGAGATCCTGGTGCGCAACACGCACATGTCGGTCGACCCCTACATGCGCGGCCGTATGAACGACGTCAAGTCGTACGTGCCGCCCTTCGCGCTGGACGAGCCGATGGACGGCGGCGCGGTCGGCGTCGTCGTCGCCGTCGGCCCCGACACCCCCGAGTATCGGCCCGGCGACCACGTCACGCATCGCCTGGGCTGGCGCGAGTACGCGTTGGTCGCGGCCAAGGACACCGGCGCGGTCAACCCGGACGCCGCCCCGCTCTCCGCCTACCTCGGCGTGCTCGGCATGACCGGCCTCACCGCCTACGCCGGCCTGCTGCGCTCCGCCGCGTTCCAGGAGGGCGACGCGGTCTTCGTCTCCGGCGCCGCGGGCGCGGTCGGCAGCCAGGTCGGCCAGATCGCCCGGCTCAAGGGAGCCTCGCGGGTCATCGGCAGCGCCGGCTCGGACGAGAAGGTGCGACTCCTTCTCGACGAGTACGGCTTCGACGCGGCCTTCAACTACAAGAACGGCCCGGTCGCCGAGCAGCTCAGGGAGGCGGCCCCCGACGGCATCGACGTCTACTTCGACAACGTCGGCGGGGACCACCTGGCCGCGGCCATCGACTCCCTCCACGTACACGGCCGGGTCGCCGCCTGCGGCATGATCGCGCAGTACAACGCCACCGAGCCGAGCCCGGCCCCGCACAACCTGCCGTTGATCGTCGGCAAGCGGCTGCGCATCCAGGGCCTGCTCGTCTCGGACCACTTCGACCTGCGCCCCCAGTTCCTGAACGAGGTCGGCGGCTGGCTGCGCGACGGAAGCCTGCGCCACCGCGAAACCGTGGTGCCCGGCATCGAGAACGCCGTGGACGCCTTCCTCGGGATGCTGCGCGGCGAGAACGTCGGCAAGATGATCGTCAGCCTCGGCGACTGACCCCCGCTCGCCTGCCCGGGCCCACCGCCCGGGCAGGCGCTCGGCCCCGTACGACCCCCCCCGTCGCGGCGTGCGCCGTGACGCCCCCCAGGAGGAGCACCCATGTCCGTCCAACCCGTCGAGGTCGCGTACACCGCCGTCGCCACCGCGGAGAACGGCCGTGACGGCCGCGTGGCCACCGACGACGGCAAGCTCGAGGTCACCGTCAACCCGCCGCGCGAGATGGGCGGCAGCGGCGCGGGCACCAACCCGGAGCAACTCTTCGCCGCCGGCTACAGCGCCTGCTTCCAGAGCGCGCTGGGCGTCGTCGCCCGGCGCGAGAAGGCGGACGTCTCCGGCTCGACCGTCACCGCCAGGGTCGGCCTCGGCAAGACGCCCGACGGCGGCTTCGGCCTCACCGTCGAGATCTCGGCCCACATCCCGAACGTGACCGCCGACGCCGCCCGGGACCTGGTGGAGAAGGCCCACCAGGTCTGCCCGTACTCCCGGGCCACCCGCGGCAACATCGAGGTGTCGCTCGCGGTCCACTGACGCCACGGCCCCGGCGGGCGCGGGGTTCCAGGGCCCCCGACGATCAACCGACCGGCCACCGCCTAAGCTGCGCCCATGCGAGATCTGGCGGCCGGCTTGGGCTATCTGATGAAGGGTCAGCGTTGGGTGGCCCGCCACCCCCGCTCGTGGGGGCTGGGCATGGTGCCGGCCCTGATCACCCTGGTGGGGTACGTCGCCGCGCTGATCGCGCTCGGCTGGTGGACCGACGACGTCATCGCCTGGCTGACGCCCTTCGCCGACGACTGGGGCACGCCCTGGCTCGGCCTCTTCCGCGGCGCGCTGGCCGTGTTGTTCTTCGGCGGCTGCCTGCTCCTCGCGCTGATCACCTTCACCGCCGTCACGCTCCTGGTGGGCCAGCCGTTCTACGAGTCGCTCTCCGAACGCGTGGACCTGGCCATCGACGGCCACGTCCCCTCGTCGGGGCTGCCGCTCTGGCGCGAACTGCTCATCTCCGCGCGGGAGAGCACGGCCGTTCTCGTGCGCGTCGCGCTGTGGGGCACGGTGCTGTTCGCCGCGGGCTTCCTGCCCGTGATCGGGCAGACCGCGATCCCCGCCATCGGCTTCTGCGTCACCGGCTTCTTCCTCACCGAGGAACTGGCCGCCGTCGCCCTCGCCCGCCGTCGGGTCCCGCTCGCCGAACGGCTGCGGCTGCTGCGCTCCCGCAAGCTGCTCGTCCTCGGCTTCGGCGTGCCGCTGACCCTGCTCTTCCTGGTGCCGCTGGCCGCCGTGATCGTGATGCCGGGCGCCGTGGCCGGGGCGACGCTGCTCGCCCGCGACCTGCTCGGCGAACCGACCTCCGAGGACGGACCGGCCCCGGGCGAGGCCACGGCGGGCACGGGCGGTGCCGGTACGGGCGGTGCCGGTACGGGCGCGCCGCACGGCCCCGGCGGGCCCACCCCGTACGGCTGAGTCGCGCGGCGCGTTCGGGCCACACGACGTGACCCGTACGGCTGACCCTGCCGCGCCCCGCGCTGACCCGGTACGGGTGGCGCGCCCGCCTTCGTCGGGGTGACCGTGCTCGTTGGGGCGTCCGCCCTCGTCGGGGTGACCGTGCTCGGACGTGGGGCGTCCGCGCTCGGGGCGGAGCTGGGGGAGCGGAGCAACTCCCCTGTGACGTACGCCCGCTGGGGTGGTTCGGGGCGGCCCCGGGGCCGGGCTAGGCGCTGCCGTCGCGGCGGGTGATCTCGGTGTAGGCCAGGGCGGCCAGCTTCTGCTGGCCCTCCTTGCTGGGGTGGAACCAGTCCCACTTGCTCAGCTCGTCACTCGTGAAGCGGTAGTCGTGCACCGCCTTGTCGTAGCGGCAGAGCATGACCTTGGCGCACTCCTCGCGCAGCACCTGGTTGTAGTCCCGCACCCGTTGGTGTACCTGGTCGCGCCGCTCGTTGGCCCGTTCGTGGGTGGACTGCGCGTCGCGCAGCATCGAGGGGCAGATGCCCAGCTTCCACACCTGGCGCCGGACCGCGTCCTTGCGGCCCTCGGACCACAGCCGCTTGAGGTCGGGCACGCTCGCCACGTACACCTGCGTCTTGGGCAGCGCGCGGCGCAGCGTGCTCAGCGAGGCGGCGAAGTCGGCCCGGAAGTCGGCCACCGGCGTCATCTGGGCGACCGTGTCCTGGCAGGCGTCGTTGGCGCCGATCAGCACGGTGACCAACTCGGGCCGCTTGGCCGTGGCGGCGCTGATCTGGGCCGGCAGGTCCGCCATCACCGCGCCCGTCTTGGCGTAGTTCCAGGTGCGCCGCTGCGGGTTCGGCAGCAGTTGCCGGGCCAGGCTGTCCACGTCCATGCCGGTGGACCAGGACGCCTCCGGGCAGTCGGAGAGCACCGAACAGGCGTCGAAGCCGCGGCTGATCGAGTCACCGACCGAGGCGATCGAACTCGGTCGGGGGTCCCACGTCGGAGTGGGTTTCGCGGCGGGTCGGTTGGCCCCGGACCGGGCGCTCTTGGCGCCGGCCTCGCCGGAGTCGCTCGTACACCCCGCGAGCAGCGCCGCGCACGCCAGCAGGGCGGTAGCTGCGGTGGAGCGCCGCAGACGAGTTGACTGAGCGTGATCCCGCACCGCTGTTCCCCTCTCGGGCCGCGCAATGATATGTATCCGAGACCGACGGTACGTCATCCCCCCGGTGTCGCTGCGCGGTAGCTTTGCCCGTGTGAGGTGGGCGCCAACCGTGGGAGCATGCGTTTCCGTGCTGGCAGATTACATCGCGTCATTTCCTGTCCCATTTCGAGAGAATTACCCCCAGTAGTGTTTACTGCAGGTAGCCTCGGGGGCTGGTGCGGGTGTGATCATTGGGGCAGAATGGCTGCTGTCCTGGGCTCAGGCCGGTACGGAACGCGAGGCCGCTGGGGAAGGCGAACCTCGAACCGCACTGGAGGTCCCGGTGACGACACGTGGAGTTCTGTACGTTCACTCCGCCCCGCGCGCGCTGTGCCCGCACGTCGAATGGGCCATCGCGGGCGTGCTCGGCGTGCGCGTCACCCTGGACTGGATCAGACAGCCCGCCGCGCCCGGCACCTGGCGCGCCGAGTTCTCCTGGCAGGGCCAGGCCGGCACCGCGTCCAAGCTCGCCTCCGCACTGCGCGGTTGGCACCTGCTGCGCTTCGAGGTGACCGCCGAGCCGTGCGCCACGGCCGAGGGCGAGCGCTACAGCTCCACGCCGGAGCTGGGCATCTTCCACGCCGTCACCGGCATGCACGGCGACATCCTGATCCCCGAGGACCGGCTGCGCGCCGCACTCGGCCGCGCCTCGCGCGGCGAGAGCGAACTCGCCGCGGAACTCACCCGACTGCTGGGCAAGCCGTGGGACGACGAGCTTGAGCCGTTCCGGTACGCCGGCGAGGGCGCCCCGGTGCGCTGGCTGCACCAGGTCGTCTGAGCCGACGCGTTCCGCGGCACGGGCCGACCAGGCGGGCGTGGCGTCGCGCTGTGCGGGCGCGCGCCACGGGCCGCCCGGGCACCTGCCCCCCGCCGTACGCCGCGGACACCGTCCGTGGGCCGCTCGCCGCGTGTCACCTGCCCGAAACGCCGAAACGCCGAAGCGCCCGTCCAGTCGTCGAGACCGGACGGGCGCTTCGGCGTACGCCGTCGAGCGGAGCCGCCGCCGTCACTCAGGGCCGTTGCCGCGGGGTCGCCGTCGGCTGGGGCCGTTGTGGTCGGGCGGGGCGGCTGCGGGGTCAGACCGTACGGAAGGCGAGCGCCACGTTGTGGCCGCCGAAGCCGAACGAGTTGTTCAGCGCCGCGATGGTGCCCTCGGGCAGCGCGCGCGGCTCGTCGCGCACGATGTCCCCGTCCACCTCCGGGTCGAGCTCGGAGATGTTGATCGTCGGCGGGGCGGTCCGGTGCTTGAGCGCCAGTACCGTCGCGACGGTCTCGATGCCACCCGCGCCGCCGAGCAGGTGGCCGGTCATCGACTTGGTCGCCGAGACGGCCATGTGGTCGACGTCGTCGCCGAACACCTTGCGCAGCGCCTTGAGCTCCGCCACGTCGCCCAGCGGCGTGGAGGTGGCGTGCGCGTTGATGTGCGTGATCGTGGCGGGGGCGAGGTCGGTGCCGTCGAGCAGGTTCTGCAGGGCGTTGGCGATGCCGCTGCCGGAGGGCTCGGGCTGCGCGATGTGGTGGCTGTCGGCGGACAGGCCCTGCCCGACGGCCTCGCAGTAGACCGTGGCGCCGCGCTGCGCGGCGTGCTCGGCCGACTCCAGGACCACGACGCCGGCGCCCTCGCCGAGCACGAAGCCGTCGCGGCCCGTGTCGTAGGGGCGCGAGGCACCCTCGGGGTCCTCGTTGTTCTTGGTCATCGCCATCATGTTGCCGAAGGCGGCGATGGGCAGCGGGTGGATGGCCGCCTCGGTGCCGCCCGCGACGACGACGTCGGCGCGCCCGCTGCGGATCATCTCGATGGCGTAGCCGATGGCCTCGGCGCCGGAGGCGCACGCGCTCACCGGGGTGTGCACGCCGGCCTGCGCGTTGACCTCGAGTCCGACGTTGGCCGCCGGGCTGTTCGGCATGAGCATGGGCACGGTGTGCGGGGAGACCTTCCGCACGCCCTGCTCCCGCAGGATGTCGTACTGGCCGAGCAGGGTGGTCACCCCGCCGATGCCGGACGCGATGACCGCGCCGAGCCGGTCGGGGTTGACGGCCGCCTCGGCCCCGGCCTTGCCGGTGTACCCGGCGTCCGCCCACGCCTCGCGGGCCGCGATCAGCGCGAACTGCGCCGACCGGTCGAGCTTCCTGGCCTGCGGCCGGGGGATGGACTCACCGGGGTCCACGGCGATCTGCGCCGCGATCTGGACGGGCAGCTCGGCCGCCCAGTCCTGCGTGAGGGGGCTGACGCCGGAGCGTCCGGCGAGCAGACCCTCCCAGAATGACGCGCTGTCGCCACCCAGCGGTGTGGTTGCGCCGATACCGGTGACGACCACCGTGCGATTGGTCGCGTTCACAGGAATTCTTTCTCCACGGGTAGAGGTGCGGAATGCGCCACCGCTCGGGTGGCGACAGGCGGTGCCTCAGGACTGGTGCTTGAGGATGTAGTTCGTCGCGTCGCCGACGGTCTTGAGGTTCTTGACGTCGTCGTCCGGGATCTTGACGTCGAAGCGCTCTTCGGCGGCGACGACGACCTCGACCATGGACAGCGAGTCGACGTCCAGGTCGTCGGTGAAGGACTTGTCCACCTGGACGTCCTCGGCCGGGATACCGGCGATCTCGTTCACGATCTCTGCGAGACCGGCGACGATCTCTTCCTGAGTGGCGGCCATGTTGGCGCTCTCCTTCGATGTTGTGCGATGAGGTGTGCAGCCCCGAGGGTTCCGGGCTGCGGTGAAGCGGTGGATCCGCGGGTCGATCGTACGGACCTAGGGGAGGGTAACGACCGTGGCGGCGTAGACGAGACCCGCCCCGAAGCCGATGACGAGAGCGGTGTCGCCGCTCTTCGCCTGGCCGGTGGCCAACAGCCGCTCCATGGCGAGCGGGATGGAGGCTGCCGAGGTGTTGCCGGTGGACTCCACGTCGCGGGCGACCGTGACGTGCTCCGGCAGCTTGAGAGTCTTGATCATCGAGTCGATGATGCGCATGTTGGCCTGGTGCGGGATGAAGACGTCGAGGTCCTCGGCCTGCACGCCGGCCTGGTCCAGGGCCTGCTGGGCGACCTTGGCCATCTCGTAGACGGCCCAACGGAAGACCGCCTGGCCCTCCTGGGTGATGGCCGGGTAGCGGACCTCGTCGCGGCCCTGGGCGTCCTTGAAGACCTCCCACGACTCGGTCTGCATGATGGTGTTCGACTTGTCACCCTCCGAGCCCCACACCGTGGGGCCGATGCCGGGCTCCTTCGCCGGGCCGACCACCACGGCGCCGGCGCCGTCGCCGAACAGGAACGCCGTCGCGCGGTCCGTCAGGTCCGTCAGGTCGGACAGCCGCTCCACGCCGAGGACCAGCACGTACTCCGCGCTGCCCTCGACGACCAGGCCCTTGGCCAGCGTCAGGCCGTACCCGAAACCGGCGCAGCCGGCGGAGATGTCGAACGCGGCGGGCTTGCCGGTGCCCAGGCGGTGCGCGATCTCGGTGGCGATGGCCGGGGTCTGCTTGAAGTGCGAGACCGTCGAGACGATCACGGCGCCGATCTGGTCCGGGGTTATTCCGGCGTCGGCGATCGCCTTGCCGCCGGCCTCCACGGACATGGCGGCGACGGTCTCCTCCGGGCCGGCCCAGTGCCGGGTGGCGATGCCGGAGCGCGAACGAATCCACTCGTCCGACGAGTCGATGTGCTTGAGGATCTCCTCGTTCGGCACCACCCGGGTCGGGCGGTAGCCGCCGACGCCGAGAATGCGCGCGTACGGGGAGCCCTTGGCGGGCTTGATCTTCGACGTCATGCTCTGAGGACTCCTATTCGGCCGGGACAGCGTGCTCGGCGATCAGCGTGCGGGCCGCTTCGAGGTGGTCCGGCTTCTTCAGCGCCACGTGCCGCACGCCGGGCAGCGCGCGCTTGGCCAGCCCGGTCAGGGCTCCGCCGGGCGCCACCTCGATGAGGGCGGTGGCGCCGAGTGCGCTGAAGGTCTCCATGCACAGGTCCCAGCGCACGGGGCTGGCGACCTGTCCGACCAGTCGGTCGATGACGTCCTTGCCATCGGCGACGAGCTGGCCGTCCTTGTTGGACACGTATCGGGTGTGCGGGTCGGCGGGCACGAGCTGGGTCGCGGCAGCCGCCAGGGCGTCGACGGCGGGCGCCATGTGCCGGGTGTGGAAGGCGCCGGCCACCTTGAGGGGCACGACCTTGCGGGTGCCCTCCGGCTTGTCCGCGGCGAGCGCGGCGAGCTGCTCGGCGGTGCCGGCGGCCACGATCTGGCCCGCGCCGTTCACGTTCGCCGGCGTCAGGCCCAGCTTCTCCAGGTGCGGCAGGACCACGTCCTGGTCGCCGCCGAGCAGGGCGGCCATGCCGGTCTCGGTCACCGCCGCGGCCTCGGCCATCGCCAGGCCGCGCTTGCGCACCAGGCGCAGCGCGTCCACGGTCGACAGCACGCCGGTCAGCGCCGCCGCGGTCACCTCGCCGACGCTGTGCCCGGCCGCCACGCCCACCTTCGCGGAGAAGTCCTCCGCGGTCGGGAAGAGCTGCTGGGCCGAGACCAGCGCGGCGGCCACGAGCAGCGGCTGCGCCACGGCGGTGTCCCGGATCTCGTCCTCGTCGGCCTTCGTCCCGTAGTGGACGAGGTCGAGGTCGAGGACGGTGGACCAGGCGCGAAGCTGGTCCTCAACGCCGGGAAGTTCGAGCCAGGGGGTGAGGAAGCCGGGCGTCTGAGCGCCTTGGCCGGGAGCGACGAGTACGAGCACTCTCACACTCTCTCTTGTGCGGGGTCCCGAACGCCCGTGGGGACAGGGACGAAGAACCGTGTGGGGAATTGTGGGGCTTGGACAAAACCCTGGACTCACGTTCCGGCGTCGGTCAGCCGCCCCAGGATGAGCGCGATACGCAGCGTGAACGCCGACCGCACGTCAGACGGCGACCATCCGGTGACGTCGGTCACACGTCGCAGCCGGTAGCGCACGGTGTTGGGGTGCACGAACAACATCCGGGCGGCGCCCTCCAGGCTGCTCGCCTGCTCCAGGTACACGCTCAGCGTTTCCAGGAGCGCCGAGCCCGCCTCGCTCAACGGTCTGTAGATCTCCTCCACTAGCTGTTCACGAGCGGCAGGGTCGCCCGCCATCGCTCGTTCGGGCAGGAGATCGTCCGCGAGAACCGGTCGCGGAGCGTCCGGCCAGGCCGCGCTCGCCTTCAGGCCGGCCGCCGCCGCCCCGGCCGAACGGGTCGCCGACACCAGGTCGCCCACCACCGGGCCGGCGACCACGGGACCGGGCGCGAACGGGCCGATGAGGGCCTTCGCAGTCTGGAGCGGATTGTCGGAACCGCCCGCGATGACCACCAGCCGCTCGCCGAGCACCCCGGTCAGCACCTGCACCTTGGCGTGTCGGGCGGCGCGCCGGATGGCCTCCACCGTCAACTCGCTGTTGCCGCTGGGGGCCGTGCCGAGCACCACGCACACCGACTCGGGCGAGGTCCAGCCGAGCGCCGCGGCCCGCGAGAGGGCGCCCTCGTCCGCCTCGCCGGAGAGCACCGCGTTGACCACCAGCGATTCGAGCCGGGCGTCCCAGGCGCCCCGGGCCTCGGCGGCCTGCGCGTACACCTGGGCCGTCGCGAACGCGATCTCCCGCGCGTAGACCAGGACCGCCTCGCGCAGCACCGACTCGTCGCCGGGCGCCGCCACCTCGTCGATGGCCGACTCCATGACCTCGATGGTCGTACGGACCATCTCCACGGTCTGCCGCAGCGTGATCGCCCGGGTCAGCTCCCTGGGCGCGGTGCCGAACACGTCGGTGCTGATGGCCTGCGGCGTCTCGGGATGCCGGAACCACTCCGTGAACGCCGCGATACCGGCCTGGGCGACCAGGCCGATCCAGGAGCGGTTCTCGGGTGGCATCGCCCGATACCACGGGAGTTGCTCGTCCATGCGGGCGATGGCGACCGCCGCGAGCTTGCCGGACGACTTCTCCAATCGGCGGAGCGTTGCGGGATGCGGGTGCGGAGTAGCGGATGCGGGTTCAGGCACGGAGACAAGCCTGCCTTATCGGGTGGGGTGCGCGGGGGCACGGGGTCCGCGCAGGGGCTACCGTGGGCCGATGACGTGGGTGCAACGGGCTGACGAGCGCTACCGGGGCGGAGCCGAACCGGGTGTCGAGACCTGGCATGCCTTCTCCTTCTCGGGTTTCTACGACCCGGACAACGTGCGGTTCGGACTGCTGGCGGCGTGCAACGAGGAACACCTCGCGCCCGGCGCCGGGTTCGACGAGCACCCACACCGCGACCTGGAGATCGTCACCTGGGTGATCGAGGGAGAACTCACCCACGAGGACTCCACCGGGCACCGGACGGTTGTCCGCCCCGGCGACGTGCAGCGACTGAGCGCCGGCAGCGGCGTACGGCACAGCGAGCGCAACGAGGGCAGCCGGCCGCTGCGGTTCGTGCAGATGTGGCTGACGCCCGCGGCCTGGGGCGGCGAACCCGAGTACGAGGTGGTACGGGGCATCGCCGACGCGACCCCGTACGCGCTGGAGCGCACCGAGGCCGTGCTGCACCCGCGCCGGCTCGCGGACGGCGCGCACACCGAGTTGCCCGACGCGCCGGCCATCTACGTCCACGTGGTGCGCGGCGGCCTGCGGCTGGCGGGCGAGACGCTGGGCCCGGGGGACGCCGCGCGCCTGTTCGAGCGGCCCGGGCTGCGGGGCACGGCGGTGGGCGAGACGGAGTTCCTGGTCTGGGAGATGCACGCGGAGCCCGACTACGGCTTCTAGCGCCGGCGGGTACGGCCGCGGTGGTGGCGGCGCCTGCCGGTGCTCGCGTGCTGGGGCTCGCCTGCTGGGGTTCGTGTGCTGGGGCGTTGCGCGCCGGCGCTTCGCGTGCGGCCGGTCGTCGCGTGCGGTGGGGTGGCGGGGCGTCGGGCGCGGGCGTGTCGGCATGCCGGACGGTTGACGCGCCGGGGGCCGGGCCCGGGGCCGGTGGCGGCGCGCCCTCCTGGGGCGGCGGCCGTCACCGGCCCGTACGTGAGCGCGTGGCGTCAGGCCCGTGCCAACTCGGCGAGCACCGCGTCGGTGAGGACCGGCCACGCCTCGATGGCCCACGGGCCGAAGGCCCGGTTCGTCAGCGCCACACAGGCCGCGCCGGCCGCCGGGTCCACCCACAGGAACGTGCCGGCCTGCCCGAAGTGGCCGAACGTGGCGGGCGATGAGGCGGAGCCCGTCCAGTGCGGCGACTTGTGCGCGCGGATCTCGAAGCCGAGGCCCCAGTCGTTCGGCCGCTGGTTCCCGTAACCGGGCAGCACGCCGCCGAGGCCCGGGAAGACCACGGACGTCGCGTCGGTGAGGGTCTGCCGCGCGACCAGGCGGGGGCGTTGCAACTCGGCGGCGAAGGCGACCAGGTCGGCCACGGTGGAGACCGCGTCCTTGGCCGGCGAGCCGGCCAACTCGCTGTCGGCCATGCCGAGCGGCTCGAACACCGCCTGCCGCACGTACTCGGGGAACGGGATGTCGGTGGCCGCCGCGATGTGCTCGCCGAGCACCTCGAAGCCCGCGTTGGAGTAGATGCGCCGCTCGCCGGGGCCGGCCATCGTACGGTGCTCGTCGAAGGCGAGCCCCGAGGTGTGCGCGAGCAGGTGCCGCACCGTGGACCCGGCCGGACCGGCCGGCTCGTCCAACTCGACCGCCCCCTCCTCGACGGCGACCAGCGCGGCGAGCGCCACCAGCGGCTTGGTGACCGACGCGAGCGGGAAGCGGTCACGGATCGGGCCGTGCGTCCCGACCACGGTGCCATCGGCGCGTACGACGGCCGCCGCCGCGGCGGGGACCGGCCAGTTATCGATGATCCGCAGGCTTTCCATGGCAGCGAGCCTACGACCCGGCCCCCGCCGCACGACGAACAGGGCCCGCCCTCGCCGGCCCGCTCGCCCGCTCGTCCGCCCACCCACCGGTTCGGGTTCGGCCGGCCGGTTCGGTCGGCCTGGCGGGGGAGGCCGGGGTGCTCGACCGGCCCGCGGGCAATGACTTCGCAATATCGGCGCTTGCTTGGAGTGCACTCCAACTCTCTAGCGTTGAAGACGCCGCGAGGGACAGGCAACCTGCGAAGGGTGGACGGCATGACCGTGACGGACAGCGCATACGCCACGACGGCTCCCGCAGCCGCGGTGACGACGTGTGCGCAGCCGCTGGTACATCCACGGCCGACCGGCCAGGACCGCTACACGATCAGCGAGGTCGTCGCCGCGACCGGGCTCAGCGCGCACACGCTGCGCTGGTACGAGCGGATCGGCCTGATGCCACACGTGGACCGGTCACACACCGGCCAGCGCCGGTACAGCAACCGGGACCTGAACTGGCTCGACCTGGTCGGCAAGCTCCGGCTGACCGGCATGCCGGTCGCGGACATGGTCCGCTACGCCGAACTGGTCCGCGCCGGCGAGCACACCTTCCCCGAACGCGAGGAACTGCTCACCGCGCACCGGGAGGACGTACGGCGCCGCATCGCCGAACTGCGGGGCACCCTCGCGATCCTCGACCACAAGATCGACATCTACGCTGACGCCCGGCGGGCGTCGGAGAGGGCCTGAGCGCCATGAGCAACGAGAAGATCGCGGCCGTCACCCTCGGCACGGACGGCCCCCTGGTCGGCGTGCAGGGGCTGGGCTGCATGGGCATGTCCCACGCCTACGGCCCGACCGACGAGGCCGAGGCCCGAGCCACCCTGGAGCACGCCCTGGAACGGGGCGTCACGCTCTTCGACACGGCCGACATCTACGGCTTCGGCCGCAACGAGGAGTTCCTCGCCCCCTTCGTCACGGCCCACCGTGACGAGATCACGCTGGCCACCAAGTTCGCGATCGTACGCCGCGAGGACGACCCGTCGTACCAGGAGATCCGCAACGACCGCGACTACATCCGGCAGTCCATCGAGGGCAGCCTGCGCCGGCTCGGCGTGGACCACGTGGATCTCTACTACATGCACCGCCGCGACATCGACGTGCCGATCGAGGAGACCGTGGGTGCCATGGCCGAGCTCGTCACCGAGGGCAAGGTCAAGCACCTCGGGCTGAGCGAGGTCTCCGGCACCGAACTGCGCGCCGCGCACGGCGTGCACCCGATCGCCGCGGTGCAGTCCGAGTGGTCCCTGTTCAGCCGCGACGTGGAGGAGGGCGTGGTGGCCGCGGCGCGCGAACTCGGTGTCACCTTCGTGCCGTACTCGCCGCTCGGCCGTGGCTTCCTCACCGGCGCGTTCGTCCACGCCGACCAGGAACTGGCCGAGGACGACTGGCGCCGCACCCAGCCCCGCTTCACCGGCGACAACGCCGCCGCCAACGCCGCCCTCCTTGAGCCCGTGCGCGGCATCGCCGAGGAGCGCGGGGTGACGCTCGCCCAGGTCGCCCTGGCCTGGGTGCACCAGCGGTCCCGGGTGCACGACCTGGCGGTGGTCCCGATCCCGGGCACCCGCAAGCGCTCCCGGCTGGACGAGAACCTCGCCGCCGCCGACCTCACCCTGGACGCGGCCGAACTCGCCGCCCTGGAGCCGATCGCCAGCCGGGTCACGGGCGGTCGCTACGCGGACATGACGTTCACGGCGGTCGGTCGGGAGTAGGGGCCACCCCCCGGTGGGGCCGCGCGCTCGCGGGGCACGACGGCCCCTGACGGGGAGCCGGCCGGGGACGGCCTGGCAGGCGGCCGGCCGGAACTGGGCCGGGACGCGGCGCGGGTCGGGGGTCGGTGTTCGGGCAGCGACGTTCGGACATGGGCGCTCGGGCATGGGCGTTCGGGCATGGGCGTGCGCGTCGTGCGGGTCTTGGGTGAGGTGACGGCCGGCACCGGGACTACGGCCGGCGCGGCCGGCACGGTATCGCCTCCCGCTCGGGCGGCGCGGACCGTCTGGCCTGGGCCGGCAGCGCCGTTCGCGGGGGCGGCAGCGGCGTTCGCGAGGGAGGCGTTCCTCCGGTCCCGTGCGCCGGCTCTGTCGGCTGGGCGGGGTGCGCCGCCCGGGCGGGTTGAGCCGCCCGGGCTGGCGGCGTCGGCGGGGCCTCCCGCGTGGAGGGCGCGTCCCTCGCCTCCCGCCCGGGGCCAGGCCGCCGCGCCGGCCCGGCGGCCTGGGCGGCCGGGCCCCGCTCGAACTGGCGGGCCCACCGCACCAGGACCAGCAGGACGGCGGCGAACAGCGGAAGCCAGGCACCGCGCAGCAACAGCCAACCCACCGAATCCGGCGCCGCCACCAAGCCCGGCACTTCACCGAGCCACGCCGCGGGCACGGCGAGCACCAGCGGCGCGCACTGGTGCCAGCAGAGCACCGTCACCGCCGAGAGGTTGATCAGCGCGACCGGAGCCCACAGCAGCGGACGTCGCAACAGGCGTGCCAGCGGCCCGCGCAGCAGTATCGCGGCCCCGCACTGCGCGGCGGCCAACGCGAGCACCAGCAGGGACGGCGGGTGCGAGTTGGTGCGGTCGGCGCCCGGCACGCCGACCATGCTCGCCGGATAGCCGCACCGGCCGACCAGCACCGCGAACAGCGCCGTGCCCCCGACCAGCAGCAGCCAGGCCCCGCGCCGATCCAGCCGCCCGCGCCCCCAGGCCACACCGAGCTGGTAGCCGAACAGCCAGCCAGGCAGCACGTTGAGCAGCCCGACCGCGGAGGGCACGGACTGCGCGTACGGCCCGTACCGCAGGAGGTCAACGGCGGCCACGCACAGCAGCAGCGGCACCGCCGACCAGGCTCCGGCGCGGCGCGCCGCGCGGTCGCAGTACGGGGTGAGCGCGGTGAGGACGGCGTAGACGGCCAGGAACCACAGGGGTTGTGCCACCAGCGTGAGGGCGGTGCGCAGCGTTTCGCCGGGCACGCCCACGGCGTGGAGCTCGGCGACCAGGACCGCACAGGCGACCGCGAGCGCGCCCACCGGCCGCCCCAACCGCACCAGCCGGGCCCACAGCCACTGGCCCGTGCGCACGCCACGGGCCTCCGCCCGGCGCCACGAGCGCACGGACGCGTACCCACCCACCAGGAAGAACAGGCCCAGGAGCTGAAGGACCCAGCTCAGCGGCGCGAGCTGGCCCATCGATGCCAGCGGGCTCGCGGTCTCCAGCGCCCCGCCGTCACCGCGGGTCAGCCCGCCCAGCAACCAGTGCCCGAGGACGACGGCCAGCAGCGCCAACGCCCGCAGACCGTCGACGGCCCGGTCGCGGTCGGTCGGCGTACCGGCGTCGATGCGGCGGGCGGCACGGCGGGCCCGCGCCAACGGCCCGCCGGTGTCCCGCCGCGCGTCGGCCTGGACGCGGCCGGAGCCGCCCGTACCCGGGCTCTCGGCACTCGGCCCGTCCGCACCCGGCGCGTCCGCGCTCCGACCCTCCGCACCTGGCTCCTCCTTGTTCGTGCCCTGCGTGCCCGGGCCCTCCGAGCCCGGACCCGCCGCACGCGGGTCCTGCGCGCCCGGGCCGCTCCCCCCGGGGTCGTTCGTGCCCGCGTGGTCCGTGCCCGCGTGTCCCGCCGCGGTGGGCGTTCCGCGTTCAGAGCAGATCACTGACGCACCCCCGAGCGTCGGCGGCGGTGCTGTCGGAGTCCACCGCGCAGCGCACCGCGTCGAAGTCGCCCAGCGTGATACGGGCGAAGTTGCGCACCGACTCGGTGTTCGGCGCGAAGTACCCCGCGTGGCCGTCGACGCGCGCCGTGGACAGCCGGCGGGCGCCGAAGCCGCCACCTGCCGGGTCGGCCCCGTGGCCGAGGCCGAACAACTCGACGTGCGGGATCTTGCCGATCCAGTCGGAGCCGTCCTTGGCGGCCCACACCCTGGCGCCGGTCCCCAGGTCGGCCGCGCTGTCCGCGCGGGTGCCGGGGCTCCCCAGGACGACCAGGTCGGAGGCGTCGGGGCCGATGTGGTGCGCGGCGAGCCCGCAGACCACCGAGCCGTAGCTGTGGCAGAGCACGGTCGGCGGCGCGGCGGGTGCGCCGTCGGCGGCTGCCAGCCCCGCCAGGAACCGGTCGAGCCGGGGCGCGCCCGCCCGCGCGAGCCGGCCCGTCGCCGCGTCCAGGCCGAGGCCCACCGGCGTGGAGTAACCGGTCCAGGAGATGACGGCGGTACCGGTGTGCGGGGCCTGGCGCGCGAGTTCGGACCGCAGCGACGTGGCCATCCCGATCGGCGTCGCAGCCGCCTCGGCATCGGCCGGCGGCGTGCTCGCACCGTCGCCGGGGCCAGCGTCTGCCCGGTCGGCGGTGGTCGTGGCCGCGCTGGGCGGCGTGGCTGGAGCCGTCGGGGTGGCGTACGAGCCGAGGTCGATGTCCGAGCCCGGCACGATGACCGCCGCGCGGCGGGCCCGGGTCAGGTCCCCGTAGACCTCCGCGACCTGGCCGCGGTCGCGCGGGTCGAACGTGAGGATCTGCCGGTCACCGGCCAGGAGCGCGGCATAGCGCTCGGCCCGGTCACGGGCCCGGTCGCGGCCCTGCGAGGTCAGCCCGCCGTCCCGGGCGCGGGCCAACTCGCGGTCCCGCTCGACCGCGAGGGCGCGCGCGTTCGCCGCGTACCGCAGCGTGATCGGGGCGCCGTCCAGGTTGCCGGTGATCAGCGGGTGTCGCTGGGCCAGCGTGTGCTGCTCGGCGCTGGTGAGTCCGGCGAAGAAGCGGGCCACGGCGGTGGGCGAGGCGGTCGCCGGGTCGGGCAGCGGGCGGCCCAGCGAGTCGTCGGCGCGCCAGGCCGCAGCGCCCGGTGGCGGGCCGGTGACGGCGGGCTGCTCGTGCGCCACGGCCCAGCCCGCGGTGCCGGTCACGGTGGTGATCGCGAGCGCGACCGCCACCAGCGTCCGTCTGCCCCGCCCCGCGCGGCGTCGCCGCCCGCGCCGTGCGCGCGGGGCGAGAGTGGAGCCAGCCGTGGACAACGGGGCCGCCGCCGCGGCGGCGGCCGGCCGTGCCTCGGCCGGTGCGGCCAGCATCTCCGCGCCCCGCGCGTACCGCTCCCGCTCGTCGTGCTGCCCCCGCTGGACCATCGCCGCTCACTTCCCTCGTCCGTGGCCGCGCGCCGTCCTGGCGGCCTGGCGAGGGGAAGGTAGGAAGCAAAAGGGTCGCGACACCTCATGCCCCGGAGCCAACTCGCGGTTGGCTCCGGGGTATTGCCGGGTGCTACTGGGGTAGGGGGTCGCACCCGTACACCCAGGTCAGCGGGGCACACCTGAGCACGGGGCCGGTCGCCGGGCCCGGCGCGGGGGAGTAGGAAAAGGGTGTGCGGAGGCCGCCCGTACGGCGCCGGGACGCGGGATCAGGTCGGAGCCGGCCCACGCGGCCGGCCCGGCACCGGAGGACGCGACGGGCCGATCGAACCGCCCGCCACAGGCTTCCGCCGCCCGGACTCCGCCGCCCAGGTCCCGCCACCCGCCATCCCGCCGTCCGGCCAGGTCAGGGGGCGTCGCCGGGGGCGACCAGGCCCGACTCGTAGGCGAAGATCACGGCCTGCGCGCGGTCGCGCAGCCCCAACTTGGCCAGCACCCTGCCGATGTGGCTCTTCACGGTCTGCTCGGCCAGCACGAGGGACGAGGCGATCTCGGCGTTCGACAGGCCCCGGGCTATCAACTCCAGGACCTCCGTCTCGCGAGGCGTGAGCCCCTGGAGGCGCAGCGCGGGGTCCCGTCGCGGGGTCGGGCGCTGCCGGGCGAAGTCAGCGATCAGGCGGCGGGTCACCGAGGGCGCGAGCAGCGCCTCGCCCCGCGCGACGATCCGTACCGCCGAGATGAGGTCGGCCGGTGGCGCGTCCTTGAGGAGGAAGCCGCTGGCGCCCGCGCGCAGCGCCTCGTACACGTAGTCGTCCACGTCGAACGTGGTCAACATCAACACCTTGGGCCGGTGCACGACGCCCGGCGGCGGCGACAGGAGTTGCCGGGCCGCCTCCAGCCCGTCCATCTCGGGCATCCGGACGTCCATGAGCACCACATCGGGGTGCGTGGACCGGCTGACCTCGACCCCCTGCTTCCCGTCCGGGGCCTCGCCGACGACGTCGATGTCGCTCTGCGTGGCGAGGAGCGCGGCGAAGCCCGCCCGCACCATGGCCTGATCGTCAACGATGATCACGCGGGTGGTCATGTATTCCTGAGGTCCTTCGTCTCGCGGGCTGCTCTGCCGGGCGCGCCCCCGCCGGGGGCCCGTGCGGAGACTAGCCGTCCGGGGCGGGCGGGGAGGGGGTCCGCGGGATGTCCACCTCTTCGGGGCCCGCGGCCGGGCGGTCCGTCCCGGATTCCGCCCCCGCGCCGTGTGCCGCCAGCGGCAACCGGGCCGCCACGCGGAAACCTCCGTCGGGCAGCGGCCCGATGTCCACGGTGCCGCCGACGAGCCGCACGCGTTCGCGCATGCCCACCAGCCCGTGGCCGGTGCCCGCGGTCTCCAGCGGCACAGACGCCGGCTCGGGCGGCGCGTAGTTGATCACCAGCACGCCCAGATGACTGCCGGTCGTGGTCAGCGACACGTGCGTGGGGGCGCCCGGCGCGTGCCGTACGACGTTGGCCAGCGCCTCCTGCACGATCCGGTACGCCGACAACTCCACGGCCTGCGGCAGCGGACCGAGCCGGCTCACCGCCTCCGGAATCTCCCACTCCACCGGCACCCCGGCCCGCAACGTGGCCTCCACGAGCTGCGGCACCCGGCTCAGCCCCGGCTGCGGCATGCGCTCGGGATCGTTGCCGGCGCCGTCGCTGCGCAACACGCCGAGCAGCCGACGCATCTCGGTCAGCGACTCGCGGGCCATCGCCGCGATGGTGCCGAACTCCTCGCGCGCCTGCGGCGGCAACTCCTCGATGCGGTACGGAGCGCTGTCCGCCTGCACGGTGATCACCGACATGTGGTGGGCCACGACGTCGTGCAGTTCGCGGGCGATGCGCGCGCGCTCCTCAAGCAGCGTGCGGCGGGCGCGCTCCGCCTCGCTGATCGTCTCCACCTCGGCCAGTCGCCGCTGGGCGTCGCGGCGCTCCCGTACCGTGCCGCCGATCAGCAGCACGATGCCGCCGAGCACGAACAGCAGCACGGGGGTGCCGTCGCTGCGGTCCTGCGAGATCAGCTCGAACAGCGCGCCGACCGCCCCGCTCAACAGCCAGACGGTGACCAGCGTGCGCCGCCCCTCGCGCAGCCCCAACGCGAGCGACAGCGCCAGGTAGCCGATGATCACCATCGGCGTCCAGGGCCAGGGCTGTTCCTGGTCGGGCACCGTCAGTAGCGCGAACCCGCCCACCACGTCGGCCGGGAAGATGATCCACCACGCCTGGAGCGGCCGGCGCACCGCCAGCAACAGCGGCGTGACCTGCGTGATGGCCAGCACCCCGGAGGCCGCCGGATGCAGCCCGTAGCCGTTGGTCAGCATCGTCCCCGTGACCGGCAACAGGATCGCCGTGAGCACACCGAGGAGGAAGTAGGGCAGCCGGCGCAGCCAGCGTCGTTCGCCGGGCGCGAGCGGCGCCGGCGGTGGTGCGGCGGGCGTGGTCAGATCGTGCACGACGTCGCGCAGCACACGACGCGCCGCGGCACGCGCTCGCTGCCCCAGTGGCGTGCGCGGGTCACCGCCGGACGGCGGTACGGGAGAGGGGTGTGCGGTGGACATGACGTGCCCAGCGTATGGCCTGACCACCCGGGGTCGCGCGGCCCCACGTGCGGTGACGCCCGATACGCCCGAGAGGTCGGCCCGCCGGGGCGCGGGCCCCGCGGCGGGACGACGCCACGGCGCGCCCGGCCCCCTCGGCCGAGACGCGCCGCGCACACCGGTCACCGCTGCTCGGCGCCGCCGGGCACCGTCCGATGCGGGGCAGCGCCCGACGCTGGCCACCGCCCGATGCGGGGCAGTGCCCGGCGCGGGTCAGCGCCCGAAGCGGGTCACCGCTCGACGTGGGGCGGCGCGCGCCGTCGACCACAGCACGCCGCGCCTCACAGCACCCGCGCCTCACAGCACGCCGCGCCTCACAGCGGCCGTGCGTCACAGCTCCGCCAGGAGCTCCGCCTTCTTCGCCGTGAACTCGTCGTCCGTCAGCAGCCCCGCCTGGTGCAGGTCGCCCAGGTGTCGGATGCGGTCGGCGATGTGCCCCGGGTCGGGGCGGGCCGCGGCCTGCTGGGCCTCCACCGGGCTCGGCACCGGCGCGCCGTGCGGGTGCAGCCCGCCACCGCTGCTGGTGGACGCGGCGCGCACCGCCTCCAGGACGGCCGCCGCGAACGGCAGCGAGTCATGCACCAGGCCGTATCCCATGCCGAAGACGACCGCGGCCGGGTTCTGGTCGGCGGCGCCCGGTTCGCTCCCGTCCGCGCCGCGCGCCACCAGCCGCAGGTGCCCGTTGAACACCTCGGGTGACCGCCACTCGACCCCGGTCAGCTCCGAGATCGGGAACCGCTGGTCACCGGCCTTCCACTTGGCGGAGGACGCGCCCGTCCAGAACCACCGGAAGACCACGGACGACCCGTCGAAGGACGCCTTCCCGTCGTACGCCTTGAAGGCCAGCGGTGGCGCGGGCGCCGCCACCAGATGGGTGTCGGCCGGCGCCTTGGCGTCCGGGCCCAGCGCGGCCCGTATCTCGTCCGCGTAGTACTCGGCGAGCGTCTCCCGCTCGGCGGGCAGCACCAGCCGATACGGGTCGTAGTTCTCCTTGAGCTGCCCGTCCGCCGCGTCCATCAGCGGATCGGCGCCGGGCCTCGGCACCGCGCGCAACACCACCGTGCCGCGCTTGCCGGGCGTCAGCTCCACTCCTGCCAACGCCTCGTAGGGGATGCGGCGTTCACCGAGCGCCTGGAGCAGCTTCGGTGTGCGAATCCCCCGTTCGAAGCGGATGAGCACGGAGTCAGCGTCGAACTCCCAGACCGTGTGAAAACCGGCCAGCACATCACCCATATGGCTCATCGTATGTTGCGGTCGCCCGCCCGTCCCCCTTTGGTGCGCTACGCGCGTCAAACCTCTGTTTGGCGTTCCTTCGTCTTCCGCCGCGGTCAGATCAGGCCCGCGGTGCAGGCGTCACCACCCCCGCAGCTCACCGACGTCACCGCGCCGACGCCGACCCTGGCGAAGTTGGCGAGGCTCGTCGTCCCCGGTTCGAAGTATCCCGCGTGTCCCGCCGCCCCGTCAGCAGACAGCACGCGAGCGCCGAAGCCCGGCTCCACCGGGTCGGCCCCGTGCCCGAACCCGGCGATGTCCAGATGGGGCACGTCGGCGATCCAGTCGTCGGAGTCCCGCGCGGCCCACACGCGCGCGGATGTGCCCAGGTCAGCGACGTTCTCGGCGCGCATGCCGGGGCTGCCCGAGACGGCGATGTCGGTGACCGTGCGCGGCAGGTCGTCGGCGGCGACCCCGCACACCACGGAGCCGTAGCTGTGACAGAACAGGGCGACCTCGGCCCGCGACTGCCTGGGCAGCCCGCCCAGCGTGGCGCGCAGCCGCCGCGCGCCGTCCTCGGCCCGCGCGCCGGTCGCGGCGTCGATGCCGATGCCGGCCGGGCTGGTGTAGTCGGCCCAGGCGATCACGGCGGTCCGGCTCGTGGGACTCGCGGACCGCTCGGCCGCGTGCAGCGCACGCGCCATGCCGACCGGCGCCCGGTAGGGCTGGCGGGTCCGCTCGAACGTCAGGAGGTCCGTGTCCACGCCAGGTACCACGACCGACACCCGCCGCGCGGTTGCCAGGTTCCCGAAGACCTCCGCGACCCGGCCCGATCCCGCGGGGTCGAAGGCGAGAATCTGTCGCCCCTGGCTCAGCAGCGACTCGTAGCGGTGCACGCGCCGCCCCGCCTCGCGCTGCCCGTACGGCGTGAGCCGGTCGTCGTGTATCCGCTTCCGCTCCACCAGCCTGGCCTGGCGCAACGCCAAGCGGTTGGCCCGGTAGCGCAGCGCGACGGGGGCGCCGTTGAGGTTGCCCACGGCCAGCGGGTAGCGCCGGACGAGACGGGTGAGTTGGGCGCCGGTGAGCGAGTCGAAGAACCGCCCCAGGCGGCGGGGCGAGGAGTCCGTGTCCGGCAGCGGGCGCCCGGCGATGGCGCCCTTCCCCCACGCGGCCAGCGAGGCGCTCAACGGGTCGGGCCCGGCGCCGAGCTGCCTGCCCACGGCCCAGCCGCTGGTGGCGAGCAGCACGAAGACCACGACCAGCGCGAGCGCCGCGCGCCAGGCGGTGGCCGTGTGAACCCAGGACAGGGGGGAGGGGGAGCCGAGCTCCGGAAAGGAAGTCACCGCGAACCACCCTAGGAGAAGCGGGGCAACGGCCGCCAAAACGCGTGAGTCATCTCACGTTTGAATGCGGACAATTGAACTCAGGGAGTGATTTTCCTTCGCCCTTCCGGCGCCTTCCGAACGCCCGTCCGGACCATTTCCCGGCGCTTTCCAGCGGTTTGGGGCACTCCGTCCTTGTTGTGACATAGTGCACGACGCGCCGGTGGTACGGGCTGACCGCCGCGCCCGCCACCGCGAGCGGCGCGCCCACTCCCTCCAGGGGCATCGCTCCCGACTGTCGGCTACGCGCGGCACACGCCGTCCGCGCCGGCCACGGTGGCCGTGTGGCCACGGCCGTGACTGTTGGGGTTGGGGGTGTTGGGGGTGTTGGGGCTGCTGGGTCTGGCCGGGCGTGGGCGGTGCCAGTCCTCGGCCAGCGCCGGGGACAACTGGTCCAGGTACGACTCGGTGAGGTCGCGAATCGCGGCCACCGTGCAGTCGTCGCCCTCGCTCCACACCTTGGCCGCCACCCGCATCACGCCCCCGAACGCCGCCACCAACACCCGCGGCCTGGGGTCGGCCTCCAGGTCCACCCCCTCGCGACGCGCGATCTCCTGCGCGAACCGCGCCTCAAGCTCGGCATTGCGGCGCAGGTGGACGGCGAGCAGGGCGGGGGTGGACTCGATCATCCGGTAGGCGCGCATGTGGAGTTCGAGCGGCACCACCTCCCGGATGGCCTCGTCGATGCTCTCCCAGGCCGAGGAGACGCTCCGACGCAGTGCGACGAGCGGCGCCTCGTGCGCCGGCCGATCCAGCACCGCCGCGTAGAAGTACGCCTCGGCCAACTCCTGTACGGAGAAGGCCACCTCCTCCTTGTTGGCGAAGTAGCGGAAGAAGGTGCGCTGCGAGACGTCGACCGCCTCGGCGATCTCGTCAACGGTGGTGTCCTCGTACCCCTGCTCCACGAAGAGTTCGAGCGCCGCGCGGGTCAGGGCGTCGCGCGTCCGTTGCTTCTTGCGCTGCCGCAGGCCGATGGGGGGTGTCACCTGGTCCGTCATCACTTTCCGGCTCTCTCCTCGCGAGGGCGGCCCACGCGCCGTCCGCACGCCACCCGGCGGGACCCGTACGCCATGCGGCCTGGCCGCCGGCGTTCGGTGCTCGGCGGTGTCCTGTTCGGTGTCCTGTCGTACGTCTTCCGCCGCACCGCACGTCGTACGAGGTGCCTGCGTGTCGTGCGGGACGCCGCGTGTCGTACGGCGTGCGCCCGGTCGTGCGCTCCGGTGGCACGGGCGTGCCCCCGGGGCAGTTCACCCTACCCAGCGCCTACCGTGGCAGGCTCCGACTCTTGAAACTGTTTGTCACTTGTCAGCGGCTGACATTAATCTCATTTAATGACCTCAGAGACCACCGTCGCCGGCGCCGCGCCGGAGCAACAGGAGCCGCTGCCCCAGTCGGGAATGCGGGGCCATCCCTGGCTCACCCTCATCTCCGTCGCGATCGGCGTCATGATGGTCGCCCTCGACGGCACGATCGTGGCCATCGCCAACCCCGCCATCCAGCACGACCTCGGCGCCTCGCTCGCCGACGTGCAGTGGATAACCAACGGCTACCTGCTCGCCCTCGCCGTCGCCCTGATCACGGCGGGCAAGCTCGGCGACCGCTTCGGCCACCGGCAGACCTTCCTCGTCGGCGTCAGCGGCTTCGCGCTCGCCTCGGCCGCCATCGGACTGTCCGGCAACGTGACGGCGGTGGTGACCTTCCGCGTGCTCCAGGGCCTGTTCGGCGCCCTGCTGATGCCCGCGGCGCTCGGCCTGCTGCGCGCCACCTTCCCGGCCGAGAAGCTGAACATGGCGATCGGCATCTGGGGCATGGTCATCGGCGCCTCCACCGCGGGCGGCCCGATCGTCGGCGGCCTGCTCGTGGAGCACGTCAACTGGCAGTCGGTGTTCTTCATCAATGTCCCCGTCGGCGTCATCGCGCTCGCCATCGGCCTGCTGATCCTGCGGGACCACCGGGCCGAGAACGCCCCGCGCTCGTTCGACCTCCCCGGCATCGCGTTGCTGTCCGGCGCGATGTTCTGCCTGATCTGGGCGCTGATCAAGGCGCCCGAGTGGGGCTGGGGCGACCCGGCGACGCTGCTCTTCCTCGGCCTCGCGGTGGCCGCCTTCGCCGCCTTCGCGTACTGGCAGACCCGGGCCGCGGAACCGCTGCTGCCGCTCGGCCTCTTCCGCTCCGTCCCGCTGTCCGCCGGCACCGTCCTCATGGTCCTGATGGCCTTCGGCTTCATGGGCGGGCTGTTCTTCGTGACCTTCTACCTACAGAACGTGCACGGCATGAGCCCCGTGGACAGCGGCCTGCACCTGCTGCCGCTGACCGCGATGATGATCGTCGCCTCCCCGGCGGCCGGCGCCCTGATCACGCGGGTCGGACCGCGTGTCCCCCTGGTCGGCGCGATGGTGCTGACCGCGGTCGCGCTCTACGGGCTGGCCGGCCTGGACGTCGACTCGGGCACCGGACTGATGTCGCTGTGGTTCGCCCTGCTCGGCCTCGGCCTGGCACCCGTCATGGTGGGCGCGACGGAGGTCATCGTCGGCAACGCGCCGCTGGAGTTCTCCGGTGTGGCAGGCGGCCTCCAACAGGCCGCGATGCAGGTCGGCGGCAGCCTGGGCACGGCCGTGCTGGGCGCGGTCATGGCGGGCCGCGTGGACCGCGACCTGCCCGTGAACTGGGCGGAGGCCGGCCTGCCCGCCCCCTCCGGGCACGAGCTGGACCAGGCCGCCGACGCGGTCGCCATCGGCCGGCCGCCCATCGACCCGGACAACCCGCCGCCGGCGGACGTCGCGGAGAAGATCACGCACGTCGCGCACGAGACGTTCGTCTCCGGCATGGGCCTGTCCTTCACGGTCGCCGCCGTCGTCGCGGTCGGCGCGGCTGCCGTCGCGACGCTCGCCAAGCGGGGCGCCCAGTCCGATGCGAGCACCGGAACGCCGCACATCTGAACGCTTACCGTCCTCCGTTCGGGTGACTCTCGGGCGCCCCGCGCGGCGGCCCCGTCGTGGGTCCGGCGGGGCCGCCCGGGCCGGTCAACACCCCTCTGAGCTTGGACGTAAGGCTCAACCCTGCCCTTTACGCAGCGTCAACACCGCACGTCAACGAGGGTCGCCGTGGCCAAACCGACGCGAGCATCCCCTATCTGGGTCACGTCCCTCCCTCGCCCTTGGCGCACCCCTCCGCAACCCAGCAAGCTGCGGTGACGGGGAAGCGGCGCCGGCCCACACAGGGGCCACGCCGACGCCTTCCCCGGGGCGTGCCACCAGGCCCGGCCCGAAACCGAGCACACGGGGAGTAACAGGACATGCGTACGACGACGAAGCGGGGCACCACGGTCCGGGCGCTGACGACCCTCGCGACGGTGGGGGCGGTGGCGGCCATGACCACGGCCCTGGCACCCCCGCGAGCCAGCGCGCAGCCGACCGCCCCGCACGCCAGCCGCTCGGGCGCCTGCGCGGCGGGCCAGCTCTGCCTGTGGGAGCGACCCGACTTCAAGGGGCCGCGCCACACCTACGAGCTGTCGAACACCGACATCGAGAGCTGCGTCCCGCTGCCGGCCGGGGCGAGGGCCGAATCCCTCGCCAACCGCACGGGGCGCCCAGTCACCACGTACCAGAGCGCCGAGTGCGGGGAGACCGGCGAGTTCGACACCTACCCGGGCAAGGGCAGCGGCGCCCGGCTGTCCGAGTCGCCCTACCAGATCGGCGCGATCAAGATCTGGGAGCGCTGAGAACGCCGCCGGGCCGGACGGGAAGCCCCGTCCGGCCCGGCGGTTCGCGCCTCGTTACGCGGTACGGCTCACGCGTCGCCGCCCGCCGCGCCCGGGTCGGCCGCGGTGGCGTCCAGGAGCTGGTAGCGGTCGATGGCCTGCTTGAGGGCGGAGCGGTCCACCTTGCCCTCCTGGGCGAGCTCCGTGAGCACGCCGAGGACGATCGACTGGGCGTCGATGTTGAAGAAGCGGCGGGCCGCTCCCCGGGTGTCGGCGAAGCCGAAGCCGTCGGCGCCCAGCGACTGGTACCGGCCGGGCACCCAGCGGGCGATCTGGTCGGGAACCGCGCGCATCCAGTCGGAGACGGCCACGAACGGGCCCTGCGCGTCGGCGAGCTTGCGCGTCACGTACGGCACGCGCTGCTCCTCCTCCGGGTGCAGGAGGTTGTGCTCCTCCACCTCCACGGCGTCGCGGCGCAGCTCGTTCCAGGAGGTCGCCGACCAGACGTCCGCCTTGACGTTCCACTCGTCGGCCAGGATCTGCTGCGCTTCGAGTGCCCACGGCACGGCCACGCCGGAGGCGAGGATCTGCGCCGGGATGGCGCCCTTCTCGCCCGACCGCAGGTGGTAGATGCCCTTGAGGATGCCTTCGGCGTCCACGTCGGCGGGCTCCGCCGGGTGCTGGATGGGCTCGTTGTAGACGGTGAGGTAGTAGAAGACGTCCTCGCCGGGCTGGCCGTCCGCGGTCTCGCCGTACATCCGGCGCAGACCGTCCTGCACGATGTGCGCGATCTCGTACCCGTACGCCGGGTCGTAGGACACGCACGCCGGGTTGGTCGAGGCCAGGAGCTGCGAGTGGCCGTCGGCGTGCTGGAGGCCCTCACCGGTCAGTGTCGTGCGCCCGGCGGTCGCGCCGAGGACGAAACCGCGCGAGAGCTGGTCGGCCATCTGCCAGAACTGGTCACCCGTGCGCTGGAACCCGAACATCGAGTAGAAGACGTAGACCGGGATCAGCGGCTCGCCGTGCGTGGCGTACGCGGAACCGGCCGCGATCAGCGACGCCGTACAGCCCGCCTCGGAGATGCCGTCGTGCAGCATCTGGCCGGTGGGGGACTCCTTGTACGCCAGGAGCAGGTCGCGGTCGACGGACTCGTACTGCTGGCCCAGCGGGTTGTAGATCTTGGCCGACGGGAAGAACGCGTCCATGCCGAAGGTGCGGTACTCGTCGGGGGCGATCAGCACGAAGCGCTTGCCGATCTCCTTGTCCCGCATCAGGTCCTTGAGGACCCGCACGAAGGCCATGGTGGTGGCGATCGACTGCTGGCCGGAGCCCTTCTTGGCCGCCGCGTACAGCTTCTCGTCCGGCTGCGGCAGCGGCTTCGCGCGCACGACACGGGTCGGCACGTAGCCGCCCAGCGCCTTGCGGCGGTCGTGCATGTACTGGATCTCCTCGGAGTCGCGACCCGGGTGGTAGTACGGGGGCAGGCCCGACTCCAGCTCCTTGTCCGCGATCGGCAGGTGCAGCCGGTCACGGAAGCGCTTGAGGTCCTCGACCGTGAGCTTCTTCATCTGGTGGGTCGCGTTGCGGCCCTCGAAGTTCGGCCCGAGCGTCCAGCCCTTGACGGTCTGCGCGAGGATCACGGTGGGCTGGCCCTTGTGGGCCTTGGCCGCCGCGTACGCCGCGTAGATCTTGCGGTGGTCGTGGCCACCGCGGCCCAGGTGCAGGATCTGGTCGTCGGTCATGCCCTCGACCATGGCGCGCAGCCGCTGGTCGTCGCCGAAGAAGTGCTGGCGGATGTAGGCGCCGGTCTCGGTCGCGTACGTCTGGAACTGACCGTCCGGGGTCGTGTTCAGCTTGTTGACCAGCACGCCGTCCCGGTCCTGCGCGAGCAGCGGGTCCCAGCTCCGGTCCCACACGAGCTTGATCACGTTCCAGCCGGCGCCGCGGAACTGCGACTCCAGCTCCTGCATGACCTTGCCGTTGCCGCGCACCGGGCCGTCGAGGCGCTGCAGGTTGCAGTTGACGACGAAGGTCAGGTTGTCCAGGCCCTCGCGGGCGGCGATGGAGAGCTGGCCCAGCGACTCGGGCTCGTCCATCTCGCCGTCGCCCAGGTAGGCCCAGACGTGTGAGGCGGAGGTGTCGGCGATGCCGCGGGCCTCCATGTAGCGGTTCATCCGCGCCTGGTAGATCGCGCCGAGCGGGCCGAGGCCCATGGAGACGGTCGGGAACTCCCAGAAGTCCGGCATCAGCCGCGGGTGCGGGTAGCTGGACAGGCCGTAGGGGGCCTTGGACTTCTCCTGTCGGAAGGCGTCGAGGTGGTGCTCGTTCAGCCGGTCGAGGAGGAAGGCGCGGGCGTAGATGCCGGGCGAGGCGTGGCCCTGGAAGAAGATCTGGTCACCACCGTCGCCCGCGTCCTTGCCCCGGAAGAAGTGGTTGAAGCCCACGTCGTACAGGGAGGCCGAGGAGGCGAAGGTGGCGATGTGGCCGCCGACGCCGATGCCGGGGCGCTGCGCGCGCGAGACCATGACGGCCGCGTTCCACCGGGTCGCGTTCAGGACCTTGCGCTCGATCTCCTCGTTTCCGGGGAAGAACGGCTCGTCCTTGGTCGCGATGGTGTTGACGTAGTCCGTGCTGCGCATCTCGGGCACGGCAACCCGCTTTTCGCGGGCGCGCTCGATCAGGCGGAGCATCAGGTAGCGGGCGCGTTCCCGGCCTCGCTCATCGACGGCTGCGTCGAGCGAGTCGAGCCATTCCTGGGTCTCTTCGGGATCGAAGTCCGGGACCTGGCTGGGAAGGCCGCCAATGATGATCGGGTTGCGATCTGATCCGGAAGCCACGCTGTTCCTTCGCTGTTCTGTCGTGTCGTGCTCGGCACGTGAGTGCTGCTGCGCACGCGGTCTTCGTATCTGGTCCTGCTTTCGCGCCGTCCTCCATCGTGTACCGCGGTGTGCGAGTACGTCATCTCTACTCAGCGGTAACCACCACAGGGTGAGACGGGCGCCAGGGAGCCCAGCGACTGGCGACGGCCAAATCGCAACCATACGCCCACTATGGAAGTCCCTCGTGTACGGCCGTTCGACCCCGAATGCCGCAGTGCCGGGAAACAACTTCGCAAGCCGGACATAAGCCTGTGTCTTGAATCACTTACGCCCGTGGCGTCAGGATGTGAGTTGCGGCGAGTCGTCAACGTTTGGGCGGGATCGGCAGCCGGGTACTTGCGCGAACCGCCCGGCACGTGTGGACTACGCCCAATGCCCCGCGTACGCGCGAGGCGATCAAGACAATTTCTGCAGGATGACAGGAGGCAATCCGTGAGCGCGACCGCGGACCACGCGGAGGAGCGGACCAATCCGGCCGCCAGGCTGGGTTTCGAGCCCGGGCAGGTGGTCCAGGAGATCGGCTACGACGACGACGTGGAGCAGGAGCTGCGTGAGGGCATCGAGGAGCTCACCGGCACTGAGCTTGTCGACGAGGATTACGACGACGTGGCCGATGCCGTGGTGCTGTGGTTCCGAGAGGACGACGGCGACCTGACCGACGCGCTCGTGGACGCCACCACGATGATCGACGAAGGCGGCTCGGTCTGGTTGATGACCCCGAAGACCGGTCGCGACGGGTACGTGGAGCCCAGCGACATCGGTGAGGCGGCGACGACCGCCGGTCTGTCCCAGACCAGGAGCATCAGCGCCGGGAAGGACTGGAGCGGCAGCCGCCTGGTCACCCCGAAGACGGCTCGCTCCGCCAAGCGCTGAGACCGTCGGTGGCCTTGGCCCGAGGTCGCCGTGAGAGCCCCCATCCGACGACGGTCGGATGGGGGCTCTGCGCGTAGGGTGGACGCGATCTGTCGAGATTCTTCGAAGGGACGTCCCCCATGGCCGTCGAGGTCGGTGCGCAGGCCCCGGACTTCGCGCTGCGGACCCAGCATGGCGAACAGGTCACGCTCTCCGAGTTCCGCGGAGAGAGGAACGTCGTCCTGCTCTTCTACCCGTTCGCCTTCACCGGCGTCTGCACCGGCGAGCTGCGCGCGCTCCGCGACGAACTCCCGACGTTCGTCAACGACAACGTGCAGCTCCTCGCGGTCTCCAACGACTCGCCGTTCAGTCTGCGCGTCTTCGCCGAGCAGGAGGGGCTCGAGTTCCCGCTGCTCTCCGACTTCTGGCCGCACGGCGAGGTCTCCCGGGCCTACGGCGTCTTCGACGAGGAGAAGGGGTGCGCCGTGCGTGGCACCTTCGTCATCGACAAGGAGGGCGTGGTGCGCTGGACGGTCGTCAACGGCCTGCCGGACGCCCGCGACCTGAACGACTACGTCAAGGCGCTCGCGGAGCTCTAGGCGTCTCACGCGCCCCGCGTCGGCCGAGCGGGCCCGCGGAAGCGGCGCGACACCTCGTCCCGGCGGTGCACGGTCGTACCGCTCGGGGGGAACCGCTCACTAGGATCAAAACGTTGATCCGATGGCAACCGTATGACGGGGGCACGCTGTGCTCCCTGACGAAACTCACCTGGGAGGACTCGTGGGAGTCAGCCTCAGCAAGGGCGGCAACGTCTCGCTGACCAAGGAAGCCCCTAACCTGACCGCCGTTATCGTCGGTCTCGGCTGGGACGCCCGTACGACCACGGGCACTGACTTCGACCTCGACGCCAGCGCGCTGCTGGCCAACGCCGAGGGCAAGGTCGCCAACGACTCGAACTTCGTCTTCTTCAACAACCTGAAGAGCCCCGACGGCTCCGTGGAGCACACCGGTGACAACATCACCGGTGAGGGCGAGGGCGACGACGAGCAGATCAAGGTGAACCTGGCCGCTGTTCCGGCCGATGTCGCCAAGATCGTTTTCCCGGTCTCGATCTACGACGCCGAGACCCGCCAGCAGAGCTTCGGCCAGGTGCGCAACGCGTTCATCCGCGTCGTCAACCAGGCCGACAACGTCGAGCTGGCGCGCTACGACCTGAGCGAGGACGCCTCGACCGAGACCGCCATGGTCTTCGGCGAGCTGTACCGCAACGGCGCCGAGTGGAAGTTCCGGGCCATCGGTCAGGGGTACGCCTCGGGCCTGCGCGGCATCGCGCAGGACTTCGGGGTCAACGTCTGACCCTCGCGTCCGTCGTAGCGCGTCCGGCGCCGCACACCCCTGACCTTCCGGTGGGGGCCCGACTCAACCCCGGGAGTGCGGCGCCGGACGTGCTCCGGGGCCCGGTCGCGCGACCGCGGCCGGGGGCCCGGCCGGGGGTGGGGCCACGCGCCCGGGCCCCGAGCCGGCGCCGCGCGGGGCCCGGGCACGCCCGAGCGGTGCGACGTCGGCCCGCGCGGGAGCGGAAAACGAGCAGAACGAGCAGTACGCGCTGTACTGGCCTGGCTGGTGGGGCGTGCGGTACGAGTAGTGCGGTGGTGCAGCGCGAGCCGTACCCAGCGCCGTGACTTTGGGGAGGACACAACAACATGGGCGTAACGCTCGCCAAGGGAGGCAACGTCTCCCTCTCGAAGGCCGCGCCGAATCTCACCCAGGTGCTGGTGGGGCTCGGCTGGGACGCGCGCTCCACCACCGGTGCGCCGTTCGACCTCGACGCCAGCGCGCTGCTGTGCCGGTCGGGCCGGGTGCTGGGGGACGAGTACTTCGTCTTCTACAACAACCTCAAGAGCCCCGAGGGCTCCGTGGAGCACACCGGTGACAACCTCACCGGCGAGGGCGACGGCGACGACGAGTCGCTGATCGTGGACCTGGCCAAGGTGCCGACCGAGGTCGACAAGATCATCTTTCCGGTCTCCATCCACGACGCCGACGCCCGGGGCCAGAGCTTCGGCCAGGTGAGCAACGCGTTCATCCGCGTGGTCAACCAGGCCGACGGCAGCGAGCTGGCCCGGTACGACCTGAGCGAGGACGCGTCGAGCGAGACGGCGATGATCTTCGGCGAGGTGTACCGGTACGGCGGCGAGTGGAAGTTCCGTGCCGTCGGGCAGGGGTACGCGTCGGGTCTGCGGGGCATCGCTCTAGACTTCGGGGTCAACGTTTCGTAAAACCGCGCACTAGCGCGCGGGGGACCCCTCACACACGATTGGGTGGCCAGTGCTCCTGAGAACCTTCGGCTGGTCTTTCGGCGTCACCGCCGCGGGACTCGCCTGTGCTGCGATCTTCTGGGGCTGGGAGGCCTTCGCGATCGTCGCGATCCTCTCCGTCCTGGAGATCTCACTCTCCTTCGACAACGCGGTCGTCAACGCCGGCGTGCTGAAGAAGATGAACGCCTTCTGGCAGAAGATCTTCCTGAGCGTCGGCATCATCATCGCCGTGTTCGGTATGCGACTGGTCTTCCCCGTCGTCATCGTCGCCGTCACCGCCCAGATGGGGCCCATCGAGGCCGTCGAGCTGGCGATGAACGACGCCGACAAGTACGAGCAGTTGGTGACGGACGCACATCCGGCCATCGCCTCCTTCGGCGGCATGTTCCTGCTCATGATCTTCCTCGACTTCATCTTCGACGATCACGAGCACAAGTGGATCGGGTGGCTGGAGCGCCCGCTGTCGCGGCTCGGCAGGATCGACGGCTTCTCGGTGTGCGTGGCCCTCATCGTGCTGTTGGTCGCCGCCACCACCTGGGCCGAATCGGCCGCGCAACACGGCGGCGGACACGTGGACAAGGCGGCGACGGTGATGCTGTCCGGCATCGCCGGCCTGATCACGTATCTGATCGTCGGCGGACTTTCCGGACACTTCGAGAACAAGCTCGAGGAAGAGGAGGAGCGCGAGCACGAGGCGGAGGAGGAGGCCAAGAAGGCGGGCAAGGAGCCCACCATGGTCGGCCTCGCCGGCAAGGCCGCGTTCTTCATGTTCCTCTACCTCGAGGTGCTGGACGCGTCCTTCTCCTTCGACGGCGTGATCGGCGCCTTCGCGGTCACCAACCACATCTTCTGGATGGCGCTCGGCCTCGGCATCGGCGCCATGTACGTCCGGTCGCTCACGGTCTACCTGGTGCGCGAGGGCACCCTGGACGACTACGTCTACCTGGAGCACGGCGCGCACTACGCGATCGGCGCCCTGGCCGCGCTGCTGCTGGTCACCATCAAGTGGCACATCCACGAGGTGATCACCGGCGGCATCGGCGTCGCGCTGATCGCCGGTTCCTTCTGGTCCTCGGTCGTCCGCAACCGTCGCATCGCGGCGGAAGAGGGCGGCGCGGGTGGCTCGAACGAGAAGTCCGAGGTCACCTCCGGAGTGTGACCCGGGCTCGGATGCGGAACGCTTCTACGGGGCGGGCCGCGAGGTTGCACCTCGCGGCCCGCCCCGCTTCGGTGTGGGTGTCTTCTCGGACATGGGGGTGTGCGCAATGCCGTTGTGGAGCGGCTGGCGACGCGGCGCGGGACAGGACTTCGACAGCGGCGGTGCCTCCGGGGCCGTCGAACTGACCAAGCGACATCCGACCGTCTCGCTCACCAAACAGGGCGCGGCCAGCGGAAACCTACGGGTCAACCTCTCCTGGCAGATGCGCACCACCGACTTCAACGCCAAGCCGAACAGAGGGCTGTGGCGCAACCCGCTCCAGATGTTCAAGCCGCAGATGGTGCAGACTCAGGGCCCCGCGATGGTCAACGTGGACCTGGACCTGGCGTGCATGTACGAGATGCAGAGCGGCAGCAAGGGCGTGGTGCAGCCGCTGGGCAACTTCTTCGGGTCGCTGAACGAGCCGCCCTACGTGCACCTCAGCGGCGACGACCGGTTCGGCTCGGCCTCCGGCGAGACCGTCTACATCAACCTCGACCACAAGGACGACTTCAGCCGGCTGCTGATCTTCGTCTACATCTACGACGGCACGCCCGCCTTCGACCGGACGCACGGGGTGGTCACGCTCTACCCCAGCAGCGGGCCGCGCATCGAGATCACCCTCGACGAGCGGGCCCCGCAGGCGCGCTCGTGCGCCGTGGTGCTCATCGAGAACATCAAGGGCGAGATCGTGGTGCGCCGCGAGGTGAAGTACGTCTACGGCTTCCAGGCCGAGCTGGACCGGCTCTACGGCTGGGGACTCCAGTGGGGCCGGGGCTACAAGAAGACCAAGGTCTGAGCCGGTAACCGGCCGGCCGACCGCCACCCAGCCCTGACGACCCCGCCAGCTTCGACGCCCTACCCGGCTTCGACGATCCGCGCGGCCCGCACGACTCGCCCGGCCCCGGCGTCCCGCGTGGCCCCGGCCAACCCCGCGCGGGGGCCGGGCTCAGCGGCGTCGTTGGAACTGCGGGCCCTGCGGGGGCAGTTGGAACTGGTGCGGTGGCGGGGCCACCGGCTGTGGGTGCTGTGGGTAGCCGTACGCGGGGTGCGGCGGATAGCCGTAGGCCGGCTGCTGCGGCGGAACCGGCGGTTGCCGCGGGTGCCCGGCCCACTGGGCGTCGTGCCGCGCGCCCGCGCCCGCGGCGTACGCGGGGGCGGTCGCGGGCTGGGGCGGGACGGCCGGGGGCGCGGCCGGTGGGGCCGTCGGGGGCGCGGGCGGGGGCGGCGGGAAGCCGTAGCCGCCCACGGGCTGGGCCGGGACCGGGCCAGGGGCGGGACTGGTCGCGGGGCTCGGGGCGCCGGGGTCTGGCCCGCTGGGGCCTGGCCCGCCGGGGTGCGGGGCGGGCGCGGCGGGCTCGGGGGCCGGGGGCGCCTCGGAGTCGTCCACCGAGATGCCGAACTCCGTGGCGAGGCCGACCAGGCCCGAGTCGTAGCCCTGGCCGAGCGCGCGGAACTTCCAGCGGTCGCCGCGCCGGTACAGCTCGCCGCAGATGAGCGCCGTCTCCTCGCCCGTCTCGGCGACGACGTTGAAGACGGCGAAGGGCTCCGCGCCGTCGGCCGCCGCGCTGTCGTACAGCCGCAGGCACAGGTCCCGGACCAGGCCGAAGGGGCCGCCGTCGGCGGAGGCCGCGAGCACCACCCGGTTCACGCCGGCCTCCAGGGAGCCCAGGTCGGCTTCGATGGTGTCCGTGAGCCCGTCGGCGAGCCGCTGCTTGGGCAGGTGCCGGACGAGGCCGGAGGGGTGGCGGGGCTGGTTGTAGAAGACGAAGTCCTCGTCCGAGCGCACGTGTCCGTCGGTGGCGAGCAGCAGTGCCGAGGCATCCACGTCCGGCACGCCGGACCCCGGCGTCCACTGCAGCACTGCCCGTACGGCCGTTGCCGGCAGCGGGATGTTCGACCCTTTCGACATCGCGTGCGTCATGGTCGCAATCCTGCCCTCCCGAGGGGTGCCGGAACAACGTGGGGGTTACGCGCTGGCCATCTGGGAGATACGGGGAGCGAGTACACCCTGCGTACGCATGTGAGTTACCGGACTTTCACGTACTTGGGGAACTCTTGACCCGCATGGGTCGTACGATTATCGGCCACGCTTCCGGCCAGTCGGGCCGTCGGAGGGCTGCGGCAGCTTTGGGAGTTACATGCGTCATTTCGGATATCTGTCGGCGGCGGCGCGGAAGGCTCTGTTCCACCGCGAGCCCACCGAGTTCACGCCGGACGCACCGGCCAGCACCCTCGCCGTCGCGCTCGGGGCCACCCTCTACAGCCCCGCAACGCGCCAGGGCCTCGCCGACGCCATCGTCAAACAGGCAGGTCGGGGCGTGGTTTCGATGGTGCTGTGCCTGGAGGACTCCATCGACGACAGCGAGGTGACGCAGGCGGAGGAGAACCTGGTCCGCCAGTTCGCCGCGCTGGCCGCGCGCACGGACGAGGTGCCGCTGCCGCTGCTGTTCATCCGGGTGCGGACCGCCGAACAGATCCCGGACCTGGTGCGGCGGCTCGGCGCCTCGGTCCGATTGCTGTCTGGTTTTGTACTTCCCAAGTTCACCGAGGAGCGTGGCGTACCGTTCCTGGAGGCGCTGACCTCGTGCAGCCCGGCCCTGGAGCGGCGGCTGTACGCCATGCCGGTCCTGGAGTCGCCGGAGCTGCTGCACCTGGAGACCCGCGGGGAGACGCTCGGCGGCATAGCCCGCACCGTCGACAAGTACCGGGACCGGGTGCTGGCCCTGCGCCTGGGCGTCACCGACTTCTGCTCCGCCTACGGGCTGCGCCGGGCGCCCGACATGACGGCGTACGACGTGCAGTTGGTCGCCTCCGTCATCGCGGACGTGGTCAACGTGCTCGGCCGCGCGGACGGCACCGGGTTCACCGTGACCGGCCCCGTGTGGGAGTACTTCAAGCCGCACGAGCGGATGTTCAAGCCGCAGCTTCGGCGCAGCCCCTTCACCGGCGAGGCCGAGGCGCTGCGTACCGCCCTCATCGAGCACGACATGGACGGCCTGCTGCGCGAGATCGAACTCGACCGCGCCAACGGCCTCCAGGGCAAGACCTGCATCCACCCCACGCACGTGGCCCCGGTGCACGCGCTGTCGGTCGTCAGCCACGAGGAGTTCAGCGACGCGGCCGACATCCTCGCGCCGCAGCGCTGCGGCGGCGGCGTGCTGCGTTCCGCGTACACGAACAAGATGAACGAGGTGAAGCCGCACCGCGCCTGGGCGGAGCGGACCATGCTGCGCGCCGAGGTGTTCGGTGTGGCGCGCGAGGGCGTGGGCTTCGTGGAGCTGCTCTCGGCGGGGCTGCCAGCGGCCGACTGACGGCGGTCCGGTGTCCGGCGGTCGAGCCGGTCGTGGCCGGTCGTGGCCGGTCGTGGTGGCCGGCGTGCGGGTGGCGCGGCGGGTAGGGGCGATGATGCCTGAAAGGTGCGGGAGTTGACGGTTGACGAGGGAGCGGGGCAGCGCGTGATGTGGTCGGGGCAGTGGGTCGCGGACCAACTCGGCATCGCTCTGGAGGACGCGTCGGACGCGCCGGAGGCGGTGGCCGCGTCGGAGGCGGTGGCCGCGGTGGCCGCCGTCGGCGGTGACGCACCGGCCGACCAGGCCGGCCGGGCTGACCAGACCGGCCACGCCGGCCCGGACGGTGCCGGGGGTGGGCGGTTGCGCGAGTTGCTCGGGCTCGCGCTGCGCCGCAACCCGCGCCGGGCGCACCTGTTGGTCTCCAACGTCCTCGGCAAGCACGTGCCGCAGCGCCCCGCCGTCGTCTACGGGGCGGGGGTACGGCTCGGCGAGCGGGTGCGCGCGCTGCTCGGCGACGTGGACGCGGCGCGCGCGGTGGTGCTCGGCTACGCGGAGACGGCGACCGGGCTCGGCCACAGCGTCGCCGACGGCCTCGCGCTCGCCCCGTACCTGCACTCGACCCGCCGGCCGGTGGACGGGGTGCGGCCGGTGGGCGGCTTCGAGGAGGAGCACAGCCACGCGACCTCGCACCTCCTGCTGCCCGAGGACTCCGCGCTGCTGGCCGGGGACGGGCCGCTGGTGCTCGTGGACGACGAGTTCTCCACCGGGCGCACCGTGCTCAACACCATCCGCACGCTGCACCGACGGTTCCCGCGCGAGCGGTACGTGGTCGTCGCCCTGGTGGACATGCGCTCCGTCGCCGACCGCGCCGACCTGGACCGCTTCGCCGCCTCGCTGGGCGCCCGGGTCGACCTGGTGTCGCTCGCGGCCGGCACGGTGCGCCTGCCGGCGGACGTGCTGGCCCGAGGCCAGGCGCTGGTGGCCGAGCACGAGACGGACCCCACCGCCCCCCTCCCGGACGGCGCCCCCGAGCACGCCGGGCCCGCGCACCCGACCCCCGTACGCGTCGAGCTCGACTGGCCGCGCGGGTTGCCCGACGGCGGCCGGCACGGCTTCACGCCCGCGCACCGCCGGGCCCTGGACGCCGCGTTGCCCGACATGGCCCGCCGCCTGGCCCGGGCCGTGCGCCCCGCGCGGGTCGCCCCCGGGGCCCGCGTACTCGTGCTCGGCTTCGAGGAGCTGATGTACGCGCCGCTGCGGCTGGCCGAGGCGTTGCAGGCCGAGTTCGACCACACCGCGACCGACGGCGCGAGCGGCGCGGGCGGGGTGGGCGGCGCGGCCGGTGGCGTCGAGGTGCGGTACTCGACCACGACCCGCTCGCCTGTGCTGGCCCTGGACGACCCCGGGTACGCCATCCGCACCCGGCTCACCTTCCCCGCGCACGACGCGCCCGCCGACGGCCCCGGCCCGCGCTACGCGTACAACGTGGCGCCCGGCAGCGACCCGGCGCGCCGCTTCGACGCGATCGTGGCCGTCGTGGACTCGGCGGCCGACACGCCCGCCCTGCACGCGCCCGGCGGGCTGCTCGACGCGCTGGCCGCGCAGACGCCGCGCCTCGCGTACGCCGTCGTACCGTCCTACGTGCCCACCGACGCCGCCGACGAGCCGGCCACCGCCACCGAGCCGGCCCCCGTCGAGGCCGCCATCCCCGCCCGCCGCGCCCCGCAGGACCCGCCCGCACCCGCCACGGCCGCACCCGCCGACCCGGCCCCGGCAGCCGGTGCCGCCGGCCCCGCACCCACCCCCCGCACGCCCGCCGGCGTGCCCGACCGACAGGCGTCACCCATGCAAGATCCGCTCCGCGGGCCCGACTTCTCCTCGTACGCCGCCGACGAGGTCGGCTGGCTGCTCCAGGACTTCTCCGAGGTGACCCTGGAGGCGCCGATCGAGGAACGGGAGGAGGCGATCCAGGGCGGCGGGGCGCACTACGCCGAGTCGCTGCCCATCGAGTACCAGCCCAGCGACGCCTACCAGGACCTGTTCCGCTCCGCGCTCCAGACCTCCGCCGCGCGCATCGCGCGGGCCGTCGGGGCTGTCACCGAGACGCTGCTGGCCGAGCACCGGGACCGCCCGGGCCGTGGGCCCGACTCCCGCCCGGTGCTGGTCTCGCTGGCGCGGGCGGGCACGCCCGTCGGCGTGTTGATGCGCCGCTGGGCCCAGCACGCGCACGGCATCGACCTGCCGCACTACGCGATCTCCATCGTGCGCGGCCGGGGCATCGACACGGCGGCGCTGCGCTGGCTGGCCCGCCACCACGACCCGGTCGATGTCGTGTTCGTGGACGGCTGGACCGGCAAGGGCGCCATCACCCGCGAACTGGCCGCCGCCATCGAGGAGTTCGAAGCCTTTGAGGCGGCCGACGGCGCGCGCGGCTTCGACCCGCGGATCGCCGTACTGGCCGACCCCGGCGGGTGCGTCGCGACCTACGGCACCCGGGACGACTTCCTCATCCCCTCCGCGTGTCTCAACTCGACGGTCTCCGGGCTCGTCTCGCGCACCGTGCTCCGCGCCGACCTGGTGCGGCCCGGCCAGTTCCACGGCGCGAAGTTCTACCGCGAACTGGCCGACGCCGACCTGTCCGCGCTCTTCCTCGACACCGTCACGGCGCGCTTCGCCGAGGTCGCCGACGCCGCCGCCCGGGACGCCAAGGAACTGATCGCCACCCCGCACCGGGCCCCCACCTGGGAGGGCTGGGCCGCCGTCGAGCGGATCAGCGAGGAGTACGGCATCCACGACGTGAACCTCGTCAAGCCGGGCGTCGGCGAGACCAGCCGCGTGCTGTTGCGCCGGGTGCCCTGGAAGGTCCTCGCGCGCCGTGGCGCCGGCCCCGACCTGGACCACGTGCGCATGCTCGCCGAACAGCGTGGGGTCCCGGTAGAGGAGGTGGACGACCTGCCGTACTCCTGCGTCGGGCTGATCCACCCCCGCTACACGCGCGCCGCGACCGGCGCCGACGGCCGGGCGGTGGCCCAGTGAGCGCCTCCGTCGCGGGTAGCCCGGTGAGCGCCCCCGTCGCGGGCGGCACCGCCCCCGTCCTGGTGGCCAGCGACCTGGACCGGACGCTCATCTACTCGGCCGCCGCGCTCGGGCTCGACATGCCCGACGCGTGGGCGCCGCGCCTGCTGTGTGTCGAGGTCTACCAGGCCAAGCCGCTGTCGTACCTGACCGAGACCGCCGCCGGGCTGCTCACCGAGCTGGCCTCGGCCGCCACCTTCGTGCCGGCCACCACCCGCACCCGCGAGCAGTTCGGGCGGATCCGGCTGCCGGGCCCGCCGCCGCGCTACGCGGTCTGCGCCAACGGCGGCCACCTCCTGGTGGACGGCGAGAGCGACCCCGACTGGCAGCGCACGGTGGACCGGGCGCTGCGCGGCGAGTGCGCCTCGCTGGCGGAGGTGCGCGCCCACCTGGTGGCCACGGCCGACCCGGCCTGGCTGCTCAAGGAACGGGTCGCCGAGGACCTGTTCGCCTACCTCGTGGTCGAGCGCGCGCTGCTGCCCGACGGCTGGGTGGCGGAGCTGACCGACTGGGCCGACCAGCGCGGCTGGGGCGTCTCGCTCCAGGGCCGCAAGCTGTACGTGGTGCCGCGCCCGCTGACCAAGAGCGCCGCCGTCGCCGAGGTGGCGCGGCGCACCGGGGCCCGGCGGGTGCTCGCCGCCGGCGACGCCCTGCTCGACGCGGACCTGCTGCTCGCCGCCGACCAGGGCTGGCGCCCGGGCCACGGCGAGTTGGCCGCCGTGGGCTGGTCGGCGCCGCACGTCAGCGCCCTCGCCGAGCGCGGGGTCGCCGCCGGTGAGGAGATCCTGCGCCAGTTCCGCAAGGCGGCGGCCGACGGCGGCTGAGCGGAGCGGCTGGCCGGACCGGTGGCCGGAGCGGCCGGTTCCGCGCCCCGGCTGGGCCCGGCCATCCGGACCGGGGCCGGGCCGCGCGCCCGCGTCGGGCCTAGCCGCCCCGCCCACGCTCCGGCTCAACCGCGCCGCTTGCCACGGCCCGACCGGGCCAGCCGCAGGGTGACGAAGGCGAGGACGGCCAGCACGGCGGCGGCGAGCACGCCCTTGGAGTAGACCGAGACGTAGTCGGAGACGTCCTCCCAGTTGTCCCCGAGGGCGTAGCCGGCCAGCACGAACGCCGTGTTCCACAGCAGGCTGCCGAGGGTGGTCAGGAGCGTGAAGGTGGGCAGCGGCATCCGCTCGACGCCGGCGGGCAGGGAGATGAGGCTGCGGAAGATGGGGATCATGCGGCCGAAGAAGACCGCCTTGGTGCCGTGTCGGACGAACCAGCGCTCCGTCCTGTCGATGTCGGCCGGCTTGACCAGCGGCAGCCGTCCGGCGAGCGCGATCACCCGGTCCCGGCCGAGCAGCGCGCCCACCCAGTACAGGGCGAGCGCCCCCACCACGGAGCCGGCGGTGGTCCAGGCCAGCACGGCCAGCAGGTTCATGTCACCCTGGCCGGCCGAGAAGCCGGCGAGCGGCAGGATCACCTCGCTCGGCAGCGGTGGGAACAGGTTCTCCAGCGCGATGGCGAGCCCCGCGCCCGGCGCTCCCAGGGTGTCCATGAGACCGGTTGCCCAGTCGGTGATGCGATCCGTCATGCCCGAAACGCTAGGAACGCCGCCGCCCCGGGACCATGGTGTGCGCCGCCCACCTCACCTGCCGTCCGCCGCAGCCACGACCTGCGGAAATCCTCAGTGTGCCGGCCCCGGCGGGACGGCTAGCGTGCGGCGCATGGTCATGTGGGTGCGGCGCGGGCTGCGCATATCGGTGGGGCTGGCGATCGGCGGTTGCACGGCCGTGGTCGGCCTGGTGTACGCGGCGCTCAGCGGCCTGGCGCTGCTGTGCGTGTTCGTCTGGCCGCGGCTCCGGCAGGCGGTACTGCGGGCCGTGGCCCGCGGGGCGCGCCGCCTGGCGCAGGTGGAGCGGCGCCGCCTGGCGTACTTCCTGGACGTCGAGATCGGCTCCTCCTACGGCGGCAGCCGGGCGCTCGGCTACCTGGCCGTGCGGTGGCTGCTCGCGCCGCTCGGCTGCCTGGTGGTGCTCTCCGCGCTGATCGGCGCCGTCTACGGCTCGCTGGTCATCTGGGGCTGGCCGATGTTCCACTCGTACAACCGCGACGAGCAGCTCTACTCCTCCGTCGCCGGCATGTTCCTGCTCTTCCTCGCCGCCCAGAGCCTGTTCGGCGTCGTCGCCCTGGAACAGCGGCTCGCCTGGCACTTCCTCGGCGTCGACCCGCAGGACGAGTTGCGCCGCCGGATCGAGGAGCTGGCCAGCAGCCGGGCCGGCGTCGTCGCCGCCGTGCACGACGAGCGCCGCCGCATCGAACGCGACCTGCACGACGGGGTGCAGCAGCGCCTCGTGGCGCTCGGCATGCTGCTCGGCCGGGCCCGCCGAGGCCAGGACGCGGCGCGCACCCAGGCCCTGTTGGCCCAGGCGCACGAGGAGAGCCGGCAGGCGCTGGACGAACTGCGCGAGGTGGCCTGGCGGGTCTACCCCACGGTCCTGGACGAGGCGGGGTTGCGGGCCGCCCTGGAGACCGTCGCCGAGCGCGTCGGGCTACCCGTGCGACTCGACTACGGCCTCACCGCCGAGCCCGCGACGGAGGTGCGCACCGTCGCCTACTTCGTCATCAGCGAGGCCGTCACCAACGCCGTCAAGCACTCCGGAGCGCGTCGTGTGCACATCGCCGTGACCCGCGCCCCGGCCGAGCCCGCCCCGCCCGCCCCGGTGCCCGTCGCCGCGGGGCCGCCCGGCGCGCGCGACGGGCAGCCACAGCCCGCCCCGCCCCGGCCCCCGACCCGTACCGCCCGTGGCGCCGACCGCGCCCCGTCCTTCGTCCTGCGGGCGCGGATCACCGACGACGGTTCGGGCGGCGCCGACCCGACGGGCAGCGGCCTGCTCGGGCTGGCCCGCCGCGTCGCGGCCATCGACGGCACCCTGCGGGTGGACAGCCCGCCGGGAGGCCCCACCACCATCACCGCGGAGTTGCCGTGCGCGTAATCCTGGCCGACGATTCGACACTGCTGCGCGAGGGCCTGGTGCGGCTGCTCGCCGAGGAGGGCCACGACGTCGTCGCGGCCGTCGGCGACGCGACCGCGCTGCTGGCGGCGGTGGACGAACACCCCGCGGACGCGGTCTGTGTCGACGTACGCATGCCCCCCACGCACACCGACGAGGGGCTGCGCGCCGCCCTGGAGATCCGCGGTCGCCACCCCCGGCTCGGGGTGCTCGTGCTCTCCCAGTACGTCGAGAAGCGCTACGCCACCGAGTTGCTGACCGGCGAGATGACCGCCGGCGGCGGGGGCGTCGGCTACCTGCTGAAGGACCGGGTCATGCAGGTGGACGAGTTCCTGGACGCCCTGGAGCGGGTCGCCGCGGGCCAGGCCGCCTTCGACCCCGAGGTGGTACGCCAACTCCTGGCCCGCAGCACCCACACGGACCCGCTCGCCCGGCTCACCGAGCGCGAACGCGAGGTGCTCGGCGAGATGGCGCAGGGGCACGCCAACGCCGCCATCGCGCAGCGGCTGCACGTCTCCCGCAGCGCCGTCGAGAAGCACATCAACGCCATCTTCGACAAGCTGGAGCTGACCGGAACCACCGGCTACAGCCGCCGGGTGCTTGCCGTGCTCCGGTACGTGGGTAGTTAAGCCGGGATCGCCCCGTGCGGCACGGCGTGCCGCACGGGGCGCTCACTCATGGCGGCCACACCGTTCGGAGAGCGGTCGCCGCTTTCGGAGACATTCGAGGAACGCCGTCGCTCCGCGGGAAGTGAGAGGGAAGGGTTTCCATGGCTGATTCCAAGCGTCCGGCACCGTCCAGCGCGCTGCACGCCTACGTACTGGCACACAACCCCCCACCCGACGCCGTACAGCGCGAACTCGTCGCCCGGACCAGGGCCGCCCTGCCGGACCACGCGGGCATGCAGATCGCGCAGGAGCAGGGGCCGCTGCTCGCGTTCCTGGTCCGCCTGATCGACGCCCGCCACGTCGTGGAGATCGGCACCTTCACCGGCCTGTCCACCCTGTGCATGGCCCGGGCGCTGCCCCCGGAGGGAAAGCTCGTCGCCTGCGACGTCTCCGCCGAGTGGGCGGCGTACGGCCGCGCGGCCTGGCAGCGGGCCGACGTCGCCGACCGCATCGACCTGCGCATCGCCCCCGCCCTCCAGACGCTGCGCGCGATGCCCCCCGAACCCCATGTCGACCTGGCCTTCATCGACGCCGACAAGCAGGGCTACCTGGCCTACTGGGAGGAGCTGGTGCCCCGGATGCGCCCGGGCGGGCTGATCGCCGCCGACAACGTCTGTTACGGCGGCGAGGTCGCCGACCTGCCCTCCGCGTCCCCCAACGGAGCCGCGATCCACGCCTTCAACGAGCACGTGCTGGCCGACTCCCGGGTCGACTCGGTGATGCTGGAGGTCGCCGACGGCCTGACGCTGGCCCGCCGCCGCTAGCCGCCCGCCCGGCCACCCCGACCCCACCGATCCGCGGGCCCACCGCCCGCGCCGCTCGCCGCGCCGCTCCCGGCCCCGGGGGCGGCCGGCGAGCGCGCCGCGCGCGGCTAGGCTCCCGTTCCAGGACGCGCGCGGCGCCAGCGACCGGCGCGACGGGCGTGCGGGGCGCGGGCGCTGGTGAGGCGAGGGCGCGGGAGACGTGGAGGAGAGGCAGTGGTGAACGGCGCGACCGCGGGCGACACCGCGGAGGGCGGTGCCGGGGCGGGCGGCGCGACCGCGGGCCGGCCGCGGACGATGTACCAGCGGCTGGCCGCCGACCTGCGGCAGGCGATCACCGACGGGGCGTACGGGTCGGGCGGCCGGCTACCGGCCGAGGGCGACCTGGCGCGGCGCTACGGCGTCTCGCGCGGCACCGTCCGACAGGCGCTCGCCGTGCTCCGCGCGGAGGGCCTGGTCACCTCCCGGCGCGGCACCCGCCGCGTCGTCCTCGGCTCCGAGGGCACGCAGAGCTTCGGCGAACTCCTCAGCTTCACCCGCTGGGCCCGCTCCATCGACGAGGAGCCCGGCGGCCGGGTCGTCTCGATCGAGCGCCACCCGGCCGACGCCACCGAGCGCGAACAGCTCCGGCTCGCCCCGCGGGCCACGGTCTACCGGATGCTGCGGGTCCGTACGCTCTCCGGCCGGCCGGTCATGATCGAGCGCACGGTCTACCCGGAGTCCGTCGGCGCCCTCGTCGCCGCGCTGGACCCGGACACCGTCTCGCACACGGTGCGGCTTGAGGAACAGGGCGTCATGATCGCCGACGCGCACCACACCATCGATCTCGTACGGGCCGACGCGGACGACGCCCGGCTGCTCGGCTGCCGCCCTGGCGACCCGCTGCTGCGCGAGCGCCGCCGCAGCACCGACCCGGCCGGCGCGCCCATCGAGTGGTCGGACGACCGGTACGTGCCGGGCACGATGGCCTTCACGGTGCACAGCTCGGCCGCCACCGGCTCACTCGCCCGGCGTCGCGCCACCCCCGAGGAACCGGGCCAGGACGCGGACGCGAGCCAGGGCCAGGACCCGCCGCCGGCACGCTGAGCGCGCGGGTCGGCGGGTGGGCCGGGACAGCCTGGTGGGGACGCCGCGCGCGTCCCCGGCGGGCGCTCAGCCGCAGCAGCCGCCGCCGCAGCAGCCGCCCCCGCCGCCCGCGGCGGGCGCGGGACCGCGCGAGGCGGCGCTGGTGCCGACGGCGACCGTCGACAGCAGCTTGACCGTGTCGCCGTGTCCGTCGGGGCAGGTGGCGGGCGCGTTGGAGTCCGCCATGGGCCGGCTGAGCTCGAAGTTGGCGCCACAGGCGCGGCAGCGGTATTCGTAACGAGGCATGCCCGCAGCCTAATCGCGATCCGCCGCCGACCGGGCCCCCGTTCGCAACCCCGTTCGCAACCCCGTACCGACCACGGCCCCGTCGCCTTGGTGCGGGGCGCGCGTCGCGGCCGGACGCCGAGGCGGGTCAGCCGCCGGCCGCGCCGCGCTCCTCGCGGATCTCCTGCACCACCCGGGCCGCGGTCTGCCGCACGGCCTCGGTCTCGGTCAGGAAGTGCCACCAGTCGGGGTGCCGCCCCTCCAGGCCGGCGATCGCGCGGTCCAACCGCGCGACGGCGTCGTCGAGCGGACGGGCGTGGCGCGGATCGGGGGTGTTACGCCCCGCCATGGCCAGCCGCTGCGCGTCCCGCACGGCGAACCGGGTGCGCTCCACCTCGTGCGCCTGGTCGTGGGAGACCTCGTCCAGCCGGCGCAACCGCTCGCCGGCGGTGGACACCGCCTCGTCGGTGGTGTTGAGCAGCGCCCGCGCCGTGGACAGCAGGGCCAGCGCGTCCGGCCAGCGCTGCTCGTCGCGGGCCGCCCGCGCCTCGGCCAGCTTGGCCTCGGCCTGCGCCACCGCGTGCGCGGCCTGCTCGGGCACGGGCTGGAGGTCCTGCCAGCAGGCGGCGCTGTAGCGCCGGCGCAACTCGCTGAGCACCGGCTCGACGCCCGCGGCGCGCGTGGTGATGGCCTCGGCCCGGGTGCGCAGCGAGACCAGCCGCTTGTCGATGTCGGCGGCGGTCGCCGGCAGCCGCTCGGCCTCCCCGCGCACGGCCTCGGCCGCACGCAGCACGTGATCGGCGCGCCGGATGGTCTCCTGCACGCCGTGCTGCCCGGCCCCCTGGTTGAGCTTGGTCAGCTCGGGCGAGAGCGCGGCGAGCCGGGCCGCCAACTCGTCGGCCCGCAGCCCGGAGGCCCGCACCGCGTCCAGCGCCTGGGTGGCGGCCAGCAGCGCCTGCCGGGCCCGCTCGACGGCCGGCGCCAGCCGGGCCAACTGCGTCTCGGCCGTACGCGACAAGGGCGCCAGGCCCTCGGCGAACCGGTCGAGGTCCCCCTTGGCGCGCTCCAGCTCGGCCTTGGCTCGCGTCAGTTCGGCGCGGGCGCGGGAGGCGGCGGAAGCTTCCAGGTCGTCGCGGTCCAGGTCGTGCGCGTCGACGGCGTTGATGTAGTCGTGGCTGGCCTGGTCGATGCGCTGGCCGAGCGCCGCGAAGTCGCTGATGGCCCGGCGCGCGGCGGGGGAGTCGTCCACGGCCGCGATCGTCTCGATGGAGATCCGCAGGTCCCGCTGGGCGGTGTCCAGCTCGTAGAACGCGGCGGCGGCGGCGTCCTTCGCCGCCTGCGCGTCGGCCCGCTGGCTCTCGCCCCGCCCGAACCAGCGCCGCGTCCCACCCCCGGTGAACGACCCGGCCAGCGCGGCCAGCACCAGCGGCACCGGCAGCGCGACGAGCACGAGGACGTCCCCGGCCGCGCGGCGGGTGGCGGCGGCGGGGGTTACGGCGGCCGGGGCTCCGGTGGCCGGGCTGGTCACGGCGGTCGGGGCGGCGGCGCGGGCGGGTGGGCGGCCATGAAGCAGGCGACGTACTAGCCGTACAGACTGCGCGGTGGTCGCCGTCACTACCCTCTCCCGATGAATCGCCCCAGGCCCGAATGCCATTCTCCCACCCGTTAGGGACGAACACACGGGTCGGATAGTTCGCGCCCCACCACGCCGATCTCGGCGCCCCAGGCCGCTCGCTCCCGTCCCCGGCCCTCCGCCCCGGCGCCCCACCGGCCGGAGCCCGCGTCCCCAGGGGCACGAGTTTGCGAGTACGGGGCCGGGTCGGGGTAGGCTGTCGGCGCGTGCCAGGGCGCATAGCTCAGCGGTAGAGCGCTACTCTTACAAAGTAGATGTCACAGGTTCGATCCCTGTTGTGCCCACCCAGCCGGCCTGGTCCCTCCCCGCGATACCGCGAGAGGGACCAGGCCGGAAGTGTTTTCCGGGCCCGGTGGCGGGGCACGTCGGCCGAGGTGTCAGCGGTCGGGTCCGCCGGCGCCCGCGGACCTCTCGCCCGGCCCCGCAGGACCCCTCCGGAACCGGGCGCCGGGGCGGCGTCGGACGGTCCCGACCGGTCGCCGGGATCGCCCATGGAGCGCATACTTCAAGCCCACTCACGCGGAGCATGTTTGACGCCACGTCAACAACAAGAGTGCGGGGGCGTCTTCACTCGTACGAGTGTTCTTCGGCGCCCAAGAATCGTTCTTGCATGCTGTCTCGGCAAGGCTCGCCGCTAGCGTGGCCCGTCTGTCACCCCAGTTGCCAATGGCGTGAAATCGACGTCGGCGAGCACCAGGCACCGGCACCAGGCGTACCCGTGCCAGGGCGACAGGTCAGGCGGACATGGGGACCTCAGCATGGGCTGTGACCATCAACGAAGGACGGCGGCGGTGGAGCACGGGGAGACCGCCCTGTCCACCCGCACGCCACGGGCGCTCGGGCCGGCGGAGGCCGGGACGGTAGGTGCCCGCAACGGGCACTCAGGGAATCTGGGGGAGACATGCGGTACGGGGGATGCGCGGGACACGGGAGTGATCAGGGGAGCAGGGGGTGCGGGGGCTGTGGGGGAAACGGGGCCGTGTGGCGGGTGTGGGGTGAGCGCGAGCGGTGCCGCCTGGGCGAGCGAGCGGGCCGACGGCGAGCGGCTGGCACGGTCGTACGACGTACGCGGCTGCACGGTGGTGGAGCTGTCGGGGGATGTGGATCTCGCCACCGCCGGGGCGATCCGGGTCGTCCTTGACGAGGCGACAGCGCCGAACGGGACCCCGCACGTCGTCGTCGACCTGCGGCGTACGACGTTCTTCGACTGCACGGGGCTGGCCCTGCTGGTGCGCGCGGAGGAGCGCATGACGCAACGCGCGGGGCGGCTCGGCCTGGTCTGCGCGCACGCCGTCACCCTGCGGCTGATGGAGATCGCCAACCTGACGGGGCTGCTGCGGCCCGTGCCGACGTTGGAGCAGGCCCTGGAGCGGGCAGCGTGACCGGTATCGGCGCCAGGCACGAGGCGGCGGCCGAGGACGGGCGCGCGCCGGGCGCGGCCTCGTCGGAGCGCAGCAGCGGGCTGTTGTGACGCAGCAGCCACAGCCGGTACGCCGCGTTCGCCCAGGCCAGCTCCAGGTAGGACGCCTTGAGGTCGGCGTAGAGGGCGTCCGCGTCGGGGGCGCAGGTGGTGTGCGGCCGGGAGACCATGAACAGCCGTACGGTCAGCGGGTCGTCCCGGAGCGGGCGGATCACGATGCCCTCGCGGGCGCTCGTGGTGGGCTGGCAGGGGGTGACGGCCTCGCCGGAGGCGACGAGTTCGGCGGCCGTGGTGTTGTCGCGTACGTGCACCAGGCGGGGGTTGAGGCCGGCGTCGGTGAAGGCGCGACGCAGGGCGGCGCACTCGTCCTCCACGGTCAGGTCGACCACCCAGCGGTCGTCGGCCAGGTCGGCGAGCCGGACCACGGGGCGCTCGGCCGCCGGGTGGCTCGCGGAGAGGGCGATGAACTGCGGCTCCCGGGCGACCAGGACGCGCCGCTCGACGCCGCTGGGCACGGGCAGCGGGAAGCCCGTGAACTCGTGCACGAACGCCACGTCGAGCTGCTGGGTGGCCACCATCTGGAGCAGCATCGTGGCGGAGACGTCGACGTGGATCGTGGTGTCCGTGTCGGGCAGCCGGGTGTGCAGCCTGCGCAGCCAGCCGGCCACGGCGCGGTTGCCGGTGCTGCCGATGCGCAGGTGCGCCTCGCTGATGTGGGCGGCGGCGTCCTTGGCGGCGCTGACCAGGGCGCTCATGTCGGCCACGATCGGCCGGGCCCGGGCCAGGATGGACCGCCCGAGTGGCGTGGGTTGGCTGCCTGACTGTTCGCGGGTGAACAGCAGGCCGCCGATCGCCTTCTCGATGCGCCTGAGCTGTGTGGTGAGGGACGGTTGCGTCATGCCCAGTTGCAGCGCGGCCTTGCGCACGCTGCCCGCGTCGGCAATAGCACAGAGCGCACGAAGGTGTCTCACGTCGAGCTCCACGGCCGGAGCATAACGGCGCACGCGCGGCGCACACCAGACACACCATCCGATCGTCCGCTTCGACATCCGGACAACGCCGCGTCGCCCCACGTTGCCCTTCCGGCCCCGCGGCGGCGGCACCTTGCCCTGGTGTGAGTGAGTTTGTGCGATTCATCGGCTTCCTGACCCCATAGCGCCGTGCTATCGCCAGTTGGCATCATCCGCGCCGCGCGATGTGTCCCTGACACTCGGCGGGACACGTTCCGGACGGCTCGACCGCTACCCCACGGCGGTCGCTGGGGCCCCCGGACGCACGAAGGAGTCCCCCACATGAAGCACTCCAGGATATGGGTGTCGGTTTCGCTGGGCCTCGGCCTGGCCACCATGAGCGCGCTGCCCGCCTCGGCCGCCACCAGCACGGACACCGTGCAGCGCTCGACGCCGGCCAGCATCGCCGCGTACGAGGCGTCCGGAGAGAACGCCGCGGCCACCAAGGCGTTCTTCACGGCCGTCATCGAGTCGGCCAAGGCCAAGCAGGCCAGGACCGGCGAGCGGGCCGTCACCGTCACCTACGACGCCAGCCAGGCGCCCACCTTCGCCTCGCAGATCGCGCGGAGCACGCAGATCTGGAACTCGCACGTGTCCAACGTGAAGCTCCAGGAGGGCTCCGGCGGCGACTTCGAGTACCGCGAGGGCAACGACCCGCGCGGCTCGTACGCCAGCACCGACGGACACGGCAGGGGCTACATCTTCCTGGACTACCAGCAGAACCAGGAGTACGACTCGACCCGGGTCACCGCGCACGAGACCGGCCACGTCCTCGGCCTGCCGGACAACTACTCGGGCCCGTGCAGCGAGCTGATGTCGGGCGGCGGCCCCGGCCCGTCCTGCACCAACCCGAACCCGAACGCGCAGGAGTCGGCCCGCGTCGACCAGCTCTGGGCCAACGGGATCACCAGCCTGAGCGCCTTCGACAAGGGCGCGTTCCTCAAGTGACGCCTCCCGCCGCGGCCTGACCCCGCCCCTGCCTGACCTCGCCGGGGCCCATCGAGCGGGCCGGCGCGCGACCGCCCACCCCCCACGGCAGCCGCGTTCCGCGCCGGCGCCCGCCCGTGGCCCGCGACAGCACGACGGACCGGCCGCCCCCGCACGACCCGTGCGGGGGCGGCCGGTCCGCTGCGGTACGGAGCGGGGGCCCGGCCCGTGAGGTCGGGCCGCGACCGGCCGTGTCGGGCCGGGCCGGGGATCAGTAGAGCTTGTTGACCGCGGTCGTCGTGGTCTTCTTGAAGTCGGGCACCTGCGCGTGCTGGAAGTTGCCCATCTGGCCCCACTTCACGACCGTGACCGTCCGGCCGTCCCGGCCCACCGAGAACATGTTGATGTCGGACGAGCCCCAGGCGTGGGCCGTGTGGATGCCGTAGACGTTGGCGCCCTCCTCGACGTTGATCGAGCCGAAGTCCCGGAACTCCGCCGTCATGTCGGGGTCCTCCTGCTCGACCTTGTCCGCGCAGGCGCGGATGGTCTTGTTCCACAGGGCCGCCAACGACTTGGCGCGCGTCTCGTCCCGCTCGACGACGGTCACCTGGACCGCGCCGGTGTCGTACTCGGTCCAGAAGTCGCGGTGTACGGAGGTCGCGCCCGGCAGCGCGGGGCCGACGCAGAACGGCAGCGGGTCCGGCGTGCCGGCGGTGACGGGGCTGGCGTACCAGGCGGAGGAGGCGTGCGGGGGCAGCTCGTTGGGCGCCAGGAACGCGGGCTCGGCCGCCTGGGTCGCCCGCGGGGCCGCGGTCGCGCTCGGAGCGAGGACGGCGGTGGTCGCCGCGGTGGCCAGGACGGCCAGGCCGATCGCGCCGGCCCGGCCGAGCCGGGCCCGGACGCCGGCACGGGTGGTGCTGACGGTGGTGGCAGTGGTGCCGGTGCTGGCGCTGTTGTCGTGGTGCGATTGCGTGTTCATGGGGCAACTTCGCCACGGCCGCGCCCGGGCCGGCAAGACCACCGCGCCCATGCGGGACGCTGGAACGCCAAAACCCCCGCTCACCTGCGCATATGCCAGGTGGCTGGAACGCCGGCGCGGAACGCGGGAACGGTGCTGGCACTAGGATCGGGCAGCGTGTCGACCCCATCGCCCCCACGGCGCCGGAAGCCGCGCGCCGACGCCGAGCGCAACCGGGCCCGTGTCCTGGCCGCCGCCCGCGCGCTGTTCACGGCCCGCGGCCAGGACGTGCAGATGCCCGAAGTGGCCCGGGCCGCGGGGGTCGGCATCGGCACCGTCTACCGCCACTTCCCGAGCCGGGCCGCGCTCATCGAGGCCGCGGGCGAGGCGCGCCACGACGACATCGTCGAGTTCGGCCGCACGGTGTGCGTGCCGTGTCCGGACGCCGCCGACGGGCTCGCCCGCTACATCGGCTACATCGGCGAGGTGTTGGCCAGCGACCGCGGGCTGACCGCGTCGATCGAGGCGACCCTCGGATCGGCCAGGCCCGAGGGCGCGGCGGCGGAGCGGACCGAGGCCATAGCGGCCGAACTCATCGCCCGCGCCAGGACGCAGGGGACGATCCGGCCCGACGTGGAGGTCGCGGACCTCAGCATGATCGTGTGCGGGCTCGCGGCGATCATCCGCAACGGGACCGGGGACTGGCGCCGCTACCTGGACATCAGCCTGGCCGGCCTGCGCGACGTGTCCGCGGGCCCACTCGACGCAGCCCCCGACGCCGCCGCCGTACCCCGGCCGAGCGGCGGGCCGCGCGACGGCGCGACCTCCGGCGAGCGCCACCAGGCGGCGACCTGACGGCCCGCCGGACCAGCACCGCGACCGGGCCGACACCGAACGCGCCGCCCGGCGCCGTCCCGGCGCCCCCGACGGGCGCCCGCTACCCCGAGATCGGAGCAGCCGACCGGATCTCGTCAGACGCGACACCACCGGCTTCGCTCGCACCGACCCCACTCGCACCGACCCCGCTCACACCGGGTCCGCCCGGCGCGCCGGGCGGGCGGGCACACGGCGGGAGCCCGGCCCGCGGACTCGCGGGGCCGGGCTCCTGTCGTACGGCGTGGGCGGCGTGCGCGCGGGATGGCCGCGGGCGTTACGCGGACTCGGCCGCCACCAGCTCCGCGAGCTGCACGGCGTTGAGCGCCGCGCCCTTGCGCAGGTTGTCGCTGGCGCAGAAGAAGGCCAGGCCACGGCCGTCGGGGACGGTCTCGTCCGACCGGATGCGGCCGACGAACGTCGGGTCCTGGCCGGCGGCCTGGAGCGGCGTGGGGATGTCGGAGAGCGTCACGCCCGGCGCGTCGGCGAACAGCTCGGCGGCCCGCTCGGGGCTGATCGGCGCCGCGAAGCGCGCGTTGACCTGGAGCGAGTGGCCGGTGAAGACGGGTACCCGGACGCAGGTTCCGGAGACGAGCAGCTCCGGGATGCCCAGGATCTTGCGGCTCTCGTTGCGCAGCTTGCGCTCCTCGTCCGTCTCGCCCGAGCCGTCGTCGAGCAGCGACCCGGCCATCGGCAGCACGTTGTACGCGATGGGCCGGGCGTACTTGCGCGGCTCGGGCAGGGTCACGGCCGAGCCGCCGTGGGTGAGCCGCGCCGCCGTCCCGGCGGTCTTCTGGACCTGCTCCTCCAGCTCGGCCACGCCCTCCAGGCCGCTTCCGGACACCGCCTGGTAGGAGGCGATGACCAGGCTTTCGAGACCGGCCTCGGCGTGCAGCGGGCGCAGCACGGGCATGGCCGCCATGGTGGTGCAGTTGGGGTTGGCGATGATGCCCTTCGGGCGCTTGGCGATGGCGTCCGGGTTCACCTCGGAGACCACCAGCGGGACGTCGGGGTCCATCCGCCAGGCCGATGAGTTGTCGATCACCACGGGTCCGGCGGCGGCCACCTTGGGGGCCAGCGCCCTGGAGGTGGCACCGCCCGCCGAGAACAGCACGATGTCCAGACCGGAGTAGTCGGCGGTGGCCGCGTCCTCCACGGTGATCTCGGTGTCCTGCCACGGCAGGGTGCGCCCCGCCGAGCGCGCCGAGGCGAACAGCCGCAACTGCTCCACCGGGAAGCCACGCTCGGCGAGTATGCCGAGCATCACCCCGCCGACCTGGCCGGTGGCACCGACGATTCCGATTCTCATCCTGCTCCTCCACTCACCCGCGCCCGCCGGGACCGGCGGACGCACCGCCACCCCCGGTCGTGCTCCGTCATCACGTCGTCACCCCGTCCGCACGCGCCCTTCGCCCCGCGGGCGACCCGCCGCCGATCCGCTGGCCGGGCACGTACGACCGTGTGCAGTATCTCCCGCACCTTCCCGTCCGCCGCCCCGGTGTAAGCCCGATCCGCGGGTGAAGCGGGTCACGCGGACCGGCGGGTTCCGATCGCGGGTGTGATCTCGGACCGAGGCGACGCGGCCGGCGGCGGTGCTACGGACGGGGCCCGCACCGGGCCCCGCCCCCGCACCACCCTCGCGCGGCCGGCCGCCAGTTCCCAGCGGCTATGACTACGGCTACGGCTCGACGGCGCCGGTCGCGTCGATCGGGCTCGCGTCGGTGGGGCTCGTGTCCGTGGGGCTCACCGCCGTCGGCGTCGGGTCCTCGCCCTCGGGGCGCGTGGCCCCGGCCGTCTCCCGCAGCTTCTCGCGCCGCTCCCGCTCCGTCTGCTCGTAGTCGGGCAGCAACCGCTTGGTGATGCGGTCGACGTAGCCCCGGGTCTCGTTGAACTCGGGGATGCCCCGCGCCCGCAGGACCGCGCCCGGGCCCGCGTTGTAGGCGGCGAGCGCCAACTCGGTGCGGTCGCCGGGCACGTCCTTGACCGAGTCGTACAGGTGGCACAGGTAGCGGGCCTGCGAGGGGATGGCGTCCCTGGGGTTCCAGACGTCGGCCTGGCCGTCGCCGTCCCCGTCGCGGCCCCACTCGGTCCAGGTGACCGGCGCGAACTGGGCGATCCCGTCGGCCTTGCCCGAGCTGGCCCGCGGGTCCCAGCCGCTCTCCGCGTCGATCTGCGCGGCGAGCAGCGGCACGCTCAGCGGCGCGCAGGTGCGGGCGGCGGCCTCCAGGGTGGCGCGGTGTTCGTCCGGGACCGTGGGCAGCGGGTCGGGTCCGTCCGTCACCAGTTCGCGTACGGCGAAGACCCCGGCGCCCAGCAGCGCCGCGCTCACCACGATCCCCAGACCGGAGCGGGCACGACGGGTCACCATACGGAAGCGGAAGGTGGGGAGAAGAGCATGGGAGGGACGATAACCGGATTTACGCAGGCGCCCGTAATCGGACGGAGACGTGCGGCGGTTGGTCCGTATTCGCGTTCTCACCTCGTGCGCGAGTGCCCCACCGGGGCCGTGCCGCCGGACGACGTAAGGGCCCGCGCGAGATCTCGCGCGGGCCCGTAGCGGAAGCGGTGCGGCGGTGGTTGGCCGGTGTGACGGTCAGGCGGTCTGCTGGGCCTTCTGGTTGCTCGGCCGCCGGCTCATCACGTATCCGGCGATGGTGCCCACCGCGAACAGGGCGAGCACCGAGACCGCGGTGCTGAGCCACGTGGCGCCGAGCCACTGGCTGCCGAGGTAGCCGAGGCCCACGCTGTACGCCGCCCACATCAGCCCGGCCAGTGCCGACCACGGCAGGAACTCGGCCACCTTGCGGTGCGCGGCACCGGCTCCCAGGCTCACCACGGAGCGGCCGGCGGGCGCGAACCGCGCGAGGACGACCAGCGTGGCCCCGCCGCGCTCCAGCGCGGCGCCCAACTTCTGCTGGGCCGCGGTCAGTCGGCGGGAGCGGGCGATGGCGCGGTCGAGGCGTTCGCCGCCGCGCCAGGCCAGCCGGTAGGCGACCAGGTCGCCGAGGACGGAGGCGGTGGCGGCGCACAGCACGAGCGCGAGCATCTCGGGGACGTCGGCGTCGGGCTTGACGCCCCGCGCGGCCCCGACGGCGTCGGCCGTCGTCGTGCCGGCGGCGGCGGTGGCCGCGGCGATCACCAGGATGCCGCTCGGTAGTACGGGCAGGAAGACGTCGAGGACCACGGACGCACCAATGATCACGTAGATCCACGGGGTGTCGACCAGCGACCCCAAGGTTTCCAGCAACGTCTCTCCCGGTCCCGTTCCCCCGCCGCGACGTCGCAGGGGAGCGGCAGGAGCGGCCTCTTCAGCACAGCCATACAGCGTATGCCTGTGCTGGTAGAGCATACCGAGCCGAGGGCGGTCACCGCGGCTGCATAACGCCCAGATCACGGCGTACGGCCGTCCGCGGCGCGGGTGACCGGTCGGTCGCCGGTCGATCATGGGCGCAATGCCCCGGTGCACACCATGAGCAACGGCCCATAACGGCCCACGCGCGCGGGCGGGTCTCGGTATCTCGATATGTCGACTCGTCATCACGTCGTTACATCCGCAGGTCGGCGAAGTCACGGGAAAGGCGACTGCCGGGGCTGCCGGAGCTGTCGGCGGGCCCGCACGGTGGGTCCGCGCGGGCGGGCCCGAACGGCACCCGGCCGCGCCCCGATCGTGATCGGAGCGCGGCCGGGTGGAGGCTGCGCGGACGGTGCCGGGTGCCGCCCGGTGGAGACGGGCGGCGGGCCGGCGGTCGGCCGGGCGGCGTCAGACGCGGGTCGGCTGGCGGTGCGGCTCGGCGACGCGCCGCTCGCCGAGGAGCCGGTCCAGGGCCCAGGGGCCGGGACCGGTGAAGACGATCATGAGGAACGCCCAGCAGAACATCGCGGACGCCTCGCCGCCGTTCTCCAGCGGCCACAGCTTCTCCGTCTGGTGCTCGGTGAAGTAGGCGTACGCCATCGAGCCGGAGGATATGAAGGCCGCGCTGCGGGTGAACAGGCCGGTCATCACGAGGATGCCGCCGACGAGCTGGATCACGGCCGCGTACCAGCCCGGCCAGGTGCCGGTGTCCACGGTGCCGCCGGCGCCGTCGACGCCGCCGAAGCTGCCGAAGAGCGACGAGGCGCCGTGGCAGGCGAAGAGCAGGCCGACGACGATCCGGAAGAGCGAGGTGACGCGCGGTCGCGCGGCGTCGAGCTGCTCGGTGAGCGAGGTGGGGGACGACATGACAGGGGACTCCTCGTTTCGGGGACGGGAAACAACGAGGGGGCCAGGTTAGGGACGCCTAAGACTTTGTTGCAAGTTCAAGTTCTGCCAGATCTGCTCGTCCCGCGCCGTGGCTCGCGGATCGGCGGGAGTGGCGCGGATCACGCGGCGACGCGGCTGCCCGCTTTTGTCCATCGTCGCTGCCCGTGGCCGTGTGGCGGCCGGTGCGCGCGCGTTATGCAAGGTCATTGCGTGTGTGGCGAGGATCGCCCCACTGTGGGCGGGGTGTCGTGAACAGGCTCGGTCGCCGTGTCGAGCGTAAGGCGACATGGGCATGACCGTCAGGTGGTCTCGACCAGTTGGTATGGACTTTTTGCGGGTAGCCACCGACCCGCCTCTCGGCGCCCCGGGTGGCCCGGCCCGTGAATGGCCGAAATGCATCGTCCCGGTCGGGGTGTGGCCCTCCGTTCCGCATATGCCGGACGCGGCAGGTCCCGCCCGTCGGGGCCGGCTGCTGGTCGAGCCGCCCGCGCGGCGCGGTGCGTACCGGCGTGGCGCGAAGGTGTCGCGCGGGAGGCTTGGTGCATATCCACTGTCAACCTCGGGTTGACGAGTGTGGGTTGTCAACCTACGGTTGACGCATGACGAAGCCCTTGGACATCACGCCCCCCGTCCGGCTCGACGAGCTGATCGAGGCCATCCGGCGGGCCCACCCCGACGCGCTCGACCAGCTCTCCGGCGCGGTGGTCGCCGCCGACCATCTCGGCGACCTCGCCGACCACCTCATCGGCCACTTCGTGGACCAGGCCCGCCGCTCCGGCGCCTCCTGGACCGAGATCGGCAAGAGCATGGGCGTCACCCGGCAGGCGGCCCAGAAGCGGTTCGTGCCCAAGGGCGCCGCCGAGGCGCCGGCGCTCGACGCCCAGCAGGGCTTCAACCAGTTCACCACCGCCGCCCGCAACGTCGTGGTGAGCGCCCACAACGAGGCCAAGGCCGCGGCCAGCCCCGAGGTCGGGCCCGCACACCTGACGCTCGGCCTGCTGAGCGCTCCCGACACGCTGGCCGCGCAGGCCATCCGCGCGCAGGGGGTGCCCCTGGAGCGGGTGCGCGAGGCGGCGCTCGCCGCGCTGCCCGCCCCCGCCGCCGGCGAGGCCCCCGAACTGATCCCGTACAGCGCGGGCGCGCGCAAGGCGCTGGAGCTGACCTTCCGCGAGGCGCTGCGCCTGGGCCACCGCGAGATCGGCACCGAGCACCTGCTGCTCGCGCTCCTCGAGCACGAGGACGGGGCGGGTGTGCTCACGGGCGTCGGCGTCGCCAAGGACGCCGCCGCGGCCCATGTGGCGCAGGCGGTCGCCGACAGCGCGCCCACCGACGAGCCCGGGTAGCCCGCGCGGCCCCGGGGCCCGGCCGGCCGCGCGCCACCGTACGGCCCGAAGGGACCGAGGGCGGGACCGCTGGCCCGGGCCCCGGTCAGCCGGGCGTCAGGTCCCGCTGCTCCGTGGTGACCAGGTGCGCCGCCCCGGGGCCGGTCCCGCGTGCCTGGTCGAGGCGGAGCCGGGCGTGTCTGCCGCGCAGCGTCAGGGTCATGAGCTGGTTGCCGAACCAGGGCCCGCCCGTGCGGCGCCAGCTCAGCTTCGCCCGCCCGGCCCTGGCGTGCCGGGCGAAGAGGCGGCCGAGCAGCCGCGCGGGCTGGCTCCAGCCGAACCGGAAGCCGATCCGGATCGAGGCCGGGATGCTGTTGTGCACCGGCGAGCAGGTCAGTTGCAGTACCCGGCTCACGGGCGGCCGTGGCCACCGCGACCAGTCCGGCTCCGCGACGTAGGCGTGGTGCACGTCACCGGAGAGCACGCTGATCGTCGCGGGCGCGGCGGGCCCGCCGCCCGCCTCGGCGATCAGCTCGGTCAGCGCGTCGAACGAGGCGGGGAAGGCCGACCAGTGCTCCAGGTCGGCCCGTTGGCGCAGGTCCTCGGCGAGCCTGGCCCAGCGCTGGCCGCGCTCGCCGGCGCACAGCGCCGCGTTCCAGCCCTCGACGTCGTGCACGAAGGGCGGCAGCAGCCACGGCAGCGAGGCGCCGACGAGCAGGTGGTCCACGGTCTCGGGGGCGTCGTGGAACTGGTCGCGCAACCAGCTCAGCTCCTCCTTGTCGAGCATCGACCGACTGCCCTCGGTCAGCACCCGCGCGGCCCGGTTGTCCACCATCACCAGCCGCACCCGGCCGAAGTCGCGGCGGTAGCTCCAGCGGGTGAAGGTCGGATCGGCGTCGGCGCGCGCCACGAAGTCCCGTAGCAGCCCCGTGGCCCCGTCCGGCCCCTCCCGACCGGCCGCGCGGACGGCCGCGTACAGCTCGTCGGCCGCGAGTTCGGCGGGGGAGAGGTTGCCCAGGTGCTGGTAGACCCAGTACGACATGAGGCCGCTGAGCACGCGCTCGCGCCACCACGGGGCGGCGCGCATCCGCGCCTGCCAGGCGGCGCTGGTGTTCCAGTCGTCGATCACGTCATGGTCGTCGAAGATCATGCAACTCGGCACCGTCGACAGCAGCCAGCGCACCTCCGGGTCGAGCCAGGACTCGTCGTAGAGGCGGGTGTACTCCTCGTAGTCGGCGACCTGGTCCCACGGCGGCTGGCTCAGGTCGCGCCGCGTGGCCAGCCAGTCGCGGGTGGCCGCCGAGGTCTCGTCCGCGTACACCTGGTCGCCGAGGAGGACGAGCACGTCCGGGCGCTCGCCGTCCGGGTCGCGGGCGATGCGGGCGGCCAGCGCGTCGAGAGCGTCCGGGCCGATCGGGTCGTGCGCGCCGGCCCCGGGGGCGGGCGGCGCGGCCCACCGACACGAGCCGAAGGCGACCCGCACGGCGAAGCCGCCGGTGGCCTGCTCGCCCGCCTCGGTCCGTACGGGCGGGGTACGGATCGTGGAGGCGGGGAAGCGGGAGTCGGGCAGCGGCCACACCCGCTCGCCGTCGAGCAGCACCTCGTAGCCGACCACGCTGTCCGGGCGCAGCCCCGCCACCTCCACCAGGGCGTAGTGGTGGCCTGCGAGCTGCCAGGTGCGGGCCGTGCCGCCGGGCCCCGGCGCGGGGTCGCCGGCCCCGCGCGCCGGCGCGCCCGCCGGAGGCGTGCAGCGCACCTCGACCTCGCACGGCGCGTCGGTCTCGACCCACACGGTGGCGCGCTCGCCGCTCTCCCAGTCGATCTGACGTAGCAACGGCCCCAGTCGCAACCCGGCCATCCGCGTTCCCTCCATCGCCCTCACCCGCCGACCCGCGGGCGTTCGCCGGTGGCCGCCGGCGGGTGCCGTGCGGCGTCGCGTGCCGTGCGGGCCCGGCGTACCCGTGTTCGTACGGTACGGAACGGCGGGGCCGGGCGGGGTGGAACGCCACCGGGGAGGCGCCGGAACGGCCCCGGGACGCGGCCGATCCGCCGCCCCGACGGTCGGGTGCGGCGGATCGGCGCGGCGCCTCGCGGGCGGTGGGCCGGCGGTGGGCCCGGGCGTCAGCAGCCGTTGAGGACGCGGCTGAGGGCGCTCTTCTCGGAGCTGTCGACGGACAGGTCGTAGTGGTGCTTGACCGAGACCCACATCCGGGCGTACGTGCAGTGGTAGCTCTTGGTGGGCGGCAGCCACTCGCCCGGGTCCTTGTCGCCCTTGGCCTGGTTGACGTTGTCCGTCACGGCGATGAGCTGCGCGCGGCCGAGGTCGTTGGCGAAGCCCTCGCGGCGGGAGGTGGTCCACTTGCTGGCGCCGGACTTCCACGCCTCGGACAGCGGCACCACGTGGTCGATGTCCACGTCCGACGCGGCGCTCCAGGTCTGTCCGTCGTACGGCGAGAACCAGGTGCCCTTGACCGCGGCGCAACTGCTGTTCTGCTCGACGTTCCTGCCGTCGCGCTTCAGGACGACCTCGCGGGTGTTGCAGGCGCCGCTCTGGGTGCTCCAGTGCGGGAACTTCTCGCGGCTGTAACCGTCGGACGAGCCCTCGGACCTGACGGTGAGCTGGGAGAGGTAGGTGCGCGCGGTGTCGGCGCTCGGCGGGGTGGGCGGCGCGGCCTGCGCGCTCGGACCGCTCAGCACCAGCGTGCCGACCAGCGTGGCGAGACCGCCGACGGCGGTGGCTCGACGCGCGTAGATGCCGCGACGTGTCGAAGTCGTGTCCGTACGGGACATGGCGAACTCCCTCTGCGGTGGGGGGATGCGGGCGCTGTGGCCCGAACATGGTCTCGGCGTCCGGTTTCCGTGGGGTGGGCGCCAGGTAACAGCGTGACGACGCGGTCATGTCAAAGCAAGGGGGCGTGGCGGGTCGACGCGCCTCGAACCGAGGTCGTGGCCAGCGCTTTGACGCCCCGTAAGGTGTGGTGGTGCCTGCCACCGTCCCCCTCGCGGGCGCCGCCCTGCTCCCCGTCGGGCCCGCGCTCGGGGTGCTGCTCGCGGCCCTGTTGCTCGCCGCCGCCACCGTGGGCGCGCTCGCCCACCTCACGCACGGCACCGGCCGCCCCGGCGGCGGGGCCCGGTCGGCCGGCGGCGGGCGGGGCCACGCGCGCGCCGTGCTGACCGCGGGGCTGCGCGCCGTCGTCCAACTCGCCGCCGTCTCCCTGCTGATCGGCTGGGTGGTGCGCGCGGTGCCGCTGCTGCTCACGTTCATCGCCGTGATGTTCGCGGTCGCCGTGCGCACCGCCGGCCGCCGCATCACCCCGAACCGCTCCTGGTGGTGGGCGGCGGCGCCGATCGTCGCGGGCGTGCTGCCGGTGGTCGCCGCGCTGCTGCTGACCGGGCTGGTGCCGGTGCGGGGCATCACCCTGATCCCGGTCACCGGCATCCTCATCGGCGGCGCGCTCACCGCGACGGTGCTCGGCGGCCGGCGCGCCCTGGACGAGCTGGAGGCCCGGCGGGGCGAGGTGGAGGCCGGGCTCGCGCTCGGCCTGCCGCCGCGCGACGCCCGCCTGGAGATCGCCCGCCCGGCCGCCTCCGACGCGCTGCTGCCCGGCCTCGACCAGACCAGGACCGTGGGCCTGGTCACCCTGCCCGGGGCCTTCGTCGGCATGCTGCTGGGCGGCGCGTCGCCGGTCCAGGCCGGCGCGGTGCAGCTCTTCGTGCTGGTGGCGCTGATGGCGGTGCAGGTGGTGGCGGTCGCGGTGGTCCTTGAGCTGGTCGCCGGGGGACGGCTGCACCGCGACGCGGACCCTGACGTATCCTCGACGGCAGCAGAAGGGGAGTAGCTCTTCGCCGGATCGTCGACATACTGCTCACCCGCCTCCCGGCCACCGCTCGCGGTGGGGGTGCTCGCGCACTCGGGGGAACGGGGAGCCGGCGCCCGGAGGCCGGTGGGTGCGGACCGGGCACATCTACGCGATGTGCCGACGGGTTCGTCACGTACCACCGTGCCAGCGAGACCTTCGGCCGCAGTGTCCGACGCTGCCGTGCCGAAGCGACCCCTGACGCAGGGCCCTCTCGGCGCGGACGCCCGACCGAATGAGGGACCAGACCCCGTGTTCAGCCTCACCGTCGCCGCCGTGACCTTCGGCGTCGTCTTCCTCGCCGAGCTGCCCGACAAGACCGCCCTGGCCGGTCTCATGCTCGGCGCCCGCTACCGCGCCTCCTACGTCTTCGCCGGCGTCGCCGCCGCGTTCGCCGTCCACGTCGCGCTCGCCATCGCCGCCGGCAGCGTGCTCACGCTGCTGCCGCAGCGGCTGCTCCAGGCCATCGTCGGCGTGCTCTTCCTGGCGGGCGCGGCGATGCTGCTGCTCAAGAGGGAGGAGGACGACGAGGAGATCGCCAAGCCCGCCGACCAGAGCTTCTGGAAGGTCGCCGGCAGCGGCTTCATGCTGATCCTGGTCGCCGAGTTCGGCGACCTGACGCAGATCATGACGGCCAACCTCGCCGCTCGCTACGACAGCCCGCTCTCCGTCGGCGTCGGCGCGGTGCTCGCGCTGTGGGCGGTCGCGGGCATCGGCATCGTCGGCGGCCGGACCCTGATGAAGTACGTGCCGCTGCGGCTCATCACCAAGATCGGCGCCTGCGTGATGCTGGTCCTCGCGGGCTTCAGCCTGTACGAGGCGGTCGCCGGCTGACCCGTGCCCGGTGGCCCCGGCCGGTCTCGGCGACGGCTCCACGGCGCGCCCGCCGCCCGCCTGCCGCCCGCCCTGCCCAGGCACGGAGCGGCCGATGGCGCCGCGTGCCCTGCGCCCCGCGCCGTCGTGGCCCCGCCGGCTGGTCCGCGTGGCGGGCCGGTCGGCGGTGCCGTCAGTGGTACGGGATCGGGCGCGGTGGGGCGGCGGCCAGCGCGCGGGAGGTGCCGCGCGCCGTCGGTACGCGCCCGTGCGGCGCGTGCCCCGGCGTGTGGCGGCGTACCTGCTCGGGCTCGACCGTCCACTCCACGCCGCCGCGCTCCGGCCGGATGAAGACCAGGAACGTGGTGCGCCGGGTGGTCGGCGAGGTGTACGGGCCGGCGTCGGTCAGCACGCCGACGCGGCCCGTGGTCAGGTCCTCCACGGCGTCGCCGATCGCCTCGACCGCCTCTTCCTCGGTCACTTCCCCCACCGCCCGTTCACGATCGCGATCCGCGCGCTGAGCCGCTCCCGGGGCGTGGGCAGCCGTACCGCCGCCGCCTCCGCCTCCCACCGGTCGCCCCCGGTGAGCGCGCGCAGCGCGACGCGGCCCGCGCCGGGGCGCAGCACGACCCCCATCCGGCCCGACGACTCGTCCATGGCCAACTCGCCGCGGGACGGACCCTGTTCGGGGTCCATCGGCCACGGGCCACCCGACCCGTCCAGCGCTGCCGGAGGCTTCCCCATGGAGGTCATCGTTCCGTATCCCTTCCTCAAGGTGTGGGGCCCACGTGCGCCCGCGCGGAGACCAGCCCAGAGTGGGCCAACCGGCGGCGTGTGGTGGGGAAGGCGGGATGTGCGGCGCGTCAGGTAGGAAATCAGCCTGTACCACCCGGGCGGTTGACCCGGCGGTACGGGGGAGATCACGCGTGAGGGCACGCGCGCGCCCCGGCGGCGCCGGGTCGGGCGCCGCCGGGGCGGGGTGGCATCGCGTACGGGCGGCGACGGGCCGGCCGTACGGGGCGGGCCGCGGCGGTCGGTGGGGAGCCGGCTACCGGGCCGCCCGGCTCACGGGGCGATGTGCAGGGTGAGGCCGCCGTCCGGCAGCGCCTCGACGCGGACCTGTGTCAGGTCGCGCACGTGGGCCGTGGGCGCGTGGGTCGCCGCGCGGGGACCGACGCCCACCACGCGCATGCCGGCCGCGCGGGCCGCCGCGATGCCCACCTCGGAGTCCTCGAAGGCGACGCAGTCGGCGGGCGCGAACCCCAGCTCCGCCGCGCCCTTGAGGAACCCCTCCGGGTCGGGCTTGCTCGCGCTCACGGACTCGGCGGTGACCCGCACGCGCGGCATCGGCAGCGCGGCGGCGTCCATCCGGGCCTGGGACAGGCCGCGGTCGGCCGAGGTGACCAGGGCGTGCGGCAGCCGCGCCAGGGAGGCGAGGAACGCGGGCGCGCCCGCGATCGGCACCACGCCCGCCACGTCGGAGGTCTCCCAGGCGAGCATGCGCGCGTTGTCGGCGAGGTTCTCCTCGTGCGGGCGGTCGGGGAGGAGCACGGCCATGGTGGCGTGGCCCTGCCGCCCGTGTACGACGCTGATCACGCTGTCACCGTCGAGGCCGTGCTCCGCGGCCCAGCGCCGCCAACAGCGCTCCACGACGGCGTCGGAATTGACGAGCGTCCCGTCCATGTCGAGGAGCAGCGCCTTGACGGCGCCGATGGTCTGGGGGGTGCTCGTGGGAGCCATGGGGCACTCCTGGGCTCGGCGTGGACGCGCGGTGCGCGAAGGAAAGCGGCCCCGCCCACGGTCAGGGGTGCGGGCGGAACCACTTTGTTTCTCAAACATACAAAGAGTCGTCCCGCGACGCCAGCGCCCCCGGTCACGGCCCGGATGAACACCTCATATCCGCCGTGTGACGGACCCGCGCGCGGCCGGCCCCCGGCCGTGCCCCGCCGGCTCCGGCGGCACGCGCGACCCCGCCGGGCTACGGCTGGTCCGTGCGGGCCTCTAGGTAGTCGCGGGTGTGCGGGCCGTAGACGCCCTCCGGGTCGGCGGTGATGTCGTGGCGGCGCTGGTAGGTGCCGACCGCGTCCGTGACGCTCGCGTCGTACTCGCCGTCCACCGCGCCGACGTAGGTCCAGGTCTGGCGCAGCCGGTCCTGGAGTTCGGCGACCTCGGCGCCGCTGTCACCCTGGCGCAGCACGGGCGGGCCCGCGGGTTCGGTCGGCCGCGGCGGGTCGGCCGGGGCCGAGGTGGAGGGCGTGGGGCGCTCGCTCGGCCGGTCGGGCGCGCCGGTTTCGGAGGGGCGCGCCGACGGAGCGGAGGGCGAGGCGCTGGGCTCGCGCGTCCGCGACGGCGTCGCCGACGACGGTGTCGCGGACGGGCTCTCGCCGCCCGAGCGCGAGGCGCTGGGCGAGGGGGTCGCGGTGCTGCTCGGCGGCGGCGTCGCGCCGTCGGTCATCCGCCCGTCCCAGGTGGGCAGGGCCGCGGAGGGGGTGGCCGCGCGGTCGTCGGTCAGCGCGCGGTCGTCCGACCCCTCGCCGCTCTGGCCGCCGAGCAGCCCGGTGCCGAACGCGACGGTGCCCACCACGGCGACCAGGACCGCCGCCGCGATCACGATCGCCAGCGGGCGCCGCCGCCGGTGCCGTGCCGGTCTGTCCCCCGCCCCCGCCCCGTCGCCGTCGCCGCCCCCGTCCGGACCGTCCCCGTGCCCCGCGCCGCCGGCCGGCGTGGCGCCCGTGGCGCCCCCGGCCGCCCCGCCCGCCGCTGCCGAGTCGGCGTCCGCCTGGTCGGCGTCCCTCGGGTCGTCGTCGAAGAGGCGCAGGTCGTCGGGGTGGGGGCCGGTCCCGGGTGTCTCGGGCAGCGCGGCGGTCGTCGCGAGGTCCGGCAGGTCGGCCCCGCGCGCCGCGCAGGCGCAGCCGGGTCGGCCGTCCGCGCGCGGCGGTGCGAAGCAGTGCGGGCAGAGTTCTCCCGTCACGTTGTTCCCTCCCTCGTACGTCGCTGGCGATTATGCAGACCGGACACGTGTTCGCGCAGGCGGATGTCCGCGGTGAGGACGGCGCTCGACAGGCCGTAACCGGGCAAACGGGTGAGGATGGGATGAGCGGCCGGCCGCCGTCGGCGGCCAGCGGCACCACGCGCAGCCGACCCACGGACAAGGAGACGCCCCATGGCCGAGGACGCACGTTCGCGGGGCCCGCTGCCCAGCGGGCCCGCCGCGTCCGCCACCGGCGCCGCCAGCCACCCGGCCGCCCACCCGGACCGACACCACGACCACGAACGGCGCACCGTGCTGGTGGCGATCGGCGCGCTGCTGCTCGGCATGTTGCTCGCCGCCCTCGACCAGACGATCGTCTCGACGGCGCTGCCCACCATCGTCAGCGACCTCGGCGGCCTGGAGCACCTGTCCTGGGTGGTGACGGCGTACCTGCTCGCCGCGACCGCCGCGACGCCCCTGTGGGGCAAGCTCGGCGACCAGTACGGGCGCAAGAACCTCTACCAACTGGCCATCGTCATCTTCCTGATCGGCTCGGCCCTGTGCGGCATCGCCCAGGACATGCCCCAGCTCATCGGCTTCCGCGCGGTGCAGGGGCTCGGCGGTGGCGGGCTGATCGTGCTGTCCATGGCGATCGTCGGCGACCTCGTGCCGCCCCGGGAGCGGGGCCGCTACCAGGGCCTGTTCGGCGCCGTCTTCGGGGCCACCAGCGTGCTCGGGCCGCTGCTCGGCGGCGTCTTCGTGGACCACCTGAGCTGGCGCTGGGTGTTCTACATCAACCTGCCCGTGGGCGTCGTGGCCCTGCTGGTGATCGCCGCCGCGCTGCACATCCCGCGCCGTCGCACCCGGCATACCATCGACTACCTGGGCACCTTCCTCATCGCGGCCGTCGCCGCCTGCCTGGTCCTGGTGGCCTCGCTCGGCGGCGTCACCTTCGACTGGGACTCCTGGCAGATCACCGGCCTGGGCGTGCTGGCCATCGCGCTGCTCGCGGCCTTCGTCCGCGTCGAGCGGCGGGCCGTGGAGCCCGTGCTGCCGCTGCGGCTCTTCCGCAGCCGCACCTTCGCGCTCTGCTCGGCCATCGGCTTCGTCATCGGCTTCGCGATGTTCGGCAGCATGACCTACCTGCCGACGTTCCTCCAGGTCGTCCACGACGTCACGCCGACCATGTCCGGCGTGCACATGCTGCCCATGGTGCTCGGGCTGCTCATCGCCTCCACGGCCTCCGGGCAGATCGTCAGCCGCACCGGGCACTACCGCGTCTTCCCCATCGCCGGCACCGCCGTCACCGCGCTCGGCCTGCTGCTGCTCCACCAGCTCGACCGGCACAGCGGCGTGGCCGAGATGAGCGCGTACTTCTTCGTCTTCGGCCTCGGGCTCGGCCTGGTGATGCAGGTCCTGGTGCTGATCGTGCAGAACGCGGTGGACTACGCGGACCTGGGCGTGGCCACCTCGGGCGCCACGTTCTTCCGCTCCATCGGCGCCTCGTTCGGCGTCTCCATCTTCGGCACGATCTTCGCCAACAAGCTCGGCCCGCGCATATCCGACGCGCTCGCCGGACAGCCGCTGCCACCCGGCGTGAGCCCCGACTCGCTCAGCGCCGACCCGCGCGCGGTGAGCGGACTCCCGCCCGGCGAGCGCGCCGGCGTGCTCGACGCGTACGCCGTCTCCATCACCGACGTGTTCCTGTACGCGGTGCCGCTGGTGCTCGTCGCGCTGGCGCTCGCCTGGTTCCTGCGGGAGGAGCCGCTGCGCGCCTCCGTGACCGCCCCGGAGGCGAGCGAGGTGCTGGCCAGCAACCCCGTCGAACGCACCTCGCGCGACGAGGTGGCCCGCGCGCTGTCCACGCTCGGCAGCCGCGAGGGCCGCAAGCACGTCTACGCCGAGATCGCCGAGCGGGCCGGCGTCGAGCTGCGGCCGGCGTCCTGCTGGTTGCTGCTGCGGATCAACTACCACGGCTTCGTGGAACCCGCCCTGCTCGCCGAGCGCGCCGACCTGCCCCTCGGCGTGGTCACCGCCGCCGCCCGGCAGGTCGAGGAGCGCCGCCTCGCGGAGCGCGAGGGCCTGTCGCTGGTCCTGACCGAGCGGGGCCGCGAGGTCGCGGCCCGCCTCGCGCACGCCCGCGAGGAGTCGCTGGCCGCACTGCTCGGCGACTGGTGGGGCCCGGACCGCCCGACCGACCTGGTGGCCCTGGTCCACGAGCTGACCGGCGAGCTGTGCGGCTCCGACGGCGAGCGCCCGCACAACGGCGACGCCTACCGGCCGAAGGCCGGCGTGCGCCGCCGCCCGGTGTGAACCACGCCCCCCGCGCCGTCCCCGTCAGACCAGGTCCTTGGCGAACCAGTGCTCCGCGTACGGATCGTCGTTGTAGCGCTCGATCTCGACGTAGCCGTGCCGCTCGTACAGCGCCCGCGCCTCGACCAGGTCGTTGCGGGTGTCCAGGATGACGCGCCGCGCGCCCAGCTCCCGCGCGCTCGCGTGCGCCGCGGCCAGCAGCGCGGAGCCACCACCCGTGCCGCGCTCGGCGGGCCGCACGTACAGCCGCTTCAGCTCCGCCGTCGTCGCGTCGCGCAGCCGCACCCCGGCGCAGCCCGCCGCCGCGCCCCCGTACCGCCCGACCAGGAAGACCGCGCGCGGCGGTATCAGGTCGTCGCTGTGGTGCTCCAGGAGACCCGACTCGATCTCCTCGGGGGTCGATCGACGGTTCTCGTGCCGCAGGTAGTAGCGGTCGCTTACTTCGATGAAGTACGCGCGCAGCAACGCGGCCGACTCCGCCGTGTGCACGGGTCGCGCGGCGACCTCCCAGGTCGCCCGCCGGGTGAAGGCTGATGTCATGCGGGTCATTGTGAGCACCCGCCACGGGCCGCCGCAGCCGGATTTCGCCGGGTCAGCGGGGCGCGGACCTCAGCCCTTGGGCGACGCCTGCTGCACGACCTCGAAGGACCACAGCGTGGCGCCGGTGGAGGCCGGCTTGGGCCGCTCGCCGCCCTCGCCGCCGTGGCTGCCCTGGCCGGCTTTCATGGTGCTCTCCATCCAGGCCGCGAAGTCCTCCTCGCTGCGCCAGCGGGTGTAGACGAGGTACTGGTCGGTGCCCTCCACGGGGCGCAGCAGCTCGAACCACTCGAAGCCGTCGGAGCCCTCCACGGCGCCGGCCCGGGCGGCGAAGCGCTGCTCCAGCACCTCGCGCTGCTCCGCCGGAACCGTCAGTACGTTGATCTTGACGACGCTCACTCGACACCTCTCACACCCGGAGGCCACCGGCCGGCGACCTCGCCTCGATCCTGTGCGAGCAGTCTCCTACATCGCCCGGGGCGCCGGCCGAGGCGGTCGACGCCCCGGCCGGCGCGGCCCGGGCCGGGCTACTTCGGCAGCTCGACCGTGAAGGAGGGGGACTCGCCGCCGGCGTTCGCGTCGTAGTAGTGGACGACTCCACCGCGCCGCACGACGTCGAGCACCAGCCGCCCCGTCACGGACTGCCCGGGCTTGTACGTCGTGTCCAGGTCCGCCCCCTCGCCGACGCCCTCCAGCGTGGTGGCGTCCTGCGCGGCCGTCTTGGCGTCCTCCCACTTCATCATCCCGTAGGCGGCGAAGTCGGCCGGCGCCCCGCCGGTGTTGCGCACGGTGAGGGTGAGGGCGACGTACTGCCCCTTCTCGGGCTGGTTGGTGGTGTTGACCTGCGCGGGCGTCACGTACTCCGCGCTGACCACCGTCACCTTCATCCGGGAGGTGACCTTGAAGTTCTCGCCGTACTCGTCGGTCTCGCCGACCTCGTACGTGCCCGACTCGCCGACCGCGAGCGACGGGGCCTTGGCGGCGGGCGTGGTCTTCGCCTCGGTCGTCTCCTCGGGCACGTCGAGCGGGGCGTCGCCGGCGGCCTCGGCGTCCGTACCGGTGGCGGCCTCGCTGGCGGCCGGCCGCGTCGTCGACGCGGCCGGGTCGGCGGCGCCCTTGCCGTCACCCCCGTCGTCGGAGCAGCCGGCGAGTACGGCGCTCAGCAGCGCCGCGGACGTCAGGACAGCAAGGGCGCGGGACACGCGCATGGGACCCCCCGAATGGCCACGAGCGGCCCGAGCGCCGCTGGTGCGGGCTCAGTATGCACCGAACGGTTCCCTTTGGGCGCATGGCGTATCTCACCCGCGAATTTCTCCGCGGCCGGCCGCCCCGGGGCCGCCGAGCGATCAGGTCGCGGTCAGGTACGCCGGTCGGGGCGGGGGCACCGGCCAGATGGCGGCGGCGGCGTCGGGGCCGGAGACTCCCACGGCGTCGATCAGCCGCAGCGCGGTGACCACCGCGAGGTCGTACTCGTGCGCCGCCAGCAGCCCGTCCGCGTACGGACCGGGCCGAGCGTTCTGGATGAGCGCCCGACCGCGCTCCCGGCCACGCTCGATGCGCTCGATGTTCGACTGACGCTCGGCCTTCGTCATGGCGAGTGCGGTTGCGAGTTCCACGCGTGTCCTTCCACGGAGAGAGTTGCCTGCGCCGACCATGGTGGCCAACGCGCCTCGGCGTGTCCGGGAAACATTTCCGGTCCGGGGCGTGCACCCGGGCCCGCCGGCGCCCGTGACGACCCGCGCGCCCCCTCCGCGCGCGCACGCAACCCCCCGTCGTGCCGGTCAGTCGTGCATCCGCAGCCCCCGGACGACCTTGTCCACGGCCGCGCGGGGGCCGCGCACCGCCAGGCCCGCCAGGTCGAGGTCCGGGGCGGGCACGGCCAGCACGGCGGCGCGGTTGTCGTCGTCGTTGTCCGTGGCGAACAGCTCCACCGGGTACAGCGCCGTGCTCACGCCCCGGCTCAGGGCGCGCTGGTGCGTACGGAGCAGGGTGGCGGACTCGGCCGCGTAGACGAGGACGGGCTCGCGGAACATCGGCAGATACCCGTTGCCCGAGCCGTCCTCGTAGGGCTTGCCCACGACGTCAGCCCCGGCGTGAGCGATGCCACTGGAGAGGAATGCGGTCACGTTCAGCTTCTGCCAGGCGGCGAGGTCGCTCCGGACGATCACCGCGATCTTGGTGTCAAAACGCATGTCAGCACGGTGCCGGGGGGTCGGGGGCGGCGTCTTGGACGCTGGTGCGCGGCGCCGGCCCGCCGCCGTCCCGGCACCGCGCCGAAGTCGTGTGCGACCGGCTCGCGGAGCGGGGGTACCCGAGATCGCGGCACAATGACGTGATGGAGGCAGCGAGCGGAGCGGCGACGCGGGCGGGCCCGTCGGCCCGCCACGGAGTCGGCGGCCGGCGCTCGCCGAGTTCGGCGCACGCCCGCTCGCACCGGCCCGCGCGCGGTCGGCGCTCCCTCGAACGGCGTAGCCGCGCGGCGCCCCGCCGCACGGTGGCCACGGCCGGAGCCCGGCGCTCCGGGCTTCCCGAGCGGGCGTCCGCGCCGGCGCGCGGGGTGCCGCGCGCTCGCGCCGCGGGCCGGCCGGCGGGCGGCGGGTGCCCCCGGCTACCCAGTGATCGGACGGCTCACGGGAAAGTGGTGAAATTACTCCTGGCGACGTATTCGCGTACATGGTCACCCCGGCGAACGACAGGCGACTTCCAGGCAGCCCGCGGCAGCGGTCAGGTGACGTGGGGGTTTTCCGCGTCTTTTCCGCGGGCTCAGTAAGGTCTCGAACATTGGATACGAGTGACACGGCGAGTGGGGGAGCAGCAGGGCGTGACGGACGTCGAGCGGAGCGGACTGGGCAGATCCGCGGGCACCCGGCCGGAGCCGGCCGCCCGCTCGCGGATCGGCATGGCGCTCGCCGGGCTGTGGGTGGTGGCCGGCCTGCTGGCCGCCCGCCAGGCGGCGGCGGTGCTGCGACTGCCCCCGGACCAGCGCCTGACCGATCTGGAAACGTGGATCGGCGAGCGGGGCGTGCTGCACGTCCGGGGCTCGCTGTACGACACTGACGCCTTCACCGGCACCCCCTTCGCCGGCCTCGTCCTCAAGCCACTGACCCGGGCCGCCGAGCAGAGCCTCGGCGTCGCCTGGACCTTCGGCACCCTCGCCCTCGTCGCCATCCTCGGCCTGGTCGCCGCCCGCCTGCTGCCGAGCCCGGTCTCCCGGCGCACCGCGCTGCTCGCCGCCCCCGTCGCCATCAGCCTGATCGTCCTCTCGCTCCCGGTACGCAACGCCTTCACGCTCGGCCAGACCAGCATCATCCCCGTCCTGCTGGTGCTGCTGTCCCTGCTGCCGAAGACCTCCGCCCGCCAGTCGGCCCTGCTCATCGGCGTCGCCGCGGCGCTCCAGCCCGCCCTGCTGCTCTTCGCCGGACTGCTGTGGCTCACCGGCCGCCGCCGGGTCGCCGTCCTGACCGGCGCCACCTTCGCCGCCTGCTCCGCGCTGGCCTGGGCCGTGATGCCGCACGACTCGTGGACGTACTGGGTGCACCACATCGGCGGCGCCGGCTTGGGCGAGAGCCCCGACAGCCTGTCCAACCAGTCGCTGCACGGCCTGCTGCTCCGCGCCGGGCTGCGTGGCCCGCTGGAGCTGGCCCTGCTGGCCGTGCTCGCCGCGGCGGTGATCTGGTGGGGCCTGCGTCGCGCCGCGCACTACGCCAGGGACGGGCAGTTGCTGCTCGCCGCCGCGATCACCGGCTGCGTCGCGCTGGCCGTCTCGCCCACCTCCTGGCAGCACCAGCTCCTGTGGATACTGCTGGCCGTCGTCGGCCGGGTCGGCAGGCGGCAGGCGGACCGGCTGGTGTGGCCGGTGCTCGTGGTGCTGGTCATGACGCTCAACCGGCATGCCCTGATGCCGGGCGGCCTGGAGGGCCTCGGCTTCATCGGCGACAACGCCCAGCTCTTCGCCGCGCTGGCCGCCGCCTGTCTGGTGCCCTTCCTGACGCGCGACGCCCCCGAGTGGGACAGGCCGCAGCCGAGCCCGACGGCGGAGCACGCGCGCACGCCGTACTCGTGGGTGCCGATGCTGAAGTTCTGGCGGCGCCCGCTGTCCCGGCCGAACCTGGTCCTGGAGCTGATGCTCATCCGCGTCGGCTACTGGGGCTACTCGTTCATCCGCGCCCACGCGCCGGACGAGCGGAGCCTGGCGGAGGGGCACGGCCGGCAGATCCTCAGCATCGAGAGCTGGCTGCACATCGACGTGGAGTACTGGTTCAACCACTTCGTGGCCGACACCCCGTGGCTCGAAGCGAGCATGAACTACTACTACTCGACCTTCCACTTCCTGGTCCCGCTGTCGCTGCTTGCCTGGCTGTACGTCTGCCGCCCCGCCACCTACCGCTGGGCGCGCACCCCGCTGGCTTTCGCCACGCTGCTCGCGCTGTTCGGCTTCTGGCTGTACCCGCTGGCGCCGCCGCGCCTGATGGACATGGGCTACATCGACACGGCGCACGGCCCGCAGGACCTCAACGACCCGGACTTCGGCGCGCTGACCAAGCTCTCCAACCAGTACGCGGCGATGCCCTCGCTGCACGTCGGCTGGTCCCTGTGGTGCGGCGTGGTGATCGCCCTGGTGGCGCCCAAGCTGTGGATGAAGGTGCTGGGCCTGCTGTACCCGGTGCTGACCACCGCGGTCATCGTCGGTACCGCCAACCACTACCTCCTTGACGCGGTGGGCGGCGCGGCCGTCGTCGCGGCCGGCTTCGCCCTCCAGTACGTGCTGACCGGCGCGGGCCGCGCCCCGGTCGAGCCGGCCAGGGCCACGGAGTCCGCTGCCACCGAGGCGCGCGGCCGGGCGGCCACCCTGTGGGCCAGCGCCCGGGCCAAGCTCCCGGGAGCCGACCCCGCCCGGGCCTCCGCCACGGCACCGGCCGCCGTACGGGACGGCGCCGACGCCGCCGAGCCCGCCGGCTCCCAGCCCGCCGAGGCCGCCCCCGTAACGCCCGAATCCGTGAAGCCCGATCTCAGCAAGTCCGACCCGGGCAAGCCCGACCTCAGCAAGCCCGGTCCGGGCAAGCCGGAGCCCGGCAAGCCGGCCTCCGGGAAGCCCGAGGGCTCCGACGCGGGCCCGGACGACCAGCCAGCCCCGGCCGACGCGGCCCGCTAGCGACAGCGGGCGGCGGGCAGCGGCGCGCGCGACGGGCGGTCGCGCTGCTCAGGCGTCGGGTGGGGGCGGCGGGGAGTCCGGGGCGCGTTCGCTCCGGGGGTGGGCGGCCGGTGTGTCGGGGGTGGCCGGCTGGCTCGGGCCCCGGTCGCCGTGGCCGGGCCACCACGCCGTGTGGCCGATCAGCGCCGTGAGGCTCGGCGTGAAGATCATGGCCATCACGAACGCCGCCACCACGATGCCGAAGGACAGCGCGAAGCCCATCTGGGACAGGGTGGCGTTGCCCGCGAGCATCAGCGTCGCGAACGTGCCGGCCAGGATGACGCCGGCGGCGGCGATGGTCGGCCCGGAGTGGCGTACGGCGGTGCCCGCCGCGTCGCGCGGGTCGCGGCCCTCGCGGGCCTCCTCCCGTAGCCGGGAGACCATCAGGATGTTGTAGTCGGTGCCGAGGGCGACCACGAACAGGTACATGATCACCGGCAGCATGAACATCAGCCCCGGCTGGGTGCCGATCTGCTGGAAGATGATGGACGTCGCGCCGAGCGTGGCGCCGAAGCCGAGCGCGACCGAGACCATCAGGTACCAGGGCGCCACCAGGCTGCGCAGCAGCAGGCCGAGGATGATCATGATGCACAGCGCGGCCACCGGGAAGACCACGGCGTAGTCGCGGTCGACCGCCTTGTTGATGTCGACGTACACCGCCGTGGTGCCGCCCACCAGGGCCCGGGTGCCCTCCGGCGCCGCCTCGTCCGCCGCCGGGCGCAGCCCGCTCCGTACCGTGTCGAGGGCGTCGTCGGAGGCGGGCGGGTCCGCGAGCACCACCTCGTAGGACGCCGTCCGTCCGTCCTTGCTGAGCTTGGCCGGATCGACCGAGCCGACGCCGTCCACCTGGCGGAGCCGGTCGCGGAAGGCCGTCGTCTCGGCGCGGCTGAGCCGGCCGCCGTCGGGGGCGTCCAGGTAGAGGGAGGTCGGGTCGGTGGTGCCGGCCGGGAAGCCCTTCTCCATGTCGCGCTGGGCGACGATGGACTCCTTCGTCTTGGGCAGCGAGGAGCCCGCGAGGTCGAAGTTGGCGCGGTAGCCGAGCGCTCCCACCGCCAGCGCCCCCATGAACACGGCGGACGCCACGGCCCACACCGCCGGCCGGCGGGCGAGCGCCGCCCCGAAGCGGGCGAAGCCGGTGCCGGACGGCTCGGCCCGCCAGGAGCGCGAGGGCCAGAAGACGCGGGTGCCCAGCAGCGACACCACGGCGGGCACCAGGGTCAGCCCCGCGAGCAGCGTGACGAAGACGGCGATGGCCAGCGCCGGACCCATCGACTTGAGCATCCCGAGGGTGGACAGGGCGAGCGCGGCGAAGGCGACGATGACGGCGCCGGCGGCGGAGGCGATGGCCTCGCCGACCCGCTCCACGGCGTGCACCATGCCGCCCTTGGCGTCCTCGCCGGCGCGCAGCGCCTCGCGGTAGCGGAACAGCAGGAACAGGATGTAGTCCGTGCCGACGCCGAACAGCACGACCGTCAGCAACTCCTGGATGGAGCGGTCCGCCTTCATGTCGAAGACGTCGTTGGCGCTGGCGATCAGGCCGGTGGCCATCGGCGAGATGAGACCGATGAGCACGACGGGCAGCAGCGCGATGATCGGGCTGCGGAAGATGACCACCAGCAGCACGATGATGATCACGATGGTGCCGACGGCCACCAGCGTGCCCGCCCGCTCGGAGGACTCGCGCTCGTCCAGGGACTGGGCGGCCGAGCCCGTCACGCCCGCCGTGAGGTCGGTGCCCTTCAACGTCGTGGGCAACTCGTCCCGCAGGGTCTGCACCGCGCCCTGCTGCCCGGTGTCGTCCGGGTTGGCCACCTCGGGCATCGCCACGGTCGCGGTCTGCACCCGCTTGTTGGGCGACACCGCCGCCGCGCTGACGTCCTGGACCTCGGGGATGTCCCGGCCGGCCAGGTCGGCGGAGGCCCGTCGTACGTCGGCGGAGTCCGCCGAGGTCAGCCGGGCGCCGTCGGAGCGCTGGAAGACGATGATGGCGGCGATGTTCTGCTGCTGCGGGAACTGGGCCTCCTGGAGGTCCATCGCCTTGATCGACTCGTACTCCGACGGCAGGAAGCTCGCCTCGTCGCTGGTGGCGGTGAGCTTGGGGGCGAACGAGAGGACGGCGGCGGCAGCGATGACCCACGTCGCGATCACCCACCACGGGTGGCGCACCACGAAACGGCCCAGACCTGCGAACATGCCTGCCCTCTCGCTCGCCCCCGTTCGGATCGTCGCGTTCAGCCAGCATCCGCCGGCGCGCCGCCGCGCGCATCTCGGAGACGCCCACCGGGCGGGCCCCGCTCACCCGCGCGGGCGCGCGGGTGAGGTGTCGGGGCGATGCCGGGGCGCGTGCTGGAGGGGCGGTACGCGGTGGGCGCGCGGCCGGGGGTGGGGTGGCCGGACGGGGTGGGTCCGGCCGGGCGGGGTGGGTCCGGCCGGGCGGGCGCGTGGGCGTCAGGCGGGGTGGCGGTCGTTGAGGACGCGGTGGAAGAGCAGGTGGTCCCGCCAGGCTCCGTCGATGTGCAGGTAGCGCTCCGCCCTGCCGAACTGCTCGAAGCCGCTCTTGGCCAGCACCCGCTGCGAGCGCGTGTTGTGCACCAGGGTGCCGGCTTGCAGACGGTGCAGGTCGAGTTCCCCGTCGGCCGCCTGGCACGCGGCGTGCACCGCGGCGGTGGCCAGCCCCCGGCCGAGTTGTCCGGCGGCGATCCAGTAGCCGAGGTGCGCGTTGCGGAAGGGGCCGCGGACGATGCCGGAGAGCGTCAGCCCACCGACGACCGCCTCGCCGTCGGTCAGCAGCCAGGCCGCGACCCGGCCGGCGCGCTGCTCCACGGCCTGCTCGCGGAGCCGGGCCCGTTGGCCCTCGGTGGTGAAGAAGCTGTCGGGGCGCCGCGGCTCCCAGGGCCGCAGGTGGTCGCGGCTGCGGCGGAAGGCCGAGGCCAGCGCCTCGGCGTCGGACTCGGCGGCGGGGCGTATCAGTACGCCGTCCAGGAGCGGCACGGCCTCGGTGAGCGAGGCGGGAGAGAGGGGAGTGGCCATGGCGACACCGTAGGCCAGGCCCGGCCCCCGGAGCACGGGAGAAAGGCGTGGTCAGGCGGTTCCGGCGGGGCCACCGCCCGGACTGGCCCGGCCCGGGCGGCGCCGGGCGGTGCGCCGGGGGTGTGCCAGGACCCCACCCCGGCCCGGGCGTCGTCGCGCCGGGCCGGGGCGGGGAGAGTGGGCCGGATCAGGCGGTCACGGCGAGCGTGGCCGACGGGTCGGTGACGTCCGAGACGTCGTACGCGGCGCTGAGCGAGGCCGAGGTGACGTCGGTCGGGCAGCCGGCGCCGCCCGTGATGGTCACCGGGACGGTGGACTCGGCGTAGCTGAGCTTGGCCGGGGAGCCGTTGGTCCAGGTGCCGGGGACGTTCGCGGCGCCGGAGGTGCCGGTGCAGGTGAGGGCGCCGGTCAGGCTCATGACCAGACCGCCCTGTGGGGCGGACAGGTTGGCCGCGATCGTGGTGCCGTGCTGGATGGAGATGCCCCAGGTGCCGGAGGTGGCGATGGAGACGTTCACACCGGGCACGTTGGTGGTGCAGTCCTCGAAGGTGGGCGCGGTGATGGTGCCGGACACCGGGCCGCTCGGGTTGGTGTTGTTCGGCGCCGCGGGTATCTGGTTGGCGCTGCCGCTGCCGGCGGGCTGCGAGGTGGAGACCTTACAGGTCACGGTCATGGCGCCGGCCTTGAGGACGATGTCGCCCGACTGCTTGGCGCCGAAGTAGTGGCCCGCCGGGGTCACCGTGGTGGACCCGGCCACCGCCGTGGTCCGTGACTCGGCGGTGGCGGTGCCGGCGAGCGAGAGCGCTACGGCCGCGGCGGCGGCGACGCCGGCGGCGGAGGTGGTCAGAACGCGGGAGCGGTGCGTGCGGTTCGTCATGAAGGGGCTCCTTGAGAGCGGCGTTGCGGAGCGGTCTCCGCGCACAACATGAACCGAGCTGATTACCTGACGTAACGGGGCCCGATCCTAAAGCTGCCAATGGCCATTGAAAAGATCAGCCAGGGCGGTTTTCGGCCGACGCGGCAGGTTCTGATGAATCGTCGGATCAACGATCGATGCCCGGTCGCGCCAGCGAAGTGCAGGTATGCCGTCGTTGTCAGCCATGGGATGGAAGCCGTACTTGGCGAGATCGCACCCCGGGAGCGCGGCACCCCGTCGGGTCGTTCCGGGGCCTGGCCCGGCCGGGTTCGAGGCGGTCGAGCCGGTCAGCGCGCGGGGTCGGCGTCGCCCCGCACGGGCCGCCGTGCCGCGCCGTACTCCGCCGCCACCGCGCGGTCCACCGCCCGCGCGAACTCGGCGCCCAGCGCCTCGCCGGCCAGCGGGCGCAGGGTGGCCACCGCGCGGGCGAGTCGCCGCGCCGCGGGCGGCGGTCCGGCGGCGCCCGGCGGCTCGACCCCGGGCGGCTCGGCGGCGGATGGGTCGGTGTCGGGCGGGTCGGTGTCGGGTCCGGGTGTTCGGGGGGCTGGCGCGTCGCGCGGGTCGGCGGACGCGGGCGCGCCGACGGCGGTGACCAGGTGGCGGGCCAGTCGCGCGGTGTGGTCGCGGACCATGGCGCCGGCGGTGAGCAGCGCGTCGAGCGGTACTCCGGCGCGCACCAACTCCGCTGCCAGGTCGACGAGTTCGGGGCTCCCGTGGGTGATCGTCTCGCCCTCGACGCGGAGGTAGCCGAGTTCCGCGGCGCGGCGCAGGTTCTCCTCGGTCACCTGGTCGCCGAACCGCTCGCGCAACTCCTCGCGGCAGGTCACCACCGGCGTGTGCCGTTCCGCCACGTGCCAGCACCCGCGCGCGGGGTGCTCGTGACCCAGGAACTCGGCGAGGCAACTGCCCCGGTCCCAGGCGGCGAACAACTCGGCGATGCCGTTGACCGGGTAGCCGCGCGCGAGCAGGTCGCTGATCAGCCGCAGCCGCGCGAGGTGCGCCTCGGAGTACAGCGCCACCCGGCCCTCGTAGCGCGGCGGCGGCAGCAGCCCGCGGCCCTGGTAGTAGCGCAGATTGCGCACCTTGACGCCCGCCGCGCGCCCCAGTTCCGCCACGCGGTACTCCCGGCCGTGCCCCGATGCCTGGTCCACGCGAGCGAGTGTAGGGTCCCGACATCTCCGCCGGGTGACATGGCGGCGACCCGACGGCGCCTGGCAGCAACCTGCCCGCCACGCGGGCGCGTTCACCCTCGGACCGGGCTCGTACCCGCCCCGCCACGAGCGGCGACGGCCAAGCCCCCGGCCGCGTGGGGGCGCCCGCCGACCGTCCAGCGCGCCCCTCCTGCACGACTCTTGCGCCCCCGTCGCGTCCTCCGCAGACTGAACGCCCGTCACAGATACGCGTACCAGTCCCGACTCCGGGGGGCACGCACACCGGTTCGCCCCGCGCGTGGACGCGAGAGAGGACGAGCCATGGCCCGGGAACCCGTCATCGTCGAGGCGGTGCGCACCCCGATCGGCGCCCGTGGCGGGGCGCTCGCCGGCCTGCACCCGGCCAGCCTGCTCGGCGAGACGTACGGCGAACTCCTTACCCGCACCGGGCTCACGGCCGACTGCGTCGAACAGGTCGTCGGCGGCACCGCCACGCCGGCCGGGGAGCAGTCGATGAACGTGGCCCGGCACGCGTGGCTCGCCCGGGGCCTGCCGTACGAGACCGCCGCGACCACCGTGGACTGCCAGTGCGGCTCGTCGCAGCAGGCCAACCACATGGTGGCCAGCATGGTCGCGAGCGGGGTGATCGACGTGGGCATCGGCTGCGGGGTCGAGGCCATGTCGCGGGTGCCGCTCGGCAGCAACAGCCGGCAGGGGCCCGGCCGGCCGTGGCCCGACCCGTGGCACGTGGACCTGCCGGGGCACTTCGAGGCCGCCGAGCGCATCGCCCGCCGCCGGGGCCTGACCCGGGAGCGGGTGGACGCGGTGGGCCTCGCCTCGCAGCAGCGGGCGGCGCGGGCGTGGGCGCGGGGCCGGTTCGCGCGCGAGACGTTCGGCGTGCGGGTGCCGCCGCCCAGGGGCGGTCAGGCCGATCCGGCGGGCGGCTGGGCCGGTGCGGCCGGGGAGTGGGACGGTGCGGCCGGGGGCTGGGACGGCCAGGCCGCCGGCGCGGCCGACTGGCGGTTGGTGGAGCGTGACGAGGGGGTGCGGGAGACCAGCCTGGCGGCGCTGGGGGAGCTGCGGGCGGTGATGCCGGCCGCTGTGCACACGGCGGGCACCACCGCGCCGGTCTCCGACGGGGCGAGCGCCGTCCTGTGGGCCGCCCGGCCGGTGGCCCACGCCCTCGGACTGCGCCCGCGGGCGCGCATCCTCGCCCAGGCCCTGGTCGGCGTCGACCCGCACTTCCACCTCGACGGCCCCGTCGACGCCACCCGAGCGGTGCTCGGCCGGGCGGGCATGACCCTCGCGGACGTGGACCTGGTCGAGATCAACGAGTCGTTCGCGTCGGTGGTGCTGTCCTGGGCGCAGGTCTTCGAGCAGGACCTGGAACGGGTGAACGTGAACGGCGGGGCCATCGCCATCGGCCATCCGGTGGGCGCCACCGGCGCCCGGCTGATCACCACGGCCCTGCACGAGCTGGAGCGCCGGGACGCCGAGATCGCGCTCATCGCGATGGGCACGGGTGGCGGCCAGGCCACGGGCACCCTGCTGCAACGCCTGTAGGCCCCGGCCTCGCGCCCCGTCCGGGCGCGCGCCGCGCGCCGCCGCCCGCACCCCGGGTGCGCCGGATCACGCCGCGCACGGGTGGAGGCCCGCCGCCGCGCGTAATAGCCTGTTGCCCTAGTGATCTATTACGCGACGGGCGTGCGTCGGGCCCGGCCCGCGCGCGACGGGCGCGGTCAGGGCAACGGGAGCGGTGTCATGCACGGAACGGACGTCACGATCCGACGGGCCACGGCGGCGGACGCGCGCCGGCTGACGACGCTGGTCCGGCGCTCCTCCGCGTACGAGGGGCGCTACGCGGCGATGGTGGCGGGCTACCGGGTCGGCCCCGACTACATCGCGACCCACCGGGTCTTCGTGGCGGTGGACGCGACGGATCGGCTGTTCGGGTTCTACTCGCTGATCCTCGACCCGCCCGAGCTGGACCTGATGTTCGTGAGCGACCTCGCGCAGGGCCTGGGCATCGGGCGGCGACTGGCCGAGCACATGAAGGCACAGGCGCGCGCCGAGGGCATCGCCAGCGTCCGCGTCGTCTCCCACCCGCCGGCCGAGGGCTTCTACCGCAGCGTCGGCGCGCGGCGCGTGGGCACCCTGCGCGCCAACCCGCCGTCGGTCGCCTGGGACCGGCCGGAGTTGGCCTTCGTCCTCGACTGAACGGCGCGCGCGACGGATCGAGGCAGGGCGGCGCCGAACGGGTGTCGGCGGCGCTCCGGCCACGTCTACGGCGTTCGGCCGGGGCGCGGGGCGCCCTCGTGCGGCCGGAAGGCGACCGGCGCGTCGAACGCGGCCCGCCGGGTGGCGCGGCGCAGCGCCGCCAGGATGGTGCCGCCCAACGTCAGCACGAGGACGACCGTCAGGACGGCGCGCGGCAGGTCCCAGCCGAGCGAGGTGGCCAGGTGGTAGGCGAGGAAGCGGGACAGGTTCTCCGGTAGCGGGTCGCCGGGCACGAAGGAGACGCCGGAGCCCAGGCCGCCGATGTACGGCCAGCCCTGGAGGTTCATGATCAGGCCGTAGAGCGCCGACGACAGGGCCCCGTACGCGGCGAGCAGCGCGAGTTCCCCGCGGCCCCGCAGCCGGTGGGGGCCCGGCAGCAGCCCGGCGCCCATCGAGACCCAGCCCATCGCCAGCATCTGGAACGGCATCCACGGGCCGACGCCCCCGGTCAGCAGGGCGGACGCGAACATCGCCACCGCGCCGAGCACGAACCCGAAGCCCGGCCCGAGCACCCGGCCCGAGAGCACCATGAGGAAGAACATCGGCTCGATGCCCGCGGTGCCCGCGCCCAGCGGGCGCAGCGCGGCGCCGGCGGCGGCCAGCACGCCGAGCATCGCGATGGCCTTGGCGTCCAGGCCGGTGTCGGCGATCGTCGCCACCACCACGGCGAGCAGCAGCGGCAGCAGCGCCGCGAACAGCCAGGGCGCGTCCCGCGAGTGGGCGAGCCCCGACTCCGAGTCGGCCAGCAGCGGCCAGCCGAACGCGGCCACGCCGATCGCGCTGACCAGCACGAGCGCGGCCACCGAGCGCGGGCCGAGGCGGATCGGCCGGGACTGCCGCTGGGCGCGCGGCGGGTGCGCGGCGGCGCCGGCCGTGGGCGCGCCGCCGGGCCGCGGCGGGTGGCCCGTCACGCTCCGGCCCCGAGGGCGTGCGCGACCTGCGGGACGGTGAGGTAGGGCAGCGGCGCCAGCACCTTGGCGACCTGGGGTGCGAAGGCCGGCGAGGAGACGACGACCTCGGCCGTCGGCCCGTCGGCGACCACCTCGCCGTCGGCGAGGATCACCACCCGGTGCGCCAGTTCGGCGGCGAGTTCCACGTCGTGGGTGGCCAGCACGATGGCGTGGCCGTCGGCCGCGAGGGCGCGCAACACCTCCACGAGCCGGGCCTTGGCCGCGTAGTCCAGGCCCCGGGTCGGTTCGTCGAGCAGGATCAGCGGCGGACTCGCGGTGAGGATCACGGCCAGCGCGAGCGCGAGCCGCTGCCCCTCGGACAGGTCGCGCGGGTGGGTGGCGTCGGCGACACCCGGCAGCAGCCTGGTCACCAGGGCGCGGCAGGTGCCGCGCGGCGCGTCGGCGTCGCGGTCGGCGGCCTCGCACTCGGCGGCCACCGTGTCCGCGTACAGCAGGTCGCGCGGCTCCTGCGGAACCAGGCCCACCCGGCGCAGCAGGTCGGCCGGGCGGGTGCGGTGCGGCACCGCGTCGCCGACCCGCACCGTGCCGGCCGCCGGCTCGTGCAGCCCGACGAACGCCGACAGCAGCGTGGACTTGCCGGCCCCGTTGCGCCCCATCAGGGCGACGCTCTCGCCGGGGCGCACCGCGAGGTCGACCCCGCGCAGGGCGTCGGTCCGGCCGCGGCGCACCGTCAGCCCCTCGGCCCGGCCGACGGGCGGCGCGGCGTCGGGCGCGGCCGGCTCGGCCGCGCCGTCCGGGGCGGGCTCCGGGGCCAGCCGGTCGCGCAACGTCCCGGCCCTGCGGCGCGCGTCGCGCACCGAGAGCGGCAGCGGCGACCAGCCCGCCAGCCGGCCGAGCGCCACCACCGGCGGGTGCACCGGCGACGCGGCCATCATCGCGGCGGGCTCGCCGACCAGCGGTGCCTCGCCCGGCGCGGGCAACACGATGACCTGGTCCGCGTACTGCACGACCCGCTCCAGGCGGTGTTCGGCGAGCAGCACGGTGGTGCCCAGGTCGTGCACGAGCCGTTGCAACACGGCCAGCACCTCCTCGGCGGCGGCCGGGTCGAGCGCCGAGGTCGGCTCGTCGAGGACGAGGACCCGCGGGTGCGCGGTGAGCACCGAGCCGATGGCCACCCGCTGCTGCTGGCCGCCGGAGAGGGTGGCGATGGGCCGCTCGCGCAGCGCCGCGAGGCCCAGCAGGTCCAACGTCTCCTCGACGCGGCGGCGCATGGTGTCCGGCGGCAGCCCGAGCGACTCCATGCCGTACGCCAACTCGTCCTCGACGGTGTCGGTGACGAAGTGCGCCAGCGGGTCCTGGCCCACGGTGCCGACGACGTCGGCGAGTTCGCGCGGCCGGTGGGTGCGGGTGTCGCGGCCGGCCACGGTGACCGTGCCGTGCAGCGTGCCGCCGCTGAAGTGCGGCACGAGCCCGGACACGGTGCCGAGCAGCGTGGACTTGCCGACCCCGGACGGGCCGACGAGCAGGCACAGCTCCCCCTCGTCCACGGTCAGGTCCACGCCCGTCAGGGCGGGCCCGGCGGCGTCGTCGTAGGTGACGGACACCTGGTCGAAGCGGATCACCGCTCGCTCTCCTTCGCTGGTGGTTCGGTGCTCGGGCGCGCCGCGCGGGACGCGGGCGGCGGGCCGGCCGCGTCCCGGGGCCCGGTCGCCGCGCGGCACCGGCCGCCGCCGTCGGGGGCGCCCGCCGGGTCCCGCCCGGCCGCGTCGGGCCGCCCGGCCGCGCCGGAACGCCGGGCCGCGCTGGAACGCCGGTCCTGGCCGGGGCGTACGGCCGCGTCCGGCGGTACGGGGGCGACCAGCGCGGGCAGCAGCCCGAGCAGCACCGAGGCGGCCGGCCACAGCGGCAGCGTCGGCGCGGTCAGCGGGACGGCGGGCGGGTGCAGCGCGGTGGGCGCGTACGAGCCCGCCCAGATCATCAGGCCCGCCACCGCGACCCCGGACCCGGAGACCAGCCAGGCGCGGGCGCCCCACCGGTCGGGCCGGTAGCGGCTGCGCGCGGAGCGGCGCCCGCCGAGCCACAGGCCACCGAGGGCGGCGGCCAGCCCGGCGAGCAGCACGGGCAGCGCGTAGCCCGCGCCCTCGGCGGCGAGCAGGCCGTACGTGCCGGCGCACACGCCGAGCAGGCCGCCGACGCTGAGCGCCGTCGTGGTGTGCCGCACGGCGCGCGGCACCTGCGCCGTGCGCCCGTAGCCGCGGGCGTCCATCGCGGCGGCGAGCGCCACCGAGCGCTCCAACGCCCCCTCCAGCACGGGCAGCCCGACCTGCAACAGGGCCCGCAGCCCCCGGTCGGCCCGGCCGCGCAACCGCCGGGCGGCGCGCAGCCGCTGCACGTCCGCGACCAGGTGCGGCGCGAACGTCATGGCGACGACGACGGCCACCCCCGCCTCGTACAGCGCCCCCGGCAGCGACTTGAGCAGCCGGGCCGGGTTGGCCAGCGCGTTGGCCGCGCCGACGCAGATCAGCAGCGCGGCCAGCTTCAACCCGTCGTACAGCGCGAACACCAGCCCCTCCGCCGTCACCCGACCACCGAGCCGCACGCCCTTGGCCCACTCCGGAAGCGGCACCTCCGGGAGGGTGAACAGGGTCTGCGTGCCCGGGATCGGCGAGCCGAGGAAGACCGCGAAGACCAGCCGGATGCCGATCACCACCAGGGCGATCTTGACGAACGCGCCGTACGAGCGGGCCCACGGCGCCTGCGTGCGGCGCACCGCCACCACGTACCCCGCGACCGCCACCAACAGGGCCAGCAGCAGCGGGTTGGTGGTGCGGGACGCGGCGACGGCGAGCCCGAGCGCCCACACCCACCACGCCCCGGCGTGCAGGGCGCCCGCCCGGGTGGCCACCGGCGCGCGGACGGCGCGCCAGACGCGGGCCGGGCGTCCCTCGCCCGGGGCGGTGGCGCGCTCGGTGCCGCCCCGGCCTGGGGCGTGCTCACGGGTGGCGGCGGGGGCCTCGCCGTGTGGAAGGTGGCTCATCGGGCAGTCGTCGGTGCTCATCCGCGACGGCGGCGGGCCTGCCACAGCGTCGCCGCGCCCAGCGCGGCGACGGCGACGGCGCCGCCGATCAGCCCGGCGGAGGGCCCGCCGTCGTCCGTGCTGTCGTCCGCGCCGTCCCGCGCCGCTTCGTCCTTCGCCGGGCCGCCCTCCGCCGTCTCGCCCGCGCCGGGGGAGTCCGCCCCGTCGCCCACCTGCTCGCCGCAGCCCGCCCTGGGGTAGCCGGCGATGGCGCACAGCAGGGCGGTGGAGTCGTACCGCAACGGCTTGGCCACCTGGGCGAGCGCGTCGGCGGCCGTGGCGTCGTCGCCGACGCGCGCGCACGCCGTGCGGGAGCGGGGCGGCCGGTCGCCGCCCGGCGCGTCCCGCGCCGTGCCGAAGTCGAGCACCACCGCGACCCGCTTGCTGTCGCCGTCGGGCGTACCGGCGCAGATCGCGGCGAAGTCGGCGGCGCCGCGTGGCCGCGCCGCGTCCCGGGTGTTCTGGCTGACGGCGAACCGGAAGCCGATGGTGTCCCCGTCGCCCGGCCGCGCGGTCGCGGGCCCCTGGGTCGCGTACGTCCACTCGCCGCCGTCGCGCTCCCAGAACGACCAGTAGCGGTAGCCGTCGGCGGCGGCCGGCGCCGCGCCCCACAGGCCGAGCAGCGGGGCCGCCAGCGCGAGGGCCACCAGCGTGGCGAGCGTCCCGCGCCGCGTCCGGGGGCGGGCGGGGCGCCGCGAGCGCGCGCCGGTCGGCCGCGCCGACCGGGCCCGGCGCGCCGACCGGGCCCCGCGCGCCGCCGGCACCCCGTGGCGGGCCGGCCCGGTCGCGGGCCGCTCCGTCGCCTCCCCCGCGCGCATCAGAGCCGCTGCTTCTTACGGCCGCTCAGCAGGAAGCCGATCCCGATGCCGGCCACCAGACCCACGCCGACGACCCACCAGACGCCCGTGCCGCCCCCGTCGTCGTCCTTGTCGTCCTTCTCGCCCTTGCCGTCCTCGCCGTCCTTGGCCTCGCCGTCCGAGGAGACGGCCGCGGGGGTCGGGCCGGTGGCGTTGAGCTGCTCGACCAGGTCCGTACCGCCGAACGCGCGCGGGTCGGCGCCGCCCGCGTGCGCGGCGAGCACCAGCTTGGCCAGCGCGCCCGGGTCGCCCTTCGCCCAGGTCAGCGCGCCGCTCTTGGACGCCTGGAGCCACTTGAGCGGGCCCTGTGCCGCGTCCTTGTGGCCGCCGGCCGCGAGCGCGATCACCGCGTCGGCGGTGCTGCCGTAGTCGGGCTGCGGCTCGGCGCCGGGCATCGCGGACGTCAGGTGCTGGTCGCCGGCGGTCAGCGTCGCCGCGAGGTACGCGGCGGCGGCGTCCGCCGTGCCCTGGCGCCCCGCCGCCTTCGCGGCGTCGCCCTTCGCCCCGTCGGCACAGGCCAGCGGCTTCGGCTCGGCATCTGACTGCTTGGCCGGCGCCACCAGGAAGCCCCGCCCCTGCGCGGCCAACGCGCCGTCCGCGGTGGCCAGCCCGTTCGGCGACAGCTTGCCGTCCTTGTCCGGCAGGTAGCCGAACGCGCCCCGCTCGCCCTGCTTCGCGTCGCAGCCGAGCTGGAAGTTCCGCAGCGCGTCGTACGGGTTCTTGCCGCTCCTCGCGGTGACCTTGCCCGGGTCCTTGTCGGCGGCGGCGAACGCGCCGATGACCACGGCCGTGGAGTTCGGGTCGCTCGGGCTGCCCGGGTTCATGCCCCAGCCGCCGTCCTTGTTCTGGTGCCGGGTGAGCCAGTCGAGCCCCTTGGCGACGTCCGCGCCGCGTCCCTCGACGGCGGCCAGCGCCTGCACGGCGGCCCCGGTCGCGTCGCTGAACTCGCCCTTCTTCGGGTCGCACGACTTCCTGGTGTCCGGCCGGAAGGCGGGGAACCCACCGTCCGCGCACTGCTGCTGGGTCAGCCAGTCGATGGCCTCGGTGGCCGGCGTGACGCCCACCGCGTCCTGCGCGAGGAACGCCAGCGACTGTCGCCACACGGCGTCGAACTTCGGGTCCTTGGCCCCGTACAGCCCCTTGGGCAGCTTCTGCGCCCCGGGCGCCGGGGCGGACGAGGACGCCGTGGCGGACGGGGCCTCGTCGGCGCCCGCGGCGTTCGCGAGGGGTGCCGCGGCTGCGCCCACGGCGACGGCGCAGGCCAGCGCCACGGCGCCGCGGCGCGCGTGGACGGCGAAGGAGGGGGCCATGGTCGGTGCCTCTCGGTGGGTAGCGTCGCGATGTCCGTCATCGCGGCGTCGGTCGTCGCTCCGCGCAGCCGCGCACGCCGCCCTCCGCGCGCTCCGCGCGGTGGCACCGGGCTCAGCTCCGCAGACCTCGACGGGTGCCGGCGACCGGCCGGCGCCCACACGGGCCCGGCCGGCTCCGGGAGCCTGTCGCCCCGGTGCGGGTGGTCCGGCTCGCGCGCTCGCGCCACGGGGCGCGCCGCGCTCACGGTTGCGGGTCAGCGCCGGTCTTCCACCGGCTTTCCCCGACGCGGGGCGGGATGAAGTTGTCCGCCACAGCTTATCCGCCGCCCCCGCGCCCCCCGATATCAGCCGCCCCCGACCCCGACCTCGACCCCGACCCCGCCCCCGACCCCGGCTCCGGCCCCGCCTCCGGGCCGCGTACGCCGTGCCTCGCTCGTACGCCGTGCCTCGCCCGTACGCCATGCCCCGCACGCCGCCCCGTCGCCCGTACGGCCGCGCCAGCACGTCGGCCCCCACCGCCCGCGAGGGGAGGTGAAGGCCGACGGGGGCGTCGCTCCGGCTGGGCCGGGCGTCAGGTCAGCACCAGTGCGGGGCCGCGCCGATGTTGACGATGTAACGGGCCGCGCCCCACGCCCACTTGCCGTTGCTCAGCAGGTACCAGCGCGGGTTGCCGTCGATGTTCTGCCCGTTGACCTTGCACACGATGTTGACGACCGTGCCGTAGGGGAGGGCGCCGACGACCTTGTGCTTCTGGCTCGGGCCGCTCCGGATCAGCAGGCCCGACTTCGCGATCACGCGGCCCTTGTAGTGCGGCCGGGCCTCGGCGGAGGCGTTCTTCTCCGGGGCGGCGGTGGGGGCCGCGGCGAGGGCGGGGGTGGCGGCGGTGGCGAGCGCGAGGGCGCCCGTCGCCGCCGCCAGGGCGAGCTTGCTGAACGTGGACTGCAGGAACATCTGTTTCTCCAGAGAGGTGAAAGAGCGGCTCCCCAGCGGGGAGTGCGCGGAGCCAGCGAAAGAGTGCGACTGAGTGCGATGCCGGGCGTTCGGCGACGCCGGCGACCTCACCGGCGCCTCAACGGGCACCCGACAGCGACCAGGTAGATCCAATGAAAATCCACCTAACCGCCACAAAGCACGCTAAGTAGGTCACGGAAACTTCGCAACTCATCACGTTCCGTAACTCCCGCCGGCCTGCCGACCCGCCCGGACCGACCCGCCCGCACCGGCCCGTCCGCGCCTGTCCGCCCGCACCGGCCTGCCGGCCGGCCCGCCGCTCGCCCCGTACGTCGGACCGCCCGGCGGCCGGGCCCGCCGCGTGGGTCCGTGGTCGGAACGGAGCCGGATGAGGCGGCGCCGGCGCGGAGCGAAGGGGAGCCGAACGGGGCCGGTTGGGAGTGAACGGGGCCGGGCGGGACCGGGCCGGACGCGGCGTTGGCCGGAGGTGCTGGGGTGGGGTTGGGTCGCCGTGTGGGGCGGCCTATCGTGCGCGGGGAATGATCACGTGCCCTCGGGCGTACGCGGAAGGCGGGACGGCATGGCGGAGCGCTGGCAGATCGAGGTCGACCAGGGTCGGTGCATCGGCTCGGGGCTGTGCGTGGGCGAGACGCCGGACGTGTTCCGGCTGGGGGCGACCCGGCGGTCCGAGCCGATCGCGGCCGAAGTGGACGCCTGTGAGCGGGTGTTGGACGCCGCCGAGAGCTGCCCCGTGGAGGCCATAACGCTGCGGCTCGGCAGCGGCGAGCCCGTCTTCCCGCCCGCGGACTGACCCGGCGGCGACCTCCCCGGGCGCGCGGCGGGCGGGCCGGGGCGCCCGCCGCGTGGGCCCGGGCCGCGACGCGGCGGCAACCGCCCACCCCCGGCGGCGGGTTGCGGGGCGACGCGTGGCGGGCCGCGCCGGCGCCGCGCCGAACGCGGCTCCAGCGGCGAGTTCCGTACCCTCTGCCCGGTCGGCGAGGCTCAACCACGCGCCGTACGAGTCGAGTTGGGCGGCGCGATCGAGGGTGAGGCGCGCCCGTACACCCCCTCGGCGCCGGTGGGACGGACGGCCGCGGGGACGCCGGTGACGCCGCACGCCCCCCGGTGGATCAGGCGGGGTTCGGGGGGTCGATCAGGCGGCAGACGGTCTCGATGTCGATCTTCACCTGGGCGATGGAGGCCCGCCCCGAGAGCCAGGTGATGAGCGCGGAGTGCCAGGTGTGCTCGATGACCCGGACGGCCGAGAGTTGGGCCGGGGTCGGCGTGCCGGTCAGGCCCATCGCGTCCAGGATGATGGCCGTCGTCAGCCGGGAGACCGTGTCCACCTCGGGGCTGACCGAGCGGTCGGCGAAGGTCAGGGCGCGCGCCATCGCCTCGGCGAGCTGTGGCTCGCGCTGCATGGCCCGGAAGGCCCGCATGAGCGTCTGGGCGACCCGGGCCGCGGGCTCCTCCTCGGTCGGGGGGCGCTTGCGCAGCGTCTCGTGCAGCCGCTGCAACTGGTCCTGCATCGTCGCCACCAGCAGGTGCACCTTGGACGGGAAGTAGCGGTAGAGCGTGCCGAGCGCCACCCCCGAGGTCTCGGCCACCGCGCGCATCTGGACGGCCTCGAACCCGCCCCGGCTGGCCAGTTGGGCGCTGGCGTGCAGAATCCGACGGCGGCGCGCCTCCTGCCGCTCGGTGAGCGGCGCCGAGGTCGGCTTCGAGACTGCGGTCATCTGTCCTACTTCGGTGCGGGTGCCGGTGCGTCCGCCGGGCGGCTGCGAACACCGTGCATGATGACAGGGCCCACGAGGCCGCGCGAGTGCTGAAACCTGTTTCAGTTTAACGAGCCTCCGGCGCTCCGGACCGCTCCGCGCCCGCCCGCCGGCGCGCGGCTCGCCGGTCGCGGCCGGCCCCCGGCAGACCGCCGCGACCACGGTTCACCCAGTGGCGCGAATCACCCGGCCTCACCCCGGGGCGCCCCGGCGCGGCGGGTATCTTCGAGACTTCCCGCACGTTCCGATGGTGGAACTTGTTCTACATCTCAGCGAGCGGTTACGCTCCCGCTGAACTGCGTCGAGAAGGGGGCCGCGAGTGACCGCTGAGGCCGTGCAGGCGACCGGGCCCGAACCGCTCCGGGCGGCGCCCCCCGCCGCCGAAGGCGCCCCGTTGCGCATCGCGCTGCTCACCTACCGGGGCGACCCGTTCTGCGGTGGCCAGGGCGTGTACGTGCGCCACCTCTCCCGCGAGCTGGCCCGGCTCGGCCACCGCGTCGAGGTGCTCGGCGCCCAGCCCTACCCCGTCCTGGACGGCGCTGACGGCGCTGACGGAGCTGACTATCCCGCCGGCGGCGGCGTCCACCTCACCGAGCTGGCCAGCCTCGACCTCTACCGGCAGCCCGACCCGTTCCGCACGCCCAAGGCGCACGAGTTCCGCGACTGGATCGACGCCCTTGAGGTCGGCACCATGTGGACCGGCGGCTTCCCCGAGCCGCTCACTTTCAGCCTCCGTGCCCGCCGCCACCTCGCGGCCCGGCGCGGCGCCTTCGACGTCGTGCACGACAACCAGACCCTCGGCTACGGCCTGCTCGGCCTGGACCGCGCCGGCTTCCCCCTGGTCACCACCATCCACCACCCGATCACGGTGGACCGCAAGCTGGAGTTGGACGCGGCCACCGACTGGCGCCGCCGCGCCTCGGTGCGCCGCTGGTACGCCTTCAGCCGGATGCAGAAGCGCGTCGCCAGGCGGCTGCCGACGGTGCTCACCGTCTCCGGCTCCTCCCGCCAGGAGATCGTCGCCGACCTCGGCGTCTCCCCGCGCCGCGTGCACGTGGTGCCCATCGGCGCCGACGCCACGCTCTTCTCGCCCGACCCCGCCGTCCCCCAGATCCCCGGCCGTATCGTCACCACCTCCAGCGCCGACGTGCCGCTCAAGGGCCTCGTCTACCTGATCGAGGCGCTCGCCAAGCTGCGTACCGAACAGCCCACCGCCCACCTGGTCGTGGTCGGCAAGCGCGCGGACGACGGGCCGGTGGCCGCAGCCATCGAGCGGTACGGGCTCGCGGACGCCGTCCAGTTCGTCAAGGGCATCAGCGACGCGGAGCTGGTCGACCTGGTCCGCGGGGCGCAGGTGGCGTGCGTGCCCTCGCTCTACGAGGGGTTCTCGCTGCCCGCCGCCGAGGCCATGGCCACCGGCACCCCGCTGGTGGCCACCACCGGTGGCGCCATCCCCGAGGTGGCGGGCCCGGACGGCGAGACCTGCCTCGCGGTGCCGCCCGGCGACGCGGGCGCGCTCGCCCAGGCCATCGGCCGGCTCCTGGACGACCCCGCGCTGCGGGCCCGACTCGGCGCGGCCGGGCGGGAGCGCGTGCTGCGCCGCTTCACCTGGGAGCAGGCCGCGCGCGGCACCGTCGAGCACTACCGCGAGGCCATCCGCGTGCGGGCCGCCGCCGCCCGGCGCCGCTGACCCGCCCGCCCCGTACCCGCCGCACCACCTCGCCCGCCGAGCCCGCCCCGACCCCCGCGGCCCGCAAGCCCCCGCCCGCCGCGACCCCGCCCCGCACCGCCTCCCGCCCCGGCCCCCGCCGGGTTTCCGGGAGGTACCCCCACCGCCTGATGGAAAGAGAGGGCAGACCCCCGTGCTGACCGTCGACTTCTCCCGCTTCCCGCTCGCCGCAGGCGACCGGGTCCTCGACCTCGGCTGCGGCGCGGGCCGGCACGCCTTCGAGTGCTACCGGCGCGGCGCGCACGTCGTCGCGCTGGACCGCAACGGCGAGGAGATCCGCGAGGTCGCCCGGTGGTTCGCCGCCATGCGGGAGGCGGGGGAGGCGCCCGCGACGGCCACCGCCACCGCCCTGGAGGGCGACGCGCTCGCGCTGCCCTTCCCCGACGACAGCTTCGACGTCGTGATCATCTCCGAGGTCATGGAGCACATCCCCGACGACAAGGGCGTGCTCGCCGAGATGGTGCGGGTGCTGCGCCCGGGCGGCCGGATAGCGGTCACCGTCCCCCGGTACGGCCCGGAGAAGGTCTGCTGGGCCCTCTCGGACGCCTACCACGAGGTCGAGGGCGGCCACATCCGCATCTACCGCGCCGACGAACTGCTCGACAAGCTCCGCGAGGCCGGCCTGCGACCGTACGGCACCCACCACGCGCACGGCCTGCACAGCCCGTACTGGTGGCTCAAGTGCGCGTTCGGCGTGGACAACGACAAGGCGCTGCCGGTCCGCGCGTACCACAAGCTGCTCGTCTGGGACATCATGAAGAAGCCACTGGCCACCCGGGTCGCCGAGAGCGCGCTCAACCCGCTCATCGGCAAGAGCTTCGTGGCGTACGCGACGAAGCCGCACGCCCCCGCGCAACCGCTGCCCGACCCCGCGCCGGACGCCCCCGCCACCGCCCAGGCCCCCGCCCGTGCCGCGGCCGAGGAGCGGGCGTGACCGTCGCGGGCCGCGGGCCGGGGCGTACCGAACGCCTCGTGCTGCCCGGCGTGTTGACGGCGGAACAGGCCGCCGAGACCGTCGCCGGCATCCTCGCCGTGCAGCGCGCGGACGGCGCCATCCCCTGGTTCCGCGGGCACCACCTCGACCCGTGGGACCACACCGAGGCCGCCATGGCGCTGGACGCCGCCGGCGAGCACGAGCGCGCCGAGGCCGCCTACCGCTGGCTGGCCCGGCACCAGAACTCCGACGGCTCCTGGTACGCGGCCTACCCTGACACCCCCGACGGCGTGGCCGCCGACCGGCCCACCGACCGAGGCAAGGAGACCAACTTCTGCGCCTACGTCGCCGTCGGCACCTGGCACCACTACCTGGCCACCGGCGACGAGACCTTCCTCGACCAGCTCTGGCCCACCGTCTACGCGGCCATCGAGTTCGTCCTCGGCCTCCAGCAGCCCGGCGGCCAGATCGGCTGGAAGCGCGCCGCGCCCGACGACGGCGGCGCCCTGGTCACCGACGCGCTGCTGACCGGCTGCTCCTCGATCCACCACGCCCTGCGCTGCGCCCTGGCCATCGCCGAGCACCGCGAGGACCCGCAGCCCGACTGGGAGTTGGCGCTCGGCTGGCTCCGGCACGCCATCCGACACCACCCCGAGCGGTTCCTCGACAAGAGCCGCTACTCCATGGACTGGTACTACCCGGTCCTCGGCGGGGCGGTGACCGGCGCCGCCGCCAAGGAGCGCATCGCGAGCGGCTGGGACCGCTTCGTCGTCCCCGACTACGGCGTGCGCTGCGTGTCCCCCAACGCCTGGGTCACCGGCGGCGAGAGCTGCGAACTGGCTCTCGCGCTCTGGGCGATGGGCGAGAGCGACCACGCGGTACGGGTACTGCGCTCCATCCACCACCTGCGCGCCGCCGACGGCCTGTACTGGACCGGCTACGTCTTCGACGACGACGCCGTCTGGCCGCGCGAGCTGACCAGTTGGACCGCGGGCTCGCTGCTCCTCGCGGTGGCCGCGCTCGGCGGCGACGAGCCCACCGTGCAGGTCTTCGGCGGCGAGCGGCTGCCCACCGGGCTCGACCCGGACTGCTGCTGACCCCGCCGGGCCCGCCCCGGCCGCGCGCCGCTGGGCGCCGCGCGGCCGGCGGGTCCGCAGGCGCGGTCACCGCCGTCTCGACCAGCCCGGCCGGGGCGGAAATACCGAGGCGGGTCGTGCGGGCCGGCCATACGGTAAGCCCATGACCGACCTTGGATACGACCGCTACCGTGCCGCGTTGGCCACGGAGAGCGAACTGCTGCGCGCGGCCGTCGCCGACGCCGACCTGTCGACGCGCGTACCCACCTGCCCCGACTGGACCCTGGCCGACCTGCTGCGCCACGTCGGCCGGGCCCACCGCTGGGCCGAGTCCCTGATCGTCGCGCGCGCGACGGAGTACGTGGAGGACGAGCGGCCCGCGTCGGCCGGCCCCGACGGGAGCGACCCGCGCGCCATGGACGCCTGGCTGGCCGAGGGGGCCGCGATGCTCGACACGGCGCTCGCCGAGGCGGGCCCCGCCACCCCCGTGTGGACCTGGGGCCAGGAGCAGAGCCCGGCGTTCTGGGCGCGCCGCATGACGCACGAGACGGTCATCCACCGCGCGGACGCGGTCTCCGCCACGGGCACGGAGTACGCGGTGGCCCCGGACGTCGCGGCGGACGCCGTCGACGAGTGGTTGGAGATCGTCAGCAACCCGATGGCCGCCCACTTCAACCCCAAACTCGCCGAGTTGCGGGGCACCGGCCAGGCCATCGGACTGCGGGCCACGGACACCGCGCCGGAGTCGGCCGGCCACTGGACCATCGAACTGACCCCGGAGGGCGTGCGCTGGGACCGCACCGAGGGCGCCACCGAGGTCACCGCCAGCGGCGCCCTCACCGACCTGGTGCTCCTCTTCTACCGCCGACTGCCCCGGGACACCGACCGCGTGCGACTGACCGGCGACCGCGCGCTGCTGGACTTCTGGCTGGACCGGGCCAGCTTCGAGTAACCGCCGCGCGCCGGCCGCGACCGGCGCCGGGCACGGCGACGGCCCCCCGTCCACGAGGGACGAGGGGCCGTGACACCGCGAACGACCGGCTGGCTCAGCTCAGCCGCGCTGGATGCCCGTGGTGTCCTGCAGCACGCCGCGACGGCCGTCCTGCGTCTGCGCCACGAGCGCCTGCCCGCGCTGCTCCACCGCCAGGTACCAGGTGCCCGGCGCCAGCTCGGCGATCGGCGTCGCCGAACCGTCCTCGGCGTAGAGCGGACGCGCCACCGGAACGGCGAACCAGAACGGGGCGAACTCCCCGGCACCGGCGCCCGCCGCGGCCGGCGCCGCGCTCGCGCCACCCGGCTGCCCGCCGTACGAGGGCTGGCCACCGGCCGGCGCGCCGTACGGGGACGGGGCACCCGGCTGCTGACCGCCCGGGTAGCCGTAGCCGCCGGCCGGCTGGCCGACCTGACCCGGCTGGCCACCGTAGGGGGAGGGGGCGGGCTGCGGCGAGGCCGCGCCCATGAGCGGGGCCTTGAGGGCGGGCACGCGCGGACCGGCCACGACGGCGCCGGCCAGCAACAGCAGGGCGATGAAGCCCAGGATCTGGCCCACGCCCTTCTCCATGCCGTCCGGGTGGCTGAAGAGCATCGTCCAGGTGGAGGTGAACGCCGCGGCGACCACGAGCGCCGTCCCCCACTGTTCCAGCGTCAGGCCGAACAGGTTGCGCTGCGGCAGCAGGTGCGACAGGACGACGAGAGCCGCCCCGACCACACCGAGGATGAAGATGCCGGCCGTGTTGGAGGCGAAGTCGGAGCTCCAGCCGTTCCACGACGAGCACTGCGAGGACGGCACGCCTGACGGGCATTCGATGGCAAGGAAATCGAGGAACGAGGCGACGAACAGCAAAATCGCTGCTCCGATCACCACGCCATCGCCTCGAGTGAGGGAGCGGATGTTCACGTAAGGTCCTCTATCGGTCTCGTCTGTTTTCGTCGCTGTCGCCGGACGCGAAGTGCGAGGGCGCGGGGGTGGCCCCCCATCGTACGGGTGAATCTATCGCCGGAACGGCCGGGTGCGCCCCTTCGGGAGCGACCGTTACGGCTGCTCAACCCGGCCGTTATCGCTTCCCACGCAAGAAGTCCGTAATGCCGTCGGCAATACCACGCGCGGCCCGCTGTCTCCAGCGCGCATCGGTCAACAACGCCGCATCCTTCGAGTCGCGCATATTGCCACACTCGATGAACACCTTGGGAACCGTGGAGAGATTGAGTCCGCCCAAATCGTCGCGGACCGTCAAGCCCTCGCCGCCACCCAGGTAGTTGGCGGGAGCGCTCCCGGTGGCCTCGCTGAAGCGGCGCACCAGCGAATCGCCCAGGTGGCGGGAGGGACCGGCGATGGCCGACGTGTCGGCCCCGCCGCCGCGCACCGACGCGGGCAAGATCACATGGAAACCGCGCTGGCCGGCGCCCGCCCCGTCCGCGTGGACGGAGACGGCCGCGTCCGCGCGCGCCGTGTTGCCGATCACCGCCCGCTCGTCCACGCACGGCCCGTAGGGACGGTCGTCGTCCTGGGTGAGCTTCACGGTCGCGCCGCGCTCGCGCAGCAGCGTGCGCACCCGCCGCGACACGTCGAGCGTGAAGGCGGCCTCGGCGTACCCCGCGTTGGTCGCGGCACCCGTGGTGTCGCACTCCTTGCGGTGGGTGCCGACGTCGACCAGCCGGGCGATCTCGGCGGTGTGGTCCCGGTTGCGCGGGTTGTGCCCCGGATCGACGACCACGACCTTGCCCCGCAGGGCCCGTTCGTCGGACGTGCGCCCCGGCGACGGGGGCCGCCCCGAGCCGGCGGTGTCATCCCGCCGCCCGTCGTCCCACGTCGCGGACGGCCCGGCCGACAGGGGCGGTGGGCCCGGCGCGCCGGTGGCCTCCGCGTCACCCTCGTCCATGGAGCGCCACACGAGCCAGCCCGCGAAGCAGACCGGCGCGAGCACGGCCAGCACGATGACGAGGGTGCCGCCGAGCCGGCGCGGGGTGGGGGAAAGCTGCCGTTCGACACGCGGGCGATCGTAGTGCGCCGCGCGCCGGCCAGTGCGCTCCGGGGCGCGTTCCCGTGGCCCGCCGCCGCAGGACGGCGCGCGAGCGGGCGTGCGAGTGCGGCGGAAGCGGGACGTAGGCGGCAGGGCGTACGAGACGGGCGGTACGCGGCGCGACGGCCGATACGCCGCGGAGCGGGGCAGGCGGGCGGCGGGGCGTCAGCGGCGGGGCGTCAGACGCCCGGGGCCGTACGGCGCAGGACGCGGAGCGAGCCGGTGTCGGAGACCTCGGTGAACGCGCCCGACTCCAGCGCCCGCCGGTAGACGCGGTACGGGGCCTGGCCACCGTCGGCCGGGTCCGGGAACACGTCGTGGATCACGAGCAGCCCGCCCTGCGCGAGGTGCGGCGCCCAGCCCGCGTAGTCGCCGCCCGCGTGCTCGTCGGTGTGCCCGCCGTCGATGAACACCAGGCCGAGCCGGCCGCCCCACACCGCGGCGACCTGCGGCGACTTCCCCACCACCGCGATCACGTGCCCTTCGAGCCCGGCCGCGTGCAGCGTGCGACGGAAGGTGGGCAACGTGTCCATCAGGCCCACCCGCGGATCGACCAGCGACGGGTCGTGGTACTCCCATCCCGGCTGCTGCTCCTCCGAGCCGCGGTGGTGGTCGACCGTGACGACCACGGTGCCCGCCTCGCGCGCGGCGGCGGCCAACAGGATCGTGGAGCGTCCGCAGTACGTGCCGACCTCAAGCAGCGGTAGCCCACGCGCGCCCGCCTCTTGTGCCGCCTCGTACAGGGCCAATCCCTCGTCGAGCGGCATGAATCCCTTGGCCGCCTCGAAAGCGGCGACGATCTCCGGCTTGGGCGGCATGGTCGGTTCCTCTGCTCTCTGACGATCTCTGGGTGCTCCCGGCCACGTGGTGTGGCCGGTTGTCGGGTGAGGGTATGAAATTCTCCGCGATGTGCGGCCATTCCGGGACTTGCGGCGTCCCTTTCGTTCCCCGGAACGCTGCCCGGGGGCCGTACACCGCAATTCCCGAACGGTCGGATTTCCCACCGCATTTCGGCCCGGATTTCCCGCCGCGCGATACGGGCCACGGTCCGCCGCTCGTACCGCGCCGCACGCGATCGCCGCGCCACCGCGCCGCGCCTCGGCGCGGGCGCCTGCGCGCGCCCCGCCGCCCGGACCGGCCGGGCCGTTCATCGTGCCCCATGCGCCGGCCCCGCGCACGCGCGGGGTGACGCCAACGGCACGGCCCGCGACCGGAGGCGGAACACGCGCCCAGGGGCGGGCGGCCCGCGACGGGGGCCGGGTGCCCCCGCGCCTGGGGTCGGGGCGGAGCTCGTACGGGGCGCGACGGGGCGCGCAACGACCGTTCGCCAGCCGGCACGCGTGGCCGCGCGGGGCGTGCCGGTGGGCGTACGGACGTACGGGGGCGATGGGCGCCAGGGACGCGGTGCCGGCACGAACACGGACGGGCACAGGTAGACACAGGCGCGTACAACAGACGACCACAGACAGGCACAGGCAGACACGGAGGGGTGCGGGGGCCGGGGGAGCACCCGGAGTTGACCCCTAGGCGGGCGAGCGGAGCCCCTAACTCGGCCGGGTGGGGCCCGGTACGCGGCGAGCGGGCGGCGGCGGGGCGGCGCCCCGCTGCCAGCATGGCTGTCATGTCGCAGACAGATGCTGGTGGGCCCGCCGCGGCCGACGCTCCGGCCCCCGCCGCCGCCCGGCCCACGCCGCTCGCCTGGGCGGTGATCCTCGCCGCGTGCGCCGGGCAGTTCCTCGTCGTCCTCGACGTGTCGGTCGTCAACGTGGCCCTGCCCTCGATGCGTACCGGACTGGGCCTCGACGAGAGCGACCTGCAGTGGGTGGCCAACGCCTACACCCTCACCTACGCCGGCTTCATGCTCCTCGGCGGCCGGGCGGGCGACCTCTTCGGGCGCAAGCAGGTGTTCCTGGCCGGCCTCAGCCTGTTCACGCTGGCCAGCCTCGCCGGCGGCCTGGCCCAGGAGCCCTGGCAGATCATCGCGGCCCGCGCCGCCCAGGGTGTGGGCGCCGCCACCCTCGCCCCGTCCACGCTCACCATCATCACCTCCTCGTTCCCGGAGGGCCCGGAGCGGATGCGGGCCATCGGGCTGTGGATGGCCGTCGGCATCGGCGGCGGCGCGGCGGGCGGACTCATCGGGGGCGTGCTGACCGACGCCCTGTCCTGGCGTTGGGTGCTGCTCATCAACGTGCCGATCGGCGTGCTGGTGTGCGTCGTCGCCGCCACCTCGCTCACCGGCCAGCACGCGACACCGTCGCGCCGACCGCTGGACCTGCCGGGCGCCGCGTTGGTCACCGTGGGCGTCGGCGCCGTGGCGTACGGGATCGCGCGCACCGAGGAGTACGGCTGGGGCGGGGCCGAGGCCCTGGTGCCGCTGGGCGGCGGGCTGCTCGCGCTCGCCGGCTTCGTGGCCGTCGAGTCCCGCTCGGCCGAACCGCTGGTGCCGCTGCGGCTGTTCCGCGTCCGCGCCGTCTGGTCGGCCAACCTGGTGCTGGTCGTCTGCGGCATGGGCTTCTTCTCGATGTGGTACTTCCTGTCGCTGTATATGCAGAACATCCTGGGCTACAACGCCGTCCGGGCCGGCCTCGCGTTCCTGCCGCACACCATCGCGATCGTCGTCGGTGCGCAGGTCGCCCCCAAGTTCATGGCCCGTGGCGTGGAACCGCGGCTGCTCACCTTCGCCGGCGGCGCCATCGCGTCGGCGGGCTTCTTCTGGCAGAGCGCCATGGACGTGGACGGGACGTTCCTGACGACCCTGCTCGGCCCCGGCATCCTCATGTCGTTCGGCGCCGGCCTGATGATGACCCCGCTCACCGCCACGGCCACCTCGGGCGTCCCGCCCACCGACGCCGGCGTCGTGTCGGGCCTGCTCAACACCGCGCGGACGATCGGCGGCGCGCTCGGCCTGTCGCTGCTCGTCACCGTCGCCGCGGACCGTACGGACGCGCTCGGCAGCCGCTCCGCCGACGCGCTGACGCAGGGGTACGCCCGGGCCTTCCTGGTCGGCGCCCTGGTACTGGTCCTCGCCACCGCCCTGGTGGCCCTGCTGCCGACCCGCCCCGCCCCGCAGCCGGCGGCGGACGGCGCCAAGCCGGGGGCGGGGCCGGAACCGGGTCCGGACGGAGCGGACGCGTCGCCCGTGTCGGCCGCGCCGGACACGCCCGGTGGCGCCACGACGGGCCCGGACGGAGCCGACGCGAGCCGCGACGGAGGTGCCCCGGGGCAGCGAGCCGAGACCGGAGGCTGAGAACACCGGGCGCGCGGGCCAGCGGGGTACGGGTCAGCGGAGCGTGGAGGCGCGGGGCGTGGAGGTACGGGGCGCGGAGGGGGCGCCGGGGCGCGCGGGCGCGGCGACATAGGCTGGCCGCGCCGGCCGCGAGGCCCGCGCGGCGCCCGCGCACCGCGCGGAGCCACGCGGGTCCCGCGCAATCCCGCGCGGAGCCTGCCGGAGCCCGCGCAGCACCGTGAGGAGAGAGCACACCATGGCCAACCCCGCACCGCCCACCGCCGATTCGCCGCCCGGTCCGGGGTTCGCCGCCACCGGGCGGCGGGTGCTCGTCAGCGGGGCCTCGCGCGGCCTCGGCCGGGCGGTGGCCGCGGCCTTCGCGGCGCACGGCGACCGGGTGGCGGTGCACTACGGCACGCGCCGCGCCGACGCCGAGGCCACGCTCGCCGCGCTGCCCGGCACCGGGCACGCCCTCGTCGGCGCCGACCTCGCCACGGCGGAGGGGGCGCGGGAGGTGGTCCAGGACACGGTCGCGGCGCTCGGCGGCATCGACGTCCTGGTGAACAACGCCGCCGTCAACACCCCGCACCCGCCGGCGGACACCACCTACGCGGAGTGGACCGCGGCCTGGCAGGCGCACGTGGCGGTCAACCTGCTCGGCACCGCCCACCTCAGCCACCTCGCCACCCGGCACATGATCGACCAGGGCACCGGTGGCCGCATCGTCAACATCGGCTCGCGCGGCGCCTTCCGCGGCGAGCCCGACCACCCGGCGTACGGCGCGACCAAGGCCGCCGTGCACGCGCTCGGCCAGTCGCTGGCCGTGGCCCTGGCGCCGCACGGCATCGCCGTCGCCTCGGTGGCGCCCGGCTTCATCGACACCGACCGCGTCGCGCACCGGCTGACCGGGGCCGAGGGCGAGGCCATCCGCGCCCAGAGCCCCTTCGGCCGGGTCGCGGAGCCCGCCGAGATCGCGGCAGCGGTGCTGTGGCTGGCCTCGCCCGACGCGCAGTGGAGCTCCGGCACCGTCCTGGACCTCAACGGCGCCTCGTACCTGCGCACCTGACGCTCACGCCCCCGGCACCCACAGCCCCCGCGCCCGCGCCCGCCCACCGGACGCGCTGGCGGACGCGCCCGGCGCGCGCCGGGCCGCTCACAGCCAGCCGTTCTGCCGGGCGGCGCGGACCGCCTCCATGCGGTTGCGGGTCGCGGTCTTGCCGATGGCGGCCGAGAGGTAGTTGCGCACGGTGGCGGGGGAGAGGTGGACCCGGCCGGCGACGTCCGCGATGGTGGCGCCGTCGGCCGCCGCGGACAGCACGTCCCGCTCGCGCGGCGTCAGGGGGTTGGGCCCGGCGCTCAGCGCCGCCGCGGCCAGCGCCGGATCGATGACCCGCTCACCCGCCAGCACCCGACGGATCGCCACCGCCAACTCCTCCACGGGCCCGTCCTTGACGAGGAACCCGTACGCCCCGACCTCCATCGCGCGCCGCAGGTAACCGGGGCGACTGAAGGTGGTCAGGATCAACACGCGGCACTCCGGCAACCGCTCCCGGAGTTCGGCCGCCGCGTCAAGCCCGCTGCGACCCGGCAGCTCGATGTCGAGCAACGCCACGTCCGGCCGCGCCTCCAGCGCCCGCGCCACGACCGCGTCCCCCGTCGCCACCTCCGCGACCACCGCGATGTCCGGCTCAAGCCCGAGCAACAACGCCAACGCGCCCCGCAGCATGCCCTGGTCCTCGGCGAGCAGGACGCTGATACGTCCCACGTGGGCGTGCTCGGGAGGCTGGGCCGTCATGGGGAACATCGTAGGCGGCCACAGCAGCGGAAAGCCCTCGTCAGCCGATGGGGGGAGGAGGGCGTGGACGCCACGGCCCTCGAGCGACGCTGTCAGGTCTCAGCGCCGCGTGGCCCGCACGATCAGGGTGCCGATGTGCCCGGGGGTCGGGGCGTCCAGGACTGAGGCGTGGACATCGGTGAACCCGGTCTTCGCCAGCAGGCTCGACCACTTCCTGGGCGTGTAGCTGTAGCGGTACGTGTACGTCGCCTTGCCCGCGAACCCGCCCTTGTACATGCCCTGCGGCCCATACGCTCCCGGAATGGCGGGGGGCTGGGAGAAGACGAACCTGCCACCGGCGTTCAGGCGAGCGTGAACCAGCGGGAAGAGCCTCTTCGGATCACTGAACCAGGCCGCCCCGAAGATCGAGTAAACGGCGTCGTAGGTCTCCGTGTGGTCATTGAGGTACTCGAGGACCTCCGCGCAGACGAAGCGCGCACCCAACGGTCCCCACCGCTCGGAAGTGTTCCTGACCATGACGGGCGAGAGGTCGACGCCGGTCGCCTTGACGCCCTGCCGCGCGAGGTAGGCGAGCATACGACCAGTCCCGCACCCGATCTCAAGCACGTTTTCCGGCGAACCGAGCAGTTCGGTACCGGGACCGTGGTCGCCGTACTGCGTCCACCTGAACACCGGATCGGAGTCGAACACGTCCTTCGCCGTCGACTCGGCGTACGTGTCCCACACTTCGCGCTCTGAGTCGACATCGTGCTGAGCAGGCAACGGGCTTCCTCCGCGAGGTCGTTGAAGGCGGTGGCCCCGGCCCCGAAGGGTACGGAGACGGGGCACTCTAGCGGCGTCAGTGACTGTCAGGCGCCTTGTTGTCGCACGGGGAGCAGTTCGCGCCGTCGACGGCCCACAGCTCCTCGTCGGCGTCGAAGCCGTTGGAGCGGATGAACTCGGCGGTACGGATCACCAGGCCGTCACCCCTGCGCTCGATCAGTGGCGCGTGGTGCTTGTAGCGCCCGCCGTTGTACAGGTCGCAGAAAGCGAAGTACACGGGCGTGTCCAGGATGATCTGGTGGACGCCGATGTCCACGACCTTCCCGACGCCGATGTGTACGTTCGGATGCTCCATGGCCGTGACCAGGTAGGCGACCGCGTTGCCGAGGAGGCGTTCCGCCATGTCGCGCACCATCACGTTGTCGCGCAGGAGCAGCGAGATCTCGCGGTCCCAGATGTCGAGCCCCACGGACCCTCGGCTCTCCAGCACGTTGTACGTGCATTCCTTGACATGAGGACGTACCGCGTTCAGCAGGGAGCGCGGGTCGCGGTACGTCGTACTGTTCGTGGTTTCGAGCATGACGGTCATTTCGACGGTTCCCTTCAGCGGTGGTTCTCCTTCCCGATCGCCGGCAATCCCGACGGAGAAGGATGTCGTACGCCTTGCAGGTCCGCCCTCGCCCGGAATTTCTCTACACAGGAGCACGGGCGGTGGCGGTGAGTTTCCCGTCACTCGCGGTCGATGTGTTCAGGGCACGTGACGGTTCGTCGCTACTGGGCCACTACTCCGGTGACTCCACAGAGGGCGTGACTGTCGCGCACTGTGTGCACAGTAATCACGTCGTCCCCAACTGCTTCCGGGAGCGCATCCTGTGGTCCGTTTGCCGGAGCGCGAGCTCTGGCGTCGCACCGACCGCTTCGGCGATGGAGGAGGGGCGTCCACCAGTTCGCTTCCCTCATGTCGGTCCGCTCCCCTCGGATCGGCAACGTCCCGGGCCGTGATGACGGCGTCAGGGATGACGGGCACTCACAGAGCGTGCAACGGGGTGGAGCTGTTAGGGAACGCTGAACGGGGAACCCCACAGCACCCCTTGGGGAACCCCGTCGGGTGGAGCAAGGGATACGCTGATGTGGCCATGCCCCTTCGGCCCAGCAAGGTGGCCTCGTGGACCAACACGAAGTCCGAGGGAATCACTGCCCACTGACGATCCCCGAGGCGGTGCTGCGGAGCGATGCCATGCAGCGCGCATGCGCAGCTCGGGACTTTCAAGAGATCTTCCGACTCGTGAACCGGCGCACCGGAGCAAGTCATGCTGCTATGGCGGCGGCCATCGGCAAGATGACCAACTCCCGTGTGAGCGATGTCATCCGTGGAGTTCGCGGCATTCGGGGGCAAGGTGTGATCGAGCGGGTGGCCGATGGTTTCGGAATTCCAGGTGAGATGCTTGGGCTGCCGAGACGGCCGTGGGAAGACCCTCCGGGGAGCGTTGACGCCACCGGCAACGGGAACCCCCATCTGGCATCGGTGCTCGATTCCGAGCCCAGAGCGCGAGCGCAATATGCCCATGACAACCCGAGAAGCCTTGACCTGTTGACCGTGGCCGGACTCCGGCAACGCGTACAGGACCTGGATGCTCGATACGTCAGCGAGCCCTCCACATCCCTCATCGCCGATGCAGGGCAGTGCTTGGGCCAATTGGGCCACTGGCAGACCTACACCACGACGGGTGTCATTCGTCGAGATCTTCATGCCGCGCAAGCCGAGGCATCGATACTGATGGGACAATTAGTATGGGACGCTTCGGGAAGAACTGAACACGCCACGGCGCGAACGTACTTCGACCAGGCTGAGACGGCCGCCCGCGAGCTGCGCGATCCGATTGCCGAAGGTCTGGCACTGCTGCGCACCGCTTTTGTCGCTTTGTACGGCGAGAAAGACCCCCGCGCCGGTCTGGAGCTTGCTCAGAGGACAGCGTCCACAGTGAAGGGCTACAGTCAGGTACTCGGCGGTCTTGCCGTACTGCACGCAGCCGAAGCGCACGCCATGTTGCACGAGCGCAAGGATTGCGAGAGGGAGTTAGGCAAGGCAGAGCGCCACTTTGACCAGGTGTCTGGATCTGACGCGGCAGCGCCTCTTTTCTCCCTCAGTCAGTTCGGTCGATTGGCCGGTTCCTGCTTCCTGTTTCTGGGCGATGCCTCTCGCGCCGAGGAGTTTCTAGTGGGCGCCACGCATGCCTTGCGTGACGGCTCGAAGCCTCATGCGATTATGCTGTCCAATCTCGCGTTGGCTTATATTAGGCAACGGAAGATCGATGAAGCCATCGCCGCACTCTACGTCGCGATTGACGTCGTAGGGCGCCACCGAGGTGGTGGCGGGTTGAACCTCGTGTTTCAGGCGGCGCGCGAACTGAAGCCGTGGCGGGATGCTCCGGCAGTGCATGGTCTCTACGACCGCCTCATGAATCTCATGGTGGTCGGATGAAGCAAAAGGAGTTCTGGTGAACAGTGTGCAGGTTCAGCAGGTCAAACAGGCATTCCGTGAACGGGTCTGGGATCTCTTGGAGCGCGAGCGTGCAGTGTCGCTTGGTGTAGCCGGACATATTCCGGATTTCACGGGTTCGGAAATGGCGGCTGCTCGCCTCGCTGAACATCCTGATTGGCAAGCTGTGCGCGTAGTCAAAGCGGTCCCCGATCTGGCCCAACTCCCGGTCCGGACTCGGGCGCTCGAAGACGGCAAACAGCTGTACATGGCATCCCCGAAGCTTGCCGCGCAGAAACCGTTTTACCATGTGGACGCGAAAAGCCTCACCGTGCCCCCGAGCGAGGCGGCTGCCCATCGCGCAGTGGCGAGGTTGGCGCAACCGGTAGACCTCGATGCTATGCCGCCGATTGATCTGGTTGTCTGCGGAAGCGTTGCCGTCAATCGTGACGGCGTGCGACTGGGGAAGGGTGCCGGATACGCCGACATCGAAGTAGCCCTTCTCCACGAGGCGGGACTCATAGGTCCGCATACTCGTATCGCAACCACAGTCCACTCCTTGCAGGTCCTGGACGAGGATCTGCCAGAGACCGAGCACGACTTTCGCGTGGATCTCATCATCACCCCAGACGACGCCTTTGAGTGCAAGCCAGGTAGGAGCCGTCCAGGAATTATCTGGGATCACCTCACTCCTGAAGTGATCGCCGCAATCCCTGCACTGGCAAGTCGCGCCCACTCCGGCTGACGTAGACACGGGTGCTCGCGCCCCCACAGCGGCCGTACGCACCGGGCCGCGCCCGCCCCGCCCGCTGGCCGGCCCTCCACCAACCCGCGAGAAAACGCCATGCGGGTGCGCCGCCGCCCAGGTAGCGTCGCCGGCCATGACGACACCACCTCGCGAGCGTCCTCCCTACACCGCTGACGAGCGGACCCAGTTGGTCGGCTGGCTCGACATGCAGCGTGCGGTCGTCCAGTGGAAGTGCGCCGACCTCAGTGACGAGAACGCGCACCGGGCGCTGCTGCCCACCTCGCCCCTCATGACGATGGCCGGCCTTGTCGCCCACCTGACCTGGGTCGAGCACCTCTGGTTCGAGCACGTCTTCCTCGGCCGGCCGGAGCGGGGGCCGCGTGCCGCCGCCGACGCTCCCGAGAGTGCCGAGATGCGGGTGGAGGGCGTACCGCTGGCCCAACTCCTCGCCGAGTACGAGCGGCAGTGCGCGGTGTCGAACGAAATCATCGCGGGACACGCGCTCGACGACACCGGCCGGGCGCCGGGAGTCGCCGCCCGCGAGGCGAGCCTGCGGTGGATCCTGTTCCACCTGATCGAGGAGACCGCCCGGCACGCCGGGCACATGGACACCCTCCGGGAGTCGCTGGACGGCTCGAAGGGCTACTACTGACGGGCCGCCCCGCCGCCCGCGCCGTCCCCCGGCGCCACATCGGCTCCGGGAAACGGCGCGGTGAGGTCCACGGGCAGCGCGGCGGTGAGCCGGAAGCCGCGCCGGCCGGCCGGGCCGGAGCGCAGCGTGCCGCCGGCCGCCGCGAGTCGTTCCGTGAGGCCCGCGAGCCCCGTTCCGCCGCCCGGCCGCGTCGCACCGTGCTCGGACGAACCGGCGGGCCGTTCACCCGCTGCCCCCGCTGCCCCCGCAGGGCCCGCAGGGCCCGCCGCACCGCCGGACCCGTCGTCCACGATGGTCAGCCGCACCGCGTCCGCGCCCGTGCGGAGTTCGATCTCGCACCGCGTGGCGCCGCTGTGCCGGACCGTGTTGGTCACGCCCTCCCGTACCACCCAGCCGAGCAACGCCTCGGTCTGGGCCGGTAGCGGCGGCCCCGACCGGCGGACGACCGCCGTGATGCCGGCCGCGTCCAGCAGCGAACGCGCCCGGTCCAACTCGGTGGCCAGGCTGCCCTCGCGGTAGCCGGTGACGGCCTCGCGGATCTCGGTGAGGGCCTGCCGGCCGATGGCCTCGATGTCCGCCGCCTGGGCCAGGGCCGCCTCCGGGTCGCGCGGGGCGAGCCGCCGTACCGCCTCGGCCTTGACCACCACGACGGACATCGTGTGGCCGAGCAGGTCGTGCAGGTCGCGGGAGAAGCGCAACCGTTCCCGCTCGACGGCCGAGCGCGTCAACTCGTCCCGGGTGGCGTGGAGTTCGTGGACCGTGACGATCAGCCGCCGGATGATGGCGACCACCGCGCCGGACAGCAGTGAGGAGTACGCCACGGTCAGCACCTCGTCCGGGTGGTCGCCGAACGCGGCGCTGAGCACTCCCACGGCCACCACGCCGAGCAGCGCCGGCGGCACCGCCGGCGCGCGCACCGTGACCCCGGTGGCCAGCGACAGCAGCGAGAACAGGGTCAGCCAACCGCCCCCGTACGCGCTGCCGAGCGCGCAGGCCAGCGCCGCGGCCGGGAGGAGGAACAGGACCGCGACGCGACGCCGGGCGGGGACGCTGCCGACGAAGATGGCGGCGAGGTAGCAGGCGACGAACGCGGCCAGCCCCGCCGCCGCCCACCAGCGCTGGGCGACCTCGCCCTGCCACACGTCCACCGCCGCCCCGCTGGCGAGCAGCAGCCAGGGCACGAGCACCCATTCGCTCGGCCCCTCGTCCCGCGCCCCGGGTGCCCCGTCGGCGCCCCGCGCCACCCGACGCCTGAGCCGCGCGCCGACCCGCTCCCACCACGCCGTCACACCCAGCCTCCGCTCACCGCTCACCAGACCACTGCGCCCACCGGCCGGCGCCCCGCCCGCGCGGCCGTGGGCGTCGGTTTCCGGCCAGTGCGTACCGTACGGGCCAGGCCCGGACGCCGGTCCCCGGCCCGTCGCGGGCGGCGCGCACCGGCCGGGGGTGGGCTGGTTTCGGCCGCGCGTCATGCCGTACGGGTACACACGCGGTACGCGTGCAGGGCGTAGCCGGCGAAGAGGGCGAGCCAGCCGGCCAGCGCCAGGGCCGTCGCCAGGTGCGGCGCGTGCCCGTCGGTCACGCTCCAGCCCAGTTCGGCGAAGCGGTGGGTGGGGGTCCCACCGGACAGGGCCCGCAGCCAGCCGGGGAAGGAGTCGGTGGGTACCCACAGGCCGCCGACCACGGACAGGCCCAGGTTGCAGACGAGGTTGACCACGCCGGTGGTCTGCGCGCTCAGCCGGTAGCCGTTGCCGAGGCCCAGCAGCGTGAAGGGCGCGCTGCCCAGCCAGAGCAGGCCGAGGAGGGCGCCCCACTGCCAGGGGGCCAGGGCCACGTGGTTGACGAGCCGGCCGGCCAGCAGCACCGCCACGATGGCGGGCAGCACGATGACCGAACCGGTGAGGGCGCGGGCGGCGACGACGCGGGAGGGCGCGAGCGGGGTGAGCCGCAACTGCCGCAGCCAGCCGAGCGAACGGTCCTCGGCGAGCCCCGTACCCACGCTGAGCGCGGAACCGAGCGCCCCGTACGCGGCCATGCCGACCATCAGCGACACCGTGGCCTCCGGCCGCTGACCGCCGCCGTCCAGAACGAGGTTGGAGAAGAGCAGGTACATCGCCACCGGCATGCCGACGCCGAAGATGACGAAACCGGCGTCGCGCAGCGTGCGGCGTACTTCGAGTCTCAGGTAGGCGATCACCGGGCCACCGCCTCCGCCGCGCCGCGCCCCGCCGCATCCCGTCCGGCCGCACCGTCTTCCGCCGCACCGTCTTCCGCCGCACCGTCTTCCGCCGCGCCGCGCGCCGTCGCGGGCGCGGCGGTCAGGGCCAGGAACGCGTCGTCGAGGCTGGCCGGGACGACCTCAAGGCCACGGACGGCGCCGCGCTCGGCCAGGGCCAGGACGGTGGCGTCGGAGTCCACGCTGCGCAGCCGGGCGCGACCGCCGTGCACCCGCACGGCCGTCACGCCCGGCAGCCGCGCCAGGTCCGCGCCCGACGCTCCCGCCAGGTCGAAGGCGACCAGGTGGCCGCCCACGGAGCGCTTCACCTCGGCGCCGGAGCCGTCGGCGACGACGCGCCCGCCGTCGATGACGACGATCCGGTCCGCGTTCTCGTCCGCCTCCGGCAGGTAGTGCGTGGAGAACAGCACGGTGTTGCCCCGCCCCGTGTAGCGCCGCATGGCCTCCCAGAACGCCCGCCGCGCGGCCACGTCCAGGGCCGTGGTCGGCTCGTCCAACACGACCAACTCCGGGTTTCCGGCGAGCGCGAGCGCGAACCGGACGCGCTGCGCCTGGCCCCCGGAGAGCCGGTCCACGCGCCGGTCGGCGAGCGCGTCGAGCCCGGCGAGCGCCAGCGTCTCCGCCACGGGCAGCGGGCTCGGATAGCTGGCGGCCACGAACCGGACCAACTCCCGTACCGTCACGCGCGGGATGGGCCGACCGTCCTGGAGCATCGCCCCCACCCGGCCCTCGCGCACCGCGCGGCGCGGCGGCGCGCCGAAGAGCGCGACCTCGCCCGCGGTCGGCGGCAGCAGGCCGAGGAGCACGTTCAACGCGGTGGACTTGCCCGCGCCGTTGCGGCCGAGCAGGGCGACGGTGGAGCCGCGGGCGATCTCCAGGTCGAGTCCGTCGACGGCGCGGACCGTGCCGTAGTGGCGCCTCACGCCGCTCAGCCGCACGGCCGGCGCGGCGCCCCGGCGGCCCGGCCCGTCGAACGGGCCACCCGCGCCGACCGGGGTGGCGAGGCTGGCCCCAGTGGCGGGGCTGCCTGGGGTGGCTGGAGTGGTTGGGCTCTCTGGGGTGGCTGGGCTTCCTGAGGTGGCTGGGCCGGTGGCGCCGGGTGCGGCCGGTGCGTGGGGGCCCGTGCGGGCTGGTCGCGTCATGCCTCAGACGCTACGAAGCCCGCCGCTGACCTGGGCAGATGTAAATGTCAGCGGCTCGGCGGGAGAAATGTCACGGGTGCGGGGGAGGGGCGGGAGGAGAAGGGGAGGGCCGGTGGCGAGGTGTCCCGCACGCGACCGCCGAGTGCCCCCTCACCGCGTCCCGCCCCGGCCGCCCGGGTGCCGCTTTCTCCGCGCGTGATGGGTTGTTGCTATTGGCCCGCGGGGCGTCGGTGCTTGCCGTGCGGCTGTTCCTGGCCGCTTTCGGCGGCGGCCGGGCCGCGGTGTTTGCCGGCGCCCGCGGCGTCGGTGGACGCGGCATCGCCCCGCTGCGATGCGGGCGATCCCCATTGACGCGTATCGGGGGAATCCATTCGGGCATTGGCCATGAGGGAAGTCACTCCGTGAGATATCGCTAATGTCGTGCGCGCGGGGGGTCACTGCCCGTGCACGCGAGCTGTGACCAGCGTCAACACGCCACCAACGACGAGCCGTTCGGCGCACGGAAACGTGCTCCGCCTACGGCTTGCGTAGCCCCCACTCAAGTCTAACCAGCCCGTGGATCACGCGCCGACTGCATAAGGCGCCGGATTTCGACTGCCTTTCGTCGCGGGCTTCTCCGCCGGCGAGTACGCGCCGAACGGTGCGTATTTCCCCGCGATTTCGCAGACGCTCCCGCTTTGCGCTGCTGAGGCGGATATAGCGGGAGATGCAATGCGTTGTGCGGTGCCGGGAGTTACGGCGAGGCGCCGACCGGTCGAGGGGAATCGACCGGTCGGCGCCGACGCGACATCAACGAACCGCCCGCCGGCGCCCGCCCTACGCCGGCCGCTCCAACGGTGCCTGCTGGAGCGGCACGGGGCGGGCCGCGGCCGTGGCGCGGTGCGGATCGGCGGCGGGGCCCCAGGCGGCCGGCGCTGCGTACGGGTTCTCGTGGTGCGGGCTCGCGCGGTACTGGCTCTCGTAGTGCCGACCCGGGCCCCCGTGCCAGTGCTGCGTGGCGTCGAGCGGGAGCGCCCCGCCCCCGCGCGGGGCGGCGGGGTGCGCGGGCGGCTCGGCGCACCGCTCGTGCGTGGGCAGCGGCGCCTCGTAGGCGGGCAGTGGCGCGCGGAAGCGGGCCGCCTCGTACGGGGCCAGCGAGTGGCCCGGCACCCTGGGCCGGCCAGCGCCCGGCGCGCGCCCCTGCCCCGCGCCCTCGCGTACGCCACGGCCGGCGGGCCCGGCCTGCGCGGGCGGGACGTGGGCGGGCTGCGCCCGTCGCCTGGCCGGGGGCTGCGCGGCGAGGTCGGCCGCGCGCAGGCGGGCCAGACCGCAGGTCGTCTGCGTGGTGGCGTACGGCAGGCGCAGTTCGCCGTCCCGGGTCCACAGGCCCGTGCCCGGCAACCAGCCGGACGGCGCGGACAGGTGGCGCAGCCGGCGGTCCGTGGGCCGCCACACGGCGACCCAACTCGCGCCGCCGCCCGGGTGCACCGGCGTCATCCGGAACGCCACCGCGCAGTTTTCCGGCGTCAGCGACTGACCCGGCTGGGCCGCGAACGGCGCCAACGTGACCGCCGGGTGCGCCGTGCCGCCGGTACGCGGGTCGGCGGGGCGCGGGTCGAGGCAGTCGGGGAAGCGCACCGGGAGCGTGCTGCCCAGCACGCCCCAGCCGAGCCGCTCCCGGCCCGGCGCGTTGGACCGCACGAGCAGCAGGCCGCTGTCCGGGTCGGCCAGGACGAGCCGGTCGTCGCTGTCCTCGGCGATCTGGAGCAGCGGCGTGGTCTCACCGCCCCGGCGCAGGTCCACGACGACGGACTTGACCCGCCCGCCCCACTCGCGGTCCAGGGCGAGCAGCCGCCCGGTGCGGTCCAGCCAACTTCCTCCCGAGCACCGCCCGGGCACCTCCGCGACGTGCTCGGGCCCGAACGAGCCGCCGTGCACCAGCCACACGTGCGTGGAGTGCTCGCCGGGCGCCAGCGCGTACGCCAGCGTGCCGCAGGGCGCCGGTGGCAGCAGCGTCAGCTCGTCGCACTCGACGTAGCCGAGCGGCAGTTCGCCGGTGCCGGGGCCGGCGGGGTAGAGCAGCGAGAGCGCGTGCCGCTCGGCGACCTGACGGCGGATCAGCACGCGCCCGTCCGCCAGCGGCAACACCTCGCTCTCCGGCTCCTCCGGCTGCCGCGCGGGCAGCGGCACGGCGTACGGCTCGGGGCCGCTCAGCGTCCAGCGCTCCGGGAAGCGCTCGCCGGTCGCGCGGCAGACCGCGAGCCGGGCCGCGTACGAACCGTCGGCTGCGAGGGTCAGGGCGGCCGGGCCGGGCTGCGCCGCGGCGGCTGCGGTGGTGTGCTCGGCCGGGCCCCGTACGGCGTCACCCGGGCCCCGTCCGCCGTCGCCGGGGGCGGGCCCCGGGGCGGTCTCGGGGTGGGTGGAACGCGTGGTGCGGTCAGTCTGGGGAGCGGTCTCGATGGCACAGGCCGTCATGGAACGGTCACCTCCAGTGCCTGAACGTAGTTTTGTCGACCCCGTAAGGAGCGGAGACCGGTGCGCTACTTCACGCGAAAGGGTGGCTAGCGCCCGGATTTCCGGCATGTGCGGGGTTGGTGTGCTTGGCCCGACTGGGCGGCCGGCGCGGCGCGACCGCGAACGGAGCGCCGTGGCGGCCCGGCCCCGCCCGTGAGGCGCACCGGGCGGGGGACGGGGCGGCGAGGGAAGCGGCTCACGGGGGGATCGTGGGCCGGCTTAAGGTAAGGGTCGCCTCACCAGGAGACCGGCGTGCCGCCAGGGCCCGCCCCGCCCGGCGCCACGCCCCCTGTGGAGCCCCCGCACAACCCTCGTAGAGCAGGAGCACGTCATGCCCCCACGCCGTCGCGCCACGGTGCCCGCCCTCCGGCGGCGCACCCTCGCCGCCGTCTCCCTCACCCTCGCCGGCGCGCTCGCCCTGTCGGCCTGTGGCACGTCGGACGACGACGGCGGCTCGGGCGGCGGCTCGAAGTCCGTCGCGCAGGGCGGCAAGGACTTCGGCAAGGCCGCCGAGGAGACCGCGCGGATGGGCACCGACGCGCGGCCCGGCGCCTTCCCGCGCACCGTCACGCACGCCATGGGCGAGACGGAGATCAAGTCCGCGCCGCGGCGCGTGGTCGTGCTCGACGTCGGCGAGCTCGACAACGTCGTCTCGCTCGGCGTGCGGCCGGTCGGCTACGCGGCGTCCGAGGGCGACGCCGGCATCCCCGACTACCTGAAGAAGGCCGCCGGGAACCCGAAGAGCGTCGGCACCATCAACAGCCTCAACCTGGAGGCCATCCACGCCCTGCGCCCGGACCTCATCCTGGGCAGCAAGCTGCGCGCCGAGGGCCAGTACAAGAAGCTCGCGGAGATCGCCCCGACCGTCTTCTCCATCCGACCGGGCTTCACCTGGAAGGAGAACTACCTCCTCAACGCCGCGGCCCTGGACAAGACCGAGAAGGCGCGTGAGGAGCTGGCCGCGTACGAGGCGGCGGCCAAAAAGCTCGGCGCCGACATCGGCCCCGACAAGCCGACCGTCACGATGCTCCGCTACATGCCGCAGTTCACCCGGCTCTACGCCAAGGCGTCCTTCATCGGCACCATCCTGGCCGACGTGGGCCTGCCCCGCCCGAAGAACCAGCAGGTCAACGACCTGGCCACGGAGATCAGCCCGGAGCGTATCGACGAGGCGGACGCCGACTGGATTTTCACCGGCGTCTACGGCGACCCGAAGACCACCAAGCGCGACCGCGTCGAGGACAACCCGCTGTGGAAGAAGCTCGGCGCGGTACGGGCCGGGCAGGCCAAGGACGTCCCGGACGAGACCTGGTACCTGGGCCTCGGCGTCACCGCCGCCCGCAGCGTCCTGGACGACCTGCGCGGCCACCTGGCGCCGTGACGCCCGCCCGCCCCGCCCCGTCCTCCTTCGTACGGCCACGACGTCGGCCGCCCGGCCCCGTCGGTCCGCCTCCCGCCGGCGGGACCGGCGGGAGGCGGGGTGCCACAGCTCAGGGGCGTGGGGGCGGGGCGGGCAGGTAACCTCTGACCCGTGCCCGCACTCGCTGAAGTTCTCACCGCGCTCGACGCCCTCTGGCCCCCGCAGCGGGCCGAGGAGTGGGACGCCGTCGGCACGGTCTGTGGAGACCCGGACCAGCCCGTCACCCGTGTCCTGTTCGCCGTCGACCCCGTGCAGGCCGTCGCCGACGAGGCCGTACGGCTCGGCGCCGACCTGCTCGTCACGCACCACCCGCTCTACCTGCGCGGCACCACCTCCGTCGCGGCCTCCACGTTCAAGGGGCGCGTGGTGCACACCCTGATCAAGCACGACGTCGCGTTGCACGTGGCGCACACCAACGCCGACCGCGCCGACCCCGGCGTCTCCGACGCCCTCGCCGGGGCGCTCGACCTGCGCGTCACCGCGCCGCTCGTGCCCGACCCGAGCGACCCGGCGGGCCGCCGCGGCCTCGGCCGGATCTGTGAGCTGGACGCGCCGCTGAGCCTGGCCGCCTTCGGCGAGCGGGTCGCGGCCCGGCTGCCGCGCACCGCGCAGGGCGTGCGGGTCGCCGGCGACCCGGAGGCCACCGTGCGCACCGTCGCCGTCTGCGGCGGCTCGGGCGACAGCCTCTTCGACGCCGTGCGGGCCGCCGGCGTGGACGCCTACGTCACCGCCGACCTGCGCCACCACCCGGCCTCCGAGGCCCGGGAGACCGGCCCGCCGGCCCTGGTGGACGCCGCGCACTGGGCCACCGAGTGGCCCTGGGTCGAGCAGGCCGCGGCCCAGCTCGACGAGATTTCCGACCGGAACGCGTGGGGCCTGCGTACGCACATCTCGCACACGGTCACCGACCCTTGGACCGCGCACGCGTCCGCCACATCCCCAGCCCACACGACTCAGCCCTCTGGAGCCCCGAACTGAACGCCGCGCCCGCCGACCAAATCCGCCTCCTCGACGTCCAGGCGCTCGACGTACGGCTCTCCCAGCTCGCCCACAAGCGCGCGAGCCTGCCCGAGCACGCCGAGATCGAGACCCTCAACGCCGACCTGACGCAACTGCGCGACCTGCTCGTCGCCGCGCAGACCGAGGAGAGCGACACCGCCCGCGAACAGACCAAGGCGGAGCAGGACGTGGACCAGGTCCGCCAGCGCGCCGCCCGCGACCAGAAGCGCCTCGACTCCGGCGCCGTGACCTCGCCCAAGGACCTGGAGAACCTGCAGAGCGAGATCGCCTCGCTCGCCAGGCGCCAGGGCGCCCTGGAGGACGTGGTCCTGGAGATCATGGAGCGCCGCGAGTCCGCCCAGGCCCGGGCCGCCGAACTCACCGAGCAGGTCGCCGCCGTCGAGGCCAAGACCGTGGACGCCACCGCCCGCCGGGACGCCGCCACCGAGAGCCTCGACGCCGAGATCGCGACGGCCACCAAGGAGCGCGAGGTGGTCGCCGGCTCCATCCCGGCCGACCTGCTCAAGCTGTACGAGAAGCTGCGCACCCAGCAGGGCGGCGTCGGCGCGGCACGGCTCTACCAGCGCCGCTGCGAGGGCTGCCGCCTGGAGCTGAACATCACCGAGATCAACGAGGTCAAGGCCGCGAAGCCGGACGAGGTCGTGCGGTGCGAGAACTGCCGCCGCATCCTGGTCCGCACGCCCGAGTCGGGGCTCTGAGCCGGATGCCGCGCCGCTTCGTGGTGGAGGCGGACGGCGGGTCCCGGGGCAACCCGGGGCCCGCCGGCTACGGCGCCGTCGTCCTCGACGAGGAGACGGGCCAACCCCTGGCCGAGGCCGCGGAGTTCATCGGTACGGCGACCAACAACGTGGCCGAGTACCAGGGCCTGATCGCCGGCCTGCGCGCGGCGTACGCCCTGGACCCGGCGGCGCACGTGCTGGTCCGCATGGACTCCAAGCTCGTGGTGGAGCAGATGTCGGGCCGCTGGAAGATCAAGCACCCCGACATGCGCCCGCTGGCCACCGAGGCGGCGGCGATCTTCCCGGCCGGCCAGGTCAGCTACGCCTGGGTGCCGCGCGAGCGGAACAAGCACGCGGACCGGCTGGCCAACGAGGCGATGGACGCGGCCGGGCGGGGCGAGCCCTGGCGCCCGGCCACGGCCCCGCCGGCGGCCGGCCCGGCGAGCCCGCCGGGCACCGGCGCCGGGGCGAGCGTGGTCCCGGCCCCGGACGCCGACCTGGGCGCGAGCGCCGCACCGGACGCGACCGGCGCAACCGAGGCGCGGCCGGCGACCCGGACCATGGGCTGGAGCCCCGCCCCGGACCTGGGCCCGCCGACCACCTTCGTACTGCTGCGGCACGGCGAGACCGCGCTCACCCCGCAGAAGCGGTTCTCCGGCAGCACCGGCTCCGACCCCGAACTGTCGCCCGTCGGGCTCCGCCAGGCCGAGCACGCCGCGGCGGCGCTCGCCGCCCGGGGCACCATCGAGGCCGTCGTCACCTCGCCGCTGCGGCGCTGCCGGCAGACGGCGCGGGCGGTGGCGGACCGGCTCGGCCTCGAAGTCCAGGTGGACGCGGGGCTGCGGGAGACGGACTTCGGCGCGTGGGAGGGGCTGACCTTCGCCGAGGTGCGCGAGCGGTACCCGGCCGACCTCACCACCTGGCTGGACTCGCCCAAGGCCGCCCCCACCGGCGGCGGCGAGAGCTTCGCGGCGGTCGCCCACCGGGTGGCAGCGGCCCGCGACGCGCTCATCGGGCAGTACCCGGGCCGCACGGTTCTGGTGGTCACGCACGTCACGCCGATCAAGACGCTCGTCCGGCTGGCGCTCGGGGCCCCGCCGGAGTCCCTGTTCCGGATGGAACTCTCGGCGGCCTCGCTGTCGGCCGTGGCGTACTTCGGCGACGGCAACGCCTCGCTGCGCCTGCTGAACGACACCTCACACCTGCGCTGACACCGATCCACGCCCGCACCCGTGCCGACCGGCCGGCCCGCCTTCAGGGGCCACGCCGCCGGGTTACGCCACGGGGGCTACGCGACCGGGCTACGCGGCCGGATGAGGCGGTCGGGTTACGCGGCCGGGGCCAGTGCCGCCGCCTCGCGGGCCAGGTGCTCGACGCGCGACCAGTCCCGGGCCCGCAGCGCGTCCGCCGGCAGCATCCAACTACCGCCCACGCAGGCCACGTTGGGCAGGGCCAGATACGCCGGCGCCGAGGCGAGGCCGATGCCGCCCGTGGGGCAGAAGCGCGCCTGCGGCAGCGGGGCGGACAGCGCGCGCAGGTAGCCGGCGCCGCCGGCCGCCTCCGCCGGGAAGAACTTCATCTCGTGCACCCCGTGCTCCAGCAGCCCCAGTACCTCCGAGGCGGAGGAGACGCCGGGCAGGAACGGCAGCCCCGAGCCCTGGAGCGCGCCGAGCAGCCGCTCCGTCCAGCCCGGACTGACCAGGAACCGCGCGCCGGCCGCCACCGAGGTCCGCACGTCCGCCGGGGTGAGCACGGTGCCCGCGCCGACCACGGCGTCCGGGACCTCGGCGGCGATGGCCCGAATCGCGTCGGGCGCCGCCGGCGTACGCAGCGTCACCTCGATCGCCGGCAGCCCGCCCGCCACCAGGGCCCGCGCGAGCGGTACGGCGTCGGCCGCGTCGTCGATGACGACCACCGGGATCACGGGCGCGAGGCCCAGGACCGAGCCCGGCGAGCCGGCCGCGGGCGGCGGGGCCGTGGCGCCGGCGGTGGGGGAGGAGGCGGCGGAGGCCGCGGCGGGGGAGGAGGAAGCAGCACCAGTCACCCGGCCATCCTCCGCCCGCACGGCACTATCCGCAATGCCCGTTGCGCATAACGCAATGTGTGGATCGGGGAGGCCGCTTCAGAGCTCCGTCACGATCACGTCCAGCGCCCAGGGGGCGCCCCGTCGCGCCGGCGGCGTGGCCTCCACGGCGTAACCCAGCTCGCGCAGCGCCTCGACCAGCTCCCGGGGGTCGCGCGGCGCGCTGCCCGAGGTCAGCAGGTCGCGCACCATGCGGCCCTTGGTCGCCTTGTTGAAGTGGCTGACCACCGTCCGCTTCTCCACGCCGGCGACCACCTTCGACTGCAGCACGCGCACCGTCGCCGTGCGCTCGGCGACCTCGCCCGCCGGCTTCCACGCCGTCGCGTACGCCGCCGAGCGCAGGTCGAGCACCAGCCCCTGGCCCGCCGCCGCGGGCAGCGCCTCGCGCATCGGGCCGCGCCAGTAGGCACCGAGCGCGCCGAGGCCCGGCAGCTTGACCCCCATCGAGCAGCGGTAGGAGGGGATGCGGTCGCCGATCCGCACGGCGCCCCACAACCCGGAGAACACCAGCAGCGAGCGGGCCGCGCGGCGCCGGGCCGCCGGGTCGAGGGTGGCCAGGTCGAGCGCGTCGTACAGGACGCCCGTGTAGATCTGGCCGGCCGGCCTGGTCCCCGCGGTGCGCAGCTCCGCGTTCTTGGCGATCTCGCCGCGCAACCCCGGGCTGAGGCCGAGCACCTCGGCGGCCTTGTCCTCGTCGCTCCCGTCCCCCGTACACAGCGCCACCAGCTCGTCGAGGACCGCGGCCCGCGCCGCCCCCAGCTCCGGCAGCGACAGCCCCTCCAGCTTCAGGGCGGCACCCGACCCGCTGGGGGCCTTCCCCTCGGACGGCGGCAACAGTACGAGCACGGTGGTTCTCCTCATCCGGACCGACGACGCGGGGGACGCGGTGTGTCGGGGCCGCGTCGGGACGCCGGGTCCGGAACGGCGACCGGCAGGCGGCCCCGCCGCAGCCTATGCCGACCGCACCGATGCCACGAAACCGCCCTTTCCGCCCCGGCCGTCAGCTCCGCCCGGCACCGGCCCAGCGGCTGCGCACCCCGTACGAGAGCGCCCCCGCCGCCAGCACGCCGGCACCCACCAGAACCGAGGTCAGCGGCAGGGCGAAGGCGAGCACGACGCAGCCGGCGAGGCCGATGACGGGCACCGCGCGGGGCGGCCGGGACTCGTCGGCGGTCAGCGTCCAGGCGCTGGCGTTGGCGATCGCGTAGTAGGCGAGCACGCCGAAGGAGGAGAAGCCGATCGCCCCGCGCAGGTCCGCCGTCGCCGCCACCACGGCCACCACCGCGCCGACCGCGATCTCCGCCCGGTACGGGGCCGCCGTACGCGCGTGGACCGCCGTCAGCGGCGCCGGCAGATGCCGGTCGCGCGCCATGGCCAGGGTGGTACGGGAGACGCCGAGGATCAGCGCCAGCAGCGAGCCGAGCGCGGCGAGCGCCGCACCGGTCCGTACGAAGGGCGCCAGCCACCCCGCGTCCGCCGCGCGCACCACGTCGGTGAGCGGGGCGCTCGCGTCCGCCAGGGCGCCCGGCCCGAGCACGGCCAGCGCGGCGGAGCCGACCGCCGCGTACACCACCAGGACGATGCCGAGCGCCAGCGGGACGGCCCGCGGGATGGTCCGCGCCGGATCGCGCACCTCCTCGCCGAGGGTGGCGATCCTGGCGTACCCGGCGAACGCGAAGAACAGCAGCCCCGCCGCCCGCAGCACCCCGCCCACCGTCACGTCCGGGGCCGTCGCGTCCGCCGCCCACGGGGCCCGGGTGCCGTCCCCGCTCCACGCGGCCACGCAGACGGCGGCCAGCACCAGGAGCACCGCCGCGACGATCGTCCAGGTGAGCCAGACGGCCTTGCGCACCCCGAGGCAGTTGACCACCGTCAGCACCACGACGGCGGCGACCGCCACCGCACGCTCGTGCTCTGGCCACGCGTAGGAGCCCACCACCAGGGCCATCGCCGCACACGACGCGGTCTTGCCGACCACGAAACCCCACCCGGCCAGGTGCCCCCAGAACGGGCCGAGGCGCTCCCGCCCGTACACGTAGGTGCCGCCGGACGCCGGGTAGCGGGCGGCGAGCCGGGCCGACGAGGTGGCGTTGCAGTACGCCACGATCGCGGCCAGGCCGAGGGCGAGCAGCAGCCCGGAGCCCGCCGCGTCGGCGGCGGGCGCGAAGGCGGCGAACACACCGGCGCCGATCATGGCCCCGAGCCCGGTCATCACAGCGTCGAAAGTGCCCAGCTCGCGGCGGAGCCCAGCCTCGGTCGTCATGCGGTTGATTCTGTCCTCCGCCGCGCCGCGACGCCATGGCCGCCCACCCCCGGACACCCCACGCCCCGGCGCCCGGCCACGGGGCCGAGACGCCTGGGCGACCCCACGCGTCCGCCCCCGGTACCGCCGGTGTCCCCGCCCGCCTACGCCTCCTCCGGACTCCCCTGCCTCCGGCGCCGACCGCGCGCCGACCGGCGGGTAGCATGGTGCGCACGACGGACGAGTCGGCTGGGCGGTCGCGTCGGGCGGTACCACATTCCTCGGAGTGCGGAGGCTGCCCGCCGAGGAACGTCCGGGCTCCACACGGCAGGGTGGTGGGTAACGCCCACCCGGGGTGACCCGCGGGACAGTGCCACAGAAAACAGACCGCCGAGGGCCGTCAGGCGCTCGGTAAGGGTGAAACGGTGGTGTAAGAGACCACCAGCGTCCGAGGTGACTCGGACGGCTAGGTAAACCCCACCCGGAGCAAGGTCAAGAGGAACCGCCGACTGGCGGTTCTGCGCGAACGCCTGAGGGCTGCCCGCCCGAGTTCGCGGGTAGACCGCACGAGGCTGTCGGCAACGGCAGTCCTAGATGGATGGCCGCCTCCCCCGCGCGCCGTAAGGCCACGGGGAGACAGAACCCGGCGTATATGGCCGACTCGTCCGTCGCCCCCCGCCCCACCAGGGGCGGGGCCGTACACGGGCCCCTGGCCAGCAGTTTTCCCAGCCGAGGCCCTGGTCAAGGGGTTACGGTGAGGCGGCACCGTCATACGGGTCGCGGATGGTGTGCCGGGCGGCAGCGGTGGCCAGAACCTCCTGCGGGTAACGAGCGCCCGGAACGTAGAAGCGGCCCTTCGTGTTGCCCACGGGCGTCAGCAACTCCCGACGCATCAGATGTTGCATGTCCCGCTGCGCCTGCTGCTCGCTGATCCCTTCCGCCTTCTCGTACCGCGAACGACGCACACGTCCCACCATCGCGACTTCGTGCAGAGCGGTGACCTGGCGCTCGGAAACGTCGAGGGCGTCCCGCTGCTCGTCGAGCTGGAGCCAGCACCCGTTGGATCGGTTGACGCGGTGCTGCACGCTCTGGGTCTGCTCGTGATAGGCGCGCAGATTGAAGCGCATCCACGCAGCGGTGTCCCGCTTCGGGCTGTAGACGGGCCCACCGACCTCGCGCAGCACCTTGTAGTAGTCCCATGTGTGGCCGGGCATGCCCAGCCACGCCTCGATGGAGGAGAACTCAGGCGCGAGGACACCTTCTCGGGAGATCAGGAGGGTTTGCAGGGAGCGGGACATGCGGCCGTTGCCGTCAGCCCACGGGTGGATCTTGACGAGGTTGAAGTGCGCCATCGCGGCGCGGACCAGCGGGTCGGCGTCCAGGTCGCCCGTGTTGAGCCAGTCGACCAACTCACCCATCAGGCCAGGCACATCGTCCTCGTGCGGTCCCTCGTACTCCGTCGCGTGCGGATCACCAGCCGCGGTGATGTAGATCGGCCCCCGCCGCCACTGCCCGGCGAGCTTGTGAGGGTGGTGGTGCCCCTGCAACATCCAGTGCAGGGCGTTGAGCAGGCCCTTGCTGTACGCGAAATCGGGAGCGCCGTGCAGCGACTGGATGTAGGTCATCGCCTGCTGACAGGCGACCGTCTCCGCGCGGTTCGCCTCGGTGACATCCACCTTCTCCTGAGCGTCATCCATGAGGTCGGCCACGTCCCGGGCGTCGACCTCGTAACCCTCGATGGTGTTGGAAGCGGCAATGGCCGATGCGGTCAGATGGCGCCGAAGGTCGAGGGTCCACTTGGTGGGCGCTTGCTGGACGGCGTGGCGCAGGTCGCGACGCATCGTGGCGATCTCGCCCAGGACGTGTTGGTCGGAGGCGGTGAGGCGGGGGGTCGCGTACAGCACGGTGGAATGATGCCCACAGGGTGTCATTCCGGCGACCGGGCCGTGGATGGCCGCCTCCCCCGCGCGCCGCAAGGCCACGGGGAGACAGAACCCGGCGTATATGGCCGACTCGTCCGTCGCCGAAGCGGCCCCTGATCAGCGCATGCGCCGATCAGGGGCCGCTTCGGTAGGCAGAGGTGCCGGCCGGGTCGGTCAGCGCGGCGGAGTGTTCGCCGCTTCCAGCCGGTACAGCTCCGGCACCGAGACCTTGATCGGTTCCTGCGTGGTCCGGGCGATGACGACGACCGCGGGCTCGTTCGGGTCGGGGTTCTCCTCGCGGTGCGGTACGAACGGCGGCACGAGGAAGAAGTCGCCGGGGTGGCCCTCCAGGCGTACCTCCCGGGTGCCGTCGTGGTAGACGAACACCGGGTGGCCGCTGACCACGTAGACGCCCGCCTCGGAGTCGCCGTGGTGGTGGTTGTCCGTCGAGCTGAGCGGCGGGTTCTCGACCAGGCCCATCCAGAGCCGCTTCGAGCCGACCGTGCCGCCGCTGATGGCGGCGTAGCCGTCCAGTTCGCCGCTTCCGACGCGGTGGACGCGATCGTTGAGCGGGGTGTCCGCCTCGGAGGGGGTCGCGGGGGCGGCGTCGTGTGGAGTCGTCATGGTGCGGCCTCTCGGGTGTGGTCGTCTCGGCTGGCACCAGGCTGCGACTCCCTTCCCCGGACGAGCAATTATCGTTGCTGTTCCGGCAACGCGGGTGCGCTGGCGCGGAGCGGATGGGTGTCGCGTCGGGACGCTCGGCCCGGGGAGACGGCGGTCTGCGGAAGCCCCGCCGCCGCGTCCGGACGTCAGTCGCGAGCTCGGGGCGCGTCGTGCGGCGGGGGCTGGTCGTCTGCTCGCTATGCGGCGACTGACTGGTACCGCCAGACGGCGTGTTCGAGCCCGGACTGGTCGTGTCCGAGGAGGGCGGCGGCTTCCTCGTACGCGCCGCGTAGCTGCTCGTAGCGCAGGTCGGACACGCCGGCCTGGGTGGCGAAGGCGCGTAGGTGTACGTCGACGGCGACCTGGGAACGGCCGACGAGGTTGCCGACGTAGTCGATGCTTTTCGCGCCCACCCCGCGCACCGTGCGCAGCAGGGCGCGGTGGGTCTGGTCGTCGAGCCAGGCGCGGAGGTCGTCGCGGGTGTCGACGCCGTGGGTGGCCAGCAGGTCGGTGACGGCGTGGGCCGTCGCGACCTTCCGGGGCGAGTTGAAGCTCATGGCCACGGCGAGGTCCTCGACGGCGAGCCGCCGCTGGAAGCCCTGGACCGTCGCCGCGTCCGGCCAGTCGGCCTGGAGTCGGAGCAGTCGCGGCCGGAGCGTCGCCTCGTACCGGCAGCGGGCCTGGAAGCTGACGTCGCAGATGACGGCGCCCATGTGGGCCCATCCGCCGGGCGGGGTGAAGGGCCCCTCGCCCAGGAGGCGTTGAATGTGGTCAGCGAGCCGCTGGGCGGGACCGGGTGGGGTCATGGAGCCATGATGCCGCTGTGAGCTGTTGATCGGGGCGGAAAGCCCGGCATCTCGCGCGCGGGCCCGGCCCGGCGGGGTGGCAAACTGCGAAATCCTTCGCCGCCCCGCGCGGGCTCGCGGGTTTCCGGCCGGGGTCGGTCAGCGGGCCGTGAATCCGCCGTCGATGGCCAGCGCGGCGCCGGTCACGAAGCTGGCCTCGTCGCTGAGCAGGAACGCGGCGAACGCGGCGATCTCCTCGGGCTGTGAGATCCGGCCCAGCGGGTGCAGGGCCGCGATCTGGGCCACGGCCTCCGGGGTGGTGCCCATCGTGCCGCGGAACAGCGGGGTGTCGACGCCGCCGGTGATCAACGCGTTGACCCGTACGGCCTGTTCGGCGTTCTCCAGCGCCGCCGCCCGGGCCAGGCCGACGACGCCGTGCTTGGCCGCCACGTACGGGGCGACGCCCGGCATGCCGACGACGCCGAGGTTGGAGGCGTTGACGACGACGGAGCCGCCGCCGGCCGCCACGATCGCCGGGAGCTGGTGCTTGAGGCTGAAGAAGACGCTCGTCAGGTTGTGTTCCAACTCGGCTGACCACCGTTCGGTCGCCGTTTCCTGGAGCGGGCCGAAGGAATTGACGCCACCGGCGTTGTTGAACGCGCCGTCCAGCCGCCCGAATTCCCGTACCGCCGTTTCCACCAGGTGGGCCATGTCGGATTCCACGGTGACGTCGGTCGGTACGAAGAGGGCGTTGCCGCCGTTGGCCCGGATGCCCGCCACCACCTCGTCACCGACGTCCTTGCGGCGCGCCGCGAGCACGACCGACGCGCCCTCGGAGGCGATCCGCTCGGCCACCGCCCTGCCCATTCCCGAGGTGCCGCCGGTGACCACGATGACCTTGGATTCCAGTCGCGTTGACATGACGGATATTCCTTTCCTCAATACGGTGCTGGCTTCCGAATTCGTTCGGCGAATTCGGCGATGAGGAAAGCTTCGCCCGCGGTGTCGTGGCGTGCTGGCGGTAAACGGACAGGCAGATCGGGGCCGGTCGCGGGCGACGGTGAGCGCGGTGCCGGGCGGCGACCGCCGCCCGGCACCGGCGTTGCCCCGACGCGGAGTCAGGGGATGCGCGTGGCCGCCCCCGTCACCGCGATCCGCGGGTCGCCGGCGGCGATGTGGACCTCGAGGAGGCCCGGCCGGCCGAGGTCCTCGCCCTGGTGGAGGGTGAGCGTGGCCGGCGCCGTGGTGATGCCGAGGGCGCGGGTGTAGGCGCCGAAGGCCGCCGCCGCCGCGCCGGTCGCCGGGTCTTCGACCACCCCGCCGACCGGGAACGGGTCGCGCACGTGGAAGGTGGCCGACCGCTTCGTGCCGCCGGGCGCCGCCCACGCCAGTTGCAGGGTGGTCAGGTCGTGGGCGCGCATGAAGGTGGCGAGCCGGTCGAAGTCGTAGTCGAGGTCGGCCAGCCGCTCCCGGGTCGCCGCGCCGATGACCAGGTGGCGCGCGCCCGCGTACGCGATGCGCGCGGGCAGTCGCGGGTCGAGGTCGGCCGCGGCCCAGCCGAGCGCCGCCAGCGCCTCGGCGAGGTCGGCGGCGGCGACCTCGGAGACCTTCGGCTCGACGCTGGTGAGCGTGGCGTACGCGACGCCGTCCCGCTCGGTCACCGCCACCGGGACGGTGCCGGCCCGGGTGGCGAACAGCAGGTCGCCCGGGCCGATCCGGTCCGCGAGCGCCACCGCGGTGGCCACCGTCGCGTGGCCGCAGAACGGGACCTCGGCCAGCGGGCTGAAGAAGCGCACCGTGTACGCGCGGCCCGGCTCCCCGCCGAGTCCCGGCGGCGGCGCGGTGAGGAACGCCGTCTCCGAATAGCCGAGTTCGGCCGCGATGGCGAGCTGCTCCGCGTCGGTCAGGCCGGTCGCGTCCAGCATGACCCCGGCCGGGTTGCCGCCCAGCGGATCGCGGGAGAAGGCCGTGTAGCGCAGCACCTCGGGTCGGTCGGCCGGTGCCGGTGCCGTCTCGGCGAGGTGGGGTTCGGGATCGTGTCGCGTCGTCATGTTCCCACCAACTGGCCAGGTCAGCGACGTATTCCGGGGTCGCCCCGGGGGCATCGCCCGCCCGTGCGCTCCGGCTGGACGGCGCGTGTCCCGCACACCCCGCGCCCCCGGGCGGCGGACCCCCGCGCGTCCAGGACACCCCCGCGCACCCCTGTGACGGCGGCCAGCCGTCACGGAATGCCACAAACGCCCGTTACGGGAAGGGAACTCACGCACCCGACATGTGTGGGTCGTACACGGGTCAGCGTGCGGCCGTCCGTCACCGCTCCAATCGCCTGCGACCCACACGAGCCCAGGAGGGGCAGATGACGCACTCATCGTATGACGACCAGGTGGAGCGGGAGATACGGGCCGCGGCGGCGCACCTCGGTCGCCGGCGGTTCCTGACGGTCACCGGTGCCGCCGCCGCGCTCGCCTTCGCCACCAACCTGCCCGGCACCGCGCAGGCCGCGTCGAGCACCTACGATGCCGCGCGCATCGCGGACAACCCGTTCACCCTCGGCGTCGCCTCCGGCGACCCGCGCTCCGACTCGGTGGTGCTGTGGACGCGGCTCGCCCCGCGCCCGTTCGAGGTCGGCGGCGGCCTGCCGCGCAAGAAGGTCCAGGTGCGTTGGGAGGTGGCGCACGACGAGCGGTTCCGCCGGGTCGTGCGGCGCGGCACGGCCAGCGCGTACGCCGAGTTCAACCACACCGTGCACGTCGAGCCGGTCGGGCTCGAGCCGGGCCGCACGTACTACTTCCGCTTCCGGACCGGGAAGTGGATCAGCGAGGTCGGCCGCACCCGCACCGCGCCCGCCGCCCAGGCCCGCGTCTCCGACCTGAGCTTCGGCCTCGTCTCCTGCCAGGCGTACCACGACGGCTACTTCACGGCCTACCGGCACCTGGCCGACGAGGACCTCGACGCCGTCTTCCACCTCGGCGACTACCTCTACGAGTACGCGGTGAACTCGGTCGGCGGCGCCCGCAACTACACCGACCGCACGCTGCCGGAGGTCTTCAACCGGGAGACCGTGAAGCTGGAGGACTACCGGCTGCGGTACGCCCTCTACAAGACCGACCCGGACCTCAAGGCCGCGCACGCCGCGCACCCGTTCATCGTCACCTGGGACGACCACGAGACGGAGAACAACTACGCGGACGACACCCCCGAGAACGACGTGCCGCCGGCCGAGTTCCTGATCCGCCGGGCCGCCGCGTACCGCGCGTACTGGGAGAACCAGCCGCTGCGCGCCCCGCAGCGCCCCGACGGTCCCGACATGCGGCTCTACCGGCGACTCCAGTACGGACGCCTGGCGCAGTTCGACATCCTGGACACCCGCCAGTACCGCTCCGACCAGGCGTACGGCGACGGCTGGCAGGTCCCGGGCCCCGAGTCCACCGACTCGTCGCGCACGATCACCGGCGCCGAGCAGGAGCGCTGGCTGATCGACGGCTGGCGGCGCTCGAACGCGGTGTGGAACGTGGTCCCGCAGCAGGTCACCTTCGCCGAGCGGCGCAGCACCGACAAGCCGGGCTACAAGCTGAGCATGGACTCCTGGGACGGCTACCCGGCCTCCCGCGAGCGGGTGCTCGCCGGCGCCGAGTCCGCGGGCGTGGACAACCTGGTGGTCCTCACCGGCGACGTGCACGTGCACTACGCGTTCGACATCAAGCGCGACTTCGCCAAGCCCGACTCGCGCACCGTGGGCGTCGAGTTCGTCACCACGTCGGTCGCCAGCGGCAAGGACGGCGTGGAGAAGCCGGACAACTGGGACCGGTACATGAAGGCCAACCCGCACCTGAAGTTCTACAACGGCAAGCGCGGCTACGTGGCCCTCACGCTCGACGGCGAGCAGGCCCGCGCCGACTACAAGACGGTGCCCTACATCACCAGGCCGGGGGCCCCGATCCAGACCGTGGCCTCCTACGCCACCGAGGCCGGCAACCCGGGCCTGCACCAGGTCTGACCGGCCGGTCGAGCTGACCCAGGCCGCGGGGCCCGCCCCCGTGCCCCCGCGACCGGCTCACCCGTTTGGCGGATGCCCGTTGGCCGTGCCGCCGGCCTGCCACTGTGCTGGAGGTATGGACGTGAACCCCATCGAAATGCAGAAGTGCCTGGGCGGGGTGCACTACCCCGCCTCCAAGCGCGAGATCGTCGACCAGGCGAAGGAGCACGGGGCGGGCAAGGACGTCATGGGCGCCCTGAAGTCGCTTCCGGAGAAGGAGTACGACTCGCCCGCCGCCATCAACAAGGAAGTGAGTCAGCAGTAACCGACCCCGGCTGATCCCAGCCGACCCCGGCCGGGCAGAGCGGGTGCCGGTGTCGCCGCACGAGGCGACACCGGCACCCGCTCGCGCTCCCGGCGCTCCCGCCCCGCCGCGGGCCCGTCCCGTGTCGGCGGCGCGGCGGGTCGCGCGACGTGCGGCCGGCCCGGCTGAGCCGGGAATCACGTGCGGAAGCGGCGAATTCGGCGAGGCCGGCGGCGTCCTCGTGACAACATGGTTAGGCCATCAAACGACTATGGAGTCACGCATGACGGACCCCGGCCCCCGCGCGGCCGAGCCCACCACCGACACCCCGACCTCCACTCCCGTCACCGTTCCCGACGCCCCCGCCGGCGTCGCCGACGCCCCGGCCGCCACCGCCGACCCCGTCATACCCGGGCGGCCGGCGCGCCCGGACCCCGCCACCCCCACCCTGCCCGGCCAGCGCTCGTCCGGCCCGCACGGCGGGGTCGCGGACGCCAAGGCCGCGGCGGCCAAGGCGGCGGACAAGGCCACCGGCGGCACGTCCGCCGGTGCCGAGTCCGCCGCGCCGCACCTGGTCGCGCAGCGCCGCACCGGCCTGCTGGTCACCCTCATCCTCGGTGGCCTCACCGCGCTGCCGCCGCTGTCGATGGACATGTACCTCCCGGCGCTGCCCGAGGTCACCGACGCCCTGCACAGCCCGGCCGCCACCGTGCAGCTCACGCTGACCGCCTGCCTGGCGGGCATGGCCCTCGGCCAACTCGTCGTCGGCCCCATGAGCGACCGCTGGGGCCGCCGCCGGCCGCTGCTCATCGGCATGGTGATCTACGTGATCGCCACCGCCATCTGCGCGTTCGCCCCCAATGCCGAACTGCTCATCGCCTTCCGGCTGCTCCAGGGGCTGGCTGGCGCGGCGGGCATCGTGATCGCCCGGGCGGTCGTGCGCGACCTGTACGACGGGGTCGAGATGGCCCGCTTCTTCTCCACCCTGATGTTGATCTCGGGCGTCGCGCCGATCATCGCGCCGGTGATCGGCGGCCAGGTGCTGCGGCTCACCGACTGGCGCGGGGTCTTCGTCGTCCTCACCGTCATCGGCGTCCTGCTCACCGTGGTGGTCTGGCGCCGCCTCGACGAGACGCTGCCGCCCGAGCGGCGGCACACCGGCGGCCTCCCGGAGACGATGCGCACCATGCGCGGGCTGCTCGCCGACCGCGTCTTCACCGGCTACACGCTGGCCGGCAGCTTCGCCTTCGCCGCGCTCTTCGCGTACGTCTCCGGCTCCGCCTTCGTCATCCAGGAGATCTACGGGGCCTCGCCGCAGACCTTCAGCCTGCTGTTCGGCCTCAACTCGATCGGCCTGGTCGCGGTCGGCCAGCTCAACGGCAAGGTGCTCGTCGGCCGGGTCAGCCTCGACAAGGCCCTGTCCGTCGGCATCGCGGTGATCATGGTGGCCTCGGTGGCGCTGCTGCTCATGGCCTGTGGCGTCTTCGGCGAGGTCGGCCTGGTGCCGATGGCCACCGGACTGTTCGTGCTGATGTCCGCGATGGGGTTGGTGATGCCCAACACCAACGCGCAGGCCCTGATGCGCACCCCGCACGCCGCGGGCTCCGCCTCGGCGCTGCTCGGCACCACCTCGTTCCTGGTCGGCGCCATCGCCTCGCCGCTGGTGGGCATCGCGGGCGAGGACACGGCGGTGCCGATGACGGTGGTCCAGGTCGGCTGCACGTTCGCCGCCGCCGCCGCTTTCATGGGACTGTGCCGCCCATGGCAGCGCGCGACGAGCGACAACGAGACGGTGCGGGTCCAGCCGCCCCCGGCACCGGGCGGCCAGGCCCGGAGCTGACCAGCCGGCCCGCACGGGCCGCGACCTTGGACCGGGGCCAGCTCACGGCGCTGGTGCGCGAGGTGGCCGCGCTGCCGGCGGGCGAGCGGCCCTGGTGCGCGGGCGTCGTGGTGCTCGCCGGGCAGGGCGACCGCACGCTGGTCCACGAGGCGTTCGGCTGGGCGGTGCGGTACGCGGCGTACGACGAGGCGACCGACCGGGGCGTCGAGCTGCCGGTGGGGGAGCGGGTGCCGATGCGCGCCGACACCGTCTTCGACCTCGCCTCGCTGACCAAGCTGTGCACGGCCCTGGTGGCGGTCGGCGCGGCCGAGCGGGGCGCCGTCTGCCTGGAGCGGTCGGCCGCCGCGTACGCCCCGGAGCTGACCGCCGCCGCGGCGCACGGCATCACCGTGCGCCAGCTCCTCACGCACACCTCGGGGCTGCGACCCGAGCTGCCGCTGTACGCGCTGCCCGCGGGCCCCGCCGACGACCCGGCCGCCGCCCGGTGGGCCGCGGTGGCCCGCGAGGCGCCGCTGACCGCGCCGGGCGGCCCGTACCGCTACTCGGACCTCAACATGCTGCTGCTTCAGCGGGTCCTGGAGCGGGCCACGGGGCGCCCGCTGGACGCGCTGGTCCGCGAGATGGTCACCGGGCCGCTCGGCATGCGCCGCACCCGCTTCGTCCCGCCCGCCACCTGGTGGCCGACCATCGCCGCGACCGAGGACCAGCGCGCGCCGTGGGGCAAGCTCGACCGGGGTCCGGTGCGCGGCGTCGTGCACGACGAGAACGCGTACGCGCTCGGCGGCGTGGCCGGGCACGCGGGCCTCTTCGCGCCGGCCGGGGACCTGGGGATCCTGTGCCAGGCCCTGCTGGCCGGCGGCGTCCACCGGGGTACGCGCATCCTGTCGCCCGAGTCCGTGGCCGCGCTGCTCGCGCCGCCGGGGCTCGGCTTCGCGGTGGACCAGCCCTGGTTCATGGGGGAGCTGGCCGGGCGCGGCGCGGCCGGGCACACCGGGTTCACGGGCACCAGCCTGGTGCTCGACCGGGCCACCGGCGGCTACCTGGTGCTGCTGGCCAATACCGTGCACCCGCGGCGCCGGCCGGCCGACAACGGGCCGCGCGCCGCCGCCGCCACCCGCCTGGCTCGCGCGCTCGGCGCGCGGCGGGCGACCGGGCGCACGGACTAAACTCCACCGGATGCACGCCCCCCGCCCCGCCGCCCGCGCCCCCCTCGCTGGCCCCGCCGACAGCCCCGCCGACAGCGTCGGTGACGCCGCCGACGGCCCCGTCACCGGCGAGAGCCTGCGCATAGCGCTCGCCACCCTCCTCGACGGGCTGCCGCCCAAGCAGGCCGCCCAGGCCGTCGAGCGGCTCATCGCCACCTACCGGGGGCGCACCCCGACCGGCGCGCCGGTCCTGCGCGACCGCTCCGACGTGGCCGCGTACGCCGCGTACCGGATGCCCGCCACCTTCGAGGCGGTCCGGCACGCCCTCGGGGCGCTGCGCGCCGCCGCCCCGCACTGGGTGCCCGCCAGCCACCTGGACATCGGCGGCGGCACCGGCGCCGCGACCTGGGCCACGGCCGCGACCTGGGCCGACGAGCGGCGGGCCGGCACCGTCTACGACTGGGCCGAGCCCGCACTCGCCCTCGGCCGCGAACTGGCCGCGGACTCCGGGTCCGCCGCGCTGCGCGCCGTGCGGTGGGAGCGCCGCCCCATCGGCGCCGGCTTCACGCTGCCCGAGCCGGCCGACCTGATCACGGTCTCGTACGTGCTCGGCGAGCTGACCGAGGCCGACCGGGAGACCGTGATCGGCGCGGTGGCGGAGAGCGGGCGCGCCGTCGCGGTGGTCGAGCCGGGCACGCCGGAGGGGTACCTGCGGGTGCTGCGGGCCCGGGAGCGACTCGTCGCGGCGGGGCTGCGGGTGCTCGCGCCGTGCCCGCACGGTGACGCCTGCCCGATCGCCCCGGGCAGCGACTGGTGCCACTTCGCGGCCCGGGTCAGCCGCTCGTCGCTGCACCGCCAGGTCAAGGGCGGCTCGCTGGCGTACGAGGACGAGAAGTTCAGCTACGTGGTGGCGGCGCGGCCGGACGTGGCCGGGCGGGCGCCGGAGCACCGGGTGGTGCGGCACCCGCAGATCCGCAAGGGGCAGGTGCTGTTGGACCTGTGCGCGGCGGACGGCGAGCTGCGCCGGGAAGTGGTCACCAAGCGTCGCGGGGCGCTCTACCGGGCCGCCCGCGACGTGGCGTGGGGCGACGGCTGGCCGCCGGCGCGCGAGCCGGAGCCGGAGCCGGAGCCGGAGCCGGAGTCAGGGGCCGAGCCGGGGTCGGGGTCGGGAGCGGAATCGCGGTCGGGGTCGGGGGAAGCCTGACCCACGGGTGCTGGTCCGACCCACCGCGCGCGGTGCGGTGTCGCGGCGGGCCGGTCGTCAGGCGGGCCTGACGCGGGTACGCGAGGGCGCGCCCGCGCGCCAGGCCAGCGGGGCCAGCGGGATCAGTGGGGCCGGCGGATGGTGGTGAGGGTGGGGATCAGCGGGAGAGGGCCCGCTGGGGGTGCGCCGGACCGGTGGCCGGGCGGCGCGGACCGGTGGGCCGCTACCGCAGCTCCTGGGTGCAGCACTTGACGCTGCCGCCGCCCTTGAGGAGTTCGCCGAGGTCGAGCCCGATCGGCTCGTAGCCGCGCTCGCGCAGCGGCTCGAACAGGCCCACCGCCTCCTGCGGGAGCAGCACGTGGCGCCCGTCGCTGACGGCGTTGAGGCCGAACGCCGCCGCGTCCGCCTCGCTGGCGAGCAGCGCGTCCGGGAACAGCCGGGCGAGCACGGCCTGACTGCCGGCGGAGAAGGCGCCCGGGTAGTACATGATGTCGGCGTCGGTGGAGTCGTCGAGCACGGCCAGCGCCGTGTCCAGGTGGTAGTAGCGGGGGTCCACGAGGTCGAGGCCGATGACCGGGCGCCCGAAGAACTCCTGGGCCTCGGGGTGGGAGAGTGGGCTGCTGCGGAAGCCGCGCCCGGCGAGCAGCAGGGTCGCGGTGACGGCGAAGTCGCCCTCGCCCTCGTTGATGTGCTCCGGCTCGTAGACGTCGGTGTAGCCGTGCGCGCGGAACCAGGCCGCGTGCGCCGCGGCCTCCGCCGTGCGCTCCGGGTGGGCGAAGCGGGCGCCGAGCACCCGCCCCTCGACCACGAGCGCGCCGTTGGCCGCGAACACCATGTCGGGCAGCGCGGGATCGGGGCTCAGCTCCTCGACGGTGTGCCCGAGCGCGCGGTACCGGTCGCGCAGCACCTCCCACTGCGTGCGGGCGAGCGCGAGGTCCACGGGCTTGTTCGGGTCCATCCAGGGGTTGATGGAGTACGAGACCTTGAAGTGCGTGGGTGGGCACATCAGGTAGCGGCGCGGAGTCGCGCGGCGCTCAGACGTACGCAAAGAGGGCTCCTCCCGGTGGGGTGGCTACGCACGGATCGCGTGCGCACCAAAATCGTCCATCCTTATGGACCGCGGTACATGGACCGAACGGGCCATTTGCTGCTAGCCCGGGCTGACCCCTTGAGCAGCCGCTATGCACCGGTATCACACCGTACGCAACCTTCGCGCGCGGGCGGTCGTGAGGCGGCCACCGACGACCGAGTGCGCCGGCGTACGCAGAGCACACTCACCGTACCCGGCCGAGCCGGGCGCGGCGGGCGCGCTCAGCGGCGCCGACGACCGGGCGCGAGCGGCCCGCGACGCGCCACGGGCCCGCAGCCGATGGTGGCTACGGGCCCGTGTCCGGTGCGGTGCGTACGAGGTGTCGCGGTTGGTGCTGGTGCTGGTGCTGGTGCTGGTGTCGGAGCCGGGGGAGTGGCGCCGTGCCGGCAGCCCGGCACCGCGGGGCCGGCGGCGGCGCGTGGCCGCGCCGGCGGCCCGCGGGTCACGCGTCCGTGGCCCGGTTCTTCTCCTGGAGCTTGCGCAGCAACTCCCGCTTCTGCGCCATCGGGTCGAGGTCGCCCTGCGCGCCGCGTCGCCCGCGCCCGCCGCGCAGGGCGGAGCGGGAGAGGTTGGCGCGGGTGCCGCCGACGCCGAGCATGCTTCCGGAACGTCCCTTGCTCATGGGGTCTCCCTTTGGGGTGCGAGGTGGTGAGGTACGAGATGAACGAGACGAGGCGTCTCGCATGTCGTCGAGTCTGCGCGAGACGTATCGTCTTGTCAAGACGATACGTCTCGCCTCGCGATTGGTAGATTGCCCCCATGACCCAGAACATGGCCCGTAAGACGGCCCCCGACTCAAGTCGCCGCAGCGAGCGCTCGCGCCGCGCGATCCTGGACGCCGCCCTCGAACTCGTCGGCGAGGTCGGCTTCGGCAAGCTCACCATCGAGGCCATCGCCGCCCGCGCCGGGGTCGGCAAGCAGACGATCTACCGCTGGTGGCCCTCGAAGGCCGCCGTGCTCTTCGACTCCTTCCTCGAACAGAGCGGCGGGGCCGGGGCGGAGATCACGCTGCCCGACACGGGCGACATCGTCGCCGACGCGAAGGACGTGCTGCGCGCCACCGTGGACACCATGGACGACCCCAAGTACGCGCTGCCCACCCGCGCGCTGATCGCCGAGAGCCAGAGCGACCCCGAACTCGGCGCGGAGGTCAACGCCCGGGTACTCGAACCGCAACTCGCCGCCTGGACCGGCCGGCTGCGCGCCGCGCAGCAGGCCGGCCAGATCGCTCCCGACGCCGATCTGCGGGTCGCCGTCGAGATGCTCGTCGGCCCGATCTTCCACCGCTGGTCGCTGCGGACCCTGCCGATGAGCCACGCGTACGCGGACGCCATCGTGGACCAGGTGCTGGGCGGCATCGCCACGCCGCCCGCCTCCGCGCCTGCCCCCGCGCCCGCCCCCGTCGCCACCCCGGGTCCGACGGACTCCTAGCCCGGACTTCTAGCCCGGACTCCAGGCCCGGACTCCCCGCGCGGCCCGCCGGCCGCCTTCCTCGTCCGCACTCCGATCCGAGTTCCGGCCCGAACGGTTCGAACTGAACCGGTCCGGTCCGAGAGCTGAACCGGTCCGGTCCGAACTGGTGCGAAGCAGCCCGGTCAGGGATGGTCCGAGACGGCCCGGTCCGTCGCGTGCGCCCGCCGCCTCCCGCCGGCGGCGGGCGCCGCCGGTGCGTGCGGAGCTGGCCCGTCCCACGGCGGCGGAACGCTCAGGGATGGCGTACGGACGGCCAGCACAACGCCCCGAGTGATCATAAGCAAAACGCTAGGGCTAAAAATCGGGATTTGCCCGCTCTCCGCACCGGGCACCGGGATAGTCTCTGCCGCCCCGGCTCCGCACCGCGGTCACCTGGGGCGCAGGATGGTGGCAGCATTGATCTCAGGACAGCGGCGAAGCGAGGGGATAGATGGAACGCAAAAGCAGGTTCTCCCAGTGGCTGCGCCGACCCCGGGGCGGCTCGGACCCGGCCGCGAGTGCCGGGGGCACGCGTGAGGATCTGCTGCTGGCCGCGGCGAGCGCCGGGCTCCCGCTCGCCCCCGCCGCGCACCCCGCCGGCTACCGGTGTTCCTGCGAGCGCGTCGGCTGTCCCACGCCGGCCCGACATCCCCTCTCGTTCGCCTGGCAGACCCAGGCGACCACCGACGTGGAGCGCGTCACGCACTGGCTGCGGACCCAGCCGGAGGCCAACTTCATCACCGCGACCGGCATCGCCCACGACGTGCTCGACGTGCCGGTCGACGCCGGTCGGCACGCCCTGGAGCGGCTCGGCGCCGCGGGCGTCGAGGTCGGCCCGGTCGCCACGTGCGGCCCCGACCGGATGCTGTTCTTCACCGCCACCCGAGGCACCCCGGACGACGAGGACGAGTGGTGGCCCTGCGAGCTGGACTGCCACCCCGAGACCATGGACGAGCACCCCGGGCTGCGCTGGCACTGCCGCGGCAGCTACGTGCTGGTGCCGCCGGCCCGACTGCCGGGCGACGGGCACGTGGCCTGGCTCCTCGGCCCCGAGCGTCCGCTGCCCGACCCGCTCAGCCTGCTGGAGACGCTCACCGACGCGTGCGCGCTGTACGCGAGCGACGACGCGGACCACGAGACGGCGGCCTGGCCGATCGGCCACTGAGCCCGCGCCGACCGCCGGCCCTGACCACCGGCCCCACCAGTCCCACCGGCCCGGGTGCGCGTCGCCCCCGCGGCGCTACTCGCCCTTGGCGGCCGTGACGCCCTCAAGCCGGTTGAGGAAGACCACCTCGCGCTCCGCCGCGCCCTTGGCCGGGACGCGCACGGAGGACTCGAAGACCCGGGTCAACGTGATCGCCTTGCGGACCTCGCCGGTCATGACCGCCTCCACGCGCTTGGGCGGGGTGGGTCGGAAGCCCTTGGCGGCGGTCTGCTTCTGGCGGTGGTACGAGGCGAAGAAGACCACGCCTCCGCCGTCCTTGGTGCGCAGCCCTACCGGGGCGAAGTCGCCGCCGTGCGCGGGGGTGTCGATGTACTCGGTCCAGTACTTCGGCGTGCGCACGTGCTTCTGGCGCTCCGCCCGCAGCCCGGAGGTGGCCGGCCCGTCCGCGAACTCCGTGCCCTCGCCCGTCATCAGGTAGTTCACGTACGAGGAGCTGAGCCGGTCCGGGCGTACCGCGAGCCCCGAGTCGGCGCCGGTGGGCACCGGCTTGGCGAAGCCGTCGGCGTCCAGGGCGAAGTCGGGCACCTCGTCCTCGCTGAGCAGCGACAGGTAGGCGGCCCGCCACGGCTCGTCGGGCCCGCCCCGGGTGAACATCAGCATCCAGCGGTCGGTGCCTCGGTTGCTGTCCGCGTCGGCGACGAAGAACTTGGGCCAACCCGCCTGCTTGGGGATGGTGAAGCGGGCGTTCTTGAGTTCCAGCGCGCCCACCTGCGGGTTGCCGTCCGGGTGCTCCGCCCGTTCGGCCGTCAGGTCCGCCTTGCCGATCGCGAGCAGCGGCCCCGTCTCGGCCTGGGCGATCAGCTTCGGATCGGCCGCGCGCCACGCCTTGTTGTACGTGTCGGTGAAGTGGCGGAGGACCTTCGGGGCCTCTTCCTGGCTCACCGCCGGGATCACCTCCCGCTCACCGTGCACCGTCATGCAGCCGGTCAGCGTCAGCAGCGCCGCGGTGGTCAGCGCCGTCAACCGCAGGCGGGGCAACCTCTCCATCATGGTGCTCCTGCTCCTTCGGGTGCGCCTCGCTCTGCACCGAGGACGCCACGAACGGCGCAACCCTATACGGGGCGGGCCCGGGCCAGGCCCCGGGGACCGGCCCGTCAGCCGAGCCGGGCGGGCGCCTCGGTGCCCCGGCCGTCGCGGCGGGGCACCACCAGCGGCACCCCGGTCCGCGGGTGCGGCAGCACCTCGACCGGCTGCCGGTAGACGGCCGACAGCAGTTCCTCGCCGAACACCTCGTCCGGCGGCCCGTCGGCCGCGATCCGCCCGCCGTGCAGCACGGCGGTGCGGTCCGCGTACGCCGCGGCCAACCCCAGGTCGTGCAGGACCACGACGACGGCGTCCCCCGCCGCGGCCCGCTCCCGGCACACCCGCAGCACCAACTCCTGGTGCCGCAGGTCCAGCGCGGCCGTCGGCTCGTCGAGCAGCAGCAGGGCCGTGCGCTGGGCCAAAACCCTGGCCAGCGCGGTACGGGCGCGCTCGCCGCCGGAGAGCGCGCCGAAGGGGCGGTCGGCGAACGCGGCCACCTCCGTGGTGACCATGGCCGCCGCCACCGCCGGATCGTCCTCGTCCTCCGCCGGCGTGCCCGTCCACGGGGCGCGGCCCATCCGTACCACCTCCTCCACCGTGAACGGGAAGGACAGCGCGGCGGACTGGGGCAGCACGGACCGGCGCAGCGCCAACTCGCCCGGGCTCCAGTCGGCCACGGGGCGCCCGTCGACGCGTACGGTGCCCGCGGCCGGGGTCAGGTCGGCGGCGAGCGCGGACAGCAGCGTGGACTTGCCCGCCCCGTTCGGCCCGACCAGCGCCAGCACCTCGCCCGCGGTGACCCGCAACGACACGTCGTCCAGCACCGTCCGGCCGCCGAGGAGGACCCGCAGGTCGGCCACCTCGGCCGCCGCCTCGCCCGGCGCGGGGCGGCCCGGCAGCCGCCGGGCGCGGCCGGTCAGCCGGCCCGTCAGGGAGCGCACGCTCATGCCCAACCTCCTTGCTTGCGACGGGTCCTGCGCAACAGCCAGAAGAAGAACGGGCTGCCGAACAGCGCGGTGAGCACGCCGAGCGGCAGTTCGGCGGGTTGCGCGACGGTGCGCGCCGCGAGGTCGGCCGCGACCAGCACGACGGCCCCGCCCAGCGCGCTGCCCGGCACCAGGAACCGGTGGCCCGGGCCCGCGGCCATGCGTAGCAGGTGCGGTACGAGCAGGCCGACGAAGGTGATGATGCCCGCGACCGCGACCGCGGCGGCCGTCAGCAGCGCGACCAGCACCACGACGGCGACCCGCAGCCGTTCCACGTCCACGCCCAGGTGCCGGGCCGGGCGCTCGCCGAGGGCGAGCAGGTCCAGTTGGCGCGCGTACACCGGCGCGAGGACCAGGCCGGCCACGGCGCACGGCAGCACCGCGAGCACCTTGGGCCAGGTGGCCTGGGAGAGGCTGCCGAGCTGCCAGAAGGTGATCTGGGTGATCTGGGCGTTGTCGGCGAAGAAGATGAACAGGCCGATCAGCGCTCCGGCGAAGGCGTTGACCGCGATGCCGGTCAGGATCAGCGTCACCACCTCGGTCTTGCCGTCCGACCGCGAGAGCGCGTACACGACCAGCACGGTCAGCAGTCCGGAGCCGAACGCGCAGGCGGTCACGGTCCAGTCGCCGAGGAAGGTGAGGCCGAGCGCGATGGCGCCCACCGCGCCCACCGCGGCGCCCGCCGAGATGCCGATCACCCCGGGCTCGGCCAGCGGATTGCCGAACCCGCCCTGCATCAGCGCCCCCGCGCACCCCAGCGACGCCCCGACCAGCAGGGCGAGCACGACGCGCGGCAGCCGCACGTTCCACAGCACGCTCTCGCCGACCCGGTCCAGCGGCGCCCCGCCGAGCCCCACCCGGTGCAGCGCCGAGCGCGCGACGTCGCCGATGGGGATGTCGTACGCGCCGGTGCCCGCGGCCACCAGGCACAGCGTGACCAGCGCGACGACCAGCCCCCCGGTCAGCGCCGCGGCCCGCGCGCGGCGCCGCCCGGCCACCGTGGGGCTCGGCGGCTGCGCGGCGGCGGACTCGGCCGGCGATTCCTTCAGAGGCTCTGAAGCCACCACGGCCTCCGAAGCCATCACGGCCTCCGAAGCCGCCACGGCTTCCGAAGTCCCGGGGGGCGGGGCGGACTTCCGGTCTTCCGGGGACGTGGCCGCTCCCGGGGACCGTGGGGCGTGCGGGGGCTGGGACGGCCCGGTGGAGAGCGTCACGGCGCGTCCTCGTACAACTGGTCCACGAGCGAGCGCAGCACCTGGTCGGTGCGCGGCCCGTAGTTGAGCAGCTTGCCGTCCTCGATGGAGACGACGCGGCGGTCCATGCCGGCCGGCGTCTCGGCGACGCCGGGCAGCTTGAGCAGGCCGTCCACGCCGCCGACCGAGTCAAGTCCCTTGGACATCACGAGGATGGCGTCCGGCGCGGCCTTGGCCAGGGCCTCGCTGGTGATCGGCGTGAAGTCCTTCTTCAGGCCGGACTCCTTGCCGGCGTCCCGCGCGCCGGCCGCCTCAAGCAGCGAGCCGGCGCCCGAGTCGCGCCCGCCGAGCAGGTAGACCGCGGCCGAGCCGCGCAGGTACAGGAACGCCACCCGTGGGCGCTTGCCGTCGGCCGGGCGCCTGATGTCGGCGCGGACGGCGTCGATCCGGCGCTCGGTGCGCTCGCGCAACTCCCGACCCGCGTCCGGCACGCCGAGCGCCGCGGCGACCGCGTCGATGCGGGTGCCGACGTCGGCGAGTTCCTTCGCCGGGGCGAGGACGATCAGCGGTACGCCCGCGTCGCGGATCTGGTCGATGGCCTCGGCCGGTCCGGTGCTGGTGTCGGCCAGGACGACGGTCGGTTTCAGGGAGAGCACGTTCTCGGCCGACACGTCGTGCGCGCGGGTGACCACCGGCAACTTCCTGGCCTGAGCGAAGTCGGCGGTGACGTCCCGCCCGACGACCCGGTCGCCGAGCCCGAGGGTGAACACGATCTCCGAGAGCGAGCCGGTCAGCGGCACGATCCGGTCGGCGCTGGTCACGGTGGTGCGGTGGCCGTCGGCCGAACTGACGGTGGCCGGGAGGCGCGGGCTCGGCTTGCTCGCGAGCGGTTCCAGTGCTTCCGCTTGTGTCGCGGAGGCGCCCTCGCCCCCGTTCTTCCCGCCGCCCGAACCGCCGTCGGACCCGCCGCAGCCGGCGAGCCCGAGCGCGAGCGCGAGGGTGGCGGCGAGGGCGGTGACGATGCGTGGAACGCGGGCGGGTGGCCTCGCCGACTGCCGTTGCTGCACGTTTTCGCCTCTCTGTCGTCCTGCCGTCCACGGGGGTCGCCGGCCCCGGGGTTCCGACCAGGCCGAGCTGTAGCTTAGGTTAGCCTTACCTGCATCGCTACGTTCCGGGAGGGGCATCTGATGCTGCCAGCCAGACCCACCCGCGCCGGTGTGCTCGTGCTTCTCGCCGGGCTGCTCGGCGCGCTGTCACCGGTCACCGCCGCCCACGCGGCGGACCGCACGGTCGCCGGCGGGCGCCTGGACTGGGGCCTCAAGTCCTCCTTCCAGCGCTACGTCACGGGGCCGATCGCCCAGGGCAGTTGGAGCCTCCGGCAAGGCGCCGCCACGGTGGGCGAGAGCCAGTTCCGCTTCCACTCCGCCAAGGGCTCCTACGACCCGGACAGCGGCTCCTTCAGCGCCGCGTTCTCCGGCGGGGTGCACTTCGTCGGGCACCGCAAGCCGAGCGGCGCGTACGAACTCGACCTGAGCCTCAGCCGCCTGACGGTGCGTACCTCGGGCAACGGCACCGGCACCCTGTACGCGGACATGGTGAGCAAGGCCAAGGCCACCGGCAAGGTGACCAGCGCCAGCCAGGTCCCGTTGGCATCGCTCGACCTGTCCCGCGTGAACATGCGCGGCGGCGGCACCGCCGTCGTCCTCCAGTCCATCCCGGCCACCCTCACCGCCCGCGGCGCGCAGGCGTTCGCCGGCTACTACACGGCCGGCACCCCGCTCGACCCGCTGAACCTCTCGGCCGACATCGCGCCCGGCGCGATGGACGACAAGGGCGGCAAGCCCGACCAGGACAAGCCCGCCGACGACGCCAGGAACGGAGACCAGGGCGACGCCAAGGACGACGCCAAGAGCGACGCCAAGAAGGGGGACAAGGACGGCGACCGGGCCACGGGCGGCGGGAGGATCGAGGACGCCGCCGTCGACTGGGGCGTGCGCCGCACCTTCCGGGAGTACGTCACCGGCCCCATCGCGAAGGGGCGTTGGAGGCTCACGGACGGGGCGCGGGACGGCGGCGCGCTGTTCCGCTTCCCGGCCGGCAAGGGCAGTTACGACCGCCGCACCGGGTCCCTGGACGCCACGTTCACCGGCCGTACGCACTTCACCGGGGCCCGTCTCGACCTCGCGCTGAGCGGCGTACGGGTCCAGGTCGCCGACGGCCTCGGCACCCTCGCGGCCGACGTCACCACCGACGGCGCCACCCGCCGCGACGTCCCCCTGGTCACCTTCGACGCCGCGGCCCTCAAGGCGCCCACGGCCAAGGACGGCCTGGTCACGGTGGCGGAGGCGCCGACCAAGCTGACCCGGCAGGGCGCCGAGGCGTTCGGCGGCATGTACCGGGCCGGCACCGCGATGGACCCGCTCTCGCTGGCCGTGGCCACCGACGCGGACGCCACCCTGCCGCCCCTGCCCGACCTGGGCAGCGAACCCACGGCCACGCCACGGCCGGAGCGCTCCGCGACGGCGGTCGCGGCGCCGGCCGACTCCGACGACGGTCAGGCCGCCGACGACTCGGCCGGGCCCTCCACGCCGGCGCTGGTGACCGGCGGCGCCGCGCTGCTGGCCGCGGTCGCGGCGGCCACCGTGCTCGTCGTCCGCAGGCGCCGCACCGCCGCGGCCAGCACGCCGACCGACACCGACGGCGCGCCCGCCGGCGGTTGACGACCCCGGCGCCCCACCAGCCCCGGTCCGCGCGGCCCCGCCGCGCGGGCCCCGTACCCCCCACGCGAGAGCCCCCGAACGGGGCAGCCGCGCGACGGGCGACCGGCCCTCACCGGCTCGCCCCGCCGCACGGCCCAGGCCAACCCGGCCCGTGCACGCCGGGCGCCGCCCACCACGCAACGGGCCCGGCCGCATCCCCCGGCGGCCGGCCCCACCACCCATTCGAGGAGAGATCTGACGATGTCCGCCACCCACCCCGCACCTCGCGGAGCGCGACGTACCACGGTCGCGCGGACCGCCGCGATAGCCACCGCCGCCGCGCTCGGCGCCGCCGCGCTGAGCCTGCCGGCGTTCGCCGCCGGCGACGGCGGCGACAAGCCGGCCGGGCCGCCGAAGCTGGAGCTCAAGAACGGCACCCTGGACTGGGGTGTGAAGGAGAGCTTCCGCAAGTACGTCGCCGGGCCCATCGCCGGCGGCAAGATCACCGTGTCGGACGGCGCGAAGCAGGCGGCGGGCAACGGGCCGTTCACCTTCGTCGACGGCGCGGGCACCTATGACACCGGCACGCACGCCGTCAACACCGCCTTCAAGGGCGCCGTCCGCTTCACCGGCCATGAGGAGAAGCTCGACCTCAGGCTGAGCGACCTCAAGCTGAGCACCGAGCGGACCAAGGGTGCGATCACGGCCGACGTCAGCTCGAAGGACATGAAGACCGGCAAGGTCACCAACAGCGACGACGTGCGGCTCGCCGACCTGGACCTGACCAACGTCCGGCCGGGCCAGGGCGCGGGCGGCGCGATGGTCTTCGCCAACATCCCGGCCAAGCTGACCGAGGACGGCGCCAAGGCGTTCAGCGGCTTCTACGCGGCCGGCGACGACCTCGACCCGGCCACGCTCACGGTCACCCCCGGCGGCCCGGTCAAGCCGGAACCGACGGACAAGCCCACCGACAAGCCCACGGACAAGCCGACCGACAAGCCGACGGACAAGCCCACCGACGAGCCCACCAACCGGCCGACGGACAACCCGACGGACACCCCCACGAACCAGCCCACCGACCAGCCCACGTCCAAGCCGACCAGCGACCCCACCGGGCAGCCCGGGGTCAGCGGCGAGATCCACTCCGGCAACCTCGACTGGGGCGTGAAGGAGAAGTTCCGCACGTACGTCACGGGACCGATCGCGAGCGGCAAGGTCGAACTCTCCGCCGGTGCCAGGAAGCAGGGCGACGTCTACCGCTTCCCCGACGGCAGCGGGAAGTACGACGCGGACGCCAAGTCGCTGGACGCCAAGTTCGCCGGCGCCGTCCGCTTCACCGGCCACCAGGGCAAGCTGGACCTCAGGATCAGCGACCTGAAGGTCAAGGCGCACGGCGCCCGGGGCACCCTCGTCGCCGACCTGTCCTCCAAGGACATCAAGACCGGCAAGGTCACCCGCAGCGACGACCTGACGCTGGCCGACCTCAAGCTGCCCGCCGGCGGGCTGACCGGCACCGACAAGGTGATCTCCCTCAACAACGTCCCGGCCACCCTCACCCCGGGCGGGGCCAGGGCGTTCGCGGGCTACTACGAGGCCGGTGAGGCGCTCGACCCGATCAACCTCGCCGTCTCGCTGGACAAGGACGCCAGCCTGCCGGGCGGCACCGCCGGCTCCGGCGGCACCTCGGGCTCCGGCACCGGCGGCGCGGGCGGCACCGGCGGCACGGGCTCCGGTACCGACGCGTTCGGCACCGGCGGCGTGACCGGTGGCGACGGCGGTGGCGGCAGCACGGGCGGCTCCGGCTCGTTGGCCGCCACCGGCGCCGACGTGCCCACCGGCGTGCTGCTCGGCGCCGCTGGCGTGCTCGTCGCCGGCGGTGGCGCGGCGGCCTTCGCCGTCCGCCGCCGGGCGGCGGCCACCCCCGCCCAGGGCTGACCCCGCACCGCGCCCGGCGCGCGCGAACCCGCCCCCCCACTCCGCGCCCGCGTCCCCGGCCCCGGCCGGTGGGCGCGGGCGCGCGGCTGCCCCCGCCCCGACCACCGTCGCGAAGCCACTCGCCCGAGGGCGGTCGCGGCGGTAGGGTTTTACCGACAAGTCGTCGGGAAGTCATTGACTTAGGCAAACCTAAGTAGACAGAATTGCCGGTGGGGCCGCCCGCGAAGCGGGTGTATCCCGTGTTTTCGGCTTTTCATGTCGCTTTTCGGCATGCAGGGCCCGCTCGCTCACGTCCCATCGGCACCCGGAGGTCCGTCTTGGACGCCGCACCCGCACCCGAGCCGTTCTCCACGGTCATCCGCACCGCCTCGCACGCGCAGCACACCGAGGCCGAGACCTCGATGTTCATGAGCGCCATGCTCGGCGGCCAGCTCGGCGTGACCGCCTTCCGGCGGTACACGGAGCAGCTCTGGTTCGTCTACCGGGCCCTGGAGAGCGGCCCGGCCACGCTGGCCGACGACCCGGTGGCGGGCCCGTTCATCCGGCCCGAGCTGGCTCGTACGGCCGAGCTCGAGCGCGACCTGGCCTTCCTCGGTGGCCCCGACTGGCGCGCGGGCCTGGAGCCGCTGCCGGCCACCGCGGCGTACGTGGCGCGGGTCGAGGAGTGCGCGCGGCGGTGGCCCGGCGGGTTCGTCGCGCACCACTACACGCGCTACCTCGGCGACCTCTCCGGCGGCCAGATCATCCGTGGCACGGCCGAGAAGACCTGGGGCTTCGAGCGCAAGGGCGACGGCGTGCGGTTCTACGTCTTCGAGGAGATCGGCAACCCGGCCGCGTTCAAGCGCGAGTACCGGGCGCTGCTCGACGCGCTGCCGGTGGACGACCTGGAGAAGCAGCGCGTCATCGAGGAGTGCAAGCGGGCCTTCGCGCTGAACACCGGGGTCTTCCGGGAGCTGGGCGAACTCTTCGGCACCGACGGCCCGGGCGCGCTCAGCGCCTGAGCCCCGCCGCTCCACGACGCGAGCCCGCCGCCCCGTGAGGGGGCGGCGGGCTCGCGTCGTGGTCCTCGTCGCGGTGGTGGCCGCGGGCCGGCAGGCCGGTGTCGCGTCAGGGCAGGGTGAGGATGTCCGCCCCGGTCTCGGTGACCACGAGCGTGTGCTCGAACTGCGCGGTGCGCTTGCGGTCCTTGGTGACCACGGTCCAGCCGTCGTCCCACATGTCGTACTCGTGCGTGCCGAGGGTCAGCATCGGCTCGATGGTGAACGTCATGCCCGGCCGGATCTCGGTGGTGTGGTGCGGGCTGTCGTAGTGCGGCACGATCAGGCCCGAGTGGAACGACGTGTTGATGCCGTGTCCGGTGAAGTCCCGCACCACGCCGTACCCGAAGCGCTTGGCGTACGACTCGATGACGCGCCCGATGATGTTGATCTGCCGGCCCGGCCTGACGGCCTTGATGGCCCGCGCCAGCGACTCCCGGGTGCGCTCCACGAGCAGCCGCGACTCCTCGTCCACGTCGCCGCACAGGTAGGTGGCGTTGTTGTCGCCGTGCACGCCGCCGATGTACGCGGTGATGTCCAGGTTCACGATGTCGCCGTCGCGCAGCACGGTCGAGTCGGGGATGCCGTGGCAGATGACCTCGTTGACCGAGGTGCACAGCGACTTGGGGTACTTGCGGTAGCCGAGCGTGGACGGGTACGCGCCGTGGTCGCAGAGGAACTCGTGGGCGACCCGGTCGAGTTCGTCCGTGGTGGTCCCCGGCACGATGTGCCGCGCGGTCTCTTCCAGCGCCTGCGCGGCGATGCGCCCGGCGACCCGCATCCGCTCGATCGTCTCGGCGTCCTGCACCTCGGGGCCGGTGTACGGGGTGGGGGCGTCCTTGCCCACGTATTCCGGCCGCGGAATGGCGGCGGGGACGGTGCGGAGGGGGGAGAGCTGCCCCGGGACTAGAAGCGACTGGCCAGACATGCCAGCGAGTGTATCCAGGACCCATCGGGCACCATGGCGGCAAGTGAGCCAGCACACGTGAAGGCGGTGCGGTGGAGACATCTGAGGAAGGCGAGGCACAGATGGCGCTGTTCTCGAAGGGCACGCCCGGCAAGCCCGGCGAGTGGTACTACTGCGTGCGCCACGGGCGCGTGGAGGAGGGCCCCGAGTGCCGGGCGGCCGACCGGCTGGGCCCGTACGCCACCCGCGAGGAGGCGGCCCAGGCGATCGAGCACACCCGGGACCGCGAGCGCGACTGGCAGAACGACCCGCGCTGGAACGACTAGCGCCGCGCGCCGCCCGGTCCCGGTCGTGGCCGTCGGCGGGGCGGGTCAGCGCACCGGCCACGCGCCCGGCGCCCGCGACTTGGCCCATGATCCCGGCCCGCGTTTGGACCACGGAGCGGGTCAAGGGCGCGACTAGCGTCGCCTCCGTGAGCAGCGCGGGGACCAGCCCGGCTGTGGGGAGGAGAGTGGCCATGAAGGCGATCAGGGTGCGCGACCGGGCGGCCGGGACCGGCGGGCTGATGTACGAGGAGGCCCCGTACCCGCACGCGGCCGAGAACGACGTGATCGTCCGGGTGCACGCGGCCGGCTTCACACCCGGCGAGCTGGAGTGGCCGGGCACCTGGACGGACCGCGCCGGCCGCGACCGCACGCCCTCCGTCCCCGGCCACGAGGTGTCCGGCGTGGTGGCCGAGTTGGGGTACGGCACCACGGGCCTCACCGTCGGCCAGCGGGTCTTCGGGCTGACCGACTGGACGCGCGACGGGACGCTGGCCGAGTACGTGGCCGTGGAGGCCCGCGACCTGGCGCCACTGCCGGCGTCCGTCAGCCACTTGGAGGCCGCGGCGCTGCCGATCTCCGGGCTCACCGCCTGGCAGGGACTCTTCGACCACGGGCGGCTGGTGGCCGGGCAGAGCGTGCTGGTCCACGGCGCGGCCGGCGGGGTCGGCAGCATCGCGGTCCAGCTCGCCCGCGATGCCGGGGCCCGGGTGGTCGCCACCGGCCGCGCCCGGGACCGGGCCACGGCCCTGGAACTCGGCGCCGACGTCTTCGTCGACCTCGACGGCGAGCCGAACGGCGCGCGGGACGGCGAGCGGAGTGGCGAGCGGGGTGGCGACGTGGGCGGTCAACTGGCCGACGCCGGACCGGTGGACCTGGTCCTCGACGTGATCGGTGGTGAGGCGCTCGAACGCTCGGCCCGCCTGGTGCGACCCGGCGGCACGCTCGTCACGATCGCCGCGCCGACCACGGTCCGCCCCGAGGGCGGGCGGTCGGTCTTCTTCATCGTCGAGCCCGACCGGCGCCGCCTGGCCGACCTCGCGCGACGGGTCCAGGACGGGCGGCTGCGGCCCCTGGTGGGCACGGTCTACCCGCTGGCCGACGCTCCCACCGCCTTCACCGCCCGCCGCCACACCCCCGGAAAGCCCCTGATCCAGGTCGCCGACGCGCCGGCGGCGGGCTGAGGCCGCGCCGCGCGGGCGGGGCCCGGCGCGGTCGCTCGGGGCCGGCGCGCCGGAGCGGAGACCGGGGCGGAGACCGGGGCGTACTCCCGGACGCACGCGCCGAGCGGAGGGCTGAGAGCTGCCGCGGAGTCGCGCACCGACCGGTGAGCGGTCGGTGCGGACCCGGTCTACGAGTTCGCGGTTTGGCGAGAGGTGATCCGGATCGCGCGACCGACGGCGCGGCCCACCGCGTTGCGCACCGCGAGGCCCGGCCGGGTGCGGGGCACCATGAGCCTGGAGAGCGGACCGACGCGTCGCTGCCGTGGGCCCACCTCGCGGCGGAGCCGCGACTCGTAGGCGGCGAAGGCGCGGGCGTGGTCGCCGGGGTGGGCGGCGAGTTCTTCCGCGAGGGCGTACGCGCCCGCCATCGCCATGCTGGACCCGTCGCCCAGCAGGGCCGTCGCCGCCGCCGCGTCCCCGAGGAGTACGACCCGTCCGCGGGACCACGAGGGCATCCGGACGGTGGTCAGGCGGTCGAAGAACGGAGCCGGGTGGTCGAGGAACGCGGCCACGAGTTCCGGTGCCCGCCACCGCACGTCGGCGTAGGCGTCGGCCACGGTCTGCTGGTGCAGGGCGATGTTCTTGCGGTCGTGGAACGCCAGTCGCGCGGCCCGGAAGGTGAAGATCGCGAGCGGGGTGGTCCGCGAGGGGTGGACGACCAGCATCCGGTTCGGCACGGTCAGCATCGTCATCTCGCTCGGGTCCTCGACGGCGTCGGGTTCCAGCGGGACGGTCGCGCCGTACAGGCCCAGGTCGCTCGCGAACTGCCGCTCGGGTCCGAATACCAGGCGCCGTACGGTGGAGTGCATCCCGTCGGCACCGACGACCAGGTCGAAGCGCCGTGGCGCGGACCGCCGGAAGGTGACGTCAACTCCTCCTCCGTCCTGGTCGAGGGCGGTGACGGTGTCGTCGAACAAGAACTCGGCCTCGGCCTGCGCCGACCGGTGCAGCACCTCGGACAGGTCGGCCCGGGTCACCTCGACCGTCGGCGCCTTGTCCGAGGCGAGCGGGAGTCGCAGGACGCGCCTGCCGCCGGGGTCGAGCAGGGTCAGTGACCGGTTGCGGGTGGCGAGCCCGCGGAGCTGCGGGAGGACGCCCATGCGGTCGGCGACCGGGATCGCGGGCCCCTTCACGACGATCGCGCTACCACCGGAGCGCAGTTGCCGGGCGTGTTCGACGACCGTCGGCCGGTAGCCGTTCCGGGAGAGCCAGTACGCGAGTGCGGGCCCCGCGATACCGGCACCGACTATCAGCACCTCGGGCTTCTTCATGACGATGACCTCTCGGAGTGTCGATGACCAGCCATCCCCGGCGAGTGCCGGCCCTGGTCTCGGGGAGCGGCGGCACGGGGTAGCGCGATCGGATCAGGTACGAAGAATTTCGTACCTCAGTGGAGCACACCTTTCAGGTACGATTCAAGTCGTACCTGGAGGAGGTGGCGCGTGGCCGGGAAGAACCTGGTCGGCCCGGAGGCCGACGCACTCGATCTGGGCGCGGTGTTTCGCGCCCTCGCCGACGAGCACCGTCGTTCGGTCATCACGCGGTTGGCCGCCGACCACAGCGACGGCGAGCGGGGCTGCAACTCGTTCGATCTTCCGATCTCGAAGCAGACCCAGACCCACCACTTCCGCGTCCTGCGCGAGGCGGGTCTCGTTGACGAGATCGACTACGGCAACCGCAAGGGCATCCGACTACGACGCGCGGACATCGAGAGGAGGTTCCCCGGGCTGCTCGCGCTCCTGGGAGCAGAGCCCCCGGGTGGTACCGCTCCTCGCTGAGCGCGGACGGGCACACCGGAGGGGAGTCCGGGTCGGCCCTGAGTCGCGAGCTCGACCGAGTCCAGCCCGCGCCCGGTTCGCGGGTAGCCGAGCACGACGCGGAACTGGATCGCGTCGGATCGGACAACCCGGCCCTGAACGCCTGGCTTGAGTTCCGGCGCCGGACGGCGAGGAGGAGTGAGCGGGTTCGGGGCATCCGCCGAGCGCGGGTGGGGCCCGCGACGGGCGGGGCACACCGCCCGCCCCCGCACCGCCCGCCGCGCACGCCTCACTGCGCCGCCGGGCTCGCCTCGCCCGCCTCACGTGCCTCGCGGGCCGCCCGCACCTTGAGGGCGTGCGGGTTGGTCCGGGAGTCGTACGCCATCAGCTTCGGCAGCGAGGCCGCCAGCAGCCCGACCGCGGCCACGCACGCGACGCCGCCCGACCACACCGAGGTCCGCACGCTCGTCAGCGCGGCCATCGAACCGGCCCTGACCTGGCCGAGCTGCGGGCCCGTCATGTACGAGAGCAGCTCGATGCCGGCCAGCCGGCCGCGCAGCTCGTCCGGGATGGTCTGGTTCCACAGGGTGGACCGGAACAGGCCGCTGATCATGTCCGCGCCGCCGGCCACCGCCAGGCACAGCAGTACGAGCCAGATGTTGGGCAGCGCCCCGGCCGCGGCCATGGCCAGTCCCCACAGCGCGGCGCCGGCCGCCACCATGCGGCCGTGCCGGTACACCCGCGAGGTCCAGCCGCTGGTCAGGCTGACCAGCACGGAGCCGACCGAGCCCGCCGCGTACATCAGGCCGAGCGCCCAGGTCGCGTCCAGGTCGTCGGCGAGGAAGGGGAAGATCGCGTTCGGGTAGGCGAAGAACATGGCGACCATGTCGACCGCGTAGGTGCCAAGGAGTTCCTTGCGCTGCCACGCGTAGCGGGCGCCGGCCCAGATGCCGGCCAGCGAGGGGCGCTGCGCGTCGTGCGCGGGCGGCGCCGCCGCGAGCCGCACCGCGAGCAGCGTGGAGACGACGAAGGTCAGCAGGTCGAGCCCGTACGCCACGGGCAACCCGGCGAACGCGACGATCAGCCCGGCGACCGAGGGCCCGACGATGGCCGAGAGCTGCCAGCGGATGGAGTTGAGCGCCGCGGCGGCGGTGAGCTGGTCGTGCGGGACGATCCGGGCCATCAGGGCGTCAAGGGCCGGTTGCTGGATGCCGGCCAGCGCGCTGGTCAGCCCCGCCACCACGTAGAGCAGCCACAGCATCGGGTGCGGCAGCAGGCTGTTGACCAGCAGCAGGACGGTGAGGACGCCGAGGCCCAGCTCGGTGAGGAGGATGAGCGTGCGCCGGTCCATGGCGTCGGCGAGGGCGCCGCCGTACAGGCCGAAGACGATCAGCGGTACGAGTTGCACGGCGCCGATCGCGCCGACCGCGAAGGCCGAGCCGGTCAACTCCTTGACTTGCAACGGCAGCGCGATCATGGTCAGGAAGCTGCCGAAGGAGGTCACGGCGCCGGCCATCCAGATCAGCCGGAAGTCCCGCGAGGAGCGCCACGGCGACAGGTCGGGCAGCAGCGCCCGTACGCGCCCGCCGGGGCGCGGCGGCTTCCCGCCCGCGGCCTCGCCGCCCTCGCCCGCGTCCGCGCCCGGGTCGCCACCGGCGGGCCGGGGGATCTCGGCGGCCCCACCGGTCTCGACAGCCTCGACGGGGGAACGATCAGCATCTGCCACGTCGGGCTGTTCGGGATGGGTCACGAGAGGTCATCGTCCGCCGACCAGCGAACACGGGCAACCGAATATCGATCGACCTCGCACACGGCCGGCGCGAGGTCGGGCCACCCTCGTGTCACGGGCTCCGCCGCCGCTCCCGCGCCGCCGCGCGCCCGCCGCACGCCTGAACGGTACCGGCCCGTGCCTCGGCGCCCGCCCCGCGCCTGAGCGGTACCCGCCTCGCGCCTCGGCGGTCGCCGCGCGCCTCAGCGCCTGTCGCGCGCCGAGGCCCCCACGTACGCGCCGTACAGAAGCTGGGCCGCGCCGACGAACATCAGTACCACGCCCACCTTGCGCAGCGTGATGACCGGGGTGTGCACGTCCGCGGTGAACAGCCACAGGGCCAGACCGACCACGGCCGTCGCCGCCCCCTCGACCAGGTGCTTGACCACCGGCCGGCCGCCCTCGCGCGCGCTCCGCCACTTCTCGTACATCCGTACGCCCCTCTCCTCGCCGGTCCCCGCCGGCACGCATCTCTGGTGCGCCGCGCGAACGGCGCTCGCCGAGGGGCGCGCGTCACCCGTTCGCGCGCCGTCCGGCGGCCCTTCGGGCGAGCCGTGCCGGCGACTCGTTCGCGGCACGCGCCGACCGGTCCCGACCGGTGTCGGGCCGGGTGCGCGGGCGCCCCCTTCACGCCGTTCACGCTAGGTCTCGGCAGGCGCCCGCGCCTCGACCCAGGGCACGAGAACGCGACCGGTATGACTGCATCCTTTGGCGGAATCGCTCAAGCTGCGTTGCTAACTGTTCATGTGCCGTGTCTTGACGCTCTGTAAGGCGCTCCTTATGGTCACCGCACACAAGGGACGTCCTACGTCCTGTCGTTGGCGCTCGATTGCACCGGGGCATCGGGAGGGTCTGATGGCAAGCGATATGACGGCGTACAAGACCTACGAAGTGTCCGTCCCCTTCCGCGCCGGCACCGATGGGTACGCGAGCTATCGGATTCCCGCGCTGGTCGTCACGGACCGGGGCACCGTGCTCGCCTTCGCCGAGGGGCGGGTGGCCTCGTCGGCCGACTGGGGCGACATCGACCTGGTGCTGCGGCGCTCCGCCGACGGCGGGCGGACCTGGGGCCCGCTCCAGATCGTCAGCCGCAACGGCGACGGCACCGCGGGCAACCCCGCGCCGGTGGTGATCGACGGCGGCCGGATCGTCCTGGTGCAGGTGCACAGCGCGGCCGGCGCCACCGAGGACCGCATCCGCCGCGGCGAGGTCTCGCCGGCCGACGGCCGGCGGGTGTGGGTCCAGCACAGCGACGACGACGGCGCGACCTGGTCGACCCCGCGCGAGATCACCGAGCACGTCAAGCGCCCCGAGTGGCGCTGGTACGCCACCACGCCCGGGCACGCCCTCCACCTGCGCCACGGAGCGCACGCCGGGCGCGTCGTGGTCCCGGCCAACCACTCGCTGCCGCCCTTCGGCGCCGACAGCGGCACGGAGGGCAAGTACAACGGCGGCCACGACCTGCTCAGCGACGACGGCGGCGCGACCTGGCGACTGGGCTACGTGGACGACAACCCGGACGGCTACGTCAACGTCAACGAGACGACCGCCGCGCAGCTCCCGGACGGCCGGGTCTACTTCAACACCCGCACCGACGCCGCCGCGCCCGGCAACCGGGCCGACGCCTACTCGACCGACGGTGGCGCCTCGCTGGTCAAGCCGTTCCGCCCGCAGGCCGGCCTGGTCACGCCCGTCGTCCAGGGCAGCGTCCTGCACCTGGACCGCCCCGGCGCGCCCGGCGGCGGAACGTTGCTGTTCTCCGGGCCCGCGACGCCGGACTACCGGGCCCTGATGACCGTGCGGGCCAGCGACGACGGGGGCGTCACCTGGCGCACGGCGCACACCGTGGACGGCCTGCCGGCCGCCTACTCCGACCTCGCGCGACTGGACGACGACACCGTCGGACTGCTCTACGAGACGGGTGACTTCAGCGCCTACTCGACCCTCACCTTCCGCCGCGTCCCCGTGGAGGACCTGACATGAGCCCACGGGGACCCGGTCGGCGCGCCGTCGTGGGCGCGGCAGCGGCGGCGGCCGGGGCCGCGCTCGCGGGCTGCGGCGACGACGGCCACGAGGTCAGGGAGCGCAGGAAGGGCGAGAAGATCACGCTCAACTTCTGGTCCTGGGTGCCGGGCATCGAGAACCCGGTGGCGCTGTGGAACGAGCACCACCCCGAGGTGCGGATCAACCTGGAGAAGGTCTCGGCGGTGGGCGGCGCCCAGTACGCCAAGATGCACGCCGCCGTGAAGGCCGGCGACGCCCCCGACCTCGCCCAGATAGAGTATTCGGTCGTCCCCAGCTTCCTCCTCGACAACGCCCTGGTCGACCTGTCGGCGTACGGCGGCGACCGCTACCGGTCCCGCTTCGTGGGTTGGCAGTGGCAGCAGTCGGTGTACGGCAGGTCCGTGTACGCCATCCCGCAGGACTCGGGCCCGATGGGCCTGTTCTTACGCCAGGACCTGTTCGACGAGTGGCGGATCAGGACGCCGCGGACCTGGGCCGAGTACGCGGACGCGGCCCGGGCGGTGCGCAAGCACGGTGCCTGGATCGAGACCTTCTCGGCCACCAACGGCAACCGCTTCGCCGCCCTGGCCTGGCAGGCCGGCGGGCGCTGGTTCGGCACCCGGGGCGACACCTGGACCGTCGCCATCGACGACGCGCCCTCGCTCAAGGTCGCCGACTTCTGGAGCAGGCTCGTCGACGACGAGCTGATCAAGACCATCCCGGACCGGCAGAACGCCTGGTACAAGGACATCCAGACCGGTGACATCGTTTCCTGGCTGGGCGCGAGCTGGGGCGACGCGCTGCTGACCGGCAACGCCCCCGACACGGCGGGCAAGTGGCGGGCCGCGTCGCTGCCGCAGTGGAAGCGGGGCGAGAACGCGCAGGCCAACTGGGGCGGCTCGACCACCGCGGTGTTCACCGACTGCACCTACCCCAGGGACGCGCTGGCCTTCGCCGTGTGGCTCAACTCCGCCCCGGAGGCCGTCCAACTGCTGATCAAGGGCGGCTACGGCTTCCCCAGCGCCGTCTCCGGCTACAGCACCGCCGACCTGGAGGGCCGCCGGGAGTTCTTCGGCGGCCAGCACTACAGCCGGATCTTCATCGAGGCCGGCAAGGCCGTGGACACGAGCTGGAAGTGGGGTCCCACCGTGGACACCCTCTACCAGCGGCTCGGCGACGCGTTCCTGGAGGCCATCGGGGACGGCACCGCCTTCCGCTCGGTGCTCAGGAAGGTGCAGGGCGAGACCATCGAGGACCTCAAGGACAAGGGGCTCAAGGTCGAGGCCGGCCAGGGCTCGGCCAGCGGGTGACCCACCGGCGCGCGGGGTGCCACCGGTGCGCGGGGCGCCCACCGCCGGGCCCCCGCCCCGCCCGCCAGGCCCGCTCCCCCGCGCGTGACCCCGGCCGTCCGCTCGCCGCCCGCAGACCCCGCCGGACTGCCGGTCGATAGGAGTACCGCAACGTGAAGCGACCCACCCGCACCGAGGCCCGCAACGCCCGCGCGGCCTTCGGCTTCCTGCTGCCGTTCCTCGCGGTGTTCCTGCTCTGCTTCATCGCGCCCATCGGCTACGCCATCTACCAGAGCCTGCTCAAGGTCGAGCGGCCCGCTCCGCTGGGCATCGGCGGCCCGACCAACGAGGTGTGGGCCGGCCTGTCCAACTACAGCCACGCGCTGGAGGACGAGCGGTTCATCAACGGCTTCGGTCGCGTGCTCCTGTTCGGCATCGTCCAGGTGCCGGTCATGCTCGTCTTCGCCACCGCGCTCGCGCTGCTGCTCGACGCCGCGTCCGCGCGCTGGGTCGGCTTCTTCCGCACCGCCTTCTTCCTGCCGTACGGCATCCCCGGCGTCATCGCCTCCATCCTGTGGGGCTTCCTCTACGTGCCCGGCATCAGCCCGCTGGTGGAGATCGCCGACTCGGCCGGCTGGCAGGTGGACTTCCTCGGTCGGGACGCCGTCCTGTGGTCCATCGCCAACATCGTCACCTGGCAGTTCACCGGCTACAACATGCTCGTGCTGATCGCCCAGCTCAAGGCGATCCCCGGCGACCTGTACGAGGCCGCGCGGATCGACGGGGCGAGCGCCTGGCAGATCGTCCGGCACGTCAAGCTGCCGCTGATCAAGCCGGCGCTGGTGCTCACCACCGTGTTCAGCATCATCGGCACCCTGCAACTCTTCGCCGAGCCGATGGTGCTGCGCCCGCTCGGCACCTCCATCGACTCCGGCTACACGCCCAACCTGCACGCCTACAACGAGGCGTTCACCAGCAACAACCAGCACATCGCGGCGGCCGAGGCGGTCCTGCTCGCGCTGGTCGCCTGCGTGTTGTCGTTCGGATTCCTCAAACTCGTCGGCCGGGGTCCCCGGGACGGGAGGGACGGCAAGTGAGTCAGCAACCGCCGCTGCGGCACCGCATCATCACCCTGTCCCTGCTCTCGGTCGCCGCCATCTACTTCCTGGTGCCCGTCTACTGGCTCACCGTCTCGGCCACCAAGGACACCGGCGACCTCTTCGGCACCTTCGGCTTCTGGTTCGCCAACCCGCACCCCGTCGACTACCTGCACGACGTCCTCACCTACGACGACGGCATCTACGTCACCTGGATGCTCAACAGCCTGCTGTACGCCGGCGTCGGCGCGCTGGCGGCCACCCTGCTGTCGGCCGCCGCCGGATACGCGCTGGCCAAGTTCGTCTTCCGCGGCCGAGAGGCGATCTTCAACGTGATCCTGGCCGGCGTGCTCATCCCCGGCACCGCGCTGGCCCTCCCGCTCTACCTGCTGTTCAGCGAGGTCGGCCTCGCCAACACGTACTGGGCGGTGCTCGTGCCGAGCGTCGTCAGCCCCTTCGGGGTCTACCTCTGCCGGATCTACGCCTCGGCCGCCGTGCCGGACTCGCTCCTGGAAGCCGCCAGGATCGACGGCGCGGGCGAGACGCGGATCTTCGGCACGGTGGTGCTGCGGCTGATGAGCCCGGCCCTGGTGACCGTCTTCCTCTTCCAGTTCGTCCACATCTGGAACAACTTCTTCCTGCCGCTGGTCATGCTCAACGACTCCGACCTCTACCCGATCCAACTCGGCCTCGTCGGCTGGCAGGGCTACGCCGACCGGGCGCCGGAGCTGTACCAGTACACGGTCGGCGGCGCGTTCATGTCCGTCATCCCGCTGATGGTGCTGATGGGCGTGCTCCAGCGGTACTGGCGCACCGGCCTGGCCGAGGGCAGCGTCAAGACGTGAGCCGCGACACTACCGGCCAGTAGGGTCTGGCTGGCGCGCGGCTGGCAGGATCGCCGTATGACTTCTCCTGATGACACGAGCAAGGCCCCGGCACCGGCCGGGGGCAAGGCGCCGGCCAAGGACCCGTGGGCGCTGCCCGACGTGTCCGACCTGGTGGTCGGCGTCCTCGGCGGCACCGGCGACCAGGGCCGCGGCCTCGCCTACCGGCTGGCCAAGGCGGGCCAGAAGGTGATCGTCGGCTCCCGCGCCGCCGAGCGCGCGCGGGCCGCCGCCGAGGAACTGGGCCACGGCGTCGAGGGCGCCGACAACGCCGAGTGCGCGCGGCGCAGCGACATCGTGATCGTCGCCGTGCCGTGGGACGGACACGCCAAGACGCTGGAGGCGCTGCGCGCCGACCTCGCGGGCAAGCTCGTCGTCGACTGCGTGAACCCGCTCGGCTTCGACAAGCAGGGCGCCTACGCCCTCACGCCCGACGAGGGCAGCGCCGCCCAGCAGGCCGCCGCGCTGCTGCCCGACTCGCGCGTGACCGCCGCCTTCCACCACCTGTCGGCGGTGCTGCTCCAGGACCCCGACATCGCCGAGATCGACACCGACGTGCTGGTCCTCGGCGAGCGCCGCGCCGACACCGACATCGTGCAGGCGCTGGCCGCCCGCATCCCCGGCATGCGCGGCGTCTTCGCCGGCCGGTTGCGCAACGCGCACCAGGTGGAGTCGCTGGTGGCCAACCTCATCTCGGTCAACCGCCGCTACAAGGCGCACGCCGGCCTGCGGGTCACGGACGTCTGAGCGCCCCGCCCGCCCCGCGCGCCGTACGACCAGCGCGCGGGGCGGCGCACCCGGCCCCGGCGCGGCGCGCGGGTGGGGGACAATGGCGGGGACACACCCCCGCCCCGCAGGAGCCACCGCATGTCCGCCCAGTCCAAGCCCGACCCCGCCCGGCGCATCGCCCTGTACGCGCTCGTCGTGTGCGCCTTCGCCACCGCCGCGGCCGTCGTGTCCTTCGTGAAGGGGAGCTGGCTGGGCGTCGTGTGGGTCCTGTTGGCGGGGCTCACCAGCAACCTGTGGTGGATCTACCTGCGCAAGGTGCGCACCGAGCGGGCCGCCGCACAGGGCGGGCTCGGCGGACCGCTCCCCAAGTAGGCGCTCACGGCAGGCAGACACTCACGACAGGTAGGCACTCACGGCAGGCAGGCGCTCACCGCGTGGGCTGCTGCCAGGTGGGGGACCAGTCGAAGTCCTCCTTCTGCTCCTGCCAGAAGCGGAAGCTGTCCAGGCCGTACCGCGTCTCGGACTCCGTCACCCCCAGCGCCCGCAGGATCGCGTCCACCGCGTCGAAGAACGCGTGGTTGACCTCGGGAATCCACAACAACCCGAAGGCCATGAGCAGCCCGAACGGCGCGAACGGCGCCGCCTGCCGGCGCACCCCGGACGAGAGCCACGGCTCGATCACCCCGTAGCCGTCCAGGCCCGGCACCGGCAGCGCGTTGATGATCGCCGCGGTGACCTGGAGCAGCGCCAGGAACGCCAGCGCGGCCCGGAACACCGGCGGCGCGCCGTCCAGCCAGCCGAGCCAGAACGGCGCGGTCAGCACCAGTGCGCACAGCGCGTTCGTCAGTGGCCCGGCCGCCGAGATCAGGCTGTGCCGCCACCGCCCCCGGATGCGGTGCCGTTCGATGAAGACCGCGCCGCCCGGCAGCCCGATCCCGCCGAGCACCACGAACAGCAGCGGCAGCCCGATGCTCAGCAGCGGGTGCGTGTACCGCAGCGGGTTGAGCGTCAGATAGCCCTTCGCCCCGATCGACAGGTCGCCGCTGTGCAGGGCCGCGCGGGCGTGCGCGTACTCGTGCAGGCACAGCGAGACGACCCAGCCGGAGACCACGAACAGGAACACCGCGAACCCGGTGCTGCCCGCGGCCTCGGTCCACACCGCCCAACCCGAGACCGCCATGACCGCCACGATCGCGAGGAAGACGGGGCTGACACGCAGGTCACGGCGGGTGGCTGGCGCAGTCATGGGACGCGGCTCCAGGGATGCGGGCGAGGGGTACGGGCGGGTCGGTGCCGGACGGGGTGGCGCGGGGCCCGCGCGCGGCGGTGCCCCGGGCGACGGTAGCCGCGGCCGGGGCCCGGCGCAGCGAAAACGACGCGCGACGGGCACGGGGTTCCAGGCAGAGTGGGCCCGTGGGTACACGCAACGGGGATGTCGGGGGCGCGGGGTGCGGCGCCCGGCCGGCGCGGCGGCGGGTCGCGCCGTGCGCGGGCCGAGGCCGAGGACGGGAACGAGCACACGGGGAGCGCGCCGCGAGAGTGCTCGCGGGAGGTTTCGGAGGAATGCGACAACGCCCCGGCGCACAGCGCCGCATCCAAGCCGACGAACGAGGACCCGTGAACGTCGACAGTTGGCCGTCGACCACAATGGACGACGTGCGCTACGGCATACTCGGCACCACCCAGGCCCATCACGACGACGGCACCCTCGTCGCGCTCGGCGGCGCCCGGCTGCGTGCGCTCCTCGCGGCGCTCGCCCTGCGCCCCGGCCGGGTGTGCTCCGCCGACGCCCTGATCGCCGAGGTGTGGGACGCGGAGCCCGGCGCCCCCGGCAGCGCCCCGCGGCAGGCCAGCGGCGCGCTCCAGGCCCTGATCGGCCGGTTGCGGAAGGCCATAGGACGCACCGCGATCGTCTCCGTGGACGGCGGCTACCTGCTGCGGACCGACCCGGACTCCGTCGACCTGTTCCGCTTCGAGCGGCTCGCCCGGGACGCCTCCGGCGCGCTGGCCGACGGCGACCCCGGCCGGGCCTCCGCCCTCCTCGACGAGGCCCTGGCGCTGTGGCGCGGCCCGGCCCTGGCCGACCTGCCGAGCCGTACGGCGTCCGCGGCGCGGGCCGAGGCGCGGCACCTGGACGCGCGGCGCGACCGGGCCCGGGCCGACCTCGCCCTCGGCCGCGCGGCCCACGCCCTGCCCGCCCTCACCGAACTGTGCGAGGCCCACCCGCTGGACGAGCCGCTGCACGCGCTGCGCATCCGCGCCCTGCGCGACACGGGGCGCGCCGCGGAGGCGCTCGCGGCCTACGAACAGGTACGCCGCGAACTCGTCGACCGCCTCGGCACCGACCCCGGGCCGGAGCTGCGCGCGCTCCACGCCGAACTCCTCACCCCGGACGCCGGCCGCGCCCCGACCGACGGGAGCTGGCCGGCCGGCCCCGGTGGCTCGCCCGACCGCGCCGCCGACCGGCCCGCCCCCGGCCAACTCACCGGCCCCACCCCGCTGACCAGCTACGACCCGCTGCCCGGCCCCGACGCGTCGCCCGGCGCGACCGGACCGGACGACGGCCGCACCGCACGGGACGGGGCCGCCGCCCGCGACGGACAGGGCGACCGGCGCGGCCCCGAGGAACCGGGCCACGGGGAGCCGTCGGGCCGCGTCGACGCGACGGACCGCGCCACCCCGGCCGCGAGCGCGGGCCCGGACGCGGGTACGAGCACGAGCACCAGCACGAGCACGGCCGCGCGGACGGACCCGCGCCCGCACGCGGCCGTGAGCGCGGACAAGAGCCCCGGGCCGGCCGGCTATCCCGCCGCGTACGGCACCGCGGACCGGCCCGTGGCCCCGGCCGCGCCGACCGCTCCCGCCACGCCCACCGCCCCCGCCGCGCCCGGCGCCGCCCGGCCGGTGGGCAACCTGCGGGCGTCGCTCACCAGCTTCGTCGGGCGCGAGCGCGACCTGCACGCGCTGCGCGCGGACCTCGGCGCGCACCGGCTGATCACGCTGCTGGGGCCGGGCGGCTCCGGCAAGACCCGGCTGTCCAAGGTGGCCGCCGCCAGCGTCGCCGACGACTGGCCGGACGGCGCCTGGCTCGCCGAACTCGCTCCCGCGCACGACCCCGACACCGTCGTGGAGACGGTCCTGACGACGCTCGGCGCACGGGAGACCGTCATCCGCAGCACCGCGGCCGAGGGGCTGCACGCCGCGGCCGACCGGGCCGCGCTCGACCCGCTGACCCGGCTCACCGAACACTGCGCGGCCCGCCGCATGCTGCTCGTCCTCGACAACTGCGAGCACGTCATCGAGGCCGCCGCCCGACTGGCGGAGACGCTCCTCGCGCACTGCCCCGGCGTCACCGTGCTCGCCACCAGCCGCGAGCCGCTCGCCGTCCCAGGCGAGGTCGTACGCTCCGTCGAGCCGCTGCCGCAGCCCGTCGCGCTGCGCCTGCTGGCCGACCGGGGCGCGTCGGCCCGGCCCGGGTTCCGGGTCGAGGACGACCTGGCCGCGTGCGCGGAGATCTGCCGCCGCCTCGACGGGCTGCCGCTGGCCATCGAGCTGGCCGCGGCGCGCCTGCGGCTGCTCTCGCCCCGGCAGCTCGCCGACCGGCTCGACGACCGGTTCCGGCTGCTGACCACGGGCAGCCGCACCCTGCTGCCACGGCAACAGACGCTGCGGGCCGTCGTGGACTGGTCCTGGGACCTGCTCGACGCGCGGGAGCGGGCCGTGCTGCGGCGCCTGTCCGTCTTCGCCGGCGGCTGCGACCTGGCCGCCGCCGAGGCCGTGTGCGCCGACGACCCCGCAGGGACCGACGACCCCGCCGGGGCCGGTGTGCCCGCCGAGGCAGGTGTGCCCGCTGGGACCGGCGTGCCGGGCGCCGCCGCGAACGGCGGCGTGGACGCGGGCGTCGACCCGCGCGACGTCGCCGCCCTGCTCGGCTCCCTGGTGGACAAGTCGCTGGTCGTCGCGGCCCCCGCCGAGGCGAGCGGGCCGGGCGTGCGGGAGCCCGGGCCGCATTCCCCGACGGGTGGGCGGGGGGCGCCCCGAGACGCGGGAGCGACCGGGGCGGGCGCCGGCGGGCCGGCCGATCCGGCGTACGACGACGGGATGCGCTACCGGCTCCTGGAGACGGTCGCCGAGTACGCGGCCGAGCGGTTGGACGAGGCGGGGGAGCGGGCGGCCGTGGAGCGGCGACACCTCGTCGCGTACCGCGAACTCGCCCGCCGCGCTGATCCGCTGCTGCGCGGCGCCGCGCAGGGCGGCTGGCTGTGGCGGCTCGAGCTGGAGCACGAGAACCTGCGCACCGCGCTGCGCCGGGCCGTCGCCGCCGGCGACGAGCAGGAGGGGCTGTGCCTGGTGCTGTCCCTGAACTGGTTCTGGCACCTGCGGGATCACCGCGCCGATCTGCGCACCTGGGCGGCGGCCGTGGCGGAGCTGGGGCCCAACCCGTTCCAGGCGCCCGTCACGCCGGCGCCGCCGCTGCTGGCGCGGGCCACCGACGCGCCGCCGCCCATGCCGCCCGACCAACTGTGGGAGGCGCGGCGCAGCGTGCGTCTCATCGGGCTCGCCCTCCTGGAGGGTGATCTGCGCGGGCTGGAAGACCCCGCTTCCCGGGGAGAGTTGCAAGGCGTGGTCGCGGCGTACCGGCCGGGTCTGCCGCAGACCTGCCGGCTGCCGGGCCTGCTGTGGTTCATCGCGCCGCTGGTCGTCGGCGACTCCACGAGCCTGCGCGAGATCGTCGACGCCTCCGTGCGGGTCGGCCGGGAGATCGGCGACCCGTGGGAGTTGGCGTTCATGCTGCAACTGAGGGCCAAGGTGCTCGCCGCCCAGCACTTCGACCCCACGGGCCTGGACCGGGACATCGGCGAGAGCCTGGAGATCTTCGCGCGGCTCGGCGACTCGTGGGGCGCGGCCGAGGCGCTGTCCGGCCGTGGCGCGGCGCGCGAGGAGCGCGGCGAGTACGCGGCGGCGACCGACGACTACCAGGAGGCGATCGGCTACGCCGAGCGGCTCGGCGCGCAGACACAGGTGTGGCTGCTGCGGGCGCGGCTCGCCGGCGTGATGATCAAACGCGCCGCGAGCCCGCGGGAGACCGAGCAGGGCGTGCAGATGCTCATCCAGATCATGACCGATGGCCAGCGCACGAACACCGAGGCCGTGTCGTACGCGCGCCTGCACTACGCCGTGTGGTGCGCCGAAGCGGGCCGCCACGCCGAGGCGCGGGCCCATTTCGAGCACCAGCTCACCGAGTTCGGCGGACGCAGCCACGAGCTCTTCCAGGGAATCATGGAGGGCCTGTTGGCCTGGCTCGACACGTTGGAGGGCCGGCCGGCCGAGGCCCTGCGGCGGCTGCGGGGCGCCCTGGACAAGACCCAGTCGGCGGTGGGCTGGCTGGTCGCGCCGCAGGTGCCGGTCGCCCAACTGGTCACGGGCGCGCACGCGTTGACCGCGCTCGGTGGCACCGACCGGGCGCGCGTCGCCGCCCGGCTGATCGGCGCCCACGACGCGCTCTTCCCGCCCGGCGTGTGCCTCGCCCGGACGCACCAGGCGGAGCGCGCCGAGGCGGAGCGCTCGGCTCGGGCCGAACTGGCCGCGGCACGGTACGAGGAGGAGTACGCGGCGGGCCGCGGCCTCTCCCTCGCGGAGGCCGCGGCCCTGATCTGACGCGTCGCTGACCCGGGCAGGCCACCGGCTCGACCCCCGCGCCGCGGTGTGCGGCGGGCGGCGCCCGACGTCCCCCGTGTGGCCGCCGGGTGCCCTACCCCCGCGGTCGCCGATCGGGAGACCGGCCGGCCCTGCCACGGCTCAGACCTTCGTGCGGAACTTGCGCACCGCCAGCGGGGCGATCACCACGGTGATCCCCACCGACCAGGCCAGTGTGGCCAACACCGGGTCGGCCACCGCGCCCTCGCCGTTGAGCAGGGCGCGGACCGCGTCCGCGAGGTTGGACAGCGGGTTGTAGTCGGTGAACGCCTGCAACCAGCCCGGCATCGTCCCGGTCGGGGCGAACACCGAGGACCCGAACTGCAGCGGCATCAGGATCAGGAAGCCGATGCCCTGCACCGCCTGCGGGGTCTTCATGGACAGGCCGAGCAGCATGAAGATCCAGGTGAGCGACGTGCCGAAGGCCAGCGAGAGACCGGCGGCGGCCAGCAGCTCCAGCGGGCCCGTCTTCAGGTCGAAACCGATGATGAACGCCACCAGCAGCAGGATGGTCGAGGAGACCAGCATCCGGCCGCCCTCGACTATCAGCTTGGCGACCAGCACCGAGGAGCGGGCTATCGGCATCGTGCGGAAGCGGTCCATCACCCCCTTGCTGAAGTCGTCGTTGATGCCGGTGCCCACCGACATGGCGATGTTGAGGCCACCCATGGCCAGTAGGCCCGGGATGACGTAGTTGGTGTACACGTCGCGGTTGCCGCCGAGGCTGCCACCCACCGCGCCGCCGAAGACGTACACGAACAGCAGCGTGAAGATGATCGGCATCAGCATGGCGTCGATCATCGACCCCGGGTCCTGCTTGATCTGCATCACGTTGCGGCGCGCCAGCGCGCCGATGTGGCGCAGGTTCCCGCGCAGGCCGATCCGGACGTCGTCGGACGCCCCGGCGACCTGGCCGCGCTGCTGGTCCGGAGCCTTGTCCGGAGCCGTCATGGTTGCCGCGCTCATGCGGCGACCTCCTCAAGCTTGGTTGCGTCCTGGCCCTGCTCGGCGTCCGAGGTCTTGCGGCCGGTAATGGCCAGGAACACCTCGTCCAGGCTGGGCAGATGGGTGTCGATGCTGGAAATGGTGAAGCCGCGCTGGCTGAGCAGCCCGACCAGCGCCGTGAGCTGCTCGTCGCTGACGATCGGCACGCTGACCAGGCCCTCGGCCTCGTCGGCGCGCGCGCCCGCGACGCCCTCAAGGCCCGCCTGCGCCACGGCACCGACCATCCGGTGCAACTGCTCCGGGTCGGCCGGGCGGATCTGCAGGGTCCGGCCGCCGACCTTCGCCTTCAGCTCGGCCACCTGGCCGCCGGCGATGACCTGGCCGCGGTCGATGACCGTGAGCTCGTTGGCGAGCTGCTCGGCCTCCTCCATGTACTGCGTGGTGAGCAGCACCGTGGCGCCGTCACCGACCATCCGGCGCACCTCCTCCCACACCTCGTTACGGGTGCGGGGGTCGAGGCCGGTCGTCGGTTCGTCCAGGTACAGCACCTGGGGGTTGCCGATCATCGACGCGGCGAGGTCGAGCCGGCGCCGCATGCCGCCCGAGTACTGGGCCGCCGGCCGCTTGGCGGCCTCGGTCAGCGAGAACCGCTCCAGCATGTCGTCGGCCCGCTTGCGGGCCGCGCGGCGCGACAGGTCGAGCAGCCGCCCGATCATGTAGAGGTTCTCCCAGCCGGAGAGCTTCTCGTCCACCGACGCGTACTGCCCGGTGAGGCCGATCGCCCGGCGGAGCTGGCGCGGCTGCCGCCGCACGTCGAAGCCGGCCACCAGGGCGCTGCCGGAGTCCGGCTCGACCAGCGTGGAAAGGCAGCGCACGAGCGTGGTCTTGCCCGCGCCGTTGGGACCGAGGACACCGAGCACGGTGCCTTCCTTCACGTCGAGGTCGACGCCGTCGAGCGCCTTGGTCGTGCCGTAGTGCTTGACCAACCCCCGTACCTCGACCGCGTTGCCGCGACCGGGACTTGTCTCGTGTGGTGAGTTTTGCGAACGCGTCATGGCGTAACGCTCTCAGACACCACTGACAATCGACCTACAGGCCACCGACGGCCAGCCGACATACGCGTGTCGGCAGGCCGTCGATCTCTCCTCCGCCCGCCTCTGACCTGCCCCTTACGCACACTGTCGGGGCGATTCCGGGCGCGGCCCTCCCGATCAACTTCGGCCACTCCGGGGCCGGTCGCGCCCCGCGCGCCCCGGCCGACGCGCACCCCACGGCGCACCCACGGCGTGCACGGGCCCATCCCACGGCGCGCACGGGCCCCCGTGCGCTCTCCCGCCCGCGGCCGACCCGCCTCATGCTGTCCCCGTCCGCGTCGACAGGGCGTCGACAGGGGAGGACCGACGGGTACGCACGGAAAGCCGCCACAGCCCAATCCGCGGGCGCGGCAGCCATCACCGCGCGATCAGGACGGACAACACCCCGACGTCCGCGAGCCGGGTGGCGGCACCCACCGGAAGTGAGGACCCCGAGGTGACGGCGTACGGAGCCGGACTCGCGTTTCCCGAGCCGTGGATCGAGCGGGGTTGGAACGCCGTGTCCCGCTCCGACTTCCTGCCCGACACGGTGTGGGTGCTCGACGGCGCGAGGTACCGGCGACTCCACCGAGGCAGCGAGCCCGAGCGGTGGGCGCGACTGGTGCGCGACCCCACCGCCTCCGTGGTGACCCAGGTGGACGACGGGGCGCCCGACCCCGCCGGCGGCGACGTCCCCACCAGTTCGGTCTCTGCACCCACCGCCGTGGTGGACATGCTGGCCGAACTCGATCTCCACCCGGACCAGCGCGTCCTGGAGATCGGGACCGGGAGCGGCTTCAACGCGGCCCTGCTCGCCACCCGGGTGGGCGCCGACCGCGTCGTCAGCCTGGAGATCGACGCGAACCTGGCGGCCGGTGCCCGTCGCGCTCTGCGACGGGCGGGCTACGGCGGTGTCACGGTCGTGGCCGCGGACGGCGAGCGGGGCTGGGAACCCGGCGCGCCCTATGACCGCCTGGTGGCGACGGCCTCCGTCGCGTCGATCCCGTGGGCGTGGGTGGAGCAGGTACGCCCGGGCGGGCTGGTCCTCTCCCCGTTGCGGACCGCCTTCTGCTCCCACGGGCTGGTGCGGCTCTCGGTGTCGGAGGAGACCGCCGAGGGGCGCTTCACGGGTGCCACCACGTTCATGTCCGTGCGCGGCCAACGTGGTCGGCCTCGCATCGACGCCGTCTTCTCCGCCGCGCGGTGGGAGACCAGTCGGCGAAGCCGTGCCACCTTCGACGTCGGCCTGCTGAGCGACCCGCACGCCGAGTTCGCGGTGGGCACCCGGCTCGCGGACGTGGCGCACTGGTCGCAGGGCGGTGCCCACTGGTGGTGCGGTCACGACGCGTGGGCCTACGCGGCCGGCGACGGCACGGTGTACCAGTGGGGGCCGCGCGACCTGGCCGACGAGACCGCGGCGGCGCTGGCGTGGTGGGAGCGGGCGGGGCGGCCGGAGCTGTTCGACTTCGGGTTGACCGTCACGGCGCGGGAGCACCGCGTGTGGCTCGGTGATCCGGCGCGCGGGTGGCCGCTGGCCCGCGCGTAGGCAGCCGCCTGGCGCGCGGGCCGGGTGTGCCCGGGTCGTGGCGCGCCACGACCCGGGCACGGGGCCCGAAGGGCCGGTAGGACGAGACCGCCCTACCGGAGGGCCTACCGGAACGCGTGCTCAGGCGCCGGGTAGGTGCCGCCGACGACCTCGTCGGCGAAGGACCTGGCGGCGTCGCCGAGGGTCTGGCGCAACTGCGCGTACTGCTTCACGAAGCGCGGCACCCGGCCGCCGGTCAGGCCCGCCATGTCCGTCCACACCAGCACCTGCGCGTCGCACTCCGCGCCCGCGCCGATGCCCACGGTCGGCACGTGCAGCGAGCGCGTGACCTCGGCGGCCAGCTCGGCCGGTACGAGTTCGAGCACGACGGCGAACGCCCCCGCGTCCTGCACGGCCTTGGCGTCCCGCAGCAACTGCGCGGCGGCCTCCTCGCCACGGCCCTGGACCGGGTAGCCGCCGTAGGCGTTGACGGACTGCGGGGTGAGGCCGATGTGCGCCATCACCGGGATGCCGGACCGTACGAGCAACTCGATCTGGTCGGCCGAGCGCTCGCCGCCCTCCAGCTTCACCGCGCCCACGCCCGCCTCCTTGACCAGCCGGGTCGCGCTGCGCAGGGCCTGCACGGGGCCCTCCTGGTACGCGCCGAAGGGCAGGTCGCCGACGACGAGGGCGCGCTTGGTGCCGCGCACCACGGCCGCGGAGAGGATGGTGATCTCGTCCATCGTGACCGGCACGGTGGACTCGTAGCCGAGGTGGCAGTTGCCCATCGAGTCGCCGACGAGCATGACGGGGATGCCCGCCTCGTCGAAGACCGACGCGGTCATCGCGTCGTAGGCGGTGAGCATGGGCCACTTCTCGCCGCGCTCCTTGGCGGCGGCGATGTCCCGGACGGTGATCCGCCGGGTCCCCTTGCCGCCGTACAGCGCCTTGCCGCCGTCGGGCGCGCCGGCGCCCGGTGCGGCGGCGGGGGCGGCCGGCGTGACGGGGGCGGCCGGTGTGACGGGTGTGGCTGGTGTGGTGCGTGCAGCCTGTTGCGAGGCATGCGTCGTCATGACATGGCTCCGATTTCGTCATCTCAAGGCGCCCTCACGGCGTCCCTGGACCGCCTCCATGCTGGCACGCCGCCTACCTGCTGCGGAAGGGTCGTCCACCCTCGTTCGTCCCACGGGTCACGCCCGCCATCTGGACAGCCGCCGCGCCCCCACCCGCAGCGCCCCGGGACCCGCGCCGGCGTGGGACCCCGCGTGACCGGCCGGGCCCGGCTGGGCCGCGACCGCCCGCGCGCACCCGCGCCCCCCGCGTCCGCGCCGGAGCGTGGCCGGAAAGCCGGCTACGGAAGTCGATCATCCACTCGTGGCGCTACGTAAAGACTTTCCAATACGAGACGGTCCCGTATCGGAATAGTCGTAGCCTGGGCGCCATGGCAACACCTTCCGACATAGCCACGGTCCGCACCGTGCCCGAGGCGATCCACCGCAGGCGGTGGGCGATCCTCGTCGTCCTCATGTTCAGCGTGCTGATCGTGGTGCTGGACAACTCGATCCTCAACGTCGCCATGAAGACCATCTCGTCGCCGGAGCCGACCGGCCTGGGCGCCACCCAGAGCGAGCTGGAATGGGCGATCAACTCCTACACCCTCGTCTTCGCCGGGCTCCTCTTCACCGCCGGCCTGTGCGGTGACCGGTACGGCCGCAAGAAGGTCCTGCTCGCCGGCATGGTGGTGTTCGGCATCGGCTCGGTGCTCGCCGCGTTCTCCGGATCGCCCGGCGAACTGATCACCTACCGGGCCGTGATGGGCCTCGGCGGCGCGCTGGTGATGCCCGCCACGCTGGCGATCCTGATGAACGTCTTCGAGCGGGACGAGCAGCCCAAGGCCATCGGGATCTGGGTCGCCGCCGTCGGCCTCGCCATCGCGATCGGCCCGATCACCGGCGGCGTCCTGCTCGACCACTTCTGGTGGGGCTCGGTCTTCCTCGTCAACGTCCCCGTCGTGATCGTCGGCCTGATCGCGATGGTCGTCCTGGTGCCCGACTCGCGCGACCCCGAGCCCGGCCGGCTCGACCCGATCGGCGTGCTGCTGTCCATCGTGGGGCTCATCGCGCTCGTCTACGGGATCATCAAGGGCGGCCAACTGGCCGACTTCACCGACCCCGAGGTGCTCGGCACCATCGGCCTGGGCGTGGCCGTGCTGGCGCTGTTCGTCTGGCACGAGAGGCGCAGCGACCACCCGGCCGTCGACGTCAGCTACTTCCGCAAGCCGGCCTTCTCGGCCGCCATCGCCGCCATCGCGCTGGTCTTCTTCGCGCTCATGGGCGTGACGTTCTTCATCGTCTTCTACACCCAGAGCGTGCGCGGCTACACCCCGTTGGAGTCCGGCCTGTTGCTGCTGCCGCTCGCCGTGGCGCAGTTGCTCTTCGCCCCGCGTTCGCGCCTGGTGGTCGAGCGCTTCGGGGCGCGCGCCGTGTGCACCGGCGGCATGGTGGTGATCGCGGCGACCCTCGCCGGCTTCCTGCTGCTCGACACCGACAGCTCCATCTGGGTCCTTGAGGTGCTCTTCTTCCTCCAGGGCGCGGGCATGGCGCACATCATGCCGCCCGTCACCGTCGCGATCATGCAGGCCCTGCCGCGCGACAAGGCCGGCTCCGGCTCCGCGCTCAACAACACCTTCAGGCAGGTCGGCGGCGCCCTGGGGGTCGCCGTCCTGGGGTCGCTGCTGTCGACCACGTACCGTAACGGGATCGACGACGATCTCGCGGCCGTACCCGGTCTCTCCGACGCCCAGCGGCACACCGCCGGCGAGTCCATCGAGGCCACGCTCGGCGCGGTGCAGCGGATGGGGGAGCAGGGCAGGGCGCTGGTCGAGCCCGCGCACGACGCGTTCATCCACGCCATGCACGTTACCGCCCTCAGCGCGGCCGGCGTCGCGCTGCTCGGCGCGCTGGTCGTCGCCGTGTTCCTGCCCGGCAAGGAGGCCGGCGCGGGGCCCGGCAAGGAGGCCGGCCAGGGGCCCGGCGAGAAGGCCGGCGAGGAGCCGGCCGCGCGGGCGGGGTCGGACGGCGCGGGCGCGGCCGACGGCGCCACGGAGCGCGGACACGACGAGCCGAACACGCTGGAGGCACACCGGTGATCCCCACGCCATCCGACGTCGACCAGGCGTCCGACCGGCCCGACCCCGCACCCGGGGAGGGGCCCGCCGAAGTGGCGGCCTCCTCGGGGGCCGGCGGTGCCGCGCGGACCGAGGCGTCGGATGGCGGGGCGCCGTGCGGTACGACGCCCCTGGCCGACCCCGCCGCGCCGGGATGCCCCGCGGGCCTGCCGGCCCCCGCGCCGGGGGAGCGGCGGGGTCGGCCGCGCAGCGCCGCGGCCGACACGGCGATCATCGAGACGGTGCTGCGCCTCCTCGAAGAGGGCGTCACGGTCGGCGAGTTGTCCATGGAGCGCATCGCGCGCGAGGCGGGCGTCGGCAAGGCCACCGTCTACCGCCGCTGGTCGGGCAAGCCCGCGCTGATGCTCGACGTGATGCGCGCCCTCGACGCCGACCCGCCGGCCCCCGCGGGCGAGTCGGTCCGCGACGACCTCGTGCGGATGCTGGAGTTCCTCCGTCAGCGTGGCCTGGCCAAGCGGCACTCGGCGCTGCTGCGCACGGTGGTGACGCAGGTGAAGGCGTATCCGGAACTGTGGCGGACGTACCACGAGACGGTCGTGCACAAGCGGACCGAAGTCCTGCGCGCGGTCCTGCGCCGCGGCGTCGAGCGCGGCGAGATCCGCGCCGACCAGGACGTGGACTTCCTCGCCGAACTCTTCGTCGGCCCGATGCTCTCGCGGATGCTCCTGCACGAGTGGATGGACCTGCCCGAGGGGCTCGCGGAGCGCGTCGTCGACACGGTGTTGGACGGGGTGCGCCCGCGCGGCTGAGCGTGCCGGACGGGGCCGCGAGGGTTGGCACTGACGGGTGAGACCGGTGGGTCGCGGGTGACCCTCCGCGTTGGGTTGGTTTCGGCCAGCCATGGCGGTGGCCACGTATCGGGCGGGCGACCGCCCGTGTGCGCCCGCTCCGTCCGCGCTCCCACGGCGCCGGCCGGCACGTACGCCGATTTGTGCCTGTCGTGTCACAGCGCCTGGCTCAGGCTCGCGCGGCGGAACCCGGGCCCGCCCGTCACTCGTCCTCCCTGTCGAGACGTCCACCCAGGGCGTCGGGAAACGACCTGGTCATCGCCTATGGTCTAGGCGGTGGCGGGCCGGTGAGCTAGTGAGGACGACGCATGGCGCAGGCGTACGCGGAAGAGACCGGGCACGACCGGGACGAACCCGGCCCGGTCCGCTCTCGGGTGCGTCGCCTGATCGGCTCCCGGGGGCGCCGCCTGATCAACGGCTGGCGGGGACGCGACGTCTGGCGGCGCGGCCTGGTGGTGGCGGGATGCGCGGTGCTGCTGGCGCTGTTGATGATCCTGCACGCGCAGGTCCCCAACGACGTCGGCAACCTCGGCAGCCTGCTGGAGACGTTCCTGCCGTGGATCGGCATGGTGACCATTCCGGTGCTGCTGGCCTGCGCGCTGTTCCGCAGGTCGGCCAGCGCGCTGGTGGCGCTGCTGCTGCCGGTGATCGTGTGGCTGAATCTCTTCGGTGGCCTGTTGACCAGTAAGTCCGGTTCCGGCGGGGATCTCACCGTCGTCACGCACAACGTGAACGCGGACAACTCCAACCCGGCCGGCACGGCCAGGGACGTGGCGGCGTCCGGCGCGCACGTGGTCGCGCTGGAGGAGTTGACGGCCGACGCGCTGCCCGCCTACGAGCGGGCGCTCAAGTCGGCGTACCCGTACCACACCGTCAAGGGAACGGTCGGCCTGTGGAGCGCGTACCCGATCAAGGACGCGCGGGCCGTGGACATCAAGATGGGCTGGACCCGGGCGCTACGGGCCACGGTCGCCGCGCCCAAGGGTGAGGTGGCGGTGTACGTGGCGCATCTGCCGTCGGTGCGGGTCAAGTTCAACGCGGGGTTCACGGCGGGCCAGCGCGACGACAGCGCGGAGGCCCTCGGCAAGGCCATCTCCCACGAGCGGCTGGCGAACGTGATCCTCCTCGGCGACCTGAACGGCACCATGAACGACCGCGCGCTCGCCCCCGTCACCTCCCAACTGCGCTCCGCGCAGGGCGCGGCGGGCGACGGCTTCGGCTTCAGTTGGCCCGCGTCGTTCCCCATGGCCCGCATCGACCAGATCATGGTGCGCGGCGTGGAACCGGTCTCGGCGTGGACCCTGCCGGAGACCGGCAGCGACCACCTGCCGGTCGCGGCGTCGGTCAACCTGTAGCGCCGGCCTCCTCGACCGCCGGGCCGAGCCGGGCCGTTCGCGTGGGCGAACCGGGTACGCGGGCGCACCGGGCGCCGCGCGCGGCGGCGCGGCTGCGTGGAACGCCCGCACCACCCGCCCCCGCCCCGCCGCCCCGCACCGTCCGGTCCGCCGCCGCTCAGTCGCGCGGAACCTCGCACGCGTCGCCCTCGCACGCCGCGCCGCCCTGGCCTGCCTGGCCCGCGCCGGCGTCCTGGCTGGCGGCGGCGGGTGCCGCACCGGCCGTCTCCCGGGCCACCTGCTCGAAGACGCGCAGGAACGTGTCCGCCTCCTGGCCGCCCTGGACGGCCCACTGCCCCTCGAAGACGAAGGTGGGCACGGCGGTGACGCCACGGGCGCGGGCCACCTCGATCTCGTCCAGCACCTCGTCGTGCAGGTCGTCGCCGTTCAGGAACTCGGTGATCGGGTCGCGGTCGAGCCCGACCGCGACGGCGGCGTCGGCGAGCTGCGCGCGGTCGCCGATGTCCATACCCTCGCCGAAGTGCGCGGCGAGGAGGCGCCCCTTGAGCCGCGCCTGAGCCTCGCTCCCGTACGTGTCGAGCACGTACCGCAGCAACCGGTGGGCCAGCAGCGAGTTGTTCTCCACGACCGTGTCGAAGTCGAAGACGAGGTTCTCGGCCGCGCCCAGCTCCGTGATCCGCGCGTCCATCTGCACGGACTGCGGCCCGTACTTGGCCGCCAGCACCTCACGGTGCGGCAACGGCTCCTCCGGTGCGCCGGGGTCGAGCTGGAACGGCCGGTAGACCACCTCGACCTGGTCCGCCTGCGGGTACGCGGCCAGCGCCTGCTCGAAGCGCGTCTTGCCGACGTAGCACCACGGGCATGCGATGTCGCTGTAGATCTCGACCTTCACCGGGCTACTCCTTGTTGCCACACTGATCCGCTGCTGCCTTGACATGCTCTTGAACATTCAAGCGTTCCCGGTGTTAACCAGGCCGCGCGACCGAGTATTCCCGGGGGCGGGTAAGGGTGCCTCCTGGAGTGAGGCCGCTCACCGTGGCCCCGACGGGGTCGGCCCCTCACGCGAAGTCGAGAGGGTGCGTGCCCACCATGTCGGCGAGGTGCGCCAGCGCGTCCCGCAGGCTGGGGGGCGCGTTGTCGAGCCCGCGCCCCTGCTCCGCCGCTCGCCCGAGGGCGGAGCGGACGCGCTGGGAGGAGCGCGCCTGCACGGCCGCGATGATCCGGTGGGTGAGCCCTTCGGCGTCGGGCCAGGCGCGCTCCCGGAGCAGGCAGTCGAGCAGGCGCGCGTCACTCATCCCCGCATGGCCAACCGGCACCGTCGCCGGACCGTTGACCACCCGCTGAAAAACCTCGATGGCCTCGCCCGTACGGCCGGCGTCCTGGAACACGTGCCCCAGATGCCCGTCGATCTCCTCGGGCGTCACCCACCACGCCCAGTACGGGTCGCTGTCGCGCGTCCCGTCGTCCAAAAGCGAACGGGCGAGCGCCAGAGCCTTGACCGCCTCCGTGGTACGCGCCAACCCGGCCAGCCCCTTGGCCTCCCGAACGCGGAAGATGGCCTCCACGCGAGGCGAAAGCGCGCCCTGTGCCAGCACACCCCGCGTGACGGCCAACGCCTCGGGATGGTTCCCTGTCCATTCGCCGCACATCGCGATGTTCTGCCGGATCAGCAGTTCCATGCTCGCGTCGCCGGCCTCTCGGGCCAGAGCCAGGGCCGTCTGGTTGGCCCGCCGCGCGGCGGCGTGTTGCTCGACGTCGAACAGTGCCCACCCGGCCACCTCGGCCAACTCCGCTGCTGCGGAACGGATGTCGCGCCCGTATCGTGGGTCGTAGTCGGCGCGGTCGAGCCGGTCGCGCACTATCCGGAACGCTCGCACGGCCGGCTCGGCCACGGGCACACCGAGCGGCCCGTTGTCCAGCGCGACGAGCTGCTGGGACGCCTGCCGAATGGCGTCGGCGAAGTCGGCTCCCCGGGTGTCGCTGATGCGGAGGGGGGAGTCGGTGAAGGGTGGGGGGCCTGTGTCGGGGGACGCTAATAGCGCGGTCAGTTCGCCATCGGTCCGCAACATCCGGTCCAACGCTTCGGCCAACGCCTCCGACGGCATCTGTTTGCCGGCCAGCACACGGGACAAATAGGCCGGGTCGTAGCGCATCCCACGGGAAGCGGCCCGTACTGACAGGCGCTGGTCGTTGAGGAGTTGCTTTGCCCGTCGAACGAACTCACGGTTCCCCATGGCTCCCATGGTAGTCATCACACAGTCAACGCCCGATCACTCCCCGTGGGAGTTCAGTGGCGCAAGGCTTGGGGGTGACCGATCGCGCCTACTGCTCGTAGGGAATGACCATGAGCCACACGCCTACCCCGCCCACCACGGGCGCCGAAGCCCTCCCCGCGCACCGGCCCCCAGCGCCCACCCCCACTGAAGGCGCCCCGCACACGCTGAAGCACCTCCTCTTCGAAGGCACGCACCGTGTCATCGTCAAGGGGGTGGCGCTGCGGTTCTTCCTGCGGGCTGACGGCGTGTGGGCGCCGGCCACCGACACCGACTTCCAACGCGCGTACGAACTCGCCCTCTTCGACCCCGACGCGCTGCGCAAGGACGTGTTGTGCCCGAACGCGCGGCGCGTCGAGCACACCACGGTCGAGGGGTGGTACTGGTCCAACGGGTGTCACTCGGCGGGGCTGTGCACCTTCGATGACCGGAGCCCGGAGGAGTGCGCCGGCATGGCCCGTATTGCGGGTGGGGCGGCGCCCTGATGCCTCGGCAGACGTGGGTCACCCTGCTTGTGTGGCAGCCGGCCGACCCGCTCAACCCGCTCGACGTCAACCGTGCTTGGCCTCGCGTGCTCCAGGTCGTACGGGACGGCGAGGCGGGCCCGCCCGGGGTCATCCTGCGCCCTGACGAGCCACTGCGGCAGGCTGCGGCACGGGTGACGGCGGCCCTGGGGTTACGGGCCCCGGCGCGGCCGGCCCCGCTCCTGGCCGTTGACCAGCGGCCGTCGGGGCGCGGGGGCGGCGTGGAGCAGATGGTGCTGGTGCTCGACGGTGGCACGCTGCCTACGGCGACGCTCCCGCCGTGTGGCGGATGTGGCCGGTCCCACCTGGTGTGGACGCCACTGGAAGAGGTCGAACAGCCCGCTCTGGTGCACGCGTTGCACGCCCGCGTGCGAGGCGGGCAGCCTCCGACGTTGTGGTGTGGCGAGCCCGTTGCCGGGGGTTGAGGTCCGGTTCCGCTGCGCGGTGGCCCCGCCCGTGCGTCTCCTTCGTGCGCGACGGGCGGGGCCTGACGCTGCCGTACGCCCGCTGCCTGAGCTGTGGCGCGGGCGTCAGCCCGATGGAGGGCCTGAGGCCCTCAACAAGGTCGTTCGAAGCTCATTCGCTTAGGAAAGTCCAGCAATGGCAAGTGCGGCGACAGTCAACGCCGCGACATGCGCGACCTGGTCGATGTGGGCGGCCCCTTCTTCCTCGAAAGACTTCTCCTGGAGGTTGCTTTTCATCCACCGCTCCACTGGCCACCCGCGGTCGATAAAGGAATGGCTGGCGCCGATCCAGACCAGGGCGACAGCGGACACGGAAACGCTGAAGTGGAGGTCGAGTACGGCCGCGCCCGTAGCGAGGAGGGTGGCTGACGTGCCCACATGGATCAGAGCGTGAGTGGCGTTAGCGCGCCGCCCGATCGCTGTTTGCTCTCCCTTGTGCGCTACTTGATGGTCTGTCTGGAACGGGTAGTCGGCTAACAAATGGGCGACGTATAACAGAACAAAGAGCGATGCGAACATGCGTAGTGCCTCCCAGGGGGCATGGTGGCGGGCGATGCTGTTGGTGGGCCCGCGAGTCGGCAGCTTTCCACGCCTCTCGCGGCGCCTGACGGCTTCTGGTCATCTAGGGGCGCCCGTTTCACGGGCCGTTCGCTCGCGCCGGCAGTGATCAACACGCCCGATTAGCCAGTTGTTGAACGGAATCGAGTGGTGGCCGTGATGGAGAAGATCGAGAGTCCGGTGGCCGAGGGCCTGGTCGTCTGGCGCGCGTACGAAGAAGGCGGGCGGAGGTCGGGCCCGCCGACCGCGCCTGTCTACATGGCCACCGCGGTGTTCGTGCGGGGCGGTGAGGAAGCGGTCCAGCCTGGCTGGCCGGCCTCGGCGGACCAACTGAGCATCCTGTTGCAGGAGGTCGAGCGACTGGACGGCCATCGCCGGCGGTGTCTGGTGGGATTCCTCGTGCCCGAGTTGGCCCTGCCTCACCTGCGCCCGGGAGCGGAACTGCTGGTGCTGGAGGGCCCGCGCGCGGTCGCCGGCGCGCGGATCGATACGGTGCTCACCCGTGGACAGCCGGGGACCTGAAGGCGCTGAGCGATGATCGAAGAGAGCCGGGCAAGGGAATTGGCGGCGGAGTTCGCCAAGGGGAAATCGCTGGAGATGGAACTCGCCATCGCGCCCGAGCCTCCCGTACTGCGGGGCGACGTGGCGTATTTCGCCTGCCAGTCCGCCGAGTTCTTGCGGACCGGTAACTGGCGGGACATGGCCGTCGGAAACGGCCCGGTCGCTGTGGATCTCGTGACCGGGGAGTGCCACATGCTGGGCGCAGCGGAGGCCGCTGAGATGGAACTCTAGTGCGGGCCAACTGCTCCGCGCGCACGATGGCCCGCCCGCCGGAACCCACCGGCGGGCCGTTCGCGCGCGGCGCCGCCAGCCGTGCCGGGGCGCCGCCTCCGGCTCGAAGCCCGCCGCGACGATTCCCGCGTTGCCCGATGCCCGATCTGGGCGTGAATTCCACTCCATGGTCCACGGGTTTGTGGGCGCTGCAATGCGGCGTGGGCCGAGTACGAGCGCGCCGAGAACGCGGAAGTGAATGCAAAGGCGGATCTCATGGCAGACGACTTCCACCTGTACGGAAGTGAAGAACTGACCCCGAGCGCACTCAGGAATGTGGTGCGAGAGTCGCTGGGCTATTCCTCTGAGGAGCGCGAGAGTGGCTTCAAGGGCGGCATTTACTATCTCCACAAGGAGCAGGGCGGCGGCACGATGTCCATCGAGACCAACTGGGTTGATGAAGACGGCTATCCGGCCGAGCCGGACTTCCCGGAGCATCGCACCCTGCTCTACGTGACGAATCCGACCCAGCGGGACCACGACCGTCTGAGCCGAACGAGCGGCCTGCGTCTCCTGCGGCGCACGCGGGTCGACTGACCCGAGCGCGTAGCGGCCCGCCGGCCCCCCGGCGGGCCGCTCGCGCGCGGCACCGCCCCGGCCACCACGCCGGCGTCGAACAACTCGTCCGGACCGACCACTGGATCAACCAGTTGATGAGCGGAATCGAGTGGTGGGCGTGCTGGAGGGTCCGCGCGCGGTCGCCGGCGCGCGGATCGATACGGTGCTTACCCATGGACAGCCGGGGACCTGAAGGCGCTGAGTGATGATCGAAGAGAGCGAAGCAAGGGAGTTGGCGGCGGAGTTCGCCAAGGGGTATTCGCTGGAGATGGAGTTCGCCATCATCCCCCGCCCGCCCGTGCGGCGGGGTGATATCGCGTACTTCGGTTGCCAGTCCGCCACGTTCTTGCGGACCCGTAACTGGCGGGACATGGCCGTTGGTGGTGGTCCGGTAGCCGTGAATCTCGTGACGGGGGAGTGTCGCATGCTGGGCGCCGATGAGGCCGCAGATATGGAGATCTAGCGCGGCTCAACTGCCCCCGCGTTCACGACGGCCCGCCGGAAACCACCGGCGGGCCGCTCGCACGCCGCCCCCAGCCGACCCGCGCCAGCCACCCCCGACCCGACCCGACCCGCGTCAGCGCCCCCGCTCAACCCGACTCGCGCCACCGGTTGGTGATGGGCAGGCGGCGGTCCTTGCCGAAGCCCTTGGCGGAGATCTTGGTGCCCGGCGGGTACTGGCGGCGCTTGTACTCCGCCGCGTCCACCATGCGCAGCACCCGGGTCACCACCTCCGGGTCGAAGCCGGCGGCGACGATCTCCGCGCTGCCCTGGTCGCGGTCGACGTAGCGCTCCAGGATCTGGTCGAGCACGTCGTAGTCGGGCAGTGAGTCGGCGTCGACCTGGCCCGGGCGCAGTTCGGCGCTCGGGGGCTTGGTGATCGAGTTCTCCGGGATCGGCGGCGTCTGGCCGCGTTCCTCGGCCGCCTGGTTGCGCCACCGCGCCAGGCGGAAGACGCCCGTCTTGTAGAGGTCCTTGATCGGGCCGTACGCGCCGACGGAGTCGCCGTAGAGCGTGGAGTAGCCGCAGGCCAGTTCCGACTTGTTGCCGGGGGCCAGCACGATGTGGCCCTCCTGGTTGGAGAGCGCCATCAGCAGCGTGCCGCGCAGCCGCGCCTGGAGGTTCTCCTCGGCGAGGCCGGTCAGGTCGAGCGAGCCCATGTACGCGTCGAACATCGGGACGATGGGCACCGTACGGAAGTTGAGGCCGGTGCGCCGGGCCAGCTCGGCGGCGTCCTCCTTGGAGTGGCCGGAGCTGTACTTCGACGGCATGGACACGCCGTACACGTTGCGCGCGCCCAGCGCGTCGCACGCGATGGCCGCCACCAGCGCCGAGTCGATGCCGCCGGAGAGGCCGATGAGCACGCTGCGGAAGCCGTTCTTGGCGACGTACGCGCGCAGGCCCACCACCAGGGCGGTGTAGATCTCCTCCGCGTCACCGAGCCGCTCGGCCTCGCCGCCGGCCAACTCCCGCTCGTACGCCGGCACCGGATCCTGGCTCAGGGTGACGTGGTCGACGCGCAGCCCGTCGTCGACCACGCCCGACGGGGGCTCGGGCGCGGCGGCCGGCAGGTCCAGGTCGACCAGGACGCAACCCTCGGCGAACTGCGGGGCCCGCGCGATCACCTCGCCCTCCCGGTCGACGACGATCGAGTCGCCGTCGAAGACCAGGTCGTCCTGGCCGCCGATCATGGCGAGGTAGGCGGTGGTGCAGCCGGCCTCCCGGGCGCGCCTGCGTACCAGTTCGAGTCGGGTGTCGTCCTTCTCGCGCTCGTACGGGGAGGCGTTGATGGACACCAGCAGGCCGGCGCCGGCGGAGCGGGTGGCGGGCACCCGGCCGCCCTCCTGCCACAGGTCCTCGCAGATGGCGAGGGCGACGTCGACGCCGTGCACCCGGATGACCGGCAGCGTCTCGCCGGGCACGAAGTAGCGGAACTCGTCGAAGACGCCGTAGTTCGGCAGGTGGTGCTTGGCGAAGGTGAGTGCCACCTGCCCGCGGTGCAGCACGGCCGCGGCGTTGCGCGGCGCGCCCGCGGGCTGGCCGTAGCGCGGCTGCTCCTTGTCGCTGCGGTCCAGGTAGCCGACGATCACCGGCAGCTCGCCGAAGCCCTCGGCGCCCAGCCGGGCGGCGAGCGCGGTCAGCGCGGCGCGGGACGCCTCGACGAAGGAGGCGCGCAGCGCCAGGTCCTCGACGGGGTAGCCGGTCAGCGCCATCTCGGGGAACGCCACCAGGTGGGCGCCCTGTTCGGCGGCGTGCCGGGTCCATTGGACGACGGCCTCCGCGTTGGCCGCGAGGTCACCGACGGTGGAGTCGATCTGGTTCAGAGCGAGGCGAAGTTGAGGCACGCCGGCCAGTGTAATCGTCTGTTTGACGCGATGGGGTGGTGAGGGCGGCCACACCGCGCCGGGCGTCACTCGGCGGGCTCCGCGGGCGTCGCGGACTCGGCTGGTTCCAGGGGTTTCGCCGGCTCCGCGGACTCCGCCGGCTCCGCGGCGCCGCGCGGCGCGCCCGGCGTGGTGCCCGACGGGCGCTCCGTCGCGCGGCCGAAGTCGGTGGTCAGCCAGTGCTCGATGGACGCGTCGGGGAACGGGCGCGGCGGGAAGCCGCCCGCCACCCGGGTGATGTCGGCGATCCGGTCGAGCCGGAAGGTGCGCCAGTCGTCCCGGTCCACGTCGAACGCCACGAGGTACCACGCGCCGGCGCGCAGGAAGTGGCGGTACGGCTCGACCAGTCGGGTCGAGCGCCGGTCGTGCTGGTCGGTGTAGCGGAAGCGGAGCCTGCCGCCCTCGGCGACCGCGTCCGCGATCACGCCCACGGTCGCCGCCGCGACCACGGCCCCGGGCTGCTGGAGCACCTCGGTGGCCAGATCGGTCGCGGCGGCGCGGCGGCGCAGCGGGCGGGGCAGCACCTGGTCGAGCTTGAGCAGCGCGCTGGAGGCGACCGCCTCCTCCGGGAGCCAGGCGCGGATCAGGTGCAGCCCGGCCACCAGCGCGGTGATCTCGTCGGCGGTGAACAGCAGCGGCGGCACCCTGACCCCGGGGCGCAGCCGGTACGTGCTGCCGGGGCCCGGGCGGGCCTCGACCGCGTAGCCGAGCCGGCGCAGCCGCTGGGCGTCGCGGCGCACCGTGCGCGTGCTCGTGCCGAGCCGTTCGGCCAGGTCGGCGGCGGTCCACTCGCCGCCGGACTGCAACAACGTCAGCAGGGCCAGGGTCCTGGTCGTCGGGTCGTGGTCCATCTACGCAACCTCTCAGAAGAGGAGGACGGGTTCCGGCCGGCTCTCCTCCTAGCCTGCGGGCAGAGCCACCGAAGGAGACAACCATGCGGAGCGAGACAACCGTGCAGGACCAGGCAACCCCGCGGATCGCCGTGACCACTCCCACCGGCAACGTCGGCCGGCACGTCGTCGCCGCGCTGCTGCGCGCCGGGGTGCGACCGCGCGTGCTGCTGCGCGACCCCGGCCGGCTCGCCCCCGACCTGCGGGAGGCGGTGGACGCCGTACGGGTCGACCAGTACGACGCCGACGCGGTGTCGGCCGCTACTACGGGCGTGGACGCGCTGTTCTGGGTGGACCCGACCACCGGCGGCCCGGACCCGCTCGACGAGTACGCGCGCGCCACCCGCAGCGTGGTCCGCGCCGTCACCGACAACTCGATCGGCCGTGTCGTCTTCCAGAGCAGCGTCGGCGCCGAGAAGCGGCGGGGCGCTGGCGAGATCGACGGCCTGGCCCACACCGAACTGGCCCTGGACGACACCGGCGTCGACGTCACCCACCTGCGGTGCGGCTACTTCTTCAGCAACCTGGAACACCAACTCGACGCCCTGCGGGCGGGGACCCTCCAGGTGATCCTGCCGCTCGACGCGCCCATGCCCTGGGTGGCGCCGCGCGACATCGCCGAGGTGGCCGTCGCGCGGCTGCTGTCGCCCGGCTGGTCCGGGCGGTGCGTGCGGGCGGTGCACGGACCGGCCGACCTGACCTGGCGACAGGTGGCCGACATCCTGGGCGCGGCCACCGGTCGGCCCGTCGGCGTCGAGCGGATCACCGACGACGCGATGCGCGCCCAGCTGCGGCGGGTCGGGATGGCCGACGCGGCGGTCGAGGCCATGCTCGGCATGTCGACCGGCCTGCGCGAGGACTTCGTCCCCGAACAGCCCCGCACCGTCCACACCACCACCCCCACCACCCTCGCCGCCTGGGCCTACGACCACCTGCGACCCCGGCTCGCCGACGCGCCGTGAGGCGGCCCGACCCGGCCCGACCTGACGTGGTCCGACCTGGCCCGGCCTGGGTGCGGGTGCCCGGGCCGGGCCCGTGGTCGCGGCCCCGCACGCACGGTCCCGTCGCGGGGCTACGGACGGACCCGCCGCAGCCCCGCGCGCCGGGGCGTTACTTCCGGTAGCCGAGGACCGTCATCATGCCCGACTCCGCGTGGTAGACGTTGTGGCAGTGGAGCATCCACAGGCCCGGGTTGTCCGCGTCGAAGTCCACGTCGAGGCGGCGTCCCGGCAACACGATGGCGGTGTCCTTGCGCGCCCCGCCGCCCGCCGCCGCCCCGCCGCCCGCCGCCGCCCCGCCGCCCGCCGCCGCCCCGGCGCGCGCGCCGGAGGGCGAGGCCAGCGCGAAGGTGTGCCCGTGCAGGTGCATCGGGTGCCACATGGTCGTGTCGTTGACGAACGACAGCCGCACGCGTTCGCCCGCCCGCACCGGATAGCGCTGCTCCGGGCTGTAGGGCCTGCCGTTGATCGCCCAGTCGTAGCGCGCCATCGAGCCGGTCAGCCGCAACCGCACCGTACGGTCCGGCGCGCCGGCGGCCAGCCGTACGGGCTCGGCCGCGCGCAGCTTCTCCGCGGTCAGCAGCGTGCCGGTCAGCTCGCGCGGGCGGACGTCCGCGGCCGGCGCGGCGCCGCCGCCGGTGCGCAGCACGGCGAGCGCGGCCTGCCGCTTCCCCTCGGCCACGGCGGTCAGCGGGAACACCCCGTCGCCCACCGTGACCAGCACGTCGTAGCGCTCGCCCATGCCCAGCAGCAGCGCGTCCGTGCGCGCGTGCTCGACGGGGAAGCCGTCGGTGTGCGTGACGGTCATGGTGTGCCCGCCGAGCGCCACCCGGAAGGCGGTGTCCCCGCCCGCGTTGACGAGCCGGATGCGCACCCGGTCCCCGGGGCGCGCCCTGAAAGTGTGCGGGTCCTTGGCCGTACGCCCGTTGACCAGGTAGTACGGGTACGCCACGTCGCCCGCGTCGCCGCCCAGGAGCTTGCTGGTCGCGCCCATCATCATCCGGGGCGGCCCGGAGCGCGCCGGCCCCGTCGGCGTACCGCTGGGGCTCGCGCCCCCGTGGTCCATCTCCCCGTGGTCCATCCCGCCGTGGCCGCCGGCGCCCGCGTCCCCGTGGCCCATGCCCGAGCTGAGTTCGGCGAGCACCGCGTCCGGGGTGCTGCCCTGGACGCCGTCCACCCAGTCGTCGAGCACCACGACCCACTCCCTGTCGTACGCGAGCGGCTCCTTGGGGTCCTCGACGATGAGCGGCGCGTACAGGCCACGGTCCTGTTGCACGCCGGTGTGCGGGTGGAACCAGTACGTGCCGGGGTGCGGCACCGCGAACCGGTAGGTGTGCGAGGCACCGGCTCGCACCGGGCGCTGGGTGAGGCCGGGCACGCCGTCCATGTCGTTGCGCAGCGCGAGGCCGTGCCAGTGCAGCGAGGTGGCCTGCGGCAGGTGGTTGGCGAGGGTGAGGGCGAGCGTGTCGCCCGCGGTGATCCGCAGCTCGCGCCCCGGCAACTGGCCGTCGTACGCCCACGAGTCGACGCTCACCCCGCCGCCCAGGTCGAGCCGGGCGCGGGCGGCGGTCAGGCTCACCTCACGTACCGGGCCCGGGCGGCGCCGGCGCTCGGCGGCGGCGACCGCGGGGTCGTCGGGGGCGACGTAGTCGCCGGGGGTGGCGTCCTTGCCGTGGCCGCCGTGCGAACCGGAACCCGAAGGGGAACCCGAGTCGGAGTCGGAGGAACAGGCGGCGAGCAGGCCGCCGCCGGCCAGCGCGGTGGTGGCGGCCAACAGGGCACGCCGGGAGGTTGTGCGCATGACGAAAGCACCTCGATCGGTGTCGACGCGTAAGGGTGGGCTCGGCCGCCGCTCGCGGGCACCGCGCGGCACCCGGCCGACGCCCGGGCACACGTGTGCCGGGTCGGTCGAGCGGGTTCGCTGCGAGGTGGTGGGGGAGCGGCGCGGGCCGTCCTACAGGCGCAGCACCGTGGTGCGTGTCGGGGGCGCGGGGCGGGGCGGCGGAGCGGGCCACGGCGCGGGGGCGTACGCGGTGCCGAGCCGGGCCACGCGGGCACTGGCCCGGCGTCGGGCAGCCGCGCTCAGCAGCAGTACGACGGACCACGCCGCGAGCACCGCGAGGCAGACCGACAGCGGGTCCATCCCGCCGTGCCCGGGCGCGCCGAACTGACGCGGATCACCGAGCTGACGCGGATCGCCGAGGCCGACCGCGTCACCTGACGCGAGGATGTCGTGTGAGGCACGGACGTCGTCCGAGGTGAGAGCGTCCTCCGAGGTGAGGGCGTCGTGCGAGGTGAGGGTGGGGTGGTCGGCGGCGTGGGCGGCCGGGGCGGGAGCGGCCGGCGGTGGGCCGGCTGGCGGGGCGTCAGCCATCGGCGGGTGGCCGGGCGCCACCCCGCTCGACCGCGCGTGTCCGGCCGTACCGCCGTGCTCCGTGGGATGGCCGAGCGTGTGCATGGTGACGATGCCGAACAGCAGGGCCGTGAACAGCAACAGCCGGGCACCCCAGGCGGTGCCGCCTCGCTGCTGGTTCGGCGCCGCGCGCTCCCGTACGGTCATCGCGGGCCAGCTTACCCCCGTGGGGTATGACCGCAGAAGGCTGGGTCGCGGGCCGCGCACCGCCGCCCGCCCGCCGCGCGCACCCGTGTACGCCGTGCACCCGCGTACGCCGCCCGCGCCGCGCGCCTACTCCGCCCCGCCCCTGTCTCCGTCCCCGTTCCCGTGCTCGTCCCCGTCCCCGTCCTCGCCCTTGACCGGTGAGGACCACAGCGAGCGGACGTGGCCCAGGTGGCGGCGCATGCACTCCTGGGCGCCCGTGGCGTCGCCCGCGATCATCAGGTCGAGGAGTTCCAGGTGCTCCTCGGCCGAGGCGATCAGCTCCCCGTTGCGGTCGAGCCGGGCGAGGCCGAACAGCCGGGCCCGCTTGCGCAGGTCGCCGACGACCTCCACCAGGCGGGCGTTGCCGGCCAGGCCCACGAGCTGGAGGTGGAACCTGCGGTCCGCCTCCAGGTAGCCGATCAGGTCGTGCCGGCCGGCGGCGGCCACGATCTCCTGGGCCACCGGGCGCATCGACTCCAGGTCCTCCACGGAGACTGTGCGGGTCACCCGCCCGATGGTGGGCACCTCGATCAACTCGCGGATCTCGCTGTACTCGTCGAGGTCGCGGTCGGACAACTCGGTGATCCGAAAGCCCTTGTTGCGGACCGGCTCCACCATGCCCTCGCGGGCCAGGGCGAGCATGGCCTCGCGGACCGGCGTCGCCGAGACGCCCAGTTCGGCGGCGAGCGCCGGGGCGGAGTACACGGTTCCGGCCTGGAGTTCGCCGGCGATCATGGCGGCGCGCAGGGCGTTCGCCACCTGGTCGCGCAGCCGCTCCTGGACCAAGATCAGGTTGCGTTGCCGCAGGTCAGCCACGTGGGCCTCCGTCCTAGGTTCGGCCCGGAGAGTATAACTTCACATGTCATCAAGCCTTCGGCCCAACCGGTAGCACCCATGGCGTGAGGGGCCGCCGCCCCCGGCCCGGGTGGGGTCCGGGCCGGGGGCGGCGGGGCGTGGCGGCGAGGCCGGCCGTGGGTGGCCGGGCCCCGCGGGGCGTGCGTCAGGCCGTCCTGGCGCAGCCGCCGGCCGCGCACTCGGTCAACCAGGCGTCCCAGTCGGCGTCGTAGTCGCTGCCGATGGTCCGCGTGAGGTGCTGCCGCGCGGCCTGCCAGTCGCCCGCGCGGTAGTGCCCGAGCACCGTGTCCACGTCGTCGCGGTGGCGTTCGAGCAGGTAGCGCACGGCGAGGTAGCCCCAGCGGTAGACGCGGGTGGTGTCGGCGTTCTCGTACGTGGTGTCGAAGAGCGTGCTCAGCGGGTAGGTGTGCTTGCCGGCCTCGGCGGCGGCCTCCTCGTAGGGCAGGTCGCGGTAGGAGTACGAGACGTACTCGGCGAAGCCCTCGATCCACCACACGGTCGGCGTGCTGACCCCGGCCGCGAAGTCGCCGTGCAGGTTGAACCGGCCGTCGAGGTAGTGGGTGTACTCGTGGTTGAGGTTCCAGATCGCGAAGTCGGGCCGCAGCCACTCCGCCTCGTAGGCGATGAACCGTGGCTTGTTGCCCTCCACCGACGGGTCGCCCTCGAGGTACATGCCGCCGTTGTTGGTGTCGATGCCGAAGATGGCGCCGGCGTACGTCTGGTAGTCGGTGCTGGAGTCGAAGGCGGTGACCTCGATGGTCTCGTTGTGGTCGTCGGCGACCGGGCCGTTGTCCCGCGCGATGTCGTGGAAGAAGGCGTCCTGGCTGGTCAGGCTGGCGCAGGTGGCGGCCAACTGCTCCGCGTTGATCTCCTGGGCGCGGATGTCGATGCTCGGCCCGCACGCGTGCCGCACCGGCAGCGCCGCATCGGTCAGCCGCTCGGGCAGGTCACAGGTGCCGTACGTGGCGCAGTTGGCCCCGTCGTACGCGGCGGTCATCTCGGCGACGCCGACCCACAGCGGGGCCGTGCGGCCGGTGATCTCACTGCGCTGGAGCAGCCCTCTGGCCAGCGGGGTGACCTCGGGCCGCAGCGTGGCGTGCTGGAGGAAGCGGCCGAGTTCGCGCCCGGCGTTCGAGGTCAGATAGCTCTGCTCGCCGCCGAGCAGGTCCAGGTGTTGCTCGGCGAAGTCGGAAAGCGTGCGCAGGATGCTCGGGTCCTGCTCGACGGCGCTCACGAACTCGGGCACCTGGTGACCACGGAAGAGCACGGTGTACACGTTGTTGACCGCGTTGAGCATCCACCAGGAGTCGTCGTACGAGGCGTCGTACCCCTCCAACAGCCGCTTGACCACCGGCAGGTAGCGGGCGTTCTCCTCGGCGCTGTCGATCAGGGTGACGGCCTCGGCCAGGGTCTCGCCGTTGGCGTCCGTGACGTCGCCCGCGTGCGCGGAGTCGAAGAACGCGTCGAGGCCGCCCTGGATCGCCGCGCGCAGCGCCGGCCCGTACTCACCGACGTCGTCCGGGTTGTACCAGTGGACGAAGTACCCGGCCCGCAGGAACAGCACGATCTGCGGCATGCCGGTCGAGCCGTCGCCCGGGTAGTCGGCGGAGCCGGCGCGCAGCGCGTCGGCCACGGTGACCATCTGCTCCTCGCGGAAGGCGCCGCGCGCGTCGGCGCCGGTGAGGTTGAAGAGGGTGTTGACGCAGTCCGGGGCCGCGCCCCTGACCTTCTCGACCAGGGCCGCGCCCGTGTTGCCGGTGAAGTCGCCGACGTCGCACGCCGCGCGCGCCCTCCCGCGCGCCGAGGGGCGGCGCTGCTCGGGGGAGAGCGTGTCGAGCGTGGCGGACACGTCGTAGTCCCGCCGCAGCGCGTCCCGGTCGGCCGACAGGGGCGGGCGCTGGTCGAGCGGGGTGCGCGCGTCGCGTACGTGCTCGGCCTCGACGGGCCGCGCGGCGGACGGCGCCGGCCCGAGCGGCCCCGCGCCGTCCGGGCCCTGCGCGGTGGTGGGCGCGGCGCTGGGCGTGGGGGGTGCGGCGGCGGGGGCCGCCTGGCTCGGGGCGGCGAGCAGCCCGCCGCCGAGGCACAGGGACAGGGCCAGGGCCGCCAGTGGGCCGGTGCGCCGTCGCACCGGGGTCCTTCTCATCGCAGATGCCTCCTGTGGGGGTGGAGTGGCCGTGCGCGGGGCGCACGGGACGCCGCACCGTCGTCGTGTCATGAACACGTACAGGGCGTGTGCCATGTAAAATTTCACACGTCACCTCACGCAGGGAAGAGTTGAGCGCGAAAGAGTTCCGCGGGCGTGTTCCGGCCCGCGCCGGGCACCCGCGCGCGACGTGAGAGGGGGCCGGCCCGCCGGGCGCGGGCCCGGTCCCACGCCAACGCGCACGCGCCGGCGCGAAGCACCGGCACGGATGCGAAACTCAACGGAAACCCGGTGGCGTGATACTGAGGTGTCACCGGATCTGCCAAGCACCCCAGAGCAGCCGTCTGACCTGCGAGGATAGGTACTATGGATAAGCAGCAGGAGTTCGTGCTCCGCACGCTCGAAGAGCGCGACATCCGCTTCGTACGGCTGTGGTTCACCGATGTGCTCGGCTTCCTCAAGTCCGTCGCGGTCGCTCCCGCCGAGTTGGAGCAGGCGTTTGACGAGGGCATCGGCTTCGACGGCTCCGCCATCGAGGGCTTCGCCCGGGTCTACGAGTCGGACATGATCGCGAAGCCAGATCCGGCCACCTTCCAGATCCTGCCCTGGCGCGCCGAGGCCCCCGGCACCGCGCGCATGTTCTGCGACATCCTGATGCCGGACGGCTCCCCGTCCTACGCCGACCCGCGCTACGTCCTCAAGCGCATCCTCGCCAAGACCTCCGACCTCGGCTTCACCTTCTACACCCACCCCGAGATCGAGTTCTTCCTGCTGAAGAACAAGCCCGTCGACGGCACCCGCCCGGTGCCCGCCGACTCCTCCGGCTACTTCGACCACACCCCGCAGAACGTCGGCATGGACTTCCGCCGCCAGGCGATCACCATGCTCGAATCCATGGGCATCTCGGTCGAGTTCTCCCACCACGAGGGCGCGCCGGGCCAGCAGGAGATCGACCTTCGCTACGCCGACGCGCTGTCCACCGCCGACAACGTCATGACCTTCCGCCTCGTGATGAAGCAGGTCGCGCTGGAACAGGGCGTGCAGGCCACGTTCATGCCCAAGCCGTTCTCGGAGTACCCCGGCTCCGGCATGCACACCCACCTCTCCCTCTTCGAGGGCGACCGCAACGCCTTCCACGAGTCCGGCGCCGAGTACCAACTCTCCAAGGTGGGCCGCTCCTTCATCGCCGGGCTGCTCCGGCACGCCGCGGAGACCTCCGCCGTCACCAACCAGTGGGTCAACTCCTACAAGCGCATCTGGGGCGGCTCCCAGCGCACCGCCGGCGCCGGCGGCGAGGCCCCCTCGTACATCTGCTGGGGCCACAACAACCGCTCCGCGCTCATCCGGGTGCCGATGTACAAGCCGGGCAAGACCGGCTCCACGCGCGTCGAGGTCCGCTCCATCGACTCCGGCGCCAACCCCTATCTGACGTACGCGGTGCTGCTCGCCGCCGGCCTCAAGGGCATCGAGGAGGGCTACGAGCTGCCGGCCGGTGCCGACGACGACGTGTGGGCGCTCTCCGACTCCGAGCGGCGCGCCATGGGCATCGAACCGCTGCCGCAGAACCTGGGCGAGGCGATCGCCCTCATGGAGCGCAGCGAACTGGTCGCCGAGACGCTGGGCGAGCACGTCTTCGACTTCTTCCTGCGCAACAAGAAGCAGGAGTGGGAGGAGTACCGCTCCGAGGTGACCGCCTTCGAACTGCGCAACCTGCTCCCGGTGTTGTAGGGCTGGTCAGCGGCACAGGGAACGCCAAGCGGGCGGGCCGTCCCGCTCGGCGGAGGCGGCCCGCCCGCAGTCATGACCAGTTCTGGGCCGTCCAGGGGCCGTCACGCCCGGACGAACGCCCCCGGCGCACCCTGTCCATGGCGACGCGGGCCCGCCCCTCACCGCTCGCAAGCAGGTGGGTACAGGCCCGCAGGGTGACCCCAGTGCGTTGCCGACCGCGGGCACGTTGGGGCGTGCGTGGGGTGGGGCGCGTGGTGGACGAGGGCACTCCACCAGGTCACCCGTTCGGCCGTATGGCCCCTACTGGGCGTAGCGCCCGGGAGAGGGGCCCCACCGCCCTTCGGCGGGAGTTGTCGCGCCTGCCGGAGTTGCGCGCCTCTCCGGAACCGTTCCTATGGGGAGCAAGGCCCACCTTTTGGGTTATCCGAGGAGGAACTATGCGTCGCATGACTATCGGTGCTCTCCTGACCGCCGCTCTCCTTGCGGGACCCGCTGCGGTCACCGCGGAAGCGCAGACACCGGTGGTGGCCCAGGCAGCCACCGTGCAGGCCACCCAGAGTCAAGCGCAGGGTGATGACAACAAGGACGACGACAACGGAGGCTGGGGCCTTTGGGGTCTCGCCGGCCTTCTGGGTCTGCTCGGCCTCATCCCGCGTCGGAACAAGACACACGACACGGGAACCCGGCGCGGCACAGGGGCTGGTGGCGCGCACCCGAATGATCGTCTCTGAGTCAGACGCGCGTCAGGAGATCCATCAGTCGATGGTGTCGAGGTCCCCGGCCGGCACGGTCGGGGACCTCGGTCGGCTCGGGTCTTCCTTCCCGCGCGGCAGGAAGCAGGACTGGGTGACGTACCGCTCCGAGGTGACCGCCTTCCCACTGCGCAACCGGCTGCCGGTGTTGTAGGGGCTGGTCGGGCCGGCCCTCCGGGCGGTGGGTCGCCCTTCGGCCGGCGCGCGATCCCCTCTGCCCCCTCTGCCCCCTCTGCTCCCTCCGTTCCCTCCGTTCCGCACGTTCCTCGACGCCCCCGGCTCGCGACGGGTGGCGGGCGTACCGAAAAACGCATACGCCTGCGATATGCGTCGCCGGCTTCGATGGGCGCGTGGACCGCCGCGCACCTGTGAGCGGTCCGACGATCAGGAATGGAACGTGATCATGGACTCGGATTCCGTACGCGGCGTGCGCGGCATCGACCGGCGGAAGCTGCTCGGATGGGGCGGGTTGACGGCCGCCGGGGTGGCGGCGGGCGGCGCGCAGTTAGTTGGTGCCCGACCCGGCCACGCCGCCCCGGCCGCGACCGACCCCGACGCCATTCCGCCGGACGCCAGGCCCGGCGGGGCCTACGACCGGTATGTGGCGAAGCTGGCCGCCGAGGACAAGTTCTCCGGCGTGGTGCTGCTGTCGCACCGGGGCCGCACGGTGCTCTCGCGTAGCTACGGCATGGCCGACAAGGAGAAGGGCGTGCGCAACCACGAGGGGGTCGCGTTCAACCTCTCGTCGGCGGGCAAGCCGTTCGGCGCGGTGGCCATCCTGCAACTCGCGCAACAGGGCAAGCTACGCCTCTCGGACCCGGTGGGCGCGCACCTGACGGGCTTCCCCAAGGAGATCGCCGAGCAGGTGACCATCCACCATCTGCTCTCCGGCACCTCGGGGTTGAACACCCCGGAGGAGGACCTGGAGCGGATCTTCCAGAGCAGGGACGAGGTGCGCGAGTACTACGAGCGGTGGGCCCGCCAGGCCAAGCTGGTGTCCGCCCCCGGCACGCCCACCGACCACGCCGGCGCCGAGGTCGCCATCCCCGCGCTGATCGTCGAGGCCGTGTCGGGCACGACGTACTGGGACTACGTCGAGGAGAACGTCTTCCGGCGGTGCGGCATGACCGGCACCGCGTTCTACACCCGGCCGCAGTGGCTGACCGACAAGCACATCGCGCACTCGTACATGCGGGTGGCGGACGGCAGCCTGGTGGACGCCGTCCGCAACCTGGACAAGGGCAGCCCTGACCCGTACCAGTTGGGCAAGAACCCGGCGCGCGGCTTCATCGACTTCCCCGGCGACGGCGGCTTCGCCACCGCGCCGGACCTGGTCCGCTTCGCGCACGGGCTGCGCGACGGCACGCTCCTCGACCGGCACTACGCCGAACTGTTCTTCGGCCCCAAGGTCCCCCTCGCCCCCCAGGGCGGCGGCCTGGCCCGCGAGGCCCACAGGTCCGTCCCCGCGGACGCGGCCTTCGGGACCTACATGATGCCGGTCAGCCTCACCAACGGGCAGTGGGTGAACGGCCGCGCCGGCGTCAACCCCGGCAGCTTCGCCAGTTGGAACATCTATCCCGACACCGGCTGGGTCGGCGTCATCCTCGGCAACTCCGACGACGTGCCGTTCTTCGACGTGGTCCAGCGGGAGGTGGAACTCCTCACCGGCTGACGCGGCGACACCGGCTGCCGCGGTCCGCCCCGCGCCCCGGCGGCCCGGCCGCGCCACCGTCCCCCTGAGCGGCGGCTCGACGTACCGCGTACGGCAGCCGGTGTAGGGCAGCCGCGCAGGGCAGCCGCGCGGGGCAGTCGCGTACGGCGCACCGAGCCTCCCGGCCCGCCCCGTTCACCCCCACAGGCACCGCAGGTCACGCACGTCACGCATGCCCCGCGACCACGTCCCGGGCACGCCGCCCCGCGTGCCGCCCCGCACGCCGTCCCCGTCCCCACCCCCCGCGCGCGCGGGCCGGAGGCAGTCGGTCTCCGGCCCGCGGCACTCCGTGCCGTGCGGGTATAGGGCACAGTGGACACGGCCGCCCGTGCCGGTGGGTCCCCGCTGGGCAGGTACTAAGCTCCCTCGCGGACCAGGGCGAGCGGTCGTGGCCAGGGCGCCGCGCCGTAGGCGCCGGCACCGGGTGACGACCGCGCGGAAAGGCGGGTACGCCGTGCTGCAAGGGCGACGGGACAGCCGGTTCGGCCGGCTGCTGCGCTATGGATTCACCGACCCCGCGGCGGCCGAGCGGCTGCTCGACGCACCGGGGCTCGCCGCCGTGCGGGCCGATCCGGTGCTGCTCGACGCGCTGGGCGCCACCGCCGACCCCAACCTGGCCCTGATGGGCCTGGTGCGGCTGGCGGAGGCGCTGCCGGAGGACGAGCGGCAGACGCTGCTCACCACGGTCACCACGGCCAAGCCGCTGCGCGACCGGCTGCTCGGGGTGCTCGGCGCGTCCGAGGCGCTCGGCGACCACCTCGCCCGGCACCCCGACGACTGGCGCTCGCTGGCCACCTACGAATCCGCCGACCTGCATCCGAGCATCCCCGAGTTCGAGCAGGCCCTGACGCACGGCGTGTGGGGCGACCCGGCGGGCGAGCTGAGCAAGCCCGACGCGCTCCGCGCCGCCTACCGCAGGTGCCTGCTCGGCATAGCGGCCCGCGACGTGTGCGGCACCACCGGCGTGGCGCAGACCGCGGCCGAACTCGCCGACCTGGCCACCGCGACCCTCCGTACCGCCCTGCGGATCGCCGCCGAGGAGGCGCCCGAGGACGCCGCCGCGTGCCGGCTGGCCGTGATCGGGATGGGCAAGTGCGGCGGGCGCGAGCTGAACTACGTCTCCGACGTGGACGTCATCTTCGTGGCCGAGGCGCCGCACCGCCCCGCCACCGCGCGCCCCGACGCGCCCGGCGACCCGGCGGCCCCCGAACCCCGGCGCTCCGGCGCGGGGACCGACGACGAGTCAGCCGCGCTGCGCGCCGCCACCCGGCTCGCCGCCCACCTGGTGCGCATCTGCGGCGACGTCACCGCCGAGGGCACCATCTGGCCGGTGGACGCCAACCTGCGCCCGGAGGGCCGCAACGGCCCCCTGGTACGCACCCTCGCCAGCCACCTCGCCTACTACCAGCGGTGGGCCAAGACCTGGGAGTTCCAGGCGCTGCTCAAGGCCCGCCCGGTGGCCGGGGACGCCGCGCTCGGGCAGGCGTACGTGGACGCGCTGGCCCCGCTCGTGTGGCAGGCCGCCGAGCGCGAGAACTTCGTCGCCGACGTCCAGCAGATGCGCCGCCGGGTCGTGGAGAACATCCCGGCGGCCCAGGTGGACCGGGAGATCAAGCTGGGCCCGGGCGGCCTGCGGGACGTCGAGTTCGCGGTGCAGTTGCTGCAACTCGTGCACGGCCGCAGCGACGCCTCGCTGCGCAGCGGCAGCACGCTGGACGCCCTCGCCGCGCTGGCCGCCGGCGGCTACGTGGGGCGCGCGGACGCCGCCGCGCTCGACGACGCGTACCGCTTCCTGCGCACCATGGAGCACCACATCCAGCTCTACAAGCTGCGCCGCACCCACCTGGTCCCCGAGGACGAGGCCGACCTGCGGCGCCTCGGCCGCTCGCTGTCGCGACCCTTCGACTGGCCGCGCACCGAGCCGGTGACCCGGCTGCGACAGGAGTGGAAGCGGCACGCGCGCGAGGTGCGCCGGCTGCACGAGAAGCTGTTCTACCGACCGCTGCTCGACGCCGTCGCCCAGCTCGAACCGGGCGAGACCCGGCTGAGCACCAAGGCCGCGGGGCAGCGCCTGGAAGCGCTGGGGTACGCCGACCCGGTCGGCGCGCTGCGCCACCTGGAGGCGCTGGCCTCGGGCGTCACCCGCAAGGCCGCCATCCAGCGCACCCTGCTGCCGGTGCTGCTCGGCTGGTTCGCCGACTCCGCCGACCCGGACGCGGGCCTGCTGGGCTTCCGCAAGGTCTCCGACGCGCTCGGCAAGACGCCCTGGTACCTGCGGCTGCTGCGGGACGAGGGCGCCGCGGCCGAGAACCTGGCCCGCGTCCTGTCCGCCGGCCGGCTCGCCCCCGACCTGCTGCTACGCGCCCCCGAGGCGGTCGCGCTGCTCGGCGACCCGCAGGGGCTGCGCCCGCGCACCCGGGCCCACCTGGAACAGGAGGTGCTCGCCGCCGTCAGCCGCGCCGACGGGCCCGAACAGGCGGTCGCGGCGGCGCGCGGAGTGCGCCGGCGCGAGCTGTTCCGTACCGCGGCGGCCGACCTCATCGGCGCCTTCGCCCCCTACCACGAGCACCCGGGCCACCCCGGGTACGCCGGCGGCACCACGGCGGCGGCGGGGGCCGCGGCCGGGGGCGGCACCGGGGGGACGGGGCCCGCCGCCGCGACCGGGTCGCTGTCGGCGCGCGGCGGCTCGGGCGAGCCGGCGGCGCACGGCGCCGGCGCGGCGGCCGGCGGCGAACCACCGGCCGGGCTGGACGCGGGCGCCGCGGCCGACGCCGTCGGCGCCGCCCTCTCCGACCTCAACGCGGCCACCATCGCCGGCGCGCTGCGCGCGGCCGTGCGCGACACCTGGGGCGAGACCCTGCCCACCCGGTTCGCGGTCATCGGCATGGGCCGCTTCGGCGGCCACGAGCTGAACTACGGCTCCGACGCGGACGTGCTCTTCGTCCACGAGCCGCGCCCCGGCGTCGACGAGCAGGAGGCGGCCAAAGCCGCGTTCGCCGTCGCCAACGAGATGCGCCGGCTGCTCCAGCTCCCCACCGCCGACCCGCCCCTGCTCATCGACGCCGACCTGCGCCCGGAGGGCAAGTCGGGACCGCTGGTGCGCACCCTCGCCTCGTACGCCGCGTACTACCGGCGCTGGGCGAAGGTGTGGGAGAGCCAGGCGCTGCTGCGGGCGGAGCCGGTCGCGGGCGACGCCGACCTGGGGGAGCGGTTCATCGAGCTGATCGACCCGCTGCGGTACCCCGTCGACGGCCTCGGCGAGGACGCCGTACGGGAGATCCGCCGGCTCAAGGCGCGGATGGAGACCGAGCGGCTGCCGCGCGGCGCCGACCCCACCACCCACACCAAGCTCGGCCGTGGCGGCCTGTCCGACGTGGAGTGGACCGTGCAGCTCCTGCAGTTGCGGCACGCCTGGGCGGAGCCCGGGCTGCGCACCACCCGCACCCGGCCCGCGCTGGCCGCCGCGCACGCCATCGGCCTGATCGACACCGACGACGCGCAGACCCTGGACGAGGCGTGGGTGCTGGCCACCCGGGTGCGGAACGCGGTGATGCTGGTACGCGGCCGGCCGGGCGACACCTTCCCCGCCGACGGCCGCGAGCTGGCCGCCGTCGGCCGTTACCTCGGCTACGAGCCGGGACACGTCGGCGAGATGGTGGACGACTACCGCCGCACGACCCGGCGCGCCCGTGGGGTGATGGAGCGGCTGTTCTACGACTACCCGGGTTGACCCACGACGCCCCGACCCGCCGGTGGGCCGGCCACGGGCCGGCCAGCAGAGAAGGACGACCCGGCCGGAGCGCGCTGGTCGGCCGGTCAGGAGGGGCGAGCCGGGGCGCTGGAGCGGTCGGCGGTCAGGAGCGGCGGGCCGCGGTGCCGGAGCGGTCGGCCGCCGACCCGTCGCCCGGGGCGGGGGCCGCTTCGGCAGCCTCCGCCGGGCCCGACGTCAGCGGGGTCGCCGGCGCCGCGGCGGCCCTCGGGGCGGGTGACGGCCCGCGCCGCTCCGAATCGGCCGGGGGCACGGGGCTCGACTCGGCCCCGGCCGGTGCCTGCGCGGGCTGGCTGGTGGCCGCCGGTGCCTGGGCGGTCCGGGCGGGGACGGAGCGCCGCGCGACGGGGCTCACGATGTGCCGCGGCAGCCGGTACGGCGAGGCCGCGTACCACAGCGCGGCGACCGCGAAGCCGAACGACAGGCAGATCAGACCGCCGACGGCGTCGAGCCAGAAGTGGTTGGCGGTGGCGACGATCACCACCAGCGTGGCCACCGGATACAGCACGCCGAGCGTCTTGACCCAGCGCGGCCGGGCCAGCGCGGCGATGGTGATCCCGCACCAGGTCGACCAGCCGATGTGCATCGAGGGCATGGCCGCGTACTGGTTGGACACCTCGGCCAGATTCCCCGAGGCCAGCGAGCCCCAGGTGTGGTGGACCAGAACGGTGTCGATGAAGTCCATGTCCGGCATCAGCCGGGGCGGGGCCAGCGGGAAGAAGAAGAAGCCGACCAGGGCCACGCCGGTGGTGGCGAACAGCACCAGGCGGATCGCCGCGTACCGCCCGGGATGCCAGCGGTAGAGCCACACCAGGACGCCGATCGTCACCACGAAGTGGAGCGTCGCGTAGTAGTAGTTCATGCCGACGATCAGCCAGGTGACCGAGTCGACGCCGTGGTTCACGCCGCGCTCGACGGCCAGCCCGAGGGACTGTTCGGCGTCCCAGATCCAGTGGGCGTTGCGCAGCGCGGTGTCCTTGTGCGCCGGCACCGCGTTGCGGATCAGCGAGTACGTCCAGTAGCTCACCGCGATGAGCAGGATCTCGAACCACAGCCGGGGCCTGCGGGGCGCGCGGAGCCGGGCCAGACGGGTGCGCGCGACCGGCGGACCGGCCTCTTCCGCGCGCTCCTCGATGGGTGGCGGGAGAGCTGCCGTCCGGTGTTCCGGAGTCCTCGAAATCGCTTCACCCATAGAAGAACAGTCTGCCAGACTTGTCTGCTCGGCAGATCACCCGCAGGTCGGGTATCCGCCTCACCCGAGGGGCGGACATCCGCCCCTCACGCCCCCTGGGCGGGGCGCGCGGGGGCGGCCGGTGAGACGCCCGGCGCGGAAGCGGTTGACTCCCGTACGACCAACTCGGGCAGGAACACGAACTCGCTGTACAGCGGGGCCGAGGCGGCGTTCGCCGCGTCCGCCGAGTGCGCCCCGCCGATCTCCTCCAGCAGGGCCCGCACCGCCGCCTGGCCCATGGCGCGTACGGGCTTGCGCACCGTGGTCAGCGGCGGGTCGGTGAAGGCGATCAGGGGCGAGTCGTCGAAGCCGATGACGGACACGTCCCGTGGCACCCGCAGGCCGCGCTCGCGGGCGGCCCGCACCGCGCCGAGGGCCATCGTGTCGCTCGCGCACACCACCGCCGTACAGCCCCGCTCGAGCAGCGCGCCGCCGGCCGCCCGGCCGCCCTCCAGGGTGTAGAGCGAGTGCTCGATCAGCTCCGCGCACGCCTCGGGCGCGACGCCGAGCCGCTGCCGCATGCCGCGCTGGAACCCCTCGATCTTGCGCTGGACCGGTACGAACCGCGCGGGGCCGAGCGCGAGGCCGATCCGGTGGTGCCCGAGCGCGGCCAAGTGGGTGACGGCCAGCTCCATCGCGGCCCGGTCGTCGGGCGAGATGAAGGGCGCGCGCACCTGGGGCGCGTAGCCGTCCACCAGCACGAAGGGCATGCCGGCGGCGCGTAGGCGCGCGTAGCGGCGCACGTCGGCGGTGGTGTCCGCGTGCAGCCCGGAAACCACGATGATGCCGGCCACGCCCCGGTCGACCAGCATCTCGGTCAGCTCGTCCTCGGTCGGGCCGCCCGGCGTCTGGGTGGCCAGCACCGGCGCGTACCCCTGCCGGGTCAGGGCCTGCCCGATGACCTGGGCGAGGGCGGGGAAGATCGGGTTCTCCAGCTCGGGCGTGATCAGCCCGACGAGCCCGGTGCCGCGCCGGCGCAGGCGCAGGGGGCGTTCGTAGCCGAGCGCGTCGAGCGCGGCGAGTACGGAGGCGCGAGTGGCCGCGGCCACGCCGGGCTTCTCGTTCAGCACCCGGCTCACGGTGGCTTCACTGACCCCCGCCTGGGCTGCGATGTCGGCGAGCCGTGCGGTCATGGAGTGGGACCCTACCGGTCACCCGCCGCCCTGCCCACCGCGGCCGATACGGGCCCGGCCACCGCCCGCGCGCGACTGCGGCCGGGCCTCGGGGGAGCGGCGCGCGGCGGAGGAGGACACCGTCATTGCAAGAGCTTGCAGTCGCTGGTAGGCGCGGCGCGACAGTGGGGGATCTGCCGAAGATCCTCGGTGAGCTGGCTGTCAAGGGCGTATGGCGGCTGGCGGGCCGGCGCGTGGGGGCGGTGTTCGGGGGGCGCGGTGGAAAACTTCGCAAGCTCTTTCCGTGTCCTTGCAACCCTGTTACGTTCCTCGGCAACCCAGCCAGCCCGCCGTGGCCCGCCGCCGACCGGCGAGCGACCACGCCCCCGCCGCGCCCCACCGTGGCGCCGCACCGGCCCGTGGGCCGGCGCCGCCGCTCCGTATCCGAGCACCCCAGGGATGACATGACAGAGCACCTCGCCGCCCCCACCGGCACGGCTCCGACGGACCACCCCGCAACCACCCCGACCGCCCCCGCCCCCGCCGGCGCGGCGGCGCCTCGCGCCGACCACCGCCCCGCCGCCGCCCATCGCGCCGAGGACCACACCGCCGGCGAACCCCGCGCCGCCGAACCCCGCGTCGCGGCCGGCGCGCGGCACTCCGAATGGTGGCGCGAAGCCGTCATCTACCAGGTCTATCCGCGCAGCTTCGCCGACGCCGACGGCGACGGCATGGGCGACCTGGCCGGGGTCCGCCACCGCCTGCCCCACCTGCGCGACCTCGGCGTCGACGCCGTCTGGCTCAGCCCCTGCTACGCCTCACCGCAGGCCGACGCCGGCTACGACGTGGCGGACTACCGCGCCATCGACCCCATGTTCGGCACCCTGGCCGACGCCGAGGCCGTCATCGACGAGGCCCACCGGCTCGGGCTGCGGGTGATCGTGGACCTGGTGCCCAACCACTGCTCCGACCAGCACGCCTGGTTCCGGCGGGCGCTGCGTGAGGGGCCGGGCTCCGCGCTGCGGGACCGCTTCCACTTCCGGACCGGCAAGGGGGCGGACGGACAACTGCCGCCCAACGACTGGGAGTCCATCTTCGGCGGGCCCGCCTGGACCCGCACCACCAACCCCGACGGCACCCCGGGCGAGTGGTACCTGCACCTGTTCGCGCCGCAGCAGCCCGACTTCAACTGGGACCACCCCGCCGTCCACGACGAGTTCCGCACCATCCTGCGATTCTGGCTCGACCTCGGCATCGACGGCTTCCGCATCGACGTCGCGCACGGCCTGGTCAAGGCCGCCGGGCTGCCCGACATGGGCCAGACCGGGCAGCTCAAGCTGCTCGGCAACCAGCCGCTGCCCTTCTTCGACCAGGACGGGGTCCACGCGATCTACCGGAGCTGGCGCAAGGTCCTCGACGAGTACCCCGGGCAGCGCATCGGCGTCGCCGAGGCGTGGACCCCCAGCGCCGAGCGCACCGCGCGCTACCTGCGCCCCGACGAGCTGCACCAGGCGTTCAACTTCCACTACCTCACCACCGGTTGGGACGCCGCCGCGCTGCGCTCGGTCATCGACGCGTCGCTGGCCGCCATGCGCCCGGTCGGCGCGCCCACCACCTGGGTGCTGTCCAACCACGACGTGGTGCGGCACGCCACCCGGTTCGCCGACGCCAGCCCGGAGCAGGGGCTCGCCCGCGCGCGGGCGGCGGCGCTGCTCATGCTGGCGCTGCCCGGCTCCGCCTACCTCTACCAGGGCGAGGAACTCGGCCTGCCCGAGGTCACCGACCTGCCCGACGAGGTACGACAGGACCCCTCGTTCTTCCGCGGCAACGGCCAGGACGGGCTGCGCGACGGCTGCCGGGTGCCGCTGCCCTGGTCGGGCGACGTCCCGCCGTACGGCTTCGGCCCCGAGCCCGGCGGCCCGAGCTGGCTGCCGCAGCCGGCCGCCTGGGCGCGGCTCAGCGTGGCCGCGCAGACCGGTGACCCGCACTCGACGCTGGAGCTCTACCGGCGGGCGCTCGCGGTGCGCCGCGCGCAGCCGGCGCTCGGCGCGGGCGACGCGGTGCGCTGGCTGACGGCCCCCGACGGCGTGCTCTCCTTCCGGCGCGACGCGCCACAGGGCGGCGTGCAGTGCACGGTCAACACGACCTCCGCCCCCGTGCGCCTGCCCGAGCCCGGCCCGGTGCTGGTGGCCAGCGCCGAACTCGGCCCCGCCGAAGGGGGGACGCGCGAACTGCCCGCCGACACGGCGGTGTGGTGGGCGGTGTGAGCCCGGGCCCGGGGCGGTCGGTCCCGCCCCGGGCGCCCCGGGCCGCCGCGAGCTGGCTCAGCCGCGCAGCCGCACCCCGTACCGGGAGCGCAGTCGGCTGATCTCCCAGCAGGAGAGGGCCGTCACCGTGGCCGGGCCGCCGACGAGCAGCACGTACGCCAGAGCCGGCGGGCCGCTGGGCAGCCCGCCGATGGCCGCGATCTCCCAGACCAGGATGCTGGTCAACAGGGCCGGGGTCGCGGGGTGCACGGCCGCCGTGCCGAAGCCGGTGCGGACCACCGTGACCGACGCGAACAGGAACAGGAACACCGACCACGCGCCCGCCGCCAGGCTCGCCAGGACCAGCAGGAAGCCGAGGTTGCCGCCCGCGTGCGAGGGGTTGAGCAGGTCCACGCCGTAGAACAGGGCGGGCATCAGGGCCAACGTGCCGAAGAACAGGCCGAGTTGGCGCAGCGGCCCGCGCAGCGCGGCCCGCATCGTGGCGCGGCGGGCGGGTGGTGCCAACCAGATGAGGACGCCGAGGACGACCGGTCCGCTGGCGATGAGCAGCCAGGGCGCGAGGAGGAGCGTGACCCACTGCTCGGTGAGGTGCTGGTCCACGTCCTGGCCGTTGCCCAGGGCCACGACGACCGCGATCGTGACCGCGACCGCTGCCCACGTCCGGAGGGCCTTGAGGCGCGCCACCCGCGGGTCGTGCACCGGGGCAGGGGCGCTACCGCGCACGAAGACGCGCCAGGCCGCGAGGCGGGCGCTGCGGGCGAGTGAGTACAGCGCCAGCAGCGGCGAGAGCAGCAACAGGACGGGCAGCAACACCGGGTACAGGCCGGCGGGCACGGGCCGCAACATCCGCAGCACCGATGGCCAACCCCGGGGCCGTGAGAGGGCGTTCGGGTCGCCCGGCGGCGGGACCGGCGGGGCCGGCGGCGCGGGCGGTGGGGCCGGCGGGCCCGGCTGTGGCGGCACGGGGCCGCCGCCCGGTGGGCTCGGTGGAGGCGGGTCGCCTCCCCAGGGGATGGTCGTCATCTCCGCGCACCTCACTCTCCGGCGCTCCCGCACCGCCCGGGACCCTACCGCCCCCCAAGACGCCCTGGCGGGACGGCGCGGTTGCCGGACCGACGTGTCACCTTCCTGGCGGCAACCGATGCGATTCCGTGTCCCGGCAAGCGAGTTGCGGGTTCTGTGACGGCTCGCCCCGGCCTGCTCGCGCGCGGGCCGGGGAGAGCCGTCACGGCCCGGTCAGTCCCACCAGAACGACCAGTTGTGCTTGCCCACCAGGTGCTCCCGCGCGTACCGCTCCAGGGTCTCGCTGTCCTGCCAGATGTTGTCCGGGCAGAACGCGAAGTGCTCGGCCGCGATCGGCAGCGCCTCCTCCAGGGTGCGGGGCGGGTGGGGGACCGACACGTGCAGCACGTCGAACTCCAGCGCCACCACGCGTATCCCGAACCGGTCCTCCCAGGACCGCAGCACGGCGGAGAACGGGGCCGCGTCCTCGTCGTAATTCAGCGGGCCCAGCCAGCCGATCGCCGCGAGGACGTCCGCGCTGCGCTCGGCCGGCACCAGGGCTATCCGGGGCGCGGTGAGGATGTCGTACTCCACCAGGGCGGCGGCCACCTCGGCGGCGCGCTCGTCCGGGTCCACCACGGCCGGGCAGGCCGGCGCGAGGCCGGGCCACGCGGTGCCGTACGGAGCGAGCGCCACGGCGTCGTCCAGATCCGCGCCGCCCTCGCGCGCCGGCTGGCCCGGGGCGCGGCCCGCGCGCCAGGAACCCTCGGCCGCGCCGTCCGCCAACTCCTCCTCCGGGCCCGCCTCCAGCCCGTCCGCCAGCTCGACGCCCTCATCGACCACGGCGGCGCCCCGCTGGTCGGCGACCGCGGCGACCTCCTCGTCCTCCACCGGGGCGGTGTTGTCGGCCCACCACTCGGCCAGCAGCGCGCCGGCCTCGAAGTCGTCCGGGTCGGTCACCAGGTCCGGGCCCAGCTCCTCGTTCCACGGCTGGTCGCCATCGCTCTCGCGCTCCCCGCCGAGCAGCACCGGGCGCAACCCGGCCGCCTTCAGCGCGGGCAGCAGCCGCCCCCAGGAGTCCTCCGTGGCCGGCTCGGTGGCGCGCCACAGCAGCGGCTCGTGCCACAGACCGTCGAGGGTGAGCCGGTGCAGGGTGCCCGGCGGCAGGTCGAAGTCGAGTCCCAGGGAGCGTCCCGTGGGGTCGGCGGCCAGGATGTGGAGGGGGTTCGGGGGTGTCGCGTGCGTGGTCACAGGGGTGACGCTACCCCCAGTGTCTGACAACTCAGCGTCGAACAGGCGTCGGGCGATCAACGTCCCGGCGCGCAACAGCCGGCGACCCACCGGCCAGCACGCGGCGACCACCCGCCACCGCCCGTCCCGCAGGCGGGACGTAGCCGCACAACCCGGGCATCCCGGACCCGCGTATCCCAGCCCTCGGAAAGCCCGGACACGGGGAGTTCTCAGACCCGGGGGGCCTCGGGCGCCCGGGGAGCGTGCGGGAGGCGCGGGGTGTGTGAGACGGGCGAGGTGCGGGGGACGTGGGGGCCCTGCGGAACCCGGGAGGCCGCAGGTGCCTGGGGTGCCTCGGGTGCCTGGGGCGCCTCGGGCACCAGCGTGACCAGCCGTGTCAGCAGGTCGGCGAAGAGGCCGTCCGGCGGCTCCTGGGCGAGCAGGTCCCGGACCAGGTCGGCCAGTTCCGGGTCCGCCACGGCGCCCACCGCGGCGAGGGCCACGAAGTCGTGCACGAGCTGCACCTCAAGCTCCGCGCGCGCGACCGTGCGCCCGTCGAGCCACAGCAGGGCGGTGGTCTCGGCCAGCGAGACCCACGAGCGCACGATCAGCGCGAGCCGCGCGGAGGGCCGCTCGACCTCCAGGTGCGCCAAAATCTGCTCGTACGCCGCCTGCCGCACGTCGTCGATGGTCGCGCGGGCGCTGCCCGCGGCGTGCGGCACGTCGCCGCCGCCGACCGCCGCGGCCGGGCCGCCGCGCATCAGGGCCGAGAAGCCGGGCCCGTGGTCCTCGACGAAGTCGAAGAAGCGGCCCATGACGCGCAGCAACCGCTCGCCCAACGACCCCTCTCGCGGCTCGACGAAGCGGGCGCTCAGCTCGTCGGCGGCCCGCCGCAGCGCCGCCTCGTACAGGCTCTGCTTGCCGGGGAAGTAGTGGTAGACCAACGGCCGGGAGATGCCGGCGCGTTCGGCGATCTCGTCGATCGAGACGTCCTCGGGGGACCGGCTGCCGAAGAGGTCGAGCGCCACCGTGATGAGCTGTTCGCGTCGTTCCTCGACGCCCATTCTGCGGCGTGCGCTCTTGGCCATGGCCTCATCCTAGTTGGCCGCCACACCGCCCCGACCGGCTCAGAGGTCGAGCACGAGCTTGTCCCCGTACGCCCGCGAGACGCAGATGAGCATCTGGTCGTCGCGCTCCGCGTCGGTCAGCAACTCGTCGCGGTGGTCGATGTCGCCGGCGACGACCCGTTGCAGGCAGGTGCCGCAGAAGCCCTGGGCGCAGGAGTACGCCAGGTCGGGCAGGGCCTGTTCGCGGATGGCGGTCAGCACGCTGGTCTTCGGCCCGACGCTGACCGTGGTGCCGGTGCGGCGCAGCTCCACCTCGAACGCCGTGTCCACGCCGCCACGGTGCCTCGCCCCGCCCGGCGCGAACCGCTCCATGTGCAGCCCGCCGCCGGGCGGGTCGGCCGCGCACAGCTCGGCGACGGCGTCCATCAGCCCGTCGGGCCCGCAGCAGTAGACCGCGGCCCCCTCGGGCGCGCCGGCCAGCACGGCCGCCAGGTCCGGCCGGCCCCGCTCGTCCTCGGGCAGCACGCTGACCTTCTCGGGGCCGCCGAGCTTCTCGACCTCGGCCACGAACGGCATGCTGGCCAGCGAACGCCCCCCGTACACCAACCGCCACGGCACGCCGGCCGCCTCCACGGCGCGCAGCATCGGCAGGATCGGCGTGATCCCGATGCCGCCCGCGACGAAGACGTACGCCGGAGCCTCGACCAGCGGGAACCGGTTCCGCGGCCCCCGCACCTCGACCTCCTCGCCCTCGTGCAACTGCTCGTGGACCTCCCGGGAGCCACCCCGGCCGTCCTCGACGAGCCGGGTGGCGATGGTGTACGAGGTGGTGTCGGCCGGGTCGCCGCACAGCGAGTACTGCCGGATCGTCCCCGAGGGCAACACGAGGTCCAGATGGGCGCCGGGCTGCCAGGGCGGCAACTCGGCACCGCTCAGCCGCAGGCGCACCACGCCGTCGGCCGCCTCCTGCCGTTCGGTGATCATCATGCGCAGCGCCACGCCGTCGCGCCCGGCCCGGTCGCGGCCGGATATCGGGTCCTCAAGCGCGGGCATGGGCCACAGCGGGGACCGCTCGACACCGCGACCCAGGGCGTGCCGGACGACGAGCGCGGCGGCGGCGAGCGCGATGACGGTGCGGGGGCGGGGCAGGGGGACGCGGGCCATGGTCAGGCACCTCCGGTCGAGCGGGTGGGGGTCGGCTTGGCCTCGGCGGCCGTCGCGGCGGGGGAGTTGGCCAGGTAGGCCAGGGCCTGGGCGGTGCTGCACTCCCGCGAGGGGTGGTAGCCGGGGCTCAGGTACGCCGGTATGGAGCGGGCGATGGCGCCGGGGCGGGGCAGCAGGCCCTGCCGCCCGGCCCGCACGAACTCCCGCAGGCTGGCCTTGCCGTCGCGCAGCGTCGGGTCGTTGGCCATGAAGAACCTGACGCCGCGCTGCCAGAGGAAGACCAGCGCGGTCAGCGCCGCGCCCCAGGTCCGCACCCGGCGCCGGTAGCCGCCGTCCACGTGCAGGAACAGATCGAACGCCACCGACCTGTGCTCGACCTCCTCGGCGCCGTGCCAGCGCAACAGGTCGAGCATGACCGGGTCGCAGCCCTTGCGGTCGAGCGCGTCGGCGCCGAGGACCCAGTCCCCGAGGAACGCCGTGTAGTGCTCGATCGCCGCGATCAGCGCGATCCGCTCAAGGAGCCACCAGTCGCGTGCCCGGCCGGGCGGCAGCGTGCGGTCACCGAGCAGCTTCTCGAAGAACCAGTCGACCTGCGCCGTGTACGGGGTGGGGTCGAGCCCGAGCCGCGCCAGGTGCGGCAGTACCTGGTCGTGCGCCTGGGAGTGCATGGCCTCCTGGCCGATGAAGCCGAGCACGTCCGCGCGCAGCCGCTCGTCCCGGATGAGCGGCAGGGCCTGCTTGTAGACGTGCACGAACCAGCGCTCGCCGGCGGGTAGGAGCAGGTGCAACACGTTGATCGTGTGCGTCGTGGCGGGGTCGCCCGGCACCCAGTGCAGGGGGGTGCCGGACCACTCGAAGTCCATGTTCCGTGCCGTGAGCGGGGTGTACTCCGAGGCCACGGGGGCGGGCCGCGCCTTGGCCGTATTAGACATGGCGTCAATGTACTGGCGGGTAAGTAGATGGCAACAGGGGTGCGCACTCGGGAATTTCCACCGCCGACGGCCGCCTCCCGGCCCCGCGACCAGCCCCTGCCATCCCGCCTCCGCCGCCCGGTCCCGCCCGGCCCCTTCGCGAGCCCGCCGACCCGCCGCCCCCACGCGAACTGGCCCGGTCCCGGGGGTGAGCCGGGACCGGGCGGGCGGTCAGGCGTGGGGTGGGGTGGGGCGGGCGGTCAGCGCAGCGCCGTGAGGCGCTCGCCGCTCGCCAGGGTCGCGCTGAGGTCGGGGCGGGTGCCGGGCTCGGTGGGCAGGGCCAGCAGGTTGCCCGGGGTCGAGCCGGTCATCTCGCCGCTCAACGTGATCGAGGTGACCTCGGAGTCGCCCGCGGCCAGCACGTACCACTGGCCGGCCGGGGACTTCCACAGCACCCCGGACAGCACGTGCGGGGCGCGTGGCCCGCACGCCGCCGAGTCCTCCGCGCGGGCGGCGGCCGTGTCCGGCGCGTCGGGGCGGCGCGCGGGCAGTTGGAGTTGGGCCAGCGTCCTGGCGCCCGCGCCGCGCCACGTCTCCGCCCTGGTGCACACCCAGGCGGCGTTGCCCGCGGCCTCCGGGAGCGGCTGGCTGGCGAACTGCCAGGCGTTCACGCTGCGCACGCCGGCCCCGCGGAGCGCCGGGAGGTGGCAGGCGGTGCGGGCGAGGTCGCGCAGCGCCTCCGCGCCCGTCGCGTCGGTGCCGGTGGTGCCGGAGGTGCCGGCGGTGCTGGGCGACCCGTACGTCAGCCGGGCCGGCACCAACTCCCCGAGGTCCGTGGCCAGGTGCGGGCCGAGCTGCAGGGCCGGCCAGGAGGTGCACTCCCTGGCCTCGGCGGGGCTGCGCACCGGGGCGGTCACCCCGTCGGCGCCGCGCGTGACGGGCCGCGCGTCGTCCTGCGGCGCCAGCAGGTTCCGCACCGCGACCGAGCGCACCCAGGGAGCCGTCAGGTAGCGCACGTTGCCGTCGACGCGGCCGAGGACCAGGGCCGTCGCCGACGCCTGGTCGGCCGCGTCGGCGCGCCCGAGGTCGAGCAGCGCGCCGCCGCCGTCGCCGCTCCCGGCCTCCGCGTACCTGACCACCCGCAGCCCGTCGTGGAAGAGCACCACGGCGTCCTGGTCCACGGTGCCGGCGAACAGCAACTGGGGCGGCCCGGCGGGCGGTCCGGGCAGCGTGCCGGGGGTGGCCGAGACCCGCACCGAGCCGCCGGGCCGCGCCCACACGGCCAGCGCCCGCCGCAGCAGTTCGCGGTCGCCGAGCCGGTCGCCGCGCGCGGGCCAGGTCGCGAAGTCGCGTCGACTGGCGGTGCGCCAGGCGTTCGGCTCGGCGCGGGTGAGACGGTTCGGGTCGAGCGCCGCGTCGGCCGCGGGGTTACGGGCGTAGGAGGGGGCCGCGGCGCCGTCCGGGCCCCAGCCGTCGCCGGGCATCCCGAGCAACACGGCGCACACCGCGAGGGCCGCCGCAGCCGCCAACGCGGCCCGGCCGTGCTGGCGGCGGCGCGCCAGGTCCGTCGGCCGGGCGCGCAGCGCGCACGGGTCGAACTCCGGCGAGTCCAGTCGCGGCCGGTCGGCGCCGTCGGCCCGGGGGACGCCGTCGGCCTCGGCGACGGCCGCGTCCGCGTCCGCCACGCCCGCCTCCGCGAGGACCCGGCGCAGCGCCGGCCCGTCGAGCCCGTCGAGGTCACGCAGCGCGAAGGCGGCCCGGCCGGGCCCGGAGAGGGAGGCGAGGGTCTGTTCCAGGGCCAGCGCGGCGGCCCCGCCGGAGCGGGGGGCCAGCCGCAGCCCCCACACCTGCGGCAGCAGCGGCGGCAGGGCGGCGCGGGGCGGCAACTCCCAGCGTCGCCGCGGTCGCGCGGCCTCGAGGGCGGCCCGCAGCACCCGCAGCCGCAGCGGCGCGTAGCCGCCGGCCGCCTCGCGCGCCGCGCGCTGCCCCGGCAGCCCGGCCGGGCGGGTCGCGACCGGCTCGTCGGCGGGTGTCGCGCCGCGCGGCAGGGCGCGTTGGGCCAGGGCGTGCGCCGTCAGCACGCGGCGGGTGCGGCCGAGGTCGGGCGGCAGGACGACGTAGCCGAGCCGCACCAGGTGCGGATAGTGCTCCGCGAGTGCGGCTTCGGCGACCTCCGGGTCGAGGGGGCCGGGGGGCTCGCTGGGGGGCGCTGTCGCCTGCTGCTGTTCCACGGCCCGTAGAACGAGCGAGGCAGGCGATGGTCACCTGCGCGGCAGGGTCGCGGGGCCCGCGCCGAGGGCCCCGCGACCCGTGGCCTATCGCGTCCGCCAGTCGGCGAAGTCGACCAGCCCGTGCGCCCCCGAGCCGCCGTGCGTGGCCGTCATGAACAGGCCCGCGTCCTGCTGGTCGGCGGCGCCGGGCACGCTCACCGTGCCCACCGTGCGCCAGGTGGTCCCGTCGTCCGTGGACAGCGCACCGGTGTACGCGCCGGACGGCTCGCGGGTCAGCCGCAGCAGGACGGGCGCCCGCACGCCGGTGACGCGCCGGTAGGTGTCCACGGTGCCGTCCCCGTTGGCGTCGTAGGAGAGCACGACGCCGTTGCCGGGCGTGACGGCCAGGTTGAGGAAGCCCGGGGAGCCGGCGGTGGACAGGTCGTCGCGGACGATGATGCCCGCGCGCGCCCACGGGCCGGTCGCCGGCTGCTGGGTCACGCGCACGCTCACCGCGCCGCCCGTGGCCAGCGACCGGGGCCGGTAGACCGCGCCGAACTCGGCCGTGGCCTTCCACAGGTCCCGGCCGCCGCCGGCGATGGCGTACCTGTCGCCCAGTTGGCCGAAGACCGCGTCGTTGGTGGTGACCGTGCGCAGCCCGGCCTCCAACGGGCCGGCGACGTGGAGGGTGCCCCGACGCACGTCGGTGATCCGGTCCTCGCCGCGCGGCCCGTAGGCCGTGCTCAGCTCGTACGGCAGCGGCTCCAGCGGCGCCGCCAGCGGCGTGCTCGGCGCCGTCACCCGCCACTGTGCGGTGGCGTGGCCGGCGGCCGGGACGCTGGGCACCGAGGTGGGGCCCTGCGGGGTGGCGTCCGGGCCGGTGAGGCGGAAGTCCACGCGGCCGGTGGGGGCCAGGCCGTTGATGTTGTGGAAGTCCACCGTCACCAGCGCGCTGCCGCCGGGTGCGAGCGCGGTCGGGTCGGCGCTGACTTCGATGGCGCCCTGGTACGGTGCGCGGGCCAGCACCTCGCGGACCCGGCTCGCGGTGCGGTACGCGTCGCGCGTCGGCCGCTGCGGGTAGCTCTTGCGCTCCCGGGTCCACGGCTCCTCGATGGCGTACCAGTCGAACGTCTTCGGCTCGCGGCCCTCTGCGAGCGCGTCCTCCAGCTCGTCCAGGTAGAGCTGCCACTGCGGCAGGTGGAAGTCGCCGATGAGCCCCTGCCAGTCGCGGTTGCCGTAGTTGGCGAGCCGGCCCGTGTCGGCGGTGGCGCGGTCGGCCCAGGTGGTGATCAACGCCCGCGCGGAGTGCTCCAGTTGGGCCTGTTCGGCCTCGCTGGACGCCATCCGCTTCGCGTCCTCGAGCCACGGGCCGAGCAGGAACCTGCGGTGCGCCGCCGACATCTCCTCGCTCAGCGCCATCAGCCGCAGCCACAGCCGGGACAGGGCGCGGAAGGCGGCCAGGTCGCCGCGCTGGTAGGCCGACTTGAGCTGGGGCTGCAACTGCCAGGAGCGGTTGGCCAGCACCTGTCGGCCCAGGTCCGTGATGTCGTGCCGGTAGGCGTCCGAGCCGCGCAGCGGGGGCCGCACGCCGAGCAGGGCGGCGAAGGCGGTGTCGAAGACGGCCAGGTCGAAGGCGGGCTCGCGGGTGGCGTAGTAGGTGCCCGAGCGGGCGCCGAGGTTGGGCCGCGCCGCGAAGATCGAGTCGTGCGGCCTCCCGTCGGCGCTGCTGATCTCGTACGCGCTCTCGCGCAGCGCGTCGAACGCCTCGTGGGCGTGCCGGTCCCGGCCGCCGTAGCGGGCGTCGGCGTACTCGCGGAACCAGGCCGTGCGGTCCACGGCCGCGTCCCGCCAGGCCAGCTCGCTGAAGAGTTCGAAGGCGGCCGGGTCGCGCTCGGCGGCCTCGGGCATGTACGCGGTGCCCACCAGCGCGCTGTCGGGTTTGTCCCGCCAGACGGTGAAACGATCCGCCCACATATGGGTCTTGGCGCCGATCGTGGTGCGCCCGCCGAAGTTGGGGATGGTGCCGAACGCGTACGGCGTGCCGCCCCAGTCCCGCTCGCGGTCGCCGATCCGCTCCAGGTCCGAGAGCCCGTCGACGACCAGCAGCCGGCTCTTGTCGACGGCGTCCAGCAGCTCCCGGCGCGGGTTCTCCTGCCAGCCGAGAATCACCCAGACGGCCTCCGGCCGGGCGGTGGCGAGCGCGTCCTGCACGGCGCGCGCCGCGTCGGCGACCGGCACGTCGCCCGGGTTGCCGCCCTCGTGCAGCAGGTCCATCTTGTAGCCGACGGCCGGCCCGAACAGTTCCTCCTGATGGCGGTAGAAGGAGGCGGCGACCCGCTCGAAGACGGGCGTGCGCGGGTCGAGCCACTCCGGGCGCGGCAGCCCGTTCCAGGTGCCCTGCTCGATGGTGCGCGCGCCGGGGTTGCGCTCGGCGAAGCCGCCCGGGACGGTGCCGAAGTAGCCCGGGAAGATCGGCGACATGCCCAGCTCGCGCAGCCGGTCCGCGATGCGCTGGCCCAGCGCGGTCCGCTTGGCCAGCAGCTCGGGGCTGACCGGGCCCGCGTACTCGCTCATGTTCTGGAGCATCCACCAGGGCTGGTGGGACGGGGCGGGCAGCCAGGTGCGCAGCTCGGCGTCGGAGTAGCCGAACTCCTGCAGGAAGCGGTGGTAGACCGCCTCCTGGCCCGCGGTGATCAGCACCTCGTTGCAGCCGTGCAGCGCGAGCAGGTCGATCATCCGCTCCCAGCGGTCCCAGTCGGCGTACGGCGCGGTGTAGCCGTCGTGGGTGTCGTTGAAGGCGAAGCGGTGCGGGAGGGCGGTGGAGCGGCGCAGCGGCTCGCGCGGGGCGGGCAGCCGTTCGGGCAGGTCGAGCTGGTTGCCCGACCACGACAGGTGCGCCCGGCAGGTGTACTTGAGGTACCAGTGCACGCCGGTGAGGATCACCGCCGGGCTGGTCCCGGCGACCTCGACGCGTCCGGTGGAGCCGGTGACGGTGAAGCGCTCGCGCCGGTCGCGGTCGTGCCGGCCGGCGGGCCGCCGCCCGGCGCCGCGGCCGGGGCCGTCGGCCAGCAGCCGCAGCCGGAACTGGTCCACGTGGTCGGGCAGCAGCCGGGCCAGGGCCGCGCGGGCCGGGGCCAGGGAGTACGGCTTGCCATCGCGGGCCGCGCCGGCACCGGCGTGCGGGGCGGCGCTCGCCCCGCTGCCGTGCGCGGCCAGCGCGGCGGTGACGCCGATGGCGCCGGCGGTGCCGAGGACGGTGCGTCTGGTCAGGTCACTCACGGATGCCCCCACGGTTCGTCAGGATCGGTGGACACATGCGAGGGCACCGTAACCGCTGCCAGACCCCGGGTCGAGACGCCTTGCGGCCGGTGTCGTCAGCCCCGGTCGAGGTAGGCGAGGACGGCCAGAACGCGCCGGTTGTCGTCGTCGGACGGCGGCAGGCCGAGCTTGCCGAAGATGTTCGAGGTGTGTTTGGCGACCGCCCGCTCGGTGACGAAGAGCTGCGCGGCGATGGCCGCGTTGGACCTGCCCTGCGCCATCAGCTCCATCACCTCCTTCTCACGGGGCGTCAGGTTGCCCATCGGCTTGTCCTGCGAGCGCCGGGTCAGCAGTTGCGAGATGACCTGCGGGTCCATCGCGGTGCCGCCGGCGGCCACCCGGCGTACCGCGTCGATGAACTGGTCGGCGTCGAAGACCCGGTCCTTGAGCAGGTAGCCGATGCCACCGCTGCCGTCGGCGAGCAACTCGCGCGCGTACAACTGCTCCACGTGCTGGGACAGGACGAGGACCGGCAGGCCCGGCTTCGCCCGGCGCGCGGCGAGCGCGCACTGGAGTCCCTCGTCGGTGAAGGACGGCGGCAGCCGCACGTCCACCACGGCCACGTCGGGCTCCAACTCGGCCAGCGCGCGCGTGAGTTCGGGCCCGGACTCCACCGCGGCGGCGATCTCGAAGTCGTACGCCTCCAACATCCGCACCAGACCGTCCCGGAGCAGGAAGAGGTCTTCGGCCACGACAGCGCGCACGGCGTACTCCAGCGAAGGGATCAGGTGCCGCCGGCGTTCCGGCGGCGGATGCCCTGGCACTCTACCGAGCGCGCCCCGCCCGCCCGCCACGGAGTGGGCGGTGCCAGGTGGGCGCGGGGCGCGGCCCGGCCGGCGTACGCGCCGGACGACCCGGCGCGGCTCAGGCGGAGGAGGAACCCGCCGCCGCGGGCCCCTCCAGCCAGGCAGCCGGCCCGCCCGCGGGCAACCGCTCCGCGACCGGCGTCCAGAAGTCGTCCCCCGGGTCGGCGGAGACCGTCACCCGCTCGCCCCCCGCCCACGTCGCGTCGAACGCCAGCCGCCACGAGTGCAGGCAGGTCCGCTCGCCGCGGGCGGCGGCCTGCTTGTCGAACAGCGGGTCGCCCACGATGGGGAACCCGATCCACGCCAGGTGCACCCGGATCTGGTGCCGGCGCCCGGTCACCGGCTCGATCGCCAGCAGCGTGTGCCGCTCGTCCGCCCACAGCCGGGTGAAGTGGGTGATCGACGGATACGTCTTGACGTGCGTGAACACCTTCTCGTCCGGCACCCGCCAGCAGCCGTGGGCGGTCTCCGTCGCCGCCGGCGCGTCGGTGGTGATGTCCTCGCGCTGCGCCCCCACCCGCACCCGGTTCTTGCGCCCCACGCTCAGCGGCATGTCGATGGTGCCGCGCTCCGGCAGCCCCCCGGGCCGCCCGTCGGTGGGCACCAGGGCCAGGTACGCCTTGTCCACCGTGCGCTTGTTGAACTGCCGGGTCACCTCGGACTGGATGCGCTGCTGCTTGGCGAAGAGCACGACGCCCGAGGTCGCCTTGTCGATCCGGTGGCACGGGATCAGCGTCTCGCCGACCTCCTCCGCCATCCGGACCAGGTCGCTCTCGTGCCGTTCGCCCATCACGGAGACGCCGGCGGGCTTGTTCACCACGAGGAACGCCGCGTCCTCCCGCACGATGGAACCCGCACGGTCCCGGATCTGGGTCCACTCGTTCATCTGCATCCATCTCAGGTCCCGGGCGCGGCGGTGCGCCAGCGCTCGGCCCATGCTCCCAAACCGCGCGGCAGGCGCGAAATCCAGCCGACCGAGCCCCCGGCGCGCCCACGGCCGCGGGCCGCGCCCGGTCACGCCCGGCGCGGCCCGACCGGGTCCCGTCCCCACCTCGCGGGCGGGCTCACGACCTGCGGGAGGGGGCGGGGTACGGGTCGCACGGGATCTCCATGGTCACCATGGTCGGCCCGCCCACCGGGCTGCTGACGGCCAGCACCCCGTCGAAGGCGCCGAGCCGCCGCTCGATGCCGGTCAGGCCCGTGCCGGCGGTGGTGTCCGCCCCACCCTGGCCGTTGTCGGTCACCGCGATCCGCAGCGTGCCGTCCGCGTGGTGCACGTCCAGCCACACCCGCTCGGCCCGCGCGTGCTTGGCCGCGTTCGTCAGCACCTCGCTGATCGCGAAGTACGCCGCCGACTCCACCGGCTCCTCGAACCGCCCGGGCAGCTCGACGTCCACCTCCACCGGCATCGCCATCCGCAGCGCCAGCGCCCGCACCGCGTCGCCGAGGCCGCGCTCGGCCAGCACCGGCGGGTGGATGCCACGGACCAGGTCGCGCAGCTCCGCCAGCGCCTCGGCCGAGTTCGCCCGGGCCATCGACAGCATCTTCTTCGCCTGCTGCGGGTCCTTCTCGATCAGAGCCTCGATGGTGCCCAGGCTCATGCCCATCGCCACCAGCCGGGCCTGCGCGCCGTCGTGCAGGTCGCGCTCGATGCGGCGCAGCTCGGCGGCGGAGGTGTCGACCGCGTCGTGCCGGGTCGCGGTCAGCCGCTCCACCCGGGCGGTGAGCGCCATCTGCGGGGTGGGCGCCAACAGGCCGCGGGCGACCAGGAAGTGGGCGCGCTGGAGCGCGGGGTTCACGAACACCGCGAGGACCAGGAAGCCGAGACCGAGCAGCGCCGCGAGGTTCGCCGTGGACTGCGAGGAGACCGGGATGAAGGCGTACCACTCGTTGCCGCCCGAGTTCACGATCGGCCGCCAGACGCCCGCCGCCAGCACCGAGCCGTAGATGCCGTACGGGATGAGGATGAACGAGAAGAGCGAGGTGACGTAGCCCGCCGTCATGTCGGTGAACAACCACAGCAGGTCCCGCCAGGTCGCCGGGTCCTTGAGCAGCAGCGTGCACCGCTCGACCAGGCCGGTGAAGCCGGGGCGCAGGTCGGGCGGGAAGGGCCGGTAGGGCACGGGGATCGTCACCCCCGCCCAGTCGCCCGCGATGCGCCGCCGCCAGTTGGCGAAGCCGCGCACGGCGGCCAGCACGTACGGGGTCGTGATCAGCCCGATGCCCAGCAGGATGAAGACGATCGACAGCACCGTCGCCACGAACAGGGTGATCGAGCCCGCGAGGGTGACGAACCCCAGCGCGAACCCCTGGGCGGATACGCGCAGCGCGTTGCGGACTCTCATGTGTGCCTCTCCCCGTCGTGGGCCGTACCGCCCGTACCTCGGGCACTGTCCAGTCTGGCCGCCCGACCATTGTGCGGCACTGGCCCCGGGCCCCGAGCCGGGGTGTACCTAGCACCACCCCGCCGACCTCGCCTTTTGCTTCTAGCGTTGGGTGCCTTGGCGGCTGGGGAGCGGACCTGGCGATTCCTAGGTTGAGGACGTGACTTATTCGGTCCTTACCTCAGGGGGAGAAACGCCATGAAGCAGAATCTCGCGGCCCGGCTCGGCGGGTGGAGCACCCGCCACCGCAAGACCGCGATCTTCGGCTGGCTGCTGTTCGTCGTGCTGCTCGCCGTCGTCGGTGGCGCGTCGGGCATGGTCGAGATGACCAATTCGGAGGACGGCGCGGGCGATTCGGTCAAGGCCGAGAAGATCCTGGAGGACGCCGGCCTGACCACCCCCGCGGGCGAGATGGTGATGGTGCGCAGCGCCGAGCCGGACGGCTGGCGCGCCGTCGCCGACCAGCTCGCCGCCGACATCGAGAAGACCGGAGAGGTCGACGACGTCAAGGACCCGGTCCGCTCCGACAGCGGGCGGGAGGGCCTGATCAGCTTCGCCATGAAGGGGGACGCGGACACCGCCGGCGACCGCGTCGACCCCGTCATGGACCTGGTGGACAAGGCGGCCATGTCCCACAAGGAACTGGAGGTCTACCAGTTCGGCGAAGCCAGCTCCGCCACCTGGCTGGACACGGTGCTCGGCGAGGACATGAAGAAGGCCGAGTTCACGGCCGTACCGCTGGCGCTCGGCATCCTCTTCGTCGTCTTCGGCGCCGCGGTCGCCGCGCTGCTCCCGGTGATCCTCGCGCTGACCGCCTGCGTCGCGACCTTCGGCGTGCTGGCGCTGGTCAGCCACCAGATGCACCTGACGCCCACTATCAACTCGGTGATGTTCCTGGTCGGTCTGGCCGTCGGCGTCGACTACTGCCTGTTCTACCTGCGCCGGGAGCGGGACGAGCGGGCCGCTGGCCGGGACGCGGAGACGGCGCTGCGCATCGCAGCGGCCACCAGCGGGCGCACCGTGCTGGTCTCCGGCTTCACGGTGATGGTCGCCATGGCCGGCATGTTCTTCTCCGGGCTGCTGCTGTTCAAGGGCTTCGCGGTGGCCACCATCGTGGTCGTCTTCATCGCCATGCTGGGCTCCGTGACGGTGCTGCCCGCGATGCTGTCCTGGCTGGGTGACCGGGTGAACAAGGGCCGGCTGCCGTTCCTGGGCCGCCGGGCCGAGCGTCGGGCCGCGCGGCCCGAGAAGGCCGGCCTCGTCACGGCGCTGATCAAGCCCGTCGTGGCCCGGCCGAAGGTGTTCGCCGTGCTGTCCGCCGTCGTGCTGGTGGCGCTCGGAGCGCCGGCCGTGGGCATGAAGACGGAGCAGCTCGGCCTGGAGAAGCAGTTCGGCAAGGACGCCGGCATCGCGGTCGCCTTCCGCGAGATCACCGACACCTTCCCCGGCGGCCCGTCCCCGGCCCAGGTGGTCATGGAAGCCGACGTGGCCGCGCCCGGCTTCGTCAACGCGGTGGCCGACTTCAGGAAGAAGGCCGCGGCGACCGGCGAGTTCGGCACCGTCGAGGTCGTCACCCACCCGGAGAAGGGCGTCGCGGAGATCGACGTACCGCTGGCCGGCAACGGCTCCGACGACGAGTCAAAGCACGCCCTGACCACCCTGCGCGAGGACGTCATCCCCAGCACGCTGGCCGACGCCACCGAGAAGGTGTACGTCACCGGTGACCTGGCCGGCTCGGTCGACTTCAACGAGCAGCTCAAGACGGGCATCGTGCCGGTCTTCCTGTTCATCATCGCCATGACCTTCGTGCTGATGCTGGTCTGCTTCCGCTCGGTGCCCATCGCGCTGGTGTCGATCGTGCTCAACCTGCTGTCGGTGGCCGCCGCGTACGGCGTGATGGTCGCGGTCTTCCAGCACGGCTGGGGCGCCGGAGCGCTCGGCATGGAGAGCGTCGGCGCGATCGAGTCCTGGATGCCGCTGTTCGTGCTGGTCATCCTGTTCGGCCTGTCGATGGACTACCACGTCTTCGTGGTTTCCCGCATCCGGGAGGCGCACGACCGTGGCCGCTCCACCCGGGCGGCGATCGTCGAGGGCGTCCAGGCCACCGCCGGTTCCATCTCGGGCGCCGCGGCGATCATGGTGGCCGTGTTCGCGGTCTTCGCGATGCTGTCCATGCAGGACATGCAGCAGATGGGCGTCGGCCTGGCCGTCGCGGTCCTGCTCGACGCGACCCTGGTCCGCATGGTGCTGCTGCCCTCGGTGATGTCGCTGCTCGGCGAGAAGAACTGGTACCTGCCCCGCTGGCTCGGCTGGCTCCCGCACTTCTCGCACGGCGAGGAGCCCGTCGAGCCCACCACCCGCCCGCTGGCCCACCAGCCCGCGATGGCCGCGGCCCCCGGCCCGTACGGCCAGCGGGCCGCCCACGGCCAGGACTTCGGCCGGGACTTCGGTCAGGGCCACCACTCCGGCTACGGCACCGGCCCCGGCCAGCGGCCCGGGAGCGGCCAGGGGTACGGCGGCCACGGCCGGCCGTACGACGACGGGGGGCGCCGCCCCTGACCCCGGCGGCCCGGCGGATGCCCCCGCCGGGCCACGGGTCCCCGGGCTTCGGGCCCGCGCCGGGGTCCGGCCCACACCACGCGCCGCCGCCGGACACGGAACCCCGTGTCCGGCGGCGGCGTACGCGCGCCCGGCGAACCGCGGCGCGAGCGAGCGGGCGGGCGGGCGACGGTTGGCGCCGCGCGCCGTCAGGCCGCCGCGACCACCGGCTCGACCCGCCGCGCGACGGCCTGCAACATCTCCAGCCGGACCAGCCCCGCGCCGCCCGCGCGGATCGCCAGCCAGTACGCCCCGAAGATCAGCCGGGACCGCTCATCCGTGCAGCGCACCCGGGTCTCGATGGTCATGAGGCTGCCGTCGCCGTCGGCGACCACCCGGGCCCCGGTGACGGTCTTGGCCCAGCCGGGCTCGGTGAAGTCGCAAAACGCCGCCGGGTCACCGTCCGGGACCGGGGCCACCTCGGGCCGCACGTACCAGAACTTGGCGATCTTCCCGCGCACCTCGGCCAGCTCGTCACGCGCCAACAGCGGCACCGGCGCCGTCTCCGACACCCGCCCGCTGAGCCGCAGCGTGCCCAGCGAGCGGATGCCGGTCAGCATCTGTGTGATGTGGAGTTCCTCGGCGGTCAGCTCCTGGAAGGCGCGCCAGGCCGTCGCGGGGTCGGCCGCGATCCGACGGCTGTAGACGGACCGGAAGTCGTGCTCGGGCATGAAGCGGTCGAGTTCCATACGGGCACGCTATACCGCGACCCGCGCCCGTGGAGGGCCGCCCGCGGTACGTGAGTTAGCCGATGGGCGCGTACTTGTAGCCGACCCGGCGCACGGTGACGATGGCCGCCCGGTGTTCCGCGCCCAGCTTGCGGCGCAGCCGGGCGATGTGGACGTCGACGGTCCGGCCGTCCCCGACGTGCCCGTAACCCCACACCGTGGTCACCAACTGGTCCCGGGTGTGCACCCGGTGCGGGTGCGCGACCAGGTGGGTCAGCAGCTCGAACTCCAGGTAGGTCAGGTCCAGCGGACGGCCGGCGACCTGGGCGGCGCGCTGCTCGGGGTCGATCTGGATCAGCGCGTCGCCGTGCGTGGCGGCGGCCGGCGCCGGCGCCACCGGGGCGGCCCCGGGTCGCCGGTCGGCGGGGACCAGGACCAGGTAGCCGACCATCGGCGGCTGCCCGGGCAGCGTCGGCAGGCTGTGCGCGGGAGCGGGCAGCCAGGTGGCGTCCGCGTGCAGCAGGTCCGCGACGGGCGGCAGTTCGTCGGGGGCCACCGCGCGCAGCCGCTGCCGGGGTGGCTGCGGGCGCGCCGCGCGCAGCGGCGTGGCGGCGGACGCGGCGGAGACGGGGGAGCCGGCGGCGCTGGGGGACAGGCGCGCGGCGGAGGGTGCCGAGGAGACGGACGAGACGGGAGAGACCGAAGCCACCGAGGAAACCGGAGAAGCGGAGGTGGCGGGCGAGGGGGACAACGAGCGTGCGTGGGTCATGAGAGGTCAGCTCTTTCGCGCAGAGGGCGTCATGGACGTCGTGCGCGCGGGCAGGGCTGGCGGCCGGAGAGCCGACGTCCGCGGGGGACGTCAGGCGTCAGCGCAGTGAGCGGGCCCGCGCGTCAGAGCGCGCGACAACACTCGCGGTCGAAGTGGTGCCCCTGGCGAGAAGGCCAAAACGGCTCAAGGTCGCTGCGACCTGTCGCGGTGCTGTGGAGGCTGGCCATGCCCCTATTGAAGCAGACAATCCGACGGGGGTCCCGGCTCGGTCGCAGGTCACATCCCCGCCCCGGCCCCGCCCGGCGCTCCGTGTACCGCACCGGGTGGCGCGCGCTGAGCGCGCCCCGGCCACCGCCCGGCCCGCTGGCGCCGCCCGGCTCACGCGGCGTCGGCCCCGCTAGCCCCGCCCGGCCCACGCGCGGCGCCGGCCTCCGCTCGCCCGGCCCGGCCGTCGGCGACGACGCGCGGATGCGGAGGGGACGGACCGGGTGCCGGCGAGGGAGTCGGTGGGGGCGTCGGCGCGGGGGAGCGGTTCCAAGGGGCGGACGGACGGTTCGGTGGTGGCGGTCGGGCCGTGACCACCGCAGCGTTTCGGACATGCCGACGCTGCGCCGGATCATGGAAGGCCGCAGTCCACATTTCCGTCGACGGATCGTCAAAACCCCGTCCCACCAGGCCGGACGGACGGTTAGCCACGATATGCGTTCGTGTCATGAACGTGTCGATCGTGGGCAAAGTTTCCCCTTGGTCTGCACCACTTGTCAGTGCTGGCTGGCAACATGTCGACTATGACCACTGGGTTGGCGTCCCGCGCCATACGAGCCGCGACCTTCGCGGCCGTGTGCGTCGTCGCCGCCGCCGCTGGTCACTCACTCGCTTCCGGCACGGGCGTGTCACCGCTCGCGCTGGGCAGCGCGTTCGCCGGGACGGCATCGGCCGCCTGGTGGCTCGCCGGGCGCGAGCGGGGCGCGTTCGCGGTGACGGGGGCGACCGTCGTGTCCCAACTCGCGCTCCACGTGCTGTTCTCCCTGATGGACCGGTCGGCGTCGATGACGGCGCACGGCCACGCGGGCCACATACCCGGGGCGGCGTACGAGGCGCGTGCCGGGCTCTCCCCACCCACGGGGCGACCGGGCGCCACGGACGCCGCCGAACCCCTCGCACGACCCGCCGCCGGCCCGCAGGGCGCCGGCCCGGACGGCCTGGAGGGCCTGACGCCCTTCTGCCACGGCTGGGGCATGCTGCTCGCGCACGTACTGGCGGCCCTGGCCTGCGGGCTGTGGCTGTGGCGCGGCGAGCGCGCCGCCTACCGGCTCGGTCGCGCGCTGGCCGCCGCCGTCTTCGTTCCCCTGCGCATCGCCTACCGCGGCCTGGTCGCCAGCCCGCGACGGTGTCCGCGGCCACGCCTGACCCGCACCTCGCGCGTCCGGCGTCCGCGCCAACTCTTCCTGCGCCACGTCCTGGCCGGCCGCGCGCCGCCGCACCGCCTCGCCCTGCGCTGAACGCACCGTCACCCGCACCCCGTCGGGCGCCCATGCCGTGGTGGCGGGCGCAGTTCCGATGCCGGTGGTCGTTCCCGCGAAGACGGCCCCCGTAAGGCGTCGGCTCCAGGCCCCGCGGTCCCTCGCTGTGCCCCGCGCCGAAGACGTCGGTGCCCTTGCCGGCACCGCGGCCACCGGCGTGGCCGTGCGAGGCGTGCGGAGCTGTCATCGCCGGGCCGTGGTCACCCATGGCGCGGCACACAGCCCCCAAAAGGACTCCGTTGCGATGATTCCTGCCCTAGTCCGGGCCTGCCCCGGACCGTCCCGCCCCGCGGACGACGAGGAGGTGACCGACTGGGCGCTGGCGGCACGGGATGGCAACCCCGCCGCCGTCGAGCGCTTCGTACGCGCCACCTACCGGGATGTCTGGCGGTTCGTCACCCATCTGAGCGCCGATGTGCACAGCGCGGACGACCTCACCCAGGAGACGTTCCTGCGCGCACTCAACTCCCTGCCGCGCTTCGCTGGACGCTCCTACGCGCGTACCTGGTTGCTCTCGATCGCCCGCCGCGTGGTCATCGACCGCTACCGGTCCGCCGCCGCCCGGCCCCGCGTCGCCGACGCCCCCAACTGGCAGTCGGCCGCCGAGGGGGCGCAGCCGTCGGGACTGCCCGGCTTCGAGGAGGGCGTCGCCCTGCTCGACCTGCTGAACACCCTTGAGCCGCACCGGCGCGAGGCGTTCATCCTCACCCAGCTCCTCGGACTGCCCTACGCGGAGGCCGCCGCCGTCGTCGGCTGCCCGGTCGGCACGGTGCGGTCCCGGGTGGCCAGGGCGCGCGAGGACCTCATCACGCTGCTGCGCACGGCGGAGGTGTCCGGGGTCGCGTTCGCGGCCTGACCGGCGCACCGCCGTCGATATCGAGCCCGCGCGCCGGTCGTCGGGTGGCGCGCGGGGGAGGCACGCCTGTGCTCGACAAGATCCGGCCACCCCACGTGGCCGGATCGAGCGAGCTTCTGTATCCAGCCATCGGGGTATGCCCCGGTTGTCCGGACCGCGGCGGGACGAGGCCGCGCGGTCCACGCCGCCGCCGCTGTTCCCCGCCCTGTTCCCCGAGTGCCATTCCCCCCTCTTACGCTTTCTCACCTAACTTTGCCTCACCTTTTCTCTCACCATCAGGAGAATTCAGTGACACCGGAGATTGAGAACGCCTTCGCCGCGATCCGGAGCGAGTACGGCTCCGACTCCATCGAGCGCGTGGAGGAGATGCTCGACAGCAAGAAGCAGGAGCGCCACCCGTTGCAACAGGGTGCCAAGTGGATCATGCCGGGAATTTCCCAGCAGCCCTGGCACGATCCGTACGGACATGCCGAGCACACGCCCTTCATAGCCGCCCTTGAGGAGCAGCACGGAGCGATCAAGTCGGAACTGGAGACGGCCTGGGCCGCGCGGCGCGAGGCTTTTTCCAACTACGAGCACTACCTGACGCCGCAGGATGACTGGCAGGCGCTCTACCTCTACCGCAAGGGGGGCCTGGTCGCGGAGTCGCAGCCGACGGCGCCGACGGCGTACAAGGTGCTCAAGGAGTTCGCCGTCGACACCGAGAAGATCTGCCCGCTCCTCGAATGCCATTTCTCCACGCTGCTGCCCGGCGCCGCCATCAAGCCGCACTCCGACCTGTGGAACTTCAGCATCAACCTGCACCTGGCGGTGGACATCCCCGAGGGCTGCGGGATCAAGGTCGCGGGGGAGACCCGCTCCTGGGAGGAGGGGAAGTGCCTGCTCTTCGACTACTCCTTTGAGCACGAGGCGTGGAACTCCGGGACCCGCCCGCGCACCTGCCTGCTGGTCGACCTGTGGCACCCCGACACCACCGTGCCCGAGCGCGCGGCGCTGGTGGCGCTCATCACGGAGATCCGGAAGTTGATGGGCGAGGACTGACCGAACCCGCGCTCACCAGGTACGACTGCCGCCGTTCGTCGTTCGCGACGGACGGCGGCAGTCGTGTGTCCGGCAGCGGATTCCGGTGAACACCAGGTGGACGCTGGGCGAGGGAATCACGACGCACCGTAGCCGTATATGCTCCCCCGACCTGGCGGGCGCGATCGCGGGTGCGCAGGGAATTCGTCGGGCCCGGCGGTGAACGAGCGGCTTTCAGACGCCTCATACCGCGGGTTCCCGGTCGCCTCCCGTTGGCCTGGTGGGCTTTCGGGTGAACGGCGGTCGGCATCGCCCTATGCGGGCGCAAATCACTCGTCAACTGTCCAACGGCTAGACAGCTTGGTCTATGCCAAGGCAGCATGTGATGAAGAACTTCGGGTCTGTCGGGAACTCGATGACTTTCTCGTCCGACTACCGAAAAAGGCCCTTCCTGGCACCCCGGAACGGCACCCTCCGAATGACGGTGGGAATGCTTCCCTGGTGCCCGCATTTCGGCTGCCTAGCCGCTTGAATCGGTCATCCCTGCCCCTGTACGCTCGCCTGGCGATGGCCGAAAAGAGTCTGTTCGGAGTGGCCCACAGGACCACCGAACCGGGCAAAAAGCGCGAAGTTCAGCGGTGTTTCGCTCACTCTTTCGCGGGGTAACGCCCTGGCCCGTCGGATGTTCCTGTGGAGGGAGAGAGGGGAACGCGCCACTCCGGGTGGCTGATTCCCACTTGTCATGAAGACGCTCAGTGACGCCTTAACCAGAACTGCAACCGGAATCTGAGCCAGGCCGAAAAGAAGGCCAATTGCTTGCCGTGCCGATGGGGGTGAGCAAGCATCCAGGGCGAGTCGCCCAATGACGTGTGGCCAGGTGTTCACGGGCTGGGGAGGCCCGTCGCCGGGGCCGGTCATTTCAGTGTGTGGTGCAGCATTTCGGCACCCAGCAATGATTCGCCGTACGCATCGCAGTGATGATCCACCGCACGAGGCATGGGGAACCGCTGTCGTGATTTCAGCAGGTTCCTAAGGGGGAATGTCCGAGGATGTCCGCAATAACGTCGTCACCCGCACCACCTCGTCAGCGGCTTGGGCTGTCCCTGTTCGTACTGGCCGCCGCGCAGCTCGTCATCGCACTCGACTTCAACATCGTCTACGTCGCCCTGCCGAGCATCCAGGAGGGCCTCGGCTTCTCCGAGCAGGACCTGCAGTGGGTGGTCAGCGCCTACGTCGTGGCCACCGGCGGGTTCCTGCTCCTCGGCGGCCGGGCCACCGATCTGCTGGGCCGCCGCCGGATGTTCGTGCTGGCCGCGGGGTTGTACGCCGGCTCGTCGCTGATCGGCGGGCTGACCGACACGGCCTGGCTGTTGGTCGCCGTGCGCGCCGTGCAGGGCATCGGCGGCTCGCTGCTGTTCCCCGCCACGCTCTCGCTGATCACCACGATCTACGAGGAGGGCCCGCGCCGTAACAAGGCGCTGGCCGTGTGGGGCGCGGCCGGCGCCGGCGGGCTGTGCTTCGGCTCGCTGCTCGGCGGCGTCCTGGTCGAGGCGTTCGGCTGGCCGTCGGTGTTCATGGTCAACGTCCCGCTGGCCGGGGCGATCGCGGTGGCCGGGTGGCTGCTCTTCCCCGCCGACCCGCCGCGTGCGCGAGAGCGCGACTTCGACGCCCTGGGCGCCGTCACCGCGACCGCGGGCATCACGCTCCTGGTGTTCCTGCTGGTCCGCGGGCCCGAGGTCGGCTGGACCAGCAAGGCCACCGTGCTGTGCGCGCTGTGCTCGGCGCTGCTGCTCGCGGCGTTCGCGGTCATCGAGTCGCGCACCCGCGATCCGCTCACCCCGGTGCGGCTGCTCACGCACCGCTCCCTGGTGGCCGGAATGGCACTGGCCGCCGTGTTCAACGCGACCTTCGCCTCCGTCCCCTACTTCCTCACCCGCTACTTCCAGCTCGTGCACCACTACAGCGCGCTGGAGACCGGGTTGGCGTTCCTGCTGCCGGCCGTCATGGTCGCGGCCGGAACCCAGGTCGGCGAGCGGGCGGTCGCCGCCTTCGGCGTGCGGGCCACGCTGCTCGGCGGGTTGCTGCTCGGCGCGGCCGGCGCGGTCGCGCTCGCCGTGGCCTTCACCGACAGCGGCTCCTACGGGCGCCTGGTGCCCGGACTGGTGTTGCTGAGCCTGGGTCAGGGCGCGGCCTGGACCGCGCTGTGGATCGTGGCCGCCTCCGGCGTCGCCCCGAGCGACCAGGGCATCGCGTCGGGTCTGGCCTCCACGACGCTCCAGGTGGGCGGCGCCGTCGGGCTCGCGCTGCTGGTCGCCGTGGCCAACACGCGCAGCGACGGGCTGGCCGGCGACGCGCTGCGCGACGGGCTGGTCGACGGCGTACGCCTGGTCAGCTACCTGGTCGCGGCCGGCATCTGCTGCGGGGCGCTCGTGCTCCTCGCGCTCAGGAGGGCCCCGAGCCGGTAACGGTTCCGCCAACCGGTCGGCCCCACGCCACCGCCCGCCGCCGGTCGGGCCCCCACCCCCACACCAGTACCCGACCGAACCCGCTGCCCCTGCTTGCCGACTTGCTCGCCGATTGAGGAGACCGCCGTGCCCAGCGATGCCGCCCCACCGCCCGAACCCGACGAACGAGCCCTCGCGCACGCCCCGCGTGCGGCTGGCGCGCGGCCGGCGCGTGCCGCCGTGTTGTGCGGGCTCGCGGGTTGGCTGCCGCCGCGCATCGTCACCAACGACGAGTTGTCCACCTACCTCGACACCAGCGACGAGTGGATCGCCACCCGCACCGGGATTCGCCAGCGCCGCTTCGCCGACCCCGGCCAGGCCACCTCGGACCTCGCCGTCGAGGCGGGCCGGCGCGCGCTGGAGTCGGCCGGCACCGAGCGGGTGGACGCCGTGGTCGTGGCCACCACCACGCCCGACCGGAGCTGCCCGGCCACCGCGCCGCTGGTGGCCCACCGGCTCGGCCTGACCGGCGTCGCGGCCTTCGACGTCAGCGCCGTGTGCACCGGCTTCGTCTACGGCCTGGCCACCGCCGCCGGCCTGATCACCGCGGGCGTCGCCGAGCGCGTGCTGTTGATCGGCGCGGACACGTACACCTCCATCATCGACCCGCTGGACCGCGCGAACGCGATCATCTTCGGCGACGGCGCCGGGGCGGTCGTGCTGCGTGCCGGCGACGCCGACGAGCCCGGCGCCATCGGCCACTTCGACCTCGGCAGCGACGGCGCCGAGGAAGAGATGATCATGGTGGCGGCGGGCGGCTCGCGGCAGCGCTCGCGCCGCGACGAGCAACCCAGCCACGCCGACCGGCACTTCTCGATGCAGGGCAGGGCGGTGTTCCGGCACGCGATCACGCGCATGTCGACCTCCGTCCGCGCCTCGCTCGCCGCCGCCGACTGGAAGGTCGACGACGTCGACCACCTCGTGCCGCACCAGGCCAACCAGCGCATCCTGCGCGCGGTCGCCGACGATCTCGGCCTCCCGCGTGAGCGCTGTGTCTCCAACGTCGAGTCGGTCGGAAACACCGGTGCCGCCTCCATCCCGCTGGCGCTCGCGGACGCGGCGGCCGGCAACGTTATCGAGCCCGGGGACCGCGTGCTCCTCACCGCCTTCGGCGGTGGCCTGACCTGGGGCTCCTGCGTGCTGCGCTGGCCCGACCTGACGCCCCGTACGCCGACCGCATCCGCGGCAGCCGCACCCGTAACCGCCCAAGAGGGAGGACCTCTCGCACCATGAGCGCCACCTATGACCGACTCATCGCCCTGCTGACCAAGCTGCACGAGGCCCCGCCGGAGGACACCACCCCGGACGCGACCTACGCGGAGCTCGACGTCGACTCGCTGACGCTCGTGGAGATCGTCATGCACGTCGAACGCGAGCTGGGCGTGACCATCGAGGACAGCGAGCTGCACCCCGACCTCAGCCTCGGCGCCACGGCCAAGCTCATTGACGAGCGGCTTGCCGGACAGCCGTAGACGCCCTCCCCGAGCCAATTTCGAAAAACCCGGTTCCATCCTTATCTCCCCGAAAGGCAGTCACCATGGAGATCGTCCCGCAGGAAGGCAAGAAGCTCGGCGCGGCCGTGCACGGGTTCGACTACGCCAGCGCTTCTGAGGAGGACATCCAGAAGCTCAAGGAAACCGTTTACACGAAGAAGATCGCGGTGCTCAAGGGGCAGGATCTGGACCCCGCGCAATTCCTGGAGCTGGGCAAGCGGCTCGGCCGCCCCGAGACGTACTACGAGCCGATGTACCAGCACCCCGAGGTGCCCGAGGTGTTCGTCTCGTCCAACGTCCCGAAGGACGGCAAGCAGATCGGCGTGCCGAAGACCGGGAAGTTCTGGCACGCGGACTACATGTTCATGCCGGACCCGTTCGGCATCACGCTGATCTACCCCCAGGTCATTCCGCAGAAGAACCGCGGAACGTACTTCATCGACATGGGCAAGGCGTACGAGGCGCTCCCCGAGGAGCTCAAGAAGGCGGCCGAGGGCACGCGCTGCCGGCACTCCGTCCGCAAGTACTTCAAGATCCGCCCGCACGACGTCTACCGCCCGATCTCCGAGATCATCGAAGAGGTCGAGACCAAGACCCCGCCGGTGGTGCACCCCACGACCTTCACCCACCCGATCACTGGTGAAACGGTCCTCTACATCAGCGAGGGCTTCACCGTGGACATCGAGGACGCGGAGGGCAAGCCGCTGGAGACCGACCTGCTGCACGACCTGTTCAAGGCCACCGGGCAGCTGGACGACACCTTCTCCAACGACAACATCCACCTGCAGAGCTTCGAGAAGGGCGACCTGCTGGTCTGGGACAACCGCAGCCTGATCCACCGCGCCCTGCACACCTCAGCGCCCGAGCCCACCTCCTCGTTCCGGGTCACCGTGCACGACGAGCACAAGCTCTACGACGGACTCACGGTCTGATGGCGACCCACACCGCCGAACGTGCCGTCGGGGACAAGCCGTCGGCACCCGAGTGGTACGCCACCGACCGCGAGCTGCTCCCGCCGGTGCTGCGCCCCTACAAGGAGAACTGCAAGTACCTGCTCTCCGCGGAGGTCAGAGCCAAGGCGGGACTCGGCACGGCGCGTTGTGAGTTCGCCATTCCGGAGTCGTGCTACATCGACGACACCGGGCATCTCAACGCGGTCGAGGTGAACATCTGTTACAACCAGATGATGTATTACCTGGTCGCCAAGTCCGTGCAAGAGGGACTGATGCCGGGATTCGCCTCGTGGACGATGGAGGATTACTGGCGGCACCAGCTTCCGGATATCCTCATCGCCCGCTTCGGCAGCAATTTCCGGCGACCGATCAATCCCCGTTCGTTCTCCGGTGAGATGACGTTCCTCTCGCTCACCCGGCGTACCCCGGGCGGCGGCGATCCCATGCTGCTCGCCGAAACGTCGTACCGGTACTGGGACGCCGACGGCGGACGCTGCGACGGCGAGGCCACCCTCGCTTTCGTGGGTGTCGCTTAGCCGTCACCTTCACACAGCGACAACACCTGCCGTGGTGCGGGCCACCGAGAAAAGGGCGGCGGCCCGCACCACGGACCGAATGCGGAGGCGCAGGACATGGCCGATTCCACGATGACGCGTACAGCCGACGGCAGGCTCTACCACCCGAACCTGCACACCCTCGACGAGACGGCACGCTTCCACGCCGAGCGCCAGCCGGACGTGCCGGCGGTGCTGTGCGAGGGCCGCGTCCTGACGTACGGGAACCTGCACCGGGAGAGCAACCGCATCGCGCGCGCCATCGAGGCCGCGGGACTGGCGCCCGGCGCGCGCGTCGCCTACCTCGGCAAGGAATCCGAGCACTACTACGAGATCCTCTTCGGCTGCGCCAAGAGCCAGACCGTGCTCGTGCCCATCAACTGGCGCCTGACCGCGCCCGAGGTCAGCCACATCCTGCGGGACTCCGGCAGCGAACTGCTCCTCCTGGAGGAGGAGTTCGCCCCCGTCATCGACCGGGTGCCGGACGCCGTGCCGACCACGGTGGTCCGGCTGAGCACCGGCGCGCGCCCCGCCACCGCCGGCGAGGACGCGCCCAGCGCCGCGGCCGTCGACTTCGCCGCCTGGAAGGGCGCCCAGCCCGACACCGAGGTGGACCGCCCGGCGACCCCCGACACCCCCGTCGCCCAGATCTACACCAGCGGCACCACCGGCCTGCCCAAGGGCGTCGTCCTCGCCCACCGCAGCTTCTTCGCCATCCGCGACGCGCTCGCCTCCCAGGGCCTGGACTGGATCGACTGGCGCGCCGGCGACATCGCCCTGATCGGCATCCCCGGCTTCCACGTCGGCGGCCTGTGGTGGGCCACGCAGAACTTCAGCGCCGGCGTGACCGTCGTCGCCATGCGCGCCTTCGCGCCGCACCAGGCCAACGCCCTGATCAAGGACCTGGGCATCACCACCGCCTGCGTGGTGCCCGCGATGCTGCGCATGATGCTGGCCGAACCCGGCGTGAGCCCGGCGGACTTCAGCACCCTGCGCAAGATCGTCTACGGCGGCTCGCCCATCTCCGAGGCGCTGCTCGAACAGAGCCTGGCCCTCTTCGGCTGCGAGTTCGCCCAGATCTACGGCCTCACCGAGACCGGCAACACCGCGGTGTGCCTGCCCCCGGCCGACCACGTGCCGGGACACCCCCGGATGAAGGCCGCGGGCCACCCCTACCCGGGCGTGCGCGCCAAGGTCATCGACGGGGACGGCAGGGAGCTGCCCGTCGGGACGGTCGGCGAGGTGTGCCTGGCCACCCCGGCCCGCATGGTCGAGTACTGGGGCCTGCCCGACAAGACCCGCGAGACGCTGGTCGGCGAGTGGATCCACACCGGCGACGCCGGCTACCTCGACGCCGACGGCTACGTGTTCATCAGCGACCGCATCAAGGACGCCGTCATCGTCGCGGGCGAGAACGTCTACCCCGCCGAGATCGAGGGCGCCCTGGAGGCGCACCCGGGCGTGCGCGAGGCGTGCGTGGTGGGCGCGCCCGACGAGCGCTGGGGCGAGACCATCCACGCCTTCGTCGTCGCCGTCCCCGGCGAGCAGCCGACCCCCCGGGACCTGCACCGCTTCCTGGTGGACCGGCTCGCCAGCTTCAAGCTCCCCGCCAAGTACGAGTTCATCGACCAGGTGCCGCGCAACCCCAGCGGCAAGATCCTCCGCCGCGAACTGCGCGACCGCTTCTGGAAGGACGCGGACCGCAAGGTCAACTGACCGCCGTCGCCGCAGCCCCTGCCCCGCTACCCAAGAGAGAACGACATGTCTGAGCCCTTGACGCTGGCGACCTTCCGCGCCGACCTCGCGGAGGTGCTGCACCAGCAGCCGGATGAAGTAGACCTCGACGAGAACCCCCTGTACGCGGGCCTGGACTCGCTGCGCATCGTCACCCTGGCCGAGCGCTGGCGCTCGGCCGGTGCCGAGGTGAGCTTCGTGGAACTGGCCGAGCGCACCTCGTTCGCCCAGTGGTGGGACCTGATCGCCGAACGCCAGGCGGGAGTCGAACATGCCGAAGCCTGACGGCACCCAGAACGGCACCGCGACCCCCGCCGGCCCCGGCGCGGACGGCGCGGGGGAGCGGCACCCGCTGCTCGCCGCGCAGGAGGGCATCTGGACCGGTCAGCAACTCGACCTGGACAGCCCCGCGTTCAACACGGCCGAGTACGTGTGCATCGCCGGCCCCGTCGACACCGAGGTCTTCGTCGCCGCGCTGCGCCAGGTGGTCGCCGAGACCGAGGCGCTCGGCGTCCGCTTCACCGTCCAGGACGGCAAGCTCTGGCAGGTCACCGCGGACACCACCGACTGGCAGCCACACGTGGCCGACCTGACCCCGGAGGCCGCGCCGCGCGCCGCCGCGCTGGCCTGGATGGCCCGCGACATGGCGCGCCCCGTCGACCTGGAGCGCGAGCCGGTCTTCGGGCACGCCCTGTTCCGCGTCGGGCCCGACGAGTACTGGTGGTACCACCGCGTCCACCACATCGCGCTCGACGGCTTCGGTCTCTCGCTCGTCGCCCGCCGCGTCGCCGACGTGTACACCGCGCTGGTCGCGGGCCGGCCCACCGGCGACAGCGGCTTCGGCACGCTGCAGTCCGTGCGCGACGAGGAGCACGCGTACCAGAACTCCGCGCGGCGCGACAAGGACGGCGCGTACTGGGCGGCGCGGTACGCCGACCGGCCCCCCGTGCCCAGCCTCACCGACGACTCCGCGCTGCCCGCCCGCACCTTCCGGCGGCAGATCACCGACCTGGCGCCGGCCGAGGTGACCAAGCTGCGCCAGCGGGCCGACGAACTCTCCGTCACCTGGTCGGACGTGCTGCTCGCGATCACCGCCCGCTACATCCAGCAGGTCAGCGGCGCCCCCGAGGCCGTGCTGAGCGTGCCCGTCATGGGCCGGCTCGGCTCGGTGTCGCTGCGCGTGCCGTGCATGGTGCGCAACGTGCTGCCGCTGCGCGTGGCATCCGGCCCGGACGACAGCCTCGCCGACCTCGCCCCGCGGGTGGCCGCCGAACTGCGCGCCGGCCTGCCCCACCAGCGCTACCGCTACGAGCACCTGCGGCGCGACCTCAAGCTGGTCGGCGGCAAGCGACGCCTCTCGGGCCCCGGCGTCAACATCATGCCGTTCGAGTACGACCTGCGCTTCGCCGGCCACGCCAGCACCGTGCACAACGTGTCCGCCGGCCCCGTCGACGACCTGTCCGTCAACGTCTACGACCGGGCCGAGGGCGCGGGCCTGCGCTTCGCCTTCGACGCCAACCCCGACCTGTACGACGCGAGCGACCTGGCCACCCACCAGCGCGGGCTGCTCGCGCTGCTGCGCGCCGCGCTCGCCGAGCCCCACCGCCCGCTGTCGCAGCTCGCCGAGATCCCCGCGCCGGCCACCACCGCGACCGGCCCGGCAGGCGGCACCACGGCGGCCGACTGGCCCGTCGTGGACGGCGGCCCGCTGCGCGCGGCGGCCCGCCCCGTGCTCGACCACATCGCCGAGCGGGTCGCCACCCGGGGCGACGCCACCGCCGTCGAACACGGCGACCAGCGCGTGAGCTACGCCGAACTGGACGCCGCGGCGCGCCGGCTCGCCGAGCGGCTCACCGCGCAGGGGCTCGGCCGTGGCGCGCTCGTGGCCGTCGCCCTGCCGCGTGGCATCGACGCCGTCACCGCCATCCTCGGCACGCTCTACGCGGGCGCCGCCTACTGTCCGATCGACCTCGGCGCGCCCGCCACCCGCACCACCGCCCTGCTGGCCGCCGCCGACGCCGCGGCCGTGCTCACCACCGCCAACCACGTGGCCAAGCTGCCCGGCGGCGGCGCGGGCGCCGGCGGTTCGGCCGGGCTCGCCGTGGCACTGCCGGACGGCAGGGGCACCGTCCCCGTACTCCTCCTGGACGCCGCGGCCGACCCTGAGCCGGCGACCGCCGCCCAGCGCGCCGACCGCGCGGCAGCCGCCGAGCGGGCCGCCGCCGACGAGTTGGCGTACGTCATCTACACCTCGGGCTCCACCGGCGAGCCCAAGGGCGTGGAGATCGGGCACGGCGCGCTGGCCCACTTCGTCGCCGGCGCCACCCAGCGCTACGAGCTGGGCGCGGACGACCGGGTCATGCAGTTCGCGCCGCTGCACTTCGACGCCAGCGTCGAGGAGATCTTCCTGACCCTGTGCGCCGGGGCCACGCTGGTCGTGCGCACCGACGACATGACCGAGTCCGTCGCCACCCTGACCGGGGCCTGCGAACGGCTGCGCGTCAGCGTCCTCGACCTGCCCACGGCGTACTGGCACGAGGTCGCGTACGCGCTCGCCACCGGCTCCGCCACGCTGCCCGCGTCGGTACGTACCGTCATCATCGGCGGCGAGGCCGCCGTGCCCGAGCGGGTGGTCGGCTGGCGGCACGCGGTCGGGTCGTCGGTGCGCCTGTTCAACACCTACGGGCCGACCGAGGCGACCGTCGTCGCCACCGTCGCCGACCTGCACGACCCCGAACTGGCCACGGGCGACGTGCCCATCGGCCGCCCGCTGCCCGGCACCCGGGCGGTCCTCGTCCCGGTGGACGGCGGGACGGACCAGGGGGCCGGCGCCGGCTCGGGCGAGGGCGGCACGGTCGGCGAACTGCACCTGCTCGGCGACGCGTTGGCGCGCGGCTACCGTGGCGCCCGCACCGCGGACGCCGAGCGGTTCGCCCCGCTGACCGACCTGCCGGGCGCGCCCCGCGCCTACCGCACCGGCGACCTGGTACGGCTCGCCGACGACGGACTGCTGCGGTTCGTCGGCCGGGTCGACGGCGAGTTCAAGATCAGCGGACACCGGGTGCACCCCACCGAGGTGGAGGCGGCGCTGCTGCGCCAGCCCGGTCTGCGCGAGGCCGCGGTGATCGGGCAGATCCTGCCCGACGGCACCCGCCGGCTCGTCGCCCACCTGGTCGCCGACGGCACCGCGCCGCAGGCCACCGAGGTACGCGAGGCGCTGCGGGCCGTGCTGCCCGCCGCGATGATCCCCTCCGCGCTCACCTTCCACGAGCGGCTCCCGCTGACCGGCTCCGGCAAGATCGACCGCAAGGCGCTGGCCGCCCTCGACGCCCCGGCCCCCGCCGCCCAGGACGCCGACGCCACCCCGGCCGACGCCCCGGGCACGACTTCGGCCAACCCGCTGGAAGCGGCCATCACCGGGGTCTGGGCCCAGGTCCTGGGCGCCGACCACATCGCCCCGGGTGACGACTTCTTCGACCTCGGAGCCCAGTCGCTGCAGGCCATCCAGGTCGCCAACCGGCTCGGCGTGGAGCTGGCCCGCGAGGTCAAGGTGGCCTGGCTGTTCCAGTACCCGACGGCCGCCGACCTCGCGGCCCACCTCGCCCAGCAGGCGGGCCCGGACGGCTCCGCCACGCCGGCCAGCGCGCGGCCGGCCGCCACCCAGGCGACCGGCACGCCGGCCGCCGACGCGACGGAGGTGGCCGAGAACGGACTGCCGGCCGCCGTCGCCGCCGTGGCGCGCGACGCGGAGCTGGAGGCCGACATCGCGCCCGGCACCGGAACCCGGGTCGATCCGACGGCGCCGCCGCGTCAGGTGCTGCTCACCGGCGCCACCGGCTTCGTCGGCGCCCACCTGCTGGCCGAGTTGCTGACCAGCACGGACGCCGAGGTCGTCTGCCTGGTACGGGCGGCCGACCGGGAGCAGGCCACCGCCCGGCTGCGGCAGGCGCTGGACGAGCAGCAACTCGCCGTCGGCGAGGCCGCCCGGCGCATCGTCGCCGAGCCGGCCGACCTGGGCCGCCCGCACCTGGGCCTGACCCCGGAACGGCTGGCCGAACTCGCCGCGAGCTGCGACGCGATCTTCCACAACGCCGCGACCGTCAGCATCATGCGCGAGTACTCCAGCCTGCGCGGCGCCAACACGGAGTCCACCCGGGAGCTGCTGCGCCTGGCGGCCGACCGGAGCATCCCGTTCCACCTGGTCTCCACGCTCTCCACGGCCCCGCCGTACAGCCGCAGCCCCGAGGTGCCCGAGGCGTTCCTGCCACCGCACTCCGGTCTCATCTACGGCTACCAGCAGAGCAAGTGGGCCTCCGAACGGCTCCTGGAGCAGGCGGCGGAGCGCGGCTTCCCGGTCACCCTGCACCGGCTCGGCCGGGTCGTCGGCGCCCCCGACACCGGCTTCGTCAACGACCGCGACTTCGTCTGGAGCGTGCTGCGCGCCGGCATCCCGGCCGGCATCGTGCCCGACCTCTTCGAGGCCGAGGTGTGGACGCCGGTGGACTACGTCGCCCGCGCCGTCGTCCGGCTCGCCCTGCGCCACGAGGGCGGCACCGACGTCGTGTTCAACCACGCGCCGGCGCCGCAGCTGAGGCTGGACGACCTGTACGACTGGATCGCCGCCTACGGCTACCGGGTGCGCCGGATGCCGCTGGCCCAGTGGCGCGCGGAGCTGCCGCGCGCCGCGGACGTGGCCACCACGACGCTCGCCTTCTTCGACACCTTCGACGGCCCGGGCGACGCGGACCACGGCTCCGACGCGAACGGCGCGCGGGGCGGCGACGGCGCCACCCCCGCACCCGAGGCGGCGGCCGAGCCGGAGCTGAGGCTCGGCCACATCCGCGCGGACAACGTGCTGCGCGGCCTGGCCGACACCGGCATCACCTGCCCGACCATCGACCGGTCGCTGGTCTTCCGATACCTGGACCATTGCGTGAAAACCGGCAGCCTGCCCCGCCCCACGGGAGGTGACCGGCCGGAACCCGTCACGGCGGGTTGAGGCGTCTCGGGAACTGGGTCGGACTCCGCCACGACTACTGAGGCGGAGTCCGACCCACCCCCGAGGAGCCCGCATGCATAGGAAACGGCCCGCCATGGCGGTGCTGGCCGGAGCGCTCTGCCTGGTCACGGCGGCCTGCGGCGGAAGTTCGACGTCCGCCACGACCGAGAACGCCGCCAAGGGCGAACGCTCCGGCGCCGGCTACCCCGTCACGATCGAGAACTGCGGGCGCAGCACCACGTACACCAAGGCGCCCAGCCGTGTCGTCGTCATGAACGGCGCCTCCGTCGCCGAGGTCTCCACGCTGCTCGCGCTCGGCCTCGGCGACCGGATCGTGGCCAACCAGCAGTCGTACGGTGCCTCCGAGGTGGGGGGTCGCGCCGAGGCGATCGAGAAGCTGCCCGACGGCGGCGTCAAGCCCAACGACGCCTTCGACATCCCGCGCGAGGCGATGCTGGGCCTGCGGCCCGACCTGGTGCTCTCCACCACCGCGTACGGCTTCTCCTCGGGCAACGGCTTCGCCACCCGGGACGACCTGGCCTCCGTCGCGGCCAACAGCTACGTCTCGCCGCAGGGCTGCGACGAGGACACCTCGAAGATGACCATCGAGGACAGCTACCAACTGCTGCGCGACCTGGGCAGGATCTTCCAGGTCGAGGCGCGCGCGGAGAAGCTGATCGCCGAATCAAAGCGGAAGATCGCCGCCGTCTCCGACAAGATCAGGGCCAAGGGCGGCAAGCAGCCCCGCGTCATGGTGGTCTTCTCCAACATGTCGATGGGCGCCAACGACTTCAGCTCCGTGGCGGCCAACGGGATCTGGAACGACATCCTGAACAAGGCCGGCGGCACCAACGCCTTCGCCACGGTCACCAAGAACACCTTCGCCGACCTCAGCAAGGAGAAGGTCGCGGCCGAGCCCGTGGACGCGCTGGTGGTCATCGGCTACCAGGACAAGAACCCGGCGGCCTTCGCCCGCAAGCTGCTGCGGGACTTCCCGCAGTGGCCCGCCGCCAAGAACAACCGGTACGTCACCCTCTCCGACTCGGCCTACCTCGGGCCCAGCAACGACCTGGCCGTGACGAAGATCGGCGAGATGCTGCACCCCGAGGCGCTGGGGGAGCGGTGAGCGCGCAGGCAGCGGAGGAGCCCTACCCGCCCCGGATACCGCACGCGAGCGCCGCGGGCGCCCCGCCGGGCCGGGCCGCCCGCTCGCTGGCCGGCGCCCCGCCACGCGCCCTCGCCGCCCGCGGCGCGACCGACAGCGCGACCGACACCAGGCCCGGGCCCGCCCCGACGGCCAAGCCCGGCACGCCGCGCCGGGCCAAGGGCCCGCGCATCCTCAACGTGCCCACCGGGCCGCTGCTCGTCGCCCTGCTCGCGGTGCTCGTCGGCACGATGATGGTGGCCATCAGCATCGGCTCGGTCACCATCCCGGTCGTCGACGTGTGGCGGATCGTCTGGCACCACCTCACCGGCGCGGGCGCCGCCGCCGACCCCGCCCTGGACCAGATCGTCTGGAACTTCCGCACCCCGCGCGTGGTGCTCGCCGCCCTGGTCGGCGCCGGCCTCGCGGTCGCCGGCGTGGTCCTGCAAGCGGTGGTGGCCAACCCGCTCGCCGACCCGTACGTCCTCGGCGTCTCCTCCGGCGCCTCGCTGGGCGCCGTCATGGTCATCACCATGGCCGGCGGCGCGCTGGGCGGGCTCGGCGTCTCGGCCGCGGCCTTCGCCGGCGCCATGGTCGCCGTCGCGCTGGTCTTCGTGCTCGGCCTGACCCGGGGCCGGCTCGCCCCCACCCGCCTCGTGCTCTCCGGCGTGGCCGTCGGCTACCTCTTCCTCGCCGGCACCAGCTACCTCCAACTCCAGGCCACGCCGACCGAGTTGCGCTCGGTGATGTTCTGGATGCTGGGCAGCGTCGCGGGCGCCAAGTGGAACCAGCTCGGCCTGGTCAGCACCGTCGTCCTGACCAGCACGGTGTTCCTGGCCCTGTTCGGCCGCCAGCTCAACGCGCTGCTGGCCGGCGACGAGTCGGCCACCGCGCTCGGCGTGGACGTGCACCGGCTGCGGGGCGCGCTGCTCGTGCTGTCCTCGTTGCTCACCGGCACCGTGATCGCCGTCGCCGGCGGCATCGGTTTCGTTGGCCTGATGATTCCCCATCTGGTACGGCTGGCCGTGGGAGCGGATCACCGCAGGCTGCTGCCGCTGGCCGCGGTCGTCGGGGCCATCTATCTCGTCGTTGTCGATCTGTTGTCGCGCACCGTTAACCGGCCAAATGAGCTGCCGCTCGGCATCCTCACGGCACTTTTCGGGGCACCCTTCTTCCTGTGGCTGCTGCGTCGCAACAAGACGCTTGATGCCTCGTGAGTAGCGTGATGCGGTCCCGGGCCGCCCGCCCGCCCCTGGCGTACGCGCCCGTGACCCCGGCTCGGCCGACCGCCGCGCGGCGGCGCGAGGTACGGGCCCCGGAGACCGGGAGCCACCAGCTTGGACACCGCATGAACAGCGTGAACCGCGTGAAACCCCTGAGGAGCGTGACGACATGAAGCTCACCGTGGACGGGCTCCACGTCACCCTCGACCACCAACCCATCCTGCGCGACGTCAGCCTCGACGCCGCCCAGGGCGACATCGTGGGCCTCATCGGCCCCAACGGCAGCGGCAAGTCCACGCTGCTGCGCGCCGTCTACCGCTCGCTGCGCCCGACCCAGGGCGTGGTGCGGGTGGCCGGCGACGACGTGTGGAAACTGCCCGCCCGCACCGCCGCCCGGCGCACCGCCGCCGTCCTCCAGGACAGCAACAGCAACGCGGTGGGCCTGTGCGTCCAGGAGATCGTCGCGCTCGGCCGCACCCCCCACCACGGGCTGCTCGGCCGGGACGGCGCCGAGGACCACCGCGCCGTGGCGGAGGCCATGGACGCCTGCGGCGCCCGCCCGCTGGCCGAACGGGACTTCGCGTCCCTCTCCGGCGGCGAACGTCAACGGGTGTTGCTGGCAAGGGCGTTGGCGCAGAAGCCGAAGCTCCTGGTGCTCGACGAGCTGACCAACCACCTCGACATCCGCGCCCGCTTCGAACTGCTCGACCTGATCCGCGGCACCGGCACCACGACTTTGGCCGTGCTGCACGACCTCGACCTCGCCGCCCGGCTCTGCGACCACCTCGTGGTGCTGAGCGAGGGCGTGGTGGCGGCGGCCGGCAAGGTGCTCGACGTGCTGACTCCCGACGTCCTGCGCGAGGTCTTCGGCGTGCGGGCCGTCGCGGAACGGCACGCCGACGGCGTCATCCGCATCACCTACGGCGCCGACCCGCTGGCCCTCCACGACACGACGACGGACCCAGCCGCGTCGGCCGCGTCGGCCGAACCGTCCGACCGCACGCCCCCGGCGCCGACCCCACCGGCGCCCCCCGCCCCCCTGACCCCCACCGAACACGAGGCCCAGGCCCCGGTACCGGGCTGACCGCCCCGCCCCGCGGAGCGCGACCACCCGCCGGCCCGCCTCGTACGACCGCCCGACCCGCACGGCCCGTACGAGCGCCTGACCTGCCCGAAGACCCGGCCGCCCGACCCCTGGGCCGCACGACCACCGTGACCGCACCACCGGAACCACCCGAACCACCCGAACCACCCGCACCACCCGCACCACCCGCACGTCCCCGCTCCACCCCCGCACGTGCACCCGTGCCCCGCGTACGAGTGCACCCGTGGCCCGGACCGACCGCGCGTCCCCACGCGCGACCCCCGGCCGACCGCGGCGTACCACCCGCACATCGGCACACCGGAACCCGCCGCTCGGTTCATGCTCCACTGCCCCACCGCGCGGTGTCGCCCGGCTCGTGCCCCGCTGTGCGCGCACGTCCCACCGCACAGCACCTGTCCCACGGTTCCACCGCTCGGCCGCACCATCGCACCACCCGGGTGATGCCCCGCCCGTGGTGTTCGTCTGCCGCGAGCCCTCACCCCTTGGCCGGTACCCCGGCCCGCGTGCGCCCTCGTGCGCCCGCACGGCACCACAACCGCACCATTCGCACCATCTGCACCCCCTACCGTCCCCCACATCACGAAAGCTGGTCACTCTCCATGAACACCGTCACGCCCGTGAACGTCGGAGTGCTGTTCTTCGAGGAAGTCGAGGAACTCGACGCCGTAGGACCCTGGGAGGTCCTCGGCTACTGGGCCCACCACGTCGCCTCGTTCCCCGTCCGGATCTTCGCGATCGGCCGCGAGGCCGGCGTCGTCCGCTGCTCCAAGGGGCTCGGCCTCACGATGGACTACGACGTGGAGCACGCCCCGCGGCTGGACTTACTGGTCCACCCCGGCGGTGACGGCACCAACGTCCTCCAGGAGGACGAACGCCACCTCAAGTGGCTGCGCGAACTCCACGGCGAGGGAACCCTGTTGGCGAGCGTGTGCACCGGCTCCCTGGTGTTCGCCGCCGCCGGCCTGCTGGCCGGCCAGCCCGCCACCACGCACTGGCGCTACGGCCAGTTCTTCGCCGACATCGACACCTCGGTCGACGTCCGCGTCGAGGAACGCTTCGTCGACAACGGCACCGTCGTCACCAGCGCCGGCGTCTCGGCCGGCATAGACATGGCGCTGCACCTGGTCGGCCGCATGGACAGCCCCGAGGCCGCGGAAACCGTGCGGCAGGGCATCCAGTACCAGTACGCCGCCTGACCCCGGCGCACCCGCGCCAGCGGGGGCCGGCCGTCGTACGGTACGGGCCACCGGCCCCGTACGCCCCGGCCCCCAGCACCACCTGGCACCGCATCGCACCACCGCCCCCGGCCGAGCACGCCACCGGCCGGGGGCGGCGGCCCCCCGTGCGGCGCGGGTCCGCGAGCGAGGGCACCGGCGTCGCGCCACCGGCCGGCGGGCTCAGCCCCGGGAGCGGGCGACGGCCTCCCGCACCGCCTCGTCCGTACGCCCCACCACGGCCGAACCGTCGTCCGCCGTGATGATCGGCCGCTGGATCAGCTTGGGGTGCTCGGCGAGCGCCGCGATCCAGCGCTCGCGCGCGCCGGCGTCGCGCGGCCACTCCCGCAGCCCCAACTCCTTGGCCACGGCCTCCTGGGTGCGCGCGATGTCCCACGGCTCCAGGCCCAGCCGCTCCAGCACGGCCCGGATCTCGTCCTGGCTCGGGACGTCGTCGAGGTAGCGGCGGACGGTGTAGTCGGCGCCCTCCGCGTCCAGCAGGGTGAGCGCGCTGCGGCACTTGGAACAGGCCGGATTGATCCAGATCTCCATGCCCGCCACGGTACCCCCTCCCGCCCCCTCCGACCCCGGTCAAACCCCGTCTGGCCTGGGGCGATTGTCAGTGCCCTGACGTAAAATAAGGGAGTAAGAGAGAGGGCGAGCGACCGATCTGGAGGACGCCGATGGCCGTTGCCGCAACACCTCTTCCGTACCTGCCGGACCTGCCCAGTTTCCCGACGCTGCCGAAGAAGCGGGTGCCAGCCGGCCACCCGCGCGAGTGGTACGAGTCGCACCACCGCCGCCTGAAGGCCATGCGCCTGGCGATCGCCCTGCTGCACGCCGGGGTGTACCGCCCAGAGCAGGCGTCCAACCGCAAGATACGCACCACCGCGGCCCGGATCGGCGTGCACCCGCCGTCCGACACCACCTGCCGCATGGTGCGCTCGCTCATCCACTACGACGACTGACCGACGCGACGAACCAACCCACCGCCCCGCGGCTTCGGCCGTGGGGCGGTGGGGTGTGCGCGGGGCGTCGGGGCGGGGTATGGACGGCGGGGGCGGGGCAGCGTGTGACGTGTCACAGGCAAAGGCATCACCATGGCCATCACCAACTGCCTTACTCGTCAGTAAAGTTGCTGCCGCTGAGGCGGTGGGCCGCAGGGTCCGTCAGTCATGCCCGGGTGCCGCGAGGCACTCAGGGGCGGGGCCGGGCGCGCGCCGGTTCGCCGCATTCGCCGCCGGTTCGCAACGGCCGACCCGTACCTGGAGAGGACCCCCATGGGCACTGCGGAAGCGACGTCGCTCGATCAGGTGGTGGACACGGCCCGATATCCCCTGCTGGACCTCGCGGGGCCCGTCGGGCGGTCCGTGGTCGACCGGGCGCGGCGCGAGTTGGCCTCGCTTGGCTGCACCGTGCTGCACGACTTCGTCCGTCCCGAGCTGCACGAGGCCGTGCGCCGGGAGTGCGCGGCGCTCGCGCCCCGGGCGTACGCCGACGTCGAGACGGTCAACGTCTACAACATCGCCGAGACGGCCGACCTGCCGGCCGACCACCCCGGCCGCACGCTCTTCGAGCGCGGCAACGCGTTCGTGGCCCGGGACCACATCCCGGCGGAGGCCCTCATCAGCCAGCTCTACGCGCACCGGGCCTTCCAGCGCTTCGTCGCCCGCTGCTTCGCGCTGCCCGAGCTGTACGAACTCGCCGACCCGCTCTCCGGGTTGGTGCTCAACGTCGTGGAGCCGGGCAAGGGCCACCCGTGGCACTTCGACACCAACGAGTTCACCGTGAGCATGCTGACCCAGGCGCCACGGGAGGGCGGCCTCTTCGAGTTCTGCCCGCACATCAGGTCGGCGCGGTCGGAGAACTTCGACGACGTGCGGGACGTGCTCGCCGGGCGCGGCGAGCGGCTGATCAGGCGCCTGCGGCTCGGCCCCGGCGACCTCCAACTCTTCGCCGGCCGCTACAGCCTGCACCGGGTGAGCCCGGTGCGCGGCTCCGGCGCCCGGCACTCCGCGATCTTCGCCTACAGCCAGCGCCCCGGCGTCGTCGGCAGCGTGGCTCGTACCCGTCAACTCTTCGGCCGGGTGCTGCCCGCGCACCTGGCGGCCGACGCCGTACGCGGCGACAGCCTCCTCGACTGACCGGAGCACCCCGCCGCCCGGCTGGCGGAGCGCGCCGGCCGGGCCGCTGCCCGTACGGTGGGCCCCGCCCCCCCGCGCCGCCCCACCTCGCCCCGCCGTGCCGCCCGGTCGGCGTCGGCCCTAGCCTCAACGCGCGGGCGTGCGAGTGCTGTTGACCGCGCGGCCGGGCGCCCCGCCGTACCCTCGCCGCACCCAGGTCGCCCGTCCCGCGCACGCCCGTTCCCACCCCCGCCCGCACCCTGAACAGCCGCACCGGAGCCGCCCGCGCCGCCCGTCCGGGCAGCCAGGGGGAGCGGCCCGGTCGCCGTCCCTACCGTCCACCGCGCCCGAAGGAAGCAGCCCCATGCACACCAGCCAGGAAACGGACCCCACCCCGACCGGCCGAGGCGCGACAGGTGCCCACGGCGCCGCCGCGCCGGCCCCCGACCCGGCCGGCGCGTCCACCTTCGCGCACGAGGACGTCCTCCCGCGCGTCCCGCTGCCCACGCTTGAGGAGAGTTGCGAGCGGTTCCTCGCCTGGTGCGCGCCGCTGCTGACCGCCGAGGAACGCGCGGCGACGGAAGCCGAGGTGGCGGCCTTCGCCGCTGAGGGGGGCGCGGGCCGGACCCTACAGGCGGCGCTGGCGGAGTACGACGCGAGCGAGGGCGTGCACAGTTGGCTCGACACCTTCTGGCCCTACCGCTACCTGGGGCGACGGGACCGGATCGCGCTCAACGCCAACTTCTTCTTCCTCTTCCAGGATGTCGAAGGTGCCGAGGGCGCCCAGGACGACCAGGGTGCCCAGGGCCGCCAGGGTGCCCAGGACGGCCAGGGGGTCCGGGACAGCGAGGTGCGGGGCCCCGACCAGCCGCAGGTGGAGCGGGCCGCCGGGCTCATCGCCGGGGCCGTGCACTACAAGCGGCTGCTCGACCAGGAGCGGGTGCCGCCGCTCGTGCAGCGCGGTCAGCCGCAGTCGATGGAGCAGAACAAGTACCTCTTCTCCACCACCCGCATCCCCGGCCCCGAACAGGACACCGTCCGCGCCCCGTACACCGCGCAGTGGCCCGGCCCGTCGCGGGCCCGGCACATCGTGGTCTTCCACCGAGGCCACATGTTCCGCCTCGACGTCATCGGCCCGGACGGGACCCCGCACAGCCTGGCCGACCTGACGGCCGGGCTGCGCGCCGTGCGGGCCGCCGGCGCCGAACCGCCCGCACCCGACACGTCCGTGGGCCACCTGACCACCATGGCCCGCGCGGAGTGGGCCGCGGCCAGGGACGCGCTGCTCGCCTGCCACCCGCGCAACGCGGCGGCCCTGGACGACGTCGAGACGGCGCTGTTCTGCCTCTGCCTGGAGGACTTCGCGCCCGCGGACACCCAGCAGGCCTGCGACGAACTCCTCTACGGCGACCGGGGCAACCGCTGGTTCGACAAGGCCCTGTCCCTGATCGTCTTCGCCGACGGCCGGGCGGGCGTCAACGTCGAACACTGCGAGCTGGACGGCACGACCATCCTCAGCTTCGTGGACGCCGTCCTCGGCACCCCGGCGTCCGAACACGCCCTGCGCGCCGGCGCGCGCACCCAGGGCGCGCCCACGCCCCGCCCGATCCACTTCGAGCTGGACGCGGCGCTGCGGGCCCAGGTGCGCTCGGCCGCCGACGCCTTCGCGGAGTACGGCGAGAACACCGCCACCCGCACCGTCCCCTTCGACGACTTCGGCGCCCAGCACGCCAAGTCGCTGCGCGTCTCGCCGGACGCGTTCGTCCAGCTCGCCTACCAACTCGCCCACCAGCGCGCCAAGGGCCGGCTCGGCGCCACGTACGAGTCGATCGCCACCCGCCAGTACCGGCGCGGGCGCACCGAGGCGATGCGCGTGGTGACCCCGAGGATCCAGCGGTTCGTGGCGGCGATGGAGGACCCGGCGGCCGACGCCGCCACCCGCCGCGCCGCGCTGCGCTCGGCCGCCGAGCAGCACGTGACCCGGGCCAGGGAGTGCCAGCTCGGCCAGGCGCCCGAGCAGCACCTATGGGAGCTGGAGCTGATCCAGCGCCGCCGAGGCGCGGAGCTCGGCGTCGCCGAGCAGCCCGCGCTCTACCGCAGCCCGGGATGGGTGATCATGCGGGACGACTACCTGAGTACGAGTTCCGCGCCCTCGGCCCACATCCAGTACTTCGGCTTCGGCTCCACCAGCCCCCGCTGCATCGGCGTCGCCTACGTCCTGCTCCCGGACCGCTTCCACGTCTACCTGAGCACCCCGCGCCCGGTGGCCGACCAGATGCACGCCTTCGCCGCCGAGTTGCGCACGGCGGTCGCCGAGATGCGCGCCCTGCTGGACGCGCCGGAGTGAGCCCGCCGACCGCCCGGCTCTGACCCGCCCCACGCCTGCGCCGCCGCGCTCCGCACCGGCCCGCCACCCTGTGAGAAGGCGGGTTTCCGTACCGTCTCGCTCGCCGCGCGAACCGGCCCGTTCCCCGTCCGGGGGGCGGGCCGTCGCACGTACGGCCCGGCTCGCGCGCCCCGGTCGCGCGCCCGGCGCACGGCCCCGCGTGCCGCGCCCGAGCGGGGGCGTGCGACGGTGGGAGCAGGCAATTCAGCCGCGAGATGACGGGCGAACCAGCTTTGGGTTAATTTTGCTCCCGGAATGCCACGCATCCGATCATGCTCGTGCCCTTCGGCAGCTTGCGAACCCCAGTGGTTCCGAACCCCAGCGGTGGCGAACCCCAGTGGTTCCGAACCCCTGGACGAGGGGCTTTCTCTGGCCGGACGAGGCCAGGGGTCCAACAGTCCACGACCTCACGGACGGGCCGTGACGACAGAAGCGGTGGGAGCCCCACAGTGAAGATCGTTTTCCTGATCCACAACGCGTACGGCATCGGGGGGACCATCCGCTCGACGGTGAACCTGTCCACCGCGCTGGCGGCCCGACACGACGTCGAGGTCGTCAGCGTGCACCGGGTCGCCGACGAGCCGCAGCTCACCTACGGCGCCGGGGTGCGGCTCAGCTCCCTGATCGACATGCGCGAGGACAGCCCCGGTTACGAGGGCGAGCACGAGCTGACGAAGCGGCCCAACACGATGTTCCCCGACAAGGGCGTCGACTTCGGCCGGCTGCACTACACCGCGCTGCACGACGAGCGCATCGCCGACTTCCTGGCCCGCACCGACGCCGACGTGGTGATCGCCACCCGCCCCATCCTCAACGGCTACCTCGCCCGTTACGGCAAGCCCCACCAGGTGCGCATCGGCCAGGAGCACCTCTCGCTCGACGCGCACAGCGACCAACTGCGCACCGACCAGAACTCCGCCCTGAGCGACCTCGACGCCTTCGTGACCGTCTCCGAGGCCGACGCCGCCCAGTACCGCGCGGCCCTCCCGGACGTCACCACCACCATCCTGGCCATCCCCAACGGCGTACCGAAGGCGCAGGTCGAGCCCTCCAACCTGGCCACGCGGGTCATCGTCTCCGCCGGCCGGCTGGTCGCCGTCAAGCGCTACGACCGGCTGATCAACGCGTTCGCCGCGGTCGCCGACGAGTTCCCCGACTGGACGCTGCGGGTCTACGGCCGCGGCCCCGAGAAGGCCAAGCTGCGCCGGCTCATCGACCAACTGGGCCTGTACGACCGGGTGTTCCTGATGGGCGCCGTGTCGCCGATCGAGACCGAGTGGGCCAAGGGCGCGCTGGCCGCGGTCTCCTCGGACATGGAGTCCTTCGGCATGACCATCGTGGAGGCCATGCACTGCGGCGTCCCGGTCGTCGCCACCGACTGCCCGCACGGTCCCGCCGAGATCATCAGCGACGGCCAGGACGGCCTGCTCGTCCCCCTCGCCCCGGCCACCGGCACGGACGTCTCCGCGTACGCAGCCGCCCTGCGCTCGCTCATGTCGGACGACGCGCTGCGCCGCAAGCTGGGCGAGGGCGCGCTCGCCAAGGCGGCCACCTTCGCCCCCGACGTCATCGGCCGCCGCTACGAGGAACTGTTCACCACCCTCGGCAAGGGGCGCGCCCCGGCCCGTGGCCAGCAGGCCGCGCGCGGCCAGGGCGCCGACCGCGGGCCCGAGCGCAAGACCGCGCGCCCCGGCCTGTTGCGGCGCGTGCGGGCGGCGCTGCGCGGTGACGAGGCGACGCCGGCGCCGGCCGGCGAAACGGCGGCCCAGGGCACGGCGTCCGAGGCGCCGCGCACCGTGGCCTTCGCCCGATCGAGCGCGAACGGCGACATCACCATCCGGCTGGCCGACGTCCCGCCGGGCCCCCTCGACTTCGTCGCCCGGCTGCGCCGCGACCCGCAACGCCGGGAGATCCGCGTCCCGGTGCCCGAGGGCGAGGCCGGCGTGCTGCTGAGCCACCGCGACCACGCGCTCGCCGAGGGCCGCTGGGACTGTTACGTCGCCCCGCGCGACACCCACAACCGCACCCGCCTGACCGCGGTCATCGCCGAGACCGCCCGCCTGATCGGCGAACCACCCGCCCGCGACGCCGAGGGCATCGCCGCCTGGGTGCCGTACGCCACCACCGACGGCTTCCTCGCCCTACGGAGCTGGCAGCGCCCCGCCCACGCCGAGGTCACCAGGGTCGCCGTCGACCACGACGCGGCCACCCTCACCGCCCGCGTACTGGCCCCCACCGACCTCCCCCTGACCTCGGCCACCGTCCACGCCGCGGCCCGCGAGGACTCCGCGTACGACTTCGACGTCCCCGTCACGGACCTGGGCGACGGCCGCTTCAGCTTCACCCTCCCCTACGCGGAGGCCCTGCGCCGCCGCTCCGTGGAACACGACCTGTGGGACCTCACCGTCCGCACCCCGGGCCGGGCCCCCGTCCCGGTGGGCCGCATCACCGGCGACATCGTCGACCGGAAGAAGACCGACTACGCACCCCCCGCCCACCACGAACACCCCACCCGCGGCACCACCCGCATCAAGCCGTTCTTCACGGCCACGAACAACCTGGCGCTGAGCGTGCGGGATGAGGGGGAGGAGGGGGAGTAGGGGCGACTCCTCGGCGCGGGCGTGGGCGGGCGTTCGGGAGCCCGCGGCAAGGGAGGTGGCCGCTGTCGCGTGCGCGATGGCGGGGAGTGCCGTGAATACCCACCAGCGCGCAAGGCGGGTTGGCTTCGCACGCTCACACCCTGATGTGTGCACGTGGTGGGGGAGCTAGCCTCGGCTGCCGCGCCCCCAGCGCGCTCCAAGGCTCCGACCGCCCGCCCTGTGTCCTGCCGCGGTTGTGCCACGCGTTCCGATATGGCCAGGTCGGTAGCGCCCCCCGGACACACCCCCAACCAACACACCATGCCCCAACCCCGGCCACCCCTGGACCACTTGGACGGATTCACCTCGGCCACCAACCCGCGTCGCTCACAATGTGCGCATGGTTGATGACTGGAAGCGACAGCTCGACGCCCTGCACGCAGCGCTGGTCCGCCGCGACGACCCGGTCGCCTGGGTGACGGAGGCCGACGCGGTGACTGCCTCGCGGCGCTACCCGAACCCGGCCCTGCGAGGGCCCGTCTTCGGGGTCGCCGCGCAGGACCCGGCCGGCGACGCGCGCTGGCGGGTGCTGTTGCCGGTCGTGGACGGGATGCCCCAGCAGGCCCGGGACGCACTCAACTCGCACCTGTGGTTCAAGGCCAAGGACGACACCGACGACCCCGCGGTGCGACGCGAACTGCTGGCCGCCGTGGCCGTGCTCGAACGCGAACCGGTCAACGAGATCGAGGTCCTCGGCGTTCGCTACCGGGTCGTACGCGGGGACGAGTTCGCGCGCAGCGGCGAGGACGGGCTGGAGCCGCCCCGCCCCACCGACCGGGAGCCGGCCGACCGGACCTGGGGCGTACCCAGTAAAGAGCCCTCGCCTGACGTGGACTTCGCCATCGACCCCGACCAGGACGACGGCCTGATCGCGGGCGCCACGAAGCTGGGCATGCGCGACTTCGCCTACACCGGCTCCCGCTACCCGGCCGCCGTACGCGCGGACTCCCAGCGGGCAGCCGCCGCCTACCCGGACATCGCGTTGCTGCCCGTCGGTTTCCGCGTGGCCGAACGCAACGAGAGCGGCTGGGAGCCGCACGGCGCCATGATGGCCACCCCGCACGAGGCCCGCGACCTGCTACACGGCGCGATGATCGAGTTCTGGCCCGTGCTCTACGAGTTCGACGAGCGGGAGAAGGCCGCGTACGTCGAGGCGGCCGAGAAGTTCAAGGCCGCCGGCAACGCCAACGACGTGTGCGTGGGCGACCGTCACTACCGCATCTGCCGCATCGAGCGCCTCATCCGCTGCGGCCCGGACGGCCCGGAGCCCCCGCGCCGCACCGACGTCGACGGATACGGCCCCATGAAGCTCCACCCGACCATGGACGAGGACGGCACCATTCATCACGACCATGACGACGACTGAGCGCTGACCTCAACGATCGAGTGACGAAGCGCCGGGTCTACGGGTCTTCCGCAGCATCAGGCTCCCAGGCGACCAACTCGATCAAGCTCTGTTGAGACGGCACCACCGCAGCAGCCGATCTTCGGCGAAAGCGGCCCATCCCTCGCTGAGGTCAGCACGGCGAAACCGGGAGTTCAATCTGGGGGTGTACGTCATGATGGTCCGTTGACGATTGTGGCCGGTCGTCGTGAATCAGTTAGTAGGCACCCTCGTTCAGGTGCGCGTTACATCAGCGCCGCAGTGAACGTGAAGGAAGCGAGCCCCAGCAGAGCTGTAACGCAGTACTGAAAGGTGCTGATCGCTGATCTGAGGTGCTGATGCCGTTGTGCGTGCTGCAGGATGTCCGTCCAGAGCTCAGCCACGGCGTGGCCCAGAGCTGCATCTAAGCTGAGTTCGCGTATTTCCCTCGCGAAGCTGCTCTGGTCGGCAACAGACTTGAGAGTGTCCCCCCAATTGAACAGAAACCTCGATGGAATCTCGGCGGCGTGCAGCACGCGGATAGTCTTGCGCGTTGCGATAGCGTTAATGCAGCCCCATAAGCTCCGCAAAATGAGTGCTAGCGTCAGAGTGGTCAGCGCTCCGAAGCAGTTTTCCCCCCACAGAGACCATGAGCCTCTGCTGGTTTGCAGGTGATAGTTCACAAGGATCAGTGCGCCAGTTGCCAATATTGAATTAGCACTGAGTAAGGCAGAAGCGCGGGTCGATGTGGACGAGCGCAGTCGGTCGTATCTGTCGATGTGCCATTTCGTCAGGTCTAGTAAGTCGGCTTCAGGTAGCGGCCCTCCGGTGCTGCCTCGTTTTGTGAGCGATGTCTTGCACCTGCTCTTGTCTTGTCGCGGTTGACTCCCGTCGTGAGCTCCAGCCACTGGGCCTGTCCTCCCGTCGTCACAAGCGCACGATTCATGACGTGCGGCTCCTTGCTGGCCTAACACGTTTCCGCTGGCCGGCTATCCTAGGGCAGAGGTGTGATCAATGTGGGGAGTTCATGGAAAGGTAATCGCATCGATGGCGTGGAAAGCGGGATGCGTTGACATTGATCTTTCTTAATTACCGTCAAGAAGGTGGAGCTTACGCGGCGGCTCTACTTGATGAGTTGTTGATCAGCCGTTTCGGCGAAGGGCAGGTCTTCCGTGCCGCCAGGTCGATCCGTCCGGGATCGGACTACGCGGACGCCATTCTTCGAGCTGTGGCCGAGTGTGAAGTCATGCTTGCAGTCATAGATGAAGGATGGGAGGCGAGTGTGAAGCACCAATTCGGCGAGGGTGCCGATGGGAGCGGCTGGGTGTTGCGGGAGCTTGGGGAGGCGTTCAGGTGCGAGAAGAAGATAATCCCCATACTGCTTTCCGGGGTTAAACGCTTGAGCGCAGAGGGCCCGCTTGAAGTGCCTAACGAGATGTCGAGACTGCAATATTTGAGGTTCGACTATCGAAACATTCGACAGGACGTCAATTTCATTGCAGAGCAACTTGTTAAGGTGTGTCCGCACATCCAAAGGGTTCACGGAGAAGACTCGCGCCGCAAGGGCTTGCTCGGTAAGGCAGTTGCCGCGTTGCTTCGATGAAGTTGCCGCTGCGAGCTACGATGGTCTCCCGTACTCGGACCGCCTCGTTCGGTACCAGGCCCCCTTGCTTGGATGTCGGCTGGTCACCTTGAGAGACGACACCCAGCCCTGAGAAGCACCACACGGCTGAGGACCGCCTTCCCTCGCGGGGAAGACGGTCCTCAGTTGCTCATGAGATGCGGCTGGGCTAGGCGGCAGACGTCCGGTGCAACCTCCTGTGCCCCGGGCCAGCGCGCCCCAGCCCCACTGTCCTCAGGTCGACTTACAAGTCGAAGTACAGCTCGAACTCGTGCGGGTGCGGCCGGAGCTGGATCGGGGCGATTTCCTGGGTGCGCTTGTAGTCGATCCAGGTCTCGATCAGGTCGGCCGTGAAGACACCACCCTGTTGCAGGTACTCGTTGTCAGCCTCGAGGGCGTCCAGGACGGCCGGCAGGGAGGTGGGGACCTGAGGGACGCCCGCGTGCTCCTCGGGGGCCAGCTCGTAGAGGTCCTTGTCGATCGGCTCGGCCGGCTCGATCTTGTTCTTCACGCCGTCCAGGCCCGCGAGGAGGAGCGCCGAGAACGCCAGGTACGGGTTGGACGACGGGTCCGGGGCGCGGAACTCGACGCGCTTGGCCTTCGGGTTGGAGCCCGTGATCGGGATGCGCATGGCGGCGGAGCGGTTGCGCTGCGAGTAGACCAGGTTGACCGGGGCCTCGAAGCCGGGGACCAGGCGGTGGTAGGAGTTCACCGTCGGGTTGGTGAAGGCCAGCAGCGACGGGGCGTGCTTGAGGATGCCGCCGATGTAGTAGCGGGCGATGTCCGAGAGGCCCGCGTAACCCTGCTCGTCGTAGAAGAGGGGCTCGCCGCCCGTCCACAGCGACTGGTGGACGTGCATGCCGGAGCCGTTGTCGCCGAAGATCGGCTTGGGCATGAAGGTCGCGGTCTTGCCGTTGCGCCAGGCGACGTTCTTCACGATGTACTTGAAGAGCATCAGGTCGTCGGCCGCGGCCAGCAGCGTGTTGAACTTGTAGTTGATCTCGGCCTGGCCGGCGGTGCCGACCTCGTGGTGCTGGCGCTCGACCTGGAGGCCGGACCGCTCCAGCTCGAGGGAGATCTCCGCGCGCAGGTCGGCGAAGTGGTCCACCGGCGGGGCCGGGAAGTAGCCGCCCTTGTAGCGCACCTTGTAACCACGGTTGTTCTCCACCGCGCCGGTGTTCCAGGCGCCGGCCTCGGAGTCGATGTGGTAGAAGGACTCGTTCGCGGCGGTGTTGAAGCGCACGTTGTCGAAGACGTAGAACTCGGCCTCGGGGCCGAAGAACGCGGTGTCCGCGATGCCGGTGGAGGCCAGGTACGCCTCGGCCTTCTTGGCGATGTTGCGCGGGTCGCGGCTGTACTGCTCGCCCGTGATCGGGTCGTGGATGAAGAAGTTGATGTTGAGCGTCTTGTCCCGGCGGAACGGGTCGACGCGCGCCGTGCTCAGGTCCGCGCGCAGCGCCATGTCGGACTCGTGGATCGCCTGGAAGCCGCGGATCGAGGAACCGTCGAAGGCGAGCTCTTCGGAGGGGTCGAACACCGTCGCCGGGATGGTGAAGTGCTGCATCACGCCAGGCAGGTCGCAGAAGCGGACGTCCACGAACTTGACGTCCTCATCCGCGATGAACTTCTTGGCGTCGTCGCCGTTCTGGAACATCCCACTCCTCCTAGCCCGGCCGGGAGCGGTCGGGGTTGCTTCGATAGCGCTGACCTGTGCGGTGGTGCGCCGGGCCCGACCATAGGTAGCCGGGATTTCCCGAGCATGACCCATTTGTTTCGCTCAGGTTAACCGGTACGCGGGGCCGGAACGCGTGCTCCGCGCGCTGCCCGTGGCCGGCCACCGCCCCCCGCCGGGACGTTCCTCGCCCCCGAGGGGCCGGGACGGGGCACTGTCGCAGTACCGTGGTGGGGTGGATAACAGGCAAGTAATCGGCTCGTGGCTCTCCGGGCCCCGCGCGGCGGCCGAGGAGATGGGCGTCGACTTCGGCTACCGGGGTGAACGGCTCGGCCTGCCCCGCGACGGACGGGGCGCCGTCGCGCCGCCCGGCCGGCGCATGCTCGCCCTCCTCGTCGACTGGGGGCTGTGCCTCCTCATCGCGTACGGGCTGATCGCCGACCGCGACGCGGCGTCGGCCGGGAACTGGGCGCTCCCCGTCTTCCTGGTGATGTCCCTGTTCACCGTCGGCACGCTCGGCTGCACGCCGGGCAAGATGCTGCTGCGCATCCGCGTCGTCGACCTGAGCGGCAACCGGCTCTCGCTGCCGCGCACCCTGATCCGCTGCGTCCTGCTCGGCCTGGTCGTCCCGGCCGTCATCTGGGACCGCGACTCCCGCGGCCTGCACGACCGGGCCGCGGGCGCCGTACAGGTCCGCCTGTAGTCCATCCCTGGAGTCCACGCGGCGCGCGGCACGTCGTACGGCACGCGCGGTATCCGGCGCGGCGTCCGTCGCCCGTTACCGACCCACCGCCGCCCGCGGGTCTTCACGTACCGGCGGCTACGGCTACTGGTGCGGTGCCTGCCGCGCCTGTGTATGCCGGCGTCCGCATCTGCGTACGGCGTCCTACGGTCCGCGCCATACGGCCTCGCTCTACCCCCGCGCTCCCGGCGGCCTCACCGGCCCGCCAGGGGCGCGCTTCGCTGTCGTACGGCGGGCGTAGCGGGGGTGCACGGCGGCCCGCTTCCCAGGGCCTCGCGTACGCGCCCTCACGCGCCCGCACGTGCGAAGGGCGGCCCGAACGGGAGTGTTCGGGCCGCCCTTCCTGGGAGGCTCTGGGGCGCGCCGCGCCGGTGGTGGGGGACTAGCGACCCTTCGGCATGCGCACGTTCTTCGGCATGGGGCCCTTGGGGATCGGCATGTTGCTCATCAGGTCGCCGAGCGCCCTGAGGCGGTCGTTGACCGCGGTGACCTGCGCGCCGGGGAGCACGCGCGGCAGCTTCAGCAGCTTCGTCCGGAGCTTGCTGATCGGCACCTCGCCCTCACCGTCACCGACCATCACGTCGTGCACCGGCACGTCGGCCACGATGCGGGCCATGCGCTTCTTCTCGGCCGCCAGCATCGACCGCAGCCGGTTCGGGTTGCCCTCGGCCACCAGCACGATGCCGGCCTTGCCGACGGCGCGGTGGATGACGTCTTGGTTGCGGTTCATGGCCACGGCCGGCGTCACCGACCAGCCACGGCCCACGTTCTCCAGTACGGCCGCCGCAGCGCCCGGCTGGCCCTCCATCTGCCCGAAGGCCGCCCGCTCCGCCCGTCGGCCGAAGATGATGGCCATCGCGAGGAAGGCCAGCACGAAGCCCAGGATGCCCAGCAGGATCGGATGGTCGATCCACAGGCCGATCGCGAGGAAGACACCGAACGTGATGATGCCCACAGCCGCGACGACAAGACCGACCTTCGAGTCGACCTTCTTGGTCATCTTGTAGGTCAGGGCGATCTGTTTCAGCCGCCCGGGGTTCTCGGATGTTTCCTTCCTCGCCATGTATCGCAGTTTACGTCGCCTGCGGCGTGCGGGTCGCCACGGCCTCCAGCACGTGTTCGGCCTCGTGACGGGCCTTGGCGCGGCGCCGGTCCTCCAGGACCGCCGTCCAGGCGTTACGGCGGGCGGTGCGCTGCCCGGCACCGAGCAGCAGGCCCTCGATCGCGCGCAGGGCCACGGCGACGGTCGGGCGCACGGACGGGCGGGCGGCGGGACGGGCGGGCGCGGCCAGCATGGTGGCGGTCTCCTCGGGCGAATCGCGGGTGCGCGTGGGTGGGCTGTGCCGGGGTGTGCCGGGGGGTGCCGGGGTGTCGCTACGTCTCCATGGTCGCCCTCCGGCGTGAGCCGGGGGTGTCGGCGCGGTCAAGCCTCCGTTACGCGCCGAGCCCCGGCAAACGCCGGCGCGGCCCGCACGGACCGCGTGGTGTCACGGGTGGTGCGGGCCGCGCGGGGCGTGCCGAAGGTGCTCACGGCCGGGAGCGGGGCCGTGCCGCCCCGCCTGACCGGTGGGGTCAGGCGGTCCTGGCGGGGACCGCCGCGTTACGCCGCTCGATGGCCTGCTGGTAGAGCCGGCCGGCGCGGTAGGAGGAGCGGACCAGCGGGCCGGACATGACGCCGGCGTAGCCGATCTCCTCCGCCTCCTCCTGCAGCTCCACGAACTCCTGCGGCTTCACCCAGCGCTCCACGGGGTGGTGGCGGGGGGTGGGGCGCAGGTACTGGGTGATGGTGATCAGCTCGCAGCCCGCCTCGTACAGGTCGTGCAGCGCCTCGCTGATCTCCGCGCGCTCCTCGCCCATGCCCAGGATCAGGTTGGACTTGGTGACCAGGCCGGCCTCGCGGGCCTTGGTGATGACCTCGAGGGAGCGCTCGTAGCGGAAACCGGGGCGGATGCGCCGGAAGATGCGGGGCACCGTCTCGACGTTGTGGGCGAGCACCTCGGGGCGGGAGGAGAAGACCTCGGCGAGCGCGGCGGGCTCGGCGTTGAAGTCCGGGATGAGGAGCTCGACGCCGGTGTCCGGCATCGCCGCGTGGATCTGGCGCACGGTCTCCGCGTACAGCCAGGCGCCGCCGTCCTCCAGGTCGTCGCGGGCGACGCCGGTGATGGTGGCGTAGCGCAGCTCCATCTGCTGCACGGACTCCGCGACCCGCCGGGGCTCGTCGCGGTCGAGCGCCTGCGGCTTGCCGGTGTCGATCTGGCAGAAGTCACAGCGCCGGGTGCACTGGTCGCCGCCGATCAGGAACGTCGCCTCGCGGTCCTCCCAGCACTCGAAGATGTTGGGACAGCCAGCCTCCTGGCACACCGTGTGCAGGCCCTCGGTCTTGACCAGCTTCTGCAACTGGTTGTACTCGGGACCCATCTTCGCCCGGGTCTTGATCCACTCGGGCTTGCGCTCGATGGGGGTCTGGCTGTTCCGGACCTCCAGGCGCAACATCTTGCGTCCATCGGGTGCGACTGCGGACACGTCCGGCACTCCACTTCGCTTGGCGCGGCTTTCGAATCTTCGGCGAACACCAGGGTACGCCCGTACATCGCGTGCTCTTCTGTCGAGACCAACCCGCGAGCTGCGGGGTGCATTCCTCAGACAGCGCGGGGCAGCGGCACGCTCTCGGCCAGCACGTCCGTCAGGTGCCGCTCGACCAGCGGGAGCACCTCCGCGACGGGGACGTCGCGCCCGAGCTCGTGGGAGAGGGAGGTCACGCCGGCGTCGCGGATGCCGCACGGCACGATGCGGTCGAACGACGTGTTGTCCGGGTTGCAGTTCAGCGAGAAGCCGTGCATGGTCACGCCCTTGGCGATGCGCACGCCGATCGCGGCAAGCTTGCGGTCCTCGCGGCGCTGGCCCGCGTTGGACGGGGCGTACTCCGGGCCGTTCAGCCGGGCGTCGAACTCCTCGTCGGTCAGCCGCGGGTCGAAGTCCAGGTTGAGGCCGCCGATGGCCGGGCGCTGCTCGACCGGGTCGCCGAGCACCCACACGCCGCTGCGGCCCTCGATACGGGTGGTCTCCACGCCTAGCTCCGCGCAGGTGCGCAGCAGCGCCTCCTCGAGCCGCCGGACGTGGGCGATCACGTCCACGGGGCGCGGCAGCTTCAGGATGGGGTAGCCGACGAGTTGTCCGGGGCCGTGCCAGGTGATCTTGCCGCCGCGGTCCACGTCCACCACGGGGGTGCCGTCCAGGGGGCGTTCGTTGTCGGCCGTGCGCCGTCCCGCGGTGTAGACCGCGGGGTGCTCAAGGAGCAGGCAGGTGTCCGGGATCTCGTCGGCGAAGCGTGCCGAGTGCACCCGGCGCTGCTCTTGCCAAGCCTCCTGGTACTCGACCGCGTCCGCGCCGAATCCCAGGTGGACGAAGCGCAGCTCGCTCTGATCTCCGTGTGGCTGGGGAAGCCCCATGGCAGCTCCTTCGAACAAACTCGCAACCGTTCCGCCTCCGCCACTGTACGGCGGTGCCGCGACCTGCTGGCGCGCGGCCGTCGGATGCGCTCGCCCGGCGCGGGCCGTCGGGGCGCGCGAGCCGCCCCGGCTCCCGGCCGCGCGGCGCCCGGGAGCCGACCGGCGCGCGCGATGGGGACGGCCGAGGGAGCGCCAGGGGGCGGGCCGGAGGGCGGGCGGGGGGCGGCCCGCGCGACGGGCGGGACGAGGGCTCGCCGGCGTGGTGTGAGGGGAGTGGCGGGGACGAGTTCGAGCCGTGACCGGGACGGTGGTCGGCCGGGTTTCGACCATGCCCGGATAGGGGTGGGGGCGAGGCCGTGCCAAAGCGTGAGGTGGGGCCGTTGCCGGTGGTGGGAGGCGGGCGGGCCCGCACCGGAGCGAACGGGCGTGAGCTGGGCGTTACGTATCTCATCGCTTCTCACACGATCGGATGAATGTAGGGCGAAGCTGGCGAGCAGCGCACTGTCAACCGCTAAATTCACGCCGTTCCACAGAGCGATGCGATCAGGGAGACCGGCAGGCTGATGACGGAACGATCCCCGCAGCACACCCCCAACCGTCAGCTCGCCGCGCTTATCGCCGAGGCCGGTTTCTCGCACGCGGGCCTCGCCCGGCGAGTGGACCAGCTCGGGCTTGAGCACGGCCTTGACCTGCGATACGACAAGACGTCGGTAACGCGCTGGCTACGCGGGCAACAGCCGCGTGGCACGACCCCGGCACTGATCGCCGAGGTCTTCACCCGCCGCCTCGGCAGGCGCCTGTCCGCCCAGGACCTCGGCCTCGACGCGTGCGCCCCGGTCTACGCGGGACTGGAGTTCGCGTCCTCGCCGGAGGAGGCGGTGGACATCGTCAGCGGACTGTGGCGGAAGGACTCCGGCAGCCACAGCGAACTACGGAAGATCGCCTTCACCCCGGCCGGCCTGGTGGTCCCGAGCCGGGACTGGCTGATCGGGCGGGCCGACGACCGGGTGGCCCGCGGCGTCCCCGCGCCCACCAGGCCGGGCCAGCCGGGGCCCGAGGGCGCCGGCCGACCCGGCGTCGGCGTACCGCGCGCCAGCGGGCCCACCCCCAGCGGGGTCGGCCGCGGCGCCGCACCGGGCGGCCCCGGCGGCCCCGGCGCGGGCGCGGGACAGCCGGCGGTCGCCGGCGCCGCGGGCGCCGTGGCGGGCGTCGGCAACGCGCGCGTGCCGCTACAGAACCGCGTGGCGGTGCCGCGCCAGCGGCTCACCGACCGCACCGACCGGGGCCCGGGGCACCGGGTGACCGCCGGCGACATCGCCGCGCTGCGCTCGGTCGGCGAACTCTTCCGGGCACTGGACCACGCCTACGGCGGCGGCCACGCCCGGCAGGCGCTGGTGCGCTACCTGGAGCACGAGGGCGAACCCATGCTGCGCGGCAGCTACGGCGAGACCATCGGGCGCCGCCTGTTCGCCGCCATCGCGGACCTGACCCGGCTGGCCGGCTGGACCTCGTACGACATCGCCGCGCACGGACTGGCGCAGCGCTACTTCGTGCAGGCCCTGCGGCTGACCCAGGCCGCGGGGGACCGGGCTTACGGCAGCTACGTGCTGGTCACGATGAGCCGGCAGGCCGTCTACCTGGGCCACGGCCGGGAGGCGGTGCAGCTCGCGCGGGTGGCGCAGCAGGGCGTGGGCTCCGGGGCGCCGCCGGTGGTGCAGGCGCTGTTGCACGCCGCCGAGGCGCGCGGGCACGCCGTCCTGTCCGAGGCCCGGGCCTGCACGGCGTCGCTGGCGCGGGCGGAACGGGCGCTGGAGACGGCGCGGCCGGGCGACGACGTGCCGTACTGGGCGCGCTTCTTCGACGAGTCGCAGCTCGCCGACGACTTCGGGCACTGCTACCGCGACCTCCAGCAGTACCGCGCCGCCGCCCAGCACGCGGAGCGCTCGCTCCAGCTCCGCGGGGCGGGGTTCGCGCGCAGTCGGGTGTTCTGCCGGGTGGTGCTGGCGACGGCCCGGCTCGGGCTCGGCGAGCTGGAGCAGGCGTGCGCGCTGGGCGCGGAGGCGGCCCAGCAGGCGGCGGAGATGCGCTCGGCGCGCGCGGTGGAGTACGTGCGCGACTTCGAGCGCCGGCTCGAACCGTACCGGGACGCGGCCCCGGTGCGCGGGTACCGGGAGCGGGTGGCGGCCCTGGGATGAGCCGGGGCACCTCGCTCGCGGGGGAACGTCGAACGGGTGTCGTACGGCCGGTTCCGCGTTCGGGTGCGGCACGGGCGCGAGTGGGAGCGGTTGCACGGCCCACCCGGCGCGCGCGTGCCGTACGTGGCTCCCGCGGGCCGGCCGCCGCCTCCCCGGCCGGCCCGCGGGCGGTCAGGCAGCCGCGCTGAGCGGCGTGGCGTCGCAGCCCGGGGTCAGCCCGAAGTCGCGCAGGACCTCCCAGGCCGCGCGGCGCCCGGAGTACAGCGCGCCCTGGGCCGAGCTGGTGTCGCGGTGGTCGCCGCACACGTACAGGCCGTGCAGCAGCCGTACCGGGCGGCGCAGGTCGTGGGGCGCGGGCATGGCCGGTACCGCGTAGGGGTCGGGGAAGGCGGCGAGCAGCCGCCAGTCGCGGGTGGAGGTGGCGTAGACGCGCGCGAGCTGGCCGCGCGCGGCGCCGTCCAGCGTGCCGGCCGGCGCCGTCGCCGCCGCGCCGAGCGCGACCGCGGTGATCAGCGCCTGGCCCGGCCGGCTGCGCGCCGGGTCCACCTCGCTGGCCACCATGGTGTACGCGACGGGGCCGCGCCGGTCGCCGGCCAACACGAGCGCGGGCTCGCGCAACGGCGCGCTCGGCGCCGCGTAGTGCAACACCGTCACCGGGTGGAAGGCCGGCAGCCGCAGCCCGGGCAGCAGGTCGGCCGCGGCCTTGGCGCCGGTGGCCACGACCACCGAACGGCAGCTCAGCTCGCCGTGCTCGGCGGTGGCCACCCGGGTGGTGGAGGCGGAGACGGCGCGTACGCCGGTGCGCACCGTCCCGGGCGGCAGCAGCTCGGCCAGCAGTTCCGGAACCGTGGCGGCGCCGCCCGCGGCCAGCGACAGCCGGCCGCGCGCGTATCCGCGCAGCGCCAGATCGGCGCAGCGGCTCGAAGTGATCAGCTCCGGGTCGGAGAGCAGCGCGGTCAGCAGGGGGCGCAGGAAGCCGTCGATGGTGCGCGAGGGCAGTCCGCGGACCGTCAGGGACGCGGCGGCCGGGCGCTCGGGGCGCGCGAGGAGCCGGTGCGTGGGCACCGCCGCGAGCCGGCTGAGGGCGGCGCCGAGCCGGGCCTGGTCGAGCCCGCCGGCGCGCGGCGCGCGGGCCGCCGTCGCCAGCGCGCGCGCCGTGGTGAACGCGCCGCCGGTGCCGCGCGGCTCGCCCATCCGGTGCGTGCGGCCCTCGCCGTGCACCAGCACGCCGGGCGACAGCGGGCGCAGGGGCAGTTCCCCGAGCCCCGGCGTGCGCCGCAGCTCGGGGAAGGAGGTGTTGAGGAACTCGCCGGTGCGGTCGAGCCGGAAACCGTCGATGTCGTCGGTGGTCATGCGCCCGCCGACCCTGGGTTCGGCCTCCAGGACCGTCACCGTGAGCCCGGCGTTGATCAGTTGGTGAGCCGCGGCGAGGCCGGCGAGACCGGCCCCGACGATGACGACGTCCGTGTGGCGTGCGCTGCCGAGCACGTGCCCCTCCCCGAGGTCGCTGCGATGTTTCTGGGGCCTGATGCCCTCAACTGGCTAGGGGGATGCGTGAACCGGACTCGACGGTAGGAAGAAAGCCGGGCGACGGCAGTCGCGCATCGACCGAGCACGGTCGCACGACGGTCGCACGCGCGTCGGGTGGGACCGGCGGGCGACGCGGGCACCGGTGGTGGGGCCGGGGGCGCGAGGCCCGCGCGCGTGAGCCCCGCGCCGCCGGCACGCGGCACGGCGGGCGCGCGGGCGCCGGGGCGCGGGGTGCCGGCGGCGCGGGTGGCGCGGGTGGCGCCGGGGCGGGCGGGGCGGTGGCGGGCCGCGTCAACGGTCGCCGGCGGCGGGTGAGGCCGGCTGGTGGTGTGTCAGGCGGCCCGGATCGCGTCGTCGATGTGCGGGAAGTCGAAGCGGAAGCCGGTGTCCAACAGGCGCCGGGGCAGGACGCGTTGACTGCTCAGGACGTCGGAGGACAGTTCGCCGAGGGCCAGTCGCAGCGCGGGCCGGGGCACGGCCAGCTTCGTGGGCCGGCGCAGCACGCGCCCCATGGCGGCGGTGACCTCGCGGTTGGTGACCGGCTCGGGTGCGGTGAGGTTCACCGGGCCCGAGAGCGACTCGGTCGCGATGATGTGGCGCAGCGCCGCCACCTCGTCCCGCAGGGCGATGAAGCTCCAGTACTGGTCGCCGGCCCCGAGCCGGCCGCCGAGCCCCAGCCGGAACAGCGGGAACATCCGCCCCCAGGCCCCGCCGCCGCGCGCCACCACAAGACCGGTGCGGGCGTACGCGGTGCGGATGCCGGCCTCGACGGCGGGCTCCGCCGCCTCCTCCCACTCCTGGCACAGATCGGCCAGGAAACCGTGCCCGGGCGGGGTGTCCTCGTCCACCGGGCGGTCCCCGGTGTCGCCGTAGACGCCGATGGCGCTGCCCGAGACCAGCACCGCCGGCGGGGTGTCGAGCGACGCGACGGCCTCGGCGATGGCGGCGGTGCCCAGCACCCGGCTGTCCCGCAACTCCCGCTTGCGCGCCGCGCTCCAGCGCCGGTCGCCGATGCCCGCGCCGGCCAGATGGACGACGGCCTCGCAGCCGATCAGCCCGCTGGCGTCCACCCACTGTCGGTGGGGGTCCCACTCCACCTCGTGGTCGGTGCGCGGGGCGTGGCGCACGAGGCGTACGACGTGATGGCCGTCGCCCCGCAACGCGTGGGCGAGCGCGGAGCCGATGAGGCCGGACGCACCGGTGACTGCAATACGCATGCCCGCCATCCTGCCCCCGATCGGCCCGGGGATGTGCCCGGACAGGCGGGTGGGCGCCGCACGGCGGACAGGCCGGGCACACCCGCGGGTTGCCTGTGGGCGGCCCGTGGGTTGCCCGGGGGTGTCGGGGTGGCGGGGCCCGGTGGCACAGTGATCCACATGTGCGAACCCGCGCCCGCCGCGCGCCCGGCCGACCCGTCCGTATCCGCCCGCGTCGAGCCCGCCGTGTCGGCCCCCGCCGTATCGGCCGAATCCGCCGCGCCGGCTGAATGCGCCGTGTCGGCCGGGGCCGTCTCGGCCGAACCCGTCGTGTCGGCCGGGCCGGCGCCCGTGGGCGGTGTGGTGGTGCGGCCCGCACGGTGGGCCGACGGGGAGGCGCTGGCCGCCATCGACCGGCGCGTGTGGTCCCCGGTGCACTCGCCCGCGCCCGCGCCGTCGGAGGGCCCGGCCCGGCCGTTCTTCGACGAGCAGGGCCCGCCGGCGCAGTACCTGGTGGTCGAGGTGGACGGCCGGGTCGCCGGCTACATCCGGCTGTGCCCGCCGACGCCGCTGGCGGCCAACGCCCACGTACGCCAGATCCTGGGGCTCGCCGTCGACGACGCTGCCCGGGGGCGCGGCGCGGCGCGAGCCCTGCTGCGCGCGGCGTGCGTCCAGGCGCGTGCGGAAGGTGCCACGCGGATCACGCTGCGCGTGCTCGGGCACAACGACGCGGCCCGGAAGCTGTACGCGTCCGAGGGGTTCGCCGTGGAGGGCGTGCTGCCCGGGGAGTTCCTACTCGCGGGCGCGTACGTGGACGACGTGCTGATGGGGCGCGGCCTGTGAGGCGGCGGGCCCGCCCCTCGGGGGCCGGATCGCCGCGCCGCCAGGTCAGCCGCCCGCGCCCCGGAACCGGTCCCACAGCAGCGGGAAGCGGTCCGCCAGCGCCTTGTCGTCGCGGAGCGGGAGGGCGGGGCCGGTCGGTTCGCCCGGCGGCTCGGGAAGGCCGAGGTCGGGCGTTTCGAGGCCGGTGAGCTGCTCGTACGCCTCGTCCGCCGCGTACCCCAGGTCCTCCGCGTCGCCGTCCGCACGCGGGTCGAAGTCGTCCAGCAGCCGCGCCAGGTCGTCGGGCTCGTGCAGCGCCCCCTCGAAGACCTCCCGGCCCTGCCCGATCAGCCAGCAGCGGAAGTCGTCGAACATGTCCTCGCTCGTGTCGTCCAGCAACACGGTGGCGGCGCCCCACAGGTCCCAGCGGTAGGCGCGGTGGTAGCGCGCCTCGAAGTGGCGGGCGAAGTCGGCCACGGAGTCCGGGTCGAGTTGGATCAACCGGTCGATGAGCAGGTCCGCCTGGTCCTCGGGATCCCCGTCGGCGGCCTCGCGCGAGGCGTCGATCAGTGCCCAGAACTCCGTCTCGTCCATCACAGGGACCAGCATCGGCCCTGCGCCATGGCCGTGCACGCCGAGTACCCCGGATGCGGCTGTGTCGTTACCGCGCGCGGGGTCGACCCGTTATTCCGCAGTTCGTACGACTGCCGCGCGCCCGCCGGCCGCGCCGGCCCGACCGGCGGGCGCGCGACCTTCGACGGCCGCGAGTTCCTCGGCAATCACGACAGGAGATGACTCCTTTCTTCGACACAGTCATCGGCGGCAACACCGTGAGGCACCGATGAAGGGACGAGGACACGTGAACACCCAGGGCGGGCGCGCGCTGTCGGACAAGATCGCACTGGTGGCGGGGGCGACCCGCGGCGCGAGCCGGGCGATCGCCGTCGCGCTGGGCGAGGCGGGCGCGACCGTGTACGTCACGGGGCGCACCTCGCGCGGCGACGACGGGGCCGGGGCCCGGCTGAGCGAGGTGGGACGGGCGACCGAGACCATCGAGGAGACCGCGGAGCTGGTCACGGCGGCCGGCGGCACGGGCATCGCCGTCCGCACCGACCACCTGGAGCCGGAGCAGGTACGCGCCCTCGCGCGGCGCATCGACGACGGGCACGGGCGGCTCGACATCCTGGTCACCGGCGTCTGGGGCGGTGACCGGCTGATCGAGTTCGACACCAAGGCGTGGGAGGTGGACCTCGACAAGGGGTTGCGCATGCTGCGGCTCGGCATCGACTCGCACCTGATCACCCACCACCACGTGCTCCCGCTGCTGATCCGGCGGCCCGGTGGCCTGGTGGTCGAGCTGACCGACGGCACCGCCGACTTCAACACCACCTACCGGGGCAACCTCTTCTTCGACATCGCCAAGAACGTGCCGATCCGGGTCGCGTTCGGGATCACGGAGGAGCTGAAGGAGTACGGCGGCACGGCCGTCAGCATGACGCCCGGCTTCCTGCGGTCGGAGGAGATGCTCGACCACTTCGGGGTGACCGAGGAGAACTGGCGCGACGCCATCGCGCAGGAGCCGCACTTCGCCATCGCCGAGTCCCCGGCGCTCATCGGCAAGGCGGTCGCCGCGCTCGCCGGCGACGAGGACCGGGCCCGCTGGAACGGCGCCTCGCTCTCCAGTGGCGAACTGGCCAGGGTCTACGACTTCCGCGACACCGACGGCTCCCAGCCCGACTGCTTCGGCTACTTCCGTGACCTGGTCTTCGGCAAGAAGGAGGGGTCGGTCGAGGACTACCGGTAGGGCGCGCGCGGCGGCGCGCGGGGGCCGCTCCGGGGAAGGGCCGTGCCGCCTTTCCCGGGGCGGGGCAGGGCGGGGCGGCGCGGCCCTGCCCGGCCCAGGTACGTCCCCGAGTCGTGACCGGACGCTGCGGGGGAGCGGGAACGAGGACGGGATCGGGGGCGCCGGGCCGGCGCTAGGCGTAGAGCGCCGCCGCCTGGGCCAGGGTTTCGGCCATGCGTGCGCGCAGCGCGGGGGGCTCGATGACCTCGCACTCCGGGCCGAGCCCGAGGAGCTGCTCGTAGGCGACGTCCAGCGTCTCGACGGGCAGGGTGACCGTGATCCAGCCTCGCGGGTCGGGGTCGGCCGCCGCGGCGATCGACTCCCGGGCCGTGCCGGGGTCCGTCCTGCGCGGCAGCAGCCGGGCGCCGCGCTCCGACAGGCGGAGCACGACCTCCGCGTGCAGGATCGAGCGCCGGAAGTCCGCCGCGCGGTCCGCCCAGAAGGCGGGCAGCTCGAAGGAGGCGTCGCGCTCGAAGCGCTCCCCGGACGGCTCGACGGCCGTGAACCGGTCGACGCGGTAGACCCGCCACGAGGCGTCCACGCGCGCCGCCAGATACCAGACCCCCGCCTTGAGCACGAGCCCGTACGGTTCCAGCTCGCGCTCCACCTCGCTGCCGCCCCGGCGGTAGCGGGCGGTGAGCCGACGGTCGTCCCACACCGCGTCGGCGATCACCGGGAGCGGTTCGGGGGTGTCCGGCGCGTGGTACCAGCCCGGGGCGTCCAGGTGGAAGCGCTGCGCCGCGCCGTCCGCCGCGTCGCTCAGCTCGGGCAGCAGGGCGGCCGACACCTTCAGCCGGGCCGCGGAGGCGGCGTCCGCGAGGCCCATCTCGCGCAGCGCCGACGGCACCCCGGACAGAAACAGCGCTTCGGCCTCCGTGCGACCGAGGCCGGTGAGGCGGGTGCGGTAGCCGCCGATGAGGCGGTACCCCCCGGCCCGGCCCCGGTCCGCGTAGATCGGGACGCCGGCCTCGGACAGGGCCAGCACGTCCCTGGCCACCGTCCGCTCCGAGACCTCCAACTCCTCCGCCAGCTCCGCCCCCGTCATCAGGGCCCGGGATTGGAGCAGCAACACCATCTTGATCAGTCGGGCCGCGCGCATGGGCTCATGATGCACGCGGCCACTGACAGTCGCGGCTGCTGCGCCCCACCGGCCCGGGGGAGCGGGCCGGCGGGCGCGGTCGGGAGGGGAGCGGGTCGGTCCGGGGCGGTCCGAGGCGGTCCGTACGGGAGAGCCGCCCAGGGAACGGGCCGACGGGGAACGGTCATCGAGGGAACGGCCACCGGGGCGCGGGCGGGCCGATGGCGCGGGCCGGCCCGCCCGCCGTGAACCGTCAGAGCCCGTACCGCTCCGCGGCCTCGCGGACCGTCTCCGGCTTGACCTCCCCGCGCTTGGCGAGCGCGGCGAGCGCCGCCACGGTCACGGACTGGGGGTCGACGCCGAAGTGGCGGCGGACGGCCTCGCGGGTGTCGGAGAGGCCGAAGCCGTCCGTACCGATCGAGGTCCAGTCCTGCTCCACCCAGGGCGCTATCTGGTCGGGAACCGACCGCATCCAGTCGCTGACAGCGAGGACCGGGCCCGGTGCGCCGGCCAGGGCACGGGTGACGTACGGGACCCGATCCTCGCCCTTGAGCTGCGCCGCATCGCAGGACAGGGCGTCGCGGCGCAACTCGGTCCATGAGGGTGCCGACCAGACGTCGGCGGCGACTCCCCAGTCGTCGGCCAGCAACCGCTGGGCGTCCAGGGCCCAGTGGATGGCGGTGCCGGAGGCGAGGAGTTGCAGGCGCGGCGGGCCGCCACCGTCGGTGGTGGGCGCGCCGGTGCCTGCCGCGGCCGATGCCGCCGCGGCCTGTTCGTCGGCCGGCCGGTAGCGGTAGAGGCCCTTGATGATGCCTTCCTCGACGCCCTCCGGCATCGGCGGCTGCACCTTGGTCTCGTTGTAGACCGTCAGGTAGTAGAAGACGTCGGGGTCCTCGCCCGCCTCGGGGCGGTACATCCGACGCAGCCCCTCCTTGACGATCACCGCCACCTCGTAGGCGAACGCCGGGTCGTACGAGAGCGCCGCCGGGTTGGTGGAGGCGATCAGGTGCGAGTGACCGTCCGCGTGCTGGAGTCCCTCGCCGGTCATCGTGGTGCGGCCGGCGGTCGCGCCGATGACGAAGCCGCGGCCCAACTGGTCGGCCAGCGCCCAGAACTGGTCCGCCGTGCGCTGCCAGCCGAACATCGAGTAGAAGATGTAGAACGGGATCATCGGCTCGGCGTGCGTCGCGTACGACGTCGCCGCCGCGGTGAAGTCGGCCAGCGAACCCGCCTCGGTGATGCCCTCGTTGAGGATCTGACCGTTCCTGGCCTCCTTGTAGTACAGGAGCTGGTCGCGGTCGACCGGGTCGTACGTCTGGCCGACCGGCGAGTAGATCCCGGCCGACGGGAACAGCGACTCCATGCCGAAGGTGCGCGCCTCGTCCGGCACGATCGGCACCCAGCGGTGTCCGGTCTCCTTGTCCCGCATGAGGTCCTTGACCAGCCGGACGAACGCCATCGTGGTGGCGATCTCCTGGGTGCCCGAGCCCTTGTACAGCGCCTCGAACGGCTTCTGCGCGGGGGCCGGCAGGGGCCTCGCGACCACCTTGCGGGCCGGGGCGGGGCCGCCGAGCGCGGCACGGCGCTCGTGCAGGTAGCGCACCTCGGGGGAGTCCTGGCCGGGGTGCCAGTACGGCACGAGGTCGCCGCTCAGCGCGCTGTCCGGGATGGGCAGCTCCAGCAGGTCCCGCATGGCGCGGAACTCCTTGCCCGTGAGCTTCTTCATCTGGTGGTTGGCGTTGCGGGACTCGAAGCCCGGGCCGAGGGTGTACCCCTTGACGGTCTGCGCCAGGATCACCGTCGGCGCCCCGCGGTGCTCGACCGCCGCCCGGTAGGCCGCGTACACCTTGCGCGGCTCGTGCCCGGCGCGCGAGGTCTGGAACAGTTCGAGGAGCTTGGCGTCGGTCAGCTCGCGGCCGAGCGCGGCCAGCGCGGGCTCGCCGCCGAAGAAGTGCTCGCGCACGTAGCTCGCGTCACGCGTCGCGTACGTCTGGAACTGGGCGTCCGGCACCTCGCGCAGCCTGCGCAGCAGCGCGCCCTCGGTGTCGCGGGCCAGCACCTCGTCCCAGGCGGCGCCCCACAGCGCCTTGACGACGTTCCACCCCGCGGCGCGGAACTGCGCCTCCAGCTCCTGCACGATCTTGAAGTTGGGCCGCACCGGGCCGTCGAGGCGCTGGAGGTTGCAGTTGATGACGAAGGTGAGGTTGTCCAGCCCCTCCCGGCCGGCCAGCGCGAGGGCGGCGGTCGACTCGGGCTCGTCCATCTCGCCGTCCCCGAGGAAGGCCCACACCCGGGAGGCGGAGGTGTCCTTGATGCCCCGGTGCTCCAGGTACCGGTTGAACCGCGCCTGGTAGATCGCCGAGAGCGGGCCGAGGCCCATCGAGACCGTGGGGAACTCCCACAGCCAGGGCAGCCGGCGCGGGTGCGGGTAGGACGGCAGCCCGCCCGCGTTGCCCGCCGTCTCCTGCCGGAACCGGTCGAGCTGCGCCTCGCCGAGCCGGCCGTCGAGGAACGCGCGGGCGTAGATGCCGGGCGACGCGTGGCCCTGGAGGTAGAGCTGGTCGCCGGACTGGTCGCCCTCCTTGCCGCGGAAGAAGTGCTGGAACCCGGTCTCGTAGAGCCAGGCGGCGGAGGCGAAGGTGGCGATGTGACCGCCGAGGCCGAACCGCGCGCCACGGGTGACCATCGCGGCGGCGTTCCACCGGTTCCACGCCGTGATCCGGGCCTCCAGCGCCTCGTCGCCCGGATAGGCGGGCTCGGCGGCGGTGGGGATCGTGTTGACGTAGTCGGTCTCCTGGAGCGGGGGCAGGCTCAGGCCCCGCGGGGCGTCCGGGCGCGCGGCGTGCTCCAGCGTGCGGCGCAGCAGATACGCGGCGCGGTGCGGGCCCGCCGCCTCGGTCACGGCGTCGAGCGACTCGCGCCACTCGGCCGTCTCCTGCGGGTCCCGGTCCGGGAGCTGGTCGAGCTGGCTGTACGGCGGGCGTACGGCGTCGGGCATGGGTGGCCCCTTTCCGGACGAGTGAAGGCAAGAGCGGCAGGCAGGGGTCGCACCCCGCGTTCGACGATACGACTGTGATCGATGATCGATCAATGATTCTCGGGCGAAAGCGCAAAAGTCGGCACGCGGTGTCGCCATCGCCGGCACTGCGTGCCGCAACTGGGCGACGGCGAAACGCCGTTCGCGCGCGCATCTAAGGGCTCGGGGGAGGGCCGGTGGGCGCCGCGCGGGACCCCGCCGGGCGCGCTCACGCCCGGCCCCACCGAGCCCGTCACCGATCCCCGTACCGCGCGCCGAACCGCCGACGGATGGAACCCACACGGGCAGACCGCCGCGGTGCGGTGGCGCGGCTCAGCGCGTCGGGGTGACCAGGCCCGCCTCGTACGCGGCGATGACCAGGTGCACCCGGTCGCGGGCGCCGAGCTTGGTGAACAGCCGGGCCACGTGCGCCTTGGCGGTGGCGACGGCGATGCACAGTTCGCCGGCGATCTCCGCGTTGGACAGCCCCCGGCCGACGAGGGTCAGCACCTCGCGCTCCCGGTCGGTGATCCCGCTCGGCGGCGGGGGCGGCGGGGCGGGTTCGGGGCGGCCCGCGAACTCCTCGATCAGCCGGCGGGTCACGCTCGGCGCGATCAGCCCGTCCCCGGCGGCGACCACCCGGATGGCGTCCAGGATCGCCTCCAACGCCATGTCCTTGACGAGGAACCCGCTGGCCCCGGCCCGCAACGCGGCGTACACGGAGTCGTCGTCATCGAAGGTGGTGAGGATGAGGCTGCGGACGTCCGGCTGGTCGGCCGTGAGCCGCCGGGTGGCCTCGATGCCGTCCAGCTCCGGCATCCGGATGTCCATCACCACCACGTCGGGCGTGACCTCGGCGGCCAGTCGTACCGCCTCGGCGCCGGTCGCCGCCTCGCCCACCACGACGATGTCCGGCGTGTCCGCCATCAGCACCCGCAGGCCGGTCCGCACCAGCGGCTGGTCGTCGGCCAGGACGACGCGCACGCTCATCCCGCCACCCCCGTCGCCACCGCCGCCGCACCCGACCCCGAACTCGCCGCCACATCGGCCTCCTCCGTACCATCCGGCACCGGCACCGGCAGCACGGCCGCCACCGTGAACCCGCCCTCCGGCCGCGGGCCCGCCGTGAACCGGCCGCCCAGCAGCGCGGCCCGCTCCCGCATGCCGACGATCCCGAGGCCGGCGCCGGGCGGGACCGTGCCGCCGCGCCCGGCGTCGACCACCTCGACCGCCACCGCCGCCGCCCGGTAGGCGACGGTCACCCGGCACGCGTCGGTCCGCGCGTGCCGGATGACGTTGGTGAGGGCCTCCTGCACGATCCGGTAGCCCGCCAGGTCGATGTCGGCCGGCAGCGGCCTGCGCGTACCCTCCCAACACACCTCGACCCGCACGCCCGCGTCCGCCGTCGTCGCGGCGAGCTTGCCCAGGTCGTCCAGGCCGGGCGCGGGCTCGCGGGAGCCGGTCGCGCCCGCCCCGTCCGACTCGTCGCGGCGCAGCGCGACCAGCGTCCGGCGCAGCCCGGCGAGCGTCTCCCGGCTGGTGGCCTCGATGACGGACAGGGCCTTGCGCGCCTCGGCGGGCTGGGAGTCGATCACCCGGCCCCCCACGCCCGCCTGGATGGCGATGACGCCGATGCTGTGGGCGATCATGTCGTGCACCTCGCGCGCGATGCGCAGCCGCTCGGCGGTGACGGCCCGGGCGGCGGCCTGGTCGCGCAGCGCCGCGGCGTGCTCGCGGCGCTCGCGCAGCGTCCGCCCGCTCGTCCAGGCCACCAGGGCGGTCAGCGCGAACAGCACGGAGGCGTTGAGGGCGTCGTCGTTCGCCCGGGCCCCGGTCGACACGACGGTGACGTGCGTCAGCAGGGTCAGCGCCGCCATCGACAGGCTCACGCGGCGCGACCTGCGCGCCGCGAGGTAGCCGAGCGCCACGTCGTCCACCAGGGCCAGCAGGTAGACGACCTCCCAGGTGATCTCCGGCGGCGTCGACGCGGCGAGCGTGCCCGCCAGCATCAGCGGCAGCGCCGCCACCGGGCTGCGTCGCAGCAGCGACACCGGCAGCATCGTGGCGATCACCAGGAGCATGATCTGGACCGCCACCGCCTGGCGCGGCTCCGCCTGCACCGCCGCGAACAGGGCTACCGGGTACACCAGGGCCCCGCCCCAGGCCAGCGCCGTCGCCGCGACGGACCGGGCGCGTCGCAGGGACCCCGCGGGCGGGGCGTCGGACGCGCCGGCGGGGTCGGGGGCTGGCCGGGGCGGGCGGGCGCGCCCACGGCGCGCGGTGTCAGGCATGGCCGGATCGTACGGCCCGCCGCCGCGCCGGGGCATCGGCCCGGGGGCGTACGCCCGTGGGCTACCTCCGGCGCCCCGTGTTGTCGCCGCCGGCCCGATGCCCCGCGGGTGGCGGGCGCGGCACCGTGGACCCGTGACCACTCACCGGGGCCCGCCGCCCGAGCGCGGGCGGTGCTCCGGCGCGTGCCCGACCCAGCGGCGCGCGCCGGGCGCCGCCGGCCGGGGCGCCGAACCCCACCGGCGCGGCCCGCGTCCAGCGCGGGTCGCCCCCCTGGGGCGGCGGCCGGGAGACCGGTCGCCGCCCCGCACTCCCGTAGGAGGAAACGTGCCCATGGTCTGGCTGCTGCTCGCGGTGATCGTCGCCATGGCCTTCGCGTCCGGACGCCGCCTGTGACCGGTAGCGCGCCCGGCCACGACCGAACCGATCACCGCCGAACGGAACCGATCCCGGCCGAACCGGCCCAGACCGAACCGGCCCGAGCCAGGCCGGTCATCGCCGGGCAGAACCGGTCACGGTTGACCCGGCCCCGGCCCCGGCCCCGGCCCCGACCCCGGCCGGCCCGACCCGGTCACAGCCGGGGCGCGCAGCTCAGCACGTGCGTGCGCAGCAGTTCGCCGATCGCCGGGTCGCGGCGGCGGAAGGCGTCCACGAGTTCCTGGTGCTCCTGCGCGTGGGAGCGCGGCTCGGGGCTCAGCCAGCGGATGGAGAGCGTCGTCCACACCTCGACGCCCAGCGACTCCCAGGTGTGTAGCAGGACGCTGTTGCCGGACGCCAGGACGATCTCGCGGTGGAAGGCCACGGTGTGCCTGACCTGCGCCTCACCGTCCGGGGCCCGGTCCGCCTCACACAGCGCCGCCACCTCGCGCTCCAGCGCCGTCGTGTCGGCGGCCAGCTTGCCGGCGGCCAGCTCCGCCGCCACCTGTTCGAGCCCGGCCCGTACCGGATAGCTCTCCTTGAGGTCGGCGGCGGTCAGACTGCGGACGCGTACGCCCTTGTTCGGGGCCGACTCGATCAGACGCAGCGACTCCAGCTCGCGCAGGGCCTCGCGCACCGGGGTCTGGCTGACCTCGAGTTCCACGGCGATGTGCCGCTCCACGATCCGCTCGCCCGGCTGCCATCGCCCGCTGATGATCCCTTCCAGGATGTGCTCGCGGATCTGCTCGCGCAGCGAGTGGACGACTGGCGGGGTCATGAAGGTGCTCCTCGGGGTCGCGCACCGCGCACCGTACGGGGCGCGCGGAAACGTCGGCCATTATCCCGGTATCGCGGCCACCGGCCGAGCCCCGTCACGCGCCCGGCGACGGCTCGTACCGCGCGGGGCCGGCCCGCCACGGCCGGATGGCGTGGGCGCGCGCCGGCGCGCGGACGGCAGCGGCCCCGGTTCACCGAGGTGAACCGGGGCCGCCGGGCTACCGCGTCAGCGCGGCGTCGTTCACAGGCCGAGCTCGACCTCGAACTCGCCGGCCTCCAGGATCGCCTTCACGGCCCCCAGGTAGCGGGCGGCGTCGGCGCCGTCCACCAGGCGGTGGTCGTAGGAGAGCGTCAGGTAGGCCATGTTGCGGACGGCGATGGTCTCGCCCAGCTCCGGGTGGTCGATGACCACGGGGCGCTTGACGGTCGCACCGATGCCCAGGATCGCCACCTGGTTCGGCGGCACGATGATCGTGTCGAACAGCGCACCGCGCGAACCGGTGTTGCTGATCGTGAACGTCGCGCCCGCCAGGTCGTCCGGGCTGATCTTGTTGGCCCGGACGTTGCCCGCCAGCTCCGCCGTCTTACGGGCGATGCCGGCCAGGTTCAGGTCACCGGCGCCCTTGATGACCGGGGTCATCAGGCCCTTCTCGGCGTCCACCGCGATACCGACGTTCTCGGTGTCGAAGTAGGTGATCGTGCCGTCGGCCTCGTTGATCCGGGCGTTGACGGTCGGGTACGCCTTCAGCGCCTGGACCGCGGCCTTGACGAAGAACGGCATCGGCGAGAGCTTGACGCCCTCGCGCTGCGCGAACGCGTCCTTGGCCCGGGCCCGCAGCCTCATGATCTTGGTGACGTCCACCTCGACCACGCTGGAGAGCTGCGCCTGCTCGTGCAGCGCCTTCATCATGTTGTCGCCGATGAGCTTGCGGATGCGCGGCATCTTGACGGTCTGCCCGCGCAGCGGGGAGACCTCGAGGGCCGGAGCCTTCGGCGCGGCGGCGGCCGGAGCCGCGGCCGGGGCGGCCTGCTGCGCGGCCTTGGCGGCGGCAGCGGCGTCCACGACGTCCTGCTTGCGGATGCGGCCACCGACGCCGGTGCCCTTGACCGTGGACAGGTTGACGCCGCTCTCCGCGGCGAGCTTGCGCACCAGCGGCGTGACGTACGCGCCCTCGGCGTCGCCACCGGCCGAAGCGGCCGGGGCCGAGGCGGCGGGGGCGGCGGCCGGGGCCGGCGCGGGCACCGGAGCGGCCGGAGCCGGGTCCGGGGCGACCGGGGCCGGCGTGGCGGCCTGCGGGGCCGGAGCCGACGGCGCCTGCGGAGCCGGCTGTGCCGGAGCCGCCTGCTGGGCCGGGGCGGGCTGGGCCGGGGCGGCGGCCGGGGCCGGAGCCTCGGCGGGCGCCGCCGGAGCGGCGGCCGGGGCAGCGCCCGCGGCACCGATGACGGCCAGCTTGGCACCGACCTCGGCGGTCTCGTCCTCGCCGATGACGATCTCCAGCAGAGTGCCGGAGGTCGGCGCCGGGATCTCGGTGTCGACCTTGTCGGTGGAGACCTCGAGCAGCGGCTCGTCCTCCTCGACGGAGTCGCCCACCGACTTGAGCCAGCGCGTGACGGTGCCCTCGGTCACGGACTCGCCGAGCGCCGGCAGCGTGACCGCGGTGCCCTCGGCCGCGCCCGACTCGGCCTGCGGCGCCTGCGCCTGCGGGGCCTCGGCCTGGGCCGGCTCGGGCTGGGCGGCCGGGGCCGGCTCCTCGGCGGGGGCCGGGGCCTCCTCGGCGGCGGGGGCCTCGGCGGGGGCGCCGGAGCCGTCGTCGATGACGGCCAGTTCGGCGCCGACCTCGACGGTCTCGTCCTCGGCCACCTTGATGGAGCTCAGGACACCGGCCGCGGGGGCCGGGATTTCGGTGTCGACCTTGTCGGTCGAGACCTCGAGCAGGGGCTCGTCGGCCTCGACGCGTTCACCCTCGGCCTTGAGCCAGCGGGTGACGGTGCCCTCGGTGACGCTCTCGCCGAGCGCCGGCAGGGTTACGGAAACCGCCATGGTTTCGGTTGCTCCTAACGATCTTGCGGATGTGGTCGCGCCCGGGACTACTAGTCGTGCGAGTGCAGCGGCTTGCCGGCCAGGGCCAGGTGGGCCTCGCCGAGGGCCTCGTTCTGCGTGGGGTGCGCGTGGATGAGCTGGGCCACCTCGGCGGGCAGCGCCTCCCAGTTGTAGATGAGCTGGGCCTCGCCAACCTGCTCACCCATGCGGTCACCGACCATGTGGACGCCGACCACGGCGCCGTCGCGCACCTGGACGAGCTTGATCTCACCCGTGGTCTTCAGGATGCGGCTCTTGCCGTTGCCGCCCAGGTTGTACTTCAGGGCCACGACCTTGTCGGCGCCGTACAGCTCCTTGGCCTTCTCCTCGGTGATGCCGACGGAGGCGACCTCGGGGTGGCAGTACGTGACGCGCGGCACGCCGTCGTAGTCGATCGGCACGGTCTGCAGACCGGCGAGCCGCTCCGCGACCAGGATGCCCTCGGCGAAGCCGACGTGCGCGAGCTGGAGGGTGGGGACCAGGTCGCCCACGGCCGAGACGGTCGGCACGTTGGTGCGCATGTACTCGTCGACCAGGACGTAGCCGCGGTCCATGGCGACCCCGGCCTCCTCGTAGCCCAGGCCCTGCGAGACCGGGCCGCGACCGACGGCGACGAGCAGCAGCTCGGCCTCGAAGGTCTTGCCGTTCTCCAGCGAGACCTTGACGCCGTTGGCGGTGTACTCGACGCCGGAGAAGCGCGAGCCGACGGAGAACTTGATGCCGCGCTTGCGGAAGGCGCGCTCCAGGAGCTTGGAGCTGTTCACGTCCTCGACCGGAACCAGGTTCGGCAGCGCCTCGACGATGGTCACGTCGGTGCCGAAGGACTTCCAGGCCGAGGCGAACTCGACGCCGATGACGCCGCCGCCGAGCACGATCGCGGACTCCGGCACGCGGTCCAGGGTCAGCGCGTGGTCCGAGGAGATGACGCGGTTGCCGTCGATCTCCAGGCCCGGCAGCGACTTCGGCACGGAGCCGGTCGCCAGCAGGATGTGCCGGCCCTCGTAGCGCTGGCCGTTCACGTCGACGGAGGTCGGCGAGGACAGTCGGCCCTCGCCCTCCACGTAGGTGACCTTGCGGCTGGCGATCAGGCCCTGCAGGCCCTTGTACAGGCCGGAGATCACGCCGTCCTTGTACTTGTGCACGGCCGCGATGTCGATGCCCTCGAAGCTGGCCTTCACGCCGAACTCGGCGCTCTCCCGCGCCTGGTCGGCGATCTCACCGGCGTGCAGCAGCGCCTTGGTGGGGATGCAGCCGTTGTGCAGGCAGGTGCCGCCGACCTTGTTCTTCTCGATCAGGGCGACGTCCAGGCCAAGCTGAGCTCCGCGCAGGGCAGCGGCGTAGCCACCGCTGCCGCCCCCGAGGATCACTAGGTCGAAAACAGTGCTGGCGTCGTTCGCCACGTCACGTCCTCCATGCATGGGTACGCCGGAGCCGGTCACTCCGCTGCGCTTCGTTTCTCGGTTGTCTCCAACAGAGCCTACGGAAGCAGAGCCCGTGACCGGGCGGCGGCTGTTGTTCGGCCGCTGTGTAATCGGCCCTGCGGTCTGGCTCGTGTCCGAGCCGGGGCCCTGTCCTGCCGAGACAACATCTTCGCACTTGTTCGCGGACGGCGGGACGCCGGGCCGGTCCGTGAGGTGGTGGAAAGCACCACGTACGGCCCGAATCCCGGGCGGGCGCGGTGCTCGGCGCCGTTCGTACCGGCGAGTAGATCGCTGTGAGCGAACGCGCCACGGCCCCGTGCGCGCACGCACGGGGCCGTTGGTCACGCTCCGGAGTGGGCCGCGTTCATCCGGGGGTCGGCTGCTCGACTGCTCAGGTGGTGGACGCCCGAGGCGGGCGACCGAGCCCCCGGATCACGCGGCGCCGGGCGCTCAGCCCAGGTCGCCCGCCGCGGTGCGCTCGGCGAGCCGCACCAGGGTGCGCACGGCCGAACCCGTGCCGCCCTTGTGCGTGTAGCCGTACGGCGCGCCCTCGTGGAAGGCCGGACCCGCGATGTCCAGGTGCGCCCACGTGATGCCCTCGCCCACGAACTCCTGCAGGAATAGGCCGGCCACCAGGCCGCCGCCGGCGCGCTCGCCCATGTTGGCGATGTCGGCGATGGGGGAGTCCATGCCCTTGCGCAGCTCGACGGGCATCGGCATGGGCCAGGACTGCTCGCCCACCTCCTGCGAGATCTCGTGCAGCGAGGCGCGGAAGGCGTCGTCGTTGGCCATGATGCCGAAGGTGCGGTTGCCGAGCGCGAGCACCATGGCGCCGGTCAGCGTCGCCACGTCCACGATCGCGTCCGGCTTCTCCTCCGAGGCCCGGGTGAGCGCGTCCGCGAGGACCAGGCGGCCCTCGGCGTCCGTGTTGAGCACCTCGACCGTCTTGCCGCTGTACATCCGCAGCACGTCGCCGGGGCGGGTCGCCGAGCCCGACGGCATGTTCTCGGCCAGCGCCAGCCAGCCGGTGACGTTGACCTTCAGGCCCAGCCTGGCGGCGGCCACGACGGCGGCGAAGACGGCGGCGGCGCCGCTCATGTCGCACTTCATCGTCTCGTTGTGGCCGGCCGGCTTGAGCGAGATGCCGCCCGAGTCGTACGTGATGCCCTTGCCGACCAGCGCCAGCGTCTTGCTCGCCTTGGAGTGCCGGTACGCGATCTTGACCAGCCGGGGCGGGTTCTCCGAGCCCTGGCCGACGCCGATCAGGCCGCCGTAGCCGCCCTTGGCCAGCGCCTTCTCGTCCAGCACCTCGATGCTGAGCCCGAACTCCTTGGCCGCGGCCTGCGCCTGCGCGGCGAAGGACTTCGGGGTCAGGTCGTTGGAGGGGATGTTGACCAGGTCGCGGGCGCGGTTGACCTCGGCGGCCAGCGCCTCGGCCCGCTCGATCGCGGCCTTGTACGCCTTGTCCCGCGGCTTGCCGCCGAGGAGGACGACCTCGGCCAGCGGGGCGTTCTTGCCGGCGTCGCCCTTGGCGGCCTTGCCGTCGCCGCCCCGGTAGGCGGTGAACGCGTACGCGCCGAGCAGCGCGCCTTCGGCGACCGCGGCGGCGGACTCCACGTCCGCCAGCGGCAGCGCGAACGCGGCCTTCTTGGCGCCGGTCAGCGCGCGGGCGGCGGAGCCCGCGGCCCGGCGCAGCGTCTCGGCGTCGAAGTCCTCGCCCTTGGCCGGGGCGTCGCCGAGGCCGACCGCGAGCACGACCGGGGCCTTGGTCCCGGACGCGGACGGCAGCTTGGTCACCTCGCCCTCGCCGCCGCTGGCGCCGAGGGTTTCCAGTACGGCGGCCAGCTTGCCGTCGAACGCCTTGTCGATGGCCTCGGCGCCCAGCGCGACGACGGGGCCCTTGGCGCCCTTCGCCACACCGACGACGACGGCGTCCGCACGCAGTGTGGTCGCACTCGACGTGCTGAGAGTCAGAGCAGTCACGGTGGTGGGGTCTCTCTTCCGTTGAGGTAAGGCCGCTTGGTGGGCCGGCCGCGCCGTGGGCATCGTATGCGCCGGCCTGGGGACGGGCGCGGCCCGGTGCGGTGGTCGTGGCGGCCAGCGCGAGCCTAACTCGCGCTGTACGGGGCGTGTTGTGCGAGCATCGGCCGACCTGGCCGATGGACCGGGGCAGCGGCGGCGCGCGGCCGTCGGCCCGGCGCGCGTGGGATCCCATCTGCCGCCCACCGCCCGGCCGTTGACCCCGACCGCCCCGCCGACCAGCACTTTCGCCAAGCCGTCCGGCGCGACGGGCTGGCCGAATCCGTAGCGTGCGCGGCGCTCAGCCGAGCGTGAGGACGGCGTGCGCGGTGCTCAGCCAGGCGTGAGCGCGGCGTGCGCGGTGCTCAGCCAAGCGTGAGTACCACCAGTGCCGTCGTCGCCGCCGTCTCCGCCAGGGCCCCGAACACGTCGCCGGTCACCCCGCCGAAGCGGCGCCGGCAGTGCCGTAGCAGCGCCTCGGCGACGGCCAGCGCGGCGAGCACGGCCAGGCCGCACCGCAGCGCCCCGTACGGGCCCGTCAGCGCGCCCGCGCCCGCGCAACACCCGGCCGCCATCACCGCGACGGCCAGCGCGGCGCGCGCCGGGACGACGCCGGCCACCGCCGCGCCGAGCCCCGTCGGGCGCGCGGCCGGCACCCCGGCGCGGCTGGCCAGGGTGAGGGCGCAGCGCGCGGCCAGCCCGGCGACGGCCACCGCGAGCGCGCCGGTGGCCCAGTGGTCCGCGTACAGCTCGCGCACGGCCGCGACCTGGGCGAGGGTGACGAAGACCAGCGCGAGCACGCCGAACGGGCCGATGTCGGAGCGCTTCATGATGTCCAGGGCCCGCGCTGGCGGCTTGGCGCTGCCGAGGCCGTCGGCGGTGTCGGCGAGGCCGTCCAGGTGCAGGGCGCGGGTCAGGACGGCCGGCACCGCGACGGTGGCGACGGCCGCCAGCAGCGGACCGGCGCCGGCCAGCAGCAACAGCCCGCCCGGAACGGCCGCGCACAGCCCCACCGCGAGGCCGACCAGCGGCGCGCACAGCATGCCCGCGCGCGCGGCGTGCCGGTCCCAGCGGGTGACCCGTACCGGCACCGCCGTGAGCGTGCCGAAGGCGAACCGCAGGCCGTGCGCGAGCGCGGCGGCGCGACCCGGGCGATCGAGGCCGCCGGCCTCGGCGGAGGCGTCCGGCTCGGCGGGGGCGTCGGCCTCGGCGGGGTCGTCGGCGGGCGCGCTGGAGGCGTCGGCGCGGTCGGGGCCGGGCGGGCGTGCGGGGGACGGGGGCGGCGTGGTGTCCATCGCGCCGCAGGTTATCGCGCAGGGTGAGGAGCCATGGGGCACTGGTGGCAGCGCGACATCGTGGAGCCGGGCAAGCTGCCGCTGCTGCTCGCGCTCGCCTCGTTCGTGCTGGCCTTCGTCGCGGCGCGGTTGGTCACGCGGCTGATCCGGGCGGGCAGGGGGCCCTTCCGCAACGTGACGGCCGGCGGGCTGCACGTGCACCACGTGGTGCCGGGTGTGGTGCTCACCGTCGTCGGCGGCTTCGGCGCGGTGGCCAGCGGGCGGCAGGGGGCGGGGGCCGCGGTGTGCGCGGTGATCTTCGGTCTCGGGGCGGGGCTCGTCCTGGACGAGTTCGCGCTCGTGCTGCACCTGGACGACGTGTACTGGTCGGAGCAGGGCCGCAAGAGCGTGGAGGTCGTGGTGTTGACGGCCGCCCTGGTGGCGTTGCTGCTCGGCGGCTTCCTGCCGTTCGGGGTCAACGACTTGACGGCGGCCGAGCGGCACGACCGGCGGCTGGTCGCGGCCAACGTGGCGGTCAACTTCCTGTTCTCGCTGGTCGCCCTCGCCAAGGGCAAGCCACGGATGGCGGTGCTCGGCGTGCTGGTGCCGCTGGTGGCCCCGTTCGGCGCCGTGCGCCTGGCCCGCCCCGGCTCACCCTGGGCCCGGCGCTGCTACCGGAACCGGCCGCGCGCCAGGGCCAGGGCGCGGCGCCGGGCCCTGGCTCACGACGCCCGGTGGAGCCGGCTGCGCCGCAGGGTCCAGGACTGGCTGGGCGGCTTCTCGCACTCGTGAGCCCCGCCGTCGCGCGGAGCGGGCAGCGCCGCCGCGCGCCCGGGGCGTTGGGCGTGCGGGCGCAGCCGGCGTGCCGTGCGCAGCACCCGCAGCAGCGGCGGGCCCGGATAGCCGTGCGGGCCCCGTAGCCCGTCGGCCGCCCGGACGAGCCACTCGCGTGGTCCGGCCCGGCCCGGGCGCGCGGCGCGCCGCCGCTCGGCCCAGGTGCCCACCGCGCACACCACGAGGATGGCCCCGATCGCCACCAGGTGTTCCCGGCCGGCCAGGTTCGGCTTGGCGTGCACCTCGACCACCATCGAGGCGATCGTCAACGCGCCGGTCAGCCAGGCACGGTGGCGCCAGCACACGTACACCGAGAGCCCGACCACGGCCGCCGAAGGGCCGGTGTCGTGCACCTGAGCGGTCTCCGGCGGCAGCCCGAGCGGGCCGCCGGGGCCGAGCGCGATGCCGATCCGCGCGTACGTCGTGCCCGCCAGCGTGGCCACGTACGCGATGACCAGCGTGCGGCGCCAGCCCAGCGCGCACTCGCAGATCGCGAAGACGACGAAGATCTGGAGGAGCCCGCCCCACACCGGCAGGTCGGGGGCGGGCACGAACAGCGACAGCGGGGTGCGCAGCAGCGCGCCCCACCAGGGCTGGTCGGCCTGGACGTAGCCGAGGAGCGCGATGGGCTCGCGGCCCCAGGGCTGGTTCTGCACGTACTGGCAGGCCACGATCAGGAAAACGGCCGTGATCGTCACCGTCAGCGCGGCGGCCCGACGGCGCGCCAGGCCCTCGCGTACGGCCCCGGCCAGCGAGCCCCACTCGGCGCGCACCAGCCGGCGCACCGGCGCGGGCACGAGGCCGAGCGGCGTCGGGGGCGTCATCTGTGGGTCTCCAGGTGCTTGCGGTTGAGCCACTTGGGCAGCCCCGGGGCCTCCAGGAAGCCCTCGGCGCGGGCGCTGGCGAGGCCGATCCGCAGCAGGTCGGTGCTCTTCTCGAAGAGCAGGTAGCGCGGCTCCCAGATGGGTCGGTACTTCGCGTTGGCCCGGTACAGCGACTCGATCTGCCACCAGCGCGAGCAGAAGCTGAGCAGCGAGCGCCACAGCCGCAGCACGGGGCCGGCGCCCAGCCTGGCGCCCCGCTCGAAGACCGACCGGAACATCGCGAAGTTCAGCGAGATCTGGCGGACGCCCACCTCGTCGGCGCGCTGGATCAGCTCCAGGACCATGAACTCCATCAGCCCGTTGTCGGAGTCGCGGTCCCGGCGCATCAGGTCGAGCGAGAGGCCGTGCGGCCCCCAGGGCGCGAAGCTGAGCAGGGCCCTGGGCGTGCCGTCGGCGTCGAAGCACTCCAGCATCACGCAGCGGCCGTCGTTCGGGTCGCCGAGGCGGCCGAGCGCCATGGAGAACCCGCGCTCGGTCGCGCCGTCGCGCCAGTCGTCGGCGAGGCGGACCAGCTCGGCCATCTCCGCGTCCGGGATCTCCTCGTGCCGCCGGATGCGCACGGTGTACCCGGCCCGCTTCACGCGGTTGTACGCCTGCCGCACGGTGCGCATCGCGCGCCCTTCGAGGGTGAACTCGGCGGTGTCCACCAGCGCCTCGTCGCCCAGCTCCAGCGCGTCCAGGCCGTGCCGCGCGTAGACCGTGCCGCCCTCCTCGCTGGCGCCCATGACGGCGGGGGCCCAGCCGTGCTCGCGGGCCTCGGCCAGCCAGCGGTCGATCGCGCCGGGCCATGCCTCCAGGTCGCCGATCGGGTCGCCGGAGGCCAGGGAGACGCCGCCGACGACGCGGTAGGTGACGGCGGACTTGCCGGACGGGGACCAGATGACGCTCTTGTCGTGGCGCAGCGCGAAGTAGCCGAGCGAGTCCCGCTCGCCGTGCCGGGCCAGCAGGGCGCGCAGCTTCTCCTCGTCGCCCGGCGTGATCGGGTCGACGGCGCGCCGGGAGCGGAAGGCGACGTACAGCACCAGGAGCAGCAGCAGCGTGCTCATCATGTTGATGATCACGTCCACCCAGCCGGGGGTGGCGATGCCGGCGAACCGGTCCTCGTCGGCGGCGAGCGAGATCAGCCGCATGACGCCGTACCGCCAGCGGGTGAGGAAGCTGGAGCGCTCGTCGTCGGTGGCGGTGTTGGCGACGGTGACCAGGCCGGCGGCGAGCAGCGAGCCGACCAGGAGCCCGCCCACCGCGACGACGGCGGCGAGCTTGGGGTTGGAGCGGTCGCCCTTGGCGTAGAACTCGCGCCGGCCCACCAGGAGCGCCGCCACGAACAGCGCGGTCAGCAGCAGCGAGATCCAGTTCTGCGCGTGCTGGCGGAACTCCTGGAAGGGCATCGCCAGCGCGAAGATCACCAGCAGCAGGCCGCTGAGCACCAGGTTGAGGATCCAGGCGGCGCGCTTGCGGCGGCGCATGGTGACGGCGAGGAAGAGGGAGAGCGCGGCCGAGAAGAAGCCCGCCGTCAGCAGGTAGGGCGTGAAGTACTCGTCGACGTTGTGGCGGCGCACGTCGTTGCCGAAGGACACCCACACGGCGCTCAGCAGGTTGACGAACGTGACGGCGCGCAGATACCAGACCGCGAACGCCGCACTCCGCTGAGCCCAAGGGCCGCGCTGCTTGCCTTCATCCGGACTCAAGCGGACTTCTCCCATGAAAGTAGAGCATATGAGGGAGGAGCGTTTTATCCGAATTTTGGGCTCTTTGCCCGATTGGATCGCACCGGAGCCCAGCACGACCCCGCGGCGCGAGCGCGCGCCGCGGGGTGCCGGGCCAGCGGGCCCGTACGTCAGTCCCGCAGCGGAAGCTCCGCCGCCAGGGCGGCAGCCGCCTGCACCATCGGCAGGGCGAGCAGCGCCCCGGTTCCCTCACCCACACTGACGCCGTGGTCGAGCAGAGGGTTGAGCGCGGTCCGGTCCAGCGCCTTGGCCTGCGCGGGCTCGCCGCTCGCGTGGCCGGCCAGCCACCAGTCCGGCGCCCGGAACGCCACCCGCTGCGCCACCAGCGCGCACGCGGCCGAGACCACCCCGTCCAGGATCACCGGGGTGTGCCGCACGGCGCTCTGCAACAGGAACCCGGTGATGGCGGCCAGGTCCGCGCCGCCCGAGGTGCGCAGCAGCTCCAACTGGTCGCCGAGGACCGGCCGGGCCCGGCGCAGCGCGTCCCGGATCGCCGCGCACTTGCGCATCCACGCCAGGTCGTCGATCCCGAACCCGCCGCGCCCGGTCACCACGGAGGCGTCGGTGCCGCACAGCGCCGCGACCAGGGTGCTGGCGGCGGTGGTGCCGCCCACGCTCAGATCGCCGAGCACCACCAGGTCGGTGCCGGAGTCGGCCTCCTCGTCGGCGATCGCCATCCCGGCCCGGAACGCCTGCTCGACCTCCTCCGCGCTGAGCGCGTCCTCGACGTCGATCCGGCCCGAGCCCCGCCGCACCCGGTGCCGGGTGACCTCCTCGGGCAGCTCGGCCGGGTCGCAGTCCACCGCGAGGTCCAGCACGCGCAGCCCGACGCCGTAGCGGCGGGCCAGGATGGCCACCGCGCTGGTGCCGTCAAGGGCGGCCCGTACGAGGTCCTTGGTGGTGCCCGCCGGGCGCCCTGAGACGTCCAGCTCGGCGACGCCGTGGTCGCCGGCGAACAGCAGCACCCGCGCCCGTTCGATGGGCTTGACGGGCACGCTCGCCTGCGCGGCGGCCAGCCACTCGCCCAGCTCGTCCAGCCGCCCCAGCGCACCGGGTGGCGTGGCGAACCGGGCGCGGCGCTCCTCGGCGTCACGGCGTACGCCGCCGTCGGGGCGCTCGATCAGGTCGACGAAGTCATCGAGGTGTAGACCGCTCATCCGCCGCACCCTACCGTTCCCGCCCCTCCCGTAGGGCCCCCAGCCCCGCCCCGTGGAACGGGGGGCCCGGCCGCGTGCCCGGCGGGCCTCGTGGCCACCGGCGGGCCCGCTCAGCGCAGCGTCAGCGGCTGGCCCGCGACCACCAGCAGGACGTGCTCGCACTCGGCGGCGACGGCCGCGTTCAGCCGCCCCAGCTCGTCCCGGAAGCGGCGGCCGGAGGCCGTCGCGGGCACGATGCCCGAGCCGACCTCGTTGCTCACCGCCACCAGCGGGCGCCGGGTGGCCCGGACCGCGGCGACCAGCGCCGCCACCCGCTCGCGCAGGGCGTGCTCGCCGCCGTCGGCCCAGCGCTCGTCCTCCCACGCCCCGACCGTGTCCATCGCGTCCGTCAGCCACAGCGACAGGCAGTCCACCAGCAGCGGCGGGCCCTCGTCCGCCAGCAGCGGTTCCAGGTCGCACGTCTCGGCCGTCCGCCAGCTCCCCGGCCGCCGCTCGCGGTGCGCGGCCACCCGCGCCGCCCACTCCCGGTCGCCCGCCCGGCGCCCACCGGTCGCCACGTACAGCACCTCGGGGAACGTCTCCAGCCGCCGCTCGGCCTCCAACGACTTCCCGGACCGCGCGCCGCCGAGCACCAGCGTGCGCCGCGGCAGGTCGGGCACCGCGTGGTACTCGCCGACGACCAGCGTCCGCCCGTCCGCGACGGTCCGCGCGCCCGCGGCGGCGAGCCGGCGGTGCAGCTCGGGGCCCGACGGCACGGTGTGGTCGATGTGCACGGCCAGCACGTCCGTGGTGGGCGCCACCAGTCCCGCGGCCCGCAGCCTGGCCAGCGCGTCGGGCCGGCCCAACACGTCGAGCAGCACCATGTCGTACGGCCTGCCGGGACGCGCGGGCACCGGGTCGGCCAGGCCCGCGGGCGCGGCGTCGGGCGGCAGGTACAGCAGCCGCTCGCCGTCGGGACCGGTCACCTCGTACCCGGTACCGGGGGCGTCCAGGGCGATGGCCCGCACCCGGTGCCCGCTGAGCAGCGCCAGCTCCCGCCCGTCCGCGGCCCGGCCGGGCGCCGGCAGCCCGGGCGGCACCTCGAGCGCCGGCCCGTTGTGCGGGTGCGAGAGCAGCACCTGCCGCACGCCGGCCAGCGTGCGCCCGGCCCGCGCCGCGGCCAGGGCCGGGCCCGGGGTGAGGTCGAGCAGCAGCGCGTCGTCGATGAGCAGCGCCGTCGCGGCCCGCGCGGCGGCGCCCACGGCGGTGGCGCAGGCGGCGCAGGGGCAGTCGGGCCGGGGCAGCCCACCCGGGGCTCCGGTGCCGAGGAGAGTCAGTTCCACGCCCTGATCGTCTCGCGTCCACGGTCGGCCAGCGCGCGGGGCCACCTCCGATGGGGTGTTCGGCCGGGCTACGCTGCGGTCACCAGGCCGTACCGGCACGGCGCGACCGCCCCGCGCGGCGGCGTGACGTGCCGGGCGCGCGGGGCGCGGCGCGTCGCCAACGGGCGGGCGGCGCGGCCCGGGCGGTGCGGCGAGACGGCGGCAGAGACGGAGCGGACATGGCGTGGACGTGGCGGTTCGAGAAGGCCGATGGGACGCAGACGGCTCCCCCGGTGGAGCCGGAGGACTTCCCGACCCAGGGCGACGCGGAGTCGTGGCTCGGCGAGGTGTGGAAGGAACTGGCCGGCGGCGGCGTGGACCAGGTGCACCTGTATGAGGACGACACCAAGATCTACGGGCCGATGAGCCTGCACGCGGACCAGGCCGAGTCGACCGGCTGAGCACCCCGCCGTGCCGTGGCGCCCGCCGAGCACCGGGGCGGGCGCCACGGCACGTCAGGCCCCGCACCACCGACCGGCGGCGCCCCGGGCCCGCTACAGCTCGCCCAGCCTGACGGACACCGTCCGCTCCCGCCCGCGCCGGTCGTACGTCACCTCGACCGGGTCGCCCGGCTGGTGCCGGGCCAGCACGTCGGTCAGGGCCGACATGGTCGCCGTCGACGTGTCGTCGACGCGGACGATCCGGTCGCCGGCCCGCAGCCCGGCCTTGGCCGCCGCGCCGCCCCGGGTGACCGCGACGACCGCGATCCCGGCCGGCTCGTACCCCGGGCCGAGCACGGTGCGCCCGCTGATGCCGAGCGCGGCCTTGCCCGACTGCGTCACCCGGCCGTGCTCGATCATCTGGTCGGCGATGTGGGTGACCGTGGAGGCGGGGATGGCGAAGCCGATGCCGGCGGCCTGAGCGCCCTGCTCGGGGTCGGCGGCGGCCAGCGTCGGGACGCCGATGACCTGGTGGTCGAGGTTGACCAGGGCGCCGCCGCTGTTGCCCGGGTTGATCGCGGCGGACGTCTGCACCAGGTTGCCGATGGTGGCCCCGGTGCCGCCGCCGCGCCGGCCCTCGCCCACGGTGCGGTCCAGGGCCGAGACGATGCCCTGGGTGACGCTGCCCGACAGGCCCAGCGGGCTCCCCATGGCCAGCACGAGCTGCCCGATGCGCACCTTCCCCGAGTCGCCGAACTCCGCGGGCTTGAGGTCCTTCGGCGGGTCCTCCAGCCTGATGACGGCCAGGTCCTGCGGCGGGAAGCTGGCGACCAGGCGGGCCGGCAGCGTCGCGTTGCCGGTGGCCAGGGTGACCTCGAACGCGCGCGCGTCGCCCACCACGTGCGCGTTGGTGACGATGTGGCCCCGCCGGTCGTAGACGACGCCCGAGCCGAGGCCGCCGTCGGTGGTGATCTGGACGACCGACGGCAGCACGGCCCGCACCGTCTCCTCGTACGCGCGCTGCACCTGGGGCCCCTCGCCCCCGCCCCCCAGCTCACTCGCGCCGGGCGTCCTGGTGGCCGGCCCGGACTCCGCGCCGGTGGCCGACGCGGAGGCGGTGCCGCGATCGGAGCCGTCGGACCCGTCGGAGCTGCACCCGACCAGCAGGGCCAGCACGCACCCGACGGCGGGCGCCGCCCGGCGCAGCCGCCACGGGAGACCGTACGCACGAGGAAGGCTCATGCCGGGAGTCTCCCGTGCCGGCCGGCCGTCGGCCCGCGGACGCCGCCGCTCGGGTCACCCTCACGGCCCCGTCCACGGGGCCCGCGCCGGCCGCCGTCGTGGGGCCACCGCCCGCGTCGGGCCCTGACCGCGTCGCCCGCTACGGGCCCGTGGCCAGGAGCTGGGCCGCCGCCAGTTCCCCGTACAGCGGGTCGGCGGCCACCAGCTCCGCGTGGGTGCCCACCGCGCGCACCCGGCCGCCGTCCATCACCACGATGCGGTCGGCGAGCGTGACCGTCGACAGCCGGTGCGCGACGACCAGGATCGTTGTCTCGCGGGCCGCGAGCGCCACCGTGTCCCGCAGGGCCATCTCGTTGACCGCGTCGAGCTGGGACGTCGCCTCGTCCAGGAGCAGCAGCCGAGGGCGGCGCAGCAGCGCCCGGGCGATCGCCACCCGCTGCCGCTCGCCGCCCGAGAGCTTGCTGCCACGGTGGCCCACCAGCGTCTCCAACCCGTCCGGCAGCCGCTCCACCAGCGCGTCCAGCTTGGTGCGCACGAGGGTCTCGCGCAGCTCCTGTTCGCTGGCGGTCGGATGGGCGAAGAGCAGGTTGTCGCGGAGCGTCCCGGCGAGCACCGGCGCGTCCTGTTCGACGTATCCGATGGCGGCCCGCAGCTCGTCCAGCGGCCAGTCCAGGACGGACCGCCCGTCCACGAGCACCCGGCCGCCGGTGGCCTCGTAGAACCGCTCGATCAGCCCGAAGACCGTGGTCTTGCCGGCGCCGGACGGGCCGACGAACGCCGTCAGCCCGCCGCTGGGGATGGCGAAGCTGACGCCGTGGTGGACGTAGGGCAGGTCGTCGCGGTAGCGGAAGCTGACGTCGTCGAAGACGACGGTCGCGGGGCGGGCCGGCCCGCTCCCGCCGGTTCCCTCGGCTTCCTCGGCTCCGCCAGCGCCCTCCGTGACCGGCGCCCCGACCCGTGGCCGGGCCGACCCCACCGGCTCGGTCGCCAGTTGCTCCGCCTCGCTGATCCGGGCCACGGCGGCGGCCCCGACCTGGTACTGGGAGACGGCCTCGACCAGGCGGCTGACCGGGTCGATCAGGTAGAAGAGGAAGAGCAGGAAGGCGATGAGCGTGCCCACGTCGGTCGCGCCCGACGCCACCCGCGCGCCGCCCACGCCGAGCACCGCGAGGAAGGAGACCTGCACCGCGAACCCCACCGACGACCAGGCGAGCGCCCGCCACTTGGCGGCCCGTACGCCGTGTCGCCAGGCGTCGTGCGCCGCCGCGTCCACCGCGGCGTTCTCCCGGTCCTCGGCGCCGGACGCCTTGATGGTGCGCAGGGCCCCGAAGGAGCGCTCCAACACCGTGGAGATCGCCCCGACCGCCTCCTGGGCCGCCTTGCTGGCGAGGGCGATCCGCGGCATGACGAGCCCCACCGCGCCGCCGATCAGCACCATCACGCCCAGCGTGACCATGAGCAGCACCGGCTCCATGAGCCCCATCAACACCACGGTCGCGATCAGCGTGAGCGCCCCGGTGACGGCCCCGACCAGCGATTCCGTGGCCACCGAGCGCAACAGCGTGGTGTCGGAGGTCACCCGCGACATCAGGTCACCGGGCTGGGTGCGCTCGACCTCGGGCACCCGCAGCCGCAACAACCGCCCCACCAGGCGGCGCCGGGCGGCCAGCACCACGGACTCGGCCGTGCGCTCCAGCAAGTACGCGCCGAACGCCTCGATGGCCGTGCCGAGCACCACCAGCAGGGTCAGGACGACCAGCATCCCGGCGATCGACTCGTCGTCCCCGAGCCGGTTGACCAACTCCTTGGCGGCCAGCGGCTGCGCGAGCCCGGTCGCCGCGCCGATCAGCGCGAACACCGCGGCGAGCACGATCGTCCAGCGGTGCGGCCGGATGTGCTCGCGCAGGATGGCCCACGTCTGACGGGCGGGCAGCTTGGTCGGCGGCGCCGACTCCGCCGTCGTGTCCGATCCACCCCCGGGCGGCTGGGCCTTGGGCGTCGACGGCGGCGCGGCGTCCTGCTCGGCGGGCACGTTCTCTCCTGGGCTCCGGGACCATCTGGCGAAGGACAGGACGCGGTACGGACACCCTTACCTGACCCGAACACCCGGCCGATCTCGCCACGCGCGGCCCCGGAGGCCGGCTTTCACCCGACAGGCAAGCCCGCTCGCTAGCCGCGCACCCCACACAGGTGCAGCAGCGCCGCCAGGGACCGGTACGGGTCGGTGCGCCCGGCGCGGTCCTCCGCGTCGAGCAGCCGGGCCAGCTCGTCGGCGGCCGGCGGCGCCGCGCCGTCGGCGGCGCCGTCGGTGAACAGCCGCACGCCGTACCAGGCGTGCACCGGAGCGCCGATGCCCGCCAGCGTGGCCGTCAGGTCCGCGCGCCGGTCGGCGCGCACCGGCAGGCCGAGCCGGTTGGTGTACGCGGGGGAGTCGAAGGCGGCCAGCGCGCCCGCCCAGTCGCCGGCGAGCCCGGGCCGCAGGGCGAGCGCGTCCGCGTTCCGTACGACGAGCGAGAGCAGCCCGCCGGCGGCCAGCACGCGGGCGAGGCCGGCGAGCATCGGGTCCGGCTCGGGCACGTACATGAGCACGCCGTGACAGAGCACGACGTCGAAGGCGCCCGGCAGGAAGTGCGCGCCGGTGTCCCGGCCGTCACCCTGGATCAGCCGCACCCGCTCGCGCACGAACCGCGGCTCACCCTCCAGGGCGGCGCGCAGGGCCGCGAGCATCGCGGGGTCCGACTCCAGGCCGGTCACCTCGTGCCCGGCGCGCGCCAGCCGCAGCGCCTGGGTGCCCTGCCCGAGGCCGACGTCGAGCACGCGGAGCTGCTGCCCGGCGGGGTAGCGCCCGGCGATCTGCTCGTCGAGCTGTCGGGCGACCAACTCCTGGCGGACGGTGTTGCGCAGCCCGCCGAGGCCGCTGAGCCAGTTCTGCGCGCCGCGGGCGAAGGCAGCGCCCCCGGTCAGGGCCGCTCTCCGCGCTTGACCTGCGGCTTGGGCAGCCGCAGCCGGCGCATCTGGAGGCTGCGCATCAGGGCGTAGGCCACGGCGCCGCGCAGGTTCTCGTCGGGGAAGCGCTGGCGCAACTGGCGCTTGAGCGAGACGCCGATGACCACCGAGTTGATCACGATCAGGAAGATCACGATCATCCACAGCAGCAGCACGTACTGCTGCATGGCGCCGGCCTGCACCAGGCTCAGGATCAGGATGATCACCGCGAGCGGCAGGAAGAACTCCGCGATGACGAACCGGGAGTCCACGTAGTCCCGGGCGAACCGCCGGATCGGGCCCCGGTCGCGCACCGGCAGGTACCGCTCGTCGCCGTTGGCGAGAGCCTCCCGCTGCTTGGCCAGGTCGGCCCGCCGGGCCTCCCGCTGCCGCCTGGCCGCGTCCTTGCGGGACGTCGGCGTGTTGGCCAGGCTGCGGCGCTGCGACTGTGCCTCGCTGCGCTTGGGCGTGGGGCGACCCTTGGGTGCCTGCGGGTCACGGGACTGCTGCGGCTCGTCCGCGCTCACCCGTGAGGGCGCGGACTGCTCATCCTTCGAACGGCTTCGGAACACAAAACCCAAGGGTACGGGGTGGCGGGGGGTGGACCACAGCCTCGGGGGGAACGATCCGGCAACGGCGGTACGTCTCATCAGTGAGGCACCCGCGTGTAGCGGTGTTTCCCCGGGCGCCACCTACTCCTCGCGCCGGAGACCGGTCGCGCCTGATCGTCCTCCAGGAGGAGTCCGAAGGCGCCCGAACAGTGCGGTAATAGATGTGGGGCCCGTACGCTGGGTCTGTAGAGGGTGCTGGAGCCGAAGTCCGTCAGAAGGGGGCGCGCGAGGCCCATGAGCGGTGTCATGAAGCGTATGGGAATGATCTTCCGCGCGAAGGCCAACAAGGCCCTGGACCGGGCCGAGGACCCACGAGAGACTCTTGACTACTCGTACCAGAAGCAGCTTGAGCTGCTGCAGAAGGTGCGACGCGGGGTCGCGGACGTGGCGACCTCCCGGAAGCGGCTCGAACTGCAGCTGAACCAGTTGCAGGGCCAGTCGTCCAAGCTGGAGGAGCAGGGCCGCAAGGCGCTCGCGCTCGGGCGCGAGGACCTGGCCCGCGAGGCGCTCTCCCGCAGGGCCGCCCTCCAGCAGCAGGTCACCGACCTGGAGACGCAGCACCAGACGCTCCAGGGCGAGGAGGAGAAGCTCACCCTGGCGGCCCAGCGACTCCAGGCCAAGGTGGACGCCTTCCGCACCAAGAAGGAGACCATCAAGGCCACGTACACCGCCGCCCAGGCCCAGACCCGCATCGGCGAGGCGTTCTCCGGCATCTCCGAGGAGATGGGCGACGTCGGCATGGCGATCCAGCGCGCCGAGGACAAGACCGCGCAGCTCCAGGCGCGGGCCGGCGCCATCGACGAACTGCTGGCATCGGGCGCGCTCGACGACCAGTCGGGGATCGCCGCCAAGGACGACATCGCGGCCGAGCTGGACCGCATCTCCGGCGGCACGGACGTGGAGATCGAGCTCCAGCGCATGAAGGCCGAGCTGGCCGGCGGCAGCGGGGCGCCCGCCATCGAGGGCGGACAGGCCGCGCCCGGCGGCCAGGTGCAGCCCGTGGACCGGCAGAAGCCGCGCTTCGAGAAGTAGCCTCGACGGACGCGACGTCGTGCGCGACGTGGCGAGGACACCGGCGCCGGCCGCTCGGCCGCGCCGGGGAGACCGTGAGCTGAGGAGGCCATCGTGATCGTACGGATCATGGGGGAGGGCCAGGTGGAGCTGGACGACGTCCACTTCGCCGAACTCAACCGCCTGGACGACGAGTTGCTCGCCGAGATACAGGGCGGCGACCACGACGGCTTCCGACGCACGCTGGCCGCGCTCCTCGACGCCGTGCGACGCCTGGGCAAACCACTGCCCGACGACGCGCTCCAGCCGTCGGAGTTGATCCTCCCCGGGCCCGACGCCACCCTCGAAGAGGTCGAACAGATGCTCAGCGACGACGGACTCATCCCGAACTGAGCACCGCCCGACCGCTCCAGCCACCCCACGCGCCCGGCCCGGACCGAGTGCACCCGCCGCCCCCGGCGCCCGGAGGACGACCTCCCGGCGCCGGGGGCGGCGCGTGCTCCACGGTGGCCACCGGCCCTCGCGCCAGCCCGTACCGTTGGATGCCGTGACTCCTCCCGCCACCGGACCGAGCACCCCGAGACCGGGGCCGATCCGCGACTGCTGGCTCCGTGCGCGCCCGCTCGCCGTGGACGCGGTGATCGCCGCCGGCGTCTTCGTCTGCATCCTGGTCAGCTCGGTGACCGGGCCGTCCGAGAACAGGCCCGACGTCGGCCCGCTGCTCGTCGGCCTGGCCGGGCTGTGCAGCGCCGCGCTCGTGCTGCGCCGCCGGCGCCCGCGGACGGTGCTCGCCGTCACCACGGTGCTGAGCGTGCTGGGCATCGCCGGCTCGCGGGACGGCGTCGTACCCCCCTCCCAACTGGCCATCAGCGTGGTCATCGCGCTCTACACCGTCGCGGCCTCCACCGACCGGCACACCACCTGGCGGATCGGGGCGGCCACCGTCGCGCTGCTCACCGGCACCGTGATGATCTTCGGGGTCCAGCCCTGGTACGCGCAGGAGAACCTCGGCATCTTCGCCTGGACCGGCATGGCCGCGGCCGTCGGCGACGCGGTGCGCAGCCGGCGGGCCTTCATCGCGGCGATCGAGGAACGCGCGGTGCGCGCCGAGCGCACGCGCGAGGAGGAGGCCAGGCGCCGGGTGGCCGAGGAGCGGCTGCGCATCGCCCGCGAGCTGCACGACGTGGTCGCCCACCACATCGCGCTGGTCAACGTGCAGGCCGGGGTGGCCTCGCACGTCATGGACAGCCGCCCCGACCAGGCCAAGCAGGCCCTGGCGCACGTGCGCGAGGCGAGCCGCTCGGCCCTGGGCGAACTCCGCGCCACCGTCGGCCTGTTGCGCCAGTACGGCGACCCGAAGGCCCCCACCGAGCCGGCGCCCGGGCTCAGCGTCCTCGACCAGCTCATCGACGGCTTCGTCCGTACCGGGCTGCGGGTCACCGTGGAGGCGGCGAGCGAGGGCGATCCGGGTACGCGGGTGACCGACGCGGCCGGCGTCGCCGAGGTGTCCGGCGCCCTGCCGACGGCCGTCGACCTCACCGCGTACCGCGTCATCCAGGAGGCGCTGACCAACGTGCACAAGCACGCGGGGCCCAGCGCCACGGCCGCGGTGCGCATCGTGCGGCAGCGGGACGAGCTGGAGATCACCGTCGTGGACGACGGTGGCGGCACCGGCGAGCCGGCGGCGCAGCCGGCCGCCCGCGTCGGCGCGCTCCAGGGCAGGGCGGGCCCGGCGGCCGGCAAGGGCCAGCCCGCGGCACGGGGCGGCGACCGGGGCGCGCCGCCCGCCGCCCGGGACCTCGGCGGCGCCTGGCGGGAGGCGGCCGACGGCGGCGGGCACGGCCTGATCGGGATGCGCGAGCGGGTCGCCGCGCTGCGCGGCGTCTGCGAGGCGGGCCCCCGGATCGAGGGTGGCTTCCGGGTGCGCGCGACACTTCCCGTACGGGGCCGCACGGGAGGGGACGAGAGCGTATGACGATCAAGGTGGTGCTCGCGGACGACCAGGCGCTGTTGCGCAGCGCCTTCCGCATCCTGGTGGACTCCGAGCCCGACATGGAGGTCGTCGGGGAGGCGTCGGACGGCGCCGAGGCCGTGCGACTGACCCGCGAGACCGGCGCCGACGTGGTGCTGATGGACATCCGGATGCCCGGCACCGACGGGCTCGCCGCCACCCGGCTGATCAGCGCCGATCCCGCGCTGGCGGACGTGCGGGTGGTCATGCTGACCACGTTCGAGGTGGACGAGTACGTGGTGGAGTCGCTGCGCGCGGGCGCCAGCGGCTTCCTGGGCAAGGGCGCCGAGCCCGAGGAACTGCTGGCCGCCATCCGGGTCGCGGCGGCGGGCGAGGCCCTGCTGTCCCCGGTCGCCACCAAGGGGCTGATCGCCAAGTTCCTCGCGCAGGGCGCCGGTTCGGGCGACAACGCGGCCGACGGCGGCTACGAGGCGGCCCGACTCGAAGCGCTGACGGTGCGCGAGCGCGAGGTGCTGGTGCAGGTCGCCGGCGGGCTGTCGAACGACCAGATCGCCGAGCGGCTCCAGGTCAGCCCGCTCACCGTGAAGACGCACGTCAACCGGACGATGGCCAAGCTCGGCGCCCGCGACCGGGCCGGGCTCGTGGTCATCGCGTACGAGACCGGCCTGGTGCGCCCGCGCTCGGAGTAGCTGTCGTGCCCCGTGAGGCCGGGGACGCGGCCGGCGGTGAGCGGGCGGCGTGCTGCGGGGCGTGGCGCGGGGCGTGGTGCGAGAACGCCCCGCCCCGCGTCGGTGGGACGTCGGGCGGGGCGTGCGCGCGGCGGGCCCCGGCGGCCCCGCTGGCAGGGGGCGCCGGGGCGCGGGACGGCTACGGCAGGGACAGCATCCGCTCCAGGGCCAGCTTGGCGAAGCTCTCCGTCTCCGGGTCGACCTCGATGCGGTTGACCACCTTGCCGTCGGCCAGCGACTCCAGGGTCCAGACCAGGTGCGGGAGGTCGATGCGGTTCATCGTGGAGCAGAAGCACACCGTCTTGTCGAGGAAGACGATCTCCTTGTCCTGGTCGGCGAACCGGTTGGCCAGCCGCCGCACCAGGTTCAGCTCGGTGCCGATGGCCCACTTGGACCCGGCCGGGGCGGCCTCCAGGGTCTGGATGATGTGCTCGGTCGAGCCCACGTGGTCGGCAGCCGCCACGACCTCGTGCTTGCACTCGGGATGGACCAGCACGTTCACGCCGGGTATGCGCTCGCGCACGTCCCGCACCGACTCCAGCGAGAACCGGCCGTGCACCGAGCAGTGGCCGCGCCACAGGATCATCTTCGCCGCGCGCAGTTCCTCGACGGTCAGGCCGCCGCCGGGCTTGTGCGGGTTGTAGACGACGCAGTCCTCCAGGGACATCCCGAGGTCCCGCACGGCCGTGTTGCGCCCCAGGTGCTGGTCGGGCAGGAAGAGCACCTTGGCGTCGCCGGCCGGACCGCCCTGCGCGAAGGCCCACTCCAGGGCCCGCCGCGCGTTGGACGAGGTGCAGATCGTGCCGCCGTGCTTGCCGGTGAACGCCTTGATGTCGGCGGAGGAGTTCATGTACGAGACGGGCACGGTCGCCTCCGCCACCCCGGCCTCGGTCAGCACGTCCCAGCACTCGGCGACCTGCTCGGCCGTGGCCATGTCGGCCATGGAGCAGCCGGCGGCCAGGTCGGGGAGGATGACCTGCTGGTCGTCGCCGGTGAGGATGTCGGCGGACTCGGCCATGAAGTGCACGCCGCAGAAGACGATGAACTCGGCGTCCGGCCGGGCGGCGGCGTCCCGGGCGAGCTTGAACGAGTCCCCGGTGACGTCCGCGAACTCGATGACCTCGTCACGCTGGTAGTGGTGGCCGAGCACGAAGACCCGGTCCCCGAGCCGCTCCTTGGCCGCGCGGGCGCGGGCCACCAGGTCGGGGTCGGAGGGGGCGGGGAGGTCGCCCGGGCACTCCACGCCGCGCTCGCTCCTCGGGTCGGACTCGCGACCCAGGAGCAGCAGGGCCAGAGGCGTGGGCTGGACGTCGAGAGGTTGGGCGGTGGTCACAGCACGCACCCTTTCTGTTTCCGCAGACAAGCCTTTTCGTCTGATTGACGCTATTTATCATAACCGCTTCGCGTCACGTTGACGATGCCCATCGCGTCGATGTGACGCATGCCCGGTTCGGCGGCCCGTGTCCGAGCGGAGCCCGGTGTGCGAGCATGAAGACGGAAGACGCGCGCCAGACCCGGAATGAATTCGGCACGGCGTGGGTTGCAGCCGAGGGCAAGCAGTCCGTACAACCCGGGAGAGAAGCAGATGACGGTTCAGGACGACACCACCACGAGTGACGGCATCCTCCTGTCCGATGCCGCCGCGGGCAAGGTCAAGGCGCTCCTTGAGCAGGAAGGCCGCGAGGACCTCGCGCTGCGCGTCGCAGTTCAGCCTGGTGGCTGCTCCGGCCTGCGCTACCAGCTCTTCTTCGACGAGCGTTCGCTCGACGGCGATGTCGTGAAGGACTTCGGCGGGGTCAAGGTCGTCACCGACCGCATGAGCGCCCCGTACCTCGGTGGCGCCTCCATCGACTTCGTGGACACCATCGAGAAGCAGGGCTTCACCATCGACAACCCGAACGCCACGGGCTCCTGCGCCTGCGGTGACTCCTTCAGCTAAGGCCCCCGCCCCTCCGCGGGCGCACCCGCCCGCGGGGTCGAGGGTCCGACACGGCGGCCGACGGCGCACCGCGCCCCGGTCGCACGCCCGCCAGCCCGCCGCGCGCTCCGACCGCGCCGGCGCCCGGCTCGCGGCACAGCACGACAAAGGCGGCGGCCCCCGCCCCATGGCTTCCAGTCCATGGCCGACGGGGGCCGCCGCCTTCTTCGTGTCCGCCGCACTGCCGACGCTCTGACGCTCCGGCGCCAGGTGCCGTACGGGCCGTGCCGCGCTCGCGCTACTTGTCCTGCTTCGCGCCCTCACCCTTGGGCACGGACTCGCCGGTCGCGGCGTCCACCACCTCGCGGTCGCCCAGCGGCTCGTCGAGCGTGATCTTCTTCTCGAACTCCTCGGCGACCAGGACGCACTTCGCGCCCGGCTTCTTCTCCTTGCCCGTCACCCGCACGGTGACCGCCGAGTCGGAGGCGTCGGCGGTGGCCTGGTACGTCGAGCACACGCCGCCGTAGAACCGGACGGTCAGGCTCCGGCCGTCCGCGCTGTAGGACTCGATGTGCTTGCCCGGGCGGGTGCCGTTCCCGGACTCCCGGCTCGAGTCCCCGTCAGCGGGCGCCCCGGGGCCGGTCCTGGCGCCGATCACGTACTTCGGGTCCACGGCCGGGTGCGTGACGGTGAAGTCGGACTCGCCGTTCTTGGCGTCCGCCGGGCGCACCGTGAAGATCCACGAGGGCACCAGCACCTGCCGGCCCTCCTCGAACCGCATGCCGAGCCCGAACGTCGCCTCCCGCACCTCGTGCGCGGCGGACCGCTTGCCGCCGGCCGGCGCGCACGGCGCGATCTCCCGCTCGCCGTCCCCGGCGCCGCTCGCGCCGTCGGTGCCCTTCTCGGCCTTGGCGCCCTGGTCGCCCTTCTCCGCGTCGTCCGCCACGTCGGGCGCGGCCGGCTCGGTGTGGGCGCAGTCGCCGACGGGGGCCCGGCCCGCGTTGCCCGGGCCGGCGTTGAGCGCCTTGACGGCCTCGTCCGCGTCGATCAGCGGGTACTCGTCACCCTTGGCCAGCTTGTTGAGGAAGCCGTTGGCCCCGTCGACCCCGCCGTCCACGCCGACCTCCAGCGTGGTCTGCCAGCCGTAGCTGGGCAGCCCGTCGAAGGTCGGGTCGGCGGTCACGGCGCGGACCGCCCCGTAGGTGCGGCTCGCGTCCAGCTTCGCGTCGGACTGGCCGAGCGCGTCGAGTACGGGCTGCGCGGCCTTCCTGGCCTCGGCGACGGAGACCGGCCGCGAACCGCCGTCGGGCACCGCCGGCGCGTTCTTCGGGCCGCGCGCCTCGCGGCCACGCCCGGCGTCCTTGGTGCCGCCACCGGAGGTGCCGTCCCGCAGCGAGCCGCAGCGCGGGCCGGCCGGGCTGGACTGGGTGGCGTCGTCGGCGTCGCCCATGGTGTGCGGCGGCTCCAGGCAGCCGTCCCCGCCCGGCGCGCCGAACTTCGTGTACGACCAGCCGCCGGCGCCCGTCTCCTTCACGCGCAGCGTCGGGCTCATCCGGTCCGGGGTGCCGCCGACCTTCCACACGCCGCGCTCCAGCCGGGGCTCGCCGGCCACGCGCAACGCCTTGGCCAGGCGCTCCACATCGGCACGGGAGACCTTCGGGGCGGTGCGGTAGACCGGGGCCGTCTCCCGTGGCGCGGCGGGCAGTTCGCCGGGTGCCTGGTAGTGCGCGCGGCCGGGGCTGGGCTCGCCGGGGGCGATGCCCTCGCGCGTCCCACCCGCCTCACGCTCGTCGCTGGCCCGGTCGCCGATGGCCAGCGGCGCCGGGTCACTCGACCGGCCGCCGTCCTTCGATCCGCCGTCGTCGGAGGCCGACGACGCCCAGTAGGCGCCGCCACCGCCGACCACCATCACCGCCGCGGCCACCGTGGCGATGGCCCACGGGGAACGGCGCCTGCTCGCGGTCTTCGTGCTGGTGTGGCCGGGAGTCTCCTCGGAGAGGTCCTCGGGGGTGTCCTCGGTGCTCACGGTGTTACTCCTTCGGCTCCGCTCTTTGGTTCGGCTCCATCCCCGGGACGGGGACGCCGATGGGACGGAGCGGGGGAGCGGTCGGTTCCACCGGGCCGGTATCACCGGGTCGGCGTGGCACGGAAACCGGGCCGCCGCGCGCCCGGATGGCACGCGACGGCCCGAGGGCCCGAGCGGCGGGAACGCGGCCGGAGCCGGCCGCCCCCGCGGGCGGTGCGACCCGTCGCCGGCCGCCCCGCGCGCGGCGGTCAGTCGCCGTAGTCGGCCATGCCGTCCACCAGGTGAGCGGAGGCCGAGGGCACCCGTACGCCGCGGATCTGGGCCGGGCCCACCGGCGGCACGGCGTCCGCGGCGCCGCTGGCGGCCCAGCGCGGCGCCATCCGCGCGCAGTCGGCCCGCAGTTCGGCGAACGACTCCGGCTCGGCGGCGTGTACGGGAAGGTCGGGGGTGGCGTCCTGTGGCATGGGCTCTCCCGGTCCGTGGGGCGGCTGGCGCACACCCCGGCTGGGGGAACCGTAGGCACGTCGTACGCTGCGAAGAAAGCCCTACTATTGGGTAGTTTTGCCCGTTCGGCGCGGGGCGGCGGAGCCGGTAGCGTGAAGCGACCGTCCTCACCACCGTCCTTGTCGTCGCCCGCAGGAGCAGACTCGCCGTGCGCATTGCTGTCACCGGCTCTATCGCCACTGACCACCTGATGACCTTCCCCGGCCGTTTCGCCGACCAACTGGTCGCCGACCAGTTGCATACGGTCTCGCTGTCCTTCCTGGTCGACGCCCTCGACATCCGCCGTGGCGGTGTCGGCCCCAACATCTGCTTCGGGATGGGCGCGCTCGGCCTGCGTCCGGTCCTGGTCGGCGCGGCGGGCGAGGACTTCGCCGAGTACCGCGCCTGGCTGGAGCGGCACGGCGTCGACACCGAGTCGGTGCGCATCTCGGAGCTGCTGCACACCGCGCGCTTCGTGTGCACGACCGACACCGACCACAACCAGATCGCCTCCTTCTACACCGGCGCCATGAGCGAGGCCCGCCAGATCGAGCTGCAGCCCGTCGCGCAGCGCGTCGGCGGACTCGACCTCGTGCTGATCGGCGCCGACGACCCCGAGGCGATGGTCCGACACACCGACGAGTGCCGGACGCGCGGCTACGCGTTCGCCGCCGACCCGTCGCAGCAACTCGCCCGGATGGAGGGCGAGGACATCCGCCGTCTGGTGGACGGCGCCACGTACCTGTTCACCAACGAGTACGAGAAGGCGCTCATCGAGAGCAAGACCGGCTGGAGCGCCGAGGAGATCCTCGCCAAGGTCGGCACCCGGGTGACCACCCTGGGCGCGCAGGGCGTGCGCGTCGAGCGCGTCGGCGAGCCCGCCATCGAGGTGGGCGTGCCCGAGGAGAAGGCCAAGGTCGACCCGACCGGCGTCGGCGACGCCTTCCGCGCGGGCTTCCTCGCCGGCCTCTCCTGGGAGCTGACCCTGGAGCGGGCGGCGCAGGTCGGCTGCATGCTGGCCACGCTGGTCATCGAGACGCTCGGCACGCAGGAGTACGAGCTGCGCTCCGGCAACTTCGTCGAGCGGTTCCAGAAGGCGTACGGCGCCGAGGCCGCCGCCGAGATCACCCCGCACCTGCCGGCCGACCTGGTCTGAGCACCCCGCTCCGAGCGACCCGCTCCGAGCACCCCGCTCCGGGCGACCTCCAGCGAGCGACCTCCGCTGAGCGATTCGGGCGCGGGCGCGCCCGGCCACCGCGCCGGGCCCCGCGCCCGACCCGTGCGCGCGCCCTCGCGCGCACCCGAGCCCGCGCCCACCGCCCGTCCACCCCGCCGCACGAGCCCGACCAGCGGCGACGGGCGGCCGGGGACAGGCCGAACGGCCCGCCGGCCGGACGTGACGGAAGCGGTACGCGCCGCCGCCCACGGTGCCCCCAGTACGCGCCGCCGCCCTCGGCGCCCCCGGTACGCGCCGCCGCCCCCGGCGTCCCCGGGGCGGGGCGCTACCTGCGGCGCACCCAGTACGCCGCCCCGCGCTGCGCCGCGCGCTCGCCCACGTACTCCTGCCCCCGCATGTCGCACCAGGCCGGAATGTCCAGGCGCGCCGCGTCGTCGTCGGCCAGCACCGCGACCACCGCGCCGACCGGCACGTCCTCGATCACCTTGGCCAACTCGATGACCGGCAGCGGGCAGCGCTTGCCCAGCGCGTCCACGGTCAGCGCCGGCGCCTCCTCGCGCGCGTCGCCCCCAGCCCCGCCGCCGCTCTCGACGCCACCACCGGCCCCGACCCCGCCGTCGCTCCGGGCCCCCTCCCCGTCCCCAGCCCCGTCCCCGTCCTCGGCCCCGTCGCCGGCCGCGTCCGCGGCGGCCGAGCTCTGGGCGCCGGGCGCGTCCGCCACGCCCGACGGCGCCGCGCCGTCGGCGCGCGGCCCCCGTACCGAGGCCGACTCCCGCCCCGTCGGCGCCCCCAGCTTCGCGCGTACCGCCGACACGATGCCGGGCAGCAGCTCCAGGAACAGCTCCACGTCCGCCTCGGCCGTCCCCACCGGGAGCGACACGCGCACGTTGCCCTCCGACAGCACCCCCATCGCCCGCAGCACATGGCTCGGGGTCAGCGTGCTCGACGTGCACGAGGAGCCGGACGAGACGGCGAACTCCGCCCGGTCGAGCCCGTGCAGCAGGCTCTCCCCGTCGACGTACAGGCAGGAGAAGGTGACCAGGTGCGGCAGTCGCCGCGTCGGGTCCCCGACCACCTCCACGTCCGGCACCAGCTCCGGCACCCGGGTCCGGATGCGGTCGACCAGGCCGCGCAGCCGCAGCGCCTCGGACTCGGCCTCCGCGCGCACGGCGCGCAGCGAGGCCGCGGCGGCGACGATGGCCGGGATGTTCTCGAACCCCGCCGACCGGCCCGACTCCCGCTCGTCCACCGGGCCCTGCGGCGCGAACCGCACGCCCTTGCGCACCACCAGCAGCCCCACGCCCGCCGGCCCGCCCCACTTGTGCGCGCTCGCCGTCAGCAGCGACCAGCCGCCCTCGACCCGGCCCCAGCCCAGCGACTGCGCGGCGTCCACCAGGAGCGGCACGCCCGCCGCGCGGCAGACCTCCGCGACGTCGGCCACCGGCTGCTCGGTGCCCACCTCGTGGTTGGCCGACTGGAGACAGGCCAGCGCGACGGGCTCGGCCGACCCGCGCAGCGCGTCGGCGTACGCGGTGGGCGCCACCCGACCCGTACGGTCCACGCCGACCTCGGTGACCGTGCCGCCCGCGACCGTGTGGGCGGTGGCCGCGTGGAGTACGGACGAGTGCTCGACCGCCGAGACGACCAGCCCCCGGCCGACCCGCCGCCGGCCGGCGAGGGCGCCCGCGATGCCCTGGTGCACCGCGCGCGTCCCCGACGCGGTGAAGACCAGTTCGTCGGGGCGGCAGCCGACGGCGTCGGCCGCGGTCTGCCGCGCGGCGTCGAGCAGCAGCCGGGCCCGCCGCCCCTCCCGGTAGAGCCGGGCCGGGTCGCCCCACCCCTCGTCCAGGGCGGCGAGCAGCGCCTGCCGGGCCACGGGGTGCGGGGGAGCGGAGGAGGCCGCGTCGAAGTAGGGCACGCGACGACGCTAGACGACCGATGCGCCGAGCGCCGTAGCGCGGCTCACGCGGCGTCGCCCGGGCGGACCACGGAACGCCGGGCGACCGGCCGCCCCGAGGGGTGGCCGAGCGGACCCGGCCGCGCCCGGTCGCGCGCGGGCGGTTCCGGTCAGGCCCGCTCAGCCCCGGTCAGCCCCGGTCACCCCCGGCCGGGGCCCGCCGCCGAAGCCGGGCCCCGGCCCGCGCGCGACCGGCGGCGCGCGCCGCCCCGACCCGGCGTTCGACCAGGCAGCCGCCCCTTCGGCGGGCCGCCACAGGGCGCCGTCAGCACACCGTCAGATGCCGTCCGGAGCCGGCTGTTCCACCCCTTCGGGGCCCGGACCGGCGCGTTGGGCACCCTCCCCGCGCGACCTCAAATAGCGTCCAGTAGGGTTTGGTCCGCATAAACATCCAAACCCCTGCCCGCAGCGGGCCGGCGACCGACCAGCGAGACGGCCGCAGCCGGCCGCACGGGCGAGACTCTCGGGAAGGCGCTACGTGAGTCCCAACGGCTCCGACCGCTCGTCGCGGCGCCCGATGCGGCGGAAGCTGCCGCAGGCGCTGGCCGCGGGCCTGGTCCTCGCGACCGCTACCGGTTGCACATCCAAGGACTTCCCCCGCCTCGGAATGCCCACCCCCGTCACGGAGGAGGCGCCGCGGATTCTCTCCCTGTGGCAGGGCTCCTGGGCGGCAGCACTTGCCACAGGCGTGCTGGTCTGGGGCCTGATCCTGTGGAGCGTCATCTTCCACCGGCGCAGCAGGACCAAGGTCGAGGTTCCCCCGCAGACGCGGTACAACATGCCCATCGAGGCGCTGTACACCGTCGTGCCGCTCGTCATCGTCTCGGTGTTGTTCTACTTCACCGCGCGCGATGAGAGCGAGCTCCTCAAGACCTCCAAGAAGCCCGACCACGTCATCAACGTCGTGGGCTACCAGTGGAGCTGGGGCTTCAACTACATGGAGAACGTGGACGGTGATCTGTCCACACCCGCGAAAACCCCCAAGGAGGTCGCCGGCATCCCGGACCGGATGCTGAAGGCCGTGCCCAAGGGCGCCGAGGGCGTGTACGACCAGGGCATCCCGGGCGACCGTGACCCGGACAAGGGTTGGCCGGGCCCGACGCTGTGGCTGCCGAAGGGCGAGACGGTCCAGTTCGTGCTCACCTCGCGGGACGTCATCCACTCGTTCTGGGTGATTCCGTTCCTGATGAAGCAGGACGTCATCCCGGGCCACACGAACCGATTCGAGGTGACTCCGAACAAGGAGGGCACCTTCATGGGTAAGTGCGCCGAGCTCTGCGGCAAGGACCACTCCCGGATGCTCTTCAACGTCAAGGTGGTTTCCCCCGAGGAGTACCGGAAGCACCTGAAGGACCTGGCGAAGAAGGGTCAGACCGGATACCTCCCGGCAACCATCAAGCAGACGGACGCCGCCAAGAACGCGGAGACCAAGAACCAGTGAGCATCCTCAACGAACCTCAGGGTGCCGCCGCCGACACGGCAAAGGCAGCACCACCCGAGTACCGGAAAGCCCCCGGCAGTGCCGTGGTGAAGTGGCTGACCACGACCGATCACAAGACGATCGGCACGATGTACCTGGTCACCTCGTTCGCGTTCTTCTGCATCGGCGGCGTCATGGCGCTGTTCATGCGCGCCGAACTCGCTCGCCCCGGCACGCAGATCATGTCGAACGAGCAGTTCAACCAGGCGTTCACGATGCACGGCACGATCATGCTGCTGATGTTCGCGACGCCGCTGTTCGCCGGATTCGCCAACTGGATCATGCCGCTGCAGATCGGCGCGCCCGACGTGGCGTTCCCGCGGCTGAACATGTTCGCCTACTGGCTGTACCTCTTCGGCTCGCTCATCGCGGTCGGCGGGTTCCTCACCCCCAACGGCGCGGCCGACTTCGGCTGGTTCGCCTACTCCCCGCTGTCGGACGCGGTCCGCTCGCCGGGCGTCGGCGCCGACATGTGGATCATGGGTCTGGCCCTCTCGGGCTTCGGCACCATCCTCGGCTCGGTCAACTTCATCACCACGATCATCTGCATGCGCGCTCCCGGCATGACGATGTTCCGGATGCCGATCTTCACCTGGAACGTGCTGCTCACCGGTGTTCTGGTGCTGCTCGCCTTCCCCGTGCTCGCCGCCGCGCTGTTCGCCCTGGAGGCGGACCGTAAGTTCGGGGCGCACATCTTCGACGCGGCCAACGGTGGCGCACTGCTGTGGCAACACCTCTTCTGGTTCTTCGGCCATCCAGAGGTGTACATCATCGCCCTGCCGTTCTTCGGCATCATTTCCGAGGTCATCCCGGTCTTCAGCCGCAAGCCGATGTTCGGCTACATCGGTCTGGTGGCCGCGACGATCGCCATCGCCGGTCTCTCAGTGACGGTCTGGGCGCACCACATGTACGTCACAGGCGGCGTGCTCCTACCGTTCTTCTCCTTCATGACCTTCCTTATCGCGGTGCCCACCGGTGTGAAGTTCTTCAACTGGATCGGCACCATGTGGAAGGGCAGTCTGAGCTTCGAGACGCCCATGCTGTGGGCGGTCGGCTTCCTGATCACCTTCACCTTCGGTGGTCTGACCGGCGTCATCCTGGCCTCGCCGCCGATGGACTTCCACGTCTCCGACTCGTACTTCGTCGTCGCGCACTTCCACTACGTCATCTTCGGCACCGTGGTCTTCGCGATGTTCTCCGGCTTCCACTTCTGGTGGCCGAAGTTCACCGGCAAGATGCTGGACGAGCGGCTCGGGAAGATCACCTTCTGGACGCTGTTCATCGGCTTCCACGGCACGTTCCTGGTGCAGCACTGGCTGGGCGCCGAGGGCATGCCCCGCCGGTACGCCGACTACCTGCACGCGGACGGCTTCACCACGCTCAACACCATCTCCACCATCAGCTCGTTCCTGCTGGGCCTGTCCGTACTGCCGTTCTTCTACAACGTGTGGAAGACCGCGAAGTACGGCAAGAAGGTCGAGGTCGACGACCCGTGGGGCTACGGCCGTTCGCTGGAGTGGGCGACCTCCTGCCCGCCGCCGCGGCACAACTTCCTCACGCTGCCGCGGATTCGCTCCGAATCCCCGGCGTTCGACCTGCACCACCCGGAGATCGCCGCGCTCGACCAGCTTGAGAACGTCGGGCACACCGAAGAGAAGGCCCTCGCGGGTGGCAAGGAGGCAGGCAAGTGAAGATCCAAGGCCGGATGTTCATCTGGCTCGCCGTCTTCATCCTCGCCATGGCGATCGTCTATGGCGTCTGGTCCAAGGAGCCGGTCGGCACGACCGCGCTGTTCCTGTCCTTCGGCCTGAGCATGATGATCGGCTACTACCTGGCGTTCACCGCGCGCCGGGTGGACGCCGGAGCGCAGGACAACAAGGACGCTGACGTCGCTGACGACGCCGGTGAGCTGGGCTTCTTCAGCCCGCACAGCTGGCAGCCGCTGTTCCTCGCGGTGGGTGGCTCGTTCGCCTTCCTCGGTGTGATCTTCGGTTGGTGGCTGATGTACTTCTCGGCCCCGATCATCATGATCAGCATCTTCGGCTGGGTCTTCGAGTACTACCGGGGCGAGAACCGCACCCAGTAGGCACACCCGTCCGCCGTACGGCCCGGACGTCCCCCACGGGGGCGTCCGGGCCGTACGCGTGCCGGGCCCCGTCACCGCCGTGGCCGCCCCTCGTTTGGCCCGCTGCGCGCGCCGAAACCGGCCGCCGTTCTTAGCGTGTGGTCATGAGCCACACCTCTCGCTCCCGAATACCCATCCGCTGCGCCCTCCTGGTGACGCCGCTGGCGATAGGCGCCGTGGCCTGCGCGGGCTCCCCCTCCGACCCGCTGGCTGACAAGCCGTACGACGCCGCCGAACAGGTGGTCTTCAACGGCGACCCGCACGGCCGCCAGGCCGACCCGGACCAGCCCCTGGAGGTCACCGCCAAGGGCGGCGGCAGCCGCATCACCGACGTGACCGCCACCGACGCCACCGGTCGCTACCTGCGCGGCGAACTCACCGCCGACGGCAAGCGGTGGCGCTCCACCGCCCCGCTCGCGGCAGGCGCCCACTACACGCTCCGGGTGAGCACCGAGAACGCCGACGGCAGGCCGGGCCGCAGGACCATCAGCTACGACACCGCCCCCGCCGACACGTTGCTCCGCGTGCGCTTCGGCCCGGACAGCGGCACCTACGGGGTCGGCCAGCCGGTCACCGCCGAGCTGAGCGCCCCCGTGAAGAACCGCAAGGATCAGGCCACCGTGGAGCGTGCCCTGCGCGTCAGCTCCCGGCCGGCCGTCGAAGGCGCCTGGCACTGGGTGGACGACCGGAGCCTGCACTACCGCCCGCGCGCGTACTGGCCCGCCAGAGCCACCATCACCGTGCGCAGCCACCTGGACGGCATCAAGGTCGCCGGCGGCCTCTACGGCGGCCCCACCAAGCCCCTCACGCTGCGCACCGGCGCCAGGATCGAGGCCGTCACGGACGCGGCGGCGCACCGGATGACCGTACGGCGCGACGGCAGGACGCTGCGCACCATCCCCGTCACCACCGGCAAGCCGGGCTTCGACACGCGCAACGGCGTCAAGGTCGTCCTCGCCAAGGAGTCCTTCGTCCGCATGCGCGGGACCAGCATCGGCATCGCGGAGGGCAGTTCCGAGTCGTACGACCTGCCGGTGCACTGGGCCACCCGGGTCACCTGGAGCGGCGAGTACGTGCACGCCGCGCCCTGGTCGGCGGGCTCGCACGGCGCCGCCAACGTCAGCCACGGCTGCACCGGCATGAGCACCGCCAACGCCCGCTGGTTCTTCGACACCGTGCGCCCCGGGGACCTGGTGACGGTCACGGGCAGCGGTGGCACCACGATGACGCCGTTCGACAACGGCTTCGGCGACTGGAACCTGTCCTGGGACAAGTGGCGCCAGGGCAGCGCCCTCACCACCGGCCCGCGCGACGGCGGCGACCCGGCCGACGCGGCCCGACTGCGCCCGGCGATCTGAGCCACGGCCGGTCCGGGCACGGCGGCCCCGCCGCCCAGGCGGCGGCCCACGACACGCCGAGCCGCCCACCGCATGCCGAAGGGGGCCCGACCGCTCCCGCGGTCCGGACCCCCTTCGCCGTCGACCGGCTGTGCGCCGCTCTCAGGCGCTGATGGCCCGCTTCTGGCGCAACAGCCCGGCCAGCGCGTCGGCGAGCGCCACCGGGTCCACCGGGAGCGTCACAGCGGCCTCGGCGCGGCTCCAGGTGGCCAGCCAGGCGTCCTGCGGGCGGCCCATGAGCAGCAGCACCGGAGGACAGGCGTAGATCTCGTCCTTGATCTGCCGGCACACGCCCATGCCGCCGGCGGGCGCGGTCTCGCCGTCCAGGACGCAGACGTCGATCCCGCCGGCCTCCAGGGCCTCCAGGACGGCGGGCAGGGTGGCGCACTCCAGGTACTCGACCTCGGGGACGTCCGCCGCTGGTCGCCGCCCGGCGGCCAGCCGCACCTGCTCGCGGGTGCCCGCGTCATCGCTGTAGACCAGCACCGTGGCAGTGGGCCGCATCTTTCCTCCAGGCAGGTGGACGGCACGGAACGGACTGGGTCCGTGGGGCGGATGCTACTGCGCCGGGGCCCGTGGCGAGGAGAGGTCGTACGGATCTTCCCCGGGCTCGACGGGGCGTCAGGAGGGCTGGCGCGCGGAACGCGTTGCGGAGCCCCGGATACCGTTTCCCTCCTTCGAGGGACCGCCGCAATAGGCCGTACGAGCCGCTTGAACAGCCTTGACACTCCGAACGGGACCCCCCGAGGTGAGGGCGGGATAAGCGACCGACATAATGTCGGTCGTGGCGACAGCAACAGCAGTAGATACCGGGCACGCGCACCCGTCGGTCAACCGGCCGAACCTCACCAGCGTCGGAACCATCATCTGGCTGAGTTCCGAGCTGATGTTCTTCGCGGCCCTCTTCGCGATGTACTTCACCCTCCGATCGGTGACCGGGGCAGAGCACTGGAAGGAAATGGCCGATGCGCTGAACTTCCCGTTCTCCGCCACGAACACCACGATCCTGGTGCTCTCCTCCCTCACGTGCCAGCTCGGCGTCTTCGCCGCCGAGCGCGGTGACGTGAAGAAGCTGCGCATGTGGTTCGTGGTCACCTTCGTGATGGGTGCGATCTTCATCGGCGGTCAGGTCTTCGAGTACACCGAGCTGGTCAAGCACGAGGGGCTCACGCTCTCGTCCGACCCGTACGGTTCGGTGTTCTACCTGACCACCGGCTTCCACGGGCTGCACGTGACGGGCGGACTCATCGCGTTCTTGCTGGTCCTGGGCAGGACGTACGCGGCCAAGAGGTTCACGCACGAGCAGGCGACGGCGGCCATCGTCGTGTCGTACTACTGGCACTTCGTCGACGTCGTCTGGATCGGCCTCTTCGCCACGATCTACATGATCAAGTAACCGGTCCCGCACCGGACCCGCGTTTCACCCGAGACGCAGCCAAAAGCATCGACGCTGAAGATCCTGACACCGGGGTAATCCGTGAAAAAGCTCTCCGCACGACGGCGCCATCCGCTGGCGGCGCTCGTCGTCCTACTCTTCGCGCTGGCGGCCACGGGGGGGCTTTACGCCGCGTTCGCGCCGGCGGACAAGGCCAAGGCCGACGAGGCCCAGACCTCCCTCGCCATCGACGAGGGCAAGAAGCTCTACGCCGTTGGCTGCGCAAGCTGCCACGGCACCGGCGGCCAAGGCACATCTGACGGTCCGAGCCTGGTCGGCGTCGGCGCCGCCGCCGTGGACTTCCAGGTGAGCACCGGCCGCATGCCGGCCCAGCAGAACGGTGCCCAGGCCCCGAAGAAGCCCAAGGTCTACACGGCCGCCGAGACCGAGCAGCTCGCGGCGTACGTCGCCTCGCTCGGCGCCGGCCCGGAAACGCCGACCAAGAGCCAGTACAGCCTCAACGGCAAGGAGGACGCTGCCAACGGTGGGCAGCTCTTCCGTTCGAACTGTGCCCAGTGCCACAATTTCTCAGGCAAGGGTGGCGCGCTGAGCAACGGCAAGTACGCGCCCGCTCTTGACGGTGTGAGCCCGAAGCACATCTACGAGGCCATGCAGACCGGCCCGCAGAACATGCCGTCTTTCCCCGACACGGTCATGCCGGAGAAGGAAAAGAGGGACATCATCGCCTACCTGAACAAGGTCAACAGCGAGGACACCGAGAGCCCCGGTGGTTTCCAACTGGGTGGCCTCGGCCCGGTGGTCGAGGGCTTGTTCGCCTGGGTGTTCGGCCTGGGCGCTCTGGTCGCCATCACCATTTGGGTCGCAGCCCGGACCACGAAGGCCAAGAAGTCATGAGCAGCCAAGACAACTCAGAAGAGAACCTGCCACAGCAGCAGGACGACGCCGACGGCGGCGTGCTGGCGACCCGGGACAACCCGTTCGCCAACCCGGGGCTGCCGCCCCACGAGCACCGTGTGCAGGACATCGACGAGCGGGCCGCCAAGCGCTCCGAGCGCGTGGTCGCCGGGCTGTTCACGCTGTCGATGCTGTCGACGATCGGCTTCATCGCCTCGTTCGTCGCCTTCCCGGTCGACAAGATCGTCTACGTCTTCCCGATCGGGCATGTCAGCGCGCTCAACCTCTCGCTGGGCCTGACCCTCGGCCTCGCACTGTTCTGCATCGGCGCCGGCGCCATCCACTGGGCCCGCACGCTGATGACCGACGTCGAGGTGCCCGAGGAGCGGCACGACATAGAGGCCACCCCCGAGGTGCGCGAGGAGGTGCTCGCCGGGTTCCAGGACGGTGCCCGCGAGTCGGACCTCGGCCGCCGGAAGCTGGTCCGCAACACGCTGATCGGCGCGATGGCCATGGTGCCGCTGACCGGCCTGGTGCTGCTGCGTGACCTGGGCCCCATGCCGGGCACGATGCTCCGGCACACCAAGTGGGCCAAGGGCAAGATGCTCATCAACGAGAACACGCACGAGCCGCTGCGTCCCGAGGACATCGCCGTCGGTTCGTTGACGTTCGCCATGCCCGAGGGTCTGAGTGAAGAAGACCATGACTTCAACAACCAGATCGCCAAGGCGGCGCTCATGATCGTCCGGCTGCAGCCGGAGAACATCAAGGACAAGCGCGAACTGGACTGGTCGCACGAGGGCATCGTCGCGTTCTCGAAGATCTGCACGCACGTGGGCTGCCCGATCAGCCTCTACGAGCAGCAGACGCACCACGTGCTGTGCCCGTGCCACCAGTCGACCTTCGACCTGACCGACGGCGGCCGAGTCATCTTCGGCCCGGCGGGCCACGCCCTGCCGCAGCTTCGGATCACGGTCAACGACAAGGGCTACCTTGAGGCGATGGGCGACTTCGCGGAGCCCGTCGGTCCTGCCTACTGGGAGCGCGGATGAGTACTGCAACCGACACTCGGCGCAAGAAGGCTCCAGCGGGCGAGCGCGTCGCCGACTGGGCCGACAGCCGGCTGGGCATCTACAGCCTGGCCAAGGCCAACATGCGCAAGATCTTCCCCGACCACTGGTCGTTCATGTTGGGTGAGGTCTGCCTCTACAGCTTCATCATCATCATCCTCACGGGCGTCTACCTGACGATGTTCTTCAACCCCAGCATGGGGGAGGTCGTCTACGACGGTCCGTACGTCCCGATGCAGGGCATCCGGATGTCGGAGGCGTACAAGTCGACACTGGACATCAGCTTCGAGGTCCGCGGTGGTCTGCTGATCCGGCAGATCCACCACTGGGCCGCGCTGATCTTCATCGGCAGCATGTTCGTGCACATGATGCGCGTCTTCTTCACCGGTGCGTACCGCAAGCCGCGTGAGATGAACTGGGTGTTCGGCTTCCTGCTGCTGGTGCTCGGCCTCTTCACCGGCCTCACCGGCTACTCGCTGCCGGACGACCTGCTCTCCGGCACCGGTGTCCGCTTCACCCAGGGCGCCATCCTGTCGGTCCCGCTGGTCGGCACCTACCTGTCGATGTTCCTCTTCGGAGGCGAGTTCCCCGGGCACGACTTCGTCGGCCGGTTCTACTCGATCCACATCCTGTTGTTGCCCGGCATCATGCTCGGCCTGGTCGTGGCGCACCTGATCATGGTGTTCCTGCACAAGCACACCCACTGGGCCGGACCCGGCAAGACCAACACCAACGTGGTGGGCACGCCGTTCCTGCCGGTGTACATGGGCAAGGCCGGTGGCTTCTTCTTCCTGGTGTTCGGTGTCATCGCGGCCATCGCCGCCGTGGCCACCATCAACCCGGTGTGGGCGATCGGTCCCTACCGACCAGACCAGGTCTCCACCGGTGCCCAACCAGACTGGTACCTCGGCTTCGCCGAGGGGCTGATCCGAGTGATGCCTGGCTGGGAGATCAACATGTGGGGCCACACCCTCGTCCTGGGTGTGTTCATCCCGCTGGTGATCTTCCCGCTGATGCTGGTGTCCATCGCGGTGTACCCGTTCATCGAGTCCTGGGCCACCGGCGACAAGCGCCACCACCACCTGCTGGACCGCCCGCGGAACACCCCGGTCCGCACGGGCTTCGGTGTCGCCTGGTGCGTCAGCTACCTGACCATGCTGGTCGCCGGTGGCAACGACATCTGGGCCACGCACTTCCACCTGTCGATCAACGCGATCACCTGGTTCTCGCGCATCGCGTTCTTCGTCGCACCGGTCGTGGCGTTCATCGTCACCAAGCGGATCTGCCTGGGTCTGCAGCGCCGCGACAAGGAGAAGGTGCTGCACGGCCGCGAGTCGGGCATCATCAAGCGGCTGCCGCACGGCGAGTTCATCGAGGTGCACGAGCCGCTGTCGTCGGACCAGCTGCACACGCTCACGGCGCACGACCAGTACCAGCCGCTTGAGCTGGAGCCCGAGGTGGACGAGAACGGCGTGGTGCGCAAGCCCACCCGCTCCGAGAAGCTCCGCGTCAAGCTGTCGAAGGGCCTGTACGGCGAGGACAGCCAGATCGCCAAGCCCACCGTCGAGGAGTACAAGGAGATCACGAGCGGCCACGGTCACCACTGACCCCTCCTGATCACCTGCTGATCGCCACACGAGGAACCCCGTCCGATGGTTGGACGGGGTTCTTCGTCTGTTCCCGGCCCTGGATAGGCTGGCTCCACACCTCACCCACCACCAGGAGCGTGGACCATGAACGTTGTGACCCCGGCAGGCGGCGACAGCGCGACGGCCCACACCTGGCCGGGCATCCTGCGCAGCCTCCTCGCCGGACAGGACCTCGGCGCCGACGCCTCCGCCTGGGCGATGGACCGCATCATGACGGGCCAGGCCAGCGACACCCAGATCGCGGGGTTCGCGGTCGCCCTGCGGGCCAAGGGCGAGACGGTCGACGAGGTCGCCGGCATGGTCCGCACGATGTACGAGCACGCCAACCTGATCGACGTCCCCGGGCCCACCGTGGACATCGTGGGGACGGGCGGCGACGGGGCCAGGACGGTCAACATCTCCACGATGTCCTCGATCGTGGTGGCCGGCACCGGCGCCCGGGTCGTCAAGCACGGCAACCGGGCCGCCTCCTCGGCCAGCGGAGCGTCCGACGTGCTGGAGAAGCTCGGGGTCAACCTGGACCTCACGCCGGCGCGGGTGGCCGAGGTCGCCGAGCAGGCGGGCATCACCTTCTGTTTCGCCGTCAAGTTCCACCCCTCGCTGCGCCACGTGGCGGCGGCCCGCCGCGAACTGGGCATCCCCACCACGTTCAACTTCCTCGGGCCCCTCACCAATCCGGCCAAGGTCGCGGCCCAGGCCACCGGGGTCGCCGACCCGCGGATGGCGCCGATCCTGGCGGGGGTGCTCGCCGGGCGCGGCACCAGCGCGCTGGTCTTCCGTGGCGACGACGGCCTGGACGAGCTGACCACCACGGCGACCTCACGGGTGTGGGAGGTGCGCGACGGGACCGTGCGCGAGCAGAGCTTCGACCCCCGCGACGTCGGCCTGGAACTGGTCCCCGTGGAGGCCCTGCGGGGCGCTGACGCCTCGTACAACGCCGACGTGGCCCGCCGGCTGCTGGCCGGCGAGCGTGGGCCCGTACGGGACGCCGTGCTGCTCAACTCGGCGGCGGCGCTCGTCGCCCTGGACGCGTTGAGCACGACGTCGGCGGCGGAGTCGGCCGCGCGGTTCGAGGCGAGTGCTCCCGCGCCGGAGCTGCCGCCGCTCGCCGAGCGGATCGGGGCGGCGATGGGGCGCGCGGCCGAGGCCATCGACTCGGGCGCGGCCAGGCGCACGCTGGAGCGGTGGGTGGCGGCCAGCCAGGAGTAGCCGCGCGCCGCGACGGAGAGCGGGCCAGGCGGCACGGCACGTGGCGGTACAGGGCAGCACAGCGCGAGGGCGCGTCCCCGGGTGGGGGCGCGCCCTCGCGCCGCGTGCGGGGTCCGTCAACGGGCCCCGGGGTCCGGGCACGTGGCCGATTCGCTACCCCGCGCGCTGCCGGTGGGAGAGGTCGGCGGTTGCGGTGTGGGCGCGGTATGGCATGATGCTTCGCAGGTCACGAGTGACAGCGACACAGGCCCCGGCCCGCTGTCCGGCAACCCTCCGTCCGTGGCGGGGTGCCCCGGGTGATGACCAGGCCGTAGGCAGCGAGGTCTACGGCAAGCGCGGACCCCTCGCACTCGTTTCCTCGAGTGAGACATCCAGGGGTCCTGGTGGTCGAGGGAGAAGCTCCGTGAGTCAGCGAATGCGATAGGGCCGACCGGCCCCGTTCCGCACGCTCCGGTTTTCCGGACATTCCGGCCCATCCGATCCGCGCCAGCGCGCGGGCACCTCCGGGCCGTTTCCCGCACCCACCGACGGGTCAGCCGTCGGCCGTGCGTTTCCCCAAGCCCTGTTGCTTCCCTCGTGTGAAGCCCTGCCCTGCCGGGAGATCTCGCCATGTCCACGCGCCCCTTCACCGCCGCCACCGCCGCCCCGTCCGCCACCTCCGACACCGGGGTGGCGGCCGAGCCCGCCTGTGCCGCCCGGTCGGCCTCGCTGCCGCTGCCCGTGCTCGGGGCGGACGTGCGGGTGCCGTTGGTCACCGGGGGCGAGGTCAGCTACGCCGCGCTGGACTACGCCGCCAGCGCCCCCGCGCTGCGCCGGGTGTGGGAGGACGTGGCCGCGTACGCCCCGTACTACGGCAGCGTGCACCGTGGGGCGGGCTACCTCTCGCAGTTGTCCACCGACCTGTTCGAGACCAGCCGCGCTGACGTGGCCGCGTTCCTCGGCTGCCGCGCGGACGACCAGGTCGTCTTCACCCGCTCCACCACCGACTCGCTCAACCTGCTCGCCGCCGTGCTGCCCACCGGCACGCGGGTGTACGTCTTCGAGACCGAGCACCACGCCGCGCTGCTGCCCTGGGAGCGGCAGGAGGGCGTGTCGGTGACCTACCTCAGCGCGCCCCGTTCGCCCGCCGCTGCCGTGCGGACGCTGGAGGCGGCGCTGACGGGCCAGGCGGCCGACGGGCCCGCGCTGGTCTGCGTGACCGGCGCGTCGAACGTGACCGGCGAGCTGTGGCCGGTGCGCGAGTTGGCGGCGACGGCGCACGCGCACGGCGCCCGGATCGTGCTCGACGCCGCGCAGTTGGCCCCCCACCACCCGGTCGACATCGCCGAGTTGGACGTGGACTGGGTCGCGTTCTCCGGCCACAAGCTGTACGCGCCGTTCGGCTCCGGCGTGCTCGCCGGCCGCGCGGACTGGCTGCGCGCGGCCGAGCCGTACCTCGCCGGCGGCGGTGCCAGCCGCACCGTGGTGCGGGCCGCCGACGGCGGCGTGGACGTGGCCTGGCACACCACCGCCGCCCGGCACGAGGCCGGCTCGCCGAACGTGATCGGCGTGTACGCCATCGCCTCGGCGTGCCGGGCGCTGACCGAGGCCGGCTTCGACGCGCTGGTCGAGCGCGAGCAGGAACTGATCGCCGCCGTACGAGCCGGCCTCGCCGACATCCCGCAGGTGCGCGTCCTGTCGCTGTTCGGCGACGACGCGCCCCGGGTCGGGGTGCTCTCCTTCGTCGTGGACGGCTGGAACAGCTCGCACTTCGCCGCCGCGCTCTCCGCCGAGTACGGCATCGGCGTGCGGGACGGGCTGTTCTGCGCCCATCCGCTGGTGCGCACCCTGCTCGACAGCGAGGCGTCGGAGCCGGGGGAGTGCGGCGCGCCGGACCAGGCGCCCGGCGGCTCCGGCTCGCTGAACGCGATCCGGGTCAGCTTCGGCGCCGGGACGCCCGACGAGCACGTCGAGCGGTTCGTGCGGGCGGTACGGGAGTTGGTGCGCGACGGCGCCCGCTGGAGCTACCGCACCGAGGACGGCCGCTGCGTGCCGGACCGCGGGGCGGCGGCGCACTGACCCGTGGCGTCGTAGCGCCGTAGCCCCCGCGCGTCGCCGCGCTCCCGCCACGGGCCGGCGGCGGGCGGGGCTCAGCACCGTGCGGGGCTCAGCGCGGTGCGGCGGGCGGTCCGGGCAGCGGCACGAGCTGCCCGGGGCCCGGGGGCGGAGTCGGCGCCGGTGCCGGAGGCGCGAAGCGGCCCGGGGCGCCGGCGAGTCGGGTGCCGATGAGGATCATCCGCAGGGCCGCCTCCGCCGCGTCCGCGAGGAACTCCCGGCCCCGCCCCAGGGCCTCGGCGAGCGCCACGGGCCCGGGCAGGATGCCGTGGTAGGCGTCGACCCCGGCGCCGCGCACCTCCCGCGCGCCCTCGCCGATGGTGCCCGCGAGGGCGAGGACCGGTCTGCCGTGGGCCTTGGCGCGGCGCGCCACCTCGGCCGGGATCTTGCCCCGGGTCGTCTGCCGGTCCAGCGCGCCCTCGGCCGTGACGACGAGGTCGGCGCGGGCCAACCGGGCGTCGAGGTCCAGGCCGTCGAGGAGGACGTCGAAGCGGGGCAACAGCCGCGCGCCGAGCGCCGCAAGCCCGGCGCCCAGCCCTCCGGACGCGCCGGTGCCGGGCCCGTGGCGCAGGTCGACGCCGCCGGCGGCCGAGGGCAACGGGGCCAGGGCGGGCGCCGCGCCGGACGTGGCGTGCGCCGGCGCGGGGGCGGCGCACGGCGGCGGGCCCGGTGTGGGGGAGGCGAGCGCGACGGCGGGGCCGCACACGTCGCGCGCGAGGATCAGGGCCCAGCGTTCGAGCGCCGCCGACAACTCCTCGACCTGGGCCGGGCTCGCGCCCTTCTGCGGCCCGAAGACGCGGGCCACGCCCTGCGGTCCGCACAGCACGTTGAACGGGTTGCAGGCGACCAGGAGTTCGGTGTCGGCCAGCCGGGGGTCGAGCCGGGACCGGTCGACGCGGGCGAGGCGGGCCAGGGCCCGGCCGCCGGGCGGGAGTTCGCGACCGTCCGCGTCGAGCAGCCGGGCGCCGAGGGCCTGGAGCGCGCCCGCTCCGCCGTCGGACGTGCCCGAATCGCCGCAGCCGACGAGGATACGGCGCGCGCCGAAGTCCAGGGCGGCGCGGATGAGTTCGCCGACGCCTCGGGTGGTGGTGGCGCCGGGGTCGCGCTGGTCCGGCGGCACCAGGGACAGCCCGGCGACGGCGGCCATCTCGACCGCCGCGGCGCGCCCCCCGGCCGCGCCGCGCGCGCCGGGGCCGAGCAGCGCGAAGTGGGTGGGGACCGCGACGCCGGTCGGGCCGGTGGCGGTGAGGTGGTGCAGGGCGCCACCGGTCGCGGCGGCCAGCGCCTCGGCGGTTCCCTCGCCGCCGTCCACCAGCGGTATCAGGTCGGTGTCGGCGTCGGGCACCACGCGCTGGAGCCCCTCGGCGATGGCCTCGGCGGCCTCGCGGGCGGACAGCGACTCCTTGAACCCGCTGGGGGCCACGGCGAAGCGCAGGGGGCGGGGTGCGGGGGCGTTCATGGTGCTCCGTGGATCCGTAGGGGTGAGGGGTGGGTGGCGGTCCGGCGGTGGGGGCCGGCGTCGGCGGGTCACAGCGGTACGCCGAGCAGGGGCCAGACGCCCAGCGCGAACAGCCACACCAGGGCGGCCGTCAGCGGGGCCAGGACCAGGGAGAGGCGCAACAGGTCGCGCGGCGCGTACGTGGGGGTGTCGTCCGGCAGGTCGGCGAAGAGGGCCACGGGCTTGGCCGAGGCCGGCAGGGTGTGGCAGAAGCCGGCGGCGGCCGTGGAGGCCAGCGCGGCGGCCACCGGGTTGACCCCGGCCTCGCCGGCGGCGGCCACCACCAGCGGGACCAGCACGCTGGAGCGGGCGGAGCGGGACTGGAGCGCGAGGTGGGCCGCCGTGCTGAGGGCGATGACCACGCCCAGGAACAGCCAGGGCGGCACGCCCCCGCCGGGCAGGCCCGAGACGAGCCAGCGGGCCGCGCCGGAGACGGAGAGCGCGATGCCCATCGCCATCGTGGCCGCCATGAACAGCAGTAGCGACCACGGGACGGTGCTCAGCGCGTCCTTGAGCCGCACCGTGCCGAGCGCCGGCGAGGCGGCCACCAGCGCGCCGATCAGCGCGACCACGGCCGGCGGCACCTGGTGCAGGGGTTCGCTGCACCACAGCAGGACGACGGTGCCGAGCAGCAGCGCGCAGCGGGCCTCCGCGGCGGTCAGCGGCCCGGTCACCGGGTGCGGGGTGTGCTCCTGGAGCTGCTCGGCGGTGATGCGTACGGGCCCCTCGCGGTCGGCCCGCCGGGTCATGGTCAGCAGCACCACCTCGGCCGCCAGGTGCGAGGAGGCGATGGCCAGCGGCAGCCCGAGCAGCAGCCAGCGGGCGAAGCCGATGTCCTCGCCGGTCGACTCCCACAGCACCGAGACGGTGATCAGGTGCGCCCCGGCGCCGATCAGCGTGGCCACCGCGGAGAGCAGGATGACGGTGGGGAACAGCAGCGCCAGCATCACCACCAGCCGCGCCCGGTCGGCCAGCACCCGCGCCAGCGCCAGGAACACCGGCAGCGCGAGCGCCGCCCGCCCGGAGGTGGCCGGGACGGCGAAGGCGGTGGCCACCAAGGCGGCCGTGGTGAGGTGGACGAGCTGGCGTACGCTGCCCGCCCCGCTCACCAGGAACGCCGCGGCCCGGCCGGCGAGCCCGCTGCGGCCCACGGCGGCGGCGAGGACGAAGGCGCAGATCAGCAGCCACACGGTGGCGTCGCCCAGGGTGCCGAACAGCGTCTCGCTGCTGATCACGCCGGTCGCGGTGAGCGCCAGGCCCGCGCCGAGCGCGACGTAGGTGTCGTCGATCGGGGTGGCGATCCAGGCGCAGGTGGCGAGGGCGAAGACGGCCAGGGTGAGCCTGGCGTCGGTGGCCAGCCCCGGCAGGGTGCCGGGCACGGCCAGTACGGCGCACGCGCTGAGGGCGGCGCACCAGGCGGCGGCCTGCCGGTGGGTGAGGGTCACGCCGTCAGTCTTGGCGCCGCCGGTGAGCCGCCGATGAGCGCTCGATGAGGAGAACTTCATCCCGCCGGCGGCGCCCGCGACGCCCTGCGGCTTGCCTCCCGACACCCGTGCCGGTGCGGGACGCGCCCGCGCGGGCGCCCGGCTCAGGGCAGTCGGTAGCCCATGCCCCGCACGGTCTCCACCCGGCCCGCGCCCAGCTTCTTGCGCAGCGCCCGCACGTAGACGTCCACGATGTTGGAGCCGGGGTCGAAGTCGTACCCCCACACGTGGGAGAGGATCTGCTCGCGCGTAAGGACCTGGCCCGGGTGGCGCAGGAACAGTTCGAGCAGCACGAACTCACGCGCCGTCAGGTCGACGGAGGTCTGCCCCGCGCGGGCCCTGCGGGTGCGCAGGTCGAGGCTGAGGTCGCCGCTGCGCAGCACGGTCACCTCGGGGGCGCGGGCGGCCGTGCGCAGCCGCAGCCGCACCCGGGCCAGCAACTCCTCGAAGCGGAACGGCTTGGTCATCCAGTCGTCCGCGCCGCCCTCCAGGCCGGCCACCGTGTCCCGTACGGAGTCGCGCGCGGTCAGGACGATCACCGGTGTCGAGACCCGGTCCTCACGCAGCCCGCGCAGCACCGTGAAGCCGTCCTGGCCGGGCAGGCCGATGTCGAGGATGATCAGGTCGAAGCCGCCGGTGCGGGCGTAGTCGGCCGCGGTGTCGCCGTCGGCCGCGATGGTGGTGGTGAAGCCGCTCGCGCGCAGGCCCTTCTCGACGAAGGCGGCGATGCGCTCCTCGTCCTCGGCGATCAGAATGCGCTTCATCAGGTGGTGTCCTCCAGCAGCAGGGCGAAGGTGGCGCCGGCGCCGTCCCCGGGCGCGGCCGGGCACGGGCGCGGCGCGGTGGCGGGGCCGGTCGTCGGGGCGGTGGCGGCGGGGGCGTGCCAGTCGCCGGGCCGCAGCTCCACGCGGCCCCGGTGGCCCTCGGCGATGGCCTTGACGATCGACAGGCCGAGGCCGGCGCCGCCGCCGTGCGTGTCGGTGGCCGCCCCCGGGCCGCGGGCGCCGCGCCGCGCGGTGCCGCGACGGAACCTCTCGAAGATCAACTCGGCGTCCTCGGGCCGCACGCCGGGCCCGGTGTCGCTCACGTACAGCTCCACCAGGCCGGGGGCGCGCCGGGAGCCGATGCGGATGCGCTGGCCGACGGCGGTGTGCTGCACGGCGTTCTGCGCGAGCTGCACCATGGCCTGGGTGATGCGCTGGGCGTCGAGCAGCGCCTCGCCCTCGGCGACCTCGGCCAGCTCCCAGCGGCGCTCGCCGAGCGTGCGGGCCTTGACGAAGACGTCGGCGGTCAGCTCGGCGAGCTGCACCGGGGCGGGCGCGACGAAGTCCGGGCGCTCGGCCTTGGCCAGCAGGAGCAGGTCCTCCACGATGCGGCTCATCCGGTCCAGCTCGTCGGTGACCAGGCGCACGGTCTCCTCGCGCTCGGCCGCCCCGTCCGGGCCGGTGTTCATGAGTTCCAGGTGGCCGCGCACGATGGTGATGGGCGTGCGCAGCTCGTGGCCGGCGTCGTCCACGAACTGGCGCTGGGCGCCGAACGCCCGCTCCAGGCGGTCCAGCATCGCGTTGAATGTCTCGGCGAGCGCCGAGATGTCGTCGCGGCCCCGCACCGGGATGCGCCGGGTCAGGTCCTGCTCGGTGAGCTGCGCCGCGGTGGTGCGCACCAGGCGTACGGGGGCGAGGATGCGGCCGGCGACGACCCAGCCGATGCCGCAGGTCATCAGCAGCGCGACACCCGAGATGGCCAGCAGGATCCGGAACACCTCGCCCGCCCGCGCCGTTTCGCGATCCGCGTGGAAGGCGACCACGAAGGTGCCCTCGGGGCCCGCGCCGCCCGGCCGGATGGCGACCTTGGCCCAGCGCACCTCGCCCTCGTCCCGGTCGAGGGTGCCGGTGTGCCGCTCGGAGCGGGCGATGGCGGCCAGCGCCCGGTCGTCCCGGTACAACGGCAGCCGCACGGGGATGTCGCGCTTCTGCCGGACCACCGACGGCGGCTTCGCGTCGTGCACCAGGCCGAGCAGTTCCTCGTACGGGTCGGCGTACTGCCGCTCCAGGAAGACCTTGAGCAGCCGGCGCGGCTCGGTGAACGGGGCGCCGGTGCGCGGGTCCTGGCCGCGCTCGACGAAGTTGGCGAACTCGCCGGCCTCCTGCGCGAGGAGTTCCGTCGTGCGCTGGTCGACGTCGCGCAGCAGGATCGAGCGGGTGGTGGTGGCGACGGCGGCCAGCGCGACGGCCATCACCAGGAGCAGCCACAGCAGGATCCGTACCCGGGCCGAGATCCGGCGCCCCGGCGCGGGGGGCGCGTCAGCCGTCGTCACCGGGTCCGTCGTCGCCCGCGTCGTCGTCGTGCTCGGTGGTGTCGTCTGCGGTGTCATCGGCCATACCGTCGGTCGCTGGCGGTGGGGGTACGGCCTCGTGGCTCGGGGAGGCGGGCCGGTCGGACGCCGGGGGCGGCCCGGTGGGCGTGGCGTCCGGCGGGGCGCTCGGGTCGGGCGCCGGGGTGCCGGATTCGAGCTCGACCTTGGAGGGGGCCTTGGGCGAGTCGGGGCTGTCGGTCAGCAGGTAGCTCGTGACGGCTATGCCGAGCGGGATCGCGACGACGGCCGTGAGGGTGGCGAGCCGGTGGGAGAGGGCCATGTGCCCACGGTGTCCCGCCGACCCGCTGGCCGCGATGAAGACACCATGAGGACTTCTTCATCTTCGCTGGTCGCGCGGTGCGCCGACGGCGCGGACGGGCCGCCGCGCGAGCGGGCCCGCGGGCCGGCCGTACCGCGCGCGGCGGCCCGCGCCGGCTCCGCGCGCGCCCGCCGCGCGGCCTTCGTTACGCGTCGAGCCCGATCGCGAACGCCGCCTCCAGGTCGTGCTGCGAGTACGTGCGGAAGGCGATGTGCGTCTCCGTGGACGCCACGCCGGGCACCTTGCTGATCTGGCCGGGGATGACGTCGGCGAGGTCGTCGTGCCGGGCCACCCGCACCATGGCGATCAGGTTGTGCGCGCCGGTGACCGAGTAGACCTCGCTCACCCCCTCCAGGGCGGCGATCTTCTCGGCGACCTCGGGGATCTGGTCCACGCTGGTCTTGATGAGCACGATTGACGTGATCACGGCTGGCTGTCTCCCTCGGTGGCCTGAACGGGCTCTTTCACTCTAGCCGGCGGCCCGGAACCCGCCCCGGGGCCCGTCCGCCCACGCCAGCGGAGCAGGGCGTACAGGAACCCGACGCCGAAGCCGATCAGATGGGCGAGGTAGGCCACGCCGGGGCGGGGGCCGCTGTGCCGGGCCGCCAGCCACTGGAGCGCGCACCACAGCGGCAGCACGAGCCAGGCGGGGAAGCGCAGCGGCAGGAAGAACAGGAAGGGGAAGAGGCTGGTGACCCGGGCCCGCGGCAGCAGGAAGAGGAAGGCGCCGAGCACCCCGGAGATCGCCCCGGACGCCCCGACCAGCGGCTGCGTGGAGTCCGCGTGCGCCACGGCGAAGCCGACCAGCGCCAGGTAGCCGGCGGCCAGGTAGCAGGCCAGGAACCGCAGCCGCCCCATCCGGGCCTCGGCCAGCGAGCCGAAGACCTGGAGGAAGAGCATGTTGCCCAGCAGGTGGAGCCAGGTGCCGTGGACGAACAGCGCGGTCAGCGGGGTCAGGGCGGCGCGGGCGGGGCCGGCCCACAGCTCGGCGGGGACCACGCCCCACCGGGCGAAGTGGTCCTGCCGCGCGCGCAGGAGTTCGGTGCGGTCCCCGTCCGGGGGAGCGAGCCCGGCGGCGGGGCTGAGGAGGAAGAGCAGACAGCAGGCGGCGATGAGCGCATATGTCACCAGAGGGCCGTCGGACGCCGTCGCCTTCTTGAACATGTCCGGATCATCCCGTACCACACGGAACCCCGCAGATCCCCGCACCCGCCGCGGGTGCCGCCGGGGCCCCCACCCGGCGACCGTCAGGCCGTAGGGTTACGCCCAGCACTCCCGCAGTCCGACGGCGCACCGCGGAGGGGCCCGGGCCCTCCCGGGGGCAGGTGGCAGCCGTGTGCGGCGTACCGCGCTCGGTGCGACGCGCGTGGTCGCGGCGTACCGGGTGCACCAGGCCGGGCGGAAGGCCGCGTGGACCGCGAACGAATGCGAACGAAGACGTGAAGGACGACACGATGGCCGCTCCCCAGCCCACAGCCGAGACCCGCTGGCGCTGCACCCTGTGCGGAAACCTCACCCGTTTCGACGTGACGCGCTCGACCAAGGCCGTCGAGTACGTGCACCTGGACCTGGCCGGGGAGCCCAGCACCGAGGAGCGCAAGGTGGTCAGTGAGACCATTGAGTCGGTGCGCTGCCGCTGGTGCAACGCGGTCGACCAGATCGAGCTCGTCGACCGCCCGGGCGCGAGCGCCTGAGAACGGAGCGGTGACAGGTGGTGGAGCGGACGAGCGGCCCGGACGCCGTGGACGGCGCCGACGGAGCTGACGGCGTCGCGGGTGCCGTCGGCCCCGAAGGGCTCGACGGGCCCGACGGCGGCACCGGCGAGGCCGCCGAGGCGCTCGACCGCCCGCTACCCGAGGGGGTCAGGCACCGGGTGGTGGCCCTGGTCGCCGACGCCTTCGGTGCCCTGACCGTCGGCGAGCTGCCGCCCCAGTTGCGGCAGTACGCCCGCTTCACCCCGACCCGACGGGCCAAGTTCGCGGGCAACGCCATGGCCGCCGCCATCGCCACCGCCCCCGCCTTCCGACAGCGGATCGCCGCCCGGCTGCGCGAGACGCAGCCCGAGCTGGCCGAGACCATCGAGGCCGGCTCGCCGCCCGCCGCGGCCGACCCGGTGGACGTCGCGGCCCTGGCGTACGTGCTGCGCCCCACCGGCTGGGTCAAGCTCGTCGAGGCCGCGGGCGAGGAGGCCCAGCGCGCCAACGCGGAACGCGCCGGCGCGCGCGCCCTGGACGAGATGCGCCGGCTGCGCGAGGAGCTGGACCAGGTACGCACGGCCGCGCGCGGCGACGCCGAGCGCTCGCGCGCGGAACTGGAGGCGGCCCGCAAAGAGGCCGACGTGCTCCAGCGCAAGCTGCGCAGCGCGCTCAGCGACGTACGCCGGGGCGAGGCTGCGCTGCGCAAGTCCGCGAGCGAACTGGAGGCGCAGCGCGCCGCCGCGGCGGCCGAGCGGGCCAGGACCGAGGGGGAGGCGCGGCGGCTCAAGACGCGGCTCGCCGAGACCGAGGCGGCGCTTGAGGCCAGCCGCCGCGCGGTGCGCGAGGGGCGCAGCGTGGAGGACATGCGGCTGCGGCTGCTGCTCGACACGATGCTGGACGCCGCGCAGGGGCTGCGCCGCGAACTGGCGCTGCCGCCCGCGTCGATGCGTCCGGCCGACACCGTGGAAGCCGTCGAGCCCGGCAAGATGACGCCCAAGGACATCGCCACCCGCGCGCTGTCCGACATGGACCCGGCGCTCCTGGACCAACTCCTGGCCCTGCCGCAGGCCCACCTGGTGGTCGACGGCTACAACGTGACCAAGACCGGCTATCCGACGATGCCGTTGGAGAAGCAGCGGTTGCGGCTGCTCGGCGGGCTCGCGGTGCTCGCCGCCCAGACCGGCGCGGAGATGACCTGCGTCTTCGACGGGGCCGAGCTGGCCGCCCCGGTGCTGCTCGCGCCGCCGCGCGGGGTGCGGGTGATGTTCAGCAAGCCCGGCGTGACGGCGGACGAGTTGATCCGGCAACTGGTGCGGGCCGAGCCGCCGGGCCGTCCCGTCGTGGTGGTCTCCACCGACCGCGAGGTGGCGGACGGCGTCGCCAAGGCCGGGGCCCGCCCGGTGGCCTCCGCCCTGCTCCTCAAGCGCCTCGCCCGCACCTGAGGCCCCGCCCGCGTCCGCGCCGGCGCCCCACCCCCGTCCGCGCCGGGGCCCCGCTCTCGTGGCCGCTGGCGGCCCCGTGCGCGCCCTCGTCCCGTACGGCGTGGGCGGGCCCCGCGTGGGCGCGGTGGGCCGGTGCGCGCGAACGCCCGTCCGCCCTCGCTGGTTTGTCCCTCGGGGCCCGCATGGTGATCAACGCCTCGGTCACCCGCGCCACCGCATCTGACCTGATAGTCGCTCATCTGCCGCTATCTCCGGGCGGATCGGTCAGGTCCCGTCATAGGGCGATCAAGACCGGCATACTCATCGCTCTCTCATGAGCTGTGTGTCAATTCGGGGTGACGGATTGTGTGATGTTGGTAAAGGATGGGCCCGTGAGCCAAGTTTTTTCCCTGTGGGTTTGAACGGATCACGGCGAGGTCACTAAGGTCAGGCCCCGAACCTTCGCGCGGTTGATCACTCATCCGGAGTGGCAGCGGAGGTACCGCCGAGTCCGTGTTGACGGCCGTCCGCCCTGGGCGCTCGCGACGCGGAGCCGGGGTTAGCGCCCCCCGCCACCCGGTAGGCGGCTGGAGGAAGAAGGAGCTCGCCCACTGTGGCGTCCCACCGTCGACCCAAGCAGCCGAGCCGCACTCGGGTAACCGTCCTCACCGCGACCGCCGCCGCTGCCGTCGCCCTCACCTCGCAGGCCGCCCAGGCCGACCCGAAGCCGACCAAGAAGGACGTCAAGGCTCAGGTCGACAAGCTGTACGAAGAGGCGGAGGTGGCCACCGAGAAGTACAACGGGGCCAAGGAGAAGCAGGACACCCTCGAAGAGCAGGTGGACGGCCTCCAGGACAAGGTCGCACGCGGCCAGGAGGAGCTCAACAAGCTGCGCAACGGCCTCGGCTCGATGGCCACCGCCCAGTACCGCTCCGGTGGCGTGGACCCCTCCCTCCAGCTCATCCTCTCCTCCGACCCGGACGACTACCTGGACAAGGCGTCCACGCTCAACCAGGTCACCAGCAAGCAGGCCGGGGCGCTCAAGAAGATCGCCGACAAGCAGCGCACCCTCAAGCAGCAGCGCGAGGAGGCCGGCCTCAAGCTCAAGGACCTGGCCGACACCCGCAAGGCGCTCGGCGACAAGAAGAAGGAGATCCAGGGCAAGCTCTCCAAGGCGCAGTCGCTGCTCAACTCGCTGACCGCGCAGGAGCGCGAGCAGCTCGCCAAGGAGGAGCGGGAGGACCAGGAGCGGGCCAACCGCTCGGCCAACCAGCGCGAGGACCTCGACGCCGACAAGGGCGGCGACTCCGACCCCGTCAAGGACGTCCCGACCTCGGGACGCGCCGGCATCGCCCTCGCCGCCGCGAAGACCAAGATCGGCTCCCCGTACGTCTGGGGCGCGACCGGCCCGAACTCCTTCGACTGCTCCGGCCTCACCGGCTGGGCCTACAGCCAGGCCGACGTCTCGCTGGACCGCACGTCGCAGGCGCAGGCCAACAACGGCACCCGCATCGGGCAGAGCGAACTCCAGCCGGGCGACCTGGTGCTCTTCTACAGCGACCTGCACCACATCGGCCTGTACGCCGGCAACGGCCAGGTGCTGCACGCGCCCAAGCCGGGCGCCAACGTGCGCTACGAGTCGATCAACAACATGCCGTTCCAGTTCGGCGTCCGCATCTGACGCCTCACCCGCTCGCTCCGTCGGCGCCCGTGGCCCCCTCCGGCCCGGGCGCCGCGGCGTACCCGAAGCCCCCGCCGGCCCGCCCCGGCGGCGGCGCGCCCGCCAACCGCCGCCCGCGCGGCCGTGGTTGGCCGCCGGCCGGGCGGCCCGCCCCCGCGTCACGACCGGGTCGCGGCGCGGGCCACCGGGCCGCCCCATCGGCCGAACCCCGGCGGCCACCCGTACGAGGGAATCGCCCGATCCCCGGTTGACCGGCCACCCCGCCGGTGACCTGCGCCTGAGGCGACGGCGCCGGGCGCGGACGGGATGCGGCGCGGCGCACGGTCTTTGGACCCTCCGTGTCCGTGCGGCTACTCTCTGCCGCGCGCGGTCACGCCCTGTCGTACGCCTGTCCGTGGGCGCGGGGGACCGCCGCCAGCGGAAGGGAATGCGGCCTCCAGTGGCGTCCCATCGCCGTACCTCGCCCTCAGCTCATGACCGGCCGGCCCGAGTGGCCATGCTGTCCGCCGCGCTGGCCGCCTCGGCGGTCGCGCTCACCGCGGTCCCGGCCGGCGCCGACCCGGGGGCCCCGTCGTCCGACGCGCACAGCAGTGACGCGCGGAGCAGCGGTTCCAGCGGTCAGAGCAGCGGCCAGAGCAGTGGTCAGAGCACCAGTTCCGCCCGGCGCGCCGTGGAGCGCCTCTTCCACGACGCCGAGCGGGCCACCGAGAAGTACAACCTGGCCAAGGAGCGGTCCGACCAACTCCGCGAGCGGGTCGGCGCGCTGCAGAACAGCGTGGCCCGGGGTCAGGAACGGGTCAACCAGTTGCGCGGGGCGCTCGCCGGGCTCGCCGGCGCCCAGTACCGCTCCGGCGGCGTCGACCCGAGCCTGACCCTGTTGCTCACCGAGGACCCGGACGGTTTCCTCACCAAGTCGGCGGCGCTCGACCGGATCTCCCACCGTCAGGCGGGCCAACTCCGCGTGTTGCACGCGGCGCAGCGCGCCCTGCGGCAGGAGCGCGCCGAGGCCACCGGCAAGCTCGTCGAACTCGAACGCAGCCGGGAGGCGGTGGCCCGGCACAAGCGCGAGGTCACCGCCAAGCTCGCCGCCGCCCGCACCGTGCTCAACGGGCTCACCGAGGCCGAGCGCGCCGCCCTGCGCCGCAGCGAGCGCGCCAAGGAGGAGGACCGCCGGGCCGCCGCGCGGCACGAGCGGCAACAGCCCGCGGGCGGGGCCACCGCCTCCCCGCGCGCCGCCGCCGCGGTGCGCGCCGCGCAGAGCGCCGTCGGCGCCCCGTACGCGTGGGGTCAGAGCGGGCCCGGCTCCTTCGACTGCTCGGGGCTGACCCAGTGGGCCTGGCGGCAGGCCGGGGTGGCCGTTCCGCGTACCTCGCAGGGCCAGGCCGGCGTCGGGCAGCGGGTGCCGCTGAGCCAGGCGCAGCCGGGCGACCTGGTGGTGTACCGCGGCGACGCCAGTCACGTCGGCATGTACGTGGGCGGCGGCCAGGTCATCCACGCCCCGCACCCCGGCGCGAACGTGCGCTACGACCCGGTGGGGATGATGCCCGTGACGTCCGTCAACCGCCCCTGACGGCGCGCCGCGTCGTCCGGTGTTCGCCTGCTGCCGCTCGCGCGCACCCCGTACGATCGACGGCGTGGCGGGCAGGTTGCGGCGGGGTGGACGGTGGGCGGTCAGCGGTGTGGTGGCCGCCCTTGTGGTGTTCACGGCGCTGCTCAGCACGCTGGCGGCGATGGCCGGCTGGGGCGGCGAGTCGGACGGGCCTGACCCGGACGCGCGGGCGATAGAGCGGCTGTTGGAGCGGCGCGCTGACGCGGTCCGCGAGCGGGACGAGGGCGCCTTCATGGCCACCGTCGACCGCGCGGCCGGTCGCTACCGCGCCCAGCAGCAGCGGACGTTCGACAATCTGGCGGAGGTCCCCCTCAGCTCCGTGCAGTACCGTTTCATCCGAAAGGGCGGTTTTCCGCCCGTCGACGGCACCGGCCGAAGGGTCACCGCCCAGGTCGAGATGCGCTACCGGCTCGCCGGCTACGACACCGCGCCCGTCGTCGCCCCCCAACGGCTCACCCTCGCGCAGCGCGGGCACCGCTGGTACGTGGCCGCCGTCCAGGCACCGACGCGCACCGCGCCGGGGGCGGCGGAGCGCGGCGCCGCGCAACTGTGGGACCAGGGCCGGGTCTCGGTGGTCCGCGGCGAGCGCAGCCTCGTGCTCGGGGTCGGGCAGGACCGGCGCTACCTCCAGGGCGTCGCCGCGACCGCGGACAGCGCCGTGCCGAGCGTGCACCGCGCCTGGCGCGGGCCGTGGGCGGGCCGCGTGGTGGTCCTGGTGCCCCGCTCGCTCGCGGACATGGCGGCCCTGCTCGGCGGCTCCGCCTCCGGCTACCGGGGCATAGCGGCGGTCACCACCGGCGAGATCGGCGGCTCGGGCACCGTCCCCGCGGACCGCGTGATCATCAACCCGGAGGCGTACGACGCGCTCGGCGACCTCGGCCGGCAGGTCGTCATGACGCACGAGGCCACCCACGTCGCGACCCGCGCCCACACCTCGGCCAGTACGCCGCTGTGGCTCTCCGAGGGCTTCGCCGACTGGGTCGGCTACCGCGACACCAAGACCTTCCCGCGCCAGGTCGCCCCCGAGCTGACCCGCGCCGTCGAGGGCGGCGACCTCCCCAGCGACCTGCCGCGCGACGCCGACTTCGGCTTCGCGGGGGACGGCAACGTCCTGGCTCAGGCGTACGAGCAGGGCTGGCTCGCCTGCCGGATGATCGCCGAGCAGTGGGGCGAGCGGAGACTGGTCGCCTTCTACCGCGCGGTCGGCAGCGCGCCCGAGCGCGAAGCGGGCGTGCGGGACGCGCTCCGCGACGAACTGCGGGTGAGCGAGAGGGAGTTCGTCCGGCGCTGGCGGGCCTACCTCACGAAGCAGCTCGCCGCGCCCGCCCTGCCACGGGCCGCCTCCTAGCACGGGCGCGCGGACCCGGCTCGCCTGCTGACGTGCGGCGGGGGCGCCTTGGGTACTGTCGGCGGCGATGGACAAGACCCTGATCGTCACGAACGACTTCCCGCCCCGGCCCGGCGGCATCCAGACCTTCCTGCACAACATGGCGCTGCGCCTCGACCCCGCCCGCCTCGTCGTCTACGCCAGCACCTGGAAACGCGGCGCGGAGGGCGCCCGGGCCTGCGCGGCCTTCGACGCGGAACAGCCCTTCACCGTGGTCCGGGACCGCACGACCATGCTGCTGCCCACGCCCCGGGTCACCCGGCGGGCGACGGAACTGCTGCGCGCCCACGACTGCTCGTCCGTGTGGTTCGGCGCCGCGGCGCCGCTCGGGCTGATGGCGCCCGCGCTGCGCGCGGCGGGCGCGCGCCGGCTGGTGGCCACCACACACGGGCACGAGGCCGGCTGGGCCCAACTCCCCGCCGCCCGCCAACTCCTGCGCCGCATCGGCGACGGCACCGACACGCTCACCTACCTGGGCGAGTACACCCGCTCCCGGATCGCCGGCGCGCTCTCCGAGCCGGCCGCGGGCCGCATGGTCCAACTCCCGCCCGGCGTGGACGAGAAGGCGTTCCACCGCGGCTCGGGCGGCGACGAGATCCGGGCCAGGCTCGGCCTCGCCGACCGGCCGGTTGTGGTGTGCGTCTCGCGGCTCGTGCCGCGCAAGGGGCAGGACACCCTGATCCTCGCGTTGCCGCGCATCCTGAGCCGGGTGCCGGACGCGGTGCTCCTGATCGTCGGGGGCGGCCCGTACCGGGGCGACCTGGAGCGGCTGGCCCGGCAGACCGGGGTGAGCGATTCGGTGCGCTTCACCGGCCCGGTGCCCGGCGCCGAACTGCCGGCCCACTACGGGGCGGGCGACGTCTTCGCCATGCCGTGCCGCACCCGGCGCGGCGGGCTCGACGTCGAGGGGCTCGGCATCGTCTACCTGGAGGCGTCGGCGACCGGACTGCCGGTGGTGGCCGGCGACTCGGGCGGCGCGCCGGACGCGGTGCTCGACGGCGAGACGGGCTGGGTCGTACGGGGCGGCTCGGTCGAGGAGAGCGCGGACCGGATCATCGCGCTGCTGGGCGACCCGGAGCTGCGCCAGCGGATGGGCGAGCGGGGCCGCGCCTGGGTGGAGCAGCGCTGGCGCTGGGACCTGCTGGCCGAGCGCCTGACCGAGCTGCTCTGACCGGGCTGCCCTGACGGAGCTGACCGGGCTGCTGCGACCGGGCTGGGAGGGCCGCTGTGACCGGCTGACCGTGCTGACCGTGCTGCGCTGGCCGGGTGGGCGCGGGGCGTGGGCCGTTGGCGCGCCGGTGGTACGCGGGCGTCCGGGCCCCTCGGGGGCCCGGACGGGGCGGGTCTCAGGTGCGGTAGATGGCCTCGATCTCGTCCGCGAAGTCCTTGGCCACCACGTTCCGCTTGAGCTTCATGGACGGCGTCACGTGGCCGGAGTCCTCGGTGAACTGGGTGGCCAGGATGCGGAACTTGCGCACCGACTCGGCCTTGGAGACCGCCGCGTTCCCGTCGTCCACCGCGCGCTGGATCTCGGCCAGCAGCTCCGGGTCGGAGCGCAGCTCGGCGGCGGGCGCGTCGGCGGGCCTGCCCCGCTCGGCCGCCCAGCGCGGCAGGAACTCCTCGTCCAGCGTGATCAGGGCGCCCACGAACGGCCGCGCGTCGCCCACCACCATGCACTCGGCGACCAGCGCGTGCGCCCGGATGCGGTCCTCGATGACGGCCGGGGCGACGTTCTTGCCGCCCGCCGTCACGATGATCTCCTTCTTGCGGCCGGTGATGGTCAGGTAGCCGTCCTCGTCCAGCGTGCCCACGTCGCCGGTGTGGAACCAGCCGTCGGAGAGCGCGTCGGCGGTGGCCGCCTCGTTGTTCCAGTAACCGCTGAACAGGTGCTCGCCGTGCAGCAGCACCTCGCCGTCGTCGGCGATGCGCACCACCGAGCCGGGCATCGGCTGACCGACCGTGCCGATCTTCTGCCGGTCCCAGGGGTTGAAGGTGGTGGCCGCGCAGGACTCGGTCAGCCCGTAGCCCTCCAGGACCGTGAAGCCGATGCCGCGGTAGAAGTGCCCGAGCCGCTCGCCCAGCGGCGCGCCGCCGGAGATCGCGTGCGTGGCCCGGCCGCCGAGCACGGCGCGCAGCTTGCGGAAGACCAGCCGGTCGAAGACCTTGTGCTTGAGCCGCAGCCCGAGCGGCACGCCGCCGGGGGTGTCCAGGGCGCGGCTGTACGCGATGGCGCAGTCCGCTGCCTTGTCGAAGATCTTGCCCTTGCCGTCGGCCTGGGCCTTGGCGCGCGCCGAGTTGTAGACCTTCTCGAAGACGCGCGGTACGCCGAGGATCAGCGTCGGGCGGAAGGCGGCGAGTTCGTCGGTGAGGGTCCTGATGTCGGCGACGTGGCCGAGCTTGATCGGCGCGAGCACGGAGGCGACCTGCACCAGGCGCCCGAAGACGTGTGCCACGGGGAGGAAGAGCAGTACCGACGACTCGTTGGTCTGGAAGATCGGCTTGAGTCGCTCGACGGCGTTGCCGCACTCGGCGAAGAAGCTGCGGTGGGTCAGCATGCAGCCCTTGGGCCGGCCTGTGGTGCCGGAGGTGTACACGATGGTGGCGGGGGAGTCGGCGGTCGCCGCCGCGCTGCGCTCGTCCACGGCCTGGTCGGTGACGCCGTCGCCGGCCGCCGCCAGCGCGCCCACCGCGTCGCCCTCGATCTGCCACACGTGGCCCAGGGAGGGCAGCCGGTCGCGTACGGAGTCCACGACGGCCTCGTGCTCGGGGGTCTCCACCAGGCAGGCCACGGCGCCCGAGTCGCCCAGGATCCACTGCACCTGCTCGGCCGAGCTGGTCTCGTACACCGGCACCGTCACCGCGCCGGCGCTCCAGATGGCGAAGTCGAACAGCGTCCACTCGTACCGGGTGCGCGACATCAGCCCGACCCGGTCGCCGGGGCGCACGCCGGAGGCGATCAGTCCCTTGGCCGCGGACCTGACCTCGGCCAGGAAGGTCGCCGCCGTGACGTCCTGCCAGCGGCCGTCGACCTTGCGTCCCAGCACGGGAACGTCCGGGTGTTGGGCGGCGTTGCGCCGGATGAGGTCCGTCAGATTGCCGTCGGCCGGTACTTCATAGAGGGCCGGGAGGCTGAACTCGCGCAAGACTGCTGCTCCTCGTCGGGCGCCGGCGCCACGTCGCTGTGGCGTGCTGCGTCGGCTGCGGTCCATCAGGCAGAGGTGTAGGACTGCCCGGACGTTACCCATCGGTACGGCTAGGGGATAGGGGTCACGCCTAGATGTTTGATGCGTCACACACTAGGAAGCTGGCTTCGCGCACAGTAGTCCCAAACCCGGGTGACGCGGAAGTAACCGCAGGTGGGGGCCCTTCCGGCGAGCTGCTTAACGGGCATAAGGTGAGCCGCATGCGAGTTCACGTGGTCAGTGATGTGCATGGCAACAGTGCCGACCTCGGCAAGGCGGGGGCCGGCGCCGACGCCCTGGTGTGTCTCGGGGATCTCGTGCTCTTCCTGGACTACGCCGATCACTCGCGCGGCATCTTCCCGGACCTGTTCGGGGTGGAGAACGCGCACCACATCGTGGCCCTGCGCACCGCCCGCCGCTTCGACGAGGCCCGCGACTTCGGCCGCGCGCTCTGGGCGGACCTGGAGGAGCGCACGGGCGGCAGCCGCGAGCAGGCGATCGAGACCGCGGTGCGGGGGCAGTACGCCGAACTCTTCGCCGCCTTCCCCACGCCCACGTACGCCACGTACGGAAACGTGGACATCCCGGCCCTGTGGCCCGACTACGCGGGCCCGGGCACCACGGTCCTCGACGGCGAGCGGGTGGAGATCGGCGGCCGGGTCTTCGGGTTCGTCGGCGGCGGGCTGCGCACCCCGATGCGCACCCCGTACGAGATCGACGACGACGCCTACGCGGCGAAGATCGCCGCGCTCGGCGAGGTGGACGTGTTGTGCACGCACATCCCGCCCGACGTACCGGAGCTGTGCTACGACACGGTCGCCCGGCGCTTCGAGCGCGGCAGCTCCGCGCTCCTTGAGGCGATCCGCGCGACGCGTCCCGCGTACGCCCTCTTCGGCCACGTGCACCAGCCGTTGGCGCGCCGCATGCGGGTGGGCGCGACCGAGTGCGTGAACGTCGGCCACTTCGCCTCGTCCGGCACCCCCTGGGTGTTGGAGTGGTGAGCCGGCGCCGGGCTCATGGGGCGGTCGGTGCGGCGGGCGGCGCGCGATAGCCTTCACCGCAGGCGCACCAGGCGGCGAACGGGTACGGAGGAGCCACGGCGATGGCGGAACACACCAGCTCAAGCATCACGATCGAAGCGGCCCCGGCCGACGTGATGGGGGTGATCGCCGACTTCGACCGCTACCCCGAGTGGACCGGAGAGGTCAAGGAAGCCGAGGTCATCGCCAGGGACCCGCAGGGCCGCGCCGAACAGGTGCGACTGCTGCTCGACGCCGGCGCCATCAAGGACGACCACACCCTGGCGTACACCTGGATCGGCGAGCGCGAGGTGAGCTGGTCCCTGGTCAAGTCCCAGATGCTGCGCTCGCTCGACGGCTCCTACCGGCTCGACCCGCTCGACAGCGGCGCCCGCACCCTGGTCACCTACCAGCTCACCGTGGACGTCAAGATCCCCATGCTCGGCATGATCAAGCGCAAGGCCGAGAAGGTCATCATCGACCGCGCGCTGGCGGGCCTGAAGAAGCGCGTGGAGAGCGCCCCCACGGGCTGACCCGCATGCGCACCGTTCTGATCACCGGCGTCGGCGGCAGCGGACGCACCACCGTCGCCGCCGCCACCGCGCTCGCCACGGCCCGCTCCGGGCAGCGCACGCTGCTGCTCAGCACCGACCGCGCCGGCGCCCTGGACGAGGTCTTCCACCCCGCGGGCCCGGCCCCCGCCGCCGAGCCGACGGCCGAGACCGCGCCCGCGCCCTGGAGCCCGCCGACCGAGCTGGCCCCCCGGCTGTGGGTGGCGCGGATCGCCACGCCGGAGTACTTCCGGTCCGAGCTGGCCGCGGTACAGGAGCGCGCCCGTAGCGTCCTCGACTACCTCGGGGCCAACGCCGTGGCCGCCGAGGAGGCCACCGAACTGCCGGGCGCCGACGCGTTCGCCCTCATGGCCACCCTGCGCGCGGTCCACCAGGCCGCGGACCGCGCCGCCGCCGCCCGCGCGGCCGGCGGGCCCCCGCGCGGCTGGGACGTGCTCGTCGTGGACCTGCCGCCGGCGCCCGAGGCGATCCGCCTCCTCGGCCTGCCCGAGCAACTCGGCCGCTACCTGCGCCGACTGCTGCCCGCCGAGCGCCAGGCGTCCCGCGCGCTGCACCCCATGCTGGCCCAGCTCGCCGGCGTGCCCGTGCCCGCGCAGCGGCTCTACGAGACCTTCGGCCGCTGGCAGGAGGACCTGGCGGCGGTGCGGCGGATCATCGAGTCGGACGCGGTGACCGTACGCCTGGTCGCCGAGCCGGGACCGCTGGCCGCGCGGGCGCTGCGCGCCGCGCGCGCCGGGCTCGCCCTGCACGGCTGCCGGGTGGACGCGGTGATCGCCAACCGGCTGCTGCCGGTCGGCTCCGCCGATCCGTGGCTGGCCGCGGCCTCGGGCCAGCAGCAGGCCGCGCTCAAGGAGCTGCGCGAGGCGTGCGGGCGCGGCCCGGCCGCCCCGGAACACGCCGCCGCCGAGGCCGCCGGCGGCGGGCCGGCCGCCATCCCCGTACGCGAGGTGCCGCACGCCGGCCGCGACCCACGGGGCCTGGCCGACCTCGGGCTGCTCGCGGACGCCGTCGGGCCCGTCGACGCGCGCCCCGACCAGCCCGCCGCCGAGCCGTGGACGGTCGAGGACCGGCTGGCGGACGAGGGACTGCTGGTGTGGCGGCTGCCGCTGGACGGCGCCGAGCGCGACGACCTGTCCCTGGTGCGGCGCGGCGACGAACTCGTCGTCACCGTGGGCGAGTTCCGCCGCGTGCTGCCGCTGCCCTCCGCGCTGCGCCGGTGCACCGTCGCCGGCGCGGGACTGCACGAGGGCGCCCTGCGCGTGCGCTTCGCCCCCGACCCACGGTTGTGGCCCCGCGACCACTGAACGGCACACCGCTGTTCGGGTACCGTCGAAAGAGCCGACCAGACCAGGCCGGGCCGATCGCGCCGGACGGGCCGACGGCCCCGCCGCACCGCAGGAGCCCGCCATGAGCGATGCCACCGAGCGCCCGGACGACGCCGCCAGCGCCCCCGGGCCCGCCTCCCGACCCGGCGCCGACGGCCCCGCCGGCGACCGGCCCCGCCCCGCCGACCAGGACACCCGCGACAGCGAGCCGCGTCAGGCGCCCGACCCGGGCGCCTGGGAGCAGGCGTGTGCCGAGGACCTGGACGCCGAACGCGCCAGGCGACGGGACCGCTACGGACCGCATCAGGTCAGTGCCGCCGAAGAGTTGCGTAAGTTGGCGGAAACAGTGACCAACAAGCTCTCTTCGCTTCAAGGCCCGATTGCTGGCGCCGCCGCCCAAACCGTCGTACGGCAACTGATCGGACAGGCGAAGGCGGTGGTCGAGCCCGTCATCGAGCGCAACCCCGACGTCTTCGACCACCTGGCAACTGCCGGTACGGAGCTGCTCGCTGCTGCTCGGGCCGCGGTCAGCGGACAGGAACAGCGCTGGACCCGGGGCGACGACGAAGCGGCGCGCGGGGCGGCGCCGGAGGCGGCGACGGAGCGCGAAGACGACGACCGCCGAGACGATACGCCTCCAGGAAGTGAACACATCGACCTCGACTGAGCCCGTGCTCCGGTACGGTGGGCCGCAGCGGGGTTCGACCGGAGACTGAGGGACACATGGGACTCACCATCGGCGTCGACATCGGCGGCACGAAGATCGCAGCGGGCGTGGTCGACGAGGAGGGCGCGATCCTGGACACCTGCAAGGTGCCGACCCCGCCCACGCCCGAGGCCGTCGTGGACGCGATCGCGGAGGCCGTGCGCACGGTCAGCGCGCACCACGAGGTGGAGGCGGTCGGCATCGGCGCCGCCGGCTACGTGGACGACAAGCGGGCCACGGTGCTGTTCGCCCCGAACGTCAACTGGCGCCACGAGGCGCTCAAGGACAAGGTCGAGCAGCGCGTCGGGCTGCCCGTCGTGGTGGAGAACGACGCCAACGCCGCGGCCTGGGGCGAGTACCGGTTCGGTGCGGGCCAGGGCCACGAGGACGTCATCTGCATCACGCTCGGCACCGGCCTCGGCGGCGGCGTCATCATCGGCAACAAGCTGCGCCGCGGCCGGTTCGGCGTGGCGGGCGAGTTCGGGCACATCCGGGTGGTCCCGGACGGCCTGCTGTGCGGCTGCGGCAGCCAGGGCTGCTGGGAGCAGTACGCGTCCGGCCGCGCCCTGGTCCGGTACGCGCGCCAGCGCGCCGCCGCGACGCCGGAGAACGCGACGGTCCTGCTCGGCCTCGGCGACGGCACCCCCGCCGGGATCGAGGGCAAGCACGTGAGCCAGGCCGCCCGGAGCGGCGACCCGGTGGCCATCGACTCCTTCCGCGAACTCGCCCGGTGGGCGGGCGCCGGCCTCGCCGACCTCGCCTCGCTCTTCGACCCGTCGGCGTTCATCGTCGGCGGCGGCGTCTCCGACGAGGGCGACCTCGTGCTCGACCCGATCCGCAAGTCCTTCCGCCGCTGGCTGGTGGGCGGCCAATGGCGGCCCCACGCCCAGGTGTTGGCCGCCCAGCTCGGCGGCAAGGCGGGGCTGGTCGGCGCGGCCGACCTGGCCCGCCAGGGCTGACCTCACACCGACGGCGCGCTGCCGCCCCCGCCCACCCGCGCGGGCGGCACCGCGCCGTCGCGTCGTACGCGGCAGGCCGGTGTGCCGCAGGCGTACGCTCGCCCCGCGCCCCGGCGGCGACACTGCCCCGCGCGCGGCTCGAACGGGCCGCCGCCGGCGGGAACTTCCGTCACACCAGCATCGTCGGCACCATGGGGCACGCATCACCAGGCTGCCTCAGCACCACCAGCGTGACCCAGCAGCACGGAACAGCGCACAGCAGATCATCGAGTCCGGTCCCAGTTCTGGAGTGGCGAAGTGACGTTCGCGGCCGTACGGAGTCAACAGCACGACCTGCCCGCCTCGCGCAGGGAGCCGGACGGCTCCGTCGTGGTGCGGGTGCTCAGCTACAACGTCCGCTCACTGCGTGACGCGCCCGGCCAACCGTCCGGCGCCGCCTGCCGCGCGGTGGCCCGGGTCATCCGCGCCACCGCCCCGGACGTGGTGTGTGTCCAGGAGGCGCCGAGGTTCTTCCGCTGGCGCAAGGCGCTCGCCCGGCTCGCCCGCGAGGCCGGCCTGGTGCACGTGACGGGCGGCGCCACCACCGCGGGGCCGGCGATCTTCAGCACGCTGCGGGCCCATGTGGAGCGGACCGAGGAGATCCTGTTGCCCCGCACGCCCGGCGCGCGGCGGCGCGGCGTGGCCGCCGCGGTGCTGCGCTTCGGCGACGTCCGGCTCGGCGTGCTGAGCTGCCACCTCGGCCCGGACGCCGCGGAGCGCCACACCCACGCGGGGGCGTTGCTGTCCCGGCTCGGCGGGCTCGACGCGCCGTACGCGGTGCTCGCCGGCAGCCTCGGCGAGGCGCCGGACGGCCGGGCCTTCCGGCGGCTGACCGACGACCGGTTGCGGGACGCGTGGGCCGAGCGGCCGTGGGGCGGGGAGCACACCGCGCCGCCCGCCGGGCCGCGCGAGCGCGTGGACGCCGTACTGACCACCGGTGGCGTGGAGATTCTCGGCTGTGGCGTGCCGGCCGAACTGCCCGCCGTACGCCCCGCCGACCTGAGCGCGGCGGCCGACCACCTGCCCGTGCTGGCCGCCCTCCGGCTGCCGCACCCCGCGCTGTCCGAGGGCTGACCCGCCGCCCCGACCGGGCCCGGCGGGCTGGGTGCGCTCCGTCGGGGAAGGCCAAGCCCGCGGGCCGGTCGCGGGTCGGGCCGGCCCGCCGGAGGTCCGACGGGCCGGCCGGACCAGACCGGCCCGCCGCCGTTCAGACGACCGCGCCCCGGCCGGGGTCCTCGTCCTCGTCGTCCTCGTCGCCGCGCATCCGCATCACCAGCGTGGCGAAGCCGCCGAGGAAGCCGCCGACCCCCAGGGTCGCGATCCACCAGGTGATCTCCTGGCGCAGCACCACCATCAGCAACAGCAGCAGCGGCCCGCCGAGCACGGCCAGCCAGGCGAAGCGGGCGGTGGTGTCCGCGTGCGGCAGCGGCGGCGGCTCGGGCGGTACGAAATGGCCCTCGTCGCTCGCGTCGAAGTCGTCGTCGGAGGGTTCGTCCGGGGACCAGTCGCGCGGGCCGACGCCCGGCGCGAAGATCACGGAGCCGCCGAGCGCCATGGCCGGCTCCGCCGGGGGCTCGTCCGCCTCCCGGCCGGAGCCACCCGCCGTGCCGAGCGTCTTGTCCGGCTTGCCCGGCGCGATCTCGCGGGTGGGCCCGTTCGCCGCCCGCTCCCGCGCGTCGGCCGACGACCAGGGGGCCACGCCCGGCGGGTCCGGCGGCTCGTCCCCGTAACCCGCGACGATCTCGGCCCACGCCGCCTCCTCGGCCGAGCGCCGGGCCGCGTCGTGCTCCGGCTCCGTGGCGGTCGCGCCCGCCCCGCCACCGCTCGCCGCGCCGTCGCCCGTCGGCTGCTGCGCGGCGGCCGGGCCGGTGGCGGTCTCGGGGCCCGGCGCTCCGTCGCGGGGGGCGAGGTCGCCCGTGGTGCGGTGGGTGTCGCCGGGCGGCCCGTCCTGCGGCTCGGCCGCCCCGGACGCGGACGCCTCGTCGGCCGCCCGCGCGGCCTCGGCCTCGCCGACCGGAGCCGGCGCGCGGTCGGTCGGTGCGTCGGCGGTGGGTTCCTGGGGGCCGGGGGTGGCCGGCCGCTCGTCGGGGGCGCCGGCGTCCGCCGGGTCGTCGGTGTGTGCGTCGCGCTCGGGCACCGGTCCCTGTCCTGCCTCTCCCTCAGCCCGCGGCATGGCTCAACCCACCCGGTCCGGGTGCGGCGCGTCGGCGGGCGACGCCAGGCGGCTGATGAACGCGTGCGTGTCGGCGAAGATCAGTTCCGCGTCGTGGTCCAGCGTGGCCACGTGGAAACTGCGCTCCAGCAGCCGTTCGGTGATGTCCGTGGACGAGACCCGGGCCAGGATGCGCGCCGAGTCCACCGGCGGCACCACGTGGTCCTGCGGGCTGTGCAGCACCAGCAGCGGCTGGGTGACCTGCGCCAGCTCCGCGTCCACGATCCGGAAGAACTGACGCAGCGAGTGCGCGGCGTGCAGCGGCACCCGGTCGTAGCCCAGCTCCTGGCCGCCCGGCTTGGCGATGTCGCTCGCGATGCCCTTGGTCGAGGGGACCAGGTGGCGCACCACGGGCAGCGCCCTGGCCGCCACGTCGTGCATCTTGTTCGCCGGGTTGACCAGGACCAGGCCGCTGATGGTGGCCCCGTGCCGGGCCGCGAGCCGCAGCGCCAGCGTGCCGCCCATGGACAGGCCGCAGACGAAGACCCGCGAACAGCGCGCCGCCAGCCTGCCGAGCTCCCGGTCGACCTCCGCGTACCAGTCCTGCCAGCCGGTGAGCGCCAAGTCCTGCCACCGGGTGCCGTGGCCGGGCAGCAGCGGGAGCGAGACCGCGTACCCGCGCTCGGCGAGCGAGGTGGCCCAGGGCCGGACGGACTGGGGGGAGCCGGTGAAGCCGTGGCAGACGAGGACACCGACGGTGTTTCCGGGGTTTCCCGGGTGGTGGAACGGCTCGGCTCCGGGGGACAGCGGCACCGGGGTCTCCGTTCGGTCAGGGGCCGGGCGCGGCCGGACGGTTGGGACCTCAGCCTACGCGGAGCGCCGCACGTGGGATAGGCCGATCGGTGCGCCGCGCACGGGCCGTACGCGGGGCCCGGGGCGAGCCGGGCCAGGGACGCGGAACCGGGCCGGTTCCGTGGCCTGGCCCGCCGGCCGCCGCCGAACGCGGGCGAGAGGCGTGCCCCGCGGCGGGTTAAGGTCTCCTCGTCGGATACAGGAGGTCCTCGGTTGTTCTACGGCGCAATGAAGCTTTCCATCGGTGGGTCGCTGAAGCTTGCCTTCCGGCCCTGGGTGGAGGGCCTGGAGAACATCCCGGCCGAGGGGCCCGCGATCCTGGCCAGCAACCACCTCTCCTTCTCGGACTCCTTCTTCCTGCCGGCGATGCTCGACCGCAAGGTCACCTTCATCGCCAAGGCGGAGTACTTCACCTCGCCCGGCCTCAAGGGCAGGATGACCGCCGCCTTCTTCAAGGGCGTCGGCCAGCTCCCGGTGGACCGCTCCGGCGCGCGCGGCGCCGGCGAGGCCGCGATCAAGAGCGGCATCGAGGTGCTGGAGCGCGGTGAACTCTTCGGCATCTACCCGGAGGGCACCCGCTCCCCGGACGGCCGGCTCTACCGCGGCAAGCCGGGCGGCCTGGCCAGGGTCGCGCTGGCCACCGGCGCGCCGGTGATCCCGGTCGCGATGATCGACACCGAGAAGATCCAGCCGCCGGGCAAGGTGATGCCCAAGCTCATGCGGCCGGGCATCCGGATCGGCAAGCCGCTGGACTTCAGCCGCTACCACGGCATGGACGGCGACCGGTTCATCCTGCGCTCGGTCACCGACGAGGTCATGTACGAGATCATGAAGCTCTCGGGCCAGGAGTACGTGGACATCTACGCGACCGCCGCCAAGCGGCAGCTCGCCGAGGCCGCCAAGCAGGAGAAGGAAGAGAAGGCGGCCAAGGCGGCGAAGGACGAGGCCGCGAAGGCCGGCAAGCCGGGCCGGACGGGCCGGTCCGGCGCGAAGGACCCGGACGCGGCGGGCCGCAACGAGGCCGAGTAGGCCGGGGGTCGCAGTCGAGTAGGCCGGGGGTCGCAGCCGACCAGGCCGGGCCGCTACGGTCAACGGGGAGCGGTGCCCAGCGGGGGGTGTCAGATGGCTCAGCAACCGGTGCGTGAGCGTCCGGTGCGCGAGCGCGTGGTGCGGATGTCGGTCGAGCAGCCGCTGTGGCGAGCCCTCACCGGCTACCGCATCCTGACCGCGCTCTACGCGATCGCCCTGTACGTACACGCCTACGGCGAGTACGCGCACCCGCTCGGCGCCGGCGCGTACATGCTGCTGCTGGCCGGCTGGATGGCGTTCAGTTGGCGCATGGTCAGCTCCGCCGAGCGGTGCACCAAGCGGTTCCTGATCGCGGACCTCTCCGTGGCGATCGTCGGCATCCTGCTGACGCCGCTGGTCGACACGGACCAGCGGATCATCGACGGCGGCCCCACGCTGCCCTCGATATGGACCGCGGGCGCCGTGCTCGGCTTCGCCATCAAGGGCGGCTGGCGCTGGGGCGCGGTGGCCTCGGCCATAGCGGGCGCGGCCAACATCATCGAGCGCGGGGCCTTCGCCCAGAACACGGTGCACAACGTGATGTTGGTCTGGGTGGCCAGCGTGGCGATCGGCTACGTGGTCGAGGTGGCCCGCGCCAGTGAGCGCACCCTCGCCCGGGCCCTGCAGATCGAGGCGGCCACCCGGGAGCGGGAGCGGCTGGCCCGCGACATCCACGACAGCGTCCTCCAGGTGCTGGCCAAGGTGCAGCGGCGGGGCGTGGCCATCGGCGGTGAGGCGGCCGAACTCGGCCGGATGGCCGGCGAGCAGGAGGTCGCGCTGCGCACCCTGATCACCAGCGGCCTGGACCGGTCGGGCCCCCCGTCCGGCGCCCGGCCCACCGACGCGACACCGTCCGCCGGCCCGGCCGCGCCGTCCCCCCTCGCCACCGCCCGGGACGCCGCGCACGCCGCCCGTGAGGCGGGGGACGTGGGTCGCGCGTCTGAGCCGCTGGACCTGCGCACCCTGCTCGCGCCGTTCGCCGGGGCCTCGGTCTCGCTCGCCGAGCCGGGCGCCCCCGTGCTGCTGCCGGCGCACGCGGCGACCGAGTTGGCCAGCGCGGTCAGCGCCGCGCTGGACAACGTGCGCCAGCACGCCGGCGAGGGCGCCAAAGCCTTCATATTGGTCGAGGACGAGCCGGACGCCGTGCTCGTCACCGTCCGCGACGACGGCCCGGGCATCCCGGAGGGCCGACTCGTGGACGCCGAGCGCGAGGGGCGGCTCGGCGTCGCCCAGTCGATCCGGGGACGGCTGCGCGACCTGGGCGGCAGCGCCGACCTCGACTCGGTGCCGGGGCAGGGCACCGAGGTGGAGTTGAGAGTCCCACGGGGGAGGAAGGACGCGTCATGAGCGAGGCAGCGGCCGTACGGGTGATGGTGGTGGACGACCACCCGATGTGGCGGGAGGCGGTCGCCCGCGACCTGGCGGAGGCCGGGTTCGACGTGGTGGCGACCGCCGGCGACGGGCCGCAGGCGGTGCGCCGGGCGACCGCCGCGCGGCCCGACGTGCTGGTGCTCGACCTCAACCTGCCGGGGCTGCCCGGGGTGCGGGTGTGCCAGGAGTTGGTGGGCGCCGACCCGGCGCTGCGGGTGCTGGTCCTGTCGGCCAGCGGCGAGCACGCGGACGTGCTGGAGGCCGTGAAGTCGGGCGCCACCGGCTACCTGGTGAAGTCGGCGTCGACCGCCGAACTCCTGGACGCGGTGAGCCGCACGGCCGCCGGTGACGCGGTGTTCACGCCCGGCCTCGCGGGCCTGGTGCTCGGCGAGTACCGGCGCCTGGCCACCGACCCGACCCCGGCCAGCACCGACGAGCCGGGCGCGCCCCGGCTGACCGACCGGGAGACCGAGGTGCTGCGGCTGGTGGCCAAGGGCCTTTCGTACAAGCAGATCGCCGAGCGGCTGGTCATCTCGCACCGCACCGTGCAGAACCACGTCCAGAACACCCTGGGCAAGCTGCACCTGCACAACCGCGTCGAGCTGGTGCGCTACGCCATAGAGCGCGGCCTGGACGGCGACGCGTAGCGCGCGAGGCCGCCGGCGTCCGCCCGCCGCCGGTCGTCCGCGCCCCGCGCGCCCCTCGTACGAGTGAACGCGCCGGCCCAACTTCCGCGCGGCGCGCGGCAATTCGCCCCCTACCCTCACTCGTGTGACCTGCGTCACCATTAGCGTGGCTGCCATATCGGGTCATTCACGGGAGAAGGGAAGATGCGATGCGGGTCGGAGTGCTGACCGGTGGTGGTGACTGCCCCGGTCTCAACGCGGTCATCCGCGCGGCCGTCCGCAAGGGCGTCCAGGAGTACGGATACACCTTCACCGGGTTCAGGGACGGCTGGCGCGGACCGCTGGAGGGCCAGGTCGTACCGCTCGACATCCCCGCGGTGCGCGGCATCCTGCCGCGCGGCGGCACCATCCTCGGATCGTCGCGGACCAATCCGCTCACGGCGGTGGACGGTGTCCGCCGGATCAAGGAGAACCTCGCCAAGTACGAGGTGGACGCGCTGATCGCGATCGGCGGCGAGGACACCCTCGGCGTCGCGGCGCGCCTGTCCGACGAGTACGGGGTGCCGTGCGTCGGCGTCCCCAAGACCATCGACAACGACCTGTCCGCCACCGACTACACCTTCGGCTTCGACACCGCTGTCAACATCGCCACCGAGGCCATCGACCGGCTGCACACCACCGCCGAGTCCCATATGCGGGTCCTGGTGGTGGAGGTGATGGGCCGGCACGCCGGCTGGATCGCCCTGCACTCGGGACTTGCCGGCGGGGCCAACGCGATCCTCATCCCCGAGCAGCGGTTCGACGTGGCCGAGGTCTGCGGCTGGGTGGAGTCCCGGTTCAAGGTCCGCTACGCGCCGATCGTCGTCGTCGCCGAGGGCGCCATGCCCAAGGACGGCCAGATGGTCCTCAAGGACGGCTCGCTGGACTCCTTCGGCCACGTGCGGCTCTCGGGCGTCGGCGAGTGGCTGGCCAAGGAGATCGAGCGGCGCACCGGCAAGGAGGCCAGAACCACCGTGCTCGGCCACGTCCAACGCGGCGGCACGCCCAGCGCCTTCGACCGCTGGCTGGCCACCCGCTTCGGCCTGCACGCCATCGAGGCCGTACGGGACCAGGCGTACGGCGCGATGGTCGCGCTGCGCGGCACGGACGTGGTGCGCGTGCCCCTGGCCGAGGCCACGGCCAAGCTCAAGACCGTGGACCCGCGCCTCTACGCGGAGGCCGGGGTCTTCTTCGGCTGAGCGACCGGCGGGCCCGCCACGCACCCGCGGCGGGCCCGCCCCGGCCGGGGCCCGGCGGGGCGCGACACCCCGCCGCCGGGGCGACCGGCCACCGCGCCGGCCGCCCCTGGGCTCGCCCCGCTACGCCTGCGGCACCGTCTGCCGGGCCAGCGCCAACTCCTGGGCCACCAACGCCGCGCCGCCCAGCGTCAGCACCGACTCCGGGTGGAACTGGAGCCCGCCGAACCCGGGCCCGCGCAGCGCGTGCACCTCGCCGCTCACCCCGTCCCGACTCAACTCGACCCGGCGCGGCGCGAGTGCCGCCTCCGCCTCCGCGTCGCAGCGGGCCGTGAAGGTGTTGTAGAAGCCGACCGTCTCCGGCCGGCCGAAGAAGTCGATCCGCTCCTGGGCCCCCTGGGCCGGCACCCGCTTGCGGACGATCTCCAGGCCCAGCTCCGCGGCGATCAACTCGTGCCCCAGGCACACCCCGAGCAGCCCGTGCCGGTGCTCGCGCAGCAGGTCCGCCGCCAGGCCGCGCAGCAGCCGCATCCTCGGGTCGGCCGCGTCCGACGGATCGCCCGGGCCCGGACCGAGCACGACCGGCCCCGGGTGCGCGAGCGCGGCCTCCCGCAGCCCCGGCTCGGCGAACCCGCGCACCTCGACCCGCAGCCCCGAGGTGGCCAGCAGGTGCGCCAGCATCGAGGTGAACGTGTCCTCGGCGTCGATGACCAGCGCGTGCCCCGTGCTCCCCGCGCCCTGCCCCGGCGCGTTCATCCGCAGCCAGAACGGCGCCAGGTCCGCGCGCCTGGCGTCGAGCGCGGCCCGCACCCGCGGGTCGTCCGCGAGCCGGCCGGCGCTCGCGCCGGCCACCCGGGCCGGCGCCGCCCGCACCCCGAGCGCCGTCAGCACCCCGGCGGCCTTGGCGTGCGTCTCGGCGACCTCGCCGGCCGGGTCGGAGTGGCGCACCAGGGTGGCCCCGACCGGCACCCGCAGCCGCCCGCGCCGGTCGATGTCGGCGGTGCGGATGAGGATCGGCGAGTCCAGGGTGCGGGCCCCGCCGGCGTCCCGGCCGATCAACGCGAGGGCCCCCGCGTAGTAGCCGCGCCCCCGGCCGTCCGTGCCGCGCGGCTCGTGCCGGGCGATCACCCGGCAGGCGTTCTGTACGGGCGAGCCGGTGACGGTCGCCGCGAACATCGTCTGCCGCAGCACCTCCCGCACGTCCAGCGTGCTGCGCCCGCGCAGCTCGTACTCGGTGTGCGCCAGGTGCGCCATCTCCCGCAGCCGCGGGCCGACCACCACGCCGCCCCGGTCGCCGACGGCGCACATCATCTTCAGCTCCTCGTCCACGACCATCGACAACTCCTCCACCTCCTTGCGGTCGCCCAGGAACGCGAGCAGGCCCTCGACGCTCGGGCCCTGCTCGGGGTAGCGGTAGGTGCCGCTGATGGGGTTCATCACGACGGTCTCGCCCGACATCCGCACGTGCACCTCGGGGCTGGCGCCCACCAGCGTCCGCTCGCCGGTGTGCACCACGTACGTCCAGTACGCGCCGCGCTCGCCGGCCAGCAGGCGGCGGAAGAGCGCGAGCGCGTCGCGGGCGGCGAAGCCGGGGATCTCGCCCTCGAACGTGCGCCGGATCACGAAGTTGGCGCCCTCGCCGGTGCCGATCTCCTCGTCGATGACGCGCCGCACGATCCGCGCGTACCCCTCGTCGTCGACGTCGAAGGCGCCACCCGTCACCCGCACCTGGTGCGCGGGCAACGCCGCGAGCAGCGCGGGCAGCGGCAGCGCGTACGCCTCGTCGGGCCGCAGCACCGCCAGCGGGGTCCCGTCGTCGTGCGCCTGGAAGCCGCGCTCGCGGATCTGCCGGAAGGGCACCAGCGCCAGCGCGTCCCACGCCGGCCGCCCCGCCCGCGCGGGGTCCGCGCCCGGCTCGGGCAGCGGGATGTCGGCGAGCCGGTCAACCTCGGTGACCGGCCCGATCAGGACCTCGACGGTGTCCACGTCGTGCCCCGGCGCCCGGCGGCGCAGCAGCGCGTACGGCGGGCAGTCGGCGGCGAGGAGGCGGCGGACGAGCGCGGCGGCGTCGGGCTGGGCGCGCTCGGGCCCGCCGGGCGCTGGCGTCGACTCCGCCCGCGGTGACCGCCCGGCTCGCTGTGACGGCTGTGACTTCTGTGACGGTCTTGACTGCTGTGACTGGTCTGGCTGCTCTGGCTGGTCTGACTGCTCTGACATGGGGTCCTTCCGTCCGGAGGGGTCCACGGGTCAGGTGGACCTACGGGGGGAGGGACGGCCCGCACACGCAGCGAAGGCCGCCCCTCGGGGCGGCCTTCGCGTGGTGTTGAGGACAACGCGCGCTAGTGGGCCGCCGAGTGAGCGGTCCACCACCAGAAACGGTTGAGCTGCGTGTGCATGGGCGGCACCCTACCCGAAGCGGGACGGGCCGCGGCCGTACCGCGTCCACGGGTTGGGCGGTGCGGGCAGCGGCGCCCCGGGGCACGCGAAGCGGACGGGCCACAACCGGTCGTGAAGCCCTCCATCGCAGGTCAACAAGGTGTCGGCATCGAGCCAGGAACCGGTCGGAAACCGTCTCAACCAGTGGGCGGCGGCATGGACGCCCGGAGAGACCCCTTAATGTTGACAACGTGACCGTGAACGCTGAAACCCACGCCGGTGGACACACCTGGCGCTCCCTGCCCGCGGCGCAGCAGCCTGACTGGCCGGACCACGAGGCTCTGCGCGATGTGATCGCGGAGCTCGAGTCCTATCCGCCCCTCGTCTTCGCCGGCGAGTGCGACCAGTTGCGTGCCCGGCTGGGCGCGGTGGCCCGCGGCGAGGCGTTCCTGCTCCAGGGCGGCGACTGCGCGGAGGCGTTCGACGCCGTCGGCGCCGACCAGATCCGCAACAAGCTCAAGACGCTGTTGCAGATGGGCGCCGTCCTCACGTACGCCGGCTCGGTGCCGGTGGTCAAGGTCGGGCGGATCGCCGGCCAGTACAGCAAGCCGCGCTCCAAGCCGACCGAGACCCGCGACGGCGTCACGCTGCCGACCTACCGGGGCGACTCCGTCAACGGCTTCGAGTTCACCGAGGCCGCCCGCATCCCGGACCCGCAGCGGCTCAAGCGGATGTACCACGCGTCGGCCGCCACGCTGAACCTGGTGCGCGCCTTCACCACCGGCGGGTACGCCGACCTGCGCCAGGTGCACGCCTGGAACCAGGACTTCGTGAAGTCGTCCCCGTCCGGGCAGCGTTACGAGGCGCTGGCGCGCGAGATCGACCGCGCGCTGAACTTCATGAACGCCTGCGGCGTGGACCCGGAGGAGTTCAAGACCGTCGAGTTCTTCGCCTCGCACGAGGCCCTGGTGCTCGACTACGAGTCGGCGCTGACCCGCGTCGACTCGCGCACCGGCGACCTGTACGACGTCTCCGGGCACATGGTGTGGATCGGCGAGCGCACGCGGCAGCTCGACGGCGCCCACATCGAGTTCGCCTCCAAGATCCGCAACCCGATCGGGGTGAAGCTCGGCCCCACCACCACGGCCGAGGACGCCCTCACCCTGATCGAGCGGCTCGACCCGAACCGCGAGCCGGGGCGGCTCACCTTCATCACCCGAATGGGCGCGGACAAGGTCCGCGACAAGCTGCCCACGCTGGTCGAGAAGGTCACCGCCTCCGGCGCGCAGGTCGCCTGGGTCTGCGACCCGATGCACGGCAACACCTTCGAGGCGGCCTCCGGCCACAAGACGCGGCGCTTCGACGACGTCCTGGACGAGGTCAAGGGCTTCTTCGAGGTCCACAAGGGCCTGGGCACCCACCCGGGCGGCATCCACGTCGAGCTGACCGGCGACGACGTCACCGAGTGCGTGGGCGGCGGCGACGAGATCTTCGTGGACGACCTGCACCAGCGCTACGAGACGGCGTGCGACCCGCGACTCAACCGCAGCCAGTCGCTTGACCTGGCGTTCCTGGTCGCGGAGATGTACCGGCACCAGTGACGGACGGGGCCTGAAACGGCGTGTGGGGCGCGGATCTGTGATCCGCGCCCCACTGCTGTGACCCCGACTGTTATCCCCGTGGGGTGCCGGGTAAGGTAAGGGTAACCTCAGCGATCAATGGTGATGAGGTTTCCCTATCAATCCCGTACGGGGGTGACCGCGTGTACGTCTGCTCATGCTTCGGCATCACCGAGCAGCAGGTACGGGAGCATGCGGAAAGCGGCGCGTGCACCCCTCGCCAGATAGCCTCCGCCAGCAAGGCGGGCACCGACTGCGGCTCGTGCGTACGCCGCATCCAGGCGCTCCTGGGGCGGGGGGCGGGCTGCCCCCGGCGCGCGGTCCTCGACCGACTCGGTCCGGACGGTGCCACCGCCGCGCTGGCCGCCGAACAGCCGGCCGCTCCCGCGTCGCTGTCCACCGCCGAGGCCGCCTGACGCCACGCCCCGCGTGGTCTTCCGCGCGTACGGGTACCGCTCCGGCGAATACGGGATCAGCTGTCGGGCTGCTCGATGAGTTGCGCGAGGTACAGCGGCTCGCCCAGTTTCTCGATCAGCTCGAGCTGGGTGTCCAGGTAGTCGATGTGGTGTTCCTCGTCTTCGAGGATGCTCTCGAAGATGTTCGCCGACGTGATGTCGCCCTTGGCCCGCATGACCTCGATACCGCGCCGCAGGCGATCGATCGCCTCCACCTCGACCTGCCGGTCCGCCTGGAACATCTCGGTCACCGTCTGCCCCACCCGGACGTGGAACAGCCGCTGGTAGTTGGGTAGGCCCTCCAGGAACAGAATCCGGTCGGTCAGCACCTCGGCGTGCTTCATCTCGTCGAACGACTCGTGCCGGGTGTACTTCGCGAGCTTGGTCCAACCGAAGTTCTCCTGCATTTTCGCGTGCAGGAAGTACTGGTTGATCGCGGTGAGCTCACCGGTGAGCTGCTCGTTGAGGAATTCGATGACCTCGGGGTCGCCCTGCATCGCAGAGACTCCTTCCAATCCAAGCGGGAACGTGAGTTCGCGCGCATCCTCGCACCGCGCCGGCGACACCGTCCAGTAAGTGCATGCTTAGTATGAGTTGCCCGAATAGCAGAGCCGCTGGTCACGACCACCCCCGAAGGTCTGACACCATGGAGGCATGGGTCAGCCGGAAAGCCGCGAAGGGGAGCAGGGACAGCTACCTCCGGGGCAACGGCTACAACGGGGCTGGCCGGTCACCCACTACGGCCCGGTGCCCAGGTTCCGACCCGACCGCTGGGAGTTCCGGGTATTCGGCGCGACGGCCGACGGGGACAAGCACTGCTGGACGCACGAGGAATTCGCGGCCCTTCCCTACTCCACGGTCGTGGCCGATCTGCACTGCGTGACGAAGTTCAGCATGTTGGGCGCGGAGTGGGGCGGCGTGCCTGCCCGATTGTTCCTCGAACTCGCCCCGCCGGCCGAAGACGTCACCCATGTGATGGTGTGGGCGGAATACGGGTTCAGCTCGAATCTGCGACTCGCGGATTTCGCGGCCGAGCGGACGATTTTCGCCACGCACAAGGGCGGCGAACCGCTGACGGCGGAGCACGGATTTCCGGTCCGCCTCATCGTTCCCCAGCTCTACGCGTGGAAAGGCCCGAAATGGGTGCGCGGCGTGGAGTACATGACCGCCGACCGTCGCGGCTTCTGGGAAGAGCGGGGATATCACAACCTCGGCGACCCCTGGCGCGAGCAGCGCTACTCCTACCAGGAGGAGCCGGGCGACGGTCCCGAGCTCTAGTCGGTGCCCCGCGACGGCCCGCCCCGGCGGGCGCCGTCAGGCCGCGCGCAACTCCTTGAGCCGGGCCACGTCCGCGGCGTGCCCCTCCTTGCCGCCAGGGGTCTCGATCACCAGCGGCACGCCGGCCGTGGCCGGGTGCGTGAACAGCTCGCCGAAGGCGTCCGCCCCGATGTGGCCGGCGCCGATGTTGGCGTGCCGGTCCTTGTGGGCGCCGACGACGTCCTTGGAGTCGTTGGCGTGGATCAGTCTCAGTCGCCCCTCGCCCACCACCGCGACCAGTTCGTCGAGGAGCGCCTTGGTGCCCCCGGCGGCGGCCATGTCGTGCCCGGCGGCGAACGCGTGGCAGGTGTCCAGACACACGCCGAGCCGCGGATGCCGGTCGAGCACGTCGAAGTAGGGGCCCAGGTCCTCGGCGAGCGCGCACAGCGACGCGCCCTGCCCCGCGGTCGGCTCAAGGAGCAGCCAGGGGTCGTCGTCGTGCGTCAGCTCGTCGAGCAGGGGCAGCAGCCGCTCCCTGACCTGCGCGAGCGCGGTCGCGCGGGGCCGGCCGCCGGTGGCCGAACCGGTGTGCACAACCACCCCGAGCGCGCCGATGGCCCGGCCCCGGCGCAGCGAGTGCCGTAGCGACTCCACGGACTTCTCGGCCGTCGCCTCGGTGTGCGAGCCGAAGTTGATGAGGTACGGCGCGTGCACGTACGCCGGCAGCGACTCCGCCGCGCAGGCCGCGCGGAACTCCTCGTCCTGGCGCGGGTTGCCGGCCGGCGTGGCCCAGCCGCGCGGGTTGGCGACGAAGACCTGGAGACTCTCGGCGCCGAGGTCGCGGGCGTAGGACAGACCGACGGAGGCGAGCCCTCCGGCCACGGGTACGTGGCCGCCGATGGGGTTGCGGGTGCGGATGGCAGACGTGCTCACGCACCAAGGGTGCCAGCCGGCCACCCCGTCCGGAGCGCCGGCCCGGGTGGCGTCGGCCACCCCCGCCGCCCCGGGCGGGCTGGCCCCCCGGCGCGACGGGGGCCAGCACGCCCGAGGGCGGGCGCGGCGGCGTCGGGTCAGCGCACCCGCAGGGTGATCTTGCTGCCCTTCGGCGCCTCGTCGCCGCCGTCGACCGACTGGTCGAAGACCGTGTCGCCGAAGAAGAAGCGGTTGACGCCGACCTTGAAGCCCGCGTCCTCCAGCTTCCGCTTGGCGTCGTCCAGGTGGTTGCCCTCGACGTGCGGTACCTCGATCATCTCCTTGCCCTTGGACGGCGTCAGGGTGATCGTGTCGCCCTCGGCCACGCGCGACCCCTCGGGCGGGTTCTGCAGCGCGACGGTGTCCTTGTCCTCGTCCGAGAAGACCGGCTCGGCGATCCTCACGTCGAGGCCGGCGTCCCGCAGCTCGCTCTCGGCGTCGTCGAGCGCGTCGCCGACGACGTCCGGCAGGTCGATGGGGGCGCCCTTGCTCACGGTGACCGCCACGGCCGAGTCCGGGCGCCGCTCCGTACCGGCCGCCGGCTCGGAGCCCAGCACGTCGCCCCGCGGGGTCTCCTCGCTGAACCGCTTGGTCACCTTGCCGAGACTGAGCCCGGCATCCTCGATCTTCTTCTTGGCGTCCCGCAGCGACATGCCCGCCACGTTCGGCACCTCGGCCATCTCCGTGCCGCGTGAGACCGTGAGCGTGACCGTTCCGGTGTTGCGGATGCGGGCGTTGCTCTCGGGGTGGGTGGAGATCACCCGGCCCTTCTCCACGACGTCGCTGAAGCCGTGCTTGATCTTGACGTCGAGCCCCGCGTCCCGGACCTTCTTCTCGGCCTCGGCCTGCTTCATGCTCAGCACGGCGGGCACGTGCGTGAACTGGCCGGAGTTGATGTACCAGATGCCGAGCCCGACGCCGAAGACCAGCAGCAGCGCCGTCACCGCGGTGAGCACCGGACGGCGCGGCATGCGCAGCCCGCCGGGGCGCCGGCGGACGGGCTGCGGTGGCGGGTCGTCGTTGACGGGGCGCTCGGCCAGCAGCCGCGGGCGCAGCACGCTGGTGCGGTTCAGCTCGTCCTCCGCCGCCGCGCCACCGGCCGCGGGGCTCGGCGCCGGCTGCCGCCGGGTGGCCGAGGCGCGCGCCGCGGCGACCCGTGGGATCACGCTCGTACGGTCGTCGGGGCCGCTGCCGGAGCGCGGCACCGGGGCGCCGAGCGTGCCGGCCTTGGCCCGCGGCGGGGCCACGTCGAGCTGCGCGTCGGTCAGGCCCGAGCGGGCGGTGCGCAGCCGGCCGAGGAGTTCCACGGCGCCGGCCGGGCGTTGCTCGGGGTCGCGGGCGGTCGCCTCGGCCACCAGGTCGTCCAGCGCGGGCGCGAGCCCCGGCACGCTGCGCGAGGGCGCCGGGACGTCCTCGTGCAACTGCTGGTAGAGCACCTGGGCCGGGGTGGTGCCGGTGTGCGGCTTCGCGCCGGTGAGCATCTCGTACAGGACCACGCCGCAGGCGTACACGTCCGCCCTGGTGTCGGCCGTGCCGTGCTCGATCTGCTCGGGCGCCAGGTAGGAGACGGTGCCGAGGACGGCGCCGGTGGAGGTGTTGGTCGCCGCGTCCACCGTCCGCACCAGCCCGAAGTCGGCGACCTTGACCCGGCCGTCGTCGCCGATCAGCACGTTCTCCGGCTTCATGTCGCGGTGCACGAGGCCGGCCAGGTGGGCCGCGCCCAGCGCGGCGAGCACCGGCTCCGCCACGTCCAGGGCGATGCGCGGCTGCAGCGCCCCGCGCTCGCGCAGCACGTCGCGCAGCGTGCAGCCGGCCACGTACTCCATCGCGAGGTAGACGTACGTGCCGTCCGTGCCCTGGTCGAACACGCCCACCACGTTGGGGTGGTCGAGCCGGGCCACGGACTTGGCCTCGCGGATGAACCGTTCGACGAACGCGTCGTCGGTGGCCAGCGTCGGGTGCATCACCTTGAGCGCGAGCACGCGGTCGAGTCGGGTGTCGACGGCCCGGTAGACCGTCGCCATACCGCCGATGGCGATCCGCGCCTCGATCCGGTAGCGGCCGTCGAGTACCTGCCCGACGAGCGGGTCCTGCAGGGTCGTATCCACGACAGAGGAGTCTACGAGCCGTGCCCGACACCCGGACTCACCAGCGGTGGCGCCGGCCGCGACTGAAGCCGAACGGTGACCGGAGGGTGGCACTCCCGTGCGAACCGCCCACCCGGTCCTGCGGCCGGCCGCCCCGCCTGCCCGGGCCGCCGGCCGGCCCCCCGCGCGACCGGCCGGCCCCGGGCCGCCGCCGGCGCCCCTTGGGTGTGGCTATTCGAACGCGGGCCGCTCCGGGTCGAGGTGCGCCCTGCCCTCCTCGGGCGAGGAGGCCAGCGCGAAGTGCCGGCGCGGGATGCGGCCCGCGCGGCTGGCGAGACGGCCCGCCGAGACCGCGTACCGCATCGCCTCGGCCATCAGCTCGGGCTCCTGCGCGCGCGTCACGGCCGAGGCGAGCATGACCGCGGCGCAGCCCAGCTCCATCGCGAGCGCGACGTCGGACGCGGTGCCGGCACCGGCGTCGAGGATGACCGGCACCCGCGCCCGCTCGGCGATGAGCTGGAAGTTGTGCGGGTTGCGGATGCCGAGCCCGGAGCCGATGGGGGAGCCGAGTGGCATGATCGCCGCGCAGCCGACGTCCTCCAGCTTCTGCGCGAGCACCGGGTCGTCGTTGGTGTACGGCAGCACCGTGAACCCGTCGTCCACCAGCGTCTCGGCCGCGTCAAGCAGCTCGATGGGGTCCGGCAACAGCGTGCGCTCGTCGGCCACCACCTCCAGCTTGACCCAGTCCGTGCCCAGCGCCTCGCGCGCCAGCCGGGCGGTGAGCACGGCCTCGCCCGCGGTGAAGCAGCCCGCGGTGTTCGGCAGCACCTGGATGCCGAGCCGGTCGAGTACGGACAGGACCGAGCCCTGCACGCGCGGGTTGAGACGGCGCATGGCGACGGTCGTGAGCTGGGTGCCGGAGGCGATGAGCGCGCGCTCCAGGATCTCCAGGCTGGGCGCGCCGCCGGTGCCCATGATCAGCCGGGAGGCGAACTCCCGGTCACCGATGGTCAGCGGGTCCGCGCTGGGCAGGAAGCCGGGCGCGGGCGCCCCGTCCGCGCCCACGGGCGGGTCGGACGGGGTGCCGGGGGAGTGGTGGTGGTCGAGTGCGGGGTGGGACATGAGGGACGGATCAGCCTCCCTGTACGGCGGTGAGCACCTCGACGCGGTCCTCGGCGGACAGCGCGGTGGCGGGCCACTGCCCGCGCGGGACGACCGCCTCGTTGACGGCGGCGGCGACGCCGCCCGGCGCGGTGGTGAGCGTGGCGACGAGCTGGTCGAGCGTGGTGCCGTCCGGCACCTGCCGGGGCTCGCCGTTGACGGAGACGGTGAGGGTGACGGGAGGGGAGACGGTCATGGCTTACGGCTCCTGGGGTGCGTCGGTCGGCCGAGTGGCCGGGGCGGGCCGGTCGGACGCCGGGACCGGCGCGGGCCCGGCGGGCGCGACCGGTGACGTGTCGTACGGCGGTGACGTGTCGTACGGCCGTGACGTGTCGTACGGCGGCGGCGTGCGGGCGCCGTTGGCCGTCGCGCGTGCCGGCGCGGTCGCTGGCGCCGGTGCTGATGCGGGTGCGGGTGCTGGTGCTGGTGAGAAGCGCAGGGGCGTGAACGGGCGGGCGTGTGGGGGCAGTTCGCCGGTGGTCAGCACGTCGGCCAGGACGTCGCCGGTCACCGGGGTGAGCAGCACGCCGTTGCGGTGGTGGCCGGTGGCCAGGACCAGGCCGGGCAGTCGGCTCGGGCCGAGCAGCGGCGCGTTGTCGGGCGAGCCGGGGCGCAGCCCGGCCAGCGTCTCGACGAGCTCCAGCTCCGTGACGCCCGGCAGCACCTCGTGGGCGTCCCGCAGCAGCTCGTACAGGCCGCCCGCGGTGACGGTGGTGTCCCAGCCGAGTTCCTCGGTGGTCGCCCCGACGATCAGCTCGCCGTTCGCCCGGGGCACCAGGTAGATCTGCCCGCCGCGCACCACGGCCCGTACGGTGCGGGACAGGAACGGGCCCGCGGCGGCCAGCGGGGCCGGCACCCGCAGCCGCAGCAACTGCCCCTTGACCGGCCGCACCGGCGGCACCACGTCGGCGGGCAACCCGGCGAGCCGGCCGCTGAGGCTGCCGCCCGCGAGGACCACCTGACCCGCGGCGACCCGGGCGCCGTCGGCCAGCACGGCACCGGTCGCGCGCCGGCCGTCGGCGTGCTCCGCGGCCTCCCGGGTGTCCCCGGCGCCGGCCAGCGTCAGCCGCCGCGCCCAGGAGTGCCGGAAGGTGACCCCGGCGCGCCGGCAGGCGGTCAGCAGGGCGGCGGCGAGCAGCCGGGGGTCGATCTGGTGGTCGCCCTCGACCCATACGCCACCGCGCACGCCGGGCGCGAGCAGCGGCTCCAGGCGCCGGCACTCGCGCCCGGTCAGCCACCGCGCGTCGAGCCCGCAGCGCTGCTGGAGGGCGTGCAGGTCGCGGAGCTGGGCGCGGTCGTCGCTGTCGAGCGCGACGGCGAGGGTGCCGCAGGCGCGGTAGCCGGTGGGCTGGCCGCTCGCCTCCGTCAGCTCGGCGGCGAAGTCGGGGTAGCGGCGCGCCGACGCCAGGTTCAGGCCGAGCAGCGTCTCCTCGCCGAAGTGCGTCTCGGTGACGGCGGCCAGCATGCCCGCCGCGACCTGGGCGGCCCCGCCACCGGGCGCCGGGTCGGCCAGCACGGTGCGCAGCCCGCGCTGGGCGGCGCGCCACGCGGTGACCAGGCCGATGATGCCGCCGCCGATGACCAGCACGTCACACCGGACGTCGGAGGCCGCGGCCCCGGCCCCGTCGGGCCGGTGCTCGGCGACGCTGCCGGGCGCGGGCGCGGCGGTGGTGGGCGGCGGGCCGTCCGCGCGGGGCGTGGCGCCGGTCGTGGCCGCCGCGCCGTCCGGTGTGGGCCGCCGCGTGGCCACGGCCGGGTCGTCGGGGCGCGCGGCGTCGGGGCGCGCCCCGAGCGGGGGACGGTGTGGGTCGTCGTGGTGCGGGGGCGCGGTCGCGGTGGCCCCGTCTTCGGCAGACGCGTGCATGGGCGTCCAGCCCCTCCCTTCGCCGGAATGACCCGGATCAGGTTCGTACGGTCGGGGGCCGCCAGCCCCCCTCTCAGCCCGGTGCGTCCGGGCTCCCGCGAGTGGTGTGCACCCGCCACCCTAGTACGCCCCCCGCGGCCCCGAAACGGAGCGGGGCCGGCATCCGTGGTCAGGCCACCGACCCGGGCCCGGGACGCGGGCGCGCGGTGTCACGGCGGGTGACCTTGTGTCGGAGATCTCCCCGCACGGCGCTGCGGCCCGCGACACGCGTCGTCCTACAGTGATCGCGTGAGCGAGGACACCGAGGAGACACGCAACGGCGGCCTGGGCCGCGCCGTGACCGGTGGCCCGAGCGGCGACGACCGCAGGGTCGTGATCGTCGGGGCCGGCATGGCCGGGGTACAGACCGCGGTCGCCCTGCGTGAACAGGGTTGGCCCGGCACCATCACGCTGCTCGGGGCCGAGCCCCACCAGCCCTACGACCGGCCGCCGCTGTCCAAGGCGGTGCTGCTCGGCAAGGCCGAGGGGTCGGCCTTCGACGTGGACTTCGCCGCGCTCGGCATCGACCTGCACCTCGGGCGCCGGGTGTCCGGCGTGCGACCGGCCGAGCGCCTCGTGCACACCGACGCGGGCCCGGTGCCGTACGCGCACCTCGTGATCGCCACCGGCGCCGAGCCGATCGCGCTGCCCGGCAGCGAGGGCGTGCCCGGGGTGCACCTGCTGCGCACCCTGGACGACGCGGAGCGGCTGCAACCGGTGCTCGCCGGCCAGCACGACATCGTGGTCGTCGGGGCCGGCTGGATCGGCGCCGAGTTCGCGACCGCAGCCCGCGAGGCGGGCTGCGCGGTCACGGTCGTCGAGGCCGCGGACCGCCCGCTGGCGGGCGCGCTGCCGGCCGAGGTGGCGGCGCACATGGTCGGCTGGTACGCGGACAGCGGGGCCGTGCTGCGCACCGGGGCGCGGGTCGCGGCGGTGGAGCCGGGGGCCGTCTCGCTCGCCGACGGCACCCGGCTGCCGGCCGCCGCCGTGGTGGTCGGCATCGGGGCCAGGCCCGCGACGGGCTGGCTGGCGGACTCGGGCATCGCCCTCGGGCCCGACGGCTCCGTGCGGGCCGACGGCGCGCTGCGCACCTCGGCCCCTGACGTGTACGCGGTCGGCGACTGCGTCTCCTTCCCCTCGGCCCGCTACGGCCAGCGGCTGCTCGTGCACCACTGGGACAACGCGCTCCAGGGCCCGCGCACGGTCGCGGCCCACATCGTCGGCGGCGACGCCGCGCACTTCACGGGGCCGGTCTACGACCCGGTGCCGTACTTCTGGTCCGAGCAGTTCGGCCGGTTCGTGCAGTACGCCGGGCACCACACGGCCGCGGACGCGATGGTCTGGCGCGGCGACCCGACGAGTGCCGCCTGGAGCGTGTGCTGGTTGCGCGACGGTGCCCTGATCGCCCTGTTGGCGGTGGGCCGCCCGCGTGACCTGACGCAGGGCCGCAAGCTGATCGAGCAGGGCGCCCATCTGGACGAGGCCCGCGCGGCCGACCCGTCGGTGCCGCTCAAGTCCGCCGTCCGCTGACGCGCGGGCCACGGCGGGGCGGCGGCGACGACGGCCGGGGCTTCCGGGCGCGCCGCGCGGGGCCCGCCGCGCCCCGCGGGCGGCTGCCGCACGGGCCGGGCGGGGTGGTCGCCTGGCGCGTACGCGGCGCGGCGGACGGGCACCCGCGCCGGCCGCGACCCGGTCGGAGGGGGGTCCGACGGCGGTGTCGTCCGGTGGCCGTCACGGATCGCTTCTCAGCGTAAACCCGCTGGTCAGAGCGGGTGGGAGGGGCGTGAGGGGGAGAAAGCCGGCCGCTTTCGGCTACCGAGTGTCAGTCCCAGATGGCAGGCTTGTCCCGTGACCGAGATTGACGCAAAGACCGATGCTCTCGTCCCTGCCTGGCTCACCCTCCCCGACATCGCCGAACTGCTCGACGTCGAGGTAACCCGGGTGCGGCAGTTGGTCAAGGAGGGCCAGTTGATCGCGGTGCGCCGTGGCGAGAACCGGGCGCTCCACGTGCCAGCCGAGTTCATCGGCGACGGCCGCATCGTCAAGGGCCTGGTAGGCACCCTGACGCTGCTGCGGGACGACGGCTTCACCGACGAAGAGATGCTGGAGTGGCTGTTCACTGCGGACCCGACACTCCCCGGCACCCCAGCGCAGGCGCTCCGCGAGAACCGCGGCACGGAGGTGAAGCGCCGGGCGCAGGCGCTCGCGGTGTAGGGCGGACACGCGGTGCCGGGGCGCCGTCGCGGGCCACCGGCCCACGGCGCCCGGGCACGCGCGATCCCGCGCGACCCGCTTCGCGATCCGTTTCGTAGTGCCCACAGCACGTAACCGTCCGGCGTACGGGCCGGGCCGGCGACCCCGCGCCCGGCCCGTACGCCGCTGATCTGGGGGGAGGCCATCCCATGGCCGCCGCAGTCACCGCAGCCGCCGCGCGCGAGCAACTCGCCGACGCCCGGCTGTACCTGTGCACCGACGCCCGCAAGCGCCAGGGAGACCTGCCGGAGTTCCTGGACGCGGTGCTCGCCGCCGGCGTGGACATCGTGCAGTTGCGCGACAAGGGCATGGAGGCGGCCGAGGAACTCGACCACCTCGCCGTCTTCGCCGAGGCGTGCCGCAGGCACGGCGCGCTGCTGGCCGTCAACGACCGCGCGGACGTCGCCTTCGCCACCCGTGGCGCCCACCAGCCGGGAGCCCACGTGCTGCACCTGGGCCAGGGCGACCTGCCGGTGCCCGCCGCCCGCGCCATCCTCGGCGACGAGGTGCTGATCGGGCGGTCGACCCACGCGGAGGCCGAGGCCCGTGCCGCCTCCGTCGAGCCCGGCGTGGACTACTACTGCACCGGCCCCTGCTGGCCGACCCCGACCAAGCCGGGCCGGCACGCCCCCGGGCTCGACCTCGTGCGGTACGCGGCGTCGCTCGACTCCGACCGTCCGTGGTTCGCCATCGGCGGCATCGACGCCGGCAACCTGGACGAGGTCCTGGACGCCGGGGCCCGCCGGGTCGTGGTGGTGCGCGCCATCACCGAGGCCACGGACCCGGCCGAGGCCACCGCCCACCTGGCCAAGCGGGTGCGGGAGCGCGCGGCGTAGCCGCCCGGAGCGGCCCGCCCGCGACCGGGCCGGTGTCCGAAAACCCTGGAGCGATCCGCGCTATTCGGGCATAACGCAGCGGATGGTTGGGGGCCTCGGGCGCGGCTCGATAACCTGCTGGTATGGCCCTTGGCACAGCATCCACCCGGACCGATCACGCCCGCACGGTGCGCGAACTCCTCGCATCCGGTGAACAGTCGTATTCGTTCGAGTTCGCGGCCCCGAAGACGGAGAAGGGCGAGCGGACCCTGTGGAATGCCATTCGCCGCATTGAGGCCGTCGCTCCCACCTTCGTGTCCGTGACGTACGGCGCGGGCGGCTCCTCGCGCGAGGGCACCGTCCGCGCCACCGAGCGGATCGCCACCGACACCACCCTCACCCCGGTCGCCCACCTCACGGCCGTGAACCACTCGCTGACCGAGTTGCGCAACGTCATCGGCCAGTACGCCGACGCGGGCATCCGCAACATGCTGGCGGTCCGCGGCGACCCGCCAGGCGACCCGATGGGCGAGTGGGTGCGCCACCCCGAGGGCGTCTCGTACGCCGCCGAACTCGTCGAGCTGATCAAGGAGTCCGGCGACTTCTGCGTCGGCGTCGCGGCCTTCCCGGAGATGCACCCGCGCTCCGAGGACTGGGAGACCGACATCCGGCACTTCATCAACAAGTGCCGCGCGGGCGCCGACTTCGCGATCACCCAGATGTTCTTCTACCCGGAGGACTACCTGCGCCTGCGGGACCGGGTCGCGGCGGCCGGTTGCCCCACGCCGATCATTCCGGAGATCATGCCGGTCACCAACGTCCGCCAGATCGAGCGGTTCGCGCAGTTGAGCAACGCCGCGTTCCCGCCCGAACTCGCCTCGCGCATCCTGGCGGTCAAGGACGATCCGGCGGCTGTACGCTCAATCGGAATCGACTACGCCACCGAACTGTGCGCGCGGTTGATGGCCGAGGAGATCCCCGGGCTGCACTTCATCACCCTGAACCACTCCACGGCGACGTTGGAAATCTACGAGAACCTGGGGCTGCACCAACGGCCCTGACCGCGGTGACGGCCGCGCACCGGCGGCCGGATGAGAGGGGCGTACATGGGCATGGCGGTCCTCTACTGTGCGTTCGGCATCGTCGCCCTGTGGCTGCTCGGCGAGGTGCTGTTGCAGCACAAGGCGCGACTGCGCTGGAGACTGCTGGCCTTCACCGGCTTCCTCGGCGTCGTGCTCGGCGTCGTCCTCGGATCGGTGCCGCTGATCGGCGCGGGTACGGCGGCCTTCGCGGTCGGCCAGACCTACGTCACGCTCTCCTTCCGGCGCGGCTTCGCCACCGGCTGGTCGCTGCGCGGCCCGGGCGGCGCGGGGCGCGCCACCGGCGGCGGGAAGGGGCGCCGCCGCGGCGGCGCCCCCGCGGCCGAGCCGACGCTGCGCGTCTCCGACCTCCAGGCCGAGCCGGAGACCCCGCCGGCTCCCGCCGAGGCGCCCGTCCCGCCGACCTACCAGCCGGAACCGCTGCCCGACGACACCGACGGCTACGGCATATACCGCACGGACTCCGCCGACACCCCGTTCGCCGCGGCGCCGAGCGGCCCGCCCCCCGCCGGCGACGTCGGCGCCGCCGCCGGTCCTGGCGGTGCGAGCGGGTACGAGGCGTACGCGGCCTACGACGGCCAGGGCGCCGGCGACGGCCAGCACGGCTACCCGCCCGGCGGCTACGACGGCTACGCCGCGGACCCGTACGCCGGCTACCCCGAGCAGCCCTACGGCACCCCGTCGCCCCCGCCCGCCGACGACCCCTACGCCCACACCGGCGACCCGCTGGGTGGCTACGGCCCGGACCCCCTCGGCGCGCCGGGCCCGTACGACCAGGGCGGTTACGGCCAGGCCCCGCACGACCCCTACGGCCAGCCCGCCGCCGCCCCGAACGCCTTCGCCCCGACCGGCTTCGCCGCGGGTGACCTCGCCCCGCACGACTACGCCCCGGGCGGCTACGACCCGGCCGCGGGCTACTCCGCACCCGCGAGCTTCCCGGGCGAGGCCGCCGGCGGCTACGGCACGGGCTACGACCCGGGCGGCCTCGGCAACGACGGATACGACCCGGCCGGCTACCCCGCGCCCGGCTACGGCGTGCCGCAGCAGTTCTCCCCGCAGGCGCCGCCCGAGGGCGCGTGGGTCCCGCAGCAGCGCGACGGCGAGACGCCGCCGGTCGCCCCGCCCCCCGGCGAGCCCGACCCGTACTACCCGGGCCACCACGACCCGGACGGCCAGTACCGCTACTGACACCGCCGCACCGCACCGCTCCCGACGCCGCCCGCGACCGCCGGATCGCGGGCGCGGGACGGGGAACGCGCCGCTGTCCAGGCGCCGGCTACCGGGCGGCAGTCGGCGCGTGCGGGCCCGCCGCGTACGAAACCGCCGCGCGCTGGGCGACGGCCGCGCGCCGGACGGCGCGGCGGCCCGGCCGTGGCAGGGAGCCGGCCCTCGGGTGGGGTGGTTACTGGGAGCCGCGCCAGTCCGCGCCGTCGACGATGAGCCCGGCCACCATGGCGCCCGACATGCCCGCGTGCGCGAGGCCGCCGCCCGGGTGCGACCAGCCGCCCACCCGGTACAGCCCGGGCAGTTGGCCCGGGTTGGCCGGGGCCAGGTACCGGCCGCCGGCCCCCGCGAGCGCGGGGACCGGCACGCTGCCGGTGGCGACGCCCGTGTCCCGTGCCGTGTCGTACGGCGTGCGTATCTCGCGCCACAGCAGTCGGTCCCGCAGGTCCGGTACGGCCGCCTCGGCCGCCGCGACCAGCCGGTCCGCCGACCGCTCGGCCAACTCCGCGTCGGCCCAGTCCACCGCCGTGTGCGGGCGCGCGGCGGCCGTGAGCGTCACCGCCTCGTGGTCGCCGTCCGGCACCAACTCGGGGTCGTCGGGCCGCGACACCGTCACCGTCGGCGCCGTGGCCACCCCCGGGCCGGGCACCGGAGCCGCCGCCCGCCGCCGGCCGGGACGGGTCGGGAACAACTCCGCGTACTCCGCGTCGGGGTCCGCCGGGTGCACCACCGTGCGGTGCGGCGCGTCGATGGGGCGGGCGCCACGCAGCGCCAGCAGCACGGAGAACCGGCCGAGCGGCGCCTGCGGCCCGCTCTCCTCGCCGCCCGCCGCGGCCGGCGCCGAGCCGGCGACGGCGGCCTCCGGCGGGAGCAGGCGCGCCAGTTGCTCCGGGCTCACGCCGGCGACCACCGCGTCGGCGGCGACCGTGGTGCCGTCCGCCAACTCGACGCCCGCGGCACGACCGTCCTTGGCGAGCACGGCCGTGACCTCCGCGCCGAAGGTGAACTCCACCCTGCGTGCCAGGCAGCGTGCGTGGAGCGCGTCGGCCAGCGCGCGCATCCCACCCCGCGCGTACCAACTCCCGAAGGTCTGCTCCAGGTAGGCGAGCACGCTCGCGCTGGCCGGCGCCGCGCGCGGATCGAGGCCGTACGCCAGGGCCTGGCTCTCCAGGAGCGCGGCCAGCCGGGGGTCGGCCAGCTCGCGCCGGGCGACCTTGGCCAGCGGGGCCGGGCCGCGCTGGAACCAGCCGCGCCGCAGCGCCGGATACGGGTCGTCGGCCAGCGCGGCCCGGTCGGCGCGCAGCGGCTCCTCAAGCAGCGGGCGCCGGGTGGCGTCCCAGACCTCGCGCGCGCGGTTGATCAGATCGCTCCACCGCTCGCCCGACCCGGCGCCGAACGCGGCGTCCAGCGCGCTGACCACGCCGGCCCGGGACGCGTTGGGCAGCGTGACCGTGGTGCCGTCGGGGAAGACGTGGGCGCCGGCCGGATCGACCTGGCGCAGCTCGACGCACCGCTCCAGCGGCTCCTTGCCGGTCTTGACGAACAGGTCGCGGTAGACGGCGGGCAGGTGCAGCAGGCCGGGGCCGGTGTCGAAGGCGAAGCCGTCCCGCTCAAGCCGCCCCACGCCGCCGCCGTGCGTCGCGCCGCGCTCGTACACCGCCACCCGGTGGCCCGCGACGGCCAGCCTGGCGGCGGCTGCCATCGCGCCCATCCCGGCGCCGATCACCGCAATCCGTGCCATGCCCGCGACTTTATCCGCCCCCTCTGACAACGCCGCCGACCGGCCCCGACCTGGGCGCGGCCACTCACGCGGTAGGTACACGTACTCAGTCACCCAGATGAGTAGGTGCGCGGATGGGGCTCCACCTGCGGAGACGGAAGAGTGAGGGCCGCGGCAGGGACGCTGGCGTCACACCGCCGACACGGGGCGGCGGAGGGCGCGGCGACCCTGCCGAGCACGGGGGGCGGGTTGGCTCGGGGGACCACCGCGACGCGGCGGCCCCTCGGGGCCGCCGGACACGGGGGGAACGGGGGTACGGGGGAGCAACGGGGGAGTACGGGGGAGGCGCTGTTCTGGGGTCGGTCGAGGGGGATCGATCGACGCCAGGACAGCGCCTTCGCGTGCGCTCCGGGGCGCGCGGCGCCGGCGCACCCGCCGGCCCAGGCCCCGCCCAGCAGCCCGGCCCGCCGCCCGTCCCGCTACGCGGCCGGGCCCGGGGCCCTGGTGCCACCCACCCGGCCCTGGACCAGCAGCGACAGCGCGGCGTGCACGTCGTCGATGCTGCGCTGCGGCTGGTACGACTTCCAGTCGACCCCGGCCACCAACACCATCCCGAACAGGGCTGACGCCGTCAGCCCGATGTCGATCTCGGCGCTCAGCTCGTCCCTGGCCACGCCGTCCCGCAGGACGGCCTCGATGACGGCGAGCACCTGGGCGCGCACCACCATCAGGGTCGACTGCCAGGCTCGGTTCGTGCGCCACAGCTCGGCCGCGTAGAGCTGGGTCAGCGCCGGGTAGCGGTCGATGAAGGCGAGCCCGGAGCGGATCATGGCGTCCAGCGCGTCCACGCTGCCGCCGCCGCGGGCGGCCACCGTGTCGGCGGCCTCCTGCAACGCGTCCCGCAGCAGCTCGATGCCGTGCCGCAACAACTCCTCGAAGAGCACCGACTTGCTGGCGAAGTTGTAGTAGACGGTGCCCTTGGCGACCCCGGCGCGCTCGGCGATCTCCTCCACCGTGGTGGAGGAGAAGCCCTGCTCCGCGATGAGCGTGACCGCCGCCTCGAAGAGCCTGCGCCGCGTGCCCTCGCGGCGCTTGTCGGCGGGTGGCCCCGGGGGCGTCTTCGGGGCGGACGCGGCACTGGTGTTCATGCCCCCGATTCTGCCCGTCGGCGGGGTCGGCCGGCTCGCGCCGTTCACAGAGTGAGCTCCGGATGCAGCCGGTCGATGGTCCACACCTGCTTGCGCCGGGCCGTGAGAGTGGTCAGCGCGAGCGCGCCGACGGTGAAGGCGAGCAACACCAGGCTGCCCTGCCACACCGGCCCCAGGCCACCGCCGGTGATCAACCTGCGCAGCGCCTCCACGACGTAGCTCATCGGGAGCAGCGGATGCAGCGCGTTGAAGAACGCCGGGCTCGTCTGCACCGGGTAGGTACCGCCGGCCGACGTCAACTGCAACATCAGCACCGCGAGGACGAGGATGCGCCCGGCGGGCCCGAAGCGCGCGTTCAGCCACTGCACGATCGCCGCGAAGCAACAGGTGACCAGCGCCAGGAAGGCCACGGTGCCGGCGGCGCGGGTCATCTCCAGGCCGAGCCCCCAGTGCAACACGGCCATCAGCGCCGCCGTCTGGAGGGCGCCGACGGCCGCGACCGGCAGCCACCCCGCCAGCGTGATCCGCACGGGCGAGGCCCCGGCGGCCAGCGCACGCCGGTTCAGCGGCTGGATGAGCATGTACGCCACCATCGCGCCGACCCACAGGGAGAGCGGGATGAAGTACGGCGCGAAGCCGGTGCCGTAGTTCGGTGCCGCGTGCATCGACTGGGAGGCGAGTTGGACGGGGTCGGCCATCACCTCGGTACGGGCGTCCCGCTGCTCCTTGTCGTAGTCGGGGATCTTCCGGACGCCGTCGTGCAGGCCGCCGGACAGCTTCTCGGAGCCGTCCACCAGCTTGAACAGGCCACCGTCGAGGGTGCCGGCGCCGGTGTACAGGTCGTCGACGCCGGTGTGCAGGGAGGTGGCTCCGCTCTTGGCGCTGGTGAGGCCGGTGTGCAGGTCGACGGCGCCGGTGGCGACCCGGTGCGCGCCGTCGTTGAGCGCGTTGATCTTGGCGACGGCGGAGTCGATGTCCCGACTCAGGTGCGGGGCGCGCTCGGCCAGCCAGACGGCCTTGCCGTGCACGTCGTCCAGGTTCCGGGCCAGCTCGTCCAGACCCTTGGTGTTGCCGCGCACCAGCGCGTCGAGGTCCCGCGCGACGTCGGCGGCGCGCTCCGCGGCGTCCACGGCGTTGCCCAGTGAGGCGCACACCGAGCCGGGCGGCGTGCCGGGCGGGCCCGGGCGCTGGGTGGGAGTGGTGGGAGTGGTGCCCGGGGCGGGCGTGTCGGGGGTGGTGGCCGTCGGGGGTGTGGGGCTCGCGGTGGGGCTGGGAGCGCCGCCGCTCGGCGCTCCCGTGGGCGGCCCGGCGTCCGTGCACTGCTCGCGGTACTCGGTGGCGAGGTCGTCGGCCGCCGTACGGGCCTTGCGGGCCGCGGTGCCGGTGGACTCGGGGAGCGTGTCGAGGTTGTCGCCGACGCGCTGCGAGGTGTCGGCGACGAGCCGGGCGGCCTCGCCGATGTCCTTGCCGTGCTCCTTGAGGAAGGCGCGGGCTTCCGCGTTGTCGCGGTAGGCGCCGTTGACCTTGTCGGCGAGCTGCTGGGTGCCGTCGGCCACGTCGCCCGCGCCCGTCTTGAGGCGGCCGGCCCCGGAGTGCAGCTTCGTCACGCCGCCCTTGAGGGAGCTGCTGCCCTTCTCGGCCTTGTCGAGGCCCTTGTGGAGCTTGTCTGCCCCGTTCTTCGCGTCCCCGATGCCCTTGCCGAGCTTGTCGGCGCCCTTGGCGGCCTCCTCCGTCTTGCCGTGGATGTCGGAGAAGCTCACGAAGATCTTGTCGTAGAAGCCGCGCGACGCCTTGGCCGAGGCGGCGGCGCGCACCTCGGAGAAGACGCTGCGGGAGATCTGGCCCACGATGTAGTTGTTGGCGTCGTTGGTGCGCACCTTCAGCGCACCGGTCTCCGGGGCGTCGCCGGAGCTGGACGCGAGCTGGCCGCTGAAGTCGGCGGGGACGGTCAGCGACAGGTAGTACGTGCCGTTCTCCACCCCCTCGCGCGCCTGCTCGGCGCTGGTCTCGTGCCAGTCGAAGGTGTCGCTGTCCCGCAACCCGCGCACGAGGTCGTCGCCGACCACCCGCTTCTTACCGTCTACCGAGGCGCCCTCGTCCGCGTTGACGAGCGCGACCGGGATCTTGTCGAGGCGGTGGTACGGGTCCCAGAAGGACCACAGGTAGAGCGCCCCGTACAGCAGGGGAAGCAGCGTCATCGCGGCGAGCGCGGCGCGCGGCAGCCTCCCCCGGCCGAACCGCTTCAGCTCAAGCGCGGCCAGCTTCGGCGATCGCATCGAACGCCCCTCCCTCGTGCTCGCGGGCGTCGTGCCGCCCGTCGCCCTGCTCGTTGCCCTGCTGGTCGCGCTGCTTGTCGTTCCGTCCGTCGCGCTGCCCGCCGGCCCCGTCCGCGCCGCGCGGCGCGGACGCCGCCTCGGACGCGCCGGCCGCCGGCGCGGGCCGCTGGGCGGCCGGCCCGCTCGCCGGGGCGTCGCTGGCCTCCTCCCGTTCCTCCTGTTCCTCCTGTTCCTCCCGCGCGTGCGCCGGATCGTCCGTCCGCGGCCGGTCGTACGAGCTGGTCGACAGCACCACGGCGTCCGCCGGCGGCTCGCTGCACACCGCGAGGACCGTCGTGCCGCCCTCCGCGATGCCGCGCAGCATCGACCAGGCGCGCGCCCGGTCGGCCGGCGACAGCTTGAGGTCCGTGTCGTCGACGGCCAACAGGCGCGGGGCCCCGATGAGCGCGAGGGCCACCGAGAGCCGCAGGGCCTCAAGGCGCTCCAGGTCGCGCACGGCGGTCCGGGCGCCCTTGGGCAGCGCGTCCACGTCCAGGCCGGAGCGGTGGAGCGCGTCCTCGATCCGCGCACGCGACTCGGCCGCACGCGCGGAGCGCGGCCGGAACAGGCCGCGCAGCGATCCGCCGAACCGCCGCGTGAGGAGGGCGCGTTCCCGCAGGTGTTCGGCGACGGTGAGCGCCGGTTCGAGATCGGTCACGCCCGGTACGGGGCCGAGCCCCGTGCTGCGGCGTACGGCCGTCATCTGGCGCGGCAACCGGTGGCCGCCCACCTCCGCGTGGCCGGCGGCGACGCGCATCCGACCGGTGAGCGCGAGCAGCAGGCAGGTGCGGCCGGACCCGGACGGGCCCGTGATCGCGATCAGCGCGCCGGGCTCCGCCGCCACGTTGATGTCGCGGAAGGCCCAACCGCGCGGCCCGCGCACGCCCAGCCCCTCGGCCGTGACGGCCGCCCCGGACCGAGAGTGAGCCTCCTCGGCAGGACAAGGGGATCGCAACACGAGGCTCCTTTGTTCTGACTGGTCAGTCTAAAAAGTATGCACGCGGAGGGCGCCGCTACACCACCCGGGTGACGGGTGGGGGAGCGGGGGAGGACGGCCCGGGGGTTCGTGCGGTGGCGGTACGGGGCGGCGTCGGGCGGCACCGGACACGGGAGCGCGTGGCGCTCGGAGGCGGGCGGGGGCGCGGGGAGGCGCGCGGGAGCGGTGGTGGGTCGCCGCGGAATTGGCTCGATGCGGTGGGTGCCGGGGCGGGCGGAGGCGCGGGGCCGGCGAGGGCGCCCGGGCCGGCTGGCGGGAGGGGAGGGCCGGCACTCGGGAAGGGCGGCGCCGTCCGGACCCACCAGGAGCCGCCGGACCCCCGCGTATCGGGCGTTCGTGCAGGTCAGCGCCGATTGTCAGTGGTGTGCCCCACGATGGACACATACGGCGGCCCTCTTACCACACGGGCGGGCCGCCCGACGACGACAGGAGGTTCGTCATGGCCAGTACCGCCGCCGCACGACGGCACCGTGCCGCCGCTGCCCCCTCGTTGACCGGTCCCGCGAGCGATGTCCACCCCGTCATCCGCCGGGCCACGGCCCCGCCCGCGGCCCTCGACCTGCTCACCCAGGCCCACCAGGGCCTGGAGGAGGCCGCCGCGCTGGCGGCGCCCAACGAGCGGTTCGCCACCGCCCACCTCGCCGCCCTGCGCACGGCCGCCGCCGTGCTCGCCGTCCACGGCCGCCCGGAGACCAACCCGCGAAGGCGGCAGCGCATCCGCAGCGCCTGGGAGGTACTGCCCGAAGTCGCGCCGGAACTGACCGAGTGGAGCGCGCTGTTCGCCTCCGGTGCCGCACGCCGGGCCCGGGCCGAGGCAGGCATACGCGGCGCGGCCAGCGACCGCGACGCGGACGACCTGCTCCGGGACGCGAGCATGTTCCTGCGCATCGTCGAGCGCATGCTGGTGCTGCAACCCGTGCTGCCCCGGCAGGCGCCACGCGACGACGCGGCGCACGGCTGACCGCACCGCCGCGGCCGGCCGCGGCGCCGGAGGCAATAGGCTGGGGCTTCACGACGTCATTTCCCGCCGACCCCGCCACAGGCCGAGTCGGCGCCGCGCCGAGGAGCCACCCGCTGTGTCAGACCCGTTGCGCCCCCGCGCATCCCTCCGTACCGCCGTGGTCTGGGATGTCCTCAAGGACGCCCTGGACCGCCGGGTCAAGGCCGAGCAACAGGGCGGCGATGGTGCGCGCGACGCCCTGGACGTACTCGACACCGGCGGCGGGACCGGCAACTTCGCCGTGCCCGTCGCGCGGCTCGGGCACCGGGTGACCGTGGTGGACCCGAGCCCCAACGCGCTGTTCGCGCTGGAGCGCCGGGCCGCCGAGGCGGACGTGGCCGACCGGGTGCGCGGCGTGCAGGGCGACGCGCACGGCCTGTTCGACGTGGTGGAGCGCGGCGGCTACGACGCGGTGCTCTGCCACGGCGTCCTGGAGTACGTGGACGACCCGGCCGAGGGCGTGCGCAACGCCGTCGCCGCGCTCCGCCCCGCGGGCGTGCTCAGCCTGCTCGCGGCCGGGCTCGGCGGCGCCGTGCTCGCCCGCGCGCTGGCCGGGCACTTCACCGAGGCCCGGCAGGCGCTCACCGACCCGGCCGGCCGCTGGGGCGAGGGCGACCCGGTGCCGCGGCGCTTCACGGCCGACCAGCTCTCCGACCTGGTGACGGCGGCCGGGCTGCGGGTGGGCGCGGTGCACGGCGTCCGCGTCTTCGCCGACCTGGTCCCCGGGGTCCTGGTGGACACCGAGCCCGGCGCCATGGACGCGCTGCTGCGGCTGGAGGCCGCGGCGGCGGAACAGCCGGCCTTCCACTCCGTCGCCACCCAGTTGCACGTACTGGCCGAGCGGCCGTGATCCCGCGGTGAGCACAGCCCCATCCGTCACTCGCGTGGGCTAGCGCGTGGCAATGGCCGTGGGACCGGCGTGCAGTCGACCACAGGCCACCCGATCAGCCCGTTCCCCCCGTATGATCGAAGGCACACGGTCCGGCATGGCGGGTCGGTGGGTGGGGAATGGACGTCTCAGAGCTATCAGGCACCACTGCGGTTCTGGTGGGTGAATTGGCGCAGAGGGGCGGGTTTCACGGGGGCGATTCCCTGCCTATCCTGGAAGGGTCGCACCCCGGTCGCCCCCCGCGACCGACGAGTAGGAGGACTCCGTGCCGCTCTCGGAGCACGAGCAGCGCATGCTCGAGCAGATGGAGCGAGCGCTGTACGCCGAAGATCCCAAGTTCGCGACAGCGCTTGAGGGTAGCGGCCTGCGCACGTACACCCGGCGACGGGTCTACCAGGCGGTCGCGGGTTTTCTGGTGGGCATCGCGCTCCTTATGGCTGGGATGGTCGCCCAGCAGATCTGGATCAGCGTCGTCGGCTTCCTCGTCATGCTGGGCTGTGCCGTGTTGGCCGTGACCGGCTGGCGCAAGGCGCCCAAGCCAGGCGAGCAGGCGCAGGCGACGGGTGGTGGCGGGGCGGCGGCGCCGCGCAAGCCAAGCCGTCACCAGCGTCGTTCGATGATGAATCGCATCGAGGAGCGGTGGCAGCGCCGCCGCGACGAACAGGGTCACTAGGGATTCACCGCACTCCGTCAGCGCGACGGCGCGGGTGTCCTGGACGACGAACCCTCGCCGACGCGGAGTCGGGCCCTTCGACCCGACTCTCGGATCAGCACCCCTGAACACCACGTTCACCAGCGAAGAGCTGTGGGCGGAGCACCGCGTGTTGGCGGCTCCGCCACAGCTCTTTCGCATGCCGGCGCGGCTTGTCCGCGACGCCGGCTTCCGCCGCGGTGCCGCACCGGGACGGGTCGCGCCTGTGAGCCGTACGCCAGGTGGGCGGAGGCCGTGTGTCACGTCGTGTGCCGCCGCGCCGCGGTGCCGTGGTGAGGGGACGGACGTGGGCGGGCCGGGCGCGGACCGCCCGGACACGAGCGATGTCCGGGGCCCATGCGCCCCTCGCCCCTCGCGGGTCCGCGAGCCACCCGGCCCGTCGGCAGTCGACCAATCGACCAATCGACCAGCGGGTCAGTCACCAACCGGCCAGTCGGCCAGATCGACCCACAGCCAACCGCCGGGGTTGGCCCCGGGCCGCCCGGCCGGCGAACCACCCGCCGGGCGCCCCGCGTCAGCCGCGCTGCCGGCTCGGGAAACGCAGGTTGCTGAGCCTGCGCTGCCAGGCGGAGGTGCGCCAGCGGTCGAGCACTTCGGCCCAGCGCCGGGCGGCCTGCTCGGTGATCCGCGAGGCCGAGCGGGGCAGCAACAGGGCCCGCAGCCGCGCGGGCTTGGTGGCCGCCTCGCGCAGCCCCGCCGCCACGAGTCGTACGTCCTCCGTCAGGCCCGCCGCCGGCCGTGGCCGGGGTGCGTACCAGGTCTCCTCCACCGCCGCCGCCACGCGGTGCGCGGCCTCCGCCGGTGGTCCAGTCAGCTTGCCCACGCCGACGATGCGGGCCGCGGCCCTGCGTGGGGTCAGCGAGTCGTCGGGGGGTATGCCGTAGTCCCAGCCGGTGTCCAGCAGCTCCTGCCAGGCGGCCACCGTGCGCGCGGTGGCGGCCTCCGGGGTGCGGCCGGCCGACTCACCCAGCCGCCGCGACCGTGTCCGCACCCGCCAGAGCAGCGGCAGCAGCGGGATGGCCACGGCGGCCAGCGCACCTCCGCCGATCAGCGTGACCCTGACCCAGGGGAACCCGCTGTCCTTGTCGTCCTCGTCCGGCTCCTTCGGGGCGGGCCCGCCGCACTCGCCGAGCCGCTTCATGTCGACCGTGCAACTCTCCGACGGCGAGGGACGGGGGGACGGCTCGGTCGAACGGCTCGGCTGCGGCAGCGGCTGGGCCGAGCCGTCGTCCGAGGGAAGCTCCTCGATGGTGTAGTCGGGCTGCGTACCCCGGCTCGGGGTGGGCTCGAAGCGCGTCCAGCCGATGCCCTCGAAGTACAGCTCGGGCCAGGCGTGCGCGTCCCGCAGGCCCACCGACATGGAGCCGTCGGTCTGCGCGGTGCCGGGGGTGAAGCCGACGGCGACGCGCGCGGGGATGTTCAGCGTCCTGGCCATGGCCGCCATGGAGAAGGAGAAGTGGACGCAGAAGCCCTCCCGGTCCCGCAGGAAGCGGGCGATGGCCTTGCTGCCGCTGCCGGTCTCCACCTGGGTGTCGTAGCGGAAGCCGCCCTCGAGGGAGAACCAGTCCTGGAGCTTGACGGCCTGTTCGTAGGCGTTGCTCGCGCCCCGGGTCACCTTGTCCGCCGTCTGGGCCACGACCGACGGCAGCGAGTCGGGCACCTGGGTGTATTCGCGGAGCAGCTCCGGGGGTGGCGGCGGAGCCTGGGAGAGCTGGGCGGCGGTGGGGTCCACGGCCAGGCTGGATACCGCGTACTGGATGCCGCGCGTGGTCTGTCCCCGGTCACCGACGATGGTGCGGCCCTCGGGTTCGAAGCGCCAGCGCCCGTCCAGGCGGACCTCGGAGGCGGGGTAGGGGATCGGGAGCCAGTTCTGCGCGTACCAGTCGGCCGCCTGGAGCTGGGTCTCGACCGGGTTCGTGCGGATGTCGGGGCCCAGTCCGGCGGGGGAGGGGAGGATGTCGGGGATGTCCTGCACGGGGCGCTCGGACGGCTTCCACGAGGAGCCGTCGAACTTGTCGAGCGCCACGATGCGCAGGTACATGTCCCGGGTCTCGGGGCTGGAGGTGCGGTAGCGCAACACCTCCTTGTCCTCCGGCTGGTTGAGGCTCTCGCGCAGCGACACCGCGGGATCGACGGCCGAGATCGTGCCGCCGGTGCCGTTGCCCCGCGTGCGGTTGCCGGCCTGCTGGTCGAGCAGCCCGCCGTCCAGCGACGGGAGCACGGCCGGCACGGCCAGCGCGATGCCGAGCGCGAGGACGCCGATCCTGCGCCCCGTGCGCACCGGCGAGGGAGAGGTGCTGCCCACGTCCAGGCCCGAGGACGCCCGGCCCTGGCCGCGCGGGCCCGTGCCGCCGGTGAAGACGCGGCCCCACTGCGACAGCCGGTCGCGGCCCTCGGCCAGCAGGAGCACCAGGTAGCCGGCGCCGGCGGCCAGGAACCACAGCCAGTCGGAGCCGCCGTCGGACAGGCCGGCCGCGATGGAGAACAGGGCGAGCAGGGGCAGCCCGGCGGGGGCGGCGCTGCGGAACGTCACCGCGAGCGCGTCCACCACCAGGCCGACCACGAGCACGCCGCCGATGAGGAGCAGCTCGATGCCGGTGGTGCTGGGCGCCGGGATGGCGTACCGCTCGACGTCGTCGACGCCCGTGCTCAGCAGCCGGCCCAGTTCGCGGAAGGCGGCGGGGGTCGGCAGCACGCCCGCGACGGCCTGGTCGCGCGCGAAGGCCAGGGTCAGCAGGAGCAGCCCGGCCAGGGCCTGGGCCGCGATGGTCAGCGGGCGGGCCAGCGGCACCCGGCGGGCCAGCACCCCGATCACGGCCTGGACGCCGAGCAGCACCATCGCCTGCAGGAGCCAGCCGGAGCCGTCCACGAGCGGCAGCAGGGCACAGCTCGCCGCCAGCGTGGCCAGCGTCGCACACAGCGCCAGCCGGGCGCTTCCACTCATGCCCAGCCTCCGTCCGCCGCGCCGGGCGCCGTGACGCCACCGTGCTGCGCTCGATACTGATCCGCCTGCCGCCACAGCTCGGGCAGCGGCGTCCCGGGGGCGACCGGCAGCGCCGCCCAGCCGGCGTCCCGCAACAGGCGCAGCCGCTCGTCCAGGTGCCGCGGTCGCGTCCACGCCCCGCCCCGCGCCCAGGCGGCGCCGTCGAGGACGAACGCCACGGCCACGCCGCTGCGCTGCCGCATCCTGGCGACGAGCAACGCCTGCTCCTCGTCCAGCTCACCGAGAAAGGCGACGAGCAGGCCCTCGTTGCCGCCGCGCAGCACGTCGTGGGCGCGGGAGAACCCGGCGCCGTCCGAGTGCCGCACGACCGAGAGGGTGTCCAACACCAGTCCGGCCGCGTCCGCCGAGTCGTGCGCGCTGGCGTGGCCGCCGGCGCCGTCGTGGCCGGGCACCGAGCTGCCGGTGTCGGTGAGCAGCCGCACCGAGTAGCCCCGCTCCAGCAGGTGCACCGCGGCCGATGCCGCGCCGGAGACGGCCCACTCGAAGGGGGAGTCGGGGCCCGCGCCCTGGTGCGCCACCCGGCGGGTGTCGAGCAGCACCGTGCAGCGGGCGCGCTGGGGTTGCTCCTCGCGGCGCACCATCAGCTCGCCGTAGCGCGCGGTGGAGCGCCAGTGCACCCGGCGCAGGTCGTCACCGTGCCGGTAGCCGCGCGGAATCACGTCGTCCTCGCCGGCCAGCGCCAGCGAGCGGTGCCTGCCGTCCCCGTACCCCGCGGCCTCGCCCGACAGTCGCACGGGGGGTAGGGGCTCGGCCCGCGGCACCACCGTGAGCGTGTCGTAGCCGCTGAAGGCGCGGGTCAGCTCGCACATGCCGAACGGGTCGGTCAGCCGCAGTTGCAGGGGCCCCAGCGGATAGCGCCCGCGCAGGTCGGAGCGGACCCGGTAGGAGACCTCGCGGCGACCGCCCGTCTCGACGCGGTCGAGGACGAAGCGGGGCCTGGGGCCCAGCACGTACGGCACCCGGTCCTGGAGCATGAGCACGCCCGTGGGCAGCCGGGACACGTTGTCGATCCGCAACTGCACCCTGGCCTCCGAGCCCGCCGGCACCCGGCCCGGGTCGAGCCGCCGGCTGCCGGCCACCCGGTACCTGGTGCGGTAGACCACGGCCACGCAGACCAGCGGCAACGCGATGAGCAGCAGCCCGACGCGCAGCAGATCCGCCTGGCCGAGCACGAAGCTGCACAGCGCCGCGGCCACGCCGGCGGCGAGGAAGGACCTGCCGCGCGTCGTCAACCCGGCGAGCGCCGCGTGCACACCCCCCAGCCCGGGGTCCCGGTCCACCGACGTCCCCCCGGCGGACATCACGCCCTCCGGGCGCCCGGAGGCTGCTGGCCGTACGGCGAGGGCACCGGCGTGCGGTGCAGTATCTCGCCTATGACCTGCTCCGAGGTACGGCGGCCCAGCTGGGCCTGGGCCGTGGGCAGCAGGCGGTGCGCCAGCACGGGGGTGGCCAGGGCCTGCACGTCGTCCGGGAGCACGTACTCCCGGCCGGCGAGGGCCGCGGCTGCCTTCGCGGCGCGCACCAGGTGCAGCGTGGCCCGTGGTGACGCGCCCAGCCGCAGCTCCGGATGGTGTCGCGTGGCGCCGACGAGCTCCACGGCATAGCGCCGCACGGGCTCGGCCACGTGCACCGTGCGCACCGCGTCGACCAGCTTGACGATGTCGTGCGCGTGCGCCACCGGCCGCATGTCGTCCAGCGGGGAGACGCCGCCGTGCACGTCGAGCATCTGGAGCTCCGCCTCGGGGTGCGGGTAGCCGATCGACACCCGGGCCATGAAGCGGTCCCGCTGCGCCTCCGGCAGGGGGTACGTGCCCTCCATCTCGACCGGGTTCTGCGTGGCGATGACCATGAAGGGGCTCGGCAGTTCGTACGTCTCGCCGTCCATGGTGACCTGCCGCTCCTCCATCGATTCGAGGAGGGCCGACTGGGTCTTGGGGGAGGCGCGGTTGATCTCGTCGCCGATGACGATCTGCGCGAAGATCGCGCCCGGCTTGAACTCGAACTCCTTGCGCTGCTGGTCGTAGATGCTCACCCCGGTGATGTCCGACGGGAGCAGGTCGGGGGTGAACTGGATGCGACGCACCGAGCAGTCGATGGAGCGCGCGAGCGCCTTGGCGAGCATCGTCTTGCCCACGCCCGGCACGTCTTCGATCAGTAGGTGCCCCTCGGCGAGCAGCACGGTCAGCGAAAGGCGCACGACCTCGGGCTTGCCCTCGATCACTTCCTCCACCGACCTGCGGACTCGATCCGCTGTGGCGGTCAGATCACTGAGGCTCGCTCGATCGTCATAGGTCGTCACCCGGCCCTCCTCGGCCCGTTCCCCGAGCCGCGTCCACGCTGTGGACCGGCCCACCCCAAACACCGACACCACTCCACGGTGGCGGGGCGTGATGTCACGTAGGCATTCTTGCCGCCCTTGCCACTCCCCGTCACTCGCCTGTGGATAACTCGGGGCGAAATGCCGGACGCGGGGGTGTTGCGGCGGATTTGACTGTGCTGTTGTGGTGCTCTCATCGCGATCGCCGCCCGTGGCGGGGCGGCGTGCGCGGCCCGGTCGCCTGGCGGGCTCGTCATGATCGCAGGTTCCCCGCGCGACGAGGTGGTCGGGTGGGCGACGCCCAGCCGGCCGGGCTCGGGCGGCTGGCTCAGGAGCGCGGGGTGATCTCCCGCAGCAGCCCGGTGGTCACGTCGAAGACGAAGCCGCGCACGTCGTCGGTGTGCGGCAGGAACGGCGAGGTACGTACCCGCTGCATCGACTGCCGTACGTCCGCGTCCAGGTCGCGGAACGCCTCGACCGCCCACGCGGGGCGCTGGCCGACCTCTTCCTCGATCTCGTGCCGGAAGTCCTCGGTCAGGCTGAGCAGGCCGCAGTCGGTGTGGTGGATCAGCACCACGCTGCGGGTGCCCAGCGCCCGCTGGCTGATCGTCAGCGAGCGGATGATGTCGTCGGTGACCACACCGCCCGCGTTGCGGATCGTGTGGCAGTCACCGAGTTCGAGACCCAGCGCCGCGTGCAGGTCGACGCGGGCGTCCATACAGGCGACGACCGCGACGCGGCGCACCGGGCGGGCGTCCATGCCGGGATCGGCGAACGAGGCGGCGTAGCGCTGGTTGGCGGCGACGAGGGCGTCGGTCACCGTTCCCACGGCGGCACCCACGGCGGCACTGTCACTGTCCGGGGGAGGGGGCAGCGGTGAGGGCGCAGAGGTCGACATGGCACGACCGTAACCGGCGCCGGCCCGAAATGCCGCGAGAGGGCGGGGTAAAGCCGATCAACCAGGCCCTATGTGAGGTAACCCACAGGGAGTGGTTGGCTGCGCCGGACGGGTGAATCAGGCGGCGAAGAACAGGCGGGAGACGCGCTGGCCAGTTGGTTGACCGAAGGGACGAGTGGACTAAAGTGACGCGAAGTGGGAGACGTGGCGCTCCCCTTCTCACATCGACAAACCTCCCGCGTGTGCGGCGTGTACGTGCCACTCGGCCTCCTCCCGCTCCCGGCCGCCTGACGTCACTTCCCCGGCGCCAGTAGGCCGCTTCCCCTTCAGCGAGCGGGCGGGGACCCGGCGGCACGCGACCCCCTCACCCTCCCTGGAAGGGCGCATGAGCAGCAACGCTCTCCACGTTCCCGTGATGCTCCAGCGCTGTCTGGATCTGCTCGCTCCGGCGCTCGCCGAACCAGGGGCGGTGGTGGTGGACTGCACGCTGGGGCTCGGCGGGCACAGCGAGGCGCTGCTCACTACCTTCCCCGCCGCCCGGCTCATCGCGCTCGACCGCGACCCGGCCGCGCTCAGGCTCGCCGGCGAGCGGCTGGCCCCGTACGGCGACCGCGCCACCCTGGTGCACGCGGTCTACGACGAACTGCCCGAGGTCCTCGACCGGGTGGGCGTCCCGCGCGTGCAGGGCGTCCTCTTCGACCTGGGCGTGTCCTCCATGCAGTTGGACGAGGCCGACCGTGGCTTCGCCTACGCCCAGGACGCCCCGCTCGACATGCGGATGGACCAGAGCACCGGCATCAGCGCCGCCGAGGTGCTCAATACCTACCCGCCGGGCGATCTGGTGCGGGTGCTGCGCACGTACGGGGAGGAGAAGTTCGCGCGCAAGATCGTGGAGGCCGTGGTGCGCGAGCGCGCGAAGGAACCCTTCACCAACAGCGCCCGGCTGGTCGAGTTGATCCGCGAAGCGCTGCCCCAGGCGGCCAAGCGCACCGGCGGCAACCCCGCCAAGCGCACCTTCCAGGCGCTGCGCATCGAGGTCAACGGCGAGCTGCGGAGCGTCGAACGGGCCATCCCGGCCGCCGTGTCCCGCCTCGCCGTGGGCGGCCGGATCGCCGTACTCGCCTACCACTCCCTCGAAGACCGGCTGGTCAAGCAGGTGTTCGCGGCCGGAGCCGCCAGCACGGCGCCGCCCGGCCTGCCCGTCGTGCCCGAGCAGTACCAGCCGCGCCTCAAACTCCTCACGCGCGGGGCCGAGCTGCCCTCCGAGGAGGAGGTGGCCGAGAACCGGCGCGCCGCCCCGGCCCGACTGCGAGGTGCGCAGCGCATCCGCGAGGAGGCCCCGTGAGCGGCCCGCGGCAGCGCACCGGCGACGGCCGGATGAACCGGCTGGTCCGACTGCGGCCGACGGGCCGGGGCTCGGCCCGGCGGGCCCCGTTCGTGCTGCTGGTCGTCGTCCTCCTGGGCTCCGGGCTGATCACGCTGCTGGTGCTGAACTCCTCGCTCAACCAGGGCTCCTTCGAACTGAGCCGACTGGAGCGGCAGACCGACGACCTGACGGACGAGCAGCAGGCGTTGCAACAAGAGGTGGACGAACTCGCCCAGCCGAACACCCTGGAGCGGCGGGCCCGCGAGCTGGGCCTGGTGCCGGGCGGCGGCCCCGCGTTCCTGAACCCGGACGGCACGGTGCGCGGCGTGCCGGCGCCGGCGACGAAGGAGCCGACGACGCGGAGCGGCCCGACGGCCGCGCTGCCGCCCGCGCTCCAGCCGTCCAGCCCACCGACCCCCGCCCCGTCCGGCCCCACCCGCGGCCCGGGCACCACCACGACGCCCAGCCGGCCGGAGGCCGCACCCGCCCCCGTCGCCCCGGCCCCCTCGTCCCTCCCCGGCACCCCGACGCCCACCCCCTCCGGCCCCACGGTGGGCCCGGGGGCCACCGCGCCCGCCACCGGCCACGCCGCCCCGGGCGCCGCGCCCGTCGGCCAGCCACCGGCGCCCGGCGCCGCTCCACCAGCGAACTCCACCCCGACCTTCGGCAGGTGACGTTGTGCCGCACATCGACGACGGAGGCCGCGGATGACCGGCCGGGAGCCGCGAGACCCCCGCGAGCCGGGCGACCGGCGCGCGCCCCGCGACCGTCGTGGCGCCGGCGGCGCCGGCGGTGACCGGACGCCGAGGGAGCCGCGCGACGGCGGACCCCCACGGGGCGCGCGCGAGTGGGAGGAGCGCCGCGCGGCACGCGAGGCCCGCCGGTCGCAGGGCGCGCCCGGTGGCCCGCGCGAGCCGGGCCGAGCGGACGGCGGCACGGGTCCCGCGCGCCCGCGCGGCGCCGCCCGGCGCGACGACGGACGCCCGGCCGACGGCGCGGGGCGCGGACGCCCGCTCCCGAGGGACGAGCGGTCGGAGCGGGCCGGCCCGCGCGAGAGCGGTGGCCCACGCGAGCGGGGCGTGTCACGCGAGCGCGGCGGACCGGACGAGCGGGCCCGCCGCGCGGACGGCGCGCCGCGCGGCCCGCGCGGCCCACTCGGCCCCCGTGACGCGGCGCCCCGACGCGACGGCGCACGCCCCTACGCCAGCGAGCCCCCGCGCCGCGCGGAGCGCGCGCCGGGCCAGGCGCCCGGGGCGCGCCCGGGCGCGCGCGGCGTCCGCCCGCCGGCCGCCGGCGCCCCGCAGGGGGACGCGGAGCGGCTGCGCGCGCGGGGCCCGTACGGCCCGGCCGGCCGGCCCGCCACCCCGCGACCGGGCGATGAGGGCCGGCCGCGCGGCGTCGTCCGGCCCCGGGACGAGGAACGCACCGGCGGCGAGCAGCGCGCGGCGGCCCCCGGCCGAGCCCGCCCCCGGCCGCCGTACGCGGACGGGGAGCGGGGCGAGCGCGTGGGCGCGCGCCAGCGGCGCGAGGGCGCCGGCGCGAACGCGGCGGGCCCCGGCCCGAGCGACGCGCGCCGGCGCGACGCGGGCCGAGCCGAGGCCGAGCGCGCGCCCGGCAACCGGCGGGAGGCGGAGCGCGAGCGCCCCGCCCGACCCAAGGCGCCCGCCGCGGGGCGCCGCACCCCGGAGCGGCCGGGCTCCGGGCGGCCACGGCCGCCCAGGCCACGCGGCGGCTCGGGCGGAGCGGGAGGCTCGGGCCGTCCGCCGTCGCGGCTGCGCAACCCGCGCCCGAGGCTGCGCCTGGTGAGCCTCGCGCTCACGCTCGTGATGCTCGCCTTCGTCGTGCGGCTGCTCCAGGTGCAGGCCGTGGACGCCAACGCCTACACCGCCAAGGCCAACGTCAACCGCTACATCCCGGTCACCCTCGCCGCCGAGCGCGGGTCGATCACCGACCGCACCGGCGTCGAGCTGGCCACCACCGTGGACGCGTACGACATCACCGCGGCGCCCGACCTGCTCACCCCCGAGCGCGCCAAGGTCAACGACGCGCCGCAGCAGGCCGCGGCGCTGCTCTCGCCGATCCTGGGCGTGAGCGAGCGCGAGCTCGTCGGCAGGCTCACGGCCAACCCCAAGTCGAAGTACGCCGTGCTCGCCCGGCAGCGCACGCCGCAGGTGTGGAACCAGATCAAGGACCTCAAGAGCGCCCTCTCCGACAAGGAGGCCAAGGGCCGGGGCGTCAACGTGCTGGCCGGAATCAACCGGGAGCGGCACAGCAAGCGGGTCTACCCCAACGGCGACCTCGCCGCCGGCGTGCTGGGCTTCGTCAACGCCCAGGGCAAGGGCAGCGCCGGCATCGAGCAGATGCTCAACACCGAGTTGGCCGGCAAGGACGGCAAGCGCGTCTACGCCCAGTCCGGCGGCCGGCAGGTGCCCACCGCGGACGTGAAGGAGCAGCCCGCCGTGCCGGGCTCGGACGTCGAGCTGACCATCGACCGCGACCTCCAGTGGGCCGCGCAGAAGGCCATCAGCGACCAGGTGCGCGCGTCGAAGGCCGACGGTGGCTACGTCGTCGTCCAGGACACCCGGACCGGCGAGATCCTCGCGCTGGCCAACGCGCCGGGCTTCGACCCCGCCAACGTCTCCGCCGCCGACCCGGCGGCCCTCGGCAACGCGGCGCTCACCGACGCCTACGAGCCGGGCAGCACCAGCAAGCTCATGTCGCTGGCCGCCGTCCTGGAAGAGGGCGCCGCGACCCCGCACACCCGGGTCGTGGTGCCCAACCGGCTGCCCCGGGCCGACCGCGCGTTCGCCGACGACATCGACCACCCCACCTGGTACCTGACGCTCAACGGCGTGCTCGCCAAGTCCAGCAACATCGGCACCATCCTGGCCACCGAGCAACTGGGCAAGAACCAGCCCGAGGCCAACGAGGTCCTCTACTCCTACCTGCGCCGGTTCGGCCTCGGCCAGCCCACCGGGCTCGACTTCCCCGGCGAGACCGCCGGCATCCTGGCCAAGCCCGGGGACTGGAGCGCCTCGCAGCAGTACACGATCCCCTTCGGGCAGGGCCTGTCGCTCAACGCCGTCCAGGCCGCCTCGGTGTACTCCACCATCGCGGGCGGCGGCGAGCGGGTCGTACCGACGCTGGTGCGCGGCACCAAGGGGCCCGACGGGCGGTTCACGCCCGCGCCCGAGCCGCAGCGCACCCGGGTGGTCAGCGAGAAGACGGCCAGGACGCTCGCCCGGATGCTGGAGTCCGTCGTCGACGACGAGGAGGGCACCGGCGCGAAGGCCAAGATCCCCGGCTACCGCGTCGCGGGCAAGACCGGTACGTCCAACCGGGTCGACCCCAAGACCGGCCGCTACCACGGCTACACCGCCTCCTTCGCCGGCTTCGCGCCCGCCGACAAGCCACGGGTGACCGTCTACTGCGCCGTCCAGAACCCCACCAAGGGCAGCTACTTCGGCGGCCAGGTCTGCGGCCCGATCTACAAGCAGGTGATGGAGTTCGCGCTCAAGACCATGCGGGTGGCCCCCACCGGCAAGCAGCCCGCCCGGCTGCCCGTCACCTACCAGCCCGGACAGTGAGCACGGGCCGCCGTGAGTACGATCACCCCCGGCCCCGGGAACCACGGCTCGCGGCCCCCGGCGCACCCCCCGTTCGGCCCACGGGAAAACCCCCGCGACGCCTCGTCCGTCGCGGGCCCCGACGGCGTGCCCGGGCGCCCCGCGACCCCCGCCCCGTCGAGGTCCGCCGCCGTCCGCCCGGGCCCCGCGAGCGCCGGGCCCCGGCCCCCCTCATTTCGCGGCGGACCCCATGGGCCCGGTACGCTCACCGCCGTGCCACACGCTGATCAGTCTCAAACCACCCAGAAGGACGCCGCCCCGGTCTACCCGGGTCCGCCCCGCCCCGTACGGGTCCGCCCCACCCCCCTCGCGGAGCTGGCCGGTCAGCTCGGTATCGAGGCCCCGGCGGCGACCGAGGAGGGCGCCGAGGCCACCGGCATCACCCACGACTCCCGGGCGGTACGCCCCGGCGACGTCTACGCCGCGCTGCCGGGCGCCCGCGTACACGGCGCCGACTTCGCGGCCCAGGCCGCCGACCTCGGAGCCGTCGCCGCGCTGACCGACCCGGCGGGAGCCGAACGGGTGGCGGCGGCCGGCCTCCCGGCGCTGGTCGTACCGGACCCGCGGGCCAGAATGGGCGCGCTGGCGGCCACCATCTACGGCGAGCCGGGCGAGGACCTGCTGCAGATCGGCATCACCGGCACCTCGGGCAAGACCACCACCGCGTACCTCATGGAGGGCGGCCTGCGCGCCGCCCTGGCGGCCGACCACGCGTCGGACGCGCCCGCGGGCCGGAACGAGGGCGCCCGGGCCGCCGAGCTGACCGGCCTCATCGGCACCGTGGAGACCCGCATCGGCGACGAGCGGATCAAGTCCGAGCGCACCACGCCCGAGGCCACCGACCTGCAGGCGCTGTTCGCGGTGATGCGCGAGCGCGGCGTGCGCTCGGTCGCCATGGAGGTCTCCAGCCACGCGCTCGTGCTCGGTCGCGTCGACGGCTGCGTCTTCGACATCGCCGTCTTCAACAACCTCAGCCCCGAGCACCTCGACTTCCACCCGGACATGGAGGACTACTACCGGGCCAAGGCGCAGTTGTTCACCAAGGCCCGCAGCCGGGCCGCGGTCATCAACCTCGACGACGAGTACGGGCAGCGGCTCGCCCGCGAGACCCAGATCCCGGTCACCACGTTCTCCGCCGAGGGCCACCCGGACGCCGACTGGCGCGCCGCCGGCGTCGAGATCGGCCCGCTGGGCTCGACGTTCACCGCGCTCGGCCCCGAGGGTCAGGCGGTGCGCGCCGCCGCCCCGCTGCCCGGCACCTTCAACGTCGCCAACGCGCTCGCCGCGATCACCGCCCTGGTCGTCGCCGGGATCGACCCGCAGACCGCGGCCGACGGCGTCGCCGCCGTGCCCGGTGTGCCGGGCCGCCTGGAGCGCGTGGACGCCGGCCAGCCCTACCTGGCCGTCGTCGACTACGCGCACAAGCCCGACGCCGTCGAGTCCGTGCTGCGCGCCCTGCGCAAGGTCACCGACGGCAAGCTGCACGCCGTACTCGGCTGCGGCGGCGACCGCGACCCGCACAAGCGCCACGCCATGGGCGCGGCCCTGGCCCGGCTGTCCGACACCGCCGTGCTCACCTCCGACAACCCGCGCTCCGAGGACCCGTTGGCGATCCTGGCCGCGATGCTCGCCGGCGCCGCCGAGGTGCCCACCCACGAGCGCGGCACGGTACTGGTCGAGGAGGAGCGCGCCATCGCCATCGCCGCGGCCGTCGCCCGCGCCGAGCCCGGCGACACCGTCGTCGTGGCGGGCAAGGGCCACGAACAGGGCCAGGACATCGCCGGCGTGGTGCGCGCCTTCGACGACCGCCAGGTGCTGCGCGAGGCCATCGAGGCGGCCCGCCAGCACCCGGGCCACCCGTACTACGCATCCGCAGCGCCCAGCGCCTCTCGTACGCAGCACCACGACGACCAGGGATGACCCACCGCCATGCGCGCATCACCCTCTCCAAGGCAGCTCACGGGAACCGCCGGAGGTGACCTGTGATCTCGCTGTCCCTCGCTGAGGTCACCGCCATCGTCGGCGGGCAGCCGTACGACATACCGGACCTCGACCAGCGGGTCACCGGGCCCGTCGTGATCGACTCCCGTGAGGTGCGCCCCGGCGGCCTGTTCGCCGCGTTCGCCGGCGAGCGGGTCGACGGGCACGACTACGCCGAACGCGCCGTCGCCGCCGGCGCGGTGGCGGTCGTCGCCACGCGCCCCGTCGGCGTGCCCGCCATCGTCGTGGACGACGTGGTGGCCGCGCTCGGCGCGCTCGCCCGCGCCGTCGTCGAGCGACTCGGCGCCCGCGTCGTCGGCCTCACCGGCTCGGCCGGCAAGACCAGCACCAAGGACCTGATCGCCCAACTCCTGGAGCGGCTCGGGCCGACCGTGTGGACGCCGGGCTCGTTCAACAACGAGATCGGCATGCCGCTGACCGCGCTGCGCGCCGACGACGCCACCCGCCACCTCGTCCTGGAGATGGGCGCGCGCGGCATCGGCCACATCCGCTACCTGGCCGAACTGACGCCCCCGCACATCGGCCTGGTGCTCAACGTCGGCACCGCGCACATCGGGGAGTTCGGCGGCCGGGAGCAGATCGCCCAGGCCAAGGGCGAACTCGTGGAGGGACTGCCGTCGGCCGAGGCGGGCGGTGTCGCCGTGCTCAACGCCGACGACCCGCTGGTGCGCGCCATGAGCGCGCGCACCAAGGCCGAGGTCCTGCTGTTCGGCGAGGGCGCCGACGCCCACGTACGCGCCGAGAATGTCCGGCTTACCGACCTCGGTCAGCCCAGCTTCACGCTTCACACACCCACCGGGTGCGGCGACGTGACCATGCGCCTGTACGGTGAGCACCACGTGTCGAACGCGCTCGCCGCTGCCGCCGTCGCCCATGCGTTGGGCATGTCCGCCCCTGAGATCGCCGAGGCGCTCTCCGAGGCGGGACAGCTCTCCCGCTGGCGGATGGAGGTCACCGAGCGCGCGGACGGCGTGACGATCGTCAACGACGCCTACAACGCGAACCCCGAGTCCATGCGAGCCGCGCTGCGCGCGCTCGTGGCGATGGGCACGGCCCACCGGGCGCAGGGGGGACGCACGTGGGCGGTGCTCGGTCAGATGGCCGAACTCGGCGAGGAGTCACTCGCCGAGCACGACGCGGTCGGACGGCTGGCCGTCCGGCTCAACGTCAGCAAGCTCGTGGCGGTCGGCGGCCAGGAGGCCGCCTGGATCGACATGGGCGCCAAGAACGAGGGTTCGTGGGGTGAGGAGTCGGTGCACGTGTCCGACGCGCGGGCGGCGGTCGAACTGTTGCGCAGAGAGTTGCGCCCGGGAGACATCGCGCTGGTGAAGGCGTCCAGGTCGGTCGGCCTGGAGCAGGTCGCGGCGGAGCTGTTGGGGGAACCGGGCACGGCCGAGGGCGAGGGTGCCGGGCGATGAAGCAGATCCTCTTCTCCGGAGTGATCGGACTCTTCCTGACCTTGGTCGGCACGCCGCTGCTGATCAAGCTCCTCGCCCGTAAGGGATACGGGCAGTACATCCGTGACGACGGCCCCCGCGGCCACCACGGCAAGCGCGGTACGCCCACCATGGGTGGCATCGCCTTCATCCTGGCCACCATCATCGCGTACGCGCTGACGAAGGTGATCACCTCGAGCGAGCCGACGTTCTCCGGCGTGCTCGTGCTCTTCCTCTTCGCCGGCATGGGCCTGGTCGGCTTCCTCGACGACTACATCAAGATCGTCAAGCAGCGGAGCCTGGGCCTGCGGGCCAAGGCCAAGATGGCCGGCCAGCTCATCGTCGGCGTCGCGTTCGCGATCCTCTCGCTCAACTTCGCGGACGCCCGCGGCCAGACCCCGGCCTCCGACAAGCTCTCCTTCACCCAGGACTTCGGCTGGCAGATCGGCCCCGTGATCTTCGTGATCTGGGCGCTGTTCATGATCCTGGCGATGTCCAACGGCGTGAACCTCACCGACGGCCTCGACGGTCTGGCCACCGGCGCCTCGGTGATGGTCTTCGGCGCCTACACCTTCATCGGCGTCTGGCAGTACCAGGAGTCCTGCGCCAACATGCCCACCGCCGGCCAGGCGTGTTACGAGGTCCGCGACCCGCTGGACCTGGCCATCGTCGCCTCCGCGCTGATGGGCGCCTGCTTCGGCTTCCTGTGGTGGAACACCTCGCCGGCCAAGATCTTCATGGGTGACACCGGTTCGCTCGCCCTCGGCGGCGCCCTCGCCGGCCTGGCGATCTGCTCGCGCACCGAACTCCTGCTCGCGCTGCTCGGCGGCCTGTTCGTGCTGATCACGATGTCCGTGGTCATCCAGGTCGGCTCCTTCCGGATGACCGGCAAGCGCGTGTTCCGCATGGCACCACTCCAACACCACTTCGAACTGAAGGGCTGGAGCGAAGTGCTGGTGGTGGTCAGGTTCTGGATCATCCAGGGCATGTGCGTGATCGTCGGCCTCGGCATCTTCTACGCGGGCTGGGCGGCGGCCAAGTGACGAGCCAGTACGCCGGACGCCGCGTCACCGTCGCCGGCCTCGGCGTCTCCGGGGTCCCCGCGGCGCGCGCGCTGCGGGGCCTCGGCGCCCTGGTGACCGTCGTCAACGGCAGCGACGGCGAGCGCCAGCGCGCCGAGGCGGCCGAACTCGAGGCGCTCGGCATCACCGTCCGCCTCGGCGACGGCGTGACCCTGCCGGAGGGCACCGAACTGGTCGTCACCACCCCCGGGTGGAAGCCGACCAGCCCGCTGTTCGAGGCCGCGGCCCAGGCCGGCGTGCCGGTCGTCGGCGACGTGGAGGTCGCCTGGCGACTCCGCGCCGAGCAGGACCGCCCCGCCGCCCCCTGGCTGGCCGTCACCGGCACCAACGGCAAGACCACCACCGTACGGATGCTCGCCGCCATCCTGGAGGCCGCCGGACTGCGCACCGCGGCCGTCGGCAACATCGGCGTCTCGCTCTTCGACGTCATCCTCGGCGAGCGGGAGTACGACGTCCTCGCCGTCGAACTGTCCAGCTACCAGTTGCACTGGGCGCCCTCGCTGCGCGCGCACTCGGCCACCGTGCTCAACCTGGCCCCCGACCACCTCGACTGGCACGGCTCCATGGAGGCGTACGCCGCCGACAAGGGCCGCGTCTACGAGGGCAACCAGGTCGCCTGCGTCTACAACGTGGCCGACCCCGCCACCGAGGAACTGGTCCGGGCCGCCGACGTCGCCGAGGGCTGCCGCGCCATCGGCTTCACCCTCGGCACGCCGGGCCCCTCCCAACTCGGCCTCGTGGACGACATCCTCGTCGACCGCGCCTTCGTGGCGGACCGGCAGCGCCAGGCCCAGGAGCTGGCCGAGGTCAGCGACCTGGCCTCGCCGGCGCCGCACAACATCGCCAACGCGCTCGCCGCCGCCGCGCTCGCCCGCGCCTACGGCGTGCCCCCGGCCGCCGTCCGCGACGGACTGCGCGCCTTCCGGCCCGAGTCGCACCGCATCGAGCACGTGGCCACCGTGGACGGGGTCGACTTCGTGGACGACTCGAAGGCCACCAACACGCACGCCGCGCAGGCGTCGTTGGCCGCGTACGAGCCGGTCGTGTGGATCGCGGGCGGCCTGGCCAAGGGCGCCACCTTCGACGAACTGGTCAGCGCGTCGGCCAGCCGGCTGCGCGGCGCCGTCCTGATCGGCGCCGACCGCGCGCTGATCAGGGACGCCCTCGCGCGACACGCGCCGCAGGTCCCGGTCGTCGACCTCGACCGGACGGACACTGGGGCGATGTCCGCGGCGGTCCAGGCGGCCGTCGGACTCGCGGAACCGGGCGACACCGTGCTTCTGGCTCCCGCGTGCGCCTCGATGGATATGTTCACCAACTACAACAAGCGCGGCGAAGCGTTCGCCGACGCCGTGCGTGCGCTCGCCCCCGGACGAGCCGCGCACGAGTAGCCGTTGGTCCCCGTGCCGTGGACCACGGCGCCGCACACCAGTGGAGGGGACACCGAGATGATGGCCGACGACTCCGCGCGCCCCGCCACCCGCGGCACCTGGCGGGCCCGATGGCCCCGCCCCGGCCTGGCCGCCGCGCGCCCGGCGCTGGCCGGCGGCGCGGGCCCACTGCCGGGCGACGGCCTCGGCATGGGCCTCGCGCTCCGCGGGAAGGCCACCGCGCGCCCCCCGCGCGCCGCCGCCCGGCCCGGGCCCGGTGGCGGGCCGCCCGGTCGCGCGCCCCGGCCGCGCCCCGCGCGGCGCAGCCCGCTGGCGGCGCTGGCGCGGCTGCGTGAGCGGGCCCGCCGCGCCTGGGACCGGCCGCTGACCGCCTACTACCTGATCCTCGGCGGCAGCGTGCTGATCACCGTGCTCGGCCTGGTGATGGTCTACTCCGCCTCGCAGATCAAGGCCCTCCAGTCCGGGCTCGCCCCCTCCTTCTTCTTCCGCAAGCAGTTGCTCGCGGCCGTCATCGGCGGGCTGTTGATGTTGGCCGCCGTACGCCTGCCCATCAGGGCGCACCGGGCGCTGGCCTATCCGCTGCTCGCCGTCTCCGTCTTCCTGATGTGCCTGGTCCAGGTGCCCGGGATAGGAGTCGCGGTCAACGGCAACCAGAACTGGATCTCCGTTGGCGGCCCCTTCCAGCTCCAACCCAGCGAGTTCGGCAAGCTCGCCCTCGTGCTCTGGGGCGCCGACCTGCTCGCCCGCAAGCACGACAAGAACCTCCTCGGCCAGTGGAAGCACCTGCTGGTGCCGCTGGTCCCGGCCGCCTTCGTACTGCTCGGGCTGATCATGCTGGGCGGCGACATGGGCACCGCGATCATCCTGACCGCGGTCCTGTTCGGGCTGCTGTGGCTGGCCGGCGCACCGACCCGACTCTTTGTCGGCGTGCTCGGGGCAGCCGCCGTCGTCGGGCTCGTCCTCATCAAGACCAGCGCCAACCGGATGTCGCGCCTGGCCTGCATCGGCGCCACCGACCCCGGCGCCAACGACCAGTGCTGGCAGGCCGTGCACGGTATCTACGCGCTGGCCAACGGCGGCTGGTTCGGTTCCGGGCTCGGCGCCAGTATGGAAAAATGGGGTGAACTCCCCGAGCCGCACACGGACTTCATCTTCGCCATCACCGGCGAGGAACTCGGCCTGGCGGGGACACTGTCAGTGCTCGCCCTCTTCGCGGCTCTAGGCTATGCGGGTATCCGCGTGGCCGGACGCACGGAGGACCCCTTCGTGAGGTATGCCGCGGGAGGTGTGACCACCTGGATCACGGCGCAGGCCGTGGTCAACATCGGTGCGGTGCTCGGCCTGCTGCCGATCGCCGGTGTCCCCCTGCCGCTGTTCTCCTACGGAGGTTCAGCCCTGCTCCCGACCATGTTCGCCATCGGTCTGCTGATCGCCTTCGCGCGTGCGGAGCCCGGTGCCCGAGCTGCGTTGGCCATGCGGCAGCCTGGGGTGAGATGGAAGACGATGAGACGGCGCGTCAAGAAACGTCCGTCCGGAGAGCGGTGAAATTCGGTGCATGTCGTACTCGCCGGTGGGGGGACCGCCGGCCACATCGAGCCAGCGCTCGCCCTCGCGGACGCCCTGCGTAGGCAGGACCCGACCGTGGGGATCACAGCGCTGGGCACGGAGAAGGGCCTGGAGACCCGACTCGTGCCCGAGCGGGGTTATGAGCTCGGGCTCATCCCCGCCGTGCCGCTGCCCCGTAAGCCCACGCCCGAGCTGATCACCGTGCCCGGACGGCTGCGCGGCACCATCAAGGCCGCCGAGCAGATCCTGGAGCGCACCAAGGCCGACTGCGTCGTCGGCTTCGGTGGCTACGTCGCGCTGCCCGGCTACCTCGCCGCCAAGCGCCTCGGCGTGCCGATCATCGTCCACGAGGCCAACGCCCGACCGGGCCTGGCCAACAAGATCGGTTCCCGGTACGCGAAGTTCGTCGCGGTCAGCACCCCGGACAGCAAGCTGCGCAACGCGCACTACGTGGGCATCCCGCTGCGCCGCACCATCGCGACGCTGGACCGGGCCCGGGTCAGGCCCGAGGCCCGCGCCGCGTTCGGCCTCGACCCGGGCCTGCCGACCCTGCTGGTCTCCGGGGGCTCGCAGGGTGCCAGGCGGCTGAACGAGGTCGTGCAGTCCGTCGCGCCGTTCTTCCAGCGCGCCGGAATCCAGATCCTGCACGCGGTCGGCCCGAAGAACGAAATGCCGCGCGTCGACAACATGCCCGGAATGCCGCCCTACATCCCGGTACCGTACGTGGACCGGATGGACCTGGCGTACGCCGCGGCCGACATGATGCTCTGCCGCGCGGGCGCCATGACCGTGGCCGAACTCTCCGCCGTCGGGCTGCCGGCCGCCTTCGTCCCGCTGCCGATCGGCAACGGCGAACAGCGGCTGAACGCCCAACCGCTCGTCAAGGCGGGCGGCGGGCTGCTCGTCGACGACGCCGAGCTGACGCCGGAGTGGGTGCAGAACAACGTGCTGCCCGTACTCGGCGATCCGCACCGGCTGTTCGAGATGTCGCGCGCGGCCTCGGAGTTCGGCCGCCGGGACGCCGACGAACTCCTCGTCGGGATGGTGTACGAGGCGATCGCCGCCCGCCGGGCCGGGTAGCGGCCATAACAGCAGGAGGCTTGGGAGCGTGGCCGGACCGACGACCGCCCAGCGCGGCAGCGCGCACCGTGAGAACCGTTCGTCGTCCGGCCCGCCGCCGCCCCCCGCGCGCGGCGGGTTCCGGCTCCCCAGCCGCCGCACGCTCGTGCTGCTCCTCGTCGCCGCCGTGCTCGTCGGCGGCGGCGGGACCTGGCTGCTGTACGGCTCCTCCTGGTTGCGGGTGGAGAAGGTGCGCGTGCGCGGCACCGAGGTGTTGCGCCCCGGTCAGGTGCGCGAGGTGGCGGCGGTGCCGATGGACTCGCCGCTCATCTCGGTGGACACCGACGCGATGGAGAGGCGACTACGGGCCAGGTTGCCCCGGATCGACTCCGTACACGTTGAGCGCTCCTGGCCGAACACAATCAGCCTCAATGTGACCGAGCGTCAGCCGGAACTCGTACTGGAAAAGGCCGGAAAGTTCATCGAAATGGACGCCGAGGGAGTGCGATTCGCCACGGTGGCCAAGGCGCCGAAGGGCATTCCCCGACTGGAAATGGAAGCGGAACGCTCGCCCAGTCTGCGGAGGTTCGGTGAAGAACGGTTGCGCCGCGCCGCGGTCGAGGTGGCCACCAGCCTGCCGCCCAAGGTCCGCGCCCAGACCCGGGTCCTCCGCGTACGCTCCTACGACGCCATCAGCCTTGAGCTGTCCGGCGGCCGTTCGGTGCGCTGGGGCAGCCCCGAACGGGGTGAGGCGAAGGCCACCGCGCTGCTCGCGCTGATGAAAGCGGAGCGCGAAGCGGAGCACTTCGACGTCAGCGTGCCGGGTGCCCCTGCGGCGGCCGGGAGTTGACCGGGATTTATCGCCGAGTTGACGCCCGTCGCGGCAGGCCAGCCCCCTGGCTGGCTAGCCCCCTGGGTGATCACATAGGGTGAAAAGAAAAACGGGAGGTTCGGCGTGTTCGTTGAACGCGCGCCACTTGTCGACTTAGTGTCCTGTCCCGAAGACTTCAAGGAACAGGCACACAGATAACCCTAAACTTCAGGGTTAGGGTTTGGGTCGGCAATGAGGACCGCCCCATCGGCATCCGTCGACGCACCGCGACAACAGCGGGGCGGCGACACGTAAATCGAGGCGAGAGGCCTTCGACGTGGCAGCACCGCAGAACTACCTCGCAGTCATCAAGGTCGTCGGCATCGGCGGCGGTGGCGTGAACGCCATCAACCGGATGATCGAGGTCGGGCTCAAGGGCGTCGAGTTCATCGCGATCAACACCGATGCACAGGCCCTGCTGATGAGCGACGCCGACGTCAAGCTCGACGTCGGTCGGGAACTCACCCGTGGCCTTGGCGCGGGCGCCAACCCCGATGTCGGCCGCAAGGCGGCCGAAGACCACCGCGAGGAGATCGAGGAGGTCCTCAAGGGGGCCGACATGGTCTTCGTCACCGCGGGTGAGGGCGGCGGCACCGGCACCGGCGGCGCTCCCGTCGTCGCCAACATCGCGCGCTCCCTGGGCGCCCTGACGATCGGCGTGGTCACCCGCCCGTTCACCTTCGAGGGTCGCCGCCGCGCGAACCAGGCGGAGGACGGGATCGCCGGCCTGCGGGACGAGGTCGACACCCTGATCGTCATCCCCAACGACCGACTGCTGTCCATTTCGGACCGTCAGGTCAGCGTTCTTGACGCGTTCAAGTCCGCCGACCAGGTACTGCTGTCCGGCGTGCAGGGCATCACCGACCTGATCACCACCCCCGGCCTGATCAACCTGGACTTCGCGGACGTCAAGTCCGTGATGTCGGAGGCGGGCTCGGCCCTCATGGGCATCGGCTCCGCGCGCGGCGACGACCGCGCCGTCGCCGCCGCCGAGATGGCGATCTCCTCGCCCCTGCTCGAGGCGTCCATCGACGGTGCCAGAGGCGTGCTGCTGTCCATCTCGGGCGGCTCGGACCTCGGTCTCTTCGAGATCAACGAGGCCGCACAGCTCGTCAGCGAGGCGGCACACCCGGAGGCGAACATCATCTTCGGCGCCGTCATCGACGACGCGCTCGGCGACGAGGTCCGCGTCACCGTGATCGCCGCCGGCTTCGACGGCGGCCAGCCGCCGGCCAAGGGCAGCCGGGAGAAGGCGCTGGGCTCGTACGGCGGCCGCGACGACGGCACCACCGCCGGGCAGTCCGGCCGGCCGGCCACCTCGGCCGAGCCGCGCCCCTCGTACGGCGGCCTGACCAGCGTCTCCTCGCGGGAGAGCGTGCCGGCGGCCGAACCGGTCGAACCCGAGCCGGCCCCGGTCTCCGAGGCGCCGAGCGGGTACCCGAGCCAGACCCCGGCCCCGCCCATCAGCTCGCCGCAGGTTCCCCCGGCCCGCCCCTACCAGGACAGCGCGGCCGAGGAGCTCGACGTGCCGGACTTCCTGAAGTAGCCGGCCGCGTGAGACGACTGAAGTGATCCACACACCGTGATAGGCCAGCACGAGAAGACGAGCGGCGCGCACTTCGCCTTCACCGACCGGTGGGGCGGGGTGAGCGCCGCTCCGTATGACCGGCTCAATCTCGGCGGCGCGGTCGGCGACGACTCGGCCGCGGTTCGGGCCAACCGCGTCAGCGCGGCGCGGGCGCTCGGCATCGACGCGGAACGCGTCGTGTGGATGCGCCAGGTGCACGGCCGCGAGGTGGCCGTCGTCGACGGTCCGTGGGGCGACCGCGAGATCCCGGAGGCCGACGCGGTGGTGACCGCCCGTCGGGGCCTCGCCCTCGCGGTGCTCACCGCCGACTGCACCCCGGTGCTCCTCGCGGACCCGGTGGCCGGCGTCGCCGGCGCCGCGCACGCCGGGCGGCCGGGGCTCGTCGCCGGGGTCGTCCCGGCGACCGTCGAGGCCATGGTCGCGCTCGGCGCGGAGCCCGCCCGGATCATCGCCCGCACCGGCCCCTCGGTCTGCGGTCGTTGCTACGAGGTGCCGGCGGCGATGCGTGCCGCGGTGGCGGACGTGGTGCCCGCGGCCTGGGCCACCACGAGCTGGGGCACGCCGGCGGTCGACGTGGCCGGCGGCGTACGGGCCCAACTCGCGGCGCTCGGCGTCGAGGTGACGGTCTCGTCCGAGGTCTGCACCCTGGAGTCGACGGACCACTTCTCCTACCGGCGCGAGCGCGACACCGGGCGGCTGGCGAGCTACGTGTGGCTTTCGGAGGCGGCTGACCAGGACGGGGAGGCGGAGCGGTGACCGGTCGTAGAAGTGAGTTGGCGGACAATCTGGCTCGGGTCGAGGAGCGCATCGCCGCCGCGTGCGCCGCCTCCGGGCGCAAGCGCTCCGAGGTCACCCTGATCGTGGTGACCAAGACCTACCCGGCCAGCGACGTACGGCTGCTGTCGGAACTCGGGGTACGCGAGGTCGCCGAGAACCGTGACCAGGACGCCGCGCCCAAGGCCGCCGCATGTACGGATCTGCCGTTGCGATGGCACTTTGTGGGGCAATTGCAGTCGAACAAGGTTCGTTCCGTGGCCAGTTACGCTGACCTCGTGCAGTCCGTTGACCGGAAGCGGTTGGTCAACGCGCTGTCAACGGCCGCCGTACGCGCCGGCCGCGAGCTCGACTGCCTGCTCCAGGTGGCCCTTGACGCGGAGTCGGGGGACGCCGGGGGCCGGGGCGGCATCGCGCCCGACGGCGTGGCCGACCTCGCCGACGCGGTGGCCGAGTCCGAAGGGCTGCGGCTGCGTGGGCTGATGACGGTCGCTCCGCTCGCCGGACCGTACGCGGGCAGGCCGCGGGCGGCTTTCGAGCGGTTGAGGGAAATCTCATCGAGCCTGCGCGTGGCTCATCCGGCTGCGACCATGGTCTCGGCAGGGATGAGTTCAGACCTCGAGGACGCCGTGGCCGCTGGTGCGACACATCTACGCGTCGGCACTGCGGTGCTCGGAGTCCGACCCCGGCTCGGGTAACGTCGCCAAGCAAGTCGGACCACAGTAGAAAATATGGTCATTCCCGCCAAGAGGTGGGCAGGCCGCGTGGATTCAAGGCATCTGGTGGCGGAAGCGATCCACCACAGAGCGGAGGACGCAGAGAATGGCCGGCGCTATGCGCAAGATGGCGGTCTACCTCGGCCTCGTGGAGGACGATGGGTACGACGGCCGGGGGTTCGACCCCGACGACGACTTCGAGCCCGAACCCGAACCGGAGCGTGCGCGGCGGCAGCACCAGCCGGAGACCGAATCGCGACCGGAACTGGACGAACCGGTGCGAGTCGCCCACCCGCCAGCGCAGCGTGAACCCGCTCCGCTCGTAGCGGAAACCGGGCGCCCCGCCCGCATCGCCCCCGTGGCGTCTATCACACCCGAACGTCAAAGCCTGGAGAAGAACGCACCGGTGATCATGCCCAAGGTCGTGTCCGAGCGGGAGCCCTACCGCATCACCACGTTGCACCCTCGCACCTACAACGAGGCCCGTACCATCGGGGAACACTTCCGCGAGGGCACACCCGTGATCATGAATTTGACTGAGATGGATGACACTGACGCGAAGCGACTCGTCGACTTCGCGGCCGGTCTAGTCTTCGGTCTGCACGGAAGTATTGAGCGGGTGACGCAGAAGGTGTTCCTGTTGTCGCCTGCTAACGTCGATGTCACGGCGGAGGACAAGGCCCGTATTGCAGAGGGCGGGTTCTTCAACCAGAGCTGAGACGCAATACCTGGCAATCACGGCCGCAAGGCTACGTACGAGCAAGGGGAGAGGGACGCGCGGGGATGGGCATCGCACTGGACGTGATCCACGTCGCGCTGTTGGTTTTCCTGGTCGTGTTGATCTTCCGGCTGGTGATGGACTACGTGTTCCAGTTCGCCCGCTCATGGCAACCCGGCAAGGCGATGGTGGTGGTCCTTGAGGCCACTTACACTGTCACCGATCCGCCACTCAAGCTTCTGCGGCGGTTTATCCCGCCGCTGCGTCTCGGGGGCGTGGCGCTCGATCTGTCCTTCTTCGTACTGATGATCATCGTTTACATCCTGATCTCCGTCGTGAGTCAGCTGTGAACGATACGGTCTTGCCGATTGCCGACGACAACGTTGAGGTGAAGAAGAGATGCCGTTGAGCCCCGAGGACGTGCGGAACAAGCAGTTCACGACCGTCCGCCTCCGAGAAGGCTATGACGAGGACGAGGTCGATGCCTTCCTCGACGAAGTCGAAGCGGAACTGACCCGACTGCTGCGCGAGAACGAGGACCTCCGGGCCAAGCTCGCCGCCGCGACGCGTGCCGCCGCGCAGAACCAGCAGCAAGGCATGCGCAAGCAGGAGCAGCAGGACCGACCCGGCGCCCCCGTGCCCGCCGCCATATCAGGTCCGCAGCCGGTGCCGCCCCAGCAGCAACAGCAACAGATGGGCGGACCGCCCCAGTTGCCCGGTGGCGCACCGCAGCTTCCGGCCGGCCCCGGCGGCCACGGCCCGCAGGGCCCGCACGGCCCCGGCCCCATGGGCCAGGGTGGCCCGGGCCCGATGGGCCAGCACGGTCCGATGGGTGGCCCCATGGGCCCCGGCGGCCCGCAGCTCCCGCAGCCCGGCCAGGGCCCCGGCGGCGACAGCGCGGCCCGAGTGCTCTCGCTGGCGCAGCAGACCGCTGACCAGGCGATCGCGGAGGCCCGTTCCGAGGCCAACAAGATCGTCGGCGAGGCGCGCAGCCGTGCCGAGGGCCTGGAGCGCGACGCGCGTGCCAAGGCCGACGCGCTGGAGCGGGACGCGCAGGAGAAGCACCGCGTGGCGATGGGCTCGTTGGAGTCGGCCCGCGCGACGCTGGAGCGCAAGGTCGAGGACCTGCGGGGCTTCGAGCGCGAGTACCGCACCCGTCTGAAGTCGTACCTGGAGAGCCAGCTCCGTCAGTTGGAGAACCAGGCCGACGACTCGCTGGCCCCGCCGCGCACCCCGGCGACCGCCTCGCTGCCGCCGTCCCCCTCGATGAGCGGCTCGATGGCCGCGGCCGGTGCCAGCTCCATGGGCGGTGGCGGTGGCCACACCATGGGCGGCAACCAGAGCATGGGTGGCAACCAGAGCATGGGCGGCAACGGCGGCGGCCCCTCGTACGGTGGGCAGCAGCAGATGTCCCCGGCGATGACGCAGCCGATGGCGCCGGTGCGACCGCAGGGTCCGCAGCCGATGCAGCAGGCTCCTTCGCCGATGCGGGGCTTCCTGATCGACGAGGACGACAACTGATCACCCCGACCGGGCGCCCCTAGGCGCCAGTTGTCGGCGCACGTACGGGCCGGGCCCCTGGGACTTCCCAGGGGCCCGGCCCGTTGTGCTGCCGGCGCACGCCGGAGCGGGCGCGCTTCCCCCGTGCTGCTGAACCCGGCGCACGGTGCGGGGGGTCCCCTGCGCGGGTGAGGCGCGCCGCGGTGCGGGGGAGTGGTCGCGGGGGTGGCGGGGTGGTGCGGGTGTCGTACGGCGCGGCGGTGCTCGCACGTGACGGCGCCCCCGGTCCGCGGGGTGCGCGGACCGGGGGCGCCGTCAGGGCCGGGGCCGGGGTTACACCTTGCGCAGCCGGAAGGTCAGGCCCAGCGGCTCGTCCGTGAACGGCTCGCCGTAGCTGTCGTCGGCCTCGCCGTCGGCGAAGTCGGTGCCCAGCACCTCGTCGGCGATGAGCGCCGTGTGCTCGGCGACGGCCGCGGCGGTCTCCGGGTTCGAGGCCGACCAGCGCACCGCGATCCGGTCCGCGACGTCGAGCCCGGAGTTCTTCCGCGCCTCCTGGATCAGCCGGATGGCGTCCCGGGCCAGGCCCGCGCGGCGCAGTTCCGGGGTGATCTCCAGGTCGAGGGCGACGGTCGCGCCCGCGTCGGAGGCCACCGACCAGCCCTCGCGCGGGGTTTCGGTGATGATGACCTCGTCGGGCGCCAGCTCCACGCGCTCGCCGTCCACGGTCACCGCGGCGGTGCCCTCGCGCAGCGCCAGCGAGAGCGCGGCGGCGTCGGCCTCGGCGACGGCCTTGGCCACCGCCTGCACGCCCTTGCCGAACCGCTTGCCCAGGGCGCGGAAGTTGGCCTTCGCCGTGGTGTCCACCAGCGAGCCGCCCATCCCGGACAGCGAGGCCAGCGACGTGACGTTGAGTTCCTCGGCGATCTGCGCCCGCAGTTCCTCGGGCAGCGACTCGAAGCCCGCGACGCCGATCAGGGCCCGCGACAGCGGCTGTCGGGTCTTGACGCCGGACTCGGCGCGCGAGGCGCGGCCCAGCTCGACCAGCCGGCGCACCAGCAGCATCCGCTCCGAGAGCAGCGGGTCGATCAACGCCGGGTCCGCCTCGGGCCACGTCGCCAGGTGCACCGAGTCCGGGGCGTCCGGGTCGACCGGAACCACCAGGTCCTGCCAGACGCGCTCGGTGATGAACGGGACGAGCGGGGCCATGAGCCGGGTCACGGTCTCCACCGCCTCGTGCAGGGTGCGCAGCGCCGCGGCGTCGCCCTGCCAGAAGCGGCGCCGGGAGCGGCGCACGTACCAGTTGGACAGGCCGTCCACGAACGCGGACAGCAGCTTGCCCGCGCGCTGCGTGTCGTACGCCTCAAGGGCGGCGGTGACCTGGTCGGTCAGCGCGTGCAGTTCACTCAGCACCCAGCGGTCGAGCAGCGGCCGGTCCGCCGGCGCCGGGTCGGTGGCGCTGGGGGCCCAGCCGGACGTGCGGGCGTACAGGGCCTGGAAGGCGACGGTGTTCCAGTACGTGAGCAGGGTCTTGCGCACGACCTCCTGGATCGTGCCGTGCCCGACCCGGCGCGCGGCCCACGGAGAGCCGCCGGCGGCCATGAACCAGCGGACGGCGTCCGCGCCGTGCTGGTCCATCAGCGGGATCGGCTGGAGGATGTTGCCCAGGTGCTTGGACATCTTGCGGCCGTCCTCGGCGAGGATGTGGCCGAGGCAGACCACGTTCTCGTACGAGGACCTGTCGAAGACCAGGGTGCCGACGGCCATCAGCGTGTAGAACCAGCCGCGGGTCTGGTCGATCGCCTCGGAGATGAACTGCGCCGGGTAGCGCTTCTCGAACAGCTCCTTGTTCTGGTACGGGTAGCCCCACTGCGCGAAGGGCATCGAGCCCGAGTCGTACCAGGCGTCGATGACCTCCGGCACGCGCTCCGCCGTCAGCGCGCACCCCTCGTGCGGGCAGCCGAAGGTGACCGCGTCGATGTACGGGCGGTGCGGGTCGAGGCCCGACTGGTCGGTCCCGGTCAGCTCGGTCAGCTCGGCGCGGGAGCCGACGCAGGTGAGGTGGCCCTCCTCGCAGTGCCAGATGGGCAGCGGGGTGCCCCAGTAGCGGTTGCGGGACAGCGCCCAGTCGATGTTGTTGTTGAGCCAGTCGCCGAAGCGACCGGTCTTGACCGAGTCGGGGAACCAGTTGGTCCGCTCGTTCTCCTGAAGGAGACGGTCCTTGACCGCCGTGGTCCTGATGTACCAGGACGGCTGCGCGTAGTAGAGCAGCGCCGTGTGGCAGCGCCAGCAGTGCGGGTAGCTGTGCTCGTACGCCACGTGTCGGAACAGCAGGTCGCGCGCCTGGAGGTCGGCGACCAGGGCCTCGTCGGCCTTCTTGAAGAACTGGCCGCCGACCAGCTCGATCTCTTCCTCGAAGGTGCCGTCCGGGCGGACTGGGTTGATCACCGGCAGGCCGTAGCCCCGGCAGGTCCTGAGGTCGTCCTCACCGAAGGCGGGGGCCTGGTGGACCAGGCCGGTGCCGTCCTCCGTGGTGACGTACTCGGCGCAGACGACGAAGTTGGCGCCCTCCAACTCGACCAGCTCGAACGGGCGCTGGTACGTCCAGCGCTCCATCTCGCGCCCGGTGAAGGAGTCGCCGGTCGCCTCCCAGCCCTCGCCCAGCGCCTTGGCCAGCAGCGGCTCGGCGACCACCAGCTTCTGTCGGCCGTCGGTCGCGACGACGTAGCGCACGTCCGGGTGCGCGGCGACGGCGGTGTTGGACACCAGCGTCCACGGCGTGGTCGTCCAGACCAGCAGCGCGGCCTCGCCGGCGAGCGGCCCCGAGGTGAGCGGCAGCCGCACGTAGACCGACGGGTCGACCACGGTCTCGTACCCCTGGGCCAGCTCGTGGTCCGAGAGGCCGGTGCCGCAGCGCGGGCACCACGGGGCGACACGGTGGTCCTGGACGAGGAGTCCCTTGCCGAAGATCTCCTTGAGCGACCACCACACGGAGTCCACGTAGCTCGGGTCCATGGTGCGGTACGCGTTGTCGAGGTCGGTCCAGTACCCCATGCGCGTGGTCAGCTCGGCGAAGGCGTCGGTGTGACGGGTCACCGACTCGCGGCACTTCGCGTTGAACTCCGCGATGCCGTACGCCTCGATGTCCTTCTTGCCGTTGAAGCCCAGCTCCTTCTCGACCGCCAGCTCGACGGGCAGCCCGTGGCAGTCCCAGCCGGCCTTGCGGGCGACGTGGTAGCCGCGCATGGTGCGGAAGCGGGGGAAGACGTCCTTGAAGACGCGGGCCTCGATGTGGTGGGCGCCCGGCATGCCGTTGGCGGTGGGCGGGCCTTCGTAGAAGACCCACTCCGGCTTGCCGTCGGACTGTTCGAGCGACCGGGCGAAGATCTTGTTCTCGCGCCAGAAGTCGAGCACGGCGTGCTCCAGGGCAGGCAGGTCGACCTGGGCGGGCACCGGGCGGTACTGCGGCGGCTGCGACGACTGTGGCGTCATGAGGGTGTCTCTTCCTCCGGCGGAACGGCTGCTGCGTGGTCCGTCGGAGGGACGAGAGCAGGGCTGCTCCCGCGGTACCACCCTCCTTGGCCGTGAGCGGTGCTCACGGCCCCCTCATTGGGGTCGCGCTGTCGGTTCTACTCGCATCCGCCTCGCGGACGCTTTCTTCCGACGACTCCGGGGTGATCTTCACGCCGCGCTGACCCTCGGGCTCACACCGTCCCCGAGTCGCTCGTGGCCGCCTTCGGCGCTACTCGTCCCCTTCCACGCCTCTCGCTGCGCACAGTGTACGACCCGTCCGCCGACCGGCCGACCGGGTTTCCGCGTCGGGGGAGCCCGGCGCGGGCCGGTCGGGGGTTACCCCCGCGTACGCGCCGGCGGGTGGCGGGCGCCGTGGACGTCGGGGGCGTTGACGTGGCCGGGGGCCGGATTACCGCGCGTGCGGCGGGGCACAACGGATGTGACCGGCCTGCCAGGTAGCGGGCCGATTACCGCGTCTTCTCGGGCGGAGGTGCCCGGGCCCCGGAGGTCGGCGTGCCCTGTTGCCGCGTGGTGGGAGTCGTTTTATCGTTCCGGCACGATTCGCGCGCAAGGTCACCATATGTGAAGGGGTTGCGGCCATGGTGGCGAAGAAGACCGCCGTGCGGCACTCCACGGCCCCGGCCCCAGCGGCCCCGTCCGCGCGGCACAGCACCTCCGTCGCGCCTCCCACCACGGGGGAGGGGGCGCCTGCGGGAGGGGAGGAGACGGTCGCTGGCGGAGCCGCGCCGCCGGCGGGGAAGCCGGTGGGGAAGCGGGCCGGGCGACCCGCCACGCCATCCGCCGGGCAGCCGGCGACGCAGCGGGGCGCGACGCAGCGGGGCGCGACCAAGCAGACGGCGCACGACCCGAGCGCAGCAACGGAGGCCGCGCCGAAGAAGGCGGCTGCCAAGAAGGCCACGACGAAGAAGAGCGCGGCGAAGAAGACGTCGGCCACGAAGACGTCGGCCACGAAGGCGGCGGCCACGAAGGCGGCGGCCAAGAAGACGACGGCGACGAAGGCCGCGGCGAAGAAGACGTCCGCGGCGAAGAAGGTCGCACCGAAGACGACCACCGAGCGCGACACCGCGCCGGCACCGTACGACCAGGAAGCACCCGGTCCCGACGCGTCGGGGCCCGGGGGCACGACCGCACCACAGGGCACGACCGCCGCGCCCGCCGCGAACACCGTGGCCGCCCCGGCGCTGAAGAGCACGGCCAAGAAGGCTGCACCTGCCGAGAAGGCGGTGCCCGCGAAGAAGACGGGAGCCAAGAACGTGGCTGCTAAGGAGACTCCGGGTGGGGCGTCGACCGCCAAGCGGGCCGTGACGGAGGTGGCCGCGCTGCCGGGAGCGCGCGCGGCCACCGCCGCCGAACCCGGTGAGCTGGCCGTTCGGCCGGGCGAGGACCCCTGGTCGCCCGAGGAGGCGCGGGAGGCGCGCACCGCGTTGCAGGAGGAGGCCGAGCGGCTGCGCGCCGAGATCCAGGCGTCGGAGGAGGCGCTCAGCGGTCTGATGCGGGACTCCGGCGACGGGGCGGGCGACGACCAGGCCGACACCGGCACCAAGAACGTCACGCGCGAGCACGAGATGGCGTTGAACAGCAACGCCCGCGAGATGCTGTTGCAGAGCGAGCGCGCGCTCGCCCGCCTTGAGGCCGGCACGTACGGGCTGTGCGAGAACTGCGGCAAGCCGATCGGCAAGGCCAGGATGCAGGCGTTTCCGCGGGCCACCCTGTGTGTGGAGTGCAAGCAGCGGCAGGAACGCCGCTGACGGCGCTCGCCCGCGGTGTCGTACCCTCGTGCTCTACCGGGCGTGGCGTGGCGCGCGGGGAGCGACGTAGAGGGACTTACGTGACAGAGGCGGAGCAGGCCATCGGAACGCCAGAGCCGGAGCGGCCGGAAGAGGCCGACAAGGCAGCGCAAGCCGATGCCGCGGCGGAGCCGGGCACGGACGGCGGGCGGGGCCAGCGGCGGATTCCCGTGCTGCTGGTGGTCGCCGCGTTCGCCTATCTGCTCGACCTGGTGACCAAGATCGTCGTGGTCTCCGAGCTGGAGCACGAGGGCGCGATCGAGATCCTCGGCACCTGGCTGCAGCTTGAGGTGATACGCAACCGCGGCGCCGCCTTCGGCTTCGGCGAGGCCATGACCATCGTCTTCACCTGCATCGCCGCCATCGTGATCGGGGTGATCGCCCGGATCGCGCGCAAGCTGTACAGCGTGCCGTGGGCGATCGCGCTCGGGCTGCTGCTCGGCGGGGCGCTCGGCAACCTCACGGACCGGCTGCTGCGCACGCCCGGCGGGTTCAAGGGCGCGGTGGTCGACTTCATCGCGCCCGCGCACTTCGCGGTCTTCAACCTCGCCGACTCCGCCATCGTCTGCGGCGGCATCCTCATCGTGATCCTCTCCTTCCGGGGCCTGGACCCGGACGGCACGGTGCACCGGGACTGACCCCTCGCGGGGGCCGACCTTCCGTCGTCCCCCACCAGCCCCCGACCGACCTCCACCGATGCCCGGCCGGGCCACGGCGCCCGGCCGGGCATCGACGTTCCCCGCGCCGCCGGGCCCGGAGGCGGTGGGCCGGGCCCCGGCGCGGGACAGGGCGTGCGGGGGCGTGTCGCTCGTCCGGCATACTCGTCGGGTGAGCACGCTTCCCGAGATCCGCACGCTGCCCGTACCCGATGGCCTGGAGGGCGAACGCGTCGATGCCGCGCTGGCCCGTATGTTCGGCTTCTCCCGCACCAAGGCGGCCGAACTCGCCGCCGCGGGGAAGGTGCGGGTGGACGGCTCGGAGGCCGGCAAGTCCGACCGGGTCTCCGGCGGCGCCTGGCTGGAGGTGGAGATGCCGCGGGCGGCGCCGCCCGTGCGGGTCGTCGCCGAGCCCGTCGAGGGCATGGAGATCGTGCACGACGACGAGGACATCGTCGTCGTGGTCAAGCCGGTCGGCGTCGCCGCCCACCCGAGCCCCGGCTGGACCGGTACCACCGTCATCGGCGGCCTCGCCGCCGCCGGCTACCGCGTCTCCACCTCCGGCGCCGCCGAGCGCCAGGGCATCGTGCACCGGCTGGACGTGGGCACCTCGGGCCTGATGGTGGTCGCCAAGTCGGAGCGCGCGTACACGCTGCTCAAGCAGCAGTTCCGGGAGCGCACGGTCGACAAGCGCTACCACGCGCTGGTGCAGGGCCACCCGGACCCGATGAGCGGCACCATCGACGCGCCGATCGGCCGGCACCCGAGTGCCGACTACAAGTGGGCGGTCACCGCCGAGGGCAAGCCCAGCGTCACCCACTACGACCTCATCGAGGCGTTCCGCTCCGCGAGCCTGCTGGACATCAAGCTGGAGACGGGGCGTACGCACCAGATCCGGGTGCACATGGCCGCCCACCGCCACCCGTGCGCCGGCGACCTCACCTACGGCGCCGATCCGACGCTGGCCAAGCGGCTCGGGCTGACGCGGCAGTGGCTGCACGCCATGCGGCTGGGGTTCGAGCACCCGGCGGACGGGCGCTGGGTGGAGTTCGAGAGCGGCTACCCCGACGACCTCCAGCAGGCCCTGGACCGGGTGCGGGCCGACAGCGCCTGACCCACCGCGCCCCCGAGGCTGCCGCACCACCCCGTCGTACGCCGCGCCCCGCCGGCACTTCGAGCGCCCGCACCGTGACCAGCCCGAACCCGGCGGCTCACCCGACCGGGCGAGCCTTCGGGTCCGGGTCACCCGCTGGGCGCGTCACGGCCGGGGCCGCGCGCACCCGAGCCGCCCCGCGTACGTCGTGCGCGTGTCCCGCGTACCCGCCCCGCGTACGCCGCGCGCGTCCCGCGCGGGTGCCGTGGGTGCCTCGGCGCCGTGCCGGGGCGCGGCGTCGGGTGCGCCGGGTGACCGGACCCGGAGCGAGCGCGGCGGGTGGCGGGCGGAAATGGCACGCTGGAAGCCGTGATCACCTGACCGTCATCGGAAGGTTCGGCCCGTGGACCAGCTCGCCCTGCTGCTCCTGCTGCTGCTCGGGGCCGTGGTGATGGTCCCCGTCGGGGAACGGCTCAGCCTGCCGCCGCCGGTGCTGATGACCCTGATCGGGGTGGGCCTCGCGCTGGTGCCGTGGGTGCCGAACGTGCGGGTGCCGCCCGAGCTGATCCTCCCGCTGGTGCTGCCGCCCTTGCTGTACGCGGCCGTGCAGCGCACCTCTTGGCGACAGTTCGCGGCCAACAAGCGGGCCATCTTCCTGCTCGCGGTGGCGCTGGTCTTCGTCACCACCGCCGCGGTGGCCGCGCTCGCGCACGCCATCGTGCCCGGGCTGCCGCTCGCCGGCGCCGTCGTGCTCGGCGCGCTGGTCGCCCCGCCGGACCCGGTCGCGGCCACCGCGGTGGCCGGCCGGCTCGGGCTGCCGCGGCGCATGGTCTCCATCCTGGAGGGTGAGGGCCTGTTCAACGACGTCACGGCCATCGTGCTCTACCACGTGGCCCTGGCCGCCGCGGTGAGCGGCAGCTTCTCGCTGCCGGCCGCGCTCGGCACGCTCGCGCTGTCGGCGGTGGTGGCGGTGGCCGTCGGACTCGGCCTCGGCTGGGCGACGGCCCGGCTGATGGGACGCCTTGAGGAGCCGACGCTCCAGATCGGGCTGACGCTCCTCGTGCCGTTCGCCGCGTACGTGCTCGCCGAGGAGTTCCACGGCTCCGGCGTGCTCGCGGTGCTGACCACCGCGCTCTTCCTGACCGAGCACGCGATGGACGCCGACGACGTGCTGGGGCGGCTCGCCGGGCGCACCTTCTGGGAGGTGGTGGACACCCTGGTGACCGGTGTCGCCTTCGGGCTCATCGGCCTTGAGCTGCACAACGTGTTCGGCACCGTGTCCGGGCGCTGGGGCGAACTGCTGGGCGCGGGGGCGGCCGTCGTCGGTGTCGTGGTCGGCGTACGGCTGCTGTGGCTGCTGCCCGCGGCCTGGCTGGCCCGGCGGCTGCACCAGCGCCGGGACTACGACGAGGACATCCCGATGAGCTGGCGGGAGACGGTGATCATGTGGTGGTCGGGGATGCGCGGGGTGGCCTCGGTCGCGCTGGCGCTGGCCATCCCGTTCACCGTGGACGGCGGCGACGGGTTCCCGGCCCGGGACGAGATCCTCTTCATCGCCTTCTCGGTCGTGCTGGCGACCCTGGTCATCCAGGGCCTGACCCTGCCGTGGCTGGTGCGGCGGCTGCGGGTGAGCCCGGACGCCAAGGCGGAGCAGGCGTTCGAGCGCGAGCTGGCCGAGCGCGTCCTGCGGGCGACCCGCCGCCGGCTCAAGGAGATCCAGGAGGAGGAGGACCTGCCCGACGAACTCCTGGAGCAGGTCGCGCGCCGGGCGTACGACCTCGGCGTGCGGATCTACCCGGACATCCTGGAGGAGGACCGGCGGGAGGGGCACGAGAAGCGGGTGGCGCGCCTCAAGCGGCTCCAGCGCATCAACGGCGAGCTGTTGTCGGCCGCCCGGCACGAGGTGCTGAGCGCCCGCAGCGAGCCGGGCGCCGATCCGGAGATCGCCGACCGGGTGCTGCACCAGTTGGACATGCGCAGCCTGCGCGGCGCACCGCCGCCCGACCAGGGCTGAGCCGGCCCGCGCCGGGACCCTGACCGGGGCCGCGCCCGCCCGCGCCGCGCCCGGTCAGGGCCGCGACGCGGCCTCGGCCGGCTCCGGGGACGGGCCCTGCGCCGGCAGGCGGGCGGGGTCCTGGCCGGGCGCGGGCGCGGTGAGGACGCGCGGCAGCGCGTACGGGTGCTCGTCGCGCAGCCAGATCAGCAGCTTCTCGCGGACCTCGCAGCGCAGCGTCCACAGGTCGTCGGCGTTGCGCGCGGTGGCCAGGGCCCGTACCTCCATGGTGGTCGGCGTGGAGTCGGTGACGACGAGGTTCCAGGCCCGGCCGTCCCAGGCGGGGCACTCGTCGAGGATCTCGCGCAGCCGCTCGCGCATCTGGGCCACCGGCGTCGCGTGGTCGAGCTGGAAGAAGACGGTGCCGGTCATCTGGGCGCCGCCGCGGGACCAGTTCTCGAAGGGCTTGCTGGTGAAGTAGGAGACCGGCATCGTGATCATGCGCTCGTCCCAGGTGCGGACGACCAGGTAGGTGAGCGTGATCTCGTGCACCGTGCCCCACTCGCCCTCCACCACCACCGTGTCCCCGATGCGGACGGTGTCGCCGAAGGCGATCTGGAGCCCGGCGAAGAGGTTGCCCAACGTGGACTGGGCGGCGATACCGGCGACGATGCCGAGCACACCGGCCGACGCCAGCATCGAGGTGCCGAACGCCTGCATCGCCGGGAACTGGAGCAGCATCACCGCGGCGGCCACCACGCCCACCACCGCCGTGACCACCCGCTGGATCAGCGTGAGCTGGGTGCGCACCCGCCGGGCGCGCGCGGGATCACGCCGCCCCGTGGCGTAGCGCGCGTAGCTGGACTCGATGACGGCGGCCGAGACGCGCACTATCAACCAGCCCACCATGACGATGCTCACCAGGGTGAGCACCAGGCCCACCGCCTCCCAGTGGTCCTCGTCACTGAGCAGGTGCGTCTCCCGGTACGAGCCGTGGATGACGCTCGTACACAGCGCTACCTGGAACGGGAAGCGGCAGCGCCGAAGCAACCCCCACAGCGGTGTCTCCGGGTGGCGCTGGTCGGTCTTGCTCAGCAGTCGATCGACCAGCCAGCCGACGACGACGGTGAGCGCGACCGAACCGCCGATCACGATCAGCGGTCGCAGCACGTCCTCCATGGACTACTCAGCTCCTCTTCGGGTCCTCTTCGCGGGTCACCGCCCGCCACCGTAACTGGCACGATGGGGTGGGAACGAAACAGCGACAGGGATGTGACACCGGTGGCCCCGACATCGACGATTGTGCTCTTCCACTCCGCGTACGGGCTGCGGCCGGCAGTCCACGCGGCTGCCGAGCGGCTGCGCGCCGCCGGGCACGAGGTGCATGTGCCCGACCTGTACGAGGGCCGAACCTGCGAATCCGTCGAGGACGGCATGGCGATCAGGGAGGAGATCGGCACGGACGAGCTGCTGGTGCGCGCCGTGCGCGCGGTGGCCCCGCTCTCCGACCGCGGTCTGGTCTACGCGGGCTTCTCGCTGGGCGGCTCGATCGCGCAGACCCTGGCGCTGGGCGACGCCAAGGCGCGTGGCCTGCTCCTGCTGCACGGCACGTCCGACATCGCGGAGGACGCGGCGACCGACGGGCTGCCGGTGCAGCTCCACGTCGCCGACCCGGACCCGTTCGAGCCGCACGACTGGCTGAGCGCCTGGTACCTGCGCATGGGCCGGGCCGGCGCGGACGTGGAGGTCTACCGCTACCCGGGCGCGGGCCACCTGTTCACCGACCCCGAGCTGCCGGACTACGACGCGGAGGCCGCGGAGAACACCTGGAAGGTGGCGCTGGCCTTCCTGGACGAGGTCGCCTGAGCCGCCCTCGCCCCGCTCGGCGTCCACTCCGCTCGGCGCCCCGCTCGGCGCCCACCCCGCTCGGCGCCCGCCCTGCTCGGCGCCCGCCCCCGCCGCACGGGCCGGGGCGGGCGCCGAGCCGCGTTCGCTAGCGCACCGGCTGGTCGGCGCGCTCCACGCGCTGGGTGCCGGACCGGGTGCGGTACGAGCGGGCCCAGGAGGCGGTGGCGTTCGGGTCGGTCCGGTCGGAGATGGTGAAGTAGTCCATCTGCGTGCGCTGCTGCGTCACGTCGAGCACGCCGTAGCCGTGCGAGTCCATGTCCAGCCACTTCACGTGCCGGTTGGCCGCCTTGATCGCGGCGACCGCGGCCAGCGAGACCGTGTGCGGCGCGACGTTCAGCAGGTCGTCGATGTTGTCCGAGGTCACCGACGTGACCACGAACTCGGTCGCGGCCGAGGGCGAGAGCGGGTACGTCGCGGCCCTGGTCGGCACGTCGTTGGCCCAGGCCATGTGGATGTCGCCGGTGAGGAAGACCGTGTTGTCGATGCCGCGCTCGCGCAGGTGGGCCAGGAGTTCGCGGCGGTCGTCGGTGTAGCCGTCCCACTGGTCGACGCTGGGCGCGACGCCCTCCGTGGGCAGGCCGAGGAGTTCGACCAGCGGCTTGAGCAGGTGCGCGGGGAGCGACCCGAACGCGAACGGGGAGATCATCACCGAGGTGCCGACCAGCTTCCAGCGCGCGTTCGAGGCCGCCAGTCCGGACTTGAGCCAGTCGAGCTGGGCCCGCCCGGTGATGGTGCGCTCCGGGTCGTCCACCGCGCCGCTGCCCGCCTTCGCCTGTTCCGAGCGGAACGAGCGCAGGTCGAGCAGATGCAGATCGGCCAGCGAGCCGAAGCGCAGCCGGCGGTAGGTGGTGCCCTCGGTGCTCGGCCGCACCGGCATCCACTCGAAGTACGCCTGCTTGGCCACCGCGACCCGGCGCGCCCACTCGCCCTCGGTGCCCGGGGTGTGGTTCTCCGCGCCGCCCGACCAGGCGTCGTTGGCGAACTCGTGGTCGTCCCAGATCGCGACGACCGGGTGCGCGGCGTGCACCGCCCGCAGGTCGGCGTCGGTGCGGTAGTGGCCGTGCCGCGCCCGGTAGTCGGCGAGGGTGACGATCTCGTGCCGGGGCGAGTGCTGGCGCACCACGTCCTTGCCCTCCGGGTAGGTCCCGGTCCCGTACTCGTACAGGTAGTCGCCCAGGTGCAGCACGGCGTCCAGGTCGCGGCGCGCGGCCAGGTGCCGGTATGCCGAGAAGTACCCGGCCTCCCAGTTGGCGCACGAGACCACGCCGAACCGCACGTTGCCGTCCGAGGCGTCCGCCGCCGGGGCGGTACGGGTGCGCCCGACCGGCGAGCGCACGTCGCCGACCGCGAACCGGTAGTAGTACGCGGTGGCCGGCCGCAGCCCGCGCACGTCGGCCTTGACGGTGTGGTCGCCGTCGGCCGTGGCCCTGACGCTGCCGCGCGCGGTGGGCGCGGCGAAGTCCTGGGACTCGGAGACCTCCCAGGAGACCTCGACCGCCGCGCCCCGGCCGGAGCCGGGCACGGCGTCCGGGCTCGGCGTCACGCGGGTCCACAGCAGCACGCCGTCGGGCAGCGGGTCGCCGGAGGCGACGCCGTGCAGGAAGGCGGGGCCGGGGTCGGCGGCGTGCGCCGCGGGGAGCCCGAGCGGGAGCAGGGCCGCGGTGGTCGCGGCGGCCGTGACGGCGGTGCGGCGGGTGATGCCGGTCGCGCGGCTCGCGGGGGAGGTCTCGGTTGCCTGGGATATGGCGTCTGGGGAGGTCACGGCCGTTGACCATACTGGCCAGTAGGCCGGTGGGGTAAGAGCGGCGGGCGGGCGAACACCGAGTGTTCGCCCGCCCGCCGCTGTCAGGTCGCCGGTGCGCTGACTACTTCTTCAGGTTCTGGTCGACCACGGCGGTGAACTCCTCGGGCGACATCGGCGGGTTGTCCTTGCCCACCGTGAGCTTCTTGCCGTTGAGCTGGAAGGCGGGGGTGCCGGTGATCCCCTCGTCCTTCGCCTTGTCGAAGACCTTCGACATCTCCAGCGCCCACTTGTCGTAGGTGCCGTCCGTCACGGCCTTCTCGAAGTTCTTGTTGTCCTTCAGCGACTTCACGTCCTGGGCCAGCTCGACCAGGCGCTTGTCGTCGGAGTACTCGTCCTCGCGCTCGTCGGGGTGGTTCTTCGCGTCGAAGAGGACCTTCTTGTACTCCAGGAAGGCGTCCGGGCTGACGTTCAGGGCGGCGCCGAGCGCGCTCAGCGCGTTCTTCGACCCCGAGCCGCTGATCTGCGGCACGTCGTCGAGGAAGGTGCCCATCTTGAACTGGGCCTTGTACTTGCCGTCCTCGATGTCCTTCAGCAGCGTCTCGCCGGTGCTCTGCTCGAAGGTGGAGCAGACCGGGCACCGCATGTCCTCGTAGACGGTGAGGGTGTTCTTGGCGTCCTTCTTGCCTATGACGACCTCGGTGCCCTTGTCGCCCGCGGTGTTGGCCGGCTTCGCGAACGCCTTCTTCTTGGCCTCGCTCTTCCACTCCTTGTTGCTGACCTTGGTCTCGGCGCCCTCGTTCATGTTGGCGATGGCCACGCCGATGCCGCCGGCCACGGCGAGGACCGCGACGATGGAGCCGCCGACGACCAGTTGCCGCCGCGTCTTCTCCTTCTTCGCCTGCTTCTCCCGCTCGGCGCGCAGCCGCTCACGGGCCGCCTGCTTGTTCTGCTGGTTGTTTCGCTTGCTCATGGCTGTGTCTTCTCCGTCGTCGTGGGGCTGGGGGTTCGGTCGCGGGCGGCCTCGTGAGCACCGCGGGAGCCGGCGTACGCGGGCGCGCGGCGTACCGCGGCGTCCGGTGTGCCGGCTTCGGTGCGCTGGGCGTTCGGCCCCGCGCGAGGGCGCTGGCCGCTCGCGGCGGGCGCTGGGCTCAGGCCGCGAGGGCGAGCGGCGGACCGCGTCTGACGACGGAGTGCAGGAGGAGTGGCAGGCCCCGCGCGGGCAGGGCGCGCCGCGCGGGGCGACCCGGTGCGCGGGGCGGCGGGTTCGCCGCGGCGGCGAAGGCCACCAGGAGCGGGCGGAACGCGAAGGCGGCGAGCGCCCGCAACAACTGGCCGAGCGCGGCCTCGCCCCGGCGCAGCCACGCGGCGGCGACCAGGCCGATCGCCACGTGCGCGGCGAGCAGCAGCCACGGCGCGGCCGAGTCGGTGCCCGACCCGACCGTGACGGCGGCGCTGTTGCCGTCGGCGGTCATCTGGGCCAGCGGCGAGCCGACGTCGCCGCCGTGGCACAGCAGGTCCACGCCCATCGAGCGCAGCGGACCGGCCACCGGCCCGCCCGCCTGTCCGTAACACGCGTGCTGGCCGGCGGTGAAGACGGTGTCGGCGGCCAGTTCGAGCGGTACGAGCAGGGCGGCGATCGAGCCGTAACCGCGCTCGCGGCCCGCCAGCGCGTAGGCGATGCCGAAGACGGCGACGCACAGCAGCACGACGGTCGTCAGGGGGAGCGGGGCACGGGAGAGCAGCACGTGGGAAGCAGCGGACAGCGTCACGCACAGCGCTGTGAACAGCGCCGCGCGTACCGCTCGCAACCGTGCCGCCGATATGTCCATCGCCGGAGAGTGTGCCACGGCCGCGGATAAGTGGCGTGTCAAGATTCGGCATCTCCCCGTCCGGTCCCGCGCCGACGCCGCTCAGCCCGCCGCATGTGACCCATGTCACGTACGTGGGCTGTCCGGTCGGCCGTGCCGCGGGGGTGGTACGCGCGGTGCGGGCGCGGGCCCGGGAGGGAGGTTCGGGGCGACGGCTAGAGCCGCGCGTCCACAGCCCTGGTGAAGTCCGCGGCGGTCGACGGCGGGCTCATGCCGTCCCCGCCCAGGCTCTGGCCGTTGAGCTTGACCGTCGGTGTGGACGCCACCCCGCTCGCGTCGAACGTCTCGGACATCTTCGTCGCCCAGACGTCGAAGGTGCCGGCACGCACGTGGCCCTGGAACTCGGAGTTCGAGCCGAGCGCGGGCACCTGGCCGGCGACCTTGAGCAGGTAGGCGTCCGAGGCGAAGGAGTCCGTGCCCTCCGGGGGACGGTTGCGCTCGTCGTAGAGGGCCTTCTTGTAGCCCAGGAACGCCTCCGGGCTCACGTTCAGCGCCGCGCCCAGCGCGCTGAGGGCGTTGTGCGAGCCGGAGCCGCCCATGTTGCGGTCGAGGAAGGTGGCCATCGTGAACTGGGCCTTGTACTTGCCGTCCTTGATGTCCCTGATGATGGTGGCGCCGACGTTCTGCTCGAACTGCGCGCACGGCGGGCAGCGCAGATCCTCGTACACCTCCAGGGTGCCGGTGGCCTTCGGCTCGCCGATCACGACCGTGGTGCCGTCCGGGCCGGCGCTGTGCGCCGGCTTGGTCAGCTCACCGCTCGGCCGCTGCCCGCCGCCCGTGCCCCCGCTGGCACCCGTGGAGCCGGAGCCGCCGGTTCCGCCCGTGGACTCGCCGGTGCCGCCGTCCGTGCCGCCGCTGGTGTCGCCGGCGCCACCGGTGGCGCCGTCCGCGCCCTGCCCGTCGCCGCCGCCGACGAACCCGTCCTTGGCGACGGGGCCCGCGCCGTCCTTGGCGCCGTCGCCGCCCTTGCCGCCGAGCACGAGGACGCCGGTGACCGCCAGCGCGATCGCGGCCACCGAGGCCACGACCGTCAGCGTCGCGCGCCGCTTCGCGTCACCGGCCGCCGGCCGCGGCGCCCCGGGCGGGCCCCACGCGCCGCCGACGGGACCGGCCGGCGGCCCCACGGGCGGAAGTCCCGCGACGGCGCCCGACTGGACCGGCTGGCCCTGCTGGGCGTACGGGTCCGGCTGCGGCGGCTGGGCGCCGGGCTGCGGGGCGGGCGAGCCGGGTTGCGGCGGGTACGGGGCGTGGGGCGGCGGGCTGGAGGGCGGGGCCTGTGCGGGCTGCTCGCCCTCGGGCTGCTGCTGACCTGGCTGCATGGCCAGTCACATTAGCCGGGCCGGACAGGAGTTCGGCGGCGTGTGCGGCCCCGCCCGACTCCGGCCGGCGCCGGAGTGGGGGAGGTCACAGTCCGGGGATCGCTCCGTTGCGGAAGAGGTCCACGAAGATCTGGTGGTCGGCCCGCGCCCGGGCGCCGTAGGAGTGCGCGAAGTCCACCAGCAGCTCGGGGAAACCGTCCTCGTCGGCGGCGATGGCCGCGTCGATGGCCCGCTCGGTGGAGAACGGCACCAGCGAGTGGCCGCTCTCGTCGTCGGCCGCCGCGTGCATCGTGGCGGTGGCCCGGCCCAGGTCCGCGACGACCGCGGTGATCTCGTCCAGGTCGTCGATGTCGGACCAGTCCAGGTCCACGGCGTACGGCGAGACCTCGGCGACCAGTTGCCCCGCGCCGTTCAGCTCGGTCCAGCCCAGCCACGGGTCGGCGTGCGCCTGGAGCGCGCGCTGCGAGATGACCGTGCGGTGCCCCTCGTGCTGGAAGTAGTCGCGCACCCGCGCGTCGGTGACGTGCGAGGCGACGGCCGGGGTCTGCGCCTGCTTGAGGTAGATCACGACGTCGTTCTCCAGGGCGTCGCTGTTGCCCTCGAGCAGGATGTTGTACGAGGGCAGGCCCGCGCTGCCGATGCCGATCCCGCGACGGCCCACCACGTCCTTGACCCGGTAGGAGTCGGGCCGGTCCAGGCTGGACTCCGGCAGCGTCTCCAGGTAGCCGTCGAAGGCGGCGAGCACCTTGTACCGGGTCGCCGCGTCCAGCTCGATGGAGCCGCCGCCGGGGGCGAAGCGGCGCTCGAAGTCGCGGATCTCGGTCATCGAGTCGAGCAGCCCGAACCGGGTCAGCGAGCGGGCCACCCGCAGCGCGTCGAGCAGCGGCCCGTCGGCGGTGTCCAGCGTGAAGGGCGGCACCTCCTCGTCCTTGGCGCCGGCGGCCAGGGCCGCGACGCGCTCGCGGTAGGCGCCCGCGTACGTGCGCACCAGGGAGGTGATCGCCTCGTCGCTGAGGGCCTTGGTGTAGCCGATCAGCGCGACGGAGGCCGCGAAGCGCTTGAGGTCCCAGGTGAAGGGGCCCACGTACGCCTCGTCGAAGTCGTTGACGTTGAAGACCAGGCGGCCGTTGGCGTCCATGTAGGTGCCGAAGTTCTCGGCGTGCAGGTCGCCGTGGATCCACACCCGGCTGGTGCGCTCGTCCAGGTAGGGCCCGCCCTCGCGGTCGGCCTCCAGGTCGCCGTAGAACAGCGAGGCCGTGCCCCGGTAGAAGGCGAACGCCGAGGCGGCCATCTTCCGGAACTTGACCCGGAAGGCCGCCGGGTCCGCGGCGAGCAGCTCGCCGAAGGCGGTGTCGAAGACGGCGAGGATCTGCTCGCCGCGCTGTGCGGCCTGGCCGTGCTCGGTCGCCATCGCTGGGTCCTCCTGGGATGCGTCGCGTGGAACAGTCGTTCCGGCCGGTCCAACGCGCGGCGCCCGCCGCGAGTGCCCGCCCGCTGTCAGTAGCCCGAAGTAGACTTCGGAGCCATCTTTCCCTCCTGGCTCACCCCGCGGGGAGGAGGGGACCGCATCCGTCACCCACTGTTCGCCGGAGGTCTTCCACCGTGGCCAAGCCGCCCTTCACGCATCTGCACGTGCACACTCAGTATTCGCTGCTCGATGGTGCGGCGCGGCTCAAGGACATGTTCGAGGCGTGCACCAAGATGGGCATGTCGCATATCGCCATGACCGACCACGGAAACCTGCACGGCGCCTACGACTTCTACCAGCAGGCGACGAAGGCGGGCATCACGCCGATCATCGGTATCGAGGCGTACGTGGCCCCCGAGTCGCGGCGGAACAAGCGGCGTATCCAGTGGGGCCAGCCGCACCAGAAGCGCGACGACGTCTCGGGTTCCGGTGGTTACACGCACAAGACGATCTGGGCAGCCAGCAAGACGGGTCTGCACAACCTCTTCCGGCTCTCGTCGGACGCGTACAAGGAGGGGTGGCTGACGAAGTGGCCCCGTATGGACAAGGAAGTGATCGCCGAGCACGCGGAGGGCCTGATCGCCTCGACCGGGTGCCCCTCCGGCGAGGTGCAGACCCGGTTGCGGCTCGGCCATTTCGACGAGGCGCTGAAAGCGGCGGCCGAATACCAGGAGATCTTCGGTAAGGGCCGGTATTTCCTGGAACTGATGGACCACGGCCTCGACATCGAGAAGCGGGTCCGCGACGGCCTTCTGGACATCGGCAAGAAACTGGGCATTCCGCCGCTGGTGACCAACGACTCGCACTACACGTACGCGCACGAGGCGTCGGCGCACGACGCACTGCTGTGCATCCAGACCGGAAAGAACATCTCGGACCCGGACCGGTTCCGTTTCGACGGCACCGGCTACTACGTCAAGTCCACCGAAGAGATGTACGCGGTGGACTCCTCCGACGCCTGGCAGCAGGGGTGCGCCAACACCCTCCTGGTGGCCGAGCAGATCGACACGACGGGCTGGTTCGAGAAGCGCGACCTGATGCCCCGGTTCGACGTACCCGAGGGGTACAGCGAGGTCACCTGGTTCCAGGAGGAAGTCAAGCGCGGCATGGGCCGTCGCTATCCCGGCGGCGTTCCGGAAGACCGGCAGAAGCTCGTCGAGTACGAGATGGACATCATCATTCAGATGGGGTTCCCGGGCTACTTCCTCGTGGTGGCCGACTTCATCATGTGGGCCAAGAACAACGGGATCGCGGTGGGCCCGGGCCGAGGCTCGGCGGCCGGTTCGATCGTGTCGTACGCGCTGGGCATCACCGACCTCGACCCGGTGGAACACGGGCTGATCTTCGAGCGGTTCCTCAACCCCGAGCGCGTGTCCATGCCCGATGTCGACATCGACTTCGACGAGCGTCGGCGCTCCGAGGTGATCCGCTACGTGACGGAGAAGTACGGCGCCGACAAGGTCGCGATGATCGGCACGTACGGCACGATCAAGGCGAAGAACGCGATCAAGGACTCCTCCCGCGTGCTCGGCTACCCGTACGCGATGGGCGACCGCATCACCAAGGCCATGCCGGCCGACGTGCTCGGCAAGGGCATCAACCTCGACGGCATCACCAACCCCAAGCACCCCCGCTACAGCGAGGCGGGCGAGGTGCGGGCGATGTACGAGAACGAGCCGGACGTCAAGAAGGTGATCGACACCGCGAAGGGCGTCGAGGGCCTGGTGCGGCAGATGGGCGTGCACGCCGCCGGCGTGATCATGTCCAGCGAGACCATCACCGACCACGTACCGGTGTGGGTGCGGCACACCGACGGCGTGACGATCACCCAGTGGGACTACCCCACCTGCGAAGACCTCGGTCTGCTCAAGATGGACTTCCTGGGTCTGCGCAACCTGACGATCATGGATGACGCGGTCAAGCTCATCAAGCGCAACAAGGGCATCGACATCGAGCTGCTCTCGCTGCCGCTGGACGACCCGAAGACCTACGAGCTGCTGTGCCGAGGCGACACGCTCGGCGTCTTCCAGTTCGACGGCGGGCCCATGCGCTCCCTGCTGCGCCTGATGAAGCCCGACAACTTCGAGGACATCTCCGCCGTCTCGGCCCTGTACCGGCCGGGCCCGATGGGCATGAACTCGCACACCAACTACGCCCTGCGCAAGAACGGCCAGCAGGAGATCACCCCGATCCACCCGGAGCTGGAGGAGCCCCTCAAGGAGGTCCTCGGCATCACCTACGGCCTCATCGTGTACCAGGAGCAGGTGCAGAAGGCCGCCCAGGTGCTCGCCGGCTACTCGCTCGGCCAGGCCGACCTGCTGCGCCGGGCCATGGGCAAGAAGAAGCAGGAGGTCCTCGACAAGGAGTTCATCCCCTTCCAGAAGGGCATGCGGGAGCGCAACTACTCCGACGAGGCCATCCAGGCCGTGTGGGACGTGCTGGTCCCGTTCGCCGGCTACGCCTTCAACAAGGCGCACTCGTCCGCGTACGGCCTGGTCACCTACTGGACCGCCTACCTCAAGGCCAACTACCCGGCCGAGTACATGTCGGCGCTGCTCACCTCGGTGCGCGACGACAAGGACAAGTCGGCGATCTACCTCAACGAGTGCCGCCGCATGGGCATCCGGGTGCTGCCGCCGAACGTCAACGAGTCGGAGGCGAACTTCGCCGCCCAGGGCGACGACGTGATCCTCTTCGGCCTGACCGCCGTGCGCAACGTCGGCCAGAACGTGGTCGACTCGATCATCCGCAGCCGCAAGGCGAAGGGGAAGTTCGCCTCCTTCCCCGACTACCTCGACAAGGTCGAGGCGGTCTGCTGCAACAAGCGCACCACCGAGTCGCTGATCAAGGCCGGCGCCTTCGACGAGATGGGCCACACCCGCAAGGGCCTGATGGCGCACTACGAGACCATGATCGACAACGTGGTCGCGGTGAAGCGCAAGGAGGCCGAGGGGCAGTTCGACCTCTTCGGCGGCATGGGCGACGACAGCGCCGACGACACACCGGGCTTCGGGCTCGACGTCGAGTTCTCCGACATCGAGTGGGACAAGGCGTACCTCCTCGCCCAGGAGCGGGAGATGCTCGGCCTCTACGTCTCCGACCATCCGCTGTTCGGCATCGAGCACGTGCTGAACGACAAGGCGGACGCGGCCATCGCGCAGCTCACCGGCGGCGAGCACGCGGACGGCGCCATCGTCACCATCGGCGGCATCATCTCCGGCCTCCAGCGCAAGATGACCAAGCAGGGCAACGCCTGGGCCATCGCGACGGTCGAGGACCTGGCGGGCTCGATCGACTGCATGTTCTTCCCCGCGACCTACCAGCTCGTCTCCACCCAACTGGTCGAGGACACGGTCGTCTTCGTCAAGGGCCGGCTCGACAAGCGCGAGGACGTGCCTCGGCTGGTCGCCATGGAGATGATGGTTCCCGACCTGTCCGAGGCGTCCGTCGACGCACCGGTCACCATCACCATCCCCACCGTCAAGGTCACCCCGCCGCTGGTGGAGAAGCTCGGCGAGGTGCTCACGCACCACCGCGGCTCCACCGAGGTGCGGATCAAGCTCCAGGGCGCCCGCAAGACCACCGTGCTGCGCCTCGACCGGCACCGTGTCACGGCCGACCCGGCGCTCTTCGGCGACCTGAAGGTGCTGCTCGGCCCGTCCTGCCTGGGCGCGTAGACGACTCCCGCCTGGGCGCGTAGGCGACGCGCGCGGCGGGCGGGGCCGCGCGGGCCGGCGGTGAGGCGGGCGGAAAGAGCGGCGAGTGCGACGATAAAGGGGCGCGTCCCATGCGGGACGCGCCCCTTTTGTGCGTTCACCGCTTCTCTGGCGTGAATTCCGCACCGTCGGAGTTCTTTTGGGTCTGCTGTGCTTACTGCGCTTCTTGTGTGTGTTGTGCCTGTATCGGTTTGCTGTGGTTACTGTTTCGGCTGAACGTTCGGATCGCCCAGAGGTGTTCGTACGGCGGGGTGCCGGCCGCCGCGGGCGCGGTTCCGCTTCCGGCCGTGGGCTCGGCGCTCGGCGGTGCCCGGGCGGGCGTACGCCGAGGGGGCCGCGGGGCCGGGGCGTCGGTGTCGGTGAGCGGCGCGTCAGTTGTGGCCGAAGCGACGCTGGTGCTTGCGGGCCACGTCGGTCGGGCTGCCCTGGGCCTGGCCCTGGTGTTGGTTCTGTGCCTGGATGGCGGTCTTCTGTGCCTCCTGCTGGCCGCGCTCCGCGTCGCTGGCCTTCTGCCGCTGATTCCGGTCGCGCTTGTGCTTGCCCATCGTCGTGCCTCCCGTGCGAGGGTTTCCCCCCGGAAAACACCCTGGCACGACTATGGGGAGCCTGCATGTCGGGCAATTACCCCGCGTAAAGGGCGGGATGGGCTGGGCCGTTCCGTATCCGCCACGCCGATGATCGAGTTCCGGCTGATAACCCTCGTACGGTCGGGCAGACTCAATGGAAAGCCAAAGCAAAAAGCCGGGGCAGTGCCGCGTCGGGCTGCCGCGCATGGACCATGAGGAAAGAGGGTGGAACGTGGACCGCTGCGTCGTCCTGGTGGACGCCGGGTACCTGCTGGGCGCCGCCGCGAGCCTGCTCGCCGGCGAGCCCGCCCGCTCCCGCATCACCGTCGACCACACCGCCCTCATCAAGGGGCTGCGCGACCGCGCCGAGGCCGACACGCAACAGCCGCTGTTGCGCATCTACTGGTTCGACGGCGCCCCCGACCGAGTGCCGCAGCCCGAGCACCGCAGGCTGCGGGTGATGCCCCGGGTCACCGTCCGGCTCGGCGCCCTGACCCGCAGCGACGGGCGCTGGGCACAGAAGGGCGTGGACGCCGCGATGCACGCGGAGCTGACCGAACTCGCCCGCAACCGGGCCTGCTCCGACATCGTCCTCGTCACCGGCGACGGCGACCTGCTGCCCGGGCTGATGTCCGCCAAGGAGCACGGGGTCGCGGTCCACCTGTGGGCCGTCCAGGCCGCCGACGGCGACTACAACCAGTCCGAGGACCTGGTGGCCGAGGCCGACGAGCGGCGGGTCCTGGACCGGGCCTGGATCACCCAGGCGGTACGGGCCAAGGAACTGTCGGGACCCTGCGTGCCCAGCTCCGTGCCCCGCCCCGAGATCGCCGCCATCCTCTCCGCGCCGCTGCCCGAGACGGCCGCCGCCGCGGCTGCCGCCGGCTCCCAGCCCAGCCGCCCCGCCGCGCACAACGGCACGGCGCGCACCGCGCCCGCCGCCGAGGAGCCGGCCGCCCAGCGGGAGGCCGAGGAACGCCCCGCGGCGGCCTCCGGCGAGGGCGGCGCGGGCAACGGCACCAGGACCGTCCCCACGCCCAAGGATCTGGCCGGCCTCGGACGGCCCGGCGTCGTGGCGTCCCAGGCGTCGGCGGCCCCGGCGGCCGTGGCCACCGCGACGCTGCGCTGGTCGTCCGACAAGGGCTGGGTGGAGCGGGGTCCGGCCCCCGCCACCGGCGAACCCCCTGAAACCGCGTCGCTGCCCATGCTGGCCCAGCTCACGACGGCCGAGCAGCGCTGGGCCGACCGCGAGGAGGACATCACCGCCGTCAGCGGCGACCCCTTCGAGGTGGGCCAGGTCTTCGCCCGGCGCTGGATCGCGCGCCTGTCCGACCCCGCGCACGTGCAGCAGCTCTCCACGGAGTACCCGCGCATCCCGCACCGCATCGACGGCGAGCTGCTGCGGTACGCGGCCCGCTTCGGCCTCCTCGCGCACAAGGACGACCAGATCGACGAGCACGACCGGTACGCCATCCGCGCCGGCTTCTGGCGCGAAATCGACACCCGGATGGCGGCCGACCACGCCCCCGCGCGGGACTAGTGGCCCATTCGTCCGACCTGGCGCCCGCCGCGCGGAGCTGACCACGGCCGATTCGGGCCACCGCGCGGGCGTCCCGCGAGGCCGAGGGAGCCGCCCCGGAGCAGGGCGGCGGGGGCGGGGCGCGTACCCTCGTAGCTCGTGAGGACGGGCGCGAAGCAGCCGGAGCGCGACTCCGGGACCAAGGGAGCGGGCGGCGGCGCGGTGTGCGTGGTCCGCGGCCTCGTCAAGACGTACCCCGGCGCCCGGGCCCGACGCGGTGTCCCGCAGGGGCCCGCCATCCGCGCCAGTGACGGCATCGACCTGGACGTGCGGCGCGGCGAGATCTTCGGACTGCTCGGGCCCAACGGCGCCGGCAAGTCCACCCTGGTCCGCCAGCTCACCGGGCTGCTGCGGCCCGACGAGGGCAGCGTCGACCTGCTCGGCCACGACCTGGTGCGCCATCCCGACCGGGCCTCGCGCCTCGTCGGCTACCTGGGGCAGGAGTCCACCGCCCTGGACGATCTGACCGTGGCGCTCGCCGCCGAGACGACGGGGCGGCTGCGCGGCCTGGACGCGCGCCGGGCGCGCGCAGAGCGGGACGCGGTACTGGACGAACTCGGCCTGGCCCCCATCGCGGGCCGGGCCATCAAGAAGCTCTCCGGCGGCCAGCGCCGGCTGGCGTGCGTGGCCGCCGCGCTGGTCGGCGAGCGCCCCATGCTGGTGCTCGACGAGCCGACCACCGGCATGGACCCCATCGCGCGGCGCGCCGTGTGGGCGGCCATCGACCGCCGGCGGGCCGCGAGCGGCACCACCGTGCTGCTGGTCACGCACAACGTCATCGAGGCCGAGACGGTCCTGGACCGGGTGGCGGTGATGGACAACGGCCGGGTCATCGCCTGCGACACGCCGTCGGGCCTCAAGGCGCTCGTCGCCGGCGACGTGCGGGTCGACCTGGTGTGGCGCGACCAGCCGCCGTTGGACGTGCCCGAGGTCGCGGCCCTCAAGGACGTGGCCCGCCCGACCGGGCGGCGCTGGACGCTGCGGCTGGCGCCCGACGAGGCGCGCGCGGTGATCGCCGCGGTGACCGGCGGCCCGGCCTTCGCCGCCCTCGACGACTTCACCCTGGCCACGCCCAGCCTGGAGGACGTGTACCTGGCCCTGGGCGGGCGAGCCGAGGGCCCCGACGGGCTGGTGAAGGCGTGAGCCGCGCACCGAGCGCCCGGCGCCCGGCGGGCCCGCGCGCCCACCCGGGCCGCGCCGGCGTCGGCCGGCCCCGGCGCGGCGGCGACGCGCGGGCGGTTGCCCGGCCCGCGCGGGCGCCTCGTACGCTGGTGGGCCGGGCGGCCGGAGCCGGCGCGGACAGCGGCCCCTCGGCCGGGGGCCGCGACCGCGCGCCGGGCGCCGGCACCGGCTCGGGTCCGCGCCGGCGGAGCGCGGGCGCGCGACCGGGAGCGCGGCCCACCCGCCGCGGGGCACGACCCACCGGGGCACGGTACGGCGGGACAGGGAACGAACGGGGCCGGGCGGCGGACCGGGAGGCAGGTCGCATGACATGTTGCGGGGGACGCCGCAGCGATCGGGGCCGCGGGGCCGCGCGTGGCGCCGTGGCAGGTCAGCTCGTACGGAAGAGGAGCAGCACAACGTGAGTGCCGTGTCCGCGGCGGCCGTGCCCGCCCGTGCCGCCGCCGCGCCGAGCGAGGGTGCGCAAGACGGCCAGAACGCCCAGAACTCCCAGAACCTTGAGGACGCGGTCGGCGTCCGGGAGCCGGCCCCGCTCGCGGCGCGGGCGCGGCTGCTGCCCTCGCTGGCCGCCGTGTACCGGGCCCAGCTCTCGCGGGCCCGGGTGGCACGCATCCCGCTGCTGTTCGTGGCCACCTTCCAGTCCATCGGCATCATGATCCTGATGCGCGGCGTCGTGGACGGCGGGAGCGAGGCGCGCGCCGTGGTCTCCGGGGCCAGCGTCCTGGTCGTCGCCTTCGTCGCGCTCAACCTGCTCGCCCAGTACTTCGGAGCGCTGCGCGCCAGCGGCGGCCTCGACCACTACGCGACGCTGCCGGTGCCACCGGCGGCCGTGGTGCTCGGCGCGGCCGGCGCGTACGCCTCCTTCACCGTGCCCGGCACCATCGTCACGGCCGTCGCCGGCAGCGTGTTGTTCGGGCTGCCGATGACCCACCTGTGGGTGCTGCTCGCGGTGATCCCGCTGGCCGGCGCCGCGCTCGCCGGCCTCGGCGCGGTCCTCGGGCTGCTCGCGCCGCGCCCCGAGCTGGCCACGCTCTGCGGACAGCTCGGCATGTCCGCGGCCCTGCTGCTCGGCGTGCTGCCGGTCGAGCGGATGCCCGCGCTGGTGGCGTACGCGCGCGACCTCCTGCCCTCCACCTACGGCGTGGAGGCGCTGACCCGCTCCTTCGACGCGCACCCCGACTGGCTGGCCGTCGGGGTGAACCTCGGCGTGTGCGCGGCGGTCGGGGTCATCTCGCTGGCCGCCGCCACCTGGGCCTACCGCAGGGCCGCGGTGCGGTGACATGGGCCCAGCACGCCGCCTGCCGCCGCACACCCCCCGCCCACCTGGCACGATGACGGAGTGACCGCACCGTTGACACCCTCAGACCAACCATCTGAACCCCCCGCGCCGGGCTCCGGCGCACAGCCCCACCCGGCGTACCCGACCCCCGCCGACGCCGCGCACGGTGCCGGGCGGCACGGTGCGGGACCCGGCCTGCGCGCGGAGCTGCGGGACGCGGCCGTGATCACCGGCGCCCTCACCGCCGCCGGGGCGCTGCTCGGGGTGTTGTGGGTGTGGCTGGCGCCGCGCGTGCAGATGGTCCTCATCGGCAACGCGGTCTACCCGAAGAACTCCGAGAGCGAGGAGGCGATCGGCGCCGACGGCACCTTCGTGCTGATCGGCCTGGGCGCGGGCCTGGTGACGGCGGCGGTCGTCTTCTGCTTCCGCCGCGCGGCCGGCGTGCCGGTGGTGCTCGCCCTCGCCCTCGGCGGCCTGCTCGGCTCGTGGCTCGGCTGGCGGTTCGGGGTCTTCCTCGGCCCCGACACGGACATCGCCGCCAGCGCGCGCGAGGCCGGCGAGCGGGTGACCTTCGACGGCCCGCTGGAACTGGGCGCCAAGGGCGCGCTGCTGGCCTGGCCGGTGGCCGCGATGGTCACGCAGCTCATCCTCACCGGCCTGTTCGGCCCCCGCGATCCCGAGCCCGACGACCTGCCGTACGCCACGGGCCAGCCCGCCACCACCCCGCACCAGGCCGACGAGAACCCGCCAGGACCGGCCGCGGGCCGGGGACTCGACAAGGGGCCGGGGCAGCCGCAGGGACAGCCCGAGCCCGGCCACGGCGCGTCCACCCGGCAACCGCCCGGCACGTCGGGCCCGCCCGCGGAGGGCCGGTAGCCGACCGGCGCGCGGGTCACGTCGTACGACCCGGTGCGAGGACCCGTACGGGAACGCGTGCGAGGGCGGCCTACGGGCGGGAGCCACGCGCGAGACGTGAAGAGGGCAGGGCGGGACCGGCGGGCCGGTCCCGCCCTCGTGCGTGGTGCGGTCAGGCCGGGCGGCGGCCGTGGTTCGCCTTGGTCTTCCGTAGCCGCCAGCGGCGCTTGCGGGTGCGCTTGGACATGAGCGACCTCCCGGGTGCGGGGCGCGCGAACGGCGGCCCGCACCGCCTGTCGTAGCGCGGGGGCCGGCCGCCGTCCAGGGGGCGGGCGCTGCCGGGGCTCAGGCGCGGGCGATCGGGGCCAGCACCGCGTCGGTGAGGGTCGCGAGGTCGGTGGGGGAGAGTTCGACCTCAAGGCCGCGTCGGCCCGCCGACACGCACACCGTGGCGTGCTCGGCGGCCGAGGCGTCGATGGCCGTCCGCAGCCGCCTGCGCTGGCCCAGCGGCGAGATGCCGCCCCGCACGTACCCGGTGGCCCGCTCGGCGGCGGCCGGGTCGGCCATCGCGGCCCGCTTGCCGCCCACCGCGGCGGCCAGCGCCTTGAGGTCGAGCGAGCCCGAGACCGGCACGACGGCCACGGTCAGCGCCCCGTCCACGTCCGCCACCAGCGTCTTGAAGACCTGTTCCGGCGCGACTCCGAGGGCCCGGGCCGCCTCTTCGCCGTACGAGGTGTAGGCGGGGTCGTTCGGGTCGTGTACGTACGAGTGCAGCGTGAACTCGACACCGGCGTCGGCGAGGGCGACGGTGGCCGGGGTGCCACCGGACGGCTGCTTCCTGGCCTTCGCCGCCTTCGTGCCGGTTTGCGACTTCTTTCCCACGAGGGCGCTCTCCCGCTGGGTCGGGGCGTTCGGTCGCCGTACGGGCCCACCGGGCCGGCCCGTGCTACCGCGTGGGTCAGTTGGGGCTGGTGGGGCGCCGGGTCAGGTCGACCATGGGCAGGGACGGGAGCTTACCGATCACCGCGGCCTCGGCGCGCAGCAGTTTCAGCTCCTCCGCCAGCCGGCTGGCCGTGTCCGGGGCCTGCAGCAGCCGCTGCTTGGCCGGCACGTCGAGCACCGCGGCGGCGGCCACCAGGTAGGACAGCACCGACGGCTCGTCCGGCAGGTCCTGGGAGGTGGCGACCGAGCGCTCACGCGCCCCGGCGAGCCGCTTCTGGTACGTGCGGAACGCCCGGATGACCCCGGAGGCCAGCGCACCGGCACCGTCGCCCGCGCTCTCCTCCAGCGGCTCGACCTCGGCCGTCAGGTAGGGGCCCGAGGCGTCGACGGACAGCAGCTTGAAGCGGGTGGTGCCGGTGGCGACCGCCTCGTACGTGCCGTCCTCCTGCTCGCGGATGGTGGCCGCGTCCGCGATACAGCCCACCGTGTGCAGGGCGCGCATCGGGTCGTCACCGAACCCGGCCGCCGCCCCCAGCTCCGGCTCGGCGGTCGGGTCGGGTAGGCCGGGGGCCGTCGGCGCGACCTCGCGGCCGTCGCGGATGGCGACGACGGCGAAGTTGCGCGGCTCGTCCGACGGCAGGGCCGCGAGGTCGCGCATCAGGGCGCGGTAGCGCTGCTCGAAGATGTTGAGCGGCAGCACGAGCCCGGGAAACAGCACGGTGTTCAGCGGGAAGAGCGGCAGGCGGGCGGCAGTCACGACGGGTAAGCCTAATGGCCCGCCCCGGCTGTGCCGATCGCGGCGTGACACGGCGGGCCCGAACGCGCCCGGGCGGGGCCCACCACAGGGGGCGCGCACCGCCGCGCGCCGGGGCGCCGGGAGCCCGGTGCGCGGCCGGTCAGTTGCGGCGCAGCAGGCGCGAGGCGCCGGCCGCGACCGTCGTGGCCAGCACCCAGCCGAGGAGGACGAGCACGGCCGTCACCCACTGGGCCGTCCCGTTCGGCGTCCAGTAGTTGGCCTGGCCGAGGTCGATCACCGGTAACAACACGTCCAGCGTGTACAGCGCCGCGTTCCACTCCGGGCCCTCGCCCTCCTTGACCGGCTCGGGCCGGTGGCGGGAGAAGAAGACCGCGCCGACCGCCCACAGCAGCGCGATCCACACCGCCGCCCGGCCCGGCCGGTAGCCGTAGGCCACCATCCAGTCCTGCAGGTAGCCCCACGCCTTGCCGGCCAGCGGCAGCGTCTCGCGGCGGCGGCGCTGCTTGGCGAGCAGCACCTCGCGGGCGAACTCCTCCTCGCCGCTGTCCCGCAACGCGGTGGCCAGCATCTCGTACGGCTCCGGCGCGTACTCCGGGGTGGCCGCCGCCACCCATTCAAGGCGCCGGGTGAGCGGGAAGTGGCCGCGCGGGATCAGCGACTCGTAGCCGAACCCCGCCATCGCCAGGCCGCCGGGCCCCGGCCAGCTCGTGGACTTGTCGACCAGGTTGACCACCTTCGCGCCGGACAGCACGACCCGCCCGCTCTGCTGCCGCTCGCACAGGAACCGCAGCTCCGGCGTCTGCACCCGGCGCATCGACAGCTCCTGGTCGCTGGCCATGGTGAAGCGCGCCTGGTCGAAGTCGACCGCGTCGCCGAACCGGCCGTCGTCCAGGCGCACCCCGCCCTCGCACTCGAAGCGCTGGGTGCGCGGGCCCCCGGCCGGCGGCAGCGTCGTGCCGTACGGCGGGGTGGTGCCGGTCGAGAACGGGGAGCCGGTGACCCCCGCGGGCGTCAGGTACAGCGTGCGCTCCACGCTGAGCTGCGGGGCGTTGAGCGCGCGGCGGCCGTACGGGTTGCGCAGCTTGCTGCCGCGCAGGCTGAGCGAGACGCCGATGTGCGCGCCGCGCATGGTCAACTCGCCGTAGGACTCGATCAGTTCGGCCTGGAAGTCCTGGGCGACGCTGAGCCCGTCCGCGGTGATCGACCTGCCGAACCGGTCCTTGCGCACCACGAGCTGGTTGAGCAGCAGGTCCGTGCCTATCTGCGCGTCGGTCAGCCGGATGCCGCGGTCCACCGTGCAGCGCGGCAGGTGCAGGTCGCCCTCGGTGTGCAGCCGGGCGGCCTCGATGCGGGGGATGGCGCAGCCGACCAGGCGCAGCGTGGTGAACCGGCTCTCCGGCAGCAGGACCTCCTGCTCGAAGCGGCAGTTGCGCAGCTCGACGAAGGGGGCGATGGTGCCGCCGGACAGCTCCAGGGTGCCGGTCACGTACGCGCCGTTGAGCTTGAGCGCGGCGACCCGGCCCGGCTGTGCCGGCGGCGGCTCGAGCAGCAGCATCGCCAGCACCCGGGCCCGCACGCTGCGCTCGGGGCCCCAGGCGTGCGGGCCGGTCGGGTCGTTGCGGTGCTGGTTGGGGGAGCGCAGGTCGAAGGTGCTGCCGGTGCGGAACGCCTGCCACATGCCCCACTCGGCGGGAGTCAGGTCCAGCCCGTCGGGCGGGTCCCCCTCATGTGGTTCCGTCACCGCTGCCGCTCCTTCCGCGCCCGTACGTGTGTACGGGTCCCATGCCCGTTCCGTGACCGGTTGAACACCACAGGTCAGGGCCAACCTAGGGGGCGCGTATCAGCGTTTGGTACGCCGCGACGGCGCTCGGGACACGTCTGAGACAATTGACCGCGTGATCTCCCGAATCGATCTGCGCGGCGCCGCCCTCCCCGAGGGCGCCGCCCTGCGCGCGTTGCTGCCCCGAGCCGACTTCGACGTGTCGGCCGCCCTGGAGAAGGTGCGGCCCCTGTGCGAAGACGTGCGTCATCGCGGCGACGCGGCGCTGATCGAGCTGGCCCAACGCTTCGACGGCGTGCGCCTTGAGCGCGTGCGGGTGCCCGACGAGGCGCTCGACCAGGCCCTGGCCGACCTCGACCCGCAGGTGCGCGCGGCCCTGGAGGAGTCCATCCGACGGGCCCGCCTCGTCCACCGCGAACAGCGCCGCGACCCGCACCGCGTCCAGGTCGTGCCCGGCGGCAGCGTCACCGAGAAGTGGGTGCCGGTCGAGCGGGTCGGGCTGTACGCGCCCGGTGGCCGCTCCGTCTACCCGTCCTCCGTGATCATGAACGCGGTCCCGGCGCAGGAGGCCGGCGTCACCTCCATCGCGCTGGCCTCGCCGCCCCAGGCGGAGTTCGGCGGTCTGCCGCACCCGACGATCCTCGCCGCCTGCGCGCTGCTCGGCGTGCGCGAGGTGTACGCGGCCGGCGGCGCCCAGGCCGTCGCCATGTTCGCCTACGGCACGCGGTCCTGCGCCCCCGCGAACATGGTCACCGGGCCCGGCAACATCTGGGTCGCCGCCGCCAAGCGCTACTTCACCGGCCGGATCGGCATCGACACCGAGGCCGGCCCGACCGAGATCGCCATCCTCGCGGACGACAGCGCCGACGCCGAGCACGTCGCCGCCGACCTGATCAGCCAGGCCGAGCACGACCCGCTCGCCGCCGCCGTGCTGGTCACCGACTCCGCCCGGCTGGCCGACGCGGTCGAGAAGGAGCTGGCCACCCAGGTCGCGGCCAGCAAGCACGTCGAGGACCGGATCGCACCGGCGCTGGCCGGCAGGCAGTCCGCGCTCGTCCTGGTGGACGGCGTCGAGGAGGGGCTGCGGGTCGTCGACGCGTACGGCGCCGAGCACCTGGAGATCCAGACCCGGGACGCCGCCGCCCTCGCCGAGCGGGTGCGCAACGCCGGGGCGATCTTCGTCGGCCCGTACGCGCCCGTCTCGCTCGGCGACTACTGCGCCGGCTCCAACCACGTGCTGCCCACCGGCGGCTGCGCCTGCCACTCGTCGGGCCTGTCCGTCCAGTCCTTCCTGCGCGGCATCCACATCGTGGACTACACGCGGGACGCGCTCGCCGACGTCGCCCGCCACGTGGTGACCCTCGCCGAGGCGGAGGACCTGCCGGCGCACGGCGCGGCGATCAAGGCCAGGTTCGGCTGGAAGGTACCGGAGATCACCACGTGAGCGGCATCGACGACCTGCCCGTCCGGGACGAACTGCGCGGCAAGAGCCCCTACGGGGCGCCGCAGCTCGACGTCCCGGTGCGGCTGAACACCAACGAGAACCCCTACCCGCTCCCCGACGAGCTGGTGGCCGACATCGCCCGGCGCGTCGCCGAGGCCGCCCGGAACCTCAACCGCTACCCCGACCGGGACGCGGTCGAGCTGCGCACCGCCCTCGCCGCCTACCTGACCCGCACCGCGGGCCACCGGGTGGAGACGGCCGGCGTGTGGGCGGCCAACGGCTCCAACGAGATCCTCCAGCAGCTCCTGCAGACCTTCGGCGGACCGGGCCGCACCGCGATCGGCTTCGACCCCTCGTACTCGATGCACGCCCTGATCGCGCGCGGCACCGGCACCGGCTGGGTCTCCGGGCCCAGGCGCGAGGATTTCACCATCGACGTGGCCGCCGCCACCGCCGAGATCGCCCGGCTGCGCCCGCACGTGGTCTTCGTCTGCTCGCCGAACAACCCGACCGGCACCGCCGTGGCCGCGGACACCGTGCTCGCCCTGTACGAGGCGGCGCAGGCCGCGCGCGAGCGGGGCGCCCTGGTGGTGATCGACGAGGCGTACGGCGAGTTCAGCCACCAGCCCTCGCTGCTGCCGCTGATCGCCGGCCGGCCACGGCTGGTGCTCAGCCGCACCATGTCCAAGGCGTTCGGCGCGGCCGGGCTGCGCCTGGGCTACCTGGCCGCCGACCCGGCCGTGGTGGACGCCGTGCAGTTGGTGCGGCTGCCCTACCACCTGTCCGCCGTCACCCAGGCCACCGCGCTGGCCGCCCTCGACCACACCGATACGCTGCTCGGGTACGTCGAGCAGCTCAAGGCCGAGCGGGACCGGCTGGTGACCGAGCTGCGCGCCATCGGCTGCCCGGTCACGGACTCGGACGCCAACTTCGTGCAGTTCGGCATCCCCACGGCCCTCACCGGCCGCTGGGGCGACCCGGCCGCCGACTCGCACGGCATGTGGCGGGCGATCCTCGACCACGGCGTGCTGGTCCGCGACAACGGCGTGCCGGGCTGGCTGCGGGTGAGCGCCGGGACACCGGCGGAGAACGACGCGTTCCTGGACGCGGTCCGGGCGGTACTGAAGGAGAACGAGTGATGACCCGCGTAGGACGCGTGGAGCGCGCCACCAAGGAGACCTCCGTCCTGGTCGAGATCGACCTGGACGGCACCGGGCGGACCGAGATCTCCACCGGGGTCGGCTTCTACGACCACATGCTCGACCAGCTCGGCCGGCACGGCCTCTTCGACCTCACCGTCAGGACCGAGGGCGACCTGCACATCGACACGCACCACACGATCGAGGACACCGCCCTCGCGCTGGGTGCCGCGTTCCGGCAGGCCCTCGGCGACAAGGTCGGCATCTACCGGTTCGGCAACTGCACGGTCCCGCTGGACGAGTCGCTGGCCCAGGTCACCGTGGACCTGTCGGGCCGCCCGTACCTGGTGCACACCGAGCCCGAGAACATCGCCCCGATGATCGGCAGCTACGACACGACGATGACCCGGCACATCCTGGAGTCCTTCGTCGCGCAGGCCCAGATCGCGCTGCACGTGCACGTGCCGTACGGGCGCAACGCGCACCACATCGTCGAGTGCCAGTTCAAGGCGCTGGCCCGGGCGCTGCGGTACGCGAGCGAGCGCGACCCGCGCGCGGCCGGCATCCTGCCCTCCACCAAGGGCGCGCTGTGAGCCGCCGCACGGCCGCCCCGTACCCGGCGACGCCCGCCGCGCGCCCCGCGGCCCGGCCCGCGCCGACCACCCCCGGAAGGAACCTGTGAACGGCCTCTCCACCGTCCTCATCGTCGTCGGGCTCTTCCTGCTCGGCGGCGTCATCTCCTTCGCCAAGCAGGGGATGCCCAGGGGCGTGATCGTGCTGCTCGGCATCAGCGCCGCGTTGTGCCTGGTCGCCGGCGTCCTGCGGATTGATGGGTTGTACTGATGAGTGGACGCAAGCCCTCGGTGGTCGTCTTCGACTACGGCTTCGGCAACGTGCGCTCCGCCGAGCGCGCGCTGGCCCACGTCGGGGCCGACGTGGAGATCACCAGCGACTACGAGCGGGCCATGACGGCCGACGGCCTGCTGGTCCCCGGCGTCGGCGCCTTCGCCGCCTGCATGCGGGGACTGCGGGCCGCGCGCGGCGACTGGATCGTCGGCCGCCGGCTCGCCGGCTCCCGGCCCGTGCTCGGCATCTGCGTCGGCATGCAGATCCTCTTCGAGCGCGGCATCGAGCACGGCGTGGAGACGGAGGGCCTGGACGAGTGGCCGGGCACGGTGGAGCCGCTGAAGGCACCTGTCGTACCGCACATGGGCTGGAACACGGTCACCCCCGCCGAGGACTCCGCGCTCTTCGCCGGCCTGGACGCGGACGCCCGGTTCTACTTCGTGCACTCCTACGCGGTCCGCGAGTGGTCGCTCGAGGTCGCCAACCCGGCGATGCGCGCGCCCCAGGTCACCTGGACCACGCACGGCGAACCGTTCGTCGCCGCGGTCGAGAACGGCCCGCTGCGCGCCACCCAGTTCCACCCCGAGAAGTCCGGCGACGCCGGAGCGCACCTGCTGACCAACTGGCTCGGCACCCTCTAGGGGCCGCCCGGCGGCCCCCTCGGGGGCCGCCGACGGACGCCTTCCACGACCTTGTCTGCGCACGTCCCTGACCCGAAAGACTGACACCAGATGAGCAAGCTCGAACTCCTCCCCGCCGTCGACGTACGCGACGGCCAGGCCGTCCGCCTCGTGCACGGGGAGTCCGGCTCCGAGACCTCCTACGGCGACCCGTTGGCCGCCGCGCTGACCTGGCAGCGGGCGGGGGCCGAGTGGCTGCATCTGGTCGACCTCGACGCGGCGTTCGGCACCGGCGACAACCGGGACCAGATCGCCGAGGTCGCCCGGGCCATGGAGCTGAAGGTCGAACTGTCCGGCGGCATCCGCGACGACGCCTCGCTGGCCGCCGCGCTGGCCACCGGCTGCACCCGGGTCAACCTCGGCACCGCGGCCCTGGAGTCCCCCGAGTGGGTCGCCAAGGTCATCGCCGAGCACGGCGACCGCGTCGCCGTCGGCCTCGACGTACGCGGCACCACGCTGCGCGGCCGGGGCTGGACCCGCGACGGCGGCGACCTGTTCACCACCCTGGCCCGGCTGGACGCCGAGGGCTGCGCCCGCTACGTCGTCACCGACATCGCCAAGGACGGCACGCTCCAGGGCCCGAACCTGCAGCTCCTGCGGGACGTGTGCGCCGCCACCGACCGGCCCGTCGTCGCCTCCGGCGGCGTCTCCTCCCTTGACGACCTGCGCGCGCTGGCCAGTCTGGTACCGGAGGGCGTCGAGGGTGCCATCGTCGGCAAGGCGCTCTACGCCAAGGCGTTCACCTTGGAAGAAGCGTTGGAGGCCGTATCCGTATGACCACTCCCGAGCCCGCCCGGCACCAGGGCACGATCGAACGGCGCCAGAGCGAGAGCCCCTGGGAAGAGACGATCGGCTTCGCACGTGCCGTGGCGGCCGGGGACCGGGTCCTCGTCGCCGGGACGATGCCGCTGGTGGACGGCGTGCTCCAGGGCGAGGGCGACCCGTACGAGCAGACCCGGGCGGCCCTGCGGCACGCGCTGGCCGCGCTGGCCGACTTCGGCCTGGACGCCACGTCCGTCGTACGCACCCGCCTCTACCTCACCCACGCCCGCGACGTGGACGCCGTCAGCCGCGCCCACAAGGAGTTCTTCGACGCCGCGCGCCCGGCCACCACGCTGGTCGTGGTCTCGGGCTTCGTGGACTCGCGGGTGCTGGTCGAGGTGGAACTCGAGGCGTTCCGCCCCACCGCGGCGCCCCCGGCCGGCCCCGACGGCCCGGCCAGCACCACGCGAGCCAGCACCACGCACGCCAGCACCACCGAAGGACGAACCCCATGACCCTCGCGGTCCGAGTCATCCCCTGCCTCGACGTGGACAACGGCCGCGTCGTCAAGGGCGTCAACTTCCAGAACCTGCGGGACGCGGGCGACCCGGTCGAACTGGCCAGGCTCTACGGCGAGCAGGGCGCCGACGAACTCACGTTCCTGGACATCACGGCGTCCTCCGGCAACCGCGAGACCACCTACGACGTGGTCCGCCGCACCGCCGAACAGGTCTTCATCCCGCTCACCGTCGGCGGCGGCGTCCGCGCCCCCGACGACGTGGACAAGCTGCTGCGCGCGGGCGCGGACAAGGTCGGCGTCAACACCGCGGCCATCGCCCGCCCGGAGCTGATCCGCGAGATCGCCGAGCGGTTCGGGCGCCAGGTCCTGGTCCTGTCCGTGGACGCGCGTCGCTGCCCGGAGGGCACCGAGACCGACTCCGGCTACGAGGTCACCACCCACGGCGGACGCCGCGGCACCGGCCTGGACGCCGTCGCCTGGGCCCACCAGGCGGCCGAACTCGGCGCCGGCGAGATCCTGTTGAACTCGATGGACGCCGACGGCACGAAGGACGGCTACGACACCGCGATGATCAAGGCCGTCCGCGCGGCGGTCAGCGTCCCCGTCATCGCCAGCGGTGGCGCCGGCAAGCTCGCCGACTTCCCCCCGGCCATCACGGCCGGCGCGGACGCGGTCCTGGCCGCCTCCGTCTTCCACTTCGGCGACCTGTCCATCGGCGAGGTGAAGGGGACGCTGCGCGAGGCGGGCCACCCGGTGCGGTAGCGCGCCGGGGGCGCGCGGGGGCGGGACGCGGACGCCTCGACGGTCGAGGGTGCTACCGCGTAGCACCGTGTGCCGCACCTCGCTATGCTGGTTGTCATGACAGTGCAACCGGAGATCACGCAACGCGACCTACGGAACCGGTCCAAAGAGATCATGGACGCCGTACAGCACGGCCAGTCCTTCACTGTTACCCGGGACGGGCACCAGATCGGAGAGTTGGTGCCCCTGCGGCGGCGCAGAAGGTTCGTTCCCCGGGAGGAGTTCGCGGCCACGTCCCGCACCGCGTCGAGGATCTCGCTGGACGCGTTTCGAGCGGACCAGGAAGTCGCGGTGGAGCAGGAGACGGACGATCCGTATGCCCGCTGAGTTTCCACAGGGGTTGCTCGACACGAACATCGTCATTCTGCGTGACTGGATCGATCCCGAGGAACTGCCGGCGGAAGTGGCGATCAGTGCCGTCACGTTGGCTGAACTGTCCGCAGGGCCGCACGAGGTGCGACGCGACGGGGAGCAGGACGACTACAACGAGCACATGGAGCGCGCCCGCCGCCTCGGCATTCTGCAACGCACTGAGAACGAGTTCGACCCGCTTCCGTTCGATGCGGAAACCGCTCGTTTGTACGGCATTGTGTGCGCGGCCGTCGTCAGCGTTGGTCGAAAGCCGCGGCGTCGACTGGCGGACCTCATGATCGCTGCCACGGCCATGGCCCATGACCTGCCGTTGTTCACCACCAACCCTGACGACTACCGGGGGTTGGGCGGCCTCCTCGACATCGTCCCCGTCACCCGGCCCGTGGTCCCGCGCGACCGGTAGACCGCATGCCCTTCGTGCGTACGCCTGGGAACGGCGCACGGAGCCTTGGCTCGACCCGCCACCTGATCATCGACACCCCCGCCCTGCGTCACGCGGCGTGTGGCGATACGGGCCGACCATCCCCGACTCACAGCCCCAGCGGCGCCTCCCGGGCGCGGGCCACCGCGTCCGCGTCGCCCTCCGTGGTCACGCGGGCCACCTGCTGGCGGCCGTAGAGGAAGAGCAGCGCCTCGCCGGGGTCGGCGGTGACGGTGACGACCGGGGTGCCCTTGCGGGCGACGACCGTACGGCCGTCGGGGGTGCGCACGACGAGGCCGACCGGGCTCTTGCGGGCCAGCGCCCGCGCCGAGCGCTCGACGCGGCTCCACAGGGCGTCGGAGAAGACCGGGTCGAGCGAGCGCGGGGTCCAGTCGGGCTGGGCCCGGCGGACGTCCTCGGCGTGCACGTAGAACTCGACGACGTTGGCGGCCTCGTCCACCTGCTTGAGGGCGAACGGCGAGAGCCGGGGCGGGCCGGTGCGGATGAGCTGGAGCAACTCCTCGTACGGCTTCGCCGCGAACTCGTCCTGCACCCGTGCGAGCCGGGCCGCCAGGGGCTTGAGCACGATGCCCGCCGCGGCGTCACCGCGTCGCTCGCGCACCACCAGGTGGGCGGCCAGGTCGCGGGTGGTCCAGCCCTCGCAGAGGGTGGGGGCCTGCGGACCCGCCGCCTCCAACAGGTCGGCGAGCAGCAGTCGTTCACGCTTCGCGTACGTAGACATACCGCCAGCCTACGGCCGGTGGCCACGCCCTGCCACGGCTGTCGGGCCGAGTGGCGTGGCCGCGCCGCCGCTCGCGCGCGGCGCGGCCGTGCCACCGTCGGTCACCGCGGCGCGGGCCCCTCCGCCGGCCCGCGGTGTGCTACTTCGGCAGCTTCTCCGTCAGCTTCGGGCCGTCCGGAGTGGAGCTGAGCGTCAGGGAGCAGGAGACCTGGTCCTGGCCACGGATGCTGTACGTCGGCTGCGACGGGTACAGCGCGTAGTAGTAGTACGTCTTGGTGGCCGGGATGGTCTTCATCCGGCTCTTGGCGGCGCTCTCGCACAGCGACAGGGCCTTGGTCTGGATCTCCTTCTCGGTGCTGAAGGTGCCCGTCAGCGTCGCGTTGGAGATCACCTCGCCGTCGTGCGGACCGCTGCACGAACGCTTCTCGACCTTCTTCACGCTGGTGTCGAGCCCTGGGTGGTCGAAGCAGGTGCCCGGGCTGAGCACGACGTAGGGGACCAGGTCGGAGGGGGTTTCCGAGGCGTCGGCTGACGGGCCGCTGCTGGGCGTGTCGGTGCCGCCCCCGACCGGGGCGCCCTGGCCCGGGGAGCCGGACGGCTTCGGGATCTCGATCGACGGCATGCCGCTCGGGACGCGCGGGGCGGTGGCGCTCGGCTGCCCGTCGGTTGGCTTGTTCTTGGCCTTGTCGTCCTTGCTGTCGTCACCGCCGGTCGCGGCGACCACGATGCCCGCGACGACGGCGACCGCGAGCACCGAGACCACGGCTATGACCGCGGTCTTCGTGTTGTTGCGCCGGGGCGGCGGGGGCGGGGGCGGCGGGTAGGCGCCGTACCCGCCGGGCGGCATCTGCCCGCCGGGCGGCATGGGGGGCCCGCCCATGTGCGGCGGGCCTCCGGGCTGGGCGGGTGGCCCGAAACCCTGCTGCGGCGGGCCGAAGCCGCCGTGGTTTCCTGGCTGATGAGGGTCGTTCGGCGGCGGAAACGTCATAGCGAAAGCATGCCGCATGCGCCACCGCGCATCGCCATCGGGCCGGCCCGGGCGGCAGGCGGGGCCCAGGGTACGCCCAGAGTGGCACGCAGCGGGGCAACTCACCCCGGGGCCGGCGGGGGAGGGGCGAACGCCGTGGGACAACTGGAGCGCGGGTGGCCGGAAGTCGACCGTCCGGTGGGGGCGCGGCCGGGGCTGATGTGGCCGAAACGTGGCCGTCCACGGGGGGAAGTGTGTGTGCCGGGGTGCGCGTGCGAGGTGGCGGCGACGCGGGGGTTCGCGCGCGGGGATCGACGGGGATCGACGGGGATCGAGGCGTCCGGGCCGCGCGGCTGTCCACGATGTGAGCGGCCGTGCGACCCCACGGGGGCGTCGCGGCCCAGCGCGCGCCCCGGGCCGGCGAAACGGGCCCGCCCGGGCCCCGCCCGCTGGGCATAATGGGCCCATGCCCAGCCCCGATTCCCCATCCGGCGCCCCGGCCGACCGTGCCGGCGACGGCGCCCCGGCCGACCGTGCCGGCGGCAGCGCCCCGGCCGACCGTGCCGGCGGCAGCGCCCCGGCCGACCGTGCCGGCGGCAGCGCCCCGGCCGACCGTGCCGGCGGCAGCGCCCCGGCCGACCGTGCCGGCGGCCTCGATCCCGCCATCGCGGGCCGGCTCAAGCGCAGTCCCGACGGCCTCGTGCCCGCCATCGCCCAGCAGTACGACACCGGCGAGGTGTTGATGCTCGGCTGGATGGACGACGAAGCCCTCCACCGCACGTTGACCACGGGCCGCTGCACCTACTGGAGCCGTAGCCGTCGGGAGTACTGGGTCAAGGGCGACACCTCGGGACACGTCCAGCACGTCAAGTCCGTGGCCCTGGACTGCGACGCCGACACCCTGCTGGTCAAGGTGGACCAGGTCGGCGCGGCCTGCCACACCGGCGACCGCACCTGCTTCGACGCGGGCGGCCTGCCGCTCGGGCAGTAGGCTCCGCTGCCGAAGCGACCACCGGCTTCCCGCGCGGACGCCGAACGCCGGACGCCGAACGGGGCACAGCCACCGACCAGGGCCCCGGCCGTGCCGCCGGGGCAGGGCCCGGTGGCGGCCTCACCCCCATGCGAGAGCGCTGCCGGCCCGGGCCAGACCCAGGGCCGGCCGCGGACCACCAGGACAGTTGATGCGTACGACACGACGGGCGATGCGGGTATGACGGACGCGACGGGCACCATGGACCGCGAGACCTTCCGGAAGTTGGCGGCGGACCGCCGCGTCATCCCCGTCAGCCGCAGGCTGCTGGCGGACGGCGACACCCCGGTCGGCCTCTACCGCAAGCTGGCGGGCTCCCCCGACGAGGCCGCCAGCGGCCCCGCCGGCGGGGCGGGTGGCGCCGACGAGGCGGGCTGGGTCGGCCGGCCCGGCACCTTCCTCCTGGAGTCCGCGGAGAACGGCCGCTCCTGGTCCCGCTACTCCTTCATCGGCGTGCGCAGCGCCGCCACCCTCACCGAGCGCGACGGCCAGGCGCACTGGCTCGGCGCCCCGCCGGTCGGCGTCCCCACCGACGGCGACCCGCTCACCGCCCTGCGCGCCACCGTCGAGGCCCTGCACACCCCCCGCGACCTGGGCGGGCTCATCCACCTCCCGCCGTTCACCGGCGGCATGGTCGGCTACCTCGGCTACGACATCGTGCGCCGGCTGGAGAAGATCGGCGACACCGGCCGGGACGACCTGCGCCTGCCCGAACTGACGATGCTGCTCACCTCGGACCTCGCCGTGCTCGACCACTGGGACGGCACGGTGCTCCTGATCGCCAACGCGATCAACCACAACGACCTGGCCACCGGCGTCGACGAGGCGTACGACGACGCGATCGCCCGGCTCGACGCGATGACCGCCGACCTGGCCCGCTCGGTGCCCACCAGCCCCACCGTGCTGCCGGCCGCCGAACTGCCGGAGTTCACCGCGCTGTGGGGCGGCGAGGCGTACATGGACGTGGTGCGCGACATCAAGGAGCGCATCCACGCCGGCGAGGCGTTCCAGGTGGTGCCCTCGCAGCGGTTCGAGACGCCCTGCCAGGCCAGCGCGCTCGACGTGTACCGGGTGCTGCGGGCCACCAACCCGAGCCCGTACATGTACCTCTTCCGCTTCCCCGACACCAACGGCACCGGCGCCTTCGACGTCGTGGGCTCCAGCCCGGAGGCGCTGGTCAAGGTCGAGGACGGGTACGCGATGCTGCACCCGATCGCCGGCACCCGGCCGCGCGGGGCGACGCCGCAGGAGGACGCCGCGCTCGCCGAGGAACTGCTGGCCGACCCCAAGGAGCGGGCCGAGCACCTGATGCTCGTCGACCTCGGGCGCAACGACCTGGGCCGGGTGTGCGAGCCGGGCAGCGTGGAGGTCGTGGACTTCATGTCGATCGAGCGCTACAGCCACGTCATGCACATCGTCTCCACCGTCACCGGAACCCTGGCCCCCGGCCGCACCGCCTTCGACGTGCTCACCGCCTGCTTCCCCGCCGGCACCCTCTCCGGCGCGCCCAAGCCACGGGCCATGCAGATCATCGAGGAGCTCGAACCCACCCGGCGCGGCCTGTACGGCGGGTGCGTCGGCTACCTCGACTTCGCCGGCGACTCGGACACCGCCATCGCCATCCGGACCGCCCTGCTCCGCGACGGCCGGGCGTACGTGCAGGCGGGCGCGGGCGTCGTCGCCGACTCCGACCCGGCGGCCGAGAACACCGAGTGCCGCAACAAGGCGGCGGCCGTGCTGCGCGCCGTCAGCACGGCGGGCCGGCTGCGGCGGGCGTGAGCGGGCCGGTGGCCCCTTCGCCCGCGCGGCCGACGCGGCGGCGCCGGCCCAGGTGAACGGGGCCGGCCACCCCGCGCAACCTGCCGCACCACCCGGTGAGGGATAGTGGTAGGCGTGAGTACAGCCGCCGTACCCCAGCCCCGTAGCCAGGCCGAGGCCGCCGCACGCGCCGGACGCGGCGCCGCCGCGGGCAGGCAGACCAAGCTCAGCCTCGCCGCCGGGCTGCTGTTCGCCGCGCTCGGCGCCGCCCTGGTGCTCCTCGCGTCCGGTCGCACCTGGGCCGAGGGGAACGCCGCCTTCGCCCAGGGCGACCTGCGCCGCACGGTCGACGGACAGGACATCACCGGCCTGCCAGGGGCGCTGGCGATCGTGGGCCTGGCCGCCCTGGTCGCGGTGTTCGCGGTGCGCGGGCTCGGCCGGTACGCGGTCGCCGGCATCCTCGCCCTGTGCGGCGCCGGCACCGCCGTCGGCTCGCTGCTGGCCCTGGACGACACCGCCGCCCTGGAGGCCAAGGCCGCCGAGACCACCGGCATCACCGACACCGCCATCCACGGCGTCACCTACACGCCCTGGCCCTGGGCGGCGTTCGCCGGTGGCGTGCTGATCTTCCTGGCCGGCCTCCTCGCGCTGGGCTACGGCCGCGCCTGGCCCGCCATGTCGGGCCGGTACGAGCGCGCCGGCGGCGACCGCCCGCGCCCGCGCCGTGGCCGGCCCGCGCCCGACCCCGACCGGCCCGAGGAACTGTGGAAGGCCCTGGACCGGGGCGAGGACCCGACCGGCCGCGAGAGCTGAGCCCCCGCCGGCGACGCCGGCCCGCACCCGGGCCGAGCCGCCCCGGCATCCTGCCGCGCCGGTCGCCGGCGACCCTGCGTAGCCCTGGCCGCCGCCAGGGTGAGCGGGGCCGCGGGCCCCGGCCCGTACGTCGGCCTCCCACTCGGCCCACCCCAGGCTGATCTCGCGGCAACGCGTCAGCGACAATGGACGCACGAGCCCCATGCCCCGATCCCGGGGGCATCTCCCCGTCAACCCCGCTCAGGCGGCCTCTGGTCGCCCGGCGCGGTCGGGGGGAGCGACACAACGAACGAGGAGAACTCATGGCGGGTACCAGTCACGGACACACCCCGGCCGCCTGGACCGGCGTCACCATCGCCTTCATCGGCTTCTGCATCTCCGGTGCGTTCACCGTGATGGCCAAGCCGGTGGGCTTCTGGGCGGGGCTCGGTGTGGTCGTGCTCGGCGGCATCGTGGGCATGGGCATGTCGGCCGCCGGCATGGGACAGCCGAAGCGGAAGCAGCCGCACGTGGTGCAGCACGGCTCGCAGTCGTAACCGGTACCGCACCCGAGCGCGCCGCGCGCGCCGGCGTGCGGCCCACGGGCCCGGGGCGCCGCCCCGGGCCCGACCCGTTCCCCACGCGCCTGCGCTCAGCGCTCCCAGCGCCTTCCAGGAGACCCCGTCATGCCCGCGCGCACCGTCCTGATCCTCCAGCACGTCGAGGTCGAGAAGCCCGGCCTGATCCTCGACGCCCTGCGCGGGAGCGATCTCGACGTGGACGTACGGAACCTGGTCGAGACGCCCGGCGCCGCGGCGGACGACCTGCCCCCGGTGGCGGAGCTGGCCGGGCTCGTCGTCATGGGCGGCCCCATGAACGCCGACGACCTGGCGGGCCACCCGGCGCTGAAGCTGGAGCGGGACCTGCTGGCGGACGCGCTGCGCGCCGGCGTGCCGACGCTGGGCGTGTGCCTGGGCGCCCAGCTCCTCGCCCGCGCCCAGGGCATCCCCGTACGGACCGGCGCCGAACTCGGCCGGGAGAGCGAGATCGGCTGGGCTCCGCTGCGCGACGTGGACCGCGCGGACCCGGTCGTCGGCCCGCTGGCGGAGGCGCCCGCGGTGCTGCACTGGCACGGCGACCGCATCGTGCCGGGCCCGAAGACCCGCGTCCTGGCCAGCACCGACGGCACCCCGTGTCAGGCGTTCCGGGCCGGCCCGGCCGCCTGGGGCCTCCAGTTCCACCTGGAGGTCACCCCCGAACTGCTCGACGACTGGCTCGCCGAGCCCTCCTTCGCCGTCGAGGCGGCGGGCGCCCTCGGCCCGGACGCCCTGGACCGGCTGCGCCGCGACGCCCGCGCCACGGCGCCGACCCTGCGCCCGCTGGCCGACCGGAGCCTGGCCCACCTGCGCGGCCTGTTCGAGGCCCGCGCCGCCGGCTGACCCCGACGGGGCGCCCCTCCCGCGGAGGGCTGGCACCCCTCCGTTCGGCCGCGGCCGGCGCCGACGGGGCTGCGCGCGGGCCCGCCCGGGCACAGACTCGAACCGTGTCCGAGCAGCTCCGCCCCGTCAGCCACCGCGGCCTCCGTGATGCGCCGCCGCGCCGCCTGCTGGCCCCGCTCGCCGTGCTGGCGGGCGTGGTGACCGCCTTCGCGGGGGTGGCCACGGTCGACCCGTACGAGCCGGGGCACTACCCCGCCTGCCCGATGCTCCAGTACACCGGCCTGCTCTGCCCGGGCTGCGGCGGGCTGCGCAGCGCCCACTCCGTCGCCCACGGCGACCTCGCGGCGGCGCTCGGCGCCAACGCGCTCGCGGTGGCCGGATACGTCGCCTTCGCCACCGTGTGGACCTGTTGGTTCGTCCGCCGCGCGGCCCGGCCCCGGTCGGTCGGGCCGGGGCGCGGTGCGCCAGGCGCGCCCGGAGGGTTCCGGGGCGGGCCCGCGCGCCCCCGTGGGCGGCGGTACCTGGGGTGGGCGGTGGGGCTCCTGGTGCTCGCGTTCACCCTCGTCCGCAACCTGCCATTCGGGACGTCGCTGGCCCCCTGACCGCCCGTCCCGAGCCCGTCGGAGCGTCCGGATGGTGGCGCTGTCGTCAACCGGATGCGCGACCTCCCTCGCTCGGCAGATACCATCGCCCATGTCTGGTGATGCGATCGTCCGCCGCACCGGCGCCGACCACCAAGCTCCATCGGAAGGGGGCCGCTCGCGTGAGTGTGCTCGATGAGATCATCGAAGGAGTCCGTGCCGACCTCGCCGAACGGCAGGCGCGAGTCAGCCTCGACGAGCTCAAGGAGCGCGCCGCGAAGGCACCGCAGGCCAAGGACGGCGTGGCCGCGCTCAAGGGCGACAGCGTCAAGGTGATCTGCGAGGTCAAGCGCTCCAGCCCCTCCAAGGGCGCGCTCGCCGCCATCGCTGACCCGGCCGGCCTCGCCGCCGACTACGAGGCGGGCGGCGCGGCGCTGATCAGCGTGCTGACCGAGCAGCGGCGCTTCGGCGGCTCGCTGGCCGACCTGGAGGCCGTGCGGGCCCGGGTGGACATCCCCGTGCTGCGCAAGGACTTCATCGTCACCTCGTACCAGTTGTGGGAGGCGCGGGCGTACGGCGCCGACGTCGTCCTGCTGATCGTCGCCGCCCTCGACCAGGAGGCGCTGGTCTCGCTGATCGAGCGCGCCCAGTCGATCGGGCTCACCCCGCTCGTGGAGGTGCACGACGAGGACGAGACCGAGCGGGCCGTGGCCGCCGGCGCGAAGATCATCGGGGTCAACGCGCGCGACCTGAAGACGCTGGAGGTGGACCGGGGCAACTTCGCCCGGATCGCCCCCGAGATCCCCTCGCACATCGTGAAGATCGCCGAGTCGGGCGTGCGCGGGCCGCACGACCTGATCGCCTACGCGAACGACGGCGCGGACGCCGTGCTCGTCGGCGAGTCGCTGGTCACCGGCCGCGACCCGAAGACCGCCGTGGCCGACCTGGTGGCCGCGGGCGCCCACCCCGCGCTGCGGCACGGCCGGAGCTGATCCCCGCCGTGTCCGCCGCCCCCGCCGAGCCCGACCGCCGCGCGTTGCCTCCCTGGCACCGCGGCTGCCGGGCGCCCGCGCGCCGGGTGCGGGGCCGCCGGGTGCGCTACCACATCGGCAGCGAGCCGGGCCAGATCAACGGCCGTCGATGGCCGGGGGCGCGCACCGGCCGCTGAGCCGCACCGCGCCCCGCCACCGCACGCACACGCCACCCACGCCCCGCCCTCCGGCGGCCACCGGCCCCGGACGGCGCGCCCGTGGGCCGTGCCGCGCGCTGGCGCGACCGGTCGGCGTGGCGCCGGCGGGCCGTACGCCCCGGCGCGCTCTGCCGCGTGCCACGGCACCGGCGTGCGACCCCTGCGACCCTTCGTGTCCCACTCCCTCCCGCCCCGCCGCCCGGCGAGCGGCGCGCCGCCCTCCCGCGAACTCGCGGCGTGGGCGGGCCGCCCCGCGTGCCGTGCCGGCCGTTGCGTGACATCCACGGGGTGCCAGCCCCGTTCGAGGAGCACACCGAATGACTTCCGAGTTCTTCATCCCCGACCCCGAGGGTCAGATCCCGAGCGCCGACGGCTACTTCGGCGCGTACGGCGGCACGTTCATCCCCGAGGCGCTGGTCGCCGCGGTGGACGAGGTCGCCGCCGAGTACGAGAAGGCCAAGGGCGACCCCGCGTTCGCCGCCGAGCTGGGCGAGCTGATGGTCAACTACACGGGGCGGCCCAGCGCCCTGACCGAGGTGCCCCGCTTCGCCGAGCACGCGGGTGGGGCGCGGATCTTCCTCAAGCGGGAGGACCTCAACCACACCGGCTCGCACAAGATCAACAACGTGCTGGGGCAGGCGCTGCTCACCCGGCGCATGGGCAAGACCCGGGTCATCGCCGAGACCGGCGCCGGCCAGCACGGCGTGGCCACCGCCACCGCGTGCGCCCTCTTCGGCCTCGAGTGCACCATCTACATGGGCGAGGTCGACACCGAGCGCCAGGCGCTGAACGTGGCCCGGATGCGGATGCTCGGCGCCGACGTCGTCGCCGTGAAGTCCGGCAGCCGCACCCTCAAGGACGCCATCAACGAGGCGTTCCGCGACTGGGTGGCCAACGTGGACCGCACCCACTACCTGTTCGGCACCGTCGCCGGGCCGCACCCCTTCCCGGCGCTGGTCCGCGACTTCCACCGGGTCATCGGCGTCGAGGCCCGGCGTCAGCTCCTGGAGCGCGCCGGACGGCTGCCGGACGCCGCCGTGGCCTGCGTCGGCGGCGGCTCGAACGCGATCGGCCTCTTCCACGCGTTCCTCCCGGACGAGGGCGTGCGCCTGGTGGGCGTGGAGCCCGCGGGGCACGGCATCGACAGCGGCGAGCACGCCGCCACGCTGAGCGTCGGCGACCCCGGCATCCTGCACGGCTCCCGCTCCTACGTCCTCCAGGACGACGACGGGCAGATCACCGAGCCGTACTCGATCTCCGCCGGGCTCGACTACCCGGGCGTCGGGCCCGAGCACGCCTACCTCAAGGACGCGGGGCGGGCCGAGTACCGCTCCGCCACCGACGACGCGGCGATGCAGGCGCTGCGGCTGCTGTCGCAGACCGAGGGCATCATCCCCGCCATCGAGAGCGCCCACGCGCTGGCCGGCGCGCTGGATCTGGGCCGCGAACTCGGCCCCGAGGGACTGCTGTTGGTCAACCTCTCCGGGCGCGGCGACAAGGACATGGACACCGCGGCCCGCTACTTCGGGCTGTACGACGAGCAGGCCGGCCAGCGGTCCGACGCGGCCACGCACGAGGGGGACAAGTGAGCGGCAACATCACTCTGCTGAGCGACGTGCTCGCGCGGGCCAAGGCCGAGAACCGGGCCGCGCTGGTCGGCTACCTGCCGGCCGGCTTCCCCACCGTGGACGACGGCGTGCGCGCCATCTCCGCGATGGTCGAGGGCGGCTGCGACCTGGTGGAGGTGGGCCTGCCGCACAGCGATCCGGTCCTGGACGGCCCGGTCATCCAGACCGCCGACGACATCGCGCTGCGCGCCGGCGTCAGAATCGTCGACGTGGTCCGCACGGTCCGCGAGGTGCACGCGGCCACCGGCGCGCCGGTGCTGTGCATGACGTACTGGAACCCGGTGGACCGCTACGGCGTCGAGCGGTTCGCCGCCGAGCTCGCCGAGGCGGGCGGCGCCGGCTGCATCCTGCCCGACCTGCCGGTGCAGGAGTCCGGAGTGTGGCGGGAGGCGGCCGAGCGGCACGGCCTGGCCACCGTCTTCGTCGTCGCGCCCAGCAGCCGGGACGAGCGCCTGGCCAAGATCACGGCGGCCGGCAGCGGCTTCGTGTACGCGGCCTCGCTCATGGGCGTCACCGGAACCCGCGAGTCGGTCGGCCGCGAGGCGCAGGAGCTGGTGGAGCGCACCCGGGCCAGCACGGAGCTGCCGGTGTGCGTGGGCCTCGGCGTCTCCAACGCGGAACAGGCCGCCGAGGTGGCCCAGTTCGCGGACGGCGTGATCGTCGGGTCGGCGTTCGTCAAGGAGCTGCTCCAGGCGCCCGACGTCGAGACGGGCCTGGCCGGCGTGCGCGCGCTCGCGGCCGACCTGGCCAAGGGCGTGCGCCAGCGCGCCTGACGCCACCGGCGCACGGCCGATCCCACCCCGCACCCCGGGCAGCCCCGCTGCCCGGGGTGCGGTCGTTCCGGCGCGGGTGGGGCGGGGCCCGGTCGCGGCCCGGCGGTGTGGTGCGCGCCGCCGTGTCAACCGTGGTTGACACGCGCCGAGTGTCAACGTAGGTTGACGTCATGACTGAGGCAACCGATCTCGCCCAGCAGGCGGGCGACCGTGACCCGCGGGTCGGGCTGCGCGCGGTGGCCGCGCTGCGACGGCTGGTGGAGCAGTTGGAGGCCGTCCAGGTGCGCGGCGCCCGGGCCCGGGGTTGGTCGTGGCAGGAGATCGCCAACGAACTCGGGGTCAGCCGGCAGGCCGTGCACAAGAAACACGGGAGGCATTGACGATGTTCGAGAAGTTCAGCCAGGATGCCCGCGCCGCAGTGGAGGGCGCGGTCGGCCACGCGGAACGCGCCGACGCGCGCACCATCACCGAGGAGCACCTGCTGCTCGCCCTGCTCGACCTCCTCGACCCGGGCGAGGCCCCCGGCGCCCGCGCCCTGCTCGCGCTCGGCGTCGACCGGCGGCGTACGGAGCTGACCACGGCGCTGCGCGAGGCCCGGCGGGTGGGTGGGCTCTCGCGCGCCGACATCGCGGCCCTGGCCCGACTCGGCATCGACGTCGGCGAGGTCGTCGCCCGGGTCGAGGAGGCGCACGGGCCCGACGCGCTGGCCACCGAGCGCGGCCCGCGACGGTGGTGGCCACGCGGGCACCGACCGTTCTCGCGCGAGGCCAGGTCCGTGCTCGTACGCGCGCTGCGCGTCGCCCAGGGCCGCGGCGACCGCGCGATCGGCGACGAGCACCTGCTGCTCGGGCTCGCCTCGGGGCCCGGCGTGGTGGCGGACGTGATGGCCGAGCACGGGGCGTCGTGGGCCGACATCGAGCGCGCGCTCGCCGTGCCGTGGCCGGGACGCGCGGCGAGCTGACCCGGCCGCGCCACGGCGGGGTTGGGGCCCCCACCGTGGGGCCGATCCCGCCGTGGCCCACGCCGTGAGAATCGCCCGCCCATCGCTCGATCGGGCGAATACCGGGCCCCGGAGCGCAGCCCCGCCCGGTCGTCTCGTTGTGCACGGGCGTGAGTCACAACCGTAAGGACAAGCGCAGCGCTCGCGAGCGGCTGCAGGAACAGCGCGCGAAGGACGAGGCGCGACAGAAGCGGAAGCGCACCTACATCGCGGCCGGGATCATCGTCGTGGTGCTCGGCGCGGTGGGCGGCATCGGCGCCCTGATCGCCAGCCAGAGCGACGACGACGAAGCGGACGCGCGGGGGCCGGTGGTCGACCCCAAGGGCGCCACGGGCGAGAAGCGGGTGGCCATCCCGGCCGGCGCGGCCGACGCGCCCGCGACCCTCACCGTGTTCGAGGACTTCCGCTGCCCCGGCTGCGCCGGCTTCGAGAACGGCTTCCGCAAGACGATCACCGAACTGCGCGAGGCGGGCCAGCTCAGGATCGAGTACCACCTGGTCCGGCTGATCGACGGGAACCTGGGCGGCAGCGGCTCGCTGCGCGCGGCCAACGCCGCCGCCTGCGCCCAGGACGCCGGGAAGTTCTCCGCGTACCACGACCTGCTCTACCAGAACCAGCCACGCGAGCAGGACGACGCGTTCGCCGACCGGGGCTACCTGATCGAGCTGGCGGGGAAGGTGTCGGGCCTCGACACCCCGGCCTTCCGGGCCTGCGTGAACAAGGGGACCCACGACAGTTGGGTGCAGAAGGTGGACAAGGCGTTCGAGAAGTCGGGCCACGGGGCCACGCCGACGGTCCTGCTCAACGGTGAGAACGTCTACGGGGACCAGGACGACCCGCTGACCCCGGAGAAGCTGAAGAAGGAGGTGGCGGAGGCGGCCAGGGAGAAGGGCCGCTGACCGACGTCGGACCGGGCCCCGCCCGTGGCCCGTTATGCAGCCGTTGTGCCGGGTGGGTTGCCGCGCTTCCCGCCCGGCAGGGTAGCGTCACCCCTGTCATGGACCTCGCTTACATCCCCAGCCCCTCATCCGGCGTGATCGACCTCGGGCCGATCCCGCTGCGCGGCTACGCGTTCTGCATCATCATCGGCGTCTTCGTCGCCGTCTGGTACGGCGGGCGGCGCTGGGTCGCCCGCGGTGGCCAGGTCGGCACGGTGGCCGACATCGCCGTCTGGGCCGTGCCCTTCGGCCTGGTCGGCGGCCGGCTGTACCACGTCATCACCGACTACCAGTTGTACTTCGGTGAGGGCGAGGACTGGGTCGACGCCTTCAAGATCTGGCAGGGCGGCCTCGGCATCTGGGGCGCCATCGCGCTCGGCGCGCTCGGCGCGTGGATCGGCTGTCGCCGCCGGGGCATCCCGATGCCGGCGTACGCGGACGCGCTCGCCCCGGGCATCGCCTTCGCCCAGGCGATCGGCCGCTGGGGCAACTGGTTCAACCAGGAACTCTTCGGCAAGGCGACCGACCTGCCGTGGGCGCTGAAGATCGACGCGGACACCGACACCGGCACCGTGGCGGGCACCTACCACCCGACGTTCCTGTACGAGTCGCTGTGGTGCGTGGGCGTGGCGCTGCTGGTGATCTGGGCGGACCGGCGCTTCACCCTCGGCCACGGCCGGGCCTTCGCGCTGTACGTCGCGGCGTACACGGTGGGCCGGTTCTGGATCGAGTACCTGCGCGTGGACGACGCGCACGAGGTGCTCGGCCTGCGGCTGAACAACTGGACCTCGATCGTCGTCTTCCTGGCTGCGGTGGCCTACATGGTGCTCTCGGCGCGGCACAGCCCGGGCCGCGAGGCGGTGGTCGAGCCGGCCGCGGTCGGCGACGGCGGCGGCGCGTCGGACGGCGAGCCCGCCGCCGCGAAGGCGGCACCGGTCGGGGCGTCCCCGGTCAGCACGGTGAAGGAGCCGCGGGGCGCGCGGGCGACGCCGGCCGACGAGGACGGGGCGACCGGCGGGGCCGGGGACGCCGCGCCGTCGAAGAAGGGCTGAGCCCCGGGCGGGAGCGCCCGCGGCGAGCGACACGGAGGCCGTCGGACCGAGGGGTCCGGCGGCCTCGCGCGTGTGCCGTGCCCCGCGCCGGGCTCTTCGCGCCGGACTTTCCGCGACGGACTCCCCGCGTCGCTCACCCCGCGTGACGGGGTGCGCATCCGCGCAGGTCAGCGAGGTAAGTTCGGCCTTCCTTGCTGGCGGCGACGGGGAATTCGAGCGTACCTTCGAGGCGTTGGCGGCGGTTGAGTCCTCCGTCGCCGTGTGAAGGGAGAGCTCTACCCCATGTCCGTCATCGCCGCCGCGGAACCGCCCCACGTCGCCCACCGTGACAACCACACCCACCGCGACGTCAACGGCGGCTGGCTGCGGCCAGCGGTCTTCGGCGCCATGGACGGCCTCGTCTCGAACCTGGCCCTGATGACCGGCGTCGCGGGCGGCGCCGTCACCCAGCAGACGATCGTGATCACCGGCCTGGCCGGGCTCGCGGCCGGCGCGTTCTCGATGGCCGCGGGGGAGTACACGTCGGTGGCCTCGCAGCGCGAACTCGTGCTGGCCGAGTTGGAGGTCGAGCGCCGCGAGCTGCGCAAGCACCCGGGCGACGAGATGTTGGAGCTGGCGGCCCTGTACGAGTCGCGCGGGGTCGAGCCGGCGCTCGCCCGCGAGGTGGCCAGACAGCTCTCGGCGGACCCGGAGCGGGCGCTTGAGGTGCACGCCCGCGAGGAGCTGGGCGTGGACCCGGACGACCTGCCCTCGCCGCTGACGGCGGCGCTCTCCTCGTTCGGCGCCTTCGCGCTGGGCGCCCTGCTGCCCGTCCTGCCGTACCTGCTCGGCGCCTCGTCCCTGTGGCCCGCCGTCCTGCTGGCGCTGGTCGGTCTGTTCGGGTGCGGCGCCGTCGTGGCGCGGGTGACGGCCCGGACGTGGTGGTTCAGTGGCCTGCGGCAACTGGTGCTCGGCGGGGCCGCGGCCGGCGTGACGTACGCCCTCGGCGCCCTGTTCGGGACGGCCGTCGGGTGATCTCGAGGGCGGCCTCTGCTGGTGAATCATGCAGGCTTGCGCATAATATGCGGATTACCGCGCGGTTTCGGTTCGCTCGCGAACGGGCATACAGCCCGAGCGTCGCGGGCAACGTCGCTCGCTCCGCGAACCCAGCGGGCGCGCCCCGTTCAGCCCCTCGCCCCGCTCCACCGCGCTCTTGCGGTGTCCGCATGCTGGAATGAAGTATCCGCTTCTTGGGCAGCGGGCCATCATGTAGCCTGCACCAAATTCACAGAGGGCCAACGTCGTCCCTCGGTATCAGCACTTGCCACCGACGACGACGGGAGAGCCGATGCGTTCCGCGCACCCCCGGCCCGTGCCTTCCGTGACCGGCAGCGGCGCCACCGCCGCCTGGTCACCGCTGCAGGGGCGCCCCGCCCGCCAGGGCCTGTACGACCCCCGTAACGAGCACGACGCCTGTGGCGTCGGCTTCGTCGCAACCCTCACCGGCGAGCCCAGCCACGAGCTAGTCGAACAAGCCCTCACCGTCCTGCGCAACCTGGAGCACCGCGGCGCCACCGGCTCCGACCCGGACTCGGGCGACGGCGCCGGCATCCTGCTCCAGGTGCCGGACGCCTTCCTGCGCGAGAGCGTCGCCTTCCCGCTGCCCGAGCCCGGCGCGTACGCCGTCGGCATCGCCTTCCTGCCCGGCGACGGCCCCGAGGCCGCGGCGGCCGTCGCCCGGACCGAGGCCATCGCCGCCGAGGAGGGGCTCGCCGTCCTCGGCTGGCGGGTCGTGCCCGTCGCCCCCGAACTGCTCGGCAGCACCGCCCGGGCCACCATGCCCGCGTTCTCACAACTCTTCGTCGCCGACGCCGAGGGCTCCCTGAGCGGCATCGAGCTGGACCGCAAGGCGTTCGTGCTGCGCAAGCGCGCCGAGCGGGAGGCCGGGGTCTACTTCCCCTCCCTGTCCGCGCGCACCCTGGTCTACAAGGGCATGCTCACCACCGGGCAGTTGGAGCCGTTCTTCCCCGACCTGTCCGACCGCAGGTTCGCCACCGCCATCGCGCTGGTGCACTCGCGCTTCTCCACCAACACCTTCCCGTCCTGGCCGCTGGCGCACCCGTACCGGTTCGTCGCGCACAACGGTGAGATCAACACCGTGCAGGGCAACCGGAACTGGATGCGGGCGCGCGAGTCGCAGTTGGCCAGCGAGCTGCTGGCCGGCGACGGCCGCTCGATCGACCGCCTCTTCCCCGTCTGCACCCCCGGCGCCTCCGACTCCGCCTCCTTCGACGAGGTCCTCGAACTGCTGCACCTGGGCGGGCGGTCGCTGCCGCACAGCGTGCTGATGATGATCCCCGAGGCGTGGGAGAACAGCGCCTCGATGGACGCTCAGCGGCGCGCGTTCTACCAGTACCACTCCACGATGATGGAGCCCTGGGACGGCCCGGCCTGCGTGACCTTCACCGACGGCACCCAGGTCGGCGCCGTCCTGGACCGCAACGGGCTGCGCCCGGGCCGCTACTGGGTCACCGACGAGGGCCTGGTCGTGCTCTCCTCCGAGGTCGGCGTCCTGGAGATCGACCCGGCCCGCGTCGTACGCAAGGGCCGGCTCCAGCCCGGCAGGATGTTTCTGGTCGACACCGCCGAGCACCGCATCGTCGAGGACGACGAGATCAAGAGCGCGCTCGCCGCCGAAGCGCCCTACCAGGAGTGGCTGGAGGCCGGCGAGATCGAGCTGGAGGACCTGCCCGAGCGCGAGCACATCGTGCACACCCACGCCTCGGTCACCCGCCGCCAGCAGACCTTCGGCTACACCGAGGAGGAGCTGCGGGTCATCCTCGCGCCGATGGCGGCCAACGGCGCGGAGCCGATCGGCTCGATGGGCACCGACTCGCCCATCGCCGCCCTCTCCGACCGGCCCCGCCTCCTCTTCGACTACTTCACCCAGCTCTTCGCGCAGGTCACCAACCCGCCGCTGGACGCCATCCGCGAGGAGCTGGTCACCTCGCTGATCTCCTCGCTCGGCCCGCAGGGCAACCTCCTTGAGCCGACCGCGGCCTCCTGCCGCAGCGTCACCCTGCCCTTCCCGGTGATCGACAACGACGAGCTGGCCAAGCTCATCCACATCAACGCCGACGGCGACCGGGACGGGCTCGGCGCCGCCACCCTCTCCGGCCTGTACCGGGTCGGCGGCGGGGGACCGGCACTGGCCGCGCGGATCGCCGAGATCTGCGCCGAGGCCGACTCGGCCATCGCCGACGGCGCCCGCCTCATCGTCCTCTCGGACCGGCACTCCGACGCCGAGCACGCCCCCATCCCCTCGCTGCTGCTCACCTCGGCCGTCCACCACCACCTCATCCGCACCAAGCAGCGCACCCAGGTGGGGCTGCTCGTGGAGGCCGGCGACGTGCGCGAGGTGCACCACGTCGCGCTGCTCATCGGCTACGGCGCCGCGGCCGTCAACCCGTACCTGGCCATGGAGTCCGTCGAGGACCTGGTGCGCGCGGGAACCTTCCTGTCCGACGTCGAGCCCGAGGCGGCGATCCGCAACCTCATCAAGGCGCTCGGCAAGGGCGTGCTCAAGGTGATGTCCAAGATGGGCATCTCCACCGTCGCCTCCTACCGCGGCGCGCAGGTCTTCGAGGCCGTCGGCCTGGACCAGGCGTTCGTGGACGCGTACTTCCACGGCACCGCCACCAAGATCGGTGGCGCGGGCCTGGACGTGGTGGCCACCGAGGTCGCGGCCCGGCACGCCAAGGCGTACCCGGCCAGCGGCGTGCCCTCCGCGCACCGCGCCCTGGACATCGGCGGCGAGTACCAGTGGCGCCGCGAGGGCGAGCCGCACCTGTTCGACCCGGACACCGTCTTCCGGCTCCAGCACTCCACCCGCGCCCGCCGGTACGACATCTTCAAGCAGTACACGGAGCGGGTGAACGAGCAGTCCGAGCGGCTGATGACGCTGCGCGGCCTGTTCGGCCTCAGGTCCGAGCGGCCGTCGATCCCGCTGGAGGAGGTCGAGCCCGTCTCCGAGATCGTCAAGCGGTTCTCGACCGGCGCCATGTCGTACGGCTCCATCTCGCGCGAGGCGCACGAGACGCTGGCCATCGCCATGAACCAGCTCGGGGGCAAGTCCAACACCGGCGAGGGCGGCGAGGACCCGGAGCGGCTGTACGACCCGCAGCGGCGCTCGGCCATCAAGCAGGTGGCCTCCGGCCGGTTCGGTGTCACCAGCGAGTACCTGGTCAACTCCGACGACATCCAGATCAAGATGGCCCAGGGCGCCAAGCCCGGCGAGGGCGGCCAACTGCCGGGCCACAAGGTCTACCCGTGGGTGGCCAAGACCCGGCACTCCACGCCCGGCGTCGGCCTCATCTCGCCGCCGCCGCACCACGACATCTACTCCATCGAGGACCTCGCCCAGCTCATCCACGACCTGAAGAACGCCAACCCACGGGCCCGCATCCACGTCAAGCTGGTCAGCGAGGTCGGCGTCGGCACGGTCGCGGCGGGCGTCTCCAAGGCGCACGCGGACGTCGTGCTGATCTCCGGCCACGACGGCGGCACCGGCGCCTCGCCGCTGACCTCGCTCAAGCACGCCGGCGGCCCCTGGGAGCTGGGCCTGGCCGAGACGCAGCAGACGCTGCTGCTCAACGGGTTGCGCGACCGCATCGTCGTGCAGACCGACGGCCAGCTCAAGACCGGCCGTGACGTGGTCATCGCGGCGCTGCTCGGCGCCGAGGAGTTCGGGTTCGCGACCGCGCCGCTGGTGGTCTCGGGCTGCGTCATGATGCGCGTGTGCCACCTGGACACCTGCCCGGTCGGCATCGCCACCCAGAACCCGGTGCTGCGCGAGCGGTTCACCGGCAAGGCCGAGTACATCGTCAACTTCTTCCACTTCATCGCCGAGGAGGTCCGCGAGCTCCTGGCCGAGCTGGGCTTCCGCACCCTGGAGGAGGCCGTCGGGCACGCCGAACTCCTGGACACCTCGCGGGCCGTGGAGCACTGGAAGGCCAGCGGCCTGGACCTGGCGCCGCTGCTGCACGTCCCGGACCTGCCGGCCGGCGCCGTCCGGCACCAGATCGCCGAGCAGGACCACGGCCTGGCGAAGGCGCTGGACAACGAGCTGATCAAGCTGGCGGCCGACGCGCTGGCCGCGCCGAACGCCACCGCCGCGCAGCCGGTGCGCGCCCAGGTCGCCATCCGCAACATCAACCGGACCGTGGGCACCATGCTCGGCCACGAGGTGACGAAGAAGTTCGGCGGCGCGGGCCTGCCCGACGACACCATCGACATCACCTTCACCGGCTCGGCCGGCCAGTCCTTCGGCGCCTTCGTGCCGCGCGGCATCACGCTGCGCCTGGAGGGCGACGCCAACGACTACGTCGGCAAGGGCCTGTCCGGCGGCCGGATCGTCGTCCGCCCCGACCGCGGGGCCGACCACCTGGCCGAGTACTCCACCATCGCGGGCAACACCCTCGCGTACGGGGCCACCGGCGGCGAGATGTTCCTGCGCGGCCGGGTCGGCGAGCGGTTCTGCGTGCGCAACTCGGGCGCGACCGTCGTCTCCGAGGGCGTGGGCGACCACGGCTGCGAGTACATGACCGGCGGCCGGGCCGTGGTGCTCGGCGAGACCGGGCGCAACTTCGCCGCCGGCATGTCCGGTGGCGTCGCGTACGTCATCGACCTCGACCCGGCCCAGGTCAACCGCGAGCTGGCCGCGGCCGTCGAGCCGCTGGACGAGGCCGACACGCGGTGGCTGCACGACGTGGTGCGCCGCCACCAGGAGGAGACCGGCTCCACCGTGGCCGCGGCCCTCCTCGCCGACTGGGAAGCCGCGGCACGCCGCTTCAGCAAGGTCTTCCCGCCCACCTACAAGGCCGTGCTCGCCGCCAAGGACGCCGCCGAGCGAGCCGGGCTCTCTGAGTCCGAGACCACCGAGAAGATGATGGAGGCGGCGACGCATGGCTGACCCCAAGGGCTTTCTGACCACGGACCGCGAGGTCGCCGCGACCCGCCCCGTCGGCGAGCGCGTCAGGGACTGGAACGAGGTCTACGTCCCCGGCTCGCTGCTGCCGATCATCAGCAAGCAGGCGGGCCGCTGCATGGACTGCGGCATCCCGTTCTGCCACAACGGCTGCCCGCTCGGGAACCTCATCCCCGAGTGGAACGACTACGCCTACCGCGAGGACTGGAGCGAGGCCAGCGAGCGGCTGCACGCGACGAACAACTTCCCGGAGTTCACCGGGCGGCTGTGCCCGGCGCCGTGCGAGGCCGCCTGCGTGCTCGGCATCAACCAGGCGCCGGTGACCATCAAGAACGTCGAGGTCACCATCATCGACAAGGCGTGGGAGTCGGGCGACGTGACCCCGCAGCCGCCCGAGCGGCTGTCCGGCAAGACCGTCGCCGTCATCGGCTCGGGCCCGGCCGGCCTCGCCGCCGCTCAGCAGCTCACCCGCGCCGGCCACACCGTCGCCGTCTTCGAGCGGGCCGACCGCATCGGCGGGCTGCTGCGCTACGGCATCCCCGAGTTCAAGATGGAGAAGCGGCACATCAACCGCCGCATCGAGCAGATGCGCGCGGAGGGCACCAAGTTCCGTACCGAGGTGGAGATCGGCCGCGACATCGACGCCGCCGACCTGCGCCGGCGCTACGACGCGGTGGTCATCGCCGCGGGCGCCACCGTCTCCCGCGACCTGCCGGTGCCCGGCCGCGAGCTGAACGGCATCCATGCCGCGATGGAGTACCTGCCGCTGGCCAACAAGGTGCAGGAGGGCGACTTCGTGGCGCCGCCCATCACCGCCGAGGGCAAGCACGTGGTCGTCATCGGCGGCGGCGACACCGGCGCCGACTGCGTGGGCACCGCCCACCGCCAGGGCGCGGCCTCCGTCACCCAGCTCGAGATCATGCCCCGGCCGAGCGAGGAGCGCCCGGGCCACCAGCCCTGGCCCACCTTCCCGATGCTCTACAAGGTCACCTCGGCCCACGAGGAGGGCGGCGAGCGGGTCTACTCCGTCTCCACCACCCACTTCGAGGGCGACGCGGACGGGAACGTGAAGTTCCTGCACCTGGTCGAGGTCGAGTTCAAGGACGGCAGGTTCGAGCAGAAGCCGGGCACCGAGCGCAGGATCCCGGCCGAGCTGGTCACCCTCGCGATGGGCTTCACCGGCATCGACCAGAGCAACGGTCTGGTCGAGCAGTTTGGCCTGGACCTGGATGGACGGGGTAACGTCGCCCGGGACGCGAACTTCGCCACCAACGTGGACGGGGTCTACGTCGCCGGTGACGCGGGCCGAGGCCAGTCGCTCATCGTCTGGGCCATCGCCGAGGGCCGCTCGGCGGCCCGCGCGGTGGACGCCTACCTGACCGGCGCCAGCGCCCTGCCCGCACCGATCCGCCCCACGGACCGGGCCCTGACCGTCTGACCCACGGCCCGCCCGGCCCCCGCACTACCGGCCTGTGCCGGAGGTGTCCCGTACAGCGCCGTGCGGAACACGCGGCGCCTGCCCGTCCCCGACCGGATGGCAGGCGCCGCTTTTTCGTCTCCCCAACGCGGCGGGCACGGCCCGCGCCCGCCGCGTCCTCGCGCGGGGTGACCGGGCGGCCACGGGTGACGGTACGGTGGTCGCGGCATCGTGCCGTGCCCGAACATCGCTTGCGGGGCGGGGAGTTGAGGACGGGTGGCCGAACGGGTTCCGCACACGCGCCGAGACACGGTGGGCCAGCTCACCGACCTCGGGACCGAGGACATGAACCCCGCCCGGCGCCGGCTCCTCGCCGCCAGCCTGTACTCCGCCACGCTCGCCGTGCCGGCGTTCGCCGGTCCCGCCCGGGCCGAGGGGAGCGGGGGGCGGGCGCGCTCCGCCGGGCGGATCGGGCCGGGCGAGGTGGCCACGGTGCGCACGATGACGGACCGGATCGCGGACGTCCTGGACGAGCTGGGCGGCGGTCACGCCCGCCCGATGGCGGCGGCCTTCCTGGTCAACACGGTGGCGCCGTACCTGCGGGCCCAGGCCAGCGAACCGGTCCGCGCGGACATGCTGTCCGCCGCCTCCGACCTCACCTACCTGATCGGCTGGATGGCGATGTACGAACGCCGGCAGGGCCTCGGCCAGCGGTACTACGTCACGGCCCTGGACCTGGCCCGGGAGGCCGGCGACCACCTCACCTACTGCCGCACGCTGCGCGGCATGAGCCTCCAGGCGTCCCACCTCGGCCACGGGCGGCGGGCCCGGGACCTGGCGGACGCGGCGGCCGAGGCGGCGCCGCCGGCCGGACCGCGCCTCGTCGCGTTCCTGCGCGGCCAGCAGGCACACGCCGCCGCCATGGTCGGCGACCGGCGGCGGGCGCGGGCCCGGCTGCGGGAGGCGGAGTCGGCGCTGTCCAGGGCGGACGCGCGGCGCGACGCGGTGGGTGGCTACGACCGGGCCGCGTACGAGTTCCACGTGGCCCACGTCCTCGCCGAGGGCGGCGACCTGCCGGGCTCCGTCGCCGCGCTCCAGGCGTCCCTGCGGGCCCAGCCGGAGCGGCAGCGGCAGGGCAGGCTGCACGCGCACGCCGTGCTCGCCAAGCGGCAGTTCGCCCTGGGGCACCTCGACGCCGGCTGCGCCACCTGGTCGGCGTTCCTCGACGACTACCGGACGCTGTCCACGGCGCGCGGCGACGAGCACTTCGCCACCCTGCGCGGCCATCTGCGCGCCCACGCGCGGGTGCGCGCGGTGCGCCAGTTGGCGGGCCGGGCCCGCGAGGTCGCGGCGCTCAAGGGGTCGACGGTGCGCTGACCCGGCCCCCGGCCGTTCGCCGCGGGCTCCGCGTCTCCGTCACTCCTGCCCCACGTGCGTGATCCGGTCGTCGCCGAGCCGCCGCTGCACATCGCTGAGCAGCAGGCGTAGCAGTTCCGTCAGCTTCCGCTGTTGCGCGCCGGTCAGGCCCGTCAGCAGGTCGGCCTCCCGGGTCAGGACCTGGTCCACCGTGGACTCGACCAGCGCGTGGCCGGCCTCGGTCAAAGTGACCTGGACGGTGCGGGGGCGGCCGGCGCCGGGGGCGCGGGTGACCAGGCCCTCGCGCTCGGCCCGGGCCACCCGCTGGGAGACGGCGCCGGCCGTGACCAGGGAACGTCGGCCGAGTTCGCGGGTGCTCAGGGTGTACGGCGGGCCCTGCCGGCGCAGCACGCTCAGCAGGTCCAGCGTCGCGGCGTCGATCCCGGCCCGGGCCAGGACCCGCCGGCGGTCGTCGCCGAGCAGCTTCGCCAGCCGCCAGATCGGGGTGACGATCCCGATCGAGGAGACCGGGGTGCCGGGTCGCTCGCGCTCCCAGGCGGCGGCGATGGCGGCGACCGGGTCGGCGGGGGCCGCCTGCGGCGCGGGCTCCGTGGGGTGGGCGGAACGGTCCGGTGGCTGGTCGGCCGCGGTCATGGTTGTCCTCCGGCGTCGATTGCGTTTAGATCTAAACGTAGGTCTGTGTTTAGAGCTTAACGAAAGCTTGTGGAGGTCACTCTATGCCCCGCACCATCCTGGTCACCGGCGCCGGCACGGGCATCGGCCGGGCCGTCGCCCGGCACTTCGCCGCCGCGGGTGACGCCGTCTTCCTCACCGGCCGTCGGCGCGACCCGCTGGCCGCCACCGCCGACGCGATCGGCGGCACGCCACTGGTGTGCGACCACACCGACCCGGCCCAACTCGCCGCGCTGCTCGACGCGTTGCCGGACCGCGTCGACGTGCTGGTCAACAACGCGGGCGGGAACACCGACTTCGGTGCCGACGGGGAGCCGCGCGGCGCCGACCCCGCCGCCGCACTGCGCGCCTTCGCCGCCCGCTTCCGGGCCAACCTCGACGCCAACCTGGTCAGCGCCGCGCTGACCACCCACGCCGTCTCCGACCGGCTGGCCGGCGGCGGAGCCGTGGTGCACATCGGCTCCATCGCGGCCGACCAGGGCGCCGGTTCGTACGGCGCCGCCAAGGCCGGCCTGGCCGCCTGGAACCTCGACCTCGCGGCGGAGCTGGGCGCCCGGGACATCACGGCCAACGTCGTCTCGCCCGGCTACGTCGCCGAGACCGAGTTCTTCGGCGACGTGCTGACCGCCGAGCGCCGGGCCCAGCTCGTGGCCGCCACCGCCGTGGGCCGCGCCGGGGTGCCGGACGACGTGGCGGGCGCGGTGGCGTACCTGTGCTCGCCGGCCGCCCGGCACGTCACGGGCCAGGTCCTGAACGTCAACGGCGGGGCGCGGATGACGCGTTGAGGCCGCCCCGCGCGGGGACGCCCGACCGGTAGGACGCCGGTCAGCCGACGGCGCGTGACGCCCGCCCCACCCGGGGTCGGCGTCGCGCGCCGTCGGCGTTTCTTGACAGCGTGCCGTTCGCACTTCACCATCAATCCACTAACTGATTAGTGAAAGGGTGGTGCGGGTGATCGAGTACCGCATCGACCGGCGTGCCGGCGTCGCCACGTATCTGCAGATCGTCCAGCAGACGAAGCAGGCGCTGCGCCTTGGTCTGTTGCAGCCGGGGGACCGGCTGCCCACGGCCAAGGAGGTCGTCGCGGCCACCGCGATCAACCCGAACACCGTCCTCAAGGCGTACCGCGAGCTGGAGCGCGAGGGCCTGGTCGAACCCCGACCGGGCCTCGGAACCTTCGTGCGGCGCTCCCTCGCTCGGCCCGAGTCCGCCGCCGGGTCGCCGTTGCGCGCGGAGCTGGCGGCGTGGGTGGACCGGGCGCGCGAGGCCGGGCTCGACCGGGAGGACGTGGCGGCGCTGTTCGCCTCGGTCCTCGACGAACGCCTCGGCGATGTGCCGCCGACGGCGAACTGACCAGGGGAACGAAGATGACGAGTGGGGGGAACGGGTGACCGGCGAGTACGCGGGGGACCCGGGGGCGGCCATGACGGCGCGCGGACTGGGCAAGAGGTACCGACGGAACTGGGCACTCAGTGAGGTCACGCTGCGGCTGCCCGCCGGGCGGATCTGTGCCGTGATCGGCCCGAACGGCTCGGGCAAGAGCACGCTGCTGGCTATGGCCGCCGGGCTGTTGACGCCGACGACCGGCACACTGCGGCTGTTCGGCGCGGCGCCCTCGGCGCCCGTCACCCGGCGACGGGTGGCGTACGTGGCGCAGGACAAGCCGCTGTTTCCCCGGCTGACCGTCGCGGAGACGCTGCGGCTCGGCCGCGAGCTCAACCCCGGCTGGGACCAGGCTGTCGCGGAGCGGATCCTCCGGGACGTCGACATACCGACCGGGGTGCGGATATCGACCCTCTCCGGCGGCCAGCGCACCTGCGTCGCGCTGGCCCTCGCGCTCGGCAAGCGCGCCGACCTGTTGCTGCTGGACGAGCCGATGGCCGACCAGGACCCGCTGCGGCGCAGCCGCATGATGGGCGCCCTGATGGCCGAGGCCGCCGAGCACGGCACCACCGTGGTGATCGCCACGCACGTGCTCGCCGAGTTGGACGGCGTCAGCGACCACCTCTGGCTCTTCGGCGCGGGTCGACTCCGGCTCGCGGGCGACACGGAGGCCATCCAGTCCGCGCACACCCTGGTGACCGGGGCCCGCCGGGACAGCGAACGGGCCGGAGACCGGGCGGGCAGCCCCGGGCTGCCGCCCGAACTCGCCGCCCACACGGTGGTCGAGGCCCGCGCCACCGGCCGCCAACTCACCGCGCTGGTACGGCCGGGCGGCACCGAGCTGGAGGGCGAGTGGATCACCCGCGAGCCCTCCGTCGAGGAGATCCTGCTCGGCTACCTCCGCAACCCCACCGCACCGCCGCTGCTGCTCGACGGCGGCCCCACCGATGTCTCGGAGGTCGCCGCGTGAAGGGCCTGACCTGGGTGGTCTGGCGGCAGCACCGGGCCACGGCCTGGACGGTGCTGGCACTGACCGCGGTGGCCGCCGCCTGCTTCGGCTACTGGTTCCACGACCAGTGGGCCTTCCAGCACGACCACGGCATCGCGGGTTGCGACATCCTGCTCCCCACCTGCCAGGGCGTGCCGACGTCCGAGTGGGAGGCCGTGCCGCACCACGTCACCGCCAAGTTCGAGAACGCCTACCGCGACACGTTGGTCAACGCGGGCCAGGCGCTCCGCTACGTCCCGCTGCTGGTCGCCGCGTTCATCGGCGCCCCGCTGTTCGCACGGGACTTCGAGACCGGGGCGTACCGGGTGGCCCTCGCCCAGTCGATCAGCCCGCGCCGCTGGCTCGCCGCGAAGCTCGCCCACGCCGTCACGCTCACGCTGCTCGCCACCACGGTCCTGACCGCGTTGTACGGATGGTGGTGGCACTCGACCTGGCGCGACTTCGGTTCCCTCGTGTGGAACACGCCCGTTCCCATGCTGACCGCGGGACCGGCCGCGGTGGCGGTCGCGGTCCTGGCGGCCGTGCTCGGCGCGACCATCGGCTTGCTCGTGCGTCGGACGGTGCCCGCCATGGCCATCTCCCTCGCCGTGTGCGGCGGACTGATCTACCGCGCACGGGAGATGGACTTCCTGCACCATCTGCTGTCCCCCATCTCGGCTCGGACGGCCCTCGGCTCCGACTCCGACTCCGACGTGCCCCGCTACTCGCGCCATGACGGCTGGTGGTACGAGACGTCCTCGGGCGAGAGGCTGGACCTCGGTGTCTGTCCGGGCGTGGACGCGGAGTTGACGCGCTGCTTGAACCGGCATGACGTGGTCGCCGTGCTCACGGAGTACCACCCCGCGAGTGCCTACTGGCCCATCCAGTGGATCGTGGCCGGCATCTGCCTCACCGTCGCCGCCGCCCTCGTCGCCGGCTGCCTTTGGTGGGGCGGTCGCCGGACGGCCTGACCGTCGACGCCCCGTGGCCCCCTTCGACAACGGAGTTCCGCCGACCCATGGCCCTGACCCCGCCGCGCGCCCGCGCCGCTGACACCGCCACTCCGACGAACACAGCGGCCGAGCCCGCCACGCCGGCCGACGAACCGCGCGCCGCCGCCACCCCGACCGCCCGCCCCGCCGGCGCCTTCGCCAGGCGGCTGCGGACACGACTGCCGCGCCGGGCCGGCCCGTACGCGCTCGTCCTCCTCCCGGCCGTGCTCACGCTCGCCACCGGGTTATGGGGGCTCGAACGCGAGCACAGCATGTGGCGCGACGAGTCCACCACGTACCAGGTGGCGCACCGCGACCTCGGCGCGATGCTGCGGACGCTCGGCACCGTCGACGTCGTGCACGGCCTCTACTACCTGCTCATGTACGCCGTGTTCGCCTGCTGGGACGGCGGCCTCTGGGCGCTGCGGCTGCCGTCGGTCCTCGCGATGGCCGGCGCCGCCGCCGGCGTGGCCCTCATCGGCCGCCGACTGGCCGGCCCCGGCGCCGGGTTGGCGGCCGGGCTGGTCTTCGCGCTGCTGCCGCCGGTGCAGCGGTACGCGCAGGAGGGCCGCTCCTACGCGCTGGTCTGCGCCTGCGTCGTGTGGGGCACGTACCTGCTGCTGCGGGCGGTCGCCGGGCGCACCCGGCGGGCGTGGTGGGGGTACGCGGCGACGATGGCGCTGGCCTGTCTGCTGCACGAGTTCGCGGTACTCGCGCTCCTCGCGCACGGCCTCACGCTGCGCTGCGCGCGGGTGCGCGGCGACGCGTTCTGGTCCTGGGCGCGGGCCGCGGCGGGCGCCGCCGTGCCGCTCGCGCCGCTGGTCGTGGTCAGCCAGCAGCAGGCGCAGCAGGTCGCGTGGATCTCCGGGCCGGGCGTCGGGCAGGTCGCCGCCTTCCTCGGGCTCGCGCTCGCCGCCGGCGCGCTGGCCCGGACGGTCGGGGAACGGCGCGGGCGGATCGGGCTGCCGGCGCTGGCGCTGCCGTTGTTCGTCGTGCCCACGGCGCTGCTGATGGCCGCCTCCGCCCTGCACCCGATCTACGTCGACCGGTACGTGCTCTACGGCTGGCTCGGGTTCGCCCTGCTGCTCGGCGCCGCGCTCGACCGGGCGCTGCGCGCCGCCCGGGCCCGTGGCCCGGCCACCGTCGGCGTGCTGTGCGGCGTGGTCGCCGCGCTGCTCGTCGCGCAGGTGCCGTACGCGCTGACGCTGCGCACGCCGGACAGCCGGCTCGACGACACCGTGGCCGCCGCCCGCGCCGTCGGCGAACTGTCCGAGCCCGGGGACGGGTTGTTGTTCCTGCCGTTCCACCGCCGCGAGCCGCTGATGTCCGCCCCGGGCGAGTTCCACGGGCTGCGTGACCTGGCGCTGGCCCAGGACGCGTCCTCCTCGGGCACGCTGTGGGGCACGGAGTTGCCACCGGCGGTCATCCGGGCGCGCATGCTGCGCGCGCACCGCGTCACCGTCATCACCGACCCGCGCCCGTCCGCCCGCCCCAGTCCGCAGGAGGCGGTCGAACGCGCCGTGCTGCGCGACCACTTCACGGTCTGCGAGCGGCGCCCGGTGCGGGGCATGCGCGTCGTGCGCTACGCCCGACCGGGCACCTGCTGAAACCCGGCGGACCGGGGCGGCGACGGCGCAGGCCACGCCGTGTCCCGGATGGTAGACAGTCGCGGCGGGGGGCCTGTCGCGTGACGGTAGGTTGAAGCGGCTACGGTTCCGCGGACGACCGCCGGCCGCGCTGGTCCCCGTCGCGCCAGGCCATCGGCCCGGCGCGGCGGGGTGGCGCGGCCCGGGGGCGACGCATCCGGAGCGGACGAGACCGACGGGGGTGTGGGATGCGACATCACCGTGCGTACGGACGGGAGAGGCACCATCATGCGGCTGCACACGCGGGAGTGGGGCGCGGGGGATCGGATCGCGCTGCTCATCCACGGGATCATGTCGGACCACCGCACCTGGCGGCGGGTCGGCCCGGCGCTGGCCGAGAACGGGTACCGGGTCATCGCGGTCGACCTGCGCGGGCACGGGGCGAGTGAGCGCGCCGCCGAGTACAGCATTCCGCTGTTCGCCGCCGACCTGGAGGAGAACCTGCCGGTCGGCGCCGACCTGGCCATCGGGCACTCGCTCGGCGGCCTCTCGCTCTCCTTCGCGGTGGAGCACCTGCGTCCCAAGCGGGCCGTCTACAGCGACCCGGCCTGGGCCCTGGAGACCGGCGAGCGGCCCACCAACCCGGAGACGCTGCGGGCGCTGCGCAAGGCCACCCGCAGCATGATCGCCAACTTCAACCCGCACTGGGACGAGGGCGACGTGGACGCGGAGGTCGCCGGCATCGCGGCCTGGGACCCGGCGACGGCGGACGCGGTGGGCGGCGAGTACGCCATCGACTACATACCCGAGCGGCCCGTCGTGCCCTCCCTGGTACAGGCCGCCGACCCGAGCCACGTCGTCTCCGAGGCGCACAAGGAACAACTCCGCGCGGCCGGCTTCACCGTGCACACGGTCAAGAACACGGGCCACTCGATCCACCGCGACGACCTGGACGGCTTCATGCGTTCCGTCCTCGGCTGGGTGCGCGGCGAGGAGCCGGTCGGGCTCGTGTGAGCCGGCTCCCGCCACGGGCGGCCGGTCGCGGGCGCCTGCCGCGACCGGCCGCTCGGCGCGGCGCGGGCCGCGCCGAGCGCTACGTGTCGCACTCCAGGACCGTCCCGCACAGCCCGCACCGGGCGCGCAACCTGCCCCGGACCGGCACCCGGATGCGCTGGTGGCACACCGGGCAGGGGAAGCGCACCTGGAGCGGGGCCCGCCCCTCGAAGGCGTAGCCGGCGCCCGGCTCGACGCTGGGGGGCGCGCCCCCCGCGCGCAAGTGTTCCTGCGCGTGCCGCCGGTCCTTGGCGTACCGGCGGCGGCTGGCCCAACCGCTGCCGGCCAAGGGGGGTTGCCGCTCGTCGCGGCGCGCCCGCGCCAGGCCGTCGGCGTACGCGTCGTACCCCTGCGGGCTGGTGAACCACGGCGCGATGTCCTCGCCGAACACCTGGCCCCGCTTGGCGAGTACGTAGCCGAACTCCTCGGGCGTGAGGTAGCCGAGCTTCTGCCGGGAGACCGAACTCTCCCGGTAGGCGTCGAGCAGCAGCCAGCCCGCGCCGAGGTAGGCGGCGGCGGTGTCGGTGAGGATCTCGTTGTCCCGGGTGCCGGGGAAGGAGAGGTCGAGCCGGTGCAGGTAGACGTGCATCACCTCGTGCGCGAGGGCGGCCCCGATGTCGCGCCGGTGGGTCTTGAACCGGGCGTTCAGCTCGATGAAGTACTCGGGGCCCGCGGTCAGTTCGACGTTCCCCGCGTGCTCCATGTCCCGGAAGCTGATGATCATGCGTGCGTCGGGCAGGCGCAGGTGGCGCACCATGACGCGGGCGATGCGCTGCACGCCGAGGTAGAGGTCGTCGTCGTCCGGGAAGGCGACGTCGGCGGGGGGCACGCTCAGCGCGAAGCCGCGCACGGTGTCCTGGGACAGGCGCCGGTAGAGGGCGGTGATGGCCGCGCGCACCGTCTCCACGTGCGGATATCCGTGCTGGATTTCGCTGCCCGTCGTCGCCACGTCCCACCCCCGCGCCGTCAACCCCGCTGACCTGGCTCAACCTTACGGATGGCGCCGGGTGACGTCAGCGCGTCGGACCGGGCCGCGCGGATCGCGCCCTCAACTGGCCGGTAGGAAGCCCTTGTCACGCGGATCACTCTCTACACATAATCACAGGGCGCTTTGCGGGCTCACCCCACGGGGTCCGGACGCTTTACGGCTCAACGCCTGGTCTGCACCAAGTTTCTTTGGTGGATCACGGGCGAGGGGCGCCGGATTTCTTGTGTGGACGGGTCCGCCAAACGCGGTCAACCCCCCACGAAAGGAACCCCGTTGTCCCTCCTCAAGAACGTGAAGAGAGGCGCCGCGTTCGGCGCCGTCGCCCTCGCCGCCTTCAGCCTCACCCCCGGCACCGCCTTCGCGCAGGCCACCTCGGACGCCTCCGAGGGCCCGCGCACCCGGATCGTCGGCGGTACCCCGGCCGAACAGGGTGAGTTCCCCTTCATGGTCCGGCTGTCGATGGGCTGTGGCGGCGCCCTGTACGCCCAGGACATCGTGCTGACCGCCGCGCACTGCGTGGACGGCAGCGGCCCGAACACCGACATCGGTGTCACCGGTGGCGTCGTGGACCTGGACGACCCGGCCGCGCAGAAGGCCACGTCCACCGAGGTCCTCCAGGCCCCCGGCTACGACGGCACGGGCAAGGACTGGGCCCTGATCAAGCTGGACAAGCCGATCGACCAGCCGACGCTGAAGATCGCCGACACGGACGCGTACGACAACGGCGAGTTCGACATAGCCGGTTGGGGCGCCGACCGCGAGGGCGGCAGCCAGCAGCAGAAGCTGCTCAAGGCCAAGGTGCCCTTCGTCGACGACGCCACCTGCAAGGCCGCGGGCGGCTCGTACAGCGGCCTGGTCGACGCCGAGGAGATCTGCGCCGGCATCGAGGCGGGCGGCGTCGACAGTTGCCAGGGCGACTCCGGTGGCCCGATGTTCCGCAAGGACGACGCGGGCGAGTTCGTCCAGGTCGGCATCGTGAGCTGGGGCGAGGGCTGCGCGCGCGCCGGCAAGCCCGGTGTCTACACGCAGGTGAGCCACTTCGCCCAGGACATCAAGAGCGCTGCCGACCAGCTCGGTAGCTGATCCCGGCCGCCACCGGACCCGCCGACGCGCGGGCCCGGTGGCGGTGTCGCGGGTGTGAGCGCTCGTACGGGGCGGCGTCGGTGTCGCCCCGTACGGCGTGCCCGCCCTGGCGCTGTCGGGTGCCCGCCGTGCGGTGCGGGGCGCCCGTCCGCTGCCCGTTTCATTCCGCGTGCGCGCACCGGGCGGACGCGGAATTCCGCATGCCCGGAAACGGGTCGGGCGGTGTTTACCGACGCCCCGCCCGAGACCGTGTTTCGCGCCCACCGCATTTCCGTTACGGCCCCGTCGCGGCCCACCGCCACATTGCGGGAAAGCGCCTTTACGCGGCGCGTTGTCGCGTCCGCGGAGGATGGGCACTCCGGCCCGGGTGAGGTGTGCGGGCCCGCGGCGCGGTCGTTTCCGCTCTCCGATGTCAAGGCCCTGAGCTGCGCCGTTCATGCGGAACGCGGCTATCCGGTCGGATGGTTCGGCCTCGCGCTGTCGCGGCGAATGGCGTGCGGTGCGAGCGTGCGTCCGTTTATCGGAATTCCCGGTGGCGCCGATCGATGGGCATGCCCCGCAATCCGTGGGAATCACGCACGCCCTCTCGGAACTGTCCGGAAGATCTTCTGCGGTGTCCGGAACTCAGCCCTTGCCACCGTGTCTCAAAGCTCCACATAATTCGAGCGGCACTTTCACGGTCTCGCTCCATTGAGTCCGGATGTTGTGCGGTCCGCTGCTCTGTCTCAACGGATGTTCTATGGCAGCGGTGTCCGGATTCTGGTTGTCATGATTCTGCCAATTGTGCGCCAACCACCCACGAGAGGACATCCGTTGAAGATCTTCAAGCACGTCAAGAGATGCATCGCCGCGGGCGCCGTCGCCCTCGCCGCCATCAGCATGAGCCCCAGCACCGCGATAGCCCAGAGCGACCCGAGCGGCCCGAGCACCCGGGTCGTGGGCGGCACCCGCGCGGCCCAGGGCGAGTTCCCGTTCATGGTCCGCCTGTCGATGGGCTGTGGCGGCTCCCTGTACGCCAAGGACATCGTCCTGACCGCCGCCCACTGCGTGGACGGCAGCGGCCCCAACACCAGCATCACCGCCACCGCGGGCTCGGTCGACCTGCAGAGCACCAGCGCCATCAAGGTCAGGTCCACCCACGTGCTGCAGGCCCCCGGCTACAACGGCAACGGCAAGGACTGGGCCCTCATCAAGCTGGCCAAGCCCATCAACCTGCCGACGCTGAACATCGCCACCACCACGGCGTACGACAACGGCACCTTCGACATCGCGGGTTGGGGCGCCAACCGCGAGGGCGGCGCGCAGCAGCGCTACCTGCTCAAGGCCAAGGTGCCCTTCATCAGCGACGCCACCTGCAAGGCCGCCGGTGGCTCGTACAGCGGCCTGATCGCCGCCGAGGAGATCTGCGCCGGCCTCCAGCAGGGCGGCGTGGACACCTGCCAGGGTGACTCCGGTGGCCCGATGTTCCGCAAGGACGGCGCCGGTGCCTGGGTCCAGGTCGGCATCGTGAGCTGGGGCGAGGGTTGCGCGCGCGCCGGCAAGCCCGGTGTCTACACGCAGGTGAGCCACTTCGCCACGGCCATCAAGAGCGCCGCCAGCCAGCTCGGCTAGCGCCCTCCCGGCGCCGGGCGGCGCCGCGTACCCAGCGCCCACGGGCCCGCGCGACGGGCATCGCCCCACGGCGCGCGACGCGGCACCGCACGGACCGGCGGCCCCTTCGGGCCAGTGGAACGAGTACGTCGCACCACCGCACGGGCCGCGCCGACGGGCGCGGCCCGTGCGCGCGTGGCGGGGCCGGCCGGACCTCACGCGCCGCCCTGGTGGAACAGTTCCTCCGCGGCGGCCAGCACGCGCGAGCGCGCCTCGTCGCGCTGCCGGCAGGGCGGGAAACGGCGCGGGCCCGCCGTGTTACGGGCGGCGGGCCGGGGCCGGGCGCAGCGTGGGCCAGTGAGCGAGCATCCGGTCGCGCAGCTCGGCACAGAGCGCGGCCAACCCGCGCACCTCCGCGCGCCCGCGCGCCAGTTCGGCCACCACCGCCAACCGGTGCGCCAGCCGCTCCCGGGCCGAGACGGTGCCCCACGTCCAGTCCTCGTGCGGGAGCCGGGCCAACTGGTCGACGGTGCCCCGGTGGGCCCGCTCGACCAGGGCGTCGCCCCTGATGAGCCAGCCGGCGCAGGCGTCGACGAGGTCGACGCGCAGGTCGGTACCGGTACGGGCGCGCCAGGTCGCCGCGTAGGCCCGCTCCGCCCGCTCCAGCAGCGCGGGGGAGGCGGAGGTGACGCACCAACAGGTGGGGAAGCCGACGCGCAGGTACGCCAGCTCCACCAGGCCGCTGCCCCAGGACGCCCCTTCGAGGTCGATGAAGGTGACCCCGTCCGCCGTGTGCAGGTCGTTGCCGGGGCACGGGTCGCCGTGCAGCAGCGCCCGCCCGGGGGCCGCGACCAGCCGGCGGGTCAGCGCGCGCAACTCGGCGGCCACGCCGGGGTCGGCGCGGGCCCCGAGCGTGTCGGCCAGCGCGAGGAAGGAGTCGACGTCGGCGTCGTCCGGGCCCTGCCAGCGGGGCAGCGCGTCGACGACCTCGGGCCCGCCGCTGGCGTGCAGCGCGGCCAGCGCCCTGGCGTAGCGGACGATCCAGCCGGCGGCCGGCCGCCGGTGCGGGACGTACGCCATGACCAGCACCCGCTCGCCGGGATCGGTGCCCCACACCGCGGGCACCACGGGTTCGTCGGCCGCGCCGGCCAGCTCCAGCGCGGCCACCTCGCGCGCGTACCGCTCGTCGGCGTCGGCCCCGCCGACGACCTGCTTGACCACCGCGGGCCCGGCGGCCAGCTCCACGCGCCACACCCGCGACCGCGGGCTGCTGTCCAGCAGGCGGGGGTCACGGGGCTGGCCCAGCGTGGCCCGTAACCCGTCCCCGAACGACAGTTCCGATTCCATCGGCGCATCGTCCCACGCCGGCGCGCGACCCGTCCGGGCGTTGTCGGGCGGCCACGATGGGCCGGACCTCGGGCGCGGTGCGCGTGGGGGAGGGCTGGAACGGGGCGGTCGGGGTACCCACGGTCTCGGACCGGCGCGGTCGGGCGTGGCCCGGCGGACGGGAGCGCGCGGTCGTGGACACTCGGGTGCGTTGACTACGCGGAGGAGGCGCCGTTGTCGACCGGCGACAGGCTGATGACCGTGGGCGACCGGCTGCGGGCGGAGGTGGAGGCGGCCTGGCGCAGCGCGCGCCTCGCCGTGCGGCAGTCGGGCCCCGAGCGGGACACCATGACGCAGGCGCTCAAGGCGGCGGGCGCGGCCATCGCGGCGTGGGCGCTGACGGGCTGGTGGCTGAAGGCCCCGCTCGCGCTGCTGGCCCCGTGGACGGCGTTGGCCCTGGTCGAGGCCACCGTCTACCGCTCCCTGCGGTCCGGCGTCCAGCAACTCGGCGTGATCATGGCGGGAACCCTGTGGGCGTCGGCGGCGATGGCCATGACCGGCGGCAACACGCTGGGCGCCATGGTCATCGCGCTGCCGGTGCTGGTCCTGTTCGGCACCTACCGCCGGCTGGGGGCACAGGGGCTCTACGGCGCCACCACCGCCCTGTTCGTGATCACCTACGGGGCCTACTCGCTGAACGCGGTCGGCCACCGCCTGTTGGAGTGCCTGATCGGCGCCGTCATCGGCATCGGCGTCAACGCCCTGGTGCTGCCGCCGGTGCACCTGCGCAGCGTGCACGAGCGGCTGCTGCGCCTGATGCACGAGAGCGCCGAACTCCTGGGGACCATGGCCGACGCGCTGCGGGACGAGTGGACCGCCGCGGACGCCGCGCAGTGGCACGACCGCGCCCGGCGGCTCGAACAGCTCTCCCGGGAACTGGCGGAGGCCCGGCAGTGGACCGCGGAGAGCGCGCGGGCCAACCCCGGCTGGCGGCTGCGCCGCGTCGGCCCCGCCCCACCGCCGGCCGAGGAGGACGCCCGCTGGACGCGCGTCGCCGGCCACCTGACCGCCATCGCGCGCTCCCTGGAGGGCACGGCGGGCGAGGAGGCCCGCCTCGTGGTGCCGGAGAGCGCGTTCCTGAGCCGGTACGCCGATCTCGTCGCCGAGGTGGCGAGCCTGTGCGCCAACGCCGAGCGCTCGCTGCGCGGGGAGCGGCCCGATCAGGCGGAGGCGCGGCGTAGCCGCGACCGGGCCTGGGCCCTGTACGACCAGTTCGTCGACGACTTCCGGCACCAGCGCTTCGGGGCGACCACGGTCAGCGGCGCCCTGCTGGTGGAGAGCAAGCAACTGCTGTACGAGCTGGCTCCCGACACCGACCGGGGCGACGCCGCGCGGGACGCGGAGGACGACCGCGACCAGCCGGGCCGCCCGTGACCACCGGTCCCGCTGGCCCTTGGCCTCGCTGACCACCGGTCCCGCCGACGGCCCGGCCCCGTGGGCGCTCGGGAGCGCCCACGGGACCGGGCCGCGTGGGCCGGCGTCAGTCGTGACCGCCCGGCAGCATCTCCTGCACCTTGGCCTTCAGCCCCTGCCGCAGCACCGCGCCGCGGTCGCTGTCGCCCTTGATGAGGGAGGCCGCCGCGGCCTCGATCTGGTCCAGCGTCGCGTGCGGCGGGATCGGCGGCACGGCCGGGTCCACCCGGAAGTCCAGGACGAACGGCCGGTCCGCGGCGAGCGCCCGCTGCCAGGCTGCCGCGACCTCGGCCGGCTTCTCCACCCGCGCCCCGTCCAGGCCGATGGAGCGGGCGAAGTCCGCGTACGGCACGTCGGGGATGGCCTGCGACGGCAGGAACTGCGGGGCGCCCGACATGGCGCGCATCTCCCAGGTGACCTGGTTGAGGTCCCCGTTGTTGAGAACGGCGACGATCAGTCGCGGGTCGGACCAGTCCTGCCAGTACTTGGCGGCGGTGATCAGCTCCGCCATGCCGTTCATCTGCATCGCCCCGTCGCCGACCAGGGCCAGCGCGGGGCGGTCCGGATAGGCGAACTTCGCGCCGATCGCGTACGGCACGCCGGGACCCATGGTCGCCAGCGTGCCGGAGAGCGAGCCGCGCATGGTCCCGCGCAGCCGCAGGTGGCGCGCGTACCAGTTGGCGGCGGAGCCCGAGTCGGCGGTCAGGATCACGTCGTCCGGCAGCACCGCGTCCAGGGCGTGCACGACGTACTCCGGGTTGACGGGATCGGCCTCCACGGCCGCCCGCCGCTCCATCACCTCCCACCAGCGGGCGGTGTTCTTCTCGATCTTCTTCCGCCACGACCCGTGCTTCTTCCGCGTCAGGCGCGGCAGCAGCCGGGCGAGGGTCTCCCGCGCGTCGCCGACCAGGTTGACCTCGAACGGGTACCGCAGCCCGACCATGAACGGGTCGATGTCGATCTGCACCGCCCGGGCCTGGTCGTACTCGGGCAGGAACTGGCTGTACGGGAAGCTGGAACCGATCACCAGGAGCGTGTCGCACCCCTGCATCAGCTCGTAGCTCGGGCGGGTGCCCAGCAGGCCGATCGCGCCGGTCACGTACGGCAGGTCGTCGGGCAGCGCGTCCTTGCCGAGCAGCGCCTTGGCCACGCCCGCGCCGAGCGCCTCCGTGACCTGCTCCACCTCGGCCCGCGCGCCCCGGGCGCCCTGTCCGACGAGGATGGCCACCTTCTCGCCGGCGTTGAGCACCTCGGCCGCCCGGTCCAGCTCGGCGTCGCCCGGGACGGGCGCGTACGAGCTGACACCGAGGCTGGAGGGGACCATCTTGAAGGCGTGCTGCGGCGGCGTGTAGTCCAGCTCCTGCACGTCGGCGGGGATGATCACGGCGGTCACGGTGCGCTTGGCGTAGGCGGTGCGCATCGCCCGGTCGAGGACGTTCGGCAACTGCTCGGGAACGGTCACCATCTCGCAGAACTCGGCGGCCACGTCCTTGTACAGGCTCAGCAGGTCGACCTCCTGCTGATACGAGCCGCCCATCGCGCTGCGGTTGGTCTGCCCGACGATCGCCACCACCGGCACGTGGTCCAGCTTGGCGTCGTAGAGCCCGTTCAGCAGGTGGATCGCCCCCGGCCCCGAGGTCGCGGCGCACACCCCGACCTTGCCGGAGAACTTGGCGTACCCCACGGCCTGGAAGGCGGCCATCTCCTCGTGCCGGGCCTGGACGAACCGGGGCTGGTTGTCGGCCCGCTCCCAGGCGGCCAGCAGGCCGTTGATGCCGTCGCCGGCGTACGCGAAGACGTGCTCCACCTCCCACGCGCGCAGCCGTTGCAGGACGTAGTCGGACACCTTGATGGACACGGCATTCCTCTCCGAGTGGTGCGTTCTGGGGCGGCGGCGGTTACGGCAGGGGAGTGCCGCCGGTGGCGTTCACGACCTCCGCGGTGATGTAGCTGGCCCGGTCGGAGGCGAGGAAGACGTAGGCGGGCGCCATCTCGGCGGGCTGGGCCGGCCGCCCGAGGGGCGACTGCTTGCCGAACTCGGCCGTCTCCGGCAGCGTCGCCGGGATCAGCGGCGTCCACACCGGCCCCGGCGCCACCGCGTTGACCCGGATACCGCGCTCGGCGACCATCTGCGCCAGCCCCTGCGTGAAGGTGACAATGGCGCCCTTGGTGGTGGCGTAGTCGAGCAGGTGCGGGCTGGGCTTGTACGCCTGCACGGAGGTGGTGTTGATGATGGAGCCGCCCGCGGGCAGGTGCGGGAGCGCCATCTTCGACAGCCAGAACAGCGCGTACAGGTTGGTGCGCAGCACCCGGTCGAACTGCTCGGTGGTGATCGCCTCGATGCCGTCCGGCTGGCTCATCTGGTAGGCGGCGTTGTTCACCAGGACGTCGATCCGACCGAACTCCGACAGCGCGCGGTCGATCACCGCCTGGCACTGCTCCTCGTAGCGCAGGTCGCACTCGACCGGTACGGCCCGCCGGCCGGCCTCCGTCACCAGCTCGACCGTCCGCTCGGCCTCCGACCGTTCCTCCGCCAGGTGGGTGAAGAGCACGTCGGCGCCCTCGCGGGCGAAGGCGAGGGCCACCGCGCGGCCGATCCCCGAGTCGCCGCCGGTGATGATCGTCACGCGGTCCGTCAGCAGGGCGCTGCCCTGGTAGGAGTCCTCGCCGTGGTCGGGCGGCGGGTCCATCGGACCGGTCCAGCCCGGGTGGGCCTGGTCCTGCTCGGGGAATTCGGGGCGGGGGTGCTTCTCGACTGGATCGCTCACAAGTCCTCCTGACCGCCGGGGCCGCCTCGCGGCGCCCCGGGTACGGGGCAACAACAGCCCACGGGTTCCCACCGAAGGCCCCGGAACACCCGGTACGTCGCCGCTCCCCCTGGTTGGCCCACGTAACTCCCCCGGAAGCCCCGGCCAGCGGGCCCGCGTCCGTGCGGGCGGGACCCGTACCCGTGCGGGCGGGGCCCGCGGCCCGTGGGCGGGCGCCACGGGGGTGGCCTCCCGGGCCGGCGCCGGCCTCTTGGGCTATGTCGGCCTCCCGGGCCGTGCCGGCCTCCCGGGTAGCGCCGGTCTCTCGCATGGCGCGGCGGCCGGCCCGGAGCCGAAAGTCCGGAGCCCAGGGCCCCGGGGCGAAAACCCGTTGGCGGCCACGGCGGTCGTTGCTAGCCTCCTGGCGGCCGTGCGAAGGAACGAGGAGGTGGTACCCGTGAACGCAGTATCGACATGGGTGCTCCCCTTCGGGGTCACGGTCGGGCGACAGGTCGTCCGGGAGCGCCGCTCACGCGCACTCCCGTAAGGACACGACCATGCACGTCACTTCCGAACAGCGGCTCGCCGACGGCGTCCGCGAACGCGAGTTCACCCTCGGCGAGACCCCCGGCACCCTGTGGACACCGCGGACCACTCCGGCCCCACTGGTCCTGATGTCCCACAACAACGGCCTGCCCAAGGCGGACCCCCGGCTTGTCGCCCGGGCCCGGTACACCGCGGCGCGCGGGTACGCCGTGGCCACCATCGACGCCGCCGGGTGCGGCGACCGCCCCCGGTCCGCCGCCGACGAACGGGCCCGCGCCGACCTGCGGCGGGCGCTGCGGGCCGGCGAACCGGCCGACGAGATCCTCGAATCCGTCGTCGGCCCGCTGGTCGAGAACGCCGTCCCGGAGTGGCGGTCCACCCTGGCCGCCCTCCTGGAGCTGCCCGAGACCGACGGCCCGGTCGGGTACTCCGGCGGCTGGGCCGCCCTCGGCATCGCCCTCGCCGTGGCCGAGCCGCGCGTCATGGCCGCCGGCCTCTTCGCCGGCGGGTACGTGCCCCGGGCCCAGCGCGAGGAGGCCCGGCGGCTCACCATCCCGCTGCTGTTCCTGCTCCAGTGGGACGACGAGGGCAACCCCCGGCAGCGGGCCCTGGACCTCTTCGACGCCTTCGGCAGCGAGGAGAAGACGCTGCACGCCAACCTCGGTGGACACACCGGCACCCCGCCCTTCGAGCTGGAGGACACGTGCCGGTTCCTGGACCGCCACCTGAGGTGAGGCCGGGGCCGGCGACCGGCGGCGGCGGGCGGTAGCCGATGGTGGCCAGGGAGCCCGCCGAAGAACAACGCTGAGCGGCTGCGTCCCGGCTCACAGGGCAGATCAACCGCGGTACTGAGCCCCGGCGACGAATCGCCGGGGCTCAGTACCGCTACGGGAGCAGCCAGCAGTCAGACGCCGATATTCACGAGCGGGGCCGCCTCACGCAGGACGGTGCGCAGATGACTGATGCGCCGCTGGATATACCAGCCGCGGGCCCAGCACAGACGGCACGAGGCTGCCAGGTGGCCCACACCTCGTGCTACAAACGGCAGGAGACCGGGGCATGGGGGGGCGGGCGAAACCATGGCGGAGGTTCACTTAGCGGCTCGGAGCGACCGCTTCGACGAAGACGACGCCCGCTGGCGGAGCCAGGTACTTCTCCTGCATAGCGCACTCGAAGAGGCGGCGGGCCGTGTGGTGCGTCGCTCCGAGCCGGTCTCGGGGGCCAAGGGGGCGCTCTCCGATGTGGTGCTCCACCTCACGGGCCCCGGCATCGTCGCCGGGCTGGTGGCGGCGCTCGTCGCGTGGCTCAAGCGTGATCGCGGCCGAAGTGTGCGTCTGACCTGGACCGTTGACGGTCGGCGCGGCGAATTCACCGTAACGGGCACCACCATCGACAACGACACCCTCCGCAGCGCGCTGGAGCATGGCCTGCGCGCGGCGGCGGGGGACTCGCCAACCCCCGGCGAGCCGGACGACCAGAACGGCGCTCCGGGTGACTGAGTCGGGCAGGGCATACCGAGCGCTCCTGATCGGCAACTCCGCGTTCCCCCGTGACCCCGACCGGCTGCGTACCCTCCTCGGGCCGCCGACGGACGTTCCCCTGCTGGCCGCGGCCCTGACGGATCCCGAGACGGGTCTGCACGAGGCCGACGCGGTGGGGACGGTCCTGGAACAGACCGCACAGCACATCAGGGACGAACTGGAGGAGTTCTTCGGGCGCGCGCTGCCGCACGAACAGCTCTTCCTCTACTACAGCGGGCACGGCCTCCTCGACCTCCGCAACAGGTTGCGCCTGTGCGCGCGCGACACCACGGTCGGACGTCTTCAGGCGCGTTCCGTCGACCTTGAGTTCATCAACGCGCTGATCGACGGGTGCGCGGCGCGGTCGATCGTCGTCATCCTGGACTGCTGCTTCAGCGGCGCCGCCGCCGTGAAGGGAACAGACCCCGCGGCCCAGTTGGCGGGGCACGGTCGGTTCGTGATGACCAGCTCCAGCAGTGCGGACACCTCCGCCGACGCCGAGCGGGCGGGCGCGGCCAGCCCCTTTACCCGGCACCTGGTCGCCGGGCTGAGAACCGGTGCCTCTGGCTGGGACGACCTGGTCACGGCGTACGACGTCTTCCAGTACGTCCACCGCCGGCTTCTGGCCTCCGGGCAGACCCCGCATATGAAGACGGAAGCCGCGGTCGGCGCCATTCCCCTCGCGCGACGCCCGCAGCGGCCGGCCGAACGGGAGGGGGCGGCCGGTCCGGGCCACACCGCCGGAGGTGATGCCCTTCCCCTCGACGTACGCCCGGTCTACACCGACCCCGACGGCCTCCGGGCCCCGCTGGCCACGTACACCGACTTCAGCGGTCTCCTGCTCGTCCGTCTGCCCCAGTACGGAGCGTTCCTGACGACCCGCCGCGAAGAGATCACCGCGGCGGCCGATGGCGCACCCGCCACCGCCGAGCTGTACAGCCGGGCGGCCGTCACGTGGCACGCCGTCCACCCCCGCGAAACGGGCCGCAAGGTGACGGACCTGCGCGCCGACACCTCGGGCGGCACCGTCGCGTTCGTCTTGCCGGACGACGCGGGCACCGTGGAGTGGCAGGAGTGGCAGGTGCGCGCCTTCCACCAGGCCAGGTCTCAGGGGCGTTGGCCGGGCACGCTTCACGCGCCAAAGTCCACCATCGAGGAGTACAAGACCGACCGGGTCTACCGGCGTCTCAGGACGGCTGCCTGGCGGGCCCTGCTGTGGCTGTCGACCCTCGTCTCGCTGGCAGCGGTGTCGGGTGCCCTGACTGGCGACACCTGGTACGAACGCGGCTCCCGCGTAACCCTCGGCTTGGCCTTTCTCTTCTCGCTGTGCCAGACGCTCCTTCACATCCAGGACACTCGGAGGTTTCGTCGCCTGCGCCGCGTGCTGTACGGCTCTGGCCTGTACGCCGTCTCGATGGTGATGGAGACCGGGTTCGTGGTAGAGGGCAGGTCCGACGGCATCGGCGAGATCGTGATGCAACACCCGTTCGCGTGGCTGCGGTACGACGGTGCGCCCGAGGCGTCGTCCATGCGGGGTGAACCCGATGGAATCCCGCTGGAGGAGGAACGGCCCATGTTGCCCCCACTCACCGTGCCCCTCCACTTCTTCCACGGACGGGACGTCAGGAAGCGGAGCGACCGGCCGGACAAGCCGGGCCTTGAACGCGTCGAGGTCATCGGCACCCCGAGACCGGGGCACTGGGTGGTCATCTGCACCGAGGACGGCCTGCTCTGGCCGCACGCCCAGATTCGCTGAGGTATCGCCGACCGCCGGCTACCGGGCCTGGGCCGGCGGCCAGTCGCCCCCCGCACGCGCCCAAGGGCGCCCCGCGTCCCACGGCCTTAGTCCAACAGCCGCCCCGGCTTTGTCCATCGCGACCCCCACGGACGCGGCCCAGAGTGTCCCCACACCAGGAACCGGCGACGTGAGGAGCACACCGTGGCATCGGAGAGCGCACGAGAGCAGGGGACGGGGCGGCCGGCCAGGAGAACGCTGGTGGCGGGGACGGCACTGGTCGGCGTGGGCACCGCGCTCGCGCCGCTGGGCACCGCCGCGCACGGCGCGCCCGGCGCGCCACGGCGCCGGCCGCGCGGTCCGCTGCGGCTGCGTTCCGCGGCCCTGGAGGTGCGGGTGGACGCCGGATTCCCGCGCGTCGTGGCGTACGTGGACCGCGCCACCGGGGCCGTCCTGCACGGCCAGGAGGACCCGGTCGCCACCGTCCTCGTCGACGGGGTCGCGCACACGCCCACGGTGACCTGCGTGGCGGGCGCGGACCGGGCCGTCTACACGCTGGCCTTCGCGGCGGGCACCGAGATCACCGTGGAGATCCGGGTCACCGACTGGCGCGTGGACTGGCGGGTCACCCACATCGCCGAGGCGCCGGAGCTGCCCGTGGGCACGCTGCGCGTCCCCGACCTCGCGCTGCTCAGCGTGCGCGGCGACCAGCCGGGGGCCACGCTGCTCGCCGCCCGGATCGAACTGGACCGGGCGAAGAGCGGTGACACCCTGATCGAGGTGAGCGACGCGACCCCGGTCGACCCCGAGCCGGTCGGCTGCGCATACGCCGTCGTGGCCACCGACCGCATCGGCGCGGCCATCGAGACCAACACCGTCTTCGACCTGCCGGCGGGGACACCCGGCGCCACCTGGGACAACGGCCGGCTGTGGCGGCAGACGGTGCGCCGGGACGGCTACACCAAAGCCCAACTCGCCTGCGGCCAGTGGACCTACCGCGCGGCGGGCGCGCCGGAGCGGATGACCGAGCCGCTGCCGTACGCCACCGTCATCGTCACCCGCGACCGTGGCGGCGACGGGCGGGTCGACTGGCAGGACGCGGCGATCGCCCTGCGCGACATCATGGTCAACCCGCTGGGCGCCGACGAACAGCACCTGCGGGTGGTACCGCACATCCCGTTCAACTTCGCCAGCCAGGCCACCAACCCGTTCCTGGCGACCCTCGACAACGTCAAGCGGATCGCGCTGGCCACCGACGGGCTGCGGCAGTACACGCTGCTCAAGGGGTACGCGTCCGAGGGCCACGACTCGGCCCACCCCGACTACGGCGGCAACTACAACGAGCGCGCCGGCGGCCTGCGGGACCTGAACGCGCTATTGCGCGAGGGCAGGCGGTGGAACAGCGACTTCGCCGTGCACGTGAACGCCACCGAGGCGTACCCGGTGGCAGGCGCGTTCTCCGAGACGCTGGTGAACAAGGACGACGAACAGTGGGACTGGCTCGACCAGTCGTACCGCATCGACGCCCGCCGCGACCTGGTCTCCGGCGACATCGCGCGCCGCTTCCGGCAGTTGCGCGAGGAGACCGACGCGGGCCTGAACACCCTCTACATCGACGTCTTCCGGGAGTCCGGCTGGAACTCCGACCGGCTCCAGCGCGAGCTTCGCGCGCAGGGCTGGCACGTGACCACCGAATGGGGCCACGGTCTTGAGCGCTCGTCCCTGTGGTCGCACTGGGCCACCGAGACCGACTACGGACCCGACACCTCACGCGGCATCAACTCCCGGCTGATCCGCTTCGTCCGCAACCACCAGAAGGACGTCTTCGCCGACAGGGAACCGCTGCTGGGCATCCCGCGCACCGGCAACTTCGAGGGCTGGGTCGGCAAGGTCGACTGGAACGCCTTCTACCAGCAGATCTGGACCGACAGCCTGCCCGCCAAGTACCTCCAGGCGTACCCGATCAAGTCCTGGCACGCGCACGAGATCACCTTCTTCGGCCCCGGCGCGACCACCGTCTCCGACGCCGAAGGCCAGCGGACCATCACCACCGCGGGCCGCGTGGTCTACGCGGGCGGCGCCTACCTGTTGCCCTGGGAGCCGCGCGACGCCGCCGACCCGGCCAAGCTCTACCACTACAACCCGCGGGGCGGCAGCACCACCTGGCGCCTGCCGCGCGGCTGGTCCCACGCCCGACACGTCACCCTCTACCGCCTCACCGACCAGGGCCGCGCGCGCGTGGGCCGGCTGCCCGTACGCGGCGGCGAGGTCACCGTGGCCGCCGAGGCCGCGACGCCCTACGTCGTCTACCGCGACACCGCCCCGCGTCAGAGCGCACCGAACTGGGGCGCGCACACGCCCGTGCACGACCCCGGCTTCCACGCCGGCACGCTGGCCGGCTGGCGGGTCAGCGGCCCGGCGCGGGTGGCCCGCAGCGAGCGCGGCGACTACGAGCTGGTCATCGACGCCGGCGGGCCGGCCGCCGTCGGGCAGCGGCTGGGCCGCCTCGCCCCAGGCGAGTACGCCGCGTCCGTGCAGGTCGAGGTCGGCGCGCGGGCCGGCGAGCGGCGCCGGGCCGCCCTGGAGGTACGCACCGCCGACGGCATCACCGCCAGCAACTGGGCCGACCGCTCGACCGCCGTCAACCACGTGGCCGCCGACCGCAAGAAGGACACCCGCTTCCAACGCCTGCTCACCCGCTTCACCGTGCCCGAGGGCGGCGGCCCGGTGGAGCTGACGCTCCGCGCGGCGGCGGGCGCGGCCCGGGTCCGATTCGACAACGTGCGCGTCGTGCCCACCCGCCACCCGCGCGGCCACGACCGCGACGTGCTCGTCCACGAGGACTTCGAGCACGTTCCGCACGGCTGGGGCCCGTTCGTCAAGGGCGACGCGGGCGGCACCAACGACCCGCGCACGCACATCGCGCAGCGGCACGCCCCGTACACCCAGCGCGGCTGGAACGGGAAGACCGTCGACGACGTGCTCGACGGCGGCCAGTCCCTCAAGTCCCGGGGCGAGAACCGCGGACTGGTCTACCGCACCGTCCCGCACACGGTGCGCTTCCGCCCCGGGCGCCGCTACGAGATCTCCTTCCGCTACGCCAACGAGCGGCCCGGCCAGTACGCGTGGGTCACCGGCGTGGACGAGCCGGCGCCGCGCGAGCTGAGCCGCGCGCCGCTGCCGGTGGCGACGGCGCCGGCGCGCTGGCGCCACACCTTCACGGCACCGTCCGACGGCGACGCCTGGGTCGGCCTGCGGAAGGTGGGGGACGACGGCAAGGCGGAGTTCGTCCTGGACGCGTTCACGGTGCGCGAGCTGGACTGAGACCGGGCCGAGACTGGACTGAGAGCGGCTTGGCGCCTTCGGCCGGCCGGGGCCCGCGCTGGCCCCGGTCGGCCGAAGACGCGTAACTGGCCCTGGCCTGCCGGGACCTAACGCTGCCACCAATATGCGCCAACAGCTCCGCCAGCTGCGGTGATGAGGCTGACGAGCCAACCTGGGACGCGCTGAACGGTGACGTGGATCATGCTGCCGATGCGCAGCTCGAACGCAGGGCAGAAGTCAGGCTGCGAGTTCATGGCCTGACGATGCATCGGGTTTCCGTATCTCGCCAAATCGCCTGACGGCAGAGTTCGGCATCACGCCCGTAACTATCGGCATCAGGGTCACAACCGAGCGAGTTGCGTGCCCAGTGACCAGCAAAAACGGCAGCGGGTCAAGTTGGGCAAAAAAATTCCATGCCGATGTTTCAAAAGACATGCATCAAGCTCTTGTTGTTTCGTTCGCTCATTGGTAAGAGTCTCTATTTCCGCTGCTCCTGTCCGTATTTCTATGGCGCAGCGCGTCGCCCGCATGTCGGTCCAGGCGCCACGGAACGGCTCGTGCTGGTGCGCCAGCGCGCCGACCGGCGACCTGGCGCACGGGCACCGAGGGAACGCCGGCCGGCCGGGCGCTCGCCGTCGCGTACGGGCACGGCTCCGGGCACCCTGCTCGCGTGCCCCGGTCCGACCCGCGCGCCCTGGCCTCACCCCGCGTGCCCCGGCCCGACCCCACGCGCCCCGGTCCCGCCCCGTGCGCCCCGGTCCGCCCGCCCCGCCAGGGCTCCCGGCGCCCGGTCAGGGCTCCGCCCCGCTCAGGCCGCCGGCTCGGGGCCCAGCCCCTGCCCGTAGCACAGGCAGAAGGGGTGGCCCACCGGGTCGGTGAAGACGCGGAAGCCGGCGCGGGCGCCACCCGTGTCGTGGACGAGGGTGGCGCCCAGCGCCTCCACCTCGCGCTGGGCCCGCTCCACGTCCTCCCGGGTCTCCACCTCCAGGTCCAGGTGGAAGCGCGGCGGGTGGGCCGGGTCGGGCCAGCGCGGTGGGTGGTAGTCCGCGACGCGTTGGAAGGCGAACTGCTGGCCGCTGGGGGAGGTGAGGGTGACCCAGTCGGGGTCGTCGGTGTTGCGCTGCCAGCCGAGGATGGTGCCGTAGAACCCCGCCATGGCCGTGGGGTCGGGGCAGTCGATGACGGTGCACTGGAGTTTCGCGATCATGGAGGCAGGGTGCCGAAGCGGGGCCTCCGCGTCCACCTCCCGCGCCCGGCCCGGGTCCTGCCGGCGCCCGCCGGCCCCCGCCGGCTCCCCGTCGCTCAGCTCAGCAGCGCGGGCCCGGCGGCCCGGGCGTCGGCGTCGGCGGGCGTGCCCTCCAGTTCGAGGAGCAGCAACTCGTTGTGGCCCGCCCGCAACCACGGGCCCGGCACGTACAGGCCGCGCTGCGGGCCGCGCGACCAGTAGCGGCCCAGGCAGCGACCGTTGACCCAGGCGAAGCCGCGTACCAGGCCCGGCAGTTCGAGCGTCGCGTCGCCCGGCGCGGCCACCTCGAAGGAGCCGGCGAACAGGCCGGGCTCCGCGCCCCCCGGCGCCGGCCGGTACGCGATCCGCGCCGGCGCCCCGGGCCGCTCGACCGCGTCGAGCCGCAACGGCCTGGCCCGTACGCCGTGCAGGTACTGCCGCTCGTGCAGCACGCCGCCGGTGATGCCCTTCGGCTCGGCCAGCCGCGGGCCGTAGTTGACCCGGCCCAGCGACTCCACCCACAGGTCCACCGTCGCGGGCCCGGCCACCTCGCCGATCAGCGCGTCCCGCTCGTCAAGGACGGTGGCGCGCACCCCGTCCACGGTGACCAGCGCGCGGTCCCGCAGCCCGAGCACGCGCAGCGGGTAGGGCGCGCGCGGCCCCGGCACCTCGAACCGGTAGCGGACGAGGCCACGGTCCACGTCCAACTCCTCGAAGGTGGGCGGCGTCGCGGTGTGCGTCTCGGGCCCACCCAGCGCGTCGAGCACGCCGTCCAGCGGCGCCCACCGGTCGAGCCGCACGGCGACCGGCCGGCCCAGCGACGGGGGGACCGGCGGCGGCGCGGGCAGCGGGCCCGGCGCGTGGTCGGCGAGCACCTCGCGGAAGCGCCAGAACTTCTCCGTCGGCGCGCCGCGCTCGTCGATCGGCGCGTCGTAGTCGTACGAGGTCGTGGTGGGCCGCAGCGCCCCGTCGTGCAGCTCGCCGGCCCGGTTGGCGCCGGCCCAGCCGCCGAAGTTGGTGCCGCCGTGTGCCATGTACAGGTTGACCGACGCGCCGCACTCCAGGACCTCCCGCAGCGCCCCGGCCGCCTCCGCCGCGTCCCGGGTCACCGGCTCGGCACCCCAGTGCGTGAACCAGCCGCACCAGAACTCCATGCACATCAGCGGGGAGCGCGGCCGATGCCGGCGCAGCGCGGCGAACGCCTCCCGCGCGCCCGCGTCGAAGTTCACCGTCGCCAGCACCCCGGGCAGCGAGCCGCCGGTGAGCATGTGGTCCTCGGGGCCGTCCGACGTGAACAGCGGCACGCCCATCCCGCACCGTCGCAGCGCGTCGGCCAGGTGCCGCAGGTAGCGCTGGTCGCTGCCGTACGAGCCGTACTCGTTCTCCACCTGCACCATGACCACCGGGCCGCCGCGGTCCGCCTGCCGGGGCACCACCTGCGCGAGCACCCGCTCGCACCAGGCGTCCACCGCGGCCAGGAACTCCGGATCGCGGGTCCGGACCCGCGAGCCCAGCGGCCCGGTCAGCCAGTGCGGCAGCCCGCCGTTCTCCCACTCGGCGCAGATGTACGGGCCCGGGCGCACGATCGCCCACAGGCCGGCCGCGTGCGCCGCGTCCAGGAACCGGCCCAGCGCCGCCACGTCGCGGAACTCGCCGCGCCGCGGCTCGTGCAGGTTCCACGGCACGTACGTCTCCACGCAGTTCAGACCCATCGCGCGGGCCATCGCCAGCCGGTGCGCCCAGTACTCCTCGGGGACCCGGAAGTAGTGCACGGCCCCCGAAAGCAGCCGCACCGGCCGCCCGTCCCAGGTGAACCCCTCGTCCGTGACCGCGAACTCCGCCACGCCCCGCACCGCCTCTCGCTCCCCGGCCCGCCAACGCCCACACCCTCGCCCGCCGACCGGCGGCCGGTCCATGGACAAAGGTCGGCGCTGGGTGGACGGAGCGGGGCGGCGCCCGGGCGGTGGTGGGCATCAAGGGCGGCGCGCGGCCGTTGGATGAACGGGGGTTGGCGGCGAGGCGTCCGGTGGGTGATCTTCGGGCGTGCGGTCCGTTCGGGGCCCACCGCGGAGCCCGGCCCGGCCGGGCGACGGGGGCATCGGCCACCCTGGCCGGATACCGTCGACCACGTGGCGCAGAAGATCTTGGTACCCCGAGGACCGGTCATCCAGCGACAGAACGAGAGGCAGGCCGTGGAGGAGCGCGCTTACCGGACCTGGATGCGGTACTTCATGCCCACCCCGGTCCACCACCAGCTCGGCCTGGTCTGCCTCGGCGTCGGCCTCCAGCACGGCGCGCTGCCCACGGTCGGCCCGCGCGTCCTCGACCACTACGTGGCGGTGGTGGTAAGCGCGGGCAGCGGCTGGTTCGAGGGCGCCGACGGGACCCGCCGCCCGGTCACCGCGCCCGCCCTGATCTGGCTCACCCCGGGCGTACCGCACCACTACGGGGCGAGCCGGGACACCGGCTGGGACGAGAGCTTCGTCGACTTCACGGGGACGGCCGTCGCCGCGTACACCGAGCTGGGCTACATCGACCCCGACCGGCCCGTGGTCGCCCTGACCGACACGGTCACCGCCCGCGCCGCCATCGGCCGCATCACCCGCGCCGCCCAGCCGGGCAACCCGCTGCTCGAAGTCGAGACCTCCGCCGCCGTGCACGAACTGCTGGTCGCGCTGCGCCGGGCGCGCGCGGACACCGCGGGGGACACCGATCCGGTGCTGCGCGCGCTGGCGCGCGACGCCTTCCTGCCGCTGTCGGTCGCCGAACACGCCGCCCGGCACGGCATGACCGCGGCCGAACTGCGTGCGGTGGTGCGCCGCGCGGCCGGCGCGAGCCCCAAGGACTACCTGCTCGGCATCCGGCTCGGCCGGGCCAAGGAACTGCTGGTCGGCACCGAACTGTCGGTGGCCGCCGTGGCCCGCCGGGTCGGCTACGACGACCCCGCCTACTTCAACCGGCTGTTCACCCGCCGGGTCGGCATCGCGCCCGGCCGCTTCCGCGAACAGCAGGGCCGCGCCGCCCCCGGCGGCTGGAGCGACGCCGTCCCCGACCCGCGCCACCCGCCGACCATCCGCTCCACGCCGCCCGCCGTGACCTGAGCCGGGACGGGACGGGACCCTGCCGGGGGCGCTGCGACCCTGGTGGTTGGCGGGGGGCCATCCCGCGTGCGGGGGACCAGCTTCCCGGGCTGCATCCGGGGCGGCCCTTTCTGGGGCCCTTCCCGCGCGCGGGGACCAGAGCCCGCCACCCCCCGCCGAAGCCCACGGTGAAGGGGCCATCCCCGCACGCGCGGGGACCAGACGCCCGAGCGCCGGCACTGGCCGGTCGAGACGGGGCCATCCCCGCACGCGCGGGGACCAGGTATGCCCCGCAGGGTGTGGCGTCGTGCCCGCAGGGGCCATCCCCGCGCGCGGGGACCAGGAACGCTTCAACGTCTCTCTCCGCAAGGAGAAGGGGCCATCCCCGCGCGCGCGGGGACCAGTCGTTGGGCGAGATCGCGCGGTTCCTCAGCGAGGGGCCATCCCCGCACGCGCGGGGACCAGCCGGTGACCAGGACGCGGACGGTCTCGGGCCAGGGGCCATCCCCGCACGCGCGGGGACCAGAGCAATCGACCTGCGGCTTTATCTCGTGGAGGCCCGGTTTTCTGCAACTTCCACTGATCGCGACCTATCGCCCAAACTCGATGAATCGCCCATGCCGGCCCCTTCTAGCGGGAAGGCTGTTCAGCCTAGCGCTGTGATTCAGCCCTCGATGAGTGGTGCCATGTCCATCGTGATGTGAGCCGACGCGGGTCGAGAGCTGGGCCCAGCACCTAGTGAGCGACGCCGGCATGGTAGGCCCGTTTCCGGTGAACGATGCTCCCGCCGCCGAGCGGAGTAGCGTCTACAGCATGGCAGTTGAGCATCTGGGTGATCGGATCGCGAAGCTCCGTCGCCTCGCTGACCTCACCCAAGAAGGACTAGCCGAGCGTTCAGGTGTGTCCGTTGACGTGATTCAAAAGCTGGAGCAGCACCGTAAGCACGGCGCTCGCCTACCCACGCTGCACGCCCTCGCGAAGGGGCTCGGCGTGGAGCTGACGGGTCTGTTGGGTGATCCGCCCGGGGTCCCGTCAAGCGGGGATGTCGAACCCCCGCAGTTGGTAGCCGTGCGTCGTGCCATCATGCCCCCGCTGTTCGCCCCGCCCCCGGAGCCGTCGGCCGCTGAGCCGCTGTCGCTCCCGCTGCTGCGCGCCGAACTGGCGGCAGGGTGGACGCTCTATCACGCGGCGCAATTCGGCCGCGTTATGGAGCAACTTCCGGGCATCATCGATGATGCTCGGCTCCTGGCCGCAGTGGGCGATCCCGACCAGCGAGCGGCCGGACAGGCGGCGCTCGGCAAGGCATTACAACTCAGCGGGCATCTCGCCCTTCGGCTCGGGAAATCCGACCTGGCCTTAGCCGCGCTGGAGCGCGCCATAGAAGCCGCGCGACAGTCGTCTGACCCGTTGTTGGCGCCGATGATCTCTGGGTCTGTGGCGTGGGCCTATCAGCGGCAGAATCGCCTGTCCGACGCTAAGCACGTGGCCGTGTACGCCGGCGACGAGGTGGAGCGGAGTCACGCGCAGACTGCTGAAGGCGTCCGAGTCTGGGGCGGCCTCCTGATGTCAGCAGCTACCTCCTACGCCAGGAGCGACGACTACGACACGGCCGACGAGATGATGCGAACCGCTGAGACCGCGGCCAAGCGGCTGGCCCGACTTCCGGCGCCCGTTGACGGCAAGTTGCTTTCGGTGTTCAGTACGTCGTCCGTGCGTATCGAGCGCGTGCGTCTGGCGGCCCAACACGAGCGGCCTGCCGAGGCGCTTGATATCGCCCGTGGGATGCGCCTGAACGCACACGTCCCCCCGTCGTGGCGCTCGTGGCTGTTGCTCGACGTTGCCCGCGCGTATACGGACGTCGGAGATGCTGCCGGGGCCGTGCGCGCTCTCCAGACCCTGCACCGGGTCGCTCCGGCATGGCTCCGTCACCACACGCTCGCCGTGTCCATTGTCAGCGATCTGCGGGCCGGGCCGAATCGCCCGCCTGGCCTGCGAAAGCTTGCCGTATTCCTGGGGGTGGCTGACTAAGCCCTCAGAAGTGGGACGTTCCGTCCCTGGTCCGCTGCTGTCGGTCGCGGTTCGCTGACGTAGCGCAAGACCCCCGCGACCGTCTGACCGATCCGGGGGCGTGGACCACCTGGAAGGCAGGCAGCCATGTTCAAGCGTACGTGTCCGTGCGACCGTATCCGTAGCGTTCGGCTGGGGGTGGCTCGATGAGCGACACCCCCGCCCCGAACCCGCCCGACGCGAAGTTCGCCGCGTTGATCGACAAGCACGACCGGGAAGCGCGGGAAGACATCGCGGCCACCGGCCGGCCGTCCTGCGCGAAGTGCCGGGCGCTGTGGATCGTCGCCGAGCGCGCGCAGGTTCTGCGCGACTCCGAGCAGGCCCGCGCCGCGGCTGGGGCTTGGCGAGCGCACCAGAAGCAGGACCACGCGGTCGGGGGTGACTCCCATGGCGCCCAGTAGTCGCGGGAACTGCCCTCAGTGCCGGTCTCTCGCCGCCCGCCGGCAGCGTGCCCGCGCGGGACGACGCGCGGCCGAGTACCAGCGGCTGGGCCAGGAGCTGAGGCAGCACGTACTGGAACAGCACATGCCGTCCCCGCCGGTCGGGGGCGCTGTCTGATGCGCTGCCGAATCGATGAGGGCGGGCTGTGCGTGGTCGGGGCGCGAGAGCGCCGGCAGCGCGCGGCCCCCGCGCACCACAAGCCCCGGGCCGCGCTCGGACCCCCGGCCCGGACCCCCGCCCGGGCCCGCAGGCGCCGAACCCGTACCCCGTCCGTGCCTGCCCGTACGCCGCCCGCGCCCTGCTCGTACGCCGTCCGCGCCCCGCCCGCGACCCGGCGCGCCGCCGAACGGCGCGGCCGAGGCGGGGGCGTGGTCGCGGCCGGCCGCCCGGCGCCGGGCGCGCCCTGTTAGCGTGGCGCCGTTTGCCGCCCGTGACCGCATCGGGAGACCCACGCGATGAACGACCAGCCCGACCTGCCCGCACGCTCCGCCGAGCGGGCCACCTCCGTGCCGCCGACCGGGGAGACGGACACCGGAGAGACGGACACCGCAACCCCGGGCGACGCGGCCGTACGCGCCGAGCTCTCGCGGCTGCGGGACAGCATCGACAACATCGACGCGGCCGTCGTCCACATGCTCGCCGAGCGCTTCAAGTGCACCCAGCGGGTCGGCCGCCTCAAGGCCGACCACAAGCTGCCGCCGGCCGACCCGGCGCGCGAGGCCCGGCAGATCGCCCGGCTGCGCGAGCTGGCCGAGAGCGCCAAGCTCGACCCCGGGTTCGCCGAGAAACTGCTGAACTTCATCATCGCCGAGGTGATCCGGCACCACGAGCAGATCGCCGACGACGTCGTGGCCAACGGCGGCGGCACCCCGTAGGAGCGCGGCCGGCGCCGCGGATCAGCCGTCCGCGCTGGTCGCCGCGCCGCCCACGCCGGCGGCGCGCAGGTCGAGGTAGTGCGCGCGGCGCTCCTCGTCGGCGGCGAGCGCGATGCCCGCCCAGGCCATGGCGCGGGCCGCCGCGAGCACCGCGTCGTCGGCCGCGGCACCGCCCGTCCACTCGGCGAACTCTCTGGTGTGCGGCGTGCCGCTGGAGCCGATGAGGCCCAGGTGCGGGTGGATCGCGGGCAGCGCCCGGGTCACGTTCCCCATGTCCGTCGACGCGCCGATGCGCCGGGGCGGGCCGGCCGGCTCGGCGGGGGAGCGGCCGGCCGCCGCGCGCAGCCCGTCCGCGTACCGCGCCATCAGCCAGGCGTCGTTGCGCAGGTCGAGGTAGTCCGGCTGGGTCGCCGTGATGGCCACGGCGCACCCCGTGGCGAGCGCGGCGCCGCGGAAGCAGTCCGCGACCCGCTCGCGCAGCGCGGCCAACTCCTCCGCCGTGGGCGTGCGTACCTCGAAGGAGAGCACGGTCCGCTCCGGGATGATGTTCGACTGCGCGCCGCCCTCGCGGACGATGCCCGCCACCCGGTAACCGTCCGGCAGTTGCTGCCGCAACTGCCCCACCGCCACCTGCGCCACCACGGCCGCGTCACCGGCGTTGATCCCCAACTGCGGGGCGAGCGCCGCGTGCGAGGCGCGTCCGGTGAACGTCACGTCGAAGCGCGCGACCGACGTCGTGGACGAGCGCGGATCGACGTCGTCCGCCGGCCCCGGGTGCGCCATCATCGCCACCGTCACGTCGTCGAAGGCCCCACGGTCGAGCATCAGCACCTTGCCGCCACCCGCCTCCTCGGCCGGGGTGCCGAGCAGCCGCACCGCGAAGCCGAGTTCGTCGGCGACCGCCGCCAGACCGATGGCGGCCCCCGCGCTCGCCGCGCAGATCACGTTGTGCCCACAGGCGTGCCCCAGCTCCGGCAGCGCGTCGTACTCGGCGCACACCCCGATCGTCAGCGGGCCCGTGCCGTACGAGGCGGTCAGCGCCGTCGGCAGGTCGTACGGGCCACGGCGGACGGCGAACCCGGCCTCCTCGAGCAGCGCCGCCAGCCGTCCCGCCGCCCGGTGCTCGGCGAAGGCCACCTCGGGGTCGGCGTGCAGGCTCCGGCTCAGCTCCGTGAGCCGGCCGGCGAACGCGTCGATCCGCTCCAGCGCCCGCCGCCGCGCGGCGACCTCCGCCGGGCGCTCCCCGCCGGACCCGTCGCTCTCGGCCGCCGTCATCGCGTGCCCCCGGCGGGGCGGCGGGCCACGGCGGGCGCGGCCAGCGGCGCGGGACGGGGGGTGGTCCCGGGCCACGCCGGGAGCGGGGGACGCGGGGTGCGTACGGCGATCGTCATGCCCCCACCCTGCCACCGCGCCCCGGGGCACCGCCGCCCCACCCACCCACCCACCCGGCCGGCCGCGCCCGTGGACGGTCCCGGCCCCCGGCCCGCCCGCCCGCCGCGCCGCCCGGGGCCGGGCTCCGGGCACCCGACGCGCGCCCGGCACCCACCGCGGCCTGCACGGAACGCGAGCCGTACGGCAGCATGTCCCCATGTCCGTACTCACGCGCGACGAAGCGCAGAACCGTGCCGCCCGCATCGGCCTCCGCCGCTACACCATCGACCTCGACCTCACCCGAGGCGCCGAGGTGTTCGGCTCGACCACCTCCGTACGCCTGTGCGTGCTGGAGGCGGGCACCGACACCTTCATCGAACTGGAGGCCGCCGCGCTGCACCGGATCGCGCTCGACGGCAACGAGCTCGACCCCACGCTGTACGCCGACGGTCGCTACCCGCTGACCGGGCTCGGCGAGGGCGAGCACGAGGTGCTGGTCGAGGCCGACATGCACTACTCGCGCACCGGTGAGGGCATGCACCGCTTCACCGACCCGGCCGATGGCGAAACGTACCTCTACACCATGTGCTGCATGTCCGACGCGCCCAAGGTGTTCGCCTGCTTCGACCAGCCCGACCTGAAGGCGGTCTTCGAGGTCACGGTCACCGCGCCGCCCGAGTGGACCGTGCTCGGCAACGGTGTCGCGACCCGCGTCGGCGACACCGCGGACGGCCGCTGGCAACTGGCCCCCACCCAGCCCATCAGCACCTACCTGATGGCGGTCGCCGCCGGCCCCTGGCACTCGGTGCGCACCCGCCACGCGGGGCTGCCGTTCGGACTGCACGTACGCCGCTCGCTCGGCGCCTACCTCGACGCCGACGCCGACGAGCTCTTCGACATCACCCGGCGCTGCTTCGACCGCTACCACGAGATCTTCGACGAGCCCTACCCGTTCGACTCCTACGACCAGGCGTTCGTGCCCGAGTTCAACTCCGGCGCGATGGAGAACCCCGGCCTGGTCACCTTCCGCGACCAGTTCGTCTTCCGCTCGGCCGTCACCGAGGGCGAGCGGCAGAGCCGCGCCATGGTCATCGCGCACGAGATGGCCCACATGTGGTTCGGCGACCTGGTCACCATGCGCTGGTGGGACGACATCTGGCTGAACGAGTCGTTCGCGGAGTACATGGGCTTCCAGATCCTCACCGAGGCCACCGGCTACACCGACACCTGGGCCGACTTCGGCGTCCGCCGCAAGAGCTGGGGCTACGACGCCGACCAGCGCCCCTCGACCCACCCCGTCGCCCCCGAGCCCGACGGCGTGCCCGACACGGCCGCCGCCCGGCTGAACTTCGACGGCATCTCGTACGCCAAGGGCGCCTCGGCCCTGCGCCAACTCGTCGCCTGGCTCGGCGAGCAGCACTTCTTCGCGGGCATCAACGACCACTTCACGCTGCACCGCTTCGGCAACGCGACCCTCGCCGACTTCATCGACGCCCTCGCCCGCGCCTCCGGCCGCCCGGTGCCCGAGTGGGCCGACGCCTGGCTGCGCACCACCGGCGTGGACACCCTCACCCCCCAGATCAGCGAGGGCCCCGACGGCTGGGAGCTGCGCCTGCTGCACGAGGGCAGCCGCCCGCACCAGCTCACCATCGGCTGCTACGACCTCGACGCCGACACCGGCCGCCTCGTCCCCCGCACGCCGCTGCGCTGGAACGTCCCCGAGGACGAGACGCACGCCGCCGCCGGCCGCCGCCCCGACCTCGTCCTGGTCAACTACGGCGACTACAGCTACGTCAAGATCGGGTTCGACGAGCGGTCCTGGCAGACGATCGCCGCCGCCCTGTCCGGGCTGCCCGACGCGCTCTCCCGCGCCGTGGTCTGGAACGCCGCCCGGGACCTGGTGCGCGACGGGAAGCTGGCACCCACCGACTACCTCGACGTGCTGCGCGCCCACCTCCCACGGGAGAGCGACGTCGTCATCGTGCAGGGCGTGCTGGCCTTCGCCCGTGGCCAGATCGCCGACCGCTACCTGCCCGCCGAGCAGCGCCCCGCCGCCCTGGCCACCCTCGTGGACACCTGCCGCGAGCTGCTCGCCCGCACCGCCGACGGCTCGGCGCCCGGGCTGCGCCTGGCGGCCGTGCAGACCCTCGCCGACAGCACCGCCGACCCGGCCGAACTCGGCGACTGGCTCGCCGCGGGCGCCGTGCCCGGCGGCCCCGAACTCGACCCGGAGCTGCGCTGGCGGCTGCTGCTGCGACGCTCCGTGCTCGGCGCCGTCACACTCGCCGACATCGAGGAGGAACTCGCCCGCGACTCCAGCGCCACCGGCCAGGAGGGCGCCGCGCGCTGCCGCGCCGCGCTACCCGACGTGGCGGCCAAGGAGGCGGCCTGGGCCGAACTCTTCGACAAGGACGACCTGTCGACGTACCTGGCCACCGCGACCGCCGAGGGCTTCTGGCAGCCGGAGCAGCACGAGCTGCTCCGCGCCTACCTGGCGCGCTACTTCCCCGCCGTCGCCGACCTCGCCGCCCGGCGCGGCCCCGCCATCGCCCAGGCCGTCGGCCGCTTCGGCTTCCCGCACCACGCGGTGGACGAGCGGACGCTGCGGCTCGGCGAGGACTGCCTGCGCGAGGCCAACCCGATCCCCGCGCTGCGCCGCCGCTTCGCCGACGAACTCGACGACCTGCGCCGGGCCCTGCGGGTCCGCGCCGCGCAGGCCACGGCCACCCCGGCGACCTCGGGCTGACCCGGGGCCAGCCACCCGCCCGCGCCCGCCGGCGCCCGGGAGCCGCGCGCGAGGGCGCCGGGGCGCCGGGCGGGGCCGTGGGGCGGGGCTGTGTCGCGAGGAGCTGCGCCGCGGCGCACGCCGGGCGTGCGAACAGCGAACGGGTGCACCACCCGGCGCTCGCCGCCCGCCGGTCCTAGGTCTCTGGTCGCAGGCGGACTCCGCCTAGTTGGCGATCCGGAGGTGGCATCCGGTTAACTAGTCTGGCGCGTGCCAACCAGCAGTCCAGACCCCGGCGCACCCCGCCGGGCCCCCAACGCTCCGCCCCGCGCGGGCGGTTCACCACCGGCCAGCGCGCCTTCGGGCGACGCGGCGCCGGTCGATCCGTTCCGGCCGGTCGATCCGTTCCGGCCGATCCGGCCGTGCTCGGGCGACCCGCGTGCCGGTCGGGGCGTGGGCCAACAGAAAGGCGGCACCGCCGTGATCGTCGTGACCGGAGCCACCGGCAACGTGGGGCGCTCGCTCGTCTCGCAACTCCTCGCCGAGGGCCAGCCCGTACGCGGCCTGACCCGTGACCCCGACCGTGCCGCGCTGCCCACGGGCGCCGAGGCGGTACGGGCCGACTTCGCCGACCCCGCCGCCCTGGCCGCGCTCTTCGCCGGCGCCACCGGCCTCTTCATCAACCTGAGCGCGGTCGGCGAGCACACCCCGGCCGTGCTCGCCGCCGCGATCCCGGCCGGCGTCCGGCGGGTGGTGATGCTCTCCAGCGGCGCCGTCGACGACGACCCGGACGAGACCAACCCGCTCGTCGCGCACCATGTCGCGCCGGAGCGCGCGGTCATGGCCAGCGGTGCCCAGTGGACGTTGCTGCGGCCCAACGGATTCGCCGTCAACTCCTTCCAGTGGGCGCCCCAGATCCGCGCCGGCGACGTCGTGCGCGCCCCGTTCGCCGGGGCGCGCAGCGCGCCGATCCACGAGGCGGACATCGCCGCCGTCGCCGTCCGCGCCCTCGTGGACGACGGGCACCACACGGCGATCTACCGCCTCACCGGGCCCGAGGCGTTCAGCAACGCGGAGCAGGTCGGCATCATCGGCGCGGCGCTCGGCCGCGAGCTGCGCTACGAGGAGATCCCGCGCGCGGAGGTCAAGCCGGAGCTGTTCCCGCACGTCCCGCCGGGGATGCTCGACACGGTCCTGGACGCGCTGGCCGCCGCGGCGGCCGAGGAGCCCGAGGTGTCCACGGCGGTCGCCGAGGTCACCGGCCGCCCGGCGCTGACCTTCGCCCAGTGGGCGTCCGACCACGCGGCGGCCTTCACCGGCCCCGGAGCCTGACCCGCCTCGGAGCCTGCCCCGCCCCCGTCACGGGCCCACCTCCGCCGGCCGCGCCCACGACGCCCACGGCGCCGTCAGCCTCCGTCGCCCCGGCCCCGCGCCCCCGCCCCACCCGGGCCGGGGACGCGGGGCCGTCGCACGCGGTGCCCGTCGCACGCCGTGCCCGTCGCGCGCCAAGGGGCAACGGGCGGGAGCGGGGCCCCGCCCGCCCCACGGCCAGCCCGGGTACCGCCCCGCGGTCAGCCCCGCCTCCCGCCCCGCGAGGCCGTGCGCCGTGTGACCGGCCGAGGGGGCGTGATCCTCGTCGGGAACGCCCGTGATCCGCGGCCCGCGCATCCCTCGTACGAGCACGTGGCTACCCCTAACGAGTGGTGTCCGGGCAAGGGCCGTCGCGGCCCATGGCGACGCCAGTAATTTAGGCCAACCTCAAACCCGCGACTGCCTATTGGAGGGCACATCCGTGCCTGTGCCCGTTGCCGACGCCGAACCGCCCCTGCCGCCCCTCGCGGGCGGCGCCGCGGGTCCGCGCGCGCTGCGCCCGCTGCTCGACGCCGTCCTGGACACGCTCGCCACCGGCGCCCGCGACCGCGCCGGACCGCTGCCCGCGGGCGGACCCGAGGCCGTGGCGCGCTCCGTGCGCGACGCCGTGGGGTGTGCCATCCCCGCCGAGGGCACCGGCGCGGACGAGGCCCTGCGCGCCCTGGTGCACGCCGTCACCGTCGGCGCCGCGGACCCCGCCGACCCGCACTGCGTCGCCCATCTGCACTGCCCGCCGCTGGCCGTCGCCGTGGCCGCCGACCTCGCCGCCAGCGCGCTCAACCCCTCTCTCGACTCCTGGGACCAGGCCCCGGCCGCCTCCGAGCTGGAAGCCCGCACCAGCCGGGCCCTCGCCGCCCTGGTCTACCCGGCCGCCCCGGCCGCCGACGCCCTGGTCACCACGGGCGGCACCGAGGCCAACCAACTCGCCCTCCTGCTGGCCCGCGAGGCGGCAGCCGGCCGCCCCGCCCGCGTCCCGGCACCCCCCACCGCCAGGCCGGCCGACCGCTCGGCGGCCCACGCCCCGGCGTACGCCCCCGGGGCCCCCGGCGACCGCACGGCGGCCGACCCCGCGCCGGCCGGGCCCGCCTCCGAGCGTCCACCGGCCGACCCGTGGCCGGGCCCGTACGCCCTGCCGCACCCCCGCCGCCACCCCGACGCACCGCACCCCGGCCCGCCGCACCCGCACCGGCCGGCGCACGGGCCGCCGGCGCTCCGCGTGGTCTGCGGCGAGAACGCGCACCACAGCGTGGTGCGCGCGGCCTGGCTGCTCGGGCTGCCGGACCCGGTCGTGGTCGCCACCCCCCGTGGCGTGCTCGACCCCGCCGCCGTGGCCGCCGCCCTCGGCCAACTACCGGACGAGGCACCGCAGTTGATCGTAGCCACCGCGGGCACCACCGACAGCGGCGCCATCGACCCGCTGCCCGAGCTGGCCGACGTGGCCGCCGCGTACGGCGCCCGGCTGCACGTCGACGCCGCGTACGGCGGGCCGCTGCTGTTCAGCGACGTCCACGCGGCCCGGGTGCGCGGCATCGAGCGCGCCCACACCGTCACCCTGGACCTGCACAAGCTGGGCTGGCAGCCGGTCGCGGCCGGGCTGCTGGTCGTGCCCGACGCCGTCGACCTCGCGCCGCTCGGCCACCGCGCCGACTACCTGAGCGCCGCCGACGACACCGCCGCCGGCTTCCCCGACCTGCTCGGCCGCTCCGCGCGCACCACCCGCCGCCCCGACATCCTCAAGGTCGCCGTCACGCTGCGGGCCCTGGGGCGCAGGGGGCTGGCCGAGCTGATCGACCGCACCTGCGCCGCGGCCCAGCACCTGGCCGACCTCATCGAGGCCACCCCCGGCCTCGAACTGCACTCCCGGCCCACCATCAGCACCGTCCTCTTCCGCCCCACCGGCGCGGACCCGCCCGCCGTGGCCCGGGCGCGCCGCCGGCTCCTCGCCGAGGGTCGGGCCGTCCTGGGCCGCGCGGCCCGCCCCGACGGCCTGTGGCTCAAGGCCACCCTCCTGAACCCGCACATCCAGGCCAGCGACCTCGAAGCGCTGGTGAAACTCGTGGAAGGCCACCGCACCGGATGAGCACCACCGCCCCGACCCCGCGACCCGACGCCCTACCGCAGGCGCCCGCCACCACCCCGGAACAGCCCTACGACCTCGCCGGCGTCGGCATCGGCCCGTTCAACCTCTCCCTGGCCGCCCTGGCCTACGGCGTCCCCGGCCTGCGCACCGCCTTCTACGAGGAGCGGCCCGCCTTCCGCTGGCACCCGGGCCTGCTCATCGAGGGCACCACGCTCCAGGTGCCCTTCCTCGCCGACCTCGTCACCCTCGCCGACCCCGCCAGCCCCTGGACGTTCCTGAACTACCTGCACGACCAGGACCGACTCTTCCCCTTCTACTTCGCCGAACGCTTCCACATCAGACGCGCCGAGTACGACGCCTACTGCCGCTGGGTCAGCGAGCACCTGCCCGGCCTGTACTTCCGTCACCACATCGACACGGTGCGCTGGAACCCGGACCGCGAGCTGTTCGAGGTGGACTACGCCCAGTTGGACGCCGACGACGAGGTGGTCGCGCTCGGCCGCGCCTACGCGCGCCACCTGGCGCTCGGCGTCGGCACCGCGCCGCACGTGCCCGAGCCGCTGCGCCCGCTCGCCGACGCGCACGGCGTGCCCGTGCTGCACTCGGCGCACTACCTCGACCACCGGGCCGAGCTGCTGGCCGCCGACCACGTCACCGTCGTCGGCTCCGGCCAGTCGGGCGCCGAGGTCTTCCTCGACCTGCTGCGCCGCCGCCCGCACGGGCGCGAGGGCCTGCACTGGCTCACCCGTACGGCGGCGTTCGCGCCCATGGAGTACAGCAAGCTCGGCCTGGAACAGTTCACGCCCGACTACACGCGCTACTTCCACGGGCTCAGCGAGTCCACCCGCGACGCGCTGCTGCCCGGCCAGTGGCAGCTCTACAAGGGCATCGACCAGGCCACCATCTCCGCCATCCACGACGAGCTGTACGACCGCACGCTCGACGGCGGCTGGCCCGACGCCGTCCTGACCCCCGGCGTACGGGTGCGCACCGCGGGCCGCGTCGGCACCTCCACCATCGAGCTGCACGTCGAACACGAACACCAGCACACCCGCAGCAGGCTGACGACCAACGCGGTCGTGCTGGCCACCGGCTACCGCGAGCGCTCCATCGACACGCTCCTCGCCGACCTACAGCCCCAACTGTCCCGGGACACCGCCGGCCGGCCCCTGGTGGACGAGCAGCAGCGGCTGGTCCTCGACCCCGCCATCAAGGGCTCGATCTACGTGCAGAACGCCGAGCGGCACACCCACGGCGTCGGCGCGCCGGACCTCGGGCTCGCCGCCTGGCGTGGCGCCGTCATCCTCAACTCAGTCACGGGTCGGCTGGCGTTTGCGCTTCCGCGCCGAACGGCGTTCACCACCTTCGGCCTCGACCCGGCGGTCTGCGGCGGTGGTCAGCGTGGCGGCAAGCTCCCCGATCAGCGCGACCGTCACACCGTCGCGCGGACATGACCACACCGCCTGACCGTGCAGGACGACCGGCGCCAGCGGGTGCGCGTTGGGGTGCGCGGGACACTCGGGCCACACCGCCGGCATCGTGGCCGCGCACAGCGCCTCCACCGCCCACTCCTGCACCTGGTCGGCCAGCTCCGCGACCTGCTGCGCCCGCGGCTGGCCGAGCATCGTGGAGATGCCCATCCCGGTGCCGTCCGGCTCGTACAGCATGACCCCCGCGACCCCACCCACGCCCGCGAGCTCCTGAGCCCATGCATCCTCGGCGAAACGAGGTCGCACGGCGCATGAGGCAGCTAGATCCCGGCGCACGGCTTCGAACGCGGCGGCGAACTCCTCATTCATCCTTTCATTGTGCTGACCCGGACCGGCGGGTGTCAGATTTATTGACACCCTTTAACGGTTGTTGACGCCCTTTAACGCTTCCTGACTGACGGCACGTCACATTGGCATGTGCCCCGAACGGTCCGACCGATCCGCCCGACCCGCCATCCGCGCCGACCCGGCCCGACGCCGTGGCTCAGGGGCGTCGGAACCGGCTCCGCCGAGCGTTCGGCGGTCACCTCAGCCGCAGCAGGGGCACTGCGCGTACGGCCGGTGCTCCAGCGGCGAGTAGAAGACGGGCGCCCCGTCGCGGGTCAGCTTCCAGTCCTGGGTCGCGAACTCCTCGGGATCGATCGTCCCCTTCGCCCGCACCCAGGCGATGATCGTGTTCCGGATCTCCTCGGACGTCGACCACACCTGCCTGGCCGTCGCGACGTGCGGGAAGTTGCCGCCGCCGCTGGCCCGGTAGTTGTTCACGGCCAGCACGAACCGGGCGTCATCGGCCACCGGCCGCCCCTCGAAGCACAGCTTCGCGATCCGCCGCCCCGGCTCCTTGGCGATGTCGATCTCGTACGTCACGCCGCTGACCGCGTCGTAGTTGTAGTCCGGCGTGCCGTTCGCGTTGGTCAGCTTCGCCGGATCGACCCCGCCCCCGGCCGGCGTCCGCACGTAGTACCGCGCCGAGTGCTCCAGGTACTCCCGCAGTTGCGCGCCGGTCAGCAGCCGCGCCTCCAGGGTGTTCTCGAACGGGTACAGGCCGGCCACCTCGCGGATGGTGACCTCGCCCACCGGCACCACGGCCGTACGCGAGAAGCACGACGCCTGCGAGAGCACCGGCACCTTCGCGTGCTCGGTGCCCGCGAGCGCCGCCCGCACCGTCTGCGCCTGCACGTGGTTGATGAGGTCGATGATCGGCGTGTCCTTGTACGGCGCCTCGTCCGCCGCCATCCGCCGCGCCGAGGTGCCGATCACCTGGTTCACGTACGACACGACCTTCTCGTGCTCCCCGGTGAGCAACCGCGTGATCTCCGGGTCTTCGGCGGCGGTGTTGGAGTTCAGCACCTTCGAGGTCACCGACTCCACCTGCCACCGGCCGCGCTCCCAGACCAGGCCGAAGTCGAACACCGTCAGCCGCTGCCCCCACTTCAGCGGCTCCGAGAGGACCACCTCGCGGCCCGTCTCCTCGTTCACCACCCGGTACTCCGGGATCTCGGCGTGCGCGTGCCCCACCAGGATCGCGTCGATGCCCGGCACCCGCTGCGCCACCTGTGCCGCCGCGTTCTCCACGTGCGGCAGCAGGTCGCCGTAGGAGGAGGTGCCGCTGGTGCCCGAGTGCGCCGAGACGACCACCACGTCCGCGCCCATCGACCGCAGCCGCGGCACGTACTTCGCCGCCTGCTCGACCAGCCCCGGGAAGGTCAGCTTGCCCTGGACGTGCGCCTTGTCCCACAGCGCGATGCCGGGGTTGGTCAGCCCCAGGACCGCCACCCGTACCGGCCGCCCGAACGGCGTCCGCAGCCGCGTCATCCAGTACGGCGCGAACGCCGGCCGGGCCGTCCGCGCGTCCAGCGCGTTCGCCCCCAGCAGCGGGAAGTCGCACTGCTCGGCGAACTTCCGCAACACCGGTATGCCGTAGTTGAACTCGTGGTTGCCCAGCGCCGCCGCGTCGTACCCGATGGCGTTCATCGCCTTCGCCATCGGGTGCACCGGACCGCCGGGTCCGGTGATCGGGTCGACCTTGGCGTAGTAGTACGACAGTTGGGTGCCCTGGATGGTGTCGCCGGCGTCGATCAGCAGCGTGTCGCGCGCGCCGCGGTCCGCGCGGACCTGCTTCACCAGCGTGGAGATCTTGGCGAGCCCGATGTCGTTGTGGTCCTTGTCGTCGAACTCGGCGTCGGTGAAGTAGTCCCAGTTGAAGACGTTGCCGTGCAGGTCGGTGGTGCCCAGGACGCTGAACTCGTACCGCCTGCCCGGCCGGCGCCCGGCGGCGGGCGACGCGGCCACGGTCGCCGTGCCGGCCAGCGCCACGGCGGCGCCCGTCGCGGCGGAGCGGCCCAGGAACTTCCTACGGTCCAGCGGCATGTCGTTGTTCTCCGTGTTCTGGCGGCGATGCGCGGCGTGTCCGCATCGGCGTCACGCGCGAGGATTCTCCACCCGCGTCGCTGGGTGCGACACCCCGGGCGGGTTTCGATCACATGACTACCTGATGTGCGGGCCGACTGCGAGAGTGAGCCCCATGACAACCACCACACCGCTGTCCTACGGAACGCCCGAGACCCCGCGCGTCGCGGTACGCGGCGAGGCCCGGCTCGAGGTCGACCCGGAGATCGCCCGCGTCGGCATCACCGTCAGCGCCCGCGGCACCGACCGGCGCGGCGCGCTCGACCACCTCACCCGCCGCAACAACCAGGTCCTCGACCTCGTCCGGTCGTACGGCGACGCCGTCGAGGAGCTGGAGACCGGCGCCTTCAGCATCACCCCGCAACTCGCCGACAAGGGCCGCCACGAGCGGGTCCGCGCCTACCACGGCCGGGTCTACCTGACCGCCACGCTCGCCGACTTCAGCGCGCTGGGGGAGCTGAGCACCCGCCTCGCCGACCTGGAGCTGACCAGCGTCGACGGCCCCTGGTGGGCGCTGCGCCCCGACTCGCCCGCGCACCGCGAGGCGCGCCAGGAGGCCGTGCGCGAGGCGGTCAAGCGGGCCCGCGAGTACGCGCAGGCACTCGGCGCGGAACTGGCCGCCATCGTCGAACTCGCCGACATCGGCGCCGAGAACGCCCCGCTGCCCCCGCCCGCCGCCAGCATGCGCGCGGCGGCCCCCGGCTACGGCGGCGCGGCGGAGCAGCCGCCCGCCCTCGACCTGGAACCGCGGCGGCAGACCGTGTACGCGCACGTCAACGCCAGGTTCACGATGACGCGTCCCGCACTGTGAGAAGGGTGGATCAGGCCGCCGGAAATCGCTCATAGGAGCGGACCCGCGCACGTTTCATTAGTTGTCAAGAGCCTTTCATGCAAAGGTCGTTGGGCTGTAGGGAGTTCACGGTCCTCTACCCGCTGGTAGGTCATAGGCTCGACCCATGCGCCGAGCAAAAATCGTCTGCACCCTGGGCCCAGCCACCGACTCGTATGAGCAGATCAAGAGGCTTGTCGAGGCCGGCATGGACGTCGCCCGCTTCAACCTCAGCCACGGTTCGTACGTGGAGCACGAGGAGCGGTACCAGAGGGTGCGCCAAGCCTCCAAGGAGACCGGCCGCAGCGTCGGTGTCCTCGCCGACCTTCAAGGTCCGAAGATTCGCCTCGGTCGGTTCCGCGAAGGACCCGTACTCCTTGAACGCGGCGACGAGTTCACCATCACCGTCGAGGAGATCGAGGGCGACCGCCACCGCTGCGGGACGACCTACGAGGGGCTGGCCGCCGACGTCACGCGCGGCGAGCGCATCCTCGTCGACGACGGCCGCGTCACCCTGGAGGTGACCTCGGTCGACGGCCCGCGCGTGCACACCACCGTCATCGAGGGCGGCATGGTCTCCGACCACAAGGGGCTCAACCTGCCCGGCGTCGCGGTCTCGGTCCCCGCCCTGTCCGGCAAGGACGTCGAGGACCTGCGCTGGGCGCTGCGCACCGGCGCGGACGTCATCGCGCTGTCCTTCGTCCGCAACGCCGACGACGCCCGCGACGTCCACCGGATCATGGCCGAGGAGGGCCGCCGGCTGCCGCTGATCGCCAAGGTCGAGAAGCCGCAGGCGGTGGAGAACCTGGAAGCCATCGTGGACGCCTTCGACGGGATCATGGTGGCCCGCGGCGACCTGGGCGTCGAGATGCCGCTGGAGGCCGTGCCGATGGTGCAGAAGCGCGCCATCAAGCTGGCCAAGCGGAACGCCAAGCCGGTGATCGTGGCGACCCAGATGCTCGACTCGATGATCGACGCCTCCCGGCCGACCCGCGCCGAGGCGTCCGACGTGGCCAACGCCGTCATGGACGGCACGGACGCGGTGATGCTCTCCGGCGAGACCAGCGTCGGCAAGTACCCGATCGAGACGGTCAAGACCATGGGCCGCATCGTCGTCGCGGCCGAGGAGGACGTGCTGGCCAAGGGGCTGCCCCCGCTGACCGAGCGGAACAAGCCGCGCACCCAGGCCGGTGCCGTCGCCCGGGCCGCCGCCGAGATGGGCGACTTCCTCGGCGCGAAGTTCCTGGTGGCCTTCACCCAGTCCGGCGACACCGTGCGCCGCCTGTCCCGCTACCGCTCGCCGATCCCGGTCCTCGCCTTCACGCCCGACCCGGACACCTACGCCCAGCTCAACCTCACCTGGGGCGTGGAGACCTTCCTCGGCCCGCACGTGGAGTCGACGGACGCCATGGTGGCCCAGGTGGACGAGGAACTGCTGCGCATCGGCCGCTGTCAGCGGGGCGACGTCGTCGTCATCACGGCCGGCTCGCCGCCCGGCGTCCCCGGCTCCACCAACCTGGTCCGCGTCCACCGCATCGGCGACGACCCGGGCCAGTAAGCGTCGGACACGTCGACACGGACTCGTCGACACGGACTCGTCGACACGGACTCGTCGACACGGACACGTCGAGACGGACTCGTCGAGACGGACACGTCGACAACGGGGCAAGTGATCCGCTCAGCGGGCCGGGAAATTCGGCTCGCTGGGCGTCTGCGCGTTGTGGCCCATTTCGCGGCCGTGCGCGCCGCGTCCCCTTTCGTCGCGCGGAATCCGTATTCACGTGCCACGTGTGAGATGTGCCCTTCGGGGCGCGGGTACGTGGCCCGGCCACGCGGGCACCGGGGGAGGGGAGACGCGAAAGGGAAACGGTAAGACGTGGCTACCCGTGCATTTACCGTGCGTACGCTCCGCCGCTCGCCAGAGCGGATATCGGTCGGCGTACTCGCATTCGGCTGGAACGAGGCCGCGACGTTCACCACGGCGAATGAATCGCGCCTGTGCTGAACGAACCTTTAAAGCGAAGACAAGTGCCCTGGGTGGGATTCGAACCCACACTGAATACTGTTTGAGAGTATCGTCTCTGCCATTGGACTACCAGGGCTGGCCTCAGAAACAGAGGTTAGCGGAAAGACGCTGTGCGTCAAACATACAGGAGCTAGGTAGGCTCGTGGGGCACCACCTGCCTGATTCGAGGAGTCCCGTGAGCGACGTCGAGCCTGAGCCCGTCGATGAGCAGCAGTCGCACGTCCCGCCGTTGACCACACGTGTCGTCATCGCCGAGGACGAGGCCCTGATCCGCCTCGACCTGAAGGAAATGCTCGAAGAAGAGGGGTACTCGGTCGTCGGCGAAGCCGGAGACGGCCAGCGGGCCGTCGAGCTGGCCCGGGAACACCGTCCCGACCTCGTCATCCTCGACGTGAAAATGCCGATCCTGGATGGCATCTCCGCCGCCGAACAGATCGCCGCGGACAGCATTGCCCCGGTGCTCATGTTGACGGCCTTCTCCCAGCGCGAGTTGGTCGAGCGGGCCCGCGACGCGGGGGCGATGGCCTACCTGGTGAAGCCGTTCAGCAAGAGCGACGTGGTCCCCGCCATCGAGATGGCCGTCTCCCGCTTCACCGAGCTGAAGGCGCTGGAGAAGGAGGTCGCCGACCTCTCCCAGCGCCTGGAGACGCGCAAGCTGGTGGACCGCGCCAAGAGCGTGCTCCAGACCCAGTACGGGCTGACCGAGCCCGCCGCGTTCCGCTGGATCCAGAAGACGTCGATGGACCGCCGCATGTCCATGCAGCAGGTGGCCGAGGCGGTCATCGAGGACGCGGAGGAGAAGAAGGCGGCCAAGAGCTCCAAGGAGCCCTGAGCCGCCGACCGGCGGCGGGCCCGGCGCCTGCCTGGCAGCCCCGCCCGCCGCCGGTCACCGGCCCCGGTGCTCAGCCCGCCGCGGACGCGCTCGCGGCGGCGGGCACCTCGACCTCGCGCAGCAGACAGGTCAGCCGCGCGGTGCACACGCGCCGGCCCTCCTCGTCGCTGATGACGATCTCGTACGTAGCGGTCGAGCGGCCCCGGTGCACCGGCGTGGCCACCCCGGTGACCAGCCCGGAGCGGGCGGCACGGTGGTGGGTGCAGTTGAGGTCGACGCCCACGGCGATCTTGTGCGGGCCGCCGTGCAACATCGAGCCGACCGACCCCAGGGTCTCGGCGAGGACCGCGGACGCGCCGCCGTGCAGCAGCCCGTACGGCTGGGTGTTGCCCTCCACCGGGAGGGTGCCCACCACGCGCTCGGGCGCCGCCTCGACGATCCGCAACCCCATGCGCTCGCCCAGGTGACCGGCGGAGAAGAGGGCGGGCAGATCCAGCCCCAGTCCCTCGTACTGGTCGATGATCTCCTGCGGGAACGTGGTGGTGGTCTGCTCACCCATGCTGTCCGGCTCCGATCCGCGGCGCTTGTTCGGTCTGTGCTCCGTCTTACCTATCAGCTGACTGAACGAACGCTTATACGGGGGCCGTCTGTTCCAGGCGGATGACCACGGACTTGCTCGCCGGCGTGTTGCTGGTGTCCGCCGTCGCGTCCAGCGGCACCAGGACGTTGGTCTCCGGGTAGTACGCGGCGGCGCAGCCCCGGGCCGTCGGGTAGTGCACCACGCGGAAGCCCGGCGCGCGCCGCTCGCTGCCGTCCCGCCATTCGCTGACCAGGTCCGCGTACGCGCCGTCCGCCAGCCCCCGCTCGCGCGCGTCGTCGGGGTGGACGAGGACCACCCGGCGGCCGTTCCTGATGCCGCGATAGCGGTCGTCCAGGCCGTAGATGGTGGTGTTGTACTGGTCGTGCGAGCGCAGCGTCTGGAGCAGCAACCGCCCCTCGGGCACCTCGGGATACTCCACCGGCGCCGCGGTGAAGTTGGCCTTCCCGGTGGCGGTGGGGAAGCGGCGCTCGTCCCTGGGGCCGTGCGGCAACACGAACCCGCCGGGCGCGCTCACCCGCGCGTTGAAGTCCTCGAAGCCGGGGATCACGCGCGCGATGCGGTCCCGCACCAGCCCGTAGTCCCGCTCGAACTCCTCCCACGGCGTGCGGCTGCGCTCCCCCAACACGCGCCGGGCCAACCGGCAGACGATGGCCGGCTCGGAGAGCAACCGCGCGCTGGCGGGCTCAAGGCGGCCCCGGGAGGCGTGCACCATGCCCATCGAGTCCTCGACCGTGACGAACTGGTCGCCGCTGGCCTGGGTGTCACGCTCGGTGCGCCCGAGGGTGGGCAGGATCAGCGCCCGCGCCCCGGTCACCACGTGCGAGCGGTTGAGCTTGGTGGAGACGTGCACGGTCAGCCGGGCCCGCCGCATCGCGGCCTCGGTGACCTCGGTGTCCGGCGTCGCGGAGACGAAGTTGCCGCCCATCGCGAAGAAGACCTTGGCCTGCCCGTCCCGCAGCGCCCTGATGGCCCGTACGACGTCCAGGCCGTGCTCGCGCGGCGGCGCGAAGCCGAACTCCGCCTCCAGCGCGTCCAGGAACTCGGGCGCGGGCCGCTCGAAGATGCCCATCGTCCGGTCGCCCTGCACGTTGCTGTGGCCGCGCACCGGGCACACCCCGGCCCCCGGCCGGCCCACGTTGCCGCGCAGCAGCAGGAAGTTGACGACCTCCCTGATGGTGGGCACCGAGTGCTTGTGCTGGGTGAGCCCCATCGCCCAGCACACGATGGTGCGCCGGGAGGCGAGGACCATCTGAAAGGCCCGCTCGATGTCGGCACGGGCCAGCCCGGTGGCGCGCAGCGTCTCGTCCCAGTCGGCCGCGCGGGCGGTGGCGGCGAACTCCTCGAAGCCGTGCGTGTGCGCGCGGACGAACTCCTCGTCCACGGCGCCGTCGGCCTCCAGGATCATCCGGTTCAGGGCCCGGAACAGGGCCTGGTCGCCGCCCAGCCTGACCTGGAGGAACAGGTCGGCCAGCGGGGTGCCGCCGAGCGCCAGGCCGCGCGCGGTCTGCGGGTTCTTGAACCGCTCCAGGCCCGCCTCGGGCAGCGGGTTGACGGTGATGACCCGCGCCCCGTTCGCCTTGGCCTTCTCCAGCGCGCTGAGCATCCGCGGGTGGTTGGTGCCGGGGTTCTGCCCGGCGACGATGATCAGGTCGGCCTGGTAGAGGTCGTCGAGCAGCACGCTGCCCTTGCCGACGCCGAGCGTCTCGGTCAGCGCGGAACCGGACGACTCGTGACACATGTTGGAGCAGTCCGGCAGGTTGTTGGTGCCGAACTCGCGGGCGAAGAGCTGGTAGAGGAACGCGGCCTCGTTGCTGGTGCGACCCGAGGTGTAGAAGACGGCCTCGTCGGGGAAGTCGAGGGCCCGCAACTCGTCGGCGACGAGCGAGAACGCCCGCTCCCAGGTGATCGGCTCGTACCGCTCGGCGCCCTCGTCCAACAACATCGGCTGGGTGAGGCGGCCCTGCTGACCGAGCCAGTACCCACTGCGCGTGGCGAGGTCGGCCACCGGGTGGGCGGCGAAGAACTCGGGCGTGACCCGGCGCAGGGTGGCCTCTTCCGCGACGGCCTTGGCGCCGTTCTCGCAGAACTCCGCCGTGTGCCGCTTGTCCGGCTCGGGCCAGGCGCAGCCGGGGCAGTCGAAGCCGTCCTTCTGGTTGACCTTGAGGAGGGTGAGCGCGGTGCGGCGCACGCCCATCTGCCGCTGGGCGGCCAACAGCGAGTGCGCGACGCCGGGCAGCCCGGCCGCGGACCGTTGCGGCGGGCTCACCTCGGGCGCGTCCTGGACCGGGTCCCCTGCGGGCGGCTTCGCTGCCATGACGCTCCCCTTTGCGCGGTCGGTCGCGACTGACGTGCGCCGTCGGTCGCCGCGAGCGGACCCGTGGCGCGCGGTCCGCCGCGTACGGTGGCTGGTCGCCGCCCGGCCGTCGGCGAGCCGGGGCCGGGCGTCCGGTGCTGGACCGGTGCGGGTGAATCCTGTCACGAGGCACTGACAGCGGGTCCGCGCGCCCGCCCGTGCTCCCGACCCGCGCCCGGGGCGGGGGCCGGCCGCAGCCCGGTGGCTCGGGATTGTCAGTGGGGCGTGGCAGGATCGGGGACGTGGCAGAGAAAGCATCGAAGACGACAGCGACACAGCCCTCCGGCGAGCCGGCCGAGCACCCGCGCCTGCTCCTGCTGGACGGGCATTCCCTGGCCTACCGGGCGTTCTTCGCCCTGCCCGCGGAGAACTTCAGTACGAGCACGGGCCAGACGACCAACGCCATCTACGGCTTCGCCTCGATGCTGGCGAACACCCTGCGTGACGAGCAGCCCACGCACCTGGCGGTCGCCTTCGACGTCTCCCGCAAGACCTGGCGCTCCGAGGAGTTCCCGGAGTACAAGGCGACGCGTTCCAAGACCCCCGACGAGTTCAAGGGGCAGGTGGAGCTGATCGGCGAGATGCTGGACGCGATGAGCGTGCGCCGCTTCGCGGTCGAGGGCTTCGAGGCCGACGACGTGATCGCCACCCTGGCCACCAGAGCCGAGGCCGACGGCTTCCAGGTCTCGATCGTCACCGGCGACCGGGACTCCTTCCAGTTGGTCAGTGACCAGGTCACGGTGCTCTACCCCACCAAGGGCGTCTCCGAGCTGACGCGCTTCACCCCCGAGAAGGTGCAGGAGAAGTACGGGCTGTCGCCGCAGCAGTACCCGGACTTCGCGGCGCTGCGCGGCGACCCGTCGGACAACCTCCCCGGCATCCCCGGCGTCGGCGAGAAGACCGCCGCCAAGTGGATCAACCAGTTCGGCTCCTTCGACGCGCTGGTCGAGCGGGCCGACGAGGTCAAGGGCAAGGCCGGGCAGAACTTCCGGGACCACCTGGAGTCCGTCAAGCTCAACCGCCGGCTGACCGAGATGGTCCGCGACGTGGAGCTGTCCTGCGGCCCGGCCGACCTGCTGCGGGCGCCGTACGACCGGCAGGCGCTGACGGTGGTGCTGGACGCGCTGGAGTTCCGGCACCAGAACTTCCGCGAGCGGCTGCTGGCCGCGGACCCGGGCGCGGTCGAGGAGACCGTGGCCCCGGCGGCGGGCGTGGCGGTGGACGGCGTGGCGCTGGGCGCCGGCGAGCTGGCGCCCTGGCTCGCCGAGCACGGCGGGGTGCCGCTCGGCGTGGCGACCGTGGACGCCTGGGCGCTCGGCAGCGGCAGCGTGAGCGAGATCGCGCTGGCGACCGCGGCCGGCCCGGCCGCCTGGTTCGACCCCGCCGAGCTGGACGCGGCGGACGAGCGGGCGTTCGCCGCCTGGATCGCCGACCCCGAGCGGCCCAAGGTCATGCACGACGCCAAGGGCGCGATGCGGGTCTTCGCCGAGCACGGCTGGACCATCGCCGGCGTGCGGATGGACACCGCGCTCGCCGCGTACCTGGTCAAGCCCGGGCGGCGGTCCTTCGCCCTGGACGCGCTGACGGTCGAGTACCTGGGGCGCGAGCTGGCCCCGGCTGCGGCCGACAGCGGGCAGCTCGCCTTCGGCGCCGACGACCAGGCCGAGCAGGATGCGCTGATGACGCAGGCGCGGGCCGTGGTGGACCTGAGCGAGGCGTTCGAGGGGCGGCTGACCGAGGTCGGCGCGGCCGAGCTGCTGCACGACATCGAGCTGCCCACCTCCGAGCTGCTGGCCCGGCTCGAGCGGGCCGGGATCGCCGCCGACCGCGGCTGGCTGGAGTCGATGGAGCAGCAGTTCGCCGCCGCCGTGCAGCAGGCCGTGCGGGAGGCGCACGCCGCGGTGGGCCACGAGTTCAACCTCGGCTCGCCCAAGCAGCTCCAGGAGGTGCTGTTCGGGGAGTTGGGCCTGCCCAAGACGAAGAAGACCAAGACGGGTTACACGACGGACGCCGACGCCCTGGCCTGGCTCGCCGGCCAGACCGAGCACGAGCTGCCCGTCATCATGCTGCGCCACCGGGAGCAGGCCCGACTGCGCTCCACCGTCGAGGGCCTGATCAAGACGATCGCCCCCGACGGCCGCATCCACACCACCTTCAACCAGACGGTGGCGGCCACCGGCCGGCTGTCCTCCACCGACCCGAACCTGCAGAACATCCCGGTGCGCACGGACGAGGGCCGCGCCATCCGCCGCGGCTTCGTCGTCGGCGAGGGGTACGAGTCGCTGATGACGGCCGACTACAGTCAGATCGAACTGCGGGTGATGGCCCACCTCTCCGAGGACGAGGGCCTCATCCAGGCGTTCACCTCCGGCGAGGACCTGCACACCACGGTTGCCTCCCAGGTCTTCGGCGTCGCCAAGACCGAGGTGGACCCGGAGATGCGGCGCAAGATCAAGGCGATGTCGTACGGGTTGGCGTACGGGCTGTCCGCCTTCGGCCTGTCCCAGCAGTTGACCATCGCGCCCGACGAGGCGCGCAAGCTGATGGACACCTTCTTCGAGCGGTTCGGCGGGGTGCGCGACTACCTGCAGCGCGTGGTGGAGGAGGCGCGGGCCACCGGTTACACCCAGACCATGCTGGGTCGCCGCCGCTACCTGCCGGACCTCAACAGCGACAACCGGCAGCGCCGCGAGATGGCGGAGCGCATGGCGCTCAACGCCCCCATCCAGGGGACCGCGGCCGACATCGTCAAGATCGCCATGCTGCGCGTCGACCGCGCCCTGCGCGAGGCACGGCTTACCTCCCGGATGCTGCTCCAGGTGCACGACGAAATCGTGCTGGAGATCGCGGCGGGGGAGCGGGAGCGCGTGGAGGAGTTGGTGCGGCGCGAGATGTCCGGGGCCGTGGAACTCAGCGCCCCCCTCGACGTCTCGGTCGGCGCGGGCAGCGACTGGGAGTCGGCGGCGCACTGAGCCCCGTCGCGGGGGCCGGCCAGGGAGCGGGCCCCCGCGCGCCCGCCCGTGCAGCCGCGGGGGACCGAACGAGCAGCGGCCGGGCACGAAGGAGCAACGGTCGCCGGCGGGAAGGGCAGCGCGCCGGGTGGTCCGCCACCCCGGTGGCCGCCGGCCCTTCGCCCCGCCGCTTCTCGGACCCTTTCGGCCAGCGGAACTCCCGGTAAACATCGCCCGACGTGGGAACGCTTGGCCCGCGGGCGGCGTCCTCGTCACCGACGGAACTCCGCGAGAACACCGCGATCACCACGGCCAGAGCCCCCTGTGTACCCGTTCAAAAAGGAACATTGTGTGTCAGTAGATGCGGACCACAAGTTGCCGTAGGGTCACCAGCGTTGTCGCGCGGGGGAGCGCGGCACGGTCGATCGGGAGGGATGGACGATGGCAGCGCACATCAGTCGGCGGCTGCGCAAGGGGGCGGCGACGACTGCGGTGGCAGCGGTCGCGATGGCCGCGCTGACCGCCTCTCAGGCCCCGGGTTTCGCGGGCGAGCACTCGGAGAAGACCAGAGACCGGGACAGAGACGTCGCGGGCGAGGCGCCTTCGAGCGCGGACGACGCGATCAGCGGCGACTCCTCGTACCACACCGACCTCCCGCCGCTGCGCAGCCCCAAGCACCCCACCCGGCCGGGCGACCGGCCGAGCGGCGCCAACGAACCCACCGAGATGGGCGGTGCCGACTCCGGCATACCGGCCACCGTGCTCGACGCGTACCGGAAGGCGGAGTCGTCCGTCGCGGAAAGCCGCGCCCAGTGCCGACTCCCGTGGCAGTTGCTCGCCGCCATCGGCCGCGTCGAATCGGGCCAGGCCCGCGGCGGCGCCGTGGACCGCGAGGGCACCACGTACAGCCCGATCCTCGGACCGGTCCTCGACGGCAACGGCTTCGCGCGGATCACCGACACGGACGGTGGCGCGTACGACGGCGACACCACGCACGACCGGGCCGTCGGGCCGATGCAGTTCATCCCGTCCACCTGGGCCACCTGGGGCCAGGACGGCAACGGGGACGGCGAGCGCAACCCCAACAACATCTACGACGCGGCCCTGGCGGCGGCCCACTACCTGTGCGCCAACGACCGCGACCTGTCGGTCAAGGCCGATCTGGACAAGGCGATCCTCGGCTACAACCGTTCACAGGAGTACCTGCGGACGGTCCTGTCCTGGTTCGAGTACTACCGGACCGGCGCGCACGAGGTGCCGGACGGCACCGGCGCGCTGCCCGAGGACGACGGCCCCGGCACCCGCGGCGACCAGCGCCCCGACGACGACGGCGACCCCGCCCGCAAGCCGGGTGGGCACAAGGGCCACAGCGGGGACAAGGGCGGCAAGCAGCAGACGCAGCGCCCGGGCGGCACCGAGCGGCCCGGCACGCCGCAACGGCCCGAGCCCCCGCACAAGCCGGGCAAGCCGAACAAGCCCACGCCGACGCCCACCACACCGCCGACGCCCCCGACCAAGCCGACGCCGCCGACCACACCGCCGACCACGCCGCCCACCACCCCTCCGACGACGCCCCCGCCGACCACGCCACCCGCCCCCAAGCCCGAGAAGTCCCTGACGCGGGTCGGCGCCCAGCGGTTCACGGCCACCGAGGGCACGTCCTTCGACACGTCGCCCGAGGTCCGGGCGGTCGACAGCAAGGGCAAGCCGCTCGCCGGGGTGCGCGTGCGGTTCGAGATACGTGGCGAGACCGAGGCCCGTTTCTACGGCCTCACGGACCAGGTCACCGTCTTCTCGCGGTTGGACGGCACGGCACAGGCCCCCAAGATCATGGCCGGTAAGAAGGTCGGCACGTTCACCGTGCGGGCCACGCTGGTGGACGAGCCCAAGGGCGCGGTCGACTTCACCGGGTCCGTAGTCCCCCGCCCCGCCCCCACGCCGACGGCCGACGCGGTGACGCGGACCGACACGCTGCCGCTCACCGCGAAGCCGGACGCCTCGTTCGTCGAGCCGATCACGGTGCGGGCCACCCACCGGGGCAAGCCGGCCGCGGACGTGAAGTTCACCGCGACCATGATCAGCTCTGCCACTGACGCCGCCCCGAACGACAAGGGCCCCTACTTCAAGGACGCCCAGGGCAAGCCCGTGCGCACGCTCGACGGCCTGAAGACGGACGCCAAGGGACAGCTCGTCCTGCCGCAGGTGTTCACCGACGGCACCTCGGGCACCTTCCTGCTCCGCCTCACCACCGCCGACGGCGCCGCCTTCACGCTCACGCTGACGGTCGCCTGAGCCAGCATCCACACCGGGCGCCGACGGGAAACCCTCCCGCCGGCGCCCGGCCCGTCGCGGCCCGGGCGACCGCGACCCGAGTGCCCGTCCACGCGACGAGCCCGACGCTTCACGGCGCGCCCGCCGGCCCGGGGCGTCATCCGCCGCCGCGGGGCCCCGCCCCGCCCTCGCTACCCCCGCCGTGCGCGCGCCGCGGTGTGCCGGGTGGGTTCGGCCGCCGACGGGTCCTGTGGCCAGGGGTGCTTCGGGTACCGGCCGCGCAACTCGGCCCGTACGGAGCGGTAGCCCTCGCGCCAGAACGAGGCCAGGTCGGCGGTGACGGCGGCCGGGCGGCCGGCCGGCGACAGGAGATGCACGACCACGGGCACCCGCCCGCCGGCGATCCGGGGCGTCTCCTGCCAGCCGAACAACTCCTGGAGCTTCACCGCGAGCACCGGCTGCTCCTCCGCGTAGTCCACCCGTATCCGCGATCCGCTCGGCACCTCGATCCGCTCCGGCACCAACTCGTCGAACCGCGCCGCGTCCCCCGTGGCCCACGGCAGCAGCCGGCTCAGCGCCTGGCCGGCGTCCACCCGCCCCAGGTCAGCCCGGCCACGGGCGCGGTCCAGCGCGCCGGCCAGCCACGCGTCGGCCCGATCCAGCAACGCCGCGTCGCTCACGTCGGGCCACGGCTCGCCCAGCACCCGGTGCGCGAAGGCCATCCGCTGCCGGAGCGAGTGGGCATCGGCCGACCAGCGCAACAGCCCGAGCCCTTCGCCGCGCAGCCCGTCGAGCAGCCCCTCCCGCACCCGCTCCGGATCGGGCCTCGCGAGCGGCTTGGCGCGCACCTCGATACGTCCCAGCCGCTCGACCCGGCGGGCCACCAGATCGCCGCGGTCGACGGACCAGCCGACCTCGTCGGCGGTGGTGTGGAGCGTGGCCGCCGCCGTCCGCGCCGTCTCCTCGTCGATCACCGCCGCGAGCCGCACCCGCGCCGACGCGGCGGCGACCGGCCGGTCGGCCACGGCGATGGCCAGCCACTCCGCCTCCCGCAACCCGGACCCGGCCGCCAACTCCGCGCCCGTGCCCGACGCCATCAACAGCGCGCCGCCCCCACGCGCCCGGGCCACCCGCTCGGGGAAGGCCAACGCGGCCACCAGCCCGGCGACCGCGTCGTCGAACCCCGCCCCCTGCCCGCCGCCATCCCGCGAGGCGCCGCTCCCCGTACCGCCGCCTCCCCGGCCCGCGCCCGCACCGTCGCCCCGCGCCTCGCCCAACGCCCCCGCCAACCGGCGCGCCTCCGCGCGCCAGCGCCCGGCGTAGGCGTCACCGCCGCGCCGCGCGGCGCGCAGGGCGGCGCTCAGATCGTCTCCGTACTCCCGTGGCGGCTCCTCGCTCAACAGGGCCACCACCTCGGCCGCCGGGCGCGGGCCCACCTCGCGCGCGCCGTCGACAAGCGCCCGCGCCAGTCGGGGGTGCAGCCCCAGCCGCGCCATGCGCGCCCCGCGCTCCGTCACCCGGCCCGCGTCGTCGGTCGCGCCGATCGCCACCAGCACCTCCCGGGCGGCGGTCATGGCCCCGCCCGGTGGCGGGTCGAGCAGCGCGAGGCCCGAGGCGTCGGGGTCGCCCCAACACGCGCAGTGCAGGGCGAACGACGCCAGGTCGGCCACCGCGATCTCCGGCGCCGGCCAGCGCGGCAGCCGCGCGTCGTCCGCCTCTGACCAGCAGCGGTACACCACACCGGGCGCCTCGCGCCCCGCCCGGCCAGCCCGCTGCCGCGTCGCGGCCCGCGAGGCCCGCACGGTCGTGAGCGCACCGAGCCCCCGCGCGTGGTCGGTGCGCGGCTCCCGGGCCAGCCCCGCGTCCACCACCACCCGCACCCCGGGAACCGTCAGACTCGACTCGGCGACCGAGGTGGCCAGGACCACCCGGCGCCGGCCGGTACCGCCCGCCAACACCGCGTCCTGCACCGCCGCCGGCGCCCGCCCGTGCACCTGCAGCACCTCGGCGCCCAGCCGCTCCCCGCCCCCGAGCTGTCCGGCCACCCGGCTGATCTCCCCGACCCCCGGCAGGAAGCAGAGAACGTCACCGTCCCGCTCCCGCAGGGCCCGCCGCACCACGGCCGCGACGTGTTCCAGCAGCACCGGATCGACCCGCATGCCGTGCGCCGGCCGCACGGCCCGCTCCGGCGGCGCCCACACCACGTCCACGGGATGGGCCGTGCCGTGCGCGGTCACGATGGGCGCGCCGCCGCCCCCCGCGCCCCGAACCCGGTCACCCGCGTCCCGAACCTCCGCGCCCCGACCCGCGTCCGCCGCGTCCCGCGCCGCACCGCCCCGGCCGCTCGCCGGGCCCCCGCCCGCCCCGGCGCCTCCCATTGCGGTGGAGGGGACGGCGAACCCACCGCCGGCGGACCCCGGAGCGCCGCCGGTCGGTACGTCGCCCGCCGGCGTGGTCGAGCCGACGCCGGCCCCGCCGAGCAGCGCGGCCCAGCCTTCCGCGTCCGTCGTCGCCGAGGCCGCCACCAGCCACAGATCGGGCCGCAGCGTGGACCGTACGTCGAGCAGGAACGCGGCGGCGGTGTCCGCGTCGAGGTGCCGCTCGTGGCACTCGTCCAGCATCACGACGGCCACGCCGGACAGCTCCTGATCGCGTTGCAGTCTTTGCAGAAGCACGCCGGTGGTCACCACCTCGACCACGGTCCGCCGCCCGACCCGCCGCTCGCCACGCACCGTGAAGCCGACCCGCTCGCCGACCTCCTCGCCCAACAGCCAGGCCATCCGGCGCGCCGCCGCCCGGGCCGCGATCCGCCGCGGCTCGGCCACCACCACCCGCCGCACCGGACCACCGGGACGCAGCAGACCGGCCAGGGCGAGCGGGACCAGCGTCGTCTTCCCCGTACCGGGCGGCGCGCACAGCACGGCGGTCCCGCGCGTCTCCAGGGCGTCCCACAGCGCGGGCACGGCGCTGCGGACGGGCAGGTGGTCGAGCACGTCAGTACGGATCGTCACGCGTCCTATCCTCGCAGCGACCACTGACATCGCCACGGTGTGGCCGTCCGCCCGTCATCCTGGCCCACCCCAAGCTAAGGTCCGCGCAGCCAGCCAGTCAGCCCGGGCGACAACCCCCGGGCGCGACGCGCGCGAGCGGAACGATTCAGTCCCGCTCGCACACGAAGATCGCCGTGCCCGGGATGAGCCGGCCGCGCAGCGGGGACCAGCCGCCCCACTCCTGCGTGTTCCACTGCGGCCACTCGGGCTCGACGAGGTCCACGAGCCGGAAGCCGCCGCTCACCACGTCCCTGACCCGGTCGCCGAGCGTCCGGTGGTGCTCGACGTAGACGGCGTGCCCGGCCGCGTCCTGCTCGACGTAGGGCGTGCGGTCGAAGTAGGAGGCCGCGACCGAGAGCCCCTCCGGGCCCGGCTCGTCGGGGAAGGCCCAGCGGATCGGGTGCGTCACCGAGAACACCCAGCGCCCGCCGGGCCGCAGCACACGCCGCACCTCGCGCATCACCCGCACCGGGTCGGCCACGAAGGGGACCGCCCCGTACGCCGAACACGCCAGGTCGAAGCTGCCGTCGGCGAAGGGCAGCAGGCCCGCCTCGGCCTGCACCAGCGGTACCGACGCGGCCGGCGAGGCCCCGTCCGCGATCCGCAGGGCGTGCTGGAGCTGGCGGTGCGAGAGGTCGAGCGCGACCGGCCGCGCGCCCCGCGCCGCGAGCCAGCGCGAACACTGCGCGGCCCCGGCCCCGATCTCCAGCACCCTGCGCCCCCTGAGCCCCGCGACCGGGCCGAGCAGCCCGGCCTCCTCCTCGTCCAGGCCCTCCGGGCCCCAGACGAACCGGTCGTCGCCGAGGAACGCGCCGTGTTCGTCCTGGTACTCGTCGGCGTTGCGCTCCCACCAGCCCCGGCTGGCCCGGTTGCTCTCGTCGTCCCCGGCGCGGCGCCGGGTCGCGGTGACGTCGTCCTCGTCCCCGTCCGCACTGTCCCGCGCGGCGGCCAGCACCTCGTCCACGGCGTCCCGCGCGACGCCGGCCGCGGCGCGCGCCGGGGCGTGGGGAGGTGCGGATGACGGGCCGGGTGGGCCACTTTCGGGCGCTGTGGAGGCGTCGGGCGCGTCGGTCGGCCGGCGGTCTTGGCTCATCGTCGGTGTCGTCGTACTCTCTGAATCGACCTGCGGCCGCGAACACCGTGAGTGACCCCCGATGGCGGCCCGGACCACACGAACGCCGGGCAACTGGCGTTTCGCTTCCCACGTGCGCTCTTCGCGCATTGACCCTGCCCGGCTGCCCCCGTATGCTACAAGTTGCGCTGCGAGCCTGCGTACCTCAGACGGAGCAGGTTGCGCTTGCATCTGTTGTATGTCCCCTCGGTTGTCGAGGCGCTCGTGGCTCTCCCCCCGGGGAGGCCGCGAAGCTCACGCCTCCAAGGCTGGCCGACTTCGGCAGTGCGATACGGGCTCCCGGCGTAGCAGTACCTACGACTTCAATGTCCGTACCGGAGCCCTTTCCCACATGACGAGCAGCACCGAGACCACCGCCACCACCCCGCAGGTAGCGGTCAACGACATCGGTAACGAGGAAGCCTTCCTCGCCGCGATCGACGAGACGATCAAGTACTTCAACGACGGCGACATCGTCGACGGCGTCATCGTGAAGGTCGACCGGGACGAGGTCCTGCTCGACATCGGTTACAAGACCGAAGGTGTCATCCCGAGCCGCGAGCTCTCGATCAAGCACGACGTCGACCCCAACGAGGTCGTCGCCGTCGGTGACGAGATCGAAGCCCTTGTTCTCCAGAAGGAGGACAAGGAAGGCCGCCTGATCCTCTCGAAGAAGCGCGCCCAGTACGAGCGTGCCTGGGGCACCATCGAGAAGATCAAGGAAGAGGACGGCATCGTCACCGGTACCGTCATCGAGGTCGTCAAGGGTGGTCTCATCCTCGACATCGGCCTCCGTGGCTTCCTGCCGGCCTCCCTCGTGGAGATGCGCCGCGTCCGCGACCTCCAGCCCTACGTGGGCAAGGAGCTCGAGGCCAAGATCATCGAGCTGGACAAGAACCGCAACAACGTGGTCCTGTCCCGCCGTGCCTGGCTGGAGCAGACCCAGAGCGAGGTCCGCCAGACCTTCCTCACCACCCTGCAGAAGGGCCAGGTGCGCTCGGGCGTCGTCTCCTCCATCGTCAACTTCGGTGCCTTCGTGGACCTGGGTGGCGTGGACGGCCTCGTGCACGTCTCCGAGCTCTCCTGGAAGCACATCGACCACCCCTCCGAGGTCGTCGAGGTCGGCCAGGAGGTCACGGTCGAGGTCCTCGATGTCGACATGGACCGCGAGCGCGTCTCCCTGTCGCTCAAGGCGACCCAGGAAGACCCGTGGCAGCAGTTCGCCCGGACCCACCAGATCGGGCAGGTCGTCCCGGGTAAGGTCACCAAGCTCGTCCCGTTCGGCGCGTTCGTCCGCGTCGACGAGGGCATCGAGGGCCTGGTGCACATCTCCGAGCTGGCCGAGCGCCACGTGGAGATCCCGGAGCAGGTCGTCCAGGTCAACGACGAGATCTTCGTCAAGGTCATCGACATCGACCTGGAGCGCCGCCGCATCAGCCTCTCGCTGAAGCAGGCCAACGAGTCCTTCGGCGCCGACCCGGCCTCGGTCGAGTTCGACCCGACGCTGTACGGCATGGCCGCCTCGTACGACGACCAGGGGAACTACATCTACCCCGAGGGCTTCGACCCCGAGGCCAACGACTGGCTGCCGGGCTACGAGAAGCAGCGTGAGGAGTGGGAGGGCCAGTACGCCACGGCCCAGTCCCGCTTCGAGCAGCACCAGGCGCAGGTCATCAAGTCCCGCGAGGCCGACGAGCAGGCCGCTGCCGAGGGCGCTGCCGCTCCGGCCGCCGGCGGTGCGAGCGGCGGGGGCAACGTCTCCGGTGGTTCGTACTCCTCCGAGTCGGACGACACCTCCGGTGCCCTGGCCTCCGACGAGGCGCTGGCTGCCCTCCGCGAGAAGCTGGCCGGTGGGCAGAGCTGAAGCTCTCCCCCTGCTGAGCACTAGCTGACGGCGAAGGCCCACCCCTCTGCGCGAGGGGTGGGCCTTCGCCGTTTTCCCGTTTCCGGGACTCCCGCGTTGGCGGGGCCGTCGCGAGCGGTTCAGTCGCGCACGGGGACGCCGGGATTGGTCAGGCCCCTGCCGCCGGAGACGGTGTTGTCGCGGGTGACCGTGACGGGGCAGCTTCGCGCGTCGTGGTTGGTCACGTTGATGGCGTACCGGTCGGGCCCGGTGGCCCCGGCGAGGTCGGACCTGTTGCCGCGGAACGTGGCGCGACAGCCCCAGCCGTCCTGTACCTCGTGCGTCTGGTAGCCGTCGTTGGTGGTGCGCTTGCCGACGTTGTTCTCGACGAGGACGTCGTTCCCCTTGATGTCCACCCACGAGTCGTCGTAGTTCGCACCCGTCAGGCCGCCGCCGTCAAAGGTGTTGCCGATGATCCGGGCGCCGGTGGTGCCTTCCTTGATGTCGATGTTCTCGCCGCCGATGCCCGGGCCCAGCGTGTTGTTCTCGATCAGGACGTTGTCACTCCTGTCCGAGGTGCCGCCGGCGCTGCCCACGTAGACGCCCTCGCCCATGCCGCGACCGTTGGTGCCGGTGTTCCGGATCGTGGAATTCCTGATCGAGCCGTCGGAGCTGGATGTGCGCCAGTGCACCCCCTCCATGTCGAGGTCGTGCACGGTGACGCCATCGATGTGCACGTCGTCGGCCTCGTCCAGGACGATGCCCTTCTGACCGCCGGTGACCGTGAAACCGCGCAGGCTCCAGCCGTCGGCCCCGTTCAGGTGCAGGCCGTAGCCGCCGCCGGCGGTCAGGACGGCCCGGGTCGAGCCGATCAGGGTGATGGGGGAGTCGCGACTGCCGGCGCGCGTGGTCTTGAAGTTCCCGCGGTAGGTGCCGTCGGCCAGCTTGATGGTGTCGCCCGGCTTGGCGGCGGCGAGCGCGTCCTTGAGCTGCTGGGCGGAGGAGACGGGAACGGTCGCGGCCGAGTGGACGGGCGTGGCGTGTGCGGGGCCCTGAAGGGCGGACCCAGCGGCGAGCAGCCCGCCACAGGCGAGCGCCGTGGTGGACAGCGAGAGCGGGCCGCGTGAGCGGCGGGGGCGGCTGGAACGGACGGGGCGAGTGCGCATGGGGGCTGCCTCTGGGTCGGGGGCGGTGTGCGGGGCTGCTGGCGCGTGGGGCGTCGTTCGGTGGGGTGGGCGCGTGTGACGCGTACGCCGGGACGGGTCGGGAACGTAGGGGCATTACGTGAACGCGTCAACAGGGACGGGGTTGCGGCACACCGCCGCGCGATCCGACCTCGCCCGATCCGACCTCGTCGGGCCCGACCTCCTCAGGCGCGGCTCGGCCCGGCGCGGCCCGGTCCGTCGCGAACCGTGTCCCGGCTCCGGCCCGGCTCGTCTAGCCTGGCCTGGCGTTCGCGCCCCGGTCCGTACAACGAAAGTGATCACCGGGAATGCGGGCGGTGACGGCGGCGTTGGCCTCAACGAGAACGAGGAGGAGCGCTCACGGTGTTGGAACCCCAGGACTTGTACGCATGGGAGCCGAGCGGGCTCGCGGCGGTGGACGCGATATCGTCGCGCGACTCGGCCGGGCTGGTGCTGCTCTACCACTTCGATGGCTACATCGACGCGGGTGAGACGGGCGCGCAGATCGTGGAGAAGCTGCTGAAGGGCCTGCCACACCAGGTCGTTGCGCGCTTCGACCACGACCGGCTCGTGGACTACCGGGCCAGGCGTCCGCTGCTCACCTTCGAGCGCGACCGCTGGACGGCCTACGAGACGCCCGTGATCGAGCTCCACCTCGTGCGCGACGCCACTGGCGCGCCCTTCCTGTTGTTGTCGGGCCCCGAGCCGGACGTGGAGTGGGAGCGCTTCGCGGCGGCCGTGCGCCAGGTCGTGGAGCGGCTCGGCGTACGACTCACGGTCAACTTCCACGGCATACCCATGGGCGTGCCGCACACCCGGCCGGTCGGTCTGACGCCGCACGGCAACCGGGTCGACCTGACGCCGGGCTACCAGGGCCTGTTCGACGAGGCCCAGGTGCCGGGCAGCGCCGAGTCGCTGATCGAGTTCCGACTCGGCGAGGCCGGGCACGACGTGCTCGGCGTGGCGGCGCACGTACCGCACTACGTGGCCAGGTCGCCCTACCCGGACGCGGCGTTGACGGCGCTTGAGGCGGTCACCGGGGCAACGGGCCTCGTGCTGCCCGGAGTCGCCCACGCCCTGCGGACCGCCGCCCTCCGTACCCAGGAGGAGATCGAACGACAGATCTCCGAGGGCGACGAGGAGTTGGTGTCCCTGGTCCGGGGCCTGGAGCACCAGTACGACGCGATAGCCGGCGCCGAGACGCGCGGCAGCCTCGTCGCCGAACCCGCCGAGCTGCCGTCGGCGGAGGAACTCGGCGCGGAGCTGGAGCAGTTCCTGGCCGAGCGCGCGGAGCGCGACGGCGACGTCTGAGCCAGCCCTGTGGCGTGGCGTCGGCTGGCGGTGCGGTGCAGGCTGTGCCGCTGTCGCGGCGTAGGGGCGCGCCCGAGGCCGGTTCGGTGGTGGCCGCGCTCGCCGGCGGGCCGCGCCGGGGTGGGCCCTGTTCGCGCGAGGCTGGCCGCATAGGCTGGGCGCATGCTGAAGCTGGGGCTGACGGGCGGAATCGGTGCGGGCAAGAGTGAGGTGTCACGGCTGCTCGCCTCCTACGGGGCGGTCGTGATCGACTCCGACAAGATCGCGCGCGAGGTGGTGGAGCCGGGGACTCCCGGACTCGCCGCGGTGGTGGCGGAGTTCGGCGAAAAGATCCTGGACAGCGAGGGGCGGCTTGACCGGCCGAAGCTCGGCTCCATCGTCTTCGCCGATCCGCAACGACTGGCGGCGCTCAACGCGATCGTCCACCCGCTGGTGAGAGACCGTTCCGCCGAGCTGGAGAGTGAGGCGGGAGCTGATTCCATCGTCGTCCACGACGTACCGCTCCTCACGGAGAACGGCCTGGCGCCCCTCTTCGATCTCGTGCTGGTCGTGGACGCCTCGCCGCAGACACAGCTCGACCGACTGGTGCGGCTGCGCGGCATGACCGAGGAAGAGGCGCGTTCACGAATGGCAGCCCAGGCGACACGGGAACAGCGGAAGGCCGTAGCCGACCTGATCGTGGACAACGACGGTCCGCTGGAGGCGCTGGAGCCACAGGTCAGGAAGGTGTGGGAGCAGCTCAGGGAGCGAGCGGCCTCCGCATAGCGGCGCCCCGGTCGCGCGGGACGCCGGGTGTGCCGGGTCGCTGGCGGGTGAGCGACGCCGGTCCCGCCGATCCGCTGAGCTGACGGGCGAGGCGCCGGCACCGTGAGCGGCGCGCCGCGCCCGCAGCGGTGCAGCGAGGTTGGGAGCGACGGGGTCGCGGGTCGGGGGCGCGCGTGCGGGGCGCGCGTTGCGAGCGAAAGCGAGGGGGAGGGCAAGCATGGCGTACGGGCCTGCCTCGGTGGTGGGGCTGTTCGCGGTCGTCGGCGGCGCGGTGTCCCTGGTGGCCGGGCTGGCCGGCCTCCGGCACGTGTGGCGCCTACGCGGCGGCGGGGTCGCGGCATGGGCGCTGATCAAGCCAGCGCTCCAGACGTCGGGCCCGGCTGGCGCGGGGGACGGGCACGCCGAGGGGGAGCGGCCGGCGCGGTCGCACGCCGGGGGGCGCCCGCGGTTGCAGTTCACCACGGAGGACGAGCGGGTCATCGAGGTCGTCTGCCCGGTGCCGCCGTCCCGGCAGCAGCCGTTGACCATCGGCAAGCACGTCCTCGTCCGCTACGACCCGGATGATCCGCGCACGGTCGTCATCCACCGTCGGGAACGCCTCGTCCGGGACTACGGCTTCGCCGGCGCGGGGGTGGCCTGGATGTTCCTCGGCCTGTTGGTCCTGGTGGTCGCCCCGTGAGCGGGAGGGCTGCCGTGCGCGACCGACCGCGTGGGGGCGGTGTGGCGTGCGGCGGCGGGGCCAACGGGGCCGCCGTTAGGGGGAGCGTGCGCGCGTGAGCGGCTGACGACGCGGGAATACAGTTCCGGAGCAGACCGTTGTGGACCTCGTTGGCACCATCTCGCGAGGCCACGAGAGTCTGCGATCTCGCATCGCGAGGCGCGCGTTGGCACGCGGCCCGACGGGCTCGTACGGCGGCGCGGGGTGTCAACGGCACCTCATCGCCCATGAGTGAGCCGGCGACCAGTGACCGGGAGAACCGGGAGAGGAGACGGCAGTGACCAGGCAGCCCACGCCCGAGACGCATGTGATCGACTACCGCGCGGCGGAGCAGTTGCTCGCGGCGCGTGACCCGCGGGGTGCCGTGAAGCTGCTGGACTCCGTCATATCCGCGCACCCGGACAACACCGCGGCCCGACTCCTGCGGGCCCGGGCGTTCTTCCTCGGAGCCCAACTGCGAGCGGCCGAGCTGGAGTTCCAGCACGTCCTGGAGCGCGAGCCCGACAACGCCTTCGCGCACTTCGCGCTGGGGCGCACGCTGGAGCGCGCCAGTCGTCCCGACGAGGCCACGCGTCACTTCCGACTGGCCGCGGCCCTCGACCCCCGCCCGGACTTCATCGCGGCGGCCCGGTTCGGGGACGCTGGCTAACAGGTGCACGCAGCCGCGCGGCGGTCTCCCGCTCCCCGGGAGGCCGCCGCGCGGGGCGCCTGCCCGGCCGCGGCGCGAAGGGCCCGGCCTACGGCGGCTCGCCCTACCGAGCACCGACGCAGGCGACCTCCCCTGACGTTCGACTCCTGGTCAACGCGCGCGGCGGCGGTGGCGCCGGGCGGCGCCACCGTTCCCGTGGCGCGCTCCGATGGCACCGTCGCTGACGGGTTCGTACGGTGGCACGTCTCGGCCGGGTTGGTAGTGCGGCCCCTGCCGGAGGCGCCGTAGGACGCAGCCGACGTCGAGGGCCGCCACGCCGGCGATCACCGCACAGGCCGTGGCCCAGCCGGGCCTGCCGACGCCGCCGAAGGCGACGGCGCCCGCGACGGCCCAGGCCAGACCCCACAGGGCCAGGCCGAGGCGCAGCCGTAGGGGGCTGCGCGCGTGGAGGGGCTCATCGCCGGTACGGAGCATCGCAACGCATCTCCCACGGTCCAAAGTACTCCTGCCAGCGGGGCGCCCGGACGGTCGTCGCGCGGTGGCGGAGGCGTGCCGGCCCCTCGCCGGTGGCATGAGCGAGCCCCGCGCCGCTGCCGATCCACGCAGCCGGTCCCGTAGGAGCCGCCGGGCCTCGCGGGAGCCGTCCGCGACGGGCGGACGCCTCCCGCGAGGCCCGGCGTGGATGTTCCGCTGCGCGGGCGCGATGATCGCCGCCGACCAGTGGGGCGCGGGGGGCTCGCGTTCGCGGCGCGCGGAGGGGCCTTCTTCTGCGCCGCGCCGCGCACCGCGCGGACCTGGAGCGAACCTCAAGGGCCTGAACCGAAGTGGCGGGCCCAGCGGCCGAGTCGGCGCACGGGGGTGCCCTCGGGCGCCGGCCCCGCTCCATACTTGCCGCTGTCGGCGCCACGCATGTGGCGGACCTCCGCCAGTTCAGCGCAGCCAAGGATGCCCTGCTCGCCCGACCTGGGAGGAACCATGAGACCTCGCCCCTCCGCCGCCCGCGCGCCGCGCCCGATGTGGTTAGGCGTACTGCTCGCCGTGTGCGCGCTGCTTCTCGCCGGAGCCCCGCCCGCTGCCGCCGCGGACCAACAGACCGTCGTCGCGGGCGGGGATGTGATCTACGCCGGCAGCGGCGGCACCTGTGTGGTGGGCTTCAACGCGGAGAAGAGCGGCAGCCCGTACGGCATCGTTCCCGGGCACTGCGCGGAGACGGACACCACCTGGTACGCGGACTCGGCGCGGACGATATCCATCGGACGCACGGAAGGCGCGGGCTTCCCCACCTCCGACTACGGCCTCATCCGATACACCAACACGGCCGTCTCGTTCCCCGGCGAGATCCGGCTCGGCACGGGCAAGCTCGTGGACATCACCGGTGCCGCACGCCCCATCGTGGGGCACTCGATGTGTCACATCGGGCGAGTGACCCTCTTCGGGTGCGGCATCGTGCAGTCGGTGAACGTCTCGGTGAACTTCCCCGAGGGGCTGGTGACCGGCCTGTTCACCTCCAACGCGTGCTCGGAGCCTGGGGACGTGGGCGGCCCCGCGTTCGCCGGTGACAAGGCGTTGGGCTTCATCTTCCACTCCAACGGCGGTTGCCGAACCGCTGGCAGGACGTACTACAAGCCGATCATTCCGGTGCTGGCCGAGCACGGACTGGTGCTGCGCTGACTCGTCGGCGCGATTCCGCCCCCGGCTCCCGACGAGGTCGACGGCTCGCTGCCTGCTCGCCGCACCCGGGGTGGCGCCCGATGGCGCGCCGCGCCGGCCAGGGGTAGGCGCGGCCGATGCTCTCTCGGGCCGGCCAGGCCCCGCGCTCACGACGCCCAGCGCCGCGCGGGCTAGCGTGTCCGGATGACCTCAGCACCCCGTGCTCCGCACGGCACCCCCGAGAACCCCGGCCGGCTGGGGCCGTCGGCCACGGTCGAGGCTCGACCCCAACAGGTCGGCCCGGTGCGCACCGAGTACGCTCCCGACCCGGACGGCGAGCCGGACCCCGGGGAGATCGTGTGGACCTGGGTGCCGTACGAGGAGAACGACGGGCGGGGCAAGGACCGGCCGGTGCTGGTCGTGGCGCGGGAGCGGGCCGGCACCCTGCTCGCCGTACGACTGTCGAGCAAGCGGCACGACGAGGACCGCGAGTGGGTGCCGATCGGGTCGGGCCCGTGGGACAGCGCCGGGCGGGAGTCGTGGGTGGACCTGGACCGGATACTGCGCGTGCACCGCGACGGCATGCGCCGCGAGGCGTGCGCGCTCGCCCGCCCGCTCTTCGACCGGGTCGTGGCCCGGCTGCGGCGCCGTTACGGCTGGAGTTGAGGGGACCATCGCTGCGGCGCTCCGCTGCGTCGCGTACCGGGGCGCGGGTGGGCGCGCCGGGGACGGCCGGCATGATGGTGGTGTGCGGCTCGAAGCGATCTCCTGGGAACGGCTGACCGACGCGCTCGCCGACCGGGTGACGCGGACCGAGGCCGCGGACGGCGGGCCCTGGCCGCGCGTGGCGGTGGACGGCGCGCCGGCCGCGCACGGCGACGCGCTCGCCGAGCGGCTCGCCGACGCCCTGCGGCTGCGCGGCCGGTCCGTGCTGGTGGTGGCTACGGCCGGGTTCCTGCGTCCCGCGTCGCTGCGCTACGAGTTCGGCCGGCAGGACGTCGACGCGTACTACGACGGATGGACCGACGTCGGCGCCTTGTGGCGCGAGGTGTTCAACCCCCTCGACGCGGGCGGCTCCGGACGCGTGCTGCCCGACCTGTGGGACCCGGTCACCGACCGTGCGACGCGCTCGCCCTACGTGTCGCTGCCGCCCGGTGGCGTGCTGGTGGTGCACGGACCGCTGCTGCTCGGCCACTGGTTCCCCTTCGACCTCTCGGTGCACCTCCGGTTGTCGCCGGCTGCCCTCGCCCGGCGCACGGAGCGGGACCAGCAGTGGACCCTGCCCGCGTTCGCCCGCTACGAGGCGGAGGTGTGCCCCGCCGAGAGCGCCGATGTGGTCGTACGCGCCGACGATCCCCGCCACCCGGCGTGGAACGGTGGGGATACCCGGTGACCGGGCTCCCACCGGCCCCGCGCGCGCCGAGGCGGCAACGCGACAGGGGCCGAGTGGCCTAGAACAGCGGCTGCGGCAGCACGCCCTCCAGCGCGAGCAGGGTGCGCTTCATCTCCAGGCCGCCTCCGAAACCACCTATGCCGCCGTCGCTCTCGACGACGCGATGACAGGGCACGACGACCGGAATCGGGTTCGCCCCCATGGCCACGCCGACCGCGCGGGCGGCGTCCGGCTCACCCGCCCTGACGGCGAGATCCTGATACCCGACCACGGTGCCGTACGGGACGTGGGCCGCCAGCTCGCGCAGCACCCGGCGGTTGAAGCCCGAGATCAGCGACCAGTCCAGGGGCAGGGTGAAGTCCCGCAGTTCGCCGTCGAAGTACGCCTCGAACTGCCGGACCGCCGCCGCGACCAGCGGGTGCTCGGGCGAGGGGGAGGAGGGCGGGGTGATCCCCAACCGGCGGCCGAGCCGATCGAGGGCGTCGGCGCTTCTCGCCGCGTTGGCGTGGAAGACCACCTGGATCAGGCCCTGCTCCGTCATGGCGAGCAACAGGGGGCCGATCGGTGTGTCGATGGTCTGCCAGGCCACGGTGCGACCGCCCGGCCGGGCCGCCCCGCCGTCCGCCTGGGCCGACTCCCGGTCCAACGCCCGCTCCGGCGCCGTGGCCACGGGGCGGGCCGCGCGCGTCGCCGGCTCCGCCTGCTCTGAGGTGTTCACGCGTTCAGCGTAGATCGCCGTACTGACAATCGCCGTTGACTTGCGAGAACGCGGAGCGTGGGGACCGGATGCGCGGGCGCGTCGGCGGGGCGAACCTGGCGATGTCGGACGCGCGGACCACGTCGTACGCGTGCGCAGGCGGACCCGACCGCCCCGGTTGAGGACGGTCGGGCCCGCCTGCTCCGCGGAGCGGCGCTCCGTGCCGGGGTCCGCGACGGCCGTGGCGGGCGGGTGTTACGCCGCCGCGCTCGCCGTCGGCACCGCGTTCCGGTCGGCGGCGGGCTTGGCCTTGTGCCCCACCGCGTCACGGATGACGTCGGGGTAGTTGGTGATGATCCCGTCCACACCCATGTCGGCGACCTTGACCGCCTTCGCGGCGTCGTTCACGGTCCAGGTGTAGACCTCCAGCGGCCTGCCGTGCGCGCCGCGCAGCGCGTGCACGGCGGCGACGTAGTCGGAACTGACGGTCGTGTGGCTCGGGTTGATCTGGTCCGTGAACTTCGCGTACTTGGGCAGGTCGGCCACGGCCGGCGTGCCGAGGAAGCCCGTCTTCACGTCGGGGCGCAGCTCGTGCGTGGTCTTGACCGAATCGGCGCTGAAGCTCTGGATGATCAGCCGGTGCTTGACGTGCTGGCGGTCGAGCCACCCCTGGCGGCGCAGCTCGTTAAGCGTCTGGCGCTCGATGCCGGGGTACAGCTCGGGGGCCTTGAGCTCCATCAGCAGCTTCTGGTGGTTCCTGCTCACCCGGTTCATGTACTGCGCGAGCGTCGGCACGCGCTCGCCGGCGAACTCGGGACTGAACCAGCTTCCCGCGTCCAGCCGCTTGATCTCCTTGAGCGTGAACTCGGAGACCTTCCACGACGTGCGGTCGGGGAAGACCTCTTCGACGTTGGTGGTGCGGTTCAGCGTGGTGTCGTGCATGATCACCAGCTTGCCGTCCTTGGTGCGCTGGACGTCGTTCTCGACCCAGTCGATGTCCCGGTCGGCGGCGGCGTCCACGGCGGCGAGCGTGTTCTCCGGCGCGTAGGCCGACGCGCCACGGTGGGCGACGGTGACCGGTCTGTGCGGGTGGTCAGCGGCCTGGGCCGACGCCGCGGGCAGGAGGAGGACGGACGCTCCCAGGAGTATGCCGGAAGCTGCGGCGACGGAACGGATGTGCATGGGGACTCCTCGCGTCGGGTGACTCTGAGACGGGCAGGACGGGCAGAGAGTCCCAGTCATTCCGTACCGAGAGATAGGTGTGGGATGGACAGGAACTGAACGAGAGGTGCGCCGTGTCCTTCGCGGAAATGCCGTTTTCGGGACGAATCCGGACAGTCGTCGGGCAGGCATGGGGGGTCGAACTCGGTGGTGACGCGCGTCGCCTCCACGGCGGCGAGGAGTCTGCCGCCTATCACGTGAACGATACGAGCGCTGCCGGCTCGCCGCGCGCCGTGGTGGTGCGCGTCGGGCCGCACCGGCGCACGTCCGAGGAGGCCGAGTGGTGCCACGCGGTGGCCCGGCGCGCGGCGCGGGGCGGGCTGGCCGAGGCCGTGGTGCCGCTGCGTACGGCGGATGGCCGCACGGTCGTGCGGGCGGAGGGCAGGCCCGTTTCGCTGTGGCCGTACGTGGAGGGCGGCTGGGCCGACGAAACGGACGCGCGGCAGGCGGAGCAGGCGGCGCGGCTGCTCGCCCGGCTGCACCGGGCGCTGTCCGGGGCGGTCGTGCCCGGGCGTCCGGTGGTCGCGGACCTGACGGTCGGGCTGCGTGGCGAGATGGCGCACGCGCATCCCGCCCTGCGCGACCCGGAGCTCGACGCCTGGTTGGCGGCGTTCTCCCGCGGGGCCCGGCGGGAGCATCCGTTGCACGGCGACTACTACCACGGCAACCTGCTGGTGGACGCCCACGGTCGGCTGGTGGCCGTGCTCGACTGGGACGAGGCGCTGGTCGCCCCGCCCGAGGTGGAACTGGCGGGCGCGGCGCTGGAGTTCGCCGGCGAGTTCGGCGATGACTGGGCCGCCTGCCGTCGGTTCGTCGACGCCTATCTGGCGGAGGGCGGCACGGTCGAGAAGCTGGACGACACGGACATGGCCCAACTCATGCGGCACCGGTTGCGACGGGAGGCGGCGGCCTACGCGTCGGCGGTCGCCCGCGGGGTGCCGCACGACGCCGAGGACGTCGGTTACCACGAGCGGCGGATGGCCGCCTTCGCGTCGCTACGGCCCTGACCGGCCAGATCGCCCGCTACGAGGCGGGCCGGACCCCACGGGCGTGACGTACGCTCCGTGCCCGCGCCGCCACTGCCCGCGCCGCGCGCCGTCGGTCGTGACGGGCGGGCGTCCTCGCGCGTGCCGGTCGCGGCGTCGCGCGGTCCGCGCGAGGGGCTGGCACGCGCGGTCGGCCCCGGACCGGCGGCTCGCGCGGCCCGTCCGGGGCTCGGTGGTCCGACCCGGGGCGTCAGCGGCGCGGGCGCTCGAACGTGACGAGGAGGCCCTCCACGCCGCCGGGGCCTATGCGCCCCTTCACGTCGGCGGCCGTCATAGCCTTGAGCTGCCACCCGTCGGCCGCGTGCTTGTTCAGCAGATCCTCGATCTTGTCGGGCGACATCTTGCCGCCGATCAGCTTTTCGCGAATCTGGATCACTTTGTACTCGTACATGGTCGATGGCCTTTCGTTCGTTGCGCCCGTGCCGTGAACTGGCTGTCTGGGCCCCTGGCGTGTTCGGAATGATGCGAAGAGTGATCGATCCGATGCGTAACGCCACTGCCGTGGGCTGGCGAGACGCCAGGCTACGGGGCTGTGCCGAGGCCGTTGTCAGTGGTGAGCCGTACGGTAGTTCCATGCGGCCCGTATCCCAGATCCAACGCAAGGTGGCGCCTTTCGAGGTCGTCAGCCCCTACCAGCCGAGCGGCGACCAGCCGGCGGCGATCGCCGAGCTCGAGCGGCGCATCCGAGCGGGTGAGAAGGATGTCGTCCTGCTCGGCGCGACCGGTACGGGCAAGTCGGCCACCACCGCGTGGATGATCGAGAAGCTGCAGCGGCCCACGCTGGTCATGGCGCCGAACAAGACCCTGGCGGCCCAGCTCGCCAACGAGTTCCGCGAGCTGCTGCCGAACAACGCGGTGGAGTACTTCGTCTCGTACTACGACTACTACCAGCCGGAGGCGTACGTACCGCAGTCGGACACCTACATCGAGAAGGACTCCTCGATCAACGAGGAGGTCGAGCGACTGCGCCACTCCGCGACCAACTCGCTCCTCACCCGTCGTGACGTGGTCGTCGTGGCCTCCGTCTCCTGCATCTACGGCCTGGGCACGCCGCAGGAGTACGTGAAGGGCATGGTCCACCTCAAGCTCGGCGACGAGGTCGACCGCGACCGCCTCCTGCGGCGCTTCGTGGACATCCACTACACGCGCAACGACATGGCGTTCACCCGGGGCACCTTCCGGGTGCGCGGCGACACCATCGAGATCTTCCCGGTCTACGAGGAGTTGGCCGTCCGCATCGAGATGTTCGGCGACGAGATCGAGGCGCTGTCCACGCTGCACCCGCTGACCGGCGAGGTGATCTCCGAGGACCAGGAGCTCCACGTCTTCCCGGCGAGCCACTACGTGGCGGGCGCCGAGCGCATGGAGAAGGCCATCACCCGCATCGAGGCCGAGCTGACCGACACGCTCGCCCGGATGGAGAAGCAGGGCAAGCTGCTGGAGGCCCAGCGGCTGCGGATGCGTACCACGTACGACATCGAGATGATGCGCCAGATCGGCACCTGCTCGGGCATCGAGAACTACTCGCTGCACATCGACGGTCGCGAACCCGGCTCCGCGCCGCACACGCTGCTCGACTTCTTCCCGGAGGACTTCCTCCTGGTCATCGACGAGTCGCACGTCACCGTTCCGCAGATCGGTGCCATGTACGAGGGCGACGCCTCCCGCAAGCGCACCCTGGTCGAACACGGCTTCCGGCTCCCGTCCGCCATGGACAACCGCCCGCTCAAGTGGGAGGAGTTCCTGACCCGCATCGGGCAGACCGTCTACCTCTCGGCCACCCCCGGCAAGTACGAACTCGCCCGTGGCGACGGGTTCGTGGAGCAGATCATCCGCCCCACCGGCCTGGTGGACCCCGAGGTCGTGGTCAAGCCCACCGAGGGCCAGATCGACGACCTGATCCACGAGATCCGTCTGCGCACCGAGAAGGACGAGCGCGTCCTGGTCACCACGCTGACCAAGAAGATGGCCGAGGACCTCACCGACTACATGGTCGAGCTGGGCATCCAGGTCCGGTACCTGCACAGCGACGTCGACACGCTGCGCCGCGTCGAGCTGCTGCGCGAACTGCGCGCCGGCGAGTACGACGTGCTGGTGGGCATCAACCTCCTGCGCGAGGGCCTCGACCTGCCCGAGGTCTCCCTGGTGGCCATCCTCGACGCCGACAAGGAGGGCTTCCTCCGCTCGGGGACGTCGCTGATCCAGACCATCGGCCGCGCGGCGCGCAACGTCTCGGGCCAGGTGCACATGTACGCCGACAAGGTCACCCGCGCCATGGCCATGGCCATCGAGGAGACCAACCGGCGCCGCGAGAAGCAGATCGCCTACAACACGGAGCGCGGCATCGACCCGCAGCCGCTCCGCAAGAAGATCAACGACATCGTCGCGACCATCGCCCGCGAGGAGGTCGACACCGAGGAACTGCTCGGCACCGGCTACCGCCAGCCCGACAAGGGCAAGGGCAAGGCCCCCGTGCCCGCGCTGGCCAAGCAGTCCCCGCGCGGCAAGGCCGCCAAGGGCAAGGACGCCACGCCGACGGACCGCCCGGCGGCCGAACTCGCCGAGATCATCGAGGAGATGACCGAGCGCATGCGAGCCGCCGCGGCGGACCTCCAGTTCGAGATCGCGGCGCGGCTGCGCGACGAGGTGGGCGAGCTGAAGAAGGAGCTGCGCCAGATGCGTGAGGCCGGGCTGGCCTGACGGGGGAGGCGGGCCGATTGCGCCCCCAGCGCGTCCGGAGACGGCCGGCGAGGGGACGGCGCCGACGGTGTGTTGCAAGAGCGACACAAAGCCGTACGCGGGTGGTCAGAGCCGCGGGCGCAGTGCATAGGGTTCAAGCAGGCCGTACAGACGGGCGGCCGGGGAAGCAGCGAGAGAGGTACAGCGCGTGACGGTCAACATGTCCAAGGGCCAGGCCATCAGCCTTCAGAAGGCCGACGGCGCCACTCTGACCGCCGTTCGGATGGGCCTGGGTTGGCAGTCCGCGCCCCGCCGTGGCCTGTTCGGGTCGCGGACCAAGGAGGTCGACCTCGACGCGTCGGCCGTGCTCTTCGCGGACAAGCAGCCGGTGGACGTGGTGTTCTTCCGGCACCTGACGAGCGACGACGGTTCGGTCCGGCACACCGGCGACAACCTCGTCGGCGGCGCGGGGCAGGGCGGCGACGACGAGTCGATCCTGGTCGACCTGCAGCGGGTTCCGGTGCACATCGACCAGATCGTGTTCACCGTCAACTCCTTCACCGGCCAGACCTTCGCCGAGGTCGCCAACGCCTTCTGCCGCCTGGTGGACGAGACCAACGGCCAGGAGATGGCGCGCTACACGCTCACGGGCGGCGGGCAGTACACGGCCCAGATCATGGCGAAGGTACACCGCGCGGGCAGCGGCTGGCAGATGACGGCCCTCGGCACGCCGGCCAACGGCCGTACGTTCCAGGACCTGATGCCGTCGATCGTCCCGCACCTGTAAGGACCGGCACCGGGTACGCCCGATCGCCGCGCGCCCCTGCCGACCCGGCCGCTCGACCGGGAGGGCACGGGGCGCGGCGCGTACCCGGACCTGCCGCGCACCGCGCGGCCGAGCCGCGGGCGGGCAGCGGCGACCGGCGCGTACGACAGCCGGCCCCCGAGCACGCGGCATCCGAGTACGCGGGACCCCGTCGCGTCAGCCCGGTCCCGCCGCCCCACCCGTACGACAGCCAGGCCGACCGCGCGTCACGGCGATTCGGCGCACCCAGCACACCACCAACGAGAGGGCGCAGTGATGACGGCCGAGCTGGTCCGGGGGCAGAACCACCCGCTGCCTCAGACCCGTTTGGAGGTCCGGATAGCGGCGGGCAAGCCCGTCGTCGCCGGAGCGACACTCGGAGACGACCAGGGAAAGGTGCGGAGCGCCGACTGGGTCGCGCATCCCGCCGCTCCGCAGATGCCGGGGCTCGAGGTGTCCCGGCAGGCCGCGGCCGACCACCGCCTCGCGGTCGATCTCGGCGCGATGCCGGAGGCCGTCCACACGGTCACCGTGCTGCTCGCGCTGCCCACCGGGGTGGGCGGGCCGGTGCGGTTCGGCGGCCTGGCCGCCCCGTTCGTCGCGGTGACCGACCTCGACGGGGACGAGATCGCCACGTTCACCATCACCGACCTCGACGCGGAGTCCGCCGTCACGGCGCTGGAGCTCTACCGCAGGAACGGGGCCTGGAAGGTCCGAGCCGTCGGCCAGGGGTACGCGGGCGGCCTCGCGGCCATGCTCCACGACCAAGGGCTGCCCGAAGCGGCCACGCTGGCCACGGAGATCAACGACGCGGTGGCGCGCGGCATGGCCAGGTCGCTCACGCCGCCGGCGCGGACCAACGGCGGCGACGGCCGGGTGCGGACGGCCACCACGGGGGGAGAGCCGCCGCAGGGCGCGAGCGCGCCCGGCCCCGCGGCGGCCGGCGCGGCTCCCGCCCCGATCGGCGCACCGGACCCGGGCGGCGCGGACGCCTCGGCCACGCAACCCGGCGGCCCGGTGAACTACCAGCACCCGGGCCGACGGACCACCGCGCCGACCCCGCCCCCGGCCGCCCCGCAGCCCGGTCCGCAGGGCCAGCCGCCGCGACCCGTGGCGGGCGACGCCGCGGGCTGGACGATGGAGGAGCGGCTGTACAACCAGGTCTGGGGCATGTTCGAGGACCTGGCGCGGAGCACGGCCGCCTATCGCAGCGCGGTCGACTTCGCGGACTCGCGGATGGAGAAGGAGCTCGACGCGGTCCTCTCCGACCCGCGGACGCGTGTCGGGCCGCTCGCGGACGCCGCGCGCACCGAGGCGCGCGACAAGCACACGCGACTCGTGGAGCAGGCCCGGGCCGTGCTGGACCGCGACCTGGCCCAGCTCGTCGCCGAGGCCGAGGTGGTCGAGCCGGCACTACCGCCGGCCTACGCCCGCTGGAGCAGCCCGGTGTGGCAGGCGTACGAGGTGCCGATGGAGATGCCCATGGCGCTGCGCCTGGGCGATCTGCACCTGCCCGAGCGCACGGACCTGCGCATACCCATGATCGTCCGGCTGCCGTTGGAGCGCGGGCTGTGGGTGGACAGCGGGCGTGGCGGGTCCTCGGACGCGGCCATGGTGGACCCCACGGAGATGCGCCGGCTCGCCATGGAGAGCGCCGTGGCGCACGCGGCACGGTTGATCGCCGTCTACCCGGTGGGCGAGTTCACGGTGCACGTGATCGACCCCGCGGGGGCGGGCGCCGCCGCGCTCACCCCACTGACCAGCACGGGCGTGCTGCCCGAGGCGCCGGCGCTCGGGGCGCAGGGCGTGGCGGCGGTGCTGGCGAAGCTGACCCAGCGGGTCGACCTGGTGCAGATGGCGGTGCGCAGCGGCGCCGTCGACGCCCTCCCACGGGACCTGGACACCGCCCAGCAACTGCTGATCGTCAACGACTTCCCGCACGGGTTCGACGACCGGGCGGTGAACCAGTTGCGGTACCTCGCGGACGAGGGGCCGTCCGTCGGGGTGCACCTGATGATGGTGGCCGACCGGGAGGACGCGCGGGCCTACGGGCCGGTGCTCGACCCGCTGTGGCGCGCCCTGCTGCGGGTCACCCCGGTAGCCGACGACCACCTCGCCGATCCCTGGGTCGGCCACGCGTGGACGTTCGAGCCGTCGCTGGCGCCCCAGGGCAGCGAGGTCCTGACGCGCGTGCTGAGCCAGGTGACCCGGGCCCGGGAGTCCTACGGGGAGCACGACATCGCGGACTGACGGCCTGACGGCCGCCGCGCGCTGACAGCCGACGGGCGCCCCGGCGCCTCGACCCCGAGCCGGTGGTCGAGGGTGCCGGGGCGCCCCCGCGTTCTGCGCTTTTAGCTCTCTCTTTACTCTCTTTACTATTCCTTGGCTTTCCCTGTACTCTCTTGGTGCGGAGGGGAGTACTCCCTACGGCGACGTTCCCGTCATCACGGACCTCGGTCCCGGGGCGTCGGCCTGATCCGTCGGCAGCACGCGCTGCCGACTCAGGCGGAAGAGACCTCCGGCAGCGACAACGCTGAAAGTTGCCGTACGCAATCTGCCGGAGGAGCAGTGGACGTTTCCTTGACCCTGTGGGTGCTGACCATCGTTGGTCTGTCCGCCCTGATCGCCATCGATTTCTTCATCGGTGGCCGCAAACCGCACGAGGTCTCCATCAAGGAGGCCGGTACCTGGACCGTGGTGTGGATCGTCCTCGCCGGTCTCTTCGCGCTCGGACTGTTGGTGTTCGGAGGTGGCCAGCCGGCCGGTGAGTTCACCGCGGGCTACATCACCGAGAAGTCGCTGAGCGTCGACAACCTCTTCGTCTTCGTCCTGATCATGTCGAAGTTCGCGGTGCCGTCGATATACCAACAGCGGGTGCTGATGGTCGGCGTGCTCATCGCGCTGGTGCTGCGCGCCGTGTTCATCGGTGCGGGCGCCGCGATCATCGCCAACTTCGCCTGGGTCTTCTACATCTTCGGCGCCTTCCTCATCTGGACCGCCTGGAAGCTCATCCAGGAGGCGCGGGCCGAGGAGCAGGACGAGGAGTTCGAGGAGAACCGCTTCCTGAAGCTCGTGGAGCGGCGCTTCCCGTCGACCGACCAGTACCACGGCACCAAGCTGTTCATCGTCCAGAACGGCAAGCGGCTGATCACGCCGATGCTGATCGTGATGCTGGCGATCGGCACGACGGACGTCCTGTTCGCCCTGGACTCGATCCCCGCGATCTTCGGCCTCACCCAGGACCCGTACATCGTGTTCACCGCGAACGCCTTCGCCCTGATGGGGCTGCGGCAGTTGTACTTCCTCATCGGTGGCCTGCTGAAGAAGCTGGTCCACCTCTCGTACGGCCTGTCGATCATCCTCGGCTTCATCGGCGTGAAGCTGGTGCTGCACGCGTTGCACGAGTCGGGTGTGCACGTTCCCGAGATCAGCATCCCGGTCTCGCTCGGCGTGATCTGCGCGGTGCTCGTCGTCACCACGATCACGAGCCTGCGCGCGTCCAAGAAGCAGGCCCAAGCGGACGCCGAGAAGGACAGCGTCGACGTCTGACGGGTCGACCCGGAGGGGCGCGCTACGGGCGAAGCGTCGCTCGGCGCCCCTCCGGATATCGAGCGAGAAGCTGCCGTGCGCGGCGGCACACAAGACGGTGCCCCTGACGTCCCACGTCAGGGGCACCGTTGTGCGGGCGACGCCGCGGCGAGCCGACTACCAGCCGCGTTCCCGCCACTCGCCGAGGTGTGGACGCTCGGCGCCGAGCGTGGTGTCCGCCCCGTGGCCCGGGTAGACCCAGGTCTCGTCGGGCAGGACGTCGAAGAGCTTGCGCTCGACGTCGTTGATGAGGCTCGCGAACGAACGCTCCTCGCCCCAGGTGTTGCCGACGCCGCCGGGGAAGAGGCAGTCCCCGGTGAAGACGTGCGGGTGCCCGTGCGGGTCGTCGTAGATCAGGGCGATGCTGCCCGGGGTGTGTCCGACCAGGTGGCGCGCGGTGAGCGTGACCCGCCCCACCCGGATCGTGTCGCCGTCGTCCACCAGGACGTCGGTCGCGACGGGGATGCCCTCGGCGTCGTGCCGGCCGGCGTGGGTGCGCGCTCCGGTCGCCCGCACCACCTCGTCCAGCGCCTGCCAGTGGTCGCCGTGTCGGTGCGTCGTCACGACCGAGGCGATGCCGTCGTCGCCGATGAAGTCGAGCAGGCGTGCGGAGTCGTTGGCCGCGTCGATGAGGAGTTGCTCGTCGGTGGCCCGGCAGCGCAGCAGGTACGCGTTGTTGTTCATCGGGCCGACCGCGATCTTGGAGATCATGAGATCGGTCAGTTCGTGCACGTCGGCGGGGCCACCGACCTCCACCGCTCCGCTGTACGTCATGGCCTCAGCCTAGTGGCGGGAGGGTGGGCAGCGGAGCGTTCGCGGCGAGGTCGGAGCCGTCGGAGCGACCGGTGAGCCAGCCGAGCAGCGCGACGGGCGTACCCTCGACGGTGGTGGGCTCCTCTCCGGCACGACCGGTGTGCCAGGTGTGCCCGCCGGGAACGGTGAGCGTCAGCGCGGGCACGTCCGCGTGGCCGGCGAACTTGCCGCTGGTGAGGAATTCCACCTCCCGCTGCACGAAGTCGGCCGGGAGGTCGGTGAGCTCGTAGCCGATGTCCAGGTCGACATGGTGCAGCTCGACCTCGATCAGGCGGCGGAAGGGGAGCCGGGCCGCGCGCTCGGTGACGGCGTTGCGCATGGCGACCACGTAGTCCCACCGGTCCTTGGTGAGGGCCGCGGCTGCTGAATTGAAGCGGAACGCGCTGGTACGGAGGTCGTCGAGGTGCACGACCATCGGACGGTCGGCATCGCGGGCGATGTCGGCGTTGCGCGCTTCGTCGTTGGCGTACATCGGAGTCTCTTCACCGGTGCGCGCCCAGGTGAGGAGGTTCACGATGGCGTCGGCGTTGCGGGCGAGGTGGGCCAGGATGTGGCCCCGGGTCCAGCCCGGCAACCGCGACGGACGGGCGGCTGCCGCATCGTCCAGTGGGGTCACCGCGGTCAGCAGGCGATGGGTGGCGGCCTGCACGGCAGCCGCGTCGTGCGCGAAGTCAGTCATGATCCAACGTTAGTGCGCGCCACTCGATCGGGTGAAGGTGGCAGACTCTCGCCGTAATTCGAATGTGCGTGCTATACGCTCGTGTGTGGCATCGAACCACCATCTCTCTGGGGCGCCCCCCATACCCTGGGTTCCGGGGCACCGCTCCGCTCCGCCTCTCTCAAGAAAGGTGCCGACCGGCGTGGCCGACCGTCTCATCGTCCGTGGCGCTCGCGAGCACAATCTCAAGAATGTCTCGCTCGACCTCCCGCGTGACTCCCTCATCGTCTTCACCGGGCTCTCGGGGTCGGGCAAGTCGTCTCTCGCGTTCGACACGATCTTCGCCGAGGGGCAGCGCCGGTACGTCGAGTCGCTCTCCTCCTACGCACGCCAGTTCCTGGGCCAGATGGACAAGCCCGACGTGGACTTCATCGAAGGTCTCTCGCCGGCTGTCTCCATCGACCAGAAGTCCACCTCGCGCAACCCGCGCTCCACGGTCGGCACCATCACCGAGGTCTACGACTACCTCCGTCTGCTGTTCGCCCGGATCGGCAAGCCGCACTGCCCGGAGTGCGGCCGTCCCATCGCCCGCCAGTCGCCCCAGGCGATCGTGGACCGCGTCCTGGAGCTGCCCCCGGGCAGCCGCTTCCAGGTCCTGTCCCCGCTGGTGCGCGAGCGCAAGGGGGAGTTCGTCGACCTCTTCTCCGACCTCCAGACCAAGGGATACAGCCGGGCCCGGGTGGACGGGGCCACGGTGCAGCTCTCCGAGCCGCCGAAGCTCAAGAAGCAGGAGAAGCACACCATCGAGGTGGTGGTGGACCGCCTCACCGTCAAGGAGAGCGCCAAGCGGCGGCTGACGGACTCGGTGGAGACCGCCCTCGGGCTCTCCGGCGGCATGGTCATCCTGGACTTCGTGGACCTCGACGAGGACGACCCGCAGCGCGAGCGGATGTTTTCGGAGCACCTCTACTGCCCGTACGACGACCTGTCCTTCGAGGAGCTCGAACCGCGTTCCTTCTCCTTCAACTCGCCCTTCGGCGCCTGCCCGGACTGCACCGGCATCGGCACCCGCATGGAGGTCGACCCGGAGCTGATCATTCCGGACGAGGAGAAGTCGCTGGACGAGGGCGCGATCCACCCGTGGTCGCACGGCCACACCAAGGACTACTTCGCGCGCCTCGTGGGCGCGCTCTCGGACGCGCTGGGATTCCGTACCGACATCCCGTGGGCCGGGCTGCCGCAGCGGGCCAGGAAGGCCCTGCTCAACGGGCACAAGACGCAGATCGAGGTGCGCTACCGCAACCGGTACGGGCGCGAGCGCGCGTACACCACGGCCTTCGAGGGAGCGGTGCCGTTCGTCAAGCGGCGCCACTCCGAGGCCGAGAGCGACGCCAGCCGGGAGCGCTTCGAGGGCTACATGCGCGAGGTGCCGTGCCCGACCTGTGAGGGCACGCGGCTCAAGCCCATCGTCCTCGCGGTGACCGTTCAGGACCGGTCCATCGCCGACATCTCGGCGATGTCGATCAGCGAGTGCGCCGAGTTCCTGCGCGCCCTCAAGCTGAGCGCCCGCGAGAAGACCATCGCGGAGCGGGTGCTCAAGGAGGTCAACGAGCGGCTGCGCTTCCTCGTGGACGTGGGCCTCGACTACCTCTCGCTCAACCGGGCCGCCGGCACCCTCTCCGGCGGCGAGGCCCAGCGCATCCGGCTGGCCACCCAGATCGGCTCCGGCCTCGTCGGCGTGCTCTACGTACTGGACGAGCCCTCCATCGGCCTGCACCAGCGCGACAACCACCGGTTGATCGAGACCCTGGTGCGACTGCGCGACCTCGGCAACACGTTGATCGTCGTGGAGCACGACGAGGACACCATCAAGACCTCGGACTGGGTGGTGGACATCGGCCCGGGCGCGGGCGAGCACGGCGGCAAGGTCGTGCACAGCGGGCCGCTGGCCGAGCTGCTGGCCAACGACGCCTCGGTGACGGGGCAGTACCTGGCCGGCAAGAAGGCCATCCCGACCCCGCAGCAGCGGCGCGCGGTCGACCGCGACCGGCAGTTGACGGTGCACGGCGCGCGGGAGAACAACCTGCGGGACATCGACGTGTCGTTCCCGCTGGGCGTGCTGACCGCGGTCACCGGTGTGTCCGGATCGGGGAAGTCGACCCTGGTCAACGACATCCTGTACACGCACCTGGCGCGCGAGCTCAACGGAGCCCGCTCGGTTCCGGGCCGGCACACCCGGGTCGACGGCGACGACCTGGTCGACAAGGTCGTGCACGTGGACCAGTCGCCGATCGGTCGGACCCCGCGTTCCAACCCGGCGACCTACACCGGCGTCTTCGACCACGTCCGCAAGCTGTTCGCGGAGACCATGGAAGCCAAGGTCCGCGGGTATCTGCCGGGCCGCTTCTCGTTCAACGTCAAGGGCGGCCGGTGCGAGAACTGCTCCGGTGACGGCACCATCAAGATCGAGATGAACTTCCTGCCGGACGTGTACGTACCGTGCGAGGTCTGCCACGGCGCGCGCTACAACCGCGAGACGCTGGAGGTCCACTACAAGGGCAAGTCCATCGCCGAGGTGCTGGACATGCCCATCGAGGAGGCCCTGGACTTCTTCGAGGCCGTGCCGGCCATCTCGCGCCACCTGCGGACGCTCAACGAGGTCGGACTGGGCTATGTGCGGCTCGGGCAGTCCGCGCCGACCCTCTCCGGTGGCGAGGCCCAGCGCGTCAAGCTCTCCAGCGAGCTGCAGAAGCGGTCCACGGGTCGCACGGTCTACGTTCTGGACGAGCCGACCACCGGGCTGCACTTCGAGGACATCAGCAAGCTGATCCGGGTGTTGTCGGGGTTGGTCGACAAGGGCAACACCGTGATCGTGATCGAGCACAACCTCGATGTGATCAAGACGGCCGACTGGGTCGTGGACATGGGCCCCGAGGGCGGCAGCGGCGGCGGGCTCGTCGTCGCGGAGGGCACGCCGGAGCAGGTGGCGTCCGTGCCGACCAGCCACACCGGCAAGTTCCTCCGGGACCTGCTGGGCGACCGGGTCAGCGACGTGGACGCGGCCCCGGCGCGGAAGCGAACCGCGAAGAAGGCGGCGCCCGCGAAGAAGACCGCGGCAGCGTCGGCGACGGCGGCGAAGAAGGCCGGCGCGGCGAAGAAGGCCACGGCCAAGAAGACCGCGACGAAGCGGACCGCGCGCTAGGGGGCGCACCGCACGAGGCCGCGCCCGCCCGCCTACCCGCCGGGCGTGGCCTCGCGCGGCAGGTGGGCCGGCCCCGCCACGGAGGGGCCGGGCATGGGCGGGCCCGGCCCCGCCCATGCCGTACGTACACGCATGCGCCAGGTCGATGACCGGTGCAGGCGGCGACCTGGCGGCGAGCCGCCGCGTCCCCGCGCCGCAGGGGAGGGGCTGGGGATCAGGCCAGTTCGGCGGCGAAGGGGGGCTCCGCGCCGGCGCGGGAGCAGGTGAGGGCCGAGGCGCGGGCGGCGAAGGTGAGGATGTCCCGCCAGGTGTCGGGCGTGAGGTTGGCCACGGCGGCCCCGGAGAGCGCGTCGTGCGCGGCGAGCCGGTGCAGGAGCGCGGCGTTGACCGTGTCGCCAGCCCCGATGGTGTCCACCACGTCGATCCGTACCCCGGGCACCCGCAACTCGGCGGCGTCCCGTGTGTGGACGCCGAGCCCGTCCGCGCCATGCGTGACGACGACGGCCGCGGGGCCCGCCGCGAGCCAGCCCCGCGCGGCGGCGGCCACGTCGGGCGAACCGGCGAGCCATGTCGCGTCCTCCACCGAGAGCTTGAGGAGGTTGAGGTGCGGCAACCAACTGGCGAAGCGGGCCCGGTAGGCGCCGGGGTCCGCGATCAGGTCGGCCCGGATGTTCGGGTCGAGCGCGGTGAACACGCCGCGCCGCGCTTCCCGCCGCAGCAGTGCCTCGTACGCGGTGGCGCCCGGCTCCAGGACGAGTGAGCACGTGCCCAGCGAGAGCGCGGTGGTGCCGGGGGGCAGGGCAGCCGGGAGTTCGAAGAGTCGGTCGGCCGTGCCCTCGACGTAGAAGACGTAGCCGGCCGAGCCTTCCTCGTTGACCTCGGCCACGGCCAGCGTGGTGGGCTCCGGGCCGCGCTGCACGGGGGCGGTGTCGACGCCGGCGGCGTGCAGGGCGTCGAGGAGGGCTCCCCCGTAACCATCGGTGGAGACACGGGAGCAGAACGCTGTCGGGGAGCCCAGCCGGCCCAGGGCCAGGGCGGTGTTGTACGGCCCGCCGCCCCGGCGGGGGACCAGCGGCGTCAGCCGTGCGTCGGCCTCGGGAGGCGTCGCGGTGCTCGGTACGAGGTCGATCAGGGCTTCTCCGGCGACGACGATCACGGGTGGGAGTCCTTTCCGTGGGGTGAGGCGGTGGTCAAGGCGAGGGCGCGCCGGCCAGCGGCGCGCGGGACGGTGGGGTGTGCCCGGTCAGGGGTCCGGCGCGGGTGCGGGAGGCGACGAGGGAGCGGGCCAGGGCGTTGGGCGGGTAGCCGACTCGTCGACGGCCCGGAGGACGGTCCCACGGGTGGCGGGGCGTACGAGCCGGGGCGCGTGCAGCACATGGGAGACGGTGACCACCGAGACGTCCGCGTGGCGCGCCACGTCGTGCAGGGTCGTCACGTCGGAGCCTTTCGACGGGCGTGCCGCGGCCGGTTCGCCACGCCGCCCGGGCCGTGGACCGGGAGCGCGATCGGCGGTGCGATCACCGGGGCGAGGGGGCCGCTCGGCGCCTGGGGCCGGGCCGAAGCTACCGTACGAGAGCGGGGTGCGTAAACGCTCGCGTGGGCGCTGGCCCGCAGCTCCGGCCGGGTATCGTCGACGGTGCTCATTTCGTGATCCAGTTCCCTGAAACATCCCCGTGGAGTTCCCATGAGTTGCCAGCCCGCCAGCCGTCGGACCGTGCTGCGAGGGGCGGCACTGGCGGGGGTCGCGGGGCTCGGCGCAGCCGCGTGCTCGGCGGGCGCCGACGGGCCCGGGCCGGCGACGCCGACCGCCCCGGTGGACCTGGGGGCTCCCGACGCGGTTCCGGTGGGCGGTACGAAGCTCTACCGCGAGGACCGGCTGCTGGTCGCGCAGCCGGCGAAGGGGCAGTTCACGGCGCGCAGCGCGGTCTGTACGCACTCGGGGTGCACGCTCAGCAAGATCGAGGACGGCGAGGCCAAGTGCCCTTGCCACGGGAGCAGGTTCGACCCGGTGACGGGCAAGGTGCTCGACGGCCCGGCCGGCGCGCCGCTGCCCGCGGTGCCGGTGCGCCTGGAGGGTGGGAAGCTGGTGGCGGGCCCCAAGGCGTAGCGCCCGTGGCCCCGCCGGCGGCGACGCGAGGCGTCCGTGAGTGAACGCCGGCGGGCTGGGGCAAGGCGCCGCGGTGACGGGGGAGTTAGGCTCGCGGTGTGATCGCTACCTGGGAGCCCGAGGCGGCCGGAGTGCTGCGACTGCCGTCGGGCCGGCTCGTGCGCGGACGGGGGCTGCGGCATCCGCTGCCGGCCGGGCCGCGACCGGACTTCGCCCTCTACCTGCGGGGCCGTAGGCCGCCTCCCGTCGCGTGGGAGGCCCGGTGGGTGCGCTGGCCGGACTTCTGGCTGCCGACGGACCGCGCGGTCTTCGGTCAGGCACTGCGGCAGGCGTGGGCGCGCGCCGAGGCCGAGCGCGTCGAGGTCGCGTGCGGCGGCGGGGTCGGCCGCACCGGCACCGCGCTGGCCTGCCTCGCCGTACTGGACGGGGTGCCCGCCCGCGAGGCCGTGGCGTACGTCCGGCGGCACTACGCGCCCCGGGCCGTGGAGACGCCGTGGCAGCGGCGCTTCGTGGCCGGTTTCGGGTAGTCGGGAGCACCGGCGCACGCCGGCCGCGGGCGTACGTGACGGTGCGAGCGGACGTGACGGTGCGAGCGGGCGCGAGCGTACGCGGCGGGCGCGGGGACGTGGGTTACGACCAGTCCCAGGCGATGCCCAGGATGCCGGGGCGGACGCCCTGCTCGGCCAGGTGGACGGAGCGGTGTTGGCCGCTCAGGGTGAGTTCCCGTTGACCGCTGCGGGCCGCGCCCGCCGAGCCCTGCGCGAAGCGATGGCACCGTACGGGCAGGGCGGCCGGGTCGAAGCGGACCTGGAGCACGTACTGGCCGCCCGCGAACGGGAAGCCCCGCACGTACTCGGTGCTCTGGCCGCCCGTGCCGTCCTCGACGACGTAGCTGAACACGTGCGTGTCGCCGGCGCGCAGTCGGGTGTCGAAGAGCAACTCGGTGACCAGCACGCCCGTTCCCGAGTGCCAACGCAGCCGGCCCACGCGGCAGTTGTCCGTGGCCCGCACCCGTACCTGGCCGGGCTCGCAGCCGTGGTCGCCCTGGTGGATGGCGAGGTACCGGTCCACGCCGTCCCGGTGCGCCCGGACCACGTGCTGTGAGTCGCGGGCCGCCAGCTCCCGGCGGGCGCCGATGTGGATGCGCTCCAGGTGGCAGACGGTGTGCAGGCCGCCGTCGAGGGGGGAACCGAGGTCGGCGATCAACAGGGCGACGGACTCGGCCTGTTCGTGCAGCGTGCGGTAGGAGCGGGCGGCGGGGCGTTCGGCCTCGGGGCGCAGCGCCGGTTCGAGGAGTCGGGTCAGGGCGTGGCTGGGGAGGTCCAGGACGTCTTCGAGGGCGCGTACGGCGCGTAGCGACTCCGCGCGGCGCGGGGTCCTGGCGCCCTGCTGCCAGTAGCTGAGGCTGGTGACGCCGACCTTGACGCCGCGCTGCGCCAGCCGGTGCTGCACGCGGTGCAGCGCCAGCCCGCGCGCGGCGAGCGCGGTGCGTAGGGCGAGGTGGAACGGGCCGGTGCGCAGGGCCTGGGCCAGCTCGGCCTCGGCCACATCCGACTGTGCGGCGGTCTGTCGCATCGCATGCCTCCCCTGAGCCATGTCAGGCCGGATATTCACACACCGGTGCCCTACGTGAACATTCACGATCGGAATCCGCCGATTCGGCGCCTTGCGTGCCGTGATCCAGCTAGCGGGGCGCAGGGGCGTTCACATGTCGCGCCGACTGTTCACGTCGATTATCACCACGCATTGAAGCGTGTTGACTGTGCTCGGACAACACCTGATGCTCCTCGCAGCGTCCGGACGCGCTCCTCCACCCCACACCCCTCGCTCGCTGGGAGGAACGCCATGCCCCTCACCCTTCGACAGCGCCGCGCGCGCCGTCCCCACCCCAGACGGCTGACCGTGACCGCGCTCGCCGCGGTCGCCGTGTTGGCCGTGCCCACGGCCACGGCGACCGCGGCCACCGACGACACGCGGGACACCCGCGCGGCGAACCGGCTGAACATCACCATGCAGGCGCAGCAGAAGACCAACTGGTGTTGGTCGGCCGCGGGCAACACGATCGCCACCTGGATGGGCAAGAACTACAGCCAGAACCAGTTCTGCAACGCCGCCTTCAACCGGCAGCAGGGCCTCGACTGCCCCAACAATCAAGCTACCCTCGGTAACGTGCAGACTGCGCTGCGTTGGGCGGGCATCAGGCCGGGCTCGTACATCAACGACTGGCTGCAGTACGGCGCGATACAGAACGAGATCAACGCGGAGCGCCCCATTGAGACCCGCATCCAGTGGTCATCGGGCGGAGGCCACATGCACGTCATCTACGGTTACGACAACGCCAACGGCTTCGTCTACTGGGGCGACCCCTGGCCCTCCAACAACCGGTACAACTGGGCCTCGCACGGCTGGTACGTGGGCAACAACGAGTTCTCCTGGACCCACTCGCTCTACCGGATCGGAGCGTGAGGTCATGACCGTCGAGCGCACCCCCAGGTCGGTCACGACCGCCCAGCCGTCGCGCGCCCGCTCCACCGTGGGCGCGGCCACCCTCGCGACCGCGATCGCCGTGCTGGTCGCCGGCGCCCCGCAGGCCGCGGCCAGCGAGTCCCCGGCGGCGCCCAAGGCCCCCGCGGCCACCGCCGTCAGCGCGGCCCGCGCCGCGACCACCGCGCCGAGCACCCTCGACAGCCTCGCCCGGTTCTTCGCCCGGGACGGCGCCGTCGCCAGGGCGAAGGCGCAGCCGCGGATCGAGGGGGCGACGGTGCCCGTCTACACCCTGGCGCCGGGCTTCGTCGCCGACGCCTCGGGTGCCGACCGCGCGCCCATCGCCAAGCTGGACTTCCTGGCCAGCAAGGCACTGTCGGCGGACGGCCAGGTCGCCTCGGTGTGGACCGCGCACACCGGCGGCTCCTGGAAGGTGGTCAACATCGCCACCGGCGGGGACGAGACGTACTACGTGGCCAAGGGCGCGAAGAAGCTCGCCGGCGGCACCGTCTTCCGCGAGCCGCAGATCGACGCCTGGTACGTCCAGCGCGGGGCCCGCGTGCTGCCCCTCGACGCCGACGCCGAGCGGGCCGTCGGCGCGCGCGGCACGACGGTGGACGCCTACCGCGAGCGCGTCCACAAGGCGTACGCGGACAAGCTCCCCGGCTCCCCGTACGCCAAGAAGGGAGAGGCCGGCGGCTACGGCCCGCGGTCCGACGCCGCGCCGCCGACCGACGCGCGGCCCGCCGACGGCGCGCGGGACGCCGTCCAGCACAGCGCCACCGCGTCCGCCGGCGACGAGGGCCTGCTCACCGCCACCTCCGCGCTCACCGCGCTGGCGGCGCTCGTCGCCCTCGGCCTGTCCGGCGCGGTGGCCCTGCGGCTGCGCCGGCGCTAGCCCACCCGGCGCACCACGCCGAGGCGTACGCCGCTCCTACGCGCCGGGTCCGCCCCGTGCCGTACGCCGTCTCGTCAGCAGGGTGCCGCCCGCCGTGCCGCACCGGTCCCACCGGACTGGTGCGGCACGGCCTTGTCGTCGGCGGGCCCGCGACCGGCGCCGGGGCGTGCGCCCCGGTGGCGCGGGCGGCGCGCGGCGCGCGAACCGGCGGCTGGCGGCCGTCTCGGGGTGGCCGGCGCCCGGCCCGAACCGGCGCCGCACCGAGGACGGACTGTCACTGCCCGCCAGTAGGGTGGTGACCATGGCCGACCCCAGCAGCTACCGACCCAAGCCGGGACAGATCCCCGACTCGCCCGGGGTCTACAAGTTCCGGGACCAGCACGCGCGCGTGATCTACGTCGGCAAGGCGAAGAGCCTGCGCCCGCGGCTGTCCTCGTACTTCCAGGACCTGGCGAACCTCCATCCGCGCACCCGCACCATGGTCACGACGGCCGCCTCCGTCGAGTGGACCGTGGTCTCCACCGAGGTGGAGGCGCTCCAGTTGGAGTACGCGTGGATCAAGGAGTTCGACCCCCGGTTCAACGTCAAGTACCGCGACGACAAGAGCTATCCGTCGCTGGCCGTGACGTTGAACGAGGAGTTCCCCCGGGTGCAGGTGATGCGCGGCCCCAAGCGCAAGGGCGTGCGCTACTTCGGTCCGTACGGCCACGCGTGGGCGATCCGCGAGACCGTGGACCTGATGCTGCGGGTCTTCCCCGTGCGGACCTGCTCCGCCGGGGTGTTCAAGCGCTCGGCCCAGATCGGCCGGCCCTGCCTGCTGGGATACATCGGCAAGTGCTCCGCCCCCTGCGTGGGCCGGGTGAGCGCCGAGGAACACCGGGCGCTGGCCGAGGAGTTCTGCGACTTCATGGCCGGCCGCACCGGCGCCTACATCCGACGCCTCGAGACGCGCATGCGCGAGGCGTCCGAGGAGATGGAGTACGAGAAGGCGGCCCGGCTGCGGGACGACATCGAGGCGCTCAAGCGCGCGATGGAGAAGAACGCCGTCGTCCTCACCGACGCCACCGACGCCGACCTGATGGCGGTCGCCGAGGACGAGTTGGAGGCCGCCGTGCAGATCTTCCACGTGCGCGGCGGGCGCGTGCGCGGCCAGCGCGGCTGGGTCACCGACAAGGTCGAGGCCGTGGACACCGCGGGCCTGGTGGCGCACGCGCTCCAGCAGTTGTACGGCGAGGAGAGCGGCGACGCGGTGCCCAAGGAGGTGCTGGTCCCGGTGCTGCCCGAGGACACCGCCGCCCTCAACCAGTGGCTCACCGACCGCCGTGGCGCCGCCGTGTCCCTGCGCATACCCCAGCGCGGCGACAAGAAGGACCTGATGGCGACCGTCGCCAGGAACGCCGAGCACGCCCTGGTGCTGCACAAGACCAAGCGCGCCTCCGACCTGACCACCCGCTCCCGGGCCCTGGAGGAGATCGCCGAGGCGCTCGGCCTGGACACCGCGCCGCTGCGGGTCGAGTGCTTCGACATCTCCCATCTACAGGGCGACGACGTGGTCGCCTCCATGGTGGTCTTCGAGGACGGCCTGCCGCGCAAGAGCGAGTACCGGCGCTTCCAGATCAAGTCCTTCGCCGGCCAGGACGACGTCCGCTCGATGCACGAGGTGATCAGCCGCCGCTTCCGTCGCTACCTCCAGGAGAAGCAGAAGACCGGCGAGTGGGACCTCGCCGACGCGGGTGACGCGGGCGACACGCCCGACGCCCCGGACACTTCGGACGCCCCGGGCGCCCCGGACCAGGTGAGCGTCGAGGAGCTGACCCCCGCCGGCGCGGTCGCCCCGGGCTCGGTGGCCGACTCCGGCCGCGACGAGGACGGCAGGCCGCGCCGCTTCGCCTACCCGCCGCAGCTCGTGGTCGTGGACGGCGGGCAACCGCAGGTCGCCGCCGCCCAGCGGGCCCTGGACGACCTGGGCATCGACGACGTCGCCGTGTGCGGACTGGCCAAGCGACTGGAGGAGGTCTGGCTGCCGGGCGAGGACGACCCGGTCGTGCTGCCCCGCAGCAGCGAGGGGCTGTACCTGCTCCAGCGGGTGCGCGACGAGGCGCACCGGTTCGCCATCCGCTACCAGCGCACCAAGCGCGCGGCGAGCTTCAGGGCCGGACCGCTGGACGCGGTGGCAGGCTTGGGGGAGACCCGCAAGCGCGCCCTGCTCAAGCACTTCGGGTCGGTCAAGCGGCTGCGCGCCGCCACGGTCGACCAACTCTGCGAGGTGCCCGGCATCGGTCGCAAGACCGCCGAGACCGTCGCCGCGGCCCTGGCACAGGCGGCTCCGGCCGCCCCGGCGGTGAACACCGCCACGGGAGAGATTATCGAAGATGACGCCGCACCCACGGCGGCGGCATCGGAACGGGGGGACACGGCATGAACGCGATCGATGGAGATGAAGCACAGGTGAGTACGGGCATCACGGGCGAGGCCGCCGAACCGGTGGCCATCCCCGAGCTGGTGATCATCTCTGGCATGTCGGGCGCCGGCCGCAGCACGGCCGCCAAGTGCCTGGAGGACCTCGGCTGGTTCGTGGTCGACAACCTGCCGCCCGCCCTGATCCCCACCATGGTGGATCTCGGCGCGCGCTCGCAGGGCAACGTCGCGCGGATCGCCGTCGTCGTCGACGTGCGGGGCCGCCGCTTCTTCGACAACCTGCGCGAGTCGCTGGCCGACCTGGAGGCCAAGCACGTCAAGCGCCGCGTGCTGTTCCTGGAGGCGTCCGACGACGCCCTGGTGCGGCGCTTCGAGTCGGTGCGCCGACCGCACCCCCTCCAGGGCGACGGCCGCATCGTCGACGGCATCGCCGCCGAACGCGACCTGCTGCGCGAGCTGCGCGGCGACGCCGATCTGGTGATCGACACCTCCAGCCTCAACGTGCACGAGCTGCGGGCCAAGATGGACGCCCAGTTCGCCGGCGACGAGGAGCCGGAGCTGCGGGCCACGGTCATGTCGTTCGGCTACAAGTACGGCCTGCCCGTCGACGCCGACCTGGTGGTGGACTGCCGCTTCCTGCCCAACCCGCACTGGGTCCCCGAGCTGCGCCCCTTCACCGGCCTCAACGAGGAGGTCTCCGGCTACGTCTTCAACCAGCCGGGCGCCAAGGAGTTCCTCGACCGGTACGCGGAGCTGCTCCAGCTGATCGCGGCCGGATACCGCCGCGAGGGCAAGCGGTACGTGACCATCGCCGTCGGCTGCACCGGCGGCAAGCACCGCAGCGTGGCCATGTCGGAGAAGCTGGCGACCCGATTGGCCGCCGAGGGAGTGGAGACCGTGATCGTGCACCGGGACATGGGGCGCGAGTGACCGTCCGCTCCCGACGGTTCCGGCGCCTGGTCGGAGCCCGTACCAACCGGGGCACCCAGCCCAAGGTCGTCGCGCTCGGCGGCGGCCGGGGGCTGTCCGCCTCGCTCGCGGCGCTGCGCCGCATCACCGGCGACCTCACCGCCGTCGTCACCGTCGCCGACGACGGCGGCTCCAGCGGCCGGCTGCGCGACGAGCTGGGCGTGCTGCCCCCCGGCGACCTGCGCAAGGCGCTGGCCGCGCTGTGCGGCGACGACGACTGGGGCCAGACCTGGGCCCGGGTGATCCAGCACCGGTTCGCCAGCGAGGGCGAGCTGCACGGGCACGCGGTGGGCAACCTGCTCATCGTGGCCCTGTGGGAACAGCTCGGCGACCACGTCAAGGCCCTGGAGTGGGTGGGCCGGCTGCTGGGCGCGCACGGCCGGGTGCTGCCGATGTCGGCCGTACCGCTGGAACTCCAGGCGCTGGTGCGCGGGCACGACCCGGGGCGGCCCGAGGAGATCAGCACCGTGCGCGGGCAGGCCACCGTCGCCCTCACACCCGGCGAGGTGCAGTCGGTGCACCTGGTGCCGAACGACCCGCCGGCCGTGCCGGAGGCGGTCAGCGCGGTGCTCGACGCCGACTGGGTCGTCCTCGGCCCCGGCTCCTGGTTCTCCTCGGTGATACCGCATCTGCTGGTGCCGGAACTGCTGGAGGCGCTGATCGAGACGAAGGCCCGACGGGTCCTCTCGTTGAACCTCGCGCCACAACCCGGTGAAACCGACGGCTTCTCTCCGCAGCGTCATTTGGAGGTTTTGGCCCGACACGCCCCTAAACTCGCCCTGGACGTGGTGCTGGCCGACGAGGCTGCCGTGCCCGATCGAGACACCCTCCGAGAGGCCGCTGCGCGGCTCGGCGGCACGGTCGAGCTGGCGCCGGTGGCCGTGCCTGGAAGCTGTTCCCAGCCCGAGGCCGGGGAAGGCTCGGCCAGGCACGACCCCGAGCTGTTGGCCGCCGCGTATGACCGTATTTTTCGGATGCATGGAAGGATCGGCCCATGGCGATGACGGCTGCGGTGAAGGATGAGATTTCCCGGCTTCCCGTCACCCGGACGTGCTGCCGCAAAGCGGAGGTCTCCTCGATCCTGCGCTTCGCCGGCGGGCTGCACCTGGTCAGCGGGCGGATCGTGATCGAAGCCGAACTCGATACCGGCATCGCGGCCCGGCGGCTGCGCAAGGACATTCTCGAGATCTTCGGGCACGCCTCCGACCTGGTGGTGATGGCGCCGGGCGGGCTGCGCAGAGGCAGCAGGTACGTGGTGCGGGTGGTGGCGGGCGGCGATCAGCTCGCGCGACAGACCGGGCTGGTCGACGGCCGCGGCCGTCCGATCCGCGGCCTGCCCCCGCAGGTGGTCTCCGGCGCGACCTGCGACGCCGAGGCGGCCTGGCGCGGCGCGTTCCTGGCCCACGGCTCGCTCACCGAGCCCGGCCGCTCGTCCTCGCTCGAGGTGACGTGCCCCGGGCCGGAGGCCGCCCTCGCGCTGGTCGGCGCGGCGCGCCGACTGCAGATCGCCAGCAAGGCGCGCGAGGTGCGCGGCGTTGACCGGGTCGTCGTCCGGGACGGGGACGCGATCGGCGCGCTGTTGACGCGGCTGGGCGCGCACGAGTCGGTGCTGGCCTGGGAGGAGCGCCGGATGCGGCGCGAGGTGCGGGCCACCGCCAACCGGCTCGCCAACTTCGACGACGCCAACCTGCGCCGCTCCGCCCGTGCGGCCGTGGCCGCGGGCGCCCGGGTGCAGCGCGCCCTGGAGATCCTGGGCGAGGAGGTGCCCGAGCACCTGGCCGCGGCCGGCCGGCTGCGCATGGAGCACAAGCAGGCGTCTCTGGAGGAGTTGGGCGCCCTCGCCGACCCGCCGCTGACCAAGGACGCGGTGGCCGGTCGGATCAGGCGGCTGCTGGCCATGGCGGACAAGCGTGCCCAGGATCTGGGCATCCCGGGCACCGAGTCCAACCTGGCCGACCTGGGCGAGGAGATGGTGGAAGGCGCCGTCGGCTGACCGCCGCGCCGAGCCACCCGACGCGCGCGGCGCGCGCCCGCCCGCCGGCGTGACCGCCCTGGCCGGGGGCGCGCCGAGGGTGTGCCGGGGGTCGTGACCGGGTACCCGAGAGGCCCGGCGGTCCGGGCTCTGCCGGGCGCGCGCGAAGGCCCGTTCGACCGCTTCCCACAAGGGCTGGAGCGGCCTCGCGGGCCCTTGGTGGCGGCGCCTGTCCGGCCCCGGTCAAATGTCACGTACGGGTCGCGTACGCGGTAGGGTCGAGGGCGGTCGGGGACATCCCATACAGCTCGCCGGCGTCCAGACCGGCACACCAACGAGGAGATCGGTTCGTGACGATCCGCGTAGGCATCAACGGCTTTGGCCGTATCGGTCGCAATTACTTCCGCGCGCTCCTTGAGCAGGGTGCGGACATCGAGATCGTCGGTGTCAACGACCTGACCGACAACGCCACCCTGGTCCACCTGCTGAAGTACGACTCGATCCTGGGCCGGCTGAAGCAGGACGTCAGCCACACCGAAGACACCATCACGGTGGGTAACCAGACCTTCAAGACGATGGCCGAGCGTGACCCGGCCGCCCTGCCCTGGGGCGAGCTCGGCACCGACATCGTCATCGAGTCCACCGGCATCTTCACCAAGCGCGACGACGCCGCCAAGCACCTCGCCGCCGGCGCCAAGAAGGTCCTGATCTCCGCGCCCGCCAAGGACGAGGACATCACGATCGTCATGGGCGTCAACCAGGACAAGTACGACCCGGCCCAGCACGACGTCATCTCCAACGCGTCCTGCACCACCAACTGTGTGGCGCCGATGGCCAAGGTCCTCGACGAGAGCTTCGGCATCGTCAAGGGCATGATGACCACGGTGCACGCGTACACCAACGACCAGCGCATTCTGGACTTCCCGCACAAGGACCTGCGTCGCGCCCGCGCCGCCGCGGAGAACATCATCCCGACCTCGACGGGCGCCGCCAAGGCCACCGCCCTGGTCCTCCCGCAGCTCAAGGGCAAGCTGGACGGCATCGCCATGCGCGTGCCCGTGCCCACCGGCTCCGTCACCGACCTGGTCATCGAGCTGAGCCGCGAGGTCTCCAGGGAAGAGGTCAACGCCGCCTTCCAGAAGGCCGCCGAGGGCGAGCTCAAGGGCTACCTGGAGTACACCGAGGACCCCATCGTCTCCTCGGACATCGTCAACTGGCCCGCCTCCTGCACCTTCGACTCCTCGCTGACCATGGCGCAGGGCGCGCAGGTGAAGGTCGTCGGCTGGTACGACAACGAGTGGGGCTACTCCAACCGCCTGGTCGACCTGACCACGTTCGTCGGCGGCCAGCTCTAAGATTCCCCAGCCGCACTGCCCGGCGCGCCCCCGCGATCACGGTGGGGGCGGGCCGAGGGCACGGGGGCGCGGGGTGGTGTCCCCGGCCACCGGGTCACCGAGATGTGTTGCGGACAGGGCTCGGGAGACGCGACGGCGCGTCGTCCGGGCCCTGTCCCATGCAGGCCCACCGTGGAGACTCAAGGAGTCCAGGAAGCAATGAAGACGATCGACGACCTCAGCAAGGACGGCCTGGCGGGCAAGCGGGTGTTCGTTCGCGCCGACCTCAACGTGCCGCTCGAGGGCGCCACCATCACCGACGACGGCCGTATCCGGGCCGTCGCCCCCACGATCGCCAAGCTCGCCGACGCCGGCGCCAAGGTGATCGTCGCCTCGCACCTCGGCCGCCCGGCGGGCGCGCCGGACGAGCGGTACTCGCTCGCCCCGGTCGCGACCCGGCTCGGCGAGCTGCTCGGCAAGGACGTCGCGTTCGCCACCGACACCGTGGGGGACAGCGCGAAGGCCACCGTCGCCGCTCTGGGTGACGGCGAGGTCACGCTGCTGGAGAACCTCCGCTTCAACGCCGGTGAGACAAGCAAGGACGAGGCCGAGCGGGCCTCCTTCGCCGACCAGCTCGCCGCGCTCGCCGACCTGTACGTCGGCGACGGCTTCGGCGCGGTGCACCGCAAGCACGCCTCGGTCTACGACCTGCCGGCCAAGCTGCCGCACGCCGCCGGCGACCTGATCGCCACCGAGGTCGGCGTTTTGCGGAAGCTCACCGACGACGTGCGGCGGCCGTACGCGGTCGTCCTCGGCGGCGCCAAGGTCTCCGACAAGCTCGGCGTCATCGACCACCTCCTGGAGAAGGCCGACCGCATCCTCATCGGCGGCGGCATGGTCTACACCTTCCTCAAGGCACAGGGCCACGAGGTCGGCTCCTCGCTGCTCCAGGAGGACCAGCTCCCGGCCGTCCGTGAGTACCTGACGCGGGCCGAGGAGCGCGGCGTGGAGTTCGTGCTGCCGGTGGACGTGCTGGTCGCGCCCGCCTTCCCGGACCTCGCGGCCAAGGCCGCCACCCACCCGGAGACGGTCGCGGCGGACGCCATGCCGGCCGGAAAGATGGGCCTGGACATCGGCCCGGAGACCCGCAAGTTGTACGCATCGAAGCTCGCCGACGCGGCCACCGTCTTCTGGAACGGACCGATGGGCGTCTTCGAGCACCCCGACTACGCCGACGGCACTAAGGCCGTCGCCCAGGCGCTCCTCGACAGCTCGGCCTTCTCGGTGGTCGGCGGCGGAGACTCGGCCGCGGCCGTGCGCATCCTGGGCTTCGACGAGAACGCTTTCGGCCACATTTCGACCGGTGGTGGCGCCAGCCTCGAGTACCTCGAAGGCAAGACGCTCCCCGGCCTCGCCGCACTGGAGGACTGAACACCGTGAGTGACCGCACCCCGCTGATGGCGGGCAACTGGAAGATGAACCTCAACCACCTTGAGGCCATCGCGCACGTCCAGAAGCTCGCCTTCGCGCTCGCCGACAAGGACTACGACACCGTCGAGGTCGCCGTCCTGCCGCCCTTCACCGACCTGCGGTCGGTGCAGACGCTGGTCGACGGCGACAAGCTCAAGATCAAGTACGGCGCCCAGGACATCTCGGCGCACGACTCCGGCGCGTACACCGGTGAGATCTCCGGCCCCATGCTCGCCAAGCTCAAGTGCGCGTACGCGGCCGTCGGGCACTCCGAGCGCCGCCAGTACCACGGCGAGACCGACCAGGTCTGCAACGCCAAGGTCAAGGCCGCCTACAAGCACGGCATCACGCCGATCCTGTGCGTGGGCGAGGGTCTGGAAGTACGCAAGGCCGGGCAGCACGTGCCGCACACGCTCGCGCAGGTGGACGGGGCGCTGGAGGACCTGCCGGCCGAGCAGGCCGAGTCCATCGTCATCGCCTACGAACCGGTCTGGGCGATCGGCACCGGCGAGGTGGCCACGCCCGAGGACGCGCAGGAGGTCTGCTCCGCCATCCGCAAGCGCCTGGCGGAGCTGTACAACAAGGACCTCGCCGACAAGGTGCGCATCCAGTACGGCGGCTCGGTCAAGGCGGCCAACATTGCTGCGATCATGGCCAAGCCCGACGTGGACGGCGCGCTGATCGGCGGCGCGGCGCTCGACGCGGACGAGTTCGTCAAGATCGTCCGCTTCCGCGACCAGTAGCAGCTATGACGACGGGGCTACCCCGTCGTACCCTGTCGGGGCCGGGACCGGCGTTAACGCGCTGTCCGGCCCCGACGGCGTTCAACGGTTCCATCAGTTTCATCAGATCGTTTTCAGAATTCTTGCATCCGAGAGAGTTGGTCCAGCCGTGGAAACTGGGTTCTCAATCGCCCTCATCATCTTCAGTGGGCTGTTGATGATGCTCGTGCTCATGCACAAGGGAAAGGGTGGCGGCCTGTCCGACATGTTCGGTGGCGGAATGCAGTCCTCTGTCGGCGGCTCTTCTGTCGCCGAGCGTAACCTTGACCGGATCACCGTTGTGGTCGGTCTCCTGTGGTTCGCATGCATCGTCGTGCTTGGCGTGCTGATGAAGCTGGATTAACTGACACACCGTCGTAAGCGCAGCCTATTATTGGGCTTGCGTCCTCGGGGGCGGGGTGTAACTCCTGTCGCTGGACGCGCGTTGGGCCTTACATAGACTGGGGCGCCCGGCAGCGGAGCCGCCTATCGGATGCTTCGCGGCACCATCACGCAGGGAGTTACAACCGTGGCAAGTGGCAACGCGATCCGAGGAAGTCGGGTCGGAGCGGGGCCGATGGGGGAGGCGGAGCGAGGCGAGTCAGCGCCGCGCCTCCGCATTTCCTTCTGGTGCTCGAACGGGCACGAGACTCAGCCGAGCTTCGCCAGCGATGCGCAGATTCCCGAAACGTGGGACTGTCCGCGCTGCGGCTTCCCCGCCGGAAAGGACCGGGAGAACCCGCCGGACCCGCCGCGCACCGAGCCGTACAAGACGCACCTCGCCTACGTGCGGGAGCGGCGCAGCGACGCGGACGGCGAGGCGATCCTCGCGGAGGCGCTGGCCAAGCTCCGCGGCGAGATCTGACGCACCGCAGGGCCGCCCCGCACGGACCCCGTCCGGCACCCGGGTCGTGACCGCCACGCAGCGCACGTCCCCTCCGGCATGACAGGGCCCGGCAGCACTTCCCCCGCGGAAGGCGCTGCCGGGCCCTTGTCGTGCGCCGGGACGCGATGTCGTGCGTCGGGTCGCGATGAGGACGTACCCACCGCCCTGATCAACTAGGTTGGGCGACGCTGGCGCGCAATGACGAGAAGAATAGGGCTGATGTCCGAGATGAACGCTGAAGGCCGAACCCGGCTCGACCAGATGCCGGAGTGGATCGCGCTGGGAGAGCACCGAGAGCAGCTCGGGGAGGTGCGCCTGCGCGAGGTGTTCGCGGCCGACCCCACGCGCGGTGAGCGCTACGCCCTCCAGGTCGGCGATCTCTACCTGGACTACTCCAAGCACCTGGTGACCGACGAGACGCTGCGACTGCTGCGGGCGCTGGCCGCGGCGAGCGGCGTCGCCGAGCTGCGGGACGCGATGTTCCGCGGCGACAAGATCAACGTCACCGAGGGCCGCTCCGTGCTCCACACGGCGCTGCGAACCCCGCTGTCGAAGGTCGTCGAGTCCGACGGCGAGAACGTGGTGCCCGCCGTGCACGCGGTGCTCACCAAGATGGCGACCTTCTCCGACCGCGTCCGGTCGGGTGACTGGACCGGTCACACCGGTAAGCGGATCAGGACGGTCGTCAATATCGGTATCGGCGGCTCCGATCTGGGCCCCGCCATGGCCTATGACGCGCTGCGCGCGTACAGCGCACGCCACCTGGATTTCCGTTTCGTATCCAATGTGGACGGCGCCGATCTGCACGAGGCAATCCGTGATCTGGACGCGGCCGAGACGCTGTTCATCGTGGCCTCCAAGACCTTTACCACCATCGAGACGATCACCAATGCGACGTCCGCCCGCGACTGGCTGCTGAGCGAGCTGGGGGCCGGCCAGGACGCGGTGGCCAAGCACTTCGTCGCGCTGTCCACCAACGCGGAGAAGGTCGCCGAATTCGGCATCGATCCGGCCAACATGTTCGAGTTCTGGGACTGGGTCGGCGGGCGTTACTCGTACGACTCCGCCATCGGGCTCTCCCTGATGATCGCCATCGGTCACGACCGGTTCCGGGAGATGCTCGCGGGCTTCCACCTGGTCGACGAGCATTTCCTCAGCGCGCCGCCCGAGGAGAATGTGCCGCTCCTCCTCGGCCTGCTCGGCGTCTGGTACGGCGGCTTCCACGACGCCCAGTCACACGCGGTCCTGCCGTACAGCCACTACCTGTCCAAGTTCACGTCCTACCTCCAGCAGCTCGACATGGAGTCCAACGGCAAGTCGGTGGACCGCGCGGGCCGGCCGGTGACCTGGCAGACCGGGCCCGTGGTGTGGGGCACGCCCGGCACCAACGGCCAGCACGCCTACTACCAGTTGCTGCACCAGGGCACCAAGCTCATCCCCGCGGACCTGATCGGCTTCGCCAAGCCGGTGGACGACCTGCCGCCCGGCCTCGTGGACCAGCACGACCTGCTGATGGCCAATTTGTTCGCGCAGAGCCAGGCGCTGGCGTTCGGCAAGACGGCCGACGAGGTCAGGGCGGAGGGCGTGGCCGAGGAACTGGTGCCACACAAGACGTTCCACGGCAACCGGCCGACCACCACCATCCTCGCCAGCGAACTCACGCCGTCGGTGCTCGGCCAGTTGATCGCGCTCTACGAGCACAAGGTCTTCGTTCAGGGCGCCATCTGGAACATCGACTCTTTCGACCAGTGGGGCGTCGAACTCGGCAAGGTCCTGGCCAAGCGGGTCGAGCCGGCGCTGCGCGCCGACGAACAGGTGCCGGGCCTCGACAACTCGACGGCGACCCTGGTCGCCAAGTACCGGGCCCTGCGCGGGCGTTGAGTCCGCCGCGGCCGATGCGGTAGCGGGCCGCGCGGCTGCGAAAACGCCCGGCCGCCACCCCCTGCGCGGGGTGGCGGCCGGGCGCTGTCGCGTCGCTCGCGCGGCGGCCGGGCGTAGGGCCCGAGCCGTCCCGAGCGACGCGGTCGCTCAGGGCGACGACGGTGGGTACAGGCCGCGAGGCAGCTCGGCCGCCGCGCTCTGGTCGAGGAGCCACAGGGTGCGGCTCTGCCCGCGCGCGCCCGCGGCCGGGGCCTGCACCTCGCCGGCGCCCGACAGGGCTATGGCCACGGCTCCCGCCTTGTCGCCGCCCGCGGCGAGCAGCCACACCTCACGGGCCGCGCGGATCGCCGGCAGCGTCAGGGAGATCCGGGTGGGTGGCGGCTTGGGCGCGCCGTGCACGCCGACCACCGTCCGCTCGGTCTCCCGCACCGCGGGCAACTCCGGGAAGAGCGAGGCCACGTGCGTGTCCGGGCCGACGCCGAGGAGCAGCACGTCGAAGGCCGGTACGCCGCGACCGCCGGCGCCGGCCGGCGGTGACGCGGTCTCCCGCGCGGCGGCGGTGGCCAGCTCCGCGGCGTACGCGGCAGCCGCCCCGTCGGCGTCCCCGGTGTAGGTACCGTTGGACGCCGGCATCGGGTGCACCCGGGCCGGGTCGAGCGGCACCGCGTCCAGCAGCGCCTGGCGGGCCTGGGTCACGTTGCGCTCCGGGTCGCCGTCGGGCAGGAACCGCTCGTCGCCCCACCACAGGTCGAGCCGCGACCAGTCGATCGCGTCCCGCGCCGGCGACTCGGCCAGCGCAGCCAGCAGCCCGTTGCCGTTGCGGCCACCGGTGAGCACGACCGAGGCCGAGCCCCGGGCGGCCTGCGCGTCGACCACCCGGGTGATCAGCCGCGCTGCGGCGGCCCGGGCCATCAGCTCCTTGTCGCGGTGGACCACGACCTGCGGCGCGCTCACGTGGACGACGCCTTCCTGGCCGTGGCCGATGACGCCTTCTTCTTACCCGACTTGGCCGGGGCCTCGGCCCCCCCTTCGCCCTCCGGCGAACCGTCCGACGTACCCTGCGACGCGGTCTCCGCCGGCGCGGCGGGCGCGGCCGACTGGCCGCGCACGGCGCCGGTCCTGGCGGCGCCCTTGGTCGCCGGGGCGCCCGAGCCCAGCCGCTGCACGCCGTACTTGACGGCCGCGGCGTACGTCTCGTCCGGGTCCAGGCGCCGCAGCTCCTCGGCGATCAGCTCGGCGGTGTCGCGCCGGTGCAGCGCCACGTGCCGGTCGGGCTGGCCCGGCATCGCCAGCTCGGCCAGCGAGCCGTCCGCGCGGTCGAGGCAGATCGTGCCGTCGGCCGTCTCCAGGCGCACCGCCGTGAGGCCGGGCCCGTCCGAGACGGTCCGCTCGACCGGCACCCCCAGCCGGTCGGCGAGCCACAGCGCGAGCAGCTCGCTGCTGGGGTTGTACGCCTCGCCCTCGACCGAGGCCGAGGTGATCGGCGCGTGCTTCTGGTCCAGGGCCGCCGCCAGCACGCTGCGCCAGGGGGTGATCCGGGTCCAGGCCAGGTCCGTGTCGCCGGGGGTGTAGGTGCCCGCCCGCAGGGCGAGCGTCGCGACCGGGTCCTCGGTGGCCTGGGCGTCGGTGATGCGGCGCGCGGCGAGCTGGCCGAGCAGGTCGTCGCTCGGGTGCTCCGGCGCGTCCTCCGGCCACCAGACCACGACCGGCGCGTCGGGCAGCAGCAGCGGCAGCACGGCCGAGTGGGCGTGGCTGGCCAACTCGCCGTGCAGGCGCAGCAGCACCGTTTCGCCGGTGTTGCTCTCGCCGCCCACCCGGACCTCGGCGTCCAGCCGGGCGATCTTGCGGTCGCGTGGCGAGCGGCCGGGCCGGCGGATGACGACCAGGATGCGCGAGGGGTGTTCCTTGGACGCCTCGCTCGCGGCCTTGAGCGCGTCGTAGTGGTTGCCCTCGTCGGTGACGATCACCAAGGTGAGCACCATCCCGACCGCCGGCGTCCCGCTGGCCCGGCGCGCCCGCACCAGTGCGGAGTTGATCTGGCTGGACGTGGTGTCCGTGAGATCGATGTTCATGGCCGCCGCCAGCTCCGTCCGTCTCGTGCGAGCATCTCGTCCGCCGCCTTGGGACCCCAGGTCCCGGCGGTGTACTCCTCCGGCCTGCCGTGCCGGTCCCAGTACGCCTCGATCGGGTCGAGGATGCGCCAGGACTCCTCGACCTCCTGGTGGCGGGGGAAGAGGTTGGCGTCGCCGAGCAGCACGTCGAGCAGCAGTCGCTCGTACGCCTCCGGGCTGGACTCCGTGAAGGACTCGCCGTAGGCGAAGTCCATGGTCACGTCCCGGATCTCCATCGAGGTGCCGGGCACCTTGGAGCCGAACCGGATCGTCACGCCCTCGTCCGGCTGCACCCGGATGACCAGGGCGTTCTGCCCCAGCTCCTGGGTGTCGGTGGTGTCGAAGGGGGAGTGCGGGGCGCGCTGGAAGACCACCGCGATCTCGGTGACCCGACGGCCGAGGCGCTTGCCGGTGCGCAGGTAGAACGGGACGCCCGCCCAGCGGCGGTTGTCGATGCCCAGCTTGATGGCGGCGTACGTGTCCGTCTTGGACTGCGGGTCGATGCCCTCTTCCTCGAGGTAGCCGCAGACCTCGGTGCCGCCCTGCCAGCCGTGCGTGTACTGCCCGCGCACGGTGTGCCGGCCCAGGTCGTGCGGCAGCTTGACGGCCGTGAGCACCTTGAGCTTCTCGGTGACCAGGGCCTTCGCGTCGAAGGAGGCCGGCTCCTCCATGGCGGTCAGCGCCAGGAGTTGGAGCAGGTGGTTCTGGATGACGTCGCGCGCGGAGCCGATGCCGTCGTAGTACCCGGCCCGGCCACCGATGCCGATGTCCTCGGCCATGGTGATCTGTACGTGGTCCACGTACGAGCGGTTCCACAGCGGCTCGAACATCGTGTTGGCGAAGCGGAGCGCCAGGATGTTCTGGACCGTCTCCTTGCCCAGGTAGTGGTCGATGCGGAAGACGTCGCTCGGCCGGAAGACCTGGTGCACGACCTGGTTGAGCTCCTGCGCGCTGGCCAGGTCGTGCCCGAAGGGCTTCTCGATGACCGCGCGCCGCCAGGAGTCGCCCTGGCTCTCGGACAGGCCGTGCTTCTTGAGCTGCTCGACGACGGTGGGGAAGAACTTGGGCGGCACCGACAGGTAGAAGGCGAAGTTGCCGCCCGTGCCGCGCGCCGCGTCCAGCTCCTCGATGGTGGCCTTGAGCTGCTTGAACGCCTCGTCGTCGGAGAACTCGCCGGGGACGAAGCGGAAGCCCTCGGCCAACTGCTGCCAGACCTCCTCGCGGAAGGGCGTCCTGGCGTGCTCCTTGACCGCGTCGTGCACGACCTGGGCGAAGTCCTCGTCCTCCCAGTCGCGCCGGGCGAACCCGATGAGGGAGAAGCCCGGGGGCAGCAGTCCGCGATTGGCCAGATCGTAAACGGCTGGCATCAGCTTTTTACGCGACAAATCGCCCGTGACGCCGAAGATGACCAGGCCCGACGGCCCCGCGATGCGCGGGAGCCGTCGGTCCTGAGCGTCACGCAGCGGGTTGTCGCCGCGTGCGGGTTGAGACAAGGTCAGTCCTTTGCCGGAGTGAGGCGCTTGAGCTCCGCCTCGGTGGACTTCAGCAGGTCGGTCCAGGACGCCTCGAACTTCTCGACGCCCTCCTCTTCGAGTACCCGCACGACGTCGTCGTAGCTGACCCCGAGACCGGCGAGGGCGTCCAGGTCGGCCTGCGACTGCGCGTAGGTGGCGCGCACGGTGTCGCCGGTGATCTCGCCGCGCGCGGCGGCGGCCTCCAGCGTGGCCTCCGGCATGGTGTTGACCGTGCCCGGGGCGACCAGGTCGTCCACGTACAGCGTGTCCTTGTACGCCGGGTCCTTCACGCCGGTCGACGCCCACAGCGGGCGCTGCCGGTTGGCGTGCGCCTTGTCCAGCGCGGCGAACCGCTCCGACGGCGCGACCGAGCCGTCCACGGAGCCGAAGACCTCCTCGTACGCCTGGTAGGCGAGCCGGGCGTTGGCGAGGGCGGCCTTGCCCTTGAGCTTCTTGGCCTCCTCGGTGCCCAGGTCGTCCAGGCGCTTGTCGATCTCGGTGTCGACCCGGGAGACGAAGAACGACGCCACCGAGTGGATCTTGGCGAGGTCGAGCCCGGCGGCCTTGGCCTTCTCCAGGCCGGCCAGGTAGGCGTCCATGACCTCGCGGTACCGCTCGAGGGAGAAGATCAGCGTGACGTTGACGCTGATGCCGCGGCCGATGGTCTCGGTGATCGCCGGCAGGCCCGCCTTGGTGGCCGGGATCTTGATCAGCGTGTTCGGCCGGTCCACCAGCCAGGCGAGCTGCTTGGCCTCGGCGACGGTGGCGTCCGTACGGTGCGCCATGCGCGGGTCCACCTCGATGGAGACCCGGCCGTCCTGCCCCTCGGTCGCGTCGAAGACCGGCCGCAGGATGTCGGCGGCGTCCCGGACGTCCGCCGTGGTGATCATGCGGACGGCCTCTTCGACGGTCACCCCGCGCACCGCGAGGTCGGCGAGCTGCTGCTCGTACCCGTCGCCCTGGGAGATGGCCTTCTGGAAGATCGACGGGTTGGTCGTGACGCCGACGACGTGCTGCTGGTCGATCAGCTCGGCGAGGTTGCCGGAGGTGATCCGCTTGCGGGACAGGTCGTCCAGCCAGATCGCGACGCCTGCGTCCGAGAGGCGCTTGAGTGCGTCTGTCATGGGAATTGCAACTCCTACTAGTCGTATACGAGCGTCAGCGCGCGGCGGCGTCGAGGGATTCCCGCGCGGCCTGGACCACCGCGTCCGCGGTGATGCCGAACTCGTGGAACAGCACCTTGTAGTCGGCCGAGGCGCCGTAGTGCTCGAGGGAGACGACGCGCCCGTGGTCGCCCACGAAGCGGTACCAAGTCAGGCCGATCCCGGCCTCGACCGCGACCCGGGCCTTGACGGTCGGCGTCAGCACGCTGTCCCGGTACGCCTGGTCCTGCTCCTCGAACCACTCGACCGACGGCATCGACACCACGCGGGTCGGCACGCCGGCCGACTGGAGCTGCTCGCGCGCCTCGACAGCGAGCTGCACCTCGGAGCCGGTGGCGATGAGGATCACCTTGGCCTGGCCGCCCTCGGCCTCACGCAGCACGTACCCGCCCTTGGCCGTGTTCTCGTTGGCCTCGTAGGTGGGGACGTTCTGCCGGGTCAGGGCGAGACCGTGCGGCGCCGGCTTGTCGTGGTGCCGGCGCAGGATCTCGCGCCAGGCGATGGCCGTCTCGTTCGCGTCGGCCGGACGGACCATGTTCAGGCCCGGGATGGCGCGCAGCGCGGACATGTGCTCGACGGGCTGGTGGGTCGGGCCGTCCTCGCCGAGGCCGATGGAGTCGTGCGTCCACACGTAGGTGACCGGCAGCTTCATCAGCGCGGCGAGCCGCACCGCCGGGCGCATGTAGTCGGAGAAGACCAGGAAGGTGCCGCCGTAGACGCGCGTGTTGCCGTGCAGCGCGATGCCGTTCATGGTCGAGCCCATGGCGTGCTCACGGATGCCGAAGTGGACCGTGCGCCCGTACGGGTTCGCCTCCGGCAGCGGGTTGTCCGCCGGCAGGAAGGAGGACGAGGCGTCGATGGTCGTGTTGTTCGAACCGGCGAGGTCGGCGGAGCCGCCCCACAGCTCGGGGATGACCGCGCCCAGCGCCTTGAGCGTCTCGCCGGACGCCTTGCGGGTGGCCACGTCCTTGCCGACGGGGAACGACGGCAGCGACTTCTCCCAGCCCGCCGGCAGCTCGCCCGCGCTGATCCGGTCGAACTCGGCGGCCCGCTCCGGGTTGGCCTCGCGCCAGGCCAGGATCCGCTTGTCCCAGTCGCTGCGGGCCGCGCGCCCGCGCTCGATGACCGCGCGGGCGTGCGCGAGCACCGCCTCGTCCACCTCGAAGTGCCGCTCCGGGTCGAAGCCCAGCACCTCCTTGGTCGCCGCGACCTCGTCCGCGCCGAGCGCGGAGCCGTGCGACGCCTCGGTGTTCTGCGCGTTCGGCGCCGGCCAGGCAATGATCGTGCGGGCCGCGATGATCGAGGGCCGCTCCGTCTCGTCCTGGGCCGCCTTCAACGCCGCGTACAGCGCCTTGACGTCGAAGTCGCCGCTGGGCGCCTGCTCGATGCGCTGCACGTGCCAGCCGTACGCCTCGTACCGGGCCAGCACGTCCTCGGAGAGCGCGGTCGCGGTGTCGCCCTCGATCGAGATGTGGTTGTCGTCGTAGAGCGCGACCAGGTTGCCCAGCTTCTGGTGGCCGGCCAGCGAGGACGCCTCGGCGGAGATGCCCTCCTCCAGGTCGCCGTCGGAGACGATGGCCCAGATGGTGTGGTCGAAGGGGGAGTCGCCGCGCGGCGCCTCGGGGTCGAAGAGACCGCGCTCGTAGCGAGCGGCCATGGCCATGCCCACCGCGTTCGCGATGCCCTGGCCGAGCGGCCCGGTGGTGGTCTCCACGCCCGTGGTGTGCCCGACCTCGGGGTGCCCCGGCGTCTTGCTGCCCCAGGTACGGAACGCCTTGAGGTCCTCCAGCTCCAGGCCGTAGCCGGAGAGGAAGAGTTGGATGTAGAGCGTGAGGCTGGTGTGGCCCGGCGAGAGAACGAACCGGTCGCGGCCGGTCCAGTTCGCGTCCGACGGGTCGTGCCGCATCAACTTCTGAAAGAGCAGGTACGCGGCGGGAGCCAGGCTCATGGCCGTGCCAGGGTGGCCGTTACCGACCTTCTGCACGGCATCCATGGCCAGGACGCGGGCGGTGTCCACGGCCCGCTGGTCCAGTTCGGTCCACTCAAGATCTGTGGTGGTCGGCTTGGTGCTCACCCTGAGTCAGGGCTCCTCTCCACAAGGTCGAATGCCGGTGAGGGTTCTTCACGCCGGGCAGGGCCGAGCCTACCCCCGCGACAGCGGTCATCCATTCGACCGCTACAGCCTGTGGACAACCGCTCTGAGCCGCTGGCCACGCGGGTTCCCCGGGGTGTCGCCCGTGCGTCGTCGCCGGGGCCGTCGGCCGGTACCGCGGCCCCCTTCCACCCTGCCCGGGTACCCGGAGAAGCGCCCGTCGAGCGCACGGAGCGCAGCGGATCCGCGCGTTCCCGGCGGTCGGCTCCGGTCGCCAACACGACCCCACCCCGGCGACGGGCGGGAGAGCGGCAACGTCTAGAGTGGCGTGGTACGCGCAAGTCTTTACCGGGTCTTCATGTCCGGTGCTTGCTGGTCTGCCCGCGGCTCACTGCCGCTGATGTCACTAAACCAGGGGTGTGCGTGACGGCCGTCGAATCCCGTCCTGCGGGGTCGCTCTCTACCCAGAGCACCAGTCACCGGCCGTTCGGGGCCCGTGCCAAGGCGTTCCTCGCGTTGACGAAGCCGCGCGTCATCGAGCTGCTGCTGATGACGACCGTTCCGGTGATGTTCCTGGCCGCCGAGGGTGTTCCCGACCTCTGGCTGGTGCTCGCCACGTGCGTGGGCGGTTTCATGTCCGCCGGCGGCGCCGGTGCGTTCAACATGTATATCGACCGGGACATCGACGCGCTGATGGACCGCACGTCCCAGCGGCCCCTGGTGACCGGGATGGTCTCGCCACGCGAGTGCCTGGTCTTCGCCTACACGCTCACCGTGGTCTCCACCGTGTGGCTGTGGGTCCTGGTCAACCCGCTGTCCTCGATGCTCGCGCTGAGCGCCCTGCTCTTCTACGTCCTCGTGTACACGATGCTGCTCAAGCGGCGTACCGCGCAGAACATCGTCTGGGGCGGCATCGCCGGCTGCATGCCGGTCTTCGTGGGCTGGTCCGCCGTGACCAACTCCGTCTCCTGGGCCGGCGTGGTCCTCTTCCTGGTCATCTTCTTCTGGACGCCGCCGCACTACTGGCCGCTGTCGATGAAGGTGAAGGACGACTACGAGCGCGTCGGCGTGCCGATGCTGCCGGTGGTGGCGGGCAACAAGGTCGTGGCCCGGCAGATCGTGGTCTACAGCTGGGTGATGGTCGCGGTCTCGCTGGCGCTGTGGCCGCTCGGCTACACCGGCTGGTTCTACCCCGCGGTCGCCGTCCTGCTCGGCGCCTTCTGGCTCAAGGAGGCGCATGCCCTCCAGTCGCGGGCCAAGTCCGGAGTGACGGGCGCCAAGCTCAAGGAGATGCGCCTCTTCCACTGGTCCATCACCTACGTCTCGCTGCTGTTCGTGGCCGTGGCCGTGGACCCCTTCCTGCGCTGAGACCCCGCGCGGGCCAGCCGCCCGCCACCCACCGCTGCCGTTCGGGGCGGCGCCCGCACCCGGGGCGCCGCCCCGACCGCGTGGCGCAGGCCACGCGACCGCCCCGTCGCCAAGGTGATCTACCGATCGGTAGCATCCTGGGCATGGCAGACACCGAACAGGCCGAAGACACCCAGCGGGCCGACGCGAGCACGCCGGCGGCCGACGAGGCCGTCCGCGATGGCAAGGTGGAACGGCACGCGGCCCGACTGGCCAAGCAGATCGACGCCTTCGCGCGCGCCCACGGCGGGAGCGCCGAGGGCCAGCTCGCGCACATCGCCCGCGGCTCCGTACGCATCGCCCTGGTCGGCGCCAACGGCGAGTGGGGCAACCTGGTCGCCCCCTCGTACGCCAGCGCCCAGCGCGCCGTCGAGCTGGCCGGGCTGACCGTGCACGACGACTTCGGGGGCGAGTTCGCCGCCCAGGTGCGCACCGGCCCGTACGAGTGGTCGCGGATGGCCGGTATCCAGCTTGGTGGCCCCCGCAACCCGTAGCCTTCCCCGCACCGACACCTCAGACGGTCCCGCGCGCGTCAGACCGCCCGGAATCGGCACGGGCAGGGAGATGCGGATGCTGCTGGACGGCCCTGAGCGGCGACGATCCGTCCCGCCGGGGCCCCGGCACCTGCGGCGAGCGGGGGCGGACCGGCCCCTCGCGGCTTCCCAGGACGAGCCCGGCTCCGTCGCGGACGAGGAGCCGGGCTTCGTGGTGCCCCCCTTGGTGGACCAGTACGGCCTCGGTGTCTCGCATGCTGAAATCGGGCTCGGCGCATTTGAGTCACATCTGGCCGCCGCGGTCGGCTCGCGCGGGCCCGCCGCGCCCGGCACCACCTTCTTCGACAGTTGGCTCGGGCTCGCCGTACGCCGCTGGTGCCCGCCGCTGCTCGGCGTCGAGCCGCACTGCACGCCCGCGCACTACCTCGCCGCGCGCCGCGCCCTCGGCGCCTACCAGGCGACCCGGCTGCTGCTGCGCGGCTGCGGCGTGGGCACGTACCTGCTGGCGGCGGGCGCGGTGGAGGCGCCGCTGTCGGCCGCCGAGCTGGCCTCGGCCACGGGCGCGCCCACGTACGAGATCGTCCCCGTCCAGGCGCTCGCCGGGCAGGTCGCCGACGGCTCGCACACCGCCCGTGGCTTCCTCGCCGCGACGGCCGACGCGCTGGCCGGGGCGCCCGCGCGGCGGGTCGTGGCCTTCGCCATAGCGCCCGGCCCGCTGCCCGCCGCGCCGCCGGACGCGCGCGCGGTGCGGGAAGCGGCGGAGCGCTGGCTGCGCGCCCGCGCGCGGGGGGCGCGACCGAGCGACCCGGTGCTCCTGCGCCACCTGCTGTGGAGTGCGCTCACCACCGGCCTGCCGGTCCAACTGCACTGCCCCGAGCCCGACCGGGTCGCCGACTTCCTGGCCGCGACGGTCGGCCTCGGCACCGATCTGGTGCTGCTGCCCGGCCACGGCGGGCACCGGAGCGCGGCACGGCTCGCGGCGGCGTTCCCGCACGTGTACGCGGACGTCGGCCCCGCGCCGTGGGAGACGCTGCGCCTCGCGCCGTTCGGGAAGCTGCTGTTCTCGACCGGCGCCCGGGGCCTGCCGGAGCTGTACGTGGTGGCGGCGCGCCAGTTCGCGGCGGCGATGACGCGCCTGGCCGCCGAGTGGTGCGCCGAGGGGGTGTGCACGCCGCCGCAGGCGCAGCGGATCGCCGACCTGGTGGCCTCCGGCACCGCCCGCCGGGTCTACCGGCTGCCGGCGGAGGCCGGCTCCTCGGCTCCCGCGCCCTCCTCGGCCCGGGGCTGAAGCGCCTCGTGCTCGCCGGAGGGGGCGGGGACGGCCGGCGCCTGCGCCCGCTCGCGCAGCGCGAGGAAGACCCGCAGCACCGCGATCCACACCAGGCACGAGCCGAACATGTGCATGCCGACGACGAACTCCGGCAGGTGCGTGAAGTACTGGACGTAGCCGACCACGCCCTGGGAGAGCAGGACGACGAACAGCTCGACCACCGTGCGCGAGGCGGCCGGCGGAGCCTTCACGGCGCGCAGCGTGAACCACAGCGCGACGGTGAGGCCGAAGACGATGTAGACGAAGTCCACGTGGAGCTGGGTGATCTCCTGCCAGTCCAGCGGGATCCGGTGCACCTTCGTCGCGTCACCGGCGTGCGGCCCGGAGCCGGTGACCACGGTGCCGATCACGATCAGCGCGGCGGCGGCGACCACCAGCAGCCACGACAACTGCCGCACCGCGGGCGCGACCAGCAGCCTGGCCGGGCCGTCGCCCTCACGGGTGCGCTGCCAGGTGATCATCGCGACCGTGAGCAGCGCGGTGGAGATCAGGAAGTGCGAGCTGACGATGTACGGGTTCAGGCCCGTCAGCACCGTGATCCCGCCCACCACGGCGTTGCCCATCACGATCCAGAACTGCAACCAGCCGAGCCGGGTGAGCGGGCGGCGCATCGGCTTGGCGGCACGGGCCACGATGATGAAGAACCCGATGACCGCGCACAGCACGTACGTCAGCAGCCGGTTGCCGAACTCGATGATGCCGCGTACACCCATCTCCGAGGTGGGCGTGAGGCTCTCGTCGGTGCACTTGGGCCACGTCTCGCAGCCGAGCCCGGACTGGGACAGCCGCACGGCGCCCCCGGTCACGACGATGACCACGGCCATCACCACGGTGATCAGCGCTGCCAGCCGCACCAGGCGCGCGGACGGCGTCCAACGGCGGGCGATCAGCTCAAGGGGATTCCACGAATTCGGCACGACATCATGGTAGGCCGCACCTTGTGCACCGATTCACGAGGGGGTGCCCGCCCGGCGCGCGTCCCGCCCGAGCCCCCTCCGTACGGCGGGCACGGGCGCCTGCGGCGGGCTACTCCCAGCGGAAGAAGCGGCCCGCCGCGCCCAGGCCGAGCACGGCCCACGCGGTCAGCACGCCCAGGTTGGACCAGGGCACCCCGGCGCCGTCCCGCAGCACGTCGCGCAGCCCGTCGGAGAGCGCGGCGACGGGCAGCAGGTGCAGCACCGTCTCGATGCCGCCGGGGAACTTCGACAGCGGCACGATGACGCCGCCGCCGAAGAGCAGCAGCAGGAAGACCAGGTTGGCCGCGGCCAGCGTCACCTCGGCCTTGAGCGTGCCGGCCATCAGCAGCCCGAGCCCGGAGAAGGCCGCGGTGCCGAGGAGGAGCAGCAGGGCCACGGTGGCCGGGTTGCCGTGCGGTGACCAGCCGAGCGCGAGGGCGACCGCCGTCAGCAGCGCGATCTGGAGCACCTCGGTCACCAGCACCGCGCACGTCTTGGCCGTCATCAGCGCCCAGCGCGGCAGCGGTGAGGCGCCGAGCCGCTTGAGCACCCCGTAGCGCCGCTCGAAGCCGGTCGCGATGGCCTGTCCGGTGAACGCCGTGGAGAGCACCGCCAGCGCCAGCACCCCGGGCGCCAGGAAGTCCACGGCGTCGCCGTCGCCGGTGTCCACGACGTCCACGCTGCTGAACAGGGTCAGCAGCAGGGTCGGGATGATGATGACGAGCAGCAGTTGCTCGCCGTTGCGCAGCAGCAGCCGGGTCTCGAGGGCGGCCTGCGCGCGGATCATCCGCCCCAGCGGCGCGGCCCCGGGGCGCGGCGTGAAGGTGCCGGGCCCGCCGCCGGGCTCCGTGGTCTCAGCGGTGTCGGCCATCACGCGCGCAGCTCCTTGCCGGTCAGCTCCAGGAAAACGTCCTCCAGGGTGTGCCGCTCCACCGAGAGCCGGTCGGGCAGCACCCCGTGTTGGGCGCACCAGGAGGTCACGGTGGCCAGCAACTGGGGTGTGACCTTCCCGGTGATGCGGTACGAGCCCGGGGCCAGCTCGACGGCCGTGCACTCCGCCGGCAGCGCTGTGAGCAGCGAGGCCACGTCGAGCCCGGGGCGGCCCGAGAAGCGCAGCGAGTTCTCCGCGCCGCCCCGGCACAGCTCCTCCGGGCTGCCGGAGGCGATCACCCTGCCCGCGTCGATGATGTGGACCTGGTCGGCGAGTTGCTCGGCCTCGTCCATGTGGTGCGTGGTGAGGACGACGCTGACGCCGTCCGCGCGCAGCTCCCGCACCAGGTCCCAGGTGGCGCGCCTGGCCTGCGGGTCGAGGCCGGCGGTCGGCTCGTCGAGGAAGACCAGTTCGGGGCGGCCGACGACGGCCATGGCCAGGGCCAGCCGCTGTTGCTGTCCGCCGGAGAGCCGGCGGTAGACCGTGCGCCCGCAGCTCTCCAGGCCCAGCCGCTCGATGAGCGCGTCCACGTCCACCGGGTGGGCGTGCAGGGAGGCGGTGTGCCGGAGCATCTCGGCGGCCCGGGCGCCGGGGTAGACGCCACCCGACTGGAGCATCACGCCGACGCGCGGGCGCAGCCTGGCCGCGTCGGCCAGCGGATCGAGGCCGAGCACGCGCACGGTCCCGGCGTCCGGCCGGCGGTAGCCCTCGCAGGTCTCGATGGTGGTGGTCTTTCCGGCGCCGTTCGGGCCGAGCACGGCGGTGACGCTGCCGCGTGCGACGGACAGCGTGAGGCCGTCCACCGCGGTCTTCGTCCCGTACCGCTTGACCAGGCCGACGACCTCGACCGCCGGCGCCTCCCCGGTGACGTCCCCCGGCGCGGGCCTGGGGCGGGGGCTGGGGGAGGGCTCGTCTCGCATGGGCGGAAGTCTACGAAGCTCCCGGGGCCTGCCGGCCGGCAGGGCCGCGCTCGGGCGAGGGCTGGGCGGGCGCTCGACCGGCGCTCAGGGGGCGTGCGCGCAGGTGCGGTCGTCCCGGCGGCGCGCCCGAGCGCGGGCCGGGGTCGGGCCACAGGCGCGGAACGGGGCCCGGCACCCGGCCGTGCGCCCGTACCGGCGGCGTGCCGGGCAACGGGTTGGGCGGCGGATGGCTGGTTTGCGGGCTCGCCTTCGGGCGCGCGGGTCGCCTCGGTCCGCCGCGGTCGCGCGCCGGTGCTGAGCGGCGGGCGTCGGCCTGACCCGTGCGCCCCGGCGCGCGAGGCGGCTCCGATCGATGCGGGTCTTCGCCGTCCGCGCGCCCATCCGCGCAGGTCAGGATCTGCGGACGGGGAGGGGGCCGGCCGCCTCCGGCCGCACCCGCGCGACCTGCGGAAGGAGCCGGTGGGGCCGCGCCGACGTGATCGTTTACGCAGGTCAACTTAGGTCTCCCTAAGTGACGTACCCCACCGAGGTCGCCTGGGGAGCGGGTTGTATCGGCCTCGGGAATTACGCAACAATGGCGTTGTGAAATACGCGAGCGACAACCAGGGGTCCGCGGCCAAGCCGGCCGTGGCGGCTGGCGTGCCTCCCGTATCCACCCACGACGACCTGCGCGGGACCCGTAACCGGGTGGCGCGCTCCATTCTCGACCACGGCCCGTCGACGGCGGCGGCGGTCGCCGAGCGGCTGGGGCTCACCCAGGCCGCGGTCCGCCGTCATCTGGACACCCTGGTCGCCGAGGGCATCGTCGAACCCCGCGAGCAGCGGGTGTACGGCGCGCGCGGTCGCGGCCGTCCGGCCAAGGTCTTCGCCTTGACCGACTGCGGCCGGGACGCCTTCGACCAGGCGTACGACCAACTGGCGGCCGACGCGCTGCGCTGGATCGCGCAGTCGGCCGGCGGCGGCGTGATGGGTGAGGCCGCGGTGGCGGCGTTCGCCCGCGCGCGGCTGGCCGCGCAGGCGGCGGGGTACCGGGAGGCGGTCGAGGCCGCGGCCCCGGAGTCCCGTACGGAGGCCCTGGCCAAGGCATTGACCGCCGACGGGTACGCTGCTACGGCGCGCAGCGCGCCCAACCCTCAGCAGGGTGAACAGCTCTGCCAGCACCACTGTCCGGTTGCGCATGTCGCCGAGCAGTTCCCGCAGCTCTGTGAGGCGGAGACCGAGGTCTTCTCCCACCTGCTCGGGACCCATGTGCAACGTCTGGCCACCATCGCCCACGGCGACGGGGTGTGCACGACGTTCATCCCCAAGAAGACCACCACAGCATCCGCAAGCACGTCCGGGAGGAAACCCGCATGACTCTCCCCACGGAGACTGCTCACCCCGAGCTCGAGGGCCTGGGCACGTACGAATACGGCTGGGCCGACTCCGACGTCGCCGGTGCCGGTGCCAAGCGCGGCCTCTCGGAAGAGGTCGTGCGTGACATCTCGGACAAGAAGTCGGAGCCCGACTGGATGCTGAAGCTTCGGCTCAAGGGCCTGAAGCTGTTCGGCAAGAAGCCGATGCCCACGTGGGGCTCGGACCTGTCCGGCATCGACTTCGACAACATCAAGTACTTCGTGCGCTCCACCGAGAAGCAGGCCGCGAGCTGGGAGGACCTGCCGGAGGACATCAAGAACACCTACGACAGGCTGGGCATCCCGGAGGCGGAGAAGCAGCGCCTGGTCGCCGGTGTCGCGGCGCAGTACGAGTCGGAGGTCGTCTACCACCAGATCCGCGAGGACCTGGAGGAGCAGGGCGTCCTGTTCCTGGACACCGACACGGCGCTCAAGGAGCACCCGGAGATCTTCCAGGAGTACTTCGGCACCGTGATCCCGGCCGGCGACAACAAGTTCGCCGCGCTGAACACGGCCGTCTGGTCCGGTGGCTCGTTCATCTACGTCCCGCCGGGCGTCCACGTCGACATTCCGCTCCAGGCCTACTTCCGTATCAACACGGAGAACATGGGCCAGTTCGAGCGGACGCTGATCATCGTCGACGAGAACGCCTACGTGCACTACGTCGAGGGCTGCACCGCCCCGATCTACTCCTCGGACTCGCTGCACAGCGCCGTCGTGGAGATCATCGTCAAGAAGGGCGGCCGGTGCCGCTACACGACGATCCAGAACTGGTCGAACAACGTCTACAACCTGGTCACCAAGCGCGCCGTGGCCTACGAGGGCGCGACCATGGAGTGGGTCGACGGCAACATCGGCTCCAAGGTCACCATGAAGTACCCGGCCGTCTACCTGATGGGCGAGCACGCCAAGGGCGAGACGCTGTCCATCGCCTTCTCGGGCGCGGGCCAGCACCAGGACGCGGGCGCCAAGATGGTGCACATGGCGCCGAACACCTCCTCGAACATCGTCTCCAAGTCGGTGGCCCGGGGCGGCGGTCGCACCTCCTACCGCGGTCTGATCGAGATCGGCGAGGGCGCGCACGGCTCGAAGTCGAACGTGCTCTGTGACGCGCTCCTGGTGGACACCATCTCGCGCTCGGACACCTACCCGTACGTGGACGTCCGCGAGGACGACGTGTCCATGGGCCACGAGGCGACCGTCTCCAAGGTCAGTGACGACCAGCTCTTCTACCTGATGAGTCGCGGTCTGTCCGAGGACGAGGCGATGGCCATGATCGTCCGTGGCTTCGTCGAGCCGATCGCCCGCGAGCTGCCGATGGAGTACGCGCTGGAGCTCAACCGGCTGATCGAGCTGCAGATGGAGGGCGCGGTCGGTTGATGCCGACCCGCGCACCACTGGAGCAGCACCTGTTTTCTGACGCAGAGAGAGAGCACCACGACAGCCATGGCTGAGAACACTCCCGCCGGCAGCACCACCGACGGCGCCATTCAGGTCGGGGGGCCGCAGCAGCCCATCGACGCCCGGGTCAGCGCCCCCGCCTCGTATGACGTGGCGGACTTCCCGGTGCCGCACGGTCGCGAGGAGGAGTGGCGGTTCACGCCGCTGGAGCGCCTGCGGGGCCTGCACGACGGCACCGCCGAGGCCAAGGGCGGGCTGCGGATCGACGTGAGCGCCCCCGAGGGCGTCACCGTCGAGACCGTGGACCGCGAGGACCCGCGGCTCGGCCGGGCCGGCAAGCCGGTGGACCGCGTCGCCGCGCAGGCGTACAGTTCGTTCGAGAAGGCGTCCGTGATCTCCGTGCCCAAGGACACGGTGCTCACCGAGCCGGTGCGGATCGCCGTGCACGGCGAGGGCGGCGTGGCCTACGGCCACCAGGTCATCGAGGTCGGCAACTTCGCCGAGGCGCTGGTCGTCGTCGACCACACCGGCGACGCGACGCTCGCGGCCAACATCGAGTACGTGATCGGCGACGGCGCCAAGCTGACCGTCGTCTCCGTGCAGGACTGGGACGACGAGGCGGTGCACGTCGCGCAGCACACCGCGCTGGTGGGCCGCGACGCCACGTTCAAGTCCGTCATCGTCACCTTCGGCGGCGACCTGGTCCGACTGCACCCGCGGGTGATCTACGGCGGTCCCGGCGGCGAGGCCGAGCTGTACGGCCTGTACTTCACCGACGACGGCCAGCACCAGGAGCACCGGCTGTTCGTGGACCACGACACCCCGCACTGCCGGAGCAACGTGGTCTACAAGGGCGCGCTGCAGGGCCAGGACGCGCACGCGGTGTGGATCGGCGACGTGCTCATCCGGGCCGCGGCCGAGGGCACCGACACCTACGAGCTCAACCGGAACCTCGTGCTCACCGACGGCGCGCGCGTGGACTCGGTGCCGAACCTGGAGATCGAGACCGGCGAGATCGTCGGCGCCGGCCACGCCTCGGCCACCGGCCGGTTCGACGACGAGCAGCTCTTCTACCTGATGGCGCGCGGCATCACCGCCGAGGAGGCCCGCCGCCTGGTCGTCCGTGGCTTCTTCGCCGAGCTGGTCCAGCAGATCGGCATCCCGGACATCGAGGACCGCCTGCTCAGCAAGATCGAGGCGGAGCTGGAGGCGTCCGTCGGATGAGCGCCCCGTTCGTACGGGCTTGCGCGCTGAGCGAGCTCGAAGAGGACACCCCCAAGCGCGTCGAGCTGGACGGCGTGCCCGTCTCGATCGTCCGCACCGAGGGTGAGGTGTTCGCGATCAACGACGTCTGCTCGCACGCGAACGTCTCGCTGTCCGAGGGCGAGGTGGAGGACTGCTCCATCGAGTGCTGGCTGCACGGATCGAGCTTCGATCTGCGCACCGGCAAGCCGTCCGGGCTGCCCGCGACGCGCCCCGTACCCGTATACCCCGTCAAGATCGAAGGGGACGGCCCAGACGCTTCTGTGCTCGTCTCCGTCACCCAGGAGTCCTGAGGCACCCATGGCAACGCTTGAGATCCACGACCTGCACGTCTCCGTCGAGGCCGACAACGGCCCCCAGGAGATTCTGCGCGGCGTCGACCTGACCGTGAAGCAGGGCGAGACGCACGCGATCATGGGCCCGAACGGCTCCGGCAAGTCCACCCTCGCGTACTCGCTCGCGGGGCACCCGAAGTACACCATCACCGGTGGCACCGTCACCCTCGACGGCGAGAACGTCCTGGAGATGTCCGTCGACGAGCGCGCGCGGGCCGGCGTCTTCCTCGCCATGCAGTACCCGGTCGAGGTGCCCGGCGTCTCCGTCTCCAACTTCCTGCGCACCTCCGCCACCGCCGTCCGCGGCGAGGCCCCCAAGCTGCGGCTGTGGGTCAAGGAGGTCAAGGAGGCCATGGAGCGGCTCTCCATCGACCCCTCGTTCGCCGAGCGCAACGTCAACGAGGGCTTCTCCGGCGGTGAGAAGAAGCGCCACGAGATCCTTCAGCTCGAACTGCTCAAGCCCAAGATCGCGATCCTCGACGAGACCGACTCGGGCCTGGACGTCGACGCGCTGCGCGTCGTGTCCGAGGGCGTGAACCGGGTGCGGGAGAGCGGCGAGGTCGGCACCCTGCTGATCACGCACTACACCCGCATCCTGCGCTACATCAAGCCCGACTTCGTGCACGTCTTCGCGCAGGGCCGGATCGCCGAGTCCGGCGGCGCGGAGCTGGCCGACAAGCTGGAGAACGAGGGCTACGAGGCGTACGTGAAGGGCGGCGCGCACTCGTGACCCCCGCACGCGAGGCCATCGGCCCGCGGAAGATCCACGACCCGCGGGCCGTGCCTCCTCGCTCATCCGCGAGGAGGGGCCCCGCGGGCCACGCGACGACCGAAAGGGGAGGGGCGTGACACCGCTGCCGGGCCTCCTCGACACCGAGGCGATCCGCAAGGACTTTCCCGTCCTGGACCGTGTGGTCCACGACGGCAAGAGGCTCGTGTACCTGGACAACGCGGCGACTTCGCAGAAGCCGCGCCAGGTGCTCGACGCCCTCAACGCGTACTACGAGCGGCACAACTCCAACGTGCACCGCGGCGTGCACGTGCTCGCCGAGGAGGCCACGGCGCTCTACGAGGGCGCCCGTGACAAGGTCGCGGCCTTCATCAACGCGCCCAGCCGCGACGAGGTGATCTTCACCAAGAACGCCTCCGAGTCGCTGAACCTCGTGGCGAACATGCTCGGCTGGGCCGACGAGCCCTACCGCGTGGACCACGAGACCGAGATCGTCATCACGGAGATGGAGCACCACTCCAACATCGTGCCGTGGCAGTTGCTCTCGCAGCGCACCGGCGCGAAGCTGAAGTGGTTCGGGCTCACCGACGAGGGCCGGCTCGACCTGTCCAACCTGGAAGAGATCATCACGCCCAAGACGAAGATCGTCTCGTTCGTGCTGGTCTCCAACATCCTGGGCACCGTCAACCCGGTCGAGGCCATCGTGCGCCGCGCCCAGGAGGTCGGCGCGCTGGTGCTGATCGACGCCTCGCAGGCGGCCCCGCACATGGTGCTCGACGTGCAGGCGCTACAGGCCGACTTCGTCGCCTTCACCGGCCACAAGATGTGCGCCCCGACCGGCATCGGCGTCCTGTGGGGCCGCCAGGAACTCCTGGAGGACCTGCCGCCCTTCCTCGGCGGCGGCGAGATGATCGAAACCGTCTCGATGCACTCCTCGACGTACGCCCCGGCACCGCACAAGTTCGAGGCGGGCACGCCGCCGATCGCCCAGGCCGTGGGCCTCGGCGCGGCCGTGGACTACCTGTCGGCGATCGGCATGGAGCGCATAGAGGCGCACGAGCACGCGATCACCGAGTACGCGGTGCGCCGCTTCCAGGAGGTCCCCGACCTGCGCATCATCGGCCCGACCACGGCCGAGGACCGGGGCGCGGCGATCTCCTTCACGCTCGGCGACATCCACCCGCACGACGTGGGGCAGGTACTGGACGAGCAGGGCATCGCGGTGCGCGTCGGACACCACTGCGCGCGCCCGGTCTGCCTGCGGTACGGAATTCCAGCGACCACGCGAGCGTCGTTCTATCTGTACTCCACGCCGGCCGAGGTCGATGCCCTGGTCGAGGGGCTGGAGCACGTACGGAACTTCTTCGGGTAGGGGCTGCTGACTCGTGAAGCTTGATTCGATGTACCAGGACGTCATCCTGGACCACTACAAGCACCCGCACGGCCGGGGGCTGCGCGATGGCGACGCCGAAGTGCACCACGTCAACCCGACCTGCGGGGACGAGATCACGCTCCGCGTGCGGCTGGACGGCGACACCATCGCCGACGTGTCGTACGAGGGACAGGGCTGCTCCATCAGTCAGGCGAGCGCCTCGGTGCTCAACGAACTGCTGGTGGGGAAGGAACTCACCGAGGCCAGCAAGGTCCAGGAGACGTTCCTTGAGCTGATGCAGTCCAAGGGCAAGATCGAGCCGGACGACGCGATGGAAGAGATCCTGGAGGACGCCGTGGCGTTCGCGGGCGTCTCGAAGTACCCGGCACGCGTGAAGTGTGCGCTGCTGAGCTGGATGGCCTGGAAGGACGCCACGGCCCAGGCACTGGGCGAGGGCACCGGGAGGAAGACCGCATGAGCGAGAACGCAACGATCACCAAGCCCGCCAGCGAGGAGGAGGTCCGCGAGGCGCTGTACGACGTGGTCGACCCCGAGCTGGGCATCGACGTCGTCAACCTGGGCCTGATCTACGGCATCCACATCGACGACGCCAACATCGCCACCCTCGACATGACCCTGACGTCGGCGGCCTGTCCGCTGACCGACGTCATCGAGGACCAGGCGAAGTCGGCCACCGAGGGCATCGTCAACGAGCTGCGCATCAACTGGGTCTGGATGCCCCCGTGGGGCCCGGACAAGATCACGGACGACGGCCGCGAGCAGCTTCGGGCGCTCGGGTTCAACGTCTGAGCCACCTCGCGCGGCCCGGCCCGGGCCCGGCGTCGCCCGCCGGGCACCGGTCCGGTCGCCGAGCAGGTCGCGCGCAGGGACGACGCCTCCGTGACGTGAGGTGATCTCCTGACACAGCCATGCCCGCCAGGCAGACTGGCGGGCATGGCTGTTTCTCTTTACACCGTCGCCGTCGACGCACACGACGTCAAAGCCCTCGCCGCCTTCTGGACCCAGGCCCTCGACTGGCAGATCGTCTACGAGGACCCCGAGGAGATCATCATCGGCGCGGACGCCTCCGCGATGCCCGGCATCGTCTTCCTGCGCGTCCCGGAGGAGAAGACGATCAAGAACCGGCTGCACCTCGACCTGAACCCGGACGACCAGCAGACCGAGGTGGACCGCCTGATCGCGCTCGGCGCCCGCCCCGTCGACGTGGGACAGGGCCCGGAGGTGACGTGGCGGGTGCTCGCCGACCCCGAGGGCAACGAGTTCTGCGTGTTGCGGCCCAAGCAGACGCTGCTGGGCTGAGCGCGCTCTCCCCGGGTGGCGGGCCGGCCCGTGCGATCGGGGCCGGCCCGCTGGCGAGCTGCGACGACCCGCGCGGGCTGTGCCGCGCGTCACACCGGTCCCGTGTCATGAACGGACCGGCTCGACCCATCCCGTGGTCGTCAGCAGGAGGCGGAGCGGGTGGGTCGCCGCTGACGTGGTGGTGTGGGCGAGTGGCACGCGCGGTGGTGCTGGAGACGCTGAGCCCGCTGGAGCGCGCGGTGTTCGTGGCGCGGCCCGCGCGAGCGACGGGTGAGACGGGTGAGTCAGCCGGCGTCGGGGCGTCGCCCAGTTGGGCCGTGGTGTTCGCGCCGTCCAGGCACTCCCGGATGATGTCGGCGTGCCCCGCGTGCTGGGCCGTCTCGCGCAGCATGTGGAGCAGGGCCCGCCGCGCCGTCCAGGTCTCCGGGGCGGCCTCGGGGTCCCACGGGACGGGCGGCAGCGGCACCGCGACGTCCAGGTCGGGCAGGGCGCCGACGGCGGCGTCCATGGCCCGGGTCGCCGCCGCGTACGCCGCGCGCAGGTCGGCCAGCCTGTCGTCCGCCGTCAGGTGGTACTGGCCCATGTCCCACATGCCGTCCGGCGTCTCGCCGCGCCGCTCGCTGATGAGCTGTGCCCACACCCGCTCGCCCTGGGTGAGGTGCTTGAGGATGCCGCCCAGGGTCAGTTCGCTGGCCGTGGAGCGCCGCCCGGCCTGTGCGTCGGTGAGCCCCCGCAGCGTGATCAGCAGCGTGCCGCGCTGCTCGGCGAGCGCGTGCAGCAGCGCGTCGCGCTCGGCGTGTGGATCGCGCTCGGTCGCGCGGGCCGGCGGCGGGGTCGCGGGTGCGGTCGTCATCGGGTCGTCCTCCGGTGATGTAGGGCGCCGGGCTCGTTCCCTGCGGCCCGACGACACCGACGCTAGCCAGCCTTCAGGTCAGCCTCTGTCCGCGAGGGGGAAGGGTCCGCGCCGACTCGGCGACGTTGTGTACGTACGTACGCAACGATGTGTACGCTCGTCCGCATGGTGTATCTGACGCTCGCCGGGGCGATCTCGGCGGAGATCGTGGCAACCATCGCGATGAAGTACAGCGACGGGTTCAGCAAGCTCTGGCCCTCGCTCGGCACGCTGGTCGGCTATCTGGTGGCCTTCTCGCTGCTCGCGTACACGCTCAAGACCATGCCGGTGGGGACGGCGTACGCGATCTGGTCCGGCGCGGGGACCGCCGTCGTCGCGCTGATCGGCATGGTCTTCCTCGGAGAGGCGGCGACGGCGGCCCGGATCGGCGGGGTGCTGCTCGTCATCGCCGGGGTCGTGGTCCTCAACCTGGGGGGTGCGCACTGATGGCCCGCCGGTACGACCCCGACCGCCGGCAGCGCATCATCGACGCGGCGATCCGCGTGGTGGCCGAGCGGGGCATCGAGGCGCTCAGCCACCGCACCGTCGCGGCGGAGGCCGACGTGCCGCTCGGCTCCACCACGTACCACTTCGCCACCCTGGACGACCTCCTGGTCGCTGCGTTGCGGCAGGTGTGCACCGAGCCGGGGATGGCGGTGCCGACCTGGCGGCGGGCCGTCGAGGGGCCGGCGCCGCTGGCCGACGCCATCGCCGACCTCCTGCTGGACGCGGCGCGGGACGACCACGGCGAGGTGCGGCTCGCCTACGAGCTCTACCTGGCGGCGCTGCGGCGCGAGGCGCTGCGGCCGGTCGCCGCCGAGTGGCTGGAGGCCGTGGTGGCGGTCCTGGTTCCGCGCACCGGGGACGAGGCCAGCGCGCGGGCCCTGCTCGCGCTGGCGGACGGGCTGATGTTGCAGGCCCTGCTGAGTGGGCGGCGGCTGGACCGGGCCGAGGTGCGCGAGGCGCTGGCCCGGGTGGCCGGGTAGCCGGGAGCGGCGGGGGTGCCTGGGGCGGCGGGGGCGGCCGGGCGGCGGGAGCGGCTTGGGTGGCCGGTTGGTCAGGTCGTCGGGTGCCGGGCGGCCGGCGGGCGGATGCGGTGGCGGCCCGGGGAGTGGGACCGGTTCGCCTCGACGGGGCGCCTCCGGTTAGCGTTCGAGCATGACCGAAGCAGCAACTCACCGCACCACCGGCGCCGTCGCCGCCGGGCTCGCCACCCTCAGCGAGGACGGGACCGTCCTGGACACCTGGTTCCCGGCCCCCGTCCTGTCCGCCGAGCCCGGCCCGGCCGGCACCGAGCGCATCACCGACGACGAGCAGGTCGCCGAACTCCTCGGCCCCGGGGCGCCCGCCGCGCTCGGCACCGACCTCCGCCGTGGCGTCGAGGTCGTGGCCGTCCGCACGGTCATCGCCTCGCTCGACGACAAGCCCCTGGACGCGCACGACGCGTACCTGCGGCTGCACCTGCTCAGCCACCGGCTGGTCCGCCCGCACGGCGTCAGCCTGGACGGCCTCTTCGGCCTGCTGGCCAACGTCGCCTGGACCTCGCTCGGCCCGGTGCCCGTGGACCAGGTCGAGCGGGCCCGGCTCGCGGCGCGCGCCGAGGGGCTGCACCTCCAGGTGACCAGCGTGGACAAGTTCCCGCGGATGACCGACTACGTGACGCCCGCCGGGGTCCGGATCGGCGACGCCGACCGGGTGCGGCTCGGCGCCCACCTGGCGGCCGGCACCACCGTGATGCACGAGGGCTTCGTCAACTTCAACGCGGGCACGCTCGGCACCTCGATGGTCGAGGGGCGCATCAGCGCGGGCGTCGTCGTCGGCGACGGCTCCGACATCGGTGGCGGCGCGTCGATCATGGGCACGCTCTCCGGCGGCGGCAAGCAGGTCGTCTCCATCGGTGAGCGCTGCCTGCTGGGCGCGGAGGCCGGCATCGGCATCGCGCTCGGCGACGACTGCGTGGTGGAGGCCGGCCTCTACATCACCGCCGGCACCCGCGTCACGCTGCCGGACGGCGAGGTCGTCAAGGCCCTGGAGCTGTCGGGCGTGAGCAACCTGCTCTTCCGGCGCAACTCCACCACCGGACGCGTCGAGGCCCTCCAGCGCTCGGGCTCCTGGGGCGGCCTGAACGAGGCGCTGCACAGCCACAACTGACGCCGACCGGCTCCCGGCCGGACGGCCGCCCGGCCACCCCGAGCGCCGCCCGGCCCCCGCCTGGCCGGTGACCTCCTCCGCCCCGCCCCTGCCCGTCGGCAGCGGCGGGGCGGAGCCGTACGGTCACGGTCGTACGGTCATGGTCGTACGCGTGCGGTCTACGGGCACGGTCGTACGCGTGCGGTCGTACCCTCACGGTCGTACGGGCGCGGGTGTACGGGCGATCCGCGCGGGGCGGGGACTTCGGGGTGGGGCGCGCCCGGCCCACAGGCGTGGCCTCGGGCCGGGCGGCGCGGGTCGGCTAGTAGCGGATGCGAACGACCTGCGGGTCGTGGTCGCTGGCCTGGTCGGCGAACTCCGCGTTGACGTGCACGATGTCGTACTCGGCCCGGCGCGCGCCCTTGCTGGTCAGGATGTGGTCCAGGACCTGCGAGTTGCCGTTGTAGACGTAGCCGTAGCGCTCCCGCTTCGGCAGCTTGTTCACCAGGTCGGTCAGGATCCCGCCGTCGGTCAGGGCGTCCAGAGCGGGGGAGAACTGGAAGTCGTTGATGTCGCCCGCGACCACCACGCTCGCCCGGGGCTTGATCTCCAGCACGTCCTTCACGAACGCGTTGACCGCCTTGGCCTGCGCGATCCGCTGCACCTCCGAGCCGCGCCGCGGCGGCTGGAACCGGCTGTCCAGGCCCTGGTCGCCGCCCTTGGAGTTGAAGTGGTTGGCCACCACGAAGACCGGCTGGCCGCGGAAGGTGAACTCGCCGACCAGCGGCTTGCGGCTGGCCCGCCACGCCTCGTTCGCCGGGTCGATCCGGCCCGGCGACGCCGACAGCGCGGGCTCGCCGTCGCGGTCGACGACCCGCACCGGCGTGGTGGCGTCGCCGCCCGCGGTGTCGGTGAAGGAGACCCGCTCGGGGTTGAAGAGGAACGCGTTGCGGATGTTGCCGCCGGGCTGGCCGCCGTCCTGGTCGTCGGCGGGGTCGATCTGGCGCCAGGAGTAGGAGGGTCCGCCCGCCGCCTTGATGGCCTCGGTGAGCTGGCGCAGCGTCGCGTCGGCGGAGACGACGGAGTCGTTGGTGGGGCCGTTGTCGTCCTGCACCTCCTCAAGGGCGACGATGTCGGGCGAGGCCAGGTCGCGGACCAGCCCCTCGGCCAGCCGGTCGAACTTGGCCCGTGGCGTCTTCGGCGACAGGTTCTCCACGTTGTACGTGGCGATGGCCAGCTCGCGGGAGTGCTGCGGGCGGGTCCGCTCGCGCCGCAGCCCGCCGTCCACCAGCTCGCCGAGTTCGGTGGCCTGGATCTCGTACCCGCCGAACTGGTCGTAGTCGAGCGGCCCCGAGGTGACACCGGCGAGCCGGTCGCGCACGTTCGCGACCGGGAACGGGCGCTCGGCGTACGGGATGAGCGAGGCGACCTTGACCCGGCCCGAGCCCGGCTTCCCGTACGAGTCGTAGAGCACGCCGCCGCGCGCGGTGCGGTCCTGGTACGGCTCGGCGGTGACCCACAGCTCCTTGTGCTCGCTGGTCGCGCCGACGACGGGGGCGTTCCGCACGGCCACCCGCATGCCCTCCAGCGACTCGTACCGGTCGAGCGCGTAGCGGCCCGGCCGCAGCCGCAGCGACTCGATGCTCCCGCCCTCGCCGGCGGTGGGCGCGTAACGTCGCGGGACGGCGGCGGAGTCGAGCGTGAAGGCGGCGGGCAGCGGCTGGCCCGAGGCGCGCACGGTCCACGTCGCGCGGGTGAGCTCGGTCACCGACTGGAGCCCCGCGTCCGCGCCGCCGGGGTAGTACTCGGTGACCGTGCCCGAGACCTCGACGGCGTCGCCCACGGCCACCTTGGGCGTGCTGGAGCCGGTGAAGACGAAGACGGCCTCGCTGGTGGCCGGGGAGCGGTCGGGCCTCGGGTCCTGGACCCAGAAGCCGCGCGCGGAACCGAAGGCGCGGACCGCCGTGACGACGCCCGGCACGCCGGTGACGTCCTTGCCGGCCAGCGGCGAGACGCGGGTGGCGCCCTGGATGTCGTGCACGCGTATCTCGGCGGCGGACGCGGTCTGCGGGACCGCGAGCAGGCCGGCGGCCAGCGCCGCCGCGACGACGGCCGTGACGGCAGCGGAACGGCTCCGGGCGCGGGAGGCCCGGGGCGGGACCGGATGCGGCGATGAGGGGGACAGCGACGACATGGCGGGGCCTTTCGGGGAGCGGGAGCGGACGGCGGCACGCGGCGGACGCTGCGTGCCGGGTGGTACCAGCGGGTCGGCGCGGGGCCGTGGGCCGGACGTGCGAGGGGACGGGCGGAACGTGGAACGTGCTGCGGGCGGTGGACTCGGCGGCGGCCCACCGAGCGGCCGGGCGCCCGGGACGCGAGGCCCGCGGACGGGCGTACGCGGGAGTTCCGGCCCCTCTACGCGCGTCAATCTCGTGTGCGCGTCAGGGTGTTGTCAAGGCTCGCCGGATGGACGGCGGCTGACGGATACGTGAACCGGATGACCCCCCGCGAATCCGTCTACGCTGGGACACCGTGCCGTCACACGACTCGTACGGCCGCAACCCCCGAGGAGATGACCCAGCAGATGCCCGAAGACCGCCCCACCATGCCGCCGGTCATGCTGCACACCGAGGCAGAGCTCGCGCGGGACGCGCTGAGCGCACCGCTGTTCGTCCGCGCGGTGCGGCTCGCCCGCTGGGCCGATCCGCACAAGCCGGTGGGGGCGGGCGGCGAGCTCCTGGCCGACGAGTTGCGGGAAGCGGTCAAGGAGCTGGGCCTCGACGACGACGAGGACGGCCCCGGCTACGCCGCCGAGGCGTGGCAGCTCGCCCTGGACATCGGGCTCGTCGAGGTGGAAGGCCCCGAAAACGGGGTCGAGGCCGGCGAGGCCGCCGACGGCGCCCCGACCGACGGAACGCCGCCCGCCCCCGGCGCGGACGCGGCCGAGCCGGCCGGCACCGCGCGCCCGGGCGAGGAGCTGCCCCGCTTCGCCGGCGGTGCCCCGCAGGAGGTGCTGGAGCTGTGGCTGAACGGGCTTGAGACGGTCCTGGCGGACGCGGCGGCCCCCGACCTGGCCGACATCATCGACCAGTTGAGCGAGGGTGACGAACTCGACCTCGACGCGCTCGACTGGAACCCGGAGGAGGAGGCCGACTTCCTCGACGGCGTGCTGGGCAACCTCTACCTGCTGACCGCGCTGGACGAGGAGACCACCGACCGCGCGGTGCCGCTGCCCGCGCTCGCCGCCTCCATGATCGTCCCGGACGACATGGACGAGCCGACCGACGCCGTCCTCGAAGAGGTCTCCGACGCGATGATGCGGCTGGACGAGCAGTTCCGCATGCTCGCGCCCACCGGCATCGTGGACTACCGGCCGGTCGACGAGGAGTTGATCGAGGAGGTCGACGGCGAGGGCCGGGTCTCCGAGCCCGAGCGCGGCATCGCCGAGACCGAGGTCGACGAGGAGGACGTCGCCCGCTACGGCATGGTCAGGCTCACCCCGCTCGGCCTGTACGCGGTGCGCTCGCGGATGCTGGAGGCGGGCGTGCACGCCCCCGTCGTCGGCGAACTGGCACCGGCCGACGCGCAGACGCTGCTCGCCGCCCTGCCCGGCTTCCCGGACGCCGCCGCGCGCGCCGAGGCCGAGCAGTGGCTGGCCGGGCGCACGGTGACCGACGCCGCGGCCGAACTGCTCGCGGCGGCCCGCGGCGACGACCCCGAGGCGCCGCTGCGCCGCCTGACCTGCCAGCAGACGCTGACCCTGGTCGGCCCGGAGGCGGAGCCGGCGCTGCGCGCGGTGCTCGAAGACCCGCATCTGGGCGGGCTCGCCCGCGTGTGGCTCGCCGAGCACGACGTGGACCAGGTGCCCGAGCCGTCGGAGGAGATGGTCTTCTGGCTGACCGTGGACACCATCGCGGCACAACTGGCGGCCGGCGGCGACTCGGAGGAGCTGCGGGAGCTGGTGCAGGGTCTGGTGGACCGCAGCGCCGGCTTCTTCGACTCGGTGTGGCGCGTCGAGCACCCGGCGACGGCGGAGGTCCTGGAGGCGATGGGCCGGCTGCACCCGGACAAGAAGACCGCCAAGGAGGCGCGCAAGGCCGCGTTCAAGGCCCGCTCGCGACACTGAGCCGGCGTGACCGACGGCCGACGTGACCGACGGCCGACGTGATCGGCGGCCGACGTGACCGGCGGCCGGTGTGGCCGGCGGCCGCCGTGGCCGGTGTGGTCGGTCCGGCTGGTGCGGCCGTCGAGGAGGGCTGGCTGTGCCGTCGGCCGTCGGGTGGCCTGTGGTCGCGCGGCCGGATGTCGCCGGCGCGCGGGTGGCCGCCGGGCGCGCGGCGGCGTGTGGTGCGGCGTGCGTGGCGGGTGGTGCGCCGTGCGGTGGGTCCGGGCTCGGCGGTGGGCGGTGTGCCGTGTGGTGGGGCCGGACGCGGCGTTCGGCCGCGCGCCGGGCGGGACGATCCGGGCGTACGGTACGGCCAACCGGTCCTCCTGATGTCGCACCGCGTTCAACTGGTGTTCGGCCGGGCGCGGCAGCCTGACCGCGGCACGTCAGGCGGACAGTTCCGGCCACCAGGAGATGAAGATGCCGCTTACTCGCAGGGATTTCGCGAAGCAGTCCGCGTACACCGGGGCCGGTGTCGCGCTGGTCGGCACGGTCGATGTGCTCGCCACCGCCCCCGGGGCCCTCGCGGCGGAGGGCGCGGGCGAGCGGGGGCACCGGCCCTCGCTCGGCTACGGGCCGCTCGTGCCCGACCCCAAGGGCCTGCTCGCGCTGCCCGCGGGCTTCTCGTACCGGGTGATCACCCGCACCGGCGAGACGACGCTGGAGTCGGGCGAGTCCACCCCGTCTAACCACGACGGCACCGCCACCTTCGAGGGCCCGCGCGGGACGACGCTGCTGGTCAACAACCACGAGCTGAGCGGCCCCAGGTCGAAGTGGGCGCACCCGGTGCCGCTGGTGGAGGGCCTGGTCTACGACCCGGCCGCCTCCGGCGGTTGCACCGTCGTCGAGGTCTCCCGGCACGGCGACCACGTCAGCGAGTGGGTGGGCATCGCGGGCACCGCCACCAACTGCGCGGGCGGTCGCACCCCCTGGGGCACCTGGCTGACGTGCGAGGAGACCGAGGACAAGGCCGGCGAGAACGGCATGACCAAGGACCACGGCTACGTGTTCGAGGTCGACCCGCACGACCGCCCGCGCGGCCACCGCGGCGCGGCGGAGGCGGAGGGCGCGCACGCCCAGCGGGGCCCGAAGCCGATCAAGGCACTCGGCCGGTACGCGCACGAGGCGGTCGTGGTCGACCCGCGGCGCGGGCACTTCTACCTGACCGAGGACGCCGACGAGCCCAACGGCCTGTTCTACCGCTGGGTCCCGCCGCGTGGCTTCACGCCGGGGCGCCGCGCGCTGCGCCACCTCGCCGACGACGCGGGCGTGCTGCAGGCCCCGCAGTGCTACGACTCGGGCGGCCGGTTCGTGGACGACCTCTCCCGGGCGCGGAAGGTGGGCACCGTCTACGGCGTGGACTGGATCGACGTGCCCGACCGCGACGCCCAGCAGGTTCCGGTGCGCAAGCAGTTCAAGGACCACCAGGTCACGCGGGCGCGCAAGCTGGAGGGCATGTGGTGGGCCGACGGCGGCGCGTACATCGTGGCCTCGTTCGCCCGTGACGAGAGCCCGGTCGCGCACGACGGCCAGGTCTGGTTCTACGACCCGCGCCGCCGCACGCTCACCCTGAAGGTGCTGCTCGGCGTGAACCAGGACCCGGACAAGGGCGGCGCCTTCGACGGCCCGGACAACATCACCGTCTCCCCGTACGGCGGCCTGATCATCGCTGAGGACGGCGACGGCATCCAGCACCTGTTCGGGGCGACGGACCGGGGCGAGACCTACCCGATCGCCCGTAACGAGCTGAACATCGGCACCGCCGAGAAGCCCTCGTACAGCGAGTTCACCGGCGTGGTCTTCTCGCCCGACGGGGACACCCTGTACGCGAACATCCAGGTGCCGGGCATCATGCTCGCGATCACCGGCCCGTGGCGGCGCCAGCCCCACCGACCGCACGGCCACGGCCACGGCCACGGTCGTGCGCAGGAGCAGAACGGCTAGCCGCCGCCCTCACCTCCGGCCCCGCCCGCCCGGCGCCCCGCGCGCCCGGGCGGGCGCTGTCGTGGGGGCGCTGCCCGTGTGACCGGCGGCTTCAGGTGGCCCAGGGCGGGGGCGGGGGAATCCTGGCCGGCGTGAGGCGTTGACACCCATGTGACCCCACGCGTGACAAGCACCCCGTTCTCCGTCCTCGACCGCTCCCGCACCCGGCAGGGCCGGGCGGAGGGCGAGGCGCTGCGCGACACCGTCGCCTTCGCCCGCCTCGCCGAAGAACTCGGCTACCACCGGTTCTGGGTCTCCGAGCACCACAGCGTGCCCGGGGTGGCGGGCTCGGCGCCGACCGTGCTGGCCGCCGCCGTGGCCGCGGCGACCGACCGCATCCGCGTCGGCACCGGTGGCGTGATGCTGCCCAACCACCAGCCGCTGGTGGTCGCGGAGCAGTTCGGGGTGCTGGCGGCGCTCTACCCGGACCGGATCGACATGGGCCTCGGCCGCTCCGTCGGCTTCACCGACGGCATCCGGCGCGCGCTCGGCCGGGACAAGGAGGCGGCCGGCGACTTCGGCGCCCAGTTGGCGGAGCTGATCGGGTACTTCACCGGGCGGCAGCAGGTGCACCCGCAGGTGCACGCGCGGCCGGCGGAGGGCCTGCACGTGCCCGCGTTCGTGCTGGCCACCGGCGCGGGCGCGACGGTGGCCGCCGAGGCGGGGCTGCCGCTGGTGATCGCCGCCGCGGTGGGCGAGGACCGGATGCTGGAGGCCATCGAGCGCTACCGGGCCGCCTTCCGCCCCTCCCCGCAGGCGACGCGCCCGTACGTGGTGGTGGCCGGGACCGTCGCGGTCGCCGAGACCACCGAGCGGGCCCGCCGGCTGTTGGTGCCCGAGGCGTGGTCGAGCGCCTACTCGCGTACCCACGGGGTGTTCCCGCCGCTGGAGCCGGCCGAGGCGATCGAGGCGCGGACCATGTCGCCGCGCGAGCGCGAGCGGTACGAGGAGTCGATGCGCGGCCACGTCCACGGCACCGAGCAGGAGGTGACCGCGGCCCTCGACGCCCTCATCGAGCGCACCGGCGCCGACGAGATACTGGTGACCACGAGCACGTACGACCGCGCGGGGATGCTCGACTCCTACCGTCGGCTGGCCCGCATCGCCCACCTGTCCGACGCGCGGGGGACGCGGGGGAGCGCGGCGGGCCCGCCACGCGGCTCGGCCGAGTTGGCCGGCGCGCACTGAGCGCACCGCGACGGGGGTGGACCGCGCCCGAGCCGGAAAGCGGAGGCGGTCGTCGCCTGCCGGAACTGGCCTGACCGAGCCGGCCCGGAGCGGCCGGCGGGTGTGCCGGCGGTCGAGTGGGGGCCGGGCGGCCGGCGCGTTGGGCGGGGGTACGCGGCGGGGGCGGGGCCCGGGCGGCGGGGCTCAGGCCGCCTTGACGACCTCTTCGCGTATCGCCTGCCACCACACCGCGCGCAGCCGGTCCAGCTCCCGCAGCTCCGCGGGGGACCAGGATCGCTTGCCCGCCACATACGCCCGGATGGCTTCGTTGGCGAGGGCGGCGGGCGAACGGGGGCCGGTGGATGGAGGGTTGGTGGGAACCATGCACATCACCTTAGGGCCGGGGACTGACAACGGGCTCACGGCGGATGTCGCGCAGGCGTCGGCCACATGAGCTGACCGCCGCGCGCGCCCCGTACGCACCACCCGACCCGTACGCACCGCACGCACCACGCCACGCCCGCGCCCGCGCGCCGCCCGCCACCGGTGTCAGCGCGGCCGGGCCGGGCGGTCCCACGTCGGGCGCCGCGACCGGCCGCCCCCGCGCCCGGAAACAGGGGCGGGGGCGGAATCAGGGGCGGGGGCGGCGGCGCGGGCCGTCAGGGTGGGCCGTCAGAGCGCGGCGCCGCCGGGCTTGGCCATGCCGCGGACGGTGCGCGCGTCCACGTACTCGCCCAGTGCCGTCATCTCCCACTCGCCGCTGAACTGGCGAATCATCTTCGCCATCAGCACGCCCGTGCGCGGTTCGGCGTTGGTGAGGTCGAAGCGGACCAGCTCCTCGCCGGTGCCGGCGTCGATCAGCCGGCAGTACGCCTTGGCGACGTCGGTGAACTTCTGGCCGGAGAAGGAGTTGACCGTGAACATCAGCCCGGTCACCTCCGGCGGCAGGCCGCCCAGGTGGACCGTGATGACCTCGTCGTCGCCGCCGCCCTCGCCGGTCAGGTTGTCGCCCGAGTGCTGGATCACACCGTTCAGGATGGAGAGCTTGCCGAAGAAGCAGGCGTCGATCTTCTTGCGGTTGGCGCCGTACGCGATGACGGACGCGTCCAGGTCGATGTCCTTGCTGCGGAACGCGGGCTCCCAGCCGAGGCCCATCTTCACCGAGGTCAGCAGCGGGCGACCGCCCTTGACCAGCGACACCGTCTGGTTCTTCTGCAGGCTGACCCGGCCCTTGTCCAGGTTGATCTTCCCGCCGCCGGCCGGCGGCGCCGGGGGCGCGGCGGGGGCCGTGTGCGGCGCGGGCGGGGCCTGCGGCTGGGGGGCGGCCGGCGGCGCGGGCGGCGCGGCCGGGAAGCCGGTGGCGGCCGGGGCGGCGGGCGGAGCCGGGGCCGCGGGGGTGGCGGGCTGCGGGGCGGGGGCCGCCGGCTCCTCCACGCTGACGCCGAAGTCGGTGGCGATGCCCGCGAGGCCGTTCGCGTACCCCTGGCCGACCGCGCGGACCTTCCAGGCGCCCGCCCGCCGGTAGACCTCGACGACGACCAGCGCCGTCTCCGCGCCGAGCTGCGGCGGCTTGAAGGTCGCGATGACCGAGCCGTCGTCGGCGCCGCGCACCGTGGCCGTCGGCTCCGTGCCGGCGAAGGTCGCGCCCGGGGCGTCCAGGCTGGCCGTCACCACGATCTTCTCGATGTCGGCGGGGACGGCCGTGGTGTCCACGGTGATCGAGTCGCCGGCGCCGCCCGCCCCCGCGCGGTGGCTCACGCCGGGCCCGGTGGGCTGGTTGTAGAAGACGAAGTCGTCGTCGGAGCGCACCTTGCCGTCGGCGGTGAGCAGCAGGCCCGACACGTCGAGCCGCGACGGAGCGGTGACGTCCACCGTCACGCGCGGGACGGGGAGAGGAAGATTCGAGCCGGGTGTCATAGCGGTCATGTCCCGGGTAACGACCGGGCCCGCTTTACGGTTCCTTGACCAGCGCACCCGGTCAGGACCGGGAACGCGGGCGCCGGGCGGTGGCCGCCCCCGGCCGGGCCGGCCTCTCCCGCCGGGCGCGGCGGCTGTCTCGATCTCGCCCTCGTCGGCCGGGCGGGGAAATAGCCGCGCCGGGCGGCGCGCTGGCCTCGGTGTGCGTGTCGGCCCGCGAACCGTCGGGTCCGGGCGCACCGCCAGCAGCGCCCCGCACCCCGTGGCGCGCCCCTGGCACCGGCGCCGTCGCGCGCCGGTGCCGCGAACGCGAGGAGGACGCGGATGCCCCTGTCCCTGTCGGAGCGTCAGGACTTTCTCGCCGAGCCGCACGTGGCGGCCCTGGCCGTCGCCGAGGCCGGCCGCGCGCCGTTGACCGTGCCCGTGTGGTACGCGTACGAGCCGGGCGGTGACGTGCTGGTGATGACCGAGCGCGGCTCGCGCAAGGCGCGGTTGATAGCGGCGGCGGGCCGGTTCTCGCTCCTGGTGCAGCGGACGGAGCCGACGTACCGGTACGTCGCGGTGGAGGGGCCGGTGGTGGCCGTGGAGTCCGCGACGGAGGCGGAGCTGCGCGCGCTCTCCGCCCGCTACCTGCCCGCCGAGCGGGTCGACGACTACGTGGCGGGGATGGTGGCCGGCACGAAGGATCTGGTCAACTTCCGGCTGCGCGTCGAGCGGTGGTTGTCGGCCGATCCGGGGACGTGACCGGGTCGGCGCGGGTGTCCGCTGGCTGACCGGCCTCGGCGGTGGTGTCGGTGGTAGGCGCCGGGCGGGGCCGGTCGCCGAGCGTGGCAGCCGCCACGCCGGCCACGCAGACCGCCATGCCCACCAGGCCCAGCGCCGCCGGCCGCGTGCCCCACATCGCGTACGCCCACAGGGCCGTCGTCGGCGGGGTGAGGTAGATGAGCGCGCTGGTGCGGGTGATGCCGTCGCGGCGCAGGCTCAGCCAGTAGAAGCCGTAGCCGCCCAGCGTGGACAGCAGGACGACCCAGCCGACGGCCACCCAGAAGGCGCCCGTGGCGGGCGCCTCGGCGTGGCCGGCGCCGCCGGCCACGGCGGAGAACAGCAGCGCGCTGGTCGCGCAGTGCAGGGGCAGGGCGTCGGTGGGCGAGAGCGGCGCGCGGGCCCGGCGTTCGAGGAAGCTCGCGGCGAGCAGGGCCGCCATGCCGGCGAAGGGCAGCGCGTACGCCCATGCCGGGGCCGTCGCGCCGGACAGGTCGCCGCGCACCACCAGCGCGACGCCGACCAGCCCGACGCCGAGCCCCCACCACTGCCGCGCGGTGACCCGCTCGCCGAGGAGCCGGCCGGCCAGCGCGCCCGCGGCCAGCGGTTGCAGGGCCGCGATGAGCGCACAGGTGCCCGAGGGCACGCCGAGTCCGACGGCCCACACGATGGGGCCGACGTAGCAGCCCTGCGAGAGCACGCCGATCAGCGACTGCTCGGCCACCGCGCGGGCGGGCAGCCGCCTGCGGCGCAGTGCCAGCCAGGCCCCGCCGAGCAGTGCGGCGGCGACGGTGAACCGCCACATCAGCAGGGTGTCCACGGGGGCGTGCCGGGTGCCGAGCTCGGCCCCGACGAAGCCGGAGCTCCACATCACCACCAGGCCGCTGGCCAGGGCCGCCGAACCGATCGCGCTGGATGCGGGCATGGAAGTTCCCCTCGTCGGTCGCGGGCGCACGCCGGCGACGCACCCGGTGTGCGGAGGTAAACCGATCGGTTTACCTGACTCTCCCACTACACTAAACAGATCGGTTTACCGTCAAGCGGCCAACGCGTCGCGGGTGCGACGAGCGGGAGGCGAGCGCGATGGGCTCTGAGGCCACGGGAGCGGCGGCGGGGCGCGCCGCGCTGACGCCCGGGGCGCGGCGGGTCCTCGACGCGGCGGCCGAGCTGTTCTACGAGCGCGGCATCAACGCGGTCGGCGTCGACCTCATCGCCCAGCGGGCCCAGGTCACCAAGAAGACGCTCTACGACCGGTTCGGCTCGAAGGAGGCACTGGTCGCCGCGTACCTCCGGGAGCGCGACGAGCGCTGGCGCCGCTGGCTGCCGGCCCGCCTCGACGAGGCGGCGCGGGCGGCCGGGCCCGACCCGGAGGCCGTCGCCATCGCCCGGGTGCTGGCCACCTTCGACGCGCTGGAGGTGTGGACGCTCCGCGAGAACCCGCGCGGCTGCGGTTTCGTCAACGCCGCGGCCGAGCTGCCCGACCTCACGCATCCGGGGCGCGTGGTGATCGCCGAGCAGAAGCGGTGGTTCCGCGACTACCTGCGCGAACTGTGCCGCGCCACCCCCGCGAGCGACCCGGACGACCTGGCCGACGAACTCGCGCTGCTGCACGAGGGAGCCATGGTGCTCGGCGGCCTCGACGCCGTGGCGGAGCCGGTGCCGCTGGCGCGCCGGCTGGCCGTACGGGCCCTGACCCAGCGCGGCCTGCCGGCCGCGTGACCCGGGGCGGGCGCGCCGGGCGCGGCCCGGCGAACCCACGGCCCGACAACTCCACGGCCCGACAACTCCACGGCGTACGCGGCCGACTTGACGTGGGTCCCGCCCGGGACGGCCGCCTACCGGCGCCCTTGACCCCCCGGAAACGACGGCCCTAGAGTCCCCGGAGATTCACCGTCACGGTGGGCCGACAACGGAGCGGGAGCGGCCCCGGCGGGGCGCGCACGCACGAGGGAGGGAGCCCGCCGTGCCGGTACCAGTGTGGAGCGTCGACCCGCGCACCGGGCAGCGGCGGGAGCAGGCGGCCACCGAGGCCGACGCCGCCGCCGTCGACCGGGCGGTGAACGCCGCCCACGCGGCCAGCGCGGCCCTCGCCGACCGGGCGACCCGCGCCACCTTCCTGCGCGCCGCCGCGGCGCTCTTCGAGGAGGAGGCCGAGGCCGTGGTGGCCGTCGCCGACGCGGAGACCGCGCTCGGCCCCGGCCGACTGACCGGCGAACTCGCCCGTACCGCCTACCAGTTGCGCTCCTTCGCGGACGTGGTGGACGAGGGCGAGTACCTCGACGTGACCATCGACCACGCCGCCCCCGAACTCACCCCGCCCCGTCCCGACCTGCGCCGCTACAAGCTGCCGCTGGGCGTCGTCGCCGTCTACAGCGCCAGCAACTTCCCGCTCGCCTTCTCCGTGCCGGGCGGCGACACCGCGAGCGCCCTGGCGGCCGGCTGCCCCGTCGTCGTCAAGGCCCACCCCGACCACCCCGCCACCTCCGAGCTGTGCGCCGCCCTGCTGCGCCGCGCGGCCGAGCGCGGCGGCCTGCCCGCGGCGGTGATCGGCCTCGTGCACGGCTTCGACGCCGGCGTCGCCCTCATCAACCACCCGCTGGTGCGGGCCGCCGGGTTCACCGGCTCCGTGCGCGGCGGCCGGGCGCTGTACGACGCCGCCGCCGCGCGCCCGCACCCGATCCCGTTCTACGGTGAACTCGGCAGCCTCAACCCGGTGGTGATCACCGAGGCGGCGGCGCGGGAGCGGGCGGAGACGATCGGCAAGGGGCTCGCGGGCTCGATGACGCTCGGCGTCGGCCAGTTCTGCGTCAAGCCCGGCCTGGTGCTCGCCCCGGCGACCGAGGCCGGCGACCGGGTCCTCGCCAGCCTGACCGAGGCGGTCGGCGCCACCCCGCCCGGCGTGCTGCTCGACGCCCGGATGCGGGACGCGTTCGTGGCGGGCGTGCGGGAACGCGCCGCGCTCCCCGAGGTGCGCGCCGGCCTGCCGGGCGAGGGCGCCGCGGAGTCGGGGCAACAGTCGCCGGACGGCTCGGTCCGCGCCGGGGTGCTCACCGTGCCCGCCGCCCACCTGGCCGCCGAAGGCCCGTACGACCTGCTGCTTGAGGAGTGCTTCGGCCCGGTCACCGTCGTCGCTCGCTACGCGCGGGAGGAGGAGATCGGGGCGGTGCTGCGGCGGCTGCCGGGGAACCTCACCGCCACCGCGCAGCTCAGCGCCGCCGAGTGCGGGGCCGACGAGACGGACGGTGCCCAGGCGGCGGAAGAGCCGGACGAGGCGCGGCGGCGGGCGGCTCGGCTGCTCGAACAGCTCACCCCGCTCGCCGGGCGGCTGCTGGTCAACGGCTGGCCCACCGGCGTCGCCGTCGCGCCGGCCCAACACCACGGCGGCCCGTACCCGGCCACCACCTCCACCACCACGTCCGTGGGCACCCGGGCCATCGACCGCTGGCTACGCCCGGTCGTCTACCAGGACACCCCGCCCGCCCTGCTCCCGCCCGAACTGCGCCCGCACAACCCGCTGGGCCTGCCCCGGCGCGTGGACGGACGCTTCGAGCCGCGCGCCTGACCAGGGCGGCCCTCCCACGCGCCCGAGACGACTCCCGCGACGGCGCGCGGGAGCGCGGCGCGGGCCGGCCACCGGCGCGTAAGGCGTGGTGGGGGAGCGGCGATGCGGCATGGACGCGCCAGGCGCACGCCCCGCATAGTGAGGTCATGGAGAGCCTGGCAACGGATCGCACGGTCCGCGAGCAGTTCGCGGCGGAGACCACCTACCTCAACACCGCCTCCCTCGGCGTCCTGCCCCGGGACGCCGCCGACGCCGTACGCACCGCCATCGCCGAGTACAGCGTCGGACGGCCGTACGTCCGCGAGGGCTTCGAGGCGGTGCAGGAGGCCCGTGAGCTGTTCGCCCGGCTGGTCGGGGTCGACGCCTCGCGGGTGGCGGCCGGCGCCTCGGTCGCGGTGTACGCCGGGCTGCTGGCCACCGCGCTGCCCGCGGGCGCGGAAGTGCTCGTCGCGGACGACGACTTCAGCTCGCTGGTCAACCCGTTCGCCGTGCGCGGCGACCTCAAGCTGCGCAGCGTCCCGCTGCCGGAGCTGGCGGACGCCGTGCGGCCCGGCACCGCGTTGGTCGCCGTGAGCGCCGTGCAGTCGGCGGACGGCCGGATCGCCGACCTGGCCGCGATCCGGGACGCGGCCCGCGCGCACGGCGCGCGGACCTTCGTCGACGCCAGCCAGGCCGTGGGCTGGCTCCCGCTGCGCGCCGACGACTTCGACTACCTGGCGACGGTGGGCTACAAGTGGCTGCTGGCCCCGCGCGGCGCGGCCTTCCTGGTCACCCCCGACGACCGGTCCGACGTCACGCCGGTCTTCGCGGGCTGGGTCGCCGGCGAGGTGCCGTACGACTCCTGCTACGGGCCGGTCACCCAGCTCGCGCGGTCCGCGCGGCGCTTCGACGAGAGCCCCAGCCTGCTCGCGTACAGCGCGGCCCGGCACACGCTCGCGCTGATCGAGCGGCTCGGCCCGCAGCGCATCGGCGCGCACAACGCCGCGCTCGCCGACCGCTTCCGCGCCGGGCTCGCGCGGCTCGGGCACGAGCCGGTGGCGGCCCCCGGTTCGGCGATCGTCGCGGTGCCGGGGCTCGGGCACGCGGCGGAGCGGCTGGCCGCGGCGGACGTGATGGTCTCCAGCCGGAACGGCTTCCTGCGGGCGGCGTTCCACCTGTACAACACCGACGCCGACGTGGACCGGGCGCTGGACGTGCTCGGCGGCTGAGGCGCCACGGCCGAAGGCCGCACACCGCAGCCGCACACCGCAGCCGCACGACACGACCGCACGACGAGGCCGCACCACGCGCCGCGGGGCGGCGGTGGCCCAAGGCCACCGCCGCCCCGCGGCGCTGCCGCCGGTTGCCTAGCGCACCGGCGTGAACGGTGGACGCGCGCCGATGAACTCGGGGCGCGGCACCGGGGCGGCGAACGGATCGGTCGCCGGGTTGTCCATGCTGTTGAAGACGATGAACACGTTGCTGCGCGGGTACGGGGTGATGTTGTCCCCGCTGCCGTGCATGCAGTTGCAGTCGAACCAGGTCGCCGCGCCGGCCTTGCCGGTGAACAGGCGGATGCCGTGCGCGTCGGCGAGCTTCGTCAGCGCCTCGTCCGACGGCGTGCCGGCGTCCTGCATCTGGAGCGACTTCTTGTAGTTGTCCTTCGGCGTCGCACCGGCGCAGCCGAGGAACGTCTTGTGCGACCCGGGCATGATCATCAGGCCGCCGTTGGTGTCGTAGTTCTCGGTCAGGGCGATCGAGACGGACACCGTCCGCATGTTGGGCAGGCCGTCCTCGGCGTGCCAGGTCTCGAAGTCCGAGTGCCAGTAGAAGCCGGACGCGCCGAAGCCGGGCTTGACGTTGATCCGGCTCTGGTGGACGTAGACCTCGGAGCCGAGGATCTGCCGCGCCCGGCCGACCACGCGCGGGTCGCTGACCAGCTTGGCGAACACCTCGCTGATCTTGTGCACCTCGAACACCGACCGCACGTCCTGGGACTTGGGCTCGATGATGGAGCGCTCGTCGGCCCTGATCGCGGGGTCCGAGACGAGCCGGTCGAGCTCGGCGCGGTAGGTGGCCACCTCGTCCGGCGTGATCAACTGATCCACCGTCAGGAAGCCGTCGCGCTCGTAGCCCATCAGGTCCGCGTGGTCGATGGGGCCCTGCGCCCATTCGCCGTCCGGCATCGCCCACACCACCGGGTCCTGCCGCGGGGTGGACACCTCGGTGGTCCCACGGGTCGGGTACAGGTCGGCGGTGCGCTCGGGTGCGGTGGTCATGGTGTTGCCTTCCTCTCCTCTCGTACGGTCCGTACGTGGCGGGCCGCAGCGGCCGGCAGCAAGCCGGCGGGCGGCCGGTCGCCGCCCGCGGCTCAGGCGTCCGCGGGCTCCGTGAGCAGCGGGTACACGCCGTTCTCGTCGTGGTCCTCGCGGCCGGTGACCGGCGGGTTGAACACGCACACGCAGCGGAAGTCGGTCTTCGGCCGCATCGTGTGCTTCTCATGGCCGTCCAGCAGGTACATCGTGCCGGGCGTGATCCAGTGCTTCTCGCCGGTCTCGTCGTTGGTGAGCTCGGCCTCACCCTCCACGCACAGCACGGCCTCGATGTGGTTGGCGTACCACATCGACGTCTCGGTGCCGGCGTAGAGGATGGTCTCGTGCAGGGAGAAGCCGACGCGCTCCTTGGCGAGCACGATGCGCTTGCTTTCCCAGGTGCCCGACGCGGCCTTCACGTGCCGGTCGGTGCCCTCGATGTCCTTGAACGAACGGACGATCACGGTGAGTTGATGCCTTTCTCTCGCGTGCCCGGGGGCACGGGTGGCCTCCGCGCGGCGGCCTGCCGCGGGGGTGAAGGGGTCAGGCGGTCTCGCGGACGGCGCGCGCCAGCGTGCGCAGGCCCTCGTCGAGCTCCTCCGGGGTGATGGTCAGCGCCGGCAGCAGCTTGACGACCTCGCTCTCCGGGCCCGAGGTCTCGATCAGCAGGCCCAGCTCGAAGGCGCGGCGGGCGATGGCCGAGGCACGCGACTTCTCGGTGAACTCCAGGCCCCAGACCAGGCCGCGGCCCCGGTACTCGGCGCCGAGCCGGGTGTGCTCGTCGCAGATGGCGCGCAGCGCCTCCTCGACCTGCTCGCCGCGGGCCAGGGTCTGCTTCTCCATCTGGCCGTCGGCCCAGTAGGTGTCGAGGGTGGCGGCGGCGGTGACGAAGGCGGGGTTGTTGCCGCGGAAGGTGCCGTTGTGCTCGCCGGGCTCCCAGATGTCGAGTTCGGGCTTGAAGAGGGTCAGGGCCATGGGCAGGCCGTAGCCGCTGATGGACTTCGAGACCGTGACGATGTCGGGGATGATGCCGGCCTCCTCGAAGGAGAAGAAGGCGCCGGTGCGTCCGCAGCCCATCTGGATGTCGTCGACGATGAGCAGCATGTCGCGGCGCTTGCACAGGTCGGCCAGTTCGCGCAGCCACTGCGCGCGGGCGACGTTGATGCCGCCCTCGCCCTGCACCGTCTCCACGATCACGGCGGCGGGCTGGTTCAGGCCGGAGCCCTGGTCCTCCAGGAGGCGCTCGAACCACAGGAAGTCGGGCACCCGACCGTCCAGGTAGTTGTCGAACGGCATCGGCGTGCCGTGCACCAGCGGGATGCCGGCGCCGGCGCGCTTGAACGCGTTGCCGGTCACGGCCAGCGAGCCGAGCGACATGCCGTGGAAGGCGTTGGTGAAGGAGACGATCGACTCGCGGCCCTTGACCTTGCGGGCCAGCTTCAGCGCGGACTCGACCGCGTTGGTGCCGGTCGGGCCCGGGAACATCACCTTGTACGGCAGGTCACGCGGGCGCAGGATCGTCCGCTGGAAGGACTCCAGGAAGGCGCGCTTGGCCGTGGTGGACATGTCCAGGCCGTGCGTGACGCCGTCGCGCTCGATGTAGTCGATCAGGGCGCGTTTGAGGACCGGGTTGTTGTGGCCGTAGTTGAGTGATCCGGCCCCGGCGAAGAAGTCGAGGTAGGTGTGGCCGTCCTCGTCGTACATGCGGCTGCCCTGGGCGCGGTCGAAGACGGTGGGCCAGCTTCGGCAGTAGCTGCGCACCTCCGACTCCAGGGTCTCGAAGACGCTCAGGTCGGGTTGGGTGATGGTCACAGCGTGCTCCTGGAAGTTCAGTGGCGAGGGGTGACGAATGGGGGAAGTGGTTCGGGGTGGGCCCGGGCCCGGGTCAGGGGCGCTCGGCGGGTGGGGCCAGCGGCCCGATGCGGTACAACACCTCGGGTTCGTGGGTCCCCTCGGGGAACATCTGCCCGTCGAACAACACCTCACGCTCCACCGTGGCTCCATGCCGCTCGGCGAACGACGTGAACAGCCGGTTCGAGGCGGCGTTGTCCGGCGTGATGGTGGTCTCCACGCGGCGGACGCCGCTCTCGGCGGTGACCCGCGCGGTCAGTCCATCAAGCAGTGCTCCCGCGAGCCCTCGGCCTCGGCAGGCGTCGTCGACGGCGACCTGCCAGACGACGAGGGTCTGCGGGCGCTCAGGGCGGATGTATCCGGTGACGAAGCCAACCGGCTCGCCACCATCGGAGCGGGCCACCACGGAGGTGGAGGCGAAGTCCCGGCACCACAGGAGGTAGCTGTACGAGGAGTTGAGGTCCAGCGCCTTGGAGTCGCGGGCGATGCGCCAGATCGCGGCTCCGTCTTCGACGCCTGGGGTGTCGAGCTCCAGTCCCTCCGGAATTTCCAGGAATTCGCTGTGGGCACGTGCAAGGTCTGCTTGTGCGGCGGTCATGCAAATTGAATTTACCCAGCTGAATCGGAAATTGCATCGCGAGAAGGGGTTACGTGAGAGGGGGGTCATGTGGTATCACGCGGGGACGCGCGGGCGCGCAACCGGTCGGCGGAAAGTCCCGGTTTGACCCGTATTTACGGGGCGAAACGGGCGCGCTGTGCGTTACGTCACAGATGCATAACGGCCTTGAGGTGCCGCGGAATTGCCTACTCACCGCTAGCGAAATCTTGGCGTTTAGGGATCGGGAAAACGGGCAGGAGAATATGGGTTGCTGAGCTGAATAAGTATCTTCGCGGCGCTGGGAATTCATTAGCATAAGCGCAGAGTGGATGCTTCGGTTGAGTGTTCATCGGTCTTATGGGAGCCCCTGTCGCGGCCGGGACGGAGCCTGTCCGGGCCGGTTCGCGGGGCTCGTAGAGTTCCGTCCATGAGTGAGAGCGCGGTGCTGCACATCAAGGGGCGGGTACTGGCCGGGCCGGTCGCCGACGACGATGTCCATGACGAACTCTGGGTCGTCGACGGAAAGATCACCTTCGACCGTCCGACCGGGGCCCGGGACGTACGGGTCGTGGAGGGCTGGGCGCTGCCCGGCCTGGTCGACGCCCACTGCCACGTGGGTCTCGACGCGCACGGCCCGGTGGACGCGTCGACCAGCGAGCGACAGGCGGTGACGGAGCGGGACGCGGGGGTCCTGCTGCTGCGGGACGCGGGCTCGCCGTCGGACACCCGGTGGATCGACCATCGAGACGACCTCCCCCGCATCGTGCGCGCGGGCCGCCACATCGCCCGTACCCGCCGGTACATCCGGAACTACGCACACGAGATCGAACCCGCCGACCTGGTCGCCTACGTGGCCGAGGAGGCGCGCCGCGGCGACGGCTGGGTGAAGCTCGTCGGTGACTGGATCGACCGGGAGAGCGGTGACCTGTCGGCGTGCTGGCCGCCCGGCGAGGTGGCGGCGGCGATAGCCGAGGCGCACCGGCTGGGCGCCCGGGTGACCGCGCACTGCTTCGCCGAGGAGTCGCTGGCCCCGCTGGTGGAGGCGGGCATCGACTGCGTCGAGCACGCCACCGGGCTCACCGAGGACACCATCCCGCTCTTCGCCGAGCGCGGCGTGGCCATCGTGCCCACCCTGATCAACATCGCCACCTTCCCCAAGCTGGCCGAGGGCGGCGAGGCCAAGTTCCCGCGCTGGGCGGCCCACATGCGCCGGCTCCACGCGCGCCGCTACGACACCGTACGAGCCGCCTACGACGCGGGCGTGCCCATCTACGCCGGCACCGACGCGGGCGGCTCGCTGGCCCACGGGCTGATCGGCCAGGAGGTGGCCGAGCTGGTGAAGGCGGGCATTCCCGCCGTCGACGCGCTGTCCGCCGCCACCTGGGGCGCGCGCGACTGGCTCGGGCGCCCCGGCATGACCGAGGGCGCCGCCGCCGACCTGGTGGTCTACGACGCCGACCCGCGCGAGGACGTGCGCGTGCTGTCCGCGCCGCGCCGGGTGGTGCTGCGCGGGCGCGTCGTCGGCTGAGTCGCGCTGCGCCGAACGGGTGAGCCGGACGGTGGGGACCATCCGCCGTCCGGGTCACCCGTGGCCGGGTGCGGGGCGGCGGCGCGGGTGGGGCGCGTGGGGCGGAGGGGGAAGACGGAAGAAACAGGGACCGGATTCACCCGATGCGGTGAACGCGCAACGGGTAGCCGTCCGTTCACTCTTCGTGCGCCAGCATGGCGGAGCCAAGGTCGTCGGCGTGTGCGCGTCCTGCCGACCGCGACCGGCGACTCCGTGTCTTCCGTGGGGGTTCCACACGTGTCCCGTTCCAACGATTCCCTCTTAGCCGCCTCCGCACGGCGCGCCGCCACCCTGGCCGCCTGCTGCGGCCTGCTGTGCGCCGCCACCGGCGCTCCCGCGCGGGCCGGCGACGGCGGCGGGCGCGCCGACACCGGCGCGGCGAGCGCCGTGGTGCTGCGCGCCGGGCTCGATGTCGCGCTGCTCGACGGCGCGCTCGGGGTGCCGGTCTCGGTCCCCGTCAACGAGGTGCGCGCGCCGCTGAGCGGGGAGAAGACCGCGCTCACCGTGCTGCTCGACGGCGTGGCGGAGGGCCGGCCGGTGACCGTCCTGCGCGCCGACGCCGTCACCGCCCGTACGACCCGTACGGCGCGCGCGGCGACCGGGTACGCCAGCCTGAGCCGGGCCCGGGTGAACCTTCCCGGCCTGCCGGCGCTGCCCCTGATCGAGGCCGAGCAGGTCGCCACCCGCGCGGTGTGTGAGGTCGGCGCCAGGCCCGTCGCGACGTCCGCGCCGATCGGTACGGTCACCGTGCTCGGCAAGCGGGTCACGCTCGGCGCCGGCCGCACCGGGAAGGTCACCGTGCCGGGCGTCGGCGAGGTGCGGCTCGCGGTGGCCGAGACCACCACCACCTCGCGCACGGCCGCGTCGGCCGCCCTCGACCTGCGGGTCACGGTCAACCCGCTGCGGCTGAACGTGGCCTCGGTCACCGGCCGGATCACCCTCGCCGAGGCGACGTGCGCCACGCCCGGCAGCCGCGCCGCCGCCCGCCCGGACGCGGGCGGGCCCAAGGCGCCGAGAACCGGCTCCGCGACGACCTGACGGGTCTGGTCGGTCTCATCGGTCCCGTCGGCCCCGTCGGCCTGACAGGTCCGACAGGTCTGACAGGCAGGTCTGACAGGTTCAACAGGCTTGACCGGTCAGACCTGTCCGAAAGCCTGATGATCTGGCGTCCCGGGCCAACGCCCGGGACGCCACCCGCCTGACCCACCACGCCCGCCTGAGCGGCGGCCCTCGGCCCCAGCCGTACGCCTCGGCCCGTACGCCTCGATCCGTACGTCCCAGCCCGACGCCTCAGTCGTCCGTCCTCAGCCCGTACGCCTCACTCCGCGCGTGCCCCCGGCAGAGCGCGGGCCAGTGCCGTCACGAAGCGGTCGGTGGTGGCCCGGTCCCGGACGGCGAGCCGCAGCCAGTCCAGGCCCAGGCCCGGGAAGGTGTCGCCACGGCGCACCGCGAAGCCCAGCTCCCGCAGCCGCGCGCGCACCGCGTCGGCGCCCGGCAGGTGGATCAGGACGAAGGGCCCGGCGGCCGGCTCGCACACCCGGACCGACGGGAACTCGGCCAGCCGGGCGATCAGATGGGCCCGATCGGCGGCGATGCGGTGCGCCGCGTGGGCGGCCTCGGCGCGGGCCGGCGGGGCGCTGCACGCCTCGGCCGCGGCCAGGGCCGGCGAGGAGACGGGCCACAGCGGCTGGGCCCGTTCGAGGGCGTCGACGGTCTGCGGGGCGGCGATGACGTAGCCGATGCGCAGGCCCGCCAGCCCCCAGGTCTTGGTGAGGCTGCGCAGCACCACCAGGCCCGGCACGTCGGTGCGCTCGGCCAGCGACGCGCTCTCGCCCGGCACCGCGTCCATGAACGCCTCGTCCACCACGAGCGTGCGCCCGGGGCGGGCCAGTTCGGCGATCGCCTCGGCGGGGTGCAGCACGGACGTCGGGTTGGTCGGGTTGCCGATCACCACGAGGTCGGCGTCGTCGGGCACCGCGTCCGGGCGCAGCCGAAAGCCGTCGGCCGACTCCAGCAGCACCCGCCGCACGGCGCGCCCCGCGTCCCGCAGCGCCGCCTCGGGCTCGGTGAACTGCGGGTGCACCACCACCGGGCGGCGGCCCGGCAGCGCCCGGGCGATCAGCACGAACGCCTCGGCCGCGCCCGCGGTGAGCAGCACCCGCTCCGGGGCGAGGCCGTGCCGCTCGGCCACCGCGGCGCGTGCGGCCGTCCCGTCGGGGTAGGCGGCCAGGGTGTCGATGGAGGCGGCGATGCGGGACTTGAGCCAGTTCGGCGGGGTGTCGGCGCGCACGTTGACCGCGAGGTCGGTCAGCTCGCCGGCGGCGCCGCGCACCTCGGCGTCACCGTGGTGGCGCAGGTCGGGCGCCGGGTCCGGCGCGGCGTCGGGACGGTCGGCGGCGGGGCCCCGCGCGGTCGCGGCGCGCGACATCGGCATCGTCACGCTCCCCACGCCCCCGCCACGGCGGGCCGACCAGCCGGTCGCCGACCTGGTACGCCACGGCCTGGTATGCCACGACCTGGTACGCCCTGGCCTGCGGGCCGCGGCGCTGGCGGGCTCATCACGCGATCTCCTCCGTGCTGGTGCTGGTGCTGGTGCTCATGCTGGTGTTGGTGTGCCGGGTGGTGCTGTGCGGTGGGGGTGCCCGCGCCAGGCGCCCGGGCGCGGGGTGTCGCGCGCGGGGCGGGTCCGTCGTACCGGCGCGGCTGCCGGGCCTCGCCCACGGGGCGGGGTGCGTCGCGGGCGGGCCGGTGGGGCCGTGGCGGGTGGCCGGGCGGCGCTCGTGACGTTACCGCTGGTCGCTCGGGTGCCGTCGGGCAGGTCCGGTGCCGGGCCGCCGCGCGGCGGGTGGCGGCTTCGGGTCGCCGGTCGGCGCGTCGGCCGGCGGGGCCGGGCCAGGGCCCGGCAGGGCCAGCGCGCAGGTCGCGGCCGGTGGGCCGCAGGGCGGGGCGGACTTGCGCTTGTCCACGACCAGCCAGGCGCCCGGGCCGGCCGCGAGGAGCGCGGCGGCCTCCGCGACGCTGGGCGTGCCGACCGCGGCGAGCGCGGCGCGGGTGGGGTGCGGCACCGCCACCGCCGCGAGGGCGGCGGCCGGATACGTCCACAGCTCCACCCCGAACCGCTCGGCCGCCTCGCGCAACGCGGGTTCGTCGGCCTTGACGTCCACCGTGGCCAGGGCGGCGACGGCGGCGGGCGCGCGGCCGGCCTCGGCGAGGCAGTCGGCGATGAGCCCGAGCACCTCGTCCACGGGCGCGTCGCGACTGGCCCCCACGCCGACGAAGACCGGCGCCGAGGGGCTTTCGGCGGTGGGTCGCGGGGCGGTCATGGCATCGCCCGCGAGCCCCGCGTACGCTGCGTGTCCGTCGTGGCACGCTGTGGCACCGGCGGCCAGGCCGGGGCCGAGCGCCGCGAACGGTGCCGCGGGTGCCGTGGGCGTGGCGGGTGGGGGCGGGGACGGGCCGTGGCGAGCGCGGGGCGTCGCGGGCGGCCCGGGGGCGTGGTGAGCGCGAGAGGAGCGAGTCCATGCCGGTGGTGATCGCGCTGGGCGCGTTGGTGATGACGCTGCTCGGCGGCTGGACCGCGCACCGCGTCACCGACCGCAGGCACCTGATCCTGGGCCTGGCGGGCGGCCTGATGCTCGGCGTGGTGGGGCTCGACCTGCTGCCGGAGGCGCTGGAGGTCGCCGGGGACGAGGTGTACGGCGTGCCCGCCGCCCTGCTGTGCTTCGTCGGCGGCTTCCTGCTCGCCCACGCGGTGGAACGGCTGTTGGCCGAGCGGGTCGCGGCCCACCACGTGGTGCCGCCGGCGCCGGTGGCGACGGGCGGGGCCGGGGCCCGTGCCGAGGCCGGGGCCAGCGCCGCCGGCCGGCCGTCCGCGCCGGCGAGCGCGCTGCCGGGGCGCGCGCCGCAGGTGGGGCTGACCGCAGCCGCGGCCATGGTCGGGCACAGCGCCATGGACGGCGTCGCGCTGGGACTCGCCGCCCAGGTCAGCGACGAGATGACGCTGGCCGTCGCGGTCGCCGTCATCGCCCACGACTTCGCGGACGGCTTCAACACGTACACGCTGACCAGCCTGTACGGCAACGCCCGGCGCAAGGCCGTGCTGATGCTGGGCGCCGACGCCGTCGCGCCCGTCGTCGGCGCCGCGTCCACGCTGCTGTTCACCGTGCCCGACCAGGCGCTCGGCATCTACCTGGGCTTCTTCGGCGGCGTCCTGCTCTACCTCGCCGCCGCCGACATCCTGCCCGAGGCGCACCACGACCACCCGGCGCTGTCCACGCTGGGCTGCACCGTGGCCGGGGTGGGGTTCGTGTGGCTGGTGGTCGGCGCCGCGCACTGAGCCGCGCGCCGGCGCGCACGGGCCGGGCCCGGCGCCGGGGCCCTGTCGCCCCGCGCCGGATGGTGCGCGGCTCACCGCGCGCAGCTCCGTACGAAGGACGCCGCGATGCCGGGCGTGGCCGCCCAGTGCACGTGCAGGTACGAGGCGTGCACGCCGCCGCGTACGAAGCCCTCGACCTGCCGGGTAGGGCGTACGACGCCCCACGCGGGCAGCGCCGCCGGGCCACCCCCGGCGCCGTCCACGGGCCCGCCGGGGCCCTCGCCAGCGCCCGGCGTGATGACCGTGCGGTGGAACTCGTGCCCGCGCACCCGGGCGCCGACCGGCAGCAGCGGGCTCGGCGACAGGGCCACCGCCTCCCGGTAGCCCAGGGTCAGCCGGCCCGACATGCGCGCGTCGGCCGGCAGCACGCCGCACATGGGCAGCGGCGCTGCCGCCTCCTCGGCCGGCTCCGGGGTGAGCGAGCGGGCCAGGTAGAGCAGGCCGGCGCACTCGGCGGCGATCGGGGCGCCGGAGGCGGCGAGCGCGGCGACGGCGGCGCGCAGCGGCTCGTTGGCGGACAGCTCGGCCGCGTACACCTCCGGGAACCCGCCGCCGATGACCAGCCCGCGGGTGCCCTCGGGCAGCCGGGTCTCGCGCAGCGGGTCGAAGGTGACGACGTCCGCGCCGGCCGCGGTCAGCAGCTCGGCGTGTTCGGCGTACGAGAACGTGAACGCCGAACCGCCGGCCACGGCCACCACGGGCCGCGTCCCGCGCCCGGCGCCCGACTCCGGCCCCGTGCCCGACTCCGTGTCCGGCCCGGCCGGGTGGCCGGCGTCCGCCGATCGCGCCTCGCGCAGGCTGTGCGCCGGGTCCCAGGCGGGCCCGGGCAGCGGGGGAGCCGAGCGGGCCAGCTCCAGGAGGCCCGGCAGGTCGCAGCCCGCGCGCACCCGGTCGGCCAGCGCGGCCACCGACTCCACCGCCTCCGCGCGGCGCTCGGCCACCGGCACGAGCCCCAGGTGCCGGCTCGGGGTGTGCACGGCGCCCACCCGGCGCAGCGCCCCGAAGACCGGCACGCCGGAGCCCGCGAGCGCCTCGCGCAGCAACTCCTCGTGCCGGTCCGAGCCGACCTTGTTGAGGATCACCCCGGCGACCCGTACCTCCGGGTCCCAGGAGGCGAAGCCGTGCACCAGCGCCGCCACCGAGCGCGACTGCGACGCGGCGTCCACCACCAGCACCACCGGGGCCCGCAACACCTTGGCGACCTGGGCCGTGGAGGCCAACTCGCCCTGGTGCGCGGCCCCGTCGTACAGGCCCATCACGCCCTCGACCACGGCCAGGTCCGCGCCGCGCGCGCCGTGCCCGAACAACCCCGGCAGCGCCTGCGGCCCGCACAGGTACGCGTCCAGGTTGCGGCCGGGGCGGCCGGTGGCCAGCGCGTGGTAGCCGGGGTCGATGTAGTCCGGGCCGACCTTGTGCGGCGAGACGGCCAGGCCGCTCGCCGCGAAGGCCGCCATCAGCCCGGTCGCGACGGTCGTCTTGCCGCTGCCCGAGGAGGGCGCGGCGATGACCAGGCGGGGGACGGAGGTCGTGCCTGTCACCACTCGATGCCCCGCTGGCCCTTCTGCCCGGTGTCCATCGGGTGCTTGACCTTGGACATGTCGGTGACCAGGTCGGCGAAGTCCACCAGCGGCTGCGGGGCGTTGCGCCCGGTGATCACGACGTGCTGGGTGCCGGGCCGGTCCCGCAGCGTGGCGACCACCTCGTCGACGTCCACCCAGCCCCAGTGCATCGGGTACGCGAACTCGTCCAGCACGTAGAGCTGGTACGTCTCGGCCGCGAGGTCGCGCTTGACCTGCTCCCAGCCCTCGCGCGCCGCCTCCTCGCTGGAGGCCAGGTCGCGCTGGACCCACGACCAGCCCTCGCCCATCTTGTGCCAGGCGACGGTGCCGCCCTCGCCGGAGTCGCCGAGCACGCGCAGCGCCCGCTCCTCGCCCACCTTCCACTTGGCGGACTTCACGAACTGGAACACCCCGATCGGCCAGCCCTGGTTCCAGGCCCGCAGCGCGAGCCCGAAGGCGGCCGTCGACTTGCCCTTGCCGACGCCGGTGTGCACGAACACCAGTGGCCGGTTGCGGCGCTGGCGCGTGGTGAGCCCGTCGTCGGGCACCATCGAAGGCTTTCCCTGTGGCATTTACGCGACCCTCTCCGTGATGTCGGTCCGTCGCCCCGGCCGCGCGCCCCGGTGTCGGGGCCCGTCCTCGGTCGTGGTTCGTTCGCCCTGCCGGGCCCGTGCGGGGGCGCCGTCGCGCGCCGCACGCGCCCCGCGGACCAGCGCCGTGACGCTGTCCGCCCGCAACTCGTCCAAGGTCACCGCGGGTCCGCGCAGTTCGCCGGCGAGCTGCGCCGCGAGGCCCAGGCGCACCATCCCCGACTCGCAGTCCACGACCACCGAGGCCACGCCGTCGGCCGCGAGCAGCCGCGCCGCGCGGGTGGCCTGGGCCACCGGCTGGCTGCCGCCGGTGGCCCGGCCGTCGGTCACCACCACGAGCAGCGGGCGCCGCGAGGGGTCCCGCAGCCGCTCGACCCGCAGCACCTCGCGGGCGCTGAGCAGCCCGGCGGCCAGCGGCGTGCGGCCGCCGGTGGGCAGTTTCTCCAGCCGGGCCGCCGCCGCGTCCACGGACGACGTCGGTGGCAGCGCCAACTCCGCGCCCCGTCCCCGGAAGGTGACCAGGCCGACCTTGTCCCGCCGCTGGTAGGCGTCGAGCAGCAGCGACAGCACCGCGCCCTTGACGGCGCTCATCCGCTGCCGCGCGGCCATCGACCCGGAGGCGTCCACGACGAACAGCACGAGGTTGCCCTCGCGGCCCTCGCGCACGGCCTCGCGCAGGTCGTCGCGGCGCAGCAGCAGACCCGCCCCGGTGCGCCCCCGGGCCCGCTGGTGCGGGGCCGCGGCCCGGACCGTCGCCGACAGGTGCAGCTTGCCCAGCGCCCCGTGTGGGCGGCGCGAGCCGGTGGTGCGCCCGTGCGCGGTGCGGGCCCGCGAGCGCCGGCCGGCCGCGCCCTCGCCGAGTCCCGGCACGTTCAGCATGCGCGCGGCGAACGGCTCGCCGGCGGCCACGGCGGGCCGCTCCGGCGCCGCGCCCCGCGCGTCCACGCCCTGCCCCTCGCCGCCCTCGCCGGTGGCCGGGGCCTGGTGCGGGTCGGCCTCGGGGGCCTCCGGCCGTGCCGCGTCGTCCGTGCGCTGCTCCGGCACCGGCGGTTGCTCGGCGGGCTGTTCGGGCCCGGAGCCCTGGCCGTCGCCGTCCCGTGGCGGCCCGTCGTCGGGGGAGCGGCCACCGCCGGGGCCGTCGGGACCATCAGGGCCGTCAGGGTCAGTGTCGTCGTCGCCCCCCTCACCGTCTCCCTCTTCAGGAGCCTGGCCCTCGGCCTCCGGCTGGTAGGCGTCGAGGATCTCGTCGAGCTTGTCCTCGTCCAGGCCCGGCGCGTCGAAGGGGTTGCGGCGCCGGCGGTGCGGCAGGGCAAGCAGCGCGGCCTGCCGTACGTCCTCGGTGGTCACCTCGGTACGGCCGGCCCAGGCGGCCAGCGCGGTGGCGGTGCGCGCCGTCACGATGTCCGCGCGCATCCCGTCGACCTCGAACGCCGCGCACACGGCGGCGATCTGGCGCAGCGCCCCGTCGCCGAGCACGACGCTCGGCAGCAGCGCTCGGGCCGCCGCGATGCGCGCGCGCAGCTCGGCCTCGTCCTCGGCCCAGCGGGCGACGAAGCCGGCCGGGTCCTCCTCGTAGGCGAGCCGACGCCGCACCACCTCGACCCGCTCGTCGGGCTCGCGGGAGGCCGCGACCTCCACGGTCAGCCCGAACCGGTCCAGCAACTGCGGGCGCAGCTCGCCCTCTTCCGGGTTCATGGTGCCGACGAGCAGGAACCGCGCGGCGTGCCGTACGGAGACGCCCTCGCGCTCCACGTACGAGGAGCCCATGGCGGCGGCGTCGAGCAGCAGGTCGATCAGGTGGTCGTGGAGGAGGTTGACCTCGTCGACGTAGAGGATGCCGCGGTGGGCGTCCGCGAGCAGGCCCGGTTCGAAGGACTTCACGCCGTCCGCGAGCGCCCGCTCGATGTCGAGCGCGCCGACCAAACGGTCCTCGGAGGCGCCGACGGGCAGCTCGACCAGGCGCGAGGGCCGGGTGGCGCCGGTGCCCGGCTCGTGCGGGCCGTCCGGGCAGCCCGGGTCGGGCGCGGCCGGGTCGCAGGAGAACCGGCAGCCGGGGACGGTCTCGATGGTGGGCAGCAGCGAGGCGATGCCGCGCACCATGGTCGACTTGGCGGTGCCCTTCTCGCCGCGCACCAACACGCCGCCGATCGCGGGCGATACGGCGTTGAGCAGCAGGCCGAGCCGCATGTCGGCCATGCCGACGACGGCGGTGAACGGGTAGGTGGCCGAGGTCATCAGCTGGTGCCCCTTTCGCGGGTGGTGCTTCGGCGGGGTGCGCCGTCGGTGGCGGCCCGCGCCACCGGATCGGCCTGGACCCCGCGCTCGCGGGGGTGCTCGACGGACGGCGCGGCCTGCGGCGCGCGCGGCCCGGGAGGTGCTGGTGGGGCCGGTGGCGCGGCGGCCTGACGCGGCGCGGGCATCCCATCGTCAGTACGGTCAGCGCGGCCAGTCCGGTCGGCGCCGTCGGTCGGTACGAGGGTGGGGGACGCGGGGGCGCCCGGGGGGACGAAGGGCAGCCCCGCGGGCGGTCCCTGCTCGATGAGGCGCAGCAGCGCGTCGGTGTCGGCGTGCTCCTCGATCAGGTCGCCGAGCCGGTCGAGCTGCTCCTCGCGCAGCGCCCCGAAACAGGTGTCGGGCGCCGGGACGAAGCGCCGGCCCGCCGCGTCGGCCACCTCGCGCAGGAACGCGCGCCGGAAGCCGTCGCTCTCCAGCGAGCCGTGCCAGTGCGTGCCCCACACGGAGCCGACCCGGCAGCCGTCGAGGAACGCCGTGCCTCCGCCGACCTCCGCGACCCCGTGGTGGATCTCGTACCCCTCCACGCGCTCGCCCAGGGCCTCGCCGACCGGCCTGGCCAGCGTCTTCTCGCGCGCGAAGCGCACCCGCACCGGCAGCAGCCCAAGCCCCGTGACGGTGCCCGCCCGCGACTCGACCTCGTCCTCGATGCGTTCGCCCAGCGCCTGGAAGCCGCCGCAGATGCCGAGCACGGGCCGGCCGTCGGCGGCGCGCCGGACCAGCGCGTCGGCGAGCCCGCGCTCGCGCAACCAGGCCAGGGCGCGCACGGTGCCACGAGTGCCGGGCACCACGACGAGGTCGGCGTCGGCCAACTCGGCGGGCCGGTCGACGAACCGTACGAGCACGCCCGGTTCGGCCGCGAGCGCGTCCACGTCGGTGAAGTTGGACATCAGCGGCACGGCGCACACCGCGACCCGCAGCACGTCGTCGCCGACCGGCGGGGCGACGGGCGCCTCGCGGACGGCGCCGCGCAGCGAGACCCGCAGCCCGTCCTCCTCGTCGATGCCGAGGCCGGCCGCGTACGGCAGGACGCCGAAGGTGCGGCGGCCGGTGAGCCCGCGCAGCATCTCCAGGCCCGGTTCGAGGAGGGTGACGTCGCCGCGGAACTTGTTGACCAGATAGCCGGCGATCAACTCCTGGTCCTCGGGCGCCAGCAGCGCGGTGGTGCCGAAGAACTGGGCGAAGACGCCACCCCGGTCGATGTCCCCGACCACCACCACCGGCAGGCGGGCGGCCCGGGCGATGCCCATGTTCACGATGTCGGTGCGGCGCAGGTTGATCTCCGCGGGGCTGCCGGCGCCCTCGCAGATCACCGCGTCGTGCGTGCGCCGCAGCTCCTCAAGGCAGGCCACGACCGGCTCGAAGAGTGCCTGCCGCCCGCCGGGCACCGGGCTCGGGTCCTGGGCGCCGGGGGCCCGCTCCCCGAAGAAGCCGCGCGCGCTCAGCTCGCCTACCGGCTTGCCCAACAGCACGACCTGGCTGGAGCGGTCGCTGCCGGGCTTGAGCAGTACGGGGTTCATCAGCGCGGTCGGCTCGACGCGGGCGGCCTGCGCCTGCATCGCCTGCGCCCGCCCGATCTCCGCGCCGTCGCGGGTGACGAAGGAGTTGAGGGACATGTTCTGCCCCTTGAACGGCGCGACCCTGACGCCCCGGCGCGTCAGCCAACGGCAGATGCCCGCCGTCACGACGCTCTTGCCGGCGTCCGACGTCGTCCCGGCGACCAGCAACCCACCGCCCATGCGTCCCGTCCCCCTCATCGGTTCCCCTGGTGCGTGCCCATGGTGGCGGCGCCGTACGCCAGTCGCCCGGCGACGGTTACCGCCAGGGCCAGCGTGCTCACCCGGCGCGAGAGCCGTACGGCGCGCTCGATGTCGGCCACCTCGACCGGCCGGTTCTTAGCGCCCAGCACCGGCCGGTGCTCGACGCGGCCCGCGTACGCGAGGGTGCCGCCGAGCCGCACGCCGAGGGCGCCGGCGAACGCGGCCTCCACCGGGCCCGCGTTGGGGCTCGGGTGGCTGCCGGCGTCGCGCCGGGCGACGGCCCAGGCGCCGCGCGGGTCCGGCCCGGCGAGCACGGCCAGCGCCGCCGTGAGCCGGGCGCCGGGCCAGCCGACCACGTCGTCGAGCCGGGCCGAGGCCCAGCCGAATTTGCGGTAGCGCGGCGAGCGGTGCCCCACCATCGCGTCCAGCGTGTTCACCGCGCGAAAGCCGAGCAGCCCCGGCACACCGCCGGCCGCGCCCCACACCAGGGCGCCGACCACCGCGTCCGAGGTGTTCTCGGCGACCGACTCCACGACCGCCCGCGCCATCTGCTGGGTGTCCAGGGCCTGCGGATCGCGCCCGCACAGTCGCGGCAGCGCGTCCCTGGCCGCGTCGACGTCCGCCGCCGCGAGCGCGGCGCCGATCACCCGGGCCTCCCGCCCGAGCGTGGTGCCGCCGAGCACGGCCCAGGTGGCGGCGGCGGTCAGCGCCGTCTCGGCGGCGATGCCGCCCAGCGTCGTGGCCGGGCGCGCGGGCCGACCGGTGGCCGGGCGGCGCGCGGCGCGTGCCAGCAGCGCCCCGGCGAGCACCGTGCCGCCGGCGCACACGGCGGTGTGCAGGGCCCCGCGGCCCCGGTCGTCGCGCCACAACCGTCGCTCCACGGCGCCGGCGGCGCGCCCGAAGGCGGCCACCGGGTGGCCCCGGCGCGGATCGCCGACGGCACGGTCGCCCAGAAAGCCGAGGACGGCACCGCAGGCGTACGCAACATGATCGGTACGCATGGGTCAGTTCGCCGTCGCGCCTCGAAGGGGGAGGGCCGCGCCGGGTCGCCGTGGCCCGAAGGGGCGGCGGCGACGTGGCGACGGGGGCAGGGCGAAGGGCGCTGGACGGCAGCAGGCCATGGCGGTGTGTCCTCACTCAGGGTCCGCGCCCTGGTTCGACGTGATCGGCGGCGAGAGTCTCCTGGCTCCCGGATCGACGCCGCACCCCGGCCTTCCAGCCCGCCGTGTGCGAGCCGTGACCATGCGCTGGGGGAGCGCTCCCCGGTGACAGTGGCGGGACCGCGCCGGACTCACACCGGCTTCCTCTGCTGTCGCCGTTTGGCTCCGGCAGTCCACCACGGCCCGGGAAGACCCGTCAACTCGCCGTTGACCTGCGACGGGACGGCCCATCGCGCGCGGCGCGCCCGAGCCGAGGCACGCCCGCCCCGCGCGCCGCACGCCACGCACGCACCCCGGGCGGGCGGCGCCGTGTCCACACGGCACCGCCCGCCCGGGGCGAGGCGCCCGCGGCGGCGACCGCCCCAGGCGAGGAACTACGAGCTACGAACTCCGGGCTCAGGCGACGATCAGATAGATCCCGTACGCCACCGCCGCCGCGCACAGCGCGAAGCAGGCGTACGCGCCGGAGCGGGCCAGCGCACCGGAACCACCGGCCGTGCCGGCGGCGCCCGTGGCCGCGTCGCGGGAGGGCTTGGCGGAGGTGCCGACGATGCCGAGCGTGAAGACGCCCACCATGGCGACGGTCACCACCAGGCTCACGCCGAAGACCTGGCCGAGTGCGGCCCAGTCGATGTTCATGGCACTGCTTCCTTGTCGTCGGGGCGGTACTGCCGCGTCGTACGGGGCTCGGGCGCGAGGCGCGTACCCGGGCCCCGTACGGAGGGACGGGGCCGGCCGCTGCTAGACCGTGGCCTTGGCGGGCGCGGCGGCCGAAGTGGCGGGTGTGGCGGTGGTCGGCGCGGCGCCGCGCGCCTCGCGCTCGGCGCCGGTCGGCTGCGCCGGCAGCGAGTCGGCTGCGGTCGCCGACGGGTCCCCGGGAGCGGCAGGCTGCGGCGCCGTGTCGCTGGCCGCCTGGGCGAGGGCCGCCTCGGTGGGCGGCGGGGCGACGCTGCGCACCGCGGCGGTCACGATCCCGACCGGCTCGGCGGCGGCGTCCGCCGTGGCGGGGACGGTCGCGTCCGCGGCGACGGCCGCGGCGGCCGGAGCCGGGGCGTCCTCGACGTCGTTGACGTTGGTGTGGTCGACCGGCTTGCGGCGCGAGGCCAGCCAGATGGCGCCGCAGGCGATGACGGCCAGCACGGCGACCGTGGTCACGCCCCAGTCGCCCTGGTCGGCGAGGAGGGCGGCGGCGCCGGCGACGAGGCCGGCGGCCGGCAGCGTCAGGCCCCAGGCGATGACCATCCGGCCGGCGGTGGACCAGCGCACCACGCCGCCCTTGCGGCCGAGGCCCGAGCCCATCACGGAGCCGGAGCAGACCTGGGTGGTGGAGAGCGCGAAGCCGAGGTGCGAGGAGGCCAGGATGACGGTCGCGGCACCGGTCTGGGCGGCGAAGCCCTGCGGCGGCTGGATGTCGGTGAGGCCCTTGCCCATGGTGCGGATGATGCGCCAGCCGCCGAGGTAGGTGCCGAGCGCGATGGCCACACCGGCCGAGACGATGACCCACATCGGCGGGTCGGAGGCGGGCGCGACGACGCCGCCGGTGACCAGGGCCAGGGTGATGACGCCCATCGTCTTCTGCGCGTCGTTGGTGCCGTGTGCCAGCGAGACCAGGGCGGCCGAGGCGATCTGTCCGGCGCGGTAGCCCTTGGCGGTGTCCCGCGGGTCGCGGTCGCGGGCGATGCGGTAGGTGAGCCGGGTGGCGACGAGGGCGGCGACGCCGGCCACCAGCGGGGCGGCGACCGCGGGGATGAGGACCTTCATGACGACCGCGTCGCCGTTGACCCCGTCCATGCCGACGGAGACCAGGGTGGCGCCGATGAGGCCGCCGAAGAGGGCGTGGGAGGAACTGGAGGGCAACCCGGCGAGCCAGGTCAGCAGGTTCCAGACGATTGCGCCGACCAGACCGGCGAAGATGACTTCCGGTTGGATGCCGGACCCCTCGTCGATGATGCCGCCGGAGATGGTCTTGGCGACCTCCACCGACAGGAACGCGCCGACGAGGTTGAGTACCGCCGACATGGCCACCGCGGTCTTGGGCCGCAGCGCCCCCGTCGAGATGGTGGTGGCCATGGCGTTGGCCGTGTCGTGGAAGCCGTTCGTGAAGTCGAACACCAAGGCCGTGATGATCACGATCCCGATGAGAAGCGTGATGTGTTCCATTCACCCAGGCAATCGTTGAGGGAGCAACGTCCCGGCGACCGTAGGTACGAAGAGTGAACAGAAGGTGAACTAGGTAGGGCATCGCGGTGACGTGGCCCGGGGGGTGTGGCGGGGACATGCTCACACCTCCTCGTTGGCCGTCCAACGTCGCAGGTCAGCGGCGTGCGAGCGGCCTGCGGCGGACCTCAATCCGTTGTACATGTGACGGACATCCGATCTCCCGTTTCTGTTCTCCCGTAACCCGTACGGAGCAGCCTTCCGCACCGTCCGTGACGACCCGACGGGACGGCTCGGCCGGCCCCCTCGCCCACCGGCCGGCGCGCGGCGCGAGGGGGCCTGACAGGATCGGGCCCGGAGGTGGCCCATGGCACGGGAGACGGACGAGCGAGGCGTCGGGGACGAGTGGGACGAGCGGCACGAGCGGCGGGCCGCGGGCGCCGTCCCGGACCCCGCGACGCTCGCGCCGGCCTGGCGCGAGGTGGTGGCCACGGCCCGGCGCAGCACGCGCGACGGCCTGGTCGTCGGCACGTCGGGCAACGTCTCGGCGCGGGTGGGCGACACCGTCCTCGTCACCCCGAGCGGTGTGCCGTACGACGCGCTCGGCCCCCGGGACCTGGTCGCCGTCGACCTCGACGGCCGCGTGCGCGTCGGCCACCTGCGCCCCACCAGCGAACTCCCGCTGCACCTCGCGATCTACCGCGCCACCGACGCCCGCGCCATCGTGCACACGCACGCCGTGCACGCCACCGCCGTCTCCACGCTCGTCACGGAACTGCCCGCCGTCCACTACATGGCCGGCGCGCTCGGCGGCCCCGTCCGCGTCGCCCCGTACGCCCTCTACGGCAGCGACGAACTCGCCCGGCACGTGCTCGCCGCCCTCCGCGACCGCACCGGTTGCCTGCTGCGCAACCACGGCACGGTCGTCTACGCGGACACCCTGCGCCGGGCGTACGAGCACACCGCCCAACTGGAGTGGATGTGCCAGGTCTGGCTGGCCGCCGCTGCCGTCCCCGGCCGCGCCCCCGCGCTGCTCACCGCCGCACAGCTCGACGAGGCCACCGACCGCCTGCGCGGCTACGGCCAGCCCCCCGGACCAGCCGGCGCGCCGCCCGCCTGACGCCGGCCCGGCCACGGGCGCGCGCCCGGCCCCGGCGCCCGGGGCCGGGTGGCGGCTCACCCGGCGGACGGGTGCCCACTGGCCGGCGCGCCGCTCCCCGCCCACACTGGGGAGGATGCGCCCGCGTACCGCGGCGGCCGTCGCCGCCACCACCGTGCTGGGTGCCGGGACGGCCGTGCTGGCCGGCCGGTACGCCAGCGGTGCCGCCCTGACCCCCGACCGCCCGCTGCCCGGCGAGCCCAGGCTCACCGTGCACTCGACCGCCGCCGGCCAGGTCACCCTGACCCGCACCCTGGCCTCCCAGCGCCCCGGGACGTACGGGCTGACCGGCGACGGCTGCCACGCCGCCGTCGGCCCCGTCGTCGAGGGCGCGCCGCACCCCGCCGACTGCGTCGTGCGCCGCCTGGAATCGGTCACCCGCGGCACGTTGGAGCCGGGCGCGCGCGTCTGGTTCACGCCCCAGGTGTACGCGGGCGACCCCGGCCAGGCGCTCGGCCTCGCCTACGAGGACGTGGAGGTCCCGGGCGAACTCGGCGCGCTCCCCGCCTGGTACGTGCCGGCCGCCCGCGACACCTGGGTGATCACCGTGCACGGCCTGGGTGGCACCCGCGAGCACCCGCTGGTCGTCCTGGGGTTCCTGCACGACAAGCAACTCCCGGTGCTCGACGTGTCCTACCGCGGGGACGCCGGGGCGCCCCCGTCACCCGACGGGGTGAGCCACCTGGGCCACACCGAGTGGCGCGACCTCGACGCGGCCGTCGCCTACGCGGCACAGCGCGGCGCGCGGCGCGTCGTGCTCCACGGCTGGTCCACCGGCGCCTCGATGGCCCTGCACACCGCGGCGCACTCGCCCCTGCGCCACCTGATCAGCGGCCTGGTCCTCGACTCGCCCGTGCTCGACTGGCAGGCCACGCTGCGCGCCATCGCCGTCGCCCGTGGCACGCCGGCCGCGCTGCTGCCGCTCGTGGTGCGCGCCGCGCAGGGCCGCGCGTCCCTGCACGCGGAGCACTTCGCCGAGTTGGCCGACGCGGGCCGCCTTGAGGTCCCCACGCTGATCGTGCACGGGCCCGACGACCACCTGGCCCCCTGGGCCGGCTCCCGCGCCCTCGCCGAGCGCCGCCCGGACCTGGTCACCCTGCGCAGCGTGCCGCGCGCCCCGCACGCGGCGATGTGGAACGCCGACCCCGTCGGGTACGAGGAGGCGCTGCGCCGCTTCCTCACCCCGCTGGTCTGAGCGCCCCCTCCCGCGACGGGCCCGCCGGCCGGGCGCCCCGCCGTGGGCCTCGGCAGGGCGCGCCCGAGCGCGGCCGACGCCCGCCCTTCACCTGGCCGCCATGCCGCGCTCGCCCGACTTTCGTGCCACGGCCGTGTTCGGCTCGCGCGGGCGTTCGGATCGGCCGACGCCCATACGGCCCAGGGAGGCGGCTCATCCGCCCCAACCGCCACACCCGTTGCGGGAACGCGGCCGGATGACCACCGATTGGGTTTTCGGGCCGTCAGGGGCAAGACTGCTCTTGTGACGTCCCGTACCCCGCGCGACTCCCGACTCCGACTCGTCCCCCACCGGCCGATCGCCGGTGCCCGCCGGGCAGTGCCGCAGCGCGGCACCCGCCCCGCTCCACGACCACCGGAGGGCACCCCGCCACCCGCGGAACTTGCCCGCCAGGCACGGGCCTCGCTCGCCGGTGCCGCCCGCGTCGCCCGCTGGGCCGCCGCCGAGCCGAACGGTGACGCGGCGCTGCGGCCAGGGGCGTACGGCGCCCTGTCCGACGTGGCCGCCGACCGCGCGGCCACGGCCCTCGGCCTGACGCCCGCTCAGGTACGTACCGACTGGGACCGGGCCCGCCTCGCCGGCCTGATCGAGTTGCACGGCGGCGCCGCCCGGGCGGGCTGGCGGCTGCGCGCCTGGGACCGCGACGACTCGGCCGTGCTCCGCGGCTGGGTCGCGCTGTTCGACGCCTGGTCCATCGCCCACCCCTGGCTGCCGGACGACCGGGGCCCGCGCGGCCGGGCCGACGCGGAGGCCACTCCGGCCGCCGTGGCCGAAGTCATCGAGGCCGTGCCGCAGTTGCTCTCGCTGTTGCAGCTCTCGGCGGGCCCCGTGGGCTTCCCCGCCCTGCTCGACCTGTTGCGCAAGCGGGTCGCGGAGCTGCGTACGGAGCGCTGCGAGGTCCCCTACGGCCAGCGTGCCCCGCAGCGCGGCGCCGCCGAGCCGGGCCCTCGCCTGGCCGCCCCGCCCGAGCCGCTGCCCGGCCCGCACGCCGGCCTCGACCTGGCCACGGCCGCCCCGCCGAGTGCCGCGGAGGCGGCGGCGGGGGAGGGGACCGGCGCGGGCGCGTCCGCCTGTGAGGTCCCCGAGTCGCTGCTGACCTGGGCGCTGGGCGGGCTCGCCGAGGTCGACGCGCTCGTCGTGCGCGACGCCGACGCCGTGGAGGACCGCGAGGCCGAGCTGACCGCGCTCGGCAACTGGGCGGTGTGGGTCAAGCTGGAGCAGATCTGCGTCGCCGCCCAGAGCCCCGCCGGCAACATCGAGCAGCCCGCCGAGGACATGCTGCGCGGCTGCGCCCAGCTCACCCCGGGCCCGGCCCGCGCCGAGTACCGCGCCTGGCTCGCCGCCCGCCCGGTGGGCAGCGCGGTCACCGAACTGCTCGACGCGGCGCGCGGCGACGACGCGCTGCTGCGCGGGCTCGCCTTCGAGGCGCTGCGGGTGGTCGGCGCCCCGGCCGAGCCCGCGGTGCGCGCCGCCGTGGACGAGTCCCGGCTGCGGCCCTACGCCCTGCTCTGGCTCGCCGAACAGGAGGGCGCCGACCCGGAGGACACCCTTGAGGTGCTCACCCGCGAGGAGGCCACCTGGCTCTGGGTGGACACGGCGGCGGCGATCGCCGACCACGGCGAGATAAGACTGTTGGTGCGCCACCTCGAATCGGCCGTCCAGGGCACGGTTCCCGCGCTGCTGGCCGAGGTCCGCGAGGTCGGCCACCCGCGCACGGTCCAGGTGCTGGTGGCCCTGGCCGCCGCCCACCCCGACCCGGCCCTGGCCAAGGCGGTGCGGCGCGCCGCCTTCCAGGTGCACACGGGCGGTACGTGAGGGGGCCGGCCCGGTCCCGTCAGCCCAACCGACCGGGCCCGGGACCGGCCACCTGGGCTCACGGCTCACGCCCGGCCACCCCGGCCCACCGCCCGGCTCTGGCCATCCCGGCTCGCCGCCCGCGCCCGTCCGCGCCGAGGCACGGCCGGTAGCGGCCCGGCGGCTCAGCGAGCCGTGAGCCGTAGGCCGCCCCGAGAACCGCGCCCGCCCGCCGACCAACCCGGCCGGCGGGCGCTTCGCGTTGCCGCGCCCCGACGCGCGGCGCCTGCTAGCGGTCGGTGGCGTCGCCGGTGAGGCCGCCCGCGATCAGGTCGGCCAGCGCGGCGGTGGCCTCGGCGGCGGTGGTCCGCCCCCGGTTCAGCTCGGTGGCCAGCGCCTCGGCCGCGCCCAGCAGGCCGACGCAGCGGAGCTGGATCGCCTCCGGGGCCAGCCCGGAGTGCGGGGCGAACGCGTCGGCCATCGCCCGCGTGTAGCTCTCCAGCATCTCGTGCCGCGCCGCCTCCATCTCCGGGTCGCCCTTCAACGCGGCGGAGACGGCCGCGAACTCCGGCATGTCGGTGGCGCAGGCGAAGTACGCGGCGCTCAGGACGTCGGCGATCGCCTCGGCGGTCGGTGCGGCAGCCGCCAACGCCCGGGTCGACGCCGCGCGATGCCGCTCGTCCAGTCGCCGGTAGAGCGCGAGCAGCAGCCCGGCGCGGGTGCCGAAGTGGTCGTACACGATCGGCCTGCTCACCCCGGCCGCTTCGGCGAGGGTGACCAGCGTCAGGCCGTCGGCGCCGCGGGCGCGTACGAGCCCGAGCGCCGCGTCGAGCAGTTGCTCCCGCCTGGCCTGCTTGGACAGCCGGGTCGGTGATGTGGCCATGGCTCCCTCCTTGCGTCTGCGGCCCAGTCTAGCTACAAAATGTAAGCTACGAAATGTAACTTAGGGCTGGGAGGCCACTGATGGAACAGCGATCGGTGTTGATGCTGGGTGGATCGGGGCAGGCGGGGACGGAGACGGCCGCCTTGTTGCGGCGGTGGTACCCGACGCTGCCGCTGACGATCGCGGGCCGGGACCTGGACCGCGCGCGGCGGGTGGCCGACCGGCTCGGCGCCGCCACCGCCGTCCGCGTGGACCTGACGCGCGGCGACCTCGGACGCCCGGCCGACGAGAGCTACTCGGCGGTCGTCGCCGCGCTGTGGGACGAGCGCCTGCACGGGCTGCGGTACGCCCAGCGGCGCGGGCTGCCCTACCTCAGCGTCTCCAGCGGCCCGGTGGACATCGCGCCGGAGGTCGTCATGGGGGCCCAGAACACCGGTGCCGCGCCCATCCTGCTGGCCAGCCACTGGTGCGCCGGCGCCCTCACGCTGGCGGTCTCCCACCTGGCCCGGGAGTTCGAGCGGGTCGACGCCGTCCGGATCGGCGCCGTACTGGACGAGCGGGACACCGGCGGGCCGGCCGGCATGGCCGACCTGGAACGCTGGTCCGCCACCACCTCCGCGGCCCTGGTGCGCCGCGACGGCGTGTTCACCTGGCTCCCCGCCCCCGACGCGCGGGCGGAGGTGATCGCCTCCGACGGGGCCGCCGTGCCCGGCGAGTACATCGCCATCCTCGACGTGCCGAGCATCGCCCACGCGACGGACGCGCCGAACGTCCACTTCGCCTTCGCCGTCGGCGCCTCCACGGGCCGCCGCCGCGGCGGCCCCGCCTCCCTGGAGGTCCGCATCGACATCGAGGGCGCCGCCCCGGGCGGCGCGCCGCTCCGCACGGGCCGCTACCTCACCCACGCGGCGGGGCAGCGCCCCCTGACCGCGCTCGGCATGGCGCTCGGCGTCGAGCGGCTGCTCGCGCTGCGCGGCGCCCCCGTACCGCCCGGCATCCACACCCCGGAGGCGCTGGTGGACCCGGCCCACGCGGTCGAACGGATGCTGGAGGGCGGGGCCGTCCTCACCGACGCTCCCGGCGCCGGATAACCACCTGACCGCCGCGGGCCGCCGGCCCCGCTCGCGCACGGCCGGCCCGGCCGGGGCGGCCCGACCGGTCGTGCGCGGGCGGTCGTGCGTGAGCGCGGGCGCGGGCGTCAGCCGGCCGTGGCCGGGGCGTACGTGCCGAAGCTCCAGACGTTGCCCTCGATGTCGCGCGCCATGTAGTCCCGCGAGCCGTGCGCCTGGTCCGTGGGCGGCATGAGGATCTCGACGCCGTGCTCCCGGGCCCGCGCGTGGTGCGCGTCCGTGTCCTCGACGACCACGTAGATCCCGGCCGGCCCGGCGTCCGCCATCGCCCTGGCGAACGCGCCCTCGGTGCGCCGGGAGCCGAGCATCACCGTGCCGTTGCCGTAGGCCAGTTCGGCGTGCAGGACCACGCCGCCGTCCCCCTCGTACACCGCCTGCCTGGTGAAGCCGAAGGCCGTCGTGAGCTGTGCGATGGCGGCCTGGGCGTCGCGGTAGAGGAGGGTCGGGTAGAGCGTCGGGCGGCCGGTGGCGGTGGCTGCCATGGTGATCACCTTCCGGGTGCTGGTGCTTCCAGGGCGCTGGGGCGGCGGCGCGAAGCGCCTCATGACTGTGGTGCGCTTCACAGTCTGGCACCGGGGTACGACAACGCCGGGAGCGGCGCGTTCCCGTCCTACCCCCGGTAAAGCACTTGCCGCGCACCGCTACAGTGGACGGCATGGCCATTCTCCTTGCGCACTAGACGGCTTCCGCCCGGCCCCGCCTTCGTCGCTGGGGTGCGCCGTCCGCCGCCGTCGCCCGGTGCGCCGCGTGCGGTCGTGGTTGCGCGCCTGTCCCTTCCGCCGTCCGTATTCCGCCCTGGAGTCTTCCCCGTGATCACCGCCACCGGCCTTGAGCTGCGCGCAGGCGCCCGAGTTCTCATCGAGTCCGCCTCGTTCCGTATCGCCAAGGGCGACCGTGTCGGCCTCGTCGGCCGCAACGGCGCTGGCAAGACCACGCTCACCAAGTGCCTCGCCGGCGAGGGCACCCCCGCCGCCGGCACCATCACCCGCTCCGGAGACGTCGGCTACCTCCCGCAGGACCCGCGCACCGGCGACCTGGACGTGCTCGCCCGCGACCGCATCCTCTCCGCCCGCGACCTCGACGTCGTGCTGCGCAAGATGCGCGAGAACGAGGAGCGGATGGCCGGCGGCCAGGGCGCCACCCGGGAGAAGGCGATGAAGCGGTACGAGCGCCTGGAGACGGAGTTCCTCACCAAGGGGGGCTACGCCGCCGAGGCCGAGGCCGCCACGATCGCCGCCAGCCTCGGGCTGCCCGACCGCGTGCTCGGCCAGCCCCTGCACACGCTCTCCGGCGGTCAGCGCCGCCGCGTCGAACTGGCCCGCATCCTCTTCTCCGACTCCGACACGCTGCTCCTGGACGAGCCGACCAACCACCTCGACGCCGACTCGATCGTCTGGTTGCGCGACTACCTCAAGACCTACCGCGGCGGCTTCATCGTCATCTCGCACGACGTCCAACTGGTCGAGACGGTCGTCAACAAGGTCTTCTACCTGGACGCCAACCGCGCTCACATCGACATCTACAACATGGGCTGGAAGCTCTACCAGGCCCAGCGCGAGGCCGACGAGCGGCGCCGCAAGCGCGAGCGGGCCAACGCCGAGAAGAAGGCCGCCGCGCTCAACTCGCAGGCCGACAAGATGCGCGCCAAGGCGACCAAGACGGTGGCCGCGCAGAACATGGCCCGCCGCGCCGAGAAGCTGCTCGCCGGCCTCGACGAGGTGCGGGTCTCGGACAAGGTCGCCAAGCTCCGCTTCCCGGACCCCGCGCCGTGCGGCAAGACCCCGCTGACCGCCGAGGGCCTGTCCAAGTCGTACGGGTCGCTGGAGATCTTCACCGACGTCGACCTGGCCATCGACCGTGGCTCGCGGGTGGTGATCCTGGGCCTCAACGGCGCCGGCAAGACCACGCTGCTGCGGCTGCTCGCCGGCGTCGAGAAGCCCGACACCGGCACCGTCACCCCCGGCCACGGCCTCAAGCTCGGCTACTACGCGCAGGAGCACGAGACGCTGGACCCGGACCGCACCGTCCTGGAGAACATGCGCTCGTCCGCGCCCGACCTGGACCTCGTGGACATCCGCAAGACGCTGGGCTCGTTCCTGTTCTCCGGCGACGACGTGGACAAGCCCGCGCGCGTCCTGTCCGGCGGCGAGAAGACCCGGCTCGCGCTGGCGACGCTCGTGGTCTCCTCGGCCAACGTCCTGCTGCTCGACGAGCCCACGAACAACCTCGACCCGGCCAGCCGCGAGGAGATCCTGGGCGCGCTGCGCACCTTCACCGGCGCGGTCGTCCTGGTCACCCACGACGAGGGCGCGGTGGACGCGCTCCAGCCCGAGCGCATCATCCTGCTGCCCGACGGCGTGGAGGACCTGTGGGGCCAGGACTACGCCGACCTCGTGGCCCTCGCCTGACGCCCGCGGGCCGGCGTCGCGGGGCGCGTGCCGCCGCTTGATCCAGATGTTCTGGATCATTCGGCCGAGACGTGATCCTTCATCTGGGTGAGAAGGGCTCATCTCCCGGCGTGCCGGCGCCACCCGCGCGTGCGCACGCAGAGTAGCGCTCGGCGATCGTCGGGAGCCCCGTTGGTGCCCTCCCTGACCTGCCGCTTCGCCGCGCACTCCGAATGGCCGCACGCGCGCCGACATCCGGAATTCGGCCTTCCAGCGGCCTTTCGGCCGCTCGCCGCCGGCAAGCCGGTCACGCCGACCTTGTCGAATGGGTGGCCAGGAGCGCGGCTAGGGGTGATCATGAGAGTCCCATAGCGCACTTCCCATGAGGAGGCACGGGTGGCCGAGACTCTGAAGAAGGGCAGCCGGGTGACCGGCGCCGCGCGCGAAAAGCTCGCGGCAGACCTCAAGAAGAAGTACGACTCCGGTGCGAGCATTCGCGCGCTGGCCGAAGAGACCGGCCGTTCCTACGGCTTCGTCCATCGAATGCTCAGCGAGTCCGGAGTGACGCTGCGTGGTCGCGGCGGAGCGACACGAGGGAAGAAAGCCGCCTCGACCTGACCCACACAGCGCGTGTCCGTCCCAGGTTCGAGCGCGCGTCACGTCGCCGCGGCGTACCGGTTACGTCGTCGGCGGCACCCGGTCGATGGTTCGGTCGGCACGGTGGTTACTGTGCAGTTAACTTAAGGCTGCAGTGACCGCTGCCGACCGACCGGAGGCTTCAGTGACCCTGCTCGACACGGACGGCGTACGCCTGACCGTCGATGACGCCATCGCCACGGTGACCTTGACCAACCCGGCCAAGCGCAACGCCCAGACGCCCGCCCTGTGGCGGGCCCTGGTCGAGGCCGGGCGGTTGCTGCCGGGCACCGTGCGCGTCGTGGTGCTGCGCGGAGAGGGCAGGTCCTTCTCCGCGGGGCTCGACCGACAGGCGTTCACCCCCGAGGGCTTCGAGGGCGAGCCGTCCTTCGTCGACATGGGGCGCGGCTCCGAGGCGGAACTCGACGCGACCATCGCCGCCTACCAGGAGGCGTTCACCTGGTGGCGGCGCAACGACATCGTCAGCATAGCCGCGGTCCAAGGACATGCCATCGGTGCCGGATTCCAGCTCGCGCTCGCCTGTGACCTGCGCATCTGTGCCGACGACGCGCAGTTCGCGATGCGCGAGACGAGCCTTGGGCTGGTGCCGGACCTCGCGGGCACCCACCCGCTGGTCTCCCTCGTCGGGTACGCCCGCGCGCTGGAGATCTGCGCCACCGGTCGGTTCGTGCACGCCGAGGAGGCGGAGCGGACCGGGCTGGCCAACCTCGTGGTGCCGGCCGCCGAGCTGGAGGCGACCGCGCGGGACCTGGCCGCCGCGCTGCTGGCCGCGCCGCGCGACGCCGTCATCGAGACCAAGGCGTTGCTGCGCGGCGCGTCGGGCCGCACCTTCGACGAGCAGCGCGCGGCCGAGCGCGCCGCCCAGGGCCGCCGCCTGCGCGACCTCGCCCAACTGGCCGAATAGCCCACAGCCGCCGCGCCGGCCGCCCGACGGTCGCGCTCGCTCGGTACGGGTCCCGGGCCCGCCTCCTCAGGCCCGGTCCGCCGTGCTCTCGGCGCTCCCAGTGCTCCCAGCGCTCTCGGTGCCCTCGGGGTTCTGCGGGCCTTGCCCGTCCGTCGGGCGCTCTCGGGTCGCCGTGTCCGCCGCGTCCACGGCCGTGACCAGCACCGCGACCGTCACCGTGCCCGGGGCCTCGGCCAGCAGGGCGGCGCGGGCCCGTTCGCGTACGGCGCGGGCCACCTCGACCGCCCGGTGTCCCGCCGCCACGGCCACCTGCACCTGCGCGTGGCGGGCCGGCGCGGGGGCGGTCGCCGTCGGGGTCTCGGCCTCGGTGGCGGCGCGCGGGCCCTCGATCCGTACCGGGCGGGTCAGACCGCCGAGCGCGGGCGCGAGCCGGGCGACCCCCGGCACCGCCGCGACGGCGCCGGCCACCCGGCCCTCGACCGTGGCGTCCGACGCCGGGCGGGCGGCGGCCGGGGCCCGCTCCGTGGCGGCCTGCGGCCCGAGGCGGCCCTCCGCGCCGGCCGGGCCGGCGCCGCCGGACGCCTCGCCCGCCGGCCCGCCCCCGCCCGGCGGCTGCGTGGCGTGTGCCGCCCGCGCCTCGTCCAGCAGGCCCGTGACCTGGAGGTCCACGGCGCCGACGACCAGGCCGAGCCGGTCGGTGGCCGCCGCGTACAGGGTCGCCCGCAGCCGCTCCGCCGACGTGGGCAGCGGTTGCTCGGCCGCCGCGAGGAACTCGCCCGCCACCCGCAGCGGCCCCGGCCGCAGCGCGGTCGGCGGCGCCGGAACGGTGGGCTCCGCCGCCTGGTCGGGCGCCAGCAGGTCGATGTGCAGCGCGGTCACGCGGACCTCGGGAAGTTCCTCCGCCGCCGCGCGCAGCACGGCCGTGGCCGCCCGCTCCGTCACCCACACCCCGTCGTGTTCCGTGCCGAGCGGCAGCAGCCTGCCGAGCCCCAACTGCTGCCGTACCGCCTGTGCCAACGCGTCTGCCACCACGGCCCGCCACCCTTCCCGCCGTACGGACACTCCGTCGCCCGCTGCCGTTCACCCTGCCGTACCGTGGCGCGCCGGCCGACAGCGACCCACCCGCCGCCGGCGCGTTCCCACGACTGCCACGTCCCGAGCGCGGTTCGCCGCGCGCCCGCTTACGGTGACATGAGGAACGGTCAGGCCGCTCCCCTGAAAGCTCCGCAGGAAGGGACATGGGCGATGACGGACACGGCACAGAAGCAGCAGGCGGGAAGCGCGACTGCCCCGGGAGCCTCGACTCCCCGAGGTGGCGGGCCCCCGGCGTCCCGAGGCAAGACGACGATCGCCGACGGCGTGGTGGAGAAGATCGCCGGCATGGCGGCCCGCGAGGTGCCCGGTGTGCACGCCATGGGCAGCGGCTTCGCGCGCACCTTCGGGGCGGTGCGGGACCGGGTACCCGGTGGCGGGCGCTCCGTCACGCGCGGCGTCAAGGCCGAGGTCGGCGAGGTGCAGACGGCGCTGGACCTGGAGATCGTGGTGGATTACGGCGTCTCCATCGGCGACGTCACGCGCGGCGTGCGGGAGGATGTCATCTCCGCGGTCGAGCGGATGACCAGCCTTGAGGTGGTCGAGGTGAACATCGTGGTAAGTGATGTGAAGCTGCCTGACGAGCAGGACGACGAGTCCGACTCGCGGCTCCAGTAGCCGGACCGGACCGACCGGGCGCGGTGGAGGCAAGGGAGTACACGATGAGCATGGCCGTGGTCGGCCTGGCCGCCGGGATGGCACTGGGCTTCGCCGGATACTTCGGCGGCTTCGGGGCCTTTCTCCTGGTGGCGGCGCTGGGCCTGATCGGGTTCGTGGCAGGCAAGTTCCTCGACGGAGAGCTGGAGTTGGGCGACTTCTTCCGCCCTCGCGAGCGCGACGGCCGACGGCGGTGAGGCCGCGTGGTGCGATCGGGTGAACGCGGCTCGACGCGGATCGCCGACCGGGTCATCGCGAAGATCGCTTCGCAGGCGGCCCGGGAGGCGCTCGGTGACGCGCGGGAGGTACGCGGGGCCGGTGGCAAGCCACCGCAGGCCGCCGTCGCGGTGCGCGACCGGCCGGCCCGCGACGGGCTGCGCGGCGAGGCCCGGGTGCGGGTCGCCGTCGAACTCGGCTACCCCTCGGACATCGGCGCCCAGTGCGGCGCCGTGCGTCGTCAGGTGAGCGGACGGGTAAGGGCGTTGGCGGGCATGGACGTACGGGACGTGGCCGTCACGGTCGAGCGCCTGCACGCGCCGGAGCGGACGGGCGTCGGCCGGGGGAGGACGCGGTGAGCAACGACGAACCAGCCGCCGGCGAGGGCTCCACCGGCGGCGAGGGCGAGGACACCGCCGCGCGGCGGCCCGACGGCGCCCCGGACTCCACGCCCCCGGGCGGTCCCGAAGCGGCCAGCGACGCTGGTGGGTCCGGCGACGCGGGCCCGGTGGGCGAGACCCGTGCGGCCAGCGGCGCCAGCGCGGCGGGTGACGCGGGCACGGAGACCCCCCGGCGACTGCCGCTACTGGAGAAGGACCCCACGGGCAGCGGCGCCACCCTCGCGGGCCCGGACGGCGACGCCGACGCGGGCGAGGACGGTGGTACCGGACAGGAGCGGCGCGCCTCCGCCGCCAGGTACACGCCCGCGCGCGGCGAGCACGAGCGCGCGCGGCGCTTCTGGGCCAGCCGCCGGCTGCCCGCCGCGCTGCTCGCGCTGGTCGTGCTCGGCGCCGCCGGCCTGCTGCTCTACGACGTGGCGGCGGTACGGGCCGACCGGAGCGCGATGCGCTGGCGGCGCCGGCTCAGCGACGAGTTGGCCACCCGCCCGCTGGACGACCCCTGGATCGTGGCCGGAGCCTGCGTCGCGGTCCTCCTCGGCCTGTGGCTGATCATCCTGGCGCTCACCCCCGGCCGGCGCGGCGTACTCCCGATGCGCCCCGACCCGCAGGTGCGCGCCGGGCTCGACCGCTCCGCGGCGGCGCTGGTACTGCGGGACCGCGCCATGGAGGTGCCCGGCGTACGGACCGTCCGGGTGGACGCGGGGCGACGCCGGGTCAGGGTGCGGGCCCAGGCGCACTTCCGGGAGCTCGACGAGGTGCGCGCCGACCTGGACCACGCGCTGGACGATGGCATCCGACAGCTCGGCCTGGCGCGCCGCCCCGGGCTGCGGGTCCAGGTCCGCCGGCCGACGAGGAGATGAGGCGGAAGATGGCGGCGAAGCCGGTACGGGTGGGGCGTTCCAGGGTGCGGGTCGTCAACCGGGTGCTGCTCGGCCTGGCCGGGCTGCTCCTGTTGGCGCTGGGGGCCGCCGTCCTGGTCGGCGGGCTCGACCTGCCGCGCCGGTGGAACTTCGGCCTGCCCGGGAGCTGGCCCTTCGACGGGCCCGACGACGTGTTGCTGACCCATGACGATCGGCGGCGTTGGCGGGACGAGGGTTGGTGGTGGCCCACCGTCATCGCCGCCCTCGCGCTGATCGTCCTGCTCGCGCTGTGGTGGCTGCTCGCCCAGGCGCGGCGGCGGCGCCTGCGCGAGGTGCTGGTCGCCAGCGGCGAGGGGGAGGGCGCGGTGCTGCGCGGCCGGGCCCTGGAGGGCGTGCTGGCCGCCGAGGCGGAGGCGATGGACGGGGTGGACCGCGCGCGCGTCACGCTGCGTGGACGCCGCACCGCCCCGGAGGCCCGGGTCCGGCTCGTGCTCGCCGCCCACGCCCAACCGGCCGAGACGCTGGCCCGGTTGCGGGCCGAGGCCCTGGAGCACGCCCGGGCTTCGGCGGGCCTCGACCGGTTGCCCGCCGAGGTCAGGATGCGCGCGGTGCGCCACCGGGCGGAACGGGTGAGCTGACGCGCTCGCGCCGCCGCGTACGCCGAAGCGGACGGTCAGGCGCGCCCGAAGCCGCCGCCCCCGCCGCGTGCGCGGGGGAGCGGCGGCACGGTCGGGCAGGTCACAGGCCGCGCAGCGCCCCGCCGTCCACCGGCACCATGAGGCCCGTCAGGTAGGAGGCGGCCGGCGAGAGCAGGAACGCGGCGGTGCGGCCGAACTCCCGCGGGGTGCCGTAGCGGCCCAGCGGGATGTTCGCGACGTTCCGCTCGCGCGCGGCGTCCGCGTCGCCCGTCGACGCGTCCAGCTCCCGCACCCGGTCGGTGTCGATGCGCGCGGGCAGCAGGCCCACCACCCGGATGTCGCGCGGGCCCACCTCGTCCGCCAGCGACTTCGCGAAGCCGGCGAGCCCGGGGCGCAGCCCGTTGGAGATGGTCAGGCCCGGGATCGGCTCGCGCACCGAGCCGGAGAGCACGAGGCCGATCACGCCGCCGGCGGTCAGCTCGCCGGCCGCGGTGCGGGCCAGCCGCACCGCGCCGAGGAACACCGACTCGAAGGCCGCCTGCCACTGGTCGTCGGTGTTCCCGGCCGCCGAGCCGGCGGGCGGGCCGCCCACGCTGATGAGGATGCCGTCGAAGCGGCCGAAGCGTTCCCGGGCGGTGGCGATCAGCCGTTCGGCGGCGGCCGGGTCGGCGTTGTCCGCCGGCAGGCCGTACGCGTTCGGCCCCAGCTCGCGCGCGGCGGCGGCCACCCGGTCGGCGTCGCGGCCGGTGATCACGACCTTCGCGCCGTCGGCCACCAGTTCGCGCGCCGTGGCGTTGCCGAGGCCGCGCGTGGCACCCGTGACGACGTACACCCGGTCTTTGAGTCCAAGATCCATGGCCTCAGTCTGCCGTGGCCCGCCCCGACAGCGCGAGGGCGGTACCCACCAGGCCGATGTGGCTGAACGCCTGGGGGAAGTTCCCGAGTTGGCGACCGCGGTGGACGTCGTACTCCTCGGCGAGCAGGCCGACGTCGTTGCGCAGCGAGAGCAGCCGCTCGAACAGGGCCGTGGCCTCCTCCGTACGGCCGATCAGGTACAGCGCGTCCGCCAGCCAGAACGAGCACACCAGGAAAGGCGCCTCCGTGCCGGGCAGCCCGTCGACCGACGTGCCGTCCGTGCTGTAGCGGCGCAGCAGGCCGTCCTCGCACAGCTCCTCGCGGACCGCGTCCACCGTCCCGACGACGCGCGGGTCGTGCGGCGGCAGGAAGCCGACCCGGGGGATGAGCAGCGTCGCCGCGTCCAGCTCGGTGGAGCCGTACGACTGGGTGAAGGTGTTCCGCTCGGCGTCGAAGCCCTTCTCGCACACCTCGCGGTGCACCTCGTCCCGCATGGCGCGCCAGCGGTCCGGATCGCCGGGCAGCGAGGGGTCGCGCTCCATGGTGCGCACCGCGCGGTCGGCCGCGACCCAGGCCATCACCTTGGAGTGCACGAAGTGCCGACGCGGGCCACGCACCTCCCACAGCCCCTCGTCGGGCTCGCGCCACCGCGACTCCAGGAACTCCAGGAAGGCGTTCTGCAAGCTCCACGCCGTGGGTTTGTTCCGCAGCCCGAAGCTGCGGGCGAGGCTGAGCGAGTCGATGACCTCGCCGTAGATGTCGAGCTGGAGTTGGTGGACCGCGGCGTTGCCGATCCGCACCGGCGCCGAGCCCGCGTACCCGGTCAGCCACTCCAGTTCCGTCTCGGGCAGCCGGCGCTCGCCGCCGAGCCCGTACATGATCTGGAGGTCGGCCGGGTCGCCGGCGACCGCGCGCAGCAGCCAGTCCCGCCAGGCGCCGGCCTCCTCGATGTACCCGGTCCGCACCAGCGCGCTGAGCGCCAGCGTGGCGTCCCGCAGCCAGCAGTACCGGTAGTCCCAGTTGCGCACGCCGCCCAGCTCCTCCGGCAGCGAGGTGGTCGGCGCCGCGACGATGCCGCCCGTCGGGGCGTAGGTGAGCCCCTTGAGCGTGATCAGCGAGCGCATCACGGCCTCGCGGTAGGGCCCCTGGTACGTGCACTTCGCGGCCCACTCCTGCCAGTCCTCGCGGCTGTGCTCCAGGGCCTCGTACGGGTCGACCAGGTCGGGCTGCGACTCGTGCGAGGGGTGCCAGGTCAGCACGAACGCCACCCGCTCGCCCGCCGCGACGGTGAACTCGGAGCGGGTGCTGAAGTCCTGCCCGTACGTGTGGACCTCGGGCACGCTCCGCAGCCAGACCGAGTCGGGGCCGGCGACGGCGACGCGGTGCCCGTCACACCGGCGCATCCACGGCACCACGTGCCCGTAGTCGAAACGCAGCCGCAGCACGCTGCGCATGGACACGTGGCCGGTGACGCCCTCCACGATGCGCATGACGTCGGGGGTCCGGTCGCGCTGCGGCATGAAGTCGTACACCCGGACGGAGCCGGTGGCGGTCTCCCACACGGTCTCCAGGATCAGCGTGTCGGGCAGGTAGGAGCGGCGCGCGCAGCGGGCGGGTTCGCCGTCTCCGTCGCCGTCTCCGTCGGTGCCGTCGGTGCCGTCGGTGCTGGTCGTGTTCTCCGTGCCCTCGTCGGGGGCCGGCGCCAGGGTCCAGTGCCCGTTGTCGCGGTCGCCGAGCAGCGCCGCGAAGCAGGCGCCGGAGTCGAAGCGGGGCAGGCAGAGCCAGTCGATCGAACCGTCCCGACCGACCAGCGCGGCGGTCTGGAGGTCGCCGATCACGGCGTAGTCCTCGATGGGTTGGGCCATGCCCGAACTGGTTCCCGCTGAGCTGGGCCCTAGTCCGAAGCCGCGGCCGACCGGGCCACGGACGCGGTGCGCTCGGCGGGCTTGCCGGGCTCGGCACCCAGTTCCGTGTCGGTCTTGGCGTCGGGCCCGGCGTCGGCCCCGGCTTCGGACCCCGCGGCTTCGGCTCCGGGCTCGGACTCCGTGGCGTCGGCCCCGGCCTCGGGGCGGGAAGCGGTGTCGGCGTCGGCGGCGCCCGGGGCGGCGTCGCTGGCGCCAGGGCCCTCGGGCTCGCCCGCCGCCTTCTCCCTCGCGGCCTCCGCGTCCTTGGCCGCCTTGGCGGCCTTCGCGGCTGCCGCCGCCTGGTCCCGCAGCTCCCGACGGAAGAGCACCACCCAACCGACCGGCACCGCCGCGGTGAACAGCCACCACTGGACGGCGTACGCCATGTGGGAGCCGATGCCGCTGGTGTCGGGGGCCGGGACCGGCTCCGGCTGGTGGGCGCCACGGGGCTGGGAATCGGTCAGCTCCACGTAGCCGCCGAGCAGCGGCCGGCCCACCGTCTCGGCCTGGCGCTCACTGTTGATCAGCATGACCTGGCGCGGCGGCAAACCCTTCTTGTCCTTGATCCCGCTGCTGCCGGTGGTCTCGTCGGCCTTGAGCCGCCCGGTGACGGTGACCTCACCGGTCGGCGGGGCCGGCACGTCCGGGAACTGGGTCAGGTTGCCGGGCGCCGGAATCCAGCCACGGTTGACCAGCACCGCGTTGCCGTCGGCCAGCAGCAGCGGGGTGACGACGAAGTAGCCGATGGACTGGTCGTCGGAGCCGGTGCGCTGGCGGACCACCACCTCGTGGCGGGGGTCGTAGGTGCCGGAGACCGTGACCTTGCGCATGGCGGTCTGCTTCGGCACGTCGCGGCCGACGCCGGTCAGCTCGCCGATGGGGACGGCCGGGGCGTCCAGGCTCTTGGACACCCGCTCGTTGTGCTCGACCCGCTGCTCGTGCCGGCCGAGCTGCCAGAAGCCCAGCTCGATCATCACGGGGATGAGGACGAGACCCACCAGCGTGAGGATCACCCACTGCCGGGTCAACAGAAAGCGGTACACCCCATGACCGTACAACTCGGTCGCGGGGCGGCGGTGAGCGGGGCGACCCCGTGGCCGGCCAACGGCGTCGGTGATCTTCGCCCGCTGAGCCACGGCCCGACCGGCACCCGGCCCGCGTCGACCGGCGCCCGGCCGGCACTCGACGGCGCCCGGCCGAGGTGCGCGCTGTGGCGCGGGGCCCGGTGGCGCGCCGGTCAGCCGCAGCCGGTCGGGGCCGGCGCCACGTCCTGGAGCAGTTGCATGAACGCCGCCTCGTCGATCACCGGTGTGCCGAACGAACGGGCCTTGACCACCTTCGAGGTGGGCGAGTCGGGGTCGTTGGTGACCAGCAGGCTGGTGAGCCGCGACACGCTGGTCGCCACGTGCATCCCGGCCTCGACGGCCCGGTCCTCCAGGAGTTCCCGGTCGACCGAGGTGTCGCCGGAGAAGGCCACCCGCATGCCCTGCGCCAACCGGCCACCGGGCTCGTACCGCCCGGGGTTGGGGTACGGGCAGGCGGGCCGCTTGCGGCTGGGGCGCCAACTCGTCTGCCCGAACCCGGAGCGCTGCCCGGGCGGGCGGGCGGTCGGCGCGTCCGACCACTCGGTGAGCGGCTGGCAGGCGAGCAGCGGCAGGCGGATCTCGGCCGCCGCCGCCAGGTGCAGGCTGGGCCGGAAGGTCTCGGCGAGCACGCGCGCGTCGTCGAGCGCGTGGTGGGCCCGCTCCTGGACGACGCCGTAGTGCGCGGCCAGCGACTCCAGCTTGTGGTTGGCCAGCGGCAGCCCCAGCTCCTTAGAGAGGGCGATGGTGCACAGCCGCTGGCGGACGGGGGCGGCGCCCCTCGCGCGCGCGTACTCCCGGGCGATCATCGACCAGTCGAAGACGGCGTTGTGCGCGACGAGGACCCGACCGTCGAGGCGCCGGGCGAACTCGTCGGCGATCTCCGGGAAGAGCGGGGCCCGCGCGAGCTCGGCGCTGGTGAGCCCGTGAATCCAGACGGGGCCCGGGTCGCGCTGCGGGTTGACCAGCGTGTACCAGTGGTCCTGCACCTCGCCGCGCGCGTCGAGCTGGTAGACGGCGGCCGACACTATGCGGTCATCGCGGGCGAGTCCGGTGGTCTCCACGTCAACGACCGCGTACCCGTCGGGGTAGGCGGTCGGCCACGGCGGTGGCGGGGCGGACTGTGGGGGGATCCGCGGAGCGGCGGCCGGTCGGTCTTCAAGCATGGTTCATGAGGATACGGGCCACCCCTGACACTCGGTCGCGGCGGGCGGGCCGAGCACCTGTCAGGGGCCGCGGCCCCCGGGCCGGTCGCCGCGACCGGGCCCCGTGCGACCTGGGCCAACCTCCCTGGCACGCGGGCCCGCTGGGGATGTGGTGGCGTCAACTGATCGGCCGAAAAGCGCGGTTGCCCGGCGCCCGGCCCGCCGTGCGCGCCCCGGTGAACCCGACGGCCCCGACGAGCCCGACGGTGCGCGGGGAGCCGGGGGAGTGGTGCGGGTGGCGGCGGGGGCGCGCGCGTCGGGCGGGTCCTTCGGCACCGGGGCGGCCGGACGGCGCCCTGGCGCGACGCGAACGCCGTGCCAGGGCGCTTACTTACCGAGTTTCGAAACTCGTCAGTAACAACATCTGTTCATCGCCTCGGGCCCGCCCTTATCGTGCGGACATGCCGCACCTACCCGATGCCGTGCTCTGGTCCATACCGGCGTTCGTCCTGCTCACCGCCATCGAGATGGTGAGCTATCGGCTGCGCCCCGACGAGGACGCCGCGGGCTACGGGGCGAAGGACGCCGCGACCAGTGTGACGATGGGCATCGGCAGTATCTTCTTTGATCTGCTGTGGAAAATACCGATTGTGGCGATTTACACCGCCCTGTACGAACTCACCCCGCTGCGCGTGCCCGTGCTGTGGTGGACGCTGCCGCTGATGCTGCTGGCCCAGGACTTCCTCTACTACTGGTCGCACCGGGGCCACCACGTCGTCCGCGTCCTGTGGGCCTGTCACGTGGTGCACCACTCCAGCGAGAAGTTCAACCTCACCACGGCCCTGCGCCAGCCGTGGACCTCGCTGACGGTCTGGCCCTTCTACGTGCCGCTGGTGCTGTGCGGCGTGCACCCGGCCGCGGTGGCCTTCCTGTCCGGGGTCAACCTGGTCTACCAGTTCTGGGTGCACACCGAGCGCGTCGGCAGGCTCCCCAGGCCGGTCGAGTACGTCTTCAACACCGCCTCCCACCACCGCGTCCACCACGCCTCCCAGGGCGGCTACCTGGACCGCAACTTCGGCGGCATCCTCATCGTGTGGGACCGGATGTTCGGCAGCTTCGTCGCCGAGACCGAGCGGCCCGTCTACGGCCTCACCAAGAACATCCACACCTACAACCCGCTGCGGGTCGCCACCCACGAGTACGCCGCCATCGGCCGCGACCTGGCCGGCGCCGCCGACTGGCGCGAGCGCGCGGGCCTCCTCTTCCGCGGCCCCGGCTGGCAGCCCGAGCACCGCCGCGCCGCCCGCGCGGCCGACGGCACGGCGCGCCCGGCCCCCGTCGCCACGGGCACGGACCCCGTCGTCCCGCGCGCGGCCGACGACGCCCCGCCGGCGCCCCCGCCCTCCGCGGCCGGCGCCCAACCCGTCACGGAGCCCGCCCGACCCGCGGCTGAGCCCGGCCGACCCGCTGCCGAGCCTGGCCGACGCGTCAAGCGCGCCGCGTGAGCGGCGAGGCGGCCCGTGCGCCCGGGCCCGCCCGGCCCGCCCGGCTCGGCGGTCACCTGATCGGCGGCCACCAGCACGGCCGGGCCGTGCTCTCCTGCGCCGTCCTGTTCGCCCTGCTCGCGCTGGCGCACCTGACCGCGCTGCTCGTCCCCGCCGTCTCCGGCGCCTCCGCCGAGCCCGTCGAGTACGCCACCAAGCCCGCGTTGATGCCGGCGCTCGCGGCGTACGTACTGCTGCGGGGCGGGCCGCGACCGCTCGTGGGCGCCCTGCTGTTCGGGTGCGGCGGCGACACCCTGCTGCAAATCGGCGGCGAGCCGGCCTTCCTCGCCGGCATGGCCTCCTTCGCCGCGGGCCACGTCTGCTACCTGGTCCTCTTCGCCCGCCTCGGCACGAACACCGCGCCCCGCCGCACGGTGGCGCTCATCGCCGCCGGCTACGCGACGGCCTGGCTGGGCACGGTGGCCCTGCTGTGGCCGGGGCTCGCGGCCGACATGCGCGGGCCGGTCGCCGCGTACAGCCTGCTGCTGACGGCCATGGCCCTGGCGGCGCTGCGCCTCGGCCCGTGGGCGGGGGCGGGCGGGGCCCTGTTCCTGCTCTCCGACACGCTCATCGCCACCGGCATCGCCGACTGGCCCCAGCCCCCGGCGCCGCAGTTCTGGATCATGCTGACGTACGGGGGCGCCCAACTGGCCCTCACCGTCGGGGTGTTGCGCGAGGCGGGGGAGGCCGGGGTGCGCGAGGTCTCCGGCGCGGGCGTACCGGGCCCAGGCCGCGCGGCCCGGCACGGCGCGTAGCGCGGCCGGGCCGCCGGACACCGACGCGTCCCGGACACCGACGCGTCCCGGACGCACGAGGGCCGGGCCGCCGACGATCGGCTGCCCGGCCCCGCGCGCGTCCGCTGACGCCTCCAGGTCGCCGTTACCGCGTGACGGCCTTCAGCGCGTTGACGATGCCGTAGCCGTAGAAGCTGTTCACGTGCTTGGTGCCGGTGCAGGTGGCGTCGGCCTTGCCGTCACCGTTCGGGTCGTACGGGGCGGTCGGGCAGCCCGGGTTGTCGGCCTGCTGCTTGAGGAGCCACTGCACCTCCTGCGGGCTGGCGTTCGGGTGCGTGCTGCGCACGAGCGCGGCCACGCCCGCGACGTGCGGGCTCGCCATCGAGGTGCCCTGGAGGTAGGCGTAGTCGCCGCCGGGCATGGTCGACAGGATGCGGCCGTCCTTGGCGGGCAGCTCGGGCACCTGGTTCCGGTCGCCGCCGGGGGCCGCGACGTCGATCTGGCCGGAGGCCACCGACGGGTTGAGGCCGTAGTTGGAGTAGTACGACTTCAGCGAGTTGACGCCGGTCGCGGAGACCGTGACCACGCCGGGCAACTGGGTCGGCGCGTCCAGGCACGTGGCCGGGTCGATCTCGCGGTCGACCTCCTGGGAGTCGTTCGGGCTCGACGTGTCCTTGATCGACTTCCCGCCGAGGTCGAAGTTGGAGTTGCCGGCGGAGGCGACGTTGACGGCGCCCTTGTCCTGCGCGTACTTGGCCGCCCGGCCCACCGCGTCAAGGATGGCCCGCTGGTCGGCGTCGTTCTTGCAGTTGAACATCCACGGGTCGACGTAGTAGCTGTTGTTGGTGACCTCGACGCCCTTGTCGGCCGCGAAGACGAAGGCGCAGACCACGTTCTCGGCGTAGAACAGGCCGGTCTTCTGGTCGCTGACCTTGATGGCGGAGACCTTCACGTTCGGCGCGACGCCGGCGACGCCGACCCCGTTGCGCGCGGCGGCGACCGATCCGGCCACGTGGGTGCCGTGGTAGTCCGCGTCCGCGTCGTACGGGCGCCAGGCGCCCTTCGAGGTGTCCAGGACGCCGTTCGCGCAGTTGGCGGACGCCCGTCGGTCGAAGTTCGGGGCCAGGTCCGGATGGGTGTCGTCCACACCGGTGTCGATGACCGCGACGGTGACGTTCCTGTCGCCCGGGTCGACCTTGGCCGCCTCGTCCGCCTTCATCGCGGGCAGGTGCCACTGCAGGGGCTCCAGCGGCTCCTGGCCGGCCGCCCTCGCCTTCGCCGCGCTCTGCGCGCTGGCGCGCGGGGCCTTGACCTTCTCCGGCTTGCCGACCTCGGTGGTCGCGGCCGGCGTCAGGGGCGAGGTGCGGGTCGCGCCCGCGGACTGCACACCCTTGACGGACCGTATCTGCGCCGCGAAGTCGGGAGCCGACGCGTGGGCGACGAGCACCCCGATCTTCGGGTAGCTGGCGACGATGGAGCCGCCCGCCTTGGTTATCTCCTTCTTGACCTTGCCGACGGTGGCCTTGTCGGGCGCCGTGTTCACCACGTACGACAACGCCGGGCCGGCCGCGCGCGGGGCGCTGGCGGAGGAAGGCGCGTCCTGCGAGGAGGCCGAGGCCGCGCCGGGCAGGAACCCGACGGACGCGGTGAGCGCGAGTCCTGCGGGCACCGCGAGCAGGGCGCGCCGGCGTCTGGATCGCAGATGAGCCATGGGTTCTCCCCATCAGTCGTCAGGGCCGTCCGGGCGCGGAGCGCGACCGGACCGGTTATATGACGAGTGAAGCTAACGCCGAGCGAGGCCGTCCATCAATGGCTGACGTGGAAAAACTCGTTACGGCCAACGGAGTGACACACGGCGTCACCATCCCGAAATGGATCTTCTCGGATTCCGTCGCCTGCCCCCCTGTTCGGCGGCGCTACCTCGGCCTACGATGCGTGACCCGGATCACTCACCACCCGCCCGACGCCCCGTCCCCTCCACCCGCCACCCCCGACCCGCTGCCCGTTCCCACCCCGTGCCCGGCGGCAACGCCCTTGCCCAGCACGCCAGTCGCCGCCCCCGTCGCCCCGCTCACCGCTTCCGCGCCCGCCCGTGATCCGTCCCCAGCCAGTCGCCACGTCAGGAGAGACCGTGGACCCCGCACCGCCCCAGGGTCCGGCCCGCAAGGCCGGACGACCCGACTTCATCGAGGTGCAGTCCAGCGAGGAATTCGCCGAACTGCGCCGCGCCCACCGCTCGTTCGCCTTCCCGCTCACGATCGCGTTCGTCAGTTGGTACCTGCTCTACGTACTGCTGTCGAGCTACGCGGGCGACCTGATGGGCAAGCAGGTCGTCGGCAACGTCAACGTGGCCCTCGTCTTCGGCCTGCTGCAGTTCCTGTCCACCTTCGCCATCGCCTGGTGGTACGCCCGCCACGCCAGCGCCAAGCTCGACCCGCGCGCCAGCGCGATCAAGGCCCGCCTGGAGAGTGAGTCGTGACGGATACCCTCCACCTCGCCGCCGAGGGCGTCAGCGACCACCGGCCGCTGATTATCTCGCTGTTCGCGACGTTCGTCCTGGTGACCCTCGGCATCACGGTGTGGGCCGGCAAGCAGACCAAGGACGCCACCGACTTCTACGCGGGCGGCCGGCAGTTCTCCGGCTTCCAGAACGGCCTCGCCATCTCCGGCGACTACATGTCCGCCGCGTCCTTCCTCGGCATCGCCGGCGCCATCGCCCTCTACGGCTACGACGGCTTCCTGTACTCCATCGGCTTCCTCGTCGCCTGGCTGGTCGCCCTGCTCCTGGTGGCCGAGCCGCTGCGCAACTCCGGCAGGTTCACCATGGGGGACGTGCTGGCCTACCGCATGCGGCAACGCCCGGTGCGCACCGCGGCCGGCATCTCCACGATCGTGGTGTCGATCTTCTACCTGCTGGCCCAGATGGCCGGCGCCGGCGTGCTGGTCTCGCTGCTGCTCGGCATCACCAGCGAGGCGGGCAAGATCCTCATCGTGGTGCTGGTCGGCGTGGTGATGATCCTCTACGTCTCGATCGGCGGCATGAAGGGCACCACCTGGGTGCAGATGGTCAAGGCGGTGCTGCTGATCGCCGGCACCCTGCTGATCACCTTCCTGGTCCTGCTGAAGTACGACTTCAACATCTCGACGCTGCTCGGCGAGGCCGCGGACAACAGCGGCGCCGGCAGCGCCTTCCTCGAACCCGGCCTCAAGTACGGCATCGACGCGACGACCAAGCTCGACTTCATCTCGCTCGGCATCGCGCTGGTGCTCGGCACGGCCGGCCTGCCGCACATCCTGATCCGCTTCTACACCGTGCCCACCTCGCAGGCCGCGCGCCGCTCGGTGAACTGGGCGATCGGCATCATCGGCGGCTTCTACCTGATGACCATCGCCCTCGGCTTCGGCGCCGCGGCGCTCCTGAAACGCACCGACATCATCAGCTCCAACAAGGCGGGCAACACCGCGGCGCCCCTGCTCGCGCAGGAGATCGGTGGCGGGCCCGACTCGGCGGGCGGGGCGATCCTGCTCGCGGTGATCTCGGCTGTGGCGTTCGCCACCATCCTCGCCGTCGTCGCCGGGCTCACCCTGGCCTCCTCGTCCTCCTTCGCGCACGACCTGTACGCCAACGTCATCCGCAAGGGCCAGGCGACGCAGAAGGAGGAGGTCTCCGCGGCCCGCTGGGCGACGGTCGGCATCGGCATCGCGGCCGTGGTGCTCGGCGTCTTCGCCCGCGACCTGAACGTCGCCGGCCTGGTGGCACTGGCCTTCGCCGTCGCTGCCTCGGCCAACCTGCCGACGATCCTCTACAGCCTCTTCTGGAAGCGCTTCACCACCCAGGGCGCCCTGTGGTCGATCTACGGCGGGCTGTTCTCCTCGGTGTTCCTGGTGCTGTTCTCGCCGGTGGTCTCCGGCAAGGAGTCGTCGATGTTCCCGGACGTGGACTTCTACTGGTTCCCGCTGGAGAACCCGGGCCTGGTCTCCATCCCGCTCGGCTTCCTGCTGGGCTGGATCGGCTCGCTGGTCTCCAAGGAGCCGGTGGACAAGGAGAAGTACGCGGAACTCGAGGTGCGGTCGCTGACCGGCCACGGGGCGCACTGACCCGCTGCCCCACCCCCGCCGCGCGGGCCCGGCGCCACCCGGCGCCGTGCCCGCGCCGCGCCTGGCCGCTCCCCGTAATCCAACGTTCTGTTGGGTTACGGGGAGATCGCGTACGCTGCGAGACACTTGACGCGGGGTCCCCTCCGGCACAGGAGACCCGCCGGCAACGTCAGGTCGTGCGTCACGCGAGAAGGGTCGCCACATGCTGCTCGATACCTACGGTCGGGTCGCGACCGACCTCCGGGTGTCCCTCACCGACCGCTGCAACCTCCGGTGCACCTACTGCATGCCCGCCGAGGGCCTGGACTGGCTGCCCAAGCCCGAGCTGCTCACCGACGACGAGATCGTCCGGCTCGTCTCCATAGCCGTCACCGAGCTGGGCGTCACCGAGGTCCGCTTCACCGGCGGCGAGCCGCTGCTGCGCCCCGGCCTGGTCGCCATCGTCGAACGCTGCGCCGCCCTCACCCCCCGCCCCCAGATCTCGCTGACCACCAACGGCATCGGCCTCGGCCGCACCGCCACCGCCCTGCGCGAGGCCGGCCTCGACCGGGTCAACGTCTCCCTCGACACGCTGCGGCCCGACGTCTTCCAGACCATGACCCGGCGCAAGCGGCACCAGGACGTGCTCGACGGCCTCGCCGCCGCCCGCGCCGCCGGCCTCGCCCCCGTCAAGGTCAACGCCGTCCTGATGCCCGGACTCAACGACGACGAGGCCCCCGACCTGCTGGCCTGGGCCCTGGAGAACCGCTACGAGCTGCGCTTCATCGAGCAGATGCCGCTCGACGCCCAGCACGGCTGGAAGCGCGAGGGCATGGTCACCGCCGGGGACATCCTGGCGAGCCTGCGCACCCGCTTCGCGCTCACCCCCGAGAACGAGGACGAGCGCGGCTCCGCGCCGGCCGAGCGCTGGCTGGTGGACGGCGGCCCGGCGCGGGTCGGCGTCATCGCCTCCGTCACCCGCCCCTTCTGCCGCGCCTGCGACCGCACCCGGCTCACCGCCGACGGCCAGGTGCGCACCTGCCTGTTCGCCCGCGAGGAGACCGACCTGCGCGCCGCGCTGCGCTCCGGGGCGCCGGACGCCGAGGTGGCCGAGCGGTGGCGGCGCGCGATGTGGGGTAAGAAGGCCGGCTCCGGCCTCGACGACCCGTCCTTCCTCCAGCCGCAGCGACCGATGTCAGCTATCGGGGGCTGACCACTCGGCCAGCGGCACGGTGTCCTTGAGGAAGCCGCGGATACTGAGGAACTGCGAGAGGTACTCGCGGTGGGCCGGGCACGCCAGCCACGTCTTGCGGCGCTCGGGGGTGTGCAGCTTGGGGTTGTTCCAGGCGAGCACCCACACCGCGGGCTCGCGGCAGCCCTTGGCTGAGCAGATGGCATCGGAGGTGTCGGACGCGTTCACGACTGCGACCCTACGCGACGGCACCCGGGGCGGCCGGCGGCCCCGAAATTGGTCCGGACATGACGACGCCGGGCAGCCACGGGGGGAGCCGCCCGGCGTCAGTCCGTCGCTCCGACGGGGGATGCGGAGCGCCTACGAAGTATGTCACGGGGGACCCAGTGCGGTGCAGCGGAACCGCATGATTGATCTGAGGTTTTCCTGAGGTTGCCGCGCCGCCCCAGGTCAGCCGCGGTGCTCCCGGGACTCGCCCGGAGTAGGCGCCGCCTTCTCGTGTCCGGATTCCGGTGCGGAGGGCCGGTTCGGAGCCATCAGCACGGGCCGGGCGGGGGGCGGAATGAACGTGGACGGCAGCCGCGGCGCGTTCTCCCGCCCCGCGTTGGCGATCACCACGGAGAAGTACGGCAACAGGATGCCGAGCGCGAGGGCGACGAAGGCGACGTGCCGCTCCACGTTCCACAGCACGGCCGCCAGGACGACGGACAGCGTACGCACGGACATCGAGATCACATAGCGCCGCTGCCTGCGCCGCACGTCGTCGGCCAGGCCCTCCCTGGCTCCAGTGATCCGGAAGACCTCGGGGCCGTTGTGCTTCCGCATCTCGCTCCACCACCTACCTGACGGGTCGAACGTACCCGGCTCCGGACACCGTCAACGGTACGCCGCGGCCGGCCCCGGTACGAGACCGGGGCGCACCCAATGCGCCCGCTCAGCCGACGCCGGCTCGCCCCGCGCCCGTCTCCTGACATGCGACGTGGGCGAACCGGTCGGACACTTGGACCGGGATGCGCACACCACGCCGACAGAGGAGGCGACATGAGCTGGTTGTGGGCCATCATCGTGGGTCTGGTCCTGGGCCTGCTGGCCAAGGCCATTCTCCCCGGCAAGCAGAACATCCCGATCTGGCTGACGATCATCTTCGGCATCATCGGCAGCATCATCGGCAACGCGGTCGCTGCCGGGATTGGAGTGGATGACACCAAGGGGATCGACTGGATTCGGCATCTGCTGCAACTGGCCGGTGCCGTGCTCGTCGTCGGCGTCGGCGACCGGCTCTGGGCATCGATCAAGGGCAAACGCCACGCCTGACCCGGCCGGCGACGACCGGGCAGCCCCGTCGGGGGCCGACCGCGCGCCGCGCGGCCGGCCCCCGACGGCACCCGGTCAGTCGGCCGTGACCTCGATCGCGGCCAGGTTCTTCTTGCCGCGCCGCAGCACCAGCCAGCGGCCGTGCAACAGGTCCGCCTCGTCGGGCACGGCGTCCTCGGAGGTCACCTTGGCGTTGTTCACGTAGGCGCCCCCCTCCTTCACCGTGCGCCGCGCGGCTGACTTGCTGGCCACCAGGCCCACGGCGGCGAACAGGTCCACCACCGGGGCCAGCGTGCCCATCCGCGCGTGCGGCAGCTCGGACAGCGCGGCGCTCAGCGTCGCGGCGTCCAGCTCGGCCAGGTCACCCTGGCCGAACAGGGCCCGGGAAGCCGCGATGACCGCGGCGCACTGGTCGGCGCCGTGCACCAGCGTCGTCAGCTCCTCGGCCAGCGCGCGCTGGGCCGCCCGCGCCTGCGGGCGCTCCTCGGTCGACTTCTCCAGCTCCTCCAGCTCCTCCCGGCTCCGGAAGGAGAGGATGCGCGCGTACCGGGTCACGTCCCGGTCGTCCACGTTCAGCCAGAACTGGTAGAACGCGTACGGCGTGGTCATCTCCGGGTCGAGCCAGACGGAGCCGCCCTCGGTCTTGCCGAACTTGGTGCCGTCCGCCTTCGTCATCAGCGGCGTCGCCAGCGCGTGCACCGACGCCTGCGGCTCCAGGCGGTGGATCAGGTCGATGCCCGCCGTGAGGTTGCCCCACTGGTCGCTGCCGCCCTGCTGGAGCGTGCAGCCGTGACGCCGGTACAGCTCCAGGAAGTCCATGCCCTGGAGCAACTGGTAGCTGAACTCGGTGTAGCTGATGCCCTGCTCGGACTCCAGCCGGCGGGCGACCGAGTCCTTGGTGAGCATCTTGTTCACCCGGAAGTGCTTGCCGATGTCCCGCAGGAACTCGATCGCCGACAGGCCCTCGGTCCAGTCCAGGTTGTTGACCAGCACGGCCGCGTTCTCGCCGTCGAAGGTCAGGAACGGCTCGATCTGGGCGCGCAGCCGGGTCACCCAGTTCGCGACCGTCGCCGGGTCGTTCAGCGTGCGCTCGGCGGTGGGCCGCGGGTCACCGATCTGCCCGGTCGCCCCGCCCACCAACGCCAGCGGCCGGTGCCCGGCCCGCTGCAGCCGCCGCATCGTGAGCACCTGCACGAGGTGCCCGACGTGCAGCGACGCCGCGGTCGGGTCGAAGCCGCAATAGAAGGTGACGGGACCGTCCGCGAGGGCCTTGCGCAAAGCGTCCTCGTCCGTGGACTGGGCGAAGAGCCCACGCCACTTCAGGTCGTCGACGATGTCCGTCACGGTTCTCGTATCTCCTTGTATGGCTTGTTCGTCTGGAGCGTCCGCGGGCCGGCCCGATCCGCTGGGGCGAGCCGGCTCGCTCCGGTACGAGGTTATACGCCCTGGCTGACCGAGCTCATGTGGAAGTCGGGCACGCGCAGCGCCGGCATCGCGGTCCGAGGGAAGTAGTCGCCCCACTCGCGCGACAGCGTCCGCTCGGTACGCCCCGCCTCGCTGGCCCGGGAGAGCAGGTCCACCGGCGACTCGTTGAACCGGAAGTTGTTCACCTCGCCGACGACCTCGCCCCGCTCCACCAGGTAGACGCCGTCCCGGGTCAGCCCCGTCAGCAGCAGCGTCGCCGGGTCCACCTCGCGGATGTACCACAGGCAGGTGAGCAGCAGCGCGGGCCCGTCCTGCCCGGCGTCGGCCACCAGGTCGGTGAGGGAGCGCGAGCCGCCCCCGTCCAGGATCAGGTTGTCCACCGCGGGGGCCACCGGCAGCCCGGTCAGCGCGGCGCTGTGCCGGCTGGTCACCAGGCGGGACAGCGCGCCGTCCCTGATCCACTCGGTGGGGCCCAGCGGCAGCCCGTTGTCGAAGACCGACGCGTCGCCGCCCGAGCTGTGCGCCAGCACGAACGGCGCCGCCTCGAGCCCTGGCTCGCCCGGGTCGCTGCGCAGCGTCAGCGGCAGCCTGGCCAGCCGCTCGCCGACCTTGGTGCTGCCGCCCGGCTTGCTGAAGACCGTACGACCCTCGGCCGCGTCCCGCCCCGACGACGACCAGAGCTGGTAGATCAGCAGGTCCGCCACGGCCGTCGGCGGCAGCAGCGTCTCGTACCGCCCGGCGGGCAGCTCCGTGCGGCGCCGCGCCCACTCCAGGCGCTGGGCCAGCTCCGCGTCGAGCGCCAGCGGGTCCACGTCCGTGAAGTCGTTCGTGGCGCGCCCGACCCAGGCGGAGCGCGGGACGGCCGCGTCGCCCACCCCCGGCGCCTTCGCGTTCAGCTCCAGCGTGCCGCTGGGCTGGTCGTGCCGTAGCCGCAGCCCGGTGGAGGTGCCCAGGTAGCTGGAGACCAGCTCGTGGTAGGCGAAGCCGTACAGGTCGCGGCCGGCCGCGCGGGCCCGGCCGAACGCCTCGCCGAGCGCCGGCGCGAACGCCGCGAAGACCTCGGACGAGGTCTCGGCCGGGGCCTGGTTGAAGGTCGCCGACGGCGTGCCGTCGCTCACCAGCGGCCCCGCGTCCTCGGCGGGGCCGGCGCCGCTGGCCGCCGCCTCGGCCGCGCGCACCAGCGGCTCCAGGTCGTCGGCGGTCACGGCGGAGCGGGAGACGACGCCGGAGGCGGTGCCCTCGCGGCCGTCGACCGTCGCGATCACCGTGAGCGTGCGGTCGCGGGTGACGCCGTTGGTGGTCAGCGCGTTGCGGGCCCAGCGCAGGTTGGCGCTGGAACGTTCGTCGGCGATGACCACGCAGCCGTCGGCGCGGGACAGGTCAAGGGCGCGCTCGACGATCTCGTGCGGCGCGGTGGTGCGGTGCGTGGCGGCGCTCATCGCCCGGCCTCCTGCGTGGTGTTCAGGATGTTCACGTTGCGGAACAGCGCGGAGGGGCAGCCGTGCGAGACGGCGGCGACCTGACCGGGCTGGGCCTTGCCGCAGTTGAACGCGCCGCCCAGCACGTAGGTCTGCGGCCCGCCGATGGCCGACATGGAGCCCCAGAAGTCGGTGGTGGTCGCCTGGTAGGCGACGTCGCGCAGTTGGCCGACGAGCCGGCCGTTCTCGATCCGGAAGAAGCGCTGGCCGGTGAATTGAAAGTTGTACCGCTGCATGTCGATGGACCAGGACCGGTCGCCCACGACGTAGACGCCCCGCTCCACCTCGCCGATCAGCTCGTCGGTGCTCGGCCCGTCCGGCGCCGGCTGGAGCGAGACGTTCGCCATCCGCTGGACGGGCACGTGGCCGGGGGAGTCCGCGTAGGCGCAGCCGTTGGACCGCTCGAACCCGGTGAGCCGCGCGATGCGGCGGTCGAGCTGGTAGCCGACCAGCGTCCCGTCCTTGATCAGGTCCCAGGACTGGGCGGCCACCCCCTCGTCGTCGTAGCCGATGGTGGCCAGGCCGTGCTCGGCGGTGCGGTCACCGGTCACGTTCATGATCCCGGAGCCGTACTCCAGCGAGCCGAGCTGGTCGAAGGTGGCGAACGAGGTGCCCGCGTACGCCGCCTCGTAGCCCAGCGCCCGGTCCAGCTCGGTGGCGTGCCCGATCGACTCGTGGATGGTCAGCCACAGGTTGGACGGGTCGACGACCAGGTCGTACGTACCGGCCTGTACGGAGGGGGCGCGCATCTTCTCCGCGAGCAGCTCGGGCATCCGCGCCAGCTCCGCGTCCCAGTCCCAGCCGGTGCCGGCCAGGTACTCCCAGCCCCGGCCGACCGGCGGAGCGAGCGTGCGCATCGAGTCGAACTCGCCGCTCTTCGGGTCCACGGCCACCGCCGTCAGCGTCGGGTGCAGCCGCACCCGCTGCTGGGTGGTGACGGTGCCGGCGGTGTCCGCGTAGAACTTGTTCTCGTGCACGGTCAGCAGCGACGCGTCCGCGTGCGCCACGCCCTCCGCGGCGAGCAGTCGCTCGCTCCACTGCGCCAGCAGACCGGTCTTCTCCGCGTCGGGCACGGTGAACGGGTCGATCTCGTACGCGGAGACCCAGGTCCGGTCCGCGTGTACGGGCTCGTCCGCCAGGCGCACGGACTCGGTGCTGCCGGCCGCCTCGATCACCTTCGCGGAGAGCCGGGCCATGGCCACCGCCTGCCCGGCCACCCGCGCCGCCGCGTCCATGGTCAGATCGACGCCCGAGGCGAACCCCCACGCCCCGCCGTGCACCACCCGCACCGCGTACCCCAGCTCGGTGGTGTCCGACGAACCCGCCGGCTTGGCGTCACGCAGGCGCAGGGACGCGCTGCGCACCCGCTCGAAGCGGAAGTCCGCGTGCTCGACGCCCAGCGCGCGGGCCCGTGCGAGCGCGGCATCGGCCAGCGCGCGCAGCGGCAGCGCGAGGAAGGTCTCATCAATCTCGTGCGCCACGGGCGCCTCACCTTCTCGATGACTCGATTCGTCACGGCAGTGAATCATGGCGCCGCACTGGGCCGGCACGGTTTTGTGCCAGCGCGACGAGCCGGGCGGGGCGGCGACCGGGCCTCGCCTCCCAGCCACCGTCGCGACCCGCGGCGCCCGCCAGCGGCCGGGCACGCGCTGGTGTGCGCCGATCCACGCACCGTAGCCGTCAGCGCGCGGAGCCGGCCCGCGACCGGTCGGACGGCCGGTTCTGTAGGGACCCGACAGCGCGCGCCGTACGCCCCTGTCGGAGGCGGCTTCTCCGTCGGGACCGGGGGACCGATAGCTTTCGGGTATCCAGACCGCTTATCGAAAGGGTGGACCCTTGAGCCGCTCGGTTCTCGTCACCGGTGGAAACCGGGGCATCGGCCTCGCTATCGCTCGCGCGTTCGCCGACGCGGGGGACAAGGTCGCCATCACCTACCGCTCCGGCGAGCCGCCGGCCGGATTCCTCGCCGTCAAGTGCGACATCACGGAGCCGGAGCAGGTCGAGCAGGCGTACAAGGAGATCGAGGAGAAGCAGGGCCCGGTCGAGGTGCTGATCGCCAACGCCGGCGTGACCCGTGACCAGCTTCTGATGCGCATGTCGGAGGAGGACTTCAGCTCCGTGCTGGAGACCAACCTCACCGGCACCTTCCGCGTCGTCAAGCGCGCCAACCGCGCCATGCTGCGCGCCCGCAAGGGCCGTATCGTGCTCATCTCCTCGGTCGTGGGTCTGCTCGGTTCGGCGGGGCAGTCGAACTACGCCGCGTCCAAGGCCGGTCTGGTGGGCTTCGCCCGCTCCCTCGCCCGCGAGCTCGGGTCGCGCAACATCACCGTGAACGTCGTCGCCCCCGGCTTCGTCGACACGGACATGACCCGGGTGCTCAGCGACGAGCAGCGGGAGAGCATCGTGAAGCAGGTGCCCCTGGGCCGCTACGCCCAGGTCGAGGAGATCGCCGCCTCGGTCCGCTTCCTGGCCTCCGAGGAGGCCGCGTACATCACTGGAGCCGTCATTCCCGTCGACGGCGGATTGGGCATGGGTCACTGAACGACATGAGTGGAATCCTCGCAGGCAAGCGCATCCTGATTACCGGCGTCCTGACCGATCACTCCATCGCCTTCCACGCCGCCAAGGTGGCGCAGGAGGAGGGCGCCGAGGTGATCCTCACCGGCTTCGGCCGGGTCACGCTGGTGCAGCGGATCGCCAAGCGGCTGCCCAAGCCCGCGCCGGTCATCGAACTGGACGTGCAGAACCCGGAGCACCTGGCCTCGCTCGCCGACAAGATCCGCGAGCACTCCAGCGACGACACCGGCCTCGACGGCGTGGTGCACTCGATCGCCTTCGGGCCGCAGGGCGCGTTCAACTTCCTGGAGGCGGACTGGGAGGACGTCTCGACGGCGCTGCACGTCTCGGCGTACTCGCTCAAGTCGCTGACCATGGCCTGCCTGCCGCTGATGGAGAAGCGTGGCGGCTCGGTCGTGGGCATCACCTTCGACGGCTCCATCGCCTGGCCGAAGTACGACTGGATGGGCGTCGCCAAGGCCGCCCTGGAGTCCACGGGCCGCTACCTCGCGCGCGACCTGGGCGCCAAGAACATCCGCTGCAACATGGTCTCGGCCGGCCCCATCAAGTCGATGGCCGCCAAGTCCATCCCGGGCTTCGAGGAACTGGCCGACGTCTGGAACCACCGCGCCCCGATCGGCTGGGACCTGTCCGACCCGGAGCCCGCGGGCCGCGGCGTGGTCGCGCTGCTCTCGGACTTCTTCCCGAAGACCACCGGCGAGGTCGTGCACGTCGACGGCGGCGTGCACATGATGGGTGCCTGACCCACCGCCATGCCATCCGGCGCCCACCGGGCGCCGCACGCGCGCGTTGGGACGACGCCCGCTCCGCCCTAACGGCGGGGCGGGCGTCGTCCGTCGTCTGCGCGGTCAGCTCCAGCCTCCGTCTCGGGCGGCCTTCTCGGGCGGCCCTCCCGAGTCGTGCGCCGGGGCCGTGCCGGCGACACTGTGAGGGAGTCGGGGGAGACCCCTCGGCCACGCGCTAAGAGAGGTGTCGGCGTGCGCATGTCCCGTCGCCGAATAGCCGCCCTGGCGATGGCCGCGGCCGGACTGGGCCTGTCGTTGACGCCGCCCGCCGACGCCGCGCCCACGGAGGCGGACTGCCGCACCGCGGTGCGCGGCAGCACCGGAACCGCGACCTGCTTCAACCCGGACGCGGACGCGGACCACGTCCAACTGCACATCGAGTGCCGCCGCTGGTGGGACCCCGACGTCGACGGCCGCCCCGTCGAGCTGGGCCCGACCCAGGGCGTGACGCTGGCGGACCGCTGCTGGAAGGAAGTCCAGAGCGTGTGGATCACGCACGGCTGACGACCGCCCCCGCGCGCTGGACGACCCCGCGCGCGGACGCCGCGCACCCGAGCCGGGCGCGGGCCCCGCTCCCCTGATCCGGCCGGCGCCAGGTGCTGGCTCCCTGGCGCCGGTCGCACCGCCCCGGACGGTCGCACCGCCCCTGGACGGTCGCGCCGCCCCCGGACGCGCGCCACGGCGCGCGGCGCGGCGGACGACCGACCGGGGGCGCCGGCCTCACGCCTCCACGAACCGGCACCCGAAGGGGTGCGCCGACGCCTCCGACGCGGCCCGCTCCTCGTCCCGGTCCCGGATCGCCGCCACCAGTCGCGCGTGGTCCACGTACGCCTCCGGACGCAACCGCTCGCCGACGTTGGCGCGCAGGAACTCGCGCAGCACCATGCCGAGGTCCGCGTACAACTCGGCCAGCACGTCGTTGTGCGAGGCCGCCACGACCGCCATGTGCAGCGTGCCGTCCGCCTCGACGAAGCTCGCCGCGTCCCCGGACTCCCAGGCCCGCTCGCGCCGCTCCAGGAGGACGCCGAGCTGGCGCATGTCCGGCTCCGTCCGCCGCCGCGCGGCCAACCGGGCCGCCTCCGCCTCCAGCGCGCTGCGCAGCTCCGCGATGTGCTGCGGATCGGCTCCGGCGAACCTGCGGTTCATCACGCCGGCCAGCTCGCTGGTGGCCACCACGTACGTCCCCGAGCCCTGCCGGATGTCGAGCAGGCCGTTGTGCGCGAGGGCGCGCACCGCCTCCCGCACCGTGTTACGGGCCACCCCGAGCTGCTCGACCAGCTCGGGCTCGGTGGGGATGCGCGAGCCGACCGGCCACTCGCCGGTGGTGATCTGGGCGCGAAGCTGGGCGATCACCTGGTCGGCGAGGGCGGAACGCCGGGGCGAGGTCAGCGGCATGACTCTCCTGGTCGGGGGCGGCCGAACCCTCCTGGGCGGGGGCGTCCGACGGGCTGGCGAAGTCCCCATTCTGTCGCCTCGCAGCGGCCCCGCACACGGGGCGGCCGGCCGTGAAGCGCGGAGGACGGCGCGGACGCGGCCTCCGACGTACGGAGTGGACAGGGATTCATCCCATGATTCTATGATGGCCGCATGACAGAAGACCACCTTGCGGAGGCCGGGCGTACGCCTGCGCGCGACCGGTCCACGGCCGAGCACGGCCGCACGCCTGCCGCGGGCGACAGCGCGGCGCGGCACACCGGAACCGTCGCGCCGCCCGCGCCCGCCGTGCGCGAGAGCGCTGGCGAGGGCGCCACCGCGGGCGAGGCAGCCCCGGCCGCCGCCGGCGAGCGGCCCACGAGGGCGCTCCCGGGATCGCCCTGGCAGCGCCGGCTGCTGGTCGCCGGGCTGGTCCTGGCCGCGCTCAACCTGCGGCCCGCGATCACCAGCCTCGGCGCCCTCCTCGAAGAGGTGCGCGACGGCCTCGGGATGAGCGGCACCGTCGCCGGAATGCTCACCTCCATGCCCGCCCTGTGCTTCGCGATCTTCGGCCTGACCGCGCCCCGGCTGGCCAGGAAGTGGGGCCAGGAGGCCGTCGTCTGCGCCGGCCTGGTGGCCATCGGCCTCGGCGTCCTGGTCCGCCCGTTCGCCGGCGGCACCGTCGGCTTCCTGCTCGCCAGCGCCCTCGCGCTCGCCGGCATAGCCGTCAGCAACATCCTGCTGCCGGTGATCGTCAAGCGTCGCTTCCCGGACCGGGTCGGGCCGATGACGGGCGTCTACACCATGGCGCTGGCCCTCGGCACCTCCATCGCCGCGGCCAGCACCGTGCCCCTCACCGACGCGCTGGGCGGCGACTGGCGCACCGGCCTCGTGCTGTGGACCGTGGTGGCCGCCGTCGCGGTGCTGCCCTGGGTCGTCATCGCCAGGTCCAGCCGCGCCGCCCGCTCCGAGGTGCCGGCCGGTCCGGCCGACGCGGACGGTTCGGCTCCTCCGGCTGGCCCGGCTGGCCCGGGCGGTTCGATCGAGTCGCCGGCGGAGGCCGCGAGCGTGCCGGCCGCGCAGGACCAGTCCGCCGCACAGGGCGGGCCCGCCGCGCGGAGCCGGTCGGCCGCCGACGGCGACGCCGACGCCGGGCCGCAGGCCACGCCGGGGCGACGGATCACCCGCAGCCCCACCGCCTGGGCCCTGGCCGTCTTCTTCGGGCTCCAGGCCACCGGCGCGTACATCACCATGGGCTGGATGCCGCAGATGTTCCGCGACGCCGGCGTCTCCGCGTCCACCGCGGGCGTCCTGCTCGCGGTCACCATGGCGCTCGGGGTGCCGTTGTCCTTCGTACTGCCCCGGCTCGCGGCCAGGCTGCCCCACCAGGGTGGGCTCGTCGTCGCGCTGGGGGCGTGCGGGCTGGTCGGGTACGCGGGGCTGTGGAGCGCGCCGGCCGGCGGCGCCTGGGCCTGGGCCGTGCTGCTCGGCCTCTCCAACTGCGCCTTCCCGCTCGCGCTCACCATGATCGGCATGCGGGCCCGGAGCAGCTCAGGAGTGGTGCGCCTGTCGGCCTTCGCGCAGAGCACCGGCTACCTGATCTCCATCCCCGGGCCGCTCCTGGTCGGCGCGCTCTACCAGCACACCGACGGCTGGGACCTGCCGATCGCGCTGATGGGCGGGCTGCTGGTGTTGCAGATCGGCGCGGGTGTGCTGGCCGGGCGCGACCGCATCGTCGAGAACGAGCTCTGACCCCGACGCGCCCCGCGATCCGGCAGTGGGACACTGGGCCACATGTCTGTTCTCGACCCGAACCCCCAGAACGGTCAGAAGAAGCTGCTGACCATCCTTGGCGTCATGCTCGGCATCACCGTCGTCATCGGCATCATCGCGACGATCGCCTCCCCCTGAGCCACCCGCCTCCGGGTACCGCCTCCGCCAGAGCCTCCGCCAGGCCCGGCGCCCTGAGGCACGCCGTCGACCAGCGGTGCCGCGTCCGCGCCGAGCGGCCCGCGCGCGGGTCGGAGCCGGCCCGCGCGCGGCGCGGAGCCTGCGCGGCCGGGCGCCGTGGTGGGGCTAGCACCACCATCCCCTAGGGGGTCAGGCTCAGGGGCAACTGGGTGGATCACCGGATGGGCGCGGGGGCCGCGCTTTCGTAGGTTCGATGTACACCGCGCACAGCGGTGGGCGTGGCCGTGGCAGGCGGTCGCGCCGCCCCATCGTTCCCCGGAGGCGATCCCCATGGCAGCCCCTGCGTACAGCCACGCCGGACGGTCCGACCGCGCGCGGGCCACCGGCGCCGAGCAGCCGGCCGTACGGGAGGTGGAGCTTCCCTGGTGGGCCATCGCGCTGCCCGCCGTGGTCTTCGCCGCGCTGCTGTTGCTGCTCGTCGGCCCCTCCGACGCGCAGGCGGCCGAGGGGGGCACGGGACACGTGACGCGGTTCGTGGTCCTGCTGCGCGACTCGATAGTCCAGCTCCTGTCCTGAGCCGGCGTCGCCGGTCGGCGGTGGGCTGCCGCCCCCGCCCCCGCCCCAGCCCGGTGCCGCGCCGAGCCCGGGCCACCCGCACCCCCGCGCCGCACCCGCCAGCCTCCGCGACGACCGGGCCGCGTGCCGGGAGCGGGCCTCGCGGGCCCGCGCACGCCCGCGCGAGGGCCGCGGAGCGCACGACTCCGCACATCGGTGGTGTGCGGTCCCGTTGAACCTGCCCCCGCCCCACCGCCGAGCCGATTCCGCCGCACGTGGCAGCCGGTTCTGTCCCCGCACCCGCCTCGTACCAGCGCGCATGCCCGGTAACACGGGGTCCTGGGCGCCGTCCCCCGTACCGAGTGCGCGTCCCAACACCCCGCGCCTCACGGCGCGTTTCATGCGAAGCTGGACGACATGAGCGTCGATGTTCCCCGCAGGATCGTCATTTTCCGACATGCGAAGGCCGACTGGTCCCAAGAATCCGATCATGAGCGACCCCTCGCGGAGCGTGGCCGCAGGGACGCCCCGGCCGCCGGTCGCTGGCTCGCCTCGGCCGGCATCGCTCCGGAACTTACCCTCTGCTCCAGCGCGGTTCGTACCCGTGAGACGTGGAAGCTCGCGGTGCACGAGCTGCCGCAGCGCCCCAGGACGGTCTACGAGGACCGGATGTACGAGGCGTCGCTGGGCGAGCTCATCGCCCTGGTCAACGAGACCACCGAGGACGTCAACGAGCTCCTGCTCGTGGGCCACAACCCCGGCATGCACGCCCTGGCCGACGCGCTGGCCGGCGACGCCGAGGGCGACGCCCTGGCGCGGATGAACCGTGCCGGCTTCCCGACCGCGGCCATCGCGGTGCTGACCTTCCAGGGCACGTGGAAGTCGGTCGAGCACGGCGTGGGCCGCCTCACCGCCTACTGGTCGCCGCAGGAGTGAGGCCCCGCCGCCGCCCCGGCGCGGTGCGCGCGGCCAGCCCGACGCCGCCCACCGCCTCGGGCCCGCCCTCGCCGGGCCGGCCGCCGGGCGGCGCTGCCCACCCCGCCTGAGCGAGCGGCCCCCTGAGCGAGCGGCCCTCCGCCGCCGGACCACCGGCCGGCGGGGGGCCGCAGCCGTCTCGTGTCCCGTACGTGACGGGGCGGGCCCGATGCGTAGCGGGGGTTACGCGTCCTCGGGCGAGTGCGTCTCCGCGGCCTCGACCTCTTCGCGGGTGATGCCGAGCAGGTACAGAACGGTGTCCAGGAACGGCACGTTGACGGCGGTGTGCGCCGCCTCGCGGACGACCGGCTTGGCGTTGAAGGCGACGCCGAGCCCCGCCGCGTTGAGCATGTCCAGGTCGTTCGCGCCGTCGCCGATGGCCACGGTCTGCGCCAGCGGCACCCCGGCCTCGGCGGCGAACCGGCGCAACAGGGCCGCCTTGCCCGCCCGGTCCACGACGTCGCCGATGACGCGCCCGGTGAGCTTGCCGTCCACCACCTCAAGGGTGTTCGCCGCGGCGAAGGCGAGCCCGAGCCGTTCCTTGAGATCGTCGGTGACCTGCGTGAACCCGCCGGAGACCACGCCCACTTGGTAGCCGAGGTGCTTGAGCGTACGGATCAGGGTCCGCGCCCCGGGCGTGAGGCGCACCTCGGCCCGGACCTTGTCCACCACGGACTCGTCGAGCCCGGCGAGCAGCGCGACCCGCTCGTGCAGGGACTCCTCGAAGTCCAACTCGCCGCGCATCGCGCGCGCCGTCACCTCGGCGACCTCGGCCTCACAGCCCGCGTGTGCCGCGAAGAGTTCGATCACCTCGTCCTGGATGAGCGTCGAGTCCACGTCCATCACCACCAGCCGCTGCGCGCGTCGCTGGAGCCCGGAGGCCACCACGGCGACGTCCACGCCGAGCGCCGCGGCCTCCAGTGCGAGGGCCGTGCGCAGCGGTTCGGTCTCGGTGCCGGACACCGCGAACTCCACGGCCGTCACCGGGTACTTGGCGAGTCGGAAGATACGGTCGATGTTGCCGCCGACGCCGGTGATGCGGGCGGCGATGGCCGCGGTCGACTCGGCGGTCAGCGGGTGGCCGAGCACCGTGACGTGCGAGCGCCCGGTGCCGCGTGGCCGGTTGTCGCCGATGCCGGAGATGATCTCGGCCTGGAGGCGCTGCGCGTCGGCCCAGCTGTGCACGGTCGAGCGCAGTTCGCCGGCCGTGGCGCCCTTCTCGTCGGGGGCTGTGACGAGCGCGCACAGCACTATCCGGCCACGGGTGACGACCTGCTCCAGATCGATCACATCAACGTCGAAGGCGGCGAGCGTGTCGAAGAGCCCGGCGGTGATGCCGGGGCGGTCCTTGCCGAAGATCTTGACGAGGAGAGTGGGCACGTCGTCGCCGGTAACGGACGTGACGGGGGTGGTCTGCGGTGTGCTCATGGTGTTTCCACGGTAGCGGGCCAGGGACATCTGTCGTCCGCCTGTCCGGACCGCGGACAGTCGTACGGCCACTGGTCGCCGGACCGTTACCAGTGCGTGAGGTTCCGTTTCGGTACGGTCTGCCCCCGTCTGCGCGGTGACGTAGACGGGGTACGCCAAAGATCGCCCCACCGCCCGCCGGGTCCGACGCCCCGCGCTGCGACGCCTGGGCCACGCGTGACGGAGGGGGCGGGCCCGGGGCCGCTGATCCGTTCCGCGCGGGCGGACGTGGACGCTCCGGAGCGGCAGGCGGCAGGCGGCAGGCGACGGTGACAGGCGCCCGGTGCGGGGTGGCGAGCGCCGGGGGTGCGGTGTAGAGCGGGTGCCACGTGGGCGAAGTCAGGGGATGGCGGAGCGCGGAGCGCTCCGCGCGGGCCCGGGGCGGGGGACGCGGCGGATCGGGGGATAGTCGACGGGCCGGCGATACGCGACGTAGCGAGGGATTCGATCAGGTGGGTTCGCGGTCAATATCGCCGAAATCGGCAGCGACCCGGAGTTCACGCGGCCCGCCCTTTGCCGGGGATTCCGCCGACATCGCCTTCGGCGACTGCGCGGAAATCATCACGCGTGCCTCACGCGTCTTACGCGCGTAACACACGACGTCGATCGTGACCGTATCGTTGCGCCGTCGGACGCGAGGGGCTCGCGTCGGCGGGAAACGCCGCTCGCGCCGGGCGCGATGCCCGCCCGGCGCGGATGCCGGCGTGCCTCCCGACCCGTGCCGGCCTTCCGGCACCGCGTGGCCGCGCCGGGAGGCCGTGGGCCGCGGCGAGTCGGGCCGCCCGCCACCCGTCGCCCGGAGCTCGGCGCCGGTTCGGCCCGCGCGGCAACGGGCGGGCCGGGCCCGCCAATTGCCCGGATACGTATGGTCCGTACGCATCCGTGGGCGCTTATTCCTCTCCGGGGGTCTTTCTCCGTACTGGGCGTCACCCGTTACAGGGCCGTGGCAAGGCCCGACTTTCCGTGGGGGGACCGAGCCTGAAATAGTTCCTCACGATGTTCGCCATCCCTAGACTCCCTGCCACAGGGGGTAACTCGGGGGACAAGTAATTGGGGCATGGAGTGCCGGAAGTCGTACTGGAATTGAATGGACGGACCTGGACGCTGGACCCGTCCAGGTCGTATAGCCTCGGGCGCGATCCGCAGGGCGACGTGGTGCTGGAGGACGCCCGGGTCTCGTGGCGGCACGCCACCGTGCACTGGAACGGGCGCGGTTGGGCCATCGAGGACCACGGCAGCACCAACGGCACCTACGCGCAGGGCCAGCGCGTCCAGCACCTGGAGATCAGCCCGGGTACGACCATTCACCTCGGAAACGCCTCCGACGGGCCGCGGTTGAACTTCACCGGCGCGGCCATGGCCGCCGGGCCCGACGCCCATCCGGGAGCCGGCGGCTACGCCGCTCAGCACGGGATAGCCGGGCAGCAGCAGGCCGCCGCCCCGCAGCAGCCCGCGGGGTGGCAGCAGGCCGGGCAACAGCAGGGATGGCAGCAGGCCCCGCAGCCCCAACATCCCCAGCAGGCGGCCCCGCCCCAGCACGCGGCCCCGCACCAAGCGGTCCCGCCGCAGCAGTTCCACGGGCAGCAGCAGGCTCCGCACGCTCAGCCCCCGCAGGCGCCGCAGCACCAGCACCCCGCGCAGCAGGCGCAACAGCATCAGCAGGTGCCACCGCAACACCAGCAGCAGGCGCCGCACGCACAACCCGCTCAGCCTCAGCAGCACCCGGTGCAGAAGGTCCAGCACCCCCACCAGCAGGCGCCGCAGGGCTTCCCCGGCCAGCCCGGGCCGGGCGCGGGGGGCGCCCCGGCGCACGGGGACCGCAGCCCGACCACGTTCCACCAGATCGCCGTCGGCCGCGTGATGCGGATCGGTCGTGCGCTGGAGAACGAACTCGTCGTCTCGGACCTCCAGGTCTCCCGGCACCACGCCGAGTTCCGGGCCATGGCCGACGGCCGGTTCGAGATCGTCGATCTCGGCAGCCACAACGGCACCTACGTCAACGGTCAGCCGGTCCGCCGCCAGATCATCGGCCCCAGCGACATCGTCGGCGTCGGTCACTCGGCCTTCCGGCTGGTCGGCGACCGCCTTGAGGAGTTCGTCGACACCGGCGAGGTCTCCTTCTCGGCCCGCCACCTGACCGTGACGGTCGACGGCGGCAAGCAGATCCTCAAGGACGTCACCTTCGGCGTTCCCGAGAAGTCGCTGGTCGCCGTCATCGGCCCGTCCGGCTCCGGCAAGTCCACCCTGCTGCGGGCGCTCACCGGCTACCGCCCGGCCGACCAGGGTGACGTCCTCTACGACAACCGGAACCTGTACAAGCAGTTCGCCGAGCTGCGGCAGCGCATCGGGCTCGTTCCGCAGGACGACATCCTGCACAAGGAACTCACGGTCAAGAAGGCGCTGCGGTACGCGGCCAAGCTCCGCTTCCCCGGCGACACCGCCGAGGCCGAGCGCGAGGCGCGGATCGGCGAGGTGCTGCGCGAGCTCAAGCTCGACATACACGCCGACAAGCGGGTCACCTCGCTCTCCGGCGGTCAGCGCAAGCGCGTGTCCGTCGCCTTGGAGCTGCTGACCAAGCCGTCGTTGATCTTCCTGGACGAGCCGACCTCGGGCCTCGACCCGGGCATGGACCGCGACGTGATGCAGTTGCTGCGCGGCCTGGCCGACGACGGCCGTACCGTGCTCGTCGTCACGCACTCCGTGGCCGAGCTGGCGCTGTGCGACAAGCTGCTGGTCATGGCCCCCGGCGGGTCCGTCGCCTACTTCGGCCCGCCGGAGGAGGCGCTCAACTTCTTCGGCTACGAGACCTGGGCCGACGTCTTCTCGGCCTTCGAGAACTACCGCGACTACGACTGGGCCGGCCGCTGGCGCGGCTCGCAGCACTTCCAGATGTACGCGGCCGACATCGACGCCGTCGCCCCGCAGTCGGTCCACGTCCAGCCGCCGCCGGCCCGCATGCAGAAGCCGCAGAGCTGGGCCTCCCAGTTGTGGACCCTGATGCGCCGCTACGTGTCGGTGATCGCCTCCGACCGCGGGTTCATCGGCCTCATGATCATCCTGCCGGCGGTGCTCGGCGCGGTCAGCGTGGTCATCCCCTCCGACTACGGCCTGGTCGCCGGGCCCAAGGGCCAGTTCAACCAGGACGCCGGCACGATCATGCTGATCCTCGCGGTCGGCATGTGCTTCTCCGGCGCAGCCAACTCCGTACGAGAGCTGATCAAGGAACGGGTGATCTACGAGCGGGAACGGGCCGTCGGCCTGTCCCGGTCCGCCTACCTGATGTCCAAGGTCATCGTGCTGGGCCTGATCACCGCGCTCCAGGGCGTGATCATCTGCGCGATCGGCTTCTCCACCCGCGACCTGCCGGACGAGGGCCTGATCTTCCCGCCCGCCGTCGAACTGTGCCTGGTGATCATCGCCCTCGGCTTCACCTCGATGATGTTCGGCCTGGTCATCTCCTCGCTGGTGAAGACGGCCGAGAAGACCATGCCGCTGCTCGTGATGTTCGCGATCGTGCAGGTCGTCTTCACCGGCGTGCTGTTCAAGATCTTCGGCTCGCTCGGCATCGAGCAGTTCGCGTACCTGATGCCCTCGCGCTGGGCCATCGGCGCCTCGGGCGCGACGCTGGACCTCTCGCACGTCATGGCACCCTGGGACCGCAAGCAGCCGAACGACCTCGACCCGCTGTGGGAGCACTCGGTCGGCCAGTGGACCATCGACATGCTCGCGCTGATCGCGCTCGGCGTCGCCTGCGGCTTCGCCGTCGCCCGGCTGCTGCGCCGCCACGAACCGGAGGTCATGCGCAAGTAGCGCCCAGGCCGCCGGCTCGCGCGGGCCACACGAAACGCCGCAGGGCGGCACCCCGGGGAGGGTGCCGCCCTGCGGCGCGTGATGGAACAGGTACCGCCTGCTGGCGCGGGCCCTGAGCGGTGGGCCCGCGCCGCCGGATGCGGCGGGTGGTCGAACGTCGGCTCAGTACGCCGAGTCGACGTTGTCCATGGTGCCGTACTTCTGGGCCGCGTAGTTGCAGGCGGCCGTGATGTTGGCGACCGGGTCGTAGATGTCCCAGGACGTGCCCTCGACGTGGAACGCCTTGAAGGTCGGCGGGATCACCTGGAGCAGGCCCTTGGAGGGAATGCCGGCGATGGCGTTCACGTCCCAGTCATTGATCGCCCGCGGGTTACCGCTGGACTCACGCATGATGTTGCGGTGAATGCCCTCGTAGGTGCCCGGAATGCCATTCTTCTTGAGGATGGCCAGCGATTCCTTGATCCAACCGTCGAGGTTGTCGGAGTAGGTGACCGGAGCCGCCTTGCGGGGCGCCGAACGGCTGGCGGTCTTGCCGGAGCGCTCCTTGGCCGCGCTCTGGGTGGAGCGCTCCTTGGCCGCACTCTGCGCCGCGCTGCGCTCCTTGGCCGTCTGCATGTCGGCGGCGGCCCGGGTCTGCTCGGAGCGCACCGCCTCGGCGGCGGCCTTCTTCTTGTCCTGGGCGGCCTTCTGCAGGGCCTCGACGGCCGCGGTGCGCGGCAGGTCGGACTGCGCCTGCTGCGGGACGCCGGAGGACAGCGCCTTGCCACCGAAGGCGGCCTGGTTCACGGCGACGCTCTGCGCGGACGGGGCCGCGTTCGAGTCAGCGTGAGCGTCGCTGGGGACGGCGGCGAAGGCGATGGCGACGACACCGGTAGCGGCGATGCCGGCGGCGGAAAACTTATGGGCCTTGGGCAGGCGGTGATAACCACGAATGCTGGGGACGAGCATGCGGAGAAAACCTCTTCCAATCGCGGGGGTCGCAGTCGCCGTGACGTCGGCGCAGAAGAAGAGCGCCGCGTCTGATGACGGCGCCGTGCGACTCCGCAATTGTTAGCGGTTGGAAAATCCCCTGGCAAAGGTGTGACGTACTATCTGGCTTCGTGGCAAAGGGGGGTTATCGAGAGCCCTCGATCGCGGCTATTTTCCCGGTGCGAGGCCCTGGGAATTCAACTAATCCCATTCGTAGGTGATCTCGGTCCTATGCGCGGGCTCACACCGGACCCCCCGTGAGGTGGCCCGGTGTGAGCGGGCGCGTACCGAAAGTGGACGGTCTAGATCTCGACCAGGACCTGGGACAGCGACTTGCGCACCAGGTCGGGCACCGCGCAGTCATCAGCCGGGTAGCCGACCGGGATGACGGCGAACGCCTTCTCGTTCTCCGGCCGCCCCAGCACCTGGGACAGGAACCGCATGGGGCTCGGCGTGTGGATCAACGCGGCCAGCCCCGCCAGGTGCAGCGCGGACAGCAGCATGCCCACCGCTATGCCCACCGACTCGTCCACGTAGTAGTGCTTGCGCTTGGTGCCGTCCTCGCCCAGCCAGTAGCGCTGCTGGAAGACGATGACGAGGTGCGGCGCGTCCGTCAGGTGCGGCTTGACCTCGTCCGTGCCGAGCGGTCGCAGCGCCGCGAGCCACTCCTCGCCGAGCCGCCCCTCGTAGGAGCGGCGTTCCTCCTCCTCCGCCGCCTCCCTGATCCTGCGCCGCACCTCCGGGTCCTTGACCAGGACGAACGTCCAGGGCTGCTGGTGTGCCCCGGAGGGCGCGGTGGCCGCGCAGGCGATGGCGTCGCGCACCACCTGCTCGGGCACCGGATCGGTGGAGAACTGTCGTACGGTCCTGCGCTCGTCCATCCGGCGCCGCAGCTCGGCGGCGCGCTCCAGGGACTGTGCCGGGTCCATCCGCGCGGGGCGGTAGGGGACCGGCTGGTAGGGGTCGCCGTGGGTGGGGGTCCAGTTCCGCGTAGGTACAGACATATGCCGAGTCTGACTCCGCCCCGCCCGGAATGCGGGCCGGATACGAGAATTCGCCGCCCCACCCGCCCCTCGAACCCCGTACGCCCCCACATCCCGCTCCAGCGTCCGCCGCCCGGCCCCCGCCCGGGCGCAGGGTCCAACGGCCTAGGTCCCACGGCCTAATCACCGGCCGCCGCCGGCCCGATACGGCCCGCTGATCACGCCGGTACGGTGAAGCCATGACCAAAGGACCGGGAATCGGCCCCGGAACCGGGCTGGCGGCCGTGAGCACCGCGCTGCTCGCCATGAACCGGCAGTTGGAGGTCCGCGACGTCCTCAAGACGATCGTCGTCTCGGCCCGCGAGCTGCTGAACGCCAGGTACGCGGCGCTCGGGGTCCCCGACGACCACGGCGGCTTCGCCCAGTTCGTCGTGGACGGCGTCAGCGAGAAGCAGTGGAAGGCCATCGGTCCGCTCCCGCGCCAGCACGGCATCCTCGCCGCGATGCTCAAGGACGCGACGCCGCAGCGCCTCGCCGACGTCCGCACCGACCCCCGGTTCGAGGGCTGGCCCGACGCCCACCCCGAGATGTCCGACTTCCTCGGCCTGCCCATCGCCGACGGCGACGAGGTCCTCGGCGCCCTCTTCCTCGCCAACAAGCAGTGCCCGAGGCCCACCGGCGGCTGCGGCTTCACCGCGGAGGACGAGGAACTCCTGGGCATCCTCGCCCAGCACGCCGCCATCGCCCTCACCAACGCCCGGCTCTACGAGCGCAGCCGCGAGCTGACCATCGCGGGCGAGCGCGCCCGCCTCGCGCACGAGCTGCACGACGCCGTCGCCCAGAAGCTGTTCTCGCTGCGCCTGACCGCCCAGGCCGCCACCGCCCTCGTACACCGCGACCCGGACCGTGCCAGGAGCGAGCTCCAGCAGGTCACGGCGCTGGCCGCGGAGGCGGCCGACGAGCTGCGCGCCGCCGTGGTGGAGCTGCGCCCGGCCGCGCTCGACGAGGACGGCCTCGTCGCCACGCTGCGTACCCAGACCCAGGTCCTCGACCGCGCCCAGAGCACCCGGGTCACCTTCTCCGCGCACGGCGTGCGCGCGCTGCCCTCCGCCCAGGAGGAGGCGCTGCTACGGGTCGCCCAGGAGGCCCTGCACAACGCGCTCCGGCACGCCGGGGCCTCCCGCGTCGAGGTCACGCTCGCCCGGCACGGCGCCAGCGGCGCGCTGCTGTCCGTACGCGACGACGGGCGGGGCTTCGACCCCTCGGCCGTCCGCCGCGCCGGCCGTCACCTCGGCCTGGTCTCCATGCGCGACCGGGCGGCGGCCGTCGGCGGCGCGCTCACCGTGGAATCCGCGCCCGGCAAGGGCACCCTGATCGAGATGGAGGTGCCCGGTGGCTGAGCCGGAGAGCACAGAGCAGACCGCGGCGGCCCACCCACCGCGCCCCGAACGACAGCGCATCTCGGTGCTGCTCGTCGACGACCACCAGGTGGTACGCCGCGGGCTGCGCACCTTCCTCGAGGTCCAGGACGACATCGAGGTGGTCGGCGAGGCGTCCGACGGCGCCGAGGGCGTGGCCCGCGCCGAGGAACTGCGCCCCGACGTCGTCCTGATGGACGTCAAGATGCCGGACACCGACGGGATCGAGGCGCTGCGCCGGCTGCGCGAGCTACAGAACCCGGCCCGCGTGCTGGTCGTGACCAGCTTCACCGAGCAGCGCACCGTCGTCCCGGCCCTGCGCGCCGGCGCGGCCGGCTACGTGTACAAGGACGTGGACCCCGACGCCCTCGCCGGCGCCATCCGCTCGGTGTACGCCGGGCACGTGCTGCTCCAGCCGGAGGTGGCCGGGGCGCTGCTCTCGCAGGAGGAGGCGGGCGGCAGCCAGGGCCGCGGCGCCTCGCTCACCGACCGGGAGCGCGAGGTGCTGGCCCTGATCGCGGACGGCCGCTCCAACCGGGAGATCGCCCGCGCCCTGGTGCTGTCCGAGAAGACCGTGAAGACCCATGTCTCGAACATCCTGATGAAGCTCGACCTCGCCGACCGCACGCAGGCCGCCCTGTGGGCCGTCCGGAACGGGGTGGGCGACTGAGAATTTCATACGGTCGTGTGATCGACGGAGCGCAGGCGCAACTCCTTCGGCGGTTGACCGTTCTCCAGTGCACGCCGCGGTGGTTCGCCGCGGCGAAAGCCGAGAAGGGTTCAGCAGTGAAGAACATCAAGAGGGCCGCCGCCGTAACGATCATGATGGGCGGCCTCGCCATGGCCGGGGCGGGCGTCGCGTCGGCCGACTCCGCGGCGCGGGGCGCGGCCACGGCCTCGCCGGGCGTGGGCTCCGGCAACCAGATCCAGGTCCCGGTGCACGTGCCGGTCAACGCCTGCGGCAACTCGGTGAACGTCGTCGGGGTGCTCAACCCCACCTTCGGGAACTTCTGCACCAACATCTGATCGCGGAACCGCGGCGCCTCGGCGCTCCTGGTACGGGTCGATAACGGCCCGACCAGGGGCGCCGTCCACGCCCGCCGCCTCCCGCGCGCTTCTCCCAGCACCACCGGCCCCGCGGCGACCGTCGCGGGGCCGGACCACTTCGCCCGCCGACCGCCCCCGACGAGCCAGGGGTGCCCAGCCGGCGTGGCTACGCCTGCCGCAGCCGCTGCTCCACGTACGCGTTGTACGCGGCCACCTGGGCCCGGCGCGCCGTGCGCTCCACCGGGCGCAGCGCCTCGGAGCGCGCCGCGATCTCGGACGCGCTCACCGCGCCGCCGTGCTCCGGCCCGTACGCGATGTCCACCAGCGCCCCCACCCGCTGCGCCAGCTCCAGCACGCGCACCGCGCGCGGCGGGTAGCCCGGGGCCAACACCTCGCGTCCCCGCTCGGCGCGCGCCCGGTACGCCTCCAGGGCCGCCGCCGCGACCGGGCCCGACCCCGCCACGTTCAGCCGGGCCAGCGCCTCCGTCGCCTCCCGCAGCGCCTCGGCCAGCTCGCGCTCCGCCTCGCCCAGCGACGGCACGTCGGCCGGCGGCGCCTCGCGCACCGGCAGACAGCGCCAGAGCACCTCGGTGTGCACGTCGCTCTCGGAGACCGGACCGCCGTCCGCGCCCACCTCCCGTGGCCCCGCCCGGTGGACGTCGGGCACTAGGCCGAGGCCCACGCCCACCGCGATGACCGCCTCGCCGGCCTCCAGCGCCCGCGCGTTGAACTCCGGCGGTCCGCTCAGCCCGAGCGGGTGCCCCGCCACGGGCAGCGCCACGCACAGGCCGGTGGCGCCCAGCGCGCGCAGCCGCCCTATCGCGAGCGTCAGACCCACCGGCGCGGGGTCCGGCACGGCGCCGGACGGGGCCGATCTCTCCGGCAGGTCCACGACGCGGTGTGACGCATCCGTGCCGGTGATACGGTGCGCCGCGTCATCAGGTGAGACAAGTCCGGCAAGCAGGGCGTTTCCCCACGCGGCCAGGCGTCCTGAGCGAGGTTCGTCGAGCATGCCACCAGCCTAAGGACTGGCACCGACAACGGGTGGCGTAGGTTTTGCCTGGGAGCTGTGCCCGCCGGCACACGCGACATGACGAGACTGCAATGGGAGACAACGCGCTCATGAGCGATGTTCTGGAGCTGGTGGACGTATCCGTGGTCCGCGACGGCCGGGCTCTGGTGGACCATGTCTCGTGGTCGGTCGCCGAAGGGGAACGCTGGGTGATCCTGGGTCCCAACGGCGCGGGCAAGACGACGTTGCTGAACATCGCCTCCAGCTATCTCTTCCCCACCACCGGCGCGGTGCAGATCCTCGGCGAGAAGCTCGGCGGCGTCGACGTCTTCGAACTCCGCCCGCGCATCGGCATGGCCGGCATCGGCGTGGCCGACAAGCTGCCGCGCAGCCAGACGGTGCTGCAGACGGTCCTCACCGCCGCGTACGGCATGACCGCCTCCTGGCAGGAGAGCTACGAGGCGGTGGACGAGGACAGGGCCCGCGCCTTCCTCGACCGGCTGGGCATGAGCGAGTACCTCGACCGCAAGTTCGGCACCCTCTCCGAGGGCGAGCGCAAGCGCACCCTGATCGCCCGCGCCATGATGACCGACCCCGAACTCCTGCTGCTCGACGAGCCCGCCGCCGGCCTCGACCTCGGCGGGCGCGAGGACCTCGTACGCCGCCTCGGCCGGCTCGCCCGCGACCCGTACGCGCCCTCCATGATCATGGTCACGCACCACGTCGAGGAGATCGCCCCCGGCTTCACCCACGTCCTGATGATCCGCCAGGGCGAGGTGCTGGCCGCCGGCCCCGTGGAGACCGAACTGAACTCCCGCAACCTCTCGCACTGCTTCGGGCTGCCGCTGGTGGTCGAGCGCCGGGGCGACCGGTGGACCGCGCAGGGCCTGCCGCTGAAGTGACCCGACGCCGGTAGCGGCCCCGTCGCGGCGGAGCGCGGGGCCGAGGTCCGTGTACGGGACAGTGGTCGGCGCACGATGGCGTGGAGTGAGCGGTCCCCTGTCCCCGGTGCGGGCCGAGAACTACCATGAACCACGTGGACGCATGGGTGTGGTGGCTGATCGCCGCCGTCGGACTGGGAATTCCTCTCGTACTGACGGCGATGCCCGAGTTCGGGATGTTCGCCGTGGGCGCCGTCGCCGGCGCGATCACCGCCGCGCTGGGTGGTGGCATCGTGCTCCAAGTCGTCGTCTTCGTCGTCGTCTCGGTCGCCCTCGTGGCCGTCGTGCGCCCGATAGCCGCGCGCAACCGAGCCCAACGCCCCGCGCACGCCAGCGGAATCGACGCCCTGAAGGGACGTCAGGCCGTCGTGCTCGAACGGGTCGACGGCGACGGCGGGCGCATCAAACTCGCGGGCGAGGTCTGGTCCGCCCGTGCCTTCGACACAGGTCAGGCGTACGAGCCGGGCCAGCAGGTCGATGTGGTGGAGATCGACGGAGCAACGGCCGTCGTGATGTGAGCCGTACGCGTGGGGCGGAGGCCGCCGCCCGGAGCGGCGGCGAAGCTGCGCGGCAGTGCGCTGATCTGACAGACTCACCTATCCAAGATCGACCGACAACCGAAGGGCACGGGGAGCCACTGTGGAACCGATCATCATCGTCCTGATCATCCTGGTGGTGCTCGTGTTCATCGCCCTGATCAAGACGATCCAGGTCATCCCGCAAGCCAGCGCGGCCATCGTCGAACGCTTCGGGCGCTACACGCGGACCCTCAACGCCGGGCTGAACATCGTCGTCCCGTTCATCGACTCCGTCCGCAACCGCGTCGACCTGCGCGAGCAGGTGGTCCCCTTCCCGCCGCAGCCGGTGATCACCCAGGACAACCTGGTGGTCAACATCGACACGGTCATCTACTATCAGGTCACCGACGCCCGCGCGGCCACCTACGAGGTCGCCAGCTACATCCAGGCCATCGAGCAGCTCACCGTCACCACGCTGCGCAACATCATCGGCGGCATGGACCTGGAGCGGACCCTGACCTCCCGCGAGGAGATCAACGCGGCCCTGCGCGGCGTGCTCGACGAGGCCACCGGCAAGTGGGGCATCCGCGTCAACCGCGTCGAGCTCAAGGCGATCGAGCCGCCGACCTCCATCCAGGACTCGATGGAGAAGCAGATGCGCGCCGACCGTGACAAGCGCGCCGCGATCCTCCAGGCCGAGGGTGTCCGGCAGTCGGAGATCCTCCGCGCCGAGGGTGAGAAGCAGTCCTCCATCCTCCGCGCCGAAGGTGAGGCCAAGGCCGCCGCGCTGCGCGCCGAGGGTGAGGCGCAGGCGATCCGTACGGTCTTCGAGTCCATCCACGCCGGCGACCCGGACCAGAAGCTGCTCTCGTACCAGTACCTCCAGATGCTGCCGAAGATCGCCGAAGGCGATGCCAACAAGCTCTGGATCGTGCCCAGCGAGATCGGCGACGCCCTCAAGGGCCTCGGCGGCGCGCTCGGCAACTTCGGCCCGGGCGGCGGGGGCAACGGCGGCGGTGGCGGCACGGAGGCCGCGCCCGCCCCGCGTCGCGAGCAGCCCAGGATCGACTGACCGGCGCCCCACGGCAGTGGGGACCCGAGGGACAGCGAGGCACGGGGCCCCGGCGTTCGACGTCGGGGCCCCGCGCCCTGTCCGCGCGCATGTCCGCACTCCCGGCGCGGGCTCAGGCGGGCACCGGCAGCCAGTCAGGCAGCGCGCCCCGTCCCGTGCCCCCGAGCGCCAACACCAGCGCGTCCGACGGCGACGGCTCGTACGGCGTACGCAGCAGCCGCATCCCCGCCTGCTCCGGCGTACGGTCCGCCTTGCGGTGATTGTCCTCCGCACACGAAGCGACGGTATTCAGCCAGGTATCACCGCCCCCGCGCGACCGCGGCACCACATGGTCCACGGTCGTCGCCCGGCGACCGCAGTACGCGCACCGGTGCCGGTCCCTGACCAGCACCCCGCGCCGCGACCACGGCGCCCGTCTTCGAAACGGCACCCGTACGTACCGGCTCAGCCTGATCACCCGCGGCATGGGCAACTCCACCGTGGCGGCCCGCACCCGCAGCTCCGGGTGGGCCTGCTCGACCACGGCCTTCTCCTGTAGCACCAACACCACCGCACGCCGCAGCGTCACCGTCGACAGCGGCTCGAAGCTGGCGTTGAGCACCAGAGTCTCGCGCATCCCCCACACCTCCCGCGTCCGGCCTGCCCCCTTCGGGCACGGCACAACTCTGGACGCGCGAGCGGGGGAGGACAACGCAATTTCACGCGCGATCCCGCGCGCGAGGGCCGCCCGGCACCCGCCCCGACCTCCCGAACTCCCGCACACCGCCCCGGAGATGGGCCACCGCGCCCCGGGCCCACCGCGCCCTGAGCCCGCTCGCGTGGCGCGGGCCCGGGACACTCGAGAGGGGCGGACCCACCCGGGCCCGCCCCTCACACCGCTCACCGCCCGCCCGGTCGGCCGAGCGACTCCGCGCCCGACCCACTCCCGCGGGGCGGCGTCGCTCAGCCCTCGGAAGGCGCCTCGTACTCGCCGATCAACTGGGCGCGCCCCAGCGTGTGGAAGCGCAGGTTGAAGCCCACCACGGCCGGCGACGCGTCCGCGTCCGGACCCAGCTTCTCGGTGTCCACGGCGTACACCGTGAACACGTAGCGGTGCGAGCCGTCACCCGGCGGCGGCGCGGCGCCACCGAAGTCCCGGGTGCCGTAGTCGTTCCGCACGTGCACCGCCCCCGCCGGCAGCCCGGCGAAGCCTTCGCTGCCCGCGCCGGCGGGCAACTCGGTCACGTCGGCCGGGATGTCGAAGAGCGACCAGTGCCAGAACCCGCTGCCGGTCGGCGCGTCCGGGTCGAAGCAGGTGACGGCGAAGCTCTTCGTCCCCTCCGGAAAGCCCGACCAGCGCAGGTGCGGGGAGCGGTTGCCACCGCTGTACACCTGGTCGTCCTTCAGCACCCCGCCGTGCGTCACGTCGTCGCTCTGCACGGTGAACGAGGGCACCGCGGGGTGGAAGTCATGGGGGAGCGGGCGCCGGTTCTGCTCGGACACGTCGAATCCTCTCTGCTCGGCTCACGCGACTGTGCGATCACGGCCAGCGTAGCGAGATCGTCCGCCGCGGGCGGGCGCGCGGGCTGCGACGATGGCCCACATGACCGCATCTGAGCCCGGCACCCCCAGCACCGGCCCGCACCGTGCGGAACTCGACCTCGACGGCGTGCGCGACGAGCCGACGTTCCTCGACCGCTGCGCCCGCGACCTGGCCCTCCCCGAGTGGTTCGGCCACAACTGGGACGCCCTCGACGACTGCCTGCGCGACCTGTCCTGGTGGGGGCGGCCCAGCGGCTACGAGATCCGGATACGCGGCTGGCAGCGGTTCCGCGCCGCCGCCCCCGAAACGGCCCGCACCGCGGCCGACGTGCTGGCGGACGCCATCGAGTACTGGGCGCCCCGGGACACGCCGCTGACGGTGACCTTCGACGACCAGGAGTAGGCCGGCCCCGGAAACCGGCGCGCACACGACGCGCGGGGCGTGCCCCGACCCGGTCGGCGCACGCCCCGCGCGGCACCCGGACAACGGGCGCGTCGCTGACGTCAGAGGCTCACGGCCATCACCGTGGCGATGTCAGAGCCAGTTGCGCTTGCCGCCCACGTCGGCCAGCCACTGGTTGAGGTAGGCCGCCCAGTCGGTGCCCTGGTAGTTGGCCAGCTCCACGGTGAAGGCGCGGTAGGAGTCGCTGCCCTCGGTGAACAGGCCGGGCTTCTTGTCCATCTCCAGCACGACGTCCATCGACCGGTCGTCGGCGATGAAGGTCAGCTCGACCTGGTTCAGCCCCCGGTACTGCTGCGGGGCGTAGAACTCGATCTCCTGGTAGAAGGGGAGCCGCTGCCGCGTGCCGCGGATGTGACCGCGCTCCAGGTCGGCACTCTTGAAGCTGAAGCCCAGGCTCCCGAACGCGTCGAGAATGGCCTGCTGCGCGGGGAGCGGGTGCACGCTGATCGGGTCGAGGTCGCTGCTGTCGACGGCCCGGGCGATGGCCAGCTCCGTGGTCACGCCGATGTTCATGCCGGTGAGGTGACGCCCCAGGAACGTCGTCACCGGCGTCTCCCACGGGACCTCCAGCGCGAACTGTACGGCGTGCACCGCGCCCGGCTGCACCTCGAAGGCCCCACCGAGGGTCTGCTTGGTGAACTCGATGTCCTGCTTGGTCTCCTGGTCGTTGCCCTCGACCTCGACCCTGGCCTGGAGCCCGACGGAGAGCCCCTCGATCTGCTGAGCCGCGGAACCACCCTGGATGCGGACCTCTCCCTGGACTACGCCGCCGGGTACGACGTTCTCCTCGGTGAGCACCGTCTCCACCGAGGCACCGCCGGCCCCCAGGCTCGCGAGCAGCTTCTTGAAGCCCATGTTCTTCCTCCCCAGGACGCGACAGACTCTCGTCGCCTCATCGTGATGTGTATCGATCGGCTCGATCGGTACTCACGCGAAACCGTGTCGGCCGGTTCCGCGCCCCACACCCTGGCAGCTCGCCGCGCGCGCTCCAAGGTTCGCACCGCGGTCCCGTACCCTCGGAGCGCGTGACTGTGGGATGTGACCGTACGCCGCTCGACCGTTCCTTCTTCGACCGCCCCGTGCTCCAGGTGGCGCCCGACCTGCTCGGCCGGATACTCGTCCGCACGACGCCCCAGGGGCCGATCGAGGTACGCCTCACGGAAGTGGAGGCGTACGCGGGGGCCTCCGACCCCGGCTCGCACTGCTATCGGGGGCGCACCGAGCGCAACGCGTCGATGTTCGGCCCGCCCGGCCACGCCTACGTGTACTTCACGTACGGCATGTGGCACTGCCTCAACCTGGTGTGCGGCGCCGAGGGCACCCCGAGCGGCGTGCTGCTGCGCGCCGGCGAGATCATCCGCGGCCAGGAGCTGGCCCGCCCGCGACGTGCCGCCGCCCGCAAGGACCGAGAACTGGCCCAGGGCCCGGCCCGGCTGGCCACGGCGCTCGACGTGGGCCGCGTACTGAACGGCACCGACGTCTGCGCCGGGCCACAGGCTCCCCTGAGCGTCCTGCACGGTGACCCGGTCCCCGCCGACCACGTGCTGAGCGGCCCGCGTACGGGAGTGGGAGGGGAGGGGGCGACCCACCCCTGGCGCTTCTGGATCGCCGACGACCCGACGGTCAGCCCCTACCGCGCGCACGCTCCCCGACGCCGCAACCGCTCAGCGTCGACGACGAAGCTTGACGCGAGGCGGCCGGGCGCCTAACGTAGCCCGAGCCGCTTGAGAAGGGCAGCGCTGTCGGCGCGATCGCAATGATCATGCAGACGCCACCTGAGCGGTAAAAAACCACTACTGCACGGCCCCCAGACTGGGATAAATTTCGGCATGCCGGAATTCGATTCGAAAGCTTCGATTATGAGGCTCGGGGGAAATCCGCTAACGTAGTGGACACGCCGGAAGGCGCGAAACAAACCCCGCTCCGACAGGGGACCGGAAGCAAATTCCGACCGGAAACGGTAGGAAAAAGGATCTGGTAAGGTTGGAAACACCGAAGGGAAGCGCCCGGAGGGCCCGGTGAAACGG
>NZ_CM173408.1:7097500-8503402 GCF_057766585.1 Streptomyces sp. MGP-BFMKR1
AGCTGAAACATCTATGGCTTGCTTGTACGACACCCAAGTAGCACGGGGCCCGAGAAATCCCGTGTGAATCTGGCGGGACCACCCGCTAAGCCTAAATATTCCCTGGTGACCGATAGCGGATAGTACCGTGAGGGAATGGTGAAAAGTACCGCGGGAGCGGAGTGAAATAGTACCTGAAACCGTGTGCCTACAAGCCGTGGGAGCGTCGCTATGTGTGTTTACATGCATGGTCGTGACTGCGTGCCTTTTGAAGAATGAGCCTGCGAGTTTGCGGTGTGTTGCGAGGTTAACCCGTGTGGGGGAGCCGTAGCGAAAGCGAGTCCGAATAGGGCGTTGGAGTAGCACGCTCAAGACCCGAAGCGGAGTGATCTAGCCATGGGCAGGTTGAAGCGCGGGTAAGACCGTGTGGAGGACCGAACCCACCAGGGTTGAAAACCTGGGGGATGACCTGTGGTTAGGGGTGAAAGGCCAATCAAACTCCGTGATAGCTGGTTCTCCCCGAAATGCATTTAGGTGCAGCGTCGTGTGTTTCTTGCCGGAGGTAGAGCACTGGATAGGCGATGGGCCCTACCGGGTTACTGACCTTAGCCAAACTCCGAATGCCGGTAAGTGAGAGCGCGGCAGTGAGACTGTGGGGGATAAGCTCCATGGTCGAGAGGGAAACAGCCCAGAGCATCGACTAAGGCCCCTAAGCGTACGCTAAGTGGGAAAGGATGTGGAGTCGCAGAGACAACCAGGAGGTTGGCTTAGAAGCAGCCACCCTTGAAAGAGTGCGTAATAGCTCACTGGTCAAGTGATTCCGCGCCGACAATGTAGCGGGGCTCAAGCGTACCGCCGAAGTCGTGTCAATCCAACATAGAGGGCTAACGCCTGTTGGGTTGGGTAGGGGAGCGTCGTGTGCCGGGTGAAGCAGCCGCGTAAGCGAGTTGTGGATGGTTCACGAGTGAGAATGCAGGCATGAGTAGCGATTCACACGTGGGAAACGTGTGCGCCGATTGACTAAGGGTTCCTGGGTCAAGCTGATCTGCCCAGGGTAAGTCGGGACCTAAGGCGAGGCCGACAGGCGTAGTCGATGGACAACCGGTTGATATTCCGGTACCCGCTTTGAAGCGCCCAATACTGAATCTTCTGATGCTAAGGCCGTGAAGCCGTCCTGGAGCCTTCGGGCAAAGGGAAGTGGTGGAGCCGCTGACCCAAGGTAGTAGTAGGTAAGTGATGGGGTGACGCAGGAAGGTAGTCCAGCCCGGGCGGTGGTTGTCCCGGGGTAAGGGTGTAGCCCGTCATCTAGGTAAATCCGGATGACATGAGGGTGAGACCTGATGCCGAGCCGATTGTGGTGAAGTGGATGATCCTATGCTGTCGAGAAAAGCCTCTAGCGAGTTTCAGGGCGGCCCGTACCCTAAACCGACTCAGGTGGTCAGGTAGAGAATACCGAGGCGTTCGGGTGAACTATGGTTAAGGAACTCGGCAAAATGCCCCCGTAACTTCGGGAGAAGGGGGGCCATTTCCGGTGATGGGCTTTGCGCCTTGAGCTGGGGGTGGCCGCAGAGACCAGCGAGAAGCGACTGTTTACTAAAAACACAGGTCCGTGCGAAGCCGTAAGGCGATGTATACGGACTGACGCCTGCCCGGTGCTGGAACGTTAAGGGGACCGGTTAGCTGACTTTCGGGTTGGCGAAGCTGAGAACTTAAGCGCCAGTAAACGGCGGTGGTAACTATAACCATCCTAAGGTAGCGAAATTCCTTGTCGGGTAAGTTCCGACCTGCACGAATGGCGTAACGACTTCTCGACTGTCTCAACCATAGGCCCGGTGAAATTGCATTACGAGTAAAGATGCTCGTTTCGCGCAGCAGGACGGAAAGACCCCGGGACCTTTACTATAGCTTGATATTGGTGTTCGGTTCGGCTTGTGTAGGATAGGTGGGAGACTGTGAAGCATGCACGCCAGTGTGTGTGGAGTCGTTGTTGAAATACCACTCTGGTCGTGCTGGATGTCTAACCTGGGTCCGTGATCCGGATCAGGGACAGTGTCTGGTGGGTAGTTTAACTGGGGCGGTTGCCTCCTAAAGGGTAACGGAGGCGCCCAAAGGTTCCCTCAGCCTGGTTGGCAATCAGGTGTTGAGTGTAAGTGCACAAGGGAGCTTGACTGTGAGACTGACGGGTCGAGCAGGGACGAAAGTCGGGACTAGTGATCCGGCGGTGGCTTGTGGAAGCGCCGTCGCTCAACGGATAAAAGGTACCCCGGGGATAACAGGCTGATCTTCCCCAAGAGTCCATATCGACGGGATGGTTTGGCACCTCGATGTCGGCTCGTCGCATCCTGGGGCTGGAGTCGGTCCCAAGGGTTGGGCTGTTCGCCCATTAAAGCGGTACGCGAGCTGGGTTTAGAACGTCGTGAGACAGTTCGGTCCCTATCCGCTGTGCGCGTAGGAGTCTTGAGAAGGGCTGTCCCTAGTACGAGAGGACCGGGACGGACGAACCTCTGGTGTGCCAGTTGTCCTGCCAAGGGCATGGCTGGTTGGCTACGTTCGGGAGGGATAACCGCTGAAAGCATCTAAGCGGGAAGCCTGCTTCGAGATGAGGGCTCCCACCCACTTGATGGGGTAAGGCTCCCAGTAGACGACTGGGTTGATAGGCCAGATATGGAAGCCTCGTAAGGGGTGGAGTTGACTGGTACTAATAGGCCGAGGGCTTGTCCTCAGTTGCTCGCGTTCACTGTGTGGTTCCCGGACTGCGAACAGTCGCACCGGTGCACCACTTAATAACCTTGTTGTTCAAGGCATTAAGTTACTCAATTGAAGAGTGTGCTTGTTCGCTAGAACCCAAAAGGGTTTCGGTGGTCATTGCGTTAGGGAAACGCCCGGTTACATTCCGAACCCGGAAGCTAAGCCTTTCAGCGCCGATGGTACTGCAGGGGGGACCCTGTGGGAGAGTAGGACGCCGCCGAACAATCTTTGACAGGACCTGTGGTCCCAGCGTTCACGCTGGGACCACAGGTCCTTTTTGTTTTGCCCGAAGCGCGCCGCCAAGTCCGGTGCGCGAGAATGACCGCAGTACCCAAAGACAGGAGTCACGCCGATGTCCACCAACTCACCCGACGATCGATCGGATCGCGGGCCGCGCCGACGGGACGGCGGAGACCGGCGGGATTTCCGTGCCCCTGGCGGTGCGCGGCGGGACGACCGAGGAAGCAGCGGCCCGCGACGGGATGACGAGCGCGGTGGGCGTTCTGGTGGTGGTGGGTTCGCGCGGCGTGATGATCGGCCGCCGTTCCGTCGCGATGACCGGGACCGTGACCGTGACGCGCGTGGGCGTGACGACCGGCCGCGTGGGCCGCGTCCCGACGACCGTGACCGTGGGCCCCGTCGCGACGACCGCGACCGCGCGCCGCGCCGCGACGACCAGCGCGGCGGCTTCCGGCGGGACGGGGATCGGCCGCGACCGGTCGGTCGGCCCGACGACCGCCGTGATGCCCGGGGCGGAGACCAGCGGCGCGATGACCGTAGCCGTGGTCCGCGCCGGGACGACGAGCGTGGCGGCTTCCGGCGTGAGGGTGGTGGCGCTCGGGAAGGCTTCCGGCGCGACGACAACCGTGGCGGCTTCCGTCGGGACGACGATCGCGGCGGGTTCCGTCGCGATGACAACCGTGGTGGGTACCGCCGGGACGACCGCGGTGGGCCGCAGCGCGGCGACGACCGTGACCGTGGCGGGTTCCGCCGGGACCGGGACGACAACCGCGGTGGCTTCCGTCGCGACGACGACCGCGGCGGCTACCGTCGGGACGACGACCGGGGTGGCCGGCGCGATGACCACCGTGGCGGGTTCCGCCGCGATGACGACCGTGGTGGCTTCCGACGGGACGACCGTGGTGGGCCGCAGCGCGGTGACGACCGTGCTCGCGGTGGCTTCCGCCGGGATGATGAGCGTGGTGGGCGTCCTGGTGGTGGCGGGTTCGCGCGGCGTGATGATCGGCCGCCGTTCCGTCGCGATGACCGGGACCGTGACCGTGACGCGCGTGGGCGTGACGACCGGCCGCGTGGGCCGCGTCCCGACGACCGTGACCGGGGACCCCGTCGCGACGACCGCGACCGCGCACCGCGCCGCGACGACCAGCGCGGCGGCTTCCGGCGCGAGGGCTTCGACCGAGGTGGCCACGGGGGCGGGCAGCGCGATGACCGTTCCGGCGGCGCCTACCCGCGGCGTGACGACCGCTCCGGTAGCGGTTACGCCCGGCGCGATGACCGGGCCGGTGGCGGCGGCAGCGGCTACGGGCGGCGGGAGGAGCGCTCCGGCGGTGGCGGTGGCTACGGGCGGTACCGGGACGGGGAACGCTCGGGCGGCTCGGGCGGCTCGTACGGGCGGCGTGACGACCGGGCCGGCGGCGGGCACGGGCGGCGCGATGACCGGGGCGGCTTCGGCGGCCGGCGGGATGAGCGCGAGCGGGAGCCCGTACGACGGCTGCCGATCCCGGACGAGGTGACCGGCGACGAGATCGACAAGAGCGTGCGGCAGGAGCTCATGAGCCTGCCGAAGACCCTGGCCGAGGACGTGGCCAAGAACCTCGTCATGGTGGCGAAGCTGCTGGACGAGGACCCGGAGCAGGCGTACGCGTACTCGCGGATCGCGCTGCGTCTGGCCTCGCGGGTGGCGGCCGTGCGGGAGGCGGCGGGGTTCGCCTCGTACGCGACCGGGAAGTACGCGGAGGCGCTGGCCGAGTTCCGCACCGCGCGTCGGATGACCGGCTCCGCTGAGCTGTGGCCGGTCATGGCCGACTGCGAGCGGGGCATGGGGCGGCCGGAGCGGGCGCTGGCGATGGCCGGTGAGCCCGAGGTGCAGAAGCTGGACCGGGCCGGGCAGGTGGAGATGCGGCTCGTCGCGGCCGGCGCGCGCCGCGACATGGGCCAGGCCGATGCCGCCGTGGTGACGTTGCAGAGTTCCGAGCTGGCCTCGTCCGCCGTCCACCCGTGGACCGCGCGGCTGCGGTACGCGTACGCCGACGCGCTGCTCGCGGTCGACCGTGCGGACGAGGCGCGCGAGTGGTTCGCGAAGGCGCTGGAGGCGGACCAGGGCGGTACGACGGACGCCTCGGACCGGCTCGCGGAGCTGGACGGCGTGGAGTTCGTCGACGTGCTGGAAGGTGAGGACGCCGAGGTGGCGGGCGAGCCGGCCGAGCGGGACCGGGAGTCGTACGAGGCCGCCGAGCGGGACGTGCCGGAGCGGGACGGTGCTGAGCGGGATGCCGCGTCCGACGTGGACGACGAGCGCGGCGACGTGAGTGGCGAGCGTGACGCGGACCTCGACCCCGAGTCCGTACCGGCCGATGAGGCCGAGGCGGAGAGCGCTGACCGTGGCACCGATGCCGATGCCGATGCCGGTGTTGACGGTGATGTCGTGGCGGGTGAGGACGCGCCGGGTGCGGGTTCCGCTGAGGCGCGTGGCGCCGATGAGGAGGCCGCGGAGCGGCGGTCCGACGACGCCTGATCGTTCGCGTGTGCGCCCGAGGGCGGAACCCGTGGTGGGTTCCGCCCTCGGGCGTTTGTGGGGTGGAGCGCGGGTGGGGCGTCGCGTCAGGTGGTGCGGCGGATGAGGAGGACGTGGTCGGTGACCTCGGCGGTGCGCCCGTCCGGCCCGGTCGCGGTGCGGCGGGGCGTGTCGGCCCGTTCGATCCGCCAGGTGTCCGGGGCCAGGCCGATGCCGGCGGCGACCTCGCGGGGGCTCGGGAAGTGGTGGTCGGGGGCCTGGTCCCACGACCACGGCGCGGTCGAGCCGTGGTCGACGACCAGCAGCAGTCCGCCCGGGCGCAGGGCGTGCGCGGCCGAACGCAGGACGGCCGACCGGTCCAGGCTGTACGGGGTGTGCAGGTAGTGGGCGGAGACCAGGTCGAAGCGGCCGGGCGGGAAGGACGCGTGCAGGTCGACCCGGGCGGCGGTGACGCGGTCGCCCAGGCCATACGAGCGGGCCAGGGCGGCCAGTCGGTCAACGGCCACGGTCGATATGTCGACGGCGGTGACGCGCCAGCCCAGGCGGGCGAGGGCCAAAGTGTCGCCGCCCTCTCCGCAGCCGAGGTCCAGCGCGTCGCCGGGCGGCAGGTCCGGCACCGTCTCGGCGAGGCGGACGTTGGGCCGCGGGCCGCTGGCCGCCGGGCGGGTCGCGTAGACGTCGTCCCAGAAGGCGAGCGCGTCGGTGGTGGTGTCCATGGAGGCTCCTCGTGTCGGGGGTGCTCACTCTCGCCGGGGGGCCGCCGTCTGGCACGGAAACTTGCGGTTCCGGCAAGATGGCGCGATGGGCGACGAGCGGGACGACGCGGTACTCGACGCGGTCGGGCCGAGGCTGCGCGCCTTGCGCCGGGCGCGTGGCCTGACGCTCGCCGGGGTCGCGGCGTCGATCGGGGTGTCGGAGAGCACGCTGTCCCGGTTGGAGAGCGGCCAGCGTCGGCCGAGTCTGGAGCTGCTGCTGCCCCTGGCGCGCGGCTACGCCGTTCCGCTGGACGACCTCGTCGGCGCGCCGCGCACCGGCGACCCCCGGATCCATCTCACGCCGATCAGCCGGTTCGGGATGACCTTCGTGCCGCTGTCCCGGCGTCCGGGTGGGGTGCACGCGTTCAAGATGATCATCCCGGCCCGGCCGGCGCCGCTCGAACCGACGCCGCAGACCCACGAGGGCTTCGAGTGGCTGTACGTGCTCAGCGGGCGGCTGCGGCTGGTGATCGGCGAGCGCGATCTGACGTTGCCGCCCGGTGAGGCGGCCGAGTTCGACACGTCCCTGCCCCACTGGCTGGGCAGCGCCGAGGGCGGCGCGGTCGAGTTGCTCGTCCTGTTCGGCCCGCAGGGCGTGCGGGCGCACGTGCGCGCCGAGGACCAGCGGTCGGTTCGGGCCGAGGGCCGGCCGTGAAGCGGGCGCGGGCGCGCCTCGCCCGCTTCACGGCTCGGTGCGCACGCCCTCAGCGGCCCGGGTGGTCGCCCGCCCACACCGCGGGGGTGCGGTCGGCCCACGGGCTGGCCTGTTCGAGCTGGCCGGCGAGGCGGAAGAGGAGGTCCTCACGGCCGTAGTCGGCGGCGAACTGCATGCCGACGGGGAGCCCCGTCGTGGGGTCGGGCGGGGCCGGCACGGACATGGCCGGGGTGCCGGCCACGTTGAAGGCCGCGGTGAACGGGGCGAGGTCGAAGAGGCGGCGGAGCCAGCCGAGGCCGTCCAGGGTCTCGGCGTCCTTGGCGTACGTGCCCAGCGGTACGGGGAGTTCCGGCAGGGTCGGGGTGAGCAGGATGTCGTGGGTCTCGAAGTACCGGGCCAGGGCGCGGGAGAGGCGGTTGCGCAGCGCGAGGGCCGTGACGAACTCGGTGCCGGTGACCTGCCGGCCGTAGTGGTAGCTGGCCAGGATGGGCGGCTCCAGGGTCGAGGAGTCGATAGGGCGGCCGGTGGCGGCGGCCAGTTCGTCGATCGAGACCGCGAGGTTGGCCGTCCACTGGCGCGCGTTGGCCAGCAGGAACTCCTCCCAGTCCACCCCGAGATCGACCGTCACCTCCTCCACCCGGTGGCCGAGGGACGCGAGGAGCCGCGCGGTGCCGGCGAGCGCGTCGGCCACCGGCGGCGCGGTGCGGTGGCCGCCCCAGGCGTGGGTGAGGACGCCGACGCGTAGCGTGCCGGGGTCGCGGGTGACCTCTTCCGCGTACGGCCGGGTGGGCTGTGGGGCGAAGTAGGGGTCGCCGGGCTCCGGGCCGCGCACCTGGTCGAGCAGGGCGGCGCTGTCGCGCACGGTGCGGCTGACGCTGCCGTGTACGGCCAGGCCGTTGAAGATCTCGTCGAAGGCGGGGCCCGCCGAGACCCGGCCACGGGTGGGCTTGAGGCCGAAGAGGCCGTTGTACGCGGCGGGGACGCGGATCGAGCCGGCGGCGTCGGTGGCGTGGGCGATCGGGACCACCCCGGCGGCGACGGCCGCGCCGGCGCCCCCGCTGGACCCGCCCGCGCTGCGTTCCAGGTCCCAGGGGTTGCGGGTGGCGCCGTAGAAGACGGGTTCCGTCGTGGTGCTGTAGGCCAGCTCCGGGGTCGTCGTGCGGCCGAACGTCACGAGGCCGGCCCGGCGGAAGCGCCGCATCAGGCTGGAGTCGGCGGCGGCGACGTGGCCGGCCGCCAGGCGGCTGCCCAGCTCCATGCGCTTGCCGGCCATGGCGACCGCGATGTCCTTGATCAGGAAGGGGACGCCGGCCAACGGGCCGCTGCCCGGGCGGGGCGGGTCCTCGGCTTCCCAGGTCTCCACGATGGCGTTGATCCGCGGGTTGACCGCCTCGGCGGCCTCGCGGGCGGCTGCTTCGACCTCGGCGGGGGTCAGTTCGCCGTCGGCCATCAACGCGGCGAGCCCGACCGCGTCGAAGGTCACGTACTCGGTCACTCTCATCGGACACTCCCAGGGCAGAACGATACCGTTGCGTGCCGAGTGATACCCAACGGTATCGCTCGGGACGGACTGGTACCGTAGCAGGGCGTGGCGCGGGGCCCGCACCGGATCGGACGTCACGGAGCAGTCATGGCAGCGACCACGAGTAGGCCGAGCAGGGTGGCCAAGCTGCCGCCTCGGGAGCGCATCCTCGACGCGGCGGAGGAACTGTTCCAGCGCGAGGGCATCCGGCGGGTGGGGGTGCAGGCGATCGCGGAGCGGGCCGAGACCACCAAGATGGCGATCTACCGGCACTTCGAGACCAAGGACGCGCTCGTCGCCGAGTGGCTGCGGATCGTCGCCGCCGACTACCAGGCGGCCTTCGACCGGGTCGAGGTCGAGCACCCCGACCGGCCCCGGGAGCAGATCCTGGGCCTGGCCCGTTTCATCGCCGAGGGGCTGCCGTCGCTCTCGTCCCGGGGCTGTCCGTTCATCAACTCGCTGGCCGAGCTGCCCGACCGGGCCCATCCCGCGCGGCAGGTGATCGAGGAGCACAAGGCCCGGCAGACCCGCCGACTGGTGGGCATGTGTGCCGAGGCCGGATTGCCCGACCCGGAACAGGTCGCGGCCGAGATCACGTTCGCGCTCGAAGGCGCGCAGGTCAGCATGCAGAACGGCAGCATCGACCGGGTGGGGGAGCGGCTGCTGCGGATCATCGAGGGGATCGTCGACCGGCACCGCTCCCCGCGCGGCGCCGCCCGGCCGGCCACCGACTGACCGCCGCGCACGCGGAGCCTCGCCGGGTCAACGGGCCGCGCGTGGGCCGGTTCGGCGTGGCGGCCGGCCGTCGGGGACCGGGTCGGATCAGCCCAGTTCGAGGCTGCGCAGGACCAGGCCGGTGGCGGGCTTGGGCCCGAACGACGTGGACTTGTGCGGCATGGCCACGCCCTGCCGCGCCAGGTCGCGTACGACGCCCTCCGCGACGGGGCGCATCAGCACCGCCGTGCCGCCGTGCCGCTCCGTCTGTTCCACGGCGGCGGTGGCGTCGTGGATGTACCCGATGTGCTCCGGGGCGTCGGAGATCCGCCAGACGCGGTCGAGCAGCAGCGCGTGCAACACCGTCGCGTCCAGCGTGCGCCACGCCTCCGGGCGGTCCCGTGGGACGGCCGCGTCCAGCAGCGCCGGGTCGGGCCGGTCCAGGAGGTGGAAGCGGCCACCGCCCGCGAGGAGGAAGGCGTTGCGTGGGGCGCCGGCCCGCGCGGCCTCGTCCTGGGCCGTGGCCAGGGCGTCGAGGGCGGCGGTCAGCGGGCCGTCCACGGGGCGGACGCGGAAGGCGCCGCCGACGGCGGCGAGGGCGTCGGCGGGGGACAACCGCCGCAGCAGCCGGTGGATGGCGCGGACCCGCAACGGGTAGCGGGCGCTGTCCACGAGCAGCACCAGGCCGAAGTCCCAGGGCCCGGGGTCGCGCCGCTCGTCCCGCAGCCGCAGGTAGGTGGCCCAGCGGTGGTGGCCGTCGGCGATCAGGGCCTGGCGCTGGCGCAGGTCGGAGGTGGCCTCGGCGATCTCGGCCGGGTCGGCGACCCGCCACAGCCGGTGGGCGACCCCGTCCTCGGTGGTGGTGGCGAGCAACGGCGGGCGGCGCACCGCGCGGTCGATGACCGCGCTCGCGCCGGGCGCGGCCTCCGGGACGTGGCCGCTCGCAGACCAGGCCCCGCCCCCGCCCGGGTTCAGCGCGTCGGCCGCGTGCCCGTCGGCCTCGTGCCCGTCGTAGGAGAGCAGCAGCGGTTCGAGGTTGGCCGCGGTCGCCCGCATCAGGGCGGCGCGGTCCTCGACGACGTGCGGCATGACGTTCTCGTGCGGGAGGACGACGCCCTCCCGTGGCGGGCTCAGCCGCAGGGCGCCGATCAGCCCGCGCTGGAGCAGCCCCTGGTCGCGCTGTTCGTAGACGTACAGTGCCGGTTCCGGATCGGGGGTCAGCACGCCCTCCGCCTGCCAGCGGCGCAGCGTCTGCGCGGCCTGCTGGTGGCGGGCCGTGGGCTCCCCGGTCTGCGGGAGGATCAGGCGGACGATGTTGTACGGGTCGGCCGTCTCCAGATGCCGCAGACCGTCCGGCCGCACGACGACGTCGTAGGGCGGCGAGGTGACGGCGGCAAGGCTGCTGACTCGCTCCGAGGCGTACCGCAGGCCACGGAACGGGGCGAGCTGAAGACCTTGCCCGACAGGTCCTGGAGTGCTCATTGGGGAATGCTATGCCGCTCCACAGGATGCGCGATGATCGGGGGACAAACATATGAGCCTATGAGGAGCGACGACCCCATGAGCGAGAGCACTCGTACTCGACCTGGCGACAGCGCGCGACCGCTACACGAGGCGTATGACACTGCACTCCTCGACCTGGACGGGGTCGTGTACGCGGGCGGGGAGGCCATCGCGCACGCGGTGGAGTCGCTGGACGTCGCTCGGGCGGCCGGGATGCACCTGGCGTACGTCACCAACAACGCGCTGCGCACCCCGCAGACCGTCGCCGAGCACCTGACTAGCCTGGGCGCGCCCGCGCAGCCCGATGACGTGATCAACTCGGCGCAGGCGGTGGCCCGGCTCATCTCCGAGCAGGTGCCGCCCGGCGCTCAGGTGCTGGCCATCGGCGGCGAGGGGCTCCGGGTGGCGCTGCGCGAGCGCGGCCTGGTGCCGGTGGACTCGGCCGACGCGGACATCGCGGCGGTGGTGCAGGGGTACGGCGGGCCGCAGCAGCCCTGGGAGCGGCTGATGGAGGCGGGGTACGCGGTGGCGCGCGGCGTGCCGTGGTTCGCCTCCAACACCGACCTGACCATCCCCACGGCCCGGGGCATCGCGCCCGGCAACGGCGCGGCGGTGGAGGTCGTACGGTTCGTCGCCGGCGGGGCCCCGCAGGTCGCGGGCAAGCCGCAGCCGCCGATGCACCGGGAGACCATCCTGCGCACCGGGGCCAAGCACCCGTTGGTCGTCGGCGACCGGTTGGACACCGACATCGAGGGGGCCAACGGCGGGGGCGTGGACTCCCTGCTCGTGCTCACCGGCGTGACCGACGCGGCGCAGCTCCTGGCCGCCGAGCCCGTGCACCGGCCGACGTTCGTCGCCGCCGACCTGCGCGGGATGCTGACGGCACACCCCGAGGTGCGGGCCACGGACGAGGGGTTCGCCTGCGGCGGCTGGACCGCCCGGGTACGGGAGGCGCGGGCGGAGATCGACGGCGCGGGCGACCCGCTGGACGGGCTGCGGGCGCTGTGCGCGGCGACCTGGACCGCCGGCGACGCGGAGCGCGAACGCACCGGCGAGCCGGCCAGGCGCGCGGGCGGGGCCGGGCCGGGGCTGAGCGCGGCTCACCGGGACGGCGACCGGATCAACGCCGACAAGGCGCTGGCGAAGCTGGGCCTGTGAGCGCTGCGGCGCACTGAGGCCGCGCCGCGCCGGACGTGCCTGGCCGGGCGCGCCGGCGCCCCGGGGTCGGGCGCCGGTGCGTGCCAGCGGGGGCGGGGCCTGGCGTCGAAGCGTGCCAGCGGGCGGTCCCGGGCAGGTGGGCCCCGGGCCGCCCCGACGCTCGGGCGGTGTCGCCTACTCGTCCCCGGCGTCCGCGACGTCGTCGGTCTCGTCGGCCTCCTGGTCGAGGAGTTGGTCCTCGCTGGTGCCCTGCCGCCAGTAGCCGGTGAACTTGACCGCCTTGCGGTCGAAGCCGCGCTCGCCGACCAGGTGGCGGCGCAGCGCGCGAACGGTGCTGGACTCGCCCGCGACCCAGGCGTACGGGGTGCCGTCGGGCAGCTCGGCGGCGCGCACCGCGTCCAGCGTGCGCTGGCCGTGCGTGAGCTGGGCGTCGGGGGCGGCCGGTTCGGGCGCGGGGATCTCGTCGCGCACGAGCCAGGTGACGTCCGCGTCGGCCTTGGTCGGGAGGGCCTGGCGGTCCTCGGCGTGCTGGACCTCGATCCACACCTTGGCGGGCGTGCCGGCCGGCAGCCAGGCGAGGGTGCTGGCCACGGCGGGCAGCGCCGTCTCGTCCGCCGTGATCAGCACCCAGGTGGTGGCCGGCCGCGGGTTGCCGCGCGCGTCGGTCGCGGGAACGCCGCCGAGGCCGGGGGGCTGGAAGTCCACGCCGCCGTTCTCCTCGGCGGTCGGGCCGAGGAGGGTCACCCGGTCGCCGGGGGCCGCGGTGGCGGCCCAGCGGGAGGCGGGGCCGGTGTCGCCGTGGAGCGCGAAGTCGATGTCCACCTCGTGCGGGTCGCGGCGGTGTTCGCGCACGGTGTAGGTGCGCATGACGCCGCGTACGGCCGGGTCCATCGCACGCCATTCGGGGTACCAGGACAGGTCGGCGGAGCGCGGCACCACCGGGGCGTCCTGGCCCGGCTGCGGCAGGAAGACCTTGAGCCGCTGGTCCCGTCCCCCGTTGACGAAGGAGGCCAGCTCCGGGCCGCCGAAGGTGACGCGCACGAAGCTGGGGCTCAGTCGCTCGGCCCGGACGACCCGCAGGTCAAAGAAGCTGTAGGGCGTGTTCGCCATGGTGGTTCCCTTCGGTCATGGGGTGGGGCTGCTGCCTGCGGGCAGGCGGTGCTGGGTGTGCCGCGTGCTGGGTGTCCTGCGTCCTGCGTTCTGCGTGCTGTGTCCTGCGTGCCGGGCGTTCGGTGGCTGGTGTGGGGGCTGGGGTCGCGGGGGTGAGGCCGCGCGGTTCCCGGCGGGCCGCCCGGGCCGAGGGTGCTCGGGTGCATCAGCCGCCCTTGACCTCCCTGGCCTCCCGTACGGCCTTGGCCAGCGCCTCCAGGTGGGGCGCGAAGCCGGCGTAGGAGAGGCGTGGCTCGTAGGCCCACGAGACGACCTGGCCGGCCTTGACCGCCGGCAGTTGCCGCCAGGTGGGCTTGGCCTTCAGGTCGGCCGGCTGGAGGGACTGGCTCCGGTTGTCCAGGAGGATCAGGTCGGCGTCGTAGGCGTCGGCGTTCTCCAAGCTCAGGTTCTCGAAGAAGCCCTGGCCGCTGACCTTGTCGGGCGTGACGAGTTCGACGCCCAGCTCCTTGAAGTAGGTGAGGTCGGCGTACACCTTGGGGTCGGAGACGTAGAGGAGGTCGTTGCTGGCGGAGACGGCGAGGACCCGCAGGCCGCGCCGTTCCCCGGCGGCCCGGCGCAGGCTCTCGGAGGCGCGCTCGAAGCGGGCCTTGGCGTCGGTGACCCGGCGCGACCCCGGGTCGGCGCCCAGCGACGCGGCGAGCGCCGCGTACCGCTGGACGACGGCGGGCAGCGAGGTGTGGGACACCGCGAGGCCGACGACGTTGGGGGACAGGTCGAGGATCTTCTCGCGGCTGTCCTCCGGGACGAACCACAGGTCGTCCTTGGCGTACATGTTGGTCACCAGCAGGTCCGGCCGGAGGGCCGCGTACTTCTCGATGCTGAACTCGCCCCAGGTGTCGCCGATGACGGTCGTCTTGTCGACATCGAGTTCGCCGGCGAGCACCTCCGGCCTGCCGTCCTCGCGCTTGGTCGGGCCGAAGACGCCGACGCACTCCACGCCGAAGTCGTGCAGGGCGGCGGCGGTGCCGACGTAGGCGACGATGTTCCTCGGCGTCGTCTCGGCCCTGGCGGTGACGCCGCGGTCGTCCCTGAAGGTCCACGGGCCGCGCTGGCCGCCCGGGCCCGACGGGTCGCCGGCGCGGTTTCCGGCGCCCTTGTCGCTCTTGTCGTCCTTGCCGCAGGCGGCGAGCAGGGCGCCGGCGCCGAGCGCGCCACCGAGGGTGAGCAGGCCGCGGCGGGACACCGACGGTGTGGTGCGAGACGGGGTCATGGGATTCCTTTGGCCGGTCGCGTGCGGTGCGCCGGGCGCGGTCGGCGCACCGGGTCCGCTCCGGGGCTGGCCGGGGGCGGTGCGGGGCCGCTGCGGGGCGCCGGGCGGGTTCTTCGGTGGGGGTCGCGGGACGGCGTGTCGGCGTGGTGGTCGGCTGGCCGCGGCGAGTTGGGGGAGCCGGGCTGGTGAGGGTCGGGGTCGGGGTACGGCGTACGCGGCTCGACAACGTACGCCAAACGAGGGTTAGGCTAACCTAACCTTCTGTGGGGTGGCGGGTCTGGTCGCCCCGTTGTCCCAAGAGGTGGAGTTCCGCGTGACCGTGGTGAGCCCCGTGACGGCCGCGGCGCCGACGGGGGCGGCGGCTCCCGAGCCCCCGCCTCGCCGCCGCCGCGCGGCCCGGGCGGCCGGACTGGCCGCCGCGCTCGGCGTGCTGCTGCTCGTGCTCGCGGCCAGCGTCGCCGTCGGCGCCAAGCCGCTCGCCCTCGGCGAGGTGTGGCACGGCCTCGCGCACTACTCCGGAACCGACGCCGACGTCGTGGTCCGCGACGTGCGGCTGCCGCGCACGCTGCTCGGCCTGCTGGTGGGCGCCGGCCTCGGCCTGGCCGGCGCGGTGATGCAGGCCCTGACCCGCAACCCGCTCGCCGAACCCGGCGTCCTCGGCGTCAACGCCGGCGCCAGCGCGGCCGTCGTCTCCGCCATCAGCTTCCTCGGCATCACCTCGCCGACCGGGTACGTCTGGTTCGCGTTCCTGGGCGCCGCGGTCGTCTCCGTGCTCGTGTACGCGCTCGGCGGCAGCCGCCGCGCGACGCCGGTGCGGCTCGCGCTCGCCGGGACGGCGGTCACCGCCGCCCTCTTCGGATACGTGCAGGCCGTGCAGCTCCTGGACTCGGCCGCGCTTGACACCATGCGCTTCTGGACGGTCGGCTCGCTCGCCGCCGCCAACGAGGACGTGCTCGGCCAGGTGGCGCCCTTCCTCGCGGCCGGCGCCCTGCTCGCGCTCGCCCTGGGCCGACCCCTGAACGCCATCGCGCTCGGCGACGACGCGGCCCGCGCCCTGGGCGCGCGGCTGAACCGCACCCGCGTCCTCGCCGTGCTCGCCATCACCCTGCTGTGCGGCGCGGCCACCGCGGCCTGCGGCCCGATCGCCTTCGTCGGCCTCCTCGTACCGCACCTGGTCCGCGCGCTCACCGGTCCCGACGTGCGGTGGACGCTGGCGTACGCGGCCGTGCTCGCGCCCGTCCTGCTGCTGGGCGCCGACATCGTCGGGCGCGTCATCGCCCGACCCGGCGAACTCCAGGTCGGCGTCGTCACCACGCTCATCGGCGGCCCGGCCTTCATCTACCTCGTACGCCGCCGAAGGCTGGCCCACCTGTGAACGCCGACGACCAGCCCACCGCCCGCACCACCGCCGACCAGCCCAGCGGCGGCGGGAAGCCGCGCCCCGACAGCGCTGTCCAGGCCACAGGCGCTGTCCAGGGCACACACGCCCCGGCGGGCCGACGCGCCCGTGGCCCGGCCCCGGCCCGTACGCCCGCCGCCGGCGCGCGCCCTGACGGCGGGTCGGCCGGGCGCGGCCACCGCCGGAGCGCCACGCTGCGCTTCCGGGGCGGCCTCTCGGTCCGGGTGGACGTGCGGGCGAGCCTGGTCGGGCTGGCGCTGACGACGCTCGCCCTGGCCATGGGCGTGGTGCTGATCGGCACCGGCGACTACCCCATCGGCTTCGCCGACGCGGTGCGCACCCTGCTGGGCGACGGCACCGTCGCCCAGGACTACGTCGTGCGCGAACTGCGGCTGCCCCGCGTGCTGGTGGCGCTGCTGGTCGGCGCCGCGCTCGGGCTCGCCGGCGCCGTCTTCCAGAGCCTGGCGCGCAACCCGCTGGGCAGCCCGGACGTCATCGGCTTCGGCCAGGGCTCGGCGGCCGGCGCGCTCACCGTGATCGTGCTCTTCCAGGGCACCAGCGCCCAGGTCGCCGCCGGCGCCGTGCTCGGCGGGCTGCTCACCGGCCTGGCCGTGTACGCGCTGGCCTGGCGGCGGGGCATCCAGGGCTACCGGCTGGTGCTCGTCGGCATCGGCGCCGCGGCCATGCTCAGCGCCGTCAACAGCTATCTGCTCACCAAGGCGGAGCTGGTGGACGCCGCGCGCGCCGTCGTCTGGCTCACCGGCTCGCTGGGCGGCCGCGACTGGGACCAGGTCTGGCCGCTGCTCCTGGTGTGCGGCCTGCTCGTGCCGGTGGTCATCGGCCACGCCCGGGCCCTGCGGATGCTGGAACTGGGCGACGACAGCGCGTACGCCCTCGGGGTACGCGTCGAGCGCACCCGGCTGGTCATGCTGCTGGCCGCCGTCCTGCTCACCGCCGCCGCGACGGCCGCGGCGGGCCCGGTCGCCTTCGTCGCGCTGACCTCGCCGCAACTGGCCCGCCGGCTGACCCGGTCGCCGGGCCCGAACCTGCTGCCCGCCGCCTGCATGGGGGCGGCCCTGCTGGTCACGGCCGACTGGGGCACGCAGCGGGCGTTCGGCGCCGACCAGCTCCCGGTCGGCGTGCTCACCGGGATGCTCGGCGGCACGTACCTGCTGTGGCTGCTGGTGGCGGAGCGCCGGGCGGGCCGGGTATGAGGGGCGGCGGGGGCGCACGGGCGCCCGGCGATCCCGGCGGCCCCGGCCGCGCCGCGAGCACTGGCACCGACGACGACAAGGACACCGAGACCACCGTGGCTTCCTCTTCCGCATCCCCCGTGGCACCCGACGCGCGACAGCGGCTCACCGGGCAGGACCTCACCCTCGCCTACGACCGGCGCACCGTGGCCGAGCACCTGTCCGTGTCGATACCCGACCACTCCTTCACGGTCGTGGTCGGGCCGAACGCCTGCGGCAAGTCCACGCTGCTGCGCGCCCTGTCGCGGATGCTCAAGCCGACGGCGGGCTCGGTGCTGCTCGACGGGCAGGCCATCTCGTCCCTGCCGGCGAAGAAGGTCGCCAGGACCCTGGGGCTGCTGCCGCAGTCCTCGATCGCGCCGGACGGCATCACGGTGGCCGACCTGGTGGCGCGGGGCCGCTACCCGCACCAGGGGCTGCTGCGGCAGTGGTCGGAGACGGACGAGCGGATCGTCGACGAGTCGATGGCGGCCACCGGCGTCGCCGAACTGGCGGATCGCTTTGTCGACGAACTCTCCGGCGGGCAGCGGCAGCGGGTGTGGATCGCGATGGCCATCGCCCAGCAGACGCCACTTTTGCTGCTGGACGAGCCGACCACCTACCTCGACATCCAGCACCAGATCGACGTGCTCGACCTCTGCGCCGACCTGCACGAGGAGCAGGGCCGCACGCTGGTGGCCGTCCTGCACGACCTCAACCACGCGGCCCGGTACGCCACGCACCTGATCGCCATGCGGGACGGCGAGATCGTCGCCGAGGGCGAGCCGGGCGAGATCGTCACGGCCGAGCTGGTGGAGCGGGTCTTCGGCCTGCGCTGCCAGGTGATCGAGGACCCGGAGAGCGGCACGCCCCTGGTGATCCCCGCCGCCCGCCGCCCGCGCCGCCAGGCCACGGCCGTACCGGCACCGGCCACCGGGACGAAGGACGCCCCGGCTCCCGAGCGGGTGGCGGCCAGGGAGCCGACGCCGGGCCGCTGAGCACCGGGACGCTGGTCGAGCCGCCGCCCGGGCGCTTCGCGATCCGGCTGCCGACCGTTCCCGGGCGCGGCCAGCGGGCCGCCTTGGCGAGGGCGTGCCGCACGGTAGCGTCGGGGCCATGGATGAGCCGATGTCCAGCGCGCCAGCCCACCCGGCGCAGCCCCACCCCACCACGGCCGACGCCCCCCACCCCACGGGGCCCGCCGCCGAGCCCGGCGCGCCCGGGCCCGTAAGCGTCGTACCCGGGCCGGCCGCCGCGCCGGCCACCCCCACGGCGGCACCGGCGCCGGAGGCCGCCGCGCCACCCGCCGCCCCGGCGGAGCCGCACGAGGCACCGCCCGCACAGCGGGGGGAGCAGCCGGGGCGGGAGCCGGAGCAGCCCCCGGTCGAGCGGCGGGAGGAGACGGGGGGACCGGGGGAGGAGACCGCCCCGCTCGGCCTCGTGCGCACGCCCACCGGCGACCCGACGGTCGACGCCGGCCTGGAGCGCCTCGGTGACCTCGACCACCTGCCCGTCGACGGTCACCTCGAGGTGTACGAGGATGTACACCGGGGCCTGCGCGACGTGCTCGACGCACTCGACCAGCGCCCCGGGCCCGGCCGGCTCGTACCGGCGCCGTCCCCGCATGATCACAGGAGCTGAACCGCACGTGGCAGTGAGCCGTCCACGCCGTAACCGACTCGACGCGGAGCTGGTCCGCCGCGAGCTGGCGCGCTCGCGCGAGCACGCGAGCCAGTTGATCGCCGCGGGCCGGGTGACGATCGGCGGGACGACCGCGACCAAGCCCGCCACCCAGGTCGAGACGAGCGCGGCCGTCGTCGTCACCCAGGACGACAGCGACCCGGACTACGTCTCGCGCGGCGGGCACAAGCTGGCCGGGGCCCTCCTCGCGTTCAGCGACGAGTACCGCGCCCGCACGGCGCCCGACCCCGCCGCCGACACCGGCCCCGCCCCCGACGGCGGCGCCGGGCGCGGCCTGCGGGTCGCCGGTCGCCGGGCGCTGGACGCCGGCGCCTCCACCGGCGGCTTCACGGACGTGTTGCTGCGCGCCGGGGCGGCCCAGGTGGTGGCGGTGGACGTGGGGTACGGGCAGCTCGCCTGGTCGCTGCGGAGCGACGAGCGGGTGGTCGTGAAGGACCGTACGAACGTCCGCGAGCTGACGCTGGAACAGCTCGACGGCCAACCGGTCGACCTGGTGGTGGGCGACCTGTCGTTCATCCCGCTCGGCCTGGTGCTCCCGGCGCTGGTGCGCTGCGCGGCGCCGGACGCCGACCTCGTCCTGATGGTCAAGCCGCAGTTCGAGGTCGGCAAGGAACGACTGGGCAGCGGCGGCGTCGTCCGCAGCCGGGAGCTGCGCGCCGAAACGGTGCGCACCGTCGCCGCCCGGGCGGCGGAACTCGGGCTCGGGGTGCTGGGCGTGACGGCCAGCCCGCTGCCGGGCCCGTCGGGCAATGTCGAATACTTTCTGTGGCTTCGCGCCGGTGCGCCTGACCTGGACCCGGCGGACGTTGACCGTGCAGTGGCGGAGGGGCCCCGTTGACCACTTCAGAAGCAGCAGCACAGGAGCCGCCCACGGGGGCGGCGGCGCGACCGGCCGCGCCCGGGGCGGACTCGTCCGCGCCGGTGCCCGTGCTGGCCGAGCTCCAGGCCGGGGCGGACGGGGCGGCGGGGGAGCGCACCGTGTTCCTGCTCGCCCACACCGGCCGGCCCGCGGCCGTCCGCAGCGCCGAACTCGTCGTCCAGGGCCTGCTGCGCAGCGGCATCGGCGTACGGGTGCTGGCGGCCGAGGCAGCGGACCTGCCGCTGCCCTCGCAGGTGGCGCGGGTTGACGCGACGCCTCGGGTGCTCGACGGCTGCGAACTCCTCATCGTGCTCGGTGGCGACGGCACGCTGCTGCGCGGCGCGGAGTTCGCGCGCACCTCGGGCGTGCCGATGCTCGGGGTCAACCTGGGCCGGGTGGGCTTCCTCGCCGAGGCCGAGCGGGACGACCTGGACCAGGTCGTGGAGCGGGTGGTCTCGCGCGCGTACGAGGTCGAGGAGCGGATGACGCTCGACGTGCTGGTCCGCAACGACGGCCACGTCGTGCACACCGACTGGGCGTTGAACGAGGCGTCGGTCGAGAAGGCCGCCAGGGAGCGCCTGCTTGAGGTCGTCACGGAGGTGGACGGCCGCCCCGTCACCGGCTTCGGCGGCGACGGCGTCGTGTGCGCCACCCCCACCGGCTCGACGGCGTACGCGTTCTCGGCGGGCGGACCCGTGGTGTGGCCGGAGGTGGAGGCGCTGCTGATGGTGCCCATCAGCGCGCACGCCCTGTTCGCCAAGCCGCTGGTCACCGCGCCCGATTCGGTGCTGGCGGTGGAGGTGCAGCCGCAGACCCCGCACGGGGTGCTGTGGTGCGACGGGCGGCGCACCGTGGAGCTGCCCGCGGGGGCGCGCGTGGAGGTGCGGCGCGGCGCGGTGCCGGTGCGCCTGGCCCGGCTGCACCACGCCTCGTTCACCGACCGCCTGGTCGCGAAGTTCGCCCTGCCGGTGGCCGGCTGGCGCGGCGCTCCGCACTGATGCCGCACCGGCCCCGCCCGCCTCGGGCAGCCGCCGCGAGCCCCCGGCCCGGGCCGGCGCCCACCGGCCGCTTCGCCGATCGGCGCGTTCGGCCACTACGCTCGGCTCAAGCCGGAGGCGGGCGGGAGGAGGCGCGAAGCGCTCGCTACCCTCCTCGGTGGACAGAACGACGCGAGCGGGAGTGTGGAACAGGCTCCCCAAGATTTCCCCAGAGGGGCAAGTGAGCACTCGCCGAGAGGAAAAGTCGCAGGTCATAGCGGGTGCGCGCCCGCATCTCGAAGAGATGCGGATTCAGTCGCTCGGGGTGATCGACGATGCCGTCGTGGCACTGTCGCCCGGATTCACCGCGGTGACCGGCGAGACCGGGGCCGGCAAGACCATGGTGGTCACCAGCCTCGGTCTGCTGCTCGGCGGCCGGGCCGACGCCGCCCTGGTACGGATCGGCCACAAGGCGGCGGTCGTGGAGGGCCGGATCGTCATCGCCGACCGGGGCACGGTCGCCGACCGGGTGCGGGAGGCCGGCGCCGACATCGACGAGGGCGCCCTGCTGATCAGCCGCACCGTCTCCGCCGAGGGCCGCTCGCGCGCCCACGTCGGCGGCCGGTCGGTCCCGGTCGGGCTGCTCGGCGAACTCGCCGACGAACTGGTGGCCGTGCACGGCCAGACCGACCAGCAGGGCCTGCTCAAGCCGGCCCGGCAGCGGCAGGCGCTCGACCGGTACGCCGGCGACGCCGTCGCCGCGCCCCTGGAGGCGTACGCCGGCGCCTACCGCCGGCTGCGCGCCGTCACCGCCGAGCTGACCGAGCTGACCACCCGCGCCCGCGAGCGGGCGCAGGAGGCCGACATGCTGCGGTTCGGCCTGGAAGAGATCGCCGCCGCCGAGCCGCGCCCGGGCGAGGACGCCGAGCTGGCCGCCGAGTCCCAGCGGCTCGGCCACGCCGAGGCACTGGCCTCCGCCGCGAGCCTGGCGCACGCCGCGCTGGCCGGCGACCCGGAGGACCCGGAGGGCGTCGACGCGGCCACCCTGATCGCCGGCGCCCACCGCGCCGTCGAGGCCGTACGGGCCCACGACCCGGCGCTGGCCACCCTCGCCGACCGGCTGGGCGAGATCGGCATCCTGGCCGCCGACGTGGCGGGCGAACTCGCCGGATACGCGGACAACTTGGACGCCGATCCGCGACGCCTGGCGGCCGTGGAGGAGCGCCGGGCCGCCCTGGCCCAGCTCACCCGGAAGTACGGCGCGGACATCGCGTCCGTACTGAGCTGGGCCGAGACGAGCGCGGCCCGGCTCGGCGAACTGGAGGGCGACGACGACCGGATCGGCGAACTGACCGCCGAACGTGACGCGCTGCGCGCCGAACTCGGCGCCCGGGCCCAGGAGTTGACCGAAGCCAGGAACGCGGCGGCCAAGCGGTTCGCCGACGCGGTCACCGGCGAGCTGGGCGAGCTGGCCATGCCGCACGCCCGGGTGACCTTCGCGATCCGGCAGACCGAGGTCGCCGACCCGCAGGAGGGCATCGAGGTGGACGGCCGGGCCGTCGCCTACGGGCCGCACGGCGCCGACGAGGTCGAGTTGCTACTGGCCCCGCACCCCGGCGCGCCGCCCAGGCCCATCGCCAAGGGCGCCTCCGGCGGTGAACTCTCGCGCGTGATGCTCGCCGTCGAGGTGGTGTTCGCCGGCTCCGACCCCGTGCCCACCTACCTCTTCGACGAGGTGGACGCGGGCGTCGGCGGCAAGGCGGCGGTGGAGGTGGGCCGACGGCTCGCCAAGCTCGCCGAGTCGGCACAGGTCGTGGTGGTGACCCACCTGCCGCAGGTGGCCGCCTTCGCGGACCGGCACCTGGTGGTCGAGAAGACCCACGACGGGTCCGTGACGCGCAGCGGCGTCCAGGTGATGGAGGGCGAGGACCGGGTGCGCGAGCTGTCCCGGATGCTCGCCGGCCAGGAGGACTCGCAACTGGCCCGGGCGCACGCGGAGGAACTCCTGGAGACCGCCCGCGCGGCGGCCCACACCACGCGCCGCGCGCGCGACTAGAACCCGCGGGCCCGTAGCCCGCCGCCCGCGCCTGCCGCCCGCGCCCGTGGCCCGCGCCGGTTCGTACGGAGCGGCCGGCTGGCCCGGCCCAGCGGCGGGGCGGGCACGGGCGGCGGCGGCGGGCGGTGGTGTCGGTCGCGTCCTGGCGACGGCGCTCGGGGGCGGAGCGACAGGACAGCCGAGGGGCGCCGCCCCCCGGCCCGTGGGGCGCCGACGCGGGCGCGCCGACTCGCTCGTGTGAGTGAATCCGCCGGCAACCGGACGGCGGGTGTGAGCAAAAAGGCGGAAACAGTGGTGCCGCGGCGCCGGCCACGGCTGGCATCCTGGGCGCGGCACATGTCACCCGCGCATGCCGCCCGCCGCACCCCGCCCCACCCCGTTCCGCCCCGCCTGCCCCCACGCTCGTGTCCGTCCCGCCCCGTGACGCCGCCACGCTACGCGCATCACTCGGCCCAAATCACCCTCAATCGCCCCCACCGTCACCCCCGGCACCCCGGCCCCGCGCCGAATGGTCGCCGGCCCCAGCGACTCCCGCCCGACCCGCTCGTCCTGTCCCGCCTGCCCGTCCCCAGCCGCCCGCACCCCACCGCGCCGTCCCCGCCGTGCCGTCAACCGAGGAGCAGTGCCCGCGTGAGCCCTACCGTGAGCAGCCCCACGGCGTCAGCGCCGGGACCCGGTGTGACGCACGCGGTCCAGGTGCTCGGCAGCGGGGCGTCCGAGAGCGGCGCGCAGGTGCGTTCGCTCGCGGCCGGGCTCGTGGCGCGCGGCCTGCGGGTGACCGTGTGCGGGCCGGGCGGCTCCGAGGCGGCCTACGGGTTCCGGGCGACCGGGGCGCGGTTCGTCCCCGTGGAGCCGCGCGCCAGCGCCGCGACGCTGACCACGCTGCGGACCGTGTGCGCGGACGCCGCGATCGTGCACGCGCACGGCACCGGCGCCGGCCTCCTGACCTCGCTCGCCCGTCGCGGCGGGACCGCGCCGCTGGTCGTCACCTGGCACGCCCGCTCCCCGGTCCACGGCGCCCGCGCCCACCTGCGGTACCTGGCCGAGCGGCGGGTGGCGCGCGGCGCCCGCGTCGTCCTGGGCACCTCGGCCGACCTGGTGGACCTGGCGCGCCAGCGCGGTGCCAGGGACGCCAGGCTGGCGCCGGTCGCGGTGCCGCCGCCCCCACCGGTGCCCCGGGAGGAGGACCCACGGCAGCGCAAGGCGCGGGCCGAACTCGGCGCCGTCGACCGGCCGTTGCTGTTCACCGCCGGCCGCCTGGAGGAGCGGCAGGGGTTCGACGTACTGCTCGACGCGGTCTGGGCCTGGCGCTCGGACGACCCGCCGCCCCTGCTGGCCATCGCGGGCGAGGGCCCGGAGCGCCTCCGGTTGCAGCGCCGGATCGACGCCGAGGGGCTGCCGGTGCGGCTGCTCGGCCGCCGCGACGACGTGCCCGAACTGCTGGCGGCGGCGGACGTGGCGGTGCTGCCGAGCCGTTGGGACGCGCGCCCGCACCTCGCCCACGAGGCGCTGCACGCCGGGGTGCCGCTGGTGGCGACGGCCGTCGGCGGCGTGCCCGACCTGGTGGGTGACGGCGCGGAACTCGTCCCGTACGGCGACCCCGAGGCGCTGGCCCGCACGGTGCTCGCGCTGCTCGCCGACCCCGCCCGGCGCGAGCGTCTGGCCGCGGCCGGGCGCGCGCAGGCCGCGCAGTGGCCGACCGAGGACGACGCGGTCGCGCATGTGCTGGGCGTCTACGACGAGTTGACGGGTTGATGCGCTGACACCCGTCCTGTTCCGCCCTGTTCCGACCCGCTCGGCCCGGACGGCCAACCCCGCGCACCCCCGCCCGCGCCGGTCGCCGCCCGCCCACCGCCGGGCGGACCGCCGCCGTGCCGCCAGGGTCACGGCAGGTGGCGGCGGGCCTGGAGGGCCAGGCTGAGGGCGAGCACGGTGCGCGGTTCGTCCAGGTCGGTGCCGAGCAGCCGGGTGATCCGGGCCAGCCGGTCGTAGAGCGTCTGCCGGTTCACGTGCAGGGCGCGCGCCGTCTCGGCCTTGCGCCCCGCGTGGGCCAGGTACGCCATGAGCGTCGGCAGCAGCGGTGGCTTGGCCGTCTGGTCGTGTTCGAGGAGCGGGCCGATCATGCGGTGCACGAAGGCCGCGAGGTCACCGTGTTCACGCAGGCGCCACAGCAGCAGGTCCACCTCAAGGCCGCGCACGTCGTGCCACGGCCGGTCCGGCAGCCCGCGCGCCGCGCTCGCCGCCGACGCCGCGTGCCGCAACTCGGCCCCGACCGCCTCCCAGCCGCCCACCAGGCCCACCACGACCACCGGCGGCCCCGAGCGCGCCCCGCGCTGCCCGAGGGCCGGCGCCCGCTCGGGCCAGGCCCGCTCGACGCCGGCCCGTAGCGCGCCCGCCACCCGCTCCGCGACCGGCGCCCGCTCGTCGGCCCCGCGCAGCCCGACCAGCAGCGGCACCCGCGCCTCCGGCAGGCGCACGCCCAGCAGCGCCGGCACGCCGACCGCGGCCAACTCCTCCCGCAGCGCCGCGGCGAGCGCCGCCCAGTGGTCGCCGCCGCCCAGCGGGGCCGTGGCGGTCGGCAGCGCCATCACCACCGGCAACAGCGGCCCGTCGCCCGGCCGGAAGCCCAACACCCGGGCCTGCGCGGGCGCGTCGGCCGCCGCGATCCGCTCCTCGGCCAGGTCGGTGAGGAAGTCGCCCCGGCCCCGCGCGGCCAACTCCTCCTCCTGTCGGGCCTGGAGCAGCACCAGGGCCAGCAGCGTGGCCGTGCGCTCGGCCGCGATCCGGTGCACCGGCGCGAGCGGCCCCGCCGCGGGCAGCACCACGAGCCGGGCCCGCACCGCGCCCGGCCCGGGGCCTCCGCCGGGCACCTCGACCAGCACGCTGCCGGCGGGTGGCTGCGGCGTCTCCAGGGTGTGGGCCGCGTCCTGGGTGGTTCCCGGGCGCCGGGCGCGCAGCCCGTCCCAGATCTGCAGCGGGTCGGCGAGCCCGGCCCGGCCGGTGGGCCCCGCCGCGTACAGCAGTCGGCCGTCCGCGGTCTCCAGGAAGACCGGGTTGTCGGCGAAGCGTGCGAACAGTCGCAGGATCTCCGGTACCCCGCCGCCGCGCAGCCGCACCTCGGTGCACTGCCGGTGCACCTCGTCGGCCTGGCGCAGCAGTGCGTAGTGCGCGTTGACCAGTTCGGTGTGGATCTCCTCGGTGACCGCCACGAACGGCACCTCGCGGTGGAGCTGGACCAGCGGCAGCCCCAGCGAGCGGGCGGTGTCCACGACGGCGGCGGGCAGCGCGGTGAAGCGCGAGCCCAGCTCCACCACGAGGGCCGCGATGCCGCGCTCGGCCAACGTGCGGACGTACGCGCGCTGTTCGGCCGCCCGGCTACCCAGTCCGATGCCGGTGGTCAGCAGCAGCTCGCCGCCCTTGAGCAGGGAGGCGATGCGCGGCGTCTCGCCCGCGTGCACCCAGCGCACCGGGCGCTGGAGTTCGCCCGGTGCGGTCAGGATCTCCGGCAGGCCACGGCGCAGCGCGGGCAGCTCAAGCGCCCGTGCCACGGTGATGGTGCCGGGCTCGGACACCGCGCCGGGGGTCAGCCGCCGTAGGCGCCGGAGGCGGTGAGCCTAAGCGCCGTGTCGATGAGGGGCACGTGGCTGAACGCCTGCGGGAAGTTGCCCACCTGGCGTTGGAGCCTGGGGTCCCACTCCTCGGCGAGCAGCCCGAGGTCGTTGCGCAGGGCGAGCAGGCGCTCGAAGAGCCTGCGGGCCTCGTCCACCCGGCCGATCATGGCCAGGTCGTCGGCCATCCAGAACGAGCAGGCCAGGAAGGCTCCCTCGTCGCCGGGCAGGCCGTCCAGGTTCTCGTCGCCGCTGCTGGTCGGGTAGCGCATGATGAACCCGTCCGGCGTGGACAGTTCGCGCTGGATGGCCTCGATGGTGCCGATGACCCGCTTGTCGTCCGGGGGCAGGAAGCCCATCTGCGGGATGAGCAGGAGTGAGGCGTCCAGCTCCTTGGAGCCGTAGGACTGCGTGAAGGTGTTGCGTTCCTTGTCGTAACCCTTCTCGCACACGTCGCGGTGGATGGCGTCGCGCATCTCGCGCCAGCGCTCCAACGGGCCGTCCGCGTCGCCGGCCTCGATGAGCTTGATGGTGCGGTCCACCGCGACCCAGGCCATCACCTTGGAGTGCACGAAGTGCCGACGCGGCCCGCGCACCTCCCAGATGCCCTCGTCGGGCTCGTACCAGTGCTTCTCCAGGTAGCTGATCAGCTTGAGCTGGAGGACGCTGGCGTAGTCGTTGCGGGCCAGGCCGGTCATGTGCGCCAGGTGCAGTGCCTCGGTGACCTCGCCGTACACGTCGAGCTGGAGCTGACCGGCCGCGCCGTTGCCGACCCGCACCGGCTGCGAGCCCTCGTAGCCCGGCAGCCATCCCAACTCGGTCTCGCCCAGCTCCCGTTCGCCGGCGATGCCGTACATGATCTGGAGGTTCTCCGGGTCACCGGCGACCGCCCGCAGCAGCCACTCGCGCCAGGCGCGGGCCTCGTCGCGGTAGCCGGTGCGCAGCAGCGAGGACAGGGTGATGGCCGCGTCGCGCAGCCAGGTGAAGCGGTAGTCCCAGTTGCGCACGCCGCCGACCTCCTCGGGCAGCGAGGTGGTGGGCGCGGCAACGATGCCACCCGTGGGCGCGTACGTCAGGGCCTTGAGCGTGATCAGGGAGCGGACCACGGCGTCCCGGTAGGGGCCGTGGTACGTGCAGTGCTCGACCCAGTCGCGCCAGAAGTCCTCGGTCGCCTCCAGGGACGCCTCGGGCTCGGGCAGCGGGGGCTGGCCCTTGTGCGAGGGCTCCCAACTGATCGTGAAGGCGATGCGCTCACCGGGCGAGACGGTGAAGTCCGAGTAGGTGGTGAGGTTCTTGCCGTACGTCTCGGCGCTGGTGTCGTGCCACACCGAGTCCGGGCCGGCGACGGCCACCGTGCGGCCCTCCACCTTGTGCACCCAGGGCACCACCCGGCCGTACGAGAAGCGCATGCGCAGCTCCGAGCGCATGGGGACGCGTCCGCTGACGCCCTCCACGATGCGGATGAGCTGCGGCGCCCCGTCGCGCGGCGGCATGAAGTCGATGATCCGCACGGTGCCGCGCGGGGTGTCCCACTCCGATTCCAGGACCAGCGAGTCACCGCGGTAACGGCGCCGGTCGGCGTGCGGCGCGGCGGTCTCGGCCGGGTGGGCCGGACCGAGTCGCCAGAAGCCGTGTTCCTCGGTGCCCAACAGCCCCGCGAAGATGGCGTGGGAGTCGAAACGGGGCAGACACAGCCAGTCGGCGCTGCCATCCCTGTTGATCAAGGCGGCGGTCTGCATATCGCCAATGAGTGCGTAATCTTCGATGCGCCCGGCCACGTGCATCCCCATTCGAACGGCCACCTCGCCCCGCGGGGCGTCTTGCGGTCTTACGGCTTTGGATCTTGGACGAGCTGGTACTCCGGAGGCAAACGGGGTTTGGTGCCACACCGGTCGGCTCGCAGCGTGCGTCCGTGCAGGATACGTCCCACGAGCTTGATCCGTGGGCAGAGTCCCACATGGTGGCCGCGGCCTGGTGCGCCGATCGGGTGGTGCGGTAGGGGCGGCTGCGGACGATGTGTGCGCACCATGTGCGCCCCGTGTCGAGGTCCGACGCTCCGGCGCAGGTCAGCGACTTCTCGGGCAGTCTGTTCCAGAAGCCGGGGCGGTCCCTTCGGGAGCGGCGACCCCGGCGCGCTGATAGCCTGGTATCCCGTGGAAACCGGTGGGCACCCCAGCGACATTTCGGGTGACCCCGGACCGCAGCGACGGCATCGCCCGACTTCGGGACGGTGTCGGACGCACCTCACTTCGCGATCCCACGGGAGCCCCCTCTTGGCACTGCCACCCACATCCATGACGACCAAGCACATCTTCGTCACCGGGGGTGTCGCCTCCTCCCTCGGCAAGGGGCTGACGGCCTCCAGTCTGGGTGCGCTGCTGAAGGCGCGGGGCCTGCGGGTCACCATGCAGAAGCTCGACCCGTACCTGAACGTCGACCCCGGCACGATGAACCCGTTCCAGCACGGTGAGGTCTTCGTCACCAACGACGGCGCCGAGACCGACCTGGACATCGGTCACTACGAGCGCTTCCTCGACGTGGACCTCGACGGCTCGGCCAACGTCACCACCGGCCAGGTCTACTCGCAGGTCATCGCCAAGGAGCGGCGCGGCGAGTACCTCGGCGACACCGTCCAGGTCATCCCGCACATCACCAACGAGATCAAGCACCGCATCCGGCGCATGGCCACCGACGACGTCGACGTGGTGATCACCGAGGTCGGCGGCACCGTCGGCGACATCGAGTCGCTGCCGTTCCTGGAGACCGTGCGCCAGGTGCGGCACGAGGTCGGCCGGGACAACGTCTTCGTGGTGCACATCTCGCTGCTGCCCTACATCGGCCCCTCCGGCGAGCTCAAGACCAAGCCGACCCAGCACTCCGTGGCGGCGCTGCGCAACATCGGCATCCAGCCGGACGCCATCGTGCTGCGCGCCGACCGGCACGTGCCCACCGCGATCAAGCGCAAGATCTCGCTGATGTGCGACGTGGACGAGGCGGCCGTGGTGGCGGCGATCGACGCCAAGTCGATCTACGACATCCCCAAGGTGCTGCACACCGAGGGCCTGGACGCCTACGTCGTGCGCAAGCTGGACCTGCCCTTCCGCGACGTCGACTGGACCACCTGGGACGACCTGCTCGACCGGGTGCACAACCCCGACCACGAGGTGACGGTCGCCCTCGTCGGCAAGTACATCGACCTGCCCGACGCCTACCTGTCGGTGACCGAGGCCATCCGCGCCGGCGGCTTCGCGAACAAGGCGCGGGTCAAGGTCAAGTGGGTCACCTCCGACGACTGCACCACGCAGGCCGGGGCCCACGAGCAACTGGGCGACGTGGACGCGGTCGTCATCCCCGGCGGCTTCGGCGAGCGCGGCGTCAACGGCAAGGTGGGCGCGATCCAGTACGCCCGCGAGGCCAGGATCCCGCTGCTCGGCCTGTGTCTGGGCCTGCAGTGCATCGTCGTGGAGGCCGCGCGGAACCTGGCGGGCATCGGCGGGGCCAACTCCACCGAGTTCGAGCCGGCCGCCACCGACCCGGTCATCTCCACCATGGCCGAGCAGCTCGACATCGTGGCGGGCGAGGGCGACATGGGCGGCACCATGCGGCTCGGCATGTACCCGGCCAAGCTCGCCGAGGGCTCCATCGTCCGCGAGGTCTACGCCGACCAGCCCTACGTCGAGGAGCGGCACCGCCACCGCTACGAGGTCAACAACGCCTACCGGGCCGAGCTGGAGAAGAAGGCCGGGGTCGTCTTCTCGGGCACCTCGCCCGACAACAAGCTGGTCGAGTACGTCGAGTACCCGCGCGAGATCCACCCGTACCTGGTCGGCACCCAGGCCCACCCGGAGCTGCGCTCCCGCCCGACCCGCCCGCACCCGCTCTTCGCCGGCCTGGTCAAGGCCGCCGTCGCGCGCCAGCGCGCCGCGGGCGAGCAGGCCGGCACCGAGGGGCGGACCAGCGCGTCGTAACGCCGCGCCGCACCGATACGGTTGCCGGGGTACGGGCCGCTCAGCGGCGCGTACCCCGGTGTCGTACCCGGGCCGCCGGCCCGCCCCGGCGGGCTCGCGCCGCGCGGCACCGGCGCAGCTCCACACCGCTCAGGAAGGCGCACAGATGGGCATCAAGGACACCGCTGAGGAATGGCGGGTCGTGGCGAGCAGCACGCCGTTCACCGGCAACAAGACCAGCGTCCGCACGGACGAGGTCGTCATGCCCGACGGGTCCACCGCGACCCGCGACTACCAGGTGCACCCCGGCTCCGTCGCCATCCTCGCCCTCGACGACGAGGACCGCGTGCTGGTCCTGCGCCAGTACCGGCACCCGGTCCGCCACAAGCTCTGGGAGATCCCGGCCGGCCTGCTCGACGTGCCGGGCGAGAACCCGCTGCACGCCGCCCAGCGCGAGCTGTACGAGGAGGTGCACGTCAAGGCCGAGGACTGGCGTGTGCTCACCGACGTCTACACCACGCCCGGCGGCTGCGACGAGTCCGTACGCATCTTCCTGGCACGCCAGATCTCGGACGCCGAAGGCGAGCGCTTCGAGGTCTCCGCCGAGGAGGCCGACATGGAGTTCGCCCGCGTTCCGGCCGCCGAGCTGGCCCGTGGCGCCCTCGCCGGCGAACTGCACAACAACTGCCTGGTGGTGGGCGTGCTCGCGCTGCTGGCCGCCAAGGCCGGCGACGGCCTCGACGCGCTGCGCCCGGCCGACGCCCCCTGGCCGGCCCGCCCGTTCGACGCCTGACGGCGGCCCCGGGCCGCCCGGTGCCCGTCACCGGGCAGATCGGTGGAGAGATCCCGAAAGATCCCGACGGGGGAGACCGGCGCCCTCGGCGAGCACCGTCCGCGTGCCCCACGGCCGACCGCCGGTCGCACCGGCCCCACTGGTCCCCGTGCACCCTCAGCCCGCTGGCCGGTCCTCGCCCGCTGGCCGGCGTGCCGGCGCTCAGCGGTCCAGGACGCGGGCGAGTTCGGCGAGCGCGGCGGTCAGGCGCGCCGGCGTGACGCCGCGCTCGCGCTGGTAGGCGAAGACGTCGGGCGCCAGCGGGGCCAGCAGGGCATCCGCCAGCGCGTCCGGATCGGCCACCCCGGCCGCGCGCAGCAGGGCCATGACGTGAGCGCGCCAGAAGCCGTAGGCGCCGGTGGCGTACCGCCTGGCGCCGGTCTCGGCCCCGAGCGCCAGGTGGACGTGGCGGTCGAGGAGTTCGACCATGGCCGCGTAGAAGGCGGCCAGCCGTTCGCGCGGCGGCGCCCCCGGGCCCAGCGGCGGCGGGCCCTGGAGCAACTCGTGTTGCAGGGCCTTCTCGTGCTCGTCCAGCAGCGCGGTGGCGATGGAGGCGACGTCCGGGTACCGCCGGTACAGCGTCCCCCGGCCGACGCCGGCGGCCCGTGCGATGTCCTCCATCGTGACGGTGCGCGGGTCCTTCGCGGCGAACAGCTCGGCCGCGGCGGCGAGCACTTTTTCCCGATTGCGAGCGGCATCGGCGCGTTCCTTGGTCACGGGGTCAGCCTAGAACCCTCTCCGGAATAAGTGGACGGCATGTCCAGTTGCTAGTCTTCGACCGCGCAACCGGACACCGTGTCCGCTTCGCCTGACTCCAGGGAGGCACCTCATGAGCTCCACCCTGCTGCACCTCGACGCGAGCGCGCGCCGCGCTTCCTTCAGCCGCGAACTGGGCGACGCCGTCGCCGACGCCTGGCGCGCGGCGCACCCGGACGGCACCTACCTCCACCGCGACCTCGCGCGCGAACCCGTCCCGCACATCGACGAGGCGTGGACCGAACTGTGCGACCACCTCCTGGAGCACCGGATCACTGACCCGCGCCGGTACCGGGAGGCGGTCCGCACCCCGGCCCAGGTCGCGACCTGGGCCGTCGTCGAGCCGCTGCTGGCCGAACTCCTCGCCGCGGACGTGGTGTTGATGGCCGCGCCGATGTACAACTTCTCCATACCCTCCGCCCTCAAGGCGTGGATCGACCAGGTGACCTTCCCGAAGATGTCCCTGGCCCCCCGCCGCTTCGTCGTCGCCCACGCCCGCGGCGGCGCGTACGGGCCCGGCACCCCGCGCCACCCGTACGACCACCAGGAGCGGTACCTGCGCGACTTCATCCAGGGGCACTACGCCGTCGACGACGTCACCTTCGTCGGCACCGAACTGGTCAACTCCCGCCTCGACCCCGCCCTGGCGGCCCGCCGCGCCCAGCACGACGACTCCCGGGCAGCCGCGCTCGCCGCCGCCCGGAAGCTGGGGAGCACGCTGTGAGCTGGCTGTTGCTGCTGGCCGCCGGTGCCGTGGAGGTGGCCTGGTCGCAGAGCATCAAGCCCACGGCGGGCTTCACCCGGCCGTTGCCCACCCTGGTCTGCCTCCTCCTCGCCGCCGGCGCCGTCTACCTGCTGTCGCTGGCGATGCGGGACCTGCCGGTGGGCACGGCATACGCGGTGTTCACCGGGATCGGCGCCATCGGCGCCATCGCCCTCGGTATCGCGCTGCACAAGGACCCGGTGAGCGCCGGCCGGGTGGCCGCGCTGGCGCTCATCATCGCCGGTGTCGCCCTCGCGCGCGTCACCTCGCCCGAGTAGGGAGGCCGGGCGGTCGAGGCGCGCCGGGCGGTCGAGGCGCGGGGAGGTGGCCGGTGTGGTCGGACCAGCCGCCTCCCCGGCGTTGATTGCCGAAGATCCTGAATGTTTAATGTCGAGTATGCAGATGAGCGAGGGCGTCGAGTGGGCCCTGCACAGTTGCCTCAACCTCGCCTGGGCGGAGCACCAGGCCGTGACGGCGCGGAAGTTGGCGGCGTTCTACGACCTGCCGCCGGCGTATCTGAACCGGCAGCTCCAGGCGCTGGCCCGCGCCGGCATCGTCGCGTCGACCTCCGGGCCGCGCGGCGGCTTCCGACTGGCGCGGGCGCCGGAGGAGATCACGCTGCTGGACGTCGTGGTGGCGATCGAGGGCGGGCGAGACGCCTTCCGGTGCCAGCAGATCATGCGCGACGGGCCCGGCGGGCGGTCGGACGTCGACTACCGCAGGCACTGCCTGGTCTCCCAGGCGATGAGCCGGGCGGAGTTGGCGTGGCGCCGGGAACTCGCCGCCCAGACGCTCGCCGACATCAGGGACTCGGTCGAGGAGAAGCACCCTGACGCGCCACGGACGGCGCGCAACCGCCTGGCCCAACCCGCGCGCTGAGCCGCGTCAGGCCGTGCCGCGGCCCTCGCGGCGAAGATCCTGAATATTTTTTGTTCAGAAACGAAAGGACCCACCGAGATGCAACCTCGCATGGCGAACGTGTACAAGCTCGCCGGCCCTGGCTACCAGGCCCTGGCCGCGATGGAGGAGTTCCTGCGCGACAGCCCCGCGCCCGACGACATCCTGGAACTGGTCCGCCTGCGAGTCAGCCAGATCAACGGCTGTTCGCTCTGCGTCGACATGCACGCACACCGGGCCAGCGACGCGGGCGAGACCAACGACCGGCTGTGGTCGGTCGCCGCGTGGCGGGACGCGCCGTTCTTCACCGACCGGGAACGCGCCGCGCTGGCGCTCGCCGAGGCGGTCACGCGCATCGCGGACAACCCCGAGGGCGTGCCCGACGACGTCTGGGACTCCGCCGCCGGCCACTTCGCCCCGGACGTGCTCGCCGCCCTCGTGATGGCCATCGCGTCCATCAACGCCTGGAACCGCGTCAACGTCGCCGCGCGACTGGTGGCCGGTTCCTTCCGTTGAGGGCCTGACACCCAGCGCTGAACCCCGCCGCTGGGCGGGGCGCCCACCACGGCGGGCGCCCCGCCCAGCGGCACCGGCGCCGCGCCCGACGCGCCCCGCTCGGCGCCGGCCTGACGGCCCGACAGGAGCGCGCGGTCGCTGCCCGAGGACTCGCGGCCCGGCGCCGATCCGATCAGGTGACGTTCGGCGTACGCGGCCCGCCGAGGCCGCCCGCCGCGCGGGGGTCGGTGAACTACGCTCGTCTCGCCCGGCCGCGCCCGCGGCCGGCGTATGCGCAGGACTGGGTCTCCCCGCGCACGGCGGGGAATAAGGAGCGTGGCCCGTGGCGGAGCAGGCGGTGGACACCCGGGGGGACGTCCCGCCGGAGGAGCTCGCGACACCGCAGTCAGAGGTGCTACCGGGGGACGACATACGAACCCCGCGGCCCGACCCTGACCCCGCCGCCGCGCCGCACGCGCCCGCGGCGGAGCCGGCGGCGACAGCGGAGCCGGAGCGCACGGCCGCGCGCGCCCCGGGCGCGGAACCCGCCGAGCCCGCGAGCCCGCCGCCCGCCTCCCGGCCACCCGCCGCGAAGGCACCCGCGCCGGCGTCCGCGAGCCGCGCCCCGGGCCGGCCCGGGCCGGCCGCGCTGCCCAGCGGGTTCACGGGACGCCGGCAGGAGCTGGCCTCGCTGCGCGCCGACATCGACCGGGCCGGCCTGGACACGCTGGCCGGCCGCAAGGCCCCGCGCGGCCGGGTGCTGCTCATCGCGGGCCGGCCGGGCTCCGGCCGTACGGCGCTCGCCGAGGCGTTCATCGCGCAGGTCGCCGACCGCTACCCGAGCGGGGTGCTGCGCGCCGGGCTGACCACGCCCGACGGCGAGCCGGTGCCCGTCGCCCGCGCCGCCCGCGACCTGCTCACCGCGCTCGGGGTCGGCGCGCCGCCGGGCGCCGACGAGGACGAGCTGACCGAGGCGCTGCGCGCCGCCCTCGCCGGGCGGCGCGCGCTGCTGCTCCTGGACGACGCGGACAGCGCCGAACAGGTCGACGCCCTGGTGCCGGACGCGCCCGACTGCCTGGTCCTGGTGGTCAGCCGTGGCCCGCTGACCGGGGTGCCCGACGTGCGGCCGTGCACCGTCGGCGGCCTGGACGGGCAGGCCGCCATCGCGCTGCTCACCCAGTACGCCGGGCCCACGCGGATCACCGTCGACCCGGTGGCGGCCAGCACCGTCGTCGAGGAGTGCGGCGCGCAGCCCGCCGTGCTCGCGCTGGTCGGCGGCTGGCTCGCGGCCCGCCCCATGGCCTCGGTCTCGGACGCCGCCGCGCGGCTGCGGGAGCTGTCGGCCGAGGCCGGCTCCGAGCACTCGGGGCGCCCGCTGGCCCGCGCCCTGCGCCTGGTGCACGCGTCGCTGCCGGCGCGGACCGCCCGGCTGCTGCGGCTGCTCGCGCTGGCCCCCGGCGGCTGGGCCGACGCCCACACCGCGTCGGCGCTCGCCGGCTGCTCCGTACCCAGCGCCCAGGAGACGCTGGCCGACTTCCTGGCCCACGGGCTGCTGCGCCCGCTGCCCCCCGAGGGCGCGGCCCGCACCGGCGCGCGCGACGTGATGCCGCCCCGCTACCAGGTGCCCGGCTGCCTGATGCCCGGACTGACCGCGCTGCTGCACGAGCACGAACGGGCCGCCGAGGTCGAGTTGGCCCGGGCGCGCATGCTGGAGCGCTCCGTACGGTTGTTGCACTCGGCGCACCTGGCCGCGGCGCCGGACGGCGAGGCCAAGGAGCAGCAGAGCGCCGAACTCCCCGCGGCGCTGCGCTTCCCCGACCGGGCCGAGGCCGCCCGGTGGCTGCGCTCGCGCCAGCCCGCGCTGCTGGCCGCCGCCCGCCTCGCGGCCGGCGACGGCGGCCTGGACACGCTGGCCAGGCGGCTGCTGTCGGCGCTGACGCACGCGCTGGCCGCGCACCGCGGCGCCGGCGGCGCGGCGCCGGAGCTCTACGAACTGCACGGGTTACTGCTCGACGTCGCCACGCGCAGGGACCTGCCGTTGGAGCGGGCGGCGGCGCTGTTGAACCTCGGCGACCTCGACGCGCGGGCCCAGCGCGCGGACGCGGCGCTCGCCCGCTACCGGGGCGCCCTCAAGGCCGCGCGGGTGGCCGACGACCCGTACTCCATCGGCCGCGCCCTGGAGTCCATCGGTGCCACCTACCACGAGCTGGGCGACTGGGACCGGGCCGCCGACTGGTACCGGCGCGCCCTCGAACTGCGCCTGACCCGGCGCGAGCTGGCCGACCAGGCGCGGCTCTACGGGCGCCTTGGCACGGTGCACGCGTGCGCCGGCCGCTGGAGCGAGGGGTTGCGCGGCTGGCGGGCCTCGGCCGCGGCGCGACGCAGGCTCGGCGACCAGGCCGGTTACGCGCGGGCGTTGGCCGAGGTGGCGCGGGTGTGGGAGTTCGCGGGCCGGCCGCGCGAGGCGCTGCGTACCTGTCAGGAGGCGTTGGAGCACGCGCGGGAGGCGGGGGACGCGCGGGCGCTCGCGGCGGTGCGGCTGCGGCTCGCGGACGCCCTGCAGCGGCTCGGCGACCAGCCGGCCGCGGAGTTGCACCGGCGGGAGGCCGGCCGGCTGCTCGGGCCGCGAAATCCGCGCAGGGTACCGGCGACCGCTGAAGCCGTACCGGAGGCCGAAGCGGAGGGTGCTGGAGAGCCGGTCCATAGGGGCAAGCCGGACTCGACCTGCGAAACCAGCAGCACTCCCCGGCAAGATTGATGCAATGCAAGGCTAGACAGCGCGACATCCTTCATTAGACTGGGATTACCGCGACCGCCACGGTCGTTTCCGGTATGCACATGCATTGCCGATATTGTCCGGAAAATCCCAGAATCAAGGACCGTGATCGACGTGAAGGTCGGCATCCCCCGCGAGGTCAAGAACAACGAGTTCCGGGTGGCCATCACCCCCGCTGGCGTGCACGAGCTCGTGCGCCATGGCCACCAGGTCTTCATCGAGCAGGGTGCCGGCCTCGGCTCCTCGATCGCGGACGAGGAGTACACCGGCGCCGGTGCGACCATCCTCGGCACCGCGGACGAGGTGTGGGCCACGGCCGACCTGCTGCTCAAGGTCAAGGAGCCGATCGCGGAGGAGTACCACCGCCTCCGCAAGGACCAGACCCTCTTCACCTACCTCCACCTGGCCGCCTCCCGTGAGTGCACGGACGCCCTCCTGGAGTCCGGCACCACCGCCATCGCGTACGAGACCGTGGAGACCGCGGGCCGCCAGCTTCCGCTGCTCGCGCCGATGTCCGAGGTCGCCGGACGGATCGCCCCGCAGGTCGGCGCCTACCACCTGATGCGCTCGGCCGGTGGCCGCGGCGTGCTGCCCGGCGGCGTCCCCGGCGTGCAGGCCGGCAAGGCCGTCGTCATCGGCGGCGGCGTCTCCGGCTGGAACGCCACGCAGATCGCGGTCGGCATGGGCTTCCACGTCACGCTCCTCGACAAGGACATCAACAAGCTGCGCGAGGCGGACAAGGTCTTCGGCACCAAGGTGCAGACCATCACCTCCAACGCGTACGAGCTGGAGCGCGCGGTCCTCGACGCCGACCTGGTGATCGGTGCCGTCCTGATCCCCGGCGCCAAGGCCCCGAAGCTCGTCACCAACGAGCTGGTGTCCCGGATGAAGCCCGGAAGTGTACTTGTCGACATTGCGATCGACCAGGGCGGCTGCTTCGAGGACTCGCACCCGACCACGCACGCCGAGCCGACCTTCCCGGTCCACAACTCGGTGTTCTACTGCGTCGCCAACATGCCCGGCGCGGTGCCCAACACCTCCACCCACGCCCTCACCAACGCCACGCTGCCCTACATCGTGGAGCTGGCGAACCGCGGCTGGCGCGAGGCGCTGCGGCGCGACCCCGCGCTCGCCAAGGGCCTCAACACCCATGACGGCCAGGTCGTTTACGGCCCCGTCGGCGAGGCGCACGGCCTGGCCACCGTCGAACTGAGCGCCCTGCTCGGCTAGATCGACGCCGAGGAACGCAACACCGAATCCGTGGCCGGGTCTTGCCGTGTGGCGAGGCCCGGCCACGGGTGCGTGCGACGCGCCCGGGGAACCGCGCGATCCGGTGCCGTGTCAACTCGCCTTGAACGTAACTTTTCAGCCGCTATGGGCGGCTGGGAATCCTCGACGCGAGGCGCCTCCCACCCTTGACATCCGGGTGTTCCCTTGCCGACACATCGAGCCGGGTCCGGTGGATTGTGTTGCTGCGAACCGCCGACACGCCATAGAGTCGCCAATCGTCGGCATGGTGTCACGCTGACCAATCGAGAAATTTCCTGGTCACCAAGGAGGTAGGACGACTTGTGGTTGAGTCGACATTTTCTCCCGGGGGTGGTCAACCAGGAATGGGTGCGCGGGGCCAGAGTCCCTCGGGGCAACCGGCTGTCGGCTCCGTCGCTGTCCACACCTTCGCTGCCCACCAGAGCATGACGAGAGCCCACCAGAGCATGGACGGCCAACACGTGAACGCCATGGCCGGCGAGCAGGGCGGGACCGACCCCGCGACCTTCGCCGACTACGACGCAATGCCCGAGGGGCGCTTCTACGACCCCGACGCCGAGTACGAGCCCGATCCCGAGTACGCGGCCACCCTCGCGCCCGACGCGGCCCGTCAGCGTCGCGAGCGCATCGGCCCCACCGGGCGCCCGCTGCCGTACTTCCCCATTCCGGGACCGCTCACCGAGCACGGCCCCGCGAAGATCATCGCGATGTGCAACCAGAAGGGCGGGGTGGGCAAGACCACCTCGACCATCAACCTGGGTGCCGCGCTCGCCGAGTACGGCCGCCGCGTGCTGCTGGTGGACTTCGACCCGCAGGGCGCCCTGTCGGTCGGCCTCGGCGTGAACCCGATGGAGCTCGACCTCACGGTCTACAACCTGCTCATGGAGCGGGGCATGTCGGCCGACGAGGTGCTGCTCAAGACGGCCGTGCCCAACATGGACCTGCTGCCGAGCAACATCGACCTGTCGGCGGCCGAGGTGCAGTTGGTCAGCGAGGTGGCCCGCGAGTCCACGCTCCAGCGCGCGCTCAAGCCCCTGCTGGCCGACTACGACTACATCGTCATCGACTGCCAGCCCTCGCTCGGCCTGTTGACGGTGAACGCGCTCACCGCCGCGCACAAGGTCATCGTGCCGCTGGAGTGCGAGTTCTTCGCGCTGCGCGGTGTGGCGCTGCTCACCGAGACCATCGAGAAGGTCCAGGAGCGGCTCAACCCCGACCTGGAGCTGGACGGCATCCTCGCCACGATGTACGACTCCCGCACGGTGCACAGCCGTGAGGTGCTCGCGCGCGTCGTCGAGGCGTTCGACGACCACGTCTACCACACGGTCATCGGCCGCACCGTGCGCTTCCCGGAGACGACGGTGGCCGGCGAGCCGATCACCACGTACGCGTCCAACTCCGTCGGTGCCGCCGCCTATCGCCAGCTTGCCAGGGAGGTGCTCGCCCGGTGTCCCGCCGAGTGAGTCTGCCCGGAGCCGACGAGCTGTTCCGTACCACCGGAGGCACCGCCCTCCAGGCGTCCTCTCCGCGCCGCCAGGCGGGCGGCGAGGAGCGGGCGCTGCCCGCCGACGGCCGGGCCCGCGTGCCGGCCCCGGCGTCCGAGGGGGACGCCGAGGCGGCACGGCGCGCGGCCGAGGCCGACGAGCGGGCCGGCGCCGGCCACGAGGGCCGGGACGGGCACGAGAGCGGACCGGAGCAGCCGGGCGAGCGCCGCGCGTCGGCCGCGCAGGAGCGGCCCAAGGGGCGTCAGGCCCAGGAGGGCCCGACCCCGCCCGCGCAGACGCGTCGCCGCGGCCGGGCCGCCGGCCGCCGGCCCAGCGGCCGGGAGCGCCACGACGAGAAGATCACGGTCTACGTCTCCGCCGAGGAGCTGATGGACCTCGAACACGCGCGCCTGGTGCTGCGCGGTGAGCACGGCCTGGCCGTGGACCGCGGGCGCATCGTCCGCGAAGCGGTCGCCGTCGTCCTCGCCGACCTGGAGTCGCGCGGCGACGCGAGCATTCTCGTGCGCCGGCTGCGCGGTCGCTGACCGGCGCGGAGATCCCGCACATCGCAGGGTGGCGGCGGTAACCTGCCCGCTCGTACGGGCCTTTCGCCCGCCCCCGCACCTTGGACCCCCATGCCCACGAACGACGACCCCGCCCCGGCCCCGCCGCCGCGCACCCCGCGCCGCGGCCTCGGCCGGGGCCCGGGCACGCACCAGGGCAGCACCCCACCGCCCCCCGGCACCGCGACCGCCGGGACCGCCGCGCGCCCTGAGCCCGTCGAACCCGCCGGCACCCCGGAGCCTCTCGCTCCTGCCGCATCCACCTCACCTGCCGCGTCCGCCGAACCCGCTGAGTCGCCGCGGGAGGCCGCGCAGGAGCAGGCCGGCCACGCGGGGGCCACGGAGCCGCGCGCGGGCGCTGACGGCGCCGCCCAGGCCCCGCACGGGGACGCCCCACCCCAGCCGCCCGGCGCCGACGCACCGCGGCCCGCTCCCGACACGCTTCCGGCGGCGCCCGGCGACGAGGCCGTACCTCCGGGTGACCTACCTCTGGACGACGTATCGCCGGGCAACGTACCGCCGGGCGCGGAACCCGAAGCGGAGGCCGTCAAGGCGGCGGACGGGGCCGGGGAGCCACCCGTCGACGACGGCCGGTTCACGGTCCGCCTCGCCAACTTCGAGGGCCCCTTCGACCTGCTGCTCCAGCTCATCTCCAAGCACAAGATGGACGTCACCGAGGTGGCGCTCTCGCAGGTCACCGACGAGTTCATGGCACACATCCGCGCCATGGGACCGGACTGGGACCTCGACCAGACGACGGAGTTCCTGGTGGTGGCCGCGACCCTGCTCGACCTGAAGGCGGCCCGGCTGCTGCCGTCGGCCGAGGTCGAGGACGAGGCCGACCTGGCCCTCCTGGAAGCCAGGGACCTGCTGTTCGCTCGGCTGCTCCAGTACCGGGCCTACAAGCGGATCGCCGACATCTTCCAGGAACGGCTGGACGGCGAGGCCCGCCGCTACCCGCGCACCGTCGGCCTGGAGGCGCACCACGCCGAGTTGCTGCCGGAGGTGGTGATCCGGATAGGAGCGGACGGCTTCGCGAAGCTGGCCGTGAAGGCGATGCAGCCCAAGGCCAAGCCGCAGGTGTACGTCGACCACATCCACGCGCCGCTGGTCAGCGTCAGGGAACAGGCCGAGGTCGTGATCGCCCGGCTGCGCCAGCTCGGCGCGACCGACTTCCAGACCCTGACCGCCGACGCCCCCGACACCCTCACCGTCGTGGCCCGCTTCCTCGCCCTCCTCGAGCTGTACCGGGAGCGCGTCATCACGCTGGACCAGGAGGAGGCGCTCGGCGCGCTGCTCGTCCGCTGGACCGGCGCGGAGGGGGAACGGCCGCGCGTCACCGACGAGTTCGACCAACAGCCGGGCGAGCGCGAGTCGGCCACGCCCGCGCCACCGGCCGCCGACCCCGAGCCGGCGCCCCGTACCGCGGAGCCGGACCCGGGCGGGGCGGCGGACGAGCGGCCGACCGGCACGAACGCGGCAGCCGGTACGAGCGCGGCGGGGCCGGCCGACCCGGGCGCGGCCGACCAGCAGCCGGGAGGGCCCGGACCAGGTAGCGAGTGGGAGGCGCGGCGATGACCGAGCGGGACGAGGCACCGGAGCGGCAGGCGTCACGGGAGCCTGCCGACCGCGCGGCGCGGGCGCCGGGCGGTACGGACCCGGCCGAGGCGTACCCCACCCAGGGTCCGGACGCGGCACGGGTGGCCGACCTGGACGCGCCGTACGCGGCCGACCCCACCGAGCCCACTGATCCCGCCGACGCCGACCCCGCCGCCCCTGCCGACGCCGACAACGCCGGAGACGCCGGGGACGCCAGGGACGACGGAGACGCCAGGGACGCCGGGGGAGAGGCGGAACCCGACGGCGCCGGCGCCGCGGAGGGGGTGGCCGGGCTCGCGTTGCGGCCCGCGTTGGAGGCCGTGCTGATGGTGGTCGACGAGCCGGCCACCGAGGAACACCTGGCCAAGGTGCTCGGCCGGCCCCGGCGCGCGGTGGCCGACGCGGTACGGGAGCTGGCCGACGAGTACACCCGCCAGGGGCGCGGCTTCGAGCTGCGCCTGGTGGCGGGGGGCTGGCGGTTCTACACCCGGCCCGAGTACGCAGCGGCCGTCGAGGGGTTCGTGCTCGACGGCCAGCAGGCCAGGCTCACCCAGGCCGCGTTGGAGACGTTGGCCGTCGTCGCGTACCGTCAACCGGTCAGCCGTTCGCGTGTCTCCGCCGTACGCGGAGTGAACTGCGACGGCGTGATGCGGACCCTCCTGCAGCGCGGTCTGGTGGAGGAGGCGGGCACGGAACCCGAAACAGGTGCGATCCTGTACAGGACGACGAACTACTTTCTGGAGCGGATGGGCCTGCGGGGCCTGGACGAGTTGCCCGAGCTGGCACCGTTCCTGCCGGAGGTGGACGCCGTCGAGGCGGACTCGCTTGAGGGGGTCCCCTCGTTCGACCCGGACGCACCGGACGACGCAGACACCACGACGGCCCACTCGACAACGGAACCTTGATGCGAAGCAGTGACAGGAACAGCGGCGGCAACCGGAACCCTCGGAGCGGGGGTGGCGGCAGGCGTGACGACAAGCCACGGCGCTCGGGCACGCCCCGGCCCGAGGAGCGCCGCTACGACGTCGGCAGCACGGGGCAGTCGGGCGCGAACCGGCCGGGCGGCGTCGGCGGCGGCGGTGGCAAGGGCGGCCCGAAGGCGGGTGGCCGCGGCGGCCCGGCGGCCGGCGGTCGCGGTGGCGCCCCGGCCGGCGGTCGCGGTGGCGCCCCGGCCGGTGGCCGTGGTGGCGCCCCGGCGGGCGGTCGCGGTGGCGCGGCCGGGCGGCCCGGCGGCAGCCGAGGGCGCTCCGTCCCGGCCCGCCCGCGCGAGCTGGACGCCCAGATCGAGGAGCGCAACCGGGCCCGGCACGACAAGCCGAAGCTCAACCTGCCCAAGACCTTCGGCGACCAGGACGGCGAGCGGCTGCAGAAGGTCCTCGCCCGGGCCGGCATGGGCTCGCGGCGCGCCTGCGAGGAGCTGATCGACCAGGCCAGGGTCGAGGTGAACGGGCAGATCGTCACCGAGCAGGGGCTGCGCGTCGACCCCGAGAAGGACGAGATCAAGGTGGACGGCCTGACCGTCGCCACCCAGTCGTACCTGTTCTTCGCCCTCAACAAGCCCGCCGGCGTCGTCTCCACCATGGAGGACCCGGACGGCCGCCAGTGCCTCGGCGACTACGTCACCAACCGCGAGACCCGGCTCTTCCACGTCGGGCGCCTCGACACGGAGACCGAGGGCATCATCCTGCTCACCAACCACGGCGAGCTGGCGCACCGCCTCACCCACCCCCGGTACGGCGTGAAGAAGACCTACCTCGCCGCGATCCAGGGCCCCATCCCGCGCGACCTCGGCAAGCAGCTCAAGAACGGCATCGAGCTGGAGGACGGGTACGCCCGCGCCGACCACTTCAAGGTCGTCGAGAACGTCGGCAAGAACTACCTGGTCGAGGTCACGCTGCACGAGGGCCGCAAGCACATCGTGCGCCGCATGCTCGCCGAGGCCGGGTTCCCGGTCGAGAAGCTGGTCCGCACGAACTTCGGCCCGATCCCGCTCGGCGACCAGAAGTCGGGCTGGCTGCGCCGGCTGACCAACACCGAGGTCGGGATGCTCATGCGCGAGGTGGACCTCTAACCACGCCGCACGGCCCGGGGCCCGTGCGCGGCGCGGGCGGGCCAGCCGGCCCGCGCCCGGCGTGGCCGGCCCCGGTCACGACCAGGGCCCGAGCGACACCGCGCGCCCCTCCTCGTCCCGCTTGACCTCCATCATCCCGGCCACCGCGGTCCGGTTGACGTGCCCGTACACGTGCGGGAACCGGGTCGTGGCCGGCACGCCGGGCGGTGGCGCGGGGTCGGCGGCCTCCCAGCGCACCATCACGTCGAGCTTCCCCTCGTCGATGAGCAGCACCATCAGCGGGCCGACGGCGTACCGGAAGCGTGCCGTGGCCACGGCCAGCGTCGTGGCCTCGTCGGGCGAGCAGTGCACGAATCCGTCCTCGGCGAGCGAGCGCGGGGCGTACGGACGGTCGGGCGCGACCAGCCAGTCGTCCAGGGGAACCACGTGGTAGATCATGCGGAACGTTCTACCGGAACCGGGGCGCTTCGTACCCCCTCCGCCCCGCAGCACGGCGCATCGCACCCCACTTGCCCGCCCCGGCCACCGGCCGCACACGCCCCCCGCGCGCGGCCCACTCGCGCCCCCGCCACGCGCCCGTCTCGGCTGGCGGGCGTCGGGCCATCGGCCGGCCGGCGCTGGTTAGGGTGGCGGTAAGCGGTAGGTGACAGCGCCAGCCCGTAGCCCGCAGAAGGACACCACTTCGTGAGAACCGCCCTCGTCATCGGTACCGGCCTCATCGGCACCTCGGCCGCCCTCGCGCTGGCGGGCCGGGGCGTCCACGTACACCTGGTCGACCACGACCCGGCACAGGCCCGCACCGCCGCCGCCATGGGCGCCGGCAGCGACGCCGAACCCGAGGGGCCGGTGGACCTGGTCATCGTGGCCGTGCCCCCCGCGCACGTCGCCGACACCCTCGCCGACGCGATGCGGCGCGGCCTGGCCCGCGGCTACCTGGACGTCGCCAGCGTCAAGGGCGGCCCGCGCCGCGAGCTGGAGGCCAAGGGCTGCGACCTGACGCACTACCTGGGCACGCACCCGATGTCGGGCCGCGAGCGGTCGGGCCCGCTGGCCGCCAGCGCCGACCTCTTCGAGGGCCGCCCCTGGGTGCTCACGCCGTCCCGGGACACCGACACCGAGGTGCTGAACCTGGCCCTGGAGCTGGTGGCGCTGTGTCACGCCGTGCCCGTGGTGATGGACGCCGACGCGCACGACCGCGCCGTGGCGCTGGTCTCGCACACCCCGCAGCTCGTCTCCAGCATGGTGGCGGCCCGGCTGCAGAACGCCGACGAGACGGCCGTGCGGCTGTGCGGCCAGGGCATCCGGGACGTCACCAGGATCGCCGCCTCCGACCCGGCGATGTGGATCGACATCCTCTCGGCCAACCCGGGCCCGGTCGCCGACGTGCTGGCCGAGCTGGCCGACGACCTCGCGGAGACCGTACGGGCCCTGCGCTCCCTGGAGTCCGGCGCCGAGGACGCGCGCGAGAACGGCGCGGCCGGCATCGCCGACGTGCTGCGCCGCGGCAACGCGGGCCGGGTCCGGGTGCCGGGCAAGCACGGCGCCGCGCCCGCCGCCTACGACACGGTGACCGTCCTCATCGGCGACCAGCCGGGCGAGCTGGCCAGGATCTTCGCCGACGCGGACCGGGCCGGCGTCAACATCGAGGACGTACGGATCGAGCACGCGACCGGCCAGCAGGCGGGCCGCATCCAACTGGTGGTCGAGCCGAACGCGGTGCAGCCGCTGTCGGTGGCGTTGCGCGAGCGGGGCTGGCCGCTGCGCCCGTGAGCGCGCCGCGTCGCGACAGCCGGTTCTCGGCCATTGTGGTGGCCGAAGTGTGACGCCTCGCCCCGGGCCCGGTGGCGTGGGCGTGTACGCCGCCGGGCCCGGGGCACCCGCGTCTACCGACAGTCCACACGACCACGGGAGGCAGGATGCGCGCACGGCGGCTCATTCGACGGACAGACAGCGGCGCGGGCGCCGGGCCGGCGTCCCGCCGGGGACGTACGACGATCGCCGCCCTCGCGGTGGCCGGCCTCGCCGCCGGTACGGCCCTGACCGGGTGCGGAAGTGACGACGGCTCCGACGGGAAGACGGACAACGCGGGCGGCGGGAAGAGCTCGGAAAGCCCCGAGACGCCCGGCGCGGGAGCGGACCAGAGCCAGGTGGTCCAGACGGCCTACGAGAAGACCGCCGAGGCGGAGACCGCGAAGATGCGACTGGTCACGAAGACCAGCGCGGGCTCGAAGGACGTCACGGTGCGGGGCGAGGGCGTCATCGACTTCGACGACGGCGCGTCGAGGCTGACGCTCTCCGGGGGCGGGAAGCAGGTGGAGCAGCGGGTCGTCGACGGCGTGCTCTTCCAGCAGCCGCCGAAGGAGGAGCGCCAGCAGATCCCCGGCGGCAAGCAGTGGATCAAGGTGGACCTGGCGAAGGTCACCGAGCGGAACGACCGCTCCGGAGGAGACCAGATCAGCGACCCGGCGGCGTCCGCCCAGTACGCCAAGGCCATCTCCGACGGGAAGGTCAAGAAGCTCGGCAGCCAGGAACTGAACGGTGTGCAGACGACCCGCTACCGGGTGAGCGTCGACGTGGACAAGCTCGCCGGCCCCCACAAGGCCCAGGCCGCCCAGCTCAAGAAGCAGTTCGGCCGGCACCTGCCGATGGAGCTGTGGCTCGACGACGACGGCCGCATCCGGCGGCAGCAGATGGAGTTGACGCCCAAGCAGGGCGAGATGAACGCACAGCGCGTGACGGCCCGCACGGTCATCGACTTCACCGACTACGGCACCGACGCGGAGGTCGAGGCGCCGCCGCGCGGCCAGACCGCCGACGTGACCAACAAGGTGACGGGGTGACGCGGTGACGGCGTGACGCGGTGACGTGTGCGGGGGCGGGGCGGCCGGAGCCGGCGGTTCTCGGGTCGCCCCCGCACCGCCGCCGACCCGGGCGAGGACCCGGGCGGGGGCCCGCGCGGCGCTCCGGGGCCGGTCGCCACACCACGGGTGGCGGCCGGCCCCCGGCCGACGGCGGTGGCCTCGGCTGCACGGGGTGGTCATTTCAACCAGTAACCTTGTCGGAGACTCTCGTTTCGCGATCACTCCGCGTCCGCCCCGTAGTAACGCCCCGTGCATGAGGAAGGTGTCTGTCACCGTGGAAACCGCCGCCCGGACCGCACCGGCAGCAGTCATTGTCGGCATCGACGGCCCCTCCGGCACGGGCAAGTCCAGCACCTCCAAGGCCGTCGCCGCCAAGCTCGGCCTGCGCTACCTGGACACCGGGGCCCAGTACCGGGCGATCACCTGGTGGATGCTGAGCAACGGCATCGACGTGAACGACCCGGTCGCCGTCGCCGACGCCGCGGCCAAGCCCGCCATCGTCTCCGGTACGGACCCGGCCGCGCCCACCATCAGCGTGGACGGCGCCGACGCCGCGGGCCCCATCCGCACCGCCGAGGTCACCGCGGCGGTGAGCGCCGTCAGCGCCGTGCCCGAGGTGCGCGCCCGGCTGACCGCGTTGCAGCGCACCATCGCCGCCGAGGCGCCGCACGGCATCGTCGTCGAGGGCCGCGACATCGGCACCACCGTGCTGCCGGACGCCGACCTCAAGATCTTCCTCACCGCTTCGGAGGCGGCCCGCGCCGCCCGCCGCAGTGGCGAGCTGGGCAGCAGGAGCGCCGCGGACATCGCCGCCACGCAGGCGGCGCTGGCCAAGCGGGACGCGGCCGACTCGGGGCGCAAGACCTCTCCGCTGGCCAAGGCCGCCGACGCGGTCGAGGTGGACACCACCGAGCTGACCCTGGAGCAGGTCATCGAGTGCGTGGTCACCCTGATCGAAGACAAGCAGGGCGCGTGAGCACGGCCGCGGCACAGCGGGCGGCGGCGCCGCGGCAGGCGCCGAGCGGGCCGGGTGCCGCGGTCGGTCGCCGCATCGGCATCGGCCTGATGTACTCGCTGTGGCGACCGCGCGTGCTCGGCGCCTGGCGGGTGCCGACCAGCGGCCCGGTCATCCTCGCGGTCAACCACGCGCACGGCGTCGACGGACCGATGCTCATGGGCACCGCGCCCCGGCCGGTGCACTTCCTGATCAAGAAGGAAGCGTTCGTCGGGCCGCTCGACCCGTTCCTGCGCTCCATCGGCCAGCTCAAGGTGGACCGGGAGATCGCGGACCGGACGGCGATCACCGACGCGCTCGCCGTGCTGCGCCGCGGCGACGTGCTGGGCATCTTCCCGGAGGGCACCCGGGGCGAGGGCGACTTCGCCGCGCTCCGCGCCGGCCTGGCCTACTTCGCGGTGCGCGGCGACGCCCCCATCGTGCCGGTGGCGGTGCTGGGCACCAGCGAGCGGCGCGGCCGGGCGATAGCGGCCCTGCCCCCGCTGCGGTCCCGCATCGACATCGTCTTCGGCCCGGCCTTCCGCGCCACCGACGACGCCGACGGCGGCGACCCGACCGGGGCGGGCGCCCCCCGCGCCCGGGCCACCCGGGCAGTCCTGGACGCGGCGACCGTCCGCATCCAGGCGCGGCTGAGCGAGCACCTGGCCGACGCCAGGCGCCGCACCGGCCGCTAGACAGACGTGAGCGGTGGGCCGTGAGGGCCCGCCGCCGAGGGACGACGAGGAACACTTCATGAACGACCAGATCCACTCCGGCGACGAGCACGGTGAGCTTGGCGACGCCGAGTACGCGGAGTTCATGGAGCTCGCCGCGCAGGAGGGCTTCGACCCCGAAGAGGTGGAGAGCGACATCGCGGCGGCCGGCCACGGCCCGCTGCCGGTGCTCGCCGTCGTCGGCCGCCCCAACGTCGGCAAGTCGACCCTGGTCAACCGCATCCTCGGGCGCCGCGAGGCGGTCGTGGAGGACCGCCCGGGCGTGACCCGGGACCGGGTGACGTACGAGGCCGAGTGGGCCGGGCGCCGCTTCAAGGTGGTGGACACCGGAGGCTGGGAGCAGGACGTGCTCGGCATCGACGCCTCGGTGGCCGCGCAGGCCGAGTTCGCGATGGAGGCCGCCGACGCGGTCGTCTTCGTCGTGGACTCCTCCGTCGGCGCCACCGACACCGACGAGGCCGTGGTCAAGCTGCTGCGCCGGGCCGGCAAGCCCGTCGTGCTGTGCGCCAACAAGGTGGACGGTCCCGCGGCCGAGGCGGACGCCGCGGCCCTGTGGTCGCTCGGCCTCGGCGAGCCCTACCCGGTCTCCGCGCTGCACGGCCGTGGCACCGGCGACATGCTCGACGCCGCTCTGGAGGCGCTGCCCGAGGCCCCGGCCCAGACCTTCGGCACGGCCATCGGCGGCCCGCGCCGCGTCGCGCTCATCGGCCGCCCGAACGTGGGGAAGTCCTCGCTGCTGAACAAGGTCGCGGGCGAGGAGCGGGTGGTCGTCAACGAGCAGGCCGGCACCACCCGCGACCCGGTGGACGAGCTGATCGAGCTGGGCGGCAAGACCTGGAAGTTCGTGGACACCGCCGGCATCCGCCGCCGCGTCCACCTCCAGGAGGGCGCCGACTACTACGCGTCGCTGCGCACCGCGGCGGCGCTGGAGAAGGCGGAGGTCGCGGTCGTCCTCATCGACGCCAGCGAGTCCATCAGCGTGCAGGACCAGCGGATCATCACGATGGCCGTGGAGGCCGGTCGGGCGCTGGTCATCGCGTACAACAAGTGGGACACCCTCGACGAGGAGCGCCGCTACTACCTGGAGCGGGAGATCGAGCGGGACCTGGTGCAGATCCCGTGGGCCCAGCGGGTCAACGTCTCGGCGCGTACGGGGCGGCACATGGAGAAGCTGGTCCCGGCGATCGAGACCGCCATCGCCGGCTGGGAGACCCGGGTCCCCACCGGGCGGCTGAACGCCTTCCTCGGTGAGATCGTGGCCTCCCACCCGCACCCGATCCGCGGCGGCAAGCAGCCGCGCATCCTGTTCGGTACGCAGGCGGGCATCAAGCCCCCGCGGTTCGTCCTGTTCGCCTCCGGCTTCCTGGAGGCCGGCTACCGCCGCTTCGTGGAGCGCCGGCTGCGCGAGGAGTTCGGCTTCGAGGGCACCCCGATCCACATCTCGGTGCGGGTCCGCGAGAAGCGCGGGCGCAAGAAGTAGCGGCCCGGGGTCAGTCCCCAGGCCGCCGCGCGCACGGGCCGCTCCGGCACCTCCGCCAAGCCGGTGCCCCCGCCGCCGCGTCCAGCCGACGCGGCGGCGGTCTTCCTACAGGCCGCGTCGCCTGCCGTCCCGGGGCGCGGGCGGCAGCGCCGCCGGCAGGTTGGTGCGCTGGTGGCGGCCGTTGCCCGACCAGCCGCCGCCGTCCCAGGTGCCGGTGCGCTCCCAGCCGCCCGGGCGCTCCCACGCGCCACGCTGCTCGCGGTGGCCGAACGCCGTGAACCCCAGGTCCTCCTCGCCCGAGCGGTCCCCCGGCAGGGCCCGGAAGGACCTGCGGTACTCCGCGTACAGGGCGTCGAAGATGGGCGTGGCCGACGCGACGTGCTGGTGGGGCCGCGCGTGGTCGGGTCCCTCGTGCGGGGGCCGCATGCTGGGGATCGGGGGCTGGTAGGGGTCGCGGGGGGCGGGCTCGTATGTGTGCACGTAAGCGCCAACGACCCGATCGCTCGTCGGATGCGGGGAGTATGGCGAATGCGCCACCCGTGAGGCGTATGGGGGAGTGTGTCCGAAGTGGGCGTTCGGGCGGGCGCGTTCCCGGTCCGGCGTCACGGACCGGGAGCCGTACGGGGCGGCGCCGTACGGCTGCGGACCCTGCCCCCGCACGGGCGCGGCCCGCATCACGTGCCCGCGAGCGGCATCGCGGCGGCGACCAACTGCCCGCTCGCCGCGGCCCGCTCCAGGGCCGAGCGGAGCAGGTCCTCGCGCGGCTGCTGGCCGATGACGCCGGCCGGGGCCGCGTAGACGAACACGGTGTTGCTCTTGTTCGCGGCGGCCCGCCACCCCTCGGTCACGTGCAGCGGTTGGTGGGCCTGCCACCACGCGGTGGACGCGGTGCCGTCGGCGCCGGGAGAGAGGACCGCGTGCAGTTGGCCCATGGCCAGCAGCACCGACCAGCCCGCGTTCCGCTCCGGCCGCCGCTCCAGGTCGGTGACCGGCCGGAAGCCCTGCTCGGTGAGGAGGGTGAGGAAGTCGTCGCCCGGGCCGTCGGAGCCGGGCCGGACGATGGGCCCGGTCGGCTCGACCACGAGCCCGGGGTGGACGTCGCCGTCGAGCAGGATCAGCCCGCTGGTGACGCCGAGCACCGCCTGCCGCGGGTCGCTCTTGGTGATGCTGTCGGCGTCCTGGCTCGCGGTGATGGACCGCACGGCCCCCTGCAACTGCTCCTCGGAGACCGTGACCACCTGCGACGGGATGCAGGAGGCGTGCGCGAAGGCGAGGACGGCGGTCTCGTCACCGACGAACAGGACCGTGCTGGTGGGCTCCTGCGCGGCGTCGCCGGGGGTGCGACACGAGGTGCAGTCGTAGTTGCCCGGGGTGTTGTCGCCGACGAGCAGCCGTTCGGCCTCTTCGTCGCCGATCTCGGCGCGTACGTCGTCGCTGACGTCGAGCATGCGCGGCACGGGTGGCTCCTCGAATTCGTCTCCATGCGCCGGGTGGACCCCCGGCTCGTAATGAACACAACGGGGGACCAGCGGCGGGGGTCACGCCGGGCGTGACGCGGAAACGCGCCGTCCCCGGGCCGCCGCCAGCCCCGCACGGAAGCGCTTGCGGGCCGCTCCCACCCGCCCCGCCGCTGGCCCGCGAGGGGCCGGGCGTGGGGCGGCTGGGTCCTGTGGGGCGGCCGGATCACGCCCCCGCGGCCCGCCGTGCGCGAGCCCGACCGGCCGGCGCGGTGGCGCGTACGCGCTCGGGCGGGCACCCTTGGGCAGCGAGCGAACGGTCATCGTGGCCTCGGGGCACCCGCTCCGAGCGGCCCGTGGTCCGGGTGCGCCGGGCGCGGGAGCGACCGCGCCGGTTGGCCCGACCCGGTGACGCCCGGCAGCGCGGCGCCCCGGGGCGGACCGCGCCGACCGGCCATGATGATCACTCGGCTGGGAAAGTTCCCGCAGGGTGCTACCGATTGCACATCGCTTGGGGAACAAGATGGTGTGCGGGGCCAACCCCGCAACCGTTTTCCTGGTCTTACCCAGAAGTTAAGGCGGACGAGCGACCGTCCGCAGGGAAAACCGTGGGATGACGGGGACGGATGCATATCTCATTCCTGATTCACAACGCGTACGGGATCGGCGGGACGATCCGCACCACGTACAACACTGCCCGCACGCTGGCGGAGCAGCACGACGTGGAGATCGTCTCCGTGTTCCGGCACCGCGACGAGCCGGTCTTCGACCCCGGCTCCAAGGTGACGTTGCGGCATCTGGTGGACATCCGTAAGAACAGCCCGGACTACGAGGGCAACGACCCGCGGTACACCAAGCCCGCCCGTGTGTTCCCGTACACCGAGGGCCGGTACAAGCAGTACAGCGAGCTGACCGACCTGCGCGTCGCCGAGCACCTGGCGGGCCTGGAGACGGACGTGGTGGTCGGCACCCGGCCCGGGCTCAACTGCCACATCGCGCGCGAGGCGCGGCGCGGGATCGTGCGCGTGGGGCAGGAGCACCTGACCCTGAGCACGCACTCCAAGGGGCTGAAGAAGACGCTGCGCGGCCTGTACCCGAGGCTGGACGCGGTGACCACGGTCACCGAGGCCGACGCGCGCACCTACCGGCGCCAGATGCGGCTGCCCGGGGTGCGGGTGGAGGCGGTGCCCAACAGCGTTCCGGAGCCGGGGATCACCCCGGCCGACGGCACCGGCAAGTGGGTCGTGGCCGCCGGCCGGCTGGCCCCGGTGAAGCGGTACGACCTGCTGATCAAGGCGTTCGCCAAGGTCGTGGCGCAGCGCCCGGACTGGCGGCTGCGGATCTACGGCGGCGGCACGGAGCGGGACAAGCTGCGCGCCCTGATCGACCGCCTCGGGCTCTACAACCACGTCTTCCTCATGGGCCCCGCCAACCCGCTGGACCCCGAGTGGGCCAAGGGCTCGATCGCCGCCGTCACCTCCAGCCTGGAGTCGTTCGGCATGACGATCGTCGAGGCGATGCGCTGCGGGCTGCCGGTGGTCTCCACCGACTGCCCGCACGGCCCCGGTGAGATCATCGACGACGGCGTGGACGGCCGGCTCGTCCCCGTCGGCGACGTCAACGCGATCGCCGGCGCCCTCCTCGACCTGATCAACAACGACGAACTGCGGCAGCGCATGGGCGGCGCCGCGCTCGCGAACTCGGCCCGCTTCGACCCCTCCCAGGTCGCCGGCCGGTACGAGGCGCTCTTCAGTGACCTGATGTCGCGCGGCGGACTGCGCGGCTCGCTCCACCGCACGCGAGGCGCCCTGCTCAGTGGCGTGTACGCGACCAAGGACGTCGGACGACAGGCGTTCAGAAAGGTACGTGCCGCATGACGACCCCCTCTGCACAACTGCCCACGCCCGCCTCCCGGCCCGAGGCGAGCGCGCCGCTGCGCGCGGACAGCGTCGCCGACTCGGCGGGCGGCCTCACCTTCGACATCGACCTCGCGCTGCGCGACCCCGCCGACTGGAACGCGGCGCTCGTGCTCAGGCTGCGGGGTGACGCGGAGGGCGCCGACGAGGTGCGGCTGCCGCTGTCGCCGGCCGGGGAGCGGCGGGTACGGGCCGTGCTGCCCAGCACGGTCGCGCTGCCCGAGGGCCGCTGGGACGTGTACGTGGCCGTGGGCGACGAGCGGCCTCGGCGGCTCGCGCCCGGTCTGAACGACCTGCGCTCGCTGGTGGACCGCAGGCCGGGCCCGAGCCTGTCGCCGCTGGCCGTGTGCATCCCGTACACCACCAAGCACGGCAACCTCTCGCTGCGGAGCTGGCTGCGGGCCCCGCACGCGGAGGCCGGCGAACTGCGGGTGGCGGACGGCACGCTGACCGGGCGCGGCCGGCTCTACCGGGTGGAGCGCCCGGTGGCCTGGCTGTCCGGCGCGGTGGTACGGGCCCGGCTGCGCCGCGACCCGTCGGTGGCGCACGAGGTCCCGGTCACCGCGGACTGCGCCGACTTCGACTTCTCGCTGGCCTACGCGGACCTGGCCGCGCACTGGGACGGCGGGCAGGACGTGTGGGACCTGTGGCTGGCCCGGGCCGACGAGGCCGCCGAGGCCGACGAGAAGGAGGAGAACGACGACGGCCGGGCGGCGGAAGCGGCGGCCGAGGCCGTCCCGGCGGACCGGCCGCCCGCGGCGCGGGTGCGCATCGCGCGCATCCTGGACGACGTCGTGGACAAGAAGCCGGTCTTCGCCTACCCGGCGCTGTCGTTGAGCACCGACCGCGGCACGGTCCGCGTCACGCCGTACTACACGGCGGACAACGACCTCTCGGTGCGCGTCGAGGGGGCGTAGCGACCACCGGGGAGAGCGGGGCGGCCCGGGGGAGGCCGTCGTGGGACGGGAACGGTGGGCATGGTCCGGGGCGAGCGGGGCACTCGATTGCCCTGGAGGTGCGAACTATGGTTCCTGTCCTACTCGTTCTGTTGCTGGCCCTGCTCCTGTTCGGCGCCGGCTTCGCGATCAAGGTGCTGTGGTGGGTCGCCATCGCCGTGTTGGTCATCTGGCTGCTCGGCTTCCTGGTGCGCTCCACCACGCCGAGCGGCCACCGCTCCCGCTGGTATCGATGGTGAGCGGGTCGGTCCGGGCGCGTGGCACCCCACCACGGTGACCGCCGCGCCGGCGAGCCGCCCAGCGAGTCGCCCGGCGACCGCGCCCGCACCCGACGCGTCGTTCGGTGCGGACCCCTCGCCGCCCGTGGGCCCGTGCCCGCGCCCGATCACCGGGCGCGGGCACGGGCGTGCCGGGCCGCCGGGGCAGCGGGCGCGTCGGGCTGGGGCAGCGGGCGATGACGGCGCCTCGCGTCCGCCCACCCCTACCGGTTCCTCGCGGACCGTGGCTGTCCGCGATGGCTGGCAGACTGCTGCCCATGTTGGAGACCTCGGCCCGACTCCTGCGTCTGCTCTCGCTGTTGCAGACCCACGGCGGCCTCGCATCGACGGACCGGTACGGCGCGAGTGGCGGGCGCCGCAGTTGGGCGGGCGCGGAGCTGGCCGAGCGGCTCGGTGTCACCCCGCGCACCATCCGCCGCGACGTGGACCGGCTGCGCGAACTCGGCTACCCGGTGCACTCCGTGCCCGGCACGGCGGGCGGCTACCAGCTCGGCGCGGGCGCCGAACTGCCGCCGCTGCTGCTCGACGACGACGAGGCGGTGGCCGTCGCGGTGGGGCTGCGGATGGCCCCCGCCGGGGTGGAGGGCATCGACGAGAGCACCGTGCGCGCCCTGGCCAAGCTGGAGCAGGTGCTGCCGGACCGGCTGCGCCGCCGGGTCTCGGCGCTGAACACGTACACGGTGCCGATGGTCGGCGCGCAGGGTCACGCCGCCATCGACCCGCGGGTGCTGACCGAGTTGGCGCACGCCTGCCGGGACCGGGAGCGGGTCCGCTTCGAGTACCGCGACCACGGGGGCGGTGTGAGCCGCCGCACGACCGAGCCGTACCGCCTGGTGTGCTCGCGGGCGCGCTGGTACCTGGTGGCGTGGGACCTCGACCGCGCCGACTGGCGCACCTTCCGGGCCGACCGCATCACCCCCAAGCCGCCGCACGGGCCGCGCTTCGAACACCGCGAGCCGCCCGCCGAGGACCTGGCCGCCTACGTGTCGCGGGGGGTGTCCGTGACCGCGTACGCGCACCGCGCCACCGTGCTGTTGCGGGTCCCGGTGGAGCGCGCCGCGGAGCGGATATCACCGACGGCGGGCGTCCTTGAGGCAGTCGACGAGCACTCCTGCCTGCTGCACACCGGCGCGCACGCGTTGGACGTGCTGGTCCTTCACATCGTCCTGGCGGGCTTCGACTTCGAGGTGCGCGAGCCGGCCGAGCTGCGCGAGCACATCAGACGGATTCGCGACCGCCTCGATCGGGCTCTGCCGTGATGCTCGCCTCCTCCAGCCGCGCCACCCGCGGGTGGTGCAGGTCGAAGGCGGGGGACTCGGAGCGGATGCGGGGCAGCGTGAGGAAGTTGTGCCGTGGCGGCGGGCAGGAGGTCGCCCACTCCAGCGAGCGGCCGAACCCCCACGGGTCGTCCACGGTCACCGGCGGCGCGTAGCGCGCGGTCTTCCAGACGTTGTAGAGGAACGGCAGCGTGGACAGGCCGAGCAGGAAGGCGCCGACGGTGGAGACCATGTTGAGCGCGGTGAAGCCGTCGGCCGCCAGGTAGTCCGCGTACCGGCGCGGCATGCCCTCCACGCCCAGCCAGTGGTGGACCAGGAACGTGGCGTGGAAGCCCACGAACAGGGTCCAGAAGTGGACGCGGCCCAGGCGCTCGTCGAGCATCTTGCCGGTGAGCTTCGGCCACCAGAAGTAGAAGCCGGCGAACATCGCGAAGACGACGGTGCCGAAGACCACGTAGTGGAAGTGGCCCACCACGAAGTAGCTGTCGGTGACGTGGAAGTCCAGTGGCGGCGAGGCCAGGATGACGCCGGTGAGGCCGCCGAACAGGAAGCTGACCAGGAAGCCGATCGACCACAGCATCGGCGTCTCGAAGGAGATCGCCCCGTGCCACATGGTGCCGATCCAGTTGAAGAACTTCACCCCGGTCGGCACCGCGATCAGGAAGGACAGGAAGGAGAAGAACGGCAGCAGCACCGCGCCGGTGGCGAACATGTGGTGGGCCCAGACGACCACGGACAGCCCCGTGATGGCCATCGTCGCCCCGATCAGCATCACGTAGCCGAAGATCGGCTTGCGGGAGAAGACCGGGATGATCTCCGTGACGATGCCGAAGAACGGCAGCGCGATGATGTAGACCTCCGGGTGCCCGAAGAACCAGAACAGGTGCTGCCACAGGATCGCCCCGCCGTACTCGGCCTCGAAGACCACCGCCCCGAAGCGCCGATCCGCCTCCAGGCACAGCAGCGCGGCGGCCAGCACGGGGAAGGCGATGAGCACCAGGATCGAGGTGAACAGCACGTTCCAGGTGAAGACGGACATCCGGAACATCGTCATGCCGGGCGCGCGCATCCCGATGATGGTGGTGAGGAAGTTGACCGCGCCCAGGATCGTGCCGAAGCCCGACATCGCCAGGCCCATGATCCACAGGTCGGCGCCGATGCCGGGCGAGTGGGTGGCGCTGTTGAGTGGCGCGTAGGCGAACCAGCCGAAGTCGGCCGCGCCGTTCGGCACCAGCATGCCGCTGATCACGATGAGCCCGCCGATGAGGAACAGCCAGTACGAGAGCATGTTCAGGCGGGGGAAGGCCACGTCGGGGGAGCCGATCTGGAGCGGCATGATCGCGTTGGCGAACCCGGCGAAGGTCGGCGTCGCGAACAGCAGCAGCATGATCGTGCCGTGCAGGGTGAACGCCTGGTTGAACTGCTCGTTCGAGATGAGCTGCAACCCGGGGCGGGCCAGCTCGGCCCGCATCACCAGGGCCAGTAACCCCCCGAGCAGGAAGAAGCCGAACGAGGTGATCAGGTAGAGGTGACCGATCTTCTTGTGGTCGGTTGTCGTCAGCCAGTCCACCACCACGCGGCCGGGCCGCCGCTCCCGAACCGGCCCGGTAGCCGCCTGGGCGGTCTCCGTTCCCATGCGTGCTCCCTCTGGGCGTCTGCTCTGCCGGGCTTCGGGTACCCGCCATGATGCGGGGCAGCCGCGGCGGGCGCGGCGGTACGACACGCGTACGGCGCACCGTTTCGCCCCCTTCTGCCCTGTCCGCGAGCCACTTATGAGGGCCTGTGCGGGGATCGTTGTCGGGCTTGTCTGGTGTGTCTGGCATGTGGGCGTCAGTGGGGGAAGTCGGTACGTGTAGCTATGGCCAAACCTGTGTGCGAACGGCCAGATCAATGTGGTGGAATTGTGCGCTCCCTGTGTGATGCGGTATGCATTTCCGTTAGCCGTTCAATTTCCCTACGCGTAGCCGCCCGACGGTGCGCGACGCGGCCCTTTTCGGGCGCCGGAATGAGAAATTGATGAGAACTCGGCCGCCCCTTCCGATGGGGAACGGAAGGGCCTTACGGGTGACGCGGGGTGCGGCAAACCGGGCCCTGTTTTCTGTGACCCAAGTGTGACCAGTGAGGCGCCCGTGGGCCATGTTCCGCTGGCAGGGCCCGCCTTCCGTCACCCGGCGGGGGCGCCTACGGTGGCTGGCATGGCACCTCTACCGAACCCCCCGGCCGAACCGGCCGACGACCTGGACTCCTACGTGGGCCTCGCCGGCGAGGCCGCCGAGCGGCGGGCCAGGGAGCGCGGCTGGACCACCGTCAGGTCGCTGCCGAAGGGCGCGATCATCACCATGGAGTACCTGACCGGCCGACTGAATTTCACCGTCGATGACGGCGTCGTCGAGCGCTGCTGGAAGGGCTGAGCCGGCGCCGGCGAAGCCCCGGCGCCGACGACAAGGCCCCGACGCTCCATCGAGCGTCGGGGCCTTGTCGTCGGGTGGTCCGCCGGTGTGCGCGCCGATCCTGCGGGCCGTGGCCGTGCGGGCGGCGCCGCGCGACCGCCGGCCGTCAGCCGCCGGTGCGTCCGCGCGGGGCGCCGGCCGAGCCGAGCGGCGCGCTGCGGGAGCGGTCCGCGTGCGGCGGGCGGCGGCTGCCGGTCGGGGTGACGGGGGTGCGCTCGGAGCGCGCGGTGTGCGGCCGGGCCGGATGGTGCGGCCAGCTCTCCGGGGCCCGCGCGGCACCGCCGGCGCGGCCGGCCAACGGCAGCCGCTCGCGCGTGTGGTGCTCCTCGTCCGAGGTGGCCCGCGGCGTGCTCAGCGCCGGGTTGGCCAGCGCGGCCGTCGGCTGCGGGGTGAACAGGGAGCCCGCGCGCAGGCGCGCCCAGGCGATCCGCAGCACCATCTCGGCCCACGCCATCGGCGCCTCGAACATCGGCAGCGCCAGCAGGATCAGCAGGCCGGCGGCCCAGCCGAGGAGTACGTCGCTGACCCAGTGCGTGCCGAGGTAGACCGTCGTCATGCCCACGCCCAGGGTGACCACGGAGGCGATCACGGAGGCGACCCTGCGGGCCCCCGGCGTGGTCGCCAGGTAGGCCAGCACGCCCCAGGTGACCACGGCGTTCGCGGTGTGACCCGAAGGAAATATATCGCCGTCGGCCCACATCTCGTTCGAGCCGACCACGGTCGCGTAGTGCGGGCCCAGGCGGCCCATCCCCAACTTCGCGGCGCCCACGGTCGCGTTCAGCAGCAGCAGCGAGGTGCCGAGCAGCAACAGCGGGCGCGGGCTGCGCTGCCGCCAGCAGCACCAGCCGAGCCAGGCGGTCACCATGACGGCCGTGGGCCCGCGCTGGCCGAGCACGACGAAGTAGTCCAGGAAGGTGTGGAATTCCGGCCACTGCTTGTACGGCCGGAACAACATGACTTGCCAGTCGAGCTTCACCAGCCAGGAGGTGGTGAGCACGCCGACCACCGTGGCCACGTAGACCGCGAGAGTGGACCCCAGCAGCCAGCCCCGCGTCCGCGTCATGCGCGGTCGCGCGACTTTGGCTGGGCGCTCCTCCGCCTGAGGAAGCTTGTCATCGGTACGCACTCAATCGACATTACATTGCGTGACAGGTGACATCGGTCGATCACGTCTCTTTGTGATGACGATGTGATGTGGAGAGGGTCTCGTTCTCGGCATTGCCGTTCACGATTTCACGGAATGCCGGGAGTGCTTGTCTATTCCCGTAGCGCTTCTCGTCGGGATCGCGCGGAACCCGTTTATTCTATTAGCGCTCCTCTGTTTATCGCTGATTGGCCGTGACGTTCCCCGCCGTTTCCCGTCCGGTTGCCGGGCGGCGGTCGACCCCGCCGGACGTGCGGTGATCATCTCGGTGAACGGCCGGTGTCGCGGCCCGCGTCCCGCGCGACGGCCCCTGGCGCGCGATCACATCCGGCCATAGTGCGCGCCGGTGGTCCCCGCGCGCGCCGCGGCGCCGGTCGGGGCCGCGGCCCGGCCGGGGGCGCGAGGCTCGGGCGGATGTCCGGTCGCCGACGGCGCGGTCGGCCCGTCGCCGAGCCCGGTACGGCCCAGGCCGTGCGGGTAGGGCCGGGTGTGAGCGCAGGTCAGACGGATGGTCGGGACAAATGGGGCAAGGGGCTCACAGTGCGGTGAGGTACGTGGCCCCCACCGTGACTCGCGTACGCTGACGTCTCACTCGCCCAACCCGCAGGGCCACCGGACTGCCTTCTCGACGTCACGTCGACGTCATGCCCCGAGCAGGTCCCGCGCCGCGAGCGCACCACAGGGAGGTACCTCTATGACCGGGACGACCACGACCGGCAACCGGCGGTCAGCGGGCGTTTCCCGGTTCGGGCCCGGTGCCTCGCGCTGGCGCGACGCGAGCGGCGGCGCCGACCGCTGGCTCGTGCTCGTGGTGCTGTGCGTGAGCCTGCTGCTGGTCGCCGTGGACGCCACCGTGCTGCACGTCGCGGTCCCGGCCGTCAGCGAGGACCTGCGCCCCGGCTCGATGGAGCTGCTGTGGATCGTGGACGTCTATCCACTGGTGTGCGCGTCGCTGCTGATCCTCTTCGGCACCCTCGGCGACCGGGTGGGCCGCCGGCGCGTACTGCTCCTCGGCTACGGACTCTTCGGCCTGGCCTCCGCGCTCGCCGCCCTGGCGACCACGCCCGAGGTCCTGATCGTGGCCCGGGCGCTGCTCGGCGTGGGCGGCGCGATGATCATGCCGGCCACGCTGTCGATCCTCCGCCAGGTCTTCCCCGACCGGCGCGAGCGCGCCGTCGCGATCGGCGTCTGGAGCGCCGTCGCGGCCGTCGGCGCCGCGGCCGGCCCCCTGCTCGGCGGCTTCCTCCTGGAGCACTTCTGGTGGGGCTCGGTCTTCCTGATCAACATCCCGCTGATGGTCGCCGCCCTGCCCGTCGGCCGCTGGCTGCTGCCCGAGTCCACCGGCGACGGCAACGGACCCTGGGACGTGACCGGCGCGCTGATGGCGGCCTTCGGCCTGTTCGGCGCGGTCCTCGGCGTCAAGCGGCTGGGCAACGGGCAGGGCCTGGCCGAGCTCGGGACCGCCTGCCCGACGCTGCTGGGCGGCGTCCTCCTGGTGCTCTTCGTGCGCCGCCAGCGCCGGCGCAGCAACCCGCTGGTGGACCTGGCCATGTTCGCCCGGCCCGCGTTCGGCACGGCGGTGGGCTGCATCGTGCTCGCCATGCTGGCCCTGGTCGGACTGGAGCTGATAGCCGCCCAGTACCTGCAACTGGTCCTCGGCCTCACCCCGCTGGAGACCGGCCTCCGGCTGCTGCCGCTCACGTTCGCGGCCATGGCCGCCGGCCTCGTGGGCTCCCGCATGCTGCACCGGCTCGGCCCGCGCACCATGGTCGCCCTCGGCTTCGCCATCACCGCGGGCGCGGTCCTGTCGCTGACCGCGATGGGCCAGCACGACCGCCCCGCCGTCCTCGTCTGCGGTTTCGTCCTCCTCGGCTTCGGCCTGGAGACCACCCTGTTCGGGGCGTACGAGTCGATGCTCAGCGAGGCGCCGGCCAAGTGCGCGGGCGGGGCCGCCGCCATCGGCGAGACCTCCTACCAACTCGGCGCCGGCCTTGGCATCGCCCTGCTCGGCAGCGTCATGAACGCCGCCTACACCCCACGGGTCGCCGCGACACCGGGCATACCCGACGACTCCGCCAGGGCCGCGAGCCATTCGCTCGGCGAGGCGTACGAGGTCTCCGACGCGCTCGGCGGGGCGTCCGGCGCGGCGCTGCGGGCCGCCGCCCGCGACTCCTTCGTCACCGGCCTGCACAGCACGCTCTGGGTCAGCGCCGGCCTGCTGCTGCTCGGCGCGCTCGCCGCGCTGTGCCTGCCGCGCACCATGGACGGCCCGGCGGACCCGGACGACGACACGACCCGCCCGACCCCCGCCGCGCCCAAGCACGCACGCGCCCGCGGCAAGGCGAACACCGTGCCGCGCCGGCGCCGGCACCCCGACGCGCCCGACGCGGACGAGCGCGCCGCGCCCGCGTCCGACACGGCCCCGGCGACCTCGTCCGCACGCCGCTGACACCGCGCGCCCCGCGCCGACGCCAACGCCGACCCCGCGACGCTGGCGGCAAGGGGGGCTGGACGCCGTCTCGTACCCGGAAGTAGCGTCGGGCGCGACGGGATGATCACCCCGGTCGCCGAGGCGGTACGGGCCCCGGCCGCCGGTCCCGACCCAGACCGCACCCGAGCCGGAGGCCGCCCTCATGTCCGCGCGCACCTTGCCGCCGTTCGACCCGACCGACCCGCTGGGCATCGACGACCTCCTCGCGCCCGAGGACCTCGCGGTGCGCGACACCGTCCGTAGCTGGGCCACGGACCGGGTGCTGCCGCACGTCGCCGACTGGTACGAGCGCGGCGAACTGCCCGGCATCCGCGACCTGGCCAGGGAACTCGGCTCCATCGGCGCGCTCGGCATGTCCCTTTCGGGCTACGGCTGCGCGGGCGCGAGCGCCGTCCAGTACGGGCTCGCCTGCCTGGAGCTGGAAGCGGCCGACTCCGGCATCCGCTCCCTGGTTTCGGTGCAGGGCTCCCTGGCCATGTACGCCATCCACCGCTACGGCTCCGAGGAACAGAAGCAGCGCTGGCTGCCGCCGATGGCGGCGGGGGAGGCGATCGGCTGCTTCGGCCTGACCGAACCCGACCACGGCTCCGACCCCGCGGGCATGCGCACCACGGCCAGGCGCGAGGGCTCCGACTGGGTGCTCACCGGCCGCAAGATGTGGATCACCAACGGCTCGGTGGCCGCCGTCGCCGTCGTCTGGGCCCAGACCGACGAGGGCGTCCGTGGCTTCGTCGTGCCGACGGACGCGCCCGGCTTCTCCGCCCCCGAGATCCACCACAAGTGGTCCCTGCGCGCCTCGGTCACCAGCGAACTCGTCCTCGACCAGGTACGGCTGCCGGCCGACGCGGTGCTCCCCGAGGTCACCGGGTTGCGCGGCCCGCTGAGCTGCCTCAACCACGCGCGGTACGGGATCGTGTGGGGCGCGCTGGGCGCCGCTCGCTCCTCGTTCCACGCGGCCCTGGACTACGCCAAGACCCGCGAGCAGTTCGGCAAGCCGATCGGCGGCTTCCAGCTCACCCAGGCCAAGCTCGCCGACATGGCGGTCGAGCTCCACAAGGGCCTGCTGCTCGCGTACCACCTCGGGCGTCGGATGGACGCCGGCCGGCTGCGGCCCGAACAGGTCAGCTTCGGCAAGCTCAACAACGTGCGGGAGGCGATCGAGATCTGCCGTACGGCCCGCACCATCCTGGGCGCGAACGGCATCTCGCTGGAGTACCCGGTGATGCGGCACGCCACCAACCTGGAGTCGGTGCTCACCTACGAGGGCACGGTGGAGATGCACCAGCTCGTGCTGGGCAAGGCGCTGACCGGGCTCGACGCGTTCCGGTGACGGACCCGGCGAGGTGGCTGGTGCGAGCGCGACGAGCGGGGTGAGAGGCGCGGGGGAGACGAGCGAGGCGGGCGGGGTGGCGGCGCGGGTCGGGTGACCGGGGCCGGACCCGGCCCGGCGGCGTGCGCAGCGAAGGCGCGCACGCCGCCAGGTCAGCTCTGGTTGAAGAAGCCGCTGTTGCCGCGGCGGGCCTCGCCGCTGACGACCTGATAGTCAGGCGGTGTGAGCAGGAACACCCGAGTGGCGACCCGCTCGATGGAGCCGCGCAGCCCGAAGGTCAGCCCGGCGGCGAAGTCCACCACGCGCTTGGCGTCGGCGGGCTCCATGGCGGTGAGGTTCACGATCACCGGAATGCCCTCGCGGAACAGTTCGCCGATGCCCCGCGCGTCACGGAACCCGTCCGGGGTGACCGTGGCGATGCGCGAGCCCTGGTCCTGCGCGGCCTGGTCGGCGACCCGCACCCGCGGGTCGGTCACCCAGGCGTCGCCGGGCTCGGGGCCCTCGGAGTAGTCGTCGTCGTAGTAGCGCTCATCATCGCTGTCGTCGACGAGGCCAAGCCAAGCACTCGCCTTGCGCACCGATCCCATGGACGCCTCCTCTCACGTGCGGTGGGTACTGTCCGCTCCTCTATGGTCGGCCATGTTGTAGATGATGTGCCAAGCGGATTGCCGCCGCACAGGGGATTCGTGACGGTACTGGTGCACAACGCATGCCCAGGAATCAGAGTTCCTCCCGTGCAAGGGGCCTGACGGCATGGTAGTTAGACTCGCCGGCTAAATGAGTGACGCCACGCGGCGTACGGGGGAACGAGGAAGCTTTGTTTGGGATTGTCCGACCATGTCGGCATCGCTTGTCGGATCGTCTCCGCACCGACTGGATGGCACATCTGTGCGGGCTGTGCCTGGCGCTCCGGGCCGACCACGGCCAGTTCGCCCGAGTTGCCACCAACTATGACGGCCTGATTATTTCCGTCCTGGTGGAGGCCCAGTCGCCGGAGGCCACCCGCGCGGCCGGGCGGCGCACCGCCGGCCCCTGTCCGCTGCGCGGCATGCGCACCGCGCCCGTCGCGCGCGGCGAGGGCGCCCGGCTGGCCGCCGCCGTCTCCCTCGTGCTGGCGTCGGCGAAGGTCCGGGACCACATCGCCGACGGCGACGGCGCGCTGGGCCGCCGCCCGGTGGCCGCCGCGGCCCGCCGGGTGGCCACCCGCTGGGACCGGGCCGGCGCGCTCACCGGCTCCGACCTCGGCTTCGACACGGCCGTGCTGGTGGCGGCGGTGGACCGGCAGCCGGACATCGAGGCGCTCGCCGGCCGCGGCACCCCGCTGCTGACCATCACCGAACCGACCGAGACCGCGACCGCCGCGGCCTTCGCGCACACCGCGGAGCTGGCCGGCCGACCGGCGAACCGGGCCCCGCTCGCCGAGGTCGGGCGACTCTTCGGCCGCCTCGCGCACCTCCTGGACGCGGTGGAGGACCTGGACGAGGACGCGCGCACCGGCGCGTGGAACCCGCTGCTCGCCACGGGCGCGACGCTCGACGAGGCGCGGCGGCTGTGCGAGGACGCGGTGCACGGAGTGCGGCTGGCCCTGCGGGACGTGGAGTTCACCGACGGCAAGCTCGCCCACGTGCTGCTCGCGCACGAGCTGCGGCACGCCGTGGACCGCGCGTTCGGCCCCACCTGCTCGCACCCGGCGGGCCACCCCGCGAACCCGTACGGCCCCGGAACGCAGCAGCCGTACGGCAACCCGTACGCCCAGCCGCACGGCGGCCAGCCCGCGCACGGCAACGGCCCGTACGCCCCGTACAGCGGCCTGAACGCGCCACAGGGTGCCCACGGCGCGCCCCAGCCGCTGCACCCGGGGCCGGGCCACGGCGGTTCGGACGGGGACTGGTTCGGTGGCGGGGGCGGCGACGGAGGTGGCGACGCCGGCGGCTCCCCCGGCCGCCCGCCGCGCCGACGCTCACTGGTCCCCGGCTGCGCGGTCTGGCTCGGCCTGTGCTGCACGTGCCAGCTCTGCTGCCGCGAGGAGTACCACGACCCGTGGAGCGGCGACAAGCGTGGCGGCTGGTGCCACAAGTGCGAATGCTGCGAGTGCTGTGAATGCTGCGAATGTTGTGAGTGTTGCGACTGTAGTTGCTGAATACCTGCCTGCCCGCGCGTGCGGAACTGCTCGGTGGGGTCGCTGATCCCCGGCCGCTGGCGGCGCTTGGCGTGCTCGCGCGGCGGCTCGCGGTTCCGTTGACGCTGGTCGAGCGCGCCGGGCACGAGCCCTGGTTGGAGCGGCCGGCGGTGGTACGCGCGCATGTGCGGCGCTTCGTCCGGGGCGCGGTTGGTTCTGGCGGGTAGGGGCGCGGCGGGTTCCCGATGGGTTGCTCGGGTGCGGGTGTGGTGAGGGTGGCTGGTGGTGTCGGGGGCGGCGTGGAACCTCGTCGCGCGCGTGAGTGGGCGCCGGAGGCGACGGTCGGTGGGTGGCCGTCGCCTCCAGGGTGGGACGAGGTCGGGTGCAACGGGCAGCAGAGGCAGGGCAGTTGGGCGGCCGGTGTCGTACGGCCGTGAGGTGGGTGGCGTTCGGGGCAGGGTGGGGTGGGGCCCGGGTGGGACGGGCCGAGTCGTGGGTTGGGCAGGGGTGGGTGAAAGGCGCGGAACAGCGGGAGAGCGGGTGGTGTGTGAGCAAGGCGAGGGGAGGCCGAGCGTTGACCGTGTGGGGATGCGTGCCGAAAAGCGTGGGTGCGGGGCGCGTTCGCCCGCGCTGGGGTTGGGGCCGTAACGGCTGAGGTCACGGGGGGGGCCGAGCGCGGCCGGGCCGGTGAGGGCGGGCGCTCAGGCGCGAAGGAGCAGTGTCAGCCCGAACAGGAGGAGGACCACACCCGACCGAAGTCGATGTGGTCGCGGGTGACCAGGCGCTGCCCTGAGTACATGGGCCAAGTGGAGCAGGCTTCCGTTTGTCCGTCAACTGGCGTGAGACGCGCCGTTCACAGTATGGACAGCCTTGACAGTGGGCCGTGGCCAACGCATAGCCTTCACCGTCCGGTCCTGCTGAGGGGCTCGACCGGTGTGTGGACGGGACGCGTGCTCGGATTCGAGCACCCACGGAGTCTTCGCATGTCCGTGTCACCGGATAGCTCCCCTCTTCCCCGACGCCCCCGGCCCCCGGCCATCGCGATCGTCGGCGCGGGCCCGCGCGGCGTGGGCCTGATCGCCCGGATCGCCGCGCGCGCCGCCCAACTCCTGCCGGCCTCCGCCGACCTGGTCGCCTCGCCGGCCGGCGCGTCCTCGCACGTCGGCGCGGGTTCGCCGGTCGGCGGTCGGTCGCGCGGCGGCGCGGGCCCCCTGCCCTCGCGACCCCGGCGGGTCGGCGCCGGCGCGGTTCCGGGGGGCGGCGCGACGCCGTGGGGCGGGCGGCTCGTGCTGCACCTCGTCGACCCGCACCCGCCGGGCGGCGGTCGGGTCTGGCGACCGCGGCAGTCGCCGCTGTTGTGGATGAACTCGATGGCCGCCGACGTGTCCGTGTTCGACGACGGGAGCCGTGGCTGGGACGCCGAGCGCGACGGGCCGCCGGACTCCGGGCCCTCGCTCGCCGAGTGGGCCGAGGACATCCGCGCCGGGCGGCTGAACGTGCCGCTCGCGCCCGAACTCGCCGCGGAGGTCGCCGCGTTGACCGGGCGCACCTTCGCCACCCGGCGGCTACAGAGCGCGTATCTGCGCTGGGTGTACGAGCGGGCGGTGGCCGCGCTGCCGGCCGGCGTCGAGCTGCGCGTCCACCGCCGTCGCGCGGTGCGGCTGACCGGCCCGCGCGACGGCGCGCAACGCGTCTGGCTGGAGGACCGCGAACTGCCGCTCGTCGCCGACGCCGTCGTGCTCGCCCTCGGCCACCTCGACGCCGAACCCGACGTGCGAGAGCGGGAGTTGGGCGCGTTCGCGGCCCGGCACCGGCTGACGTACCTGCCGCCCGAGTACACCGCCGACAGCGACCTGCGGGCGCTGCGGCCCGGCCAGCCGGTGCTGGTGCGCGGCTTCGGGCTGGCCTTCGTGGACCTGATGGTGCTGCTGACCGAGGGGCGCGGCGGGACGTACGCCGAGGCGCCCGGCGCCCGTGGCGAGGGGCCGGGCGACGGCCCCGAGCTGGTCTACCGGCCGTCGGGGCGGGAGCCGGTGCTGTACGTCGGGTCGCGGCGCGGCGTGCCGTACCACGCCAAGCTCGGCTACGACTGGACGGGCGAACTGCCCCCGCTGCCCCGCTTCTTCGGGCCCGAGCAGGTGGCCGACGTGCTGCGCCGGCAGCGGCCGGTCGACTTCGCCCGGGACGCGTGGCCGCTGGTCCGCAAGGAACTGGGCTACGTGCACTACCACCGGCTGTTCGCGGCCCACCCGGAGCGCACGGTCGGGAGCTGGGCGGAGTTCGAGACGGCGTACGCCGCCTGCGAGGTGGAAGGCCCCGCGCTGGCCGCGCTGGTGGCCGACGCCGTACCCGACCCCGCCGACCGGCTCGACCTGACCCGCCTCGACCGCCCGCTGGCCGGGCTCACCTTCGCGTCGCACGCCGCGCTCCAGGAGGGGCTGCGGGACTACGTCACCGCCGACCTGACACGCCGCCACGACCCGGAACACAGCCCCGACCTGGCCGTCTTCCTCGGCCTGTTGGCGGTGTACGGGCAGGTCGCCGGGCTCGGCGACATCGGCCCGTGGTGGCACGGCTTCTTCAGCTACCTCGCCTCGGGCCCGCCCGGCCCCCGGCTGCGGCAACTGCTCGCCCTGTCCCGGGCCGGCGTCGTGCGCTTCGTCGGGGCCGACATGAGCGTCACCGCCGATCCGGCGCGCGGCGCCTTCGTGGCGACCAGTGCCTCCGTGCCCGGCCACCGGGTCGAGGCCGCCGCGCTGGTCGAGGCCAGGCTGCCCGACCCGTCGGTGGCCCGCTCCCGCGACCGGCTCCTGCGCGCCCTGCACGAGGAGGACCCGGACGGGCTGCGCGTGACGCCCGGCGGGCTGGTCGCCGTACGCCCCGAGGACGCCCGGCTGCTCGACCGGGCCGGCCGGCCGCACCCGCGCCGGTTCGCGATCGGGGCGCCCACCGACGCCCGGGTCGCCGCGGCCTTCGCCCGACCCGGCACCGGAGCCCCCGCCGTACGCCAGAACGACGCGGTGGCCCGGGCCCTGCTGCGCCTGCTCACCGAGGACGCCCGGCCGGCGCGGCTGACCGCCTGACCGACCCCGGTACGACCCGGGCTCGCGCGCCGCGCCGGCCCGAGCCGACGCGAGAACGACCGCCCGACGCCTATCCACCCACGGACCCTGAGGACCCCCATGCCCCCCTTGAACCGTCCGCTGCGACTGGCCGTCGCCATCGACGGCGGCGCGCCCCAGACCGCGTCCGCCTTCGTCGACCGGGCCCACCTCGCCGAGCGCGGCGCCTTCGACTTCGTCACCCTGGACGACTCGCTCGGCCAGCCCGCGCCCGGCGTGGCGCGGCTCGACGCCCTCGCCGTGCTGGCCCGCGTCGCCCCCACCACGGACCGCATCGGCTTAGTGCCGACCGTCACCACCACCCACACCGAGCCGTTCCACGTCTCCACCCAGGTCGCCACGTTGGACTGGGTCAGCCGTGGGCGGGCCGGCTGGATCGTCGAGGTCTCGGCCACCGAGGCCGAGGCCCGGCTCGTCGGCCGCCGGCCGGCGGCCCCCGCGCCGGAGCTGTGGCACGAGGCGGGCGAGGTGGTGGACGTCGTCACCCGGCTCTTCGACAGTTGGGAGGACGACGCGGAGATCCGCGACGTGGCCACCGGTCGCTTCGTCGACCGGGACAAGCTGCACTACGTCGACTTCGAGTCGGCCACCTTCTCGGTGCGCGGCCCCTCCATCGTGCCCCGCCCGCCACAGGGGCACCCCGTGACCGTCATCGACGCCACACCGTCCCACGCCCGCGCGGCGGCGGCCCGCTACGCCGACGTCGCCCTTCTCCGCACCGACGACCCCGACGTGGTCCGCGCCGCCCGCGCGGACCTGCGCGAACGCGCCCGCGCCTGGGGCCGGGAGCCGGACCGGCTGATCGTGCTCGCCTCGCTGCCGGTGGACCTCGACGCGTCGGCCGACGCGGTCGCGCTGGCCGAGTTCGCCGCGAGCTGGCACACCGACGGCGTCGCCGACGGCTTCCACTTCCGCCCCCGAAACCCCGAGCGCGACCTGCGGCTCCTGGTGGACGGCACGGTGCCCGTGCTGCAACACCGCGGGCTGGCGCGCCACTTCTATCCGGGCGCCACGCTCCGCGAACACCTGGGCCTGGCGCGCCCGGCCAACCGTTACGCCCTCGCCAGGGAGGCATCAGCACGATGACCGACACCTCGGGCACCCCGCGTACCAGCCGTAAGCCCATCCACCTCGCCGCCCACTTCCCGGGCGTCAACAACACGACGGTGTGGACCGCGACGCCGCAGGCGCTCGGCAGCCAGATCGACTTCGCGTCCTTCACGCACCTGGCCCAGACCGCCGAGCGCGGCCTGTTCGACTTCTTCTTCCTCGCCGAGGGGCTGCGGCTGCGCGAGCACCAGGGCCGCGTCCACGACCTCGACGTCCTCGGCAGGCCCGAGGCGATCACGGTGCTCAGCGCGCTGGCCGCCGTCACCGAACGGCTCGGGCTCGCCGCGACCGTCAACGCCACCTTCAACGAGCCTTACGAACTCGCCCGCCGCCTGGCCTCGCTCGACCACCTGAGCGGGGGGCGCGCCGCCTGGAACGTGGTGACCTCATCCGACGCCTTCACCGGCGAGAACTTCCGGCGCGGCGGCTTCCTGGACCGCGCCGACCGCTACACCAGGGCCGCCGAGTTCGTCGCCACCGCGCGCGAGCTGTGGGACTCCTGGCCGCCGGGCGCCGAGCGCGCGCGGGCCGGCGCCTTCGCGCACCACGGGCGCCACTTCGACATCGAGGGCCACTTCAGCGTGGAGCGCGGCCCGCAGGGCCACCCGGTCGTCATCCAGGCCGGCGACTCGAGCGAGGGGCGCGAGTTCGCCGCGGCCACCGCCGACGTCGTCTTCACCCGGCACGGCACGCTGGAGGCCGGCCGGCGGTTCTACGCCGACGTCAAGGGCCGGCTCGCGGCGCACGGGCGCCGCCCGGCGGACCTCAAGATCATGCCGGGGGTGACGTTCGTACTCGGCGACACCGCGGCCGAGGCCCAGGAGAAGGCGGCCGAGATCCGGTACCAGCAGATCTCGCCGCAGACGGCGCTGCTCACGCTGGAGCAGATCTGGGGAGTCGACCTATCGCGATATGACCCGGATGGCCCATTGCCGGACATCGAACCCGACTACGACGCCCAGCTCAGCCAGGGCCGGGTGCGGCACGCCGACCCGCGCGCCGTCGTCGCCTCCTGGCGGGCGCTGGCCGAGGAGAAGGGGCTGTCCATCCGGCAGACCGTGATCGAGGCCACCGGGCGGCAGTCCTTCATCGGGACGCCGGCGGCGGTCGCCGAGGAGATGGACACCTTCGTCCAGACGGATGCCGCCGACGGCTTCATCCTGGTACCGCACCTGACTCCGGGCGGGCTCGACGACTTCGTCGAGCAGGTGGTGCCGTTGCTCCAGGAGCGCGGGTCGTTCCGTACCCGGTACACCGGCAGCACGCTGCGCGCCCATCTCGGGCTCGCCCAGCCCTCGTGAAAGGACACGACAGCATGACGGACACAGCGGCACAGCGCGGCACGGCGGCCACCCCGGCGCGGCCCGCGGCGACGGCCTCGCCCAAGGGCGCGGTGCGGCCGGGAACGATCCTGCACTCCACGGCCCGGACCGGTAGCGAGCCCGGGGCCGGCGGTGAGCCGGAGATACCGGGGCCGGACGCGGCCCGGCGCCAGCCGTCGGGCGAGACCTCCGAGCGAGCGGAGTGGCGCGCCTGGCTGCGGGAGCGAACCGAGGCGGTCGCCGCGCCGTACGGCCCGCTGTCGGTGACCGGCACCCACTGGCTGGCCGACGCGCCGGACGGCAGGCTGCCCGGCGTGCCAGGCCGGTGGACCGAGGACGGCGAGGAACTCGTGGTCAGCGCCACCGCCGAGGACCTGCTCGCGGTGGACGGCCAGCCGCTGGAGGGCGAGGCCAGGCTCGGGCCCGAGCACGGGCCGCTGGACGCCCGGGTCACCAGCGGCGACCGGCACCTGGTGGTGCTGCGCCGCGAGGGCCTGTGGGCGGTACGGGTCTTCGACCCCGACGCGGCGGCCCGGCGGGCGTTCGCGGGGATCGACGCATTCGACTACGCCGAGCGCTGGGCGGTGCCCGCCGTCTTCCGGCCGTTCCCCGAGGGGCGCACCATCCAGGTGGCCAACGCCGACGGGGCCCGGCGGGGGCTCGGGCTCACCGGCGAGGTGGTGTTCACGGTGGAGGGCGTGGAACACACGCTGGTGGCCGGGGACGAGGGGGACGGCTCGCTGTGGATCGTGCTCGCCGACGCCACCAGCGGGCGGGCCAGGGCCGAGGGCGGCAGCTACCGGTTCCGCTTCCTGCGTCCCGGCGCCCCGGGCGTCGACGGGAGGCTGACGTTGGACTTCAACCGCACCCTGCTGCCGCCGTGCGCGTTCACCGACCACTTCCTGTGCCCCTTCCCGCCGCCCGGCAACACCCTCCCGTTCCCGCTCACGGCGGGCGAGCGCAACCCGCTCGCGACGGGCTGAGCGGAGCCGGCCGCCGGCCCGGCGGGGAAGTGGGCCGGTGGGGCGGCGGGGGAGCGGGCCGTTCCGGGCGCGATGGGCGCCGGGCGCCGCCGAGGGCGGGTCAAGACCCCCTTGTGCGGCGCCGGCCGCAGCCCGAATACTTCCGGGCAGCGCTCGTGCGGGGGGACGTGAAGCGTGGCGGAAGCGTCGTGTAGCTGTGCCGTGTCGGGCAGCCGTACCCCCGTGGCCGTGCCACCCGGGGCCCGGCGCGGCAGCCGGCCCACGACTTCCCCGGAGGAAGAGTTGAGGAACACCCGCACCACGCTCCGCCCCCGCCCGCGCGGACGCGTCCGCCTCATCGGCGTGACCTGCGGACTCGCCGCCGTCTCCGCGCTCGCGGTGCCGGCCGCCGGAGCCGCCACCGACGCGCCGGCCGCGCCCGCCGCGGTCCGGGCGGCCACCGCGGGCGACGCGGTCCGCTCGGCGAACGTGCCCGGCACCGCCTGGTACGTCGACAAGGCCACCCACACCCTGGTCGTCACCGCCGACAGCACCGTCAGCCGGGCCGAGATATCCCGGCTCAGGCGCGCGGCGGGAGCGCACGCCGGCGCGATCCGCGTCGAGCGCACCCCTGGCACCTTCAACAAGCTCATCGCCGGCGGCGACGCCATCTACGCGGGCGACTGGCGCTGCTCGGCCGGGTTCAACGCGCGCAACGCCAAGGGCGAGTACTTCATCGTGACCGCCGGCCACTGCACCGACGGCAAGCCGCCCTGGTACACCACGTCGAACCACCGCACGAAGATCGGCAAGACCGTCGGGTCCAGCTTCCCCGGGAACGACTACGGCCTCATCCGCTACGACAACCGCTCCCTCAAGCACCCGGGGACCGTCAACCTGTACAACGGCTCGTCGCGCGACATCAAGAAGGCGGCCAACGCCACCGTCGGCCAGAAAGTCCAGCGCAGCGGCAGCACCACGGGGCTGCGCGGCGGCAAGGTCACCGGCCTGAACGCCACCGTCAACTACGGCGGCGGGGACGTGGTCTCCGGCCTCGTCCAGACCAACGTCTGCGCCGAGCCCGGCGACAGCGGCGGCGCCCTGTTCTCCGGCACCACCGCCCTCGGCCTCACCTCCGGCGGCAGCGGCGACTGCTCGTCGGGCGGCACGACGTTCTTCCAGCCGGTCAAGGAGGCCCTGAGCAAGTACAAGGTCAACGTCTACTGACCTGACCTGACCTGACCTGACCTGACCGGGCCCGGCCGTACGTGGCGGGCCGCCGCGCCGAGCGGCGGCGGCCCCGGCCGAGTCCGCCGCCCTCTCAACCAGGCATGACGGGGCCAATCGGGTGAATCAGGTCTATCGTGGACACCAGTAGCCCGGATGGGGCATCGCTCGCGCTATGGACGGCAGGTGGCCGTGATGATCGAGACGTTGCTGACGGTGTTGGTGGTGCTGCTCTGCTGCGGCGTGGTGTACGCCGTGGCGGGTGCCCGGGTGGTCAAGCAGTACGAGCGGGGCGTCGTCTTCCGGCTCGGCCGGCTCCGGCGCGAGGTGCGGCAGCCCGGCTTCACGATGATCGTGCCGGCGGTGGACCGGCTGCGCAAAGTGAACATGCAGATCGTCACCCTCCCGGTCCCCGCCCAGGAGGGCATCACCCGGGACAACGTGACGGTCCGGGTGGACGCCGTCGTCTACTTCAAGGTCGTGTCGCCGGCGGACGCGGTGGTGGCGGTGGAGGACTACCGGTTCGCGGTCTCCCAGATGGCGCAGACCTCGCTGCGCTCGATCATCGGCAAGAGCGACCTCGACGACCTGCTCTCCAATCGGGAGAAGCTCAACCAGGGCCTTGAGCTGATGATCGACAGCCCGGCCGTGGGCTGGGGCGTGCACATCGACCGGGTGGAGATCAAGGACGTGTCGCTGCCGGAGACGATGAAGCGGTCGATGGCCCGGCAGGCGGAGGCCGACCGCGAGCGGCGGGCCCGCGTGATCAACGCGGACGCGGAGTTCCAGGCGTCCAGGAAGCTCGCCGACGCGGCCAGCGAGATGTCCCGGCAGCCCGCCGCCCTGCAATTGCGCCTGCTCCAGACGGTGGTGGCGGTGGCGGCGGAGAAGAACTCCACGCTGGTGCTGCCCTTCCCGGTGGAGTTGTTGCGCTTCCTCGAACGGGCCCAGCAGCCGGCCGCGCCGCCGCCCGCCGACGGCTCTGACGGCTCCACCGGCTCTAGCGCGAACGGCCCCTCGGCGGACGGCTCCGCCGCGCTTGGCTCCCCAGCCGACGAGCCGGTGGCCGAGCCGTCCGGTGCCGCCCCGGCCGGCGCGCCGGGTGCGGGGCAGGCTCCGGCGCGCGCCGGGGCGCTCGCGGGCGTCACGGCCCGGCGCGCGGCCGGCGAGGCGCCGGCGTCCACGGCGCGGGCCCGTACCCAGGGCACCCCGGCGCGGGCCGGCGGCGAGGCCGGGCCGGGCGCCGTCGCGTCCCGCGACGAGCGGCGCGACGACGGGCGCTAGCCGACCCGCGCGCGCCGGCCGCGCCCCGCTGGGCCGGACGGCGAACGGGCGGCAGTATCAGCCACTCGCGGCGATCACCGCAGGTGTGCGGCCCCGCACGGCACGTGTCCGGGTGCGGTTCCGACGTGGGCGCGGTAGGTGTGTTCTGTGACTCGGGTAGCGCGTGGGGCGCGTCAAGGCAGCGACTTGAACGCGACCTTGTGTGCCGCGCGAGAGCCTGGGAATACTCAGCGGAGCAACTTGGCATGGACGCGTCCTCCTGGTGAGCGGCCCGTACATGCCTCCTCCGGGCCCGAACCCCCACAAGCCGGGCCCATCCCCCCACTGGAGGTCTTGAGTTGAAGCGCACAAGCGTACGCCGTTCGGTCATCGCCGGCGCCGGCGTAGCGGCACTGATCACCACCACCCTCACGCTCCAGAGCGCCAACGCGGCGCCCACCGCCCCCGACCCCCTCACGGCCACCGCCGCCGGCGCGCTGGCCACCGACATCACCGCCGACCTCGGCGCTGACGCCGCGGGCTCGTACTACGACGCCAAGGACCGCAAGCTCGTCGTGAACGTGGTGGACGACTCCGCCGCCGAGCGGGTGCGCGCGGCCGGCGCCGAACCCCGGGTCGTCAAGCACTCGCTGGCCGCGCTGAACCAGGCGCGCGGCACCCTCAAGGCCAAGGCCACCATCCCCGGCACGTCCTGGGCGATGAACCCGAAGAGCAACACGGTCGTCGTCACCGCCGACCGCACGGTGCGGGGCGGCAAGCTGGCCAAGCTGACCAAGGTCACCGACTCGCTCGGCGACCGGGTCACGGTCAAGCGCTCGACCAACACCCTCAAGCCGCTGCTCGCGGGCGGCGACGCGATCTGGGGCAGCGGCTCCCGCTGCTCGCTCGGCTTCAACGTCACCAAGGGCGGCGAGCCGTACTTCCTGACCGCGGGTCACTGCACCAACGCCGTCTCCGGTTGGTCGGACTCGCAGGGCGGCCAGCAGGTCGCGGCGACCGAGGGCGGCAGCTTCCCGGGCGACGACTACGGCATCGCCAAGTACACGGCCGACGTCCCGCACCCGAGCGAGGTCAACCTGTACGGCGGCACGCAGGCGATCGCCAAGGCCGGCGAGGCCACCGTCGGCCAGAAGGTGACCCGCAGCGGTAGCACCACCCAGGTGCACGACGGCGACGTCACCGCGCTCGACGCCACCGTCAACTACCAGGAGGGCACGGTCGAGGGACTGATCCAGACCACCGTGTGCGCCGAGCCCGGCGACAGCGGGGGCTCGCTCTTCGCGGGCGACACCGCGCTGGGCCTGACCTCGGGCGGCAGCGGCAACTGCGGCTCGGGCGGCGAGACCTTCTTCCAGCCGGTGACCGAGGCCCTGCAGGCCACCGGGACGCAGATCGGCTGACCGGCGCGTGAGCGTCGGCGCGGCGCACGGCCCGTAGGCCGTACGACCCGTCGGCGGGCGCCGCGCGCCGCGCGACCCCCCGCACGGGGAGCGGCCCCCGGACACCCACACCGTGTCCGGGGGCCGCTCGTGCGCGCGGCGCTCACCGCCGCCGGCCCGTCGTCCCCGTGGGACCGCCCGGTGGGCCGGGCCGATCACGGGTCGCGCCCGGCGGGTGGAGCGCGCTCGGCGGGCGGATCGCGCTCGGCGGGCGGGCCGGGCTCAGAAGTGGAAGACCGTGCCCCGGGCGGCCTGCTGGAGGCAGGAGTTGCCGAAGGTGTGCGTGAAGGAGACGTTCCGCCCCTCCCACACGCCCTGCGCCACGACGGTGACCGGGTCGTACTCGCGGGTGCAGAACGAGCCGTCGGCCGACTCGGTCATGTGGGCGAAGTCCGCGCCGGTGACGCCCAGCTCGGCGCAGGCGGCGGTCGGCGCCGGGTGGCTGCCGCCCGCCTTGGGCTGACAGGACAGGGTCACGGCGCGGGTGGCGACGGCCGTGGCGTCCTCGCCCGGCGCGACCGAGAGCACCAGGGACGAGGGCGGGTACAGCGAGGTGGTGCCGGCGGGCGCGGCGTGCGCGGTCCCGACGGTGGTGGCCAGGCAGCCGATGCTCAGCGCCGCGGCCAGTGCGAGTCCCCCAGCGATCTTCCGCATGTCGAACACTCCCTTGTTCGAGGTGGCAGATACGGACCGGAGTCTTACGGACGCATGCGGTGATCGCACGCGCGATGGCTCGCTTCCGGTCACCACTCGTAATCGAACGGTGGCTTATCGTGGCGTGACGCCTGGATGTGTCGGGGTGCGGTCGCGATGCGGGGACCTGGGGCGCGTCGGTGCGTCGGGGTGGGTTGGGCGCGCGGAGTGCGCCGTGTGGGTTCGAAAGCCGGCTGGCGCGGATCGGCTGGAACGCATCGCTCGCACGCTCGCCCGTCATGGATGGACAGGCGCGCGCCGTCGATTGTCCTCTCAATCAAGGTCGATTGTTCGTTGAACCTTGGAACTGAAGGCAGTGTGAGCGGAATCTCAGCGGTCGGCCCGCATGTGACGCCCGCCGGGTGCTGTGCGGCTTTTGTCCGGGTTTTTATTTCGGGTGCGTTACGTAAGCGTGAAATAAAGCCGCATCCGTGAAATGTTTTCTTCGTCGTTTATGAGCCATCGAAAGAGATGATTTGCCACTGCATCGAGCCGTCGTTCTAATAGTCGCGAACCGGCTGCGGGCGATCCCCGCTGAGATTCAGGAGAACGGCAGCGATGGCCGAAGTGATGGCCGAAGTGAAGTCCAGTGGGCCCGCGGGTCCACTCGTCACCGCCGCCCGCGCGCTGCGCCGCGACCGGGTCGGGATGGCCGCCCTCGGTGTCGTCCTGCTGTGTGCCGTGCTCGCCGTCTGCGCGCCCCTGATCGCCGCGCTCTACGGCAAGAACCCCACCGAGCACTATGGCCAGAACGACCCTGACCTGCTCAGTCCCGAGGGTCTGCCGGTGCGGCCGAACGGCGGCATCTCCGCCGACTTCTGGTTCGGGCTCGAACCGGGGCTCGGCCGCGACGTGCTGACCCAGTTGCTCTACGGCATGCGCACCTCGCTGCTCATCGCCCTCGCCTCGGTCGCCGTCATCGCCGTCATCGGCATCGTGCTCGGGGTGACCGCCGGTTATCTGAGCGGAATCACGGACCGGGTATTCAGCTTTATCTGCAATGTGCTACTCGCATTTCCCACGTTGCTGCTTCTGCTCGCCCTCAGCCCCATCATCCAGACCCGATTCGTCTCACCCGGCGAAAACGAACCCGCCTGGATGCAGTTCGCCGTCCTCATCGCGGTCTTCTCCGCCTTCGGCTGGGTGCCGCTGGCCATGGTGCTGCGGACGACCGTGCGGTCGCTGCGGGAGCGCGAGTTCGTCGAGGCGGCCCGGGCGGTCGGCGCGGGGCGGCGGCACATCATCTTCCGGGAACTGCTGCCCAACGTCTGGGCCCCGGTGCTGGTGCACGTCACGCTCGCCGTGCCGGGCATCGTCACCGCCGAGGCCGCGCTGTCCTTCCTCGGCGTGGGCATCAACGAACCGATCCCCAACTGGGGCCGGATGATCTCGCGCGGCTCCGAGGTCTTCTACGACGACCCCACGTACATGGTCTTCCCCGGCGTCACCATCCTCGTCTTCGTCCTCGCCTTCAACCTGCTCGGAGACGCCGTGCGCGACGCCATCGACCCTCGCACGGCCCGCTGACCCTCCGGCGCCCCGGGCCGCGCCGGAAGCGCCGCGAGCGCCCGCCCGCACGGCGGACAACCGCCCCCGAGCGCCGCGCCTCCCGCCCCGGGCCCGCGCGCCAACACATCCCCCCCACACACACATCACCCCAAGCCACTCTGCGTCCTCTTGTCACCAACCCGCCCCATCCGTACCTTCCGCATCGGAGTTCCGCATGCCCAGCAAGCCCAGCCACCGCCCGCGCACCGTGGCCGTGCCGGCCATCGCCGTCGTCGCCGCCACGCTGCTGTGCTCCTGCTCCGCCGGTGCGGGCACGAGCGGCGGCGACGACCCGGCGCCGAAGGAGACCGCCCCGCTGACGGCGGCCCTCGGCACCGCCAAGGACAGCACCGGCCCCGCCCCCGCGATCGACGGGGCCCGCAAGGGCGGCACCATCCACATCGCCAACCCCACCGGCTACGCGCACCTGGACCCGCAGAAGATCTACGCCGGCGAGACGTACAACACCTCGCTGCTGTGGGGCCGGCAGCTCACCCAGTACCAGGTGGTGGACGGCAAGCCCACCCTCGTCGGCGACCTGGCCACCGACACCGGCACCTCGTCGGACGGCGGCCGGACCTGGACGTACCGCCTCAAGGACGGCATCGCCTGGGAGGACGGCAAGCCGGTCACCGCGCAGCAGGTCAAGTACGGCATCCAGCGCACCTTCGCGCCCGGCTTCGAACTCGGGCCCACCTACTGGCCGGAGTGGCTGACCGGCTCGGCCGACCGCACCGCGGCGGTCAAGAAGTACGGCGGCCCCAAGGACGGCGACCTCGACGCCATCGAGACGCCGGACGACAAGACGATCGTCTTCCACTTCCCCAAGCCGCAGGCCGACGTGCCCTACATGGCCGCCCAGTCCTCCTCGTCACCGGTCCGCGAGGACAAGGACACCGGCACCGGGTACGACATCAAGCCGCTGGCCACCGGCCCGTACCGGATCGTCGAGCACCGGCAGAACCAACACCTGACGCTGGAGCGCAACCCGCACTGGAAGCCCGAGACCGACTCCATCCGGCACCAGTACGCCGACCGCTTCGAGTTCACCTTCGGCAAGAAGGCCCTCAACACCAGCCAGGAGATCCTCGCCGGACGCGGCGACGGCGCCTCCTCCGTCACCACCCGGGCCGACCTGCCGCCCGAGCTGTTCCGCGAGACCGAGCGCGACCCGGCCAAGCGGAAGCTCGTCGTCAGCGGCCGGCAGGGCGCGTACGTCAACGACCTGTACATCAAGAACAGTCGCGTCACCGACCCCGAGGTGCGCAAGGCCATCGCCTACCTCTTCCCGCGCCAGCAGGCCCGCCAGGTGATGGGCGGCCCGCGGGCCGGCGAGTTCGCCACCACGCTCTCCTCGCCGGCCGTCGTGGGCTGGAAGAAGTACGACCTGTTCCCCGCGCCGCCCACCGGGGACATCGCCAAGGCCAAGGAGCACCTGGCCAAGGCGGAGAAGCCGGTGACGAAGCTGACGTACGCCTACGAGAGCGACCCGGTGCAGGACCGCCTCGCCCAGGTCCTCGTCGACGCCTTCGGCAAGGCCGGCATCACGCTGGTCACCAAGCCGCTGGACCCGGCCTCCTTCACCCACCAGGTCTTCCGCGGGCCCGCCCCGTACGACCTGTGGCTGAGCACCAACTCGGTGGACTGGCCGACGCCCTCCACGCTGCTGCCCGACGGCTACCACAGCAAGCTGGACGCGCTCTCCAACGGCATCCGGTACAACAACCCGGCCGTGGACAAGGAGTTGGAGCGGATCGAGAAGATCGGCGACGCGCGGCAGAAGGCCGCGGCCCTCATCGACCTCGAACAGGTCGTGATGAAGGACGCCCCCGTGGTGCCGTTCCTCTACCCGCACGTCTCCCAGGTGCGCGGCGAGAACATCGGCGGCGCGTTCATCCACCCCATCTACGGCAGCATCAGCGCGGCCTGGCTCTACCGCGCCGACTCCTGACCCGGGACCCACACTCCATGCTCAGCTACGTCCTCCGACGGACCCTCCAGGCGGCGGCGGTACTCCTGGCGATCACCGCCGCCGCCTTCGGGCTCTTCTACGCCGCGCCGTCCGACCCGGCGCTCATCGCCTGCGGGCCCAAGTGCGACACCGCCCAGGTCGAGGCCGTGCGCCACAGCATGGGCCTGGACCAACCCCTGGTGGCGCAGTACGTCGACTACCTCGGCGGACTGGTCACCGGGCGCACCATCAACGACGTGGACGGCACGCCCATCGAGTGCGGCGCGCCCTGCCTCGGCTACTCGTACACCCTGCACCAGCCGGTCACCGAGGCCATCGCCGACCACCTGCCGGTCACCCTGTCGCTCGCCGTCGGCGCGCTCGCGGTGATCGTGGTGCTCGGCGTCGGCACCGGCCTGGTCTCCGCGCTGCGCCGCGGCAGCCGCACCGACCGGATGCTGTCCGCCTTCACCCTGGTCGGCGCCAGCGTGCAGATCTACTTCCTCGGCTACGCCTTGCAGTACCTGCTCGTGTACAGCACCGACCTCTTCCCGCTGCCCGAGTACGTGCCGCTGGCCGACGACCCGGGCGGCTGGGCCGCCGGGCTGCTGCTGCCGTGGCTGGTCCTCGGGTTCGTCAACGCGGCCGTCTTCGCCCGGCTCTCGCGCGCCCAACTCCTGGAGGTCATGCACGAGGGGTACGTGCGCACCGCGCGCGGCAAGGGGCTCAGCGCGCGCCGGGCCCACCTGAAGTACACGGCGCGCGGCGCGGCGCCGCCGCTCGTGCAGTTGCTCGGCCTGGAGGCGGGCGCGCTGTTCGGCGGCGCGTTCATCACCGAGACCGTCTTCGGCCTCGGCGGCGTCGGCAAGTTGGCCGTGGACGCGGTGGTCGGCAACGACCTGCCGACCGTGGTGGGCACCGTGCTACTGGCCGCGCTGTGCGTGGTCGTCTTCGTCGCCGTCGCCGACCTCGTCGTCGCCTGGCTCGACCCCCGGGTACGGCTCGCATGAGCGCCACCGCCGCCCGGCGGCCGGGCCGCCCGCCCCGAGAGGAAGCCCCCATGGCCGAACCAGGCCACCCCGCGCTGCGGGTTCGCGACCTGTCCGTCTCCTTCACCCGCGCGCGCGACGCCCACGGCGGCGCCGACGCGGTGCCCGCCGTACGCGAGTTGACCTTCGAGGTGGCGCCCGGCGAGGTGCTCGGCCTGGTCGGCGAGTCCGGCTCGGGCAAGTCCACCGTCGGCCTGGCCGCCCTCGGCCTGCACGACGCGGCCCGTACCCGCGTCACCGGCAGCATCCAGGTCGGCGGCACGGAGATCGTCGGCGCCAGCGAGAAGCGGCTGTGCGCCGTGCGCGGGTCCCGGGCCGCCATGGTCTTCCAGGACGCTCTCGCCGCCCTCTCGCCCTTCCACACCGTCGGCGCCCAACTCGCCGAGGCGTACCGGCTGCACCACCCGGGCGCCGGGCGGGCGGCGGCGCGCGAGCGGGCCAGCGAGATGCTGGAGCGGGTCGCCATTCCCGCCGCGCGCGCCCGCGACTACCCGCACCAGTTCTCCGGCGGCATGCGGCAGCGCGTCATGATCGCCATGGCCCTGGTCAACTCGCCGGACCTGCTCATCGCCGACGAGCCGACCACCGCGCTCGACGCCCGCGTCCAACGCCAGGTGCTGCGCCTCCTCGACGAGCTGCGCCGCGAGCACGGCACCGCCGTGCTGCTCGTCACCCACGACGTCGGGGTGGTCGCCGAGATGGCCGACCGGATGCTGGTGCTGCGCGGCGGCCGGGAGGTCGAGCAGGGCCCGGCGGAGAAACTGCTGACCGCCGCGAGCGAGCCGTACACCCGGGCGCTGATCGGCGCCGCGCCCACGCTGCGCACCGAGCCGGGCACCCGGCTGCCGACCGTGGACGACCCGGACCCGGCGCCCGCGCCGGCGCGCGCCCCGTCCGCGCGGCGGGGCGGGGCGACGCCCGCGCGGCCCGCCGGGCGCGAGGAGTCCGCCGCCCCGACCACGGTGCCGGCCGCCGGCAAGCCCGTGCCGCCGATCGCCGAGGTGCGCGGGCTGCGGGTGGAGTTCCCGGCGCGTGGGCCCCGGCTGCCGGGGCTGCGCCGGCCGCCGCTCCAGGCCGTGCGCGGCATCAGCCTGGCCATCGCGCCCGGCGAGACGCTGGGCCTGGTGGGGGAGTCCGGGTCGGGCAAGTCCACCACGGCCCGGGTGCTGGCCGGCCTCCAGCGGCCGACCGCCGGCACCGTCCGCTTCGACGGGCGGGACATCTCCGCCGCCGCCCGCTCCACCGCCCTGCGCCGCGAGCTGAGCCGCGAGGTGCAGCTCGTCTTCCAGGACCCGTACGCCTCGCTCAACCCGCGCCGCACCGTCGAGCAGATCGTCACCATGCCGCTCCAGGTCCACACCCGACAGGGCGCGGCCGAGCGGCGGGAGCGCGCGGTGTGGCTGCTGGAGCGGGTGGGGCTGCGGGCGGAGCACCTCGGGCGCTATCCGCACGAGTTCTCCGGCGGCCAGCGGCAGCGCGTCGGCATCGCCCGGGCGCTGGCCGTCGAACCGAGGCTGCTGATCGCCGACGAGCCGGTGTCCGCGCTCGACGTCTCCGTCCAGGCCCAGGTGCTGAACCTGCTGATGGATTTGCGCGAGGAGTTCGGCCTCTCGCTGCTGTTCGTCTCGCACGACCTGGCGGTGGTGCGGCACTTCTGCGACCGGATCGCGGTGTTGCGCGGCGGCGAGATCGTGGAGACCGGCACCCGCGACGAGGTCTTCGACCAGCCGTCGCACGACTACACCCGGGAACTGCTGGCCGCGACCCTGTGACCGGCGCCGCGCCGCGCCACGGACGGGCGCCCCGACCGTCGGGGCGCCCGGCCGTCGCTCAGGCGCGGAGCACGGCCAGCGCGTCGACCTCGACCAGCAACTCGGGCCGGATCAGCCCGGCGACCTGGACGGCCGAACTGGCCGGGGGCCGCGCGGTGTCCACGTACGCGTCGCGGGCGGCGCGCACGGCCGGCAGGTGGGCGACGTCGGTGACGTAGAAGGTCAGCTTCACCACGTCGGCGAAGCTCGCGCCGGCCGCCTCCAGGCAGCGCTGGAGGTTCGCGAACACCTGGCGGGCCTGGGCCTCGGGGTCGTCGCGGCCCACCAGTTCGCCCTGGGCGTCCACGGCTATCTGCCCGGAGACGGCCACGAGCGTGCCCGTGCCGATGACGACGTGGCTGAAGCCGTTGCCCGGCGCGACGCCGTCCGGTGCGGTGATGTGCTGGTGCTCGGCCATGGGACTCCTCGCGGTGCGGGTGGTACGGCGGCTGCCGCCGACCCGTTTCTACAACAGCGCGAGCTGCGTCCCGGCGGCCGGGTCGGGCGGGGCGGGCGCGGCCGGCGGCCTGGGGAGCGCGCGGGCCGCGCCGGGGCCGGCCGGGCCGATGCCGTACTCGGTGGCCAGCTCGTGCACCTGTCGGGTGATGCGGCGCTGGTACCAGGTCGGCGCGTACGCCCCGTTCGCGTACAGCGCGTCGTAGCGCCGGCGCAGCCGCGGGTGGTGCTGGTCGAGCCAGGCCAGGAACCACTCGCGGGCGCCCGGCCGCAGGTGCAGCACCAGCGGCGTGACCGAGGTCGCCCCGGCCGCGGCGATGGCGGCCACCGTGCGGCGGAGCTGCTCGGGCGAGTCCCCCAGGTACGGGATGACCGGGGCCATCAGGACGCCGCAGGCTATGCCGTGGTCGGTCAGGGTGCGCACGGTGTCGAGCCGCCGCTCGGGCGAGGGCGTGCCGGGCTCGACGGTGCGCCACAGCTCCGGGTCCGTGAAACCGACGGACATCGAGACGCCCACGTCGCTACGGGCCGCCGCCGCCCGCAACAGCTCCAGGTCGCGCAGGATCAGCGTGCCCTTGGTGAGGATCGAGAAGGGGTTGGACCGCTCGATGAGGGCGGACAGAATGCCGGGCATCAGCCGATACCGACCCTCGGCGCGTTGGTAACAGTCGACATTGGTGCCCATCGCGATGTGCTCGCCGGTCCAACTCCCGGCGGCCAACTCGCGACGCAGCACCTCGGGCGCGTTGACCTTCACCACGATCTGCGAGTCGAAACCGATGCCGGTGTCCAGGTCGAGATAGCTGTGCGTCTTGCGCGCGAAGCAGTACACACACGCGTGTGAGCAGCCGCGATAGGGGTTGACGGTCCACTCGAACGGCATCCGGGACGCGCCCGGCACGCGGTTGACCAGCGAGCGGGCCCGCACCTCGTGGAAGGTGATGCCGCGGAACTCGGGGGTGTCGAAGGTGCGCGTCACGCTGGCCGTGCCGAACAGCGCGGGTGCCGCCTTCTCCTCCGCCAGGGTCTCCCAGCGCATGTGCACCTCCTCGGTCGTACGCCCTGCCTAATAGAACATACGTGCTATCCGGAGGGTGTCAACCTCCGATTTGGGCGGATGCCGGGAAGGTGGTTGGCTTGCCGATCACGCACGACAGCACGCGCACAGGACCGGAGGAACAGCGATGGCGCAGGTCGAGGCCACCACGGAGCGGATCATCAGGGCGGGCGCCGAGGACGTGTTCGATGCGCTCGCCGACTACAACGGCACCCGCCAGCGGGTCATGCCCGAGCAGTTCAGCGAGTACGAGGTACGCGAGGGCGGCGACGGCGAGGGCTCCCTGGTGCACTGGAAACTCCAGGCGACCAGCAAGCGGGTGCGCGACTGCCTCGTCGAGGTGACCGAGCCCACCGACGGCCAGCTCGTCGAGAAGGACCGGAACTCCACGATGGTCACCACGTGGATCGTGACGCCCGCCGGCGAGGGCTCCTCGCGCGTCGTGGTCACCTCCACCTGGACCGGCGCCGGCGGCATCGGCGGCTTCTTCGAGAAGACCTTCGCCCCCAAGGGGCTCGGCCGCATCTACGACGCCCTGCTGACCCGCCTCGCCGCGGAGCTGGAGAAGTGACCCGCTGACCGACCGACGGCAGCGGAGCTGACGGGGCGACGCCGGGCGCGCCCCGTCGGCGGCACGGCGCCGCACGGCGCCGAACCCACCGCCCCGGCCCGCCGACGGGCCACCCGCCCGGCCCTGCCGGGCCGCCTCGCGGGCCACGCCCCGTTCGCCCGGCCAGTCGTCCCGCCCGGCCCCGTACGCCCGGCCCGCCCCGCGACGTACGCCCGGCCCTCGCCTGGCCCCCCTGGCCCTCGGCCGGCCCCGCCCGGCCCGCCGCGCCCGTCCGGTCGCCGCCCGCCGCCCCGGAGTCGACGCCGAGCGCGCGGGGTGCCCACTCACCGGAACGAGTGGACTTGTCGACGCCGAGCCGGCCTCGCCCGCCCCCGCCGTGGGCGGTGAAACCCCTGATGGGCGCGCGACAGGCGCTTCGGACAAGGGAGTTGGGGCCCGCCGCCGCCATGTTTCAGGGATTCGTCGCGGTTGCTCGCGGTTGTCGCGTAATGCGAGAAATGGTCGCGGTGTAGACGTGACGACGGGAGCGGTACGTGGGCGGGACCACCCTGGCGGACCGGGACGAGCCAAGCACGGCGCTCGGCCCGGACCCCGCGACCCAGGACGACAGGACGGCGCGGGAGCCGACGGTTGGACTCACCGTCGCGGCGGGACAGGCGCGGCCGGCACCCACCGGGTGGGGCGCGGCCGAGACGGCCGACCCCTGGCAGCCGGACGAGCCGCACCCGGCCGCTCCGGCGCCCGGTGCGCCACCGTCCGGCGCTGCCACCACCGACTCCCAGCCGCTCGGGCCGGGCCGGGCCGCGCTGGTCCGCGCCGGGTCGCTGCTGGCGCTGCTGCTCGCGGGCCTCGGCCAGACCGTCACCGCCGGCGCGCTGCCCGCCCTCGCGGCGGACGCGCACGGCGGCGACAGGCTGTCCTGGGTCGTGCTCTCCTACCTGCTGGCCGCGGCGCTCGCGCTGCCGGTCTACGGCAGGCTCGGCGACCTCGTGGGCCGCAAGGGCCTGTTCCTGATCGCCGTCCTGGTGTTCGTCGCCGGCTCCGCGCTGGCGGGCTGGGCCCGCACGATGGACGAACTCATCGTCTTCCGCGCCCTCCAGGGCGCCGGCGCCGGCGGTCTCGTCATGGGGGCCCAGTCGATCGCCGCGACCGTCGCCCCGCCCCGCTGGCGCGGGCGCTTCGCGGTCCTGCTCGGCGCCGTGTTCGGGCTCGCCGTCGCTGCGGGGCCGGCCGTCGGCGGGCTGGTCACCGAGCACGCCTCCTGGCGCTGGTGTTGCTACCTCGGCGTGCCGCTCGGCCTGTTGGCGCTGGTCGCCGCCCTGTGCGCGCCGCGAATGCCGCGCCCGGCCGGCCGGTCCGGGGCCGGCACGTTCGGCGCCCTGCTCATGGCCGCGGCCACCCTCTGCCTGGTGCTGCTGACGAGTTGGGGCGGCACGGACGGCGCCTGGGACGGGCGGACCGTCCTCGGCATCGGCCTCGGCGCCCTGGGCACCGTGCTCCTGTGCGTCGTCGTGCGGTACTTCGCCCGCCAGCGCGCCGCGCAGCCGCCCCGGGCGCGCGGCTCGCTCCTGACCGTCGACACGCTGGTCGGCGCGGCCGTGGGAATCGCGCTGTACGGGGCGAGCGACCAACTGCCCGCCCACCTCCACAGGACGGCCGGCGCCAGCGCGACGGAGACCGGGCTGCTGACGCTGCCGCTGCTGGGCGGCGCCGCCCTGGCCGCGCTCGTGGCGGGGCGGCTGGCCGGCCGCACGGGCCGCTTCCGCGCGTACCCGATCCTCGGCTGCGGCGTCGCGGCGGTCGGCATGTGGCTGCTGTCCCACCTCACCGCGGACACCTCCCGGCTGACGTACGGCCTGTGGACGGGCGTGCTCGGCCTCGGTGTCGGGCTCGTCCTGCCGGTTCTGGCGCTGGCGGTCCGGGGCGCCGGCGGGCCGGCCGGCGCGGGCCCGGCCACCGGCGGGCACCCGGGGTTGCGGCGGGTCGGCGGCGGCGTCGGCGTGGCCGTGCTCGGCGCGGTCCTCGCGCACCGGGCCGCCGACGCCGTGGCGCGTCACCTGCCCTCCGACGTCAGGGCCCCGGAGGTGGTCCGCTCGCTCCCCGAGGCCCTGCGCGACGGACACGTCGCCGCCCATGTCGACGCGCTGCCGCGCGTCTTCGGGTACCTCGTGCCCGTGCTCGTCCTCGGCTTCCTGCTCGCCCTGCTGCTGAAGGAGAATCCCTTGGCGTCCCAGACCGACCAGCACGACCCGGCCGTCCCCGCCGCGCGCGGCCTGGCCGACACCGTCACCAACGGCTCCCCGTCGCCCACCGCGGACCAGCGGGCGCCCGAGTCGTACGCCGACGCGTACACCACCGACCCGTGCGCCGACGACGCGTACGCCACCTCCTACGGCGCCGGCGACCAGCCGCGCTCGGACGCCCAGTTGCTGGCCGGCCCGCCGGTGTGCGGCACCGTGGCCCACCACGACGGCAGCACCGTCCCGCGCGCCGCGCTCACCCTGATCGACGTCGGCGGGCGGCAGGTCGGCCGGGGCGCGACGGGCGAGGACGGGCGGTACGCGCTGAGCACGCCGGGCGCGGGCGCCTACGTGCTGATCGCGGCGGCCAGCGGGCACCAGCCGCAGGCTGTCAGCGTCACCGTCGGCGAGCGGCCGATCGAACTCGACGTGGTGCTCGGCGGCGCGGGGCGGCTGGCCGGCGCGGTGCGCACGGCCGACGGCACGCCGGTGCGCGACGCGATGGTCACCCTCACCGACGTGCGCGGCGAGGTCGTCGCCTCCACCCGCAGCGGCCGGGAAGGCGGCTACCTGATCACGGAGTTGGTGGCCGGCGAGTACACGCTCGCCTCCAGCGCCCCCGCCTACCGGCCGGCCGCGCTGCCGGTGAGCGTGCAGGCGGCCCGCGAGACCCGGCAGGACATCGAGCTGGCCGGCGGCGCGGTGCTGCGCGGCACGGTGCGGGCCGGTGGCGGGCGCACCGTGGAGGACGCGCGGGTGACGCTGCTGGACGCGGCGGGCAACGTCGTGGACACGGCCACCACCGGGGCGGACGGCGTCTTCCGCTTCATCGACCTGTCGGCCGGCGAGTACACGGTGATCGCGGCCGGCTACCCGCCGGTCGCCACCGTGCTGCGGGTCGCCGGCGGCGGGCGCACGGAGCGCGATCTGCAACTGGGCTACGAGGACTGAGCGCCGCTCGCGGACGCGACGGCCACGCGCCGGCCACGCGCCGGGGACGCCGCGTGCGGCCCGGCGCGGCCCGGTGGGCGTACGCGAAGCCCACCGGGCGGTACGCGGGGTCCCGGGGAGCGTGGGGGCCGGGTCGGTGCGCCGACCCGGCCCCCAGGCGTGTGGCGGGACGGTCCCAGCGGCCCGTCCCACACCGGGCACGGGCGGCGGCGCGGTGTCGCGACGCTGTCCGGCGGCGTGGGGCGCACGCGGCGTGCGCCGGGCGCACTCCTATTCCGACAATGCCGCACACCGTGCCGCGCCCAGGCCGTACCGTAGCCGCGGGGGCGCAGATCTTGCGTACGCGTACGAAGGAGACTTCGCCAATGGACCACGGCGCGTCGCCGGGTGAGGGCGACGACAGGGTGACCCCGGAGCCACCGGCCCGGGCGGAGCGGTCGCCTGCCCCGGGGCGGATACCGCTCGCGGTGGTCGTGGTGGACGGCGCCGGGCTCGTCACGCACTGGAGCATCGGTGCGCGCAAGCTGTTCGGCTACGACCGGGAGGAGGCCGTGGGCGCGCCCGCGGTGGACCTCATGCCGGTCTCCGGCGCGTTCCGCGACGGCCGCGATGACCGCGACGGCCGGGGAGACGGCGGTGGACCGCGGCCCGCCGACGCCTCGGACGCCGACGCCTCGGACGAGGGCGGCGCCCTCGCCGACTTCGCCGATCTCGCCGACTTCGCGGGCCTCGGCCCCTCCCTCGACCTCTCGCTGACCGGCGGGTCCGGCTACCCCACCGCGGGCCGCGCGCACCTGGCCGCCACCGAGCGCGGCCCCGGCCAGGTGCTGTGGTGGGCCTACCCGCTGGTGGGGCCGGGGCCCGAGCGGCTGTTGCTGCTGGCCGCCGACGCGCGGCGGCTGGCCGGTGACCGGGACTGGCACGAGCGGGTGGCGCCCGGGTTCGCGCTGCACACCGAGTTCGGCGAGGCGCGGGAGCTGGCCCGCCGGCTGCCCGAGATCCTGCCCAGCATGAGCCCGCAGGAGAGCGCCCGCATCGTGGCGCAGGTGCTCGAACTGGGCTACCCCGTACTGGAGATCAGCCAGCACGAGCGGGTACCGGTCACCCCCGACTGGGGCGTGCCCAAGCGGGTCGAGCGGCGCGCCCGGCTGGAGCGGGTGGTCCGCGACGAGGCGGCGGACCCGCGGACGGCCGCCGCTGCCGCCGCCGAACTGGCCTCCGACCTGGAGTACGCGGCGGTCCGCGAGCGGCTGGAGTTCCTGAACGAGGTCAGCGGCGCCATCGGCACCTCGCTCGACCTCGCCCGCACCATCGAGGAGGTCAGCGCGGCGGTCGTGCCGCGCTTCACCGACGTGGCGGGCACCTACCTGCGCGAACAGGTCGTCGCCGGCGAGGGTTTCCCGGACGGCCCGCCCGACGCGACCACGATGTGGCACCGGGTGGCCGTGGAGCACAACGACGAACCGGGCCGCTGGGATGACGTCATCCCGGTCGGCGAGTCGATGCCCTTCCCCGTGCACACCCCGTTCTTCCAGTGCATGACCAGCGGCCAGCCGGTCCTGGTGCCGCGCATCTCCGAGCAGATGGGCAACGCGATCGCCGCGCAGTTCGAGAAGCGCGACATCAGCCCGCTGATCAACAACCGCTCCATGCTGGTGGTGCCGCTCAAGGCCCGCCAGGTGGTGCTGGGCTTCATGATCCTGCTCCGGCACCAGGAGCGGCCCGAGTTCAACGACATGGACCGGGTCACCGGCGCCGAACTCGCCGCGCGGGCCGGTCTCGTGCTCGACAACGCGCGGATGTACACCCACCAGGAGAACGTCGCCGAGACGCTCCAGGACAGCATGCTGCCGCACATCGCCCCGCGCATGGCCGGCTGCGACACCGCCACCCGGTACCTGCCCGGCACCCGGCTCGGCCGGGTCGGCGGCGACTGGTTCGACAGCGTCAAGCTGCCCGGCTCGCGCACCGCCCTGGTGGTCGGCGACGTGATGGGGCACGGACTGAACTCGGCCGCGATGATGGGCCAGTTGCGCACCGCCGTGCAGACCATGGCCGGCCTGGACATGCCGCCCACCCAGTTGCTCCGCCACCTCGACGACCTCGCCCAACGGCTCGGCGAGCACTACCTGGCCACCTGCCTGTACGCGGTCTACGACCCGATCGGCGGCGAGTTGGCCATCGCCAACGCCGGACACATCCCGCCCGTCCTCGTCCGGGCCAGGGACGGTCGCAGCGAGCTGCTCAACCTGCCCACGGGCGCGCCGATCGGCGTGGGCGGCGTGCCGTTCGAGACGGTGCGGGTGCCCGTCGAGCCCGGCGACCGGCTGGTGCTGTGCACGGACGGCCTGGTCGAGGTGCGCGGCGAGGACATCGCGGTGGGCCTGGCCGCGCTGTGCGAGTCCGCCGCCCACCCGGCCGCCTCCATGGACGACGCCTGCGACACCATCATCCGCTCGCTGGCCGGGACGTTGAACCGGGGCCGTGGCGGGCGCAAGGACGACGTGGCCCTGCTCATGGCCCGGTTGAACGGCATCGCCGCCGAGGACGTGGCCGACTGGGAGCTGGCCCCGCAGCCGCGCTCGGTGCGCGCCGTGCGCCGCTACGTCCGCGAGCGACTGTGCCGCTGGGGCCTGGACGAGGCCGTGCCCACCGCCGAGCTGCTGGTCAGCGAGGTGGTGACGAACGCGGTGCGGCACGCCAGGCAGGTCGTACGGGTGCGCCTGGTGCGCACGGACGCGCTGCTGTGCGAGGTGCGCGACGACGACCACACGCTGCCCGCGCTGCTGGACGCCGCGCCCGACGCCGAGTTCGGGCGCGGGCTGCGGGTGGTGAGCCGGCTGGCCAGCGAGTGGGGCACCAGCCGCACGGCCGAGGGCAAGACGGTCTGGTTCGAACAGTCACTGGGCTAGCTGTACCGACCCGCGACCCGCGACCGGCGCCCGCGTCCGGCGCCGGTCGGCCGGCCGGCCGGCAGGCGGACGGGTGGGCGCGGGCCCGGGTGGCGGCAGGCAGCGACGCGGGCGGCGGGACGGCGGCTGGCCGGTGGCGGAATGGGGAAACTTTCGATCGGCCGCTTGTGCCGGTCGGCCCCGGCCAGTAGCAATTGGGCATGACTGAGTCGACCGGCTACGTACGGGCCTGGGAAGAGTACTGGCGGGACGCCCCCACCGAGCCGGGCGGCATCCTGTGGGACGCTCCGGCGCAGCACACCGCGGGGCTGCACCTGCCGCTGTTCCAGGGCGAGTTCGACCCGGAGTTGCCGCTGCTCGACGTCGGGTGCGGAAACGGCACCCAGAGCCGCTACCTGGCCCAGCACTTCGACCGGGTGATCGGCGTGGACCTGTCGCACGCGGCCGTGGCCCGCGCCCGCGTCGACGACCCGGCGGGCGTGGCCAGCTACCGGCAGTTGGACGCGGCCAACCTGCCGGCCGTACGGGCGCTGCACGCCGAACTCGGCGACGCCAACATCTACCTGCGCGGCGTGCTGCACCAGTGCGACAGCCGCGACCTGGCGCGCGTCGCCGAGGCCATCGCGGTGCTGACCGGCGCGCGCGGGCGGGCCTTCGTCGTCGAACTGGCCGAGGAGGCCGGCCGGGTGCTGCGGGGCCTGGCCAGCGGGCCGGACGGGCCGCCGCCCAAGCTCGCCGCGGTCTTCGAGCACGGCATCGCCCCCGGCGAGGTCTCCGACCAGGTCGTGCCCGACCTGCTGAGCGCCGCGCGGCTGCGCTGCCTGGCGAGCGGCGAACTCCCCCTCACCACGACCGAACACGCCCCGGACGGCACGCTGATCGTCCTGCCGTCCGCGTGGTGGCTGGTGACGCGCGCCGCCTGACCGACCGTGACCGGCCCGGCGGGCCACCGGCTCGCCGGCTCGCCGGGCTGCCGTGCTGCCCGGACCCGACCCCGCGGCGAGGGGCGCGCGGCGCGTCGCCGTGCGGGCCGGCGCGCCCCGGTGCCATGGCGCCTGGTGCCCCGGGCGGGGTCGCGGCGGTGGTGGTGGGAGTCCACGGAGCGGGCGGGGCGTGTGCCGTCGCCCACACCCCGACCGAACGTGACGTTCGGTCATATCCGCATACCCAGGGCTATGTCGGACCGTTCGGGCGGTGATCGGCGCCGGGCGCGCTCCGTTCGGTGGGTCCCAGGCGGCTGGTGGGGCGGCTGGGGAGGGGGGTCCGGTAGCGGGCCCAGGACCTGTGGGGCAGACTGTTCCACAGGGGCAGCTTGTTCCACAGTGCGTGGACGGGCGGCTCTGACATGCGCCGCCGTCGTCCTGGCCGCCGCCAGTCACCGCGGTCGATCGTTCGAGTTGAAGGAATTGTCAGATGTTCGCTTCCCTGGCCCGGTTCACCTCCGGTCGCAGCAGACTCGTTCTGTATCTCTCAGGTGTCCTCTTCCTCGTCGCGGGTGCGCTGGGCGGCGGAGTCATCTCCAAGCTGTCCTCCGGCGGCTTCGTCGACAGCTCCACCGAGTCGGCCAAGACCGCTGAGGTCATGGACGAACGCTTCCACGCGGGCGCCCCCAACCTCACCCTGCTGATCACCGACAAGCGCGGCGTGGACGCCCCCGAGGTGGCCAAGGCCGGCCAGGACATCACGGCCCGCCTCGGCAAGGAGCCGCACGTCGAGCAGGCCGTCTCCTACTGGTCCCTGGGCAAGGCCGAGTCGCTGCGTGGCAAGGACGGCGACAGCGCCCTGGTGATGGCGCGCATCCTGGGCAACGAGGACGAGGTCCAGGACCGGTTCGACAAGTTCGCCGACCGGTACGAGGGCAAGGTCGACGGCGTCGAGGTCGAGATCGGTGGCACCGTCCTCGCCAACAAGGAGATCTTCGACATCACGGAGAAGGATCTCGTCAAGATCGAGATGATCACCTTCCCGATCCTGCTCGTCGTGATGCTCTTCGTCTTCCGCAGCCTGGTGGCGGCCACCGTGCCGCTCATGGTCGGTGGTCTGACGATCGTCTCCGTGCTGCTGACGATGCGTATCCTCACGCTGTTCACCGACGTCTCCGTGATGGCCACCAACGTCGCCACCGGCCTCGGGCTCGGCCTCGCCATCGACTACAGCCTCATCCTCATCAAACGCTACCGGGAGGAACTCGGGCGCGGCGTGGACACCGACGGGGCCATCTCCATCGCGCTGCGCACCGCGGGCCGCACCGTCGTCTTCTCCGCCGTCACCGTGGCGCTGGCCATGGGCGCGCTGCTCGTCTTCCCGTTCTACTTCCTGCGCTCCTTCGCCTACGCCGGCATCCCCACCGCGCTGCTCGCCGCGCTGGTGTCGGTGACCTTCCTGCCCGCGCTGCTGAAGGCGCTCGGCCCGCGCATCGACAAGGGCCGCATCCTGGGCAAGAAGAAGCCCACCACGCCCAGGCCGGAAGAGGGCTTCTGGCACCGTACGGCGATCACCGTCATGCGCTTCCCGGTGCCGATCGCCGCGGTCGTCATCGGGCTGCTGCTCTTCCTCGGGGCGCCGTTCCTCGACCTGAAGATGAGCCTGGCCGACGAGCGGGTGCTGCCGACCAGCACCCAGTCCCGCCAGGTGGGCGAGACGCTCCGGAAGGACTTCAACGCCCAGGAGACGCAGGCACTCAACGTCGTCCTGAACGAGACGCCGGGCAAGGGCGAGCGCGGCAACGTCGCCGGCTACGCCGAGCGGCTGTCCAAGCTGGACAACGTGGCCCGCGTCGACACCGAGATCGGCACCTTCGCCGGCGGCCAGCGCGTCGCCCCGCCGACCCCGGCCGCCGACCGGTTCGGCGTCGCCGACAGCACGTACCTGTCGGTGGTGCCCAAGAGCCAGTCGCTGTCCGAGAAGGGTCGCCAGCTCGTCCAGGACATCCGCGCCGTCGACGCCCCGTACGACGTGCAGGTGGGCGGCCCGGCGGCGGAGCTGCACGACGCCATCGAGTCGATGAACGACAAGCTGCCGCTGGGCCTCGGTGTCATCGCGATCAGCTCGTTCATCGTGCTGTTCCTGTTCACCGGCAGCATCGTGCTGCCGCTCAAGGCGCTGGTGCTCAACTGCCTGAGCCTGAGCGCCACCCTCGGCGTGCTCGTCTGGGGCTTCCAGAACGGCCACCTGGAGGGCATCGTCGGCGACTTCGCGGTCACCGGGACCATCACCTGGACCGTGCCGATCCTGCTGTTCTGCGTCGCCTTCGGCCTGTCCATGGACTACGAGGTCTTCCTGCTCTCCCGGATCAAGGAGGAGCACGACCTCACCAAGGACAACACCCAGGCGGTGGCGCGCGGCCTGGAGCACACCGGGTCGACGGTCACCGCCGCCGCCGTGCTGATCGCGATCGTCTTCCTCGGCTTCATCATGAGCTCCATCAGCTACATGAAGGCCATCGGCGTCGGCCTCTCGCTCGCGGTCCTCATGGACGCCACGCTGGTACGTGGCGCCCTGGTGCCCGCGTTCATGCGGCTCGCCGGCCGCGCCAACTGGTGGGCACCGGGCCCGCTGCGGGCGCTGCACGCCAAGATCGGCCTGCGCGAGGGCGACGCGCAGCCCCTCCCGACGCCGGTCAAGCCGGACGAGACGGGTGCGGCCGAGCGTGACCTGGAGCCCGCCAACCGCGACTAGCGCGCGGCCGGGCCCCGGGACGGGGGCGGGCGGGACCGAGCCGGTCTCCGCCCGCCCCCGCCGCATCCACCGCGCCCCGGCGGATGCTCCGGCGGCCCGCCGACCCGGCGCGCGTTCCCGCGCCCGGGGTGGCCCCACGCCGCGAGACGGTGGGACGCGGGCCGTTACAGGGGGTGCGCCGACCCGGCGCGTCGGGTCATCATGGGGCACGGTCGTGCCGGCGTATCCGGCCGGCCGTCCGGCGCGCGCCGCGCCGGTCCGCGCGCCCCCCGGGCCGAGCGGGGGCCGGTGGGGTGTTCGGGTGCCGGCGGCGAACAACTGACGTCGGGGTTCGTGCGCGGCCCCTTCCGCCTGCGGTAGAACGGGTTAATGGTGAAGATCCTCATCTCCGCGGACATGGAGGGCGCCACCGGCGTGACCTGGCCCGCCGACGTCCTGCCCGGCACGCCCCAGTGGGAACGCTGCCGCGCGCTGTTCACCTCCGACGTGAACGCGGCCGTCCTCGGCTTCCTCGACGGCGGCGCCGACGAGGTGCTCATCAACGAGGCGCACTGGACGATGCGCAACCTGCTCCTGGAGCGACTGGACGAACGCGCCCTGCTCCTCACGGGCCGGCACAAGAGCCTCAGCATGGTGGAGGGCGTGCAACACGGCGACGTGGACGGCATCGCGTTCGTCGGCTACCACACCGGCGCCGGCAGCGAGGGCGTCCTCGCCCACACCTACCTGGCCAACTCCATCACCGGCGTATGGGTGAACGGCGTGCGGGCCAGCGAGGGCCGGCTCAACGCGCTGGTGGTCGCCGAGTACGGGGTGCCGGTCGTCCTGGTCACCGGCGACGACCTGACCTGCGAGGACGCCAAGGGGTACGCCCCGCGCGCGCGGATGGTCGCGGTCAAGGACCACGTGTCGCGGTACGCCGCGGTCTGCCGCCCCCCGGCCCGTACGGCGGCCGACATCCGGGCCGCGGCGCGCGAGGCGACCGCGCTGGCCGCGCGCGGCGAGCCGGAGCGAGCCGGGCCGCACGAGGTGGTGGTCGAGTTCGACGCCGAGCACCTGGCGGGCGCCGCGACGGTGGTGCCGGGCGTGGAGCGGCGCGGCGAGCGGCGGGTGGCGTACACCTCGCCGACGATGTACGAGGGCATCCGCTGCTTCAAGGCGGTGACCACCGTCGTATCGGCGGCGGTCGAGGAACAGTACGGCTGAGCGGGGGAGACACATGACGCCGACGCGAGGCGGCAACGACACCACGGGCGGGCCCGCCCTCGACGGGCAGGCGCTCGACGAGGTGGTGCGCTTCACCTCGGACCTGATCCGGATCGACACCACCAACCGGGGCGGCGGCTCCTGTTGGGAGCGGCCGGCCGCGGAGTACGTGGCCGAGCGGCTGAGCGACGCGGGCGTGGAGGCGCACCTGCTCGAAGCGGCGCCCGGGCGCACCAACGTCGTGGCCCGCGTCGAGGGCCACGACCGCGCCGCGCCCGGGCTGCTGGTCCACGGGCACCTGGACGTGGTGCCCGCCGAGGCGGCCGACTGGAGCGTGCACCCCTTCTCCGGCGAGATCCGCGACGGCGTGGTCTGGGGCCGCGGCGCCATCGACATGAAGAACATGGACGCGATGATGGTCGCCGTCGTCCGCGCCTGGCAGCGGCTCGGCCTGCGCCCCCGGCGCGACGTCGTCTTCGCCTTCACCGCCGACGAGGAGGACAGCGCCGACGCCGGCTCCAGCTTCCTCGCCGACCGGCACGCGGACCTCTTCGCCGGCTGCACCGAAGGCGTCAGCGAGTCCGGCGCCTTCACCTACTACGGCACCACGCCGGGCGCCGAGCGGGTGCGCCGCCTCTACCCGGTCGCCGCCGGCGAGCGGGGCACCGCCTGGCTGCGGCTGACCGCGCGCGGCCGGGCCGGACACGGCTCGAAGATCAACCACGACAACGCGGTCAGCCGACTGGCCGCCGCCGTGGCCCGCATCGGGGAGCACCGCTGGCCGGTGCGGCTGACCCCGACGGTGCGCAGCGCGCTGACCGAACTGGCCCAGCTCTACGGCGTCAAGGCCGAGCTGGACGCCCCCGACTTCGACGTGGACGCCCTCCTCGCCGAACTCGGCAGCGCCGCCGACCTGATCGCCCCCACCGTGCGCAACAGCACCAACCCCACGATGCTCGACGCCGGCTACAAGGTGAACGTCATCCCCGGCAGCGCCACCGCCTACGTCGACGGCCGGGTGCTGCCCGGCTGCGAGGCGGAGTTCGAGGCCACCCTCGACGCGCTGACCGGACCCGGCGTCGAATGGGAGTACCACCACCGCGAGGTGCCGCTGTCGGCCCCGGTGGAGGCGCCCGCGTTCGCGGCCATGCGCGCGGCCGTCGAGCGCTTCGACCCGGACGGACACGTCGTCCCGTACTGCATGGCGGGCGGCACCGACGCCAAGCAGTTCTCGCGCCTGGGCATCACCGGGTACGGCTTCTCACCGCTGAAGCTGCCCCCGGGCTTCGACTACGCGGCGCTCTTTCACGGCGTGGACGAGCGGGTGCCCGTCGAGGCCCTGCACTTCGGCGTCCGCGTCCTCGATCACTTTCTGCGGGAGGCATGAGAAATGGTGTCCACGGCCCCGTACGGAGCCTGGCGGTCCCCGATTGACGCGGCACTCACCGCGGCGCACGACGGCAGCCCCGAGCATGTGGGCGTGGTCGGCGACGAGGTGTGGTGGACCGCCCCGCGCCCGGCGGAGGGCGGCCGGCGCACGCTGGTGCGCCGGCGCCCCGGCGGCGCCGAGGAACCGGTGCTGGCCCGGCCGTGGAACGTCCGCAGCCGGGTCATGGAGTACGGCGGCGCGCCCTGGGCCGCCGTCGCGCGCGCCACCGGCGGGCCGCTGCTGGTCTTCAGCCACTTCGACGACCAGCGGCTGTACGCGTACGAGCCCGACGCCGCCGACGCCGGTGCCAGCGCGGGCGCCGCCGAGCCGCGCCCCCTGACCCCGGTGTCCGCCGTCGGCGGCGGGCTGCGCTGGGTCGATCCGGTGCTGGTGCCCGAGCGGGACGAGGTGTGGTGCGTCCTGGAGGAGTTCACCGGCCCGGCCCCGAGCGACGTGCGCCGGGTGCTGGCGGCCGTGCCGCTGGACGGTTCGGCGGCGCGGGACCGGGGCGCCGTGCGCGAACTCACCGACGACGCGCACCGGTTCCTGACCGGCCCGCGCCGCTCGCCCGACGGGCGGCGGGTGGTGTGGATCGCCTGGGACCACCCGCGGATGCCGTGGGACGGCACCGAGCTGAAGATCGCCGACGTGGGCGCGGACGGCGCGCTCACCGGCGTACGGACCCTCGCCGGCGGCCCGCGCGAGTCCATCACGCAGGCCGAGTGGGCCGCCGACGGGACGCTGATCGCCGCGAGCGACCGCACCGGCTGGTGGAACCTGCACCGGGTGGACCCGGACAGCGGGGCGGCGGTCAACCTGTGCCCGCGCGACGAGGAGTTCGCCGGGCCGCTGTGGAAGGTCGGCTTCCGCTGGTTCGCGCCGCTGCCCAGCGGGCTGATCGCGGTTATCCACGGCCGGGGCGTCACCACGCTCGGCATACTCGACCCGGGCCCGCACGACGACCCGGCCCAGCAGCCCGGCACGGCAGCCGGCGGCGGCACGGCCGGGGCGGGGCCGGTGGACGTGGTCGGCCCGTGGAGCGAGTGGCAGCCGACGCTCGCGGTGGCCGGCACCCGGGTGGTGGGCGTGGCGGCGAGCCCGACCAGCGGGTACGAGGTGGTCGAGCTGGACACCCGTACCGGCCACGCCCGCGTCGTCGGCGAGCCGCACACGGACGTCGTGGACCCGGCGTACTACCCCGAACCGGTGGCCCGCACCTTCCCCGGCCCCGACGGCCGGGAGGTCCACGCGCACCTCTACCCGCCGCGCAACCCCGACTACCAGGCACCCGAGGGCGAGCTGCCGCCGTACGTGGTGTGGGCGCACGGCGGGCCGACCGGACGCTCCCCGCTGGTGCTCGGCCTGCCGATCGCCTACTTCACCTCGCGCGGCATCGGCGTCGTGGACGTCAACTACGGCGGCTCGACGGGGTACGGCAGGCGCTACCGCGAGCTGTTGCGCGGCCAGTGGGGCGTGGTGGACGTCGAGGACTGCGCCGCGGTCGCCGAGGCGCTGGCCGCCGAGGGCAGCGCCGACGGCGACCGGCTGGCCATCCGGGGCGGCAGCGCGGGCGGCTGGACCACCGCGGCGTCGCTGACCGGCACCGACCGGTACGCGTGCGGCACCATCATGTTCCCCGTGCTCGACCTCGCGAGTTGGGCGGCCGACGACACCCACGACTTCGAGGCCCAGTACCTGGAGAGCCTGATCGGCCCCCTCGCCGAGGTCCCGGACCGCTACCGCGAGCGCTCCCCACTCCACCAGGCCGACCGCCTGCGCGCCCCGTTCCTGCTGCTCCAGGGGCTCGACGACGCGATCTGCCCCCCGGTGCAGTGCGAGCGCTTCCTCGCGGCGATCGAGGGCCGCGACATCCCGCACGCCTACCTCACCTACCCGGGCGAGGGCCACGGCTTCCGGCGCGCGGAGACCATCGTCAGCGCGCTGGAGGCGGAACTGTCGCTCTACGGGCAGGTCTTCGGCTTCGAGCCGGCGGGGGTGCGGGCGGTGGCGTTGGCGCCGTAGGGCGCCTGTGGCCGGGCCTCGGCCCGAACGCTGTGCCGGGAGCCCGGAGCCGTACGGTGTGCCCGCCCGCCCCTGGGTCGGCGGGCGCGCCGGGCTGCCGAGCGGTCAAGGTCGTGACGGTGGCCGTCACCCTGGCGTACCAGCCACAACACGGCGCCTGGGCAGGGAAGTTGGCCGATAGCGGGCGGTGCCGCGGCTCGGCTTTGTCGGTGCGCACTCCTATGCTGATGCTCTCGCGAACGAGCCCCGCCCTGCCGGTTCCGCGTGCCGAGACGCACCGAGCGTAGAGAGGGACATGAGCAACGCCTATCTGCCGCCACAGCCGCGACCTCCGTCGAACAGCGCACCACCGCAGACACCTGCCCCGCACGCGAGCGAGGCCACCCGCCTCCTGTGCGCCGGGACGTATCTGGACGTGACGTACCGAGACCGCGTCATCGACGAGCTCTACCTCAGGCAACACCGGGTCGTGGCACCCTCGCTCGGCTTCGACGCCGCCAGGGTGCTGGCCCACGCGCTGCGGGCCCGGCGCGTGGAACTGGCCTGGGCCTGGGGTGTGCTGGGGTTGCTGGTGGTCGGGGCCGCGGCCTCCGGTGGGTGGTTGCTGCTCCTGGTGATTCCCGGACTGCTGCTGACCTTCGCGCGGCGGCTACGGAGCCCCGCCGGCGCGCCGGGACGTCGTCGCCTGCCCGCCTTCGGACTGCGCTGGGCGGGCCGGCTCCTCCTCGCCTTCCTGGTCTACCGGAGCCTGGCCGTCGGCTTCGGAGTGTCGGACGACGTGGGGCCCGGGCGGGCGGGGTCCCAGCGCGGCATCCAGTGGGACGCGCTCGTGAACCTGGGCGGGCCGTCGAGCGCACCGCAGGCGTGGCTCGCGCTCGCCGCCCTGCTCGTGATGGGAGCCTGTGTCGCCGGGCAGCAACTGCACTTCGTCCGGGTGCTGCGGGGCGAGTTGTCCCCCGAGTGCTTCCCGGACGCGGCAGGCGATCCGGCGGAGCGGGCCCCCGGGAGGCGGTTCCAGCGGCTGAGGCAGCTCATCCGAACCGAGCAGTACGCCCCCATGGTCATGTACCACGAGGCGCGTCCGTTCTGTGGTGCGGGCACCGCGTACGACACCTGGGTCCTGGCGGTCGAGTTGCGGCCGACCCCGGAGCGGGAGCGGGAGCGGGAGCCGATCGGGAACGGCACCGTCCTCGCCGCGATGCGCCCCTTTCTCGAGCAGTTGCGTGAGGTGGCCGAGACGCCCGCCCGGGAAGGACGGGCCGTACGGGACCGGTTGCGTCAGCTGCGGATCGACGAGCGCGTGTTCCTCCCGGTGGAGGGCCTGGCGCGGCGTGAACACGCGCCCTACGACCAGGATTCGTTTGAGCAGCACCGGGAGCGGGCGACCGAGGAGGGCGGCGAGAAGCGCCGGCACTTCCTGCGGATTCGGGTGGACGGCTGGGAGGAGGAACTGGTCGTCACGGTCTTCGTGCGCGTCCACACCCAGGGCCGCATGCTGATGCTGGAGGTGGCGCCCCATGTGCTGCTGCCCATCCGGGAGGACTTCAAGGAGGCGGACCACGAGGCGTACCGCTTCGTGAACCAGAACGTCTTCGGCAAGGCGGTCCACATCCTCACCCTGACCGCCAGCGCACCCGGCCAGGCACTGGTGGCGCTCGGTCGCCGCTCGGTGCGCAACTGGCGCCGGCTCACCGGTGAGTTCGCTGGTGGGCCGCCCGAGGGGCCGGCCCTTTCGGTACGCGAACTCGCCGCGCAGCCGACCGGGTCGCTCTTCCAGACCATGGACGTCGACCGCTATCTGCGCAGCGTGCAGGACCGCGTCGCGTACGGCGTGAAGACGGCGCTCACGGAAGCCGGATACCAGACGGACGAGTTCGCCCGGAAGGTCATCTACATCAGCAACGGCGGCATCAACATCGACATCGGGTCGGTGGACGGCAGCACGTTCGCCGTCGGCGACCACGCCCGAGCCACGACGAGCGGCGGACCGACACCGCCGGGGGAGGGGATCCGCCCGACATGACCAGTGAAGAGCCACAGCCCCAGATCCACATCGGCGAGGTGTCCGGTAGCACCTTCGCCATCGGCAGCCACGCGGAGGCCAGGAGCTACCACGGGGCCACCCCGCCCCGCGACGAGGCGACGGAACAACTCCTGGCCGCCCTCCGGGGGCTGCGGGCCGAGTTGTCCGGCGCGGAGCCGACCGACGAGGGCGCGGACCTCGACGCGGCCCTGGCGGACGCGGAGGACGAGATCACCCGGACCGGGAGCGCGGGTGAGGGCCGGTTGCGGCGCCTGCGCGCCCTCCTCGCCGACACCGTCGCGGTGTCCACCGTGGCGGCCTCGGCGGCGACCGTCGCCACGTTGCTGGGAACGTGACGGGCGATCACGATGACCGAACGACGGCGTTACTGGGACGAGGACGCCCAGAGCTGGCGGGACAGCTCCGACCGCGACGCGCGACCCACCGTCACGCACCCGCCCCCGCCCACACCCCCGCACAGGCTCGGCGGCCCCGTCATGTGGGCGGTGGCCGCCACGTTCCTCGTCCTCGGCGTCCTGACGGTCCTGGGGGCGTCGCGGTTCGATGGCGATGGCAACGCGGACGCTGACCGCAAGCCCGACTGCTCCGCCTTGGCGGCCTCCTCCTCGGCCTCGGCCGACGGCTCCGGCGCTTCCGAGCCGTCCGTGGACCCGCTGCCCGCCTCCGAGGTCTGTGACGACAAGGTGGGCTTCCGCACGGCCGTCCCGAAGGGATGGAAGCGGACGGAGGCGCGGGCGACCGGGAGGTTCAACATCGACTACGACGACCCCCACGGGGACCGGTACCTTCGGGTCTTCGACCTGCCCGAGTCCACCCCCAGCGCGTCCATCGAGGGCCTCCGGCAGGAGAACGGCTTCGAGGAGATCAAAGACCGAGGATGCGTTACCGATGAACGCGGGGGCACCCAGTGCGGCATGGAGTACTCGTCGAGCATGGAGAACGAGACGCCCTGGTACGTCGTCGAGTACCACTTCAAGGCCGCCGACGGCGCCGTCTACGGCGTGGCTTCGTTCGTTGACTCCAACGAACTGGACGGCGCCCGGAAGGTGGCCGATGCGGCCTTCCGCCACTTCCGCCCCCCGAAGGAGAAGCGCGAGAGCACGTAGGAAGCCCGGTGAGTCACCGGGCAGCCGCTCCCGGCGCTATGCGGGGAGCGCCGGATCCGCCTTCTTCGGTGCCGGAGCCGGGCCCGCCTTCGCCAGGGCGGCGTCGGCTGCCTCGGGCGCGTCGGGCTCCCGGGCCTGCTCGGGCCCCGCCGCCACCCGCGCCCTCGGCACCACCACCGGCGAGCCGTCCACCGGGGCGGCCAGCACGTCGGCCGGGACCCCGTACAGCCGCTCCACCAGCGCGGCGTCGACCACCTCGCGGGGCGGGCCGCTGGCCACCACCTCGCCGTCGCGCATGGCCACGACGACGTCCGCGTAGCGGGCGGCGCTGGTCAGGTCGTGCAGGACCATGACGACGGTGCGGCCGGCGGTGGCCACCTCGCGGACCAGTTCGAGGACCTCCACCGCGTGGCCGAGGTCGAGCGCGCTGGTGGGCTCGTCGAGGAGGACCACCGGGGTCTCCTGGGCCAGCACCATCGCCAGCCAACAGCGCTGCCGCTGGCCGCCGGAGAGTTGGTCGAGCCGGCGTTCGGCGAGGTCGGCGACGCCGGTGGCGGTCAGCGCGGCGCGCACCGCGCGCTCGTCCTCGCGCGACCACTGGCGGAACAGGCCCTGGTGCGGGTGGCGTCCGTACCGTACGAGGCCGGCGACGGTGACCGCCTCCGGGGCCTGCGGGGACTGGGGGAGGAGCGAGACGCGGTGGGCGGCGTCGCGCTGGCGCAGTCGCCAGACGTCGTCGCCGCCGACGGTGACGGTGCCCGCGTGCGGCTGGTGCAGCCGGGCCATGGCGCGCAGCAGCGTGGACTTGCCGCAGCCGTTGGGGCCGACGATCGCGACGACCTGGCCGGGCGCGATGGTCAGGTCCACGCCGCGCACGGCGAGGTGGGCGGGTTCGGCCTTGCCCCGGGTGCCTGCCGGGTAGCCCGCCTTGAGCTGTTGGACGACGAGTTCCACGGTCATGCCTTTCGCGAGGGGGAGCCGCCGAACAGCACCCACAGCAGGAACGGTCCGCCGAGCACGCTGGTGATGACGCCGACGGGGATCTCCACGGGGGCCACCACCCGGCCCAGCGCGTCGCTCGCGGCCACGAGTGCCGCGCCCACCAGGGCCGAGCCGATGACGGGGACCCGGGTCGGCCCGTACAGCTTGGTCGCGATGACCGGCGCGGCGAGCGCGACGAAGGCGATCGGGCCGCCGATGCCGACCGCGATGCCGGCCAGCGCGACGGCGAGGGCGAGCGTGAGGCCGCGCAGCAGGGGCACGTTGAGGCCGAGGGCCGCGGCCACGTCGTCGTCGAAGCGCAGGACGTCCAGCCGGCGCCCGGCGACCAGCGCGAGCGGCACCAGGACCAGCAGGCACAGGGCGAGCGGCTCGCCCACGCCGTAGTCGCGCCCGCTGAGGCTGCCGACGCTCCACAGGAAGACGCCGCCGGCGGTGTTGTCGTTCTGGCGCGACATCACCAGGTCGCTGATGGCGCCGATGATGGTGGAGACGCCGATGCCGACGACCAGGACCCGGTAGCCGCGGGTGCCGGCGCCGCCCGCGCACAGCACGACCAGGGCCGCCGCGCCCGCCGCGCCCAGCGGCCCGAGCCACCAGTCGCCGACCATGGCGGTGGAGCTGCCGACGACGGAGGCCACCACGGCGGCGGTTGCGCCCTCGTTGACGCCGATGATGTCGGGGGTGGCCAGCCGGTTGCCGGCCAGGGTCTGGGTGAGGCAGCCGGCGATGCCGAGGGCGGCGCCGACCAGCAGCCCCACCACGATGCGCGGCAGCCGGAACTCCTGCACGAGCATCACGGTCAGCCGGTCGCCGGTGCCCAGCAGCCCGCGCAGCGAGGTGCCCACGCTCATGCCGGTCGAACTGGCCAGCGTGGCCAGCGCGACGATGACGGCGATGACCGCGACCAGGCCGAGCGAGACGAGCGCGGCCCGGTGCGGGAAGAGCCAGGACCAGGTGCCCGTGCGCAGCACGGTGCTGTCGGCCGGCGCGACGCGCGGCGCGGCGTCGCCGCCCGCGGGGGCCGTCGCCGGCGCGGCCAGCGAGGCCGTCGGGGCCGCCGGGGCCAGCGGGGTCGGCGCGGGCGCGTCGGGCGCCGGGTGCGCGTCGGGGTCGCGGTTGTCGGGCGCCGGGCGCGCCTCGGGGGGCGTCACGCGCCACCGCCGGGCGCGCCGAGGCCGAGCATGCGGTTGGTGCGGGCGATCCAGATCAGCAGCGGTCCGCCGATCAGGGCGAGCAGCACGCTCACGGGCGTCTCCCAGGGGCGGATGACGACACGGGCCGCGATGTCGGCCGCGACCATGACGTTGGCGGCCACCAGCGCGGACAGCAGCAGTTGGGCCGCCAGCCGCGGTCCGGTGACCAGGCGCGCGGCGTACGGGGCGAGCAGGCCGAGGAAGGCGATCGGGCCGGCCAGCGCGACGGCGGCGCCGGCGAGGAGCGTGACCGCGCCGGCCACCACGAGGCGGATGCGGCCCGGGTGGTGGCCGAGGGCCCGGGCGCTGTCGTCGCCGAGGGCCAGCGCGGACAGCGGGCGGCTCGCGCCCACGGCGATGACCAGGCCGACGACGATCAGCGGGGCGATCGACAGCGCGGTGCGCGTCTCCACGCCGGCCAACGAGCCGATGGTCCAGTAGCGGTAGACGTCGAAGGTGGACTGGGTGCCCAGCAGCACGTACGAGGTCATGCCGTGGAAGGTGGCGCCGAGCGCGGAGCCGGCGAGCACCAGGCGCAGCGGCGAGGTGGTGGCCCGTCCGGACGCGGCGAGCAGCAGGACGACGGCGCTCGCGGCCATGCCGCCGACCAGCGCCCACACGAGGATGCCGTAGGCCGACGTCACGTCGAAGTAGGTGAGCCCGATGACGACGCCGAGCGCGGCCCCGGAGTTGACGCCAAGCAGTCCGGTCTCGGCCAGCGGGTTGCGGGTGACGGCCTGGAGCAGGCAGCCCGCGACGCCCAGCGCCGTGCCCACCAGGACGGCGGCGATGGTGCGCGGCAACCGCACGTCCACCACGGCCAGCCGCAGCGCGGCGTCCGCGCGGGCCGAGGGGTCGCCGAGGAGGTAGTCCAGGGCGCGGCCCATCGGGGTCTTGCCCGAGCCGATGAGGAGGGACAGCAGACACAGGGCGAGCAACAACGCGACGAGTGCGGCGGCGGCCCACGCGGTGGGACGGTGCCTGGGCCGCACGGACTTGGTCAGCGTGGGCCTCGTCACGTCGATGGGAGGCCCGGCCTCTTGCGCAACGGACATGAGGTTAGCCTAACCTCGCTCTTGACCCGGGGTGCCGGGTGGGTCGCCAGACCCACCCGTCGAATGCCATGCCCCGGTGGTGCGGGCTTCCCGTCGCGACCAGCGGCGCGGCTCGTACGGCAGGACCGGTGGTGGCAACTGCCCTCCGCCGGCTGACACTTCGGAGAACCGCATGTCCCCGTCCCCCTCGTCCGCTTCTTCGCCCACCTCCCGCCCGGGCCTGGCGCGTTCCCCGCGCGCCCGGCTGACCGCGCTGGCCGCCCTCACCGTCGTCTCGGCCCTCACGCTGTCCGCGTGTGGGTCGGATGATTCGGACAAGGGGGATGACAAGGGCAAGTCCCGCATCGTCAAGGACGTGACCGGCGCCGACGTGAAGGTGCCCGAGAAGGTCGAGCGGGTCGTGGTGCTCAGCGAGATGGACCTCGACTCCTCGCTCGCCCTCGGCGTGCAGCCGGTCGGCCTGACGGCGGGCCGTGGGCAGAAGGGCGCGCCGGAGTACCTGGTGGACAAGGCCAAGGACATCGAGGTCGTCGGCGCGGTCACCGGCCCCGACCTGGAGAAGGTCCTGGCGGCCAAGCCGGACGTCATCCTGGCCGGCCAGATCGCCGACGCCCAGGTGCTCAAGCAGTTGCGCGGCATCGCGCCGACCGTGATGACGGTGGGCAAGGACAAGAACTGGAAGTCGGCGCTCACCCTCACCGGCGAGGTGCTGGGCAAGCAGAACGAGGCCAGGACCTTCCTCGCCGACTACGACAAGCGCGTCGCCGAGGTGAAGAAGTCGCTGGGCGACAAGGCCGGTTCGTCGGTGAGCGTGGCCCGCTACTCCGCCAAGGGCACCGCCGTGATGCAGCAGGGCGTCTTCATCAGCGACGTCCTCAAGGACCTGGAGTTCAAGCGGCCGGCGCTGCAGAACAAGAAGGGCGCCGGGCACTCGACGCCGCTCAGCGACGAGGACATCCAGCAGATCGACGCCGACTGGTTGTTCATCGGCACGCTCTCCTCCAAGGGCAAGGACGCCGACCTCTTCGGCGAGTTGCGCAAGAAGCCCGCCTACCAGCAGCTCGGTGCCGTCAAGAGCGGCCACGTGACGCAGATCGACGGCTCCAAGTGGACGAGCCTGGGCGGTTCGCTGGCGGCCATGTCGGTGCTGGACGACGTTGAGAAGGCGATGGGCAAGTAGTCGCGTCCGGCCGGGGCGGGGCCGCTCACGGGCGGCGTCCCGCCCCCGCGCCCCGCGCTCCGACGGGGCGTCACGCCGCGTGCCTCGCGAGGTCCCGGGTACGCGAGGGGACCGCGTCCCGCCCGGAGGGCGGCGTTCCGACGGGTACGGGAGGCGGCCGGGTCGCCGGCCGTCCCGGTGCCGCGACAGGCCCGCTACCTGGGGCGAAGCGGGCAACCCATGCTAGGTTAGGCTTACCTAAGTAAGGTCACGCCGAGGGGGCAACACCGTGCAGCAGCCAGAACTTTCCGGGCGGATCGCGCTGGTCACCGGCGCGGGCCAGGGCATAGGCGAGGCGGTGGCCAGGGCCCTCGCCGACCGAGGGGCCAAGGTCGCCGCCCTCGACCGCGACGCCGACGGCGTCACGGCGCTGGAGAAGGAGTACGGGGCGCCGCGCGTCAGCGCGTACCCCGCCGACGTCACCGACAGCGCGGCCGTGGACGCCGTCGTGTCCGTCGTCGAGGACCAGGTGGGGCCCATCGACATCCTCGTCAACGTCGCCGGGGTGCTGCGCCCCGCGCCGGTCGCGGAGCTGACCGACGAGGACTGGAGCCAGACGTTCGCCGTGAACACCACCGGCGTCTTCCACACCTGTCGCGCCGTCACCCGCCGCATGAGCGAGCGCCGCCGCGGCAGCGTCGTGACCGTCGGCTCCAACGCGGCCGGGGTGCCGCGCACCAGCATGGCCGCGTACGCCGCGTCCAAGGCCGCCGCCACCATGTTCACCAAGTGTCTCGGCCTCGAACTGGCCCGCAGCGGCGTGCGTTGCAACGTCGTCTCGCCGGGCTCCACCGACACCGCCATGCAGCGGCAGTTGTGGACCGACCCGCAGGCCCCGTTGCGCGTCATCGACGGCGACCCCGCCTCCTACCGGGTGGGCATCCCGCTCGGCCGCATCGCCGAGCCCAGCGACATCGCCGAGGCCGTCGCCTTCCTCGTCTCCGACCGTGCCCGCCACATCACCATGCACGACCTGTACGTGGACGGCGGCGCCACGCTGCGCGCCTGACCACGCGTCGGCCGCGACCCCGCCCGGCGGCCGGCCGGCCCGTACGCCGCCGCGCCGACACCGCCGGGCGCCGCGACCGACACCGGCCCCGCCCGACGACCGGACCCGCCCGACGACCGGCCCCGCCCCGCGAGCCCGCGCGCCGGGCGAAACGGCCCCATCGACACCCCGACCGGTGCCCCCGCACCGAACGAATGGAGTAGCAGGTGACGACGACACACGAGGTCGCCGAGCGCCCGATATCCGGCCCGTCCGAGCCGGATGCCACGCCGGGGCGGCCCGCCCCGCACCCCGCCGTGCCCCGCGCCGGGCACACCGCCCAGCACGCCGCGAGCGCCGAGCCGGCGGCCGAGGCGGCCCGTACGACCCGGGTGCGACCGGCGCGCGGCAGTGGCCGTGGCACGGCACCCGCCCAGCGGCCCGCGCGCACGGTGGACACCGACGCCGTCGGCTCGGCCACCGCCCTGCTCGACGCCTACCCCGCGGGCGACGCCCGGTTCTTCGCCTCGCCCACCAGGACCCTGCTCACCCACGGCGTACGCGCCGAGGTCCCGCACGACGCCCGCCCGCTGCCCGAGCGGGTCGCCGCCACGCTCGCCGAGCAGGCCGGCGCCGGCGACCAGGCGCCGCTGGTGGTCGGGGCCGTGCCCTTCGACCACACGGCACCCGCGGCCCTCGCCGTCCCCGACGCCGTCCAGTGGGCCCCGCCGCTCGCCCAGGACCCGCTGATCGCCCTGCCCGCCGCCGCGCCCGAGGCCGCCGGCTGGTCGGTGCGCCCGGTGCCGGAGCCCGCGGCGTACGGGGCGGCCGTCGCCGCGGCCGTGGCCCGCATGCGACGCGGCGAGTTCAGCAAGGTCGTCCTCGCCCGCACCCTGGAACTCACCTCGCCGGACGACCTCGACCTGCCCGCCATGGTGCAGCGGCTGGCCCGCCGCGACCCGCGCGGCTACACCTTCGCCGTGCCCGCCGGCGCGGGCCGCACGCTCCTCGGCGCCAGCCCCGAACTGCTCGTCAGCCGGCGCGGCGGGCAGCTCGTCGCCAACCCGCTGGCCGGCTCCACGCCGCGCAGCGCCGACCTCGCCGAGGACGTCCGCCGCGCCGCCGCGCTCCTGGAGTCCGAGAAGGACCTGCACGAGCACGCCGTCGTCGTGGACGCGGTGCGCGCCGCCCTCGCCCCGTACTGCGCGAGCCTGCACGTGCCCGAGCGGCCGACCCTGGTGCGCACCGCCGCGATGTGGCACCTGTCCACCACCGTCACCGGCGAGCTGGCCGAGCGCGACGGGCGCGCCGCCAGCGCCCTGGAGCTGGCCTGCGCGCTGCACCCGACGCCGGCCGTCTGCGGCACCCCCACCGACCTGGCCCGCGAGGTCATCGGCGACCTCGAACCCTTCGACCGCGGTCTGTATACCGGCATGGTCGGCTGGGAAGATGCCAGCGGTGACGGCGAGTGGGTCGTCACCATCCGGTGTGCCGAGGCGGAGCGGCGCACGCTGCGCCTGTACGCGGGCGCCGGCGTCGTGGCCGCCTCCACGCCGGAGGCCGAGACCGCCGAGACCGGCGCGAAGTTCCAGACGTTCCTGCACGCGGTGGGGGTTGACCAGTGAGTACGCCGACCTGGCCGAGCGAGTTCGCCGAGCGGTACCGGGCCGCCGGCTGGTGGCGCGGCGAGACGTTCGGGCAGATGCTGCGCGAGCGCGCGGAGCGCCACCCGGACCGGATCGCGATCGTGGACCCGGCGCCCGCGCCCGGCTCCCCGGACGGCCGCCGCCTGACCTACGGCGAACTGGACGCCCGCGCCGACCGGCTCGCCGCCGGCTTCCTGGCCCGTGGCATCGGCAAGGGCGACCGGGTGGTGCTGCAACTCCCCAACGTCGCCGAGTTCTTCGAGGTGATGTTCGCGCTCTTCCGCGTCGGCGCGCTGCCCGTCTTCGCGCTGCCCGCGCACCGGGAGAGCGAGGTGCGCTACTTCTGCGAGTTCACCGAGGCCGCCGCGTACGTCATCCCGGCCGTGCACGGCGGGTTCGACTACCGCGAACTGGCCACCGCCGTCCGCGAACAGGTGCCCACGCTGCGGCACGTGTTCGTCGCGGCGGACCCGGCCGAGGCGGGCGGGCACACCCCGCTGGCCGACGTGCCGGCCGATCCGGTGCCGATCACCGACCCGCCCGCCCCCGGCGACCTGGCCTTCCTGCAACTCTCCGGCGGCAGCACCGGCGTGCCCAAGCTCATCCCGCGCACCCACGACGACTACATCTACTCGCTGTGGGGCTCCAACGAGATCTGCGCCGTGGACGAGGCCAGCGTCTACCTGTGCGCGCTGCCCGCCGCCCACAACTTCCCGCTCAGCTCGCCGGGCACGCTGGGCGCGCTGTACGCCGGGGCCCGCGTCGTGCTGGCCCCGCAGCCCAGCCCCGACGTCGCGTTCCCGCTCATCGAGCGCGAGCGCGTCACCCTCACCGGACTCGTACCGCCCCTGGCCCTGGCCTGGATCGAGGCCGCCGGGCGGGGCGAACACGACCTCTCCAGCCTCCAGGTGCTCCTGGTGGGCGGCGCCAAGTTCAGCGAGGAGGCCGCCCGCCGCGTGCGGCCCGCCCTGAACTGCACGCTCCAGCAGGTGTTCGGCATGGCCGAGGGGCTGGTCAACTACACGCGCCTGGACGACGACGAGGAGACCATCGTCACCACCCAGGGTCGCCCCATCTCGCCCGACGACGAGGTGCGCGTGGTGGACGACGAGGACAACGACCTGCCCGTCGGCGCCACCGGCCACCTGCTCACCCGTGGCCCGTACACCATCCGCGGCTACTGGCGCGCCCCCGAGCACAACGCCACCGCCTTCACCGCCGACGGCTTCTACCGCACCGGCGACGTGGTGCGGCTGACCGAGGACGGCTACCTGGTGGTGGAGGGCCGGGCCAAGGACCAGATCAACCGGGGCGGCGAGAAGGTCGCCGCCGAGGAGATCGAGAACCACATCCTGGCCCACCCGGCCGTGCACGACGTCGCCGTCGTCTCCATGCCCGACGCCTACCTCGGCGAGCGCACCTGCGCGTACGTCGTACCCCGGGCCGGTGCCGAACCCGTGCGCCCCGTCGCCATCAAGAAGTTCGTCCGCGAGCGCGGCCTGGCCGCGTACAAGGTGCCCGACCGGGTCGAGTTCATCGACGCGTTCCCGAGCACCGGCGTCGGCAAGGTCAGCAAGAAGGACCTGCGCGCGGCCATCGCCGCCCAGGTCGCCGCCCGCGCGGCGGAGCAACCGGGTCAGGCGCCGGCCGACCCGTCGCGGGCAGCGCCGCCCGCGACGGCCCCGACCCCCTGACGCCCCGCCGCCGCCCCGCGGGCCGCCACCCCGCACCGGCGGGGGCGCGCACCGCTCCACCCGCTCGACCCGAAGCCTGAAAGGCCCCGTCATGGCCCTGCCCGCCATCGCGCCTTACCCCATGCCCGCCGCGGCCGACCTGCCCGCCAACAAGGTGGCCTGGACGGTCGACCCGAGCCGCGCGGTACTGCTCGTACACGACCTGCAGAACTACTTCCTGTCCGCGTTCGACCAGGACGCGTCGCCGGTGACCGAACTGCTCGCCAACGTCGCCCGGGTCAAGAAGGACTGCGCCCGCCTGGGCGTGCCCGTCGTGTACTCCGCCCAGCCCGGCGGCCAGAGCCCCGCCGAGCGCGGGCTCCAGCAGGACTTCTGGGGGCCGGGACTGCCCGACGACGAGCACGCCAGGGCCATCGCCGCCCCGGTGGCACCGGAGCCCGGCGACACCGTGCTCACCAAGTGGAAGTACAGCGCCTTCGTCCGCTCCGACCTGGCCGAGCGGATGGCCGCCCAGGGCCGCGACCAGTTGGTCATCGTCGGTGTCTACGCCCACATCGGCGTGCTGCTCAGCGCCGCCGACGCCTGGATGCGCGACATCCAACCCTTCCTGGTCGCCGACGCCGTCGCCGACTTCTCCGCCGCCGACCACGCCATGGCCCTGCGCTACGCCGCCGCCAAGTGCGCCGTCGTCACCACCACCGACACCGTTTTCGAGGGGAAGTAACCGCGATGGCCCTGACCGTGGAGCAGATCCGCGCCGACGTCGCCGACGTGCTCGGCGAGGACCCCGCCGACATCCCCGACGACGAGAACCTGGTCGACTACGGCCTCGACTCCGTCCGTGTCATGGCCCTGGTCGAGCGCTGGCGCCGGGACCACGGCGTCGAGGTGACGTTCGTGGACCTCGCCGAGGAGCCCGCCATCGAGCGGTGGGCCCCCCTCCTGGGGGCGCGGACATGACCACTCTGCTCGATCCGGCCGTCCCACGGCGCGGGGCGGCCACCGACGCCGCGCGGCCCGCGCCCGGGCTGCCGCTGACCTCGGCCCAGTCGGGCATGTGGTTCGCGCAGGCCCTCGACCCGGACAGCCCGGCCCAGAACACCGCCGAGTACATCGAGATCCACGGCCCCATCGACCCGGCCGTCTTCGCCGAGGCCCTGCACCGCACCACCGGCGAGGCCGACGCGCTGCGGGTACGCGTCATCGCGGGTGACGGCGACGGGGACGCCGACGGGGACGCGGCCGGGCCCCGCCAGGTGCCCATCGAGATCGAGCCGCCCGGCCGCCCGGCCGCGACCCGGCCCGCGCACCCGGAAGGCGCGGCCCGCCGCGCCTTCCCGCTGCACCAGGCGGACCTGCGCGACGCGGCCGACACCGACCAGGGCCCGGACGCGGCGGCCCTGGCCTGGATGCGCGCCGACCTGGCCAAGCCCTTCGACCTGGCCAGCGGCCCGCTGTTCCAGCACGCCCTGTTCCGGGTCGGCGACCAGCGCTGGCTGTGGTACCAGCGCGTGCACCACCTCGTCATGGACGGCTACGGCTACTCGCTCCTGGCCCGCCGCGTCGCCGAGGTCTACACGGCCCTGGCCACCGGCGCCGAGCCCACGCCCAGCCCCTTCGGCCGACTGACCGACCTGATCGCCGACGACCAGGCGTACCGGGCCGGCGACGGCTACGCCAAGGACCGCGCCCACTGGGCGGCCACCTTCGGCGCCGCGCCCCCCGCCGGCACCGACACCCCGGCCACCGCGACCGAGGCCGGCGCCCCGCGCGCCCTGGACCTGCCCGACGCGCCCAGCCTCGCCGGCCGCACCGCGCTGCCCGACCACACCTTCCTGCGCCGCACCGCGTACCTGGGCCACCAGGAGACCGAGCGGCTGCGCACGCTGGCCGCCGAACTCCGCGCCACCTGGCCCGACCTGCTCTTCGCCGCCCAGGCGCTGTACCTGTCGCGGGCCACGCACAGCGAGGACGTCGTGCTCGGCGTCCCGATGATGGGCCGCATGGGCTCGGCCGCGCTGCGCATCCCCGGCATGGTGATGAACGTGCTGCCGCTACGACTGCGGGTGCGCCCCGAGGACACCCTGGCCCACCTGGTGCGCCAGGTCGTCCTCGGTATCCGCGCCGTCCGCCGCCACCAGCGCTACCGGTACGAGGACATCCGCCGCGACCTGGGACTGCTCGGCGACGGCCGGGCCCTGGTCGGCCCGCTGGTCAACGTGATGCCCTTCGACTACGGGCTGACCTTCGCCGGCGCCCGTTCGGACGCGCACAACCTGTCCACCGGACCGGTGGACGACCTCACCGTCAACATCTACGACCGCGCCGACGGCACCGGCCTGCGCATCGACTACGACGGCAACCCGAGGCTGTACGCCGAGGACGACCTCGCCGGCCACCAGCGCCGCTTCCTGGACCTGCTGGCCCGCATCGCCGACCCCGCCACCGACGCGCACGCGCCGCTGGGCGAGCTGTCCGTGCTCACCCCGGCCGAACGCACCCTGGTCCTCACCGACTTCAACGACACCGCCCGCGCCCTGCCGCCCACCACGCTGATCGGCCCCATCGAGTACCGCGCGGCCCGCGTCCCGGACGCCCCCGCCCTCGTCTTCGGCGACCAGACGCTGACGTACGCGCAGCTCAACACGCGGGCCAACCGGGTCGCCCGGCGCCTGACGGAACTCGGGGTACGCCCCGGCGTCCTCGCCGCCGTCGCCCTGCCCCGCTCGGTGGACCTGGTGGTGGCGCTGCTCGCGGTCCTCAAGGCGGGCGGCGCCTACCTGCCGCTCGACCCCGACTACCCGGCCGAGCGCCTGGCGTACATGCTGGGCGACGCCTCCCCGGCGTGCGTGCTCACCGACCGGGCCACCCACGGCGCGCTGCCCGAGACCGCCGTGCCGGCCCTCGTCCTCGACGACCCCGAGGTCCGGGCCGACCTGGCCCGCTTCCCCGGCACCGACCCGGGCCGCGCGCTGACCCCGCACCACCCCGCGTACGTCATCTACACCTCGGGCTCCACCGGCCGCCCCAAGGGCGTCGTCGTCCCGCACCGGGCGATCGACAACCGGCTGCGCTGGATGCAGGACACCTACCCGCTGCGCGCCGACGACCGCGTGTTGCAGAAGACCCCCTCCGGCTTCGACGTCTCGGTGTGGGAGTTCTTCTGGGCACTGCGCGAGGGCGCCACGCTGGTGGTCGCCGAGCCCGGCGGGCACCAGGACCCGGCCTACCTCGCGCGCACCATCCGCGACCAGCACATCACCACCGTCCACTTCGTGCCGTCCATGCTCGGCGTCTTCCTCACCGAGCCGGGCGCCGCGCACTGCACCGGCCTGCGCCGCGTCTTCTGCAGCGGCGAGGCGCTGCCCCGGGAGACCGTCACCGACTTCCACCGCCTGCTGCCCGGCGTGCCACTGCACAACCTGTACGGCCCGACCGAGGCCGCTGTCGACGTCACGTACCACCCGTGCGTGCCCGGCGAGAGCGGCCCGGTACCGATCGGCAAGCCGGTGTGGAACACCCGGCTGTACGTCCTGGACGCCGCGCTCCAACCCTGCCCGCCCGGCGTCGCCGGCGAGCTCTACCTCGCCGGCGTCCAACTCGCCACCGGCTACCTCGGGCGACCCGACCTGACCGCCGCCCGCTTCGTGGCCGACCCGTTCGCCGCCGAGCCCGGCGCCCGCATGTACCGCACCGGCGACCTGGCCCGCTGGCGGGCCGACGGGGCCGTGGAGTACCTGGGCCGCACCGACCACCAGGTCAAGCTGCGCGGCCTGCGCATCGAACTCGGCGAGATCGAGGCGGCCCTGGCCGCCACGGACGAGGTCGCCGCCGCCTGCGTGCTGGTCCGCGAGGACCGGCCGGGCGACCAGCGCCTCGTCGGCTACGTGACGGGCCACCAGCCCGCCGCGCGGACCGGGCGGTCGGCTCCGGCGGATGCCGCCGCCGGGGCCGACCGTCCAGCGATGGGGAGCGATGAGAGCACGCACGTGGCTGCCGCGCCGACGGCGCCGGAGCGGGCCGGTCATGTGGGGCCCGACGCTGCCGCCCGAGCCCGGCGCACAGGCGCCGCTGTCCCCGAGGGGACGCCGGATGTGGGCCGCGGCCCGGACCCCGCCCTGCTCCGGGAGCACCTCGCGGCGCGGCTGCCCGACTACATGGTGCCGAGCGCCATCGTCGTTCTGGACGCGCTTCCGCTGAGCCCCAACGGCAAGCTCGACCGCAAGGCGCTCCCCGCGCCCCCGGCCGCCACCACGGGACCCGGCCGCGCCCCGCGCAGCCACCGCGAGGAGACCCTGACCCGGCTGTTCGCGCGGGCGCTCGGCGTGGACCAGGCCGGCGTCGAGGAGAGCTTCTTCGACCTCGGCGGCAACTCGCTGCTCGCCATGCGACTCGTCGCCGCCATCCGCGAGACGCTGGGCGTCGAACTCGCCCTGGGCACCCTCTTCCAGGCCCCCACGCCCGCCGCGCTCGCCGAGCGGCTGCGCGCCGCCGCCGAGGGCGAGGGCGGCGCCGGCGCCGCGGACGACGCGCTGGGCGTCCTGCTCCCGCTGCGCCCCGGCGGCGCCAGGCCCCCGCTGTTCGTCTTCCACCCGGCGGGCGGCATCAGTTGGTGCTACGCGGGCCTGCTGGCCCCGCTCGGCCCCGACCAGCCGGTGTACGGGCTCCAGGCCCGCGGCCTGACCGCCCCCGAGCCGCTGCCCGCCACCATGGAGGAGATGGCCGCCGACTACCTCGACCACATCCGCGCCGTCCAGCCCCACGGCCCCTACCGGCTGCTCGGCTGGTCGGTCGGCGGGGTCGTCGCCCACACCGTGGCCGTCCGCCTCCAGGAGGCGGGGGAGCGCGTCGAACTGCTGGCCCTCATGGACGCCTACCCCTCCGACCAGTGGCGCGACCTGGCCATCCCGGCCCAGGCGGACGCCCCGCGCGCGCTGCTGCGGATGGCCGGCTTCGACATCCAGGAGGGCCGCGCGCTCACCCGCGAGCAGGTGCTCGACACGCTGCGCCGCGAGGGCAGCGCGCTGGCCAGCCTGCCGGAGTACACCCTCTCGGCGGTCGTGGACATCGTGGTCAACAACGCGACCCTGATGCGCGAGCACGAGCACCGCGCCTTCGACGGCGACGTCCTGTTCTTCACGGCCGCCGCCCCCCGCCCCGAGGACTGGCTGACCCGCGACGCGTGGCAGCCCTACGTCACCGGCCGCCTGGTCAACCACGACATCGACTGCCTGCACCCCCAGCTCACCCAGCCGGACGCGCTCGCGGTGGTCGCGGCGGCGATACGGGAGTGGCCGACCGGCAGCGCCTGAGCACGCCGAGTGGCCAGACCCCCAGGGGCGCGCGAGCGGGCGCGCCCCTGGGCCTTTCCCCGCCCACCCCTCACCCGTCTGGCCTACGCCCCGCCGCCACGCGGTGCGCGCCGCCGGCCGCGCCGCATGCTGGGAGGTAAGCCGCACTCCAGGCGTGACCGGACGTGGCCGGACGCGACGGGACGCCACCGGACGTGCGGGGCGGTCCGATGTTCGAGGGAAGGGCGCGTCATGAGTCCCAAGACAAGGCCGGACACCGGCGCAGGCGGGCGCACACACGAGTTCTTCACGCCCGGCAGGATCGCCCTCCTCGTGTTGGGCGTCCTCGGCCTGATCTTCATCTTCGAGAACACCCGCCAGGTCAAGATCCGCCTGCTGATCCCCGAGGTCACCATGCCGCTGTGGCTGGCGCTGGCCGCGGTGGCGGTGATCGGGGGGTTGTGTGGGGCGTATCTGTTCCGGCGGCGGTGATCCGGCTCCGTCCCCGGCCGTGGTCACCCGCAGGGCATTCATCGACGCCACGTCCGCGATCGGAGCCACGACGCTCCTCGGCACCACCCCGGCCGCAGCCGCCACCACCGCCCCCGCACCGTCAGCCGCGGGCGTGACGCACGCCGAGGCGCGGGCCCGTGACGCGATCCGGGCGGCCAACGTCGGCATGCGTGCCAGTTACGCCGCCCTCAAGTCCGAACTGAGCACGCGTCTGAGTCCCGTGATCGTCGTCCAGAACGACGCCACGGGCGGAAGATTCACGCTCATCCGCGACGGAAGCCCACCCGAGACCATCTGCCCGGTGCCGGAGCTGTTCGAGCTGGCGAAGTCGATCAGCCACGTACCCCAGGGCCTCTTCTCGATCCTCGCCGCGTACGTCAGCGACACCGTGCCCAACCTCCCCAACGCCAGCCGCATCGACCCACACGACCTGGACATGGTCGCGTTCAGGGGGCCTGGGTCGGTCGACTGGATCGGCCCCCTCCAGGAGTACGCCACCACGCTCACCACCGCGCGTCGGCAGCTCGTGAACGCCCACCTGCCACGGAAGTTGGAACTGTCCTGTCGAAAGATCCTCGACGAGTCACTCACGTTCGTCCGCGATTCCGTGAGAGACGAAACCTTCGACATGGCGTCGTTCACGAGGTTCTCCGCCGCGACGTACCCGAGCATCCGCACCACCATGGAGTACGCGGCCTCGGCCCAGATCTCCGGGGTGGAAGGTCTCATGCGGAAGTGGCGGGCGACGGTCGGCGACGAGCAGTGGAAGGACCTGTACACGGTCGTGCTGTCGATCTGGACGACATCCGAGGCGAACCAGGCTTCGATCATCATCAGGCGGTGCATGAATCCGGCGAAGGTCGCCACCCATCTCATCGACCTGTCGACCGTCGAGATCCCGCGCGACCCCATCTCCGTCGCCCTGGACAATCTCGCCAGGATCGTCGCGGACAACGTCTCGGCCGAAATGGTCCTGCCGACCGACCCGGTGGTCGCCGACGCCTTCAAGGGCAGAGAGGACCTGCTCTCGGTGGAGATCCTGCGTCAGCTCGGCGGCCCGGCCGGGGCGCCCGCGACCTCCGCTTCGGCGACGGAATCCGCCTGCCCGATCCTCGGGAAGAAGGCCCGGCCCCCGGGGTGACCCTGGGGGCGAACTTACCGGCCACCCTCACCAGCCACCGGTCCACGCACGCGCCCGGGCGGGGTGTGGAACCCTTCCCCGTGCCAGGCGATGATGTTGACCATGAGCCTGTCGCCAGCGCCGGTCATCCCCACGGGGAGGCTGTCCCACTCCGCACAGCCCACGCTCGTGTCGTTCGACGGCGCGCTGCTGTCGCGGCACGCGGACGGCTGGCACGACAGGCATCCGCACGCCCGAGTCCGGGGTGACGCGTGAGCCCGTAGCGGATCGCCGCGCCCGGCGCTCCAACGACGCGCGTCGACCGGCCAGTTGCCGGGTGTCGACCGGCGTCGCGGGTGTGACCATCTGCCGCACCAACATCAACGCGGTCTACGCTGCCGGTCGGTGCCCACCCCACACGAACCGTTAGAGGAGAGCATGAACAACTCCCTGCCCGTGGTCCTGGTACACGGTTTCTGGCACGGCAGTTGGTGCTGGAGCCCGGTGGTCGAGCGGTTGGCCGCGCGGGGCGTGCCGTCGGTCGCGGTCGATCTGGAGGGGCACGGGCTGCGCGGCCCCGCGCCGCGCGCCCGCTGGGCGCGGCCGTTCGACACGGCGTCGTTCGCCACCGAGCCGTCGCCGGTGGCGGCGGTCACCGCGTCGTCCGCGGCGGCCGTACTCGCCGAGCAGATACGGACCGTCGGCGGCGGCCAACCCGTCCTCGTGGTGGCCCACAGCATGGGCGGCGTGGTCGCCACCGCCGTGGCCGAGCTGGTCCCCGAACTCGTGGCCGGCCTGGTCTACGTCTCCGCGTTCGCCCCGGTGAGCGGGGCGCCGGCGGGCTACTACAACACCTGTCCGGAGAACGCGGGCGAGATGGTGAGCCGGCACCTCGCGGCCGATCCGATGGTGGTGGGCGCGGCCCGCATCGACTTCGGCGACCCGGAGCGGCGCGACCAGATCAAGGAGACCTTCTACAACGACGTCGACGACCGCACGGCCGACGCCACCATCGCGCTGCTGAGCACGGACGGGCCGGCGGGCATTCCGCTGGAGCCCCTGACCGTCACCCAGGAGCGCTACGGCAGCGTGCCGCACGCGTACGTGGTGTGTGGCCGGGACAACGTGATCCCCGCGACCTTGCAGTATCGCTTCGTCAAGGAGATCGACACCGTCTCGGCCACGCCCACCGAGGTCACCGAACTCGACTGCTCCCACTCGCCCTTCCTGTCCCAGCCGGACGCGCTGGCCGAGGCGATCGTGGCCGCCGGGCGGGTGGGGGTGCGGGCCGGCTGAGGGCCCGGTCGCCACGGCGAAGCGAGGACTCACACCGGGCGCGGCAGGTCCAGGAGCGCGAGTGTGGCCGGGTCGACGACGGCGGTGATGTCGGTGATGCGGCCATCCGCGACGGTGAACGCGAGGAGGGAGAGCGGGGTGCCGTCCTCGTGCCAGGAGATGACGCCGGGGAGGCCGTTGACGGTCGCCGCGTGTCCGCGTGCCGCGCTGCCGGCCAGGCGCGCGCGGGTGGCGACCTCGGTGGCTCCGATCGTGACGAACGGGCCGTCCGGGGTGTGGGCGGTGAACGTCACCTCGGGGTGCAGGACCCGGAGCAGCTCGTCGAACCGGCCCTCGCCGGCCGCGGCCAGGAAGGCCCGGACCACCTCGCGCTGGTGCCGTCCGGGGCCTTCCGGCCGCCGGGCGGCCCGCGCCTTCCTGCGGGCGCGGCTGGTGAGCATCTTGGTCGCGTCGGCTGACCTGCCGAGGATGGGGGCGACCTCCACAAGGCGGTCGCCGCCGGGGGCGTGGACCCGAAGCTGCTCGCGCTCGTCCACCTGCGCGCCAGCCAGATCAACGGCTGTTCGGCGTGCGTCCACGCCGGTGCCGCCGCGGGAGTGAAGGCCGGCGACACCGACGAGCGGCTGCACAACGTGGCGGCGTGGCGCGAGGCGCCGTTCTCCACCGAAGCGGAGCGCGCGGCCCTGGCGCTGACGGAGGCGGCCACCCGGCTACAGGACGGCGCGGCGGGCGTCACCGACGAGATCTGGGAGGAGGCCGGCGCCCATTTCACCGAGGAGGAGGTCGGAGCGATCACCCTGGAGATCGCGCTGACCAACTTCTTCAACCGGATCAACCGCACCATCAAGGAGCCGGCCGGCAGGACCTGGGGCCGAGCCCAGCGCGGCCGGTGCCCGCACGGACAGCCCTGCGGCCCCGCGCGCCCCCGGTCAGGCGACGAGCAGCCGCAGGCCCAGCTCCGCCGCGTCCAGGTCGACCAGGTGGCGGTTGCGCTCGGCCCAGCGGCCCGATGACAGGTCCTCGCGGAGCGCGGCCACCGCCCGCCGCTCGGCCTCCGGGCCGACGCGGGTCCACACGGATATCGCGCGGCGTACGGGCTCCTCCAGGTACGCCTCGGGGCGGCGCCAGTACGCCTCGAAGAAGCCGTCGGCGCAGTCCCACGGGATGAGGACCGGCTCCAGGCGCGCGCCGAACGCGCGGGCCAGTTGGTCCACCGAGGGGCGGCCGGCGACGAGGTGGCCGACCTCGGGCAGGTAGTCGCGGCTGAGCCAGAAGCGGTCGCGCCAGCCGGCGTCGGTGGCGTCGTGCGTGAAGACCACGACGCGCCGGGCCACCCGTCGCATCTCGCGCAGCCCGGCGATCGGGTCCCGCCAGTGGTGCACGGTGCTGAACGCCATGGCCGCGTCGAAGGACCGGTCGGGGAACGGCAGCCGCTCCGCGGCGGCGGCCACGCACGGTGCCGATCCCTCGGGGCGCTGGGCCCGCATGACCGCCGAGGGTTCCACCGCGATCACGTCCCGGTCCGGTGGCTCGTACGAGCCGGTGCCGGCGCCCACGTTCAGCACCGTCCGCGCGTCCCCGAGCGCCTGCCAGACCTGCGCGGCGATCCGCGGCTCGGTGCGCCGCGTCGCCGGATAGGCGGACCCGATGTTCTCGTACAACCGCGCGCCCAAGGGGTGCAGTCGCTCCTCCGACGTCGTCCGGACTCCCATGGCCCGTGCCTCCAGTTCCTTGTCGATGGCGGTGACCATGGCGGCCGCGCGGTCGCGTTGGTCCAAGAGCAGGCCGCGCAGTCGGTGCAGGCGCGCGACCGCGTCGGTGTGCGGGTCGTCCACCAGGTCGGCTATCTCGCGCAGGCCGAAGCCCAGCCGCCGGAAGGCGAGTACCTCCCGCAGTCGCTCCACGTCGCTCGCTGAATAGGCCCGGTAGCCGGCCGAGGTCCGCGCGGACGGCTGGGCGAGGCCGATCTCGTCGTAGTGATGCAGCGTGCGGACGCTCACCCCGGCCAACTCGGCCACGCGCCCCACGGTCAGGTGCTCTTCCACGCCCCTGAGAATGCGGCATCACGCCGCGTGAGGGTCAAGCGACCGCCGGTCTTGGAACGCGCGGCGCGGCGCTACCGGAAAACCAGTGGAACGGCTTCGGTATCGGCCCCTACCGTGTCGGCGGAAACACGTCGTCCAGGCAAGGACATGCCGTTGTACACCCTGTGAGACCTCCCGAGCGCTGAATCGTCGCGCGTCACGCCCTGTGCGTGCCGCGCTCCTTTTGCTGCGGACTTCTCACTGAAATCGGTGTACTTCTGTGCTCACCAGTTGGGTGGTCATGCCCACCTGCCTGCCGCTCATTGTCCGACGCTGCCACACGTGCGCGTCCGAGCGATTGCGGGCGAACGGAAAATTTCGCGTCAACGCCCACCACAAACTCCTCGACGCCTGGCTCCTCGCGTTCTGTACGGGGTGCGGGGCGACAGTGAAGCTCCCTGTTCTGGAGCGGGTGAACGTGCGTTCCGTACGACCCGCGTTGTTGGCTCGGCTGCACGGCAACGATCCCGGGTTGGCGGCCGAGTTGCTGCGGGACCCGGTGGTACGGCGCCGCGATCGGATCGCCCTGGATTGGGATGATGCCTGGCGCCTCGATACGGGGGAATCGGATTACCTGGACCGCGAGGTGATCGATGTCGAGGTGCGTTTCGCGGCGCGGATTCCCGTCCGGCCGGTGCGGCTGATCGCCGAAGGCTGCGGTCTTTCGCGGGCCGAGGTCGAGCGGCTGATCGTGGCGGGCAAGCTCGTTTCGGGCGTACGGCTGACCGGCAAGCTCTCCGACGGCTTCACTTTCACCCTCAAGCACTGAACCTGGGTGGTCAAGCCCGGGGCGGTCATGCGCGTCCCCTGCTTTCCCTTTCGGGCCCAGGGCCTGTCCGGTGTGCTTTTTCGGGCAGGCCCTGGGCCGGGTCAGTGGGACGTGGCTGGATGAGCCGGTGAAGCCGGCCCGCCGGCATCGGCGGGGTCGGGAAGGGTGAGGGCGGTGTGGGCCGGGCGGCCGGTTCTCGGGGGCGTGGTGGTGAGGCCGCGGAGTTTCTGGTCGCGCTTTTCCAGGGCTTCGGTGGTGGTGGGGAAGAGCGCGGCGTCTCCCGTGGCGACCTGCGCCTGGTTGAGTTCGACGAACGCGCGGGCTTCGCGTTCGTAGGCGGCGAAGGCGGCGGTGTGGTCGCCGCGGTGGGTGGCCAGCGATGTGGCGAGCAGATAGGCGCCGACGAGGGCGAGGCTGGAGCCCTGGCCGGTGAGGAACGACGGGGCGTAGGCGGCGTCGCCGAGGAATGCCGTGCGACCGCTGGACCAGCGCGGCATGCGGATCTGGCTCACGGTGTCGAAGAACGGGTCGGTGGCGCGGTGCATCGCGGCCACCATTTCCGGTATCTCCCATCCGTCGTGGGCGAAGGTGGCGGCGACGAGTTCGCGTTGTGCCGCGGGGTCGCGAAGGGCCTCGTACGGCGGTCGCGGGTGGGCGAAGGTGAGGAACGCGTGGAGTTCCGCGCTGTCCCGGACCGCGTAGAGCGCGGCGGCTCGACCGGGGGTGTTCCAGATCAGCGCCTCGTGGGAGAGCCCCAGGGTGTTGGGCATCGTGAAGATGGCGAAGCAGTACCCCAGGTAGTGGTGGAATGGCCGCTCCGGGCCGCAGACGAGTTCCCGGGTGCGCGAGTGCAGCCCGTCCGCGCCCAGGACCAGGTCGAAGCCGCGCCGGACGCCGCTGCGGAAGGTGACGTCGACGCCGTGCCCGTGGTCCGTGAGCGTGTCGATGGAGTCGTCGAACACGAACTCCACCTCGTCCCTCACGGCCCCGTACAGAACTCTGGTCAACTCCCCGCGCGGGACCTCGACATCGTGTCCCTCGACGCCGCCGGCCACGGCCTGGGGGCGCACCGAGGCGACCGTGCTGCCGTCGGCGTGGAGGAAGGTCAACCGCCGTGACGCGATGTGCGCCTCCCGAAGGCGCGGCAGTATTCCCATGCGGCGCGCCACCCCCACGGCGGTGCCCCGTACGTCGATCGGATATCCGCCGTTCCGCACTCCGGCGGACTTCTCCACCACGGTCACCGCGTATCCGTACCGGTGCAGCCAGAACGCCACGGCGGCTCCCGCGATGCTCGCGCCGGAAACCAGGACCGTGCCCTGCGACGTCGTGCGTGTGCCCATGCGTCAACTCCTCGACGTGTGATGAGAGATGCGCGGGCCCATTCGGTAGCACCTGGCCCGCGACGAAACTGTCGGATTCTGCTGGCGGTTTCTTTTCGGCCTGCTCACGGATTCCCGGCGACCGCGTCCCGTCCGAGGTCGTGGTCGTGGTCGCGGTTCCGGTCGGGCGACGGCGAAGGGGAGCCCGGGCGGGTGGCGCGTACGAGGAGGAAGACCAGCACCGCGGCGCTGGCGAAGGCGCCGCAGGCGATCGCGAGGTAACTGAGAACGCCCGTGGACGAGTTCATGCATTCTCCGTCGACGTCCACGGCGGTCGACTTGAGCACGGCCGCGCCCACGAAGTTCAGCACCACCGAACCGACCGAGACCATGACCATCACCAGGCTGGACACGATTCCCTGACGTTCGGCCGGCGCCAGGCTGCCCGCCATGGTGAAGCCGGACGTTCCGAGCCCGCCCACCGTGACGCCCAGCAGGAAGGTGAAGCAGAGCGCGGCGGAGAGGTGGGAAACGCCGAGGAACATGCCGATGGTGGCCACCGTTCCGAGCGCGACCGACCCGGCCAGGGTTTTGGCCGGCCCGACGCGTGCGGTGAGCCAGCCGGCCACCGGGCCGCCGAGCGTGACGCCCAGCCCCGGCGCCGAGAGCAGGAGCGCCACCGTTCCCTGGCCGGCCAGTCCGTATCCGAGATCCTGATCGGCCGAGACGTCGCTGATGAGCGGAACGAGTTGCAGGGTGCTCTGGTACGAACCGGCGCCGAGAAAGACGACGAGAAGTGTCAGCACCAACGGCCGGCCGAGATCCCGAACGTCGATCAGGGGTTGGGGTTTTCGGCTGGAGAAGAGAGACCACCGGGCCAGCGCCGCGCCGCCACCGACGAGGAGAGTCAGCGGGCCGACGGCGAGCCAACCGAGGTCCGATCCCAGGCTGACATAACCGAGCACGCCCGCCAGTCCTCCGCCGAGGAGAAGGGCGCCGCCGACGTCGATGGTGCCCGGCGTCCTGACGAGGGATTCGGGGACGAAGCGGTGCACGCAAAGGGCCATGGCGACGGCGACGAAGGCCGATACGAGGAACAGGACCTGGAATCCGAACTCCCTGGCCATGTCTTCGATGAGAAACCGGGACGCGATGTTGAGCACCGCGGACCCGGAGGTCACGATGCCCACGATCAGCATCCCGATGCGGGGCGCGCAGACGCTCCGTACGATGGCGACGGCGAGGAACACGGCCGCCAGCGACGCTCCTTGGAGCATGCGGCCCGGCACGAATAACCAGACGCTGGGAGCGACGGCGCACAAGAGGGCGCCGGCGCAACTCAGCAGCAGGGTCAACACGAGCACCCGGCGCTTTCCGTGGATATCGGCGCTCTTCCCGAGCAGGGGCGCCCACATCACGCCCGCCAGCATCGCGGTGGCGTTCAGCCACGCCGCCTGGTCGGTGTCGAAGTGGTCGAGCATCTCCGGCAGGACGAGCAGCGGCGCGGCGATGGCCGAGTCGACCACGAAGTTCACCAGGGCCAGGACGGCCACCAGGCCGATGAGTCGCCCGTTCCATCTCGTGTGCGGCCCGGCATCCGCGCTTCCGGTGCTGCTCTGCTGCATGAAGGGCTCCTTACTCCGGGGCCGCGACGGTGCCGGCACGACCGGAGGTGGGTGCGGAGGGGGCGACTACGCGGGCGGCGGCGCCCGGGGCGCTCGTCCAGGCTCTGACGAAGGCTCACGCGAAGGCTCTTAGGGTACGTTCTGGTTTCTTATTCGTCAGAGTAGGGTGCGCCGATAAGAAACGTCAAAGGTTCTAAGGAGTGTTGTGGGACGACGGCGGGGCGAAGCGCTGGAGGCGGCGATCCTGGACGCGGCCTGGGAGGAGTTGAGCGAGCGGGGGTACGCGAACCTGACCGTCGACTCCGTCGCCCGGCGGGCCGGCACCAGCAAGCCGGTGCTCTACCGGCGCTGGGCGGACAAGCAGAAGCTGGTGGAGGCGGCGGTCGTGCGCCGCAACGACGCGCAACTGGCCCCGCCGGCGGACACCGGGTCGCTGCGCGGCGACCTGATCGCCACCCTCACCGAGTTGAGCGAGACGCGGGGGCCGTTCCTCACCCAACTCAGCCTGCTGCTCGTCGACTACTTCGCCGAGGCCGAGTCCAGCTTCGCCGACCTGCGCGAGATGTTCGTCGCCGGGCGCCGCTCCGGACGGGACGAGATCATGCGACGCGCCATCGGGCGCGGCGAGATCGACCCGGCCAAGCTCACGCCACGGATCGCCTCGCTCCCGTTCGACCTGCTGCGCGGCGAGACGATGATGACGCTACGGCCCGTCGCGCCCGAGGTGATCGAGGAGATCGTCGACACGATCTTCCTCCCGCTGGTCCGTCCCTGACTCGGCCTGCCTCCCGACGTGACCTTGCCGCTGGTCAGGCGAGGGCGCCGGGGTCGCTGTCGGGGTGGAGGGGGATGATGGTGTCCAACCCGATGAGACGCAGGATGCGCAGGGTGGGAGCGGGTACGGCCGCCAGGGCGACGTTCGCCCCCAGGGTGGTCGCGTGGTGGTGGGCCGCGATCAGGGCGCTGATGCCGCTGGAGTCGCAGAACTCCAGGCCGCTCAGGTCCAGGATCAGGCGTTGGCCCGGTTGCAGGACGGTCGCGGTGACGCGTTCCCTGAGCTGGGTGGCGTCGCGGTAGTCCAGGTCACCGGAAACCTCCAGGACGGGGCCGGTCGCGGCGTCTCGGGCGGTGATCTTCAGCATGCTCACGGGCTGTTCTTCAGGTGGGAGTGGCATCACGGAGTGGAGGGGGAGGAGGGCCGGGGTCAGGGCCGCGCGGTGAGGGGTGGGACACCCAGCGCGAGCAGGGCGGTGTCGTCGTCGAGGCCGTCCCCGAAGCTGGCGAGCAGGTCGGTCAGGGCCCCGATGACGTCCACGGCGGACTTGCCGGCGTGGTCGGCGGCGAAGGCCAGCAGGGCCTCGTCCCCGTACAGGCTGGTGCGGTCGGTGCCGGTGCGGGCCTCGGTGAGCCCGTCCGTGTAGAGCAGGAGGGTGTCGCCGGGTGTGAGGACGGTCTCGGCGGTGGCGAAGTGCGCGTCGGGCAGCACACCGACGAGGAGGCCGCCCGGGGTGGGGAGGAAGGCGGCTGTGCCGTCGGCGCGCAGGACGACGGCCGGAGGGTGGCCGCCCGAGGCGAGGTGGACGCTGAGCCGTCCAGGGCTGGCACCGGGGGTGAGGATGCCGAAGATGGCGGTGCAGTAGCGCGGGTCCCCGCTGCCGGTGTAGCGGTCGTGCAGCACGGTGTTCAGCGTGGCCAGGGCCGCGGCGGGGTCGGCGTCGTGCAGGGCGGCGGCGCGCAGGGTGTAGCGGGTCAGCGAGGTGACCGCGGCGGCCTGCGGCCCCTTGCCGCACACGTCGCCGAGAAAGAAGGCGAAGCGTTCGCCGTCGAGGGGGAAGACGTCGTAGAAGTCGCCGCCGAGCCGGTCCGGGGATGCGATGTGGTAGTGGGCCGCCGTCTCCACCCCGGGGATCGTCGGCAGGGTGTCGGGCAGCAGGGACTTCTGCAACACGGTGAGGGCGTCCTGGAGCCGAGCGCGGTCGGCCTCCGCCTGCCTGCGGGCCTCCTCGGCCGCCTTGCGTCCGCGAAGCAGTTCCTCCTCGTACGCGCGGCGGTCCCGGGCGTCGAAGAGGGTGGTGCGGATGAGGAGGGGCTCGCCGCTCTCGCCGTGCTTGACCACCGAGGAGACCAGCACGGGCATCCGGTCGCCGTTGGCACACCTGAGTTCCATGGCGATGCCGCTGATGTCACCCTGCATCCGCAACAGGGGAGCGAAGTGCGTCTCGTGGTACAGCTTGCCGCCCACGGTCAGCAGGTCGGCGAACCGCATCCGGCCCAGCACCGCGTCCCGCTCCAGGCCGAGCCAGTCCAGCAAGGTGGTGTTGATCTTCGCGATGGTGCCGTCCATCAACGTGGAGAGGTAGCCGCAGGGCGCTGCCTCGTACAGTTCCTCGGCGCTGTCTTCCAGCAACGCGGCGAAGGCCGCGTCCGGCGTGGAGTCGCGGTGGCTCTGGATGTCGGGGGCTCCTTCGTCTTCGGACTCGTGTGGCTCTGGCTGCTGGTCGGTGCTGGTCAACGAGGTAGGCCGGCCAGGAAGTCACGGATGGCCTCGTTGGTCGCCTCGGGCGCGGACAGGTGCGGGCAGTGACCCGTCGTGTCGAGCGTGACCAGCGTCGAACCGGGGATCGCCTGGTGCACGAAGGCGCCGACCTCCCGGGGCGCGATCACGTCCTGAACGCATTCGAGGACCAGCGTCGGGATCTTGACCCGCCCGAGGTCGTCCCTGGTGTCGGACAGGAACGTGGTGCGGGCGAACACGCGGGCCATGTCCGGGTCGGTCGCGCAGAAGCTGTTCTTCAGCTCCTCGCCCAGTTCGGGCTGGTCCGGGTGCCCCATGATCACCGGAGCCATCGCCGCCGACCAGCCCAGGTAGTTCGATTCCAGGGACGCGAGCAGTTCGTCGATGTCCTGCGCGCTGAACCCGCCGTGGTAGCCCTCGTCGTCGACGTACCGGGGGGACGGCGCGACCATCACCAGCGAACCGATCCGCTCCGGAGCCGTCTCCGCCGCCAGCACGCCGACCATCGAGCTGACGGAGTGCCCCACGAAGGTCGCGTCCCGCAGGTCGAGTGCCTCGCACACCTCCACCACGTCCCGAGCGTAACCCTCCAGTGAGGCGTAGCGCTCCTCGGAGAAGGCGGTGAGGTCCGAGCGGCCACACCCCACGTAGTCGAAGAGCACGAGGCGGTAGGCGTCGGCCAGCGCGGGCACCGTCAGCCGCCACATGTTCTGGTCACAGCCGAACCCGTGGGCCAGCACGACCGTGGGGCCCTGCGGGTTGCCGGCGACGGTGACGTTGTTCCTCCGGAGGATGTCCATACCAAGCAGTCTGACAGGCCCGGCGACCCGCCGGAGCGCCGCGTTGGATTGGTCACTGGGTGGGTCGACCTGGGTGGGTCGGTCCGGGTGTGTCGGTACGGGTGGGCAGGTGGGTTGGACGGGCTGGGCTGGCCCCGGAGGTGGGGCCGGGTCGGGCGGGCGGCGTTACCGGGAGGCGCCACGAAGGGTTACTGCGTAGGGTCTGCCGGATGACTCTCTCTCATGACGTGGCCGGCGACGGTCCCGCGGTGTTGTTGCTGCATTCCGGGGTGTGTGACCGGCGGATGTGGGACGCACAGTGGCCAACCCTGATCGATGCCGGTTACCGACTGGTCCGCTGTGACCTGCGGGGCTTCGGCGAGACCCCCGCTCCGGACCGGCCCCACAGCAACGCCGACGACGTGCTGGACCTCCTGGACAGCCTGGGGATCGAGCGGGTGGCCCTGGTGGGGTCCTCGTACGGCGGGCGGGTCGCCCTGGAGGTCGCCGCGCGGTGGCCGGAGCGGGTGAGCGCCATGGCGCTGCTGTGCTCCGCCTTTCCCGGGCACGAGCCCTCGGCCGACCTGCGGGCGATCGGTGCGCGCGAGGACGCGCTGCTCGAAGCGGGGGACGTCGCCGGCGCGACGGAACTGATGGTGGACACCTGGCTGGGCCCGGAGGCCGACGAGGCCGCCCGGGAAGCGGTACGCCGGATGCAGCGGCACGCCTTCGAGGTGCAACTGGCCGTCGACGAGGAGTTCTGGCCGCTCCAGGCGGAGATCGACCTGACGGCGATCGAGGCCCGCTGCCTCGCCGTGTCGGGCCGGCACGACGTGACCGACTTCCGCCAGATCGCCGCCCGGCTGCCGGGCCTGCTCGCGCACGCCGACCACGTGGAACTGCCGTGGGCCGGACACCTGCCCAGCCTGGAGCGGCCGTCCGACACCACGGACCTGTTGCTCGGTTTTCTGCGCCAACCTGCTCCCGTCGGCTGAGGCCACCGCCTGGCACTCCGCCTGGCGCGCGGTGTGCTGCGCGGCGCGGGTACGCGGTTCAGCCACCGGCCCCGACGCCGTCCAGGCGGCACCCGACCACGCGCCGCCCGACCAGGCGCCGCCCGACCGCACAGCGCCCGCTCAGCGCTCAGGGTGACGGAACCGGTTCCTCCGCCGCTCCCGCGCGGCCCGCGTGCAGCAGGTCGTGGACCTCCCGCGCCTCGCTCGCGTGCCGGGCCATGGCCAGGGGCTCTTCCGCGAGGAGGTCCTGGAACAGGCTGACGGCCTCGGCCGACGTGGCGCGGGCGGCGTCGGAGCGGTCGCCCGCCGCCAACCGGGCGCGGGCGAGGCTGGCCAGCGCGTGGGCGAGCAGTTCCCGGTGGGTGTGGGGCTCCCCGGCCGCGTGCTCACGCGCCCGCCGGACCGCCTCCCGCGCCACCTCCGTGGCCCGTCGCGCCTGCCCGGTCAGGGCGAGCACCCGGGCCTGCCCGGCGAGGAACTCGGTCAGCACGAACCCCAGCGGAGCCGGCCCGTCGCCGAGGCCGCGCAGGACGCGTACGGCCTCCTCGCTCGCGGCGACGGCCTCCTCCCGGCTGCCCGGAACGGCCGCCGCGCACAGGGCGAACGCGTGCAGCGACCCGGCGCGCAGCGCCGTGCCCCAGGTGTCGTCGGGTAGCGCAGCGCAGAACTCGACGGCCTCGGCGAACAGCGGCAGGGCGGCCTCCGGCGCGGCCGTGTCGGAGGCGGCGGCCACCTCGAAGCGCAACACGGCTCGTTGCAGCAGGGCGTCCCCCACCGTGGCGTCGGCAAGTGGCGGTTCGGCGTCGGTGCGGGCGACCGCGAGCGCCTCCTCGACGCTCGCGACCGCCGCCGCCGGGTCGCCGGTACGCCACAGCAGGCCGGCCCGGCGCAGGAGCACGGTCGACAGTTCGGCGCGCAGGCCGGACGGGTCACCGGCATGGCGGGCGCGGAGCCCGGCGAGGGCGCTCTCCACCGGGGCCAGGGCCTCCCGCCGGCGACCGCAGGCGTCCAGCATCTCGGCGTGCAGCGCCTCGGCGAGGGCCAGGGCGAGCCCGGCGGCCTCGTCGCCCAGGCGCTGGTGTTCCGCGCGCCGGTGCGCGCACAGCTCGGCGGCGGTCGAGGCCGCTTCCGTGGTGCGGCCGAGCCACCACAGCCGCCGCACGTGCCGTTCCAGGTCGCCGGCCTGCTCGGCCCGGTGCTCCCGGCGCTGTTCGCCGTCGCCCCGCCGGACCCAGCCGTCCCTGATGTCCAGCGCCTCGCGGGACCGCCTGACGGACTCCTCGTGCTGCCCGCCGATCCACAGCAGCTCCCCGGTGGTCGCCAGGACGCTCCACAGGTCGGTCTCGTAGCGCAGGGGCGCCTCGACGGACAGCGTACGCAGCCGGCGCAGGGCCTCCTCGGCGGCTTCGAGCGCGTTCTCGAGGTCCCCGAGGTCGTAGTGGATGCGCATGGCGGTCAGCCAGTTCCTGAGCATCGGTTCGGCGAAGGCCGCCGGCAGGTCCCGCTCCGCCCCGCTGTTGACCGCCATGGACTCCCGGACCGTCGCCAGGGCCGCGGCGGGGTCGCCGAGTGCGAGGTGGGCACCCGCCAGGTTGTTCAGGCAGCCGGCGAGGTCCGGCAGGTGGGCCGCGGGCGCGGAGTCGGCCAGCTCCCGCAGGATGTCCGCGGCCTCCCGGAAGTGGTCGATCGCGCGAGCCGTCTCCAGTGGCGTCCCGTCCTCGGACCGCAGCGTGCCGGCGAGAGTGGTGAGGGACATGGCCAGGAGGTTGCGGAAGCCGTCGGGTTCGGCGCGGGCCAGCTCGCGGAAGAGGTGGACGCTCTGGCTCGCGACCCGCTGTGCCCGAAGGCGGTAGCCGTTGGCCTGGCGTTGCGTGGCGAGGGTGTTGAGGGCCAGTGCCAGGCGGGGGGTGTGGATGTGTGGTCGCCCGTCGACCAGGTCGCGGTAGAGCGCCACCGACTCCTCGGCGGCGTCGAGCGCCTCGGCGAGGTTCCCCAGGTTGCCCAGGTCGATGGCGAGGCTGTTGAGGCTGTTCGCCAGGTCCGCGCGCGGGCGCGCCTCGGCGAGCCGTCTGCGGAGGGCGACGGACTCGCGGATGTCGGCCAGCGCCTCGCGGTGCGAACCGGCCAACTGGGCCGCGGAGGAGGCGGTGGCCAGGACCAGGGCGAGGCCCGACAACTCGGCGTCGGGGTTATCGTCGGCGAGCCGCCGCTGGAGCCTGACCGCCCTGCGGGTCGACGCCAGGGCGATGTCGCGGCGGCCGGACTCCATCGCGACGATGGCGTGGTTGTTCAGGTGGTTCACCATGAGGGAGTCGTGCGCCTCGGGGTCGCCGTCCCACAGGGCCTCACACAGTCGCCGGCTCTCCTCGACCACGCGCCAGGCCGTGTCGTGGTCGCCGAGCAGGCGCGCCGCCGTCGCGCGCGTGTCCAGGGCCTTCACCAGGTCCACCCGGCTCTCCGGGTCGTCCGGGCGCAGCGCGACCCGCAACAGCTCCACGCCCTCCGTCGCGGCCTCGTACGCCTCCCGCCGGCGTTCGACGTCGGCGAGGAAGATGGCCGCGTTGACCCGGCACGCTCCGCGTTCGGCCTGGTGGCGCGGGTGGTCCGGCGGGATCTCCCGCCACAGGTCGTACGCCTCCCGTACCGCCTCAAGGCACTCCTCCCGCTCGCCCACGGACGACAGGCGTTTGGAGATCTCGCGCAGCGCGACGGCCAGGCCGGGGCGCGCCGCCGGGTCGGTGGCGGCCCGCAGCCGGTGGGCGGCGACGATGCGCCGGTGCAGGGTCAGCACCCAGGGGGCCAGCAGGTACGGGTGTGGCGGGACGGCCGATGCCAGGTGCTCCAACTCGTCGAGTCCGACACCGGGGCGGTCGACGAGCGCTTCCAGCGCGGCCAGCAGCGGGGCCGGGTCCTCCAGGCGGGACGCCAGGGCGACGGCCGCCGGGCCGAGCACCGCCGGGTGCCGCAGGCACCAGTCGGTCAGCGTTTCGGTGTCGGGGCCGGCGTCCCGTACGCAGGCCCGGGTGACGAGGGCGAGGAAGCTGGTGGCCTGGTCGGCGGTGGCGGCCGGCAGCAGCGCGTCGACCAGGTCCGGGCTGTCCCGGACGTGCTCGCCGACCAGCCGTTCGGCCAGCCGGTCCGGCCGCAGGCGTACGACGGCGTCACCGTCGGCCAGGAGCGCGGCCCGCACCCAGGCGTGCACGGCCCGCAGCCCACCGGGTGCCGCGCCGCCGTGGTCGGTGCCGAGCACGCGGGCGAGCACGGCGGTCGTCTCGCGCGGCCCGCTCGGCCCCAGGGCCACGACCGCCACCACCGCGTCCTCCAGTGTCCGCCACAGCAGGGGAGGGCAGAGCCGGTGTGCCTGGGCGGTGCCGCGCCAGTGCGCCCGCTCGTGTTGGAGCAGCCGCTTCTCGACGGCCTGGGTGTCTCCCGCGCTGGCCGCCACTCCCTGCGCCGCGTCCAGCAGGTGCACCAGGGCGGCCATGTGCAGGGTGAGCGGGGAGCCGTGGGTGCCCTCGGGAAGGGGCGGCGGGGTGCGCGCGACGAACCCGCGCCACGCCGGCCCGTCGTGACCGGAGAGCGCCTCCAACTCGTGGGCCAGGGCGCGGGCGGTGCTGCGGTAGCCGTCGAGACCGCCCAGCGGCAGTTCGGGGAGTTCACGCACCAGCGCGGTCGAGAGCATCGCGCCGCGCTGGAGGGAGTCCCCGGCGACCTCCTCGATCCAGTCGCCGGCCGAGCGGGCGAGCAGGAGCGCCTTGACCGGCGCCTCGCGGTGTCGCGCGGTGAAGTCCAGGACGGCCCCCGTCTCCTCGACGCGGCCGTCGGCCCCGTCGACCACCACGAGCAGGGGCAACCCGGGCGCGCACGTGTCGTGTCCCGGCTGGGCACCGGGCCGTAACCACATGACGGACCACCGAGGTTGGAGGCTTCGGGCCAGCTCCACCGCCAGCCGGGTCTTGCCCCGGCCGCCGGGGGCGTGCACGACGGCGACCTCGCTGTCGGCCTGTTCGGTCCACGCGGTCAGCGCGCGCAACTCCGCCGCGCGGCCGTGGAAGGGCACGACCGCGCGCGCCGGGTGGAGCAACTCGACGGCCGAGCGCGGAGGGTGGCGCGTGACGGCGTGGTGGTCGGGGTCGGCGAGGTCGGCGTACTCGACGGGCTGGGGCACGTGCGGGCCGCGCGCCCCGTGCGCGTCCAGGGCGGCGAGGAACGACGCGTCGTCAAGGAGGACGACGGCCGGTTCCGCCTCCAGCCGCGCCGGGACGCGGTCGGGGATGTCGACGACGACGACGCCCACCACGAGTTCGCCGCACAGCACGGCCGCTCCCGACATCCCGTTCCAGGCGGAATCCTCGGTCCCCCTGGGCCGGTAGGTCGTGCCGTCCAGCACGTACACACCGCCGACCAGACCGCTGAGGGGGCTGATGTGGCCCCGTGCCTGCTCCGACTCGCGGGAGCGGTGCTCGGTGTGCGGGAAACCGGTGGCGCGCCACGCGACGGACGCGCTGTCCCCGGCGATCCGCCCCCACAACACCCGGGCCGGCCCGGCGGGCTCCCAGCTTTCCGAAGTGACACGCACCAGCGCGGCGTCCTTGTGGGACGCGTGCTCGCCGGCGCCGCCGCCCTCCGGCATCCCGCGCCACACGACGAGCCCGGGATGGTCGACGCTCGTCCCGATCCGGGCGACGCCGACCGGTGAGTCGACCTCGCCCACGACGTGTGCGGCCGTCAGCACCAGCCCGGGCGCGATCTCGTACCCCGCCCCCCAGTTGTCCGCCCACGCCACCCGCACCACACGGTTACCACTCACCGGACGCCCCCCGTTCCGTACCGATGCCACCGTCAAACGCTGGAAACGGGCCCCGTCACCTGGGCCGCCGGCCGGCAGCGCCGCCGTCCGGGAACGCGCCGGCCGCCGGGCCCTGCGCCTGCCCCTGCCCCTGCCCCTGCCCCTGCGCGACGATGCGCACCGGGCCGTCGCCGCGCCGGGGGGTGAGGGTCACCATCACCCGGTGGCTGCGGCTACGCGCCGCGGAACCCTCCGTGTCCGCGGTGACGACCCAGGCGCGCAGCCCCCCACCCGCCCGCGCCTCCCGGCGGACCTCGACCAGGAACTCCAACTCGATCGGGCCGACGTCGAAGGTGACGTCCTGCCCCTCGCCGCGCCGCGCGGCCTCCACGAGACTGTCGCGCACAGCGGCGACGGCGTCGGCCAACTCGATCTCCACGTGATCCCCCCGGATTCGACCGTGGCACGCGGAACCCTGGCCCTCCGCCCGGCGCCCCACCACGGCGGACTGACTGTAGCCAAGCGGCGGTTGGCCTGTCCCGTGGATCGGGAAGGTGGGAGTGGCCCGCACGGCCGTTGACGCAGGCGTAGGCCCCCGCCGGCCCGGGTTGGAGCGCGGGAGGGTGCTGGGGTGGTGCGTGCGGGGGTTACGCGCCGAGGCCGCCGGCCCTGACGGGGGAACGGGGCGCTCCGGGGGTCCTCCCCGGGGAGGACACTCCGGGTGTCCTCCCCGGAAAGACGCTCCAGGCGTCCTCCCCGGGAAGCGGACACGGCCGCATGCGAGGATCACACGATGAGCAACCCGCGCCGTGAACTCCTGCGTTGGCAGTTCGACATGACCTGGTCGCTGTTCGAGTACCACCTGGAGCGGCTCGCGCCCGAGGCGTTCCTGTGGGAGCCCACCGACCTGACCTGGACCGTGCGCCCGGACGCCGCCGGCAACTGGCTGCCCGACTGGGCCGACACCGAGCCCGACCCCGTCCCCGTGCCCACCATCGGCTGGGTGAGCTGGCACATCGGCTGGTGGTGGAGCACCGCCATCGACCACGCACAGGGACGTACGCCCCGCGAGCGCACCGACATCACCTGGCCGGGCGACGGTCCGGCGGCCGTCGCCTGGCTCCGCGACCTGCGGACGCGGTGGCTGACGGTCCTCGACGGGCTCACCGACGCCGACCTGGACGCCACCTCCGCGCTGCCGTGGCAGGCCCCTCCGGACAACACCGTCGGCCACATGGTCGCCTGGCTGAACGCCGAGTTGATGAAGAACGTCGCCGAGATCGGCCAGCTACGCCTCATCTGGGCGACCTCGACGTCGGCCCCGAGCAGCACGGGGGTTGAGCGGAGGGAACGCCGCCGGCACGAGGGTTGAGCGAAGGGAACGGCGCCGGCACGGCAGCCGCGACATCGAGCCCACCCGCCCGCGGGTTCAGGGCCGAGCGGCGCGGCCCGGCCCGACGAGGTGTGCCCCTGCCGCCAGGACCGCGAGCACCGCGACGCAGCCGCCCAGCACCATGACCGAGGTCGGGGAGGAGCGGTCCAGGAGAACTCCCCCCACGAGCGCTCCCATGGAGATCGTCGCCTGGAACGAGGCGGTGAACAGGACCGATGCCGCTTCCGGGGCGTGCGGCGCCGCCTTGGCGAACCAGGTCTGCGACGCGACGGGTACGGCGCCGTACGCGACGCCCCACACGATCAGCAGCGGCACCGCGCCGGCCTCCCAGCGGCCCAACGCGGGAAGCAGCAGGGTCACGGCGGCGATCAGGGCCGCCGCGAGCCCGAAGACGGTGCGCGGGTACCGGCCCACCCAGGCGCCGCCCAGGCAGTTGCCGAGGATGCCGGCGGCGCCGAAGAGCAGCAGGAACGTGGTGATCAGACCGCCGCTGGCGTGGGTGACCTGTTCCAGGAACGGCGTCACGTAGGTGTACGTACCGAAGTGGGCCAGCACGACGAGGAACGTCAGCAGGAGCGCGAAGCGGGTGGTGGCGCCGCGCAGCAGGCCGCTGAGCACGCCCAGCCGAGTGGCCTGGCCCGGGGGAAGCGGCGGCACGAACAAGACCAGCATGACCAGGACGCCGACGGTCAGCGCCCCCATGACGGCGAAGGCCGTTCGCCACCCTGCGAGATCCCCGATGAGCGTGCCCGCCGGCACCCCGAGGACCGACCCCAGCGGGACGGCCGAGAAGATCACAGCGGTCGCCCTGCCGACAGAGGCCGGCGGCACCAGCCGTTCGGCCAACCCGGCTCCGATCGACCAGAAGCCGCCGATCGTGATCCCGACCAGGACCCGGGAGACCAGTACGAGCCAGTAGTCGGGGGCCACGGCGGCGAGGAAGTTCGCGAGTGCCAGCAGGAACATGAAGACGCACAGCATCAGTCGGCGGTCGAAACGCGCCGTGGCCACGGTCACCAGGGGAGCGGAGACCGCCGCCAGGAAGCCCGGCATGGTCATCATCAGCCCGGCCATCCCGTTCGTGACGGTGAAATCGGACCCGATCGAGGTCAGCAGCCCGATCGGCAGGATCTCGGTGGTGACGATGACGAAGATCCCCCACATCACCGAGACCACGCCCAGCCACCCCGCCAGCGGGGTCCGGGAAGGCAGGTGTTCGCCGTTGACTGGAACGGTAGTGGTGGTGGCCTGCATGGCGGTTCCGTCCTGTGAAGGCAGCGCGTCTCGCGCTCAGTCCAGCAGGGCTCACCACGAGGTGGCTGGCAGTTCCGCGACCGCAACCTCGCACGTCACGGTGGTGTCGCATTCCGGCTCACGGCGGCCCGCGCTGCACGGCCTACGCTGTGACTCGCGGCCATCGCGTGCTCTCCGGTCTTCACCCACCGATGAGCAACGGCGACCGCACTCGCCCGCACAGCGCCCTCACCGCAGACCGTGCCAGGAGGAGGAATGCGACACGGCGAAGTCTGGTGGGTCGACTTCGACGAGCGACGGCCGGTCGTGCTGCTGCCGGGAGACGAGGCGTCCGGGCTCCGGGCGATGCAGGTCGTCGCTCCGGCGGGCATCGACATCAGCGGTCTGGCCGTCGAAGTGGCCGTGGGTGCCGGGGACGGTCTGCCCTTCGAGGGCGTCCTGCGGTTCGCGTTGCCGCGCCCGGGCTTCACCCCGTGCACGTGGCTGACCACCGTGTCCCGGGACGACCTGGTCGAGCGGGTGGGCGTGCTGTCCTCCTCGAAGCTCAGCGAGATCGAGGACGCCCTCCGCCTCGGTGGCCTGGGGTAGGCGGGCAAGGGGCGGACCGCCGCCGACGGTGGCGGGCCGTCAGTAGGGCATCGGGGAAGTGGCCCCCCCCCGAGTCCGGGCCAGCCCGGCGTTCCGGACGGAACGTAATCTCGCGATAGCCCCTACGACAGGAGGGCGGACAACCTCGCCCAATCGGCCAACAAGGGTGGCCCCCTGGCTTGTGGTGGTTGTCTCCGGTCGGCTGCTATCAAGAGAATCCTCGCTATTCGCGTCAGGGGAGAGGCCATGCACATCCGCTACAGCGCAAAGACCGAAGAGACCAAGACCAGCCGATTACCGGTCCGTAGTTCTCCGGCGCCTGTCTCGACGCCGCCACCCTCGTTCTTGGCCCTTCAGCGCAGCGCCGGCAACGCGACAGTGATCCAGATGCTTCGAAAGGCCGGGCATCCAGGCGCCCAGGAAGAACAGCAACATGGCGCCGACCGCGGCCACCGGCAGCCCGGGCACCCCGTACAGCGCTCCACCGTCCACGACGTCCTGCGCACTCCGGGCCGTCCCCTGAACGACGACACACGCATCGAGATGGAAGCCCGGCTCGGTGCGGACTTCTCGGACGTCCGTATCCACTCCGACGCGACCGCGAAAGCCTCGGCGGCCGAAGTGGGTGCCCGTGCCTACACCTCGGGGGAGCACGTCGTCATGGGCGACGGTGGCGTGGACAAACACACCCTCGCCCATGAACTCACCCACGTCGTCCAGCAGCGCCGGGGGCCCGTAGCCGGTGTCGACGACGGGACGGGCCTGCGGATCAGTGCCCCGTCCGACCGGTTCGAGCGTGCAGCGGAGGCGAACGCGGCGCGGGTCATGTCCAGGCCCGTTCCCGACTCCGGCGTTCACGTGCAACGGACCGCTGACGAGTCGGTGGGCACCGGTTCTCCGGGGCGGCCGGAGGAAACAATTCAACGCTCCATCACGATCGCGTCCTCCGGCGACAGTGATGCCATGCGTCTGGGGTTCGAGGAGGCGGTCAAGCTACTGCTCGGCAAACCGGACGGCGCAGCCATGAGCATGACCGTCGTCAGTCGGATGGTCCAGATGAAAAGGTCATTCGCGAATGCGGACGAGTTCGCCGCCGAGGTCGCCCGGGAGTCCGGCGTCGGTACGGACGGGAGTCTCACCTTGGGCGAGCTCAGCAACCTTACGAGGCAACATACGGAGCGGGTCCACGCCGCGAAGGCCGAGTTCGATAGCGACCGGAGTGCCATGCTGCGCGGGATTGTCAGCGGAAGTACCTTCTCCAGCAAGTACGACGCCGAGGGGCGGTTGGGAGGCGACCTCGACACCGGCGAACTGGAGCAGCTCAAGTCACGGGTCCAGGACTTCCACCAGTTCACCAGTGACTTGCGGGACGAACTTCCCCAGGACGTCAAGTCCAGGAAGATGCGGCTGTACCGGTCGACGGATGTCGCTAAGGACCAACTGAAGGTGGGCGGGAAGGTTCGTCAGGCATTACCGTTCTCGGCCACCTACAGCTATGACTTCACCGCCCAGGAATGGGGTGACAAGCCCGTCGTCCTGGCGATCGATGTCCCCATGAACCACCAGCTGGTCTCGCTGTCCCAGGTCGGCGGCGGCTCGACGGGCGTGCCCCTGAATCAGGATCAGTTGGAAGTCGTGGTCGGCCCGTGCACGCTCGAGATCACCGATGTGAGCGAGATCGGCGAACGCACCCTCGCAAGCGCGGTCGTCGCCCCCCTCTCCCAGAAGGACGTCGCCGCCGACATCGACGAGGCCATTGAAAGAAGCTCGGAGCGGCGCAAGCGGAAGCGTGAGGCAATCGACTACGACGACGCAGATCTCCCCACACACTTCGAGGGCAACGAGGTGAAGCGGATTCGCTCGTTCACGAGAGATGACGAGGGAACCCTGGTCACCACCAAGCAGGGTAAGAGCCTGCATTTCCACAGCGGCGACGACTTGTTCGGCTGGACCTTCCAGGAGTAGTCCGTCGGGGTAGCCAGAGGGGGAGACTCCCTCGGGCTGCCCCCAGGGTCCCTTGCACGCTTGCGGCTTGTCCGGGTTCATCCGGCGAGACCGAGGGCGATCAGGGGTCTGTGGCAGTCGCGGGCAGTGTGGCGTAGGGCGGCGGCGATGTTGATGTGGCCGTCCTGGCGGCGGATGCCGGCGGGGTTGCGCAGGCCGGCCATGATGCGGGGGAGGCGGCCGACATGGATCTTGGAGTCGTCCTTGCGGAACGTGCGGTCGCGGACGTGGTGCGGAAGATTTTCGATCTTCCATTGTCCTCTGACCCAGGCGGCGGGCTGGGTGCCGGTCGCCGTGCCGGGTAGCAGGCTGGTGATCAGATCGGCGCGTTCGATGGTGAGCTTGCCGGTGGTGAAGTCCGCTTTCCAGCAGACGACTTGGAGGGCCTGGTGGGCGTCGGGGTAGTCGAGGTGGGCGAAGGCCACGGTCTTCAGGCGATGCAGGAGCAGGCAGGGACTCGCCAAGTGTTCATGGCAATTCGACACTCACATGATCACCGATACCGTGCCTGCGCTGCGTTCACTCCCTGCCCGAACCGGGACGCCCACCCCCGAGTCCGGGCCAGCCCGGTGTTCCGGACTCGCGATCTTGCGACAGCCCCTGTGGAGTGTGCCCCTTCGCCCTTGCTTGGTCACGGATGCGAGCGGGATGCCGGCCATGGCGCTTCGGCTCACCGATGGTAGGCCGCCGGCACGGACCTCGGGGAATTGGTCTCCCGGCCAAGTGACTCTGTTACTGGAGTCAACTACTCGTATGCGGCGGATGGTTGTGACACGCGAAGACCCCTGCCGGTCTCGGTCAGAGTGCGGCAGGGGCCCGGTGTGGTGCGTGGTTACGCGGTGAAGTCGCCGGCCTTGATGCCGGCCACGAAGGCGGTCCAGGCCGTGGTGTCGAAGGCGAGGGTGGGACCGTACGGGTCCTTGCTGTCGCGGACGGGGACGGTGCCGTACGCGGCGGCGAGGTTGGCGGCGACCTCAACGCATGCGCCGCCGTTCTCGCTGTAGGAGGACGTGAACCAGCGGGGGGATTCGGTCGTCATGGAGCGTGCCCCTTCGCGCTTGCGTGGTGCCCGTGTACGAATGCCGCGGGCAGCGATCCGTGCAGAATCTGGTTCATAGGCAGGGTGAGCGTGAACCGTTTTTCGATGATAGTAAGAGACTTGAGGTGAGCAGTTTCGCGTCTGTCTTCGTTGTGGATTCCTGCCGCCTCGATGTCAGCATGGATGAGATCGGCGTCCGGGCCGGTAACCTCGTGCGACCACGTGTACATGTACATGTCGAAGCCGCATGCGTACTCGCCGTCGCGGTAGAAGGTGAACTGGGGTGGCGGCACCTTCGGGTTCTGTGTCTCGTAGTAGAGCTCGAAGACCTCCTCGCCGCTGTTGCGGGAGAGGTGGTTGCTGTAGCCGGGGCCGAGTTCGCCCGGCCAGTAGCCATGGGCAACCGTGAACGCGAGGTCGCCGTGGGTGCCGTAGCGAACGGCAGCCATCTCCCGTTCCTGGGAGTTGATGTACGTTTCGATGTCCTCGGCCGTGTATGCGCCAATGAGCACCGGAGCCGGGCCGCGTGTGATGCGATTGACCAGTTGGTCGGCCTTGAGTCCGCGTGCGAGATGGATGCAGTAGCCGTACCAGGTGGGGGCCTTGTCGGCCAGCCATCTGATTCCGTCTGTGTTCACCGTGACTCTCTACCCCTTGTTATTCGGGTTGTGGGAATTGAGGCGGTCACGGAGGCCAGTCCGTTGCGGTCGCCGGACGGTGCTCGCTCACGCCCGGGCGATGCGTACCGCGCCGGAGCTCCCACCGTCGAACCGCGCATTCTGGTGGCGCGACCGTACGAGGCGCTGCACGACGCACTCACGGTCGCGGAGCTACGCGGTGCCCGCCTCGACGGCTCGGGGGACGGACCGGCTGGTCCGTCCCCCGAGTCTGCCCCACCGTGACGTCACCGCGCAGGCGCCCCAGTGCCGAGGCGGCGGGACCGCGCTGTCCGCGTACCGCTTGCCGAAAGCGCGAGCCGCCAGCGCGGACCCTCAGCGTGAGCCGAAAGCGCGAGCCGCCAGCGCGGACCCTCAGCGTGAGCCGAAAGCGCGAGCCGTCAGCACGGACCCTGAGCGTGAGCCCTCAGCGTGAGCCGTCAGCGAGGCCGGCCCCCGCACTCACAGGTCGATCCAACCCACCTGGTCGATCACCCAGCGAGACGCCGTCTCCTTGGTGGGCTGGAAGACGACCTGGGCCCCGACTGCTCCGTTCGCGTGCAGCCACTTGAGGCTCTGGGCATGCATGATGGACTTCGGGCTGCTGGAGGTGGTCCTCCATTCCTGGAATTCCCCGTCGTTGCACGGCTTCGTGTAGACGTCCGCGCCGTTTCCGTCGAGGCAGTGATCGTACTGGTGATTTTCGAAGACGCCGTCGATGACGGTCCACACCTGCTTCGCGCTCCGGTCGCAATTTCCGAGGACCACGTTCTTTTCGTGCACCTGCGTTCCCTCCAGCTGAAGGCAGGAGTTGCTGCTGTTTCCGTTGATCACCTGGTAGATCGGCGTCCGTGCCGCCGCCTGTGCCGAAGCCGGTGCGCCGACCAGCAGCGTCGATCCCATTGCCAGCGCCGCCCCGGCGCCGGCGAGACGCGCGAGTTTCCCCTTGTTCTCCATTGACGTATCCCCTTGAGTTCGGCGTATCCGTGGGCCTGCTTCTGGGTGGCCTTGAGACGTCCACAACCTCTCGCACGCCGTCCTCACGCCGTCCTCACACCGTCATCAACGGCCGGTGGGGGGCGTTGCCCCGAATGCTGTGCTTTGCTCTTCTCACTGGTGGCAAGGGGGGAGGCCGGAAGGATGGACTTTCGCGTTCTCGGTGCGCTGGACGTCCGGACAGGCTGTGAGCGGGTGCCGGTGCCCGGGGCGCGTCGCCAACGGCTGCTGGCGGCACTGCTGTTGGCGCCCAACACGGTGGTGTCGCTGTCCAGGCTGATCGAGATGACCTGGGATGACGAGCCGCCCCCCACCGCCACCAAACAACTGCGGAACTCCGTCTCGGCGCTGCGGGAATGCCTGGGCGACACCGACCGGCGGCTCATCCTCACCGAGGAGCCCGGCTACCGCATCCGCCTCGACGCCGCCCGGCTCGACTCGCTCCGCTTCGCCGCCGGAGTGGCCGAGGGCCGCCGCCACGCCGCCGGGGGGAGACTTGAGCGGGCGGTCCAACTGATCCGGCCGGCGCTGGGCCTGTGGCGTGGGCCCGCACTCGACGGGCTGGGCACGGCGGTCCTGGCCAGGTCCGCCGCGCGCTTGGACGAGCAGCGGCTCAGCGCGCTGGAGCAGTATGCCAAGTGGCGGCTGGAACTCGGCGAGCACCACGAGGTCGTGGACGACCTGGCGGACCTCGTGCACGACCACCCCCTGCACGAGGGCCTCCACGTCCAACTGATGGCGGCGCTGGACCACTGTGGCCGACGAGCTGACGCGCTGGGTGTCTTCCACCGTCTCAGAACCCGTCTCGCCGAGGAACTGGGGGTCGGCCCCGGTCCCTGCACCCAGCGGCTCCACGAGCGGATCCTGCGCGGTGAACCCGGGGCCCGCCGGGTCGACCGGACGCCGCGGGACGATCGCGACGGGGTGGTCGGCACGCTGCCCGCCCCGGGGCCACCCCAGTCCGTCACGCCACGGGTGCCCCGTGAGCTGCCGCAGGCGATTCGCGACTTCACCGGCCGTGCCGATCACGTGGCGGCGCTCGACGCGCTGTTACCGCCCGCCGGCGGTCAGGCCGTGGTGATCTCCGCCCTCGACGGATCCGGCGGAGTGGGGAAGACGACGCTCGCCGTGCACTGGGCCCACCGCGTCCAGGACCGGTTCCCGGACGGCACCCTGCACACCAACTTGCGCGGTTACGGGCCCGGAAAGCCCGCGACCCCGGGCGAGGTCCTCGACGATTTCCTGGTCGCGCTCGGCGTACACCCGGCCGCTGTGCCGGTCGGTACCGGCGCCCGTTCGGGACTGTTCCGCACGCTGGCGACGGGGCGGCGCATGCTGATCGTGCTGGACAACGCCAACAGCGCGGAGCAGGTCCGGCCCCTGCTGCCGGGAGCGCCCGGATGCATGGTGCTGGTGACCAGCCGCGACAGCCTGACCGGGCTGGTGGTCACCGAAGCCGCGCACCGGATCACCCTCGACGTGCTGTCTCCGGACGAGGCGTCGTCCCTGGTCGTGGGCATCATCGGCCCCGCTCGCGCCCAGGCGGAGCCGGCCGCGGTGGAGAGCCTCGTCCGGCTGTGCGCGCGATTACCGCTCGCGCTGCGGATCGCCGCCGGGCGTGCCGCCGCGTACGAACACGTCGCCGTCGCCGACATCGCCGACGAACTCGCCGACGAGGATTCCAAACTCGACGCACTGAGCTGGGGGCAGGATCCCTACGCCGCGGTCCGCAACGTACTCCAGTGGTCCTACGCACAACTGCCGGCAGCGCAGGCGAGCCTGTTCCGGCGCCTTGGACTGCATCCCGGCCCGGACATCTCCACACCCGCCGCCGCGGCCCTCGCGGGCCTGCCCCCACACACGACACGGCGACTGTTGCGGGCGCTGGCAGACGCGCACCTCATCGAACCGGTCGCGCACGACCGGTACCGCTTTCACGATCTACTGCGCGCCTACGCCGGCGAACTGGCCGGTGCGCACGACTCCGAGACCGAACGGGGACAGGCTCTCGACGCGATGCTCACGTGGTACGCCCACACCGCGCATACCGCCGACCGCCTGGTCTACCCCACCTGCACCCGTGTGGTGACGAACCCCATCGAGTCGGCCCATCCACACCTTCTGGCCGGCCGTGACGACGCCTGGGCGTGGTTCACCGCGGAACGGGCCAACCTCGTCGCCGCCCTGCACCACGCTGTCGACACCGCCATGGACCGGTACGCGCTGCACCTCGTCGACGCTCTCGGCTTCCTGGTGCTCATGGGTGGCTGGCAGGAGCGCGTCGACACCGCCACCGCGGCCCTGCACGCGGCGCGGCGCTCCGGCCGGACCGAACACGAGGCCAACGTCCTGCTCGCTCGTGGGGAAGCGTTGGCACACCTCCAGCATCCGGACGCGGAGCGGGACCTCACCCGCGCCCACGCCCTGGCCAAGGACGTCGGCAACCACCACATCCAGATCGCCGCCCGCACCGAACTGGGTCAACTGCTCCGCCGACAGACCCGCCTCGTCGAGGCACTGCGCCCCTTCGGTGAGGCGCTCGTGCTCAGCCGGGGCTTCGACACCGGGCGATGGGAGGCGGTGGCGGAAGGCAACATCGCCGCACTCCACGCTGATCTCGGCAACCCCCGCCTCACCATCGAGCACGGCATCCGAAGCGCTCGACTGCGCCGTCGGCTCGGCGACAAGGACGGTGAGGCATGCGCGCTCTCGGCCATCGCCAGGGGCATGCAGGGCATCGGCGACCACGACAGGGCTGTCGTCCTGTGCCGGCGCGCCGTCGACCTCGGTCGCCGGTCCATCGGCAGCCACGACGAGACACTGGCCTGGCCCTTGGCGGTCCTCGCCACGTCATGGGACGCCCTCGGGCGTACGGAGGAGGCCCTCGCCTGTCGGCGGGAGGCCGCCGCGATCTACACCGATCGGGGCCTGGACGCCGAGGCCGACGCGATGCGGCAGCTCATCCGACGCTCGCTTCCTAGCGAGGGAGGTGGTTCGCGCTGGGCCCCTCGGGGTCTGCCAGAATCGGCGGATGCTGAGCATCGGAACGATCGTGATGGGGGCTGCTGATGTGCGACGGGCCGCGGAGTTCTGGAGTCGGGCGCTGAGCTATGTCCCTCGCGATGGCGAGGTGAAGGACGACTGGGTGGTGCTGGTGCCGACCGATGGCTCCGGTGTCGGACTGGCCCTCGGCCGTAGTGCGACGCCCGTGCAGGAACATCCGAGAATCCACCTCGACCTCTACGCCGGCGACGCCGCCGATCAGGAAGCCGAAGTGGCGCGACTGATTTCCCTCGGTGCTGAACGCGTCGACTGGGACCTCTATCCGGACGACGCCGACTTCATCGTGCTCGTCGACCCCGAGGGCAACCGCTTCTGCGTCATCGACACCAGTCACGGCTGACGACCAGCGCCCACGTGCCGTGGTCACCAGGGCAAACGCCGCCTCATATGGCGCTGGTCGTGACACGCGAAGACCTCTGCCGGTCTCGGTCGGAGTGTGGTGGCAGGGGTCTGGGGGTGGTGCGTGGTTACGCGGTGAAGTCGTCAGCCTTGACGCCGGCCACGAAGGCGTGCCAGGCCGTGGTGTCGAAGGTGAGGGTGGGGCCGTACGGGTCCTTGCTGTCGCGGACGGGGACTGTGCCGAGCGCGGCGAGGTTGGCGGCGATCTCAACGCATTGACCGCCGTTGGCGCTGTACGAGGACTTGATCCAGCGGGGGTTGTCGGTCGTCACGGGGAGCCCCTTTGCGCTTGTGCGGTGCACGGTTACGCGGTGAAGTCGCCGGCTTTGATGCCGGCCACGAAGGCGGTCCACGCCGTCGTGTCGAAGGCAAGAACGGGGCCGTGTGGGTCCTTGCTGTCGCGGACCGGAACAGTCCCGTGCGTGACGAGGTTGGCGGCGACCTCAACGCAGGCACCACCGTGTTCGCTGTGTGAGGACTTGAACCAGCGGGGGGATTCGGTCGTCATGGAGTGTGCCCCTTCGCCCTTGCTTGGTCACGGATGCGAGCGGGATGCCGGCCATGGCGCTTCGGCTCACCGATGGTAGGCCGCCGGCACGGACCTCGGGGAAGTGGTCTCCCGGCCAAGTGACTCCGTTGCTGGTGTCAACTGCCCGTACGCGGCAGCTAGTTGTGGCACGCGAAGACCCCTGCCGTTCTCGGTCGGAGTGTGGCAGGGGCCCGGTGTGGTGCGTGGTTACGCGGTGAAGTCGCCGGCCTTGATGCCGGCCACGAAGGCGGTCCAGGCCGTGGTGTCGAAGGCCAGGGTGGGGCCGTGCGGGTCCTTGCTGTCGCGGACCGGGACGGTGCCGTGCGCGGCGGCGAGGTTGGCGGCGACCTCAACGCATGCGCCGCCGTTGTCGCTGTAGGAGGACTTGAACCAGCGGGGGGATTCGGTCGTCACGGGGAGCCCTTTCGCAACTGGTTGATCGTGGCCACAGATTCCGCCTGCGGGCAGGCTTCGGCCTGTAGCTGATGGTAGGCCGTCAGTATGGGCAGCACGAACGAACTTTCGCGCTCCAGATGTCCCCGATGGGCAGACTCGGCGTACGACATGAGCGAGCGATCTGCCATGGTCAGGATGTAGAGCGGCAGGTTGAACGTGCGGCGTGCGCCCATGTCGTATGGCGCGATCTGGAGCACGGTGGTTGGCAACTCGGCGAACTCCAACAGCCTCTCGTACTGCGCCTTCATCACCTTTGGTGCGCCGATGGGGCGACGGACGCAGCTCTCGTCCATGACGACGAAGAGCATGGGCGGGGATGACCGAGCAACTGCGGATTGCCGTTGCGCGACGAGTGATACGCGCTCATGTGCTTGCTCTTCCGTGATCGCACCCCGCTGCACAGCGTGCTCGGCGAGAACCGATGCGTACTCCGGTGTCTGAAGCAGTCCGGGGATGATCCCGATCTCAAACAGCCGTACCTCCGCCGCTCGCCCCTCATAGTCAACGTACTCCGGGAAGCCCTCCAGCAAGCTCCCGTTCCGCATCTCGCGCCACTCACGCTCGTACGCGTCGCCGCCGAGGAAGCGATCCAGACTGCGCGAAAATCGGAGAGTCGGGGGTTTGCGGCCGGTTTCGATCGCTGACATGTGGGTGCCGGAGTACCCCACCTTCTCGCCGAACTCCTCCTGCGTCCACCCGCGTTCCTCGCGCACCCTGCGTAAACGCGCGCCAAAGGCCGCTTGCGGCGAGCTGTCCGGGTTCAAGTCCTTCAGGTTCAAGGAGTGATCACCAACTGTTCGTTCGTCTCTCACAAGTTGAAGACCCCCCGACTCTAGGGGACCCTCGGTGCTCCCGGTAGTGACATCACTACGGAGAGGAGCGGACCCCACCGTGTCCAACACCCCCGCCCCCCCCTCCCGACGCCAAACTTGCCGCGTTGCTCGACAAGCGCGATCGCGAGGCACGGGGCAGCACCCCACAGGTAGACACGCGGACGCGTCAGCAGGCCAACTCGTGGGTTGGAGCGTCACGTTCGTGTGCCACGTGCAGGGCCATCCGGACGGTCGCCGAACGGGCAAGAGCGTTGCGCGATGCCATTCAGCACCGTAAGGCCATCGAGGCTTTGCATGTCCACCGTCTTCGCCAACATGCCCCCGAACGAGGTGATGGCGCGTGCTGAAGCAGCACATCTTCGCGGACACGCACCGCGTCATCGTGGAGGGCGTGGCGCTCCGGTTCTTCCTGCGTACCCACGACGCATGGGTGCCGGTCACCGACACCGACTTCCAACGCGCCTACGAACTGGCCCTCTTCGACCCCGACGCCCTCCGCAAGGACGTGCTCTGCCCCAACGCGCGACGCGTCGAGTGCGACACCTATGAGGGGTGGTACTGGTCTGACGGCTGCCGATCCGCCGGGTTGTGCACCTTCGACGACCGCAGCCCCGGGGAGTGTCCCGGCATGGCTCAGCTCACGGCTGGCGACGTCTCATGACGGCGCGCCAAACCTGGGTTCACCTGCTCGTATGGCGTCCCGTCGAGCCGGCCCGACCGCTCGACGTCAGCCGGGCATGGCCGCGCGTCCTCCAGGTGGCGGGTGGCGGCGCGCCCGCGCCGCCGGGCGTCATCCTGCGGCCCGACGAGTCGATACGAGCCGCCGCCGGCCGCGTCGCCACCGCGCTGGGGTTGCGGCCACCCGCCCTGCCCCGCGTGCTGGCCGTGGACCAGCGACCGGCCGAGGGCGACTGCCCGGAGGAGCTTTCGCTGATCGTGGACGGTGGCTGGCTCGCCGACGACGTCCCCGTCGCCTGCACCTGCGGCCAGCACCCCTGGTCGTGGACGCCCGTGTCCGAGTTGGGGCACGTCGCCCTGGTGCACGCCCTGCGCGCCCTCGTCGTCGGCCAGCCACCCCCGGCCCTCTGGAACGGCGCGCCCTTCCGCCTGGCCACCGACCCCGACCCCGATTCCGCACCCGTACCCGAACCGGCACCCGACCCTGATCCCGGCCGCCGGCCCTCGCCCTGATCCAGGGTGATCCAACCCAGTCGCCCCGCCACCCCGTCACCCAGCAGCCCGCGCGCGGGGGAGTGGGGCGAACGGGGCGGGCCCGGCCTGACTCGCGGGCCCGTAGCCCGCTCCGTACGATGGGTCGATGCCCGCCTCGCACCGCAAACGGCCACCTCACGAGCGTCCCGCCGCGCCCGGCGGCGGGTATCTCGCCGTGGGCGAGCGTACGGCGATCCGGCTGTTGCGCCGGGGCGACGAGGCGGAGTTCACCGCCCGCGCGCGGGAGAGCGTCGCGCTGCACCGGCCGTGGCTGTTCCCACCCACGACGGCCGAACAGTTCGCGCACTACGTGGCGCGGCTGGAGGAGCCGGCGCGCGCCGGGTTCGTGGTCTGCGAACGGGCCACGGACGGGATCGCCGGCTACGCGACCATCAACAACATCGTCGGCGGCGTCTTCCAGTGCGGGGCGCTCGGCTACGGAGCCTTCTCGCACGCCGCCGGTCGTGGGTTGCTCACCGAGGGGCTCGGGTTGGTCATCGAGTACGCCTTCGGGCCGCTGGGGTTGCACCGGCTGGAAGCCAACATCCAACCCGCCAACGCCCGGTCGATCGCGCTGGTCAAGCGGATCGGCTTCCGGCTTGAGGGCCTGTCGCCCGACTTCCTCTACGTCGACGGCGCCTGGCGCGACCACGAGCGCTGGGCCATCACCAGCGAAATGCCCCGCCGTGGCGGGCCGCAGGGCACAGTGGGGCCATGACCGTCACCTTTCGCCGTACCGTCCCCGTACTACGGGTCTTCGACTGGGCCAAGGCCCACGCGTTCTACGTCACCTACCTCGGCTGCGCCGTCGACTGGGAGCACCGCTTCGCCCCCGACCTGCCCCGGTACGCCCAGGTCTCCCGGGGCGCGCTGGTGCTGCACCTGTCGGAACACCACGGCGACGGGACACCCGGTACGGCCGTGTACGTCGAGCTGGACGGGGTGCGCGAGCTGCACGCCGAGCTGACGGCCAAGGAGTACCCGTATCTCAGGCCGGGCCTCGAAGAGGACGGCCTCTCGGTCACCCTCCTTGACCCGTTCGGCAACCAGATCCGGCTCAGCCAGCCGGTGGACTGACCCACCCTGTGCCTGGCCCTGTCGTGCGGGGTTCCTGTCTGCCGAGCGGGTGGCGGTCGGGGTCCGCCGGTGTGGGAATTCCGGGCAACGGGGTGGCTGCTCGCAGGTGCCTGACAACGTTTCCTGCCGCCGTTTCGCGCTCGTGGCCAGAATTCTGATAGGGCCTGACTCGGCTGGCCACAACAGGGGCAGAGAGATCTCCGTGGGTTCGCTATTTGTCCCTGCCATGTCATGCCGACAGCGCTCGCTCTGTGCCATCCTCGTGAAAAACCTCGTGAAGTCCACGAGTCAGGAAGCTGTCACATGTTCCGCCGTGGGTTCCCTTTTGCGGGTGAGTCGTTAACCGCCTTGAATTCAGGCGAAAGCGCGGGGGCCCGGACGCTGGACCGGCTCTCGAAACACCTGGTGAGCGCGGTACCGAGAGCGCGCGCCCACGTGACCCGCACTCGGTCAGCCCACGAACGGCGACCATGGCGGAATTCCCTGGCCCAATACAACCTGGCGGTGCCACGTATCGGCCTGGGAGGCTGTGCGCGCCGGTCAGTCATGACGGCAGTAGAGCAGTGGCCGTTCCGGGCCCGTGTCCCGGGGCAGCCAACAGGTGTTTGTCGTTCAGAGTTCTTTCGAGGCCGGGCTTTTGGCACGTTGGTGCCGCGTGGGGTCGCACGCTCTTCCCTGGAGTTCGCCAACGGGCCCGCCGTGAACGGCGCACGGAAAACGCTTCTCATCCATTTCAAGCAGGAGGTTCTGTCATGCGCTTACGGACCACAGTAGTGGCGGCCATGGGCATGGGTTGTGCCCTGGCGGGAGTGTTCTCCAGCACGGCTTACGCCGCCCCGCAGGTGCAGTACCAGAACGTGGCCACGGGCAAGTGCCTGGACAGCAACGGCGCCGGCAACGCGTACACCCTGGGCTGTAACGGCGGTAACTACCAGCGTTGGACGGTGTCGTTCAACAGCACCGGTGGCGGCGAGATCAGAAACGTGGCCACGGGCAAGTGCCTGGACAGCAACGGCGCTGGTAACGCGTACACGCTCGGCTGCAACGGTGGCAACTACCAGCGCTGGTCGGTACGCGAGTCGGGCGCCGGCATCGTGGTCTGGCAGAACGTGGCCACGGGCAAGTGCCTGGACAGCAACGGCGCCGGCAACCTCTACACGCTGGGCTGCAACGGCGGCAACTACCAGCGCTGGGCAGGCTGACCCGCGGGTCGGACAGCACACGGGCGCTGCCTGACGCGGGCTCGGCCCGTCAGGCTGGCCCGCCTCGCCGCCCCTCCTCGCCCCGCCCCGGGCCGAGGAGGGCGGTCAGGCCGTCGGCCAGTTCGGTGCGCCAACACAGGTAGTCGTGGCCGCCGTTGAACTCCCGGTACTCCGCCGCGTAACCCCGGGCCCGGAGCACGTCGGACAGGCGGCGGTTGGCCGGGAGCAGCACCCACTCCTGCTCGCCGGTCGACAGCCAGCAGCGCACCGGATGGTCCGGGGCCGCCGGGGTGGCCTCGACCAGGGAGGTCAGCCACTGCGCCGCGGGGCCGTCCGGCCACCAGAAGGAGCCCGACTGGGACAGCGCGTTGCCGAACCGGTGCGGGGCGCGGACGGCGGCGTACGTGGCCATCAGGCCGCCCAGGCTCTGGCCGGCCAGCACGGTGCGCGTCGGGTCGGTGGTCAGCGGCCAGCGCTCGGTGGCCCAGGGCAGCAGGTCGTCGGTGAGGAAGTCCACGAACCGGTCGTTGCAGGCCAGCTCCGCCCAGCGGGTGTCGCTGTCCAGCGACTCGGGCAGCAGCGCGACCAGCGGCGGAACGCGCCCGTCGGCGATCAGGTTGTCGAGGAGCGTGGCGACGCCCAGCTCGGGCTGCCACATCTCGCCGTCGAAGAGGACCAGCACGGGCAGGCCGGCCTCTGCCTCCGGGCGGGTACCGGTACCGGGCCCGTCGTCGGGCGCCGCCCGGGCGGGCTCGTACACCCACACCCGACGCTCGTTGCCGAGCCCCGCGCACCCCACCGTGTGACGGCTGACCGTGCCCCGTGGCACGTCGGCGCGCCGCTGCCAGGCGGTGTCGGGCGGCGCGGCCGGGAGGCGGACCACCGACTGCGGTGGACCGCCCCAGCGGCGCGGCAGCGTGTGGGGGTTGCGCGGGTCGGGGCGGCCCTGGCCGCGCAGCCAGGCGAGGTAGCCGGGGTCGGACGGGGAGAGCGGCGCCCCCTCGTCCACGCAGAGCGCGTACGTGGCCTGCCAGTCCCGCCGCATGCGGATCGACCAGTGCCACACGTCGCTGTCGGGCAGCCGCTCCATCAGGTTGTGCTCGGGCGCGCGCGGGTCGATCACCTTGTTGGGCAGCACCAGCACGGACCGGGTGGCCGGGGTGCCGCGCCACAGGAAGGTGACGACGGCGTGCTCCGGGTCGCCCCGCGGGTCCGGCTCGACCAGCGGCGTGCCCGCGGCCTCGACCTCGCGCCAGAAGTCGGGCACCGCGTGCGTGGCCGCCGCGTCGCGCCGTCGCCGCCGCCGGTCCAGCTCCGCCACCCGAGGGCTGGCCACCCGGGGCACGGGCGCGGGGCGCGGCACGCGCGGGGGGCGCTTGGGCGCGTCGGTCGGGGCACCGCCGCGGGCGTGGGCCGACGCGTCGGTCGGTGGCGGGGAGGCGGACATGGCGTGGAACCTCCGGCGCGACGAAGGGCGGTCGGGTACGGGCGGGAACCGGCAGCCGGACCGACACCGGGCCGGCGAGGCGCGGACCGGCGGCTGACAAGATCCCGCTACGGGTGAGGGTTACCTTACCTGGCGCCTGTTCCATACGTGGCGGGGTCCGCCCGCGAGGTGGCCCACGCTCCAGCCGAGGCGCCCGGCTCGGCTCCGGGGCCGACCGGCCCGCACCCGCGCGAAGCCACCTCGCGGCCCAGCCCTGCCCGGTACCCGCGGCGGCTTGGCGCCTCCACACCGCCAGGGCGGGCCCTGGTCAGACGAAAGGTGTGATCCGTTCCTCGACGCCGAGCAGCAACTTCCCGTAGACCTCCATGCCGACCGCGTGGGAGGCGACCGCGTGCCGTCCGGCGACCTCGGCGTCACGCCAGATCCGCTGCAACGGGTTGGCCTCGGCGAAGGAGCCGCCACCGTGCACGTTGAGCAGGATGTTGATGGCGTCCAGGGCGTTCCGTACGGCGTGGCTGGTGTCCGCCCGAACCCGGGCGCGGGTCAGCACGTCGAGGTGGGTGCCTCGGGCGGCGGCCTCGTCGATGTCGGCGGCGGCCCGGTGGAGGTGCAACTCCGCGGTGTCGATCTTCGTCGCGGCCTCCGCGACCTGTAACTGCACCGCCACCGAGGCCGCCTGGGTCTCGTAGTAGGTGAACGAGACGGGCTTGGTCCTCGCCTTGTCGGCCACCAGCTTCAACGCGGCTCGACCGAGCCCCAACTGCACGCCGCCGATGACGGCGACCACGAAGGGCGCGAACGACGAGCGGAACAGGCCCGTCTCACCCCGCCCGCCGAGGTCCTCGCCGCCGAGTGCCCCGGGTACGGACGCCACCCGGTGCTCGGGAACGAACACGTCCTCGGCGATCAGGCAGTTGCTCCCGCTGCCCCGCATGCCCGCGGTGAACCAGACGTCCTCCATCGTCAGTTCCGCGCGCGGCACCAGCACCATGGCCTGGTCGACCACCTCCCCGCCCTCGTTGGTCAGTGGCATGCCCAAGACGGCCCAGGTGGAGTGCCAGGAGCCCGAGTTGTAGTACCAACGCCCGGTCAGTCGCCAACCTCCCGCCACCTTGCGGCTGCTGGAGGTGGGGCTGAACACCCCGGTCACCCGGGCGTCGGGGTCGGCGCCGAAGACGTCGTCCTGAGCCTGGGGCGAGAAAAGCCCGGCCAGCCAGTTGCAGGTGCTGACCAGGGTCACCACCCATCCGGTGGAGCCGTCACCCTCCGCTATCGCGGCCGAGACGTCCAGTACGGTGCGGATGTCGGTCTCGTAACCGCCGAAACGGCGGGGAACGGTCAGCTTGAACAGCCCGGCCTCGGTCAACGCGTCGATGACCTCGTCAGTCACCCGGCGATCCGCCTCGATCCGCGGGGCCTGCTCGCGCAGCAGCGCCTGAAGCGCGGTCGCTCTCGCCACCAGTTCGGCCCTGGTCGGGATGCTGGTGGTGGGCGTGAGGGCCGTGGACATCTCAGTCTCCTGTCTGAAGTCGTTCATGGGGTGGGAGTGGTGATCGGCCCGGCGGCCAGGGGCCGCTCGGGCGTGGGGTGCGAGGCGAAGGCGGAGTGCGTCCCGAAGGTGCGGTGGCCGTAGACCAGGGGCGCGGCGGCGGCGGACGTGTCGGCGTGCACGGCGGTGCCCAGCAGCAAGAGGTGGTCGCCGCCCTCGGCCACCGAGGTCAGCTCGCACACCAGCCACCCGGGAGCGTCGGTCAGTCGGGGCAGCCCGTGGTCGTACCGCCACGCGAGCGCACGGAAGCGGTCGGGCGTGCGGCGGGCGAAGGTCCGGGCCGTCTCGTGCTGGTCGGCCCCCAGCACGTTGACCCCGAACCGCTCCGTCGCCAACACCCGTGCCAGCAGCCCCGACGCGCGGTCCAGCGCGAGGGAGACCATCGGCGGGCGTAGGGAGAGCGAGGCGAAGGCGCTGACGGTCGCCCCGTACGGAGTCCCGCCCTGGGTGGCGGTGACGACGGTCACGGGGGCGCAGACCCCCGCCATCAGCTCGCGGAAGTCCTGTTCGTCCACTAATGCGCTAGCCATCTCCTACCTCCAATCCATCATGATGATTATGGAGATCATGCGGGTGGCTTTCCAGGGGTGTCAAGGGAGTGCGATGCTATTCGTCATAATCAATTCGCGAGAACGGTGAGCCAAGTGGAAGCCACGGACGACAGCAGGAACAGGCGCTCATCAGCCACGCCCGTCAGCACCGGCGCGCGCGAGAGCGACGAGCCCCCCGCGCTACGGCGAGGCGAGTGGGAGCGCCCGCCCGCCGCCTCCCGTGCCGAGGTGGCCGCCGAGCGCATCGCCGAACTCGTCGCCGGCGCCGAGCCCGGCGCGCGCCTGGGCACCAAGCACGAACTGCGCGCCGAGTGCGGGGTCTCCGTCGGTACCTTCAACGAGACCCTGCGCCTGCTCCAGTCACGCGGACTGGTCACCGTCCGGCCCGGCCCCGGTGGCGGCCTCTTCGCCGCCGAACAGTCGCCCATGCGCCGCCTCGGCAACTCGGTACTCGCCCTGGACACCCAACGGCCGGACGAGGTGTGCGGCGAGGAGGCCCGGCGCATCCGCGACGCCCTGGGCCCGCTGCTCGCCGAGGACGCCCTCTGGCACGCCTCGCCGGCCGACCTCGCCGACCTGCGACGCATGCTCGCCGACGTCACCGCCGCCGCGGACGCCGACGACCCGGACGCCTTCGCCGAAGCCGACCGTCAGTGGCGCGTCCGGCTCGCCGCCATCAGCCCCAACGCGCTGCTGCGCTCCGTGTACGCCACGCTCCTGACCCTCGCGGCAGCCGCTCCCGTCGCCGACCCGGCGGAGCGGTGCGCGCGGCACGCGGCACTCCTCGACGCCTTGGAGGCCCGCGACCGCGCGACGGCTCTGGAAGCGGCCCAACCCACCTGAGGCGCCGTAGCCTCGCGGCCCTGGGCGCTCACCACGCGCCCACCAGCGGTTCGGACCCCGCGGGAATCGACCCTCGTACGCCGGGACCCGCGTGCAGGATGGCCCCATGAACGTTGAGGACGTGAGCTTCAGAATCCCGCGCGGAGCGTCCGGCTTCTTCCGCCCGCAGGACGGCCCGTTGCCCGTCACCGACCTCGCGACCTTCCGTACCGCGCTGTACGCGGGCGCCCGCGTCGCCGGGGGCACGGTGGGTGGGTGGGAGCCGCAGACGTATCCCCGCACGTTCCACACGGCGACGGTCACCCACCCCCACGGCACGGACGAGTCCGTTGTCCTCTGCCACGCGCACCACCCCTGGGTCGCGTTCGCGCGGGAGGACCGGAACTGGTACACCGACGAGTTCCTGGTGCCACCACCGTGGGCCCGCGTCTTCGGTGACCTGGGCTTCACCGTGCTGTCACGCGCACAGCTCACCATGGCCCTGTCAGCCGTCGACACCTCGGCCCTCACCAGGACGGAGTGGCGCCAGGTCCGCGCCTACGGCATCACCACGCTCGGCGGAGTCCTCTTCAACGCCTGGGCCTGAGACAGGGCGACCCAACGCCCGGGCCCGGGAGCGAGGGTACGGTCGTACGCCGACAACGCACTGGTGGCACGGCCACGACGCGCCGGCCCCGCGACGTCAACACCGGCAGGCGAATGAACCCCACCCCCCTGAAGCCCTGTTCAGCGGCGCTCACACCATGTTCCATGGTGATCACGCGGTCGCAGCGAGGCGGTCGCGGGTGTAAGGACCGAGAGAGGCAGTAGTGGTAACGAGCGTGCGACGCACCACCCTCACCCTTCCCGCCGCCGCGCTGGGCCCGGAGAACCCGCTGCCCGCTCTGCGTCCGTTGGACGAGGTCCACCAGATCGACGACCACACCCGCGCGGGGCTGCCCGACCAGATGGCCCGGCAGGTCGCGTACGAGCCGCTGCGTTCGATACTGCCCACCAGGCTGCGCGACGCGTACACCCGAGACCGGGTACCGACCGAGCTGGACGCGATCGTGATCGAGAACGACCGGCTGCGGGCGACCGTGCTGCCCGGGCTCGGCGGGCGCGTCGCCTCCCTCTTCCACAAGCCGACCGAGCGCGAACTGCTCTACCGCAACCCGGTCCTGCAACCCGCGGACTTCGCGCTCAACGGCGCCTGGTTCTCCGGCGGCATCGAGTGGAACATCGGCGCCACCGGCCACACCACCCTCTCCTGTGCCCCCGTGCACGCGGCGACCGTGCCCGCCCCGGACGGCTCCGGCGGCCGGATGCTGCGCCTGTGGGAATGGGAGCGGCTGCGCGACCTGCCCTTCCAGGTGGACCTGTGGCTCCCGGACGGCTCGGACTTCCTGTACGTGGGCGTGCGGGTGCGCAACCCGCACCCGCACCCGGCGCCGGTGTACTGGTGGTCCAACATCGCCGTCCCGGAGACCGAGCGCACCCGGGTGCTCGCGCCGGCCGAGGCCGCGTACCACTTCGGCTACGAGCGCGACCTGCGCCGGGTGCCCGTGCCCCACTGGCGCGGCGTGGACCACACGTACCCGCTGCGCGGCACGCACGCCGCGGACTACTTCTACGACCTGCCCGCGGGCGCCCGGCGGTGGATCGCCGCGCTGGACGGCGACGGGCACGGCCTCGTGCACACCTCGACCGACCTGCTGCGGGGCCGCAAGCTGTTCCTGTGGGGCGCCGGCAGCGGCGGCCGGCGCTGGCAGGACTGGCTCACCGAGCCCGGCACCGGCGGCTACGCCGAGATCCAGGCCGGCCTCGCCCGCACCCAGCTCGAACACGTACGGCTCGGCGCCGAAGAGGACTTCAGTTGGCTGGAGGCGTACGGTCCGCTGAGCGCCGACCCGACCACCGTGCACGGCGACGACTGGGCCGCGGCGCGCGGCGCGGTCGCCGAGCGGCTGGCGCGGGCACTGCCCCGGGCCGACGTCGAGGCCGCGTACCAGGCGTGGCTGCCGAGCGCCGACACCGAGCCCGACGAGGTGCTGGCCAGCGGCTCGGGCTGGGGCGCCCTGGAGGTGGAGCGCGCCGGGTACGCGCTGCCGGGCACGCCGTTCGCGCCCGCCTCGCTGGGGGCGGACCAGCAACCGTGGCGCGAACTGCTGCGCACCGGCGCGCTGCCGGCGCCCGAGTTGGCGACACCACCCGGCACCTCGCTGGTCTCCCGACCCTGGCGCGAACTCCTGGAGACCGCCGACGCGGACGTCCTGGTGGACCCGCACCTCAAGTACCACCTCGGGGTGGCCCAGTGGCACGAGGGCGACCGCTCGCAGGCCGTACGGAGCTGGGAGCGGGCCATCGAGATCAGCGACTGGTGGCCCGTACTGCGCTGCCTGGCCGTCGCCGACCAGACGGACGGCCACCCCCACCGCGCCGCCGACCGCTGGCTCGCCGCGTTCCACGGCGCGGTGGGGGAGTGGCGCGAGCGGTACGGGGAGGGCGGCGACGGCAGCGCCACGGCGGCCGACCGGGAGGCCGGTGCGGAAGGCGGTGACGAGGGCGGCGCCGAGTGGCGGGCCGCGCTCGCCGGGCTCGGGCGCGAGACGGTGACCGCGCTCCTCGCGGTGGACCGGGCGGCACAGGCGCGGGACGTGCTGGCCGCGCTGCCGGCGGCGGTGCGCGCCCGTGGCCGGTTCGTCCTGCTCACGGCCCAGGTGCTGGTCGCGGGCGGCGACGCGGCGGGCGCCCGCGCCCTGTTCGACGCCGGCTTCGAGGTGGACGACCTGCGCGAGGGCGACGAGACGCTGAGCGACACGTGGTTCGCCGTGGCCGAACGCCTCGTGGCCGCCGACCCGGAGTCGGCCGGCCTCGACGCCGACGCGCTGCGGGCCCGCGCCAGGGAACTGCACCCGCTGCCCGACCGCTACGAGTTCCGCATGCGGCCCGCCTGATGGCAGCCGGCTGACGCTCGACGGGTTGGTGGTGGGTGGTTGCCTGGTGGGTGGTGGGTGGTGGGTGGCGGGTGGCGGGTGGCGGGTTGTGGGTCGTGGGCTGGTGGGTTGTTGGGGTGGGTTGCGGGCCGGTTGGTGGGGTGGGGCCTGGTTGGTGGGTGGCTCCGGGGCGGGTGGAGACGGTCGAGCCGGCCGCCGCGTGGGTGCGGTGGCCGGCTCGGGGGCGCGCGGAGCGCGTGGCGCGTGCGGCGCGGGGTGGTGGGTCAGGCGGTCGGCTGGGGGTTGCGGTCCACGTACTCGAAGACCGAGCCGTCCGGGTGCCGGGCGACCAGGTTGCGGCCGATCGGGGTCGGCAGCGGGCCGGCGATGATCTGCGCGCCGACGGCCTTGAGGTCTGCCACGGCCGCGTCCACGTCCCGGACCGCCAGGGTGGCCGTGACCTTCTTCAGGATCTCCATCTCGGCCGCCGGGCCGCTCATGAGGAAGAAGCAGCCGACCGCGGCCACCGAGACGTTGCCCCGTTCGAAGCGCATCGCCTGCGCCCCGGTCAGCCGCTCGTAGACGGCGATCGCGGCGTCCAGATCCGCGACGCACACCCGCAGTGAAGTCCCCAGAATGTCCATGCGAACGAGCCTAGTTGAGCCAGGTCACACGCGACACAGGAGCTCTCCGTGGAGCACGGCGAACCAGCCGTCGGACGCCGCGCCCCACGTCCGCCAGGCGTCGGCCGCCGCCCGCGACTCCTCCTCGGTAGCGTGCCCGCCGGCCACCACGCGCTCCTGGTAGGCGGGCACCAGCGTCCGGTCCGCCCACAGCCCGCTCCACCAGGCGCGCTCCTCCGGCGTCGCGTAGCACCAGGTGGCGGCCGACGCCGTGACGTCGGTGAACCCCGCCTGCCGGGCCCAGGACAGCAACCGCCGCCCGGCGTCCGGCTCGCCACCGCTGGCGCGGGCCACCGCGCGGTAGGTGGCCAGCCAGGCGTCGAGCGCGGGCACCCGCGGGTACCAGGCCATGGCGGCGTAGTCGGCGTCGCGCACGGCCACCACCCCGCCGGGCCGGCACACCCGGCGCATCTCGCGCAGCGCGGCCACCGGGTCCGCCACGTGCTGGAGCACCTGGTGGGCGTGGACCACGTCGAACGAGGCGTCCGGGAAGTCCAACCGGTAGACGTCGCCGACGGCGTACGTGACGTTGTCGAGGCCGCGCTCGGCGGCCACGGCGCGGGCCTGGTCGAGCACGGCGCCGGCCGCGTCCACGCCCGTGACCCGGCCCGGCGCGACCCGGGCCGCGAAGTCGGCGGTGATGGTGCCGGGCCCGCAGCCGACGTCGAGCACCGAGCGCCCGGCGGTCAGCTCGGGCAGCAGGTAGCCGGCCGAGTTCTCGGCGGTGCGCCAGGTGTGGGAGCGCAGCACGGACTCGTGGTGGCCGTGCACGTAGTGCGCGGCGCGGCGCGGCGTGCCGGTGGGCGACGAGGGCATGGCGAACCTTCCGTAACTCCGGTCAGAGCGCGGCGACCCGAGCGGGCGCCACTCCCGCACCGTACGTCGCCGTCTCGCTCCGCGAGAGAGGCGTCTTGGCATGTGAGAGGCCCGGGTGTGTCGCCTCCGGCCCGGCCGGGCGGGGCTTCGGCATCTCCGGCCCGGCCGGGTGGGCTCGGGCATCGCGTGCCCGCTGGCCCGCTTGCCCGCCTGTTCGCCCGGCCGGGGCGTCGCTGTTTCCGCCGTCGCGGTCGCTGCTCTCGACGCTGTCGCCGTCGCCGTCGCCGTCGCTCAGACCTCGAGCGGGCGGTAGACGCGCAGCGCCTCGTTCACCTTGTCCAGCGTCAGGCCGCGCGGGGCGCGCGTGATCTCGCCGTCGTACGCCAGGTCGGCGCCCTCCGGGATCTCGTCCACGCGCAGGTGCCGCAGTCGGGCCTCCGCGTGGACGGGGGAGCGGCGCAGGACGCCGAGCAGCGCGGCCGACAGGAGCCGGGCGCGGGGCAGCCGACCGCCGTGCACCATGCGCACGTCGAGCAGGCCGTCGGCGAGGTCGTGCCGGCTGGCCGGGGCCGAACCCACTCCGCGGTACGAGCAGTTGCCCACGAAGAGCATCCACACCGCGCGGCGCTTGCCGTTGATGACCAGGTCGAGCGGCTCCGCCGTGCGCAGCACCTGGGCCGCGGCCAGCACCTCGGCCGCCCAACTGCCCACGCGCCCCGCCCAGCGCTCGCGAATGCGCACCATCTCCGGGTAGCAGCCGATGCTGAAGGTGTTGACGTAGTGCGTGGCCGTCGACGTGGCCGCCCCGTCGGCCGTGAACCGCGCCAGGTCGACGGCGACCGCCTGACCCGCGGTCACCGCCCGGCAGGTGTCGTCGACGGTCTCCAGGCCCAGGTCGTACGCGAAGTGGTTGAGCGTCCCGCCGGGCAGCACGGCCAGCGGCAGCCCCTCACGCGCGGCCACCGCCGCCGCGGCGCTGACCGTGCCGTCGCCGCCGCACACCCCGAGCGCGCCGCCGACCTCGGTGGCCCGGCGTGCGGCCTTCTCCAACAGCTCGATCAGCGAGGGCGGTTCGGCGGGTGCCGTGTGCGACGTGGCCGCGCCACCGTCGCTCTGCTCGGCCGCCGCCCGCGCCCGCTCGTCCTCCGGGACCAGGTCCGGCTCCGGGTCGGGCGTGAAGGTCCAGAACTCGGCCTCGGGCAGCGCCTCGCGGATCGGGTCCAGCGGGTCGGCGCGCGGTGGCCACACGCTGGTGGCGCCCGAACCGGAGTTGGCCACGACGATCAGGCCCCGGCCGCGCGGCAGCGCCGGGGCGTCCGTGCGGGGGCGCGCGGCGGGCGGCAACTGGGACCGGGTGGGCACCAGGCCGCGCACGGCGAGCGCCGCGCCGGCGCCGAGGGCCGAGCCCACGAGGACGTCGCTGGGGTAGTGCGCGCCGGTGTAGATGCGGGAGAAGGCCACCGACGCGGCGATCGGCGCCACCACGGCGCCCCAGCGCGGCGACTCGAGGGCCACCCCCACCGCGAAGGCTGCGGCCGACGCGGAGTGACCGGAGGGGAAGGAGGTGGTGATGGGCTGCCGACGCAACCGGCGGACCATCGGGACGACGTGCACCAGTGGCCTGGTCCGCCGCACCGAGCGCTTGGCCACCGTGTTGACCGTCAGCGACGCCAGGGCGAGCGAGGCCACGCCGCGCACCGCGGCCCGGCGCGTGGTGCGGTGGCCGGTGGCCGCCATGCCCGCCGCCAGGGCCAGCCACAGCCGCCCGTGGTTGGCGCTGTGACTCAGCCCGGGAAGCACGCGCTCGGCACCCGGCCAGTGCCGGGACGCCACCGCGTGGAAGAGCTTCTTGTCGAGCCCGACCATCCAGTGGTCACCGACGCCGGGGTGGCCCGGCGCGGGCGTGACGTCGGTCGCCGCGGCGTCGAGCGCGGCGCGGGCGGCCCGCGTCGCCCGGGCGCGCCGCAACGGCGCGCGGCGCGCACCGCGCCACCCCTCGGCAGCCGCGGCGGCGCGCGACAGCAGGGCGTCGGGCGCGCCGACCACGGCCGACAGGGCGAGTGGGCCCGCCGGCCGCAGCCGGGCCGGCCACGAGGCCCGGTCGCCCGCGCGCCCTGGCGACGCCCACGCCGCCGCCAGGCCCGACGCCCGGTCACCCCCACGCGACCGGCGCGCCGTGCCCCATCTCCCGCCCTGACCTGCCATGCGTGACTCCTTCGTTGAACCTGCGCGTGGCCGCGCCACGGCTGCCCCGCCTACCCAGCGCCGGCCAGCGTAGGCCGGACCGGCCCGTAGGCGCTGGTCAGGGCGGGCCTGGCCGGGCCGGGAGAGCGGCGCCTCGGCCAGGCCCGCCGGGGCGCGACCGGGTCGGCCGCGCGCCTGGGGCGGGCGTCAGCGGGCACCGGGCCCGCCCGTGAGGCCGCCACCGAACCCGTCCGTACGGTGGTGGCCGGTCTGTCCGTCCACGGAGTCGCCGGGACCGCCGAGGACGCCCGGGTGGCCGTCGGTGGGCGCGGCCCGGCTGACGTCGGCGAGGGCCGAGCCCGGGTCGTACTGCTCGGCGAGGTCCCCCATACTCACCATGCCGAGCGGCTGACCGTCCTCCACTACGGGGAGCCGACGTACGGCGTACCGGCGCATTAGGTGCGCCGCCTCGGCCACTGTCGTGTCGGGGGTCACCGTGACCGGCTCGGGCGTGCAGATCGCACGGCAGCTCACGGTGAGGGGGTCGGCTCCGTCGGCGACCGCGCGCACGGTGATGTCGCGGTCCGTCAACACGCCGAGCACCCGTCCGTGCTCGGCGACGAGAACGTCTTCGACGCCCCTGGCGCGCATGAGTTGGGCGGCCTCCACCAGCGACGCGTCCGGCAATACCGCCGTCACCTGGGGAGTCATCACCTGCCGTACGTTCCGTGCCATCTCGCTCCGCCTTGTCCGTGGGCTTGGGGCGTGGGTCCGCGCCCCCGCTGCTCGGGGCTACCGCCCCGGGCCTGGCCCGTCCAGGCCCATCGCCGAGCGCGAGTACCCGAGGGCCGCCCGGTCACACGGGAGGCTGGTGACAACGTTGTGCCGCCGCGCCGGGGCTCGCGCTCCGGCGAGCCCGGACCGCCGTGCCGGGGGCACCGGGAGTGTGCGCGGGATGCGCGGAGGCCGTACGCGGTGGGTGTGCGGGGCGCGCGTGCGGGCTGGGTGTGTGCGGCGCGCGTGCGCGGTGGGCGGGTGCCTGGTACGCGGTACGCGGTGTGGGCGCGCTCGGGGAGGGGACCCGGGCGCTGGCTGAGCGGCCACCTGTCGGCGCGGTGCGCGCCGGCGGGCGCCGGGCGCGGGTGTCAGGGCCCGCGCCCGGCGCGTTGTCGCGCCACCGGGCGCCGGGGTCACCGACGCCGCGTACGGCCCGGCCGGTGCGCCACCGGTGGCAGCGCGCGGTGGCGGAGCGGGCGGGTGGGGAGATGTGTGGGGACAATGGGGCGCATGGCTGAGACGACGGACGAACACCGGGTGGCGCAGCGACACCGCGAGGCCATCGAACTCTTCACCGAACGCGTGCACGCCGTCGGCGACGGGCAGTGGTCCGCCCCCACGCCCTGCACCGACTGGTCCGTGCGGGACCTGGTGAACCACCTGACGGTCGAACAACTGTGGGTGCCGGCGCTGGTCCGCGACGGCTCCACCATCGAGGAGCAGGGCGACCGCTTCGACGGCGACCAGTTGGGCGACGACCCCGTCGCGACCTGGGACCGCGCGGCCGAGGGAGCGCTCGCCGCGTTCGCCGAGCCGGGCGCGCTCGAGCGGACCGTACACCTCTCCTCGGGGACGGACAGCGCGCTGGCCTACTGCTCCCAGATGACGATGGACGCCGTCGTCCACGCGTGGGACCTGTCACGGGCGATCGGCGCGGACGAGCGACTGCCACGGAACCTCGTGGACTTCGCCGTACGCGAGGTCTCGCCGTACGCGGCGGACCTGGCGCGCACCGGCCTGTTCGCCCCGGCCGTCACCCCGCCGCCGGGCGCCGACGTGCAGACCAAGCTGCTGTCCCTGCTCGGGCGGCGCCCCTGACCCGAGCCGGCCCGCGCCGCCGAGCCGCGCGCCCCGCGCTCCGGCCCGGGCGCCGGGGCGCGCGGCGTGGCCATAGGCCCCGCCGGTCGCGCCCCGGTCAGCGCGGGAGTGGCCGCTACCGGTCCCCCGAGACCCGGCCGAACTCCGCCAGGAACGCCTCGTTGAACGCGGGCAGGTCGTCCGGCTTGCGGCTGGTGATCAGCACGTTCGGGCCGCCCGAGCAGACCTTGACCTCCTCGTCCACCCACTCGCCGCCCGCATTGCGGATGTCCGTACGCAGGCTGGGATACGAGGTGAGGGTGCGGCCCCGGACGACGTCGGCCTCGACCAGGGTCCACGGCGCGTGGCAGATCGCGGCGACCGGCTTGCCCGCCGCGAAGAAGTCCCGGACGAACGCCACCGCCTTCGCGTCCTGCCGTAGCGCGTCCGGGTTGGCCACGCCGCCGGGCAACACCAGACCGTCGAAGGTCTCGATGTCGGCCTCGCCGACGAGTTCGTCCACCGGGAACGTGTCGGCCTTGTCGAGGTGGTGGAACGCCTGGACCTTGCCGGAGGCGGTGGACAGCAGGGCCGGGGTGCCCCCCGAGGCCCGTACGGCCTCCCAGGGATCGGTCAGTTCGACCTGCTCGACACCCTCGGGAGCGGTGAGAAACGCGACTCGCATGGTGGAAGTCCCTCTCTGATCTCGTGCTGGCTGTGCTCTGTTGCTGGTGGTTGCTGGGTTGCTGTTGCTGGCGTTCCGGCCGCTGCTCGGTATGGCCCGGTGCGGCCGGACAGGTCATGTGTGCCCCCGCTCCCTCGATAGTTGCTCGACGCCGTGTACGCCAATCGAGGGGCTTCGCCCAAGAAGGTGCCACACCCGATCGGACACCCTGCTCCGCCGACTTCCCAGGGAAGCGGGGTTTGCCCCCGCGGACCCTCGGGCACCCGAAGGACGTGCTTCGGACCGGAGGCACAACCCGCGGGAGGCTCTGGCCACCTGTGCGGGCCCCGTCCGGTCCGCGTGCGCCACTCCCGCGATGACATCCCCGCTCGCCGTCCCCCACGGCGACGCACCGATGCACTGACTTCAGGGAGAGCGGAACATGACGTCCGTACGTGCACGCAAGCGGCACCCGCACGATGACGCCCCGGACACCTCGGCCGAGTTCCGACGTATTGACGAACTCCCCGACGGCCCGGAGAAGGACGCGCTGCGCCAGCGCGTCATCTGCGCCTGGATGCCGATGGCCGAACGGATCGCCGCCACCTACCGCAACCGCGGCGAGAGTGGCGAGGACCTCAAGCAGGTCGCCATGCTGGGCCTGGTCAAGGCGGTCAACCGCTACGAACCGGGCCGTGGCACGGCCTTCGAGAGCTACGCCGTGCCGACCATCGTCGGCGAGGTCAAGCGGCACTTCCGGGACCACCTGTGGAGCCTGCACGTGCCGCGCCGGGTACAGGAGCTGCGGCAGAAGGTGCGGGCCGCCATCCAGGAGCTGACCCGCACCCCCGACGGCCGGCGGCCCTCGGTCGAGGACGTGGCACGCCACACCGGGCTGTCCGAGGCCGACGTGCGCACCGGCATGGGCGCCCTGGACAGCTTCGCGGCCCTCTCGCTCGACGCCGAACTGACCGGCGCCGCCGACGGCTACTCGCTGGTGGACACGCTCGGCGCCCCCGAGCCCGACTACGACCGCATCGTGGATCGCGAGGCCGTCAAGCCCAAGCTGCACGCCCTGCCCGAACGCGAGCGGCGCATCCTCTACCTGCGCTTCTTCTGCGACATGACGCAGAGCCGGATCGCCGACCAGCTCGGCATGTCCCAGATGCACGTCTCCCGGCTCATCAACCGCACCTGCGCCCGGATCGGTGAACGGGTGCTGGCGGACGCCGCGTGAGAGGGCGCCCGGCGCGCGGCGCGGACCGCGCCGCGCGCCGTGACCCCCGGCCGGGCCGCCCACCACGCGGCGGGCGGCGGCCGGCGCCTCAGCGCCCCGGCGGGCGCGTCGGGTCCGACGGGTGCCGCGGCTCCGGCGCCCGGGGCGCGCCCCCGGGCCCGGCGCCCGGCTCCGTGGGTGGGGTGTGGCAGACCTGCTGGCTGACCTGGCCCTGGTCCGGGCCCGCCGCCGCGCCGGCGTGCCCCGCGCCTCCCACGGGGCCGGCGGCGCATGCCGTGGTGCCCGCTGGGGCGGGCGTGCCGGTCCGGTCCCCACCGATGGGGGCGGCACCCGTCGCGGTGGCGCACGTCGTGGCGGCGACCGCCGGCGACCCCTCGGGTCTGCCGGGTCTCTCAGGTCTGTCGGGTCTGTCGGGTCTGTCCGGCGTGTCCGGTGCGCCGGGCGCGGCCGGCCCGTTCCGGGTCGCGGCGCCGGAGGCGGCGGCGCGGTCCAGGGCGAGCGCCAGGTGTCGGGCCGCGCGGTCGAGCGCGCCCGCCTCCGCCATTCCGAACGCCCCCCGGGCGCCGGTCCGGAACACGGTGAGCGCGCCCTGAACGGGCCCGGCGTCCGCGACCCGCAGCGGCACGCACAGCAGCGACGTCACCTCGGCGGCCACCAGCACCGGCGCGCCGGACGCGTCGCGGCCGAACGCCGTCACCTCGTCGGGGCGTACCTGGAGCGCCGAGGTGCCGCTGCGTACGGCGCCCGCCACCAGCGGGCAGTCGGCCGGGTCCTGGGCGGCCACGGTGGCCACCAGGTCGCTTCCGTCGTCCGGGCCGCAGACCACCAGGCGTCGCAGCGGGAGCGCGCCCCCGGGCCCGGCGCCGGGCGGCGCCTCGACGGGCGTGCCCGGCGGCGCGGTCTCGGCCGCCGTGGGGGCCGTGGCACCACCGGTGCCATGAGCGGTGCCCCCGAAGGTCGCGACCTCGGGGGCACCTGCGGTGGCGGGCGTCTCGACGCGTTGCCCACCACCTCCGGTGCCGTCGCGGTTGGCCCAGTCGACGACCACCCAGTCGGCGAAGCGCCGGTGGAGCACCTGGGCGGCGCGCAGGGCGACCGCCTCCGGGTCGGCGTCGGGCGGCGCGCTCAGCAGCGCCGTGGCCGCCTCGTCCACCAGGTCGAGCACCTCCGCCTGGCGCGTGACCTCGGCGAGGTCGGGCTGGGCGGGCGAACGGCTGGGGCCGAGCGAGAAGCCCGCTGCGGTGGGGCCGTTCGTCGCGCTCGCGCCGTCCGCGGGCTGGAAGACCGCGAGCACCGCGAGCTGCCGCTCGTCCGGCGGGCGTATCGCGCCCAGCGTGACCCACAGCGCGTCCGGGGCGCTCTCCGGCCCCGCGTTCTCGGCCTCCGCCGCCCGGCCTGGCAGCCCCGGCACGGGGTCCGTCGCGCCCGGACGGCGCGGGACGCGCGCCAGCAGGATGCGCCCGCCCTCACCCCGGGCCACCGCCGCTATCTGCGAGCGCAGCGCGGCCCGGCCGTCGTGCCGGAACCAGCCGGTCAGCGTGCGGCCCGTGGCGTAGCCGGCCTGGGTGCCGAAGAGCTGGGTGGCGGCGAAGTTCATCCGCCGTACGACCGCCTCCCGGTCCACCAGGGCGACGGCCACCGGCAGCCGCTGGAACAGGGCGCGCAGCAGCCGTTGTTCCTGCGCGTTGCCGCGCCCGTCGCCACGTACGGCCGTCCAGCGCTCGAAACGCGGCCACAGGACGTCGGCGGCGTGCTGGAGCTCCACCAGCGCCGCGTCCAGCGCACCAAGCCGTTCCGCCGCAGGCAGCGCCTGCACGGCGCGCAGTTCTTCCACTCGTCGGCGAAAGTCGGTCAGCTCTTGGCTGAACCCCTCGTCCTCACCCTCTGTCATGGCCACACGCTAACCGTTGCCCGACCCTTCCGGCCCCGCCCCGCCATGTCCGAATGATAGGAACACGCTTGCTCGCGCGTCGTTCACCGTTTCGTTTCCGCCGCGTCGACCCGGGCATCCGAGGAAGCACGAGGAGAGGAGCAGGGGGAAGACGGCCACCGCCCAGGAAAGGAAGCTCGTGAACATGCACGACCGCACATCCGCCGTTCCCCACCAGCCACTCACCCCGCCGCCGGACGCCGGAGTCGCCCTCAGCCGGGAGCTGACGCGGCTCGCCGAGCAGGCCGTCGCGCACACCCCCGGCAGTTGCGGCGCCACCGCGACCGCCGTCGCCGCCCGCGACGTCGCCGCCCTGGCCGGGCCCGGCGACCCGCCCCGCGTCCCGCGCCAGGACACGCCCGCCGGGCGCAGCCGCCCGCCCGCCTCCCGCCCGCCCGCCGAGGCGCCCGGGCCCGACGGCGGGCCCGCCGCAGCCGGCGCGGCGGAGGCCGAGGTGGCCGAGGCCGAGGTGGAGCAGCAACTGACGGCCGCCACCCACCCCGACCTGTCCGCGCTGGTCGCCGTGCAACTCAGCCAGGGCGACGGCCCCATCCCCGCCGCCCTGCACACCGGGCGGCCCGCCGTCACCGACGACCTGTTGTACGAGGAGCGCTGGCCGCGCTACCGGGCCAGGGCGCTGGCGGCCGGCGTACGGGCCAGCGCCACGCTGCCCTTCGAGCACGACGGGCTGGCCGTCACCATCACGCTGTACGGGCTGCGCCCGGGCGTCCTCGGCCCGGCCGACCGGGACACCGCCGAACTGCTTGGCGACCTGACCGTCGCCAACCTGGTATGTGCCCAGCGCTACCGGGCGGCGCTCGCCGAGGTCGACCAGTTGGACACCGCGCTGCGCACCCGACCGGTGGTGGACCAGGCGTGCGGCATCCTCATGCACATCGTGGGCTGCGACGCGCAGACCGCCTTCGACATGTTGCGCCGGATGTCCCAGCGGTCCAACCGCAAGCTCGCCGAACTGGCCGAGACGGTGGTCCGCAGCCGGGGTCGCGGCCTGGAACCGCAGCTCATCGAGTTCGGCCGGACAGCCAGTCCCGCACCCGGTCGACGAGCCCGACCCCGGGGTTGATCAGCTTGTTGAGCGGCGGCCGGTCCGGCGCCTCCGGGTGCGGGTGGGTGGGCGCGGTGCGCTTGGCCGACATCAGACGCAGGCCGAGCCCCATGCGCCGCTCGGCGCTCAGCCGCTCCCGCAGCCCGGGGAAGAGCCGCCCCTCGGCGAACTCGACGTGCGCGGCCACCTCGTCCGTCAGCCGGCGCACCAGCGGTTCGAACCGCTCGTTGACCGGGTCGAGCCCGTCCAGCTCGTTGAGCGTGGCCTCGATCGCCGCCTGCCGTCCCAGGTCGTCGTCGGCCAGCGCGTCGCCGTCCGGCAGTTCCCCACGCACCACCGGGTACAGGTACTCCTCCTCGGCCACCATGTGCCGCACCACGAGGACCGTCACCCGCTCGACCAGGGCGAGCTGCTCCTCGGGTTCGAGGTCCGGCCCGTACGTGGCGAGCAGGCCCTCCACCGCCCGGTGGTCGCTGGCCAGCACCTCCAGGCCGTCCCGCTGCCCCTCGGGCATGGTCGTCACGGTGTGCCCCCTGCTCGTCCTCGTCGTCGCTTCTTCCGCCTGCCGGGCCGCGCGGTGCGACCGCCCCGACCGGGCGCGCCCGGCGGCCACCCTCGCCACGCGGGCACTCACGCGCCCGTTGCGCGGGTCGCCGCGGCGTCCGGACGCCGTGACGCCGGGGCGGCGCCGGGCACCGGCCGAGTGCCCGCACCCCCGACGGGCAAACGCCGTGGCCGGGCCCCCACGTGTCGTGTCGGCCCGCCACCGGAGGCGGGCGGTCCGCGAAGGTGGCACCGTTCGGCGGGTAGGAGAGTATGTGTTGATATGCGTACGCGTTCAGCGCGTAGCAGACCGCCCCGCCCCGCTCGTCGACGGAGGTACCGATGCAGCGGCCCGCCCCGGCTCCGCACAGCGCCGCGACCCCCTGGGCGGCGGAGGGCGCGCTGCCCCCGCTGCCGGAACTCGCCGCCCGCCTTGCCGCCGCCACCGGCCGTAGTCAGCCGGAGCCCGTCGGCGGCGCGCCGGAACTGCACCGCGCGGCCTGCGGCTACTGGGCCCGGCGTGGCCTGCACACCGCCCCTGACCAGGTGTTCGCCGGGGCCGGAGGCCAGCCGCTGCTGCTGGCCCTGCTCGCGGCCAGCGGCGGCGACGTGCTGCTGACCCGCCCGTCGGCGGCCTGGTACGCGCCGCTCGCCCGGCTCGCCGGCCGCCCCACCTACCACGCCCCGGCGCCGGCCCCGAGCGGCGGAGTGCCCGACCCGTTCGCGCTCCTGGAGACCGTGCGCCGGGTCCGGGCCGAGGGCGGCGACCCGCGGGTGCTGGTGCTCGCGGTCGCCGACGACCCGACGGGCACGGTGGCGCCCCCCGAGCTGCTGCACGAGGTGTGCGAGGCCGCCGCGGCGGAGGACCTGCTCATCATCAGTGACGAGACCTGGCGCGACACCGTGCACCCCACCGCCGCCGACCCGCCGCCCACCGCCGCGACCGGCCCGCCACCCCGCCCCGGCGGCGCGGCGCCCCCCGAACCGGCGGACGGCCCGGAGCGGCCCGTCACCGGGGGGCCGGGGGAGACCGTCGTCGTCAGCCCGGCCGAGATGGTGCCCGACCGGGTGGTGGTGCTGACCGACCTCGCCGGCGCGCTCACCCCGCCGAGCTGGCCCGCCGCCATCGCCCGCCTGCCCGCCTCCGACCGCGGCGCCGAGCTGCACGCCGGGCTGCTGGCCGCGCTCGGCGCCGTACGCGGCGAACTCCCGGCCCCGGTCGCCGCGGCGGCGCTGCACGCGCTGCGCGAGCCGGCGCCGGTGCGGGCCAGGACGGCCGCAGCCGCCCGGGCCTACGGCGCCGTCGGCACCGCCGCCTACGACCGGCTGACCGACCTCGGCGTACTCAGCCGCCCACCGCGCGCCGGCCACCACCTGTACGTCGACCTGGCGGAGCTGCGCGGGCCGCTCGCCGAACGGGGCATCGCCGACGTGGTGGACCTCGAACGCCACCTGACCCGGCGCCTCGGGCGGCCGGTGCCCGGCGGACACCGGTTCGGGGACGCGCCGGACGACCTGCGGGTGCGGCTGTCCACGCTGCCGCTGCTCGGCGCCGACGACGAGCAGCGGCTCGCCACCCTGGCGGCGCGCGACCCGCTGGAACGGCCGCACGTCCGCGCGGCGTTGACCCTCCTGGAGTCGGCCTTCAGCGAGCTGGCGGCCGACTGACCCGCCCACCCCGTACGCCCCACGCCCCCTCGTACGCCCCCGACCACACCGAGCCCCTCGCCGCCCTGTCGCGGGCGCGCCGGGCGCGTCGGTTGACGGGCGTGACGGGGTAGCCGTGTGAGGGGACGTATCGCCGCGCCCGAGTCCGTTCCCCCGACGAATGGAGTCCTGCCGATGACCGATCAGACCGAGCGGTCCCGCACTGACGCCGGCCCCCGTGGCGCGGGCCGCCCGCACGCCGTGCGCCGCGCGCGCCCCGCGACGGGCCCGCGCCCGCTGCCGGCGCCCCGCCCGCTGGGCGAAGTGCGCCGTTGGCCCCGGACGTTCGCGCACCGGCTGACCGCGCCGCTGCCCGGCGTGCGCGCGTTGGCCAGACTCGCCCGCGAGGGGCTGCTGCGCCCCTCCGACCGGGCCCTGCACACCGTTCCGGAGCTGCCGTTCGCCCCCGGCCCGCTGCCGACGCCCGGGCCCGGCGCGGTGTCGGTCACCTGGGCGGGGCACGCCAGTTGGGTGATCCGCGTCGGCGGGCTGACCGTGTTGACCGACCCGGTCTGGTCCCGGAAGATCCTCGGCACCCCGGCCCGGGTGACGCCGGTGGGGGTGCGCTGGGAGGACCTGCCGCGCGTGGACGCCGTCGTGATCAGCCACAACCACTACGACCACCTGGACGTGCCCACCCTCAGGCGGCTGCCGCGCGCCACCCACCTGCTGGTGCCGGCCGGGCTCGCCGCCTGGTGCCGCCGTCGGGGGTTCACCCGCGTGACGGAACTCGACTGGTGGGAGGCGGTCGAGTTGCCCGCCCCCGAGGGTGGCGCCGTCCGCTTCGACTTCGTGCCCGCCCACCACTGGAGCAAGCGCGGCCTGACCGACACCTGCCGCTCGCTGTGGGGCGGCTGGGTGATCACCGCCCCGCAGACGGTGGGCGAGGGGCCGGCGCACCGGATCTACTTCGCCGGCGACACCGGCTACGGCCACTGGTTCGCCGAGATCGGCGACCGCTACCCCGGCATCGACCTGGCCCTGCTGCCGATCGGCGCGTACGAACCGCGCTGGATGCTGCACCCGGTCCACACCGACCCCGAGGAGGCCGTGCGCGCGCTCGGCGACCTCGGGGCGCGCCGGATGGCGCCGATGCACTGGGCGACGTTCCTCCTCTCGGCCGAGCCGCCGGTGGAACCCCAGCGCCGGGTGCGCGCCGCGTGGGAGGCGGCCGGGCGGGACCGCGAGGACCTGTGGGACCTGCCGGTGGGCGCCTCGCGCGTGCTGGAAGCGCCCTGAACGACGTGCCTCCGACACCCCGCCGACCCGCCGACACCCCGCCGACCCGCCGACGTCCTGCCGCTTCCCGCCGGTGTCCCGACGCCCCGCTTCGCCGACCGGCCGTGGGCGCGGCCGGTCAGCCTCCCGTGGGCGGCGTCGCGCGCCGGCGGCGGTGGTAGGCGAGGGCCAGGGCGATGGTGATGGGTCCCCAGAGGCTGGTCGGGGCGACGCAGACGGTCGCGAGCGTCTCCCAGGCGTCGTGGGAGTAGTCGACGGTGTCGATGACGCCGTACAGGGTGAGCCGGCGGCCGTCGCCGAGCGGCAGGTCGGTGAAGAGCACGGTGAGGACCAGCCCGCCGACCACCGCCGGGACGACGGCCGCCAGCGGCCGGACGCGCCGGCCACCGATGAGCGGTATCCAGCCGGGCGCCACCTCGCCCCATCCGCGCACCAGCCCGATGGCCAGGATGGCCGTCACCTCGGTGAGCACGCTGAGCCCGAGCACGTACGGGACGCTCACCCAGTACGGCGGCATGCCGCCGTCCTGGATCTGCCCCATCTCCAAATGCACGGCGAAGGGCAGCCGCCACAGACACGACGGCAGCAGGAGCAGCGGAAGCGCGTACGCCAGGCGTACCGCCCAGCGCGGGGGCGGCCGTTCGGTGTCGCTGACGGGCGGGGGCAGGTGAAGGATCTTCAGGGACATGGCGAGATCCTCGCGTGGCGGACCCACCGGGGGGATCAACCCGTAGGGCAGAACCCGTACCCCGGTCGAAGGAGAAGGACCAGCGACCACAGGCTGACCCGGCGGCGCCGGACCACCACCATCGGCGTGGACATATCGCCGAGACGGCACCGGCGCCCGCCCGTACGGTGGCCGGATGACAGCGAACTTCGCGGTTCTCCCGGCCACACCGAGCGACGGCGACGCCATCGGCCAGATCCACGCCGCCTCCTGGCGCGCCGCCTACGCCGACTTCTTCTCCCCGGACTTCCTCGCCCAGGCGCTGCGCCGGCGCCGCCACCGCTGGCAGGCCGTGCTCACCGAGCAGCCACGGAACACGTGCCTGCTCGCCACGGCGCACGGGCGTCCGTTGGCGTTCTCCTACTTCGGCCCCTCGTCACCGGAGCCGGACACGGTCGAGGTCTTCGGTTTCTACGGCCACCCGGACGGCTGGGGCACCGGCGTCGCGCGGGCCCTGATGGCCAGCACGCTGACCGCGATCCGGGAGCGGGGCGCGCGCCACGTCCACCTGTGGACGCTGCGGGACACGCCCCGGTCGCGCCGCTTCTACGCCAAGCACGGCTTCACCGAGTCGGGTGTCGTCCGCGACTTCGACTACGGGGACGGCAACCCGCTCCCACAGGTCGAGTACGCCCTGACCGCCGACTGACCCACGGTCACCACGACCCCACGCGAAGGCTGTCCCTCGCGGACAGCACCGCCCACCCAGGCCCGTGGTCCCGCTCTCCTCCTCCGGGTTGGGACCCTCATCCCAGCGGCGTCGTCACGGCCGGGACTCAGGGCCCTCGTGCCCCCGGTCGATGTGCTCGGCGGCGGCTCATCCCTAGCCTCCTCGTACGCGGCCGTCGCACCGCCGCCGCCCCGAGCGGGGCCCGCACGCGCCGCACCGACCCGCCCCGTGTTTCCCGTGCCCGACAGGGCGCGACCAGGAGGTTCCCCCGTGACCACGCGCCACCGTCCGCCGCGCAGCCACCCCCGCCCGGCCGGCTTCCGCTCGGCCCGCACCCGCCCGTTCCGCTCGCGGCGCGTCATCGCCGTGGTGGGGGCGCTCGCCGCGGCCCTGGCCGTCGGCGGCACGCTGCCGACGCCGGCCGCCGCCGACCGCGACTCCCGGGACGTCCTACGCCAGGGCCTCGAACGCCTGGCCCGCGACGACAGGTACCCCGCCGCGCTGGCCGCCACCACGCGCCCCGACGGTCGGGTGCGGGACTACGCGGTCGGCGTCGCCGACCTGCGGACCGGGGCCAGGGCGCCGCTCGACGGCCGGGTGCGGGCGGGGAGCAACACCAAGGCGTTCACCGCGACGGTCGTCCTCCAGTTGGTCGGCGAGGGGAAGGTCTCGCTGGACGCCCCCGTCGAGACGTACCTGCCCCGCCTGGTGCGCGGCGACGGCATCGACGGCCGCCGGATCACGGTCCGCCAACTCCTCCAGCACACCAGCGGGTTGCCGGACTACGTCCCGTACATCGACGACCTGACCGGCAAGGGGCGCCACACCTACGTCCAGCCCCGCACCACGCTCGACCTGGGGCTCGCGCACAAGGCGCTGTTCGCCCCCGGGAAGGGGTGGGCGTACAGCAACACCAACTACACGCTCGCCGGCCTGATCATCGAGAAGGTCACCGGGCGGCCCCTGGCCGAGCAGATCACCCGCCGCGTCATCGACCGCGTCGGGCTGCGCGGCACCTACTTCCCCGGCGTCGGCGACGAGCGCATTCGCGGCGCCCACCCCCGGGGGTACTTCGCCGAGCGGCCCGGGGCGCCGCTGGAGGACATCACGACGATGGACCCCTCCTGGGGCTGGGCCGCCGGGCAGCTCATCTCCACCCCGTCCGACCTGAACCGGTTCTACGCCGCCCTGTTCGGCGGCGAGTTGCTGGCCCCGGCGCAGTTGGCGCAGATGCGCACCACCGTCGCCACCGACGGCGGGTTGTGGCCCGGCGCCCGGTACGGGCTCGGCGTCATCAGCACGCCGCTGAGCTGCGGCGGCCTGGCGTGGGGGCACGGCGGCAACATCCCCGGCTACCAGACCAGCGGTGGCAGGACGGACGACGGCCGCGCCGTGTCGATCGCCGTCACGGCCGACACGCCCACGGTCGCGGACGGCCCGCACCACGTCCTGGCCCTGGTGGACGCGGCGCTGTGCCGGTGACGGGCCGTCGGGAGCGGTAGCGCGGGCCGACGGGCGCGCCAGGTGGCCGTACGGTTCACGGGGTCAACTCACGTGAGCCGTACGGCCGTTGTGGGACCTCGGGAAGTCGTCGCGCCGCGCGGCGGGCCAAAAACCCGGCGGCGTTCGCGCCCGTCCCCGGGCAGGATGGGAGGGTCCTGCCCGCCCGGGCGCCGGGGACGCGGCGAGCGGCTGACGGCGCGGGGGCGGCGGGACCGACCGAAGCACAGGCCGGAGCCGCCCGTCGGGGGCGCGCGCCGGCGCGGAAGAGGGGGACCGGTGGGGGACACGACGGGGGCGCGTGGTCGCGGCGGGTGGGCGTCCAGGCGGGTGCGGCTGGGCGTGGGTCTGGGCGTGGTGGTGGCGGTCGCGGCGGGGGCGGTGGCCACGGCCACCGGCACGGCGCCGGACCGCTCCCCCGTGGACCGGCGCGAGCTGCGGCGGGACACCAACGCGGTGCACGTGGCCGGCGCCACCGGGGTGGTGGCGGAGGTGCGGACCCCGGACGGCCGGGCGCGCGCCCGCGCGGGCGACGGGAACGTGGCCACGCGGCGGCCGGTGCCCTGGCGCGCGCACTACCGCGTCGGTGGCGTCGGCCGGCCGTTCGCGTCCGTGGTGGCGCTCCAACTCGTCGGCGAGGGCCGGCTGCGGCTGGCTGATCCGGTGGAGCGGGTGCTGCCCGGCGTGGTGGCCGGCCACGGCAACGACGGCACCCGGATCACGGTGGCCGACCTGCTGCGGCACACCAGCGGGCTCTCCGACTACACCGACCAACTGCCGGGGGCCCGCGACCTCACGCCGCGCGCGTTCGAGGCCAGGCGCTTCACCGCGTACGAACCGGCGGAGCTGGTGCGCCTCGCGATGGCGCGCGGGCCGAGGTGGCAGCCCGACCCCACCGCGCCGGTGGCGACCAAGCGGTGGGGCTACTCCCGCACCAACGACCTGCTCGTGGACCTGGTCATCGAGAAGGTCACGGGCCGTCCGGTCGCGCGGGAGATCCACGACCGGGTGATCGCCAGGCTCGGGCTGCGGCACACGTTCACGGCCGGCACGTCCGCGTACCTGCCGCGGCCGGCGGCCACCGGCTACACCCGCTTCCCGGGCACCGACCAGCTCACCGACACCTCGGTGTTCGTGCCGCTGCCGGACACCTCCGTCATCAGCACCACCGGCGACGTCGCGGAGTTCTTCCGCGCGCTCTTCGACGGGCGGCTGCTCGGCGACGCGGAGCGGGCCCGGCTGCGGGAGACCACGGCCGCGCGGGACGGGTGGGGCGGCGAGTCCGGCGTCCGGTTCGGGCTCGGCGTGTACTGGCGGCCGGTCGCCGGGTGCGACGCGGGCGTCTGGTACCACGGCGGCTCCTCGCCCGGCCACGTCGCGGCGGCCGGCGCCACCGACGACGGTCGGCGCGCGGTCGCCACCGCCGTGACCACCTGGCGCCCCGGCTCCGCCCAGCAACGGCGCCAGGACGAGGCCACGTCGCGGCTGGTGGACCACGCGCTGTGTGACGCCCGCTAGCCCGGCGCGCGGCCGGCACCCGTGACACGGGGCGCCGGCCGCGCGCCGGTTTGGGGCCGGCCCGCGCGGCGCGGCGTCAGCTCCGGGTCGTCGGCAGCGCCCGGGCCAGGAAGTCCCGGATGTGGTCGACGGCGGTCGGCAGGTGGCTCTCCAGCAGGAAGTGGCCGGCGCCGGGCACCAGGTGGATCTCGGCGTCCGGCAGGTCCCGCGCGAAGGCGCGCGCGCCGTCCGGGCCGAAGATGAGGTCCCCGGCTCCCCAGACGGCCAGCAGCGGGACGCGGCTGTCTCGGAAGTACGCGTGCAACCGCGGGTAGAGCGGCCGGTTGGTGGCGTAGTCGCGGAACAGGGCGAGCTGGACCAGGTCGTTGCCGGGGCGGCTGACGTCGCGGTGGTCGGCCGTCCAGGTGTCGGGGTCGACGCGCTCGGGGTGGTCGACGCCGTGCAGGTACTGCCAGCGGATGGCCTCCAGGTCGAGGGCGGTACGGACCGCGGGCTCCGTCGCCGGCCCCGGGTCCTCGGCGTACGCCCACAGGGGCGCCCAGAACTCGGGGACGAACCCGTCCTCGTAGGCATTGCCGCTCTGGGAGATCACCGCGGTGACCGCCGCCGGGTCGCGCAGCGCGAGCCGCCAGCCGATGGGGGCGCCGTAGTCCTGCACGTATAGCGCGTACCGGGAGACGCCCAGCTCGGCCAGGAGCGCTTCGGTGATGTCGGTGAGCGCGTCGAACGTGTACGGGAAGGCGTCGGCGGGCGGGGCGTCGGAGTGGCCGAAGCCGAGGTGGTCGGGGGCGATGACGCGGTACCGGTCGGCGAGCAGCGGGATCAGCCGGCGGAACATGCGCGAGCTGGTGGGGAACCCGTGCAGCAGCACGAGGGTCGGCGCGTCGCGGGGACCGGCCTCCCGGTAGAAGACGCGGTGCCCGCGCACGGTGGCGTACTGATGACGAACGTCCGTCATGGCTAACCCTCTTAAGTCGCTGTGGTGGTTATCGGCGCCCTCAGTGGACCCGATGCGGGGTAACCTGTCAAGTGCGTGAAGAGGGTTAGGTGATGGGGTGGTCGGAGATGATCGACGAAACGGCGCTGCTCGCGGCGCTGAACAGCACACCCGTACGGGAGGGCCGGCCGCGGGACCTGTGGGCCGATGACGCCGCGCTGCGCCAGTGGGCGCACGAGCACGGCGGCCGGTGCGACGCGCGGGCGCTCGACTGGCTACGGGCGGCGCGGGACGCGCTCCAGACCGCCACCCGCGACGCGGTACCCGAGCCCGAGCTGCGGCGGCTGCTCGCCGAGGTCCGCCAACTGCCCGAGGTCGACGGGGCGGAGCTGCGCTGGCGCCTCACGGCGCCGCCCGAGCGGTTGCTCGCGGTGGAACTGGTGCTCGCCTGGTACGACGTCCAACAGCGCCGGCCCGGCCGACTGCGCCCGTGCGGCAACGACGAGTGCCGCCTCTTCCTCCTCGACCACAGCCGCGCCAACACCGCCCGCTGGTGCTCGATGAAGACCTGCGGCAACCGCCTCAAGGCCCGCCGCCACCAAGAGCGCGCCCGCCACAACCCCACGCCCTGACGGGTGCGCGCGCCCGACTGGGCGCGCCGGCTACCCGGCCGGTGACCTGCGCAGTCGGCGCCAGATCGCGGGCGCCACGGTGACCACGAGGGCCAGCCCGACCGCCGCGGCCACGCCCTCCCACGGCTCGGCGAACAGCGAGCCGCCCAGCAGACCGATCAACTGGTACGTGACGGCCCAGGCCAGCGCCGCGGGGGCGGCGCCGCGCGCGAACCGGCGCAGCGGCACGTACGAGAGCAGGCAGGCGAGCATCACCGGAATCCGGCCCGCCGGCAGCAGCCGGGACAGCACGAGGACGGCGACGCCGTGCTCGTCCAACCGGACGCGCGCCTGCTCAAGCCGCTCCGGCGCCGCCCGCTCGCGCAGCCGCCCCAGCCACAGCGAGCCGTTCTTGGAGCGCACCCCGCGCTGGCCGAGCCAGTACAGCGCCAGGTCGCCGAGGAAGGCGGCCAGCGAGGCGACGGCGAAGACGAACAGCAGCGCCAACGGCGAGGTCTGGTGTATCGCCACCACGGCGGCGGAGCTGACCACCGCGCCCGTGGGCACCACCGGCACCAGCGAGCCCACCACCACCAGCAGGAACAGCGAGGGGTAGCCGACCGCCTGCTGGGTGGACTCGGGCGGTACGGCGCGGGCTAGTTCGGCGATCACCGAGCGGCCTCCAGGCGCACGCTCTCGCCGTGGTCAAGCCGGTGCACCACCGACTCGGGCGCCAGGTGGGCCGCGTGCCGTACGAACTCGTCGCCCGGCGCGTGGAACTCGTGCGGCCGGACGGCGTCGAGCCCGATCGGCCAGAACGTGCCGTAGTGCACCGGCACCGCGCTGCGCGCCCCGAGCCGCTCCAGGGCCCGCGCCGCGCGCCGCGCGTCCAGGTGCCCCGGACCCAGGTACGGGCCCCAGCCGCCGACCGGCAACAGCGCCACGTCACACGGCCCGACCACGGTGGGCATCTCGTCGAAGAGGCCGGTGTCGCCGGCGAAGTACGTGGTGGCCGCGCCGCGCAGGACGTAGCCGAGCGCGGGCGCCCGGTGCCGCCCGTACGGCAGCCGCCGCCCGTCGTGCGCGGCGGGTACGGCCCGCACCCGCACCTCGCCGACCGTGACCTCGTCGCCGGGCAGCACCTCGGTGACGCGCAGGGCCCGCGCGCCGGCCACCCGGCGCAGCGCCGGCACGGCCGCGCCCGCGCCGCGCGGCACGATCAGCCGGGTGCCGGGCGCGAGGCGCGCGAGCGAGCCGGGGTGCAGGTGGTCGGCGTGCAGGTGGGAGACGAGCGCGAGGTCGGCGACCAGCGCGCTGTCCGGCGGCACGGGGCCGCGCCGCCGCCGTAGGTGGGCCAGGCGCTGGACGAGCAGCGGATCGGTGAGGACGCGGACTCCGGAGTCCACCACCGTCACGGTGGCATGTCCCCACCAGGTGATCTCCACCGACACCCGGATCTCCCGTCTCGACGCTCTCGCACGCTGACCGGCGTCAGCTCACCCGAGCGTAGTTCAGGTGCCGGGGCGCCCGTGCGGGAGTACGGCGCGCGACCCACGCCACCCGCCGGGGTCGGCCCGCCCGGCGCGAGCGCGTCCGGGCCGGGTAGGGCTCGGGTCCGTCAAGGCCGGGTCAGGTGCGGGTCATGGAACGGCCACGGGGAGGCATGGGTGGCTGAATTCTCGACGGGGAGGGCGGGCGGCGGGCCAACGGTCGCCGCGGGGGCCGTAAGGGGCGCAAAAGCTAAGTTAGCCTTACTTAACTCGGATCTCGGGGGTTGGCGGAAAGGGGAGGACATGTCGCCGCGCGCCGTGTCGCGGGTCTTCACCAAGGGCGGTGCGAAGGGGGTGCCGGCCACGCCGCGCGCCGGCGGAGCCGCGCCGCCGTGGCTGCTCATGCTGCTGTCGTGTAGCGCGCAGTTCCTCGTCGTCCTGGACGCGACCATCGTCTCGGTCGCGCTGCCGCCGATCGCCGCCGCCCTCGGCTTCACCACCTCGTCCGTCGGCTGGGTCGTCAACGCCTACACCCTCGCCTTCGCCGGCTTCCTGCTGCTCGGCGGCCGGCTCGCCGACCTGATCGGCACCCGCGCCGTCTTCCTCACCGGCCTCGGCGTCTTCACCGCCGCCAGCCTCTGGTGCGGCCTGGCCACCGCCCCCTGGCACCTGGTGCTCGCCCGCGCCGTGCAGGGCCTGGGCGGCGCGCTGCTCATGCCCACCACGCTGACCATCGTGCACCTGGCCTACGCCGAGCCCGCCGGGCGGGCCCGCGCGCTCGGCCTGTGGAGCATGGTCGGGGCGGTCGGCGCGGCGGCGGGCACGGTCTTCGGCGGGCTGCTCACCGACTCGCTCGGCTGGCGCTGGGTCTTCCTCGTCAAGGTGCCCATCGGCGTCGCGGTGCTCGTCGTCGCCTGGCGCGCGCTCGCCCGAAGGCCCCGTACGGACGCCCCGCGCGAGCCGCTGGACGTGCTCGGCGCGTCCCTGGTGACCTGCGGCCTCGCCGCCCTCGTCTACGGCGTCGTCGCCTTCGGCGAGCCGGCCGGCACGGCGCGGGCGGTGGCGTTCTCGGCCGCCGCCGTCGTCCTGCTCGCCCTCTTCGTGGCCCGCCAGCACCGGTGGGCCCGCAGCCCGCTGATGCCGCTGCGGATCTTCGGGCACCGCGCGGTCAGCGCCGCCAACGCCGTGATGTTCTGCCTGGGCATCGGCTACCTCGCCAGCCCCGTGGTGCTCTCGCTCTACCTCCAGCACGTGCTGGACTACTCGCCCTCACGCGCCGGGCTCGGCTTCCTGCCCACCGCCCTCGCGGTGATGGTCGGCGCCCAGGTCACCGGCTGGATGACCACCCACTGGGGCACCAGGCGCACCGCCAGCCTCGGCCTCTCGCTGGTCACCGCGGGCTTCCTGCTGCTCGTACGGCTCGGCCCCGACACGTCGTTCCTCCCCACCATCGTGGTCCCGCTGCTGCTGGTCGGCCTCGGCGCGGGCGTGGCCTTCACGCCGATCACCGTGGCGGCCACCAGCAGCGTCGAACCCGCCCTGACCGGGCTCGCCTCCGGGCTGCTCAACACCACGCGACAGGTCAGCACGGCGCTCGGGATCGCGGTCCTGACGGCGGTGGCGGGCGCGCTCGGCGGGGCCCACGGCTACGGCGTGGCCTTCCTCATCGCCGGCCTGCTCGCCGCGCTCGCCACGGCCGGGGCCGCGACGCTGCTGCCCAGGGAGCGCGGATAGCCGCCCGATGTCGGCCCGGCCCGGCCGGCATCGGGCCGGCCGGGTGGGAGGCCGCGCGGCCAGAGCCCGCCGCCCGTTCCGAACCCGAGGCCGGGGGAGCGTCGGGGTGCGCGCGGCCCGCTCGGCGGTCGGCCGACGCCGGCGGCTCCGACATGACAGGCTGGGCGCCGAGCCCGGGTACCAGGCGGGCGGAAACACGAGGTGAGACGACGCGTGCAGTGGCCCCGATGGAAGACCGTGGGCGGCACCCTGCTGCGGGTGACGGTGGTGTGGGCGGTCAGCACGCTGACCATGCTCGCCCTCGCCGGCATCCTGCCCGACTTCCGGCTCCAGTCCGCCGACGGCGACAGCACCACCCGGATCGCCGTCACGGCCGCCTCCGGCGCGGGCGCCTTCGGCGTACTCAGCGCGCTGGTCTGGCCGGCGCTGGTGCGCGCCCTGCTGCTGGTGCCCGCCTTCGTCCTCGGCCTCCTCGTCTTCTTCCTCAACGGCTCGCTGCTGTTGGTCGCCCTCAGCCTGATACCCGACGGGCGAGGCCAGGTCGAGCCGGAGACCGCCGTCGTCGTGGCCGCCGTCATGTCGGCCGCCTCCTCCGCGACGAGCACGGCCCTGGCCGTACGCGACGACGGCGCCTACCGCCGGCGACTGGCCCGGCTCGCCTACCGCAGACACCGCCGCGGCGGCCTGCCCGGCGCCCCGCCCTGGCGCGGCCGACCCGCCGCCGGCCGCGCCCACCCCGGCACCCCGGACACCGCCCCCGGCACGGTCTTCCTGCAACTCGACGGCGTCGGCCACGACCTGCTGCGGGCCGCCCTGCGCGAGCGCCCCGCGACCCGCGGCCGGGCCAGACCCAGGCCGCCCCTCATGGAGACCCTCGCCGCCTGGGAGGGCACCACCCACACCCTCACCCGCTGGCGCACCGACTGGTCAAGCCAGACCGGCGCCAGCCAACTGGGCATCCTGCACGGCTCCAACGAGGACGTGCCCGCCTTCCGCTGGTACGAGAAGGACACCGGCGAGCTGATGATCAGCAACCGCCCGACCAGCGCCGCCGAACTCCAGCGCCGCGCCGCCGCCCGCGCCGGCCACCCGGGCCTGCTCGCCGAGGACGGCGCCAGCCGCGGCAACCTGTTCACCGGCGGCGCCGACCAACTCGCCCTCGTCCTGTCGGTCGCCGGCCGGCGCGGCAGGCACAACCGCTCCCGCGCCGGCTACTTCGCCTACTTCTCCGACCCCGCCAACGCCACCCGCACCGCGGGCTCCTTCGTCGCCGAGGTCTGCCGCGAGATCGGCCAGTCCACCCGCGCCAAGCTGCGCCGCGAACGGCCCCGGGTGCGACGCGGCGGGCTCTACCCCTTCATCCGCGCCTTCGCCACCGTCGTCGAGCGCGACGTGGTCGTGGCCGCCGTCATCGGCGACATGCTCGCCGGGCGCGGCGCCGTCTACGCCGACCTGGTCGCCTACGACGAGGTCGCCCACCACTCGGGCCCGTACAGCCGCGACACCCACCAGGTGCTGCGCCGCCTCGACCGCAGCATCAAACTGATCGCCAAGGCCGCCCGGCACGCGCCACGCCCCTACCGCTTCGTGCTCCTGTCCGACCACGGCCAGACCCCGGGCGAGACCTTCGCGGCGCAGTACGGGCTCACCCTGGAGGACCTGGTGCGCGCCGGCTGCGGGCTGCCGGTCCCGCGCCGCGCCGGGCGCACCCGCAGCGGCGCGGAGGCCCGCGCCGCGGCCCGCGTCGCGCTGCACCGGCCCGAGGAGACGCACGAACGCGAGCAGGCGCCCGCCGGCGCACCGCCCGCGGGCCCCGACGCGACCGCCACCACCCCCGGGCCGCGCCCCCCTGCCCCGACGCCGGCCACGCCCACGGCCCCGACCGCGAAGCCGCCCGCCACCGACCCCGCCGAGCCACCGTCCGCCACCACCCCCGCCGAGTCGCAGCGCCGGCGTGGCCGGCCCGGGCCGCTCGTGCTCGGCTCGGGCAACCTGGGCCTGATCTCCTTCCCCGACGTGCCGCACCGGCTGACCCGCGAGGAGATCGACCGCCGCCACCCCGCCCTGCTGCACACCCTCGCCGAGCACCCCGGGATCGGGTTCCTGCTCGTACGGTCCGCGCGGCACGGCCCCGTGGTGCTCGGCGCGCACGGCAGCGAACACCACCTCGCCACCGGGCACGTCGTCGGCGCCAGCCCGCTGACCCCGTTCGGCCCCGGCGCCGCGGAGGCCGTGCTGCGCACCGACGGCTTCCCGCACGTCGCCGACATCATGGTCAACTCCGCCTACGACCCGCGCACCGGCGAGGTGCACGCCTTCGAGGAACAGATCGGCTCGCACGGCGGCCTCGGCGGCGACCAGTCGCACGCCTTCCTGCTGTGGCCGAGCGAACTGTCCCCACCCACCGCCGACGGCACGGAACTGGTCGGGGCCGAACGCGTCCACCAGGTGCTGCGCCGCTGGCTCGCGGAGGCGGAGCGGTCCGCCTCCGGGCACCGGTCCGCGGACCCGTTCCCGGCGGCGGAGCGACTCGCGGAGCCGGTGGACGAATCCCCGATCACACCCCGTGTGACCGGCGCTTTTTCCACGACGGAGCCCGTCGAACAGGACAAATCCCGCTGATTTTGCGAGCCGCTCCCGGTCCCTGACCATATTGCGCGGTCCGTCCCGTCCGACACCTTCGGGCGATGTGCGCGACCCGCACCGAGAGGCTCACCCCCCATGCACGACCGCCACTCCCGCCGCTTCGGCCTGCCCACCGCGACCGCCCTGGTCATGGGCAACATCATCGGCGGCGGCATCTTCCTGCTGCCCGCCCTCGTCGCCCCGTACGGCACCGTCAGCCTGGTCGCGTTCGTCGTGCTGACCGCGGGCGCGCTCGCGCTGGCCCTGGTCTTCGGGAAGCTGGCCCAGCGCGACCCGCGCACCGGCGGCCCGTACGTGTACGCGCGGGCGGCCTTCGGCGACTTCGCCGGCTTCCTGGCCGCCTGGAGCTACTGGATCACCACCTGGGTCAGCAACGCGGCCCTCGCCGTGGCCGCCGTCGGCTACCTCGACGTGCTGGTCCCGGTGCACGGCGCGACCTGGCGGACCGTGCTGGCCGCGCTGGTCATCCTGTGGCTGCCCGCGCTCGCGAACCTCGCCGGCACCCGGTACGTCGGCGCGGTGCAACTCGTCTCGACGGTGCTCAAGTTCGCGCCGCTGCTGCTGGTCGCGATCGGCGGCCTCGTCTTCTTCGACCCGGCCAACCTCGGCCCGTTCCAGGCCGGCGACCAGAGCCTGACCGGCAGCGTCTCGGCCGCCGCGGCGATCCTGCTGTTCAGCTACCTCGGCGTGGAGTCGGCCGCGATGAGCGCCGGCGAGGTACGCGACCCGCGCCGCAACGTCGGCCGCGCCACCGTCCTCGGCACGCTCGGCGCGGCACTGGTCTACCTCCTCGGCACGCTCGCGGTCTTCGGCACCGTCGCCCACGCGGACCTGGTGGACTCCACGGCGCCGTTCTCCGACTCCGTGAACGCCATGTTCGGCGGCGACTGGGGCGGCGTCGTCATCGCCTGCGCCGCGCTCGTCTCCATGACCGGCGCGCTCAACGGCTGGACCCTGATGAGCGCCCAGGCACCGTACGCGGCGGCGCGCGACGGCCTGTTCCCCGCGGCGTTCCTGCGCAGGCGGCGCGGCGTGCCGACCACCGGCGTACTGGTGGGCACCGTACTGGCCTCACTGCTCACCGTCGCCGCCTACACCCTGGGCACCGGCGGTGCCTTCGAGACGCTGGTCCTGGTCACCACCTTCACCGCCACCGTCCCCTACCTCCTGGCGACCGCCGCCCAGCTCTACTTCCTCCTCTCCGGCCAGCGCGACCGCGTCCGCCCCGCCCGCCTGACCCGCGACGCGGCCCTGGCCCTGACCGCCTTCGGCTTCTCCCTGTGGCTGGTCGCCGGCGCCGGCTACGCGGCGGTCTACCAGGGCGTGCTGTTCCTGTTCGCCGGCGTCCTGGTGTACGTGTGGCTGGCGGCGCGGCGTACGCGGGCGGGCTCGCTGGTTGGCGCGGAGCCCGCCAGCGCAGCGCCCCGCGTCGAGCCGTCGGGCCAGGCGTCGCCCGGCCAGGGGCCGGCCGATCAGGTACCGGCCGGGGTGGGCGCGGGCGGCGGCAGGCCGTGACCCGCGCGCGGGGCCGGTCGCCCGTACGGCCCGTGCCCCGCGACACACGGCGCACCGCGCGCCTCACGGCGCGTCGGTGCGGACGGCGCTGGTCGCCAGGGTGGTGTAGCGCATCGTGAAGTGACCCCCGATGGCGTCGACGGCGTCGCCCACCGCGCCCAGGATCTCGGTCAGTTGGTCGGCGGAGAGCCGGGTGAGCCCGCCGGTCGTGGGGAGGAGTTCCAGCCACTGCGCACGGGTGTAGGTCCGCTCCCAGTCGAAGCGCCACTGCTCCGGCTCGGAGAACCGCCCCGTCCCACGGATCGTGTCGGCGATCCGCCCGTACCCCGCCTGATACGTCTCCAGCGCCCGCCGCGCCGGCTGCTGGCCGAACGGGGAGTCGGGCACCACCCGCCGGTAGGCAGCCGCGAACGGCTCGGCCACCTCGGCGGGTGGCTCGAAGACGTGCCCGAAGACCGCCAGGCGCCCCCTCGGACGCAGCACCTCGGCCGCCTTCGCGGCGCCGGCGACCGGGTCCACCCAGTGCCACACCTGGCCGGCGACCACCGCGTCGAACACCCGCCCCGCCGGCTCCCAGGACTCGAAGGTCGCCACCTCCACCGGCAGGCCGCGAGCCCGCGCGAACTCGGCCATCCGCGCGTCCGGCTCGACCCCGAGCACGGCGCAGCCGGCGGCCTGGAACTGCCGGGCCGCGATCCCCGTGCCGCACCCGACATCGAGCACCTCGGGCCCCGGGCTCCCGGCGACGACCCGGGCCACCAGGTCATCGGGGTACGCGGGCCGGGCCCGGTCGTAACGCTCGGCCTGCGCTCCGAACGACTCGGCCACCTGTCGCGCCTCGTGCGGGCGCGCTGGCTCTGGCTGCTCTCGCGGTAAAGTGGGCATGCGGTCACTCTAGTGGGCAAGCGCCCACACCTGGCAAGGGCGTACACGCGACGAGGGCGGCTACGCGAGGAGGGCGTGTACGTGACACGCGCCCGCGCATGGCAAGGTGCCCATACGGGGCAGGCGCCCGCACGGGGCGAGTGCCCGCACGTCGACGGGTGCCAGGGGACTGGCGCAGGAGAGGACCGGTACGTGCCGACCGGAGTGCACCTTCGCGATGCGCGACAGCAGTTGTTCGACGCCGCCGAACGCGTACTGCTGCGCGCCGGCCCGACCGGGCTGACCAGCCGGGCCGTCACGGACGAGGCGGGCTGCGCCAAGGGCGTCCTGCACCGGCACTTCGCCGACTTCGACGGGTTCCTCGCCGAGCTGGTGCTCGACCGGGCCGCGCGGCTCGAGGCGCGGGCGCACGCGCTGCGCGAGGCCGCCGGCACCGGCACGGTGGCCGACAACCTCACCGCCGCACTGACCACCCTGTTCGAGCCCGTCCCGGTGGCGATCATCCCGCTCATCACCTTCCGCGACGAACTGCGCGCCCGGCTCCGCCAGGCCAGGCCCGGCGGCGGCATCGCGATCCTCGCGGAGGTCACGACGGCGGTCTCCGCCTACCTGGCCGACGAGCGCGCCCGGGGCCGCGTCGCACCCGACGCCGACCTCGACTCCCTCGCCCTCTCCCTGGTCGGCGGCGGCCACCTCCTCTTCGCCGACCGCGACCCGGGCCCCCCGACCGAGGCCACCGTGCGCCGGCTCGTGGTGTCGGTGCTGGCGGGGCACGTCAGGGGTGGCGGGTAGCCGTACCGCCCTCGCCCGCGACAGCGCCCGCCAGTGAGCGCCGCCGGGAGCCCCTTCGTTCAGGCCGTCGAGCCGCCGTCCACGACCAGGTCGGCGCCGACCGTGGAGGCGGCGTCGTCCGAGGCGAGGTAGAGCACCGCGGCGGCGATCTCCTCGGTACGGGCCACCCGCCCGTTGGGCACCTGCTGCCGCATCCGCTCGGCCTTCGCCTCCGGGCTCTCGCCCGGCAGCGTGGACATCGAGGTGTCCGTGGAACCGGGGCTCACCGCGTTGACGCGTACGCCGTCGCCGATGTGGTCCAGGGCGGCGTTGCGGGTCAGCGCGCTGACGGCGGCCTTGCTCGCGACGTACGCGGCCATGTCGCGGCGGCGCGAGTGGGCGCCGAGCCGGGAGGCGATGTTGACGATGGCGCCGCCACCGTGCGCGCGCATGTGCTGGATCTCGTGCTTGAGCGACAGCCAGACGCCAGTCACGTTGACGTCCACGACGCGCCGCCAGTCCTCCTCGGTCACGTCGGCGACCGGCGTCGCGGGCAGGATGAGCCCCGCGTTGTTCACGGCGACGTGCAGCCCGTCGAACCGCTCCACCGTCTCCCGCACCAGCCGCTCCACGTCCGGCCCGCGCGTGACGTCGGCCGTGATCGCGGCGGCCACCCCGCCCGTCTGCTCGATCAGGCCGACGGTCTCCTTGAGCGACTCCGCCGTACGGCCGGCGACCACGACCCGCGCCCCCTCGGCGGCGAGCGCGACGGCGACGGCCCGGCCGATGCCGGTGCCGCCGCCCGTGACGAGGGCGGTCTTGCCGGTGAAGCGTGCGGGCATGAGGGTGACTCCTTCACGTAAGGGGACGGAACCTGGCGGGTCCGCCAGAGATACCAGATCGATCGGTCTTGAATGAGGGCGTGCGAGGCTCAGGGTGTGAGGTGCGATGCGTGGGGGAGTGCCCCACCGGGACGCCGTGGGCTACGGCTGGTCGGCGGTCGCGGGCTCGGCCGGGTCGAGCAGGGCCAGTGCCTGCGTCGCGGCGTCCGCGAGGCGGCCCGGCTGGTCGGTGGACCTGCCGATGACCCGCAGCCCCTGGAGTAGGACGAGCAGCATGCGGGCCAGCGCTCGCGGATCGCGCCCCGCCGGCAGTTCGCCCTGCGCCTTGGCCCGGATCAGCGCCGAGGTGAGCGCGGTCTCGATGGAGTCCCAACTCGCCCCGACCCGCCGGGCCATGGCGGCGTCGTGCGGGGCCAGCTCGATCGCGGTGTTGGTGACGAAACAGCCCCGCCGCTCGTGGTCGGCCGCGGCCTCGTCGGCGAACCGACGCACCACGGCCCGCACGGCGGGCAGCGCCGGCCCCGGCTGGGACAGCTCCACCACGATGTCGGGTCCGTGCTGCTCGCTGTAGCGCTCCAGGGCCTTGGCGTACAGCTCGCGCTTGCTGCCGAACGTCGCGTAGATGCTGGCCCGCGCGATGCCGAGGTGCGACACGAGGTCGGCCATCGACGTCGCCTCGTACCCACGCCGCCAGAACAGTTCGAGCGCTGCCTGGAGCGCGGCGTCCGGATCGAATTCCTTGGTCCTGGCCACGGGGGCGACAGTAGCTGTATCGAGAACGGTCGGTCAATAAATGTTGAGGCGGGGTGGAGCCGCCCTGGCTCGCGCAACACATCGCAACGAACGACGCGGGAGAGGTGGCCACGGCCCTACTGTTTCTGCCGTCCGTGACCCGGCCGGCGTGGCGTCGCCGATCCGAAAGGCGTGTGATGAAGCTCAGCACAACCAACACGAACTGGCTCGTCCTGTTCCGGGGGTCCACTGCCTCGGCTTGCCGGTAGCCCATGTCTCCCTCGCCCTTGTCGAGCGCCGAGAGCGCACGGAAGTCGGTCTCCAGCCGCTTGCGAGATCTACGCAAGGACGCAGAGCTGACGATGCACGGGCTGGCCGGTCTGTGCGGCTGGCACAAGTCCAAGGTCTCGCGGATCGAATCGGCGCAGCAGACGCCGACAGACGCCGACATCAGGATGTGGTGCGACGCCTGCGCGGCGCCGGGGCAGGCCGTCGACCTCATCGCGGCGACTCGCGATGTGGAGACCCTCTATGTCGAGTGGCGTCGCTTACAGCGCACCGGGCTACGCCACCTTCAACTTTCGCGTCTACGCCACCCGCGTCATGCCCGGAGTCCTCCAGACGGAGGACTACGCCCGTACGTTGATGTCCACGATCGCCAGATTCCGTGGCATCCCCGACGACTCCGCCGAAGCGGCCAGGGCACGCGTCAGCCGTGGTCGAGTGGTCTACCGAGGTGGTCGCCACTTCGCCTTCACCATCGAGGAGGACGTCCTCTACAAGCGGCACGGCAGTCGCGACGAGATGGCCGCTCAGCTCGCACACCTGCTGGACGTCGTCCCGCTGCCGAACGTGTCGCTGGGCATCATCCCTCGCGCGGCGGAGAGGGGCGCCATGTGGGGCCAGGAGACCTTCACGATGTTCGACGACGAACGGGTTGTCGTGGAGTTGCTGACGGCCAAGGTGACCGTGACCCAGCCGAGCGACATTGCCACCTACGCTCGCGCGTACGCGGAGTTGTCCAACATGGCCGTCCATGGCGCACGCGCCGCACTGCTCATTCGTGCCGCGATTGACTCGCTCAGATAGCTCGCTCGCGACGCGCCTTATCTGTTTCTCGGGCGACTAAATGCGCATGCCGAGTTCCTCTTTCGCATTCCGTCACTCGATCGGGCTAAACCCGGTGCTGGGCTGAACCGCGCCGGTACGGTGGCCAGTATTGCCGGTGAGGGGTGTGCTGCCTACGCGTTGTCTGTGACCAACAGGCAACTGGGGACACGGGGTGGGGGTCTTCGCTGATGGAGCTGAACAACGAGGACGAGGCCGGGCTCGCGCCTCGGGTCCTGCTGGGGCGCAGGTTGCGTCGCCTGCGCGAGCGGGCGGGGGTGTCGCTGCGTGGCCTGGCCGACGCGGTGCATTACCCGCACTCGTACATCAGCAGGGTGGAGCGCGGAAAGCAACTGCCATCCCAAACGCTCGCTGCGGCATTGGACGCGTACTTCGGTACGGACGGGGTGATGGTGGAATCGCTAGCCACGGCCCGTAGGACAACGATCCCCAGGTACGGGCGTGCGATCGTCAACAACGAGCTGGCGGCGACTCGCATTCAGGTGTTCGGCGGCAGCGTTATCCCGGGACTTCTGCAAACCGAAGGTTACGCGCGTGCCCTCTTCCGCGCCTCCCTGCTCGACGCATCCGATGAGCAACTCGAAGGCCATGTGGCGACTCGCCTCAAGCGTAAGGCGGTGTTGGAAGAGTCCGACCAACTCCGCTACGAGGCCGTTGTCGATGAGGTCGTGCTGGAGCGGCAGGTGGGCGGGGCCGCCTGCATGGCTGACCAGTTACGAGCCTTGCTGCACGTCGCCGAGATGCCGCGCGTGACGGTCCAGGTGCTGCCGTTCGAACGGGGAGGGCATCCGCTGCTGGGTGGCAGTCTGAGCCTGCTGACCTTCGCCAACGGAGCTATGGACGGCTACGTCGAGAGCTTCTTCTCCGGGAAACGGGCGAGGACCGCGCGCGACATGCGGAGGCTGACGCAGATGTACTCCGCCGTCCACGGCGCGGCGCTTTCCGCTACCGAGTCGCGCGCGGTGATCAGGGAGCATTTGCTGAAATGTTCCCGGGGCGCGCGCTTAACTGAAAGAGTATGAGCATGAACATGATTCCTGACGCGTCCGCCGTGTCGTGCTGGCGGAAGTCCAGTTACAGCAACGGTGAGCCCGGCGGCGAATGCATCGAGGTCGCCGACGGTCACCCCGGTGCCGTCCCGGTTCGTGACTCGAAGGACCCACACGGTCCGGCGCTCGTCTTCGCCGCGCCAGGCTGGTCAGCGTTCGTTTCCGCCGTCAAGGCCGGGGAGTTCGCCGGCAGTTGATGCCCCGGCGTCACACCCTCTCGGAAGCCGCACCTCAGAGGCCCCCGTCTGGATGACGGGGGCTTCGTCGTGCCCCCGCCCGGGCCCCCTCCGCCCCCGACCGCCACGCACCCTGTGCTCACCCGCCCCCTCGCCCGCACAATCGAAGCGCGGGGGCAAGCAGGGCAGCACCGGCCGGCGACGGAAGGAAACCCCAGTGGAGCGTGGGCCCCAGGCCGAACCCAGCAGAGTCACCCGGCGCAGGCTGCTCGCCTACGGCGCCGCGGCCACCGGCGCAGCCGCGACGCAGGCCGCGCCGCTGCTCCCGTTCGCCCCGGTGCACGCGGCGGGGCCGCCGGACACCGACCTCACCAGCCAGGTGACCAGCACCACCGCACAGGCAGCCACCCTGGAGGAGCGGGCGCTGGCCCTCGCCCCGCCCGCGTTCCTGCTGGAGACCGCCGTGCCCGAGGCGTTCGCCGCCGGTACGGGCAGCGCGCTGGCCATCGACGCCACGCACGGCTCCGTCTGCGGGCGGCACGCGCTCCGCTGGGACCACGGGCCGCGCACCCAGCTCACCGTCACCGCGGAGCTGGCCTGGGCCCCCGACCCGTACCGCACCAACCCGCTCGCCGACCAGGCGTGGCAGGGGACCGTGGACACCTTCGCGGTGTGGGTGCACAACGAGCGGGCCACCGGCGACGCGATCCGCTTCGAGTTCGGGCGCGGGGAGCGGGTGGACTGCTGGTTCGAGTTCCGGTTGGACTTCACCGGGTGGCGCACCGCCTGGGTGCGGTACGCGTACGACATGCACGGGCAACCGCGTACCGACATGGACACCTGCCGGATCACCGCCCCGCGCCGCGCCGGCACGCTCTGGCTCGATCAGCTCCTGCTCAACGTCGCGCTGCGGCCCGACGCGCCCTGCCGCGACGCGCAGGTGGACCACGTCGGCATCGAGGGGGACAACTGGGACCAGCAGCACTGGCAGGCGCTCTACCTCTTCGACCGGCTGCTGACCCGCCAACCCATCGAGGCGCCAACCCCCACCCCGGCCGAGCGCGCGGGGCTGCGTACCGTCGCGCGCCGCTACCACGACGACTACCTGGCCGGCGGGCCGCCCGTCACCGACGCGTACGTCGAGCAACTTGCCCAGCAAACAGAGGAGTTGACGCGGGATCGGGCGGTGTTCTCCTTCCAGGGGCAGATCTATCCGCCCGAGATCGCCGCCGACCTGACCGCCTTCGTCGGGGCCGCCGACCTGAAGGAGGTGACCGGGTTGCTGCGTACCCTCGCCCAGGCGTACGACGCGGCGGGCCCCGGCACGCCGCAGGCTGACACGCTCGGCGAGTTGTACGTACGTATCGTGCGGCGGCTGCGTGCGTTGGGTTGGACGTACGGGAGTTGTCAGGGGACCATCCACCACCTCGGCTTCGCCATGGTGGGTTACTACGACTCGGTCGTGCTGATGCGCGAGGTGTTGCGCGAGGCGGGGTTGCTCGCCGCGGTGCGGGCCGACCTGACGTGGTTGGTGGGGCTGGGACGGCTGCGGCGCGGCTTCGACTTCCGTAACGGGCACGGCTCCACGGTGGACATCCTCAACACCAACGTACGGGGCATGTTCGCCGTCGCCCTGCTCCAGGACGGCGCGGCCCGTCAGGCGGGCCATCTGCGCGCCCTCAGCGACTGGTTGAGCCGCTACCTGCTGCCCACCGACGGCATCCAGGACGGGCTCAAGGTCGACGGCACCACCTTCCACCACGTCGGCTGCTACCCGGACTACGCGCGCGACGGGTTCTCCGGCGTCGCACCCATCGTCTACCTGCTCAGCCGCGGCCCGTTCCGCGTGACCACGCAGGCCCACACCGCGCTGCGGCGCGCCGCGCTGACGTTGCGGATCATGGCCAACGCCCTGCACTGGCCGATCCCGCTCAGCGGTCGCAAGCCCGAGGGCACCACCGGCCTGTCCGTCACCCCGTACCAGTGGCTGGCCATCGCCGGCACTCCGGACGGGCGCGCGGCCATCGACGCGGAGGTCGGCGCGGCCTTCCTACGGCTGCTGCCCGCGCGGCCCACCGAAGCCCAGCGCAGGGTCGCGGAGCGGCTGCGAGCCGCCGGGGTGCGCGCGGAGAACCCACCGGCGGGCGCCTGGGCGTACAACTACGCGGCGCTGGCCGTCCAGCGGCGCGACGCCTGGCAGGTCGTGGTGCGCGGCCACAACCGCTACCTGTGGTCGACCGAGGTGTACGAGGGCGCCAACTGGTACGGCCGCTACAACACCTACGGCCACATCCACGTACTGCACCGGGGCGATCCCGTCACCAACCGCGACAGCGGCTTCCGGCAGGAGGGTTACGACTGGAACCGCCGCCCCGGCACCACCACCCTGCACAAGCCGTGGGACGCGCTGAAGGCCGATCTGACCGGCACCATCGAGGAGATGCTGCTCAGCGAGGAGGCGTTCGCGGGCGGCCACACGATCGACGGGCGCAACGGCATGTTCGCGATGCGGCTGCGCGAGCACCCCAAGCACGACGAGAGCCACCACGCCCGGGTCTCCGTCTTCCTCTTCGACAACCGGGTCATCGCCCTCGGCACCGGCATCGGCAACGACGACCGCCACCACGAGACCGAGACCACCCTCTTCCAGACCCACCTGGCACGCCCCGACGACCCCACCTACCTCGGCGGCCCCGAGCCGATCACCGCCTTCCCCCACCACCACCCCGACGGCGTCCTGGCCGCCGACACCTGGCTCCTGGACGACAAGGGCCTCGGCTACTACGTGCCGGCCGGGCAGCGCCTCGCGCTGACCCGCTCCACCCAGCACTCACGCCGCCACGGCAACGGGGCCCCCACCAGCGGCGACTTCGCCACCGCCTGGCTCAGGCACGGCCGGGCCCCGAGCGCCGCGCGCTACGCGTACGCCATGGTCATCGGGGCGACGCCGGCGACCATGGCCGCCTTCACCCGCCAGATGGCCGACCCGGCGACGGCCCCGTACACCACGCATCGCGCCGACGACGGCGCGCACATCGTCACCGACCGCGCCACCGGCCTCACCGGCTACGCCGCGTTCCAACCCACCGATGGGTTGGACACGGGTGGCGGACCCGTGCGCGGCGTGGACACCCCCGCGCTGCTGCTGTGCCGCCCGGACGGGGACGGCGCGCTCGCGCTGTCGGTGTGCGACCCCGACCTACGGCTGTACGAGGGCCGGGACGCCGACCAGTACGAGGGGGAGCGCTACGTCGGCCACTGGAGCCCCTTCTCCCGCCCGTGGCTCACCCACCCGAGCCAGGCACACACCCTGCGGGTGCGACTGCGCGGCCGGTGGCGCCTCGCGACGGGGGAGGGGTGCCGGGTGACGGCGGCGGCGGGCGACACCGTGCTGAGCGTACGCACGGTGCACGGGCGGCCGGTGCAGGTGCGGCTGGTGCGCGGCTGAGAGTCTGTCGGGTGACGGGTCGGCTCACGCGAAGTCGCGGTCGTGGGTGACCTTGGGGTGGGTGGTGCGCGGTGGGCGGGCGCGGTGGGAGGGGCGGCGGTCGTCGGGGGCGCGTCGGCGTCAGACCGGCCACGCGATGGTCATTCCGGCCCTCCCGTCGTCGCGGGACCCATTTCCTCGGCCCAGCGTTGGCTCCAGGCGGCCAGGGGGCTCAGTGACTCGACGAGGTCCTGGCCGAGCTGGGTGAGGCGGTAGCCGTCGCCGTCCAGGGTGAGCAGGCGGGCGCCGGTCAGTTCCTCGATGCGGGTGCTGAGCACGCTGGAGGACATGCGCTCGCATCGGCGCTGCAACTCGCGGAAGCCGGCCGGCGCTTGGCTCAGTTCCCACAGGATGCGCATCGTCCAACGCCGGCCGAGCAGGTCGAGTGCGGCCATCACCGGACGGCCCGACTCGGACCCCCGGACTGGCACACCGGGACGCGGCGTGCTGGCTCCCATAGTCACTCCCTAGTCATTCCCTAGTCACTCCTTGCGCTTCGACTCTCGAAGCATCATAGTGATGCGGAAATCGAAGCAGGAGGTGTCGCGATGCCACGCATCGAACCGCTCACCCCGCCCTACCCCGCCGACGTCGACCAGGCGCTCCGTCGGTGGATGCCGCCGGGTGTGCCACACGAGCCGCTCGCGCTGTTCCGCGTGCTGCACCGCAACCCGGAGCTGGCCTCACGCATGTTCGCCCTCGGCGCCGGACTGCTGGGCCACGGCCTGCTCCCCGCCATCGACCGTGAGATCGTCATCGCCCGCGTGACCGCGCGATCCGCCTGCGCCTACGAATGGGGCGTCCACGCCGCGACCCTGGCGCCGCGGGCCGGGCTCGGCCCGGAGCAACTCCGGGCAACCACCCGACCCGACGCGGCGGCCAGCGCTCCGTGGTCGCCACGCCACACGGCACTGCTGCGCGCCGTTGACGAACTGGACGACACGACGCAGCTCACACAGTTCGCCTGGGACGCCCTACGCAGGTACTACGACGAGGCTCAACTACTCGAACTGCTCGTACTGATCGGCTGGTACCGCACCATCAGCTACCTGGCCAACGGGCTCCGCCTGGAAGAGGAACCCTGGGGCGCCCGGTTCCCCGCGGGGTGACCGGGTTCCGCGCCCCACCCACCACCCTGGCGCTGGTCGGCATCGGCGCCAGGGTGATCACGACGCCGGCAAGCCGCGCTGTCGCCCGCCGGCGCTCGTCCGAGACCAACCCGTACGTCAGGCGCACTCATCTCAACACCGGAGGTCTTCCATGCCCAAGGGCTACTGGGTCAGCGTCTACCGCACCATCTCAGACCCCGAGAAGCTGGCCGCCTACAACGAGCTGACCCCTCCCGCCGTCAGGGCCGGGGGCGGTCGGACCCTCGTCGTGGGTGGCCGGGTCGTGGCGCGTGACGCCGGAATCGCCGAGCGGACCGTCCTGGTCGAGTTCGACAGCTTCGAGCAGGCCGTCGCGACGTACGAGAGCGCGGCCTACCAGGAGGCGCTGGTCGCCCTGGCCGACGGCGTCGAGCGCGACTTCCGCATCGTCGAAGGCGTCGCCTGACCGAGGTGCGGTCGGATTTTCACTGAAGTCCGCCGCGGGGCAAGCCGTGGCGGGGGGCGCTGGCGCGGTTCGGCGTTGGCACTCGCCCCGCGAGCCCCCCCCACGAAGCGGCGAACTCTCCGGGTGCCGCGCCACCTGCGCCGCGTGTCACGCCTTGTCCTGTAGCGCTTGACCTTGCAAAGGTCAGCTTGATTCTGCATGTGAGCTTGCATGGGTCAGCGTGGCCTTGCATTGGGTGCCAGCGTTAGCTGGTTGTGGTGCATGCGTTGAGGGTGCTGTCGGGCGGGTCCGCCGGGCCACCGGTCGAGGGGTTCGAGGTCGCGTACGCCGACCGGGACGGAGCGGAGTTCCGCCTGCCGCTGGTAGACGCGTGGGCCGTACGGTTCGAGGACGTCACTCCGGTACGCGCGTCCAAGTCACCGGTCTCATCGGGGAGCGGTATCGCTGAGTTTTGACACCACCTGGGTGCTTGCGGTGGGAGCATCATCGAGACCGGCACGGACTGACGACCCGTCTGCTGCGAGGAGCAACGGTCAGGACGTCACACTCCGAGGAAACTCACTGTTTCTGTCATGTCCGCCCGCCCGGTACGCAGCCTTGGCATGCCTTCCTTCTCGAACCCCACCGAGACACCGCAGAAAAGCACGAGCCCGTCATCGGCTCCGACCATCTGGCTGACGGTCTTGCGATACATCGTCCACATCACCTGGGGGCAGGTGTGCAACCCTTCCGCCCTCAGCAACAGCATGACCGTCTGCAAATACATCCCCGCGTCCCCCCACTGTCCGGGCCCCATCGTCCGGTCGAGGTAGCAGAACAGCACGACCGGCGCCCCGAACGCCTCCGAGTTCAAGGCAGCGATCTTCATGGGCCTGTCGGGGTCGTCGCGCTCGATGCCCAGCGCTTTGTACCGCTGGGTGGCCGCGGCGGCGAAGCGGTCCAGATACGGCGACGCCAGCCCGGCCGGGTACATCGGATACTCCCGCTCGTCACCCGAGTCGCCCGCCAGTGCCCTGGCCGTTGCGCGCCTCTTCAGTTCGGCCAAGGGCTCGCCGGTCACGACATACACATGCCACGGCTGGAGGTTCCCACTCGACGGAGCCCGCGTTGCTGCGGTCAGCACTCGTTCGAGTACCTCCTTGGGTATCGGCTCATCGCTGAACGCCCGCACAGCTCTGCGACTGTCCACGGCTTCATACACATCCACGTCTTGTCGTCCTCTCACTCCATGGCGGGCAGCGAAGACACGAGGTGATCATCGCACCAGGCGAGCAGACCGAGCGGAGTTTTGGTGCTGCCAAAACCCTCCTCTGCCGCAACAGCTGACGGAAAATGCAGAGTTAACCTGCACAGATCCACGCCCTGCCGATCAACCCGTTCGTCCATCTCCCAGCTAGCGACCGACCTGGATGCAACATCGAACGTGACGGGACACGCATGGCCGGAGCCCGCTCGCCGCACCCCCTTGTTATCCGCGCGCGCCCAGCACGTCGAGGTAGTGCGGGTTGTACATGAAGCCCAGGATGTTCCCGAAGGGATCTGTCACGGAGGCGGTGACGAACCCCGAGCCCCGGTCCGTGGGCGGTTCGTACTCCTTCGCCCCCAGGGACAGCAGCCGTGCGAGAGTCGCGCTCACGTCGTCGACGTGCCAGTACACGACGGCACCGCCCGGCTCGGTCGCCGAGCCGGCGGGTGCGTAGCGGCTGTCGATCAGCCCCAGCTCGCCCTGGGAGTCGCCGATGCGGAACTCGGCGTACCCCGGGCGCTCGAAGTACGGTTCCACGCCCAGCAGTTCCGTGTACCAGTCCTTCGCCGCCGCCAGATCGGCGGTCCAGAAACTGACGGTGGCAAGCCCTCGCAGCATGGATGTTTCCCTTCTTTCGCTCCGCGGGTACCGCACCCCGGACCGTGCCGTGACCGTAGCCGTCGACGAGGTCAGGTTCTGTCCGCATGTCCTCACCGCCGGAAGGTGTCTCGGCGTGCTGGTGCCGGCCCCGCGAGCGTCGGCTGTTCGCCGTCGGGGGCGGCGGTGGGCCGGGACGCCCCGCCGTCAACAGCACCCCGCCTCGATGAACCGAGGGCGGCCGACCCCGCCCCCCGCCAGGGCTACCCGCCGCCCACCTCGACCAGCCCGCTCTCGTACGCGGCGATCACGGCCTGGGCGCGGTCGCGCACGTTCAGCTTGCCGAAGACGCTGGTGATGTGGTTCTTCACGGTGGAGACGCTGATGTCGAGGGCCGTCGCCAACTCGGCGTTGTCCAGGCCCAGGGCCATCAGGCGCCACACCTCGAGCTCGCGCGGCGTGAGGTCGACCGAGGCCGTGGCCGGGGGCTGGGGGCGGTGCGGGGCCCGTACGTAGGTGGAGATCAGCCGGGACAGCAGCCGGGGCGCGACCGCCGCCTCTCCGGCGTGCACCACCCGTACCGCGGCGACCAGCTCCTCCGGGGAGATGTCCTTGGGTAGGAACCCGTACGCGCCGGCGCGCAGCGCGGCCACCACGTACTCGTCCATGTCGAAGGTGCTCAGCGCCAGCACCCGGCACGCAGGGAGTTCCCGCGCGAGTCGCTCGGTGGCGGCGACCCCGTCCAGCACCGGCATGCGGATGTCCATCACGACGACGTCGGGCCGCAGTTGGTGGGCCAGGGTCACCGCCTGGGCGCCGTCGCCCGCCTCGCCCACCACGTCGAAGGCCGGGTCGGGGGTGAGGATCAGCGCGAGGCCGCGCCGCACCAGCGGCTGGTCGTCGGCGATCAGCACCCTGATCACCGGCTCGGGCGCGCCGGCGCCCACCGCGCCCACCGCGTCCATCGCATGCGTCGCGTTCACCGTGTCCCTCGCGTTCACCGCGTCCCTCGCGTTCCTCGTGTCCCTCGCGTTCATCGTCGTACCCCCTCGTCCGCCGTCAGCGGCAGTCGGGCCGCCACCCGGAAACCGCCCTCGTCGCGGGGGCCGGTCTCCAGCGTCCCGCCGTGCAGCCCCACGCGCTCCCGCATGCCGACCAGCCCGTAGCCGGAGCCGGTCGGGTGGCGCGTGCCCACGCCCTCGCCGTCGTCGGTCACCTCGACCGCCACCGCGTCCGGCTCGTATGTCAGCCGTACGGACGCCCTCGCCTGGCCCGCGTACTTGCGCGCGTTGGTCAGCGCCTCCTGGACGATGCGGAACACGGTCAGGCCCACGCTCGGCGGCAGCGGGCGCTCGGTGCCGCGCGTGTCGAGTACGGCCGGCAGTCCGGCGCGACACGAGTCGGCCACGATGCGTTCCAGGTCGCCGACGCCGGGCTGGGGCGCCGTGGGCTCGTCCTCCACCTCGTCACCGGCCCGCAGCACGTCGAGGAGTTGCCGCATCTCGCGCAGCGCCATCCGCCCCGAGCCCTCCAGGGTGACCAGCGCCTCCCGGGCCACCTCCGGGTTTCGGCCGAGGTTGGCCCGGGCGCCGCCGGCCATGAGCTGCATGGTGGTGATGTGATGGGCGACGATGTCGTGCAGTTCGCGGGCGATGCGCCGGCGCTCGTCGGCCAGCGCGCGGTCGGTCAGCATCTGCCGCTTAGCCGCCTGCTCCCGCTGCCAGCGGTTCACCAGGGACGCGGCGATCAGCACCAGCGCGCCGCCCGCCGTGTTGGCCAGCGTGTCCACAAGGCCCGGGCGCGGCCAGGTGTTCTCCGCGATCAGCGTCACCACCACGGTCACGGGCGCCGCCACCGCCGTCACGGCGGGGCGCTTCGCCCGCGCCACGGTGTAGAGGGCGACCGCGGCCGAGGCGTTGAAGTGCTGGGGGACCGGCACGGTCAGGTTGAGGGTCAGGCCGATCAGCAGCACCGCCGCCAGCGTGAACAGCGGGGCACGGCACCGCATCAGCAGCGGCACCGCGGCGCCCACGATGAGCAGGCAGCCCATCACCGGGACGTACCCCAGCTCGGTCTGGATGGTGATGGTGAAACCGATCAGGTCGACGACCCCGACCGCGACGGCGACCAGTGCGTCGTTACGGGTCCAGGGCAGGCCGTCGCCTGGTGGCGGCGCGGGGGCGCGGGGCGTGGGGCGCGCTGTCGACATGTCGTTCTTCCCTCCGAAGGGCCCTGCCGACCGCTTTCGGTACGCCACGGCTGTGCTGTGCGCTCCATTTTGGCACCGGACCCGGGCCCGTCGGCCGGCCGCTGAGCCGACCTCGTCCTGGGACCAGGGTCCTGGTCGGTGGCGCCGGTCGGCCCGGGCTCCCAGGCCGTTTCTCGTTCCCCGCTCGGACGATGTGGCCGTCTGTCGCTGATGAGCTGGATACGGCCGGGAGAACTCGGCGCTCCATCCACCATCGCCATCATCGGAGGACAACGTGATCCGGGCCCTGACCGGGTTCTCCACCCGCAATCCGTGGAAGGTCATCGCCCTGTGGGCCGTGGTCGGCATCTTCCTCACCCTGCTCAGCCAGGCGCTGATCTACCGCGTGACCCAGTCGCAGAGCGGCGACTTCCTCCCGGCGAAGTACGACTCGGCGGCGGCGCTCAAGGTCGCCGAGGAGCGGTTCGACGTCAAGCCCGACGCCAACGCGGTGACGGTGCTCGTCGCCCGCGCCGACGGCAAGCCGCTGACCGGGGCCGACGAGCGGCGCATCGGTGCCGTGGCCAAGCAGCTCGGCGACAAGCGCGTCGAGATGCCCGAGCCGGAGGAGGACACGCCCAGCTTCATGGTCGAGGACTACAGCCAGACGCCCAAGGTGGCCTCGGCCATGGTCGCGCCCGACCGTGGCTTCCAACTGCTGACCGCGCAACTGACCGGCAACTCCACCGACCCGGGCATGCAGGACCTCTACCGCGCGTTCCGGGACGACGCCAAGGAGGAGTTCGCCGAGGCCGGGATGCGCACCGGCTTCACCGGCGGCCTCGCCGACCTCGTCGACACCGGCGAGAAGCAGGAGACCACCGAGAAGATCGTCGGCGCGGTGATGATGGGCCTGATCGTCCTCATCAACGTGCTCGTCTTCCGCAGCGTCCTCGCCGCCTTCGTGCCCCTGCTCGCGGTCGTGATCGTGGGCGGCGCCGCGGCGGGCGCCGTCGTCGGCGCGGCGATGCTCACCGGCATCAAGCTCGACGCCTCGACGCCCAGCATGATCAGCGTGGTGCTGATCGGCATCGGCATCGACTACTTCCTGTTCCTGCTGTTCCGCTTCCGCGAACAGTTGCGGGCCCACCCCGACCTGCCGGCCCGCGCCGTGGCCGGCGACGTCAGCGCCCGCGTCGGCACCGCGATCACCTCCGCCGCCCTGACCATCGTGGCCGCCTTCGCGACGCTGGCCGTCGCCAGCTTCGGGCAGTTCCGGGTGCTCGGCCCGTCCATCGCCGTCGCGGTCCTGGTCATGCTGCTGGCCAGCCTCACGCTGATGCCCGCGCTGCTCGCCGTCACCGGGCGCAAGATGTTCTGGCCCTCGCGCGCCCTCAAGCGCGAGCCCCGCGGCGGGCTCGCCGCGCGCGTCGGCGACCTCGTCGCCCGTCGTCCGCTGGCCCTCGTGCTGGCCAGCGTGGCGCTGCTCGGCGCGCTGACCGCCGGGTTGGCCGGCATCCGGATGGACTTCGACACCAGCGGCGGCAACCAGGACACCCCGGCAGCCGCCACCGCCAAGGAGGTCTCCCGCGCGCTGCCGGCCGGCGTGTCCGACCCGACCACGGTGTACGTCGCCGCGCCCGAGGGGCAGCGCCTGACGGCCGAGCGGATCGCCGCGCTGCCCCGGGCGCTGGCCAAGGTCGAGGGCGTTGGCCAGGTCGGCAAGACGGAGCTGAACCCGGAACGCGACGCCGCCCGCTTCGACCTGTACCTCACCGTCGAGACGCAGAGCCAGGCCGCCCGCGACCTGGTGTCGGGGCCGGTGCGCGACGCCGTGGCCCAGCACGCGCCGGCCGGGGTCAAGGCCCACGTCGGCGGCACGGCGGCGATCTTCGCTGACGTGTCCACCGCCGTCGACCACGACCTCAAGATCGTCTTCCCGGTGGCCGCCGTGCTGATCTCGCTGATCCTGCTCATGCTGCTGCGCAGCCTGCTCGCGCCGGCCATGCTCATGCTCGCCGTCGGCCTCGGCTTCGCCGCCACCCTCGGCGCGTCCACCCTCTTCTTCCAACACATGCTCGACAAGCCGGGCGTGAACTTCGTGCTGCCGCTGGTGCTGTTCCTGTTCGTGGTCGCGCTCGGTACCGACTACAACATCCTCATCAGCGACCGCATCCGGGAGGAGATGGACCGCCCGGGCCCGGCCCGCGCCGCCGTGGCCCGCGCCGTGCGGCACACCGCGCCCGCCATCGCCACCGCGGGCGTCGTCCTCGCCGCGTCCTTCGGCAGCCTCGCCGTCAACGCGATGCCCTCCACCCAGCAGATCGGCTTCGCCACCGCGCTCGGCATCATGCTCTCGGCGTTCGTGCTGTCGATCGTGCTCGTGCCGGCGCTGGCCGCGCTGCTCGGCCGCTCCACCTGGTGGCCGATCCGCCCGGGCCGCGGCCAACGGGGCGCCCAGCACGCCGCGCCGCACGCGGGTGAGTCGTACGGAGAGAAGGCGTACGCGGGCCAGCCGTACCCGGGGCAGCCGTACGCCGGCCAGTCGTACGCCGAGCAGCCCTACCCGGGCCAGCCGCGCGCGAGCGAGCCGTATCCGGGCCAGCCGCGCGCCCACCCGCCGTACTACGACGACGTGAACGCGCGCTGACACGCGCCACATCCCCGCCGGGGCGGTCGACACCGTCGGCGAACCCCGGGCCGGAGAGGTGACGTGGGTCTCCGTGGCCGCGACGGGCCACGGAGACCGACGTCGTGTGCGGAGCGGGCGTCGGCCTCTGCGGATCGGAGCGGCGGCATCGGGCACACGGAGCGGATGGGTGCTCTTCTCGCGTTGGCTTCCGCGGTCGCTTACGGCTTCGTCGACTTCGCCGGCGGACTGCTGTCCCGCCGGGTCCACTTCGCCGTGGTCACCTTCCTCGGGCAGGTCGGAGGTCTGCTGCTCGCGCTCGCCGCCGCTCTGCTGTTACCGGCCGAAGCGGTCGGACCAGCCGACCTGACGTGGGGGGCGCTCTCCGGTGTGGGCAGCGCCACAGCCATGCACTTCCTCAACCGAGGTCTGAGCCGCGGCGCGATGAGCGTGGTGATACCCGTGAGCGCCGTCACCGGGGTGGCCCTGTCCGTGGTGTGCGGGGTGTGCTTCCTGGGGGACCGCCCCACCCCGCTGGCCTGGCTGGGCATCTGCGTCACCGTGGCCGCCCTGTGGCTCGTCTCCACCGGCGGCACCGATCGCGGAGGCGACCCGGGGACCGGGTCGGGGTCGGTGGCGACAGACGGCCTGGTCGCCAGCCTGGGGGTGGCCGTGCAGTACGTCGCCCTCGCCCAGGCGGCCCCGGCGAGCGGCCTGTGGCCCGTGGCCGTCGGCCGCCTCGCCGCGGTGCTGCTCCTGCTGCCGGCCACCTGGCGACACACGTCCGAGTTCGGGAAGTCCGGGAGGTCGTCGGCCTGGGCCGTCCTGATCGGCGCGGGAGCCGCCCTCGGTCTCATCCTCTACCTCTGGGCCACCCGCCTGCAGATGCTGGCCATCGCCGTCGTCCTGGCCTCCCTCTACCCGGCCGTCCCGACGGTCCTCGGCCTCACGGTCCTGCGCGAGAAGGTCACCCGCGCACAGGCGGTGGGCCTGGCAGGCTCGGCCGCCGCGGTGGTCCTGCTCAGCCTGGGGTGAACGTCCCGCTCCGCCCGTGTGAGCGTGGCCGGAGCCGGAGCCGGAGCCGGAGCCGGAGCCGGGAGCGGGCAGCGGGGGAGCGCGACGGCGCCACGGGCGGGCGGCCCGTGGCGCCATCGCGGCCTCGCGGGGCGGTGCTCGGCCTCGCGCCGCCCCGCGAGGCGCTCACACCCGTTCGCGCACCGGTCGCTCCGCCGCCACCAGGGACTCCGGGCCGGCGCCCGCGCTCGCCCCGGCGGCCACCGCCCGGTCCGCGGTCGTGGCGCCGGGGCCGGCCGCGCCCGCGCGGTCCGGGTCCGCTCCTCGGCCCCACCGGCCCGTCGCCGGTCGCGGGGCCGAGTGGCGCCGCATGTCGTCGATGCCCCGGCGCATCGCCCCGCGCAACCAGGTGCCGAGCGGGCGCTCGACGCAGCGGTGCAGCGCGTACGCGGCCAGCAGCATCACCAGGACCACCGTGAGCACGATGTAGGGCGCCGGCAGCAGCCCCCGCAGCCAGTGGATCATCGTGAGGCCGATGTACATGTGCACCAGGTACAGCGGGTACGTCAGCGCCCCCGCCGTGGCCAGCCAGCGCCAGCGCACCCGGTCGAAGGCGCCGAGCGCGATCAGCGCCATGGCGCCGAAGGCGAGGACCACGACCAGGTGCGCGGGCCAGTGCGCGATGGGCTGCTCGGGGTCGGCCAGGTTGTCGGTGATCCGCTCGCCGAGGTGGTGGTGGGCCAGCAGCAGCGAGAACAGCACGATGCCCCACAGCAGCGCCGTGGGCCGAAACCGGTGCATCAGGTAGAAGGCGATGCCCGCCACGAAGTACGGCGAGTACAGCGGCATCGCCCACATGTCGAGCAGCGTGTTGTCCGCCGTCGGCGCGATCACCGCCGCCGCCGTCCAGATGCCGCAGAACATCACGCACTTGCGGTAGGTGACCCCGGTGGCGACCACCACCGCGAACAGCGCGTAGAACTTCAGCTCGATGAACAGCGTCCAGTACACGCCGTCCACGTCCGAGACCCCGAGCCCCTCCTGGAGCATGGTCAGGTTGGTCACCACCTCGCCCCAGCCCGCAACGCTGCGCACCTGCGGCCACACCGTGACGACGGCCGCGGTCAGCAGCACCGCCACCCAGTACGCGGGGTAGATCCGCGAGACCCGGGAGACCACGAAGTCACCGAGCGAGCGCCCCCAGGTGCTCATGCAGATGACGAAGCCGCTGATCAGGAAGAAGACCTCGACACCGAGCCAGCCGTAGCGCGCGTAGGCGTGCAGCGAGGGGAAGACCGCGCGCGGGTTGTTCTCCCAGCCGCCGTAGAGGGCGACGTAGTGGAAGAGCACCACCATGAGAGCCGCGACGAGCCGGAGCCCGTCGAGGACGTAGAGTCTGGGCGCCGACCGCTTGTGGTGGGTCGCCCCATCGACATCGCCTCGGTCGGCGTGGCGCATAGTCTCTTCCCCTCCTCGAAGCCCGGGCCGCTGAACGCGGAATCCATTCCGGGCATGCTGACATGCCGGGCCCCTGGTCCGCCGCAGCCGGTCCGGAAGTCAGACATCCGATGTCGGGTGGGATCGCCAGACCCATGGCGCGGCGCCTGCCCCCATCCCGGCCACGCACACCTGCTGATCCACGCCCGCGACCAGCGCGCTCGTGCCCACCGGCAGCGGCCCGGCGGGCGCCCGCACCGGCGCGGCACCGTTCGTCAGGCCCTGCTGTATCTGCACCCGGCCGTCCGTCGCCCGGCCGAGCAGGACGACGGTGTCCCCGCCGCCGCGCGCGGCGAGGACGCCGGCGCCGATCGCCCCGTAGCCGTCGAACTCCCGCAGCGGCGTGGCGTGCGGCGCTGCGGCGTCGACGGCGGAGCGGCGGGCCGCGCCGCCGCTGCCCGGCACGAAGCGGTAGGCCACCGGACGCACGGCCGCGGGCGCGCGGTAGACCACGGTCAGCGAGCCGTCGGGGGCCGGCACCACGCCCGGTGGGTGGCTGGGCGTTGGCCACCCGATGAGTGGCTGGAAAGTGAGGGGCTCGCCGGGGGCGTCCTGCGACCAGTGGTGCACGGTGTCGTGGCCCGCGGCGAAGACATGCACCCGGTGCTCCGCGTCCAGCACGGCGGACAGCCCGTCCTGCACGCTGGCGCCACCGAGGTCCTGCCACGGCCCCCACCGGCCGCCGGCCGAGCGCACCCGGGTGGCCAGTCCCTTGGCGGCCGTACGGGCGAACAGGTGCACCCGGCCGTCGGGGGTGGCGACCGCGGTCGGGGTGCCGACCCGGCGCCCGCGCACCGGCCGCGCCTCGGGCGTGCCCAGGCCGCGCCAGCGGCCGAACGCGCCGCCGGGCGAGCGCTGCTCCAGGGCCACGATCTCGCGGGTGTTGGCGCCGCCCTGGCCCTCCAGGCGCGCGAAGCGCAGCCCGAACAGCACGGTGCGCCCGGCCGCGTCGGTGACCTGCGCCAGGGTCGGCGCGAGCGGCCCGCCGCCCAGGTTGCGCGGCGGCGCGAAGCGCCCGCTGCCCGGCGCGGTCTCCCGCCAGCAGGCGGCCTGCGTGCCGAGCACCCCGTACGCGGTCAGCCGGCCCGACCGGTCGGTGTCGAGGGCGAGCTGCGGACCCGGGTAGCGGTGGTGGGTGGAGCGGATCCACGCCTTGCGGCTGCGCAGCGCCCGGCCGCCGCCCTGGCCGTAGTCGCCGCAGCCGGCCTCGTTGCCGCACTCCCAGCGCGGGTCGCCGCCGTAGGCGTCCACCAGGCGCACCTTGTCCTCGACGACGCTCGGCGGCAGGTTGAAGGGCCAGCGCTGGTTGTAGTAGCCGCGGAAGGCGAGCGTGGTGAAGCGGGGCGCGCGTCGCTCGCGGCGGGTGACGTCGGCCACCCACTGCGACATGGCCTTCCAGGTGAACAGCGCGGTCGGGGTGTGGTCCCGGTGGTCGGAGCAGGAGCCGTAGTCGTTGTCCTTGGGGTGGGCGGCGTCGTGGGCCTGGAACTCGGGGTCCGGGTCCAGGGTGTGGATCACCGTGGGGCGGCAGCCGTCCATGATGGCGGCCAGCACGTCGACCAGCGTGTCGTGGTCGTACGTGCTGACGTCCTGGCACGGCGAGCCGGTGGCCGGCAGGCTGCGCATGACCGCGCCCGGCTCGGCCCACAGCGCGGGGACGCGCACCTGTCCCGGCGAGAGCATCGCGATGTTCAGGAAGACCAACTGGGCCCGGCGGCGGCCGTTGGTCAGCACGTTGGTCTCGGCCCGCACGCCCCCTGGCAGGTCGAGCACCGAGGTCCGCCAGGGCGTGAAGGCGTCCAGGCCGAGCATGGTGGCGTACGCCTGGCGCAGCCCCTGGTGCCGGGCGGCGGAGTAGGCGGCCTTGTCGAGCACCGGCTTCGGCATGCCGGGCACCCAGTTCTTGCCGATCGCCTCGCCGGCCGTGACGTAGACCGAGACCACCGGCACGCCGGCGCGCACCAGGTGCTCGGCGTCCGGGTTCATGAAGTACAGGTCGTCGTCGGGGTGGGCCATGACCTGGAGCAGCGCGGGCTCGCCGCCGGTCGCGTAGGCGTCGGTCGAACTCGGGTCCACGGCCCGTACCGGCCGGTGGACGGGGCGCGGGTGTGCGGAGCCGCCGCCCGCGCACCCGGCGGCGGTGGCGGCGGCGACCGCCGCGAAGCCGACCAGCGCCGAGCGCCGCGCTATGCCGGTACGTGAGGAGTTGTGCACCTGAGTGGTCCCGCGTCGTTCTGCGGTGGCCACCTGGAGGCCACCCTGGCGTGCTGAGAGATGTCACGGGGATCAACGGGGTTGCCTGCCGCGCCGCCCGTGACCGTCACGTATCGAAATGACGTACGAATGCGTGCCCACCCGGATAAGTCGGGCATGAGCGTGTCATAGCGCACGAAAACGCCGGTGGTCCCTGACCGACGTCAGGGACCACCGGCGTCACGGGCCCGCCCCCCGGGGACGCGCGGGGGCGGGCGCCCCCGCGGGGCGCGCCGCGGGCTCAGCCGCGCAGCGCGCTCTTGGCCTGCCACGCGTCCCAGCTCAGGTTCCACTCGCCGAAGCCGTTGTTCGGCGCGATCAGACCCTTGGTCTCCTGGCCCTTGATCTCGAACGGGTCGCCAACGCGCACCTGCCCGTAGAGCGCGGCGGCGTCCGCGTCGCTCATCCCGATGCAGCCCGAGCTGTGGTTGGCCCGGCCGAAGTAGGCCGCGTTCCACGGCGCGGCGTGCGCGTAGGTGCCCGACCAGCTCAGCCGCATCGAGTAGTCGACCATCTTGTTGTACGAGTTGCCGAGCCCCACCGTCTCGGAGTTCATGTTGATGGTGCCCTCCTTGGACATCAGCACCGTGGTGCCCCGCCAGGACGCCTTGTCGCCGCCGGGGGTGCCGCCCGAGATCGGGATCGTCCGCACCCGCTGGCCACCCCGGGTGAGCGTGAGCTGCTTGGTGTCCAGGTCCACCGAGACCACCTGGCGCTCGCCGACGGTGAAGTCCGTCGCGTAGTCACGGACGAACCAGCCGCCCTCGCCCGAGTCCACGCCCGCGAGCTGCGCCTTCAGCTTCACCTTGGTGCCCGGCTGCCAGTACTCCCTGGGCCGCCAGTCCACCCGGTCCTTGCCCGACCAGTCCTGCATCCAGCCCCAGGAGCCCTCGGTGTTGTTCGACGTCTCCACCTTGAGCTGCTTCTCCACCTCGGCCTTGTTCTTCACCGGGTGGTCGAAGACCAGCGATATGGGCTGGGCCACGCCCACGGTGGACTTGGCGCCGGGCCGCCAGTCCAACTTGTTGACCTTGTCCGCGGCCACCGTGCGGAACGAGGAGGTCTTCGAGTCCTTCGCCCCGCCGTCGCCCTTGGACTGCACGGTGACGGTGTAGCTGGCACCCGGGGCGGTCTTCCGGTCCGAGGTCCACGAACTCCCGTCATCGGCCAGGCGCCCGGTCAGCCTGGTGCCCTTGGTGTCGGCGACCGTCACCTCGGTCAGCTTGCCGCCCCGCGCCGTGACCTTCACCTGCTCGCCGGCCTTGACCTGGGAGCCGGAGAGGTTGACCGCCACCGTCGCGGGCTTGTCCGACGCCGTGTTGGCGTCCGCGCTGGAGCAGGCGGTCAGGGCGGCGGCAGCCAGCGCCGCCGTGCCGGCCAGGGCCGCGGTACGACGGCGCTGGAGCGAGGTGCGGTACTGCGGGCGTCGAACGTGAAGCATGGCGATTCCTCCGTGCGCTGGCTGTCAAGGGGGAAGAGCGGATATCGAGAACGGTGGTTGCCATTCCGTCCGGAAAACTCCGTAACGCCTCTGTGACAGCCATCGGGGGACAACCCCCGCGAATCGAGCGCCCCGAAGGCCCCGCGCTACTCGACCAGGCCACGCGGCGCCGCGTCCGTGCGCCACGCCAGGGCGCCCGCGGACGCGCCCCGGCGCGCCCCCCTCGCGCGCGCACGCGGCGACACGGGGCGGCGCACCACGGCGCGCCGCCCCGCCTCCGCCGCCCCGCCCGGCTAGGCGGGCGGTGGCGCGGGGTGGCGCCGTGACGGGCGAGTCGCGGCGCCACCCCACGCCACCGCTACGGCTGTCCCGCCGCCCCGGGCAGCTCCGCCCGCACCTCCCGCGCCGCCGCCACCAGGTGCTCCAGCGACCTGCGGGTCTCCGGCCAGCCGCGCGTCTTCAGGCCGCAGTCCGGGTTGACCCACAGCCGGTCGGCCGGAACGGCCACCAGGCCCGCGCGCAGCAGCCCGACCACCTCGGCCGCCTCCGGCACCCGGGGCGAGTGGATGTCGTACACGCCGGGCCCCACCTCGCGCGGATAGCCGGCGGCGGCCAGCTCGTCCGCCACCCGCATGTGCGAGCGGGCCGCCTCCAGGCTAATGACGTCCGCGTCCAACGCGTCGATGGCCGACAGGATGTCGCCGAACTCCGCGTAGCACATGTGGGTGTGCACCTGGGTCTTCGGCCGCACCCCGCTGGTGGCCAGCCGGAACGCCTCGGTGGCCCAGGCCAGGTACGCGGCGCGGTCGGCGGCGCGCAGCGGCAGCGTCTCGCGCAGCGCCGGCTCGTCGACCTGGATCACCGAGGTGCCCGCCGCTTCCAGGTCGGCGACCTCGTCCCGCAGCGCGAGCGCCACCTGCCGGGCGGTCTCGGCCAGCGGCTGGTCATCGCGGACGAACGACCAGGCGAGCATGGTCACGGGCCCGGTCAGCATGCCCTTGACCGGCCGCTCCGTCCGCGCCTGCGCGTACCGGGTCCAGCGCACGGTCATCGGCCCGGGCCGCGCGACGTCGCCGGCCAGCACCGGCGGGCGCACGTAGCGCGTGCCGTACGACTGGACCCAGCCGTGCTGGGTGGCGAGGTAGCCGCTGAGCTGTTCGGCGAAGTACTGCACCATGTCGTTGCGTTCGGGCTCGCCGTGTACGAGGACGTCGAGGCCCGCCCGCTCCTGGAAGTCGATGACCGCGCGGATCTCCGCCTCGACGCGCGCCTCGTAGGCCGCCGCGTCCACGCGCCCCGCGCGCAGGTCGGCGCGGGCCGCGCGCAGCTCGGAGGTCTGCGGGAACGAGCCGATCGTGGTCGTCGGCAGCAGCGGCAGCCGCAGGTGGGCGCGTTGCGCCGCGGCGCGTTCCGCGTACGGCTGGTCGCGGCGGGCGTCCGCTTCGGTGACGGCGGCCGTGCGGGCACGCACCGCGGGGTCGCGAGTGAGGGCGGAGCCGGCGCGCGAGGCCAGGCCCGCCCGGTTGGCCGCGAGCTGGGGCGCGACGGCCTCGGTGCCGTGGGCCAGCGCCCGGGCCAGGGTCACCACCTCGTCGACCTTCTGCCGCGCGAAGGCGAGCCAGCGGGCCACCTGCGGGTCGATGTCCCGCTCGGCGGTGGCGTCCAACGGCACGTGCAGCAGCGAACAGGAGGCCGCCACGTCCACCCGGTCGGCGAGCCCGAGCAGGGTGCCGAGGGTGGCCAGCGACTTCTCCAGGTCGTTGATCCAGACGTTGCGCCCGTCCACCACGCCGGCCACCAGCCGCTTGCCCGGCAGCCCGCCCACCGCCGCGAGCCCGGCCAGGTTGGCGGCGGCCGGCCCGGTGAAGTCCAGCGCGAGCCCCTCCACCGGGGCCGCCGCGAGCACCGGCAGCGCCTCGCCGAGCCGGTCGAAGTACGAGGCGACCAGGAGTCGCGGACGATCCGTCAGCGCGCCGAGGTCGCGATAGGCGCGGGCCGCCGCGTTCAGCTCGGCCGGCGTGCGGTCCTGAACCAGCGCCGGCTCGTCGAGCTGCACCCACCGCGCCCCCGTGGCCCGAAGGTCGGCCAGCACCTCCGCGTACACCGGCAGCAGCCGGTCAAGCAGCGTCAGCGGCGCGAAGTCCGCAGCCACGTCCGGGTCGGGCTTGGCCAGCAGCAGGTAGCTGACCGGGCCGAGCAGCACCGGCCGCGCCGCGAGCCCGAGCGCCATCGCCTCCGACGCCTCGGCGACCTGCTTGGTCGAGTCGGCGGCGAAGACGGTGTCCGGACCGAGTTCGGGCACCAGGTAGTGGTAGTTGGTGTCGAACCACTTGGTCATCTCCAGCGGCGCGCTGTCCCGCGTGCCGCGGGCCATGGCGAAGTAGCCGTCCAACGCGTCCGCCGCCACGGCGGCGCGGTGCCGGTCGGGGACGGCGCCGACCATGACGCTGGTGTCCAGGACATGGTCGTAGTACGAGAAGTCGCCGGTCGGCACCTCGTGCAGGCCGGCGTCGGCGAGCTGGCGCCAGACCTCGCGGCGCAGCCCCGCGGCGGTCTCCCGCCGGGTGGCGGCGTCGACCCGGCCCCGCCAGTAGCCCTCGACGGCCTTCTTCAGCTCCCGGTTCGGGCCCTGCCGGGGGTAGCCGTACACGGTGGCGCGATGTGCCGCGGACGCGGACGTGGTGGTCACGGAACTCTCCTTCGCGAGCGTTGTCCCAGGACCCCGGGCCGGGCCGAACGCGCGATGCGGGAGAACAGGGCCGACCGGGACCGCCACGGCCCGTGCCGCGCGCGTCCGCCCGCCCTGTACGCCGATCCGCCCTCGCGGTCACCGGAATCCACCGTGCGCGCGGTCGCGCACGGGCAGCGGCAGGTCTTCGGACTCGCGGGCACGCCTGCCCAGGGCAGACCCCTACTGGTCGCCGCTTCCCAGGTCCGACCGGACCCAGTGCTCATGACGACTGTCGTTCCCACTCACCGCTGCGGGGCAGTCCCGGATTCCCACCGGGTTCCCTCTTACGACGCGCCTGCCTGGCGGACAGGGCGAACCGGCTGCGCCACCCACCCTACGGGCTCGGCCCGACACGACCCGGGTGACTTCGGCCGTTCCCGGCACCGGCGCGCGACGCCGGGCCCGGCCGGCGGCCGGGCGATCAACCGACCCGTGGCCGTCCGACAACCCGGGCCTGCGCGACCCGGGCCGGGCGAGGGGTGCTGGTCAGCGGTGACAGGATGGCGGAATGTCGATGAACCGCGACGTCTCGTCGGAGCGCGGCACCCGGGACGCCGGACCCTGGTCCGGTGTGGCGGGACTTCCCGACGATCTGCTGCTGGCCAGGGCGCGCGTGTACGACCCGGTCGGGTTCGCCTGCTCGCGGCCGGTGCCCGAAGCGGAGAGCGCCGCGTACGGGGCGTGCGCGTTCACGCTGGACGGCGCGTCGGTCAGGTTCCGCGTGGCCAGGACGACGCCGACGAAGGTCGGCCAGTTCGTCACCGTGTGGCGGAGGTCCGCGAGCGGGCCGATCCAACCCTTCGACGCCGACGACCCCGTCGACCTCTTCGTGATCAGCACGCGCGAGGGCCAGCGGCTGGGACAGTTCGTGTTCACGCGGGACGTGCTCCGCGAGCGGGGCGTCGTGGCGACGGACGGAATCGGTGGGAAGCGGGCGTTCCGCGTCTATCCGCCGTGGGTGACGACCACCAGCCGGCAGGCCCGCGCCACGCAGGCGTGGCAGTCGCGCCACTTCCTGCCGCTGCCCGCGCGCGAACCCGTCGACCAGGCCCGGGCCCGCGCCCTGTACCGCCCCGGCGCCCGCCCCTGAGACCACGCCCGGCGCCTCGGTGAGCCACCCGGGCACGGCACGGCCCCGGTACCGGCCGGGACGTGGTGTCCCGACCGATACCGGGGCCGTGGGCGGGTGCGTCACCTGCCGCCAGCAGCCGTACCCGCCCGCGCGGTCCGCTCGCTCAGTGCGAGGTGAGCAGCCCGCGGTGTAGCCGGTTGATGATGCGCGACAGCAGTCGCGAGACGTGCATCTGCGAGACGCCGAGCTGCTCACCGATCTGAGCCTGTGTCAGCTCCTCGACGAACCGCAGGTGCAGGATGCGCCGCTCCCGCTCGTCCAGCTCGGCGATCAGCGGCGCCAGCGACTGGAAGTCCTCGATCAGCTCCATGGCCGGGTCGTCCATGCCGATGAAGTCGGCCAGCGCCGCCGCGCTGTCCTGGTCGTCGCCGCTGATGGCGGCGTCCAGGGAGGCCGAGTTGTAACCGTTGGCCGCCACCCGGGCCTCGATCACCTCTTCCTCGGTCATCTGCATCAGCTCGGCGAGCTCGCGCACCGTCGGCGCGCGCCCCAGCCGGCTGCTCAGCTCCTCCGACGCCTTGGCCAACTCGATCCGGGCCTCCTGGAGACGCCGGGGGACGTGCACGGACCAGCTCGTGTCCCGGAAGAAGCGCTTGATCTCGCCGACGATGTACGGAACGGCGAAGGTGGGGAACTCCACCTCGCGGGAGAGCTCGAACCGGTCGATGGCCTTGATCAGGCCGATCATGCCGACCTGGACGATGTCCTCCATCTCGTCGGCGCGGTGGCTGAACCGCTTGGCCACGTACCGCACCAACGACATGTTGATCTCGATGAGCGTGTTGCGCGCGTACTGGTACTCGGGAGTGCCCTCTTCGAGAATGGTCAACCGGTCGAAGAAGAGCTTGGAAAGCGACCGAGCGTCCTTCGGTGCGAGCTTGTGCGGCTCGGCGAGCTCCGGCAGACCTCCGCCCGACTCCGGGGCGTCCGTGCTGGTCCCCAAGGGGGTCACGGGCTCCACCTGCGCCGTGTTCATCGCTGTGGCCATGACCTGCGCCGTCATGAGTCCTCCCCGAAAATCCGCTAGACGCTGGCCGCCGTTCTCGGCGGCGAGCGTCGCCTACCCGCCCGTAATCGAGTCATGCCCCATCTTTTTGAGATTCGGCTGGCCGGCTCCCGGTGAACCCGTCGACGGGCCACCCGTGGCGGCCGTACGAGCGCGGCTCCGACGGGCACAGCGGCCGGCGGGGCGTGTGGATAATCCCCATGTGCCGGCTTGCGCCCGGCGCGAGCGGGCAGCCGCACCACAACGGAAACAACGCGTCATTACGGGGGTGACGGTATGGACGCCACGAGGTGCAGCCACGTGCGACCTCCCGTCCGGAGTCGATATGCCATTCCGCGCAGTGCCAGTGAGGCACGGCGCCTGATCGAGAACCTGGTGCGCGCGCAGTTCCCGGCGCACCACGAGGCCGGGCCAGCCGCCGAGACGGTGACGGACATACTGCTCGTGACCTCGGAGTTGGTGACCAACGCGATCCGGCACGGTGGCGGCGTCGTCGGCCTGTGGGCCCGGCTCGACGCCGACGGGCTGCGGCTCGCCGTACGCGACCGCAGCGACGACCTGCCCTTCGTCAGAGCCCGCACACCGGGCGACCCGGTCCCCATCGGGGGCTACGGCTGGCCCATGATCCGCCGGCTGGCCAGCGAGGTCCGCGTCACCCCGTGTCCGGGCGGCGGCAAGGAGATCCGCGTCGTCCTGCCCGTGACCTGACGCCGCCCCTCCCGGCCCGGGCGCGCGCCCGGAGCCCGGGCCCGGCGCGGCCCCGGAGCGGCCGGTGCGCCGCGGCGAGCGACCACATGGCGGACAGGCGGCCGGCCCGTCCCCGGCCCCGTCCCGCCGCCGGCCACGCGCCGCGCCCGCCTGCCAGGCCCGCCGTGCGAGTCGGCCGGGCAGCCGCCCGCGCGCGTCCCGTACGACCACCGTGACGAGCGGCGCCACCCGCGCACCGGGCGGTGTCACCCGCGCATCGGGGGGCGCACAGCGGGGCCCCGAGCGCCCCGATCAGCCCCCACGAGGCGTCCCCGAAGCAGGTCGGACGTGTCAGGAGGGTGGCCGGAGCAGGTCCGAGCCGTTGAACATTGCAGGAGAGCGACATACGCTCGCTGTCCCACAACAACAGTCACGAACAGCCACCCGTGGACGGCGCCCGGGCGGCGCAGACGCCGCTTTGCCGGCACACTCGTAAAGCAACGGCGGCCTGGGCGCGATGGGAGGCCAGCACGGTGAACGACGGCAGCCGCACTCGGCGTCTGACCAGTCGGCTGGCCACGCAGAGTGCCGCCCGCGGCCGAGGTGCCGCGCGCCGCCGCGTGCGCGTCAGCCAGGACCAGGGCGGCGCGGCGAGCCAGTTCACCACCCGCAGCAAGCTGGCCTGGCTCAGCGCCGCCAGCACGCGCATCGGCACCACCCTCGACCTGCGGCGCACCGCCCAGGAACTGGCCGAGTTCGTCGTCCCCCAACTGGCGGACGCGGTGGCGGTGGACTTGCTGGAGGTGGTGCTGCGCGGCGAGGAGGGCGACCGCCGGGCCGAGGGCGCCAAGCTCGCCACGCGGCGGGCGATGGCCGTCAAGGCCGTGGACGCGCTGGCCAACCTGGAGCCGGACCCGGTCGGCGAGATCATCGTCCGCGACGAGAAGCACCGCGACACGCTGCTGACCACCGTGTGCCTGGCCCAGCGCAAGCCGGTGCTCGTCTCGCGGATGACCGACCGCGACTTCTCGCGGGTCGCCTCCACCGACAGCGCCGCGGACAAGATGCGCCGCGGCAACGTGCACAGCTACATGGCGGTCCCGCTGATCGCCCGCGGCCTCCTGCTCGGCAGCGCCGACTTCGTACGCGCCGGCAGCAGCCCGCCGTTCACCGCCACCGACCTGGCCCTGGCCGAACAGCTGGCCTCCAAGGCGGCGGTGTTCATCGACAACGCCCGGCTCTACGGGCGCGAGCGCGAGCACGTGATCTCCCTCCAGCGCAGCCTGCTGCCCCGCGCCGCCCCGCACACCCCGGGCCTGGCCGTGCACACCAGCTACGCGCCGGCGGCGGACGCCCGTGGCGTGGGCGGCGACTGGTACGACCTGATGGCGCTGCCCGGCGGGCGGACCGCGCTCGTGGTGGGCGACGTGATGGGGCACGGCGTGTCCGCGGCGGCCACCATGGGGCGGCTGCGCACCGTCGCCCGCACGCTGATGATGCTCGACACCGCCCCCGACCGCGTCCTGGCCCGCCTCGACCTGGCCACCCGCGACCTGGAGGACGACCAGGTCGCCACCTGTCTGTGCGCCGTCTACGACCTGGCGGACTCCACCTACACGCTGGCCAGCGCCGGCCACCCGCGCCCGCTCCTCGTCGACGGCGACGGCAAGCCCACCTACGTGGACGTGCCCACCGGCGCCCCGCTGGGCGCCGGCGTGATCCCGTACGACCCGCTGCGCATCCGCGTCTCGCCGGGCAGCCGGCTGATCTGCTACACCGACGGCCTGATCAAGACCCGGGACGACGACCCCGACACCCAGTTCGGGCGGCTCCTGGAGACCGTGGCGCAGATGCCGCCGCAGCGCCTGGACGACGGCAGCCTGCTGACCGCGCTGCCCGGCAGCGACCGGCGCTTCGACGAGGCGGTCCTGCTCACCGCCGCGTCCGACGCCGAGACGCCGGTCCGGCTCAGCGTGTGGGACCTGCCCCCCGACGGCACCGCCGCCTCGATAGCCCGCCGCCACGTGACCGACCAGCTCGACGAGTGGGACCTGGAGGCGCTCGCCGACGTCGCCGAGCTGATCGTCAGCGAACTCGTCGGCAACGCCCTGCGCTACGGGCAGGGCCCGGGCCGGCTGCGCCTGCTCCAGGGCGAACGGCTCATGATCGAGGTCTCCGACACGGGCCCCGACCTGCCGCAGATCCAGCACGCCGACGTCAGCGACGAGGGCGGGCGCGGTCTCCAGCTCATCAACATGCTCTGCCGCCGCTGGGGCTCCTGCCGCACCCCCACCGGAAAGATCGTCTGGGCCGAGCAGGACATCCCGCGCTAGCCGCGCCCCGGCCCACCCGGACGCGTCCTCCCGCCCCGACGGGCCCCCGGGCGAGCGCCGGGCCCTGCCCACGCGCGGCAGCCGACGTCCAGCAGCCACACCACGCGCCCGCCGCCGCGCCCCCGGCCCGGCTTCCGCACCATGACCTCAGGGGTAATCGCCCCGGCGCCGGCCGACCGGCAGAGTGAGGGCAACGGAATCCGGTCCGGCGCACTCCGGATCGGGTTCCGCCCCGCCCGTCCCGCACGAGTCGGGACCGGCGGGACCCGCTCAGCCATCCGCGGCCCGCCCGGGCCGCTCCCACCACCCACGGAGGACCCGATGTCCCAGGCCACCACCCCGACCACCCCCGCGACCGAGGGCCAGGGCCTCGACTACGAGGCCGCCGTCAACCGCTACTTCGCCGCCTGGAACGCCACCGACCCCGCCGAGCGGGAGCGCGCCGTGGCCGCCGCGTGGACGCAGGACGGCTCGTACACCGACCCGCTGTGCGACGTCAGCGGCCACGCCCAGCTCGCGGCCGTGATCACCGGGGCGCGGGAGCAGTACGCCGGCTACACGTTCCGGGGCACCGGCCTCGTCGACGGGCACCACCACATCGTCCGGTTCTCCTGGGAACTGGTCTCGGAGGCCGACGGCTCGTCGCCGGCGGCCGGGTCCGACGTGATGACGTTGGACGAGGACGGCCGCGCCCGCGCCGTGCTCGGCTTCCTGGACCGGGCACCCGCCGCCTGAACGGGCCGGCGCGGGCCGACGCGGGCCCCTGGCGGAGCGGTGGTCGTCAGGGGCGCGCCTCGTGCAGGAAGCGGGCCGTCTCCGAGTCGGCGGGAAGGAAGGTCTCCACCGCCAACTCGGAGACGGTCACGTCCATCGGCGTGTTGAACGTCGTGACCGTCGAGATGAAGGACAGCACCCGGCCGTCGTGCTCGATGACCATCGGCAGCGCGAACGGCACGTGCGTGGCGTCGGAGTCGGTGTGCCGGTCGCTGCCCGCCGGCAGCGGATAGGCGCTGACCTCCTCGTACAGCGTCCGCAGCGGCTCCGAGCGGAGCAGCGCGAGCTGGCGCTCCATCTGCTCGAGCAGGTGGCCGCGCCACTGGCGGTAGTTGAGGATGCGGCGCGCGATGCCCTCCGGGTGCATCGTCAGGCGCATGGCATTCACCGGCGGGCGCGTCAGGTGCTCGGGCAGGCCGGCGAGCAGCATCGCGGTGCCGGCGTTGGCGGCCACCACCTCGTACGTGCCGTTCATGACCAGCGCCGGGTACGGCTCATAGGCCGTCAGCAGCCGGTCGAGGCCGGCGCGCAGCCCGGACAGCGAGGGGTCGTCCAGCGAGGATTCCGGGTAGTGCGGGGCGTAGCCCGCCGCGACGAGCAGCGCGTTCCGTTCCCGTACGGGTATGTCGAGGTGGTCCGCGAGGCGTAGCACCATCTCCTGGCTGGGGCGGGCCCGGCCGGTCTCGATGAAGCTGATGTGCCGCGCGGACGAATCGGCCCGCAGCGCCAGTTCCAACTGGCTGATGCGGCGCCGGCCGCGCCAACTCCGCAGGAGGTTACCCACACCCGAGCCAACCGTGGCAGTCGTCATCCCCAGACCGTAACCCGTGGCGTGGCACGCTGGTCACCCAGTACCCGCAGTGACGAAGGGGAAGCCCGCATGGCCGCAGAACCGTTGTCCCGGCAGGAGATCGACGCACGCCTTCGCGAACTGCCCGGCTGGAGTACGGACGGCGACCGCATCACGCGCACGTACGCACTCGCCGGCCACCCGCAGGCCGCCGCCCTTGTCGTGCACGTCGCCCAGCTCCAGGAGGAGCTGAACCACCACGCGGACCTGCTGCTCAGCTACGACAAGCTGACCGTCACGGTGAACACGCACAGCGTCGGCGGCAAGGTCACCGATCTCGACCTCGAACTCGCCCGCCGCCTGGAGGCCATCGCCCCCGCCCACGGCGCCCGCTAGACCGCACGGACCTGGACGCCCAGGCACCCCACGCCCCGCCAGGCACCCCGTGCGCCCCGTGCGCCGCACGCACCGCCGAGGTCCCGGACCGCTCTCCCCGGTCCGGGGCCTCGGTGGTTTCGGGGGAGTGCCGCCGGGCCGGCGGTCGGCCTCGGGAGCGGTGTTACTGGACGCGGGCCTCGTCGTCGTCCTCCTCCTCGTCGAAGGGGAGGTGGACGTCGACGGCGGCGATGTTGACCTCGACGACCTCAAGGCCCGTCATGCGTTCGACGGCGGCGATGACGTTCTCGCGGATGTCGCTGGCGACGTCGGTGATGGAGACGTCGTACTCGACGACGATGTCGAGGTCGATGGCGGTCTGGCGCTCGCCGACCTCGACCTTGACGCCACGGGTGACGTTGGGACGTCCGCCGGGGACCCGGTCGCGGACGGCGCCGAGGGTGCGGGCGAGGCCGCCGCCGAGGGCGTGGACGCCGGAGACCTCGCGGGCGGCCATGCCGGCGATCTTCTCGACGACGCCGTCGGCGATGGAGGTCTTGCCACGGGTGGCGGGCTGGCTGTCGGCACCGGAGGAGTCCTCGAGGGTGGTGGTGCCGGTGGCGGGCTTGCTGTCGCCGGTGCGGGGCTCGTTCACCGCGGGGGTGGCCGTCGTCATGGGGTTCTTCTCCTTGCCTGGTGCTGTCGTCGGCAGCCGATGCCGTCGATGCGGTCGCTGCCGGCGATGGAGTCGGTGCGGTTGGGCGGCGCCCCGTCGGGGGCGGGTGGCCGGCCGGTGCGCCCCCGGCGCCGGTACGCGACGTGCCGCGCGGATGGGCCGGCACGTGCTTGGACCCGTCCAGTACCCCGTTCGTCACGGGAGAACCGAGATCTTTCCCCTGAGATGTGCGGACCGTGGCGTGACCCAGCCCACGCGTGACGGGTGAGCCCCCGCCGTGTCGAACCCGGAGAGCGGTGCCCGAGGGAGCAGGCTGTAGCGGTATGGAACGGAGAGGAGCCGATGAGTGCCCGAACCCAGCGACAAGCTGCTGGCCGTCCGGGCCGGGGAAGGCGACGAGGCGGCGTTCGAGTTGCTGGTGCGCCGGCACAGTGGGCAGTTGCTCAGCCTGGCCACCCGGCTCCTCGGCAGCCGGGCGGACGCGGAGGACGCCGTGCAGGACGCGTTCGTGAGCGCGTGGCGCAGACTCCCGGAGTTCCGGGCCGACGCGGCGTTCTCCACCTGGATGTACCGCATCGTGACCAACCGGTGCCTCAACCTGCTCCGCGCCCGCCGACCCACCCAGGACCTCAGCACGGTCCCCGAGCTGAGCGCGCCCGAACACGCGGCGTCCCCGGTGCGCGCCGCCGAGTCCACCGAGGTGGTCCGGGCGCTCTCGGACGCGCTCGACGGCCTCACCCCCGAGCAGCGCGCCTGTTGGGTGCTGCGCGAACTGCACGGCCTGTCGTACGAGGAGATCGCTGACGTGACTCACATCAGCCAGCAGGCCGTACGCGGCCGGATCTTCCGAGCACGGCGCTACCTGACGGAGGCGATGGGCGCATGGCGGTAGGCATGAACCCAGGTCCGCCCGGCGACGGGCCGGACCGGGACCACGAGAACACCCACCCCCGACCCCAGCACACCCCCGACCCCAGCCAGGACCCCGGGTCCACCTCGCGGCCCGACCCCACCCCGCGACCCGACACCGGCGCGGGCCCCGAACCCGGCTCGCACTCCGACGCCGTTCCCGACACGCTCCCCGAGACCGACCCCGAGGGCGCGGAGGAGGACGAGATCCTGCTGTGCGGGCGCTCGCTGTCGGCCGTGTGGGAGGCGGAGGAAGCGGACGAGCACACCACCGGCTGCCCCTACTGCCGCGAGGCGCTGGCTGGGCTCGGCGTGCTCGACCGGTACGTACGGGAGGCGCGCGCCGAGCGGGAGCCGCCCGCCGAGGCGGTGACGGCCCGGGTGATGAACCTGGTCAGGACCGAGCTGCGGCCCGGCCGGATGCTGCCGCTCGGCGAGCCCGTGGATGACGCGTGGATCGCCGAGGTCGCGGCGGCCAAGGTGTTCCGGGAGACCGCCGAGTCGCTGCCCGGCGTGTTCGCGGGTAGTTGCAAGGTCATGCCGATCGACCCCGCGGCGGCCCGCCGCTCGCTGCTCCCCGGCGGCCCGCGCTACCGGGGGCCGATGCGCGTGGCGCTGGAGCTCACGGCGGCACTGGACTGGACGGTTCCGGAACTGGCCTCGCTCGTACGGCAGTTGGTCGCCGACGCCGCGCGGGACGCCGTCGGCATGGACATCGTGGAGATCGACGTGTCCGTCGTGGACGTCCTGGGTGACGACCTCGGCGACGCGCTGGGCGGCGAGCCGCCGTTCTCCGACGAGACCCGCGAAAGGAGAGAGCGGTGATCCCCTCGCAGGAGGAAGCCAAGGAGCACACCAGCGTCCTGGAGGCGGCTGCCGACGCCGCCCGCCGGACGCCCGGTGTCGCGTACCTGCGGCCCGGCTTCGGCGACCTGGTACGCGGCGCGGCGGTGCGCTACCGCTCCCGCGACGACCAGACGCCGGCCGCCCACCGGATAGCGGGCGTCCGCGCGCAGCGCACCGACCCCCCGCGCGGCTGGAGCCTGCGCATCCACCTCGCGGTCGCCCGCGGGCACCGCGCGCTCGACGTCACCCGCGAGGTCCGCACGGCGGTCACCGAGGCCGTGCGGGAACTCGCGGCGGCGTCCGGCGCGCCGGAGCCGCGGGTGAGCGTCACCATCACGGTCACCGACATCGCCTGAGGAGCGGCCCCGGCCCCGGCCCGGGACCGGCGCCGGTTCGGGCGGGGCGCTGGCCCGGGCGGGGCGCCGGCCCGGGCGGTCCGGGTGGTCCGGATCGGCGCCCCCGCGTTGCCGAACCAGCAACGATGTTTGCCGGCACACCGCACCTGGCGGCAGGCTCGTCGCAGGTGGCCGCGCAACGGCCGGCACACCGCGACACCGTCACGAGCCGGAGGCAGCGTCATGACCCAGGTGCACTCCCACCCGCACGCCCATCAGCCCGGGGACCAGCCGCCCGCGGGCCAGCCGCACGGGCACGCCCACCACCACGCGGACCTGGACTGGGCGACGGAGGGGCCCCGCCTGGTGCGCGAGGCCGAGGTGTACCAACCCGTCACCGAGCAGGTGCTCGACTGGCTCCGCGACCAGTTGGCCGCGACGGGCAGGCAGCCCGGCGCGGTGCGGCGGGTGCTCGACATCGGCAGCGGCCCCGGGGTCGCCACCTGTCTGCTCGCCGAGGCGTTCCCGGAGGCCGAGGTCGTCGCGGTGGACGCGGCCCAACCCCTCCTCGACCTCACCGCCGAGCGCGCGGCGCGGCGCGGCCTCGGCGACCGGGTCAGCACGCTGCTGGCCGACCTCCCGGACGGCGTCGCCGGCGCCGCGCCCGAGGAGGCGGGCCGGGTCGTGGCCGGCATCGGCGAGGCCGACCTCATCTGGTCCCGCAAGGTGCTGCACCATGTCGGTGACCAGGGCGACATCGTGCGGCGGCTGGCCCGCGCGCTGCGTCCGGGCGGGCTGATGGCCCTGACCGAGGGCGGGCTGCCGCTGCGGTTCCTGCCCCGCGACTTCGGCCTCGGCCGGCCCGGCCTCCAGGCCCGGCTGACCACGGCCACCGAGGACCGGTTCGACGGCATGCGGGCCGGGCTGCCGGGCAGCACCCGGGTGGTCGAGGACTGGGCCGGGCTGCTCACCGACGCCGGCCTGCGCGAGGCCGCCAGCCGCAGCTTCCTGCTCGACCTGCCGGCGCCGCTCGGCGCGGACGGGCGCGCGTACCTCGCCTCCGTCCTGTCCCGCTTCCAGGAGCACGCGCCGGAGCTGCTGGGCGCGGAGGACGCGGCCGTGCTCGACCAGTTGCTCGACCCCGAGCACCCCGAGGGCATCGCCCGCCGCCCGGACGCGTTCGTGCTGACGGCCGAGACCGTACACACCGCGCGCGCGTGAGCCCGGGCGCCACCGGGCGGACCTGAAGCGGACGACGAGCGCGCCCGGCCCGTCTCCTCCGCCCTCTCCGCCTTCTCCGTCCTCCCCCGTCGCGTACGCCGAACGCCGCCGACCCGGTGCGGGGCGGCGGCGCTGGTGGTGTGGGGCGGGGGCGAGCGGCGCTGGCGTGGGGGCGCGGGCGCTGGGTGGGTGCGGGGCTGGGAGTGCGGGGGCCGACGCGCTGGCGTCGGCCCCCGGTCGTGCCGTGGTCTGCCGCTGGCCGTTCATCGGGTCGGTCAGCGGGTCCGGGTGGTGCGGGCCGGCGGGCCCGCACCACGGGTGGGGGTGGGTCAGCCGGTGACCAGCTTCAGCCCGTAGGCGCTCAGGATCGGGTTGATGGGCTGGTGGTACGTGGTGCCACCGCTGCTGCAGTTGCCGGAGCCACCGGAGGTGACGCCCTGCGCCTGGCTACCGGAGATGTACGAACCGCCGGAGTCGCCGGGCTCGGCACAGACGCTGGTGCGCGTCACGCCGGAGACGGTGCCCTGCGGGTAGCTGACGCTGGTGTTGTGCTGCTGCACGGTGCCGCAGTGCCAGCCGGTGGTGGAACCGGAGCGGCAGATCGAGCCGCCGACGGCCGTCTGCTGCGAGCCGGAGACGGTGACGTTGCCGCTCGGGCCCTTCACCCACGGGCGGGCCGTCCACTGGCTGTTGACGGCGACCCAGGCCATGTCGGCGCCGGGGAAGCGGGACGCCTGGAAGGTGCCCTGCGCCACGCGGTTGTAGCCGGTGGTGGACGCGCCGGCGCGGCCACAGTGGCCGGCGGTGGCGAAGCCCTGCTGGGTGCCCTTGGTCACCGAGAAGCCGACGGAGCAGCGCGAGCCGCTGCCGATGTAGTACGCGTCGCCGCCGCGCACGTCGTAGAACGTCTGCGGCTGCTCGGCGGACTTGACCACGCGCACCAGCGAGCGGTCCGCACCGCTCTTGGCGATCAGGGTGCGGGCGGCGGCCGGGTCGGAGGCGCGGACCACGACGCTGTTGGACTTGACGTCCACGTACCAGACCGGGGCGGCCTTGGTGGAGTTGCTGCGGGCCGCCCGGTCGAGCGCGCTCTTCGCGGCGTCCAGTTCCTTCAGGGTGTGCTTGACGACCTGGGCCTTGGCGCCGGTGGCGGAGATGGGCGCGCTGTCGGCCGGGTCGGTGGTGGCGACGACCAGGCGGGCGTCGTCGCCGGTCAGCCAGGAGCCACCGAAGTCGGCGCCGACCGTGCCGCGGAGCTTGGCCTCCAGGGTGGCGGCCCGGTACTCGTTCGCTATGCGCTCCTTGGCCTCAGTGGGGGTCAGGCCGAGGTCGCGCTCCATCGCCTTGAGCATGCCGGCCGGCAGCGCGGGTGTGGCGCTCTCGGCGGCGACGGTGGAAGCGGAGGAGGGGCCGTTGTCGGCCACGGCAGGGAGGGTGGTCAGGGAGAAGGCGCTCATGGCGATGGCGCAACCAGCGATCAAGCCACGTCTGCGGAGCATCTGGTGTTCTCCTCATGTCGGGGGTGGCGTCACCGTAATCCGGACGCGCTTGGGCGTGGACCTGTCAACTTCCTCATATCGCGACGGTATGGCGCCGATCACGCCGTCCGGCCGGGAAGGCCCCGTTGCGGAACGCGGCGTTCGGCTGCGGGTCACGAATCGCCGGCCTCGGGCCGCCCCGGCCAGCGGGGTCCCCACACGGCGTACGGGTTCGGGGACGGCCCCCTGGGACTCGTACTCTCGCGCTCTTTGACAGCCGGGGGCGCGTTATGTCTACAACTTGTCATGACGAATCACCTGTTGATCCGACGGGCAGCCAGTCGGCGCCCGTGAGAATGCCACTGCGCAGAACGCGGAATTTCCGGAACCTCTGGCTGTCCCGGGTGCTTTCCGTAGGGGGTTCTTCCGTCACCCTCGTGGCGATGCCGGTACTGGTGTATCAGGAAACGAAGTCTCCCTTTCTCGTTTCCCTGGTCGCCGCGAGCGAGGCCCTGCCCTACGTCCTGTTCGGGCTGCTCGCCGGCGCCGTCGCCGACCGGGCGCACCGTCGCCGGCTCATGGTCGCCGCCGACCTGCTCAACTGCGCCTGCGTCGGCAGCGTGCCCCTCGCCGCCGCCCTGGGCGCGCTGACGCCCGCCCACGTCCTCACCGCCGCGTCCCTGTCATCCACGCTGTACGTCTTCTTCGACGCCGCCGGCTACGGACTGGTCCCGGCCGCCGTGGGCCGCGACCGGCTCGCCGAGGCCAACAGCGCGCTGTGGGGCGGCGAGACGGCCGTACGGATCGCCGGCACGGCGATGGCCGGCACCCTGATCGCCGTCACCAGCGCCTCCGGCGCGCTCGCCCTGGACGCGCTGTCCCTCCTCGCCTCCGCGCTGCTGCTCCGGGGCATCGGCTACGCGCCGACCCACCGGGGCGGCGGCGCGGCGGACCGGCCCGAGCTGCTGGCGTCCATCCGCGAGGGGGTGCGCTTCCTGTGGGGGCACCCGGTGCTGCGGACCATGACCGTCGCCGGCGGTCTCCAGTCCTCCAGGGCCGGGTGAACACGACCCGGCGCATGCTGTCGTCCGGCCTCGGCGTCCCGCTGGGAGCGCTGGTCGCGAGTGCGGTGACGGTCGCCGTCCACGTGCGCGCCGGGCTGCTCCTCGCGGTGGCCGCGATCGCCCTGGCCTCGGTGATCGTCTGGGCCACCCGCCCCCGGGCGCGCGCCGCGGCCGAGGAAGCGGCGATCTGACGCGGACGGCCCGCCGAAAACGAGAGCCGGCCCGTTTCGCGGGGCGGGAATTGCGCGACGCGGACACGACGCCGCGTTTTCCGTCGGGCCAGCCAGCGCGTGCGGAAAAACCTCAACCATCCGCGTTCCGTGCCGGGTCCGCGCGTCCCCGGCGCATTCCGCGAGCGTCGCCTCAATTCCGTACGCCTCGGAACTCGACCACCGGTAGACATGCCGGAGTGAAAGCAGATACGCCGGAGCGAAACGAGAGCCGGTGCGTGACGGCGGCGGGCGGTCCGCGGGAAACAGCGGTCGAACCGGCCCCGGCCGCCCTCTCAGGGCGCGGCCGGGCCGACCGTGGCCGTGCCGAAGGCCGCGCTACATCGCGCGTGGGACCGGAGCCAGGTCGCGTACGGCTCGCTGCGTCGCACCGCGTCCGCGTGCGCCGCCCTGGCGTGCCCCGCGACGGCGGGCGCGGTGTCGGCGGCCGGCGCGCCGGGGTGCCAGCCGATCATGTGCCGCCAGCTCAGCGGCGCCCCGGCCAGCGGCCGGATGACCACGCCGGGCGTCGGCGGGAAGGTGGCCCGGCACAGGCCCACGGCGCGGCCCACCTGGACGAGGTGCACGCAGGAGGCCGTATCGGTCTCGAAGACGGAAACCGGTGTGAAGCCGGCGCGTGCGCAGGCCGCCGCGAAGCAGTCCCCGAAACACCCGTCACCGGGCACGTCCGTCCACGACTCCGACGCCAGCGCGCTCAGCTTCAACTCCACCTCGCCGGCCAGCGGGTGGTCCTCGACCAACATCACGAACACCGGGTCGGTGCCGATCGGCTGCCAGGTCAGTTGGTCGGCCACCGGTGGCGGGCTCTGCCCGCACACGCCGATGAGCGCGTAGTCCAACCGCCCCTCGACGACCATCGTGCTCAACTCCTGGACGGACCAGGAGGTGTACGTGCTGACCGGGGCGGACGGGTGGGCCGTCGCCAACCGGTCGATGAGGCCGCCGAGGAGTGGCCCGTGGGTGCCGCCGATGCGGAACCGCTGGATGTGCGCCCATGCGTTCGCGAACCGCACGGCCTCCTCCTGGAGCTCGCGCACCGCGGGCAGCAGCACCCGGGCCCGGTCCAGAACCAACTCACCCAGCGGGGTCGGTCTCGCCCCGGTGCGGTCCCGAACGAACAGCGGCCCACCCAGTGCCCGCTCAATCCGCTTGAGTTGGGTACTGAGGGCGGGCTGCGCGAGTCCTAGTGAGGCTGCGGCCTTGGTCAGCGAGCCGGTGTCGGCTATCGCGCGTATCGCTCTGAGGTGCCGCAACTCAAGCTCCATATGCGAAAGCTATGGCGGCATCTCCGTGGCAGCAATACACGTGCCCGACCTTCTCGCGTAACCTCCCTTTCCGCCGCGGCGACCCGGGGCGACGGCGGCCTGGCAGGAATGCGGGGGTGCGCTCGGCGAGTTGGCATCTGCGAACCCTGATCAGCGGGGTGGGCGGTGCCCCGCGCGGAGCCGTACCCCGCCCCGCGCACCGCCGTCGAAAGGCAGGACCTGATGTCCACCTCGGACAACTCGGACACGACAACAGCCTCCGCCCCGGCCCCCGCCCCTGCCGCCGCCTCCGTCCCGTACTCGCCGCTCGCCGACCGCACCGTCGTCATCCTCGGCGGCGGCTCCGGCATGGGATACGCCGTGGCGCGCCGCTCGGTGGCGCACGGGGCCCGGGTGGTGCTCGGCGGGCGCACGGCCGACCGGCTGGCCGCCGCGGCCGAGGCGTTGGGGGAGCGGGCGAGTTGGCGCACGGTGGACACCACCGACCAGGAGTCGCTGGCGGCCTTCTTCGCCCCGCTGGAGCGCGTGGACCACCTGTTCACGCCGGCCGCCTCGTACCAGACGGGCCCCATGCTGGAGCTGGACGACGAGGCGGCCGAGTCGCCCTTCACCTCGAAGTTCTGGGGGCAGTACTACGCGGTCAAGCACGCCGCGCCCAAGCTGGCCCGCGACGGCTCGGTGGTGCTGGTCTCCGGCGCGGCGAGCGTGCGCCCGTTCGGCGCGGCTCCCGCGTACGCGGCGTGCAACGCGGCCGTCGAGGGCCTCGGGCGCGGCCTCGCCGTCGAGCTGGCCCCGGTGCGGGTCAACGTCGTCTCGCCCGGCGCACTCGACGGCGACCTGTGGGGGCGCCGCCCGGCCGAGGTACGGGAGGAGGGCTTCGCGCGCTACCGCGAGGCCACGGTGCTGGGCCGGATCGGCACCGAGGACGAGGTGGCCGACAGCGTGGTGTTCCTGTTCGGCAACGGCAACATGACGGGCTCCACGCTCTACCCCGACGGCGGATACGCCCTGCGCTGACGACGTGACGTCCGTCCCCGCTGTTCACGGGCGCGCCCCCGCGCGCGGCAGCCCACCTTGACTGGGCAGCGTGCCTGCGCGCGTGGCGGGCCGGCGACGCACGCGCCCCCGCCGCCCGGCCCCGAAAGGGGCGGGCGACGGGGGCGCGTGCTGACGGGGCGCCGGAGGCGCCGACGGTGGGCCGGCGCGGGCGTACCGCGACCCCGCCTCGCCGGCTCGGGGCCGCTGCGGGCGGGGATGCGACGGGAGGGCTCAGCTCACGTCGAAGGTGTCCGGGTCCGGCCCCGTACGCCGACCGGCGTCGAGGCCGGCCAGGGTCGCGAGGTCGTCGGCGTCCAGCTCGAAGTCGAACACGTCGATGTTCTCGCGGATGCGCGAGGGCGTCACCGACTTGGGAATGACCACGTTCCCGAGCTGGAGGTGCCAGCGCAGGACGGCCTGGGCCGGGGACTTGCCGTGCTTGGCCGCGATGGCGCCGATCTTCGGGTCGTCGAGCAGACCCTTGCCGGAACCCAGCGGCGACCACGCCTCGGTGGCGATGCCGTGCTCGGCGTGGAAGGCGCGCAGCGCGCCCTGCTGGAGGTGGGGGTGCAGCTCGATCTGGTTGAGCGCGGGGACCACCGACGTCTCGGCGAACAGCCGCTCCAGGTGCGCGGGGTGGAAGTTGGACACGCCGATCGCCTTGGCGCGGCCCTCGGCGTGGATCTTCTCCAGCGCCTTGTACGTGTCCACGTAGGCGTCCCGGGCGGGGGCGGGCCAGTGGATCAGATACAGGTCCACGTAGTCGAGGCCGAGCTTGCTGAGCGAGGAGTCGAAGGCGCGCAGCGCCGCGTCGTACCCCTGGTCGGTGTTCCAGACCTTCGTCGTGATGAACAGTTCCTCGCGGGGAATGCCCGACTCGGCGACCGCCTTGCCCGTGCCCTCTTCGTTGCCGTACGCGGCGGCCGTGTCCACGCTGCGGTAGCCGGCCTCAAGGGCCGTGCTCACCGCGGCGGTGGCCTCGTCGTTACCGACCTGCCACACGCCGAAGCCAAGCTGCGGCAGCGCGGCGCCGGTGTTCAGGGTGATGGAGGGGACCTTGCTCACGAGCAATCGATCCTTACGTTGGGGGTCGTCGTACTCCAGCGTCAACGCGAGGCCCGGTGATCGCATTCCCACCGTGGCCGGATTCCCGCCCCCCGCCGGCGCGCCCCTCGGCCCGCCGCGCGCCCCGACCCGCTGCGCGCCCGCGCGCGGGGCGCGTACGTCAGGTGCGGTAGAGCGCCTCGACCTCGCTGGCGTACGCCTGCTCGATGGCCTTCCGCCTGAGCTTGAGGGACGGCGTGAGGAGCCCCTGTTCCTCGCTGAACTGGGCGGCCAGTATCCGGAACGTACGGATCGACTCGGGGTGGGAGACCAGCGTGTTGGCCGCCACCACGGCCCGCCGGATCTCGGCCTCCAGGTCGGGGTCGCGGACCAGCTCGGCCGGCGGCAGGCGGGGCTTGTCGCGCATCTGGAGCCAGTGCGCGACCGCGTCCGGGTCGAGGGTGACCAGCGCGGCGACGAACGGGCGGTCGTTGCCGACCACGATGCACTGCGCGACCAGCGGATGGCCCCGCACCCGCTCCTCCAGGGCCATGGGCGAGACGGTCTTCCCGCCGGAGGTCACCAGGACCTCCTTCTTGCGGCCGGTGATGGTGAGGTAGCCGTCCTCGTCGAGGGCGCCGATGTCGCCGGTGGCCAGCCAGCCGTCGCGCAGCGCGGCGGCGGTCGCCTTCGGGTCGCCGAGGTAGCCGGCGAAGACCTGCCCGCCGCGCACCAGCACCTCGCCGTCGTCGGCGAGACGCACCGTGGTGCCGGGGATGGGCTGGCCGACGGTGCCGAAGCGGGGGCGCTCCGGGGGGTTCGCGGTGGCCGCCGCCGTGGACTCGGTCAGGCCGTACCCCTCGAAGATGGTGATGCCGGCGCCCGCGAAGAACAGCCCGAGCCGCCGTTCCATCGCCGAGCCGCCCGACATGGCGTGTCGGATGCGCCCGCCCATGGCCTCGCGCAGCTTGCCGTAGACGAGCTTGTCGTAGAGCTGGTGCTGGACGCGCAGGGCGGCGCCGGGGCCGCCGCCGGCACCGAACGCCTTGCGTTCGGCCGCCTCGGCGTACCGCACCGCCACCTCGAACGCCTTGTCGAAGGGGCCCGCCCTGCCCGCCGCCTCGGCGCTGCGTCGGGCCGCGGCGAAGACCCGCTCGAAGATGTGGGGAACCGCCAGGATGAACGTGGGCCGGAAGGCGCGCAGGTCCGGCAGCAGGGCGGCGGCGGACAGCTCCGGCTGGTGGCCCAGCTTCACCCGGCACCGCACGGCGGCGACCTGCACCATCCGCCCGAAGACGTGGGCCAGCGGCAGGAACAGCAGGGTGCTCGCCTCGTCGCCGGGCCGGGAGTGGAACACCGACTCGTAGCGCGCGACGATGTTGTCGGCTTCCGCCATGAAGTTGGCGTGGGTCAGTACGCAGCCCTTGGGGCGGCCCGTCGTGCCCGAGGTGTAGATGATCGTCGCGGTCGAGTCGGGGGTCAGCGCCAGCCGGTGCCGGTGCACCACGTCGTCGTCCAGGTCCCGCCCGCTGGCGAGCAGGTCCGCCAGCGCCCCGGCGTCCAGTTGCCAGAGCTGGGTGAGCCGGGGCAGCCGGTCGATGACGGAGCCGACGGTCATGGCGTGGTCCTCGTGCTCGACCACGCACGCCCGGACCTCGGCGTCGTGCAGCGTCCACAGCACCTGCTCGGCGGACGAGCTGGGGTACAGCGGTACGGACTGGGCGCCGATCGACCACAGCGCGAAGTCGAACAGGGTCCACTCGTAGCGCGTGCGGCACATGATGCCGACCCGGTCGCCGAACCGTACGCCCCGCACGAGCAGCCCCTTGGCCAGGGCCATCACCTCGTCGCGGAACTCACCCGAGGTCACGTCCTGCCAGCGGTCGTCGACCTTGCGCGCGAACGTCACCCGCCCCGGGTCGTCGGCGGCATGGTCGAACACGACGTCCGCCAGCCCTCCGACCTGCGGCGCCGTCGCCAAGGGTGGGACGGTGAACTCGCGCAACTACTCACTCCTCGGGCTCCACGCAGCGCCGCGACCGTACCCGATCCCGAGGGCGTCAGGCGGTGGCGCTCCGTATGCGATGGCGATGGCATCGCCGCTGGTCAACGCGGTGAGACGGGCCTATTCGTAACCCCTTGGGCGGACATCGGGGCGGTGGCGCGATCTTTGTGGCCGGATTCTGCACCGAATCTTTCCGAACGAGGCACCCGGGCTCTACACCCGCGCACTCGCTTTCTGTCGTTTCCGTCCTTTCCGTCGGCGAGGCGGGTCGTCGGACGGTCGGAGTGGCCGGTCGGAGTGGCCTGCCGACGGGCCCGGCCGAGCCGGCTCGGCGTGGGCGCGACGTGGGACACGGCGTCGCTGTGGCGCTGTGGTGGCGCCCGTGGCGCACGCTCGGGCTTGTCATGGCGCCACATTGGCGCCATGATGGCGCCATGGACCTCGCACCGTACGTCGACAACCTCCGACACGAACTGGCGGTGGCCGCGGCAGCGGGCGGCGACGAAGCCCGCGCACTGGCCGAGCGGCTCACCGCTCCGCTGGAGTCGGCCGCCCGGCTCACCCTGCTGAACGCGCTGTCCGCCGCGGTGGACGAGATCACCCGCGAGCTGGCGCCGGGCTCGGTCGACGTGCGGCTGCGCGGGCTCGACCCGGAGTTCGTGGTGACGGCGCCGCCGGAGCAGGAGGTGTACGAGCAGGCGCGGGAGCGCGAGGACGCGCCGAGCGGCGCGCCGACGCCCCCGTCGCCGCCCGCGCCGGAGGGTGAGGACGGCGGCACGGCCCGGATCAACTTCCGGTTGCCCGCGCACCTCAAGACCCGGATCGAGGACGCCGCGAGCCACGAGGGGCTCTCGGTCAACGCCTGGCTGGTGCGGGCGGCGGCCACCGCCCTGGAGCCCGACGCCGGCGGGCGCACCCCGAACCGTGGTCGCCGCCGCGGCGGCCAGAGCTACACCGGCTGGGTGCGCTAGCCGCCGGCACACGGCCCGCCTATCCCGCGCGCCCGCCGCACCCCGCGCGCCCGCCGCGCCCCGCGCGCCCGCCGCGCCACCAGCCCAGCCCAGCCCAGCCCAGCCCCGCACCGCACCAGCATCAGGCCGCCCCGCAAGGCCGCGACCAGCACACCAGCCATCACCCAAACCCAGGACGGGACCGCCATGCCTGAGTTCGACACGCCCGAACCCATCTCCGTGACCATCGAAGGCGACTTCGGCGACACCCGCGTCACGGCCGGCAAGCGCGCCGTGACGGTCGTCGAGGTGCTGCCGGACAACGGCGCCGAGGAGAACGACGTCCGGGCCGCCCAACAGACCAAGGTCACCTACGCGAACGGCACCCTGCTGGTCAAGGGCCCCAAGCGGCGCTCCCTCTTCGGCCGCACCGGGACCCTGGACGTGACCATCGAGCTGCCCGCGGGCTCGCACGTGCAAGGCGGCATGGCCGTCGGGGACGTCATCTGCGAGGGCCGGTTCGGACACTGCGACCTCAAGGTCTCGGTCGGCGACATCCGGGTCGGCGAGGCCGAACGCGCCCACCTCAGGACCGGGCTCGGCGACATCACCGTGGACCGCGTGGTCGGCGACACCGAGATCAACGGCGCCGGCCGGGTCACCGCCGGGACGCTGGGCGGCGCGGCCACGATCAAGAACCTGCACGGCGAGACGACCATCGGCGAGGCCGGCGGCGACCTACGGGTCAACTCCTCCAACGGCCGGATCTCCATCGGCGTCGCCCACGCCGGGGTCGACGCCAGATCCGCCCACAGCGGCATTCGGGTCGGCGAGGTCGCGCGCGGCACGGTCACGCTCCAGACCGGCACCGGCGACCTGGAGGTCGGCGTCCGGGAAGCCGTCGCCGTCTGGGTCGACGCCCACTCGGGGCTGGGAGCGGTACGCAACACCCTGACCCCGACCGAGGAACCGCGCGCCACGGACGAGACCGTCCAGGTACGCGCCCGCACCCGACTCGGCGACATCCTGCTCCACCGCTCCTGACCCACCCCCGCCCCGCCAACCACCCAAGTTCCCAACCCCACCCCGTAGTTCACCGTCCCGGCCGCACTCCCAGGCGGGCGCCACCCGCCGCGTACCGTGCCCCGCTCCCTCGACGCCGCCACGGCCCCGGACGCGGCCCCGTACGCCTCGGCCTCACCCGCCTCGCCCCGTCGCACCCGCCGCCCGTGCCCGCGACCACCCGCCGCGGCCAGGTCAGCCACGCCCGCGCGCCCGGCAGAGTGGCGCGCCTCAGACAGGCAACGCGCCACGAGCAAGCCGGCGTAGCCAAGCAGCCACACCAGCCAACGCCGCAGCCGTACGCCACGGACTCGCGGCGCGGACGCACGACGTAGGCGCACGAAGCGAGCGCGGCAGCGCCGCCGGCCCGCCCAACCAGCCCGTATCTCAGGGAAGTTAGCGCCAGACGCGCCGCGCACCGGCCTCGCCCGCGCCCCCGTACGACCGCCCGCCGGTACGCGCCGCCCACCCACACCCGCCGCAACGCCGACCACCCCTGCCCGCGACGGCACCCCATTCCACCAACCGCCCCACCAGCCACCCCACCCACCCAGCACCACCAGCACACCCACGACGGCAGCACCCACCACCACACCCACCCACCCACCACCACACCCACAACCAAGGAAGAAGAGGCTCATGCCCGCCACTCATACCGGGGCGTCGCGTGTCGCCCCCACGGCAGCGGCGATATCCGCGGCCGGGTTGCGCAAGTCATACGGCGACAAGCTGGTGCTCGACGGCATTGACCTGCGCATCGCCGAGGGAACCATCTTCGCGCTGCTCGGGCCGAACGGTGCCGGCAAGACCACGACCGTGGAGATCCTGTCCACGCTGATCGCCGCGGACGCCGGTGAGGCCCGGGTCGCCGGCTGTGACCTGGCGCGCGAGCCGGACGGCGTACGCGCCGCCATCGGCGTCACCGGCCAGTTCGCGGCGGTGGACAACCTGTTGACCGCCGAGGAGAACATGTTCCTGATGGCCGACCTGCACCACCTCGGCCGCGCCGAGGGCCGCCGCCGAACCGCCGCGTTACTGCGCCGCTTCGACCTGGCCGACGCGGCCCGCAGGTCGGTCGCCACCTTCTCGGGTGGCATGCGACGCAAGCTCGACCTGGCGATGACGCTGGTCGGCGATCCGCGCATCATCTTCCTCGACGAGCCGACCACCGGCCTCGACCCGCGCAGCCGCCGCACCATGTGGGACATCATCCGCGAACTGGTCGCCGAGGACGGCGTCACCATCTTCCTCACCACGCAGTACCTGGAGGAGGCCGACCAACTCGCCGACCGCATCGCGGTCCTGGACCGTGGCACGCTGATCGCCGAGGGCACCGCCGAGGAGCTCAAGCGCCGCATCCCGGGCGGCCACATCCAACTCTCCTTCGCCGAGCCGCACCGCTTCCAACTCGCCGCCGAACTCTTCGAGACGGCCGTACGCGACACCGACAGCCGCACCCTGCGCATTCCCAGCGACGGCAGCGTCTCGACGCTGCGGGCCGTGCTCGACATCCTGGACGGCGCCGCGCTGGAGGCCGACACGCTCACCGTGCACACCCCCGACCTCGACGACGTCTTCCTGACCCTCACCAGCCCCGCCAACCCCACCACCAGCCGGAGCGCGTCATGAGCACTGCTTCCCACGCCGTCGCCGACTCGATGACCATGCTGCGGCGCAACCTGCGGCACGCCGTGCGCTACCCGTCCATGACGTTCGCGGTCGTCGGCATGCCGGTGATGATGCTGCTGCTGTTCAACTACGTCTTCGGCGACGCCCTGGGCACCGGCATCGCGGACGCGCCGACGGGCAGCGGCGACTACATCGACTACGTGGCGCCCGGCATCATCCTGATGGCGGCCACGTCCGGGTCCCTGGTCACCGCGGTCGGCGTGTGCGTCGACATGACCGAGGGCATCGTGAGCCGGTTCCGCACCATGGCCATCACGCGCGGCTCCATCCTGACCGGGCACGTGGTGGGCAGCGCGATCCAGACCATGGTCAGCATCGCGCTCGTCGTCGGCGTCGCGCTGGCCATCGGCTTCCGGCCGAACGCCAACCCCGCCGAGTGGATCGCCGTCATCGGCCTGCTCGCCCTGGTGACGCTGGCGCTGTCCTGGCTGGCCGCCGCCATGGGCCTGGTGTCCAAGAGCGTCGAGACCGCGAGCAACGCGCCCATGCCGCTCCAGTTCCTCCCGTTCATCGGCAGCGCCATCGTGCCCCCGGAGTCGATGCCCACCGGCGTGCGCTGGTTCGCCGACTACCAGCCGTTCACGCCCGTCATCGAGACGCTGCGCGGGCTGCTGCTCGGCACCGGGATCGGCGACAGCGGCCTCATCGCCCTCGCCTGGTGCGTCGGCCTCACCGCGGTCGGCTACCTGTGGTCGCGGGTGGCGTACGACCGGATCGTCAAGCGGTAGCGCGCCCCGGGACATCCCGCACAGCCCCCCGGCCGGACCCCGCACCCCCCGCGGGTTCGGCCGGGGCACGGGCGCGCCCCCGGTCAGCCGCCCCGGTGCAGCCGGTCCCCGGCCGCGAGGAGCGCCGCGGCCAACGCGTCCGCGCCGCCGTGCGCGGCGCCCGCGCCCGCGCCGCGCAGCAACGCGAACTCCACCGCACCCAGGTCGGGCAGGCCCACCCGGTCCGGCACCCGGACCAGGCCGGGCGGGATCATGCCCCGGGTGTGCGCCATGACGCCGAGCCCGGCCCGGGCCGCGGCGACCAGCCCGTTCAGGCTGCCGCTGGTGCACGCGATCCGCCAGGCCCGGCCGTGCCGCTCCAACACCTCAAGGGCGCGGGCCCGGGTGAGGCCCGGTGGCGGGAACAGGATCAGCGGCAGCGGCCGGTCCGGCTCGATCCGTAGCCGGTCGCTGCCGATCCAGACCAGTCGGTCCCGCCACACGAGCTGGCCGCCGGGCCGGTCGGGCGAGCGCTTGGCCAGGACGAGGTCCAACCGCCCGGCCTCAAGCAACGCGTGCAGCGTCCCGGACAACTCCACGGTCAGCTCCAGGTCAACGCGCGGATGGTCGCGCCGGAAGCCCTCCAGGATCTCCGGGAGCTGGGTCAGGACGAAGTCCTCGGAGGCCCCGAACCGGAGCCGCCCGCGCGGCCTGGCGCCCGCGAACCAACGCGCCGCGCGCTCGTTCGCCTCCAGGATCGTGCGGGCGAACCCCAACATCGCCTCGCCGTCCTCGGTCAACTCCACGCTGTGCGTGTCACGGAGGAAGAGTTGCCGGCCGGCCGCCGCCTCCAGCTTGCGCACCTGCTGGCTGACCGTCGACTGACGCAGCCCGAGCCGCTGCGCGGCCTGCGTGAAGCTCAGGGTCTGGGCGACCGTACGGAAGGTGCGCAACTGCGCCGGGTCGAACATGCCGCCACCGTAGCCCGTCATCGCGGACCGTGATGACAGTGAGAACGGTGTGCGCCTTTCCCGATGAGCGAACGCTGCGGCAGGGTGGCCGGGTACCGGCCGACTCGGTCGGGGAGAGTTCCGAACGGAAAGGGAGCCCATGCGCCGCCCCGCCCTCGCGATGCCCGGCTGGCTGCCGCTCGACGGGTTCCTCCTGGCGCTGGTGGCCACCGTCGGGCTGGCCGCCCTGCTGCCGGTCACCGGGCAGGCGGCCGTGGTCGCGGACGACACCACCACGGTCGCCGTCGCCGGCCTGTTCTTCCTCTACGGCGCCCGACTCTCGGCCCGCGAGACGACGGCGGGGCTCGCCCACTGGCGGCTCCACCTGTCCGTCCTCGCCTGCACCTTCGTGCTCTTCCCGGCGCTCGGCCTGGCCGCCGGGGCGCTGGTCCCGCTGGTGCTGACGCCCCAGCTCCACACCGGACTGCTCTTCCTGTGCCTGGTGCCCTCCACCATCCAGTCCTCCATCGCCTTCACCTCGGTGGCCCGTGGCAACGTGGCCGCGGCCATCGTCGCGGGCTCCTTCTCCAGCCTGGTCGGCGTGGTCGTCACGCCGGTACTGACCGGGCTGCTGCTCGGCGCGAGCGGCGGGTTCTCGGTCGGCTCGCTGCTGTCCATCGCGCTCCACCTGCTGGTGCCGTTCCTGGCCGGACAACTGCTGCGCCGCTGGGTCGGCGGCTTCGTCGCCCGCCACCGGCGCGTGCTCGGGTACGCCGACCGGGGCTCGATCCTGCTGGTCGTCTACACCGCCTTCAGCCACGGCATGGCCGACGGCGTGTGGCAGCAGGTCACCTGGGCGCGGCTGCTCGCCCTGCTGGGCGTGGAGGCGGCGCTGCTCGCCACGATGCTCACCCTGACCTCGTACGGCGCGCGCCGCCTCGGCTTCCCGTACGCCGACCGGGTGGCGATCACCTTCGCCGGCTCGAAGAAGAGCCTGGCGGCGGGGTTGCCCATGGCGAGCGTGCTGTTCGGCGCGGACGCGGGGTTCGCGGTGCTGCCGCTCATGCTCTTCCACCAGATGCAGCTCATGGTCTGCGCGGTCCTGGCCAGGCGGTACGCGGCCCGCGCCCCGCACACCCCGGCACCGCCCCCCACCCCAGGCACCACCGCCCCGACGCCCCGGCCGAGCGACGCGGTCCGCGCCCCGTCGGCCTAGGACCCCCGGCGCACGGGCCGCGCACGCCCCCCGGCCCGCCGCCGAACGGTCCGCGCGCCTCGGCCCGAGGTTCCGGCCCCCGGGCCGGCCGAGCGCGGGCCGACCCTCCGAGGGGGCCGACCCTCCGAGGGGGCCGACCCTTTGAGGGGGCCGGGCCGTCGGCGAACACGCGTCGGCCCCGGCCGCCCGTGGGCGACCGGGGCCGACGCGTGCGTACCGCGTCAGGGCTGGCGTACGCGATCCAGCGGCAGCCACAGCACCGCGCCGTTACCGGCGATGCCCTGCGCCGACGTGGAACCCAACCGCTCGATGTCGGCGTCCGGCAGGGCGCGGTCGACGACCAGCACCTCGTCCAGCGCGCCCGTCAGGTGGGAGCGGCTGTCCACCTTCTGTCCGACGTGCACGCCGAAGACCGAGTTGCGGCTGACCGAACCGGCCGGGGCGCCCACCGCGGTCGGCGTGCCGTCCACGAAGAGGGTGAGTTCGCCGCCGCCGCGACGCAGGGCCAGGTGGTGCCAGCGGCCGTCGTTGTACGCGCCCGGGGCACGCACCGTCGTCGTGGTCGGCGGTGCCGCGCCCGCCACCGTCAGTATGGACGCGGTGATCCGGTCGCTGCCCGGCTCGCCGCGCACCGCCACCTGGGGAGACTTGTTGCCGACCCCGCCCATCCACAGGAAGGGTTGCTCGCCGCCGGTGGCCTCGTACCGGAACCACAGGCTGACGGTGAAGTCCCGCTCCCGAAGCGGCAGCGTCTCGCGGAACGGCAGCCGCACCGCGTCGTCGACGCCGTCGAACTCCACCGCCCGTCCGAACCGCCCGTCGCCCGTTCGCGCCCCGCCCAGCACCGCGGCCGGCCGCGCGCCGCGCCCGCCGTCCGCCGTCGTCGGGTCGGGCCCGCGGCGCGGCCCGAGCCAGTCCTCGGTCAGGCGCGCGAAGCGGATCTCGTCGCGGGCGTCCACGGCCCCGCCCTCGTACGCCAGCCCGACCTGGCCGTCCGACAGGGCGACCAGGTCGGAGTAGCCGGACCAGTCGGTGGTCACCACCGCGCCCCGGTCCACGCTCTCCCAGGTGCGGCCCTCGTCGTAGGAGGAGCGGATCATCATCGTGCGCCGCCGGTCCGGGTCGGCCGGCGCGGACAGCAGTAGCCGGCCGGGGCCGCGCCGGCCCGCGCTGGGCAGCCGGATCACCGCGCCCTGCACCATCGGCGTGTACAGGTCGGGCAGCGCGCGGAACGGCGCCTGGAAGCTCTCCCCACCGTCCTGGCTCACCGCGGCGTCCCGATGGCCGAGGTCCTTGCCCTCCTGCTCGCGCCCGTTGACGTAGATGCCACCGTCCACCCGCTCCACCAGCGTCAGTTCGGACGGCTTCTGCCGGAACGTCCCGTCGGGGGCCAGCGGCCACGTGTCCCGCGCACCGAGCCGCCACGAGTCGCCGCCGTCGTCACTCAGCACCAGCGCGGCGTGGTTCTCGGTGATGCGGTCGGTCCCGTAGCTCTCCGCGTTGACGCCGAACACCAGCCGACCCGCGTGCTTGCCGCGGGTGAGTTGGATGCCGTGCACAGGGCCGGTGGCGTACCACGCGTCCCAGCGCGGATCGCGGATTTCGCCGCTGATGTCGCGCGGCGTCGACCACGTCGCCCCGTCGTCGTCGCTGTGTTGCAGGTGCGGCCTGCGGTCGCAGGGGACCTCACAGTTCCCCGCGTCGGCCCGCCCCTTGTTGTACGTGCTGGCCAGCAGGACGCGGCCGGTCTCGCGGTCCACGACCGGCGCCGGATTGCCGTGCGTGTCGCCCGCGCCCTCGTCGATGACCTGGAGCTTGGACCAGGTGCGCCCGCCGTCGAAGGAGCGCTTCAGTACGAGGTCTATGTCGCCCGCGTCGCCGCAGTTGTCCACTCGTCCCTCGGCGAACGCCAGCACGGTCTTGTCCCGGGTCTCGACGAGGGCGGGAATCCGGAAACAGGCGTAGTCGCCGTCCTCAGGTGCCTTGAAGAGCACCTGCTGCTCGATGCCCGGCCGAGCCGCCACCGCCGCTTCCTGCCCCGCCACCACGGCCCGCACCGGAGCGGGCAGCAGGGCCAGCAGCAGAAAGGCCCACAGCGTCGTACGGCGCGCGCGGCGCAGACGTGCGCGGCGCACGCGCCCGCCGTGGCGAGGCGCGCTCCGGCGAACGCCGCCGCGCCGGCGCCCGTCGGTGTCGCACGGGTCGGTCGAGTCGTACGCACCGGTGGTGTCGTACGAGGTGGTGGCTGGGGTGGTGTCGTACGAGGTGTGGGCTGGCGAGGTGTGGGTTGGGCGCGCCTCGTGCGGGGGCTGAGTGGATGGGGATTGCTGAGATCTACCGCCTCTAGCGGGGTCTGCGTGAAGTTCTGACGCCATACTCGGACCTGCCCTTCGAAGGCATCTGGACATCAAGACATCCCACGTCCCATGTGCGCTGCGCAGAAGTTACTTCTCTCCCGACTACCGCCACAAGAACCGCGCGCCGCGCGGGCTTCACTCGCTCAGGGGAACCAAGAACACATGGTCGAGGGCGCGAGGCGGCGCCACCCCACGCCCCACGCCAGCCTCACCCGCCCCCTCTGCCGGCCGCACCCGCTGCCACCCGGCATCCCGTTCCCCGCCCACGAACTGACGCCGAGTCGGCCACGTCTCGCCACCCCGGCGCCCGCCACGCCGGCGCAGCGCCGGGCACCTCCGGGGGCGTGACCGGGGCAGGGGCGGGCCCGGGCGTGTCGCGGGCGGCGGCTCGTCACCCGATGGCGCCGGGCCAACCCGACCGTACGCACGCCAGTTGGTGCCCGGTGGGAAGTCAGGAGCGTGTAGCGGAACGCCGGCCAGGAGGCGCGCGGGAGCGAACCGCCGGTAGCGGTGCGCGTGGTAGCCGCGCGCCGAGTGCCCCGTAGGAAACAGCATCGGGTACCGGGCGTAGCTGGGCCAGGCCGCGGGTGTGGGGCAGGAGCTGGCGCGCCGTGACGCGGCGCCCGTCGTTGCCGTGCCCGGACAACGCGCACCCGGTGCCGCGCCGGCGCGGGTCGCGAACGCGGCTCCGCCGCTGCCCAGCGGGTGGGCGGAACGGGCGGGCGCTGCTGGCGTGCTCGTCACGGCGGTACGGCCCGCACGCCGCCGCGCGGTCCGCCACCTGGCAGCCCCCCCGCTGAGCTGGCGTACGGCGTCCGCTGACGATCGGGCCCCCTCCGAACGGCCCGGGAGCAGGTCAGCCCGCATCGGAGCTGACGGGCAGCGGGTCCGAGGGGTCAGCGCCGGTACCCGTTGAGGAAGACATGGATGCCGGCGGCGATCCTGTCGTCGACGTCCTCCTGTGTGGGTGTGCCGAAGCCTGGCCGGGCGGGGTCCGCGGCGGAGATCAGCAGCATGAGGTGGATGGCCGCCCGGTCGGGATCGGCGGTGCGGAGCAGCCCCTGCTCCGACCATTGACGCAGGTGCGCGGCGAGCGCGCGGCGGACCCGCAGCGGGCCGGTCTCCTGCCAGACGTCGATGGCCGCCTGCGGGATGTGCCCGGCGTCGGCGTGGATCTGACGTACGAGCGCGAAGTGCGCCGCGTGCGTACCGGTCATCGGGGCGGTGAACTCCCGGCCGAAATCGAGGAGATCGGCCTCCAGGTCGGTGACCTTGCGCAGGTGCCGGTCGATGATGGCGAGCTGGGCTTCGGCGGCCAGCGTGGCGCTCTCCCGGATGGTGGCCTGGAACAGCTCGGCCTTGTCCCCGAAGTGGTTGTAGATGGTGCGCGTGGAGACCCCGGCTTCGGCGGCGATGGCGTCGATGCTGGCCCGGGCGTAGCCGTCCCGGGCGAAGACGGTCAGCGCACCGCCGAGGATCGCCTTCCGCTTGTCCGCCGACCTGCCTCGAGGACGTCCGGCTGCGGCGTTCTGACTGGTCACGCTGGGCCCTCCAGGTTTTTTGCAGTGAGCGTTTTACTAATTACCACGACCGTTGTACTTTAACTCGTGCTGAGGCGCACAGCACCGCGGTACGTCATTGCGCCTGGACGTCGAGTCGAGGAGAGACCCATGCTCAGGATCGCCATCATCATCGGCAGCACCCGGTCGACCCGCAGGACGGCCGTCGCGGCCGACTGGGTCGCCCAGGTCGCCGCCCGGCACGCGGCCGTCACCCGCGGAGAGGTGACCTTCGAGACCGTGGACTTGGCGGACCACGCGCTCCCCGTCCTGGACGAGCCGCTCCCGGCCCTGTTCGGTGACTACCGCCACCCACACACCATGCGGTGGGCACGGGCCATCGACTCGTACGACGGGTTCGTCTTCGTCACCCCGGAGTACAACCACTCCTTCCCCGGCGCGTTGAAGAACGCGATCGACTTCCTGTACGCGGAGTGGAACAACAAGGCGGCCGGTTTCGTCAGCCACGGCGTACACGGCGGCACCCGCGCCGTGGAACACCTGCGGCTGACCATGACCGAACTCCAGGTCGCCACCGTGCGCACCCAGGTCGCCCTCTCGGCCTTCACCGACTTCGAGATCACCGACCCGTCCGAGCCGGGCGTCATCACCCCTGGTCCCCACCAGGAAACGACGTTGAACGAGCTGCTGGACGAGGTCATCGCCTGGTCCGGGGCGCTCAAACCGCTCCGTACGCCCACCCCGCAGGCGACGCCCGCGTAGCGGCAACGGGGGTCCGGGCCGCTTCGCGAACAGTGACGCCTCGCCCGCCGAGTGCGCCCCCGGCCACGCCCGCCTCACCCCGGCGCCGACCCGACTACTCCTCCCAGCTCACCCGCTCCGCGCCCGCGTACACGTTCATGTCCGCGCCCCGCAGGAAGCCGATCAGGGTCAGCCCCGTCTCCTCGGCCAGGTCGACCGCCAGCGACGAGGGCGCCGATACCGCGGCGAGCACCGGAATACCGGCCATCACCGCCTTCTGTGCCAGCTCGAAGGACGCCCGCCCCGACACCAGCAACACGCTGGAGGACAGCGGCAGCCGCCCCTGCTGGAGGGCGCGGCCGACGAGCTTGTCCACGGCGTTGTGCCGGCCCACGTCCTCCCGTACGTCCAGCAGTTCGCCCTCCGCCGTGAACAGCGCGGCGGCGTGCAGCCCACCCGTGCGCTCGAACACGCGCTGCGCCGCGCGCAACCGATCCGGCAGCGCGGCCAGCACGTCGGGGGAGAGGACGACCGGCGTGGCCGGATCACCCACGGGCCAGCGCGCGGTCGTGCGCACCGCCTCCAGGCTGGCCTTCCCGCACAACCCACACGACGAGGTGGTGTACACGTTGCGTTCCAACCCGATGTCAGGCAGCGGCACACCTGGCGCGAGGTGCACGTCGACCACGTTGTACGTGTTGGCGCCCCGGGCCCCGGCGCCACCCGGGGCGCTTCCGGCGTCGCCCCGCGTGTCGATCACGGGCAGCCCCGCGCCACCCCGCCCCACCCCGCCGGCCCGTCGCCCGACGGCGGCGGGCAGCGGCGCGGTCGTCCACCCGGCAGCCACCCCGCCACCCCCGCCCGCCGCGACCCCCAACCCGCCTGGAGGCCCGTCGACCAGCTCGTCGGTCGGCTCGTCCCGTGGCGCGGCGACCGCCCCCGCGCAGTACGCGATGGTGGCCAGGTCGCTGTCGCGCGCGAGCACACCCTCGCTCACCAGGAACCCGGCGGCCAGCGCGAAGTCGTCCCCCGGGGTGCGCATCGTGATCGCGAGCGGCTTGCCGTTCAGCCGGATCTCCAGCGGCTCCTCGGCCACGAGCGTGTCGGGCCGCGTACTGACCTTGCCGCCACGGATGCGTACCACGCGCCGTCGCTCGGTGACCCGTCCCATGGTGTCGATCCATCCTGGTCGTCGCGATACCGTCGGCCAACCCGCGTACGCGCCGGCCCTGCCTCCCGCATTGTCACCCATCACGGCACGTCACGAGCGGGACGCGAGTCCGACGAGGTACCCGGGCCGCGGTCGCCGAAACCGCTCCGCCGACCCGAAGAAGCCGTCACCCTGCGTGCGCGCCCCATCGCTCTGCGGCCGTTGGCTGACATGCCTCCGGGACCCCTCGTGAGGTGCGGATACGCAGGTGAAACGCACTGCGAATCCTTGGTATCGTTATCCATGTCGCCGCGGGGAACCGCGGAGCACACCTGGTCCGGGTGGCGGAATGGCAGACGCGCTAGCTTGAGGTGCTAGTGCCCTTTATCGGGCGTGGGGGTTCAAGTCCCCCCTCGGACACCGACTGGTAGCCCACGGGAGCCCAGAGAGTGCTGGTTGAGATCGATCTCGACCAGCACTTTGTGTTTCCCGGAGTCGTAGGTGAGTCGTAGCCCGAGCTGCTTGTAGATCTCGGCCTTGTCTGCGGGATCGGCTTGCCGAATGACCTCCGTGAGTTCGCCGGCGGCGCGGACCAGCTCGGCGATGTCCTCTCGAGTCATGCGGCCTCCCTGGGCTGTGACGGTGCGACCCAGCTCGGCTGCCGCTCGTGCCCGGTGTGCTTGGGTTTCGGCGATCCATTGGGTGACGACGGTGGGGTCGGCCCCGGCTTCGAGGGCGGCACGGTGGGTGGCGAGCTTGGCGTCGCAGTCGGCGATCTTCGCGCGGGCGGCATCCGCCTCGGTGTGGTGCTTCGGGGTTGTGCTGGCGGCCATGGCGTCGATGGTGTCGTCGAGGCGGTGGGGTTTGAAGACGGTGGTCAGCCAGGCGTCGAGCGGGTCGAGGACCCAGCTCTCGCGCAGGTAGACGTTGCGCGGGTGGGAGACGTTGTTGGCTAGCGCGTATTCCTGGGCGTAGCGGCAGCGGTAGTACGCCTCTTCGTGTGCCCAGTGGCCTTGCATCTTGCGCATGCATGCGGCGTGCTTGATCAGGCCTCGTAGCACGTAGGAATTGCGGGTGCGCTTGACGCCGTGAGCGGGGCCGGTGCGGTTGCGTGTGGCCAGGATGCTCTGGGCTCGGGCGAAGGTGTCGTCGCTGACCAAGGGGGTGTGGACGATCTTTTTGGAGACGATCCACTTGTCTTGGCTGTTCCAGCGCATGGTGGTGGCGTAGCCGAGGGTGACGTCTTCGATGTCGGCCAGGGTTTCGTGTTTGTGTTGCCGGTTCCAGACGTTGCGGCCGGTGTAGCGGGGGTTGGTCAGGATCGCGCGGACGGCGCTTTTGGACCACGCGACGCCGCTGCGGTGGGGGTTGCGGGTCCGATCGTGGGCGGAAGGGCAGGGGATGGTGTCGCGGGTCAATCTTTCGGCGACGGCGAACAGCCCGAGCCCCTTGAGGTAGTCGGTGAAGATGCGGGTCACGACTGGGGCCGTGGTTGGGTCGGGTTCCAGCCCGTACAGACGTTTGCCGTCTGCGGCCTTGGCGGGATGGGGGTGGGGCCCCAGGTCCTTGAGCCGGTACCCGTAGGGCGGGCGCCCGCCGAGGTAGCGTCCCTCCATCAGAGCGAGGGCGGACATGGCGGAGTGCACGCGGACCTTGATGCGGTTGCGCTCGCCCTTGGACATGCCGCCGAAGACGGACATGATCAGGTCGTGGGCCTCGTTGTCCGGGTCGATGGGGCCGCCGACCTCCGGGACCCACAAGGGAACGCCGTAGTGGACGAAGAGGGGGAAGGTGTTGCCGAACTGGCTGCCGTAAAAGGCGCGCTGGGGCTCGCCGATGACCACTGCACCGAACCCTCGGTCGGGGTTGGCGAGCGCGGTCAGCAGTGCCGATGCGCGAGGCCGGCGCTTCCAGGGCAGGGCGCGACTGTGCCCAATGTCGAAGTACTCGTCGACGATCGTGCCGCCTGTGGAACTGATGAGCGCTTGAGCGCGGTTCAACTGCCACAGGCGGGAGGCTTCGGGGTCCTGGTGGTCTTCGGTGGATACGCGTCCGCAGAAGGCGAACCGCATCCCGTGGGTAGGTGCTGTCGGGCCTGTGGGAGGGGCAGGAGTGCTTGCGGCGCGCAGCCAGGGAAGGGGGAGGTCATCGTGTTCCACCGCCGTGGCCTTTCGATTGGTGGTCGTCGTGGGTGTCCATCGATAGCTCGACTCTGCCTGAAGGGCCAGTTCGCTCGGCGTGGCGACGCAGGATGCGCACCAGGACAGCGGCGGCCGACAAGGTGAGCACGGGATCGCTCTCGGGGAGCACGACCTCAAAGCCTGGTGGCGGCGATGGATGGCGCTGGAGCAGGCCCCCGTCGCCGCCATCGCGACCGCGCGGCAGATCAACGATGCCCATCACGGTTTCGCTGAGTGCAGGTACGCGGGGCGCGAATCGTCGGCCTCCCTGGACGAGTGGCTCTGCCCTTGTTGACTGCCGTGTTCCGGCAGTGCCCTGTCGGGCCGGGTGAAGACGAGGACGTCCTCGTGCTGGATGACCGCCAGCGGGATGCCTTGGCGGCGGGCATCGCGTACGTACTTCATTTGGAAGAAGGATGAGCGAGGGATCAGGCGACCGTCGCGGATGCCGGCCAGGAGCGCGACACAGCGCTCGGTGGGCGCGAGCCCTGCCGCCCGGCCGGCAGCGATCACGGCGGACGGCAAGTCGATGAGTTCACCCCGCTCGCGCCACGGGCGGGTCGTGACGACCACGGTTCCCCCAGGCCGCAGGACGACTCGGCATTGGGTCAGGATCTCGGCGAAGGCGTTGAGGAGCCGGTCGGTGGAGACGTGGGCGAGGTTGGACGGATCGTGGCTGTAGCGGTCACACCGTTTGACGACTCCGCGTTCGCCCGTCTCCCGCGTGGAGCGCACGTGCCCGTGCACCGAGTTCCCGTACGGAGGCGAGGTGATGACGAGGTCCACCTTCCCGTGGTGCTCGAACGGGATGAGGCGGGTGAGGTCGCGGGCGTCGCCGCAGCGCACGGAGCCGAAACCGGCGCCCGCCGCGCGCGCAGCCGCAGCGGCGTTGATACGGGCGAGGGCGGCCCACCGGGGTTCGTACTCGACCCCGAGGGCGTTGCGGCCCAGGTGGATGGCTTCCACCAGCGTGGTGCCGATGCCGCACATCGGATCGAGAACCAGGTCGCCGGGACGGGTGTAGGCAGCGATGGCATGGGCTGCGATCTTGGGGAGCATCTTGGCGGGGTGGGCGGATGAGCCGGGCGCGTAGCGTCCTTTGCGTTGCGCCGCTGCGGAGGTGGGGGCGGTGTTCCAGACCGAAAAGGGTGCGGGCACTACGAGGTCTCCTCCGGTCGGGGTTATGGGTGGTCAATGGCGGACAGGGCGACCAGGTCGCAGTGCGCCACACTGCGGTACGCATCTGGTGGCAGCGAGGGCACGAGTTGGTCGCCGGACAGGTGGGCGTAGACGACCACGATGTGCTGGAGGTAGCGAAAGCCCGCGGTGCGGGCGGTGGCAACCAGCGTGCCGAGGGGATCGCTGAGGCGGCCGACGTCCCGGCGCTGGCGGGTGGCCAGCAGCATGAGTCCGTCGCCGGGCAGGAGCCGATGGGCACGGTGGAAGAAGCCTGGCCAACCGTCCTCCACCGAACCGAGCGTCTCCACGCCACCGGTCGGCAGCGCCTCGGTGGGAGCGGGAAGCGCGTCGGGGTGCAGCTCGGCGAGGAGAAGGGCCGACGGCTTCGGCTCGCCCTCGTCCGCCTCGCAGGGAAGCGTCGCGGTCGGGATGCGGGCGTCCATGCCTGACATCGCGTCGCGGATGGCGATCTTCAACAGCGGCGCGGGGGCGCTGGTGGGACACCCGACGAACTCCGTACGGATCTTGTCCAGGGCCCAGGCCGGCAACACGGCGCCTGGAATGGGGGCGGCGTTGGGCTCGTCCGAGTCGGGGAACCAGAGCGTCGACGGCAGTGAGGGCGACGTGCGGGGGTTCGAACTGGTGGAGCGCTCCATGGGCGGTGTGGCGCCTATGGCCAAGGTCGGGCTCGTGCTGACGTGTAGTTATGGAGAACTGGCGACTTGCCTCTGCCGCGGATGCGGCTTTGTTGAGCCAGTTGGTGGTCTGCAGCTCCTGTCGCTGCACATTCGTTCGCCGTGTGCTGACGAGCCTCGCGTTTCCGCAGGTCAGCTTGGTGGCGAGCCAGTGGCGGGCCAGTCGCGAGCCACCCGCAGCGAGGGTGGCGAGGCTAGGCTCAGGCCGATAATCATCACTGCTTGAGGGGGTGCTGCCCGTGGTTGCCACCGATGGGCCGCAGGATGTTGTGTTGCCTTGGAGGATCTCTGCCGCTGACCTGCCTGCGGCGGTGTTGGACGCTCCCGCAAGTGCTCGCGTCTACCTGCTCCCTGACGCAAGCGTCGATGGCGTGGCTGTGTACCGGGATGACGCGGCCGGAATCGTCAAGACGCTGCGCCACCGTGATGTCGATATCGACTTCGCCGTTCCCCGCGAGGGGCGTCGATACTTCAGCGAGTTCAGTGCTGCGGTCGTGGTGACTACGGTGTGCGTGGCTGTCGTCTCCACCCTCACCGCCGACCTGATCAAGAACATCGCTGTGACCACATGGCAGCGGGCGAGGTCCGCACTCGGTGCCGATCTTCCCCCGGAGCAGGTTGGCGAGGTCCGTGTGACGGTCAAGGTCGCGGAGATTGTCCGCACCGACGAGGAGACGGTCATTCGAGGTTTGGAAGTCACCGGCCGGCTAGCAGACGTTGAGGGTCTCCTTCAGACCGCCGTATCTGACCCGGCTACCGGACAACTGCTTCCTGTGGACCCATCCGGGCCTGAGGGCACCGCCGAATGAGATTCTGTGGCCTTGCCATCCGTTACGGCGTGCCGCTTCCTCCAGCCGCGGGTCCAGTGTGAGAGGCCATGATGCACCGGGACGGCGTAGAGGCATTACGGCAGTCCATGCGTTTGTATGGTCAGTGGTGCCGTAATGCCTCTCTTACTTGGGGACTGCCTCTGGAGCACCTCCCGTCATGGCAGGGCACATCCGACGCCGTTCTCCGACGCGGGCTCCGCACAAAAAAGGCGCAACGAGAGTTCCTAGACCGTGTGTGGTCGCAGGCCGAGCACCGACTGCGCGACACCATTCGCGAGCATGCCCGCCCATCTCCGCCGCTCACGAGCTTTCTCAGCCTGCGCCGGGTCGGGTGGAATCATCCGCAGTACACGGACATGGCGAACCATCTTCCGCTGCCGCCGAGCCCACTACGTCGTGCAGACCCTTGGCATGAGTTGGAAACAGTGGCACGCAAGGCACTCGCACGCGCGGTCGACGCCTACAACTTCCTCGAAGACACCAACCTCTGCGAAGTTGCTCACCGCCATGCCCATAACGTCGCTGCCTTGGTAGGCGGCGTGTTCGGGTGCAAGCTTGAGTACTCGGAGAGCGTCTACTGGCATGTTTGTCCCCTATCGCTCATGCATGACAGACAGGGCCTGTCTCCCGGATTCACCGCGACACGGTGCTGTTCCCTGTGTGGAGAGGACATCGACACATGCGAGCACCTACTCGACACGCGCTACTCCGTCACAGTGCAGCGCAGTAGCGAGGGGACGTGCAACGTCTGCGGGTGCCATGATTGCTCTCACGCCGATGGTGAGTCCGTTGTGGCGTATCCAAGGGCGGTCATTTCGGAGGCGCAACTCCATGAGGTCAGCCTGGTCTCCCGACCGAGAGACCCTCTCGCCCGCTTCACCAAATTCGAGATTGATCCGCAGGTTCTCGTTCAGGAGTTGGGAGAACACCCGGCCGGTCGAGGCATCCGCTGCTATGGGTGCCTTCACCCATGTCGTGGGTTCAGTCATTTGTCGATTTGAGTCCAGCAGCCCGGATATCCGTCAGACCGACGGTCGACGGCTCGCCATGACGCAACATGGGGGTGCGTGGCGATCCTGTAATTGGCCGCGAAGGGGCTTTGACCTGCGGGGCAAACACTTCGCGGGCCGCTTCCTGCGTCAGTTCAGGACTGTGCATGACTCCGCACCAGTTGGTCAGGTTCTCGCGGACAGTGATCGGGCCGCGGCGCAGTGGGAGGCGGATCAGTTCTTCAGTTTCGCGACCGCGGCGTTGACGAGGACGTTGGAGTCGCCGGGGTACTTCGTGGGGACGAAGTCCAGGTCCACGCCCGGCTTGAAGACCAGGCAGTGGGTGGAGCCGCCGTAGTGGAATGATCCGAGCGGGTCACCCCGTTTGACCTGCTGGCCGACCTTCGCGGTCACCTCGCAGGACGAAACCTCGCCCATGCCGATGGCGACGAAGGCCATCATGCCGACGGCCGGTTTCGTGGCCTGGATGTAGATCACCGCGCGGGCGGCGAGATGTGCTATGTATCCCTGCGACAGGTCGGGGGCGGCGACATCGCACAGGGCGGCGGGCGTCTGGGAGTAGTACGTGCCGGGGATGTTGCGGACGGCCTTGACCTCGCCGTCGACGGGGCTGTGCCACCGGTGATAGTTGAGGGCGCTGAGGAACGCCTGGTAGACGGTGCCTCCGACGAAGTCGTCGGGCTCCGGTTCGGCCGTGCTCTTGTGTACGGAGTCGAGTAGGTAGGTGAGGGCGTACGGCTGGCCCTTGAGCCAGAACGTGTCGCGCAACTGAACGTTACGGGACAGCCGGTAGGGGACGGACTCGGCAGCGCTGGTGACCGTCTTCGGGCCCGTGTCGACGGGGCGTACGCCGCTGCGAAGCCTGCGCGTGAAGAAGTCGTCCCAGGACGTGAAGCCGTAGTGCTCGGACTCGGGCTTGCACACGAAGGTCTTCGCGAAGTCCGGCATCGCGGCGAGGGCCTCGTCGCTGAACCAGTGGTTCTTCCGCTTGTCGAGCACATACGTCGACGCGGGGCTCGCCAGGAACGCGCTCCACTCGTCGAGCATGCCCTTGAAAGCCTCGTTGACGTCGTTGTCCAGAAACGCGGCGAAGCCGGCCTGGGTGCCCATCGCCCAGTTGAGGATGGCGTTGATCGGGAAGCCGACGAGTCCGGACTTGTTGAACTCGGGAGCGCTCTGGATGGCCTCGTCGAACAGCAGGAGCAGTTGGTCGACGGTCCGCACCTGGGGGTAGCCGGTCGGCGTTTCGCGGTGGGACAACTGCCCTAGCATGTCGTGGAAGAGCATGTGGATCTTCGGGTCGTTGTCGATCAGGTCGCGGAGGGCGGCGACCGAGGGTTTGAGGTCCTCCGTCTTGCCCAGCCGGGCGTTCTCCTCGACCCGCGCGATGCGTTCGTCCAGCCAGTCCCGCAGGAAGCTCTGGTCGGACGGGAGCCAGTCGCCCGCGCGCACGGTGGAGTAAAGTTCCATGATTTTCCTCGCCTGTCGATGTCTGTCCTTGCGCGGGCGAATCTCGCGCCTTGTGACGAGCGCGGCCATGGTCCCGGCTCATGCCCAATGGAGCGTGGCGTCCGGGCAGGCCCAACTCCTTCACCGTAGACACGGTCTCGCAGGAGTGACGAGCGCTGGGCGGTAGGAGGGAAGGGCGCGGTCGGTGGGGACGCGGACAGCCGTCACCCGACGTCATGGCGTCGCTCTACGGCCTTGCTCGCGCCGCTGGTGCACCAGCGAGACGACAGTTGCCATCAGAGGCTTGGAGCTGGTGCCGGTCACCCTACGAATTCGCCGGGGGCTCGCTCGAATGGAGTAGCGCCCCGAGTTCCGGCGGCTGGTGAAGCGCCACCGAGGACGGCATGACGCTGCCGCGAATACCGTCGTGGCAGCCGGGCCCGCGGGTTGTTCGGTCCCGGTCTGGGGCCCGAAGCCGCAGCAGGGTTTGCACGTGGCCCTTGAGGGTGTCCCCAGCCTCCTCCACGATCCCGCCGGTCTGACATGCGGGGGTGGCGACGGCTCCTCCATCATCGCAGGCCAACCGGGCGATGCCCGCGATCATCTGATGAGGAGGGGACTGGCCTGCGCCATGAAGGTGTGGGTGATCGCCGTGCCAGCGACGGAGGTTGCCCCGGGTGCGGACGGCCGGTGGCTGGGTTACCAGGTGATGTCGGCGGTGGCGTTCGGTGAGTGAGTGCCGTCGTGCCCCACGGCGGTGACGGCGATTTGGGTGGCGGCCCGGTCGCGTGCGGTCAGCTGCGGAAGGAAGAAGACGGGGTTGAGACTGGCGCCCAGAAAGGTTCCGCTCGCGCCGCCGCCGGTCTCGTAGATTTCGTAGTGATGGACGGCGGACTCGTCGGCGGGTGGCTCCCAGGCCAGGCGTACGGAGACACCACCGGTGATGGTTCGCTCGGGCGGTTGGAATTCCAGAGCGGTGGGGGCCGGCGGCGTGGCGAACTCCTCGTCGTGCACGGCGATTTGTCCTACCAGCAGCGGGCGCAGCACCGGATAAGGGCCAGTGGTCAGGCGCAGGCCGAGCTGGACCAGCGGCTGCCAGTAGGTGTTCTCGGGCAGCGTGGCGGTGTAGGTGGTCCAGCCGGCCTGGTCCTCGCTTTGCCGGGTCAGGGGGACGGCAAGGAGTTTCTTGGGGGCGGCGTCGGTTGCGACCAGCGCCTCCAGGGCGCCGCCGTTGCCGTTCTCCCAGAAGGGCGGCGTCTTGGCGCGCACGGTGATGCGAGTGCGGTCCGTAGTGGGCAGGTAGAGCTGGTACAGCCGTGTCCATGCTGAGCTGCCCGGGACCAGATGGGTGGTGTCCAGCATGAGGCACGAGCCGCCCTCCCAGGCGTCGCGGAAGGACAGAGAGGCGCCCAGGGCGCCGCCGGCGTCGGCGCCGGTGAGCCATCGGTAGGTCGGCAGCACGTCCTGCAGCGCGAGGTTGGCCCAGCCGCCGTGGCGCACTACAGCCCCGGCGTGGTGGTAGCTGTGTCCGTGGCCGGTGTTGAAGTGGGTGACGAACGGAAGTTCCTGCTGGGGGCGGGCTTCGGCGATGTAGCGGGCGATGCCGGGGAAGCCGCTGTTCGGGCTGTGGGAGGGGTCGTGGTTGGTACCGACCCAGAAGTCGGCTTCCTTGCGATAGAAGCCTTGTGTCCACTCTGTGTCGCTACATCCCTTTGATGGCGTGGAAACGGTGTGGGCCTTGTACAAGGCCAGGGAGCCGCGGTGCGTGTTGTCCTTGGTGAACAGCAGGGTCAAACGCTCGTCCCAATTCTTCTCCTCTACCAGTTCCAGTCCGAAGTGCAGGTCGTAGACGCTGCGTTTGATCTCCCCCGCCTTGTTTTTCGAATTGGTCAGGTTGGTGTCGTACCAGTAGTAGTCCACGAAGAGCGAGTCGCACACCCGCTGGGAGCCGTTTTGCAGGAACTGCGCGTTGTGATTGTTCAGGTCGCGCTGTTGCATCTCGTACCAGGTAAAGTCAACGGACCCCGCTGTGTCGGGTGTGGTGCGCGCGCGGCCATAGGCCAGTGCATCGCGCACTGCTGGATCGCCCCGGGTGAGCGTCTCGTAGTTGATGAACCAGCCGTCGAAGCCGAAGTACTGGGCGACTTCGACCAGCTTGTCGACCACTGGGTAGGTGCCGTTTTTCGTCTTGGTCGTGAAGTCGCGCACCCACGCCTCTTTGCCGCCGTGGCTCGGGGTCGGAAAGAAGACGCTGCCGTAGACCTTTACCCCGTTGCGGTGGGCGGCGTCGGTGACATGCCCGTTGGGCGGGCAGATCAGGCCACCACCGGCCGTCCCGGCCCAGAAGACCAGGATCTGCACATACTGCCAGTACCCGAAGGCGTAGTAGCGGGACGAAGCGACACCCTGCGGAGGGTTTTCCCCGGTGCCCCAAAATTCGGCACACGACATCACCTGTCCCTCGCCGGCCCGCGCATTCGGGTGGGCTTTGAGCCGCGCATCCTGACGGCGCGGGCGCAGCGGAACCCGTGAGCGGTGGAAGACGCCGTCTTGGTCCTGACCTTGGTTCGGGTTCCAGTCCAGGAGGGCCCGGCCGCCGGACGGCAGTTCGCTGTGGCCCGGGTGCCAGTACGGCACATACGGCACCCCGAATTGGCTGAGAACACCTTTCGTCGATCCCTCTCCATGCGCGCTGCTCGTTGCCATTGTCTGCTCCTTTTCCTCGGCAGGTGCTGGAGTCTTGCCGGCGCCGCTTCGGCCGGCTGCTGGATCTGCCGATGAACCGTCCGGTTTCCATAAGCGGACAGGAAAGACGGGGCGGGGTGAAGGTCGCGGGGCCGCCCCAATATTGCGGGGATGTTCCCCAGGCGTCATTCGCCGCGAACACCCGCGAGAACCCGAAGGTTACGCTTGGGTACGCGGCATACCGCCGACCTGCTCCCGCCGTGGAACCCGGCGGCGCTTGCAGTCTTACGTTTGAGTTGCTCTCTTGTTTCTTGCATTGCTCGCCTACGACAATGTCAACAGTTTGTTAGCAATGTCGTAGGTGGTGAGTTTCAGCGAGAACCCTTTACCGAATCCCACATCAATCGAGTTCGACGGGGAGTAGGCCAGCGCCAGCGGCAAGGGCGGGCCGTGATTTGAATTGCCCACGAGATGCCCCAATCTCTCCGCACGTTGCACAGGCCCGTATGTGGGTCGACACCACCGGACACCGAACTGTCGAAGGTGCCTGCATGGGAGAAGAAGCCAGGAACGTTCGTGGGGCCCCATCTCTGTGAAACCTCCGGCACGAATGACTGCGCCAGCCTGGTCGGCTCTTTCTCAGTCAACGGGTGTCCGGTGCCTTCCTGCAGGAGCCCACCGAGCCAGTCGCTTACAGATTGTCTTCTGGCCACCTGGCGCGCGACCGTACTCGTCCATTCGAGTGAATGGTCGTCCGGGTGTGGCTGACTGCTGACGCCCAGTGGGCCGGGGCCAGCGATCTGCACGCTGGCGTACCCGCGCGAGGGCCGGTAGCGATCACCGGAGTGCCAAACGTGGTCGACGCGTATGGCGGCGTACTCGGGAGTGAACTACGGCTAGGGGCCACGTAGTGGTGTTCGATCTGACGCCCACAGGTCTTCTTCCCGGGGGAAGCCCCCAGGCTGATCAGCCTCCGCCGTCCGCCCGAAGTGTCCCGAGGAGAACCACTGCACGTCAGAGAAGACCACCCGCTGCCTGGTGTAGGAACACCAGCTGGAAACGGGGGGCCGGAACTGTGCTCCCTGTGCCTGGCCAACCCCCGTAGCTCAGACGTGCCGAGCCGGTCATCGTCATGCAGAGTTCCGTGCATGTCGCCTCGCTGCTCAGGTCTCGCACCAACATCACCAAGGCCGCGGTCGACGGGAACCAGCCCACCGGCAGCAGTCGACAAAACTCTCTGATGTTCGAAAAGACATGCTCGACGCGTAGGGCCCTGTGGCGTGCCTGACGGCGTTCGTGACGACCTCGGAGGCGACCAGTACCGCGTTGTCGACGGTCTCGTCGTCGTAGCCGAGCTGGTCGAGGGCGCAGCGCAGGGCGGCGCGTGCCTGTGCCGCTGCGTCGGGGGTGTCAGATGTCCAGCGCCACACCACCCACGAGGGGGCGGGTCCCTGCGGGGTCAACGTCGACCTCCCCAGAACGCGCGATGCCGACGGGTGCCGCGGCGATGCCGGTTGTGTCGTGTTTGTCTACCGCCGCACGTACCGCACAACGCGACGGAATCGAATGCCACCCCGAGCGGCAGCGAGAGCGTGCCTGCGAATGGAGTTCTCACCATGGCAGGGGCCTTCCCGGTTGGTCGAAATTGGGTCGCTACCACGACACCGTAAAACCAGGAAGAGGGGAATAGTGCTCTTGCGGGTTTTTCAATTCATTTTTCCACTTAGCGTGGGTGGTGCCATTTATGGGCCGCGAAGGGAGTGCGTGTCCTGGCGGTGGATTTGACTCAGGTTCGCATCTCATGACGAGCCTTGCGAGATAGTCATCCACGGCCTGACTCGAATAGCCGTACATCCGTCCACGGATTTCGTCGTTCCAGGCAGGAACGTCTTCGCCCCACGTGACTTGGTGGCATACCTTGGGTTTCGTTGACCATCGGAACCGTACCTGCGGGAATCCATTGCAGCTGGTTAGGGCGGATTTGACTGCCAAGCCCGTGAAGACGCTCGTCATCGCGAGAAACCCGCTGCGGCGAGCTCCGCCCACGGGCACGCACAGGGCATGCACGGACGAGTCGATAACGAGCGTGACGCTCGATTCGAGAAGGTCTGGGTCTGCCAGCCGCTCGGAGAAGTAACTTCGGGCGCTCGCGGGTGATGCGTCCCACGGAAGGATCTGAATGGACGGGTAAAGTGAATTGATCGACATAGCCAAGGAGTCCACGAGTGAATCTGGCAAGCGGAGTGGCGGTGACAGGAGTCCGCTGACGGCAGCGGCTGTGTGGGACCGGTCGGCGGCGCTGCAGGCTCACCAACGCGGGTGGGCCTGCTCCTGGGGTCTCGCCGTACCATCGGTCTCCGATGGGGCCGGCTCGGGATCGCGGTCGAGCGGCAGCACGGGCAAAGCCTCGTTGAGAGACCGGCACTTGCACCGGACACCACGGCGGATCGCGGCGAGTGACAAGACGTGCGGGGTCTCGCACGACCGGCACGTCATCGACCACGGGGCCTTCACTCGGCCGGGATACAGGGCATCAGGAGCGAAACCCGCCTCGGTGGCTTCCCAGACGGCCATTTCTCGATAGGCCCAGGTCTCAGTGCGAGGCGGCCGGTAGGCCCGTGCCTCGCTTGGCGCAGGTCGCCGGGCCTGCGTGTGCCCGGACAGGAGCCGACCGAGGTCGATCCAACGGCGCCCGCCTTGGTTGTCAACCACTGCTCACTCCGTCTTCTTCTCGTCGGGCAGGAACGTGGTGATGTAGCGGGAGGCGGCCGTATGAGGGGGTAGGCAACCTCGGGATTTGACTGCCTCGGCCGGCATCGGCTCCAACCGAGGCAGCCGCTGGCGCGGGTGCCCGTCTCGGGGCGGACGGGCACCCGCAGCGTGCTCTCGCCCCGGGGGCGGCGATCACACGCCTCCCGCCCTGCCCGACCGGAGGGGGTATCGGCCAGGCCAGCGCGGAAGTTCATCGGTGATACCCCAGGGTGAGGACCACGATGAGAGCCGACAGCAACACGGCGTAGATGGCGTGGTAGACGCGGTCATCCATGCCGGCCTCGCGACCCCAGTTGGCGACGTGCGCGTGACGGCGGTCGCTCCGTCGCAGGGCGGGTGCCTCGGGGCACAGCCACCGGCCTCACACCGCATCCGGCAGATCGGCCCAGACCCGCTTCCCCCACGGCAGGGGATCGCAACCCCACTCGACCGAGACACCCTCGATCAGGAGCAACCCTCGACCGTGCGGATCAGCGAGATCGGGTGCCCGACGTTGAGGCCACTTGCGCGACAGGTCCACGACAGCGACGCGCACGCGGTGGTCCGAGAGGCGAGTAACCGTCACCCGGATGCTGTCGCCGCGAGCATGTCGTGCCGCGTTGGCCACGAGCTCGGAGACGATCAGTTCCCCGGCTTCGGCGAGTTGCCCCAGGTGCCAGGTATCCAGTGCGATCCGCACCATGTGGCGCGCAACGGCCGCCGACTGCCCCTCGCGAGGCATCGTTTGCGTGTAGGACGGCCTGCCGGTTGCGGCCGAAATCAGACCCAGGCGCCTCATCGACTTGGCGATCTTGGCTGGATGACTCATCAGCTTCGCTCCCTCGCTCACAAAGGAGCTAACTCCGCAGGACCCGCCGGTGCCGGACTCTCAAGCGGACTTTTCGCCGGACTTTGCGCCTGCCGGACTTCGCGTGGCGCTACCGTCGGTGTGCGTCGCATCACCGGAGGTGGCGAAGTGACTCACCCAACTCTGTTTGAACAAGCGTGCCGAGTGCACGGGCTTGAGCGGCCAGCGGACTTCCTACGCGCCTTCGCGGCCACGGCAGACATGCTGGGCGAACCCGTCACCCTCACCGATCGTCAGGCCCGACGCTGGCGCCAACCGAACCCGCCCACTCCACGGCCTCGGGCGTGGCGCGTTCTGCATGCCCTGCTGGGAGTATGCCCGTCTGAGCTCGGCTTTCCTGGGCCGCCACCCGGTGTCAGTGTGGGGGCAGTGCTCCCCACCGAGAGAGGCATGAGTGTGGAACGACGTGCGTTTCTCACCGATTCCGTGGGCGTGGCGGCAACCGCTGGCTTGCCCACGGCCATGCGCCCCCTACCTCAGACGAGCCGCACCGGGGCGATCGGTACGGCCCACATCCAGGAACTCCGCGCCGGGCTGCGCTCCTTGTACGAGCTCGACAACGCGTACGGCGGCGGAGACGTCAGATCCCTCGCCGTGCGCCACCTACGTCGCATTCGCCGCGTCATCAACAACTCCAACTACCCGGACACCATCGGCCGCCAACTGCGGCTTCTCTCCGGCGAAGCAGCCGAGCACTGCGCTTGGCTGTTCTACGACGCCGACGATCAGGAGGCCGCCCGCAGCTACTGGGGTGACGCCTTAACGACGGCCTCCATGCTGGGTGATGCGAGCCTGGAGACGCTGGTCTTCGCCGCCCTGAGCCTGCAGGCGAGCCACGCGGGGCAACCACGCGATGGGCTCGACTACGCGAGGGCTGCCAGGGAGCGGGCCTCACGCTTCGACTCGCCGCGGCTTCAATCGCTGCTGGCGACGAGAGAAGCGCGAGCCCTGTCCCTCATACCCGACGCGAAGGCGGCCCAGTCGAAACTGAGCGAAGCCATGCGTCTGGCGGAGCGCACTGACCGGCGCTCACCGGACTGGACGGCCTTTCACGGTGCCGCCGAGATCTCGTTCGCCCAAGGCTTGGCCTATGCCGAGAGCGGGCACCACAGCGCGGCCGTCTCCTTCCTCAAAGCCGCGCTCGCCCAGCAGAACCAACGCGTGTACGGGCGCAACAAGGCGCTATACCGCCTCACCCTCGCTCGCAGCCTGGTGGCAGCGGGCCAGGCCGATGAAGGCGCCGCCCACGCCGTGGAGAGCCTGGACTACCTGAGCGAAGTGGAGTCGGGGCGGGTGACGCGCAGGATCAAGCAGGTGGCCGGCCTCCTGCGCGAATGTGGCGCCTCTGGTTCGAAGGAGACGGCCCAACACCTCCTGGAGCACACGGGAGCGAAGGGATGCTGACGTACGACCGGTACGAGGGCGGAGAAGCCGTGACAGCCCTAGACGCCTTCATCGCCGCGTACGAGGAGGTGTACGCAGAACCGCCATACCGCGAGGAGCCGAGCGACGTCGCGATCTTCATTGAGCACTATCAAGTGCACTGCCAACGCCCCGGAATGCGTCTGGTGCTCGCCCGTGACGACGAGGAGGTCGTCGGCTTCGCGTACGGCTACCTCCTGGCCCCGGACACCCGCTGGTGGAAGAACGTGCTGGAGGTGGAACTCTCGGCCGAATTCGCCCGAGAGACTGGCGATCGGACGTGGGTGATCATCGAGCTAGCCGTGCGCAAGGCATGGCGGCGGCGCGGCATCGCAGCCGGCCTGCACGCACGCCTGCTGGAGGGGCTCAGCGCGGAGCGGGTGACCTTGACGGTGCGGCCTGAGCCCGAAGCGGCTCCCGCCCGGTCCGCGTACATGGCATGGGGCTATCGGCGGATCGGCAAGGCCCAGCCATGGGAGGACGCCCCTTACTACGACACCATGCTCCTCGAACTCGACGATCGCGAACGCTGATGCCTACCCATGGAGCCAACCGAACACGTTCCCGTTCACTGCCGGGCCGTCACGCTGCGGTGGCGGACGACAGGGCTTCGTACCGGTGGAGCATGCGTTGGGAGCTGACGGTGCCGATGAGCTCTCCGGCCTGGTCGAGCAGTTCCCGTGCCCTGTCGCCGTGCCCGCACTTGTGGACGGTGTCGGCCAGATCGAGCACGGCGAGGAGGCGGTCGCGTGGGTAGTCGGACGAGGTCGTTTCGACGCGCCGGCTCAGAAAGGGCACGGCCTTCGACGGTTGCTCGCAGGCGAGCCAGGCTCGGCCGGTGGCGGCGTCCACGGAGTTCTTCGTCAACCAGGTCGCCCACCACGGAGTGCGCTCGTCACGAGTCGCGAGGTGGAGCAGAGCCTCGTCGCGGTACCGGAGAATCGCGTCCGGGTCGCGTCGCCGGCCCGCGGCGTAGACACGCCGATCGGCGATCACCGCGGCGACGACGGGCGGCAGCTCCGGCGTCCGCGCAGCGATGTCGAGCAGCGCGACGGCGTCATTGTGGTGGCCGAGCCATGCGGCCTGGTACGCGGCGGAGGCGACGAGGTTGGACGTCGCGTGACGAGCGGTCAGCGATGTGCCGGCCTCACGAGCTAGCCGCATCCCTGTGTGATAGACGCGCTGCGCCTGGGGATGGCGGCCGGCGTCGAAGAGCATCCAGCCGACCTGTTCGCTGAGCTCGATATAGGAGGTCTGGAGTCGGTCGGCAAGAGGACCGTGGTCGCGCACCTGCGCGAGCACCCGGGAGGTGCTCTGCCAGATGCCGAGGCCCCAGGCGAGGTCACCGCTGGCGCTACCGGTGGAATCGTCCATCTCCCGCAGGTCTCGAACAGCGCTCTCGATCGAGCCGACGAGCTTCTCGTTCAGGCGTGTGCCGCCCGACGTCGTGGTGGCCTGCGCTGCCGGGCCGAGCAGGAGCGCGAGAGCGGGCGCGGTGGCTGCTGCTCCGGTGAGTACGAGTAGGTTCCGGCGGTCCATGATGTCTCCTTGGCTGATCTCGTGGAGCAGCCCCTGGAGGGGCGCGTCACCGGGCGCGTCGAGGTGGCGATGGCGGTGACGAGGGCGCGGCGAGTCCCAGCCGACGTCGGACGCGGTGATGGGGCGCCCGGCTTTCGCCGTGAGGACAGCCAAGGCGTCCGACTGGTTGTCAGGCTGCGGGTAGGAGGGGTTCTCGCGTAGCCAGGGATAGGCAGCCTTCAGGCTGAGGGGAGAGGAACCACGGCGGGACCGCCTCTCGTTGATGCGAGCGACGAGTTGCTCAGGCCGCATCCCCAACTGCTGTAAGAGAGCAGCGAGCACGGTGGCCGGCGGTGCGTCGAACGCGGCTGGCTCCATGGGCACTCCAAGTCCGGCGGGGTCCTGGCCGGAAGGTACCACCGCGCCGAGCCTTCCTAACTGACAGGACAAAAGGTGCTTGGTGTACGTACACCAGGCCCTAAGCCCGGTGTGCTTAAACCGAGTTGGTGCGTGCACCGCGTACACCCCGGAGACCTCTCGCGATCACGAGTCCGGCCGCGCTTGGCTGTTCACCCCGCGGAACTTCACGGAGGTGAGTGATGCGAGCAGTGATCTTCGGCGCTTCCGGGCTACTCGGGCGCAGCGTGCTGCACACGTTCGCCGATACGAGCGTGACGGGCACCGGCTTCAGTCGCAGCAGCAACGGGCTCGTCAGGGTCGACGTCACATCGGCCGGTGACATTGAGCGTCTGCTTGACCGGGACCGGCCGGACGTCGTCGTCAACTGTGTCGGCGAGCGCCGGCCCGTGGCCTGGGCGAGTACACCGGACCAGGCCCGGGGCCGGAACGTCGTCACGGCCCGGCTGATCGCGGAGGGCGCTCGTCGGTACGGGGCCCGTCTCCTGCACATCTCCAGCGACTACGTGTTCGACGGGCAGGCGGCGCCCTACCGGCCCAACGACCGTCCGAAGCCCCTCAACGTCTACGGGCGCTGGAAGCTGCTGGCCGAGCAAGCGGTGCTGGCTGCGTGTCCGGACGCTGCGGTCCTGCGGCTGCCCATGCTGTACGGGCCTGTGCAGTTCGCCGCCGAGACGAACCTGACCGACATCGCGCGTCAGGTGAGCTTGGGGGCGCGGCTGGAGCTGGACGACGTCTGCGTTCGCTACCCCACGCACGCGGACGAAGCCGCCGAGGTGTGCCGCCGGCTTGCCGAGGCGCTCCTACACGGGCAGTGCACGGCATCGGTCATCCACTGGAGCGCGTCACAGGGCTTCACCAAGTATCGGTTGGCCTTGATGATCGCGCGCAGGTTCGGCTTGTCCGACGAGCACATTCGTGCGGGGAAGGCGGACGCGACGCGCGGTGACCGGCCGCTCGACTGCCGGCTCGTCTGCCAGGGTCTGCCCGCCGCGTTCGACTCGATCCGCCGTCGCCCGTTCCGCACGGAATTCCCGCCCGTGGTGGAGCCCTGGCTGCTGTTCCCCCGACCCGTTGCGAGCTGAAGGAGGGACGATGATGTCCGCTGTGTACGGCGACTTTGCCCGCGCGTACGTGACCGAGGTGGCTGCCGCTACCCGACGGATGCTCACCCGCGGCGCCGAAGCCGTCGAAGTGCTGCAAAGGGCCACCGCTGGGGGCACGCAGATCCGCGCCTTCGGGAACGGTGGCTCCTCGGCGATCGCCCGCTCAGTGCTTCTCCAGCTCCCGCTCCACACCGGGCAGCCGGTGAACGACTCGATGATGAGCACGGCGACCATGGCCTACGGCGCCCAGCGGCAGGACTACCGGTCTCTCTTCGCGCAGTCGTTGGCCCAGGACATCGACCAGGTGGGGTTGGTCGTCGTGGCCAGCGTCAGCGGCCGGTCGACCAATGTCGTCGAGGCTGTTCGGCTCTGCCAGGACAACCGCGTGCCGGTGCTGGCCCTGGTGGGCGGCGACGGGACGCAGATGGAACCGGTAGACGGCATGGTCTGGGCGACCGGGACGACCGACCAGCAGGTTAGCGAGGACGCCATGCTGACCGCGCTGACCCTGACGGTTGCCGCGCTCGGGCCCCGGGCGGAGTCGCTGCCCACCAGCCAGGAGCGTCATCTGCGCGCCCTGGCCTCGGTGGACACCGCTCTACTGGGGGGCTTCCTTCACGAGGCAACCCGAGCTATCGCCGACACGATCCGCAGCAGACGTTGCACTTACGTGCTGTGCCCCGACGGCGGCCCACTCGCCCTCGCCGGTGAGCACTTCGCTCACAATCTGAGCTGGGACGCTCCACTCGGCGTCGAGGGCGTGCAACCCCCGCTCATCATGCGCGACCCCTCGCTCGCCGACATGAGCGCGATGTTCAACGACCACCCTGACCCCGCCTACGGCGTCCGCTACCAACTGAGCAGCGCCTCTCCCAACGACGTGGTCTTCCTCCTCGCCTACGACTCGGCCAGCAGGACGACTCGGGAGGCCATCAGCGCCGCCGCGGCAGCAGGCGCCCGACTGTTCCTCCTCCACCGAGATGGACCAGCCCAGTCCAGCGACGCGCAGTGCTCCTTCACGCTGCCGAAGACCGACCATTTCGGGCAGGCAGCCCTGATGCAATCCATCGCCCACCTGGTGTGCCGGACCACGCGCGCCGTGCTGGCGACGACCTCGTACAGCACCGCGGCCGTCGTGTCGCCCCATGACCTCATGGCGCAGGACCTGGCACCGCTTCGTGAGCTTTCCGGCCTCCCGCAGAGCCCGCAGACCCCGTAGACGAAAGGTCCCACCGTGTCCGTACGCGAGATCCACACCGAGATCATCCGCCCCACCCGGAGCGAGATCGCCGCACTGTCCCGCCTCCCGGTCGCGTCGATCGTGGACGCGCTCGGTAAGACCGGCGCCCTTTCGTACTGCCTGAAGCTCCAGACCTCCGGCCTCGTCCTGTGCGGGAGCGCCGTCACAGCCCTGGGCCCGGACGTGACGGTCCGACGCGCGGCGATCGACCTCGCGCAACCCGGTGACATCGTCGTGGTCGCGGCTGGCGGCGGCAAGGAACGGTCCTGCTTCGGAGGCGTGACCGCGACGCACATGCAGAGCCGAGGCATCACCGGCGTCCTGGTCGACGGCATGGTCCGAGACGTCGCCGAGCTGCGCCGCATCGCGTTTCCGACGGTCGCCCGCGGCGCCACCCCGCTCAACTACGACTACCCCGCCGACCGTCATGGCGGCGCGGTCAACGTCCCGGTGCTCATCGACGGCGTCCGCATCGCGCCGGGAGACGTTGTGGTGGGCGACGAGGACGGTGCCGTGGTGGTCCCCCGCGACGAGGTCGCAACCGTCGCCGCCAGGGCCCGGACCGCCATGTCCGTCGAAGCCGAAAAGTGGTGGAGCCGCCGAGGGCAGAGCTTGGGCGCCGTTCAGCAGCTCGCCGACTGCGACTACAAGATCATCTGAAGGGTCTCCCATTATGGAGCACGCCGAACTCGCAACCGCCTTCGAGCGTTTCGCCGACCAACAGGCCGCCGGCAAGTCCCCGCTCTACGAGACCCTGTGCCGCTCAGTGGCCCGTACTCCCGAGCTGCTCGACCTCGCGGCCGACACACGCCCGGGCCAGCCGGCCCCCAACATGCTGCTCGGAGCCATCCACCACATCATCCGCCGCGGTGCTCGACACCCACTCGTCAGCTACTTCACCGGCTACGAAAAACTGCCTGAAGCCAGCGCCGACGCCTTGCTCACCGACTTCTGCCGACGCAACGCCGAGCAGATCCGAAGAACCATCGCGACACGATCCGTCCAAACCAACGAGGTCAACCGTTGTGCCGTCCTCGTGCCTGCTTTCGCCGCACTCCAGCAGCAGCTCGACAACCGCCCCATCCAGGTCGTGGACGTGGGCGCCAGCGCCGGCTTGAACCTGCTCTGGGACCGCTACACCTACGACTACGGCGGACACCGCCTCATCCTGCCCAACAGCGACCCAGGCACGGTCATCACCTGCGAGATCAAGAGCGGGAGGCCGCCGCTGTCCCTGAACGTCGCGCAGTTCGTCCCGCCGGTCGGGATCGAGGTCAGCCCGGTAGACCTCACCGACCCTGAGGCAACCGAGTGGCTGGTCAGCCTCACCTGGCCCGAGCAGCCAACACGGTTGCGAACCCTGAACAGCGCCCTGGCCCTGGCGGCACGAACCCCGCCGACGATCCTGGCTGGCCGAGCCGAGGATCGCCTCGCCGAGGTCGTCGCCCAGGCCGTGCCCGACCACCATCTGTGCCTCGTCTTCTCGTGGTCGATCTACCAGATCTTCGGCTCACCGGGCGGCCGGGAACGCCTCGCCGAAATGCTCGCCGAGCTGAGCCAGCAGCGCCCGCTCTACGAGATCTCGATCGGCCACTTCGGCCACAACATCCCCCGCGTGGTCACGGCCGCGTACGACAAGGGCGCAAGCATCCATTCGAGCACCGTGGCCTACTGCGACGTCTACGGCACCTGGCTCCACTGGCTCAACAACCCGGCCGAGAAACCGAATACCTGACGAAGGCGGAGGACCCATGACGCACGCGATCAGCAGGGCGGTCGTGGCCGCCGGCGGCAAGGGGACCAAGATGGCACCCATCACCCGCGTCGTCCCCAAAGAGATGCTGCCCGTCGCACGGATACCGATCCTGGAGCACCTCGTCCACGAACTGCGTGCGTGCGAGATCTCCGACATCCTTTTCGTGATCGCCTCGGACAAGAGCCAGGTCCCCGCCTACTTCGGCAGCGGCACGGCGTACGGGATGGACTTCTCCTACCGGGTCCAGGATGACGGTGCCGGGCCCGGAGCACCCGTCCTCGGCGCCGAGCCGTGGACGCGGGGACAGCCGTTCGTCCTCGCCTTCGGCGACAACCTGATCCGCCCAGCCGCCGGCGACCAAGCGCCGTTGCGACGCCTCACCCACGGCGAGGCGTCACAGTGCACTGTCCTGACCCGTGTGTTCCCGGCGGACGACGTCCCCCCACACGAGACCATCCTGGGCGCGGCGGACCCACCCCGAACGGTGCCCAGCCCATACCACGTCGGCTTCGACAGCGCCCGCCTGGACCACACCGGTGCCCGATGGGTGCACGCGTGTGCCGCCCGCTGGGTGCTTACACCATTCATCTTCGAAGCTCTGCGCGCATGCCCGCCGCGGCCGAACGGCGAGCTCTACCTCATCGACGCGGTGCGTCGCTGGATCGCCGCGGGCAACGAACTGAGGGCCGTGCCTCTCCTGCCGATCGAACTCCGGTTCAACTGCGACAACTGGGAGACCTACGCCGATGCCGTCGCCACCCTCCGGGCCTGAACTAGTCGCCACGCATCACCGAGTGGATCTCGGTGCCCCCGCCCTCTTCGCAGACAGCATCACCGTTGCCCTGCGCAGCCCGTTCCAACGGCCCGGCACCCGGATCACCCTGACCCTGCCCGATAAACCCGTGCGGAGGATCGTATTCGCCCTGCCCGTGGAGAGGGGCGAAGGGCGGAAATACGGCTACAGCCTCGAACAGATCGGACGGCTCCCTGGCCACCTGCGCGAGGGAACCGCCTTCGCCGCGCCGACCTTCAGCGATTCGCCCTGGCTCGTCAACCACGCCAGTCGCGCCGACCGCCGGCAGGAGGACCACCTCGTGCACGTCGTCGTGCCGACCGCCCTCGCCCTCCTCGGCGCGCAGCCTCGCCTACCGGTGCACCTGCACCTGCTGGGGTTCAGCAAGGGAGGCTTCGCAGCCCTGAACCTGCTGTCGCGGCACCCGCGCCTCTTCACCGCCGCCAGCGTCTGGGACGCCTCACTCCTCAGCGACCGGCCACCGCACCCGCAGCTCGTGCAGGCTGCCGGCAGCACCGAGCAACTCGATGAGTACGACGTACGGCACAACCTGCGCCGTCACGCCCATGCCCTACGCGGAACCCACCGCATCGCGCTCGGCGGTATCGGCACGCTGGCAGCCGACTGGACCGCCGGCCACCAGCTCCTGGACGCACTCCACATCCCTCACCACGCCTACCAGAACGCCCCGGCCCAGCACCGTTGGGACACCGCGTGGCTCACTCCAGCCATGCGACACCTGCTCGACCTCGAAGCCAGACTGCACTGACGCCCCCGCGGGGGCCAGGCGCGGACTCAGTCCTTCAGCAGCTTGTCACGTACGGGAATCCAGTCCAGTGCGGACTGGATTCCCTCCTCCAGGGTCAGTTTCGGCGTCCACCCCAGCAAACTCTGAGCGCGGTCGCTCGTGGTGTACCCGCCGGCTACGTCGCCGGGGCGAGGGTCGGTGTCGATCGTCGCCAGGGGAGTGCTCACGACGTTGTTGAACGCCGCGCACAGCTCGCGGACGGTGGTGCCGGCGCCTGTGCCCAGGTTGATCGCGATCGATGGCTTTGACGCGGTGAGAATGGAGTCGAACAGCTCGATCGCCGCGATGTGGGCTGCGGCGAGATCCCAGACGTGCACGTAGTCGCGGATGCCCGTTCCATCACGGGTCGGGTAGTTCACGCCGGTGACCGGGAAGGCCGTGCCCTCCTGGTGGGCCTGGATGAGCTTGCCCAGCGCGTGGCTGGGCCGCTTGAGTTGGAGACCGGTCCGCAGCAGGGGATCGGAGCCGACCGGGTTGAAGTACCGCAGCGACAGCACCCGCATCTTCCCGGCCGCGGCGATGTCGGCGAACATTTCCTCGCACACGGCCTTGGTCCGCGCATAGGGGCTCTGCGGTGCCAGCGGCGAGTCCTCGGTGACGGGGGAGCCGTCCTCGGCCTGATAGACGGAGGCCGAGCTGCTGAAGATGAGGCGATCACAACCGTTGCGATGGAGGTGGCGGACGAAGTCCAGGCTCTTCCCCACGTTCGCCTCGTAGTAGCCGATCGGGTCCGCCACCGACTCCGGCACCACGATCAGCGCCGCACAGTGCACCACCGCAGAGATGTCCGGGTGCTCCGAGAAGACCCTGTCGACCACGGCGTCATCCGAAATGTCGCCCTCGTAGAAGATCCGGCCATCTGTGAACTCCCTGCGGCCCGTGACAAGGCTGTCGAGGATCACCGGAGTCACCCCCGCGTCCAGACACGCCGAAGCGACGGTGCTTCCGATGTAACCGGCTCCACCGGCGATGAGAACAGTCACGGCTTATCCCCTCTGGGCCCTTTTGCGACCACGGTTGACGGTTGGCAGCCAAGCTAGCGGAGCGCCGTGAAGAGGTTGTCAATATCGGCCAAGTGGCATGTTTTAAAGGTTTTGTAGCATCGAAACGCCATGTAGGTGAGCTGCTGAAGCCATCGAAGCGCCGCTCGCCTGCGGACATCAGCGGGTGATGTTGCGTCCCGGGGGTTGGGCGGCGAACGGGGCGGCAGACCCCGGGGCGCCGGTGGCCAGCGCGGCGGGGAGTGGGGTCACGGCGGCGCGTGTCGACGGTGGTCACTGGAGCTTGGCCTACACCAGTCCTGAGGTGCGCGGCCCGCACTCTCACTTTTGCCCACTCCGTAACCCTGACCACCTGGGAAATGGTCAACTGCTTCAACGAGCCCATCGACGGCGAAGTCGTGGACGAGCGACCGGGCAGACAGCGCATGCTGTGACATGGAGGCTCCCCTTCGTGTGCTCATCATTTCATAACTCGTGTCAGCCGCTGTGACTATCATGCTCCCCTATGAACTGCCTATGACGAGCGACCCACCGCAGCGGAGGTTGAATCACTTCCAGGATGCATTCGCGTACATTTGGTGATATGGCTCAAACTCCCAGCGAGTACACGCCCCATGGCGAGATTCCCGCCTCCCACGTCATTCATCTGAGCAGAGGTGAAACCGTCAAGGTCATCGACGGGCACTTGCAGAAACTCGACCTCGCCACCGACTCGGTCGTCGAGGACCTCGGTCCTGTCTCTCCTGAAGATGCTGCTGCAACGGACCCTTTCACGCACGCTCAGGTGCTCCGCCAGCAGCACGGGTTCGTCTCCGCAGTCGAGTTCGACGGCTACACCCCCACAGCGCCCCTGGAGCACATTCAGTCCCTGCACACCACGTGGGTCGTACCCGAGTATCCCGCAGACAGGTCGATTTTCATCTGCGTGTGGAACGGGCTCTCTGGTGGCGCACTGCAACCCGTCGTCTACTACTGGTCAGCCACCCAGAAATACTACTTGTGGCCGTGGGCTTTCATCGCCGGCCGCTATGTCAACGGCCCGAGTAAAGTCGCTGACCCGGGGTTGGAAGTCACCGGTTACGTGGAGTACCTCGGGCGGGATGGTGACGGCTATCGGTACAAGGAAGGCTTTGTGGGGTACCCGGAGTTGGACTTCACCGTCACTCGTACCGCTGAGCAAGGGCCGGCAGACGGTGTGATCGTTTGCACCGAGGATCGGGGGGTGCCCGTGGAAAAGTGGCCGCCGAATCCGAAAGTAGCCATGAAGGACATCAAGGTGACGATGCAATCGGGGTACATCGCCCCTGAATCTCTGTCCTGGGTCGCGGGTGGGGAACGTAGGCCAACGCCATCGGGGAAGAACACGGTGATCGTCAACAGCAGCAGCCAGAAGGGCGTCGTCGACTTCTACTTCCACTGATGGGCTTGTCCTCGGTAAACGGCGGGACGCTGAGGACCCGGCGGGAGGCGACAGTGCCCGTGAGCGCGTACGCCAAGGTGCGTGATGTTCATGGAGGAGCGCACCTTGGCGGCCCTTGTTTAGAGCTGCGACGAGCACCATCAACGCGTGGCGGTGGCGCGCCAGCGTGAGTGGGTGCTGCCCCGGGTGGCAACACCCACCCGGGGCGGCGATGGGCCGTAGCTATGTGCCGGTGGCCGTATCGCCGTCACCGAGTGGTCGTAGGCGACTGTGGCCGTGTCCGATGCCGGGTCCGTGAGGGCGGCGGCCTTGGCGACGATCCAGGCCGCCGAGGCCATCGGCTTCGCCGCAGTGTTCAGCGGCGGGGCCCGGGGCGCCGGGCCCCGGCTCAGGTGCGGCGGCATGCCGCCGGGGGCCTGCTGGCCGCGAAAGCCCCGCCACGCGGTTCCTCGGCGCCCGGCCGGCCAAACATTCTGCAGATCAGCTCGTGAAGCCCACCGGGAAACGATCGAACACGTGGTAGCCGGATGAGACGGCCCCGCCGTCGTCGATCCACGCCCCCTCGCTCTTGGCCGCTTTCACGTCGAACCGGAAGGCCGCCCCTTTCCAACCATCCTTGAACACCGCCCCCATGGCCCAGACGTCTCCTTTCGCGGAATCGACGACCAGCGAGAACAATTCGAACCCCGTACTCCAATGCTCCCACTGGGGAACGCCACTGGCGTTGTCGAAAGGGATGCTCTTGGGTGCGGTCGTCGGCGACTTGATGTTCCGGACTTCCAGGTAGAAGTTCTTCTTGTCTTTATCCTCGCGGACCCAGCAGCACCATACGGTGCCTCCGTCCTCCCACAGCATGGGCCACGACCACACGGTGCCTCCAGGGCTGATCGTCGTCTTTTCTTTGCTGCCGGCTACGAAGCGGTAAATTCCCCAGGGACTGGCGGCCACGACGTATTTGCCTTTGGCGTCCGCCGCCAGTCGGCAGATGTGGTGGGGAAGTTCGACGTGTGGCACGGCATCTGGCGTGTCAAGCTCCGGGAGCGTCTCACCGAGAGTCTGGATGCAGAGCGTACGTTTATTCTGCTGGGAATCTCCCTCGTCCAGGGCGTAGACCATCTTCTTGGAACCGCTGCTGGAGGGGACCACGACGAGGCTTACCACCCCGCCCCGCCACTGACTTGAGGAACTGATCGTGTACTCGACGGCCTTCTTCTGTCCATGGCGCACCCCGTTCACCGGCTTGCCCCACAGCATGATCTTCCTGTCTGACCGGTGTCCGCAGTAGAGGATCTGCTCCTCGTCCCTGTACAGATAGGCGGTCCGAACATCGGGGAATTCCTGGAGAGAGGTGCCTCCGACCTTGTATTCGGAAAGCGTCGAGTCGCTCTGCTTGTAGTACAGGAGCTGGTTTGCGGAGTCGACGACCGGATAATAGGCATCCACATACCATGCTCGGAGCTTGTACTCGTCCGAGTGACGGGAATATCCCGTAACCGTTAGAGTCTGGCGACCGTCTTCTCCTTTTTTACGTTCGGTTTCGACCGTCACGCCCAGCATGCGTCCGGGCTCGGGAGACGCACTGGCGCACATGACGTAGGAGAGTTTCTTCATCCAACCGATTCCTTCCGGGTACGGGCGGGCGCCGCTCCCGGCGGTCGCCCGCCGCGGCGGGCCGCATTCTCCATCAGCGTCCCCGCCGTGCAGGACGACCGCCGCGAGAATGCGCCGACTGGCCGTCCGTTTCCCCCGTTCGGCGTTCTGGCATTGCAGTCCGCCCGGGCGTGCTGCATCGTGGCGGCACGGCCAGGCTCCGGGGACCGCGCCGGGCCGGCGGATTCGACGGTGACCATGGACTGAAGTGAGGTCGGTGCCAGTGGCGGGTGTGGAAATGCCGACCGCGCTGTTCGCCCGGCGCCTCGGGGAACGCGAGGTGCCCTATATTTACCTGCTCTACCGGCAGGATCTGCGCCTCCTGCTCCAGGACCCGGGATCCGGACGGGCGGTGACCAAGTGGAAAGACGACCACGACGAATGGCACCACCAGTCGTTCAAGAATTCGCAGGCATACAAAGGCTTCACCCCGTGGCGTCATCTCGCGGGGAAACTGGACTCCGGGGTCGTGGATTCCTACACACTCGGAAAGACGGTCGTTTTTCTCAAATGGTCCGTCCCTGAGACGCCGGGACCCGAGCCGTCCGCCCCCGTCTTGAGCCGGCTGGTGTTCCACCCGGACGACAACGGGAAGGTGGACGCCGAGGAGAAGTACACCGAACTGACGGATGCGCTGGCGAAGCAGCAGTTCGCGCCGACCGGGGCGTGTCCGGTGTCCTCATCGGACTATCTGTTCCTGACCGGGAAGAAGAACGGCAAGCCGCATTGGTGCGTCTGGAACACGCACCAGCACTCCATGGCATCCGCCCCCAGCGCACTGCCCCCGGAGATGAAAGGCGAGCCCGGGCCGGTGCTCTCCGGCCATCAGCGGGCGCAGCAGGGCAAGGCGGAACCGAAGGTGCTGCTCGTGTACGTCGGCGGCGGGGAGTACCCGTGCACGGTCACCAAAGACGCCGATGCGTGGAAGCTGGCCGCCTTCGCCAAGAAGGCCGAGGACGGCTTCCTGCCCATCGCCGGGCCGCGCCGGTGAGGCGGGTTCCCGCGGCGGAGCCCGCGTCAGGCGCCGGCGAGGCATCGGCCCACAGCGGCGGGAAACGCGTGTCGCTGCTGGTGTTGCAGGCCGATGTCACGGCGGGGCTGGCGGACGTACCGGTGATCGGGAAGCTGGTGCCGCCGGGTGTGGGCCGGCTGGTGGGTGCGGCGGTGGCGGTCCGCGGCACCCAGGCGCCGGCCGGCGTGGAGGTGGCGAAACGGCTGGTGGACGCGGTGGGGGTGGCGTCGGTCGGCCGGCGCCCGGTGCCCACCGCGGAGGGGGTGCTGGCCTACCGTGGGCTGGCCGGGGTGGCCCTGGAACTACTGCCCCGCGGCAAGGCGGTGGACGTGTGGGTGGCCCTTCCACAAAAGGCCGGGGAGACGCTGCCGACAGCGGACGGGCAGGCGTCGGGCTGGGTGGAGCTGGAGTGGGCGGCCGGTCCGCTGCGGCTGCACCGGGTCGGTGTCCTACTGCGGGGCGACCGGCTGTGGACACTCCTGGACGCCGCCGTGGACGTGAGCGGCGTGGTCCTCGAAGCCAGAGGGCTGGCGCTGGGAGTCGCCCTGTCCGGTGGCGCGGTCGAGGGAGCGCTGGAGGGGCTGGGGCTGTCGTACGCGGCCGGTCCGGTGGCGGTGGCCGGTGCGCTGGTGCGGCTCCGGCCGCCTCCTTCCCCGGCGGTGCTGGCGGTCGGTGGGCTGGTGGCGGTGAGCACTCCGCAGATCGCGTTCGGCGCGGCCGGCATGTACGCGCAGATGCCGGACGGGCAGTCGTCGGTGTTCGTGATCGGCCAGGTGTCGGGCCTGCGGGTGCCGCTGGGGCCGGTGCTGTTGACCGGAATGATCGCCGGATTCGGCTACAACTCCGATCTGGGGCTGCCGCGATCGGCCAAGGAGGTGCCCGGGCACCCGCTGGTGGCGGGGCTGGACGACCCGAAGAAGCTGCCGGTCAAGGACGGTCCGGCCAAGGTGCTGCAGACCCTGGGGGACCGGATCCGTCCGGCGGCGGGGTCCGTGTGGCTGGCGGCCGGGGCGGATCTGGAACTGTTCAAGGCCCTCCAGGCACGGCTGGTGGTGGCGGTGCAGGCCGTCCCCGGCGATGTGACGGTGTCGCTGTTGGGCTCGGTGAACGCCTCGCTCCCGCCGAAGAAGCCGTACGCGGGCGTGTGCGTGGCGCTGCAGGGTGTCTACCGGTCCTCCACCGGCGAGGTGGCGGTGCGCGGAGCGCTGGACGGGGCGCGGTCGTTCCTGGGGCACCCGGACTGCCGGCTGGAGGGGGAGCTCGCGCTGTCGGTGTGGATGCCGCCCTCGCGGCACGCGGGGGACTTCGTGGCGACCGTGGGCGGCTATCACCCCGCCTACGCCAAGCCCGCCCACTACCCGGTGGCCGACCGCATGGGCGTGCGCTGGTCGACCGGGGCGGTGTCGGTCCGGGGCGAGTGCTACGCGGCCCTGACACCGTCGATGGTGATGGCGGGCGGGCGCCTGCGGGTGGAGTACACCTCGTCGTCGGTGCGGGCGTGGTTGGACGCCCTGCTGGACACCGCCGTGCAGTGGGCGCCGTTCGCCTTCTCGGTCCGCATGGGGCTGCGGGCCGGCGTGGACATCGATGTGGTCGGCCGCACCGAGATCGCGGTCGACCTGGAGCTGTGGGGGCCGCCCACGGGGGGCGTCGCCCACCTGCACCTGCCGGTGGTGCCCGATGTCGTCGTGCGGTTCGGGGAACCCGCGCCCCCGCGCCGGGAGCCGTTGCCGTGGCCCGACGTCGACCGGGACCTGCTCGGCGGGGGACGGCCTCAGGTGGAGATCACCGGCGGTCTGCTGTCGGAGCAGGCGGCGGACGGCGCTCCACGGCGGGTGTCGCCGGCCGGCTTCGCGTTCGTGGTGCGCACGCCGGTGCCCTGCCCGCAGGTGTACGGCACGACCGGTGCCTCCAGCCATGAGTCCCTGGCAGGGGCGCCCGGCACGATCAGCGTGCGGCCGATGGACAAGGACGGCGTGTCGGCTCCCTGCTTCCTGTCTCTGACCTCTGGCACGAACCAGCAGGTCCACCATTCGCTGAAAGCCTGGGACGTACGGCCGGAGACCGCCGGGCTGCCGGCGGGCCTTTTCGGGCCGCGGCTGGGCGCGGCCACGTCCCCGGACCCGCGCGGCGGCGGCGAAGTGCTGCCCGGCCGGATGGTCGGGGCGCGACTGGAGTCGCCGGCTGGGCAGCGCGTGGAACCGCTCGGGCCGATGGAGAAGACGCACCTGGACGAGGAGGGCGGCCCCGCCGGGCTCCACGGGCTGCCGCGCCCGGCCTGGGGCAGCCCGCCGGCCACCGGCGCCATCGGGAGCACCGCCGCGGTGCTGCGGGTGACCGACGCGCAGCGCGCGGCGACGGTCGCGCAGTGGCGCGCGTGCGGCCTGGCCCCCGCGGCGCTGGCGGACGGGCCGCTGCCGGACCTGGCGGCCTACACCACCCGGCTACACTCGGTCCTCGCCGCCGATCCGCTGCTGGTGCCGGCGGGGGTGTGCTGAGATGGCGGTGTCCTCCTCGTGCCCGCTGCCGCTGACCGTCACCCTCGTCAGCCGCCACACGCCCGCCTTGACAGCCGGCACGTACGCCCTGACCGCACGGCAGGAGCTGAGCGACTCGGGCGGCTGGAAACAGACCCTCGCCGCGAAGCGGACGGTGCGGGTGGAGGTAGCCGCCCCGCGCTTCTCGCTGGCGCCCGACGACGTCGCCGCCGTGCACCCGCCGCCGGGCGCGAACGGGGACTTCTCCCTCGTCGTGCCGCACCTGGCCACGGCCGACCCGCTGCTGCCCTGGAGCCGGAACGTCGCCGGCGGCGACACGCCGTGGACCGTGCTGTTGCTGGTGCGCGATGACGAGGTCCGGCTGGACTCGGGTCACGTGTGCACCGCACGCACCGCCGGGAGCTTGGTCGGGACGCCGCCGGCCGGGGTGCTGTTCCCCAACCTGGGCGGCACGCTGACGAAGACCGACACCAGCGCCTGCCAGACCGCCGACCTTCGCTGGCCGGCGCTGCGCGCCCTGTTGCCGTCCCGCCAGGAGCTGCCCTGGCTGGCGCACGTACGGGAGGTGGACCGGCGAGACGTCCGGGAAGGCGGCTGGGAACCCGGCCGCTACGGCGTGCTGGTGGGCAACCGCCTGCCGGGCGCGGCCGGCCGGTACACCGCGCTCCTGGTCTCCCTGGAGGGCCACACCGGATACGAGTTCCTCGGCGGCTCACAGAAGGTGCCGGACGACACCGCCTTGGTCCGGATGGCCGTGCTCTGGTCGTGGTCCTTCACCCACACCCCTGGCGGGGGGCCGCGAGCCGGCGCCGGGTTCCACGCACTGGCCGAGCGGCTGGCCCGGGCCACCTACGAGGCAGGGCACCTGCTGCGGCTGCCCGGCGCGGGGACCGACGGATGCGTCCACGAGCGGCTGGAGGCCGGATACGTGCCGGTGGCCCACCTGCTGCCCACCGGCGAGCGGGCACCTGCCTGGTACCGCGGCCCACTGACGCCCGCGCCGCCGGCCGCGCTCCCGGCCCGCGCCTACCGGCACGCCGACAGTGCACTGGTGTTCCTGGCCGAGCAGGGAATGTGGGACGTGTCCTACGCCTGTGCCTACACCCTGGGGAAGATGCTGGCGCTGGCCGACCCGTCCCGTCTGCAGGCGCTCCAGGAGTACCGCGCCCAGGGGCACGCCCTGCTGCACGCGGCCCTGCGGGGCTCGGGGCCGGACGTGGCGACCGATGAGAACGGCGACTCGCGGGGCGCGGCGCGGCAGCAGTTCCTCACCCTGCTCAGCCGCCACGACCTGACCGAACGGATCACCCGGGGGCTGGCCAAACCCCGACAGGAGGCCACCGACGCGGCAGCGGACGCGTCGCCCGGCATCGGCGACCCGGGCGGGCCGGGAGGCGTCGGCCCGGCGGACGTCACCGCGGCGCTGGCCGGACGGGCCGACGCAGGCCCCGCCACGGACATCGCGGCGGAGGTCCGCGCGAGTCTGGCGGACCTGGCCGCTCGCAGCGCCCGGCGACCGGTGTGGACCGCGGCGCCGTACCGGCTGGAATCGCTGCCCCTGGATCACTTGGTGCCGCACGAGTGGATGCTGCCCGAGCACACCGCCCGCTTCTTCCACATCGACGCGCAGTGGCTGGCGATGCTGGACGCCGGCGCCCGCCGCGTGGGGACCGTCACCGGGCTGGACGACTGCCTGGACGCCCTGCTGGCCGAGGCCCTGCGCGCCGAGGACGAGGACGACGGCCCGGTCGTGGGCATGCTGCTGCGGTCCCCGCTGGTCAGCGCCTGGCCCGATCTCATCGTCGACATCACCACCGCCTCCGACGACTGGCTGCCGCCGGTGATCGTGGCCCGTCCCCAGCCGGACGTGCTGCTGGCCCTGTTCCACCAGACGCCGGTGCAGGTGATCGTGCGGGAGGCGCCCCACGGCCTGACCCTCGGCATCGACTCCGCCGAGGACGGCGGCACCGTGTTCCTCAGAGCCCCGCACGACACCGGCGACACCAAGCAGGGCCAGCCGCTGCCGGGCGGGAAGGCGACCGGCCTGGACAGTTGCCTGCGGGACGCCGGCACCCGGGTGCTGCACGTCCACCGCAAGCAGGGCGCCTGCCTGACCCGGTGGCTGACCGACGCGCTGGCGCCGCACGTCACCCACACCCTGACCCCCGCTTCCCTGGCGCTGCAGTTGGTCAACGGCGCCGGCCGACTGGTCTTCGTCCCTGTCCCATGACCGCTCGCCGGCCGCCCCGCGCGCCGACGCGCCACCGCCGGAGGAACGTACCGCCATGCCGATGTCCCCGACCGCCACGCCCCTGGTCGTCGTCCCCGTGCGCACCGACGCGCTGCTGGTCAACAAGGCCACCTGTGCGGCCGGCCGGGCCTGGCCGCACTACCGGGGATGGCTCGACTACAGCAGGGAGTTCGCCGACCCCCAGCAGGACTCACTGGAGGAGACCGTGCTGGACAGCGCCCGGGACGTCGGCGCCCACCTGCACTGGCGGCTGCCCGAAGCGCTCGGGCGCGGCCGGGTGGACGCCCAGGCCGGACCGGAGGCGGAGGTCGCGTTCCCCCCGGCGCCCAACCGGTGGCTCGTGCTGCGCTACCACCATCCCGACGGGCGCCCGCCGAAGGACCCGCCGGACGCCGCCGGGTGGCTGGTGGAGAGCGACTACACCAGCAGCGACCACCGCAAGGCCACTTCCCCGGTCCGCAAGAAACTGTGGATGGGCCGCGCCCTGGACCTGACCGCCTCGTCCTTCCAGCCGGACAACGCCTCCGGCAGAACCCGGCTGACCGCCCTGGGCCTGGGCGCGGACCTGCCCACCTTCGCGGTCTACCAGCCCTACTGCCGCGACGTCTTCTCCCTCCAGGACCCCCTGCGCAGTGGCACCGGAGGCAACGGCAGCCTGGCCAAGGGGCATCTGAGCTACCTGGTCATCGGCTGGCACACGCATGCCGACGACGAGCCGTGCGCGGACCTGCCGGCGCTGCTGGACTTCTACGGCGACACCGCCCACGCGGCCCGTGCGGACTGGCCGAAGCTGAGCGCGGGACGGCTGAACTGGCGTACCCCAACGGACCTGACCCCGGAGACCCGCACCGTCTATCACGGCCTCGTCATGGGTCTGTACTGGGACCCCGCGGCGGGCATCCCCACCACCCCGCGCCGCCCCGGCGACCCGCGCCAGTTCGTCAAGACCGCTCTGGGGCACGACACCTCCGACGCGCTGGCCGCCCTGGTCGAGCAGACGCTGCCCGCCCCTCCGGCGCCGGAGGACGCCCCGGACAACCGCCGCACCGCCGAGTTGCTGCACGCCTTCCACACCGGCCAGATGCCCGCCATGGACCGAGCCGTCGGCGGTGCGCAGGCACAGCGCACCGTGCTGTGGGCGGCGCTGCACCAGGCCTGGTTCACCCCGTCCCCCAGTGGGCTGCGGTGGCACGTCACCCACGGCAGCGCCACCGCGGGCCCGCCCCCCACCGACGGCCAGTACAGCACGTGGCGGCCCTTGCTGGCCGCGCTGAACACCACCCAGGCCGCCTTGGACCAGGCGCTGTCCGACATCACCGCCGCCCGCCGTCATGTCGCCGACCTGTGGTGGCTCCACGGCCTGGGGAAGGAGACCTCGCGCGCGCCCGACGGATTCGTCGGCCAGGTCGCCAAGGAACTGGACCCGGCCACCGCCGGCACCTCCGCCCACCGACTGAAGACGATGCTGGACCGACTGCCCGCCGCCCGCGCCTCCGTCGCCGACGCCCTGGCCGCGCTGCGCAAGGCCCTCCCCCGCGGCTGGGACGCCGTGCCCGCGCCCACCGACCCCTACCACAGCCCCGGCGACCCGGCGGTGCTGCTGCGCGGCACCGGCCAACCCACCGGCGAGGTGCGCCGCGGCACACCCCTGCCGGTGCGCACCCCCGGCCAGCTCATCACCACCACGGTGCGAGCCAAGCGCAAGGCCGCCGATACCGCCTATTCCCTGGACGTGACCGCTCCGGACCCCCCGCCGCTACCCACCCGCTGGACGGACGCGGCGAAGCTCCTCCCGGCCAAGGACCACCAGACCGCCGCAGTCGCTCTGGCCAAGGAGCTGTACCTGCTGCACGCGCTGGCCGTCTTCCGGCGCCGGGAGCACCGGCTGGGGGACGGCGCCGGCCTCGACGACCCGGCGCTGGTGCACGTGCCGGCCGGCGTCTGGCCGGACGCGTGCCGCACCTGGCAGCAGCCCTGGACGCCGGTCGCGCTGGTGTGGACGGCCCACTGCCACCCCCTCCCGTACGAGAGACCCCGTCAGTTGAGCCTGCACCGGACCGAGCTGTGGGAGTTCGACGGCGCGTCCCGCCGGCTGCGCGACGACGACGGGACGCGCCGTGCCGTACGCCGCCACTGCGCCGACAAGGACCTGTCGTTCCACCACACGGGCCGCTCCTGGCTGACCCCGCTGCCCGGGTTCGCGCTGCGCGGTCGCGTCGACGCCCACCAGCGCACCTTCCCGGCCAGCGACGGCGGGAAGGACCCGCGTCTGGAGGAACTGCGCACCCGGGCCGACGGCTGGGACCTCCAGTCCCAGACCCTCACCGGGCTGCGCGCCGCCCTCTCCCGCCGCGTCCCGGGCTCCGCCAGGGCGCCCCTGCCCGCCGCGTTGGCGCCCCTGCTGGGCGCCTACCGCAACGACCTGTGGCCGGCCCCGGAACACTCGTGTCACCAGCCGGTACAGGCCGAGCACTTCGCCCTGGTCCACACGGCGATCGTCGACACGTTCGGGCAGGCGGTCACCGTGGTGACGCGCGAGGGGAACAAGCACCTGACCGACCGTCCCTACCGGGCCCGCAGCGTCACCCCCCGCTATGCCGTCTGCGAGGACCACGGCCAACGGTTCACCGAACTGCCGCCCCGGCTGCGCCAGCCCGCCCGCCTGCTGCTGACACCGCTGGCCCACACCAGCGTCCCCGGCGGCCCCGACGAGGAGGTGGACGTCTCCTCCGACCCCCTGCTCACCGCCGCCACCCCGATCGGTGGCTGGCTGCTGGCCCGCCACACCGGCGACCCCGGTGCCTTCACCCTCGCGCTGTACGGGCCCCGAGGGCAGGCCCTGGGCGAGCTGGCCCGCATCGGACCGCCGGGGAAGCACGCGGTGACCTGGCGCCCACTGCCGGGCTCGTCTCTGATGGACCCCGCCGCCGTCTTCGATCCGGCGTTCTCCGCCTCCTACCCGATGCCGGCCGGCTTCGCCCAGGCGCTGCTGGACGTCGAGGCCGACGCCATCGCCGACGGCCGCGCCGCCCCCACCGGCAAACCGCTACGGCTGGCCGCGCTCGCCGCCGCCATCGACGCCAGCCTGCTGCACAGCACCCCGCGGCCCCCGGTCGGCACCTCACTGGCCGCCGGCCACCCGCTGGCCCTGGTCAGGCTGCGCGTCCACCTCGAACTGGACGGCCCGCCGCGCGCCGACCCCACCTGGGGCACCGCCGCCGAGGGCTGGGGCGGCGTCTTCGCCACCGACGAGACCACCGACCCCGCCGGGCCCGGCCGCCGCTGGCCCGTCCGGCTGGGCACCGGACCCGACGCCGCCGACGGCCTGGTCGGCTACTACACGAACGCGGCCGCCGACCCCGCCCCGGGCCGCACCTCCTACGGGACCTTCCACACCGTCCATCCGGTGCGGGAACCCGGCTCCTACGCCGTCACGATCGGCACCGGCCGGAACCTGGCCGTGCCGGCCGTACCGCGCTCGCTGTGCGTCGGCCCCGGCGACGCCGCCTACCTCACCGCCCTGCTCGACCCCCGCCTGGCGCTGACCGCCCACACCGACATCCTGCCCGCCACCGCCTTCCGCGTGCCTCCGCCGGCCGTGCAGCGCACCCTCGACCGGATGAGGCTGTCCGTCCCCCTGGGCCCGGCGCTGTGCCGCACCCGGCTCGACCCCGCCGCTTCCACCGACCAGTCCGGACGGCTCACGCTGCCCGCGCCCGGGGCCGCCGGGCACTGGGCCTTCGCCACCCTGGAGGACAGCCCGCCGCCGGCATCTCCCTGGCACCTGTACGACCTCACACGCGGCGTCAGCGAGTCCCGTCTGGAACCGGCCGCCCCGGACGCCCGCCACGGCCATCTCACCGCGACCGCCGGCGACACACCGCCCCCGGCCCCCGCCCGTATGCCCGACGAAACGGCCACACCATGAGCACCACCGCAACCGGCGCCGCGGTGACCGTCCACCCTGCCGCCGTGCCCACCGGTGAACCCGCCGACCTGCGCATTCGCATCCAGGCCCCGCGGCCCTGCCGGCTGTTGACACTGCACCTGCCCGAGGGCCTGGCCCGCGACATCCGCACCGTGCGCGCGACCGGCCCCGGCTGGCTGACCCGCCATCCCGAGCCCGGCACCGTCGAGGTCCGTCCCGCCCCCGACGCCTCGTCCCCGGCCGAGGAAGACCTGACCGTCACCCTCACCGGCCTGCGCCCTTACGGCGCGCCGGCCACCCGCGAACTCACCGTCACCGCGGAGCTCGCGACCGGCACCGGCGATACCACGCGCCTCACCAGCCGGCACCACCTCGTCCAACTGCCGGCCGGCACCGTCCCCCTGACCGGCTTCCAGGCCCAGCCCCTCAACCCCGAGCGCGGCAAGCAGGTGAGACTGACCTGGACCGGCCCGCAGGCCCCGGGCTACGTCCTGGTCAGGTCCGACGAACCCGATTCGACCGGGAAGAGCATCACCCCTGCCTACGGCGCCCACAACAGTTGCTCCTTCACTCCGGAGAAACCCGTCACCGACGCGGTCGTGGCCTTCGCCCTCATCCACGGCACCGACCGGGCCCTGACCTGGGCCATGGCCCGCCAGGGTGACATCCGCGCCGGCTCTCTGGCCGTCAAGGGCACCGTCAACGTCCTCGGTGCCCCGGTCAAGCTGCTCTACCGAGCCAAGGGCGGCACCAGACGGCAAGCGGAGACCGACGGATTCATCGCCGTCTCCCTGGCCACCGAAGGCGGCACGGTCAGGGCCGAACTCAAGCTCGGCTCCACCGTCCACCACCTCGACAACGCCACCGTCGGAACGGAGACCCACCTCCAGCTGCCCGTGCCCAAGGGAACCTCCCTCACGTACCACATCGCCGCCGGTGCCGAGAAGGCCCTCAGCACCCTGACCTGGTTCCCTCTGGGTACCGGTGCCCACGGCGGGTGAGCGCGAATGAGCAGCCAGGGCCCTGAGCTCGATTACCACACCGAACCCGCCCAGTTCCGTACCAACAGCACCCAGAGCCTTGCCCTCAAGGGCCAGAAGAAGACCTCGGGAGAGTCGCGCCTGACCCGCGTCGCCCTCCAGCTTCCTCGCGGCAGCGCACAGCAGGACCTCACCGACCAGGACGCCGGCGCCCTCGGGGTCACCTCCTACGACTCCCGCGTCTGGCGCGCCTACAAGCGCAACCCGTCCCGGAACCACATCGAGATCGGCATCGAAGCGAAAGACCCCGACGGCAACGCCGTGAAGACGGTCGGGTTCCAGATCACCGGCATCACCGTCAACGCCGTGGCGGGCAACGCACCGTGCACCGTCCACGAATACCACCCCAAGGAGAACGGCCCCCGCACCCGCGCTCTGCCCGCGCTGGCCAAGCTCGACGGAACCTTCGCCCTCGGCAACCTGCAGCCCACGCAGTGGCTCCTGAAGGCGGGCGAGTCCACCACCCTCACCTGGCAGGTCACCACCGACGGCAAGCACAAGGTCGCCGACTACACCCTCACCCACACCACCCCCAACGGTCCCCGCACCACCAAACCCGGCCCGACAGCGTTGAGCGCCCCCCTCGGCCCGCTCCACCAGGACAGCGCCGCGGTCCTGACCGCCACCGTCCACCCCGGAGACCTCACGATCACCCTGGTCACCTACCTCGCCGTACGGGAGCCCCTGCTCAGCCAGGTGGCCACCCTGTCCGCGCTCGGCCCGGTCACCGTCATGGACTGGCCGTACAACGGTGCCGGCCCCGTGCCGGGCTACACCCGTGACGACCACCGGACGGAACGCCACACGGCACGCTTCACGAGCAGCACCGACGGCCTGATCCATCTGAGCATCGAAGCCGACAGCGACGCCATCGCCACCGTGGAACTCCAGCTCACCCATCAGGAGCAGGTCCTGCACACCCAGAAGCTGGTCACGCGGCACGAGAACCACATGACCCTGCCCGTCCCCGTCGGCCATGTCATCACCCTGACTGCCTCCGCCCGCAGCCTCCGGTCCTTAAGAGCGGACGGCTCCCCGCCCGGCTACCAGCTGGCCCTGGACTGGCAACCCCTCGGTATGGGCGCCCTGCGGACCGTCCCGCGGTGACACGCCGGCCGGCCGACGCCGCCGCGCGGCCGGAGGACCGGCCGGTCAGCCGCTGAGCGAGGCGATGACCACATGGAGCTTGCCGGCCGTCGCGGCGACGGTCATGGCACCGCCGGCCGAGGTGAAGGAGCACCTGATCTCCACCGCGACACTCCTGGGGAGCAGCGCCGCCACTTCGGCCGGCAGCTCGCTGAGCGCGATGCCCAGCGCGCGGGCGAGGCGGTCGACGTCGTACGGGCCGCCCGCCGCCCGCAGCTGCCAGTCCGCGCCGGCCTTGGAGAAATCACCGCAGAAGTACAACGGGGGGCTCTCCTGGTCAGCGGTGTCCCGGCATGCGACGAGCGCACCGAGACTGAAGCCCTTGCCCTTCACGTACTCCAGGTACAGGACCGTCTCGGTAGCCACCCCGGCCAGGTCGGTCCGCGTCGCGATAGCGAACTGCCAGATCTCGCCGCCACGCACGCCCTCGGCTGTGACGGTCAGCCGCCGCAGTTCGAGGCCGCGGACGAAGGGCGGCACCTCCGGGCTCTGGCCCCAGCGGCCGGCGGCCCACTTCAGCAGCGCGTCCACGCGGATTCCGGTGGCGGTGCCGCGGCGCCGGACGTGGAAGGCGTCCTCGGAGACCACATCGAGCGTGATCTTCGTGCCGTCGATGGTGATACTGCCGTCCAGGGTGGGCACCGTGGCCGAGCCGATGTCCGGCAGCGCCGCCTCCTGGCCGGTCGCCCTGCCGGTCACCTCTCTCAGGATTCGACCGCTGTTGTTCTTCAGCCTTCCGAAGATCGCCCGGCTCTTGGCTGGCCCGGTCATCAGATTTGAGCCAACGGACGGGACGAACAGCTCATCCGGGTTGATCTTCCGCCAGTCGCTGTCCCGCACGGCCTGGGGCAGTTTCCTCGTGCGGTGGCTGGAGAGGACCTGCATGGACTGGTAGAACTGGCTCAGGTGATCCAGCCCGACGGCCCCTGCGCTGATCGCCTTGACGGCTGTTCTGACGCTCTTGAACTCCCGTCTGAGACGCGGGTCGAGGGCGCGTTCCCCAAGGTCAGGCTCCATCTCGTCGGAAGGATCGTCCACCCGGAACGCGTACTCGGTCGACGTGCCGTAGGAATAGCCCTCGCCCGGGCTGCCGGGGCCCACGATGAGGTTTCCGGAGCTCCAGCACATCATCTGGCGCAGGACCTCCACCTCCTCCTTGAAGTACGGGCCGCCCTCGTCGTGGTACACCGTCTTCTGGCGCAGAGCCCTGAGGAGATCCTTCACCTCCTTTCCGCCGTTCCGCAGCGCGGGTTCGAAATCCAGCGCCTGCACCTCGTTCTCCAGGAATGTGAGGAACTTCTGGAGATATCGGGGGATGGGTGTGTCGTCGTCACAGTAGAACGACGAGATGGTTCTCTGCCAGGCGTCCCTGATGGCGTTCCACGGCACGATGTGGTGCTGGGTCATGGCCGCATAGGGCGGCTTTTCTTTCAGGGTGCCGAGGTTCTCCTCGTCCCTTGACTTCACCTGTGCTGTACCCGCGCTCGTTCTGTAGGGAAAGGCAGGCCGACGGCCCGCGAAAGAGAGATTGACGTTCTTGCGGCCGTCGCGTGCGGACACGGGCATCGCTCCCAGATCGCGGAAGGGTGATAACGGGACTCCTGCTGCGGACGCCGGCGCGTGCTGCCCAGTCGTCTGCCCGGCGGTGCCGGCCGGGGCCGTCCGGTGTCGCCGGGGTTCCGGCGGCCGGCGCGGCCGTCGGACGCCGCGCACCCTCCGGCCCGGGCCCTGGGCGGAGCCCGCCGACCGGTCGGGCTCTGAGGACGCACGAGGCATCGCTTCCCTCCGGGCGGCGGCGGCCAAGCCGATGCCACTCCTACGCAGCGCCCGACATCACCTGGTGAGCCCTACCGGATGGGCCACCAGGGTCACCGCCGCCCCGCCCCCGGGCGTCGATCACGCGCTCGGACGCCCATGTGGCGGGCCGGGCGCCCGGCCCGCCACCTAGTTAACGTCTGGGCGTTCAGCCAGCTACGCGGCCAGGCTGGATATGTCCCGGTCACCCCGCGTCTATGAGAGAGGCAACTCCGTCCGGATCGGGCTGATCCGTGGGGCAATGGTCGAAATCCCCCCTCGGACACCAGCTAAGACCCCAGTTGATCTGGGGTTTTGCTTTCTCAGGCTGCGGCGTGACCAACCACGTGACCAACAGCCCAGAGACTTCCCAGTCAGACCAGGGTTGCAATGCCGATTCGAGAGGCACTGGACGCAGCCAGCTTCTTGGCTCCCTCGGCGCGACGCCTGCCATAGCGGCTCATGGTGTAGCCGGGCGGGTGGTGCCGGGCGTTAGCGGAGACCTCTACGGGGTTCTCGTGGTTGTCGAGATCGTTCGTGATTTCGAGGCCCGCCAGTCGTGCAGCCGGAAGTCCTCCGGCAGGTGCAGCCGATTGCGAGCCGTCCGCCAGCGTGCCGACACCTTCTCGGGGTTCTGCGGGACCCATTCCGCGCCCTGCTCTAACCAAACAACCAAGCGAGCCCCGGCCCATTTCGGGCCGGGGCTGTTTCGTTGCTTCGGCGTGACGTCAGTGGTCGCGCTTGGCTTCCTTGGCCGCTCGCCGGAACTCAGCCGCGACGTGCGACAGCGGGGGGCGGTCGTACGGTTCATAGCTGAGCATGGCGTCGATCATTGGCCCGAACGGTGCGGGCAGATCGAACGGACGCCGCTTGTTGTCCACTACGGCCTGACGTTGCACCGGTCGTTCCGCGTCGTCCGGGTAGACCATGGCCCTCTTGCCCGTGGCGGAGATGAGCAGCGACGCCCCGAGGGCGTACACATCGGCGCTGGGGGACGGGACGGCCCTGCCAGTCGCCAGCACGTTGCGGGAGATCTCCGGCGCCTCGTAGTGGACCAGACACCCTGGATAGGGGAAGTCGTACAGGTTCTTCACTGTGTCGCCCCGGGCGAAAGCCAGGTCGATCAGCCGTACACCATCCCTCTCACCGGTGACGATCAGGTGGGCGGGCTGAATGTCACCGTGACACCAGCCGTCGCTGTGGAGCCGGTCGACGGCCAGGTACCCGAGGGATATGACGCGCCGTGGGGTAAGTGGGTCGCCACGAAGAAGGTCGCCCCGGAGGAGTGGACCGAGGACAGCGACTACGAGGACGCGGATCTGGGAGCGTTCAACGTGAGCGTGCCGGCCGGCTACACGTCCCTGACGGCCGATGTCGGGGCGCTGGGCTATCGGTTCGGCGCCGGGTCGGACTTCGACAGCGTCATCAGCTCGGGGTTCCCTGGTGAGGGCTACCAGCGCACCGACATGGACGGCTTCACCCACTTCTTCTGCACGGGGAACGCCGAGGACGCGTTCGACTGGAACCCGCTCGATGACCGGGTCAAGATCGACTGCGATATGGGCCAGGGCGCGTCCGGGGGACCGATCTTCACTACCAGGGGTCAGATCATCAGCGAGAACTCGCACTACGAGAGCGAGGACGACGCCCGCGAGAACGATGATCTGTTCGGGCCCGAGCACGGCGACGAGGCCGTAGCCGTGATCGACGAGATCAACGCGTAGACCGGCACGCAGGGGGAGAGGCCCTATGGCCGGTTTCGGCGACCGTGGGGCCTCTTAGACGTCATCTCATTTGGCCAGTCTGCGGTAGCAGATGAGGCTGCATGCGATGGCGGTGAAGGCGAGGAAGTGCTCGGCCTTGCGTTCGTAGCGGCGGTGCAAACGGCGGCAGCCGCCCAGCCAGGACATCGTGCGCTCGATCGTCCAGCGATGCCGGCCCAGCCGGGTGGAGGACTCGATGCCCTTGCGGGCGATGCGGTGCCGGATGCCTAGCTTACGTAGCCATCGGCGCAGGTGGTCGTAGTCGTAGCCCTTGTCCGCATGCAGCTTGGCGGGCCGTCGCCTGCGCGGGCCGCGGCGGGAGCGGATCGGCGGGATGCCACGCACGAGCGGCTCGAGCGCCTGGCTGTCGTGCAGGTTCGCGCCGGAGATCCCGATCGAGAGGGGTAAACCGGTCCGCTCGGTGATCAAGTGGATCTTCGAGTCCTTCTTGCCCCGGTCCACAGGATTCGGGCCTGTCAGGTCCCCCCTTTCAGGGCCCTCATGTTCACCGAGTCGATCGCGCAGCGCGACCAGTCCAGGTCTCCGCGCGAGCCCAGCTGGTCGAGGATAAGGCGGTGCAGCTTCGCCCAGACCCGGGCGGCGGTCCACTCGCTGAAGCGCCGGTGTGCGGTCGGCCCCGACGGACCGAAGACCGGCGGCAACTGCCGCCAGGTGCAGCCCGTCGTGGCCACAAAGATGATCGCGGCCAGTACCTCGCGATCCCCGTACCGGCGCCGGCCGCCGCCCTGCGGCCGCGATGGAGCAGGTGGGACCACTCGCTGAAACAGCTCCCACAACTCGTCCGGCACCATGCGCTCGACCATCACCACACGGTGCAGACTACCCAGCACTCCAAATGAGACGACGTCTTAGCTGCTGCCCGAGTCAGTCCCGCCTGGCCATGCCCGGGTCGATGTCCTCGGCGTCTGGCGCGTTGATGAAGTACTGCGACAGGTACCGGTCGCGTATCTCTGCCGTGGTCAGCGTCTTCCAGCCGTCCGGCTTCTCCTTGCCCGCCTTCTTCAGTTCGGCTGTCCAGGCGGCGATGAGTCCCTCACGGGTCCGCGGCATGTCGCCCGCGTTCGTTGCGGACCCCGGCTGGACCGTCACCTTCGCATCGTCGCCCACCAGGACCGTCGCCGCGACCATCGCCCCAGCGCCGACGAGGAACGCCGCCGCGCCTACCCCCCACACCTTCTTGCCCCTCACCACTCGGCCTCCCTCCCTCGCATGCCACGCCCAGTCCTACCGTTCCACACATCCAAGCCGTACAGATTGGAGAGTTGGGACCTGTGGCCGGCCAGTGTGGCGTGGAGGCGGTCGCGCGGGGAGTCGGACGAGGTTGTCTCGACACGCGGGCTCAGGAAGGGCACGGCCTTCGACACACCCATGCTCGCCTCGCACGCCCGGGAACGAGCCCGCATCCGACACCGAGTCGTTCGCCGGCACACGCCCCCAGAGCTGCCGGACGGTCACACCGCCACCCAGCCTCGCGGAATGGACAGGACTGAGCGGATGTTCGAGCAGGCATGAGCACTGATCAGCGCAGCATCACCAACCCGGACACCCTCCACGACCCGGCGCCGTTCGGGTACAGCCATGCCGTGTCGGCGCCCGGCGAACTCGTCTTCATCGGTGGGCAGTATGCCTCGGACGCCACGGGGGCTCCGGTGCCCGGGGACTTCGCCGCGCAGGTGGAGTTGGCCTTCGACCGGCTGCGGTCGGCGTTGGAGGGGGTCGGGCTCGGGTACGAGCACGTGGTGCGCCTCGGTACGTTCATCGTCGACCACGACCTGGACAAGCTGGAGGTTCTCGGCAAGGTGGTGCACGCCCGGTTCGGCGACCGGCTGCCGGCCCAGACGTTGAGCGGCGTCGCCTCCCTCGCGCTGCCGGGGATGCTGTTCGAGGTGGACGCGGTGGCCGTCCGGTCCTGACCGATGCCGTACGCGACGAACTCGGCGGCCGGACCTGCTCGCAGGAGTGGTCGGGCCCGGCCGCTCACGCGCTGTCGACGAGGAGGGTGAGGCCCGCGATCACGCCGACGACCGCCAACAGCAGTACGAGGCACACCAGCAGGACCACCCAGCCGGTCACCAGCCCGGCCAACGCCAGCCTGCGGCCCTCCCCGCCCAGTCTGCGCCCACGGAAGCGCCCCAGGTGGCCCGCGATGACAGCCACCAGCGCGCACAGGAACCCCATGCCGACGAAGATGCCGGGGTTGAGCCAGCCCGCGGGCCCGGCGAGGTTGCCGAGCGCGCCGATGGCGGCGAGCGCGCAGTAGGCGCTGGCCCTCGCGGGGCGGTTCCGCCCGGCCCGCGCCGACTCTTCCTCCTCCGACGCCTGCCGCACGCTCCCGGAAGCGTTCACGACCGTTGTCCCCCCTGATCCCGTTCGCGCGCGTGCGCGTGGACACCTGGTGCCGGCACCTGGTCCCTGACGGCGGAGTGCGGTGCCCGGTCTGGGTGGCAGGGTCACCGACTGGCCACCGACACCAACCCACCCGGCGGACATCAACCCACCCACCCGGCGCTGGATGCTACGGCACGCGCCCGGGCGGCGGAGAAGACCCCCGCACGGTTGAGACCGGAGACCGGAGGCCGGGGAGCAGCGGGAGCATGCCCACGCCCCGACGCTGGGTGAGTGGGTGAGTGGGTGAGTGGGTGAGTGGCTGGGGTGGGGTCAGAGGTAGGTGTCGGTGACGTTGCGGGCGACGTTCTCGCCGGTGGCCAGGCCCTGTTCGGCGTCCCACCGGTAGTGGACGCCGAGGTAGATGCGGCTGATGGCGTTTTCGTTCGTGGCGGCCGAGAGCGTGTTGAACCGTCGGGTGGCGGTGCCGCCGTCGGTGGTCGCGCTGAAGGCGATGGCGTCGGTCGCGAAGTAGGTCCGCAGGACGCCGCCCCAGGCGCCGGCGAAGGTGGCGTGGCCCGACACGTAGGCGGGGAAGGCGGGCGTGTAGCTGGAGCCGTCCAGGTCGGAGGAGAGCGGGCGCCAGGCCGGGTCGGGTGTGGTGGCCGGGTTGCCGTCGCTGTCGGCGAGGTTGATGGCGGACACCGGCCGCCACAGGTCGATCGGCGTGTCGTACTTGGCGTCCCAGGCGGCGACCGCCGCGTCCGCGAGGGCGATCGACAGGACGGCGAAGAGCCGCACGTTCTGGGTGGGCGTCAGCGCCTGCTTGCGGGCGATGATGCGGGCGTGCTGGTAGAGCTGTGAGGTGGGCTTGTAGGTGCCGTCGAGGTCGTTGGCCCAGAACCTGCCGATGTCGCTCTGCTCCGGGGTGCGTACCACCGTCGTCAGGGGCGTACTGGAGTGTCCTCCGAAGACCCGTACCTCGTGGAGTTGTTCGGCGTACTGGCTGCTGCGCAGGAGGTCCTGGTAGGTGGTGAAGCCGCCTGGTGGGCCGGGCCGGAACTGCCCGGGAGTGGACTCGCCGAAGGGCTTCACCCGGCCCCAGTGCGGGGTCACGGCCGGGCCCGGAGCGGTGGCGCGCCAGGACCCGGGGACGCCGTCGGGGGTGTAGGTCACCGTGGTGGCCTCCCCGTCGTTCGCGCGGGCCTGGACCAGTGCCTGGGCCGCGCCTCGGCCCACGGCGGCGCCCTTGTCCTTCTCCGTCTGGGAACTGGTGTCCTGGGACAGGGCGAAGCCGTAGTTCCCGTCGAAGGAACCGGAGGGGTAAAGGGCGCGCAGGGCGGTGTACGCGGCGGTGGCGATGGCCGCGTTGAGCGAGGCGGTTCCCAGCACCGGCTGCTTCGCCAGGTAGGGGCGGCCGATGGGGACGAGCGAGTTCGCCGCGTCGTACATCGCCAGGTGCATGATCGCCGCCGCCCTCGCCGCGGGCCCCGGGGCCCCGCCGGTGGCCTTGACGGCGCCCTCAAGGATCTTGCTCCAGTACAGGACGGGCTCGTACGGCGCGTCCGCGGCGCGGGCCAGTGGCAGGCCGGTGGTCAACGCGGTGGCGGCCCCGGCCGTGAGGCCGAGGAGGACGGTGCGGCGGCGCGGCGTGGCGCCGCCCGGTCTGCCGTCAGGAGATCTGGACACAGTGGTACCCCCCTCTGAGTCTGCGGATCGAGACGGATACTCGTCCGCGCCCCCAGGGCTGTCAACGGCGCGGACCGGCGCCCCGGCGCCGGGATCGGACGCGCGCCGCCGCGTCCCGAGGAGGGCGGATCACCGTGCCGGTCTTCGGGGGTGCGGCGTGTGCCGGCCTCCGGGGGTGCGGCGCGTGCCGGCCGCCGTGGTGGGGGCGGTCGGCCACGGGGTGGGCGGCGGTGCCGGTCTGGGCATCGGCGGTGGCACCGGCCGGTCGCACCGGCCGCACCCGTTCCGCGTGCCCTTGCGGGCGTCATGGCGGACACTTCTTTACAAGGGTCGGCGCGATGCGCGCGGGTCGAGGTGAGGGTGTTCGCCGTGCTTGATGTCCCGCTCTGGTTGTGGGGGGCGTTCGCCGCGACGGTGGTGGTGTCGTTGGCGGTGGACCTGCTGTCCCACCGCACCGCGCACGTCATCGGCTTCCGGGAGGCCGCCGCCTGGAGCGGCCTGTGGGTGGGGCTCGCCCTGGTCTTCGGCGCGGTCGTCTTCCTCGTCCTCGGCACCACCGCGGGCACCGAGTACACGACGGCGTGGCTGCTGGAGAAGAGCCTGTCGGTGGACAACCTGTTCGTCTTCGCCGTGATCTTCGCGTACTTCCGGGTGCCCCGCGCCTACCAGCACCGGGTGCTGTTCTTCGGCGTCATCGGCGCGCTCGTCTTCCGCGGGATCTTCCTCTCCCTCGGCGTGGCCGTGGTCAGCCGCTTCACCGCCGTGCTGTTCGCCTTCGCCGCTGTTCTCTTCTACAGCACGTACAAGCTCCTCAGGGACGAGGAGGAGAGCTTCGACCCGGGCCGGAGCTTCGCCGTGCGGATGCTCCGCAAGGTGATGCCGGTGCGGGACGAGTACGCGGGGGCGAGGTTCTTCGTCAGGGAGGCCGGCAAGCGGATGGCGACGCCGCTACTGGCGGTGGTGGCGGCGATCGAGGCCGCCGACCTGATCTTCGCCGTCGACAGCGTGCCGGCCGTCCTCGCGGTCAGCGACGACGCGTTCATCGTCTACACCAGCAACGCGTTCGCCATCCTCGGGCTGCGGGCCCTCTACTTCATGCTCGCCGGCCTCCTGGACCGCTTCCACTACCTGAGCAAGGGCCTGGCGATCATCCTCGCCTTCATCGGGGTCAAGCTCATCCTCCAGGCGTCCCACAAGCTGATCAGCCCCGACATCCCGGAGATCCCCTCCCCGGTCAGCCTCGCCGTCATCGTCGTCGTGCTGGCCGGGGCCGTGGTGCTCAGCGTCCGAAGGCCGCCCCCGCCGGGGCCTCCGTCAGATCCTTCGCGGGAACCTGACGAACAGGACGCCGACGCAGCCGCCGAGCGGCCCCAGGCGCCCCGCGTACGGCCGGTGGCGGACCCGGCGCCGGCGGCCGGGCCACCGGGCCGGGACGGTGCGACCACTCCACCCGAGGGCGGGCGGGGGAGCGGTGAACTTCCCGACCCGCCAGTACGGAGATACCGTAAAAACATGGTCAAAGCGAAGCGCGAGACCGAAGCGTACGAGTGCCCGACCTGCAAGGAGTCCGTGCCGGCCGCGGTCCACCGCCGCAAGACCCTGGGCGCGTTCGTTCCCGCCTGGGGCCCGGGCGCGTGCCAGAACCGCGACTGTCCCGACTTCCGGCTGGAACCGGACCGCAAGCGCCCTTCGGCTCACTGAGGCAACCGGCAGCGCGGTGCGGGGGCTCCGGCCCCTGCCCGCGCCCCGGGGCGCGCCCGCGCTCGACAGCGGCGGGTGGCAGCCGCACGGCGCGCGCCAGGGCTCGGGGCCGGATCGGCTCTGGCGTCGTCGCCGGTGCGGGTGCGGGCCCGTCAGGCGTCGATGATGACGGGGATGATCAGCGGCTTGCGGCGGTAGGTGCGGAAGGCCCAGTTGGCCACGGCACGGGCGACGAGCTGTTCGAGCTGGTGCGCGTCTCCGACGCCCTCCTCGGCCGCCTTGGCCAGGGTCTTCTCGATCACGGGGATGACCGGCTCGAAGGTGGCGTCGTCGTGGACGAAGCCACGGGCCAGGAAGTCGGGCGGCTCGGTGAGGGCGCCTGTGTCGGCGTCGACGATGGCCACGACGGTGACCACGCCCTCCGCCGCGAGGGTGACCCGGTCCTTGAGGGACGCCTCGGTGGCGCCGCCGACCGTCATGCCGTCCACGTACACGTTGCCGGCGGGCACCTTGCCGGTGATCGAGGCGCGGCCGTTGACCAGGTCGACCACGACGCCGTCCTCCGCGATGACGACGCGGTCGGGCGCGACGCCGGTACGGATGGCCAGGTCGGCGTTGGCCCGCAGGTGCTTCCACTCGCCGTGCACGGGCATCACGTGCCGCGGCTTGACGATGTTGTAGCAGTACACCAGCTCGCCCGCGCTGGCGTGTCCCGAAACGTGCACCTTGGCGTTGCCCTTGTGGACGACGTGCGCGCCCCACCGGGTCAGCCCGTTGATCACCCGGTAGATGGCGGTCTCGTTGCCGGGGATCAGGGAACTGGCGAGCAGGACGGTGTCCCCCTCGCCGATGCGGATCATGTGGTCGCGGTTGGCCATGCGGGAGAGCGCGGCCATCGGCTCACCCTGGGACCCGGTGCACACCAGGGTGATCTGGTGGTCCGGCAGGGACTCCAGTTCCTTGGTGCTCACCACCAGACCGGGCGGGACCCGGAGGTAGCCGAGTTCGCGGGCGATGCCCATGTTGCGGACCATGGACCGGCCCACGAAGGCGACCTTGCGGCCGTGCTGGTGGGCGGCGTCCAGCACCTGCTGGATGCGGTGGACGTGGCTGGCGAAGCTGGAGACGATGACCCGCCGCGGGGCGGTGCGCAGGACCTGCTCGATCGCCGGGTTCAGATCGCGTTCGGAGGTCGTGAAGCCGGGCACCTCGGCGTTGGTGGAGTCGGTGAGGAAGAGGTCGACGCCCTCCTCGCCCAGTCGGGCGAAGGCGCGCAGGTCGGTGATCCGGTCGTCCAGCGGGAACTGGTCCATCTTGAAGTCGCCGGTGTGCAGCACCATGCCGGCGCCGGTACGGATCGCCACCGCCAGGCCGTCCGGGATGGAGTGGTTGACCGCGACGAACTCGCAGTCGAAGGGGCCGAAGCCGCGCCGGTCACCCTCGCGCACCCGTACCGTACGGGGCCGGATGCCGTGCTCCTTGAGCTTGGCCTCCAGGAACGCGAGCGTCAGCTTGGAGCCGACCACGGGGATGTCCGCCCGCTCCCGCAGCAGGTACGGCACGCCGCCGATGTGGTCCTCGTGGCCGTGGGTCAGCACCACGGCCACGATGTCGTCCAGGCGGTCCCGGATCGAGGTGAAGTCGGGAAGGATCACGTCCACCCCGGGCTGGTTCTCTTCGGGGAACAGCACGCCACAGTCGACGATCAGAAGCTTGCCGGCGTGCTCGAAGACGGTCATGTTGCGGCCGATCTCACCGAGACCGCCCAGAGCGACGATCCTCAGCCCCCCTTTGGGCAGCGGTGGAGCGGCTTTGAGTTCGGGATGCGGATGGCTCATATCCCGACGCTACCGGAGGGTCACGTGGGTGATCCATCGCAGGGCAACCGAACGGTGCTGCTGGCGGGGGTGCGGTGCGCTGGTGCGGGTGGGTGCGGGGCTGTGGTACGGGCGGCGCGGAGGGTGCGGAGGTCAGGCCCGTCCGGGCGGGCTGCTCCGCGATCAGTGAGCGTAGCTGAGGGCGACAGCGGCGGCCGGGGCTGCCGGCGAGCCAGGGGGTGACCGCGTCAGGGTGGGACACTGCGTCCCGTCGTACGTCGCCGCCGCCCCCGCACCACCGCCGTGCCGGGCCGCGCCCTGCCCCCTGCCCCCTGCCACAATGGCCCGCTGATGAGACTTCGTTGGTGGGCGGCCGTGGCGTGGTTCGTGGTGTGCCTGGTGGGCCTCGGTGCCACCGTCGTGCTCGACGCCGAGCGGCCCTCGGGCTCAACGTCGCCGACCAGGGAGCCCGCGCCGGGTGGCGGCACGGCGGCCGTCGACTGTCAGAAGATCGCCGAGGACGTCGCGCGGGCGCGGGCAGAGGCCGCGCGAGAGCGGCGCGAGGCGCTCGATCCGTCGGCGACTCCGACGCAGCGGAGGCTGGTGTTCACCGACGGGATCGTGCCGAAGGAGTGCGCGGACGAGTTGGCGGAGCGCGGCGTGCCGGTGGGCTGAGGCGCGCGCGGCCGGCCCGTGGCGCCGGTGCCCGTACCCGGGCGGGGTGGGTCAGGGGCGTAGCAGGCGCAGGTCCGCACTGGCGATGGTCGTGGTGGTCAGCAGGTCGGTGATGAGGTGGTGGTTGAGCGCGTTGCCGACCGGCTGGGGGACCTCGTCCTCCAGGAGGCCGGGGACGCCGTTCTCCCCGCTGAGCCGTCTGCGGACGGTGGCGACGATGTGCGCGGCGCGCTTGGGGCTCCACCGCTCCGCCGGTCGCAGCCGGCTCAGCTCGTCGCCCACCTGGGCCCAGGTCAACGGTTGTGGGTGGGGCCCGTGTCGTAGGTAGCGCTGCGCGAGGCAGACGAGTACCAGCCTCTCCTCCGGGCTCAGCCTCCGGATGTCGGCGCGGGTCTCCTCCTCGTACCGCTCGGGCCCGTCCCGTGGGCCGGGTGGTTGGCCCGGTGCGGTGACGCGGACCTCCAGCAGGTGTTGGTGGCGTGAGGAGACCACGAACAAGGGGGTGTACCCGGTCGGCAGGTGTGCCTGGTCGCCGCCGAGGACCAGCCGCGAGCCGGGGAAGAGGATGGGTAGCCTGCCGGTGTTGTGCAGCACCCAGTGGGCGGACTCGCGGACGATCAGCCCCTGTCGTCGGCTGACGAGCGCGTCGGTCGGGCCGACACAGACGTGGACCTCGGGCTCGTTGCGCCCGAACAGCAGCCTGAAGTACGCGTCGGGCGCCACCCGCATGCCGCCGTTCGCGCCCAGCACGAAGAGCGTGTCCGGCGGGGCCACGGGTGCCGTGCGGCTCAGGCTGCCGAACCCCCGTGGCAGCAGGCTGACCTGGTTTGCCGGGATCGCCGTCACCCTGTCTCCTCCTGTCTCCTCCCGGTCGATGCCCGCCGATGCTAGGTCCCCGCGCTCGGGAGGGGTCCTGGCCGCCTGCTCCCGGGCTTCCACCGGGGCCTGGCCGAACTCCTCCGCGCTGCGGAAGCCGATGCTCGGGTGTTCGGCGCGGGCGTGGTCGAGCACCTTCGCGAGGCGCTCCGGGACCCGCGGGTCACTTTCTCGGGGCAGGGGCTCCTTCTGACGCGACCCCGGACGCCCAGCCGTCGAGTGGCGCCCCCGCCCCCGACCCCGCCCGCTGAGCGGCGCCCCCGACCCCGCGCCGAGCCGGGTTGCCGCCGCCGCGTGCCGGCGGCCCGGCGGCACGCGGTACGGGGACGCGCTCGCCGGGCCGGCCGGAAGAAAGCGTCTTGAGCCCGGCGCGACAAGGCACCAGGAAAGCCGCTGTGCGCCTCTCTGTCGCGTCTTCGCGGGCTCGGCGCAGGGGGGATGGGGCGCCGGAGAGAAAGCGGGCTACAAGGCCGCATGGCCGCCTTCTCGGTCCGGGTGTGGGTGGCATCTTCGGTATCGTGAAGGCCGTTCCGACGGTGACTGGTCCCGAGTTCGCAGGGCTCGTGGGGCCTCTTCGTGTTGCCGTGTTCCGTTTCCGCCAGGTCTTTGACCGCTCTCCCGCACCGCGGTGCCAGAGCGCGGTCTGTCATGCCCGAAAGAGAGCATCTGTGACCACTTACGACACCCGTACCGGCGCCGACGCCAACGCCACCGGAGCTGAGCGGCTCGGCCAGGCCGGGGTCGCGGCGTACGACGCCAACGCGATCACCGTCCTGGACGGCCTCGACGCCGTGCGCAAGCGGCCCGGGATGTACATCGGCTCCACGGGGGAGCGGGGACTGCACCACCTCGTGCAGGAGTTGGTGGACAACTCCGTGGACGAGGCGCTGGCCGGGGTGGCCGACCGGATCGACGTGACGATCCTGGCCGACGGTGGCGTGCGGGTGGTCGACAACGGCCGGGGCATCCCCGTGGGCACGCATCCGGTGGAGCGGCGGCCGGCCGTCGAGGTGGTGCTGACCGTGCTGCACGCGGGTGGGAAGTTCGGCGGCGGGGGGTACGCGGTCTCCGGCGGCCTGCACGGCGTGGGCCTGTCCGTGGTCAACGCCCTGTCGACCCGGCTGGCGGTGGAGATCTGGACCGAGGGCCACCGGTGGACGCAGGACTACGCGAACGGCGCCCCCGCCGGACCGCTCGTCCGCCACGAGACCACCTCCCGGACCGGCACGTCGCTGACGTTCTGGGCGGACGGCGCGATCTTCGAGACCACCCACTTCTCCTTCGAGACGCTGGCCAGGCGCTTCCAGGAGATGGCGTTCCTCAACCGAAGGCTCACCCTGACCCTGACCGACGAACGTCCCTCCGCGCGCGCGACGGCCGCGCCCGACGAGGTCGGCTCGGACGCCGTCGCGGAGCGGGCGGCCAAGACGGTCGCGTACCGCTACGCCGGCGGCATCACCGACTTCGTCGCCCACCTGGGCGCCCGCAAGGGGGAGCCGGTGCACCCCTCGGTGATCTCCGTCGGCGCCGAGGACCCCGAGCGCCTGCTGTCGGTCGAGGTCGCGATGCAGTGGAACACCCAGTACACCGACAGCGTCTACTCGTACGCCAACGCCATCCACACCCACGAGGGCGGCACCCACGAGGAGGGCTTCCGCACGGCGTTGACCACCGTCGTCAACCGCTACGCGCGGGAGCGGAGGCTGCTGCGCGAGAAGGACGACAACCTCGCCGGTGAGGACATCCGCGAGGGTCTGACCGCGATCATCTCGGTCAAGTTGGGCGAGCCGCAGTTCGAGGGCCAGACCAAGACCAAGCTCGGCAACACCGAGGCGAAGACCTTCGTGCAGAAGGTGGTGCACGAGCGGCTGACCGACTGGTTTGACCGCAATCCGAACGAGGCGGCCGACATCGTGCGCAAGGCCCTCCAGGCGGCGACCGCCCGGGTCGCGGCCCGCAGGGCGCGCGACCTGACCCGCCGCAAGGGCCTGCTTGAGACGGCGTCGCTGCCGGGCAAGTTGAGCGACTGCCAGTCCAACGACCCGGCGCGGTGCGAGATCTTCATCGTCGAGGGTGACTCCGCCGGCGGCTCGGCCAAGTCCGGCCGTGACCCGCGGTACCAGGCGATCCTGCCCATCCGCGGCAAGATCCTCAACGTCGAGAAGGCCCGGATCGACAGGATCCTGCACAACCAGGAGGTGCAGGCGATCATCTCCGCGTTCGGCGTGGGCGTGCACGAGGACTTCGACATCACCAGGCTCCGCTACCACAAGATCATCTTGATGGCGGACGCCGACGTCGACGGCCAGCACATCAACACGTTGCTGCTCACCTTCCTCTTCCGCTTCATGCGACCGCTGATCGAAGGGGGCCACGTCTACCTCTCCCGCCCCCCGCTCTACAAGATCAAGTGGAGCCGGGAGCACGTGGAGTACGCCTACTCCGACCGCGAACGCGACGTCCTCATCGAACGGGGCCGGCAGGCCGGCCGCCGGGTCAGGGACGACTCCATCCAGCGCTTCAAGGGCCTGGGCGAGATGAACGCCGAGGAGTTGCGCGTGACCACCATGGACCCCGACCACCGGGTCCTGGGCCAGGTCACCCTGGACGACGCGGCCTTCGCCGATGACCTGTTCTCCGTCCTGATGGGCGAGGACGTCGAGGCGCGCCGCCACTTCATCCAGCGCAACGCCAAGGACGTCCGCTTCCTCGACATCTGACGCTCCCCGGGCCCCCCGGGCCCGGGGCCCCGCCCCCGCGACCGCCGCCGAGGAGAGCACCGCGTGCGCACGTCCCCCGCCACACCCGCGCCCAAATCCGCACCCGCGCCCAACTCCGCACCCACGGCCAACCCACCACAAGACGGCTCCGACTACACCGCACGGCACCTCATGGTCCTGGAAGGACTTGAGGCCGTGCGCAAACGCCCCGGCATGTACGTCGGCTCCAGCGACAGTCGGGGCCTGACGCACTGCCTGTGGGAGATCATCGACAACTCCGTGGACGAGGCCCTGGGCGGGTACTGCGACCGCGTCGAGGTCGTCCTGCACGAGGACGGCTCGGTCGAGGTCACCGACAACGGCCGTGGCATCCCCGTCGACGTCGAGCCCCGCACCGGCCTGTCCGGCGTCGAGATCGCCTACACCCGGCTGCACGCCGGCGGGAAGTTCGGCGGCGGCTCCTACGCGGCCTCCGGCGGCCTGCACGGCGTCGGTGCCTGCGTGGTCAACGCCCTCTCCGCGCGGCTCGACATCGAGATCGACCGGCACGGCCACACCCACGCCATGAGTTTCCACCGCGGCACCCCCGGCAGGTACGCCGGCCCGGGGCCCGGCGCCCCCTTCACCCCGGCCCCGGGCCTGCGCCGAACGGCCGAGATCCCCGCGTCGCGCACGGGCACCCGGGTGCGTTTCTGGGCCGACCCGCAGATCTTCCCGCCGGACGCCCGGCTCCGCCTCGACGCGCTGCACCAACGGGCCCGCCAGACGGCCTTCCTGGTGCCGGGCCTGACCCTCGTCGTCCGGGACGCGTACGGCCTCGGCCCGGACGGCGGCAAGGGCGAGGAGTCCTTCCGCTTCGAGGGTGGGATCGGCGAGTTCTGCGCGTACCTCACCGGCGACAGGCCCCTGTGCGACGTGCTCCGCCTCACCGGCCGGGGCACGTTCCGAGAGACCGTCCCGGTCCTGGACGAGCACGGCCGCTCGACGCCCGCCGAGGTCAGCCGCGAACTCGGCGTGGACGTGGCCCTGTGCTGGGGCACCGGCTACGACACGACCGTGAAGTCCTTCGTCAACGTCATCGCCACGCCCAAGGGCGGCACCCACGTCGCCGGCTTCGAGCGGGCCGTCACCCGGACGATGAACGAGGCCCTGCGCGCCAGGAAGCTGCTGCGGGTCGCCGAGGCCGACGTCGTCAGGGACGACGCCCTTGAGGGCCTCACCGCCGTGGTGACCGTGCGGCTGGCCGAGCCGCAGTTCGAGGGCCAGACCAAGGAGGTGCTCGGCACGCCGGCCGCCCGCCGCGTCGTGCACCAGGTGGTCGCGAGGGAGCTGGCGGCGTTCCTCGCGTCCACCAGGCGCGACACCTCGGCCCAGGCCCGCGCCGTGCTGGACAAGGTCGTCGCCGCCGCCCGCACGCGTGTCGCGGCCCGCCAGCACAGGGAGGTCCAGCGCCGGAAGACCGCCCTCCAGTCCTCCGCGCTGCCGGCCAAGCTCGCCGACTGTCGCAGCGGTGACGTCGACCGCGGCGAACTGCTCATCGTCGAGGGTGACTCCGCCCTGGGGACGGCCAAGCTCGCCCGCGACTCCGAGTTCCAGGCGTTGCTGCCGATCCGGGGCAAGATCCTGAACGTGCGGCGCTCGTCGGCGGCCGACATGCTGCGCAACGCCGAGTGCGGCGCGATCATCCAGGTCATCGGTGCGGGCTCGGGCCGCACCTTCGATCTGGACCAGGCCCGTTACGGCAAGATCATCATGATGACCGGACGCCGACGTGGACGGCTCCCACATCCGCTGCCTGCTGCTCACGCTGTTCCACCGCTGCATGCGGCCGATGGTCGAGGCCGGCCGGGTCTTCGCCGCGGTCCCGCCGCTGCACCGCGTCGAGATCACCCAGCCCGGGAAGGGCCGGGACAGGTACGTCTACACCTACTCCGACCGCGAACTGCGCGACACGCTCGCGGAGTTGCGACGCCAGGGCGTCCGGTACAAGGACTCGATCCAGCGCTACAAGGGGCTCGGCGAGATGGACGCCGACCAACTGGCGGCGACCACGATGGACCCGCGCCGCCGCACCCTGCGCCGGATCAACCTCTCCGACCTGGACGCCGCGGAGCGCGTCTTCGACCTGCTGATGGGCAACGACGTGGCGCCGCGCAAGGAGTTCATCGCCGGCTCGGCGGCGACGTTGGACCGGTCGCGCATCGACGCGTAGCCACCTCCCGGATCGCGCGTACGGGCAGCGCGCGTGCGACCCGGGGGAGCCTGGCAGGCAGGGCCACGGCCGCCCCCGTACGAGCGGCAGGCTCCGCGCGCCACGGCCCCGGGGGCCCGCCGCACCTCCCGCGATCACGCGACCACAGCGGACACATCCTGTCCTCATGGCCTGCCATCGTGGGGCCGTGCATCACGACGAGAACAACCAGGAAGAACCCGTCACCCCGACCGCCGCGCCCCGCTCCCGCCGGGCCGGCGGCCGGGCCGGCGGCCCCGCCGCGCGCACGGCCGCCGGGCCGCGCCCGGTGGCGGCCGGGGGCAGCGGTGACGTGCGGGCGGTGGAGGGGCCGCGATGACCGTGTTGGACACCCGGGCGCTCAACCGCGCCACGCTCGCCCGACAGTTGCTCCTCGACCGCGCCGACCTGCCGGCCGTCGACGCCGTCGCGCACCTGGGCGGCCTCCAGGCCCAGGAGCCGCAGGAACCCTTCGTCGGGCTGTGGTCCCGGCTGCGCGCGTTCGACCCGCACACGCTCTCGGACCTGCTGACCGAGCGACGCGTGGTACGCACCCACCTCATGCGCCGCACGGTGCACCTGGTCACCGCGGACGACGCACTGGCCTGGCGGGCGCGGCACGACGCCATGCTCCGGCAACGGTCCGTCGGGGCCTACCGTCGCGAACTCGCCGGAGTGGACCTCGACGAGCTCGCGGCGGCGGGCCGCGCCCTGTTGGCCGACGGCGGGCCGCGTTCGATGGCCGACCTCGGCCGGGCGCTGGCCGAACGGTGGCCCGAGCCGGGCCCACGGGCGCTCGGCGAGGTGGTCATCGCCGCGCTCGTCCCGGTGGTGCAGATGCCGCCGCGCGGGCTGTGGCGCGTCCGGGCGGGGGTGCGCAACGCGCCGCTCGCGTCCTGGCTCGGCCGCGAGGTGGACCCGCTGCCGCGCACCGGCTCGGACCCGGTCGGCCAGGCGCTGGTGCGGCGCTACCTGGCCGCGTTCGGGCCCGCCGCCTCCGCCGACGTGCGCGCCTGGTGCGGCCTGGCCGGGCTGCCGACCGCCCTCGCGGCCCTGCGGGACGAGCTGGTCACCTTCCGCGACGAGCGCGGCCGGGAACTGCTCGACCTCCCCGGCGCGCCACGCCCCGACCCCGAGACGCCCGCGCCGGTGCGGTTCCTGCCCGCCTTCGACAACGCCGTCCTCGGCTACCAGGACCGTGGCCGGATCATCGACGACGCCCACCGCGGCCTGTCCGTCACCGGCGCCCGCTTCGTCCTGGTGGACGGCCGGGTCGCCGCCACGTGGAGCGTCCGGGACGGCACGGTCACGGTCACCCCGTTGCGCGCCTTCTCCCGCGCCGACCGTACCGCCGTGGCCGAACAGGGCGGCGCGCTCGCCTCGTTCCTCGCCGACGGCGAGCGCCACGGATTCGCGATCGAGGCGTCTCCCCGCTGAACGATGCCCGTGGGTCGCTCCTGCCCCCGTACGGCGCGACGGGGCGGCCGAACGCGACGGAAAAGGGCCCGGCGGCCCCTGGGTGGGGTCGCCGGGCCCGTCGCGCGGTCAGCGGCTCACAGGCCGGCCAGCCGCTCGAAGGGGAACGGCGGCTGGGCCAGTGGGCGTACGGCGAGCCGGGTCAGCGGCAGGGCGTTGTCGTCGCCCGCCGTGCGGTTGGCGTGCAGCACGCCGCAGCCGGTGCACCGGTGGATGATCACCCACTCGCCGTCACCGCGCACGGTGATGGCCAGCGGCTCCATCCGGGCGCCGCAGTCGGCGGCCCGGTCGCCCGGGGTGGTGTCGAGGTGTCGGCTCCACAGGCAGTGCGGGCAGTGGTTGCGATGGTTGGTGCCCACGGCGCTCATGGAGATGTCGAGGCCGCAGTGGAGACAACGGAACGAGGTGGCGTTCCGGGAGCGGCCGTGTGCGGCGCGCTCCCGCTTGCTGGGTCGGGTCATGCGAGGGGACTCCTGGCAGTGTGCGTCACGTGCGGAGCGTGTCGCGCGCGCCGAGGTGCGGCACGTCGCGAACGCGGTCCAGGGGCGGCCGGGTTGGCCGCCGCGAGGTACGCCGCTCGCGTAGGGGAGTCCGTGCGGAGCCGGTCAGCCTCGACCGGGCCGAACGCGTCGGCCGGGTCCAGACGTCACCGGTGCGGACCGTCCTCGTACGCGAGATCCGTTCCGCGACGCCCTGGGCATACAACACCACCTCTTCGGAGGGCCCGACGCCGTGCCGGTGCCCCTTGCCACGCCCATGGAAACCGCTGCGCGGGCCGGCGCACAACCGATTTCCGTCCGTCGAGCCGCGCCCGGTCCGCCGGCGGGTGGTGCGGGCGGCTGGTTCGGTCGGTCCCCGTGGCGAGTTGGCAGACTCGTGCCATGGGATCTTGGGGAAATCTGGGGCCGGCGCTGTTGTCCCTGGCGGGTGTGGTGCTGGGCGCGGGTGGGTCGCTGTTCGGCCAGTACCTGGTGTCTCGGGCGAGCAACCGGCAGGTGGAGATCCAGGAGGCAGCCGCGCACCGCGCGGAGCTGAAGAACGTGATCCTGCGGTTTCTGAGCATCGCGTGGCAGGTGGAGAAGACGGCGTTCACGTCCCCGCCCGCCGGCGCCAGCGCGGCCACCCCCGCGCTCGACCGACTCGTCGACGACCTGTGGCTCGCGCAGGCGGAGATCGACCTGTCGGCCAGGAGCGAGCCCCTGCGGGGTGCCGCCTATCGCTACGCGACCCACCTCGCCGAGGCGGCCCGGGGCGAGCTGGCCGACGCGTCCGCGCTGCGCGGGCCGCAGGTGCGGTTCTTCGACGCCGCGTACGACGACATGTGGCCGGGCCAGCGGCGGCCGGCCGGGGATTCCCGCATGTCCCGCTGAGGGAGCAGGGTGCGCCATACCGCCCCTGACCTGGCCGTACCGGAATCCGACCCCCCGCAACGCCACACGGCGGCAACACACCAGATGCCCACCAACGCTTTCAAGTCCTTTTCTTTCAGGCGCACTTGGCTTTTCCGCCACACTCGCGGGTGGGTGCCGCGATCCGGCACATACTCGCCTGTGCACGCACTCGATGTGAGGGGCCTGTGGGGCCCTTCTCGTGAGCTGTCCTCATTGGGGGGAAAGTTGCGTACAGGAAGAAGAGCTGTGTGGGGCGCGGGGGTGGCCGTCGTTGCCGCCACCGCGCTCGCGGCGGGGTTGACCACCCCGACCGCTGTGGCGCGGGAAGGATCCGCCGCCACGACAGACGGCAAGCGGACGGGGCAGGAGCGCGGGGCCGGTGGTGCCCGCACCTGGGTCACCCTCGTCACCGGTGACCGGGTCGCGGTCGACGCCAAGGGCAACCCGGTCGCCATCCGGCCGGCCGAGGGGCGCGAGCACGTACCCGTTCAGGTGGAGCGGCGGGGCGGGCACGCGTACGTGATCCCGCGTGACGCGCGTCGCCTGATCTCCCGGGGCACGGTGGACAAGCGGCTGTTCGACGTGACGACGCTGAGCCGGCCGGAGTACGTGGCCAGTCAGCGTGCCGGGGTGCGGCTCATCGTGGCCTACCAGGGCGAGCGGCCCGCCGCCAAGGCGAAGCTCCGGGCCGCCGAGGGCACGAAGGTGCGGCGTTCGCTTCCGGTGCTGGGCGCCGACGCGGTGACGGCCTCGCCCGAGCACGCCTCGGCCGCCTGGGAGGCGCTGACCGACGTGCCCCGCGGCGCCACGCACCGAACGGCCGCCCCCGGGGTGGCGAAGGTGTGGCTGGACGGTATCCGTAAGGCCACGCTGGACAAGAGCGTGCCGCAGATCGGCGCGCCCGCGGCGTGGAAGGCCGGCTTCGACGGCAAGGGCACCAAAATCGCCGTGCTGGACACCGGTGTCGACCAGACGCACCCGGACCTGGTCGGGCAGCAGGTCGCCGAGAAGAACTTCACCGACGCCGTCGACACCAAGGACCGGGTGGGTCACGGCACCCACGTGGCCTCCACCGCGGCCGGTACCGGCGCGAAGTCCGGCGGCAAGTACCGGGGCGTCGCCTCCGGTGCGAAGATCCTTGACGGCAAGGTACTGAACGACGAGGGGTTCGGCGAGGATTCGGGCATCGTCGCGGGCCTGGAGTGGGCGGCGGCCGAGAAGGCCGACGTGGTCAACCTCAGCCTCGGTGGGACGGACGCGCCCGGCCTCGACCCGCTGGAGACCGCGGTCAACAAGCTCTCGGCCGAGCAGGGCGTGCTCTTCGCCATCTCGGCGGGCAACGAGGGCGAGTTCGGCGCCGGTACCGTCGGCTCTCCGGGCAGCGCGGACGCCGCGCTGACCGTGGGCGCCGTCGACAAGAAGGACGAGCTGGCCAGCTTCTCCAGTCGGGGCCCCCGGGTGGGGGACGGTGCCATCAAGCCCGATGTGACCGCGCCCGGTGTGGACATCGGCGCCGCGGCGGCGCCCGGCAGCCAGATCGCCGAGGGAGGCACTCCGGTCGCCGACGGCTACGTGGCGATCTCCGGCACCTCCATGTCCGCCCCGCACGCCGCGGGTGCCGCGGCGATCCTGGCCCAGCAGCACCCGGACTGGAGCGGTGAGCGGATCAAGGCCACGCTGGTCGCTTCCACGACCCCCGGCAAGTACACCGCCTTCGAACAGGGCACCGGCCGCATCGACCTGCGCCAGGCCATCACGCAGACGGTGGTCGCCGAGCCGGCCTCGCTCTCCTTCGGCAAGCAGCAGTGGCCGCACCACGACGACAAGCCGCAGGCCAGGAAGCTGACCTACCGCAACCTGGGCGACAAGCCGGTCACCGTGGACGTGGCGCTGACCGGTACGGGTCCCGACGAGAAGCCCGCTCCCGCCGGCTTCTTCACCGCCAAGGACAAGCAGCTCACGATCCCAGCGGGCGGCACGGCGACCACCTCCGTCACCGTCGACACCCGGCTGGGTGGCACCGTTGACGGCTCGTACAGCGCGCGGGTGACCGCGACAGGCGGTGGGCAGACCGTGCGCACCGCCGCCGCCGTGGAGCGCGAGGTCGAGTCGTACGACGTGACCCTCAAGCACGTCGGTCGGGACGGCAAGCCCGCGCAGTCCTTCAGCAGCGCGCTGGACGGGATCAGCGGCCTCGGCGCTGGCCAGACCTTCGGTGTCGACGAGACCAGCAAGGACGGCAAGGTCCGGGTTCCCAAGGGCCGCTACCTGCTCACCGGCTCGATCAGCGGCAGCGACGAGAGCATCGACTGGATCAACCAGCCCAAGCTGGTCGTCGACAAGAACACCACGGTGACCCTCGACGCGCGCACCACCAAGCCCGTTGACGTGAGCGTTCCGGCACGGGATACCACCTCGCTGCTCGCCTACGCGGAGATCGGCGTCACCGGGGAGAAGGTGTCCTTCGGCTACGGCTACCTGCTGGAGTCCTTCGCGAAGTTCAGGACCGCCCACCTCGGCCCGGCCGTCCCGGCTGGCGAGCTGACCCAGAAGTTCACCAACAGCTTCCAGCGGGGGAGAACGGCCCCACGTACCACGTGGCCTACGGCGGTTCCGTCACCAAGGCGCCGACCGGGTTCGTCCGGCACGCCAAGCCCGCCGACCTCGCCAAGATCACCGCCAGGCTGGGCGCCCCGGCTCCGAAGAAGACCGGCGCCCTGCTCACCTTCCCCCTCATCGGCAACTCGAGTACGTGGGCGGTCGGCATCCCCACCAAGCTGCCGCACACCGCAACCCTCTACGTCAACGGCAAGGGGCCGCGGTGGGAGGTGAACCTCGACCAGTACAACGCCGAGGACGACTACGAGGCCGTCTACAGCACCGCCGAACTCCGGCTGACCCCGGGCAAGTCCTACACCCAGCAGCTCAATGTCGGGGTGTTCGGGCCCAAGGTGAGCGCGAACGAGGGTATCTTCCGCGAGGGCAACGACCTGTACGGCGTCCTTCCGCTCTTCGCCGACGGCAGGAACAACAGCGGCTACACGACGCACGACACGGCGCGGACCACCCTCTACCGCAACGGCAAGAAGGTCGGCAGCAACACTGACCCGCTCACCGGTGCCGAGGCGTTCACGGTGCCGGCCGGAGCGGCCACCTACAAGCTCAGCACCTCGGTCACCCGCAGTGGGGTCGCCAACGTCTCCACCAAGGTCACCGGCGACTGGACCTTCTCCTCGAAGAAGAGCACCGGTGAGGTGAAGCTGCCGACCTCGGTGGTGCGCTTCACGCCCACCCTGGCCCTCGACAGCACCGCCAAGGCGGGGGCGACGGTCAAGGTCCCGGTCACGGTGCAGGGCTCGGCCGCCGGTAAGAACCTCAAGTCGCTGGCGGTGTACGTCAGTTACGACAAGGGCGCGCACTGGAAGAAGCTGGCCGTCAGCGGTGGCAAGGTGACCGTGAAGAACCCGGGCGCTGGCAAGAGCGTCTCGTTCAAGGCGAACGCCAGTGACAAGCAGGGCAACACGGTGAGCCAGGCCGTCTACGACGCCTACCGCACCCGGTAACACCCGCTCGCCCCATGCCCGGTAACACCTCGGGCACCAGCGCACCGGCCCGTCGGGGAGCGTCATCCCGGCGGGCCGGTGCCGTTACGCGTGCGGCGCGGGGTCGGCACGCGGGGTCGGCAACTGAAAGGCTGACGGCGTGCGACTGTTGGATGATCCTGAACGCGTCGGCCGGCCGGCGCCCGCGGTGCTGCCCGTAGCGCTCCGCGCGCGGCTCGGGCTGATCGCGGCCGTCGCCGCGCTGGTCGTCGTCGTCATCGGCGTCTGGTACGCGGGCGACGGCGGGCCAGGCTGGGTGGACGCGCGGTTCTCGGTGGCGGCGGAGGACGTGCGACCCCGGTGGCGGTCCGTCGCGCTGGCCGTCGACTTCTGGGGGGAGCCCGCCGGGGCGGCCACGCTGGTCGGCCTCGCCGTGGCGGGCTGTCTGGTGCTGCGGTGGCCGCGCGCGGCGGTGCTCGTGGTGGTCGGCGTCGGGCTGGCCGTGGCGACGACGCGGCTGCTCAAGCCGCTGGTGGGGCGCACCATCCACGGTGACAACCTGTCCTACCCGAGCGGGCACACCGCCTTCTGTACCGCCTTCGCCCTCGTGGTGGCGCTGCTCGTGGCCGGCCGGCTCCGGCTCGGCGCGACGGCCGGCACCCTCCTCACCCTCACCCTGACGCTGGTCGCCGGTGCCGCGATGGGGTGGGCGCAGGTCGCGCTGGGCGCGCACTACCCGACCGACGTGCTCGGCGGCTGGTGCGCGGCGCTCGCGGTGGTGCCGGCGACGGCGTGGCTGGTCGACCGGGCGGCCGACGCCGCCCGGCGCGGGCACGGTTGACGGGCGTCACCGCGCCTCAGACCAGCCGGCGGAAGACCGGCTTCACCGGCCGCCCGGCCAGCCAGGGCGTGGGGTCGCCGGCGTCCACCGCCTTCCGGTACACCGCGCACGCCTGGGCCACCACGTCCACGGTGCGGTCGACGTCGGCGTCGCTGAGCGCGCTGCTCACCACGAACGACGGGGCCAGCACCCCGCCCGCGATGAGTTGGCGCAGGAACAGGGTGCGGTACTCCTGCGAGGGCCGCAGGTCCGTGCCGAGGGTGGCGAAGACCAGGTTGCTGGCCCGGCCCCGGACGAGAAGGTGGTCACCGACGCCCGCGCCGGCCGCCGCGTCCCGGACGCCGGCGGCCAACCGCTCGCCGATGGCGTGCAGTCGCGCGGTGACGCCCTCCTCGACGTAGGTGGTGAGCACGGCCATCGCGGCGGCCAACGCGTGCGTCTCCGCGCCGTGCGTGGTGGACAGCAGGAACACCCGCTCGCCGGGGTGGCGCAGCCCGCCCCGTTCCATGAGTGCGCGGCGCCCGGCCAGCGCGGCGACGGCGAACCCGTTGCCCAGCGCCTTGCCGAAGGTGGACAGGTCGGGCACGACGCCGTACAGGCCCTGGGCGCCCGCCTCGGACCAGCGGAAACCAGTGATCATCTCGTCGAAGACCAGGACGCAGCCGTGCCGGTCGGCCAGCGCGCGCAGCCCGGCGAGGTAACCGGGCGGGGGTTCGGTCTGACTGGCGGGTTCGAGGATCAGGCAGGCGACCTGCCCCTGGTGGCGGGCGAGCATCTCCTCGGTGGCCGCCAGGTCCGCGTACGGGAAGGTCACGGTGAGTTCGGTGGTCGCGGCCGGCACGCCGGCGGACATCGGTGTGGTGCCGATGAACCAGTCGTCGACCGAGAAGAACGGGTGCGCGTCGCAGACGGCCACCAGCGGGCGCCCGGTGACGGCACGGGCCAGCCGCACGGCGGCGGTGGTGGCGTCGGAGCCGTTCTTCGCGAACTTCACCATCTCGGCGGTCCTCACCGTGGCCAGGAAGCGCTCCGCGGCCTCCACCTCCACGATGGACGGGCGGACGAAGTTGCTGCCTCGGTCCAGTTCCCGCCGCACCGCCTCGACCACGCGCGGGTGGGCGTGACCGAGGCTGACCGACCGCAGTCCCGAGCCGTACTCGAGGTAGCGGTTGCCGTCGACGTCCCACACGTGGGCGCCGCGACCGTGGCTGATGATCGGGGCCAGGTCCGCGGGGTACTGGTCGTCGCCCTTGGCGTAGGTGTGCGCGCCGCCGGGGACCAGGGCGTGCAGCCGCTCGTTGGCCTCACGCGACCGGGGCAGCGGGAACTCTTCGGCTGGAGGTGTCACGGCGCCTCAACCCTCCTCGTGGGTCAGGGCCTCGGCCAGGCTCGGCGCCCGCCGGTCCCGCGCGGACATCGACGTGGCCGGCAGCGGCCAGGGGATGGCGAGCCGCGGGTCGTCGTGGGCGATGGTCACGTCCTCGGCCGGGTCGTGCGGGCGGTCGATCCGGTACGAGACGTCGGCGACGTCGGTCAGCGCCTGGAAGCCGTGCGCGCAGCCCGCCGGCACGTACAGCGTGGTCTGGGTGGCGTCGGACAGCTCGAACAGGCCCCGGCCCAGGTAGGTGGGCGAGCCGGGCCGCAGGTCCACGACGACGTCGAAGATCCTCCCGTACGAGCAGCGCACCAGCTTCGCCTCGCCGGCGCCCGAGCGCAGGTGCAGGCCGCGCAGCACGCCCCGGACCGAGCGCGACAGGCTGTCCTGGACGAACGCGTTCGGGTCCAGGCCCACCGAGCGGACCACGTCGGCGTCGAAGGTGCGGCAGAAGAAGCCGCGTTCGTCGGCGTGGGGCGTCGGTTCGAAGAGGTAGGCGCCGGTGATCTCCGGGACCTCGGTCGCTTTCATGGGGTCTCCCGCGTGGCAGGGGCGTGGTCGGTCGCCGGGAACAGGGACTCGGTCAGGGCGGCGAACTGGCGCTCGACGCGCCGGGCGGCGGCCACGTTCCGTTCGGCGAGGGTCCGCCGTAGCTCGGCCGACCGCCGCTCAAGCGCCCGGAACTGTGCGAGCAGCCGGCCGGCGTCAACGTCGCGGGCGGGGTGGCAGTAGGTGCCGAGACCCATCCGGGCCATGAGCGCGTCGCTCTTGCCCGAGTAGCTGAGCGCGAGCGTCGGTGTGCCGACCTTCAGCGCGCAGATCAGGTTGTGGTAGCGGGTCGCCACCACGGCGTCGGCGACCGCCATCTCCTTCATCAGGTCGGCGAGCGAGGCCGTCTCGGCCGCGGTGACCAGGGGTGAGTCCACCGCGTCGAGGATCGCGGCGACCACCGGCCGGTCGACCTCGTCGCCGGTGAGCAGCCGGACCGGCCTGCCGTCCGCGACCAGGGCGCGCACGAACGCGGTCGTCCCGTCGAGGTAGCGGCGGTGGATCTCCTCGGCCCTGGCGCGGTCGTCGTTGCCGCCGTGGAACGCCATGACGCCGACGCACACGGTGCCGGGCGGCCCCGACGGCCCCGACGGCCCCGACGCGAGGCCCGCCGCCGGCGTCGGGAGGGCGAACACGAGGTCCTCGTAGACGCCGTCGCGCGCGGTGTCCACGCCCGTCGCCCGCATCGCGTCGCGGGACATGGCGTCCCGGTACGACCGGTAGCCGGCGAGCCGCGCCGACCAGCGCACCAGGGCCCGGGTCGGCCGGTTGCCGATCCGGCCGGCGCCGACGCTGACCAGCGCGACCCGGGTGCCGAGCAGCCGGCCGGCCGCGCAGAGCAGGAACAGCGAGTACGGGAAGCCCCACGGCCGCAGCGGCAGCGTGGTCTCCAGGACGCCCGTGCCCGGCACGATGACCACGTCGTGCCGGCGCACCCAACCGGCGGTGCGGGCGGCGTCGACGAGTTTGCCCACCCCCTTGGCGGCGATGGCGCCCGCGCGGGACGCGGTCCGGTACTCGCCGCGGTACCAGTTCAGCCGCGTGGCGGGAATCCGGTAGCGGAGCGCGACGTCATCGGCTCCGCCGCACATCGCGTCCACGACCGCCCCCGGGTGCTCGGCGGTGAGGTAGCCGAGCACCGCTTCGAGCGAGCCGTCGTTGCCGACGTTGCCGGAGCCGAGCAGGCCGAACAGCCCGACACGCACCGGAGTCCGCCTCGCGGACGTCATGCCCGGCCCCCGTCGCGGCCGGCGACGAGCGCGTCGACGGAGACCGTGAGCTCGGCCGGGTCGACCGGGGCCCGGTCCTCGACCCGCTCGCCCGCGCCCGGCCGGGCCCGGCTGGCCATCCACGCGGCCAGGTGGCCGTAGCACGCGCGCCGGTCGGCCGAGGACAGCGGCGCCCGCCGGATCGCCGAGACGAAGCCGCCGACGTACTCGGCGAGCAGCCGGGGCGTCGGGTGCAACGGCCCCGCGCGGCGCGGGTCCAGGTTGACGCACCGGGAGCGCTTGGAGGGGTTCGCCCGCTCGGCGCGCGTGGGGTGGTCGCGGCGGAAGTACAGCAGCTCCGGCACCTGGTGGAACGGCCCGTGCAGGCCGATCTCGGCGACGAACGTGCGGTCCGCGTGGTGGTAGCTGTCGTGCGGCTTCACCCGGCGCAGCACGTCGGCCCGGATCACCCCGTAGAAGTCGTCGCCGCCGGGCTCGAAGAGCATGCTGCGGAAGCGCTCGGGCGCGCGCGGCGAGGCGGTGTCGAGCGTGTACGCGTACGGGACCTTCACCTTGCCGTCGCCGTCGATGACCGCCTGGTCGGCGTGGGCGAGGATCACCTCCGGCCGCTCGTCCAGCGCCTCCACACAGCGCCGCAGCAGGTCACGGGCGTACAGGTCGTCGTGCGAGGCCCACTTGAACAGCTCGCCGCGGCACTGGGTGAACACGTGGTTGTGGTTCGGCGCGGCGCCGATGTTGCGGGGCAGCCGGAGGTAGCGGACGCGCGAGTCCCGCGCGGCGTACGCGCGGCAGATGTCGCGCGTTCCGTCGGTCGAGGCGTTGTCGGTGATGACCAGTTCGAAGTCCTCGTAGGTCTGGCCGAGCAGGGCGTCCAGCGACTCCGCGAGGTACTCCTCGCCGTTGTACACGGGCAGGCCGATGCTCAGCCGGGGAGTGCGGCCAGAGACAGTCATGACGTCCTCACTTCACGAAGGGTGTTCTGGTGGCGCTCGCGCAGGGCGGAGCGCAACTGCAGCCACCACGCGGCGGAGCCGCACGCGGCGGCTGCGGCGACGCCCCAGGCCGAGCCGGCCGTGCCGGCCACGACCGCGCCGCCGAGCCCGCCGGTGACGTAGCAGGCGGAGGCGAACAGTTGGCAGCGCAGGCTGCGCCGGGCCGCGGCGAGCGCGCGCAGTCCGGCCGCCGCGCCGGTGCCGAGACCGGCGCCCGCGACGCCGAGGGTGACCGGCCAGATGATCGCCGACGCGGAGTCCCAGACGTCGCCGAGCACCAGCTCGCCGGGCCGGTCGGGTACGAGGAGCAGCGCCGCGCCCCACAGCAGCGCGGCGACGGCCTGCCCGCCGCCCAGCGCGAGGCAGAACCTGCCCAGGCGCTCCGGGGCCCGCCGCAGCACTCGTGCCGCCTCCGCGACGGTGACCAGCGAGAGCCCCATCAGCACGGCGAGGAACGGGCCGAGCAGCAGCTCGGCGCCCCGGATGACCCCCACCGCGCCGACGCCGACGATCGCGCCGAGCCCGTACGCCCGCAGTTGGCTCGCGCCGCTGACGCCGACGTTCTCGGCCAGGTACCGGTAGCCGAGGTCGCGGTGGTCGCGCAGCCACTCGCGGGCCCCGGTCATCCGGGGCCGGATGCCGGACTGGTAGCAGCCGTACGCCGCGGCCACCGTGGCGGAGGCGCCCCAGGCGAGCACGTAGGCGGTCACGCTGCCCACGCGGGCCGCGACCACCATGGCCGGCACGAGGGCGACGCCCCACACGACGTCGTTCACGAACGCCTTGCGGCCGTCGCCCGCGGCGAAGAACGAGAACCGCCAGGCGTCCTGCAACAACAGCCCCGGCAGCACGACGCCCAGACCGGCGAAGGCGAACCCCACCCGGCCACCCAGGGCGAGCCCGAGGACCACGCACACCGCGCCGACGGCCGCGCCGACGCCGAGCGCGGTACCCGACGAACGGGCCACCGCGACGCGCCAGGACGCCACCGGCACACCGCTGAAGCGCACCACGAGGGGGTCGGTGGCCAGGCCGCGGGAGACGCTGAGCACCACGCCGTAGGTCACCCAGGCCAGGCTGAACACGCCGAAGGCGGTCAGCCCGAGCGAGCGGGCCACGTAGACGCCCACCGCGAAGTTGGACACGCTGGAGGCCGCCTGGTCGGCCAGGCCCCAGGACAGCCGGCCGACCATGGCCCGTTTGGCGCTCCGCCCGGCCTCGCCCGGCGGGGCCTTCGGTGGCGTGGTGCCCTCGCCCTCGGTCGTCATCGGTGTCACGTCGTGATCAGCCCGGCGTCCCGCAGGGCGTCGGCCGCGGCGGCGACGGTGTCGAACGGCAGCCCCGCCCGCTCGGCGACGTCCAGCAGGCCGTGCTCGCCGTCGGAGAGGCTGAGCACCCAGAGCATGGCCATCTGCGCCTGCTTGGTGTCGCTTCTGCCACCGAGCGCGTCGTACAGCCCGCGCCGGCCCAACTGCGGCTCGCCGTAGGGGCTGAGGTTGCGGTAGCGCCGGTTGCGGTCGAGCACGGCGAACGCCTCGCGGCAGACGGCGAGCGTGTCCGCCATCGCGTCCGGGGAGACGAGGTCGAGGTTGTCCGCCGAGGTGTGGTACTCGGGGTAGCCCGCGTACGGGGTCCGGGTGAGCGAGCCCACGCCCAGGTCGAACCCGGGGGAGCAGTACTGCCGCTCGTCGTAGCCGTACGGGGTGAACTCCCGGATCCCGTGCGGGCGTTGGGAGGTGGTCAGCACGTGCTCCAGCACCCGGTCGATCTCCGCGTCGCCGCGCCTGCTCCGCTTGTACGTCAGCGAGCCGGAGTCGCCCGCGCAGGCCAGCACGAGCCCGTGCCTGACCCGGTCGATCCGCTCCGCGTTGCGGGCCAGCCAGGTGATCGCCCCGATGGTGCCGGGCGCGTAGATGAACCGGTAGGTGTAGTACGGGCTTCGCTCCGCGAGCGCCCGGGCCAGGAACGTCGCCACCGCGATGCCGGCCAGGTTGTCGTTGGCCAGCGACGGGTGGCAGACGTGGCAGGAGACGATCACCTCGTCGGGCACCTGCCCGGGCACCACGTGCTCGGCGTAGGTGAGGTGGCCGTCGGCGAGCGTGGAGTCGACGCGCACCTCGTAGTCGCCCTCCGGCAGCGCGTCCAGGACCTCCTGGGCCAGGCAGAACCCCCACGTCGGCGCGTAGTAGCTGGTGCGGTACGGGACCAGGGCCGGCTGGTCGGGCAGGGTGTGCAGGTGGGCGCGGAGCTCGGCCAGCGGCATGGTCCTGGCGACCGGGACGCTGTAGCCGAGCACGTGCAGGTTGGAGGCGGCGAAGTCGATGACCCGGTCGCCGGCGGCGTCGGCGACGTAGGCGTCCCGGATGTTCCACTCCCGTGGCACCGTCCAGTCGAGCACCGGCGTCCCGGTCGGCACCTCGTGCACCTGGAGCGGCAGGTACTCGCCGACGATGTCCAGGGTGGCGCGCACGCCGTCCCCCGTGATGCTCCGGCACAGCGGGTACAACCGCTCCACCAGCGCGTACATCTCCTTGCCCGGCTCGTTCACGACCGCCACCGCAGGGTCTCGTCCACGGCACCGGCCTCGGACGCCGCGCGCAGCACGGCGAGCCGGGTGAAGCGCCGCTCGAAGGAGTCCCGGGTCAGCCCGTGGGCCCGGTAGGCGTCGGCGAGTTCGAGCGCGCCGCGCTTGACCGGCCACTCGCAGTCGAAGCCGGGTATCGCGGCGCGGAACCGGGAGAAGTCCACCCGGTAGGAGCGCGGGTCGGCGCCCGTCTCGCCGGTGATCACCACGCGTGAGCCGGCCACCGCCTCGGCGACCTGCTCCGCGATCTCGGCGACCGTGACGTTGTTCGGCTCGCTGCCGATGTTGAACGCCCGGTCGTGCACCGCGTCGCGCGGCGCGGTCAGCGCCGCCGCGAAGGCCCGGGCGATGTCGGCGGCGTGCACCAGCGGGCGCCAGGGGGTGCCGTCGGAGAGCACCAACACCTCGCCGGACAGCAGCGCGTGGCCCACCAGGTTGTTCAGCACGATGTCGGCGCGCAGCCGGGGGGAGTAGCCGAAGGCGGTGGCGTTGCGCAGGAAGACGGGGCTGAAGTCGTCGTCGGCCAGCGCGTGCAGGTCGTCCTCCACCCGCACCTTGGACTCGGCGTACGGCGTCACCGGGCGCAGCGGGGCGTCCTCGGTCACCAGGTCCCCGCCGCCGGCGGCGCCGTAGACCGAGCAGGTGGAGGCGTACAGGAAGCGCCGCACCCCGGCGTCGCGGGCCAGCCTGGCCAGGCGCACGGACGCGTGGTGGTTGATGTCGTAGGTGAGGTCGGGGGCGAGGGCACCCAGCGGGTCGTTGGAGAGCGCGGCCAGGTGGATCACGGCGTCCACGCCGACCAGGTGGTCAGCCGTGACGTCCCGCAGGTCGACGCGGTACCCCGGCGGGTCCGCGGGGGCCGGGCCGAGCACACAGTCGGCGAACAGGCCGGCGTCGAGGCCGACGACGTCGTGTCCGGCGCCGGTGAGCACCGGGGCCATGACGGTGCCCAGGTAGCCCTGGTGTCCGGTCAGCAGTACGCGCACGTTCGTTCCCCCAGGTCGAGAGTGAGTTTGGTGACGGCGAACGCCTCGGCGTAGCGCGCGTGGCATTCGATGCCCCGGATGCGGGCCAGGCCCAGGAACGCCTCCCGGTCGTACCAGGGCCGGTGCCGCTGCGAGGGGTAGTGCTCCTGGAGCAGCCGCGCCTTGTCCTCGGCGACCTCCGGCGTCAGCGGCTGGTAGGCCGTCATGCTGCCGAGGTCGCCGTCCCACTTGACGATCTCGTAGCCGAGCACCAGGTGGTCGCGGAAGGCGGTGGTCATCAGCTTCGCCAGGCCGCGGTGGTCCTGGTGGGCGTCGGCGGTGCGCGGCGCGAGGACCAGGTCGGGCTCGGTGCGCTCGCGCAGCTCCTCGACCGCGGCCTTGGCCTGCTCCCAGTGGGCCGGGAGGCGGCCGTCCGGCAGCTTGTCCACGGTCAGCCGCAGGTCGGCGCCGGGGCAGCAGGCGGCGAGCGCGGCCCGCTCCTCCCGCTCGCGCTCGCTGCCGCCGCCGGAGAGCACCAGCGCGTCGACCCGCAGGCCGGGCCGCGCCCGGCACAGCGTCAACAGGGTGCCGCCGGCGCCGATGGCGATGTCGTCGCAGTGCGCGCCCACCGCGACGACCCGGTCCAGCGGCCCGCCGCCGAGCCGGATCACGCGCGCGCTCCCGAGTTCGCCGGCGCGGCGCCCCGCTCCCACACGGCCCACGGGCGGTCGCCCTGCGCGTAGGCGGCGTCCAGCGCGGCCCGCTCCTTGACCGTGTCGGTCGGCTTCCAGAAGCCCCGGTGCTGGTAGGCCACCAGCCGGCCGCGCTTGGCCAGTTGGGCGCAGCCGTCGGCGACCAGGTCGCCGCCCTCGGGGAGGTGGTCGAAGACCTCCTGGCGGAGCACGAAGTAGCCGCCGTTCTCCCACAGCGGCATGTCACTGACCGCGGTGATGCCCCCGACCAGGCCGTCCTCGCCCAGGTCCACGCAGTGGAACGAGGACTGCGGCGGCACCACCATCATCGAGGCCCCGGCGTCCCGCCGCGCGAACGCGTCGATCATCTCGGGCAGCGAGGCGTCGGTGAGCACGTCGGCGTAGTTGGCGAGGAACATCTCGTCGCCGTCCAGGTGGTGCCGCACCCGGCGCAGCCGCTCGCCGATCGGCGACTCGATGCCGGTCTGGACGAAGGTGATCGTCCAGTCGGCGATGTCGGTGGACAGCAGCTCGGTCCGCCCGTCGCGCAGGACGAAGTCGTTGGACGTGGTCTCCTCGTAGTGGAGGAAGAAGTCCTTGATGTGGTGGGCCCCGTACCCGAGGCACAGGACGAACTCGGTGTGCCCGTAGTACGCGTAGTAGCGCATGACGTGCCAGATCAGCGGCCGGGGGCCGACCATCGCCATCGGCTTGGGCACGTCGTCAGCGGCACCGCTGCGCATCCGCAGCCCGTAGCCACCGCAGAACAGGACGACCTTCACGGCCCCACCTCGACAATGCTCAGTTCCGGAATGGGGAAGACCAGCCGGCCGCCCCAGGCGTGTACGAAGGACAGTTGCTCGACCAGCTCGTCCCGCAGGTTCCACGGCAGGACGAGCACGAAGTCGGGCCGGTCGACGGCCAGTTGCTCGGGCGGCAGGATCGGGACGCGGGTGCCCGGGGTGAACCTGCCGTGCTTGTACGGGTTGCGGTCCACCGTGTACGCGAGCAGGTCGGGCCGGATGCCGCAGTGGTTGAGCAGGGTGTTGCCCTTGCCGGGGGCGCCGTAGCCGACCACCGTCTGGCCGCGCTCGGCCGCCTCGATCAGGAACCGCAGCAGGTCCCGACGGACCTTGGCGACGCGGGCGGAGAACTCGGCGTACCCGGACAGCTCCCGCAACCCGGCGGCCTTCTCCCGGGCCAGCACGTCCACCACCCGCCGCGAGGGCTCGCCGGCCACCTCGGTCGGTCGGGCCCACAGCCGGACGGAGCCGCCGTGCGTGGGCAGCGTCTCGACGTCCACGAGCGCGAGTCCGCCACTGGCCAGGGCGCGGGCCGCGGAGGCGACCGTGTAGTACTGGAAGTGCTCGTGGTAGATCGTGTCGTACTGGTTCTCCTCGATCAGCGTCAGCAGGTGCTGCACCTCGACACAGACCCAGCCGTCGTCGGCGACCAGGGCGCGCAGCCCCTGGGTGAAGCCGACCACGTCGGGGATGTGCGCGTACACGTTGTTGGCCACCACCAGGTCGGCCGGGCCGTGCTCGGCGCGCACGTCGGCGCCGGTGGCCGGGTCCAGGAACGCGGTGAGGGTGGGCACGCCCGCCTCCCGCGCCGCGGCCCCCACGTTCACCGACGGCTCGACGCCCAGGCAGCGGATACCCCGCTCCACCACGTGCCGCAGCAGGTACCCGTCGTTGCTCGCGACCTCCACCACGAAGGACCCGGGCCCGAGCCCAAGGCGCCCGGTGGCGTCGGCGACGAAGGCGCGCGCGTGCTCCACCCAGGAGGTCGAGTACGAGGAGAAGTACGCGTACTCGCTGAACGTCTCCTCCGGCGTGATCAGCGGCGGGAGCTGCGCCAGCCAGCAGTCGGTGCACACCCGCAGGTGCAGCGGGTAGGCCGGCTCCATCCGGTCCAGTTGGTCCGCGGCGAGAAAGCTCTCGCACGGCGGGGTCGCCCCCAGGTCGACGACGCTGGCCAGCGCCGCCGAGCCGCAGAGTCGGCATCGTGTCATCTACTGCCCCCATCCCTGCTCGCGCGGGCGCTCCCGCCGCGAGCCAGTGCTGTCGTTCGCCACCGGCGGCGGGCCCACCCCGCCGCCGGGCCACTCCGCGATCGCGGAGCGGTACTCCTCCTCAAGCCGCCGCAGCCCGACGATCGGGCTGAAGCCCTGTTCGTAGCGGAGCCGGGCCGCCCGGCCCAGCTCCTGGTTGCGGGCCGGATCGGCCGCGATCCGGCGCACCCGGTCCGCGAGCGAGGCGGCGTCGCCGGGCTCGTGCAGCAGCCCGGTCACCCCGTCCTCGACGAGTTCGACGAAGGCGCCGTGGCCGGCGGCGATCGGCGGCACGCCGGCCGCCATCGCCTCCACCACCACCAGGCCGAACGTCTCCAGGGACATCGAGGGGGCCAGCACGGCGACCGACCGGGCGATGGCCCGCTGGCACTGGTCCTGGTCGTACAGGCCCACGTACCGCACGTCGTCCCGGCCCTCGGCCCACGCGCTCACCTCCGCCTCCAGCGGTCCGGTGCCGGCGAGCACCAGCGGCACGCCGACCCCGCCGCTCGCCGCGATCTCGTCCCACGCGGCCATGAGCAGCCGCACCCCCTTGGCCTCCGCGAGCCGGCCCAGGAAGAGCACGTGCTCGCCGGCGCCCACGCGGCGGGCGCCGGGGTCGGGCACGAAGTTGTGCTTGACCACCAGCCGCTCGGCCGGCATGCTGGACCGCACCAGGACCTCGCGTTGCGCCGCCGAGATGCACAGGAACCGCCGCACGCCCGACCACCAGCGGCGCCGGTTGACCGCCAGGCTCACCGCGAGCGGCACCGTCGCCAGCCGCGAGTTCCGGTAGCAGCCGTGCCGGACGGCGGGCAGCGCCGCCGTGGTGCCGACGCAGTCGGCGCACAGCCGGCCGTCCCGCCGCAGCGTGCCGGGCGGGCAGACCTGGGTGTAGTTGTGCAGCGTCGCGACAGTGGGCACGCCCGCGTCCGCGCAGGCGGCGAGGACCGCGGGGGACAGCAGCGGGAAGACGTTGTGCACGTGCACCACGTCGGGGCGGGTGGCGCGCAGGCGGGCGGCCAACTCGGTGCGCACCGCCGGGTTCCACGGCACCAGGAGCGGGATGGTGGCCTTGCCGAGCAGCGAGCGGGCGGCGATGTCGTCGCTGCGCCGCTCGAACAGCTCGACCCGGTGGCCGGCCGCGCGCAGCAGCCCCACCTCCTGGTCGACGACCCTGTTCTCGCCGCTCGGCTGCGCCGACGCGTAGCGGTTGTGCACCACGAGGACGCGCATGGTCACCTCACCTTCGTTCCTGGGCCCAGCGCGGGACGCGCCGTCGGGGGATCGCCGGCGCCCGGCGGGGCGGGGCGGTGTCGGTGCCGGGGGCCGCCAGCAGCGAGGCGGCCACGGCCAGGTGCAGCAGGTACGGCGAGGCGTCGCCGAGGCCGGCCTCGGTGTACGAGGAGATCGCGCAGTAGCTGATCAGGAAGATCGCGCAGGCCCTCGGCAGCGACGGTGGCCGCAGCAGCGCGACGCCGCCGAGCACCAGGAGGAGCGCCGCCACCAGCGCGATGCCCGTCAGGCCCTGTTCGTGGTAGACGGCCAGCCAACTGTTGTCGATCGGCAGCCCGCCGAAGGACTTGTCGCTCAGGCCCGTGCCGAACAGCTTCTCCGCGGTCGAGCGGGGCGCCGCGAGCAACGCGTCCCAGACCTTGGCCCGACCGGTGAGGTTGGAGAAGTTCTCCTGGCTCTGCCCGCGCAGGAACCACGCCCGTAGCGCGGAGGCGAACCCCACCGCGGCGACCACGGCGCACAGCACCGCCCAGACGAAGAACCGGCGGGCGGCGGCGCTGGTCAGCACGAGCGAGCCGATCGCCAGCAGCAACCCGATGAGCAGGCCGAGGGTGGCCGTGCGGGTGTGCGTCAGCGCGAGCAGGACCAGCGACGGCACGATGATCACCGCCGCGCTGAGCCGGTCGGCCTGCCGGCCGATGACCAGCAGCACGGTGAGCCCGACGACCACCGCCGCGTACTGGCCGATCTGCGGCGGGGTCAGCGGCCACAGCGCGCCGACCAGCCGCCCGCCGTACAGCTCGGGCATGGCCGCGCCCGGCGAGATGAGCAGGCCGGCGGCGGCGGAGCCGAGCACCGCGAAGTACAGCCGGATGTGGCCGCGTACGAACGTCAGGCTCCCGTTCCACCAGCGGCTGAGCAGCCACAGCGTGCCGAGGAACAGGGCCAGCCTGGTGCACCGGAACAGCGCGCCGAACCCGGACTCCAACTGCAGGCTGGAGATCACGCTCGGCACCAGCAGCAGGGTGAGCAGCAGCAGGAAGGCGCTGGGCCGGATGCGCAGCCGCGGGTTGAGCGCGAGCGCCAGCGCGAACGCGGTGACCAACGCGCCCATGGTGACCATCTGGATGAGGGAACGGGGCAGCGGGACGATGGTCTTCGCCCCGGCGGAGCCGAGCGTGTTGAGGACCAGCAGCCCCCACACGACGCCGACGATCCTCGGCGCGCCCGCCGGGCCCACCAAGCCGTCGCTCCGCGCGCCGGCCGCCTCCGGCTGGCCCACCGCCTGCGCCTGGCTCCTTGCCTGCGCCTGGCCCGGCGGGCCGCCGCGTCGCGGGTCACCGTCCATCGCGGTCACCGCCCTCGTGGTCCAGGGTGCTGCCCGCGTCCTGCCGGTACGGCGCGCCCCGCCACTGCCCGAAGTCGAGCACCCGGCTCGGGTCGTGGGCCGTGAACTTCCAGGGGCCCAGGTAGACGTTGTCGTGCCAGCGGTTGCGCTGCCGGTGGGTGACGGCCGTGGCCACCCGGGTGCCCCGGTACGGCGACCAGTCCGGGTAGCTGCCGTAGTTGGCCAGCACCGCCATCCGCTGGCACGCGTCCGCGCAGCCGGCGACGGAGGCGTCCGCGACGAAGCGGTTGTGGTGGACGTCCACCCGCTGGGTCTTCCACCGGCAGTCGGCGTACAGCGGAGCGGTGGCGATCGCTGGCCGCGCGCAGCGCTCCGGGCGCGGCACCAGCAGCGTGCAGTCACCGGTGGAGGTGTTGGCCGGGCTGTTGCAGAACCGGTCGGCGTTCTCCCACAGGGTGATCCCGGACCAGTTGTTCTCCAGCACGTTCCGGTGGATCTCGATCCTGTCCGTGCGGGCCCGCACCCGTGGCTCGCCGCCGGACTCGGACACGTACAGCGTCGCGTACGGGAAGTCGTCGCCGCGCTCGGCCTCCCGACGGCCCTCGACCCAGTTGTTGCGCCGGAACGTGTTGGCGCGGATGACCGCGTTGTAGCTGGTCTCGTAGATCAGCGCGGCGCCGTCGTTGGCCTCGATCACGTTGTTCTCGATGCGGAAGTCGTTGTTGTTGGTGTCGGCCCACAGTCCGGTGCCACGGTTGTCGTGCACCCAGTTGCCGCGCACGTCCGCGCCGCCCACGGCCCAGAACTTGGCGCCCCCGGTGCAGCCGCAGCCCGGCCGCCGCCGCTCCCAGTCGTCGGTGTTGTTGGCCACGATCTCGTTGCCCTCGACCAGCAGGCCGCGGATGGTGTCGCCGGACTTGTACGCGTTCAGGCCGTACTGCCCGTTGCCCCGCAGGCAGTTGGCCCGCACCCGCTGGCGGGCGCCGGCCATCAGCCCGGCGCCGGAGTTGTGCTGGATGGTGGCGTGCTCGATCACCCACCCGTCGGCCGAGTCGTGGTTGACCACGCCCTCGTTGTGCGGCGCGACGAAGCCCTGCACGGTCAGGTGGCGGATGGCGACGTCGGGGGCGCCGCCGCCGAACGCGTACTGGTTGGTCCCGCGCCCGTCGAGCACCGCGCCCGGCGCGCCGAGGTAGCGGTTCCCCCGCTTGGGGACGACCTGGGCGTAGCGGTGCGGTGCGAGCCGGTGCCTGCCGGGGCGCAGCCAGAACGTGGTGTGCGGCGGGCTGCCGCGGGTCTTGGCCGCCAGGTCGTCGACGACCGCCGGGTCCACCGGCACCGCGCCGGCCGGCGCCTCGGCCGGACCGGCCACCGGCTCGGCGCACACCCGGGCCACGGCCCCGGCAGCGCCCACGGAGGGTGCCGGCGCCGGCGCGCCGCTCGGCCGGGCCGGGCCGTCCGACGCGCTCTCACAGCCGGCCGCCAGCAGGGCCAACGCCAGTGGCGCCGCCGACCACGCCCGATGCCGCCTCGCGATCCCCACCCGCCCCCCTCAGCCGTGGAACCTGAGTACGGTGGTGAACCCGCTCGACCGCGCGGCGCCACCGGCGAAGCCGGTGCCGACCAGCGTGGTGGCGGGTTCCTTGCGCCCGAAGCCGGGGGAGTACCAGCCCAACGGCGGCTCGACCGCGCCGCGCTGGGCCGACCAGCGCAGGTGCCCGGGCAGTTCGAGGACGGCGGAGCGGTGCTCGCCGTCCCGGGTCCAGGTCAGCTCGGCCCGGTCGCCCACCAGGTCCGCGACGATCGCCGGTCCGAGGTGGAACGCCAGCCGCGCGGCCCGGCGCGGCCCGCGCACCTCGTCCACGATCCGCAACTCCCGCGTCGCGGCGGTCAGTTCCACCCGGCGGCGGTGCACCGCCGGCCGGTAGCCGTCGTGCTCGGCGCACCAGCGGGCCACCCCGTCCCCGGCGGCGCCGGCCGCCTCCGCGACCAGCACCCGGCTGCGGGCCTGCCGGGTCCACAGGAACGGGCCCCCGGAGACGGACTGGTCGGCGCCGCCCAGCTCCAGGGTGTTGTGCCCGAGGGTGGACCGGAAGTACCGCCGCCACGCGGGCTGGCCGTGGTAGCAGTACGTGCCCGGGTCGGCCAGCACGTCGACCCCGTCCTGCCGGACCTCCACGGCCAACGCGTCCGCGTGCGCGTGCGCGGCGATGGCCAGGAAGCCGTGCGGACCACCGTCACAACGGCACCAGATCCCCGCCGGGCCGCGCAGGATCGTCAGCCCCGCGTCGGCGAAGTGGGCCGGCCGGCTGGCCGGGCGGGGCGCGGCCGGCGCGGCCTCCCGCTGCGCGTACGGCCGGATCAGCGCGGCCAGCAGCGGGGTGCGGACGTCCGTGCCGGGCACCGTCGGCCACCAGGCGAGCCGACCGAACACGGCGTCCCCGGTGGCCAGCAGCGAACCCCAGCGGTCGGTGCCGGCGCCGTCCACGACCAGGCCGTGCCCGTCGTCCGCGTCCCCCTGGCGCGGCGGGCGGAGCCGGTCGTCCACGACGGCCGCGAGCGCGTCGGTCATCCGCAGCAGCACCAGGTGGATCGCCGGCGGGACCGGCACACCGGCGGCGTCCGCCTCGGCCACCGCCGCCAGGCCCAGCTCCAGCACGAGCCCGTGGTACTCGGTGGCCAACTCGCGGTTGAGGCCGGAGCCGAAGGTGTTGCTCCGCAGGTGCCGCTCCAGACAGCGCAGCGCGTCGGCGCGCCAGCGCGCCGAGTCGGGGAACCAGTCGAACGCGCAGGCCGCCGCCGACTGCCCGGCGGCCTCGGCGATGACGTGGTTGTTGGCCGACGACCCCCGGCTGGGAAAGGCGGCCAGCCAGCGCTGGTGGTGCCAGACCTGGCGGCGCGCCACCGGGTTGTCCTCGAACAGGGCGGCCACACCCGACCAGCCGTCGAGCAGCCGGCGGACCCACACCCAGGAGAGCAGCCGAATCCCCAGCTCGATGCCGCTGATCCAGTGCGCCCCGCGCAGCGGCGGGTTGGCCGCCCACCACGACCGCAGGTGGGCGGCGACGCGCTCGGCGTACCGCTCGTCCCCGCTGATCGCGTACGCGGCGGCGAGCACGGTCAGGTACTGGTGCCGGGACGGCTCCCAGATCTGCTTGATGTCCCCGACCGCGTCCTCGCTCCGGTACGGCACGTCGAAGGCGTGACACGACGGGGCGCGGCGCCCGGTCTTCGGGTCGTACCACCAGTCGGGGTCCGCGAGGTCGTCGCGGGGCACCCCGAAGAACTCGGCGTGCCCGGCCAGCAGCCGGTCCGCCTCGGCGAGCAGCCGCTTCGCGGCGTCCGGCGGCACCGCGTCGAGCGCCCCGGCGGGCAGCGTCGCGGTGAAGCGGGCGCCGGACACCTCCGGCGCGACGGGTGGCGCCGAGCGCCAGCGCCGCCGGCGCGCCGTGTCGACCACCCGGCCGCCGACCTCCCGCGGCCCCATCCGGGACAGCCGCCGCAGGTACCACCCCGGGCTCGCCGTCATCGGGCCCTCGCCAGCGTCACCGGCGCGCCGCCGACCAGGCTGGTCCGCACCGCGAGGGTGGCCGCCGTGGTGGCGGCCAGCGACTCAAGCGACACCGGCATCGGCCCGCCGGTGCGCACCGCCGTGAGGAAGGCGTCCAGTTCGGCGCGCTGGCCCTTGTCCCGGGCCTTGGGCAGCCGCGAGCTGACCCACCGCCTGCCACGGCCGTCGTACACGGAGGCCCGTACGAAGTCGTCGAGCCGCAGCGCGCGACCGCCCGCGACCACGTCCAGCGTCTCCTTGGGGAAGCCGGCCGGGCCGGTGGTGACGTAGCTGATGGTGGCGGTGGACCCGCCCGGGTAGCGCAGCACGACCTGGAGGTCGCCGCCGTCCTCGTGGCCGGGCGCGGCGAGCGCGTACACCGAGAGCGGGTCGGCCCCGAGCAGCCAGCTCGCCGTGTCGATGAAGTGACCGCCCTCGCCGGCGAACCGGGAGCCCTGGGTGTTCTGTTGGAGGTACCAACTGCCGTGTTCCAGGCGGCCCGCGTTGACCAGGTAGCGCAGGTTGCCCGGCCCGGTCCGGGCGCCGAAGCGCTGCCGCGCCTGACGCAGCAACGGGGCGAACCGGCGGTTGAAGCCCACCTGGAGCCGGTCGTTGCCGGACTCCTCGACCGCCGCGAGCACGCCGGCCAACTCGTCCTCGGTGAGCGCCAGCGGCTTCTCCACGAACACGGCCTTGCCGGCGAGCAGCGCCCTGCGGGTCAGTTCGGCGTGCGAGCTGTGCCGGGTGACCACGAACACCGCGTCGATCGTCGGGTCGTCGAGCACGGCGTCCAGGTCGGTGGTGGCCTCGGCGAAGCCGAACGTGCGCTGGGCGTTGGCCGCGGACAGCGCCGTCGTGGTGACGACCCGGGCCAGCTCGACGCCCTCGCGCTGGGCCAGGTGCGGCAGCAGCATCGAGGACGCGTAGTTGCCCGCGCCGGCGAACGCCAGCCGCACCGGCGCGTGGCCGGGCCGGGCCGGCGCCCTGGTGGGCCCGGCGCCTCGGCGCACGGCGGGCACGGTCAGGGTCGGGACCGCCGCCTCGGCTCCCTGGCTGTCGGGGTCCGGGTGGTCAGCGTGGTCGGCGTGGTCAGGGTGGCCGGGGTGGTCAGGGGTGTCGGGGTACCGGAACAGCACGGCCACGGCCTTCAGGTCGCCGTCCCCGAGGCGTCGGTAGGTCTCGACGGCGTCGGCGAAGTCGGCGACGTGCGAGACCAGCGGCTCCACGTCGATCCGGCCCCGGGCCAGCAGGTCCAGGACGCACGCCAGGTTGCGCCGCTCGGTCCAGCGCACGTAGCCGATCGGGTAGTCCCGCCCCTCCAGCTCGTACTCAGGGTCGTAGCGCCCGGGGCCGTAGCTGCGCGAGAACCGGACGTCCAGCTCCTTCTCGTAGTACGCGTTCCACGGCAGGTCCAGGCTGCACTTGCCGATGTCCACGACCCGGCCCCGGTCCCGGCTCAACCGGGCGGCCAGCTCCACGGGTTGGTTGCTGGCGCCGCCGGCGGCCAGGTAGACCTGATCCACGCCGTGCCCGCCGGTCAGCTCGGCGACGGAGCTGGCCACGGCCGCCGACGTCGGATCGCCGCAGGTCATGGCGCCCAACCGGGTGGCGAGTTCGCAGCGCACCGGGTCGGGGTCGACCCCGACGACGCTCACCCCCGAGGCGGCGAGGAGTTGCACCACCAGTTGCCCGATCAGCCCGAGGCCGATGACCAGCGCCACGTCGCCGAGTTGAGGTTCGCCCCGGCGCACGCCCTGGAGCGCGATCGACCCGACCGTGCCGAAGGCCGCGTGCCGTGGCGCGAGGCCGTCCGGCACCCGGGCGTAGAGGTTCCTCGGCACCCAGTTCAGCTCGGCGTGCAGGGCGTGCTCGTTGCCGGCGCAGGCCACCAGGTCGCCGACCGCGACGTCCTCGATCCCGGCGCCGACCTGCTCGACCACCCCGCACAGCGAGTAGCCGAGCGGCGTGTACGAGTCCAGCTTGCCCATCACCTTGCGGTAGGTGGCGGGCAGCCCGTTGGTGGCCACGCTCTGCACGACCTTGGCCACCTGGTCCGGCCGGGAGCGGGCCTTGCCCAGCATCGACATGCCGGCCTCGGAGACCTTCATCAGCTCGGTTCCGGTGGAGATCAGCGAGTAGGCGCTGCGCACCAGCACGCCGCCGGGCTTGCACCCCGGCACCGGCACGTCGAGCAGCGCCAACTCGCCGCTCTTGTAGTTCTGCACAACCTGTTTCACCCGAGCTCCTCGTGATGTCAACGCCGTCAGGCCGCGTGGTTCCGGCCGGAGGTCGCGGCGCGGTACCAGTGCTCAAGGGAGAGCACGTGCCACAGATGCTTGGAGTAGTCCCGCCGCCCGGCGGCGTCATCGGCGACCATCCGGGCCAGCGCGTCACGGCGCAGGAAACCGGAGTTCACGAGCAGGCCGTCGTGCACCACCTCGCGCACCAGCGGCGCCAGGTCCCGGCTCATCCACGCCCGCAGCGGGGCGCTGAACAGGCCCTTGGGCCGGTAGACGATCTCCCGGGGCAGCGTCGCGCTGGCCGCCTGCTTCAGGGCCGCCTTGCCCTGCCGTCCGACGATCTTGCGGTCGCCGGGCACCGCGAACGCCGCCCTGACCACCTCGACGTCCACGTACGGCACCCGCACCTCCGTGGACGCGGCCATGCTGGAACGGTCCGTGTACGCGAGGTTCAGGCCCGGCAGGAACATCCGCGCGTCGCCCAGGCACATCCGGTTGACGAAGTCGTCCAGGTCGTTGTCCCGGTAGACCTCCGCGTGCTCGCCCAGCACGTCGTCGACCGTCCCGGCCAGGTCCGGGCTGACCAGGGCCAGCAGCTCGTCCTGGTCGTACATGGTGTAGCTGCGCCGGAACGCGGTCTCCTCCGGCAGCTCCGCGAAGGACAGGAACCGCTTCGCGAACCGCACCGACCGAAAACCCCGGCGGGAGGTGGCCACCGGCAGCCGGTCCACGACCGCCGACACCCCGCGCCGCAGGGGCCGTGGGACGCGTTGGTAGCGCAGCGCGAGCACGTTGGCCAGGTGCTTGCGGTAGCCGGCGAACAACTCGTCGGCGCCCATCCCCGAGAGCATCACCTTGACCCCGGCCTCCCGGGCGGCCGAGCAGATCAGGTACGTGTTGATGGCGGCGGGGTCGCCGATCGGCTCGTCCAGGTGGTACGTCATGCGCGGCAGCAGGTCGAGCACGTTCGGCGCGATCTCGATCTCGTGCAGGTCGACGCCGTACCGCTCGGCCACCTGTCGGGCGTAGCGCAGGTCGTCCGGCATCGCCTCGAACCTGGCGTCCGCGGCGCGGAACCCGATGGTGTAGGCGGAGATCCCGGGCTGCTGGCGGGCCGCCAGCGCGGTCAGGTAGCTGGAGTCGAGACCGCCGGAGAGGAACGTGGCCACCGGCACGTCGGAGAGCAGGTGCCGTCGGTTCGAGTCCTCGATGACGGCGGCCAGGTCCGGCTGTTCACCACCACGGGCTCGCTCCTGGCCCTCGCTGGCCACCTCCCGCAGGTCCCAGAACCGGCCGCGCTCCACCCGGCCGTCCGCCCGGCACCGCAGCCAGCTCCCCGGGGGCAGCTTCTCCGCCTCGCGGAACGCGCAGCGCGAGTCCGGCACCCAGTAGTAGAGGAGCGAGGCCACCAGCGCCGCGTGGTCCACCTCAAGCGTCCCGCCGGCCCCGGCGCTGAGCGCCTTCAGCTCGGAGGCGAACATCAGACCCCCGCCGCGCCGGAGCAGGAACAGCGGCTTGACGCCGAGCTGGTCGCGGACGAGCACCAGGTCACCGGTGCGCTCGTCGAAGATCGCGAAGGCGAACATGCCGCGCAGCCGTGGCAGACACCCCGTGCCCCAGCGCCGCCAGGCGGCGAGCAGCACCTCGGTGTCGGAGGTGCCGCGAAAGCGCGCCCCCGCCGCCGTCAACTCGGCCCGCAGTTCGGGCGCGTTGTACAGCTCGCCGTTGTACGTCAGGGCGAGGCCGTCCGAGACCATCGGCTGGGCACCGGTCTCGGTCAGGTCGATGACGGCCAACCGGCGGTGCCCGAGCTGCACTTCGCCGTCCCCGGCGGGGTGGCTGTAGCGGCCGGCCCCGTCCGGGCCGCGGTGGGCGAGGACGTCGGTGAGCCGATCGGTCACGGCCTTCCCGTCCGGCCACCGGTACGTGCCTGCGATTCCACACATGTGCTACCGCGCCTCCTGATCGCTGTCCGGGACCCGTGCGGCCGGTGACGCCGGCCACTCCGGCTGCGGCTGGCCTTCCCCCACCGCCTGAACGGCGTGGGCGGTACCCGCACCGCTCTGGCGGGCCAGCCGTCTCGCCCGTAACCGGTCCGCGCCGTTCTCCCGGCTCGGTCGCTCGCCGTCGCCGCGCGGCGCGGTCGGCGTCCCGTCCCAGAGCGTGCCGTCGGTCCGGTCGCGTGGGTCGGGGTCGATCAACACCACGCCGAGCACCGGAACCCGCTGGTCCGCGAGTTGCCGCGCGACGGTGTGCAGCCACGCGGCGCTGCCGTGCCCGGCCCGTACGACGAGCACGGTCTGACCGCCGAGGTACCGGAGGTCGGTCCACGCCGTGCCGGGGGAGACCGAGCCGACGCCGAGCCGGCGCGTCGCCTCGGGCGCGTCCTCGGCCCGCGCGCCGCTGAGCACGGTCGAACCCGCCGGCAGCGCCGGGCTGGTGGCGAGGTCCGCGCCCGGCAGCCCGTCCACGATGACCAGCGGCCCGTCCGCCGCCAGCGCCTGGGCCAGGTCCAGTGCGAGCACCCGTACGTCGCGCGCGCAGCCCAGCTCCAGGAGCGAGACCGGCTCCGCCGCGCCGCGCACGGTGCGGGCCAGGGTCGCGGTGAGCCGGGCCCGGGCGGCCCGGGTCCGGCTGCGCCGCCAGGGGGCGGCCGGCCAGCGGGGCGCCGGGCGTGCCTCCGCGATGACCGAGGCGCCCAGGTTCGCCGCGATCTCCCGGCGCAACACGGGGCGGTCCGCCACCACCGTGCCGACCGTGGCCACCGCGATGCCCAGGACGAGCCCGAGGACGAGCCCGATCGCGGCGTTGGTGAGCACGGCCCTGGGCTGGGAGTGCCGCACCACGCGCGGGGCGTCCACGATCTGCGTACCGGAGATGAGCCGGGGCGTGCCGGCACGGGCCTCGGCGGCGCGCTGGTCGAAGTCGGCGATGCGCGAGTTGAGTTCGGACCGGCGGGCGAAGAGCGACTCGACGCTGGCCGACGCCTCGGGGTCGCTCTCCGGTGATCGGCTGCCGATGGCCTTGTTGACCTCGGCCAGCTCGCCCCGCATCCGGTCGCGCTGTGCGAGCAGGGACGCGGCCTCGGCCTTGGCGGCCTCCTGGACGCGCCGTACGTGGTCCGCGACGAACGCGTCGGCCAGCGCCTTGGCCCGGGCCAGCGCCTGGGTGTCGCTGTCGCCGGTCACGTCGATCTGGAGCAGGTTGTTGGTCAGGCCGGTGCCCCGGTAGTCCCGCATGAAGTCCTCGGGGCGCTCCGTGGAGTCGAGGGCCCGCAGGGCCCTGCCGGCGATCTGGGTGGTCTGGAGCAGCGCGACGTCGGTACGGATCAGCGTGCCGGTGTCGTTCGGCTGGTCCTCTCGGTGCGCGACCAGCACCTTGGTCACCGCGGCCGGCGCCGGCGGCAGCAACACCGCCACGGCCGCGCCGGCCAGCATTCCCAGCAGCGCCAGGGCGCACCACAGGCGGCGCCGCCTGCGCACCGCCGCCAGCAGTGCTTGCAGGTCAAGGAGGGGTGCGGCGGCCGACGACTCGGCAGCCTGGCTCGTGGTCACTCGGCGCCCCCCGCCTGGCCGGGCACCGCGAGCGCCAACGTGGCGTTCTCCGCCGGCCGCTCGGGCGTCGGCGTCGGGTGGGGGCGGACCGCGCCCGCGACGACGACGCCGACGATCTCGTGCCTGCCGTCCGCGCACGCCCCGGCGACGCCGGCGAGTTCGCCCGCGGTCCAACTTCCCGCGCTGATGACGACCAGGGCGCCGGACTCGGCGTCGCGGTCCGGCACCATCGGCTGGGCCATCGCCACGTCCACCACCCGCAGCACCGGGTGCCCCCGGACCGCCGGGGTGGCGGCGTCGCCCCTGGTCTCGGCGGCCAGCCGCTCGGCGGCCCGCCGGGCGACCTCGTCGCCGGCCGGTACGACGGCCAAGAGGCGTCGTGCCGAGGGGTGTTGGGATCGCAGGCGAGCGCACACCCGCCGGTAGCGGACCCGCCGGCTGGTCTCGTCCCCGGAGGCCAACGGGGTCGGCACGTCCCACCGGGTGTCGAGGCCGAGGAAGCGGCGCAGCCAGCCCGCCGGGCCCCGGCCCGCCGCGGGCCGCTCGGCCGGCACGTCGACGGTGCCGAGCAGCGGCGAGCCGAGCGCCGCGGCGATGTCGGCCCCGGTACGCAGCCGCCGGTTGGCCCGCGCGGCGGTGAGGTGGCCCACGACCGCGAGCAGGAAGGCCAACGCCGCCCCGCCCGCGACGAGGTGCCCCGTCGTGGGCGGCGCCGCGCTCGCCGGCCGGGCCGCCGGCCCCATGACCACCATGCCGGCCTTGTGCGTCGCCGGATCGGCCTCGTCCAGCTTCTTCACCGCCGTCTCCAGCGCCGTACGCAGCTTCTCCAGCGAGGTGCGGGCCTGCACGCTCTCCACGGTGCGCCCCGGGTCGGCCGCCTGGGACAGCTCGGTGATGCGCCGGTTGGTCTGCTCCACCTGCTCCCGCAGCGCCTCGGGCCCGGTCGCCGCCTTCGGGTCGGTGCCGTCGCCGGTGACCCGCGCGGCGAAGGTGACGAACTGCTGGGCCAGCCGGTCGGTGAGCTGCCGCGCGCGCTCCGGCGACTCGGCCGTGCCCGAGATCCTGATGACGTTCCCGTCGGCGACCTTGGCGCTCACCCGGTCCCGCACCTCGCCGCCGTCGCCCGCCCAGCGCAGCGTGGCGGCCGTGCGGTCCACCACCGTCGAACTGGTCGCGATGTACGCCTGGGTCAACAACTCGCGCTCCTCCCACTGCCCCGGCAGCAGTACCGATGCCGAGGCCGTGTACCGCGGGGGGAACAGCGCCGAGACGCCGTAGCCGACGAGCGCGCCCACCGCCGTGAGGACGGCGAGCAGGCGCCAGCGCCGTTGGAGCATCCGCCCGATCGTGACCAGGCGTATCGTGTCCTCGCTCAACGGTGCGGCCTCTTCCCCGCCCGGGCCGACGTGCCCGCCGCCACCGGGGTGTGGCCACGGCAGGCGGCGGCGTAGGCGGCGAGCAGCGACGCCTGCGAGTTCCGCCAGGAGAGCCGCCCGCTGATCCGCTCCCGACCGATCGCGCCCATCCGCTCCCGCTGACCCGGATCGTCGAGCAGCCGCGCGATGAGGCCGGCGAACGCGGCCTCGTCGTTGGCGGGCGCGTAGACGGCGGCCTCCCCGGCGGAGACCCGCGCCTCCTTCAGGTCGAACGAGACGATGGGCCGGCCCATCGCCATGTATTCCAGGACCTTGTTCATGGTCGACACGTCGTTGAGCGGGTTGTGCGGGTCGGGGGAGAGGCACACGTCCGCGGTGGACAGGTAGCGCACCAGGTCCGCGTCCGGCACCCGCCCGGTGAACCGCACCTGCTCGGAGAGCCCGAGCCGCCGGGACAGCTCCACCATCGCGTCGAAGGAGTCGCCGGAGCCGACGAACACCGCGTGCCAGTCCTCGCGGCCCAACTCGTCGCGCAGCTTCGCCAGCGCCCGCAGGGCGTAGTCCACGCCGTCCTGCGGGCCCATGACACCCAGGTAGCACAGCAGATAAGGCTTGCTGCGCTTCAACTCCGCTTCGGGAGCCACCTGTTGGAACCGTTCGATGGCGGGCGCGCTGCGCACCACGAAGACGTCCGCCGGCCGGCGACCGCCCCGGCGAACCGCGACGTCCCGGTAGCTCTCGTTCGTGGCGATCACCACGTCAGCGGCCCGGTAGGTCAGCCGCTCCAGGGCGCACACGGCGCGGTAGAGCAGGTCCTCGCCGCGGCCGAAGCGGGACAGGTACAGCTCGGGCACCAGGTCGTGCTGGTCGAAGACGAACCGCGCGCCGCGCCGCTTCAGCCACAGGGCCGGCAGGAACAGCAGGTCGGGCGGGTTGCAGGCGTGCACCACGTCGACCGGGCCGACCCGGCGGGCCAACCGGGCGGTGTGCCACAGCGCCGATCCGTACTCCCGGAGGTAGCCGGCCGGCCCGCCGGTGGCCGCGCGCAGCGGGTAGCGGTGGACGCGCACCCCGTCGATCTCCGCCTCGGGCTCCGTGTCCCGCTTGTCGCCCCGGGGGCAGATGACGTGCACCTCCCAGCCCGCGTCGCGCAGCGTCGTGCACTCCTGCCACACCCGTCGGTCGAAGGGCACCGACAGGTTCTCCACCAGGATCAGCGCGCGCCGCCCCGGCCCCATGTCGCCGACGCCGCCGGCCTCGTTGGCCTCGTTGGTCTCGTTGGTCTCGTCGTTCAACGTTCTGTCACCAGGCAAGGCCCACGTACCCCGGTTCGGTCCGGCGCGCGTCGGCGTCGGGAAGGCGGATGAGATCGATCAACGGGCCGCTGCCGTGCGGCAGCCGCGCGAGGACGGCCGGGTCCCTGGTCCCCACCAGGCACACCTCGGCGTGCTCGAGGACCTCGTCCACGGAGTCCGCGAGCAACTGCGCCAGGTGCGGCAGTCGGGTCTCGATGTACTCGCGGTTCGCGCCGAGGAGCCGCGACAGGCTCACGTTGGCGTCGTAGATCCGCAGGTCGTACCCCTTGCCGAAGAGTCGCTCCGCCAGTTCGACGAGCGGGCTCTCGCGCAGGTCGTCGGTGCCGGGCTTGAAGGACAGCCCGAACAGGCCCACCCGGCGCCTGCCGGTGCGCTCCACCAGCTCCACCGCGCGTTGCAGGTGCGCGGAGTTGGACGGCAGCACGTGGGCCAGGATGGGCACCGAGACGTCGGCCCGCTGCGCCGCGTGGACCAGGCTGCGCAGGTCCTTGGGCAGGCAGGAGCCGCCGAAGGCGAAGCCGGGGCGCAGGTAGGCGGGGCTGATGTTCAGCTTGCGGTCGGCCAGGAACACGTCCATCACCTGGTGCGAGTCCACGCCGAGCGCCTGGCACACCGCGCCCAGTTCGTTCGCGAAGCCGACCTTGAGGCCGTGGAACGCGTTGTCCGCGTACTTGATGGCCTCGGCCGTCGGGATCGGCACCCGGAACACCTCGCCGGGTAACCCCTCGTACAGCGTCAGCAGCGGGTCGCCGCTCGCCGGGTCGAGTTCGCCGATGACGGTCTTGGGTGGGTCGAAGAAGTCGCGCACGCTCGTGCCCTCGCGCAGGAACTCCGGGTTGACCGCCACCCCGAAGTCCACCCCGGCGGTGCCGCCGACGTGCTTCTCCAGGATCGGCACCAGCAGGTTCAGGCAGGTGCCCGGGAGCATCGTGCTGCGGTAGACGACGGTGTGCCGGCCGCCGCGCTCGGCCAGCGCCGCGCCGATCTCCTCGGTGACCCGCTCCAGGTAGCTGGTGGACAGGCTGCCGTTGGGCGCCGACGGCGTGCCCACGCAGACCAGCGACACCTCGCTGTCCCTGATCGCCTCGCGCACGTCGCCGGTGGCGCGCAGCGCCCCGGTACGTACGACCTCGGCGACGAGTTCGCCGATCCGTTCCTCGACCACCGGCGCCCGGCCGTCGTTGACCAGGTCGACCTTGACCGGGTTGACGTCCACCCCGACGACCTCGTGCCCCATGCTGGCCAGGCACGCCGCCGACACGCAGCCCACGTAACCGAGCCCGAAAACGCTGATCCTCATGACCCGTCCCTCCCCCCAGGCAGGCCGCTGCGGCCTGCGGTCCGCGCGCCGGCCGGCTGGCCCCCGCGCATCAGTAGGCCCCCTGCCCGTGCAGCACCGCGCGCAGGGTCTTCCACAAGATCACCGTGTCCAGCGCGAGCGACCAGTCCTCCACGTACCGCAGGTCGAGCCGGACCGCCTCCTCCCACGGCAGGTCACTGCGCCCGCTGATCTGCCACAGGCCGGTGAGTCCGGGCTTGACCAGCAGCCGCCGCCGGATGTCCGGGCCGTACGCGGCGCATTCCTCCGGTAGCGGGGGCCGCGGGCCGACGAGCGACATCGAGCCGGTGAGGACGTTGAGGAGCTGCGGCAGCTCGTCGATCGAGTAGCGGCGCAGCACGGCCCCCACCCGGGTCACCCGCGGGTCCCGGCGGAGCTTGAACAGCAGCCCCGCGCCCTCGTTGCGCTCGGTCAACTCGGCGCGCACCCGGTCGGCGCTGACGACCATGGTGCGGAACTTGAGGATCGTGAACTCGCGGCCGTCCTTGCCCACCCTGCGCTGGCTGTAGAACGCGCCGCCCCGGCTGTCCAGCAGGACGAGCAGCCCGACGAGCACCATCAGCGGCGCGAACAGCAGCAGCAGGACCGCGGCGCCCAGCCGGTCGACGACCTCCTTGACCACGCGCCGGCCGCCCGTGAAGGTCGGCATGCTGACCCGCAGCAGCGGAAGCCCGAGGACCGTGTCGACGTGCAGCCTCGGTCCCGCCACCTCCATCAGCACGGGCGCCACGACCATCTCGGCGTCGCCGCCTTCGAGGTTCCACGCCAGCCGCTGGAGCCGGTCCGGCGACCAGTGGGGGTCGGGCGTGACCGCGACGACGCGGTAGCCGTCGCGGTGGACGTGGTCCGCGACGTCCGCCAGCCGGCCGACGACCGGTACGCCGTCCACGTGGCCCCCGTCGAGCCCGCGACCATCGGTCGTACACACCGCGTCCACCCGCCAGCCCAGGTGCGGCAACTTCCGGGTGCGCGCGATCAGGTCGCGCACGGTGGCCGGACTCCCGGCCGCGAGCACCGGTCGCAGACAGCGCCCCTCCTTGCGCTGCCTGTGCAGCCAAAGGCGCAGCAGATAGCGCGCGGTGAGGGTGGTGAGCGCGATCGCGGGAACCGCGACGAAGATCCAGAGCTTGATGTTGCGTGAGGTGAGCGCGATTCCGCCGAGCGCCAGGACGACGGTCGCCGTGAACAAAGCGCGCCCCAGCCGGCGGAATTCCTCGGCGCCCTGGCCGAGAACGGCCGGATTCCACGCCCGGCTCACCGCGAGGGCGGCCAGCACCAGAAGTTCGGTGCCGAAGGCGAGAATTCCCCATTTCTCGTGCCAGTTGGCCGCGTCCCGGGCCCCGAAGAAATTGCCGATCGCCGCCACCACGAAGGCGGTGGTCACGGTGTCGCTGGTGATCACGGTACGGCGGTACCGCTGCTCCCATTCCGTCGCGGGTTGGTTGGTGGTCCCGTTCCCCAGACGCCGGTGCGCCGGCGGAAACGGGCTGACTAATTCCCCCTGCTGCACAGAACCCCCCCAGGTCCCCAAAGAATCGAGGTGCCTCTCCTCAGACCGTTCCTCTCCACGGGAGGCCCCCACCTCCCGCGCATGGCGTCGCCGTTGTCACGGCGCTACGTGAACAACCCGCCCCGGCGGCAACCGCATTCGCCTGGTCCGCCAGACCTTCGAGGTGCGTGGAAGCCCGTCGGAACGTCCTCGGGTGCTCCCCACACCCGCGGCGCCCGATGGGGCTTCAGGAATTGGATCACCTCGACGCCCCGCGTCGAGGGTGGGACCGCTGGCCGTTCGTGGCGCGGGACCAATAGATCGTTACTGGCCCGCCTCGCCTCCGAACCGCCGAAGCACGGTCAATCTAGACCACTGGAGCCGCTATGAGGAGAGGATGTGTGCGACTTGTGCTCGGCTTTTGAAACTGAAGTTACCGACGGTAGTTCCCAATGGGGTCTGTGGGGCGGGTGGTGTGTTCTGTGACGGATGGGAAAGGGGCGCTCCCGGGCTGCGGTCCGCCGAAAGGAGCCGCGAAGATGAGCAATAGGGACGACCCGGATCGGCCGGCGCGACCGTGGGTATTGCTGAAGAGGGCCACGGTGACCGCCACGCCGCGTACGGAGCGACGCGCCGACGGCTCGTTCTCCTATGCCCCCTGCGTTGACCGTGTCGACGCATCCATGCACCAACGCGCCCACGCACTCACCCACCCGTGCGCCCACGCACTCACCCACCCATGCATCGACGCACCACGCGTCACGGCTGGAACCCGCCCGAGCCCGGGCCCGGTTCCGGCCCGTCGTGCCAGGTCAGACGCCATATCGGAGAGGGGCCGGCCCGCGAGCGAGACGCGTGGTCGCCCCCGGGAGCGCGGCGAAGGGGGCATAGCGGTCGAACTGCCGCCGCGATAGCTGTAGTTCGCACCTATGTGGCCCGCTGGAGTTCTGTTCCACCCGCCACCGCAACCTGCCCCCGTGATCGTGGGCCAGTCCGTCGGCGGTGCGGGGAACCGTGGGGACGCACGCGCGTGAACGGGTGAGTCCCCGTACCGGAACCGCGGGTGGCGTGCGTTCCGACGCCCCCTCCGGCCGACCTCTCGCCTGTCATCGAAGGGACCTGATCCATGGACATCAGCAGACGCCGCCTGATCGGCGCCGCCGGCGTGACCGGCGCCGCACTCGGCCTGTTCAGCGCCGGCCTCAGCAGCGGCTCGGCCTGGGCCGCGCCGCGTTACGAGGACGACCCCTACCGCCTCGGCGTCGCCTCCGGCGACCCGGCCGCCGACGGCTTCGTCCTGTGGACCCGGCTGGCACCCGACCCGCTGGCCGTCGACAGCCGCGGCGGCATGCCCGAGCGCAAGGTCGCGGTCGAGTGGCAGGTGGCCACCGACGAACGGTTCCGCCACGTCGTCCGCCACGGCCGCGCCTGGGCCGTGCCCGAACTCGCCCACTCCGTACACGCCGAGGTCCACGGGCTGCGCCCGGGCCGCGAGTACTTCTACCGCTTCCGCACCGGCGGCGCGATCAGCCCGGTCGGCCGCGCCCGCACCGCCCCCGCCCCGCACGGCCACGGCGGCTGGGCCTCCGACGTGAGCTTCGCCTTCGCCTCCTGCCAGTGCTGGTACGAGGGCTTCTACACGGCCTACCGCCACATGGCCAACGAGGACCTGGACTTCGTCGCCTTCCTCGGCGACTACCTCTACGAGGGTGGTGTCGGCGCCAACGCCGGTGTCCGCAACATGCGGTTGGACCCCTCGTACCAGCGCGAGACGTACACCCTCGCCGAGTACCGCAACCGCTACGCCCTCACCAAGCTGGACACCGACCTCCAGGCCGCGCACGCCGCCTTCGCCTGGATCGTCACCTGGGACGACCACGAGATCGAGAACAACTGGGCCCGCGACACCGCCCAGGTCGACAAGGACGGCTTCCCCGACGACGACATCGCCGCCTTCCGGGCCCGCAAGGCGCGCGCGGCACAGGCGTACTACGAGCACCAGCCACTGCGCCTGCCGCAGAAGCCACGGGGCGACCGCATGCGCCTGTACCGGCGGCTGAACTTCGGCTCCGTCCTCGACCTGCACGTCCTGGACACCCGCTCGTACCGCGACGACCAGGTCGGCGGCGACGGCACCAAGCCCGGCTACGACAAGGAGCGGCGCGAGAAGTCGCGCACCATGCTCGGTGCCCAGCAGGAGCGCTGGTTGCTGAACGGCGCCGGCCGGTCCCACGCCACGTGGAACGTGCTCGCCAACCAGACCCTCGTCTCCCAGGTCGACCAGGACCCCAACCCCGACGTCCTCTCCTCCGGCCTGGACATGTGGGACGGCTACACGGCCGCCCGCGACCGGCTGCTCACCGGCTTCTACCAGCGGGGTGTGAACAACCCGGTGGTGATCACCGGCGACATCCACCGCAGCGTGGTCTCCGACCTCAGGTTGGACTTCGACAACCCGAAGTCGCCCACCGTCGGCACGGAGTTCGCCGGCACGTCCATCAGCTCGGGCAAGGACGGCGCCGCCATGGACAAGGTGGGTCGCGACTGGATGACCGAGGGCGTCAACCCGCACCTGAAGTGGCACAACGCCCAGCGCGGCTACACCCGCGTACGGCTGAACCACCGCGAACTGCGCGCCGACTACCGCGTGCTGCCCTTCGTGACCAAGCCGGACGCGCCGGTGGAGACCGCCGCGTCGTTCGTGGTCCGGGCCGGCCGCCCCGGAGCCCAGCAGCTCTGACCCCTGCTCCCTGCCCGCCTGCCCCTCGGGAGCGGGGCGCTGTCGCGGGCCCGACCTTTCCGGGCTCGAACCCTTCCAGGCCCGCACCGGCCTGGAAGGGTTCGCCAGCGGACGGCCGGGGCGGCGGCCGGGGGCGTCGGCTGGGGCGGCGAGGACAGCGGTCAGGCTGGCGAGGGTGGCGGCCAGGTTGGCCACCTGGCCTGTCCGGTTGGCCACCTGGCCTGTCCGGTTTTCGGGGGTACGTGGCGCGCCCCCGACCGGCGGTTGTTGCCGCGTCCGGCTGACGGATGGGCACGGGTTGTCCGCCGTGGGTGGCACTTGACCGAATCGGGTTACTCGGTGGGGACGAGCCGCCGTCCCGAGGAGCTGTCGTGGTCTTCGTCGCCATCTTGCTGCCGCCTGGCCTGCTGTGCCTGGTCCTGGCGCTGGGACGCTACGAGGAGTGGCTGCTCGGAGCGCCCGCGCACCCACCACGGCACGCGCGCGCCAGGCGCCATCTCTCCCTGGTGCCGAGGGCCCGAACCGCGCCCACGCCGACGGCGGAGCGCGCCACGGAGCCGGCGCGGCGCGCCGCCGACGCGGCGTAACCGCCCCGCGCGGCGCCGAGCCCGCCTCACGACCTTCACGCTCTCCGGCGGCGCGCCGGCCGGGCCCGCGTACCCGGCACCCGTGCCCGGCGCCTGTCCCCGGCACCCGTGTCCGGCACACCCGCGTCCGGCACGCCCGTGTCCGGCACGCCCGCGCCCGGGCCACCCGCGCCCGCGCGCGTGGCCCGGTTGGGCGCAGGGCCGGTCGCGGGCCCGCAGGAGTTCGCCGGCCCGCTGACACACCCCTGGCGACCAGCGGCTTCGTGCTGCGCCGAGGCGGTCGGGTCGCCCGCGCGGGGTCCGCCGTCGGGGTGGTTGGAAGCGCGCGGAGTGGGCACTCGGCGGCGATCAGGTGTGTCCTGGGCTGGCGTGTACGGACTCGCGCGCCCCGGCCCGATGCGGAGGAGGCAGGACAGTATGAGCGTCATCGAGGGCGCCGTCGACGTCGATGTCCCGGTCCACATGGCGTACAACCAGTGGACCCAGTTCGAGTGCTTCCCCCGGTTCATGCGCGGCGTGCGCGAGGTGGACCGCTCACGGTCGGCCATGACGCACTGGGTGACCAGGTTCGGCGGCGTGACGCGCGAGTTCGACGCGGCGATCACCGAGCAGCGGCCCGACGAGCGCGTGGTGTGGCGCACCGTGCGGACGCCCCGGCTGACCGGAGCGGTGGACTTCCACGCGCTGGGGGAGTCCCGCTGCCGGGTCGCGCTGCGCATCGACTTCACGCCGCGCGGCGTCACCGAGCGGGTCGGGGACGCCCTGGGCGTGGTCCGGCGACAGGTGCTGGCGGACCTCGAACGCTTCAAGGAGTACATCGAGGGGCAGGGCCGGGAGACCGGGCAGTGGCGGGGAACGATCAGCGGCGGCCACGTCAGGCCCGACGCCGACCACCTGCCGCCGCGGGTGCCGCACTGGCCGACGGGTTGAGCCACGGTCGGCCGATGGGACCAGGGGGTGGGGCCGGCGGCGACGCCGTGACGACGATGACAGCGATGGCATCGACGGCATCAACGACGGTGAGGCTGCCTAGACGGTGATGATGCATAACGGGGTATTTCAGGTAAGTTCTGTCCATTATTCACCCCGGTGCTTCGCGCGCGGCAGGACGCGGAGGCCGGGGGCGCGGAGTGGAAGGCCGATGCGGTGCGAGACTCAGTGAACGACGATCCCGGCGGCGAGCAGGCGAGGATCACCCCGCCCAAGACGTGGGCGGCCGGCGTTCCGGCCGTCGCGCACGCGCTCCAGTACTCGCTCGCGGAGACCTCTCCCCGTCGTACGGCGCTGAACCTGCTCGACATCAACCAGACCAAGGGGTTCGACTGCCCCGGGTGTGCCTGGCCCGACCCCGCCCCGGGCCGACGGCACACGAACGAGTACTGCGAGAACGGCGCCAAGCACGCCAACGACGACGCCACCACGCGGCGCGTCACACCCGAGTTCTTCCGCCGGTACTCGGTGAGCGAACTCGCGCGCAGCTCGGACCGGTGGCTGAACCAACAGGGTCGGCTCACCCAGCCCATGGTGAAGCGGCCGGGCGCGGACCACTACGAGCCGATCAGTTGGAGTGCCGCCCTGTCGCTGCTGGCCGACGAGCTGCGCGCCATGGACTCGCCGGACGAGGCGGTCTTCTACACCTCGGGCCGGGCCGGCAACGAGCCCGCCTTCGTGCTCCAACTCTTCGCGCGGGCGCTCGGCACCAACAACCTGCCGGACTGCTCCAACATGTGTCACGAGTCCAGCGGCGCGGCGCTGCACGAGACGCTCGGGATCGGCAAGGGTGACGTCAGCCTCCTCGACATCCACCACGCCGACCTGGTGCTCACCGTGGGGCAGAACCCCGGCAGCAACCACCCCCGCATGCTGTCCGCGCTGGAGGAGACCAAGCGCGGCGGCGGGCAGATCGTGGCCGTCAACCCGCTCCCCGAGGCGGGCCTGATGCGGTTCAAGAACCCGCAGAAGCCCCGGGGTGTGATCGGCCGGGGCACCAACATCGCCGACCAGTTCCTCCAGATCCGCCTCGGCGGCGACCTCGCCCTCTTCCAGGCCCTGAACCTGCTCCTGCTGGAGGCCGAGGACGCCGCGCCCGGCACGGTCCTCGACCGCGCCTTCATCGACCAGCGCACCGCCGGGTTCGAGGAGTTCGCGGAGCACCTGCGCGCCACCGTCTCCTGGCCGGAGGTGCTGGCGGCGACCGGCCTGACCCGCCGGCAGATCGAGGAGTTGCGGGACCGGGTGCTGGCCAGCGAGCGGATCGTGGTGTGCTGGGCGATGGGGCTCACCCAGCAGAAGCACGGCGTGCCCACCATCCGCGAGCTGGTCAACTTCCAACTCCTGCGGGGAAACATCGGCCGGCCGGGCGCCGGCGTGTGCCCCGTACGCGGGCACAGCAACGTCCAGGGCGATCGGACCATGGGCATCTGGGAGAAGATGCCCCAGGACTTCCTCGACGCGCTGGAGCGCGAGTTCTCCTTCACCCCGCCCACCCGGCACGGCCTGGACACGGTGGACTCCATCCGGGCCATGCTCGAAGGCCGCGTCAAGGTCTTCCTCGGCCTCGCGGGCAACTTCGTACGCGCCGCCCCCGACAGCGAGCGCACTGAGGAGGCGATGCGCCGCTGCCGGCTCACCGCGCACATCTCCACCAAGCTCAACCGCTCGCACGCGGTCTGCGGCGACACGGCCCTGATCCTGCCGACCCTCGGCCGCAGTGAGCGGGACCGCCAGGGAGGTCAGGAGCAGTTCATCACCGTCGAGGACTCCATGAGCGAGGTGCACGCGTCGTCCGGACGCCTGGAGCCCGTCTCCAGCCACCTGCTCAGCGAGGTCGCGATCCTGAGCCGGCTGGCTCGCCAGACGCTCGGCGACAGGGTGCCCGTGCCCTGGGAGGACTTCGAGGCGGACTACGGGAACATCCGCGACCGCATCGCGCGGGTCGTCCCGGGCTTCGAGAACTTCAACACCAGGGCGCGGAAACCGGGTGGCTTCGCCCTGCCCAACCCGGTCAACGAGGGGGTGTTCCCCGCCCCCAGCGGCAAGGCGCAGTTCACCCGCAACGACTTCACGATGCTGCGTGCCCCCGAGGGGCACCTGCTGTTGCAGACGCTGCGCTCCCACGACCAGTGGAACACCGTCCCCTACACCACCAACGACCGGTACCGCGGCATCCACGGCTCCCGCCGGATCGTCCTCGTTCACCCCGCCGACCTGGCCGCCCTCGGGTTGGCCGACGGCGCGCGGGTGGACGTGGTCAGCGTCTGGCAGGACGGCACCGAACGCCGCGCCGAGGACTTCCGGCTCGTCTCCTACCCCACCACCGCCGGCTGTGCCGCGGCCTACTACCCGGAGACCAACGTCCTGGTGCCGCTCGACAGCGTGGCCGACACCAGCAACACGCCGACCTCCAAGGGCATCGTCGTCCGCTTGGAGCCGCGGCCCTGACGGACCGGACCGACCGGCCGACCACCCGTGGCGAGACGGTCACCGCGCGCCGAGACAGCCACCCGCGACGTCCGGACGTCACCCCGCGCCGAGACAGCCACCCGCGCGTCCAGACGATCACCCCGCGCCGAGACGGTGACCCCGCGCGGCAGGGCGGTCACCCCGGGTTGGGCCGGGCCGGGACGAATGGCGGGATGGCCGGGGGCGGAGCACAGTGGAAGAGACCTGCGGCCTGCGGCGTAAGAGGTGCCCCATGGCGAAAGACCAAGAGTTCGGCAAGGGAGACCACGTCTCCTGGAACAGTCACGGACAGTCCGTCCACGGGAAGGTCAAGAAGAAGATCACGAAGCGCACCGAGGCGGCGGGGCGCACCGTGGCCGCCTCCGAGGAGGAACCGCAGTACGAGGTCGAGAGCGACAAGACCGGACGCAGGGCCGTACACAAGCCGCAGTCCCTGCGAAAGCGGGGAGACGGGGCGTGAGCGGCGCGAGCGACGCGGACCGCGAGGAGACGCGGCGCGAGTTCGGCGAGGCCGTCAACATGAAGGCCGGCGACCTCGAAGCGTGGCTGGCGACGGACGAGTCGAAGAGCGTGGGCTGGTCGGACGACGGGGGCGAGAGCGTCGGCCACGCCTCGGGGCGCCGCATCGTCGAGTTGTTGCACACGAAGAAGGCCGACCTCAGCGACGACGACCTGGCCCACATGCGGAAGGTCGTCGGCTACGTGCACCGGCACACGGCCCAACGCCCCAAGGGCGATGTCACGCGTACCAAGTGGCGCTACTCCCTCATGAACTGGGGACACGACCCGACGAAGTGACCCGCGCCTGGCGCGCGAACGCCCCTCCCGCCGTGGCCGGAAGCCGTCGACGCGGGTGACGGCGCGCCGGGCGCCTCGTCGGTGCCGCGCGGAGGGCGACACCGGCGGCGGCGAAGCCGCGCCGGGGCGGCCCTGGGCCCGGGGGCGCCGGTCGCGCGACGGCGTTCCCACCCTGGCCGGTTGACCAGGTGCGGGCGGCCCCGTGCGGACGTCTCACGCACGGCCCGGACGATATCCCTCCCGGTCACGGGACGGGACCCGCGAGCCCCGCGTCCGAGCCCATGGGCATGAGGTTACCGAGCGGTTAGAATGCGCACACCGCCGTCGATATTCGAGGCGCTTTCGCGGACAAATGGCCGATGCAGTGGATATGACTGCTAAATCCGCCCAGCGTCCCGACGGATCAACCGTCACCCCACCCGGGCGCAATGTCCAGCACGACGGTGGCGACCTGTGGTTTCCGCGTACCGGTATCTCGCGCTCCGATGTCGACGCGGCGAAACGCCCCACGTTGTCGTGGGCGATTGACATCGGCCATCGTGTGTCATGGCGCTGAGCGGCATACGGCACGGTGGGACGCCTGGGCTATAACGCCAGCTCGGGGCGTAGATGGCGCACAGCAAGTTAATAGATCTCGTGCGGAAGTCGCACACCTGCCTATCAGTTCCATGTGAATGGCTAAGCCACTCGCGGGGGCGGCAACCGGAATGATCGGCCGGCATTGTGGCGCCTTGCCGGAGCCGCTGGAGTGCTTTATGGTTCTGGCTCGCGGAGGGGATATGAAGCATGGCCCGGCACGGCCGCACCCGCTCTCGGTCCGACCGCTGCGTCTTCTGGCGAGCTTGCCACCTGCGGAAACGTCGGTCGAGGTGGGGTGCGTGGGGCGCCGGAAAACCGGATTTGTCGGGCGTTCGGCAATGCCCGTATCGCTTCTTTCGGGGGCGCGGTAGTTCGACCGGTGCATACGGATGCGATCTTTATGGAAGGGGAAAGATCGCGGCGCCGGAAAGGATCACGAAAGCGCCCGGGGGCGTAGAAGTGTGAGGTCAACGTCCATGTCGACAGGTCCATCGGCCAGGTCGCGATGGAACGGAGAAGATCCATTCCGTCCGACAGCCGGCAAAGCGTCGCGTGCCCTTTTGATCTCCGCGGCCCGAAGATACGCGAGGCACCGTGGTCCGTATTTAGTCGTCGGCTAGTGGCGTCTGACTCTCAGGGAGTTCATGTGGCGCGAGAACCCGCCAAATCAGCGAGCGGCGATCCGGAAGAAGTCGGCACAACTTCACAGGAATGGGCAAGTCCGGAGAATCGTATAGCGGAGATCTTCGCCGAGCTGCTGGCCGAGGTCGTGCAGGTCGAAAGCGTGCCGCTCGACAGCCACTTTTTCGATGATCTCGGCGCGGACTCGCTGGTGATGGCACATTTCTGTGCACGCGTCAGGAAGCGGCCGGACCTTCCCGCGGCGTCGATGAAAGACATCTACCAGTGCCCGACCGTGCGCAGTCTGGCGGCGGCGCTCGCGGACGCGGCCCCCGCCCCGGTCAGCTCACCGGCCCCGGCCCCGCAGCCGGCGCCCGAACCGGTCAGCACGGTGCGCTACGCCCTGTGCGGAGCGGCGCAGCTCCTCTTCTTCCTCGGCTACGCCTTCCTCCTCACGGTCGTCACCGTGCGGGGCTACGAGTGGATCTCCGAGGCGTCGAACCCGACGGGGGGTTACGGCCGGGCCGTCGTCTTCGGCGCCGCCAACTTCCTCGGCATGAGCCTGCTGCCGGTCGCCGCCAAGTGGCTCCTCATCGGCCGCTGGACGGCCCGCGACTTCCCCCTCTGGGGCCCGACCTACCTGCGGTTCTGGGTGGTCAAGGTGCTGATCCGCAGCAGCCCGTTGGCCCTCTTCGTCGGCAACCCGGTGTACGTGTTCTACCTGCGGGCCCTCGGCGCCAGGGTCGGCAAGCACGTCACGATCCTCTCGCGCAGCGTCCCGGTCTGCGCCGACCTGCTCACCATCGGCGCCGGCACGGTGATCCGCAAGGAGGCGTTCTTCCTCTGCCACCGGGCGCACGCCGGACGGATCGAGACCGGACCGGTCACCATCGGCCGCGACGCGTTCGTCGGCGAACGCTCCGTTCTGGACATCCGTACGTCCATGGGGGACGGGGCACAACTCGGCCACGCCTCCGCCCTGCACAGCGGCATGGCCGTCCCCGGCGGTCAGCACTGGCACGGATCTCCCGCGCAGCGCACGGAAGTCGACTACCTCAGGGTCGAGCCGGCCCGGTGCGGCACCCTGCGGCGGGCCACCTTCGGCATCGGCGGCGTGCTCAAGACGCTGCTCGTGGTCGTGCCACTGACGATGGCCACCGTGGAGGCGCTGCTGACCTGGGTGCGCACGCTGGCCGGCGCGCGCGACTCGGGAGCCGAGTCCGTCACGTCCTCGGCGTTCTACGTCGAGGGGCTGGCGCTCTCACTGGTGCTCTTCGCCGGCTTCCTCGTCCTCGGCCCCGTCCTGCTGTTCACCGTGCCCCGCCTGCTGAGCCTCGCGGTCAAGCCGGACGTGGTCTATCCGCTGTACGGCGTGCGGTACTCCATGCACCGGACGGTGCAGCGCATGACCAACGCCAGGTTCTTCCTGTGGCTCTTCGGCGACAGCTCGTACATCGTCCACTACCTGCGATGCCTGGGGTACGACCTGTCCCAGGTGGAACAGACCGGCTCGAACTTCGGCATCCAGGTGCAGCACGAGTCCCCGTACCTGAGCACCGTCGGCAGCGGCACGATGGTCGCCGACGGACTGTCGATCATCAACACCGACGTCTCCAGCACCTCCTTCCGCCTCTCGCACACCTCGATCGGCGGCTCCAGCTTCCTGGGCAACCACATCTCGTACCCCTCGGGAGGCCGGACGGGCGACAACTGCCTGCTGGCCACGAAGGTGATGGTGCCGCTCGACGGCGAGGTGCGGCAGGGGACGGGCCTGCTGGGCTCGCCCAGCTTCGAGATCCCGCGCACGGTGGAGCGCGACACCCGGTTCGACCACCTGCGCGACGGCGAGGGTCTGCGCCGCGGCCTGGCCGCGAAGAACCGCTACAACATCCGCACGATGGGCGTCGTCCTGTTCCTGCGCTGGCTGCACGTCCTCGTCGTCACGCTGCTCGGCCTGGCGACCATCGGCCGGTACGACACGGTGGGCCAGTTGATGGAGGTCCTGCTGCTGGCGAGCGTGTTCGTCTTCACCGCCCTGTACTACGCGCTGGTGGAACGGTGCATGACGCGCTTCCGCCCCCTGCGACCGATGGTGTGCTCCATCTACGACCCCTACTTCTGGCACCACGAACGCCTGTGGAAGGTGCCCTACGCCCACCTCCAGGCGCTCAACGGGACCCCGTTCAAGAGCGTGTTCTGGCGGCTGCTCGGCGTGCGGGTGGGCCGCCGGGTCTACGACGACGGCTGCGACCTCTCCGAGCGCACGCTCGTCGCCATCGGCGACGACTGCGTGCTCAACGCGGCCAGCGCCATCCAGTGCCACTCCCAGGAGGACGGCACCTTCAAGTCCGACCACAGCACCCTGGGCGCGGGATGCACCATCGGGGTCGGCGCGCTGGTCCACTACGGCGTGACGATGGGGGACGGCGCGACGCTGGCCGCCGACTCGTTCCTGATGAAGGGCGAGGACGTGCCCGCGCACGCCCGGTGGGGCGGCAACCCGGCCGGCGAGCTGCGCGGCCCCGCGCCACGGCCGGTCGTGGCGGCCGGCGCGGCGGCGCTCGCGCCGGCGGCCGACCGGCGGGTCCCGCCACCGCGACCCAGGGCGGACGGCGCGGCCGTCGCGAAGAGCGCGTCCGGGTGACGCCGCGACCACCCGCGGCCGGGTGACCGCCCGGCCCGCACACCACCCGCACACCGCACGATCCACCGCCGCACCGCCGCGTTCCCGCGGCCAGTGACCCGCGGCGCCATGGCACGGCGAGGAGGGAGGCTCGATGAGCGCATCGATGGACGATGACCGGGAGTACTGGCGGAAGGTGCTCACCGCCGGCGGGTTCACCGCCATCCCACGGTGGACGCCCGATCCGGTGACGGGCGTCGCCGACCAGGAGACGGAGATCCCCGACGACCTGGCGGCGGCGCTGCGCCGACGGGCGGACGAGCTGGGCGTACCGCCGCACACACTGCTGCTCGCCGCGCACGCCAGGGTGCTGGCGGCGCTCTCCGGAGAGCGGACGGTACGCACCGGCTACGCCACGCCGGGGCCGGGCCCCGCCCTGCCCTGCCGGCTGTCGACCGCGCCGACCACCTGGCGCGAGCTGGTGGCCGAGGCGCGCGGGGTGGAGGCCGAACTGCTGGCCCACCAGGGCTGTGCGGTGGCCGACCTCGCGCGCGAACTGGGCCTGGACCACCTGCCGTACGAGACCGAACTCGACCTGGCCGGCAGCGGCGGCGACCTGGCACCCCACACCGTGCTGCGGGTGGCGGCACGGTGGAGCGGCGAGCGGCTCGCGCTGCGGCTGCGGTACCGGACCGAGGCGCTCGACGCCGAGTACGCCGCCCGGGTCGCGGGCTACCACCGCACCGCGCTCGCCCAACTCGCCGCCGACCCGGACGCCGAGCACGCACGGCAGAGCCTCCTCTCCGCCGCCGAACACCGCTTCCAGCTCGAAGGGTTGGCGGGTCCGGACCGCCCGCTGCCCGACCGCCGGTTCCACGAACTCTTCGAGGAGCGGGTACGGGCCCACCCCGAGGCCATCGCCGCCGTCCACGGCGACCGGCGGTGGACGTACCGCGAGCTCAACGCCCGCGCCAACCGCCTGGGACGGGCCCTGCTGGCGCGGGGCCTCGGCCGCGAGGACGTGGTGGCCGTGGTGACCGAGCGCGACCTGGACTGGATGGCCGCCGTCATCGCCATCTTCAAGGCCGGCGGCGTCTACCTGCCCGTCGAACCGCACCTGCCGGCCGACCGCGTCGCGGCCATGCTCTCCCGCGCCGCCTGCACGCTCGCCCTGACCGGCCACGAAGGCACCAGCCCCAGCGGCACCGGCCCCGACGGCACCGGTCCCGACGGCACCGGCCTAGGCCCGGCCCTGGAGACGCTGCCCGCCGTCCGCGCCCTGCCCATCGAGGCCGCGTACGCGGAGGACCACGCCGAGGACGACCTGGGCATCGAGGTCGGGCCGGACCAACTCGCCTACATCTACTTCACCTCCGGCTCCACCGGCGAGCCCAAGGGCGCGATGTGCGAGCACGCGGGCATGCTCAACCACCTCTACGCCAAGATCACCGACCTGGGGATCGGCCCGGGACAGGTGGTGGCCCAGACCGCCCCCCAGGGCTTCGACATCTCGCTGTGGCAACTGGTCTCCGCCCTCCTGGTCGACGGCCGGACCCACCTGGTCGAACAGCGGGTGATCCTGGACGTCCAGCGGTTCGTCGACACCCTCGTCGCGGGCCGGGTCAACGTGCTCCAGGTCGTCCCCTCCTACCTCGAAGCCGTCCTCACCGACCTGGAACGCCGGCCGCGCCCGCTGCCCGACCTGCGCTGCGTCTCGGTCACCGGCGAGGCGCTCAAGAAGGAGATCGCCCAGCGCTGGTTCGCGGCCCAACCCGGAATCAGGCTGGTCAACGCGTACGGCCTGACCGAGACCTCCGACGACACCAACCACGAGGTCATGGACCGGGCGCCGGACGGCGACCGGGTCCCGCTCGGCCCCTGCGTCAACAACGTGCGGGTGTACGTCGTGGACGAGCACCTGTCGCCGGTCCCGCTGGGCGCCCCCGGCGAGATCGTGTTCGCCGGCGTCTGCGTCGGCCGCGGCTACGTCAACGACCCCGAACGCACCCGACTCGCCTTCCTGGACGACCCGTACCACCCGGGCCAACGCCTCTACCGGGGCGGCGACTTCGGCCGCTGGCTGCCCGGCGGCAAGCTCGACTTCCTCGGCCGCCGGGACGCCCAGGTCAAGATCCGCGGCTTCCGCATCGAGATCGGCGACATCGAGAGCGCGCTGCTGCGGGTGCCCGGCGTGCGCGACGGCGCCGTCGTCGCGGCCGGACAGGGCGAGGGCCAGACCAAGCACCTCGTGGCCTTCTGCGCCGGGCCCCACGCCGTGGCCACGGAGGACCTGCGCGACCGGCTGCGCGAGTCGCTGCCCGCGTACATGGTCCCGACGGCCTTCCACTGGCGCGACCGACTCCCGCTCACCGCCAACGGCAAGGTCGACAAGAAGGCGCTCACCGCCCTGGCCGCCGAACGCGGCGCCACCGACGACGGCCAGCACGCGCCGCGCACGCCCACCGAACGCCGGTTGGCCGAGGCGTGGACCACGGTGCTCGGCATCCCGACCGACCGCATCGGGCGCCGGGACCACTTCTTCGACCTGGGCGGCACCTCGCTCTCCGCCGTCAAACTCGCGATCGCCCTCGACCGCGCGGTCTCCCTCAACGACCTCACCCGCCACCCCGTCCTGGCCGACCTGGCCGCCCTGGTCGACGGCCGCTCCGTACGTCGGCCGGGGCTGCTGCACCCGCTGGCCGAACCGGAGGGCGAGCCCACCGCGCTCCTGGTGTGCTTCCCGTACGCCGGCGGCAACGCGGTCAACTTCCGGCCGATGGCCACGGCCCTGCGGGCCGGCGGGCTCGCGGTCGAGGCCGTCGAGCTGCCCGGCCACGACCTGGCGGCCGAGCGCGCCCCGTTCGCCCCGCTGGAGCAGGTGGTCGAGCAGGTCGTCGCCGAACTGGCCGCGCGCCCACTGCCGCCCCGGTTGCTGCTCTGGGGCCACTCGTCCGGCGCCGCCCCGGCCATCGAGACCGCCCGCGCCCTGGCGGCCCGCGGCATCCCCGTGCACCGGGTGTTCGTCGGCGCGCAACTCCTCGGCGACGCGGAGGAACGACGCGCCGCCATCGCCGAGTTGGCGCTGCGCAGCAACGCGCAGATCACCAAGGAACTCAGCGCCGACACCGGCTACAGCACCCTCGACGACCTGGACGCGCAGCACGGCGACCACATCGGCGCCGCCTACCGGCACGACTGCGTGGCGGCCCACCGCTACTTCACCGACCTGCTGGAACACCCGCCGGCTGACCGGCTGACCACCCCCCTGACGGCGGTCGTGGCCGCCGACGACCCGATCACCGCGGACGCCACGCACCGCCACCACACCTGGCGACTGCTGGCCGACCGCGTGGAGCTGCGCGAACTCGCCGACGGCGGGCACTACTTCCCGCGAACCCGCCCGGCCGATGCGGCCCAGGCCGTGCTGCGCGCCCTACCGGCGCCCGACGCGTCCGTGAACCGCGAAGAGAAGGAACGAAAGGGGTACTGATATGCCATCGCCATCAGCGGCGTCACTGCTCGACGTGGTGCGCGGGCCCGGCAGCCCGCCGGTGCTGCGGCTCGAAACCCGCGCCGACCCGGCCCACTGGGCGGCCCGACACCGGGACGCGCTGCGCGCCACCGTCGCCGAGCACGGCGCCTTGCTGGTCCGCGGCCTGGGCATCGGCGACGTCGGCCAGGCCGAAGCGGTCTTCCGGGCCGTCTCCAACGGGCTCATGGGCGAGGAGAGAGAGACCTTCGCGCCCCGGCGGGCCCACAGCGCGGGGGTGTACTCCTCCTCGAAGTGGCCACAGAACCAACAGATGTGCATGCACCACGAACTCAGCTACACGTTGGGGTTCCCCGGCCTGATGCTCTTCGCGTGCCTGACCGCGCCCACCACCGGCGGGGTGACCGGCGTGGCCGACGCGCCCACCGTCCTCGACGCGCTGCCCAGGAAGCTGGTCAAGCGGTTCGAGCGCCAGGGCTGGCTGCTGACGCGCAACTACAACGACGAGATCGGCGCGTCCGTGGCCGAGGCGTTCGGCACCGAGGACCGCGACGCCGTGGAGGGCTACTGCCGCGCCAACGCGATCGACTTCCGGTGGCAGCCCGACGGCTCACTCCGTACCCGCCAGCGCCGCAGCGCCGTGGTCCGCCACCCGGTCACCGGCCGGCGCTGCTGGTTCAACCAGGTCGCCTTCCTCAACGAGTGGACCATCGAGCCCGAGGTCCGCGAGTACCTGGTCGACGTCTACGGCGCCGACGGCCTGCCGTTCAACACCTTCTACGGCAACGGCGACCCGATCGACGGCGAGGTCGTGCGGCAGTTGAACGCCGTCTACGAGGCCCACACCGCACGCGAGCCGTGGCAGGCCGGAGACCTCCTGGTCGTGGACAACATCCGCACCGCCCACAGCAGGGACCCGTTCGAGGGGCCGCGCGAGATCCTCGTCGCCATGGCCGACCAGGTGCGGCTGTCCGACTGCTCGCCGACGATCGAGGTGACCCACCCGTGATCAGTGAGCGCTCCGCCACCGCACGGCCCGCTTCCGCCGCCGCCACCGTGCCACCGTTCGCGGTGATCTCCGGGGCCCAGGTGCAGCAGACGATCCAGGGCCGCGAGACCTCGATCGTGGACCTCGTCGAAGCCACCTACCGGCTGCACGGCGAGGGCGACTCGGTCAACCCGCCCTCGTACTTCCTGCGGTTCCCGGACCGTCCCGCGTCCCGGATCATCGCGCTGCCCGCCTCGCTCGGCGGACAGACCAGGGTCGACGGCCTGAAGTGGATCTCCAGCTTCCCGGCCAACGTGCCCGCCGGCATCCCACGGGCCTCGGCCGTGCTGATCCTCAACGACCACGACACCGGCTACCCGTTCGCCTGCCTGGAGAGCTCGATCATCAGCGCCACCAGGACGGCGGCCTCCGCCGCCCTCGCCGCCGACCGACTCAGCCGCGGCCGGCCCCGCCCGACCCGCGTCGGTTTCCTCGGCACGGGGCTGATCGCCCGCTACATCCACACCTTCCTGGCCGCCACCGGCTGGACGTTCGAGCAGACCGGCGTGCACGACCTGGCCGCCGACAGCGCGGCCGGTTTCCGCACCTACCTGGAACAGTCGAACGCCACGGGCCCCGTCACCGTGCACGACAGCGCCGAGGCACTGATCCGCTCCAGCGACCTGGTCGTCTTCGCCACCACCGCCGGCAGGCCCCACGTCAGCGACGCGTCCTGGTTCGACCACCATCCGCTGGTGCTGCACATCTCGCTGCGCGACCTCGCCCCCGAGATCATCCTCGACGCGGTCAACATCGTGGACGACATCGAGCACTGCCTCCAGGCCGACACCTCGCCGCACCTGGCCGAACAACGCACCGGCAGCCGCGCCTTCCTCGCCGGCACCCTGGACGACGTACTCGCCGGACGCGTGCGCGTGCCCGCGGACCGGACGGTGGTCTTCTCACCCTTCGGCCTCGGGGTGCTCGACCTCGCCGTCGGCAAGTACGTCCACGACGAGGTGAGCCGCTCCGGCCACCTGCACGTCATCGACGACTTCTTCCACGAACTGCGCCGTCATGGCTGACCGTACGGGCCAGCGACGAACGCTGAAGGGGGCGATATGACGGTCATCTCCGCTCCGGTGGATTTCAACGAGGAGGAGCTCTACGTCGACCTGCGGTCGATCGTCGGGCACGCGCTCTTCCTCAAGTGCGAGGGCTTCAACTTCGCCGGCTCGATCAAGCTCAAGGCCGCGAGGGAGATGGTGGAGGCCGCCGAGTGGAGCGGCGACCTGAAACCGGGCTCCGTCCTGATCGAGTCGTCGTCGGGCAACCTGGGCGTGGCGCTCAGCATCATCGCCGCGAGCAAGGGTTACGGCTTCGTGTGCGTCACCGACGCCCGCTGCAACCTGTCGGCCCGCCGCGCCATGGAGGCCCTGGGCAGCCAGGTGCACGTCATCCCCCAACCCGCGACCAACGACGGGTTGCTCGGCGCGCGCATCGCCTACGTGCGAGCACTGTGCGCCGCCGACGAGCGTTACGTGTGGCTCAACCAGTACGCCAACGCCGACAACTGGCGGGCCCACTCCCGCACGACGGCGCCCGCCATCGCCCGCCACTTCCCCGGGTTGGACGTGCTGTTCGTCGGCGCCGGCACCACCGGCACCCTGATGGGCTGCGCGCGCTACTTCAAGGAACTGCGCCGCCAGGTGCGGATCGTGGCGGTGGACAGCGTGGGCTCGGTGACCTTCGGCGGCGAGTCGGGCCGCCGCATGATCCCCGGCCTCGGCACCAGTGTCCGCCCGGCGCTGCTGAACGAGGCGTACGTGGACGACGTGGTCGTGGTCGAGGAGACGGACACCATCCGCACCTGCCACCGACTGGCCAGGCGCGGATTCCTCTTCGGCGGGTCCACCGGCACCGTGGTCAGCGGCGCCGAACGCTGGCTGGACGAGCACGACGCGCCCGACCTCACCGCGGTCGCCATCGCCCCGGACCTCGGCGACCGCTACCTCGACACGATCTACCACCCGAAGTGGCTGCACGAGTTCTACGGCGACGACGTGCTCGCCACCGACGACCTCACCGGCGACCTGGAGCGCGACCTGAGCGTCAACCACTCCGACTCCCCGGCCCGTTGACGCCCCTCGGGCCCGTCGGCGTCACCAGCGAGCGCGCGTAGGGGGGTACCCGGCCCGGGCCGGGTACCCCCCTCACGCACGGCCCGCCACCGAGGACGCGACACCACGGCCAGCGGCCGGAGTCAGCGCCGCGTCACCCGGTTTGGTCACTCGGTCTCGTCGCGCTACGGCGGGCGCCGGAGGGCTGGCACCGGGTTATCGGGTGGCGGGCGGGCCCCTGACGGCGGGTGCGTCCGCTCGCGACGGCCCCCACGTATCCCTTGTCCGGGAGGCGCGCCGCGATTTCGGAATTCTGTGCTACTCGCCGCCGGGGAGAATGACCGTACGAGGAATTCCCGAACGCGTGCCGACCGGATGGGACGCGCAATCGTCCCAAGGGTGGCGGCGAAAAATACATTTCCTGCATAAAGTGCAGAGCCGATGGCGGCGGCTGTCGCGGGAGCGGTACTGTCCTCGCGGAACGAACTGACCGTTGTATGACTCACGTTGAGGCGGCCCCGGACGGCCGGCAAGCAGATCCGGGGCCCTCGTGCGAGACGGTTCACGCGAAAGGGTATTCGATGTGCGAACCATCAGTTCGAAGGGGCCAACCGGGGGCACCCTTTGACGTGCTGCGACCGTAGCATCCAGGGCTTTTGGCCGAGTAATGCCGGTGCGGCAATTGCCAGGGCTGTCATCCGCCCGGCGCGGTTGTCGGCGCCGCCTGGTTGCCAACACCGGCCGATACGCGTGCCAGTCGCGCCGGCGCGGGATGACGGGCGCGCGGGTCGTATGGGAGTGCCGGGCAAGGGAATAGCGCCGTGTCTGCCTGCGGGTTTATCGACGCTTCAACGAGTGGCCGTGTCCGGGCGGGTCGGTCACCGCGCCGCACCGGCCACTGAACGCACTCGCGTGTCCAGGGGCGATGAACTGACATTGCTGTCCCGCGCGGCGCGGAAATGGCATCACGTCAGGGAGAAAAACGAGGTGGGGGAGAAGGTGGTTTCCCGGTGTCCGAGGTGAAGCACGCCTGCGCGTTCTGCCGCCGCGGCATGGACGTGCGCCAGGGGCCGGGCCGTCGACGGGTCTACTGCTCGACGGCGTGTCGGCGACGGGCGCAGCGGGCGCGCTCGCAGGGCCAGCGCGAACGGTCGAGCCAGCCGGTGTCCACGGGGCTGGCGCTGTCGGTCGCCGAGGGCCTGCCCGAGGAGGTCGCGGCGCTGCTGGCGGCCGAGCAGGCCGGCGCCGCGTTGGAGGCCGTGTTGGAGCGGGCCAGGAGGCTCGCCCGCGAGGTGGAGTGCTACGTCGCGGCGGCGGTCGAGGACGGCCGCCGCGCGGGGCGGAGTTGGGACGAGGTGGCCGCGGCGGCGGCGGTGAGCACGTACACGGCCCGCACGCGGTGGGGCGAGGGGGAGGTGCGGCGTCTCCTGGGGCGTCGTGACCGCGAGCGCGGGGCGGGCCGCGACGAGGCGCCCCGGGTCAGCCCCGGCCGGGCGAGCGCGGCGAGCCAGGGGGAGCACGCCGCGATGGAGCGCGCGGGGCGGGCCCTGGCGGCGGCGCTGAGCCAGTTGCACGGCGATCGCTCCCTGCAGGAGTTGGCCCGGGCGGTCGGGCGCTCGCCCTCGTACATCTCGCGCGTCCTCAGCGGGGAGCGCTCGGCGGCCTGGCCGGTGGTCGAGGCCCTGGTGCGGGAGTGCGGTGGGAGGCCGGAGTACGTGCGCCACCTGTGGGAGAGCGCGCACGGACTGGCCCCCCGGGCGCGCGTGGGCGTGGACGAGGCGGCCCGCCGGGTGCACGCGGCCGTGATGGGCCTGTACCTGGCCGCCGCCTGCCCCGACGTGGAACAGGTGTGCAAGGCCAGCGAGGCGCTGTCCGCGGAGTGGGTCAAGCGCGTGCTGGCCGGCGCCGAGGTGCCCGACTGGGCGCGGCTCAGCGCGCTCGTCTCCGCCCTGGGAGCGCGCCCTGGCGACCTGCGCGCCGTGTGGGAGGGGCTGCACTACACGCTGCTCGCCACCCTGGACGCCCCGCTGGAGACCCTGGCCGACGGTGGCCCGGCCCGGCGCGGCGCGGCCGGGTGGGTCGAGGGTGAGTGACCGTGCGGGTCGGGTGTCCCCAGCGAGCGCCAGCCGAGGCGACCGTGGCCCACCCGACGTCCCTGGTCATCAGCCTGCCGCTGGAGTACACCGCCTTCTGCCTCCGCCACCAGGAGTCCTACCACCGCTACAGCCACGTCCGGCTCCGCCACGAGGCCGCGAGCCGGAACGCGGTGGCCGCCGCCCTCGGGGACCTGGCCCTGAACTGGGACGGCGCGCTCCGAAGCGCCTGCCTGCCCGCCGTGGCCTGGCGGTTGCTGCGCGCCCGCGTGCAGGCGGCCGCGCGGGCGAGCGACCCGCGGCCACCCGACACGCTGCACCGGGCCTGGCCCGCGGACCAGGCGGACGCCCTCATCCTGCGCTACCGCCTCTCCCTCACCACCGACCAGTCCGCGCACCTGATGGGCGTGGACCCGGCGGTGATCGCGACGCACCTGCGGACGGCCCTCCGGGACCTGCCGCGGTGAGCGAGCCCGACCTCGCGGGAGTGCGAGGGAGCGCGCGTTGACGAACCCGGCGCGCACGGTTGCGCCCCGCGCCCATCACAGTGGCTGATTCACTTCCCTGCGCCTGCCGTGGTCTCGGGCGGACCTGTCACGTCAGCACCGACCCACCTAGGATGAGCGCGCTCGAGGAACCGCGATCGTCTCAAGGGGGCTGTATGGACGGGCACTTCGCGCGGAGCCCCGCCTCACCGCGCGGCGTGGACACGAGCCAGCCCAGCGTGGCGCGCATGTACGACTACTACCTCGACGGCAGCAACCACTTCGCCGCCGACCGCAAGGCGTGCGAGGAACTTTCCGCTCTCGCACCGAGCACGAAGATCCTCGCCCAGAACAACCGCCACTTCCTGCGCAGGGCCGTGCGCTACCTGGCGCAGGAGTGCGGGATACGCCAGTTCCTCGACCACGGCTCGGGGCTGCCCACCCAGGACAACGTGCACCAGGTCGCGCAGCAGGTCGACCCCGCAGCCCGGGTGGTCTACGTCGACAAGGACCCCATCGTCCTCGCGCACGGGCGGGCGCTCCTTGAGGACCAGTCGCGCACCGCCGTCATCCAGGCCGACATGCGCGACACCGAGGCGATCATGGGTGACCCGAGCGTGCGGCGGTTGCTGGACTTCACCGAGCCGATGGCCGCGCTCTTCGTCTCCGTACTGCACTGCATCCGCGACGAGGACGATCCCGCGGCGCTCGTACGCCGCGTCGTGTCCGCGATGCCGCCGGGCAGCTTCCTGGTCATCAGCCACCTCGTCAGCGAGGACCCCGCCACCCGGCAGGCCACCACGGACTTCATGCGGCGCAGCACCGGCGGCGACTGGGGCCGGGTGCGTGAACCTCGGGAGGTGGCGGCGTACTTCGAGGGCCTGCACCTGGTGCCCCCGGGCCTGGTGGAGATCTCCACCTGGCGCCAGGACACGGACCTGGTCCGCAAGCAGCCGGGCGACGAGTGGATCGAGTACGGGGGCGTGGCCCGCACCTCGGGGTGACCCCGCGCCCGGGTGTGGGGCGACAGCGGCGGGCCGGGTTACTCGAAGAAGCGGATCGCCTCGTCCAGCCTGCGACAGGTCTGCTCGGGGGTGAGCACCGAGGCCGAGAGGTGGTCCAGCTTGGCGCGGTACTTCTCGACGTCGTCCGCCTTGTCCAGGTAGATGGCGTCGTCGACCTGTTCGATGTAGACCAGATCGGCCAACTCCGGTTCCGCGAAGTGCAGATGGGTGAACGGCACCCGGGGGCTGAAGTGGGCCTGGTCGAAGGGCACGACCTGGAGGGTGATGCCCGAGCGGTCGGCCAGCGAGCGCAGGCGCTCCATCTGGGCCCGCATCACCGGGCGCGGGGCCACCGCGCGTAAGAGTGCCGCCTCCTCCAGTACGACCCACAACGACTGTCCGCCGCCGTCGAGAACGTTGCGCTGGCGCTGCAGCCGCACCTCCAGGCGCTGTCGGGCCTCCTCGTCGTCCTGGTCACCGTGGGATATGTGCCACGCGTAGTGGTCGGTCTGCAACAGGCCCGGCACCAGCATCGACTCGTAGATGCGAATCCGCTCCGCCGCGGCCTCCAACCCCACCAGTAGCTCGAACCACTTGGGAATCCCGAACGAGCTCCACCAGCCCGGTTCGGTGGAGACGCCGACGAGCCCCACGAGTTGGTCGATGTGGGCCTGCGGCGCCCCGTAGAGCTGGAGCAGGCGCACCACGTCCCATGCCTGGCAGGGGCGTCGCCCGTTCTCCAGGCGGCTGATCTTCGACGGCGTGACCTTGAGGTGTGCGGCTGCCTGCTCCATGGACACGCCGGCGGCCAGGCGGCGTTGCCGGAGATGGCTGGCCAGGGCCACGCGCACCACGACCGGACCGTGACCCGCCTTGGCCGCGTACTGCTCGATTGACGCCGGAAAGGCTGCTTCTGACGCCGGAAGGGCTGCTTCGGCTTCCATGCACGCTCCTCGGTGGAAGACTTGGATCCAGTATTCCACCGAGGAGTGCGCGCGCCGACGCCATTGGGCGTGAAGGCGGGGCGACTTAGTCGATCATGAAGTCGAACTCGCCACGCTTCGCGCCGTCGAGGAACGCCGCGATCTCGTCACGCGTGTACACAAGGGCCGGCCCGTCCTGGTGGCGCGAGTTGCGCATCGCCACCCTGCCGTCCGCGAGCGCCGCGAGTTCGACGCACTGGCCCTCCTGCGCCGTCCGCTGGCTCTTCACCCACGTCACGCCGGCAATCGCACTGGCCGGCGTCATTCCGTTGTGCACCTGCTGCACGGGTCACCACTTTCTTGCCGTAATTCGAACAAGTTATCCGCCGAGAAATGCGATCGGGCAGCCCAAAGCCTTCGCTATGGCTTCACTGTGAGTCGATCGGGGCAATTTCCAAGAGGCAATTGCCTCAGCGGCTGAGAGGCGACACTATCCAGGGGACGCTTCCCAACTCGATGCCTTCACTGGGAAATCCCTCGGAGGAATGAACCATGCCGGCAGACCCCCACGTGTCAGCGCGCAGCGGCAGGCAGCGCCACCTGCGGACCCCAGTGGCCGAACGGGAGGCCCCCGAACTCGGCGCACTGATGCGCGGCGCCCAGCAGGACTGGGCGTGCGCGCTCGGGTTGACGACCGGCAGCATGTCCGCCTTACGCCTCGACGGCACCGCCCAGAACATCCCCGCGTCCCGCCGCTTCGTACGGGCCACGCTCCGGGCCTGGGACCTGGGCGCCTACCTGGACGACGCCGAGATCATCACCACCGAACTGGTCGCCAACGCCCACCAACACGCCTTCGGCGCCGCACACTCGCACGCCGGCCAGCACGCCTGGCTGGCCCTGATCCGCAAGGCCAACGCCCTGCTGTGCGCCGTCGCCGACCCCAGCCCCCGGGCCCCGGTGGTGGGCCCCGACGATCCGCTGGCCGAACAGGGGCGCGGGTTGCACATCATCACCAGGCTCAGCGAGTCCTGGGGTTGGTCCCACCCCACGAGCGCCGGCAAGACCGTCTGGGCCCGCATACCGACCATCACCGGCACGGGCGGCCACACCACCGGCGCCTCCCGCTCCGGCGGCGACCGGGCCCCCGGCGCGTCGGGTACCGCACGCCGTTACCAGCCCGGGGCGGGGCCCAACTCCCGTGCGCTGCTCGGCGTATGAGACCGGCGCCCGCACAGCGCGGGCGGCCGGGCGGTGTGGCGGGCGGGGCGGGACCCGATGGTGGCACGTCGAGGCCGTCGGCGCGTCTGCGAAGCTGCCTCTGTGATCACTACGAGAATCGCGCGCGAGCAGGACTTCCCCGGTTTCCTGGAGCTGGCGGCCCAGGTCGAGCACTGGTTCGGAGCGATGGTGGCCGAGCCGGGTTTCCACCGCGCCGTGCGGGAGCACATACGTCGGTCGTCGGCGCTGGTGGCCGTGTCGGGACAGTCGCCACTGCTCGGCGGGTTGCTGTTCGGCGGGCAGGCGCCGACGTACCACGTGGACTGGCTGGTGGTCTCGGCCCAGGCACGGGGGAGCGGTGTGGGGCGGGCACTCATGGCGGACGCGGAGCGGAGGTTCGTCCGGGGGCCGGGCAGCGTCGAGGTCATCACCTTCGGGGCGGACCATCCGGGCGCCGTGGCCAGCGGGGCGCGCGTCTTCTACGAGCGCCTGGGGTTCAGCCCCGCGGAGGCCGCCGACCCGGGGCCGGAGGGCGGTTCGCGGCAGGTCTACCGCCGCGCGATCGGCTGAGCGGCGCCCCTCGGCCGTGGTCTCCCGTGGGCGTTCCGCCGGCCCCGCGCGCTCAGTCGTCCCAGCGCTTGCGCGCGAACGCGGCCGTCCCCGTCACCAGCGTGTTGGCGGGCACGTCCCTGGTGACGACGGCGCCAGCGCCCACCACGGCGCCGCGGCCGATCGTCACACCCGGGAGCACCGTCACGGCCGCCCCCAGCCAGGCGTTGGCCCCGATGGTGACGGGGGCCCGGGTGATGAACGCGCTGCGCTCGGAGGCCGGGAGCGGATGGTCGGACGAGATGAGGTTGACCTTCGGGCCGATCAGGACGCCGTCCCCCAGGCGAATGCCGCCCTGGTCCAGGAAGGTGCAGCCCTGGTTGACGAAGACGTGCTCGCCGAAGTCGATGCCGAGCCCGTGGTCGGTGTAGAAGGGCGGATAGACCGTGACGGAGTCGGGCACCTTCCCGCCGGTGATCTCGCACAGCAGGGCCGCCCGGGCGGCCCTGTCGTCGAAGGGCAGGACGTTCAGGCGTGACGTGAGCGTGGTGACGTACTCGATCCGCTCGGCCACCCGCGCGAACTCGGGGGTGTGGACGTAGAGACGGTCCTCGTCGGGCATGCGAAATCCTCCGGTGGTGGCGGGTGGCGGGTGGCGGGTGGCGGGTGGCGGGTGGCGGGTGGCGTGGTCGTCGGGTGGCGCCCGGCGGTCGCGGCGACGGGCCGGCGAGTGGCTGACCGCGTCATCAAAGCGATCCGGACGACGGGGAAGCAAACAACGAACACGCGGGTCAGGGTCAACGTCTGGTTGTGGGCCCGGGTGAGCGGCATGGACGCCGTGGCCGTACGCACCCTCAATGCCGGCAACTCTCCCGCCAGGAACGGACGGTGCGGTGAAACTCGCCACGCTGGCTGATCGTTACGGGGAGAACACACGAACGTGAGGAGACCCGCATGCCCGCATCGGAACCCGTAGGCGAGCTGGACGCCCGGTACAGCTCGGCGACCAACCCACGCCCCGGCGCCGAGGCCGTCACGGCCGTCGCGTGGGACGAGGCCCTTCGCCAGTTGGCGGCGGCCGAGATCTTCTGGCTGTCCACGGTGCGCCCCAACGGTCGGCTGCACGTCACCCCGCTGGTCGGGGCCTGGCACGACGGCGCGCTCTACTTCTCCACCGGCCCCGGCGAGCAGAAGGCGAAGAACCTCGCCCACGACCCGCACTGCGCGCTCACCACCGGCCGCAACGCGCTCACCGAGGGGCTCGACATCGTCGCGGAGGGCGTGGCCGAGCGCGTGACGGACCCGGCGCTGCTGGAGGAGGTCATCGCCGCCCACGAGGCGAAGTACGGGGACCACATGACCTCGCCCGACGGCACCTTCTTCGGTATGGCGGACGGCATCCGGAAGGGCGAGGTGCTGGTCTTCGGGTTGGCCCCGGACACGGCGTACGGCTTCGGCCGGGACGGCGGGGTCTACAGCCACACGCGCTGGACCTTCTGAGCGTACGGACCGGCCCCCCGGCCGCCGGCCCCGTTATGTTTTTCGCGGTCCTGCAAGAGGGCCGCTGGCCTCCGGGCCCGGCATGACTGTTGCCCCCTGTCGATGGGATGACCTGGGGGGTGGTGTCACCGGGTCCGAGGGGTGCCGTCGGAGACGCTGATCAGAGGTCCGGCCACCGTCCGGTCCGGCGTAATGCCGGACAGCTCGCGGGCGGCAGGTCTGCATAACGTGGATGCGCGAGTACGACACCGCTGCCGAGGCCGGCACCGTCAACACCTCCGGGAGGGCGCGATGTTCGACACCGAAGACGTGGGTGTGTTTCTGGGCCTGGACGTCGGCAAGAGTGCCCATCACGGCCACGGACTCACCCCGGCGGGCAAGAAGGTCTTCGACAAACAGCTGCCCAACAGCGAGCCGAAGCTGCGGGCCGTGCTCGACAAGCTGGCCGCGAAGTTCGGCACCGTCCTGGTGGTCGTGGACCAGCCCGCCTCCATCGGCGCTCTGCCTCTGACCGTGGCCCGGGACGCGGGCTGCCAGGTCGCCTACCTGCCTGGCCTGGCGATGCGGCGGATCGCTGACCTGTATCCAGGCGAGGCCAAGACCGATGCGAAGGACGCGGCCGTGATCGCGGACGCGGCCCGCACCATGCCGCACACGCTGCGCTCGCTGGAGCTCACCGACGAAATCACCGCCGAACTCACTGTCCTGGTCGGGTTCGACCAGGACCTCGCCGCCGAGGCCACCCGCACCAGCAACCGGATACGCGGCCTGCTCACCCAGTTCCATCCCAGCCTGGAACGCGTCCTCGGCCCCCGCCTCGACCACCAGGCCGTCACCTGGCTGCTGGAACGCCACGGCTCCCCGGCCGCACTGCGGAAAGCCGGCCGCCGCAGACTCGTCGAACTGATCCGGCCCAAAGCCCCGCGCATGGCCCAGCGGCTGATCGATGATGTCTTCGACGCACTCGACGAGCAGACCGTCGTCGTCCCCGGCACCGGCACGCTCGACATCGTCATCCCCACCCTGGCCTCCTCCCTGGCCACCGTCCATACCCAGCGCCGGGCTCTGGAAGCCCAAATCAACACCCTGCTGGAGGCCCACCCTCTTTCCCCGGTCCTGACGTCGATGCCCGGCGTCGGCGTCAGGACCGCCGCCGTCCTGCTGGTCACCGTCGGCGACGGCACCAGCTTCCCCACCGCCGCCCACCTCGCCTCCTACGCAGGACTCGCCCCCACCACGAAGTCGTCGGGAACCTCTATCCACGGTGAACACGCACCCCGAGGCGGAAACCGGCAGCTCAAACGCGCCATGTTCCTCTCCGCCTTCGCCTGCATGAACGCCGACACGGCCTCCCGCACCTACTACGACCGCCAGCGAGCCCGCGGCAAGACCCACACCCAGGCCCTCCTCCGCCTCGCCCGCCAGCGCATCAGCGTCCTGTTCGCCATGCTCCGCGATGGCACCTTCTACGAACCCCGCGCCCCCAAGGACGTCGAACTCGCCGCATAACCCAGCGAGCCCGAACCACCCCAAACCGAACCCGGACGCCTTGACGAAAGACATAGAGGCACCCCCGCCCCCGGCGACCCGCCAACCCTTCGGCCCAGCCTGCCAGCCCGCCGACCCGCCAGGCGGCGAGGGCGGGTTCGGTCGGCGGGTTGGCCGTGCGTACGGGGCGGTGTGCCCAGTCCGCGGGCGTTGTTACGTTCCCATCATGTGCCCATAGCGGGGTCACCATGCGGGGCCGTAACAGTGACGCGCATGAACACGAGCATGCGTACGTGCCAGAAGTCGGGCGCGCGGCGGCGGGTGCCCGCCGTACTCCTCGCCCTGGCGGCCTCCGCCACCCTGGCCGCCCCCGGCGCGGCGGCCAGCGACGGACCATCGCGCGCCGACTCGCCGACGTCGACTCTTCGGTGGGGTGCCTGTCCCAAGGCGGACCCGCCCTATCCCGACCCCAGCCCGAGGGCGCGGTGCGCGACGGTCAAGGTGCCGCTGGACTGGTCGAAGCCCAAGGGGCCCAAGATCGGCCTCTTCGTCGCCCGCTACCGGGCCACCGACCCCGCGCGGCGGATCGGCGTCCTGATGTCGAACCCGGGCGGCCCGGGGGCGCCCGGAGCGGATGACGCGCTGTACGCGGACGATCCCATCAGCGGCTACGAGCCGGCCATGCTCCGACGCTTCGACATGGTCGGCTTCGACCCGCGCGGCATCGGCCGCAGCCAGGGCGCCCGCTGCGACGAGACGATCAGGGACGCGACCCCGTCCCGCCCGGCCAGCGCGGCCGAGTTCGCCCGACTGCGGGCGCTGAACGGCCGGTTGGCCGACAGTTGCCTCCGCGAGACGGGGCCGCTCGCCGCGCACATGGACGGCGAGAGCGTGGCCCGCGACATGGACGCCATCCGCGCCGCCCTCGGCGAACACCGGATCAGCTTCATCGGCCACTCGTACGGCACCTTCCTCGGCGAGCGCTACGCGCGCCTGTTCCCGAGCCGCCTGCGCGCGCTCGCCCTGGACAGCGCGATGGACCCGGCCAGGCCGACCGCCGAGCGCTACCTCACGGACGGCAGCGTCACCACCAACAACACCCTGAAGCGGCTCGCGGCTTGGTGCGAGCGGGACGCGGCCTGTGCGCTCAAGGGGCAGAGCGTGACGGCCGTGACGGATGAACTCTTCGCCCGGGCGGACGCGGGCACCCTCCGCGAGCCGGGCCCGAACGGGCCGACGTCGGTCCCGGTGGACGCCGACCGACTGTCCGACTTCCTCACCTTCGCGCTCGGCAAGGGCAGCCAGGAGGAGACGGCACGCCAGTTGGCCGCCCTGCGCACCGGCAGGGGCGAGGTGCACTGGGTCCCCGGCGGCTCCTCCCTGGAGACGCAACTCGTACTGTGCCGGGACTACGACTTCCGGATCCGGGACTACGCCGAGTACCGGGCCATCCGCGAGCGGGTCGCCAAGGCCGCACCACACGTCCGCTACAACGCGCAGGCCCTGGACGCCGTCCTCGGCTGTCAGGGCTGGACCATGCCACCGCTGCCCCAGCCCGCCCGGGCGAAGGGCGACCTGCCACCCGTCCTGGTGGCCAACGCCACCCACGACCTGGCGACCCCGCTGCCGGGCGCGCGGCGCATGGCGCGCTCGTACCCGAAGGCGACCCTGCTCACGGTGGACGTCGTGGCGCACTGGCTCTACCGCAGGGGCGGGACCCAGGACACGATGCGCGCCATCGACGCCTACCTGACCAGCCGCGAGGGCTGAGGCGTCGGCGGCGGGACCACGGGCCACGGGGTCCGCGGGGCTTGCCTTCGAGCGCGCTCCAGTACCTAGCGTGCTGGCATGACAACTCCCCAACACGCCATCGGTTCAGGCTTCGGAGCCCGGAGTACGGCGCGGGACGTGGTGCGCGGGGTCGACCTCGCCGGGCGACTCGCGATCGTCACGGGTGGCTACGCGGGACTGGGGCTGGAGACGACACGGGCGCTGTGCGCCGCGGGCGCCCGTGTCGTCGTACCGGCCCGGCGCCCGGACGTCGCGCGGAGCGCGCTGGCCGACCTCGACGCGGTGGAGGTGGCGGCGCTGGACCTGGCCGACCTCGACAGCGTCCGGGGCTTCGCCGAGGGGTTTCTCGCCTCCGGCCGCACCATCGACCTGATGATCAACAACGCCGGCGTCATGGCCTGTCCCGAGACGCGGGTCGGGCCGGGCTGGGAGGCACAGTTCGCCACCAACCACCTCGGCCACTTCGCCCTGGTCAACCGTCTCTGGCCGGCGATCGCGCGCGACGGGGGGCGGGTCGTGTCGGTCTCCTCCAACGGGCACCAACTCTTGCGATGCGCTGGGCCGACGTGCACTTCACGAGCGCCTACGACAAGTGGGCGGCGTACGGCCAGGCGAAGACGGCCAACGCGCTCTTCGCCGTGCACCTCGACGCGCTGGGCGCGCGAGCTGGCATCCGGGCCTTCGCGGTGCATCCCGGCGTCATCCTCACCGAACTCGCCCGCCACGTACCCCGGGCCGAACAGATCGCCGCCGGCTGGGTCGACGCGGACGGCAATCCGAACGACCCGAACATGAAGACGCCCGCCCAGGGGGCCGCCACCCAGGTCTGGGCGGCCACCGCGCCGCGGCTGGCCCACCTGGGTGGGGTCTACTGCGAGGACTGCGACATCGCCTCCCACACCAGTGCGGGCCCGCTGACCAGCGGAGTGTACGAGCACGCCACCGACCCCGAGGAGGCGGCGCGGCTGTGGCGGCTCTCCGCCGAACTCACCGGCGTCGACGCCTTCTCGTCCACCGCGTGAGCCACGGGGGAGCGGACCACGGCTCCCGGGCCCGCGCGACAGCGCCCTCGCCCTCGCCCGCGCGCCGGGCGTCCCCCGTCCCCGCCGAACCGCGCCCTGCCGACCCGGCTTCCGCGAACCCGCGACGGCGTCGAACCCGCGACGGCGTCAGCCCCTACGCGGCGAACGGACCGTCCGCGTCGAAGACGCGGGCCGCGAAGCGCTCGCCGACGCGGCGGTGGGTGGCGGCGTCCGGGTGGAGCGCGTCGGGCAGCGGCAGTTCGGCGAAGTCGGCCTCGCCGTACAGGAGTCGTCCGTCGAGGTAGTGCAGGTGCGGATCGTCGGTGGCGCGCTGGGCCACGATGCGGGCCAACTCGTCCCGGATCACGTTCAGGGTCAGCTTTCCGCCGGCCCGCTCCGCCGGGTCGCCGGTCGCCGCGAAGCGGAGCTGCCCCGTGGCGAGCGAGCCGTAGTCGGGGGCCGCGGGGCCGGGGGTGTCCTCGTGGATCGGACAGAACAGGGGTGAGACGACGAGCAGCGGCGCGGTCGGGTGCCCCTCGCGGAGGGTGTCGAGGAAGCCGTGCACCGCCGGGGTGAAGGCGCGCAGCCGCATCAGGTCGGTGTTCACCAGGTTGATGCCGATCTTGACGCTGAGCAGGTCCGCGGGGGTGTCCCGCATCGCGCGGGCGGTGAAGGCGTCGAGCAGCGCCCCGCCGCCCAGACTCAGGTTGACCAGCTCCACGCCGCCGCGCGCCGCGGCCAGCGCCGGCCAGGTGGTGGAGGGGCTCGCGGCGTTGGAGCCCTGGCTGATCGAGGAGCCGTGGTGCAGCCACACCCGGCGCGTCGGGTGTGTCGTGGGATGCGCGGGCGCGTTGGTGCGCAGGGCGACCAACTGGGTGATCTCGTTGTGCGGCAGCCAGATCTCGATGTCCTTCGGGCGGTCGGGCAGGCCGGTGAACCGCAGGGTGCCGACCGGCCCGGGCCGGGTCTCGCGGGACCCGGTGGCCATGTCGATCAGCAGGGTGTTGCCGCCCGTGGCGCTGGCCTGGTCGGTGAGCTGGCCGTCGATGAGCAGGTCGTACACGCCGTCCGGGCGGGGCGGCACGCCCTGGTAGACGTTCCTGGTGGGGAGGGTGTCCAGCTCGATGGCCGTGGCCCGGCTGCGGAACGCCAGCCGCACGCCGGACGGCTGCGCCTCGGCCATGGCCAGTTGCCCGTCGGCGCACTGCGCGCGGGCCCGGGCCGGCAGCCGGTGCGGCAGCACACCGTCCGCGGTGTGCTCCAGGTCGAGCGCGCCCCGCACGAGGTCCGCGGTGAGGGGGGTGGTGATCCAGTCGCCCGCCCGCGACGCGGCGGCGGGCTCGGCGGAGGGGGTGGACTCGCTGTTCATGTGCCCAGTCTGCCAACCACGGCGCTGGTCCCTGGCCTGCGGCCCCGCAGCCCGGGGAACGGGGGCCCAGTCGGTCGTCGCCCCGCTGCCCCGCCCCGCTGCCTCGGCCCCCTACCCCGGCCGGCCGCTCCGTGGGGGCCGAGGTGGCGCCAAGGGATAACCGCACGCGGCCAGTTCGGCGGCGGCGTACTCTTCGGATGCGGGGCGCGCTCGCGCTCGTGTGGGATGGGGTACGGGCGGGTGTGGGGCGGTGCGGGGGTGTGTTCGCGGTGTGGTTCGTGGGGGCGGTGGGCGGTCGGTTGGGTTGGTGACCGCGGCGCCCTGTCGGCCGTTTCGTCGCCGCGGACGAAAGAACGTGCGAGGGGTCAGGCGATCCCTCTATGCTTCTACAGTTTTGTAGAAACGCGGAGTCTGGAGGGGCGCCACTGTGCGGCGCGAACGGGGGGTACGGGGAGGGGCGCGGCGCCGTGGCGGGTGCCTGCGTCGCCACCTCCGCCGGTGCCCGACGGGGATGCGGTGGGCCGGGTGACGGGCGGGCGAGGGGGCGCGCTCGGGCGCCCGGGGCTACGGCGAACGCGCCCCAATGCGCCGGTCACTCGGAAACCGTCGCCGGGGCGCGGGGTGGGCCGGGGTCTGGCGGGGCACGCACCGGGTGGAAGCCCGGTGCGCGGTCGAAGCCCGCGCGACCGGGTGCCCACGGGCGCTGCTCGCGGTCGCCGAACTGGCAGTGGAGCGCCCATCGTTGTCCCGCGACCGCGTGCGGCGTCGCGTACCCCGCCCCCGTCACCCATGTGAAGGAGAACGCCGCGATGGTGTTCACGAAGGTGCCTGCCCCTCTCGGCCGGGGCGGCCCCAGTCTCGACACGACCCTCATGCCGAAGGCCGCGCTGCCCGGCGGCAGGCTCACCGGCCAACTCCAGTTGCTGGGCGGCAACGCCGACTGCGACATCGACCGTCTCACCCTGGAGCTGGTCGCCCAGGTCGGCGCCGCGCCGGGGGCGGGCGGGTCCGCGTCGGAGGCCGTCTGCGCGCGGTTCACCCTGCCCGGCAGCTTCCGGCTCGGCCGGCGCGAGCAGCGCAGCCTCCTCTTCGACGTACGGCTGCCGTGGGAGACCCCGGTGACCGAACTGTCCGGGGCGGCGCTGGACGTCACGCTCGACGTGCGCGCCGAACTCACGGCGACCGGGACCAGGGGCAGGAGCGACCTGGTCCCGCTGCGGGTGGCCCCGCTGCCCGTCCAGGACTCCCTGCTCGCCGCGCTCGACCGGCTCGGCTTCGGCTTCCGCTCGGCCAGGCTGGAACACGGGCTCATCCACGGCACCAGCCAACGCCTCCCGCTGTACCAGGTCATCGGGCTCGCCCCGGCGCCCCGTCACGCGGCGGTCATGCGGGAGTTGCAGGTGACGTTCCTGGCCAACCCGGGAGGCGTGGAGGTCATCCTGGAGGCGGACAAGCCCGACGGCCTGTTCGCGCACGGCCACGGGTTGCTCAACCGACACCTCGTCAGCCACGGTGACGCCGACCGGCGCGACTGGGACGCCACGGCCGAGGTGTGGGTGCGCCAGATGGTCGCCAGCCACGGGCACCACAGCCTGCCCGCCCCGTCCGGCCCCGGCGCCACCCGTCGACGCGCCCGGCCGGGACGCCGGGGCGCCGAGCCCACCCCCTCGACCGCCGCCGCGACCGACCACGGTCCCGGGCCCGTTCCCCCGGCCGATGAGGGTGCCGGCGACCCGGTGCGGGGCGTGGCAAGCGGGAAGCAAGCGCCGGCGGGCGAGCCCGCGGCGGACGTGCCGTACGACGGTTCGCCCGCGGAGCGGGGCGCGGTGACGGCCGCGCCGGGCGAGGGCGCCGGCCAGGCGTGAGCGCGGCGGAGGGCCCGCCGGGGGAGTGGTGGACGGGGCACTCGGGCGGTTCGGAACGGGGAAGGGCAGGCCGAGGCTCAGGTGTGGTGGGGACGCAGGGGCCAGCGGTCGTGCAGGTCGTCGATGACGAACTCGTGCGTGTGCAGCCAGCCGCCGCCCGCCGGCTGGGCGTCGGCCAGATGCGGGTGCCCGTACGCCAGCGTGGTGTGCACGTGCGGCAGGTACGAGGTGTCGGGCGCGGGCCACAGGCGCCAGGCGGCGAGCGCCGCGCCCAGCGCCACCGCGCCCAACACCAGCGCCACCACGGCCAGTCCGGCGGCCGATCCCAGCCACCCGGCCACCGGGTAGGTGAGCAGCCAGCAGCCGTGGGCGAGCGAGAACTGCGCGGCGAAGGTGGCGTTGAGGTCGGCGGCGGAGGCCGAGCGGCGGATCAGCCGGCCGGTGGGGGTCATGATGACCGACTCGGTGACGCCGAACGCGCACCAGATGGCCAGCAAGGCCGGCCACTGCCAGGCGCCGGCCCCCGTCCGGGTGAGGGCGGCGAGGGCGAGCAGCAGGGCGGCGGACGCGAAGGCGGCGGGCAGCATCAGCGTGTGGTCGCTGACGCGGCGCAGCAGGGTGGGGAGCAGCAGCGCCGCGGCGATGGAGCCCGCTCCGTAGGCGCCGAGCGCCACCGGGACGTCGGACGTGGCGCGCCCGAGGTGGTCGCGTACGTAACCGATGGTGTTGACCATGACCATCGCGCCGCCCGCCGCGATCGCCAGGGTGAGGGCGAGCAGCGCCCGTAGCCGGGGTGTGGCCAGGAGGACGCGGGTGCCGCGGGTGATCCGGGCGGCGAGCCCGGGGGTGCCGTCGGCGGGGGCCGCCGCGGGCCCCGGGAGAGCGGCGGACAGGACGAGGGCGGCCGAGCCGAGGAAGCCGATCACGGTGCCGAGGAAGAGCCAGTCGTAGGTGATCCGCGACAGCAGCGCGGCGGCCAGCAGCGGGCTGAACAGGACCTCCAGGTCGTAGGCCAGGCGCGACAGGGACAGGGCGCGGGTGTAGTCGTCCTCCGCGGGCAGCAGTCGCGGGATCAGCGACTGGAAGGCCGGCGTGAAGGTGGCCGAGGCCGCCTGGAGTACGAAGATCAGCGCGTAGACCTGCCAGACCGCGTCCACGAACGGCAGGGCGAGGGCGACCGCGGCGCGGACCAGATCGGCGCTCACCAGCAGCGGGCGCGGCGGCAGTTGACGCGCCAGGGCGCTGATCAGCGGGGCGAGCCCGACGTAGGCCACCATCTTGATCGCCAGCGCGGTGCCGAGGACCGATCCCGCGTGCGAGCCGGCGAGGTCGTAGGCGAGCAGGCTCAGCGCCACGGTGGCCAGACCGGTTCCGACGAGCGCGATGACCTGCGCGGTGAACAGGCGGCGGTAGCCGCGGTGGCGGCGTAACACGGACAGCATGGCCTTCCCTCCACCGGTGACCGGTTGCTCGCCCGTCAACTCTAGCCATCATGTGCGCAAGGGCGCACGTGTTGACATGAGATGAGGCCGCGGAGGTGGGGATGAGGGCCGGGGCCGGTCGTCGCGCCGCCGAACGGGGCTGCCGCGCCCGCCAGTTGGGCTCGGCCTCGCCGCCGCGCGACGGCGGGCGGTCGGTGGCGCCCGGTCGACCGAGAGCTGTCGAGTAGTCGAGCCGCCGAGCCGCCGAGCCGTTACGCCGGGCCCGGCGGGAGGTGGACGGTCATGACTAGGTGGCAGGGTTCGGTGCCCGAGCCGCGGTAGGTGTGCGCGTGGGCGGCGTCGAAGGTGGCGGTCTGTCCGGCCGCGACCGGGTGCTCGACGCCGTCCACGACGAGCACCATGCGTCCGGCGGTGACGCTGATGGTCTCCGTGACGCCGGCCTGGTGGGGGTGGCTGGGGTACTCCTCGCCGGGTTCCAGCGTCCACCGCCAGACCTCGGTGGGCGCGGGCCCGCTGGTGGTCAGCATCAGTCGGGCCTCGCCGCCCCGCTCACCCTTCCACAGGGGCATGACGGCGTCGGCGCTCACCACCCGGACACGCTGCTCGGGGCTGCCCTCCATGAGCGCGGAGACGGAGACGCCGAGGGTGTCGGCGAGGCGGACCAGGGTGGCGAAGTTCGGGTTGCCCTGCGCCTTCTCCAGGGCGACCAGGGCGCCCTTGCTCACCTTGGCGCGGCGGCCCAGCTCGTCCAGGGACAGGCCGGCGCGGGTGCGGGCCGCGCGGACGTTGTGCGCGAGCGTCCGCAGCGCCGCCTCGGTCTCGGCCATCGCTGTCGCCCCTTCGGTCGGCGGATCAGAGCACTGCACCGCGCGGTCGTTTGATTGAAATTCTCGGTCGTTACGTTGTACGGTGCGGTCGTTCCAATGATAGTAAGGGAAGTGCCACCTGTGATCGCTCTGCTGCTGGCCCTGGGCAGCTCACTGGCCTACGGATGCGCCGACTTCCTCGGCGGTCTCGGCGCCCGCAAGGCCCATGTCCTGCGCACCGTCATGATCGCGGCCCCGGCCTCGCTCACCGTGGAACTGCTGCTGTGGCCCTTCCTCGGCGCCTCCTTCGCCCCCGCCACCCTCGCCTGGGGCGCGGCCTCCGGCGTCGCCTCGGCCGCCGCGTTCGCCCTGCTCTACCGCACGCTGGCGATCGGCCCCATGAACGTCCTGTCCCCGGTGACCGCGCTGGTCTCGGCGATGCTGCCGGTCGGCGTGGGCCTGGTGCAGGGCGAGCACCTGGGGCTGGCCGGGTTGGTCGGACTGCCGCTGGCGTTGGCGGCGGTGGTGCTGGTCAGCGCCGGGCACGGCGCCGGAAGGGCGCGCCCGTCGCGCACCGCCCTGCTGCTGGCCCTCGGCGCCGGGGCCGCCATCGCCCTGCAACTGGTCTTCCTGCACCAGGCGCCCTCCGACAGCGGCGTCGGCCCGCTGATCGTCGGCCGGGCCGTGTCCTCCGCCGTCATCCTGGCCGCCGCCGGGGTCATGTTCCGGCGGCTGGGTCCGGAGCGGCCCGCGTACGCGATCTCGGCGGCGGCCGGCATGCTGGACTCGGTCGCCAACCTGCTGTTCCTGCTCGCCGCGCGCAGCGGTGACCTGGCCGTCGTCGCCGTGATCACCGCCCTGTACCCGGCCGGCACCGTCCTGCTCGCCCGCGGCGTCCTCGCCGAGCGCATCCACCGGGGCCAGTTGGTCGGCCTGGGCACCGCCGCCGTCGCCGTCAGCCTCCTCGCCCTGACCTGACCGCTGCCGCTGGGTGGCCGAGATGGCCGAGGTGGCCGAGGTGAGCGCGGCCGGCCGGTCGCTGGCGCATTACCGCCCCCCGAGTTTCTACAGTGCTGTAGATTTCTAAGCCTTGCGGGACGCCTCGACGGGAACGGCGAAGGCTCGCGGAGAACAGCGCAACGGAAGGCGGACGCGACAGCTCCGCCCATGACCCGGGGGAGCACCATGACGAGCGCGCCCGAGCTGCGCGGCGAAGACCGGGCCGACTTCGACGACGTGCTGCACCGGGCGTTGGCCACCACGGAGATGCGTGCGCGGCTGCGCCGTGGCGTCCACACCACCGCCCTCGCCGACTGGCTGCGCGAGCGCGTCGAGGCCAGCCGGTCGGAGATCGCGGCGAACGCGGCGCCGGAGTACGCGCGTTACCTCAGCGCGCGGGCCGACGCCGGCGGGGGCTCGGCCGCGACGCGGCCCCGCCGGGTGCCGCCGGTCGGCCGGTGGGTGCGGGCGCGCCGCAGGCTGCTGCCCGCGCTCGCCGTCCTCGCCCCGCTGCTGGCCAGCATGGCGGCCGTGGCCTTCCTGCTGCTCGGCTACGTCCTGGAGGTCGCCGACGCGGCGTCGGAGACGGCCGACGCGCTCGTGCGCGCCGGCTGGACCGCGGCCGTGATCGCCGTGCTGACCGGGGCGGCGGCGCTGGCCGGCCTCCTCGTCACGGCCCTCCGACACCGCTCCCTACCCCGGCCGGGTCCGGACCGCGCGGCGCGCGCCTCCGCCGTGGACCAGGCCCGGGAGACCTGGCGGCAGGCCCTGTTGGAGCGCGGCATGCTGCCCTTCCTGCGGGCCCGACTGGCCGAGCGCGAACAGGCGCGACCGGGGCGGCGGGCCGACCGCCGCCCGCAGCGCCCGCGCATCGGCTACGCCAGCCCGGACTATGCCAGCCCGGACTACGCCAGCCCCGGTTACGGCGGCCCCGAGCGACTGAGCGGCGACGCTCCCATACCCCGCGCGGACCGGCACGACGCCGGCGCGTGAGGGCACCGGCGCCGCGGTGCGCCCACCCCCGCCGGATAGCGCCGACTCCGCGTCGCCCGTCCCGTCCCGTCCCGCCGTGTCCGCCGGTGGCCTCGCGCGGCTGTGTCACGTCCCTTCCGCGCGCCGCCTGACGGGGCGTCGGCCCCGGTTCGCGTACGGACGGCGAAGTGCGGAAAACCGCACCACAACGGCGCGTGTCCACTGAGTGGCGAAGCGCCGGGAAGAAGAGGGGGCGAGGCCCGCCGCCGATACGATGACGCCCAGATCTCAACGCCTATCGCGGGGCGTCGTGCCGCGCCACTTTCGGGGCTCCGGCGGTGCGCACCGCATGGCTCGCCGCGAGGTGCCACCGCGAAAGGTCAGGGCGCTGGGAAAGGGCGGGCGACCGCCTTTCCGACGGATTCCGGACGGCTTTCCGTACGTGTTTCCCACCCCGTGCCCCGCATCGGCGACCTGAGTTCCGGGATTTCCGCGCTAGGAGGAGCTGCTTTGTCGACCTTTGTCATCTTCGACCTCGAATTCACCACGTGGCCCGGGGCGCTGGAGCAGGACTGGGCGGCGCCGGGGCAACTCCGGGAGATCGTGCAGATCGGCGCCTTACGCCTGCGGGACGACCTCACCGTCGCCGAGGAGTACGAGGTGCTGGTGCGCCCCGTGGTCAATCCCGAACTGTCCCCGTACTTCACCGGCCTCACCGGCATCACACAGGAGGAGGTCGACCGGGACGGGCTGTCGCCGGCCGCCGCGCTCGGTGATTTCCTGACGTTCTGCCGCGGCCAGTCCGTCCTCTCGTACGGCAACGACATGGTCGTCCTCGGGGAGAACGTGGGCTGGGCGCGTGCGCGGGGCGAAGAGGTGAAGAGCGGATTTCTCGCCGCCCACTTCCTCAATGTGCGCCCCTGGGTGAACACCCTCGCGCCGGCGACCGCCGAGGCCAACGTGGGCCGCCTGTGGAAGGTCCTGGGACTGCCCAAGCCCTTCGCCGGCGAGGAGCACTCGGCGCTCTTCGACTGCTATTCCTTCGCCGCGGCCATCAGGCACCTGTACGCCGGCGGCGCCACCCTCCCCGCCGGCTGCTTCTAGGCTCGCGAGCCGCGCCCCGCCCCGTTCGGCGACCGGGCACGCGGCCTCCGGGCGGGGCGTATCGGTCGCTGGCTGCGCCCGCCCGCACTGTATTGACGTTCATCGAATCAGGGCGCATGCTGATGAGGGCGGGGGCGAAGGTTTTCGGCCGTCTGCGTGGTCGGCCGGCCGGTGGTCCGGTTGGCCGTTCCGGGGTTCGCACGGCGCGACAGGCGTGCCGCCTCCGGCGCCGCCCGTGCCGTACGACGGAGCGTCATCACTCTTTTGGAGGGGCCATGTCCCGCATCCAGCTCGCCCTGCGCGTCGCCGACCTGGAGGGCTCCATCGCCTTCTACTCCAAGCTCCTCGGCGCCGAGCCCGTCAAGCGCCGCCCGGGCTACGCCAACTTCGCCATCGCCTCCCCGCCGCTCAAGCTCGTCCTCATCGAGGGCGAGCAGGGGCAGCCGACCGCGCTGGACCACCTGGGCATCGAGGTGGCCGAGACGGCGGAGGTCACGGCGGCGGCCGACCGGCTCAAGGAGGCCGGCCTGGCCACGTTCGAAGAGAACGACACCGCGTGCTGCTATGCCGTACAGGACAAGGTGTGGGTGCACGGCCCGGGCCGCGAGCCGTGGGAGGTCTACGTCGTGAAGGCGGACGCCGACACCCTCGGCGCCAGCGCGGCGTCATCCCCTCAGGCGCCCGTGGCGTCCGAGCCGAACCCGCCCGTCGCGGCGGAGGACACACACCCCACGGCAGGCTCCACCGCGAGCGCGGGCGCGGCCTGTTGCGCCGGCGCGACGGACGCCGGCTGAGCCACGCGCCATCGACGCGACCCGCCCCGACGCCTCCCGGCACACTCCGGCGGCGGGCCGCCCGGGCACGGCCGCCCTGCCCCCGGGCGTCGCCAGGGCGCTCGCGCGCGCCACTCGGCCGTCGTGACCCGCCGCCGGGCCGGCCGGAACGCCGGGGCGAGGCGGTGTCGTCGACCTATCGCGGGCGCGCGGTGTCCGGGCCCAACGGTCGTTCGAAGACCGTGCGCAGCACGATGGTGGTGCTCGTGCTGCGTACCGACGGGATCGCCCGAATGCGGTCCAGCGACTCGGCCAGCGCGTGCGTACCGGACACGCGCACCTTGAGCCAGTAGCAGTCCTCGCCCGCCACCTCGTGCACCTCCAACACGCAGTCCTCGTGTTCGAGCCGCTTGTTGATCTGGTCCTTCGCGTCCTGGTTGGGCTCGAAGCGCACCGCGACGAAGGCCGCCGTGGTCGCGTCGACGCTCGCGGGATCGAGCTCCGCGCGGTACCCGGTGATGACGCCGTCGCGCTCAAGGCGCTGTAGGCGCTCACGAACTGACGGCTCGGACAGCCCGACGATCCGCGCCAGCGCCCGGACGGTCTGCCGGCCGTCCGTCGTCATCGCCCGAAGGATCGTCCGATCAATCTCATCCAGCTGTCGTGTCATAGTGACAACTTGCCCTCCGTGGCGGATCAACTTACCCTCGCATAGCCATACTACGTAGCTTGCCTTAGTAAATGAGGCCAGATGCTCACTGAGCCTAAGTTGACGTCTACGCGCCGCTCCCTCCTACCCTGGCTGGCCCTGGTCACGGTGTGGGTCGTGTGGGGGTCCACGTACCTCGGCATCCAGATGGCCGTCGACACCATCCCCCCACTACTCATGGCCGGTTTCCGCTATCTCATCGCGGGCGTGGTGATGTACGCGATCGTCGCGCCGCGCCACGCGAGCGGGGCCAATCGGCCGACCAGGTTGCACGTACGTTCCGCCCTCGTCGTCGCCGCCCTGATGCTGGTCGGCGGCAACGGTCTGCTCAGCGTCGGCGAGACCACCGTGGACTCCGGCCTCGCCGCCCTCATCGTGGCGACCGTCCCGGTCTGGATGGTCCTGATCAACGCCGCGGTGACCAAGACGCGGGTCACCCTCACGATGACCCTCGCGCTCCTCCTCGGCACGGTGGGCGTCGGCGTCCTCGTGGGCGGGCCGGGCGCCGACGTGGACACCGGCGGCGCGATACTCGTCCTCATCGGGTCGCTGTGCTGGGCGGCCGGGTCGGTCTACGCCCGCAGCGCCTCGCTGCCGCCCCACCCGCTGGTGGTGGCCTCGCTGGAGATGGTGATCGGTGGGGTGCTGCTGGTCGCCCTCGCCGGGGTCAAGGGCGAGTTCGGCGAGTTGGAGCTCGCGAACGTCTCCACCGAGTCGATCGTCGGGTTCCTGTGGCTGGTCGTCGCCGGCTCCATGCTCGCCTTCACGGCGTACGGCTACGCCAACGCGACCCTGCCCAACGACACGATGGCCACCTACGCCTACGTCAACCCGGTGGTCGCCGTCGCGCTCGGCACCCTGCTCGGCGAGGAGGAACTCAGCCCGAACCTGCTGCTCGGCGGGGCCGTCATCGTCAGCGCGGTGGTGCTCATCGTCGGCGGCAAGGCCATCACGCGACGCATCAAGGGGCGGGGGGCCCCGCCCGGCGACTCGCCCGGGGCGTCGGCCGCCGAAGCGCCGGATGCCGAAGAGGCGGATGCCGAAGCGGCGTCCGATCCGGCCACCGAGTCGTCCGTGTCGAAGGGCTCGTCTCGGTGACCCCGCGGCGCGCCGTACCCGCCTCGGTGGCCGTTCCCTGACCGGGCGCTGCCCGAACTGACCGGGCGCGCGTTGGCCGGACGTGACCGGGTCGGAGGCGACCGGGGGCACTCGGCCAAGCGGAGCCACCGTCGTGGCGTACGAGGGCGGGCCCTCTCGGCCACCGGAGCCGAGCCGTCCGGAACCCGGAGCGGCCCTGCTGGACCTTGGCTGACCCGCACCGGCCGGCCACCGCGCGCGGGCGCGGTGGCCGGCCGGTGGCCTACTTCCTGACCTGGTAGCGCAGGTGGGTGACGCCGCCGCCGTCGATCACGGTGCTGGGCCCGTCGAACCGCACCGGCACGGTGCCGAGTTCGCCGAAGAGCGTCTTTCCGCCACCCAGGATGACCGGCACCAGCGCGACGCCGATCTCGTCCAGCAGGCCGGCCTCCAGACACTGCCGGGCCATCTCCCCGCCGTTGACCGCGACGTCCTTCTCGCCGGCCAACTCCCGGGCCCTGGCCACCGCCGACTCGATGCCGTCGGTGACGAAGACGAAGTTCTCGTCGTCCTCGGGCCGGTCGTCCGGGCGCTGGTGGGTGAGCACGACCGTGGTCACGTTCATCGGGTGGCGCCCGCCCCAGGCGTTCGTCATGTCGTACAGGCGCCGGCCGACGACCAGCGCGCCGGTGTTCGCCCACTCCCGCCTGAGCAACTCGGCGCTGGCCGCGGAGACGCGGAGCGGCGGCACGTCGGGGCTGGCCGACGGGATCTCGACGTCACCGTCGCCGTACCACTGGAACAGCAGGTCGAAGCCGCTCTCCTCGGGGCCGGCGATGTAGCCGTCCAGGGACATCGTGGTGGCGCCGGTGGTGACCTTGCTCATCTCGTTCGTCTCCTTCGCACGTTCCTGGCGGGTGCCGTAGCGGGGACGTGGCCGGGATCGGGTTCTCGACATCCTGCGCCGAAGTTTTTTTGACGGGCGTGGCGCGCGGCGGTGTGGGCCCCGCTCGCCGGCTCAGTAGTGGCGGATTCCGGTCAGCAACGTGCGCGACCACGGGGCGTCGACCTCGTCCGCGCCCATGGCGATCAGCGCGTCGCACAGGAACCCGCGGGCGAAGAAGCGCTGGATGTCCTCCTCGCCGGCGCCGGAGACCGCTCGCACGTATTCGACCTCGCGCGCGTAGGTCGCGCGGACCGCGTCGCGGATGGCCGGCTCGCTCGCCGCGCACTTGGCCTGCAACATCACCAGCAACAGGTCCTTGTCGGCGACCAACCGCGCGTACGCGTCACCCAGCGCGTCCAGCACGCTGGCCGGATCGCTGCTCGTCGCCCGGGCCGCGGCCTCGGCGAACGCCGCGCGCATCCGCGTCGAGCAGTGCTCGATCACGGCCACGAACAGGGTCTCCTTGTCGGGGAACAGCCGGTACACGTACGCCTGGGAGATGCCGGCGGCCTTGGCGACCTCGCCCGTCGTCGTGCCGTAGTACCCACGGGCGGCGAACGCGCCGACGGCGGTCCGCAGGACCGTCTCGCGCCGTTCGTCCGCCGTCGAAAGCTGGCGCCCAGCCGGCGATCTCGTCATGTGACTACTTAACCACTGAGCGCCCGGCGCGCCAAGTGAGGCACCGGCCGGGGGACGGCCCAGGGCCTTGCTCGGCGGGCGCCCGCCCAGGCCGGAGCGGCGGCGGGGAGCGTGCGGAGGCGGGCCGGGGCGAGGTACTGACCAATCACTCAGCGGACCTTCGAGCCTGGTCGGGTCCCCTCCCGGGCCGCGCCCGTGGGGTTCGAGGCGCACGCAGCCACCAGAGGTCGAGGTGGGGGGTGCCGACCGCGCGGGCGCCGACGGGGGGCGGCGCCCGTGGCGGCGTGACCGGGGTGGCGTTCGGGGCCTCGACGGGGCCGTGGCGCGCCATCCTCCGCTCGGGGCAGTGGGGTTGGCGGATTGCCGCGGTGTGAGCGTTCGCTGGCGCGATCGGGCCTACCGACCTCTACAGTGTTGTAGATTCTGTGACCGCGGCCGACGGAACGGAACCGGAGGAACGCCGTGGCGGCCCTGACAACCCGAGTTCCGCGACCCTGACGGCGTACGACAAACCCCGCGACACGACACGGAGTTGTCCCGCGCGCGGCGGTGTCGGTACGGCGTCCTGGCCAAGTCGGCCGCGCAGGACCGGAGTTGCCGGGATCGGCGCGGGTTGGTTCGACGGCGACCGTACCGAGGGCCGGCCGGGTACGAGTGAACACCACACCCCCTGGGAGAGGGCAATGGCGGCAGTAGATCTTGGCAAGGTGCTCGACAAGGCGTGGGCGGACAAGGACCTCCCGGAGATCCTCGCCGCGCCGGTCTCGGCCCTGAAGGGCGTCTCGGACCGCGACGGCGAGCTGTTGCACGAGGCGTTCGGCGTCACGACGGTGGCCGATCTGGCCAAGGTGAAGTACTTCCACTGGGCCGCGTCCCTCGCGGCCCTGGACGCCGCGGCGAAGTAGGCCGGGCACCGGGCGGCGGCCCCCGCGCAGGGGGCCGCCGCGTACGGGCGCGTGCCGGGTGGCGCGCGGTACGACGGATCATCACGTGAGAGCGACGGAGAGGGAGAGCGCCGCGATGGTGTTCAAACGGCTGCTGGGAGCCATCGGGGTCGGCGGCCCCTCGGTGGACACGGTCCTGGACGACGGCGCGGTGCTGCCCGGGGGCGTCCTGTCCGGCCGGGTGTGCATGGTCGGCGGCACGTCGGCGGCCGAGATCGAGCACGTCACGCTGGAGTTGGTCGCCCGGGTCGAGGCCGAGGGCGGCGACGGGGAACGGGAGGGGCTGGTCGCCTTCCACCGGGCGACGGTCGACGGAGGCTTCCGGCTGGCCGAGGGCCAGAAGTGGGAGGTGCCGTTCGGACTGTCACTGCCGTGGGAGACGCCGATGACCGAGCTGCACGGCCAGGGCCTCGGCGTGGTCCTCGGCGTCCGCACGGAACTCGCGGTCGCGGGCGCGAAGGACAAGGGCGACCTGGACCCGCTGCGGGTGCGCCCGCTGCCGCTCCAGGAGGCGGTGTTGGAGGCGTTCGGGCAGCTCGGTTACGGGTTCACCGGCGCGGACCTGGAGCTTGGCCACATCAACGGCACCAGCCAGAGCCTGCCGTTCTACCAGGAGATCGAGCTGAGCCCGCCGCCGAGCCTCGCCCACGCCCTCCAGGAGGTCGAGGTGACGTTCCTCGCCACGCCGGTGGGCATGGAGGTCGTCGTGGAGGCCGACAAGCGCGGTGGCCCGCTGTCCGCCGGCGGCGACGCCGTCCACCGCTTCACCGTGGCCCACCAGGACCTGGAGCGGATGGACTGGCCGGCGGCGGTGGACTCCTGGGTTCGCGGCATGGTCGAGCGGCGCGGCGACGCGTACGGGCTGGACCACGGACCCGCGTCCCACGAGCACGTCGCGGGGCACGGCGCGGGGGGCCGGTCGGGGCCGGGCACCGGGGCCGTGGTGGCCGGCGTGGCGGCCGGGGTGGCCGTGGGTGTCGTGGGCGGCATCGTCGCGACCGAGGTGGTCGACGAGATCGGCGACGCCTTCGAGGGCGACGAGGGCGACGAGGGGGAGGACTGACGGCGCGGACGCGGTGTGGCCGCCGCCGCCCGCGCGGCTCGGCGGTGGCCGGTATGCGGGCATCTGTCAGCGTACGGGGTAGGCCGTCGGGCTCGTCCGTGGGGGCGCGGCCGGGCGCCGCGCCCCCGGGGCGTTCGCCGTCACGGGGTGGTGCGGGCTGACCACACCTGTGTCATCAGGACGGCGCCCGCTCCGAACAGCGCCACGCCGAGCGGCACGTGCAGGGAGAGGTCGCCGCTGCCGCCGACCACGAACTGCACGCTGGTCAACGCGAGCAGCACCACGGTGGTGGCCAGGTACCGCGCCGTCGCGCGATCCGCCCGCCAGGCCAGGACCGCGGCGGTCGTCTGGAGGACCAGCGCGACCGTGACGAAGGCGCCCGTGGTGTGGTGCACCTCGCTGCCGTCCGTGCCGGACATGAGGCGTCCGGCGGTGATCCCCTGCACCAGCAGCGTGGCGGCCAGGAAGGCCGTGGTCGCCTTCATCAGGCCGAAGAACCGGGGAGGCCGGCCCCGCGCCGCGCGGGCCGGGGCAGGTGGCTGGGTCGGTGATGGCATCGCGTGTCTCCGTGGTGGGTCAAGGGTGCTGGTGGGGGCGGCGCGGCGGGCCGTGCGCAACGCTCGGCCCGCCCCGCGTCGGCCCGCCCCCTCGGTGCGGGTGCGGGCAGTTCAGCCGCGGGCGGCGAGCCACTCCTCGAAGGTGGGGCCGGCGAGCCTGGCGTGCGGGCTGGGCAGGAACCCGCCGGCCGCGGCGATCTCGGCGTCGGGTATGCCGGCGCCGTCGACCTCGACGACCTTGATGCCGCGACGGGCGCCGAGGAGCCGGGCCGCCTCGGCCATGACCTCCCGGCGGGGCCCGGCGACCTCGGGGATCGGCGTGTCGGGCGCCGACGGGCCGGACGCGTCGGCGTCGGTGGCCAGGTCGACCAGCGTCTCGGCCACGGTGCGGCAGGCCACGAGTTGGGTGGGCAGGGCCGGTACGTAGGCGACGTCGCCCTGCCGCCAGTCCAGGAGCTGGTCGACGAACTCGTGGAACTGCGCGGCCCGCAGGATGCGGGCGGGCAGCGGGCCGGCCAGGGTGGCCTCCTCGTGCACCTGCTGGGCGGCGACGAAACCGGCGGTGGCCTTGTCGGCGCCGATGATGGACACGGCGACGAGGTGGCCGACTCCGGCGCGCTGGCCGGCCTCGTGCAGGTTGCCGGTGGCGGTGCGGAAGAACTCCGTGGCCGCCGCCTGGTCGGAGGCGTGCCACGACGCGACGTCGATGATGACGTCGACCCCGGCGAGGGCGTCGGCCAGGCCCGTACCGGTGATGATGTCCACGCCGGTGGCGCGGGACATCGACACGACCTGGTGTCCCCGCTCGGCGAGGACGTCCACGACGTGGCGTCCCAGCCGTCCGGTCGCTCCTGCCACGGCGAACTTGACGGTGCTCATGTTCCCTGTCCCTCTTCCTGTGGTGTGGGGTGCTGGGCCGGTGCGGTGGCGCACCAACGCACACCAGACGTCCGCGTCAGGGCACGCGTAACAACCACGCCCGTGTGACGTAGGCCACCGGCCGCACGTGTTACGCGGCCACCGTCACCGACGTCCAGTGCGTGCGGCAGTGTGGAGAGACCAGTGGGTGGGAGTCTGTATGAGCGAGCACGGCGATCCGGTCACGAGCCCGGCCGAGCGGCTGCGGCCCGGCGGTCGGACGGAGCCGGTGGACGCGGCCACCGAGGCGTTCGTCGCCCACCGGAACCTGCTGTTCACCGTCGCGTACGAGATGCTCGGCTCGGCCGCCGACGCCGAGGACGTGCTGCAGGAGACGTGGTTGCGGTGGGTGGGCGTGGATCTGGCGACCGTGCGCGAGGAGCGCGCCTACCTGGTGCGGATCGTCACCCGGCAGGCGCTGGACCGGATGCGCGCGCTCAGCCGGCGCAAGGAGTCCTACGTCGGCCCCTGGCTGCCCGAGCCGCTGCTGACCGCGCCGGACGTCGCCGAGGACGTCGAACTGGCCGACAGCGTCTCGATGGCCATGCTGCTCGTCCTGGAGACGCTCCAACCGGTGGAGCGGGCGGTGTTCGTGCTGCGCGAGGTGTTCGCCGTCGAGTACGAGGAGATCGCCGAGGCCGTCGGCAGGAGCCCGGCCGCCGTCCGCCAACTCGCCTACCGGGCCCGGTCACACGTCGCCGCGCGCCGACCGCGCGGCCCCGTCTCACCCGCCCAGACCCGGGCCGCGCTCCGGGCCTTCCAACGCGCCGTCGAGACCGGGGAGTTGCAGAGTCTCCTCGACATCCTCGCGCCGGACGTGGTCGCCCTGAGCGACGGCGGGGGAGTCAGGCACGCCCTGCTCCAACCCGTCGTCGGCGCGGACCGGGTGGCTCGCCTGCTGGCCGCCGGCTGGTGGCGGCGCGACGCCGAGAGGTCGGTCGAACCGGTGCAGATCAACGGCGGCCCGGGGCTCCTGGTCCGGGTGGGTGGGGAGATCGACGGCGTGGTGGCGGTGCGGGTCGAGGACGGCTACGTCACCGGCGCCTACCACGTCCGCAACCCCGAGAAGCTGTCCCGGGTGGCGCGCGAGACCGCCGTCAGCCGCTGAACCCCCCTCTCACACCGCGGCGGGCGCGGCGGCGGGCGCGGCCTTCGCCGGGTGGGCCCACAGGCCCCGCGCGGCCAGGCGCGGCAGGACGCCCTCGCCGAACCAGTACGCCTCCTCCAGGTGCGGGTACCCGGAGAGCACGAACTCGTCGATGCCAAGCCGGTGGTACTCGATGACGCGCTCGGCCACCTCGTCGTGGCTGCCGACCAGCGCGGTGCCCGCGCCGCCGCGTACCAACCCGATGCCGGCCCACAGGTTCGGGTGGATCTCCAGGCCGTCCCGCTCGCCGCCGTGCAGGGCGAGCATCCGCCGTTGGCCCTCCGACTCGCTGCGGGCGAGCCCGCTCTGCACCGCGCGCACGGTCTGGGGGTCGAAGCCGTCCAACAGCCGCCGCGCCTCGGCCCACGCCTGCTCCGCGCTGTCCCGCGTGATGACGTGCAGACGGATGCCGAAGCGGATGTCGCGGCCCTCCTTCTCGGCCAGCCCCCGCACCCAGGCGATCTTCTCGGCCACCTGTGCGGGCGGTTCGCCCCAGGTGAGGTAGACCCGTGCGTGGCGGGCGGCCACCTTGCCCGCGACGGGCGACGAGCCGCCGAAGTAGATCTCCGGCACCGGGTCGGGCAGCTGGGTCAGCCGCGCGCCCGCCACCCGCAGGTGCTCGCCCGCCAGGTCCACCCGCTCGCCGCGCCACAACCCGCGGACGACCCGCAGGAACTCGTCCGTACGGGCGTACCGCGCGTCCTTGTCCAGGAAGTCGCCGTAGGCCCGCTGCTCGTGGCTCTCGCCGCCGGTGACCACGTTCAGCAACAGCCGACCGCCGGTCTGTCGCTGGTAGGTGGCGGCCATCTGGGCCGCGAGGGTGGGCGAGACGAACCCCGGGCGGAAGGCGACCAGGAACCTCAGCCGCTCGGTGTGCTGGCTGACCATGGCGGTCGTCAACCAGGCGTCCTCGCACCAGGCGCCGGTCGGCGTCAGCGCGCCGACGAAGCCCAGGTCCTCGGCGGCGCGGGCGATCTGCGTCAGATAGCCGACGGTCGGCGGGCGGTCGCCGCCGGCCGCGGTGACCGGCGTGCCGTGGCCGCCGCCGACGACGTGGCGGCTGTCGCCGTTGGTGGGCAGGAACCAGTGGAAGGTGAGGCTCATGGGGCGCACGCCCTTCGTGCGAGGGGGTGGGTGGGGGCGCTCATCCGGTGGCCGCCAGTACGGTCGTGCGGCCACCGAGCGCGGCCGAGAACTGGTCCGCGACCTGTTCCAGGGCGCCGGCCGCGGCCGGCGCGATGGTCAGCGCGCCGTCGTCGCCGACGGTGAGGTCCTTGTCGAGCGTGAACCAGCCCTGCACGATGTGCGCCGCGCCCATGGAGTTGAGCACCGGGCGCAGCGCGTAGTCGATGGCCAGCACGTGCGCGGTGGTGCCGCCGGTGGCCAGCGGGAGGACGGTCTTGTCGGCCAGCGCGTACTGCGGCAGCAGGTCGAGCAGCGACTTGAGCAGGCCGGAGTAGGCGGCCTTGTAGATGGGGGTGCCGATCACCACGCCTTGCGCCCGCGCGAACTGGGCCGTGGCCGCCACGATCGCCGGGTGCTGGAAGTCGGCCCCGAGCAGCGCCTCGGCCGGGAGGGTCCGGACGTCGAGCGGGACCACCTCGTGTCCCTGGGAGGCGAGTCGGGCGTCGAGGTGGCGCAGCAGCCTGGCGGTGCGCGAGGTCGCGGACGGGCTTCCGGAGACGGACAGGACGGTGGCCATGACGGGGACCTTTCGAAGACCAGGGGTTCGGTCGGCGCGGCGGCGTACGGGCGCCGACCGGCGGGGCCGGGGAGTACGGGCGGGAACGCGCCCCGGGCGTCGCGGGCGGTGCGGGGCGAGGGCGCCGGGGCCCGGTGACGAGGTGCGCGCCGCACGCTTTTCCGTCGCCTCCACGCCAGTCGATGCCGTATGCACGCAGACGTGCGGGGAGATCTGCTGGCGCCGTTCCCTGGGAGTTGGATAATCCGCGGAAAAGGGAGGACAGGAATGTGAACAGACGACTCGGCGAGGAAATTCCCGCGCTGTGTCCGCGCCGTCGCGCGGGGAGCGGAAGGAAGAGTGAGTGCGCCGTATCGTGGGGCGGTTGGCCCGGGTGATCACTGGTCAGGGGCGATACGACCAGGAGTGCCGGGCGGGAGCGGGCTGTTCCGGGAGGCCGCGCTCTATATCACCGGCGACAGCGGGAACTTGAGACGCGCGCGAGATCGACATGGCGCCGCCGCGTGAGTTCCTGTCGCTTCATGTCACCGATCTAACCAGGGGGGAGTTCGGCCGGTCAAGAAGGCCGAAATGTGATTCCGCATGGCGGACGGATTTCCGATCAATTCCCGCTGACGCGTGCGCCCGTGTGGGCCCGCTGTCCGGCCCGGGCCCGGCCGCGCACGCCCCGTCAGGTCACGGGCGTGCTCCGTTCCTCGTGGGCCGGGCGTTGCCACAGCGTGGTGGGCGCGGCCTGCCGCACGACCGGCGCGACCTCCTCGGCGAACCGCTGGAGTTGCTCGAACTGCGCCGGCAGGGCCAGCCCGGAGCTGTCCACGGTGATGGACTGGAGGTCGTGCCGGTAGACCTGGTGGGATTCGAGGATCTTGTCGATGACCTGCTGCGGGCTGCCGATCAGGTGCGGGCCGTCGGCGATCGCCTCCTCGATGGTGCGGAAGGGCGTGTTGTAGCCGGGCTTGTCCGCCAGGTGTGGCTTGTACGCCTGGCGCACCCGCGCCTCGTAGAAGTCCTTGAACCGGGCGACGGCCTGCTGCGTGGTGTCCGCCAGGAAGAGGCCGCCCGAACCCGCTCCGACGTAGGCGTGGGCCGGGTCGTGCCCGTGCGCGGCGAAGCGCTCGCGGTAGTGGTCGATGAGTCGGACGTACGCCGCGCGCGGCTGGATGGCGTTGGCGCTGAACAACGGGTCGCCGTGCCGGGCTGCCAGCTCCGGCGAGTTGAGGCTGGTGGCCGAGCCGTGCCAGACGCGCGGCGGGCGCGCGCCGAACGGGCGGGGCACGGTGGTGGCCCCGTCGAGGGCCGGCCGGAACCGGCCCCGCCAGCTCACCTTCTCCTCCCGCCACAGCCTGCGCAGCAACTCGTACTTCTCGGCCTGGTACTCCCACTGCGACTCCTCGTCCAGGCCGAAGAGGTCGAAGTGGCCCGTCTCCGCGCCCTTGCCGATCACCAACTCGACGCGCCCGCGCGAGAGTTGGTCCAGCGTCGCGTAGTCCTCGGCCACCCGGACCGGGTCCAGTATGGCGACCACGGTCACGCCGGTCAGCAGCCTGATCCGGGCGGTGCGGGCGGCCAGCGCGCCGAGCAGCACCGTGGGGCTGGAGGACAGGAACGCCCCGGCGTGCCGCTCGCCGACCGCGTAGCCGTCGAAGCCCAACTCCTCGGCCCGCACGCCGGTCTCCACGACCTCGGCGAGCCGGTCGGCGGCGGAACCGAGCGCGCCGGTCAGCGGGTGGGGGGCGTGCTGGACGATGGTCAGGACCTGGAATCGCACGGGGTACCTCCGGTGGCGTGGGCCGGGTGTGGGCGCGGGCGGGCGCGGCCCCGGCGCCAGGAGGGGAAGCGGGCGCCGGGGCCGTGGCGCGGGGGTTACTTGTTGGTCCGCGGCAGCCCCGGCGGGTTGGTCTCCGACTTCGCCACGGCCTCGTTGGTCAGCCCCCAGCGGGCCAGCACCTTGCCGTACGTGCCGTTGTCGATGACCTCGTTCAGCGCCTCGGCCAGCGGCTCGACCAGGCCGTTGCCCTTCTTGGTGGTGGCGGCGATGAGGCCCTGGAGGGAGGTGCCGGCACCCGAGTGGGTGCCGACGACCTCGGTCTTGCCGGTGGACGCCGCGTGGTAGGCGGCGTTCGGGTTGGGGCCGAGGTAGAGGTCGATGCGGCGGGAGGCGAGCGCGAGATAGGTGTCGGTGGCGTTCTGGTAGTACTTGATGTCCACCGGTTTCCGGCCGGCCCGCTCGTTCTCCTTGCTCCACTCCACCAACAGCTTCTCCTGGTTGGTGCCCGAGCTGACGGCGACGGTCTTACCCGCCACGTCGCGCGGCCCCCTGACCGTGAGCCCGCTGCCCTTGCGGGCCTCGAAGGCGAGGTCGTCCTTGCGGTAGGTGGCGAAGTCGTAGCGGTCCTTGCGTTCCTCGGTGACGGTGATGTTGCTCGCGCCCAGGTCGTACTTGCCGCTGGAGAGCCCGACGAAGATGTTCTCCCAGGAGGTCGAGGTGAAGTGGGGCTTGAGCCCGAGCACGTTCGCGATCAGGGCGGCGATGTCGGTCTCCACGCCGATGAGGGTCTTGTTGTCGGTGGCGTAGAAGTTCAACGGCGCCGAGGAACCGGAGGAGTTGACGATCTTCAGCGTGCCCCGCTCGCGGATCTCCGCGGGCACCTTGGCCGCGATGGCGTCCACCTTGGGGGTGCTGATCCGTCTCTGGTCCGGGCTCAGGTTGATCTTCGTACGGGTGCCGGACTTGGCGGCGACCTCGGTACTGCCGCCGTCCGAGGGGTTGCTGCAGGCAGCGAGGGCGGCGGTGGCCGCGAGGGCGAGCGCCGCGGCCGTGGTGCGGGTGGCGACGAGGGTGCGCATGAGTGTTCTCCTTGCCTGCGGGTGGAGCGTGAGCGGTGCGGGTGCGGGGTGACGCGGGATGGGAGGGGTGGCGGCGGGGTACGGAGCGCGCGCCGGGGTCAGAGCACCTTGGACAGGAAGGCGCGGGTGCGCTCGTGCCGGGGGGCGTCGAGGACGGCGCCGGGTGGGCCCTGTTCCACGACGACGCCGCCGTCCAGGAACACCACGGTGTCGGCGACCTCGCGAGCGAAGCCGATCTCGTGGGTCACGATGATCATCGTGGTGCCGGAGCGGGCCAGGTCCTTGATGACGTCGAGGACCTCGCCGACCAGCTCCGGGTCGAGCGCGGAGGTCGGCTCGTCGAAGAGCAGCACCTTCGGTTCGATGGCCAGCGCGCGGGCGATGGCCACCCGCTGCTGCTGCCCGCCGGAGAGTTGGCGGGGGTAGGCGCCGGCCTTGTCGGCCAGGCCGACCCGCGCGAGCAGCCGCTCCGCGGTCGCCACGGCCTCCTTGCGGGGCCGGCGCAGCGCGGCGACCGGGGCCTCGACGACGTTGTCCAGGACGGTCAGGTGCGGGAAGAGGTGGAAGTGCTGGAAGACGAACCCGATGTGGGTGCGCTGGCGCAGGATGTCCCGCTCCCGCAGCTCGTACAGCCTGTCGCCGGAGCGCCGGTAGCCGATCAGCTCGCCGTCGATGCTGATCCACCCCCGGTTGACCTTCTCCAGGTGGTTGATCACGCGCAGCAGTGTGGACTTCCCCGAGCCGGAGGGGCCGAGGAGCGCGGTGACCTCGCCCGCGCGGACCGTGAGGTCGACGCCGCGCAGCACCTTCAGCGCCCCGAAGCTCTTGTGGACGCCGCGTACGTCCACCATGACCTCGCTCACGCGGTGCCTCCCCGGGGTGTGGCGGGCGCCTTGTCGGCCGCGCCGGCCCGCAGCCGGGCCAGGGCGTCGCGGGCCCGCTGGAGTGGGGTCGGCGGTGGGGTGCGGTTGGCGCCACGGGCGAAGTGCCGCTCGACGTAGTACTGCGCGACGGAGAGCACGGAGGTCAGGAACACGTACCAGGCGGTGGCGACCATCAGCAGCGGGATCACGTGGCCGTTGCGACCGTAGATCACCTGCACCTGGTAGAAGAGTTCGCCGATGGCCATGACGTACACCACCGAGGTGCCCTTGAGCAGGCCGATGATCTCGTTGCCGGCCGTGGGCAGGATCGCGCGCATGGCCTGCGGGAGCACGATGCGCCGGATCTGCCGCAGCCGCGGGATGCCGAGCGCCGCCGCGGCCTCCAACTGGCCGTGGTCGACGGAGATGACGCCGCCGCGCACGATCTCGGCGGCGTAGGCGGCCTGGTGCAGCGACAGGCCGATCAGGGCCGCGCCGATGGTGCCGATCAGGTCGTTGCTGTCGACGGACCAGAAGACCGGGCCGAAGGGGATGCCGAGGCCGAGCCGCTCGTACAGGGCGCTCAGGTTGAACCAGAACACGAGCTGCACGATCATCGGGATGGACCGGAAGATCCAGATGTAGGCCCAGGCAACGGTCTGGAGGACCGGGTTGCGCGAGAGCCGCATGAAGGCCAGCACGGTGCCGAGGGCGAAGCCCAGGACGGTGGCGTACGCGGTGAGTTGGAGCGTGAGGCCGACCGCCGAGACGATCGTCTCGGACAGCACGTACGCGCGGAAGACCTCCCACTCCCAGACGGGGTTGGTGACCAGTCCGTGCGTGAACTGCGCCGTCAGGACGAGCACGGCGAGGGCAGCCGCCCACCGGCCGTAGTGTCGGGTGGGAACGACCCTGAGCGCGGCGAGGTCGCCCGGGTCGGCCTCCTTGTGGGGTGCCAGATCGGTGCCGCCGGTGTCCGGCGGCGCGGGGTCCGTGGTGAGTCCCATGGTGGTGTGCCTGCTCATGGTCGTGGCTGGTGGTCTGCCGGGGCGAGGTGCTTCTCGAAGGGGAGCGGGCCGATGGTCTCGGGGTCGGCCTCGGTGTCGAAGAGCGGCGTGTAGCCGGTGGCCAGGTACAGGCCGCGGGCCTCGGGCTGGCGTGGCCCGGTGGTCAGGTAGACGCGCCGGTAGCCGCGCTCACGCGCCGTGCGCTCCAACTCGGTCACCACCTGTCGGGCCAGGCCGCGGCGGCGGTGCGCGGAGTGCGTCCAGATCCGCTTGAGCTCGGCCGTCGTGGCGTCGTAGCGGCGGAAGGCGCCGCCGGCGACCGGGTCGCCGTCCTCCAGGAGGAGGAGCAGCGTCCCCCCGTGGGCGGGCGTGAACTCCTCGTCGGGGTAGCGGGCCAGCTCCTCGTGCGCGTCGCCGCCGTAGCGCGCGGTGTACTCGTCGCCGAGTTCCCGCAGCAGCGGCCTGACCAGCGGGTGGGAGACCGGGACCTCGATGACCGTCAGGTCGGACGGGGACGGGGCTACGGAGGTCACGCGCGCACCGCCGCGAGGCTCCGCTCGGCGCCCGCCGCGCGCTCGGCGTCGCGCTTGGCGACCTCCTCGCGGACGATCGGGATCACGTACCGCCCGAAGTCGATGGCGTCGTCGAGGAGCGCGTAGCCGCGGGCCGAGAGGATGTCGACGCCGAGGTCGTAGTAGTCGAGGAGGGCCTGGGCGACCGTCTCGGGCGTGCCGACCAGCGCGTTGGAGTTGCCCGCGCCGCCGGTGGCCGCCGCGGTCGGGGTCCACAGCGCGCGGTCGTAGCGCTCGCCCTGCTCGGCGATGGCGAGCAGCCGCTGGGAGCCGGTGTTCTCCGGCGCGCCGCCGCGGTGGTGGCGGGGCAGCCCCTGCTCGCGCCGGGCCTTGATGGCGCCGACCGTGCGGTGGGCCTTCTCCCAGGCCAGCTCCTCGGTCGGCGCGATGATCGGGCGGAAGGCGACCTGGATGCGCGGCACGTCGGTGCGCCCGGCCGCCGCGGCGGCGGCCTTCACCGCCTCGATCTGCTCGGCGGTCCTGGCCAGCGGCTCGCCCCACAGGCAGTAGACGTCGGCCTCGGCGCCGCCGGCGGCGTACGCGGCGGGCGACGAGCCGCCGAACGAGACGCCGGGGCGCGGCTGTTGGACGGGGAAGACGTCGGCGACGAAGTCGCGGAACCGGTAGTGCTCGCCCTCGTGGTCGAAGGGTTCCGTGGTGGTCCAGATCTTCTTCACGAGCTGGATGTACTCGCGGGTGCGGGCGTAGCGCCCGTCCTTGCCGAGCGTGTCGCCCTCGCGCCGCTGCTCGTGGTCGTTGCCGCCGGTGATGAAGTGCACCGTCAGCCGGCCGTCGCTGATCTGGTCGAGGGTGGCGAAGGTCTTGGCGGCGAAGGTGGGGTACGAGACGTTGGGCCGGTGGGCCAGCAGGATCTGGAGGGAGTCGAGCTTGCTGGCGAGGTACGCGGCGGCCGGGGCGGGGTCGGGCGCGCCGGACGCGTAGGCGAACAGCACCCGGTCCCAGCCGTACTCCTCGTGCGCCCGGGCGAGCCGGATCGTGTACTCCTTGTCGAACGCGGCGCCGGAGCGTGCGGTGGTCTCGGAACCGTCGTTGGTGGCAGCGATGCCAAGAAACTCCACGGGCATGGGAGGGCCTTTCGCGAAGAAACGGGGAGGGCGGCACACCGACGGGCCGGCGCGCGGAGCGGGCCGTCGGCGTGGCACGGAAGTGGTGGGTGAACGGGACGCGGCGAGCGCGGCGCACCGGTGGGTGGCACGGGCTCGGATGGCGGCTCGCGCGGCGGGGTTCGCGGCGGCGCGCCGCTGGGGTGCGGGGCCGGCCGGCGTGGGGGAGGGGCCGCGCGAGGGTGGGGCGGCGAGCGTCGGGTGGCCCGCGATGGGGCTACCGCAGGAGGGGAGGGCCGGTCAGACGGCCCGCTGCCGCGTCAGCGACAACACGCGGCGGACCACACCCGACCGAAGTCGATGTGGTCGCGGGTGACCAAGCGCTGTTGTCCCTTCACGAAACTAATGGACCAGTATTTTGCGCCTCCCGTCAACTACGTGCCCGGATGTTGGACGGGCATTGACCGACTCTGGTGCGATATGTGCACCCATTGACACACCCGCGAGGGGCGCACATACGATCGACCTCGAACCGGCGCCGCCACCAGCGGAGTTGGGACGCGGTGCGGCGTGGGGCGCATCCCGCAGGTCGCCGCTCGGCCCCTCCCGTACGCCGGCGCACGCCCCGACCGCCCGCCGATCGCCCGCCGTTCGCTCGTCGCCCGTTCGTCGTTCGCCGCGTCTCGGGGCGTGCTCGCCACGGGGTGGCGGGGGCGTCGTCGGCCGGTTTCGTGAGGTGGTCGCGGCACCCGTATATTTGATTATCGTTTTCATATAGCCTGGCCGTCGGGCGCCGTCACCACGGCGCGCCCGACCGTCGTCCGCCCGCCCCGCGCCGGTCGCGGGGCCGTCTCCGTACGACCGCCGCGGCATGGGCCGCGCGGCACGCCACAGCCCGGGGCCGCACGTGCCGCCCCGGCCCGAGCCGAGGGAACGCCGATGGATGACGCAAGGGGGAGGCGGCCCGCGCAGGCGCCCGCGTCCCGCGCCGCACCGGTTGACCAGCCGTCGCTCGCCTGGGACGACGGCGCCATCGTCGCCGTCGACCAACGCGCGCTCCCCGGCGAGACCCGGGTGCTGCGGCTGACCAGCGTGGACCAACTCATCGCCGCCATCCGCTCGCTCGCCATCCGTGGGGCGCCGGCCATCGGGCTCGCCGGCGCCCTCGGCGTGGCGCTGTCGGCGTACCGGCACCGCACCGACGACGGGTGGGACCAGGCCGCGGTGCGCGCCGACGCCGCGCGGCTGGTCGCCGCCCGGCCCACCGCCGTCAACCTGGCCTGGGCCGTCCGCCGGGCCGCCGGGCGCGTCGCCGCCGGGCCCGACGCCGTCCTCGCCGAGGCGCTGGCCATGGTCGAGGAGGACGCCGCGACGGGGGCCGCCGCCGTGGAGCGCGCCTGCGAACTGGTCCTCGCGCGCGTCGGGGCGCGGCCGATGCGCCTGCTCACGCACTGCAACACCGGCCGGCTGGCCACGGCCGCGGTCGGCACCGCGCTCGGCGTCATCCTCGAACTCGGCCGCCGCGGCCTGGTCCGCGAGGTGCTGGTGGGCGAGACCCGACCGCTGCTGCAGGGCGCCCGGCTGACCGCCTGGGAGTTGGAGCGGGCGGGCATCGCCTACCGGGTGTGCGTGGACTCCGCGGCGCCCGCCGCGATGGCCCAGGGGCTGGTGGACTGCGTGCTGGTGGGGGCCGACCGGATCGCCGCCAACGGGGACGTCGCGAACAAGATCGGCACGTACGGGCTCGCGACAGCCGCCGCGCGCCACGCCATCCCCTTCGTGGTCGTCGCGCCCGAGTCCACCTGGGACCGGGCGACCGCCGACGGCTCGGGCATCGTCATCGAGGAGCGCGACCCCGCCGAAGTCACCGCGTACGCCGGCGTGGTGACCACACCGCCGGGCGCCGCCGCGTACAACCCGGCCTTCGACGTCACCCCGGCCGACCTGATCACCGCCATCGTCTCCGAGGACCGGGTGTTCGTCCCCGGCGACGCGCGGCCCCCCGCCGCCTTGGACCCCGCCGACCGAGAGCGCGCCGCGCGGCCGGTGGTCGCGCCCACCGCCTCGTACCAGCGTGACGGGGCGGCGACATGACCCGCGCCGAGCCGCGCGCCCACGACGGTCAGGGCGCGGAACTCGCCCGTTTCTCGCGTCAGTTGTACGAGCGCGGCTGGATGCCGGGCACCGCGGGCAACCTCTCCGTGCGGCTGTCCGACACCACCGCGCTGATCACCGCGAGCGGCCGGGCCAAGGGCGAGCTGACCGGGCGCGAGGTGGTCGCCGTGCACGCCGACAGCGGGGTAGAGGTGGCCCCCGGGCCGCTGCGCGCCTCGGCCGAGACCACGATCCACTGCGCCGTCTACCGCGCGACCGGGGCCCGCGCCGTCATCCACGTCCACGCGCCGTACGCCACCGCCGTCGCCACCCGCGTCGGGCACCCCGCGCGCCGGCGCACGCTGCGCGTCGAGCGCCTCGAACTCCTCAAGGGGCTGGGCCTGGCCGACCCGACCAGCGCCGCGCTGCCCGTCTTCCCCAACTGGCCCGACGTACCCAGAATCGCCCAGGACGTCGCGGGCCACCTCGCCGCCACCCCCGACCCGCCGCCCGCCCTGCTCATCACCGACCACGGCGTCACCACCTGGGGCCGCGACCTGGCACAGGCCCGCGACCGGTTGGAATGCCTGGAGGCGATCTGCCAACTGCTGCTGCTCACCGGCGGCCTGCCGCCGAACACCCCCGACGACGCACACGACGACACAACCGATGCCGAGAGGTGACGTGCCGTGACCCTGCTCCAGGTCATGCCCGACGACGCGCCCGACCAGGTGCTCCTGCGCACCCGTGACCAGGCGCGCATCGCCGACGCGCTGCGCGCGCACGCGGTGGCCTTCGACCGCTGGCCGGTGCGCGGCCCCGTCGCGCCCGGCACCGCCCCGGACGAGGTGCTGACGCGCTACCGCGCCGAGGTGGACGCGCTCCAGGCCCGCGACGACCTGCGCCTGGTCGACGTCGCCGGCCTGCACCCCGAGGAGAGTGACGCCTGGCGACAGAAGGCCGCCACGGCGCGCGCCACCTTCCTTGAGGAACACCGGCACGCCGAGGCCGAGGTGCGCTTCTTCGCCCACGGTGTGGGGTGCTTCTACCTGCACCTGGGGGAGGAGGTGTACGCGGTGGTGTGCGAGGCCGGGGACCTGCTGTCCGTACCGGCCGGCACCCCGCACTGGTTCGACATGGGCCCGCGCCCCGAGTTCACCGCGATCCGCTTCTTCGCCGGGGAGGACGGCTGGGTGGGCGACTTCACCGGCGACCCGATCTCCCAGCGCTTCCCGCGCCTCGACGCGCTGCTCGCGGCGGACGCGGCGTGAACGGCCCCGCGCCGCGCGCGGTGGTCTGCGACATCGAGGGCACCACCGGCTCCGCGGACCACGTGCGCGACGTGCTCTTCCCGTACGCGCGCGAGCGCCTCGCGCACTGGCTCGCCGCCCACCGCGGCCAGCCGGCCTGGGAGCGGGTGCTCCACGCGACCCGCGCCCACGCCGACGCGCCCGACCTCGACGAACGGGGCGTCGCCGCGACGCTGGCCGCCTGGTCCGACGCGGACGTCAAGGCCCCGCCACTGAAGGACGTACAGGGGCTGATCTGGGCCGACGGCTACGCGAGCGGCGAACTCGCCGGCCACGTCTACGACGACGTGCCCCCGGCCCTGGCCCGCTGGCAGCGCGCGGGCATCGCCCGCTACGTCTACTCCTCCGGGTCGGTGGCCGCGCAACGCGACTGGTTCGCCCACAGCGACCACGGCGACCTCAGCCCCCTGTTGTGCGGGCACTTCGACCTGGCCAACGCCGGGGCCAAGCGCGACCCCGCGTCCTACCTGGCCATCACCGCCCGCATCGGGGTACCGGCCGGCGCCACGCTCTTCCTCAGCGACGTACGGGAGGAGTTGGACGCCGCCCTCCAGGCCGGCTGGCGCGTCATCGGCGTACGACGCGCCGGCGACCCGCGCGGCGACCGGGTGCCGGGCCACGCCACCGTGCCCGACCTGCACGGCGTGCTGCCCGACCTGTAACCCGTACGCCCCAACCCTCCCCGGCGCCCCACCCGCGGCGGTCCACCCGCCGCGCCGGTGCGGCGAGTAGTCGCCTCGCACAACGGCGGCGCTGCGGTTTCCCTCCCATCCCATGTCACACATCGCCACGCCGCGCGCACTCTTCCGCGGGTTCGCGGTGCACCCGGCACCGCGACGCGGAGAGTTGAGGAGGCCACATGGTGGTCGTGGTCACCGGAGCCGTCGTGACGGGACTCCTGGCGGGATGGCGCCTGGCGTCCGGGTGGATCGAGGGACGGGTGCGCGTCCAGGTGTTCCGGCTGCGCGAGCAGGGGATCAGCGAACGGATGCGGGCCCTGCCGGCCGGCGGCACGCTGGCCGAGTCGCACAGCGCTGACGAGGTCAGCGTGCGCGTCGTCCTCCCGAGGGGCACGGCCCGTGGATGACGTACGGCACGGCCCCGGCCTGGCGGCCGGCCTGCCCCGGCCGGGCCGGCGCCAGCCCGCCGAGCCGGCCGCAGCCGCCGACGAGGGGACGCGGGAGGACTTCGCGCGCTACTACCGGCAGCACCGGGCCGGGTTGACCCGGTTCGTCATGCGCCACGGGGCGGGCCCCCACGAGGCGGCCGACGCCGCGCAGGCCGCCTTCATCGAGGCGTTCCGGAGCTGGCACCTCATCGACCACCGCGCCGCGTGGCTGCGCACCGTGGCGCTCCGCATGTTCCTGCGCCAGTCCGTGCGCCCGGAGGAGGAACTCACCGACGCGGCCCCGGAGCGCGCGAACGGCTGCGGCCCGCTGGAGGCCGTGGTCCTGCGCGAGCAGCAGGCCCGGGTGCACGCGGCCCTCGACCGGTTGCCGGGCAAGCGACGGCAGGTCATGGCCGGGTACCTGGACGGAATCAGCACGGACGAGATGGCCGCCGCGCTGGAGACGACGCCCGCCGCGGTCCGCCAGAACCTGGCCCGCGCCCGCGCCCACCTCAGGCAGCACCTGAGACGACGCGCACCGGAAGGCGCGCCGTGACGCGCGCTCGGCCGCGTCGGGAGCACGCGCTTCCCGCGCCGCCCCGCGCGGCGGTACGGGGCGCCAGCCGGGGCCCGGTCAGGGCGCGTCGCTGAGCATGACGGACAGGGCGGCCAGGACGCTGGGGGCGATGCGGTAGTAGATCCAGGTGCCACGCCGCTCGGAGGTCAGCAGGCCCGCCTCGCGCAGCTTCTTGAGGTGGTGACTGACGGTGGGCTGGGAGACGCCGACGTCGGCGATGTCGCACACGCACGCCTCTCCGTCGGGATGGGAGGCGACCTTCGAGAAGAGCCGCAGCCGGACCGGGTCGCCGAGCGCCTTGAACATGGCGGCCATCGTCACCGCGTCCGCGGGAGAGAGTTCCTGCCGGGTGAGCGGAGGGCAGCACGGCTGAACGCGCGGGACCGCGGCCGTCTCCTGAAGCGTGGGCATATGCCTATGGTGACACCGGCACTTCCCGGACGCCAAGGACCGATCAGGCCCCGCATGCCTGGCCAGGCCGCACGGGCCCGCCCGCGAACGGGGAACCACACGGCGGGCCGCGGCCCGTTCGACGCTCCGCCCGGCGGCATGTCCCCGGCGCTCTCCCATGGCGGAACCGATCCCTCCGCACCCCGGCGGCGAGCGCGCGACGGGGGGCCGGTGCGCCGGCCGGGGTGGCCCGTGCGATAGGCAAGGGGGCACCGTCCGCACCCGCGACCACCAGGGAGAGCACCGAGATGCACCACCGCTGCGCCGTCCTCGACGACTACCAGGGCGTGGCCGCCACGAGCGCCGACTGGGCGGCCCTGGCCGGCGAGGTCGACGTGGTCACGTTCGCCGAACACCTGGGCACCGAGGACGAGCTGGCCGCGGCCCTGGCCGACTTCGACATCGTGGTCACGCTGCGGGAGCGGGTGCCCTTCCCCGCCTCGCTCATCGCCCGCCTGCCGAGGCTGCGCCTGCTCGTTGCCTCCGGCATGCGGAACTCCGTCATCGACTTCGCCGCCGCCGAGGCCCACGGGGTGACCGTGTGCGGCACCGAGAGCTCCCCGACCCCGCCGGTCGAGCTGACCTGGGCGCTGCTGCTCGGCCTGGCCCGCGGCCTGGTCCCGGAGAACGCCGCGCTGCGCGCCGGCGGCCCCTGGCAGAGCACGCTCGGCGCCGACCTCGCCGGCCAGCGCCTCGGCCTGCTCGGGCTCGGGAAGATCGGCAGCCGGGTGGCCCGGATCGGCCTGGCCTTCGGCATGGACGTCGTCGCCTGGAGCCAGAACCTGACCCCGGAGCGCGCCGCCGAGGTCGGCGTGGCGCACGCCGGCACCAGGGAGAAGCTGCTGCGCGGGAGCGACTTCGTCTCGGTGCACCTGGCGCTCGGGGACCGCACCCGGGGGCTGCTCGGGGCGGCCGAGCTGGCCCTCATGAAGCCGACCGGCTACCTGATCAACACCTCGCGGGCCGCGATCGTCGACCAGGAGGCGCTGCTCGCCGCGCTGCACGCGGGCACCATCGCCGGCGCCGCCGTGGACGTCTTCGACGAGGAACCCCTGCCGGCCGATCACCCGCTGCGCACGGCGCCCCGCCTGCTGGCCACCCCGCACCTGGGCTACGTCACCCGGGGCAACTACCGCAGGTACTACGGGCAGGCCGTCGAGGACATCCGGGCCTACCTCGCGGGGGCGCCGATCCGACGCCTGGAGCCGTGAGTCCCCGCCGCCACCCGCGCGGGGACCGCTGCCGGGCCCGGGGTCGCTGCCCGGCCCGGGATCGCCCGAACCCGGATTGTCAGTGCCTCGTGTCAGGGTGAGCCCATGACGTACTGGCTGCTCACCGACATCGAACAAGCCGTCCGCGCCAGTTGGGGCGCCGACACCTGCACGCCGGAGTACCGCGACCGGTGGACGCCGGACAACCCCGCCCGGGACCAGTGCGGGGTCACCGCCATGGTGCTCAACGACCTGCTCGGCGGCGAGCTGATCCGCGGCATGGTGCACGTGGACGGTGAGCAGACCGACTTCCACTGGTGGAACCGGCTGGGCATGGGCGTGGAGATCGACCTCACCCGGGAGCAGTTCGCGCCGCAGGAGATCGTCAGCGGCGGGGTGGTCATACCCCGCCCCGCCGAGATCGTGCGACTGCGCGCGGAGTACGAGCTGCTGCGCGAGCGCGTGCTCGCCCGTCTCGACGAGGCCCGGGAGCGGCGGGCGGTGGTCGCGGTGTGAGTCGCCGGCGCGCGACCGGCACACCGCTCGGCACCCGAGCGGGCCGGGCCGTACTCCTACCGGCCCGTACCCGTACCGGCCCGTACTCCTAGACGTCCGGGAGCGGTTGCTCGGTCCAGATCGTCTTGCCGTGCCGGGTGTAGCGGCTGCCCCAGCGGCTGGTGAGCTGGGCGACCAGGTACAGGCCGCGTCCGCCCTCGTCGGTGGCGCGGGCGCGGCGCATCCTGGGCTGGGTGCTGCTCGGGTCCGACACCTCGCAGATGAGCACGCCGGCCCGGATCAGCCTGAGTTCGACCGGGCCGCCCGCGTACCGGATGGCGTTGGTGACCAGCTCGCTGACCACCAGCTCGGTGGTGAAGGTCAGCTCGTGCAGGCCCCACTCCGCGAGTTGGCCCGCGACCAGCTCGCGGGTGCCGGCGACCAGCGCCGGGTCGGCCGCCAGCGTCCAGGCGGCCCGGTCGCCCTCCGGGAGCATCCGGGTGCGGGCCAGCAGCAGCGTGACGTCGTCCGGCAGCCGGCTGGGCGGCAGGTCGGTGACGACCTCGCGCGGCAGCCCCGCCAGCGGGCGGTGCAGCGCGTCGGCCCGTAGCAGTCGGGCGCGCAGTTCGGCCATGCCCTCGTCCACGTCGCCGGTGCCCCGCTCCACCAGGCCGTCGGTGTACAGCGCGAGGACGCTGCCCGGGGGCAGGTCGAGTTCGGTGATGTCGAAGGGCAGGCTGCTCACGCCCAGCGGCGGCCCGGGGTCCAGCTCGATGAAGCGGACCGAGCCGTCCGGGGAGATCAGCGCGGGCGGCGGGTGCCCGGCGCTGGCCATGACGCAGTGTCCGGTGACCGGGTCGTACGTGACGTACAGGCAGGACGCTCCGACCGAGTCGGTCAGCGAGTTGGACGCGCCGTCCTCGATGCCGGGCCGGTCGCTGTCGGCCTCCACCGTCAGTTGCAGCACCAGGTCGTCGAGGTGGGTCAGCAACTCCTCCGGGTCCACGTCCAGGTCGGCCAGCGTGCGCACGGCCGTGCGCAGCCGGCCCATGGTGGCCGTGGCCTGGAGGCCGTGCCCGACGACGTCGCCGACCACCAGCGCGACCCGGGCCGACGAGAGCGGGATGACGTCGAACCAGTCGCCGCCGACGCCGCGCGCCGCGTCCGTCGGCAGGTACACGCTGGCCGTCTCCGCCGCCACCACGTCCGTGAGCGCGGGCGGCAGCAGGCTGCGCTGGAGCTTGACCGCGGCCCGTCGCTCGCGGGTGTAGCGCCGGGCGTTGTCCACGGCGAGCCCGGCGCGGGCGGCCACCTCCTCAAGCAGCGTCAGGTCCTCGGCGTCAAAGGGTTCCAGGGCCTCGGTGCGCCAGACCGTCACGCGCCCCAGCAGGATGCCGCGCGCGTGCAGCGGCGCCGTCATCACCGAGTGCGCCCCGGGCACCGACCGGGCCCAGGCCAGCACCTCGTCGCTGGCGTCGGACGCCCCGGCGCTCGCGTCGCCCGAGCCGTCGGCGCTGTCCGAGCCGTCGGCGCCGCCCGAGCCGTAGGAGTCGCCCGAGCCGTCGGCGCCGTGCTGGCCGGGCGTCTCGGGGCCGACCCAGCGTTCGCCCCTGGCGCCCGTGCCGACGTCGGCCAGCGCGCCGGCCGTGGCGCCCCCGACGGTCGCGCCCGCCCCCTCGCCGGCCGCCTGCTGATCGGCTTTCCGCTGGTCGGCCGCCCGCCGGTCGGCCTCCTGGCGGTCGGCCGCCCGCTTGCCGGCCGCCCGCGCCGCAGCCTGTCGTTCGGCCGGCGCCGACTCATCGGCCGCTCGCGCGGCAGGCGGCTCGGCGTCGGCCGGCCGGGTGCCGCTCGCGGCCTCACCTTCGGCGCCGTCCACCGCGCCCGTGGGGGTCTGCGCACCGTCGGCGGTCGCCGTGCGCCGCAGGTCGGCGACGAGGCCGCCGCGGCCCGCGCGCTCGGCGCGCCCGCCGCCGCGCGAGACGGCCTCGGCCCGGCTGCCGTCCACGGCCTCGGCAGCCGCCGCGATGTCCGTCGCCCGATGGGTGTCGATGCTGCCGAGCGTCATCGGCCCGGTGGGCAGCGGGCTGCCGTCCGCGCCGGCCACGGCCATCCGGCGCAGCGCGAACAGGTGCTCCCCGTCGTGCGCGGGCTCCTCGCCGATCAGCACGGGGTCCGCCAGGTCGACGGCCGCGAGGTCCGCCAGACCGGGCACGAGGACGGTCGTCAGGTCCTCGCACGTACGGATGATGGAGAGCGACTCGCCGAGCACCGCCGCCGCGTGGTGCAGCAGGTCGAGGCGCTGCCGGGCGCGGACGTGGTCGGTGATGTCGGTGAAGAACGCCGCCACTCCCACCAGCCCGCCGTCGTGCGGGTCGCGCAGCCGGAACGCCGAGATGGTCATGTGCCGCCCGCCCCGCGGGTCCTCCCGGGTGCGGATCAGCACCTCCACGCCGAGCCGCAGGTCACCGGTGCGCAGGACCTCCGCCAGGTGCCGTTCGAGGACCGCCGCGTCCTCGGGGAAGAGGAAGTCGCCCAGCCGGTGGCCGGCCAGGTCGCTCGGGACGCCGGTGTACCAGAGCAGGTGCGCGTTGGTGCGCACCAGCCGCAGGTCCACGTCGAAGAGGACGACGCCCATCCGGTCCTGGAAGAACAGCTCGTGCGAGAAGGCGATGTCCTGCCGCCAGCGCTCGTAGGCGGGGCGTGCCGCGGCGAGCACCAGGTAGCGGGCCGCGTCGACCCGGCCCGCGTCGCCCCCCAGCGGCAGTACCCGGAAGACGACCGGCACCTCGTGGCCGGCGGCGTGCCGGAGCACCACCCGCCCCTCCCACGCGGTGGGGGTGCGGGTCCGCAGGGCCTGCCGCCACTGGTCCCGGTCGGCCAGCAGCGAGGTGACCGGCCGCCCGCACGCCTGGTCACCGGCCAGCCCGAGCAGCGTGGCCGCCTCGTCGGTCCAGCCCAGAACGGTGCCGTGGGCGTCCAGTACGGCCCCGGCGGGGTCGCTGAGAGCGGACACGGGGTCCTCGGTCTTGTCCGCGCGTCGCATACGTGCACCTCGCTCGGCGTCCTGGCCGGCGCCCGCCAGACGGCTCACCGGTGCCGGGCGGGCACCGTAGGACACCGAGTGGCCCAGGCCGCGACGGACGTCAGGTCATCGGTCGACGGACGGCCACTGTACGCCCGGCGCCCCCCGCCACGCCGGCGCACGCGTCACCCCGCGCGGCGAGCCGCACCACTCCGCGCCCGCGCCACGCCAGGCGACCCGCCTCGGGACGGCATCCGGGGCCCGCCGCCCGGGTGCCAGGCGCGGGCCACGAGCCGCCCGGCCCGTGGCGGCACGGGCCGGCGGCGCGCGTACCCCGCGCTGTGGGCCCGGCGGCTGCTCTGGTGCAATGAAGGGCCAGTGGCCGGCAGCCGCCGATCCGGTGGCCGCCCAGGACGCCAGGGATGGAGCAGCACATGGAGAGCCGAAGCCGGACCGCGCTCGTCGAAGACCTGATGGAACGCTTCCCGCAGGTGCCCGGGGAAGCGGTGATCAAGGAGGACCTGCTGCGCGGCGGCATGGCCTTCGACGAGTCCGCGCTGAGCGGCACGGCCGACGGCGCGTCCGGCGACGTCAAGCCGAAGTCGTACTTCATCTTCTCGTTCGACCACCGCACGCTGCCCGAACTCGGCGCCGCCGCGCTCAACCGGCCGCCCGAGGAGATCGTGCTCACCGGCGGCCCCTACGACCTGCGGCGCACCGTGGTCTCGGTGCGGGTCAACCCCGCGTCGCCGTACGTGGTGCGGGCCGGCGCCGACGGCGCGCTCGGGCTGTACCTGGACGGGGCCCGGATAGCCGACGTCGGGCTGCCGCCGATGCCGGACTACTACCGGCACACGCTCGCCAACGGCAAGTCCGTGATGGAGGTCGCGCCGACCATCCAGTGGGGCTACCTGGTGTACCTGACGGTCTTCCGGGTGTGCCAGTACTTCGGCGCCAAGGAGGAGTGCCAGTACTGCGACATCAACCACAACTGGCGCCAGCACAAGGCGGCGGGCCGCCCGTACACCGGCGTCAAGCCCGTCGAGGAGGTGCTGGAGGCGCTGGAGATCATCGACCGGTACGACACGGCGCGCGCCTCGCAGGCGTACACGCTCACCGGCGGCTCCATCACCTCACACGTCGGCGGCCGGGACGAGGCCGACTTCTACGGCCACTACGCGAAGGCCATCGAGGAGCGGTTCCCCGGGCGGTGGATCGGCAAGGTCGTGGCGCAGGCGCTGCCGCGTGACGACGTACAGCGCTTCCACGACTACGGCATCCGCATCTACCACCCCAACTTCGAGGTCTGGGACCGGCGGTTGTTCGAGCTGTACTGCCCCGGCAAGGAGCGCTACGTCGGCCGCGACGAGTGGCACCGGCGCATCCTGGACTCCACCGAGATCTTCGGCCCCCGCAACGTGATCCCCAACTTCGTGGCGGGCGTGGAGATGGCCGAGCCCTTCGGCTTCACCACGGTGCGCGAGGCCATCGACTCCACCACCGAGGGCCTGCGCTTCTTCATGTCCCACGGCGTCGTGCCCCGCTTCACCACCTGGTGTCCCGAGCCCACCACACCGCTCGGCAAGGCCAACCCGAACGGCGCGCCGCTGGAGTACCACATCCGACTCCTGGAGACCTACCGCGCCACCCTGGAGGAGTACGGCCTGACCTCGCCGCCCGGCTACGGCCCGCCCGGTCCCGGTCGCGCCGTGTTCTCGGTCAGCTCCTTCATGGACAGCCTCCCGCAGGCACCCGAGGACGCCGACGCGCCGGAGCCGGCCGGCAGCACCCAGGTCTGACCCGAACGGCACCACCGGGGGTGGCCGCGCGGCGCCGCGTCCACCCCCGGGCGGGGTGTCAACCCCGACGAAGGTGGGGGGCGCGGCCTGCCGTTCGACCCGGGTCTCCCAGCACGGCCACTTTTACGTTCAGTGGCCATGGAACGAACATCTCCCACACACTCCGGGGCCGTGCGGCGCCCCCTGTTCGCCGTCGGCCTGTTGGCGGCGGTCGGCGGCGTGGTCGGCTGGTTGGCGCCGGGCGGCGTCGGCGAGCCGGACCCGGTCCAGGTCACCGAAGGGCCGTCGGCCGAGGCGTACCGCTCGCTGGGCGACGCGCTGGACGGCGCCCCGTCGTGGTGCGCCACCCTGAGCGAACTGGCCAGCGAGGGCACGCTGGTCCTCCTCGGCGCCCTGCTGGCCTGGGCGTGCTGGCGCGCCGTGCGGCGCGGCGACGCGCGGCAGGTGGCCGGCGCGCTGCTGGTCGGCGTCGGCACCGTGGCCGCCTACGCGGCGAGCGAGGCGCTCAAGCTGGCCGTGGACGAGGAGCGGCCGTGCCGCGCGCTGCGCGGCGCCGCCGTGCTGGGCGAGTGCCCGGAGCCGGGGGACTGGTCCTTCCCCAGCAACCACGCCACGCTGGCCGCCGGCATCGCGGTGGGGCTCGCCGTGCTGCGTCCCCGGCTGGCCGCCGTGACCCTGCCGCTGGCCGTGGCGGCGGCGCTGCTGCGCGTCGTGCTCGGCGTGCACTACCCGCACGACGTGCTGGCCGGCGCGGTGCTCGGCGGCGGCGTCACGGCCGCCGTGCTCGTCGCGCTGGGGCCGCTCGCCGCGCGCGCCGTCACGCCGCTGGTCGCCCGGGTCTCACCCGCGGCCGGGGCCCGTGGGGCGTTCGGTCGGGGCGACCACGCCCGCCTCGTGGGCGACGACCGCCGCGGCGGCCCGGTTCTCCACGCCGAGCCCGGCCAGAATGGCGCTGACGTGCGCCTTGACCGTGCCCTCCACCACGTGCAGCCGCCGGGCGATCTGCCCGTTGGACAGCCCGGCGCCCAGGAAGGTGAGCACCTCACGCTCCCGGGCGGTGAGCGCCTCGACCCGCGCGCGGGCGGCCGACCGCCGGCCCGCCGCGTCACCGGCGCCGCTGGCCGCGAGGTGCGCGACCACCCGGGCGGCGACCTTCGGTGACAGGTAGGCGGCGCCGTCGGCCACCGCGCGGACCCCCGCGATCAACTCCTCGGGCTCCCCGGACTTGATCAGGAAGCCGACGGCGCCGCCGCCCAGCGCCCGCAGGATGTAGTCGTCCTCACCGAAGGTGGTCAGCATGAGCACGCCGGTCCCCGGCGCGGCCCTGCCGATCTCGGCCGCCGCCTCGATGCCGCCCGTGCCGGGCATCCGGATGTCGAGCACGGCCACGTCGGGGCGGTGCCGCAGCACGAGGTCCACGGCGGCCCGCCCGTCGGCGGCCTCGGCCACCACCTCGATGTCGGGCGCCGTGGTCAGCACGGCTCGTACGCCGGCGCGGATCATCGCCTCGTCGTCGGCGATCAGTACGCGGATCACGGGGTCCTCAACTCGTCAGTACGTCGAGCGACACCAGGCGGTCGCCCCTGAAGCACAGCCGGTACGCGTCGCCCGACCGGTCGTCGAACGGGTCGGCCGTCACCGCGTAGAACGCGCACGTGCTCGGGCCGCCCTCCGGCGGCGCGGCGGGCGGCCGGTGCACCGTCTGCTGGTCCGGCAGCACCCGCTCGACCTCGGAACGATCCTGCCCCACCCGCAGCCGGGCGTAGTCGGCCGGGTCCAGGACGGCGCGCGAGGTGGTCACCGCGTTCCACACGACGAGCACGGCGCTCAGCACCGCGCCCGTGACCAGCGGCAGCATCAGCGCCGCCACCAGCGTGCGGCGTACCCGCCGGCGGGCCCGCTGGTGCTCGCGCGGCAGCGCGCCAGCATCCGGGCTCCCCGGCCCGCCCGGCTGCCCGACGCCACCGGTCGGCCACTCCCGGAGTTCGACCGCCGCCGGTTGGCGCCGCTCGGGGCCGGTGGGGGGCGTGTGCGGGATGCGGGCGGTGACCGCGAAGCCCGCCGCGTACGGGCCGCAGGAGAAGCTGCCGCCGGCCAGCCGCACCCGCTCGTCGAGGCCGATCAGCCCCCGCCCGCCCCCGGCCACCGCGAGCGGGGCGCCGGGCCCGGCCCCGACGGCGGCGGCCGGGGCCCGGCCGCCCCGGCCCGGCGGCGGCCCGTTCTCGACCCGTACCTCAAGCTCCTGGTCCCCGTAGTCGACCCGCACGGCCACCTCCGCGTCCGGCGCGTGCTTGGCGGCGTTGGTCAGCGCCTCCTGCACCACTCGGTACGCGGCCCGCTCCGCGACCGGCGACGGGCGCGCCGCGGCGGCGTCGCCCGCGACGCGCAGCCGCACCGCGAGGCCGGCCTGCGCCGCCTCCTCCACCAGGCGCTCCAGGGTGGCGGCGCGGGCCCGCTCCGGCGCGGCGTCCGACGCGTCGCGCAGCACGCCGACGACCTCGCCGAGCCGCTCGACGGCCGCCGCGGTGCGGGCCCTGATGTCGCGGGCCGCCGCCCGGTGCCGCTCGTCCAGGTCGGGGCTGAGCTGGAGCGCGCCGGCGGACAGCGCGATCAGGGAGAGGTCGTGGCCGAGCACGTCGTGCATGTCCTGGGCGATCCGGGCGCGCTCGCGCAGCCGGGCCTGTTCCGCGACGAGCCGCTGCTCGCGTTCGAGCTGCCCGGCCCGCTGCCAGCCGGCCCGCACCAGCTCCTGGTACTGCCGCCAGAACCGCCCCGAGAACCAGGGGAGCATCGCGGCGACCACCACCACCGCCACGAAGACGCTCGACAGTTCGAGCCAGGCGGGCACCACGGTGATCGCCACCAGGCCGGCGGCCAACAGCGCGACGAGCACCAGCGCCGTGGGCAGCGTCCTGCCCGGCCGCCGCCCGGCCAGGAACGCGGCGACGGCGGTGGGCAGCGCCCACCACAGGCTGACCACGCTGAGCCCCGCCGTCACCGTCGCCACGGCCGTCAGCAGGTGCCCGGGGTCCACCCCCCGTACCACCGAGGCCACGCCACCCCGCGCCGACCGCGGCGGTGCCCCGCCGCGGTCGCGCCCGCCATCGATCGTCGTGCTCTCCACGCCCACGACCCTACGAAGGCCACGCCACGGCCCGACACTGCCGAAAGTCCAATCCCGCCCCGGCCGCCCACGGGCCCGTGCCGACCCGGGGCCCGGGCTCTCACTCGCCGGGGGCGGCGAAGGCCAGGGTGCGCCAGGGGCTGCCGGGTGTGTCGAGCAGGATGCGGTGCGGGGCGAGCGCCGAGGCGTACATCGGTCCGAACGCCTCCTCGTCGAACCGCAGCACGCGGCCGAGTACGTAGCCGGCGGAGAAGTCCGACCAGGACGTGTAGTGCCGGCGACACAGCGAGCCGGCCCTGATCACGGCGGCCTCGACCTCCGCGCGGTCCGCGTACCGGGCGCCGAGCCCCCAGCGCGCGACGCTCACCGCGCGCCCGAAGTCGTACCCCGTGGCCGAGGCGACGTGCCCGTCGGGCGGCAGCAGCCCGTCGGCGCGGAACCGCGCCTCGTAGCGCAGGATGCGCTGGATGAGCTCCCGGGCCTCCACCAACTCCGACTCGGTCGCACCCCGCTCGTACAGCGTCTCGGCCGCCGCCCGCTGCCAGAGCCGCGGGTCGACGGGCGCGCCGTGGGCGCCACGGGCGATGCCGCGCCGCACCCGCAGCACGAACTCGGGCTGCGGCGGGCTGTTGCGGCCCCGGAGGAGGAAGTCGAGCTGCCGGCGCCACTGGGCGCGGCTGGACGCGCCCCACGCCTCGCGCAGGATCCTGGTGTCGGCGCGGTAGTCCGCGTAGACGTCGGTCAGGTCGTTCCACAGCGCCCGCCGGTGCACGGACAGGTGCGCCCCGCAGGCGAGCCCCATGGCCAGCCGCCCGCGCAGCGGCCCGGTGTACTTGGTCAGCAGCGCCCCGGCCGCCGCCTCCCCGGCCGGCTCGCGGCTCGGCATCTGGTCCCGCAACGCGAGCCAGCGGCGCCGCTTGCGCCGGGCCCCGGGGAAGAACGCCTCGGTCGGCGTCCCCGGGTTGACCACCATGCCGCGCAGCTTCTCGCCCCACCACACGTACGGCGCCAGCGGCAGCGCGATGGAGCAGGCGACCTCCCCGGCGCGCGGCGTGGTCAGCTCGCCACGGGTGTAGACGGCGAGGTAGCGCGGGCCGTGGGCCACGGTGTGGGGGACCCAGGCGATGAGTTGGTCGTCGTCGACGAGTTGTTTGGGGGCGTACGCGAAGGTCGGCGCGGCGAACAGCACCCGAAGGTAACCGTCCCAGTCCTGGCGCGCCTTCGCCTCGAACAGTGCTCTCTCGACGTCGGTCGGCGGCACCCACGCGGGCACCTGTGCGGTAGCTCCGATGATCGGCGTCCCCATGGCAGTCAGTATTCCCCGCCGGGGTGCCCCGCCATGGGTGCCATCCGCATCCGATACCGGCGCGCGGTGCGCGGCCGGCGGATACGCGCCACCGCGCGCCGGGCCGGGCGAGCCCGCGCCGCGACGGGGTGCGCCATGTGGGGACGGCGCGCGGCTCGTCAGCCCGGCGGTGCGGGTGAGGGCGCTGGCGTGCCGTACGCGACGGGCCGCCCGGTGCGACGCCCGGGCGCCCGCACGCCGTGCTCGGGCAACTAACGCCACGGGCCAGGAGATAGGGGTTCAGGGAGGGATCTAGGGGTCGGGCGGGGTGTGTGGCTAGGGGGTCTCGCGCCGTGCGGTGTGCCGCGACTGCTTCGGGCTGGCGCAGGCGTGTGGCTCCGGCGCGAGGAAGGCCAGGTGGGGGCCGGTGCGCGAGGCGGTGGGGCGTCGGCGGGGCGGGTGGGGGAGGGGCGGGGCGCGCGGGCTGTGGGGGCGGAGTGGGGTGGTCCGCTGTGCAACGGCTGGATATCGATTGTGTCCCCGAGCCTCGACGGACCCCGCCCGACGGTCTGTGAAACCGCCACGGCCTGCTAGGTTTCCCGGGCAATTGATCGGGGCATGACGGGGGACCTACCGTGCGAAACAAGACAAAGATCGCCGCTGCTGCCGCTGTCGCGGCACTGGCGCTCACGCTGACCGGCTGTGGCGACGACGGGGACGACGGCGGGTCGTTGTTCGGCAAGCCCGACAAGGGTGGCAATCAGGCCATCGGCGGCGGTGAGGGCACCGGCGGCGACGAGATCAAGATCCCGGGCCCCGACTCGACCGGGCTGACCGGTGGTTCGAGTTCGACGGGCACCTCGGGCAGCTCCGGCTCGACCGGGGGCTCGGACGCCAGCAGCGCTCAGGGCCTCTGGTACACGACGGAGCGCACCGACTCCGGACAGGTGGGCATCCTCAGCGTCTCCGGCAGCGCGTTCGCCATGCGCATGGGCACCATGACGTGCTCGGGCACCTCCGACGACCAGATGAACGTCAACGCCACCTGCCAGGGCGAGACGATGACCGGCAAGGCGGCGCTCAGCGAGGGTGGTCAGAAGCTGACCATCACCTGGAGTGACAGCGGCACCGACGAGTTCTCGCGGCAGATGCCCACCTCGTAGCCCGCGACACCGTCGACGTACGCGCGGCGTGCGGCAGGCGGGTACGCCGTCACACGGCACGGCACGGCACGGCACGGCACGCGAGCACGCGGCCACGGTCCCCACAGGGGTTCCGTGGCCGCGTGCTCGTACGTGGTGGTGCCGTCGGTATGGCGACGGGCGGTCGCCACGGCCGAAGTGGCCGGGATGGCCGGCTACTCGGCGACGTACGTGGTACGGGTCCACCGGAAGACCCGCAGGGCGTGCTCGCCGTGGGCGACGGTCTCCGTGGTCGGCGCGAAGTGCGCGTAGTGGTTGCCGCGCGGCAGCTTGAACATGGACCCGGGGTCGGGCACGTACCGGACGCGCTCGTGGTCGGGGAGGTCCTCCGCGGGGCCGCCACGGAGGATGATGTTGGCCTCGGTGGGCGCGGGCTGGCGGGGCAGAACGTCTTCGGTCGCGAGTTCGTTGGTCACGAGGGAAAGCTCCTCCGGTGAGCGGCGCTGTGGAGGCGGGTGCACGATCTCCAGCGAGGCGACGGGCCGCCTCTCCCGCAGTTCAGCAGCAGCTCGCCGCCCCAAGTAACCCCTAAATCCGATTCGTCGGGGCCGCCGGTGTTTCTGGGGGTGTTAGGGGCTTGGCAGTGACCTGCGTCACCCGCACCCTCGGGGCGCCGGTCACGCCACCGAGGCCGAGCCGGCGGCGGGGAGGCGGCCGGCCAGGAGGGCCTGGGTGACGGCGTGCTCCGGCGCGCGGAACACCCGTTCCGTGGGCCCCGCCTCGACCGCACGCCCCGCGTCGAGCACCAGCACCGTGTCGGTACGGTCGCCGATCAGCCGCAGGTCGTGGCTGATCAGGGCGAGCGCGAGGCCGTGCCGCTCGCGCAGGGCGACCAGCAGGTCCATGATCGCCGTCGCCGTCTCGCCGTCCAGCGCCGACGTCACCTCGTCGCAGACGAGCACGTCGGGGCGGGCCGCGAGGGCCCGGGCGATGGAGACCCGCTGGCGCTGGCCACCGGAGAGTTCGTGCGGGTAGCGGTCGGCGAAGTCGGCGGGCAGCGCGACCTGTTCGAGCAGCTCGGCCACTCGTGCGCGGGCGTCGGCGCCGCCCGCGCGGTGGTGCAGTCGCAGGGGGCGCGCGATGGCGGCGCCGGCCGTGACGCTCGGGTTGAGGGCGCCCAGCGGGTCCTGCGGGACGAGTTGCATCCGGCGCCGCTGGTCGCGGGAGCGCCCGTGCACCGAGGCCGCCAGCGGCGCGCCCCGCAACGCGACGGTGCCCGACGTCGGCTTGTGCAGCCCGACCACGGCGCGGGCCAGCGTCGTCTTGCCCGACCCCGAGACGCCGACGATGCCGATGGACCCGCCGGCCGGTAGCGCGAGGCCGACGCCGCGCAGCACGGTGCGCCGCGCGCGCCGCGGGCCCACCACCGCGCCGAGGTCCCGCACCGTCAGGAGCGCCGGGGTCGGGGCCGCCGGGGTGGCCGGGGTGGCGGTGACCGGAGCGACGGAAGGAACGGTGGCCTCGGTCGGCGCGTCCGCGCTCGGGGCGGGACGTCGCGCGGGGAGCGCGGTGCCCGGGGCGCACGGGGCGACCGTGCTCGACGGGCGGGCCGCCGGGCGCAGTTCGACCACCTCGTCGGCGAGCCGGGACACCAGGTCGGCGTCGTGACACGACAGGGCGATGGCGAGCCGGTGTTCGGTGGCCAGGTGCCGCAACAGGTCGCCGACCTCGTCGCGCAGCGCGGGGTGCAGGCCGGCCGTCGGCTCGTCGAGGAGCAGCACGACCGGCTCCCTGGCCAGCGCCCTGGCCAGGGCGACGCGCCGCTGTTGGCCGCCGGAGAGCGCGCCCGGGCGGCGGTCGGCCAGACCCTCGTCCACCGGCAGCCGGACCTCGGCCAACAGCCGCTCCACCGTGTCGGGTTCGGGCCTGACCGCCGTCTCGCGGAGCAGCGAGCGCACCCGCATCCGGGGGTTGAGCCGGGACCCGGGATCCTGGCCGACGTAGGCGACGAGGTGCCGGCGCAGCGCCCGCAACTCGCGCTCGGCGAGCCGCAGCACCGGGCGGCCGAGGACCTCGACCTCGCCGCCGGCGCGCTCCGTCCCGGGCGGCAGCGCGCCGCAGACGGCCCGCAGCAGCGTGGTCTTGCCGGCCCCGGAGGGCCCGGTGAGCGCGACCACGTGGCCGGGCCGTACGGTCAACGAGCCCGCGGCGAGGAGCGGGTGGCCGCCCGCGGTGCTGACCACCGTGAGGTCGGTGACCCGTACGGTCGGCTCGGCGGCGTCGGGCGAGTCGGCCCCCGGCGCCACGGCCGGTGGTGCGGGGTGCTGCGGGGGCTTCTTCGACGTCCAGCGCGCTCGGTGGGTCACAGCGCGGTCACCGCCTTTCGGCCGGCCTGCGGGACGAGCGCGACGGCCGCCAGGTTGACGCTCATGGCCAGCAGGCCGATGGCGATGCTGGGGGCCACCACGGCCCAGGGGTTCAGGAGGATGCCGGCCGAGTTCTCCCGGATCATCAACGCCCAGTCGGCGGTCGGCGGTTGCGGGCCGACCTGGAGGAAGCCCGCGGTGGCGACGAGGTAGACGGCGGCGACGAAGCGCAGCCCGAACAGCGCGAGCAGTGTGGCCCGCAGGTTCGGCAACACCTCGCGCACCACCAGGTGCCACAGCCCCTCGCCGCCGGCCGTCGCCGCCTCCACGTACCCCGAGGCCGCGATGGGCGCCGCGGCGCCCGCCGTCAGCCGTACCGCGTACGGCACGCCGAGCACCACGGCGGCCGTGACCACCGCGAGCCGGTCGCCGTCCGGCCAGGACAGCGAGATCAGCAGGATGCCGAGCACGGCGGGCAGCAGCATCAGCACGTCGGCGGCGCGCTCCACGAAGCGGCCGATGGCGGGGCGCAGCGCGCTGATCGCGCCGAGCACCGCGGCGATGCCGGTCACCAGGAGGGCCACGAGCAGCGAGGTGCCGATGAGTTGCCGGCCGCCGGCGAGCAGTCGGCTCAGTACGTCGCGGCCGAGTTGGTCGCCGCCCAGCGCCGCGTCGCCGCCGGGTTCGGCGTACGGCGCGGTGACCGGCGCGTCCACGGCGTGCGGGGCCAGCCAGGGGCCGGCCACCGCCAACGCGACGAGCAGCAGCGCGGGCGCCGTGCGCAGCGCCACGCCCCACGGACCAGGGCTCGACCGGGTGGCCGGGGCGGGCCGGCGGGTGGGGCCCGCGGGGTGGGCGGAGACGGTCACGCGTGCCCTCCGGAGGTTCATCCGCGCCCCCCGGACGCCTTGGCCCGGACCAGGTCGGCCAGGAGCAGCACGCCGCTGATGACCGCGCCGGTCAGGGCCACCACGCCGGCGATGAGGGGCCCGTCGCGGTCGGTGACGGCCCCGGCGAGCACCGAGCCGACGCCGGGATAGTTGAAGATCGTCTCGACCACGACGGCGCCGCCGAGGAGCATGCCGGTCGAGGTGGCCAGGCCCGCGGCGATGGCCGGCAGCGCGCCCGGCAGCAGGTGGTGGCTGAGCACCCGGTGCCGGGGCAGCCCGTCGATGACGGCGGTCTCCACGTGCGGGGCCGTGGCCTCGTCCGCGAGGGCGGCCCGCACGATCCGGGTGTTCCAGCCGATCTGCGGGATGGCCAGCGCGAACACCGGCAGCACCAGCATGTCCCAGGACGCGGGCGTGCCGGCGGCGTCGGCGATGGTCACGGCCGGCAGCCAGCCCGCCCACTGGGAGAACACCAGCACCAGCGCGACCGCCACCACGAACTCCGGCACCGCGAGCACCGCCGTCGCGCTCCCGGACACGGCCCGGTCCACCGCGCCGCCGGGGCGCAGCGCGGCCCAGCAGCCGAGCGCCAGCGACACCGCCACGGTCACCAGGAGCGCGAGGCCGCCGAGCAGCAGCGTGTTGGGGAAGGGCGTGCTCAGCAGCGTGGCGACCGACTCGCCGCGCGCCGACGTGCCCAGGTCGCCGGTGGGCAGCGCCGCCATCCAGTCCGCGAAGCGCTCCAGGACCGGCCGGTCGAGCCCGAGCAGATGGCGGCGCGCCTCGATGTCGGCGGCGGACTCGCCGCGTTCCGCGGTGGCGTCGGCGGCGTCACCCGGCAGCAGTTCCACGGCGCCGAAGACCAGCGCGAGGAGCACGGCGAGCAGCAGGGCGCGGCGGGCGAGCAGCCCGGCCAGGCGCGCCGCGGCCGACCCGGCGCGGGCCAGCCCACCGGGCGCGCCGCGCTCCGGCGCGCCGGCGTCGGGCGCCGGTCGGTCGGCGCGCGGTCGCTCGGCGGGTGTCACGGGCCGCCGCACCGCGCCCCTCAGCGAGCCAGCCACGCGCGCTCAAGCTGGACGCGCCCGTACCCGGGCAACTTGGGCAGGCCGCGTACGGGCGCCGCGGCCAGGTCGATGCCGTCGGCGACGCCCCACAGCAGGTAGCCGGACCTCTCGTGCTGGATCTTCTGGAGTTCGCGCAGCAGCGTGGCGCGCTCGCCGGCGTCGGCGGTGCGCATGGCCTTGCGGTACGCGGCGTCGAAGGACGCGTCCCGCCAACCCGCCTCGTTCTGCGCGGCGTCGGCCGAGAGCGTCTTGCTCGCGAAGAACACGACGGAGTCGTTGGTACCCCAGTAGGTGGTGTACAGATCGCCCTTGAGCCAGACGTCGTCGTAGAAGACGGTCGAGTCCCGCTTGACGACCTTGACCCTGACCCCGGCCTCGCGCACCTGGCTGGCGAACAGGGTGGCCGACTCGGCCAGCGCGGCCACGTCCTCGGTGGTGACCAGCTCGTACGTCCTGGACAGGTCGAAGTCCGCCTCGGCCAGCAGCTTCCTGGCCCGGCCCAGGTCGCGGACCCGCTGCGGCAGGGACCGGTCGTACGCCGGGTCGCCGGTGCCCATGATGTCGTTGCCGACCACGCCGTAGCCCGAGAGCGCCTGCTCGACCATGGCCTCCCTGTCGACGGCGAGCCGCAGGGCCTCGCGTACCCGCGGGTCGGCGAACGGGCCGTCGGCCGTGCGCATCACGATCGGCAGCGGCATGTCGTCGCGCCGCCTGATGACCTGGATGTCCTGACGCCGCTCGGCCGTGCGGGCGGCGACGGCGCCGACGTTGGACGCCAGGTCGAGCTGGCCGGCGAGGAGCGCGTTGGACAGCGCCTGCGGGCTCTCGAAGAGCCGCACCTCGATGGCGTCGAGCAGCACCTCCCCGCCGTGCCACGCGTCGTTGCGCACCAGCCGGGCGTTGCCGCCGCGGTACCAGTCGAGCTTGAAAGGCCCGGTGCCCGGGCTCCGGTGGATCTCCTTCTCCGGCGTGCCCCGCTTCAGGATGAAGGTGGAGAGCCGTACGAGCTGGGGCAGTTCGGCGTTGGGGTAGTCGGAGACCAGCTCCACCCCTCGCTCGCCGTACGGCCTGATGTTCCTCGCCGCCACGCCCGGCATCCGGGAGGCGCCCGAGGGGGTGTTCCGCAGCCGCTTGAGCGACCAGACCAGGTCGTCGGCGGTGACCGGCGAGCCGTCGTGGAAGGTGGCGCCGTCGGCGATGGTGAACCGCCAGGTCCGCAGGTCCTTGGACGACGTCCACCTGGTGGCGAGCCGGGGCGCGGTGTTGGGCTTCGCGCCGGGCGCGGTGAGCGTGTCGTAGACGAGGGCGATGATGAGGTAGTCGCTCTCGTTCGCCTGCACGCCGTGCGGGTCGCGGGTGACGGCGGAGGCCCGGCCGAGCGCGCCCACCCGCAGCGTGCCGCCCTTGCGGGGCTTCTCGGAGCCGTTGGGCCGGGCCGCCGGGGCGGGGTCGTCGCCGCCGCACGCGCCGAGCAGGGCCGTGGTCCCCAATGCGCCACCGACCCACAGCAGTTGCCTTCTCGTCGCATCCATGCTGTCCCCGATCCGCCGGTGTGTTCGTACTGTTCAGACGCGGATCGAACAGTAGGTAAGGCTTGCCTAAACCTGCAAGGGCCGGGTTCTCGGCTGGCTGGTGATCGTCGTCGCACGCGCGGCCACGTGCGCTGGGCAGACGGGCGCGCACCCCCGCGCGGGCGGCGCGCACGCCGTCGTGCGCGGCCACCTCATCCGATCAGCCGCCGTCGCGGAGCCAGCCGCCGTCCGACGACCAGTAGCCGTACTCCGGGCGCCCCTTGAGCCCGCTGGTACGGAACGGCCGGCCGCCGTCGTCGATCCGTACCGTCCCCTGCCGGTCGCCGCTGACCCAGTCCAGCTCCAGGTACCACTGGCAGTCGCAGGCGACGGTGCGGGCGTTGACGCGCAGCACCTCCGGATCGGTGGCCGAGACCCGGTACGGGAAGCGCACGGCGGGCAGCGGGCGCTGGCCGTCGTACCCGTCGGTGGGCTTGGCCAGCGGACGGGCCATGTCCAGGTCGACGGAGAACGCGCGCGGCGTGAGCGAACCGCCACACCCGTTCTCCATCGCGAACGCCGGCCACGCGAGCGGCGCCTGCCGCCCGACCACCCGCACCTGGAGCCCGCGCAACACCACCGCCTGCGACGAGCGCCCGGCCACGGTCACCTCCACGATCGTCGTGCCACCGTGCACGGCCCCGTGCGCCCTGGCCCAACCGGGCGCGTCCTGTTCCACCGGGGGCGGGGCGACCTCGGCGGGCTCCCGGTCCACGAGGTAGCGGTGGTCGCAGCCGTTCTCCCACACGTGCGAGCGGGTGCTGAGCGTCAGCGGCGTGCCCGCACCGGCGCCCGGCCCACCGTGCGCCCCGCCACGCCCCGCGTCGCCGTCGGACGTGGCACCGGCGGACGGCGCGCCGGCGCGGGACGAGCCGCCGGGGGTGGGCGTGCGGTCCGGGGCGGCCGTCGTCGGCTCAGGCCGCTTCTCCTCGGCCTGCCCCCGCCGGCCCGCGTCGGTCCCTCGTTCGGCGGCCGACTCGCGGGCCGCCCCGCCCCGCTCGTCCCGCGGCTGGCCACTCGGGCCGCCCGGCCGGGTCGCCGCCGTCGCCTCGGGCGCGGCGGCGCGCCCACGCTCCGCGCCGGACGCGGCGCCCCGGCCACCGGTGCCGTCCGGCGGCGAACTCGCCGCCGCGGCGACGCCGATGACGGCCGCCGCGAGCACCGCGCCGACCGCGGACCACGCCACGGCCCGCCGCCCGCGCAGCCGCGCGGCGAGCCCGGAGGCGAGCCGCGTGGGCAGCGCCCGCCCCGCGCGCGGCCGAGCCGGCCCACGCGCCCCCTCCGGCGCGTCGGCGCCCGCCGTCGACCCGGCGGGCGCAGGGGCGATGGGTGTGTCCGAGCCGGGTACGTCGGCGGGGGCGGGCCCGCCCTCCGGGGTGCCCGGCCCGCCCTCCGCTCCGGTGGGCTTCCCCACCGCTCCGGCGGGTTCCCCCTCCGCGACGCTGGGCCCGTCACTCTCGGCCGGAGCCTTAGCCGGCGCGCCGGCGGAAGTCCCGGTGGGCGTACGCGCGGCGCCGGGCTCGTCGCCTCCGGCGTCGCCGCCCGCGCGAGCGGCCGGCGCGGCGTCCGCCGCGGCGTCGCTGCCGGGGGAGTCCGCCTCGGGGTCCGGTACGACGGCGTCCCGACTCGGCGCCGCGCCCCGCGCGGAGCGCGACCCGCGGCCGGGGACGGTGCGGCGGGCCGCGTCCGCGAGCAGCCAGCGGCGGTGCAACTCCACCAACTGGTCCGGGGCGGCGCCGCAGAGCCTGGCCAGCCGCTCCACCGGGGCGTAGTCCGCCGGCACGGCGTCGCCGTTGCAGTAGCGGTGCAGCGTGGAGGTGCTGACGTGCAACCGGCGGGCCAGCGCGCCGTAACTCCGCCCCGACCGCTCCTTTAACTCCCGCAGACAGTCCGCGAACTTCTCGATCTCGGTCGCGCTCGCCATCCGCGCCACCCCCCGTTTCCCTGTGATCCCGCTCAATCCCACTCGAACCCGCGTGATGCCGACATCGTCGGGCACCGCGCCGTCCCCGCCGCGGTAGCCACGGCCCGGTGCGCGCCGCGCCCCGTACGCGTGCCGTCCACACGCCATCCGCCGCCGGCCGGTCGCCGCGCGGACGTGCCGCGCGCGCCGCGTCGTCGGGGTCGGCCGCCCGGGGGCCGGCTGGCCCCGTACCGCGTCCGCCCGCGCCCTGTGCGTCGGTGACACCCAAGGTGACCGTCGTACGGCCAAGACGGTTGCGGTCCAGCGGACACTGATCGCACCTGTTCGGATCACCCACCGGGGCCGGCGCCCCGCCGGCGGCCGGGGGCGCGGATGATCATGTCGGAAATCCGCCAGCCGAACGGCCGCGCGGGCTGGTGGACTTGGCGCATGAGCAACGAGACGCCCACCACCTCCGCCATCCAGATCGAGCGCGCCCGGACCTTCCGTGACCTGCACACGGGCGAGCGGCCACTGGTGCTGCCCAACGCCTGGGACCCGGCCAGCGCGCGCGTCGTCGAAGAGGCGGGGGCCGCCGCCGTGGCCACCACGAGTGCCGGCGTCGGCTGGGGGCTCGGCTTCGGCGACGGGGAGCGGCTGAGCCGCGAGCGGGCGGTCGAGCTGATCGCGCGCGTCGTGGCCACGGTGGACGTGCCGGTGACCGCCGACATCGAGGCCGGCTACGGCGAGGGCGCCGAGGACGTCGCGGCGACCGTGCGCGGCGTGCTCGCCGCGGGCGCGGTCGGCATCAACCTGGAGGACGCCAGCCACGCGGCCGAGGGGCCCGCGGTGCGCTCGACCGAGGAGAACGCCGCGCGGATCGCCGCCGCGCGACAGGCGGCCGACGAGGTCGGCGTGCCGCTGTTCATCAACGCGCGCACCGACATCTACCTGGCCTCCGTGGGAGAGCCCGAGACCCGGCTGAACGAGACCCTGGAGCGGGCGGCAGCCTACGTCGCGGCCGGCGCCGACGGCGTCTTCGTGCCCGGCGTCGTGGACTTCGAGACGGTGACCGCGCTCGTCAAGGGCGTCGCGGCCCCGCTCAACGTGATGGTGTGGCCGGGAGCGCCGAGCGTCGAGGAGTTCGCCGAGCTCGGTGTGGCGCGGATCAGCGTCGGCGCGGCGATCGCCCAGTCGGTGCACGCACTGACCCGGCGCGCCGCGCGCGAGGTACTGACCTCGGGGACGTACACCAGCTTCGCCGAGGGGCTCAGCTACCCCGAACTCAACGGCCTCTTCGAGCGCCGCGCGTAACCCGCGCCACGCGGGCCCACGGCGCGCGCCGCACGGCGCACCGCGACCATCGCCAGGTCGTCCGAGAGCGCCCGCGCGTCGTGGGCCGCGCCCGTGTGGCGCAGGACGTCGCGGTGCAGCACGTCGAGCAGGTCGGCGGGGGCGGCGCCGGCGAACCGGGCCAGCCGCGCCAGCGGGTCGTAGAACACGCCGTGCGCGTCCCGCGCCTCGGTGACCCCGTCGGTGAACAGCAGCAGCGACGCGCCCTCGGGAAAGGCCACCTCGTCGGCGTACGGGCCGGCCGGCGCGGGCACCTGGCCGGCGCCGGAGACCGCGCCGAGACCCAACGGCAACAGCCGCTGGCGCGGTTCGAGCCGGCGCACCTGACCGCGGCGCAGCAACAGCGGCGCCGGGTGGCCACGGTTGACCAGGCGCAGCGCGTGCCCGTCCGTGCTGATCTCGGCGACCAGCACGGTCGCGAAGTTCTCGGTGGCGTCGTCGGCCGCGTCGGCCCCGTCGGCGGCGCCCGCTCCCGAGGGCCGGGCCGTCGCGCCGACCAACGCCCACTCCAGGGTGTCCACCAGGACGGACAGGGTGGGCACCCGGTCCGCGGCCCGGTCGAACGCCCGACGCAGCGCGGCGGCCCCCACGGCGGCCCGCGGGCCCTTGCCGCGCACGTCACCGATGAGCAGCCGCAGGCCGTACGGGGTCTGCCGGACCGCGCACACGTCGCCGCTGGCCTCGCCGGAGTCGGCCGGGACGTTGCGCGAGGCGGCGGTCAGCATCCGCGGCGACGGCGCGCCGGCCACCGCGTCCCGGCCGGCCGGGCCTCGCAGCCGGGAGGCGCCCAGCACGCCGCCACCGGCCGGCGCGGGCTGCGGCAGCCGCGCGGGGCGGCCGGACGCCGGCGACGGGGCCAGGCCGGACACCTGACCCAGGCCGGGCGCGGTGGGCGGCGGCGCGGTCTCGCAGCGGACGCCCATCGGCTCAGGCATCCCGCAGCAGCGCCGCGAGGTCGGCGTCCACATCGAGGTACCCACCCTCCTCGCCCACCGGGACGAGCGCGTACGAGCGGCCGAGGAACTCCCGCACGTCGGCCGAGTTGAGCTGCACCATGGCCATGCCCTCGTCGGCGCGGAACTCCACCACGATCCGCTCCGCGCTGCACGGCCAGACGTACACGTCCCCGCTGCCGGCGGGCTGGCGCAACCCCTCCTCCAGCAGGTCGCGGCCGAAGGCCCACTCCACCTCGAACCCGTCGAGGGAGGCGGCGGGCGGGAACGAGACGCGGACCGCGAACGGGTCGGTGGGCTCGTACCGCAGTCGTGCGGGGATGGCCCGGGTGCCGGGCGCGGAGGCGATCAGCCGGGCCCGGATGGCTTGGTCTATGACGATGGACAACGCCTGCTCCCTTGCTCTTGGTGCGGGTCCTTGTCTCTTTGACCCCTAAGAGGGGCCGTGCATTACGCGCGTGCACTCGATCCCTGCGTGAGGTACGTCACGACGGGGGCGGCTGCGGTGATCGAAGTCGGGCTTGCGAAAATCCTGGCAAGCCCGCGAGTCCCCGCGATACCACGCGTCACACCCCGAGGTGTCCCCCCACATGACCGAAGCATCCGCCGCCCCGGACACGGACGCCTACGCGCGGCTGTACGAACGCGAGCACCCCCGCCTCGTCGCCTACGCGCGCACACTGACCGGCAACCCCTGGGTCGCCGAGGACCTGGTGGCCGAGGCGCACTTCCGCGTCTGGCGCCGGCTGCGCACCGGGCACCAGATCGACAACGTGTCCGCGTACCTGACGACGACGGTGCGCCACCTGTCCTCCGACACCGCCGGCCGTGGCGCCCGCGAGGTGCCGCGCGACCCCGCCGTGGCCGAGGCGGACGACCTGACCAGGTACGGCGAGCAGGGGAGCGGCCAGGACCCGGCGCAGCGGGTCGCGTACGTCGATCTGCTGGCCCGGGTCATGGGTCAGTTGCCGGAGCGCTGGGTGAAGGCGCTGTGGCTGGCCGAGGCCGAGGACCAGCCGCTGGAGTCCGTCGGCCGCCAGATAGGCGCGAACACCGGCGCCACCGCGGTGCTGCTGCACCGGGCCCGCGAGGGCATGCGCCAGGCGTTCCTGCGCGAGCAGCCCGGCGCCCCGGGCAACCCGGCCTGCGCCGGGCACTGGGAGCGGATGCCCGCCCACATCAGGGGCACCGACTCGCCCCGGCAGGCGGAGAGCATCGCCCTGCACGTGGAGGACTGCGCGGACTGCCGGGACCGGCTCGCGGTGCTGGCCCAGGCCAACACCCGGCTGCCGGCGCTCGTCGGCCCCGCGCTGCTGGTGCTGCTCGCGGGCGGTGGGGCCAAGTTCCTGGCCCCGCTGCTCGGCGCCGGCGCCGCGGGCGCCGGAACGGCCGCCGCGGCGGGCGGCAAGGGCTCGGCGGGTGGCGCGCTGCGCTCGGTGCGCCACCTGCTGCGCGGCCAGGTCGGCCAGGCGGGCCCGGTGGGTGTCGCGGTGGCCGGCGCCGGCGTGGTGGCCATCGCCGCGGTCGCGGTCGCGGCCGGCCAGGTGTTCGGCGGCGGCGAGTCCGCCGCGCGACGGGCCCAGGCCCCCGTCGCGGCGTCCTCGGGCGCGCCCGAGCGGGCGCCGGCCGACCCGCCGTCGAACGCCGGCGCCACCCCGCGCGGCGAGACCGGGCCCACCACGGCGCCCGGTGCCCCCCGACCGACCTCGGCCACCCCCGCGTCGCCGACCCCCTCGGCGCCTCCCACCCTCGCGGCACCCCCGCCCGCGCTCGCGGCCCCGACCCGGCCCGACCACACGGAGCCGACCCGGGACGCCGACCCCACGCCGCCGCCCAGCTCCACCCCCGACACCCCGCCCCAGCCGACCTCGGCCCCCACCACGGCGCCCCCGACGCCGACGGGCAAGCCGACGCCGACGGGCAAGCCCACTCCGACGGACAAGCCCACTCCCACGGGCAAGCCGACGCCGACCGACAAGCCCACGCCCACGGACAGGCCGACGCCCACCGACAAGCCGACCCCCACGGACAGGCCCACGCCCACCGGCAAGCCGACCCCCACGACCAAGCCCACGCCCACCGGCAAGCCCACCACCGGGTCGCCCTCGCCGACGGCGACGTCGCCCACGCCCACGGGCCCGTCGCCCAGCCCCACCGACGGCGGCCTGGTCTGCAAGGAGCTGTTCCCCGGCTGGACGATCTGCTGGCGCCGCTGACCGACCGGCAGGCTCGCGGCGGAAACTTCCGCCTGCCGCCCGCCACCCGTCACCCGCCGCCCGCCACCCGCCCCGGCCCTGACGGCTCGTGCCCGCCCGCCACCGGGGCGTGTTCGTGGGGCGCCGACCGTGGACGCCGCCGCGCCCATGGGCTAGCTTCCAGCGCCATGAGGGTCATGGGGACGATGCGACGGATGATGACGGCGGGGCTGTGCGGGGTGGCGCTGGCGGCCGTGCTGACGGCGCCGGCGCAGGCCGGCGCGGCGGGTGCGGGCGACCGGTCGGACGGTGCCGCGGCGGAGTCGGCCGGGGCCGCGGGGAGCGGTTCGCCGTACGCCACGGGAGCGGGGCTGGCCTGGCGGGCCAGTGACAGCGGCAGCGACGCCAGGTTCCGCGGGCTGGCCGCCGTCGACCGGCGCACCGCCTGGGTGGCCGGTACGAAGGGCACCGTGTTGCGCACCGTGAACGGCGGCCGGAGCTGGCGCGACGTGTCGCCGCCCGGCGCGGGCGCGCTGGAGTTCCGGGACGTGGAGGCGTTCGACTCGCGGCACGCGGTGGTGCTCGCCATCGGCGAGGGCGAGGCGTCGCGGGTCTTCCGCACCGCCGACGGCGGCGCGACCTGGACGGAGAGCTTCCGCAACACCGACCCGGCGGCCTTCTACGACTGCATGACCTTCTTCGACGCCCGGCACGGCATCGCGCTCAGCGACCCGGTGGACGGCAAGTACCGCATCCTGTCCACCGGCGACGGCGGCCGGAGCTGGCGGGTGCTGCCCTCGGCGGGGATGCCGGCCGCCCAGCCGGGCGAGGCCGCGTTCGCCGCCAGCGGCCAGTGCCTGGTCAGCTCGGGCGGCCGGGACGCCTGGATCGCCACCGGCGGGGCCGCCACCGCACGCGTGCTGCACTCGGCCGACCGGGGCCTGACCTGGACGGTCGCCCAGGCGCCCATCCCGGCCGGCGACCCGGCCCGCGGCGTCTTCGGCCTCGCGTTCCGCGACGCCCGGCACGGCCTGGCCGTGGGCGGCGACTACCGCGCCGGCGAGCCGTCGCTGCGTACCGCCGCGGTCACCGGCGACGGCGGCGCGACCTGGACGAACGCCCGGCGCCAGCCGCCCGGCTACCGCTCCGGCGTCGCCTGGCTGCCGCACAGCCGCTCCGCCGCGCTCGCCGTCGGCCCCACCGGCAGCGAACTCACCCTCGACGGCGGCCGGCGCTGGCACACCTTCGACACCGGCTCGTACGACACGGTCGACTGCACCCCGGACCTGAGCTGCTGGGCCGCCGGCGAGCAGGGCCGCGTCGGGCGCCTCGCGCTCTCCGGCCGTTGACCGCGCCGCCGGGCGCACGGGCGACGGGTGAGGCTGGGCCGGGGCGAGAGCGTCTCGCCCCGGCCCAGCCGGTGTCCGGCGGGGCCGGGCGGGCTCAGGCCGGCAGCTCCTGCCGGTACGCGGCCAGCTCGGGCGACGTCTTGGTCGCCAGGAACTCCGTGATCCGGTACGCGCACACCTCCGCCGTGACGAACGGGTCGCTCGCCACCACCTCCTCGATGGCGGCCCGGTCCGCCCCCACCGCGAGGATCACGCCGCCGTCGCGCGGCTCCTTGCGCCCGGAGGCGATGAAGGTCCCCGACGCGTAGTGCGTGTTCAGCCAGTCGACGTGGTCACTGAGCAGGGCGTCGACGCGCTCCAGGGGAGCCGTGTAGGTCAACTCGAGTACGAACATGATCACCAGGCTACGCCGTACGCCCGACGCCGATCCCGCCGCCGCCGCGCGGGGCAACCGTTCGACCCCGCGTAGCGTGATCACCGGTATGAGCTCTTCCAGCGAACCCACGGGACAGCCGGCCTGGGCGGCCGTGCCCGCTGACTGGCCGCGCACCGAGGCCGAGGCCACCGCCGTCCAGGAACGGCTGCGCGGCGCCGTCGACGCGTCGAGCGCGGCCACCCTGCCGGGCGCCCCCGGCCTGGTGGTGGGCGTGGACGTGGCGTACGACGACGAACGCGACCTGGTCGCGGCGGCGGCCGTCGCGCTCGACGCGCGCGGCCTGGCCCGCGTCGCGGAGGCGACCGCCGTCGGCCGGGTCTCCTTCCCCTACGTGCCGGGCCTCCTCGCCTTCCGGGAGATCCCCACCGTGCTGGCCGCCCTCGACCGCCTCGGCCACACGCCCGACCTGGTGGTGTGCGACGGCTACGGGCTGGCCCACCCGCGCCGCTTCGGGTTGGCCAGCCACCTCGGGGTGATCACCGGACTGCCGACCATCGGCGTCGCCAAGAGCCCCTTCGTCTTCCGCCACGACCCGCCGGGCCAACGGCGCGGCGACGCCTCGCCGCTGTGGGACGGCACCCAGGAGGTGGGCCGGGCGCTGCGCACCCAACCGGGCGTCAAGCCGGTCTTCGTCTCCGTCGGCCACCGGATGACGCTCGACGCCGCCTGCGCCCACGCCCTGCGCCTGAGCCCCCGCTACCGGCTGCCGGAGACCACCCGCGCGGCCGACGCCGCCTGCCGCCGGGCGCTGGCCGCCCTCGCCCGCGAGCACGGCTAGCCGCCGCCGGCCGCGGGCGGAGGCCGCTGGCGTTGTCGGTATGTTGGTGGCATGGCAGAGCATGACTACCAGTTGATGAACCGGTCCCGCTGGCAACGCCGGCTGGACCCGATCGTGGCCACCGTGCTCATGATCGGCATCGTGTACGGCGCGTTCTGGCTGTTCTGGCAGCTGTGCACGTCGTACGCCGGTGTGATCGCCAACCTCTTCGACTGACCCGGACCGCCGGACCGGCCCCGCCGAGCCCACCCCGCCGCGCTGGTCGCGCGGTGGGGTGGCTCGGCGGCTTCGCTCATCCCGCGCGGCGGGTCTCCGCGAGGAAGCAGCCGTACTCCACGGCCCTGATGTGCACGGCCGCGACCCGCGGATCGCGGTACCACTCCTCCAGGGCCTCGGCGGGGGAGCCGCCGTGCTCCGGGCTCCCCTGGATCAGCAGCCGCCCACCGAGGATGCGGCCCTCCGCCGAGTAGGCGCGCAGCACCCGCCGCTCGCCCACGATGCCCCGCGGGTAGCCGTTCGGGGTGGCGTCCCGCCCGCCGCCGGACCAGCCGGCGCACGGCTCGGGGTGGATGAAGACCGGGCCGACCTCGTCGTACGCGCCCGGCGTGGCGCCCGTCTCGGCGGCCCAGCGGCGCAGCGGCGCGTACGAGACCAGCATCAGCCGCTCACCGGGGGTGCTGCGGCCCAGGCAGCAGCGCAGCGGGTTGCCGCCGTCCTCGTCGACGACCACGCGCGGGGCCCGGCCGGCGTCGTCGCGCACCCGCAGTTCGCGCAGCACCTCGGGGGCGATGGGGCGGATCTCGTAGCGCGGCCGGAAGTCCTCGTCGAGGGTGCGGGTCTGGGTGTCCGTGTGGGTGCTCATGCAGCCATGGTGGAGCGCCCGGGGCGCCGCTTCTGGCGGGTATCGGACATCGCGTTCGGGCCCGTACGGGGATGCGCGCCGGGCCCGCCCCCAGTCAGCGCCCCGTTCAGTGTTCCGACACGACCCGGAAGCCGAGGCCCGCGCGGACCAGCCGGGCCGTGAGTCGCTCGCCCATCGCGGTGGCCGGCGTGACCTGGCCCGCGGTCTCCGGGAGGTCGTCGAGCGCCAGGCACAGCGCCGACTCGGCCAGCATCCTGGCCGTCTCACCGTAGCCCGGGTCGCCGCCGCGGACCTCGGTGACCACCCGGCGCCCGTCGCCCTGTCCCACCAGGCGCAGCGCGAACCAGCTCCGCTCCCGCCGCTCCGGGCTCGGCCCGTCGCCCGGGCCGCGCCGGCCGGTCAGCCAGGAGCGCACCGGCGGCACCTGCGCCAGCGCGGCCAGCGCGCCGACCCCGGCCACGCCCGCCGCGGCCACCGGCAGCCGGCGCACGGCCGCGAAGTGGCGGTAGCGGAACGCCGGCCCGTAGGCCGTGGACGCGGCGGCCGAGCGGGCGACGACCTGCGCGTCGATCGTCGGCAGCGGAACGCCCCAGGCCCGCACCGCGCGGCTGTGGTGCACGGGGCCGAGCGGGGCGCGCACGGTCCGCCCGGCCGGGCGGGGCTCCGCGCGCCGCCGCTCCCGCGCCGCGCGGACCATCGCCAGCGGCCGGGAGGCGGCCGTCAGCGCCGAGTCCAGCGTTCCGCCGGAGAAGGTGGCGTTGGTGCGCAGGTAGCCGTCGACGCGTAGCGGCACGTCCCGTGGCAGCAGCCCCACGGTGTACAGCGCGCCCAGGTCGGCCGGGAGGGAGTCGAAGCCGCACGTGTGCACGAGCCGGGCGCCGGTGGCGCGGGCCCGCTCGTGGTGGCGCACGTACGTCCGGTCGACGAACTCGGGCTCGCCGGTCAGGTCGACGTAGTCGGTGCCGGCCTCGGCGCACGCGGCGACCAGCGGCCCGCCGTAGCGCAGGTAGGGGCCGACGGTGGTGGCGACCACTCGGGTGTTTTCGGCCAGCGCCCGGACCGCGTCGCGGTCGGCGACGTCCACGGTCAGCAGCGGCAGCGCCGCGTGCGCCGGGTCGGTGACGGCCAGCTCGGCGCGCAGCGCCTCCAGGCGGTCCCGGCTGCGCCCGGCCAGCGCCCAGCGCAGCCCGGGCGGGGCGTGCTCGGCCAGGTAGTGGGCGGTCAGCGCGCCCACGAAGCCGGTGGCGCCGACGAGCACCACGTCGTACGCGCGCTGTGGGTCGAGTCCCTCGCGTGGCATCGCTTCCCCTCGCGGCCCGCGGGCCGGGCCCCGAGCGTGGTGCGTGGCTGCGCTGTGCGTGATCCACAGCCTGGAGGCCGCCACGCTAGGCAGCTATTGACCAGCAGTCAACAAGAGGGCACCCGGATGTGGGAGAGGTTGACAGGCGTCCGGCGCTCCGTCACATTCACCCCACACATCGGACGTCCAACGTCCGTATTGTCATCTTTACTGCTATGGCTTGGCTCCCTCCCACCCCTGGCTGACGCCTCGTAGAAAGCTGATCCCGATGCGCCCTCCGGTTCCCCTCACCGGCGTCATCCCGCCGATGTGCACCCCGCTCACCCCCACCGGCGACGTGGACACCCGGTCGCTGGCCGCGCTCACCCGACGGCTCCTGGACGCCGGCGTGCACGGGCTGTTCGCCCTCGGCTCCACCGGCGAGGTCGCCTACCTCACCGACGCCCAGCGCCGCATCGCCCTGGAGACGGTGGTGGAGGCCGCCGCCGGACGGGTCCCCGTGCTCGCCGGCGTCATCGACACGACCACCGCGCGGATGCGCGACCACGCCGTCGGCGCCGCCGCCAGCGGCGCCGACGCCCTCGTGGCCACCGCCCCCTTCTACACCCGCACCCACCCCGCCGAGATCGCCGACCACTTCCGCCGGCTGCGCGCCGGCACCGAGCTGCCGCTGTTCGCGTACGACATCCCCGCCGCCGTGCACACCAAGCTCACCGCCGCCATCGTGCTGCCGCTGGCCGCCGACGGCACCCTCGCCGGGCTCAAGGACAGCAGCGGCCAGGTGGAGGAGGCGCGCCGGCTGCTCGTCGCGGCCCGCGACCGCGGCCTGGGCGAGCGGTTCTCCGTGCTGACCGGCTCCGAGATGGCCGTGGACGGCGCCCTGCTGGCCGGCGTGCACGGCGTCGTACCGGGCCTCGGCAACGTGGACCCACACGGCTACCTGCGGCTCTACGCGCACGCCCGCGCCGGCCGGTGGGCCGAGGCCGCGGCCGAACAGGACCGGCTCGCCGCGCTGTTCGCCCTCACCGAGACCGGCGATCCGGCGCGGATGGGCGGCAGCTCGTCGGCGCTCGGCGGCTTCAAGGCCGCGCTGCACCTGCTCGGCGTCATCGACTGCCCCGCCACCGCGGCGCCGCAGGTCCCGCTGGATGCCGCGGCCGTGGACCGGGTGCGCAAGTTCCTCGACGACGCGGGCCTGACCGCGTGAGCGCCACCGGGCGCGAGGCGGGCACGCGCTGGTACCGCGAGGTGTCCCCGGGCCAGTGGAAGGCCATGTTCGCCGCCTGGCTCGGCTACCTCCTCGACGGCTTCGACTTCGTCCTGATCACCCTGGTGCTGACCGAGATCGCCGACGAGTTCGACCTCAGCGGCGTCGAGGCCGCCAGCCTGGTCTCCGCCGCCTTCATCACCCGCTGGCTCGGCGGCGCGCTGCTCGGCGCCTTCGGTGACCGCTACGGGCGCAAGGCCGCCATGATCGTCAGCATCCTGCTCTACTCCTTCGGCACCTTCGCCTGCGGCTTCGCCTGGGGGTACGCCAGCCTCTTCGTCGCCCGGCTGCTGATCGGCGTGGGCATGGCGGGGGAGTACAGCGCGAGCGCCACCTACGTCCTGGAGAGCTGGCCGCCACGGCTGCGCAACCGCGCCTCCGGCTTCCTGATCTCCGGCTACGCCGGCGGCACCATCCTCGCCTCCAAGCTCTACGAGTGGGTGGTGCCGAACTGGGGCTGGCGCTGGATGTTCTGGATCGGCGTGCTGCCGGTCCTGGTCGCCCTGTGGGTACGTCGCGCGCTGCCGGAGGCCGAGGACTGGAGCGCGGAGGTCGCCGCCGGTGGCCAGCGCCCGAACCCGTTCGCGCCGCTGTTCGCCGGGCACCGCAGGACCTGGCTGAACACGCTGCTGACCGTGCTCGCCAGTGCCGCGCTGTTCTGCGTGTTCACCCCGCTCGGCAAGGGCCTGGTGTGGCCGCTGGCGATCCTGGCCGCCGGCTGCCTGATCGCCTTCGCGGTCCAGGTGGGCGGCCGACGGCAGTGGGTCCTGTACGTGTCCCTCATGGTCACCGTCTTCTGCGCCTTCCTCTACAGCTGGCCGATCCAGGCCCTGCTGCCCACCTACCTCAAGACCGAGATGGGCTACGCGCCGGGCCAGGTGGGCGACGTCATGTTCTACGCCGGGTTCGGCACCATGTGCGGCTGCTGGCTCGCGGGCTTCGTCGGCGACTGGGTGGGCACCCGGCGCGCGTACGCCTGGACCCTGATCGCCTCGCTGGGCTTCGTCTTCCCCGTCTTCGCCGTCGACGAGAGCCTGGTCGCGCTCGGCGTGCTGCTGTTCGGGCTGCTCGCCCTCAGCCAGGGCATCTCGGGCATCCTCCCCAAGTACATCGCCAGCCACTTCCCGACCGGCAACCGGGCCGCCTCGCTCGGCTTCGTCTACAACGTCGGCGCGCTCGGCGGCGCCGTGGCCCCGGTACTCGGCGCCCACCTGGCCGAGGGGATGCCGCTGGGGCGGGCGCTGGCCGTGTTGACGTTCGGGCTGACCCTGGTCGTCATCGTGCTCGTCGGCTGTGACGTCCCGCGCCGGCTGGCCCGGATCACCGACCCCGAAGCGCTGGACGACCACCTGGTGCCGGCCGCCGCCCCGGCGCGGAGCCCGGCCCCGCCCCGGGCGGACGACGTGCGCGGGACGGCGCCCGCCGACTGAGCCGGGGCCGGCCCCCGCGCGTCAGCCCCGCTCCCACCGTGCGACCACCTCGCGGCAGGCCCCGAGGTGCTCGTCCGACACGAGCAGGACGAGGTTGCCGGCGTGGTCGCTGTACTGGGTGGCGACGTTCACGCCCGCGTCGCCCAACCGGCGGGCGAGGGTGCCGAGCTGGCCGGGCGTCTCCTGGTCGAGACGGGTCGTGACGACGTCGCGGACGACGGCGGGGCCCAGGCCCGCGGCGGCGACGGCCGCCAGCGCGGCGGACCTGTCGTCGACCAGGTAGTGCGCGACGGCCCGCCCCTCACACGCGAACACGCCACCTCCCTCCAGGCTCACCCCGGCCGCGCCCAGCGCCTGGCCCAGGTCGGCCAGCGCCCCGGGCCGGTCCGGCAGGCACACCTCAAGATCCCACGGCCCGGCGGTCACGCGGTCACCACGGTGGTGGCCACCTCGACCGGCACCGACAGGCTGTTGGCGACGTAACAGGAGCGGTGCGCCCGCTCGGCGATCTCCCGGACCCGGGCCGGGTCCGTCCCGGCGGCGACCGTGACGGTGACCCGCAGCCGGATCGCGGCCAGCCGGGCCGGCTCGGCGGTCAGGTCGAGGTGGCTGCCGGCCTCGTCGTCGTACCCGAGCACGGTCACCCCGGCGCGGGCGGCGGCGCCCAGGAAGGACAGCATCTGACAGGAGGAGGCGGCCATGACCACCAGTTGTTCGGGGTTGAGCCGGTCGGGGTCGCCGCGGAAGGCCGGGTCCGCGCTCAGGTCGACCCGCGCGGCGGCGGGCGGGGCGACGGCGGTGTGGTCGCGCGAGTAGCCGCGGACCCCGTCCGCGGTGGAGCCGTCCCAGTGCAGATGGGCGCGGTAGGTGCGGGTGTCCATGCGGAGACCGTAGGCGCCCGACGCTTCGGCGCCGGCCGAAGCGTCGGCGTCGTATCGTCACCCCCATGAGCCGGGACCGGGACTTCACCAGCGTGGGCAGGGCGCTCGCCGCGCCCGCGCGCTCGGCCTTCCTCAACCTCCTCATGGACGGCACCAGCCGGCCGGCCGGCGAGCTGGCCCGGGCGGCCGGGGTGAGCGCGTCGACCGCGTCCGAGCACCTGGCGGCGCTGGTCGACGCCGGCCTGGTGACCTGTGAGGCGCGCGGTCGCCGCCGCTACTACGCGCTCGCCGGCCCACGGGTCGCCACCGCACTCGAAGCGCTCGGCGCCCTGGCCGACCCGGTGCCCGTCTCCGGGTACCGCCGCAGCCGCGAGGCGCGCACCCTGGCCGCGGCGCGGCTGTGCTACGACCACCTCGCCGGACGGCTCGGCGTCGCCCTGACCGACGCCTGGACACACCGGGGATGGCTGACCGACCGCGAGTCGCTGACCCTCGCCGACGCCGGCGCCACGGGCCTGCGCGCGCTCGGCGTGGACGTGGACGGCGCGCTCCGCGCCCGCCGCCCCACCACCCGGGCCTGCCCGGACTGGACGGAACGCCGCACCCACCTGGCCGGCGCCCTGGGCGCCGCGGTCGGCACGCGCTTCCTCGCCGCCCGCTGGGTCGTACGGCACCCCTCCGGCCGCGGGCTGAACACCACGGACAGCGGCCGGGAGCTGCTGCGTGAGACCTGGGGCATCGAGCTGACCGACCGGAGCCCGGTGGCCTAGATGATCTATTCCAAGGGGTGATATCGGCGCTGACGCGTCAGACGGGCGTGTAGCTGTGTAGCTGTTACGCCCCGGGGCGGTATGCCTCCAGGTGGTCGGCCAGTTCCATGGGGTGACCGAGCATGGGGCAGTGGTCACCGGGCATCTCGTCGGGTGTGATGCCCAGGCGTTCCCGCACGATCCGGCGCATGTACTCGGCGGGGAAGAAGCGGTCGTCCCTGGACAGGAGGAACTTCGTGGGCACATCCGGCCACGCGGCGAGTGGCCATGGCTTCATGAACGGTGTCGCCGATTGCGTGCGCGTGTGCTTCTTGGCCTCGGCGGCCAGTGCCGGCGGGGTGTCGTGGTGGAACAGGGCAGTGTCGTCGTCGGGATCCCTGCCGTCGCGTTCGTCTTGTTCGCGCCTGGCCTGCTCGTAGCCGGTGTTGGCCCACCACTGGCCCGGGCTCTCGCCCATTGCTGGGATCTGCGCCTGCAGCATCACCAGCAGGTCCACCGGCACGCGGTCGCACACCAACGGTGCGGTGAACCCGCCGAAGGAATGGGCCACCAAGATCAGGCCGGTGCGATCACCGATGGCGTCGACCACGGTGTCGGCGTACTCGGCCAGCCCGGCCGAGTCCTCGTCGCAGGGCAGGTCCACCGCCACCACGTCATGGCCCCGCCCACGCAGCTCGGCCTCCAGCAGGTGCCAGTACCACGGGCCGGACGCGGCACCGGGAATCAACACATACGTAGCCATCGTCAGTGACCCCCTCGGTAGCGAACATGGCGCCTCAACGCCGTCGCGCTGCCCATCGAGGCACGGCGAGCGAACACCCCACTGCCGGGCCGGAGTTGTCCCGCGCTCGGGAGGCGTTCCACGCGTTGATAAGGCGAGGGCATCCATGATCATTGTGTGACGAGCAATCTGGATATCCTCGCGACCGCACTCTATGTGAAGACTGACGACGTGCTGAAGACATCTCCGCATCTGGCCCCGTACCGACCCGACGTCGGCACAGCGCCGCGGCTGAGAGACGCAGAACTGGTCACGCTCTCGGTCATGCAGGCACTGCTCTGCTTCACCTCCGAGGCCCGCTGGATCCGCTAGGCGCGCAGCAACCCGCGGCATCTGTTCCCGTACCTGCCGAAACAGCCCGGCTACAACAAGCGGCTGCGCAAGGCCGCCGGGCTGATTCAGCAGGTCACACGCCTGCTGGCGGTCGACACCACGCTATGGAACGACGACGTCGGGGTGGTCGACTCCACCCCGGTGGAATGCGGGCGCTCCCGCGGCGGGCGGCGCCGGCCGGTTCCGGGCGAGGAGCCGGACGCCGGGAGTGGCCGCTGACGCCCGCCGTGCTCAACGGGCTTGGAGAGCAGGGAGCTTACGCGACGGTAAGTCGGGCCCCGACCGGCGCGAGCCCGTCGCTCGGAGGGCTTGTGGAAACTGGAACGTGTTCTTAGCATCGGCGGTGTTACAGCAAAATTGTCATAACGACGTGGGGGTCGGATGACGGCAACACCACACGGTCCGCTCACCGGGGTGCGGGTCGTGGAACTGGCAGGCATCGGCCCCGGTCCGTACGCGGCGATGGTGCTCGCCGACCTCGGCGCCGACGTGGTGCGCGTCGACCGCCCGACCGGCGCCGGCCTGGGCATCGACCCGGCCCACGACATCACCAACCGCAACAAGCGCTCGGTGACCGTCGACCTCAAGTCCGAGCGGGGCCCGGGGACCGTGCTCGACCTCGTCGAGCGCGCCGACATCCTCATCGAGGGGCTGCGCCCCGGCGTCGCCGAGCGGCTCGGCGTCGGCCCCGACGCCTGCCTGGCCCGCAACCCGGCGCTGGTCTACGGCCGGATGACCGGTTGGGGCCAGGACGGGCCGCTGGCCCAGCGGGCCGGGCACGACATCGGCTACATCGCCATCACGGGCGTCCTCGGCATGATCGGCGCGCCGAACCAGCCGCCGGCCATCCCCGCCAACCTCGTCGGGGACTACGCGGGCGGCTCGCTCTACCTGGTCATCGGCGTCCTCGCGGCCCTCCAGCACGCCCGCACCCCGGGCGGCGCGGGCCAGGTCGTGGACGCCGCGATCGTGGACGGCACGGTCCACCTGTCCTCGATGATCCACGGCATGCTGGCGGCCGGCGCGTGGCAGGACCGCAGGGGCGCCAACCTGCTCGACGGCGGCTGCCCGTTCTACGGCGTCTACGAGACCGCGGACGGCGGCCACATGGCGGTCGGCGCCCTGGAGCCGCGGTTCTACGCCGAGTTCACCACCCTGCTCGGCATCGCGGACCAGGCACCCGAACAGGGCGACATGGCCCGCTGGGGCGAGCTGCGCGAACTGGTGGCGGCCCGGTTCAGGACCCGTACCCGCGAGGAGTGGACCGAGGTCTTCGCGGCGTCGGACGCCTGCACCGCGCCCGTGCTCTCGCTGCGCGAGGCGCCCACCCATCCGCACCTGGCCGCCCGCGGCACCTTCACCGAGCACGCCGGCATCGTCCAGCCCGCGCCCGCGCCGCGCTTCTCGGCGACCCCCGGCAGCGTGCGCAGACCCCCGGCCCTGCCGGGCGCGCACACCGCCGAGGTCGCCGACGACTGGGGCCTGCCGCACCTCGCCGACCCACCCGCCACCGGCCCGTGACCCCGGGACCCGCGCCGCCGCCCACGCCCCGGCCCGCGCCCCGCACCGGGTGGCCGCACCACCCGCACCCGCAGCCCACGCACCCGCACCCGCAGCCCCCGCCCCAGCGACTCCCGCCCGTACGGCAGCACCCGAGGAGAGACACGTGAAGCGCCAGATCTTCGCCGCGGAACACGAGGCGTTCCGCGAGACCGTACGGACCTTCCTGGCCAAGGAGGTGCTGCCGCACTACGAGCGGTGGGAGGAGAACGGCATCGTGGACCGGGACGCCTGGCTCGCGGCCGGTCGGCAGGGGCTGCTGGGCTTCGCCGTGCCCGAGGAGTTCGGGGGCGGCGGCAACGAGGACTTCCGCTACAGCGCCGTGCTCGCCGAGGAGTTCACCCGCGCCGCGGCCCCCGGGCTAGCGCTCGGCCTGCACAACGACATCATCGGCCCGTACCTGACCTCGCTCGGCACCGACGAGCAGAAGCGCCGCTGGCTGCCCGGCTTCTGCAGCGGCGAGATCATCACGGCCATCGCCATGACCGAGCCCGGCGCCGGCTCCGACCTGCAGGGCATTCGCACCAACGCCGAGGACCGGGGAGACCGCTGGGTCCTGAACGGCTCCAAGACGTTCATCTCCAACGGCATCCTGGCCGACCTGGTCATCGTCGTCGCCAAGACCACCCCCGAGGGCGGGGCGCACGGGCTGAGCCTGCTGGTGGTCGAGCGCGGCATGGCCGGCTTCGAGCGGGGCCGCAATCTGGCCAAGATCGGCCAGAAGTCCCAGGACACCGCCGAACTGTTCTTCAACGACGTGGTCGTGCCGAAGGAGAACCTGCTCGGCGAGTTGAACGGCGCCTTCGTCCACCTCATGACCAACCTCGCCCAGGAGCGGCTGAACATCGCCATCGCCTCCATCGCCGGGGCCGAGCACGTCCTGGAGATGACGACGGCCTACGTCAAGGAGCGGGAGGCGTTCGGCCGGCCGCTCGCGCGGCTCCAGCACGTGCGCTTCGAGATCGCCGAGATGGCCACCGAGTGCGCCGTCACCCGCAGCTTCGTGGACCGCTGCATCGTGGACCACGACGCGGGGGAGCTTGACGCCACGCACGCCTCGATGGCCAAGTGGTGGGCGAGCGAGCTCCAGAAGCGGGTCACCGACCGCTGCCTCCAGCTCCACGGCGGCTACGGCTACATGGCCGAATACCCCATCGCCCGGGCGTTCACCGACGGCCGCATCCAGACGATCTACGGCGGCACCACCGAGATCATGAAGGAGATCATCGGCCGGTCCCTGCTCTCCTGACCCACCCGCCCCCGGGCGCGCGCGGACGCGCCGAATCCGGTGGCAGACCCCGTACCGCTCCCCGAAAGGCTTCCGACGTGAGCACCGAAGCGTACGTGTACGACGCGATCCGCACCCCGCGCGGGCGCGGGAAGGCCGCCGGCTCCCTGCACGGCACCAAGCCCATCGACCTGGTGGTCGGCCTCATCCACGAACTCCGCCACCGGCTGCCCGGCCTGGACCCGGCGGCCATCGACGACATCGTCCTCGGCGTCGTCGCCCCCCTCGGCGACCAGGGCTCGGACATCGCCAAGGTGGCGGCGCTCGCCGCCGGCCTGCCCGACACCGTCGCCGGCGTGCAGGAGAACCGCTTCTGTGCCTCCGGCCTCGAAGCGGTCAACATGGCGGCGGCCAAGGTCCGCTCCGGCTGGGAGGACCTGGTCCTGGCCGGCGGCGTCGAGTCCATGTCCCGGGTGCCGATGGGCTCCGACGGCGGCGCCTGGTTCGGCGACCCGATGACCAACCTGGAGACCGGCTTCGTCCCGCAGGGCATCAGCGCCGACCTCATCGCCACCGTCGAGGGGTTCAGCCGCCACGACGTGGACTCCTACGCCGCGCTCTCCCAGGAGCGGGCCGCCGAGGCGTGGAAGGACGGCCGCTTCGAGCGCTCGGTGATCCCCGTCCGCGACCGCAACGGCCTGGTCGTCCTCGACCACGACGAGCACATGCGGCCCGGCACCACACCCGAGTCGCTCGCCGGCCTCAAGCCCTCCTTCGCCACCATCGGCGAGATGGGCGGCTTCGACGCGGTGGCGTTGCAGAAGTACCACTGGGTCGAGGCGATCGACCACGTCCACCACGCCGGCAACTCCTCCGGCATCGTGGACGGCTCGGCGCTGGTGGCCATCGGCAGCCGCGCGGTGGGCGAGCGGTACGGGCTGACGCCGCGCGCCCGCATCGTCTCCGCCGCCGTCTCCGGCTCCGACCCGACCATCATGCTCACCGGGCCCGCCCCCGCCTCCCGCAAGGCGTTGGCCAAGGCCGGGTTGACCATCGACGACATCGACCTGGTCGAGATCAACGAGGCGTTCGCCGCGGTCGTGCTGCGCTACGTCAAGGACATGGGCCTCAGCCTCGACAAGGTCAACGTCAACGGCGGCGCCATCGCCCTGGGCCACCCGCTCGGCGCCACCGGCGCCATCCTGCTCGGCACCGTCATCGACGAACTGGAACGGCGCGACCAGCGGTACGGCCTGATCACGCTGTGCGTGGGCGGCGGCATGGGCATCGCCACCGTCGTCGAGCGCGTCTGACCGCCCGCCGCCAACCCTCATACGGAGACAGACAGATGAGCACCGAGCCCACCACCATCCGCTGGGAACAGGACGACACGGGCGTGGTCACCCTCGTCCTGGACGACCCGGACCAGTCGGCCAACACCATGAACGCCGCCTTCAAGGCGTCGCTGGCCGCCGTCGCCGACCGCCTGGAGGCCGAGCGGGACTCCGTCCGCGGCATCATCGTCACCTCGGCCAAGAAGACCTTCTTCGCCGGCGGCGACCTGCGCGACCTGATCGCCGTCACCCCCGAGCACGCCCAGCCGGTCTTCGACGCCAGCCGCGAACTCAAGCGCGACCTGCGCCGCATCGAGACCCTCGGCAAGCCGATCGTCGCGGCCATCAACGGCGCCGCGCTCGGCGGCGGTTACGAGATCGCCCTGGCCTGCCACCACCGCGTCGCCCTGGAGGTGTCCGGCAGCAAGATCGGCCTGCCCGAGGTCACCCTCGGCCTGCTGCCCGGCGGCGGTGGCGTGGTCCGCACCGTACGCCTGCTCGGCATCACCGACGCGCTGCTCAAGGTGCTGCTCCAGGGCACCCAGTACAGCCCGGCCAGGGCCCTGGAGGCCGGCCTGATCCACGAGCTGGCCGCCGACCGGGACGAGTTGATCGCCAAGGCACGCGCGTTCATCGACGCCCACCCCGAGTCGCGCCAGCCCTGGGACACCGACGGCTACAAGATCCCCGGCGGCACCCCGGCCCACCCGAAGTTCGCGGCCAACCTGCCTGCGTACCCGGCCAACCTGCGCAAGCAGTTGAACGGCGCCCACTACCCGGCCCCGCGCAACATCATGGCCGCCGCGGTCGAGGGCTCCCAGGTGGACTTCGAGACCGCGCAGACCATCGAGGCCCGGTACTTCACCGAGCTGGTCACCGGCCAGATCGCCAAGAACATGACGCAGGCGTTCTTCTTCGACCTCCAGGCGGTCAACTCCGGCGCCAACCGGCCATCGGGCGTCGAGCCGCACACCGTACGCAAGGTCGCGGTGCTCGGCGCCGGCATGATGGGCGCCGGCATCACGTACTCCTGCGCCAAGGCCGGCATCGAGGTCGTGCTCAAGGACGTCAGCCAGGAGGCGGCCGACAAGGGCAAGGGCTACTCCGAGAAGCTGTGCGCCAAGGCCGTCTCGCGTGGCCGTACCACCCAGGACAAGGCGGACGCGCTGCTCGCCCGCATCACCCCGACCGCCGACCCGCGGGACCTGGCCGGCTGCGACGCGGTGATCGAGGCCGTCTTCGAGGACACCGCGCTCAAGCACAAGGTGTTCCAGGAGATCCAGGGCATCGTGGAGCCGGACGCGCTGCTGTGCTCCAACACCTCCACGCTGCCCATCACCCTGCTCGCCGAGGGCGTGGAGCGCCCGGTCGACTTCGTCGGCCTGCACTTCTTCTCGCCGGTGGACAAGATGCCGCTGGTGGAGATCATCAAGGGCGGCAAGACCGGCGAGGCCGCGCTGGCCCGCGCCTTCGACCTGGTCCGGCAGATCCAGAAGACCCCGATCGTGGTCAACGACTCGCGCGGCTTCTTCACCTCGCGTGTCATCGGCCACTTCATCAACGAGGGCGTCTCGATGCTCGCCGAGGGCGTCCCGGCGGCCACCATCGAGCAGGCCGCGGGCCAGGCCGGCTACCCGGCCAAGGTGCTCTCGCTCATGGACGAGCTGACCCTGACGCTGCCGCGCAAGATCCGCGAGGAGACCAAGCGGGCCGTCGAGGAGGCGGGCGGCGTGTGGGAGACGCACCCCGCGGAGGCGGTCATCGACCGCATGGTGCTGGAGTTCGAGCGCCCGGGCCGCAGCGGCGGCGCCGGCTTCTACGACTACGTGGACGGCAAGCGGGCGGGGCTGTGGCCCGGACTGCGCGAGCACTTCGGCCCCGCCGGCGACGCCCCCGAGGTGCCCTTCGAGGACCTGAAGGAGCGCATGCTGTTCGCCGAGGCGCTGGACACCGTGCGCTGCGTCGAGGAGGGCGTGCTCACCTCGGTCGCCGACGCCAACATCGGCTCCATCTTCGGCATCGGCTTCCCGGCCTGGACCGGCGGCGTCCTCCAGTACATCAACGGTTACGCGGGCGGCCTGCCCGGCTTCGTCGCCCGCGCCCGCGAACTCCAGGCGGCCTACGGCGACCGCTTCGCCCCGCCGGCCCTGCTGGTGGAGAAGGCCGAGCGGGGGGAGCGGTTCGCCGACGCGTAGCGCCTGGCCGGCGCGGGCTTCGGGGAGCGGCGGCCCGGCGCTGTCCGGCGGACCCACCGTCGGGCGGCGCCCGGCCCCGCCCCTGTCGGGTCTGGCCGTGCTGGCCCGGCGACGAGGCGTACCGCCACCGGGTCGCCGGGCCGGGGCGTCGGCGTCGGCCCGCTCAGCGGAGCCCGCGCCTGACGCGTTCGGCCTGGATCAGCTCCTCCATCAGGCTCTCCGGGTCCACCGTGTACGCGGTGTCGTCGAGGGCGTCGTAGTCCTGGGTGCCGAGCGGGAGGCCGAGTGCGGCGAGTTCGGTGGCCAGCCGTGCGAAGGCCACCCGCTCGTCGGGCTCGTCCTGGTAGCTCGCCTGCTCGGCGGCGACCCCCTCGGCCAGGGCGCTGCCGGCCAGGCCCCAGAAGGTGAACTCGGTGTCCAGCGCTATGAGATGCCAGGGGCGGTCCGTGGGTTCGTCGGGGTGTAGCCAGTAGCCGACCCACCCCTTGCCGCCCCTGGCCACGAGCTTGACGTACTTGGCCATCTCCGCGGCTCCGGCGTTGACGGCCCGCAACTCCGGGTCCGCGCGCTCCGCCTCGCTCAGGTAGCTGGTGTCCAGCAGCGGGTGGACCTCGCCCGGCTCGAAGAAGTCGAGGTCGAGCAGGCGGGCGAGATCGGTTCGGCCCTCCCACCGCGCGACCAGCAGCACACGCAGGTCGGCGGGCAGGGGACGGCCGTCCAGCCGCTCGCGGGAGAACCCGGCGAGCCGTTCGTCGTGCATGCGCCCTCTCAGAGGTCGAAGCGTCATCCTCGCCGGCAACGTAACAGCGGACACTGACAACGAACCCGGCACGACGACCACCGCTCCCCCTTCCCACGACCTCCCCGGACAGAACGGCCAGCTCCTGTCCGGCGGATCATGTGTCCCGGCCGTGGCCACGAGGTTGGACAAACGCGCCCACGTCTTCCACCGAGCCGTCATGGTGATCGCGCTACGCCTTCGGGTCCGCCCCTGAGCCACGACAGGCCGCTCCGGTGATGAGCGTCAGCTCCACGTCACGGACTCTTGACCTCAACCAAGCTTGAGGTCAGACGATCTCCTGGAGTGGTCCGCAAGGAGCGGAGTTCGGCGGTGAAGGGCGGGCCAGTGGAGACAGTGACCGAATGGATCGAGAAGAACTCCCATCCGCTCACGAACAGGAAGCCTGACGAGCCACTGGACGATCTGCGGCCGCTCGCCCCGCTGGTGCGGGACGCCAGGATCGTGGCGCTTGGAGCGGCTGCCCGACAGACACGTGAGTTGTCGGACGTGGCGCATCGCATCGTGCGGCTGCTGGTGGAAGAGGAGGGGTTCCGCTCCCTTGCCCTGGAGGGCGACGACCCTGGTCGCCTCGGCCTGGACGTCTACGTCGCCACCGGCGATGGAGATCCTCACGCATTGCTGGGAAAGGCACGGTCGTTCTGGCAGACCGCCGAGATCCTCGATCTCGTGCACTGGATGCGGTCCTACAACAGGCGTCACCCAGGCGATCCGGTACGTTTCGCGCAGTTCCCCGCTGAACCGGTGCGGCACACCACACGGCTTGATGGTCTGGCCGAACTGGAACGTACGCTGGCCGACGGTGTGAGCTGGTGGCAGCGGCTCACCGGCGACAAGGTCGTCTACTGGGGCGGCATGGCGCACACCGCCGTCGGCACCCCTCGTACCGTGTCCCCCTCCGAGCCCCTGGAGTCGCACCAGAACATGGGCGGATACCTGCGGGAACGAAGGGGACTGGACTACCGGTCCGTGGGCCTGACCATGGCGCGTGGTTCGATCGGCCAGCCACTGCCCGCTCCACGCCCGGACTTCGTCGACAGCCTGCTGCATGCCGCCGCCGAGAACAGGGCGGGATACGTCCTGGATCTGGGCACATCGCGACCCGAGCCGATCCGCCGCCTCCTGGACGCCCCGACGCGCACGCGGTTGATCGGCCCGTTCTACGACCCCCGGGATGACGCGGCCTACCACATGTCGGGCGGGTCACTCGCGAGCTGGTTCGACGTCGTCGTCCACACACAAGAGGTGACAGCGCCCCGGCCGTTGCCCTGAAGGCTGCCCAGCGGAGCATTCCGCGGACGCCGGCTCCGCCACACGGACAGGCACTGATCCGCCGGACAGAACAGCTAGCCGGCCTTCTCCCGGCCGGGCCCGCCTACGTCACCGCCGGCCCGGGTCTCGGCCCCGCCCGCCCCGCCCGCCCCGCCCGCGCCGCCGGCGGTGTCGGCCCCCTCGGCGCCCCGGGGTTCCTCGGCCGTCACCGCCCCGCCACCCTCCGCCGGGGTCCCCTGCGTCCCGTACGCCGCCCGCAACTCCTCCCGCAGGGAGCGTTGGAACGCCGTCACCAGGGCCTGGACCACCATGGGCTGCATGTGCGCCGACAACGACTTCATCGCGGACACCTGGGCCGGGTCCGACTCGCGTTCGCGGTAGGGGCCCCACACCTCGTCCCGGAAGAGGCGGCTCAGCTCGCGGGCCGAGGCGCGGGCGTGGTCGAGGACCACCGTGCGGGCCGCGCGCAGGGTCTCCAGCGGGATGGGCACGTCGAGCAGTCGCACACCCAGGTGCAGGATGGCCGGGTCCACGCGGAAGACGTCGGGGTCGGCGGTGCGCTCCAGCACGTCCATGGCGGCCAGCCGGTCGATGTCGCCCTCGGTCAGGGGCCGTCCGGCCCGCCGCTCCAGCAGGTCGCGGCCGGCCTCCTCGGCCACGTCCGGGGTCCACGAGGCGACCAGGGCGCGGTGTATCGCCAGGTCGTGCGCGCTGATGTCGGTGGGCAACTGCTGGAGGTAGCGCTCGATGGCCGCCAGCGTCATGCCGTGGTGCTGCAACTCCTCGATCAGGGCCAGCCGCGACAGGTGCTCGGGCCCGTACCGGCCGACCCGGCGCGGGCCGATGTGCGGCGGGGGCAGCAGGCCGCGGGTGCCGTAGAAGCGCACCGTGCGCACCGTGACCCCGGCCCGGGCCGCCAACTCGTCCACGGTCAGCCCGAGCCGCGCGGAGCCGCCGGCGCCGGTCGGCTCCGGCGCGCGAGCCTGGTCGGCGGGGGGCGCGCCGTTGGCGCCGGGCGCCGGGCGCGCCGCGGGGCCGGCCGCGGCGCGGCGCCCCTCGGGCTCGCTGGCGTCCGCGGTCAGGGCCTCGCTCATCGGCTGCGCCTCGCTCTCTGGGCCACTCGGGTGCCGTGAGGTGGCCGGTTCCTGGCCTTGCGCGCACGCGGCACGGGGTACATCTGAGTTCAACAGTATTGCTGTCGCACCGCTCCTGTGAAACCTTCCCCGCGCGCAGTCCGTCCGGCACCCACTCCCTCAGGAGGCGGCCTTGACCCTGACCTTGCGACTCTCCGATCCGCCCGGCGACCCGACGCTGCCCGCCCTGATGCGGCGCAACGCGGAGGAGTTCGGCGACCTGCCCGCCCTCTCCTGGCGCGCTCCGGACGGCGGTTGGGCCTCGATGAACTGGGCCGAGGCCCGCCGGCGGGTCGGGGAGTTGGCGGCGGGCCTGGCCGGGCTCGGCGTACGGCGCGGCGAGCGGGTGCTGATGATGATGGCCAACCGGCCCGAGCACTGGCTGAGCGACATGGCCCTGGTGCACCTGGGCGCGGTGCCGATCTCGGTGTACGGCACGGCGTCGCCCGAGCAGATCGCGCACATCGCCCGGCACAGCGGCGCCCGGCGCGCGATCGTGGACGGCGAACGGGAACTCGCCCGCTGGGGCCCGCTGTTGGACCGGCGTACGGGGCCCCTTGAGCGCCTGGTCGTCGTGGACCCACCCCCGGCAACCGACGCCGCGCCGGACGCCGCGGCCCCCCAGGCCGCTCCGGACGCGCCCGCCACCCCCGTCTCCGCGCAGGACCCCGTCTCCGCGCAGGACCCCGTCTCCGCGCAGGACCCCGCCACCCCGCCCGGCCACACCATCGCGTACGGCCGCGTCACCGCGTACGCCGACGTACTGGCCGACGGCGTGCGCCGCTTCGATCCCGACGCCTTCGAGGCGTGTTGGCGGCGGGGGAGCCCGGGCGATCCGGCGACCGTCGTCTACACCTCGGGCACCAGCGGCGAGCCCAAGGGCGTCGTGGCCACCCAGCGGCAGGTAGTGGTCAGCGGCGCGTCCCTGGACCGCAAGCTCGGCGTGGCCCCGCACGGGGCGCACATCTGCTACCTGCCCTTCGCGCACATCGCCGAGCGCATGTTGGGCCTGTACATGCCGCTGCTGCGGGTCTCGCACGTGTACTTCTGCGCGGACCCGGGCGAGGTGGCCCAGGCCGTGCGCGAGGTGCGGCCCGAGGAGTTCTTCGGGGTGCCGCGGGTGTGGGAGAAGCTGACCGTGGCGGCGCGCGGCGCGCTCGCCCGGCTGCCCGTGGAGCGCCAGGCGGCGGTCCGGGCGGCGGGCGAGACCGCGCGCGCCTGGGTGGCCGCCCGCGAGCGCGGCGAGGAGCCCACGGGCGCGCTGGCCGACGCGTACGCCCGGGCCAGGCGGGAGGTGCTCGATCCGCTGCTCGCGGTGATGGGCTTCGACCGGCTGACGTGGGCGATCAGCGCCGCGGCCCCGATGCCGCAGGACGTGGTGCGGTTCTGGACCGGACTCGGGGTCGTCATCCTCGACGTCTGGGGCATGTCGGAGGTTACCGGCGTGTGCACGCTCAACCACCACGGCGGGTTCCGGCTCGGCTCGGTCGGCAGCCCGATCGACCGCGTCGAGGTGCGGATCGCGGCCGACGGCGAGATCGAGGTGCGCGGCGAGGTCGTGTGCGGCTACCTCCAGGAGGACGGCTCGGTGGCGCGGCTGGGTGACGCGGACGGCTGGTTCGCCACCGGCGACGTGGGCCGCCTCGACGCGGACGGCTACCTGTACGTCACCGACCGGAAGAAGGAGCTGATCATCACCTCCACGGGCAAGAACGTCTCGCCCGCGCTGGTGGAGAACGCGCTCAAGGCGCACCCGCTGATCGGCCAGGCCCTGGTGTACGGCGACCGCCGCTCGTACCTGGTGGCCCTCCTGGTGCTCGACCCGGACGCCACCGCGGCCTGGGCCGCCGATCAGGGCATCGCGACCGGGGCCGGCCCGCTGCCGCACCACCCGGCCGTGCGCGCCGAGGTCGAGCGCGCGGTCGCCGCGGCCAACAGCCGGCTCAACCGCACCGAGCAGGTCAAGCGCTACCGCCTGCTCGACCGCGAGTGGGGGCCGGAGACCGGCGAGCTGACCCCCTCGCTCAAGCTGCGCCGGCACGTGATCCACGCCACGTATGCGCAGGTCATCGAGGAGATGTACGAGGTGTGAGATGACCCACGGTATGACGTGAGCGCGGCGCTCGGGATGTGAGACTGCCGCGGGCCGATCGATCAGCGGCCTGGAACAGAACATTCCGATGCGAAGGCGAGAGACGTAGCTCGTGGGCAATGAAGCCGTTCAGGACGGGACCCCACCGCCGCCCAGCGGGGCGCTACAGGACGCGGGTGACGCGGGGTACAGCAAGGACCTCAAGGCGCGCCACATCCAGATGATCGCGATCGGCGGCGCCATCGGCACTGGCCTTTTCCTCGGGGCGGGTGGACGCCTGGAGTCCGCCGGGCCCGCGCTGGCCATCGCGTACGCGGTGTGCGGACTCTTCGCGTTCTTCGTCGTGCGCGCCCTGGGCGAGATGGTCGTCTACCGACCGTCCTCCGGCTCCTTCGTCTCCTACGCCCGGGAGTTCCTGGGCGAGAAGGGCGCTTACGCCGTCGGCTGGATGTACGTGGTGAACTGGTCCACAACCGGCATCGCGGACATCACGGCCATCGCGCTGTACACGCACTACTGGAGCATGTTCAGCGACATCCCACAGTGGATCATGGCGTTGATCGCGCTGGCCGTGGTGCTCTCCATCAACCTCGTCTCGGTCAAGATCTTCGGCGAGCTGGAGTTCTGGTTCGCGATCATCAAGGTCGCGGCCCTGGTCGTGTTCATGGCCATCGGCATCTTCCTGCTCGTCACCCAGCACGAGGTGGGCGGCGAGACCCCGGGGTTCAGCCTCATCAGCGACAACGGGGGCATCTTCCCGACCGGGCTGCTGCCGGTCGTCGTGGTCCTGCAGGGCGTGGTGTTCGCGTACTCCGCCGTCGAGATGGTCGGCGTCACCGCGGGCGAGACCGCCGAGCCGGAGAAGGTCGTGCCGCGCGCGGTCAACTCCATCATGTGGCGGGTCGGGGTCTTCTACGTCGGCTCGGTCGTGCTGCTGGCGCTGCTGCTGCCCTGGGACGGCTACAGCGCGGGCGAGAGCCCGTTCGTCACCGTCCTGTCCAAGATCGGCGTGCCGGCGGCCGGCCACGTGATGAACCTGGTGGTGCTCACGGCCGCCATGTCCAGCCTCAACTCCGGGCTCTACTCCACCGGCCGCATCCTGCGCTCGATGGCCAAGGCCGGCTCCGCGCCCCAGTTCACCGGCCGGATGAACCGCAACCAGGTGCCCTACGGCGGCATCATGCTCACCTCGGCGGTGTGCGTGGTCGGCGTGGGCCTGAACTACGTCGTGCCCGACAAGGCGTTCGAGATCGTGATCAACATAGCCGCGCTCGGCATCATCTCCGCCTGGGCCTCGATCATGCTCTGTCACATCGTCTTCGTCCGCCGCGCCGAGGCCGGCCAGCTCACCCGCCCCTCCTTCCAACTGCCCTTCTCGCCCTTCACCGAGATCGTCACCATCGCCTTCCTGGCCGGCGTCATCGTGCTGATGTGGTACGACGGCGGCGTCGGGCGGGACACCATCATGCTGGCCCCGATCATCGTCGCCGCGCTGATCGCCGGCTGGTTCGTGGTCCGCGGTCGGGTCCGGGAGGCCAGCGCCGAGCGGGAGGGGCTGACGGGGGAGCGGGCGGAGTAGCCGGTCGCCGGCGGTCCCGGCCCTGGCCCTTGGTCTCGATCCCGGCCCGGTCCCGCCCCTGGCCTGTGGTCCCTGATTTCGATCCTGGCCCCGGTCCCGCTCTCGGGGCCGGGGCCGGGGCCTTCGGGGCGGGCGGCCGGGGGCAGGGGGGTCGGGGTCGGCGCCGCGTGCGGTCGGGCGGCCGGTCGTGAGGCGCCCCGGCGCACTCCGCCGCCCCCGCCCGACCACGCTCGCGTCGCCCCACGGCCGCCCGCCGTTCGCCCGCGCGCCACCCGCGACATGGTCAAGCTCCTTGTGCCGCACCGCTTTTCCCGCTTTCTTATGGGGACGTGCGCGCGGATCACCGCGCGCGGGCAGGACGCTGGGCGAGGGCGACGGGGGCGGCATGGTGCGGGAGTGGGCGGGGGAGTCGGAGCGCGACCGCGCCGTCGAGGAGTACGTCGAGCGCAGGCTGCGCCTGCCGCGCGCCGCCACCAGGACGCCGCGGGCCAACCGGCCCGCGCCCGCCGCCCTGGAGACCACGCTGCTGCTCGGCCCGCGCGGCAGCGGCAAGACCACCCTGCTGCGCCACCTCGCCGACTGGGCCGAGCGCGCGCCGGTCGCCCGTCTCGACCTGGCCGCGCTCGGCCGCGACGGCGGCAAGCCGATCGACGCGCTGGCCGCCCTGGTCTTCGACCTCAACGCCCGCAAGCGGGACTTCCCGCCGCTCGCCTTTCCCTCCTTCGGGCTGTTGGCCATCGCCGTCGCCACGGAGGTGGACGGCGCCGCGCGCGAGAGCGCCGTACGCGACATGGAGCGCGCGCTCGGCAACCCGCCCGCCGACCGCTCCGAGGTGCTCGGGCGCCTCGCCGAGGCCGCCGCCGCGCTCGGCGCGCCGGCCCTGGTGCGGGCCGGCCTGTTGCTGCTGCCCGAGTGGCAGGGCGGCTGGGCGCGACTGCGCACCCGGCTGCGCCTGGCCAGGCTGCGCCGAGGCTCCCCGCACCAGCCGGCCGGCACCTTCCTGCTCGCCCTCAACGGCCGCTACGGCGCGCAGGAGGAGGGCGAGCGCCAGCGCGCGGAGGCCGTGCTCTTCCAGGCGTTCGTCGACGACCTGTGCCGGGCCTACGAGGGCCGCCGGGCCCGCCGCCGCACCACCCGGTGCCTGGTGCTCCTGGACAACGTGGACTGCCCGCTGGGGGACGCGTTCCTGCGGCTGCTGCTCGAAGCCAGGAAGATGGCCAACGCGAGTGACCCGCTGGTGGTGCTCGCCGCCGCCGGCAGCTACCCGGACGTGCTCAAGACCTTCCCGTGGGGCGGGCCGCCGCAGCCCGGCGGCTACCCGGGGCGCTGGGCCGCGGACCAGCCCAAGTTCGTCCCGCAGCGCGTCGCGCGCGGGCTGCGCGTCGGGCAACTGCGCGACCTGCACCGGCACGAGGTCGAGCAACAGGCCGAGCGCACCCTGCGGTCGGCCGGCCGCCAGGTGCCGCCGCCCCACGCCGACAGCGGCGTCAAGTGGCTCGGCTGGGTGGTGTACGAGCTGACGCGCGGCCAGCCCGCGGCCACCGCCCGCGTACTGGCCGCGCTGCTCGCCCACGGCGGCGGGCTGCCCTGGGAGGAACGGCTGCGCCGGGCCTTCGAGCCGGACGGCGACCTGGTGGACGAACTCCTTGAGCGGCTGCTGCCGATCGGCGCGGGCCGGGAGCTGGTCCGCGTGCTGACCCGCGCCTCGGCCGCGGCGGACCTCGCCCAGGCGGGCACGGCCAGGACGCTGTGGGCGGAGGGGGACGAGGCCGTACACAAGGACTTCGACGACTTCTGCGCCGACGTGCTGCGCACCCTGCACATCGACACCGGCGACCGGGACACCGACGGCCGCACCGAGACCCCGCACCCCATGCTGCGCTTTCTGCTGCTGCGCAAGCTGGCCGCGCCCCCGCGAACCGCCCCACCCGCCGCCACCCCCACCGCCACCCCCGCCGACGGCTGGGTGGCCGCCCACACCGCGCTGCGCGCGCACGCCGCCGACGGCGCGTCCCCGGGCGTCGCCGCCTACCACGCGCTGGCCCTGGGCGACCTGCCCGCCGCGGCCGGCTACCTCAACGACCGCTTCGAGCGCGGCTCCCCGCAGGAGTGGTGCACCGAACTGTGCCGGCTGCGCCGCGCGCCGGTGCGCACGCCGGGCGGCGCCCTGGAGGGACCGCCGTGGGAGCACTACGAGCAACTGGTCGCCTTCCTGGGCGAGGGTGAGATCGACAGCCGGCTGCGCACGGTGACCCGGCTGCTCGCGGCGAGTTGGATCGCCCCCGAGCCGCCCGACGGCGCCGCCACCGACCGGGCCGGCGACCCGTACCGCAACCCGCTGGGCGACCCGTACGCCGAACTCTTCGGCGAGATCGCCGCCCGCTTCCGCACGCTCGCCGCGCACACCGGCAGCGCGGACTGGTATCCGGTGCTGCTGGCCAAGGCAGCCCAGTACGAGGGGAAGCCCTGGTGAGCGACGCGAGCACGCGACGGTTCGTCCCCGCGAGGCCGCCCGTGCGGTGGCGGCTGTGGACGGTGGTGGCCGCGCTGTGCGCCGCCGCCCTCGCGGTGGCCCTGCCACTGGCGGGCGAGCGCTGGTGGCCGTCGGAGCACCGCTGCGCGACGGGCGTGGTCCAGCGCGGCGCCGGCGACGAGTGCGTGGGCGTCACCGACGGCTCGTACGTGTACGCGAAGGAGTTCGCGGAGGTCAGCGCGAAGATCAGGGACGAGAACGAGCGGGTGGCGAAGTCGGGCGAGGACTGGGTGGCCATCGCCTACACCGAGCCCATGACCCGCCGCTCGGGCTCCTTCCCGCACAACGACCGCTCGCCCCAGGTGATCAGGCAGGCGATCGAGGGCGCCTACCTGGCCCAGGTGGAGCTGAACCGGGGCGGTGGCCACGGCCGCACGCCGCAGGTCAAGCTGTTGCTGGCCAACAGCGGCCAGGGCGGCGAACAGTGGCGCCCGCTGGTGGAGCAGCTCATCGACATGGCCGGCGACAGCGAACACCGACTGGTCGCGGTCGCCGGCTTCGGGCAGAGCGTGGCCACCACCCGGGAGACGGTCGACGCGCTGCGCGCGGCGGAGATCCCCATGGTGGGTTCGACCGTGGCGGCGGACGGCCTGTCCAGCCGGGACCCGACCTTCTTCCGGGTCTCCTCGCCCAACGCCGACCAGACCGCCGTCGCCGCCACCTACCTCAAGGGGCGCCAGGCGAAGGGCGCGCGCATCGACGTGGTCAAGGACATCAAGCGCGACGACACCTACAACCAGTCGCTCGGGGCCAACTTCGAGCGGGCGGCCAAGGCGGCGCGGCTGCGCCTGGAGACGCCCGACGGGCACCGCTTCGTCTCCGGCAGCGCCTCGGCCGCCAACACCCTGGCCGACATCGCCGCCACCGTCTGCCGCCCCGAACGCCGCCTGGACGCGGTGTACTTCGCCGGCCGGGGCCGGGAGCTGAAGCTGTTCGTCGAGGCGCTGACCGCGCCCGGCCGCGACTGCCCGCTGACCGTGCTCTCCGGCTCCAGCGCGCTCGGCGTCTTCTACGACCCGCCGGTCACCGGCAGTGAGGCGGTCGGCGGCGACGTGCTGGCCCGCTGGCGCGCCAGCGCCGGGCTGCGAGTGCTCTACACGGCCTACGCGCACCCCGACGGCGCCCGGCGCATCTACCCGGCCAAGGCCGCCAACCCGTACCCGGCCTTCGCGGACGCCTACGACCTCGCCTTCGGCGGCGACCGGGAGTTGCGGAGCGGCCAGGCGATGATGGGCCACGACTCGGTGCTCACCCTCGGCACGGCGATCCGCCGCGCGGCGGGCCCGCGGGGCGGCGACGCGGTGGACGCGGCCGGCGTGCGGAACATGCTCCTGCAGATCGGCCAGAGCGGCCCGCTGCCGGGACTGAGCGGCCCGATCGCCTTCGACGCCAAGGGCAACCCGTACCGCAAGCCGATGGCCCTGGTGGAACTGCGTCCGGAGCCGGAGCGGCGCTACAGCTACCGGGGAACGGTCTGGGCGCACGGGCCGCGTTAGCGAGCCCCGGCGCGGCGCGCGGCCGGGCCAGCGTATGAAGCGGGCTCGGCCGCCGGGGCTGGTCACCCGGGGCCGGACGTCGCCCGGGACCGGTCCCTGTGCGGTCCTGTGACACTGCGCGGGCGTCACGACATCTGGTCCGAGGGAGTCGCCCGCCATGAACGCACGTCCGCCGTCCGCCATGCCCGCGACCGTCAAAGGCTGCCTGGCGATGATCTGGATCCAGGCGCTGGCCAGCGCGTACATCGGGTGGTCGGTGTGCTCGGAGATCGACACGCGCCACGACCACGGGCAGGAGGTGGAGACCGAGGGGGTGCTGCGCTTCCTGGCCTACCTCAGCTACGGGATGGCCGCGGCACTGCTGGTGGCCAGCGTGTTCTTCTTCCGGCGCGCGCTGGTGGCCAGCAAGGTGGTGTACGGGTACGAGGTCCTGGTCCTGTGCTTCGGCGGGTTGGGCATCGCGCTGGCGGTGGCCACCTCCACCTTCCACCCACTGCAACTCGCGGGGTTCGCCCTGCCCGGCGCGGTGTGCTGGGCGCTGAGCAGCGACAGCGCCGACCAGTGGTTCGCGCAGCCGTCCACGCGGGACGGGCGGCGGGCCGCTGCCGCGCGGCACCTCGGCACGCCACGAACCCCTGAGTGACCATCCCTGAAAGGGGCGCCGCGCGGCCGTGCGCGACGGGGCCGGGGGGCACCGTGCGGCCGGGTGGCGCCCGGCGCGCCGGCGCGACGGAGGGGGTCTCGTCGCGCCGGCGCGCTCATGTCCGGGCGCCCGGCCGCGGCGGCAGCCGCCGGGAGGCCGCCGCGCGCGGAGCGTCCGGGTCGGTGACGGTGTCAGCGGTGGTCGTGCTCGTGGTCGTGACCGTGGTCATGGCCGTGCCCGCCGTGGTCGTGCACGGAGTTGGTGGCCTGGATCTGCTTCCAGGACTTGGGCTGTTTGAGGCCGGAGGGCGCGACCGACGAGGCCGACGAGGGCTTCGCCGCGCGGGCGATGCCCGCCTCGTGCGCGATGGGCGCGGCCGGCTTGCTGTCGGTGTAGAGCCAGGTGTCGAAGAGCTGGGCCAGCGGCTTGCCCGAGGACTTCTCGGCGAAGTGGACGAAGTCCTTCACCGAGGCGGTGCCGTACTTGTTGACGGTCGGCCAGTCCTTGAGGATGGCGAAGAACGCGTCGTCGCCGATCTCGTTGCGCAGCGCCTGCAGGGCGATGGCGCCCCGGTCGTAGACGGCGCCGTGGAACTGGTTCTCCGGGCCCGGGTCGCCCGGCTTGACCTTCCAGAACGGGTCGTCGGCCGGGTGCTGGTCGTACGCGTACTGGGCCAGCTCCTGCGCGGTGCCCTCGCCCTCCTTCTCGGACCACAGCCACTGGCTGTAGCGCGCGAAGCCCTCGTTGACCCAGATGTCCTTCCAGTCCTTGAGGGAGACGCTGTCGCCGTACCACTGGTGCGCCAGCTCGTGGACGACGACCGAGACGTTGCTGCCCCGGTCGAACGCCTTCTTGCCGTAGAACGGGCGGGTCTGGGTCTCCAGCGCGTACCCGGCCGGCACGTTGGGCACGTAGCCGCCGACCGAGTTGAACGGGTAGGGACCGAACACGGTCTCCAGCCACTCGGTGATCTCGGTGCTGCGCTCGATGCTGGCGCGGGCCGCGCCGTCGTTGGCGCCGAGGTCCTTGCTGAACGCGTTGATGACCGGCAGGCCGGAGGCGGTGGTGTCCTTGGTGATGTCGAACTTGCCGATGGCGAGCGTGGCCAGGTAGGTGGCCTGCGGCTTGTCCGAGCGCCAGTTGTAGCGGGTCCAGCCGAGCTTCGATGACTCCGAGAGCAGCACGCCGTTGGAGATGGCCTGGGTGCCGTCCGGGACCGAGATGGAGACGTCGTACGTCGCCTTGTCGGTGGGGTGGTCGTTGCCCGGGAACCACCACGCGGAGCCCTCGGGCTCCTGCGCGATGACGCCGCCGTCGGGCGTACGGGCCCAGGCGGTGAAGCCGTCGATCGCCAGCTCGGAGGGCTTGCCGGCGTACCGCACGACGACGGAGGTCTGCTGACCCTTGGCCAGCGGCGTGGCCGGGGTGACCACCAGCTCGTGCTTGCCCGAGGTGGTGAAGGCGGCCTTCTTGCCGCCCACGCGCACCTCGCTGACGGGCAGTCCGAAGTCCAGGTTGAAGCGCGACAGGTCCTGCTTGGCGGTGGTGACCAGCGTCGCCGTGCCCTCCAGGAGGTCGGTCTTCGGCTGGTACTTCAGGCGCAGGTCGTAGTGCGAGACGTCGTAACCGCCGTTGCCGCTCTCCGGGTAGTAGCTGTCGCCGACGCCCGGGGCACCCGGAGTGGGCTGCGCGGCCGATGCCGGGATCGCCAGCAGCAGGCAGGCGGCAGCCGCGCTCGGGGCGAGGAATCTATAGCGCACGAGTCCTCCAACTCGATCAGGCAGAAACGATCCGTCCTGGTCAGGACGAGCGATCGATGGGTCGGCTTGACCATATGGTTTTCTGATCCCGGAGGACATGTCCATGGCGCTCACTGTCACGCGATCGACATGCGCCATACGGAGGACACACCTGTCACACGTTGGCGGAACACTCCCGTCACACCGGCCGGAGGCGGCCCGTCGCCCTCTTCTGTCCACCCGGCCACTCGCGCTACCGTCCGCCCGTGCGAAAACGAGCGCGGGGCACCCGCATCCAGTGGACGACGCTCATACTGGCGGTCGTGACCGCCCTGATGGCCTCCCTCGCGGCCCCGGCCGCCGCGCACGGCGGCCGGGGCCGGGACGGCACGGTCCGTGACGGGCTGAGCCGGCCGGTCTACTCCTACGCCGACGCGATACGCGAGTCCGTGTGGGTGGACACCGGTCTCGACCTGGACCGCGACGGCAGACCCGACCGGGTGGCGGCCGACATCGTGCGCCCGAGCGAACCCGCCCGCAGGGGCGGCAAGGTGCCCGTCGTCATGGACGCGAGCCCCTACTACTCCTGCTGCGGACGCGGCAACGAGCCGCAGAAGAAGACCTATGACAGCGCGGGCAAGCCCGTGCAGTTCCCGCTGCACTACGACAACTACTTCGTACCGCGCGGCTACGCGGCCGTCCTGGTGGACCTCGCCGGCACCAACCGCTCCGACGGCTGCGTCGACGTCGGCGGCCGGTCCGACATCATCTCGGCCAAGGCCGTCGTGCAGTGGCTGAACGGCCAGGGCACCGCGTACACCACCCGCACCGGCACCACCAGGGCCACCGCGAGTTGGAGCACCGGGGCCACCGGCATGATCGGCAAGAGCTACGACGGCACGGTCGCCAACGGCGTCGCCGCCACCGGCGTGCCGGGCCTGAAGACCATCGTGCCGATCGGCGCCATTTCCTCCTGGTACGACTACTACTTCGCCAAGGGCGCCCCGTACCACAGCGGTGGCCCCGACGGCCTGGCCCGCGGCATCGAGAGCCCGGAGGCCGCGGCCCGCTGCGGCGCCGTCAAGAACGAGCTGGTCCGCGGCGCCCCGCGCACCGGTGACTGGACGCCGATGTGGGCCGAGCGCGACTACGTGCCCGACGCCGGCAAGGTCAAGGCCAGCGTCTTCGCCGTGCACGGCGGGCAGGACCTCAACGTCCGCATGAACCACCTCGGTCAGTGGTGGGACAAGCTCGCCGCGGCCGGTGTCGAGCGCAAGATCTGGCTGACCCAGGCCGGCCACGTGGACCCGTTCGACATCCGCCGCGCGCAGTGGGTGGACGTCGTGCACCGCTGGTTCGACCACTACCTGTTGGGCGTCGACAACGGCGTCGAGCGCGAGCCGATGGCCGACATCGAGCGCGAGGTGGACCGGTGGACGACGGACGCGACCTGGCCCGCGCCCGGCACCCAGGCGACCACGCTGCGCCCGCGCAACGGCACCACCCCCGGCGTGGGCACCCTCGGCACCGAGCCCGCGGCGGCGGGCAGCACCGAGACGTTCACCGACGACCCGCGCCAGAGCGAGGCCGACTGGGCCGCCCGCGCCGACCAGGCGACCGCCGCCAAGGTCGCGTTCACCACCCGGCCGCTCGCCAGGGACCTGCGCGTGTCCGGCTCGGCGAAGGTGCGGGTCACCGCGACGCCCACCACCCGCACCGCGCACCTGTCGGCCATCCTGGTGGACCTGGGCCCGGACACCATCCGCAACTACACCGGTTCCGGCGAGGGCATCTCCAACCTCACCACCCGTAGTTGCTGGGGCGAGAGCCGGCCGGGCGACAGCGCCTGCTTCCTGGACACCAGGGCCGACACCCGCGCCGTGGACTACACCATCTTCAGCCGGGGTTGGGCGGACCTCGGCAACTACGCCGACGACCACGTGGGCCGGCCGCTCACCCCGGGCCGGGCGCACACCATCACCCTCGACCTGGCCGCCAGCGACCACGTGGTCAAGGCCGGGCACCGGCTCGCGCTGATCGTGGCCGGCACCGACCGCGGCCTGATCAGCGCCCCGAACAGCCAGCCGCGCCTCACCCTCGACCTGACCCGCACCAGCGCCGAACTGCCCCTGGTCGGCGGCGCGCCGGCGCTCGTGCAACGCCCGGCGCACGAGCCGGCGCCCGGCGCGAGCGCTCCGCTCACGTCGGTGCCCGAGCCCGGCCCCATCGACCGGCGGCCGGCGGGCCCCGTGACCCGGCCGATCGGCTAGCGACGGGCCCTTACCCGGCGTAACTCCAGGCCGCCGGTGGCGAGTCGACCCGCCACCGGCGGCCTGGGCTATCGAAAATCGGCAGGAGTGCGTTCGCCGGTTGGGGGTAGCGGGCAGAAGAATCACTTGTTAGTTGCTCCATGAAAGAAGGTCGACGCGTGGCGGAGAACACTCACGAGAAGGGCGGCGGAGGCGACCCGGCAGTGCCGGCCAGCATGCCCGGCAGCCCCCACCAGACGACGCCGCCACGGACCGACCGCGTGGTCTTCGGCGTGACGGCCGCCCTCACGCTCGCGTTCGTGACCTGGGGCGCGATCGCCACCGACGGGCTCAAGGACGTCTCGTCCGACCTCCTCACCGACCTGATCCACCACGGTGGTTGGGCGTTCATGCTCGCCGCGTCCGGATTCGTGGTCTTCGCGCTGTGGTTGGCGATGAGCCGCTACGGCAAGATCACGCTCGGTAAGGAGGGCGAGGAACCCGAGTTCCGCACGGTCTCCTGGGTCGCGATGATGTTCAGCGCCGGCATGGGCATCGGCCTGATGTTCTACGGCGTCAGCGAGCCGATGTCGCACTTCATCGACGCGCCGCCGGGCACCGCCCCCAAGAACGACGCCGAGGGCATGCAGACCTCGATGGCCACCACCCTCTTCCACTGGACGCTGCACCCGTGGGCCATCTACGCGGTGGTGGGCCTGGCCATCGCGTACAGCACCTTCCGGCGCGGGCGGCGGCAGACCATCAGCGCCGTGTTCACGCCACTGATCGGCAAGCGCCACGCCAACGGCACGGCCGGCCGGATCATCGACATCCTGGCCATCTTCGCCACGCTCTTCGGCTCCGCCGCCTCGCTGGGCCTGGGCGCGGTGCAGATCGGCAGCGGCATAGAGAAGCTGGGCTGGAAGAGCAGCGTGGGCACGGGGCTGCTCGTCACCATCATCGCGGTGCTCACCGTCGCGTTCATCGCCTCGGCGGTCTCCGGCATCGCCAAGGGCATCCAGTGGCTGTCGAACATCAACATGGTGCTGGCGCTGTCGCTGGCCGTCTTCGTCTTCGTGGCCGGCCCCACCATCGTCATCCTCGACATGCTGCCCACCTCCATCGGCGCCTACCTGGGTGACCTGCCGCAGTTGGTCGGCCGCACCGAGGCCACCGGCGGCGAGTCCGTCGCCGCCTGGCTGGGCTCCTGGACGGTCTTCTACTGGGCGTGGTGGATCTCCTGGACGCCGTTCGTCGGCATGTTCATCGCCCGCATCAGCCGGGGGCGCACCATCCGGCAGTTCGTCGGCGGCGTGATCCTGGTGCCCAGCACCGTGTCGCTGCTCTGGTTCGCCGTCTTCGGCAGCTCCGCGATGAAGCTCCAGGCCGCCGACAAGCTGGGCGCCGACTCCTCGCCCGAGGGCCGGCTGTTCGAGGTGCTCGAGCAGTACCCGATCGCGACCGTCACCAGCATCCTGGTGATGGTCCTGGTCGGCATCTTCTTCGTCTCCGGCGCCGACGCCGCCTCCATCGTCATGGGCACGCTCTCGCAGAAGGGCTCCTTCGAACCCACCCGACTCGTCGTCATCTTCTGGGGCGTGGTGACCGGTGCCGTGGCGGCCATCATGCTGATGGTCGGCGAGGGCGGCTCGGACGTACTGACCGGCCTGCAGAACCTCACCATCCTGGTGGCCGCGCCCTTCGTGCTGGTCATGGTCGGCATGTGCGTGGCGCTCATGCGCGACCTGCGGCGCGACCCGCTGATCGTGCGGGGCGAGAAGGGCGAGGAGGCCGTGGAGATGGCCGTCATCGCCGGACACGAGCGGTACGCGGGTGACTTCGAGCTCCAGATCGTGCCCGGCTCCGGGGCCACCGTCGTGGAGGAAGAGGACGTCACGCCCGTGGGCAAGGCGTAACACCCGCCGGCCGGTCGGCCGACCCGCCCGCACGTACGGGCACGCACGACCGAGGGGCCTCGCGCACCGCGCGAGGCCCCGCGCCTGTTGTCCTCGCCTGTCGTTCTTGCTCTGTTGTCCTCGCCTGTTGTTTGTCCTTGCCTGTTGTCCGCGCGGCCGATCAGCCGCTCAGCGCGCGCACCGGGCCGCGGCTCGTGGCGGCGGCTCGCGCCGCGCTCGGCAGCGGGCGCCGGGAGGCCGTACGCCGCCGCGCCGACGGGCCATCGGAGGTGACCGACCGGAAGGCCACCGCGAGCGCCTCGCGCCAGTGCCGGGGCGGCGTCAACCCGGCCTCCTCCCACCGGTCGTGGCCCAGCACGCTCCACGCCGGGCGCGGCGCCACCGTGCCCAGGCTGGCCCCGTCCACCGGCAGCACCCGGTCCGGATCGGCACCGCAGAGCCGGAACACCTCCCGGGCCAGGTCGTACCAGGTGGTGCGGCCCCCGCAGGTGGCGTGGAAGATGCCCGCCGCCTGGGACGCGGGCAGCCGGCCGAGCGCGAGCAGCCGGCCGGCGACGTCCCGGGTCCAGGTGGGCTGCCCGTGCTGGTCGTGCGCGACGGCCAGGGTGGCATCGCCCGCCGCGGCCCGGGCGGCCATGGAGCGGATGAAGTTGGGGCCGTACGCCCCGTACAGCCACGCCGTGCGCACCACGGTGCCGGTGCGCGGCAACTCCTCGAGCACGGCGCGCTCGCCGGCCAACCGGGTGCGCCCGTAGGCGGTGCGCGGGGCGGGGCGCGCGGTCTCGTCGTACGGGTTGGTCGCCCGGCCGGGGAAGACGGCGTCGGACGAGACGTGCAGCAGCCGGGCGCCGCTCGCGGCGCAGGCCCGGGCCAGGCCGCGCACCGCGTCGCCGTTGACCCGCAACGCCTCGGCCTCGCGCGTCTCGGCGGCGTCCGCGTCGGTCCACGCCGCGCAGTTGACGACGATCGCGGGCCTGGTGCGCCGCACGGCCCGGGCCACCGCGTCGGTGTCGGTCAGGTCCAGGTCGGCGTGGGTGAGCGGGAGGGCGGGGACGGACGCCGCGGCGAGTCGGGCGCGCAGCTCGCGGCCGAGCATGCCGCCGGCTCCGGTGATCAACCAGCCGTTCATCGGACTGCCTCCAGGTGTGCGCGCGTCTCCCGCCACCACGAGCGGTGGGAGCGGTACCCGTCGATGGTTGCGGCGAGCCCGTCGGCGCCGGAGTGCCGGGGCGCGAAGCGGAATTCGGTGCGGATCTCCGTCTCGCCCAGCGCGTAGCGCGGCGCGGAGGCCCGGGGGCCGGCGGTGTCCTTCGACCGGTCCGAGCCGGCGCCGGGCAGGTCCGCCCGGCCGGACGCCGCGTCGCGGGAGTCGAGAAGGGTGACGGCCAACGCGCCGCCACGGCCCCGCGGGCCGAGCGGTGAGCGGACGAAAAGGGAGCCGGCGAAGGGGGAGCCGACGGCGCCGGCTTCCTGGGTGACGAGGATGCTCATAGGAGTTCCGGGGGTCGGGGGCGTGGGGACGGGGTGGAGCGGGCGACGGGGCGGCGTCGCGGCACGCGGAGGTGGAGGGGCGGGCCGTGTGCGCATCGCCTGTCGGTGGTGCGGCGTTGGCGGGCCGTGGCTCCTGGGCTCAGGGGTGGTGGCTGGACCCGCTCGCCGCGAGGTCGGGTGGCGGGGGCAGGGGCGCGCGGCAGGGTGGGACATGGGCGCGGGCCCGGTAGAGGGGCCCGGTGGCGCTGAGTTGGGGCGTACGACCTGGGGGTGTTGTTGAGCGGTGAGGCACGTGGTTAGCTTAGGCTTACCTAAGTAAGTGTTCGCCCTGTGGGGTGTGTGACCTCACCCACAACCGTCCTTCTATGTGCCCCTCTCGCGTACGACATGCCGTTCGCCCCGCGCCACCGCCGGGGCGGGGGCAGGCGATGAGGGGCGCGGAAACGCAGGTTGCCGATGTGTGTCCGGTTCGTCGGTCGCTCCCACCGTGGTTCGTCGCTCCCGACGGCCGCGCCGTCCCGGGCGCGTCGCGCCGTACGCAAGCCGACGGCCGGCGGCGGGAGCGGCCGATGAGCGCGCGCCCGACCCCGATGACGGCGACCCCCAGGGGCGTGCTCGCCGCCCGCTGCGCCAGCCACCGCCCCCCAGCGGGCGCCCCGCCGCCGCGCGCTGACGCCCCCTCCCACGCCTCCGCCGTCGGCCCGCGCTCCGCGCCGCCACCCCGTACGGACAGTCCGCGCCTGCTCGCGCTCGCCGCGCGCCTGGCCGTCGCCGTCGACGCGACGGCGCGGGAGGCGGCGGTGGCGAGGTTCTGGGCCGAGGTGGAGGCGGTGGGCGCCCCGCTGGTCGAACCCGTCGACCGCGATCCCCACCACCGGACCGTCACCTTCGTGTGGCGCGACGCCGACGCCCGCGCGGTGCTGCTGTGCGCCGACTGGTCGCCCGGCCCGGGCGGGGCGCCCGGGCGGATGCGCCGCCTGCCGGGCATTGACGTCTGGTACCTGTCCTGCCACCTGCGCGCCGACCACCGCGGCACCTACCGCATCGCCCGGTACGACGCCACGGACCCCGATCCGGGGCCCGCCGGGCCGGCCGCGCGCGCCGTACCCGACCCGCTCAACCCCCGCCTGCTACCCGGGCGTTGGGACGCGCGGCCCGGCTCGGTCGCCGAACTGCCGCACGCCCCCGCCCCGCCCTGGGCCGAGGCGCCCGACGACGTACCCCCCGGCAGCCTGCGGCGGCACCGGCTCGGCAGCCGCGCCCTCGCCGCCGAGCGCGACGTGTGGGTGTACGAGCCGCCGGGGCCGCTGCCCGAGGAGACCGACGTGGTGGTGCTGCTCGACGGCGACACGTGGTTCGGCCGACTCGGCTTCGAGTCCGCGCTCGACCGACTCATCGCCGTCGGCCTGCTGCCCCCGCTGCTCGTGCTCGCGCCGGACTCCCGGGACCGAGCGGACGAGGCCACCCGGTCCCGGGAGTTCGACGGCCACGACGCCCAGGTCGCCTTCCTGGCAACGGAGTTGCTGCCGTGGGCCGCCGCCCGCTGGCCGGTCACCTACGACCCGGCTCGAACCGTCGTCGCCGGCCAGGGGCTCGGCGGCGTGAGCGCGCTGTACGCCGGCTACGCCGCGCCCATGCGGTTCGGCAACGTGCTGGCCCAGTCCGCCGCACTGCCCTGGCACCCGGCGGGCGAGCCGGAGGCGGACCCGGTGCCCTGGATCACGCGCCGGTACGCCGACGGCGCCCCACGCGAACTGCGGCTCCACCTCGACGTGGGGCTGTACGAGGGGCGGCTGCTGGAACTCACCCGTGGCCTGCGGGCGGCGCTGCGGGCCCGCGACTACCCGGTGACGGGCACCGAGTTCAACGGCGGCCACGACCACGCCTGCTGGCGGGGCGCCCTCGCCGACGGGCTGATCACCCTGCTCGGCGCCCGCCCCCGCTGACCCATCGGGCCCGCGCCGCCGCGACCGGCAGGAGCCCGCGCCCCGGGCGTCCGCGCCTCGACAGCGCGGCGCGGCCCGGCCCGGCCCGTGCGGCGGGCCCCGCCGGCCTCGCGCCGGCCTCACGATCGTGCTCCCCGCGAGTCCGGCGGTCCCAAGGCCCTGCCGTCGGACTCGCGGGGGGCACCCCGCACCCGCGTCGGCGGACACGGGGCGCCCGGCCCGGCGCCCCGGCGCGCGGCTACGCCGTCGCCAGCGCCGCCGCCTCGCGGGCGCAACCCCAGGCCACGGTGACGCCCGCGCCGCCGTGCCCGTAGTTGTGCACGCATCGCGCGCCGCCCGGCAACTCCTCCACCGCGAGCCGCACCCGCGGGCGCGCGGGCCGCAGCCCCACCCGGTGGTCGACCACGCGCGCGCCGGCCAACTCCGGCCGGACCCGGGTGCAGCGCGCCACGATCGCCTCGGCCGTCGCGGGGTCGGGCCGCAGCTCCCAGGCGTGCGGCCGGGCCGTGCCCCCGAGCACCACCCCGTACGGCTGCGGCAGCACGTACAGCGTCTCCGCCGCCACCGGGTCGGCCGCCACCAGCCACTCGGCGAGCCCCGGGTTCTCCACCACCACGACCTGCCCCTGCACCGGGTGCACCTCGGGGTCGGGCACCAACTCCCGGGCGCCGAGCCCCGAGCAGTTCACCACCACCGGCGCCCGTCGCCCCGCCTCCGCGAGCGAGGCCAGCGCCCGGCGCTCCACCGTGCCGCCGGCCGCGACCAGCCGCCGCTCCAGGTACCGCAGGTGGGTGGGCATGTCGATCAGCGGCACGCGGGCCCGCAGGCCGGTGGCGTACCCCGCGGGCAACTCGGCCGGCGCGGCCGGGCGCAACCCCGGCACCTCGTCCGCCCACGCCCCGAGGCCGGCACGGCCCAGCCCGGCGTGCGTGCCGTCGGCGAACCGCACCCCCGTCTCGCCCGGGTCGGCGGCCAGGGCGGTCAGCTCGGCCAGGGAGGCCACCGACCAGCGGCCCGCGGCCTCCGCCGGCTCGATGCGGTACGGCCACCACAGCCCGCCCGCCACCGCCGACGTCGTCTCAGCCGCCGGGTCCCGACTCCACACGGACACCCCGAACCCACCCTCCGCCAACGTAACGGCGCAGGTCAGGCCGATGACCCCGGAGCCCACCACGATCACGTCGCGCACCATGCTCACCATGCGCGGACGCTATCCGCTCGCCGCGCCCCACGCGAGACCCCACCCGTGGCTCGGCTCCCCGCGCGGCCGGCCCGTCGCGCGGGGCGGCGGATATCGGCGAGCGTCCCGCCGCACCCCGCCGTTAGGATCGCCGCCTGATGACTGCCACCCTCGTTGCCAAGAACCTCGCTGCCGGGCACGGCGACCGCACCCTTTTCTCCGGGCTCGACCTCGTCGTGGGCCCCGGCGACACCATCGGCCTGGTCGGCGCCAACGGAGCGGGGAAGTCCACCCTGCTGCGCCTCCTCGCGGGGCTGGCCGAGCCCGCGGAGGGGAGCGTCACGCTCAGTCCGCCGCACGGCACCATCGGCTACCTGCCGCAGGAGCACGAGCGGCGGCGTACCGGCGGCTCCGACCCGGCGACCGGCGCCGAGACCGTACGCGACTTCCTCGCCCGCCGCACCGGGGTCGCCGCCGCGCAGGCCGCGCTGGACGCCGCCACCGAGGCGCTGGCGGCCGAGCGTCCGGGCGCCGACGACGCGTACGCCACCGCGTGGGAGCGCTGGCTCGCGCTCGGCTGCGCCGACCTGGACGAGCGGGCCGAGAGCGTCACCGCCGGGCTCGGCCTCGCGGTCGGCCTCGACCGGCCGATGACCGCACTCTCCGGCGGCCAGGCGGCCCGCGCCGGACTCGCCTCGCTGCTGCTCAGCCGGTACGACGTGTTCCTGCTCGACGAGCCCACCAACGACCTGGACCTCGACGGCCTGAGCCGCCTGGAGGACTTCGTCCGCGGGCTGCGCGCCGGCACCGTCCTGGTCAGCCACGACCGCGAGTTCCTGGCCCGCACGGTCGACAAGGTCCTCGAACTCGACGTCGTCCAGCAGCGGTTCACCCTCTTCGGCGGCGGCTACACCGCCTACCTGGAGGAGCGCGAGACCGCGCGCCGGCACGCCAGGGAGCGGTACGAGCAGTACGCGCAGACCCGCGCCGGCCTGGAGGAGCGGGCCCGCACCCAGCGCGCCTGGATGGACAAGGGCGTGCGCAACGCGCGCCGCAAGGCCACCGATGGCGACAAGCTGCTGCGTAACGCGCGCGTCGAGAGCACCGAGAAGCAGGCGGCCAAGGCCCGGCAGACCGAACGACTCCTTGAGCGGCTCGACGAGGTGGAGGAGCCGCGCAAGGAGTGGGAGCTGCGCATGGAGATCGCCGCCGCGCCCCGCTCGGGCTCGGTGGTGGCCACCCTGCGCGGGGCCCGCGTGCGGCGCGGCGGCTTCACCTTCGGCCCGGTGGACCTCCAGATCGACTGGGCGGACCGGGTGGCCATCGTCGGGGCCAACGGCTCCGGCAAGAGCACCCTGCTCGCCACCCTCCTCGGCCGGCTGCCGCTGGACGAGGGGCACGCCTCCCTGGGCTCCGGCGTGATCGTCGGCGAGGTGGACCAGGCCCGCGCCCAACTCTTCGACGACGGTCCCGACCCGGCCGACGCCCCGGGCCGACCGGACCAGAGCGCCGGCGCGGGGCAGGCCGTGGGCGACGGCGCGCGGCCGGGGCGCTCGCGCGCCGCGGACACCCGTACCGGATCGCTCCTGGACACCTTCGGCGCCGTCGCCACCGAACTGGAGCCGGCCGAGGTGCGCACGCTGCTGGCCAAGTTCGGGCTCAAGGCCGACCACGTGCTGCGCCCGGCGCACACCCTCTCGCCGGGCGAGCGCACCCGCGCCGCCCTGGCGCTTCTCCAGGCCAGGGGCGTGAACCTGCTCGTGCTCGACGAGCCGACCAACCACCTGGACCTGCCCGCCATCGAGCAACTGGAGTCGGCGCTCGCCTCGTACGACGGCACCCTGCTGCTGGTCACCCACGACCGTCGGATGCTGGACGCCGTGCACACCACGCGCCGGATCGAGGTGGCTGACGGACAGGTCAGCGAGGTCTGACGGCGGGCCGCGCCGTGGCCCGGGCCGGGGCGTCGCTCCGGGCCCGGGGTGGCGACGCGGCCCGGCCACGCCCGTCCCGGCCCGGCCGGGGCAGGGGGCTCACTCCGGCCAGGGTGAGTTCTCGATGACGGTGACGAAGTCGCCGCGCTGGAAGCCGGGCACGAAATGCGCGAGCACGTCCGCCTTCACGTTGCCGAACGTGGTCTCCGGCTTGGGCGCGATGCCCTCGGTGAACGCCGCCAGGATGCGCCGCTTGAAGTCCGGGCGCGGGTGCAGCGCGGTGATCTCGGCCCGGTCGTCCGCGCTGACGCGCTCGTAGTCGATGCCGAGCACGTCGTACTCCACCCCCGCGGTGACCAGCGCGACCTCGGGTTCCATGAACTCCGGCACGCCGGGCGTGGTGTGCAGGGCGATGGCCGTCCACACCCGGCGTACGGCGTCCTCGGGGACCGCGCGGGAGCGCAGGAACCTCGCGGCTTCCTCCGCCCCGTCCACCTCGAAGCGCCGCCCGCTGGTACGGAACTCCTCGCCCAGGCCCAGGTCGTGGAACATCGCGCCGACGTAGAGCAGCTCGGGGTCGCACTCCAGGCCGCGTTCGCGCCCCAGCAGGCTGCCGAACAGGAACACCCGGCGGGAGTGGTGGTAGATCAGGTCGGAGGTCACCGTGCGCACCAGGTCGGTGGCCTCCCTGGCGAGCGTGCTGTCGGGCACGGTGATCCCCGCGACGTGCGATGCGTCGGGCATGGCTGGTCTCCTCGTCCTCGGTCCTGTGGTCATCCCGCCGGCCGGTCGCCGGCTCGCTCCTCAACCCTGTCCCGGCACGGGCGCCCGTCGCAGGCGGCCGGTCGGTCAGCCCCGGGCCACGGCCCGCGCCGACCGACGGCCCGTGTCGCCTGACGGCCGGCGACCGGCGACCGGCGACCGGCGGCGGGCGGAACGCGCCGGCACCAGTGAACCAGCGCGTCCCGCCCGCGTCGCCGCACGACCCCGCCCCCGCGCGCCCGCGCCGCCCGGGCGCACGGCGGCCGGCGCCCCCGCCTACGGAGCCTCGGCCGCCGCGGACGCCTCGGGTGTGTCGGACGTGTCGGGCTCCTCGGGTGTGTCGGACGCCTCCAGCAGGCCGTACACCTCGTCGGCCGTCGTCTCGCGCAGCGCGGTGTCCACGAACAGCCAGCGCGTGATGCCGATCGACTGGAGGAAGGCCAGGTCGTGGCTGGCGATCAGCAGGGCGCCCTGGAAGGAGTCGAGGGCGCCGCTCAGATGGCGCACGCTGGCCAGGTCGAGGTTGTTGGTCGGCTCGTCCAGCATCAGCAACTGCGGGGCCGGCGCGGCGAGCATCGTCGCGGCCAGCGCGGCCCGGAAGCGCTCCCCACCCGACAGCGTCCCGGCCGGCTGCGCGGCACGCGCGCCCCTGAACAGGAACCGCGCGAGCTGCGAGCGGATCTCCTGGTCGCCGACGCCCGGGGCCATCCGGGCCACGTTCTCCGCGATGCTCAACTCCTCGTCCAGCACGTCGAGCCGCTGGGGCAGGAAGCGCAGCGGCACGTGCGCCGTGGCCTCGCCCGACAGCGCCGGCAGCGTCCCGGCGATGGTACGGAGCAGGGTCGTCTTGCCGGCGCCGTTGCGCCCGACGAGCGCGATCCGCTCGGGCCCGTGCACGTGCAGGTCACCCTCGCGCAGCCGGCCGTACCGGGGCCGCAGCGCGCGCAGGCTCAGGACCGTGCGGCCGGCCGGCACGGCGGTGTGCGGCAGGCTGACCCGGATCTCGGCGTCGTTACGGAGCGCGTCCGCCGCCTCCTCGCGCCGCTCGCGCGCCTCGCTGAGCCGCTCCTCGTGCACGCCCCGGAGCTTGTCCGCCGACTCCTGCGCGGAGCGCTTGCGCTCTCCCGCGACGATCCGGGGCGCGCGCCGCTGGGCGTCCATCTTCTTGCTGTGCCGCTCGCGGCGGGCCACCTTGATCTGGGTCTCCTCCAGCTCGCGCTTCTGCTTGCGCACCTGCGCCTCGGCCGCCCGCAGGGTGCGCTCGGCGGCCTCCTGCTGGGTGGCGAGCGCCTGCTCGTACTGGGCCCAGTTCCCCCCGTACCAGGTCACCGAACCGGAGCGCAGCTCGGCGACGCGGTCCACGCGCGCCAACAGGTCGCGGTCGTGGCTGACGATCACCAGCACGCCGGAGCGCCAGGAGTCGACCGCGTCGTAGAGCCGGCGCCGGGCGAACAGGTCCAGGTTGTTGGTCGGCTCGTCGAGGAGCAGGATGTCGGGGCGCTCGATGAGCAGCGCGGCCAGCCGGAGCAGGACGGTCTCCCCGCCGGACAACTGGCCCACCGTGCGGTCGAGTTCGATGTCGCCGAGGCCGAGCGGGCCCAGCGTCGCCTGGGTCCGCTCCTCGATGTCCCAGTCGTCGCCGATCGTGTCGAAGTGTTCCTCGCGCGCGTCGCCCGACTCGATGGCGCGCAGCGCGGCGCGCCGCTCGGCGATGCCCAGCGCCTGGTCGACGCGCAGCTCCGTGTCGAGGGTGATGTTCTGTGGCAGGTAGGCGAGGCTGCCACGCAGGGCCACCGAGCCGCTGGCCGGGCTCAGTTGGCCGGCCAGCAGCCGCAGCAGCGTGGACTTACCGGTGCCGTTGCCGCCGACCAGCCCGGTGCGGCCCCGGCCGACGGTGAAGGAGAGCCCGTCGAAGACCGGCGTGCCGTCAGGCCACCGGAACGTCAGGGCCGAGCAGGTCACGGCGGCGGGGGAGGAGTGGGAGGAAGCAGAAGAACCAGAGGAAGCAGAGGAAGGTGAATGGGCCATGGTGATCTCGCAGTCACAAGCGCAGGAACGGGGGCTTCGTATGCGAGCACCACGCGGCGACCGGGCCGGAACCGGAAGGGGGGAGCGCGGCCGTCCGACGGGTCGGGACGGCTCGGGCACCGAGGTCGCATCCGCGCGGACCACGGGCGGCGAGAGAGCCAGCTCAACGTGGTAGGCGTACGGCCGGGGCCGTACCGCGCGATGGTCGCGAACCTCAGATGCGCAACGTCCACCTCAATCGGAGACAACAGGACTCGACCACTGTACCTCGCGGCGGCACGCGCCGGCCCGGGCGACCGTGCGGGCCGCCGGATCCGCCCGGACTGCCCGTCTCCGCCGCCAGGCTGTTCGGCCGCGACGCGATCGTCGATCTGACGGCCGAGCGACCGGCCGCCGACCACAGCGTGCGGTCGTACGGTCGGGCCGGCGTGGGGAAGAAGGCGCGCTGAACCCGCCCCGCCACCCGGCGAGAGCCGTTTGCCCATTCGGCAAAGCCGCTCGCGGTGCCGTCGCCGGGGCCTCGATGATCGAACCCGTGCGGACGGCAGCGGCTCGACGCGTCGCGGCCCCGCACCGTGCCCGGCGGCGTCGCGCCGTCGTGCCGGTGTGCGCACCCCGCGGCAGCGGGTTCACGTTCCACCCTCTTCGCACCGGAGGCCCCCATGGTCCAGTCCCACCCGTCGCGACCGGTCACGCATCGGCTCGTACCCTCGCCCGCCGGCCGCACCCACGTCGCGGAGTGCGGCAGCGGGCCGCTGGTGCTGCTGGTCCACGGGTTCCCCGAGTCCTGGTACTCCTGGCGCCACCAACTGCCCGCCCTCGCCGCCGCCGGCTACCGCGCCGTGGCCGTCGACGTACGCGGCTACGGCCGTTCCAGCAAGCCGTCGGCCGTCGAGGCGTACCGCATGGTGGAACTCGTCGCCGACGCCACCGCCGTGGTCGAGGGACTGGGCGAGCGGACCGCGGTGATCGTGGGGCACGACTGGGGCGCGAACATCGCGGCCCACGCGGCGCTGCTGCGCCCCGACGTCTTCACCGCCGTCGGCATGCTCAGCGTGCCCTACGCGCCGCGCGGCCCGGTCAAGCCCACCGACGCGTTCGCGGGGATCGGCGGCGACGAGGAGTTCTACGTCAGCTACTTCCAGCGCCCCGGCCGGGCCGAGGCCGAGATCGAGCCCGACGTACGGGGCTGGCTCGCCGGGTTCTACGCGGCGCTCTCGGCCGACACCATGCCCCCGGCCGACGCCCCCAGCCCGTACCTCGTCCCGCAAGGCGGGCGGATGCGGGACCGCTTCCCCGGCGACCGCGCGCCCGCCTGGCTGAGCAGCGCGGACCTGGACACGTACGCCGGCGAGTTCGAGCGCACCGGGCTGGCCGGGGCGCTCTCCCGCTACCGCGCCATCGACCGCGACTGGGCCGACCTCGCCGACCGGGACGGCGCCCCGATCACCCGGCCCGCCCTGTTCATCGGCGGCACGCGCGACGCCTCCACCACCTGGATGGCCGACGCCATCGCGGCGTTCGACCGCACGCTGCCCGCCCTGACCGCCTGCCACCTCATCGACGGCTGCGGCCACTGGGTCCAGCAGGAGCGCCCCGACGAGGTCACCCGCATGCTGCTCGACTGGCTGGGCGCGCTGCCCCCGGTGGACTGAGGCGACGGCGGGCGCGGCGGATGTCCGGCCGGCGGGCCAGCCGCTGGGCATCCGCCGCCCGCCCCTCCGGGCGCGCTCGCGGGAGCGCGAGGGCGCCCGCGAACGCGCCGCCGCTCAGCCGCGCCCCGGGTCCACCAGGCCCGCGCGGCGCAGCGCGTCGGCCATGGCGCCGCTGGCCGGCGCGGCGTCACGACGGGCCCCGGCGCGCTGGCCGCCACCGGAGCGGGCCCCCTGGCCGCCGCCCGCGCGGGCGCCCTGGCCCCCGCCGCTGCCCGGGCCGCGCTGCCGCTGCTGCGGGGCGCCTCGACGGGCGCCGCCGCGCTCGGCCCGCTCGCCGTCGCGCTCACCGCCCCGCACGGGCTCGTCGTCGAGCCGCAGCGTCAGCGAGATCCGCTTGCGCGGGACGTCCACGTCGAGCACCTTGACCCGCACGATGTCGCCTGGCTTGACCACGTCCCGCGGGTCCTTCACGAACGTCTTCGACATCGCCGAGACGTGCACCAGGCCGTCCTGGTGCACGCCGACGTCCACGAACGCGCCGAACGCGGCCACGTTGGTCACCACGCCCTCGAGCAACATCCCCGGCGTCAGGTCGCCGAGCTTCTCGACGCCCTCCTTGAAGGTGGCCGTCCTGAACGCCGGCCGCGGGTCACGCCCGGGCTTCTCCAACTCCCTGAGGATGTCGGTCACCGTCGGCAGCCCGAAGGAGTCGTTGACGAACTCCGCCGGGTCCAGTCGGCGCAGCACCGCGGTGTTGCCGATCAGCGAGCCCACGTCGCCGCCGGCCGAGGCCACCATGCGGCGCACCACCGGATACGCCTCGGGGTGCACGCTGGAGCCGTCCAGCGGGTCGTCCCCGCCACGGATGCGCAGGAAGCCCGCGCACTGCTCGTACGCCTTCGGGCCGAGCCTGGCCACGTCCTTGAGCGCCTTGCGGTTGCGGAACGGGCCGTTGGAGTCGCGGTGCGCCACGATGTTCTCGGCGAGCGACGTGCTGATCCCGGAGACCCTGCCGAGCAGCGGCGCCGAGGCCGTGTTGACGTCCACGCCCACGCCGTTCACACAGTCCTCCACCACCGCGTCCAGCGAGCGGGAGAGCTTCACCTCGGACAGGTCGTGCTGGTACTGACCGACGCCGATCGACTTGGGGTCGATCTTGACCAGTTCGGCGAGCGGGTCCTGGAGCCGGCGCGCGATGGACACCGCGCCGCGCAGCGACACGTCCATGCCAGGCAACTCCTGGGAGGCGAACGCCGAGGCCGAGTACACGGACGCGCCGGCCTCGGAGACCATCACCTTGGTGAGCCGCAGCTCCGGGTGGCTGTCGCACAGCTCGCCCGCCAGCTTGTCGGTCTCGCGCGACGCCGTGCCGTTGCCGATGGCGATCAGCTCGACCTGGTGCTCCTTGGCGAGGCGGGCCAGCGTGGCGAGCGCGGCGTCCCACTTCTGCTGCGGCACGTGCGGGTAGATGGTCTCGGTGGCGGCCACCTTGCCCGTGGCGTCCACGACGGCCACCTTCACGCCCGTACGGAAGCCGGGGTCGAGGCCCATGGTCGCCCGCGTGCCCGCGGGGGCGGCCAGCAGCAGGTCGCGCAGGTTGGCCGCGAACACCCGCACCGCCTCGTCCTCCGCCGCCTGCCGCAGCCGCAGCCGCAGGTCGATGCCGAGGTGCACCAGCACCCGCGTGCGCCAGGCCCAGCGCACCGTGTCGGCCAGCCAGCCGTCGGCGGGCCGGCCGCGCTGGGCGATGCCGAAGCGGCGCGCGATGATCTGCTCGTACGAACTGGGGCCCGGCTCGTCGGACGGCTCCTCCGGCTCCAGGGTGAGGTCGAGGACCTCCTCCTTCTCGCCGCGGAACATGGCCAGCACCCGGTGTGAGGGCAGCTCCGTGAACGGCTCGGCGAAGTCGAAGTAGTCGGCGAACTTCGCGCCCGCCTCCTCCTTGCCCTCGCGCACCTTCGCCGCCACCCGGCCACGCTGCCACATGCGCTCGCGCAACTCGCCGATCAGGTCCGCGTCCTCACCGAACCGCTCGGTGAGGATGGCCCGCGCGCCGTCGAGGGCGGCTGCCGTGTCGGCGACGCCCCGGTCGGCGGCCACGAACGCCTCGGCGGCGACGCGCGGCTCCACCGACGGGTCGGCGAGCAACCCGTCGGCCAGCGGTTCGAGCCCGGCCTCCCGGGCGATCTGCGCCTTGGTGCGCCGCTTGGGCTTGAACGGGAGATAGACGTCCTCAAGCCGCGCCTTGGAGTCGGCGGCCAGGATGCGCGCCTCCACCTCCGCGTCGAGCTTGCCCTGCGAGCGGACCGACTCCAGGATCGCCGCCCGCCGCTCCTCCAGCTCGCGCAGATAGCGCAACCGTTCCTCAAGGGCGCGCAACTGCGCGTCGTCGAGCATCTCGGTCGCTTCCTTGCGGTAGCGCGCGATGAACGGCACGGTCGAACCGCCGTCCAGCAGCTCGACGGCGGCCTTCACCTGCCGCTCCCGCACCCCAAGCTCTTCGGCGATCCGGCCTTCGATGGACGTCGTCACTTCACGCTCCGCTTTCGTCTCTGCACCGCGACCTGCATTGTGGCAGGTGGGTACGACAACGCGGCGACACCGGACCGCTCGGCCGCCGGATGAGAGGCGGACCGTACCCGCGCCCGCCCCGACACGACACCCGCCGGCCCCACGGGCCGCCGCGCCCCGGGCGCGGCGCGCCCCCGCACCTCCCGCGCTCCGCACCTCCCGCGCTTCACACCCGCCAAGCCCCCGATCCACCCCGCCCGCGACCGATCGCCCCCGCCCATCACCCCGCACCCAGCCGCATCACCCCGCTCGCGCCCAGCACACCGCAGCCGCCCGGCACGAGGGCCGGGCGGCTGCGGTCAGGCGCGTGGAGTGCGGTACTTCGCGGGCGGGGTCAGGTCGTCACCCACCGACGTGTGCTCACACCCCGCGTCGGCGTGGGCCACCACGCGACGCTCCGCCGAAGAGCCGAGCGAGCACGCGGAAGGGGAGCGTCACCACGGTGGCGATGGCGCCACCGATGGTACGCAGGACATCTGCGATGGCACGGAACACGGAATCCTCCTTGTCTGCGCCCACGATGCGCCCGCCAGGACGCCCCGTGGCTCGTGACCCCGAGTAACCCCAACCGCGGTCGGTAAACCGCATCCGGCCCGTACTCCGGCGCGCCGTACCGGCTTTCGGCTCAGCCCTTGCCCAGGAAGTCGGCCGGGAACGCGCCCGCGGCCATGGCCGTCGAGGCGAAGGCCGTGGCCAGCTCCGTCAGCCGCGCCACGCCCGCCGCGCCCAGGTGCTCGTACGGCGCCCGGTCCAGCCGGTCGGTCTCGACCTCAAGCTCCTTGCGCAGCGCGGTCCCCGCCGGCGTCAACTCGCCGTCGGCCGCCAGCAACCCACGCCCGCGCAGCCGCTCCTGGGCCGCCACCCACTCCTCCTCGGACCAGCCGCGCATCGTACGGGCCCACGTGGGCGCCACGCCGAACCCGCTGGCGGTGTGCGAGACCACGGCCTCCAGGCCGTCGAGTTCGGCGGCGACGAGCACGGCCAGGTGGCCGTCGCCGCGGTGCTCGCGCAGCAGCGTCGCGGCGTGCCAGAACGCCAGGTGTGGCGCGTCGGGGACGGCCAGTTCGGCGTGGGCCGCGTACAGCGGGCGGGCGGCCCGGCCGCACGCCTCGGTGGCGCGCAGCGCGAGTTCGGCGGCCTCGGCCATCTCCGGCGAGGCGATCACCTCCGCGCCCAGGAGCCGGCGCAGCGTGCCGTCGGCGGCGGCGAGGCGGGCCTCGATGACCGCCTCGGGCGTCGTCACGTCCCAGACGGCGGGCACGTGCTGGGCGACCCAGTCGTACTTGAAGTTGTAGAAGGTCGCGGTCACCGTGCCGGCACCCACCCGGCCCAGCGGGGCGGACCGGGCGGCGAAGTACGCGGCGCGCTCCTTGACGCCTATCCGCCCGAGTTCGTCGGTGAACTCGGGGGCGAAGTACGTACAGGAGTGGAGGGGGTTGAGCACCTGGTGGCAGTGGCGGCCGGCGCGCTCGGGGAGTGAGGTCATGCCCGGCACGTTACCCGCAGGTAGCCGGTCGCGGGAGAGCCACGGGGCACGTCCTCAGCCCCCCGTCGCCCGCTCGCCCCGGCCCTGCCGTCGGGCGGCCTACCTCGGCGGGTGGCCTCAATGGGGCCCCGGCGGGTGGCCCCGCCGTCCCGCGCCCGGCCGGTGGGTCAACTGGCGGGCAGTGTCCAACTGAAGCGCGGCGCCCGGTGCTCCAGGAAGGCGGTGACGCCCTCGACGGTGTCATCGCTGGTCCGGGCCTGCTCGGTCCAGTAGGCGGTGCGCTCGGGGTCGACGGGGCCCGCGGCGAACTCCTTGGCGGCGGCCTGGGTGAGCTGCGACCGGGAGGCCAGCACGCGGGCGAAGCGGGCGACCTCGTGGTCGAAGTCCTCCGGCGCGAACACCTCGTCCACCAGGCCGCGCAGATGGGCCCGCTGGGCGTTGATCAACTCGGCCGAGAACAGCAACTGCTTGGCCGTGGCCGGCCCGACCAGGCTCACCAGGCGGGCCGTGGAGGAGGCGGGGTAGACGATGCCGAGCTTGGCCGGCGTGATGCCGAAGGCGCTGTCGTCGGTGGCGAAGCGCAGGTCACAGGCGGTGGCGAGCTGACAGCCGCCGCCCACGCAGTAGCCGCGCACCGCGGCGAGGGTGGGCTTGGGGAACGTCGCCAACGCCTCCTCGGCCGAGACCGCGAGGCCCTGGGCCTCCTCGCCCCGCTCGATCAGGGAGCCGATGTCCGCGCCCGCGCAGAACGTGTCCCCGTCGCCGGTCAACACCAGGGCCCGCACGTGCGGGTCCACCGTGAGCTTGTCGAGGAGTGGGGGTAGTTCGCGCCACATGTCGTAGGTCATCGCGTTGCGCTTGGCGGGATTGTGGATCATGACGGTCGCGATGCCGTCGGTGACCGAATACAGCAGGCAAGGCTCCATGCGCGGATCGTATCCGGGTGGCCGGAAGGCTACGGCGAAGATCGCATCGTCGGCTGAGTGGAAGAGATCACTTCCCCTGTCCGCGAGCCCGGGGCAAAGTCCCCAACGGCGCCTAGAGGGGGCAATTTGCCTGGTCGCGGCGGGGGCGGCGGCGCGCGCGGCGGCGCCCCGCGCAGGGACCGCGCGGCGCCCCGGGCGTGGGGCGCCGTGACCGTCGGGCGTCAAGACCACCCGGATGAGTGGGGCCGGCGCCACCGGGTGACGGTGGCCTCCGCGGCGTTCGAGAGGCGCCCGCCCGCGCCGCGCCGGGCCCGCGTGGGGCTCGTCGGGGCCGGCGAGGCGGGCCGGTCACGCCTCTACGGGGGTGTGGTTTCCGCCAGTGCGCGTGCGCCGGTGTGACGGGCGACCGGGCGGCCGGGCGGTCGGGCAACGGTGGTGCGCGTCGCGCCGCGATCCCTCGCGCGCGCCCCGCGCCGTGCGGAACCGACCGAGGCGCGCGGGCGGCGGCCCGGCGCGCGGGGCGCCGCCGAGGCCACGGGACCCGCCCCCGGCGCCGCCGCGTCCGAACCGGCCAGCGGGCCGCCGTGGTCGCGCCGGCGACGCGACGGTCGGGCCCCGGATGGCGATCAACGTGCCCCACAGGGAGCGGACAAGATGTGTCGCATGAGTGCGCGAGGGGCCCTCAACCGGTCAAAAGGTATCGATAGGCGCTGACTTGTGTTCAGTTGGCCGGTGTGGCCCCGCGCATTCCCAACACTCGTCCCCAGTGTCGAGCTGCGGCGATGGGTGGGTATCGGACATGGAGATCCTCGGGAGCGTCCCGCCTGACCCAGGGCAGGCCCCGCCCCGGAGAGCCGTCGCGTACGAGGGGGTCTGGCGCTTCACGGCCAAGACCGAGGAGGCGGCCGTGCCCCAGGCGCGGCACGCGGTGCGCGACCTCCTCAGGAACCAGCGCGTCCCCGTCGGTGACGACGTCCTGCAGTCCCTGCTGCTGATCGTCTCCGAACTGGTCACCAACGCCGTCAAGCACGCGGCGCTGCTCTCGCCCGAGATCGCCGTGGAGGTCTCCATCGGCCGCGCGTGGGTGCGCGTCGCGGTCGAGGACAACCACCCCTACCGACCGAAGGCCCTGGTCGCGGACCAGGGCCAGACCGGCGGTCGGGGGCTCCTGCTGGTGAAGGCGGTCGCCGACGAGGTCGGCGGCAGCTACGACGTCGAGCACACCGCCAGCGGCGGCAAGGTCGTGTGGGCCGCGCTGCCGCTCGCCCCTACCAGCCCGCCGCGGCGCCCGTGATCTCCCGGATCGTGGGCCGCGCGGTGTCCAGCACGTCCATGAACCAGGCCGAGAACGTCCGCTCCGCGCGCAGCTTGTCCAGCTCGTCGGGCGTGACGAACGCCGTGTCGGCGATCTCCTCCGGGTCGGGCCGCAGGTCGGTCCCGATCAGCCCCGCGAACAGGTGGTTGTACTCCTGCTCGACCAGGCCCGACGCGGGGTCCGGGTGGTTGTAGCGCACCCGGCCGGCCTCGCGCAGCAGCAGCGGGGCCGCGCCCAACTCCTCGCCGGTCCGCCGGGCGGCGGCCACGAAGGGGGGTTCGTCCGGGTACGGGTGGCCGCAGCAGGTGTTCGACCACACGCCGGGGGAGTGGTACTTGCTCAGCGCGCGCTGCTGGAGCAGCAGCCGGCCGCGGTCGTCGAAGAGGAACACGGAGAAGGCGCGGTGCAGTTGGCCCGGTGCCTGGTGGGCGGAGAGCTTCTCCGCGGTCCCGATCGTGTTGCCGTCCTCATCGACCAGTTCGAGCATGATCGGTTGCGCAGCGGAGGCGGGCACGGATGCCGCCGCGCTGTCGGTGGAGCGGCCGTTGGCTGGTGTGGTCGGCATGTCCATCCTCGTCGTCGGGCTTCGGCCACCCAGTTTGCCGTATGACAGGGGCACACGTCAGTGGCACAACTTGGCCTCGTGCGCGGCATGTCCGCTCGGCTCCAGCTGGAACGTGCAGTGATCCACGTCGAAGTGCTCGCCCAGGCAGCCCTGCAACTCGTGCAGCAACTTCTCATGGCCCACCGAATCCAGCGCATCCTGACGTACGACGACATGTGCCGACAGGACGGGCATCCCCGAGGTGATCGTCCACACATGGAGGTCGTGGAGGTCCTCCACGTCGGGCAGCCCCAGGATGTGCGCGCGTACCTCGGCCATGTCCACGTCCCTGGGGGCGGCCTCAAGCAGCACGTTCAGCGTCTCCTGGAATAGCTTCCAGGTGCGCGGCACGATCATCACCGCGATGACCAGCGAGGCGATGGGGTCGGCGGCCTGCCAGCCGGTCGCCATGATCACCCCGGCCGAGAGCAGCACCGCCACCGAGCCCAGCGCGTCGGCGAGTACTTCGAGGAAGGCGCCGCGCACGTTGAGGCTGTCGCGCTGGCCGCGTAGCAGCAGGGACAGCGAGATCATGTTCGCGACCAGGCCGATCGCGCCGAACACCAGGGTCAGCCCGCCCTCGGTGGCGGCCGGCGTGCGGAACCTGCTAATCGCCTCGTACAGGATGTAGCCGCCGACGCCGAGCAGCAGCAGACAGTTGGCGAGCGCGGCCAGGATCTCGGCGCGCGCGTAGCCGAAGGTGCGGCGCGGGCTCGGCGGTCGGTTGGCGAAGTGGATCGCGAGCAGCGCCATGGCCAGGCCCACCGCGTCCGTGGCCATGTGCCCGGCGTCCGCGAGCAGCGCCAGCGAGCCGGCCATCAGGCCGCCCAGGATCTCCAGCACCATCACCGAGAGGGTGATGCCGAGCGCGATGCGCAGCCGCCCCCGGTAGGCGGCGGCAGCGGTGCCCGTCGCCCCGGCCGGCGGGCTCCCGTGGGAGTGCCCGTGCTGATGCCCAGCGCCCATGAAGTGCCTCCACATCGGACTCGCTCCGGCCGCCGCGGACCGGCGCCGATCTCAGTGAACGGTGCGACGGGGGGTGATTGCAACGCGGCGCTGAATACCGTTGTCATGTGCCGTGACCTGCACAGATGCGATGTGGTGAGGGTGGCGGCGCGCGGCATGCGCGGCCGGCGGCGCGCCCGGCGGCCCGGCGCGGGTCGTGCCACCCGCCCAGCCGCTGGTCACCGGCGGCGCGCGGGCGCGGCCGGTGCGCTCGCCGCGCTCCGACGAGCGGTGCCACTCCGCTGCCGTCCGGCGCGCCGCGGTGCCGTGGGTGCGCCGGCGCACCCACGGCACCGTGAGCGGCGTCTCAGCCGGTCTGGCCCCGGTGGTGCTGCCAGCCCCGCCAGGCGGAGGTGACCATCTCGCGTACGTCGTGCCGGGCGGACCAGCCGAGCTCCTTGGCGATCAGCTCCGCCGAGGCCACCACGCGCGCCGGGTCGCCCGGTCGCCGGGGCGCCACCTCGGCGACCGGGCCGCCGTGCCCCGTGACCTCCGCCACCAGCTCGGCCATCTCGCGCACGGAGACGCCGTGGCCGGTGCCGACGTTCACGGTCAGGTCGCCCGGCGCGGGCCGGTCGGCCAGCCAGCGGGCGGCGGCCAGGTGCGCGTCGGCGAGGTCGGAGACGTGGATGTAGTCCCGTACGCAGGTGCCGTCCGGGGTCGGGTAGTCCTCGCCGAAGACCAGCGGGGTCCGGCCCGTGGTGACCCGGTCGAAGAACATCGGGACGATGTTGGACACCCCGGTGTCGGCGAGTTCGGGGCGGGCCGCGCCGGCCACGTTGAAGTACCGCAGGCAGGCCGTGGCGATGCCGTGCGTGCGACCGGCGGCCCGTACCAGCCACTCGCCGGCGAGCTTGGTCTCGCCGTACGGGTTCATCGGCTGGCACGGGGTGTCCTCGGTGACCAGGTCCACGTCGGGCATGCCGTAGACGGCGGCGGACGAGGAGAAGACGAGGGCGCGTACGCCGGCGGCGGTCACCGCGTCCAGCAGCACGGCCAGGCCGTGCACGTTCTCCTCGTAGTAGCGGATGGGCTGCTCGACGGACTCCGTCACCTGCTTGCGCGCCGCCAGGTGCACCACACCGGCCACCTCGTGCTCGGCCAGCACCCGGCCAAGGAGTTCCCGGTCCAGGACCGAGCCGCGGACCACGGGCACGTCCGCCGGCAGCCGGTCGGACCGGCCGGCCGTCAGGTCGTCGAGCACCACCACGCGCTCGCCCGCCGCGCGCATGGCCGCGACGACGTGCGCCCCGATGTATCCGGCACCGCCGGTGATCAGCCACATCATGTCCGCACCCTACCGACCGGAAATCGGCGGCCGGAGCGAACGGGCGTTTGGCGCGGGTAGCGGCCATCGACCATGATGATCGCGCAGACCAAGCCGTCGTTCACTCGATCCTTGAGTGAATGTGCGGTGAACGGTCGCCTTCGGTGATCCGATAGCCTCTGCCGACGCCCTGTCCGCCGCAGCCGGGTCGGGGCAGGTCACGACCGCTGCCCGGACATCGCGTGAATCGGCCATGAACCGGCGCGGCCATGCCAGTTGCCAAGGAGTGAGTTCGTCTGTCGACCGCCATTGTGACCGGTCCTCCGGTCGTCGGCCCGTCCGTCGTGGACGACCTGCGGACCCTCGGCTTCGACGTCCGCCAGGCGGCCGACGCCGCCGAGGTCGCCCGCGAACTGGCCGCCATCCCGGCGCACCAGCGCGTCGCGCTGGTCGACGCCCGCTTCGCCGGCCACCCGCACGCGCTGCGCCTGGCGCTGACCGACCCGCGCTTTCCGGCCGCCGCCGTGACCGGCGCGCTGACCGCCCAGCCGGAGGCCCGCGCCGCCCTCGTGCGCGCCGCGCACGCCCGCGCCATACCCACGCGCACCGCGCCCACCGACGCGACGCCCGCGCGGCACCCCGCCGACGCCGCCCCTGCCCAGGCCGACGGCTCCGCCGCGAGCGGCCCCGACGCGGCGACCGCGGCCAACCTGCCCGACCTCATCGCCGCCGACCTGGCCGCGGCCGACGTGCCCGTGCACCGGCCCGAGCTCGGCGTCCTGGTCGCCGCCGTGCCCGCCGACGAGACGGCGCGCGCCCGCGCCAGGGCGGCCGTCGCCGCCGTCGACGACGAGAAGGTGCGGCTGCGCGGCGCGGTCAAGGCCCGCGACGGCTTCGTCACCACCTTCCTCGTCAGCCCCTACTCGCGCTACATCGCCCGCTGGTGCGCCCGCCGCGGCCTGACCCCGAACCAGGTCACCACCGCGTCGCTGCTCACCGCGCTCGTCGCGGCGGGCTGCGCCGCCACCGGCACCCGGCCCGGCTTCGTCGCCGCGGGCGTGCTGCTGATCGCCTCCTTCGTGCTGGACTGCACCGACGGCCAGCTCGCCCGCTACTCGCTCCAGTACTCCACGCTCGGCGCGTGGCTGGACGCCACCTTCGACCGGGCCAAGGAGTACGCGTACTACGCCGGCCTGGCCATCGGCGCCGCGCGCGGCGGCGGCAGCGACGACGTGTGGACGCTGGCGCTGGCCGCCATGGTCCTCCAGACCTGCCGACACGTCGTGGACTTCTCCTTCAACGAGGCCAACCACGACGCGACCGGCAACAACAGTCCCACCGCCGCCCTCTCCGACCGGCTCAACACCGTCGGCTGGACGGTGTGGGCCCGGCGCATGGTCGTGCTGCCGATCGGCGAGCGCTGGGCCATGATCGCCGTACTGACCGCGCTCACCACGCCCCGTATCACCTTCTACGCGCTGCTCGTCGGCTGCGCCCTGGCCGCCTGCTACACCACGGCCGGCCGGGTGCTGCGCTCGCTGAGCCGGACGGCCGTGCGCACCGACCGGGCCGCCGCCGCGCTCGCCCAGCTCGCCGACTCGGGCCCGCTGGCCGAGGCGGTCGGCCGCGGCCCCTGGCGCCGCGCGGCGCTGCTCCCGTTCGCCGCCCCGCTGCTCGCGGCCGTGGGCACAGCGGTGCTCGTCGGCTCGCTGTGGGTGGGGGAGCCGGGCACCTGGTGGCCGGTGCTCGGCGGCGCGGTGTACGCGCTCTGCGCCGGCCTGGCCGTGGCGCAGCCGCTCAAGGGCGCCCTGGACTGGCTGGTCCCGCCGCTGTTCCGGGCGGCGGAGTATGTGACGATCCTCGTGCTCGCCGCTCGCTCCGAGGTGAACGGAGCGTTGCCCGCTGCTTTCGGACTGGTGTCCGCTGTCGCCTACCATCACTACGACACGGTGTACCGCATCCGCGGCGGTACCGGCGCGCCGCCCGCCTGGCTGGTGCGGATGACGGGTGGGCACGAGGGACGCGTCCTGGTGGTCACGGTCATCGCGGCCCTGCTGCACGGCACTGGCTTCACCATCGCGCTGACGGCACTCGCGGTCGCCCTGGCGCTGGCGGTGCTCATCGAGAGCATCCGCTTCTGGGTCTCCTCCGGAGCACCCGCTGTACACGACGAATCAGGAGAACCCGCATGATCGGCCTCGTGCTGGCGGCAGGCGCCGGGCGGCGTCTGCGCCCCTACACCGACACCCTGCCCAAGGCCCTGGTGCCCGTGGACCCCGCGGGGGAGGGCACCACGACCGTGCTCGACCTCACGCTGGGCAACTTCGCCGAGGTGGGTCTCACCGACGTCGCCATCGTCGTGGGCTACCGCAAGGAAGCGGTGTACGAGCGCAAGGAGGCGCTGGAGCGTAAGTACGGCGTCCGCCTCACCCTCATCGACAACGACAAGGCCGAGGAGTGGAACAACGCCTACTCCCTGTGGTGCGCCCGTGAGGTGCTGAAGCAGGGCGCCATCCTCGCCAACGGCGACACGGTGCACCCGGTCTCCGTCGAGAAGTCGCTGCTCGCCGCGCGCGGCAAGGGCCAGAAGATCATTCTCGCGCTCGACACGGTCAAGCAGTTGGCCGACGAGGAGATGAAGGTCGTCACCGACCCGGCCAAGGGCGTCCAGAAGATCACCAAGCTGATGGACCCGGCCACGGCCAGCGGCGAGTACATCGGCGTCACGCTCATCGAGCCGGAGGCGGCCGAGGAACTGGCCGACGCGCTGAAGACCACCTTCGAGCGCGACCCCGACCTCTACTACGAGGACGGCTACCAGGAGCTGGTGAACCGCGGCTTCACCATCGACACCGCCCCCATCGGCGACGTCAAGTGGGTCGAGATCGACAACCACGACGACCTCGCCAAGGGACGTGAGATCGCGTGCCAGTACTGACCCGGCTCATCCCCTCGCCGGTCGTCGTCGACATCAGGTCGGGCGCCCTGGAGGACCTGGCCGGGCTCCTGGTCGACCAGCGGATCTCCGCCTCGGGCAAGCTGGCCATCGCCATCAGCGGCGGCTCCGGCGCGGCGCTGCGCGAGCGGTTCGCGCCGGCGCTGCCCGGCGCCTCCTGGTACGAGGTCGGCGGGGGCACGCTCGACGACGCGATCAAGCTCGCCGACGCCATGAAGTCGGGGCGCTACGACGCGGTCGTCGGCATGGGCGGCGGCAAGATCATCGACTGCGCGAAGTTCGCCGCGGCGCGGATCGGCCTGCCCCTGGTCGCCGTCGCCACGAACCTCTCGCACGACGGCCTGTGCTCGCCGGTCGCCACGCTCGACAACGACGCGGGGCGCGGCTCGTACGGCGTGCCCAACCCGATCGCCATCGTCATCGACCTGGACGTGATCCGGGAGGCCCCGATCCGCTTCGTCCGCTCGGGCGTCGGCGACGTGATCTCCAACATCTCCGCGGTCGCGGACTGGGAGCTGTCGCACCGCGAGACCGGCGAGCAGATCGACGGCCTGGCCGCGGCCATGGCCCGGCAGGCGGGCGAGGCGGTGCTGCGGCACCCCGGCGGCTGCGGGGACGACGAGTTCCTCACGGTGCTGGCCGAGGGCCTGGTGCTGACCGGGATCTCGATGTCGGTGGCCGGCGACAGCCGTCCCGCGTCGGGCGCCTGTCACGAGATCAACCACGCGTTCGACCTGCTCTACCCCAAGCGCGCCGCCTCGCATGGCGAGCAGTGCGGCCTCGGCGCCGCCTTCGCCATGTACCTGCGGGGCGCGCACGAGATGTCGGCCCTGATGGTCGACGTCCTCAAGCGGCACGGGCTGCCCGTGCTGCCCAGCGAGATCGGCTTCACCACCGACGAGTTCGTCACGGCAGTGGAGTACGCGCCGCAGACCCGCCCAGGGCGCTACACGATCTTGGAGCACCTGGGGCTCTCCACCGACGAGATCAGGGACGCATACGCCGACTATGCCAAAACCGTCAGTAGCTGAACTCCGTCCGGTCGTCCACCCCGAGGGTGTCAAGGACCGGCGCAGCGGTGAGCACTGGGCCGGACGCCTGTACATGCGAGAGATCTCGCTGCGGTGCGACCCGTACCTGGTGAACACCAGGATCACGCCCAACCAGCTCACCTACCTGATGGTGGTCGCCGGCATCCTGGCCGGCGCGGCGCTGCTGGTGCCGGGGCTGACCGGGGCGCTGCTCGGTGCCGTGCTCATCCAGCTCTACCTGCTGCTCGACTGCGTGGACGGCGAGGTCGCCCGCTGGCGGGGACAGACCTCGATCACCGGGGTCTACCTGGACCGGATCGGCCACTACCTCTCGGAGGCGGCGCTGCTGGTCGGCTTCGGCGTCCGGGCGGCCGACGTCTTCCACCAGGAGGGCGACTCGACCAACTGGATGTGGGCCTTCCTCGGCACGCTGGCCGCCCTCGGCGCGATCCTGATCAAGGCCGAGACCGACCTGGTCGACGTGGCCCGGGCGCGCAGCGGGCTGCCCGCGGTCAAGGACGAGGCCGCCACGCCGCGCTCCTCGGGGATCGCGCTGGCCCGCAAGGCCGCCGCCGCGCTGAAGTTCCACCGACTGGTCGGTGGCGTCGAGGCGTCGCTGGTCATCCTGCTGGTCGCGCTCCTGGACCTGACGCGGGGCGACCTGTTCTTCACGCGCCTCGGGGTCGCGGTGCTCGCGGCGATCGCCATCGTGCAGACCCTGCTGCACCTGGTGTCCATCCTCGCCTCCAGCAGGCTCAAGTGAGCGCCGGTTCCGGGCTCTCCGTCGGCGCGGTCGTCCTGACCATGGGCAACCGCCCCGACGAGCTGCGGGCCCTCCTCGACTCGGTCGCCCGGCAGCACGGCGACCCGGTCCAGGTGGTCGTGGTGGGCAACGGTTCGCCGCTGCCACCGCTGCCGGCCGGCGTGCGCACCGTGGAGCTGCCGGAGAACGTCGGCATCCCCGCCGGCCGCAACGTGGGCATCGAGGCGTTCGGGCCCGGCGGCCGGGACGTGGACATCCTGCTCTTCCTCGACGACGACGGGCTGCTGGCCGGCGACGACACGGCCGAGCTGTGCCGTACGGCCTTCGCCGCCGACCCCGCGCTCGGCATCATCAGCTTCCGCATCGCCGACCCGGACACCGGTGTGACCCAGCGCCGCCACGTGCCCCGGCTGCGCGCCTCCGACCCGATGCGCTCCTCGCGGGTGACCACCTTCCTCGGTGGCGCCAACGCGGTGCGCACCCGCGTCTTCGCCGAGGTCGGGGGGTTGCCCGACGAGTTCTTCTACGCGCACGAGGAGACCGACCTCGCCTGGCGGGCGCTGGACGCGGGTTGGATGATCGATTACCGGTCAGACCTGGTGCTCTTCCATCCGACGACCGCGCCGAGCCGGCACGCGGTCTACCACCGGATGGTGGCCCGGAACCGGGTGTGGCTGGCCCGCCGGAACCTGCCGTTCCCGCTGGTGCCCGCTTATCTGGCGGTATGGATGCTGCTCACGTTGGCCAGGAGGCCGTCGGGGCCGGCGTTGCGCGCGTGGTTCGGCGGTTTCAAGGAAGGCTGGACGACGCCGTGCGGTCCGCGACGGCCGATGAAGTGGCGTACGGTATGGCGCCTGACCCGGCTGGGCCGACCTCCTGTGATCTGAGAAGCTCTGGTCTGAGAGCATCGGGCGCGATCCTGGGCACGGCCCCGGCAGCGCACCTTGAGGATGAAAGTGTCAACTGTGAGCGAGACTACGCACGACAGTGTGGTCGCCATGACTTCCCCACCATCCCCCGACGACGGGCTCACCCCCGCCGAGCTCGCCCAGAAGTACGGGCTGTCGGTCAGCGGTGCCCGGGTGGGGCTTGGCGAGTACGTCCAGCAGTTGTGGGGGAGGCGCCACTTCATCTTGGCCTTCTCGCAGGCCAAGCTCACCGCGCAGTACAGCCAGGCGAAGCTCGGGCAGCTCTGGCAGGTGGCCACGCCGCTGCTGAACGCGCTGGTGTACTTCCTCATCTTCGGCCTGGTCATGGGCGGCCGGGGCAACATGGACAACCACGACTACATCCCGTTCCTGGTCACGGGCGTCTTCGTGTTCACCTTCACCCAGACGTCGGCGCTCGCCGGCGTCCGGGCGATCTCGGGCAACCTCGGGCTGGTGCGGGCGCTGCACTTCCCCCGGGCCGCGCTGCCCATCTCCTTCTCGCTCCAGCAGCTCCAGCAGCTCCTGTTCTCGATGATCGTCCTGGCCATGGTGCTGGTCGGGTTCGGGCACTACCCCAGCCCGTCCTGGGTGCTGATCATCCCGGTGCTGGCCCTGCAGTTCGTCTTCAACACCGGCCTTGCCATGGTCATGGCCCGGCTCGGCAGCAAGACCCCCGACCTGGCGCAGTTGCTGCCGTTCATCACCCGGACCTGGCTCTACGCCTCCGGCGTGATGTACAGCATCCCGGACATGCTCGCGAAGAAGGACGTCCCCGAGTGGCTGGACGACCTGCTGCTGTCCAACCCGGCATCGGTCTACATCGACCTGATGCGCTACGCCCTCATGGATGACTACTCCGCCTCCAACCTGCCGCCGCACGTGTGGCTGCTGGCCCTCGGCTGGGCCGTGCTGGTCGGCATCGGTGGATTCCTGTTTTTCTGGAAGGCAGAGGAGCAGTACGGCCGTGGCTGAGCGAACCCCCGAGCAGATCCCCAAGGACCCGCGTCCCACCGTCATCGCGGACGACGTGCACATCGTCTATCGCGTCAACGGCGGCGCCCGTGGCAAGGGCAGCGCCACCGCCGCGCTCAGCCGCATACTCCGCCGCACCACCTCGCCCGGCATGCGCGAGGTGCACGCCGTGCGCGGCGTCACCTTCGTCGCCCGCCGGGGCGAGTCGATCGGCCTGATCGGCTCGAACGGCTCGGGAAAGTCCACGCTCCTCAAGGCCGTGGCGGGCCTGCTCCCCACCGAGCGCGGCCACGTCTACACCGACGGCCAGCCCTCGCTGCTCGGCGTGAACGCGGCCATGATGAACGACCTCACCGGCGAGCGGAACGTCATTCTCGGTGGCCTGGCGATGGGTATGACGCGCGAGCAGGTCCGCGAGCGGTACGACGAGATCGTGGACTTCTCCGGCATCAACGAGAAGGGCGATTTCGTCACGCTGCCGATGCGCACCTACTCCTCCGGCATGGCGGCCCGACTGCGCTTCTCCATCGCCGCCGCCAAGGACCACGACGTGCTGATGATCGACGAGGCGCTGGCGACCGGCGACCGCAAGTTCCAGAAGCGCTCCGAGGCCCGCATCCGCGAACTGCGCAAGGACGCCGGCACGGTCTTCCTGGTCAGCCACAACAACCGGTCGATCCGCGACACCTGCGACCGCGTCCTGTGGCTGGAGAAGGGCGAACTGCTCATGGACGGTCCGACCGACGAGGTCATCAAGGCGTACGAGAAGGAGACGGGCCGGTAGTCCCGCCGTCTGCGCACACCGCCCGCCCCGCGTTCACACGCCGGGCGGGCGTTTTCTTGTGGCGTTTCCCGGGCCCGCCGAGGTCACCACCCGTACAATTCATTGCCGCTTTATGAATTGGCCTGTACCACATTTCGTGAAACCGGTGTCGAGTATTCAGCGGGCCGAAGTGGAGGGCGCGCGGCGAGGCGCGTGCGCTATCACTTTTCGTACGCTGTGTTGTGTGTGCGATCGTGTGCCCGTAGGGTGCTGCCGCGCTGGTCCTCGCGATCTTTCCCGGATTTCCGGGGCGAGCATTTTCGGTGCGATGTGTTCCATAGTGCGGCCGGGTGGGAGCGGTCGGGGCGGTGAATTGGGGGCCGTCGACCCGCGCGCGGCGCGCGGGGTGGCGCCGCGCGGCGGGCTGCGCGTGACCGGCTGGTTGCCGTGGGTGCTGACGAGTTCGAACGTGGGGCGTGCTCGCACGCGTGGGGATCGCACGCGAAAACGCCGGGCATAGGGAGGGCGTGTGTCGCAAGAAGCAGTACCTGTCGCACCATATTCGCGTCGTGAACGACTGCGGATCGCGACCATTCAGGAGATCAAGGATGTGGCGCGAGAGTTTCTCGTGCAGGACGGTCCGGGCAATGTAACGATCCGCGCTATTGCCCGCGAAATGGGCATGACGGCGCCCGCCGTGTATCGCTACTTCACCAGTCGGGACGAGCTGATCCAGGCGATACGCCGCGACATCTTCGGCGAGATGGGGGGCCATCTGCGCGCGGTGATCGAGGCCATTCCGGAGCGCGAGCCCGCCGTCGAACTGCTGGCGTCCGGGCGCGCGCTGCGCCGCTGGGCCATCGAGCACCCGCACGAGTTCGGCCTCATCCTCGGCCCGTGGGGGCCCAGCGAGGGCAGGCAGGCGGGCCAGGCCGAGCGCGAGGCGAGCTGGGCCTTCGGGTCGCTGTTCGCCGGTCTGATAGCGGAGTTGTGGCGCACCCGCGGCTTCCCCGCCCCCGACCCGGACTCCCTCGACCCCGAACTGGTGGCACAGCTCACGGCGCTGCGTCAGGAGTACCAGGTCGAGCTGCCGGTGGAGGCCCTGGCCATCATGGTCCGCTGCTGGGTGCGGCTGTACGGCGTGATCTCGATGGACGCGCTGGGCCACCTGGCGTTCGCCCTCCCCAACGGCGACGCCTTCTTCGAGCGCGAACTCCAGGATCTGGCCGCCGTCCTGGGCATCGAGGAGTTCTACGCGGCCGACCAGCCGGTGGCCCGCTGACCCCGCCGTGCGCGCCGGCCCGTCGCGTCGGGCCGGCCAGCGGCCGGGAGGCCGCGCCGCGCCGCTTCCGGCCGACAGGGCCCGCCCGCCACGGGACCCCCGAGCTGACGGCGCACCGCTCGGCTCCGCGTACGCTGTACTGATGACCATCCGGACTATGGCGGACACGTGTCCGGCCCCCCGTTCGGGGGTCCGGAGCCCATCCCCCGCGACCTGGGGCGCGGCGTGTCCGCGTCGTGCCGTGACTGACATGCGGTGTAGAACGGGGGATGTGACGGCATTGGCCACGCGGCCCCTACCCAGTGCCCCCGCAGGCCCCGGCGCCCCTGCCCCCTGTGGTGGCGCTGTACGCGCCCGTACGCCTGGCTGTCTCCGGTGACCCTGGAAGACGAGCGCAGCCGGTCCCACCCCACCCCGCGAGCCTGGCCGGAGCAGCAGGCGCGCGCGGTGCTCGACAAGGCAGCGCACGAGAACTTTCCCGTCGCCCCCTTCTTCCTCCCGCGCGCCTGGCGCGACGACCTCATGGCCGTGTACGGGTACGCCCGACTCGTCGACGACATCGGCGACGGCGACCTCGCGCCGGGCGGCGGGGACGCCGTGCTGCTCGGCCTCGACCGGTCCCAGGCCCACGACACCACCGCGCTGCTCGACGCGTTCGAGGCCGACCTGCGCCGAGTCTTCGACGCCCGGGCCGAGCCGCCCCGGCACCCGTTGCTGCGCGCGCTGCGTCCCACCGTGCGCCGGTGCGGGCTCGGACCGGGCCCCTTCCTCGGCCTCATCGAGGCCAACCGGCAGGACCAGCGGGTGCGTCGGTACGCCAGCTACCAGGAGCTGCTCGACTACTGCGAGCTGTCCGCCAACCCGGTGGGCCGCCTGGTCCTGGCCATCACCGGGACGGCGACGCCCGAGCGTGTGCGGCGCTCGGACGCGATCTGCACCGCGTTGCAGGTCATCGAGCACCTCCAGGACGTCGTCGAGGACCTCGGCCGGGACCGGATCTACCTGCCCGCCGAGGACATGCGGCGCTTCGGCGTGACGGAGGCGGACCTGCGGGCCCGGACGGCCAGCGCGCCGGTGCGCGCGCTGATCGCGTTCGAGGCCCGCCGCGCCCACGACCTGCTGAACGAGGGCTCTCCGTTGGTGAGCAGTGTCCACGGCCGGCTCAGGCTGCTGCTCGCCGGCTTCGTCGGGGGCGGGCGGGCCGCCCTGAAAGCGGTCGTGCGCGCCGACCACGACGTGTTCCCCGCAGCCCCCAAGCCCACCAAGCTCAGCCAACTGCGCGAGGTCGCGGCGACACTGCGAGGAGAGGGGTGACCCAGGAAGTGGAAGGACCTTCGCCTACCCCCGCACCGGTGACGGCGGCGTACCGCTACTGCGAGGCCGTGACCGGCCAGCAGGCCCGTAACTTCGCGTACGGCATCCGACTGCTGCCCCCGGACAAGCGGCGGGCGATGTCCGCGCTGTACGCCTTCTCGCGCCGGGTGGACGACATCGGCGACGGCGCCCTGAGCGCGTCGGCCAAGAAAGAGCGGCTGGAGGGCACCCGCGAACTGCTGCGCCGGATCGCGGACGGCGCGGTGGAGCAGGACGACACCGACCCGGTGGCCGTCGCCCTCACCGACGCCGCGCGTCGCTTCCCGATCCCGCTCGGCGGGCTCGACGAGCTGATCGACGGCGTGCTGATGGACGTGCGCGGCGAGAGCTACGAGACGTGGGACGAGCTGCGGGTGTACTGCCGGTGCGTGGCCGGTGCCATCGGCCGCCTCTCGCTCGGCGTCTTCGGTACGGTGCCCGGGGCCCCCGGCGCCGAGCACGCCGCCGAGTACGCCGACACGCTGGGGCTGGCCCTCCAACTCACCAACATCCTGCGGGACGTTCGGGAGGACGCGGCCAACGGGCGCACCTACCTGCCCTCCGACGACCTGGCCAAGTTCGGTTGCTCGGCGGGGTTCCACGGCGCCACGCCGCCGGCCGGCGCCGACTTCACGGGCCTGGTGCACTTCGAGGCCCGGCGCGCGCGGGCGCTGTTCGCCGAGGGTTACCGGCTCCTGCCGCTGCTCGACCGGCGCAGCGGCGCGTGCGTGGCCGCCATGGCCGGCATCTACCGCAGACTCCTTGAGCGCATCGCCAGGGACCCCGCGGCCGTGTTGCACGGCCGCGTCTCGCTGCCCGGGAGGGAGAAGGCGTACGTCGCCGTGCGCGGCCTGGCCGGCGTCGACGCGCGCACCGTGAACCGGCGGGTCGGCGGGGGGCGCAGGTGATGGTCCCCGCGCCCGTGCCGCACGCCGGTTGGCCCCCGCGCACGCTGGGAGATCAGTACGTTCGCGCGACCCGGCGTGAGAGCCCCGCCGGCGGGGCAACCCTACGGGGCGTCGCGGCGTCCCCCGTCGCAGCCGGGGAACGGTCGCGGCGCCGCCCGCCCGCGGTCGCGAGCGGCGAGAACCGGCCGCCAGCGGCCCAGGCGGTCGCGAGGCGGTACCCGAACACAGCCGAGAAGCAGCAGCCGAGCACAGCCGAGAAAGGGGCGCACGATGGCAGCGAGCACGCACCCTGAGCACCCGACCCGCGCGGGCCGGACCGCCATCGTCGTCGGGGGAGGGCTCGCGGGCATCACCTCCGCCCTCGCCCTGGCCGACGCCGGGCTGCGGGTGACCCTGCTCGAAGGCCGGCCCCGGCTGGGCGGCGCCGCGTTCTCCTTCCGCCGCCCCTCGCCCGCCGGCGAACTCACCATCGACAACGGCCAACACGTCTACCTGCGGTGCTGCACCGCCTACGGCTGGTTCCTGGACCGCGTCGGCGCCCGCCACCTGGCCCCGCTGCAGGACCGGCTCGACGTGCCCGTGCTCGACGTGGGCCGCGCCGAGCCGCGGCTCGGGCGGCTGCGCCGCACCGCGCTCCCGGTGCCGCTGCACCTGGCCGCCACCCTGGCCACCTACCCGCACCTGTCGCCCCTGGAGCGGGCGGCCGTCGGCCGGGCCGCGCTCGCCCTGAAGTCCCTGGACCCGCACGACCCGGCCCTGGACGGCATCAACTTCGGGGACTGGCTGCGCAGCAAGGGCCAGTCCGCGCGCGCCATCCAGGCGGTGTGGGACGTCGTCGCCGTGGCGACCCTCAACGCCCGCTCCGCGCAGTGCTCCCTTGGCCTGGCCACCATGGTCTTCAAGACCGGGCTGCTCACCAAGCCCGGCCACGCCGACATCGGCATCCCCCGGGTGCCGCTCGGCGAGCTGCACGACACCAGGGCCCGCGCCACGCTGGAGGCGGCGGGCGTACGCGTCGAGCTGCGCAGCCGGGTCACCGGCATCGCCCGCGAGGCGGACGGCGGTTGGGGCGTCGAGGTGGAGACCGCGCCGCACGCGGGCACCCGGCTCACCGCCGACACGGTCGTCCTGGCCCTGCCCCAGCAGGAGGCGCACGGACTGCTGCCGGTCGGAGCGCTGGACGACCCCGGCCGGCTGCTGAAGATCGGCACCGCGCCCATCCTGAACCTGCACGTCGTCTACGACCGCACGGTGCTGCGCCGCCCCTTCTTCGTGGCCATCGGCACCCCCGTGCAGTGGGTCTTCGACCGCACCGACACCTCGGGCCTGACCGAGGGCCAGTACCTGGCGGTCTCCCAGTCCGCCGCCCACGACGACATCGACCAGCCCGTGGCCCGGCTGCGCGAGCGCTACCTGCCCGAGTTGGCCCGCCTGCTGCCCGCCGCCCGCGGCGCGACCGTGCGGGACTTCTTCGTCACCCGGGAGCGCACGGCGACCTTCGCTCCCGCGCCGGGCGTCGGCCGACTGCGCCCGCCCGCCACCACGAACGCGCCCGGCCTGTACCTGGCCGGCGCGTGGACCGCCACCGGCTGGCCAGCGACCATGGAGAGCGCGGTGCGCAGCGGGCTGACCGCGGCCGGCGCGGCGCTCTCCGAGCTCGGCCGCCCGCACCGCAGCCCGCTGCGGGAGGCGGTATGAGCACTGTGACCGGAAACAGAGGAGAGACCGTGACTCCGGCCATCCCCGTCGAGACCGCGAACGTCAGCGCCATGCTGGCACGCGGGCGCACCCTGGTGACGCCCGTGCTGCGCGAGGTCGTCGACAGGCTCGCCCCGCCCATGAACTCCGTCGCCGCCTACCACTTCGGTTGGATCGACGCCGACGGCAACCCCTCGGCCGCCGACGGTGGCAAGGCGGTGCGCCCCGCGCTCGCCCTGCTCTCCGCCGAGGCCGCGGGCGCCGCCCCCGAGGTGGGCCTGCCCGGCGCGGTCGCGGTCGAGCTCGTGCACAACTTCTCGCTGCTGCACGACGACCTGATGGACGGCGACGAGCAGCGCCGCCACCGCGACACCGTGTGGAAGGTGCACGGCCCCGACCAGGCCGTCCTGGTGGGCGACGCGCTGTTCGCGCTGGCCAACGAGGTCCTGCTGGAGCTGGGCACGGTGGACGCCGGCCGCGCGACCAGGCGGCTGACCACCGCCACCCGCCGCCTCATCGACGGGCAGGCCCAGGACATCTCGTACGAGCAGCGCGGGCGGGTCAACGTCCAGGAGTGCCTGGACATGGAGGGCAACAAGACCGGGGCGCTGCTGGCCTGTTCGGTCTCCATCGGCGCGGTGCTCGGCGGCGCCGACGACCGGATGGCCGACACGTTGGAGACGTACGGCTACCACCTCGGGCTCGCCTTCCAGGCCGTCGACGACCTGCTCGGCATCTGGGGCGACCCGGTGGCCACCGGCAAGCGGCCCTGGAGCGACCTGCGTCAGCGCAAGAAGTCCCTGCCCGTCGTCGCCGCGCTGGCCGCCGGCGGGCCCGCCTCCGAGCGGCTGGCCCGAATTCTGGCGGCCGACGCGAGTCATGACGGGAAAACGGATGACATCGCTGACTTCGATGAGGAAGAGTTCGCTAGCCGAGCGGCGTTGATCGAGGAGGCTGGCGGTCGCGAGTGGACCTCGGAGGAAGCTCGCCGACAGCACGCCACCGCCGTCGCGGCGCTGCACGAGGTGGACATGCCCGCTGCGGTACGAGCGCAACTGGTGGCGCTCGCCGACTTCGTCGTCGTACGAGAGGGATGACCTGCCCATGAGAGACGGGGGCTGGCAGGAGTATCCGGCCAGGCTCAGCCACCACACCTAGCTCGCGGTCGCCGGAGGGCGCCGGCCACGGCGCCCTCCGACGCAACCCCAGCACGGCAGTGAACGGACTGTGAAAGGGGAAGCCATGACAGCGACAGTCGTCGAAACAACCACGGTTTTAACGGCGGCCCGGCAGGCGACGGCCCGGGCCGTCGACCACCTGCTGGCCCGCCAGGACAAGGAGGGATGGTGGAAAGGTGACCTGGAGACCAACGTCACCATGGACGCCGAAGACCTCCTGCTCCGCCAGTTCCTCGGCATCCAGGACCCAGCCACCACCGCGGCGGCGGCCCGCCACATCCGCTCCCAGCAGCGCCCGGACGGCACCTGGGGCACCTTCCACGGCGGCCCGCCCGATCTCTCCGCGACCGTCGAGGCGTACGTGGCGCTGCGCCTGGCGGGCGACGAGCCGGACGCGCCGCACCTGGCCGCGGCCGCCGCGTGGGTGCGCGAGGCGGGCGGCATCGCCGCGAGCCGCGTCTTCACCCGCATCTGGCTCGCCCTCTTCGGCTGGTGGAGCTGGGACGACCTGCCCGAGCTGCCGCCCGAGCTGATCTACCTGCCCAGGTGGGCGCCGCTCAACATCTACGACTTCGGCTGCTGGGCGCGGCAGACCATCGTGCCGCTGACCATCGTCTCGGCCAAGCGCCCGGTGCGCCCCGCGCCGTTCGCGCTGGACGAGCTGCACACCGACCCGCGCCGGCCCAACCCGCCGCGCCCGCTGGCCCCCGCCACCACCTGGGACGGCGCCTTCCAGCGCCTCGACCGGGCACTGCACAGCTACCGCAAGGTCGCCGTCCGCCCGCTGCGCCGGGCCGCCATCCGCTCCTGCGCGCGCTGGATCATCGAACGGCAGGAGAACGACGGCTGCTGGGGCGGCATCCAGCCACCGGCCGTCTACTCGGTGATCGCCCTGCACCTCCTCGGCTACGACCTGGAGCACCCGGTGCTGCGGGCCGGCCTCGCCTCCCTCGACCGGTTCGCCGTCTGGCGCGAGGACGAGAACGGGGAGCGGGTCCGGATGGTCGAGGCGTGCCAGTCGCCGGTGTGGGACACCTGCCTGGCCACCATCGCGCTGGCGGACGCGGGCCTGCCGGACGACCACCCGGCCCTGGTGCGCGCCGCGGACTGGATGCTCGACGAGCAGGTGTACAAGCCGGGCGACTGGTCGGTGCGCCGGCCCGAACTGCGCCCCGGCGGCTGGGCGTTCGAGTTCCACAACGACAACTACCCCGACATCGACGACACCGCCGAGGTGGTGCTCGCGCTGCGCCGGGTCAGCCACCCGGACCCGCAGCGCGTCGAGCGGGCCATCCAGCGCGGCGCCGAGTGGAACCTGGGCATGCAGTCGAGCAACGGGGCCTGGGGCGCCTTCGACGCGGACAACGTGAGCCCGTTCCCCAACAAGCTGCCGTTCTGCGACTTCGGTGAGGTCATCGACCCGCCGTCGGCCGACGTCACCGCGCACGTGGTGGAGATGCTGGTGGCGCTCGGCGAGCGGGGCGACCCGCGCACCCAGCGCGGCATCGACTGGCTGCTGGCCGAACAGGAGCCGAACGGTGCCTGGTTCGGCCGCTGGGGCACCAACTACCTCTACGGCACCGGCTCCGTGGTGCCCGCCCTCGTACTCGCCGGCATCCCCACCACGCACGCGAGCATCCGGCGGGCCGTGAGCTGGCTGGAGAGCGTGCAGAACGAGGACGGCGGCTGGGGCGAGGACCAGCGCTCGTACCGGGAGCGCGCGTGGGTGGGCCGCGGCGAGTCCACCGCCTCGCAGACCGCGTGGGCGCTGCTGGCGCTGCTGGCGGCCGGCGAGCGGGAGAGCGAGTGCGTGCGGCGCGGGATCGCCTGGCTGGTGGAGACCCAGCGCCCGGACGGCGGTTGGGACGAGCCGTACTTCACCGGCACCGGCTTCCCGTGGGACTTCTCCATCAACTACCACCTGTACCGGATGGTCTTCCCGATCACCGCGCTCGGCCGCTACATCCACGCACAGCCGTTCGGGGCGGAACGGCAGGGGACCTGATGGCGGACGCCTCCGCCGCGGACCCGGGCGTGGCCTCGCCGCTCCTGGTGGTCTGCGCGCTCGGCATCGAGCGGCTCGCGCTGCGCGGCGGCGACCGCGGCGCCGCCGCGGGCCCCGTGGTGCTGCTGCGCACCGGGATGGGCCCGCGGGCGGCCGAGCGTTCGATGGAGCGCGTCCTGGCCACGGCGGCCGGGCCGGGGCCAGGACGCCCGGAAGCGGGTGACGCCGGCCCCCCGGGGCATCCGCCGGGCCCGGGTCCGGCGGCCGGTCACCGGCCGGTACGGGGCCCGGGCCCGGCGGCCGTCATCGCCACCGGGTTCTGCGCCGGGCTGGCCCCGGGGATGCACCCCGGCGACCTCGTCGTCGCCGACCAGACCCGCGACCACGCGGGCAGCACCGAGTGCACCGGCACCGAGGTGCTCGCCAGGGCCCTGGCCGAACTCTGCCGGCGCTCCTGGCGCGGCCCCGCGCCCGCCGTGCACACGGGCCCGGTGGCCGGCTCCGACCACGTGGTGCGCGGCGCCGAGCGCGCCCGGCTGCGGGCGACCGGGGCCGTCGCCGTGGACATGGAGTCCGCGGCGACGCTGCGTACCGCCGTGCGGGCGGGCCCGCGCCCGGTTGCGGCCGTTCGGGTGGTCGTGGACGCTCCAGAGCATGAGCTGGTCCGCATCGGCACCCTGCGCGGTGGAATATCCGCCTTCCGGGTGCTCCGCTCGATCCTTCCTGCTTTCTGCCAATGGCACCGTTCGTTACCGCTCTCCAGGAGGTGAGCTAGATGGCCATGCCGCTTCGTCAGACCATCCGGGTCGGGACGTATCTCTTTGAACAGAAAGTGATCCGGCGGCGGGAGAAGTTCCCGCTGATCGTGGAGTTGGAACCGCTGTACGCGTGCAACCTCTCCTGCGAGGGGTGCGGCAAGATCCAGCACCCGGCCGGGGTGCTCAAGCAGCGGATGCCGGTGGCGCAGGCGGTCGGCGCGGTGCTGGAGTCCGGGGCCCCGATGGTCTCCCTCGCCGGCGGCGAGCCGCTCATGCACCCGCAGATCGACGAGATCGTCCGCCAGTTGGTCAAGCGCAAGAAGTACGTCTTCCTCTGCACGAACGCGGTGTTGCTCCGCAAGAAGCTGCACAAGTTCACCCCCTCGCCCTACTTCGCCTTCACCGTGCACATCGACGGCCTGCGCGAGCGGCACGACGAGTCGGTCGCCAAGGAGGGGGTGTTCGACGAGGCGGTGGAGGCGATCAAGGAGGCCAAGCGGCGCGGCTTCCGGGTCACCACCAACTCGACCTTCTTCAACACCGACACCCCGCAGAACATCATCGAGGTGCTCAACTATCTCAACGACGACCTCAAGGTGGACGAGATGATGATCTCGCCCGCCTACGCCTACGAGAAGGCGCCGGACCAGGAGCACTTCCTGGGCGTCGGCCAGACCAGGGAACTGTTCCGCAAGGCGTTCGCCGGCGGCAACCGCCGCCGCTGGCGGCTCAACCACAGCCCGCTCTTCCTGGACTTCCTGGAGGGCAAGACCGACTTCCCGTGCACGGCCTGGGGCATCCCCAACTACTCGCTGTTCGGCTGGCAGCGCCCGTGCTACCTGATGAGCGACGGGTACGTGACCACGTACCAGAAGCTGATCGAGGAGACGGACTGGGACAAGTACGGCCGCGGCAAGGACCCGCGCTGCGACAACTGCATGGCGCACTGCGGGTACGAGCCCACGGCGGTGCTCGCCACCATGGGCTCCCTCAAGGAGTCGCTGCGCGCGGCCAGGGAAACGGTGTCGGCCAACAAGTGAGGCCACCGGCGCGGGCGTCGGGCACCCACCCCGAGCGGGGGCCGGCGCCCGCCCCCGGAGGGCCGGCCCGCGGCCCGCACCGGCCGGCGGGGCGGGACGAGCGACGCACACACGAAGGGGCAGGGGCATGACAGTGGCCGAATCGACGGGCTTCGACCTCGGCAGACTCCTCACGGAGCGCGGGGCCGAACGCTACGCACTGCACGCCCGGTACCTGAACCACCAACTGCCGCGCATGCTGCACACCATCGGCTTCGACAAGGTCTACGAGCGGGCCGAGGGCGCGTACTTCTGGGACGCCGACGGCCAGGACTACCTGGACATGCTCGCCGGCTTCGGGGTGATGGGCCTCGGCCGCCACCACCCCGTGGTCCGCAAGGCGCTGCACGACGTCCTGGACGCGGGCCTGGCCGACCTCACCCGCTTCGACTGCCAGCCGCTGCCCGGACTCCTCGCCGAGCGGCTGTTGGCGCACGCCCCGCACCTGGACCGGGTCTTCTTCGGCAACAGCGGCACCGAGGCGGTCGAGACGGCGCTCAAGTTCGCCCGGTACGCCACCCGCAAGCCCCGGGTGCTGTACTGCCCGCACGCCTTCCACGGGCTGACCACCGGCGCGCTCTCGGTCAACGGCGAGGACGGCTTCCGCGACGGGTTCGCGCCGCTGCTGCCCGACACGGCGGTGCCGCTCGGCGATCTGGCCGCCCTGGAGCGGGAGTTGCGGCGGGGCGACGTGGCCGCCCTGGTGGTCGAGCCGATCCAGGGCAAGGGCGTGCTCGCGGCCCCGCCCGGCTACCTGCGCTCCGCCCAGGACCTGCTGCACCGGCACAAGGCGCTGCTCATCGCCGACGAGGTGCAGACCGGCATGGGGCGCACCGGGGACTTCTTCGGCTACCAGCACGAGGACGGCGTCGAGCCCGACCTGGTGTGCGTGGCCAAGGCGCTGTCCGGCGGCTACGTGCCGGTGGGGGCGACCCTCGGCAAGGACTGGATCTTCAAGCGGGTCTACTCCTCGATGGACCGGGTGCTGGTGCACTCCGCGAGCTTCGGCTCCAACGCCCAGGCCATGGCGGCCGGCCTGGCCACCCTCGCGGTCATGGAGCAGGAGGACGTCGTGGCCCGCGCCCGGCGCACCGGAGACCTGCTCCGCGAACGGCTCGCCGCGCTCGTGCCGCGCTACGAACTGCTGCACGAGGTGCGCGGCCGGGGGCTGATGATCGGCATCGAGTTCGGCCGGCCCACCTCGCTGAAGCTGCGCAGCCGCTGGACGATGCTCCAGGCCGCGCGGAAGGGGCTGTTCGCGCAGTTGGTGGTGGCGCCGCTGCTGCACCGGCACCGCATCCTGACCCAGGTCTCCGGCGACCACCTGGAAGTGATCAAGCTGATCCCGCCGTTGATCATCGGCGAGCCGGAGGTGGACCGCTTCGTGGCGGCGTTCACGGACGTCATGGACGACGCGCACGACGGAGGCGGCCTGCTGTGGGAGTTCGGCAAGACCCTCGTGAAGCAAGCCGTCGCCAGTCGATGAGCGCGGGTGGCCGCGCCGGGCGCGCGCCCCGGCACGGGCTCCGCGCGCGCCGGCGGTCAGTCGGTCAGCAGTCGCTCGCGCAGCCGCCCCCGCAGCGCGGGGGTGAGGCCGAGTCCCTCGGTGAGATAGCGCTCGGTGTCGCCCCAGGTCGTCTCGATCGCCTCGAACGCCGCCGCCAGGTAGCTGGCCCGCGCGTCGAAGAGGGGGCCGATGAGTTCGAGCACCTCCGGCGACATGGCCTCGGCGGAGTCGCTGTGCCGCCGCACCTTGTAGCGGCGGTGCGCCGCCGCCGACGCCAGGTAGTCGGCCTCGATCGCCTCGGGGGTGACGCCGACGGCGAGCAGGGTGATGGCGATCGACAGGCCCGCGCGGTCCTTGCCGGCCGCGCAGTGCATGAGCGCCGGCACGCTGTCATCGGCCAGCGCGGCCAGCACGCGGGCGTGTTCGGCGGTGCGCGTGGTGACCATCGTGCGGTACGAGGCGATCATCCGGCCGGCGGCCTGGCCGTCGGAGAGTTCGGCCCGGAGCTGCTCGATGTCGCCGTGGAAGACCATGGACCAGAACTCGGCGCCCTCGGCCGGGTCGGTCAGCGGGATGTTGACGTTGCGGACGCCGGGGAGCGCGACGTCGGGTCCCTCGACCCTGATGTCGGCGGCGTTGCGGAAGTCGAAGATGGTGTGCAGGCCCAGCGTGGCCAGGAACGCCGCGTCCTCCTCGGTCGCGTGGGCGAGGTGGCCGCTGCGGAAGAGCACGCCCGACCGCACCCGCCGGCCGTCGATCGTCGGCAGGCCGCCCACGTCCCGGAAGTTCCTGACCCCCGACAGGCGCGGTTCCGTCTCGTCCGGGGTGTTGGGGGAGGCGTGCGGGATCTGCTGTGTCACGGCTGCTCCTCGGTGCGGGTGTGCCTGCGGTGGTCAACGAGAGGCTGGGGGCCGACCCTACGGTACGGGTCCGGCACCCCATCATTTCGGCCGCGCCCGCACCTTGTCATCGCCGGCGCAGATCCTTATTCCAGCTTTATGTAAGAGATCCAGTGGGATAGATCACCCCACGTCAACCCATGGTTACGGTGGCGTAGGTCACTTCACACGGAGGAGGATGTGCGGACGTGGCAGCCGATTCGAAGACCAATACCAGTGACGCGTTCGAGTCGTACGCGGCCGTCGGAGACAGCTTCACCGAAGGCGTCGGCGACCCGGGTCCCGACGGGGCCTTCATAGGCTGGGCCGACCGGCTCGCCGTCCTGCTGTCGGACCAACGCGCCGAGCACGACTTCCGCTACGCCAACCTCGCCGTCCGCGGCCGACTCCTCGACCAGATCGTCGAGGAGCAGGTGCCGCGCGTCCTTGAGCTGGGGCCCGAGCTCGTGTCGTTCTGCGCGGGCGGCAACGACATCCTGCGACCGGGCAGCGACCCGGACGACGTCGCCAGCCGGTACGAGGCGGCGGTGGCCAAGCTCGCGTCGTCCGTGGGCACCGTGCTGGTGTGCACCGGCTTCGACACGCGCGACGTGCCGGTGCTGCGGCATCTACGCGGGAAGATCGCGACGTACACGGCGCACGTGCGCGCCATCGCCGACCGCTACGACTGCCCGGTGCTCGACCTGTGGTCGCTGCGCTCCGTGCAGGACCGGCGCGCCTGGAGCGATGACCGCCTGCACCTGTCGCCCGACGGCCACACCCGGGTCGCCCTGCGCGCCGCGCAGGTCCTCGGCCTCGAGGTGTGCGCCGACCCCGACCAGCCCTGGCCGCCGCTGGCCCAGCGCCCCGCCGCGGCCGTGCGCCGGGACAACATCCACTGGGCGCGCGAGCACCTGGTCCCCTGGATCGGCCGCCGGCTGCGCGGCGAGTCCTCCGGCGACCACGTCGAGCCCAAGCGGCCCGACCTGCTGCCGCTCTAGTCCGCGACCGGCGCTCCGGGGTAGCGCGGGGCGCCCTCCCGGGCGCGGGCTCGCGCTTCGTCGGCGCCGGGGGTGGGCCCCGTCGGGCGGGCTCCGGCGTCGGAGCCCCGCGGTCCCGCGTCGTGCGGGGGCGGGCCCGTCAGGCCCGGAAGGTGCAGGCCCGCCAGGCGCGTTCAGACAGGGGCGGGTCCGTCAGGCCCACAGGGGGGAGGAGCCGGCGGGCCGGTCCGGGAGCCCCGCGGACTGCGCCGGCAGGCCGGCGGTCGGCAGATAGGCCCAGACCGCCCGGCCCTGGCCGCCCTCGCGCGGGCGCACGCCCCAGGAGTCGGACAGCGCCTCCACGAGCATCAGCCCGCGTCCGCCCTCCTGTTCCCAGCCGCTCTCGCGGGGGCACAGCGTGGCGTGCTCGCGCCCCTGGTCCGCCACCTCGACCCGCAGTCGGTCGGCGAAGACGCGCAGTTCGCAGCGGACCCGGTCGCTGTTGGTGTGCCGCACCGCGTTGGTGAACAGCTCCGATACGACGAGTTGGGCGTCGTCCCGCAGTTCGTCGTGGGCACCCCACTCGGCCAGCCGGGCCAGAACCCGCTTGCGTGCCTCAGCGACGGAGGTGCTGAGCGCCGGCAGATGGAACGCGTCCTGAAGGCGTTGGGCGACCGCGCCGCCCGGGCGTCCTAACCAGAGACCGTCGTATGAAGTGGCCACGCCGCAACTATGCGGCCCGTCAGTGACGAATGGCAAGCTTCAATCTGTAAATTGCAGAATCGTAAGAGCAGTCTGTTCGGTGAGCTGAGCACATGACAGACTGCTTACCCGTGACGGCGCTTGGAAGGGGAACGGCAGTGGCAGACGCACGGTCGGGAGGCGGTGCCCCGACCGTCTTGCGCGTGGTGCTCGGCAGGCGCCTGCAGGACCTGCGGGAGAAGGCCGGGCTCAGCTACGAGCAGGCCGGTCGTGCGCTCGACGTCACCCACGCCACGATCCGCCGGATGGAGAAGGCCGAGGTCGGCCTGAAGATCCCGTACGTCGAGAAGCTGCTGACCACCTACGGCGTGAGTGACCAGGAAGAGGTCGAAGGCTTCCTCGCGCTGGCCCGCGAGGCCAACCAGCCCGGATGGTGGCACCGGTTCCGCGACGTGCTGCCGGACTGGTTCAGCGCCTTCGTCAGCCTGGAGGTCGAGGCCAACCTCATCCGCGCCTACGAGCCGCACTACATCCCCGGCCTGCTGCAGACCGAGGACTACACGCGCGCCGTGCTCCGCGCCGGCATGCCCCACGCCTCCGAGGCGGACATCGACCGCGGCGTCGCGCTGCGCAAGGAACGCCAGGCGCTGCTCACCCGCGAGAACCCACCGCTGCTGTGGGCCGTGCTCGACGAGACGGTGCTGCGGCGGCCGATCGGCGGACCCGGCGTGATGCGCGACCAACTCGCGCGCCTCATCGAGGCCACCGCCATGCCCAACGTCCGGCTCCAGGTCATGCCGTTCGACGCCGGGCCACACCCGGCCATGTACGGCCCCTTCCACATCTTCCGGTTCCCGATCCCGGAACTTCCCGACATCGCGTACTCGGAGAGCCTCGTCGGCGCCGTCTACTTCGACCAGCGCGATGACGTGTCGATGTTCCTGGAGGCCCTGGACCGGATGTGCGCGCAAGCCGCGCCAGCACAGACCACCGAGTCGATCCTCGGTGGCATTCGCAAGGAGATCTGAACCATGGATCGCATCTACAACGGCATGCCCGCCACCGACCTCGGCACCGAAGGCTGGCACAAGCCCTGGAGCGGGGGCAACGGGGGAAGTTGCGTGGAGGCCATGCGCCTCGGCGACGGCCGGATCGCGCTGCGCCAGTCCACCGATCCCGACGGCCCCGCCCTGATCTACAGCCACCACGAGATCGCGCGGTTCATCCAGGGCGCGAAGGCCGGTGACGCCGACTTCCTCCTCGCCTGACCGCACCGCCTCGCCGGCCGTCAGCGCCGGCGAGGCGGGGCACGGGCGAGCGCGTGCGGCGACACCACAGGCATCGGCACCGAGCGGAGCACGGCATGGTTGAGCAGGGCCCCTCGATCCACGGGATCGACACCAGCAGGCCACACCCGGCCCGCATGTACGACTACTACCTCGGCGGAAAAGACAACTACGAGATCGACCGCGAGGCGGCCGAGCGCGTCATAGCCATGGCCCCCGAGGCCCGCCCCAGCGCCCGCGCCAACCGGCGGTTCCTGCTCCGCGCCGTGCAACACGTGGTGCGACAGGGCGTGCGGCAGATCATCGACATCGGCACCGGCATCCCCACCTCGCCCAACACGCACGAGGCGGCCCGCCAGATCGCCCCCGACGTCCGCGTGGCCTACGTCGACAACGACCCGATCGTGGCCACCCACGCCGAGGCCAGGCTGACCAACACGCCGGGCGTCGGCTTCCTGTTGGCCGACGCCCGGCAGCCGCGCCACATCCTCGACCACCCCACCGTCCGCAAGCTGATCGACTTCGATCAGCCGGTGGCCGTACTGCTCCTCGCCGTCCTGCACTTCGTCAAGGACGAGGAGGACCCGGCCGGCATCGTCGCCGCGCTGCGGGACGCGCTGCCCGCCGGCAGCTACCTCGTCCTCAGCCACGGCACGGGCGACTTCCACCGCGCGGGCGGCGACGCCAGCGAGGTCTACCGGGCCGCCACCGCATCCCTCCACCTGCGCGACCGGCCGGCCGTCGAGGCCCTGTTCGCGGGGCTCGACCTGCTGGAGCCCGGGGTCGTGCAGGCGTCGCGATGGCAACCGGAGGACCCCGCCGCCGCGGCGGAGGACAGCCGGGTCGCCTTCTACGGGGGCGTGGGCGTCAAGCGGTGAGCCTGGTCGGGCCGAGCGGCACCGGCACCGCGCCCGACGCCGGTGTCCGCGCCGGTATCCGCTCCAACACGCCGCCGGCGAACACGTCGTACAGCGGCAGCGTCTCCAGGTGGACGTAGCCGATGTGGCAGTCGCACACCGTCCGCGTGCACGGGCGCGGGCGCAGCGCCGCCCGGTAGGACCCGTCGTAGAGGTTGCCCAACGCGTCGCGGACGAAGTGGCAGCGGCGTACCGTGCCGTCGCCGTCCACCGAGATGACCGAGGAGCCCGTTCGACAGGGCAGGCCGGCGCTGACGTGCGGGTGCCGGCTGTAGCCGAATAGCGGGTCGATCGCGGTCCACCGCTCGGCCTCGGCATCGGTGTACGCGCGCCCCTCGGCCGCGTTCACCCACAGGTAGACGTGCGCGGGCAGCGCGGCCCGCAGTCGGTGCGCCGCCGCCAGGTGCTCGGGCAGTCCCACGATGCCGACGCTGAACCGCACCCCGCGCTCGACCAACTCGCCGCACTTGGCCACGAACCGCTCGTACGGCGTCTGCCCCGGGTGGTAGGTGCACCACAGCGCCAGCGCGTCCAGGTCCGCCGCGCCCAGCCAGTCGGTGCGGCAGCTCAGATTGGTCTGGATCGCCACCCGGCGCACGTGTGGCAGGTGGCTCAGCTCTGTGAGCGCGCGCCGGTACCAGGAGCGGACCAGCCCCTCGCCCCACGGCGTGAACAGCAGCGACAGCCTGTCCTCGGCGCGTTCGGCGGCCCAGCCGGTGAAGCGCTCCAGGGCCGCCCGGTCGGCGCGCAACTGCTCGCGGGAGTCGCGGCGCTTGGCGAACGGGCAGTACGGACAGTCGTAGTCGCAGGAGGCGAGCGGCCCCCGGTAGAGCACGGTCAGCTCCGTGCCCGCGCCCTCGCACGGCCCGGATCCGGCGCCGGTCGCCGACTCCTCTCGCATGTGCGCGCTCCTCACTTGGGCTCGTAGGCGGCCATGGCGGCGCGCACGGCGGGCGAGAACAGCAGCGGCCCGAGCGCGTCGGAGTGCGCCAGCCCCTCGGCGGACAGTCGCAACACCTCGGGCCCGGCGCCCTCGTCGAGCCAGCCGCGCTCGGCACACCGGGCCAGTTCGGCCGCGAAGTCCGCGCCGGGCTCGGTGCCGAACCGCTGCCGGTAGTCGGCCACCACCATCCCCTCGGCCTGGAGCACCGACTGCAACACGTGGCGGCGCCGGCGCTCGTCCTCGTCCATCCAACGGCCGTGCGTCGCCCGCGCGAACGCGTCGGCGGGCCGCGCCACGTAGTCGTCGACGATGCCCCGGATCTCGCGCATGTCCACGGCGTAGTCGAAGGAGTAGTGCAGCCGCGAGGTGTACGAGCGGGCACCGCACCCCAGGCCCACCATGCCGTCGCGCTGACAGGCGTACTCGTCGTCGCCGACGACCGGCGCACCGCGACGCCGGAACATCCGCATCGACGTCTGCTCATAACCGCTGGCCAGCAACGTGTCACGGCCGTACCAGTAGAGCCGCAGCCGCTGCTCGTCCCAGGCCGGGTCCGCCCCGGTGCCGCCCCGGCCGAGGCCGGTCAGCGGCCGGACGTAGAGCGGGTACAGGTACAGCTCCTCGGGCCGCCAGGCGAGCGCCGCGTCGAGGGAGTGCTGCCAGGACTGCTCGGTCTGGCCCGTGATGCCGTAGATCAGGTCGATGTTGAGCACGGGTATGCGGGCGTCGCGCACCCGGCCGAGGGCCGCCTCCACGTCCGCGCGGCGCTGCGGCCGGACGGCGGCCCGGGCCTCGGCCTCGACGAAGGTCTGCACGCCGAGGCTCAGTCGGGTGGTCCCGCGCTCGGCGAGCACCGCGAGCCGGTCCGCGGTCACCGTCGCCGGCGACGCCTCGACCGACAGCGGAACGGCCCGCAGGTCGGCACCCATCCGCTGCTCGGCGATGTCGCACAGCCGGCTGAGTTCGGCGGCGGTCAGGAACGTCGGCGTGCCGCCGCCGAACGCGGCGTTCGCGAACCGCGGCGCGTCACCCCCCTCGTCCAGCGCCTCGCGCACGGCGCGCGCCTGCCGCTCCAGCGCGTCGAGGTAGGCGCCGGTGAGACCGTCGGGCGCGCCGATGCGGGTGAACAGGTTGCAGAAGCCGCAGCGGACCTCGCAGAACGGTATGTGCGCGTACAGCGACAACGCCCCGCGGTCCTCGCCCGCCCACAGCTCCCGCAGCGCGGGACGGGGTTCCAGCGCCTCGTACGCGGTCTTGTGCGGGTAGCCGTAGACGTACGACTGGTACGGCGAGCCGGTCGGGGCGGCCGGATCGGTCGGGGTGCCGGGCTTGCTGAGCGGGATGGTGACGGTCATGGGCCCTCAAGGAAGAAGTGGGTGTACGGCACGGTCCAGACGACGTCGTGGGCGAGCCGGTGGCCGGTGTAGCCGCCGTCGCCGTACGCCGTGCCGTGGTCGGAGCAGATGATGGCGAAGCAGCGGCGGCGGCTGCTCGCGGCGGCCAGCAGGCGGCCGATGTGCCGGTCGACGTACTCCAGCGCGGCGGCGTGCGTCTCCCACGAGTCGCCCGCCTCGCGCGTGGCGCCCGGCAGGTGGAACCAGTTGGGTTGGTGCAGCGCGGAGACGTTGACGAAGAGGAACAGCGGCTGCTCGGCGGGGGTGCGGGCCACGACCTGCTCGGCGCGGGCCACCTGCGCCTCGAACGACGTGGGCGAGGCCACGGAGAACTCGGGCTCCCAGTGGCTCTCCCGGAAGAGGCCGGGCAGCACCGAGCCGAGCGCGCCGCCCTTGTTGAAGAAGCCCACGCCGCCGACGCAGGCCGTGTGGTAGCCCGCGGCGGCGAGGCCCGACACCAGGTCGGGAGCGTCGAAGACGTACGTGCCGTCCGCGGTGGTCTCGCTGCCCGCGAAGCGCGCCGCGAACAGCCGCGGGTGCGGCCCCGGGGCGGCCGGCGTGGGCAGGAAGCCCGCGAACATCGCCTGGTGGGAGGCGTAGGTGAAGCTTCCGGGGGCGTGTCGGCGCTCCCAGCGACCGCCGGGCAGGTGGCGTGCCAGGTGCGGCAGCCGGCCACGGGCCAGCAGGTCGACGGCCACGTCGTAGCGCAGCGTGTCCAGGGTGACCAGGAGGAGGTCGTGGCTGCCCACGACGGCGTTCATGTCCGGCTCGACGAGGTGCGGCGCCTCGTCGCGCGGCTCGGGCGGGCCCCAGCTCGGGCCCGGACAGCCGGGGTTGTCGCGCTCCGGGGCGACCGAGGCCGCGCGGAGGCCCTGACCTGCGGGGTCAGCGGGTGGCATGGTGGTGGTGCTCCTTCGTCGTGACGGCGGCGATCTGCGCCCCGTAGGTGTCGAGCCCCTCGGCGCCGCTGCCGGGCAGGCCGGTCAGCCGGGGCAACAGGTCGCCGAAGGCGTTGACCTCGCCGACGGCGAAGCGCCGCCAGCCCGTGCCGGGCAGCACGTCGACGCCGACGCACAGGGTGCTCGGGAAGCAGGCGGCGGCGCGCTCGGCCAGGCCCAGCACCTCGCCCCAGGCCACGCCGGCGGCCTCGGTCGCGGCCCGGGCGGCGGCCAACTCGCCGCGCGCCCCGCCCAGGTGCAGATTGGTCATCGGGGACCGGCTGGTACGCACCACGGCGTGCGTGGCCCGCCCGCCGACCACCACGATCCGCAGGTCGGCGGCGCGCCCGCGCTGCGACGCCTTCGGCAGCCAACGCTCGACGTGCAGCCCGTCCGGCGCGAGCGCGTCCACCAAGGCGGCGACCTCCGCCTCGGTGGCGTAGCGGCGCACGCGCAGCGAGTTGAACAGCCGGCCGTCGGGGGAGCGCTCCACCGAGGTCCTGGCGGACACCCGACCGGGCCCGGCCCACTCGACGGCCAGCACGCCGGAGGCCGACGAGCCGTGCGCGAGCTTCACGAAGGCGCGCCGCAGCCCGCCCGGCCCGGCGAGCAACGCGCGCACGTCGTCCCAGCCGCGCACGGGCGCGCAGGGCCCCGCGGGCTCGACCGCGCCGGCCCCGCCAACCGGGAGTGATGACCGCACCCGCGGGGGAGCCGCCGGCGCGGGCGAGGTCGGCGACGGCGGCACCGGCACGCCGGCCGCCCGCAGCACACCATGGCAGCGCCGCTTGTCGAACAGCACGGCCAACTCGTCGGGATCGTCGAGGAGTTGAGCCCCCGCCGCCCGCGCCGCGCCGGCCACCTCCGCCGTGGCCGAGGTGAACCGCGCGTACCAGCGGGCCGTGCCCTCCACCCGGGTCGGATCGTCGACGCCGCGCAGCGCGCGCTCCGTGGACACGTCCTCGCCCGGCGAGTCGATCCGCACGGTCTCGCCCGGCGCGAAGACGGCCCCCGCACGCAGCACCCGGGACCAGTCCACCACGCGCGGGGCGGCGAGCCCCGCGGCACGGGCGGCGGCGGCGAACAGCGCTACCCGCCGGCCGTCCCGCACTCCGACGACCGCGAAGCGCGGACCCCGCTCATCCGACGCGTACGACGTGGCGATGGCGGCTCACCTCCCTGTTCTTCGCCCCGTACCCGGGCTGTGCTGTTCCGGGCCCGGCCGACCCCGCGGGTCCACCGGGCCGCGCGGCGCGCGGCGCGGGCGGCGAGCCCGCGCCCCTGGCGCGTCACGCGCCTGCCGTACGGCACGCGCCGGCCGGCCGATGCCCGGGACGCGGCGGCGCCTGACGGCGGGTGGGCGCGTACGTCACTCGGCGACCGCCGTGTAGCGGTGGATCTCGTCGCCGTCCTCCCACGAGTCGCCGGTCTCCGAGAGGTCGACCTCGACCCCGGCCGGCTCCCAGGCCGCGCGCAGCCGGTTGGCCACGTCCTCGGTGACGAAGTTGTGGTGCAGGTCGATCCACTTGAGATGGGTGAGCGGCTGCCCGTCCAGCAGCGCGAGGGCGCCCGCGTCGCTGAGCACGCCCAACGAGAGGTCGAGCGAGGCGAGCTGGGCCACCACGGGCGCGGCGGCCACGGCCGTGGCGATCTCGTCCTGGATCTCGCTGTTCCGCAGCCCGAGGTGGCGCAGGCGCGGGAAGCGGCCACCGTCGAGCAGCGGCGCCAGGTCGGCGACCGTGGCGTCGCCGCCGTACTCCTCCACGCCCAACCACATCTCCAGGTACTCCAGGGCCGGCAGGTCGCTGGCGACCACGCCGCGCACCACCTCACCGGGCAGCCCGCCGGCCTCGAAGGTCAGCGTGCGCAACGCCTCGTGCTCGACCGCGGGGAACCGCAGCCCCGTGCCCCCGCGCACGCCGAGCTCACGCAGTCGCGGATAGGCGGCCAACACGGGCGTCACGTCGCCCTGCTCGATCCAGGAGATCTCCGCCTCCTCGGCCTCCAGGTCCCCGATGAACAGGGCCTCCAGGGAGGTCAGCCGGTCCTTCGCGGCCACCAGCAGCTCGACCACGTCGTCGGAGCTGTTGTCGTACGGCTCGCCCCACTGGCCGATGATCAGCGCACGCACCTTGGCGACCTCCACGGTCGACAGGAACCGCTCGAAGACCTCGGTGAACTCCTCCGTCTCGTCGCTGTACGGCGACGCGGCGATCGACCAGGCGACGACCTCCGCGGCCGGCAACTCCGTCGACTCGCCCTTGGACGGGAAGACGAAGGTCGGCAGGCCGTGCAGTTCTTGCAGGTGCTCAACGGTCATGGGGCGGATCTCCTGGGTTCGGTACGGCTCGCGCGACGTGCGAGGGACGTTGCGAAGAGTTCTACCAAGCGGCACTGACAGTCGGGCCAGCGGGCGGCGGGCGGCAGGTGGCGGGCGCCGACCCCGTCGCGTCGGGCGCGCGGCCGGTGGGCCGGGCCGTGGGCGGCGGGCGCGGTCGATTGTCAGACCCCCCACCTAACGTCGTGAGCGTCGCCGGAACACCTCGGCCCAACCGCCCGACGGAGGAAGCGCATGTACCGACAGGGAGACGTCCTGATCGTGCCGGTGGCCCGCGAGGCCCTGCCACCGAGCGTGGCCGCCCTGCCCCCACGGCCACGGGACGGGCGCGGCCGGCTGGTCCTGGCCCTCGGCGAGGTCACCGGGCACGCGCACGCGGTCGTCGGACCGGGCTCGCTGGTCCGCGAGCCGGGGTTGGGCGGCGCCGGCTACCTGCACCTCCCGGAAGGCGGCCGGGTGGTGCACGAGGAGCACGCGCCGATACCGCTGCCGAAGGGCTGGTACCGCGTGGTGCGCCAGCGGGAGTACGCGCCGGGCGCGGTGCGCGTCGTCGCGGACTGAGCCGCCGACGCGGCCGTGGCCCGCGCGGCACCGCCCGCCGCGGGCCCGGCACCGCCACACACACACCGAACGACAGAGGGGGAGCGGGAAGATGACGAACACCGTCGGGGAACAGCGGAGCGCTGGGGAACAGCGGACCGCAGGCGGGCAGTCGGCCGTGGACGAGCAGCGGACGCCGGCGCCGTCGAGCGGCGCGGGCGGGACGGACTGGCGCGCGGTCGCCGCGGCCACCGCTGGCGCGGACCGCGCGGGCGCCGAGGCGGGCGTGCGACTGGCCTACCGGCAGGCCGGCCTGGCCGAGCCCGAGCGGATGGTGTGGGCCGACTCGCCCCTGGTGGCCACCGCGGCCGTGCTGTTGCTGACCGGGCAGCGCGCGACGCTGCCCGACGACGTCGCGGCGCGCGCCGCGCGGACGCTGCGCGCGGCGGGTGTCGACCCGGAAGCGCCGCGGCCGGGCCGTTCGGTGCGCGAGGCGGTCCGCAGCAGGCCATGGGAGGCCGAGCGGCGGCGCGTGCTCACCGAACTCGGCCCGCGGGGATGGGCCGCGCGGTGGGCGCTGACCTCGGCGCCCCTGTGGGAGCTGTCGCGGGGCCTGACCGACCGCGTCCGCGCCGGCATCACCACCGGCCTCGCCGGCCCCGATCAAGGGCGCGCCACCGGCGTGGTGATCGGCGGGAACACCGACGCGCCAGCGCCCGGACCCGACGAGCAACAGATCGGACAGCGGGACGGGCAGCGGAGCGAGCCACAGGACGAACAGCGGGGCGCGGCCCAGGAGACGGCGGTGCGGCTGGCCCTCGCGTCGGCCGTGCTGGGCCAGCACGACGCGGCCTGGCTGGCCGCCTTCGACGGGACCGAAGCGCTGGCCGGGGTGAGCGCGGTGGCCCGCGCGGCCGGCTGGTGGTGGCCGTACGAGAACGTGGCGGTCATCAGTGAACGCCCCCGCGAGCTGCACCGGGACGAGGCGGGCCGGCTCGACCGAGGCGACGGCCCGGCCCTCGCCTACCCCGACGGCTTCGCCCTGTACGCCTGGCGGGGCATGCCGGTGCCGGCCGACTTCCTGGCGGGCCTCGGCACGCTGGACGCCCGGCGCATCCGCACCGAGGAGAACGCCGAACTGCGCCGCGTGATGCTGGAGCACTACGGGTACGACCGCTACCTCAGCGAGTCCGGCGCCCAGCCGGTGCACCGGGACGAGACGGGGGTGCTGTGGCGCATCGAGTTGGAGGGCGACGAGCCGGTGGTGATGGTCGAGGTGGTCAACTCCACACCGGAGCCGGACGGTTCGTCCCGCACGTACTGGCTGCGGGTGCCGCCGCGCACGCGCACCGCGCGCGAGGGCGTGGCCTGGACGTTCGGACTCAGCGCCGAGGCGTACGAGCCGCAGCGGCAGACCTGAGCCGACGCGGCGGCCCCGCCCCCGGGGACTGGTCGCTCGCGCGGCGTCGCATAGGTTGTGGACAACCGCCCCGCGCGCCACCACCGGCTTCGCCCACGCCCCTTCCTAGGAGGTGCCTTGACCGGCCCCCACGCTCGACGCAAGCCCATCGCCGCGCTGCGGCCGGCGGCCTTCGGGGCCGACCCGACGGGAGAGCGGTTGGCACGCATGCGGCGGTCACCGCAGTTCGTCGCCGGTCAGTTCCGCAACCCGTTGCCGACCCGCACCCTGCTTCCCGGCTCCACCGGTCGGTTGCTGCTCACCCAGCTCAGCAAGGTCGACCGGGCCCGCAGGGCACCGCGTGGCCACGTGCCGGTGCACCACCCGATCGCGGCCGACTGGGCCGCGGAGCCGGCCTCGGGGTTGCGGCTCACCTGGATGGGGCACTCCAGCGTGCTGGCCGAGATCGACGGGCAGCGAGTGCTCTTCGACCCGGTGTGGGGCCAGCGGTGTTCCCCCTTCCCCTTCGCCGGGCCGCGGCGCCTGCACCCGGTGCCGCTGCCGCTGGCGGAGCTGCCACCGATGGACGTCGTGGTCATCTCCCACGACCACTACGACCACCTCGACATGCCGACGATCCGCGCCCTGGCCCGCACCGACACGGCCTTCGTCGTGCCGCTGGGCGTCGGGGCCGACCTGGAGCACTGGGGGGTGCCGGCCACCCGGATCACCGAGCTGGACTGGCACGAGTCCGGCAAGGTCGCCCACCTGACGCTGACCGCGACGCCGGCCCGCCACTTCTGCGGGCGCGGACTGCGCGGCGGACAGCACACGCTGTGGGCCTCCTGGGTCGTGGCCGGCCCGCGCCACCGGGTCTTCCACAGCGGGGACACCGGGTACTTCGCGGAGTTCACGGACATCGGCCGGCAGTACGGGCCGTTCGACGCGACGATGATCCAGATCGGCGCGTACAGCGAGTTCTGGCCCGAGATCCACATGACGCCCGCCGAGGGGGTGCGTACGCACCTCGACCTCCAGGGCGGGGCCAGCGGCGTGCTCCTGCCCATCCACTGGGCCACCTTCAACCTGGCCCCGCACCCGTGGGCCGAGCCGGCCGAGTGGACCAGGGACGCCGCCGCGGACGCCGGCGTCCCGGTGGCGTTCCCCCGCCCCGGCGAGCCCTTCGAGCCCGCGGGGGAGGTGCCGGTGGCTCCCTGGTGGCGGGTGGCGTGCGAGCCCGTCGACCGCCCGTGGCGCCGCCCCGACGCCGTGGGCCCGCAGCCGCCGACCCGCGCGGACCGTGAGCCGGGCGACGAGCGATGACGCCGGAGGCGGAACCCGAACGGGCGGCTCGTGCACGAGCCGGCCCGCCACCAGCCGACCTCCGCGCGTGACCGCTGGAGCGCGGCCGGTACGGTCTCCGGGAGATCCCGCTGCACGGGGGCCACGCGCCGCCCCCGGGTAGCACACGCTCGGTCGATCGAACCAGCCAGCCCGTGCCCGGACCACCCGTTCTCACCCGCGGTCCCGGATGGCGGCCCCTTTCTGGTCTGGTCCCCGTTGCCCGTGGTGGGCGCTTGCCCGTGGGCTGCGCGGTCAGCCGGCGGATGACGTCAACTCCTAATGGCTGGCAGGCGTATCGAAGACTGTTGTACGGTGGTGGGGTATCAACTGCCCGACAGGAGCGGTCACTTGAGGTTGTCACGCCGAAGGCTCCAACTCTCCGTAATCAGGCGCTAAGAGCCTGCTTCCGCCGAGATCCGTGGGTGATGTCCGGGGGGACATCTGCCCGGATTCAGCGGAATATGTGAGAGCTGCATGGAGGTGCCTGGATGGCAACCAACTCGACTCAGGACGTGTGCGACCACCGCACTCTGGAGGTCTGTCTGCTCCTGTCGACCTCGATGGTCGTCGGCCTTGTGTCTGGCCTCGTGCTCGCCCTGCTCGGGACAGCACCTGGCGCTGCCGTGGCTGGGGGTGCCGGAGCTTTGGCGGGAGCCTTTGGCCTCGGCATGAGTGCGCTCACCTACATCAAGAGGCAGGGCAACTAGCTGTACCCGCGGGGCGGCCACGGCCGCCCCGCTCAGTGCTGTGAGCCCATGCCTCGGCGATCGCGGCCTTCGGCTTCACGGCGGACACGACGATCTGCTCCGGAACGCCTTCGTCTCGGCGTGGGGCGTGAGCAGCGAGACGGCCTTGGCCGCGACCAGCATCATGCCCATGCCCATGCCCATGCCCGAAGCATCCGTGCGCATCCGTGTGCCCATCGTGGACGGGCCGCTCGGGCAGAGCCGTCGTGAGGTGCCAGCCATTCCACCCCCTGACCTCGGGGAGCGGACCGTCACGGACGGTCGTCCGCAGGCGGATCGATCACCCGACTGGCCGAGTCGGTCGGTCGGACGGGTGATCCCAGGCGGACCTGTCCGAGATGTGCGTGCGGCGGGTGAACGGGGAAGACGGCCAGGCGGGAGACGCTGACAGGAGCGTTGACGGGAGTGTGAAGGAGGAGGCGTGACGCGGCGCGACCCGGCGCGGTGGGCCTGTCGGCCCTCGGTGCGCGGTTGGCTCGCCTACCGCCAGGCAGGTGGCAGAGCGGGCATTTCGGTGTCGGAGGTGGCTGGGGGCGGGACAGGCAGGACGTGCCCGACGTGAAGGAGCCCGTAGCCGAACTGACCAAACGCAGCCGCCACCCCACCGTCGTGCAGGCGATACGGTCCACGGCGGCGGCGACCATCTCGTATGCCGTGGCCCTCCAGCTCAGCAGCGAACCGGTGCCGCTGACGGCGCCGCTGACCGCCCTGCTCGTCGTGCAGGTCACCCTGTACGCCACGCTGACCACCGGCATTCGGCGGGTCAACGCGGTGGTCTCCGGGGTGCTCATCGCCATCGCGTTCAGCTCGCTCGTCGGGCTGTCCTGGTGGAGCCTCGGCCTGATCATCCTGGCCTCGCTGGCCGCGGGGCACCTGGTCAAGGTGCGCGAGTTCACCGCCGAGGTGGCGATCAGCGCCATGCTCGTCCTCGGGGTGACCCGGGTGGCCAACACGGCCTGGGACCGGGTGCTGGAGACGCTGATCGGGGCCATCGTCGGGCTGCTGTTCAACTTCCTCTTCGCGCCACCGGTCTGGGTGCAGACCGCCAGCGAGCACATCGAGGACCTGGCCTGCCGGCTGCGCGAGCTGTTGCTGCACATCAGGGGCGGGCTCGGCGAGCACACCCCCGTCGACCGCGCCGCGGCACGCCTGCACGAGGCCCGTCGGTTGGACAACGACGTCGCCCGGGTGGATGCCGCGCTGCGGCAGGCGGAGGACAGCCTGCGCCTCAACCCGCGGGTCAAGGAGGGCCTGTTGCACCGGGTGGTGCTGCGTACGGGCCTGGACACGTTGGAGATCTGCACCGTGGTGGTGCGCGTGCTCACCCGTACGCTCACCGACCTGGCCAAGCACCGCAGGGACGAGCCACTGTTCGAGCCCGAGGTGGCCGACGCGCTGGCGGAGCTGATCGAGCACGTCGCCGACGCCGTCGAGAGCTTCGCCGTCCTGGTCACCACGCAGGTCAGCGCCGACGCGCAGCAGGCCGAGACACGGCTGACGGAGGTGTTGGACGCGGCGGCGGACAGCCGGGAACGGGCCGCGCGCCTGCTCGGCGAGTCCGTCCAAGCCGACCCCCGCCAGTGGCACCTGCGCGGCGCGCTGCTCTCGGAGATCGACCGGATGCTGGACGAGATGGACATGGAGCACCGCACCACGCGGCTCATGGAGGAACTCGACCGCAACGCCCGCGAGGACCGCGGGCGCTTTCCCCGGCTGCGCAAGCTCGTCAGGTTGTGACGCCGCGCGGCCGGCCGCCGAGTTGCTGGACCGCTGGGTGTGGGGTTGTTCGGCCGCTCACGCGGGCCGGCCGTGCGCGAGCGCCGTCGGGCGCCGGTTGTTCGGCGCGCCGTCGGCCGTGAGTCGTCAGCCATCAGCCGTGAGCCGTCGACCGGGGCGTCGGCGCTCGTCCTACGCGACCCAGTGCGGGCGTCGCGACGCGGGATGGGCGGGGAGGCCGTCGGCGAGGGCGGCGGCCATCCGGTGTACCGCCTCGCGCAGCGTGTCCGCCGGCATGGTGAAGGGGATGCGCAGCCGCTGTTCGAAGATGCCGGGGTCGGCGGCGAAGACGGCGCCGCTCTCGATGCGTACGCCGTGGTCCAGCGCCCGGTCGGCCAGTGCCGAGGCGATCGGCTCGGCCAGGTCGACCCAGAGCGAGAGCCCGCCGGGCGGTAGCCGCCAGGTCCACCCCGGAAGGTGCTCGGCCAGGGCCGTGGTGAGCGCCGCGCGCTGCTCGCGCATCCGCTCCAGCCGGGGCGGCAGCGACTCGCCGGCCCGCGCCAGCAGGGCGACGGCCAGGAGTTGGTCCAGCACCGATCCGCCCATGTCGGCGGCGACGCGCTGCCCCGCCAACTCGGTGACCAGGCGCGCGGGCGCGCGCAGCCAGCCGATCCGCAGCCCGCCCCAGTGGGTCTTGCTCATCGAGCCGATGGTGATGACCTGTCCGGTGCCGCCCGGCGCGGCGTGCGAGGCGAACGGCGGCGGGGCCGGGACGTCGAGCGCGAGGTCGGTCAGGGTCTCGTCGATGACCAACCACGAGCCGGAGCGCCCGGCGGCGCGCAGCACCCGGCCGCGGTCGGCCTCGGGCATGAGGAGTCCGGTGGGGTTGTGGAAGTCAGGTATGAGGTAGGCCAGTTGGGGCACCACCTGGCGCAGGGTCGACTCGATGATCTCGATATCCCAGCCGGTGTCGGTGACCGGCACCGACACGGTGCGCAGCCGTGCGCGGCGCATGGCCTCCAGGGCGTTGGGATAGGACGGGTTCTCGACCACGACCCGGTCGCCAGGACCGCACAGCAGACCCAGGACGAGGGTGAGCGCGTGTTGGGCCCCCGAGGTCACCAGGATCTGCTCGGGCACGGTCGGCAGGCCGCGCGCGGTGAACCGCTCGGCGATGGCGGCGCGCAGCTCCGGTAGGCCGTACGGGTGGTAGCCGGGCGTGTGGACGTGCTCGACCAGGTGCGGGGTGATCTCGGCGAGGGCGTCGAGCAGCGCCTGCTCGGGCATGCCGGAGGCGGCCCTGGCCAGGTCGATCGCGGTGTCCTGGGTCCCGAGCAGCCGGCCCACGCCGGTGGGGGCGTGCCCGTCGGGCAGGGACGTCCAGGTGCCGGAGCCCTGGCGGCTGCGCGCGTAGCCGCTCTCGCGCAGCAGGTCGTACACGGCGGTGACGGTGGTACGGCTGGTGCGCAGGGCGGTGGCCAACTCCCGCTCGGCGGGCAGCTTCACGTGCAGGGCGATCCGCCCGTCCAGGATCAGCGCGCTGATGGCCTGGGCCAGGTGGCGGTAGGCGGGCCGGGCCCCCGCCGGGTCCGGCAGCATCGCGGCGAGTTGACGGCTCCCCACGCTCCGCTCCGTACGGCCCGATCGACCTCCGGATGGGAACCCGCGCGCGTCAGCCATACCACCCTCCCGATATTGGCCCTGTTTTCCAGGCCAATCACTCTACAGAGTGGCCCACCGGCGGCCGTTGGTGGCCCACGGCCCACGGTCACGGCCCGGGCAGACCCTCGGCGGCTCACGCGGGCGAGGTGGCGTGATGGCGTACGAAACGGCGGAGGCGACGAGACATGCAGCAGGACACGACGGGACCCTCCGCGTACGAGCCCCGACCTGGCCGGCCCGCACCCGCACCCGCACCCGAGCCCGCGCCCGGCCCAGGCACCGCGCCCGGCCCAGGCACCGCACCCGGCCCAGGCACCGCACCCGCGCGACCGGCCCGCTCCCGACAGCCCCAGGCCGGCGGCGGCCCACCGCTGACCTACGTCCGGCTCGGTGAGCGCCCGCTGCGGCGGTTGCCGCAACTGTTCGCCGGGCTCGCGCTGTACGGCTTCAGCCTGGCGGTCATGGTGCGGGCCGCGCTCGGCATCAACCCGTGGAGCGTGCTGTACGAGGGGTTGGAGCGGCACACCTCGCTGAGCTTCGGCACCATCAGCGGCCTCGTGGGGGCGCTCGTGCTGCTGCTGTGGATTCCCCTGCGGCAGCGGCCGACGTTCGGCACCGTGGCCAACATCGTCGTCCTGGCGTTCTCCGCCGACCTCGGCCTGTGGCTGCTGCCCGCGGACCTGGGACCGCCCGGCCGGATCGCCCTCCTCGTCGGCGGCATCGCGCTGAACGGGCTGGCCGTCGCGGTCTACGTCGGCGCGCGCTGCGGGCCCGGGCCACGGGACGGGCTGATGACCGGCGCGTCCGCCCTGACCGGGCGCTCCCTTCGGCTCGTCCGCACCCTGATCGAACTCACCGTGCTGGCGGTGGGCTGGCTGCTGGGCGGCGGCGTGGGGGTGGGCACCGTGGCCTACGCGCTCACGGTCGGCACGATCACCCAGTTCTGCCTGCCCCTGTGCGCCTACCGCACCCCGGCCGAGCGCGCGACGGCCGCGACCGGCTGAGGGGGCGCGGTGGTCGGCGCCGTGCCGTAGGTCCGCGTCGTCGGCGCGGGTCAGCGCCGTGCGCGGGCGCGCTCGGCGGCCCCGGGCTCGGCCCCCCGGCCGCCCGCGTACGCCCCCCGGCGGGCCCCCGGCGGCGGATGGCCTGACTGCGCCGTCCGCCGCCGGGGTCGCGTCGCCCCGCGCGCTACGACGCGGCGGCCGGGTCCTCGGTCGCCGGGCTCGCGCCGGGGCCGCCGGCCGAGAAGGTGAGCGAGAAGGTCGCCGGGCCCGCGTCGAGGCGGTGCGCGGGCAGGACGCCCGGGCCGCAGGACTGGGTGCCGATGCCGTGTTGCCGGTGGTCGAGGTTGAGCCAGATCCGGTCGCCGGGCACCAGGTCGGGGGTGTGCGTCGCGGCGTCCAGTTGCTCGCTCGTCCAGCGGCGCGCGGTGAACCAGAACGGTGGCTCCCCGTCCACCCGCAGCCACCCGCCGTCCGCCCCGCGCAGCCGGGCCCAGCGCACGTCCGCGCGCGCCCCGTTCTCCTGCGGACGCACGTACGGGGTCTGCATCTGGTCCACCGACATGGCGTACCGGCCGAGGCGCGAGGCCGCCGCAGTGTCCGGGTACGCCTCGCCCGGGCCGCCGCCGTACCACTCGGCCTCGCCCAGGTCGGCGCTCACCCCGAGCCGTACCCCGAGTCGGGGAAGCGGGAAGTCCCAGTCGCCCTCGGGGATCACACTGACCGTCAGGCGCAGCCGGGACGCGGTGGCGGACCAGTGGTAGACGACGGACAGCGCGCGGTCGGTGGCGGCGGGCGCGACCCTGGCCTCGACCGTCAGCGCCCCGTCCTCGGCGCGCACCCGCGTGGTGCGGTGCCGCATGCGGTGCAGCCCGGCGCGCCGCCACACGGTGCCGTAGCGGACGTCGGGTTGCCAGGGGGCGCCCTCGTCGTTGTCGGTCGGCGCCCGCCAGACGTCGAGCCGCGGGCCCACCACCGGCCTGCCGCCCAGCGAGCGCAGCGCGCCGGTGCCCGCGTCGAAGGCGCCGGGGCCGAGGAGGAGGGTCCGTCCGTCGTCGGCGGTCCGGGGCGCGACGCGCGCGGCGGCGCTCGCCGGCGCGTCGTCGTCGGACTCGCCGACCTCGTTCGAGACGGGCGTCGCAGCCGCGCTCGCCGGCGCGGCCAGCGGGTCGCTCGCGGCGGTGTCCGGCTCCGCGAGCCACTGGCCCCAGGCCACCTCGTGGCCGGCCGGCGCCCAGGGCGTGTCGGTGGCCAGTTCGGCGCGTACCGTCCACACCGCCTCGCCCGCCGGCCGCGCCCTGTCCTCGACGAGCGGCAGCTTGACGTCCGCCGACTCGCCGGGGGCCAGCGGCGGGACGGCCAGTTCGCCCCGCGCCACGGCCTCGCCCGCCACCTCGTACGACCAGCGGAAGGTCAGGTGCGCCAGGTCCACGAAGTCGTGCAGGTTGCTGACGCGTACGCCGGAGACCGGGCCCGTCGCCGTGCCGTCGGTGTCGTGCGGGCCGCCGACGGGCGCGATGCGGACGGGCTCGATCACCTTCTTGTACTCGACGAGGCCGGGCGACGGGGTGCGGTCGGGGAAGAGGAGGCCGTCGCAGACGAAGTTGCCGTCGTGCAACTCCTCACCGAAGTCCCCGCCGTACGCGAAGTACGGCGTGCCGTCGGCGGTGCGGCGGGCGATGCCGTGGTCGATCCACTCCCAGACGAAGCCGCCCTGGCAGCGCTCGTACCGTTCGAACAGCCGCTGGTACTCGCTGAGCCCGCCGGGCCCGTTGCCCATGGCGTGCGCGTACTCGCACAGGATGAACGGCAGGGCGCGGCGGCGCGCGTCGAGCGCGGGGTCCGGCAGCGGTGGCTCGGCGCGGCGGCCGATGGCCTCGACCTCCGCGTGCGGGGCGTACATCCGCGAGTAGACGTCCACGTCGGCGCAGGTCGGGTCGCCCTCGTAGTGCAGCGGGCGGTCCGGGTCGCGGTCGCGGATCGCGGCGGCCATCGCGGACAGGCCGGCGCCGGTGCCGCACTCGTTGCCCAGCGACCACATGATGACCGCCGGGTGGTTCTTGTCCCGCTCGACGGTGCGGGCCGCGCGGTCGAGCAGCGCGGGCGTCCACCGGTCGTCGGCCACGGGGTTGCGCCGCCAGCCGACGGCGTGGAAGCCGTGCGTCTCCAGGTCGCACTCGTCGATGACCCACAGGCCCATTTCGTCGCACAGGTCGAGGAAGGCGGGGTGGGGCGGGTAGTGGCTGGTGCGCACGGCGTTGATGTTGTGCCGCTTCATCAGGAGTACGTCGCGCCGCATCGTCTCCAGGTCGAGGGCGCGGCCGGTCTCCGGGTGGAACTCGTGCCGGTTCACGCCCCGGAACAGCACCCGCTGCCCGTTGACCCGCAACAGCCCGTCCTCGACGGCCACGGTGCGGAAGCCGATGCGCAGCGGCACCCGCTCGCCCTCGGTGACCAACTCGCCCGCGTACAGCCGTGGCGCCTCGGCCGTCCACGGCTCGACGGGAAGGCTCGCGCTCTCACCGGTGGCCAGGTTCAGGCCGAGTTCCGGCACCGTGACCCGGCCGGCGGGCTCGCTGTCCACGCACAGCGTCCCGCGCCCGTCCCGGTGGTCGTAGCTGGCGTGTACGAAGTAGTCGGCGACGGCGCCGGCGGGGCGGTGTACCAGCGTCACCTCGCGGAAGATGCCGGGCAGCCACCACTGGTCCTGGTCCTCCAGGTAGCTGCCGGCCGACCACTGGTGGACCCGCACGGCCAGCACGTTGCCCCGCTCGCGCAGCGCGTGCTCGTCGCCCTCGTCCGGGGCGCGGAGCGGGCCCACGGCGAACTCGTGCGGCAGCCGGCTGCCCTGGAAGGTGCCCAGCTCCCGGCCGTTGAGCCAGACGCGCGCGAAGGACTCCACGCCCTCGAAGCGCAGTACGGCCTCGCCCGTGGTGGGCCAGTCGGCCGGCAGGTCGAAGACGAGTCGGTGGTCCCCGGTGGGGTTGTGCTCGGCGGGCACGCGTGGCGGGTCCACCGGGAAGGGGTAGCCGGTGTTGGTGTAGATCGGCGGGGTCGTGGGGTGGGTCTTCGGGCCGGCGTGCAACCCCCAGTGCGCGGGCACGGGCACCTCGTCCCAGGCGGTGGCGTCGAACTCCGGCCGGGCGAAGTCCGTGCTCGCGGTGGTCGCGCCGGGCGACAGGCGGAAGCGCCAGGTGCCGCTGAGGTCCAGCCGCCGGGCGTCGGACGCGGGGGAGTGGGACCGGGGCGGCAGGGTGCCGCTGCCAGGCGAGACGTCCTCGTAGTAGGGGTGGGGAGTCGCTGCGGAGTGACTCATCCTTGCTCCTCACGGGCTGCCGGGCTCAGGCCTGGCTCCCTACCACCCTGTGGTTGCGACCAGGTGGCGAGCCAGTGGACTGTCGGTGCGGTGCGGCGGCGGGAGGGCCGGAGCGGGTGGGTCCGGGGCGCCCGCGCCGGAGCGCACCGGACCCACCCACGCGCCGGATCAGCCCTCGCCCTCGCAGCAGGAGTCCCGGCGCAACAGCCGCCCCACCTCCAGCCAGCTTGCCTCATGGGCACCGGCAGCCCCGGCAGCCCCGTCGGCGTGCCGGTGGTCGGGCGTGTCGGCGTGCCGGTGGCCTGGCGCGGGCCCCGCCGGCAGCGTGTCGCCCGCCGGGAACGCCTCGACCAACGCGCGCGTCTCGTAGCGCACCCCGCCCCGCAACACGGAGACCACCCGCACCAGCGAGTCGAAGTCCGTGAACGGGTCGCCGTCCACCACGGCCAGGTCCGCGAGCTTGCCCGGCTCCAGCGTGCCCGACTCGCGCTCGGCGCCGAACACCCTGGCCGAGACCGAGGTGGCCGTGCGCAGCGCCTGCGCCGGCGTCAGCCCGCCCCGGTGCAGCGCGCGCAGCCCCATGTGCAGCCCGAGCCCCACGGGCACCAGCGGCGCGTCCGTGCCGAGCGCGACAAGACCGCCGTCGGCGAGGACCCGCCGGTACACGTCGATCTCCGTGCCCAACGCCGCGAGCTGTGCCTCCGTCGGCGGCTGCGCCGCGAGCTGGCGCACCAACGCGGTGTCCCACGGCGGCATCAGCCGGGTCACCCGCTCGTCGTCCGCCACCGACGGGTCGGCGCCCACCAGCGGCGACGAGGTGAACGGCGTGGCGACCATGTGGAAGTCACCGCCGGCCGTGTAGATCTCGCGCAGGTCCTGGTACGCGCGCCCGGTGGCGGACGTGGCATGGCCGTACTCAAGGCGCTGGGTGGCCTGGAGATGGGTCGTCAGGTCCTGCCCGAGCTGCACGCCGGGCGTGCACAGGTGGCTGCCGGAGCGCACCCCGAGCCGCTCGTGCGCGAACCGGGCCGCCTCTTCCATGATCCAGCCCGGCGCCCTGACGTACGTCTTGACGAAGTCCCAGTCCAGGGCCTCGGCCCGGGCCAGCGAGCGGCGCAGCCCGGCCCGCGTGCGGTGCGCGCGCCCCATGCTGTACGCCACCCGGCCGCCGTCCAGCAGCTCGCCCGTGGTCAGCAGGCGCGGCCCGGCCAGGGCACCGGCCGCGATCGCCTCGCGGATGCGGAGCTGTTCGTAGGCGAAGCCACCGAAGGAGACGGCCGTGGTGATGCCGTACGCGAGCTGGGAGGCGGGCTGCCGTCCGCCGTAGGTCACCTGCCAGGGGTGGGTGTGCGCGTCCCACAGGCCCGGGATGACGGTGTGCCCGGAGGCGTCCACGCGGCGGTTGGCGGCCCGGCCCGCGCGGTGCGGCTCGATGCCGGCGATCCGCCCGCCGCGCACCAGCAGGTCCACGTCCTCGCGCACCGCCTCGCCCGTGCCGTCCCACACCTGCCCCGCGTGCACCACCAGGTCCTCGGGCCGCCGACGCCGGTAGTCGAGCGCGACGCGGACCGTACGGGGCGTGCCGCCGTCGGCCGAGACCAGCCGCAGCCTGCCCGACGAGAGGTAGAGCAGCGTGCGCGAGTCCCCGGACCAGGAGGGGTGGTCCGCGTTCTCCTCGGTGAGCTGGCGCGGCGCGCCGTCGGGCGTACCGTCCGGGCGCACCGGCAGCAGCCACAGCGCGGACTCGGTGACGACGGCCATGTGGCGGCCGTCGGGCGACCAGACCGGGCCCGAGTCGTAGCGGTCGGAGATCGACACGTGCGGGGCGACGGCGTGCAGCCTGGCCTGGCCGCTGTCGGCGTCGACCACGCGGATGAGGTTGTACCCCTCGCGGAAGCGCTGGTTGAGCCGGTTGCGGTCGCACAGTGCCAGCCACCGCCCGTCCGGCGACCAGCTCGGCCGCCCGGGCAGGCCGCCCGCGCCGAGCGGCGCCGCCAGCACCCGTTCCGTGCCGGCCGCCAGGTCGCGTACGACGAGGTTGCCCGACATGTCGATGCTGGCCAGCCGCTTGCCGTCGGGCGAGAGCGCCGGCTGCACCCGGCCGCCGGAGGCCAGCACCGTCTCCGCCCCCGAGCGCAGGTCGCGGCGGCGCACCGCGAACAGGCCGTCCCGGTCGTCGGCGTAGACCAGCGCGCTGCCGTCCCGCGTCCAGGTCGGGGCCAGCAGATAGCGGGTGGGGTCGGTGCGCACGACGCGGCGCGGGGGCCGGCCGCCGCCGATGTCGGCCACCCACAGCGAGTCGAGCGCGGCGAACGCCACCCGCCGGCCGTCCGGCGACAGCGCGGGCAGATGCACGCCGCGCACCGGGCGCACGCCGGCGCCGTCGAAGTCGTAGCGCTTGACCCGGTAGCGGGGCCGCCGCACCGGCAGCGTGGCGGAGAACGCGATGACCTCGGCGCCCGTGAGCGCCGCGGAGCCGCCCGGCGCACCCGCGGCGTCCTCCCGCGCGCCGGCCCGCCCCGGCCGTACGAGCTGGAACTGGCCATCCACCGTGAGCAGCAACTCATCGCGTGACACCCAGCGCGGCGGCACCGGCAGCACGTCGCCGCCGACCTTGACCGGGGCGCCGTCCACGACCAGCGTGCAGGAGGCGGCGGGCGCCGGGGTGGTGCGCAGGTAGGCGAGCCTGCCGTCGGGTGCCAGGGCGGGCGTCATGAGCTGCGCCGTGCTGGTGTCGGTGTGCTCGACGGTGACCGGGCCGGCGCCGTCGGCGGGCACGGAGGCGATGGTGCGGGCGTCGAGCGCGGCGTTCACCAGCCTGCCGCGCACGAAGAACACCCGCGCGCCGTCCGGCGACCACACCGGGTCGAAGTCCTCCCAGGCGCCGTCCTGGTGCGGCCCGTCCTGGCCGGGCAGGCCGGTGAGTTGGGTGAGCCGGCGGCTGCGCACGTCGAGCACCCACACCCGGTACGGACTGCCCTTCACGGGGTCGCCCCCGCGCTCGGAGGCGAACGCGATCCGCGTGCCGTCCGGGGACCACGCCGGGCCGCGGTCGTCCCACGGCCCGTCGGTGAGCTGCCGCAGCCCGGTGCCGTCGGGGCGCAGCGTCCACAGGTGGAACCCGCCACCCCGGTAGGCGCAGACGGCCAGCGTCCTGCCGTCGGGCGCGAACACCGGGCGGGTGGGCTCGAGGTCGGGCGTGGTCAGCGCGGTGGCCTCGCCGCCCGCGCGCGGGATGGACCACAGGATGTTCTGCACCTCGGCGACGAGCCGGTCACCGGCCGGGGCCAGCGTCGCCGCGCCGTTGGTGGCGGCCGTGAACGACAGGGTGGCCCGGTGCGGCGCCGCGGCGGCCGGCTCGGGGACGAGCCCCACGGCCCCGCCCGCGAGGGCGGCGGTGCCGGCCGCGGCCTGCAGGAAGGTGCGCCGCGACAGCGGGGAGCGGGTGGGTGGGTCGACCGGCGTCGCGGCGGTGGTTTCGAGGCCGGCGGTGGGTTCGCTGGGGGCGTCGGCGGCGGGCGCCGCCGGGGGCGTGGCGGCGGGGGCGCCGGCGGGGTCGTGCGGAGCGGCGGGTGGGGCGGTGGTGTCCAACGATCCTCCTGAAACGCGAGGGTTGCGCGGGGCGGGAGCGGAGAACAAAGCGCCTGATCGTGACACGGACGAGGGTCGGAAGGTCAACACCGCATCGCCGGCTCGTATTTCCCTGGCCGTCACCACGGCGGCCCCGACGATCGGTCACTTCACCGCTGTACAGGGGTCGTTGGCCTCATCCGACGTGACCGCCCGTCACCCGCGAGCCGTCACGCGCCCGACACGAGGCCGTCACGCGGGCGGGCGCGACCCGAGCACGACCCGGGCCGCTCTGCCTGGTCCACCCAGCGCGTCCCCGCCCACCCGTCGCCCACCCTGCCCCGATCCGCCCCGCCCCGGCTCACGCGCCGAGGAAGCCCGCGATGCGGGCGCGCAGTCCGGCCGGGTCCAGGCCCTGGCCCGCCAGGTGCTCCTCGATGGTGCCGTACCGGCGCAACTCGCGGCGGGCCACGCCGAGCCCCAGCACCCGGTGCGGGAGGTCGACGAGCGCCTCGCCGGCGGCGGCCGAGGACGTGCCCGCCAGGTAGGGCTCGACCAGGACCACGTCGGCCGCGTCGGTGGCGCCGGCGGCCGACCGCAGCGTCGCGGTGTCCAGGGGGCGCACCGTCGTCGCGTACAGCACCGTCACGTCCAGGCCGGCGACGGCGGCGAGCACGTTGTCCACCATCGGCCCGACGGCCACCACGACCCCGCGCCGCCCCCGGCGCACGGTGTGCAGGGTGGCGCCGTCCACGGGGCGTGGCGCCGTGTTGGACTGCTCGGAAAGGCGCAGGTAGACCCGGTCGTCACCGGCGGCTGCCGCGTGTCGCAGCAGGGTCTCCGCCTCGTCCGGGTGGCCCGGCACGTGGATCGTCCAGCCGTCCAGCGTGTCGAGCAGGGCCACGTCGCCCGGCGCCATGTGGGTGAAGCCGCCGGCGGGCCAGTCGTACGAGCCGCCGGCGCTGACCAGCACGCCGCCCGTCCCCTGGTGCCCGAAGTCCAGCTTCACCTGTTCGAAGGGGCGCTCCACGAGGAAGCTGGCGAAGGTGTGCACGATCGGGCGCATGCCGGTCAGGGCGAGCCCGCCGCCGGTGCTGACGAGCAACTGCTCGCGGATGCCCACGTTGATCACCCGATCCGGATGGGCCCGGGCGGCGTCGGTGAACCGGTCCGCGCTGATGTCGGCAAGGACGACCGCGAGGCGGGGGTCCTCGTCCAGGAGCCTGGAGGTGATGGCGGTGAAGCGCTCGCGCATGGTGTCCATGGGTGGGTCTCTCCGAACGGTGGGTGGGGTGGGTGGGTGGTGACGGGACGGCGCGTTGGGGCTCGCGGCGTGCGAGGTCCGGGCGCGCGGTGGGGCGGGTTACGTGGGGGCGGGTTACTTGGGCTCGACGCGGGCGACCACCGCGTGCGGCCGGTCCGGATGCGGCTGCGTGTAGGCCGCGTACAGCGCCTCGTGGTCCCGGCCGTCCACGGTCGTCGCGGACCAGCCCGCGGCCTCGAAGCGGGAGGCGATACCGCCCGGCCAACCGTGCGTGGCCGAGGCGTTGTCGATGACCAGGGTGTGCAGCCGCGCCAGACCGGCGGCGCCCGCGTACGCGATGGCCTCGTGGTTGCTGCCCTCGTCCAGTTCGGCGTCCCCGATCAGGACCCAGACGGCGGAGTCGGTCAGCCCCTGGGCCCGCAACCCGAGCGCCGCCCCCACGGCGAGCGGCAGCCCGTGCCCGAGCGACCCGCTGCCGATCTCGACGCCGGGGACGAGCGTGCGGTCCGGGTGGTGGCCGAGCGGCGAGTCGTACGCCCCGAAGGTCGGTAGCGTCGAGACGGGCAGGAAACCCTTGGCGGCGAGGACCGCGTAGTACGCCATCGGGCCGTGCCCCTTGGAGAGCAGGAACCGGTCGCGGCCGGGGGAGTCGACCTCGCTCGGCGAGACGCGCAGCACGCGGTCGTAGAGCACCCACAGCGCGTCCAGCGTGGACGTGGCCGCGGCGTCGTGCTTCTCGTCGCCGGTCATCAGGCTCATCAGCCCGGGCAGCGCGGCGTAGCCGGAAGGGGTGGTCGGCGGGGTTTCGAGCGTCGTGGTGTTCATGGCAGGTAGCCTGCAACTTCAAGTCGACTTGAAGTCAAGTCGCCCTCAGACGGCCGTGGTGCGCCCCGTGTCGTCGATCGTGAGGGGCCCGCGCGGGCCGCCGTGCCCGTCCGGGGCGTCCTCCGCGACCACCGCGCGCAGCGCCGCCGCGACGGCCGCGACGGCCGGATGCCGGCCGGCGCCGCTACGGAAGGCGATCCTGGTCCGGCGGCTCATCGCCATCGGCGCCAGCGTCACCTGCGGCGGCGGGTGCACCAGGCCGAGCTGCGGTACGAGCGCCACTCCCTGACCCGCCGCGACCAGGGCGAGCACCGTGGCGAACTCGTCCACCTGATGCCGCACCCGAGGCGCGAAGCCGGCCGCCTGACAGGCCCGGATCGTCATGGCGTGGCACAGCGTCCCCGGCGTGGCCGTGATCCACGTCGCGTCCCGCCAGCGCGCGAGCCCGGACCCGTCGTCGCCCTCGCACGCCGGCGCGCCCCCGGGCCCCGCCGCGCCGGCGCGCGCACCAGTCGGCCGCCGCGCCCCGACCGGCGCCGCGGCGGGCGGCTCGGGCGGGGTGAGCGAGGCCAGGTACATCGCCTCGGCGCACAGCGGCTCCGTGGCGAGGCCCGGCTCCGCCAGAGAGGGGACGAAGTCGTAGTCGTGCACCAGCGCCACGTCTAGTTCGCCGGCCCGCAGCGCGTCCGCCACCGCCGCCGGGTCCACCTCGGAGAGCATCGGCTCAAGCCGTGGATGCCGGTCGGCCAGCGCGACCAGCGCGGCCGGCAGGATGGCCCGGGCCGCGGTGGGGAAGGTGCCGATCCGCAGGGGGCCGGCCAGCCCCTGCCGGGCGTCGACCAACTCGGCGGCGGCCAGCTCCAACCGCTCCAACACCGCCTCGGCGTGCGGCACCAGGCGCTGGCCGGCGGGGGTGAGCGTCACCCGGCGCCCGGTGCGCTCCAGCAGTGGCACCCCCGCCTCGCGTTCCAGGGCGCTGAGTTGCTGGGAGACGGCGGAGGGGGTGAAGGCCAGGGCCTCGGCGACGGCGGCGATGGTCCCGCGCAGGGCGAGTTCGCGCAGCAGGCGTAGACGGCGGACGTCAAGCATCAGCTCAGCTTACGCTCGATGCCAGAAAAGCGAACTGGACCTGCATCTTCGGGCTGCGGCAGGCTCAGCCGCATGACGCCGCACCTGCCCTTGCACGGGCTCTACACGCCACTGATCACGCCCTTCGACGCCGACGGAGCCATCGCCGTCGACGCGCTCGAAGGGCTCGCCCACGCCGTCCTCGACGGCGGCGCCACCGGCATCGTCGCGCTCGGCACGACGGGGGAGCCCGCCACGCTGGACGCGGCGGAGCGGCGCACCGTCATCGACGTGTGCGCCCGCGTCTGCGCCCGGCGCTCCGCCCCGCTCGTGGTGGGCGCGGGCTCCCACGACACGAGGGGCAGCGCGGCGGAGTTGGCCGCGCTCGCCGCCTGGCCCGAGATCACCGCGGCCCTCGTCCCGGTGCCCTACTTCTCGCGGCCCTCGGACGCGGGCGTGCTCGCGCACTTCACGGAGCTGGCGGCCGGCAGCCCCGTACCGCTGGTCGTCTACCACATCCCGTACCGCACCGGTCAGCCGCTCACCGCCGCGACGCTGCGCGCGCTGGTCCGGCTGCCGGGCGTCGCCGGCGTCAAGTACGCGACGGGCGGCGTGGACGCCGAGGCCCTCGCGCTGCTCGAAGACCTCCCCGAGGGGCGCGCGGTGCTGGCGGGCGACGACCTGTTCGTGGCCCCGCTGATGGCCGTCGGTGCCACGGGCGGCATCCTCGCGACGGCGCAACTGGCCCCGGAGCGGTTCGCCGAACTCGTCGCCGCCTGGCGCACCGGACGGGTCGAGCGGGCCCGCGCGCTGGGGCACGCGCTGGCCGGCCTCGCCGCCGCCGTGTTCGCCGAGCCCAACCCCACCGTGGTCAAGGGCGTGTTGGCCGCCCAGGGCCGCATCCCCACGCCCGCCGTCCGGCTGCCGCTGCTGCCCGCGGGGCCGGGCGCCGTCCGGGCGGCGATGCGCCGGCTCGCGGAGGTGGCGGCCCTGGACGCGCCCTGCCCCGACGCGCCGGCCGACCCCGCCCCGACCGCTCCGGCCGCCGCGCCGGCCCCGGCACCCCTGGCCGGAACGGCGGCGCCGGACGTGGCCGCGCCGCGGGGCACGGCGGGCGTAGCCGGGAAGGAGCGGGTGCGGGTGTGAGGGCCTGCGGGTGTGCGGGCGGGCGGGTACGACAGGCGGCACCGGCGCGCAGCCGTGCCCGGTCTGTCGGCCGCCGGCCTGACAGCCGCCCCGGCCGCCCCCGCCCGGAGCACCACCGCCCCGCGACCCGAGCGAGACGCGCCGGCGTACGGAGACCGCTGGCGTACGGAGCCCGCCGGCGTACGGGCGCGCAGGCGGCGCGGTGCGCCGGAGCGCCGACCGCTGGCGCGCAACGACCGGCCGCGACGGCCGCGTCGTGCCCCAACCACCGCGCTGAACTGGCGGTTTGAGAAAGAGGACAGGCGCGAAGAGGGATGCGGCGCGGGCTGTGGGTGGGCGAACTCCAGCCAACAGGAAACTTTCCTAACGTTTCTATTGTCTGGACCATGACACGCGGATAGCGTGCGCCACGCCACATCCCCTCCACGTGATTGGAGCGTGCCGTGCACCCCCACCTCGCACCGCGCCGCCGCCTCGCACTCGGGTTCGCCGTGGCGCTCACCGCCGCCGGAGTCATGACGGCCACCGCGCAGGCAACACCCCAGGAGTCGGCAGAGCAGCAGCCCGCCAGAGGGGCGGACAAGGCCGCGGTCAGCGGCCTCAACGGCCCCTATCTCTACCTCGGTTGGGGCAACCCGCCGAACGCGACGGAGTTCCTCAAGGCCACCGGCAACACCCAGCTCACCATGGCCTTCATCCTCGCCAAGGGCGGCTGCGAGCCCGCCTGGGACGGCCAGCGCCCGCTGGCCGGCGGGCGGGACGCGCAGACCATCAAGGCCGTGCAGGCGGCGGGCGGTTCCATCACCCCGTCCATCGGCGGCTGGAGCGGCAACAAGCTCGGCGAGGCATGCAAGTCCGCCGCCGACCTCGCCGGCGCGTACCAGAAGGTGATCGACGCGTACAAGCTCGACTCGATCGACATCGACATCGAGTCCACCGAGGTCGAGAGCGAGCCGGTACGCAAGCGGGTCATCGACGCGCTGAAGATCCTCAAGGACAGGAACCGGGGCCTGAAGGTCTACGTCACCTTCGGCACCGCCCCGAGCGGCCCCATCGCGCCGGGCAAGGACCTGGTGCGCAAGGGCGCCAAGGCCGGCCTGGACGTGGACGGTTGGACCGTCATGCCGTTCGACTTCGGTGACGGCACGACCGACATGGTGGCCGCCACCAAGTCGGCCGTGGACGGCCTGAAGAACATCGTGAAGGCCGAGTACGGGTTGAGCGACGCCGCCGCGTACCGCAAGGTCGGCTTCTCCTCGATGAACGGCAAGACCGACGTGCGGGGCGAGGTCGTCACCCCGGCCGGCTTCCAGGAGATGGTCAACTACGCCAAGCAGCACCACCTGGCGCGAGTCAGCTTCTGGGCCGTGAACCGGGACCGGCCGTGCGCGGGCGGCGGCGACGGCGGCTCGTGCAGCGGGATCGACCAGAAGCAGTGGGAGTTCTCCAAGATCCTCGCCGGCTACCAGGGCTGATCCGAGCCCGTCCGCGAGCCGCCCGGGCCCCGCGCCCGGCGGCGCGCGGGCGCACGGGGCCCGGGTCGCACCAGGGGCGTGGCCCGGGCCCTCACCGCGAGCGCGCGACGTCGGACGCGCTCCCGGGCGCGGCCGACGCGTGCGGCACCACGACGATCTGCACCGCGTCCTCGTAGAGCACGCGCCCCGGATCGGTCGAGCTGAGCCGCACCCACTCGACGCCGTGCGCCGTCAGGATCTCCAGATAGCCGTCAGCCCGCTCGATGAGGTGCCGGGCCGAGCTCCTGAACCAGGCCACGGCCGTCGGATGCCGCTCGCGGTCGTACACCGACGCGTCGACGTGGGAGGGGTTGGTGTACGCGGCGTCGTACCAGGCGTTCGAGGCCCGCCGAAAGCGCTCCTGCTCGGCGGTCAGCCTGCCCTCTAGCGCCAGCCCGTTGACGAGCACGAAGATGCCGGGGTAGGCGCCGCGCTCGTTGCGGGTCGTGCCCTGGAACCGTACGTACCGACCGTCCCACACTGCCCTGCCCCCCGCCGTGGCCGTCGCCGCAACCGCCCTGGCTGCCGGTGGCCGCCTCGGATGATGCCACCCCGCCGCCCGGACCCGCCACGTCCGGAACGGCCCCACCCCGAGTCCGGCACGCGTCGGGTGGCGTCGGCGGTGGTGTGGCGCGCCGAGTCGCCGCCGCTGCCCGAAGGTGCAGCCAGGGCTGCCCGGCTCCGCCGGGAGCTGGCCTGGACGCGAGGCCGGGCCGGCGCCCAGGCTGGAGGGCGACAGGACGCCGGGTGGGGGACGCCCCAAGGGAGCCGACGATGCGCCGACACGAGCACGACCACGAGCAGCACGAGCACCACGAGCACCACGAGGCCGGCGCGCGCGGCGCGGCGGCCGAGGCCCACGAGCGGGCCCGTACCCCGCACGTCCTGCGGGCCGCCGTCGCCGGCCGTACCGACGTCCTCGGCCGCGCCGGCATGGCGACCCTGCAACGCGCCGTCGGCAACAGCGCCGCCCGCACCCTCGTCCAGCGCAAGGCAGCCGGGGAGAACGAGGCGACCGAGGCCACCGAAGAGGCCGTGGAGCAGCCGCGTTCGTCGGTGCACGACGTGGTGTCCTCGGGCGGCGGGCAGGCCCTGGACCCCGAGACGCGCACCGACATGGAGACCCGGCTCGGCGCCGACTTCTCCGACGTGCGGGTGCACACCGACGCCGCGGCGCACGACTCGGCGAAGGAGGTCGGCGCCCACGCGTACACCGTCGGCAACAACGTCGTCTTCCAGCGCGACGCCTACGACACGTCCTCGCAACAGGGCCGCACGATGCTCGCCCACGAGCTGACGCACGTCGTCCAGCAGCGCTCCGGGCCCGTCGACGGCGCCGAGGCGCCGGGCGGCATCCGGGTGAGCGACCCGGGGGACCGCTTCGAGCAGGAGGCCGCCAGCACCGCCGAGCGGGTCATGGCGGAGCCGCCGGCGCCCACGCCCCAGCCGGCCGAGTCCGCCGCGCCGCAGCCGGCCGCAGCCCCGGCGGCCCCGGCGGCCGTCCAGCTCTCGGCCGCGCCCGCCGTGCAGCGCGCCGCCGAGGAGGGCGAGGACGAGGAACCGGCGGACGTGCAGGGCGCGTTCGTGCAACGGGCGGAGAAGAAGCCGGAGGAAGAGGAGGAGGAAACCCCGCCCGAGTAGGCCCCCGGCGAGAGCCCTCACCTCCGACCTCCGTCCCTCGACCCCCGCCTCAGCACCCTCCGTACGCTCCGTACGGTCAGTCCTGAAGCGGCGGGTAGTCGATGTAGCCCCGGTCGCCGCCCTGGTAGTACGTCTCGATGTCGGCCTCGCGCAGCGGCGCCCCGCGCCGGAACCGCTCCACCAGGTCCGGGTTGCCGATGAAGGCGCGGCCGTAGCCGATGAGGTCCATGCCCTGGGCGAGCCAGTACTCGCCCCGTTCCCGGTCGGCCTGCGGGCCCACGATGCCGGCGGACGGGTTCATGATGTACGTGTGCGGCCACGCCTTGCGCAGCGCGGCGGTGAGCTCCAGGTCGGCGGAGTTCAGGGTGTGCACGTAAGTGACGCCGATCCGAGCGAGTTCCCGGTACAGCGCCGTGTACAGCTCGGCGACCTCGCTCTCCTCGACGTCCCAGATCGTGCCCGCGGGGGAGAGGCGGATGCCGACCCGGTCCGCGCCGATGGCGTCCACGACCGCCTCGGCGACCTCGACGGCGAACCGGATGCGACCGGTGACCGAGCCCCCGTACGCGTCCGTGCGCTGGTTGACGTTCGAGGACAGGAACTGCTGGATCAGGTAGCCGTTGGCACCGTGCAGTTCGATGCCGTCGAAGCCGGCGTCCACCGCGCGCCGCGCCGCGTCGGCGAACGCCGCGACCTCGCCCGCCACCTCGCGGGTCGCCAGCGCACGCGGGACGGGCGCGGGCAGCCTCCCCCGAGGCCCGGTGAACAGCTCGGCCTCCAGTCGCACGGCGGACGGCGCCACCGGGTGGAACCCCGCGACCGCCTCGTGCCCCACCCGCCCGGCGTGCATGAGCTGGGCGAAGATCCGCCCGCCGGCCGTGTGCACGGCATCGGTCACCGGCCGCCAGGCGGCGACCTGTTCGTCGTTGTGCAGCCCCGGCGTGTACGGGTTCGACTGCCCCTGGAGGCTCGGCTGCACGCCCTCGCTGACGATCAGCCCGGCACTGGCGCGCTGGGCGTAGTACGTCACCGTGGACGGCGTCGGCAACCCGTCGACGGTCGCCCGCGCCCGGGACATCGGGGCCATCACGATGCGGTTGGGCAGCGTGCGTCCACCGAGCAGGTAGGTGTCGAACAAGCTGGTCATGAGGGTCTCCGCGCTGGTCGGTGATGCGTGGTCCGGTCGTGGGTTACGCTAAAACCTGACACTGACGTCAGAGGCAACTCCTGTGAGCAGGACCACAGGCCAGGGCCCAGGGAGGCGCGGACCCGATGCGTATCGGCGAGCTGGCACGGCGGACCGGCGTGAGCGTGCGATCGCTGCGCTACTACGAGGAGCAGCACCTGCTGCCGGCGGTGCGCTCGGCCAGCGGGCAGCGGCAGTACCCGGAATCCGCGGTCGGCCGCGTCGAGTTGATCCAGCAGCTCTACGCCGCCGGCCTGTCCAGCAAGACGATCCTGGGCATCATGCCGTGCATGGTCACGGGCGAGGTGACGCCCTTGCTGCTCGACCGCCTCACGGACGAACGGGACCGCATCGACCAGCAGATCGCCGGCCTGACGAGCACCCGCGACCGGCTGGACACCATCATCTCCGCCTCAACCGACCTCATGAGCCGGGGCGAGCGCTGCACCACCCACCGCCTCCTGCCCGGCGAGCACCTGCACGACCTGTGTGCGCCCGTGGAGGCCGCAAAACAGGCGGTCACGCGAGGGAGTTGAGGGCGCGTGGGCCGCACGCCCCCTCGGCCGGCCGTCCCGCGACCGGCCCGCGTACCATCGGTCCGCCCGCCCCGCGGCCCTTGCCCCTCAGTCCTCGACCCTCAGTCCTCGATCCTCAGTCCTCGGCCGGTGCGTCGGCGATCAGTGAGCCGCCCAGGAACAGTGACTCCGAACACTGCGTCGGCCGGGGCGCCTTGACCGGCTTGCCCACCTCGCGGCAGCTCACGGAGATGCTGATCCGGCTCTTGGCGGGCACCTGGATCGGCGTGACGAAGTGGTAGTCCGAGTCGCGGAAGTTCTCAAGGGCCAGGTTGAGGATCTGCCCGTCCTGGCTGGAGACGGTCAGCGTCCCGGCGTCGCCCTGCGGGTTCTGCACCACGATGTCGGTGAGCGCGAACGTCTTGCCCTCGGGCACCGTGTAGGCGTCCCGCGTGGTGGAGGAGCCGCCCACCGCGTCGCGCACCTGCACGCGGGCGCTCTTCGGCGCGGCCGGGCCGCCCGGCTCGCCGGGCTTGCCGCTCCCGTTTCCACTGCCGTTGCCCGCCGTGTTGCCCTGGCTGCCGCCGCCGTTCCGGCCGCCGTTCTGGCCCCCGCCGCCGGTGTTGCCGGCGGTGTTCCCGCCGTTGACGCCGCCGCCGGTCGCCTCGCCCCCGTTGGCCCCGCCGCCGGTCGCGCCGGCCGTGTCGCCGCCCTGGCCCGGGGGCCTGTCGCCCTGCTCGCCGTTCTTGTCCTCGTCGATCGCCGACTCGATCGCCTCCGGCGTGATGGCCTCCCGGGCCGCCGACCGCACGGTGGGCCGCAGCAGCGAGTACCAGAGCCCGGCCAACACGCCCACCAGCAACACCGCGACGATCAGCGCGCGGGGTAACCAGTGCGGCAGGATGGCCTGCTGTTCGTACGAGCCGTCCACCACCACCGGCGCGTGCGGCGCGGGAGCGTCGACGCCCTCCGCGCCCCGCGCCGCGGCCACGACCTGGAACGGGTGGGTGACCGGGGCGCCGCGCCACAGCCGGTTCGTCGGGCGCACCGCGATCTGCGCGAACTTCGCCTGGCCGGGCGGGATGGTCAGCTCGGCCGGCTCGAAGGTCACTTTGGCCCGCTCCGTACCCTCCTGGATGGCCAGGCCCAGCGTCAGCGGCGTGTTGCCCAGGTTGTCGACGGCCAGCTTGTGCCGCCCGCGCCAGGGGCTGTGCGAGGAACGCGGCACGAGTTCGGCGGTGACGTCGGCGAACGGCAGGATGGTGATGGTCCGTTCGGGCACCTGGGTGTGCGCGGTGTCGTTGGTCGGAATCACCCGCAGACCGAGCGGCATCGGGCCCGCGGAGATCCGCGAACTCCGCGGCGGGCGCAGCAGCAACGTGACGGTGCCCGATGCGCCGGGGTAGAGAGACAGCGCCGCTGGTTCTACTGTGACCCAGGCGGCACAAGGCCCGACCACCTCGAATCGGAACTCCTCAACGGTGGTTCCCGAGTTGAGTACCTGTACGGGGAGATCGGCCTCGCCGCCGGGCTGAACGGAGACGGGCGAGTCGTCCAAGCTGGCCGAAACACTCATGCCCGGACGGTACGGCGTGCTTCACAGGACAGGAGTGGCCGAGCAGGAACACTTTCGGGCAGAACCAGGTTCGCTCTGAGCCATCGGTTCCTTCCCGGGTGAGGAACAGCGCGGGTAAGGGAAAGAGCGCCACATCTGGGGGTGGCACAGCGACGCACCTGAGGGGTGGCACAGGTTCCGTTCGTGTCAGGTCCATGGCAGATATGGGGGCGGGAGAGCATATGCATCCGACGAGCGCGGAGCGCATCCTGGTGGACCTTCGAGCACAAGATCCGGTATCCCAGGCGGGCGTGGCCAGCCAACTCCGTACCAGACCAGAGGTGCGGATCGTCGACCCGGCGGGCACCGAGGACGCGCAGGTGGTCCTCGTGGTGGTGGACCTCATCGACGACGAGGTGCTGAGCCTGCTGCGGCAACTCCAACGCACCGGCACGGCCCGCGGCGTGCTGGTCACCACGCACATCGACGAACAGCAGTTGGTCAGCGCCGCCGAGTGCGGCTTCGTGGGCGTCATCCGGCGCACCGAGGCGACACCCGAGCGCCTGGTGCAGGTCATCGCGGCGGTGGCCAAGGGCGAGGGACACGTGCCGGCCGACCTGCTCGGCACCCTGCTCGCCCAGGTCGGCCGCCTCCAGGGGGAGGTGCTCGGCCCGCGCGGGCTCAACTTCACCGGGCTCTCCGTACGCGAGATCGAGGTCCTGCGACTGGTCGCCGAGGGGTACGACACCGCCGACATCGCGCTCAAGCTCGCCTACTCCGAGCGCACCATCAAGAACGTCCTGCACGCGGTGATGACCCGGCTCAACCTGCGCAACCGCTCGCACGCGGTGGCGTACGCGCTCCGCCAGGGCCTGATCTGACGCGCCCCCGCCGGGGGGCGCGCCCGTAACCCGCGCCCTCGCACGCCCGCGCCGGCGCACCTCGCGGTCGTGCGGGGTGGGCGGCACGCAACCAGTAACCCTGTTCGCTGTAGTTGTCACCCGCTGGTGTCAGCTGTGTTGCTGGGATGGCTGTGCCGGGCTGTGCCGACTGTGGTGGCTGTGTCAGTGGGTGTGATGGGTGTGATGGGTGGCTGTTGTGGGGGTGACTGTGACGGTGACGTGATCGGCGTTATGACCGTGGTCATGGCTGTGGGTGTGTCTGGCTGTGCGGGTGACGGTGGCTGGGACCGTGGTGAGCGGTGTGGTGTGGTGCGGTGGCTTGGGTGGTGCCGAGTGGGTGGGTTGCCGCCCGTGGTGTGGCCCGCCGCGCTGCCCCTTCGGGCAGGCGCCGTACCCGAAGGGCTGGCTCGGACCCCGCTGCCGGGGGTGGGCGCGCGGGTGAGGCTGGAGCCCGGCGCGCAGGCTGCGCAGGCCAGAGCGCAGGCAGGGCTGGCTGAGCGATCCGATGCGGCATGGGCGTCATGGACCGAGTGGGGGGTTCTGTGCGGGGGCGTGAGCGCTTTCCAACGCGGACCGGAACCGACACCGCTGGCCGCGCCCGGTGGCGGCCGGCTCGGTGGCGGTCGAGCGGCTGGCGGCCGGACGGTTGGCGACTGAGCGGTTGGCGGCCCGCGTCGCGCGGCGCCGACCGATCACGGGCCGACGGCGAACCGGCCGAGCGCTCCGACGCGTTCCGCGTCGCCGCCCTGACCCTCGCCCTGCTGCTGGCCGTGAGCGTCGTCCCGGGCCTCGCCGTCGATCGCGGATCGCCCGCCCCGGAGGGGATCACACCGGCCGTCGTGGAACGCTCCCTCGAACCAGGGGAGTCGACCGAGGTGGTCAAGGAGGTCCGGACGCCTGTCGTACCGCCCCGGCCGGACGTGGTGCTGCTCGTGGACGCAACGCTCAGCATGGAAGACACCCTCGCCGATCTGCGAGACGACCTGGAGAAGATCACCACCGGGGTACGCGCGTCGCAGCCCGACTCGCAGTTCGCGGTGGCCAGGTTTGGCGACCGGAAGGACGAGGAGCGGGTCTTCGAGGTGGGGCAGGGCCTCACGCACGACCTGTCGGCCGTGACCCGAGCGGTCAACGCGCTCAAGGCCGACCTGGGCACGGGCAGCCCCGGCCCGGCAGAGGACTGGATCAACGCGCTGTGGCAGATCGCCAACGGAGCCGACGGCAAGACGCGGTTCCGGGAGGACGCGAGCCCGGTCGTGGTCCTGGTCGGCGACGCGTCGAGCCACGACCCCAGCGAGGGGCACACCCTGGCCGACGCGACCAACGCCCTGGTCGACGCGGGCGTACGGGTGATCGGCGTCGACGTGGAGACGTACCTCGGCGACGGGTTGAACGGCAACGGCGACAACGGCAACGGCCCCGGCCAGAACGGCGAGCCGACCCACGAGCCGAACCAGGCCACCAAGGTCATCCAGGCGACGAACGGCACCCTGTTCCAAGGCATCGACGCGGACCAGGTGGCCGAGAAGATCACCGAGGGCCTGACCAACCTGCCCACCACCGTCAGCCACCAGCCCGTCAACTGCGACCCCGCGCTCCAGGTACGCCTTGAGCCCGCGTCCCAGCAGGTCACGAGCGGCGAGGTGGCCACCTTCCGGGAGACCATCGCACTCGCCGACGACGCCCCGCAGGGTGCGGCGGTGGAGTGCGGCGTCCAGTTCCTGCTGGACGGCAAGGTGCCGGACCCGGACAGCAGGGTGCACGCGCACCTCTTCGACGACGCGTCGCAGGAGCCCGGCGACGGCGACCCGGGCACGGGCCGGACGGGCGGCCGTGGCGAGCGCGACACCGTCACGACCGTGACCGGCGGCACCATCGCCGGCACGCACGGCGGCCAGCACGGTACGCAGACGGGCGGCACGCTCGGCGGGGTACTCGGCGGCACCACCGCGACGTCGTGGGGCGGGCATCACGGCGGCCAGTACGGTGGCCATGAGGGTGGCCACCAGGGGGGCCAGCACGGTGGGCCCGGGGGTGATCCGGGTGGGCCCGGTGGTGATCCCGGTGGTCCCGGTGGTGACCCGGGCGGGCCGGGCGGTCCCGGTGGGCCTGGTGGCGATCCGGGTGGTCCGGGTGGCCCTGGCGGCGATCCGGGTGGTCCTGGCGGTGACCCGGGCGGGCCCGGTGGCGACCCGGGCGGGCCCGGTGGCGACCCCGGCGGCCCTGGCGGCGATCCTGGTGGTCCTGGCGGCGATCCGGGTGGTCCTGGCGGTGACCCGGGCGGGCCCGGTGGCGACCCGGGCGGGCCCGGTGGCGACCCCGGCGGCCCTGGCGGTGATCCGGGCGGCCCTGGTGGTGACCCGGGTGGGCCCGGTGGTGACCCGGGTGGGCCCGGTGGCGACCCCGGCGGCCCTGGTGGCGACCCGGGTGGCCCCGGTGGGCCCGGCGGCCCCGGGGGAGACCCGGGTGGCCCTGGTGGCGATCCGGGCGGCCCCGGCGGCGACCCGGGCGGTCCTGGTGGCGACCCCGGCGGCCCCGGTGGTGACCCGGGCGGTCCCGGCGGCGACGATGACGACCCGCCCCCCACCCCCAACTACCGGCAGCGCATCACCATCCGCGTCAACGACGTCACGGCGCCGGTGATCGTGGTGGACGACCGTACGGTGGACGCCACCGACGACCGTGGTGCGCGGATCACCTTCCCGGCCACCGCCGTGGACGAGGTGGACGGCCCGCTGCCCGTCACCTGCGACCCGCGGTCCGGTTCGCTGTTCCCCGTCGGCCGGACCACCGTGACCTGCACCGCGACCGACTCGGCGGCCAACGAGGGCACCGATACGGCCACCTTCACCGTGCTGCCCGCACCCGAGCCGCCCGACCCACCGGACCCGACGAACCCACCGGACCAACCCGACCCGCCGGACCCGTCCGACCCACCGCGTCCGCCCGACCCGCCCCGGCCGCCCAGCGCCGACGTGGCGGTCAGCGCGACCCTCGCGCCCGCCCGGGCCTACCCGGGCCAGCGGATCTCGGCCGGCTTCGTGATCACCAACGCCGGCCCCGACACCGCGCGCGACGTCGTCCTCGACACCACCTGGCCGCGCACCAAGGACGCGGACCGGCGCACCCTGGCGTCCCCGACGGCCTGCACCCGCCGCGCGCCCTGCTCCATCGCACCCGGCGGGCGGCTCGTGGTGACCCAGAGAGCCGAGTACCGCGCGGCGGTCAGCGGCGACGTACGGGCGTCCGTACGCGGTTCGCTCGCCGACCCCGACCAGCGCGACAACACGGCCACGGCCCGCCTCCGCGTCCTCCAGCCGAAGCTGACCGTCACCCCGAAGGTCGGCACGCCCGGCGAGGTGGCGCTGGTGCGCGGCACGGACTTCCCGCCCGGCGCCGTGGTCTCGCTGTCCTGGAAGCCGGGCATCACGCCCGCGCGCTCGTCCGTACGCGTCAGCCCGGACGGCACCTTCACCGTGCAGATGCTCGTACTCCGCAAGGACCGCCTCGGCCCGCGCGAGCTGCGCGCCGACGTACGCGGGATCGATCGGCTGACGAAACCGTTCCTGGTAGTCCAACGCAACCTGCAACCACCCGACTTCGCGGGCCGCAGTTGACGTGGCCAAAGCCGCCGAGCGCGGTCGGCCCGGCGGCCGACGTACGGGAACGAGGCTGGGAACGACGGAGGCGGAGGGAGACGGGCCGGTGATCCACGAGGTCGACGAGGTGCTGCGGGCGCTGTTCCGTACGGACGTCCTGGAGGGCGCCCAGATCGCCGTCGTCTTCGACGCGCCCACCCGCGAGTGGGCGGCCAAGGTCAACGCTCCCACGATCAACCTGTACCTGTACGACATCAGGGAGGACATGCGACTGCGGGAGCGCGGGCTGCACAACGAGTACGACGCGCGCGGCGTGGTCGTGGCCCGTCGCCGCCCGCCGCGCTTCTTCAAGCTCTCGTACCTGATCACCGCCTGGACCAAGCGCCCCGAGGACGAACACCGGTTGCTCTCCTCGCTCCTCGCCTGCCTGCTACGTCACGAGTCGCTGCCGAGTGAACGGCTGACCGGCGCGCTCGCCGACATCGGTGTCGCCGTCCCGATGACGGTCGCCCTGCCACCGCCTGAGGACCGCTCGTTCGCCGACGTGTGGAGCGCCCTCGGCGGCGAACTGAAACCCTCGCTCGACCTGGTCGTCAGCGTCCCGGTCACGGAGTCCCCGGTCTACCCGGTGGGCCCGCCCGTCACGGACGAGGGGCTGCGGCTCGGCTTCACGGACCACGACCCGCATGACCCGGCGGCCGGTGCCCCGGCGCGCGAACGCACGCCGGGCGGCGCCGAGTTGCCGATCTACGGCCGCCAGCCGGGCCGCCCGGACCCGGCCGCGCAGGAAAGCGGCACGGGCGAGCCCGGTGCGGGTACGGGCCGTGGCGCCGGGCGTCGCCGTCAGGCCGGGATCGGTCGCCGGATCTCGGAAGAACGGCGCGGATGAGCGAGGATGCCACGCACCCGGCCCAGGACCTGAGCCTGCGCCACCTGCTGGCCAGGGCCGCCCTCGTCGAGGAGCGCGTACGCCGCGCCGTGGACGCCCGCCAGGCCACCGACCCGAACCCGGACGACGCGTTCCGTGGCCTCTACCTGGACGACCAGACCGTACGCCGCCTCCTGGACGAGGGCCGCACGACCGCCGGCCCCGACGCGACGGACGCGGACCAACTGGCGGCGGCGGAGGCATGGGCGGACCAGGCGGACGCCCTCTGGGCGGATGCGGGGGAGCGGGGTGAGCCGGACCGATTCCAGAAGAGGGTGGAGTCCACCACGAGCCCCACCCGCCTCCGCGCCCTCACCCGCGAGTTCGGCCTCACCCCACTCGACGTGGAGATCCTCCTCATCGCGCTCGTACCCGACCTGGACGACCGCTTCGAGCAGTTCTACGCCTACCTGAACGACGACGTGACCCGCCAACGCCCCTCGGCCGGCCTCGCGCTCGGCCTGTGCGGCGTGTCGGCGGCCGACGCGCAGGCACGGGGCCGACTGCACCCCGCCGCGCCCCTGCGCGCCGGCGGACTGCTGCTCGTCGATGAGCCCGAACGCCCCTTCCTGGCCCGCGCGTTGCGCGTCCCCGACCGGGTGACGGCGCACCTGCTGGGCCACGACACCCCCGACCCCCGGGTGGCCGACGTCCTCGCGCCGTGGCACGGCGACCCGGGCACGAGCTGGCGTCAGACGCCAGGCACCGGCGACCCGGCCCCGTTGGCGAGGGCCATCGCGGGCGGCGTCGGACTGACCTACGTACGCGAGGAACAGGGCGGCGCCGGCACGGCCCTCGCCGCGGCGGCGCTCTCCCACGCGGGCCGGTCGGTCATCGGCGTGGACCTGGAACGGTTGGCCGCCGACCCGCACCCGACGGACGCCGTACGCACCCTCGTCCGCGAGGCCCGCCTCACCGGCGCCGGTCTGGTCGGCGCCCCCATCGATCCGCTGACCAGGGAGAAACCGGAGGTGATCCGCCTCGTCGCGGAGGCGAACCTCCCCGTGATCCTGGTCGGCCGCGCTCCCTGGGACGCCACCTGGTCCGCCCGCCCACCCCTCCTGCTGCCCGCCCCCCGCGTCGGCCCCGAGGCCCGCGCGGCCCTGTGGCAACAGGCCCACTCGGCACCGTTGGCCGCCGACCTGGACCTCACCCGCGTCCTGTCTCCGTTCCTCCTCACCCCGGCCCAGGTGGCACAGGCGGCCCGCAGCGCGGCGCAAGTGGCCACCCTCAACGGCGGCGAGGTCCAGGCCGAGGACGTACGCGCCGGCGCCCGCGCACAGAACGCCGCCGGCCTCGACCGTCTGGCCCGCCGCATCGAACCCGCCGTCACCTGGGACGACCTGGTCCTCCCCGCCGACCCCCTGGCCCAACTCCGCGAACTCGCCGCCCGCGCCCGCCACCGCGACCGCGTCCTGGGCGAGTGGGGCATGCGCCCCGGCGGCGGCCGTGGCCGCGGCGTGGCGGCCCTGTTCGCGGGCGACTCGGGTACGGGCAAGACGATGTCGGCCGAGGTCATCGCGGCGGACCTGGGCCTCGACCTCTACACGGTCGACCTGGCCACGGTCATCGACAAGTACGTGGGCGAGACCGAGAAGAACCTGGAGAAGATCTTCTCCGAGGCTGCCGGTATCAACGGCGTTCTCCTCTTCGACGAGGCCGACGCGATCTTCGGCAAACGCTCGGAGGTCAAGGACGCCCACGACCGCTACGCCAACGTCGAAAGCGCCTACCTCCTCCAACGCATGGAGTCCTTCGACGGCTTGGCCATCCTCTCCACCAACCTCCGGGCCAACCTGGACGACGCGTTCACGCGCCGCCTGGACCTGGTGGTCGACTTCCCCATGCCGGACGCGGAGCAGCGGCGGGTGCTGTGGGAACGGTGCCTGGGGCCGTTGTTGCCGCGAGCGAAGGGCCTGGACCTGGACTTCTGCGCGGAGTCCTTCGAGCTGGCCGGTGGCAACATCCGCTCGGTCGCGGTGACTGCGGCATACCTGGCGGCGGAGTCCGGCGGGCCGGTGCGCATGGAGGACCTGATCCACGCGGTGCAGCGGGAGTACCAGAAGCTGGGTCGGCTGACGCTGGCTTCGGAGTTTGGGGAGTATGTGGGGTTGTTGGTGTGAGGGGTGGCTTGAGAGTGCTGGGTTAGACCTTGGTGATGGTGACGGGCGGGCCGGGCGGGGTGCGGCTCAAGCTCGCGATATCCGCGTCGCCGAACATTTTGGCCTCGGCTGCTCGAATCTCCTCGGCGGTCAGCGGCCCGTGGGTCTTCTCGTTAGCCGAAGTCATCTCGGCTAGACCCTCGCGTTCGGTCTGGGACTGCATAGTGGTCTCACCGTATGCGGGCACCGAGCGCTTGTCGACGCGGGCGTGCACCGCGTCGACAATGTCTTCGTGTACGGAGACGGGCGTCGTGAGCCGCTCACTGGAGACGTAGGAATGAGTGAGCATGCTTCACCCTAGCAAAAAGCTCACGAAAGTAGGCGAGTGGCGTGTGGTGCTGGTAGGGACACCGTGCCAGAATAAACCGCAAGCATGGGCGGAGGGCGTAGCCAGTAACGCTTACGCCGGCTTCTCGGAGCTTCGCTCGGTCGCGGTAGTTGAGGCGCATGAGGTGAGGGCGAATTCAGGAGATTATATCTCGTGTTGAATGCTGAGCTAGTCAGAGTTCCGCACGGGGCGATATGCACAGCCGAAGACCACTGACCCGCAGGGAGCGACTGATTCCGCACTTCTCTGCGATATTATGGGAAATTTGCGAGTGATGTCGCAGCCAGGTTGCGAACTTGGTCATCGGGGTCACTCCGAGAAACAGCCTCAACTATTTCCCTGAGGTCGCTCCAAGGAGTGTACATCGAGGCGATAGCTGCAGCCTTCCTCACGTCGGAGCTTTGAGAACTGAACCCGCTCTTCACTGCTTCAGAGATGCCTGTGGAGTATTCACCCGCTACTGCCGCCACCAGCATCAGGGCGAGCACTTTACCGTTCCAGTCTGGCTCGGAGTGGTAGAGGTCTAACAGCTCTTGAGGTTCGATCGTTTCGAACCTCTCTGAGATTGACCGTGCAACCTCCCTGAGATCGCTCTCACGTGTGCCCTTTATCGAATCACTCTCGATTGACAAGTAAATCAGGTCAAGTACCTCGTCCTCAATCAGGTGTATGCCGACACCTGTCGGTGATGCCCAGGTGAGCTCCGCAGGTTCTGACTCCGTTGCGGGGTAGCTTCCGTGAAAAATCCACTGTTTCTGCTCAGCAAAATTGGCCAGTTCTTGTGGGTCGATCTCATCTCGGAAGACCATATTCAGGCGCATGAATACCCTTTTGGTAGTAGCGGTCGAATGGTCAGCCTTTCGAATGCATTGTCTTAATTTTCAACTATTCGTGCGCTCGAGTAATTCGCGTACCCCGACCTTGAGCATCCTAAACTCGTTTTCGATCTGCTCTGGGTCGGCTCCCGACAATTTGGCCTCTGCGTAGCGTTCAACTTGCTCGGCCAATGGATTAACGCTGTACCCGTCCGCCACGAGTATATTGCCTGACATGAGGAAGTTTTCGCTCATTATATGGGAATTTTCTGCGCGCGGAGACGTCTTTATCATCTCGATAAGGACGATGCCGAGGCGCTCTTCGCGCTTCTTCTGTTGATCTGGGTCTTGCGCAAGAGGTGCCATTATATTCATTTGTCCATCCATTTCGAGGATCGGATCCAGTCCCGTCACAACCCTAGATTGCACTAGGGCGTTGCGAATCGCCGTCGCACTTGGCACGCCGTGCATTCGACCTGTTTCTACCGATTGAATAAGCCTGTGATTCCTTCTCATCGCACGAATGAAAACTTCAAGAGCCTTCGCTGCGGTTTTAGTGCGCGGGTTTCCTCGGCCGCGCAGTTCTGTTTCTTTGAATTCCGATGAACTCAAGTTCGCGGCAATTTCTTGATCGTCGAGAGGGTTGCCGTATGCCTTTTTTGATTTCAATCGCAAATCTTGAGCGGCGCTGAGGACGTCAATAACTTTTCCTTTCTTGTTCATCTTCTTCTTGGCGGCGTAAGCTCCAACGTTGTTAACCCTCCCGATTACGCCAACAGAAGCGCTTCTCCGCTGGCTGTCGGGTGTGAATATCGAGACTCCCTTTTCGATTGCAAGAACTTTGACTCCGGGGCGAAAATACGCCATTACCATGCCTTTTTCGAAGGATGATAATTCGGTTAGAGAATTGGGGCGGCCGTTGGACCAGCCGTGAATTGCCTTAGTCAGCGTCGGACCACGGCCTTCATCCAGGAGTAGATGTGCGAAATATTCGCGTTCGGCTTCTACGAGGGCGGGGAGAATCATTTGGGCTAGCTGCCGATCTTTAATGCTGATTTTGTTGATTGTGACTGATGGGTTGATCTTGGCTTCTATTGAGCCATCTCGCGCCATCGTGAGGCTGGTGAGCCGGTATTCTTTACGCCATGCGGAGAGCCTCCGTTCTAAGGCTGTGCGATGTTTTCCGGATCCTACGTACTTAATGATCTTTGGAGTTAAGGTGGCGGCAATGCGCTCTAGGCTGTCCCTTTTCTTTTGAGGGCTATCATCCTCGCGGGCATCTCTTCTGTGCCTCTCTTTTGCCTTATTGTTGTGTTCATTCTGATGCCGCTTTCTTCTAAGTCGCCCCCAAATCGCCCTCCCCTTCCGGGCAATCACCCCCACCAACTTGTCAAGGGATCGCTTCACCGGCCGCCCCGCAGCCCGCAGTACGCTCTTCACCTTGTTGGCCAGCCCGCCAACCCCCACCAATGCGGCCAGGAATCCAATCAGCAACGGAATGCTCGCCGCCAGCGCAGCCTCAACCATCTTCGGAACCCCGGCACTACCCCCGCCCGCAATAGCAATCACCGCATCCAGAACCGCATTAACAAACTCAACAATCTGCGCACCCTGATTAACAATGAACGTAATAATGTCGATGATGCCCTTAACGGCCCGCACAAAAGCCGAAGCCGGCGTGAGCAGTGAAACGATCCACGAAATGCCCGCGATAATGACCGTCGGCACCAGATAAGACTTCAGGTCATCCAGGATCTTGGTCTTCAGGTCACCCGTATCGGCCTGGATCTCATCCATCGCACCCGCGGGGCCCTCCCGCGACAATGCACCCGCCACCGGCACCGACTGTTCGACCTTCTCCATGGCCTGCTCAGGCACACCCTTGCCGACGATGCGGGCGCGGAGGTTGTCCCAGGTGAGGCCGAGCATGGAGCCGACGAGCTGGATGATGCCCTTCATGTCGAACTTGGCCGGGATCTCGATGCCCTCCTTGGTGGCGGTGCCAAGGAGCCAGGCGACCAGGCCCTTTTTCAGGTGGTCGAGGATGTTGGAGGTGAAGAGGTTGAGGCCGGCGCCGACGGCCTTGACGAGGTTGCCCAGGAAGCCGATGGGGTCCTTGATGATCTTGCCGATGGCGGAGGCGGCCTTGGCGAGGATGCCCATCAGGAGGTTCTTCAGCTCCATGATGGTTTTGATCGCCCCGACGATCGCGTCCTTGGCCTTGGCGATCAGGCCCTTGTTCGCGTCCTGGAGCTTCTTGATCTCGTCGTCGACCTTGTTCAGGGCCTCCGTGTACTTCTGCGCCAGGGTCTGGACCAGTTCGTCGGACTTGTCGTTGACCTTGGTTTCCAGGTCCTCGAACTTGCCCTCGAAGTCCTTCGCCGCCTCCTGGCCGTACTTCTTCAGGTCCTCCGGTAGCTTGTCGACCTCGGCCTTGAGTTCTGAACGGCCCTGCTTGATACGGGCCTTGGCCTTGCCGAGTTCGGTGCCGATCGTGTCGGCGATGGAGGAGATGACGCCCTGCATCTTGGAGACGTAGAGCTTGCGCGACTCCTTGAAGATGTTCAGGCCCTCCTCCGGGAGGCCCTTGAACTTGTCCTTGACCCAGCGGAGCTTGCCGCGGAAGCCCGAGTAGCGCTTGTCCTTGTACTTCTTCATGCGGCGCTTGTGGTCTTCGGTGAAGGCGTCCTTCGCCGCCTTCTCACCCTTGGTGAACTGGTCGTCCACCTTCTTGTCCAAGCCCTCAAGCGTGGACTCGACGTCCTTCTTCGTCGCGTCGAAGACCTTCTGCAGCTTGGCGGTGACCTCTTCGCGCTTCTTCTCGTCCTTCGACTTCGTCTCGCCCTTGCCGCCGTCGACCTTCTGGCCCGCCTCGCTGCGCGTCGCGGTCAGTGAGGCCATGGCGCTCGCGCCGGCCGCCGCGGCGCCCGCCTTCGCGTCCGCCAGTTCCGCGTCCTCGGCCTGTCGGCCCTGCGGCCCGGCCTTCTTCGAGTGCTCCTCGGCCTTCTTCTTCTCGCTCAGCGCCTCGTCGAACTGCGGCTCGTTGCCCTTGGCCAACTGCTCCTCGGTGACTTCGGCATCGGCCATCGCCTTGTCGTTCTGCCTCGGCCCGTCGGAGAAGTCCGTGACCTCGGGCGGTTGTTTGTCCGGCACCGCGTCGTCCGCGCTGGGTGCGCCCGGGTTCCCCGGCGGCTTGTCCGCCGTCATCGGGGTGACCTTTTTGGTCTTGGCCTTCGAGGTGTCGGGGGCGGCCTTGGTGGTGGTCTCGATGTCCTTGGCTGAGGTCTTCTTGCCGTCGGTGACCTTGCCGTCCACCTGTTCCTTGACCTGGTCGGCCTTGCCGGAGTCGGCGAACTTGTCGGCCTCGTTCAGGTTCTTCGGCGCCTGATCGGCGATCGCCTTGTTCACCGCGTCGATGAACGCCTGCTTGTTGAACTCGCCCGGCTTGGCCGCGTTCATCTTCTCGGCCTGCGCCGCCTTGCCCTGGGCTTCCTTGTCGTCCGGCGGCGCCACCGCCGCGTCCTGGGCGGACTTTGACTCCGTTGTCGCGGGCTGGTGCTGCTTGATTGTCTGCTTCTTGGTCCCGACGTCCGCCTTCACGCGCCGGAAGCCCGGCGCCTGCGCCGGGGACGGCTTCACCGGCGCCGCGTACCGCTGCGCGACAAGGCGCGAGACCGCCGCGTTCCCCGCCGCGCGTTGCAGCCGTTGCAGGCCACGCCGGTCCAGGCCCGGCCCGCCGGAGACCGGGGCGGGGGGCGTACGGACGGCGCGTGACACCCCGGGCGACTCACCGACCGTGGGCGCCAGCTCCGTGTCCGCGCCCGTATGCTGCCCCGCGGCGGGCGCGCCCGCGTGCGGGCGCTGCCGGCTGGGGGACGGCGCGTCGGGTGTGCTCTTCACGGCAGCACCCGGCTACCGCCCGCAGGGCACGCGCGTCGTTCGCCCCGGGCCGTCCCAACTCCCCGCGTGCGCAGTGGACATGGGCGTCAGGATGCGCCCGGGCGGCGGTCCACAGCACAAGACGGCGGGGAACGATCCGGTGCACCCCGCGGTGACCGCTCAGCGATCTGCCCGCTGCCCGTTGGGGCAACCCGGAAGGCACGCCGGGTAGCCCGAAGTCCTTTTCCGTTGATCCTTTACATGACGAGAATCGCTGTCGTTTCCCCCGGCCAAGGAGAGTGGTATGCCGTCGTCGTACCTGTCCCCGGGCGTCTACGTCGAAGAGGTGGAGTCCGGGTCACGGCCCATCGAGGGAGTGGGGACCTCGGTTGCCGCCTTCGTGGGGTTCGCACAGAAAGGCCCCTTCAACGAGCCGACGCTGGTGACGAACTGGACCCAGTTCGTCACCGTCTTCGGCGACTTCGTCGAGGGGACGTACCTGGCCACCTCGGTCTACGGGTACTTCGCCAACGGCGGAGGCGTCTGCTACGTCATTCGCATCGGCGGCCCGCGCGCCGAGCAGGAACCGGACGGGGCGGGTGGCACGGCCCACGAGGAGATCGACATCGCGCCGCACGCCCAGCTCGGCCCGTACGTCGTGCGGACGCTGCCCGGCGTGACCGGCGAGATCACCGTCGAGGTCGCGGACTCGGAGGCCGAGGACCCGCCGCAGGACGTGTTCAAGCTGATCGTCCGGCACGACGGGCAGGTCGCCGAGACGTACCCCGTGGTGACCACCAAGCGCAGCAAGGAGAACGTCGCGACGCAGGTCAAGGCGCGATCCCAACTGATCGCCCTGGAGGAGCCCGGCAAGGGCGCGGCGCCGCCGCGGCCCGAGCCGCAGTCGGTTCGGCTGGCCGTGCCGCCGGGCGGGGCCGCGGGCGTGGCGCCGCAGGCGGTGTCGGCCGAGACGTACGTGGGCGACCCGGACCAGCGGACCGGGTTCGGCGGTCTGGAGGCCGTCGAGGACGTCACGATGGTCGCCGCGCCCGACCTGATGAGCGCCTACCAGCGGCGCGTGCTCGACCTGGAGACGGTGATCGCGGTCCAGCAGGGGCTGATCGCGCACTGCGAGGGGATGGGCGACCGGATCGCCATCCTCGACCCGCCGCCCGGCCTCAGCCCGCAGCAGGTCAGGACCTGGCGCACGGAGACGACGGGCTTCGACTCGAAGTACGCCACGCTGTACTACCCGTGGCTCAAGGTGTTCGACCCGGCCGTCGGACGCAACGCCTTCGTGCCGCCCAGCGGCCACGTCGCCGGCATCTGGGCCCGTAACGACGTCTCGCGCGGCGTGCACAAGGCGCCCGCCAACGAGGTGGTGCGCGGCGCGGTGGCGCTCCAGACGCAGATCACCAAGGGCGAGCACGACCTGCTCAACCCGATCGGGCTCAACTGCATCCGGGCCTTCCCCGGGCGCGGCATCCGGGTGTGGGGCGCGCGGACCCTGGCCAGCGATCCCGCCTGGCGTTACCTCAACGTACGCCGACTCTTCAACTACCTGGAGGAGTCGATCCTCGCGGGCACCCAGTGGGTGGTCTTCGAGCCGAACGACGACGCGCTGTGGGCCCGCGTGCGGCGGACGATCTCGGCCTTCCTGGTCAACGAGTGGCGCAAGGGCGCGCTCTTCGGGCTCACCCCGGAGGAGGCGTTCTACGTCAAGTGCGACCGGGAGACCAACCCACCGGAGAGCATCGACGCCGGCCAGGTCATCTGCGAGGTCGGGGTGGCGCCGGTCAAGCCGGCGGAGTTCGTGGTGTTCCGACTCGCCCAACTCTCCGGCGGCTCCGGCGCGGTCGACGAGTGACGCACCGGCCCGCGCCCGCGACCGACTGACTCAAGGAGGCTGCTATGCCGCTGCCCGATCTCGACAGCTCCGTCGGGCATTCCTTCGGCCTGGAATTCGACAGCGTGCTGATCCGGCAGATCACCGAGGTCACCGGCCTGAAGATGGAACAGGACGTCATCGAGCTGAAGCAGAACACCGCCGACGGCAAGTACGCGATAAAGAAGCTGCCAGGCCGCCCCAAGGCCGGCGAGGTCACCGTGACCCGCGGCCTGACCGAGGACAACAGCTTCGAGCGGTGGATCACCGACTCGCGCTTCGGCCGCATGAACAACGCCCGCCGCAACGGCTCCATCATCGTCTACGACTACGAGGGCATCCCGATCAAGCGGTACAAGCTGATCAACGCGTGGCCCAAGACGCTGGAGATCAGCGCGCTCAAGGCGGGCGACACCTCCGTACTCACCGAGAAGCTGGCCATCACCTTCGAGAGCATTGAAGTCGAGTGATGCGCAGGCGCACCATCGCGATCCCCGCCCCACCCGCGGACGCCTCCGCGCCGGCGTCCAGCCGCGAGGAGGGGAACGGCGGGCAGCCCGAGAAGCTGCGGACCGAGTTCGCCTTCGAGCTGCCGCGCGGGTACGTCGACGAGTCGGGCACCGTGCACAGGTCGGGGGTGATGCGGCTGGCGACCGCGCGGGACGAGCTGGTTCCGCTGCGGGACGATCGGGTCCGCGACAACAGCGCCTACCTGTCGGTGGTGTTGATCTCCCGGGTGCTGGTCAGGCTGGGCACGATCGAGGACATCCACCCGGGCGTCGTGGAGGACCTGTTCGCCTCCGACCTGGCGTTCCTCCAGGACTTCTACCGCAGGATCAACTCCGAGGGGCACACCCGCGCCTCCGTGACGTGCCCGTCGTGCCGGGACACCTTCGCCGTGGACCTCGCCGGCGGTGGTCGCCTGGGGGAATCGTGACGTACGCGACCGACCGGATACACGAGGAAGTCGCGTACCTCGCCTACCACTTCCACTGGTCGCTCGACCAGATCCTCGACCTGGAACACGCCGACCGGCTCCGCTACGTCCACCAGATCGCCCGGCTGAACGGGCAGTGAACCGCGCCGTACGAGGGGGAGGGACGACCGCTGATGGGATTGCTGTCCCGGCTGTCTCGACTGACCGGCCTGGGCCGCGCCGCCTCGGCCGGGAGCGCGTCGCCCGAGCCCCCGGCTGCCCCGGCCTCCGGCGCCACTCCGGGCCACGGCGCCGCCGGGCGCGCGTCCGGCGGTCAGGCGTGGCGCGACCTGCCGCCGCTGCAACGGACCGTGGGCGCCGCGCCCCTGGTCGCCGACCCGGAACCGTTCCACGCCTCGCTCGGCACCTGGCAGGACGCCTCGTTGAGCACGCCGCTCGGCCACCTCGTCAGCCCCGACGCGCCCGCCGGACTCGGCCACGACCTCGCCACCGCGACCGGTCCCGCGACCACGGAGCCTGACCCCCCGGACACCCCGACCACCCCGACCACCCCGGCCACCTCGGACTCTTCGGGCGCGGGCCACGACACCGCCTCCGTACATCACTTCGCGCCCGACCCGACGGGCCACGCCCTCCCGGCCGGCCCGGCCGAGCCGCGGGCGGCGGTCCAGCGTGTGGTGACCCAGCCGACCCAGCCGCTGACCTCCGCGCGCCCGCTGGAGACCGCCCTCCTGCGGGAGGTGCCGAGCGTGCCGCCGGCCACGCCACGGCCCGCCACGGAACCCGGCGGTCCGCCTCCCGCCTCCGGTAGCGCGCCGCCGTTCGCCGTGCAACGCTCAGCGACCCCGGGGCCGTCGGGCGCCGGCACCCCGCCCGTAGGCACGCGCGGCACGGGGCTGGGCGCGCCGCTGTCCGGGCTGCCGCCCACCGCCCAGCGCACCCCCGTGGCGAGCACCAGCGGCCAGCCCCCGGTGCCTGACCCGACCGATGCCGGACCCACCGCCGGCGCCGACACCCCGCCGCCTTCGGACACGTCGACCCCAACGCCCGCCGACCCGCCGCCCGCCCCCGACGGGTTCGCGCTCACCGACGCGCCCGGGCCCCCTCCCACCACCGCCCCCGAGCCGCCGACCCGCCCGCTGCTCGGCGCCGACCCGCTGGTCTCCCGCGTGGCGGAGCCCGACCAGCCGGCCGCGCCGGCGGTCGCCGCGTCGGCCGACATGCCGCTGGGGGAGACCCGGTCGGGGCAGTCGAGTACGCAGGCGCCCCCGTACGCCGCGAGCCCGACGGAGCGGAGCGCCGGCCCCGGTCGAGGCGCCGAGGTGGTGCAGCGAGCGGCGGTTCCGGTGCGGCAGGCGGCGGCCGACGGCAGCCCGCTGCCCGCACCCACCGGGCCGGCGTCGGCACCCGAGGTCGTGGCGCCGTTGGTGGCCCAGCGCGCGGTGCCGCTGTTCTCCGGTCCGGTACGGGAGGCCGCACGCGGGCCGCTGTCCGAGCCGTCGGAGGCCGCCGTTCCGGTGCGGTGGGACGGTCCCGAGACGGAGTCGGCCGCGTCAGCCACGACGCACGAGTCGGCCGCGTCGGGCACGGGGGGCGACTCCTCAGCGTCGAGCTCCGGCGGAGTGCGCGGGCCGGCGGTCGAGGTGCAGCGGTGGGCCGGGCCGTGGTCCGGCGGGCCGAGCGCGCCCGGCGGCGAGCGGGGCCCGACCCGTACCGGCCCGAACGCGCCGTCGCCGGCCCTGCAACGCGCCACGGAGTCGCACCGGTCAACGGCCCAACGCGGCGGTGGCGTACGGCAGTCGGGCCCACCCGGGCCGCTGCCCGACGCCGGTGCGGTGGCCGTCGCGGCCGGTGTGGCGCAACGCATGGCTGACGGTTCGGTGGTCTTCCGGCAGCCGGCGGCCACGCCGCCCGCCGCCGGGCCGCCGCCCGTGCAACGGGACGTCGAGACGGCCGAGCCGCCGCCCCCGGACCCGCCGCCCGACCCCGGACCGGAACCCGAGCCGGGGCCCGGCCCCGAGCCCGTACCGGACGCCGAGTCGCCGGGTGGCGACGAGCCGCCGGACGGGGGCGGGGAGGCGGCGCCGGGGGGCGGGCAGTCGGCCTCCGACGGACGGGGGCGGGGCGCGCCGGCGGTCACCGACGAGCTGGTGCGGGCCCTGTTCGCGCCGCTGAGCCGGCTGCTCAAGGCCGAGCTGCGGCTTGAACGCGAACGCGCCGGCTTCCTGATCGAGACGAAACACCGATGAGCGGAACCCCGACGCCAGGCACCCGATGACCACGTACCGATGACCAGACACCGATGACCAGACACCGATGACCAGACACCGATGACCAGACACCAATGACCAGACACCAATGACCAGACACCAATGACCCCGCACCGATGACCAGGCCCCCGACGAGTGGGCAGCGACGAGCAGGCAGGGAAGGGAGGTACGGCGTGAGCGTGACCGATGACCCGGCGGTGACCGTGTGCTTCGTCGTCACCATCGACGGCATCGAGCTGGGCTCCTTCAACACGTGCGAGGGCCTGGGGTGCGAGGTGGTGCTCGAACAGCGCGAGGAGGGCGGCAACAACGGCCACCTGTGGCAGCTCCCCACCCGGCTCAAGTACTCCAACGTCAAGCTGTCGCGGCCACTGACCCGGGAGACGGAGAAGGTGGCCAGGTGGTTCGCGAGCATGACGGGTGGGTTCAAGCGCAAGACCGCCCACATCGAGGCCCGTACCGGCGACGGGCAGAAGGTCGCCCAGTGGGGCCTGCTTGAGGTGGTGCCGGTGCGCTGGACGGGGCCCTCGTTCAATCCCGAGTCGCCCAAGGTGGCCATCGAGACCATCGAGATCGCCCACCACGGCTACGTCATGGAGGGCTGAGCGGTGTCCGGGGTGGGCGGCGTGCCGCGCGGGGTCGGCGTGCGCGGGCGGAGGGGGCGGAGGGGTACGACATGAGTGGCTCCGTGGCGTTCAGCGCGGCGGGCACCGGGGGTGGGCCCGGGGGCGGCGGGGCGCGGCCCAAGCTGGAACACGCGTACCTGGAGATGCGCACCCCGCCGCCGGGCGGCAGCCTCACGCCGGGTGGGCCGGCCGGGCGCATCGACTTCCAGTTCAACCCTAAGGAGCTGACGCTCACCAAGGCGGCGGCCTGGAAGCGCAGCCCGGCCAAGGGCGCGAAGAGCGCGGGGCCGCCCGAGTACCAGGGGCCCAAGCCCAGCAAGTTGACCGTGGAAATGTTCTTCGACGCCAGCGACACCCAGGACACCAGCGTGGTGACCTCGGTGGAGAAGCTGCTCGCCTGCTGCGTGCCGACCAGCGAGACCCGGCAGCAACAGCGCTCGTCGCCGCCGTGGGTGGTCTTCCACTGGGGCGGCCTGACCGGTTTCCCCGGCTACCTCAGCCAGGTCCAGGTGAAGTACACCCTGTTCACCACCTCCGGGGTGCCGATCCGGGCCGTGTGCCAGGTGACGATGGAGGAGATCAGCGGCGAGACGCCGGGCCAGAACCCGACGTCCGGCGCGCTGCACGCGCGCCGCGTGCACCAGGTGCGCACCGGTGACACCCTGCCCGACCTGGCCTGGCGCGAGTACGGCGACCCGACGGCCTGGCGGGTGATCGCCGAGGCGAACGGCATCGACGACCCGATGCGGCTGGCCAACGGCCGGGAGCTGCTGCTGCCCGCGCCGGACGAGCTGACCCGGCTGCGCGCGGCCAGCGCCGCGGCCCCGGCGCTGCCCGGCCGCGGGTCGACGGCCCGGGACCTGGCCGCCCACGGGCAACAGGGCCGACTCGCGCCCTCCGCCCGCGCCGGGGAGTTGGAGCGTGGGTCGGCCCCGGTGGTGGCGCCGAACCCGCTGCCCAGCGCCCCGTCGACGCAGGGGCGCCGATGGTGAGCCAGAGCGTCGCGAAGACGCTGGTGGTGGAGGTGGCGGGCCGGCCGCTGCCCGCGGCGTGGGCCAACACGCTGGTCGAGGCGTACGTGGACGACAGCCGTACCCTGCCCGACCTGTTCCTGCTGCGCTTCCGCGATCCGAGCCGGGTCTTCCTGGAGCAGGCCGGCATCGAGATCGGCGCGCCGGTGCGGTTGCTGGCCCAGGCCGGCGAGGGGGCCTCGGGGCCGTTGTTGAGCGGGCACGTCACCGCCCTTGAGGTGGACATCGACGACACCGGCACGTTCACGGTGGTGCGCGGCCTGGACGAGTCGCACCGGCTGCTGCGGGGCCGCCGGGTGGCCAGCTACCAGAACATGACGCTCGCCGACGTCGTCTCCCGCGTCGCCCAGCGCGCCGGCCTGCGCCCCGGCACGGTGGACGTGGCCGGGCCCGTACTGGAACACGTGGCCCAACCCAACGTCACCGACTGGGAGTTCATCCGCGCGCTGGCCGAGGGCGCGGGGGCGCAGGCGTGGGTGATGGACGGCCAACTGCACGTCACCAAGCCGACCGAGGCCGGCGGCGCCCCCGACACCGCGGCCCGCGCGGACAGCAACCCGCTGGTCCTGGAGATGGGCGACAACCTGCTGCGCTGCCGGGCCGCGGTCTCGGCGGCCGAACAGGTGTCGGCCGTTGAGGTGCGCGGCTGGGACGTGCGGGCCAAGCAACCCCTGGTCGGCCGGGCCGACGCCGGCACGGCGACCACCCTGGAACTCGGGCTCACGGCGGCGGACGCGGCCAAGCCGTTCGGCGAGGCCACCTACGTCGCCACCGACGCCGTCTACGGCAGCCAGGCCGAGGTGGACCAGGCGGCCAAGGCGCTGGCCCAGCGGATCGCCGGCTCGTTCGCCGAGCTGGAGGCCGTGATCAGGGGCAACCCGGCGGTGCGGGCCGGCGGCGCGGTCACCCTGACCGGCGTCGGCAAGCCCTTCGAGGGCCGCTACACCATCACCTCGTCCCGACACGTCTTCGACGCCGTACGCGGCTACGAGACCTGGTTGACGGTCTCCGGGCAGCAGGAGCGCTCGCTGTACGGACTGACCGGCGGCGCGGGCGGCGGCGGCCAGGCGAGTGGCGCGCACCGGGCCGGGCTCGTCAACGCGACGGTGACCGACACCAAGGACCCCGAGGGCCTGGGCCGGGTCAAGGTGCGCTTCCCGTGGCTGTCGGACGAGTACGCGAGCGACTGGGCGCGCACGGCGCAGGCCAGCGGCATCGGCGGGGGAGAGGCGTTCATCCCCGAGGTGGGCGACGAGGTGCTGGTCGGCTTCGAACAGGCCCGGATGGACCGCCCGTACGTGCTGGCCGCGCTCTACAACGGGCAGGACAAGCCCGGCGGGGGCGGCGGCCCGGGAGCCGCCGGGGCCGGCGGTGCGGGTGGCGCGGGTGGCGAGGGCAGTGCCGTGGACCCGACCAGCGGGGCGGTCACCAGGCGGGCGTTCGGTTCCAAGGGCGGCAACAAGCTGGAACTCCTCGACACGGCGAACGGCCCACAGGGCCTGCGCCTGGTCACCGGCGACGGCAAGCTCAGCATCAACCTCGACCGGAAGGGCACCACCATCGTGCTGCACAGCGACGGGACCGTGGAGATCGAGGCCACCCAGCGGGTGTCCATCAAGGCGGGCAGCGGCGTCTCGCTGGACGCCGGCAAGGGGACGCTCGAACTCGCCGGCGACGCGGTGCGGCTCACCGCCCGCAGCGGGGTCCAGGTCAACGGCGGCGACGGCGAGGTCAAGCTCGCCACCGGCGGCTCCGTCGAGGTGCGGGGCAGCCAGGTCGCGGTGCACGGCACCAACCGGACCGAGGTGAAGGGCGGCTCGACCGTGGCCATCAACTCCCCGCTGGTACGCATCAATTGACCGGACCGCAGCGAAGGCAGGGGGAGAGCGCGCATGCCAGCAGCCGCCCGCGTGGGCGATCCGACCGGCCACCCCGGGGTGGTGGGCGGACCTGGCGTGCCGACGGTGCTGATCGGCGGGCGCCCGGCGGCCACCGTCGGCACCCCGCACCAGTGCGCGTCACCCGCCGCGCACCCGGCGTCCCCGCTGCGCCCGCCCGGCAGCGCCAGCGTGTTCATCGGGGGCCGACCGGCCGCCCGGGTGGGCGACGCGGCCGGGTGCGGCTCGCCGATCGTCGCCGGGTGCCCCACCGTCCTGATCGGAGGCTGACCATGGTCCAGCAGTTCATCGGCGCCGGCTGGGCCTTCCCGCCCCGCACCGACGCCACCGGCAGCATCGCCCTGGTCCGCGGCGGGCAGGAGATCGCGGAGTCCATCCGGCTCATCCTGTCCACGTCGCCGGGCGAGCGCCCGATGCGCCCCGAGTTCGGCTGCGCGCTCGGCGACTACGTCTTCGCCCCGGCCGACGCGGGCACCGCCGGCCAACTCGCCTACGAGGTGCGGCTGGCCCTGGAACGCTGGGAGCCACGCATCGACGTGGCCGACGTGGCGGTGCGCTTCGACGAGGCGGACGAGGGCGTGCTCTACATCGACATCAGCTACGCGATACGCGGCGCCAACGACCCCCGCAACCTGGTCTTCCCGTTCTACGTCATCCCCCGGCACGAGGAGGGCACATGACGCTCCCCAGCCCCAACCTGGACGACCGGCACTTCCAGGGGCTGGTGGACGAGGCCAAGCGACTGGTGCAGCAGCGCTGCCCGGAGTGGACCGACCACAACGTCTCGGACCCCGGTGTCACCCTCATCGAGGCGTTCGCCAGCATGGTCGACCAGCTCGTCTACCGGTTGAACCGGGTGCCGGACAAGAACTACCTGGCCTTCCTCGACCTGATCGGCGTCCGCCTCTACCCACCCACCGCGGCCCGTACCGACGTCACCTTCTGGCTCTCGGCCCCGCAGCCGGAGCCGGTGCGGGTCCCCGCCGGCACCGAGGTCGCCACCGTGCGCACCGAGGCCGAGGAGGCGGTGGTCTTCACCACCAGCGCCGACCTGTCCGTCGTGCCGTGCTCGCTGGCCCACCTGGCGACCTGGCCGCTGGGCGGGGACGCCACCGACGGCACCGAGGAGTTGGCGCTCGGCCGCGACGTCCACTGCTTCGGCACCACCCCGCGCCCCGGGGACTGCCTGTACGTCGGCCTGTCCAACCCCGCGCCGGCCTGCGTCGTCGTGCTGCGCCTGGACTGCAGGGTCGAGGGCGTGGGCGTGGACCCACGCCGCCCGCCGCTGTTGTGGGAGGCGTGGGACGGCTCCGCCTGGGTCGCCTGCGAGGTGGACAAGGACGACACGGGTGGCTTCAACAAGGCCGGCGAGGTCATCATCCACCTGCCCGCCCAGCACGCCGCGTCGGTGGTGGCCCGGCACACCGCCGGCTGGATACGGTGCCGGCTGCTCAAGGCCGCGCCCGACCAACCCACCTACGTGGCCTCGCCCACGGTGCGCGAGATCACCGCGTTCACCATCGGCGGCACCGTGGAGGCCAGCCACGCCGAGACCGTCACCGACGAGGTCATCGGCGTCTGCGAGGGGGTGCCGGGGCAGAGCTTCCAGGTGGCCAGGCCGCCCGTGGTGCCGAGCGAGGAACCCTTCGTGGTCGAGGTCGCCGAGGGCGCGGGCTGGGTGGAGTGGACCCGCGTCGACAACTTCGCCCACTCCACCGCGTACGAACGACACATCACCCTGGACCCGAACTCCGGACAGGTGGACTTCGGTCCGGCGGTGCGCGAACGCGACGGCTCGCTGCGGCTGTTCGGCGCCGTGCCGCCCAAGGGCAGCACCGTGCGGGTGCGCCGCTACCGCACCGGCGGCGGGCGGCGCGGCAACGTCTCCCGGCACGCGCTGCGCATCCTGCGCAGTTCGATGCCGTACGTGGCGCGGGTCGACAACCGGCGCCCGGCGCTCGGCGGCGTCGACGGCGAGAGCGTGGACGACGCGCGCGTGCGCGGACCGCTGACGCTGGCCACCCTGCACCGGGCCGTCGTGCCGCACGACTACGAGCAACTGGCCCGCGAGGCCGCGCCCGACGTGGCCCGGGTGCACTGCGTGCCGGTGGGCGAACTGGCCGACGACGGGGCGGAGTCCGCCGAGGACCGGGCGCGGCGGGCCGCGGACGCGGGCGGGGTGCGGCTGCTCATCGTGCCGGCCGGGCGCGGCGACCAACAGGGCCGGATCAGGTTCGAGGACCTGACCCCCTCGACCGAGACGCTCTCGATGATCGGCACGCATCTCGACGAGCGCCGCCCGCTGGGCACTCGGCTGCACGTCGAACCGCCGTACTACCAGGGCGTGACCGTCGTCGCCAGGGTGCAGGCGCAGCGCGGCGCGGCGGCCGACCGGCTGCGCGAGGCCGGGCTCGCCGCGCTGTACGGCTACTTCAACCCGCTCTCGGGCGGCCCCGACGGCGACGGCTGGCCCTTCGGGCGGCCCGTCCACGCCGGCGAGGTGTACGCGGTGTTGCAGCGGCTGCCCGGCGTCGAACTGGTCGAGGACGTCCTGCTGTTCCCGGCCGACCCGGTCACCGGGGACCGGGCCGAGCCCGCCAACAAGATCCTCCTCGATCAGCACGCGCTGGTGTTCAGCTTCGAGCACCAGTTGCGGGTCCGTGAGGTGTGAGATGCGTGCCGTGATCCCGGGGCTTCCCACCCCCCACCCGCTGGCCGACCAGCTCCCGGCCGTCTACCTGGACCAGGACTTCCTCGTACGCTTCCTCGGCGCGCTGGACGAGGTGCTCGCCCCCGTGCTGTTGACCCTCGACAACCTGCCCGCCTACCTGCATCCGCGTACCGCCCCCGACGACTTCGTGGCCTGGATGGCGAGTTGGGTCGCCACCCGCACGGACGAGGAGCGGCCGGTCAACCAGCGCCGGGCGGTGGTGGCCAGCGCGGTCGTACGCCACCGCGAGCGCGGCACCCGCGCGGGGCTGGCCGCGGCGATCCGGGTGGAGACCGGCGTCGAGCCCGAGATCACCGAGAGCGGGGCCACCACCTGGGCGGACGAGCGCGGTGGCGCGCTGCCCGGCTCGGCGCCGCCCTGGGTGCGGGTCCGGCTGCGGGTGGCCGACCCGGAGCGCTTCGACCGGGCCCGCCTGGAGCGGCTGGTGGCCGCCGAGGTCCCCGCGCACGTCGGGTACCGCCTGGAGATCCTGGCCGCCGAGGCGACCGGCGAGGACCCGGGGGGCCCGGCATGACCTGCCCCGACTGCGGACACCGCAACGCGCCCGGCGCCCAGTTCTGCGCCTCGTGCCGGGCCTTCCTGGACTGGGAAGACGCGGCGGACCAGGCTGACCGCGCGGGCCGTGGCGCGGCCGGCGCACCCCCGGACACGGGCGGCGCGACGGGCCGACCACCCGCCGGCCGACCACCCGCCGGCCGCGCCCCGCACCCCGTCCCGAACCCCGCTCCCAGCCCGCCGCCCGCCGAACCACGCCCGAGCACGCCTCCTCCTGAGGCCGCCGCCGCTACCGTCGACCCGCCCCAGACCACCACCCCCGAGCCCGACCCCGCCGCCACCAGCCGCGCGCCCGGGCCCCCGGGGCCGTCTCCGCACCCGGCGCCGCCCCCCGTTCCACCGCCGTCCCGCGCGCCCGACCGGAGCGCGCCGCCACCGCGCCCGCTCCAGTCGCCGACGGTGCCACCGCCGGGGCCGCGGCCGGGCCCGGAGTCACCTTCCCGGCCCGCTGCCCGGCCGGCTCCGGGGCCGGTGCCCCCACCCGGGCCGGACGGGGTGGCCCTGCGGCGCCCCGGCGACCGGCGCGACGACGCGCACGACCCCGGGCCCGACCACCGGGTGGCGCCGGCACCGGCCGACCCCGCGCCCGCGCCGGGCCCCGCCACCCGTACCGGCAGCCGCCCGTGCCCGCGCTGCCGGGCGGACAACCCGCACGAGCGGCGGCTCTGCCAGCGCTGCGGTGCGCAGCTCGGCGCCCCGGTCCGGGCCCCGGGCCAGAACCGACCGCCGTGGTGGCGGCGGCTGTTCGGGCGCGACCGGGACCGGGTCCTGGAGGCCGGCAGCCGGCCCCGGCACCGCACGTGGCCCAGGCCGCGGCTCGCGCTGCCGCTGACGCTGCTGATCCTCCTGGCAGCCGCGTACTTCGCCCGTTCCCAGCTCTCGGACGCGCTCACCTTCACGCAGGACCAGACCGGCAAGCCGGAGGCGCTGCGCCCCGCCGAGGCGCGGGCCTCCAGCGAGGCGGGCGGGCACCGCGCGGGCGCCGCCTTCGACGGCTTCACCAACCGCTACTGGTCCCCCGCCGACACCGGCCCCGCGACCGGCCAGTACCTGGAGGCCACGTTCGAGGAGCCCGTGCGGCTACGGAAGTTGCTGGTCATCTCGGGGCGGTCGGCCAACCAGGACGAGTTCCTGACCCAGGCCCGCCCCGCCGAGTTGACCGTCACGCTCTTCACCGCCGACGGCGAGCGCTCCACGAAGGCGGTCAACCTCAAGGACCAGCCCGGCCAACAGACCTTCGACGTGCGCGGCTCCGACGTCGTACGCGTACGGCTGACCGTCGACGCGGCCTACGGCGAGAGCGCCAAGCGCCGCGTCGCCGTCGCGGAGGTGGAGTTCTTCGGCCGCCGGTGAGTCGGTTTCCTCACGCGGTCTCATCGCCCGGTGCCACCGCCGACGCCTGGCCGGTGCGCTGGGCGTACGCGGGGGAGGGGCGGCCGGGCGGACGCCGCGCCCGGGGTAGTGCGGTCGGTGGCTCGGGCGCCTCAGGTGGCGCGGTGGGACCCGGTGCGCGCCCCCCGGTCGGCCGCGTCGGTTCCGGCCCGGGCCGCGGGGGGACGCGGGGGCTGCTTCGACTCGCTCGGGTAGCGCAGCGCCGCCTCGTGTTCCTGGGCCATCCGGCGCAGGGTGGCCAGGACCGGCTCCAACAGGACGGTCATGACCAGCGCGCGTTCGGCGACGTCGATACGGTCCTCGATGCCGGCCAGGTGGTCGAGGTCCACCCGGGCGGTGGCCGCGGCGAGTTCGGCGTACGGCAGCAGCTCGTCCGTCCCGACGTCCGCGCCCACCCTGCGTAGCGCGCGCAGCCCGGCGGCCAGCGCGGCGCGCCCCGGCGACTCCTCGCCGACCGACCAGCCCATCCGGTCGACCAACGCCGCCGCCTCGGCCGCGCAGTCGTCGTCCTCGCCCGGAGCGTCCGGGTCGCCCGTGCCGGCGCTCGCGCCGGTGTCGGCGACCGGAGCGCCCAGCGCGTAGTGGGTGACGCCGAGCGTGTGGTAGAGGTCGAGCGGCTCGCTGATCGCGCGCAGCACCTCGCGGCTGGCCGTGACCGAGAGGCCGCCGAAGCTGATCAGCGCGCGGACCAGCCGTAGCCGCCGCAGGTGGTCCGTGTCGTAGTCCGCCTGGTTGCTGGCCGTCGCGTGCCCGGCCGGCAGCAGCCCTTCGCGCAGGTAGTACTTGATCGTGGGGATGGCCACCCCACTGCGGCGGCTCAGCTCGGACATCTTCACGTCGTTCTCCTCGGATCCCGTCCCGGTCGGCTGGCATGAGCGGGCCCGGCGGCGGCACCGTCCGAAGCGGATAGTTCCGCTGCCCATTATGCGCGGGCGCCCCGCCCCGTACGCGGGGAGGGGCGGCGCCCCGCCTACTCTGCCCGGGAACGCCGTCGGCACCCCGAGCCGCCCCCGCGTGGCCGGCCCGCCGCCGCGCGACGGGGTGGGACGGCTCCCGTCGGCCGCCTGCCCGCCGGCCGGCAGGCGGCGCGGTCGAGCGCCGCCGCACCGCCGAGACCGCGGGGCCGACGGGAGGCGGTGCTCACGCCACCGGGACCAGCGTGAGGTAGGCGATGCCCAGCACCCCGCGGTAGCCCCGCAGCCAACGTGAGCGCTGCTGGTCCACGCGGGCGCGGGTCTCCTCGGCGGCGGGGTGCGTGGGATGGTGCGCCAGCCACTCCTCCACGTCGGCCCGGTAGCCGGACTCGAACTCCTCCCACTCGTCGACACCGGCCGACTCGATCCACTCCGGGCGGAACCCGGCGGCCACCGCCAGGTCGACCAGCCCGGCGAGGCTGGGGTGCTCGTCAGGGCTGGCGTCCGGCCACATGGCGGCGAGTTCCGCGGGCGTGGGAGTGCGCTCCCAGAAACCCTCGCCGAGCACGACCCGGCCGCCGGGGTTGACCAGCCCGCGCAGCGCCTCCAGCGCGGCGGCCGTGTGCCCGGGCGGCTGGGTGTCGCTCAGGGCGTGGCTGGCGCCGAAGCAGAGCACGAGGTCGGCGGGGCCGCGGGTGGTGGCGACGCCGGACTCCGCGTGGAAGGTGACCCGTTCGTCCAACCCGCGCGCGGCGGCGAGCGCGCGACCCCGGGCGATGTCCTCCTCGTTCAGGTCGACGCCGACGCCCGTGGCGCCGGGCGTCGCCGCGAGCGTGCGGAGCAGGAACTCCCCCCAGCCGCAGCCGATGTCGAGGATGGTGCGGGGTTCGGTCCTGGCGAGTCGGTCGATCATGCGCGCGGCCCGCTCCTCCGAGAACGGGCCGTGGAAGGTGAGGCGGGTCAGACGCGGGGGTGCCGTACCGGCAGTGCTGTCCATGTGTCGGAAACTACGTGCTGGTTGGCGGCAGGCACAGCGATTTTCGCGGCCGTGCGCGGGCGAGCCAGGAGGCTTTCGGGGGGATCGGATGACAGCGCGGAGAAGCGGCACACGAGAGGGGAAAACTTTCGGCCATCCTGTGGGGCGCCTGAGGGCGCGTGGGGCCGCCCTCGCCGCCCACCGCCGCCTCCACGGGCCGCACGCCGCCGATCCCGGCGCGCCCCCCGACACCGGGCGCGCGGGGGTGCGGTCCGCTCCCCCCACCGAGCCCGAGCGCTCGCGCCCGCGCGGGCGCCGCTCGCGCCGCTCGACCCCGCCGCCCCGCGCGCGCACCGCCCCGACAACCGCGGGCCCCCGGCTCGTACGCCGCTCCGCGCCCCTCGCCGGCGCCCCCGTACGGCGGTTGGGCGTGCTCTCACCGGGCCTCGCCATGCCGGACGTCTGCCACGGCGAACAGGTCGGAACCAGCCAGATGACCGGCCCATCCACACCCGCGCACCCCGGTGGCGGCGCTTTCTACCCGCCGGTCCCGCGCCGGCCGGGCACGCCGCGCGGGTGGCCCGGCCGCGCCGCGCCACGCGGCCCACCACGGGGGCGTCTCGGGCGCTGGCGCGCCGCGCTCACCGGGCCTGCCGTGGTCACGGGGGCGGCGGCGGTCCCCAGCGGGCGCCGGCCCGGCGGCGTGGGCGATCTTCGGGGCGGGCGACGCAAGCGCTGTCAAAGAACGTCAACCACGGCGTCGCTGTGCAAAGCTCGCCGTTCTGCCGCCGTTTCGGAGTTGGCCGGTAAGTGTCGGTGTAGTCGCACGTGACAGCGGCAATAGTGTGAAGACCGGTGTCGCCCTGCCCCTGGCGACTACCGTCCCCCACCGCACGTATGCCGCGTGTCGAGGAGTCAGAATCTCGGCACGCACCGACGGTTCACCGTCTGACCGAGGACGCACCGACAGCGATGAGGGCATCTCATGCGCCAGTGGCATTCCGAGTTCCAAGCGAGATGCTGGTACGACGACGCGAACACCGTCGTCGAGCTTCACGGAGAGATAGACATCGTGGCAGCCGAGGCACTCGCGCCCCGGCTGCGCCGGCTGATCGCCGCGGCGGGTGGTGAGGTGATCGTCGACCTACGGCCGGTGACGTTCCTCGACTGCAGTGGGCTCGGCCTGCTGTGCTCGCTGCACGAGCGGCTGATGGCGCGCGGGCGCCGCCTGCGCGTCCTGGTCACCCGCCCGGTGACCCTCAAGATGCTGCGGGTGACCGGCCTGCACCACGCCTTCGTGGTGCACGGCTCGCTGCGCGAGGCCCGCAGCGCGACCGGCCTGCCGCTGAGTTCCCCTCCACCGGCCGGCCACGGGCCCGGCGGTGCGGGCCGAGCGGCGCTTGGCGCGGCCATCGCCAGCGTCATCCCCTCGTACCACCGGACCAGACCCCGGCCCGACGCACCGGCGGCGCCCTCACCCCACGATGGGTGACGCCCACTGGCGCGGGCGCCGATGATGGGGTCTGCTGGAGCCGAACTCCCGGACGAAGAGGGCTGCGGTGGACATCAGGAAACGCCGGGCGGCAGCGTGGTGGGCCGCACTGACCACCGTGTTCACGCTGGCCGCCGTCGGGTGTGAGGACAGCTCGGGACCCGAGGACGGCACGTCGCCCTTCACCGGCCTCGCGGCACGCGAGGCCCCCGTGCTCGCCGTGAAGATCGACAACGTCGGGCCGGCCCGGCCCCAGAGCGGCCTCGGCTCGGCCGACATCGTCTACGTCGAGCGCGTGGAGGCCGGCCTCTCCCGCCTGATGGCCGTCTACTCCTCCCACCTGCCACCCACCGTCGGCCCGGTGCGCAGCGCCCGGGAGACCGACCTGGAACTGCTACGCCAGTTCGGCGAGCCGGCCTTCGCCTACTCGGGCGCGCAGTCCAAGCTGCTGCCGCTGGTGAAGGACGCCCCGCTGCACCCGGTGCCGCCCGAGCGGGTCGGCGACGGCTACACGCGCAGCGAGAGCCGCGCCGCCCCGCACAACCTCTATCTGCGGCCCGAGCGCGCGCTGTCCGCCGCGCCCGACGCCGACGACGCGGCGGACATCGGCTTCCGCTTCGGCGCCGCGCCCGCCGGTGGTCGCAGCACCCCCTCGTACACCGTCCGCTACCCGGCGGCGGCGGTCTCCTTCGCCTGGGCGGGCGAGCGCGAGCGCTACCGGGTCTCGATGGACGGCACGTCGGTACCGGTGGCCGACGCGAAGGGGCGCGGGCCGGCGACCGTCGTCGTGCAGGGCGTCACCATCCGCGACTCGCGCTTCCACGACCGCTCCGGCAGCGCGTCGCCGTTCACCGACACCACTGGCTCCGGGCCGGCCCTGGTGCTGCGCGACGGCAAGGCGCACCAGGCCCGCTGGGAGCGGCCGGCCGCCACCCGCGGCACGGAGTTCACCACGCCCGACGGCGACCGCCTCGCCTTCGCCCGCGGCCCGGTGTGGGTGGCCTACGTCCCCCGGGAGGCCGTGCCGACCGGGGCCGCGGGGAACTCCCGCTGACGGCGCACCCACGCTGCCCCCGGGGTGCCCGCGCCCGGGCACGTCACCGGAGCAGGTCGATCAGCTCGGCGCCACGGTCGGCGAGCCGCAGCCGCACCGTGCGGCCCTGGCGCACCCGCTGGACCAGCCCGGCGCGCTCCAGTTGCGCGCAGTGGTACGTCACGGTCGCCGGGGAGCAGCCGAGGTGGTGGGCGATCTCGGTCATGGTGGCCCCGCGGCTGCCGTGCCGCAGGATCGTCGCCCGCTGCTCGCCCAGCACCAGCACCAGCGCGTCCGCCGGGTGCGACGCGTCCGCGCCCTCGAGGGCCCGGGCCAGCCCCGCGGGCGGATAGCCGACGCGGACGCTGCCCGCGCCCACGGTGCAGCCCGCCAGCGCCCTGGTGCCCGAGGACAGCGGCGCGAGCACCAGCAGGTTGCCGTCCGGCCCCTGCCGGGGGTGGGTGACCGAACCGCCGTGCAGCCGCCGGGCCTCAGCGAAGTGCAGCGTGGAGCCGTCGAACCGGGAGCCCGGGCCGAGGTCGGCCAGGACGAGCGGGAGCTGATGGGTGACCAGGGCGGTGCCGATGCGCTCGACCTCCCGGGCCCGGACGGCGGCCGTGCGCCGCCACAGCGGCTCGTACGCCCGCCAGATGGCCTCCTGGACGCTGGCCGACGCGGCGGCGAAGACCCGGGGGTGTTGGAACAGCCGGTGCCACACGGCGGTCGGCTGGCCGGTGAAGTGCTCGGCCACCTGGTGCTGGACGGCGTCCGACGACAGGTCCCGGATGCGTTCGAGCTGGGCCTCCACGCCGCCTTCGGCGAACGGGTCCATCGCCGAGGTGAGGAAGCAGGGGATGGGGGAGTGGGACGCGGCGAACAGCGACCGCAGCAGCCGCGCGGCACCGGGCGGCAGCGCGGCCCGGATCATCTGGCGGACGCGCGGCGGCACGCCCTGCGGCGGGCCGCCGAGCACGTCCGAGAAGAGGGAGCGCACCGTGAGGCCCGGGTGCGTGGAGACCCGTACGTTGATCTGGCGTAACTCACCCAGTGCGAGCTGAGCCGGCGAGGACACGGCGGCACCACCGTTCATGACGCCCCATCATCGGCTGTGTGAGGCCCGGTACTTGACCGGACCAGGATGACCAACACCGTGGGGCGGGGCGAGGACATCGCGCCGTGTCGGCGGCAAGGATTCGGCCAACCTTTCGAATGCCTCCACCGGCCGCGCGGGCGGGCGGGCCGCCGACGCCACCGCGCGGCCGGGACGTGCGGCTATCCGCCGAAGTACGCCTGGGCCGCGCGCACGCCGTCGGCCAGCGCGTCGACCTCCTCCAGCGTGTTGTACACGTAGAACGTCGCCCGGGTGGTGGCCGGGACGCCGTAGCGGCGGACGATGGGGCGCGCGCAGTGGTGCCCGACGCGTACGGCGATGCCGCGTTCGTCCAACACCTGCCCGACGTCGTGCGGATGGAGGTCCGCGACCGTGAACGAGACGGCCGAGCCGCGCTCGGTCAGGTCCCGCGGGCCGATGATGCGCACGCCCGGAATCTCGCTCAGCCGCTCGATCGCCCGGGCGGTCAGCGCGTCCTCGTGCGCCGCCACCTCGTCCATGCCCAGCGCCCGCAGGTAGTCCACCGCCGCGGCGAGCCCCACCGCCTGCGCCGCCATCGGCACGCCCGCCTCGAAGCGCTGGGGCGGCGGCAGGAACGTGGCGTGGTCCATCTCCACGACCTCGATCATCGAGCCGCCGGTGAGGAACGGCGGCAGCGCGGCGAGCAGTTCGGCGCGGCCCCACAGCACGCCCACGCCGCTGGGGCCCAGCATCTTGTGCCCGGAGAAGGCCAGGAAGTCGGCGCCGAGCGCGGTCACGTCCACCGGCCGGTGCGGCACCGACTGGGCGGCGTCGACCACGACGTACGCGCCCACCGCGTGCGCCCGCTCGGCGATGGCGCGCACCGGGTTGATGGTGCCCAGCACGTTGGACTGGTGGCTGAGGGCCACCACCCTGGTGTCCGCGTCGACCAGCCGGTCCAGGTCGTCGAGGTCGAGCCGGCCGTCGTCCTCAGGCGGAACCAGTCGAGCCGGGCCCCGGTCCTGGCCGCGAGCTGCTGCCAGGGCACGAGGTTGGCGTGGTGCTCCATCTCCGTCACCACGATCCTGTCACCCGGCCCGATGGGACCCCGGCCGTCCCTGCCCCGCGTGGCCTGGCCCAGGCCGTAGGCGACGAGGTTGATCCCCTCGGTGGCGTTCTTGGTGAACACGACCTCGTCCCGGGCCGCGCCGACGAAGTCCGCCACGGTCTGCCGGGCCGCCTCGTACGCCTCCGTCGCCTCCTCGGCGAGTTGGTGCGCGCCCCGGTGCACGGCCGCGTTGCGGGTCAGGTAGAAGTCGCGCTCGGCGTCCAGGACCTGGAGCGGCTTGTGCGTGGTGGCACCCGAGTCGAGATAGACCAGTCGCGCGCCGCTGGCCATCGTCCGTCGCAGGATCGGAAAGTCGTCGCGGAGCTTGTCGACGTCGATGGCCACGGGGGGCACCTCCAGAGTTCTCACGCCTTTTGATGATGTTCAGCGTGAGGGACGCTAGACCTCCTCACGGAGAAGCGCAACCGTTACCATGAGGCCGTGGACCATGACGCGCCGTACTACCTCCATCAGCTCCCGGTGCCGGGCGAGGAGCGCTTCGCCTCGCTCGCCCTGGTGAACACGCGCTTCACGGTCAGCCACGGCCCCGTCGACCTGCTGGAGGACACCGACGCCGCGCACCTGTGGCTGGTCCGGCACGAGATGCTGCCGGACCCGGTCGCCCTCACCGGCCGCCAGCTCGGCCGGCTCCGCGCGCTCCGCGAGGCGCTGCGCGAACTCTTCGCGGCCCGCGCGAGTGGCGCCGCGCCCGCGCCGGCCAGCCTGGAGACGCTGAACGCGGCGCTCGCCGCCGCCCCGCCCACCCCCCGGCTGACGTGGACCGCCGACGGCCCGCGCCGCGCGGACGAACCGGACTCGGGCAATCCGGCCGGCGCCGCGCTCTCGCTGCTCGCCGACGACGGCACCGAACTGCTGACGGGCCCGGACGCGGCCCAACTCGCCGAGTGCGGCGCGCGCGGCTGCGCCCGCTGGTTCCTGCGCTCGCACGCCGCCCGCCGCTGGTGCACCACGAAGTGCGGAAACAGAGTGCGGGCCGCGCGACATTACGCGGCCCGCAAGGGGTAGTGGCGACGAACCCGGTTCGGCGAATGCCACGGCGAAGCCGCGGAACGGCAAAGCCGAAGTGGGCCCTCAGACGGGCCGCTGGCCCATCAACTCGGCGAATCCCGCGGGGTCGGTGTCAAATCCGCGAATGGTCTCCCGCAGTTCCCATTCTCCCGCCTCGTCCCGGGTGAACTCGGCGATGGTGGCCGCCGTCGCCCCCGCCACGGTGGAGAAGTCGTACTCCACGAGCTTGGTGTACCGCTCCTGTATCTGGACGGCGGTGCTCGGCACGTCCCCGAACGCCTTGTGTCCGCCCTTCTGTTGGATCACCACACCCACCACCACCCGCCCGTACGTCTCGGCGAGCCGGTCGAGCTCCAGGATCATGACCTCGTCCATGCCGAAACCCTGACCCGTCTGGCTGTCCCGGTTCAGGTTGATGGTGCCGTCCGGCGAACGGCTGCCGAAGTGGACGAGATAGACGGGTTTCCCGTACGGCGCATCGGTGGAATAGGTCGCGGCGATGATATCGAGATCATTGACCGGCTCGCCCGCGGGACTCGGGTCCCACTTGAGGGCCACCTCTACTTTCTTCAGCCCTTTGTTGAGACTGCTCACGGAATTCCCTTTCACGGAGCTGAGTTGACACAAGAACGCACTCGCTGCCAAGGGTATCGCCAGCGCCCGGAGTTGACGGGGCGTGGGCCGAGACGGAAAGGGCGCCCCACCGCGCGCCCCGACCGTGGCGCGCTCGGCCACACCGTACGACGCCGGGTCCGGGACGGCTCCCCGCGGAGGCGAGCCCCTGTCGGGGTGGGCCCGGCGCGCGGTGGCCGGAACGCGCGCGGGCGGGCGCCTGCGCGGTGGCGGCGTGCGCCGGGGTGTTACAGACTCGTCAGCCATGTCGATGGCGCAGCCGACCGGCCCCCTGTGCACGCGCGACTCCCTGGTCACGGAGTTGCGGGACCTGGGCGTACGGCCCGGCGAGACCCTGCTCGCGCACTCCTCGCTCAGCTCGCTGGGCTGGGTCTGTGGCGGCGCCCCGGTCGTCGTCGCGGCCCTGCTCGATGTCCTGGGGCCTGCGGGCACGTTGGTGGTCCCCACCCACACCAGCGACAACTCGGACCCCGCGGGCTGGAGTCAACCACCCGTGCCGGCCCACTGGTGGCCGACCATCCGCGCCGCGCTGCCGGCCTACGACCCGGCCACCTCGCGCAGCTACCGGGTGGGAGCGATACCGGAGGCCGCCCGCACCTGGCCGGGCGCCGCGCGCAGCGCCCACCCGCAGACCTCGTTCGCCGCCGTGGGAGCGCGCGCCCACGCGATCGTGGACGACCACGCGCTCGACTGCCGGCTCGGCGAGCGCAGCCCGCTGGCCCGCCTCGAGCAGGCCGCGGCCCGGGTGCTGCTGCTGGGCGTGGGGTACGACTCGTGCACCGCCTTCCACCTGGCCGAGTACCGCATCCCGGGGCAGCGGGTGGACAACTCCTTCGCCGTGACGACCCCGGCGGGCCGCCGCTGGAGCACCGTACGGGACAGGTCGATCAGTGACGACCGCTTCGACGAGTTGGGCGCCGCCTTCGAGAAGGAGCGCCCGGTGCTGTGCGGCCCGGTCGGTGGAGCGGAGGCGCGCCTGTTCCCGGTGGCCGACGCCGTCGCGTACGCCACGGGCTGGCTGGCCGAGCACCGGCCGCGCGCCGCGCCCTGACCGGCGCCGGACGCACCGCCGCGCCGGCGGGTGTGCGCACCGGCGCGGCGGCCCACCTCGGTACGAGGCGGTGGGGATTGGTCCGTTACGTCCTGACCGACGGGACCTGCTTGCTGGCACGGGTCGCCATGGCCGCGGCGACGAGGCCGAGCAGACAGATGACGGTGCCCGCGACGACGTTGTTCCACACCGTCCCCGTGTCGGGGTGGCGGGTGACCACCCACGGCGAGACGATCAACCAGACGCCGATCGCGGCACAGGCGGCGCTGAGACCGGCCATCCGCTCCGGCACCATCGTCAGTGCCAGGCCGATGACGGCCACCGCGATGCCCATGATCAGGTTGTTACGGGCGAGTTCGGTCTCCGCCGCGGCGAAGTGAACCGTCCAGGGAGAGATGGCCACGTACAGCCCGGCGAGCAGCAGCAGCCCGTCCACCGCCACCACTCCCGGCCGCCCGAGCATGCGGGCGTACCGGTCGCGCATCTCCGACACGTCGGGGTGATCCGCCAGGTCACCGGGGTGACGCGAGACATTGGCCATGAGTCCCGCCTCCTTTTGGTTCGCACCAGTGTGGCCGCGTCCTGCGGCATCACGCCGACTCCATTGTGCGCTTCTCTGGCGCATATCGGTAGATATCGGGCGAGACGTATCGGCGTACTCCCCACCACCGGGCAGGTGGCGTTTGCGCTTGTGTCGCGGTGAAACCCGGGGAGCGAGTCACCCCTGCCGGGCGGGCCGGTCCGGCAGCACCCCGACCGACGAGGAGCCCGTCATGACGACGACGGTCAAGGACATGCTGCACACCTACCCCGCCGACCTCGGCGGCGTGGACCCCGCTGCCCTGGAGCGCTGCATCGAGGAGTGCGCCGCCTGTGCCCAGGCGTGTACGGCCTGTGCCGACGCGTGCCTGGCCGAGGGCGCCGTCGGCGACCTGACCCGGTGCATCCGCACCGACATGGACTGCGCCGACATCTGCGCGGCCACCGCCTCGGTGCTCTCCCGCCACACCGGCTACGACGTCAACGTGACCCGCGCCCAGCTCGAAGCCTGCGCCACCGTCTGCGCCGCCTGCGCCGAGGAGTGCGAACAGCACGCCGACGCGCGCGAGCACTGCCGCGTCTGCGCCCAGGCGTGCCGCCGCTGCGCGGACGCCTGCCGCGCACTGCTGCGCACGCTGGCGTGACCACCCCTGTCGCCCCACCGGCCCCGGGCCCGGCGCGGGCGCGGCCGGCCGGGGCCCAGGTGGGGCCGGGACGGCCGGCGGTGTCAGGCGGGGGCGGTGAAGCTCTCCAAGAGGCGCGGCGGGGCCGCCTGCTTCCAGGAGTCGACGACGATGTCGCGCAACTCGTCCTCGTCGTCGAGGGCCGCGATGCGCACCCGTACCCAGTGGGAGCTGGCCTCGTGCGGCGGGACCCAGAACTTGGCCGGCTCCGCCGCGATCAGCTCCTGGCGCTCGACCATGGGGCAGCGCACCGCGAACGACGTCTCGTCGTCGGGAATGGTGACGAACATCTTTCCGGCAACCCGGAACGTGGGCATGCCCCAGGCGATCTTCTTCACTGTCTCCGGCAGGGAGAGCGCGGTGCGACGCACATCCTCGGAATCGGTCATGGCCCATACGGTAATCGCGCCGGTCAGCGGGTGCCCACGCGGCCCGCGCCGCCCCGCCCCGAGCCGCGCCGCCCCGCCCGAACCGTGCCGCCCCGCCCCGTTCGCCCGGGCCCGGCCCCTACCCCGCCGGGCCCGGGACCCGTCCCCGCGCGGGCCCGCTAGAAAGGGGACGTGCTCTCCCGCACACACCTCGGCCGCCGCGGGGGCGGGTGACTACGCCCGCGGAGGGGGAAGTTCGTCGGCGGCCGAGGTGGCGAGATCGGTCGCCATGGTGCACAGCTCGTTCACCGGCTGCGGCCCCGTGAGCACGAGGTGCACCTGCTCCGTCGCCCGGCGACCGTTGTGGTCGGTGTACGGGCGGTGCACCACCCGGACGCGGCAGGTGTCCGACCCGTCGCCCTTCGGCTCGACGACGGCCTCGCGCCCACCGAGTTGGGTGTTGCGGCTGGTCGACGACGGTGAGGTCAGCCCGCGATCGAACCTGAGGTCGGCGACGATCTTGCTGGTGGTGCTGCGCCAACTGCACTCCCAGTTGCCGTACCCGACGTCCGGGTCGCCCGCGTCGATGCCCGGCACCACGGACAGCGCCTCGGCGTCGAGCAGGGTGCACGCGTCCTGCCGCGACAGCGAGTCGGCCGCCGGCTGGGTCGTGCGGCGCGGCGGGCCGCCCCTGTCGAGTCGCTGCGCCGCGTACGTGGCCGCCGTCTCGGCCATCTCGCACAGCGGCGCCGGCCCGTCGCCGATCTGGTGGGCGGTGACGTAGACGCTGTACCGGGCGCCGCCGCCCGGCAGTAGCCTGCGGGTGCACTCGTCGCTCTCGGCGGGCAACTCGGTCACGCCGACCCCACCCACCCGGCGGGCGGCCGGCGCGGCGTCGGACGGAGGGTCGTTGCTGAGGTCGACCTTGATGTCGACCTCGCTGTCCTCGCCGTCCGTCACGAGCACGTCGCAGCGGTCGAAGTTGCCGTAGGCCGGATCGAGGTGGGCCTCGCCGAAGCGGCTGAGCTTCTCGGTGCTGACCAGCCCGCAGGGGTCGATGCCACGGGCCGCGGGCGCGGGTCGCGGTGCGGGCGGGACGGTCTGGCTCGACGCGCCCCTGGCCGTGTTCCCCTCGCCGCCCTTGTCGCCGTCGCCGTCGCCGGAGGTCAGGCGCAGCAGGACGACGGTGGCCAGCACGGCGACGGCCACCGCCGCCGAACCCACCACCCACGGCCGGCGCCCCGTCGGCCTCCAGCGCTCCTTCGCCGCCTGCCGCTCGTCGGCGTCCGGCGCCGGTGGCTGGTCGGCCCCCGCCGCGATCCGCCGCAGGCGCCGGCACGCCTCGGCCGCCGTGGGGCGGTCGTGCGGCTGTGCCGACAACATCGCGTCCAACGTCTCGCGCAGCGGCCCCACATCGTCGTTCGGCCTCGCCAGACCGCCCCGGGTCCGGCGTCGCGACACCACCACCCCGCCGCCCGCCGCGCCACCGCCGCCCGCCGCGCTGTCCTCGCCGTCGACGTGCGTCTCGTCGTCGGGCCGCACGGGCGCGGTGCCGGTGGCCGAGCGCCGCGAGGAGGCGTCGCCGTCGCTCCCCGCCGACGGGTGGCCGCAGACCAGTTCGTAGAGGGTGGCGCCGAGCGAGAAGACGTCCGACGCCGGGACCGGCATGCCCTGCACCACCTCCGGCGCGGCGTAGTCCGGGGTGTACGCGATGCCGCGGTTGGGTGTGCGGGTCGCGAAGCCGGGCAGTCGGTAGGCCGCGTCGAGGTCGGTGAGCTTGGCCGCCCCGTCGTCACCGAGCACGATGTTGCCGGGCTTGACGTCGCAGTGGACGACGCCCCCCGCGTGCAACTCCTCCAGGGCGTCGGCGATCTGGGCGCCGATCGACGCGGCCTCGCCCGGGCTGACCGGGGGCCGGCCGGCCAGACTGCCGCCCGACGCGTACTCCATGACCAGCCAGAACTCGGCCGCCGGCGGCTCGCCGATCTTGACGGCGTCGTAGAGGGTGACCACGTTCTCGTGCCGGCGGAACTTGGCCAACGCCCGTGCCTCGTCCCGGAGTCGGGTGAAGGCGCGGTCGCTGTTGTCGTCGGTCCGGGCCCGTTTGAGCGCCACGTCCTGGCCCAGCACGGTGTCGTGGGCGAGCCACACCTCGGATCTGCCACCCGCGATCGGCCCTTCCTTGAGTAGGTACCGGTCACCGACGAGATCGCCCTTGCGCACTGTGCTTCCCCTCAAGTCGAAGCCGGCCACGGCCGGTTGTGCGCACCGAAGGTACTGCGTACGGGCCCGGGGTCAAGGCGTGTGCCGAGCGCGCGGGGAGTGCGGAAACGGTCCTGCTCGGGGGGTGGGTGGGCGGCTGCTCCGAGGGTGGGGGCGTTACGTACCCGTTGACCCCGGGCGTCCGGTCGCCCGGCGGTGCCGGGCGGGCCCGGAGCGGCCCGATCGTCCAGTGCCGGTCGCCGGGGCGGGTGGCGGGTGAGACGAGGCACGGGGGCGCACACGGGGGGCGCGCTCGGGCGCGCGGGCTGGCCGGCTCACGCGGGCCGGGGCGCGGGGGAGGGCGGCACGGGGGCGAGCCGGAAGGTGTCGCCGGCGGAACGGACCAGGCCCCCGGTGGGCGCGGGGAAGTGCGTGCCGAGCAGCAGGGTGTCGGTGTCCGCGAGCGCGGCGAGCAACCGCCGCCGGGTGGCCCGGGCCTGCCTCGGGTCGGCGTCCACGCAGCTCGTGATCGCGGGGTCGAGAAGCTGTACGGGGTGGTGCACGCAGTCACCGGTGATCAGCGCGGTCCCGGTGCCGCTGCGCAGCTCCACGGCGAGGTGGCCCGGGGTGTGCCCCGGGGTGGGCAGCAGGCGTACGCCGGGGGCGACGGTGGTGCCGTCGGCGGCGACGTCGACCAGGTCGAGCAGCCCGGCGTCCGCGACGGGGTACACCGAGTCCCGGAACATCTGCCGCCTGGCGTCCTCCAGCTCCACCCCGGCCCAGTGGTCCCACTCGGCGCGGGCGGTCAGGTAACGGGCGTGGGGGAAGGTGGGGTGCCACGCGCCGTCCCGCTCGCGGGTGTTCCAGCCGACGTGGTCGGTGTGCAGGTGGGTGAGGATGACGAGATCGACGTCGGCGGGCGCGAAGCCGGCCGCCGTCAGGCGGGCCAGGTAGTCGCTGTCGAGGTGGTCCCAGGCGGGGTTGGCGCGCGTCTTGCCGTTGCCGATGCCGGTGTCCACCACGATCCGCAGGCCGTCCACCACGACGGCGAAGCTGTGACTGGCCAGCCGCAGCACGCCGGCCTCGTCGGCGAAGTCGGGCCGGAGCCAGGGCGCCTGGTCCACCACCTGGGCGGTGGCCGACGGCAGCAGCCAGGGGCCGGTCGCGGGCGGCAGCGTCACCTCGTCGACGCGGTGAACGCGCAGATCGCCGACGGTCCAGGCGGGCGGGGTGGCGAGCGGGCGGGGCGAGTTGGGCATCGGGCGAGTCCTTCTCGGGTGGGTCGGTGGGTGGCGAGTGCGCCGCGCGGCTCGTACGGGGTGGCGTCGGGCGGCCGGGTAGTACGGGCCCTCGGGCGGTGCGGGGCGGTCCGCGGCGGGGGTCAGACGGCGACGGAGGAGCAATAAAAGCGAACCGTTTGCATTAGTGGACGCTAGTCCCTAGGCTCCAGCTAACGCAAATTTTCTGCTTTAAATGGGGAGCGCAGGCGCCCCACGGCCGTCACCCACCGGCCGACACCCCGACGAAGGGCACCCATGAGCACTCCGGACCTGACCGCGCGGGAGGCCGCCCACTGGGCGCACCGCGCGGGCCTCCCGCTGGACGGCGAGCGGCACGCCGTCGTCGCCACCACCGCGCAACACATCCACGCCGTCGTCAGCAGGCTGCGCGAACTGGACTTCGGCGAGACCCACCCCGCCGCCGTCTACTCCGCCCTGCCGGAGGTCCCCGATGCGACCCTTTGAGCTGACCCTCACCGAGGCGAGCGACGCCCTGCGGCACCGCGAGCTGTCCGCGACCGAGCTGACCCACTCCGTGCTGGAGCGGATCGAGGCCGTCGACGCGCGCGTCGGGGCGTACGTCACCGTCACCGACGAGGTGGCGCGCGCGGCGGCCGAACGCGCCGACGCCGAGCGGGCGGCCGGCCGCGACCGCGGCCCGCTGCACGGCGTCCCCGGCGGCCTCAAGGACCTCATCGACGTCGCCGGACTGCCGACGACGGCCAGTTCCCAGGCGCGCTCCGGGCACGTGGCGCACTCCGACAGCGCCGTCGCGGCCCGGCTCCGCGAGGCCGGCGCGGTGCTCGTGGGCAAGACGCACACGCACGAGTTCGCCTACGGCCTGACGACCCCCCAGTCGCGCAACGCCATCGACCAGGACCGGGTCGCCGGCGGGTCGAGCGGCGGCTCGGCGGTCGCGGTCGCCGCCGGGGCGGCCACCTTCGCCCTCGGCACCGACACCGGCGGATCGATCCGGGTGCCCGCGGCGCTCAACGGCCTCGTCGGGCTCAAGCCGACCTACGGGCTGCTGCCGCGCTCCGGCGTCACCTCCCTGTCCTGGTCCCTGGACCACGTCGGCCCCATCACCCGCACCGTGCGTGACGCGGCCCTGCTGCTCGCGGCGCTGGCCGGGCCCGACGCCGGCGACCCGGCCAGCCTGCCCGCCGGGTCCGCCGGCGACGTGCTGCGCGGCGCGGACGAGGACGGGCTGCGCGGCCTGCGCGTCGGCGTCCCGAGCACGTACTACTTCGAACGGGTCGACCCCGAGGTCGAGGCCGCGGTGCGCGCGGCCATCGCACGGCTGGGTGACCTCGGCGCCGAACTCGTCGAGGTCACCACCCCGATGGACCGCTACATCCACGCCATCCACTGGGGCCTGATGGTCCCGGAGGCGACCGCGTACCACGAGCAGACGCTGCGCAGCACCCCACAGTCGTACGGCCCGGACGTGCGAGTGCTCCTGGAGGCGGGGGAGTTGGTCTCGGCCGGCGACTACCTGCGCGCCCAGCGCGCCCGCACCCTGCTGCGCCGGGCCTGGGCGCGGGTGTACGAGCAGGTGGACGTGGTGGCCGCGCCGACCGTGCCGATGACCGCGGTCCCGGTGGACCAGCACGCCGTGCACTGGCCCGACGGCACGGTCGAGAGCGTCTCCGACGCGTACGTGCGCCTGAGCGCCCCCGCCAACATCACCGGCATGCCGTCGCTGACGCTGCCGGTCGGCCGGGACGCGGCGGGCCTGCCCATCGGCATGCAGCTCATGGCCGCCCCGCTCGCCGACGCCACCGTGCTGCGCGCCGGCCGTGCCTACGAGGCGGCCCACGGCGTACGCACGACCCCCGGCGCGCTGGTGTCCTGACCCGCGCGCCCCGCCACGGCCCCGTGGGCGCGGACCCGCGCGCCCACGGGGCTGGCCCGCGCCGGCCCCCCGTCGCCGGTGCGCCGGGGTGCGCCGGGCGCGCGACCGATGGCCGGCGGCCGGCTAGACGCAACGATGTGGCATTAAGGTGGAGACATGAGCCCCAAGCCCATGGCGCGGCCCGGTGGGCGCAGCGCCCGCGTTCAGGCATCGGTGCACGCCGCCGTGCACGCGCTGGAAGCCGAACGGGGACGGGCCGCGCTCAGCGTCCCGGCGATCGCGGCCCGCGCGGGCGTCACCCCGTCCACCATCTACCGGCGCTGGGGCGACCTCCAGGAACTCCTGTCGGATGTGGCGGTGGAGCGGCTGCGCCCCGAGGAGCCCCCGCTCGACCTCGGCGACGTGCGCGCCGACCTGACGGCCTGGGCCCGGCAGTTCCTCGAGGAGATGGCCTCGCCCACGGGCCGGGCGTACATCAGGGACGCGCTGCTCGGCGACCCGGACGGCGGCAACGCGGGGCAGTGCTCGACCTACGCCGCCGCGCAGGTCGAGGTCATCCTCGGGCGCGCGCGGGAGCGCGGCGAGGCCGTGCCCGACTGCGAGGCCGTCCTCGACAGCCTGGTCGCCCCGATGATGTACCGCATCCTGTTCCGGCCGGGTCGGCTGACCGACGCGTACGCCGACCACCTCGTGCACGCCGCGCTCAGCCGGCCCGAACGGCTCGTCTAGCCGCGCCCCCGGGCCGCGCCTCCTCGCGGGCCGTCCCGCGAGGGCCTACGTCGCCGGGTCGAGCTTGCGGCGGAGGGTGGCGGCGAAGTCCTCGGCCGCCAGCAGCCTGGCCCGCAGCGTCTCGCAGCGCGCGTCGGCCACCTCGCGGTACGCGTCGAGCCGCTCGCGCAGGCGCTCCCGCTCCTCGCCGGTGGGCCCGTCGTCGGCGACGGCCAGCCGGTCGGTGATCTCCAGCAGGTCCCGCATCTCCTCCAGGGAGAAGTCCAGCGGCTTCATCCGACGGATGACCATCAGGCGCTCGACGTCGACCTCGGTGTACAGCCGGAAGCCACCCTTGCTGCGGGCGGACGGTGTGACCAGGCCGACCTCTTCGTAGTGCCGGATGGTGCGCAGCGACAAACCGGTCCGCTCGGCGACCTCACCGATCTGCATCCGCCGTTCCGTCATCGCAGCGTCGTCTCCTTGGGTGCTCTCCGTCGCCCACCAGGCGGGAAGTACCCCAGCATACGGATCAGCCGTGCCGCGCCGGCCCGCCGTGGCGCCCGGGGCGGACCGCCGGCATGCGTACTCTGCCCTCACGTTAAGGTAGAGTTCGGGCGGCGCCGGGCGGGGCGTCACCCTTCCCCGGAGACGGCCTCACCGCCCCGGGTCGCTCCCTCAGGTGGCACTCTGGAACGTCCGGGTGACGCTGCCCGACCCGCGGTCGACGGAGCCCGCGCCGCGTGCCCCGCGTACGGCCCGCGACGACGCCCCGGCGCCACCCGCCGAGGCCTTTCCGCTGTCTCCCACCCGCTCCGTCCGCTCCGTCCGCTGGGCCGGGGCCGTACACGACGCGCACGCCCCCGCCGCCCGGGCGCGGGCGCCCGAACAGAAACGGTCGCATGTCCTCACCGCTGTCCCCCGCCGCCGCGCTGCGCGCCCGCTTGCCCAGGGGCGTCGGCCGGCCTGACTGGCTCGCCTCGCCCAAGGTCTTCCGTACCGAGGTGCTGGCCGGACTGGTGGTGGCCCTGGCGCTGATCCCCGAGGCCATCTCGTTCTCGATCATCGCCGACGTCGACCCCAGCGTCGGCCTCTTCGCGTCCTTCACGATGGCCGTGGTGATCTCCTTCGTCGGTGGGCGCAAGGCCATGATCTCCGCCGCCACCGGCGCGATCGCCCTGGTCATAGCCCCGCTCAACCGCGAGCACGGCTTCGGCTACCTGGTCGCCGCCGTCATCCTCGGCGGGACCTTCCAAGTGGTGCTGGGCGCCCTGGGGGTGGCGAAGCTGATGCGCTTCGTCCCACGGAGCGTGATGGTGGGCTTCGTGAACGCCCTGGCCATCCTAGTCTTCATGGCACAGGTGCCGGAGATGCACGACGTGCCCTGGGCGGTCTACCCGTTGATCGCCGCGGGGCTGGCGTTGATGGTGTTCTTCCCGAGGGTCACCAGGGTGATCCCGGCGCCGCTGGTGGCCATCGTCACCCTGACCGTGATCACCGTGGCCGCCGGCATCGCGGTGCCCACCGTCGGCGACAAGGGCGAGTTGCCCTCCTCGCTGCCGGTGCCGGGCCTGCCGGACGTGCCCTTCACGCTGGACACGCTGACCACCGTCGCCCCCTACGCCTTCGCCTTCGCGCTGGTGGGCCTCATGGAGTCGCTGATGACGGCCAAGCTCGTGGACGACATCACCGACACCCACTCCGGCAAGACCCGCGAATCCGTCGGGCAGGGCATCGCCAACATCGTCACCGGCTTCTTCGGCGGCATGGGCGGCTGCGCCATGATCGGCCAGACCATGATCAACGTGAGGAACTCGGGGGCCAGGACGCGGCTGTCGACCTTTCTGGCCGGGGCCTTCCTGATGGTGCTGTGCATCGTCTTCGGGCCGGTGGTCTCCGACATCCCGATGGCCGTGCTGGTGGCCGTCATGGTGCTGGTCGCCGTGGGCACCTTCGACTGGCACTCGGTCCACCCCGCGACGCTGCGGCGGATGCCGGTGGGGGAGACGCTGGTGATGGTGGTCACCGTGGGCTGTGTGGTGGCCACCCACAACCTGGCCGTCGGCGTCATCGTCGGCACGCTCACCGCCATGGTGATCTTCGCCCGGCGGGTGGCGCACCTGGCGCGGGTCTCCGGCGTCCTCGACCCGGACGGCGGCCAGGTCGTCTACGCCGTCACCGGGGAGCTGTTCTTCGCCTCGTCCAACGACCTCGTCTCCCAGTTCGACTACGCCAACGACCCCGACGACGTGGTCATCGACCTCTCCGACGCGCACGTCTGGGACGCCTCGTCGGTGGCCGCGCTCGACGCCATCGAGCACAAGTACCGCCAGCGCGGCAAGAAGGTCACCATCGTCGGGCTCAACCAACCCAGCGCCGCCATCCACGACAAGCTCGCCGGCCAACTCACCGGCGGACACTGAACCGACCACCGCACCCCGGGCCCACGGACGCCCGGCTCGCGCCCGACCGTCCGTGGGCCCGGGGGAGCGGAGGACCACCCGGCAGTCGAGGGTCAGCCGGAGGCGGAGGGTTGGAAGTCCATCCGGTAGAAGACCGCCAGGTTCCGCATGCCGGTGAAGACCTTGGAGACCTTGGCCGTCATGCGAAAGCCCGTCGGCAGCCGGTCGTTGTCGAGGTCGAAGGCGCTCATCGAGGACACGCAGCGCAGCCGGGAGTCGATGGCCTCCAACTCCTCGCAACTGTCGAAACCCCAGTGCACGGTGGCCTTCGCGGCCTGCACCGCCTTGTTGAGCTTCTGCAGCTTCGTGCCGCGCCTGCTGAGGCCGTCGAAGACGAACTGACCCCTCGGGAAGTGGTCGAGGACGCGCCGTACCAGGTCCTTGCCCTCGTCCTCCCTCAGGTACATGAACAGGCCCTCGGCCACCACGAGCACCGGCAGGTCGCCCTTGATCTCGGCGAGCCACATCGGGTCGGTCACGGACGCGCCGATGGCCGTGTAGCCCTCGCGGTCCGGGAAGAGCTGCCCGCGCAACTCGATGACCTCGGGGTAGTCCACGTCGAACCACCGCACCCCCGGCCCCGGGTCGATGCGGTACACCCGGGTGTCGAGACCACACCCCAGGTGCAGGACGACGCACTCGGGGTGGGCCGCCAGGAACTCACGCGCCCAGTCGTCCAGGCACCGGGCCCGCAGGGCGATCGCGGTGTCGTCGCCGCGCCGCAGGCCCACGGTGGAGAAGTCCACCTCGATCTGTTGGACGGCGTCGTACGCCATGGTGTCGTGCAGGATGGAATCGGGGGACTGGGAGTCCAGCGCCCTGCCGTAGAGGGTGGGAAGCAAAGTGGCCTTCTCACCCGCGAGATTCACTTTCGTCATGTATCTGACGCTACGCCCGATTGGCTGATCCTCGCGTACTTCACGCCGACCGTACCCGTGCGAGTGAGGCCCGGTCGCGGTGCTGACCGGGTCCCGGGTCAGTGGCGCGGGCCGCCCCGCCGGGTGGGCGGGGCGGCGGGCCGTCAGCGGAGGAACGTCGGGCGCGGGGGCCGGGGCGCGGTGCTCGGTCCGCGCCACGGTGCGGCGTCCGGGGTGGGCGCGGCGAAGTCGGCGCTGGTGAGCGCGGCGTCGGCGACCGGAATGGTGATCTTGCTGGCGGGCAGGTCCACCGTCGCCCGCGCGCCGGTGGCCGTCTCGAAGTACAGGTACTCGGCGGGCGTTCCGGCGAGCACGAGCCCGATCCGGTGGCCGGGCTTGAGGACGTAGTCGTTCGGCAGGGTCTGCCAGCGGATCTGGTAGCCCTGGCCCGGCGTCAGCGGCTGCGGGTCGCTCGCCGAGGCGTGGTTCTGCGCGTCCAGCGAGCCGCGGGCGATGACGTGCACCGGGTGCTTGGCGGTCACGTTGACGGCCTTCTTGTAGCAGGCGTCATCGGCCGTGGTGCTCTCGCCGTGGCAACTCTCCTCGTCGATGAGTTGGACACCGTCGTGCAGGTTGTTCTGCGGCTCGTTGCGCAGCACGTCGACGCGCTCGTCGGTGCCGTAGTCGACCAGCAGCGCGGTGAGGTTGCTGGTGGGCTTGTCCAGCGAGAGCCTGATGTCCACGGACGGCGTGCCGGAGATCCGGGCCTGGCCGGTCAGCGGCTGGCTGACATAGGCGAGTCGGCCGGGCTTGGCGGTCGTCGGGTCGGTGATCAGATCGGCCTCGCTGGCCTTGACGTCGGTGAACGACTGGGAGCCGGTGCGGGCGGGACGCAGCCCGAGCGAGCCGTCCGCGCCCGGGTGGAGCGAGACCGACGAGGTCCGCGCCGGCCAGTCGGACTGTGTCGTCCAGGTGGTGGGCCCGGTCTGGAGATCGACCCGCGGCTCGTTCATGATCCCGTTCTGGATGCCGTACAGCCAGTGGTCGAACCACCGGTGCAGGGTGTCCACCCACACGTCCCGGCGCCCCGGGAAGTCGAAGCCGTCGGTGTGCCCGTACTGCCCGAGCCACAGCTTGCGCGGCACACCCTGCTGCTTCAACCCCTCCCACCAGTGGGTGAACTGGTTGGGCCGCACGTTCTGGTCGTTGAGGGTGTGCGCCACCAGCACGCTCGCCTTGACCCTGCCCACCTCGGGCGCCGGCTGGGCGACGTGGTTGCGCTCGTGCCAGTACGCGTTGTAGTTGCCGGTCGCGTCGTCCTCGCCGGCCCTCAGGTCGTCCCGTACGGCCTGGCACTTCGCGTCCGGGTCGGTGTCCAGCTCGGTGGACAGGTAGTGGCTGAACCCCTCCCAGTGCTTGGCGCCGCGCGAGCGGGTGATGTCGTACCAGGAGCTGACCGCCGAGATCGGCACGATCGTCTCCAGCCCGTCGACGCCGGTGCCGGCCACGGCGTTGGCCAGCATGCCGTCGAAGGACTTGCCCACCATCCCGGCCTTGCCCGTCGACCAGTGGGCCCGCGCCTCGCTGCCGTCGGCGCGGTAGGCCCGGGCCCGGCCGTTCAGCCAGTCCACGGCCGCCCTGCTGGCCGCGACGTCACTGTCGCCCCCCACCGTGAGGCAACCGTCGGACTTCGCCGTGCCCGTCGTGTCCACCTGGACGACGGCGTAACCACGCGGCACGAAGTAGTTGTCGTAGTGCATCGGGAACGTGGTGGGCCGGCCCCGCTCGTCCCACGCCTTCTTCTCCGACTCGAAGCCGCGGCCGACCGTGTCGTTGTACGGACTCGACTCGATGATCGCGGGCACCCTGAGGCCCTGGTCGGTCTCCCTGGGACGAATGACGTCCACGCCCGCGCGGTCCAGCTTGCCGTCGCGGTCGCTGTCGACGTCGAGCTGGACCATGAGGTGCTCGCGGACCGCGTCCCGGTACGAGAACGCCGCCTGCGTCCGCCCGTCAGCCACCGTGATCGTGGGCCGTTCGGGTGCGTCGGTGCCGTCGGCGATGGCCGAGCCGACGGCGAGGGTGGCCAGGGACGTCGTCGCCGCGATCGCGGTGATCGCGCCCCGGCGCCATCGTGAGCTGAACACGCGGACCTCCTTGCTGCGGCAGTACGTGCGCGCGTGGGAGAGGGATCATCCAGTCTGGGTAGGTGATCCTCCCGCCGCATCCTGGCGTCCGGCTAAAACCCCAGGTGTCGCCGAGCCACCGCGCACGGGGCCGGGCCGCTCGGGCGGGGCGCGGGTCAGGGCGTACGGAGCTGACGGAGCCGAAGGGGGCGATGGAGCCGAAGGGGGCGACGGGGCCGGTCGGGCTGACCAGTCCGACCGGGCGTGGGACGGGCCAGGGTGGGACGGCCGCCCACCCTCCGGGCCTTACCCACCCTCCGGGCCCTACCCGCCGTCCGTGCCCCGCCCGGCCACCGGGGCGAACTCCCGCAGCGCCGCCTCCACGATGGCCTCCAGGCGCGCGTGGTGCGCTCCTCGCCAGTACACCCGGCGGCAGGAGACGCACTGGGCGAAGACGTCGTAGGTGCGGCGCGTGCCGTGTTCGAGGTGTTCCCCGACCGACTCCTTGTCCGCCTCGGCCAGCAGCCCGTTGCACGCGCTGCACCGGGTCCACGGCGCGAGGTGGGGCGCGAACCGGCCCAGCACGTCCCGCAGTTGCTCGTCGGGCCGGTCGCTGTACACGTACGCGCCGGCCCACAGCTCGCGCCGCCGCAACAGGCCCCGGTCGCGCGAGAGCAGCACCCGGCGCTCGCTCGCCGACCGGGTGGCCAGCGCCGCGTCGCCGATGTCCTCGTTCTCGTACGCGGTGTCGATGCCCAGCAGCCGCATCCGGCGCGCGAGGGTGCCCAGGTGGACGTCGAGGAGGAAGCGCAGCGGCGCTCCCGGCACCCGCTGGGGCCGCCGCACGGGGCGCACCTCGACCGTGCGGCCGTCGCCCGGCACGTGCGCGGTGGCCACCGGGTCCCCGTCGACCAGCAACTCGCCCACCTCGGTGAGCGGGACGCCGAGGGATTCCACGACGTGTCCGAGCGAGGAGGTCCCGTCGGTGGCGAGAGGGAAGGACGCACCCCTGCGGTCCGGGGTGACGAAGCGGTGGAGTGCGGGGTCGAGCTTGACCTGGAGGTGAGGACGCGCGTTCACGGGCGCCAGCATGCCACCGCGCCCGGCGCGTTGGCGCGCCCTTTCTTCCCTTTCTTCCCGTCCCCTCGCCCCCTTCCTCCCGTTCCTTCGTCCCACCCTGCGTCCCAGCCTGGGCGCGAGCCCCGCCGCGGCCCAGTCGGAGAACCGTGCGAGGACGGCGAGGGGTTGGCGAGTTAGGGCGGGCCTTTCGGCGGCTTACTTGAATGATCGGTCAAGTTCTCCTAGGGTGAGCGCATGAGCAGGGTGAAGGAGTTCGACCCGGACGCCGCGCTGCGGGCGGCCATGGAGCTGTTCTGGCGCAAGGGGTACGAGGCCACCTCGATGCAGGACCTGGTGGACCACCTCGGGCTCGGTCGCGGCAGCATCTACGGCACCTTCGGCAGCAAGCGTGAGCTGTACCTCAAGGCCGTGGACCGCTACGGCGAGGACGCCAGGGAGGCGTTCGTCAGCCGCCTCTCCGGGCCGGGCCCCGGGCTCGACGCGGTGCGCGGCCTGGTCCGCTTCTACGTGGAGGGCGCGCTGGCGGACGAGGACCACAAGGGCTGCCTGATGACCAACACCGCGGTCGAACTGCCCGCGGACGAGGGGGCGCGCCGGCGGGTGGCCACCGGCCTGGAATCCCTGGAGACGGCCATCATGGGGGCGCTCGTCCGGGCCCGTGCCGAGGGCGAGTTGGCGCCGGACAAGGACCCCGCGTCGCTGGCCAGGTTCCTGGTCACGCTGCTCCAAGGGGTCCGCGTCGTGGGCAAGACCCCGGTGCGCGAGCGCTTCCTGAAGGACACCGTGGAGCGGGCGCTGGCCGTCCTGGACTGAGCCGCCGCGACGGGGCCCGTCACCCCCGTCCCCCGTTCCTCCCCTCATCTCCGGCCCGGAGCGCGCCCGCCTCGCGCCGTACCGCGCCGCCCGGCGCTGCGGCGCCCGCACGCGGCCGTCGCCGCCTGCGTGGCCGAGCCCCAGGTGCCGGGGTGGCCCGAGCCTGTCTCGCGCCTGACGTACCCCTGCCCGCTTATTTGACTGCTCATTCAAGAAAACCGGAAGCCTTCACGCCCGACGCTCGACACGGCGAGAAGGCGCGACCGGCCAGAAGACAGAAGACGAGAAGAAGAGCGAGAAGGAGACCCACCCCATGACCGACCACCGCCCCGTCCCCACCGACGCCGAGTTGGCCGCCTCGCTCGCCGGCGACTTCACCAGCGCGTATGCCACCGTCAACGGCGTCCGACTGCACCACGTCACCGGCGGCAGCGGCGCCCCGCTGATCCTGCTGGGTGGCTGGCCGCAGACCTGGTGGCAGTTCCGGAAGGTGCTGCCCGAGCTGGCCCGCACCTTCCGGGTGACCGCCGTGGACCTGCGCGGCATGGGTGGCTCGGACAAGCCGGCGGATGGTTACGACAAGCGCACCATGGCGCGGGACATCCACGAGCTGATCCGACACCTGGGCCACGACTCGGCGTTCGTCGCCGGACACGACATCGGCGCGTCGCTCGGCTACCACCTCGCCGCCAACCACCCGGCGTCCGTGCGCCGCCTGGCCACCATCGACCTGGGCGTACCCGACGACTCCTGGCTGCGGATCGGCATGCTGCCCGGCTCGGACGAACAGGCAGCGGCCATCGCCGAGGGGCGCGGCGGCTACCCCTGGTGGTTCGCGTTCAACCAGGTTCGCGGCCTCCCCGAGGAACTGCTCGCCGGCCGCTTCCGCCCGCTGATCGACTGGCTGTACGGGCACATGCTGCTGGACCAGGCGTCCGTCGAGGAGGACGCGCGGCGGATCTACGCCCACGCCTACGACACGCGCGAGGCCATCCGGGCGGGCAACGGCTGGTACCAGACGATGCGCCAGGACATCGCCGACCTGGCCACCCACGCCCCCGTGACGCTCCCCATCCTGACGCTGGCCGGCGAGACCAGCTACGCCGCGCTGCGCGAACAGATGGGTCCCGACAAGGGCACCGACATCCGCGTGGTCGAGGTGGCGGGCAGCGGCCACTACGTACCGGAGGAACAGCCGGAGGCCGTGGTGCGGGAGCTGCTCGCCTTTTTCGGGGAGGACGCCGCGCCGACCGGGGGCGCGCGCTAGGCACGCCGCCGACCGCCGACGCGAGGGGCCCGCCGGCCATCCGGCACCCCGCACGGAGCGCTTCCCTGCCCTCCCCGTCACCGCCCGGCGGTCGCTCGGGGCAGGGAGGCGGGCTCAAGGAGCGCGCCTCCCCGCCCCGCTCAGGGCTCCTCGCACGACTCCGGGTCCAGATCCGGTGGGCCCGGTGGGCCCTGCGGGGCGAGCAGGGCGGCGAGGTTCTTCTCGTACATGGACTCCCAGCCCTTCCTGTCCGCCAGGATCTTCCGCACCGCCGAGCACACCTCGCGCTTGAGGACCGGCTGCCCGGGGAGCATCGCCACGCCGTACGCCTCCGTGCCCTCGATGGTCTCCAGCCGCCGGACCTCGCCCGCGTACGTCTTCTCGTAGCCCGCGAGAATGACGTCGTCCGAGGCCACGGCGTAGACCTGCGAGTCCTCGTCCAACAGTTCCTTCAGGCAGCGCTTGTAGCTGGTGGGCGGGGACTTCATCATGGTGAAGCCGAGCTTGGGCAGTTCCTTCCAGTACGTCGACTTCTGCGGCGTGCACACCTCCACGCCGAGCTCTTTCAGGTCGTTGGGGCCCTGGATGTTGGGGTACTTGCTCGACTTCTCGTGCACCAGGAACCCGCGGCCCGCCTTGTAGTAAGGGCCGACGAAGTCGATGTCGCCGTCGTTCCGCATGGTGTACGAGGCGACGACGAGGTCCACCGTCTTCTTCGCCAGCTCGCTGCTGCGGTTCTCGGTGGTCACCGCGGAGAACTTCACGTCCGCCTTGTCCGTGTACCCCAGGTGCTCGGCGACCTTGTAGGCCATGTCGATGTCATAGCCCGTGTACCTGTCCTTCGTGCCGGGTACCCGTTCGCTCAGGCCCGGCTGGTCGTCCTTCACGCCGATCCGCAGGATGGGATGCGTCTTCCGCCATGTCGGCGTCCCGGGGCCGCCGCCCTGGCGGTCCGGGCCGGCGGTACCGCTGCCCTCGGCCTTCTCGCCGAAGTCAAAGCCGTCCGTCACGAACCAGCCGGCGGTGATCAGCAGTGCGACGCACGTGGCCACCGCCACCACCACCCTTCCCCTCTTACGGGGGCCGGTTCGCGGGCGCTCCTCCGCGAGGGCGGGATCGGGGTCGGGGGAGGCCGGTTCGGGCGAGGCCGGGGCAGCGGCGGCGGGAGTGGCGACCCTCGGCGCGGGGTCCGGCTCGAGCGCGGGCGCCGGTGGGGGTGACTCGACCCTGGCCGGGCCCGCGTTCGACGTACCGCCCAGCACCTCGCGCAGCATGACGTCGGCCGTCGCCGCGTCCAGGCGCTCGTCGGGGTCGCTGCGCAGCAGCCCCTGGATCACCGGGGCGAGCGGGCCGGCGTAGCGGGGGACCGGGTTCGGCGTGCGCAGGATGCTCTCCTGGACCTCCCAGACCTCGCTGCCGCCGAACGGGAGGCGGCCCTCGACCATCTCGTACAGCGTGACGCCGAGCGCCCACAGGTCGGACGCGGGCGTGGGGCCGCGGGAGCCGGGTGCGAAGAGTTCGGGTGCCAGGTACGGGGGCGTGCCGATGATGCTGCCGGGTCGGGTGAGGGAGGCGGCGCCCACGAACGTGGCGATGCCGAAGTCCACCAGGATCACCAGCCCGTCGTCCCGGACCAGCACGTTGCCCGGCTTCACATCGCGGTGGACGACCGAGGCCGCGTGCACCGCCCGTAGGCCGCGCAGGATCTGGTGGCCGATGTCCGCCGCCCTGGGCACGGCGAGCACCTGCTGGCTGCGGAGCAGGTCCGCCAGCGACCCGGCGTCGAGCAGCTTCATCACGATCCAGACCTGGTTGTCCGTCTCGACCTGGTCGTGGACCGTCACCACGTTCGGGTGCTCGATCTTGGCGATCGCCTCCGCCTCCCGGCGCGCCCGCTGCATCGCCGCGTCCTGGGTGCCGGCGGTCATCGCGTTCCGGTCGAGCAGGCCCTTCACTGCCACGTACCGGCGCAGCCGTCGGTCATGGGCCTTCCACACCTCGCCCATGCCGCCGCTGCCGATCGGTTCCAGCAGTTCGTACCGGCCCTCGATCACCACGTGCGGACGGCCGGGCGCGGGGGAGTCCTTGTGCGTCGGCGTCCGGGGCCATCTCTGTGCCGCTTCGGAGTCGGCCCGCGCCGGTGTGCTGCCCGCCCAGGGGTCGTGGGGCCCTCCGCCGGCCCCGGCCCTGTCTTCGTCTCGCATGTGCCCCCCTCGCAACCTGAACCAGGCCACAGTAAACGCTCAGTCAAAAGTATGCGGAGAGAGGCGAGATGAGGCGATACGAGGGCTGAATACCGTGCCCTGAGGGGTGGGACGGAGGTGCTGCCGGTGGTGGAACAAGGTAGCGCCGAGACCCGGAGATGTCAGCGGGTCGCGCGGGCGGATGTTCGCGGCGGGGGAGACGGACCGGCGGCGGCCGGAACGCCAGGAGGGGGCCGCTCGGCGACTCGGCGCCGACGTGGGCCGCCGACGTGGGTGTGTGCCGGACGCGATGCCTTCGTGGGTGATGCGCGGGCTCGGCCTCGCCGAGGGAGACAGCCGTCGTCGCCGCTACCCGGCGGAGTCCGCCAGTCGCCTTCGCCCCGCCCGGACCTGTCGGCTTCGGTGGTACGAGGCGCGCGAAGCATGCGAGGCATACGAGGCAGGAGGGATACGCGGGGCCGCGTGGCGGGGACGGGGCGGGGCGGCGTGGGGCGGGGGCGGGATTTCTCGTGGAGTGAGGCAACCCGGACGAGGCATGGAGCGTGTTCTTAAGGGGAAGGCGTGCGAGACACCCCGCCGACGTGCCGGTTTTCTGTGGCGCGGGGCACATGTGGGGCCGACTGGCTGGGTGTGCCGATGCCGCGAGAGCGTCCGGCGAGATCACTTAGAAACGGACTGTTCGGGCTTATCGGGCTCTGTGCTGCAGCTCACGGGTGTCGCTGGTTGATCTGTCACGCGGCGTGTCCGTGCGATGTCGGCTGCCCGGCCGGACCCCGCCCCCGTCAGGGATATGGCCGCTGTGGGCGTCCGGAAGATGTCGCCCCGGGAGACAGATCCCGTACGCAGTGTTATCTCGCATTGCGAGCTAATGCCTTAATTGATCTTTATCGGGCGGTTCATGGCTTGTCGCCGGCGAAATGAATGTGTTTTGTTGGCGCTCCCGCTGAAACGAAGGCGGGTATCCGACGCCGGGATGCCGAATCTTGCCGCTGGCCGAGGAGAAACTTCAAAGACATGACGGCAAGAGCGGGGGAACCAGGTAAGTGCCGTACCGCGCCGAGCGCGGTCGGCTAGGGGTGAAGACGTGTCGCGGCGCCAGGCGCCGCGCAGGGCACGTCCGGGCAACTCCAGCCCGAATCCGACAGCTCACCTCGCAGGCATAGGAGAGGGATACCCCTATGTCTCATCGCACGCGTCACCGCCGCATCAGCCCGCGTCGCCTCGGTATGTCCGTCGCGCTGACCGCTGGCGGCGCCAGCCTCGCCATTCCCTTCCTCGGTGCCACCCAGGCCAACGCCGCCTCGGTGGACGTGTGGGAGAAGGTCGCCCAGTGCGAGGCGACCGGCAACTGGAGCATCAACACCGGCAACGGCTTCTACGGCGGCCTGCAGTTCACCGACAGCACCTGGCGTGCCTTCGGTGGCGCGCAGTACGCCCCGCGCGCCGACCTGGCCACCAAGGACCAGCAGATCGCCGTGGCCGAGAAGGTCCTCAAGGTCCAGGGCCCCGGCGCCTGGCCCGTGTGCTCCGTCAAGGCGGGCCTGACCGCCGGCGGCCCGGCCCCGCAGGTCTCCCCCGACGGTGCCCGCGAGCAGGCGAACACCACCCGCGACGCCCGCACCGCGCCGCAGGCTGCCCCCAAGGCTGCCCCGAAGGCCGCGCCCAAGGCCGCCGCCCCCAAGGCCGCGCCGAAGGCCGCCCCGAAGGCCGAGAGCAAGCCCGCTCCGCGCACCCAGAACTCGACCGCCGGCACGGCGTACACCGTGCGCTCCGGCGACACGCTGTTCAAGATCTCCCAGGCGCACGACGTCAACGGTGGCTGGCGCGCGGTCTACGACCGCAACCAGGACGTCATCGGGGACAACCCGAACCTGATCTTCCCGAACCAGCACCTGACCCTGCCCGGTGCCGGCTCCGCCGCCAAGGCCCCGCAGCAGAAGGCGGCCCCGCAGGCCGCCCCGAAGGCCGCCCAGCCGCAGGCGCCGAAGCAGCAGGCCGCCCCCAAGGCCGCGCAGCCGCAGGCCGCCCAGGCCGCGCCGAAGCCGCAGGCCGAGGCCCCCTCGGCGACCGGCTTCACCGCCCCGGTGGCCAACAGCGCCATGGGCACCCCCTACCACCAGTCCGGTGGTAGCTGGTCCAGCGGCTACCACACCGGCGTGGACTTCCCGGTCGCCACCGGCACCTCCGTGAAGTCGATCGGCGCCGGCCAGGTCGTCTCGGCCGGCTGGGCGGGCTCGTACGGCAACCAGGTCGTCATCCGCCACGCGGACGGCCACTACAGCCAGTACGCCCACCTGTCGCAGCTCTCCGTCTCGGCCGGCCAGTCGGTCACCGGCGGTCAGCAGATCGGCCTGTCCGGCAGCACCGGCAACAGCAGCGGCCCGCACCTGCACTTCGAGGTGCGCACCGGCGCCGGCTACGGCTCGGACGTCGACCCGGTCAGCTACCTGCGCGGCAAGGGCGTCAGCCTCTGACCAGCGGCTCGACCGTTGAGCGGGCGCCCCTGACCGATCGCTGATCGAGGGCTCCCCGTACCACCGCACCACCCGATGTGCCCCCGCGCCGACCCGGCGCGGGGGCACATCGGCGTTCCGCGAGGGCAGATTCGCCTTCCGTGGGGGCATTCGGTGGCCGGCCACCCGGGTGCTACGGGGCGGGTGCTGGGTAGAGTTCCCGCTCATGGGGTTGTGGAACGGGGAGGAACCCGCGAAACAGGGTGGCACCGAGCCCGAGCGCACCGCCGACGGTCCCGTGCGGAGCGTCGACGGCCCGGCGCGCGGCGTCGGCGAGCGCGAGACGCTGGCAGCCCGCGACGCCTCGGCGGCCGAGGCCGACCCACCCACCGACACCGGCGGCACCCCGCCGCGCCACGCGCCGGCCCCCCGCCCCGCCGCCGACCCCGCGCCACCCACCGACCCGCACGCGGCCGGCGACCCCGCCCCGCCGGGCGCCCCCCGGCTCCCCGACGACCGACAGCCGTCCGACGCGCCCACGGCGGCCGACGGCCCGAACCCGCCACGGGACGACGCGCGGCAGGCTCAGCCACAGGCACACGAACAACCACAGGGACAGTCACAGACACCCGCACAGCCACAGCCACAGCCACAGCCACGGGTGACGGCACAGGCACAGCCGCGGGCGGAGTGGCAGTCCTCCGCGTGGCAGCCGCCGAGCGCCATCGAGCAGGAGCTGTACGACGCGAAGACCCGCGGCGACTGGGCCCGCTACGTCACCGCGCTGGCCCACACCCCGCTCTTCGTCGCGGACTCGCGGGAGCGCGTGGACGCCCATCCCGACACCGTGGTCTTCACGCCCTACCGCGACCCGCGCACCCGCACCGACTGCCTCGCCGTGTACACCGAGGGCATGCTGCCGGCGCCGGCCGAGGACCCGGTCTTCCACTCCGGCTCGCTGGGTTGGTACGCGCGGGTGTGGGGGCCCAAGGACCCGCCGTGGCTCGCGGTCAACCCGGGCAGCCCGTGCGAGGCGTACTTCCCCACCACCCCGAGCCACCGCGCGGTCTGGCAGCAGCACGCGGACCGCGCCGCCGCCACCGACGCCCCGCCACACCCACAGCTCCGCGCCCTGATCGTGGGCGGACCGCTGCGCGGCCCGGTGGCCCACGGTCTGGCCTGCGGGGCGCTGCTCAGCGTCAACAACGCCGAGCTGTGGAACGCCATGGCCTACCACGGCGGCGGCTACACCGCCGAGCGGGACCGGCTGAGCGAGTGGTGGGGCATCACCTCCCGCGCCGACTGGCAGCGCACCCTGGAACTCCTGCTGCGCGCCGAGATGACCAGCCCGGTATGGGAGTTCACGCTTGGCATCCGCCGCTCGCTGGCGCTCGACTTCGCCGGCGCCGTCGACGTGGACCACTGGCGGCAGGTGGCGGAGCGGGCGCTGTGGCACAACGCCGCCGAGGCGGCCGAGCCGCGCATCACCCCGGACGGCGTCACGGTGGCCCAGCCGCGCAGCGACGCCGAGGTGCGCTCCCAGGTCGCCGGCGTGCGCCGGCTGATCGGCCGCATCACCCGCTACGAGGCCAGGTTCCGCGCGGACGGGCTGCTCGCCGACGGCAGGTTCGTCCGCTCGGTGGAGGCGTGGGACTACGGGCGCGCCTCCTGCATGGCCCGCTGGGGGCTCGGCGCCCGCTACTGCACGCTGTCGGAGGCCGAACAGGCGGTGCTGCGCGCGGGCCGGCTCAGCCAGGCCAACTACCGTTCCTGGGCGGACTTCTCCGCTGCCTACATCCTCGGGCGCTGTCTGCACTTCGACGAGGAGGAGTTCGGGGACTGGTACGAGGAGATGGTCGCCGCCCACCGGCTGCTGATGTCCGACCCGGGCAGCCCCTGGCGGAACCTGCCCTGGAAGTAGCGGGTCGCCGACGGGGCGGGACCGGGTCGGTGAGGAACGGCCGCCCCGTCAGCGCCTCGTCAGCGCCTCGTCAGGAACGGACCTGGACGGAGCCCGCGTACAGGGCCCGGGAGCCCTTCGTGAGGCGGGCCACGATGATGATGCGGCGGCCCTCGGGGAAGGCGAAGTCACACACCCGCGACCGGCCCCGGCCGTTGACCGCACAGGTTCTGACGGCCTTGGGCCGCCTGGTGTCGTAGAGGCGCACACCGAACGCGTAACCGTCGGCACGGGTGTCCGTCACCCTGACGCGCTCGCCCGTCGCGTACCAGGTGACCCTGCCACCCCGCAGCCCCGCCGCCTCGGCCGGCGTGGTGCCCAGGGTGCCCGCGGCGAAGCCGGCCGTGAGGAGCGCGACCACCGACGTGCGGAGCGTGCGCGTGCTCATCCGACCCCCTCGCTTTCCCCGGTTTCGCTGCCACGGGGCCATCGCGCCCCAGGTCGCGGATAGTAGCAAGGCGGCCGGAGCGCGCCGGCACCGCACGGGCGCGGTGGGTTTCTTAGCGGAACGTTAGATCTCGTCGCCGCGCCTTGTGAGGCGACCGCGCACCACCCGATGCTCTGGGCACCTCGCACCACCCCGACCAGGAGCTTCGTGGAGCCGCCATGTCATCGTCCGCCGCCACCCCGACGCCCCCCATCGGCTCACCCACCCCACCCCCGCACGCCACACCACCCGCCGAGGGCGCGGCAGACGGCCCCCACCCACCGCCCGCGACCCAGGCACCGCCCGCGACCCACGCGTCGTACGCGACCCACGCGACCCGCACGGCCGAGCCAGCCAACCCTGCCGACACAGCCAACCCAGCCGACCGAGCCAACTCAGCCAACCCAGCCAGTCCAGCCAAGACAGTCAGTCCAGCCGAGACAGCCAAGCCGGTCGACGCGGCTGAGGAGCGTCGGCAGCGTCGCTTCGCGTTGATCGGTGGGTCGCTGGGCAACCTCGTCGAGTGGTACGACTGGTTCATCTACGCCAGCTTCGCCATCTACTTCGCCGACTCCTTCTTCCCCGGCGACAACCCGACGACCAAGCTGATGAACACGGCGGGCATCTTCGCGGTCGGCTTCCTGATGCGCCCGGTGGGCGGGTGGGTGCTGGGGCGGGCCGCCGACCGGCACGGCCGCAAGAGCGCGCTCACGCTCACCGTCACCATGATGTCGGTGGCCGCGCTGCTGATCGCCATCGCGCCGACCTACGACCAGGCGGGCTACGGCGGCGCCCTCGTGCTGCTGCTCGCGCGGCTGTTGCAGGGCATGAGCATCGGTGGCGAGTACGCGGCCAGCGCGACCTACCTCACGGAGGCGTCCGCACGGCACCGCCGCGGGCTCGGCTCGTCCTTCCAGTACGTGTCGATGACCTGTGGCCAACTCCTCGGCCTCGGCATCCTCATCACCCTGCAACACACCTTGTCCAAAGGCCAGTTGGAGAGTTGGGGGTGGCGGATTCCGTTCCTGCTCGGCACGGTGTTCGCGGTGGTGGTCTACTGGCTGCGGCGGCGGCTCACCGAGACCCAGGCGTTCCAGGAGAAGTCGGTGGATGGCCCGGACGACGGCGCGGGAACGCTGAAGGTGCTGTGGCAGCACCGCCGCCAGGCCGGTCTCGTGATGGCCCTGACGCTGGGTGGCACGGTGGCCTACTACACGTACACCACCTATCTGACCAAGTACCTGATCGGCAGCGCCGGGATGCCGAAGAACACCGCCACCCTGGTCAGCTTCACCGCGCTCGCGGTCTTCGCGGTGCTCCAGCCGTTCGCCGGCGCGCTGTCCGACCGGATCGGCCGCCGGCCCCTGCTGATCACCTTCGCCGTCGGCTGCACGGTCGGGACGTACCCGATCATGACGGCCCTCGGCTCCGCCTCCTCGTACTGGCCCGCGCTCGGCCTCTCGCTGATCGCCCTGGTGGTCGTCACCGGCTACACGTCGATCAACGCGGCAGTGAAGGCGGAACTCTTCCCCACCCGGGTACGCGCGCTCGGGGTGGCCCTGCCGTACGCGATCGCCAACGCGCTGTTCGGTGGCACCGCGGAGTACGTGGCGCTGTGGTTCAAGAACAGCGGGCGGGAGTCGATGTTCTTCTGGTACGTCTCGGGCTGCGCGTTCGTCTCGTTGGTGACCTACCTGCTGATGCCGGACACCAGGAACGTCGCCCTCAGTCGCGCCGAGGAAGCGGCCGACGACCCCGCCACGACCGAGACCTCCCCTCCGGCCGACGTTCTCGCACCGGGTGGCGCCCCGACCACGGCTGCTCCGACCGCCGAGGCCGTGGCCACCGACTCCGCGACCGCCGAGGCCGCGACCACTGAGGCCAAGGCGAAGACTGAGGTCAAGGCCGAGGTCGGCGGGCTCAGGTCGGCCGGCGCACCATGAACACGTCCACCGGGTCCTCGCTCTCGACCGTGAACCCGTGCCGCTCGTACAGGCGGCAGGCCGGGCGCGGCCCCGGGCCCGCGTGGACCGGCCGCCAACCCGCGGCCCGCGGTCGACGGCCAGTGGGCTCACGCAGTCGGCACGGGGCCGGCACGGGGCCGGTCCGGCCGGCCGTCGCATCCGGCGCCGGCCCGTGGTATTCCGGTAGCCGTCGCCCCCGGTCACCAGGAGAGTCCTCATGCACACCCTTCTCGTCGAGGACAACGACCGCATGGCGCACGCCCTCGGCACGGCGCTGGCCGTGCGCGGGCACACCGTGCGCCGGGTCAGCCGCGCCCAGGACGCCCTGCGGCACGCCGGGGAGGCCGAGTTCGTCCTCCTGGACCTCGGCCTCCCGGACCTGGACGGGCTTGAGCTGCTGCGCCGGCTGCGTCCCCTGTGCGCCGCGCCGCTGATCGTGGTCACCGCGCGCTGCGAGGAGCACGACATCGTGGGCGGGCTGCGGGCCGGCGCCGACGACTACGTGGTCAAGCCGTTCCGGATGGCCGAGCTGATGGCCCGGATCGACTCCGTACGCCGCCGCACCAGCCCCGCCCCCGGCGCTCCCGGCACGGAACCGCCCGCGCCGGGGGAGCCGGCGGCCGGCCGGCCGGGGCCGGTGCGCGCCGGGGACACCGTGATCGACCTCGCGGCCCGCACCGTGACCGTGGCCGGCGCGCCGGTCCGGCTCACCCGGCGCGAGTTCGACGTGCTCGCCTACCTCGCGGCCCGGCCGGGCGAGGCCCACTCGCGCGCGGAGATCCTCTACCGCCTCTGGGGCGACGCGCTCCGGGCCGCGTCCCGCTCCCTCGACGTGCACGTCGCGGGCATCCGCACCAAGACCGGCCGACCCCACCTGGTGCGCACCGTGCACCGGTTCGGCTACCAGCTCGGCCCCGGGACGGGCGGCGAACCGGCCGCCGGCGACGCGCAGGAGCCGCCCGCGGCGCTGGGACCGGCGCACCGGTGAGGCGCAGGCTACTGGCCGTGCTCATGGCGATGATGGGGGCCGCGACCGTACTGCTGTCCGTACCGCTGGCCGACGCGTACGCGCGCGGGCGCACCGAACACCTGCTGCTCCAGCGGCGCGCTGACGCGGTGCGGTTCGCCGATCTCGCGGACCGCGGGCTCACCGAGGCCGACCAGTCGGAGCTGGCCGCCGAGATCCACCGCTACGCCCAGTTGTACGGCGCCGGCGTGCTCATCACCGACACCAACGGCCGCGCCGTACTGCGCGCCGGACCCCCCTCCTGGTGGTCCGGGCCACGGGTGGCCGAGGCCAAGGACCGGGCGCTGGCCGGGCGTTCCACGGAGCGGCTGCCGACCGTGCGCCCCTGGGGCCCGGACATGGTGGTGCTGGCCGAGCCGGTCGGGCGGGACGAGCGGGTCAGCGGGAGCGCGGTGCTCGCCGTGCCCACCGACGCGGCCCGCCGCGACGTGACGACGCGCTGGTCGCTGATCGCGGCCGGCGCGCTCGTCGCCTTCGCCGCCGCGGCCCTGGCCGCCGGCGGGATCACCCGCTGGCTGATGCGCCCCGTACGTGACCTGGACCGGGCCGTCGGCGGCCTCGCGGCCGGCAGCCTGCACACCCGCGCCGTCTCTGACTCGGGACCGCCGGAACTGCGCCGACTCAGGCAGCACTTCAACGCCATGGCCGAGGGCATGTCCGAGTCGATACGCCGCCAGCGCGACTTCGTCGCCGACGCCTCCCACCAACTGCGCAACCCGCTGGCCACGCTGGTGCTGCAACTGGAGAACGTGGAACCCCACCTGGCGCCGGCCGGCCGCGACGAGCACACCCGCGCGCTGGACGAGGCCGAGCGGCTGGAGGAACTCCTCGACGGACTGCTGGCGCTGGCCCGCGTGGAGTCCGGCACCGCGGAGCGCACCCCCCAGGACGCCTCGGCGGCGGCCCGGGAGCGCGCTGTGGCCTGGGCGCCGGTCTACCGGGAGCTGGGTGTGGGGCTGGCCGCCGACATCGCGGACGGGTTGCGGGTGCGCGCGCTGCCGGGCGCGGTGGGCCGCGTGCTCGACGCGCTGCTCGACAACGCCGCCAAGTTCGTGCCGCCCGGCGGCCGGGTGCGGATCGACGCCGTCGCCCGCGACGGCCAGGTCACGGTGCGCGTGACGGACGACGGGCCCGGCGTGCCGGACGACCAGCACGCCGCCCTGGTACGGCGCTTCGCGCGCGGCGCCGCGCACCAGAACCTGCCGGGCAGCGGGCTCGGCCTGGCCATCGCCGACGAACTGGCCCGCGCCAGCGGCGGCACCCTCACCATCGCGCCCGCGACGCCGCACGGCCTCGCGGTGGAACTGCGACTGCCCGCCGCCGCGCCGCCGTAGCCCGTACGACCCCTCACCGGACCGCGAACCCGCCCGCTCGCCCGCTTGCCCGGCCGCGCCGCGGCGTGCCCTGGCCACGCCGCCGAGCCGCGAGCCACGGGCCGCGTCAGCCGTACACCGACCGGTAGTAGTCCACGGCCCCCGGGTGGAGGGGCACGACGCCGGTGGCGATGGCGAACCGGGGTTCGAGGCGGGCGCCGGCGGTCACCTCGCGCAGCAACTCGCGCCAGCGCCCGAAGACGACCCGCAGCAGCGCCCGCACGACCCGTGCGGGCACGTCGCCGCGCGCCGCCAGGTAGTTGCTGACCCCGACCGTACGCACCGGTTCACGCAGCCCGTACGCGCCGGGTGGCAGGGTCACCGGCGCGTACACGGCCCCGTACGCGGCGCGCAGCTCCCGCCCCAGGGCGTCCAGCGGCACCAACCGCAGCGGCATCGCCCGCGCGAGCGCCTCCAGCGTCGGCGTGGGGACGCCTCCGGACCACATCAGGGCGTGTACGTCGCCGGCGCGCAGGGCCCGCGCCGACTCGCCGAGCCCGAGGCGCGCCTCGCGCGCGGCGCGCTCGCCGGCCAGCCCCGCCGCGTGCAACAGCCGCTCGGCGACCGTCCGCAGCCCCGAGCCGGTGGCCCCGGTGGCCACCCGGCGCCCCGCCAGGTCGTCGACGGAGCGCACCGGGCCGTGCGCGGGGACCGCCAGGTGCGTGTAGTTGACGTACACCCGGGCCAGCGCGGTCAGCGGTACCGGCCTGGCGAAGGGCGCTCTGCCGCGCGCCGCGTCCTGCGCCGCGTCCGCCATGGTCATCGCCAACTCCACCTCGCCGGCGGCGAGTCTGCGCAGGTTGTCCACGCTCGCCGCGGTCGCCACCGGCACCACTTCCAGCCGCTGTCCGCTCGCCGCGACGGCCGCCGCCAGGGCCCGCCCGAAGGCGTTGTACGGGCCGCCCTCGGGCCCCGTGGCCAGCCGCAGCCGAAGCACCGGCCCCGGCTCGGACGGGCGCCCGGCCAGCGTCCACGCGGCCAGCGCCGCGGCCCCACCCGCCCCGCCGCGCACCAACCGACGCCGACCCGCGCCCGAACGCGACGGCCCCGCCCGGCCCTCGGCCCCGAAGGGGTTTCCGAGGACCGGCTTCGTCCCGCCCGCCGCCGACGGGTCGATGCAGACGTCGAGGCAGGCGGGGCGGTCCGGGTGGCGGTCGGCGCGGCGAGCGTCCGGGTTGGTCACGCCCCGCAGCGTAACGAGGGGGGCGTCGGCGACGCCCGCGCGGAGCGGACCCCGGCGGCAGGCGGCGCCTGAAGCGGCGTGCTCGTACGCCGTGCCGGCGCGCGGCCGGTGCGCGGCCGGCGCGGGGTGACCGACGGGAGCACGAGCGGCAGCGGGGCGCCTTCGCCGAGCACCGCTTGTCCCGGTGCCGTCCGGTCCGGCGTCGTCGTGGTCTGTTGCGATGGTGACGGTAGTCGCTGCTGTGAGTGTCGACGTCGCTGGCTGCTACCTTCCGGAGCCATGACCGACAGCGTGTACGTGGGCAACGCGGGCAGGGACGCCGCACTGGACCGGGGATGGCTGCTGGGCCATTTCAAGGACGCCTCCGATCCTCGGCACAGCGAGGACGTGGAGATCAAGTGGGGCGTCCACCCACGGGGCGATGAACGGGCTCGGTGGGTGACCGGTGAGGAGCGCACCACCCTGCAGGTCCTCATCAGAGGGCGTTTCCGAGTGGAACTGCCCGGACGCAGTGTTCTCCTGGCCGAGCAAGGTGACTACGTCGTATGGGGCCGGGGCGTCGACCACTCGTGGTACGCGGAGGAGGAGTCCGTGCTCCTGACGGTCCGCTGGCCCTCTGTCCCCGGCTACCAGGTTCCCTGAGGGCGTTTCCGCGGCCGGTTGGCACGACGAGGGTCTTGTCGGGTGGCGTGAGTCGGGGTCCCGTGGAGATCCAGGCGGCGCGTCTCCGAGGTCCAGCCGCCGCGCAGCCGCTCAACCTCCTCGACGCGCTCCGCCGCGCACAGCTCCTTCTCCACCCGAGAACGGGCAGCGCTCCAGCCCTGACCGTCGAGCCCCACGCCGATGCCTCGGCCCCCTCACCGATGGAAGGGCACATTATCCGGCCCCCGCGCGGGCGCGTCCCGCGCGGCACTGGACCCTCCTCGCGTACGACCGGCCAGGGACACTGCCTCAACTGCCCTACTCAACCGCTGCCCCACGTCGCGTGCGAGGCCCCTCAGTCCCCGCTCCCCGGGCGCGGGGCCACCGCTACCCGCCAGCCCCGGTAGTGGGCGTCCGGCACCCGGTGGCGGGGCCACGCGCGGGCCCATGGCGGCGGGCGGCGGTCGCCCCGCAGTACGAAGGCGTCGGGCACCCCGCCACCGGACTCACGGCCGTCGGGGGTGTCACGCTGCGAACGGCAGCCCGCGGCGTGGGCGATGGGCACGACCGCGTGGGTTCCGCCCACCAGGCACGGCGGGCGCACACCCTGCTCGCGCAGGACGGCGGCGATGTGCTGCCAGTCGGCGCGCGCCCGTTCCTGCACGCGGACGTGGCGGCGCACCATGTCCCACTGCACGGTGCCGTGCGCGACGCACACGCCCACCAGCGCCACGATCACGACGGTGGCCCGCACGCGCCGGCGCGCGGTGGCACGCGCGGCGAGGCGTGCGCCCGCAGCCCCGTCCCGCCCGGCGCCGTCCGTGTCGTCCGTGCCGGTCGACGGCCAGGCGCGGCGGACCGCGGCGATGCCGCCCAGCGCTGCCGGGATGGCCAGCAGCGCGTAGGCGGGGAGCAGGAAGCGCGGCGCGGCGTACGGGAGGAACGCGAGGTAGGTGGCCGCCGTCGCCGTCGCGACCAGCACCGCCAGCCAGGCGGCGCCGGCCCGGCCGGCGCGGTGGGCCGCGTACAACCCGAGGGCGACCAGCGGCGGCAGCACCACCCACCAGCCGACCGCCGGCCAGTCCACCGCGTCGCCCGTGCACGGCCGGCACAGCAGCGGGCCGTCCAGCGTCGTGACGTACTCCGGCAGCGAGAACGTCGGGCGCATGCCGCCCTGGATGTCGCTGGCCTCCCGCAGCCGTTGGCGTATGCCACCGAAGCGGGTGTGGGCCTCGACGGCCCACGGCACCAGGCCCGCCGCGAGTCCGGCGGCCACGGCCGCCGCCGGCGCGCGCTTGCGCCAGGCCGGTACGGCCAGGGGCGCGAGGAGCAGCGGGGCGGCGAGCCAGACGGCGTCACTCGGTCGCATCAGCGCGGCGACGCACAGCGCGAGGGCCAGCCCAACCAGCGGGCCGCGCGCCGGGCGCGCGGACGCGGGGCTGGGCACGCTCGCCGAGGTGGCGCGCGGAGCGACGGCGAGCAGGAAGCACCCGACCGCGCCGACCGCCGCCATCGCCAGGTAGTGGTTGGGCATCGCGGCGCCCGCGTAGAACAGGGCGATCCACAGGCTGCCGTACCCCGCCGCCGCGACGGCCGGGACCAGCGCGTTGCCGAGCACCCGCGTCCACGGGCGAAAGCCCAGGTAGAGGGCGAGCGTCGCGGTGGCCGTGAGGTAGCAGCGGAGCACGACGACCGAGTCGGTCACCGCGGCGACCGGGGCGACCAGCAGGGGCACGCCGCGCGAGCGGGGCGCGCTGAACGGGGTGGCCGGGTCGTACGGGGCGTAGCGGCTGAGGTAGACGAGCTCGTCCCAGCCGGGTGCGAGCGACAGGGGGAGCGCCGCGAGCGTGGTGACGGCGACGGCCAGGCAGGCCCCGATCAGTAACCCGTCGGGGCGAACGCCGTGTTTCGTGAACATGAACCGCAGCATGCAGGGCGGTGATGTGGAGGGCAAAGCCGGGGGTGGTGGGCGGCGGCGCTTCGTGCCGCCGCCCACGCGTACGAGCCCGTGCCGGGCCGGCTCTGTACGGGTCAGGCGAGCTGCCCCAGCTCCGCCAGCCAGGTGCCGACCGCCTTCGCGGTGGTCTCCGCGTGCTCCTCGATCAGCGTGAAGTGGTCGCCGGGCGCGCTCACTTCCGCGTGCGGCAGCGGCCACGGGGCGAGCGGTTCGGCCTCCCGCTCGGCGGCCGTCACCAGGAGGGTGGGGCGGCCGTGCGGCTGCGGGCTGGCCCCGGCGAGCAGCCGGAGGTAGCCGCCCATGGCGGTGAGCCGGGTGTCGTCGAGGTAGTCGGCCCGCGCGGCGAGGCCCGCCAGCAGCCGTTCGGAGTCGGCCGCGCGGTAGGCGTCGAGCGGACGGCTGTCGAGCAGCACCACCGCCCGGGCCCCGACGCGTTCGGCGACGGCGTGCGCGAGGAGCCCGCCCGACGAGTAGCCGGCCACCGCGAACGGCTCGTCACCCACGGCCGATCGCACGGCCTCGGCCAACGCGTCCAGCAGCGCGTCCAGGCTCGCCGGCAGCGGCTCGCCCGGCCGGAAGCCGGGCAGCGGCAGCGCGCTCACCGAGCAGTCGGCGCGCAACGCGGCGGCGAACCGGGCGAACTGGTGCGGCCCCGAGGTCGCCAACACGCTGGGCAGACAGACCAGGTGCGGGCCAGGCCCCTCGACGGCGAGGCCGACCGGCTCCGGCACGGCGCCGGGCGGAAGGGGAACGTCGGCAGGGATGTGACGGGTGCGGGTGGTGTGCGGTGGGGCCAGGTGGGTCGGGGGCCGTGGGCGTAGGTATGGGCGAGGGCATGTTGGGTGCGGATGGGGGTGTCGTCGTGCGGATGGGGGTGTCGTGTCGCGTAGCAGGGTGGCGTGGGGGTCGTCCGCGTCGATGATCTCGTTGACGGCGATGGAGAGGCCGGGGTGGGAGCTGGTACGAAAGATCACCTTAGTCGCGAGACGGGCGCCTCCGTCAATGCGCAACACAGCCATCGCGCAGTGGGGTTGACCACAGAGACCGCTCAACTCGCGGATAATACACGGCGGTTGGGTGTTGCCGGGAGCCCCTCCACGTCGGGGGAGCGCGCGCCCGCTCGGCCCTCGCGCCTCCCGTGCACGCCGTGTGCGCCCTACGGCTTCCGGTCCGGCCCGCCGCGGGCCAACGTCCGCCACAGCGCCGGTTCCTCGAAGTCCAGTGCCCACAGGGCCGTGCGGGTCACGCCGTGCCGGCGCAGCACCGGGAGGTGGGCGGCGATGCCGCGGGCGTCCTGGTACCACACCTCGCGCCGCCGCCCGTCCTCGACGTACCGGAAGTGCGGCGTCCGCGAGTCGGCGTCCCGCTCCAGGGCGGCCCCCACCCGGCGCCGCAGGGCCTGCGCCTCCCGGGTGGTGCGGTGCGTGGCGCGGGCCCGGTCGCCGGTGCGGTAGTCCCAGCCGTATGCCGGGACGCCCATCTCGATCCTGGCCGCGGGGACGTGCGCGGTGGCGTAGCGCAGGATCGCGTCGTACCAGCGCGGCGAGCTCAACGGCCCTGGCGGGCCGAGGGCGTTGTGCAGGTTGTAACCCATGATGCGCAGCCCGTCCACGGCGCGCCCCAACCGCGCGTAGTCGTAGACCGGTGCCGTGTCGCGCGCCCGGGTGCGCGGGTAGACGGCCACGGTGCACCGCTGGCCGCGCGCGTGCAGCCGCGCGCACACCTCACGGACCAGGGCGGTGAATCCGCCGCGCACCCGGCGCAACACGCCAGCGTCGGCGGAGTGGTTCATCCGCTCGTAGTCCAGGTCGAGGCCGTCGTAGGGCCGGCTGGCAGTGAGCCGCAGCAGCGCCGCCACGTGGGCCGCGCGCCGCGCGGGGTCGGTGAGCATCGCGGCCATGGCGGCGGCGTCCGGGGCCTCGGTCACGGTCGGCACGACCTTGACGCCGGCCCGGCGCAGGCCGTCGATGACGCGCCGGTCGCCCGCGCCCGGGTGCGCGGTGAACCGCCGGTCGGACGTCGCCTCGTACCAGAACGGGTTGACCGTGTGCAGTTGGTCGGCGTGGGCGAGCGCGTCCCGGTAGGCGCCCTCCTGCTGCCAGTACGGCAGCCAGGCCGACACGGTCCGCCCGGCCGCCGGCGCGGCGGCGGGGCTCGGGGGTGCGGGCGCGGCCGGCGCGGGGGCGGGCGCCGACAGCGCGAGCGCGGCGAGGAGCGGGAGGGCGGCCAGCGCGCGGAGGACGGTCACCCGCCCAGTCTCGGCCGGCCCGCGCGGCCCCGCACCCGCGGTGGGCCGAGCGGGCGGCGCGGGCCACGGCGGCGCATGGCGCGGGGCGCCCGGTGGGGGAGCGCGCACCGGCAGTGCCGGGCGGCTCGCGCCCACGAAAGCGACGACGGACCCGCGCGGCGCACCGCGCGGGCCCACCGCCAGCGCGCGCCGTCAGGCGCTCCGGGGCGTCACCTCGGCCATCTGGCCCCAGCCGTCCATGCCGGGGATCTCGGTCGAGACGATCTGCGGCGTGGTGGCCACCGCGTACGACATGGCGTCCATGCCCGCGGCGAAGTGCGCGGACTCCACGTGCTGGCGGCCGGCCTCGCCGTCGCGGAACGCCTCCACCAGTACGTACTCGTGGGGGTTGGACACGCTGCGGGACCACTCGAAGAACAGGTTGCCCGGCTCGTTCCGGGTGGCCTCGGTGAAGTCGTGGACGACGTCCATCCAGTCGTCGGCCCGCTCGGGGCGGACGGTGAATTTCACGGTGATGAAGATCATGCGGCTTCCTCGGGGTGGGGGTAGGAGGCAGCGGTCGGAGCCCGTCGAGCGCCGCTGACGCTGCCCGGTGGCGCGCCTGGTCAGGGGCGCCCGACCTAGCACCCTAACCCCCTCCCACCAGGCATGTCGCACGCCCCGACGGCACCCGGCCCGGCTCGCGGGCCGGGCCGCCGCGCCAGGTGGGCCCGGCCCCGACCGGTCCGCCCGCCGCCTTCCGCACGCCGGCCGGCGGGTCGCGGCACCACAACGCGGGCAACACGCCCCTTGTGCAGACGACGACGCCAGCCCCCACTCACCGGTCGCCCCGCCGCGCCGGCCGGCCGCCGGCCCGGGCACGACCACCCCGCAGGCCCCCGGCCACCGACCCGCCCCGCACGCGCGGCGGGACACCCCAGCCACCAACCCGAGGAAGGGAGGCCCGGATGGAGCCGCAGGCCGAACCGGACGACCCGCACGTGCTGCGCGTGGCGGGCATCCGCAAGACGTTTCCCGGCGTGGTCGCGCTCGACGGCGTCGACTTCGACCTCCGCGCCGGCGAGGTGCACGTGCTGCTCGGCGAGAACGGAGCGGGCAAGAGCACGCTGATCAAGATCCTGTCCGGCGCGCACCGCCCCGACGCCGGGCGGATCATGCTGGACGGCGCACCGGTACGGCTGAGCGGACCGAGGGACGCGGAGCGCCTCGGCATCGCCACCATCTACCAGGAACTGGCCCAGGTGCCCGAACTGAGCGTGGCCGAGAACCTCTTCCTCGGCCGCCCGCCGCGCCGCCTCGGCCTCGTCGACCGCCGGCGCATGGAGGCGGACGCCGCCCGACTCCTGGACCGCGTCGGGGTGCCCGTCGACCCCCGGGCCCGGATGCGCGACCTGGGCATCGCCCACCGCCAACTGGTGGAGATCGCGCGGGCACTCGGCCGCGACGCCCGCCTCCTGATCATGGACGAGCCCACCGCCGCGCTCACCGGGGCCGAGGTCGACCGACTCTTCCACCGGGTGCGCGCGCTGCGCGCGAACGGCGTCGCCGTCGTCTTCATCACCCACCACCTGGAGGAGATCGCCGCCATCGGCGACCGCGTCACCGTGCTGCGCGACGGACGCAGCGTCACCCAGGTCCCGGCCCAGACCGACCGGGACACCCTGGTCCGCCTCATGGTGGGGCGCGCCATCGAACAGCAGTACCCGCGCGCCAGCAGCGCCCCCGACCGGCCCGGCCGGCCGCTGCTCAGCGTCGCCGGCCTCACCCGGGCCGGCAGCTTCCACGACGTGAGCTTCGAGGTGCGGGCCGGCGAGGTGGTGGCGCTGGCCGGGCTCGTCGGCGCGGGGCGCACCGAGGTGGTACGGGCCGTCTTCGGCGCCGACCCGTACGACGCGGGCAGCGTCACGGTGCTCGGCCGGCGCCTGCCGCCGCACGACGTCGGCGCCGCGCTGCGCGCCGGCATCGGCCTGGTGCCCGAGGACCGCAAGGGGCAGGGGCTGCTCCTCGACGCCTCGGTGGCGGACAACCTGGGCCTGGTCACGCTGCGCGGCGCCACCCGCGCCGGCCTCGTGGACCGGGCGGCCCAGCGCACGGCGGCGACCCGCGTCGCCGACCGGCTCGCGATCCGCACGGTCGGGCTCGACCACCCCGTGCGCACGCTCTCCGGCGGCAACCAGCAGAAGGTCGTCATCGGCAAGTGGCTGCTCGCCGAGAGCGGGGTGCTCATCCTGGACGAGCCGACCCGCGGCATCGACGTGGCCGCCAAGGTCGAGATCTACCGCCTCGTCAACGAACTCACCGCGGCGGGCCGGGCCGTCCTCATGGTCTCCAGCGACCTGCCCGAGGTGCTGGGGATGAGCGATCGGGTGCTAGTCATGGCCCAGGGCCGGATAGCCGGCGAACTCGACGCGCGGGAGGCGACCCAGGACGCCGTCATGGCCCTGGCCGTGGGCGCCACCACCGCGCACAGCCCCGCCGACTCGGCGGACCCAGCCACCCCAGCCAACACAGCCAACCCAGCCGACCGGGCTCACCCAGCCGACGCCGACCGGGCCAACCCGACCGAGCCCGCCGGGCCCGGGGAGCCGACCAAGCCCCGTAGGCCCGGCAACGCAACGGAGCCCGACAAGGCAACCAGGACCAGCGAGGCAACCAAAGCCACCAGGCCCAACGCGACCAACAAGACCAACGAGACCGACAAGAAGGGGAACTCCGATGGCCGCTGACACGGGGTACGAGGCCGACGCGGTGGGGGCGCGCGCCGGGGCTGAGCGCGCGGTCCGCCTGCTGCTCGACAACGGCGCGCTGACGGCCCTGGTCGTGCTGGTCGCCGCGCTGTCGCTGCTGTCCGGCGACTTCCTCACCGCCGAGAACCTGCGCAACGTGGGCGTCCAGGCGGCTGTCACGGCCGTTCTCGCCTTCGGCGTCACCTTCGTCATCGTCACCGCCGGCATCGACCTGTCGGTCGGCTCGGTGGCCGCGCTCTCGGCGATCGTGCTGGCCTGGACCGCGACCACGCACGGGTTGCCCGTGTGGCTGGCCGTGCTGTTCGCCCTCGCCACCGGCGTCGGCTGCGGGCTGGTCAGCGGTGCGCTGATCGCCTTCGGCAAGCTGCCGCCGTTCATCGCCACGCTCGCGATGCTCTCCATCGCCCGCGGCCTGTCCCTGGTCGTCTCGCAGGGCAGCCCCATCGAACTGCCCGACCCGCTCAGCACGCTGGGCGACACCCTCGGCGGCTGGCTGCCGGTGCCCGTACTCGTCATGCTCGTCGCGGGCCTGCTCACCGCCGGCGTGCTCGGTCGCGCGTACACCGGCCGGGCCATGTACGCCATCGGCGGCAACGAGGAGGCGGCCCACCTCTCGGGCATCCGGGTGCGGCGCCACAAGATCGTCGCGTACGCCCTGAGCGGCGCCCTCGCCGCCGTCGCCGGCGTGCTGCTGGCCGCGCGGCTCTCGTCGGCGCAGCCGCAGGCCGGCGACGGGTACGAACTCGACGCGATCGCCGCCGTCGTCATCGGCGGCGCCAGCCTCGCCGGCGGCGTCGGCAAGGCGTCCGGCACCCTGATCGGCGCGCTGATCCTCGCCGTGCTCCGCAACGGGCTCAACCTCCTCGAAGTCTCCACGTTCTGGCAGCACGTCGTCATCGGCGCGGTCATCGCGCTGGCCGTCCTCCTCGACACCGCGCGCCGGCGCGCCGGGGCCCGCCCCGCCGCGTCCGGTGCCGCGCCCGGTGCCGCGGGCGGCGGCCAGGGACCGCGCCACCGCTGGCTGACCGGCGCGCCGCTCCGGCTCGGGGTGGCCGCCGTGGTGGTCGCGGCCGTGGTCGTCGGCGCCGCGCTGCGCGACCCCGACTCGGGCGGCGGCACCAGGGTCGGCCTGTCGCTCTCCACCCTCAACAACCCGTTCTTCGTCCAGCTCAAGGCGGGTGCGCGGGAGGAGGCCGAGGCCGCCGGGGTGCGGCTCCAGGTCACCGACGCGCAGAACGACGCCTCCCAACAGGCCAACCACGTCCAGAACTTCCTCAGCAAGCGGATGGACGCGATCGTCGTCAACCCGGTGGACTCGCAGGCCGCGGGCCCCGCGGTCCAGGGGGCCGTGGCGCGCGGCGTCCCCGTGGTGGCCGCCGACCGGGGCGTGACCGGGGCGCCCGCCCTGACCCTCGTCGCCTCCGACAACGTGGGCGGCGGCCGGCTCGCCGCGCGCGAACTGGCCCGCCGACTCGGCGGCCGGGGCACCGTCGTCGTCCTCCAGGGCACCCCGGGCACCTCCGCCGCCCGCGAGCGCGGCAAGGGCTTCGCCGACGGCATCGCCGCCTACCCCGGCATCAAGGTCGTCGGCCGGCAGTCCGCCGACTTCGACCGCGCCAAGGGGCTGGACGTGACCACCAACCTGCTCCAGTCGCACCCCGGCGTCGACGGCGTCTTCGCGGAGAACGACGAGATGGCGCTCGGCGCCGTCAAGGCCCTGGGCACCAGAGCCGGCACGTCCGTCGAGGTCGTGGGCTTCGACGGCACGCCCGAGGCGCTGCGGGCGGTGCGCGGCGGCGCGCTCGCCGCCACCGTCGCCCAGCAACCGCGCGAACTGGGTCGCCTCGCGGTACGCAACGCCATCCGGCTCGCCCGGGGCGAGAGCCCACGTCGTACGGTCAAGGTGCCGGTGAAGGTGGTCGCCGCGCGCCCGCGCTGAGCCGGGCGCGGCGGCCTCCGGTGGACGCAGCGACGAGGCCCGCGAGGGCGGACAAGGACGTGACGTGCTGACGGAAGGCCATGACCTGGTGGTCGTCGGGTCGGCCAACGCCGATCTGGTGGTCGGCGTACGGCGACGGCCCGCGGCGGGGGAGACCGTGCTCGGTTCCGACCTGGCCACCTATCCGGGCGGCAAGGGAGGCAACCAGGCCGTGGCCGCCGCCCGCCTGGGCGCGCGCACCGCGCTGCTCGCGCGGGTCGGCGACGACGCGCACGGCCGCATGCTGCTCGACACCCAGCGCGCGGCGGGCGTGGACACGCGCCCGGTGCTGGTGGGCGGCGCCCCCACCGGCGTCGCGCTGATCACCGTGGACCCCTCGGGCGACAACAGCATCGTCGTCTCGCCCGGCGCCAACGCCCGCCTGACGCCGGCCGACATCGAGGCGGCGGCGCCCCTGCTGGCCGCGGCCCGGGTGGTCTCGCTCCAGTTGGAGATCCCGCTGGAGACGGTCGCGGCGGCGGCACGGGCGGTCGGCCCGGACACCCGGGTGGTGCTCAACCCGTCGCCGCCCGCGCCGCTGCCGCCCGACGTGCTGGCCGCCTGCGACCCGCTGGTGGTCAACGAACACGAGGCGCGCTCGCTGCTCGACGGGGACCCGGCGGGGGCGGGAGGCGACCCGACGGCCTGGGCGGCGGCCCTCCTGGGGCGCGGCTCGCGCTCCGTGGTCATCACGCTGGGCCCGGCCGGCGCCCTCGCCGCTGACCGGCGAGGCCAGACCCGGGTGCCCGGCCTCCCGGTCGAGGCGGTGGACACCACGGGCGCGGGCGACGCCTTCACCGGCGCCCTGGCCTGGCGCCTCGGCACGGGCGACGACCTGGCGACGGCGGTGCGGTACGCCGTGCGGGTGGGCGCGGCGGCCGTCACCAGGCCGGGCGCCCAGCAGTCCTACCCCACCGCGGCCGAGGTCGCCGCGCTGCCCGCCTAACCCCGGGCCACTCGCGCGCCCGCCCCCAGCGCCGGCACCGAGGTCAGCAGCGGTACGTGACGGCAGCGCGGGCGGACTCGTCGACGTGCAGGGCGAAGACGTCGGGACGGGCGTAGTGGCCGGTGGCGTCGAAGTCGAAGCGGGCCCGCGCGAGGTCGTCCAGGTCCAGCGTGGCCGTCAGGATGCCCTCGCCGTCGCGCAGCGGGCCGGCCAGCACCTCGCCGAGCGGGGAGACGATGACGGAGCCGCCGTTGATCAGGACCGTGTCCGGCGCGTCGCCCTGCACCGGGTGGAGGTCGGCCGGCAGGGCGTCGCGGCGCAGGTACGGGTTGGCGCTCAGCACGAAGCAGCGCCCCTCCACGGCGACGTGCCGCATCGTGGCCTGCCAGGCGTCGCGGTCGTCGACGGTCGGCGCGCACCACAGGTCCACCCCCTTCGCGTACATCGCGGTACGGAACAACGGCATGTAGTTCTCCCAGCAGATGGCCGCGCCCAGGCGGCCGGCGCCGGTGTCGATGACGGGCAGGGTGGAGCCGTCGCCCTGGCCCCACAGACAGCGCTCGGCGGCGGTCGGCATCAGCTTGCGGTGCAGGCCGAGATAGCCGTCGGGGCCGAAGAAGAGCGCCACGCAGTACAGCGTGCCCCCCTGGCGCTCGATCGCGCCGACCACGGCGTGGCAGGCGAGTTCACGGGTGACGGCGGCCAGCGTCGCCACCTCGGGGCCCGGGACCTCGATGGCCGCGGCGTGGTAGCGGCGGAAGAGGTCACGCCCCTCCGGGGTGCGACTGCCGACCGGGACGCCGAAGTCCAGACCCTTGGGATAGCCCCCGACGAACGCCTCGGGGAAGACGACGACCTCCGCGCCCCGCCGGCCGACGGCCTCGCGCAGGAGTTCGTCGGCCCGGGCCAGCGCGGCGGGGGTGTCGAAGAGGGGGGCCGCCGCCTGGACGACGGCGGCGGTCACGGTGCGAGCAGGTGTCATGCCGCGACGGTAGGAACCGCCCGCCCATCCGGCAACACCGCACCGCCGCCCCGGCGTCGTACGCCCCGCCAAGCCCCCGACCACCATGCGCCCGCCCCGCCGCTCCTCCTCACCGACCCCGGCGAACCCCCCGTCCGACAGCGCGCCGGGGTCCCACGCCCTAGGCTCGGGGGGCGTGACCCCTCCCAGCACGCTGGCCACCGTCCAGCGCTCACTCGGTGACCCGGACATCAGCTATCCGCTGTGGCCCGCGCTGACCCGCGGCTGCCCCCGGACCAGCACCGACACGCTCTCCTATCCGGTCGACGTCGACTACGCGTACGAGCGCGTGGACACCGCCCTGTTCGAGCCGGGGTACGCCGCGCGGCACGGCGTTCCGCGCGGCGCGGGCATCGAACGGTGGGCGCCCCTGCTGCCGCCGCTGGACGCGCCGAGCCTCGGCGAAGGCGGCACCCCGCTCATCGAGTTCGCACCCGGCGTCCACATCAAGGACGAGGCGCGCAACCCCACCTGGAGCCACAAGGACCGGCTCAACCGCTGCACGACCAGCGCGGCGGTGCGGGCCGGCGCACCGGGCGTCGTGGTCGCCTCGTCCGGCAACCACGGCGCGGCGGCAGCGGCCTACGCGGCCCGGGCCGGGCTGCGCTGCGTGGTCTTCACCTCCACGGACACGCCCCCGGCCGTGGACGCGTTCCTGCACGCGTACGGGGCGGTGGTGCTGCCGGTGCCCATCGACCACCGGTGGCCGCTGGTCCGCAAGGTCGTCGAGCACTGCGGGCTGCACCCGGTCAGCAACCTGACGGCCACCCACACCGGGCACGCCTACGGCGCCGAGGGCTACAAGACCATCGCGTACGAGATCCACGCCGAACTCGGGGCCCCCGCCGCCGTCTTCGTGCCCACGGGCTACGGCGAACTGCTCTACGGCGTCTGGAAGGGCTTCGCCGAACTCCAGCGCCTGGGCGTCACCGACTCCGTCCCGCGGATCTTCGCCTGCGAGCCGGCCGCCGGCGGCCCGCTGGCCGCGGCGGTGCGCGCCGGGGTGCCCGCGACCACGGTGGAGGTGGGCGACACCGACGCGTACGGCATCGACTGCTCCGTCGGCGGCTACCGCGGCGTCGTCGCGCTGCGCGCGAGCCAGGGCCGGCCCCTGCTGCTGACCGACGACGAGATGCGGGCGGCACAACGCGAGTTGGCCGCCGCGGGGCTGTGGGTCGAGCTGTCGGCGGCGGCCGGACTGGCGGGGTTGCGGCAGGTGGGTGACGTCGAGGGACCGGTGGTGTGCATCTCCACCTCAAGCGGCTTCAAGGACGTCTCCGTCGGCACGCGGACCAGCGAGCCGGTCGACCCGGCCTGGGACGAGGTCCGCCGCCGACTGCGCGCCGCCGGCATCGACGCCTGAGCCGGGCGCTGCCCGGCCCGGGGGCGCCCGCCCGCCCGCGCACCAGCGCGGACGGACGGGCGCCGACGCGCGGGGTTCAGCAGTTCTTGTAGTCGTAGCGGGTGGAGTTGTACGAGCAGGTGTCCACGCGGCTGCCGGAGGACTTCCGCAGCGTCGCCGTGTCCCGGTCGTTGTTCCACACGTATGCCCGACGGTTCTGGTACTTCGTGGACGCGCTGTCCTTGCCGCGCCCGGTGCGGACCGTCACCGTCTTGCCGGCGCCCAGCGTGAAGGTGCCGAAGGTGTACTTGTGCCGCGAGGCGTCGGTGAGCGTCCAGCCCCGGAGGTTCACGCCGCGGCTGGTCGAGTTCTTGATCTGCACGTACTCGGCGTTCAGGCTCCTGGTGGACCGGTCGTCCGTGCCGGGGCTGTCGTAGTAGATCTTGTGCAGGTGCACGGAGCCCGCTGCGTGGGCCTGCGCGGGCAGCAGCGGAACCAGCACGGCCCCGGCGACGGCGGCGGCGCAGGCGGCGGTGCGTATGGAAAGCGTTGACATCAGGACATCCTTCAATCACGGCCGGGCACCCCCCTAGGTCCCCGGTGTGGAGATCACACTAAAGGCAGTTTCGGGAGAACCGGGCGATATCCGGGAAGTGCGCTGCGGACCGCCATCTCCTGATAAAGCGAAGGATGCGGCCGACACCCCGCCCGCCACCCGTCACGGCGCGCCGCGCCCCGTTCGTAGAGGCACCCTGGCTCGGTTCGTGCTCGGCCCTCTTCGGCCCTCTTTCGAACCGGCGGGCCGGAGCACCTCCCACGCCAGCGGCGGCGAAACGCGGCGACCCGCCCGTGGCGTACTCCCATGGCGGCCCGCGACGCGGGATGCTGCCGTGGCATGAGGAGACCCGCGCACCGCCCCCGCACCCCTCGCCCGCACCGCGCCGACCACCCGCAGCGCAGGCGCGCACACCGCCCACACCGCCCGCACCGCGCACACCCTCCGCACCGCGCGCGCCGGCTGGGGGCCGCGGCCCTCGTCGTCGGGCTGCTGGCCACGCTGAGTTGGAGTTCACCGGTCGGCGCCGACCCCGCCGCGCCCCCGGGCCTGCCCGAGGCCATCGACGCCATCCTCGCCGACCCGCGCCTGGACGGGGCGGCGGCCGGCGTGGTGGTCGCCGACGCGGACAGCGGCGCCGTCCGCTACGCCCACCGGCCCGAGGAACGCCTGCTGCCGGCGTCGAACGCCAAGCTGACGACGTCGGCCGCCGCGCTGGAACTCCTCGGCCCGGACCACCGCTTCCGCACCGAGGTGCTGGCGCACGGGCCCCGGCGCGGCGCCGTGCTCGCGGGCGACCTGTACCTGCGCGGCACGGGCGATCCCACCCTGCTCGCCGCGGACTACCGAGCCCTGGCCGCGCGCGTCGCGCGCGCCGGCATCACCCGCGTCACCGGTCACCTGGTCGCCGACGACACCCGCTTCGACCGGGCCCGGATCGGCCGCGGCTGGGCCGCCGACGACGAGTCCGCGTACTACGCGGCCCCGATCTCGGCGCTCACCGTCGCCCCCGACACCGACTACGACGCGGGCAGCGTCATCGTGCACACCACACCGGGCGCCCGCGAGGGCGACCGGCCGCGCGTGCGCACCGTCCCGCACAGCCGCTACCCGCGCGTGGTCAACCTGGCCAGCACCGTGCCGGCCGGCCAGCCACGGACGCTGGCCGTCGAGCGCGCGCACGGCGGCGACACCCTCACCGTCAGCGGCGCCATCCCGCTCGACGGGCAACCCGGCAAGCAGTGGGTGAGCGTCTGGGAGCCCACCGTCCACGCCGCCACGGTCTTCGCCGAGGCCCTGGCGGCCGAGGGCGTACGCGTCGACGGCGCCACCCGCTCCGGCCGGCCGGCCCCCGCCGACGCCGAGCCCGTCGCCACGCATCGCTCCATGCCGCTGTCGAAGCTGCTGCGGCCGTTCCTGAAACTGTCCAACAACACGCACGCCGAGGTGCTCACCAAGGCCATCGGCTACGAGCGTGCCGGCAGCGGGAGTTGGGGCGCCGGGCTCGCGGCCATCGAGGGTTACCTCCGTGCGGAGGGGGTGGAGACCGCGCGGCTGCGCCAGGTGGACGGCTCGGGCCTGTCGCGGATGAACGCCCTCACCGCCGGCCAGCTCGCCCGGTTGCTGACCGCCGTGCGGGACGCCCCGTGGTACCCGCTGTGGCAGGCCGCGCTCCCGGTGGCCTGCGACCCCGACCGGCTCACCGGCGGGACCCTGCGCTCGCGCATGTGCGACACCCCGGCGGCCCGCAACGCCCGCGCCAAGACGGGCTCGCTCACCGGCGCCTCCGCCCTCACCGGCTACGTCACCGACCGCGCGGGCCGCGAACTGGCGTACAGCGTCGTGCTCAACCACCACCTGGCCCCGTCCGTGAAGGACATCGAGGACGCGATCGTGGTCACCCTGGCCGCGTCGGACGACCGCGAAACCACCCGCGCGCCGCGCCGCCCCGCTACCGACCGGGCCCGAGACCAGTCCGGCGCGCTCGAATGCGCCTGGCGCAAGCCCCTGACCTGCTAGCGACCGGCGACCCGAGGGACGGGTGCGGCCCACCCTCCGCGTCGGAGGGTGGGCCTTCCCGTGGCCCGGGAACACCGGCCGCGCGGGGCCGATGGCCGCCCCGCGCGGCGGGTGGGGTGTTACAGGCCGGCCTTGAACAGCAGCCGGTTCGGGGTGCCGGTGACGTTGCCGGTGATCACGTTGGGCGTGGCGTTGCTGGTCACCCAACTGTTGATCGTGGCGGACGAGGCGTCACCGTTGTTGGCCTTGTACAGCGCGGCGACGCCCGCCGCGTGCGGCGAGGCCATCGAGGTGCCGTTCATCGAGGTGCTGCCGCCGCCCATGCGGGCCGAGGTGATGGACACGCCGGGCGCGTACGTCTCCACGCAGCGGCCGTAGTTGCTGAAGGACGCCTTGCGGTCGGAGCTGTCCGACGCGGCGACGGTCAGCACGCTCGACGCGCTGGCGGGGGAGTAGTTGCACGCGTCCCGGTTGTCGTTGCCGGCGGCCACCGACAGGTGCACGCCCGAGTTGGCGAGGTTGGCGGCGGCCGTGTTCACCGCGGCCGAGTAGCCGCCGCCCAGCGAGGCGTTGGCGACCGCGGGCTTGGCCGCGTTGGCGCGCACCCAGTCGAACCCGGCGATGATGCCGGCGAAGGAGCCGCTGCCGTCACAGCCGAGCACCTTCACGCCGCGCAGCGCCACGCCCTTGGCGACGCCGTACGCGTTGCCCCCCACCGTGCCGCCGACGTGCGTGCCGTGGCCGTGACAGTCCTCACCGCTGCCGCCGACCGAGTTGTACACGTTCTGGGCCCGGCCACCGAAGTCCGCATGGCGGCTGTCGAGGCCGGTGTCGATGATGTACGCGGTGACGCCGGCGCCGTCACGGTTCCAGGTGTACGTGCTGTCCAGCGGGCGGTTGCGCTGGTCGATGCGGTCCAGACCCCAGGTGGCGCCGTTCTGCGTGCCGCTCACGGTGGCCTTCTGGTTCTCCTCGATGGCCTGCACGGCCGGGTTGGCGCGCAACGCGCTCAACTGGCCGGCGGTGAGCTTGGCCGCGAAGCCGTTGAAGACCTTCGAGTAGACGTACTGGGTGTTCAACCCCTTCGCCCTGGTGAGGCTCTTGGCCGTCACCCCGGACTTGAGGGTGACGATGTAGCTGCCCTGCACGGCCTGGCCGGGGGCCGCCTTCTGCACCGCGACCATCGGGGCGGACGGCTCGCTCGGGGCGGCGTTCGCCGCGCCCGTGGCCGCCGGGAGTACGACCAGGGGAGTGGCGAGGAGCACCGCGGCAAGACGGGAACGCTTCATCGGGGAAAACCTTTCGTCTGCCGCCGGCGGCCCGTACAGGCACCGGCGGTGAGTCTGGCCGCGTCTTCGGGCCGCCGGTGGGCGGCAGCGCGCGGGCAGCCCGAGCACGCGCCGGGCCAGCGGCGCGGGCGGAGCGGTGGGCGCGGGAAGACGCGGAGGGGCGGGGAGACCCCATCGACGGGGCGGGGTACCTCGTCGATCCGTCCACGCCCGGTGCGGTGGGGGGTGCGCGGACGGCAGCGGTGCGTGGACTTCGCGACGTCCACGTACCGGACGGTGCTGCGACGACGGTAGATGCCGTGGGCCGCGGGCGACCATGGTCTGCGCTGGCCGCAACCGGCGTGGCCGCTGCCGGCCAGCGCGGACGCGCGCCGTCCGCGAGCACGCCGCCTCACCCTGGTCCGGCGCCACGGTACGACCTATTGTCAGGCGCATGTCCATCGACTCTCGTACGCCGCGTGCCGTGGACCGCCCGACCTGCGCCTGCCCCCACCCGGACGGCGCCGACCGCCCGACCGCGGCCGAGGCCAGGAACGCCTACGGAACGCTCGTCCGGCAGGCCATGGGCACGCCCCCGGCGGACGCCGCCGGCGCTGGCCCGCTGCCGGACGGGGTGGCGCGCTGGCTGATCGAGCGCCGACTGCTCAGCGAGGACCGGGCCGCGGTCCGCTCCGTGGAGCGCGCGCTGCGCGAACTCGTCGCCGCCCAGCAGCAGCGGCTGCGCTCGGCCGCGTCCTCGCTGGAGGCCGGCATGCGGGCCATCGACGACGTGTTGGGCCTGCTCCCGTCCACCCGGGTGGCCGGGGTGCACACCGCGGAGGTCGAGTTCTTCCGGGACCGGGAACTCTTCCGCAAGCGGCTGCACGAGTTCGACGCGCTGGGCCGCGAGGAAGTGATCGTCATGCGGATGTCGCTGCCGGACGCCAAGGTCCTCGACGCCAGCCTCGTCAACGACCTGCACATGCTCGACCAGGGCGTGCGCTGGCGGATGGTGGTCTCCCCGGCGGCGACCCGCGCCCCGAGCGCCCGCCGCTACCTCGACACCCTGGTCGCCCGGGGCGCCCGGCTCCGGGTGGCGACGGCGGTGCCCGCCCACTTCGCCTCCTTCGACCACGCGGTGACCGTGCTCTCGCTCGGCGCCGCGCCGCACTTCGAGGACGGCGACGCCATCGTGCACAGCCCCCTGCTGGCGCTCTGTTTCCAACAGGTCTTCGAGTACGGCTGGGCCGCGGGCCGCCCCTACGCCACCGACGAGGCGGGTGACCGCTCCGAGGAGGAGTTCACCGCGCAGGAGCGGGAGATCGTCAACCTGATGGCGCTGGGCGCCAAGGACGAGAGCATCGCCCGGCGCCTCGGCTGCTCGGACCGCACCCTCAGACGCCTGATGACCCACCTCATGCAGAAGCTGGGCGCCGCCAGCCGGTTCGAGGCCGGAGCGCGCGCCGCCCGCCTCGGCCTGCTCACCCACGACGGCTGACCCCCGACACCCCCCGGGGCCCGGCCGCACCGGGCCCCGGCCCCGGCCCCGTCACCCGCCCGTCGCCGCCCACCGCGCGCGCCGCCCACTTTCCGCGCCGCGCCCTCGCCCCCGCGCGCCGCCGCGCCCTCGCATCCGCCCGCCTTCGCGGCGCGCCCAACGCGCGCCCGCGCGCCACCTTGCCGTACGCCGGCCGTCCCACTCGCCCGCCCGCCGGCCCCTATTCCAACGGGTTGCCCAATGCCAAGTGAACTCAGGTTTGAGGAACAATTAACTCCCGGCGCATTCGTTTGGCGCGGCTTTTTTGTTCGAGCGAGTGGGCAACCCTCCCCGTATTTCGCTCGTCAAACCCGCTGACGAACTCGAACGCGCTGGTCCGAGAGGGGAACGAATTGGCATCGGCCCGTGGTTCCGCACGCTCGCGCAGCGTCGCCCCTGCCGATCTGTGACCGGAGTCACGGAAACGCGCCGGCCCGGCCGGACAGGGAAATAGCAGCGCGCAATCTCCGCGCTCAGTCACTGCCCTTTCACATCCCCGAAAGAAAAAATGCCTTCTCTCACCATGCCCGCAGCGGATGCCATTCCGCGTCAAGACGAGGCGAAGTCTGAGTCGTCTTTTCGGGGCGTCCGTGCACGGGCCGCGGGTCTCGCGGCACTGCTCACCATGATTTGCCTGGTTTTCGGTGACGCCCTGGCCCGCAGCTTTCCCTTCGGGTCACGCACGCGGAACGTCAATGACCTGGGAAATCAGTTCGTGCCGTACCACGCGCACCTGTGGGACATGCTGCACGGCGAGGCCGACGGCGACGTGCTCGTCAACTGGCAGTCCGGATACGGCTCCAGCTTCCTGCCGGACCTGGGCACCTATCTGACGAGCCCCTTCGCGGTGCTCGTCGGACTCTTCCCACGGGACGAGATCGACCTGGCCGTCTACGTCATCTCCGTGCTCAAGATCGCCACGGCCGGCGCCGTCATGGCCTGGCTGCTGCGCACGGTGCGCACCGGTCCCTGGTGGGTCGCCGGAGCGCTCGGCGCCTCGTACGCGCTGTGCGGCTGGACGCTGGCCACCGCGGTGTACAACCCTATGTGGCTGGACGGTCTGATCGCCCTGCCGCTGCTGTGCCTGGTCGGCGAGTGGGCGCTGGCCCGCCGGCGGACGATCACGGGCGCGCTGCTCGTCGCCGTCGCGTGGATGGCCAACTTCTACACGGCGTACATGGCCACCATCGGGGCCGCGCTGTTCGTCATCGCCCGGCTGGTCATCGACCGCCCCGCGCACGTCGTCACCGCCGTGGCCGGGACCCCGCGCGGGAGCGCGCGGACCGCGGCGAAGGCGGAGCGCGAAACCGCCGCCGAGCACCCGGCGACCGCACCCGCCACCGCCGCGGGCGACGACGGCCCGGACGACGTGGGCGCAGACCGTGGAACCCCGGCCGCCACCCTCGCGGGCTCGCCGGCCTCCGCCCCGCGCCCCTCGGTCCCGCGACTCCTCGGCGAGCTGTGGCGGCCCCTGGTCACCCTGCTGCTCGGGGTGGGCCTGGCCGCGCCGCTGGTCAGCGTCATCTACGCCGGCACCGGCGAGGCGTACCCGGGCCGCGACACCGAGTTCGTCGCCGAGCCGTGGCAGGACGTGTTCGCCCGGTTGCTGCCCGGCGGCTACGGCTACAACTCGCCCTCGCTCTACGTCGACACCGTCGCCCTGCTCCTCGCCCTCACGCTGCCGTTCAACACCGCCGTGCCGCGTCGCGTGCGGTACGGCTGGTCCGCGCTGGTCGTCGCCGTGCTGCTGTCCTTCCAGTGGAAGCCCACCCACCTGGCCTGGCACGCCTTCACCACCCCCAACGGCAGCCAGTTCCGGCAGACGTTCGTGCTGTGCGCCCTGCTGGTGATCGCGGCCTGGCTCTCGCTCGCCCACGCCAGGCCCACCTGGCGGGCCCTGCTCGGCGGCGGCGGCGTCCTCGCGGCCCTCACGCTCACCGCGCGCGACAGCCAACTCCTGTACGCGTGGTCCGTCCCGATCATGTTGGCCGGCGCCGCCGCGCTCGCCCTCGCCCTCGCGCTCTGGCGGTTCGCGGACGCCCGCCGGCGCCCCGTGCTCGTGGTGCTCGCCGCCGTACTCCTGGTGGGCATGCAGGTCGGGCAGTCCGCCGCGACGCTGGCCGTCAGCGACCGCAAGCGGCTGGCCCACATGGACGACTACGCGCCCTGGGGCGAGCGCCAGCGCGAGCAGCGCGCGGCCATCCAGGCCGTGGACGGCTGGCCCGCCTACCGCACCGAACCCGGCCGCCAACAGACCGTCGGCAACGACCCGATGATGGTCGGCGGCCAGGGCGCGCAGTACTACAGCAGCCTCACCTCCGACGTGCTCAGCCGCACCATGACGGCGCTCGGCGGCGGCTGGACCTCGGGTGGCCGGTCGGTGCAGAGCCTGGACAACCCGGTCACCGACGTCATCTTCTCCGTCGGGGCCCGGCTGTACTCGCCGCCGGACCCGCACCAGCGGTGGAACCCGCGCCACCCCGGGCCGGTGGTCACCGTCCGCCAGAAGGTCCCCCCGCTGGTGACCGTGCGCCCGCCCGGGCCGCGGCCCGCGTACGGCAGCTCGGCCTACCGCAACCAGGAACTGCTCCTCGGCGCCCGCGTGTACGACGTCCCCAGCTACACGCTGCACCTGACCGATCGGCCGCAACTGCCCCGCACGCGCGACGGCGGCTACCGGGTGCCGGCCCGGCACCGCGCGGCCGACCCGACGGCGCAGGTCAAGGCCGTCTGCCGGCCCGGCAGCTCCGTCTTCCTGTGGGCGCCGCGCTACTGGGGCAAGGCCGACCTGCGCGACGGGCGCGGCCCGCAGGCCGACTTCCGGGGCGACTACCCGCCCAAGCGGAGCGCGGCCATGCAGGAACTCGGCCGCACCCCGGCCAACGGCCAGGTGCGCATCACGCTCACCGCCCTGCGCGGCGGCTCCGTGCCCAGGGGCGCGATCGGCTGCCTGGACCGCGGCAAGCTCAAGGCCGCCGCCGACCGGCTGACCGGCCGCGGGGCCACCGACGTCAGCGTGGACGGCGCCACCGTGCGCGCCACCGTGCCCGCCGGCAGCCGCGGCACCGCCGTGGTCGCCATGCCCAACATCAAGGGCTGGGAGTGCGCGGCCGGCGGCTCCGCCCGCCCCGCCACCTCCTACCTCGGCCTCGTCTCGGTGCCGCTCGACGGCAAGGCCACCTCCGTGAGTTGCACCTTCCAGCCGCCCGGCCTGCGCGGCGGGGCCGCCGCCGCCGGCCTGGCGCTGCTCGGGCTCGTCTCGATCGGCGCCTGGCGCGCCTGGCGGGCGCGGCGGACCGGCCGCGCGCCGGCCGGCCACCCCTCGACCAGCGCGGCCAGCCATGACTGACCGGCCCGCTCCCACCCTTCCGCGCTCCGCTCACACCCCGAGCGGACCCGACCACCGTGAACCCGTACGGGGAGAATCATGCTGATCTCGATAGTCGTCCCGTGTTTCAACGAGGAAGCCGTGATCGACCGCTTCCACGAGCACCTCGTCGTTGAGCTCCTCACCATTCAGCACGAGTTCGAGTTCGTTTACGTGGACGACGGGAGCAAGGACGACACGCTCTCCATGCTCAAGCGGCTCGCCGGGACCGACGCGCGGGTGCGCTACGTCTCGTTCAGCCGGAACTTCGGCAAGGAGGCCGCGATGTTCGCCGGCCTGCGCAACGCGTCCGGCGACGCGGTCATCATCATGGACGCCGACCTCCAGCACCCGCCCGAGCTGGTGGGGCGCATGGTCGAGCTGCGGGAGGCCGGCCACGACCAGGTGATCGCCAAGCGCACCCGGGACGGCGACCGCGTCACCCGCACCTGGATGGCCCGCGGCTACTACCGGCTGGTGAACCGACTGGTCGACGTGGAACTCGTGGACGGGGTCGGCGACTTCCGACTGCTCTCCCGGCGCGCGGTGAACGCCGTACTCCAGCTCACCGAGTACAACCGCTTTTCCAAGGGACTGTTCGCCTGGGTGGGTTTCCCCAGCGTCACCTTCGAATACCGTAACGCGGTACGGGAGGAGGGCAGGAGCAAATGGACGTTCAGCCAATTGCTCAACTACGGTGCCGATGGTGTGATCTCGTTCAACAACAAGCCGCTGCGTGCCGCGGTGTATCTGGGACTGTTGTTGCTCTCCGTCGCTGTGCTCTACGCGGCGTGGATTGTCGGCGGGGTATTGGTGGACGGGGTGGACACGCCGGGCTATGCCACGCTGCTCGTGGTCATGACCGCGCTGGCCGGCGTGCAGATGGTCATGGTGGGCGTGATCGGCGAATACATCGGGCGGATCTACTACGAGGTCAAGCGCCGCCCGCACTACCTCGTCCAGAGCACGAACGTGGACCAGACGGCAGACATCAAGGACCTGGTGCGGTGATCGCCGGACAATTCCTGCGGTTCGGCCTGGTGGGAGTCGTCAACACCGGCACGTACTACCTCAGCTACCTGCTCCTGCTGCGGTGGATGCCTTATCTGGCGGCGCACGTCGTGGCGTTCGCGCTGAGCACCGTCGGCTCGTACTTCCTGAACGTGTACATCACCTACCGCACGCGCCCGGCCTGGCGCACCTTCCTGCTCTTCCCCCTGACCACGGTCGCCAACTTCACCATCACCACGGGCGGCGTCTACGTACTGGTCGACCTCGCGGGAATGAACGACAAGGCGTCACCGCTGATCGCCGCGGCGGCCGCCGTCCCGATCACCTTCCTCGTCTCCCGAACGATCATGCTCGGCCCGGCGATCAACGGCACCCCGACGCCGGGGAAGGAGGAGCCGCCCTCGCTGCTGCGCCGGTGAGCGGGGCGCCGGGCGGGAGGCGGCCGAAGCCGCGCGGGCGACCCCGCACGGCCCGGCCACACCACCTCAGCGGTAGCCGGGCCGCGTCGCGCGGTCTCTCGGGGAGCGAGCGCGGCGCGCTCGGCAGGCGTCGCCGTGCTCGGCTCGGGCGGTCAGGCGTAGACGCTCTCCACGAACTGCGCGAGTTGGTCGTCGCTCAGGTGATGGGCCAGATCGGCTTCGCTGATGATGCCGACGAGGCGCTTGTTCTCGTCGATGACCGGCAGGCGGCGGATCTGGTTGCTCTCCATCTCCCTGAGCACCTGGTCCACGTCGGCGTCGGCGCTGACCCAGCGCGGTGTGCCCTTGCACAGGTCTCCCGCGGTGACCCGCGCCGGATCGTGCCCTGCGGCGACACAACCGATCACGATGTCACGGTCGGTGACGATGCCGCACATCCGCTCGTTCGGGTCGGTGGGATCGCTGACCGGAAGGGCGCCCACGTCGAGTTCCCGCATGAGCTGGGCGACCCGGTCCAGGGTCTCGGTTGCCGGTACCCACTGGGCCCCGGGGTGCATGATGTCCGCGGCGGTGGTCATGGGCGCTCCTCTTGTTGGCTTGGGTAGTTCCAGTCTCCGAGCGTGACCGCCGCCCGCTGCCCGGGGTACGCCATCCGAGTGACGCCGAGGCCCGCGCGGAGGCCCACGCCGGGGCCCTCTCGCAGGCTCGCCCTGGCGGGCAGCCTGGTCCGCCCCGGCGGAGCCGTCCGTAACGCCCCCGACCGCTGGAGTGAAAGTGCCGGACGCTCGTGTGAGAAGAGCCCCGTCCTGAGAGACCTGTGCCAGTAAGGCACGCTTCGCGCGAATCCCCCGTCGCGTACGCGATGCGGCGACAGGAGGAGGACATCACCATGACCGGTACTCAGGTGGCGACGGACGCGAGGACGGCCCCGGCCCTGCCGTCGGTCACTGACCCGCCCTACGCCTCCCACTGGCACCCGGACACCCTTCTGACCTGGGACCCGGCCACGGACCCCAACGCGTCGTTCAACCGCTCCCGGGTCCCCCTGATGCCCCGGGAGCAGAACGCCGGGCTGAGGGCGAACCCCAACGCGCGGGCCGGCGAGGCGCGGATCGCCGCCTGCTGCGTGTTCGCCGACACCTCGAAGAACCCCTCGCAGGGCTTCTACGACCACACGTTCTACGCCTTCAGCCACTGGCAGTACCTGGACACCCTGGTCTTCTGGGGCGGTTCCGCCGGCGAGGGACTCATCCTCGCCCCCAGCGCGCCGGTGTTCGACGCCGCGCGCCGCAACGGCGTGAAGGTCTACGGAACGGTGTTCTTTCCCCAGGAAGGAAAGCCGGGTGGGAAGAAGAAGTGGCTGGAGCAGTTCGTCCAGAAAGCCGGTGCGGCGTATCCGGTGGCGGACAAGCTGATCCACGTCGCCCAGCACTACGGCTTCGAGGGCTGGTTCATCAATCAGGAGACCGGCGGCGACGAAGGCGCCGACGCGACCATCGCACGGGGCTTCAGGGACGTGCTCGCCTACGCGCGGGCCACCAGCACCGTCGAATTCATGTGGTACGACAGCATGGTCGCCTCCGGCAAGATCGACTGGCAGGGCGAACTGAACGACGCCAACAAGATGTTCCTGCAGGACGGCGGGGTACGCGTGTCGGACTCCCTCTTCCTCGACTACCGGTGGAATCAGAGCAAGCTCACCACATCGGGGGAGAAGGCCACCGGCGAACTGAAACGCAGCCGTTACGACGTCTACGCGGGGGTGGAGATGTCGTGGGCCACCCCTCTCGACCCGGAGACGGCCTGCCCACAGGGGAAGAAACACCTGACCTCCGTGGCGCTTTTCGTCCCCGAGGACAAGTCCATGCCGGAGAAGGTGAACGGAAAGTACAAGACGATGGACCTGGCCGACTTCTACACGAAGGAGGCGAAAACCTGGGTCGGCGCGAACGGGAATCCGGCATCCACGCCCACTGAGGGCTGGCGGGGCATCGCCCGCTATGTGGCCGAGTCCACTCCCGTGCGGCGACTGCCCTTCGTGACCCATTTCAACACCGGGCACGGCACCGGGTACTTCCGGCGCGGGGAGAAGGTCCGCACCGGCGGGTGGAACAACCTCTCCCTCCAGGACGTCCTCCCCACCTACCGGTGGGTCGTCGAGCCCGCGGACGCCGGTGTCCTCGCGTCGTTCTCCTTCACGGACGCCTACGAGGGCGGCACCAGTCTGCGCCTGAGCGGCAAGCTGACGGCCAACAAGGCCGCCACGGTACGGCTGTACCAGACCCGGCTGCCGCTCACCTCCGCCAGCAAGGCCACCGTCGCCCTCCGGACCCCGGTCGCCGGCGCCACGCACCTCAAGCTCGCCCTGGCCTTCAGCGACAAGCCCACCGAGTTCACCACCATCGACCTCGGCAGCACCACATCGGCGAACTGGGAGACCAGGACACTGAGCCTGGCCGGCTACGCCAACCGGACCGTCGTCCAACTCGCCCTGCGGGCGGTCTCCACCACGACGGTCGACACCTACGCGATCAACGTCGGCCAGATCGCCGTCCACGACGGAGCCTTCGGGACGCCTGGCACGCCGGCCAACGTCCGCAACCTCGGCACCGTGGCACTGCCCAACAACCGCAAGGGCCTCCGGCTGGCGTGGACGCCCTCCGCCCCCGAACCGGCGGTCCACCACTACGAGGTGTACCGCCGCCGCGCCCAGAACGCGTCACCGCTCTACCTCGGCGGCACCTCCAACACCGTCTACTACGTCGACCAACTCGAGAAGCAGGGAGAGACGACCATCACCCTCGACGTCGTGGCCGTCGGCCCGGACGGCACGCGTTCAGCCAGCACCCCGTTCCTCTTCACGTGGCCCTGAGCCGCGTCGGACGGCCCTGCCCGCCGTCCTGCTCCCCGCGCGCGGGGCCCGAGTCCGGTGCGTGCGAGTGCTGCGGCGCCTCGCGGCTGGCGGGGACGAGGTCGCTGCCGCGTGGGCCGGGCGCGCTGGCCCGCCGACTCCCCGCACTGCCGGGGCAGTGCTGGGTGTGTCAGGCGGACCCGCGCGCCCGGCCGCTGCACGGTCCACGGTGGGAGGCGAGGTGTCCGGACCCCTGTGGGCCCGTCCCTGTCCGGGGACGCGACCGAACGCCTCGCCCACCTCACGCGCGAGCTGGTCGCGGCGTGGCCCCACATGGCCGACCGCCGCCTCATGTCATGCCCGCCGGCGCAACCACATGGGGGTGAGGGCGGAGATCAGGACGGCCGCGATGCCGATCTGGAAGAAGTGGCGAATCCAGTCGATGCCACCGGTGTCACGCACACCGAACGCGGAGGCGAGTCCGTTGCCGGCGAGACCGCCGATGATGCCCAGAATGATCGTGAGCCACAAGGGAATGGGCTGGCGGCCAGGGATGACGAGCTTCGCCAGCAGACCGATGATGAGCCCCGCGATGATGGCCCAGAGAAACGACACGGTAATTCCTTTCGCCCTGTTCATCCTGATGTAAAGGCTGTCACCCTGCGCGTGCCCGCCCTGGAAACTTGTAAGCCTCCGCTTCCCGCACGCGCGGGGGACGGGCCCGCAGGAGGCCGGGCGGGAAGGCCGCGCCCGGGCGGTTCTGTCCGGTTGCCGTGACCCGGCCAGGTGTCACTCGGCCGCCTCGCCCGAGTCCCCGGCTGAGGCACGCCAACGGCGTCGCCATGCTCCGGGCGCGATGCTCTCGTGCCGGCGGAACGCCCGACTGAAGGCGGCGTCGGTGTCGTAACCGATCACGAGGGCGATCTGTTGCAGGCTCGATTCCGTGTCACGCAGCAGTGCTTTCGCCCGGTGCATGCGCCAGTAGGTGAGGTAGTTGATGGGCGAGTCACCTGTCTTTCGCCTGAACGCCGCGGCGAACGCCGCTCGCGACATCCCGGCTCGGCGCGCGAGTTCCGCAACCGTCCACGGGTGTGCGAGATCGGCGTGAAGGTCGCGCAGTGCCGGCGCGAGCCGCGGGTCGCTGAGAGCGGACAGCCACCCGTGTGAGCTGTCGGCGGATGAGACGTGGGTACGAAGCGCGTACACGAAGAGAGCGTCGGCCAGGCGGCTCGTGATGAACCCGGACCCGAAACCGGAGAATGTTCGCTCCAACTCCAGCAGCCTGAAGGTGGAACGCAACGCGTCGCCGATCGAGTCGTCGAGATCGAGCCGCAGTACGGGAGGCAGCACTCTCAACAGCGGCTCGGCGGCACCGGTGTCGAAGGCCAACCGCGCCGAGACGATCTCGGTCACCGGCCCCTCCGTGCCGTGGCGCACAGGAGAACCAGGTTGAGACGCCAGGAGGCTCTCGCAACTGACCAGGGACCGCCCCGGTTCGTCCGCGAGGGCGAACTCGGCGCCGGCCCGTACCAGGAAGCAGTTGCCAGGGGCGAGCAGTTCCGGTTCGGCGTGCGAGCCGGGTTGCCACCAGCAGCGCCCGCTCCTGATCATCATCACGTAGGTCGTATGGGGCGACCTGAAGGAGATACCCCAGGCTCCGCGGGCTTCTACGCTGACGTACCGCGAGTCCTCGACAGACCTCGCCGCCAGGACGTCATCGATGGGATCCATCGCGTCACCGTAGACGATCGGTCATAAAAGCCAGACGGTCAGCGTCCTTGCGTCTTGAGTAGTCGTCGTAGCGTCGACAGTGCACGGGGAGCACGTCGGCGTCAGGGACACGGTCCGAAGCAGTCGGCGACGCACACCCCGGCCGAGCACCTCCGTCTTCCCCCATCGCGGTGTCCGACCGCGTGAATCGCTGGAGTTCGCATGTCCGAGTTCGTCACCCCGCCTCCTTCAGTCGTCGTCGCCTTCCACTCCGGCTACGGCCACACCACGGTCCTCGCCGAGGCGGTCCGGCGTGGAGCGGCGCACGCTGGGGCCGATGCAGCCCTCGTTCCGGTGGACACCATCACCGACGCACAGTGGCAGCAGTTGGACGACGCCGACGCGATCGTCTTCGGCTCGCCCACCTACATGGGCAGCGCGTCCGCCGCGTTCCACGCCTTCGCCGAGGCCACCAGCCGCCGCTTCGCGGAAGGCCGCTGGGCCGACAAGCTCGCGGCCGGCTTCACCAACTCCGCGTCCAAGGCCGGCGACAAGTCCAGCACCCTCGCCTTCTTCGCCACCTTCGCCGCCCAGCACCGCATGCTGTGGGTCAGCCTCGGCCTCGCCGCCGGCTGGAACTCCACCACCGCCTCCGAGAACGACCTCAACCGCCTCGGCTTCTGGGGCGGCGCCGGCGCCCAGACCCCGCTCGACGGTGGCGCCGACACCGTCCACGCCGCCGACATCGGCACCGCCGAGTACCTCGGTACCCGTATCGCCCGCCAGGCCGCCCTGGTGGCGGCCGGACGTCACGCCGCAACCGCACCGCCTGACGCGACGACCGCGCAGCCGCTCCCGCTCCGCTACCCGGTACCCGCTGAACGGTGCGTCCTGGGACGCTGACGCGGTACGGGGGCGACGTCCAGCATGACGTTGCCGCCCTCGCCGAGCGCCTCGGCGTCCCGGAGGGGATCCGTCCTCACCGACTTCGCCGGCGCCAGCGTCAGCAACGCCATCCGCCGGACCGGATACGCCAGACGCGACTGGCTCGACTGCATCGCGTCTGCACGCAGATCTGACCGCTCCGCCGGGCGGCGGCCATGGTTCAGAGAGGCCACCAGGAGAGGGGGGCGCTCACAGCGCCTCGGCACATTCGTCGACGAACACGCAGAGCCGACGAGTAAGGCTCAGAAAGTGGGGGGCGGGGTCCGTGTCAGCCTGCTGGTGAGGCGCCTCCTTGAGCCACTCCTGCCACAAGCCGCCCGGTCCCAGGAAACGGTCGACCTGACCGCCTCCAAGGCTCAGGTCGATGAACTGGAGAGCGCCCATGACGACGGCCTGGTCGTATCCGAGGTCAGGGCGGCAGAGGTAGCGATCGAGGTAGGCGGCGAGCAGGTCAGCGTCCCGCGCCGTTCCGAAACTCGCCAGGGCCACGCTGTAGGCCAGCCCAACGCAGCAGACCTCGCTGGACAGCAGGAGTTCCCCGAGACGCTCACGAAACTCGGTCCGGCGGGAGACAGCCACGAGCCAAGCCGCGGTTCTCCGCTCTCGCCAACTGCCCTCAAGGAGCGTGGCGATCTCTTCCGGGGTGATACGTCCCGCGTCCTCACGGAGATCTCGCATGAATCGGTCGTACTCGGGACTTTCCATGCGCAGCAAGCTGCCGCTGAGCTTCAGGTAACGCCGTCCGGGTGTGACATAGCGGCGAACCAGGGTCAGCAGTTCGGCATCGTCATGGGGATCGCGTACCACGCGACCGATCTTGCCTCCGCGGCAGCGGGCCAACGTGTGAGTTCCATGTGAGGACCTTGCTCCGCAGGCAACCGGCGACACGATGAGCGCAGGTCACCGGGCCAGCGGTGCCATGCGGCGCTCATGTTCTCCCATGCGCTCCCATGTCCGCGGGCGACGCTGGTGCGGTGCTCGTGGTCGTCGCGGGCACCTCTGCCACCGCTGGCCTGTGGAGACTCGATGATCGAAGTACGTGGACTGACCAAGCGCTACGGTGAGGTCCTCGCCGTGGACGACCTGACCTTCGGCGTCCGCGCGGGAGAGGTCACCGGCTTCCTGGGGCCCAACGGCGCGGGCAAGTCGACGACCCTCCGGATGGTTCTGGGCCTGGACGCCGCCAGCTCAGGCACCGCGACCGTGCAGGGTCGGCCGTACAGCGCCCAGCCCGCCCCGCTCAAGGCGGTCGGGGCACTGTTGGACCCCGGCGCGGTGCTGCCCAGCCGCACTGCCTTCCATCACCTGCTGGCCCTCGCGGCCGGCAACGGGATCCCGCGCAGCCGCGTGGGCCAGGTACTGGCCGAGGTGGGACTGGAGAAGGTCGCGCGGCGCAGGGCCGGGACCTTCTCCCTCGGGATGCGCCAGCGCCTGGGGATCGCCGCCGCGCTGCTGGGCGATCCGCCGGTCCTGGTCTTCGACGAGCCCCTCAACGGTCTCGACCCCGAGGGCATCGTGTGGATCCGCTCGCTCATGCGCAGGATGGCCGCCGAGGGGCGTGTGGTGCTGATGTCCAGCCATCTGATGAGTGAGATGGAACTGACCGCGGACCATCTCATCGTCGTCGGGCGCGGCAAGCTCATCGCGGACACCACGATGAAGGACTTCATCGAAGCGCACTCCGAGCGCGAGGTCCTGGTGCGCACCCCGCAGGCCGAGACGCTCCGGCCGCTGCTGGCCGGCGCCGCCGGCGTGCGGGCCGAGGGCGACGACACGCTCGTGGTCACCGGCCTGGAAGCCGCCGCGATAGGAGCCCTGGCCGCGGCGGTCGAAGTGGAGCTGCACGAGTTGTCCCCGCGTCAGGTGTCCCTGGAGAAGGCGTTCATGGACCTGACCCGCGACGCGGTGGAGTACCAGGCCGAGAAGGAGACGAACTGATGAGCCACCCTCGCACGCACCCCGAGCCGGCACCGGTTCCGGTGAAGCCGCTCTCTCGTGCGCGCCGCGGGCGGCCCGCGTCGAACAGCGCGAGGTCGGGCCGGGCGACCTTCTGGCACAGCCTGCACGCCGAGTGGGTCAAGATCCGGACGATGCGGTCGACACTGTGGGTGATCCTGGGCGCGCTGGCCTTCGCCGTGGCCCTGGCCGCGCTGAACGGCTCGTCGGCAGGCGACGAGTACGCGGACCTGTCGCCCGCCGACCAGGCCGCGTTCGATCCGCTGGCGACCAGCCTGATGGGCTACCTGGTGGCGCAGATCGCGTTCGGCCTGCTGGGCGGCCTGGTGATGACCTCCGAATACGGGGCGCGCACGATCGTGCCCACCCTCACCTCCGTGCCACAGAGGGCCCGGGTCCTGGCATCGAAGGCCCTGGTGCTGGTGGGGGTGGCACTGCCGGTCGGGATCGTGGTGTCGCTCGGCGGGTTTCTCGTCGGACAGGCTGCGCTGTCCGGGGCGGGCGCTCCACACCTGGCGCTGTCGGACGGTGTGGCACTGCGCGGCGTCTTCGGCGGTGGCGTGTACCTGGCACTGGCCGCCCTCTTCGGACTGGCTCTTGGCGCGGTGATCCGCTCTACGACGGCTACGGTGACGACGCTGTTCGGCGCGATGCTCATCGTCCAGGCATTCGCGCCCGCGCTGCCCGGCGCGCTCGGGGACTGGGTCTCGAAGTTCTGGCCGCCCATCGCCGGTGGACAGATCATCACCGCTGTCCGAGACCCGGACGTACTGGGCCCCTGGGCCGGGCTCGGCGTCATGGCCGGGTGCGTGGCCGCACTCCTCGCGGCGGCGTTCGTCGTGTTCCGCAAGCGCGATGCCTGACACGGCGGGGACACTGGGCGTGCAGTAGACCACCGGTCGGGGACAGATGCCATGACAACGAGACAACGCCTGCTCCTCGTGGAGGACGAGCCCACCCTGCGCGAGCTGCTGTCAGCCAGCCTGCAACTGGCCGGCTTCCACGTGGACTCGGCCGAGAACGGCGCACAGGCGCTGGAAGCGGTACGCGAGCACGCGGTGGACCTGATCGTGCTGGACGTGATGCTGCCCGACATCGACGGCTTCGAGGTCGCCCGCCGCCTGCGAGCGCGCCCGGACGTGCGTACAGGACACACGCCGATCCTCTTCCTCACCGCGCGGGACGCGGCCGAGGACCGGATCAGCGGGCTAAGAGTGGGCGGGGACGACTACGTCACCAAGCCGTTCAACCTGGAGGAGCTGGTCCTGCGCATCCAAGCCGTGCTACGCCGCACCAGCGGCCACCCACCCGAGAACCGCGTCACGGTGGGCGACCTGGAACTGGACGTCGACAGCCATCAGGTGACCCGGGGCGGCGTGCCGGTCGCTCTGTCTCCGACCGAGTTCGACCTGCTGCGCGTGCTGATGGAGAACGCCGGGCAGGTCCTGTCCCGGGAACAACTGCTGGACCAGGTCTGGCACTACGACTTCGGCGGCGACGACTCCATCGTGGCCTCCTACGTGAGCTATCTCCGCCGGAAGATCGACACCGGAGAGACCAAGCTGATCCACACCGTGCGCGGCACTGGCTACGTCCTGCGCAGGCCCAGGCGATGACCACGACGTCCACGCGCCGCGGCGCCGCGCGTCTGTCGCTGCGGACCCGTCTGGTGATCATCTGCCTGCTGCTGGTGGTGGCCGCCCTGCTGGCCAGCAACGTCCTGCTGATCACGCTCCTCCAGCGGCAGCTTGTGGACCAGCTTGACGAGCGGTTGCGCACGGCCGCCACAGCGGCAGCGCGGCTCCCCGACCTCGGCGAGGCTCCCGACGTCACCGCGCCGCCGGTGCGCGATGCGGTGGAGCGTCAGCTGATCGGTGACGTGTACGTGGCCCGTCTGAACGCCGACGGTCGGGTGTCGCGGAGCCTGCGCCCCGCCGTGGGCGACGTACCCGAGCTGCCGCGTTTGGACACAGCGGCGGTCGCGACCCGCGGTGGTGACCCATTTGAGGCGTCGGGCGGCGGCAGCGACTGGCGGGTGATCGCCCAGCCGGTGCGTTCCTCGCCGCCGCGACAGGACACGGACAGGGGCACGCCTTCCACGGGCAGCATCGTCGTGGCCGGCTCACTGGAAGAAGTGAACGGCACGATCCGGAGCCTGGGACTGCGGATGCTGGTGATCGATTCCCTGGTCCTCGTCCTGCTGGGCGTCATCGGCTGGTTCGCCATGCGCGCCGGGCTGCGTCCCCTGCGACGCGTCGAGACGACCGCGGCGGCCATCGCCGGCGGTGACCTCTCCAGGCGGGTCCCCGACCTGGCCTCCACCCGTACGGAACTGGGGCGCCTGGCCGCCGCCCTCAACGGCATGCTCGACCGGATCGAAGCCGGTGACGCGGCACGGGCGGCCACCAACGACCGGATGCGCGACTTCATCGCGGACGCCAGCCACGAACTGCGTACGCCCCTGTTCGGGATCAAGGGCTTCACCGAGCTGTACCGCATGGGAGGCATGCACGAGCGGGCGGACGTCGACACCGCGATGAACCGCATCGAGCGCGAATCAGCCCGCCTGGTGCACATCGTCGAGGACCTCCTGCTGCTGGCCCGCCTGGACGAGGACCCCACCGCGCGCACCCAGTTGCCGCTGAAGCCGACCCCCATGGACCTGCGCACCCTGGCGGCTGACGCCCTGCACGACCTGAGAGCCCTCGCCTCCGACCGGGCGGTCACCCTGACCGGGCCCGGCGGCGGCCCTCCGGGAGCCGCCCCCGTGCTGGGCGACGAGGCGAGGCTACGCCAGGTCATGTCCAACCTGATCGGGAACGCCATCGCCCACACCCCGGCCGGCAGCCCGGTCCGGATCGGTGTGGGCACACGCGACACACTGGCGATCCTCGAACTGAGCGACCAGGGCCCCGGCCTGACAGCCGAACAGGCCGCCCGCGTCTTCGACCGCTTCTACCGCGCCGACACCGCCCGAGGCCGGACGCGGACCGGCGGCGCCGGCTTGGGCCTGTCCATCGCCCACTCCCTGGTCGCCGCCCATCACGGCCGGATGGAAGTCCACACCTCTCCCGGTCAGGGCGCCACGTTCCGCATCCTGCTCCCCGTACACACCGATCCACTCGGCGACTGATCAGGTCCGTACATCGCGCCCGACTCCGGCACGTCGGCGCGGAGCCAGAAGCCTTGGCCGTTTCCGTCCCAGGGGGCGGGTGCCGTCCGCACCCGGCAGCGGCGCCGAAGTCCTCAGGAGTGCCGCGGGTCGCCGGCGCCGCGGCCGTAGCGGGCGAGCATCGTCGTGACCGCCTCGTCGACGGCGTGGTCGATGTCGGCAGGTGCGGGGTTCCAGTCGGCGAGCAGCATCCGCGGCCACAGGACGTAGTTGGCGATCATGCCGAGGAACTGGTTGGTGGCGCTCTCCGCGTCGGGCACCACCGCTGTGCCCGCGGCGTGCTCGGCCTCCAGGTAGCGCTGGACGGAGATGAAGTACGGCAGCTTGCCCAGCTCGAACTGAGCCCGTCCCAGTTCCGGGAAGCGCGGCAGTTCGGAGATGACGATGCGGAAGAGGGCCGCCATCGTGGGCCGGCCGATCAGGTCGGCGTACTGGCGGCCGATCGCGCTCAGGCCGGCGCGCGGGTCACCGGGGTGTGTCGTGGGCGTCGCCGGGTCCGGCCCACCCTTCCAGTACTCGGTGACGATGGCCTCGAAGAGCGCCGCCTTGGTGGGGAACTGCTTGAACAGCGTGGACTTCGAGACGGCCGCTTCCTGCGCGATCTTCGCCAGCGAGGTCCCGTCATAGCCCCGCTCCAGGAACAGCCTCGTGGCCGCCGCGGTGATCGCCTCGCGCTTGCGCTGAGCGAGTCGTTGATGATGCGCGGAGAGTCCTGCGGTCATGGGCCCAGTATGACCCACCCCGAGGCGAGTCACTTGACTCGCCATCGAGCGGGTGGTTACGTGGACAGGGTTGCGAGTCGAGTGACTCGCCTCGACCGGCGGGAGCACTCCCGGCCGGCGTCGTTCCGTTCCCGGAGGGGAAGCACTCATGGGGTCAGGCAAGATCGCACTGATAACCGGCGGCAATCGCGGCCTTGGCCGGGCCACGGCCCAGGCGCTGGCCCGGCACGGGCTGCGCGTCATCGTCACCCACCGCGGCGACGCGCAGGAGGCCGAGGAGGTGGTCGAGAGCGTTCAGGAAACCGGCGCCACGGCTGCCGCGCTGCGGTTGGACATCAGCGACGTGGCCTCCTTTCCGGCCTTCGTCTCCCACCTGGCCGCGCGGTTGGAGCGCTGGGACGCGACCCGGCTGGACGTCCTGGTCAACAACGCCGGGATCGGACTGTTCGGACCGCTGGAAGCGGTCACGGTCGACGACTACGACGCGGTGATGGACACCAACGTGCGCGGCACGTTCTTCCTCATCCAGGCGCTCGCGCCCGTGCTGGCCGACGAGGGACGGATCATCAACGTCTCCTCCTCCCTCAGCCGCCACACCAGTGCCGGCACCTCGGTGTACTCGGCCTCCAAGGCGGCGGTCGAGGTCCTCAGCCGGACACTGGCCGTGGAACTGGGGCCGCGCAGGATCCGCGTCAACGCCATCGCCCCGGGGCCGACCGCCACCGACTTCAACGGCGGCGCCATGCGGGACGACGCGCGGCTGCGCGAGAACCTGAGCGCACAGACCGCGCTCGGCCGCGTCGGCGAACCACGGGAGATCGGCGACGCCATCGCCGCTCTCGCCTCCGAGGACCTGCGATGGGTCACCGCTCAGCGCCTCGAAGTGTCCGGCGGCGCCCTGCTGTAGAGCCCCTACCGACACCGCGTGCTCCGCCCCTCGCCTGGCAGAACGGGGAGATGCGTCCATGGACCGCGCGGGTGGAGCGGCGGGCAGTGCGGCGATCCGTGCGTCGAGTGCGGCCATGCGCTTGTTCGGCGAACCGGGCGTCGTCCCGGGCGGCGGCGAGACGCTGACGGACACCGCGCGTGGCCTGGGCACATGGCGGCCATGGCGGCCCAGGAGGGCTCCGATCAGGGCGGAAGGCGACCCGTCCCCAACTGGTCCCCGGGGAATGAGGAAGGGCTGGTTTCGGAAGATTCCGAAACCAGCCCTTGACCTGCGACTCTCACGAGTCGGGACGACAGGATTTGAACCTGCGACCCCTTGACCCCCAGTCAAGTGCGCTACCAAGCTGCGCCACGTCCCGATGCGTCCCACGTCGGCCGCGCCCTCGCGTTGCCGTCGTCGTTGCAGGTCAAGAGCGTACAGCATCGTCGCCGTCGATGCAGTCGGGGTCGGCGCCGCCGCCCCGGCGGCCAGCGGGGGAGGGGCTGTTGGCGCAGCGGAGGGCACTGCTGCCAGCGGCGGGCGGCGACTACGCTCGCACGCCATGACGTCGAAGCACGACCGACTGACGATCGGCGAACTCGCGGCCCGCAGCGGGCTGGCCACCTCCGCGCTGCGTTACTACGAGGAGCTCGGGCTGATCCACTCCGAGCGCACCGCCGGCGGCCAGCGCCGCTTCGCCCGCGCCACGCTCCGCCGCGTCGCCTTCATCCGCGCCGCCCAGCAGGTTGGCCTCTCGCTGGACGAAGCGGGCGCCGCGCTGGCCCGGCTACCCGAGGACCGCGCCCCCAGCGCCAACCAGTGGAACGCGGTGGCGCGGGTCTGGAGTCGGCGCATCGACGCGCAGATCGCCGACCTGGAGCGGCTCAAGCTGCGCCTGTCGGGGTGCATCGGCTGCGGCTGCCTGTCCCTGCGCAAGTGCTCCCTCTACAACCCGCACGACGCCGCGGCCGATCAGGGCGCCGGCGCCCGGTACCTGCTCGGCGACGAGCCCGCGCAGACGGAGGGCCCGACGGCGGCGCGGGCCCCGGGCGACGCCCGGGCCGACCTGTAACCGCCAAGGGCCGGCCGGCCACGCGCTCCCCTTCTTAGGGGCGGCGGGCGGCCGGTCCGTCCCCTGGCCGCCGCGCCGTGGGCCGCGTCACACACCCTGTACGGGACGTGCTCGGGCCCTCACACCTGCCCGGGCTTGAAGACGTCCTGCTCGATGAGGAGCTTGTCGATCCGCGCCTTGTCGACCCGGTTGGTCACCTCCTCGACCTCCTGGCGGTCCCGAATGCACTTGGCCAGCGTGAACGTCGAGGTGACCACGAAGACCAGACCGAGCCCGAGGAACCCGCGCTCCCACGCCCCGACGGACAGCTTGGTGATCCCGAAGGCGACGGCGCCGAGCGACAGGGCGAACGAGAGCGCGGCCTGCACGAAGAACGCGGTGGTCGTGGGCCGCTGGATGGAAGGTGTCGTCATGCACGTAGCGTCGCCGCGCGGTGACCCGCGCACATGAGTACCCCTACTCAACCCGCCCTGAGTGCCGCCCGGGGGCCCGTCGGAGTCGCCCGACGGGAAGATCAACGGGCGGAAACGGGGGCACGACCACCCGGTGCGGTGCGGTATTGTTCTCGTACGCGCTCGGCCGGGGCCCAGCCCCAGACGAGAGAGCATCGGGACGTGGCGCAGCTTGGTAGCGCACTTGACTGGGGGTCAAGGGGTCGCAGGTTCAAATCCTGTCGTCCCGACTCGTGAGAGTCGCAGGTCAAGGGCCGGTTTCGGAATCTTCCGAAACCGGCCCTTCCTCATTCCCGGGGACCAGTTGGGGACCAGCGTCCTTGACCGAGGTCAGCGAGCCCTGATGACTGGGCTTGTCAGCGGGCGTGGTGCGCGGAGCACGTTGAAGCGTGAGGAGAGCGCTGCCCGGGCGGCCGTGATCTTGTGTACGTCCGGGTGCGGGTAGCGCTGGGTGGTGGTCGGCCTACCGGAGGCGGGTGTGGTCCGGCGTCGCACGGTCCGGATCCACTGGGTGGTGTCCATGTCTGGGACGCGACAACCTGAGACCTCACCGATGCGTGCGGCAGTGCACGCGGCGAAGATGACCACGTCTCCCCAGCCACGGTGCCGGTCGTGGGGGGCGGCTACGAGCGCGTCGGCCAGCGCGATGAGTGCCTCCCAGTCGGGAAGGGCCAGCGCGCGCGGGTCGAGGAGTTCGTCCTCGGTCTGCTTGTACGCCTTCTGCCAGCCGGTAACGCGGGCGGGGTTGACCTTGACAATGCCGTCACGGACTGCTTGCTCCATGACGCGGACCAGCACGGCGACGGAGTTCTTCACCGTCGAGCGACTGTGCTCGTCGGCAATCCAGTTCTGCACAGTGCGGTCTACGGCGCCGTTGGTGATCATCCGCACGGCGAAGTGGCCCAGGGCAGGGACAACACGCATCCGCCAACCCGCCAGGTACGGGTCCAGCGTTTTCGGCTCCAAGCCGCGCAGGGCGAGGTCCATGTTCGCTTCGCCGTATTCGGCGAGCTTCATGGTGGCCAGCGACGGGCTCAACCCGACCTGTGCTGCCTCGATGATGTCCTGAAGCCATTCCTGCGCTTCTTCTTCGCTGCCCTTTCCCTCGGACAGTGACAGGCGACGCTTAGTGGTTGGATCGGCCCACCGGACACGAGCCCGATAGGGCGTCGGGCGATCAGGATGGTACTCAATATCGGTGGAGAGCGGGACACCGACAGGAACGTTGGTCTTATCGGCCATTGAGCCCCTTAGCAGGGACAGTGCGTCGGCCATGTAGCCATTCTTCGACGTCTGAGGCGTCATACATGACGACGCGTTCCGAGACCGTGACGATAGGCGGCTCCTGAGGAGGCTGGGCAGTGCGCCAGCGACGCAGGGATGAGGCGTCCACTTGCAGACGAGCAGCGAGTTCGTTGGTTGAATACCAGCTGCCAGTCAGTAGAGACGCTTGACTACCAGGTGAGACGGCGCAGCCTCGAGAAGTTACCGAGGAGGCTTCGACCTCCTTCTCGTTTTTCGGTTCAGCATTAACAATGTCCGACATGTGGCTCTTGCGCAAGTGTGGCTATTCTCTCGGAAAGTGCGGGACGCTAGACGGAAAGGCAGAATTATCCAAAGGCGACTATTAAGAATAGAGAACGTGTTCGGCTGCTTTTGGATTGAAACGCGCGACACGCTTTCTTAGCCGCTTAGGTCCGTGACCGTGCTCGGCGGTGGACGTTGACGGCATAATCGTCTCCGAGAACGCCGGTTTAGCTAACCGGCGTTCTCGAGCTATGTTGCTGCTGCGCCGGGCAACAACAGAAGGGGAGCGCGAGGCTGAGGAAGAGGGTGCCTCTATGTCTTTCGTCAAGGCGTCCGGGTTCGGTTTGGGGTGGTTCGGGCTCGCTGGGTTATGCGGCGAGTTCGACGTCCTTGGGGGCGCGGGGTTCGTAGAAGGTGCCATCGCGGAGCATGGCGAACAGGACGCTGATGCGCTGGCGGGCGAGGCGGAGGAGGGCCTGGGTGTGGGTCTTGCCGCGGGCTCGCTGGCGGTCGTAGTAGGTGCGGGAGGCCGTGTCGGCGTTCATGCAGGCGAAGGCGGAGAGGAACATGGCGCGTTTGAGCTGCCGGTTTCCGCCTCGGGGTGCGTGTTCACCGTGGATAGAGGTTCCCGACGACTTCGTGGTGGGGGCGAGTCCTGCGTAGGAGGCGAGGTGGGCGGCGGTGGGGAAGCTGGTGCCGTCGCCGACGGTGACCAGCAGGACGGCGGCGGTCCTGACGCCGACGCCGGGCATCGACGTCAGGACCGGGGAAAGAGGGTGGGCCTCCAGCAGGGTGTTGATTTGGGCTTCCAGAGCCCGGCGCTGGGTATGGACGGTGGCCAGGGAGGAGGCCAGGGTGGGGATGACGATGTCGAGCGTGCCGGTGCCGGGGACGACGACGGTCTGCTCGTCGAGTGCGTCGAAGACATCATCGATCAGCCGCTGGGCCATGCGCGGGGCTTTGGGCCGGATCAGTTCGACGAGTCTGCGGCGGCCGGCTTTCCGCAGTGCGGCCGGGGAGCCGTGGCGTTCCAGCAGCCAGGTGACGGCCTGGTGGTCGAGGCGGGGGCCGAGGACGCGTTCCAGGCTGGGATGGAACTGGGTGAGCAGGCCGCGTATCCGGTTGCTGGTGCGGGTGGCCTCGGCGGCGAGGTCCTGGTCGAACCCGACCAGGACAGTGAGTTCGGCGGTGATTTCGTCGGTGAGCTCCAGCGAGCGCAGCGTGTGCGGCATGGTGCGGGCCGCGTCCGCGATCACGGCCGCGTCCTTCGCATCGGTCTTGGCCTCGCCTGGATACAGGTCAGCGATCCGCCGCATCGCCAGGCCAGGCAGGTAGGCGACCTGGCAGCCCGCGTCCCGGGCCACGGTCAGAGGCAGAGCGCCGATGGAGGCGGGCTGGTCCACGACCACCAGGACGGTGCCGAACTTCGCGGCCAGCTTGTCGAGCACGGCCCGCAGCTTCGGCTCGCTGTTGGGCAGCTGTTTGTCGAAGACCTTCTTGCCCGCCGGGGTGAGTCCGTGGCCGTGATGGGCACTCTTGCCGACGTCCAGGCCCAGAAACACACCCACGTCTTCGGTGTCGAACATCGCGCCCTCCCGGAGGTGTTGACGGTGCCGGCCTCGGCAGCGGTGTCGTACTCGCGCATCCACGTTATGCAGACCTGCCGCCCGCGAGCTGTCCGGCATTACGCCGGACCGGACGGTGGCCGGACCTCTGATCAGCGTCTCCGACGGCACCCCTCGGACCCGGTGACACCACCCCCCAGGTCATCCCATCGACAGGGGGCAACAGTCATGCCGGGCCCGGAGGCCAGCGGCCCTCTTGCAGGACCGCGAAAAACATAACGGGGGCTGGAGATGGCGAGCCCCTGTTCGTGTCCCAGGCGGTCAACACGACGAGGTCGCCACAGTGCACCGACCGCCCAGTGCCGTTGAGCGTCTGTAGCTCCGGTGCCCCGACAACCGAGCCGTCCCGCCTCTTCCCGTCCACCGTTGCCGCCGGCGGGCCAGGAACGACAACGATGGAGCAGGCGCTTAGAAGGTGCCTGCACCGTCCAGTGGTTTATAGTGCCTGACCTGCGAAAATGCACTTTTCCTCGTGAACAGGTACCTGCCCGCGCGCTGATCGGCTTGCGGGCTGCCGCCTTGGGTCAGCCGTTTCGCGGCGGTCGTGGTCCGCTCCCTGAGAGCGCGGCTCGATGTGGCGCCCTCGACCGCCTTGACGAACTCGGTGTCGAATCGCTGACTGCCGACCTCATGCCGGGTGGATGAGGCGGCTTTCGTAAGCGAAGATCACGGCCTGTATCCGGTCGCGGAGTTCGAGTTTTTGCAGGATTCGCCCCAGATGGGACTTCACGGTCGCCTCCGCCAGGTACAGGGTGGCCGCGATCTCGGTGTTGGACAGGCCGCAGCCCACCTTGATGAGCACCTCGCGCTCGCGGGCGCTGAGCCGGCTCAGCCGCTCATCACGGCCGGCACTGCTGCCGTCGGGGATGTGTGGGCGGAGGTTTTCCAGCAGGCGGCGGGTGATCCGGGGGGAGACCACCGCGTCGCCCGCTGCCACGCTGCGTATCGCGGTGAGCAGTTCCTCGGGCCTGGTGTTCTTCAGCAGGAAGCCCGAGGCTCCGGCTTTGAGTGCGGTGAAGGCGTATTCGTCGAGGTCGAAGGTGGTGAGAATCAGGACTCTGCTGTGCGGGGAGATCCGGATGACCTGTCGGGTTGCCTCGATCCCGTCGGTCCCGGGCATCCGGACGTCCATGAGGACGACGTCGGGGCGCAGGTCCCGGGCGAGGCGTATGGCCTGGTTGCCGTCTGCGGCTTCGCCGACAGGTGCCATGTCGGGCTGGGTTTCCAGGACCGTGCTGAAGGCCATTCGGAGCAGCGCTTCGTCATCGGCGACCAGGATGCGGATCGTCATGCGGACGCCGCTCCGCTGCTGCCGAGGTCGAGGCGGGTGTGGACTCGCCAGCCGCCACCCGGGAGCGGTCCGGCCTGCAACGTCCCCCCGTAGGCGGCTGCGCGCTCGCGCATGCTGGGGATGCCGTGGCCGGACGGTGTGGCGCCGGGGAGTGGCGGGTGCGGGCCGCTGTCGGTGACGTCCACTGTGATGGTCTCGGTTGAGCACAGCACCCGGACCCTCGCGTGTGTGTCAATGGGTGTGTGTTTGAGGGTGTTGGTCAAGGCTTCCTGTACCAGGCGGTAGACGGTCAGTTGTGCGGTGGCGGGTATGTGGGTGTGGCCGCCCTGAACCTCGACGCGGGTCGGCAGCCCGGCGGCGCACATCTGGTCGGCCAGGGCTGCCAGTTGCGTGATGCCGGGCAGCGGGTGGCGCTCCGCGTCGGGCTCGTCGGTCCGCAGGATGCCCAAGGAGCGTCGCATGTCGGTCAGGGCCTGTCGGCCCGTCTCGGAGATCTGGAGCATCGCGGTGGTGGCCTTGGCGGGGGACCGGTGCTGTGCGTAGACGGCGGCGTCGGTGAGGGCGACCATGACGGACAGGTTGTGGGTCACGATGTCGTGCATCTCCCGGGTGATACGTGTCCTTTCCTCGGCGACGGCCAGCCGCGCCTGCTGGTCCTGTTGTTGCTCCAGGCGTGCGGCGCGTTCCTCCAAGGCCGCGAGGTAGGCCCGTGTGGTCCGCACGTTCGCCCCGAGGACGGCAGCGGCGACGACCATCGCGGTCACCGCGACGAAGGGGGTCAGGAACGCGCCTTCCGTCGCCCAGCGTAGACAGGCCAGCAGGGCCCCGCTCTCCACGATGGCACCGGCGACAAGCGTGCCGCGCCGACCCGAGTGCGCGGCCACCGTGTAGAGGGCCACCAACAAGGCGATGTCCGCCGGCAGTTGGACGTCCATCAGCCACTGGACGAAGGCCGCGGCGGCCACGGCGCCGAACGTCGTGAGCGGGGCCCGGCGCCGCCACACCAAGGGCAGCGCGATGGCGGCGGTGAGGGCCAGGGCCACCGGGAGCTCGTGCGGGGCGTGCGTGGTCATGATGTGGAGCAGGAGCAGCGCCGGCAACAGCGAGTCCCACACCACGGGCGGCAACCGGTGGCCCCAGCGCCGGGCGGCTCTCATCGGCCGCGCTGCTCGTGCGGAGGCCAGGTCGGCGTACCTCGTCGGCCATACGGCTGTCCCAGCCCGCGGCATCCGGTCCCGGTCCCGGTAGCGCGTCGGGTGGGCACTGCCGGTTTCCGTGGCCGCCTCGGTCATCACACGTCCCTGTCGATTGAGCGTCATGGTGGCCTCTGCCGAGGCGACCCCCCGCGTACAACCGGAGCCGGGTCGGGCAGGGGGGCGTAAGCCCGCGCTGCCCGCACGTGCCGCGGCGGCCCTGTCACGGTAGGCCGCGATCCAGCGGCACGCATGAGTCCACCGTCGGAAGAAAACGCGCGAAAGTACGACCACAGGAGGAGCCCGGCCACCGCCCTCGGTCGCAAGGCCGCTCACGCGGGCATGCCTTGGGTTGCGACTCCCGGCTGTACGCGATGGCGACCCGAGGGCGATGTGGCAGCGCGTGTCCCGCGCCGAGCATGGCCTGGTGACCGAGAACCTCATGGGGCTGCACATGTCCCTTCTGGAAGTCCTTGTCCTGCTGGGTGCCGTCGCGCTGGTGGTGGTGCGCTGGCTTCCGCATGCCGTCCGCCCACGCGCCACGATCGTGGCGGGGACAGTGTTCGTGCTGTCCGCGATCGTGCTGAGCGTGGTGGGGATCCGTTGGCAGATGCTGCCGGTACTGACAGGCGCCGCCCTCGCGCTGCCGTTCGCTCTCTCTCCTCTGCTGCGACGCCGTACCGGCCGGCCGGCGTGGCGTGCTCAGTGGTGGCTGGCTTTGCCCGGGTCGGTGGCCTGCGTCGGCCTGATCGCCACGGGTCCGGTGGCCGCCTGGGCCTTTCCCGTACCCGTGTTCCCCGAGCCGTCGGGCCGTTTCGCGGTCGGTACCCGTGTGGTGCAGTGGACCGACCCACGCCGCCCCGAGATCTTCACCGCCGACCCGCACGACCGGCGCACGGTCGTGGTCCAGCTCTGGTATCCCGCGCAGAAGAGCCCCGCAGGCGCGCGGCGGGCCCAGTACCTCGGACGCACGGAGCACGAGGCTCGCACCGTCGCCGACGCCCTGGCCCGCCAGGTCGGGCTGCCCGGCTTCCTGATCGACGGCATCCCACGCGCCCGCACCCGTTCGGTCTTCAACGCCCCGGTGGCCGGCGCGGGCGGACGCTTCCCGGTCGTGTTGTTCTCTCCCGGATCCGGCGGAGTGCGCACCCAGAACACCGCCTGGGCGGAGGAACTGGCCAGCCACGGCTATCTGGTCGCTGCCCTCGACCACCCGTACGACTCCGCCGCCGTCGTCCTCACCGACGGCCGCACGCTTCACACCAGGACCACCTCCACCGGCGACCGGGACAAGGACGACAAGCTGGCGGCCGACTGGACGGCTGTTCGGAGTGCCGACCTCAGCTTCGTCCTCACGCAACTGGACCGTCTGGGCCGAGGCGAGATCGCCGGCCCGCTGGCCGGACGCCTGGATACCAGCCGGGCCGCGGCCACCGGCCACTCCATGGGTGGTGCCGCCGCCCTGCAGGCAGCCCGGCAGGACCACCGGTTCGACGCCGTCATCGATTTGGACGGCTACCCCCACGGCCCCGTCTCGCCCTCCCTCCGTCAGCCGACGCTCGCGCTCACCCAGGCCATCACCCCCGCAACCGACCCGCGGTACATGCCCCGCCTCACCAGGGCCCTCAAGCTCAACACCGCGACGAGCTACCGGCTCACCATCCCCCGCGCCGCCCACCTCACCTTCATGGACGGCCCCCTGTACCTGCCGCCCGTGCCCTCGATAGTCGGCTCCCTGGGCCGCACCAAGAGCCCCCGCGTCGTCGGCGCAACCACTCTCGCCTTCCTGGACACCACCCTGCGGCACAAACCCGGCGACCTGCCCGGCGTTCTGTCGGCCTACGGCGACCTCAGCGTCTACCCCCCGAGCAACAGCCGCTGATCAGCTGTGCGACGACAGCCGGCGGGCCGTCCCCCTTTCCGGCCGGAGTGCAGTCCGCGGTGCCGACCCAGTTATCCCGAATCTACGGCGAAGTGTGGCAAGTAACTCTCTGTAGCGGATCTGCGGTGCGCTTGTCAGCGTTTTTGATCTACTGCCTGATCGAAGGCTGTGCTCGGCGAGGTTGGCCCGGTCATCCGGGGCGCGTTCGGCTTCTTCCGCGGCCCTGGCGGCGGAGGCCACGGCGAACGAGGCCGCCGGCTGGAGCGGTCGTGCAGTCCTAGACAGCTCCACCACACCGGAGGTCTTCGTCGTGATCAAGCCTGACCGGCGTCAACCACGCTCGTGATCAATACGACGAGCCGCAGCAGTGAGTTCGTCGGCGACGGCAGACACGGCGACCGCGACAAGGCCACTGTCGCGCGGCGACCGCGCACATCGTCACCGGCGTGTCCGACTGAGCTAACCGGGATCGGGTTCGTCGTGGATGGTCAACGCTCCGGCGAGGTCGAGGTCGGCGTTGGCGCCGTGTGCCCCGGCGCGGACGAGCAGCACTGCGCCGAGCGCGGTGCTCCAGAACGTCCTGGCCTCCACGCTGAGCGGTCGACGGGCCCTCCAGCCGCGATCGTCTAGGAGCTGACTCGCGAAGCGCTCGGATTGCCGGAACAGCAACCGGAGGTGCTGGTCGACCACGGGGGCGAGTTCGGGCTTGGAGATCCCGGAAGCCAGTGCTCGCGCGACCGACGGGAGCGAGGGCATGGCCAGTACGGCGCGGGCGATGTTGCGCCGAAAAGCCGCCGCATCGGGGGCTTGGCGACCGATGCGCTCAACCCGTCGAGCGTCGTGCAGCAAGCCGAGAAAGGCGGCGTGCACGAGCAGCGAGTCCTTGGAGCCGAAGTAGTAGGTGACCTGATTGGGGAAGACGCCTGCCGCGTTCGCGATCTCCGCGACGCTCACCTCAGCGCCGGGCCGCTCCTTGCAGAGCCGGGCAGTTGCCTCAATCAGCCGATGCTTCGTTGCGCGACCGCGGTCACGCGGCCGAGTCGACGTCGCCCGAGCTTCGGTTCGCTTCTTCTCCACATCAGAATTGTATGTGATACAACAAGGGTGTTCATTTGTATCGCATACAAGAAAGATTGAGGGGCATGCACCGAACTGAAGTCGTCGTGACCGGACTCGGCGCGATCACACCACTCGGGGCAGACGTGGCGTCCACCTGGAAAGCCCTGCTTGCCGGCGAGTCCGGCATCCGCGGCGACGTCCTACCCGGCCATGAGGACACTGGCCTTCCCGACACCGTCGCGGGGACGATGGCGATCGACCCCGCCGAGTTGCTGCCGCCGGTGCGAGCCAGACGGCTCGACCGCTCGCAGCAGGCGGCCTTCGTCGCGGCGGCCGAAGCCTGGGCCGACGCCGGTGCCCCGGAGGTGGACCCGGGCCGGCTCGCATCTGCGATCGGCACGGGAATCGGGGGCGTACGGACGCTGCTGAAGGAAGACGACGTGCTGGAGGCGGCCGGGACGCGGCGCGTCTCGCCACGTACGGTCCCGATGCTCATGCCCAACGCGGCGGCGGCGTTGATCAGTATCGAATACGGTGCACGAGCCGGGGTCTACACACCCGTCTCGGCGTGCTCTTCCGGCGCCGAGGCGATCGCCCTGGGGGCCAGGCTCATCCGTGCCGGCGAGGCGGACGCTGTGATCGCGGGCGGGACCGAGGCCGCGATCACCCCGATCACCATTGCCGGCTTCGCTCAGGCACAAGCACTGTCGCGCCACACCGCCGAACCCGCTTCCGCGTCCCGGCCGTTCGCAGCGGACCGCAGCGGATTCGTCCTCAGTGAAGGCGCTGCCGTCGTGGTTCTCGAAAGCGCCGAGCATGCCGGCGCCCGAGGCGCGCGCGTCCACGCGGTGCTCGCGGGTGCTGGCATCGCCGCCGACGCTCACCACATCACGGCGCCCGCTCCCGACGGCTCCGGTCAGATCTCAGCCATGTGGAAGGCCCTCGCGCAAGCCGGTTTGACTCCCGAGCAGATCAGCCACATCAACGCCCATGCCACCGGAACTCCGGTCGGCGATGCTGCCGAGGCACACGCGATCGGGGAGGTCTTCGGCCGCGCCACCGTGACCGCCCCCAAGGCGGCGCTCGGTCATCTCTTTGGCGCCGCCGGCGCGATCGAAGCGCTCATCGCCGTCCTCAGTGTGGAGCACGGCGTCATCCCGCCGACCCGCAACATCACCGCGGCCGGCGTGGGTCCCGACATCGCTCTCGATGTCGTCGCAGAGCGACGAGACGTCCCCCAGGAAGCCGTGCTCAGCAATTCCTTCGGCTTCGGTGGGCAGAACGTCTCGCTCATCGTTACCAGTGCACGACACCACGCGTCCCGTACGGCCTCGACGACACCATGACCCACGCGAACGCACCGTTGTCCGTGGAGGGGCGCCGCCGATTGATCGAGCGTCGCAAGACTCACCCGATCGCGCGTGTCGTCGCAGAGATGGGGATTACCCGAGCAATGGCGTCGAATTAGGTGTACCGACACCGGCGACACGGCGAACTCGGATTGATCGATCGAAGCTCAATGCCGCACCATCAGTGGGCCAACCGTTAACGGCTGGCCCACTGATCCCCGAGCCCAGCCTCCTGGTGATCTTCCCGTGCACGAGCAAGAGTCAGATTCGCAGGCGGTTACGCTCACACATGCTCCTTTGCGCGAGCAAGATCAATCACGGACAGCCGGTCCCCCCATCGATCCCGGATTCGTTCTCAGAGCCCGTTCTCACTCAGTAGCGGGATGGGCCCCCTTCTGAGACTTGCGTTGTGCGAAAGGCCGGGCCCATGACGTGCCCTCAGTAGCCCTGCCTGGCCGGCCGGTTGGACGCGGACGACGTCGAACAGCACGCCTGTCCGAGGTGTGGCGCTCAGCCCGGCTCGCCATGCCGCGCGCGCGGCGGCGCGTTCGCCTCCGCCTACCACACCCGCCATTTCACCCTGGTGCCCCGGCTGAAGAAGGCGCTGCGGAGTGCTCGGCGCCGATCGACCCGGACCTGTCGAGCGCGGACATCCGCATCGGCTACGCGAGCTGCTCGACCCTCGGGCAGGAACTCGACTCCCAGCTCGACGCGCTCAGCAAGCACGGCATCCCAAGGGACAAGGTCCACAGCGAAAAATCAGCACCCGGGTGCGGGTCCGCCCCCGGTTCGAGGAGGCGCTGAGGACGACTCGGGGAGTCAAGGCGCACGCCCCGCACTGCGAACCTTCCTCACGGCCCGCTTCGCCTCGGGGGACGAAGAAACTGGCAGGAGCTAGCACGCCTACTTCGAGGAAGCCCGCACCCAGGCCAGCCCCCCTGGTCCTGGAGTTCCTCACCGTGCCCTCGCACCAGCCGTGGAAATGCGCCGGGAGCCGTCGGTCGCCCAGCGGCCACGGCCGCGCCCCGCCTCGTCCGCCGGCCGCGGCGGTGGGCCCTCGCCGGGGGCGAGGTCAGACGCTCTCGCGCAGGGCGGGATCGCGCTCCTCCGTGGCAGCCTCTGCGGTGTGGGGTTCGGCCTCGGCTTGTAGCCGCTGGACCAGTTCCTTCAGCTCGGCGTTGCGACCGCTGAGCATCATGAAGATCATCTTCAGGTCGCCGGAGAACGCCGCGCCGGGGTCGGTGAAGCCGACGGGGAGGTTCTTCTCGAAGACGAAGTGGCCACTCCAGGCGAAGCTGAAGAACGCGCCAGGTACGGCCCACAGCAGCTTGGGGCTGCGGCGCCGTCCGGCCAGGCCCGCGGCGCCCACCGCGGTGACCATCCCCGCCACGTGCATCCAGCGGCTCGCCTCGCTGGTGTGGCCGCGCATGTACTCCTCGAAGCGCTGATCGAACTGCCTCATTGTGCCTCTCCGTTCGTCTGGTGAGATGCGCCGTCGGAAACGTTCGGCGCATGCCGCGCGAGCGCCTCCCGGTAGGTGTTCCGCAGCAACGGGTCGGCCACCGTGTCCCGCTCGTAGCGGAAGCCGAAACGCCTGCGGTACTCGGCGAAGAACTCGCCGTGGTGGTGGAGGAAGAGCACGTCGTGGATGGCCATGTTCCGCAGCGCCAGCAGGGGCACGGGGCCCCTCGACACCGGAAAGGCGGAGTTGCGTGCCGCGGGCTCGGGGCAGGCGGGGTGGAACTGTCCGAGCATCAGTCCCGCACGCGCCAACTCTCCCTTCAACTCCGCTTGGACGGAATCCAGCAGGGACCAACCGGCGGGCGGCAGATCGGGCAAGGCCAGCAGGAGGGTACGCATCGTCGCATTGGCCCGCGGCCAGCGCCGGGCGCGGAAGTCGCACACCATGTCCCGCACCACGGCCCGCAGGTCGTCGCCGTCCGCCTCCGTCATTCCCAGACGCGTCCGCAGGAGCAGGGTCCCCTCGCCCATGGCGGGCGCGACGAAGGGACAGACCGGGCCGGGCCTTCCCAACTCCTCGTGCGGCCGGGTGATGTACGTATCCAACCAACCGTGCACCAGAGCCTCCGCCGTCGCTCTCACCCGCGCCGGGTCGCCGGCCGGCGGCGGTGCCTGCGCCCCGTGCCTCGCCCCGTCCTCCGTCGCGGAGGTCCGGTCCGGAACCTGCCGAGGGCAGGCGTTCGTCGAGGTAGCCCGCTGACCGGCCGGCATCATCGCGCGCCCCCTGTCTCTACCGGGCAACCGCCGGCTCGTGCCTCCATCACTCCGGTGCCGCCTGGCAGCGGGGTGGTCCGTACGGGGGTCAGCCCCGCCCCGCGTAGTAGGTCGGCCACTTCCTCCCCGGTCCGCTCCCGGCCGCCCGCGAACAGGGACATCATGTAGAGGTCCATCAGCGCTCCCCACTGGCCGTCGCCCCCCTGATCCGGCCCGTCACCCTCCGCCTCGTCCACCAAGTGGTCGATGACGACAACCCGGGCCTCCGGCCCCATCGCCCGGCGGCAGTTGCGCAGGACGACGTGGCAGGACGCGTCGTCCCAGTCGTGCAGGATGTGGCGCAGCAGGTAGAGGTCGCCGCCCGGGGGCAGGGCGGTGAGGAAGTCGCCCTCGACCAGTTCGCACCGGTCGGCCAGCCCGGCATCGGTCAGCCTGCGAGCCGCCGCGGGCAGTGCCGCGACGAGGTCGACAAGCACGCCGCGAGAGCGGCGATTCTCCCCCAGCAGCCTGGTCAGCAGCGCACCGTCCCCACCGCCGACGTCGACGATGGTCAGGGGGCCGGTGAAGTCGACTGCCTGGAGCAAGCCCTCCAGTTCGAGCGAGAGCCCGCTCTCCTGGGATCGGTCGAAGATCCCCCGCAGCCACGGGTCGCCGTCTAGGTGGGAGAAGAAATCGACGCCGAAGACGTCCGCGAAGGCCGGACGCCCGTGGCGGACCACCTCGGTGAGCCGTTCCCAGGCCGGGGCCATCGTCGTGGCCACCAGCAGGGCCGTCGGCAGGGCCGACGCCGGGGCGTCGGCCCTCAGCGTCTCGCCGAGCGGGGTGAGGCCGTACCCCTCGCCACCCACCTCCGGTTCCCGGCTCAGCACCCCGAAGGAGACCAGTGCGCGCAGGAGGCGGGTGAGCAGGGCCGGGTCGGCCCCGGTGGCCGTGGCCAGTTCGGCCGCGGTCGGTGATCCGGTGCCGATCATGTCAGCGAGGCCGAGCTCGGCGGCAGCGCAGACGGCCCGCGAACGCACGTGACCATAAATCATTTCCCGCATACGCCAAGCGTGGTCGGCTCGGACGCTGTCGGGCACGGCGACCGCTCCTGTCGCGGCCGTGCGCGGTGCCGTCATCGCGGACCCCTCGTGAGGACACCGCCGGCCCCTTCTCGCACCGGCGGCGCCTCCACCTCCACGAACAGGCCGTCACGCGGGATCAGTGCCGGGATGCCGCCGAACTGCGGATGCCGAGTCCGCAGGTTGAGCGTGGTACGAAGGGCGAGCCGGGACAGCGCGGTGGGCAGGACCACCGAGGCGATGCTCGCGCCGACGCAGCGGCGCCCGCCGTATCCGTAGGGCAGGTACTCGAATGGAGTGGGAGCGCGGTACCCCTCCCTGGACGCGTCCCAACGCTCCGGTAGAAAGCGGTCCGGTTGCGCCCACACGGCGGGCGAGCGGTGGGTGATGTACGCGCTCACCGCCACCAGGCTGCCGCCGGGTATCAGGTGACCCTGGTAGCGAAAGCTACGCACGCATCGGCGCGGGCTCATCACCACGGGCGGGTGCGTGCGCAGGCTCTCCTGTACCGCCCAGTTCGTGTAGCTCAGCTCTCGGCCTCGTGCCGCCGAGGCCCCGTCTCCCGAGGACGTGTCTCCTGAGGACGCGTCGTGTGCCTCGTCCCGCAGCCGCTGCCAGACGCCGGGCGTGTTCAGGCAGTTGTAGACGGCCCAGCCCAGGCCCGAGCCGACCGGGTCGTAGCCGGCGATCAGGGCGCTGACGACCATGTCGCGCACTTCCTGGTCCGACATCGCGGGCCCGTCCTCGGAGAGCATCACGGCGATCAGATCGCGTGACCCCTTGCCGGACCGGTGCCCACGCCCGCCGGGGTCACCCTCGCGGCGCCTTCGCTGAATCTCCTCGTACAGGAGCCGGTCCACGGCCGCGATCGCGGCCAACGCCCTTCTGCGCGCGGCGCTGGGCAGCTTCCAGGCCACGAGCTGCCGCGGGAGTGGGTAGTCCATCAGTTCGTGGATACGTTCCAGCTCGGCGACGAGGGTCCCCTCCTGGGCCGCCAGCCGTTCTCCGCAGAACTGCCGCAGCATGGCGCTACGGATCGCGGAGCGCAGGGTGCCGTGCACATCCACGTACCGCCCCGGCCGCCAGCGGTCGATCGCCTCGTCGATGGCGGCCAGGATCAGACGGGTGCTCTCCTCGGCTCCGCCGCGGTGGAACGAGGGCCTCGCCTTGCGCTTGCGGCGGGCGTGCGGCTCGCCGTCGGTGGTGACCAGAGCGGTGTCCCCGGCGATCGGTCGCAGCATGTCGTAGGCGCCGCTGAAGCGGAAGTTCTCCTCGTTTCCCAGGACCAGGGCGTTGGCGTCCGGTCCGAAGAGGAAGTGGGTACGGGTGGGCCCGAGACCGAAGGCACTGACCTGGCCGTAGGTGTCATGAAGGTGTTCCAGCCCTTCCGGCAGCGAACGCTGGAAGGCCCGAGTGACCCGGAAGAGCTGTGCCGGAGTCCGGGGTCCGGGTATGGCGGGCATGCGTCGTCTCCTTCTCGTCTTCGCGGGGCGGGCCGCCCGACGCCGGCGTGGACGCGTGGCGGGGCAGCCGGCACGGTGGGACGTCGGTGTGCGAGGGCCTCAGGGAACGGCGGGGGTCGTGACGTCGGTCCGGCGCCGGGAGTCCAGCGCCAGGAGGTCGCTGCCGAACAGCAAGGCGACTCCGAGCGCCACCCCCGTCACCGGGGCCCAGCCAGGTGAGTGCAGCAGCAGGACCGAGGCGAGAAACGCGGTCGACAGAAGCATGTCGACCTTGAGCACGGCGTTGGCTCTGGCCCGCTCCGTCGCCCGGGCCATCGCCCGGCACTGCACCAGAGCCGCCACCGTCCAGACGAGCGCCCACAGGTCACGAGGTGGGAGCAGCCCGACGGCTACGAACACGGCGGGCGAGAGGTAACCCACCAGCGTCATCGCCGTCGCCGCGCGCGCCGCTGCCGCGCGGGTGGCGAAGACCGTCGCGGACGTCCGCAACCCTGCCTCGCGGTCGCCCTCGAAGTCCGGGAGGTTCTTCACCATGCCCTTGGCCGAGAACCAGACCACCAGGAAACCGAACAGCGCCCAGGTGGAGCCGCTCAGGTCGTGGCGACCTCCGGGGGCGCCGAAGGCTCCGAGCAGGAACGGCCCGAACACCGCCAGACTGAAGGCCAGCAGGCCGACGACAGGCCCGTCCTTCAGCCGCAGCGGACGAAACGAGTACTGGTGTGCCCCGACGAGCAGCAACAACATCAAGGGCAGTAGTTGGACACCGCCGTACGGGAGGGTGAGCACGATCAGCGTGCCGGACGCCGCGTGGCCGATCCACAGCGTCCGACGATGCCCCATCCGCAGCACCAGCCACACGCGCCCGGGCAGATTCCGACTGTCCTCGGCCAGGTCCGTGTACGCGTTGTAGAGGTTGGCCATCAGCCCGTACACGAGGGACATGAACAGGCCGAGGAAGAACGCGGGCGACACTGTGCCACCCGCCGCCGCCCAGCCGAGCGCGAAGGCCAGGTTGCCGGGTACGCAGGTGCGCGGTCGACCCAGCATGAAGGCGATACGCGCGGTCTCCGACCAGCCCGCGCTGCCCGGCGTCCGCCGTACCGCGTCCTCCCGCCGGGTGGGAGAGAGGGCGGCGAATTCCTCGTAGCCGAGGGAGCCGGTCGACGGGCGCCCAGCCGGGGCCGTCACGGGAGTCGGACGTTCGCGTTGTAACGGCTGTCGTCGTGCGACGCCGACCTGGTGTGGACAGGGGAAACGGCTGCTTCCGCCGGGATTAACGGTATTCCGAGAGCGAGCACGATGCGCCTCCATCTTGAACCGTTGTACATCCAAAGCCGATACGACACCAAGCGCGTCATCGCGCACCAGTGATGATTAAGCCATGGAAAATGTTGCGGGGTCGACGACCGTACGGACGTGAACGTGCCGGGCACGCATGCCCTTTCCTTTCCCGTAGTAGAACGTAAGGGGCCGGTTGGCGCGCCGAGGGCTCAAGCCTCATACGCCATCAGGCACTTTGAGGACCGTCGCGTCACGCTTCGTGAAGCCCCAGGCCAGGGCGTGTGAGTGCACTGTTCCAGGGCATGCTCGGGGGTTTTCCTGGAGCAGTGATCAATCGTGCCGCCGGGATAAGCAGCGGCGTGCCGGAAAACGTCGATGGTGTTGAGACGAGCTGTGTCGTGTGACGTCTTGGTGATCCTTTTTGGTACCGCTCTGGAAGGCAGTGTTGGTAGAGATGGTGGATGTGGGCCGCGAGGTGGACGAGGTCTATGAAGTGACTGGCGATGCGGGGGGCAGGGGAGCTAAACGGGAATTGTGAGGGAGGGTGCTGCTTTTCTCACCCCGAGTAGCGGTCAGTTGCTGTGGAACCTGGACGTCCACGAGTTCCGCATCGCGAGATTCCTTCGCAGATGCTACGTCGGCGATGACACAAGCGATTCCCCCAGGCCGAGAGCTTGACGAGCCTCCTTGGGGACCAGCTCTGGGGACCAGTTGGGGACCACACGGTGTGCGCGATGGTGCACGACGGAGCCTGCTACGCACGTCGTCTGCCCCGATTGAGTGCGGGAGTTGCCGCCCTGGTCGCGGCCACCGTCGAGCGCTTCGGCCGGCTCGACGTCGCCGTCAACAACGCCGGCATCGCGCTCGACACCGGCCGCCTGGCGGACGAGCTCACCAGCCGCTTCCAGCAGATGCTCACCACGAACGTGCTCGGCGTCTTCTGGGGTGTGAAGTACCAGATCCAGCAGATGCTGGCCCAGGACAACCCCGGCGGCGCCATCATCAACCTGGCCTCCATCGCCGGCCTGGGTGGCATGCGCTACGCGGCCAACTACTCCGCCACCAAGCACGCCGTGGTCGGACTGACCAGGTGCGCCGCGCTGGAGTACGCAACCGACGACATCCGCATCAACGGCGTCGCCCCCGCCGCGATCAAGACCGACATCCTCAGCACCGCTATCGCGGCCGGCACCTGGAACGAGACCCGCGGAGGCAGCTCCTGATCCGCGGCCAATGTGGGTGGCGCATGCGCCCCACGGACTTCGGCGAGAAGATCCTGGTCGACTGCGTCGCGGTGGCCGCGGGCGACCAGGGCGCGACCGCCACGCTGACCACGCTACGCACCATCGCCCACCCGCTGCGGGCCTGGCCGACACCGCTGGGCGTGGCAGCCACGGGCCCGTCCGCCGCGCTCGACGCCGAGGGGCCCGGCCGACGACCGCCTCGCGGCACAGCTCCAAATCATGTTCGGCCAGGTACTCACCCTGGCGGTGCCCCATGCGCGCAGGCGCAGCCGCGGGGTTCAGCTCCTCGACCTCGTGATATGGCGGCGCGCGAGCACCCTCGCCAACACATCTCCGGGTTCTCCGGGACCGCGGCGAAGTCCGGGTCCGGGGGCCGTACCACCGGCGCGGTGATCGCTACAAGAAGTGCGACACCGTCGAACGGGCCATCAACCGCATGAAGCAGTCCCGGGCCGTCGCCACCCGGCTACGACAAGCGCGGCTACCCAGGCACCACAACCGTCGCAGCCCTCATCATCTGGCTACGAACTCGATCGACCGGACAAGACCTGGCTGGAGACGCTGCGCAAGGGCCGTCGTCAGAGCGGCCACCATCAGGCTCCCTTGCTGGTCATGCCTTGTTCCCGGTCCGCTGATGTCCCAGGAAGAGACGGCCAGCGCACCTCCCACCCGCTTTTCCCCGTCCCCGGGCGGCATTGACAACCGTCCTCGCACCCCGCCACCATCATTCCACTAATCAAGTAGTGGAATGGTGGTGGTGATCCTGGAGTACCGCATCGACAGGCGGAGCGGGGTCCCCGCCTTCCAGCAGATCGTGCAGCAGACCAAGCAGGCCCTCCGGCTGGGCGTACTCGTGCCAGGTGACCGGCTGCCCACCGCCAAGGAGGTCGCCGAAACCAGCACGGTCAACCCGAACACCACCCTCAAGGCGTATCGCGAGCTGGAGCGCGAGGGTCTGGTCGAACCGCGACCGGGTCAGGGCACCTTCGTACGTCGCACGCTGGGCCGCCCCGAGACGGGCACCGACTCGCCGCTGTACGCGGAGCTGGTGGCGTGGATGTCGAAGGCGGCCGGGGCCGGTCTGGAGCGGGAGGACGTGGCCGCGCTGGTCGCGTCGGCGATGGAGAAGCAGTACGCCGCCGGGAACGTGGCGGCGACAGGGTCCACGACAACGGGGTCCACGAGGGCCACGACAACCTGGAGCACAGGTGAGTGAAGGAATGTACGCGGGGGAAGCCGCGATCGAGGCGTACGGGCTGGGGATGCGCTACCGGCGGGGCTGGGCGTTGCGGGACTGCTTCTTCCGGCTCCCGGCGGGACGGATCTGCGGCCTGATGGGACCCAACGGAGCGGGCAAGACCACGCTGCTGAGCATCGCGGCCCACGTTCTGCAACCAACGAACGGCTCGATCAGCCTGTTCGGTGAGGCTGCGGGCTCGGTGGAGTCCGGTCGGCGCACAGCGTTCCTCGCCCAGGAGAAGCCCCTGTTCCGCCGCTTCACCGTGGCGGAGACCCTGCGTCTGGGCCGGGAGCTGAACCCCGGCTGGGACCAGCGCGCCGCTGAGGCCATCATCCGGGCGGGGAACGTGCCCTTCGACGCGAAGATCAGCACCCTCTCCGGAGGTCAGCGCACGCGCGTCGCCATCGCCCTCGCCTTCGGAAAGAGCCCCGACCTGCTGCTGCTCGACGAGCCGATGTCGGACCTCGACCCGGTCGTGCGCCACGAGGTCATGGGCACCCTCCTCGCCGAGGTCGCCGAGCGCGGAACCACCGTGCTGATGTCCACCCACGTCCTCGCCGAACTGGAGAACGTGTGCGACTACCTCGTTGTCGTTTCCGGTGGCGGCGTGCGCCTCGCCGGTGACGTGGACGAGCTGATGTCCGTGCACACCTTGGTCACGGGCGCCAAGGAGGGTGACGGCATGCCTTCCGCCCTCGGGCACCACACCCTCGTCGAGTCCCGGACCAGCGGACGGCAGTTCACCGCGCTCATCCGCACCGAGGGCCCGGTCACCGGCCCCTGGGACATAGACGCCCCGACCATGGAGGAACTCTTGCTCGCCTATCTCCGCTCACCCGACGTACCACCGCTGATCACCCCCACCGCCCAGGTCCACGGCCAGGGGTTAGGCACCGGGGCGGTGGCGGCATGAGCACCTTCACCCGCAGCTCGACCAGCACCTCGACCGGCTCCACGAGCGACGGCAAGAACGGGACCACCGACGGGACCTCGGACGTGACCACCACGGAGTCCAACCGGCGCCCCCGACTCAGCGGTATGACCTGGCTGGTCTGGCGCCAGCACCGGGCCGCGTTCTGGACGACCCTCGTCGCCACCGCGCTCCTCGTGGGCTGGATCGTCTACCAGCGCGGCCAGTTGGTCGACTTCCTCGATGGTTACGGCTACCCCACCGAGAACCTCTACGAGGCGGGCGGCAGGTTCCGGCAGTACAACGACGCGTTCTCCTTCGTCTCCACGGGTCTCCAGGCGTTACCCATCCTGCTCGGTGTCTCCCTCGGCGCCCCGCTCATCGCGGGCGACCTGGAGAACGGCACCGCCAAGCTGGTCGCCGCCCAGTCCATGAGCCGGACCCGCTGGCTCGCCACGAAGCTGGCGTTGGCCGGACTGGTGGTCGTGGTGAGCACGGGCGCGTTGTCGGCGGTGTTCGGCTGGTGGTGGAACCCCGTCAAGTCCGAGGCCGCGGTCATGGAATGGACCTCGGGCGCCGCGTTCAACACGACGGGCCCGGTGCCTGTCGCCCTCACCCTCTTCTCCGTCTTCGGCGGGGTGGCGATCGGTATGGTCCTGCGGCGCACGCTGACGGCCATGGTGGTCACCTTCGGCTTCACCATCGTCCTCCAGCTTGTCTGGGAGCACTTCCTGCTGTCGCTCGGCAACGTCGTCACGGTCACGACGAACACGGGTGTCACAGACGAAAACGCGTTCCCATCGCTCCCGTACAGCGCCTACGAAATCGATCGGTCGTATGTCACTGGCAGCGGGGATCTGATGGGTTGGAGCACCTGTTCGGGGGCACAGACCGACGCGGCACAGCAGGTGTGCCTGGACAAGGCCGATGTCGTGGGCTGGTCGGTGCAGTACCTCCCGATGTCGCAGATGAACGCCATGCAATGGTTCGGGGCGTCGATTCTCTTCGCCCTTACCGCCGGTGTCGTGGCGTTCATGTTCTTCTGGGGTCGTAAGCGGCTCTTCTGAGTTCGTACGCCCCGCGCCCCTCGAAGGGGCGCCTCTTTCCCCTCTGTTTCCTCATCCCGTCCGCCGGGCTGCTTCGCCATGCCCGAAGGTCCAGAGAGAAAGGCAATGCCTTGAATCACCGTAAGAGGCGAGCGAGTGCGGCTTCCGCTCTCGCCGTCGCCGCCGCCCTTGCCGCGGCCCTGCTCGGCACCCCGGAATCCGGGGCCGCACAGCTCGACAGCGGTACGGCAGGTACGGCCCGCGCCCTCGACAAGGCCAGAACAGTCACCCTCGTCACCGGTGACCGGGTCACGCTGGACGCCACCGGGCAGGTCACCCGTGTGCGGCCCGGCAAGGGTCGGGAAGGCACCGCCTTCCGCATCGCGCGGAGCGCCGACCGCACCTACGTCGTCCCGCGTGACGCCGAGCGGCTCCTCGCGAACGGCACCGCCGACCGGCGGCTGTTCGACGTGACGCAGTTGGTCAAGTGGAGATACGACGACGCGGCCCGCCCCGACCTCCCACTGATCGTGACGTACGCCAAGGGCCGCACCCTGGCGCCGAGCACGCTGTCCGCCGCCGGAGCCCGGGTCAGCCGGGATCTGCCCAGCGTCAACGGGGACGCGCTGAAGGCCCGCAAGTCCAAGGGCGCCGACCTGTGGGAGACGCTCACCGGCAGCGGGGGGACGGCGCGGGAGAGGGCAGCCGCCGCCGACCGGGTCGAGAGGATCTGGCTCGACGGGAAGGTCGAGGCGGCCCTCGACCGGAGCACCGCGCAGATCGGTGCCCCCGAAGCCTGGGCGACGGGATACGACGGCACGGGCGTCAAGGTCGCCGTGCTGGACACCGGAGTCGACGACACGCACCCGGACCTGAAAGGCCGTATCGACGCGGCGAAGAACTTCACCGAGGCGACGGACACGGTCGACCGGGTGGGTCACGGCACGCATGTGGCGTCCACGGTCGCGGGGTCCGGCGCGCACTCCGGGGGCACGTACCAGGGGGTCGCGCCGGGCGCCCGGCTGGTCAGCGGCAAGGTGCTCGACGACGAGGGTTACGGCGAGGAGTCCGGGATCATCGCCGGTGCGCAGTGGGCCATCGCCCAGGGCGCCAAGGTGATCAACCTCAGCCTGGGCGGTCCCGACACCCCCGGTGACGACCTCCTCGAACAGGCCGTGAACGACCTGTCCGCCACCTCCGGCGCCCTCTTCGTGATCGCCGCGGGCAACGAGGGCCCCGCCGCCGGCACCGTCGGTTCGCCGGGCAGCGCCGCCGCCGCGCTCACCGTCGGCGCGGTCGACCGCGCCGACACGATGGCCGACTTCTCCAGCCGCGGCCCGACAGCGGACGGTTCCCTCAAGCCTGACCTCACCGCCCCCGGCGTTGACATCGTCGCCGCGAAGGCCGCCGAGGGCACGGAGGGCGCTCCAGCCGCCGAAGGCTACGTCTCGATGAGCGGAACGTCGATGGCCACCCCACATGTCGCGGGTGCCGCCGCGATCCTCGCCCAGCGTCACCCCGACTGGACCGGTGAGCGCCTCAAGGCCGCGCTCACCGCGTCCGCCAAGCCCACCCCCGGCGTCTCGGCGTTCGCGCAGGGCACGGGCCGTACGGACATCGCCCACGCCCTCGACCAGCGACTCACCACCAGCCCGGCCACCCTCGGCTTCCCCACCCAGCAGTGGCCGCACACCGACGACAGGCCGGTCACCAAGACCGTCACCTACCGCAACGACGGCGACCGCCCCCTCATCCTCGACCTCACCACCGAGGTGTACGGCGAGGACGGAAGGCCCGCCGCCGAGGGCATGCTCGAGGTCTCGCCGAAGCGGCTCACCGTCCCGGCGGGCGGCACCGCGACCGCGCAGGTCACCGCTGACAGCCGCGCGGGCACGGCCGACGGCGGCTTCGGCGGCTCGGTCACCGCGACGGACGGCGCCGGCGTCACCGCGCGGACCGGTGTCGGCGTACAGCGCGAAGTCGAGTCGTACGACCTGACCGTCAGGCATCTCGACCTCAGGGGGAAGCCCGCCGGGCGGTCCGAGACCGGGGTGCAGAGGCTGGACAGCGAGATCCGGAACGACTACTCGGACGACACGGACGGCGAGTTCACCGTGCGGCTCCCCAGGGGCCGCTACAGCCTCGAAGGCCGCATCGACACGGGCGCGACCCCAGACGCCGGGGGCCTGGCCCTCCTCCTCAACCCCAAGTTCTCGCTCACCCGTGACACCACCCTCGTCATGGACGCCCGCCAGGCCGAACCGGTCCGGATCACCGTGCCGGACGCCAGGGCCAAGCACACCGCTGCCACCTTCACCTACGGGTTCGACATCGACCGGAACCGGAGCTTCAGCACGTACGAGATGGACAGCTTCGGCAAGCTGCGCGTCGGACAGTTCGGCGCCCGGCTGCCCGCCCGCGAGGCGTTCGCGCAGTACAACGGCGTCTGGACGCACGGGAGTACGCGCTACCGGCCGGCGGTGAACCGTACCGGCGACCTGACCGGCTTCACCGCGAACCTGAAGCGCTCGCAGTTCGCCAAGGTCACCCTCCCCGTCGGTGAGCCCGCCAAGGACAAGAAGGGGTCGCTCGTCGCCACGCCCCTCACGCCGGGGGGCCAATTCTGGGACGTCCTCAACCCGACCGAGTTCTCCCTGCCCGCCACCCTCACCGACTACGTTCTGCCGGGCGTGCGGTGGCGGTACTCCGTGGAGCAGATGAGTGGCACGGACGCGGACGGCAACAGCGTGCACGACGCCGGCCAGTGGACCGCGAACCCCCGGGCGTACAGCGCGGGCAAGCAGTACACCGAGCGCTTCAACACCGGCGTCTTCGGACCGCATCTCACGGGCCCGCTGACCGGTGACAAGGGCCGTCCGGGCGCGGTCCGCGTCGGTGACACCTTTACGGCGTACCTTCCGCTCTTCTCCGACGGCGCCGGGCACGTGGGCGACTCCCGTTACCGCAAGGCCAGGAGCACCCTCTACGCGGGCGGCACGAAGATCTTCGCCGCGAACACGGACCTGACCGACATCTCGTACGAACTCCCCGCCGCCCAGCGCACGTACCGGCTGACGACGGACGTCTCCCGCCCCACCGCCCTCTCGTCGGTCTCCACCCGGGTCGCCGCCGAGTGGACGTTCACCTCCGCGCACGTCACCGGTGCCGGGCAGCGGCTGCCACTGTCGGTGGTCCGCTTCACGCCCCGGCTGTCCTCGCAGAGCACGGCCAAGGCGGGTACGCGCTTCTCTGTCCCGTTCACGGTCGAGGGCGCGGCCACCGCGCGCACCGCCCGCAAGCTGGCCTTCTCCGTCTCCTACGACGACGGCCGGACCTGGCAGCCGGCGAAGGCGGTCGACGGCAAGCGCCTCGTCCTGCGCCACCCGGCGAAGGCGGGCACGGTCTCTCTGCGCGCGACGCTCACGGACGCGGCCGGCAACACCCTGAAGCAGACGATCCACCGGGCCTACCGGATCGTCAAGTAGACCTCCGCGCAGGTGTGTTGATTGGACGCCCGGGCCGGCTTCGGCCGGCTCGGGCGCTCTTGCTGGGATCGGGGCCCGCAGACCGTCGGGGGACCGGCGTCCCTGGCCGAGAACGTCGCGTCGCGCGGGACGGCGGTGGAGACGCGTCCGCCGCGCGGGCCGGTGAACAGGCGGGCAACGGGAGCGCCTTGCGGGCGTGGGGCGCGGGGAGGCGGGTGCTCAGCGCGTGGCGACCCGGAAGGTGCTGAGGACGACCTTGTGGTCGGTCGGCCAGGTCCAGGTGGGGCGCCAGAACCTGTCCTCGCCTGACTCCTCACGCGCTTGCTGCGGACGATGGTGCTGGACGGGCCGACGAGGATGCTGTCGAGGAGCTGGAGGCGCTCGTCCGGGTAGAAGAAGACGAAGTCGATCCGGTCCCGCTCGTCGGCATCGGCCGCCCAGGTGAGCTGGCTGATGTCGGCGCCCGGGTTGTCGCTCGGCCACGTGAAGCCCGGCGTGCGGACGGGGTCCGGGTGGATCTGGCGGTAGCTGTCGCGAAACCCGGCGTCCTCGATCGCCTTGGTCGTCGACCAGGTGACCTCGGTGCCGTGGTGGTCGAAGAGGTGCCCGGTCCGGTGGTCCCAGTCCTGGTGAGAGGGCTCGTTGAAGTCACCGGCCAGCAGCGTCAGCCGCCGCCTGAACCGCTCCCTCCCGGCGTCCGCGAGCACGCCTTCCGTCACCTGCGTGCGCCCGGAGGCCGCGTTGAGCCGCATGATCAGTTCGGCATCGGTGAGGGGACCGGTCGGGATCTTCTTCCAGCCGTACTCGTGGGTCGGCAGCGGTGGCGGCGTGCCGCCGCCGTAGCCGCGCGGCAGGTAGGTGACGTAGTAGCGGTACTCCAGGTGCCCGGAGTAGACCGCGATCTCGATGCCGTCGGCCGCGATGACCACCTTCGACCAGGACGGGAACGACACGTGCTCCATGATTGGCCATCGTGAGATCACCGCCGGATCGACCGGGTGGTCTTCGCCGAAGTAGGTCAGCCCGCGCTTGGCCAGGTCCTCCAGGAGATGGTTCACGCGCTCCTCGTTCGACTCGCTGAGCGTGACCACGTCCGGCTCGACCGCGGCGACCGTGTCGGCGATCCCCGCCCGGCCCCCCTCGACCTGGCTGCCGCCGAGCCAGATGTTGAACTGCATCACCTTGAGGTCGCGGTGCGAGAACCCGTCGTGCTGCCACGCGTCCCGCCGGGCGGCCTCGGTCACACCCCCGGGCGGCACCTCCGCTCCGTCGGCCGCGCCGGTCGTCGTCCCGAGTGACTCGTGTTGCTCGACCATCAACGACCTCCGGTGACTGTGCTGTCTCCCTGGCATGGTCACGGTCGACTCGGGCCGGGGAACGTCGCGGCTTCCGGCGCCCGACACGTGACCCCGGGGACGACCCACCCACGCCGACGCGCCCTCCCCACCCTGGGCAACCCTCGCCGGTCACACCTCTGGGGTGGGACCGAACGGGTGGCCCTCCAACGTGCGGGGCGACGTGGCGGGTGCTTCGCCGTGCGCGGTCACGCGTACACCCAGCGGCGCATGGCCGGAACCCGGGTCACGGTCGCCGCCGGCCCTCGCTCTGCGCCGGGGACGGTCCCCGCTCTGTGCAGGGGGCGGTCCCCGCCCGTGACGGCCACCCGACCGCCACGCGCCCGGATCACTCCGCTTGTCTGTGACAGGCTTGTTACCGCCCGTGTGACCCCTATCACCACCTTGTGTGGTCCTGTCCTGCTCGACTGTGCGGATGCCTGCCGCCTCGCTCACCCGCCCCGTCGCCGTCGCCGGCCTTCTGCTGCTCACCGCCTGTGGAACACAGGAGGCGAACTCGCGCAGCGACGGCTCGTCGCAGCCGCGTGGACCGGGCCCCACGGAGATCGCCAGTGCGCGCCCCTGCCCCGCCGAGTCCTCCGGGGCGTCCACCACGCCCCGGCCGTCGGTCCCCACGCCGGTCAAGGGCGATGGGCTGGTGGATGCGGTCACGGTCATCACCGTGGGCGACGGGCCGCGTGCCTGTGCCCAGTTCCAGGTGACCAACCACGAGGCCGAACCCTTCACGTACACGATCGGCTTCACCGCCCAGTCGGCCTCTGGGGAGGCGCTGGCGAACACGGAGCAGACGGTGGCGTCCGTGCCGCCGGGGCGGACCGTACGGCGCACCGTCGTCGTGGACGACCTGCCCGGGGCCCCGGCCGAGGGCGGTGGCGTGAAGATCACGAAGGTGAGGGGCGTCCCCGCCGACGAGGCGCCCGCCAGCGCCGGGTCCTGTCCCGCGTCGGGCGTGCGCGTCCACGCGGACGAGGGCTCCGCCGCGATGGGGCTGCGTGCCGTGAGCCTGCGGCTGGAGAACTGCGGTACGCGCGTCACGCGGCTCGACGGCTATCCGCGACTCCAGCTCCTCGACGACGACCACAAGCCGCTGGAAGGTGTGCGGATTCTGCACGGCGGCAGCGCCATCGCCACCGGCACCGGGGCGGACGGCGAACCCCAGCCGCTGGCCCTGCGGCCGGGGGAGAGGGCCTACGCCGTCCTGGTCTGGCGCAACACCGTCGACAACGGCACGACTGAGCCCGCGCACGCCCCGTACGTACGCGTGCGGGCGAAGCCCGGCGCCGCCCCGGTGATGGTGACCCCGGAGCTGGACATCGGTACGACGGGGCGGGTGGGCATCGGCCCGTGGAAGAAGGACGAGACTCCGGGCGGCGGCGCGACGAGGCCGTCCGTCAGCGGGGTGCCCGGCGTGCCCGGGTCCTGAGCACCCGCGCTACCGCGCGCCCCCGGCGGGCCCGCCGCGCGCCGTCGCCGGAGTCGGGCGGCGGTTCGTCGGCGGCGGTGCGTAAGGCATGATCGGAGGATGTCTGATCGCATCATTGCCGCCTGTGACGGGGCGGCCAAGGGGAACCCGGGTCCGGCCGGGTGGGCGTGGGTCATCGCGGACGCGGATGGCCGCCCCGAGCGCTGGGAGTCCGGGCCGCTCGGCCGTGCCACCAACAACGTGGGCGAACTCACCGCCCTACAGCGCCTGTTGGAGGCGGTCGACCCCGGGGTGCCGCTGGAGGTGCGGATGGACTCCCAGTACGCCATGAAGGCCGTCACCCAGTGGTTGCCCAGTTGGAAGCGCAACGGTTGGAAGACGGCGGCCGGCAAGCCCGTCGCCAACCAGGAACTCGTGCAGGCCATCGACGCGCTGCTGGCGGACCGGGACGTGGAGTTCCAGTACGTGCCGGCGCACCAGGTGGACGGCGACCCGCTGAACGCGATCGCCGACCAGGCCGCCAGCGACGCGGCCGTGCGCCAGGAGGCCGCCGGTACCGCGCTCGGCGCCACGGAACCGCCGGTGCCCGCGCCCCAGCGCGCCACGCCGGCCCGCGCGCGCTCCGGCGGCGCGGGGAAGCGGCCGGCCCGGACGTCGTCGGGCGGCGGCTCGCGCACCATCAAGGCGAAGTTCCCCGGCACCTGCCCGTGCGGGAAGTCGTACGCCGTCGGCGAGCCGATCACCAAGCTCGGAACCCGCTGGGGCCACTCCGAGTGTCGTGCCATGGTCGCGGAGGGCGCACAGGTCTGAGCCCCGGTCGCGGCCGGGCAGCATGGCCCGCGTCGCCGCGACCCGTCCGCGCCCCCGACGTCCTGGAACGCTGTCGCCCCGCGTCTCCCGGCGTCGGGGGCGCGGTCAGGTACGGGCCCGCTCGCCGTCGCAGGCGTCGGCGTCGCGCCGGGTACCCCTCGCCGCCCCAGCCCCCCGACGGGGGCGACCAGTGGGGCCCGGCCGCGACTCCGGTCCGACTCTGCACCCCGCCGCTCACGCTCCACTAACGCATCGCTGCCTCGCCCGCTCGGCGCGCGTGCGGTGCGCCCGAGCCGGCGCCTCCCCGGCGGCCGGGCGGCACAGGGGCCCGTGGGTGGGAGGGGGGCCGGAAGCGCGACCCGATGATGGCGCGCGACTGACGCGACTGACGCGGCGGGCGGTGGTCCAGGTCCGGGCTGGCGGGTACGCGTGTCGCTGCCGGGGACCAGGGTCGTGGCGCGCGACAACGGGTTCGGGGGTGGCGCGGGCGGAGATCGCGTGGGGCGTCGGAGGGAGTGGCGCGTTCGGTGACGCGGTCAGCGCAGACCTCACCAGTGGGGCCGTCGTGATCGGCGACCACGGCACGGTGCCGGAGGTCAGTCCCAAGTGACCTGCGGCGAAGGCGACTTGAGTGGCTGGCGTGAGGGCCCGTCAGCCCTCTCGCGAACGTGGCAAGAACCGGCCACGGTCGTGGCCAGGAGTGGCCACCGGGGCTGCTTCGGGGGATGATCGCCTGCAACGATGTGTGATGCGCATATCACCATGCGCAACGGGCCTTGGACGCGCGGTTGTGCTGTTCCTAGCGTGTGAAGGTTGGTGCCCCGTCGCCCGTCCGGCGGCGGGGTGACGTGAACTCACCCAAGGGGTCTTCTCACGTGCGCGTATTCGTCACCGGAGCGACCGGATACATCGGGTCCGCGGTCGTCCGCGAACTCATCGCCACCGGGCACGAGGTCGTCGGGCTCGCCCGCTCGGACACGGCCGCCGCGGCGCTCACGACGGCCGGGGCGGCGGTGCACCGCGGCTGCCTGGGCGACCTCGACAGCCTGCGCACCGGCGCCGCCGCCACGGACGGCGTCATCCACCTCGCCTTCAGTCGGGACGTCTCCGACTACGTGGACGCGGGAAAGCTGGACGTGGGTGCTGTCGAGGCGCTGGGGGCGGCGCTCGCGGGCACCGGCAAGCCACTCGTGGTCACCTCGGCGACGCTGCTCCTCGCCATGGTGGCCCCGGGCTGCCGTGGGACCGAGGAGGTCCCGCCCGTTCCGGGATCGACGGCGCCCCGCATCGCGGCGGAGAACGCCGTCATGGCCCTGGCCGAACAGGGTGTGCGCGCCTCCGTCGTGCGGCTCGCACCGGCCGTGCACGGCGAGGGTGGCCGGGGGCTCATCTCGCGCCTGGTCGACCTCGCCTGCGAGCGGGGTGTGTCGGCCTACGTCGGCGACGGGGCGAACCGCTGGCCCGCGGTGCACCGGTGGGACGCGGCGCGCCTGTTCCGGCTGGCGGTGGAGGCCGCCCCGGCGCGTTCGATCCTGCACGGCGTCGCCGAGGAGGGGGTGCCGTTACGCTCCATCGCCGAGGTCATCGGCCGCCGGTTACGGGTGCCGGTCGTCAGCCTGACTCCCGACGAGGCGGGCTGTCACTTCGAGTTCCTCGCCGACCTCGTCTCGCTGGACAACCTGGCGTCGAACGACCTGACCCGGCAGCGGTTGGGTTGGACTCCCAGATGCCCGACGCTCCTCCCCGACCTGGAAGCCGACCCCCGCTTCGCGCCCTGCGCCAGCGCGCCGGAGGCGACGGACGACCCGGCGCCGCGCGGAGACCAGCCTGACCCGGGTTGCTGCCAGGCGATGGCCGAGCAACCCACCCTGGGGTGAGGGCGGCGCCCGTACCGGAGACACCCATACCGGCAACGTTGTCAGCTCCGGGGGGCGCCGAGTCCGCCCCCAGGGTGTGTCGTGGGCTCAGCCCGCGGGCGTGCGGCGCGCGATCGACCGGCAGGTTCGGAAGAACCGCTCCACCTGGTCGTTGTCGTCGTCGGCGAGCAGGGTCAGCCACGTGCCGTCGGGGAAGGACAGCCGGAAGCGCGGGAGGTGTTGGTCGGCGTCGCGCGGGATGTCGGGCCTGGCCGTCCGGTACGGAACGCGGGCCACGATCCGCAGCCGCCGGGCCCGGCCCGTGAACCACACCCGCGAGGGGGCCGCGAGGAGTACCAACTCCTCGTCCGTCGGCACGATCAGCCGCTCCCCGTCGGGTGCCCGCGCGTACCAGGACAGCAGCGTCTGCCCCGCCGCGCCATCCCAGTCGCCGTCGAACGTCTGGTACAGCCCCTGCTGGCGCGCCGCCGCCACGCGGCGCTCGGCGGCCTCCCGCGCCTCCTTCCTGGCGCGCCGCGCCTTGGCGCTGAGCGCCGGACCGTTCCACCCCTCGATGGCCGCCACGAGGAGCAGGGGCGAGGCAGCCACGAACCCGAGGGTGGCCAGTACGCGGGGGAGCGGGCGGCGCCGGGGGCGTACCCGCCCCGCGCCGGCCGGAGGCGGTACGGGCAGCGCGGTGACCAGGGAGCACCAGGTCGCCGACTCGGCCCACGTACGGGCTGACGCCGATCCTGACTGGCCCTCCAGCGACACCAGTTCGGCCGCTCGTATCCGCATGCGCTTGGTTCCCACCCGGCCCAGGGTAACCGGGCCGGGCGGGCCGGCAGTTGGGTGTGCCGGGTGCCGGGTGCCGGGTGCCGGGTGGGTGGGCACGGGTGCGTGGGTGCGGCCGAGCCCGCCCGGGCCCGCCGGGTGGGTCGGTGGTCTCGTCGGGTGTCGTGCCCGGCACCATGACCGGCCTGGTTCGGGGGCACCCCCACGCGTACGGCACGCCTCAGCGCCGACGTGCCGTCAGGCGCTGAGAGGCGGGCCGCACGCTACGGGCTCGCGGGCCTCAAGCGGCGGCCCCGAAGACGACGCTGGTGTTGATGCCACCGAAGCCGAAGGCGTTGCTCAGCGCGTGGCGCGGCTGGGCCGCGACCGGGTGGGTCGGGGCCAGGCGCAGGGGTGCCGCCGCGGGGATGGGCTCGTGCAGGTTGGCGTTGGGGTGCACGAAGCCGAGCCGGAGTTGCTGCACACAGGCCACCGCCTCGATGGCCGCGGCTGCCCCGAGGCAGTGGCCGGTCAGCGACTTGGTGGCGTTCACCCAGGGGTGCCCGGCGTGCTCGCCGAGCACGTCGCGTAGCGCCTCGGCCTCGGCCTCGTCACCCTGCGGGGTGGAGGTGGCGTGCGCGTTCACGTAGTCCACCCGGGCGGCGTCCACGCCGGCGTCGGCGAGCGCGCGTCGCATGACGCGGACCTCGTCAGCGCGTGACGGCGAGGACAGCCGGCTGCCGTGCAGGGCGACGGCGCCGCCCAGCATGTGGGCCAGCGGCCGGGCGCCGCGCGCGGCGGCGTGCTCGACGGACTCCAGCACCAGCGCGGCGGCCCCCTCGCCGTAGACGAACCCGTCGTGCCCGATGTCGAAGGGGCGGCTGCGCTCGTGCGCCGGCTCCTGCGCCGTCTTGGCCCCGAGCGCGCCGAGGTTGAAGAACGCCATCTGCTCGACGGGTGACAGCTCCGTCATCGGGGCGATCACCAGGCACACGTCGGCGTAGCCGGCCCGGACCAGGCGGAACCCGGTGACCAGGCCGACGTTGCCGGCGGCCGAGGCGCCGCCGGTGGTCACACCCTCGCCCAGGACGCCGAACAACTCGCTGGCCGTGCCCAGCAGATCGCTGTCCCACAGGTCGATGGCGTAACTCGGGCGCACGAAGGAGGGTGCCTTGCGGAACTTGTCACCCATCTCCTGGTAGAGCCGGTGTGCCTGGTTGCCGCCGGCGATGACCAGGCCCGCGCGGGTGGCGTCCAGGTCCGTGCGGGCGGGGTCGTCCCCGACCGGCAGGCCCGCCTGGGTCCAGGCTTCCGCCGCGGCGAGCAGGGAGTGCTGCTTGGTGCGGGTGGCCCGGCTCAGCAGGGGACGCAGCCGCTCGCGCAACCCCGGCTCCACCGCGGGTGACTGCGCCGCGAGGGTCTCGGCGGGGGTGCGGCGCTGGCGCGCCACCACACCCAGGCTGGCGGGCAGGTCTGGACCCGGCTGCTCGTACGTCACCCCGGACGTGCCCGCCCGCAGGGCCGCGGTGAACTCCTCGACGTCGCCGCCCAGGGCGCACCGCACGCCGAGCCCGGTGATCGCCACGCCGCTGCCGCGGTCGGTCACAGCGCTTCCGCCCGCAGCGTCCGCAGCCGCGCCGGCTCGGTCCCGAAGGGGGTGATGACGGGGTAGGTCCGCAGGGCAGGGTGGCTGGTCTTCATGATGGCGGCCAGCGTCGAGGACGGCGTCAGGTCGACGTAGTGGGCCTCGGCCGCCCCCGGTACGGCGGACAGGGCGCGGGTGAAGGCGATCGGCCGGCGCAGGGTGGTCCAGCAGTCCTCGGCGTGCCAGCCCTTGACCACGTCGGTGCTGGTAGACGAGATCAGCAGCGGTCGCGCGGACGCGGGGTCCGGCGTGGCGTCGAAGGTCAGGGACGCGGCCAGTTCGGTGATCGGGTCGCGCAGCCCGTCCAGCGCGGAGGAGTGGAAGGCGAAGTGCACGGGCAGCGACACGGTGATCAGTCCGCGCTCCTTGAGCGCCTCGGTGGCGCTCCGCAGCCCGGCGGCCTCGCCGCTCAGCACGAAGTGGCCGTCGTGGTTGATGGAGGCGACCTCGGTGTGCTGGTGCAGGACGGGCAACTCCTCGTAGAGCCGGGGGTCGCCGAGCACGGCGACCATGCCGCCCGGTCGCAGCCTGCCCTCGAGCAGGTGCGCCATCTCGATCACGAAGCCGAGGGCGGCCTCGACCGGCACGTACCCGGCGATCGCCATGGCGCTGAACTCGCCGAGGCTGGAGCCGACGAGGACGTCGGGGCGCAGGCCCTCGGCGCGCAACACCTCGCTGAGCGAGTACTCGACCATGAGGATCGCGGCGTTGGAGAGCGCGAGGTCGTCGCAGGGGTCGGACAGGCCGCGGCCGGAGCCGTAGAGGTAGTCGACGACGGACCGCTCACCCCGGCCGGTGCACACCGCATCCAGGCGGTCCATGCTGCGCCGGAACTCGGCGTTGTCCTGGTAGAGGGACGATGCCATGCCGAAGTACTGGGACCCCTGCCCGCCGAGCAGGTACACCATGTTGCGCACGTATTATCCCCCGGTTACTTCTGCTTTTTCTTTTCATGAAATATCGCATGGCTGGACTGACGAGTCCACTTTTCCATGCGCATAAACGCAAGCGGACAGTATATGGGGCGGGCTTTACGGGTCAACGCTTCGGACACTTCTGAATTATTCTGGACATTTACGGCGGCGGTGATGAGAGGTGTGGTGTCCAAAGTGAAGCGGAGTGTTAAGTTCCTCTTCTTGTGCCGGCCTGGTCGGATGTAGGGGCGATATGGTTCACGAGGAACCAGAAACCGTGACGGTTCGATCTCCTCCGGTAACCGCTCGCAGTGGAGTTGCGCCCGGCCCATTAATGGGGTGAAATGGCGCGCAGCCGTTCGGGGATGTGTCGGGGTGTCACCGTCGATGTCCGCTTGTGCGTGCGTCGGGCGGTACGTCACCTGTGATGACGCGGGGTCCGTGATGCTCGCTCTTGCGTAGACAGGCGCGCCCGTGTATTTCCGCACGCGCTCATGTGCGTTTTTCTATGAAAGTCCATCGGGGGATTGATCATGGGTCTGGCTGGTTTGCGCCCAGAATGCGCTGCTCCACAGGTTCTCGTACGGTCGGCGCCGCGTCCGCGCCTCGGGGATGGCCCCCGCGTTATGCCTCCCTGTTTCCCCGGCGGCTTTCCGGGTCGAGACCGAGTGGGAGTTTTCCGTCCCGCCGAGCAAGCCGTCACGGTCGGCAACGGGCCGCTTACCTACGCGCCCTGACGGCCCTACGTCCGGCCGATATCAACTACCACCGCGCCGTACGCGCGGCGAATCGCCACGGCTGTCAAGCGGCGTGGTCGGCCTGTGATTGGCAATGAGTTGTGCGCCCGTAATCGGATGGCGATGAGCGCTGTTCGATTGCGGCGGCATTCCGGCTTCCTATGGGCGTGTGAAAGGACAGGCAACCCATCATGGTGGCTTATCTCTTCCCGGGGCAGGGGTCCCAGAAAATCGGCATGGGCGCCGAGCTGTTTGACGATTTCAAAGAGCTGACGGACATCGCCGACGAGATACTGGGCTATTCGATCCGCGCGCTGTGTCTGGAGGGCCCGGACGAGCGCCTGAACAACACCCGGTTCACCCAGCCCGCCCTGTACGTCGTCAACGCGCTCAGCTACCTGCGGCTGCTGGCCGAGGGCAAGGCGCGCCCCGACTACGTCGCCGGACACAGCCTCGGCGAGTACAACGCGCTCCTGGCCGCCGAGTCCTTCGACTTCGCCACCGGCCTCAAGATGGTCAAGAAGCGCGGGGAGCTGATGGGCCAGGCGTACGGCGGCGGCATGGCCGCGGTGGGCGGCCTGGAGGAGAAGGAGGTCCACGACGTCCTGCGGGAGCACGGCTTCGACTCCATCTCCGTGGCCAACCTCAACTCGCCCTCGCAGATCGTCGTCTCCGGCCCGCGCGAGGACGTCGAGCGCGCCAAGGACGCCTTCCAGGCGGCGAACGTCCGCATGTACACCGTCCTCCAGGTCAGCGGCGCCTTCCACTCCCCGTACATGGAGCCCGCGCAGCGCGAGTTCGCCGCGTTCGTCGACGGGTTCGCCATCAAGGCCCCGACCATCCCCGTCATCGCCAACGTCACCGCGCGCCCGTACCGCGCCGACCGGGTCGCCGACACGCTCATCACCCAGATCTCCTCGACCGTCCGGTGGAGCGAGACCATTCGCTACCTGATGGGCAAGGGCGAGGAGGAGTTCCTCCAGGTCGGCCCGGGACACGTGCTGACCAGCCTGACCCGCAGCATCCGCCGCAACGCCGAGCCGCTGATCGTCACCGAGGAGCAGGAGGAGCGGGAGGCCCGGCAGTGGGTCGCCGCCACCGCCACCCCGGCCCGCACCCCGGCCCCCGCCCCGGCCGGGAGCGCCGCCCCCACGCCGGCGCCCACCCAGACCCCGGCCCGCATACCCGCGCCCGCCGCCGAGCGCGTACCGGTGCCCGCGCCGACCGCCGAGCGCGTACCCGCGCCCCAGCCCGCCGCCGCCCGCACGATCCTCGCCACCGACCTCGGCAGCGCCAGCTTCAAGCGCGAGTACGGCCTGCGCTACGCCTGCCTGACCGGCGGCATGTACCGCGGCATAGCCTCGCCCGAACTGGTCGTCGCCGTGGGCAAGGCCGGCATGCTCGGCTTCCTCGGCACCGCGGGCCAGCGGCCCGAGCGGGTCGACGACGACATCCGCTTCCTCAAGCGCCACCTGAGCGGCGGCGAGGCGTACGGCCTCAACCTCGTCCACGACCCGGGCCACCCCGAGCGTGAGGACGCCCTGGTCGACCTGTACCTGCGGCACGAGATCCGCACGGTCGAGGCGTCCGCCTTCATCGCCATGACCCCGGCCCTGATCCGCTACCGGCTGACCGGCCTGCGCCGGGACGCCGCCGGTCACGTCGTACCCCGCGGGCGCGTCATCGCCAAGGTCTCCCGCCCCGAGGTGGCCCGCGCCTTCCTCAGCCCCGCCCCGGCCCGCATCGTCGAGCAACTCCTCGCCCAGGGCCGCGTCACGGCGAACGAGGCCGAACTCGCCCGCGAGTTGCCCGTCGCCGACGACCTGTGCCTGGAGGCCGACTCCGGCGGCCACACCGACCAGGGCGTCGCGCTGGCCCTGATGCCCGCCATGCGCCGGCTGCGCGACGACATCACGGCCCAGCGCGGCTACCGGCAGCGGGTACGCCTCGGCGCCGCCGGCGGCATCGGCACCCCGGACGCCGCAGCGGCCTGCTTCCTGATGGGCGCCGACTTCCTGACCACCGGGTCGATCAACCAGTGCACCGTCGAAGCCGGCACCAGCGAGCAGGTCAAGGACCTCCTCCAGGACATCAACATCCAGGACACCGGCTACGCCCCCGCGGGCGACATGTTCGAGTACGGCGCCCGCGTGCAGGTACTCAAGCGCGGCGTGCTCTTCCCGGCCCGGGCCAACAAGCTCTACGAGCTGTACAAGCGCCACGACGCGCTGGAGCAGCTCGACGCGACCACCGCCGAGCAACTCCAGAGCCGGTACTTCAAGAAGAGCTTCGCCGAGGTCTACGCCGAGGTCCGCGCCCACCACCCGCAGCGGGAGATCGACAAGGCCGAGAAGGACCCCAAGCACAAGATGGCCCTGGTCTTCAAGTGGTACTTCGCCCACGCCACGCGGCAGGCCCTCAGCGGCTCCGACGAGGGCCGGGTCGACTTCCAGGTGCAGTGCGGCCCCGCGCTCGGCGCGTTCAACCAGTGGGTCAAGGGCACCGCCCTCGAAGACTGGCGCCGCCGGCACGTCGCGGACATCAACCAGCGCATCCTGGACGAGGCAGCCGCGCTCATGGGCCGAAGACTGGCCGCGGTGGGAACAGAGTAAATGGGCCACGAAACACTCCGCGTAGAGCGCCAGGGCCAGGTCTGCCGCGTGCGGTTCCACCGCCCCGAGCGCGACAACGCCATCAACGACGCGATGATCCGCGAACTCCACCAGGTGCTGGACGCCTGCGAACGGGACGGCAGCAGCCTCGTCGTCTTCGAGGGATCGGCCGAGGCGTTCTGCGTCGGCGCCGACTTCGGCGACTTCGCCCCGGGACCCGCGCCGGCCGCCACCGAGGAGCCGGCCGAGTACGACCCGGCGCCGCTGTACGACCTGTGGCTGCGCATGGCGACCGGCCCGTACATCACCCTCGCCCACGTCCGGGGCAAGACCAACGCCGGGGGAGTGGGCTTCGTCGCCGCCAGCGACGTCGTCATCGCCGACACCAGCGCCACCTTCAGCCTCTCGGAGCTGCTGTTCGGGCTCTACCCCGCGATGGTCATGCCGTTCCTGACCCGGCGCGTCGGCTTCCAGCGGGCCAACTACCTGACGCTGACGACCCGCGCGATCGACGCCGCCCAGGCCACCGAATGGGGGTTGGTCGACCGCTGCGCCGAACGCAGCGGGCCGCTCATCGCCCAACACCTCGGCCGGATGAGCAAGCTCTCCCCGGACGGCATCGCCCGCTACAAGCGCTACATGAGCACCGAGATCGCCCCGCTGCACCACCACCGCGAGGGCGCGATCGCCGCGAACCTGGAGATCTTCTCCGACCCGCGGAACCTCCAGCGCATCACGCGCTTCGTCGAAGACGGCATCTATCCCTGGGAACAGCGCGGCCCGCACGGCACCTCGCGCGCGGATGAGGGAGCAGCATGAGGATCACCTCCGACGGGACCGCCGCGCCGGCACAGCCGGTGGCGCGCGAGCACGACCTGCCCGCGACGCGGGCAGGCGACCCGAGAGCGCCGCACGGCCCGCGCCCCGGGCCGGGCGAGACCGGCGTGGGCGGTGGCGTACGGCTGCTGCGAACCACCGTCGAGCAGCTCGGCCCGCGACCGCTCACCGTCGAAAGGGCAGCCGCGTGACCCCGACCGCACCCACCCGGACCACCGCCCCCGGCACGTCCGTCGCCGTCACCGGCATCGGCGCCCGGCTGCCCGACGCCCGCGACCACCGCGAGTACATCGCCAACCTGCTGGCCGGCCACAGCTCCCCGACCGAGATCTCGCCGGAGCGCTGGGACGCCGCCGCGTTCTACTCCACCGACGTCACCGAGCCCGGCAAGACGGCCAGCAAGTGGTGCGCCCAGGTCGCCCACCCGTACGACTTCGACCACACCTTCTTCCGCGTCTCCCCGCGCGAGGCCGCCCTGATGGACCCCCAGCAGCGGCTGCTCCTGGAGGAGACCTGGCACTGCGTGGAGGACGCGGGCACGCCGCTGGCCGCGCTGCGCGCCGCGCGGACGGCCGTCTACGTCGGCGCGATGGCCCGCGACCACCTCCAGGAGGCGGCCAAGGACAGTGGGTCCGTACAGAGCCACTCCGCGCTCGGCGGGTACGACAGCCTCCTCGCCAACCGGCTCTCGCACACCCTGGGCCTGCGCGGGCCCAGCGTCTCCGTGGACGCCGCCTGCGCCGCCTCGCTGGTCACCGTGCACCTGGCGATCAACGCGCTGCTCGGCGACGAGGTCGACTTCGCCCTGGCCGGCGGCGTCAGCCTCAACCTCCACCCGTGGAAGTACATCTCCTTCTCCAAGGCCCGCATGCTCAGCCCCGGCGGGCTGTGCCGCACCTTCTCGCAGGACGCCGACGGGTACGTACCCGGCGACGGCGTGGGCATGGTGCTGCTGCGCCGGCTCGACGACGCGGTGCGCGACGGGGACCACATCTACGGCGTGCTGACCGGCAGCGCCGTCAACCACGGCGGCAGCCGGGCCACCATCACCGCCCCCACCGTCGAGTCCCAGCGCGAGGTCATCTCCGCCGCCCTGGCCCGCGCCGGCACCGACCCGCGCACCATCACCTACGTCGAGGCGCACGGCACCGGCACCTCGCTGGGCGACCCGATCGAGGTGGAGGCGCTGCGCCAGGTGTACGCGGCGGCCTCGACCGACGAGAACTGGTGCCGCGTCGGCTCCGTCAAGCCCAACATCGGGCACCTGGAGGCAGCCGCCGGCGTCGCCGGGCTCATCAAGGTGCTCATGATGATGGCCGAGCGCCGGGTGCCGCCCAGCATCCACATCAGCGCCCTGAACCCGCTGATCAAACTGGCCGGCAGCCCCTTCGAGATCACCCGGGAACCAGCCGACTGGCTGCCCCACGAGCCCGGCGCCGCCCTGCGCGCCGGCGTCAGCTCCTTCGGCATGGGCGGCGTCAACTCCCACCTGATCGTCGAGGAGTACACCGAGGGCACGGGCCCGGGCGCCGCGGGCTCACGGCCCGCCGGCAAGCGCCGCGCCCGCCCCTCCACCCGCTACCCCTTCCTGCTGTCCGCCCGCTCCCCGCACTCGCTCGACCTGCTGCTCGACCGCTGGCGCACGCTGACCGCCACCCCGGGCGCCGGGCTCGGCCCCGTCGCGGACGTCTGCCACACCCTCGCCGTCGGCCGGGAGCACGCCGCGACCCGGATCGGCGGCCTGGTCAGCGGAGAGCGGGACATCGCGGCGCTGGTCGCCAAGGCCGGCGAGCCCACCGCGGCGCCCGCCGACCGCACCTGGCGCCTGGCCGTGGGCGAACTGCGCCCGCCCGCCCGGCAGCGGCTGCGCGAGCTGCTGGCCACGCCGCCGTACGCGGAGGCCGCCGAGGAGTTCCGCGCCGGCTCCGACGACGCGCAGGCCGCGCTGCGCGCGCTGCGCCAGGGCGACCGTGGCGCGCGGTCGGCGACCGTGTTCGGGCTGCTGACGCTGCGGGTGCTGCTGGACCTCGGCCTCGCCCCCGAGAGTGTCACGGCGCACGGCGCCGGCGTGTGGCCGGCGCTGGCCGCCACGGGCGCGCTCGACTGGCCGGTCGCCGCGGAGTTCGTCCGCGGCAGGACGCCCGAGAGTGCCCCGCTGCGCGCCCCGCGCCTCCCCTTCACGGAGCCGCTGACCGGCCACACCTTCCCCACCCACCCGCTGGACGAGAGCTACCTCGCCGACCTCCTCGACGGCCTCGTCCTCAGCGGCGAGGAGACCGCCGCGGTGTGGGCCAAGGCCGGCCAACTGGTCGACGGACAGCACACCTTCCGCGGCCACCTGCGCGCCTGGAACCAGGAGTTGGAGTGGCGCGGCCGGCAGGACTGGCGGCTGCCGCTGGACAGCGCGGAGTGGACCACACCACCGGCCACCGCCACGACGCCCGCCGAGGTCTTCCGCGTCCTGGCCACCCAGCACGCCTTCGACCTCGTGGACCGCAAGTGGAGCCTGCCGCGCGACCCCATGGTGCGCGACCCGCGGGCCCGCGAGGTCCTCGACCTCCTCGCGGACGGCGTGCTCACCCGCGAGCACCTGCCGGCGCTGCTCGCCGACGGCGCCGACGGCCGGACCCAGGTCGCCGCCGACCTGCGGTCCCGCGCGGTACGGCCGGCGCCGGAGGGTGAGTACCCGATGTTGCGGGCCCGCGCCGGGATGTCGGCCACGCCGGACCAGTTGCGCGAGTGGGCCGGCACCGGGGCGCACGACAGCGCCGCCACGGCCGGGCCGCGGACCGCGACCCTGTGGATCGGCGAGCCCGGCACCACCGGGCCGGCGGACGTGGTGATCGACGGCGATCTCGCCCTCGCCGACATGCTGGCCGAGCCGCTGCTGCAGTTGTGGCGCGCGGGCGTCGACGTCGACTGGGGCCGGTACTTCGCCGGCACCCCGCGCCGCTCGCTGCCCCTGCCCACCACCGAGTTCGTCCGCACCACGCACCGCGCCCCGCAGCCCGCGCCCGCCCCGCGCCCCGCCACCCAGGCCCAGCCTGAGCCCGATCCCGCGCCCCAGTCCGCCCCAGCGCCCTCGGAGGCGGAACCGGCGGCCGACGCGCCAGCCCCGACCCCGGCACCCGTCCCGGCCCTGGCCGACGGGGACGTACGGGGCTTCGTGGAGGGCCTGTTGGCGGCCGGTCAGCACGCCAGGACGCTGCTCGACCGGTGGGCCGACGGAGCCCCCGCGCTGCTCCCCGGCCTCGACCCATCACCGGCCCCAGCGGCGACGTGGGCCCGGCCCGGCGCCACCGACGGGCACCAGGCCGCCGGCGTGGTCGGGGCGGACGGCGCGGTCGCGCCGGTCGACGGGCCGGCGGGCACGGTCCGCCGCCTTCACCCCCTGGTGCACGAGAACGTCTCGGACTTCCAGGAGGAGCGCTTCCGCACCTCCTGGACGGGCCACGAACTTCTCCTGCGCGACCACCTGTCCCACGGCCGTGCCGCCCTGCCGGACGCCGCGTGGATCGAGGCGGCCCGGGCGGCGGTCGCCCTCGCGCACGGCCGCGACGCCCAGCACCTCGGCGTCCGCCTGACGGACCTGACCTGGCACGAGAGCTACCGCCACGAGCCGGACACCGCGCGGCCGATCGACATCGCCCTCGTGCAGGGCCCGGACGGCCTGGTGGACTTCGACTGCTACCAGCGGCGAGCCGACGACGGCGAAGGCGCCGACGACGTCCGCCTGTTCTGCCAGGGGCAGGCGGCGCTCACCGCGCTGGCGGCCGAGCCCGACCGCGTGGACCTGCGCCGGTACACCGACGGCACGCAGCCGCACCGCTCGTCGGCCGACCTCGACGCCGCCCTGCGCAGCACCGGGCTCCACCAGGGCGCCGCCTACCAGGCGCTCAAGGCGGTCTGCCGCAGCGACGGCCACCTGGTGGCCGAGCTGAGCCTGCCCGCGGCGCCGCACCCGGCCGCCGGAGGGTTCGTCGCCCACCCGGTGCTGCTGACCGTGGCGCTCCAGGTGGCGGCGCTGTGGCCGGAGCCCGCGTGGCCCGCCGCCGTGGCGCCGGCCGCGATCGACGCGGTCACCTTCCACGGCGGCCACGCGGACGAGGTCTACGCGATCCTCACCGCCTCCGCCGCTCCCCAGGCCCTTGACCTCGACATGCGCGACAGGAACGGCCGGCTACTGGTCCGCCTGTCCGGTATCCGTTTCGCCCACAGAAATGAGGGGCCATGCTGACCAACCCGGACGTGACCATCCCGGACGACCTGCACCTGTTCACCGAGGACTGGCAGGAGGCACCCGCGACGGCGGCCTCGCCGGCGCCCCGGCACCGGTGCGCCCTCGTGCTGCTGTCCGACGAGCGGGAGCAGGAGCGGGTCCGGCGCGCGCTGGTCGCCGACCAGCCCGACCTCACCGTCGTCTGCGCCGCCCGAGGCGCCGGCTTCCGGCGGCTCGCCGCCGACCGGTACGAGGTCGGCGGCGACCTGGAGGCGGCGTACCGCGCGCTGCTGCGCAGCGCGGCCGACGACCACGGCCCGATCGACGTCATCGCGCACCTGTGGGCCACCGAGCCCGCCGGCCGGGACCTGCTGTGGCAGCCCGACCCGCTGCGCGCCCTGCTCCGGGTCGTCGCCGAGGAGGCCGGCCGGGACGGCCGCGCCCCGCGCCGCGTCGTCCTCGGCGGCGCCTTCGCCGACGGCGAGGAGCGCGGCGCCCTGGAGGCGTGGTGGGGCTTCGAGCGGTCGATCGGCCTCGTCGTGCCGGGCACCTCGCTCACCGTCCTGGGCCTGGACGAGGCCACCGGCGACAGCGCGGAACTGCCGAGCGTCCTGGCCGCCGAACTGGCCGCCGCCGAGCCGACCGGCGCCCTGCGCACCGGGGGCCGCCGCCTCGTCCAGCGGGTGCGCCCCGCCGCCCTGCGGCCGGGCCCCGACATGCTGCGCACCGGCGGCACGTACCTGATCACCGGCGGCGCCGGCGGCCTCGGCGCGATCTTCGGCGGCTGGCTCGCCCGCACCTACCAGGCGCGGCTCGTGCTCGTCGGCCGCCGCCCCGCCGACGACCCCGCGGTACGCGCCCGGCTGGCGGAGCTGACCTCGGCCGGCGCCGGGGCGACCTGGTACGGCCAGGCCGACGTGGCCGACGAGGCGGCCCTGACCACGGCGCTGCGCGCCGCGACGGAGCGCTTCGGCCGCGTCGACGGCGTGCTGCACGCCGCGGGCGTCGAGGCGCACGGCAGCATCGCCGACCGGGACGCGGCGACCTTCGCCCACGTCCTGGAGCCCAAGATCGCCGGCACCCGCGCGCTGGAGCGGGCCCTCGCCGGCCTGCCCCAGGCGCCCGACTTCGTGTGCTACTTCTCGTCCACCGCCGCCGTCCTCGGCGACTTCGGGAGCTGCGACTACGCGGTGGCGAACCGCTTCCAGGTCGGCTACGCCCGCCACCTGGCGCACCAAGACCCCGCCGGGCCCAGGCGGCTGGCCGTCAGTTGGCCGCTGTGGCGCAGCGACGGCATGAACCTGGCCGACGCCGACGCGGGCGACTTCTACCTGCGCTCCAGCGGACAGCGCTACCTGGAGCCGGCCGAGGGCACCGCCCTCTTCCGCCACCTCCTCGCGCAGCCCGAGGCGGCGTACCTGGCCATGGTCGGCCAGCGCGACCGCATCCACGCCACGCTGCGCGTCACCGCCGCCGCCGACCATGCCGACGCCGCCGACCATGCCGACGCCGCCGACCACGCCGGCGCGCCGGCCACGGCCCACGCCCAGGAGGCCGCGCGGGGGCGGGCCGGCGACGAGGGCGCCGACCTGGCCGACGCGTTGCGGCGGGACCTGAAGAGCGTGGTCAGCCAGATCATGATGCTGCCGGTCGAGAAGCTGGCCGGCGACGAGAACTTCCGGGACTTCGGCTTCGACTCCATCACGCTGGTGGAGTTCGCCGGCGTGCTCTCCGAGCGGCTGGGCCTCGACCTGACCCCCGACGTCTTCTTCAGTTACTCGACCCTGCACACGCTGCACGAGTTCCTGCTCACCCGGCACCACGCCCAACTGACCGACCACTACGACCTCGCGCCCGCCGCCGAGACCGTCGCGCCGCCCGCCCGCCCGGCCGCCGAGCCGACCCGGGAGCCGGCCCCGGCGTTCGCCGACGCGCCCCCGACGCCCACCCCCGAGGCGGCGCCCGTACGCACCGGCGCCAAGCTGCGCACCCGGCGTGGCGACGGAAGCCGCTTCGCCCCCGCCACGCCCCCGGCCGAGCCACACCCCACGCGAGTCGAGGCGGTCTCCCGGCCGGAGGTGGCCCCGCCGTCGCCCGGCCAGCAGGCCCAGCCGTACGAGCCCGTGGCCCAGCCCGCGCACCAGGCGGCCCCGTCGCGTCCCGCCCGCCGCGACGCCCAAGACCAGGCGGACCAGCGGGACGGCGTGACGCGACCGTCGGACCGGCGGGACGCCGCGCGGGACGCGGTCTCGCCCGACGAGCAGTTCGCCGTCATCGGCATGAGCGGGCGGTTCCCCGCCGCCCGTACCGTCGAGGAGTTCTGGAACCTGCTGGTCGAGGGCCGCAGCGTGACCGGTCCGATGCCGCGCGAGCGGCGCGAGTGGTGGGCCGACGACAAGCGGCGCTCCGTCGGCGCGATCCCCGGCATCGCCGAGTTCGACCCGCTGTTCTTCGAGATCGCGCCCAGCGAGGCGGCGGCCATGGACCCCCGGCAGCGCCTGCTGCTTGAGGAGATGTGGAGGGCCCTGGAGGACGCCGGCTGCGGGCGCGAGCAGTTGGCCGCCGAGCGCGTGGGCGTGTTCGTCGGCGCCGAGGAGGGCGACTACCGCTCCCTGGCCTTCGCCGAGGAGCGCATCACCTCCAACCACAACGCGGTGATGGCCGCGCGCCTGTCGTACTTCCTCAACCTGACCGGCCCCGGCATCGCGATCAACACCGCCTGCTCCTCCAGCCTGGTGGCCCTGCACGAGGCGTGCCTGAGCCTGCGGCACGGGGACTGCGACACCGCGATCGTGGCCGGCGCCAACCTGCTGACCACCCCCCGCGAGTACGACGCCATGGACGGCGCCGGCATGCTCTCCGCGCAGGGGATCTGCCGCGCCTTCGACAAGCGCGCGGACGGCATGGTGCCCTCCGAGGCCATCACCGTGGTCGTCCTCAAGCGCCGCCCGCACGCCGAGCGCGACGGCCACCGCGTCTACGCCAACATCCTGGCCAGCGGCGTCAACAACGACGGTCGGACCAACGGCATCACCGCCCCCAGCGGCAACGCCCAGGCCCGCCTGCTCCAGGAGGTCTACCAGCGCGCGGGCATCTCGCCGGACTCGCTGAGCCACCTGGTGAGCCACGGCACCGGCACCCGCCTCGGCGACCCCGTCGAGATCAACGCGCTGGCGGAGGCGTTCCGGCCGCACACCGCGCGCACCGGCTTCTGCGCCCTGACCTCGACCAAGCCCAACGTCGGCCACGCCCTGGCCGCGTCCGGGTTGGTCAGCCTCATCGGCCTGGTCGTCGGCATGCGCGAGGAGATCATCCCGCCGAGCATCAACTGCGAGGAGATCAGCGACTTCGTCAACTGGTCCGAGAGCCCCTTCTACATCAGCCGCGAGGCGCACGCCTGGCCCGAGCGGGCGGGGCAGCCGCGCCGCGCCGCGGTCAGCTCGTTCGGCTTCAGCGGCACCAACGCGCACGTCGTCATCGAGAGCCACGGCACCGCCCGCGACGAGGTGGCCCGCCTCGGCGACCAGCCCGCCGCGCCCTGGCACCTGCTGGTGTGCTCCGCCAAGACCGAGGCGGCGCTCTCCCGCCAACTCGCCAACCTGGCCGACCACCTGGCCGCGCTGCCCGCCGACGTCGGCCCCGGCGTCATGGCCTCGGTCAGCCACACCCTGCTCGCCGGCCGGCACCACTTCGCACGCCGCTGCGCCCTCGTCGTACGGGACCGCGCCGAGGCGGTCGCCGCGCTGCGCCGGGCGGCCGACGGGCACGACGGGCCCGAGGTGGTCCGCGGCACCGCGCCGCGCGACTTCACCCCGAGCGCCGCCGAGACCCGCGCGCTGCGCGAGCTGGCCACCGAGGCAGCCGGCGACCGGGGGCCCGGCCTGCTGACCGAACTGGCCCGGTCCTACTGCCAGGGCCACGAGCCGGCCGCGTTCGCCGGCCTGTGGGGTACGACCCCGCCGCGCCGCATGGGCCTGCCCAGCTACGCGTTCGAGCACGCCGAGTACTGGGTCTCCGCCCCGCCCGCCACCGCGACGGGCGCGCCCACCACCCACCTGCACCCGCTGGTGCACCGCAACGTCTCCGACGTCACCTGCCAGCGCTTCGCCTCGACCTTCAGCGGCCCGCGAGACGCGCACGGGCTGCTCTCCGACGGCACCGCGCAGATCGGAGCCCTCCTCGAACTGGCCCGAGCCGCCGTGGTGTTGGGCCTGGGCGGGGGAGCGCGGGCCGTCGCGCTGCACGAGGTGGCCTGGCACGCGCCGGTCACCGTCGCCGAAGGGGACGACGGCGCGGCACCCCTCGAACTGCGCGTGGACCTGCGGGACGCCGGCGAGGGCCGGGTCGACTGGGCGGTCTACGCCGGCGAGGGCGAGGACGCCTACCTGGTCTGCGACGGCGGGGCCGCCCCCGCCGCCACCCCGGCCGGCGACGACCGCCCCGCCGTGCTCGACCTGCCCGCGCTGCGCGCGCAGCCGGGCCGGGACCGGGTGCTGGTCGAACTGGACCCGGCGCCCCACACGTCGGAAGACGCCGAACTCGCTTTGGGGTCAGACCAGTTGGAAGCCTGCCTCGCTGCGGCCCGGCAGCGCATCGGCTGGGGCGCCGAGCAGGGCACGGTCACCGCCGCGGCCGAGGTCGCCTTCGCGGCCACGGCCCAGCCGCTGCGCTGGGCGCTGGTCACCCCGCGCGCGGACGGGCCCGCGGACGCCTGCTCGCTGACCGTGGAGCTGGCCACGGCCGACGGCACGGTGGCCGTCCGGCTGAGCGAGCTGACCCTGCGCCAGGAGCAGGCGCGCCCGCGCGCGGCGGCCACCGCCGCCCAGGCGCCCGGCGAAGGCCGCCGGCCGCGGATGCGCGGTTGGACCGTGCCGCAGTGCGTGGCCTGGGAGTTGGCCGACGCAGCGGGACAGGTGCTCGCCATCCCGGCGCAGGAACTGGACGCCGACGAGAACCTGGCCAACTACGGCATCGACTCCCTCAACATCGCCACGTTCGCCACCACGCTCAGCGGCCGGCTCGGCTTCACCCTCACCCCCGACCTGTTCTTCAGCCACCCCACCCTGGGGCGCTTGGCGAACTTCCTCCTCACCTCGCACGCCGAGCAGATGGCCGCCCGCTACCGCGAGGGCTCGTCGGCCGCCACGGCGCCTGCCGCGCCGGCCAGCGACGTCAAGCGCCGCTCGGACCGCTTCGCCGCCGCCGCGCCCGCGCGGGCCACGGCCGCCGGCGCCGCGGAGGAGCCCATCGCCATCGTCGGCATGAGCGGACGCTTCCCCGACGCGCGCACCATCGACGAACTGTGGTCGATCCTGACCGAGGGCCGCAGCGTCATCGGCGAGGCCCCGCAGGAGCGCGCCTCGTGGCACTCCACCGAGGAGTTGCCCGAGGGCCAGCAGCCGCCGAAGTTCGGCTCGGTGCCGGGCATCGCGGAGTTCGACCCGCTGTTCTTCGAGATCTCGCCGCGCGAGGCGGAGCTGATGGACCCGCGCCAGCGGCTGCTGCTCCAGGAGATGTGGCGGGCCCTGGAGGACGCCGGCTACGGCGAGCGGTCGGTGGCCGCGGGCAACGTCGGGGTCTTCGTCGGCGTCGAGGAGGGCGACTACCGCTACCTCGTCGACGACCAGGCCACCGTCACCTCCAACAGCAACGCCATCCTGGCCTCGCGCCTTGCCTACTTCCTCAACCTCTCCGGCCCCAGCATGGCCATCAACACCGCCTGCTCCTCCGGGCTGGTGGCGCTGCGCGAGGCGTGCCTGAGCCTGGCGTACGGGGACTGCGACACCGCCATCGTCGCCGGCGCCAGCCTCATGGCCTCCGACCACGACTTCGTCGCCATGGACAAGGCCAACATGCTCTCGCCCGACCGGACGTGTTACGCGTTCGACCAGCGGGCCAACGGCATGGTGCCCGGCGAGGCCGTCGCGGTGCTCGTACTGAAGAAGCAGCGCGCGGCCGAGCGCGACGGCAACCTCATCCACGCGACGATCCTCGGCAGCGGCATCAACTACGACGGCCGCACCAACGGCATCACCGCCCCCAGCGGCGAGGCCCAGACCCGCCTGCTGACGTCCCTCTACGACCGGCACCACATCTCGCCGGACACGCTGGAGTACGTGGTCAGCCACGGCACCGGCACCCGGCTCGGCGACCCGATCGAGACCAACGCGCTGGCCGAGGCGTTCCGCTCGCGCACCGACCGCACCGGCTTCTGCGCGCTGACCTCGATCAAGCCCAACATCGGGCACAGCATGGCCGCCTCCGGCCTGGTCAACCTCATCACTCTGGTGACGGCCATGCGCAAGGAGGCCATCCCGCCGAGCATCAACTGCGAGGAGCTCAGCGACTACATCGACTGGGACAACAGCCCCTTCTTCGTCAACCGCGAACCCCGCCCCTGGCCGGCGACGCCGGGCCAGCCCCGGCGCGGCGCCGTCAGCTCGTTCGGCATGAGCGGCACCAACGCCCACGTCGTCCTTCAGGCGTACGGCACCGAGCGCGAGGACGCCGCCGGTCGCACCGACCGCACCTTCCCGCAACACCACCTCCTCCTGGTCTCCGCCAAGACCGAGGAGGCGCTCAAGGAACGGCTGACCGACCTGGCCGACCACCTGGCGGCCCAACAGGCCGACGACGCCGGCTACCTCGCCTCGGTCAGCCGCACCCTGATGACCGGCCGGCACCACTTCGCGCTGCGCTGCGCCGTGGTCGTCCAGGACCGCGAGGACGCGGTCCGGCTGCTTCGTGAGGCGGCGGCCGGCGTGAAGATCCCCAACCTGGTGCGCGGCACGGTCAGCCGCGACTTCGCCCCCAACGCGACGATCGGCAAGCTGATCGAGGGCCTGGTGCGAGCCAGCCGCACGGTGTGGGGCGACAGCGAGCGGTACTCCGACCACCTCACCGCCCTGGCCGAGTTCTACTCCCAGGGTTACCCGCCGCACTTCGAGGGCCTGTGGGAGAGCCAGCCCCGGCTGACCAGCCTCCCCGGCTACCCCTTCGGCACGGAGCACTACTGGGCGTCCGCCGCCCCGGGCAGTGCCCTGGCCGTCGCCTCCCAGGACTCCCGCCTCCATCCGCTGGTGCACGAGCACACGTCGGACGGCAACGTCATCCACCGGTTCAGCTCGAAGTTCTCCGGCCGCGAAGCCTTTCTGAACGACCTGCTGATTCCCATCGAGAACACCACTCGCTGAGCAGCGGCACTTTTAGCAGGAGGAATCGATCCCCATGTTTGACGGTATGGACGCCTCGCGTGTCAAGGTGCTGCCCGAGGCCGCTCAGCTTGAGATGGTGCGGGCCGCCGCCACCCTCGCCGCCGAGGAGCGCGGGGACGCGGGGGCGGTCGTCCGCCTGACCCAGGTGGCCTGGCACGGGCCGGTCGTCGTCGGCCCCGGCCAGCAGGTGCACGTGGACCTGCACCCGGGGGCCGGTGGCGGAGCCGACGACTGGGCGGTGTTCGCCGACGCCGGCGAGTCCACCGGCAGCACCGGGACCGTGACCGTCCTGCCCGACGCCGCCCCCGAGTACGTCGACGTGGACGCGTACGGGGCCGGCCGGCCCGGCTCGCTGCGTGTGGACCTCGGCGAGCCCGGCGCCGCCTCCGGCGGGCGCGGCAACGCCGTGGTCGTGCCCGGGCAACTCGCCGCCTGCCTCGCCGCCGTCGCCCGCGAGGCGGGCTGGGGCGAGGGCGAGGTCTGGCTGCTCGGCGCCGACGAGGTGACCTACGCCGACGCGTCCCGCCAGGCCGTGTGGGGCGCCGTGGACGTCGCCACGGGCCCGACGGAGCGGGAGGCCACCCTCTCCGTCGACCTGGTGGACCGGCGCGGGACCAGCCTGGTCCGCTTCCGCGGGCTGCGCGTCTCGGCCGACGAGCAGCAGGTGGAGACCGCGCCCACCGAGAGCGCCCCGACCGGCGCCGAGCAGCGGACCACGGAGACCGTGCGGGAGGTGGCCGCGGGGCCCGGGCGGCGGGCCGAGATGGCCGGTTGGTCGGTGGCCCAGTGCCTGGAGTGGGAACTGGGGGACGTCGTCTTCCACCTGCTCAAGCTGCCACTGGACAAGCTGGACGGCTCGGCCAACCTCCAGGACTACGGGTTCGACTCGATCAGCCTGGTCGAGTTCGCCGGTGTGCTCGCCGAGCGGCTCGGCATCGAGCTGACCCCCGACGTGTTCTTCAGCCACCCCACCCTCGACGGCCTCGCCGGCCACCTCCTCGAAGCGCACGCCGAACTCCTCGCGGCGCACTACCAGGAGGCCCGCACCGTCACCCGCACCGTGCCGAGCGCCGCCACCGGGACCGCGGCACCGCGCTCGGCCCCGAGCACCACCCCGAGCACCGCCCCGCGCGCCGACCGCGCACGGCCCGAGCCCCGCCGCCGACGGCTGCGGATGAGCGCCCCGGCCACCCCCACCCACCCGGCCGCCGAGTCCGCCGAGCCGGTGGCGATCGTCGGGATGAGCGGCCGGTTCCCGGGGGCGCGTTCGGTCGAGGAGTTGTGGGAGATCCTGGCCGATGGGCGGTCGGTGGTGGGTGAGGTGCCCGCTGATCGTCGTCCGGCCTGGGGTACGGAGCGGCGGCTTGGGGCGATCCCGGGGGTCGCGGAGTTCGATCCGTTGTTCTTCGAGATCTCGCCGCGCGAGGCGGAGCTGATGGACCCGCGCCAGCGGCTGCTGCTCCAGGAGATGTGGCGGGCCCTGGAGGACGCGGGGTACGGGTCCGAGCAGCTCGGCCGCGAGAAGGTGGGTGTCTTCGTCGGCGTCGAGGAGGGTGACTACCGCGACCTGCTCGCCGGCGGCATCGGCGTCACCTCCAACAGCAACGCCATCCTGGCCTCGCGCCTGGCCTACTTCCTCAACCTCTCCGGCCCCAGCATGGCCATCAACACCGCCTGCTCCTCGGGCCTGGTGGCGCTGCACGAGGCGTGCCTGAGCCTGCGGTACGGCGACTGCGACACCGCCATCGTCGCCGGCGTGAACGTACTGGCCGACCCCGCCAGCTACGACGCGATGGCACAGGCCGGCATGCTGTCCCCCGAGGGGGTGTGCCGGGCGTTCGACCGGCGGGCCGACGGGATGGTGCCCGGCGAGGCCGTCGCGGTGCTCGTACTGCGGAAGCGGCCGGCGGCGGAGGCGGACGGTCAGCGGATCTACGCCACGGTGTTGGGTAGTGGCGTCAACTACGACGGCAAGACCAACGGCATCACGGCGCCCAGTGGTGCGGCGCAGGTGCGGTTGTTGCGGGATGTGCATGAGCGGGCTGGGGTGGCCGCCGATTCGGTGGAGTACCTGGTCACGCACGGCACGGGCACGCGACTCGGTGACCCGATCGAGATCAACGCGTTGGCGGAGGCGTTCCGTGGTGGCTCGGAGCGCACCGGTTTCTGCGCGCTGACGTCGACCAAGCCCAACATCGGCCACACGCAGGCCGCTTCGGGTCTGGTCAGCGTGATGGCCCTGGCCTGGTCGATGAGGCAGGAGGTGATTCCGCCGAGCATCCACTGTGAGGAGTTGAGCGACTACATCCGCTGGGAGGACAGCCCGTTCTTCGTCAACCGCTCCCCGCGCCCCTGGCCGCAGGAGGGCGACCGGCCCCGCCGAGGTGGCGTGAGCGCCTTCGGCATGAGCGGCACCAACGCCCACGTCGTCCTCGAAGCCCACGGCTCCGCCCGCGCCGAGCAGGCCACCATCGACGGCCAACCCGCCGCCGCCGCCTTCCTGTTGCCCCTGTCGGCCAAGACCGCCGAGGCCCTGTCCCGCGCGCTCGGCGCGTTGGCCGACCACCTGGAGGCGCGCCCCGAGGTGGGCGCGGGGTACCTGGCGTCGGTCAGTCACACCCTGATGGCGGGGCGGCACCACTTCGCGCACCGGTGCGCGGTGGTGGTCCAGGACCGTGAGGACGCGGTGCGCCTGTTGCGGCAGGCGGCCCAGGGTGAGAAGCCGCGCAAGGTCTACCGGGGCACCGTCACCCGGGACTTCACCCCGAACAGCCTGGTGGGCGACCTGGTCGCCGAGGCACCCCGCAGCCGCCAGGACCACGGCCGCTACCAGGAACTCCTGCTCGCCATGGCCGACCTGTACTGCCAGGGTTACGACCCGCGCCTGCAGGACCTGTTCGACCAGCCGCCCGCCCGCGTCAGCCTGCCCACCTACCCCTTCGCGCGACAGGAGTGCTGGGTCCCGGACGGCCCGGCCGCCGGGGCGGCGGCCAAGCGGCTGCACCCGCTGGTCCACGAGAACACCTCCAGCCTGACCGAACAGCGCTACACCTCCCTGTTCACCGGCGCCGAGCCGTTCCTCACCGACCACGTCGTCCAGGACCACAAGATCCTGCCCGCGGCGGCGTACCTGGAGATGGCCCGCGAGGCCGTCCAGCAGGCGACCCGCGGAGCCGACGCCGACGCCGTGCGGATGCGCCTGGTCAACCTGCGCTGGCTGCGCCCGCTGGCCGTCGACGCGACTCCGGTGACCGGCGAACTCGCCCTCATCCCGGAGCCGAACGGCGACATCGGCTTCGAGATCTTCTCCGGCGACGACGACGGCGACATCCACTGCCAGGGCGACGCCGTCCTCGTACCGCCCGCCCAGGCCGAGCCCGCCCCCGTCATCGACGTGCCGGCCCTCCGCGCCGCCTGCGCGCGCACCCTGAGCGGCGAGGAGTGCTACGACCTCTTCGCCACCGCCCAGCTTCGCTACGGGCCCACCCACCGCACCATCACCGAACTCGGCCTCGGCACCGACCTGGTGGTCGCCCGCCTCGCCCTGCCCGAGGCCGACGACGCCTACGTCCTGCACCCCGGCCTCCTCGACGGCGCCTTCCAGGCCACGGCCGGATTCATGGCCGTCGAGGGCACGACGGCCCACCTGCCGGTCGCCCTCGACGAGGCCGAGATCTACGCCCCGGCCGGCACCCCGGCCTGGGCCGTGGTCCGCCGCCTGCCGTCGGCCGGCTCCTGGGTGACCCGCTACGACATCGACCTGTGCGACGAGGCCGGGCAGGTCTGCGCCCGCCTCCGCGGCTTCACCACCAGCCTGAGCAGCCACGACATGCCCGACCAGGCGTCGGCCGCGCCGGCGACCGGCGTCTGGGAGGCCACCTGGGCCACCCGCCCCAGGGCCGCCACGGACACCGGCACGCCCCTCGCCTGGGCCCAGCGCCACCTGCTGCTGTGCGACCCGGACCCGGCCCCCGCCCCGAACGCCTTCGGCACCGGCGTCAGCGTCCGCACCCTCACCGCCACCGGCGACGACGCCGCCCAGCGCTTCACCGCGCTCGCGGAGCGACTCTTCACCGAGGTACGCGAGATCCTGGCCGGCCGACCGGCCCAGGACGTGCTGCTCCAGGTCGTCGTACCGCAGGGCGCCGACGCCCACGTGTACGGCGGGCTCTCCGGGCTGCTGAAGACCGCGCACCTGGAGAACCCCAGGCTGAGCACCCAACTCATCGCCCTGCCCGGCCCGTACGACGCGCCCGCGAACCTCGCCCGCATCGACGCCGAGGCCGCCGGGCCGCGACTCGACCCCGAGGTCCGGTACACCGAGGACCGCCGCCTCGTGCCCGAGTGGCGCCCGCTGCCCGAGGCCACGGACGCCACCGGGGAGCGGCCCTGGCGCGCGGACGGCAGCTACCTGATCACCGGCGGCGCGGGCGGACTCGGACTGCTCTTCGCCGAGGAGATCGCCCGCAGCGCCCCCGGCGCGACCATCACCCTCACCGGCCGCTCCGCGCCCGGCGACCGCGTCGACGCGGCCCTCGCGCGCCTGACCGAGCAGGGCGCCACGGCCTCGTACCGCAGGCTCGACGTCACCGACCCCGCCGCCGTCGCCGCGACCATCGCGGACCTCACCTCGGGCGGGCGCGGACTGCACGGTATCCTGCACTGCGCGGGCGTGCTGCGCGACGACTACCTCATCCGCAAGGAACTCGCCGACGTCCGCGAGGTGCTGGCCCCGAAGGTCACCGGCCTGGTCGCGCTCGACGCCGCCACCGCCGGGCTTGACCTGGACTTCCTGGTCTGCTTCGGCTCCACGTCCGGCAGCGTCGGCAACCCCGGTCAGGCGGACTACGCCCTCGGCAACGCCTTCATGGACCACTTCGCGGCCCACCGCGCCGAGCAGGTGCGGGCCGGGCTGCGCAGCGGCCGGACGCTCACCGTCGACTGGGCGCTGTGGCAGGACGGCGGCATGGGCGTGGACGACCAGGTCGTCGCCCAGCTCGAAGCCCGCAGCGGCCTGGTGCCCATGCCCCGCGCGGCCGGCATCGCCGCCTTCTACCGGGCGCTGCGCGGCGAGGCCGCGCAGGCCCTCGCCCTGACCGCCCGCGACCAGCGGCGACTGGCGACCGTCATCGACCGGCTCACCGCCCGCTCGACCCCCGCCGGCGGGGAGCGGCGGGAGCGGGCGACCGGGCCCGCGCCCGACGGCTCGCGCGTCGTCGCGTACCTGACGGACGTCGTCACCCGGGAGCTGAAGCTCGACGCCGGGACCATCGACCCCGAGGCCCCGCTGAGCGAGTACGGCATCGACTCGATCAGCGTCATGGCCCTCACCGACGTCCTGGAGGGTGACTTCGGCAAGCTGCCGAAAACGCTGTTCTTCGAGTACCAGACGCTGGCGGAGTTGGGTCGGTACCTGCTGGACGCGCACCCCGCCACGGTGGCGCGGCTGGCCGGCGCCACCGCCCCGGCCGCCACCGCCCGCGCCGTAGCGCCGGCCGCCGAACCCGCCGCGGGCGACCGGCCACGGGCCGTCGCGCGCCGCCGGGGCCGCTCCCGCTTCCTGCCCGCCGGCGCCGGCGCGGCAGCGGACGCGGCGGCCACGACGCCGCCCGGCTCACCCGACATCGCCATCATCGGCCTGGCCGGCCGGTACCCGCAGGCCCCCGACCTCGACACGTTCTGGGACAACCTGCGCAACGGCCGGGACAGCGTCACCGAGGTCCCCGCCGACCGCTGGGACCACCAGGCCCACGAGCAGCAGGGCATCTACTGCCGGTGGGGCGGCTTCCTGGAGGGCGTCGACCAGTTCGACCCGCTGTTCTTCGGCATCGCGCCCCGCGAGGCCGAGCTGATGGACCCGCAGGAGCGGCTGTTCCTCCAGGTCACGTACGCCGCGATCCAGGACGCCGGGTACACCCCGCGCGACCTCGACGGCACCGAGGGCCCCGACGGCGCCGACGGCGTGCGCCGGGCGGGCGTGTTCGTCGGCGTGATGACCTCCGACTACCAGTTCTTCGGCCTGGAACGGCAGCTCGCCGGCGCGCCGATCGCCACCGGCGGCAACTTCGCCTCGATGGCCAACCGGGTCTCGTACCACCTGAACTTCCACGGCCCCTCGCTGGCCGTGGACACCATGTGCTCCTCCTCGCTGACCGCCATCAGCCTGGCCTGCGAGAGCATCCGGCGCGGCGAGAGCGACGTGGCCCTCGCGGGCGGTGTCAACCTCTCCCTGCACCCGAACAAGTTCCTGCTCCTGTCGCAGGGCAAGTTCGCCTCCAGCAACGGCCGTTGCGAGTCCTTCGGCGACGAGGGCGACGGCTACGTGCCGGCCGAGGGCGTCGGCGCCGTGCTGCTCAAGCCGCTGGAGCGGGCGGTGCGCGACGGCGACCACGTCTACGGTGTGATCAGGGGCACCGCCCTCAACCACGGCGGCCGGACCAACGGCTACACCGTCCCCAACCCCGGCGCCCAGGGCAACGTCATCGGCGCCGCCCTGCGGCAGGCCGGGATCGACCCGCGCGCCGTCAGCTACGTCGAAGCGCACGGCACCGGCACGAAGCTGGGCGACCCGATCGAGATCCGCGGCCTGAGCCAGGCGTTCGACGGCGTGGTGGAGCGCGGCGCGTGCGCCATCGGCTCGGTGAAGTCCAACATCGGCCACGCCGAGGCCGCCGCCGGCATCGCCGGACTCACCAAGGTCCTGCTCCAGATGCGACACGGCACGCTCGTTCCCTCGCTCCACTCCGACGTGCTCAACCCGTTCATCGACTTCGACGACACGCCGTTCGCCGTGCAGCGGACCGTGGCCGAGTGGCGCCCGCCGGTCGTGGAGATCGACGGGGTGGCGCGCGAGTTCCCCCGCATCGCCGGACTGTCGTCCTTCGGCGCGGGCGGCTCCAACGCCCACCTGGTCATCGAGGAGTACCGGCCGTCCGCCGGCGCGCCGACGCGCGGCGAGCCCACCGAGCCGGTGGCCCTCGTACTGTCGGCCAAGACCGAGGAACGGCTGCGCGTCAGCGCCGAGCGGCTGCGCGCGGCGCTGCGCAGCGGGCGGTACGCGGACGCCGACCTGCCCGCCATCGCCCACACCCTCCAGGTCGGCCGCGAGGCGATGCCCCACCGGCTCGGCTTCCTGGCCCAGGACCTGGCGACGGCGGATCGCAAGCTGGCCGCCTACCTGGACGGCACCGGCGCGGCCGAGGACGTCGTCACCGGCCAGGCCCGGCCGGGCGGCACCGAGAGCGGCACCGCGGTGGGCGGCGACGGCCAGACCCCGCTGGAGTCCCTGGTCGCCTCCTGGGTCAGCGGCCTGGACATCGACTGGCGCGGGCTGCACGGAGCGGCCGGGCACACCCCGGGCCGCATCAGCCTGCCCACCTACCCGTTCGCCGAGGAGACCTACTGGCTGCCGGGCGGCGACCGGCAGCCGACCCGGGCCGGCGGCGGCGTCGCCCGCCTGCACCCGCTCGTCCACGAGAACACCTCGGACCTGACCCGCCAGCGCTTCACCTCGCAGTTGCCGACCGCGCCGACACCGGCCGCCCAGTTGGAGATGGCCCGCGCGGCGCTGCTGCTGGCCAGCCCGGGCGTCGAGCGGGACACGCACGCGGTGCGGCTGACCGACGTCACCTGGCACGGCGCACTCGCGCCGGCCGGCGACGCGCTCACCGTCCACCTCTCGCTGCTGCCCACGTCCGGCGGCTCCATCGAGTGGACGGTCTACGCCGACCAGGGTGAGGCCCCCGACGAGGAGCTGGTGGCCGGCGAGGGCCGCGCGCGGATCGTCGCGGCCGGCACGGCGAGCGAGACGGACTCCGTCGAGCGCGTCGACCGGGACACCCTGGACCGGCCGGTGATCGAGCTGGCCGCCCCCGCCGGGGCGGATGGCGCGGCCCTGGCGCTCGTGCACGCGCTGGAGGCGTGCCTGCCGGCCGGCGCGGAGGCCCACGCGGCCCGCGAGGTGGTCTTCGCGCCCACCACCGCCTCCACCCCCGCCTGGGCGCTGGTCGACCACGGCACGGACGAGCTGGACGCCACGGTGTGCGCCGCCGACGGCACCGTGCTGCTGCGCGTGCGCGGCCTCGCCTACGGCACCGACACCGCCGACGAGCAGGTGCCCGAGACGGTCGAGCGGAGTGTTGCCCCGGTGACCGAGGCCGTCGAGGTGGCCGCGGGGCCCGGGCGGCGGGCCGAGATGGCCGGTTGGTCGGTGGCCCAGTGCCTGGAGTGGGAACTCAAGGACGTCATCAGCCTCGTCCTCAAGGTGCCGGCCGACCGCCTGGAGGACGGCGTCAACCTGCAGGACTACGGGTTCGACTCGATCAGCCTGGTGGAGTTCGCCGGCGTGCTCGGCGAGCGGCTCGCCGTCGATCTCACCCCCGACGTGTTCTTCAGCTACCCCACCCTGGAGGCCCTGAGCGGCCACCTCATCACCGCGTACACCGACGCGATGGAGGCGCTGTACCGCGAGGGCGGCAGCACCGCCGGCACGGCGGTCGCCAACCGCCCGGAGAGCACGGCGACCAAGCCCGTCAGGGCGGCGCGCGGCGCCCGCCGCCGCGCCAAGACCGGCCGCGTGCTGCGCCGGGGCGCCGGCTCCACCGCCGAGTCCGCCGAGCCGGTGGCGATCGTCGGGATGAGTGGCCGGTTCCCGGGGGCGCGTTCGGTCGAGGAGTTGTGGGAGATCCTGGCCGATGGTCGGTCGGTGGTGGGTGAGGTGCCCGCCGATCGTCGTCCGGCCTGGGGTACGGAGCGGCGGCTTGGGGCGATCCCGGGGGTCGCGGAGTTCGATCCGTTGTTCTTCGAGATCTCGCCGCGCGAGGCGGAGAACATGGACCCGCGGCAGCGGCTGCTGCTCCAGGAGATGTGGAAGGCCCTGGAGGACGCCGGCTACGGCCCCGAGCAACTCGGCCGCGAGAAGGTGGGTGTCTTCGTCGGTGTCGAGGAGGGTGACTACGTCTTCCTCACCGGCGAGGACGGCAGCGTCACGGCTCACGCCACCTCGATTCTGGCCGCGCGCCTGGCGTACTTCCTGAACCTGTCGGGTCCGAGCCTGGCGATCAACACCTCGTGCTCGTCGGGTCTGGTGGCGCTGCACGAGGCGTGCCTGAGCCTGCGGTACGGCGACTGCGACACCGCCATCGTCGCCGGCGCCAACATCCTGTCCTACCCCGGCACGTACGACGTCATGGCGCGGGCCGGGATGCTCTCCGAGGAGGGGGTGTGCCGGGCGTTCGACCGGCGGGCCGACGGCATGGTGCCCGGTGAGGCCGTCGCGGTGCTCGTACTGCGCAAGCAGCCGGCGGCGGAGGCGGACGGCCAGCGGATCTACGCCACCGTCCTGGGCAGTGGCGTCAACTACGACGGTAAGACCAACGGCATCACCGCGCCCAGTGGTGCGGCGCAGGTGCGGTTGTTGCGGGATGTGCATGAGCGGGCTGGGGTGGCCGCCGATTCGGTGGAGTACCTGGTCACGCACGGCACGGGCACGCGACTCGGAGATCCGATCGAGATCAACGCGTTGGCGGAGGCGTTCCGTGGTGGTTCGGAGCGCACCGGTTTCTGCGCGCTGACGTCGACCAAGCCGAACATCGGCCACACGCAGGCCGCTTCGGGTCTGGTCAGCGTCATGGCGCTGGCGTGGTCGATGAAGCAGGAGGTGATTCCGCCGAGCATCCACTGTGAGGAGCTGAGCGACTACATCCGCTGGGAGGACAGCCCCTTCTTCGTCAACCGCGCCCCGCGCCCCTGGCCCGAGCAGCCTGACGGCACGCCCCGCCGGGGTGGGGTGAGCGCCTTCGGGTTCAGCGGCACCAACGCCCACGTCGTGCTCGAAGCCCACGGCACGGCCCGCACCGACCAGGCAGCCCTGGACGGCCAGCCCGCCGGGTCCTCGTACCTGCTGCCGGTCTCGGCCAAGAGCGCCGAGGCGCTGACGGAGTTGCTCGGCGCGTTGGGCGACCACCTGGAGGCGCGCTCCGAGGTGGGCGCGGGGTACCTGGCGTCGGTCAGTCACACCCTGATGGCGGGGCGGCACCACTTCGCGCACCGGTGTGCCGTGGTGGTCCAGGACCGTGAGGACGCGGTCCGGCTGTTGCGGCAGGCCGCGCAGGGTGACAAGCCGCGCAAGGTCTACCGGGGCACCGTCACCCGGGACTTCACCCCGAACAGCCTGGTGGGCGACCTGGTCGCCGAGGCACCCCGCAGCCGCCAGGACCACGGCCGCTACCAGGAACTCCTGCTCGCCATGGCTGACTTCTACTGCCAGGGTTACGACCTCAGCTTCGACGGCCTCTTCGACCAGGCGCCCATCCGTATCAGCCTGCCCCACCACCCCTTCGCCAGGGAGCTGTACTGGCCGTCCGACGAGAGCCTGGCCCGCCGCGCTCTCGCCCGGGCCGTGGCGGCGACCGACGGGGGTGGCGCGCCCGAAGAGGTCGACGAGTACGAGGAGGTCGTGGAGGAGGTCGAGGAGCCCGCGACGGCCGACGCCGACGCGGTGCCCGCGGGGCCGGGGCGGCGGGCCGAAATGATCGGCTGGTCGGTGGCCCAGTGCCTGGAGTGGGAGCTGGGCGACGCCGTGTCGCAGTTGCTCAAGCTGCCGCTGGACAAGCTGGACGGCTCGGCCAATCTGCAGGACTACGGGTTCGACTCGATCAGCCTGGTCGAGTTCGCCGGCGTGCTCGCCGAGCGGCTCGGCATCGAGCTGACCCCCGACGTGTTCTTCAGCTACCCCACCCTCGACGGCCTCGCTGGCCATCTCATGGAGACCCACACCGAGACGCTGGAGGCGTTCTACCGCGAGGGCCGCAGCGGCGGCGGAGCGGTCGTCAAGCGCGCGGTGACCAAGAAGGTCAAGCGCCGCCGCGCGGTTACCGGCCGCGTCGTACGCCAGGGCGCCGGCGCCGGACTCCCCGGCGACACGGGCCCGGAGCCGGTGGCGATCGTCGGCATGAGCGGCCGGTTCCCCGGCGCGCGCACGGTGGACGAGCTGTGGGAGATCCTGACCGAGGGCCGCTCGGTCGTCGGCCCGGTGCCCGCCGACCGCCCGGGCTGGGGCACGGAGCGGCGCCTCGGCGCCATCCCCGGCGTCGCGGAGTTCGACCCGTTGTTCTTCGAGATCTCGCCGCGCGAGGCGGAGAACATGGACCCGCGCCAGCGGCTGCTGCTCCAGGAGATGTGGAAGGCCCTGGAGGACGCCGGCTACGGCCCCGAGCGGCTGAACCGCGAGAAGGTGGGTGTGTTCGTCGGCGTCGAGGAGGCCGACTACGTCTTCCTCACCGGCGAGGACGGCAGCGTCACCTCCAACGCCACCTCCATCCTCGCCTCGCGCCTGGCGTACTTCCTCAACCTGTCGGGCCCGAGCCTGGCCATCAACACCTCGTGCTCCTCCGGATTGGTGGCGCTGCACGAGGCGTGCCTGAGCCTGCGGTACGGCGACTGCGACACCGCCATCGTCGCCGGCGCCAACATCCTCGCCTTCCCGGGCACCTACGACGCGATGGCGCGGGCCGGGATGCTCTCCGAGGAGGGGGTGTGCCGGGCGTTCGACCGGCGGGCCGACGGCATGGTGCCCGGTGAGGCCGTCGCGGTGCTCGTACTGCGCAAGCAGCCGGCGGCCGAGGCGGACGGCCAGCGGATCTACGCCACCGTCCTGGGCAGCGGCGTCAACTACGACGGCAAGACCAACGGCATCACCGCGCCCAGTGGCGCGGCACAGGCCCGCCTGCTCCGTGAGGCGTACGAGCGCACCCAGGTCTCGCCGGACTCGGTCGAGTACCTGGTCACCCACGGCACCGGCACCCGACTCGGCGACCCGATCGAGATCAACGCGCTGGCGGAGGCGTTCCGCGGCGCAACGGAGCGGACCGGCTTCTGCGCGCTGACGTCGACCAAGCCGAACGTCGGCCACACGCAGGCCGCTTCGGGCCTGGTCAGCGTCATGGCCCTGGCGTGGTCGATGAAGCGGGAGGTGATTCCGCCGAGCATCCACTGCGAGGAGCTGAGCGACTACATCCGCTGGGAGGACAGCCCCTTCTTCGTCAACCGCGCCCCGCGCCCCTGGCCCGAGCGCCCCGACGGCACGCCCCGCCGTGGTGGGGTGAGCGCCTTCGGGTTCAGCGGCACCAACGCCCACGTCATCCTGGAGGCGCACGGCACGACCCGCGAGGACGAGGCGGCCGTGGAGGCCCAGCCGACCGCCCCCGCGTACCTGCTGCCGCTCTCGGCCAAGACCGCCGAGGCGCTGGCCCAGGCGCTCACGGACCTGGCCGACCACCTGGCGGCCCGGCCCGAGGCCGGTCTCGGCTACCTGGCGTCGGTCAGCCACACCCTGACGACGGGCCGACACCACTTCGCGCACCGGTGCGCCGTGGTGGTCCACGACCGCGACGACGCGGTGCGCCTGCTGCGGCAGGCCGCACAGGGAGACAAGCCGCGCAAGGTCTACCGTGGCGCCGTGCCGCGCGAGTTCGCGCCGAACGCGGCCGTCACCACGGTCGTGCAGGACATGACCGACGAGGCGGCGAACAGCCACCACGACCCGGCCCGGTACCAGGAACTCCTGCTGGCGCTCGCCGACTTCTACTGCCAGGGTTACGACCCGCGCCTCCAGGACCTGTTCGACCAGCGGCCCGCCCACATCAGCCTGCCCACCCACCCCTTCGCCGCCCGGCACCTGTGGGTCGGCGGCCACCGGGCACGGATGGCGGCGGAGTCCGCGGCGGCGCCGACGGCTTCCGTGGAGTCCGCGACACCGGCCACACCGGCGGCACCCGCCGCCCGGCCGACCCAGCGTCCGGCCCCCGAACCCACCCCGGTCGCCGAACCCACCCCAGTGGCCAGCACTCCCCGCCCGGCCCCCGCGTCCCAGCCGGCGGTCAGCCCGCGGCCGGTCGTCCCGGGTGTGCTGCCGGTGCCGGCCCAGGGGGTCGCGGACGTGGGCCAGGGTGGCGCGGTGCGCCTGCGTCCGGTGGCCGAGATGGCCGCCGACATGGCGCGTACCGCCCAGCCCGCTCCCGTGGCGCCGCGGCGCGTCACCCTCCGACCGCTGACCCAGGCGGCCCCGACCCCGGCGCCCGCACTGGCACCCGCCCCGGCGCCCGCGCCGGCGGTCCCGTCGAGGGTCGAGCCGGCGCCCGTACCGGTCGCTTCGCCGGCCCCCGAGCCGGCCCCCGCCACCCGGCCCGCACCCGCCGCCGACGCGGCGGAGGGTCTGGTGGACGCGCTCCGGGCGAGCCTGGCCCGCGAGTTGTTCGTCGAGGTGGACGAGATCGACGCCGACCGCAGCTTCACGGAGCTGGGTTTGGACTCGGTGGTGGGTGTGGAGTGGGTGCGTGCGGTGAACCAGGAGTTCGGCTCCTCGGTCAGCACCACGAAGATCTACCAGTACCCGAACGTGGCGGCGTTCGCCGGCTTCCTGGCCGGCGAACTCGCGCCGGCGGCGCCCACCGCGCCGGCGCAGCCGCCGCGCGCGGCGCGGTCGCAGCCGGTTCCGGCCCCCGCCGCCGTGCCACCACCGGCCCCCGCCTCCGCGACCACGCCGGAGCCGGTCACGCGGCCGGTGGCGGCCTCCGTGCCCTCGGGGCGTGCGGCCGACGGCCTGGTGGACGCGTTGCGGGTGAGTCTGGCTCGGGAGTTGTTCGTCGAGGTGGAGGAGATCGACGCGGGTCGTAACTTCACGGAGTTGGGGTTGGACTCGGTGGTGGGTGTGGAGTGGGTGCGTGCGGTGAACCAGGAGTTCGGCTCCTCGGTGAGCACCACGAAGATCTACCAGTACCCCACGCTCAAGGAGTTCGCCGACTTCCTGGCCGGCGAGCTGTCGGTGGCCGCCCCCGCCGTGGAGCAGCGGCCGGCGAGCGCGTCGGCGCTGGCCGAGCGTCCTGATGCGGTGGTGCGGCCGGTGGCTGTCTCCGTCCCCGCCGGCCCCACGATCGACGGCCTGGTGGACGCGTTGCGGGTGAGTCTGGCTCGGGAGTTGTTCGTCGAGGTGGAGGAGATCGACGCGGGTCGTAACTTCACGGAGTTGGGGTTGGACTCGGTGGTGGGTGTGGAGTGGGTGCGTGCGGTGAACCAGGAGTTCGGCTCCTCGGTCAGCACCACGAAGATCTACCAGTACCCGAACCTCCGGGAGTTCGCGGAGTTCCTCGCCGGCGAGCTTCCCGCGCCGGCCGATGACGACCTCGATGAAGTGCTCGCCAAGGTGTACGAGGGCGAGATCGACATCTGGCAGGCCGAGGCCCGCCTGTCCGCCCAGGCGAAGGAGAGCTGACCGATGAATCGCCAGGAGATTCTGGCCGCGCTGCGCGAGAAGCGGCTGACCCCGGACGAGGCCCGCAAGCTGCTGCAAGCCGGGGCCGGGGCCGGGGCCGGGGCCACCGCCGCGTCCACCCCGGCGCGGCCGGCCGGCCACCCCACGCCCGAGCCTGCTACCCCGCCGGCGACCAAGCCCGCGACCGCGCCCAACCCCCCGCCGGCGACCGCGCCCGCCAGCGCGCCCGCCTCCGCCCCGGCGGCGGGTCCCGACGGGCGGCCGTCCCCGATCGCCGTCGTCGGCATGTCGGGCCGGTACGCCACGGCCGAGAACCTGGACCAGTACTGGCAGTTGCTGGACCAGGGCCAGGACGCGGTGCGGGAGATCCCGCCCCACCGCTGGGACATGGAGCGGTACTACGACCCGACCGTCGGCAAGGAAGGCTCCATCTACTGCCGGTGGATGGGCCTGCTCGACGACATCGACGCCTTCGACTCCTTCTTCTTCGAGATCTCCCCCTCCGAGGCGGAGATGATGGACCCGCAGCACCGCATCTTCCTGGAGGAGGCGTACCGCGCCTTCGAGGACGCGGGGTACTCGCGGCAGCGCCTCGACGGCAGCAACTGCGGCGTCTACCTGGGGCTGGCCAGCAGCGACTACTACACCCTCGCCCACGAGGCGCTCCAGGAGGGCGACGAGCTGCCGAGCGTCACCAGCGTCAGCAACGCCATCGCCGCCGGCCGCCTCGCCTACTTCCTGAACCTCAAGGGCCCGGCCCTCACGGTCGACACGGCCTGCTCTTCCTCGCTGGTGAGCGTGCACCTCGGCGTGCAGGCCCTCCAGCGCGGCGAGATCGACATGGCCCTCGCCGGTGGCGCCTCGCTGTACCTGAGCCCCGACTCGTACATGCACATGTGCTCGGCCGGCATGCTCTCGCCGGACGGCCGGTGCAAGACGTTCGACAACGGCGCCGACGGGTTCGTGCCGGGCGAGGGCGCCGGAGCCGTGGTCCTCAAGCGGCTCGCGGACGCCGAGCGCGATGGCGACCAGATCTACGGCGTGATCACCGCGAGCGGCATCAACCAGGACGGCCGCACCAACGGCATCACCGCGCCGAACCTCGGCAGCCAGATCGATCTGGTCAAGGCGGCGTACGAGCGGCACGGCATCGATCCGGCGACCATCAGCTACGCGGAACTGCATGGCACCGGCACCAAGCTCGGCGACCCGATCGAGCTGGAGGCGCTGGCCGCCGCCTTCCGGACCTGGACCGACCAGCGGAACTTCTGCGCCATCGGCTCGGTGAAGTCCAACGTCGGCCACATGTCGGCGGCGGCGGGCGTCGCCGGGCTGCACAAGATCCTGCTCTCCCTGCGGCACGCCAAGCTCGCGCCGACGCTGCACGTCAACTCGCCCAACGAGCACTTCGACTTCGAGCGCTCGCCCTTCGTGCTGACCACCGAGGGCCGACCGTGGCAGCCCGCGCCGGGCGCGCCGCGCCGCGCCTGCCTGAGCGCGTTCGGCTTCAGCGGCACCAACGCCCACGTGGTGGTGGACGAGTACGTCCCCACCGCCGCCCGCCCCGCGCCCCGGCGCGCCGGCGACCGGGAGCACACCTTCGTCCTGTCGGCCAAGGCCGAGCCCCAACTGCGGGACGCGGCCCGCCGGTTGGCCGACCATCTCACCGCGCACCCCGAGACGCACCTGGACGACGTCGCGTACACCCTGCAGACCGGCCGGGAGCCGATGCGCGAGCGGCTGGCCGTCACCGCGCGCGACCGGGAGACCCTGCTGGCGGCCCTGGACGCGTTCGCGCGGCACGGCGAGAGCCTGCCGGGCGTCCGGCGCGGGCGCGTCGCCAAGCGGCCGACCGGTCGCGACTGGGTCGAGGGCGGGCCCGCGGACTGGTCGGGGGAGTGGGCGGGCCTGTCCCCGCGCCGCGTCCCGCTGCCGACCTACCCCTTCGAGAAGTCGCGCCACTGGTACCCGCAGTCGGCCGCCGCCGCGCCCGGTGAGCGGGCGGCGGGCGACGCGGAGGGCCCCGGCCGGGCGTCCGCGCCGCACCCGCTGGTGCACGAGAACGTCTCCGACTTCACCCGGCAGCGCTTCCGCTCCCACTTCACCGGCCAGGAGTTCTTCCTCGCCGACCACCGGGTCGACGGCACGCCCGTGCTGCCCGGCGCCGCCGTGGTGGAGATGGCGCGCGCGGCGGGCGAGCTGTCCGCCGGCCAGCCCGTCACCGAGGTCAGCGAGGTCGTCTGGGCCCGGCCGGTGGTCGACCAGCGCGTGGAGGTCGCGCTGTTCCCCACCGCCGGCACCGCGGCCGGCTTCGAGGTGCACGACGGGCACGGCACGGTGTGCGCCAGCGGCCACCTGGGCTTCGAGCCGGCGACCGCGCCGCCCCCGCTGGACCTCGCCGCGCTGCGCGCGCGCTGCGCCACCCGGCTCGACCACGCGGACCTGTACCCCGAGCAGGGCGCGAGCGCCGACGAGCCGGGCTCCGGGGTGTATTACGGCCCCGCCTTCCGCACCCTGCGCGAGCTGGCGTACGGGCCCACCGACGCGCTGGCCACCCTCGCACTGGACACGGACCGGCCCGGGTTCGCCCTGCACCCGGCGCTGCTCGACGGCGCCTGGCAGGCCATCCGCCCGTTCCTGGCCACCGACGGCACCGTCTACCTGCCCTTCGCGGTGGACCGCCTCCGCTGCTTCGCCCCGCTGCCCTCGCCGGCCCACGCGCACGTGCGCCCCGCCGGGGCCGACGCGCCCGGCAGCCGGGCCTTCGACGTCACGATCACCGACGCGCGCGGCGCCGTGGCGGCCGAGGTCACCGGCTTCACCGTGCGGGCCGCCGGCCGCCCCGAGACGCCCGAGCCGGTCTTCCTCACCCAGCGCTGGCAGGAGGCGCCGGCCCGCCAGCACGGCACCGCCGACCGGGCCCGCACCCTGGTGCTCTTCACCGGCGCCGACGCCACCACGACCGGCCCGCTCGCCGGCATCGCCGCCCTCGCCGACCTGGCCGACGTGGTGGCCGTCGCGGGCACCGGCTTCGCCGCCGACGACGCCGGGACGCGGTTCACGCTGCGCCCGACCGAGCGGGACGACCACGCGCTGCTGCTCGACGCGCTGCGCCGGCACGACCGGCTCCCCGACCGGATCGTGCTGGTGGCCGCCGAACCGGCCGAAGGCCCGTACGCCGTGCACGCCCTGGCCGGCGCCCTGGCGACCGCCGGGCCCCGCTGGCAGGTCGACCTGGTGTACGCGTACCCGGTCCCGGGCGACCGACCGCACCCCGAGCACCGGGCCGTCGGCGGCTACCTGCGCAGCCTGCTGAAGGAGGACCGGTTCGTCACGGCCCGCGCCGTGGGCCTCGCGCCCGACGGCGATCCGGTCGACCGGCTGCGCCGGGAACTGGCCGCGGACCCGGCCGACGCGGTGGACCTGTGGTGGGACGGCGCGACCCGGCGCGCGCTGCGCACGGCGGAGGTCGCGACCGGCGCCGAGGGCGTGCCGGCCTTCCGTACGGGCGGCGTGTACCTGATCACCGGCGGGCTCGGCGGCGTCGGCCTGGCCGTCGCCCGCCACCTCAGCCGGGCCCACGACGCCCGCCTCGTCCTGACCGGTCGCCGGGAGCTGGAGCCGGACGCCGAACTGCCCGGCGCGCACACCCTCTACGTGCCGGCCGACGTCTCCCGCCGCGCGGACGTCGAGGCGCTCGTCGCCCGCGCCAAGGAGCGCTTCGGCCGGATCGACGGCGTGCTGCACTCCGCCGGCACCCTGCGCGACGCGCTGATCCGCAACAAGTCGGCGGCCGACGTGGCCGCCGTGCTCGCCCCCAAGGTCGCGGGCACCCGGCACCTGGACGAGGTGCTGCGGGACGAGCCGCTCGACCTGTTCGCGCTGTTCTCCTCGATGTCCGCGGTCCTCGGCAACCTGGGCCAGAGCGACTACTGCTTCGCCAGCGCCTACCAGGACGCGTTCGCCGCCGAGCGCGAGGAACTGCGCCGCCAGGGGCTGCGCTCGGGCCGTACCGTCTCGATCGGCTGGCCGTTCTGGGCCGACGGCGGCATGGCCATCCAGCCGGAGGCCGCCCGCGCGCTGCGCGACCAACTCGGCATCGCCCCCCTCGCGTCGGACGAGGGCTGCCGGGCCCTGGAGCGCGCGCTGCGCCTGCCCGAGCCGCACGTCGTGTACGCCAGCGGCGACGCGGCGGCCATCCGCCGCACCTTCGGCATCGAGCCCCCGGCCGAGGCCCCGGCCGCCCTCGAGGCACCCGTGTCCGCGTCGGCCGCGCCCGCCGCGCCGAGCGCGCCGACGGCCGAGCTGAGGAGGCAGGCGGTCGGCTACCTCACGCGCATCATCAGCGAGCGGATCAAGAGCGACCCGGACAAGATCGACGCCGCCGACGACTTCGAGGTCTTCGGCATCGACTCGATCGTCATGATCAGCCTGACCCGGCGGATGGAGGAGGACTTCGGGGAGCTGCCGAAGACCCTGTTCTTCGAGTACGGCAGCATCGAGGAGTTGGCCGACCACTTCGTGGCCGACCGCGCGGCCGACCTCCAGCGCCTGTTCGGCGCCCCCGAGCCCGCGCCGGAGGCCGAGCCCGGGGCCGCGGTCGCCGAGCCGGCACGGCGGCCCGCCACGCCGGAGCCCGTGGCCACCCGGCACGCGGCCCCCCGCTTCCGGGCGACGGCCGCCACGGCCACCTCCCCGCGCGTGAGGCCCGCGCCCGCCAGTGCCCAGGACATCGCGGTCATCGGCGTCGACGGCCGCTACCCGGGCGCCGACGACCTGCGGGAACTGTGGGCCAACCTCGCCTCGGGAACGGACTCCGTCACCGAGGTGCCGGCCGACCGCTGGGACCACGCCCAGTACTTCGCGCCCGAGGGCCGCACCCCCGGCAAGGCGTACGCCAAGTGGGGCGGCTTCCTGGACGGCGTCGACCAGTTCGACCCGCTGTTCTTCAACATCTCCCCGGGCGAGGCCGACTTTCTGGACCCGCAGGCCCGCCTCTTCCTGCAGACCGCGTGGCGCGCCGTCGAGGACGCCGGCTACACCCGTACCGCGCTGGCCGACCAGACCGTCGGGGTCTACGTCGGCGTCATGTACGGGATGTACGAGCTGTTCCAGGGCGAGATCAAGGGCGAGCCGGTGCCGGTGCCGTCCTCGTTCGCGGCGATCGCCAACCGCGTGTCGTACTTCATGAACCTGCACGGCCCGAGCATGGCTGTGGACACCATGTGCTCCTCGTCGCTGACCACCATCCACCTGGGCTGCGAGAGCATCCGCCGTGGCGAGAGCGACGTGGTCATCGCGGGCGGCGTCAACCTGACCATCCACCCGAACAAGCTGATCCTGCTCAGCCAGGGCAACTTCGCCGCCACCGACGGCCGGTGCCGCAGCTTCGGCGAGGGCGGTGACGGCTACGTGCCCGGCGAGGGTGTGGGCGCGGTGGTGCTCAAGTCCCTGGAGCGCGCCGTCGCCGACGGCGACCACGTCTACGGCGTCATCAAGGGCAGCGCGATCAACGCCGGCGGCAAGACCTCCGGCTTCACGGTGCCCAACCCCAACGCCCAGGCCGACCTGATCCGCTCGGGCCTCGCGGACGCCGGCGTGGACGCGCGCACCGTCTCGTACATCGAGGCGCACGGCACCGGCACCTCGCTCGGCGACCCGATCGAGATCACCGCGCTCACCAACGCTTTCCGCCAGCACACCGACGACACCGGCTTCTGCGCCATCGGCTCCCTCAAGTCGAACATCGGACACCTGGAGTCCGCGGCCGGCATCGGGGCCCTGACCAAGGTCCTGCTCCAGCTCAAGCACCGGCAGTTGGCGCCGTCGCTGCACTCGACCACGCTCAACCCGTACATCGACTTCGCCCGCGGCCCCTTCGTGGTCCAGCAGGAACTGGCCCCCTGGCGGGCGCCGGAGGGCCAGCCGCTGCGGGCCGGGATCAGCTCGTTCGGCGCCGGCGGGGCCAACGCCCACCTGATCGTCGAGGAGTACGTCGAGCGGCGCCCCCGGCCGGCCGAGGCCGCCGGACCGCACCTGTTCGTCTACTCCGCACGCGACGAGGAGCGGCTGCGGGAACTGGTCGCCCACCACCTCGTCGCGGCCCGGGACGGCTTCGACGGCGCGGACCTCGCCTCCGTCGCCCACACCCTCCAGGTCGGCCGCGAGGCCATGGAGCAGCGGCTCGCGGTCGTCGCGGACGACCTCGCCGAGCTGACGTCCGCGCTCGCGGCCTACCTGGCCGGCGAGGCGGGCGCCGCACGCGTCCACACCGGCGACAGCCGTGGCGCGGGGCGGCAGTCCAAGCTGCTGGTCGGCCTCTTCGAGGACTCCGACATGATGTCCGGCCTGCTGCGCGACCGGCGCCTGGACAAGGTCGCCGAGCTGTGGGTCGAGGGCATCGCCATGGACTGGTCGCTGCTGTACGACCGGCCGCCGCGCCGGGTGCCGCTGCCCGGCTACGCCTTCGCCCGGGAGCGCTGCTGGGTCACCGGCCCCGCCACGCCCCGCCCGGCCACGGGCGCCGAGCAACTCCACCCGCTGCTGCACCGCAACAGCTCCGACCTCGAAGGGCTCCGCTTCAGCTCCACGTTCACCGGCCGGGAGTTCTTCCTCGCCGACCACCGCGTCGGCGGCCAGAAGCTGCTGCCGGCCGTGGCCTACCTGGAGATGGCGCTCGCCGCGGTGCGCGCCGCCCTTCCCGAGCAGGCGCGGGACGCGGAGCTGCGGGTGCGCGACGTGGTGTGGCTGCGGCCGTGCACCGTGGCCGACGAGCCGCGCACCGTGCACGTCTCGCTGACACCGGGGCAGGGCGCGGACGCCATCGCGTTCCGCGTCCACGGCGACGACACGCACTGCCAGGGCGAGGTCGAACTCGCCGCGCCGGCCGCGGCGCCCGCCGAGACGCTCGACCTGGCCGCCCTCCGGGCCCGCTGCACCCGCCCGAGCGTCGAGGGCGCCTGGGCGTACGAGACGTTCACCCGGATGGGCATCGCCTACGGACCCGCACACCAGGCCATCCAGACCGTCTACCGGGGAACCGACGAGGCACTGGTCGCGCTGCGCCTGCCGGCGGGCGTCACCGCCGACGCCGGCCGCTACACGCTGCATCCCGCACTCCTGGACGCGGCGCTCCAGGCCACGCTCGCGCTGTCGCTGCCAGACGCCCCCGATGACCCGGCCACGCTGCCGGAGGCCGAGGGCAACTCGGCCGAACTGCCGTTCGCCGTCCGGTCGGTCGCCGTCGCGGGCGCCACGTCGCCCGTGATGTGGGCCCACCTGCGCCCGGCGCGCGGCGCGGGCGGCGGGGACCGGCTCAAGAAGATCGACATCACGCTGTGCGACGACGCCGGCCGGGTCGCGGTCCGCCTGGACCAGGTGGCGTTCAAGAGCTACGCGTTCGACGCGGGCTCGGGCGCCGCCGCGCCGACGGAGCGCCTGCTGTTCGCCCCCCGGTGGCAGGCCGCGCCGCGGCCGACCCCCACGGCGGCGGCCCACCTCGACCGGTGGACCGTGCTGGTCTGCGAGCCCGCCGCCGGCCTGCTCGACGAGCTGGCCGCGCATCTGCCCGAGGCCGACGTACGGGCCATCGCGTCGGCCGCTACCCGGCCCGCAGACCGCTACCAGGACCACGTCGTCGACCTGCTGCGGCACACCGCGCGGCTCCTCCACGACACCCGCAAGCAGAGTCTGTTGGTACAGGTCGTGGCCGCCGACGACGCCTCGTACGGACTGGCCGGCTTCCTCCAGTCGCTGCGCGGCGAGCACCCGGCCGCCAGCGCCCAACTCGTGCGCTGCCAGGACGCGCCGCGCCCGGCCGAGCTGGCCGAGCGGCTGCGCGCCGAGCGCGCCTGGCCCGCCGACCAGGTGGTGCGCTACGTCGACGGCCGGCGCGAGACCCGGCAGTGGGCGGAGCTGCCCGCGCCGGCCGGTGAGCGCGCGCCACTGTGGCGCGACGGCGGGGTCTACCTCGTCACGGGCGGCGCCGGCGGCCTCGGCCTGCTGATGGCCGACGAGATCGCCCGTAGCGTCCGCGCCCCGCACCTGATCCTCACCGGCCGCTCCGCGCCGAGCGCCCGGACCGAGGCGGCCCTGGACCAACTGCGGGCCCACGGCGCGGTGGCCGTCTACGCGCAGGCCGACGTCACGGACCCGGCGGCCTGTCGCGCGCTGGTCGCCCGCGTCGCCGTCGAGCACGGTGGCCCGCACGGCGTCCTGCACTGCGCGGGCGTCACCCGGGACCGCCTGATCACCGGCAAGACGGCCGAGGACGCCCGGGCGGTGCTCGCCTCCAAGACGGCCGGGCTCATCGCGCTGGACGAGGCCACCGCGCACCTGCCGCTGGACTTCTGCTGGCTCTTCTCCTCGGCGGCCGGCGCCCTCGGCAACGCGGGCCAGGCCGACTACGCGGCCGGGAACGCGTTCATGGACCACTACGCCGCCCACCGCAACGCGCTCGTGGCCCGAGGCGAGCGCGCCGGGCGGACGCTGTCCGTCAACTGGCAGCTCTGGCAGGACGGCGGCATGGGGCTGAGCGCCGAGCAGGCGCGGGCCGCGACCGAGGCCGCCGGCCTGGCCGTCCTCGACCGGGCCACCGGCCTGGACGCGCTCGCCGCCTGCGTGGCCACCGGCGAGGACCAGGTCCTGCCGCTGATCGGCGAGGCCACCAAGCTCCGCGCGTACCTGCGCGCCCAGACCGGCAACGCCCCCCAGGCGCCCGCCGCGACGGCCACCGACGCGACGGCCACCGACGCGCCCGCCGTCGCCCCGAGCCGGCCGGCGGCGGACGCCGAGGAACTGACCGACCTGCTGGCCGTCGCCCTGAAGGGCATCGTCGCCGAGGAGATCAAGCTCGACGCCGCGCGCGTGGACGTGCACGTACCGCTGGAGAACTACGGCATCGACTCGGTGCTCATCATCAACCTCACCCAGCAGTTGGAGGAGCACTTCGGGCCCCTGCCGAAGACGATCTTCTTCGAGAACCAGACCGTCATGGAACTGGCCGAGGCGCTGTGCCAGAGCCACCCACGGCAGGCCGCCGACCTGGCCGGGCCGCGCACGCCGGCCCCGGCGCCGGCCGCGCGGGTGTCGCCGGCCGCCGAGCCGACCGCCGAACCGACCACCGAGCGCGCCCCCGTCGCGCTGCCCGCCAACTGGTCGCGCGCCTTCACCGGCCCGGCCACGGCCAGCGCCCCGCGGGCGCCCGAGGCGGGCGGCGGCCTGGACATCGCCATCGTCGGCCTGGCCGGGCGGTACGCGCAGGCCGACGACATGGCGCAGTTCTGGACCAACCTGCGCTCCGGCCGCGACTCCGTCACCGAGATCCCCGCCGACCGCTGGGACCACACCCCGTACCTGACCGCCGGCACCAGCCGACAGGAGCGGACCTACGCCCGCTGGGGCGGGTTCGTCGACGAGGCCGCCAGCTTCGACTCGCTGTTCTTCAACATCTCGCCCGGCGAGGCCGAGGTGATGGACCCGCAGGAGCGGATCTTCCTGGAGTGCGTCCACCACGCCCTGGAGGACGCCGGCTACAGCCGCCGCTCGCTGACCGGGCAGGCCGTCGGCGTCTACGTCGGCGTGATGTACGAGGAGTACCAGCTCTACGCGGCCCAGCAGCAGGTGCGCGGCGAGATGGTCACCCTCACCGGCAGCGCCGCCTCCATCGCCAACCGGGTCTCGTACCAGTACGGCTTCCACGGGCCGAGCCTGGCCGTGGACACCATGTGCTCCTCGTCCCTGGTCGCCATCCACCTTGCCGCGCAGAGCCTGCTCTCCGGCGAGTGCGAGGCGGCCGTGGCCGGCGGCGTCAACCTGTCCCTGCACCCCAACAAGTTCCTGATGCTCGGCAAGAACCACTTCGCCTCCACCCGTGGCCGGTGCGAGTCGTTCGGCAGCGGCGGCGACGGCTACGTGCCCGGCGAGGGCGTGGGCGCCGTACTGCTCAAGCCGCTGGCCAGGGCGGAGGCCGACGGCGACCACGTCTACGGCGTCATCAAGGGCACCGCCGTCAGCCACGACGGCAAGACCAACGGCTACACCGTGCCCAACCCGCACGCGCAGACGGCCGTCATCCGCCGCGCCCTGGACCGGGCCGGCGTCGAACCCCGCCAGGTCTCCTACGTGGAGGCACACGGCACCGGCACCCGCCTCGGCGACCCGATCGAGGTCTCCGCGCTCACCAAGGCGTTCGGCAGCGAGGCCACCGAGGCCCGCCGCTGCTACCTCGGCTCCGTCAAGTCGAACATCGGCCACTGCGAGAGCGCCGCCGGCATCGCCGGGATCAGCAAGGTGCTGCTCCAGATGCGCCACGGGGAGATCGTTCCGTCACTGCACTCCACCGCGCTGAACCCGGAGATCGACTTCGCGGCCACCCCGTTCACGGTGCCGCAGGAGGTGACCGCCTGGGAGGCGCCCGACGGGCCGCGCGTCGCCGGGATCTCCAGCTTCGGCGCGGGCGGCACCAACGCGCACGTGGTGATCGCCGAGTACCAGCCGACCGCCGCGCCCACCACCCCCGACGACGCGGCCGGGCCGGTCCTGGTGCGCCTGACGGCGCGACGCGCCGACCAACTGTGCTCCCTCGCCCAGCGCCTGCTGGACTGGCTGCGCGAACGCCGTTTGACCGCAACCGAGTTGGCCGACGTCGCCTACACCCTCCAGGTGGGCCGCGACGCGTACGAGGAGCGCATCGGCTTCGTCGTCAGCCAGCAGGCCGACCTCGAAGCGGCCCTGGCCGACTTCGTCGCCGGCCACCCCGCCCCGCACCAGGGCACCGTCACCACCCCCGTGCCGCCGCCGCGCGGGCCCGCCGGCGACGAGCTGCGCGCCCGGTACGCGGCCGGCGACCACGGCGCGCTGCTCGACCTGTGGGTGGGCGGCCAGGACCTGGACTGGGAGGCGTTCACCACGCCCGGCACCCGCCGCCGCGTCAGCCTGCCCACCTACCCCTTCGCCCGGCTGCGGCACTGGCTGCCGCCCCGGGACACGGCCGCGCCCCTGGCCGCGCCGGCGCCCGCGCCGGCCGCGCTGCCGAACGGGCGGGTGGCCCCGCTGCTGCACCACAACCGCTCCTCCCTCTTCGAGCAGCGCTTCACCACCGCCTTCACCGGCCGCGAACCCTTCCTGGACGGCCACCGCGTCGGCGGCCGGAAGGTGCTGCCCGGCGCCGTGACGCTGGAGATGGCCCGCCTGGCCGGGGCGCTCAGCCTGGAGCAGGAGGTGCGCTCCGTACGGGACGTGATGTGGCGGCACCCGATCGAGGTGGGGGAGGAGCCCGTCGAGGTGACGGTGCGACTCGTCCCCGAGGAGGAGTCCGTCCTGGTCCGCGTCGGCCTTGACGGGGGGCCGCCGGCGGCCCGCGTCTGCATGGAGGCCAGGATCGACCTGGGCACCGCGCCGGCCGCGCCGCCAGGCGGCGCGCCGCCCCTGGACCTGTCCGGCGTCATCGCCCGCTGCGAGAGCAAGCTCGACGGGTCGGCCGGGTACGCGGCCATGGCCGCCGCCGGCCTCGACAACGGGCCGGGCTTCCAGGTCATCGAAGAGGTGTTGTACGGCGACGGCCACGCGGTGGCCCAACTCGCGCTGTCACCGGCGGCCGACCGGGACCCGGCGGACGTCCTGCACCCCGCGCTCGTCAACGGCGCCTTCCAGGCCGTCATCGCGCTCATGGCGGAGCCGGCCGGGCAGCCCCGGGCCAACCGGCTGCTGCTGCCGTTCTCGGTGGCCGCCATCGACATCCGCGGGCCGCTGCCCGAGGAGTGCGTCGCGCACCTGCGTCGCGCCGGCGACGCCGCGCCCGGCGGCAGCGTCGACCGCTTCGACATCACGCTGACCGACCTGACCGGCAAGGCCCTCGTGGTCGTGAAGGACTACGCCCTGAAGTCGTTTGTGACCGGGGCCGAGACAGGTGAATGAGGAAATGACCGAGCACGTCCGGTACTGGACCCCCCAGTGGCAACCCACCCGCGCCGCGCACCCCGCGCGGGCCGACGCCCCCCGCGCGAGCGGCCACATCCTGGCCCTCACCCCGTCGGAGGACGCCGAGCAGGCCCTGCGCCGAGCGGTGGCCCGCCACGACGCCGGCGCCACGCTGCACGTGGTGCGCGCGGCCGACCAACTGGTGCCGGCGCTGCGCACGCACCCGCTGCCGGGCCGCATCCTGATCTGGCACGGGCCCGCCCCGGCCGATGACGCCGGTGAGGTCGAGGGCGCGCACGCCGCCGAGCGGGAGTACTTCCTGCTGCACGAGCTGACCCAGGCCCTGCTGCGCGCGCGGCCCGAACACGACGTGCGACTCGTGCACGCCTTCGCCGAGGGCGCCGACGGCACCGACGGCGCGAGCCCCCGGCACGCCGCCGTCGGCGCCTTCGCCCGCGTCGTCGCCCTGGAGAAGCCCACCTTCGACTACCGCAGCGTCGTCCTCACCCCGCGCTCGGCGGACGACGCCGCCGCCACGCTGCTCGCGGAGTTCGACCGGCCGCGCGAGGCGGCGCAGGTCCGCTACGACGGCGACCACCGCACCGTACGCGGCCTCGCCGCGCTGCCCGCGCCACTGCCCGCGACCGCGGGACCGGGGCCGGTGCGCCCCGGCGCCACGTACCTGATCACCGGCGGGCTCGGCGGGCTCGGCCTCATCTTCGCGCGCGAACTCGCCCGGCGCGCGCCGGTGCGCCTGGTGCTCAGCGGGCGCCGCCCGCTGGACGAGCGGGGCCGCGCCGCCCTGGCCCAGTTGGCCAGCGGCGGCACGCAGGCGCAGTACGTCCAGGCCGACGTCAGCTCGGCCGACGGCGTGGCGACGCTGGTGAGCCAGGCCCGCAGCGCGTTCGGGCCGCTGGCCGGCGTCGTGCACTCGGCGGGCGTCATCCAGGACTCGTTCCTGCTGAAGAAGACCCACGAGGAGGCGGCGGCCGTGCTCGCCGCCAAGGTCCGCGGCACGGCCCTGCTCGACGCCGCGCTGCGCGACGAGCCGCTCGACTTCTTCGTGCTCTTCTCCTCGCTGGCCAGCACGCTCGGCAACCTCGGCCAGGCCGACTACGGCTTCGCCAACGCCTACCTCGACCAGTACGCGCACCGGCGCGAGGCGCTGCGCCGGCGCGGGCTGCGCTCCGGCCGGAGCCTGGCCATCGGCTGGCCGCTGTGGCAGGGCGTGGGCGCCATGCACGCGGCGGACGGCGCCGAGGAGCGGGCCAGGGACGAAATGGGCCTGCACCCGCTGACCGCCGGCGAGGGCGTCGACGCCTTCTTCACCGCGCTGACCAGCGACGCCCCGCAGGTCGTGGTCGTCAAGGGCGAGTCCCGCACCTGGGAGGCGCTGGAACGCGGCCCGCAGGCCCCGCAGGCCAGCGCCCGGCAAGCGGCCCCGGCGCCCGTCGCAGCCGCCGCCGAAGAGGAGGCCGACCCGGTGTTGCGCGGTCGGACCCGCGACCACCTGGTGCGCCTGGTCTCCCGCTACACCAAGCTGCCCACCTCCGAGATCAGGCCGGACACCTCGTTCGGCCGCTACGGCGTCGAGTCCATCCTCATCATCGGGATGACCCAGGAACTGGAAGAGGACCTGGGCCCGCTCGCCAAGACGCTGTTCTTCGAGTACGACAGCGTCAACGACCTCACCGACCACCTCGTACGCACCCGGGCACCCCAGCTCCGCGCGCACTTCGGGCTGACCGCGGCGACCCCCGCCGAGCCCGCGCCGCACCCGGCCCCGGCCGCCGCCCCCGAGCCCGCCGCACCCGTGGCGCCGGCCAAGGCGCTGTCCGGCAAGTGGGCCCTGCTCCAGGCGCGCGGCCGGGCCGAACAGCCCGCGGCCGAACCGCCAGCCGCCGACCAGCCCGTGGCCGAGCGTGCCCACCCCGTCGCGTCGCGGCCCGCCGCCCAGCGGGAGACCACCCAGCGGGACACCACCCAGCGGGAGACCTTCCAGCAGGACATCGCCATCATCGGCCTGGCCGGCCGCTACCCGGGCGCCGAAGACCTCGACGCCTTCTGGGAGAACCTGCGCACCGGCACCGACAGCGTCACCGAGGTCCCGCGCCGCCGCTGGGACCACAGCGCCCTCTACGCCCCGGAGCGCGGCAGGCCCGGCACCACCTACAGCCGGTGGGGCGGCTTCCTGGACGGCGTGGAACTCTTCGACCCGCTGTTCTTCAACATCCCGCCGGTCGAGGCCGAGTTCCTCGACCCGCAGGAGCGCCTGTTCCTGGAGACCTCCTACCAGACCATCGAGGACGCCGGGTACGCGCCCGACGCGCTCGCCGGCAAGAAGGTCGGCGTCTACGCCGGCGTCATGTTCGGCCTCTACCAACTCCTGGCCACCGACAAGCACGGCGGCTGGCTCAACGGCAACTCCTCGTACGCCTCGGTCGCCAACCGCGTCTCGTACTTCTTCGACTTCCACGGCCCGAGCATGACGGTCGACACCATGTGCTCGTCCTCGCTGGTCGCCATCCACCAGGCGTGCACCGCCATCCGCAGCGGCGAGTGCGAACTGGCCCTGGCCGGCGGCGTCAACGTGATGTCCCACCCGGCCAAGTACATCCAGTTGGGCCAGGGCGGCTTCCTCTCCAGCGACGGCCGCTGCCGCGCCTTCGGCGAGGGCGGCGACGGATACGTGCCCGGCGAGGGCGTCGGCGCCGTGCTGCTCAAGCCGCTGCACCAGGCCCTCGCCGACGGTGACCACGTGCACGCCGTCATCAAGGGCTCGGCCGTCAACGCCGGCGGCCGGACCAGCGGCTACTCGGTGCCCAACCCGCAGGCGCAGGCCGAGGTGATCGGCGAGGCGCTCGCCCGGGCGGACGTGGACCCGCGGTCCGTCTCGTACGTCGAGGCGCACGGCACCGGCACGTCGCTCGGCGACCCCATCGAGATCACCGGGCTGACCAAGGCGTACCGACGGGCCACCCAGGACCAGCAGTTCTGCGCGGTCGGCTCGGTCAAGTCGAACATCGGCCACCTGGAGTCGGCGGCCGGCATCGCGGCGCTGACCAAGGTCATCCTCCAGATGCGGCACCGACAACTCGTCCCCTCGCTGCACACCACGCCCCTGAACCCGCTCATCGACTTCCCCGAGACACCCTTCACCGTCCAACGCGCTCTCCAGGACTGGCAGGCGCCGGTGGGCCCGGACGGCCGCGCCCTGCCGCGCCGGGCCGGCGTCAGCGCCTTCGGCGCGGGCGGCACCAACGCCCACCTCGTCGTCGAGGAGCCCCCGGCCCAGCCGGCCCCCACGGACGACGTGCCCCGCGAGCACCTCTTCGTGCTCTCCGCGCAGCAGCGGGACGGGCTGCGGGCCGCCGCCCAGCGACTCCTGGCCCACGTCGACCGGCGGACCGACCCGACCCCGGCCGCCCGGCCGGCGGCCGGGATGCCCACGGCCCTGACGCCCGACGCGGTGCGTGAGGAGACCCGGGCCGCGGTGGCCCACGCCCTCGGCCTGCGCCCCGCCGACGTCGCCGACGACGAGCCGTACGCCGACCAGGGCCTGGGCGCCTACGAGTTGGTCGCCTGCCACGAGCGCCTGCAGGAGCGACTGGGGTTCGGCTTCCCGACCGAGGTGCTGCACGAGCAACCCACCGTCGCCCGCACCGCGGCCCACCTGGCCGACCTGTGCGGCGCCCGGCAGACGCCCGAGCCCGCCGCGCGGCCGGCCGTCGCGCCGGCGCTCTCCCTGGCCGACCTGGCGTACACGCTGCAGACCGGGCGCGCGGCGATGGCCGAGCGGCTGGCCGTGCGCGCCGGCGACCTGGCCGAGCTGCGCCAGGGGCTGCGCGCCTACCTGGAGGGCCGCGCGGACGCGCCCGGCGTGTGGAGCGGCTCGACCGAGGACCACGACCGCCGGCTGCACTCGCTCCTTCGACACGACGTCACCCAGAAGTACACCCGCCAACTCCTCGCCGAGGGACGGCTGGACGAGACCGCCGAGATGTGGGTCATGGGCGCCGACGCCGACTGGGCACCGCTGTGGCAGGCCCAGCGGCGCCGCCGGCTGCCGCTGCCGACCTACCCGTTCGCCCGCGAGGTGCACTGGGTGATCCCGGTCGGTCCGGACGACCCGCTGGTGCCCGCCACGGCGCTGGCCGCCACGTCCGGCGGGCCGGTCGCGGTCCCGGCCGCGGCCCCGGTGCCCGCGCTGCCCGCGGCCCCGCGCCCCGCGCCGACCCCCGCGCCCGTGGCCGCGCCGCTGAGCGGCGACGAACTGCACGCCGTCGTCCTGGAGGACGTCAAGCGCCGCTTCTCCGACGTGCTCAAGATCCCCGTCGGCCGGCTGAAGGCGCACGCGACGTTCGAGGACTACGGCGTCGACTCCGTGCGCATCACCCAGCTCAACCGGGCGCTTGAGGCGCACTACGGCCCGCTGCCCACGTCGTTGCTGTTCACGTACAAGGACCTGGAGTCCCTGGCCCGCCACCTGGCGACCACCAGCGCCGCGCGGGAGCTGGGCGCGCCGGCCGCCGTGGCCACCGCACCGGCCCCGCTCTCGCCGGCGCCCGCCGCACCGCCCGCGCCGGTCGGCGCCGCGACGGCCGGCTCCGGGGACATCGCCATCATCGGCCTCAGCGGGCGCTATCCGCAGGCGCCGACGCTCGCGGAGTTCGCGGCCAACCTGGCCGCCGGCCGGGACGCCATCACCGAGATCCCGGCCGAGCGCTGGGACCACCGCGACTTCCCGGACGTGGACTGCCGCTGGGGCGGCTTCCTCGACGACGCGCTCGCCTTCGACCCCGGCTTCTTCAACCTCTCGCCCGGCGCCGCCGCCTACATGGACCCGCAGGAGCGGCTGTTCCTGCAGGCCGTCTGGCACTGCCTGGAGGACGCGGGCCACACCCCCGAGTCCCTGGCCGACCCGGAGGCCGGCGACCGGCGCGGCAACGTGGCCGTCTTCGCCGGCGTCACGTTCAACGAGTACGGGCTGTACGGCGCGGCGGACCTGGCCGCCGGCAAGGACGTGCCGATCGACTCGCAGTTGTACTCGGTGGCCAACCGCGTCTCCTACCTGCTGAACCTGCGCGGCCCCAGCCTGGTCGTGGACACCGCCTGCTCTTCCTCGCTGTACGCCATCCACCTGGCCTGCGAGGCGCTGCGGCACGGGGAGGCCGAGGTCGCCATCGCCGGCGGCGTCAACCTGAGCCTGCACCCCAGCAAGTACCTGACCCTTGGCATGTTCAACTTCCTCTCCGCCGACGGCCACTGCAAGAGCTTCGGCGAGGGCGGCAACGGCTACGTGCCCGGCGAGGGCGTGGGCGCCGTACTCCTCAAGCCCCTCGCCCAGGCCGAGGCCGACGGCGACCACGTCTACGGCGTCATCAAGGGCACCGCCGTCAACCACGGCGGCAAGACCAACGGCTACACCGTGCCCAACCCGGTCGCCCAGGCCGAGGTGGTCCGCGCCGCCCTGGCCAGGGCCGGCGTGGAGCCGGGCGGCGTCAGCTACCTGGAGGCGCACGGCACCGGCACCTCACTCGGCGACAGCATCGAGATCGAGGCGCTGGCCACCGCGTTCGACGGCTTCCCCGACGACGGGCGGCACTGCGCCATCGGCTCGGTCAAGTCCAACATCGGCCACCTGGAGGCCGCCGCCGGCATCTCCCAGGTCACCAAGGTTTTGTTGCAGATGCGCGAGGGGCGGTTGTTCCCCAGCCGGCTCAACTCCGAGCGCCTCAACCCGGAGATCGACTTCGACCGCACGCCGTTCCGGGTCCAGTTGGAGGCCGAGCCCTGGCAGCCCCCGCAGGGCCAGCCGCGACGTGCCGGGGTCAGCTCCTTCGGGGTGGGTGGCGTCAACGTCCACCTGGTCCTGGAGGAGTACACCGGGCAGCCGCGCCCCGTGGCGGCGACCAGCGGCCCGCACCTGGTGCCGCTGTCCGCCCGCACCCCCGAGGCGCTGGTGCGCTACGCCGCCGCGCTCCACGCCCACCTGGACGGGGCGGCGCCGCACGCGCGGCCCGACTTGGCCGACGTGGCGTACACGCTCCAGACCGGCCGCCGGCCCCAGCGGCACCGCGTCGCCTTCTCGGCCACCGACCACGCCGACCTCGCCGCCCAGTTGAAGGGCTTCGTGGCCGACGGGCGGGCCGACGCGGCGCGCGAGCGGCTCGACGAGGCGGGCCGGCAGTGGCTCGACGGCGCCGACGTGGACTTCGAGGCCGCCTGGCGCGGACGCCCGGGCCGCCGCGTGCCGCTGCCCGGCTACCCCTTCGAGCGGGACACCCACTGGCTGTACGAGGGCGCGGTACGGGTCACCGCGACCGAGCCGGCCGCCGCGCCGCCGGTCGCGGCCGACGCGGAGCCCGACGGCGTGGACCACGCGTTCCTGGGCCAACTGGCCGAGGCGTTCCGGGGCGAGCGCCTGGAACTGATGGCGGGCTACCTCCAGCACCGGGTCGCCGGCCTGCTCGGCTTCGCCGACGGCCGGCTCCCCGAGACCGACCGCGGCTTCTTCGAGCTGGGCATGGACTCCATCACGTCCACGCAGATGCACAACCTGCTTGAGCGGCTGTTCGGGCAGAGCCTGGACCTGCAACTCATCTTCAACTACCCGACGATCAACGACGTGGCCGCCTACCTCCTGGACCTGCTCGACCAGGCCGGCGGACAGGTGTCCGGCGAGCAGTCACCCGCGCCCCAGGCCGCCGAGGACACGGACGCGCCCGTGTGGCTGTTCACCCGGGACTGGGTCGAGACCCACGCCAACGCGGCGCGCCAGGCCGGGGGCACGGTCGTGCTCCTGGACACCGGCGAGAAGCTGCGCACCGCCCTGCTGGGCCTGCCGGCCGGCGAGCGCCCCGAGCACGTGGTCCTCGTCCGCCCGGGCGAGCGCGGGTTCCGCGCCGTCGGCCCGGACGAGTTCGAGCTCGACCCGCTGGAGCGGGACGGCTACGAGCGCCTGCTCGCGGCGCTGGCCGAGCGCGACCTGACCGTGGACCGGATCATCCACCACTGGTCGGCCGCCGGCTCCGACGCCGATGCGGACCGGATCGAGGCCGGCCTGCACCAGGGCGTCTACGCCCTGACCGCCCTCAGCCAGGCCGTGTTGGCCAAGCTGCCGGGGCAGCGGGTCCGCCTGGTGTACGCGTACGCCTCGCGCGGCGGGGCGGCGGCGCCGGAGAGCCAGGGCATCGGCGGCTTCGTGCGGGCCGCCCGCATGGAGAGCCCGCTGCTGGTCTACAAGACGGTCGAGTTCACCCGCGCCAACCTCAGCCGGGCCCGGATGGCCGCCGCGCTGATGGCCGAGTTCGGCCACGACGACGCGGACGTGGAGCTGCGGCACAGCGGCACCCGCCGCTGGACCCGCTGCTTCCACCCGGTGCCCGCCGGCGAGATCGAAGCCGCCAAACCCCGGTTTGGCACCGGCGGCGTCTACCTGATCACCGGTGGCCCCGGCGGCCTGGCCGGCCTCTTCGCCCGCTACCTCAGCGAGGAGCACCGGGCCAGGGTCGTCCTGGTCGGCCGCCGCGCGGCGGACGCCGAGAAGCTGGCCGAACTCGCCTCCTGGGGCCGGGACGGCGGCGAGGCCGTCTACCTGCGGGCCGACATCGGCGACCGGCAGGCGGTCGCGGACCTGGTCGCCGAGGTGCGCGGGCGGTTCGGGCCGATCACCGGCCTGATCCACTCGGCCGGCGCGCTGCGGGACGGCTCGCTCCAGAACAAGCGCCCCGAGGAGATGGCGGAGGTCTTCAGGGCCAAGGTGTTCGGCACCCGGTACCTGGACGAGGCGCTGCGGGACGAGCCGCTGGAACTCTTCGTGATGTTCTCCTCGCTGGCGGCGGTCCTGGGCAACTTCGGGCAGAGCGACTACTGCTTCGCCAACAGTTACCTGGACGCCTTCGCCGAGTACCGCGCGAAGCAGTGCGAGCGCGGCGAGCGCCCGGGGCACACGCTCTCGCTGAACTGGTCGTTCTGGCGCACCGGCGGCATGGAGACCAGCGAGACGATCCTGACCTGGATGCGCAACACGCTGGGCACCGTCGTCCTGGAGGGCCCCGAGGGCTGGCAGGCGCTGCGTACCGGCGTCGGCCTGGACCACCCGCAGGTCGTCACGGTCAAGGGCGAGATCGCGAAGATCACCCGCATGCTGGGCGTCCCGGCGCGGGAGATCGAGGCCACGCTGCCGGTCGGAGCGCCGACCGAGGAGGGCGCCGAGCCGCCGGCCGGCGCGGCCTCCGTCGACCAGGCACCGGCCGCCACCCCCCTGGACGGCCCGGACGGCCTGGCGGGCGTGGACGACCCGGGGGGCCTGGACGCCGCGTCGTCCGACCTGGACGGCATGGGCGAGGACGACCTCGTCGCCCTGCTGCGGAAGGAAATCGAGCTGAGTGAGAACGAGGGGCTGGATGTTTCATGAGTGAGCAGGCGAAGAGCAGCACCACCGAGGTACTGAAACAGTCAGTCCTGACGATCCAGAACCTGCGCCGCCAGTTGGCCAGGAACCGCGAGGCCGGTCGGGAACCCGTCGCCGTGGTCGGCCTGGCCTGCCGCTTCCCCGGTGGGTGTGACACGCCCGAACGGTTCTGGGACTTCGTACGGGAGGCCGGCGTCGGCGTCCGCGACGTGCCCGACGACCGCTGGCCCGTCCAGGACCACTACGACCCGACGCCGGGCAAGCCGGGCAAGATGTACATCCGGCAGAGCAACTTCCTGGCGCGGGACGTGGCGGCCTTCGACGCCCGGTTCTTCAAGATCTCCCCGCTGGAAGCCAACGCGATGGACCCCCAGCAGCGGCAGTTGCTGGAGGTGTCCTGGGAGGCGCTGGAGAACGCCGGCCAGCACCCGGAGGAGATGCGCGGCAGCTCCACGGGCGTGTTCATCGGTATCTCCAGCAACTCCGAGTACGCCCAGCTCGTACGCGACTCCGCCGACGTCAACGAGTACATCGGCACCGGCACCACCTCCAGCATCGCCTCCGGCCGCGTCTCGTACGCGTTCGGCTGGAACGGCCCCGCGCTCTCCGTCGACACCGCCTGCTCCTCGTCGCTGGTCGGCCCCCAGCTGGCCGTCGACGCGCTGCGCCGCGGGGAGTGCGACACGGCGCTGGCCGGCGGCGTGAACATGATGCTCTCGCCGGGCGTCATGTCCTCGCTGTGCATGATGAACGCCCTGGCGGCCGACGGCAGGTCCAAGCCCTTCGACGCCTCGGCGGACGGCTACGGCCGCGGCGAGGGCATCGGCATGGTCGTGCTCAAGCGGCTCTCGGACGCCCAGCGCGACGGCGACACCGTCTACGCCGTGATCCGCGGCGGCGCCATCAACAACGACGGCGAGAGCAGCGGCCTGACCATGCCCAACGGCCAGGCCCAGAAGGCCGTGCTCGCCCGGGCGCTGCACAACGCCGGCGTCGCCCCCGAGGCCGTCGACTACCTGGAGACGCACGGCACCGGCACCCTGCTCGGCGACCCGATCGAGATCGACGCCATCCACCACGTGTACGGCCACCCCTCGCGCCGCCTGACGCTGGGCGCGGTCAAGGCGAACATCGGCCACCTGGAGGCCGGCGCCGGCATCGCCAGCCTCATCAAGACCGTGCTGTGCCTGCACCACGGCCAGATCCCGCCCATCGCCGGGCTGACCGAGCTGAACCCGCGCCTGGAACCGCTGAAGGAGTCCTTCGACTTCCCGCGCTCCGTCCGCGACTGGCCGGCCGACCCCGACCGGCCGCGGCACGCCGCCATCAGCTCCTTCGGCTTCAGCGGCACCAACGCCCACCTGATCCTCTCCGAGGCGCCCCAGGCGCCGGCGCCCGGCACGACCGGCCAGCCGGCCCGCCCCCGGCTCGCCTCCTCGCTGCTGACGCTGAGCGCCACCGACGAGGAGAAGCTGGTCCGCCAGATCCGCGGCTTCGACGCGTACCTCGCCAGCCACCCCGACGTCCCGGTCGAGGACCTGTGCTACACGGCCAACGCCTGCCGCACCGCGTTCACCCACCGCGCGGTCTTCCTCGGCACCACCGTGGCGGAGCTGCGCGAGAGCTTCGGCGCCGTACTCGCCGCGTACGAGGAGCAGGGGACGCTGTACTCCGACACCTCGGTCATCCTGGGCAGCAGCCACGGCCGGGACCGTTGGAACGCCAAGCGCACCCTGTTCACCCCGCACGCGGACGGCCGGGCCTTCGCCGCGCAGACCGACGAGAAGATCCAGCCCAAGCTGGCCTTCCTCTTCCACGGCGACGCGGGGCACACCTTCGAGGTGGCCCGCGCGCTCGCGGCCGACTTCCCCGTCTTCCGCGCCGCGCTCGCCGAGTGCCTGGCGCACTTCGACACCGCCTGTGGCCCGCAGCTCGCGGCCCTCACCACCGAGGGGGCCGAGCCCGCCACCGAACAGGCCCGGCAGGCATGGCTGTTCGCGGCCGAGTACGCCCTGTGCAAGCTGCTCGCCTCCTACGGCGTGCTGCCCGAGATCACCTTCGGCGAGCGCACCGGGTCGCTGGTCGCGGCCGTCATCTCCGGCGTGCTCGACCTGGAGGCCGCGGTCGGCCACCACCTGGCGCTGGAGCGGGCGCGCGAGTCGGCCGAGCCGGTCGCCTTCGCCCGGGTGCGCCTGGAGCGCGAGGCGTTCGATGGCGTGCTGCGCGACTGGCAGGGCCAGGCCCACCTGTCGGCCGTGTACGGGCCCAACGAGCGGGTGCTCTCCGGCGCCCCCACGGCGCTCGCCCAGGTCACCGACGCGCTGGCCGCCGCCGGCGCCGAGATCACCCAGGAGCCGGAGGGCGCCTGGCCCTCCGCCGCCTACCAGGGCCGGGCGGAGAGCTGGCGGCGCACCGTACGCGACGCCGCGTACCAGCAGCCCGACAGCCGCTACCAGTCGCCGCACACCCTGACCACCAGCCACAACCCGGAGGCGCTGCGCGCCGACTTCCGCGACCACGCGCTGACCGCGCCGATCCGCTACGACGAGGGCCTGCGGGAGCTGTACGACCAGGGCTACCGCTTCTTCGTCGAGCTGGGCGCGCCCCGCGACGCCGAGGTGCTCCAGCGCGAGGACGTCGTCGTGCTGCGGCTGACCGACGCGGGCCCCGCGCTGGAGGCGCTGCTGCGCGCGCTGGCCCGGCTCTCCTGCCTTGGCTCGTCGCTGAACTGGCAGGACCACTACGCGGGCCAGGGCCGGCGCAAGCTGATGCTGCCCAACTACCCCTTCGAGCCGACCCGCCACTGGCTGGCCCACTCCGGCGCCGACCGGGAGTCGGCCGAACTGGCCGGCCGGCTCGGCGGGCGGCTCAGCCGCGAGGGGCTGCGTGGCGAGGAGCTGGGGCTGCCGGTCAGGCAGAAGCAGTACCTGTACACCTTCGCCCACCAGAACTTCCCCGAGCTGGTGGACAACTCCGGCGTCGTCCATGTGGGTTACTACCTGGAGATGCTGCGGGCCGTGCTGGCCGAGCGACACCCGGGCCGGCTGTGCCGGGTGCGCGACATGCGGTTCACGGCCCCCATCATGGTCTTCGCCGAGGAGACCAAGGAGGTCCTGCTCGTCCTCGACCCGCGCGACGACGGCGACGGCTCGTTCGACTTCCAGTTCCACAGCAAGGAGGCCGACGCCGCGCAGTGGAGCCTGAACGTGCACGGCGTCGTGGGCCCCGCGGACGAGGTGGCCGACGCCGCGCCGCTGGACATCGCCGCCGCCCAGCGCGCCAGCGACCGCCACGTGCCCCGCGAGGAGTTCTACGAGCCGCTGGAGCAGGACCGCGGCTTCTACTTCGGCCCGGCCGTGCGCTACGTCGACGGGGCCTGGTGGCGCGGTCAGAGCGAGGTGCTCGTCGGTTTCGCGGCGCCCGAGGGAGCGACCGCGCGCCGCGCGTACGCCCTCGGCTTCCACCCCGGCGTCCTCGACAGTTGCGCCCAGACCTGCAACTACGTGGCCGTCGACCGCACCCCGAGCGGGCGCAAGTACATGGTCGCCGAGATGGACGAGGTCCTCCTGCGCCCGTGCTCCACGGCCGAGGGGCTGTTCGCCAGCGTGGCCGTCCCCGACTACGACGCGGAGCGAGGGGAGATCACCGGCAGCATCCGGCTCGTGGACGGCTCGGGCACGACCGTGGCCTCGGTCGGGCACATCCGGCTCAAGGAGTTCGACGAGAAGAAGCTCGGCGAACTCAAGGCCATGATGGACGCCACCACGCTGGACAAGGAGGGTGAGGACCGGGACTTCCTCCAGCGCTACGGCTACGCGAACGCCGAGCGCAAGCGGGAGATGGTCCTGGAGTACCTGAGCCGGCTGCTCGCGCACATCCTGGAGATGGAGCCGGACGAGGTCGACCCGGACCAGCCGATGAGCGACTTCGGCCTGGACTCCATGACCGGCCTGCGCTTCTTCCACAAGACCGGCACCCTGCTGTCCGTCGACATCTCCTTCGCCGACATGGTCCAGAGCGACACCCTGCGCGGCCTCGCGCAGGGCCTTATGGACCTGCTCCCCGGCGGCAGCGGACTGCGCGCCACCCAGACCAAGCCGTACGAGGACGACCTGTCCCCGGCGCACTGGGTGCACCGCTACGAGCCGAACCCCGACGCCAGGGTGCGCCTGTTCTGCTTCCCCAACGGCTACCGCGACGCCGACCTGTTCGACGACTGGCGCGAGCGCCTGGGCCCGGAGATCGACGTGTGCGCGATCAAGCTGCCGGGGATGGACACCAAGCGGCTGGACGAGCGGGCCCCGTCCGACCTCGACGCCTTCATGCGGACCATGGAGCGCGTCATCGACCCGAAGCTGCTCGACCTCCCCTGCGCCACCTTCGGGCACAGCTGGGGCGCGCTGTTCTCCTTCCGACTGGCCCACCGGCTCGGCCTGAACCCGGACGCCCGCCTGGTCAAGACGTTCGTCTCGGGCTTCGCCGCGCCCAGCGGGCCCAACCCCAGCATCCAGGACATCCTGGACGAGCTGGCGAAGAACGGCATGAAGCGCATCCCTACCTACGACGAGATCCGGCACGACCCCGAGGCCGTCGAGGTCGTGGTCCGCGCGTACGGGGACGCCTGGAGCTACGGCGAGGTGGAGACGCGGGCGACGCTGCCGCAGCTGCTGGCGGCGTGCAGCCTCATCGACCGCTACACCTACGACCCCGAGGAGACCTTCACCGCGCCCATCACGGCCTTCCACGGCGTGGACGACTGGGTGGCCTCGGAGGAGACCAAGCTGTGGGAGGGACTGACCACCGGTCCCTTCCTGCTGCACACCATGGCCGGCGACCACCAGTTCATCGACGCGCACCAGTCCCAGGACCGCCTGCTGGCCATCATTCGGCAGGAACTGCTGAGCGCGGTGGGCCAGTCGTGAGCGGCGGGTTGTACGGGGACGGGACCATGAACACGAGGAGAGACACTATGCAACCCCGCGCGGCCGGCATCGAGGCCATCAACTTCTACGGCGGCTCGGCCTACCTCGACGTACAGACCCTGGCCGAGTACCGGGGGTTGGACAACGAGCGGTTCGCCAACCTGCTCATGCACGAGAAGTCGGTGGCCCTGCCCTTCGAGGACCCGGTCTCCTTCGCGGTCAACGCCGCCAAGCCGATCGTGGACGCGCTCAGCCAGGAGGAGCGGGACCGCATCGAGGTCCTGATCACCTGCACCGAGTCCGGCATCGACTTCGGCAAGTCGCTCAGCACCTACGTGCACGACTACCTGGGCCTGAACCGCGGCTGCCGGTTGTTCGAGGTGAAGAACGCCTGCTACGCGGGGACCGCCGGCTTCCAGAACGCCGTCAACTTCGTCCTCTCCCAGGTCTCCCCGGGCGCCAAGGGCCTGGTGGTGACCACCGACATCTCCCGCTTCAAGGCCACCGAGGGCGGCGAGGCGCTCCAGGAGGACTGGTCGTTCGCCGAACCCAGCGGCGGCGCCGGGGCGATGGCCATCCTGGTCAGCGACACCCCGCACGTCTTCAGCGTGGACGTCGGCGCCAACGGCTACTACGGGTACGAGGTGATGGACACCTGCCGGCCCGTGCCGGACAGCGAGGCAGGTAACGCCGACCTGTCGCTCATGTCCTACCTGGACTGCTGCGAGGCGGCCTACCGCGCGTACGCCGACAAGGTCGAGGGCGTCGACTACGCCGCCACCTTCGACTACCTCTCCTTCCACACCCCCTTCGGCGGCATGGTCAAGGGCGCGCACCGCACGATGATGCGCCGCATGTGCAAGGCGAAGAACCCCGCCATCGAGGCCGACTTCGAGCGCCGCGTACTGCCCGGCCTCTCCTACTGCCAGCGGGTGGGCAACGTCTTCGGCGGCACCGTCTTCCTCAACCTGCTCGGCACCATCGCCCACGGAGACTTCAGCACACCCAAGCGGGTGGGCATCTTCTCCTATGGCTCCGGCTGCTGCTCCGAGTTCTACAGCGGCGTCGTCACCCAGGACAGTCAGGAGCGGGTGCGGGCCATGGGCACCGGCAAGGTGCTCGACGACCGGTACGAGCTGAGCATCGAGCAGTACCTGCGGCTGACCAAGGAGAACGAGGTCATCGAGTTCGGCACCCGCAACGTGGAGCTGCGACTCGACCTCATCCCCGAGGTGCTTGACACCGTCTCGGGCACGGGCCGCCTGTTCCTCAAGCGCGTCAACGAGTTCCACCGGGAGTACGAGTGGGTGTGACCGATGTCGTCACCGTGACCGAACCCCGCCCCGGGGTCGCCCAGATCACGATGGCCGACCAGGAGAACAAGAACACCTTCACCGGCGACCTGCTCGCCGGCCTCGGGCGGGCGTTCGCACAGGTTCAGGCCGACGAACGGTACAAGGCGGTCATCCTCACCGGCTACGGCAGCTTCTTCTGCTCGGGCGGCACCCGCGAGGTCCTCCTCGACATCCACGCGGGGGAGTCCACCTTCCAGGCCAAGGACGAGGGGACGCCCAACGCGTACTCGCTGCCGCTGGAATGCCCGATCCCGGTCATCTCCGCCATGCAGGGCCACGCCATCGGCGGCGGCCTGTCCATGGGCCTGTTCGCGGACTTCGTGATCTTGTCGAGGGAGAGCATCTACACCGCGAACTTCATGAAGTACGGTTTCACTCCCGGCTTCGGGTCGACCCGTGTCTTCCCCGCGAAGCTGGGCCTGGCCCTGGCCCAGGAGTTCCTGCTGACCGGCCGCACCTTCCGGGGCGCGGAGTTGGCCGAGCGGGGCGTGCCCTACCCGGTGCGGCCCCGCAAGGACGTCCTCGCGGCGGCCCTCGAACTGGCCGAGAGCCTGGCCGAGAAGCCGCGGCGCTCCCTGGTCCTGCTCAAGGAGCACCTCGTACGGGAGTTGCGCGAGCAGCTCCCCGCGGTGATCGAGCAGGAACTGGCGATGCACGAGGTCACCTTCCACCAGCCCGAGGTCAAGGAACTCCTGCTGAGCCGCTACGGCGCCTAGCCACCGCCGGTGGCACGCCAACCCGCCGCGCCAGCGGCACGTCAGCCCAGCCGCGCCAGCGGCACGCGATACGAACAGTGCGAGAGAGAAGAGAGCATGACCCAGGAAGAGATCTTCAAGGCCCTGATGTCCGTCTTCTCGGAGATCATCCCGGAGGTTGACGTGAGCGCGGCCACCCCGCAGGACAGCCTGCGCGACCTGGGCGCCAACTCGATCGACCGGGCCGACATCATCACCGAGACCATGGAGGCGGCCGGGGTCTCGCTGCCGATGGTGCAGTTCGCCGACGCGCAGAGCATCGGCGACATCGTCCGCATCATCGACGAGGCCCGCTCGTGACCACCACCCCGGACACCCACCCGAGCGGCTCACTCGGCGGGAAGGTGGCCGTCGTCACCGGCGGCTCCCGTGGCCTCGGGCGCGCCACGGTCCTGCGGCTGGCCAAGGGCGGCGCGACGGTCGCCATCGTCTACGCCAACGACGAGACGAGCGCGCGGCAGACCCTGCGGGACGCCGAGGCCCTGGGCGCCACCGCCCGGATCTACCGCTGCGACGTGGCCGACTCCGAGCAGGTCACCCAGACCGTGAAGGCCATCACGGGCGACCTGGGCCCGGTCGACATCCTGGTCAACAACGCCGGCATCATCCGGGACGGCCTCGCCGTGTCCATCAAGGACGAGGACTTCGACGCGGTCATCAACACCAGCCTCAAGGGCGCGTTCTACTTCATCAAGAGCTGCTACTTCGGCTTCATCCGCCGGCGCAGCGGCTCGATCATCAACATATCCTCGGTCGCCGGCGTCTTCGGCAGCGCGGGACAGGCCAACTACGCCTCGGCCAAGGCGGGTCTGATCGGCCTGACGAAGACGATCGCCAAGGAGCTGGGCGAGCGCAACGTGCGCTGCAACGCCGTCGCGCCCGGCCTGATCAGCACCGACATGACCGAGCACCTCCAGGACGACAACCAGCGTCTTGGACCTGTGCCCATGGGCCGCTTCGGCCGCCCGGAGGAGGTCGCCAACCTGGTCGCCTTCCTCGCCAGCGACGAGAGTTCCTACATCACCGGCCAGGTCGTGTGCGTCGACGGCGGCATGGCGATGTGACCGCGCCCCCGTGGCGGGCGAACCAGCCCGTCACGGGGCCACGCGTGTCACCCGCCCGCTCAGTCGTGCGGGACGACCGCGACCGGGCAGCGGGCGTGGTGCAGCGCCGCGTGCGCCACCGATCCGATGCGCGAGCCGATGGGGGAGCGCCGCACCCGCCGCCCGACCACCAGCAACTGGGCGCGCGCGGTCTGCGAGAGCAGCACCTGCCCGCCGCTGCCGATCTCGACGTGCTCGGCCACCGGGACCTCGGGGAACTTCTCCCGCCAGGGCGCCAGCGCCTCGGTGAGCTGCTCCCTCTCGTACGGCTCAAGGCCGCCGGCCTCGTCCGCGAGCCGCATGGAGCCGGGGGTGTACGCGTAGATGGGCGGCAGGCTCCAGGCCCGTACGGCGCGCACCGGCACCCCGCGTGCGGCGGCTGCCTCGAACGCGAAGCGCAGCACCGCGTCACTGTCCTCGGCCGAGCCCTGCTGGCCCACGACGACCTCGCCTTCCGCGGCTTCCCGGGCCGCCGTCGTCTGCGCCGGCGCGTCCGCCGACCCCTCCTTCGCGTCCTCGGGGGCGCGGACCGAGACGACCGGCCGGCTGGCGCGGGCGAGCACCTGTTGGGCGTGCGAGCCGAGCAGGAAGCCGAGCAGCGCGCCGTGCCCGCGCGAGCCGAGCACCAGCATCTGAGCCTCCTCGTTCGCCCGCACCAGGGCCGGCACGGGCTCGGCGTCCAGCACCTCGGCGACGATCGACAGGTCACGGTGGCGGGCGGCCAACCGCTGCTCGGTCTCGCGCACCAGCTCCCGCGCCCACTTGGCCTGCTCGTCGCCGCTGTTGGGCACGGGCGTCGACAGCGGCTCCCAGTGCCAGGCGTGCACCACGCGCAGCGGCAGCCCACGGCGCACCGCCTCGCCGGCCGCCCAGTCGACGGCTGCCTGGCTCTCGGGCGAGCCGTCCACTCCCACGGTGATCGGACGAGTCATGGTCGGCCTCCATAGCGTTCGGTGAACGAGGGCGGGGAAGAGCCCTCTCGATCATCAGCATCGCAAACGCCGCTGCCCGTGGGTCAGGGCCGTTAGTCCCGCTGGCCACAGGGGGTGTGATAAGGCCCCTACCACCGCCAGCTCCGCCGCCGCCGTTCTCAGTCCAGCAGGGCGACGGCCGCCGCGAGCAGGTCCTGGTTCTGCTCGGTGACGTCGCGCCGGGTCAGGTCGTGCAGCGCGTCCGCCTGCACGCCCAGGTCCTCAAGCGGCACGTCCACGTTGCCACGGGCCCGCGTGGCGCGGCGCAGCGCGACGCGGAACCCGGCGCCGCGCGGCAGGTCGCCGAGGAGTTCGGGCAGCCAGACCCGCAGCAGCTCGTGCGTCCACACGTTGGCTCCGCCGGCCCCGGTGCGGCGCGCCGTCCCCAGGACCGGCCCGAGGGCGTTGTCCTGGAAGCCGGCGGCGAAGATGTCGGCGGCCGAGTACGACAGCGCGTCGGTGATGAGCACCTTCGGGCCGGCGTAGCGCGGCAACCCGGTGGTGAGCGCCTGCGGGTCGGTCAGCGGAAACCCCTGCGAGTACACCTCGCCCGTCTCCACGGCCGCCCGGATCGAGCTGGTCCAGGTACGGAAGTCGGCGTGGGCCCGGGCGAGTGTGAGCGCGCCGCGCGTGGTCGACAACGAGAAGCTCACCGGCGCGACCGGCCGTTCGCTCAGCACCTGCAACGCGGACTCCGCGGCCGGGACGTGCCCGCCGGGGTTGCCGCGCACGTCCACGATCAGCCCCGCCGCGGGGGCGCGCGCCGCGATCTGCGCCACCTGCTCGGCGAACGAGCGCGCGCCCGGCACGTTGAACGAGAACAGCCGCAGGTACCCGTACGAGCGACCGCCCAGCCGCAGCGTGCGGTGGGCCAGCACGCCGCGCGGCGAGCGCGGGGGTGAGCGCCGCGCCCGGGGCGGGGCGAACAGGCCGCGCTTGACCTGGCGCGCGGTCTCGCTCCCGACGTCGATGCCCAGGCTCGTGCCGAGCGTGGGCACCGGGTCCTGGGCCCGCCCCGCGTACCGCTCGGCGGCGCACACGCGCCACGGGACGCGCGTCTCGCGGCGGCGCCCGCCGCGCGTGCGGTAGGCGAGCAGCACCTCGAGCTCGTCCGGCGGGGGAGCGGTGCGCAGCGGGCGCAGCGTCAGCGCCTCGAGGCCGCGGGCCAGCCGCGCGTCGAGGTGGGAGCCCGCCTGGGCGGCGGCGTTGCGCTCGACGGCCCGCTCGATCGGGACGCCGTTCCAGGACTCCAGCTCGGCGCCGACGTCGAAGCCCGCGTGCACCAGCGAACGGTCGATCTTGGAGACGATGTGGTGCGCCGCCCCCTCGGCGTCCGTGTAGCGCTCGACGAGGAAGCCCAGCGTCGCCACGTGGCCGCGGTAGGGCGCCGGGAGCTGGTAGACGGTGTGCAGGTCGCGCAGCGCCCGGAAGACGTCGGCCAACTCGGCGTGGAACTGCAACTCGCTGAGCGGCGCGAGGCGCCGCTCAAGGAGCCGCAGCCGCTGCACCGGATCGGTGGCGTGCATGGCCCGCTTGAGCGGCAGGTGTACGTACAGCTCGTCGAGCAACACCCGGGCGGCGGTCACCAGTTGGTAGCGTCCCGCGAGCGGCAGCGGGTCGGCCTCCACCCGCCGCAGGAACTCCGCGAGGCCCACCGAGTCCGGCAGCGCCCGGGCCGGTTGGCCGACCGCCCGGCTCACGGGTAGCGCTCCGCGAGGTGGCGCAGTTCGGGCACGCCGGCGCGGGCCACGGCGGCGAGGAAGGCGGCGTCGTGGGTCAGCGTGTCCAGCGGCGGGATGACCAGGCCCGAGGGCACCTCGCCGGCGGCGGCGAAGGCCCCCACGTCGCCCTCGGGCATGTCGCCGAAGAGGACCAGCGGCGCGTCCGGGTCGTCCAGCGGCCCGCCCCAGGAGGCCAGCGCGTCCTGCGCGGCGCGCCAGGCCGCCACCGGGTCGGCGCGCACCCGTTCCAGGGCGCGCCGCACCCCGGGCCAGTCCAACTGGGCGTCGGCCCGGTCCGGCTGCCGCACCGCGACCCGGCGCCGCAGGCCGGCGACCGTGATCGGGTCGGTGTGCGTGGCCCCGGCGGCGGTCATCAGCGCCGGTGTGCCGTAGAACGGCCGGCCGCGCACCAGCACCAGCCGCACGTGGCGCTCGGTCGCGTCGATCAGGTTGCGGTACGGGTCCGCGTCCGGGGCGTGGCGCGCAAGGACGAGCAGGTCGGCGGCGCTGCCCCGGGCCAGCCGCCCCACCTGTGGCCCCCAGGCCGTGGCCAGCGCGTCGCCGGGGTTGGCGGTGACCATGTCGCACAGCTCCCGGTCGCTGAACCGCCCGCCGAGCCGGTGCTGGTTGACGGCGTCGGCGACCTTGAGCTCCCCCAGCACGTGCTTGGTCCCCGACGGCGCCCAGTCGGAGCCGAGCGCGATGCGCAACCCCTTCCGGTCGGCCGCGACCACGTCCGTACTCTCGTGGTAGAGCCAGTAGTTGGAGAACGGCGACCACACGAGGGTCGCCCGCTCGGCCGGGTTGATCGCCCGCACCGCCTCCTGCCACCGCGCGAAGTCCGCGCCGGTGAGCGCGGTGCCGTGGACGCCGATCAGCCCGGGCCGCCAGCACGGCTCCAACTCCTCGAACTCTCGGCGCACGATCGAGCCGGCCCGGCCCTCCGCGACGTGGTAGATGAGCAGCCGCGTCCCGTCCAGCTTCGGCGCCCGCACCTCGCGCAACTCCTCCGCGTCGAGTTGCAGCGCCGCCGTCATCACCATGTCGCGGCCCGCCGGCAGCCGCTCGTTGTCGATGATCCGCAGCAGCCAGCCGTCCACGGGCCGCGTCGCCACCGGCGCACCCTGGATCGAGGTGGTCCCGCCGATCAGCGCCTTGACCTCGACGTACTTGATCAACGCCTCGGGCGCGGCCTGCGCGAGCACCTTCGCGGGCCAGGTGACCGTCGTGGAGTAGTCCGGCGGCCTGTCCTCGTCGACCCAGCGGTCGTGGTGCAGGTACGGTACGCCGGCCGCCTCCCACAGCGGCAGCGTGTTGTACGTCAGGTGGTTGTGCAGGTCGATGAGGCCGGGCAGGATCAGCGCGCCGGTGTCGACGCGCGGCGCCGAGGCGAACCCCGCGGGCGCGTCCTGCGCGGCGGAGCGCACCGCGGCCAGGCGGCCGTCGTCGCCGACGTACACGACGCCGGGGTCCAGGACCCGGTGGTCCTCGTCGAAGGTGACGACCGTGCCGGTGAGGACGAGCACCATCAGCGCGGCGCCTTCCAGACCAGGGTGTGCTCGTCGTCCGGCCGCGGGCGGCTGACGGCGTTGTGCGCGTCACCCGGCAGGGCGCGGACCCAGGCGTCGTCGCCGAGGAAGGCCGGCGCGCCGAACGGCAGGTCGTGGCGGGGGATGGCCGCGTAGTCGGACTCGGCGAACACCGTGCCGTAGGTGGGTCCCGTGTTGTCCCCGTCGTCGTCCGGCGTGACGATCGCGCGCAGCCGCGCGACGGCCGCGCGCCAGGACTCCAGCACCTCGTCCTCCTCGGGGTTGGACGGGTGCAGCGCGTCCACGAGCGGGACGTCGGGCCGCGGCGTCCACAGGCGTACCGCCTCCCGGGCCATGAACCCCAACACCAGGATGGCCTGGAGCGCGTCGCCCGTCGCCTGGTCGTAGACCGCGTTGCGCCACTCCCGCTGCTCCGCGTCGTCCAGCCGGTCCCGCATCGCGAGCGCCCGGCTGGGGTGGACGGCGTACGCCCACGCGTTGAGGCAGACGTAGGAACGGGTCAGGCCGAGCTTGCCGAGGAAGCCCTGCACGCGCTGGCCGGCGTCGCCGACCAGGCTGCGGCCGGCGATCCGCTCGGTGGGCCCCGGGTCCGATGCCACGACGAGCACCCGGGCCGAGCCGTCCAGCCGGCCACGGTAGAAGACCGGCCCCCAGTCGGCCCAGAACGCCGACGCGTCCGGCGGCCCGGGCACCTGGGCGAACAACCCGGCGAGCCGGGCCGTGGGCCCGCGGTCGAACTCCACCATCGCTCAGCGCCGCCGCGCTGCTCGGGCCGTGCGCGCTTGCCATTCCACGGAAGACCTCCACGCTCTCGTGCCGGCCAGCCGCGGCTGCCCGCCCCGGGCCCGCCTCCCGCGTGGCGGGGGCTGCCCGACCAGGGGGGTGGGCCGGCGACGCGTCGGCCGCTCCGGCGTCCGAGTCCATGGATCACTCCGCGGCCCGCCGCCTAAACCGCCCCACCGCCAACTGGACCAGGCACACGAACCACCCCGGCCCACCCGGCGCCCGCCGGTACCACCCCGCGGGCAGCACGCGGGCGGGGCCCGGGACGAACCATCCGTCCCGGGCCCCGCCCTGGCACAACCCCGCGTCAGCCCCGCGTCAGCGCTCACCCACCGCGGCCCGCGCCGCGCTCGGTGAGCGGGGTCAACGTCAGCGGTTCTCCGGCAGGTCCGCCTCGGCCCCGAGCGGTGCCGCGGGGCCGCGCTTCGCCGCCGACGCGGGCTGCTTGCCGCAGAACGCCGCCTCCAGACTGCCGCCGAGCGCCGTGTTGGCCGAGCCCCGGTTGGAGGTGTTCGCCATCGCCGAGAGCGTGCGCTTGCCGTCCCGGGTGGTGAACGCGTACGTGTAGAAGCCCTGCACGGTACCGGTGTGGCCGTAGACCGAGGTGCCGCACGACAGGTCGTAGCGGCGCAGCCCGAGCCCGTAGAAGCGGGTGCCCGACGCGTCGGCCGGCACCACGGTGAGCATGGCGTTCAGCGTCTTGCTCGGCAGCAGCTTGCCGCGCAGCAGGGCGGACATGAAGGTGTTCAGGTCGGCCTCGCTGGAGATCATCGCCCCCGCGGCCTGGGCCCAGGACACGGTCTGCTCGGTCGAGTCGACCAGCGGCGCGCCGTCCTCGTCCGGGTGCAGGTAGCCGCGCACGTGCTGGCCCTTGATGGCCGTGGCGGGGTGCACGTACGAGGTGTCCTTGAGCTTCAGCGGCTTGATGACGCGCCGCTCGTACTCCTTGGCCACCGGGTTCTTCGTCACCTTCTCGATGACCATCCCGACCAGCACGAAGTTGGTGTTCGAGTAGCGGTACGCGCCGCCCGGCTCGGTCGTCCTGGGCTCGCGCAGCGAGCGGTCCACCAGCTCCTTGTTGGTGAAGACCCGGTTGCGCACGGCCTCGAAGCCGGGGACGGTCTTGGCGAACATCGCGTTCGTGTAGTCCGACAGGCCGCTGCGGTGGGTGAGGAGGTGACGGACCGTGATGCGGTCGTCGGGCAGCACGCCGGGCAGGTAGCTGGTCACCGGGGCGTCCAGCTTGACCTTGCCCTCGGCCACCAGTTGCAGCAGCACGACGGAGGAGAACGTCTTGGTGACGCTGCCGATACGGAAGCGGGCGCGCGGGTCCATGGGCGCGCCCGTCTTGCGGTCCCGCACCCCCTCGGTGAGCGTCTTGGTCCCGTTCGGGCCGGTGTAGCGGGTCATGGCGCCGGGGGCTCCGGCCTTGAGGGTGTTGCGCAGGGCCTGGGTGATGGCCTTGCTGTTCGCGTCCGCCAGCGGGGGCGCGGCGGCCTTGTTCGCCGGGGCGGGCGGGGCTGACGGGGCGTAGGCGACGGCGGTCGCCGGTACGGCACTCACCACGACGGCGAGTACGGCGGCACCGAGCGTGAGGCGTCGGTCGATGGTCAGGCGCACGATTCTCCTCAACAGGATCAGGACGGGAGGCAGTTCGCGAACCCTGCGCTCCCGGGCGCTGAGCCTACTCAAGATCGACGAGCGGCGCGGTGCGTGACGCCGGCCAACGCCCGACCGCGGGCCGCCGCCCGGCCGCCGGATGGGCGCGCGTTCGGGCGCCGGTGGGCAGGCGTACGCCGTGGCGCGTCGCGGCGGGCCGGCCAGGGGGGGCCACCCGACCAACCCCGCCCGGCGAGAGGGCCGCACGGGTGGTGGGGCCCGGGTCCCTACGTTGCTCCGACCGGGCCGCCGGGCCGCCGGGCCGTCAGGCGCCGACGTACGCCGCCAGGTGCTCGCCAGTGAGGGTGGACCGGGCGGCCACCAGGTCGGCGGGTGTGCCGGCGAACACGATCCGGCCGCCGTCGTGACCGGCCCCGGGGCCGAGGTCGATGATCCAGTCGGCGTGCGCCATCACCGCCTGGTGGTGCTCGACGACGATGACCGACTTGCCGGCGTCCACGAGCCGGTCGAGCAGCCCGAGGAGCTGCTGGACGTCGGCGAGGTGCAGACCGGTGGTCGGCTCGTCGAGGACGTACACGCCGCCCTTCTCGCCCATGTGGGTGGCCAGCTTGAGCCGCTGCCGCTCGCCCCCGGACAGGGTGGTCAGCGGCTGGCCCAGGGTGAGGTAACCGAGCCCGACGTCGGCCAGCCGGCCCAGGACGCGGTGCGCGGCCGTGAGGTTCGCCCTGCCCGCGGCGTCCGCCGAGACACGTGTCCCGTCGCCGAGGAACTCCTGGGCCTCGGCCACCGACATCGCGAGCACCTCGCTGATGTCGCGACCGCCGAGCTGGTGGTCGAGCACCGACGTCTCGAACCGCCTGCCCTCGCACTCCTCGCAGACGGTGGCGACACCGGCCATCATCGCCAGGTCGGTGTAGACGACGCCGGCCCCGTTGCAGCCGGGGCAGGCGCCGGCGGAGTTGGCGCTGAAGAGGGCCGGTTGTACGCCGTTGACCTTCGCGAACGCCTTGCGGATCGGGTCGAGCAGACCGGTGTACGTCGCCGGGTTGCTCCGCCGCGAGCCACGGATCGGGGCCTGGTCGATCGACACCACACCCGCGTGGGCCGGGATCGACCCGTGCACGAGCGAACTCTTACCGGACCCGGCGACGCCGGTGACCACGGTGAGCACACCCAGCGGGATGTCGACGTCCACATCGCGCAGGTTGTGCGTGCGCGCGCCGCGGATCGGCAGCGTGCCGGTGGGCTCGCGCACCGTCTCCCTGAGGCGGGCCCGGTCGTCGAGGTGGCGACCGGTGCGGGTGTCGCTCGCCCGCAACTCCTCGAAGGTGCCCTCGAAACAGACGGTGCCGCCCGCCGCGCCCGCGCCCGGCCCGAGGTCCACGACGTGGTCGGCGATCTGGATCGCCTCCGGTTTGTGCTCCACGACGAGCACCGTGTTGCCCTTGTCCCGCAGCCGCAGCAGCAACGCGTTCATCCGCTGGACGTCGTGCGGGTGGAGGCCGATGGTGGGCTCGTCGAAGACGTAGGTCACGTCCGTGAGCGAGGAGCCGAGGTGGCGGACCATCTTGACGCGCTGCGCCTCGCCGCCCGACAGCGTGCCCGCCGACCGGTCGAGCGAGAGGTAGCCGAGGCCGATCTCCACGAACGAGTCGAGGGTGTGGCGCAGCGAGGCCAGCAGCGGCGCCACCGACGGCTTGTCCAGGCCCCGCACCCAGTCGGCCAGGTCGTTGATCTGCAGGGCGCACGCGTCGGCGATGCTGGTGCCGTCGATCCGGGACGACCTGGCCGCCTCGCTGAGCCGGGTGCCGTCGCACTCGGGGCAGGTGGCGAAGGTGACGGCCCGGTCCACGAACGCCCGGATGTGCGGCTGCATCGCCTCCCGGTCCTTGGCGAGGAGCGACTTCCGCAGCCGGGGGACCAGCCCCTCGTACGTCATGTTGATGCCCTCGATCTTCATCCTGACCGGCTCGTGGTGGAGGAGATCGTGCCGTTCCTTCTTCGTGTACCGGCGGATCGGCTTGTCCGGGTCGAAGAAGCCCGACGAGAGGTAGAGCCGGTAGCCCCAGCCGCCCGCCTTGTAGCCGGGGATGGTGAGCGCCCCCTCGGCGAGCGACCTGGAGTCGTCGTAGAGCTGGCTGACGTCGATGTCGGAGACCGCGCCGCGCCCCTCGCAGCGCGTGCACATGCCCCCGGTACGGGTGAAGGTCCGCTTGACGGTGGTGCTCTTCTCGGCGCCACGGTCCACCGTGAACGCGCCGCTGGCCCGCACCGACGCGACGTTGAAGGAGAGCGCCTGCGGCGAGCCGACGTGCGGCGTGCCGAGCCGGCTGAAGAGGATGCGCAACATGGCGTGGGCGTCGGTGGCGGTGCCGACGGTGGAGCGCGGATCGGCGCCCATCGGCCGCTGGTCGACGATGATCGCGGTGGTCAGCCCGTCGAGGACGTCCACGTCGGGCCGGCCCATCGCGGGCATGAACCCCTGCACGAAACCGCTGTACGTCTCGTTGATCATCCGCTGCGACTCCGCCGCGATGGTGGCGAACACCAACGAGCTCTTGCCCGAGCCGGAGACGCCGGTGAACACCGTCAGCCGGCGCTTCGGGATCTCCACGCTCACGTTCCTGAGGTTGTTCTCGCGGGCGCCCCGCACGCGGATCAGGTCGTGGCCGTCGGCAACGTGCGGCGCCGGCGCCGGCGACTGCGCGCGCCTCCGTCGGGTCGTGCTCATCGTCTCTCGTCTCTCCACGTGTCGTTCGGGCCCGCCCGCGCGGCCTGGCCGGCGCGCGCGGGCGGTGGGTGCCATCGGCTTCGCCGGGTGGGTGCCATCGGCCCACCGGGGGTGTCGTGGCGGGCTTCGCCCGCGCGGCGCCACCACCCATCGGCGTACGCCCCTCCGTCACGCCCCGGTCGCCGTGCGGCCCACCCGCCAGGCCAGGCCCACCCGACCCTCGGCGTGAGCCGGCCGGGCGGGTCGGGCTCGCGATGTTGGGGTGGCTCAGGCGGCCAGTTGCTGGATGCGGATCAGGTTGCCCGCGGGGTCCCGGAAGGCGCAGTCCCGTACCCCGTACGGCTGGTCGGTCGGCTCCTGGACCACCTCGGCGTCGCCGGCCTGGAGCCGCTCGAAGGTGGCGTCGAGGTCGGGGGTGGCGAGGTTGACGGCGGCGAAGGTGCCTTTGGCCATCATCTCCACGATGGTGTCGCGCTCACTGTCCGTGATGCCGCAGCCGGGCGGCGCCGGCGGCTGGAGCACGATGGAGGTGTCGGGCTGGCCCGCCGGGCCGACCGTGATCCAGCGCATGTCGTTGTACCCGACGTCGTTGCGCACCTCGAAGCCGAGGACGTCGCGGTAGAAGGCCAGGGACGCCTCCGCGTCGTGGTGCGGGAGGAAGCTGTGGTGAATGGTGAGGTTGTCCATGTCGATCACGCTAGCCCTGGCACTAGGCCGACGCTTCTCGATTCCTGACCGGTCTGGTCACCTGTTTCGCCACGCACGGCGACATGCCCACCGTCGCGTCGGCCGCCGCTCGCCGGTAGGCGCTGGGGGGCATGCCCACCAACTCGGTGAAGCGCGTACTGAAGGTGCCCAGCGAGGCGCAGCCCACCGCGAAACAGACCTCGGTGACGCTGAGGTCGCCGCGTCGCAGCAGCGTCATCGCCCGCTCGATGCGCCGCGTCATCAGATAGGCGTACGGTGACTCACCGTAGGCGAGGCGGAACTGGCGGCTGAGGTGCCCGGCCGACATGTTCGCCCCGCGAGCGAGCGCGTCCACGTCCAGCGGCTGCGCGTACTCCCGGTCGATCCGGTCACGCACCTGGCGCAGCCGGGCGAGGTCGCGCAGGTGCTGCGCGGTGGCGGGCTTACTGGTCACGGCTTCGATCGTGCCACACGGGCGGGGCGGGCGACCGGGGCGAACGCGTACGGCGGGCCGCACGCGACACCGAGCACCTCAAGCGGTCGTACGGGCGGGGAGTGGGCCCGTGCCGCTGTCCGGCGGGCGCCTTTTCGCGCCGTCCCCGTGACGATCTTGCGCCACTCTTTTCGGCCGGCCCCCATGCCGCCTTCGGCGCGCCGGCCCCTTCGTGGAAGCGGGACGCGGCGGCCTCGCGCGGGCCGCGCCCCGCGCCTGTCCTGTCCGAAAACGGCTCGTTCCCGCGCGCCGCGTGTCCTGATTGCCACCAGGGGCTTTTGCCATTGCTTGACACTGACTTGGCGGCGACTTTACCGTCTGACGACGCGACATTCCGCGTGATCACCACCCCATATGTCACCCCTCGGAGGTTCATGATGGAGAAGTTGATCAAGGCGATGACCCAGGACGACGTCTGGCAGAACTGGGTCGCCGCGAACTCGGCCGGTGCCGCCGCGAAGGACGGGTGCATCAGCGCGGCCCCGAAGGCGGGTTGTATCAGCGCGGCGCCCAAGGCCGGCTGCATATCCTGACTGGCCGCTGACTGACTCATCGGAGTGGGCCGGGGCCGCGGACGCGCGGGCGCCCGGCCCCCTTCCGGCTCCGCTCCGCCCCGGGGCCGGCCGCCCCGGGGATCTCCGCTTCGCCTAGCGCATTGAGGGTGCACATGCGTGGTCAGCCGACGGCCGAAGTCGTCGACCAGATCAAGGACATACCGATCTACCGCACGTCGATCGAGCGGGGGTACTTCCCCGTCCTCGAAAAGCCCGAGATCGCGCGGGGCTTCCCGGACAACTGGATGACGCCGCGCCTCGCCGCCGCGCTGAAGACGGGCGAGGCCGAGTACGTGCTGTCCACGGGCACCAACCACGCCCGCATGCAGATCATCCGCCCCCCGTACTTCCTGCTGAACTCCTACTACCAACTGTGGAGCGAGCACCCGGACATCGCCTCCACCTGGGAAGACGGCTGCCAACGGGTCTCACTCACCACGGTGTTGGCGACCGAGCACGTCGCGCGCGTCAACGCGAAGAAGCGCGGCACGCGGCCGGATGCGGTTCCCGAGTTGGAGCAGCGGCGCCTCGACGCCCGCACCGTCTACCTCAACCTGCGGCTCGACCCGGCGTTGTGGGAGCGCGACGAGGTCGAGCGCATGCTGAGCGAGATCCGCTCGGCGCGAGCGACCCACCCGCGCGGCTGGTACCACCTCGACTGCTCCAGCTACCACCTGGCCCACCTCGTCCTCAAGGCCAGGCAGTGGGGCCTGTGGGAGGACTTCCCGCAGCCCGCGAGCATCATCCACGCGTACGAGTACACCCCGGCGAACGTCCGGCGCTTCCTGCACGAGAACTTCGACTGCCCGGTCATCGACCTGTTCGGCAGCACCGAGCTGGGTTACCTCTACTACAGCGACCGCCACGGCCGGTACCACCCCCACCTCGACCAGATGAGCGTCGAACTCCTCCCGGTGGCACCGGGCAGCGAGCTCTACAGCCTCATCGTGTCCAGCGTCCGCAACCCCCACATGCCGCTGATCCGGTACCGCTCGGGGGACTGCGTCCGCACGCTCGACGGAACCCCCGACCCGCACCGGATCGCGCGCTTCTGCGGACGCGAGAAGGAACTCCTCACCCCCGGCGCGGCAGCCGCCGCCGAGTCCGGACCTATCGCCCAGGGTGACCTGAGCGACCGCGTGAGCGCCGCCGCCCCCAGCGTCTTCGTCCACCAACTGCTGGTCACCGACGACAAGGAGGCCCACCTGCGGTACACGACCTTCGACGGCGAGGCCCTGCCGCCCGCCGAGGCCGACACCCTGGCGGACTCCGTCAGCGACCTGACCGGGCGCCGGTGCCAGGTCGAGCACCGCGCGCACCTGCCCATCGGCAAGTCCGGCAAGTATGCCTGGCTCGCCCCCCACCACTGACCGCCGACCCGGCCCCGACCCTGCGCAGGGGAGAACCATGACCACACAGTCGTACGTCACCACCGGCGACCTCAGGGCCCTGCTCGGCGAGGAACTGCACGCCGAGGTGGTGGCACACTTCACCGACAAGACCGACGCCGCGCCGGACTTCGTCGAACGCCAGGTCACCGAGTGCCTGCGGTACCTGTACCTCGTCTCGCGCCATCGCGAGCAGCTCAGCGGGCTGTTCCTCCCCGTCGAGCAGGACATCGACGAGATCTGGCACTACCTGATCCTCCAGACCCGCGAGTACCGCACGCTGTGCGAGGAGCGGCTGCCGGGGCGCTTCTTCATCGAGCACCGCAGCATCGCCTACGAGAGTTACCAGCAGGCCCCCGGCCGTGAGCAGGCGATGGAAGAGGCACTGCGCTGGATACCGCTGTACTGCCGGGAGTTCGGCCCGTTCGACGAGGGCGCGCTGCCACACTGGACCATCGTCCGCTTCCTCCACCAGCGGATGGGCATGTCACTGGCGGACATAGCGGCCCTCGAACCCCTGGCACCGGCGTAACGCCGCTCTCGCGTCGGCGGCGCGCGCTTCGGGCGGCCGGGTCGCGGGCGCGGGCCTGGGCGCGCTGTCGGGCAGGTGGGTCCTCACAGCGGGGGAGCGACGAAGCACCCGCGGTCGGGGTCGTTGAGCGACTCCTTCGCCACCTGCTCGTCCCAGGGGTTCGAGGTGCCCCACTGGTCGGTCACCTCCGCCCGCGAGGCGTCGTAGACGTGCGGGTGCCAGGTGTCCTCGTCCACCTCCTCCATGGCGGTGGTGTACTCCAGGGTGTTGCCGTGCGGGTCGAGGAAGTACGTGAAGGCGTTGTCGCCGGCCAGGTGCCGGCCGGGCCCCCAGAGCTTGGGGGCGCCCGCCCGCATGGCACGGCCGGAGGCTCGCAAGTACTCGTCCACACCCCGGAGTTCGAAGGAGACGTGGTGCAACGAGGTGTGCGGGCCCCCGGAGAACGCCACGGAGTGGTGCTGGGGGTTGATTCGCAGGAAGTGCATCAGGTCACCGTCGCGCGGTGAGCGCACGGTGTCGGTGAGCCGGAAGCCGAGGTACCGCTCGTACCACGCCCGGGTGCGAGCGATGTCGGGAGCGTTGAACACCACGTGGGACAGGCGCACCGGCACGGGCTCCCGCGCCTCGATCCGCCGGTGCCGGCGCGGCGCGACCTCCGCGGAGACCTCCACGGTGCGGCCGTCCACGTCGAAGAAGCGGAACCCGTAGCCGCCGCCCGGGGTGGACAGCGCGCCGGGCTCGCTGATCAGCACCACGCCGTCACCCGCCAGCCGCCCGGCCAGGGCGTCGACGTCCACCCGCGTGGCGATCCCGAAGGCCACCAGGTCCAGCCGCTTCTCCTCGGCCCTGCGCAGCCTGACCACGTACTGCTCCGGCGACCCCTCGGCCGCCAGGAAGGCCACGCCGCTGTCGTCGGCGGTACGGGCCAGCCCCCACACGTCGGTGTAGAAAGCGAGTTGCCTGTCGTGGTCAGGCACCGCCAGGTCGACGTGGCGGAGATGGGTGAGTTGGGCCGAGACCAATCTGTCCCCCCGATCACGGGCGCGACCAGCCTCGCCGGCACGCCGAGGCGGGCGGCGAAGCACCGCCCGCACTACGAGTACCACCGCCGGCCGTGTTGCGGTGAGGACACAACGGGCCAACCTGCCGCTGGGCCGCTGGGCCGCTGGGCCGCTGGGCCGCTGGGCCGCTGGGCCGCCTGGCCGGTGTGCGGGTGCGTGCCATGTTGTCGGACACCACGGCGCCGTGTCACCCCGCGCTCATCGCCAACCCCAGCAGCAGAACCAGCACCAGGGGAACCGTCGAGACCACCAGCGCGGAACTCAGCAGCCCCATGCGGAGGCCGTGCAGCGAAGGGCGCGGGGGCAGGGCCCAGCCGATCGCGAACAGGACCCCGGCAAAGATCATGATCGTCTCCAGGCCGCCGCTGGCGCTCCTCCAGAGCCAGGCGTACTCCAGGGCGAAGATCAACAGGCCGACCAGTGATACCGCCAGCGGTGCCTTCCACGGGGTGGTGCTGGGGGCAGGTGGTGTGTCCTGAGGCATGCCGCCGAGTCCATCACGCCCCCGCGGCCGATGGGGCCGTCTCAGTACTCACCTCGTGAGGTACGCGTACTCATGCGACCCCAGCCAGGGCAACCGTCCCCGCCGGACGGCCGACACCACCGTCCCAGGCAGTCCTCGTGCCCTTGCCCGCCCCCGCTCCGTGGGGGTCTCGACGGGACGAGTCGAGGACCCGATCGCTGCGACAGGCCGCGCGCAGGCGTCTCGCGGCTCGGGGCAGGAACCAGCCAGTCGCCCTCCCACCGCTGCGCGCCGCCGCCGGCCCGACGGCCTAGGCTGCCACCCGGCACCGCCACCGGCACCCGCACCGGCACCGGCCTCGATCCAGGAGCACGCACCCATGTTCGACCCCGCTCGCCAGAACCCGTACCCCGACGTGCTGCGGCCGGAGGCCACCCCCGCGCCGCACGCGCAACTCACCCCGCTGCTCGGCTTCCTGGGTACCTGGGTCGGCCAGGGGCACGGTAGCTACCCGACAATCGCCGAGGAGTTCGCGTACGCGCAGGAAGTCACCTTCAGCCATGACGGGCGGCCCTTCCTCCGGTACGAGGCGCGCGCCTGGCTGCTCGACGCGGAGGGTGCCCCGCTGCGCCCGTCGGCGCGCGAGAGCGGTTGGTGGCGGCTCCAGCCCGACGGGCGCGTGGAGGCGCTGATCACCCAGCCCACCGGCATCGCGGAGATCCTGGTCGGCCACGCCGGCACCGGCACGGCCGACCTCAGCACGCACGAGGTGGCCACGACCCCCACCGCCAAGGAGGTCACCGCCACCCGCCGCCGCTACACGCTGAGCGACGAGGGGACCCTCGACTTCGTCCACGACCTCGCGGCGGTCGGCCAGCCACTCCAGTACCACCTGTCGGCGCGACTGCGACGCGAGGGCGGGAGCTAGACCAGGGCCGCCGGCTGCCCGCCGCGCGGGGCGCGGCTTCGCCATGAGCGACGGAGCCGTACGAGGTGCCAGGACACCTCCAGAAAGGGTGTGAACAGATGGACAAACGCAGGAGGGCCAGGGCCCTCGAACTCGCCTCGCCAGAGGCGGTGTTGCACAGCAGATACGCCGACGCCGTCGTGTGGTGCCACCTTTCCGGCCCCATACCCGAGCCACCGCCCCACATACGGGCAACTGTCGACCGCTTGCGCCTAGGTGAGCGTTGGCGCACCCTGCCCGGGCTGATCGCGATCGTGGGTCTTGTCGTCGGCTCCCCGCTGATCCTCCTCGCCATCCTCGAAGGCTGGTCGCCGACGCTGAGCCCGACGGAACGCCGCAAGGAAAAGGCGGCGCGCGAGGACGTGAAGTTCCGCAACGCTCTCGCCCGCCAGCAGGGGTTGTGTCAGCCCTTCGACGGCGACTGGGCCGGTACGGCAGGCCAGACGCTCCTCACCTGGTACGCGAAGGCGCCCGACGCCCCACGACTCCTCGTTCCGATGGCCAACGAGTTCGTGCTGCTCGCGGCGCCTTCACGGGTGTGGTTCAAGTGCCGACCGCAACGCGTCAAGGTCGTGGCCCGCATCCCGTACACCACCGCGCTCCCCGACATCCCGAGCGTCGCCGCGAAGGACGTGCCCTACTTTCGCATCACCTTCACCGACGGCTCCTGGCTGGCCCTCACCATTGACGACTCGGCCCACATCGAGGCGTTCCTCGACCTTGGCAAAAGCCTTCCGTACCCCACTCCGCAACCGGTACGGCACGTCCAGCTCTAGTGTGCCCGGGGCCCCGACCGACCGCCTCCAGCGACGACAGCGACAGGGAGAAACCGCGGGAGACTGTTCTCCGGCAGGGGTTCTCCCGAGCGCCTACCGGGCCCGCGTACGGTCTACGAGGCTGCCCACCCTCGCTCGCGCGAACCGGGTGGCCAGGCCCGAGGTACTGGTGAAGGCGGCAGGCTGGCTTCGCCTGATCCAGCCGCGCCGCGCCACACCGCCTGGCCCCCGGCCGCGCCGCACCGCCTGATCCAGCCGCGCCGCGCCACACCGCCTGGCCCCCGGCCGCGCCGCACCGCCTGATCCAGCCGCGCCGCGCCACACCGCCTGGCCCCCGGCCGCGCCGCACCGCCTGATCCAGCCGCGCCGCGCCACACCGCCTGGCCCCCGGCCGCGCCGCACCGCCTGATCCAGCCGCGCCGCGCCACACCGCCTGGCCCCCGGCCGCGCCGCACCGCCTGATCCAGCCGCGCCGCGCCACACCGCCTGGCCCCCGGCCGCGCCGCACCGCCTGATCCAGCCGCGCCGCGCCACACCGCCTGGCCCCCGGCCGCGCCGCACCGCCTGATCCAGCCGCGCCGCGCCACACCGCCTGGCCCCCGGCCGCGCCGCACCGCCTGATCCAGCCGCGCCGCGCCACACCGCCTGGCCCCCGGCCGCGCCGCACCGCCTGATCCAGCCGCGCCGCGCCACACCGCCTGGCCCCCGGCCGCGCCACACCGCCTGATCCAGCCGCGCCGCGTCAGCCCCCCTCCTCACCCTCCGCGCGATGCGTCTCGCGCAACTCCTCGTACAGCGCGGTCCCCGGCCTCGCCACCCGTACCTCGGAGTCCGACCAGGTGGTGTCGTGGAACTCGCGGAAGAAGAGGTTGGCGATGCTGTCGTTGATCTCCACGATGGCGACCTGCAAGGCCGGTACCCGGAAGGGTTTCTCGCGTGGCCACGGCTCCGCGTCCGCGCGGTCCACGTGCAGGTCGATGCCGAGCAACGGAAGCTGCTCGGAGGCGAGGGTTTCGGCGTCGGCGAGGTAGAGGTGGTCGTACCGGAGGTCGTGGCCGGTGTCCGGGGCCGCGGCGAGCACGGTCGCGGGCAGCAGGTCGCGGTACTGCTCCTGGTCGATCGGGACGACGTACGAGACGGCCCAGTCGTAGTCGGCGACGTCCTGCGACTCCTCGCCGTAGGTGACCGGCGTCTCCAGGGCTCGTAGCAGGCGGGCCCAGCCGGCGGGGTTCGTGAAGTCGGTGCGCAGGACCGGGACCGCGTCCACGCGGGGCAGGTGTATCGGCTGTTGGCTGTGATCCATGCCGCGGACCCTACGGCCGGCGGGCGGCGCCACCGGCACGTCTTGGCCAGTTCGTCGGCGTCAGGCGGGGCAGGGCGGGATGTCGCGCGCGGGCAGCAGGCTGTGCACGGCGCCGAGCCGGGGACGCGCCGCGTCGGCGAGTTCGTCGACGATGACGGCGCACCCCACCCAGGTGGCGCCGCACTCCTCGACCACCTCCCGGACGGCGCGGGCCTGGCTGCCGGTCTCCAGCCAGTCGTCCACCATCAGGACGCGGTCGGCCGCGCCCAGCGAGGAGCGCTGGAGCCGCAGCCGGTGGCGCAATCCCCGGTAGTCCGGCTCGCTCTCGCGGACGACCTTGTCCCCGGGGAAGAGGCCACCGTCCTTCCGGATGGCGACGAAGCCGACCCCGAGCTCCACGGCCACGGCCCCACCCAGCAGGAACCCGCGGGACTCGACCCCGCACACCGCCGTGAGCCGCTCGTCCCGGAAGGGCCTGGCCAGCTCGGTCACGACGGTCGCCAGCGTCCGCGCGTCGCGGAAGATGGGCCAGACATCCACGTGGCCGTCGATCCACCGCAAGGACGTAAGGGCGAGATCACGCGCAGTGAGGGGCATGCCCGGGAGTCTTCTCGCGCCCGAGCCGACGAGCAAGCCAATTTCCCCCGTCGCGAACGCCGAGGGCCAGTGCCGCCCGCCGCCAGGCCCGGCCGGACGGCCTCGGGCGTAGCCCCTGAGCTGCGCGTTCGCGCCGGCTCCCGGACCTACGGACCGCCCGCTGCCTGGTGGTGACACCCGACCGCGCGCGCGGTGGCATCCGGCGCCGCCGAGCGGGTCCCGGTCACCCTGGCGGCGGGGGCGGCCGGCGGGTGGGGGACCATGTGCACCGGGCACGTGCCGCGCGGCGCGCCCGCGCCCGGCGCCGCGAGCGGACCGTCCGTTCCGGCGCAGTGACGACCGTCACGTTGTTCGTTCGTACTCGGTGTCAACCAGACGCCCCACGGCGGGCGTATGCCCGGTGAAGCGAGAGACCCGGGAGTGGCTGTTGACCGTCGAGGAGTTCGAAGAGTTCTACGCCCAGACGGTCGCGCGTCTCACGGGGCAGTTGTACGTGATGCTGGGCGATCTGCACGAGGCGGAGGACGTCGTGCAGGAAGCATTCGTCAAGGGGTGGGGCCGGCGGCGGCAGCTCGACCGCGCGGGGCAGCCCGAGGCGTGGATACGTACCGTCGCCTGGCGGCTGGCGGTGAGCCGCTGGCGCGTCCGGCGGCGTTCGGCCGCTGCCTGGCGGCACCGTAGCGCGCCACCGCCCCACGTCGAGGGGCCGAGCCCCGAGCAGATCGTGCTGGTCGACGCCCTGCGCGAGCTGCCGGCCCAGCAGCGGCGGAGCATGACGCTGCACTACCTGTGCGACCTCACCGTCGAGCAGATCGCCCGGGAGACGGGCGTGTCCGCCAGCACCATAAAGACCCACCTGGCCCGTGGTCGGGCCGCTCTCGCGCACCACCTACAGGACCCGCGTATCAAGGAGGCCCCCGGTGCCTGAGCCAGACGACCCGTTGCGGACCCTCTTCCAGCAGGCAGCCGCCGCCGGGCAGGCCCGAGCGCGCACGGCGCCGGTCGCCCAGGTGCGCGCGCGAGGCCGGCGCGCGCACCGGCTGCGCGTCGCCGCCCTGGCGGCCGGCGCGTGCCTGGTCCTCGGCTGCGGGACCGCGGCCACGGCGGCGTGGCTGCCGGGCGAGTCCGCGCCGGCCGCGCCGGCCACCCGACCACCCTCACCCGCCCCGACTCCGTCACCCACGACCACGCCACCGCCGACCCATCCGCCGGCGACCCGCGAGGAGACACACCCCCCGGGCGGTTCGGCGAACCCCCACACGCGAGGCGGCGCGCGCACCACCGCGCCGCCCCCGGGGGCACCGTCGGGCGAGAGCACGGCGGACAGCTCCGACGGCCCGTCCCCACCCGACGGAACCGGACGCACCGCCGCCTCCGCGACCCTTCCGCCGAGCCACCCGCCGACGCACGATGCGGGCGACACGGCGCACTGAGCCGCCCCGCCCGTCCCGTAACCCAGCCCCTGCTTCCGTGGCCGCGCGCCACCGGGAGTCGCCCGCACGCCCTCCCCACCCCAGAGAGCCCCGCATGCCGCCTTCGCCTACCCGGTCGCCCGACGCCGAACCCGCGCCCGAGCCCTCCGACACGTCTGCCACGCCCGCCACGGACCCGCCTTCCGAGTCCGCCGAACAGTCCGCCTCCCGACGCGCCTCGGGGCGCGCGACCGGCCCGCACCGCTGGCCGATGGCCTGGTGGCAGCGGCTGGGCGCCGCCGACCGCGAGGTGTTGTGGCTGTACCTGCTGACGCGAATAGGCGTGTGGACCACCGCCTACTGCGCCCGGTGGGCGTTCCCGTCCGACGCCCGCTCCCATGACGCCGGCCCCGTACTCGCCCCGTTCCAGCAGTGGGACTGGGGTTTCTTCCTCAAGGTGGCCCGCGACGGCTACTTCCCCGCGGAGCCGGCCGGCGAGGCGGGCGCCGGGGACAACCGGGAGGCGTTCTTCCCCGGCCTGCCGCTCCTGCTGCGCGCCGTGCACTGGGTGGTGCCGAGTTGGGGCGCGTCCGGGTTGCTGATCTCCTTCGGCGCCGGCGCCGTCGCCGTCGTGGCGCTGGCCCGCATAGCCCGGACACACCTGTCGCACGCGGACGCGGGACGTCGTACGGCCTTGTTCCTGCTGCTCTCGCCGTGCGCGATCTTCCTGGCCGTCGGCTACAGCGAAGCCCTCTTCCTCGCCTTCGCGCTGCCCGCGTGGCTCGCCGCCCAACGGAACCGCTGGGCCCTGGCCGCCGTCCTGACCGCCCTGGCCACCACCGTGCGGATCACGGGGCTCTTCCTCGCCGCCGCCATCGTCGTGCAGTTCTTCCTGTCGGCCCGCGCCCGCGCAAGCTGGCGCTCACTGCCATGGCTGGCGCTGCCCGTGCTGCCCGTCGCCCTCTACACCTGGTACCTGCACGTGCGGACCGGCGACTGGATGGCATGGCAGCACGCCCAGGAACGCGGCTGGCGCCGCGACTTCCACACCCCCTGGGACGCCTGGGCCCACACCTGGCAGGCCGCCTTCACCCCCGCCCACTCCACCACCGGCTACAGCCTGATGTTCCAGGCCGAGCTGGTCGCCATGGTGGTCGGGGTGCTCCTCCTCGGGTTGCTGGTGCTGCGCCGGCACTGGGCCGAGGCCACGTACGTGGCGCTCAACCTGTGGGCCCTGGGCACGTCCTACTGGTACATGTCCATCCCGCGCGCCACCCTCCTGTGGTGGCCGCTGTGGGTGGCCCTGGCGGCGTGGAGCATACGCGTGCCCCGGTTCAAGACCGCGTACGTCTGCCTCGTCGCACCCGTGACGACCATCTTCGCCCTCACCTTCCTCACCGGCCGATGGGCCGGCTGAACAGCCCGGGCCACCGGGCTGAACGGCCCGGGCCACCTGAGCCGGCGGTCGACACCCGCGCACCGGAGCGCCCGGGACGAGGGCTGGGCCGCGGCGGCGTACGATCACCCGGTCCCAGCCTCGCAAGGAGCAACCCTCAGGTGACCGCCGTCATCCCACCGTCCCGTTCCGCCCCCGAGCTGCTGCGGGTGCGGCGGCTCGTCCGCGACGAGGACGGCGAGCGGCTGACCAGTCTGCTGTGGCGGGCCGGCCCGGGCTGGCGGATGATCAGCAGTTCCGTGCTCGGCGGCGGCATCGGGGAACGGGCCTGGGTCCTCAACGCCCAGGTCTCCCACGGCTACCGCCGCACCGACCCCGAGCGGCACCTCGCCGACCTGGCCCGCGCCGCCGGCGCCGACGGCCCCGGGGTGGGGCTCATGACGGCCGCCGACGTCCGGGCGTACGGCCGCGCCCACGACGGCGGCGTGGCGGCGATCGCCACCACGGGCCTGGGCGTACGCGGGTGGGCGGCATCGCCGGCACCTGGCACACCCACGCCCGCGCGCCCCGGCACGATCAACATCGTGGTGGCCGTACCGGCGGCGCTGACCGACGCGGCCCTGGTCAACGCGGTGGCGACCGCGACCGAGGCCAAGGTGCAGGCGCTCATCGACGCCGGCTACGACTGTTCCGGCACCCCCACCGACGCCGTGTGCGTCGCCGCGCACTCCCCGCGACCCGACGCGGAGTGCCACGCCTTCGCCGGCCCGCGCTCCCTGTGGGGCGCGCGTCTGGCGCGCGCGGTCCACCACGCCGTCCGCGCCGCCGCCCGCCCCGCGACCTGAGCGCACACCCGGGACCGGCACTCGGCACGGACGTCCGGGATCACCGCGCCGCGATCGCCGTGGTCCACTCGTCGACGGTGACGACGTCCGCCCACTGCGGGAACAGCCGCTCGACCAGCACCCGGTGCAACTCCGGATCGAGGTCAAGACAGCCGTCCGACAGGACCGTGAGGCCGAAGTCCAGGTCGTTGGCCTGGCACAGGGTGGACAGCACCACGGCGCTGGTGGCGATGCCGGTGAGCACGAGCCGGTCGATGCCGCGGGCTCTGAGTACGACATCGAGATCGCTGCCCGAGAACGCGCTCGCCCGCCTCTTGGTGATGACCACCTCGCCCGGCCGGGGCGCGACCGCCGGATGGATCTCGGTGCCCGGGGCGCCTTCGACGTAGAGGCCGGCCTCGGCGATGGCGGCCAGCGCCCTGTTCCGCGTGCCGACTTCGGGGAAGCCCGGGCGGAACGCGATGACCACGTAGATCACGGGTATCTCCGCCGCCCGCGCCGCGTCGATCGCCCTGCGCACCCGTGGCAGGTATCCGGAGCCGTCGTCGGCGATGTTCACGATGGCCTGTTGGACGTCCATCACGAGAAGGGCGCTGCTCATGTCGTCTCCAGGAACGAAGTCGGTTCGGCGTCGCGACGGGCGGCCCCCGCCACCCCCGAACCGCGCGCGACCCCTGGTGCCCAGCGAGCGCCGCCCCCGTCGGGCAGGCCGCGACCGGCGGGCACCTGGCCGGCAGTCCGTGCGACGCGGGGTGACCGACGCTGCCCGACACAACCTGTGGTGAGCCTAGCCAACCGGGTCCGCGACCCCACGACCCCGTGTGTCGGCAACGGCGCCACGCCTCTACGCTGCTGGCCATGGTGCGCGAACCCGTGGAACTGGTGATCTTCGACTGTGACGGCGTGTTGGTGGACAGCGAGCGCATATGCGTCAAGGTAGACGCGGTGATCACGGCTGATCTGGGGTGCGCGTTCACCGAGGCCGAGATCATCGAGCGCTTCGTGGGCTCGTCCACCGAGGTCTACACCGCCGCCGTGGAGGAACGCCTCGGACGACGCCTGGAAAAGGACTGGCAGCAGCGGTACGAGCACCTGTACCAGGCCGCCTTCGAGGCCGAACTGACCGCCGTCGACGGCATCGCCGAGGCACTGCACCGGCTCACCCACGCCACCTGCGTGGCCTCGAACGGTGACCACGCCGGCATCAGGCGAAACCTGGAACTCGTCAACCTGGCCGGCCACTTCGAGGAACGCGTCTTCAGCGCCGCCGACGTTCCCCGGGGCAAGCCCGCCCCCGACCTCTTCCTGTACGCCGCCCACACCATGGGCGTCGACCCCCGACACTGCGTGGTGGTCGAGGACAGCGCGTACGGCGTCCAGGCCGCTCGCGCCGCCGGCATGCGGGCCTTCGGCTACTGCGGCGGCCTGACGCCGGCCTCGCGGTTGGAGGGGCCGGCCACCGTCGTCTTCGACGACATGCGCGAACTCCCCGACCTGCTGGCGGCGGCTTCCCCGCCCTCCCCCTGAGCCCGTACGGCTCGGTCGGCGACGGACCGGAACCCGGCCACCTCCGGGTACGGCGTCGCGACCGGCCAGGAGAGCGGGAGTTGGCCACACGCGGCCCCGCCGGCTGTCGCCCCGGCGGGGCCGCGCGCACGTGGTGCGCACACCCCACGCACGCCGTCACCGGCGTGGCGGGGCGTCAGGCGTAGATCTCGGCGTACAGGCCCTGGATCTCCTCGGCGGTGGGCACGGCGGGGTTGTTGCCGGGGGAACCGGAGGCGAGGGCCTGCTCGGCCATGAGCGGGGTCAGGCCGGTCCAGGTGTCCCGGTCGATGCCGTAGCCCTGGGGGGTGGGCACGTCCAGGTCGTGGCAGAGCGTACGCAGGGCGTCGACGAGCTTGTCGGCGGCCCGCACGTCGCCGTCCGCGTCGCCCGCGACGCCGAGCGCGCGGGCGCAGTCGGCGTACCGGCCCGGCGCCGAGGGCACCGAGAAGGCGGTCACCGCGGGGAACAGCATGGCGTTCGACAGGCCGTGGGCGACGTGGAAGTGCGCGCCGATCGGGCGGCTCATGCCGTGGACGAGCGCCACGCTGGAGTTGGAGAAGGCGATGCCGGCCTGGGTGGCGGCGAGCATCATGGCCTCGCGGGCCTCGGCGTCGGCGCCGTCCGCGTAGACGCGCCGCAGGTGGCGGCCGATGGTCGTGATGGCGGTGAGCGCGAGGCCGTCCGAGAAGGGGTTGGCCTTGCGGCTCACGTACGCCTCGACCGCGTGGGTCAGCGCGTCGATGCCGGTGTCCGCGGTCAGCCGGGGCGGCATCGACATGGTCAGCTCCACGTCGACGATGGCGGCGAGCGGCAGGAACGCCGGGCCCATGCAGAGCATCTTCTCGTCGTTGGCGCTGTCGGTGATGATGGTGAACTGGGTCGCCTCCGACCCGCTGCCGGCCGTGGTGGGCACGGCGATCACGGGCAGGGCGGGGCCGTGGTTGACGCGCGGGGCCTTGTAGTCGCGCATCGAACCACCCTGGACGCCGAGCAGGGCCAGCGCCTTGGCGGTGTCCATCGGGCTGCCACCGCCGAACCCGACCACCACGTCCGCCTCGTGCTCGTGCAACGCCTTCAACCCCGGTGCCAGGGAATCGGTCGTCGGGTCGGGCACCGTGCCGGAGAAGACGTACGGGTGCAGGCCAGCGGCCCGCAGCGGCGCTGCCAGCCGCTCGGCCGCGCCCGTCCCGGTCAGGAACCCGTCCGTCACGACGAGCGGGCGACTCAGTCCGAGCCCGGTGATGACGTCGCCCAACTCACCGGCGGCACCGCGGCCGACGCGCAGGACCCGCGGCAGGGACAGGCTTGCAATCATGAAGAACCTCTCGACGGATGAGGCGGGAGAGCTAGCGCTCCGTGGCTGTTCGACTCTGCCGCCCGCACCACGCGAGTTCAACAGTGCGGGCGACGGGCGTGATGCGGAGGGCCGGGTTACGGGGGGAGACGGTGGCGACCTCACGTACGCGGCCCCTCGACCGACGCCCGACCGCACCCTCGTGGGGCTCGTCCGGTCGCGGGCCACGGCACGAGGACCCCCGCGCTCGGCACGGCGGGGGGCCGCCTAAGCTCGGTGGCACGCCGAGGAGGAATCTCATGAAGATAGTGATACCTGGGGGAACCGGACAGGTAGGCACGATCCTGGATCGGGCGCTGACCGCCGCCGGACACGAGGTCGTGGTGCTCACCAGACGGCCGGTGCGCGAGCGGCAGATCGGGTGGGACGGCAGGACGCTGGGGGCGTGGGCCGAGGCGATCGACGGCAGTGACGTCGTGGTCAACCTGGCCGGGCGCAGCGTGAGTTGCCGCTACACCGCGGCGAACCTGCGGGCCATGATGGACTCGCGGGTGGACTCCGCGCGCGTGGTGGGTGAGGCCATCGCGTCCGCCTCCCGGCCCCCTCGGGTGTGGTTGCAGATGAGCACCGCCACCATCTACGCCCACCGCTTCGACGCACCCAACGACGAGGCCACCGGCGCGCTCGGGGGCACGGAACCCCGCGTCCCGGGTTACTGGGCCTACAGCGTCGACATCGCCCGGAACTGGGAGCAGGCCCAGGAGGAGGCCGACACCCCGCACACCCGCAAGGTCGCCCTGCGCGCCGCCATGGTGATGAGCCCCGACCGCGGTGGCGTCTTCGACGTCCTGTCGTGGCTGGCGCGGCTCGGGCTCGGCGGCCCGGTCGCGGGCGGCGCCCAGTACGTGTCCTGGATTCACGACCACGACTTCGTCCGCGCGGTCGAGTTCCTGGTCGACCGGGACGACTTCAGCGGCCCGGTGAACCTCGCCGCCCCCGCCCCGTTGCCGCAGCGCGCGTTCATGCGTACGTTGCGCACCGCGTGGGGCGTCCCGGTGGGGCTGCCGGCGACCAGGTGGATGGCCGAACTCGGCGCGTTCGCGCTGCGCTCGGACACCGAACTGCTGTTGAAGAGTCGCCGCGTCGTCCCGGGCCGGCTCCTCGAAGCGGGCTTCACCTTCGACCACGCCCGGTGGCCACAGGCCGCCGACGACCTCGTACGGCGCGCACGCGGCGGACGACGCTCCCGGTGAACGCTCCGGCCCCCGCCACGTCCGTGCCGGCCGCTCGGCTGCCACCGCCCACACGGGGCTCGCGGCCCCGTGCCCCTCGCCTACGCTGTCCCGCATGAGCCGTTGGGAAGAACTCACTGGTGGGACGTCCGGAGAAGGCTACGCCGCCCGGTTCGCGGCCCTGGCCGAGAGCGGGAAGGACATGCACGGGGAGGCGCGGTTCTGCGCCACGCTGGTCCCTCCCGGGGCGCGGGTGCTGGATGCCGGGTGTGGCACCGGGCGCGTCATGATCCGACTGGCGGAGCTCGGGTACGACTGTGTCGGCGTCGACCTCGACGCGTCCATGCTGGCGGTGGCCCGCCGCCAGGCGCCGGAACTGCCGTGGTTCCAGGCCGACCTGGCGCGTCTCGACCTGGCCGAGCTGGGCGTGACCGCGGGCCTTGACCTGGCGGTCGCCGCCGGCAACATCTTCCCGCTGCTCGCCTCGGGCACCGAGGCCACGGTGGTCAGCCGACTGGCCGCGACGCTGCGCCCGGGCGGATTCCTGGTCGCCGGGTTCGGCCTGGACGAGGCCCACCTGCCGGTGCCGCCCAGCATCACCCTGGCCGAGTACGACGCCTACTGCGCCGCGGCGGGCCTCACCCTCGTCGACCGCTTCGCGACGTGGGACGCCCACCCGTACGACGACGGCGGCTACGCGGTGAGCGTCCACCGCGGCTGAGACGCCGGAGCCCCGCGCGAGGCGGTGGGGCCCGCCTCGAACGCTCCACAGCGGACAGCCCCCGGCGCGCGGGCCCGGACCCATGCGGATCATGACCAGCCAGGAGACCCGCTGTGCGGAAGGGGGCCGTGCGGGCGCGTCACCCTCGGGTGGTTCACCCAGTGCGGCCCCACAGGCCGTACATGCACGCCTCGCTCGCGTCGGCCTCGACCGCGCCCTCGGGGCGCCACTGGTTGGTGGCCACGATGCCCGGGGGCAGCACGGTGACGCCCGCGTGGTCCATCAGGGCGCGGAGCTCGTTCTCGCCGCGCATGTGGGAGGGGATGCCGAAGCTTTCGTAGACCTCTTGCATCCGTCGCACCTTGGGACGGTCGAAGTCGTACGTGCCGTGGGAGAGGACGAGGATGCTGCCGGGGGCGAGCGCGTCCGTGTACCTCTTCAGCATGTCGGGGACGTCGACGTTGGTGATGTAGGGGATGACCGCGCCCAGGAGCACGGCCGCTGGGCGGGTGAGGTCGATGGTCTCGCGCACGGCGGGGGAGCGCAGGACGGTGTCGGGGTCGCTGATGTCGGCCACGAGGTAGGACACCGTGCCATCGCTGTCGGTGGGGCCTTGCTCGGCCAGGGCGGCCACGGCGGCGCGGGAGTGGTCGACGTAGCAGATGTTCACCGCCGGGTCGGCGGCGTGGGCGACATCGTGGACGTTCCGCGCGGTGGGGCGGCCGGCGCCGAGGTCCAGGATCTGCGTCATGCCGTGCTGGCGGACGCAGGCTTCCGCGGCGGAGAGGACGAAGGCGCGGGTGTGGTGGGCGACCAGGCTGGCGGAGGGGACCGCGGTGAGGAGGGCGTGGGCCAACTCCTGATCGCGACGGTGGAACTCCTCCGAACCGGCCCCCAGGATGCCGGCGTAGACGTTGGGGACCTGCGTGCCCGGGCTGTCGGTCATCGTGGTGTGGGCCTTCCTGCGTGCGACTGACTGTCAGGGTGGGTCGGGCCGTTGAGCGCGTGTCGTGTCCGGGGGCGCGCGGGCGGAGGTCTCGGAAGCGGTGGTGGGCGCGGACGTTCAGCAGACGCCGTAGCGCCCGACGGTGGCTACGGCGCCCATGATTGCGCAGGCCGCGCCGCGCGGGGAGATGTCCGGTGGTGCGAGACTCGGCTCCCATGACACTCCATGATCCCAAGTCCGACCTGCACCGTTACCTGAGAACAGCCCGCGAAGCCGTCGTCTGGAAGCTGGACGGGCTGTCCGAGTACGACATCCGCCGCCCGCTGACACCGACCGGCACCAACCTCCTCGGTCTCGTCAAGCACCTCGCCAGCGTCGAGTTCGCCTACTTCGGCCCGACCTTCGACCGCCCGCACAACGAACTCCTCCCCTGGGACGAGGAAGGCTCCGAGCCCAACGCGGACATGTGGGCACCCGCCGACGAGTCGCGCGAGGACGTTCTCGGCCTCTACCGCCGCGCCTGGGCGCACGCGGACGCGACGATCGAGGCGCTGCCGCTGGACGCCAAGGGCCACGTCGCGTGGTGGGAAGACGGCGAGGTGACGCTTCAGCGGATCATGCTGCACATGACGGCCGAGACCAACCGGCACGCGGGCCACGCCGACATCGTCCGGGAACTCATCGACGGCACGGTCGGCATGCGCAGGGACAGCACGAACATGGATGGCGGCGACGCGGCGTGGTACCGGAGTTACTGGGACCGACTGGAGACCTCCGCCAAGGAGGCCCAGCACAAGCAACGCTGAGGTCGACCCCGAACAGTCCGCCGTGACAGTCCCTCGTGGTCACCTGCCCCGCCACCCCATCGCGGCCGGCCCCGTGGAAGTGGACTCCCCAGGCACCCGCCCCAGGGCCGCGGACGACACCCGGGGCCCGGAGCGGGGCCGGCTTCCTGGCCACCGGGGGAAGGGCGAACGACACGCGGCCGGCCCCACGGCCGGCCGCGTGCCCGTACGCGCCGTGCGGGAGCCGGGCGAGCCGGCCCCGGACTCAGCCGTTGGCTGGCTGCCTGCCCCAGTCGAGGCGGAGTACGGCGACGTCGTCGGAGTGCCGCCCGGCGTTCAGCTCGTGGGTTTCCTTGATGAGCAGGTCGACGTGGGTGGCCGGGGGCGTCGGCGGCAGGTTCTCGATGAGGGCCAGCAGGCCCTCGACGCCGAGTCGCTCGCGCCCGGGGCCGTTGTGTCCCTCCGTGAGGCCGTCGGTGTACAGGGTGAGGGCTCCGGCGGCGGGCAGGGGGACGACCGTGGCGGGCCAACTGTCCACCCCCGGGACGATGCCCAGAGCGATGCCGTGCGCGGCGCTCACCTCCAGGGTGCCTTCGGTCGTGGTGAGGAGGGGCTCGTGGTGGCCGGCGAGGTGGAGGGTGGCGGTGGCCGCCGCCTGGTCCAGGGTGAGGAGGGTGCACGTGGCGAAGAGCTGTTGGTTGCCGCGTTCGGCGATCAGGATGCGTTCCATGAGGTGCAACAGGTCGTCCCCCCGGTGCCCGCCGAGCACCAGGGAGCGCCAGGCGATGCGCAGGCAGACGCCCAGTGCGGCGGCGTCCGGGCCGTGCCCGCTGACGTCGCCCACCACCGCGTGCAACAGACCGTCGTCACCCTCCACCACGTCCAGGAAGTCCCCGCCGAGCAGGGTCATCTCGGCACCGGGCAGATAGCGGGAGGTGACGCGCACCGTGGAGGTGTCGAGGAGGGGCTGGGGCAGCAGGCCCCGCTCCAGTCGGGCGTTCTCCTCCGCCCGCAGGCGAGCCGCCTGGGCCTCGGCGTTCGCGCGTTCGGTCTGGCTCCGGTAGACGGCGTAGCGCACCGTCCGGTGCATCAGGTCCGCTTCGACCTTGCCCTTGACGAGGTAGTCCTGGGCGCCGGCGGCCATGGCCTCGGTGCCCGCCTGGGCCTCGGAAAGGCCGGTGAGGACGATCACGGCGGTGTGCGGGGCCAGGGCCCGGATCGCGGTGACCGCGTCGGTGCCCGACGCGTCAGGCAGGTGCAGGTCGAGAAGGATGCAGTTGATCCGCCTGTCGGCCAGGGCGCCACGGGCCTCGGCCAACGTGGTGCGCGTGGTCAGCTCGAACCGCAACCCCGTGTCGTGGAGGAGTTCCTCCACCAACAGGGTGTCGCCCTCGTCGTCCTCGATCAGCAGGATGTGATACGTCGGCTCGTCGGCGGACGCTCTGTCTGTGGTGGTCACCGGCGCGGTCATCGTGCCTGCTCCTCCTCGGAGCGGTCGGTGTCCGTGGCGATGGGCGCGTCGGCGGCCTCCGGCGGCTCGGGAGCGAGGGTGAAGCTGATGCGTGCGCCGTCGTGGTACGAGGTGTCCACGGCGATGGTGCCGCCGTGGAACTCGACGATCTTCTTACACATGGCCAGGCCGATGCCGCTTCCGGAGTAGGCGTCCTTGGTGTGCAGCCGTTGGAAGATCACGAAGACCTTGTCCGCGTACTCGGGGTCGATGCCGATGCCGTTGTCGGTGACGGTGAACCGCCACAGTTCGCCCTCCTGGCGCGCCGCGACGTGCACCTCCGGCGCCTGACCGGGGCGGCGGAACTTGACGGCGTTGCCGATCAGGTTCTGCCAGAGCATGCCCATCTGGGTGGGATCGGCGATCAGGGTGGGCAGGGGGTCGTGGGTGATGGTGGCGCCGGCCTCCTCGATGCCGACGCTCAGCGTGGACAGGGTGCGATCGAGGACCTGCTCCAGGTCGACGCTCTCGTGGGTGTTGTGCAGCCGCCCGACCCGGGAGAAGTCGAGCAGGTCGTTGATGAGGACCTGCATGCGGTTCGCGCCGTCGACCGCGAAGTCGATGTACTGGTCGGCCCGGGAGTCGAGCTGCCCCCCGTACCGCCGCTGGAGGAGCTGGGTGAAGCTGGAGACCTTGCGCAACGGCTCCTGGAGGTCGTGCGAGGCCACGTACGCGAACTGCTCCAGCTCCGCGTTGGAGCGCTGGAGGTCCGCGGCCTGCGCGTCCAGCCGCGACCGCGCCTCCTCCTTGAAGGCCAGTTCCCGCACGAGACGCCGGCGCATGGAGTCGATCTCACCGCTGAGCCGCCGCAGGTCGGCCGGCCCCGAGGGGTCGATGGGGTGATCGAAGTCACCCCCGGCGATGGTGCGGGCGTCCGAGCCGAGCTGGTCCAGCGGCCTGGTGATGCCGCGACGTAGCCCCTCGAAGATGAGGGCCGCGAGCGCCAGGATGAGCACGCCGATGGTGCTGAACACCCAGTTCCGTACGGTCAGCATGGACATCAGGTCGTCCCGGGCCTGGGCCTGGTCCGCGCGCAGGCGCTGCTGTTGGTCGTTGAGCGCGGCGCGGACCTCGTCGAAGGTGGCCTTGCCCTCCGCCGCCCGCTCGGCCGCCAGCGCCGAGACCGCGTCCGGCGGCGCCTCGGCGATCGGCCGCGCGACCCTCTCCTGCCACCGCTCCACGGCCTTCCGTACGGCCTCCAGCCCGGCCCGGCTGTCGGGGTCGTCCGCGAGCAGGTCGGCGAGCTGCTCCAGGTCCGCCCGCTGTTCGGCGAGCCCCTGCCGGTAGGGCGCGGTGAACTCCGGCGCGCCGGTGATCCCGTAGCCGCGGATGCCCGTCTCCTGGTTGAGGACGGCCGACTCCAGGCGGATCGCGGTGATCAGCGCGGGGGAGCGCACGTCCACGAGGTCCTCGCTGATCGTCTCGGTCCGCGACAGGACCCAGGTTCCCGTCGCGCCGAGCAAGGCCAGTACCGCCAGGGAGACGGACACCCCCACGCGAAGCCACCGGCGGGTCGTCCACGCGGACAGTCCGCGCAGACGCGGCGGTCTCTCGTCGCCGGTCATCTCGTGCACTCCTCGTTTCACTAGGACAGCCGTCCCGGGCGTCGGGTAAGTATGGCCAGCACACTGTATGGGGCGACAACTGTTGTTGTCGCGGGCCGCCTCGGGGGCCTAGGGTGCTGGACATGCCAGGCAAGAACTTCGACCTGCGGACCTCTTCGCACGAGACAGCCGCCATCGCTGACGCGGCGGTGGACGACCTTGCACGGCGCCTCACCCAACGGTTGCTGGAGAAGCCCTCCTCACGCTGGGCATCGGGCGAGCTACCGGAGGCTTTGGCCCTACTCCACGTCCTCGACCACCTCCAGCAAGCCACCGAACGGCTCCAGCGTGAGGCGGCCACGGCCGCCGCCCGCGCGGGCGCCAGCTACCCACAGCTCGGCTCCGCATGCGGCATGACCCGCCAGGGCGCCCGGCGTCGCTGGCCGGGCCTTTTCCACCATTCAGACGAGAAACCCACGGAGCACCCGATGATGGCCACCCCCGCCCGCCCCCTCGACGTCCTGCTCGTCGAGGACGACGTCGCTGACGCCATGCTCATCGAGGAAGCCCTCTCCGAGCGCGGAGCCCGCAACCTGGTCCGGGTCACCGACGGGGTCGCCGCGCTGGAACACCTGCGCGCCGCTGACTCCCCGCGGCCCGATCTCATCGTTCTCGATCTGAACATGCCCCGGATGAACGGCCGCGAGCTGCTGAGGATCCTCAAGGGCGACGAGGACCTGCAGACCATCCCCGTGGTGGTCCTCACCACGTCCACCGCGCCTGACGACGTCACCAGCGCGTACAGCAGCCACGCCAACGCCTACGTGACCAAGCCCGTCAACCTCGAGGAGTTCGAGCAGGCCGTCCAGAGCATCGACGCCTTCTACCTCGACACGGCAACCCGCCCCCGCCCCTGATCACCCTCCTGGGTGACCGCGCGAAACGGGGTGCTCCGCGCGCTCCCCTGGCTCCGCGTGAGTGCCTCGCGTCGACGGGCCGAGAGCGAGGGGTACGCGCCACCGGTTGCACCACCGCGTGCGCACGGCCGTGCGGGGGTGCGGCCCGCCGTGGCGGCCGTACCCCCGCACGAGCCCGTGCCCCGCGCGGTACGCGGGTCAGCGCAGGCCCCGCTCCGGGGTCGCGCCGAGGAGGCGGGCCAGCACCTTCGGTAGGTCGGTGGCCACCTCACTGGTCTGGGCGCGCCAGGCCACGTGGCCGTCGGGGCGCACCAGGACGCAGCCGTCCGAGTCGACCTCGCGCAGCCGCTCCCAGGTGCCGTACGGGTCGCGCAGGCCCTCGGCCGCGCCGATGGTGCGTACCGTGACGGTGACCCCGGTCGACCGCGTGGCCTCGCTGGCCGCGTCGTGCCACGCCTCGCCGCCGCGGCCGGTGAGCAGGACGAACCGGCCCCGGCCGACCACGTCGAGGGTGGAGACCCGGCGCCGACCGTCCTCCAGCCAGGCGTGCGGGAGCCGGGCGCCCGGCCAGGTGGTGGGCTGGTAGTACAGCTCCGGGTCGGTCTCCTGCGAAGGTTCCGGCGTGCCGTCGTCCACTCGGGCCCCGGAGCGGTAGCGGTAGCCGATCTCCACGCCGTGCGCGTTGACCTGGTAGTTGATCTGGTCGGTCGCGGCGGCCAGGGCCGTCCTGCGCTCGGCCGCCTCCGGTGTGTCGTCGGCGAGGCCGCGCAGCAGCGCGGACTGCTCCGCGGCGCTCTGCTCGGCCGTGAAGCCCAGCGCCGCCGGGATGGCGAGGAAGTCCAGCATGCTGCGGACCGCCCGGTCGACGATCTGGCCGCCCACCGGCAGCCGCTCGCTCTGGTAGGTGTCGAGCAGCTCGGGCCCGGCGGTCCCCTCCAGTACCAGCCGCAGCTTCCAGCACAGGTTGAACGCGTCGGCGACCGCCGAGTTCAGGCCGAGACCGTTGGTGGGCGGCATCTGGTGCACGGCGTCCCCGACGCAGAACACCCGCCCCGACGCGTACCGGGGCGCGACGACCGCGTTGACCTCCCACGGCGAGACGTGCTTGATCGTGACGTTGACCGAGGGATCGCCGACGCTCTCCCGGATGTGGCCGAGCACCTCCTCGTGGTCGTCCGGGTCGAACTCCTCGTCGGGGCCGAAGAAGCGCAGGTAGACCCACTCGTTCCAGGGCCTGATGCTGACGAAGACCCGGCCGTCCTCGGGCGGGTTGCCCGGCACGGCGCCCATGTACAGGATCGCGGGGCGGTCCTCGCAGTAGCGGGACAGGTCCGCCTCGAACCAGATCGACGCCACCCTGGCCAGGCCGGTCTGTCCCGCGAGGGTGAGTCCCGCCTGCTCCATCACCCGGCTGTTGGCGCCGTCCGCGCCGATCAGGTAGTCGCAGCGCACCTCGTACTCCTGGCCCGTCCGACGGTCGACGATCACCGCGGTGACCCCGTCCGCGTCCTGCGTCATGCGCAGGAACTCCTGGCCGAAGCGCAACTCGCCCACGTGGGCCCGTTCCGCCTCCCGGACCAGGATCGGCTCCAGCAGGTGCTGCGGCAGGTTGCACATCTGGCTCGGGCTGGCGGCGCGGTAGTCGCCGATCCGGTCCGGGCCGTTGCCGTACGCGTCGAGCCGGCTGACCTCGGGACCCGCGAAGGTGGACATGAACACGTGGTTGGCCAGCAGCGAGCTGGGTGTCGCCGCCTCCAGCACCGCCTCCTCGACACCCAGGTCGCGCAGGATCTCGCCGGTGCGCTGGTTGAGCAGGTGGGCGCGGGGGGTGTTCGCGCTCGTCTCGTACTTGCCGACCACCAGATGCCGTACGCCGTAGCGCGACAGCGCCAGCGAGGCCGTCAGCCCCGCCGGGCCGTTGCCCACGATCAGTACCGGTACGTGCACGTGCGGAGCCTCCTGGGACGCGTCGCGGGTGGGGTGGGTGGCGCTCTCGCCGGTGCTCACGGGGCGACCTTCCTGGCGTAGCCGCCGTAGATGACCGAGGTGTCCTTGGCCACCCTGAGCTGGAACCTGCGGCCCAACTCGCCGTAGGTGATCTCGCCGCGTGCCCGGCTGCGCATCGCGCGCAGCAGCTCCAGCGGCGGCCGGCTGGAGGCGAAGCCGACCAGGTCCTCGTTGTGCAGGCCGTGGGTGCGGAAGAGGGCGTGCAGCTCGGCGGGCTTGATGAAGCCGTTCCAGTCGTGCAGGTCCTTGGGCGCGAAGCGGACGGACTTCCAGTCCTGCGCCATCTTGATCATGCCGAGCTTGGAGCGGAAGGTGCGGTTGATCGTGTCGTACAGGTAGTAACCGCCGGGCTTGAGCACCCGGACCGCCTCGCTGATCGCCCGGCTGGTGTCCGTGACGTGTTCCAGGGTGTCGCAGCAGTACACCAGGTCGAAGGAGGCGTCGGGGAAGTCGAGCTGCTCCGCGAACCCCTCCTGGTAGCGGATGCTCAGCCCCTCGGCGCGGGCGTGCTCGGCGGCGGCCTTCAGCGAGGGTCCTGACGGGTCCACGCCGGTGACCTGGGCGCCCGCCCGTGCGAACCGCTCGGCGAGCAACCCGCCACCGCAGCCGATGTCCAGCATCCGCTGGCCCGTCAGGTTCAGGCCGAGCCGGCTGGTCAGCACCTCGTGGAAGTAGTCGAACCGGGGCGGGGTGAACGCCTCCAGGGTCGCGAACGGCTGGTTGTCGTCCCACCACGAGAGGTGGTTGTACACGTCGTTGTCGACTGGCATGGTCGGTGGCTCCTCAGGAGAGCTTGATGGTCGGACGGCGGACATCGAGCCAGACGGCCAGGTCGAGCACCCGCTCGAACGCCTCCCGCTCGTCGGGCTCGACGGCCTCGGGCAGGCCACGGGCGGCCTTGGTCAGGGCGTCCCGGTCGAAGAACTCCACCGCGCGGTGGTCGTCGGACAGCAACTCGGCCACCTGGCGCTGGAGTTCCCGTACGTACCGCGACTCCTGCGTGTGCGGGTAGAGGGCCTTCACCCGCTCCACCACCGAGCGCGGCAGGAGGTCCTGGACGGCCGCGCGCAGCAGACTCTTCTCGCGACCGTCGAACGTCTTCATCGACCAGGGCGTGTTGTACACGTACTCCACCAGGCGGTGGTCGCAGATCGGCACCCGTACCTCCAGGCCGACCGCCATGCTCATCCGGTCCTTGCGGTCCAGGAGCATCCCCAGCAGGCTCGTCAGGTGCACGTAGCAGAACTCGCGCATCCGCCGCTCGTGCGCGTCCTCGCCCGGCACCGCCGGGATCTCGGCCACCGACTGCGCGTAGCGCTGCTGCCAGTAGCCGGGCACGTCCAGCGTGCCGACCAGCAGTTCGGGGTTGATCAGCTTGGTGGGGTGGGACTTGGGGCTCAGCCCGGAGGCCGTCACCCACGGGAACATCGGGGCCTGCTGCACCGTCGGGTGGTGGAACCACGGGTAGCCGCCGAAGATCTCGTCCGCCGACTCACCCGAAAGCGCTACCGTCGAGTGCTCGCGCACCGCCTTGAACAACAGGTACAGCGAGTTGTCCGCCTCGCCGAAGCCGAACGGGAGATCGCGGGCGCTGACCGTGGCCCGCCGCACCTCGGGGTTGGCCAACTCCTGGTGGTCGAGCCGGATGTCGTGGTGCACGGTCCCGACGTGCTCGACCACCTCGCGGGCGAACGGGGCGTCCTGTGAGCCGCGCAGCTCGTCGGGGCGGAACGCCTCGGGCTGCTCGAAGTCGACGGTGAAGGTACGGGTCCGCTCGCCCCGTTCGGCCAGGTGGCGCCCGGCCAGGGCGGTCAGGGCGCTGGAGTCGAGCCCGCCGGAGAGCAGGACGCACTGCGGCACGTCGGCCACCACCTGGTGCTGGACGCTGTCCTCAAGCAGCTCGCGCACGCGGCGTACGGTGGTCTCGGTGTCGTCGCGGTGCTCGGCGGCCTCCAGTCGCCAGTACGCGCGCTCGCGCAGGCCCGAGCGGTCCAGCACGACCAGGTTGCCGGGTTTCACCTCGCGCATGCCCGCCCACACCGAGCGCCCCGGCTCCTTGACGAACGCGAACAGCTCGCGCATGCCGTCGGTGTCCACCACCGGCTCGACCTCGGGGTGGGCGAGGACGGCCTTGGCCTCCGAGCCGAAGATCACTCCGTCCTCGGTCTCGTAGTAGTACAGCGGCTTGATGCCGAGCCGGTCACGCAGCAGGACCAGCCTGTCCGCCCGCCCGTCCCAGATGCCCAGCGCGTACATGCCGGTGAGCTGGTCCGCGACACCCTCGCCCCACTCCAGGTAGCCGCGCAGCACCACCTCGGTGTCGCTCGCGGTGCGGAACGCGTGCCCACGGCGGCGCAGTTCGTCGCGCAGCTCGACGAAGTTGTACGCCTCGCCGCTGTACGTCAGGACCACCGGGCCGTCCGGGGTCTGCGCGACCATGGGTTGGACGCCGCCCGTCAGGTCGATGACGGACAGCCGCCGGTGCCCGAGCGCGGCGGACGGCGACAGCCAGGTGCCCTCGGCGTCCGGGCCCCGGCACAGCATGGTGGCCGTCATCGCGTCCAACGCGGCCTGTTCAGCGCTCAGGTCCCGCCGGAAGGCGATCCACCCGGTGATCCCACACATACGTCCTCTTTCCTGTGGTGTTTCCTGTGGCGGTTCTGTGATGCCGGGGCCGGGGCCGGGCAGCCCGGTGAGCTGGCGGCCGGCCCGTCAGCGGTCGGCCGCGGCCCGTTGGGTGGCCATGTAGCCGGGCAGGCCGTCGATGTGGGAGCGCCCCACCGGGGCGAAGGAGAGCTTGTCCAGGGCCGGACCGAAGAACGACCAGGGCCGGTTGAGCTCGGCCGCCCAGCGCCAACTGAACCGGGCGCCGTACGGGGTCGGTTCCACGACGTAGTCCTCCACCAGGTGCCGGAAGATCGACCGGGTGCCGGCCACCCCGGTGAACGTCTTGCGGTGCCCCTCCTCCCAGCGGAAGAAGCGCTCGCGCAGGGTGAAGTCACCACCCATCTCGATCTCCCGCGTGGTCCCGACGCCGAACGGCCGCGGCGAGGTCCAGGTCAGTCGCTTCATGCCCTTGGTCCAGCTCGACACCCCGTCCCCGGTCAGCGCCTCCCAGGTCTCCTGTGCCGAGTACGGCACCTCCACCGAGCGGGCGTGGTAGAGCGAGGCCGTGGCGAACAGGGTGTCGTCGGCCTCCTCGATCGGATACCAGCGTGCGGTCATGGGTGTGGTTCCTCTTCCGTGCGGTGGGCCCGCGGCGTCGAGGCGGCGGGACGGGCAGGACAGGTGTGTCGGACCGGGTCGGAGGTGGGGAGCGGCGCCGGGCGGCGGGGTGAGGCCACGCGGGATGTTGGCTCGGTGCGCGTCCGGGCTCACGCGGGCTTACGGGCTCGGAAGAGCGCGACGCTGCCGCGGGTCACCAGGTCGAAGTCGTCGAAGTTCTGCTTCAACTGGTCGCGCAGGTCCTCCAGGTTGTCCTCGGAGTTGTGGAAGACGCCCTTGTCGTTGAGGTTGTTCATCAGCCACCGCCCGGACCGGGTCACCGGGACCCCCGCGTACAGGATGGTGCTGCCGAACACCGTGCCGCCGGGCCTGACCGCCGCCGCGGCGTGCCGGATGGCCACGCCCTTCTCCCGCAGGCTGCCCGGCACGCAGTGCAGCAGGAAGCTGAGGGCGGCCGAGTCGTGGCTCTCCGCCGGCACCGGGAGCGGCTCCAGCGCGTTGGCGACGACCTTGGTGGTCTCGTAGAACGCCAGTCGGCGCGCGGTGAAGTCCAGGGTGCTGGGATTGAGGTCGGCCAGCGTGATCTTCGGGTTGGAGACCGGGAACCGGGTGCGGGTCAGCAGGTAGCCGGTGCCGACGCCGAGTTCCAGGTGGCTGGCCCCGACGCTGGTGGCGTACATCTGGAGGAAGTTCCGCGGCGAGCAGCGCCAGAAGAGCGGGGCGCTGCCACGGAACACCACCAGGTCGTAGAAGGCGAGGGCACGCGGGTGGTAGGCGGCCTGGCCGTCCAGGACCTCCTGGTCCACCGGGTCGGGCTGGTGGTCGTGTGTGCTGGTCATCGCTGGTCACCCTTGGTCGCGGTCGGTTCGGCTGGACGTGGTGCGGAGTCGTGGTCGTACGGGAGGTGCGCGGGGCGCTGCCGGGCCGGGGCGCGGTCAGTACGGCTCCCCGAGGTGGTCGCCGACGGCCCGCAGGGTGGCCGCGGCGTGGTCGCCGAGTACGGAGAAGTGGTCGCCCGGCACCTGGAGTTCGGTGTGCTCGCCCGGCCAGGCCGGCTGCCAGTCGGCCGTGGGGAACCCGGGGAGCGGCGCGGTGGCCCGGACCTGGACGACCGGGGTGGCGAGCGGACGCGGTTGCCAGTCGGCGAACAGGACGCCGTAGCCGCCCATCGCCGTGAGGCAGACGTCGTCGAGCGCCGCGCCGGCCGGCGCGAGCCCACCCCCGCCCATGGCCAGGCCCGCGCCGAGCGCCGCCTGGATACGGGGGAGCACCGGGCTGCCGGGCGGGTAGCTGTCCAAGAGGACCAGGCACATCGGCGGGGTGCCGAGTTCCTCCAGACGCTCGGTCACCGCGTGGGCTATCCAGCCGCCCGCGGAGTGTCCGACGAGGGCGAACGGGGCGTCCCCGCGAATGTGTCCGACGTCGGACGCGTGCAGGTCCACGAGCGCGCCCAGGTCGGCGGGGAGCGCCTCACCGTCGACGAAACCGGGCGCCGGCACCGCCCACAGGTCCCGCTCGCCCCGGGCGGCCGAGGCCAGCCGGGCGTACTGGTGGGCCCCCGACCTGCCGGCGAAGGACGGGAAGCAGACCAGCCGGGGGAGGGCCGGCCCGTGCGCGAGCCGGACCGGGGCCGCGCGCCGGGTCAGGTCGGACACCGCCGCGAAGGTCTCCCGGAAGCGGGACGCGTCCCGCAGCAGAGCGTCGAACTCCGCGAAGTGGCCCGCCCGGGCGGCCCGTACGGCCAGCGAACCCAGCAGGCCCACCGGCTCGGCCACCGCCGGCTCGACAGTCGTCCGCTCGTCAGCCGTACGCTCGTCAGCCGTCGGCTCGTCGGTCGTCGGCGCGCCGGTTTCGGGTCCGGTGGACGCCGGCGCGGGGGCGGTCCGGGCCTCGGGGCCGAGCGCCTCCCAGCCGGCCAGGAGATGTGCCGCCAGGTCGTCCAGGGTGGGATGTTCGAAGACGGCGGTACTCGACAGGGACACGCCCGTCGCGCGGTGCAGGCCGTCGCGTAGTTCGGTGGCGGCCAGCGAGTCGATGCCCAGCTCCGGCAGGCCGAGCGCGGCTTCGACCTCGTCGGTCGCGGGATGCCCGAGCACGGCCGCCACCTGGGCGACCACCAACGCCCGCACCTCCGCACGACGCCCCGCCCCGTCCAACTCCGCGAGCCGCTCGCCGAGTACGGCCGCGCCGTCGCTCCCCGTCGCCCCGACCGGCTCGTCGGCCGCGTCCTGGCGCGGGCCCTGTGGGCCAACCGGCCAGAACCGCCGTCGCTGGAACGCGTACGTCGGCAGCTCGACCCGACGGCCCCCCGCACCGCCGAACACCGCCTCCCACGCCACCGGCGCCCCGTGGGCGTACGCGTGGGCCAGCGCCGCCAGGGCGCTCTCGGGCTCCGGCCTGCCGCGCCGCAGCAGGGGCACCGCCGCCATGGAGCCACCCCGCTCCACCGCAACCTCGCGGACCAGCGCCGACAGCACGCCTGCGGGCCCCAGTTCGAGCACACTGGTGATCCCGTCGGCGGCCAACTGGCGGGCCCCGTCGTAGAACCGGACCGCCTCGCGCACATGGCGCACCCAGTACGCCGGCGTGCCGAACTCCTCGGCGATGGCCAGCGCGCCACTCACGTTGGACAGCACCGGGACGCGCGGCGCCCGGTACGTCAGCGAGGCCGCGACCTCGCCGAACTCCGCCAACACGCCGTCCGTCAGCGGCGAGTGGAAGGCCCGGCGCACCCTCAGCTCCCTGGTCCTGCGCCCCTGGCCGGCGAAGACGGCGGCGATCTCGGCGACCGCCGCGGCGACCCCGGAGACCACGGTGCTGCGAGGCCCGTTGACGGCCGCGACGGAGACCTGGTCGGCGCGCCCACCCAGCAGCGGGAGCACCTCGTCCTCGCTCGCCTCGAGCGCGGTCATCGCGCCGCCCTCCGGCGTCGCCTGGAGCAGTCGGGCCCGGGCCGCCACCAGCCGGCAGGCGTCATCGGCCGACCACACCCCGGCCACGTGCGCGGCGGCCAACTCGCCGATGGAGTGCCCGCCGACACAGTCCGGCACGACACCGAAGGACTCAAGGAGCCGGTACGCGGCGACCCCCACCGCGAACAACCCGGGCTGGGTGTACACCGTCTCGTCCAACAGCCGCGCCCGCGCGGTGCCCTCCGCCGCGAACAACACCGACAGCAGACCCGGCCGCCCCGGATCGTCGGCGTGCTCGTCCAGTAGCCCACACATCTCGTCAAGCGCCCGCGCGAAGACCGGAAAGGCGTCGTAGAGGCCGCGTCCCATCCCCGGCCGCTGACTGCCCTGGCCGGGGAAGAGGAACGCCGTCCGACCGCCGGTGACCGTGCCCCGCACCACACCCGGCGCGTTCTCGCCCGCCGCCAGCGTGGCGAGCCCCGCGAGCAGGCCAGCGCGCCCTGCGTCGGCGCCCTGCCCGTCGGCGAGGACCACCGCGCGGTGCGACAGCCCGGCCCGGGAGGCCGCCAGCGCGCGAGCGACGTCCACCGGGTCCAACTCGGGCCGCTGGGCCAGGTGCTCCCGCAACCGCTCGGCCTGAGCCCGCAGACCCCGCTCGCCACGGGCGGACAGCGGCCACAAGACCATCGGTGGCCCGTGCCCGACCGGGGCGGCTTCCGCGCCCTCCGGACCCGCCACGTACGCCGGCTGCGGGACCTGCTCCGCCGCGCGGGCTGGGTCCGGGACCGGCTTCGCCGCGTCCGCCGCCCGCTCGGGCTCGGGTGGTGCCTGCTCGATGAGCACATGCGCGTTGGTGCCGCTGATGCCGAAGGCGGACACCCCGGCCCGGCGCGGCCGGCCGGTATCGGGCCAGGCCACCGGCTCGGTGAGGAGCGCGACCCGCCCGGTGTCCCACTCCACGTGCGGGGTGGGTTCGCCCAGGTGCAGCGTCGGTGGCAGCACCCCGTGCTCCATCGCCTTCACCATCTTGATCAACCCGGCGACCCCCGCCGCGGCGGCCGTGTGGCCGATGTTGGACTTCACCGAACCCAGCCACAGCGGCCGGTCGGCCGGCCGGTCCTGGCCGTACGTGGCGAGCAGGGCCTGTGCCTCGATCGGGTCGCCCAGCGGCGTGCCCGTGCCGTGCGCCTCCACCGTGTCCACCTCGGCCGGAGCCAGCCGGGCGTTGGCGAGCGCCTGCCGGATGACCCGCTGTTGCGAGGGGCCGTGGGGCGCGGAGAGGCCGTTGCTCGCCCCGTCCTGGTTGGTGGCGCTGCCGCGCACCGTGGCGAGGACCGGGTGGCCGTTGCGCCGGGCGTCGGACAGCCGTTCCAGGAGGAGCAGCCCGACCCCCTCGCCCCACGTGGTGCCGTCGGCGGCCGAGGAGAACGGCTTGCAGCGACCGTCGGGCGCCAGCCCGCGCTGCCGGCTGAAGCTGATGAACGCCTGCGGTGTGGACAGCACCGTCACCCCACCGGCCAGCGCCAGCTCACTTTCGCCCGAGCGCAGCGACTGGGCGGCCAGGTGCAGCGCGACCAGCGACGACGAGCAGGCGGTGTCCACGGTGACGGCCGGGCCTTCGAGCCCGAACGCGTACGCCAGCCTGCCGGACAACACGCTGGCGGCGTTGCCGGTCATCAGGTACCCCTCGATGTCAGCCGAGGCACCGAGGACGAGCTGCGGATAGTCCTGGCCACTGGAGCCAGCGAAGACACCGGTACGGCTGCCGCGCGTGCTCGTCGGGTCGATGCCCGCGCGCTCGAACACCTCCCACGCGGTCTCCAGCAGCAACCGCTGCTGCGGGTCCATGGCCAGCGCCTCGCGCGGCCCGATCCCGAAGAACGCCGCGTCGAACGCGTGCGCGTCGGCGATGAACCCGCCTTCCCGCGTGTACGTACGGCCACTGCGGCCCGGATCGGGATGGTAGATCCCCGCCACGTCCCACCCACGGTCCTCGGGGAAGGCCGAGATGGCGTCGGTACCCTCGACAACCAGTCGCCACAGGTCCTCCGGACTGCCCACACCACCCGGAAACCGGCAGGCCATCGCGACGATCGCGATCGGATCGTCATCACCCTCGGCCGCCGTCCACGCCGCCGCCACCGGGCGCGGCGCCCGCTGGCCCCCGGGACCCACCAACTCGGCGAGCAACCGCCGACTCAGCTCCCGTGGCGTCGGGTGGTCGAAGACCACGGTCGCGGGCAGCCGCACACCGGTCGCCGCGATCAGTCGGTTACGTAGTTCCACGGCGGTGAGCGAGACGAAGCCCAACTCGTTGAAGGACCGCCCGAAATCCAGCGCCCCTTCCAGACCCAGGACCACGGCGGCGTGCGTCCGCACCAGTTCGAGCAGCACCCGTTCCTGTTCCACCTCGGACCGGCCAGCCAACTCCCGCCGCAGCTCCGCTCCCGCCGAGTCACCCTCCACCGCGTCACCACCCGACGCGGCCAGCGGCGAGACGTCCAACGCCCTGGCGTCCACCCAGTAGCGCCGCCGCTGGAAGGGGTAGGTGGGGAGGTCGAAGAGGCGGTGGGTTGCGTTCGGGGTGTGGGTGTTCCAGTTGATGGGTGTGTGGTGGGTGTGGAGGTGGGCGGCGTGGGTGAGGAGTTGGGTCCAGGTGCCGTGGTCGCGGCGGAGGGTTCCGGTGATGGTGACGTTGGCGGGTTGGTCGGCTTGGTCGGTGATGTCGTGGAGTGCGGTGGTGAGGATGGGGTGGGGGCTGATCTCGATGTAGGTGGTGTGTCCGTTGCTCAGGGCGGTGGTGGTGGCGTGGGTGAGGAGTACGGGTTGGCGGAGGTTGGTGTACCAGTAGTCGGCGGTGAGGTGGGTGGTGTCGAGAGCCTGACCGGTGGTGGTGGAGTAGAAGGGAATCTCACTCGTGGTCGGCTTTATGTCGGCGAGTTGTGTGAGCAGTTGCTCGCGCACGGGTTCGACGTGGGGGCTGTGGGAGGCGTAGTCGACGTTGATGCGTCGGGCGCGGATGTCGTGCTCTTCGCAGTGCTTGAGGAGGTCTTCGACTGCTGCGCCGTCTCCGGCGATGACGGTGGTGTGGGGCCCGTTGTGGGCGGCGATGTGAAGCTCTCGGTCCCAGGCCCCGGGGAGTTGTTGGGTTGCTTGGGGTGTGAGGGTGAGGGAGGCCATGGTGCCGTGGCCGGTGAGGGTGGTGTGGATGGCCTGGCTGCGGAGGGCGGTGACGCGAGCCCCGTCTTGGAGGGTCAAGGCGCCGGCGATGACGGCCGCCGGGATCTCCCCCTGCGAGTGGCCGATGACGGCGGTGGGTTGGACGCCCAACGATTCCCACACTCGGGCCAGCGAGACCATGACCGCGAACAACGCGGGTTGCACGACATCAACACGTTCGATGGGCTGTCCGTTGGTGAGTACGTCGGTGAGTGACCAGTCGACGTACGGCGCCAGGGCGTTCTCACACTCGGCTATCGACTGCCGGAACACCTCGGAGGTGCCCAGGAGGTTGGTGGCCATGCCGGTCCACTGTGAGCCCTGGCCCGGGAAGACGAAGACGGGCTTGGCGTGGTCCGCGTTCCCGGTCACCACGTTGGGGTGTTCCTCACCGTTGGCGAGGGCGTGGAGCGCGTTCAGGAGGTGGTCGCGGTCGCGAGTGAGGAGGACGGCGCGGTGTTCGAGGGTGGCTCGCGTGCTGAGCAGGGTGTGCGCGATGGCGTACGGGTCGGCGTCGGGGTGCTCCTCGACGTACGCGGCGAGCTGTGCGGCCTGGGCGCGGAGTGCCCGGTGGCCTCGTGCGGAGAGGACGATCGGGATGATGCCCGTGTCGACCGTGGTCTCGGCCTCCTCCGGGGCGGCCTGCGGCTCCGGGGCCTGCTCCACGATGACGTGGGCGTTGGTGCCGCTGGCTCCGAAGGAGGAGACGGCGGCTCGGCGTGGCCGGCCCGTCTCGGGCCACTGGCGCTGCTCGGTGAGCAGGCGTACGGCGCCGGACTCCCAGTCGACGTGGGGTGTGGGCTCGTCCACGTGCAGGGTCTTGGGCAGCGCCCCGTGGTGGAGTGCGAGGATCGCCTTGATGACGCCGGCGACGCCGGCGGCGGCCTGGGTGTGGCCGATGTTGGACTTGAGCGAGCCCAGCCACAGGGGTCGGTCGGCCGGTCGGTCCTGGCCGTAGGTGGCGAGCAGGGCCTGGGCCTCGATCGGGTCACCGAGCGTGGTGCCGGTGCCGTGTGCCTCCACCGCGTCGATGTCGTCGGTGGTCAGCCTGGCGTTGCTCAACGCCTGCCAGATGACGCGCTGTTGGGACGGACCGTTGGGTGCGGTGAGTCCGTTGGAGGCGCCGTCCTGGTTGACGGCCGAGCCGCGCACGACGGCGAGTACCCGGTGTCCGTTGCGTTGCGCGTCGGTGAGGCGTTCGAGAAGGAGGACGCCGACGCCCTCGCCCCATCCGGTGCCGTTGGCCGAGGCGGCGAATGCCTTGCAGCGGCCGTCGGGGGAGAGGCCGCGTTGTCGGCTGAACTCGATGAACATGCCGGGCGCGGCCATGACGGTGGCTCCGCCGGCCAGGGCCATGGTCGTCTCGCCGCGACGCAGTGACTGGGTGGCCAGGTGCAGGGCGACCAGTGAGGAGGAGCAGGCGGTGTCCACGGTGATCGCCGGGCCCTCAAGGCCGAACACGTACGACAGCCGACCGGAGATGACGCTGGCCGCGCCGCCCGACAGCAGGTATCCCTCCAGGTTCTCCGTCGCCCGCTGGACCAGGGAGGCGTAGTCCTGTTGGCCGGTGCCCATGAAGACGCCGGTGCTGCTGCCGCGGAGTGTGGTCGGGTCGATGCCGGCCCGCTCGAACGTCTCCCAGGTGGTCTCCAGGAGCAGTCGCTGTTGCGGGTCCATGGCCAGCGCCTCGCGCGGCCCGATGCCGAAGAAGCCCGCGTCGAAGTGGCCCGGGTCGTCGATGAAGCAGCCCTCGCGCCCGTACGTCGTGCCGGGGTGGTCCGGGTCGGGGTCGTACAGCGCCTCCACGTCCCAGCCCCGGTCGGTGGGGAACGGGGTGGCCGTGTCCCGGCCCTCCGTGAGGAGGCGCCACAGCTTCTCCGGGGAGTCGGCACCGCCGGGGTAGCGGCAGGCCATGCCCACGACGGCGATCGGCTCGCCCTCGACGGACTCCAGGTCGTGGAGGCGGCGGCGCGTCTCCTGGAGGTCGGTCGACACCCGCTTGAGGAAGTAACGCAGCTTTTCCTCGGTCTCGCTCGCCACGGTGGTGCCACCCTTTCGGCAGGTCGGGAGGGACGGAGAAGGCGTGGGGCTCGGTTGAGTGGTGGCCCCGGGGCCGGTCAGGAGATCCCGAGTTCGTTGGTGATGAAGTCGAAGACCTCGTCGTCCGCGGCGTCGTCCGCCAGCCCGCTGTCCGGGTCGGGAACCGCGGCGACCGGCCGGTCGTCCCAGCGGGCCAGAACGGCGCGGAGCCGGGTGGCGATCCGAGGCTGGTCGGGGTGGTCGGGGGCGAGGGTGGCCAGGGTGGCTTCGAACCGGTCGAGTTCGGCGAGTATCGGCACGCCGGTGGGGGCCCCGTCCTGGGGGAGCGCACCGTCCAGGTAGCGGGCCAGGGCCCGGGAGGTCGGGTGGTCGAAGATCAAGGTGGCCGGAAGCCGTAGCCCGGTGGAGGTGGCGAGCCGGTTCCGTAGCTCCACGGCGGTCAGGGAGTCGAACCCGAGGTCGTTGAAGGCCCGTTCGCCGTGTACGGCCGTCGGGTCCGAGTGGCCGAGCACGGTGGCCACCGCGTCGCGCACCAGGTCGAGCAGGGCGCCCTCGCGCTCGTCGACCGCCAGCCCGGCCAACCGCCCGCGCCACTGGGCCGCGGCAGGCGCCGCCCCCGGTGTCGTGGGTGTGCCGGTCAGGGTGTGCAGCAGCGGTGGCACGGCGCCGGCCGTGCCGCGCAGGGCGGCCAGGTTCAGCCGGACCGCCAGGAGGGTGTGATCGTCGCCGGCCAGCGCGGCGTCGAAGAGCGCGAGCCCGTCGTGCGGGGCCAGCGGGAGGACCCCGGCGCGCCGCATCCGGCGCTGGGCCGCCTCGTCCAACTCTCCCGCCATCCCCGCCTGCTGCTCCCACGGCCCCCAGGCCACGGAGTGGGCAGGCAGGCCGTGGGCGGCGCGGTGCTGGGCCAAGGCGTCGAGGAAGCTGTTCGCGGCGGTGTAGTTTCCCTGCCCGGCGCCGCCGAGGGTGGCCGCCGCCGAGGAGAACAGGACGAACGCGTCGAGCGCCATGCCCCGGGTCAGCTCGTGCAGGTGCCAGGCCGCGTCGGCCTTCGGCCGCAGCACGGCGTCGAAGCGCTCCGCCGTCAGCGCCTCCAGCGCCCCGTCATCCACCACCCCCGCCGCGTGCACGACCGAGGTCAGCGGATGCTCCGCCGGAATCCCGGCCAACACGTCGGCCAGGGCCTGCCGTCGCGACACGTCACAGCTCGCGACCGTCACCCGCGCTCCGGCCGTGGCGAGTTCGGCCGTCAGCCGCTCGGCCTCGGGTGCCTGCGGGCCCCGCCGGGTGAGCAGCAACAGGTGTCGTACGCCGTGCTCCGCGACCAGGTGCCGGGCGAGCAGCGAGCCCAGCGCGCCGGTGCCGCCGGTGATGAGGACCGTTCCGGCGCGGTCGCCCAGGCGCGCGGCCGCTGGCGCGGGGTCCACGGTGGCGGGCCTGGCCCGGACCAGCCGGGGCGTGCGGAGGCCGGCGGGCCGCGCGGCGAGCTGTGGCTCGTCGGAATCGGCGGCCCGCCGCAGCGCCGCGCGGACGTCGGCTCCGGCGCCCAGGTCGAGCAGGACGAAACGGCCCGGGTGTTCGGCCTGGGCCGCCCGCCCCAGCCCCCACAGCGGCGCCTGGGCGAGGTTCGGCACGTCCTCGTCCCGCCCGGCGGAGACCGCGCCGTGCGTCAGCATGACCAGCCGGGAGGTGGCGAAGCGCGGGTCACCGGCCCACGCGGTGAGCGCGGAGCTGGCCCACTCCACCGCTTCCCTGGCAGCCTCGGGCACGGCCGCGCCGGGCGCGGCGTGTGGGCAGGTCAGGAAGACGGTCGTCGGCAGCGGCCGGCCCCCCTCCAGGGCCTGCGCGAGAGCCGCCAGGTCCGGGTAGCGGTCGAGCGGGCCGCCGGCCCCTTCGGGTGTCGAGTCCGCCAGCGGATCGTACGGCCCGACCAGCGCCCACTCCGCCTCGTCCGCCCCGGCGGCGCCCGCCGTGTCCGGGCCGGCGGCGGCCCACTCGACGCGGAACAGCGCGTCCCCGGTCGGCGTTCCGGCGGCGGCCCGCAACTGGGCCAGGGAGACCGGCCGCGCCCGCAGCGCGGCCACCGTCACGACGGGCGCGCCGAACTCGTCGGTCACCAGCAGCGACATGGCGTCCTGCCCGGCCGGGGAGAGGCGGACGCGCAGCCGGGCCGCGCCGGTACGCGAGCGTCGTACGCCGTTCCAGGCGAAGGGCAGCAGCACCTGTTCCCCGCTGCTGCCCACCAGGCCCGCGTGGAGCGCGGCGTCGAGCAGGGCGGGATGCACGCCGTACTGGAGGGCCTCCGCCCGGTACGGCTCCGGCAACTCCACCTCGCCGTAGACGTCGTCGCCCACGTGCCACACGGCCCGCAGGCCCTGGAAGGACGGCCCGTAGGTGAAGCCGTCCAGGGCCACCGTGCGGTAGAAGTCGGCGATGTCGACGGGCACGGCGCCCGGCGGCGGCCAGGCCCCGTCGAGCCCGGGGGAGTCGGCGGCGGCGGGACCGGCCTCGGCCGCGGTGGTCAGCACTCCGCTCGCGTGCCGGGTCCAGGGTTCGGTGTCGTCGCCGTCGGGGCGGGAGTACACGGCCAGGGGCCGGCGGCCGTCCTCCTCGGGCGGTCCCACCCTGAGCTGCACCCGGACCGCGCCGTCGGCGGGCAGGATCAGCGGGCTCTCCTGGTCGAGCTCGTCGACGCCCGGGCACCGCGTCAACCGCCCCGCGTGCAGGGCCAGTTCGAGGAAGGCCGTGCCCGGTACGACCACCGTGTCCAGGACGACGTGGTCGGCGAGCCACGGGTGGGAGCGGACCGACAGCCTGCCGGTCAACAGCAGCCCGTCACCGTCGGCCGGGGTGAGCGCGGCGGCGAGCAGCGGATGCCCGGCGGCCTCCAGGCCCAGGTCGGCGGGTTCGGCGGCGGCCGGCCGCGGCGGCAGCCAGTAGCGCTCGTCCTGGAAGGGATAGGTGGGCAGATCCACCCGCGCCGTCGGGTCCGGGCGGCCGGCGACATCACCCAGGCAGGCTCGCCAGTCCACCCCACACCCTCGTACGTGCAGCGTGGCCAGTGCGGTGAGCACGGTCGTCGGCTCGGGCTGGCCGGCGCGGAGCAGCGGCACGGCCGCCACCTCGTCGCCGCTCGCGCCCAACGCGTCCAGGGCGCCGTCGCGGGCCGTCGCGCACAGCACGCTGTCGGGGCCCAGCTCCAGGAACGTGCGGACACCCTGCGCCGCCAGGTGCCGGACGCCGGCGTGGAAACGCACGGTCGCCCGGGCGTGGCGCACCCAGTACTCGGCCGAGCGGACCTGCTCGCCGGTGACCGGCAGCCCGGTGACGTTGGAGATCAGCGGCAGCGTCGGCTCGTGGGTCGCCAACCGTGACATGACCGTACGGAACGCGCTCGCCATGCCGTCCATGCGCGGCGAGTGGAAGGCGTGGCTGACGCTCAGCTCCCTGGTGCGCCGGCCCCGGTCGCGTAGCGCGGTGGCGACCCGCCGCACCCCGTCCTCGTCACCCGACACGACCACCGAGGTCGGACCGTTGACCGCGGCGATCTCCGCCGTCCCGTCGCCCCCGGCCAGCAGGGCCGCGACCTCCTCCTCGGTCGCCTCCACGGCCACCATCGCCCCGCCCGCCGGCAACTCCTGCATCAGGCGGCCCCGGGCGGCCACCGCGGTCACCGCGTCCTCCAGCGAGAACACCCCGGCCACGTGCGCGGCGGCCAACTCACCGACGGAGTGGCCGAGCAGGAAGTCCGGGCGCACTCCCCAGGATTCCACCAGCCGGAACAGGGCCACCTCAAGGGCGAACAACGCGCACTGGGCCCAGGCCGTCCGCCGCAGCAGCCGCACGTGCTCCGGGTAGCCGGCCGAGCCCTCCTCGGCGAGCAGCGCCTCGCGCAGCGGCAGGCCGGTCCGCTCGGTCAGCAGCGCGCAGTTGCGGTCCAGCGCCTCGGCGAAGACGGGGAAGAGGCCGTACAACTCCCGTCCGGCGCCGGGCCGTTGCGAGCCCTGCCCGGTGAAGAGGAACGCGAGCCCGCCGCCCCGCGCCGCCTCGCCCACGACGGTGTGCGCCGCGGTGGCGCCCCCGGCGAGCGCGTCGAGCCCGGCGAGCAGTTCGGTACGCCCGGCGCCGACGACCACGGCCCGCTGGGCGAGGTCGGCCCGGGTGGTGGCCAGCGCCCAGGCCACGGCGGACGGCTCCCAGTCGGGGTGCGCGGCGACGGCCTCCCGTACCCGCAGGGCCTGCGCGCGCAGCGCCTCCGGGCTGGCGGCGGACAACGACCAGGGGGTGGCGGCAACCACGGCCCGCTCGCCCGTCACACCACCGCCCACGGCCGCGCCCGTCACACCACTGGCCAAGCCCGGGGCCGCGCCCGCGCCCGTGTCGCCGTCCGGGGCCGCCGCCGTGGCGGCGACGGTCGGCCCGGAGGCGGGGGCGGAGGCGGGGGCGCTGCCCGTGCCGGCGTCGGTGGGGTCGGCCGCTTCGAGGATGACGTGGGCGTTGGTGCCGCTGATCCCGAAGGAGGACACCGCGGCACGGCGGGGCCGGTCGGCCGCCGGCCACGGGCGCGCCTCGGTGAGGAGCTCCACCGCGCCCCGGGACCAGTCGACCCGCTCGGCCGGGGTGTCCACGTGCAGCGTGGGTGGCAGGACGCCGTGCCGCATCGCGAGCACGGTCTTGATGACCCCGGCGACGCCCGCGGCCAACTGGGTGTGGCCGATGTTGGACTTCACCGAGCCCAGCCACAGTGGCCGGTCGGCGGGGCGGTCCTTCCCGTAGGTGGCGAGCAGGGCCTGGGCCTCGATCGGGTCGCCGAGGCGGGTGCCGGTGCCGTGTGCCTCCACCGCGTCCACCTCGTCCGGGGCCAGCCGCGCGTCGGCCAGCGCCTGCCGGATCACCCGCTGTTGTGCCGGCCCGCTCGGCGCGGTGAGCCCGTTGGAGGCGCCGTCCTGGTTGACGGCGCTGCCCCGCAGCACGGCCAGCACCCGGTGCCCCGCGCGGCGAGCCTCCGACAGCCGCATGACAAGCAGCAGGCCCACGCCCTCGCCCCAGGACGTGCCGTCGGCGGCGCTGGCGAACGCCTTGCAACGGCCGTCCGGTGCGAGCCCACGCTGACGGCTGAACTCCACGAACATGTGCGGCGCTGCCATCACGGCGGCCCCGCCCACCAACGCCGCGGTGCACTCACCCGCCCGCAGCGCCCGCGCCGCCAGGTGCAGGGCCACCAACGACGAGGAGCACGCGGTGTCCACGGTCAACGCGGGCCCCTCAAGGCCGAAGGCGTAGGCCAGCCGCCCGGAGGCGACGCTGACCGTCGTCCCGGTCAACAGGTAACCCTCGGTGCCCTCCGACGCCGCCTGCGAGCCCGCCCCGTACCCCAGCGGAGACACCCCGACGAACACGCCGATCCGGCTTCCCCGCACCGACGTGGGGTCGATGTCGGCCCGCTCGAAGACCTCCCACGCCGTCTCCAGGAGCAGCCGCTGCTGCGGGTCCATCGCCAGCGCCTCACGCGGGCTGATCCCGAAGAACGCGGCGTCGAAGCGTTCCGCGTCCCGCAGGAAGGCTCCGTGCCGCACATAGCTGTGGCCCGGCCGGTCCGGGTCCGGGTCGTAGAGCGCCTCGGTGTCCCAGCCACGTTCGGCGGGGAACTCGGTGACGGCGTCCCGGCCCTCGCTCAGCAACCGCCAGAAGTCCTCGGGCGACGTGACACCGCCGGGGAACCGGCAGGCCATGTCCACGATCGCGATCGGCTCGTGTCGTTCCTCGGTGAGCTGGTGATTGCGCTGCTCAAGGCGCTTGTTCTCCTTCACCGAGTGCCGCAGGGCCGCCAGGACGCGGTCGTGTGACGCGGGTGTCTGTGCTGCGGTCATCGTCTTCTCCACCGTCCGAACGCGATCAGAGGTCGGTACTGCCGAAGGCCAGGCCGATCAGGTCGTCCGCGTCCATCGCGTCGATCGACTCCAGGTCACCCGGGTCCGCGTCGGCCGCCGCCCCGTCGACCCGTGGCGCGGGCTCGGCCAGCTCCAACAGGGCGCCGAGCAACCCGGCCGCGCGGAGCCGGGCCGGGGCGACCGTGGCCAGCAGCCGACGGATCTCCGCGTCGTCCACCTCGCCGGCCTCGGCTCCCTCGCCCACCGTGGCCGGCTCACCCAGCGCCTCGGCCAGCTCCGTACGCAACTGCCCGGCCAGCGCGGCCGGCGTGGGATGGTCGAAGACCAACGTGGCGGGGAGCCGCAGACCGGTGGCCGCGCTCAGCCGGTTGCGCAGCTCGACCGCGGTCAACGAGTCCACGCCCAACTGCTTGAACGCCTGGTCGGGGCCGACCTCTCCGCTCGACGCGTAACTCAGCACGAGCGCCGTCTGCTCCCGCACCAACCCGAGCAGCAACCGGCCGCGCTCGGCGTCGGGCACCGAGGCCAGCCGCTCCACCAGCGCCCGCGCGCCACCGGCCGCCGGGCCAGCGCCGGCGGCGGCCACCCGTCGCGCCGGAGCCGCCACCAACCGCCGCAGCAGCGGCGGCACCCGCTGCGCCCCGAGCGCCACGCGCGCCGCGCCGGGGTCGAACCCCATCGCCACCACCGCGGCCCGGTCGGCGTCGAGCGCCGCGTCGAAGTGGGCGAGGCCCACGGCGTCGGAGAGCGGGGTCGTCCCGGCCCGGCGCAGCCGGGACAGGTCGGCCGCGTCCAGATGCCCCGTCATCCCGCTCTCCCGCTCCCACAGCCCCCAGGCCACCGAGACACCCGGCAGCCCCCGATCACGCCGATGCTGCGCGAGCGCGTCCAGGAAGGCATTGGCCGCCGCGTAGTTGCCCTGCCCGGGACCGCCCAGCACAGCGGCCGACGAGGAGAAGAGGATGAAGAAGTCGAGGGGGGTGTGTTGGGTGAGTTGGTGGAGGTGCCAGGCGGTGTGGGTTTTGGGTTGGAGGGTGGTGTGGGTGTGGTGGGGGGTGAGGTTGGTGAGGAGGGCGTCGTGGAGGGTGCCGGCGGTGTGGATGATGCCGGTGAGGGGGTGTTGGGGTGGGATGGTGGCGAGGGCGGTGGCGAGTTGTTGTGGGTTGCTGGTGTCGCAGGTGGTGATGGTGGGGGTGGCGCCGAGTTGGGTGAGTTGGTGGTGGAGTTGGGTGGCGTTGGGTGCGTGGGGTCCGCGGCGTGAGAGGAGGAGGAGGTGGCGTATGCCGTGGTGGGTGACGAGGTGGCGGGCGACGAGGCTGCCGAGGACTCCGGTACCACCCGTGATCACCACCGTCCCGTCCCGCGTCGCGGCGGGCGCGGGAGGCATGGTCAGCACCACCTTGCCGATGTGCCGGGCCTGACTCATGAAGCGGAACGCCTCCACCCCGCGCCGCACGTCCCAGGTGGCGGTGGGGAGCGGACGGAGGGTGCCCGCCGCGAACAGCGGCATCAGCGCCGCCATCATCCGGCCGATCCGCTCGTAACCGGCGTCGATCAGGTCGAACCACAGATACGACCTACCGGGATGGTCCGCCGCCACCCGCGCGGCGTCGCGGATGTCGGTCTTACCCATCTCGACGAACCGGCCGCCCTCGTTCAGCAGCCGCAGCGAGGCGTCCACGTACGCGTTGGCCAGCGAGTTCAGCACCACGTCCACCCCGTTGGACGCGGTGCGCGTGTGCTCCTCGAAGTCCAGCGACCGCGAGGACGCGATCCGCTCGGCCGGCACACCCAACGCCCGCAGCGTCGGCCACTTGGCCGGGCTCGCCGTCGTGAACACCTCGGCGCCGAGATGGCGCGCGAGTTGCAGGGCGGCCAGCCCCACGCCGCCGGTCGCCGCGTGGATCAGGACGGACTCGCCCTCCCGCAGCCCGGCCAACTCCACCAGGCCGTAGTAGGCGGTGAGGAACGCGATGGGCACCGAGGCGCCCTCGGTGTACGTCCAGCTCGCGGGCAACGGTACGAGCAGCCGCCGGTCGACGACCGCGACCGGCCCGAAGGAGCCGGGCACCATGCCCATCACCCGGTCACCGGGCGCCAGGTCCGTGACGTCGGACCCCACCTCCAGGACGACGCCCGCCGCCTCCCCGCCCATCACGTCCTGATCGACCATGCCCAGGCCAAGCAGCACGTCCCGGAAGTTCACCCCCGCCGCACGCACCGCCATCCGCACCTGCCCGGGCGCCAGCGGTGCGGCGGCCTCCGGGTACGGCACCAGCGCCAGGTTCTCCAGCGTGCCCTTGCCCCGCGTGTCCAGCCGCCAGGGCCCCCCGTCCGCCGGCGGCTCCAACGCCTGCCCGGGCTCGTCCCGCACCAGCCGGGGCACCAACAGCCGCCCGGCCCGCAACGCGAACTGCGGCTCACCCGAGGCGAGCGCACCGGCGAACGCGTCCCGGGACGCTTCGTGCCCGTCGAGGTCGGCCAGGACGAACCGGTCCGGGTTCTCCGTCTGCGCCGACCGCAGCAACCCCCACACCGGTGCGTGCACCAGATCCCGTACGGCCTCGCCGTCCCCGGCCACCACCGCGCCCCGCGTCACCACCACCAACCTGCCCGTGAACCGCGCGTCGGCCAGCCACGCCTGGGCAAGCCCGAGCACCCGATCGACCGCCTCCCGCACGGCCTCGGGCAGCTCCTCCTCGGCGGGCCCCACGCCAGCGCAGGTCACCACAACGGTGTCCGGCACCGCACCGGAATCCGCCAGCGCGGCCAGGTCCGCGTACGTGGCGAGCGGCGACCCCACGGCGGACCCGCCCAACGCGAGGTCGTCCGGGCCGACCAGGGCCCAGGGCGCGCCGGACTCCGACGCGTCACCCGGCGGGGGCACCTCCAGCCAGTCCACCCACAGCGCGGCGTCCCGGTCACCGGTGCCCGCCGCCCGCACCTGCTCCTCGGTCACCGCCCGACCCACCAGCGAGGCGACCTCGGCCACCGGAGCCCCGTCGGCGTCGGCCAGCGCGAGCGCGAGGCCGCCCTGCCCGTCGTCCGTCAGCCTGACCCGCAGCGCGGTGGCCCCGGACGCGTACAGCCGCACACCCGTCCACGAGAAGGGCAGCCGCATCGGAGCGGCGGGGTCGACGGCCCCGTGCAGCGCGGCGTCCAGCAGCGCCGGGTGCAGGCCGAACCCGTCCGCCGACTGGTCATCGGGCAGCCTGACCTCGGCGAACCACGCGTCACCGTGCCGCCACAGGGCGCGCAAGCCCTGGAACGCCGGCCCGTACCCGAGCCCGTTCGCCACCAGTCGCGGGTAGAACCCGTCGAGGTCCACCGGCTCCGCGCCCACTGGCGGCCACACCGCGAGATCCCAGTCCGGCTGCCTGGCACCGGTACCGACGAAACCGGTCGCGTGACAGCTCCAGGCGGAGTCGGCCCCGGCCTCGTCGGGCCGGGAGTGGATCGCCACCGGCCGCCGCCCGGAACCCTCCTCCGGAGCCCCGACGGTGAGCTGCAACCGGACGGCCTCCCCGTCCGGGACGACCAACGGCGCCGCGAGCGTCAACTCCTCCAGCACATCGCACCCGACCTGGTCACCCGCCCGGACGGCCAACTCCACCAGCGCCGCACCCGGCACCAACACCGTGCCCCACACCGCATGGTCGGCCAGCCAGGGCTGCGACCGCACCGACACCCTGCCGACGAGCACCGCGTCACCGCTCCCGCCCGCCAGCGACAACACACCCCCCAACAACGGATGCCCAGCCGCGTCCAACCCGGCCGACCGCACGTCCCCGACCGCCTCCGGGGCGGTGAGCCAGTAGTGCTGGCGTTGGAAGGGATAGGTGGGAAGGGTCAGGTGGTCGTGGGTCTGGTCTGGGGCGTGGGTGGTCCAGTTGATGGGTGTGTTGTGGGTGTGGAGGTGGGCGGCGTGGGTGAGGAGTTGGGTCCAGGTGCCGTGGTCGCGGCGGAGGGTTCCGGTGATGGTGACGTTGGTGGGTTGGTCGGCTTGGTCGGTGATGTCGTGGAGTGCGGTGGTGAGGATGGGGTGGGGGCTGATTTCGATGTAGGTGGTGTGTCCGTTGTTTAGGGCGGTGGTGGTGGCGTGGGTGAGGAGTACGGGTTGGCGGAGGTTGGTGTACCAGTAGTCGGCGGTGAGGTGGGTGGTGTCGAGGGCTTCGCCTGTGGTGGTGGAGTAGAAGGGGATGTCGCTCGTGGTGGGCTTTATGTCGGCGAGTTGTGTGAGGAGGTGCTCGCGGATGGTTTCGACGTGGGGGCTGTGGGAGGCGTAGTCGACGTTGATGCGTCGGGCGTGGATGTCGTGTTGTTCGCAGTGCTTGAGGAGGTCTTCGACTGCTGCGCCGTCTCCGGCGATGACGGTGGTGTGGGGTCCGTTGTGGGCGGCGATGTGAAGCTCTCGGTCCCAGGCTCCGGGGAGTTGTTGGGTTGCTTGGGGTGTGAGGGTGAGGGAGGCCATGGTGCCGTGGCCGGTGAGGGTGGTGTGGATGGCTTGGCTGCGGAGGGCGGTGATGCGTGCGCCGTCTTGGAGGGTGAGGGCGCCGGCGATGACGGCTGCGGGGATCTCACCCTGAGAGTGGCCGATGACGGCGGTGGGTTGGACGCCCAACGATTCCCACACTCGGGCCAGCGAGACCATGACGGCAAATAGTGCGGGTTGGACGACGTCGACGCGTTCGATGGGCTGGCCGTTGGTGAGTACGTCCGTCAACGACCAGTCGACGTACGGCGCCAGGGCGCTCTCGCAGTCGGCTATGGACTGTCGGAAGACTTCGGAGGTGTTCAGGAGGTCGGTGGCCATGCCGGTCCACTGTGAGCCCTGGCCGGGGAAGACGAAGACGGGTCGGCTGTGGTTTCCCTGCCCCGTCACCACGCTCGGGTGCTCCTGGCCGTCGGCCAGTGCGTCGAGGCCGGTGAGGAGTTCCGCGCGGTGGGTGCCGATGACGACGGCCCGGTGCTCGAACGTCGAGCGTTCCGTCGTCAGGGTCCGCGCGACGTCGGCCGTCGTCCACTCCGGGTGGGCGTCCACGGCGGCTCGGAGCCGGCTCGCGGCGGCGCGCAGTGCCTTGGCGGATCGGGCGGACAGCGGCCAGGCCACGGCCTGAGCCGCTGCGGGAACCCCCTCGCGTGGTTCCGGCCCCGGCTCCGGTGTCGCGGCGAACGCGGGTGCTTGTTCGAGGATGACGTGGGCGTTGGTGCCGCTGATGCCGAAGGAGGAGACGGCGGTTCGACGTGGGCGGCCTGTCTCGGGCCACTGGCGCTGCTCGGTGAGCAGGCGTACGGCGCCGGACTCCCAGTCGACGTGGGGTGTGGGCTCGTCGACGTGGAGGGTGGGTGGTAGTACGCCGTGGTGCATGGCTTGGACCATCTTGATGACGCCGCCGACGCCGGCGGCGGCCTGGGTGTGGCCGATGTTGGACTTGAGCGAGCCCAGCCACAGGGGTCGGTCGACCGGTCGTCCTTGGCCGTAGGTGGCGAGCAGGGCCTGGGCCTCGATCGGGTCACCGAGCGTGGTGCCCGTACCGTGCGCCTCCACCGCGTCGACCAGGTCGGCTGAAAGGCCGGCCGCGTCCAACGCCTGCTGGATGACGCGCTGTTGGGCGGGGCCGTTGGGCGCGGAGAGGCCGCTGCTCGCGCCGTCCTGATTGACCGACGACCCGCGCAGCACGGCGAGCACCGGGTGCCCCGCGCTGCGGGCCTCGGAGAGTCGTTCGATCAACAACATGCCCGCGCCCTCGCCCCAGGCCGTGCCGTCGGCCGAAGCCGCGAACGACTTGCAGCGGCCGTCCCTGGCCAGACCGCCCTGGCGGCTGAACTCCACGAAGGTGGTCGGCGTTGCCATCACGGTGACCCCGCCCGCCAGCGCCATGGCGCAGTCCCCGCGCCGTACGGCCTGGGCCGCCAGGTGCAGTGCGACCAGCGATGACGAGCACGCCGTGTCCAGCGTCACCGCCGGCCCTTCCAGGCCGAGCACGTAGGCGATCCGGCCCGAGGCCACGCTGCCCGCGTTGCCGCTGCCGAGGAACCCGGCGACGGGCTCGTCCACCTCGTCACCCAGGCGCGCGGCGTAGTCGTGGTACATCAGCCCGGCGAAGACGCCCACCCGGGAGCCGCGCAGCGTCGCCGGGACGATGCCCGCCCGCTCGAACGCCTCCCACGCCGTCTCCAGGAGCAGCCGTTGCTGTGGGTCCATCGCCAGCGCCTCGCGCGGGCTGATGTCGAAGAACGCCGGGTCGAAGCCGGTCGCGCCCTCCAGGAAGCCGCCCTCGCACACGTACGAGGTGCCGGGGCGCGTCCCGTCCGGATCGTAGAAGTCCTCCAGGTGCCAGCCGCGCTCCACGGGCGGTACGCCGATGGCGTCCTGCCCCGTGGACACCAGTCGCCACAGTTCTTCCGGGGTGTCGACGCCGCCGGGGAACCGGCAGCTCATCCCGATGATGGCGAGCGGTTCGCGGTCGGCTTCCTCCAACTCGGCCACCCGGCGCCGTGACTCGGTGAGTTCGGCCGTGGCCCAGCGCAGATGCTCGCGAAACTTGTCTTCCTGTGACACTTTGCGCCTGCTCCTAAAGCCGGTTCGAGTTCGGGGTCGGGGGAGTGCCGCGTTCCGTGCCGCGCAACTGGTCGAGGGCGGCGAAGAGTTCGTCGTCGCTCGCGACTGCGAGATCGGGCTGGTCCGGGGCGTCCTGTGGCTCGTCCGCCCAGCGGGACAGCAGGTCGCGCAGCCGGTGAGTGATCGAACCCCGCGCCTGGTCGTCGGCGGCGAAGGGAGTGAGGAACGCCTCCAGGCGGTCCAACTCGGCCAGTGCCGGGGCCACCTCGGTGCTCTGCCGCCCGCTCAGCTCGGCGCAGAGGTGGCCGGCCAGCGCGGTGGCGTTGGGGTAGTCGAAGATCAGCGTGCTGGGCAGCTCGACCCCGATCTCCTCGTGCAGCGCGGCCTGGAGGTCGAGGCTGGCGAGGGAGTCGAAGCCCAGGTCCACGAAGCCGAGGTCCGGGTCGATGCCGTCCTCCGGTGCCTCGCCGAGCGCCACCGCGGCCTGGGTCAGCACCAGTTCGGTGAGTGCCCGCAGCCGCTCCGGCTCCGGCATGGCCCGTAGCCGTTCCGCGGCGGGGAGGGCGCCGCCGCCGGTCGGGGTCGCTGGCGCGGCTGCCGTAGCCGGTGCGGGCGCTGGTGTCGGGGGAGGCGCGGCGGCTGACTCGGGGGCGGACGTCTCGGGGGCGGCCGGGTCGGTGGTCGGGGGAGGGGCGATGGAGGTGACCAGTTCGGCCAGGAGCGGAGCGAGGTGGCCGCGCTGAGCGCGGTCCCGTAGCCGGTCGGGGTCAAGCCGCAGCGGGATCAGCACCGGCTCTCCGGTCATCCCGCGAGCCGCGTCGAAGAGGTCGAGCGCGTCCGGTGTCGTCAGGGGCCGCACCCCGTCCCGGCCCATGCGCTCCAGCTCGCGGTCGGTCAACGCGCCGGTCAGCGCGCTGCGTTCGGCCCACGGGCCCCAGGCGAGCGACAGGGCGGGCAGGCCCTGGGTGTGTCGATGTCGGGCCAGGGCGTCCAGGCAGGCGTTGGCCGCGGCGTAACCCGCCTGGCCCGCGGGGCCGAAGGCGCCGGACGCGGAGGAGAAGACGATGAACTCCCGTAGGCCCAGATCGGCTGTCAGCTCGTGCAGGTGCCAGGCGGCGTCCACCTTGGGCCGGAGTACCGCCGCGATCCGCTCCGGCGTCAGCGTCGCCACCAGGCCGTCGTCGACGACTCCGGCCGTGTGGACCACGCCCGTCAGTGGCTGCCCGGCGGGTACCGAGCGCACCACGGCGGCCAGCGCCCGCCGGTCGGCCACGTCACACGCGGCGAACGCGACCTCCGTACCCAACCCGCCGAGTTCAGCGGCCAGTTCGGGCGCTCCCGGTGCTCGCTCGCCGCTCCGGCTGACCAGCAGCAGCCGCCGCACACCCTGCTCCGCCAGCCGTCGGGCGACCAACCCGCCAAGCGTGCCGGTGCCACCCGTGACCAGGACCGTGCCGTGCCCGGAGTCGGACGGCTGGCCCGCCCCGGTGCCCGCCGCCGGAGCCACCGGTGTCAGCCGGGCCACCAGCGGTCGGCCGTCGCGCAGGGTCACCTCCGGCTCGGTGTCCAGCAGCGCGAGCGCGGGTGCCAGCGCGGTGGCGGTCGTACCGGCCAGGTTCAGCAGGCCGAACCGGCGCGGGTGCTCCGAGCGGGCGCTGCGCAGCAGCCCCCGCACGGCCGCGCCCACCAGCCGGCGGCCCGGCTCCCCGACCCCGGCGGGCTCCGTGACGACAGCGACCAGCCGCGCGTCAGCGAGCCGGGGCTCGGCCAACCAGGCCCGCACCAGGCCCAGCAGCTCACCGGTCGCGGCGCGCACCGCTTCCGGTGGCGTCGCGGACGTACCTCCCGGCACGGGCACCGGCCACAGGACGGCCCCGGGCGGTGGCGCGCCCGCGGCCACCGCCGCGACCAGCGCAGCGAGGTCCGGATAGGACGCGTCGACGGCCAGCGGTAGCGCGTCCGTACCGCCGAGCACCGCCAGCGGGCCGGGCCCGCGATCGGTGCGGGGCGCCGGGACCCACTCCGTGCGCGACAGCGAGCCCGCCGCGGCGGGCACCGGCACCCGCAACGGCCGGGACTCCAGCCGGGTGACGGACAGAACCGGGACGCCGGCGGCGTCGGTGGCCGTCACCCGCACGGCGTGCGGGCCCTCGGGCGTGATCGACACGCGCAGGGTCTCCGCCCCGGCGGCGGTGACCGTCACGCCGTGCCACGCGTACGGGACGAGCAGCTCCGGGGCACCGTCCGGCGACGCGGCGACCACGGCCCGCAGCGCGGCGTCCCACAGCGCCGGGTGCACCCCGAACCGCCCGGCCTGGGCCTGCAGGGCGGCCGGCGACGACGCCTCGGCGAACACCTCGTCACCCCGCCGCCACACGGCCCGCAAACCGTCGAAGGCCGGGCCGGCACCGATGCCCAGCCGCGCCGAGCGCTCCGCGAAGTCGTCAAGTGCCACCGGCTCGGCCCCGTGCGGTGGCCAGTGGGCCGGGTCGGCCGCCGCGCCGACGCCATCGGGGCCGGGGCCGGGGACGGGGGTCAACGTGCCCATGGCGTGCTTGGTCCACCGGCCGTGAGGCTCGGTCGCCGGGCGGGCGGACAGCTCGACCCCGCGTCGCCCCGTGGCGTCCGGGGCGCTCACCCACAGGCGCAGGGCGCTGCCCTCGTCGGGGCCGGCGTCCGGGCCGGGCAGCTCCAGCGGAGCGATCAGCGTCAGCTCCGCGAGGTGCCCACACCCGGCCCGCGCACCCGCCCAGCACGCCAGCTCGACCACGGCCGTACCAGGCAGCAACACCCGGCCGAGGACGCGGTGGTCGGCGAGCCACGGGTGGGAGCGCGCGGACAGCCGCCCGGTGTACAACCACCCACCTCCGTCGGGCAACTCCACCGTGGCGTCGAGCAGCGGATGGTCGGCCGGGGTCAGCCCGGCCGCCGCCACGTCGGCCACCCTCGGACCGTCGTCCAGCCAGTAGCGGCGGCGGCGGAAGGCGTAGGTGGGCAGCTCCACCGTGGGCGCCCCACTCGGGAACGCCGCCGACCAGTCCACCGACAGGTGGTGGGCGTGCAGTGCGGCCAGCGCGGCGGGCAGCCCGTCGGCGCCGCTGACGCCACCGGCCGGCGAGGCGATCACGTGGACCTCGTGGCCGGTCACGGCGGTGACCGACGCGATGGCCGGGGCGACCGTGGCGCCCTCGCCCACCTCCACGAACAGCGTGTGGCCGCGCCCGAGCACCTCCCGGACGGCGGCGGCCGGGCCGTCAGGCGCCGCGTGGAACGGCACACGCGCCCCGGCCGGATCGACCGGCGCCACGACCGTGGAGGTCACCGCGCGGGCCCCCTCCTTCAACGACAGCGCACCCGCCACACACGCCCCGGCGACCGCGGCGGCGCCCACCCCGATCACCGCGGCGGGCCGTACGCCGTACTCCTCCCACAGCCCGGCCAGCGCGACCACGACCGCCCACCGCGCCGCCCGGTCGGCGGCCACGCCATCCGCCGTGGGCGCGGACCGGCCAGGGTCCGCGTCGGGCGTGGTGTGGGCGCCGCGCAGCACGTCCCGTACCGACCAGTCGGCGAAGCCACTCAGCGCCTCGTCACACTCGGCGAGGCGACGGGCGAACGCGGGCGAGACGTCAGCCAGCCGGCCCGCCCAGTCCAGCCGCTCCGGCGGGGCCAGCACGAACACGGCGCGCGCGGCAGTACGTACACAGCCGCGCGTCACGCCCGGCGCGTCCCGGTCCGCTGCCAGCGCCCGCACCCCCGCCAGCAGCGCGTCGCGGTCAGCGCCCCACACCACGGCCCGGTGGTCGAAGACCGAGCGGGCACGGGCCAACGCCGCGCCCACCTCGACGGCGGACAGCTCGGGGCGCTCCGCCACGTACGCGGCCAGCCGATCGGCCTGGGCCCGCAGCGCCCCGGCGCCACGCCCGGAGACCACCCACGGCACGCCGCCCGGCAGCGGCGCGAGCGGGGCCCGCACATCGGCACCGGTGTCCGCCCGGGACGGCTCCGGGGCGTGCTCCAGGACGACGTGCGCGTTGGTGCCACTGACCCCGAACGAGGAGACCCCCGCGCGGCGCGGGCGCCCCGTGTCCGGCCACGGCCGCTGCTCGGTCAGCAGCCGCACGGCACCGGCGGACCAGTCCACATGGGGGTTCGGCGTGTCGACGTGCAGCGTGCGGGGCAGGACACCGTGCCGCAGCGCGAGCACCATCTTGATCAGCCCGGCGACCCCGGCGGCGGCCTGCGCGTGGCCGATGTTGGACTTCACCGAGCCCAGCCACAGCGGCCGGTCGGCCGGCCGGTCCTGGCCGTACGTGGCGAGCAGGGCCTGGGCCTCGATCGGGTCGCCGAGCGTGGTGCCCGTGCCGTGCGCCTCGACGGCGTCCACATCCGACGCGGCCAGGCCGGCTCCCGCCAGCGCCTGCCGGATCACCCGTTGCTGCGCCGGCCCGCTCGGCGCGGTGAGCCCGCTGCTCGCGCCGTCCTGGTTGACGGCGCTGCCCCGGACCACCGCCAGGACGCGACGCCCGGCACGCCGCGCGTCCGACAGCCGCTCAAGCAGGAGCATGCCCACCCCCTCGCCCAGGGCGGTGCCGTCGGCCCCGGCCGCGAACGCCTTGCAGCGCGCGTCACCCGCCAGCCCCCGCTGCCGGCTGAACTCGACCAGCGCCATCGGCGAGGCCATCACCGTCACCCCACCCGCCAGGGCCAGCGCGCAGTCACCCGCACGCAGCGCCCGCGCCGCCTGGTGCACGGCGACCAGCGACGACGAACAGGCCGTGTCGAGACTGATCGCCGGTCCCCGCAGACCGAGCGCGTACGCCACCCGACCGGAGGCCACGCTGCCCGTACTGCCGTTGCCGAGATAGCCCTCGAACTCGCCCGGCGGATGCCGGAGCCGGGCCGCGTAGTCCTGGTAGATGACACCGGCGAACACCCCGGTACGGGAGCCGCGCAGGGCCGTCGGGTCGATGCCGGCCCGCTCGACCGCCTCCCAGCACGTCTCCAGGAGCAGCCGCTGCTGCGGATCGGTGGCCAGCGCCTCACGGGCACTCATCCCGAAGAACCCCGAGTCGAAGGAGGCGGCGTCCTGGAGGAATCCGCCCTCGCGTACGGAGACGCTGCCGCGCCGGGCCGGGTCCGGGTCGTACAGGTCCGGGTCCCAGCCGCGATCGGTCGGGAACGGGGAGATGACGTCCTGCCCCTCTGTGACCACCCGCCACAGTTCCTCGGGCGACGTCACGCCGCCGGGAAAGCGGCAGGCCATGCCCACGATCGCGATCGGCTCACCGCTGGCCTCCTCGACCTCCCGCAGTCGCCGCCGGGTCCGGCGCAGGTCCGAGGTCAGCCGTTTGAGGGTGTCGAGAACCTTCTCGTCGCTCGTCATGCTGGTGTACGTCTCCCCCCGGGAGTGGTCCAGGTCGTTCACGTCAGCCCCGCAGTTCGTCGTCGACGATGTCCAGGAACTCGTCCAGGGACACGTCACCGAACTCGTCACCCTCCCCAGCGCGCCGCTCCCCTCCGGCCCCGCTCCCGCCCCCACCGTCGGCCGCGCCCACGACGCCCGCCAACAACGCGCGCAGTCGCGTCACCACCTGCTCACGCGCCGGGTCGTCCGCCACCACCGCCGACAGGTCCGCCGCCATGCCGTCGAGCCGGGTCAACAACGCCTCGGCGTCCGGACGTTCACGCTCCCGGAGCAACTCGTCGAGGCGGCCCGCCACCTCCGCCGGCGTGGGGTGGTCGAAGACCAGGGTGGAAGGCAGCCGCAACCCGGTGGCCGCGCTCAACCGGTTCCGCAGCTCCACCGCCCGCAGCGAGTCATAGCCCGCGTCGAGGAAGCCGCGCTCGTCGTCGATGGCGTCGGCCGCCGCGTAACCCAGGACCAACGCGGCCTGTGTCCTGACCAACTCCCGCAACGCGTGCGCTCGTTCGGCAGCCGGCAGTCCGGAGAGGGCCAGTGTGGCGCCGGGTTCCGCGGCGTCTCCCGTGCCGCCCGGCGCGGCCGACGCGCTGCCCGCGACCGCACGGGACGGCGCAGCGCCGAGCAGGCCCCGCAGCAGCGCGGGACGCGCACCGGGCCTGGCGCGCATCGCGGCCAGGTCGAGCCGCACCGGGAGCACCAGGGGCCGGTCCTGCCCGAGCGCGAGGTCGAACAGCGCCAACCCGTCCGCCGAGGACAACGGCAGCACACCCGTTCGCCGCAGCCGCGCCAGGTCTTCCTCACCCAGCCCGCCGGTCATCTCACTGACCTCCTCCCACAGCCCCCACGCCATCGACACCGCCGGCAGCCCCGCCCCCCTGCGGTAGTCCGCCAGCGCGTCCAGATAACCGTTGGCCGCCGCGTAGTTGGCCTGACCCGCGCTACCGAGCACGCCCCCGGCCGCCGAGAAGAGGATGAAGAAGTCGAGGGGGGTGTGTTGGGTGAGTTGGTGGAGGTGCCAGGCGGTGTGGGTTTTTGGTTGGAGGGTGGTGTGGGTGTGGTGGGGGGTGAGGTTGGTGAGGAGGGCGTCGTGGAGGGTGCCGGCGGTGTGGATGATGCCGGTGAGGGGGTGTTGGGGTGGGATGGTGGCGAGGGCGGTGGCGAGTTGTTCGTGGTTGCTTGTGTCGCAGGTGGTGATGGTGGGGGTGGCGCCGAGTTGGGTGAGTTGGTGGTGGAGTTGGGTGGCGTTGGGTGCGTGGGGTCCGCGGCGGGAGAGGAGGAGGAGGTGGCGTATGCCGTGGTGGGTGACGAGGTGGCGGGCGATGAGGCTGCCGAGGACTCCGGTACCACCCGTGATCACCACCGTCCCCTCCGACCGCGACGCCGGGAGACCAGCCGTGGCCGGCGGACGACTCCGCTCCAACCGTGGCACCCACACCCGCCCCGCCCGCACGGCGCACTGCGGCTCGGCCCCGGCGAGCACATCCGCCAGCACCCGCCCCGAGCCGGCGTCCGCGTCCAGGTCCACCAGCGCGAACCGGTCCGGGTGCTCGGCCTGCGCGGACCGCACCATCCCCCACACGGAGGCCGCCGCCAGGTCCGACACGGACTCCGCCGGCCCACCGCCCGCCGCGGGCGCCACCGCCACGGCCCCCCGCGTCACCAGGACAAGCCGCGCGTCCCCGAACCTCTCCTCCCGCACCCACTCCTGGAACAGGCCGAGCATGCGCACCACCGCGTCGCTGGCCGCGTCGGCCGAGTGGCGGTCCGCGTCACGCGACAACGGCCACGGGACCACCACGACCGGCGGCACACCAGCCTCGCCCTCGTCCACGGCCCGGGCGAGATCCGCCAGCGACGCGTGGGCCTCCACGGCGCTCCCGGCCCCCAGCAGCGCCGGGCCGACCCCGAGCCCGTCCCCACCCACCACCGCACAGCGCGCCACCCGACCCGCCCCCGGCGCGTCGGCGGACGCCGCGTGCCACGCCACCTGGAACAGCGAGTCCGCCACCGCCCGGCCCGACACGGCCAACTGCCGCTGGTCCACCGGCCGTACCGCCAGCGCGGCGACCGTGGCCACCGGCGCTCCCCGCCCATCGGCCACCGCGAGCGACATCGTGTCGGGCCCGGTCGGCGTCAGCCGTACGCGCAGGTCGGTGGCGCCGGTGGCGTGCAGAGTCACCCCCCGGAAGGAGAACGGCAGCACGACCCGCTCCACACCGTCGAGCATCGTCGCGTGCAGGGCCGCGTCCAGCAGTGCGGGGTGCAGGTCGAAGCGATCGGCGTCGGCGTGTCGCGCCTCGGGCAACCGCACCTCCGCGAACACCTCCGCGCCACGCCGCCAGGCGGCCCGCAGCCCCTGGAACGCGGGCCCGTAGACCAGACCTCCCTCCGCCAGCCGCGGATAGATCCCCTCGACCGCCACCGACACGGCTCCCTCTGGAGGCCAACTCGCCGCTTCGTCCCAGCCCGACGCCGCATCCGCCCTCGCTCCCGCATCCGTCTCCGCGTTCGCCGACAACGACCCGGTCGCGTGGCACGTCCACGCCGCCTCGTCCCCCTGCGGGGCGTGTGGTCGGGTGTGGATGGTGAGGGGGTGTTGTCCGGTGGTGTTGGGGGTGCCGATGTGGATTTGGAGGTGGTGGGGTTGGTGGTGGGTGAGGGTGAGTGGGGTGTGGAGGGTGAGTTCTTCGATGTGGTGGAGTCCGGTGTGGTGTGCGGTGTGGAGGGCGAGTTCGAGGAGTGCGGTGCCGGGGAGGAGTGGGGTGTTCCAGAGTGCGTGGTCGGTCAGCCAGGGGTGGGTGTGGGTGGAGATGTGTCCGGTGTAGAGGGTTTCTTGGCTGGTGGCGAGGGTGGTACGGGTGAGCAGGAAGGGGTGGTCGGCGGTGTGGGCGTTGGGGTGTGTGGTGGAGGGGGTGGTGAGCCAGTAACGCTGGCGTTGGAAGGGGTAGGTGGGGAGGTCGAGGAGGTGGTGGGTTGCGTTCGGGGTGTGGGTGTTCCAGTTGATGGGTGTGTGGTGGGTGTGGAGGTGGGCGGCGTGGGTGAGGAGTTGGGTCCAGGTGCCGTGGTCGCGGCGGAGGGTTCCGGTGATGGTGACGTTGGTGGGTTGGTCGGCTTGGTCGGTGATGTCGTGGAGTGCGGTGGTGAGGATGGGGTGCGGGCTGATCTCGATGAAGGTGGTGTGTCCGTTGTTTAGGGCGGTGGTGGTGGCGTGGGTGAGGAGTACGGGTTGGCGGAGGTTGGTGTACCAGTAGTCGGCGGTGAGGTGGGTGGTGTCGAGAGCCTGACCGGTGGTGGTGGAGTAGAACGGGATGTCGCTCGTTGTGGGCTTCAGGTCTGCTAGTTGGTTGCTTAGTTGCTCGCGTACGGGTTCGACGTGGGGGCTGTGGGAGGCGTAGTCGACGTTGATGCGTCGGGCGTGGATGTCGTGTTCTTCGCAGTGCTTGAGGAGGTCTTCGACTGCTGCGCCGTCTCCGGCGATGACGGTGGTGTGGGGCCCGTTGTGGGCAGCGATGTGAAGCTCTCGGTCCCATGCCCCGGGGAGTTGTTGGGTTGCTTCGGGCGTGAGGTTGAGGGAGGCCATGGCGCCGTGGCCGGTGAGGGTGGTGTGGATGGCCTGGCTGCGGAGGGCGGTGACGCGGGCCCCGTCTTCGAGGGTCAACGCGCCCGCGATGACGGCCGCCGAGATCTCCCCCTGCGAGTGGCCGATGACAGCGGTGGGTCGGACGCCCAACGATTCCCAGACGCGGGCCAGCGAGACCATGACGGCAAATAGTGCGGGTTGGACGACGTCGACGCGTTCGATGGGCTGGCCGTTGGTGAGTACGTCCGTCAACGACCAGTCAACGTACGGCGCCAGGGCGTTCTCACACTCGGCTATCGACTGTCGAAAGACCTCGGAGGTGCCCAGGAGGTCGGTGGCCATGCCGGTCCACTGTGAGCCCTGGCCAGGGAAGACGAAGACGGGCTTGGTGTGGTTTCCCTGTCCCGTCACCACGCTGGGGTGTTCGTCACCGTTGGCGAGGGCGTGGAGTGCCTCTCGTAGGTGGTTGCGGTCGCGGGTGAGGAGGACGGCGCGGTGTTCGAGGGCGGCTCGGCCGGTGAGGAGCGCGTGGGCGATGGCGTACGGGTCGGCCTCCGGGTGCTCTTCGACGTACGTGGCGAGCTGCGTGGCCTGGGCGCGGAGGGCTTGGGGGTCGCGGGCGGAGAGGACGATCGGTACGACGCCCGTCTCATCCGGTGTGCTCTCGTCGACCGGCGCGGCCTGCGGCTCGGGGGCCTCCTCCAGGATGACGTGGGCGTTGGTGCCGCTGATACCGAAGGCCGACACGGCGGCCCGGCGGGGCCCGGTCTCACCGCGTACCCAGGCACGTTCCTCGGTCAGCAGCTCGACCGCGCCGGCCGTCCAGTCCACGTGAGTGGTGGGCTTGGACACGTGAAGGGTGCGGGGGAGGACCCCGTGACGCATGGCTTGCACCATCTTGATGACGCCGGCGACGCCGGCGGCGGCCTGGGTGTGGCCGATGTTGGACTTGATCGAGCCCAGCCACAGGGGTCGGTCGGCCGGTCGGTCCTGGCCGTAGGTGGCGAGCAGGGCCTGGGCCTCGATCGGGTCACCGAGGCGGGTGCCGGTGCCGTGTGCCTCGACCGCGTCCACCTCGCCCGGGGCCAGCCGTGCCGCGGCCAGCGCCGCGCGGATGACACGCTGTTGTGAGGGGCCGTTAGGGGCGGCGAGACCGTTGGAGGCGCCGTCCTGGTTGGTCGCCGAGCCCCGGATGACGGCGAGCACCTGGTGTCCGTTGCGCCGGGCGTCCGAGAGCCGTTCGAGCAACACCATGCCGGCGCCCTCGGACAGCCCGAAGCCGTCCGCCTCGTCGGAGAACGCCATGCAGCGCCCGCTCGCGGACAGCGCCCCTATCCGGCCGAACCCGATGAAGACGTCCGGCGTGGGCATCACCACCGCGCCGCCCGCGAGCGCCATCGTGCACTCGCCCGTACGCAGCGCCTGGGCGGCCAGATGCAGGGAGACCAGCGACGACGAGCACGCCGTGTCCACCGTGACCGCCGGGCCCTCAAGCCCGAACGTGTAAGCCAGACGGCCCGAGATGACGCTGGTGACGCCGCCGGTGATGACGTAGTCCTGGACGGCGGGCGGCGCGTCGGCCGACCGGGGGCCGTACCCGTGGGACATCGCGCCGATGTACGTCCCGGTACGGCTGCCGCGTAGCGTCGCCGGGTCGATGCCCGCGCGCTCGAACGCCTCCCAGGAGGTCTCCAGCACCAACCGCTGTTGCGGGTCCATGGCCAGCGCCTCGCGCGGTCCGATGCCGAAGAACGCCGCGTCGAACCCGGCGACATCGCGCAGGAAGCCGCCTTCCCCGGTACGCCGACGGCCCGCGTCGTCGCCTTCGGCGCCGCCGATGCCGAAGGACTCGGCCAGGTCCCAGCCACGGTCGGTCGGCGGTGCCGAGATGGCGTCCCCACCGCTCCTCACCAGCCGCCACAGGTCGTCGGGGCTGGCGACGCCACCGGGGAAGCGGCAGGCCATGGCGATGATGGCGATCGGATCATCGTCCGTGGCCGCATTGTCCGTGGCCGCCGCCGTGGCCACCGGTGCCGTCCCCTGGTCGGCCGTGGACCCGTGCGGAGCGGCCATCAGCAACTCGCGCAGGTGGGTCGCCAGCACCAGAGGCGTCGGATAGTCGAAGACCAGGGTTGCCGGCAGCCGGAGCCCCGTCGCCTCGGCGAGCCGGTTGCGCAGGGCGAGCGAGGTCAGTGAGTCGAACCCGGCGTCCTTGAAGGCCCGGTCCACCCGAGTGGACTCGGCCGTGCCGAGCCCGAGCACCACCACGGCATGCCGGGTGATCAGCTCGGTCAGCTCCGTCTCCTGGTCCGCGGCGGTCAGCGTGGCCAACCGGTCACGTAGTTCCGCGGCGGCGCCGGCGCCGGCCGCGGCCTCCTCGGTACGGGGAGCGTCGGGCCGCTCCAGCAGCCGCCGGGCAGCCGGCAACGCGTCCAGCAGTCGACTCGGCCGCATCGAGGTGAACAGGGGAACGAAGCGCTCCCAGTCGATGTCGGCCACGGCCACGAACGTGTCGTCCTGGTCGAGCGCCTGCTGGAGCGCGGCGACGGCCAACTCCGCGGGCATCAGCGGCAGCCCCTGACGACGCACCCGCGCCCGGGTCTCCTGGACGTCCACACCGTCGAGGTTCCGCCAGGTGTGCACGGCGTCTTCCCACACACCCCAGGCCACCGACGTCATCGGCATCCCGCGCGCCCGACCCTGTTCCGCCAGCGCGTCCAGGGCCGCGTTCGCCGCCGCGTACGCCGCGTGGTCACCACTGCCCCAGAACCCCGCGATGGACGAGAAGAGGACGAACGCGTCCAACTCACCCGGGTCGAGCAACTCCGCCAGGTGCGCCGCACCGGCGACCTTGGCCGCCAGCACCGCGTCCATGCTGGTCAGCGAGGTATCACCGACCGGCGCCAGCTCGATGAAGGCGGCGGCGTGCAGCACCGTCCGTACGGTGTGTCCCTCCGCCCGCAGCGTGCCGAGCAGGGCCGCCACCGCGTCACGGTCGGCCACGTCGCAGGCCGCGACGGTCACACCCACACCCCGCCGTTCGAGGTCGCTCACCCACTCCGAGGCACCGGGCGCGGCCGGCCCCGACCGGCTGACCAGCACCAGATGCTCGGCCCCCTGGGTGGCCAGCCAGTCCGCCAGCCGGGGCGCGAGACTTCCGGTCCCACCCGTGATCAGCACCGTGCCCCGAGGACGCCACCGGCGCGCCGACCGCGCGCCACCCGCCGCGCTCACCATCCGCCGCGCGAGCAACCCGGCGGAACGCACCGCCACCTGGTCCTCGCCCGTCGCGCCGGACAGCACCTGCCGCAGCAACGCGACCGACCGCGCGTCCAGGCTCTCCGGCAGGTCCACCAACCCGCCCCACAACCCCGGATGCTCCAGAGCCACCACCCGGCCGAGCCCCCAGACCTGCGCCTGCGCCGGATCGGCCGGAGCGTCCGAGTCCCCCGTGGCCACCGCACCCCGGGTGACGCTCCACAGCGGCGCCCGCACCCCGAGCTGGCTCAGGGCCTGGACCAGGGTCAGCGTCAGGGCCGTCCCCGTCGCCAGCGCGCCGAACCGGGGGTGCGGACGCGAGTCCACCCCCACGAACGACAGCACACCCGCCGCCTCGGTTTCCCCTTCCGCGCTCCGCGCACCAGCGAGCACGTCCCGCAGCCGGGCAGCGAGCGCGTCGCGGTCGGCGTCCGCCTCGGTCAGCTCCACGGGCACGATCCGAGCGCCGTGGCCACCGAGTACGCGCAGCGCCTCCGTAACCCACGGGTCCGTGTCGTGCCCGGCGGCGAGGGCCACGAGCCAGGTGCCGGTCAGTGGCGCGGGTGACACCCGCGCCACCGGCTTCCAGGCGATCCGGTAGCGCCACCCGTCGACCGCGTCGCGGTCACGGTGTTGCCTGCGCCATGCCGACAGCGTCGGCAACAGCGCGGACAGCGACGAGCGCCCGGACTCGTCCTCGATCCGGAGCGCCTCCGTCAACGCGCCGACGTCCCCACCCTCCACCGCCGCCCAGAACCCCGCGTCCGCCTCGTCCCCCGGCGCCTGGTCACCCAGCCCGCCACCGGCTGCCTCGTCATAGATCCACAGGTGCTGGCGTTGGAAGGGGTAGGTGGGGAGGTCGAGTTGGGGAGCGGTGGTGGGGAGGGTGGTGTTCCAGTTGATGGGTGTGTTGTGGGTGTAGAGGTGGGCGGCGTGGGTGAGGAGTTGGGTCCAGGTGCCGTGGTCACGGCGGAGGGTTCCGGTGATGGTGACGCTGGCAGGTTGGTCGACTTCGTCGGCGATGTCGTGGAGCGCGGCGGTGAGGATGGGGTGGGGGCTGATCTCGATGAAGGTGGTGTGTCCGTTGCTTAGGGCGGTGGTGGTGGCGTGGGTGAGGAGTACGGGTTGGCGGAGGTTGGTGTACCAGTAGTCGGCGGTGAGCTGGGTGGTGTCGAGAGCCTGTCCGGTGGTGGTCGAGTAGAACGGGATGCTGCCCTTGCGGGGCTTCACCTCGGCCAGTACGTCGGTGAGCTGGGCACTGATGGCCTCGACGTGGGGCGTGTGGGACGCGTAGTCGACATTGACGCGTCGGGCGTGGATGTCCCGTTCCGCGCAGAGTGCGAGGAGGTTGTCCACCGCGACGGTGTCGCCGGCGATGACGGTCGTGTGGGACCCGTTGTGGGCGGCGACGTGAAGCTCTCGGCCCCATGCCCCGGGGAGTTGTTGGGTTGCTTCGGGCGTGAGGGTGAGGGAGGCCATGGCGCCGCGGCCGGTGAGGGTGGTGTGGATGGCCTGGCTGCGGAGGGCGGTGACGCGGGCCCCGTCTTCGAGGGTCAACGCGCCCGCGATGACGGCCGCCGGGATCTCCCCCTGCGAGTGGCCGATGACGGCGGTGGGTCGGACGCCCAACGATTCCCACACTCGGGCCAGCGAGACCATCACGGCGAACAGCGCGGGCTGGACCACATCCACGCGCTCGATGGGCTGCCCGTTGGTGAGTACGTCGGTGAGTGACCAGTCGACGTACGGCGCCAGGGCGTTCTCACACTCGGCTATCGACCGTCGGAAGACCTCGGAGGTGCGCAGAAGGTCGGTGGCCATGCCGGTCCACTGTGACCCCTGGCCGGGGAAGACGAAGACGGGCCTGGCATGGTCGGCGTTGCCGGTGATCACGCTGGGGTGTTCGTCACCCTTGGCGAGGGCGTGCAGTGCCTCCAGCAGGTGGCCCCGGTCGTGAGCCAGGAGCACGGCGCGGTGTTCAAGGCTGGCGCGCGCCGTGAGCAGCGTGTGCGCGATGGCGTACGGGTCGGCCTCGGGGTGCTCCTCGACGTACGCGGCGAGCCGCGCGGCCTGGGCGCGCAGCGCCTGGGCGTCGCGCGCCGAGACGACGACCGGCACGACACCCGTGTCGACGGCCGGTCCCCGGCCCTCGGGGACAGCCTCCTGCTCGGGGGCCTGTTCCAGGATGACGTGGGCGTTGGTGCCGCTGATGCCGAACGAGGAGACCGCGGCCCGGCGCGGACGACCTGCCTCGGGCCACTCCCGCTGCTCGGTGAGCAGCCGTACGGTGCCGGCCTCCCAGTCGACGTGGGGTGTGGGCTCGTCCACGTGCAGCGTGCGGGGCAGTACGCCGTGGCGCATGGCCTGCACCATCTTGATGACGCCACCGACGCCGGCGGCGGCCTGGGTGTGCCCGACATTGGACTTGAGCGAGCCCAGCCACAGCGGCTGGTCGGCGGGCCGGTCCTTCCCGTAGGTGGCGAGCAGGGCCTGGGCCTCGATCGGGTCGCCGAGGCGGGTGCCGGTGCCGTGCGCCTCCACCGCGTCCACCTCGTGCGGTGCCAGCCGCGCGTCGGCCAGCGCCTGCATGATGGCGCGCTCCTGCGCCGGGCCGTTGGGGGCCGAGAAACCGCTGCTGCTGCCATCCTGGTTGATGGCCGAGCCGCGCAGTACGGCGAGCACCCGGTGGTTGTTGCGCCGCGCCTCGGAGAGGCGTTCCAGCACCAGGACGCCGACGCCCTCGCCCCAGCCGGTGCCGTCGGCCGAGGCGGCGAACGCCTTGCAGCGGCCGTCGGGGGAGAGCCCGCGCTGCCGGCTGAACTCGACGAACCCGATCGGCGTGGTCATCACCGTCACGCCACCGACGAGGGCCATGGAGCACTCGCCCGCCCGCAGCGACTGGCCCGCCAGGTGCAGCGCGACCAGCGACGACGAGCACGCCGTGTCCACCGTGACGGCGGGCCCCTCCAGCCCCAGGGTGTACGCGACGCGGCCCGAGACCACACTGCCCAGGCTGCCCGTCATCAGGTAGCCCTCAAGGTCGTCCGGTGTCTTGTGCAGCCTGGCGGCGTAGTCCTGGTGCATCACACCGGCGAACACCCCCGTACGGCTGCCCCGCACCGCCGTGGGGTCGACGCCCGCGCGTTCGAGCGCCTCCCACGCCACCTCCAGCAGGACGCGTTGCTGCGGGTGCATGGCGGTCGCCTCGCGCGGACTGATCCCGAAGAACTCCGGATCGAACTCGGCGGCGCCGCTCAGGAAGCCACCGGAGCGCGTGTAGCTCTTGCCGACGGCGTCCGGGTCCGGGTCGTAGAGTTCGGCGACGTCCCAGCCACGGTCCTCGGGGAAGCTGGTGACGGCGTCGCCCCCGCTGGCCACCAACTGCCACAGCTCCTCCGGCGAGCTGACGTCCCCGGGGTAGCGGCAGGCCATGCCGACGATGGCGATCGGCTCGGAGGCCGCCGTGGTCAGCGCGTGGTTGCGCCGTCGCAGGGACTCGACCTCCTTGAGGGAGGCCCGCAGTGCCTTGACGACTTCTTCGCTCGATGCGGTCATCGATAACTCCGAACCTCATGGGCTGAACGATTAGTTGTCACCGAGGGCCACCCGAACCAGGTCGTCCAGGTCCATCGCGTCGAGCCCGGCGTCCTGCTGCTCCGCCACGGGCTCCGCGGCGTGTCCGCCGTGCTCGCCTCCGGCCTCGGCGAGACCCAGCAGGGTCCGTACGAGACCGGCCTCCTGGAACCGGGCCAGCGGAATCGCCGCCAACGCCCGGCGGAACTCCGCCTCGTCCGGCTGGCCATCGGCCGCGGCCGGCCCGGGCCCGTCGGCACCGGACTCGGCGGCGTCATCGCCGGGGAAGAGTTCGGCCGCCAGGTAGCGCCCCATGGCGTTGGGGGTGGGGTGGTTGAAGATGAGGGTGGCGGGCAACTGTCGCCCCACCTCGGCACCGAGCCGGTTACGGAGGTCGAGCGCGGTGAGCGAGTCGACGCCGAGATCCAGGAAACCGCGCTCGGGATCGATCGACTCCGCCGTGGCGTGCCCCAGGACCGTCGCCACCTGGCGCCGTACCAGGTCAACCAGTGCCTGGCGGCGCTCATCGGGGGCCAGCTCCGCGAACCGACGCTCGACCGTCGCCGCCTGCGACCTGCCGGTCGCCGCCCGCAGCGGAGCCGGGGACGCCGCAGGAACCAACCGCCGCAGCAGCGCCGGCACTTCCGGCTGGGCGCGTAGTGCGGCGAAGTCCAGGACCGCGGGGACCAGCGCGGCCCGCCCGGCGCCCGACCCGCCGGCGACCGTCGGGCCGATCGCGGCCCGCGCGTCCGCATCGGCCCGCACCGCCATGTCGAACAGCGCGAGCCCCTGCTCGGACGGCATGGGAGCCAGGCCCGTGCGACGCAACCGCCGCAGGTCCGTCTCGCTGAGGTGGCCGGTCATCCCACCCGCCTCGGCCCACAGCCCCCAGGCCAACGCGAGGCCGGGCAGCCCGGTCGCGCGGCGGTGCCAGGCCAGGGCGTCCAGGAACGCGTTGCCCGCCGCGTAACTCGCCTGCCCCGCCTGACCGAGCGTGCCGGCCGCCGACGAGTAGAGCACGAAGGCCCGCAGGTCGTACGGGCGCGTCAGCTCGTGCAGATTCCACGCCGCGTCGACCTTGGGCCGCAGAACCGCCGCGAGACGCTCGGGTGACAGCGAGGCGATCACCCCGTCGTCGAGCACCCCGGCCGTGTGCACCACACCGGTCAGCGGGTACTCGGCAGGCACGGCCTCCAGGGCCGCCGCGAGCGCCGAACGGTCCGCCGCGTCGCACGCGACCACCACCACCCGCGCACCCCGCTCCACCAACTCCGCGCGCAACCCCTCCGCCCCCTCGGCGGCGAGGCCACGACGGCTGAGCAACAACAGGCTGCGAACGCCGTACTCGCCGACCAGATGGCGGGCCAGCATGCCGCCGAGCAGACCGGTGCCCCCGGTGACCAACACCGTGCCCGTGCCGTCGAACGGACTCACACCCTCCCCGTCAAAGCGCGCCACCCTAGCCAACCGTGGGGCGTACAACCGGCCCGCACGCGCCGCGAGCTGCGGCTCATCGACAGCGCCCGTCGCGAGCGCGCGCAGCAGGACCCGATACGAGTCGGGATCGTCATCCAGGTCAGCCAGCGCCAACCGGCCGGGGTGCTCCGAGCCTGCCGCCCTGATCAGCCCCCACAGCGGCGCCCGCGCCAGGTCCGTCACGTCGTCCTCGTCGCGTACGGCCACCGCCGCACGCGTGAGAAGCACCAGCCGCGAGCCCGCGAGCCGCTCCTCAGCCAGCCAGGCCCGCACCAGTTCCCCCACCTCACGGGCGGCCACGTGCGCGGCCTCCGCCACGTCGTCCGAGCCCGGCTTGCCAGCTCCAGACAGGCAGGGCACCAAGACCGTGTCCGGCACCGGACCGCCAGCGGTGACGGTGGCGATCAGCGCCCCGAGATCGCTCGCGACGCACGCCGGGGCCGCGTCCGCGAGGTCGGGGAGCAGCGCCGCGGGCCCCGCGAGAACGGGTCGCCGCGCGCCGTCCACCGGCGCCGGCTCGGTCGGCCCAGTCGTCTCCGCCGGGACCCACTCCACCTGGTACAGCGGGTTGTTCAGCCCGCTGGCCGTGGCCCGGAACTGCTCCGCGGACACCTCCCGCAACGTCAGCGCGTCGATGGAGACGACCTGCTGCCCCCCGGCGTCTGTCGCGAGCACCGAGACCGTGTCGGGCTCGGTCGGCGTCAGCCGTACGCGCAGGTCGGTGGCGCCGGTGGCATGCAGGGTCACTCCGCTGAAGCTGAACGGCAACCGCACCCGATCCGCGCCTTCCAACAGCGTCGCGTGCAGAGCCGCGTCCAGCAGCGCGGGATGCAGGTCGAAGCGGTCAGCATCGGCCTGTTGCGCCTCGGGCAGTTCGACCTCCGCGACCACGTCATCGCCCGCCCGGCCCTGCCGCCGCAACCCCTGGAACGCGGGCCCGTAGTCAAAACCGACCTCGGCCAGCCGCCCGTAGACCCCCTCAACCTCGGCGAGCGCAACCCCCTGCCCCGGCCACGCTCCGTCCTGCGGCGCTCGCCCCTTCGCCGACACGACTCCCACCGCGTGTTGCACCCACGCACCGTCATCCGCGCCCTCTGGTCGGGTGTGGATGGTGAGGGGGTGTTGTCCGGTGGTGTTGGGGGTGCCGATGTGGATTTGGAGGTGGTGGGGTTGGTGGTGGGTGAGGGTGAGTGGGGTGTGGAGGGTGAGTTCTTCGATGTGGTGGAGTCCGGTGTGGTGGGCGGTGTGGAGGGCGAGTTCGAGGAGTGCGGTGCCGGGGAGGAGTGGGGTGTTCCAGAGTGCGTGGTCGGTCAGCCAGGGGTGGGTGTGGGTGGAGATGTGTCCGGTGTAGAGGGTTTCCTGGCTGGTGGCGAGGGTGGTACGGGTGAGCAGGAAGGGGTGACCAGTTGAGTCATGGCCGAGGCGGCGACTGGGTGAGGAAGCAGGGAGCCAGTAGCGCTGGCGTTGGAAGGGGTAGGTGGGGAGGTTTGGGTGGTGGTGGGTTGGGTGGGGGAGGGTGGTGGTCCAGTTGATGGGTGTGTGGTGGGTGTGGAGGTGGGCGGCGTGGGTGAGGAGTTGGGTCCAGGTGCCGTGGTCGCGGCGGAGGGTTCCGGTGATGGTGGCGGGGTGGTTGGTGTGGTCGGTGATGTCGTGGAGTGGTGCGGTGAGGATGGGGTGGGGGCTGATTTCGATGTAGGTGGTGTGTCCGTTGTTTAACGCTGTGGTGGTGGCGTGGGTGAGGAGTACGGGTTGGCGGAGGTTGGTGTACCAGTAGTCGGCGGTGAGGTGGGTGGTGTCGAGAGCCTGACCGGTGGTGGTCGAGTAGAACGGGATGTCGCTCGTTGTGGGCTTCAGGTCTGCTAGTTGGTTGAGTAGTTGCTCGCGTACGGGTTCGACGTGGGGGCTGTGGGAGGCGTAGTCGACGTTGATGCGTCGGGCGTGGATGTTGTGCTGTTCGCAGTGTTGGAGTAGGTCTTCAATGGCCGTGGTGTTGCCGGCGATGACGGTGGTGTGGGGTCCGTTGTGGGCGGCAATGTGGAGTTCTTGTCCCCATGCTCCGGGGAGTTGTTGGGTTGCTTGGGGTGTGAGGGTGAGGGAGGCCATGGTGCCGTGGCCGGTGAGGGTGGTGTGGATGGCTTGGCTGCGGAGGGCGGTGATGCGTGCGCCGTCTTGGAGGGTGAGGGCTCCGGCGATGACGGCTGCGGGGATCTCGCCCTGTGAGTGGCCGATGACGGCGGTGGGTCGGACCCCCAGCGATTCCCACACTCGGACCAGCGAGACCATCACGGCGAACAGTGCGGGTTGCACGACATCGACACGTTCGATGGGCTGGCCGTTGGTCAACACGTCCGTCAACGACCAGTCGACGTAGGGCGCCAGGGCGTTCTCACACTCGGCTATCGACTGCCGGAAGACCTCGGAGGTGTTCAGGAGGTCGGTGGCCATGCCGGTCCACTGTGAGCCCTGGCCGGGGAAGACGAAGACGGGTCGGCTGTGGTTTCCCTGCCCCGTCACCACGCTCGGATGTTCCTCATCGTTCGCGAGAGCGTGGAGCGCGTCGAGGAGGTGGTCGCGGTCGCGGGTGAGGAGGACGGCACGGTGTTCGAGGGTGGCTCGGCTGGCGAGGAGCGCGTGGGCGATGGCGTACGGAGGCGTGTCCGGGTGCTCTTCGACGTACGTGGCGAGCTGCGCGGCCTGGGCGCGGAGGGCTTGGGGGTCGCGGGCGGAGAGAACAATCGGCACGATACCCGTCTCCACCGGCGCACCCGCGTCCTTCGGAACAGGCTCGCTTTCCGGGGCCTCCTCCAGGATGACGTGGGCGTTGGTGCCGCTGATGCCGAAGGAGGAGACGGCGGCCCGGCGTGGCCGGCCTGTCTCGGGCCACTGGCGCTGCTCGGTGAGCAGGCGTACGGCGCCGGACTCCCAGTCGACGTGGGGCGTGGGCTCATCCACGTGCAGCGTGCGGGGCAGTATGCCGTGGCGCATGGCTTGGACCATCTTGATGACGCCGCCGACGCCGGCGGCGGCCTGGGTGTGACCGATGTTGGATTTCAGCGAGCCCAGCCACAGGGGTCGGTCGACCGGTCGTCCTTGGCCGTAGGTGGCGAGCAGGGCCTGGGCCTCGATCGGGTCACCGAGCGTGGTGCCCGTACCGTGCGCCTCCACCGCGTCGACCTCGTGTGCGGCCAGTCGCGCATCGGCCAGCGCCTGTCGAATGACCCGCTGTTGGGCTGGGCCGTTGGGCGCGGTGAGGCCGTTGGAGGCGCCGTCCTGGTTGGTGGCCGAGCCGCGCAGTACGGCGAGCACGGGGTGGTTGTTGCGGCGCGCCTCGGAGAGGCGTTCCAGTACCAGGAGGCCGACGCCCTCGCTCCATCCGGTGCCGTTGGCCGAGGCGGCGAAGGCTTTGCAGCGGCCGTCGGGGGAGAGGCCGCGTTGTCGGCTGAACTCGATGAACATGCCGGGCGCGGTCATGACGGTGGCCCCGCCGGCCAGGGCCATGGTCGTCTCGCCGCGACGCAGTGACTGGGTGGCCAGGTGCAGGGCGACCAGTGAGGAGGAGCAGGCGGTGTCCACGGTGATCGCCGGGCCCTCAAGGCCGAGCACGTACGACAGCCGCCCGGACAGCACGCTGACGGTACTGCCGGTCAGCACATGGCCCTTGACCTCCTCGGATGCCAGGTGCATCCGCTCGCCGTAGTCCTGCGTCATCGCGCCTATGAACACCCCGCTCGGGCTGCCGCGCAGGGACGTCGGATCGATACCGGCGCGTTCGAGCGCCTCCCAGGCTGTCTCCAGGAGGAGCCGTTGTTGCGGGTCCATCGCCAGTGCCTCGCGCGGCCCGATGCCGAAGAAGCCCGCGTCGAACTGGTCGGCGTCGTGCAGGAAGCCGCCTTCGCTGACGTACGTCGTGCCGGGTTGGTCCGGGTCGGGGTCGTACAGGGCCGCCACGTCCCACCCCCGGTTCACGGGGAACGGGGAGATGGCGTCCGTACCCTCGGTGACCAGCCGCCACAGGTCGTCCGGTGTGCTGACGCCACCGGGGAACCGGCAGCTCATCGCGACGATGGCGATCGGCTCGTCGGCGTCAGCCGCGACCGGGGCGGTGTGCACGTCAACGACCTCGGGCCCCGGATGTAGCAGCGCGCCGTGCAGGTACTCGACGACGGCCTCGATCGTCGCGTGGTCGAAGAGCAGGGTCATCGGCAACGGCAGCCCCGTCGCCGTCACCAGTCGGTTGCGTACCTCGACGGCGGCCACCGAGTCGAGCCCGAGTTCCCTGAACGACCGCCGGGCATCGTCGGCGTCCAGGACAGGCCCCCCGCACACCGCGCTGACCTGGGAGTACATCAGCTCAGTCAGCCAGGCGCGCTGTCCGTCGGCCGGTCGTGCGGCCAGCTTCCGCCGGAGCCGGTCGGCGGGTCCGCCGTCACCGACCGCGGCCTGTCCGGCCGCCACGTCCGCTGCGTCCGCCGCGTCCGCTCCGAACGGGTACGTGGGCAGCCGCATCCGCCGGGCGTCCGAGCCCTGGAACACGACGCTCCAGTCCACCGTGACCCCGCGCACATGCAGCTCCGCCAGGGACCGCAGGAAGGTGGGCACGCCGGGTTGGTGGCGGCGCAGGGAACCCACCACGGTGGCGTGCGCGCTCAGCCCCTCGTCCTCCAGCGTCTCCTGGACCCCGGCGAGCAGCACGGGGTGCGGGCTGACCTCCACGAACGTCCGGTGGCCGGCGGCCAGCAGAGCCCGGGTGGCCTGCTCGAACCGGATCTCCCGGGTGATGTTGCGCTGCCAGTACGGGCCGTCAAGGCCGACGGTGTCCTGGCGGTCCCCGGTCAGGGAGGAGTAGAAGGGCACCGTCGACGTACGCGGAGTGAGCCCGGCCAGGCCGCCGAGCAGGAGTTCCCCGTCGAGGCGCAGCGTGGGGGAGTGCGCCGGGAGGTCGTTGCTGAGCCGCTTGGCGCGTACGCCGTCGGCGATCAGCTCGGCCAGCAGTTCGGCCACGGCCTCCCGGTCGCCGCTGAACAGGACCGAGCGGGGACCGTTGGAGCCCGCGAAGTGCAGCCGGTCGCCGTCCCACCGACCCAGCCGTCGCTCGATCTCCTCGCGGGACGCCAGGGCGGAGGCCAGATCGCCGTCACCGGTCGCCCCGGCCTGTGCCTGGCTCCACAACGCGACCACCTGGGCGGCTTCCTCCAGCGTGAGCGCCCCGGCGACATGGGCCGCGGCGATCTCGCCCAGGCTGGCGCCCACCACCGCGGCCGGCTCCAGGCCGCAGGCGCGCCACAGTTCGGCGAGCGAGACCAGGACGGCGAACAGGACGGGTTGGACGACGTCGACGGCCCGCATCGCGGGGGCGCCGGGCGCCTCGCGCAGCACCTCGTGCAGGTCCCAGGGCACGTGCGGCTCCAGCGCGTCCGCGCAAGCGCGCATGTGCCGGCGGAAGACCTCGGAGGATTCCAGCAGGTCCAGGGCCATCCCCTGCCAATGGGGGCCCTGCCCGGGGAAGACGAAGACCGGGCGCTGTTCCGTCCCGCCCTCGGGCTCCTCGTCCCTGTCGTGGTCGGTGGCGCTGACGACCATGGCGTCGAAGGCGCCGTCGGCCACCGCGCGCAACCCGCGCAGGGCGTCGGTGCGGCTGGCGGCCAGCACGACGGCGCGCCGCGCGAGGGCGGTCCGGGTGCTGACCAACGACAGGCCGAGATCGGCGAGACCGAGTGCCGGGGAGCTTTCGACCAGCCGGTGCAGGGCTCTGGCACTGGCTCGTAGGGCTGCGTCGCTGTGCCCGGAGAGAACGAGCGGGACCAGCGGCGCGGTCCGGAGCGTGACGCCGTCCGGGCTCGCCGGGGCGGCGGCCGGCCGGGGCCAGTCAGGCGCCGGGAGCGCGCCGACCAGGGCGAGCGCCTCGCCCACGGCGCCCCGTGCACCGAACTCGGCGGCAGGGACGGCTGCCGTGCTGCCTGGCGCCCCGGTCGCGGTGCGGCCCCGGGTCGCCGCAGCGCCCTGTGTCCCGCCCTGCGTGGGGACGTCCTCGGCCGTGTCGTCAGCGGGCAGGGCGCCGTACGCCCGGTCGCCGTCCCGGATCGCCCGTGAGCGCTGCTTGAGCACCAGGGTGAGGCCGCCCGCCCCGTCGGCGTCAGACGGGATCGCGCCGACGAGGGCCCGATCGATGTCGCCGCGCCGCAGCCGGTCGGTGGCGTGCGCCAGGGCCGTACGGAGGGCGCGACGGTCCAAGGTTCCAGAGTCGGCCAAACCCACCGTGGCCTGGAAACCGTCCAGGTGGAGCCCGTCGGCGACGAACTCCGCGAGCCCGTCCCCGGCCGCGACGAGGAACACCCCGGTCCGGCCGCCGGGGAGCCTACCGGGCACGATCCCGCCGTCCTCCAGAGCGGCCCACGCGAGCCGCAGGGCCAGCGACCGGTCGGCGGTCAGCTCGGCCGTCGCCGGGAGGCCGAAGAACGCGCGGTCGTCGTCCCAGCTGAGCGGAGCGCCGACACCCTGGTGAGTGGCGAGTCCGACGATGACGACGGGATCGGCTTGGCGGCTTGTCTGGGGCACGGGCTTCCTCATCGACTCGTCTCACCCATCCGGTGCACCGGGCAAGGTGCTGACTCCTGAGCAATGGATTCCGTGGCGGGGGCAGGTGCCGGGGCCGGCCTGTCACCTGGCAGGTCATACGGCGTCAGCCGTGACCGCTGGGAGAAGTTCTGAGTCGTTGTCAGAATCCCGATCTCCGGGCCGTGCCCCGTCGCACGCCCACCCCCGTCGCCTGCGGCGATCACTCGCCTCGCGCGTGGGTGCCGACGGTGGGGTCATGGCTCCCCGGGTCGCTCCCAAGCGCTGAACCACACCTTGCCACGGCGCTCTTGGAGTGACCTTGGAACCAACTTGGAGCGATCTTGGGCCCGTCAAGCGCGAACGACGCTGGCCCGCCCCGAGGGCCCGCCGCGAGGGGCGGGGCCGTGCCGGGGCGGGCCAGCGTCGTTCGTGGCCCGCGTGGGGAGCGGGGACTTACGGAGTCGGGAACACGGAGACGTTCGAGGCCCGGGAGCCGAGGCCGGAGCCTCGGCGCTCGGACGTCGGCTCGCCGCACAGAACCCGTCGGAACAGCCGCTGCAACTCCTCACCGGGGTCGATGCCGTACTCGTCCGCCAACACCCGGCGCGCGCGGTGGTAGGTGTCGATCGCCTCGGCACGGCGGCCCGCGCTGCACAGCGCGCTCATCAGCAACAGGTGGAAGCGCTCACGGGTCGGGAACCGGGTGCTCAGGGCCGACAGCTCGGCCGCTATCACCGAGATGTCACCGGGCTCCGCCAACCGTGCCTCCCAGTAACTCTCCAGGGCGAGCAACCACAACTCCTCGAACCGGGCCGCCACCTGCGCCCCGAGCGAGTAGTCGCTGACCTCCGGATGAGCGCACCCGCGCCGCAGGGCCAGGGCCCGTTCCAGCGTGCGGCACGCCTGTTGCGGCGTCCCCTCCGTCAGCAGGCGCCGGCCCTCCCGCATCAACTGCTCGAAGCGCACCGCGTCGATGCTCTGCGGGTCTGCCGCGAGGACATAGCCCGTCGCCTCGCGCCGTAGGACGTTGTCCCGGCTGCGGGGTGGTCGGTGCGGCTCCAACGTCCGCCGCAGGTTGGATACGTAACTGTGCAGGTTCGCCATGGCCGCGCTGGGTGCCCTGTGCGGCCAGACGGCCTCGGTGAGCTGTTCCGCCGTCATCGGATGGCCCGGCGTGAGGAGCAGGGCGGAGAGGACGGCTCGCTGCCGGGCCGAGCCGAGGTTTACCGGACTGTCGTGAACACTTACTCCGACCGGACCAAGGACGTGGAAATGCACTGGATAATCCACGGTCGAAAAGACCCCCGAATGTAGTCCATAGGAACCTGATAACGCGACGCGCAGACAGCGACGCCGTAACGTCTGGTCATGTGTTCTTCCCCAATGGCTGCCAGCGTACTGACGGGGACGTGAAAGTGAAGGTCTGGAGTTGTCGCTCATCTGCTGATATGGCGCGGCACGCTGACTGTCGGTGGTCGCCCGAGCCGAGCGCACTCCCACCTTGCTGACCTGCGACTTCAACGATCCGTTCGGGCGTCGGGAAGCGAGACCGGAGCCGTCGCCGGGCGCGGTGAACGGCGTTTGCGCGATCAAACATCGATGTGCAGAAGAATTGTTTATTTGTTGGATCTGAGGCTCCCTGGCGTCGCGCCGAACCGCGTTCGGGGAACTGTTTCGCTACGGCGTCCGGCATACCGCTGGTAACGCCGCCCGCGTTTACTCGGGAGTAACGCGTTGGCGGGGTGGGTCGCCTCCAGCTTGGCGCAAAAACGCCTTCTCTTCACGCCCTCGCGGGCCCGCGTCCTGGGGGTCGGCACGCGCCGCTCGGGCTGGTTCGCGCCGGGACCGCCCGTGCTCGGATGCTCGTGAGCGCTTGGTCTGGACCGCGGGTAAGGGCTGGTGGGTCGCCCGCCACGCGTCGCCTGCGGTCGTGCCCGGGGGCGGAGCGGCCGGGGCCCGGAGGGCGGGTGCCCGAAAGGGGTCAGGTTCCCGCGGTATGGCCCGCGTGGTGCGGTGCGCTTTCGGGACACTTGGTAAGTGCTGTTGGCATAGTGCATGGCTTCGCTTTTCCTTGCCCGATTGGGCTCTGATGGCACGGTGAAGAGACGAGCTTCCTTTCCGGCGGAAGGCGGAGTAAACGAGTTCGCTGCTTTTCTCTCGTTGCGCACGAGAGGCTGCTAGTGTCGAATGTTGCGCTGTCCCGCTCCGGAAAAGCGGAGAAGGGAGAAGCGCGTGAGTCACGGGGGAGAATTCCGGCGTGCGGATGAGGGCGGGAGCGAAGGGAGGATCGTCGGCGAGCAAGGCGATCGTACGGAGGAATCCGCACCCCGCCCTCGCTCATTTCCTCGGGCGGGTTCGCCAGGGAGAGACGTGACCTTCTCCTCCACCGCGACGGTGCCGCCCCTCTTCCGCTGATCGCGACGAGGCTTCGACTTCGCGGCGGATCGGGATGTCGTGCCGGCCCTCCGTCGCGCGCGCTGGCGGTGGAGAGTCAGGCGCGCGACGCCAGCCGGTGCTGCTTCGGCGACCGTCGCGTCGACTGGTGAGCGAGCTGCCTGGCGGCCTCGCGCGTCACGCGATGTTCACGGCTCGGCGTCTCAGTGGGTCGCGGGTTGGCCGCCGAACCCGAATGGAGACAATGCGACCATCTTGCCGCGCGGATTACCCAATTCGCGTGGATAAAAAGGCAGTTGCTCCTCACCCGCACTCAATGTGCTCCGACGTGAGCGGCAACGTCATCGGCCGCGCGTCCCCCACCCATCAGTGCAATGCCCGTTTCGGCCCCGTGCAGCGCCCGAAATATCGTGGACTGTGCCCGAGCGTCACCTCAAGGGAAAAGGGTGTTTGGTCACCGAACCTGCGCAGTCACGGCACTTTTCGGGACTGAAGCGACAGGATGGTCGGATGTGGCCAACGTGACGGTTGTCGCCGGTAGCGATACGCCCTGCCCCGCAACGCGGCCCCCATTGCCCGAACCCGTCGCCGCACAGAGCCGCATGCCGGCACCCGGCATTCACCTCCAAGCCTGACCACGTGTGCCATGCGAGAACGGCCGGGACCGCGCACCGAGTTCGCGGGACGGTCAGGCACGGCTGCCCTTCCGCGAACCGCCCCGCGCGAGGGACGAGTCCCGTACGGTCGCCGGGCCGAGGGCGGTTGAGGCTGGTCGAAGGAGCGCGATCCGCGCGCCACGGGAGTGGCGATCCGGCCAAGCCGCCAACCGTTACGCGGCTTCGGCGTCGCCCCGAAGGACGTCACGTACGCCCGCGGACTCGCCTCACCGGACGGCGTTGTGGCTGCTGCCCACACCTGCGCTTATGGGCTGTGCCACGACGCGCCCTTCCGGGGTAAGCGACCTGCCGACCAGGCCGCCCAGGCCGAGCGGCGGTCGGCCCGGACGGCAGGGCGCCCAGGTTGATGTCAGTCCCACGGGTGATCGCCGGTTGCTCCGTCGATGAGTTCGCGCACGATGTCCATGTGGCCGGCGTGGCGCACGGTGTCCTCGATCATGTGGATCAGCACCCAGCGCATGGACACCGTGTGGCCGTTCCAGGAGGTGCCCAGGGCGTCGAGCCGGAGTTCCTCGATCGCCGAGTCGGCGGCGGCGCGAGCACGGCCGTAGAACTCCACGATGTCCGCCGTGGCCTCATCCGGTCCCACGCTCATGTCTTCCGTGGAGGGGTCGAACCAGAAGGGCTCGGTCTCGCGTCCGAACGCCGTGCAGAACCATCCGTACTCGACGGTCGCCAGGTGCTTCACCAGGCCCAGCAAGGTGGTTCCCGACGGAGTCATCGGCCGCCGCAGCGCCTCGTCGTCGAGGCCGTCGAGCTTCCACAGGACCGCGTCGCGGTGGCGGTCGAGGCTGGCGCGCAGGCTTTCCTTCTCGCCACCGGTGTAGGGCACGATCTTGGTCATCCGTGGAACGTAGCAGTGAGCACTGACAGTCCCGGTTGGGGCGGGGCCGGCGTCGATTCCGGCGGCAACGCGACGGGGAGGGGGCGCTGGCGGTCCGCTGCCGGGTGTGCCGGACCAGCGAACGCCCGGAGTCCGTGAGTGCGGAAGGTGGCTACCTCGTCCTCCCCCGCGAGCCGAGCGATCCGGTGTGGGACCCGTTCCGGGAGAACCAGGTCACCCTGCCGCAGGCCACCGACGAGGAGCACGTCACCGCCGACCTCACCGACGGTGTCCTCACCGTCGAGGTCCCCAAGGCGGAGCAGTCCAAGCCCCGACGCATCGAGATCACCGGCTGACCCGGCCCCGCACGGGTCAGTCGTCGAGCCCACCCATCCGGGCGGGCTCGACGGCCGGTACGGCCGGCCGCAAGGCCCGACCCGTACCGGGAATCAGGCCGCGACGAGCTCCCGCTCGCGGATCGGGGCCTTGAGCGTGGGCTTCCTGTTGGGCAGCGAGAGCCGGAAGACCTTGTGCCACGCGGAGAACACCTGCTTGGGCAGCGGCCCGGTGACGTACTCCAGCTCGTACTTCTCGAACAGCGCGCGCACCTTCACCGCGACCTCGGCGTACCGGTTGCTCGGCAGGTCCGGGAACAGGTGATGCTCGATCTGGTGCGACAGGTTGCCGGTCATGAAGTGCATGGCCTTGCTGCCGCTGATGTTCGCCGAGCCCATCATCTGGCGCAGGTACCACTGGCCGCGCGTCTCGCCCTTGATCGACCGGCGCTCGAAGACCTGCACGCCCTCGGGGAAGTGCCCGCACATGATCACCGAGTGGGACCAGATGTTGCGGACCAGGTTCGCGGTGAAGGTGGCGGCGAGCGTGGGGAGGAACGACGGGCCCGACAGTAGCGGGTGGATCAGGTAGTCCTTGAGCACCTGCTTGCGGATCTTGCGGCCCACGGCCCTGGCCCGCGCGCGGAACTCCGGGTTCTTGCGGCGGCGCTTGCTCAGGTTCTTGCCGAGTTCCAGGTCGTACGCCGCGATGCCGTACTCGAAGAAGCAGGCGTTGACGAAGTTCCACAGCGGCTGGCCGAGGTACAACGGGTGCCACTTCTGGTCCTCGTCGACGCGCATGATGCCGTAGCCGAGGTCGTTGTCCTTGCCGATCACGTTGGTGTACGTGTGGTGCAGCTCGTTGTGCGAGTGCTTCCACTGGTCGGACGGCGAGACGTGGTCCCACTCCCAGGTGGTGGAGTGGATCTTCGGGTCGCGCATCCAGTCCCACTGACCGTGCAGGACGTTGTGGCCGATCTCCATGTTGTCCATGATCTTCGCCACGGACAGACCGGCGGTGCCGAGCAGCCACGCGGGCCGGAAGCGCGAGAACAGCAGCACGCCCCTGCTGGCCAACTCGAGCTTGCGCTGCGCCGAGATGACCTTGCGGATGTAGGCGGCGTCTTTCTCGCCGCGGCTGGCGATCACCTCGTCGCGGATCGCGTCCAGCTCGCGCCCGAGCTCCTCGATCTGCTCCGCGGTCAGGTGGGCGGTGGGGTCGATGGCGGTCAAGGTGTTCCTACCGTTCGATGTTGCAGGAGCCCGCCGCGGCGGACACGCAGGTCTGGATGAGGACGCCCGGCTCGGCCTCGGTGATCTCGCCGGTACGCAGGTCGCGGACGGCGCCCGACCTGAGCGGCGTGACACAGCCGAAGCAGATGCCCATGCGGCACCCGGAGGGCATGAGCACACCGGCCTCCTCGCCGACGTCCAGCAACGGCGTGGCGCCGTCCGCGTTGACGGCCTTGCCGGTGGTGCTGAACGTGACCTCGCCGCCGTCGCCGGCGGCGACGATGCTGGGGCGGAAGCGTTCGGTGTGCAGGCGCTCAGGAACGCCGTGGTCGGCCCAGTGCTTCTCGGCCGCGTATAGCAGGCCGGCGGGCCCGCACGCCCAGGTCTCGCGCTCGGTCCAGTCGGGGACGAGTGCGTCGAGACGGGCGATGTCGAGCATGCCGTCCGTGTCGGTGTGCACCTCGGTGAGCCGTAGCTTCCTGTCCGCGACCAGGTGGTGCAGTTCGTCGCGGAAGATCACGTCCCGCGGCTGAGGCGCGCAGTGGACCATGACGACGTCGTCGAACTCGATGTCGCGCAGCATCCCCATCACGGGCGTGATGCCGCTGCCGGCCGTCAGGTAGAGCACCTTGGCGGGTTTGGCCCGCGGCAGCACGAAGTCACCGGTCGGCTGGTCGAGGTGGATCAGCGTGCCCGGCTTGGCCCTGCGGACCAGGTGGTTGCTGACCTTGCCGTCCGGGATCGCCTTCACGGTGATCGTGACGCGGCCGTCCTGGCGGTTCGTCGGCGAGGTGATGGAGTAGGCACGCCACAGGCGTACCCCGTCGACATCGACCCCGAGCCGCACGTACTGACCGGCCACGTGGCCGCGCCAGCCCCGTCCCGGCCTGATCACGATGGTCGCGGCGTCACGCGTCTCGGGGCGCACGGCCTCGATGCGCCCCCGCAGGTCGGCGCCCGCGCGCAGCGGGCTGACCAGGTCGAGGTAGTCCGATGGCACCAGCGGCGTCGTGACCATCTCCAGCAGTTTCCACGCCCTGCTGCGGAGGGCTGCACTCGTCATCCCTCTAGCTTGCTGCGCCTCAGGGCGTAAAGTCCTGACCGTAGGACGTAAATCTGGTCGGCTGAATTGTTCGCAGGGAACAAAAACATGAGCCATGCACTCCGGAGGGCCAGCGAACTGGCCCTGGATGAGACGACGGTCACCGCACTTCGGGCCGCGCTGACGACCACCGCCGACGAGGTCGTCCAGGCGATCATCGACGAGGTCCCTTCCTACGCCAACGCCCTTTCGGGGCACATGGGCAGCACCATCCGGGGAGCCGTCCGCACCGCCCTGGGACACTACCTGGACCTCGCGAGCGGGAACGCCACCGGCGGCGACGCCGGTGACGCGGCCTACGAGCTGGGCCGTGGCGAGGTGCGCGACGGCCGTTCGATGGACGCCCTCCTCAGCGCCTACCGCGTCGGCGCCCGGGTGGCCTGGCGGTGTCTGGCGGCGGGTGCCGTACCCGCGGGCCTGCCCGCCGCCGAGGTCGCCAAGTTCGCGGAGCTGACCTTCGCCTACATCGACGAGCTCTCCGCCGCGAGCGCCGCCGGTCACGCCGACGAGCTGGCCGCCCAGGGCAGGGCCCACGAGCGCCACCTGGAACACCTGGCCCGCGACCTCCTCGCCGGCGCGAGCCCGGACGCGCTGCTGGTCTCCGCGCAACGGGCCGGGTGGCAGCCTCCGGTCTCGCTGACCGCGGTCCTGCTGCCCGCCGCCCAGACCCGGCCCGCCTACCGCGCGCTCGACCCGAGCACCCTCGTCCTCGACGACCTGCCGGACGCCACCGGCGTGCTGCTCGTCCCCGACGCCGACCGCTCACGCCTCCTGCGGCAGCTCACCGAGCGCACCGCCGTGGTCGGCCCGGCCCGTCCCTGGACCCGCGCGTCCGCCTCGTACGCGCGAGCCGCACACGCGCGCTCCCTCTCCCCTGATATTCGCGACACCGAGGACCACCTGCCCGAGCTGGTGCTGAGCGCCGACGCGGACGCGTTCGCGGACCTGCGTGCCCGGGCCCTCGCACCGCTGCGGACCGTGCCTGTCGCGACCGCGCGGCGGTTGGAGGAGACGTTGCGGGAGTGGCTGCTGCACCAGGGCAGGCGGGACGAGGTGGCGGCGGCGCTGTTCGTCCATCCCCAGACGGTCCGGTACCGGATGGCGCAGCTGCGGGAGCTGTTTCCGGATCTCGCGTCGCCACAGCGGGTCCTCGAACTGACGCTGGCGGTCGGTCTCCGGGCCGACTGACGCGTACTCCGATAGCCCACGACCGCGTCCGGGAGCGGCCCAGGAGCCGGGCCTCCCTTCCGGCAGGCGACCGGGCGACCGGCCGGGCCGGGCCGGCCACCGCGCGAGGGATGATGGGGAGGGAATGCCGGAACGCGAGGTCAGGAGCTTCCATGGCGAAGCGGGTCCACCGCCCCCGCGAGGACGCGGAGTTCGCTTTCATCCTCGGGATGAGCAGGGTTCCGGTCCTCGCGTACTTCACCGGGACGTGGCCCAAGGCCATCGAGCCCTGCCGGGAGATGGACCTGGTCGTGGGCGCCATCGCCGACGACCACGCGGGCCGCCTGACGGTCGTCCGCGCCGACATCACGCGCTGTCCGGCCGCGACCGAGCGATACGGGATCACCGGCGCCCCGTCCTACGTCCTGCTGAAGGAGGGGGAGGCGGTGGCGCACGGCACGGGGCTGATGACCCACACCGAGGTGCGGGAGTTCCTGAACGGCCACGTATGAGCGGGGGCCGCCGCGGCACGTGGTCGCGACGCCCGTCGCGTCTCGGCTGCGGGAGCCGCGCCGCCTGAGACACCTTGAGGCTGAGACACCCCACAGGTCACGTATCGGCGTCGAGCGCCACCGTGACAGCTCGGGTCGTACGCGGACAGGGCGTGGTGACCGACGCGTCGCGCGGCTCCTGCGCTGGCACGTCAGCGCGCCGCGCGGGGGAGGAGGGCGCTGACGGTCTTGCCGCCGGACGCGGTGGGGGAGAGCGAGATGGCGCGGGCGAGGCGGTTGACCATGGGCCAGCCGAAGCCTCCGGTGCCACCGTTCAGGTCGGGGATGCGCATGCGTGGCGCCCGCGGGCTGGGGTCGCGAACGGCCACCTCGATGCTGTCCGGATGGGCGGTCAGCTCCAGGACGCAGGTGCCGCCGCCGTGGCGCAGGGCGTTGGTGACGAGTTCCGAGACGACCAGGATCACGGCGTCGGCGTTCTCGGTCGCGACCGGGACCGTGAGCCCTGCGAGGAAGGCCCGGGTGCTCTCACGTGCGCCGGCTATGAATGTCGCCGAGCGGACGGGTACGACGGTGACGCTCATCGTGTCCATCAGGCCACCTCTGGTCTCTGCGTCGTCATGCCTGGTCGTTCCGCCTGGGCAGTTCTTGTGCCCGACCTGAGGCCCGGCAACCCTGCCGCGTCACCGCTCAAGACCGACTTCCTCACCACCGAGCGCACGAAAATCTATGCTGGCTGGAGTAGACATTGCCTCGTGGTGTGGTTATGGTTTTTCTCGTAGCCAAGGAAGTCAGCAGGGCCTGGCAGAGACGAACTGCCAGGCGGTGGTTGGTAAGACGGTGCGGTGGCGGAGTTCCGAAGCCAGGGTTGTTGCGGAACGGCGACGGGACTGGCGACCGCACCGGGTGGCCCGCAGTGATCAGGGGCCGCCATGAGCAGTACCGCGGTATCCGAACAGTGCGGTTGGCAGTTCCCAGCAGTGAATGCAGAGAGCAGCACCTCGGTGAAGGCGTCGGCTGCGGGCGCGCGCACCGGGAGGTTCGGCAGTGGGGTTCCAAGCCAGAGCAGACGCAGGACGGGCGACGGGGCTGGCTGTCGAAGGGTGGTGCTTTCACCGGCCACCGAGCAGTTGGCAGGAGCAGATACGCAGTTGATCACCGAGGGAAGAACGGAGGAGCCAGACGCCATCAGGATCGCCCGGGCGGAAGTCTTGGAGCCCGGGTACCGCAGGACATCGATAGTGAGGTGGTCTCCGGTCAAGCAACCGCGATCCCCGCGCCCCCGACAGGTTCCCCGTCGGGTCAGCGGAAACAGAAGGCCGGCGCGGTATCCGAGCCGGCAGATGGTGTAGCAGTTCCTTCGGGGCCCTGGTGTCACAGACACCAGGGCCCCTCCACGCGTCCCACGGAGACGCTCGGTGCGCTCGGCGGCCGATGCCTCGTGGGCGGGCACGAGGGCCCCCCGCCGACCACGCCTTCACCCGTACACCCGGGTGCCCGGGTGCCCGGGGGCCCGGGGGCTGGGGGAGGCAGGGCTCGAAGACCCGCGGTAACAGCCGAGCCCGTGGCCAGTGGTGACGCGTGCCGGTGATGCGTCCTGGGGCGTACGGGTTGGTCACCCGGCAGGGGGACAGGGGTCGTTCCGCGGGGTGACGCCGTGCCGCCATGGTCGGTGCGAGAGTCAACGCATGGTCAGTGCGGCAGTGACGACGAAGGCCCCTGGGCGCGGGTGGCGGCAGCGGTGGCCGCGCTGGGTGGGGCCGGCTGCCGTGCTCTGGGCGGCGGGGTATGCCGGCTTTGGCCTAGTCTGTGCGCTGAGGGGCACGCCTCTGCTGTACCTGGGGCAGACTCCGGGGCCCGCCGCGCTGGGCTGGGTGGTCGTGGTGGTCGGGTCGGTCGCGGCGGTGACATGCCACGCGGTGGGGCGGCTGGGAATGCGACCAGCGCTGCGGTGGGTGCTGTGGGCGATCTGTCTGCTGGCCGGGATCGCCGCGTTCGGCCTGCTGATGGACGTCGTCACGCTGACGTTCGGCCAGGGGGTGGACAGCGCTGTGGCCGCGACGCACCACGCGCTGGCGGCGGTGGGGGTCCCGCTGCTCGCGGCCACGGCCCGATCCGCGCGCCGCCCGTCCGAAGTGACCGTCGCGCCCCCTCCTTCCGCCGCCTCCCACCCGGTCCAACTCGTCTCCTGGGCCGGATCGCTCGCCTTCCTTCCGTACGCGGCGATGAAACTGACCTGGAGCACCGGCGGTACGTTCGCCGGGATGTCCGGCGAGGAGATGCTCGCCGTCTCCGAGCACAACGGCGCATCGGGCATCTGGCTCACGCTGGAGTCCTGGGGCTTGGACGGCACCGTGCTGCTGGCCGCGCTCGGCGTCTTCCTGTTGTGGGGCCTGGTGCGTCCGTGGGGCCATGTCTTCCCGCGCTGGACGTGGCGGCTGAGCGGTCGGCGCGTCCCGCGCTGGCTCCCCCTTACCCCGGCCCTGATCGGCGCCGCCACCCTGGCCCCGTACGGGGTGCTCGGGGTCGGCTACGCGACTCTGGCCACGGCCGACGTGGTGACGATGCCGCAAGGCGACTTCCACTCCCCGGGCGACGCGCTGCTGGTCGCCTGGATCGGCCTGACCGCGTTCGCGGTGTACGGGGTGGCGCTGACCATCGCCGCCCGCTCGTACTGGACGCGCACCCGCCCCCTGCGACGGGAACACCCGGAAGCTTTGCCTGTGCCGTCATCCGGATAGTGGGGCGACGCGGCGACCCACCACGCGACGTGTCGGCGAACAACGCCTGACTCGCCACCCGATGTCAGTCGTGGGGTACCAGCGGGAGATACCAGGAGCACGGGCGCATTTCGACTCGCCGCCTAGCTGCGCGCCCCGAAGGCGCCTGACGCGTGACCTCCTTGGTCAGACACCCTCCTCCCGCCCGCAGAAGCCCTCAAACGCCAGGTGCCCGGCCGTCCCGACGCGTCCGGCCGCCCTCGACCGGCCGGATCGCGACGCGGGTGTCGGTTCCCCGACAGAGAGGGGCCGGCCGTTCACCGTCCCCCTGGTCGCTGGTCGCTGGTCGCTGGTCGCCGCAGGCGCTACGGCCTGCGGCGGGGCTTGCCGCCCTTCGCGCCGCCGGAGCCGCGGCGTGCGTTCTTGGCGGACGGCTTGCCCGCCGTCCTGCCGGCGCCCCTGCCTCCGGCGGGCTGCTGCCGTCGCGTGCCGCCCTTCTCCGGGCGCTTCGCCTTCGGCTCGGGCTCGGTTCGGCGGCCCCGGGTGCTGTTGACGGTACGGCCGCGGACGATGCCGATGAGGTCCTCCACCAGGTCCGTCGTGGCCTCCTGGGGCCAGGACAGCGCTACGCGGGAGGTGGGCACGTCCGTGATCGTGCGGTACGTGAGATCCCTGCGGTGGTGCAGCCGGGCCAGGGACTGCGGGACGATCAGTACGCCGATGCCCGCCGCCACCAGTTCGACGGCGTCGGCGGTCGTGGCGGGGCGCCCGACAGCAGGGCGTCCCGGCGGCTGCTCCCAGGCCAGGGTGTCGTCCAGCGGGTGGAGCACCACTTCCTCGGCGAGGTCGGTCACGGCCACCTCGTCGGCCGCCGCGAAGAGGTGGTCCTTGGGGATGACGACCACCGTCGTCTCCTCGTAGAGGGGGATCGCGCTGAGGTCGTCCCCGTCCACCGGAAGCCGAACGAACCCCGCGTCGGCCTCGCCCCTCCGCAGGGCCTCGCAGACCTCGGCGGCCGGCACCTGGTGGAGGGTGAGGGGGATGTGCGGCAGCCGCTCGTTCCAGATGCGCACCCACTTCGAGGGCGTCACCCCGGGTACGTAGGCGAGCCGGAACGCGGGAGAGTCTTCCGAGCCTGTCACCTCGCCAGACTACCGGCCGTAGTCACCGACCGACCCACCGGAGGGCAGGGCCGGCGCCGAGACCTCGTGGTCAATGCTGGCTCATTGGCTCGTTACCCTTAATCCATGAGCCAGACCATGAAGCCCGCCACCGCGGCGAAGAAGCTGGGTGTGTACCTCGAGGCCACCCCCGCCGAATTTCAGGAGGGCATGGTCTCGCGCACCGAGCTGAACGCCCTCCAGGCCGACCCGCCCCAGTGGCTGAGCGACCTGCGCCAGAACGGCCCACACCCGCGCCCCGTCGTCGCGGCCAAGCTGGGCGTCTCCGTGTCGGGCCTCGCCCGCGGCGGCGTCACCGAGCCCCTCACCACGCAGCAGATCGACGCGCTGAAGGAAGAGCGGCCCGAGTGGCTGGAGCGCGAGCGCGCCACGCAGGCCGAGGTCCGCAACGAGGCCGTCCGCCTGAAGGCGAAGAAAGCGGAGCAGGCGGAGAAGGCGGCCCAGGCCGCAAACGGCTGAACACGGGGCGAGCGCGCCACGCCATCTCCCTCGGCTGCCGCCTGCCATCGCCGCCCGCCATCCGCCGCCCGTCGCTCGTCGTCTGAGGCCGGACGGGCCCCGGTCCGGCAACGCGCCGTGAGCTGGTGCCGACCGGGCTTGGGCCCTGGAGAAGCCCGCCAGAGTTCTCGTACCGCCTACCGCCGTGGTTCGCGTACAGGGCTCGGCTCGCGTACGGGCGCAGCCGAGGTCGCGCGCACAGTCCGCGTGCGGGCGGCGGACCGCACCAACCGGGTGGGGCGAGCGTTGGTGAGCCCCGGCCGATGTACTACTCCGACGCTGGCTCACGAGATGCCGCGGGGTTCTCCGCACCGCGTTGGGGTGCTATCGGGCTTCCCCGCAACGCTGTTGAAGCCTCTTGGGGCCCGTGGTTGAGGAGTGGGCTTCACTCCGGAACCACCTGTCGTCGGCGCGGGCCTGCCCGCCGCCCTCGGCGACAGTCGCCGGGTCGGCTCACGCCGGAGAGTGGGCCCTCCGAGGGTTGGCCTGTGCCCCGACGGCCCCCGGCACCCGGCACCCGTTGAGCTCCAGGCAGTCGTGACCAGTGGTGATGCCCTGATCACGAGCCACGCACCCAGCGCCCCCCGTGACCGGCACTCCACAGGGGGAATCCGCGAAATTCGTCCCTGATTCACCCGGTCGTTTCGTGATCCAGAAATCCTCCTCTTCACACGAAATGTTCCTAGGCGACGGAGAACCGCACGTCATGACCCACCCTGTGCCCGAATGGGCCGACCCCCAGGTGCCCGCGGAATCGCTCGACCCGCAGGGGCTCAGCCGTCGAGGGTTGATGCGTCGCGCCGGCCTGTTCGGGGCGGGGTTCGCCGCCGCCTCGCTGCCCCTTCCCGCGCTGGCCGACGGGCACGGGCGCGGGCACGGGCGCGGGCAGGGCGGGGGACACGGTCATCACGGCCCCGGCCACGGTCACGGCGGGCACGGCCACGCCCCCAACCTGGTCTACCTGGTCGGAGACCACCACAACCACACCGTCTACAGTCACGACGCCAAGTACACGTTCTCCCACATAGCCTCGGCCGGGCGGAAGTTCGGCCTCGACTGGATGGTCTTCACCGAGCACAGCAACATCGGCCACGCCACGTTCGGTGCCGCGCGGGAGCACCGCGAGATCCTGCGGGCCCGTGCCGAGAACAGGCGCATGCTGATCTTCCAGGGCCTTGAGTGGTACATCCCCGGTGCCGAACACTGCACCGTCTTCTCACCGCCCGGCCGACACGAGGTCGACCTGCTCACCCGCTTCGAGGAAGCCTTCGACGGCAAGCTGCTCGGGTACACGGCCGGCGGCCCGAACCACCCCGACACCCCGCGCAACGAGGCGCACGCGATCAAGGCCCTCAAGTGGCTGGCCGAGCAACGTCGCACCCGGTACGTGGACGACGTCCTGGTCCTCGCCAACCACCCCATGCGGCTCGGCATCGACTCCCCGCACGAGCTGCGCGGCTGGCGCGACGCCGCCCCTGACATCATGATCGGCATGGAGGGCGCACCCGGCGCCCAGGCAGGCGCGATCCCCGGCTGGCACGCGGACACCAACGTCCGCGGCGAGTACACCAACTCGCCCTCCGCGGACTCCTGGCCCGGCTATCCGCGCGAGGCGTACGTCACCTACGGCGGCTTCGACTGGGCGACCGCGACCGTGGGCGGCATGTGGGACGCGATGCTGGCGGAGGGCAAGCTCTTCACCATCACCTCCAACTCCGACGTCCACCGCGTCGCCCAGGACACCTGGGTCAACGGTGACTGGCAGCCCGGGCAGAACTTCGACAACACCGGCCGCCTCCCCGACCCGTACAACACCACCGAACCGCAGCCCGGCGGCGACTTCTGGCCCGGCCAGTTCAGCCGCACGCACGTGGGGGTCACCCGGTACGGCTACCGTCACGTGATGGAGGGGCTGCGTGCCGGGCGGGTCTGGGTCGACCACGGCCACCTCATCGACGGCATCGACGTCAAGGTGCGCGGCGAGCGCGGCAACAGTGCCACCCTCGGCGGCCGGCTGCGGGCCCGGCGAGGCGAGCGGCTCACCCTCACCGTGACCGTGACCGCGGCCTCCCGCCGCAACCCGTACGGTGTGCTGCCCCGTCTGCAACACGTCGACGTCATTCGCGGAGCGGTCCGCGGACCGGCCGCCGACCGCGACGACTGGCGAGCCCCGGACACCCGGGTCGTCCACACCTCCGACGTACTGGGCCGCCGCGGTACGTACACCCTGCGCATCCCGGTCGGGCGCGCTGACCACCCGTTCTACCTGCGGCTGCGCGGCAGCGACGGCAAGCGTCACGGCGCGGGCTTCCTCGGCACGAGGATCGACCCCCACGGCCCGCTTCCCCACGAGCCCGGCAAGGGTGACCCGTGGCTCGACACGTGGTTCTACACCAACCCGATCTTCGTGGACGTCACACGCTGACGGCCGGAACCGCTTGCGCTGCTGGAGCGCGAGCACGAGTCAGTGGTGTTCGACGCCTCCCCGGTAGACGGCCTGCACACGACACGGGCGCCCCTGACGCGAACCATCGCCGTCGCGTTGCCTCGCGTCGCGGACACTTCACGTACCTGCCAACTCAAGCGATGTGCAAGGTGAGTTGGCACATACTTCCCATGCATGCACGGCATGCGGGGGGCCTATGAGGCCCTTCCCGTGAACTGTCCTCACTGGGGGAAAGTTGCGTACAGGCAAACAGGCACTACGGGTCGCCGGCGTGGCCGTCACCGCGGCCACCGCGCTCGTGGCGGGGCTGACCACCCCGTCCGCCGCGACCCAGGAAACACGCACCGCCACGTCCGACACCCAACGCGTGGAGAACACCCACCGCACCGGAACCGCCCGCACCTGGGTCACCCTCGTCACCGGTGACCGGGTCGCGGTCGACGCCAAGGGCCGCCCGGCGACCTTCCAACCGGCCGAGGGGCGCGAGCACATCCCGGTACAGGTGGAGCGGCGCGGCGGGCACGCGTACGTGATCCCGCGTGACGCCCGGCACCTGATCTCCCGGGGCACGGTGGACCGGCGACTGTTCGACGTGACGACGCTGAGCCGGCCGGAGTACGTGGCCAGCCAGCGTGCCGGGGTGCGGCTCATCGTGGCCTACCAGGGCGAGCGGCCCGCCGCCAAGGCGAAGCTTCGGGCCGCCGAGGGCACGAAGGTGCGGCGTTCGCTCCCGGTGCTGGGCGCCGACGCGGTGACGGCCTCGCCCGAGCACGCCTCGGCCGCCTGGGAGGCGCTGACCGACGCGCCCCGCGGCACCTCGCACCGTACGGCCGCCCCCGGGGTGGCGAAGGTGTGGCTGGACGGTATCCGCAAGGCCACGCTCGACAAGAGCGTGCCGCAGATCGGCGCGCCCGCGGCGTGGAAGGCCGGTTACGACGGCAAGGGCACCAAGATCGCCGTGCTGGACACCGGTGTCGACCAGACACACCCGGACCTGGCTGGCCAGCAGGTCGCCGAGAAGAACTTCACCGACGCCGTCGACACCAAGGACCGCATCGGTCACGGCACGCACGTGGCCTCCATCGCGGCGGGCACCGGCGCCAAGTCCGGCGGCAAATATCGAGGCGTTGCCTCCGGTGCGAAGATCCTCGACGGCAAGGTACTGAACGACGAGGGGTTCGGCGAGGACTCCGGGATCGTCGCGGGCCTGGAGTGGGCGGCGGCCGAGAAGGCCGACGTGGTCAACCTCAGCCTTGGCGGGGCCGACGCGCCCGGCCTCGACCCGCTGGAGACCGCGGTCAACAAGCTCTCGGCCGACCACGGCGTCCTCTTCGTCATCGCCGCGGGCAACGAGGGCGAGCTGGGTTCCAGCACCGTCAGCTCCCCGGGCAGCGCGGACGCCGCGTTGACCGTGGGCGCCGTGGACAAGGCGGACAAACTGGCCGACTTCTCCAGCAGGGGCCCCCGCCTCGGTGACGGCGCCGTCAAGCCCGACGTGACCGCGCCCGGTGTGGACATCGGCGCCGCGGCGGCGCCCGGCAGTGACATCGCGGGCGACGGCACCCCGGTCGCCGACGGTTACGTGGCCATCTCGGGCACCTCCATGTCCACCCCGCACGCCGCCGGCGCCGCGGCGATCCTGGCCCAGCAACACCCGGACTGGAGCGGTGAGCGGATCAAGGCCGCGCTGGTCGCTTCCACGACTCCCGGCGCGTACGGCGCCTTCGAGCAGGGCACCGGCCGCATCGACCTGCGCCAGGCCATCACCCAGACGGTGATCGCCGAGCCCCTCTCGCTCTCCCTCGGCCAGCAGCAGTGGCCGCACCACGACGACAAGCCGCGGAGCGGGAAGCTGACCTACCGCAACCTGGGCAGCACGCCGGTCACCGTGGACGTGGCGCTGACCGGTACGGGCCCCGACGGAAAGCCCGCCCCCGCCGGCTTCTTCACCGTGGCGGACCAGCGGCTCACCGTGCCGGCCCAGGGCACGGCGAGCACGTCCGTCATCGCCGACACCCGGCTGGGCGGCACCGTTGACGGCGCGTACAGCGCGCGGGTGACCGCGACCGCCGGCCGGCAGGCGGTGCACACCGTCGCCACCGTGGATCGCGAGGTCGAGTCCTACGACGTCGACCTTCGGCACCTGGGCCGGGACGGCAAGCCCGCGCAGACCTTCCGTAGCGGCCTGGTCGGGACCAGCGGTCTCGCCGAGGGCTGGCTCGGCGAGACCCTCCAGGACGCCACGCTGCGCCTTCCCAAGGGTCACTACGTGCTCAATGGCTCGATCGAGGGAGCCGACGGGAGCACCGACTGGATCGTCCAACCCAAGCTGGTCGTCGACAAGCAGTCCACGGTGACGCTCGACGCGCGTACCACGAAGCCGGTCGACCTGACGGTCCCGGACCGCAAGGCCGCCTCGCTGGACGCCCACGCGGACCTCACCGTCGTCGCCGAGGGGTGGGGTATCGGCGTCGGCTGGATGGGGGACTCCTTCAAGCGCCTCAGGACCGCACACCGGGGCCCCGCCGTCCCCGCTGGTGCACTGCTCCAACAGTTCACCAGCGCCTTCCGCCGAGGTGGCGGCGACAACCCCTCGTACTACCTGAGCTACGGCGTTTCCCACGCCAAGGTGACGACCGGGTTCGTCCGACACGCCAAGCCCGCCGACCTCGCCAGGATCAAGGTCACGCTGGGTGCCTCGGCCCCGAAGAAGACCGGCATCCTGTCCGTGAGCCCCCTCTTCAACGACCTGAACCAAGGCGAGGTCGCCCCCATCGGCGGCGAGCTGCCGCACACCTCGACGCTGTACGTCAACGCCAAGGGCCCCCGCTGGCAGCTGCTCCTGCAACAGTTCGACGCCCAGGGCGAGGACGACGCCTACTACGTGACCGACGAACTGCGCCTGTCCCCGGGCAAGTCCTACGCCCAGCGCCTCAACACCGGCGTGTTCGGCCCGGGGTTGAGTGATACGGACGGCATCTTCCGCCAGGGTGACGACCTCTACGGCTCGCTCCCGCTCGTGGCGGACGGTGCGAACAACTACGGCACCTCGACGTTCGAGACCGTGCGGACCACCCTCTACCGCAACGGCAAGAAGGTCGGCAGCAACACCGACCCGCTGACCGGTGACGAGGCGTTCACGGTGCCCGCCGGGCCGGCGAAGTACCGACTCAGCACCAGCGTCAGCCGCACCAAGGCCGCCGGCGTCTCCACCCGGGTCACCGGGGACTGGACCTTCTCCTCCCAGCAATCCACCGACCAGGTGCGACTGCCCGCCTCAGTGGTGCGCTTCACCCCCACCCTGGCGGCCGACAGCACCGCCAAGGCGGGCGCGACGCTCAAGGTCCCGGTCACGGTGCAGGGCTCGGCCGCCGGCAAGAACCTCAAGTCGCTGGCGGTGTACGTCAGTTACGACAAGGGCGCGCACTGGAAGAAGCTGGCCGTCAGCGGCGGCAAGGTGACCGTGAAGAACCCGGGCGCTGGCAAGAGCGTCTCGTTCAAGGCGCACGCCAGCGACAAGCAGGGCAACACGGTGAGCCAGACCATCCAGGAGGCGTACCGCACGCGGTAACCCCTCCCACACGACGGCCCGCCGGCCAGCGCCCGCTATCCCGGCGGGCCGTCGCCGTACGCCTGCCCACGCCGCCGACGCGGGCGAGGGCGCAGCGCCCCTCGTGTGCGCGGGTGGGCCCGCGCCCGATGCGCGAGGGGAACGCCGCCACTGGGGCCGCGCTGACCGTGCGTCGCGGCTCGGTGCTGCACGGCGCCTCCGGGTGGGCGCGGCGAGCGGCGTATGAGGCAGGGCGAAGGATCGACGGCACATCCGGCCGCTCGTCCCGCCCGTCGCGGCCGGCGGGGAGCGAGACCGGCCGGCTCCCGGGACGCGGGAGGGAATCGTCGCGTACGCGTGGTCGGACATCGCTGTCGGGGGCGCCGGTGCCGCCGGGCTGTCGCTGGCGAGTCCCTCCCGCGCCCGCGGAAATGGGGGCCTCGGGCATGACGGGGCACCGGCACCGGCCGGGCGGGGCCGGACGCGGAAGGAGCAACCGCCGGTGTCGTCCCGCCCCTGGCGCCCATCGGTGCCTTCCGAGGAGCGAGGGTGGAGGCATGGAACAGGAGACACTGGGCGGGATCTTCACCCGGAGGTTCGGACCCGCGCCGCGCGCGGGCGCCCCCGCCACGCTGCTGGTGCACGGGCTGGGGCTCTCGGGGCGCTACTTCGTGCCGCTCGCGGAGCGGCTGGCCGCGCGCGGGAGGACGGTGCTCGTACCGGACCTGCCGGGCAACGCGCGGTCGCGGGCCGCCGCGCGCGGTGCCTCCAGTCCGGAGCGGGCCGCCGCTGACCTGGCGCGCTGGCACCGGCGCCTGGCCCTGGGCCCGAGCCTGGTGGTGGCCAACTCGGTCGGCTGTCAGGTGGCCGCGGCACTCGCCGCCCGCGCGCCCGGCCTGGTGCGCCGCCTGGTGCTGACCGGCCCCGCGCTCGAACCGGGGACGTCGGGCTGGCGGCTGTGCGGCCGACTGCTCGCCGACGCGCCACGGGAGCCCCTCTCGCTCCTCGCCGTGGCCGCGAGCGACTACCTGGTCACCGGCCCGCTGCGGATCGCCGGCTCCTTCCGGTACGCGCTGCGGGACGCCGCCGCGTCCTTCGAGGCCAATCTGCGCCGCGTCAGCGCGCCGACCCTGGTTCTGCGAGGCACGGGAGACACCATCGCCTCGGGCCCCTGGGTGCGGCACGTGGCCCGCACCGTGGTGGACGGGCGCGCGGTGGAGGTCCCGGGAGCCGCGCACGCGGCCCACTACAGCGCTCCGGACGCCGTCGCCGAGCGGATCGAATCCTTCACCACGGAGGTACACGCGTGAAACCGTCGCGGGCGTCCGGCCCCTCGCCCTGGCTGCGGCTGCTGCCCGACATCTCCTCCGAGCGTCGCGGGTTCGTCCTGGCCTGGTGGGGCTTCGCCCTCACGTTCGGCGGGATGCGCCTGCTGACCTGGCTCATCCACATCGAGGTGGCCGGGCTCGGTGACGTACAGACCGGCGGGGTGCACATCCACCACTACGTGTGGGGCATCCTGCTGCTCGCGGTGGTGGGGGCCGCCGGCCTCGTCGCACGCTCGGCGCGGGCGCGCGCCTGGATGGGACTCGCCTACGGGGTCGGGCTGGCCCTCGTCGTGGACGAGGCGGCGCTGCTGCTCAGCCTGGAGGACGTGTACTGGGACACCACGGGCGGGATCAGCATCGCCCTGGCCATCGCCGTGATCGCCGTCGCGGGCAGCGTCCTCGCGGTGACGCGCGAGGACTCCGACGCGGACGAGCCGGACGGCGGGTGAGCGAGCCGCGCCGGGACTGCCTGCGGCACCCCTCAGGCGCGGCGGTGGTAGCGGGCGAACACCTTCTCGGGCTTCGCGAGGTGGTGGTTCCAGGGCCAACCGGTGTACGCGCCGTCGAGCGTGCGGAAGACGCGGCGCACCGTGTGGTTCTCCTCGGCCATGACCAGGGCCATGGCGAAGAGGTTGAAGTCGTGCTGCCAGCCCGGGGCGAACGCGTACGCGGGGTCGAGGATGCTGTGGTCGGCCGCCGCGCGCAACTCGGCGCGGATCTCGGGTGTTTCGAGACAGTCCGCGCGGTCCGCGTCGGCCCAGACGTTGACGTACGCCATGGCGATCACGCAACCGAGACGGTGCCCCCGCGGAGCGCGGGCCAGCGCGGCGCGGGCGAAGGGCAGGGCTTCGCCGGGGGCACCGCCCCACCGGGGCAGCAGGTGCGAGAGCCACTCGAGATGGGCCTCCAGGTCCAACGGGTCGCGGCTCAGGGCGCCTTCCAGCCACGCCTTGTTGACGTCTGTGCCCAATGACATGCCCCGCCCCAGGGTGAGGAGGCGCACCCACGGCGTGACCCATTCCAGCCGTAACTCGATGGCCTCCAGCAACTGCTCCTCGGCGATGCGGAGCCGGTCGTGGAAGACCCGCCACTGCTCCGGCGAGACGTCCACGGCGAGCTTGGTGGTGCGTGCCTGCCAACCCCAGACGATATGGCGCGCTCCGGAGATCAGCAGGGCCGTCGCCCGGTGCTCCTCGTCCTCGTCCACGGCCCGGCCGATCCAGTCCTGCACGCCGTCCACGGCGGCCAGTTCCCGCAGGACGTGGTGGTCACGGCCGATGTCGAAGGGGGCCAGCGCGGCCTTGACCGCCGGCCAGTCACCCGCTCCGGCCGCCTCCAACAGGGCCAGCACCCGGGTGTCTCCGAGCGCGTGCAACGGGTACGTGCCGTTCCTCCGCCTGCGCGCGACGGGAAGGGCGTACGGGGCGGCCCTCGGTCTCTCCGTACTCCCACCGAACAGCTTGCCGAACATGACGCGCCCCCCCTGGCCTCGCGTGATCATCCGACGCAGCATAAGCGGCGCCGGGCGCGAGGTTTCCACGAGGTTCTCACCGGAGCTTCACGGAGCTCCGGCCCACCCAGTGGGGCCAGGGAACCGTGCGGCGGAGGCCGGTAGGCAGGCGGCCCTTTCGTTTCGCGCGGGGGACGACCTTGGGCTTGGGCGGCGCGTGCTCCCGGGCCAAGAGAGAGAGCGTCCCGGCCGTGTTACGTGTGATGAGTATCCGTTTGCTCTGGCACGCGGAGGTTGTGCTCAGCCGCAGTACGGGACGAAAGCCGCTGAGGGAGGTTACTCCGCCATGTCACTGTCTGAGCGTGACAGCAGTGCGGCGAGGTCAATTCTCGACCCACACCGTGCCCTTACCGCACGCGCTATCCACGCGTACCGCACTCCCGCCGCGGACAGGTTCGTGAAAGAACCCGGGTGCCCGACACCGCCCGCCGTGGATTCCCTGAACTGGTGGAGCCAGGCGAGATGCACTCGACCACCCGGCGCGGATCAGGCCAGTTTTCCGGATGTTCGGAGCAGCCGGAGTGCGCAGAGTCGTTCGGGAACCGTGAGCGGGCCGAGTGCCGACGCGTGCCGGAGCCCGGTCGTGTCGGGCGTAAACGGGTCCTGTCGATTCTGGTCGTGTCCGGCGCCCGCGGCCGTGGGCGCCAGCAGGGCGAGGGAGCAGCCGTGTGCGACGGCCCCGGGAAGCCGCCCTAGCCAGCACCGGCGGCCAGGCCACGCACCCAGTGCCTTTCGGTGTTTGGGACGCCCCGAAGCTCGCGCCGACACCGACGGTCTCGTACCCGATCCGTAGTCGGATCCGATGGCCCGCAGTGGCGCCCGGCGTGTTACCAGTCAGGCCCTCTTGTCGGGACCGAGCAGGGCTTTCACACTGCGAATCACGGCGTAGGAGGGTGGGGGAGCTGTGGCAGCACGACGACGGCGCAGACGGATGAGGAAGCGCACGCGCAGGCAGGTGCAAGGCTGGGGCGCTGCGGCGGCGCTTATCGCTGCGGTCTGGGTTGCTGGGAACTGGGCGGCGGTGTGGCCCGTCCTGGTGATCGTGCTCGTCGTCTGTGGTGTGAGTGGCGCCGGTTGGGGGCTCCTGCGTGCGCACCGGCGCACGGTCGGCCAGGACCGGCAGTGGCGGGCGCAGGAGGAAGCGAGGGCACGGGAGCTGTCCATGACGGAGGTCGACGCGCTCACCTGGCAGGAGTTCGAGCACTATGTCGCCGACCTGTGCCGTCGGGACGGATGCACGAAGGTTGTCGTCAGCGGCAAGCGCGGCGACCTGGGCGCCGACGTGATCGGCTACCTCGCCGACGGTCGCAAACTGGTCATCCAGTGCAAGAAGTACGCCCCCGAGCGCAGCGTGTCCTCGCAGGACATGCAGAAGTTCGTCGGCACGGCCCGTCTTGAGCACGGCGCGGACGTCGCCCTGTTCGTCACCACGTGTCGCACGTTCACCAAGGCAGCCCTCGGGCTGGCGGTGCGCCAGGACATCGTGGCTCTGCACCGCGATCTGCTGGGATCTTGGGTCAAGGGTGCCCACCTGGATACGCTGATCCCCCTGAACGGAAGCGGCGGAGGCGCACGGCGCCAACCCGCATAGCGGGGCCGCGACCTCTGTCCGGCGAAGCCCATGGCTCTGATGCATCCGTAGCGTCAACGGGTGTTTGGTGCGCAGCAGTTGACACGTACCAGACTGCTCGTCGCCCCGTCGCCACGCAGGCCCGCGAGGCGTTGGGCCACGCCCTGCGGCTCCTGGAGGATGAGGACGGCCCGTACGCGCTCGATCGCGCACGCGACGCCGCCCAGCCGGGCCGCGGGCGCCGTGCCCCTACCCGTGGCGGGGCGCCGCACTGCTCCGCATATCGGCGCGATATGGAGGCGCAGACCTGCGGGCAGCCGACCTACACCCCGGTCCGCGCCGTGTTCGCGGTCGGAGAGCTGAGGCCCCCCGGTGGCTTCTGGGTGCCCCGCCCATCTGGCGGGCCGCTGCGGTCCGTGAGGACGAGCGGCGCTCGCCACGCTGGTCGTCGAGCGTTCCGGTCGCCGCGACCACGGCTGGGGCGGCGAGGCGGGCGCGCCACCACCGCCGGGACACTAGAGGGGACGAAAGTTCCGTCGTTCAGCTCCGTGTGGCGGGTGCCTCGGGGAGGCGGTTCAGGTCATCCGCCAGCCAGCCGGGCTTCCACGCGCGGCGGGCGCGCCCCGTCGGGTAGGGCGGGGGCGGCTCCACCGTGGCGGCCGGCGCATGGTGCGGTGGCCGGTGTTGCCGTCAATCGGGGGTACTCGCTCGGGCATCCGGGCGCTCGGAGGTGAGAGGGTTTGACGCGCGGTCCAGGAATGGAAGGCTGAAAGTGGCCTCTGGCGCACCTTCCGTGCCGCGCCGGTCGTCCCCGTACGCCCAGGGAGTCGCCGTGCCCGATGAACCCCGCGTGCCCGATGATCCCCGCGCCGAGCCCGCACCGTTCGTTCTCGGAGCCGTCACGCTTGACTGTGCCGACCCGCCCGGCCTCGCCGACTTCTACGCCCGGCTGCTCGGCTGGTCGACGCCCTTTCGTACCGATGAATACACGTCGATCAGCGACGGACGCGCCACGCTGTGCTTCGCGCGCGTCGCCGGGCACGAGGCCGCGCCCTGGCCGGACAGTCCGGCCCAGCCCAAGCGTGCTCACCTGGACCTCTTCGTCAGGGACGTGGAGGCGGCGACGGCAGCGGCCGTCGCGCTCGGCGCCACCCTGCCTGGGCACCAGCCCGGTGCCTCCCCCGACTGGCCAGGGCATCCACCGTGGGCGACGCTGCTGGACCCGGAGGGCCACCCCTTCTGCCTGCTCCTACCGCCCGAACTGCATCCGACCGACGCCCCCCACGTCCAGCCGGAGTGGAGCAGCTGAACGGCGGTCCTTCAGCGGCCGGGCGCGCCGGGCCGGCCGACCAGGGCGCTCGACATCTCGCCCGGCCAACCCGGGCGAGGCTCGCGCGACGTAGTCGCGCACGTCGTCCAGCACCTCGTCGGCATTCCACTCGATCCGGTTCAGTAGCCGTCGGATGGGGTCGGGCCCCGCGTGCCCGGCCTCTTCCGCAGGCGTCCAGCCGTCCTTCCGCTCCAGCGGCGCGATCAGCCCGCGCATATAGGCAAGCGCGGAATGCCGCGGCTACTCCCGGTTGAACCGGTACACGAACCGTTCATGCCCAGCGCTCAGTCCACCCGCCCACAGCCCGACATCAGCAAGTTCCCCCACCCATGACCACACCAACGCACAAGCAGTCACAGCAAGCACCGCTCCAGGGCTGGCCGGCCGTTCCCGCGCGGGCACCGGGCCTCACTACGACACCGGGAGCGGACAGCGCTCCCCGCGATCAGTAGTGCTCTTCCCGGTAGATGCCATCGGTGTCGACGCCCCGGCCCCATCCGCGGAAGTCCGAGCTGGACAACTCCATGTTGATGACGAGGGAGCTGGCCGCTGCGAGGGTGATCCTGAAGGGGGCATCGTCGGACAGATGGTTCACGGCCAGCACCGGTAACTCCGTGGAGGCCAACGTCCGCTCATCGGCGATGAGGACGAGCGTGATGTTGGGCCAGTCTTCGTCATCGTGCTGGATGCGCGCCGTGATCTGAGCAGGGGAGTGGCCGGCGTAGGCGGGGTTGTCGATGACGGTGAGGGGCGCGTGGTGCTCCTCCGCGGCTTCGTCGAGGGCGTCGAGGAGACGTACCCACTCATCCGGCTGTGTGAAGGACGTCCGGACCAGGAGTGGTCCTTCGCACTCCTCGATCGTGGTGAGAGGCGGCGCGGGCTCGGCGCCCGTGCGCTGTCCGGGGATGACCTGGAGGAGGAAGCGGGGTTTCTTGTCCTCACTGGAGCGGTCGCTGGCGTGGACGCGGATCACGTAGGGACCGGTGCCGGCGGTGGCCAGGTTCGTCTTGTGTACGGGGGTGTATCCGCCGTCGCACAGGGCGAGGAAGCCGGTCGTGGAGACCATGGTGATCTCCTGGACTTCTTCCCAGCCGGTTTGCGGTCCGGGGTCGTCCCCGGCGTAGAGGGTGACGATGGGGGCCTCCGGGTTGCTTCCGGTGTCGACGCGCACCCAGTCCTTGTCGACCGTCAGGAACTGGTCCCCGGCCGGCGGCTCGCCGGCGTCGGGGTCCATGAGGTCCAGGTCGCCCCAGTCCTTCATCTTGATTGGGTGGGTGCTGCCTTGAAGCGGTGGCCAGTTGGAGCGGTGCACGGAGAACCCCCATCGCGGTGCCTGTCGCCTACCCCTCGTCGAGGGGCAGTGTGGCAGGCACCTGAGTTACTTGATGCGGGCGGGGTACGCGTCGTTCTTCACAGGCCGGCCAGGTCGCGCGTGCCGCAGGGCCTGTATCCGTCGACCAGGTGAGCTCGTAGGCGTTGGACGCCGTACGCGCCTGGCGCGGACGCCTCCGTCTCGCTGCCCACTCGCCGGCCAGGGCCCCAGTGCAACCGGGTCGGCACCGCGCGGTTGCGCCTCGCGACGCCCGAGTCCCGCCCCGACTGTGGCACTTGAATGCCTGGCTGTGGTGACGATGCCGGGCACCGCCGAGTGGGGCCCATTGAGCCCAACTCGATGGGGCCCATCGAGTTGAGTCCTCTGAGGCGTTGTTTCGGTCAGGTCGTGTGTCACCGCGATCGATGGTGCCTGCGGGGATCGGGAGGGCAGAAAGCGACCTGGGGGTTTGTGGGGCCTGATCGCACTCTTGACCGGTTTTCCCAGGCTCTGGTTCTCCGTAGGTTCCGTGCGTTGCGTGACAGGTTGTGTGTCCGGCGACCGGTGCGGTCGTCGGTGACGCGATGTAGGGAGTTCATGCGCTTACGCGTTCACGGCGCGTCCATGTGGCATGCCCGGAGCAGAGCTGCCGTCTCTTTTTTTACGTTCGCAGGTGTGGTCTTCGCAGTTTTCCTGCTCGTGAAAGGGAATAGTGGGGGCTGGTTCCTCCTGTTTCTGAGTATCTGCATCTATAGCGCCACGCATCTGCATGCATTTCTCGCCCAGAAACGCTGATGCCTTGAACTGACAGCTACCGCCTGGGCCCGTCCAGCACGGTTTTGTTGTCGCTGACCGATATCGGGAGCAGGGGAGTATTTCGACTCGCCGCCTAGCTGCCCGCCCCGAAGGGCGCCCGACGACAAAAGCCCAGGTCAGGCGCCCTCCTTCCGCTTCTAGAAGAACCCCAGCGCCTTCGGCGAGTACGACACCAACAGGTTCTTGGTCTGCTGGTAGTGGTTGAGCATCATCTTGTGGTTCTCGCGGCCGATGCCGGACTGCTTGTAGCCGCCGAACGCGGCGTGGGCCGGATACGCGTGGTAGCAGTTGGTCCAGACGCGGCCGGCCTGGATGGCGCGGCCCGCGCGGTAGGCGGTGTTGCCGTCGCGGGTCCAGACGCCCGCGCCGAGGCCGTACAGCGTGTCGTTCGCGATCTCGATCGCGTCGTCGAAGTCGCTGAACGGCGCCACCGCGACCACCGGGCCGAAGATCTCCTCCTGGAAGACACGCATGCGGTTGGTGCCCTCGAAGACCGTCGGCTGGACGTAGTAGCCGCCCGCCAACTCGCCGCCCAGCTCCGCCCTGGCCCCGCCGGTGAGGACCTTGGCGCCTTCCTGGCGGCCGATGTCGAGGTAGGAGAGGATCTTCTCCAACTGGTCGTTGGACGCCTGGGCGCCGATCGCCGTCGTGGTGTCCAGTGGGTGGCCCTGGACGATCTGTTCGGTGCGTGCCAGGCCGGCGGCGAGGAAGTCCGCGTAGTGCCCCCGCTGGATCAGCGCCCGGGACGGGCAGGTGCAGACCTCGCCCTGGTTGAGGGCGAACATGGTGAAGCCTTCGATCGCCTTGTCCAGGAAGTCGTCCGTGGCGGAGGAGACGTCGTCGAAAAAGATGTTCGGGCTCTTGCCGCCCAACTCCAGCGTCACCGGCTTCACGTGCTCGGCCGCGTACTGCATGATCAGCCGGCCCGTGGTGGTCTCGCCCGTGAAGGCGATCTTGGCGACGCGGGCGCTGCTCGCCAGGGGTTTTCCGGCCTCCACGCCGAAGCCGTTGACGACGTTGATCACGCCCGGCGGCAGCAGATCGGCGACCAGGTCCAGCCACACGTGCACCGACGCCGGGGTCTGTTCGGCGGGCTTGAGGACGACCGTGTTGCCCGCGGCCAGCGCGGGGGCCAGCTTCCAGGCCGCCATCAGGAGGGGGAAGTTCCACGGAATGATCTGCGCCACCACGCCGAGAGGCTCGTGGAAGTGGTACGCCACGGTGTCCGCGTCGAGTTCGGACAGGCCGCCCTCCTGCGCGCGGATGGCGCCCGCGAAGTACCGGAAGTGGTCGATGGCCAGTGGGATGTCGGCCGCCAGGGTCTCCCGGACCGGCTTGCCGTTGTCCCAACTGTCCGCCACCGCAAGGGTTTCGAGGCTGGCCTCCATGCGGTCCGCGATCCGGTTCAGCAGCACCGCCCGCTCGGTCGGTGACGTCCTGCCCCAGGCCGGCGCCGCGGCGTGGGCGGCGTCCAGCGCCCGCTCCACGTCCTCGGCCGTGCCCCGGGCGATCTCGGTGAAGGGCTGGCCGTTGACCGGGGTGGGGTTCTCGAAGTACTGGCCCCGGGCCGGCGGCACGTACGCGCCGCCTATCCAGTGGTCGTAGCGCGACTGGAAGCTCACCACGGAGTCATCGGAGCCCGGATTCGCGTAGCGGGGCATGGCGCGACCTCCCGATCACATGCGGCCCGCTCCCGTCGCGGGCAGCGCTGGGCGGAGGCTAGGCACCGACACGTTGCGCGGACGTTGCCGGCCGCGGCGCGGTCGCCCTTGCCGCCTCTCGTCCCACCACTCCGCCACCCCGCCACCCGCTCATCCCGCCAGGTCGCCGTCCGGCAGGCCGTACGCCAGGCGCAGCCGCTGCGCGCCACGGGCCACCGACGCGCGGTCGGGGCTGTGCGCGGGCAGCGCCGCGAGCAGGGCCTCGCGCACCTCCAGGTCGCCCTCGCCCCACGGTGCCTCCGCCCAGCGGCGCAGGAGTTCGGCGTCCCGGCTGGCGAGCACGGCGCGTCGTAATCGGTCGTCCAGGACCGCCCGCAGCCGACGGATGCCCGGCGCCTCCGACAGCGGGAGCAGCGGGCCCTGGTAGGTGCGGAGCGCGGTGTGGGGACAGCCGGCGGTCAACTGGTCCGCCGCCGTCAGCACGTCACACCGCACCGGGGCGCACAGCCGGTACGGGCGCGAGCCGAGTAGCGGGCCCACGCGCCGGCGCAGCCGGGACAGCTCGGCCCGCAGCGTCACCGGGTCCACCGTCCGCTCCCCGTACAGCAGCGTCGCCAGGCGGTCGCCGGTCAGGCCGTCGGGGTGGCAGGCCAGGAGTACCACGATCTCGCTGTGCCGGCGGCTCAGGCGCAGCCGTCGCCCGTGCGTGACCAGCAGCGCCTCGTCCCGCCCCAGCGCGCTCACGGACACGCCGGGGTCCGCGTCGGCACTGGCCGTGGGGCGATCGAGAGTGGCGAGTTGCGCCTCGGCGGCCCGCGCCGTGGCCTGCACCAGGGCCAGGCTGTGCGGGGCGGCCAGATGGTCGCCGCCGGTGATGTCGATGGCGCCGAGCAGTCGACCGGTGTACGGATCGCGCACCGGCGCCGCCGCGCAGGTCCACGGCTGCACCGGGCGGCTGAAGTGCTCGGTCGAGAAGATCTGCACCGGGTGGCCGACGGTCAGCGCCGTGCCCGGCGCGTTGGTGCCCGCGTGCCGCTCGTCCCAGCGGGCGCCCGCCACGAAGTTCATGCGCTCGGCCCGTCGCAGCTCGCCGCGGTGGCCCTCGACCCAGAGCATGCGACCCAACTCGTCGCAGACCGCGAACAGGTGGGCGCCGTCGTGCGCGACGGCGCCCAGCAGTTCACGGAAGAGCGGCAGCACTCGGGCCAGCGGGTGTTCGCTGCGGTACGCCTCCAGGTCGCCCGCCTCCAGGGCGATCGGCGCGACCCCGTCCCTGGCCACCCGCGCGTCGGCGGACCGCCGCCACGAGTCCGCCACCACCGGCCGCACCGACGGGGTGACGGCGCCGTGGGCGAGGAACTGCTCCCAGCCGGCGTGCACCGCCCGGGATCTGTCAGCGGGGTCGGTTCCGGGCGTCATCGCCAGCCATGGGTTGACGGACGCGTTGAGCGACGGGTTGACCACGGGGCCTGCCTCCTGCACTCGCACCGGACGATCTACGGTGGAGAGGCGTATCCGCACGTGTGGCAGATCTTCCAGCCGTCCTGGTTGACGGCCAGCTGACCCCCGCAGTTCGGGCACTGCTCGGCTCGCGGGGCCGTGGGGGACGGCCGTCGGCCGTCCGTCGTGTCGGGCACTACGCCACTCTTCGTTCTCATGTTCCTCGTCCGTTCTGCGGTACCCAATGCCCCCTGCCAGGTGAATGCCCCGGATGCGGAGGAACACGCCCGCGAACGGCGTCCGCCGCCCCCCGCGTTCACACGGGGTGTGCGCGGCGCACCCATCATCGCGGCGCGCACACGCTGCCACCAGCCGCCCGAAGGCAGTTGACTGGCGGGAGGCGAGTCGGGGCGACCCGGCGCGTGGCGGCCACCACGGCGCGGCGACGCGCGCGGCCAGTGCGCGGGAACCGCCGTCGGTACGCGCCAGTATGGGGCGTTATGAACGGCCGAGAACGCGGTTACGGCGCCCCCAGGGGCGTGCGCCGACCGTGCGTGCACCATGGCTCCCGTGGCGCGTGGCGCCCCCGGGAGTCGAGCGGAACCAGGACAGCGACAGCGCGACGGACCAGGCCGCGGCTCCTCCCCCCGAGCCGGCGGCCCTCCACCGCCCCGTACCCACGGGCCGAGGTGCGGGGCGGCGCTTCGCGCCCTCCTCGATGATTCACGCCCCCGCACGTCACCGCTCTGACCGCGGGTGCAACGATGTGTGCGTCATGGAAGCGGGGCACGTTCTACGGGGGCTGCGAGCAGCGGTGTTCGCGGCGGTCTGCGTGCTGCTCGCCGCCGCCGGACACGTCGTCATGTCCGCCACTCCCATTCCGCTCTGGGCCGTCGGCGTCGCGCTGCTCGGCACGGGCGGCGCGGCCTGGTGCGCGGCCGGCCGGGAGCGCGGGCCGCTGCTGATCATGTCGCTGACGGCCGGGGCCCAGATGGCGCTGCACACGCTGTTCAGCGTCGCGCAGACCGGCGTCGGCGGGCACGGCGCGGGGCACGGGCAGCACGCCCACGCCGCACCGTCCGCGGCCGGGGCCTCCGACGCCCTCCGTGAGCGCATCGCGGCCGGCGAGGCCGTGTTGCCGCCCAGTTGCGGCCTGTCCAACCCGCTGGTCAGCGGCGAGGGCTCGGCGGCCGACGGCGACGGCCTCGGCCAGCACGTCGCCGGGCTGGGCCAGGACGTGCTCTCCTCCGCGCACACCATGGCCCTGCACGACGGGCACGGCGGACTCGGCATGTGGTCCGCCCACCTGCTGGTCGCGCTGGTCTGCGGGGTCTGGCTGTGCGGCGGCGAGCAGGCGGCCTTCCGCGTCGGGCGGGCGCTGGCCGTGCGGCTGTTCGCGCCGCTGTACGTGCTCTTCGGCGACACCGCGCCCGGACCGCAGCCCGAACACGGCCGCTCCCGCGGGTCCCACGAGGCCCGCCGCCCGCGGCTCCTGCTGCTCGTTCACGTCATCGCCACCCGTGGTCCGCCACCGGGGATCGCCGTCGCCTGACGGCACCTCCCGTTGGCAGATCACCTCCCGGCCCGCCCCCTCGGCGGCCGGGGCCGGCGCGCCCCCGCGACGCGCCGGAACCCAGGAAGGACATATGGCGATGAATCCTGCCCTCTTCCGGGCAGCACCGGCCCGGCGCGTGGCGCCGCGCCCCGCCCCCGAGGCCGGCGGCAGCCGGCCCGACCACCCCACCCGCCCCCGGCCTACGGCCCGCGCCATGGCCCAGCCGCCCGCCGCCGCACCCTCCCGTACCTGGACGCCGCCCGGCGCGGCCGGGCACGCGACACCCGGCGCTCAGGCCGTGCGGTACGCGCGTACGGTCGCGGCCGTGCCCCGTACGGCCGCCCGCCGATCGGCTGGTTCGGCCGCCGGCCGCGCCGCGACGGCCCCGGTGGCCCCGTACGCCCGCGCCGCCGAGCCCGTGACGTCGCGGTGCTCGTCGCGCGCGTGCGCCGCGACCCGCACCGCGACCCACGGCACGGCCCGTACGAGCCCGCCGCGTCGAGCGCGCCGAACGCCGCCGGTCAGCGCGTGGCGGTGGGGCGGCGGCGCGCCCGCCGTCGCGGCCGGCCGCGCGCGGCTAGAGCGCCGTGCCGCCGATGCGGGTGGTCCACTCGCGCAGGGCCAGCACGCGACGCTCCCAGAGCCTGCAGTCGGCGCAGCCGTGCAGATGGGCGTCGAGAACCGGCCCGGTGACACCGGGCGGCAGCGCCTCACCGTCGACCCTGGCGGAGAGCGCGGTACGGGAATCGGAACAGTGCACCCGGCCATGGTCCCCGCTGCCGCGCCCGGGCCGTGCGGCGCCCCCCGCGCCCACGGCCCACGGGCCGGCGCCGTGCGTGCACTGGGGCAGTACGACGCGGAGCACGGTGGTGCCCGTGTATGAGCGCGACGACGAGGCGGTGACCGCGTGGGCGCTGGCGGCGCGCGGCGGCGACGCCGAGGCGGTGGACCAGTTCATCCGGGCCACCCAACGCGACGTGTGGCGGTACGTCTCGCGGCTGAGCAACGACCCGCAGTCGGCCGACGACCTCGTCCAGGAGACGTACCTGCGGGCGCTGCGCAGCCTGCCCCGCTTCGAGGGCAGGTCGTCGGCCCGTACCTGGCTGCTGTCGATCGCCCGCTACACGGTCGTGGACCGGCTGCGCTGGAACGCGGCCCGGCCACGCCTGTCCGACACCGACGACTGGCAGACCGCGGCCGAGTTGGCGCAGTCCCGCGAGTTGCCGGGGTTCGACGAGGGGGTGGCCCTGTCCCAACTCTTGGGGCAGCTTCCGTACGAGCGGCGCGAGGCGTTCGTGCTCACCCAGCTCCTCGGGTTGCCGTACGCGCAGGCCGCGCTCGTGGCCAACTGCCCGGTGGGTACCGTGCGCTCGCGCGTCGCGCGGGCCCGCGAGGCGCTGATCGAGCAACTGGCGAGCGCGGAGCGGGCCGGCCACGGGTCGGCGCCGGACATGGCACAGGCCGGCGTTGAAGCGGCTGCGCCCCCGGGGGCGCCGGCCCGCGGGGCGGCGGACCGGGGCGCGCGGGCAGCCGCCCGGGCGGGCGGCGTGCCGGCGCGGGCTGCCGCGCCCACGGCCACGCGCTCCGGCCCCGGCGTGGGCTCCGGCCCCGGCGTGGGCTCGGGGCGCCCGGCGGTGGGCGCCGGGCCGGGCGTCGGCGGGACGCGGGCGCGCGTTCCGGAACTGGCCGGGGCCCGCTGAGGTAGGCCGACTGGGCGGGGGCTCGCGGGGCGAATCGCGGGCCTCCGCCCGACGCGTACGGGCGCCCGATGCCTACGGCAAGTCCGTACGGCCGCCCGACGCGTACGGCAAGTCCGTGCGGTCACCTGTCGCGTACGGCAAGTCCGTGCCGTCGCCCGACGCTTGCGACACGGCCGGCCCCTCAGACCCCCGAGGCACCCGGCCGTGGACGCCAGTGGGCCCCGCCACGAGTCGTGGCGGGGCCCTTGGGGCGCGCGCGGCGGAGGGGGAGTCGCCCGGAGCCGCTGCCCCCGTTCGCCGAGGGGCAGCGGATGCGCGCCGTGCTCTAGCTGCCCGGCCGCACCACCAGGGCGTTGACCCGCATCGGCTCGCTGTCGCGGAAGTGCAGGACGAACGGCACGCGCTCGCCCAGCCGCATCGGCGGCGGGTTCTCGACCATGACGTCGAGCCCGGTCGCCGACATCTCCAGCTTGCCCCCGGCGGGCAGCGAGGCCGCGGAGACCATCTGCATGGTGCCCACGCCGTTCTCGTGCACGTTGCGGCTGAGCATCACCCGACCGGCCTTCGCCGGCGTCGAGACGCGCACCAGCGCGTCGTCGGCGCCACCCTCGTTGGTCAGGTTGAACAGCGCGGCCGTCGCCTCCGGGTTGGACGGGAGCATGATGCGCGCGTCGACCAGGGTGGGTTCGGCCGGGCTGCCCGCCGCGCCGGACGCCGTCCACGCGGTGAGCGCGCCGAGCGTCACGGCGCAGGCGATGACCGGCGCGAGGACGGCGGTCAGCGCGCCCTTGTTGAGCGCGAGGCGCGACTTCCGGGGGGCGGGGCCCCCCGCGCCGGCGCCGGTCGCGCCCGTGGTCGGGTCAGCCGCGGTGGGCGCGCTGGGCTCGGGTGCGGCGTCGGTCGCCTCGGATACGGACTTCTCGCTCATGACTGCTCCGATGCGGCCGTGGCACGCGCGCGCGACCTGTTGGGACGGTTGCCCGCCGGCCGACCCCCGCCCGGCCTGGGATTGCTGGGCCGGGGGCGCCCCGGCGCTCCGGTGGACGAGGTGGGTTGCCAGCCGCGCAGCCGCAGGCTGTTGCCGACCACGATCACCGAGCTGGCGGACATCGCGGCGGCGGCCACCATCGGGTTGAGCCAGCCGACGGCCGCCAGCGGCAGGGTGACCGCGTTGTAGCCGAACGCCCAGGCCAGGTTGGAGCGCACCATGCCGAGCGTGCGCCGGGCCAGCCGTACGGCGTCCGGCAGCGCGCCCATGTCCTCGCGTACCAGCGTCACATCGGCCGCGCCGATCGCGGCGTCCGTACCGCCGCCCATGGCGATGCCCAGGTCGGCGTTGGCCAGCGCCGCCGCGTCGTTGACACCGTCGCCGATGACCGCGACCCGGTGGCCGTGCTCGCGCAACGAGCGCACCAGCTCGGCCTTGCCCTCGGGGGTGGCCCGGGCGTGCACCTCGGTGATGCCGAGCCGTTCGGCGACGGCCCGCGCGGTCGCCTCGCTGTCGCCGGTCGCCAGCACCGTGCGCAGGCCGAGGCGACGGAGGTGGTCCACCGCGCGGAAGGCGCCCGGACGCAGGCTGTCACCCAGCGCGAGGACGGCCTCCGGCGCGCCGTTCACGCGTACCAGCACCGCCGTGTGCCCGGTGCTCTCCGCCTCGCGTACGGCGTCGGCCAACTCCGCGGGCAGCGCGGCCTGACCGTCCTGGGGGGCGTCGTCGGCGGGCTCGGCGTCCGGACGGGAGACCGTCACCTGGTGTCCGTCCACGCGTCCGCTGACGCCGTGCCCCGCGGTCGCGGCGAAGCCGATGACCGCCGGCAGCCCGTCGCCCTCCGCGGCGTTGCGCCGCGCGTGGCTCACCACGGCGCGCCCGACCGGGTGCTCCGAGCCCTGTTCGACCGCGCCCGCCAGGCGTACGACGGTCGCCTCGTCCAGCCCCTCCGTACGGCAGGTGACCTGCGTGACGCCCATCTCGCCGATGGTCAGCGTGCCGGTCTTGTCCAGCACGACGGTGTCCACCCGGCGCAGCCCCTCCAGGGCCTGCGGGCCCTTGACGAGGATGCCGAGCTGGGCGCCGCGCCCGGTGGCGGCGAGCAGGGCGGTGGGGGTGGCGAGGCCGAGGGCGCACGGGCAGGCGACGACCAGGACCGCCACGGCGACGGTCACCGCCGCCTGCGGGTCGGCGCCGGCGCCGAGCCAGAAGCCGCAGACCGTGACGGCGATGGCCAGCACGACCGGCACGAAGATGCCGGCCACAGCGTCGGCCAGGCGCTGCGCCTTGGCCTTGCCGGCCTGCGCGTCCTCCACCAGGCGGGTGATGCGCGCCAGTTGGGTGTCGGCGCCCACGGCCTCGGCCCGTACCTCGAGCAGCCCGCCGGAGTTGACGGCGCCGCCCACGACCGCGGAGCCGGGGCTGACCTCGACCGGCGCGCTCTCGCCCGTCACCAGCGACATGTCCAGGGCGGAGCCGCCCTCGGTGACCACGCCGTCGGTGGCGACGCGCTCGCCCGGTCGTACGACGAACAGGTCGCCGACCCGCAACTGCTCGATGGGAATGCGCCGTTCGGCGCCGTCCACCCTTATGACCACGTTCTTGGCGGCCAGGTTGGCGAGCGCGCGCAGCGCGGAGCCGGTGCCGTGCCGTGCTCGCGCTTCCAACCACCGCCCGGTCAGCACGAACAGCGGTACGGCGACCGCCGCCTCCAGGTACACGTGCGGCGTGTCGCCCGAGGCGGAGGGCAGCAGCGTGAACGGCATCTCCATGCCCGGCTCGCCCGCGCCGCCGAAGAAGAGCGCGTACGTGGACCAGGAGAAGGCGGCGATGACGCCCAGCGAGACCAGCGTGTCCATGGTGGCCGCGCCGTGCCGCAGCCCGCGGGCCGCCCGTGCGTGGAAGGGCCACGAGCCCCAGGCGGCGACCGGCGTGGAGAGCACGAAGCACACCCACTGCCAGTTGCGGAACTGGAGGGCCGGGACCATCGAGATGACCAGCACCGGGATCGACAGCAGAGCCGTGATCAGCAGCCGGTCCCGCTCCTCGCGGGCGATGGCGGCCTTCTTCTTCTCCCGCTGGTCCTGCTGGTCCTGCGCGCCGTCGGCGCCCGGCTCCGCGTCGTCGTCGCCCGTGGCGCCGCGCCCGGCCGAGGTCGGCACCGGCTCGGCGGTGTACCCGGCCTTCTCGACGGTGGCCGTCAACTCGGCCACGGAGACGCCCGCCGGGTGGGTGATGTGGGCGCGTTCGGTGGCGAGGTTGACGGTGGCGGTGACGCCTTCGAGGCGGCCGAGGCGCTTTTCGACGCGGCCGACGCAGGCGGCGCAGGTCATGCCGCCGATGGCCAGCTCGGTGGTGTGGGTGGCGACGGGCCGCGGCGGGGGCGGCGGCTCGGCGGTGTAGCCGGCTCGTTCGACGGTGGCGATCAGCTCGGCGGTGGAGAGGGTCGCGGGGTGGGTGATGTGGGCGCGTTCGGTGGCGAGGTTGACGGTGGCGGTGACGCCTTCGAGGCGGCCGAGGCGCTTCTCGACGCGGCCGACACAGGCGGCGCAGGTCATGCCGCCGATGGTCAGCTCGGTGGTGACCGGGGCGGGCGTGGTCACTGGGCGCCTCCGACCACGGCCGGCACCCCGCCGACGGGCGCCGGCGAGACGACGCCCATCCCGTGGTTGTTCATCCCGCCCATGTCGCCCATGTCGCCGCCGGAACCTCCGTCGTCGGACCGGTGCAGGCCGGGGGCGACCGGGCCGGCTGCCGAGCCGACGGCGTACGCGATGCCGAACATGGCACCGAGCAACAGGACGAAGCCGGTGAGCATGAGCGCTGGACTGTACTGACGTGAGGTCATCGCCGCTCCAAGACGGACGAAGGCGGACAGGTGGGGAGTGGCACGTGCGCACCGGCGTGGAGCGGGCCGGGCGGCGTGCGGCGGGCGGAGCCGGGTTGGCGGGGTGGCACGGGCGCGAGGCGAGTCGGACGGGGGCGGACGACGGGCGCCGGAGGCCGGGTACGGGGCCCCGGGGCGGCCGGGGGTGGTGCTGGACGGACGGATGTGGCGGAGGGCACGGGCGGGCGGTAGGGGACGTCGGATGCGGTACGACAGTGGTGACGTCATCGTGACGCGGCATCATCGTGACACGGGTCCAGCCCATCTCGGCCCTGTTGATCCGGCCGCACGGCACGTGAGGTTTCTCCCGGCACGCGCCGGGAACTGGCGCCCGCGCGGAGCCGACTTCATAGGGATGACGGGGTCTGTACACGCCGCCGACGCGCTGTCGGCGTGCGGCGCGCGCCGGGCCACGGTCGCCGCCCTGACCTGGTCTGCACCAATGCCGGCGGGGTGCGGGCAGCGCGGCCGGCCGTCAGTCGCGGGCCGCCTCCAGCGCCCGCTGATCGGGCATCGCCAGCCGCTCCATGATCAACGCGGCGGCGTCGTCCTGCAGTTGGCCACCGGTGTGCGCGTCCAAATCCGCACGCAACCGGCTCAGCAACTCGGAGGTCGGCAGCGCCGCCCACCGGTGCAGCCGGGCCGCCAACGGATAGAACGAGCCATCCGCGCCGCGCGCCTCGGTCACCCCGTCGGTGCAGGCGAGCAGCCGGCACCCGGGCGGCAGCACGACCCGCTGGACGGCCCGGGGATGGTCGGCCAGCTCGCCGAGGCCCAGCGGCAACCCCGGCTCGGCCAGCTCGACCTCGCGTACGGCGTTGTCGGGCCCGATCACGTACGGCGCGACGTGGCCGCAGTCCACGACGAGCAGCGACATCGGCTCCTCCCGCGCCGCCGCGTCCGCAGGGGCCCCGGCGCCGCCGTCCGTGCCGAGGACCAGGGCCGTCACGAACCGCTCCTGCGCCTCCAGCGGCTCCCGCCCCTCACGGGAGGCGTTGTAGCGGGCCAGGCCCTGCTCCATGGCGAGCACGCCGCTGGTGAGGTTGCGGCGGTGGTAGGCGGCCTCGCGGAACGCGGTCAGCACGGCCGCGCCCGCGCCCAGCGTGCTCAGCCCCTTGCCGCGTACGTCGCCGATGAGCACGCGGGTGCCGTACGGGGTCTGCACCGCCTCGTACAGGTCGCCACCCACCAGGGCGTCCCGCTGCGAGGAGACGTAGAAGCCGTCGACGACGACGTCCTGGGTCCGCAGAGGGAGCTGGCGCAGGAGGGCCCGTTGCGCGGCCTCGCCGGTGGCGCGCTCGCGCTCCAGGAGTTCCTCGCGGTCGCGCAGCAGCCTGGCCACCGCGATGCTCGCGCCGACCATCAGCGCGTTGCTGAGGATCGCGCCGGCCCGGGCGACCGTCGGCACGCTGGAGGGCAGCACGCCGTAGATGACGGTCATGGCGACGAAGTCCAGGGCCCCGATGACGATCGCGTGGCGGTAGGCACACAGCGCGGCGGCGACCATCGGGGCCACCGCCGCGTACACGTCCAATCGCAGGTAGCGCGAGGTCAGCTCGTCGATGACGACGATCGTCACCAGGTACCCGAGCAGCAGGACGAAGAGGCCGTTGGTGAACCTCGGGGTTCGCAGTCGCCACGGCACTGTGGTGAGACCTCCCGGTGGGGCTGCGGATGGTCTCAGGCTGGCACGGACCCGTGCCACCGGCCACCGCACCGGGGCACCGGGGTGCGCCGCCGTGGAGCCCGGGCCGGACGCGCCCCGCCGGGCGCGTCTCAGGCGTGTGGGGTCAGGGTCAGTCCGTCGGTGGTGATCGAGTCGGCGGTCACGAGCGCCTGGTCGGCCTCGACGTCGGTGAGGAAGATCAGCGGCGGCACGAGCGGCGGCACCGGCAGCCGGTCCGGGGTGAAGGTCAGGCACAGCAGGCCCTCGACGCAGCCCTTGAACCGACTGAGGTAGAGCGTCACGTGGCCGGACAGCTCCAGCGAGTCGGCCCCCAGGTCCAGCTCGGGCGAGCCGTCGCGGGTCCGCATCCGGTAGTCGGTGAGCGAGGCGGCCCGCATCTTGAGCACCATCACCTTGAGCGGCCCGCGAGCGGTGGGCAACTCGGTCACGCCCGCCACGAGGAAGCCGTGCGGGGTGAACCGGGTGGTGGTGATGGTCGCGGGGGTGGCCGCCACCGGGAACCCTGGCCCGTCGGCCGCCGGCGCGCGCTCCCCGGGGCCGGCGGTCGGGACCGGTGTGGCGCCCCGCCGCGGCGCCGGTGCCAGCGCGGCGGTCAGCTCGCGCGGCGTCCGCCCGCCCACGGCCCCGGGCGGGCCGGTCCCGTCCGGGGCCGTGTGCGCGCCCGTCGCGGCGAGCGGGGCCGGGGCAGCGCCGCCGGGCAGTGGCGCGCCGCGCGCGGGGACCCCCACGGCGGCCAGCAGCGCGACGGCCGGCACCAGCGGCGCGAGCGCCCGCAGCGCCCCGCCGCCGCGCCGGCGCCGGGCGGACCTCGGCGCGCCGGCCGGGCCCGGGCCGGGCCCCTCCGCCCCGCCCGCGTCCGCCACCGCCCTGCCGCCGGCCCCCTCCGGTGGCGTCGGCGACCTCGGGCCTTCCGCCGCGCCGCGGGAGCCGGCGCCGTCGGCCGGGGCGTCCTCGCCTCGGGCATCGCGTCCAGCGCCCGGGTCACCGTACGGAGGGCCAGGGGCCGCCGCGTCGCCCGACGGGCCGCCCCGGCCCGGGTCGTCGGACTGCCCGGAGGGTGGCCCGGGCGGCGGGCCGGCCGGGGCCTGGGGCGCCTCGCGCGGCGTCCAGCCGAAGCCCATGGCGCTGCCGACGATGCCCAGCACCATGCCGATCAGGAAGCCACCGAGGTTGGTGGCGGCGAAGGAGAGTACGGAGAGCAGCAACGCGTTGATGCTCACGTAGTGCCGGGCGCGGGGCGCGAACCACAGGAACAGGCCCGCGACGACCAGCGCGATGCCGATGCCGATCGCCGCGATCCCACCGAGGCCGAGGCTGACGAGGACGGTCAGCGGCGACAGCGGGATGGCCATCAGTTCGAGCCCGCCGAGCACCAGCAGCAGGCCCGCCCAGAACGGCCGGGTGCGCCGCCAGCCACGGAAGGCCGCGCGCTGGCGGGGCAGCGGCAGCCCCTGGAGCGCGGCCCGGCACCGCGCGCGGGGGCCCGACGGGGTGGGCCGGGCCCCGACGGCGGTGCCGGTCGGCGCCCCACGTCGCGCCTCGCGCGCCCGGCCCCGGCTCAGAAGCACTTGTCGCCGCCCAGGCTGACGCCGAGCTTCAACCCCTTGAGCCGGAAGTTGCCGCCGGTGGCGGACCAGGCGTGCGACTTCACGTCGGCCACCTCGATGTTCCCGGCCTGGAGCCCGAACTTCCCCTTCTCCCCACGGATGCCGGGCGTCTCGTTGAGGGTGGAGGCGTCGCGGCCGAGCTCGACCGTGCCGAAGCGGGCGTCGCCGGCTAGGTCCTCCGCGTCGATGATCAGGTTGCTGGCGGTCACCTTGCCGGCGTCACCGCCCGCCGTCAGCTTGAAGGTCACCGTGCCGAGCGGCGTCTTGACCTCGGCGGCCTGGCAGATGTCGTTGAGGGTGGCCTGGTCGAGCCCCAGCAGCGAGACCGGGTGCCCCTTGCCGTCCAGGGAGCGGTCGGTCTCCACGTACGAGGCGAGCCCGTCGCTGGTCAGCTTGGACGAGGCGACCTGGAAGCTCGTGCCGGAGACGGCGAAGGACGCGGCCAGCACGCCCTGCGCCATCATGGTCGCCATCGCGCCGACCGCGAGCACCGCGGGCAACCCCACCACGGCCGTCCGCTTCCACGCTGTCCTGCCTTCCGGCAGCCGTTCCTGAGATGCCTTCACGGCGCCCTCCACAAGGAATGAGCCTCCCCGCGGGCAGCAGGGGAGGGGCGGCACGCGGTCGCGGGAGCGGTCGCGCGTCGGTACGGAGGCACTGCACTGCGGTCGGCGGCGAGCGGGTGCCCATGGCGGGGGCGTCTCCGAACGCGGCACGACGCAGCCGTGGTGAGAGCGATCCGCCATCCGGTGTCCCTCTGCCATACTGCGGAAGTCTCACGGCAGTTGGAGAGTAGGCGCGATTTTGAATAATAGTCAACGGGTCGGACGTGGGGCTTCCGAGACCGAGGGCGGCTCCGAGCGCTCCCAGGCGCGGCGGGCCGAACTCATCGCGACCGGACGCGGGTTGTTCGCCGACACCTCGTACGACGCCCTGTCGATGGACGACATCGCGCGCCACGCGGGGGTCGCCAAGGGGCTCATCTACTACTACTTCAAGAGCAAGCGCGGCTACTACCTCGCGATCATCGAGGAGTCCGTCGCCGAACTCGTCGCCCGCGCCGAGCGCACCCGGGACCTGCCGCCCGGCGAGCGGGTGCGCCAGACCATCGACGGTTACCTGCGCTACGCCCAGCACCACCAGGCCGCCTACCGGGCGATTGTCACCGGCGGCGTCGGCTTCGACTCCCAGGTGCTCGCCATCCGCGACGCGGTCCGGGAGCGGCTCATCTCGACCATCGGCGAGCTGGCGTGGGGCCTGAGCGAGCCGCCGGCGGTGGCCAGGCTCGCGCTGATCGGGTGGATGGCCGGCGTCGAGGGCGTCACCCTCGACTGGCTACAGCGCCCGGAGTTGGCCCGGGACGAGGTGCGCGCGCTGCTGGAGCGCGGGCTGCGGGACACCCTGTGCGCCATCGAGGCGTTCGCGCCCCAGTGCCCGGCCCCGACGGCGCCACCGCGGTAGGGGCGCGCCCGGGGCGCGCGAGCACGACGGAGGGCGGGAAGCCGGTGATCCGGCTTCCCGCCCTGTGACACGGGGGCCGCGGCGCGCCGCGGTCACCCGACGGTGGTTACCTGATGGCCTTGACCAGTTCGCCGCCCGAGGTGTCCCCGCTCAGCTCCCAGAAGAAGGTTCCACCCAGGCCCTGCTGGTTCTTGTAGTTCATCTTGCCGCCGATGGTGGCCGGGGTGTCGTAGCTCCACCACTGGTTGCCGCAGTGGGCGTACGCGGTGCCACCCACGGTGCCGTTGGCGGGGCAGCGGGTCTTGAGGTCCTTGTAGTCCTCGATGCCCTGCTCGTACTTGCCGGGCGCCGGGCCGGTCGCGGTGCCGCCCGGCTCCTTCTGGGTGACGCCGGTCCAGCCGCGGCCGTAGAAGCCGATGCCGAGCAGCAACTTGTCGGCCGGGATGCCGAAGCCCTTGAGCTTCTGGATCGCGGCGTCCGAGTTGAAGCCCTCCTTCGGGATGCCCGGGTAGGAGGTGAGCGGGGAGTGCGGGGCCGTCGGGCCCTTCGCGTCCCAGGCGCCGAAGAAGTCGTACGTCATCGGCATGATGTAGTCCGTGACGGCCGCCGCGGACTTGTAGTCGGCCGCCTCCAGCTTGCCGCCCTTGGAGGCGTCGGCCGAGATGGCGGCCGAGATCAGGTTGTTCTGCCCGAACTTCGACCGCAGCGCCGACAGCACCTTGGTCAGCGAGTCCTTGCCGCTGGTGTCGCAGGTCAGGCCGCAGGCGTTCGGGTACTCCCAGTCGATGTCGATGCCGTCGAAGACGTCGGCCCAGCGCGGGTCCTCGACCAGCTTGTAGCAGGAGTCGGCGAAGGCGGCCGGGTTCTGCGCGGCCTGCCCGAACCCGCCGGACCAGGTCCAACCGCCGAAGGACCAGATCACCTTGAGGTTGGGGTGCTTGGCCTTGAGCTTGCGGAGCTGGTTGAAGTTGCCGCGCAGCGGCTGGTCCCAGGTGTCGGCCTTGCCGTCGACGCTCTGGTCGGCGGTGTACGCCTTCTCGTAGTCGGCGTAGCTGTCGCCGATGGTGCACTTGCCACCCTGGACGTTGCCGAACGCGTAGTTGATGTGGGTCAGCTTGTTCGCGGCACCGGACGTCTCGATGTTCTTGACGTGGTAATTGCGCTGGTAGACGCCCCAGTTGGTGAAGTAGCCGACGACCTTGTTACCGGCGGCGGCCTTGGTGGGGGTGGTGGCGGGGGTGGTCTGCGGCGCCTGGTCACGCTGCGCGGTGACCGCGGACCCTGCCTGCTTCCCGCCCTGCGGGTCGCCCGAGGCGTCCGCGGTGGCCGGTCCCGCGCCGGTGAACAGCGTGCCGACCAGAACCGCGGCCGACGCGGCGAAGGCCGTGACCATCGCGGGGAGCCGGGTACGGGTGCGCTGTGATCTGACCATGGAGTCTCCTCGGTGGGGGAGAGGTGGGGGGATCAGTGCGAAGAACGCAGATTTGACATGAACGCGTTCTCTTCTGCGGGGAAACCGTAGAAGGACTAGACCACTGCGGTCAATGGTTCGGACCATTTCCCGCGTGACGGAACCTGATCGTCGACCGGTGACGTGGAGCCGCTGATCGGGCATACTCCAACCCGCTACAGCCGCAGGTCATCCCGGTTCGTAACCCGGCGAGGGAAGATCGGTTGAGCCGCACATTTCGGTGGAGCCGCCGTACCCGAGCGTCCTCGCCGCCGCGCCGATGAGCACCCCAACAGGGAGGAGAGCGCCGCCATGACCCATCCCGGCCCGCAGCCGGTGGAGCGACAGTTGCCCACCGAGGAGGCCCGTGACCTGCTTGCGCTGGTACGCGATCTGGCCGACCGCGAAATCCGGCCACAGGCGGCGGAAGAAGAGGACGCCGGGCACTTCCCGCGCGAGGTCTTCGCCCTGCTCTCCACCTCCGGCCTGCTCGGGCTCCCCTACCCGGAGGAGTACGGCGGCGGCAGCCAGCCCTACGAGGTCTACCTCCAGGTCCTGGAGGAGCTCGCGGCGGCCCGGCTCACCGTCGGCCTCGGCGTCAGCGTGCACACCCTGGCCTGCCACGCGCTCGCCGAGTTCGGCAGCAAGCAGCAGCGCACCGAGCACCTGCCCGTGATGCTCGGCGGTGGCGTGCTCGGCGCGTACTGCCTCTCCGAGCCGGCCTCCGGCTCCGACGCGGCCTCGCTGGTCACCCGTGCCGCGCGGACGGGCGACGACTGGACCATCGACGGCACCAAGGCGTGGATCACGCACGGCGGCGTCGCCGACTTCTACTCCGTCCTCGCCCGCACCGGCGACCAGGGCCCGCGCGGCATCACCGCCTTCCTGGTGCCCGGCGACACCGAGGGGCTCTCGGCCGCGGTGCCCGAGCGCAAGATGGGCATGAAGGGCTCGCCCACCGCCCAGGTCCACTTCGACGGCGTGCGGGTGGGCGACGAGCGGCGCATCGGCGACGAGGGGCAGGGCTTCTCGATCGCCCTCGCCGCGCTGGACGCCGGCCGCCTCGGCATCGCCGCCTGCGCCATCGGCGTCGCCCAGGCCGCCCTCGACGAGGGCCTGCGCTACACCGCCGAGCGCCAGCAGTTCGGCCGCCCGATCGCCGACTTCCAGGGCCTGCGCTTCATGCTGGCCGACATGGCCACCCAGATCGAGGCGGGCCGCTCGCTGTACCTGACGGCCGCCCGGCTGCGCGACGCGGGCCGGCCGTTCTCCAAGGAGGCGGCGATGGCCAAGCTGTTCTGTACGGACACCGCGATGCGCGTGACCACCGACGCGGTGCAACTCCTCGGCGGCTACGGCTACACGCTCGACTTCCCCGTCGAGCGCTACATGCGCGAGTCCAAGGTGCTCCAGATCGTCGAGGGCACCAACCAGATCCAACGCATGGTCATCGCCCGCCAGATCGCGGGCCGCGAGTCCCGCTGACCCACCCGCGCCAGCGCTCGCCGCCACCAGCGGCGGCGACAGCCCGCGGCGCACCGTCTCGGCGCGGCACCCCGGACGCGGGGTGCCGCGCCGTTCGCCGTTCAACGGACCGTGGGGCGCCCGTGCGCCCCTCCCGGGCCCGTGCCGCGCCAACGGCAGCCGTGGCCGTCCGCGCGGGGGCGTGCGGGGGCGCGTGGCGGCGTACCCCGGGGGAGTCACCGGCCGTTCGCGCCCCCGGCGTCCGCATGCCACGCGCGGCACACCGGTCGCCCGCACACTTCGCTGTGCCCAGGCCGTGCCTGGCCAGGTGTGCGTAGCAATCGACCACTGGAGCAACCATGACCGATTCCCCCGCCGTCGCCCCCACCGCACCGACCGCCCCCGCCGAGGCGACCGGATTCAGCCGCCGCGACGGAATGCGCGCGGCGGCAGCCGCCGCCCTGGCCCTCCCCCTGACCGCCGGCGTCGCCCACGCCGCCACCCCGTCGGCCGCCGCCCCGGCGACGGCCGCGGCCCCGGCAGCCCCCGGCAGCAGCGCCAGCCAGCTACGCGCCATGACGTTCAACCTGCGCTATGCCTCGGACACCCGCCCCAACTCCTGGGCCGAACGCCGCCCCGTCATGCGCACGCTTCTCCGCCGCGAGCGCCCGCACCTGCTCGGCACCCAGGAGGGCGTGTACTCCCAGATCCGGGACATCGCACAGGACTTGGGGCCGCGCTACGACTGGGTCGGCACCGGCCGTGAGGGCGGCAGCCGGGGCGAGTTCATGGCCGTCTTCTACGACACCCAGCGGCTGGCCCCGCTGGAGTACGACCACTTCTGGCTGTCCGGCACGCCGTACGTGATCGGCTCCAACACCTGGGGCAACGCGGTCGTGCGCATGGCCACCTGGGTGCGCTTCCGTGATCTGCGTAGCGGTGGCCAGTTCTACGCCCTCAACACCCACTTCGACCACCGCAACCAGAGCGCGCGCGAGCGCTCCGCCGACCTGATCGCCGAGCGGCTGCGCGGCCTCGACCCGGCCGTGCCGCGCATCGTCACCGGCGACTTCAACGTACCGGCGCACCAGAACCCGGTCTGCGACACGCTGCTGGGCTCGGGCGGCCTCGTGGACACCTGGGACCGCGCCGAGGAGCGCGGGAAGCTGTACGCGACCTTCCACGGCTACCGGCCGCTGGTCCCGGACGGCGAGCGCATCGACTGGATCCTCACCTCGCCGGGCATCCACACCAGCTACGCCTCGATCAACACCTTCTCGCTCGACGGACAGTTCCCGAGCGACCACCTGCCGGTGCAGGCCCAGCTCGAGCTGTGACGAGCCGTCAGGCGCCGCGGCTCGAGCTGTGACGAGACGTCAGGCGCCGCGCTGGACGGCGGCTGACCGGTCGTGACCGGGGCTGACGGGGCCGGCCGGGGCGATGTGCCGCGGGCGGCCCACCGCCGCTCGCCGCGGGCACCGGGGCGAAGGTGAGGTCGGGCGCTGACGGGGCGGACCCCGGGGCGCCCGACCGAGGCGCTAGTGTCCGCGCGTCGGCTGGCGCGGCACCTGCACCGGACGGGAGGCGTGGCCGCCGATGTGCGAGAACGGCTGCGTCCTCCAGTCCAGGCTCTCCGGAAGGGTCAGGAGCAGCGCCGCGTCCTGCTCCTGGGAACCCGAGGCGTCGTCGGCGGGGACCGCGTCGGCGACGCCACGGCCGGTGCCCGGGCAGACCGTGAGCCCGAACGGGTTCCACGGGGACGGGCACAGCGCGTGCTCGGGCAGCACGTCCTCGTCGGCGAGCAGGGCAATGGGGCGTGCGCAGTCCGGGCACGTCACCCGGAACATCTCGTACGTCTCGTAGACATCGCTCTCGCCACTGTCCAGGCGTTCAAGACCGGGCATGGTGTTTCTCCCCCTCGGGTCAGGTCGACAAGGCGACAAGGCAGCCTCGACCACAGCAAGCATTTCCCGTCCGGCGGTGGCGGTAATCGCCGGCGCGCCCATGCCCCTGCCCCCTGGCTGTGGCATTCGTCACATGCCCCGTGCAGGTGCGGCGCGCGCCCGGGTGCTCGTCGGCTGTGCCTCAACGCCCGCTACCCCATAGGGTGACGGGGTGGAGGAGTTGGACAGACAGATCGTGGAACTGCTCGTCAATGACGGGCGCATGAGCTACACCGACCTGGGCAAGGCCACCGGCCTGTCCACCTCGGCGGTGCACCAGCGGGTCCGACGCCTGGAACAGCGCGGTGTCATCCGTGGCTACGCCGCCGTCGTGGACCCCGAGGCCGTCGGGCTGCCGCTGACGGCCTTCATCTCGGTCAAACCCTTCGACCCCAGCGCGCCCGACGACATCGCCGACCGGCTCGCCGAGGTCCCGCAGATCGAGGCGTGCCACAGCGTGGCGGGCGACGAGAACTACATCCTCAAGGTGCGCGTCGAGACCCCGCTCGAACTGGAGCACCTCCTGACCCGCATCCGCTCGCTGGCCGGCGTCTCCACCCGCACCACGGTCGTGCTGTCCACGCCGTACGAGGCCCGCCCGCCCCGCATCTGATCGCACCTGACCCGCCGGCCGCGCGAGCGCCCGGCGGCGCCCCGGGCCCGGCCAGGCCGAGCGCCCCACCAGCCGACCCGGCGTGCGCGCCGCGGGCGCCGGACGCGTCCGCGCGCCCGCGGCGCACCCCGGTGCCCCGGCGCGCGGCCCACCCCCGGCGCGGGAGCCGAACCGGGCCCGGCGACACTGACACCCTGGCGCCGGCTCGCGGGGGAGTGACCTCCCCGGCGCGCCACCGCCGTCCACCCGACGAACGACACCGCGAGGCGAACCCCGTGAGCGACCTCATCCCCGCCGCAGGCCCCAGCGCCGGCATCCCGCCGACCGAGGGCGGCACCGTGCTGCTGCGCGGCGGCACCGTGCACAGCCCCGCCGACCCCTTCGCGACGGCGATGGTCGTCGAGCGCGGCAGCGTCGCCTGGGTCGGCTCCGAGGGCGCGGCCGACTCCTTCGCCGACGGCGTCGACGAGGTCATCGACCTCGCCGGCGCGCTCGTCACGCCCGCGTTCACGGACGCACACGTGCACACCACCGCCACCGGGCTCGCCCGCACCGGCCTCGACCTCACCGCGGCCTCGACCCTGACCGAGGCGCTCGATCTGGTGCGCGCCCACGCCGCGGCGCACCCCGGCGACGCGGTGCTGCTCGGCCACGGCTGGGACTCCTCCCGCTGGCCCGAAGGGCGCGCCCCCTCCCGTACGGAGCTGGACCAGGCCACCGGCGGCCGGCCGCTCTACCTCACCCGCGTGGACGTGCACTCCGCCGTCGCGACCACCGCCCTGCTCGACCGCGTCGGCGACCTGACCGGGCGCGCCGGCTACCAGGGCGACGCGCCGCTGACCGCCGACGCCCACCACGCGGTCCGCGCAGCGGCGTTCGCGAACGTGACCGACTCCCAGCGGGCCGACGCACAGCGCGCCGCGCTCCGGCGGGCCGCCGCGCTCGGCATCGGCACCCTCCACGAGTGCGCGGGCCCCGACATCTCCAGCGAGGCCGACCTGACCGGCCTGCTGGGCATCGCCGCCCAGACGGCGGGCCCCCGCGTCATCGGTTACTGGGCCGAGGCCGCGAGCAGCGCCCGCGACCTGGAGAAGGTGCGCGAACTGGGCGCCGTCGGCGCCGCCGGCGACCTCTTCGTGGACGGCGCGCTCGGCTCCCACACGGCCTGCCTGCACGCGCCGTACGCCGACGCCCCGCCCAGCACCGGGACCCAGTACCTGGACCCGACCGCCATCGCCACGCACGTCGCGCTGTGCACCGAGGCCGGGTTGCAGGCCGGTTTCCACGCCATCGGCGACGCCGCCGTCTCGGCCGTCATCGCCGGGGTGCGCACCGCCGCGGAGAAGGTCGGGCTCGCCCGTGTCCGCGCCGCCAGGCACCGGGTCGAGCACGCCGAGATGCTCACCCCGGAGACCATCGCCGCGTTCGCCGAACTGGGTCTGACCGCCTCCGTCCAGCCCGCCTTCGACGCCGCCTGGGGCGGCGAGGACGGCATGTACGCCCAGCGGCTCGGCGTCGAGCGGGCCCGCACGCTCAACCCGTACGCGGCCCTGCTGCGCGCCGGAGTGCCGCTGGCCCTCGGCTCGGACAGCCCCGTCACGCCGCTCGACCCGTGGGGCACCGTGCGCGCCGCCGCCTTCCACCGCACGCCCGAGCACCGGGTCTCGGTACGGGCCGCGTTCACCGCTCACACCCGGGGCGGCTGGCGGGCCGCCCGCCGCGACGACGCGGGCGTCCTGGTCCCCGGCGCACCGGCCGACCTGGCCGTCTGGCAGCACGGCGAACTCGTCGTGCAGGTCCCCGACGAGCGGGTCGCCAACTGGTCCACCGACCCCCGCTCCGGCACCCCGGGCCTGCCCGACCTCACGCCGGGGCTGCCGCTGCCGGTGTGCGTGCGCACGATGGTCGGCGGGCGCACCGTCTACGAGCGGCCGAACGAGTGACACGGTCGCGTCGCGTACCGCCGAACGATGTGCCATCGGCCTGTCGACCAACTCCGGCACCCTCCGTACTGACCTGCTGATTTGGCGCAACGCCGCAGGTGGCACGGCTGTTGACAGGAAGCGGGAGCCGGCGGGTAGTTTCGGCCGGGTCCACCACAGGACGTCCGGCCGGGGATGGGTTCTCCACGCAGTCGTCGAGCGCCGCTGGGCCATGGGGTGGCGAGCCGCACCGGTTCGTCGCCCATGGGAGCCAGGTCCAGCGCACGGGGGCGGGGGAGGCGCTCATCGGGTCGGCAGGTGCGACCCGGGTGGGGCCCGGACGCTCAGTAGACAACGGCTCTCGGTCGACCCGCAGCCAGCGGGCCCCAGGTCGGCCCGAAGGGCGACGGGCCCCTATCCGCACCCCACGCACCACCTCCAGGCGCCCGCCTCGGGCCACCCTTACGCCCCAGCCCCGCGCACCACTCCCTGGCGCCCGCCTCGGGCCACCCGGCGCCCCAGCCCCACTCGCCGGCCCGCGCGCCCGCGCCGCGCCCCGGTCGTCTCCTCGCTGGCCGTCAGGCCCTCTCGCGGCCCGTAGCGCCCCAGCGCCCCGCACCGCCCCCCCGCCCCGGGCCACCCGCCTCCGCCGGGCCGTGGCGGGGCCCGGGCACGCCGGACGTCGCACACCCGTTACGCACCCAGCGGGCCGCTCGTGGTGGCTCGCGGTATACCGTCACTTCACCACAGCTCGACCTGCAGGAAGGCCGCGACGTTGCACCCCGGTTCCGACACCTCCGCTGGTGCCACCGCCAGCGGTGAGGCAGCCGACGCGCCGGTCAGTAGACCAGCCGAGCCGCCGACAGCCGCCCCCGAGCCCGCCGCGGCGCCGAGCGCCGAGCCCGCCGTCCGGGCCACCCGCCGCCAACGCGTGGCGCGCTGGTGCCGCCGCGAGGCGCGGCGCACCGCGCTGGCCGCGGCCAGCGGGCTCGCCCTCGGCTTCGCCTTCCCGCCGTACGACCTGTGGCCCCTCTCGCTCCTCGCCGTCGCGGCCCTCGCGCTGCTCACCCGGGGCCGGACGGCCCGCCAGGGGGCGTGGACCGGGTTCGCCTTCGGGCTGCCGTTCTTCGTGCTGCTGCTGAAGTGGCTGGACGTCGTCGGCTGGGACGCGGTCATCGGCCTCTCGCTGGCCGAGTCGCTGTTCTTCGTCCCGCTCGGCGCTGGCCTCGCCCTGACCTCCAGGCTGCCCGGCTGGCCGCTGTGGGCGGCCTGCCTGTGGGTGGCCGAGGAGTGGGCCAGGGACCGGCTGCCGTTCGGCGGTTTCCCCTGGGGGCGGCTGGCGTTCGCGAACACCGGCTCGCCGTTCACGCCGCTGGCCGCGCTCGGTGGCGCGCCGCTGGTGACCTTCGGCGTCGCCCTGGCCAGCACGCTGCTCGCAGCCGCCGTCGTCGCCCTGTGGCGGGTGTACGCGCTCGCCGGCGGCCGTGCCGCGACGGCCCCCGGAACCACGCCGAGCACCGCGGCCAACGCCCCGCTGGGTGCCGATCCCGCCGCGCCGGCGGACGCGGCCGGGAGCGAGGCGGACGAGGACGCCGGGGCGACCCCCGAGCCCGCGCCGGCCGCGCGGCCCAGCGGCCCCCGGCTGCTGCGCGGCGCGCTGCCGGCCGTCGAGGCCATCGCCCTGGCCGGCGCGGTGACGCTGGCCGGGTTCCTGGTGCCGGTGCCCACCGACGCCGACGACACCGTGAACATCGCGGTCGTGCAGGGCAACGTGCAGCAGCCGGGGATGGACTTCCTCGGCCGCCCGATGAAGATCCTCAACAACCACGTCGAGGCGACCCTACGACTGGCCGAGGATGTCAAGGCGGGCCGCAAGCCCCAGCCGGACCTGGTGATCTGGCCGGAGAACGCCTCCGACCTCGACCCGTACAAGTACCGCGAGGCGTACGCGCGCATCGACCTGGCGGTGAAGTCGATCGGCGTTCCCGTCCTGGTCGGGGCCCTGGTGGACCACCCGACCAAGGAGGGTTACGTCGAGAACCAGGGCATCGTCTGGGACCCCAGGACCGGCCCCGGCGCCTCGTACACCAAGCAGCACCCGGTGCCGTTCGGCGAGTACGTGCCCTTCCGCGACCAGCTCAGCAAGGTCATCTCGCGGCTCGACCGGGTTCCCCGGGACTTCTACCCGGGCGACCACTCCGGGGTCATGCAGGTCGGCCCGGCCAAGCTGGGGGACGTGATCTGCTTCGAGGTCGCCTACGACGAGATCGTGCGCGACACGGTCAACGCCGGGGCCCGGGCGCTGGTGATCCAGACGAACAACGCCACGTACGGTCGCAGCGGCCAGCCCGAGCAGCAACTCGTGATGTCCAGGCTGCGCGCCATCGAGCACGGTCGGGCCGTGGTCACCGCGGCGCCGAGCGGAATTAGCGCCGTGGTCGCCCCCGATGGGACTATTGAGCAGCGCACCAAGGAATTCACCCAGGACGTGCTCAGCGCTCGGATTCCCCTGCGCGACGACATCACCGTCGCCGATCGGATCGGCGCGGTGCCCGAGTGGGTGCTCGCTATGGTGGGCGTTCTGTCCTGCGCCGCCGCGATCATGGTGAGCCGGCGAGGACGTACGGACGAGAAGGGGATGCAGTGAACGACGGCGTTGAGGTTGTGCGTGGCGAGACTCAGGAGAGGAAGTACGGTCCGCTCGGCACGACCTTGGTGATCATTCCGACCTACAACGAGGCGGAGAACATCAAGCCGATCGTGGAACGGGTGCGCAAGGCCGTCCCCGACGCACACGTGCTCGTCGCCGACGACAACAGCCCCGACGGCACCGGCAAGATCGCCGACGAGATCGCCGGCCAGGACGAGCAGGTGCACGTCCTGCACCGCAAGGGCAAGGAAGGTCTCGGCGCCGCCTATCTGGCGGGCTTCCGCTGGGGGATCGAGCACGACTACGGCGTCCTGGTCGAGATGGACGCGGACGGCTCACACCAGCCCGAGGAGTTGCCCCGGCTGCTGACCGCCCTCGGCGGGGCCGACCTGGTCCTCGGCTCGCGCTGGGTGCCGGGCGGGCGCGTGGTGAACTGGCCGAAGTTCCGCGAGCTGATCTCCCGGGGCGGCAGCACCTACTCGCGGCTGCTGCTCGACGTCCCGATCCGCGACGTCACCGGCGGTTTCCGGGCCTTCCGCCGGGAGACCCTGGAGGGCCTGGGCATGGACGCCGTCGCCTCGCAGGGCTACTGCTTCCAGGTCGACCTGGCCTGGCGTGCCGTCAAGGCCGGCTTCCACGTCGTGGAGGTGCCCATCACCTTCGTGGACCGGGAGCACGGCGACAGCAAGATGAGCCGCGACATCCTGGTCGAGGCCCTGTGGCGGGTGACCGCCTGGGGCGTGGGCTCCCGGGTGAACCGGGTGACCGGCCGCAAGCAGCAGCCCTAGCGTCGGCGTACGACGACACCGCACCGGCACACTCTCGACACGGCGCAGGCACACTGAAGACATGACGTTCGGCGCACCTCAATCACCGCACCCCCGACCGCAGGGACAGCGCTCGCGGGCCCGGCGGATCGTTCCCCTCGCCCTCGCGGCCTGGCTGGTCCTGGAAATCTGGCTGCTCGTTCTGGTCGCGGACGCTTCGAGCCCCCTGGCCGTGCTGGCGCTCCTGGTGGTCGGGGCCGTGCTGGGTGGCTATGTCATCAAGCGGGCCGGGCGCCGGGCGTGGCAGACGCTGACCGCCGGGCTGCGGCCCGGCGCCGGCGCCCCCGACGACGACCCGACCGCCGGACTGGGCAACGGGCTGCTCATGCTCGGCGGGCTGCTGCTGATGCTGCCCGGCCTGGTCTCGGACGTGCTCGGGCTGGTGCTCCTCCTGCCGCCGGTGCGCGCCCTGCTCGGCCGCCGCGCCGAGCGCGCGCTGTCCCGTCGCATCGGGTACGCCACGAGCTCGCTCGGCGACGCCTTCCAGCAGGCGGGGCGGGGTCAGACCTACCGGCCCGGCGGCGACAAGGTGGTGCCGGGCGAGGTCATCCGCGACGACGAGCCGCCGAGGGCCGACGGTCCCGGTGACGAGCGCGGCCCGGGTCGCCAGGACCCGCCGCTGCCGCGCTGACGGGCGCCGCCGCCGCACGGGGCCATCAGGACCGTGCGGCGGCGTGCTCCGTAGCGGCGTAGCGGCCGGCGCGGGCCGTGAACCGGCTGCCTTCCACGCTGGCCCCGCCCGTCCCGGCCGTCGGCCGACCGGCCGCCTCGCGGCGGAGTACGCCGAGGGCAGGGTGGGTCGGGAGCGGGCGAGACGACGAACGGAGGCCGGGGCCACTGCTCAGCAGTGGCCCCGGCCTCCGTCGTGTGCTGCCTTGCGCGCCGGGCGGGCCCGGCGCCTCGTCCGTCAGGCGGACTTGCGGTTGTCCCGCGGGTGCACGGCAATGTTCATGGCGCCGGAGCGCAGGACGGCCAGCCGTTCGGCCAGCACTTCCTCCAACTCCTCGCGAGTGCGTCGCTCCATGAGCATGTCCCAGTGCGTACGCGCAGGCTTGCCCTTCTTCTCCTCAGGCCCTTCGCCATCCACCAGGAGCGCCTGGGCGCCGCACGCCTTGCACTCCCACTCCGGCGGAATCTCCGCCTCTACCGAGAAGGGCATCTCGAATCGATGTCCGTTCTGGCATGCGTACTCCACCGCCTGGCGCGGGGCCAGATCGATGCCGCGGTCGGTCTCGTAGCTGGTCACCACGAGTCGCGTGCCGCGGAGAGCTCGCTCACTCATGAATCGTGCCTCCCGGGCTTTGTCGCCCACAGGACAGGTGTCGCTGTCGTCGTCATCCGTTCAACGTCCGGTCGGCGGTGAAGATTCCCGTAGTGGGACATGCGTCGCCCGTCGTGCCGCCCCGTTGTTCTACCCACCGGCGCCCGGTTTGTCACATCTGACAGTAGATGTCACCCAGCGTTTGCCGTCCTTTAGCGCGCAGTAACGGTCCGCCTGGTAGGTCGAGGGCGTACACTACTCGCCCTCATGCGTCAGCTCTAAATCCGGTCCACTGTGCGGTCAGAAATTGACGTTCACTGATCGAGGGTCTAGCCCTTTCGTACCCTAGTGCGCCCTCTCCTATCCTGGACGCGTCAAGACGTCCGATGGTTGCCAGCGGGACCGGTGCTGGTCCGTGCCGCGTCACCTTCCGGGCCTCCGGCGCCCTCCGCCAACTCACTCCGCTGTGCCGGCCCGGCGCGCTCCGCGCGCTCCGGCGCGGGGGCGTCCGCAGTCGCGTCCGGCTGCCTCGCGGGACCGGCGTTCGACGCGGCATCGGCGGCCCCGGCCTCCGCCGCTTCCTCGGTAGCCTTCGGCCGCCCCGAACCGCTGGCGACCACGCCCCGCCGCCCCTGATCCAGGCCCGGAACGGTGAAGACCCGCAGGAAGAACTGCGACAGCGGCCCGATCGCCACCGCGTACAGCACGGTGCCCACGCCGACCGAGCCGCCCAGGGCGAACCCGGTGGCCAGGACCGCCACCTCGATGCCGGTCCGCACCAGGCGGATGGAGCGTCCGGTGCGCCGGTGCAGGCCGGTCATCAGCCCGTCGCGCGGGCCGGGGCCGAAGCGCGCCGAGATGTACAGGCCGGTGGCCGCTCCGTTGAGCACGATGGCGAACAGCAGCAGTGGGACGCGTGCGGCGAGTGACGCGAGGTCGGAGGTGAGCGCCAGCGTCGCGTCCATCACGAGGCCGATCACCACGACGTTGGAGATCGTGCCGAGCCCCGGGCGCTGGCGCAGGGGAATCCACAGGGCGAGCACCGCCGCGCCCGCCAGGATCACCACCGTGCCGATGGAGAGGCCGGTGTGCTCCGAGACGCCCTGGTGGAACACGTCCCAGGGGTCGAGGCCGAGGCCCGCGCGGAGTTGGAGCCCCATGCTCACCCCGTACAGCGTCAGACCGACGTACAACTGCGTGACGCGGCGGGTGAGGTGCGACCCCCTCGGTATCGGCACGGTGTGCTCCTTCGGGTGTTGACGGCGTTCGGGGCGCCCGGTGTGGGCGCTCGCGAGGGTGGGTGGCGCGGCCGTCGCCGGTGGCGAGGGTCGCGCCACCCGCGCGGTGGGTGCGCGGTGGGGCGTTGAGGTGGTGGCAGTGGCCTGTCTCATGACACCCTGTGGCCCGGGAGTAGGCCACTTCCAGAGCCAATCTCGGAAAGGTGGACTGGTGATCATGGGTGAGTGGACCTCGGCGGTGGGGGCTCCGCAGTTGGCGCGGCTCTTGGCGTCGCAACGTCCGGCGGGAGCCACCGCCGAGGTGCCCGGGCGCCGGGTACCCGCCTACCGGGCGCTGGCCGACGGCGTGCGGCTGCTCGTCCTGGAGGGCCGGCTGCCGGTGGCCGCGCGGGTTCCGGCCGAGCGGGAACTCGCCGCCGCCCTCGCCGTCAGCCGCACCACCGTCGCCGCCGCGTACGAGGCGCTGCGCGGCGAGGGCTTCCTCGCCTCGCGCCGCGGGTCGGGCAGTTGGACGGCCGTGCCGGCGGGCAACCCGCTGCCCACCCGGGCCCTGGAGCCGCTGCCGCCGGAGGCCGCCGGTTCGGTGATCGACCTCGGCTGCGCGGCGCTGCCCGCGCCCGAGCCGTGGCTGACGCGCGCGGTGGGCGGCGCGATGGAGGCGCTGCCGCCGTACGCCCACACCCACGGCGACTACCCCGCCGGCCTGCCCGCCCTGCGGCAGGCGCTCGCGGACCGCTACACCGAGCGCGGCGTCCCGACCATGCCGGAGCAGATCATGGTCACCACCGGGGCGATGGGCGCCGTGGCCGCCATCTGCCGCCTCATGGTCAGGCCCGGCGAACGCGTGGCCGTCGAGTCCCCCTCGTACGCCAACGTCCTCCAGCTCATGCGCGAGATGGGCACCCGGCTGGTGCCCGTCGCCATGGCCGACGGGTTGCGGGGCTGGGACGTCGCGGGCTGGCGGCAGGTGCTGCGGGACGCCGCGCCCCGGATGGCCTACGTCGTCGCCGACTTCCACAACCCGACCGGCGCGCTCGCCACCGACGAGCAGCGGCGCGACCTGGTCGAGGCCGCGCGCTCGGCCGGCACCGTACTCGTGGTGGACGAGACGATGGCCGACCTGCCGTTGGAGCCGGACGTGCGGATGCCCAAGCCGGTCTCCGCGTTCGACCCCGCGGGCAACGCCGTGATCACCCTGGGCAGCGCGAGCAAGGCGTTCTGGGGCGGGCTGCGGATCGGCTGGGTGCGGGCCGCGCCCGAGGTGATCCGCACGCTGGTCGCGGCCCGCGCGTACGCCGATCTCGGCACGCCCGTCATCGACCAGCTCGCCGTGAACTGGCTGCTGGGTAACGGCGGTTGGGAGGAGGCGGTGGCCGTACGGCGGGCCGGCGCGCGGGAGAACCGGGACGCGCTGGTGGCCGCGCTCGAACGGCACCTGCCGGACTGGGAGTTCACGATCCCGCGGGGCGGGCTCACACTGTGGGTGCGCACCGGCGGCCTGTCCGGATCGCGTATCGCCGAGGCCGGCGAACGGCTCGGGGTGCGCGTCCCGTCCGGGCCGCGCTTCGGCATCGACGGGGCGTTCGAGGGGTACGTGCGGCTGCCGTTCACGGTCAGCGGCGCGGTCGCCGACGAGGCCGCCGTCCGCCTGGAGTCCGCGGCGCGCCTGGTGGCGACCGGGGCCGGCGCGGAGGGCGAATCGACGCGGCTGTTCGTGGCGTAGTCGTACGGCGCCACGCGCCCACCGTGGCCGGGTGTCAGCGCCGGGTCGGTGGTGGCGCGGTCGACGGCACGGCCTCCGTCGCCGACGGGGCCGCGGCGTACCCCGGCAGCAGGGCGAGGACCGCCCTGCGCTGGGCCTCGCTGGTGGCGTCGTCGTACGGGTCGGGCGTGGCGGGGACCTGGAGGCGGTAGACCGGACCGTCGCCGAGCCGGGCGAAGCCGCGACCCGGCGGCGTGTCGAGCACCGGCGAGGTGGGCGGCGGCGCGCCGAGCGTGCGGTGGAGCTGTTCGTACGAGGCGGGCCCGAGCACCACGCGGGCGCGGGTGGCGGCGGCGACGTACGGGCCGAGGGACTCCGCTCCGTCGGGCTGCTCGGCGATGACGACGCTGATGTGCGCGGGCCGGCCGTGCCGGAGCGGGCCGCGCAGCAGTTCCTGAGGGCCGGGGCGGCCCTTGGTCGAGGTCAGGTGGGTGAGGGCGGCGGGTCGGTCCACCACGAGCCACAGCGGCCGGCGGATGTCGTCGGGGGCGGGTCGGCCGACGCTCCGGGCCTCGTGGGCGCGGACGAGTCGCCGCTCGGTCTCGTGCGCGGCCCACTCCAGGGCGGCCAGCGCGCCGGCCGGGTCGCTCTCCACGGCCAGGACGCCGGACCGGCCGTGCAGGAAGCCGTAACCGCCGCTGCCCGCGCCGTCGACGACCAGGACGTCGGCGTACGGCAGGGCCTGGAGCAGCAGCGAGCGCAGCAGGGTGGTGGTGCCGCTGCCCGGCCGGCCGAGGGCGAGCAGGTGCGGTTCGGTGGACCGGGCGCCGGTGCGCCACAGCACCGGCGCCGCGTGCTGGTCGGCCCGCCCGTCGAGGTCGGTCACCGGTACGGTGCGCCGCACCGCGTCCGGGTCGGTGAAGCCCAGGACCGCCTCGCCGGGCGCCGTCACGAAGCGCTGGGCGCACAGGGTGGTGGGCAGGGCGGGCAACACGCTGAGGGTGAGCCGGCCCGCCTCCTGGTCCCAGTCGAAGCGGTACTCGCGGCCCCGCCCGCACTTCGCGGCCAGCAGCCGTTCGACGCGCCACCGCGCCACGGGGTCGCCGTCCGCGAAGTAGGCGGGGTAGCGCAGCGCCAGGTGCGTGGGCCGCCCGTCGTCCGCGAAGGCGTACTCCTCGAACGCCGTCTCCCAGGTGCGGGCGTACGCGTACAGTGGGTCGGGGTCGTCGGGCGCGCCGAAGTGCGGCACGAGCGCCTCGTACAGCGTGCGCAGCCGCGCGGCCTCGGCCTCGGTGGGCGCGTTGCGCAGCGCCGACCGCTCGCGGCCGGCCCAGCCCGCCGCGGCCAGCAGGCCGACCAGCGCCAGCAGTGGCCCGTACGGCGCGAGGCCGACGGCCAGCGCGCCGGCCGCGCCGAAGAACAGCGCGGGGCCGCGCCGCTCCCGTGGGGTCCGCTGCCACCCGCGGCGGCCGGCGGTGGCGAGCGCCCGCAGGCCGCGCGCCACGACCAGCAGCGGGTGCAGGACGTCGGCGACGCCGCCGGCGGCGGTGCGCGCGAGGGCGCGCCCACGGGCGAGTGGGGCCTTGGCGATCGGGGGGCGGGGGAGCGCGGGGCGGGCCACGGGCGGCCTCCAGGGCTGGCGGTGGGCGGTCAGATCCTGATGTCGCCCAGCAGGTCGGCGAGGCTGGCGCTGCCGGCCTGGATGCTGGGCGCGATCGCCGTGCCGGCCAGGTAGAAGCCGAACAGGGCGCAGACGATGGCGTGTGATGCCTTGAGGCCGTCCTTACGGAAGAACAGGAAGACGATGACGCCGAGCAGCACGACGCCGGAGATGGAGAAGATCATGACGGGTCTCCTGATGAATGTGGACGATCACCGCGAGTGACACAAGACTCACAGAAAGGACGAAAGTGAGAAAGTTGCGAATGGGTGATTTATCGGTCAATTCACTCGCGCGTGAGTGATGATCGATCCGTAGGGTGGGAGTGCGGCGCGGACCGGAACCGCGGCGCCTCGATGCGGCGATCGGGGCTCTCCCGCACCTGGGGTGGGCCCTTCTCGACAGAGCGAAGGGCGGATTTCATGACCGAACACGGCGGTGCCAGCGCACAGGGCGGGGTGGACCCGAACGCCGAGCCGGCGCACGATCCGGAGGTGCTGCAACTGGCGGCCAAGGTCTTCGACCTGGCCCGGCACGGCGACACGGACACGCTGGCCGCGTACGTGGACGCCGGGGTCCCCGCCAACCTCACCAACGACCGTGGCGACTCGCTGGTGATGCTCGCCGCCTACCACGGCCACGCGCCGGCCGTGGAGGCGTTGCTCCAGCGCGGCGCCGACCCGGACCGAGCCAACGACCGGGGCCAGACGCCGCTGGCGGGCGCGGTGTTCAAGGGCGAGGACGAGGTCGTCCGGCTGCTCGTGCGGCACGGCGCCGACCCGTCGGCCGGCGCACCCTCGGCCATCGAGGCGGCCCAGGTCTTCGGCCGCCCGGACCTGGTGGGGCTGTTCACCGAGGAGTGAGGGCGGCCGACGGCGGGCCGCGCCGGGTCCGGGCCAGCCCGGCGCGGCGCAGCCCTGGCCGGTAACGGACCTCCGCGAGCGGGGCGTTCGGGCGCCGCGACGACCGCCGCGCGCGGGCCGGCCGGCGGCGGGCGCCACCGTACGCTGTCCGCCATGGCAGACAGGGATGAGCTGATCAGGCGCCGCCCGTTGGTGGCCGAGGTCGCGGCGCTCCGCTCGGGGGAGCGGGACCCGCTCGCGCACGTCGAGCGGACCTGCGAGCGGATAGCCGCGATCGATGGCCGGATACGCGCGTTCGTCGCCGAGCCGGACCGGCGCGGGCGGCTGCGGGCCGAGGCCGCCGCGGTCCGGGCCCGCTGGCCCGAGCCGGCCGGGCGGCCCGCGCTGTTCGGCGTGCCCGTCGGCGTGAAGGACATCATGCACGCCGACGGGCTGGCCACGGGCGCCGGCTCGGCCGTGCCCGCCGGCGAACTGACGGGGGAGCAGTCGACGGTGGTGGCGCGGCTGCGCGCGGCCGGGGCCGTGGTGGCGGGCAAGACGGTGACCGCCGAGTTCGCGGTCACGGCCCCGGGCCCCACCCGCAACCCGCACCACCTCGACCACTCGCCGGGCGGTTCCAGCAGTGGTTCCGCGGCGGCCGTCGCGGCGGGCATGGTGCCGCTGGCGGTCGGCACGCAGACCGTGGGCTCGATGATCCGGCCGGCGGCCTACTGCGGCGTCGTCGGCTTCAAACCCAGCTACGACCGCGTTCCCGTGGCCGGTGTCATCGCCAACGCGCCCAGCCTGGACACGCTCGGCCTCTTCGCCGCTGACGTGGCCGGCGTGGCCCACGCGGCGGCGGTGGTGTGTGACGACTGGCGCGCCGACGCGGCGCGGGAGGCGACCGGCGCCGGGCGCGCGCTGCCCGTACTCGGCGTGCCCACGGGCCCCTACCTCGACCGCGCGGACGCGGACGCCGTCGCGGCGTTCGACAGGCAGGTCGAGCGCCTGCGGGCGGCCGGGTTCACGGTGCGCCGGGTGCCGTTCATGCCGGACTTCGACGCCGTCTACGCCCAGCAGTTCGTCGTCAACCGGTACGAGGTGGCCCGCACGCACGCCCAGTGGTTCCCCCGCTTCGGCCACCTCTACCGCCCCGAGACCGTCGCCGCCATCCGACAGGGCCAGCAGGTGGCGGAGGCCGACTACGCGGCGGCCCGGGAGCACCAGCGGGCGTTCCGCGACCGGGTGCACGCCACGCTGACCGCCGAGGGCATCGACCTGTGGATCACCCCGGCCGCCACCGGCACGGCGCCCAGGGGGCTGGCCACCACCGGCAACTCGGTGATGTGCCTGCCGTGGTCGTACGCCGGGGTGCCGGCGCTCACGGTGCCCGCCGGCAGCCTGGCCCCCGGGCTGCCGCTCGGCGTGCAGTGCGTGGCCCGCGCCGGCGCCGACGAGGAGTTGCTGGGTTGGGCGCCGGCGATCGAGGCGGCCACGGCCACTGCCATCACGGCCGTCGACGCCACGGCCATCGACGCCACGACCACCGCCACCGACGCCACAGCCATCGACACCGCCACCGACGCGGCGGCCGGCACCGGCTGACCCGCCTGCCACGCTGCTCGTCCGCCGCGCCGCGCGCCCGTCGCGGGTGGGCGCGGCCGGTCAGCGGGGGCTTGGCGGGGCGGCGGGCGACGCGTCGGCCGACAGGAGGACGACGTCCAGGGCGCGCGGGCCGTGCACCCCCTCCACCCGGCTCAGCTCGATGTCGCTGGTGGCCGACGGGCCCGAGATCCAGGTCAACGGGCGGTGCGGAACCAGGCGCTCCAACGCCTGCGGCAACGAGTCCACCACCTGCTCCGGCACGTGCACGACGCACACGTGGTGGTCGGGTACGAGCGTGAGCTGACGCCGGCCCTGCCCGGGGCCCGCGTCGAGGACGAGCGTGCCGGTCTCGGCGATCGCCACCGCACACCCGGTCACGACGCTGTCCACCGCGTCGAGGTCGCGGGCGGTCAGGGCGGGCGTGTCGGGGACCGGGGTGGCGGCGGACGCGGCCAGCCAGGCGGCGGGCAGCCCCTCGGGCACCGCCACGCGGCGCGCGCCCCGCGCGGCGAGCAACGCCGCGAGGGTGCCGGGCAGCCCGGCCGCGTCGGTGCGGTGCACGTGGGCCCGGTAGTCCGCCAGGTGCGTCGCGAGCAGCTCGACCCGCTCGGCCGCCGTGCGCTCGCCGTGCACCCGCAGATAGTCCCGGGCCACGCCGTCCCGCCCGGGCTCGCCGTCGGCGTGCGGCGCGCCGCCTCGCGCCGCAGCGCCGGGGTGCTCCTCGCGCACGTCGGCCAGCGCCCGGCGTACCCGGCCAAGGACCCGTTCCCTGCTGCTCACGCCGTCCCCCGATCGCCACGGGTGCGCTGCCACCAGTCGCGGAAGGACTCCGCCGGCACCTCGGGCAGGTCGCGGCTGCGCGTCCAGGCGCGGCCGGGGCCCGGCAGGCGCCTGGGGTGCAGCGCGCGGGTACGCGAGGCCAGCCGCTGGCCCGCGCGGAGCGCGCGCGGGTGCTCGAAGGCCCAGCGGGCGGTGCGCATGGCGGCCCGCTCGGCCGCGTGGCCCCGGGCCGGCCGGATCACCGCCCGCGTGCCGCGCACCGTCACCGGGCCGCCCTCGACCACCCGCTCCCGGAGCCGCACCAGGACCTCGGGGATGTCGATGGCGACCGGGCAGACCTCGTAGCAGGCGCCGCAGAGCGAGGAGGCGTACGGCAGGGACGCGTCCAGCGCGCTGACGGTGCCCCGGAGCTGCGGCGTCAGGATCGCGCCGATCGGCCCCGGGTAGGCGGAACCGTAGGCGTGGCCGCCGGCGCGCTCGTAGACGGGGCACACGTTGAGGCAGGCGGAGCAGCGGATGCAGCGCAGGGCCTGGCGTCCCACCTGGTCGGCGAGCGCGTCGGTGCGGCCGTTGTCGAGCAGGACCAGGTGGAAGGCGGCGGGGCCGTCGTCGTCCGTGATGCCGGTCCACATCGAGGTGTAGGGGTTCATGCGCTCGGCGGTGGAGGAGCGCGGCAGCAGTTGCAGGAAGACCTCGAGGTCCCGCCAGGAGGGGATGACCTTCTCGATGCCGACGACCGAGATCAGCGTCTCGGGCAGGGTCAGGCACATCCGGCCGTTGCCCTCGGACTCGACGACGACCAGGGTGCCGGTCTCGGCGACGACGAAGTTGGCGCCGGAGACGGCGACCTTGGCCGACAGGAACTTCTCCCGCAGGTGCAGCCGCGCGGCCTCGGCGAGTTCGGTCGGCTCGTCGGTGAGCCCGGCGGGCGCCGGGCGGCCCCAGTGGCCCATCTGGGTGCGGAAGATGTCGCGGATCTCGGCACGGTTGCGGTGGATGGCGGGCACCAGGATGTGCGACGGCAGGTCCTGTCCGAGCTGCACGATCAACTCGGCCAGATCCGTCTCGTACGCCGTGATCCCGGCCGCCGCCAGCGCCTCGTTGAGGCCGATCTCCTGGGTGGCCATCGACTTGACCTTGACCACCTCGCGCTCGCCGGTCTCCCGCACCAGGCGGGTGACGATGGCGTTGGCCTCGGCGGCGTCGACGGCCCAGTGCACCTGGCCGCCGGCGGCCGTGACGGCGGCCTCCACCTGTTCCAGGTAGTGGTCGAGGTGGCGCAGGGTGTGGTCCTTGATGGCGGCGCCCGCCGCGCGCAGCTCGCCCCAGTCGGCGAGTTCGGCGACGGCCGCGGCGCGCTTGGCCCGGATGGTGTGCGTGGCGTGCCGCAGGTTGTCCCGCAGCGTGGTGTCGCGCGTGGAGTGCTCGGCCGCGTCCGGGAACGCGGGGGCGGGGCCGGGCGGGGCGGGCATGCCGAGGTGGATACGGGTCACAGCACCCTTCCTTCCGTACTGGCCAGGATCTCCGCGAGGTGGACGGGGCGCACGGCCGAGCCCCGGCGGGACAGGGTGCCGCCGATGTGCGTCTGGCAGGAGTTGTCCACGGTGCACACCACGTCGGCCCCGGTGGCGTCGATGGCGCGGGCCTTGTCGGCGCCCATGGCGGCCGAGACGGCGGCGTTCTTGACGGCGAACGTGCCACCGAAGCCGCAACACTCGTCGGCCCCCGCCAACTCCACCAGCTTCAGCCCCCGCACCTGGCGCAGCAGGGCCAGCGGCCGGTCGCCCAGGCCCAGCATGCGCAGCCCGTGGCAGGTGGGGTGGTAGGTGACGGTGTGCGGGTAGTACGCGCCGACGTCGGTCACCCCGAGGACGTCCACCAGGAACTCCGTCAGCTCGTACGTCCGTGGCACGACGCTCGCCGCCGCCTCGGCCAACGCGCCGCCCCGGCCCTCGGCCCACGCCCTGGCCCCCAGGCGCGGATAGTTGTCCCGCACCATGGCGACGCAGGAGCCGGAGGGGGTCACGATGTGGTCGTAGCCCGCGAAGACCTCGGCGTAGTGGCGCAGCAGCGGTTCGCTCTCGTGCCGGTACCCCGTGTTGTACTGCGGCTGGCCGCAGCAGGACTGGGCGGCGGGGAAGTCCACCTCGACCCCCAGCCGCTCCAGGAGGGTGACGACGGCCCGGCCGGTGCGCGGGTAGAGGGTGTCGTTGACGCAGGTGACGAAGAGGGCAACGCGCACGGACGCTCCTTCCGGCCCGGCCCGCCTCGCGAGGTGCCCTGGCCCTTCCGGTTCGGCCTGCCTCGGCCGGTGGCGCCGGCCGACCACCGGGGCGGGCCCGGAACGTGATCAACCGCGGTGGCCATCCTGCCGCAGCCGATGTGCGGTGTGAAGTATGACCGGGCCGCCACCCTCGCGCGCCGGCCGGCGCCGTTCGCCCGGTTGGCGGGCCGCCTCCGGAGCGCGTGCTCCGTGCTCAGGCGGCCACGGGCGTGGGCTGGTCCAGCAGCCGGTGGATCTCCCGTACGGCCGCGCCGCCGGCCCGGTTGGCGCCGATGGTGCTGGCCGACGGGCCGTACCCGACGAGGTGGACGCGCGGGTCGCGGACGGCCCGGGTGCCGTCCAGGGCGATGCCGCCGCCCGCCTCGCGCAGCCGCAGCGGGGCCAGGTGCTCGACGGCCGGGCGGAAGCCGGTGGCCCACAGCACCACGTCCGCCTCGACGAACCGGCCGTCGTCCCAGGCGACGCCGGAACGGGTGAGCCGGTCGAACATGGGGTGCCGGTCCAGGACGCCCGCCGCCCGGGCCCGCTCCATCGCCTCCGTCATCGGCAGCCCGGTCACGGAGACCACGCTGCGCGGCGGCAGGCCGCGCCGCACCCGCTCCTCGACCATGGCCACGGCGGCGCGCCCCTCCTCCGGGCCGAACGGGCCGCTGCGGAACAGCGGCGGGCGCCGGGTCACCCAGGTGGTCTCCGCCGCCACCTCGGCGATCTCCAGGAGGTGCTGCACGGCGGAGGTGCCGCCGCCGACCACGACGACCCGCTGCCCGGCGAACGCCGCCGGCCCCGGGTACCGCGCGGTGTGCAACTGGCGGCCGGCGAACGTCTGCTGGCCCGGGTAGCGCGGCCAGAACGGGCGGTCCCAGGTGCCGGTCGCGTTGATCACGGCCCGGGGCGCCCAGTCGCCCACCGAGGTGCGCACCAGCAGCCGCCCGTCCGCCCCATCGCGCACCGAGCTGACGTCCACCGGCCGGCGCACCGGCAGCTCGAAGGCGCGCTCGTACGCGGCGAAGTACGCGCCGATCACCTCGGACGAGGGCCGCTCGGGGTCGGCCCCGGTCAGCTCCATGCCCGGCAGCGCGTGCATCCCGTGCACCTTGCCGTACGTCAGGGTCGGCCAGCGGAACTGCCAGGCGCCGCCCGGCGCGGGGGAGTGGTCGAGCACGACGAAGCCCGTGTTCGGCTCGTAGCCGCGCCTGCGCAGGTGGTACGCGCTGGAGAGGCCGGCCTGACCAGCGCCGATGACGAGCACGTCGAGCGGCGTCGGCGCCGTGGGCCGCGCCGCGCCGCCACTCCCCGGGCCGCCGTCCGCCGTCCGGCCGACTCCGGTCCCTCGCTCCCGCACCACCCCAGTGTTGTTCACGCTTCTACTAACTTGGGCGGCGCGAGAAATCTTCCCGCGCGGCACGGGGCCGTACGGCAGCACGCCGCTCCAGCCGGTTCCCCGCGCGTGCCGCCCCAGCGCGCTCGGCGGCGGAACCGCGCCCCGGCTTCCCGCACGCCTCGTGGGAGGGCCCGCACGCCCCGGCCCCGGGCGAGAGCCCGCGTGCGCTCCAGAAGAGAGCCCGCCCGGCCCCGCCACTCGCTGGCGGGGCCGGGCGGGAGCACCGCTGCCCCTCACCGCCCCCCGGCGACCAGCAGCGGTGCGCCACCCGGCGTGGGCGCCGGGTGGCCGTGGGTGAGGGGCGCCCGCGCGCCCCCGGTCGAAGTCGCCAGCAGCCCGCGCGCCGCCAACTCGGGCGCGACGCCCTCGCCGAACCAGTACGCCTCCTCCAGGTGCGGGTAGCCCGACAACACGAAGTGGTCGATGCCCAGCGCGTGGTACTCCTCGATCCGGTCGGCGACCTCCGCGTGGCTGCCGACCAGCGCCGTGCCCGCGCCACCCCGCACCAGGCCGACGCCCGCCCACAGGTTCGGCGCGATCTCCAGCTTGTCGCGCGAGCCGCCGTGCAGCGCCAGCATCCGCTGCTGGCCCACCGACTCGCTGCGCCCCAGGGCCCGTTGGGCGGCGGCGACCGTCTCCGCGTCGAGGTCGTCGAGCAGCCGGTCGGTGACGGCCCACGCCTGCTTCGCCGAGTCCCGCGAGATGGTGTGCAACCGGATGCCGAACCGGACGTCGCGCCCCGCGCGCTCGGCGAGCCCCCTGATCCACCCGATCTTCTCCCGCACCTGCGCCGGCGGCTCGCCCCAGGTCAGGTACACATCGGCGTGCTCCGCCGCGACCGGCCCCGCCGCCGGCGACGAGCCCCCGAAGAAGACGGGCGGCAGCGGGTCGGGCGGCAGCGCCGTCAGCCCGCCCTCGATCCGGTAGTGCTCGCCGGCGAAGTCGTACGGCTCGCCGCGCCACGCGCCCCGCACCACCGACAGGAACTCCGCCGTGCGCGCGTACCGCTGGTCGTGGTCCAGGTGGTCGCCGAACCGGCGCTGCTCGGTGGAGTCGCCGCCGGTCACCACGTTCAGCAGCAGCCGCCCGCCGGTGATCCGCTGATAGGTGGCCGCCATCTGCGCGGCGAGCACCGGCGAGAGCACCCCGGGCCGGAAGGCGACCAGGAACCTCAGCCGCTTCGTGTGCTGGGCCAGGGCGGCCGTCGTCAGCCAGGCGTCCTCGCACCAGGTGCCGGTGGGCGTCAACACCGCCTCGAAGCCGAGGTGTTCGGCGGCCTTGGCGATCTGCGTCAGGTAGTCGATGTCGGGCGCGCGCACCCCGCTCACCGGCCCGATGCCCGAGCGGCCGGTGTCGGCGGCGGCGTAGGCGTGCCGATCCACCAGGGTGCGGCCGTCGCCGCCGGTGGGCAGGAACCAGTGCAGGTGGAGGGACATCAGTGGCCCTTTCCGTAGGAGCGGGGCGCCGCGGTGGACGGTGGCAGCCCGGCGTTGAAGCGGGTGTCCACGAAGTCCCGGAAGGAGAACCGGCGTGGGGTCAGGCCCAGTTCGGCGAAGGTGTCGGCGATCTTCTGCTCGGAGGCGACCGCGGCCTCGTCCACGGCGACGGTGACCCGGGTGCCGTGCGAGCGGTGCACCGAGTCGAGCGCCGTCTCGTACGGCAGCCCCGTCTCCTTCGCCCACACCTTGGCCCACTCCTCGGGGTGCGTGAACACCCAGTCCTGGGCGCGGTGCAACCGGCGCAGGTAGTCGGCGATGACCTTGGACTTCTCGCCGTCGTCGAGCGTCGCCGGGGCGGCCACCTGGAAGCCGAGACCGTTCACCACCCCCTGCCCCGTCGTGAGCACCCGGGCGTCGGCCTGCCGCAGGGCCTGCGAGGTGTACGGGTCCCAGATCGCCCAGGCGTCCACCTTGCCCCGGGTGAACGCGGCCAACGCGTCGGCGGGTTGGAGGAGGCTCACCTTCACGTCGTCGATCGACAGGCCGGCCTTGGCCAGCGACGCGGTCAGTTGGTAGTGCGCCGAGCTGCCCTGGGCCACCGCGACCGACTTCCCCCTGAGGTCGGCGACCGTCCGTAGCTCCGAGCCCTTCTTGACCACGATCGCCTCGCCGTACGAGGTGCCGTGCGTCGCCGCGATCACCTTGATCCTCGACTTCGCGGCGGCGGCGAACACCGGCGGGGTGTTGCCCACGGCCCCGATGTCCACCGCCTTCGCGTTGACCGCCTCAAGCAGCGGCGGACCCGAGGTGAAGGTCGACCAGCGGATCTTGTACGGCAGGTCGTCCAGCTCACCGGCGGCCCGCAACACCGCCTCCGAGCCGCCCTTCTGGTCGCCCACGTTGAGGGTCACCGAACCCTTGCCGTCGGTGTTGCCCCCGCCCGAGTTCGCGGACGAGGAGCCCGAGCAGCCCGTGAGGAGCAGGACCAGCGGGAGCAGCAGGGCGGGGAGGGCGATGGCGGTGCGCGCGCTCATGACAGCGAGTCCGTTCGGGTGCGGCGGTGGTCGGCGATCCGGGGGCTGGTGGGGGTCGCGACGCGCGGAGCGCCATCGGGGTCGCGGCGGATGCTGCCGCGCGGGCAGTGCGGCCCGCGCCCCCTCGGCGGCATCCGGGGCGCGCCAGGCGCCGGGCTCATACGGTCCGTGAGGTCCATGTGACTCACCCCTCCTTCCGGACGGCGTCCGACGCGACGTCCGATACGGCGTTCGTTACGGCCTCAGCAGTGACGTCGGGGCCGACCAGAGCCGCCACGCCGAGCCGGCCGAGCAGTTCGGCGCGCAGCGCGGTGAACGCCGGATCGCCCGCGTCGCGCGGCCGATCCAGGCCCACCGGCGTCTCGTACGCGATGACCCCGCGGTCCATCACCAGCACGCGATCGGCCAGCGACACCGCCTCGTCGACGTCGTGCGTCACGAGCAACACGGCGCAGCCGCGCCGCTGCCAGACGTCGGCGACCAGCCGCTGTGCCGTGATCCGGGTCAGCGCGTCCAGCGCGCCGAAAGGCTCGTCCAGCAGCAACAGATCCGGCTCGCGCACCAACGCCCGGGCCAGCGAAGCGCGTTGGGCCTCGCCGCCGGACAGCGTCTTGGGCCAGGCGGTGGCGCGTTCGGTGAGCCCGACCTCGGCCAGCGCGCGCTCCGCGGTGGCCCGGTCGGGACGCCCCGGAAGGCCGAGCAGCACGTTGCGCCACACCCGCTTCCACGGCATCAACCGGGGCTGCTGGAAGGCGACCGCGCGAGCCCGTGGAACCCGGACCAGCCCCTCGATCTCGCGGTCGAGCCCGGCCAACACGCGCAGCAGCGTGGACTTGCCACACCCACTCCGGCCGAGCAGGGCCACGAACTCGCCCGGGCGCACGGTCAGATGGAGGTCGTCGATGACCCGCCGGCCGCCGAAGGACCGGCTGAGCCCGGCGACCTCGATGGCGACAGCCGCACCGCCGCCCGGCACACCCGTACCCTCGCCGGCCGTGCCGCCACCGGGGCCGCGCGCGCCGTCGGGCCGCGGCCCACGCGCCGGCGCGGGGCCGTCCGCGTGGGGCGCGTCCACCTCCGGAGCCGGGGCCCGGTCGGTGGCCGTCTTCTCCAGGGGGCCTATGCGCCCGTGAACGTCGGTCGCCATTGCAGCAACAGCCTTTCGAGAGTACGGACCACGAAGTCGGCGAGCAGCCCGAGGACCGCGTAGACGAGCAGGCAGACGACGATCACGTCGGTCTGGAAGAACTCCCGCGCCCGGTTGAGCAGGAAGCCGATGCCCTCGTCGGCGTTGATCGTCTCGCCGAAGACCAGCGCCAGCCACGCGGTGGCCAGCGAGTACCGCAGCCCGGTCATCGCGCCGGGCAACGCGCCCGGCAGCACGACGTGCCGCACCAGGCCCCACCGGTTCAACCCGAGCGCGGTGCCGGCCTCGATGAGTCCGGCGTCCACGCCGCGGATGCCCGCGTAGACGTTGAGGTAGAGGTGGAAGGCGACGCCGAGCGCGATGAGCGCGATCTTCGGCGCCTCGCCGATGCCGAGCCAGATGATGAACAGCGGGATCATCCCGACCCAGGGGATGCTGCGCAGCATCTGCACGCTGGCGTCGATCAGGTCCTCGCCGAGCCGGGAGAGCCCGGACAGCAGGGCGAGGGCGATGCCGACGAGGCCACCGAGCGCGAGCCCGATCGCCACCCGCTGGACGGACACCGCCATGGCGTCGGGCAGGGTGCCGTCCCGGGTCATGTCGGCCGCGGTGCTGGCGATGGTGCCGGGCGAGGCGAGCGTGTCGGGGCTGAGGACTCCCGTCGCGCTGCACACCTGCCACAGGGCGAGCAGGGCGAGCGGACCGGTGGCGCGGCGCAGCCAGCGCGGCACGGACCGGCGGCGCGCGGACAGGGGGACGACCGGTTCGAGGACCGGAGACATGGGGGCTCCACGGAAGTGGGTAGGCCAGGGCGACCCGCCGCGTGCGGCGCGCGGCACGCACCCGGGGCCCGGGCGAGCGGAGAGGGAGCGGCGACCCGTACGCCGACGCCGACGACCTGCGCCGACTGACGCCGACGAGCGCACGCATGCCGGAAAGGTCGGCCCACGCCGTCCCGCTCAGGAGCCGGTCGGGCGCGGCGGCCGGGCCGTCAGCCTGCGGAGGAACGCCGAGGAAGGCACGCGGGGAAGCCGGAAAGGAGGAAGAGGGGAGAACGAACCGTCAGCGGGCGCGGCGACACGCGGCGGATGCCACCCGCAGCAGGTCGATGTGACCGCGCGTGGTGAGCAGGGCTGACGTAGACATGCGCTCGAACGTAGCGACGCCCCTCGGATGGGTCAACGCCCGTCTCGCCTGCCGGACCTTTGTTGCGACGGCCTTGCGACGGCCTAACGGGAGCGTGTACCGACCGCACGACCGTGCGCACTGGTCGCCGGTGGGCAGGGCAGCAGCGGGCGCGGGCACTCCCGGCACCCACGCGCCCGGGCTCCGCCGAGGGCCGCCGCGCCGAGGCCGTGGAGCGGTCGCGGGCTTTTCCGTCGCGGCGCGGTTGTTTCGTACCACCGAGGGTGGGTTACCCGGACGATCCGAACCACGACGCCGGGCAGCGGCCGGCCCCGGCGTCACGGTGGCCCCACGGGGCCGGGCATGGCCCGCACGGGAGCGGACACCCGCTCCGCGCGCGGGGCGCGCCGAGCGGGTCCGAGCGGCCAGGCCGCGAAGCCGTGCGGTACGCGCGGCACGCGGGCGGGTCGTCACGCTACGGATCCCGCTGCCGCACGACAGACCCGAAGGAGGCCCACACCCGGTCGGCACTCGGGCCGAACGGCCCGAGCGAGCCGAGGACCCGAACAAGCCGAAGCGAAGCCAAGCCGACAAGCCGAGCCGACAGCCCTCACCGGCTGGACGGCCGCGACAGGCGACAGAGGAGGACTCGTGAGTGGTGAGACCGCGAACACTGGTACGGAGCGTGTGCAACAGGCCGGGCAGGCGGCGAAGGACGAGGCGTCGGCGACGGCCGGGCACGCCAAGGAGGCCGCCGGCGAGGTCGCGGGCACCGCGGCGCAGCAGGCCAGGGCCGTGACGGACGAGGCCAAGCAGCAGGCCGGCGCGGCGGTGCACGACCTCAAGGGGCGCATCGCCGACGAGGCGGAGGGCCAGGCCGACCGCATGGCGCACACCCTGCGGCAGTGGTCGGACGACCTGGCCGGGCTCGCGCGCAACGCGCCCGACGACTCGCCCGCCCGGAGTCTGGTCTCCCAGGCCGCCGACGGCGGCCACCGCGCCGCCGACTACCTGGACCGACAGGGGGTCAGCGGCCTGGTCGACGACCTCCAGGGATTCGCCAGGCGGCGGCCCGGTGCGTTCCTGGGTGGGGCGGTGCTGGCCGGCGTGGTCGTCGGCAGGCTCGTGAAGGCCGGTAGCGGCTCGAACGGCCGGGCCACCACCAGCGGTGGAGCCTCGTACGACGGCGCCCGCGACGCTGGCCGAGGCCCCGGCGCCGAGCGCCCGCTGGCCACCGGCGGCCGGGGATCGCCCGAGGACGGGCAGGCCCTGCCGCGCGGCTCCGACCACCCGGAACTGCTCGGATACCCGGAGAGGTGACATGTCGACTTCCACTTCCACATCCACTTCCACTTCCACATCCACCCGGCCGCGTCAGTACCCCAGCGCGGTCCAGGACCGGGCGCCGGACCTCGACGGGCACGGCGCCACCCGGCACGAGACGTACGAGCCCTACCGCCCCGCGAAGAACCGGTCGGTCGGCGAGCTGGTGTCCGACGTGACCTCGGACGTCCAACAACTCTTCCGGCAGGAAGTGGAGTTGGCGAAGGCCGAGGTGCGGGAGGAGGCCACGAAGGCGGGCAAGGCGGCGGGCATGTTCGGCGGCGCCGGGTTCGCCGGGTACATGGTCGCCGTGCTGCTGTCTCTGACGGCGGTGTTCGCCCTGGCCAACGTGATGGACCTGGCCTGGGCCGCGCTGATCGTCACCGGCGTCTGGGCAGTGATCGGAGCGGTTCTCTTCCTGCGGGGCCGCGCCCAGATGAGGACCGTGTCACCGAAGCCGGAACGCACCATGGAAACCCTCAAGGAGGACGCGCGATGGGCACGTCACCCGATCGGATAAGGGCCGACATCGAGACCACCCGGGCCAAGCTGTCCGCTGACCTCGATCGGCTCGCTGACCGCACCAGCCCCCGCCGCGTGGCTCACCGCCGCGGGCGTCGGATGCGCAACTCGGTCACCGGCATGCGAGAACGCGTCATGGGAACCGCCTCGCACGCCACCGACCAGGCCGGGGACCGCGCCCAACAGGCGAGCGACCGGGCCCAACAGGCGGCGGAGTCGGCCCGCGAGGGCGTGGGCCAGGCGGCGGACACCGCCAAGCAGGCGGCCGGCCAGGCGAGCGACGCGGTCCGCCAGGCGCCCGAACAGGCGGTGGCCCAGACGCAGGGCAACCCGCTCGCGGCCGGCCTGATCGCCTTCGGCGCCGGGATGCTCGTCGCCTCGCTGGCCCCGGCGTCCCGCGCCGAGGAGCAGGCGGCGGCCCAACTCACCGAGCACGCCAGCGGCGTGATCGAACCGGTCAAGCAGGCCGCCACCGAGTCCGCCCAGCACCTCAAGGAGGAGGCCACCGACACGGCGAAGCACGCCGCCGACGAGGTCAAGGGAACGGCGTCCAAGGCCGCCCGGACCACCCAGGAACACGCCCGCGAACAGGCGGGCGACGTCACCGACCACGCCCGGCGCTCCGGGGCGAACGTGGCCGACGAGGCCCGCGAAAGCGGCGGACAGACGTAGCGGACCGGCGTGGCGACCACGGCAGCCCCCCGACCAAGCGCGAGCGCCCCCACCCTGCGGCGGCGCGGAACGGAGCTGGTGAACCACCATGGCGTTGCACAAGGCAGGACCGAAGCGACGGCATTCACCCAGGCCCCAGGGGCCGGATGAGCCCGCGCCGCCGCGGGCCGCGGGCGCCTCCGTGGGAGGCGGCCCCGCGGCTGCTGGCGACCCGCCGGCAGCCGGCAGGTCGCCCCAGGCGCCGCACGGGGACCAACCCCACGCGGACCAACCCGCCAAGGCGCCGACGGACCTGCCCAGCCGTTCTTGGAGGGCCGTCCTCAAGCGCACGATCAAAGAGTTCAAGGACGACAACCTCAGCGACTGGGCCGCGGCCCTGACCTACTACGGCATCCTGTCCATCTTCCCCGCCGTCATCGCCCTGCTGTCGATCGTCGGGTTGCTCGGCACCTCGCAGGTCAACTCGCTGATCGACAACGTGCGCGAGCTGGCGCCCGGTGCCGTGCAGGACACCCTGGTGAGCATGTTGGAGCAGATGCGCGACGGGCAGGGCAAGGCGGGCATCGCCCTGGCCATCGGTGTCCTGATCGCGCTGTGGTCGGCCTCGGGTTACGTCGCCGCCTTCATGCGCGCCTCCAACGCGGTCTACGACATCGGCGAGGGCCGCCCGGTCTGGAAGACGCTGCCCACGCGCCTGGGCATCACCATCGTGGTGGTCCTGTTGCTCGCGGCCATCGCCGTGGGCGTGGTCTTCACCGGCACGCTGGCCAAGAAGGCGGGCGAGGTCATCGGCGTCGGCGACACCGCCGTCACGGTCTGGAACATCGCCAAGTGGCCGGTGATGCTGCTGCTGTTCAGCGTGATCGTCGCCCTGCTGTACTGGGCCGCCCCCAACGTCAAACGCAGCATGCGCTGGGTCAGCCCGGGCAGCCTCATCGCCGTCCTCATCTGGATCGTCGCGTCGGCCGGCTTCGCGGTGTACGTGGCGAACTTCAGCAGCTACAACAAGACCTACGGCAGCCTCGCCGCGGTCATCATCTTCCTGGTCTGGCTGTGGATCTCCAACCTGGCCATCCTGCTGGGCCTGGAGTTCAACGCGGAACTGGAACGCAGCCGCGCCATCCAAAGCGGCCACCCACCCACCGAGGAGCCGTACGTCGAACCCCGCGACACCCGCAAGTTGTGACCCCACCCCACGGCACCGGGTGAGGAGCGGCAGGATGAAGCCATGAGCCCATTCACCACCCACGTCCTCGACCTCACCACCGGCTCCCAGGAGACGGTCACCGACCTGACCTCGGCGTGCGCCGACTTCCTCCACGAGGCAGCCGCCGGCCGGGACGGCCTGCTGAACGTCTTCGTCCCGCACGCCACGGCCGGCGTCGCCGTCCTGGAAACCGGCGCGGGCAGCGACGACGACCTCCTGGCCACCCTGCGCGACCTCCTCCCCGCCGACGACCGCTGGCGCCACCGCCACGGCACCCCGGGCCACGGCCGCGACCACGTCCTGCCGGCACTGGTGGCACCGCACGCGACGTTGCCGGTGGTGGGTGGGGAACTGGCGCTGGGAACGTGGCAGTCGGTGTGTCTGGTGGACACGAACGTCGACAACCCGCGGCGGCAGGTGCGGCTGAGTTTCCTGGGTTGACCAGGATCATCCTGCGCCGGCACGCGTGTGTGCGGGGCCCCTGGGAGGGCCCCGCACCGTGCGCTGTGACCGTGGAGTCGACCGTCGGCCCAGAGGACGCGGCGGCCCGGGTGCCGGGTCTGGCGCCGCTGCGAGGCTGGGCCCGGTGCTCGCCGCCCGCGCGGTGGTGGACGGCTTCGTCGGGTGACTTCCCGGGTCAGCCTGGCGGGTGTGAGCGTCGGGCCGTGCGGTTAGCCCCTGGCCAACTGGGTCTTGACCCAGTCACCCATCTCGTTGGTGAGCCGTCCCCACGCGCCGTAGCTGGTGCAGCCGGTCTTCACCCATGAGGCGACACCGACCACGACGCCGTCCACGACCAGCGGACCGCCGCTGTCACCCTGGCAGATGCCGTCGTGACCGTTCGCGTACCCGGCGCAGACCATGGTCGCGTCCTTGAAGTTGCCGAAGGCGCCGCAGGTGTTGCGCCCGTCCACGATCGGCAGGCTGGCCTTCTTCACTCGTGCGTACTGGTTCTCACCCAGGCGTACGCGGCCGTAGCCGATCGCGGTGCCGGTCTTGCCCGGCTTGGACAGGCTGCTGTCGGCCGACGTGGCGAACCTGGCGTACTGGCCGCCCTTGACCGGGATCGTCTGCTTGGTCTTGACGACGGCCACGTCGTAGCCGGTCGGCCGGCCGTCCGGTGACGAGTACTTGGGGTGCTGGGTGTAGGACTCGACGTCGATCCTCACTCCTCCTTCCGGTTTGGTGAGGTCGTCGGCTCCGTAGAAGAAGGACTTGGCACCGTCGCCGTTCTTGCAGTGCGCGGCGATCAGGATCGTCTTCGGGCCGATCACCGATCCCGTACATGTCTGGCCCATCGGGCGCTGCCCGCCCTCGCGCAGCGCGGCGATGACGTAGGGGTACTCGGCGACCGTGGTGGGCTGACCTCCGACGATTCTGGTGTGCGCCCCGCTGGGCGCGGGCGCCGTGTCGGTCGGGTTGACCGCCCGCGTGCGGTGGGTGGTGTCGTCGGTCGCCGCCTGAGCACCCCCGGACAACAGTGGCGCGACGGCAAGGGCCGCGACCGTGAGGCTGGCCAACTGGGTCAGCCGCTTGGTTTTGCTCATGCTGTTCCTCTCTCCGTGGATGCCCGCCATGGGGCGGGCGGCCCCCAACCGGCTGACAGCACCCGTTGACCCCGGCTCCACGCCCCCGCCGCGCTGGCGTGGCGTAGAGCCGCGTTGTCCGTCGCGTGTCGGAGGCGCTGTCGGGGTCCTGGTTCCCGTTGCGGTTCGGACTCTGGCGTCTGGTCCCGGGCCCAAGACGCCTGGGCCCGCCCCGCTGTGGGGAACCTTGTCGGGTGCATGTCGTGGTGGGGGGATGAAGGGACCGTAGAGGCGGTACGCGAGGGGGACAATCCGTGTTTTCATCCGTAGCTGGACGCGCCAGGCGAGTTGCCTGGCACGGGCGTTGGCACCGCCCCCGACCAGCGGCGCGGACACACCCAGGAGTGCGCGTCGGAGCCCGGGCCGCGGCGACCCTGCGAGACAGCCGCGTCCCACGCCGTGCACCGGTCACTGGTCCGGCCGTACCGAACAGCGGCGGAGTTTCCCCCCTCTTGCTCCGGCGGCCCACGGAAAGTAGCTTCGCGTTACCGCGGTGGCCGACTGGCTACGGGCGAGCCGGAAGAGACAGCCGGTGGGTGACGACCGGGACACCGGTGCGGTCTCCACAGACCTACGGCCACGACCGAGACGGCCAGTCCGGGTGCGTTGCTGCCCGCCTGCCACCGTGAGCCATGGCCTCGGCCTTCCCTCGGGCACGGAGTCCTCCATGACCAGTCCACTTCTTCGCCGTTCGGGAGCCCCGGCCCTCGTCGGTCGCACCGGCGAACTGCGCGCGCTGCTCGACGTCGTCAACCACCCTCCCGCGGTCGCCTTCGTCGAGGGAGAGGCCGGGATCGGCAAGACCCGGCTGATCCGGGAGGCGTTGGGGCACCCGTCCGTACGGGGCCGCCGCGTGCTGCTCGGCACCTGCCAACCGCTGCGCGAGCCCTTCCCCTACGGCCCGTTCTTCGACCTGCTACGGCAACTCGAAGGCCAGTTGCCACGTGGTCTCAACCCCGTGTGCGGCACGCTGCGGCCCTATCTGCCGGAGTTGGCCGACGCGTTGCCGCCCACGCCGGAGACACTCCACGACCACCAGGCCCGCCGGCACCGACTCTTCCGCGCGGTGCGCGCGCTCCTCGCCTCGCTGGGTCAGGTCGTCGTGGTCGTGGAGGACCTGCACTGGGCGGACGACGGCACCCGCGACCTGGTCGGCTTCCTCGTCGAGGACCCACCCGCCGAAGTGGCGATGGTGCTCAGCTACCGCCGCGAGGACCTCGCGAACGTCGGGTTGCAACTAGGCCGCGCCTATCGGCACCCGCCCGGTACCACCTCCGCCCTGATCCCGCTCGGGCCCCTGGACGTGTCGGCCGTCCGTAGTCTCGCCACCGCCATCACCGGCGGCGAGACCGTACCCGCCGACCTCGCCGCCGAACTGCGCGAACGCACCGCCGGCATCCCGTTCGTCCTGGAGGAGGTCGTCCGCGCGCTCGTCGTCAGCGGTCTACCGGCCGGCTGGGGCGCACAGCGGGAGACACTCGACGCCCTGGAGGTGCCCAGGCTGCTGCGCGAGGCGATGGTGGACCAGACGGCGGGGTTCTCGGCGCGTGCCATGGCCGTGGTGCGCGCGGCGGCCGTGCTCCGCGTCCCCGCCGCCGAGGACCTCATCGCCGCCGTCGCAAGCGCCGAGCCCGCTTTCGCCGAAGCCGGTGATCCCCGGCCCTCCGCGAGCGCCGGCCGAGCGGGTACGCGCGAGAACGCACCGGGCGCGCTGCCCGGGCACGGGGCTGGCGGCGGCGCGTACCACCAGGCGCCCCGGCCTTCGAGCGGCGCCGACGCGGACAGCGGGATCAGGGAGGCGCTGCTGGCGGGCGTGCTGCACGACTTCGGCGGTGACCGCTACGGCTTTCGGCATTCCCTCGCCCAGCAGGCGGCCTACGACTCACTGCCGAGCCTGGACCGGCGCCGACTGCACCGCCGTGTGATGGCCGTGCTCGTCGACGCCGACCCGCCGCCGCTGGTGCAACTCGCCTACCACGCACGACAGGTCGGCGACCTTGATGCCTGGCTGCGGTACAGCGAGGCGGCGGTGGACGCCGCCCGTGAGGTCGGCGACACCGCTGTCGCGGCGGAGGTACTGGAGGGGCTGCTGTCCGACCCGCGACTGCGCGGTGACGACCGAGCCAGGCTCGCCGTCCAGCTCAGCCGGGTCGCGCTGTTGGGCCTCGCCTACCGCAGGGCCGTCGCGCTGTTGCGGGGCATCGTGCGCGACGGCGATCTCCCCGACGTCGTACGCGGTGAGGTCCGGCTCAACCTCGGGTTGTTGCTCAGAAACCAGGCCGGACAGTACGAGCAGGGTTGGACGGACACCGAGATCGCGGTCCGGGAGCTGCGCGACTCACCTGAACTCGCCGCCCGGGCCATGGCCGCGCTGGCCATGGCGAGTTCCGGCGAGCAACCGTACGGGGCGTACCAGCAGTGGATCGCCCGCGCCGAGGGACTCCTCACGGACCAGTCGGACCCGGCCCTGCGGCTGGCCGTACGGGGCAATCACGTCGTCCTGCGCATGATGGCGGGCGATCCCACGGTCTGGGCCGAGGCTGAGGAGATGATGGGCACCGGGCGCACTCCCGAAGAATGCCTACAGCTCGCCCGGCTGTCCGGCAACCTGGCCGAGGCCACCACCTGGCTCGGCCACTACGCGGCGGCGCAGCGGTTCCGGCGCGCGGGCGAGCGGCTCGCCGCCGAGTGTGGTTCACCCTGGCTCCAGGGGATCATCGACGGCACCTCGCTGCGGCTGGAATGGGGCCTCGGCAACTGGCATGACCTGGCCACGCGTGCGCGCCAAGTGCTCGACATGGTGCAGGGCGTGTCCGGCACCGCGGCCGACGCGTACCTGGTCCTCGGGCTGCTCGCCATCGCTCGCGGTGAGTGGGACGAGGCCACCGACGCACTCGAGGCCGCCGCCCTCGGTGACCCGGTCAACGCCCGGGCCCCCGTCCTGGCTGCCGCCGCGGGGGCGATGATCCGGGTGTGGATGGCCCGTGGCGAGATGGGGGCGGCCCGGGCGGAGGCGGAACGGGCCGTCGCCAGGGTCCGACGCAAGGGGATGTGGGTCTGGGGCGCGGACCTCATGCCGACGGCGGTCGCCGCGCTCGTACGGCACGGACGAGTGTCGGAGGCGGACGCCCTAGTCGCGGAGTACGCCGCGGGCATCGCCGGTCGCGACGCGCCGCTGGCCGCCGCCGCACTGGAGGCATGCCGGGGGGCGGTGGCGTACGCGCGGGGCCGCCTGGCCGAGGCCATCGCGGCCTACGAGACGGCGAGCGCTCGCTACGCGGCACTGCCCAGACCGTATTCGGCAGCCCGCACCGCTGAGGCCGCCCTGCGCTGCCGCCTCGCTACGGGTGGCCTTGGCGGCAAGGCCGACCCGGCCGGTACGGCTGGGCGCGGCGGTGCCGGCCGCGCGGGAGACACCTCCGGGGCGCGGGTCGCGAGGGAGCTGACCGAACTCGCCGAGCGCTTTGCCGCACTGGGCGCTACGCGGGACGCGGCCCGGTGCCGTCGGGTGCTACGTGATAACGGTGTCAGCATCTCCGCGCGACGCGGTCGACGTGGCTACGGTGACCAACTCACGCCGCGCGAGAGGGAGGTGGCCCGCCTCGTGGCCACGGGGCGCACGAACCGGGAGATCGCCGACGTGCTCTTCCTGTCGCCACGGACGGTCGAGCAGCACGTGGCGAGGGTGCTGCACAAGCTCAACCTCACCTCCCGAAGCGAGGTACCCACAGACGCCTACTGACCGGGCTGGCCTGCCCGGTCCGCCCGGCCTGTGCGGCGTGGTCGTGGGGTGGTTGGCTTCCCGGTCGTCTGTTTCGTCGCCGGGGCCTGTGGGGTGGGTGCACGGTGGAGCGGGAGTGGTCGGCCCTCGCGCGCCGGCTTACCGGGCTGTGGCAGTCCGGCCCGGGCCAGGCCGAGTGCGCGTGCGCGCGTGATACCCGCGACCCGGGGACTGAGAGGGGGAGGCGCGGACCTGCGGCAGGACGCCGAGGACATCGACCGGACGGCTGCGGGTCGCGTACGCCGCGACGAGTCGGTGCGGGGCCCCTGCGGGGCCCCGCACGCTGTGGGTGGTCTCCCTCGGAGGCCGGGCATGGGACGCCCAGCCTCCGAAGCGACGAGCGGTAGCCGTCGTTGTCGGGAGGCTCGGCGGCCGGTGCGGGAAGGCAGTCGGCCGTGGCGGGTAGGAGGGGCAGGTGGTCTGTCGAACGGCGGTCGGGTCAGTTACCGAAGCAGACGGTCTGGCTGCCGTAGTCGCGGCACTGGATCTGCTTGGCCGCGGTGCCGGCGTTGCCCGCCCGGTCGGTGACCGTGAGCTCCGCCGTGTAGGTCTTCTGACCCGCTGGGTAGGTGTTCTTGGCGGTCCTGCCCTCGCCGGTCTTGCCGTCGCCGAACTTCCAGGCGTACGAGGCGATGTCACCGTCCTTGTCGGTGGAGCGGGAGGCGTCGAAGGCGCACGCGTCGTTCCGGCAGGAGACGGTGAACCGTGCCACCGGCGGCTCGCCCGCCGGCTTGCCCACGGCCACCTTCCTGGTGACGGTCCCGGTCTTGCCGCTGTTGTCGGTCACCGTCAGCTTGACCTCGTACGAACCTGCCTTGTCATAGGTGTGCGACGGCTTGGCGCCCTCGCCGGCCTCGCCGTCGCCGAACTCCCACGCGTACGAGGAGATCGAACCGTCCGGGTCCTTCGACGCGGACGCGTCGAAGGCGCACGTCGTGGTGGCCTCCGAGCAGGTCGGTGTGAACTCCGCGGTCGGCTTGCCCGGGTCCGCGGGCGCACCGAGCTTGGTCACGTCGAGGAACTTGTTGGGCGAGCCGGTGCCCGGGTTGGTGACCACGCCGTCCCGTGCGGCGGCGATCACCGCTTCGGTGGCCTGCGCGCTGCTCGCCCTCGGGTTGTTCTCCAGGTAGAGAGCCAGCGCGCCGGCGGCGTGCGGCGCGGCCATGGAGGTGCCGCCCATGGTGGTCTTGCCCGTGTCGGAGCTGTTACTGGCCGAGGTGATGTTGCCGCCGGGGGCGAACAGGTCGATGCAGCGGCCGTAGTTGGAGAAGCTGGACCGCGCGTTGTCGCTGTCGGTGGAGCCGAGGGACAGCGCCTCGGGCGTGTCGCCGGGCGAGGTGCCGCACGCGTCCTGGTTGGCGTTGCCCGCCGAGATCGCGGTCGGGAATCCCGCCTGCACAGCTCGTTTGGTCGCCTCCCGCATGCCCTGCGGGTCGGCGTTCGGACCGCCGGAGCCGAGGCTCATGTTGATGACGCCGGGCTTCTTGCCGTTCTTGACGACCCAGTCGATGCCCTCGATGGTGTCCGCGTCCGGACCACTGCCCTGGCAGTCGAGCACCCGTACGGCGACGATCTTGGCCTGCTTGGCGACGCCGTACTCCTTGCCGGCGATGGTGCCGGCCACGTGCGTGCCATGGCCGTAACAGTCGGCGGCGTCGGTGTCGTTGTCGAGGAAGTCGTAGCCGGACGAGGCCCGGCCCTCGAAGGTCTGGTGCGAGAACCGGGCGCCGGAGTCGATGACGTACGCGATGACACCCGCGCCCGTGCCCGGGTAGTCGTACGCCTTGTCCTGCTTGCCGTCCACGGCGTCCAAGCCCCAGGAAGGCGGGTTGGGTTGGCTGCCGCCCTCGGTCGCGTGCACCATCAACGACTGCTGTACGTAGGCCACTTCGGGGTCCGCCGCCAGCCGCTTGGCCTGGACGGGCGTCATCCTGGCGGAGAAGCCGCGCAGGGCCGCCGTGTAGATCCGATCGGCGTCGCCGCCGTAGCGGTCGGTGAGCCGGTCGGCCTGGTCGGTGACGGCGGTCTCGGCAGCCGCGGAGGCCGAGGTGGCGCCCTTGAGTGAGACGATGTACAGGCCGTCGATGGCACCGGGGGCCCCGGCGTTGATGACCTTTCCTTCGGCGGCCGTGCCGCCGCTGTCCTCAGTGGCCTGGGCGGGTGCGCCGGCCATGGCCAGCGCGGCGGTGACGGCGAGCCCGCTCCACCATGCCGTCAACCAGCGGTAGTTCCTTCTCGTGGTTCTCATCCTGGGTGTGTCTGCCTTTCCGTCTCGGTGAAGTGCGTGGGCGTGGTACTTCGGTGGGACGCCGGCCGTACGTAGCGCACAGCCGGCGGCCACGGACGGACAGTCGAGGGCGGGTGGCAGGTGCCGCAGCGTGCTCGTGCCGCTCGCCGCGAAGGTCGGCGCGAGGGACGCGTCCGCGAGGACGCGTCCGCGAGGACGCGTCCGCGAGGGACGCGTCCGCGTGGGGAGGCGGGCGCGCCCCGGCCTCGATCGGTTGCCGCGACCAGACGGCCAGCCGCCGTGGTGAGGCGCTCGACCGCTCACCCGGTGCGAGCGGGCCCGGTGGGACGAGAAGGCGGTGCGTAGCGCGTCTGCCTGTCCCGCGCCGAGGCGCACGACCTGGGCGAGGTCGCCGTCGCCGGCGCTCGCCACATCGGTGCTGACCACCGCGGACACTGTCGCGTCGGCAGCAACCCGACACGGCGTCGCCCGCTGCCTGTTCCGTGCTGCTGTCCATCGCCTCCGGTCGGAGGCGCCGCTCGGCCCGATGTGTGGTCGGGCCGAGCGAGGAGCCCGCCAGCAACGCCGTCGAGGGGTGTGGGAGGTGCGACGGCGCCGGCTGACGGGCCTACCTTGACGGTGTGCGGGGGCGGGTAGCAATCCGTGTCGCGCTCCGTATCGCGGGCTGTCTGGACTTCGACGGTCTGGCAGTCGGCGTGCCCGGTGCCTCGCACGGCTTCCTCGCCGGACCCGCGCACAGGGGGACGAGGGTGGCGAGTGAGGACACGGCGTGGGGCGTCCAACAGGCGAAACCCGCGGGGCGCAGGCGTGTGCGCCCGGTCAGCTCGGCAACAGGGTGTCGAGCACCCGGAGTTCCGCCCTGGCCTCGGCCTGGCGGGGGCTGCGGTGTTCGGTGAGGGTGGCCAGCGCGGCGCGTACGGCCGTACGGGCCTCCGCGAGCTTGCCGACGTGGCGCAGGACGATGCCCAGTTCGAGGTGGGCGGGCCCGCTCCAGGCCGGCATGGCGGAGCTCTCGAAGGCGGCGAGCGCGCTGCGTAGCGGCCCCTCGGCACGCTGCCACTGGCCGAGCGCCGCGTGGTCGTTGCCGACGTGTTGCGCGGCGACCGCCTGGTAGAGGGCGAGCAGGTCGGGGCAGAGCCCGGGGACTCGCTCTTCCTCCAGTCCCCCCAGTAGCGGCACCCCTCCCAGACCCCGACGTCCAGGCGTCGGGGTCTGTGGCGTCCCCTCGCACGACCTCTCCCGTCGCGTTCGCGTCCGAGACATGGTCATAGCCGCAGTCGGCGTAGACCTCTCTCGGCCGCTGGCGGGGGTGGCCAGGTCTGCCGCGGATGCGCGGGATGGCTGCCAGCAGAGGGGATCAGCCGTGTGACGTCGTTGCGGTTGTAAGAGAACTGCGAGGGCGGCAAAGCCGTCCTCGCAGTTCAGGGTCTGTCAGTTCAGTCGCCTGTCGTTCGCACCGTCAGGTACTCCCTGTATGCGGCCCTGAGTTCTTCAACGTAAACACGCAGGCGCTCGATATTGACTTCGGGGTCCTGCCTGTGCAGCTCGTTGTCCACTTCGGCGAATTGGGCATCGACCACTCGCAGGCCGGCCGAGAGTGCGCGGCCGTTACTCCCTGCAATGCCCGTGAGGTCGGCCTCTAATTGAGATACTGCGATGACGAGATCGCCGATGTCCTCCCGTTCTGAAAGCCTAGGCGCGTCGTCGAACCACGACCCGCGTGGCAGTGTTTTCTCCAGCTTCGACACGTTCCTTTTATGCCACATAACGCCCTCGCCAGAATGTGACCCATCGAGTCAACCTATGATTCATTTTACCGTCGAGGCTCACGCGGTGGCTTTGCCCGGGCTCACGGGCCGCGTGAAAATACCACCATGCCGCCTGGTGTCACCTGCTAAGCGGTTTGCCCTACCGGTAGAACTGTTCCGACTGCCGGTGGCAGAGAAGGCTGCGCGCACATTTTGGGTCTTATTCGCTACGCTGTAATCGAAGTAAGCGCGATATCTCCAATTGGCTGCCCGAACGCCGGGCGCGTATGACGGTCTCGTGAATGGCTTCGACATGGGGGAGGCGACCCGACGACGTCGTAGGGGTGGGTCTGGTCGACCATGGTGTAACGCCTCAACTGGTCAGATCGCCGTGCCGAGGCAAGGGGCCAGCAAGTGATCGAACGACCTCACGACGGCCACGCGAACCGCCTGCCCGGTGCACATGGCGGACGACGGCGAGCCGTTCGGGTGGCAGGCTCTGCACCGTGAGGGCGGCAAAACCGCCCTCACGGACCGCCTTCTGTCCAGCGCTTCCCGACGAAGTACTGCGCTTCGCCCACGGAGTTGAGGAGAGCAGCCGATGCCCTACGCGACGGCGCCCGACGGGACCCGCATCGCCTACCAGCTCGAAGGCGAGGGTGTGCCGCTCGTCCTGCTGGCTGGGCAGGCCAACAGCCACCTTTGGTGGGAGATGGTGCGCGCCGACTTCCACCCCGCACGCAGCACCCTGACCCTCGACTACCGGGGCACCGGCGACAGTGACAAGCCCGATACGCCCCACAGCACCGAACTGTTCGCCCAGGACGTCATCGCCGTCCTCGACGACCTCGGCATCGAGCGGGCCGACGTCTACGGCACGTCCATGGGTGGGCGTGTCGCCCAGCAACTCGCCGCCCGTCACCCGCGCCGAGTCGGCGCCCTGGTCCTGGGTTGCACCTCACCCGGCGGCCCGCACGGCATCGAACGCGGCGACGACGTCCGCCAGGCACTGGCCCGGCCCCACTCCGGAGCCGCGCGGCAAGCCCTGCTGGAGTTCATGTACACCCCCCGCTGGCTCGCCGACCATCCGGGCCCGCACCACACCCTCGGCGACCCCCGGATGCCCGCCCACTCCCGGCGCCGCCACCTCACGGCCAGCGACCGCCACGACGCCTGGGACCTCCTGCCCACCATCAGCGCACCCACCCTGGTCCTCCACGGAACCGACGACGTGCTCAACCCCACCGCCAACGCGCCCCTACTCGCCGACCGCATCCCGGGCGCCCGACTCCACCTGATCCCCGACACCCGCCACGCCTACTTCGAGGAAGCCCGCACCCACGCCAGCCCCCTGGTCCTGGACTTCCTCACCACGACCTCGCACCAGCCGTAGCCACGCGACCAGCCGCGTCGCCGCGCCACGGCCGCCCGCGGTGAGCCAGTTCCACACCGCTGCACCAGCGGCACCTCGGGGTCGAGGTTGTACCGGGCGAGGGATCGGGCGATCTGTTCCTCGCTGCGGGCCGGCCGCAGCTCCTGGTAGTTCGATCGCGGGTCCAGAAACCAACTGGCCACGAAGTACGTCGCGTTGGTCGCGACCGCAACATCAGGAGCCAGCCCGCCCTCCGGCCGGGTCGGCCCGTGCCTGTCAGGCGGCGCTTCCGGTCGAGGGCCCGGCGGTGTCGGGGGCCGGGATGGGGTCCGCGTCCTCGGCGGCCGGGGCCTTCGTCGACGCCCCGATGCCGAGCTTCGTGAGGATCTTCTTCTCGATCTCGTCGGCGAGGTCGGGGTTGTCCTTGAGGAAGTTGCGGGCGTTCTCCTTGCCCTGGCCGAGCTGGTCGCCCTCGTACGTGTACCAGGCGCCGGACTTGCGGACGAAGCCGTGTTCCACGCCCATGTCGATCAGGCCGCCCTCGCGGCTGATGCCCTGGCCGTAGAGGATGTCGAACTCGGCCTGCTTGAAGGGTGGGGCGACCTTGTTCTTGACCACCTTGACGCGGGTGCGGTTGCCGACGGCGTCGGTGCCGTCCTTCAGCGTCTCGATCCGGCGGATGTCGAGGCGTACCGACGCGTAGAACTTCAGCGCGCGGCCACCGGTCGTGGTCTCCGGCGAACCGAACATCACGCCGATCTTCTCGCGGAGCTGGTTGATGAAGATCGCCGTCGTCCGTGTCTGGCTGAGCGCGCTGGTGATCTTGCGGAGCGCCTGGCTCATCAGTCGGGCCTGCAGGCCCATGTGGGAGTCGCCCATCTCGCCCTCGATCTCGGCGCGTGGCACCAGGGCGGCGACGGAGTCGATCACGATCAGGTCGATCGCGCCGGAGCGGATCAGGATGTCGACGATCTCCAACGCCTGCTCGCCGTTGTCCGGCTGGGACAGGATGAGGTTGTCGGTGTCCACGCCGAGCTTCTTGGCGTACTCCGGGTCCAGGGCGTGCTCGGCGTCGACGAACGCTACCGCGCCGCCGGCCCGCTGCGCGTTCGCCACCGCGTGCAGGGTCAACGTCGTCTTGCCGGAGGACTCCGGCCCGTACACCTCCACCACACGGCCGCGCGGCAGGCCGCCCACGCCGAGCGCCACGTCCAGCGCGGTGGAACCGGTGGGGATCACCTCGATGGGCTCGTTAGGGCGCTCGCCGAGGCGCATGACCGCGCCCTTGCCGAACTTCCGCTCGATCTGTGCGAGCGCGGTGTCCAGCGCCTTCTCGTGATCGGTTCCTGCCATGAGCTTCACCTGGTCCGCTTGAGTGGCACACCGCGCGTCGGAGAACGCGAGTGTCTCCTGCCGACAACGGACGTCTCGGAAATCCCAAAAACGAACATCCGATCGAATATCGTGTCAATGAAAGGTACCAAACCGAGCAGCGGTCGGGTCGCGCACCGCTCCGCGCCGAACGCGGGTGGGGGAGGACGCCCGGTGGGCTACCCGGGGGCGCCGAGGGCCGTGAGGACGGCGCCGCTGGCGAGGCCGAGCGGCAGGGTCAGCGCGGCCGTCGTGAGCGCGACGGCTCGGGCCCACCCACTCGTCGCGCCCCGGTCGCGCGGGGTGGGGCCGTGTACTGGGCGGAAGGCCGGGGCGATCCAGCGGAGGTAGTAGAAGAGGGAGGCGAGCGTGTTGAGGGCCGCGACCACGACGAGCCAGGCGTAGCCGCCGTCGATGGCGGCGGTGAAGACCTCCAGCTTTCCGACGAACACGGCGGTCGGGGGCGTGCCCACGAGCCCCAGCAGGGTGATGGCCAAGGCGACGGCGAGCAGCGGGTCTCGTCGCGCGAGTCCCCGGTAGCTGTCGAGCGTGCGCCCGTCGGTGGTGGCGACGACGGCGAACGCGGCGATGTTGGTGAGCGCGTAGGCGGCGAGGTACAGCAGCAGCGCCGGCCGCGCGAGCGGGGTGCGGCCGGCGACGGTGACGGCCATCAGGAGGTAGCCGACCTGGGAGACGGTCGAGTAGCCCAGGAGTCGCGGGACGGAGATCTGGGCGAAGGCGGCCAGGTTTCCCAGGGTCATGCTCGCGGTCGCCAGGATGGCGGCGAGGAGTCGCCAGTCGATGACGTCCGCTGGGATGGCGCTGTCGAGCAGGCGGTACGTGGCGGCGAGGGCGCCGATCTTGGGCACGGTGGTGAGGGCGGCGGCGACCGCGGGCGGGGTGCCGTCGCTCACGTCGGGGACCCAGAAGTGGGCGGGCACCGCCCCGGCCTTGAAGGCCAGCCCGGCCAGGACCGAGGTCAGCCCGACGGCGGCGACCGCGGCCGGGCCGTGGGAGACGCCCTCGGCGACCTCGCCGTAACCGGTGGCGCCGGCCACGCCGAACAGGAGGGTCACGCCGGCGACCGTGGTGACGCCGGCGAGGGCCCCGGCGAGGTAGTACTTCAGGGCCGCCTCGGTCGCCGGGCCACGTACGACCCAGCCGGCCAGGGCGTAGAAGGGGACGCTGGCCAGCAGGAACGCCGCGAACAGCATGATCAGGTCGTTGGCTCCGGCCAGCGCGATCGAGCCGAGGGCACCGAGTTGCAGCAGCACGACGAACTCGGTCTCCCGCCGGTGCCCGGCGACCGTGTCGTGGCACAGCGCGAGCAGCGCGAGTACGGCGACGAGCACGACGGCCCGGACCGTGTGCGTGGCGGTGTCCAGCACGTACGTACCGAAGACGGTCTCCGCCGGCCGGGCGGCGGCGAGCGCGGTGGCCGCGAGGCCCACCCCGCAGGCGAGCGCGGCCAGGGCCCGGAGCGTCCACTGCCGCCGACGCGGCGTCCAGGCCCCGGCCAGCAGGCCGAGAACGGCGCTGGCCAGCAGGGTGATCTCGGGGATCAGCGTGGTCGGATCGCTGTTCATGGTGGCGTCCACGGCGCGGTCGTCGCCCCGCTTACCTGGCGACCAGGTGGTTGAGCGCGCGGGCCGCCGGTTCGATGACGTCCAGGACGACGCGGGGCAGCAGGCCGAGGAAGGCGGCCAGCAGGAGCAGCGCCCCGACGGAAAGCAGCTCGGGCGGGCGCAGGTCGGGGAAGGGGCGGGGGGCGCCGGGGGCGTCCGGGAGGCGGACGCGTCCGGTGAGCATGCGGCTGAGGGCCAGCAGGAACAGGGTGGCGGTCAGCAGGACGCCGGTCACGGCGACGAGCGTGGCGGCGGGCGCGCCCCGTAGCGCGCCGGCGAAGATCTGGAACTCGGCGATGAACCCGGAGAAGCCGGGCAGGCCGAGTGAGGCGAAGGCGGCCACGGCGAACAGGGCGGCGAAGCGTGGGGCGCGGGTGGCCAGGCCGCCGTAGGCGCTCATGGCGTAGGTGTGGCCGCGGGTGTGGAGCGCGCCGGCGAGGAGGAAGAGGGCCGCGGTGATCAGTCCGTGGCTGACCATCTGGTAGACGGCGCCGGTGGTGGCCAGTTCGCGGGCGTGCTCGCTGTCGGCGCCGACCATGCCGGCGGCGCCGAGGCCCAGCAGGACGTAGCCCATGTGGTTGACCGAGGTGTAGGCGATCATGCGTTTGAGGTCGGCCTGGGCCAGGGCGACCAGGGCTCCCCAGACGACCGAGACGAGGCCGACGACCACGATGACGTGGGCGAACTGCCGCCAACTGGCCGGCAGGAGGGGCATGGCGATCCGTACGAAGCCGTAGGTGCCCATCTTGAGCAGGATTCCGGCCAGGATCGCCGACCCGGCCGCGGGCGCCTCCGTGTGGGCGGGTGGCAACCAGGTGTGGAAGGGGAAGACGGGTGTCTTGACGGCCAGTCCGACGCCGACGGCCAGCAGGGTCAGCGTCGCGTACGGGCCGCCGCCGGCGAGCGGGTCGTGCGCGGCGAGGGCGGGGATGTCGAAGGTCGGGGTGTCGGCGGCCAGGGCAAGGAGGATGAAGCCCACGAGTAGCGCGAGGGAGCCGAGGAAGGTGTAGAGGAAGAACGTGAGGGCCGCCGCGCGGGCCGGAGCGCCGGCCCCCCACCCGGCGATCACGAAGTACATGAAGACGATCGACAGGTCGAAGAAGAGGAAGAAGAGGATCAGGTCGAGCGCGACGAACAGGCCGGCGCTGACCGTTTGCAGGCACAGGAAGAGCAGGACGAAGTTCTTCGGCCGGTCAAACTGGCGCCAGGAGTAGACCGCGGTGGCGGTGAACAGGACGGCGGTCAGGGCGAGCAGGGGCAGGGACAGGCCGTCCACGCCGAGGTGGTAGGAGACGCCCGCGCTGGGAATCCACTCCCGGCGTTCGACGGCTCCGTAGCCCGTACCCGGAAGGTCCCGCCACACGACGAGGACCAGGGCGCACTGCGCGAGGCCGGCCACCGTCCACGCGCCGGCGAAGACCCGCGCGTCGCGGTGGGCGGGCAGCGCGGACAGCGCCAGTGCCACCAGCGCGGGCAGGAAGACGATCAGCGAGAGCATCGGTCACCTCACCACGGTCACGAGAACGGCCAGGGCGCCGAGGAGGACGAAGCCCACGGACGCCTGCGCGTAGTACTGGTGCAGTTGGCCGGTCTGCGGGCGCCGGGCGGCCCGGCCCAGTGCGCGCGCCCCATCGGCGATGCCGCCCACGACGCCCTCCAGGGACCGTTCCCCGACGGCGTCGGTACGGCGGGCGAGCACCAGCACCGCCCGCGCGACCCGGTGCGTCCCGCGCGCCAGGACCCGGTCGTCCACGCGGGCGAGCACCGTGGCCAGGTGGAGTACGGGGCGGGCCACGCCGTTCCGGGCGGCCCGTTCCAGGTACAGCCATCCGACCAGCGGCGCCGGGGCGGGCGCCCGGCGGCCGTAGCGCCGGGCGAGCAGGAGACCGGCCACGGCCAGCAACGCGGAGGCGAGGAGTTCCGCGGCGTGGGGCGCGGGGTGGGGGCGCAGCGCCCTGGGCCCGAACGCCAGCAGGCCCGTGCCGGCGGCGGCCACGGCGAGGACCATGGTGACCACCGTGGCCGCCGCCGGCGCCCGCACCCGGCCCGCCGGTTCCGCGGTGGGCACGGGCTGCCATACGGACCACAGGGCCCGGCCGCTGTAGAGGGCGGCGATCAGGGCCGCCGCGAGTCCGGTCACGTACAGGGCGGGTGAGGTGGTGGCGGCAGCGGCGAGCACGGCGTCCTTGGCGAGCCACAGACCCGTGGGTGGCAGTCCGGCCAGGGTCAGGGCCGCGAGGGTGAAGGCCGCGCCGATGACCGGATGGCGGTGGGCCGCCCCGCGCAGGCCGCCGCCGAGGCTTCGGCTGCCCAGGGTCGTCAGCCACAGGCCCGCGACGAGGAACAGGGCGCTCTTGGTGGCGGCGTGCGCGGTCATCTGCAACAGGCCGGCCGGTGTGCCCGCCGTCCCGGCGGCCAGCACGATGAACCCGATCTGCGCGCAGGTCGAGGCGGCGAGGAGTTGCTTGAGGTCGTCCTGGGCGAGCCCCACCAGACCCATCAGCAGCGCGGTGGCCGCCCCGACCCAGGCGACCAGCGGCGCGGCCCAGCCGGCGGACTCCAGGGCGGGTGACAGGCGCAGCAGCAGGTAGCCGCCCGCGGCGACCATCGTCGCCGAGTGCAGCAGCGCGGAGACCGGGCTCGGGCCGCGCATCGCCCCCGACAGCCAGAAACCGAAGGGCAGTTGAGCGGACTTGCCCAGCGCGGCGAGGACGATCCCGGCGACCGCGACGTGCGACCAACCCCCGTCCAGGCCGGCCACGTCGCCCAGCGCCATGGTGTCGGCGCCGCCGGCGAGGACCGCGCCGCCCGCGACGTACAGGCCCAGGTCGGCGGCGCGGGTGGTGCAGAACGCGACGTTCGCGGCACGCGCGGCCCTGGCGTCGTCGAGGTGGTAGCCGATCAGCGCCCAACTCGTCGCGCCCATCACCTCCCAGGCCATGAGCAGCGGCGGCAGCGTCGTCGCCGTGACGGTCGCGAGCATCGCCCCGGCGAAGACCAGCATCAGCCCGACGTACCGCCCGGTGCGCAGCGCCGGCTCGGCCGCGCCGACCAGCAGGGAGGCCAACAGCGCCGCGACGACCAGGACGACCAGCACCGCGGACAGCCCGTCGACGGCGAACCCGGCCGGGACCCCCGCCAGCAGGGGCGCCTCTCCCGCCGGCCGCCCGACGGCCGCGACCACGGCCAGGCCGAGCGTCCCGGCGGCTGCCAGCAGGCCCAGGGCCACCGGCGTACGCCCGCTCCGGGCCGCCAGCAGTGCCACCCCGGCCGCCAGCGGCCAGGCCAGGAGGAGGAGCAGCACCGCTCAGCCCTCCAACTCGGTGGCCGCGTCGGTGGTGTCGACGCGCTTGGCCCGGTAGACCGCCGTGACCACGGCGAAGCCCGTCGCCATCTCGATCGCCATCGCGGTCACCACCGCGACCACGATCACCTGCCCGTCCGCGGTGGGGGCCATGAAGTACCAGAAGCCCGCAGCTGCCAGCATGATCCCGTTGATCATCAGCTCCAGGCCCATCATCAGCATCACGATCGACTGCTGGGTGAGCGCGCCGAACAGGCCGACCGAGAACAGGGCCGCCGCCACCACCAGGAACGCTTCGAGAATCACCGCCCCACACCCCCGCCCGCGCGGTCGTCGGCGCGCGCGGCGTCCAGGTCGTCGCCGAACCGGTCGTAGCGGCCCCGCCCGGTGGCCAGCACCACGGTGGCGACGATCGTGGCGAACAGGGTCACCCCGAGCGTCATCATCGTCAGCATGTGACCCTCCATCAGGGCCTCACCCAGCGCCAGCGTCGGGTCGTCGGGCCGCGCGCCGCGCCTCTCGGGCCAGTCCAGGAGGACGGCCCCGGCCGTCAGCCCGGCGAAGACCAGCGCGCAGATGACCGCCGCCCCACGGGTGTTGTGGAACATCGACATGGGCATCAGCCCCGCCGGGTTCATCATGTACATCACCATGAAGACGGCCATCACGACCATCTCGATGATCATCATGAGGACGATGACGGTGCCCAGATAGGCGAGACCGGTCATGAGGACCATGCCGGCGACGGCGAGAAACGACACCAGCAGCGAGAACGTCGCGCGGGCCATGGAGTCGACGACGAAGACCAGCACGCCACTGGCGACCGCGAGCACCGCCAGCGCTCCGAACAGGGGGAGCGTCACCGTCCGACACCGCCAACGGCCAGGGTGACCAGGGCGACGACCAACGTCTGCACCATCGTCAGCGGCAACAGCACGATCCAGGACACCTCCGCCCAACGGTCCATCCGGACGACGGGAAGGCGGTGCCGCAACCAGACCAGCAGCGTCAGCACCGCGAGGGCCTTGAGCGGCACCCACGCCCAGGCCGGCAGCCACGGACCGTGCCCGCCGCCGAGGAACAGCGGCACCGCGACGGCCGCCGCGGCCACCAGGAGCAACCGACGGCCACCCGCGAACAGCAGCCGGTCCACCCCGGACAACTCGCCCGCCGCGCCACCGGCGACGTCCCGGCCCAGGGGAGCGTCGAACGGCCCCCAGAAGGCCATCGCGGCGGCGCTCAGGAGATAGACGGCGAACGCGGCCGGCATCCAGACCACGAACCACAGGTCCGCCTGCGCGTCGACGATCTCGCTCATCCGCAGGCTGCCAGCGCCGAGCGCGGCGGTGATGATCGCGAACATGTGCGGCAGTTCGTACGACAGCCCCTGGGCGACGAACCGGTAGCCACCCACCAGCGACAGGGCGCTGTTGGGTCCCCAGCCGACCAGCCACACCGCCGCCCACGCCACGACCTCCATGGCGTTGAACCAGACGACGCCGACGGACAGCTCCGCCGGTGCGCGCCAGCCCAGCGGGACCACGGCCGCGCCCAGCACGGCCGCCACGACCAGCGCCACGACGCCCGCCCAGCGCAGCATCCCGTCGGCGGCCAGCGTGGTGCGGCGCTGCGCGACCAGCAGCCGCGCCACCTCCCGCCCGGGGCGGGCCAGGGCCCGCCCGGCACCGGCGCTCAACCCGGCCGCCCGGTCGGCCAGTACGCCGTCGAGCGCCGTGACCCACCACGCGCCGGCCACCAGCGCCACCGGCAGCAGACAGGTCACCGCGACGGTGGCCATCGCCCGCCCCCCTCGACGCGGCCCGGCCCGGCCGAAGCCCCCTCGTCCGGCCGCGGGTCGAGGGCCGCGACCAGCAGCCGGGCCGCGGCCAACTCGGCCCCGGCAAGCCGGCTCCCCAACTCCCGTACCGGCAACCCGTCCGACGCATCCGACGGCGGCGCCGGGCGGCCGAGGGCGTGGGCCTCGATCCGAGACAGGCGCCGCCGCAGCGAGTCGGCGACGTCGGCCCGCTGGTCGCGGCCCAGGTCGCGCAGCATCAGGTGCAGCACCCGCGAGCGGCGCACCCGGCGCACCAGGGCCAGCAGATCGTCCGCGGTCTCCCGCCGGCTCGCCCCCGCGCGCGTCCAGTCGCGCAGGAACCGCGCCCGCGCGGCCGGACCGGCCCAACCCGCGACCGCGAGGAGCCGGGCCACCACGTCCAACTCCCGCACCACGGCGCCGCTCTCGCCGGCGTCCGGCGCCGCGTGTGGCCCGTCGAGGAAGCGTGCCTCGGTCGAGGAGATCACATCGCCCTGCATGACGACGTCGACCACCAGGCCCGCGGGCCAGTCCGGCAACACCGGGCCGAGCGGCAGCCGCAGCACGTCCAGCGCCAGCCCGTCCCGGTCCTCGGCCACCTCCGCCATGCCCAACCCACCCGGCAACGGCATGTCCGGGTGGTGGTGGTCATGGTGGGCGTCGTGGTCGCCGTGGCCCGCGGTGTCGTGCGCGGCGTGCCGCTCGGGTCCCGCGTGGTCGCGAGCCCCGGGGGCGTCGGCGCCGTGGTCCGGGTGGTCGGCGTGGGCCGGGTGGTGGCGCTCTGGTACGCGCTCTCGTACGGGGTGAGCGTCCGTGGCGGCGGACACCGCCTCGACACGCGCGCGGTGGGGATCGGCGAGCAACCCCGGGACCTGGTCCAGCCGCCGGCCGATGTCCGCCGGCGAGGTCCGAGTGCCGAAGTCGATACGCAGTCGGGGGGCCGGGACGCGCCGCCAGACGTCGGCGACAACGGCTCGCATCTCGGGGCCCGGGCGGCCCGCGACGACCAGGACATCGGTGTCCGCCGGGCCCGTCGCCTCGCGCCAGCGACGCACGGCGACCGCGTGCTCGACCTCCCCGCGCGGACCGTCCGCACCGGGCACCGGGACGATCAGCACGTGGGGCGTGCGCGCCGCGAACCGGAGCAGCGCTCGCGTCAGGTCCATCGCAGGGCGCCCTCGCGCCACGCGTAGACCACGCCCGCCAGCAGGATGGCCAGGAAGAGGAACATCTCCACCACCGACGACGTCCCCATCATGGGCACGACGAGGGTCCACGGATACATGAAGATCATTTCCATGTCGAAGGCCAGGAAGACCATGGTCACCGTGTACCAGCGCACGTGGAACCGCGACAGCGCGTGCTCGACGGGCGGCAACCCACCCAGATGCGGCAGGCGCGCGGGGACGGTGGGCCCCACGGTCGCCAGCCGCGAGACCCCCACGACGATCGCGCACCCCGCGAGAGCGACGGCGGCGAGGGCCGCCAGCGTCCCCGATGCGCCCACGCGACACCTCCCTCGGTCGGCCGGTCACGGCGGAGGCTATCCCCGGGGGACAGCCGGGCCCGGAACCGCCGCGCGGCGGGAGGTACGCCTATCGGGTTGCTGTCCCGCGAGGTGCCACCCGCACCGAGCCGCTCAGCGACACGTGGCGCGGTTTCCGGCGGGGCGCGGCGGGAACCCGGGGCGACACCGGGCGAGAAGGGAAGGACGTCGTGTCCCACAGCGAGCAGGACCGGATCCGATCGGCCGCGCTGCCCCTGACGGACCAGGCGTCGCTCGACCCGCTGCTGGACCGCGTCGGCGACGCCCGCTACGTGCTGCTCGGCGAGGCGTCCCACGGCACAGCGGAGTACTACCGGCTTCGTGACGTGCTCACCCGTCGGCTCATCGAGGAGAAGGGGTTCTCCTTCGTCGCGGTCGAGGGCGACTGGCCGGACTGCCAGGCCCTGCACTGCTCGGTGGTCGGTGCCCCGGGCGCGCCTTCGGACCCGCGGGAGGTACTGGCGGGGTTCCGGCGCTGGCCGACGTGGATGTGGGCCAACACGGACGTGGCCGCGTTCGCCCGGTGGCTACGCCGCCACAACGAGGGACGGCCGCCCGACCGGCGCGTCGGCTTCTTCGGGTTGGACGTCTACAGCCTGTGGGAGTCCCTGCACGCGGTGCTCGACCACCTGCGCGCGCACGACCCGGACCAGGTGGCACACGCCCTGGCGGCGTACCGCTGCTTCGAGCCGTACGCCGAGGACCCACAGGCGTACGCGTTGAGCACCCGCTCCGTGCCCGAGGGTTGCGAACCGCAGGTCGTCGGGTTGCTGACCGAACTGCGCCAACGGGCCGCGCAGACGACCTCCCCGGACGGCTCGCTCGCGGAGTTCGCCACCCGGCAGAACGCGGAGGTGCTGGCCGGCGCCGAACGGTACTACCGGGTCATGCTGGAGAGCGGGTCGGAGTCGTGGAACATCCGCGACCGCCACATGGCCGACACCCTGGACCGGCTCATGGAACACCACGGCCCCGACGCCAAGGCGGTGGTGTGGGCGCACAACACCCACGTGGGGGACGCCCGCGCCACGGACATGGCCGACGTCGGCGAGATCAACATCGGCCAGTTGGTGCGCGAACGACACATGGGCCAGGGCGTGGTGCTAGTGGGGTTCGGCTCCCACTCCGGCACCGTGCTCGCGGCCGATGCCTGGGGCGCCGTACCGAGGGTCATGAGCGTGCCACCCGCCCGTACGGACAGCCTGGAGGACCTGCTGCACCGGGTGCTGCGCGGCCAGCCGGGGTTGTTCGTCTTCCCCCACGTGCAGTTCCAGCGGCCCCTCACCGACGGTGAGTGGTACCACGACGAGCGCGGTCACCGTGCCATCGGCGTGGTCTACCGGTCGCGGTACGAGCGGGTGGGCAACTACGTCCCCACCGTCCTGGGCGAGCGGTACGACGCCTTCTGCTACCTGGACCGCACCGGCGCCCTCACGCCCCTGCACGCCTTGGCGGCCGAGAGCCAGGAGGAGCAGACCTGGCCCGGGGGCCTGTGAGGGCCGCATGGGTGACGCCACCAGACGCGCACCCGGTCGGGACCCGTACCGTGCCTGTCCTGGCGGAGAAACCGCAGGTGACCGACGTGTTTGCCCGGATGTGGCCGGGGTACCCCGGGGCCCATGGCTGGCATCGAACTCATCAGCGACGCGTTCAACGACCACGCCTTTCTGGCCCGTCGGTACGCGTTCGAAGGCGAGAACACCTCGCCGCCCCTGACGTGGCACGGCGTTCCGGACGACGCTTCCGAGCTGGTTCTGCTGTGTGAGGACCCCGACGCGCCCTCCGGCACGTTCGTGCACCAGGTCGTGGTCGGCATCGATCCCCACAGCGACGGCGTCGAAGCGGGGCAGACGCCACCCGGCGGCACGGAGTTGGTCAACGGCTTCGGTGAACGGGGCTGGGGCGGGCCACACCCGCCTCCCGGCGACGAGGCGCACCGCTACTTCTTCCGCCTCTACGCCCTCGCGGAACCGTGTGTCCTGCCCGACGCCCCCAGCGCCGAACAGGTGCACCAGGCGGTCGATCCCCGGCAGCTCGCCAGCGGCAACCTGGTGGCGCTCTACCACCGTTGACGGTGCGCGGCGGGTGAGGTGCGCGGCCGGCGAGGTGCGCGGCGCGCCTCACTCCGCCGGCGGTCGGCTGCCGCGCTCGCGCCTGAGCCGACGGGTGACGACCAGCAGGTCGGCCGCCGCGAAGAGGGTGAGCGCCGCACACACCGCGGCGAGGGTGACCAGCGGACCGCGTCCCGGGGTGTCGTCGGAGTCCGACATCGCCGCCCACACCCCGAAGACCACGGCCGCCCCGCCGAAGAACGGCAGGAACACGGTCGACAGGACCCGCCGCAACCCGAGCGCGCTCTGCGCGGTCACGGGCTCGGTCCCGGATCGGGCGAAGCGACGGCCGATCACGCCGGAACGCCCGCGCGGCACCGGACGCTCGCGCCGCCTCGGGCTCTCATCGTTCATGGCGTACTTCCTTCACCGATCTCGGGTGGTGCGGGGGAGGGACGACCAAGGACGGCCGCTGCGGCTGACGCGCCGCGGCGGCGGAATCGACGAGCACACCCCCGCGCGCACCGGAAACCGGTCGCCGCCGGCCGGGCCCCACCAGGACTATGCCGCGACGGCGCCCACCCGGACGGGCCGGCGCGCCGCTTTCGGCCGCCCGGGCGACCCGCACGGCGCGGCGGGCGAAGCCGCCGCCACCGTTACCACCACCAACCTCGGGGAACCCCGACCAGGCACAGCCGCCACGCACACCCGAACGTCACACCCGATACACACCCGACAGTCACACCCGAACGTCACTACCCAGGAGATGAGGCAGGTGCCCGGACGACAGGAGATGCCGTCGACGCTGGAACGGTCCCCGAAGGACGCCCAGCGCACGTGGATCAAGGCGCACGACTCGGCGGTCGACCAGTACGGCGAGGGCGAACGAGCGCACCGGGTGGCGTACGGGGCGCTGAAGCACACGTACGAGAAGGTCGGTGACCACTGGGAGCGGAAGGAGGGTGGCCGCAAGGGGCCTTCCGACCCGCAGTCGGCCCGGCCCCGGCAGCAGGGCGGACGCAGCGGTGAGGGCGTCGACGAGAGCGCCACCAAGGAACACCTCTACGGCGTCGCGCGGCGGCTGGACATCGACGGCCGGTCGCGCATGTCGAAGTCCGAACTGCTCGACGCCATCCGCAAGGCCAACCGCTCCGAGACCCGCGCGGCGCGCTGACGCGCCCCGGGCCCACGGCAGACCACCGTGCCCGGCGGTCGGCGCATGTTCCGCCTGGGACCGCCGGGCACGTGGTGTCAGATGACGCCCTGCGCCAGCATCGCGTCGGCCACCCGCTCGAAGCCGGCGATGTTGGCGCCCGTCACGTAGTCGCCGGGGGAGCCGTAGCGCTCGGCGGTCTCGTGGCAGGTGGCGTGGATGTCGTTCATGATGTGCGTCAACTCGTCCTCGACCCGCCGCGCCGACCACGACGTACGGGCGTGGTTCTGCGCCATCTCCAGCGCGCTGACCGCGACGCCGCCCGCGTTGGCCGCCTTGCCGGGGCCGAACGCCACGCCGGCCTGCTGGAACAGGTGGACGGCCGGGGGCGTCGTCGGCATGTTCGCGCCCTCGGAGACCGCCTTGACCCCGTTGCGGATCAGCGCGGCGGCGGCGTTCTCGTCCAGCTCGTTCTGCGTGGCCGACGGCAGCGCGACGTCCGCGGGGACGTCCCAGACGCTGCCACCGGACACGAAGCGGGCCGAGGCGCCCCGGCGCTCGGCGTAGGTGTCGACGCGACCGCGCTCGACCTCCTTGACCTGCTTGAGCAGCTCGACGTCGATGCCCTTCTCGTCCACAACGTACCCGGAGGAGTCCGAGCAGGTCACGGGGTTCGCGCCGAGGGCGCGCAGCTTCTCGATGGTGTGGATCGCGACGTTGCCGGAGCCCGAGACCACCACCGTCTGGCCCCCGAAGTCCTCGCCGCGCTCGTTCAGCATCGCCCCGGCGAACAGCACGTTGCCGTACCCGGTCGCCTCCGGGCGGATCAGCGAGCCGCCCCAACCCTGTCCCTTGCCGGTCAGCACGCCGGCCTCCCAGCGGTTGGTGATGCGCCGGTACTGGCCGAACAGGTAGCCGATCTCCCGGCCGCCGACTCCGATGTCACCGGCCGGCACGTCCGTGTGCTCGCCGATGTGCCGGTACAGCTCCGTCATGAAGGACTGGCAGAACCGCATGACCTCGGCGTCGCTGCGCCCGTGCGGATCGAAGTCGCTGCCGCCCTTGCCGCCCCCGATGCCGAGGCCGGTCAGCGCGTTCTTGAAGATCTGCTCGAAGCCCAGGAACTTGATGACCCCGAGGTTGACCGACGAGTGGAAGCGCAGGCCGCCCTTGTACGGGCCAAGCGCGCTGTTGAACTCGACGCGGAACCCCCGGTTGACCTGGACCCGTCCGCGATCGTCCTGCCACGGCACGCGGAACATGACCTGGCGTTCCGGCTCACACAGCCGCTCGATGAGTCCTGCTTCGGCGTACCTGGGGTGGGCCGCGAGCACCGGCGCCAGGGTCTCCAGGACCTCGTGCACGGCCTGGTGGAACTCGGGCTGGGCCGGGTTGCGCTGCTCGATCTCGGTCAGGAGGGTGCCGAGTACGCTCTGCATGTCGGATCGCGTCGCCACAGAATGCCTTTCTGGCGCGGCTGTGACCGGTGCCGGCAGGAGTGTGACTCGCTCGGGCCCGGTCCATCGGTGAGCGCTCGGCGCCATTGCCGCACGCGGGGCAAAGTAAGTGTGACGCCCATATAAACATCTTGACTAGTACCTGGGTCCGGCCACCCAGCATGTGAGACCCCACACGAGGTGATATGGCACCCACCCTGGTGGCGGCCGGGGCGAGCGGCGGGCCGCGTACCGCGCGCTACCGCCTCGGCACCGCGCCGCGAGCGAGCCCTGCCGTGGTCAGGCGCCGCGCCGCGCGCTCCCGGGCGGTGGTACGAGCCCTCTGACTCATTCCCGCCGCCCTCGGGAGATCCTTCGACCCTTCCCGCCGCCCGGGCGAGTCCCATGGCGCCGACGATCACGGTGCCGCGCCGCCGTGGCCCGTGGCCCCTCGCGGTAGCGCCCCGTGCGCACACCCTGCCGCCATGACCCCCGCGTCGTCTTGTCTAAGGTCACTACCGCTATGGCGTCATCTTCTCGGAGGCGTGGTGGAGCTGAACGCGCTCAGGCAGTTCCTGGTGGTGGCGCGACTGGAGCACCTCAGTCGGGCGGCCGACGAACTGCGCGTCGCGCAGCCGTCGTTGAGCCGCACCATCGCGCGCCTGGAGGGCGAACTGGGTACCCCGCTGTTCGACCGGAGCAGCCGGCTGCGACTCAACGACGCGGGCAGGCTCTTTCGGGCGTACGTCGAACGCGCCCTCGGCGAGCTCCAGGCCGGACAGCTCGCCGTCGCCGAGGCCACCACCGAGGGCCTGGGGACCGTGCGGTTGGCGTCGGAGACCTTTCTCACCCTCACCGGGCCGCTGGCGGTCTACAAGCGTGACCACCCCGCCGTAGAACTCGAACTCCAGTGGTCGCCGGCCGAGGACATGGCCCGCCGGCTGCGGGCTCGGGACGTCGACCTGTGCGTCGCCTCGCAGCCGATCCACGCCGAGGGTGTGGCGGGGGTGCGACTCTTCGAGGACGCGGTGGGAGTGGCCGTGCCCCGCGACCACCCGCTCGCGGGCCGCGCGCCCGTGGGCCTCCACGAACTCGCCGAGTACCCCTTCGTCACCGCCCGTGCGGGGCACTGGCTGCGTCGACTGCTCGACCAACTCTTCGCCACCCGGGGTCTCGCCCCGAGGATCGTCTGCGAGAGCGACGAACACAGCGCCATCGCGGACCTGATCGGCGCCGGCCTCGGGATCGGCCTCGTCCCCTCCTTCGCCCGTCGCAAGAACCCGCGTACGCCATTGGTATGGGTCCCGGTCGACAGCCCGGACTGCCGCCGCACCGTCACCCTGTGCTGGGCCGCCGACGGCCACCTGTCGACCGCGGCCCAACTGATGCGCGCCACGATCACCGACTGGGACTGGCGTAACGACCAAGCGGACGACAACTTCTGACGCCCTGTCAGGCAGTAGCCGGCTCGTGTAAGGCACCTCCACCGCGCCCGGCGCGCCCGGTCCGCCGCGTCCACCGGACCCGTATCGGCTCTTCCGGCGGACCCCGCGCGCCAAGGCGTGGGGCGTGAGGCGCGGCATGTGGCGCCTGGGGCGTGGCGGAGGCGCGTCACGCCAGGTCGCGAGGCGTGCCCCGGGTATTGGCCTGAGTTCGCCCTAGGCGGTGCCTCCACGGCTCCTTAACATCTCGCTCAATTGGCATGCGCATGTCCGCTCGGATCACATGCGCCTCCGCCTCATCGCTCCGCCCGTCACGGTTCCGGCGGTCGCCGCTCGCGCACAGCACGTCCCCAGCACACCTCGGCGACCCCTGCCTGCCCTGACTGCCCGTTCCCCGAGGCAAAGGATTGGATCATCATGCACACCGGCATACTCGCAACCAGCGCGGTAGTTGGCCTGTTCGGCGCGACCCTCTCGCCCCAGAGCCCCGCCACGATCGAGAACCCGCCCGCCGACAAGATCGTGATCGAGGTCGCGACGGTGAACGGCTCCGGATGCCCCAAGGGAACGGCCGAGGTGGCCGTCTCCCCGGACAACACCGCGTTCACCGTGACGTACAGCCGCTACCTGGCGAGAGTCGGCGGCACCTCCGATCCAACGGACTACCGGAAGAACTGTCAGCTCAGCCTCGTCGTGTACGTCCCGAGCGGCTTCACCTACGCCGTCGCCAGCGCCGACTACCGCGGTTACGCGTCTCTGCAACCCGGCGCCACCAGCGAGCAGAAGGCCTCGTACTACTTCCAGGGGTCGCCGGACACGGCCGCTCGCTCCCACCCGTTCAAGGGCCCGCAGGACGACAACTGGCAGGTCACCGACAAGACCGACTGGGGACAACTGGTCTGGGCCCCGTGCGGCGCTCGGCGCAACTTCAACATCAACACCGAGTTGCGCGTGAACGCGGGCACCTCGGACCCGAAGAAGACCAGCTTCATGACCATGGACTCCACGGACGGTGACATCAACACCGTCTACCGGCTCGCCTGGAAGCAGTGCCCCAAGCCCTGACCCACGCGCGGGATGACGCGATGCCGTTGGCCGGCATGCTCGTACGGCTGAAGGGAGCACGGTCCTTCGGCCGTACGGGCACCGGCGGCCGACGGCCCGCGCGGGGCGGGGCGTGCCTGGGCCCCGAACGTCTCGGGCCCGCGTCGAGCGTCCTCGCCCCGTCGCGACCGACGGTGACCTTGGGCTGGCACCCGGGCCCAACCGAGAAAGCGGGCCCAACGACCGCCGCGCGGGACTGTCACAGTTCGGCGTAGCGCACGATCTGGAAGGCGAGCCCGAGCACCATGGCCGTCTCCACCAACGAGACCAGAAGCAGCGGTCACCTCACCGGGCCGGACAGTCAGTGCACGGCGATGGCCACGAGGGGCGCGGCGCAGAACGTCAGTAAGTCCACGGCCAGTTGAGTCCGCTTGCGGGAGCGCCGGTGCGCGTCGTGCCGATGGGCGGCCTCCCGGCCGAGAACGTCGCGGGGCTCCTGGGCGGGTGGTGCGCCGGGGGCAGGAAGGCCCACGGACGATTGCGGCGGGCGGAGCGCACCAACTGGTCCATGTCGTGGGACGGTTCCCAGGCGTCAGGCCGGGCCGCGAACCCGTCCACGCTCTCGCGCCCGCCGTGGTAGCCGTAGACCTTTCTGACGACGACGTCGCCAAGGCGTACATCACCCGTCAACGCACCGGCGACGCCGACGAAGAGCACGGCCGCGGCGTCAAAGTACTCGATCGCGGCGTCGAAGTACTCGATCGCGGGCTGCGTGACGAGCGCGGCCCGGGTGTTGGTGGGGCCTGTCTCGACCAGCGCGACGTCCCAGTTCAGTCCCGGTACGCGGCCGACGTCGGTGAGGGTGCCGTGCGGCAGCTCGTTCTCCCGGATGTCCGTCAGATGTCGGCGCACCGCCTCGTACTCCACCCGCAAGGCAGTGAGGACAACCACGGTGGGCCGCCGCCCCCGCGCTTCCCCCAACGAAAACCCCCACTCTCGCGCATGTGCGACCTGACCCCACGCCCCCACCGGCGACCTCGTCCGCCGGGCGGAGGAGAGGAGTAATCACTCTGGCGGGGGTTGCCCTCAGCGCATTCTGGTGCCGGGGAGACCGCGTCGGCGCCGCCCGGAGTCACCCGGCTGGCACGGCCTCGCGGGGCCCTACCGTCCGACCAGGAAAGAGCGTGTGGTGGCCGAGCTTGTGGAGGCTGGTGGGTTGTAACGGAGCGTTGTGCGTCCCTACCCAACGCGTTACTGAACCGAAAAACGGTGACGCTCCGTGTTTTTTCTGGACCAGAGCGCTGCCGTGCTCTACGTTTCCTCTGCGCCCCGTCCACGCGATCTTCACGTTGTGGTTGTGCGGGCCAGGGGAGGCGGGACGTGGTGCGGCAAGTGTTCCAGCGTGGCTGGATGAGAACGGGCACCTGCGGACTGGGACTGACTCTGGCGGTGGGCCTGTTGCCCTCCGCCCTGACACCGGCGACGGCGGTCTCTGCCGCGACACCTTCGGTCTCCGCCCCCCGGTCGCAGGGCACGCCGGAGAAAAGCGGCCTGCGGACCGAGGGCGAGGCGCTGACAGAAGCAGGGCGCTCCGGAAAGAGCGTGGAAGTCACTGCGCTACGCGGCGAGAGCCGCGACGTCTTCGCCACGCCGGACGGCTACCTGGAGGCGCGTGAGTACCTGCGCCCCGTCCGGGCCCGCTCCGGTGGCACCTGGCGCCCGATCGACACCGAACTGTCGAGAACCGACGCGGACATGGTCGCGCCGAAGGCCGCGACGCTGGACATGGCGTTCTCGGGCGGCGGCGACACCCCCATGGTGCGGCTGCGTCGGTCGGGACGGGAACTGTCTCTCTCCTGGCCCGCTCCGCTGCCCACCCCGGTGCTGGACGGGGCGACGGCCACCTATCCCAACGTGTTGCCGGAGGTGGATCTGCGACTCTCCGCGCAGGCCGACGGTTTCTCCCAGCTCCTGGTCGTGAAGTCGGCGCAGGCCGCGGCCAACCCGGAGTTGCAGAAGATCAGGTTGGGGCTGGGTGCCGAGGGCGTACGGCTGACGGAGACCGCGGGGGGCGGGTTGGAGGCCGTGGACGACGGGGCGGGTTCCTCGGTGTTCGAGGCATCGACGCCCTTGATGTGGGACTCCAGCAAGGTCCCTGGGATAGCACAGGAGGCGCGCACCACCGCGTCGGAACCGGCGCGCCTCCGGGCGAGTGAGGCCGGAGGCAGCGGTGAGCCAGGCGCTGGCGAGTCGGGCAAGCTCGCGCCAATCGCCGTCAACGTGCCCGATGACGGGCAGAGGTTGGAGCTCACTCCGGACCACGACGTGTTGCGCGGCAAGGACACGGTGTACCCGGTCTTCATCGATCCGCAGATCCACGCGCCGCGTGCGACGGCCTGGACGATGGCGTCGAAGTACTGGGCCAGCTCGCCGCAGTGGAAGTTCAACGGCAAGTCCACCGAGGGACTGGGCTACTGCGAGTGGGAGTACTGCAACCCGCACGACACCAAGCGACTCTTCTACCGCATACCGACATCGGCGTTCAGCGGGAAGACGATCCTGTCGGCCGAGCTGGTGGTCCGTAACACGTGGTCGGCCTCCTGCGCCGACCGGCAGGTCGAACTCTGGCGTACGAAGGACATCGACTCCGCCACGACCTGGAACTCCCAGAACGCCGCCGGCTTCTGGATCGACAAGCTGGCGGAACGATCCTTCGCCTATGGCTTCGAGGGCTGTGCCGCAGGGGATGCCGAGTTCTCCGTGAAGAGCGCGGTCCAGGAGGCCGCGAACAAGAAGTGGCCCACGATGACGTTCGGCCTGCGTGCCGGCAGCGAGTCCGACCGGTACGCGTGGAAACGGTTCTCCGACAAGGCGCACCTGCGGGTGAAGTACAACCGGCCGCCCGGGCTGATCAAGATGAGCCAGTTGCTGATGGAGTACGGCGGCCAGTGCCAACGACCCGACTCCGCACCCGCCGTCCGCACGCTGGGCAAGCTGTACGTCAACGATGTCGGAGACCCGGACGGCGACCCCGTCTCCGTACAGGTGGAAGCCGCCTGGGACAGCGGAGACGGCAAGGGCGTGATCCCCCGCTGGAAGCCGGGTCGCACCACGGCGAAGAAGGCCGGCTCCGACTTCGCCATCACTCTTCCGTCGGGGATACCGTCGGACCGCAGGATCTCCTGGTACGCGCGCTCCCACGACGGCGCGCAGTACTCCCCGTGGTCATCGGCGGGATCGGCCACCAGTTGCTACTTCCACTACGACAAGAACACGCCCCGAGGACCCCGCCTGACCTCGGGCGAGTACCCCGCGTCGAACCCCGAGGACCCGGACGACCCCTGGTACGACGGCGTGGGCCAGTACGGGGAGTTCACCCTCGACTCCCCGTCGACCGACGTGACCCGCTACCGATACGGGATCAACGGCAGCCCCTCGGCGAAGAACGAACTCACGACCTCAGGTGGTGCCGCGAGGACCGTGTCGGTGCTGCCCTCACGGCCTGGGCTGAACTTCGTCACAGCCCAGGCGTTCGACAAGGCGGGAAACGTCTCGGAGCCGTACACCTACCAGTTCCGGGTGCGCAGCGGTCAACCAGAGCGCGCCACCTGGCAGCTCGACGAGCCCGCGCAGGCGACTGAGGCCACCGGCAGCACCCCGGCCCGTGCCGCCCGACTGCACGGCGGGGCTCAGACAGGAGCTCCGGGCGCGGTGCGTACGGGCCTCAAGCTGGACGGCACGAGCGGGTACGCCGCCACCGACATCCCCGTCGTGGACACCGATCGCGGCTTCACCGTCTCCGCCTGGGTCCAACTCGACACCGTCCCCGACCACGCCGCGATCATCGCGGCACAACCCGGCAACCACAGGCCCGGCTTCGAGCTGTACTACTCCGCCGTCTACCAGCGGTGGGTCTTCAACCAGTACAGCTCGGACGCGCCCGACGCGAGCGTCGTGCGTGCCATGGCAGCACAGCCAGGGGGAGTGCGAGCCGGGGTGTGGACCCACCTCGTGGGCTCGTTCGACTCCACCGGCCAGCGGCTACAGCTCTTCGTCAACGGCACGCGAGTGGGGGAGACCACCTACCCGACGGCGTGGAACGCCCGCCGCGGGCTGCGCATCGGCGCCGGCTCCTACAGCGGCAAGGCGGACTCCTTCTTCCCCGGCACCATCGACGAACTACAGATCTTCGACAAGGGCATCAGCCCGGAAGAAGTGACCCGCCTGTACGCCAAGGAGACCATCGGCGATCCCGGCCGCCCCGCCAAGGCGATCTTCCCTCTCGACGAGGAGTCCGGAGTCACCGAGGTCACCGCCCACGGCGGCGTGCTTCCCGCCCGCTTCCACGGCGGAGCGGCCCCGGGAAAGCCGGGCGTGGCAGGCAATGCCCTGACACTGGACGGAACGGATGACTACGCCCGTGTGGGCGCACCTCACCTGAACTCCTCCAGGAGCTTCGCCGTCGCGCTGTGGGCCAAGCTTCCCGAGACCAAACCGGGCAGAGCCGCGGTGGCCATATCCCAGGGTGGCACCCACAAGGCGGGCTTCGAGCTGTACTACTCGGCGGCGTACCAGCGGTGGGTGTTCGACCAACACGCCGACGACACCCCGAGCGCGGCGGCGATACGCGCCATGCAACCCGAGGGCACCACGGCGCCCGGCGGCCAGTGGACCCATCTGGCCGGAGTGCACGACACGGTGGCCGACACCCTGACTCTCTACGTCAACGGGCAGAAGGCGGGGTCGACCAAGCTGGGCGGCGGTTGGTACGCCGCGGGGCCGATGTTCATCGGAGCGGGCAGCTACGACCAGAAACCCGGCAACTTCTTCCCCGGCCAGATTGACGACGTCCGACTCTTCGACCGACCGGTCGCCGAGGGAGAGGTGCTGCAACTCTTCCGCGCACGGCCACGCATCCAGGGGCGTTGGAAGTTCGAGGAGGCCGCCGGTACCCCGGTCACCTCTCCGGACGCCTCCGCCCACAAGCGATCCGCCACCCTCCACGGCGGCGCGACGATCGGCGCGGGCATGCTCGGCGATGGCGGTCTCAGCCTGGACGGTGTCAACGACTACGCGGCCACAGCCAAGTTGCCCATGGACACCGGCTCCAGCTACACGGTGACCGCCTGGGCCCAAGCCGCCGCCACGCCACAGGGCAACGCCACGCTGCTCAGCGGAGAGGGCAACCAGCGCGCCGCCTTCGCCGTGCGCTACGTACCCGACACCAGGACCCCTGACGCCCTGGGCCGCTGGGAGATCACCCTTCCGGATCGGGACGCGCCAGAGGCCACCACGGCACGCGCCGACAACAGCCAGTTCTACGACGTACGGCAGTGGAACCACCTGGCACTGGTGTATGACGGCTTCTCCCGCCAAGCACACCTCTACGTCAACGGCGAACTGGAAGAGAGCGCCTGCACCGATACCGACGGCGACGGCCGGCCGGACGACGCCGCCTGCGGCGACCGCGTCTCGTCAGCCGAGAACGCGCTGACCTTCACGGCCACCGGCGCCCTGGACATCGGTCGGACCAAGCCGACCCGCGCCACCAGCGGCAGCGAACACTGGCCCGGCACGATCGATGACGTGTGGACCTTCCAGGGAGCCCTCACCGAGGACCAGATCTGGCGCCTGGCCCACGACTACGTTGACCCGCCGACCGAGGTCCCCAGCGCCTGACGGCGTCTGACGGCTCGGAACACGCCGGGGCCCGAGCACACTACGCGCCCCGCCGACGCGGCATGCCCGAACACGGCCGCTACTGACCCGACAGCCCCGCCGCCCAGGCACGCCCTGGGCGGCGGGAGACGCTCGCAGTGAGGAAAACAGCCCCGATGGATCACATAGACAGACGTGGTAGACGGCGGGGGAAGGGAAAGACGCTGCGGCGCCATCTCGCCCTCTCGCTATCCGCCGTGCTCGTCGGCACCCTGCTCCAGGCCGTCTCGGCCCCACCGAGCGCGGCCGACGACGGCACGGGCCGCCCTGACCTGCCTACCGCTGAACGGCCGGTGGCAGGAGCAGCCGCCCAGCAGACCAAGCCCCGCAGGGTCGAGACCGGGCCCAGGGTCCCGCGGCAGGCTCCGAAGGCCCAGTGGGCACAGGCTGGCACCGCCGTGGTGCGGATACCGGCCGTCACCGCGAGGATAGCGAGCAGGCCCGTCGCGGTGGGCGACCTCCCCCTGGAATTGACCCCTCTCCCGCCGGAGCCCACCGCCCGCCGGATGTCACCTCCCGCGCCCGCCAGCATCGAGGCCCGCGTGTGGGACCGCGAACGCGCCGCCCGAGCCGGCGTCGACGGGCTCCTGTTCACCCTGGCGCCTCGTGCGACAACTGGCGGACCGACCCGCTCCGACAGTCGGACGGGCGTGAGCGTGAACTACTCCGCCTTCGCCGAGGCGTACGGCGGCGACTACGCCTCCCGACTACGCCTGCGCGAGCTACCCGCCTGCGCGCTGACCACCCCGAACAAGGCCGAGTGCCGCACCAGCAAGCCACTGGCGGCCGTCAACGACACCGAGCGACGGTCCCTGACCGCCGAGGCCGTGACGCTGCGCGCCGACAGAGCCACCGTGCTGGCTGCCAGCGCGGAGGCACAGGGCGACAAGGGCGACTACAAGGCCAGCCCCCTCTCACCATCCGCCACCTGGAACACCGACCTGAACACGGGGCACTTCGGTTGGTCCTACGGCATGCCCGTACCCGAGGTGCCCGGCGGCTTGCAGCCCGAGGTCGGCCTCTCCTACTCCTCCAGCGCCATCGACGGCCGCTCCGGCGGCACCAACAACCAGTCATCCTGGGTCGGTGACGGCTTCGACCTCGGCAGTGGCTTCATCGAGCGCCGCTACAAGCCCTGCTCCGAGGACGGGGTGGAGAACAGCGACGGCAACAAGCCGGGAGACCTCTGCTGGGGTTATGACAACGCCACCATCACCTTCAACGGCAAGGCCGGCGAGCTCGTCCCCACCGGAGACGGCGAGTGGAAGCTCCAGCAGGACGACGGAACCCGGATCAAGCGCCTGACCAGTAGCGCGCGCGACAACGGCGACAACGACAACGAGTACTGGGAGATGACCGACCCAGACGGCACCGTCTACTACTTCGGCCACCACAAGCTCCCGGGCTGGGCCACCGGTAAGGAGACCACCGACTCCACCTGGACGGTGCCCGTCTACGGCGACGACGACGGCGAGAAGTGCCACGCGGCGGCCTTCAAGGACTCCTGGTGCCAGCAGGCGTGGCGCTGGAACCTCGACTACGTGGTCGACCCACACGGCAACGCCGTCGCGTACTACTACGACAAGGAGACCAACCACTACGGTCGCAACCTCAAGGCCGAGGACGAGACCCCCTATGTGCGCGGTGGCCACCTGGATCGCATCGAGTACGGCCTGCGAGACGGCAGTGCCTACGCCACCCAGGCGTTGGCGAAGGTCACCTTCACCAACAGTGAGCGCTGCCTCCCCACCACCGGCGTCACCTGCGCGGCCGACACCATCGGCACCAAGGCGCAGTACTGGTACGACACGCCGTGGGACCTGAACTGCGCCGCGGGCGCCAAGTGCGACCAGGGGCGGCTGTCGCCCAGCTTCTGGACCCGCAAGCGACTGACCGAGGTCACCACCGAGGTCCTCAGGGGCACCAGTTACGCCAAGGTGGACTCCTGGAAGCTGGGACACCGTTGGGGTACGGCGGACGTCGACTACCAACTCCTCCTCGAATCCGTCCAGCACACCGGCCACACCGCCGCCACGCCGATCACCCTCCCGAAGACGACGTTCGCCTACACCCAACTCCCCAACCGTCTTGACAAGGTCGGCGACGGAAAGGCTCCCTTCAACAAGGAACGCGTGTCCACGGTCGCGGACGAGTCCGGTGGCCAGATCGACGTGGGGTACTCCGCTCCGGTGTGCGCGTGGGACAGCCTCCCCACCCCGCAGACGAACACCACCCGCTGTTTCCCGCAGTACGTCGCCGGCGACTCCATCACCGAGCCGGAACGCGAGTGGTTCAACAAGTACGTCGTGGAGACGGCCACCTCGACCGACCGCACCGGCGGCGCTCCCGACCAACTCATCCGCTACAGCTATCTCGACGGCGCCGCCTGGCACTTCGATGACGACGACGGCCTGACGAAGGAGAAGCACAAGACCTGGTCCCAGTGGCGCGGCTACGGCAAGGTACGCGTGCAGACCGGTGGCCAAGGCGCCGGCGGCATGAAGACGCAGGAGGAGCACTACTTCCTGCGGGGCATGGACGGGGACCGAAAAGAACCTTCCGGTGGCACGAAGAGCGTGCGAGTCGCCCTCGACGCGGGCGAGGGTGACCCGATCACCGACCACGCCTCCGCCGCGGGATTCGAGTACAAGGCCGTCACCTTCGCGGGGCCGGGCGGCAAAGCCCTGGAAAGGAGCGTCAACCACCCCTGGCACCACCAGACCGCCGAACGAAAGCGTAGCTGGGGCACGATCACCGCCAACCTGACCGGTACCGCGCACAGCAGGCACTTCACCTCGCTCGACGACGGCGCGGGCGAGAAGTGGCGCACGACGAGCACCGCCACACGCTACGACACGGTCGCGGGGCGTCCCATCGAGGCGGACGACTTCGGTGACGACAGCACCACGAAAGACGACCAGTGCACCCGTACCACCTACGCTGACAACACCAAGGCGAACCTGCTCAACCTCCCCGCCCGCGTGGAGCAGGTCTCGGTGGCCTGCGCGCAGACGCCGGACCGGAGCAAGGACGTCATCTCCGACGTCCGCACCGCCTACGACGGCGGCGACTACGGCGCCGCCCCCGTCAGGGGTGATGCCACCACCACGGCCACCCTCAAGGAACACGACGGAACCAAGGCCACCTACCTGGAGTCCGGCGCCACCTACGACTCGTACGGACGGGCCCTGACCAACACCGACCTGACCGCCACGGTGACCGTCACCGGCACCGCGGCGCCCGTGCGCACCAAGCGCGACGACGGTCGTACCACCACCACCGTGTACACACCCACCACCGGTCTCCCCACCAAGACCGTGGTGACCACGCCACCGGCGACCAAGGGCGACGCCTCCACCGCGCAGACCACCACCAGCGAGCTGGACCCCCTGCGCGGGCAGCCGACCGCACAGATCGACACCAACGGCAAGCGCACCAGCTTCGCCCAGGACGCCCTCGGCCGCTCCACCAAGGTCTGGCTGGCCAACCGCCGCACCACCCAGCTACCGAGCATGGAGTTCACCTACTTCATCGAAGAGGGACAGCCGGTCGCGGTTCGCACCCAGAACCTGTCACTGGCTGGCGGCTCGCAGATCGCCTCGTACGTCCTCTACGACGGGTACCTGCGCCCGCGCCAGACCCAGTCGCCTGGCCCCGACGGCGGCCGTGTGCTGACCGACACCTTCTACGACGAGCGCGGCCTGACCACAAAGACGTTCGCGCCGTACTACGCAGCGGACAACCCCCAGAAGTTCCTGTTCAAACCGGCCGACGCGCTGTCCGTGGAGAGCCAGACCCGCCACACCTACGATGGTCTGGGCCGCGAGACCCTGGCCCAGGAGATCGCCGGCAACGGCGACGGTGGCGCGATCCTGGCGACCACGCGCACCGTGCACGGCGGCGACCGCACCACCGTCATCCCACCCGAAGGCGGAACCGCCACCACCACCCTCGTCGACGCGCGAGGCAAGACCAGTGAACTGTGGCAACACCACACACGCTCGGCCACGGCGGCCCACGACACCACCCGCTACCGTTACACCCCGTCCGGAGAGCTGGCGGAGGTCACCGACCCGGCGGGCAACGCATGGACCTTCGCCTACGACCAACTCGGCCGCAAGGTCAGGACCGGTGACCCCGACCGAGGCGTCACCACCCATGCCTACGACGATCGCGGCCAGCTCACCTCCACCACCGACGCCCGCGACAAGACCCTCGTCTACGACTACGACGGACTGGGCCGCCGCACCGGTGTCCGCGAGGGTGACAGGGCCGGGAAGCTCCGCACCACATGGGTCTACGACACCCTCAGCGGCGCCAAGGGACACCTCGCCGAGACCACGCGCTACGTCGACGGCGCGGCCTACACCAGCAAGGTCACCATGCGTGACCAGCTCTACCAACCGATGAAGACCTCCATCGTCATCCCCGAAAAGGAAGGCGCTCTGGCCGGCACCCATCAGACGGGCACCGCCTATCACGCCAACGGCCTCACAGCGGGCATCAGCTACTCGGCGGCAGGCGCCCTGCCGGGGGGTGGCGCGAGCTACGACTACGAAGACGGCACGCTGCGCCCCAACAAGGTCTTCGACGGCCGGGGCATGACGGCGACCACCAGCTACAGCCTGACCGGCAAGCCCCTGCAGTACGAGCTGGGTGGTGCGAGCACCGGCGACAAGAAGACCTGGGTGACCAACACCTACGAGTGGGGCACCCAACGCCTGGCCACCAGCCGGGTGGACCGCCAGGACGTCCCCGGAGTGGATCAGCACGCCACCTACCGTTACGACCAGATCGGCAATGTCACCTCCGTATCCGACACCTCCCGCTCCGGCACCGACACCCAGTGCTTCACCTACGACTACCTGCGGCGCCTGACCGAGGCGTGGACCGAACCGGCGAAGAGTTGCCAGGCCACGCCCCCCGCCGACGGCATCGGCGGCCCAGCCCCCTACTGGCTCTCCTACACCTACGACGTGTCGGGAAACCGTCGCACGGAAACCCAGCACGATCCCGCGGGTGACACAACCAGGAACACCAAGCGGACCTACACCTACCCGGCGCCAGGCAGCCCGCAGCCGCACACCCTCAAGCAGGTCGACACCCAGTCACCCACCGGCACCGCCAGGGACACTTACGGATACGACGAAGTCGGCAACACTCGGACCCGCACCCTGGGCGGCGACACCCAGACGCTCACCTGGGACGCGGAGGGCCACCTGGCCACCGCCACGGAGCCCGGCCCGAACGGCACGGACGAGGTCACCAGCTATCTCTACGACGCTGACGGCAACCGGCTCATCAGCCGTACTCCGTCACAGACCACGCTCCACCTCGGTCACACCGAGATCACCGTCGCCAAGGGAGCCAACACAGCCAAGGCCACGCGCTATCTCGACCTCGGCGGTGGACACCAGGCCGTGCGCGAAGACGACGACACGGTCTCCCTCACCGTCGCCGACCATCACGGCACCGGCCAACTCGCCATCGATGGCCCCACGTTCGAACTCACCCAGCGACGCACCACACCCTTCGGGGCGCTACGCGGCACCGAGCCCGTCTCCTGGCCGGGCACCAAGGGGTTCGTGGGCGGGACCATCGACACGAGCACGGGCCTGACGCACCTGGGCGCCCGCGAGTACGACCCCGCCACGGGGCGCTTCATCTCCGTCGACCCACTGATGGACCTGAACGACCCCCAGCAGATGCACGGCTACATCTACGGCAACAACAGTCCCCTCACCTTCTCGGACCCCACCGGTCTGTCGTGGATCAGCGACGTGAGGGATTCCTTTGCCCGCATGGGCAAGGATCTGCTTCGAGACTCGGAACGCATCGCCAGAAGGTCCTGGTCGAGCTTTGCCGGAGGAGGCCAAGCCCCGCGCGGCGGCGGATACGTACGCACCGCCAGTTCCGGGGGCGGTGGCACCTGCTACTACGCCATGGGTGCGAGCTATGGCTGTGGAAAGGGCGGTGGTGGTCGCGGTGGCGGCAGCCGTTCCAGTCACAGTTACCCCGTGGCGCCCGAGGTGAAGACCGACGGGGCCCTGAAGGGGTTCAACCTCTTCAACTTCGTCAAGAGCCTGGTGCTGCCGGACGTCGAGCAGTGGAAGAAGTGCTCCCGCGCTGACGCGGAGGGGTGCGCGTGGGCGGCGACCGACCTGCCCTGGGGCAAGCTCTTCAAGCCGCTCAAGTTCTTCAAGAAGGCACCGAAGTCCAAGGAACAAGCGCCGCCACGAGGCAGATTGGATTGCAAGACCGACAGCTTCCTCCCCGGTACGGGCGTACTGCTGGCCAACGGCACCCGCAAGGAGATCGAGGACGTCAGGACCGGCGACCGGGTCACGGTCACCGACCCGCAGACGGGAGAGACGACCACGCGTGAGGTCGTCGCCACGATCGTCACCGAGGACGACAAGTACTTCACGGACCTTACGGTCACCACGGCCGGCGCCACGGCCTCCCTCATCGCCACCGACCACCACCCCTTCTGGAGTCCCAGCGAGAACGCGTGGATCGATGCGGGCGACCTGAAGCCCGGCATGACCCTGCGCACCCCGAAGGGTGACACCGTCCAGGTCCAGGCCACCCGCCACTACGAGAAGCGGCAGCGCACCCACAACCTGACCGTGGCGGATGTGCACACGTACTATGTGCTGGCTGGTCAGACGCCGGTACTCGTTCACAACAGCGGAGGCCACACCTCAGACGACGGGATGGTCACTGTTGGCCGTTGGATGTCTGGGGCAGAGCATCAGGCGATGATGGAGACCGGAATGGTTCAACGTGGTGCGGGTGGTTTCACCTACGTGGTGTACCCGGCAAGTCGCGACGCATACATATCGGCACGCCCGGGATCCGTGTACGTGGAATTCGACGTGCCGAAATCCTCACTCATTCCTGGCGGCAGGCCGGGGGACTTCAAGATGTCAGATTCCGGCACCATCTTTGCTCGTCTGGCGCAGAAGAAGGGGAACCCTGTTCCTCAACTTCCCGAGGCCAAGAACGTCAAGCTGGGAGGATGGGGATGTCCCTAGGTAGTGCGCTGTTGGAACGGGCTCAGGAGTGGATCCGACAGGAAATCCACAAGACGAAGGCTCTGCGGGATATTTCAGAGATTGATACATCCCCTAATGAGCATGGGGTGACGTCAATGAGCTGGATCCTCGATGGCGGCAACTTCATGGCCCAGGTGGTGCTGTGGGATACCGGGGAATTCGAGGAGGATCTAGTGAACGCGGAAACGGGTCAAGTTCGGACGCGGAGCGGCCGCCTGGCGTCGCCCGGTGATCTCGAATCCTGCCTTGCGACTGCCCGCGATTGGGTTCTCCAGGACCTTTGAGGATTCGCTGAGAAGCGTGCGTTCGCAAACATGAAGCCCAGCCAGGCACTGCCTGGCTGGGCTTCAGCGTGTCGTGACGGCAGTAGTTGACGGCAACGTCAGCGGACGAGGGCTGCGCAGAACGGCGGTTCGTTGCCGTCGTCGGACCGGATTCCGGTGGCGGCGGGAGCGCGGAGGGCGAGTCCGAGGACGTCGATGGCGTCGCGCTGGAGGCGAAGCCGGACGTGGGCGTGGACGGTGGCGGTGAGGCCGATGTGCGCGTGGCCCAACAGCTCCCTGATCACGACGAGTTCCACTCCCTGTTCCAAGAGGAGGGTGGCGATCGAGTGGCGGAGGCCGTGGAACCGGATGCGGTGGAGCCCGGCTCGGCGGAGCAGGGTGTTGAAGTGCCGGGTGGGGGTGATCCTTCGATCGGGACGCCGCCGGTGCGGGTGAAGACGTAGCCGCTGTTCCTCCAGCCCGTCTCCGCCGCCTCGCGTTCGTGAAGTTGCCGGTCGCGGTGCTGTTCGATGGAGCGCACGCACGGCGTCGGCAGGGCGATGCGCCGCTCCGAGCTCTTGGTCGTGGTCGGGAGGGCGGACAGGCCGCCGGAGTTGGTGCGCTGGAGGGTGCGTCGGATGCTGGCGGTGTCGCCGGCGAAGTCCAGCGCAGGCCGAGGAGTTCGCCCTTGCGGAGCCCCGTGTGCAGGGCGAGTTCGAACAGCGCCTGCAACCGGTGTCCGCTGGCAGCAGCCAAGAAGCCGCGGGTTCCTCTGCGGTGAGGGGTTCGAAGCGCCGGGGGCGAGGACTAAAACCTGATAGTCAGGGTCGACAGCTAGCCTTGGCGCAGCTGTTCTGCCGCATGGCGCACTTCACGGTAGCCGACCTCTTGAAAGTCCGAGCGGGAACCGAAGGCCCGTCAGGTCTCATCTGGCGGGGTCTTTATGGGCGACGGGATAGTGAGTGGCAACGGCGGCCGACGAGCATGGCGAGGGCAGTGCGTCATGTGTCATCGCTATCAGTGTCGAATGTTCGGCGATCTTCGGGCCATCGGCGTGCCGGCCAAGAATGTCGATCGCTTGACGCTGACGGCGCAGCCCCGAGCCGTCGACGTTGAGCGGGGCCGCTTTACCGTGCACAGGTCCTTCCTCAGGCCCGCCCCTCCCCCCAGCGCCTACCGCCACCCCGCTACCCGGCGGTAATCTGCGGTCCCGACCGCAAGGGGGAGTCGCATGGGCGCCGTCACGCGTTTCGATCCCGTCGCCGAACACGCGCGGACCCGCGCCGCGCTGGGGGACGCCCTACCGCGGCTGGTCCGGCTGGTGCGCGCGGTGCCCGACCTTGACGCGGCCTCGGGCGTCCCGGTGTGGACGGTCGGCGACGTCGGGGCGCACCTGGCGGCCGTGTACCTCGCCTACCACGCCATCGCCCACCCCGACGCGTCCGTGGAGTGGGACCGGATCGTGCCGCCGGGTGAGAGGTCGCTCAGCGAACGCGTCGGGGCCGTGAACGCCGCGTCCATCGGCCTGCTCAGCCGCGAGGAACGCGCCCGCCTGGGTGAACTCCTCGCCGAGCGGGGCGAGACCTTCCTGCGAGACACCGAGGGCCTCGCCCCGGACACCCTCGTCCACGCACCCTGGTTGGGGCGGGAGATCGCGGTGGCGACCGCGACGGGGCTCGTGCTCAGCGAGACCCTCGTACACGGCCTGGACATCGCGCGTGGCGCCAGGCTCCCCTGGCCGATCGGTCCGGACGAGGCGCGCCTGGTGCTCGGGCAGTCGATGCCGACGATGATGCGGATGGCCCTGGACGCGTCGCGGGCGCGAGGTGCGAGCATCGCGTTCGACCTCGCGATCAAGGGTGGTCCGCGACTCGCGGCTGTCGTCAACGACGGAACGATGACGGTGACCCGCGACGCCCCACCCCGCGCCTACGACTGCCGGATCACGGCGACCCCCACCGCGTTCCTGCTGGTCTCCTTCCGGCGCACCCCCACCTGGAAGGCGGTCGCACGCGGCCACCTGCGGGCCAGCGGGCGCAGGCCGTGGCTGGCCAGGCGACTCGGGTTGCTCGTCGCCAGCCCCTGACGGCTTGGGCCGCCGTCCCGCGCGGGCGTCAGGTCGGCAGGGTGGCCTCGATGGCGGTGGTGACCTCCGGGGCGTCCGGCTCGGTGCGCGGGCCGAAGCGCGCGGTGACGGTGCCGTCGGGGGCGATGAGGAACTTCTCGAAGTTCCAGCGGATGTCGCCACTGTGGCCTTCGGCGTCGGCCGTGGCGACGAGTTCCGCGTACAGGGCGTGCCGCTGGGCGCCGTTGACGTCGGTCTTCTCCGTGAGGGGGAAGGTGACGCCGTAGGTGGTGGAGCAGAAGGTGGCGATCTCCTCGGCGCTGCCGGGCTCCTGGCCCGCGAACTGGTTGCACGGCACGCCGAGGACGGTGAAGCCGCGTGCGGCGTAGCGCTCGTGCAGCTTCTCCAGCGCCGCGTACTGCGGGGTCAGGCCGCACTTGGAGGCCACGTTGACGACCAGGACGGCCTTGCCGCGGTACTGGGCGAGATTGGCCGGACCGCCGCCGAGGGTGTTGATCTCCACATCATGGAAGGGCATGTTCACTCCTACGTTCGTCGTCGCGCCTGACTGGGAGAGAAGGTCGGGCTGTTGACGAGCGTACTGGGCGGGCCGAGAGCGGCAGGCCGCTTCCGGTGTCCCCACTGTCACCGCCGGACGTCAGGCAACCGTCAGTTGGGAGGCCGCGAGGGCGCGGGAGGCGGGGGAGCGTGCGGGCGTGGTCAGGGTGTGTCCTCCCGCGCCGGCTCGGCGACCCAGTAGCGGGTGAGGCGTCGGCGGGTGTCGGAGAAGCCGGTTCGGGCGTGGAACATCCGGTGGTTGTCCCAGATCAGCAGCGCGTCTTCGGGGATGAGTACGGAGGTGCCGCCCGTCTCGACGAAGTCGACGGCTCGTTCGGCGAGGGCGACTCCGCCGGGGCCCAGAGGCTGGGAGTCGGCGGTGGGTTGGTCGAGGGTCTCCGAGTACGCGCCGACCCGCAGCAGGGTGGAGCTCATGCGGATGACGGTCCGGGAGGGGGTGCGGTCCACGACCGGCTTGCGGACGCCCACGGCGTCGGGGTGCTCCTCGTACGAGGGCCAGTAGACGGGGTGCTGATGGGCCAGGCGTTGGAGGTCCTCGTCCAGGGTGGTGAGGAAGTGGCGCCCGTCGGCGAGCAGGGTGCGACCGCCGCCGCAGGTGGCCTGGACCCGACAGTGCAGCGCCAGGTAGCGCGGCGGCAGGCTCTGGCCCGGCGCCTCCGTGTGCGGCCGGAGGGTGTGGGGGCTCCTGGTGTCCCGCAGCGCCTCGAACCCCGCGTGGGCCTGGATGTTGTAGGCCACCTCCCCGGTGGTCTGCGGGACCAGCTCCCCCAGTTGCCGCAGCAGGGCGGTGGCCTCGTCGGGCTCCAGGGGGCCCTCCACCAGCGCATATCCATGACTGTCCAAATTGCTCATTGCTGTCTCGAATGTCTGCTTCATTCGTGTCACGTTAGCGTAATCACAAGAACGCGTCGCGTAAGGAGAAGGTGGGTCATGGGTAGGCTGAGCCTGGGCGTGGTGGCGACCACCGGGAAGAAGCACGAGAAGCGCGTACCGCTGCACCCCGCCCATCTGCCGCTCCTGGACGCCGACATCCGGGCCAGGTTGTATCTGGAACGCGGTTACGGCAGGCGGTTCGGGCTCTCGGACGACGATCTCAGGCCCCACGTCGCGGGCGTCGTGCCCCGGGCGGAACTGATCCGTGACTGTGAGGCCGTCATGCTGTTCAAGGTGACACCCCAGGACGTCGCCGAACTGCGCGAGGGGCAGGTCCTGGTGGGTGCCCCGCACTTCGCGCAGAACATGGAGACCACCCAACTGGCCATCGACAAGCGGCTGACCGTGATCTCCCTGGAGGCCATGCGGCACTGGCCGACGGACGGCACGCGCGACCGTTTCGCCTTCTACCGGGTCAGCGAGATCGCCGGCTACTGCTCCGTTCAGCACGCCACCCAGTGCGTGGGCAGGACCGGGGCGTGGGGCCGACCGCTCAGCGCCGTCGTCATCGGCTACGGCTCCACGGGGCGGGGCGCGGTGGCGGCGCTGCGGGCCCAGGGTGTGTCGGAGCTGAGCATGGTGACCCGGCGCCCCAGCGCCGCCGTCAGCCCGCCGGCGGGCACCACCCGGATGGGCCAGTTGCGCTACGACCCCTCGCGGGAGCGCGACAGCACGGTGCTGCTCGCGGAGGGCGAGGTGCCGCTCGTCGCCTTCCTGGCCGAGCACGACATCGTCGTCAACTGCGCACTCCAGGACATCGCCGCACCCGAGGTGTACCTGACCACGGACGACCTCGACCGTTTCGCGCCCGGTTCCCTCATCGTGGACGTCTCGTGCGACAAGGGCATGGGCTTCGATTGGGCGCGCCCCACCTCCTTCGACCAACCCACCATCACGGTGGGTGGGAACGTGCACTACTACGCTGTGGACCACAGCCCGTCGCTGCTGTGGGACTCCGCCACCTGGGAGCAGAGCCAGAGCACCCTTCCGTACCTGCCGGTCCTCGTCGACCGCGAGAAGTGGCACACCCACGAGACGGTCCGGCGGGCCATCGAGATGCGGCACGGCGTCGTCCTCAACCCCGGGATCCTGTCCTACCAGGGCCGCTCGCCGGCCTACCCGCACCAGCCGGTGACCACGCGGGCCGCCGACCCCGCTCCGCTGGTCGGCACCTGACCCCGCCCCCTCGCGGCGCGTCCACCGGCTCGCGCGGGGCGGGCGGGGCGCGCCGCCGGGGGAGTGGGTGACACCACGACCAGGTAGGGGAGTTGGACCCGCGGGACGGCCTGTTACGCGCTGGTCAGGATGACCAGTCGCTGGGTTGCTCGCGTCATCGCGACGTAGCGGTCGACGGCCCCCTCGATACCGGTGCCGAACGCCTGTGGGTCGACGAGGACGACCAGGTCGAACTCCAACCCCTTCGCCAGCTCAGGGGTCAGCGACCGGACGCGGGGCGTGGCCCGGAAGGCGGGGGCGCCGATGACGCAGGCGACGCCCTCGGTGTGCTCGGCGAGCCAGCCTTCGAGTACCGCGCCCAACTCCGAGACGTGGCCGTGCGTGACGGGGATGCCGCTGGTGCGGATGGAGGTCGGCACGTTGGCGTCCGGGAGCGCGGCCTTGATGACCGGCTCGGCCTCGGCCATGACCTCGGCCGGCGTCCGGTAGTTGATGCTGAGGGACGCCACGTCGATGTGGTTGAGCCCGAGCCGCTCAAGCCGCTCCCGCCACGTCTCCGTGAACCCGTGTCGTGCCTGGGCGCGGTCCCCGACGATGGTGAAGCTACGGGACGGGCAGCGCGTCAGCAGCATGTGCCACTCCGCGTCGGTCAACTCCTGTGCCTCGTCCACGACGACGTGCGCGAACGGGCCGGCGAGCTGGTCCGGGTCGGTGCGGGGCAGGGCGGTCTGGTCGACCAGGGTGTCCTGGAGGTCCTGGCCGCGCAGCATCGTCACCGCGCCCTCGCCGTCGTCCTCGGCCGCGAGCACGTTGTCGATGACGTCGGCCATGCGCCGACGTTCGGCCGCCACGGCGGCCTGGTGGGCACGCCGGCGACGCGCCACCTCCGGGTCGCCGAGCCGGTGCCGGGCCGCGTCGAGGAGCGGCAGGTCGGACAGCGTCCACGCCTGCGGGTCCGCGCGCTGGAGCGCGCGCACCTCGTCCGGGCTGAGCCAGGGAGCGCACTTGCGCAGGTAGGCGGGGACCGACCACAGGTCGCCGACCAGGTCGGCCGCGTCGATCAGCGGCCACGCGCGCTTGAGGGTGGTGACCAACTCCCTGTCCTGCGCCAGCGCCCTGCGGAACAGTTCGGGGGAGACCTCCTCGCCCTCGTACTTGTCCCACAGGATCGTGACCAGCTCGTCCCAGACCTGGTCGCGCGCCTCGTTGTGCGGGGTGCCCGGTTCCGGCGCGTCGAACGCGGCGGCCCAGTCGCCGGGGCCGAGCCAGATCTCGGCCCAGGGGGTGGAGACCGTCATCCCCCGGGTGGGTGGCTCCTCGTAGATGCCGACGGCCGGTTCGATCGCGCGCACCATGTCCGCGGTCGACTTCAGCCGGGCCACCGTCGGATCGGTCTCGACCGTCGCGTCGGCGCCCTCGGTGACCAGGCCCCGCAGGGTGCACGTCCGCACACCCTCCTCACCCAGGCTGGGCAGCACGTCGGCCACGTACGCCAGGTAGGGCTGGTGTGGACCGACGAACAACACGCCGCCCCGACGGTGCCCGAGGCGGGGGTCGGAGTACAGGAGGTAGGCGGAGCGGTGCAGCGCGACGACGGTCTTTCCCGTGCCCGGGCCGCCGTCGACCACGAGGGCGCCGCGCGAGCCCGCGCGGATGATGGCGTCCTGGTCGGCCTGGATGGTGCCGAGCACGTCGCGCATGCGGGACGACCGGTTGCCACCCAGGCTGGCGATGAAGGCGGACTGGTCGTCGAGCGCGGCATGGCCGGCGAACCCCTCCGAGGCGAACACCTCGTCCCAGTAGTCCCCGATCCGGCCGTGGGACCAGCGGTACCGGCGGCGGCTGGCCAACCCCATCGGGTTGGCGTGGGTCGCTCCGAAGAAGGGTTCGGCCGCGGGGGAGCGCCAGTCGAGCAGCAGTTGGCGCCCCGCGCTGTCGGTGAGGCCGAGCCGCCCGACGTACACCGGCTCGGGATCGTCCGCGCTGACCATGTGTCCCAGGCACAGGTCCAGGCCGAAGCGGCGCAGGGCACGCAGCCGGGCGCTCAACCGGTGGATCTCCGTGTCCCGGTCCATCGCCTCGCGCCCGACGCCACCGGGCGCCCTGCGCTCGGCGTCGAGATGGTCGGTCAGCTCGGCGATCGCCTGCTCAAGGCAGTCAGCGATGGCCGCGAAGTGCCGTTCGTCGCCGGCGATCAGGGCCGGGTCGGCCTTGGCGGAGAGGCGGTCGGGAAGGTTGAAGACACTGGTCTTCAGGGAGTGCACGGCATGTCTCCGATGTCAGGTTGCTCGCGGCCCGTGGGCGCGCGGTACGACGTGTGGGTCGAGCTGGTGGCGGGGCCGCCCCGTGAGCGACGCCCCGCCTGACGTGGTCCCGTGGCCCGGGTGGGGGCGCCAAGGGGGTGGATCTCGTGTTCCGGGCCCGGGTGTGACGCGGGTGGCCCGGCGCCCGCGTCACCCCGCGCGGTGCCCGCTCGGTCGCGCCCGGCACGGGACACCGCCAGCCGCGGTGTCACCCTGCTCGCCATCGGGCGTAACCCATGCGCCCCGCCCCCACACCCGCACCATGTGACTCCCAGATCGTCCGGTTCTGCCTACGGCGGGTGATTGTGCAGGACAACCGGGGCCTTGCCGCAAGCCCCCCGGTGCGCTATACGTTAAGAGTGGAAAGGAGCGGCGACCTCCTTTCCCTTTTCTTTTACTCCCCTCCCTGCCTTCTCCCCGCTGCCTGTTTTTTCCCCGCTCCCTCGGTACGGACGTCGGTCGCGGCCGGCCCGCACCGGCCTCGCGGCCCGGCCGGGGCCGCGTTCGACCGCGTGACGAGGGAGAACGCCGCCTTGACTTGAAGCGCGATGCAACTTCTAGCGTTCCCGGCAGTCGATCACCTGACAACGGGAGACACGCGCTCATGATCCTCGTAGCCGGAGCCACCGGAAACATCGGCAGCAGTCTGTTGGAGGAGTTGCACGCGAGCGGCCTCGGGCCGTTGCGGGGGCTCACCCGGAACGCCGCCCGGGCCACCCTGCCCGACGGCGTCGCCGTCGTCGAGGCGGACCTCGCGCGTCCGGCGTCGTTGCGGCCCGCGCTGGAGGGGGTGCGCTCGCTGTTCCTCGTTCCGCACCTGGGCCCGGACGCCGACATCCTGCGGGCCGCGCGGCTGGCGGGTGTGGAGCACGTGGTGTCGGTCTCCTCCCTCACCGTGCGGACCCACCCCCACCTGGGCCCGGCCGCCGAACACCTGGCGGTCGAGCGGCTCGTCCAGGACAGCGGCATGGCCTGGACGATCCTGCGGCCGACGCAGTTCGCCTCGAACGCCCTGCTGTGGGCCGACACCATCCGCGGGTTCGGGACCGTGCGCGTGGCGTACGCGGACACCGCGCTGCCCACCATCCACCCGGCGGACATCGCGTCGGTGGCCCGGCTCGCCCTGACCGAGCCGGGCCACCACGGCGCCACGTACGAGCTGACGGGCCCGGCGCCCGTCTCCGCCCGGCAACAGGTGGCGACCATCGCGGCGGCCCTGGGCAGACAGGTGCCGTTCGCCGAGGTCAGCCGAGGCGAGGCCCACGCGTGGATGGTCGCGGCCTTCGGCCCCGAGGCCGCGGACGCGGTGCTCGACGTCACGGGCGGCGACGTCAACGACGAGCTGCTCCGCGTCCGGGACACGGTGCCACGACTCACCGGCGTGCCGGGCCGCCCCTTCCAGCAGTGGGTCGCGGAGAACGTCGCCGCGTTCCGCTGAGTTCACCGCCCCCGCCGTGCGAGCCGGTTTCAGGGGACAGCGGTCGTGCGTACGGCACGGCGCCGGCCGGCGCGCCCGCGATCCCGTCTCCCGGTCACCGCCCCCGGGCGGGCGGCCTCCCGGTCACCGGCGGCGGCGCGGCGGAGACCGTATCGTCGCCTGGTGGGCGGGGGCGGTGCTCGGTGCGGGCCGCCCGCCGGCAGGTCGCGAGCGCGTGTGGAAAAGACTTTCGGGGCGGGTGTCGATCGGGCCGCTGTCCGTTCGTCGTCATGGTGTACGGCGACTCGCCGCACGCACGGACCACGGGATGACAGGAGTCGGACCATGAAGTACATGCTGCTGATCAACGCGGGCACGATCGGCGAGGACGGCACGGCCGCCGAGTGCACCGTCGAGGACTGGATGAGCTACGACAAGGAGGTCAAGGACGCGGGGATCTTCGTCTCCGGGGAGTCGCTGGCGGACCTGGTCACCGCCACGGCGGTACGGGTCGAACCGGACGGCAAGCGCACGATCACCGACGGGCCGTTCGCGGAGACGCGCGAGGTGCTCGGCGGCTTCTACGTGATCGACGTACCCGACCTGGACGTCGCGCTCGACTGGGCCGCCCGCTGTCCCGGCGCGCGCGGCAGCGGCTCGATCGTGGTCCGCCCGATCGCCGACTTCGGCGCCTGACCGTGGGAGACGAGCAGCGTGCCGAGCCCGGCACACCGATCGCCGCGGCCCAGCAGACTCCCGCGCGGGCGTCCGTGGAAGCGGTCTTCCGCGAAGAGCGCGGACGGCTGCTCGCCTCCCTCGTCCGCCGCTTCGGCGACCTCGACCTGGCCGAGGAGGTCACCTCCGAGGCCGTCGAAGCGGCACTGCTGCACTGGCCGACCGCGGGCGTTCCCGCCCGGCCCGGGGCCTGGCTGCTGACCACCGCGCGGCGCAAGGCCGTCGACCGCCTGCGCCGCGACCAGGCGTACGCCGCCCGGCTCGCCCTCCTGCACCTGGAGGTGGAGCGGGCCGACCCCGCCCCGCCCGCCGACGCCGACGGGGAGCTGCCCGACGAGCGGTTGCAGATGTTCTTCACCTGCGCCCACCCCGCCCTGGCCGCCGAGGACCGCGTCGCGATCACCCTGCGCTGCCTGGCCGGCCTGACGACACCGGAGGTCGCGCGGGCCTTCCTGGTCCCGCCCGCGACGATGGCCCAGCGGATCGTGCGGGCGAAGAAGAAGATCCGCGAGGCGCGCATCCCGTTCCGGGTGCCCGGCCCCGACGAACTGCCCGAGCGCCTGCCCGGTGTGCTCCAGGTCGTCTACTCGGTCTTCACCGAGGGGTACGCGGCCAGCTCGGGCCCCGCGTTGCAGCGGCTCGACCTGGCGAGCGAGGCCATCCGGTTGGCGCGGATCCTGCGCCGGCTGCTGCCGGCCGAGCGCGAGGTGGCCGGCCTGCTCGCGCTGCTGTTGCTGGTCCACGCCCGGCGCGCGGCCAGGACCGACCCGGACGGCGCGCTCGTCCTCCTCGACGAGCAGGACCGCGCGCGCTGGGACCGGCCGATGATCGAAGAGGGCCGGGACCTGGTGGTGCGCGCGCTGCGGGGCGGGCCGCCCGGGCCGTACGGCGTGCAGGCGGCCATCGCCGCCCTGCACGACGAGGCGGCCGACCTCGCCAGCACCGACTGGCCGCAGATGGTGGCGCTCTACGACGTGCTGCTCGCGCTCACGCCGTCCCCCGTGGTGGCGCTGGGCCGAGCGGTGGCGGTGGCGATGCGCGACGGACCACTGGCGGGGCTGGCGCTGCTCGACGGCCTGGCCGGCGAACGGCAGCTCCAGGCGTACCACCCGTACCAGGCCGCCCGCGGGGACCTGTTGCACCGGCTCGGCCGGCTGCCGGAAGCCGCGGCGGCCTACCGGCAGGCCCTCGCCCTGGCCGGCACCGAACCCGAACGCGCCCACCTGCGGGGGAAGTTGGACGCGATCGTGCCACCCGACCCGCCATCCGACCCGCCGGCCGGGGAGCGGCGATGAGCGGGCGAGCCCGGTAGCGGGACGGCGGGGGAGGTGGGCCGCCGGGTCGGGCTCAGCGTTCCGGCGTGGCCTGCGCGGTGGGTGCCCCGCCCGGCGCGCGGCCCAGCCTGGCCGCCTTGGCGGCGCGCTGGGCGAAGACCCGCTCGCGGCGGTCGGCCATCTGCCGCAGCGCTTCCTTCCGGTCCCGCTTGGCGAGGCGCTGCACGTACAGCCGCCCGTCGAGATGGTCGCTCTCGTGCTGGAGGCACCGGGCGAAGTACCCCGTCCCCTCGATGACCAGCGGCTTGCCGTCCCGGTCGACGCCGCGGACCACGGCCCGGTCGAGGCGGGGAACGTTCATGGTCGCCCCCGGCACGGACAGGCACCCCTCACCCTCGTCGACCAACCGCCGTTCGGCTGGCGGGAGTTCGTCAAGCACCGGGTTGACGATGTGCCCGACGTGGCGGACACCGTGGTCGTCGGGACAGTCGTAGACGAAGATCCGCAGGTCCACGTCGACCTGGTTGGCGGCCAGGCCGGCGCCGTCGGCGGCGTGCATGGTCAGGAACATGTCGTCTATCAGGGCCGACAGTTCGGGCGTGCCGAACTCGGTCACCTCCCGGCACGGGCGGTGCAGCACGTCCTCGCCCAGCACCGTGATCCGCCGGACCGTCCCGCGCTCCGCCTCGGGGGGCAGCGCCGGATAGGAGTCGACGGGCTGGCCCTGCACCCGGACCCGACGGTCGACAGGGCCGGGCTGGTCGTCACGTACGGACACCGCGGACATCATCCTTCCTCAGCGTGAGAACGCCTGGGGCGAGTGGCGAAGCCGATGGCTGCTTGCCAAGTGCTTTGCAAAGTAGCAGACTTTGCAAAGTGACTGAAGAAGGTGTCAACGTGCCGGCGCCCACGGGGGCTGGCGGCTCCGCCCCCGCCACCGGCCACCTGCCCGAACACCAGGTGCGCCGGGCCCTGCTGGAACTGCTCGCCGAGGTGGGCACCGTCACGGCCACCGTGGCGGCCGAGCGGCTCGGCTACAGCTCCGGACTGTGCTCGTTCCACCTGCGCCAACTCGCGCGCTACGGGCACATCGAGGAGGCCCCGCACGTGGGCGGCCGGGCCCGGCCGTGGCGCCTGCGGCAGGAGGAGGCGGCGCCGGCCGATCCGCCCCCCGCGGCGGGGTTCGGCCAACTCGCCCGTGGGTTGGAGGACGAGAGCTACCAGCGCTGGCTGACCCGGCGCGACCGGGCCCCGCTGGCGTGGCAGCGGGACGAGGCGTTCAGCGCGGTGGTCTACCTGACGCCCGAGGAGATGGGCGCGGTCGCCGAGGCGGTGCGCCGGACGCTCGCCCCCTACCAGGACCGGGAGCAGTGCCCCGCCGCGCGTCCCGCCGGCGCCGAGCCGGTCGCCCTCATCGCCCGACTCTTCCCGCTGCTGCCCGACGCGGCGGGCGAGGACGGCTGACGTTCGCGGGGGCGGCTGGCACCGTGGGGACGGCTGTCGTCGCGGGGACGGCTGTTGTCGCGGGGGCGCTCGCTCGGGTGCGCGGGCGCGGGCGGGCGGTCGGGGGCGCGGCGTCCGGCGTACGTACGCGCGCTGCCGGCGCCGAAGGGGTCGAGCACGCCGGGCCCGGTGCGGCGCTCGGGCGTGTGGGGACGCGGTGCGCCGTGGCCCGGTCGGGGGAGCCCTGGCCGGGGGAACGCGCGGGGCCCCGGCGTTCGATGACGCCGGGGCCCCGCTGGGTCGCGCTGGTCAGTGGGGTCGGGCGGCCCCGGTGGGGCGGGGCCGCGCGAGCCTGGTCAGTGTTTGCCGGTCGATCCCCGGTCGCAGGAGCAGGAACAACAGGCGGCCCGGACCACCACGTCGTCGATCACCGGGCCGTGCGCGCTGTTGGCTGTGGTGCTGGCGAAGGAGAGGGTGGTGGAGGCGGAGCGGGCGACGAAGGTGACCTGGCGTCCCACGTAACCCATGTTGGTGAAGGTCTTGCCCGTGATGTCGAAGGTGAAGTCCTGGATCGTCTGCCCGTCGATGAGGACGCGCCCCGTCTTGACCGCCGCGCCGCCGCCGGAGTTGCCGGCGAGGGCGTAGGTGATCGAGTACGTCGTGCCTGGGGTCGTCGGGAACGTCTGGGCGATCGTGCCCGGCGTCCCGCCGTTGAGGTCGACGGACTGGTTCCGCTCCGCCGCCTGCCAGAATCCGCGTCCGATGTGGTCCACGTTGCCACGGGTGACGGTCCACGGGCCTATCGACCCGCCCGTCGCCACGGTGGTGAAGCTGTTCGCGGGTGCCGTGGGGTACTCGAAGCTCCCGTCGTCGACGCCGCGTGCCTGGTGGGTCGACTTCGCCGTGCTGGTCGCGCTGTGCTGGTGGCTCGTTGTGGCCTGCGTGGCGCCGGCCGCGGCACCGAGCAGTCCGAGGGCGGCGATCACGGTCACGTACGGTCGTGCGGACACCATGTCCTCCCGAGTTTCGACAGCTTGGACGAGCACCGTGAACTCTGGCCCCTGCCCCTGGCATGGGCCACCCCTCGGCCGAGGGCGTGCCGACGCGCGGGGGTGCTACGGGCGCCGAGCGAGCGCCGACCGCGTGCTCCCGCGAGCCGGCGCGCGGGGGTGGGTTTCGGACACCCGGTGGGGGCGGCCTGGTCGGGGCACGACCCGGCGCCCGGCGGTGTCCCGCCCGCGAGCGGCGGGAGTGTCGCGCCGAAGTCGGGGCGGGCCGGCGAAGTTGCCGTCCCGGCCCCGTCGCATATGGTCGTTAAAGGGGCTGACCGGGCATCTGTGCGACGGGCCGAGCGCGTCGGGACGGAGACAGGGCATGTCAAAGCACCTGGTATTTATGGCCGAGGCCGTGCGGTTGGCGACGGAGTCGGTGGAGAACAACTGGGGCGGCCCGTTCGGGGCGGTCATCGTCCGGGACGGGAAGATCATCGCCAGGGGCCAGAACCGCGTCCTGCTGACCGCGGACCCCACCGCGCACGGCGAGGTCGAGGCCATCCGCAAGGCCGTCCGGATCCTCAACCCGTCGGCACCCTCGGTCGCCAAGAACCGCCAGGACGCCAGCACCCTCAAGCTCATCCCGCGCGAGGAGGGCTCGCCCGACCCGCTCCCCAAGCGGGCCCGCATGCTCAAGGGGTGCACGATCTACACCAGCGGCGCACCCTGCCCGATGTGCATGAGCGCCATCTACTGGGCACGGCTGGACGCCGTCTACTTCGCCTGTGACCTCAAGGCCACCGCGGAGATCGGCTTCAGCGACGCCTACCAGTACGAGGACTTCAAGAAGCCACTCGACCAGCGCCTCATCCCGATCAGACAGATCTTCCCCGAACTCGGCGCCACCTCCTACTCGGCGTGGAAGTACAAGCAGGACAAGCACCCGTACTGATCGGGCGCCGGAACGCGGGGGAGTGGTGGGGGCGGGTGGGTTGGGTGGCTGCCGCGCCGGTCAGTCGATGACGGCGGTGGCCTCGATCTCCACCAGATGCTCAGGCACGTCCAACGCCGCGACGCCCAGCAGGGTGCCCGGCGGCACGGGGGTGGCTCCCAGGCGTGCGCCCGCGCGCATGGCGCCCTCCAGGAACAGGGGCATCTTGTCGGGCGTCCAGTCGACGACGTAGACGGTGAGCCGGGTGACGTCGGCGAAGGTGGCGCCGACCGAGGCCAAAGCGGTGTTGACGTTGAGGTAGCACTGCTCGACCTGGGCGGCGAGGTCACCCACGCCGACCGTGGTGCCCTCGGCGTCCCAGGCGACCTGGCCCGCGACGGAGATCAGCTTCGTCCCGGTGGCGATGGACACCTGCCGGTACGCGTCGACCGTCGGCAGTCCGCTGGGGTTGGTCAGGGTGATGGCCATGGTGCGCGTCTCCTCGTCGTGCGGGCCCCGCGGACGCACGCCCGCCGATCCACGGTGCCCTCGCTCTCTCGTGGTTACTGCATGACTGTAGGAGAGTGGCCCCTGACATGGGAGAACGCACTTTTCGGTGACTCGGGCACCCCCAGGTGACCCAGCAGCTCAGCGGCCCGCCCGAGGAACGAACCCGTCGGCCGGTTGGACCTGACCCGGGGCGGTCGCTCCGCGTACGCCGTCGGGGACGACGCCGTACGAGGCGGGGGTGGAACGGCGCGCGCCCGCGAGCGGGCTCCTGTGCCCGAGATGTCGCCGGCGTTAGCGGCACGCCAGCGGAACGGCAGGGCCGGGCCTGAAGCTGTGGGGCGGGCGGGTCTCGGCCGTGCGGCGTGGCAGGGCGCCGGGTGGTTGAGCGCCCGCCCGCGTCCGGCCCGGTCGCGCCCCGCTCCCCGCCGCTCGGGTGGCGGGCACGGCCACCCCGTCGACCAGCACCGTTCCGTTCCCCAGGAGGCACCATGCACAGACGCACCTTTCTCGCCGGCACCGTGTTGGGCGCGGCGGCCCTCACCGCCGTGCTGCCGGCCAGCGCGTCGGCGGCGCCCGTCACCTCCCTGAAGGAACTACAGAGCGCGATCGACCGCGCGGCGCCCGGCACCCGCATCGTCGTGGCCAACGGGACGTACACCGTTCCCTCGGGCGGCATCAGGGTGTCCGGCAAGCACGGCACGACCAGCGCGCCCATCACCATCACCGCGGAGTCGCGCGGCGGCGTGGTGCTCAAGGGGGAGCGCGGCTTCGTCTTCGACGCGTCGAGCAACGTCACCGTCAGCGGCTTCGCCTTCCGACAGTCCACCAGCCTGGAGATCCCGGGGAGTTGCCACCGTATCCGGCTGACCCGCAACGACTTCCAACTCGCCGACCTGACCAAGCTCTACTGGGTAGTGGTGCGGGGTGACGACACCAAGATCGACCGGAACCACTTCCACCACAAGACCACCGCGGGCATCTTCATCGTGGTCGACGGGCCGGACGAGGCCACCATGGCGCAGCGGCTGCACGTCTTCCGCAACCACTTCTCCGACCACAGCTTCAGCGGCCTCAACGGCGGCGAGGCGATCCGGCTCGGCGTCAGCAGCCGGGCGCTGGCCAGCGCGAACGCGGTGGTGGAGTACAACCTCTTCGAGCGGTGCGACGGGGACCCCGAGGCCGTCTCGGTGAAGTCGTCGGACAACACCATCCGGTACAACACGATCCGCGACAGCCGGGGCGGCATCGTGCTGCGCCACGGCAACCGCTCCACGGTCGAGGGCAACTACCTGATCGGTGGGGCCGACGGGGTGCGCGTCTACGGCAACGACCACCTGGTCGTCAACAACTACCTCAGTGGGCTGTCGGACGACGCCCTGGTGATCGGCAGCGGCACCACCCGCGACCACCACGCGGGGGAGAGCGAGGACGAGCGGCGCGGCTACGACGCCTGCGACCGCGCGGTGATCGCCCACAACACCCTGCTGAACAACCGCAACACGCTCTCCAGCGACGGCAGGCCGCACGAGCCCCGCGACGTGGTGGTCGCCGACAACCTGCTGGTGGGCGACGCGGGCAGCCTCGTCGCGGTGCCGAAGTCCACCGGCTTTACCTGGCAGGGCAACATCCTGTGGGGCGCGGCGTCGAACGGCACCGTTCCCGCCGGCGGTTTCACCCGCGTCGACCCCCGGCTGCGCAAGGCGTCCGACGGGGTCCACCGGCTCGCGGCGGACAGCCCGGCGATCGGCGCCGCCACGCTCGCGAGCCCGGTCGTGGCCGAGGACATCGACGGCCACCCGCGTGGCGACAAGCGTGACGTCGGCGCGGACGAGTACGCGACGGCGGCCCCCGTACGCGCCCCCCTCACCCCGGCGGACGTCGGCCCGAACGCCGCGTGAGCACCTGCCGCTGACCTGCCCGTGCCGCCCACCGGCCCACCCCACGCCTCCGGGGCGGGCCGGCGGGCGTCCCGCGACACCCGCCCGTCAGGCGGGCACCCGCGCGACGAGGCCGGCCAGTGCCTCGGCCAGCGCGTCCAGGCCGGGGCCCGCGGGGCCGCCCGGCTCGTCCATGTAGAGGTCACGCCGGATCTCCACCATGAGCGCGCTGACCGACGCGTCCTTCCCGTAGTACGGCAGCGGCACGTACGTCCCCGCGAAGGGGCTGTCCAGGCCGACGCCGCCGAACCCCGCGAACGCCTGCCGCGCCGCGGCCAGCAGCGGGGCCGGCGTGTGGAAGGGGTCCGTGCCGAGGCAGATCGGCGGGCGCGGGCCCGCGCCGTGCAACTCGTACGGCAGGGGCTTGGTCGGGTACGAGTGGACGTCGATGATCACGGCACGTCCGACCGTGGCCAGCCGGTCGGCCACCGCGTCGGTCATGGCCCGCGCGTACGGGTGGAAGTAGCGCTCGATCAGGGGCCGCCCGTCGAAGTCGGCCGGGCGCAGGTCGGCGCGGTGCGTGGTGCGGGTGTAGACCGCGCCCATGCCGCGACTGAGCATCTCCTCGCGCTCGTCGGGGAACCGCTCGGGGTCGACGACCAGGCGCGAGAGCTGGTTGACGAACTGCCAGGGGGTGTGGTGTGCCGCCTTCGCCGCGCGGGCGGCGAGCCGCGCCGTGTGGGCGTCGGTGATGTGGTCCAACTCGACCGCCAACTCCTGGTCGTCCAGCACGATCTGGGAGCGGACGGCCGCGGGCAGGGTCCGCGAGGAGTGCGGGACGTGCAGGAGCACGGGGGAGTCGGGCGCTCCCGGATGGAGTCGGAAGGGGGCGTCGGCGGTGGGCATACGTTCCTCGCTAGGCGTCCGGTACCGGTGCGGTCTCCCGCACATCATCGGCCCCGGCGACCGCGAGGGTCGCGGCGGCCATCCGGTCGACGACGTCCGCCAGGCGCCCCCGGTCCTGGTACGCGGCCCGCTGCCGGTCGCCGCCGCTGCCACGGGCCGCTCGAAGAGGTTGGCCCGTACGCGTTCACGGACCGCGCCGGGCCGCTGGCCAGCCGGTCCACAGCCCCTGCGGAACGGCCTCGTCGCCGCGTACCAGGAGCCGCGGGGCCGGCCCGCCGGGGCCGGTAGGGCGAGGTGCCGTCGCGGCGGAGCGCCGGGCATGGCAGAAGCCGACCCGCGCCGGGGCCGTGTGGCGCGGGTCGGCTCGTGTGGGGGACGGCGGGGTGCCGCCCTCGGTGTGGGTGCTTGGCTGGGTCAGCGCCCCTGGAGGGACTTGACGTTGTTGCCGAAGCTCCAGGAACGGCTGCCGTCCCAGTTGATGGACCAGGTCATCAGGCCCTTGAGGCCGCCGCTGTACTTGTTCCACGCCTGGCTCACCAGGCTGGGCGACATGTAGCCGCCGCCGGCGCCGGGTTGGGCGGGCAGCCCCGGAACCTGCTTGTCGTAGGGGACCTTGATGGTGGTGCCCTGGATGACCAGGCCCTTGTTGAGGCAGTCGGTCTGCGCGGTGAAGCCCTGGACCGTGCCGGCCTGGTACGAGTCACCGGAGCAGCCGTACATGCTGCCGTTGTAGTACTGCATGTTCAGCCACCACAGCCGGCCGTTGTCCGCGTACTTCTTGATGATCGGCAGATAGGCGCCCCAGATCGAGCCGTAGGTGACGCTGCCGCCGGTGACGTACGCCGTCTCGGGGGCCATCGTCAGGCCGAAGTTGGACGGCATCTTGGCGAGGACGCCGTCGATGATGCGGATCAGGTTGGACTGCGAGGCGGAGAGCTGGTTGATGTTGCCGCTGCCGGTCAGGCCCGTCTCGATGTCGATGTCGATGCCGTCGAAGTTGTACTTCTTCAGGATCGGCACCACCGTCTCGACGAACCGGTCGGCGACCTTGCTGGAGCTGAGGTCGATGCCGGCCGCGGCGCCGCCGATGGACATCAGCAGCGTGGCGCCGTTGGCCTTGGCGTCGCACATCTCGGCCGGCGTCGAGACCTTCACCGTCGCGTCCATCCCGTCCTCCCACAGGACGGTGCCGTCCGAGCGGATGACCGGGAACGCGGCGTTGATCACGTTGTAGCCGTGGTCGCGGATGCGCTTGTCGTTGATCGGGACCCACCCGAAGGGCGGGTGGACGCCGTTGGCCGCGCCGTCCCAGTTCTCCCAGTAACCCTGGAGCACCTTGCCGGTGGGCCGGGACTTGACCTCGCAGGTGTCGGCGCGTGGGGTGTCAGGCGTCTCGGCCGCCTGGGCGGCGGGTACCTGGGCGGCGAAGGCCAGCGCGAGGCCGACTCCCAGCAGGCGTAACGTCCGACCGATCATGCTGTGCTCCCTTCTGGCCGCGAACGGCGACACCGGATCGGCGCGCGGTCCGCGGTGGCGTGTCTTCGGGCGCGTGGGTGGGGACCGCCGGCCGCGGCCGTGCCGGTGTGCGGCATTGGATGTGCACATGACACGCGAGGAGGCGTGGGGGAAGGCACGCGTACCTCCTGAGCCGGGGTGGACCCGAAGATGGGGCATGGGTGTGTGGTGGGCCACACGGTAAGTTGGTCCAGACCTCTCGTCAAGAGGTCTGGACCATGCCGAAAGAGGGGTAGCTCAGCACGATGCCCCGCCCGAAGCAGCTCCGAGCGGGGCACCGAACGACCCGAGTCGACCCCGAGGCCGGCCCCGACCGCCACGGGCGATCCGCCTCCAGGCGGGTTCGCGCGCGGCGGCCGGAGCGTCGACGGACCCTAGTCCTGCTGTGCGCTGCTGGGCAGCGCGCGCCAGGCGACCTTGGTCTTGGTCTTGAAGGACCAGTCGAGCATCTTCTTCGCGTCCGCGTAGCGGTTGCCGTCATTCAGGATGACGCCGACCACGGTGCGCTTGCCCTTCGTCGTGGCGAAGACCAGGCACGGACCGGCGGCCGTGCCGGTGCCGGTCTTGATGCCGAAGGTGCCCTGGTACGAGCCGAGCAGCTTGTTCGTGTTGTACCAGGTGTACGTGCGGCCGTTGGTGGCCTTCTGCTTGGTGCTCTGCGCCTTCACGACCGTCTTGAAGGTGCTGTTGCCGATGGCGTGCCGGGCCAACTTCGCCATGTCGCGCGGCGTGGTGTAGTTGGAGCCCTTCGCGGAAATGCCATCGAAGGAGTCGTACTTGGTGTTCTTGAGCCCCAGCGCCTTGGCCCGGTCGTTCATCTTGGTGATGAACGACTTCTTCCGGGCGGCCATGGTGCTACCCGAACCGAAGGTGTCGGCCAGCGCGTACGCGGCGTCGCAACCCGAGGGAAGCATCAGCCCGTACAGCAGTTGGCGCACCGTCACCTTGTCGCCGGTCTTCAGGTCGGCGGTGCTCGCGCCTTCCTTGGCGACGTAGTCGCGGTACTCCTTCTTGATGGTGACCTGCTTGTTCAGGTTCACCTTCTTCGTGTCGAGCACCACGACCGCGGTCATGATCTTGGTGGTGCTCGCCATCTGACGCTTGGTGTCGGCGTCCTTGGCCCACAACTGCTTGTTGGCGCCACTGTCGAGCAGGTACGCACCGCGGGCGGTGATGCCCGAGGGCCCGCTCGCCGCCTGGGCGCTGCTCGTCGGGACCAGCACGGCGAGCGCCGCTGTAGAGGCGACCACCGTAGCTCCCCACCGGTAGGCCGCGCGTCCCCCACGTCGTTCCATATGAACTCCACTTCGTCTTGCGTGTTGATCGTGCGAGCGAATGCTCTCATTAGGTCATTTACGCCAGAAAGGTGGGGGTGTCGAAGAATCAGCCGGACCCGGTCAGCCAGGCGTACGCACGCTCCGCGTCGAACTCACCCTGACCGCCCGGGAAACGGAGTCCGGCGGCGGCGAACCGCGGGTCGTCCGCGGTCGCCGGCACGTACGGCACCGCGACGCACCGCATCCCGGCCCGGCGCGCCGCCTCCGCGCCCGGCGGAGCGTCCTCGACCACCACGCAGTCGGCCGGCGGCACGCCCAGGCGCCGGGCCGCCTCCACGAAGACGTCCGGCTCCGGCTTGCCGTGCGGCACCTCCTCGGCCGAGACGTAGGTGGCGAAGTGCGCGTCGAGCCCGGTGGCGCCGAGCACGGCCTTGATCGCGGCGCGCGACGAACCGGACGCCACGGCGATCGGGTGGCCCCGCGCGGACAGTCGTTCCACGAACGCGCGCATCTCCGGGAACGCCTCGATCGAGGTGCCCACCAACTCCAGGTAGTGCCGGTTCTTGGCGGCCAGCAACTCGTCGACCGACGCCTCGATCCCGTGCTCGGACCGCAGGATGGTCAGCGTCTCGCGAGTGCCGATGCCGATGAAGCGGGTGTGTTCGGCCCAGTCGAAGTCGGTCACCCCGTACGCGGCCAGGGTGCGCCGCCCGGCTTCGAAGTAGTGCGGCTCGCTGTCCACGAGTGTGCCGTCGAGATCGAAGATGACCGCGGTGGTGGGGGAAGTGCTCATGGGCACAGCATGCCAAGGAGCCGGGCGCGGCGTACGCACGGAAGGAGGGAGAACCACCCCGGCTACCGCTGCCGGCCCGCCTCCGCGCCCACCGCGTCCACCAGCGGCAACATCCGGTACGGCACCCGCTGGCGCAACGCGATCTCGGTGCGGGTGCGGACCACGCCGGGAAGCTGGATCAGGCGCTGGACGATGTCCTCCAGGTGCCCCGCGTCCCGCGCCACCACCCGCGTCATGAGGTCGCCGCCGCCGGTGATCGAGAACGCCTCGATGATCTCCGGCACCTCGGCGAGCGCGTCCCCCACGTCGTCCAGGTGCCCCTGGGTGACCTCGACGTGCACGAAGGCCAGCACCGGATGGCCCAGGGCGGCGGCCGACAGGCGCGGCCCGGTGCCGGTGATCACCCCGTCGCGCTCCAGCCGGTCGAGCCGCGCCTGCAGGGTGCCACGGGCGACGCCGAGCAGCCGGGCGTACTCCCGCACGCTGGTACGCGGCTGCTCCAGGAGCAGCCGCAGGATCTTCGCGTCGAGGGCGTCCACGGCCACGGGCCACCGGCTCCTGTTCGTCGTTGCTCGTCCCGCTCGTCCGCACGGGCCCAGAAGGTCCCGTATGCGGCCTGGTGACTGTACCAACGGCCCGGCGTCCGCCCGCGGCCCACGCGGGGTCGGCCGCCCGTCACCCGGGGGCGTGGGCGGCCCGCAGGGTGTCGATCACCTCGTCGTCGCTGACCTGCTCGAAGTCCGCGTACCACTGGCCGACCGAGCCGAAGGGCCGCGGCTGGTGCGCGCACACCACGTCGTCGGCCTCGGCGGCGAGCGCGGTGGCGGCCTCCACGGAGCAGACCGGGGCCGCGAGCACCACCCGGGCCGGCTCCCCGCGACGTACCGCCCGCAGCGCGGCGCGGGCCGTGACGCCGGTGGCGAGCCCGTCGTCCACCAGGACGACCGTCCGGCCGCGCAGGTCGGGCGCCGGACGCCCGCCCCGGTACAGATCCTCCCGGCGGTGCAGCTCGGTGCGCGCCTGCGCGACCTGCGCGCCCAGCCGGTCCGCCGTCAGATCCAGCATGGCCAACGCCCGCTCGTCGTACAGCGGCGGGTCCTCGCCGGTCAGGGCCCCGACGCCGAGTTCGGGGTTGAACGGCGGGCCGATCTTGCGGACCACCAGGACGTCCAGCGGCGCGTGCAGCACCCTGGCCACCTCGTCGGCCACCGGCACCCCACCGCGCGGCAGGGCCAGCACGAAGGGGCTGGCGACCTCGGAGTGGAGTGCGCGGTCGGCGAGCTGAGCGGCCAGTTCCCGGCCGGCCGCCCGGCGATCGGAGAAGAGCATGGTGGTTTCTCCCTTCCGCCCGCACGGCGCCCGGCTGTCCGGCGCCGCACGGGCACGGTCATCGGTCGTCCTGGCGGCGCATGCCGAGGAACCAGTCCCGTGCGGCGTGCGCGACGGCCTCCAGCGCCCCCGGTTCCGCGAAGAGGTGCCCGGCGCCCGGCACGACGCGCAGGCTCCACGGGGCGGTCAGACGCTCGGCCGCCTCCTCGTTCAGGCGCAGCACCCGCGGGTCCGCGCCGCCGACGACGAGCAGCACCGGCGCCCGCACGGCGGTCAACGCCGGGCCCGCCAGGTCCGGGCGCCCGCCACGGGAGACCACGGCGGCCACCCGGTCGGCCCGCTCGGCCGCCGCGACGAGCGCCGCCGCGGCCCCGGTGCTGGCGCCGAAGAGGCCCACCGGGACCTCGCGCGTCTCGGGCCGGCGGTCGAGCCAGTCCACGACCGCCGCGACGCGTCGGGCCAGCATCGGAATGTCGAACCGCGGCTCGGCCGTCACCTGGTCGACGCGCTCCTCCTCCGGGTCGAGCAGGTCGATGAGTACGGTGCCGAGCCCGGCCTCGTGCAGCGTCGCGGCCACCGCGCGGTTGCGCGGGCTGTGCCGCGAGCTGCCGCTGCCGTGGGCGAAGGCGACCACGCCGAGCGGTTCGGCGGGCAGCGTGAGGTCGCCCGGCAGCGTGACGTCATCGACGTTCACGCTGATGGCCTGTGTGCTGGTGGCTGTCGTCGCCATGCTGGGTGCCTCCCACCCCGCCCGCCCGCCGGGGGAGACCTCCGGACGGTCCGGCGTGTGCTGCTGTCGCGTCTGGCTCCGTGGCTACCGACCCCCGCCCGTGCCGGCTGGCCGGTGCGGTGTCGGATGCCTCATGCCTCATGTCGGTTCTTCGCTGTCGGATACGGAATGTCGCCGGCCGACCCGCGACGGGTCGGCGTCCGACGCCGGGGCCCGCGACCCGACCGGCCACGCCCCAGCCCGGTGCCCGGGCCGGCGTGCCCGTTGGCGCCGGGGCGTGCCCGCTGGCCGGGTACCCCCGCTCGCCGGGGGTGCACCACCCCTCGGCCCGGCCGAATCCGCCGGCTCGCGCGGGGAGCCCGCCCAGTGGTGGGGCGCGGGCGGCGCGGGCCGGTCGCGTGAGGGAGGGCCGGTGGTGCGCGCCGGGGCGCACCGGGTGCGAGCGTGGCCCGGTGGGGTGGTCCGTTGGCCCGCCCCTGGCCCGGTCGGAGCTGCCGTGGGTGGGCCAATGGTCCAGTCGTGGCGGGGTGTGTTGAGCCAACGGGGACGTCAATGCTGTGATGGTCCTGTCGATGGCGCTGCGGAACCCTCCGCGGCGTCATTTTTCGTGTGGACGCGCGCGGACCGTGGGGATACGCGCCGTCCGCCGTTCGTACCGGACGACAGAAGGGGTGGGAAACCGTGCTCAAGAGGATGTTCGTGGCTCCGGACCCGGGACGGCTGCGCCTACGCAGCGCGGCCCGGTCCGTCCTCGGCATCGGTTTGGCGGTCGCCGTGTGCGGCCTCGCCGGCCACTCGCTCGTGGCCGCCATCACCGGCGGGCTCGCCGCCCTGCTCGCACTCTTCACGGTCCTCGACACCACGGTGCGCGGGCAGGCCATCACCACCGCGCTGCTGCCCGCGGCCGGCTTTCCCGTCCTGGCCCTCGCCGCCGGGCTGCACGACCATCCGCTCGCCCGCGACGCCGCCTTCCTGGCCGTCGTCGGGGCGGGCGTGTACGCGCGCCGCTGGGGCCCGCGCGGCCACTCCCTCGGCGTGTTCGCGTTCATGACCTTCTTCGCGACGCAGTTCCTGCACACGGTGCCGGGACAACTGCCGGAGCTGTACGCGGCGGTCACGCTGTCCCTGCTCTCCGCCTCCCTCGTCCGCTTCGGCCTGTGGTGCTACGAGCGGCGCCTGCCACCCGCCGCTCCCGCCCCCGCGCCGCCCGAGGGCCGGGGCCTGGCCCGGGTCACCACCCGGCAGGCGATCCAGGCGACCGCCGGCGGGGCGTTCGCGCTCATCGTGGGCCAGGTGCTCTCGCACGAACGCTGGTACTGGGCCGTCGGCGCCACCTGGTGGGTGTTCGTGAACACCGCCTCGCGGGGCGAGACCCTGGTCCGCGGCTTCCGCCGGGCGCTCGGCACCGTCATCGGCGTCGCCCTCGGCCTGGTCGTCGCCGTCCCGCTGGACGGAGCCCCCGTCCCCACCGCGCTCCTGGTCGCCGTCTGCGTGTTCGGCATCTTCTACACGGCCGCCGTCTCCTACACCTGGATGATGCTCGCGGTGACGCTCATGGCGGGGCTCCTCTACGGGGCGCTGGGCGTGCTGGACCCGGGGCTGCTCGGGCTGCGGGTGACCGAGACCGCCGTGGGCGCGCTCGGCGCCGCGCTGGCCGTGCTGTTCGTGCTGCCCGTCACCACGCACGCCACCACCGACGCCTGGATCCAGCGGGCCCTGCGCTGCGTACACGCCTGCACCGCCGAGGCGGCGGCGCGGCTGGCCGGTTCCGCCACCGCCGACCCCGCGCCGCGCGTCGCCGAGCTGGAGGTGCTGCTCGGCAGGGTGCGGCTGTCGCTCGCCCCGCTGGTGCACCCGCTGAGCCCGCTGCGCGCCCGCAAGGCGCGCGCCCGACAGGTGCTCGCCCTGCTCGACGACTGCGCCCGCGAGGTGCGCGGGCTCGCCTCCATCGCCGCCGACCCGGAGGCGTCCCACGACGCCCGGCTCACCGCCGCCTGCCAGCGCGTCGAGGCCGCCGTCGAGTCGCTGACCACCCCGGACCGGGTCCGCGAGGTGGCGTCGCCGGCCCCGGCCACCGCGGCGCAACCGGCCGCGACGGAGCCCGCGCTGGCCCACCTGCACGGCCTGGAGCGGGCGCTGACCGAGCTGGCCGCCCCGTTGCGCAGCTCCCCGCGCGCGCCCCTGGCCGACGCCTGACCGGCCGCCCTGGCGCGCGCCGGCCACCCATCGCGAGCCGCGGGCCCGTACCCGGCAGGTACCGGGTACGGGCCCGTGCGCGTACGTGCCGCCGGGCGAGGTCAGCGCGGCAGGTCCGTGGGCAGTTCGTGCACCTCCACGGGGAAGTTGTGCGAGTCGCCGGGGCCGGGCGCGGCGGACGCCTGGGCGGCGATCTCGATCGCCCGGTCGAGGCCGGTCACGTCCACCACCCAGTAGCCGGCCAGCAGCTTCTCCCGCCCGTCGTGCGTGCCGTCGCTCACCCGTGGCGGCCCGTCGTCCCTGGCCCACACGCTGGTCACCAGCGCCGGACCGCCGAGGCCGCGCGCCTCCACCAACTCGCCGGAGGCGGCCAGCTCCTCGTTGAGCCGCCCCATGTGCTCGACCATCGCCTGGAACTCCTCGGGCGAGTACGCGGCGATCTCCTCGTCCCACCGCGTGGCACTGCCGAACAACTGCACCATGTACAGCATCGTTGACGCCTCCTCGGGTCTCAGCAGACCTCCCCCCGAGGCTTTTCCGCCCATCCGCCGTTCCCCCCGTGCTACCCGATGTCCGTCGTGGTCGCATGCATCTAGAGCCGTGCGGGTGAACCGGGCATCCTGGTCCGGACCTACGGCTACGGCCCGCCCTCACCCGGCGGATCGAGAAAGGTGCGACATGGCGAGCGCCACGAGCGATGAGAGCAAGACCGGCGACGGGGCGACCCGTGGTAACCAGCGGGCGTACATCGGCTCGTTCACCTCGGCGGGAGGCTGGGGCGTCAGCGTCGCCACGGTCGAACCGGACAGCGGGGCCCTGACCGTCAAGTACTCGACCGACATCGTGGAGAACCCCTCCTACCTGGCCCTCTCACGAGAGCAGGGGGTGCTGTACGCGGTGAGCGAGACGCCCGACGGCTATGGCGCGGCCTTCTCCCTGGGCGACCCCGACCGGCCGGCCCCCCTCGGCCTGCCGGCGGCCGTCGGCGGCGACGATCCCACGCACCTGTCGCTCACCGAGGGCCACGTGCTGACCGCCCACTACTCGTCGGGCACCATCAGCGTCCTGCCCTACCTCCTGGACCCGGAGGGGCACGGCACCTGGTGCGGCCTGGCCCGGCCCACCGACGTACGACAGCACGAGGGGTCGGGTCCCGACCCGGAGCGGCAGCGCGGACCGCACGCGCACGCCGTGCTGCCCGACCCGTCCGGGCGCTGGGTGCTCGCCGTGGACCTGGGCACGGACACGGTCCACAGCTACGAGCTGGACGCCGAGCGGGGCACCCTGCGCCCGCACCACGCCGCCCACCTCACCCCGGGCGCCGGTCCGCGCAGCCTGGCCTTCCACCCGGGCGGGGAGTGGGCCTACGTCACCAACGAACTGGACTCCACGGTCACCGTCTGCCGCTGGGATGCCGCCACGGGCGAGCTGACCCCCGGCGCGACGGTCAGCGTGCTGCCCCCGCGCGAGGGTGACGACCTGCCGCGCAACTACCCGTCCGAGCTGGTCGTCGCGCCCGACGGACGGTTCGTGTGGGTCGCCAACCGTGGCCACGACAGCATCGCCGTCCTCGCGCTCAACACCACGGGCGACCAGCTTGAGCTGCGGACCACGGTGGACTGCGGCGGCCACTGGCCCCGGCACCTCGCGCTGTCCGCGACGGGGGAGCGGCTGTACGTGGCCAACGAACGCTCCGGCGGCGTCGCCTGGTTCACCCTCGACGCCGAGACGGGAGTCCCGACCTGGTCGGGCTCGGTCGACGCCCCCGCGGCGTCCTGCGTGGTCCTCGCCTGACACCGACCGCGCGCCAACCGGCGACGGCCACCACGCCCCCGACGTGGGGTGTGGTGCCCGTCCGCCGGCCTGCACGCGTCCGGCGGGAGGACAGCGAAGGACCCGGCTCGTCCCGCCCCCACCGGGGCATCGAGCCGGGTCCTTCCACGTGTCCTGAGGCCCGGGCCCTGTTCGGGCGCGCCACGCGCGGCCGGGCGTACGAACGGCGCCCGGTGAGGCGCCGTCATCCGTGCTGCCACGCCCGCTCGGGCACGCCCGCTGCCGCTGGCGGCAGGCGCCGTGGGGCCGTCCGCGTCGGCCCGTTCGGGCCCGGGTGCCGCCCGGGGGCGGCCGGCGGTCACGGCCTGGGCGGCCGGCGGGCTAGCGGTTGGGCGCGCCGGGGAGCGTGAGGCCCAGCGCCGCGGCGTACGCGGACAGCACCAGGCGGCCCACGGCCGGGTAGGCGCCCAGCGGCTCGGCCGCCGCGCACCCCGCCTCGTTGGCCGCCGTCTCGATCAGCTCGGCGGACACCTCGGGGCCGATCAGGTACGGGGCCAGCGCGAGGCGCTGCGACCCGGCGCCGAGCAACTGCTCGGCGGTGCGGGCCACGGCGCCCTTCTCGTCGAGCGGCGCGGCCAGCACCGGCACGGCGAGGCGCGCCGAGAGCAGCATGCCGGTGATGCCCGCCGCCTGCACGGCCTCCGGCCCGCCGACGGTGGCCAGGATGATGCCGTCGGCCGCGGTGGCCACCGTGAACAGGCGGGCGCGGTCGGCGCGGGCCAGCCCGGCCTCCGAGAGCCGCACGTGCAACGCCTCGGCGAGCAGCGGGTGCGGGCCGAGCGGGTCGGTGAACAGGGCGGCGCAGCCGCTGCCCTCGACGGCCTGCCGCGCGCGGGCCAGCAACTCGCTGTCGGGGCCGGCGAGGAGCGGCACCACCACGGCCGCCGGTCCGTCCGCGTCGATCACGGCCTGCTGCCGCGCGGCGTACGCGGCCTCCTGGGCCGCGGCGTCGGGCGCGTCCCCCGCCGCGTTGCCCGGCTGACCGGCGGCGTCGGCCCGCGCGGCGGCGAGCAGGGCCGCGCGGTCGCGCGCGGCCTGAGCCAGCGTGACCTCCAGGGCCGGGGCCTGCTCGTCGGCGCCGCCGACGTAACCGACCCGGGCGTCGAGGCCGGGCAGCTCGGAGCGCGCGATGCTCAGCACCTCGTCGACCACCGCGCGCGTCACGGGATCGGGAGCCCCGGGCACGGCGAGCACCAGCGGCGGCGCGCCGACGGGGGCCGCGGCGGGCTCGGGCCGCCGGTGCCGTCCGGACTGGCGAGGTCGTGGCATTCGTACAGGCAGGCCGGACGCGGGCCCGGTGGGGGAACTCATGGCGCCGCATGTTAGCCGTTTGACGAGCAGCGCTGTTCAGGTGGGTATAACTAGGCCGAATCCGTCCCGTTTTATCCGGCGTTTTGGGTCGTGTGTGACGCGCTACCCGATATGCAGTGGTGACTACGGGCCGACCCTCGGTGGTCAGGGCCCTCGCGCGCCGGCCACCGCGCGGAGCGCCTAGAACACCTGGAGCAGTTCCCCGTCCACCGGTAGCCGCAGCGTGACCGCCGCGAGCGCCGATGCCACGCGCAGCGCCCCCGCCAGCGGATCGCCGGCCGCCTCGGTGACCGGCACCCCGGGCAGCCGGCGAGCCAGCTCCCGCCGTACCGGATCGACCAGCGGCGCCCCCATCCGGAAGAGCCCGCCGGTGAGCGCCAGCGCCCCGGCGTCGTCGCCGTGCGTCGCCTGGGCCGTGGTGGGCGGGTGGGGGAAGGCCGCCTGCGCGGCGCGTGCGATGTGGTCCGCCGCCTCGTGGAGGATGGCGGCGGCCACCGGGTCGGTGGCCGCGCACCGGCCGACCTCGGGGGCGAAGGAGGCCAGCACGGCCGGCCGGTCGGAGCGCGGGTAGAGCAGCCCCGGCAGGTGTTCCGGCGGCCCGAACGTCGCCTCAAGTCGGGACAGCAGCGGCTGCGAGCCGCCCGCCCGCCCGTCGTGGGCGCGCATGGCCGCCTCGAGCCCGGCCCGGCCGATCCACGCGCCGCCGCCGCAGTCGCCCAGCAGGTGGCCCCAGCCGTCCACGCGTCGCCAGCCACCGTGCGGATCGTCGCCAGGGCCGGTGCCAGGGCTGGTGCCAAGGCCGGTGCCGAGGGCGATCATGCCGGTGCCCGCCGCCACGACGGCGCCCGGGCGCTGGCCGAGCGCCCCCACGTACGCCGTGACGCCGTCGGCCGCCAGGGCCAGCCGTCGCGGGCCGAGGGCTTCGGCGAGCGCGGCGGGCAGGTGGGCCCGCAAGTCGTCGCCGAGGCTGGCCATGCCGGCCGCGCCCACGCAGACGGCGGCCACCCGCTCGGTGCCCGCCTGGCGCAGCAGTCGCTGGGCCGCCGGCAGCACCTGGCCGAGCAGCCCGGCCGCGTCGATACCGCGCTCCCCGACGAGGGCGGGGGTGGGGGAGTGCCAGGTCAGCGGCTGGGCGGCGGGGGCGCCCCGCGGTCCGACGGGGCCGAGGGCGATGCGTACGCCCGAGCCGCCGGAGTCGATGCCCAGCGCGTAGTGGACGTCGGGGGCGCGCGGGTCGGGCTCGGGGGCGCGGCTGGCGGCGGCCGGGGCCGGGGCCGGCTGGGGGTCGGGGGCGCTCATCGGCTCATCCGAACCCGCGGGCGTCCTGCTTCAGCGCCGTGTCCACGGTCAGCGCCGTCGCCACCACGAGGCTGAGCAGCGGCTCGGGGAGCTGCTGGTGGATCTGCAGCACGTAGTTGTCCGCGGTGGTGAACATGGTCTTGGCGAGGCCCTCCCAGGTCTTGGTGATACGGGCGATCTCGCGGTCGGTGTGGTCGACGATGGCGAAGTTCCAGGCGCGCCAGTTCTCCGCCTTGATGGCGCCGACCTGCTGCCCCTGCGCCATGATCGCGAAGTTGATCTTCCCGATGACGTTCTGCTGGTGGATCTCGCCGACCGGCTGGCCGTCCGGGCGGGTGACCAGGACCTTGGACTTCATGAACTTCGCCGGCCTGGTCATCACCAGGTGCGGCTGCCCGTGGGCGTCCCGGATCTCCAGCCGGTGGGTCATGAACTGGTCGAAGCTGGCGACGAAGCGCGCCACCTTCTTCAGCGCGCTCTGGCCCACCTGGACCACCGAGCCGATGGTCCGACCGTGCTGGTCGAAGACGCTGTACTCGTTGGTCAGCTCGATGAGCTTGGCCTTCTGGTTCACCACCAGCACCGGCTCGGTGAACAGCGTCCCGCCGCCCTGCGGGGTCGAGGTGCCGAGCCCGGCCTGCTGCTGGACCTGGCGCTGGATCTTCTCCGGCGGCGGTCCGGCGGCCGGCTGCTGGGCGGCCTGGCCGGGCTGCCCCGGGTGCGTGTGCTGGGTCCACTGAGCGCCGTCCCACCAGCGCAGCAGGTGAGGGGTGCCCTGGGGGTCGGCGTACCAGCCAGCGGGCGTGGCGTTGTGCGTTGTCATGCCCCGACACTATCGCTCGTACTTCCGAACGCCGCCGGTCAGGCGGCAGGCGGTACGGCGGGCGGGCGGGCGGGCCGGGTCAGGGCAGGCGCCACTCCACCGGCTGTGACCCCTGCCGCACCAGCAGGTCGTTGGCCCGGCTGAACGGGCGCGAGCCGAAGAACCCGCGGTCGGCCGACATGGGCGAGGGGTGGGCGGACTCGACGGCGGGCAGGCTGCCGAGCAGCGGGCGCAGGTTGCGCGCGTCGCGCCCCCACAGGATCGACACCAGCGGCTTGCCGCGCTCGACCAGCGCCCGGATGGCCTGTTCGGTGACCTCTTCCCAGCCCTTGCCCCGGTGCGCCGCCGGCTTGCGCGGGGCGGTGGTGAGCGCCCTGTTGAGCAGCAGCACGCCCTGCTCGGTCCAGGGGGTCAAGTCCCCGTTGGAGGGCCGGGGATGGCCGAGGTCGGTGTGCAACTCCTGGAAGATGTTCTGCAGGCTGCCGGGCAGCGGACGCACCTCGGGGGCGACCGCGAAGCTGAGCCCCACGGCATGTCCCGGGGTGGGGTACGGGTCCTGTCCGACGATCAGCACCCGGACGTCGTCGAAGGGTTGTTGGAAGGCGCGTAGTACGTGCTGCCCCGCCGGGAGGTACGTACGTCCCGCCGCGATCTCGGCGCGCAGGAAGGTCCCCATCGCCGTGATGCGTTCGGCTACGGGCTCAAGTGCCTTGGCCCAGCCGGGTTCCACGATTTCGTTCAACGGTCGTCCAGCCACGGCCGTCACTCTACTGGCCCACGAGGGGCCCCCTCACCCGACCGTGGCCGCCCGTACGCACAGCACGTCCGGCAGGTGGCGGGCGAGCTGGCGCCAGGTGTCGCCGTCGAGGATCCCGCCCTGGCCGTCGGAGCGGAACGATCCCGTCCGGCTCGGCCCTCACCTCCGGGACGCCGTTGTCCCAGCCGTCGCCTACTGTCGCCAGTGTGCGCCCGGCCACTGACAACGGCGTCCCCGGAGCGTGTTCGCGCAGGTCAGCGCGGTCGCGGGGCGGAGGTCAGGCGGCCCAGGAGTACGGGTTGGGGTAGTCCGGGGTACGCCCGAGGGCGCGCGCCGCGCGGTGCGCCCAGTACGGGTCGCGCAGCAGCTCCCGACCGAGCAGCACCGCGTCCGCCTCGCCGGACTGAAGGATCTTCTCGGCCTGCTCCGGCTCGGTGATCTTGCCGACGGCCGCGACCGGAAGGTCGGTCTCCGCCTTCACCCGGGCCGCGAAGGGGACCTGGTAGCCGGGGCCGGTGGGGATGCGGACGCCGGTGGCGTTGCCGCCGGTGGAGACGTCGAGCAGGTCCACGCCGTGGGCGTGCAGGTCGCGCGCGAAGCGCACAGTGTCGTCGGCCGTCCAGCCGAGCGGGCCGTCGGCCGCCGAGCCGTCCGCCCGCGCGGTCTCCTGCAACCAGTCGGTCGCCGAGATCCGGAAGAAGACCGGCAACTCCCGTGGCCACACCGCGCGCACCGCGTCCACGACCCGGAGCGCGAAGCGGGTGCGGTTCTCGTACGAGCCGCCGTACGCGTCCGTGCGGTGGTTGCTGTGCGGGGAGAGGAACTCGCCGATCAGGTACCCGTGCGCGCCGTGCACCTCGATGACCTCGAAGCCGGCGGCGAGCGCGCGCCGGGCCGCGTCCGCGAACTGGCCGACGATCTCGTCTATCCGCTCCTCCGTCAGCTCGTCGGGGACCGGGTGGTCGGCGTCGAAGGCGATCGGGCTCGGCCCGACCGGCTGCCAGCCGTGCTGCGCGGGGTCGGTGATCGGGGCGCCGCCGCGCCAGGGGCGGTCGGTGCTCGCCTTGCGTCCGGCGTGGGCGATCTGGATTCCCGGAACGGTGCCGTGCTCCTTGAGCGACGCGGTGATCCGGCGCAGCGCCTCGACCTGGGTGTCGTTCCAGATGCCCAGGTCGGCGGGGCTGATCCGGCCCTCGGGGGAGACGGCGGTGGCCTCGACCAGGATGAGGCCGGCGCCGCCGACGGCCCGTGAGGTGTAGTGCGTGTGGTGCCAGTCGCCCGCCACACCGGCGTTCGGCCCGAAGACCTCGGCGGAGTACTGGCACATCGGGGCCATCCAGATGCGGTTCGGGATGGTCAGCGTCCGCAGGGTGTACGGCTCGAACAGGGCGCTCACGACTACTCCACTTCGCGGGGCGATGGGGTGCGGGTTTGTACGGTGCTGATCGTAGTACGTCGCTCATCAAATTACGAGACCCCTCGTACAAACGCCGCGCGGGGCGGGGTGGCGGCCCCACGCCTCCACCCCGCCCGTGCCCCATCCCGCCCGCCCCGGGCGCGCCGTTACGACCGGCGCGCTCCGCCCCGCGCCCCGTCGGCCGCGCCGCTGCCCGCACCCCGCTGCCGGGGCCAGGTCGGCGCCGGGCCGCCCCACACGCGGCGCCGCCCCGGCCGCTCCGTGGGGCGCGTGGACTCCCAGATGCGCCGCCACCGCGCCGCCCGCCGGACGCCGTCCGCCGGCGGCGCCGCTGCGGGGGTCGGCGGCGCGTCGGCGGCCTCCGCCGCGCCGCGCAGCGCCCCGTACCAGCCCACGTCCGACTCCGCCCACAACGCGTTGACCTCGCGCATCATGCGATCACGGAACGCCGGCGCCGTCTCGTCCGGGCGCGCCACGATCGGCCGGCCGAAGCGCACGCTGACCGGCGCGGCGTCGCGCCGGGGCAGCACGTCGCCCGGCGGCAGCGCCGCGAACGTGCCCCGCACCGCCACCGGCACGGCCGGCACCCCGGCGTCCAGGCACAGCCGCGCGGCGCCCAGCCGGAACCAGCCCATCCAGCCGTCACGGGAGCGCGACCCCTCGGGGAACAGCAACACGCTCCAACCGCTGCCGATCAACCGCGTCGCCAACCCGGCGCCGTGGCCACGCCGCCCGGTCTTGCGGTCGCCGCGCCGGTCCACCGGGAAGGCGTTGAACAGCAACGCCGTCGTCACCCCGGTCAGCCGCGAGGCGAAGAAGTGGTCGGCCGCCGCGCCCACCGTCGTCCGGGCCGCGACGGGCCCCGGCAGCGCCCCCAGGATCAACGGCGTGTCGAGGTGGCTGGCGTGGTTGGCCACGAACACCACCGGGCCCCGCAGCCCCGCCAGGTGCTCGCGCCCCGTCACCACGGGCCGGGCGTGCGCCCACAGCAGCGGCTTCAGCACGCCGGTGCGCAGCGCGTCGCGGGCCAGCGCGGCCGGTGCCGACCGGGCCCAGGCGGTACGGAACGGCGCCCGCGCCGCGTCCTGCTCGGCCGGCAGTCCGCGCGGCGGCCTGGCCCGCCCCCGCCAGTCGCGTCCCTGGCGCAACAGGGCCAGGTCACGACGGAGGCCCGCACCGCTCCCGCGCGCCGCGCCGCCGAGCCACCGGGCGGCCCGGTTGCCGGGTCCGCCCTCCCGGCCGCCCGTCACGAGACGTCCGCCAGGGTCAGCGGCGGGGCGTGCAGGTAGGTGATCTCCGGGCTGCCGCCCACCGTGTGCGAGGCCAACTGGAGGGCGTCGGCCAGCGTGCTGGCCGCGCGGAACCCGAGGCGGGAGGCGACCGCCGGATCGGCGCCGACGAAGATGACGTCGCCCAGGTGCTCCCTGGCGTGCGCGCACCAATACCACATGTAGAACGGGTGCACCCCGTGGTACGCGTAGCTCTTGCGGTACAGGTGGACGTACCACGGGTCGGTCGCGAACTGCTCCTCGAACTTGCTCTCCACCACGGCCGGGTCGGTCGACTGCGTCAACACGTCCTCGTAGAAGTCGAGGTAGCTCGGGTGGTGCACGGTGTGGAACTCGTTCGGCAGCGGGTGGTAGAAGATGCCCACACCGCCGCGCCGGACGATGGGCTTGTTCAGGTACATGTTGAACAGGTAGCCGAGCCCCATCGAGGCGACCAGGATCGGGTTCATCACCGAGTTGACGTTGTACGGGCACAGGTACGGCACCCCGAACACCCCCACGTCCGCCTGCCCCGACACCGGCGTGACCTGCTGCCGGTGCACGTGCCGCAGCGTGATGGGGTGCACCGCGCTCGGCGCGCCCGCGGCGACGCTGGTCACGCCCCAGGGCGCGGCCACCCGGTGGAAGGCGCGCCGGCGCAGCGCGGGCGACAACAGCCGGGAGCCGCGCCGCGCCCCGATGAACGCCGCCTGGTCCGCCGCGTTCCACTCCCACTCGCGCTTGCTGAGGAAGCCCAGCGACTGCGGGAAGGCGTCGTTGTTCAGCGCGGTCTCGATCGTGAACACCCTGACCTGACCGCCGATCAGGTCCTGCATGCGGTCGTAGGAGTGGTGCATGGCCGAGCGGGCCGGGTCGTTGAAGGAACGCGAGTCGCGCAGGGTGTCCACGTTGTGGTGGTGGCGCAGGCTGCGGTAGCTGGCCAGGCCCACCGACACCGACTTCGACCCGCCGTTCATCGCCACCAGCGTGATGTTCACGTACACGATCAGGTCGCTCTCCGCCGCCCGGCGGTTGATCTCCACGTCCTCGCCGTGCCCGGTCTGGCCGAGGTGGAGCAGGTTCTCCTGGTCCTCCGCGTCATGGTTGCGCAGGTGCTGGGGGAAGAAGGAGCGGAAGACCCGGTCGCCCACCACGTGCCGCAGTTCGGCCGGTGTCATGCGGCGGTGCAGCGCGTTGGCCGCGATCAGCTCCACGTCGTCCACCCGGTGCGCGGCGGCCAGCTCCAGCACGTGCTCGATGATCCGCTGCCGGATGTCCGGGCTGCGCATGGGCGGCAGCGGCAGCGACAGGTCGTCGAAGACGATGGTCAGCCGCATGCCGGGGCGCAGCAGCGCGGGCAGCGGATCGCTGCCGTGCGGCTGGTGCAGCGCCCGGGTGATCGCCGCGTCCAGGTCCCGGATGCCGGGCAGGCACGCGGGCGGATAGACGACCCGGGTGCCGTACGGCAACTGCTCGAGTCGGAAGCCCTCCCCCTCACACACCAGCAACGGCGGTGTGCGCTCGTCGACTTCGAGGACCAGTCCGGGTCTGCTCACGCGTAGCTCCTTGTCGCTGTGCTGGCATCGCCGGCCCGCACCGTCTCGGTCAGCGCCTCCCACCGGGTGCCCGCGTGCGCGCCCCAGCGCACGACGGGCCAGTGCCGGCGCGCGGCGTACCGGTAGAGCCGCAGGTCGGGGTTGACCGCGCAGGGCCGGCCGACCGAGGCCAGGAAGGGCCGGTCGGAGTAGCTGTCGGCGTACGCGTACGAACGCCGCAGGGACAGCCCGTGCTCGCGCGCGTACTCGCGCAGCCACGCGGCGCGCGCCTCGCCGACCACCGGCGGGGCGACCAGCCGGCCGGAGAGCACGCCGCCCCGGCTCTCCATCCGGCAGGCCACGATGTCGTCGAAGAGCGGGCGCAGCGGCTCGACCAGCAGGTCGAGGCTGCCGGTGACCAGGACGGTGCGGTGCCCGGCGGCGCGGTGCTCGCGCGCCCGGCGCACCGCCTCCGGCAGCACCCGCCGCAGCAGCGCGTCAGCCAACGCGTCCTGCACCAGGTTCCGCAGCGCGGCGGCGTCGGCGCCCTGGTAGCGGCGCAGGAAGGCGCGGACGAACGCCGCCCGGTCGGTGCGCTCCGCGCGCAGGTAGCGGGGCACCGCGCGGGCCAGGTCGAGCAGCTCGGCCGCGTGGCCGGGCAGCGAGCCGGAGCCGAGGCGGGCCCACAGGTAGGACTCGACCATGTCGGCGGCCACGACGGTGCCGTCGAGGTCGAACACGGCGGCGACGTCGTCCGCCGGCGGCAGCGCGCGGGGTGCCGCGCGCCCCCGCCCGGCCGCCGCCCCGCGCAACCCCATGGCGTCGCGCAGCCGCCGGGTGACCGCCGGGCAGTGCACCTCCTCCAGGTAGCCGCGCCAGTCAAGGCCGCGCGCGTCGAAGCCGCGCTCGGCCGCCAGCTCCGGCGGCAGCGAGCGGTGCAGGGCCATCAACTCCCGGTCGTCGTAGCGGCCCTGCGCGCCGGTGTACGGCTGGTACACCTCGAAGTAGTGCCGCTGGCGCGCGAGTTCGCCGCGCCGGTGGCGCAGCGCGCGATTCCGCTCCTGGACCCGCTCGCCGCCGGGCAGCCACTCCAGCGCGCTCCCGGCCGCCGCGACGGCCCGGTCGGCGAGGTCGAGCGCCGTCCGCACCCGCGCCGGGCTCTGGAACCGCCACCGGGCGTGCCGCAGGTGGCCGCGCCCGGACGGATCGGGCAGCGGATGCCGGGTGAAGTACGCGTCCAGGTGGTCGTGGAGCGCCCCGTAGGTCAGCGGGTTGCCGGCGCCGGAGGCGACGTGGAAGTAGTGCGGGGCGTCCGCCGGCGGTGTCGCCGCGGCGGCGGCCAGGATCGCGTTGACCACCAGGTCCGCCGGGATGACGTCCAGGACGGCGTCCGGATCGCCCGGCAGGTCCCACATGGCCCCCGTCCCGTAGTCGATGATCAGCGGGTCGAGCATCTTGTGCCCGTCGATCCAGCCCGGGTACGGGTGGTGCAGCGCGCTCTCGACGATGGCCGGCCGCAGCACGGTCAGGGGCCGCCCGGCCCAGCTCTCCTCGGTGGCGCGTTCGGCCAGCGCCTTGGTGAAGGTGTACACGTCCGTCCACCCCAGCGCGTTGGCCCGGGCCCGCCCGTAGGCGACCAGCCGCCGCGCCACCCACGCCCGCCTGGCCTCCTCGGCGTGCCCGGCCACCACCTGGTTGCCGCACGGCGCGTGCGCCCGGTCCGCCTCCCGCAGCAGCCGGCGCAGCACCTCCGGGCGCCGCGAGTCCCGCTCGACCTCCGCGCGTACGGTCTCGCTGGCGGCCAACTCCTCCCGCCAGTCCACCGTGTGCCGCAGCGGCTCCTCGCGCACCGTGCCGTGGCCGGGTGCCGACACGTAGGCGGTGGAGACGTAGACCAGGTGCGGCGGGACGGGCTGGCGGGCCAACTGCTCGCACAACCGGACGGCCCCGGCGACGTTGGAGCCGAACGCCTCGTCGATGGGCGGGTCGAAGGTGACCGCCGACGCGCAGTGGATGACCGTGTCCAGGTCGCCCGGCAGCCCCGTCACACTCTCCAGATCACCCTCGACGACCTGGACCCGGCGCGCCGCGTCGGCCAACTCGTCGTCTCCGCCCGGCCGTTCGTGCCACCGCCGGAACACGTCCTTGCGCAGCAGCCGCACCAGACGGTCGCGGCCACCACACCCGCCCCGGCCCCGCAACAGGAGGCTGACGCGGGTGTCGGGGTGATCGGCGAGCAGCCGCTCCAGCACGGCCTGCCCGATGAATCCGGTGGCCCCGGTGAGGAGGACGTGCACCCCCTTCAGGCTGGTGACGGCGTAGGTGCGCGGCATGGCTTCCTCTGGGTCGGCGACGACGAGGGACGGGGGAGGGGGTTGGGGGATGGGGGATGGGGAGGCTCGGCACGGTGAACGGGCGGACGGACGGGTGGCACGGCGGCGGCGTGAGCGCCGGCCGCCGGGCCGCCGACGGGAGGCGGTCGCGGGGGAGCGGCCCGACGGTGGTGGTCGCGTGCCGCGGTCGGGCCGAAGAGCGGCCCGGCGGCGTACGCCCGGCGCGCGGGGGACGAGGCGGCGAGGGGCGATCAGGTGTGGCCCGGGGGCTGGCGCGGGACCGCGCGGGCGGGGGGCTCGCGCAGGTAGTTGCTGATGGCCGCCGCGCAGACCTGCCGGACCGGCCACCCCAGGGCCCGCGCGGCGCGCTCCGCGTCAGCCAGCTCCGGCTGCACCGTGACCTCACCGCCCGGCACGTCGGCGATCTTGACCGGCACGTACTGCTCCCGCCCGGGCGGGCCGACGGCCACCGTCACCACCCGGCGCGGCAGCGTCGTGCGCCGCTGTACGGACCAGCGCACGCCCAACGTCGTGGTGTGCCGCAGCAGTACGTCGGCGACGGCGGGCCGCACCTCGGCCGCGCACAGCGCCGTGACCAGCCGACCCGGCCGACCACGGCGGCCGACGGTGCCGATCGTCCAGCAGTCCCACGCCCCGGCCGCGCGCAGCGCGTCCAGCACCGACGGCCACAACCGGGGGTCCAGGTCGTCCACGGTGCTCTCGACCACCACGACCTCGCCCGAGACCGCGGCCGACGGCACGTCGAGGGCCTCGCCCAGCACGACGCGGGTGATGTTGGGCCCCTCGGCGGTGTCCCGGCTGCCCCCGCCGACACCGACCGCGCGTACCGTCATCGCGGCCATGGGCCCCGGCGTGGCCACCGCCGCCACCAGCGCGGCCCCGGTCGGCGTCGTACGCTCCCCGGTCAGCTCGCCCGCGACCAGCGCGAGCCCGTGCCGCGCGGCGATGCGGAGCACGGCGGGCACCGGCACCGGCAGTCGGCCGTGGGCGCTGTCGACGCGCCCGCTGCCCGCGGCCAGCGCGGAACAGGTGACCTGAGCGCCCTCTGCCAGCAACCCCAGGTCGGCCAGGGCCGCCGCGCAGCCCACCACGTCCGCCAGCGCGTCGTGCGCGCCGACCTCGTGGAAGTGCACCTGCTCCGGCGCCGTGCCGTGCACCTGCGCCTCGGCCTCGGCGAGCAGCTCGAAGACCCGGCGCGCGAAGCGGGCGACGTCGGGCGCCAGGCGCGCGGCGGCGAGCAGCGCGAGCACCTGCGGCAGGCGCCGGGCGTGGTCGGGAACGGGCGGCTGCTCCACGTGGGCCCGCAGGCAGGCGAACCCACCGCGCCGCGCGGGCCGGGTGCGCACCGCGAGGCCGGGTACGTCGAGGGCGGCCACCGCGTCGGCCACCACGCGCGGGTCGGCCCCCGCGTCCACCAGCGCGGCCAGCAGCATGTCGCCCGCGACGCCGGCGGTGCAGTCCAGGTGCGCCGCCCGCACCGGCGCGCCGCCCACGCCCGCCGGCGCCGGCGCGCCCGGGGCCGTCTGGGTGCCCGACGGTCCCTGCGGCTCGGCCGTGTCACAGGGCTCCGGGGCGACGGGCACGGCCGGCGGCGCGGCGCCCTGCCGGGGCTCGGCCACCGGGCGGGACCCGGCGTGCGGGGGAGGCTGCGGCGGCTGCGGCGCGGCGGGGGCCGGTCGCTCCGTGGGCGTGGTCGAGGCCGGCCCCGCCTCGGGGGGTTCGCTCATCGCGTGCGTCTCCATGTCGTGTCGCGGCCCGCTGTCCACGCGGGCCAGTGGCGCCTGGTACGCCTCGTCCGTCCCGGGCCGAGCGGGCGCCGCGCCGGGCGGCTGCGCGCCGCCGGCCGGCTCCGGCTCAGTCACCGTGCACCGCGTTGATCACCTTCGCCGCGTGGACCGCGGCCCCGAAGCCGTTGTCGATGTTGACGACCGTCAGGCCCGGCGCGCAGGCGGAGAGCATCGAGCCCAGGGCGGTGACGCCACCCGACGCCACGCCGTACCCCACGCTCGTGGGCACCCCGACCACCGGCGCGCGCAACAGGCCGGCCACCACGCTGGGCAGGGCGCCGTCCATGCCGGCCACGACGAGCACGCAGTCGACGTCGTGCAACCGCGGCAACTGCGCGAACAGCCGGCCGATGCCCGCGACGCCCACGTCGTCCACGAGCGTCGCTCCCACTCCCAGCGCCGCCAGCGTGGCCAGGCACTCGCGTGCCACCGGCAGGTCGCAGGTCCCGGCCGTCAGCACGCCGACCCTCCCGCGCGGCGGTGGCAGCGGGCCCACCGTGACCGTCCGCGCCACCTCGTCGACGCGCACGGGGTCGGTGCCGAACGCGGTGGGCGCGGCGGCCAGCACCTCATCCGGGCACCGGGTCGCCAGGGCCGGCGCGTCCGGGTCGCCCGCGCGCAGCTCGGCCAGCAGCCGCAGCGTCTGGGCCGCCGTCTTGGCCTGCGCGAACACCACCTCCGGCACCCCGGTCCGGTCGCGTCGCGCGATGTCGAGCCGGGCGTAGTCGGCCACCCGCAGGGCCTCGGCCTCGCTCACGAGGCGCCCTCGACCACCGCGTGCGGGGCGCCGTCCCCTCGCGGGCCAGCGGGCCGCGGCACGAGGGGGCCAGCGCGCCCCGTACGACACTGACCAGGGCCAATCCCGGGCCCAGGACCAGAGGCCGGCCCGGGCCCCGTGCTCACGGCTCCGGAGCGGTAGCGGGCCACCGTCCCCGGGCCGAGCCGCGTCGCCGCCGCCACGCGGCGCAGCAACGCGCCGGCCCGCTCCGGCCGCCCGCCGAGCCAGTCGTACGCGGGCGGCCCCAGCTCGACACGGAAGTCGGCCGCCAGGAGCCGCACCCGTACGTCGGTGACCGGGACGCGGCCCGCCGCCAGCTCCGCGCGGACCAACTCCTCGGCCCGCTCCACCAGTCCGAGCCGCTCCCGCGTCACCGGCACCCCGACCGCCACCCGCGACGAGAGGCAGGGCGTGCCCGGCTTCTCCGCGACCGACAGCCCCCACGCGGCGGCCACGGCGCGCACCTCGCGCTTGCCCAGGCCGGCGTCGGCCAGCGGCTCGGCGACGCCGAGTTCCGCCGCCGCGCGCAGCCCCGGCCGGTGCGCGGCCCGCCGGTCGTCGCGGTGCGTGCCCGTCGCGACGCCGTGGAACCCGCGCTCGGCCGCCACCTCGGCCACCCGCGCCAGCACGGTGCGCTTGCAGAAGTAGCAGCGGTCCCCGGAATTCTCCCGGTAGCCGGGGACCGTCCATTCGTCGGTAGCCACCACGACCAGCTCGGCGCCGATCTCGGCCGCCGTGCGCCGTGCACCGTGCAGTTCGTCTCTGGCCAGCGCCGGGGAATCCGCGATGACCGCGAGTGTGCCGGTACGGCCCCACGTCCGTACCGCGGCGGCGAGGACCACGGCGGAATCGACACCGCCGGAGAACGCGACGGCCAGGGGCGCGTGTGCGGACAGGGTCGACAGCAGGGCGGACGCATCGGGAACGCGTCCGGTCCGCTGCTCGCTTTCGCTTTCGCTTTCGTTTTCTCTTTCGCCGAGTGTCGTGCTCTTGCGCGCCAAGAATCCGCGCCTTTCTCCTCAGGAGTGATCGGTGGCACGTGCGGCGGCGAATCGGGCCGCGTGGGCGCACCGTGCGGGACGGGTGTCGACGCGGCCCGCGCGCCCGCCGCCGGGCCCCCACGCGGCTCAGTCACGTGGCACGCTCGCCGTGCGCCGGCCGCCGACCGTCGATCGTGCGCGCCCCGTCAGGTCCGCAGCCCGGCCTCGGCGAGGTCGCGGCCGGTCTCGATCCATTCAGCGATCTGCCGCAGGGTGAGGTCGCGGGTGACGTCCTCGTCGCTGACCCGCAGACCGGTGCGTTCCGCGAGCACCAGGGAGAATTCCAGGAGGGCGAGCGAGTCCAGCTCCAACTCCTCGAGCGTGGTTTCCGGGCGCAGTACGGCCTGGTCGACCTCGAACTGTTCGGCCAGAATTTCCGTGATGACGCCAAGGGCATCGCTCATCGATGTGCACTCCTCGCCTGGTGGTGCCGCGCATTTTCAGGGCGCTGTGCGCGCGGCCTCAAGTGTCGCGACAGGCGCGGGACATGAACAAACCGGCCGGCGATGTTTCACTCATTTGCAGTCGCGGCCCGGGGCCGCGAAAAAGAAAAGCATATCGAGCGACTTTCCCGCGCGACCGTCGGTGACGGCGAGGGGCGCGGACGCCCGTATCGGACGCGGAAGGCCCTTCGCATTTCCCGGCCCGTGTTGTACGATTTCCGTCGTAGTACGGTGGATGGCAAAATTCGGCGCGCCCCTGCCGTGCCCCGCCGTTCGGAGCAGCGTGAGGAGCAGCCGTGGCAACTCAGCAGGCCCCCGCCCCGTCGGGCCGGGTACTCGACCATCCGGACACCGACGACATCCGCCTCGAACACGTGCTGCACGCGCTGTCCGACCCCATGCGACTGCGCATCGTGTGCCGGCTCGCCACCGACGGCGGCGAACTGGCCTGCTCCGTCTTCGACCTGCCGGTGAGCAAGTCCACCTGTACCCACCACTTCCGCGTGCTGCGCGAGAGCGGCGTCATCCAGCAGATCTACCGCGGCACCGCCAAGATGAGCCTGCTGCGCACGGAGGAGTTGGAGCGCCTGTTCCCCGGCCTGTTGGACAGCGTGCTGACCGCCGCCCACCACCAGGAACAACGCCTGGCCGGGCAGTGATCCGCCAGCCCCCGCCGCGGCCGGCCGAGCCGACGGCGGGGGCCCCGCGGCCTCAGGGCCGGGCGCGGGCCGCGTCCAACAGCCCCTCCCAGTCGGGGATCTTGACCTGCGTACGCCCCAACTCCCGACCCAGCGCGGCCTCCGCCTCCTCGATCCGCAACCAGCCGGGCCACTCCACCGGCTCCTGACCCAGCCCGCGCAGCGCCGCCAGCGGATCGGCGACCACCTCCCGCGAGGCGAGCCGCGGCGCGTCGGCGAGCAGCGAGTTGACGGTCTCCTTGGCGCAGGGCCGGTTGGTGCCGATCACCCCGGTGGGCCCGCGCTTGATCCAGCCCGCCACGTACTCGCCCGGTGCCGGCGTCCCCTCCCGCAGCACCCGGCCCGCCCGGTGGGGCACCGTGCCGCGCTCCGCGTCGAACGGCAGGCCCGGCAGCGGCACCCCGCGGTACCCGACCGAGCGCAGCACCAGGCGCGCGTCGATGTCCTCGTACCGACCGGTGCCCACCACCCCGCCGCGCCCGTCGGGCGCCGTGCGCTCGAAGCGCACTGCCCGCACCCCGACGCCGGCCGCCTCGGGCCAGGCGGCCGGACCCGCCGCGCCCGTGTCGGCGGGCGGCGCGCTCCCATGGCCGAGGAGTGCCACGGGGCGCAGGAAGAAGCGCAGGTGGATGCGGCGTGGCCGGTCGGCCGGCGGCTGTGTGGCCCACGTACGCAGCACGTCCACGTTGCGCCGGTTCACGGCGGGCAGGCCGGACGGGTCGAAGAACGCCGGGTCGAGCGCCAACTCCTCGGGGCGCACCCGCACGCTCGCCCCGGGCAGCGCGCCCAGCTCGCGCAACTCCTTGGTGGTGAACTTGGCCTGCGAGGGGCCGCGCCGGCCCACCATGTGGATGTCGCGCACCCGGCTGCGGCCGAGCGCGGTGAGCGCGCCCGCGGGCACGTCGGTGGTACGCAGCTCCGCCGCGTCCTTGGCGAGCACGCGGGCCACGTCCACCGCCACGTTGCCGACCCCGATCACCACGGCGGACGGGGTGGCGAGCGCGAACTCGTCCGCCTCGGCGTCCGGGTGCGCGCTGTACCAGGAGACGAAGTCGGTGGCCGAACGGCTCCCCGCAAGCTCCTCGCCCGGCACCCCGAGGTGGCGGTCGGCGGCGGCCCCCACGCAGTACACCACCGCGTGGTAGAGCTCGCGCAACCGCTGCGGCGAGAGGCCGGTAGCACCGACACGCACGTTGCCGAGAAAGGTGACCCGGGGGTCCTCGAGGACGGTGCGCAGGTTGCCCTGGAGGGACTTGATCTTCTCGTGGTCGGGAGCCACCCCGTATCGGACCAGGCCGAAGGGGCAGGGCAGTCGGTCGAGGACGTGCACGACGACATCGGGCACGAGGGACTGTTGGAGGAGGGCCTGCGCGGTGTACACACCGCTGGGACCCGAACCGACGACGGCGACGCGGAGCACGGCGGAACTCCTTCCCGCTGGGCCTCCAGCATGGCACCGGCGCGGGCCCGGCGGGAGGCGTGCGCCCACAGTCGCTGACAACCCCCGCCACCGGCCCGACCGTGGCCCGGCGGCGGTGACCGACCCCGCCGCCGGGCCCACCCGGGCCCACGGGGCGTCGCTCGGAGCGCGCGCCGGCGCGCGCTCCCCGGCGGTCAGGTGCGGGACACGGCGGGTCCGTCGGCATCGGCATCGGCGTCGTCATCGGGTACGGGCCCGGACCCGGCCTGACCGGCCGGCGGGGCCGACGTCGGCGGGTCGGGCGTCGGTCGCGGGGTGCCGGCGGTGGGCGGCTCCGGCGCGTCGTCCGAACGCGGCGGCGGATCGCCCAGCTCCCAGTCGAGGCCGTAGCGGTGGAAGAGTTCCGCGCGCAGCCGCGCCGTCGGCATCGGCGCACCGGGCAGCAGGACGGCCACGACGGCGCCCATCAGGAGGGCGCGCAGCAGCCGGTAGTCGGTGTCGGGGTCGTCGCTGCCGTACGCGACCACCGTCTCCCGGAGCAGCTCGGCCAGCCGTTGCTGCTCGGCGCACTGGATGAAGCCCTCCGCCTGCAGGATGCCCGCCATGTGCGTACGCATCAGCCGGGGCCGGTCCCGGGCGAGGCCGAGGATCGCGTCGATGGCCCGGGCCAGCAGCTCGCGCCCGGCGTCGTCGCAGGTCGGCACGGGTTCGCGGGCCAGCGCCGCCGCCAGTTCGGTGTGCATCAGCCGGTGCACGGCGGACTGGAGGAGCTGGCGCTTCCCAGGGAAGTAGTACGACACCAGGCCGCGCGCGGCGCCCGCGCGATCGGCGATGCTCGCGAGCGTCGTGGCCTCGTAGCCGTACTCATCGACAAGATCGACGGTCGCCTGGAGCAGACGCTGTTGGGAGCGTCGGCGCAACTCCTCATTGACCGATGCGCTGCGCGGGGACATGCTGTAACTCCTGCGTTGACTGGCTCGAAGCCAATATACTCAGTGGGTCTCCGGTTGTCCGCCCCTTCTGAACAGGGCGAACACCGGTTTGGCCGCCGATTTCGGGCGACGCGGGGGATCGTCCGAAATCGGTGGTCGCAACGGGGGTGAGACGGCCAGCGACCGCGGTCGCCGGCGTGCGCGGCAGCGGACTCGCGGTCGGCCCGGAGTTCTCGGCCGGGCCACGGCGGCGGAGCCCGCCGGCCGGTGACCGGGTCGGCGGGACCGCGCCGTCGCACCGGCCCCGGTGGCCCCACTCCCGCACGCGCGCGTCCATCACGCACCTCCGCCACACGGCACCCTCCCGCCCCGGGGAGCCCGGTTTACCCGCGGGTAGGCGTTCTTGCCCCGTGGGCCGCGGGAAGGCTGACCGCGTGAACGCATACGAGTGGGATCGCACGACGATGGCCATGATCGCTTGCGCACTCGCCAACGACAGCGACGGCGCGGGCGCCCTACTGGAGCCCCTGGACGAGCGTGACCTGCGCCACGTCGTCGTCCGGCTGGCCGCGATGGCCGCCGAGGCGCTCGTCACCGAGGCCGACCACGCGGGCTCCGACCGCGAGGAGGTCATCGCGCGCTGGCGGGCCAGCATCCTCGCCCACGAGGCCCGCCACGACGCCGCCGGCTGACCGCCCGTCGCCTCGGCTCCGTCGCGGCCGGCCCGGGTGCCGCCCCGGCCCGGCCGCCGCCCCGGGCCCGTACCCCCGGCGCGCGCCCGCGCGCCCCCGTCGGCGGCCACCCGGCTCGGGCCCGGGCGCCCGCCGTGACCGGCTCGGGCCTCAACCGGCGAGGTCGAGCACGGGCCGCAGGCCGTCGGGGCGCTGGTCCACCGGCAGGTGGTCCACGAAGTGCACCCGACAGCCGATCGCCGCCGCGCCGCCGTCCGCCCGCCGGTCGTCGCCGACCATGACCGTCTCGGGCGCGCTCGTCCCGAGGGTGGCGCAGGCCAGTTGGAACAGGGCGGGGTTCGGCTTCGTGATGCCGTGCTCGAAGGAGAGCAGGTAGGCGTCCACGAACCGGTCGAGCCCGTGCCGGTGGAAGACCGGGCGCGGGTCCCACCCGATGTTGCTCACCACGGCTATCCGCACCCCGCGCTCCCGCAGCCCGGCCAGCACCTCGGCGGCGTCCGGGTACGGCTCCCAGGCCACCGGGTCCTTGTGCCGCTCGTACAGCGCCTCGTGGAGCCCCGCGTACGGCAGGCTGACCTGGCGGGCCTGTGCGAGGTACGCGGCGCGGTGCTGGCTGCCGCTCAGGTCGCGCACGCGCCAGCCGGCGGCCAGGTGGGCGGGCACCTCGCGCGGCGCGGTGCCCCCGGGTTGGGCGCCCACGGCCTGCAACTCCCCCAGCGCGCGGGCGAACTCCGGTGGCGCCAGGTCGAGCCCCACCGCGTCCAGTCCGGCGCGCAGCCAGCGCTCGGCCGGCTCGGCGCGGAAGAGGGTTCCGGAGAAGTCGAAGAGTGTGCCCTTGGCCGTCATGGCGGCATGATGCCCGCCCGCGACGCTCCCGTGTTCCGTCTCCCGAACACGGCCGGATTCCGCTCGCCAAGCCGCGCCGCCGCGCCACGCCCCCGCACCACCCCGCGCGCCGGCGCGAGCCCGCCGTCGGGGCCGCCGTTCGACAACGACTGAACAAGCGTTTAACGTATTGAACATGCGTTCAGCTTCGGAAGGCAGGACCGCCCGGGCGACCATCCGGGACGAGGCGCTGCGGTTGTTCGCCGCACACGGCCCGGACAAGGTCACGGTGCGCCAGATCGCCACCGCGGCCGAGGTCTCGCCGGGCCTGGTCGTGCACCACTTCGGTTCCAAGGACGGGCTGCGCGCGGAGTGCGACCGCTGGGCGGTGGAGACCTTCGAGAACCTGCTCGGCGAGCTCACTCGCGAGGAGGGTGGGGCGACGTGGGCCCCGGAGGCGACCGGCTCGCTGCACGAGGCGCTCGTGCGCCACCTGCCCGCCGACTCGCCCCTGCCCGGGTACCTGCGCAGGCTGCTGTTGTCCGACGAGGGGGCCGGGCGGCTGCTGTTCCGGCGGCTGTACGCGGTGAGCCGGGCCGTCCTCGACGACCTGGCCCGCGCCGGGCGGGCCGAGCCGGGCCCCGATCCGGCGGTCCGCGCCGCGCTCCTCCTCGCCAACGACCTCGCCGTCCTGCTGTTGCGCGAGCACCTCGCCGACGTGCTGGGCGTCGATCCGCTGACGCGCGAGGGCATGGCCCGCTGGGCGCCGGAGGTGCTCGACCTCTACGCCGTCGGCCTGGGCGCGCCGCCCCGCGCCCCGGAGGAGGGCGCCTGAGCTGTCTCCATCCCCGCACACTCCGGCGCGTCGACGGGGCGCCCGCCGGGCGCACGCGCGCCGTGGCGTGCCGAACCCCGCCGGCCCGGCCGTCGGCCGGAGCCCATCGGAGGTACACCATGCTTGAACACACGTCCCTGGAGAGGCAGTTGGAGGCCGTCGCGAGCAACCGGCCGCGCGTGCTGGTCGTCGGCGCCGGCGCCGCGGGGCTGACGCTGTCACAGCTCCTGCGCCGACAGGGACTGCACCCCGTCCTGGTGGAGAAGGCCGCCCCGGACGCCGCCGCCGGCTACATGCTGGCCCTGATGCCGCTGGCCGACCCCGTACTCGACGCGCTCGGCGCCATGGACGCGTACCTGAGTCGCAGCACCCCGATGCGCCGCTACCGCATCCGTGGGCGGCACGGCCAGCCCCTGCGCGAGTACCCCATGGACCGCCTGCTGAGCGAGGCCGGCCACTACCGCGGCATCAGCCGGGGCGCGCTCATGGACGTGCTCGCCTCCCCGGGCGGCACCGTCACCCACCACACCACCGTCACCGCCATCGAACAGACGCCGACCACGGCGCACGTCACCCTGGACGCGCGCGGGCAGTCGTACGCCGGCGCCTTCGACCTCGTCGTCGCCGCCGACGGCCTGCACTCCACCACGCGCCAACTCCTCCTCGCGCCCACGGAGGTGAGCGCCTACGACACCGGCTGGGGTGGCTGGGTCGGCTGGGCGGAGCCAGACGCGGAGCCCGACCTGGGGTGGGAGATCTGGGGGACGGGGGCGTTCATCGGTACGTATCCGGTCAAGGACCGGGTCGGCGTCATCGTGTGCGGGCCACGGGATGCCACCCGGCACGGTCCCCGCCCCTTCGTCGCGCGCGCACGCGCCGGCCTCGACGGGGTGGACGCCCGGCTGGAGCGGGCCCTGCACCAGGTGGCGTACGGCGACGAGACCTACTTCTGGCCGCTGACCGACTGCCGCGCGGCCCGCTGGACGGACGGCAGGGTGGTGCTGCTCGGCGACGCGGCGGCCGGGTTCCTGCCCACCGCGGGCATCGGGGCCTGCATGGCCATGGAGTCCGCCGGCGTGCTCGGCGCCCACCTCGCTGGCGCCACCCCCGACGAGGTGCCGCGCCGACTGCGCGGCTACGAGCGGGCCCAGCGCCCCCGCGTGGAGGCCGCGCAGAGCAACTCGCGCGGCCTGGCCAAGCTCATGTTCCGTGGCAGCCACGCCTACTCCGTGGCCCGCGACCTCGCCTTCCGCCGCGCCCCCCTGGAGGCCGCGATCCGCCCGATCCGCCGGCTGCTGCGCACCCGGCCCAGCATCACGCCCGGCGTGCGCCAGGGCGATCGCACGCCTGGCTGACGCCCGCCCGCCCGCGCAACCCGCGCGCCCGCGCCGCGACCGGCCGAGGCCGGCGCGGCCCCCACTGGAACCCGCCCCCGGCGCGCGGGGGCCGGCGCCCCACCCGCCGAGCGCCGTCGCGACCGCTCCGGCGCCCTACGGCTTGCGCCCGACGCCCGCGTACATGTTCACGGCCGCCGCCTCCGCCAACTCCTCGCCCGGCTCGGGCCGCCAGTGGTGCATGGGCACGACGCCGGGGGACAGGAGTTCCAACCCCGCCCCCGCGAACAACTCCTCGACCTCGGAGCGGGTACGGAGGTACATGGGGATGCCGCGGCGCGTGTAGGTGGCGGCCAAGGCGGCGGATTCCGGAGCCAGTTCGGCGGTCGCGAGGGTGAGCGCGAGATAGCTGCCGGACGCCAACGGCTCCAGCAGGCGTTGGATCAGCCAGCCGGCGTCCTCCACGAACTGCAACACGGCGATCACGGTGAGCGCGACCGGCCGACTCAGGTCCAGCGTCTCGTGCAGCTCGGGCGCGGAGAGGATGTTGTCCGGCTCGCGCATGTCGGCCTCGATGTAGGCCGTGCGGCCCTCGGGCGTGCCGGTCAGCAGGGCGCGCGCGTGGGCCAGCACGATCGGGTCGTTGTCCACGTACACGACCCGCGCGTCGGGCGTAACACCCTGCACCACCTGGTGCAGGTTGGGGGCGGTGGGGATGCCCGTGCCGATGTCCAGGAACTGGTCGACCTTCGCCTCGGACGCCAGCCAGTTGGCCATCCGGTGCATCACCGCGCGGTTGATGTGCATGCTGGTCCGGAGCCCGGGCCAGGCTTCGAGCGCCGCGGCTGCCGCCGCCCGGTCGGCCTCGTAGTTGTCCTTGCCGCCCAGGATGAAGTCGTACACCCGCGCCGAATGTGCCCTGGAGAGGTCGATGCGCTCGGCGTTGTTGCCCGTCATGTCCGTCTGCCTTCCGATGTCTTCCGTGTTCCGTGGTGGGTGACCAACCCTGGGCACCCGGGGCGCTACCCCTTCGTCGGCGTGCGCGTGGACGCGGCGTCCACAGGGACCACGTGCAGGGTCCCGCATCCGGTGGTCGGTTGGGTACGGCTCGTCGCTCTCGCGTGCCGAACGCCCAACCCGCCGACCCCACCCCGTACTGGTACCAGGTGGGCAGGCCGAACAGGTTGGCCGTGGACCTCGCGTGCCCGGGGCGCAGTTCGCGTTCCGTGAGCGGCACCCGCTTCACGAAGACTGGCACCCCCTCGACCTCCAACCCGGCCGACCTGCCGCCGATGCCGGAGCCGAGCGGCGTGGCGCCGGCCAGCAGGTCGGCGGTGCGGCGATCGTCGAGCCGAGACAGCGCCGCGCCGACCGTCCGCCACGCCGACACGCGCGCCGCACGCCGCTCGGCGGGGTGGCGACGGCGCATGAACGGCTCCTCGGGACGGGCACCAACTCGTGGTACGGCCTGGCCTCATGATCCCTGCCCCACCACGCGCCGCGCACCCGACCCCACCCTTCGCGCCCCGGGCCGCCGGGCGAACTCCCCACGGCAGTCGACGTATGAGGCGAGTTGGGTTGAATTCGCGGGTGCCGAGGGCTAGTTGGGGAGGTTTATCCGTAGCGGCATCACGGGCGGTGTTCGGGTGGGGTCCAGGCGTGTGGCCAGCGTACCCAGAGTCCCGGTTCGTGCGCGTCCGCGCTGGGTGGGGACCAGATCAGCGCCTCGCCGGGCAGCAGGACACCCATCTCGCCCCAACCGCCGATGGCGGGCGAGGGGGCACACCCGGTGGGGTCGCCGACCGGGTACGGGGCCTGGCCCAGGGCCTCCAGGCGGGAGAGGGCGTCCTGAAGGTCGCGTACGGCGCGCTCGATCTCGGCGGCGTGAACGTCGTGCCTGGGGTCGGGCAGCATGGGCGCTCCTCTTCGCAGCGGATGGGGTGACAACTCGGCCCAGACCAGACGGTTGACGCGCCCCATCCGGGGTGCCCCAGGCACGGGACATGGCCGCCACGATCAGCAGCCCGCGGCCGGACTCCGGCAACGCCCAGACCCCGCCGTGGCCCCCTCGGGGAAGCGTCCGGGACTGGGAGCGGTGGTGCACGGTGGTCCCCACGCGCCCAACCACACCGTGCCGGCCGCGCGGTGGATGTGACACCACACCACGCACGGCGGGTTGTCCCGGTGGCGTCCGCCGTGCACGACCGCGTTGGCGACCAGCTCGCTGACCAACAGGGCCGCCCGGCCCACGCCGCCTGCTCGTCAAGGCGCCGGTACCGCAGGGCTCTTCGCTCGTTTGTCGCGCGCGATCGACGCCCTTCGGGCACGGCCGGAGTCCAGCGCGAACAGTCGCCACCCTCGACCCCGCGACGCCGTTGTCGGGCGCGGGGGGACTCGGGAGTGGACGCCTCGTCAGCCATAGGCACCACCATGCGTGTGAATCACACGCCATGCAATTCGCACAGTACGATTCGCGATGATCGGTTTCCGTGGGGTGCGAGGACCGGTCCGGCGAGCGTGGAGGAGTGACGTGAGCAGGCCACGGTCGGGGCCGACGGTGGAGCATCGGGTGCTCGCCGCACGGCTGCGGCTCCTGCGTGAGGTGGCCGGCAAGTCACTGGCCGACGCCGCCGCTGAACTGGGCAAGCACACCATGACCGTGCGACGCATCGAGGCCGCCGAAACCGCCCTGGACATCGGCCAGATCGAGACCCTGCTGCGGCTGTACAGCGTGCCACCCCGCGAGATCGACGCGACGCTGACGCAGGTCGCGGCGGCGAGCAGGGCGGGCTGGTGGCACCGCCACCGCGCGGCCCTGTCACCCGGCCAACACCGGTGGATCGGCGTCGAGTCCTCGGCCTCCTTCATCCGCGTCTGGCATCCCACCCTGGTGCCCGACGTGCTGCGCACCCCCCGCTACGCCGCCGCCCTGCACGCGCTGTGCCCCGGGCCCGGCACGGCGTCGACCGACGAGGTCGTCGCGTTCCTGCTGGCACGGCAGCGGCGGCTGCGCGAGCGCGGCGTACACGTGTGGGCGCTGCTCGGCGAGGCGGCCCTGCACGCCGTGGTCGGCGACGCGGAGGTGATGGCCGAACAGCGCCAGGCGTTGCGCGAGGCGGTCCGGCGCGCGGGTTGCACGGTGCAGGTCATGCCGCTGACCGCGCCGCCCCACCCGCTCAGCGAGGCGCCGCCGTTGCGGCTGTTACGCATCCCGGCGCCCGAGATCGACGACCACGCGGTGTGGCAGTCACCCGGTGGGGACGAGGAGGTCACCGACGCCCCGAACATCGTGGGCGCGCTGCGCCAGCGCCTGGACGCCGCCTGTGCCGCGGCCCCGCCCCCCACGACCCAGCTCCCCACCCTCGAACGACTCGAACGACTCGAAGGAAAGGCTGCACAGCGATGACATCCGCCGCCCCGGCCCAGCCGGCCGGGCCGCACCAGCCAGCGCCCTCCAAACGTCACGTGCCCACCGGCGTGGACCCCTCCGTACCGCACTCGGCACGCGTCTGGGACTGCCTGTTGGGCGGCAAGAACCACTACGCCGCCGACCGGCAGGCAGCCGCCGCCTTCGAGGCGGCGATTCCCGAGGTCCGCGCCTACGCCAGGTCCGGGCGCGGGTTCCTCACGCGCGGCGTGCGCTACCTCGCGGCGGAAGCGGGGGTGCGCCAGTTCCTCGACGTCGGCGCCGGCCTGCCCACCGCGTACAACACGCACGAGATCGCGCAGAGCGTCGCCCCACAGTCCCGCGTCGTCTACGTCGATCACGACCCGATGGTCCTGCTGCACGTCGGCGCGCTGCTGACCAGCACCCCCGAGGGCGCCACGGCGTACGTCGAGGCCGACATGCGCGACACCACCACCGTCATCGAGGCCGCGGGCCGCACCCTCGACCTGAGCCAACCCGTCGGCCTGGTCCTCTCCGACGTGCTCGGCCACATCGTCGCGGACGACGAGGCACGCGCCGTCGTACGCCGCCTCGCCACCGCCCTGCCCACCGGCAGCTACCTCGCCCTCAGCCACGCCGCGCCCGGCGACCCCGCCGCCGTCGCGGCCCAGGAGACGTACAACGAGAGCGGCGCGATCCCCTACGTCCTGCGGGACCGGGAGACCATCGCCCGCTTCTTCGAGGGGTGGGAACTGGTCGAACCCGGGCTGGTCACCTGGCCCCGGTGGCGCCCCGACGCCGCGACCGAACAGCACGAGCACGTCCCCGGCTACGCCGCCGTCGCCCGCGTTCCCTGAGGCGCCGCTGCCCGCGGCGGGCGCGTCGAGCCCGTGGGTCCGGCGCGCCCGTCGTGGATGGGAGTCACACGCCCAGGCCCGCGTCGCGGGCCAGCAGCGCGGCCTGCACCCGGTTCTCGCAGCCCAGCTTGGCCAGGATGCGGCTCACGTACGTCTTCACCGTCGCCTCGCTCATGTGCAGCCGCTGGCCGGCGTCCGCGTTGGACAGGCCCTCGCCGAGCAGCGCGAGGACCTCGCCCTCGCGGGCGGACAGCGCCTCCAGACGGCGGCGGGCCTGCTCGGCGCGGAGCACGCTCTGGCCCGAGGCCAGCGAGTTCACGACGTGCCGGGTGGCGGCGGGGGACAGGTAGGCGTCGCCGGCCGCCGCGGCCCGTACCGCGCCGATGAGCTCGGCCGGCGCCGAGTCCTTCAACAGGAACCCCGCACTGCCCTCCGCCAGCGAACGCAGCACGTTGTGCTGCTCGCCGAACGTGGTGAGGACCAGCACGTTCGTCTCCGGCACGGTCCGCCGCAGCTCGGCCAGGGCGGTCAGGCCGTCCATCACCGGCATCTGGAGGTCGAGCAGGACGACGTCCACGCGACCGGCCTGAGCCCGCTGGACGGCCTCGCGCCCGTTCGCCGCCTCGCCCACGACGTCGATGTCATCCGCCGAAGCCAGGATCATCCTGATGCCCGCCCGTATGAGCGGCTCGTCATCCGTGACGAGAACCTTGATCACGACTCTCCCGGGCTGTCTCGAAACGATCATCCATCTGACCAGGGGACATCATCCCCGATCAGGGCACCGGGCCGGTCAGGCACCCGGCGAAGCCCCCCCGTACGTACCGGCACCCGGGCACCGACGCCCGGGCACCGACGCCCGGGCACCGACGCCCGGGCACCGACGCCCGGGCACCGACGCCCGGGCACCGACACCCCGCACCGACTCACGCCTCGACGTCGAAGGACTTCTTCTCGATCAGCTTGCCGTCCCTGAAACAGAACCGGAACACCGGCTCGGTGTCCCAGCCGCCGACCTCCGTGGACATCAGGGTCAGGCACGTCGAGCCGGCCGGCTCGGGCGGTGCGCCCTTGGTCAGGTCCCCGGCCAGGAACGACTCCCCGTCGGGCAACCGGTCACGCACCTCGGCCTCGGACTGGCCCACCCGCACCGCGTCGAACTCCCCGCGGTCGATCATGGCCTTCTCGGCCTCCTGCGTCAGGAACCACACGCCCACTCCCAAGGCGGCCACGAGCAGCAGTCCGATCCCGGCCGCCACCCCGCAGCCGACCGCCAGGCCACTGCGTCGCCTGCTCTCCCTCATCGCCTTCACCAGCTCCTTCGGCAGCCCGTCCCCGTCGATGACCGGACCACCTTCACCGCCAGGGCCGGCCGGGAACTGCCGCCGAACGTCGTCCGACGCGTCGACGAAGGTCGCCGTCGCCCCCCGCGCCGCGCGCACCGGGGCGGCGCTCTCCGCCGGGGTGTACGGCAGGACCCCGGCCAGCCGGAATCCGCCGCCCGCCGTCGGGCCCGCGTGCACCATGCCGCCGACCAGTCGCGTGCGTTCGCCGAGCCCGGTGAGCCCCTGCCCGCCGCTCACCACGCCGTGAGCGGCCTTCGTCGTCGCGGGCCCGTTGGCGACCTCGACGATCAGGGAGTCCGGCTCGTAGCGCAGGGCCACGGTGATCGCGGCGCCCGGGGCGTGCTTGTGCGCGTTGGTCAACCCCTCCTGGGCCACCCGGTACGCCGCGTGGTCGACGGCCGGCGCCAGCGGGCGGGGCTTGCCGGAAGTCCGCAGCTCCACCGTGGTGCCGGCCCGCCGGGACGCGGCCACCAGGTCCTCGACGCCGGCCACGCCGCGCGTCGCCGCCTCGGACTCCTCCGGCGACTCGGGGACCGGCGTGCCGTCCCGGAGCAGCCCGACCACCTCGCGCAGCTCGTGCATCGCCGCCACCGACGCCTCGCGCAGCACGCGCACGGCCTCGCGCTGCCGGCCCGTCAACTCACGGTCCACCTCGAGCGCGCCGCTGTGCACGGACATCAACACGAGTTGGTGGCCGAGGCTGTCGTGCATGTCCTGGGCGATGCGTTGGCGTTCGCGCAGCCGCGCCTGCTCCGCGGTCATCTCGCGTTCGCGCAGCAACTGGGCGTTGTACTCCCGGAAGGTGTCCACCAGCGCGCGGCGCTGCGCGGAGTAGCGGCCGACGAGGCCGGGCAGCACGACGAAGACCAGCAGCAGGAGGGCCGCGAACAGCCAGGCCGCCGGCGACCGGGGCAGGTCGGTCACCAGCGTCAGGAAGAGGCCGGTGAGGTAGGCGGCGGCGAAGGTGCCGACGGCCGCGCCGATCCCGGCGATCCGCCGCCCCGCCGACCACGCGAGCACGGGCACCAGCGGGGCCAGCCCGGAGAACTCGGTCGAGGCCGCGACGACCGCCAGCAGGACCGTCGCGGGCAGCACCCGGCGCAACGGCGCGACGACCGCCGTGGCCAGCGTCACCGCGGCCACCCGCGGCACGCCGCTGTTCACCGCCATCTCGGCACCGGCCGCCAGCAGCGCCACCACCACCGTCAGCAGGATCTCGCCGGCCACGCGTCGGGGCGGCCACATGCCCCGGGTGAACAGCCGCCGCACGGGCCTGGCCAGCCACCTGACCGCCCCGCTCCATCCTGTCGCCCCAGCTTGTCGGGCCTGCGCCACACCCTGCACACGAGTCACCTGGTCACGTTAGACACACCCCCGGGCGGGCCACGATCGCCGTTCGGCGTGCCGCCGCACGACGAAAGTCGTAGGGCGGGAGCCGAGCGCGCCGACCGGTCGGCACACCGTGGCTCGCATCAGCCCGCTGTGACCCCCGGGGATCGTGAGCGCGGGCGCTCGTGAGTACGGGCGGCTGTCGCGGGCACTCGGGGCGGGGGAGCGGTACGACGGGGTGGCGGGGCGGCCGGTCCCGGCCGAGTGCCCGGCGTGCCCGACCGCCGCACCCGATCGCGACCGCGGGGGGCGCGAGCGGGCCCAGTCACGGTCACCACGCACCCGTGCGCCGGGCTGTATCCAGCCAGGTTGTCTCGTTCGCATGGGGTGAGTGAGCGCTCGCGGAGTGAGGGACATCTCACATGATCACCGAGGAAACTCGATGGTCAGGCCGCTGATCAGCTACGGAGCACGTTGCTCCAGTAGGTGTGGACGGCTCGGAGGGCGTCTTCGCGGGGTATGGGAGGAGACGTGACCGAAGCGGTCACGGATCGGGCACAGATAGACGAGAAACGGGCACGATATATCGTTGACGCACTCAAGCGCCCCATGCTGGGGGTCGGGTCGCGATATGACGAATTGATTGAATTGCTTATGCAATCTTTTCGGCACTACACCAGGTGAGAGCCGCACGCATGCTTTGCTCTGGTGAATAGTTGGACATTCGCGCCATAGCGTCTCGCCGCATAACACACCCCTTGCGAATCCTCTGGCAAAACGGCAAATGCCCACAGCAGGTCGGGGTGGAACGGGCCTTGCGGCTGGGGCTAACGTCGGACCGAATCGAACAACGAAGTACCGCAATCCCCAGCCCACTTGATATGTCCGCGTCGGAATAGGCCATTCCGGGCGTCGCTCCATCGGCTTTACGGCCGATCCGCATGGCACTGCTCAGAGGCCACGCGAAGGGATGACAAAGGCTAGTGACACAAGAGGTAAGTTTCCGCACTTCCGAGCTGACGCACTCGGCGAACAGAGGGGGGTCGAGCAGGGCCGTCGACTACGCCCAGGTCGGGCACGCCATCCTGCAATACTCCGGCCTATGCATCGCGAACCTGGACCCCGAGTTGCGTCTCCTGGAGGCCAACCGGGAATTCATCTACCACTTCTCTGGTGCCGCCACCAGCTATTCCGGGAAGAGTTTTCTCGCATTTCTCAACCCCGGCACGCAGGAGCGGGCCCGCCGTCACTTCGGTCGGCTCGCCAGCGGTCACCGTTCCGCCTTCACCGACTACCTGGTGGGCATCGATCCCGAAGGTGGCCAGTTCACCGGCCATCTGACCGCCATAGCCACACACTCCGACACCGGCACGATGAGCGGTGTGACCGTCATCGTGCGGCCGGACGCCGTCACCACGCAGCCCACCAGGCCGGTGCGTGAGACTCGGGCACTCGCCCCGCTCGACGCTCGGATACTGGAAGGCATCGCGGCCGGTGCATCCACCATTCAGCTCGCGGCCAGACTGCATTTGAGTCGTCAGGGAATCGAGTACCGCGTCTCGTCGCTGTTGCGCAAACACCGCGTCCCCAACCGCGCGGCTCTTGTTTCGCGCGCCTACTCCACCGGTGTTCTCACCATCGGCGCCTGGCCCCCCGTGGTGCGGCCGGAGCTGATCGAGTAACCCCGTGACCGGCTCGCCGGTCGGCAGGCATCGACGCTTTTTCCGACACGCGTTCGATGCCGTCGGCCGGCGGGCCGACCGTGTTCCCGCCTCCGTTGGCCATGTGTCGCCGCGGGGGCGCACGCGTCGTGTTAATAGCGCGTAAGAAAAAGCAATCCACTGGAACCGGAGCCCTGAAATTCGACTCTTCCAGCATTGCGGCACGGCCACCGTCCCTCCACAATGCCCGAGTCTGCCCGTTCAGGGCCCCTGCCTGCCCGGTCTCGACGCTGGTTCGGGTGTCCCGCCGAGGCTCTGCACACCGTACGCACGCGACGCCGCCGCCGCCACGATTCCCGCCTCGACCAGCGGAAGACTAGTAATTTCCGCACTTCCCAGCCGGTGGAAATGTCCTGTTCGACCAAGAATCTGGGTGTGGCTCGACTGGTGACGAATCCAAGCCAACCGCCGTACGGACGGGACGCGGAAGGCTGCGGGGCACCATGCGCGACGACGCGATCGTCTTCGTCAGACTCGCCCGCCGGCTGCCGGGGTCGCCGATCCGGCGAGCTTCTGGCGACTCCTGGCGGACGGAGCCCACGGACTCGGCCCGGCGCCCGACGACCGGTGGGACCCGGCTGACCTCGGCGACGACCTGCCGACCGCCTTCGGCGCCCAGGCGCGCCGGGCCGGCTGCCTGGACCAGATGGCCGATTTCGACCCCGGCTTCCTCGGCGTCGCCCCCCGCGAGGCCAACGTGGAGTGGGGACTACTACCAAGGTGGTAGCCCCCGCTCCCACCAAGGGCGCTTTCGGGTGGCGGTAGGGACCGACCCTGTCGCGGGCCGTTGCGGGAGACGTCCGCCTCGCATGGGCTGGGGACGCACGCGGCGGGTGGCGTAGGGGCCCGCCGACCACCCCGCGCCCCGGGAGCCGCTCGTCGTGTCGACCCAGACCGGTCCAGAACAGCCGAGGCCGCCCGAGGCGCGCTCGCTGCCGCGGGAGCGGTCGCTGGCGGTCGCGCCGCAGCGGCTCGGCCTGTCGCTGACCGTGCTGTCGGTGGCGGCCTTCGTGGCCGGGCTCGACCTGTTCATCGTCAACGTGGCCTTCGACGCCATCAGCCGGGACTTCGGCGGTGCCGCGCTGGCGGACCTCTCCTGGGTGCTCAACGGTTACGCGATCGTCTTCGCCGCCCTGTTGGTTCCCCTCGGCCGGCTGTCGGACCGCCTGGGTCGCAAGCGTGTCTTCGTGCTGGGCCTCGCGCTGTTCACCGCCGCGTCGGCCGCCTGCGCGCTGGCGGGCGGGCTGTGGACCCTGGTCGCCTGCCGGGTGCTCCAGGCCGTGGGTGCCGCGGCCCTGACCCCCGCCAGCCTCGGCCTGCTGCTGTCGGTCTTCCCGGCGGAGCGGCGGCAGGCGGCGGTGCGCGTCTGGTCGGCCAGCGCGGCGTTGGCCGCCGCTGCCGGTCCCGTCTTCGGGGGCCTGTTGGTCAGCGCGTCCTGGCGGTGGGTGTTCCTGGTCAACATTCCCGTTGGCGTGCTGGCCCTGCTGGTGGCCGTACGGGTGCTGCCCGAATCGCGCGAGGCCACCGCGCGCCACCTGCCCGACCTGGCCGGGACCTGCCTGCTGACCGGCTCGATCGGGCTGCTGGCCCTGGGCCTCGTCAAGGTCAACGACTGGTCCGCCGGCCTCACCTCGACGCTGGTGGTCGCCGCCGCTGCCGGCGGCGCGGCGTTCTGGCGGCGCTCGCTCCGCCATCCCGCGCCCGTCATCGAGCCGGCCCTGTTGCGCGTACGGGCCTTCGCCTGGTCGAACGTCACGGCGCTGGTCTTCACCGCGGCCTTCGCGGCCAACCTGCTGACCGCCATCCTGTGGATGCAGCAGGTCTGGGACTACTCGGCCCTGCGCACCGGGCTCGGCGTCGCGCCGGGCCCGCTGATGGTGCCCGTCGCGGCGCTCGTCGCCGGCAGGCTGGCGCCGCGGTTCACGCCCAGGGCGCTGACGGCGGCGGGCTGCCTCCTGTGCGCCGTCGGCGCCGCGACGCTGGCGCTCAGCATCGGGCGCACCCCGCTCTACGCCACCGAACTGCTGCCCGGCTGGCTGATCGGCGGCGCGGGCGTGGGGCTCGCGCTTCCCACGATCCTGGCGTCGGCCACCGCGGACCTGCCCGAAGCCCGGTTCTCCACGGGCAGCGCGGTGGTCAACATGAGCCGGCAGATCGGCAGCGTGCTCGGCATCAGCCTGTTGATCGCGATCCTCGGCACCCCGCACACCTACGACGCGACGCACCGGGCGTTCGTCCACGCCTGGGTCGCCATCGGGGCGCTCATGCTGCTCGGTGCCGTGGCCGCCCTCGGCATGGCACCGCGTCCCGCCGCCGGGCGACTGCCCGCCGGGCCCGTCGAGGAGCGCCCAGCACATCCACTCCGAAGGGAAAACCCATGAGCACGACACGCATCGTCTTCGTCGACTGCCTGCCCGGCACCACGCTCGCCGAGCAACTCTCCCTGGCCCGCTTCGGCGAGATCGGCCTCGACCGCTCACAGCCGGACACCTTCGAGCGCTACCTGCACGAGCTGGAGCCGGGCACCGAACTCGCCGTGGCGTACGTCGGCGGCAACGGCACCTCCATACCGTCGGCGGTGCGCACGCTGCGCGGCAAGGCGGAGTTCACCAAGACCCGGGTGTTCGTCGTCGGCGAGGCCGCGGGCGGGCCGGTGCCCGGCTGGGCCGAGGCGTTGGACGTCGAGGACATCGTGGCCCCCTCCGCCCTGGAGGGGTTCGGGTTCACCGACACGGTCGAGATCGGCCTGCGGGCGTACAACTCGCTGGTCCTGGACCCGCTGTACACCGACTTCTACCTCGACATGACGTGGAACAAGATCTTCGACTGGTTCGAGACCACCCGCTGGGACTGGCGCGAGCTCGACCTCGACCGGCTCGACCCGCGCCTGATGAGCCCGGAGGAGGTCGACTTCCTCACCGAGGCCGCGATCATCGAGTTCGGCACCCTGCCCGGCGCGCACAACTTCCTGCGCGAGTGGCAGGGCGAGACCAGCTTCTCCTCATGGGCGTTGAGCTGGGGCGCGGAGGAGGCCAGGCACTCGCTGGTGCAGGCCCGCTGCCTGGACAAGCTGGGCATCAAGGTGCGCTCCAAGCACGCGCTGTACAAGCGCGAGCCGTACCCGATCGGCGACACCCGCACCGGCACCCTCATGATGAACATCATCTCCGAGGCCCGCGCGGCCGAGCTGTACCGGTGCCTCGCCGCCGAGACCAAGGAACCCGTGGTCCGCAACATCTGGAAGCTGCTCGGGCGGGACGAGTCGCGGCACGCCCGGGCCTTCTTCGTCTTCGCCCAGGAGCTGTGCGACGACAACCGCGCGAGCCAGATCGCCGCGCTCAAGATGGCGTACGTCTGGCTGGCCGACCGCAGCGAGGGGCTCAAGCACCCGGCCGGCCACTTCTACCCGCACTCCACCTCGGCCAAGGGCATCCGACGCATCGAGTCGGTCAAGCAGGAGGCCACCGACGCCGCCGACGGCAAGGTGTTGCAGATGTTGCGGCGCCTGGTCGAGGACGACTCGATCGAATCGTCGCGGGACATCAAGCGCAAGCTGCGCTCGCTCATCTGACCCCACCGGCCCACGCCGGCCCACCCCACAGACCGGCGCGCCCGCCGGCCCGGGCCCCGGGCCGGCCGGGCACAGGCCGGGGGCCACGCCCCGGGCCAGCCCGTACCACCCACCCTGACGAGGAGTGAGTCGCTTGCCGGAGTCAGCCTCCTTCGACCCACGGACCGACAACCCGTCCAACTGCTTCGGCTGTGCCCCGCACAACCCCATCGGCCTACGACTCCTCTTCGACGCCGACGGCGACGGCTTCAGTACGCGGTTCACGCTCGGCTCCGACTACGAGTCCTTCCCCGGTGTCATCCACGGCGGCATCGTCGCCACCATCCTGGACGAGACCCTGGCGCAGGCCGTCTACCGGGCCGGCTGGATCTCGGCGTTCACCACCGGCCTGCGCGTTCGCTACGGCAAGCCCATGGAGACCGGCGTCGAGTACACCGCACGCGCCGAGATCACCCGGCGCGACGAGCACGCCGTACGGGCCAGCGGCGAACTGCTGCACGGCCGGGACCTCGTCGCCGCGGCCGACGGCACCTTCCGCCTGCTCACCGAACAGGTCCTGACCGAACAGGGCCGGCACCTGCCGAGCCGGCTCGTCACCGCGCTACGTACCGCCAACCAACCAGCCAACCAGGGGGAATGAACCAGATGGACGTCCACGAGAAGGTCCTTGAGATCATCGCCCAGGAGATCGACGTGCCGGTCGCCGACCTGTCCGGCGACCAGCACTTCCGGGCTCTGCCCAACGTCGACTCGATGCGGGTGCTCCAGGTCATCCTGAAGACGGAGAAAGCCTTCGACATCGAGATCGAGGACGACGTCACCTTCCGCATCCAGACCGTCGGCGAGTTCCAGAAGCTGGTCGCCGAGTTGTACCGGCAGCGAGCCGCCGCGTGAGCCTGGTCCGAGCGCTGGCCGAGGTGGCGGGCCGCGACACCGGCCACGGCATCCGACTCTTCCGAGGCGACACGGAAGCCGAGCACGTCACCTACGACCAGTTGTACGAGGAGGCGGGGCGGCTGGCCCAGGGGCTGCTGGAGCGCGGGGTGCGGCGGGGCGAGCGGGTGGCCATCGCCCTGCCCACCTCGATCGACTTCGCCCGGGCCCTGTTCGGCGTGTGGGCCGCGGGCGCGGTGGCCGTCCCGCTGCCGCCGCCCGTACGGTTCGCGTCGCTCGACATCCACCTGCGCCGGATCGCCCTGGCCATGCGGCAGTCTCAGGTGCGCGTGGTGCTCTCCGACGCCACGCTGAGCCGACTGATCGGACCCGAACTCGGCGGCCCGGGCGGCGAGTTCGAGGTGCTCGACGTGGCGCGTACCGCAGCCGCCACGGCCCACCACCTGGAGGTGTCCGACCAGGAACCCGGGCTCGTCCAGTACACCTCCGGGACCAGCGCGCACCCCAAGGGCGTGGTGCTCAGCCACGCCAACCTGCTGGCCAACGTCACGGCCATCGGCAAGGCGCTCGGCGTCACCGAGGCGGAGGTGTCCTGTAGCTGGCTGCCCCTCTTCCACGACATGGGGCTGATCGGCATGCTGCTCACCCCCGCGCTGCACGGCGCGCAGACCCTGCTGCTGCCACCCGAGGACTTCCTGCGCGACCCCGGCCGCTGGCTGCGCCTGATCAGCCGCCACCGGGCGACCGCCGCCACCGCCCCCAACTCCGGCTACCTGTACGCGATGCGCAAGGTGCCCCCGTCCGAGGTGCGCGGGCTCGACCTCTCGTCCTGGCGGGTCGCCCTGAACGGGGCGGAGGCCATCGACCCGGACATGCTCCGCCGGTTCTCCGCGCACTTCGCCCCGGCCGGCTTCCGTCCCACGGCCTTCCTGCCGGTCTACGGCCTGGCCGAGGGCAGCCTCGCGGTCACCTTCCCACCGCTGGGACGCCCGGTGCGCAGCCTGTGGGTACGCCGCGGGCCGCTCGCCGACGGAGTGGTGGAGCCGGTGCCCGAACAGGCCGCCGGGACCGCCGGTCCCGGCGGGGTGGGTGTGGGTGGCGTGGACGCCGGCGGTGCCGCGACGGCCAGGGAACTGGTCTCGGTCGGGCATCCGGTGGCCGACACGGAAGTACGGCTCGTCGCCGGCCCGGAGGGCGAACCCGCCGGCGAGGGGCGGGTGGGTGAGGTCCAGATCCGGGGCGCCGCGGTGATGAGCACGTACGAGGCGGGCGAGGCCGCCAACCACGGCGTGGTGCACGCGGACGGGTGGGTGTCCACCGGGGACCTCGGGCTGCGGCACGACGGCGAACTCTTCATCGTGGGCCGCACGAAGGAAGTGATCATCGTCTTCGGGCAGAACTACCACGCCAGCGACATCGAGTTGGTCGCCGGCCGGGTGCCCGGGGTGGCGAACCACGCCGTTCTGGCCACGTCCCTCGCCACGCCCGACGGCGAGGGGCTTGCACTGGTCGCCGAGACCAAGGAGTCTGATCCGGCGGTACGGGCCGAACTCGTCAGCCAGCTCAGGCACGCCGTCTCCGACGCGGTCGGCATCTCGCCGCGGAAGGTCATCCTGGCTCGCAGGGGCGCCCTGCCGCGTACCTCCAGCGGAAAGCTACAACGACACGGCATCGGGGCCCTGCTGGATGCCGAGGAGCGGGCCGGCGAGTGACGCGGGCCCACGGACCGGAGGAAGAGATCATGACCGACGCGGCACAGTCACCGGAGCACCTCACGGCCACGGAGCGCGAGGAACTCCTGCGCCGCTCGTGGATGGCCACCGACGGGCTCTGGTACTACCAGACCGCCACCCAGCGCGGCATCGACGGGGCCAACGAGGCGAACATCCAGGTGGTGCGCGAGTTCGGACGCCAGGAGATGGTGCGGCTGATGCGCAGCCTCGGCGTCGAGAAGGTCGAGACCGTCGAGCAGTACCGCCGCCTGTTCCAGACGGCGGTGGACCTCTACCTCGGCTCGCTGTTCGCGGCGCGGGAGTCGTACGCCGACGGCGTCCAGCACCTGGAGGTGTCCACCTGCTTCGCGTACAAGGGGGTCAAGCGCGCCGGGATCGACAAGGTCTACCACTGCGGGCCGGGCGAGCGCCTCACCGGCTGGTTGCAGGCCATGGACCTGCCCGCCGAGATCGACCCCGGCGTCGGCCTGTGCCAACTGGCCCACACCGGCGCGTGCAACTACCGGCTCACCGTCGCCCTCCCGCACGAGTCCTGAGCGTGGCGGCCGGAACCCGGTCCGCGTCGCACGGCGCGGCTCGGCGCCCCGCGGGCCACGGCGGCGCGGCGCGCCAGGCCCCGCGCCGCCCCGGCGACCGCGGGGGAGCGCGGTCGACCCGAGCCGCGGGGCGGGCGCGGGGGTGGTTACGGGTAGGGCTCCAGGATGCCCGCCTCGTGGGCGCGGCGAATGGCGTCGACCCGCGAGGTGGCCCCCAACTTGCGGTAGATGTTGGTCAGGTGCCGCTTGACGGTCGTCTCGGCCAGGAACAGCGCCGCCGCGACCTCCGCGTTGCTGTGCGCCTGGGCGACGTGGCGCAGGATCTCCGCCTCCCGTGGGGACAGCGGCGAGGTGCCGCCGCCCGGCGAGTCGAACGCCTTGATCATGTCGCGCGAGATGGAGAGGTGGATGCGGTCCGGTGCGGTGATCACCGAGCGGATGGAGGCGAGCAACTCCCGGCTGGAGACGGACTTCAACAGGTAGGCGGCGGCGCCGGCGTCGATCAGGCTCCTGAGGAGCGCCGGGTCGTCGCGCATCGTCAGCACGACGCAGTGGGTCTGCGGGCAGTGCCGGTGGATCTCCAGGACGGTGGTGCGGATGCCGGGGCCCGGCATCTGCACGTCCAGCAGCGCGATGTCCGGCCGGTGCTGCCGGGCCAGGGCCACGGCGGCCGGGCCGCTGTCCCCCTGGGCCACCACGTCGAGCCAGGGTTCCTGGGCGAGGAGGCCGGCCAGCAACTCCCGGAAGAGCGTGTGGTCGTCGACCACGATGGCCCTCGTCCGGTCGGTGGGGTCCGTGGATGCGGTCATCGGTTACCAGTTGACCAGGGGAATGGACACGCCAACGGTGGTGCCGCGCCCTACCGCGCTGTGCACCCGCGCCTTTCCGCCGAGCAGTTCGCTCCGTTCGCGGAGGGAGGTGAGTCCGTCGTGCCGCGCCCGCGAGGCCGTCCGTACGTCGAATCCCCTGCCGTCGTCGGAGACCAGGGCCTGCACGAGCAATCCCGACACGCGCAGCGTGATCCGGATGTGGCGCGGGGCGGAATGTCGCAGCGCGTTTCTGATCGCCTCGCGCAGCATGTAGTACAACTCTTCCGCCACCGGTCCGGGAAGTCCGCCAATGTCTCCGGTCGCCGCGAAATCGACCCGCACGTCCTGCGGAATTGCGGATTCGAGAAACTGCTTGAGCGAACGTTCCAAGTCCGTGTTCGTCGTCGAATCGCGAAGCTCGCCGGAGAGTTCGCTGATCACTTGCAGCGCCTCGCGGAGCGCCTGTTCGGTCGATTTGAGCCGGGTGCGGGCGAGTTCCGGATCGCGGGTCAGCGCCCCGTCGCACAGTTCGGTGCTGAGCAGCGCCACCAGGATCTCGTGCGAGACCCGGTCGTGCAGGTCCCGGGCGATGCGACGCCGCTCGTCGCGGTGCGAGCTGTGGATCTTCTCGCGCAGGAACGTGATGTACCCGACGCAGCCGAGCGCGATCTGCGTCATCACCGCGTCGTGCAGGTCCAGTGCCAGGTCGAGCACCGCGTCGGGCGTGGCCCCCTCGCCCAGCGTCTCGCGGATCAGCACGGGCAGCGTCAGCTCGTAGAAGAGGCCGGCGGCGCGCACGGTCTCGGTCGGGTGGATCTCGAGAGAGGCGCGTCTTCGGCTGAATTCGGCCGCGCCCCGCAGCGATTCCTCGCTCGGCTGTGAACGGCGCCCGTTCCCGGCCGCGTCACCGCGACCGAGATCGTTCAGGAGTAGTTGGACCTGCCTGCTCAACAATTGGCTGAGCGACGCTTCGCTGACCAGGGGGCTGCCGACGCTCCCCAGCCGTCGAAAGAATTGTTCCGCCACTTCGGCCCGGGCCGCCGGCGATAACCTGGCCCTCGTCTTCCAGTCCGCCGCGTTGGACACCATAGTCATTCCCCCGCCTTCGTAACCCTGCAGCGTACTCGTGGTGCCGTAGTCCCCGCGCTTTATGCGGCCCAGGCTACCGCCGCCGGGCCGAAACTCGACAGAGCGAGGAACGGCGGCCGATCTTGCGGGAGTTGGTACTCCGGCCGTGGATCGTGATCTCGTGTGGTGAAAGGCGGCTTGGTGGTGGCGGTGACGGTGACGGGCGCGAGCTTGGTCGGGCCTCGTGCCGGGCGCCGGGGGTGAGCCCGCGCGAAGCGGCCCGCTATTCGCTGCGTCGGGCCCTCCCACGACTCCCGCCAGCGGGCGCGGCCTACGCTGTGACCTGCGGCCACCGCGTGCTCCCCAGTCCGCACACACCGATGGTCAACGGTGGCCGCACCCGCTTTCACAGCGCCCGCACCGCGGAACGTGCCAGGAGGACCTATGCGACACGGCGAAGTCTGGTGGGTCGAGTTCGACGAGCGACGGCCGGTCGTGCTGCTGCCGGGAGACGAGACGTCCGGGCTCCGGGCGATGCAGGTCGTCGCTCCGGCGGGCGTCGACATCAGCGGTCTGGGCGTGGAAGTGGCCGTGGGCGCCACGGAAGGACTGCCCTTCGAGGGCGTGTTGCGGTTCGCGTTCCCGCGCCCGGGCCTCACCCCGTGCACGTGGCTGACCACCGTGTCCCGGGACGACCTGGTCGAGCGGGTAGGCGTGCTGTCCTCCGCGAAGATCGGCGAGATCGAGGACGCCCTCCGCGTCGCTGGACAGCCACGGGAGTGGACCGAGACGGCAGCCGCGAAGCTCAGCGAGATGAAGGACGCCCTCCGCCTCGGTGGACCGGAGTGAGCGGGCAGGGGACGGACGCCGCCGCCGACGGTGTGGGCGATCTCGTCCAGGTGACCAACGCTGGCCGTCTCCGCGGCGTCCCACACCGGGAGCGTGTTCGCGCGCTCGCGCCAGGCCGCGGGCGCGGACGCGGACCAGGGCCCGACGCGCCGCCCGAAACCCTCGGTCCGGGGGCGCTTGGAGCGTGAGCGCTCGGTTGCACAGCGCGCTGCCGGCTGCCTACCGTAAGAGCCGTCCGGTGCGTCCGCGCGACACAAACGGCGGACGGGCGTGGTGAGTTGGCAGCGGTGGGGCGGGCAGCGTGGGACGTCGTGAGATTCCGTTGGACCCCGGTGCCGGCCCGGTGCCGGGGTTCGCGCACGCGCTACGCGAGCTGCGACGCGGGGCGGGGAACCCCACCTACCGGACCATGGCGCAGCGCGCCGGCTACTCGGTCACCGCCCTGTCGCAGGCCGCCGCGGGGGAGAAGCTGCCGTCGCTGGCGGTCACGCTCGCCTACGTACGGGCCTGCGCGGCGGACCCCGCCGAGTGGGAGGAGCGCTGGCGCCGGGTCGACCAGGCGGTGCTGCGCCCGGCGGAGCAGGGCGAGAGCGTCGCGCCGTACCGGGGGCTCGCCCGCTTCGACGTGGCCGACGCCGACGTGTTCTTCGGCCGCGAGGCGCTCACCGAACGCCTGGCGAACCTCGCGCGCGAGCACCGCTTCATCGCCGTCTTCGGGCCGTCCGGCAGCGGCAAGTCGTCGCTGTTGCGGGCCGGCCTCGTGCCCCGGCTGCGCGCGGGCGACGACGCCCGGCGCCCGGTGGCCGCGGTCCGCATCCTCACCCCCGGCGCCCACCCGCTGCGTACGCACGCCACGCGCCTGGAGGCCGCCGAGGGCACGGGCGACACCTGGTTGCTGGTCGACCAGTTCGAGGAACTGTTCACGCTGTGCGAGGACCCGGCCGAGCGCGCCGCGTTCCTGGACCGCCTGCTGGCCGCGCGCGAGCCGCGACACCGGCTGGGCGTGGTGATCACCGTGCGGGCCGACTTCCTCGACCCGTGCACCGAGCACCCGGGGCTGACCGCCGCCATGCAGGACGCCACCGTGCTGGTGGGACCGATGAGCGACGCGGAGCTGCGAGAGGCGATCACCAGGCCCGCCCGCAGCCGGGGCCTGGTCGTCCAACGCTCCCTGACCGACCGCATCCTGGCCGAGGTCCAGGGCGAGCCGGGCGGCCTGCCGCTCATGTCGCACGCCCTGCTGGAGACCTGGCGCCGGCGCAAGGGCGCGGCGCTCAACGAGGCCGCGTACGAGGTCGCCGGGGGACTGCGCGGCGCCATCGCACGCACCGCGGAGGACGCCTACGGGCGCTTCACCCCGGCCCAGGCCGACCTGGCCCGACAGATCCTGCTCCGCATGGTCACCCCGGGGCGGGGCACGGCGGCCACCCGCCGGCCCATCGACTGGGGCGAACTCGACTTCGAGGCGGCCGAGGACGCCACCGCCGTGGTGGAACGGCTGGCCGCCGCCCGGCTGCTCGTCATCGACGGCGACACCGTCGAGCTGGCCCACGAGGCCCTGATCAGCTCCTGGCCCCGGCTGCGCCGCTGGGTGGAGGCCGAACGCGATCGGCTGCGCCTGCACCGCAGGCTCACCGACGCGGCCCGCGCCTGGCACGACCTGGACCGCGATCCGGGCGGCCTCTACCGAGGCAGCCGGCTGGCCGCCGCCACCGAGGCGTTTCCGGCGGGCGGCCAGCGCGAACTCACCGCGCTGGAACAGTCGTTCCTCGCCGCGTCGGTGCGCCACCGCCGGCGCGCCCTGCGGCTGCGCCGCTCGGCCATCGCCGGCCTCGCCGCCCTGGCCCTGCTGGCCACCGGCGCCGCCGTCGTCGCCGTCCAACAGCGCGGCACGGCACGCTCCGAGCGCGACACCGCCGTCTTCCACCAGATCACCGCCGAGGCCGACGCGCTGCGCGGCTCGCGGACCTCGCTGGCAGCCCAACTCGACGCGACCGCCTACCACCGGCGCGCGAGCGACGGGCTCTACACGCGTCTGGTCACCGACGCGCACGGCCCGCTGTCCGCACCGCTCACCGGCCACCGGGGGTTCATCCCGGCGGTGGCCTTCAGCGCCGACGGGCGGCTGCTGGCCAGCGCCAGCCGGGACCGTACGATCCGGCTCTGGGACGTCTCCGAAGGACGGCGCAGGCCCGTGGGACGGCCGCTGACCGCGCACGGCGCCGAGGGGCCGCGCGCCCTGGCGTTCAGCCCCGACCAGGCGCTGCTGGCCAGCGCCGGGCACGACGGCCGCGTGCGACTGTGGGACGTCTCCGACCCGGCCCGCGCGGTTCCGGTGGGCCGGCCGCTCCGGGGGCACGAGGACGGCGTCATCTCGCTCGCGTTCTCACCCGACGGGCGGACCCTGGCCAGCGGCAGCGATGACAGCACCGTCCGGCGCTGGGACCTGAGCCGGCCGGAGCGGGCCCGCCCGCTCGGCAAGCCCCTGGTCGCCGACGGCGCCGACGGCGTGCGCTCCGTGGCCTTCAGCCCGGACGGGGCGACGCTGGCCACCGCCGGCTTCGACGAGACCGTACGCCTGTGGGACATGACCGACCCCGCCCGGCCCACCCCGCGCGGCCGTCCGCTCACCGGGCACCAGGAGCCGGTGTGGGCGCTGGCGTTCAGCCCGGACGGGCGCACGCTGGCCAGCGCCGGCTACGACCGGAGTGTCCGGCTGTGGAACGTGACCGACCCCGACCGCCCGCGACCGAGGGGCGAGCCGGTGACGGGCCACGACGACGCTGTCTGGTCCCTCGCCTTCAGCCCGGACGGCCACACCCTGGCCAGCGCCGGGCTCGATGACACGGTGCGGCTGTGGTACGTGAAGAACCCGGACTACCCGCGCGTGCTGGGCCGGCCGCTGACCGACCACACCGACGGCGTGTGGACGGTCGCGTTCGCCCCCGACGGCCGCACCCTGGCCAGCGCGGGCCGGGACCAGACCGTACGGCTGTGGCGCCTGCCCGACACGCTGCTGACCGGGCACACCCAACCCGTCAACACGGTCGCCTTCCACCCCCGGGGAGGGTTGCTGGCCAGCGCCGGCACGGGCGGCGACATCCGGCTGTGGGACACCTCCCGCCCGGCCCGGCCGCGCAGGGGCGCCGACCTCGTCGGGCACGACGGCGCGGTGTCCTCCCTCGCCTTCAGCCCCGACGGCCGCTACCTGGCCAGCGCCGGCGAGGACGAGACGGTGCGGCTGTGGAACGTGGCCGACCCGGCCCACCCGCGACCGCTGGGTGAGCCGCTCGCCGACCACCACGCCCCCGTCACCGGCCTGGCCTTCCGGCCGGACGGCCGCCTGTTGGCCAGCGCCGGCGGCGACGACGCCATCCGGCTGTGGAGCCTGGCCGACCCACGCCACCCGCGACGCACCGGGCGCCCGCTCACCGGCCACCGGGACATGCCGACCTCCGTGGCCTTCAGCCCCGACGGACACACCCTCGCCAGCGGCGCCGAGGACAACACCGCGCGCCTGTGGGACGTGGCCGAGCCGAGCCGCCCCCGTCCGCTGGGCGAACCCCTGGCCGACTACGACGGCTTCGTCACCGCCGTGGCGTTCAGCCCGGACGGCGCGACGCTCGCCACCGGCAGCGCCGACCGCAGGGTCCGCCTGTGGAACGTCACCGACCGCCGGCGGCCGACGCCGGCCGGAAAGCCCCTGACCGGGCACGAGGAAACCGTGCACGCCCTGGCCTTCCGGCCCGACGGGCGCCAACTGGCCAGCGCCGCCAGCGACAACGCCGTACGGCTGTGGGACACCAGCCGACCGGCCGCCGCCCGTCCCGTGGGCGACGGGATCACCGGCCACAACGACTCCGTGACCTCCCTCGCCTACCACCCGAGCGGCACCGCCCTGGCCACCGGCAGCTACGACGCCACCACCCGCGTGTGGCTGCTCCCCGTCACCCACGCGCTCGCCCGCACGTGCGCCGCCTCCGGCGCCACCCTCACCCGCGCCACCTGGCGGCGCCACGTCCACCACCTGCCCTACGACCCACCCTGCCGCTGACCGGACGCCCCGCGCCGGTCGTCGACAGCCTTGGGTGGGCCGGGGAGAGCCAGGGCGTCAGGGTGAGTCGGGGGAGTACGGGTAGACCCGCGCCCAGTCCACCTCGTAGACCGCGCCCTGGAGGTTCGAGCCGTAGAAGTTGTCGAGCTGGATCGTCTGGTGCATGGACGGGGCGCACTGGATGCACTCGCGGTCGGCGTTCGCGCCACCGGAGAAGCTGTACCACTGGACGCCGTCGACGAAGCCGCGCACGTGGTCGGGCGTCCACTCGATGGCGATGTTGTGCCACGCCGACAGGCCCACGCCGCACTTCTGCGCGAACTTCTGCTGCACCGGCACGTCCGGGTCGTGCGGGTAGTGGATGAACGCCTCCGCGCACTCCTCGCCCGGCGCGCCGTTCTCCAGGTAGTCGTACTCCCCGTCCTGCGGCCACCGCTCCGAGTCCGGCCACAGGATCAACAGCGGGTGGTACTGCCGGCCGTTGTTCTCGCCGACGCCCTCGGAACGGACCCGCGTCTCCCAGCGGCCGTAGCGCTGCCCGTACCGCGAGGCGAGCCAGCCGCTGTCGCCGTTCGCCTCGCCGGTCTGGCGCAACACCCCGCCGTACACCCGGGTGTTCTTGTCGCACCGCCTGCCGTTGCCCGCGTGCCCGGGCCAGCACTTGGCGACCCCGCCGCCCGCCGGCTTCCACTTGTCCGGGTCGGGCTCGGCCGGCCTGCCGGCCGAGCCGTAGTCGAACTCGTCCGACCACCTGCCCAGCGGCGGGCCCCAGTCGTGGCGTCCCGCCGCCGTGCGCGCCGCCTCCGCGAGCGCCGGCCCGGCACCGGCGGTCGACCCCTGCGCCGCGCCCTGGCCGCCCTCGGTCGGCGCGCACGCGGCGGCGTCCGCCACGGGCTCCGCGTCGTGCGCGCCGGGTATGCGGCCCGCCGCGCAGTGCGGCTGCGCCAGCCAGGGGGCGGCCGGCGCCGCGACGCCGCCGTCCGCCGGCACCGCCACCACGAGTGCCGCCATCGAGGCGGCGGCCACCAACCCCCGGGCCGTGCCCGGACTGCCCTTCTTCCGCATGTTCGGATCCCCTCTCGGCGGCGCGCGGAACCCCGCACGCGATGCTGTGGACTGACGGGCGGGCCTGTTCCCACCCCGCCTACCGGGCCCCCTCCCAGGCGCCCCGGAGCCAGCGGCGTCGGGTGCCCTGACCACCCCGGAAGTCGCCGGCCCACCCAGGTCAGCGGCGCGCGGATTGTTCAGCAAGCCGCGCCGCGACCACTGAACAACGTGGGTCCGGTCCTTGTGCTCCGCCGGCGCTCCCGCCCCACAAATCGATCGACGCCCCCGGGCCCACTGGCTAGGGTCCCGCTGTGACTGACGCCCACCACGGCCTCGGGTGCCCCCACCCCGACGCCGCCCTCCGCCCTGCCACCGCGCCGGCCGACCCGCGCCCGAGGTGCTTCGAGGCACGTCCCGTCGGCCCCTGCCACCAGGGCTCCGAGGGCGACAGCAGCCGGCGTGCGGGTGCCGATGACTGACCGCGCGCTGGCCCCGGCCGAAGCCACCGACGAGGGCCTGTTCTCCCGGACGTACGCGACCGCCACCGCCAGCTTCGCCGCGGTGATGTTCCTGACCGGGCTGGCCGCGCTGGCCGTGGTCCCCACCCTGCCGACCGCGGCCCGGGCCCTGGACGGGGTGACCCTCTACCCCCTGGTCGCCGGGTGCTTCGTGGCCGCGAGCCTGCTCGGCGGCGTGCTGGGCGGGCACTGGGCCGACCGCGCCGGGGCGCACCGCCCGCTGGCCGTCGGCCTGGTGCTGGCCGTGGTCACCCTCCTCGTCTCCGGCGCCAGCACCACGATCTGGCAACTGGCCGCCGGGCGCTTCCTGGACGGCGTGGCCGGTGGCATGGTCGCGGTGGCGATCAACACCGCCATCGGCCAGGCGTACCCCGAGTCCCTGCGCCCGCGCGCGCTCGCCCTGATGAGCGCCTGCTGGATCGTTCCGTCGCTGGTCGGCCCGCCGTTGGCCGGCCTGGTGACCGAATGGTGGTCCTGGCGCGCCGTGTTCTTCGGCCTCGCCGGCCTCACCCTGCTGCCCACGCTGGTCGTCATGGCGGCGCTGCGCGCCCACTCCCGCCCGCGCCCCGCCGAGCCGGCCGCCGACCAACCCGCGCGCCCCGCCCTGCTGGTCGCCCTGGGGGTGAGCGTGGGCGCGGCGCTCGCCCAGTACGGCGTCTCGGCCTGGGACCCGCGCCACCTGCTGTTCGCGGCGGGCGGGATCGCGCTCCTCGTCGTCTTCGCCCCCAGGCTGTTGCCGCCGGGCACCTGGCGCGCGGCGCGCGGCCTGCCGGCCACCGTGTTGCTGTGCGGCCTGGGTTCGGGCGTCTTCTTCACGCTGGAGGCGTTCGTTCCGCTGCTGCTGGTCACCGAACGCGACGCGCCCCCCATGGTGATCGGCCTGGCCTTCACCGGAGCCGCCCTGGCCTGGGCCGCCTCCTCCTGGGTGCAGGGCCACCTGCTCCCGCGCTGCCCCCGCTACCGACTGGTGGTGGCCGGCGCGTTGGTGCAGATGGCGGCCGTGGTGATCGCCGCCGTGGGGACGCTCGCGTCGGTTCCCGCGTACACCGCGGCGGCGGCCATGCCCGTCGCGGCCGTCGGCATGGGCATGTACGCCCCGTCCCTCACCGTGCTCTCACTCGCCCACAGCCCGCCCGACCGGCAGGGCTACGCCAGCAGCGCGATGCAGACCAACCAGAACCTGGGCCAGATCAGCGTCCTCGGCCTCGCCGCCGCCCTGTTCAACGCCTGCCTGGGCGTCGGCTCCCCGGACCCGGCCGGGTACGCCGCCGCCTTCACGCTGCTCCTCCTGCCGACCGCCCTGGCCGCCGCGCTGGCCGTACGCGCACGCCACGCGTGAGCCGGCCGCACGGCACGCGACGGCTCCCGCCCGCCGTGGCCCGGGTGCACGCCATGCCAAGGAACCGTGCACTCTGAGCCCATGACGGGCCGACCGCCCGCGCGGCACAGTGGACCGTGAACGGGGAGCGGGACACGTCGCCAGGGCACCGCATCCGGCTCGCCGTTCAGCAGGGGGCCCACGGCCCGGAGCACGGGGGGAACCGCCTGGTCGCGTCGTCCGCAGACACGACGCGACCAGGACGCCGCGCCCGGCCAGCCCACTGCGCCGGCGCCACCGTGACCGCGAGCATGACGAGCGGCACGGCCCGCGCCACTGCGGCCCGGGGGAGCCGCAGCCCGGAGAGGCCGCTGTCCGGCCGCGCCAAGCACGCCCGAGGGGGGTTGCGCGGACGGCGGCGGCTACTCCACCCCACCCGCGGGGCGCCCTCGCGCCGCGCCCCGCGGCCGACCCGCAGGCGCCCGCACGGGCGGCCCGGCGAGGGGCTACGTTCGGAGCATGGAGCGGATGCGAAAGCTACTGAGGTCGGACGAGGTCGTGGCGCGGGTGCGGCGCGACATCACCGACGGCGTCTACCAGCCCGGTGACGCCCTGCCGGAACCCGATGCCCTGGCAACCGAGTTGGGCGTGCTCACCAAGGCGGTCGCCGCCGCCTACCAGCGGCTCGCCGAGGAAGGGGTGCTCCTGGAGAACCTGCTCACCCCGGGGGTCGTGGTCGCCGATCCGGAGCTGGACCCCACGGTCCGCTCCCTGGTGCACGCCGTCGCCGGGATGCGGCGCCACCTGGAGCGGTTGGACAAGCGGCTCGACGACCTGACCGAGCGCGTGGACACCGTGGGCCGCGGCGTGCGCGAGTCCCGCCTGGAGGCACGACGCGACCAGACCCACCTGCCGTGAGCGCCGCCTGACCGACTTAAGTAGCCGACCCCCGCCCCCCGTTCATCCCTTGGTCGCCACCCCCTGGCCCGAGGGATGACGCGGGGGCGCGCCCGCGCTTCCCACACTGGAGCGACGCCCGGCGAGTACGGGCGCGGACCGACCACGGGACGACACGGAGGAGGCGCGGTGCGCAGCGACGGGATCAGCCGGGCGGGGTTCCTGGCCCTGGCGGGAGCCGCCGGGGGCGCGGCGGCGACGGGGACGCTGTTGGGCGCGGGCCCAGCGGCAGCCACGGAACGGGGAGCGACACCGGCGTCGGACGCGGGGCGCCCCACGACCGGGGCGCGGCGAGGAGGCGGGCTCACCCACCGGGGCGTGTGCTACGAGGTCGGCGAGGAGGCCGTCGACGCGGGGTGGACCCCGGCCAGGATGCGCGCGGACATCCGGGCCACCAAGGACGAGCTGCACGCGAGCACCGTCTCCGTCTGGGGTGACGGCATCGACCACCTGGCGGCCACCTCGTCGGAGGCGGCCGAGCGCGGCTTGCACGTCTGGCTCCAACCCCGGCTGGCGGACCGCCCCGAACGAGAGATCCTGGACCACCTCGCGGAAGCCGGCCGGCACGCCGAGCGGCTGCGCCGCGGCGGCGCCGAGGTCCACCTCAGCGTCGGCTGCGAGTTCGTGCTCTACGTGCCCGGCATCGTGCCGGGTGACAACGTGCTGGAGCGCGTCGAGAACCTGCTGAACGGGACGTACGACCCCAGGGAACTGGCCCGCCGGCTGCGCTCGTTCACCGCCCGCGCGGCAGCGGTGGGCAGGTCCGTCTTCCGGGGCGCGCTGACGTACGGCGCGGCGGCCGACGAGGAGGTGGACTGGAGCCTCTTCGACATCGTCAGCGTCAACTACTACGGACACCACCAGCGCCACGCCGACTACGTCCGCGAGTTGCGCACCCTCCAGCGCTGGGGAAAGCCGGTGGCGATCGCGGAGTGCGGCACCTGCACCTTCGTCGACGCCCCCGACCACGGTGGCATGGGCTGGAACGTCGTGGACTACGGCGTGCGGCCGCCACGTATCAAGGGCGGCCTCGTGCGCAGCGAACGCACCCAGGCGGCCTACCTGGGCGAGGTGTTCGGCGTCTTCGAGTCGATGGACCTGTACGCGGCGATGGCGTTCAGCTTCGTCAGCCCGGGCTCGCCGCACGTCGCCGACCCGCTGTACGACCTCGACATGGCGAGCTACAGCATCGTCAAGACCATCAGGGCGCGGCCCGACGACCCCACGTCCGACTGGCACTGGGAGCCCAAGGAGTCCTTCCACACCCTGGCCCAGCACTTCGAGCGCGCGCGGCGCGTGCGCTGACCCCGCCAGAACCTCCTCGCGCTCGACCTCCCTTCCCTCCCCGCGCGCCTGCCCCCGCGCCCCCGTCCCCGTTCGTCCCCGCGCGTTCGCCCCGCCCCCGTCCGTTCGCCCTCCCCGCGTGCCCGGCCGCCCCCTCGACGTGCCGGGCGCGCGCCGGCGCGCGGGCGGGGAGCGGGGCCGCGTCATGCCGGCGACACGGCCACGTCAGCGGGGTGCGGCGGACGGGTGTACGGGCGCCCGGAGCGTGGTGCAGCGGGTCGCGGGCCGCGCGGGGCGGGCTCCCGCATCACCCGTTCGGGCGCTACTGCGCTCGCGCCGTGCGCGATAGATAAGCGCTAGACGCAGCATGTGCCTGCTCGCGGCGGCTGGACTCCCGGGCAGGTGGCCGCTTTTGTTCCGCCTCCGCCCATCCCCGAGCGCACGGCCCGAGGGGCATCATGAGCTCACCGTCACCACTTCGCGTCCTACGCGGCACCGACCTGCTGGACCTCGCCTTCAGCTTCGTCGGCCTCGTCATCGAGAACCGGTTGGGACGCCGCTACCTGATCCGCGCCGACGCGGCACGCGACGGCCTCCTCGTCGTCACCTTCGGCCCCCAGCACGTGCTGGAGGAGGTGTTCCAGGAAGAGAGCCCCACTCCACCGGCCGACCCACCCGTCGGCTCGCTGATCAGCGGGCGCAGCGTGCTGGTCTTCGAGGTGGGCCCCGACGACGCCGTCGAGTACGCCGAGGAGGGGCTGCTCGACGCCATGCGGACGCTGCCGCTGCGCGTCGTGGACGCGGCCCGCGAGCCCGACTCCCCGGCCACCCTCCGCTTCGCCGTCCCCGAACCACCCACTCCCGCCGACGCCGACGCCGACGCCGGTGCCGACCCCGCCCCGGACGCGGCGCTCCGGGCCACCGCACTGGTGCGTCTGCTGCGCACCACCGCCGAACTCAGCGCCCGCTACGGCACCGAGGCGACGCTCGCCGCGGCGACCGCCGCCGGCGCCGTGGTCGAGGCCGCCGCGCCCCAGCCGGCCGCCGCCAGCGCGGCCGGGCGCGTACCGCAGGACCCGCTGGCCGACCCCGCCCGCCCGCACACCGGCATCGAACTGCCCTACCGACTGCTGCTCTCACCCTCGCAGCGGGCGCGGTGGATTCACCGTGGGGCGATCGACCCGGAGCCGGGGGAGCGGGTCGAGCTGTGGCACACCCGGCTGACCCACCCGAGCGGGCGGCCCGCCGACCGGACCGTGCGCGCGGTGTGGAACCGGGACCGCGACCCCGACCCGGGCGCCCCCGAGTCCTTCACCGCCTCGATCAGCGGCCCGCAGCGCGGCGCCATCGTGGACCTGACCGCCAACGACGGCCTGACCACGCCCGAGGGACAGCCGTTCAAGCCGCTGCCGGTGACGGTGGAGAACCTCATGCTGTCGGCCGTCGGCGGCTGGCTCGACAGCCTGGGCCAGTGGCAGGACCAGCGCCCCGAGGGCGTCACGCTCTCGGAGTGGCGACACCGCGCCACCATGGGCCGCGACCACTACGTGCGCCTGATGTTCTCCGGCTTCCTGTGCCCCTTCGGACACCGGGCCGACCTCATCCAGGTCACCGAGCGCACGTTCGACGACGCGCGCGCCGGCTACCTCCTCCAGCGCCGGTTCATCGTCGTACGCGAGCCGCTGCGCACCTACGACCCGAAACGCGACCTGCCGATCGGCGACCCGGCGACCGGCCCGCTGGCCAACGCGCTGTTCCCCTTCACCACCGTGCGCATCGACACGCTGGTCACCCCCGACCTCACCAACGACATCCCCACTCCCGAGTCCTGCGACTTCTTCCCCACCACCCGCTCTGAGAGCCCCTTCCGGTTCAAGGTCACCGCCGTGGACCACGAGGGGCGGACCGTGGAGTTCCGTACGCCGCTGCTCTTCCTCACCGAGGACCGCGGCAGCCGGGACCAGCTCGCCGCCATCGTGGCCAGGTACAACGGGCTGAGCCCGTTCCCGCTGGCCACCTCCGACGCGGCCCCCGAACCAGCCCCGGAAACCAAGGCCGACCTCCTCGGGCAGGCCGTGGCACTCGCGCCCAGCGCCAAGCCCGACGACACCAGCCTGGACGTGGCCCACATGGTGTGGGGCGTGGCGGCCCCGCCCGGGCTCGCCAGCCCCTCGCCGCGGCAGGCCCAGTTCCTGCCGCAGCTCCGCTGGGCCGCCGTCACCGTGCCCGCGGTCAGCCAGCTCAGCGGCAACGACCTGACCGTGCCGGTGACGTACGCCCAGCGCTACGCCCGGTCCGGCTTCCGCCAGGTCGACCAGGGGCTGCGCAAGGCCAACCTGGGCGAGGTCTTCCTCAACGTGCTGCCCGTGCTCGGCGCGCCCGACACCCCGCTCACCATGGACTTCAGCGGACGCAGCGACCGCTCCGGCGGGCTGGTCGCGCCCAGCTTCGACGTGGCCGGCCTCTCCCGCAAGACGGGGCCGGTCTCCGGGGTCGCCGCCGGCGGCGCGGACGCGCTGGAGACCATCGCCAACGGCGACTTCAAGCCGGCCGACTTCTTCCACGCGTCGGACGTCATCGGCGCCCTCGGCGCCAACCTGCTCGGCATCCTGCCGCTGGCCGATCTGATCAAGGAAGCCGGGCTCGACCAGCCGCTCAAGGTACCCAACTTCTTCACCGAGACCATCAACGCCGTCACCGGCTTCCTCTCCGAACTGCGCCGCGTCCGCGACCTGATCCGCAACGAGGCCGAGCGGTACGCGGCGGCCGGCCGCCGCGTGGTGGAGACCGCCGAGGCGCTGGTCACGATCATCGCCGACTACCTCGCCCAGTCTCTGGCCGGCAGGCCGGGCCCCGTCGAGCTGACCGACGTCGACCACGCCTTCGACGCCTTCGACGCCGCCCTCACCCACCTGCTGGACACCCTGCCACCCGGCGCCGACCCGGGCGTGCGCGCCCTCCTGGAGCGGGTCCGGCAGACGGTCGCCACCTGGAACAACGGGGCCGGCCAGGTGCTGTCCCTGCGCCAGGCGCTGGAGAAGGCGGGGCGGGGCGCCAAGCTGCCCGAGACCCTCAACGCGCGCCTGGAGTGGAACCCGGAGATCAAACCCTTCCCCGCCGGCAACCCGGTCTTCGTCCCCCACGAGGACGCCCAGGGCAAGACCACCGGGCGCTTCTCGCTCATCGTCGACCTGCGCGGGTCGCTGCGCTCCGACCTGACGGCCGGCGCCGACATCACCTGCAGCCTGGAGGAGTTCGACCTCGTCCTCATCCCCGACTTCAAGGCCATGCGGCTGGACTTCGAGCGCATCCGCTTCACCGCGCGGGCGGGCAGGAAGCTCGATGTCGACGTCGCCTTCCGCCGCGTGAAGTTCACCGGCCCGCTGTCCTTCATGGAGACGCTGCGGCAGCTCATCCCCATCGACGGCTTCAGCGACCCGCCCGGCATCCAGGTCACCAGCAGCGGCATCGTCGCCTCGTACGCGCTGCCGCTGCCCAGCCTCGCGGTCGGCGTGTTCAGCCTGGAGAACCTGCGCCTCGGCGCCTACCTCGACCTGCCGTTCGTCGGCAAGTCGCTGGAGGTCGGGTTCTCCTTCTGCACCCGAGCGGCCCCCTTCCGGCTGACCGTCTCCATGCTGGGCGGCGGCGGGTTCTTCGGCATCGTGCTCACCCCCAGGCGGGTGGCCGTTTTGGAAGCGGCCCTGGAGTTCGGCGCCGCGGTCTCCATGAACTTCGGCGTGGCCAGCGGCAGCCTCTCGGTGATGGCCGGCATCTACTTCCGGCTGGAGCTCGACACCGGAGAGGCCCGGCTCAGCGGCTACTTCCGGGCCCGCGGCGAGGTCGACGTGCTCGGCATCGTGTCGGCCTCCATCGAGCTGTACCTCGAACTGACCTGGCAGCCCGGCCGCGTGTCGGGCCGGGCCAGGATCTCGATCAGCATCCATATCGGCTTCTGGTCGCAGTCGGTCACCATCGAGTGCGAGAAGACCTTCGTGGGCGGTGGCGGCGACAGCCTGGCCGCGCTCGGCGGTACGGCGACGGACGCGGTACGGCCACCCACCTTCGCCGAGATGATGAGCCCCTACCCCGACCCGGTCACCGGCGTCCAGCGCGTGCCCGTCGACGAGTACTGCACCGCCTTCGCGGAAGTGAGCTGACCCATGCCCGAGTCGATCCGCTGGACCGTCCTGCCCGACGGGCTCACCACCGATGCCAACCTCCGCCTGACGGTGCTGGTCACCCCCCGTCTGACCGGCGGGACCACACTGGGCGCCTTCGCCGACTTCGTCGACTGGCCCCAGACCCTGGCCCGTTACGCCGACGCCCTCCAGGTGGAGTTCCGCGCGGCGCCCGGCGGGGCGAGCGCCACGGCCCCCACCGCCCCGCAGCCCGACCGCTACCCGCCGCCCGACAGCACCCTGTGGCGCGAGCTGTTCCCCACCGACACCAGGGTCACCGTGCCCACGGCCGCGCTCCTCGCGGCCGACGCCGAGCCGATCACCCTCCGGTCCTTCCCGAGCCGGGCCGTACACGCCCAGGTCACGACGTTGTACGAGAACGCCGCGACCGCCACCGCCGTCCGCCGGGCCTTCCCCGACCCGGGCGGCGAGGGCGTGGCGACCCCCGGCGACGCGCCGAGGGTGCCGCCGCAGCCGCCGCCCAGTTGGGACCACCCCCACACGGACGACCTGACGACGCCGCTGACCGAGCCCGTCCGCGACCTCGCCCGCTCCGTCGGGGCCTCCTACCAGCGGCTCGACCGACTCATCGGGCGCGCCCCGACGAAGGGCCCGGGCGAACCGGCCGCCGAGGCCGCCGCCAACCCGTACCGGCCCCGCTACATCGACCGCTCGCACCCCGACTACGCACCCTTCCAGGCCGAACTCGGCCTCGCCGAGGCGTACCGCTTCTACGACCGGCGCCCCGCGCCCCCCGAACCCGGCGCCGAACCCGACCCGCCGCCGCCCCCACCACAGGAGCCGGACCTCGACTTCCACGCGGCCTGCGCACTCCTCGCCGACTACCCCGAGCTGCTGCGACGCTTCGGCCTCGCCCTCGACCTGCTGGTCACCCCGCCGCCCGGGCTCGCCGACCAGTGGCAGGCCCGCGTCACCTTCGCCCCACCACACGAGGGGCTGAACGCGGACGAGAGCCTGCGCCCGTGGACCCGGCTGCGCTACGTGGCGGGGCAGCGGTGCGAGGCGTACGCGGACGACGCCGGCCCGTACGGACACCGCATGCTCGGCCTCGGCGACAGCCGCGTGCACGTCACCGACCTCGACGTGGACGGCGCGGCGATGAAGTTCGTCGAGTTCTCCCGGATCTTCGACCAACTCTTCGCCAACCCGTCGGAGCCCGCCGGCGCGATCGCGCCCGAGGCCACCGCGCCCCCCGCGCTGCACGGCGCGGGCCTGACCGTGCTCGTCGAGGGGCGGGACGCGGACCTCGCCGACCAACTGGAGGCCGACGCGCGCCACGTGGCCGGCGTCGACCAGAACGGCACCCCCGTCCCCACGGCCGTCCTGGACGCGGCGCACCTGGTCCGCGGCTACCGGGTGGACGTCGGCGTCGTGGACGACGCGACGGGCCAGGTGGCCCGCTGGTACCCGCTGTGCGCCCGCACCGGCAGCTACGCGATCCGACGGCCGGGCAAGCCCCCGGTCGCCATCCAGGCCGAACCCGACGAGGGGCACGTCAAGGCCAGCACGCTCACCCAGGACCGGACCGACGACCGCCACCACTACGTCCACCAGGCGCTGTTCGGCTGGCACGGCTGGAGCCTGGCCGCACCGCCGCCCGGCCGCACCATCGGCGAGGACAACCTGCCCCAGGTGCCCGAGCCCGACCTCTCCCCGGACTTCCCGCTCGACACCAGCTTCCGGCCGCGCCCCGGCAGTCTGCCCGCACTGCGCTACGGGCGCACCTACCGCCTGCGCGCCCGCCTCGTCGACCTCGCGGGCAACGGGCCCGGCCTCGACGCCGAGACTCCGCCGAGCACCGTCACCCAGGCGCTGACCTACGGCCGGTGGGAGCCGGTGCCGCCGCCGGCGATCGTCCCCCGCTGGCCCTTCCTGGAGGGCGAGTCAGAGCCCCGGCTGGTCATCCGCAGCACCGTGTCCGACGACGGAACGCCCCTGCCCGCCGACATGTGGGCCATCCAGCGCAACGCCGAAGTCCCCGACCACGAGGCCCAGACGCCGGTGGACACGCTCGACCGGCGCTACCGCCCCTTCGACGAGCGACACGTCAGCCCGCCCAAGACCGCGCTCCAGATGGCCGAGCACCACGGTGTGTACGACGCGGCGTTCGGGCCCACCAGGCCCCCGGCGCAGCGGCGGCGGTTCTTCGCCGCGGCCTCCCGCGAGGCCGGCAGCTACCTGGACACCCGGGTCAGCCTCGCCGAGGACCCGGACCGCGTCGTCGACCTCAAGGCCGTCGGCGCCCTCCACGTCGCCAAGCACAGCCCGCACGACCCGGTGCCGCTCACCCCGCTACCGGTGCCCCGTGGCGCGGGCCTCGCGCCCGGCGAGTACGTCGTCCACGACGGCCGCGGGCTGCTCCTGCCGTACCTGCCCGACGTGCTCGCGCGCGGCGTCTCCTTCCGCGGGCTGCCCGGCGGCAAGCCCACCGAGACGTACGCCTTCCCCGGCCCGTGGCCGCAGGCCAGGCCGCTGCGGCTGAGGATCGAGGAGGGCAGCGGCCCACCCGTCTGGCGCGGGCTCGTCGACCGGGAGCTGACCGTCTTCCTGCCCAAGGCCACGTTCGCCACCGTCCGCATGAGCTGCCACGTGCACCGCGACGACCTGACCACCTTCCACCAGTGGCGGCTGCTGACCGGCTCGCCGCGGTGGAGCGACCCGACGACCGGACTGCCGCCGGACAAGCGGGAGGAGTTGACGGTCGCCGCCGCCGACGGGGAGAACTGGCTGATCACCCCGTGGGTCGAACTCACCCTGGTGCACGCCGTGGAGAAGCCGCTGGAGCGGCCGGTCATCGGTGACCTCACCTTCCGCCGCAGGGCCGAGGAGACCTTCGCCGACCTGGGCGGCAGCGTACGCAACCACGCCGGGAGCACCGGTCGCGTCGACGTGGACGCGACCTGGCAGGAGTGGATCGACGACGTCACCCAGGACGCGCCGGAGCGCGTCACGGTGCACGCCCACGTCGGGGACGTCACGGTGGGCCCGGCGCAGGACGTCCGCTCGCTGTTCGGCGCGCGCCACGAGTTCCGCGACACCCGGCACCGCGACGTCACCTACACGCCGACCGCCACCACCCGGTTCCGCGAGTACTTCCACCCGGACATCACCCGGCGCACCGACCTCATCACCCGGCGCGGCCCGGACAACCCGGGCCCCACCGGCCAGGGGTGGTCCGTGCCCAGCACCCGCCGGCCGGAGCCTCCGGAGCTGAGCCACCTCGTGCCCACCTTCACCTGGGAGCGCGAGGTGGACCACGCGCGGCACCGGGTGACGCGCACCCGCCACCGCGCCGGGGTGCGTGCCTACCTCAAGCGCCCCTGGTACTCGTCGGGCGACGACGAGATGCTGGCCGTCGTCCTCCACCCGGGCGCCGCCCCGGACCCCGACCTGCCCGACCACCTGGTGACCCGCTACGCCACGGACCCGCTGTGGTCGGACGCCACCGCCTCGCCCCTCCTCACGCCCGCCCACTTCCCCAACGCCACGGCCACCGCGACCGATCGGGCGCTGGCCGAACTGGTCGACGGGCAGCAGGTGACGGCCGCCGTCGCGGCGTTCACACCGGAGTACGACGAGAGCCTGCGGCTGTGGTACTGCGACATCGACGTCACGCTGGGCGAACTGGCCGACGACACCGCGTACTTCCCGTACCTGCGACTGGCCCTGGCGCGCTACCAACCGCACTCCGTCGACCCGCTGCACCTGTCCAAGGTGACCACGGCGGAGTTCACCCAACTGGTGCCACGGCGCACGGCCACCGGGACCATGACCTCCGACGGCAGGATCCAACTGGAGCTGACCGGCCCGGTCGCGGCCAACTCGCTCGGCGAACGCGCCGGGGCGGGGCTGCCCGGCATCGCGGCCAGCCGACGCGTACGGGCCACCTTCCAGCGACGCGAGGTGACCGCCGGCGACCTGGCCTGGACCGACGTCGGGCCACCGGTGGAACTCGGCTGCGCGGCGCGCGGCGCGGGCTTCGCCTGGACCGGGCTGCTCACACCCCCGTCGCCGCCCCTGACGCCGGTGGCGGTGCACCGGCTGCGGATCGAGGAGCACGAGACGTACCTGACCGACGCGGCCACCGCCACCGACACGGTCACCGTGGGTGGCGGGCCGCTCCCGGTGGGCCGCCGGCTGGTCCACGCCGACCACTTCGCCCTGACGCGCACGCTGCTGGGCAAGCTCGTGCTCCAGGAGTGACGCGCGCCGGCGCGGGGCGCCCGGGCCCGGGCGCCCCGCGCGGGATCAGCCGAACCTGACGCCGTGTGCGACGGTCAGCGTCGGAGCGCCGTTCCAGGTGCCACCGCGCGCCGGCACGGTGGCGATCCTCCCGGAGTCGCGACAGTCGGAGAACCGGTAGACGGTGGCCACCGTGTCCGTTCGGTTGCTGGCGTTGGCGGCGCCGCCGTTGAGGGTGCGGCACCCGTTGGGCGGGTCGGAGATGGTGTCCGGCCTGTTGTTGTCCGCCCCGAGGTACTCGAACTCGCCCCTGGCCGCGTGCGCGCTCAGCGTCATGGCGCCGAACAGCAGCGAGGCCGTGGTCAGGACCAACGCGGACCGCGCCGCCCCGCCGACCGCCCTCCGGCGGCCCGGTGCCTTCGAGACCCGCTTCCCGCCGGGTGACGTCCGTGCTCTGAGCCTTGTGGGACGGTGCGACATGGGGCAACTCCTAGCTTGATGAGAGGACGTGAGTGAAATGCCTGATCGGCGCGCCTGGGTGAGGTGTCTGATCGGCGGGGCCTGACGGATGTGCCTGGCCGACGGCCCGCGGCCGTCCCACGCGGCGGCACGAGGCGAGGCCGGTGGCCGCGGGCGGTGGGGATGTGGAGGTCGATGCCCACCGGAGGGGTCACCAACCCGGGCTCACCCGAATGGCCCTGTGCCCAGGGGCGGGAGCGGCTGCCGCGACACAGGTGGGTGAAGCGGGGGTGGCACGCGCGTCGGGAGGGGGGCGGTGCGCGGGCCGCGCGCCGCGGAGTGTTAACTGTTTGTTGCGCCGCCCGGTGCTCCAACGGCCCCTCCGTGTGGCCCTGTTCACAACCACGCGCCTCGTTGTGAAACCCGCTTCGTCCTCCGTCCACCGCGCCGACCACCACAGTTCGCGCGGGAGACGCAGGTCCGCGCCCTGATACGAGCCGGGGTGCGGCGCGTGGAGCGCGCGGCCGGCTCGCGTGAGCGTGCATCACTGTGGAAAATGGCCTTCAGTGCGCTCTTGTGTCATGTACGCGGGGTGCGCCAAGGTTCAGCCACGGCAGCCCGTCACCCACCTCGTACCGATCGCCTGTTTCGGCGCTCGCCCCCACGGGAGCGACGGCCTGCGTGCGCTGCCGCGACACCTCCGGTGGGGGCCGGCACACCTACCCCCACCACACCGCGACAGCACGGCTCGGCAACACGGTCCGTCCCAGGCACATCCCTCGGCCCCTCCGTCGCCGAGCCCGAAGAGAACCGCGCATGCACACCCTGCATCCCCCGCGCGCGTACCGCAGCGCGCCACGATGAGGAGGACCCCTCACCATGGCAATACCCATGCGCAAGTCCCGACTGGCCACGGCAGTCGCCGCGGTGGCCGCCGTCACCGCCCTCGGCGCGGTCTCCGCGCTCCCCGCCCAGGCCACCGAGGCCAAGGCAGCGGAGGGTCGGATCGTCGACGCGGGCACGGCCGGCGCCATCAAGGGCAGCTACATCGTCACCCTGAACAAGGCCGCCGGGATCGCCTCCACGTCGGGCGAGGGCAAGAGCCTGATCGCCGAGTACGGCGGCACCGTCAGACACACCTACACGGCCGCCCTCAACGGCTACTCCGCGCAGCTCAGCGAGCGCGAGGCGAAGAAGCTCGCCGCCGACCCGGCCGTCGACCAGGTCATCCAGGACACCACGGTGCACGCGACCGCCACCCAGAACAACCCGCCCAACTGGGGTCTGGACCGGATCGACCAGGCCAACCTGCCGCTGGACCAGAAGTACACCTACCCCGACAGCGCGGGCGGCGGCACCACCATCTACATCATCGACACCGGCGTGCGCATCAGCCACCAGGACTTCGGCGGCCGGGCCGTCAACGGCTACGACGCGGTGGACAACGACAACGTCGCCCAGGACGGCAACGGCCACGGCACGCACGTCGCCTCGACCACGGCGGGCATCGCCCACGGCGTCGCCAAGAAGGCCAAGGTCGTGGCCGTCCGCGTGCTCAACGACCAGGGCTCGGGCACCACCGCGGGCGTGGTGGCCGGCATCGACTGGGTCACCAAGAACCACAGCGGCCCCTCGGTGGCCAACATGTCCCTCGGCGGCGGCGCCAGCTCCGCCCTGGACACGGCCGTGCGCAACTCCATCCGCGCGGGCGTCACCTACGCCGTCGCGGCCGGCAACGACAACCGGGACGCCCGCAACACCTCGCCCGCCCGCGTCGGCGAGGCGATCACGGTCGGCGCCACCACGCGCAGCGACTCCCGGTCGAGTTTCTCCAACTACGGCTCCATCGTGGACCTGTTCGCCCCGGGCTCCGACATCACCGCTGCCTGGCGGACCAGCGACACCGCCACCAACACCATCTCCGGCACCTCCATGGCCACCCCGCACGTGGCGGGCGCTGCCGCCGTCTACCTCGCCAACCACACCAGCGCCACCCCGGCCCAGGTGGCCACCGCCCTGGTGAACGGCGCCACCCCGGGCAAGGTGACCAACCCGGGCAGCGGCTCGCCCAACAAGCTGCTGCGCATCGTGCCGTAACCCACCGAACGGAGCCCCGCGGCGAGACGCGGGCCCGTCGGCCACACGGCCTGACACCACGCACCACACGGCGCACCGCCCCGGGGGTCACCCCGGCGCGGTGCGCCGCCACGCGTGCGCGCGCCGAGCGCCGGTCCGGGTCCCGGCCCCGGCCCCAAGCTCCGGTCAGCCCAGCCGTCGACCCGGGGCTCGCTCAGCCCCAGTCAGCCCAGCCGCCGGGCCGCGTCGGCGCGGAGGGGCGGCGCGGGGTGGCGGCGCGCGGCGGTCGTACGCCGTGACCAGGCCACCCGGCCGGGCGGCGCCGGCGGCCGGCCGCCCGCGAGGGCTCAGCGCTCGGCTCAGTGCTCGGGCAGGGCGGTGCCGCAGCGCCCGCAGTAGCGGGCATCGGTCTCGGGCGCGAGGCGCCCGCACTCGACGCAGACGCGGTGCAACAGACAGGCCGCCTCGCCACCGGCCCGCTCGACCGGGGCGGGGGCGCCGATGCTGAGCCCGGGGCGGCGGCGGTGCACGGTGAGGTAGGTGAGGCCGGCGGCGCCGGCGGACAGCGCCCGCCGCGAGCCGTGCGGAAGCCATACGAGGGCACCCGGCCCGAGCACCGCCTGAGCCTCGTTCCCGTCGTCCGCCTCGCCCGCCTCGTCCGCCTCGTGCGCCTGGCCCGACGGCCCGGCCGCACCGTCCTCCGGGGCCGCGTCGCCGCCGCCCGCCAGGTGTCCGCTGCCCTCGATGACGTACAGGAGCACGTCCAACCGCGCCTCCAGGTGCGCGGCGACCCGGGCGCCCGGGGGCAGGCGAATGACGTTGGCGTCCAGTTGTCGCTGGTCGACGGCGAGCCGCCACAGGGCGCCGCGCTGCTCCCCGGACGCCCCCTCGGTCAGCTCGCTCACCTGGGCGAGCACACGGGGCTCAGGAACCGCTCCCACCTAGATCCCCTCTCTCGGCTCGGCTGTTTCGGCACAGTGTTCCGCATCGTACGAAACGAACGACGCGCCCCCTGACCGCGAGCCGACCCCGGCCCAGCGCGAACCGACCCCGCCGGCCCAGCGCGTGCCGAGCCCGGCCCGCCCCGCGCCGAGCCCGGACGGCGGGCGGCTGGGTGGAGGCTCCGGGGTAGGGATGGGCGGCTAGCGGGACAGACGGGGACAGAGGGGCGCGGGAAGCGCCGATCGGTACCGGCCGTTCGGGCGCGGCGTCTCCCACGACGCCGCTTGGCGCGCTCACCACCGCGCACGCGCCGGGAGCGCCGCGCGGCGCGTCGGCGGCTCCGGAAGCGCCCCGCCATGTGCCGTGCCCAGGGCCGGGTCCGGCGCGCGCGCCGGCTCGCGGGCCGTGGCCAATTCCCGATTCGCCCGCACGTCGGCCCCGTAGACGCCCGCACGGGGAGGTGGTGACGTAGAGCCTGAGCATCCGCGGTGCGGTAGTCGGCTCGTGAGCGGGCCGGTACGTGAGCGGAGCAAGTGCCCCAGGTCGTGCACGCGTCCCACGGTGACGCGTGCGTGCCCTGGTGTGCCCGTGCCGCGCCGGGGCCGTCGAGGCCGGCGATGCGGAGTGAGACGAGCGAAGCGGGTGGCCAAGCCGCCGTGCGCACCAACGAACGGGAGAACCACGGCCACGAACGAGACGCGCGCGAGACGAAGCAGAGAAGGAGCACATCCATGAGTGACCGGACACGACACACGCCGGCGAACCGGGCAGCGGACCTCGGGCCCCGGCGATTACGGGCGGCGGCCCGCCCCCTCGCGGTGCTGTTCTCGGCGGGGGTGCTGCTGGTGCTGCCCCCCGCGCCGATGTCGGTGGCCGACAGCGGCGCGCCGACCACCACCGAGGTGGGCAGTGCCGAACGGCTCAACGGCAAGTCCTGGCGGGGCGGTTGGTCGACCTCCGTCCAGCAGCCCGGGCGGGGGTTGTTCCCCAACTGGTCGCAGCAGGGCTTCAAGGAGCAGACGCTGCGTCAGGTGGTGCGGGTCAGCGTCGGGGGCACGAGCGCCCGCTTCAAGCTCTCCAACCGCTACGGCACCGCCCCGCTGAAGGTGACCGGGGCCACGGTCGGGCGTACGGACAAGGGCGCGGCGGTGCGCGAGGACACGAGCCGGCCGCTGGCCTTCGGGAAGAAGGAGTCGGTGACGATCCCGGCGGGTGGCGAGGTGTTCACCGACGCGGTGCCGCTGCGGGTCAGGGCGCTGGAGTCGCTGACCGTCACGCTGTACCTGCACGAGCCGACCGGCCCGGCCACCTACCACATGGCGGCCTCCGCCACGGCCTACCGGGCAACGGGCGACCAGCGCCCCGATGAGAGCGGCAAGCCCTTCACCGAGACCTCGGCGTCCTGGTACTACCTCGCCGACGTCGAGGTGCGCGGCAAGGGTGACGGGCGGCGCGACGGCGTGGTGACCTTCGGCGACTCGATCACCGACGGGATGGGCTCGACCATCGACGCCAACAACCGCTACCCGGACGACCTGGCGGAACGGTTCGTCCGGGAAGAGGGCCCGCGCAGCATCCTCAACCACGGGATCAGCGGCAACATGGTCACCGTCGGCACCCCCGGGACGGGCGAGAGCGGCGTGGACCGCTTCGCCAAGGACGTGCTCGCCGAGCCGGGCATCCGGACGGTCATCGTGCTGGAGGGCATCAACGACATCGGACTGGGCGGGATGGGACAGATCCCGGACGTGTCGGTCGAGCAGTTGATCGCCGGCCACCGCGACATCATCCGTCAGGCCCGCGCCAAGGGCCTCAAGGTGATCGGCTCGACCCTGGTCCCCTTCAAGGGCGCCGGCTACTACACCGATCGCGGCGAGACCAAGCGCGACGAACTGAACAAGTGGATACGCACCTCCGGCGCCTACGACGAGGTCGTCGACCTCGACAAGGTGCTGGCCGACCCCGCCGACGAGGACCGGCTGCTCCCCGCCTACGACAGCGGCGACCACCTGCACCCGAGCGACGCCGGCTACCACGCGATGGCCGAGGCCATCGACATCGACGAGCTCTGACCCCGCGCCCGGCCCCCCACCGACCAGTCGTAGCGACACAACTCCCGTACGGAACGCTCTCGTTCGGCGCGGCGGGTCACGTCGGCGCCGCACCGCCGAGCCGCCGCACGGCGGGCGAGCGGCGTGCCGGCGTACGGGCGGGAGCGCGGGTGAGCCGCGCCGGGGGAGTGGCGGTCGTGTGTGACGGCGCGGCGGGCGCAGGGCGCGCGACCTACGTCGGCCTCGGCCCGCCCGCGCGCCACCGGCCCGCTTCCGGCGCGTCCGCCGGCCCCGTATGGCGGGTCGGCGGGTCGTGCGCGGGGGCGTGCTCGCCGGTCGTCCCGCGCCCCGGGTGGGCGACGGGACGACCGGTGCGGCCCGTGGGACGGGAGCCCCGTCGGACCTGGCGGGCGCCCGGGGGCGGGGGCAGGGGCGAACGCGACCGTCAGGGGTGGTCGGCCCGCAGCACCCGGAGCACCTCCGCGTCCGTGAGCTGCGCGAAGTCCGCGTACCAGGAGCCGACCGCGTGGAAGGCCGGCGGCTGTTCCAGACAGACGACCTCGTCGGCCTCCGGGCGCAGCAGGGCCACCGCGTCCGGCGCGCCCACCGGCGCCGCCATGACCAGGCGGGCCGGCCCGCGGGCGCGCGCGAAGCGCAGGGCGGCCCGGGCCGTCGAGCCCGTCGCCAGGCCGTCGTCCACCACGATCGCGGTGTGGCCGGCCAGCTCGGGCTCCGGCCTGCCCTGCCGGTACAGGGCGGTGCGCCGCCGCAACTCCTCCCGCTCGCGGTGCGCGATCGGCGCGAGGTCGTCCTCGGTCAGCCCGAGCTGCGCCAGCGCGGCCTCGTCGTACTGGGGCGGGTCGTCGCCCACCACCGCGCCGAGCCCGACCTCCGCGGCGAACGGCGCCCCGATCTTGCGTACGACGATGATGTCCAGCGGCGCGGCCAGCGCCCGGGCCACCTCGTCCGCGACCGGCAACCCACCCCGGGGCAGCGCCAGCACCAGGGGGTCGGGGTGCTGGCCGCCGGCGCGGTAGTGCAGCAGTCGCTCGGCCAGGGCGCGGCCCGCCGCGCGGCGATCGGCGAAGCGCATCGGTGGCTCTCCTCTCCGCGACGGGTCGGGCTGCCCACGGGGCGGGGCAGCCACGGCGTGCGGCGCCGGGCGACGCCACACGGCCGCGCCGGCGGGCCCGGCGCCCCGCGCCTACGATCCCTACCCGCCGCCGGCCGCCGGGCGTGCCCGCATCCGGGTGGTCCGCGCCGGGCCGCGCACCCCGCCGGGCACCGCGGCACGGCAGGCGCGCACCCCGCCCGGCACCGCGCACGACAGCCGGGTGGCGCCCCGGGGTCGGGGAGCCACCCGGCTGTCGGCCTCGCGCTCAGTTGCCGCGCAGGCGCTCCATCTCGCGCCGGTCGCGCTTGGTGGGCCGGCCCGCGCCGCGGTCCCGGACGCCGAGCAGCGCGACCTCCTCGCGCGGCGGCGGGGGCGGGCTGTTGTCCACGTAGCACTCGGCGGCGATCGCGGCGCCGACCCGCTTGCGCACCAGCTTCGAGACCACGACGATGCGCTCGCGTCCCGCGTGGAAGAGCCGCACCTCGTCTCCCGGCCGCACGGCCGCCGCGGGCTTGACCCGGTCGCCGTTGATGCGGACGTGGCCGCCCCGGCACGCCGTCGCTGCCGCGGAGCGGGTCTTGGTCAGCCGCACCGACCAGATCCAACTGTCGACTCGTACGGTCCCCTCGTCTGCCGTCATGGCACCGACTCTAGCGCCGTGCCGCCGATCACCGGGCTGGGTTTTCGCCCGGGCCGGGCCCCGTGCCCCGGTCGGGCGGCGCGCGGGAGACCGCCGCGCTCCCCGTCCGCGCGGCGGGCCGGCGTGGCAGGTGGCATGCATGCCATGGGGCGGGCACGGTACCCGACTGGCGACGGCTGTGATCCGCGGGTCACGGGGGTCACGGCCCGTAGCCCGCTCGACCCGCCGGGTGGCCGACCTGCTGGGTGGCACCGCACCGAGGGAGTGAGTCGATGAGCGCGAGAGCGACGCGGCGTGGCCTGGGCCGTCCGCTGTGGCGCTGGCGGCGCAACCCGTTGCGCCGCCGCACGGACGTGATCGAGGCGTGGTCGCTGCTGCTGGCGGCCGTGATCATGGTGGTGGGCGGGGTGACCCTCGGCGTCACGACGGCCCTGCTGGCGCGGGAGCCGCTCATGGAGCAGCACGAGAACCGGTACCAGACGCGGGCCGTACTCGTCAGGGACGTGCCGCAGCGACCCACGGAGCTGGGCGAGCCGGGAGCCAACCGGGTGCGGGCCACCGTCCGCTGGACGGACACCTCGGGCACCACGCACACCGGGCAGACTCGGGTGGACGAGGGGCGTGAGGCGGGCGAGCGGGTGACCATCTGGACCGACGAGCGCGGCGAGCTGACCACCGCGCCGCTCAGCCCAGCGCAGGCGGCCACCCGGGCGGGCGTGGTCGGTGCCATAGCGGCGACCGGCTTCTGCTGCCTGACCCTGAGCGCCCACCGCCAGGTGCAGCGACGCCTCGACCGGGAGCGCGCCGCGCAGTGGGAGCGCGCCTGGGCCGAGGTCGGCCCGCGCTGGAGCGGGCGCGTGTGACCCGGCACCTGGCCGGGTACGGGGGCGGCCCCACCGGCCGATGACGGCGGGCCCGGGCCGGCCGGGTCGGGCGCCCCGGAGTCGGTGGCTGGAGTGGCGCGCGTGCCCGCCGCACCGCACCCCGACCGGCCGTCAGCCCTCCGTCCTGGCCCCCCGGTCCCGGGTACACCTGCGCGAGCTGACGAGCCAGGCCACCGACGCGTACGATGCCCCGCTCGACCGCGCCCGCGAACGCGAACGCCTCGGCCGGCAGGGCGAGTTCCGGGACGGGACGCGGGCCGAGGCCGCCGGGGTGCGCGCACCTGACCACCGCCCCGGACGGTCAACTCGGGCCGCTGGCGCACCGGCGCCGGGGCCGGCGTCAGTGCCTGCCCGCCGTGCCGAAGAGTTGCGTCCAGTACGTGCCGGCCAGGCTGCCCGTGGCGTACCCGATGCCGATCTCGGCGAAGCCGGGGGAGAGGATGTTGGCCCGGTGGCCGGGGCTGTTCATCCAGCCGCGGACGACGTCGGCGGCGCTGCGCTGGCCGCAGGCGATGTTCTCGCCGATGCCGCGGTGCCGGCAGCCGGCCGCCGCCGCCCGGTCCCACGGCTGTCGCCCCTCGGGCGTGGTGTGGGCGTAGAAGTCGCGGGCCACCATGTCGGCGCTGTGCGCCTGGGCGGCCGTCGCCAGGCCGGGGTCGACGGCGAGCGGGCGCAGCCCGACGGCCGAGCGCTCGGCGTTGGTGAGCGCCACCACCTCGGCCACCAGGCGCGCCAGCCCCGTGGCCGAGAACGGCGCGGCCCACAGCGCCGTCCAGTACACGTCGCCCGAGGCCGCGCCGACGGCGCGGCCGACGCCGGCATGGGCGACCGACGGATCGAGCAGCGGCCCGCCGCGCGCGGCGTCGGACTGGCAGTAAGCCACCAACTCGGCGGCCGTGCGCGGCCCGGAGACCAGGTGCTCGGCGATGGTGAGGCAGACGTAACCGGTTCGCGCGACGCGCTGGTAGACCGAGACGCCGTCCGGGGCCTGGACGCCCAGTCGCTCCTGCGCGGCCATCGCCACGGCGTGCGCGTTGGCCGCGCTGGTCAGGCGTCCGTCGGGGGCGACGGGACGGGCGCCGGCGCGCGAGCGCAGCGCGTTGACCCGGGCGAGAGCCTCGCCGGTCGTGTCCGCACCGGTCGCGCTCGGCGCCAACGGGCCGCGCCCGCCGGCCGGTGCGAGCGGCGCGCGGTGGGCGTCCGCCAACGGCGCGGGCGCGGGGGCCGGGGGAGGCGGGGCCTCGTCCAGCACGTCCACGCCGAAGTCGCGGGCCACCCCGGCCAACCCGTCGGCGTACCCCTGGCCCAGCGCCCGCACCTTCCACCGCGCGCCGCGCCGGTAGACCTCGGCGAGCAGCAGCACCGTCTCCCGGCCCGTGCGGCGAGGGGTGAAGCGGGTGACGAGCCCGCCGTCGGCTCGCGCGATACTCAGCGCGGGCGGCGGCAGCGCGCTGAGCGCCGCGCCGGGCTCGGCCGGGCTGACTACCACGGTGACCCGACTGGCGCCGGGGCGCAGGTGCTCGGGCCGCAGCGTGAGCGCGTTCCCGTCGAGGCGTACGCCGGGCGCGCCGGGCTGGTTGAAGAAGACGAAGTCCGCGTCGCCGCCGACCCGTCCGCTCTCGTCGGTGATCAACGCCGACACGTCGAAGGGCCCGGGCACCCGAAGCGTCAGCGTGCCCGCGGGCAGGGCCTGGTTGGCACCGGGAACCAGTTCGTCCATCGCGCACCCCCGCTCGTTCACCTGGCCAACGCGCGCGCCCCGCGCCGGGTTCCCACGCTGCCGCGCCCCGCGCGCCCGGCGGGTTGGCCTGCGAACGGGTGGTCCTGCCCCGCCTCCCGCGCGTGGCGCGCGCGTCCGCCTCCCGTGCCCGGCCCGTACGGGGTTGGCTGCTGGACGGCGTGTCCCGACCCTTGACCCGCCCGGCACCGCAGGGCACAAGAAGAGACAGGAACGTCGGCACCTCGCACCGAGAACACGCCGCACACTCAGCCAACTTCGTTCAGAGGATGAAGAGCATGGACGGCATGCGCAGACGAACCCTGCTCGCGGCGATCGGCGGCACGGTCGCCGTGAGCGGCGCGACGGGAGCCCAGTTGGCCACGGGAGCGGCGGCCCAGGCCGCGGGAGGAGGCGACATGGCGCGCGCGGCGCAGCCGTCGGCGCGCCGCGCCGGACCCCACGAGGAGAAGATCCGGAAGCTGCTGGGGCGGATGACGGTCGAGGAGAAGCTCGGCCAACTCCAGCAACTCACCTGGAACGGTGACACGGGGCCCGGCGGTGGCCAGAACGAGGAGGTCGAGCGGGCCGCGCGCAGCGGCCGGATCGGCTCCGTGCTCAACCTCCACGGAGCGGCGCACACCAACGCCCTGCAACGGCTCGCCGTCGAGAAGTCCAGGCTCGGCATTCCGCTGCTGTTCGGCCTCGACGTCATCCACGGCTTCTGGACGACCTTCCCCATCCCGCTCGCCCAGGCGGCCAGCTTCGACCCGGCGGTGGCCGTCCGGGACGCCGAGGTGGCGTCGGTCGAAGCCCGGTCCAACGGGGTGCAGTGGACCTTCGCCCCCATGATGGACGTCACGCACGAGCCGCGCTGGGGGCGTATCGCCGAAGGCTCGGGCGAGGACCCGCACCTGGCCGAGCGGTTCGCCGCGGCCAAGGTCACCGGGCACCAGGGCCGGGCCGACGGCACCGACCTGGCGCGCGCGGACCGGATCGCCGCCTGCGCCAAGCACTTCGTCGCGTACGGCGGGGCCGAGGGCGGACGGGACTACAACACCGTCGACGTCTCGGAGGCGCGGCTGCGCAACCTCTACCTGCCGCCCTTCAAGGCGGCCGTGGACGCCGGGGTCGCCACCGTCATGGCCTCCTTCAACACCATCAACGGCGTGCCCGCGCACGCCAACCCCCACACCCTGACCGACGTGCTCAAGCGCGCGTGGGACTTCCCCGGCTTCGTGGTCAGCGACTACACCGGCGTGCAGGAGATGATCACGCACGGCTTCGCCGCCGACACCGCGGACGCGGCCCGGCTGGCGCTGACCGCCGGCGTGGACATGGAGATGGTCGGCACCACCATCCGCGACCACGGCGCGAAGCTGCTCGCCGCGGGCGACATCAGCCAACAGCGGCTCGATGACGCGGTCACCCGCATCCTGCGCGTGAAGTTCCAACTCGGCCTCTTCGACAACCCGTACGTCGACGAGGGCGCCGCCGTCACCGCCCCGACCCCGGCGGCCCGCAAGGCGGCCCGCGAGGTCGGCAGCCGCTGCCTGGTACTGCTCAAAAACGAACGGAAAACGCTCCCGTTGCGCCGCGACACCGCCTCGATCGCGGTCGTGGGCCCCTTCGGCGACTCGCCCGACCTGCACGGCACCTGGGCCGGCCCGGGCGGGAAGAAGTTCCGCGCCACCACCGTGCTCGACGGGATCAGGAAGGCGGCCCCCACGGCCAGGGTGAGCCACGCCCAGGGCGTACCCCCCGAGGGCGGGGACACCAGCGGGATCAAGGCGGCGACGGCCGCGGCCCGGGCGGCCGACGTGACGGTCGTCGTGGTCGGCGAACCCTCGGCGATCAGCGGCGAGGCCAGCTCGCGCAGCCAGCTCGGACTGCCCGGCGCGCAGGCCGAGTTGATCGCCGCCATCGCGAAGGTCGGCAAGCCCTTCGCCGTCGTCGTGGTGGGCGGGCGCCCGCTGACGATGGGCGACTGGCTGGCCTCCGCGCCCGCCGTGGTGATGGCCTGGCACCCGGGCATCGAGGGCGGGAACGCCATCGCCGACGTCCTGTTCGGCACCGTCAACCCCGGAGGCAAGCTCCCCGCGTCCTTCCCCCGCACCGTCGGACAGATCCCCATCCACTACAACCACGAGAACACCGGACGCCCCTACAGGGCGGACGAGAAGTACACCTCGAAGTACCTCGACCTGCCGCCCGGGCCGCAGTTCCCGTTCGGGCACGGCCTGAGCTACACCACCTTCGAGATCACCCCACCCCGCCTCGGCGCGGACCGGATCGGCGCGGACGCGCTGCGCGCGGGCGACACCGTCGAGGTCACCACCACCGTCCGCAACACCGGCGACCGGGCGGGCGACGAGGTGGTGCAGCTCTACGTGCACGACCCGGTCGCGAGCATCACGCAACCCGTGCGCCGACTGCGCGGCTTCCACCGCGTCAGCCTCGACCCGGGCCAGAGCCACACCGTGCGCTTCTCGCTCGGCGCCGACGACCTGGGCTTCTGGACCAACGACAGCGCGGGCCGCTTCGTCGTCGAACCGGGCACCATCGAGGTGTACGTGGGCGGCGACTCCACGGCCCGCGACAAGGCCGTGCTGCGCGTCACCTGACGCCCACGCCCCACCCGCGAGCGGCCCGGGCACCTGTGCCCGGGCCGCACGTGTGCGGGGGCGTACGGGCGCCGGTGAGCGGTGCTCAGCCGCTCCGGGCGCCCCCGCTCCCCTCACCCGGGGGTGGTGGGGCGCAGCCCCTCCCGGGCGCAGAAGGCGGCCAGGAACGGGGAGTCCACGGCGGCCTCGCAGAGGGCGTCCACCACCCGCGCGGGGCGCCGCTCGGCCACCAGGCGGCGGGTCGCCTCGCCGATCGGGTGCTCGCGGCACGCCATGCAGGCGACGATGAGTTCCAGGTCCGTGTGCTCCAGGTGGTCGTGGGTGCCCAGCATCACCTGCGAGGGGATACGCGCCACGGAGCCGTGCGCGGTCCGACCATGCCGTAACAGGAGCCGGAGCAGCCCCTCGTGCCCGGTCGGGCAGGCGAGCCACAGGTGCCACAGGCACTCCGTGTAAGCCTGCTTGCGGAACGGCCAGCCTGCCCCCCACCGCAGTCTCCGCACCCGCCAACGGTGTCCCCCGGGCTGGTCGAGGCGGCCCGCGGCGGCCACGTTCACCAGGGCGAACATCTCCTTGTCGAAGAACAGCCCGTCGAGCATGTCGCGTAGCTCAGTGGACAACCGCACCACCCCCACCATCCGATTCCGTGCCGAGGCCCAGCGTGACCGCCGACGGCGCTCCTGACCAGGGCGGACGGCCCCCCTCCGGGAACTCGGTCTCGGGTCCGCGCCCGGCAGGCCCCGAGCGAAGCGGCGACGCCCGCCCACCGGTCGGGCACCCCCGCCCGCGGCGCGGCCGGCCGGGTCAGACGTGGCCCACGGGTTTAGTCGCGCCGCTCCCGTGGCACCCGAAGCCGCGCAGCCACCCCGCCGCGGGCCCGACATCCCCCAGGTCACAGGCGTACGGCCGGGCGCGGCCGAGGCCGCGGTGGGAAGGAACGTCGGCGCGCTTCGCGTACCGCGAATGCGGCCTCACGAAGCGCGCGCGGCCCCGCGTGGCGGGCAGACCAGCGATCGGCAGGGAGCGGAGGCACATGAAGATCGGGTACAAGCTGGCCGCCGAGGCGTTCGGGCCCGCGGAACTCGTCCGGCAGACCCAGCGGGCGGAGGCCGTCGGCTTCGACTTCGTGGAGATCAGCGACCACTTCCACCCCTGGCTGGACAACCAGGGCCACTCACCCTTCGCGTGGACCGTGCTCGGCGCGATCGCCGAGCGCACCGAACGCATCGGGCTCGCCACCGGCGTCACCTGCCCCACCGTGCGCTACCACCCGGCCGTCATCGCCCAGGCGGCGGCCACCCTCGCGCTGCTCTCCGACGGCCGCTTCACGCTCGGCGTCGGCTCGGGCGAACGGCTCAACGAGCACGTCGTGGGGCGGGAGTTCCCGGCCGTCCGGGCGCGGCACGCCATGCTGCGCGAGGCGCTGGAGATCATCCGACTGCTGTGGCGCGGCGGCTACCGCTCGTACGACGGCCGCTACCTGAGCCTGGAGGACGCCCGCGTCTTCGACCTGCCCGACGAGCCGCCGCCCGTCGCCGTGGCCGCCAGCGGCCCGCCCTCCGCGCGCATCGCCGCCGAACTCGGCGACGGCCTGTTCGCCACGGAGGACAAGCCCGAGATCGTGCGGCGCTACGCCGAGGCCGGGGGCGCCGGCCCGAAGTACGCCGAGGTGCCGGTGGCCTGGGCGCCCGACGAGCACACGGCGGCCAAGGCCGCGCACGAGACCACCCGCTGGGCGCTGACCGGCTGGAAGGTGATGAGCGAACTGCCCAACCCGGTCAACTTCGCCGCCGCGACCACCACCGTCACCGAGCAGGACGTGGCCCAGAAGTTCGCCTGCGGCCCCGACCCGGCCCGCTATGTCGCGGCGGCCCGCAGCTTCGCCGACGCCGGATTCGACCACCTGGTCATGCAGAACGCCGGCCCCGACCCCGACGGCTTCCTGGACTTCTACGCGGCCGAACTCGCCGGACCGCTCCGCGAGTTGACGCCGGGCACCCCTGCGTGACCGTCCGGCCCGACCGGGGGTCGGTCACGCGCGGCCGTCCGGTCGCGCGTGGGCCGGCGCCGGGTCGAGCGCGAGCGTCGCGTGGCCCCCGACGACGCGGTAGCCGAGCCGCTGGTAGAGCGCGTTGGACGTCGGATTGGCGACGTCGGCGAAGAGCAGCACCCGCGGCACCCCCGCGTCCAGCGCCTCCCGGGACACGGCGGTCACGACGGCGCCCGCGTACCCCCTCCCGCGCAGCGCGTCCGGCGTGTAGACGCCGTTGACGCGTACCATGCCCCCGTTGGCGCGGGTGACGCTGGCCATCGAGACCGGTACACCGCCCACCTCCCACAGCGTGCAGCCGCCGTAGCCGAGCCGGTCGTCGAGCGCGCGCTGGCTGTCGGCCGGGTCCTCGCCGAGGTCGCGGTGGTACGCCTCGAACCAGCCCAGCAGGAACCCGCGGTCCTCCCGCGTCGCCCGCCGCGCCCGGCCGGGCGGCATCGGCGAGGGCGACACCAGCTCGCCCAGCCGGTACAGGCGCTGCCGCCCGGTCACCCGCCAGGCGCCGCCGGTGGCCCGCGCCCACCGCGCGGCGAACGCCTCCGCGGCGGCCTGCTGCCCGCCCACGCCGACGAGCTGTCGCGAGCCGTCCAGCAGGTGCGCCGCGAGGTCCGCCGCGACCGCGGGCGCCATCGGTGAGAGCCGCACGGGATAGGGCGGCGTCCACACGAACGCCCCGGACACGGCCCCGTCCGGCCCGCGCCACCACCCGTAGCGCGGCGGCTGGTCCCTGTACCGGTCAGGCCCGACGTCGTGCAGCGAGGCGGCGAGCGAGATCAGGACCGTGTGCTCGTCGGGCCGCTCGCGCAGGAAGGGGCCCGCGGTCGCACGGAAGGCGCCGTTGTCGTCGGTCGTCGTCCACGTCATGCCACAGGCTCTCCCCACGGACGGACCGGGCGCACGCGAATTTCTCCGCCCCGCCCCGGCCCACGGGGCGGCCGTCAGCGGATCGTGGTCACCTTGGCCAGCAACTCGCCGCCCGACCAGCGCCGGGCCGCGCCGGGGCCGGCCGCCTCCATGCGCCGTACCAGGGAGATCAGCTCGGCGTTCACGGGCGCCGGCAGCGCGTGCCGGGCCGCCAGCGCCACCACCTCGCCCTGGAGCGAGTCGATCTCGGTGGGCCGGCCCCGCTGGAGGTCCTCCCAGGTGGACGACCTGGCCTGGGCGTCGATGGCCAGCGTGGCGGCGGCCACCCGGCGGAAGATCCCGTCCGGCAACCGCAGCAGCCGCGGGGTGAGCCGGGCCGGGATCGGGCCCAGCCGCGCCGGCTGTATCCCCTCGGCCTCGTACGCCGCGAGCGCCTCCGACTGGCTCAGCGCGAGGCACTCCCGGTACGCGCGCTGGCCGAGCTGGTCACGTAGCGGGAGCCCGGAGAGCGCGTTGATCGCGTTGTTGAGGTTCATCAGGAGCTTGGCGCACTGCACCTCGCGCATGTCGTGCCGCGCCTCGACGCGCAGCCCGGCCGTGGCCAGGGCCGCGATCAGCGGCTCGGCGCGCTCGGCGGCCTCCACCATGAGCGTGCCGGCCGAGCCCTGGTGGAAGGCGCCGGGCGCGGTCCGCACCACGTTGTACGGGACCATGCCGGCGAGCACCGGGTGCTCGGCCAGGGCGGAGCGCAGGGCGTGGGTGTTCCGCAGCCCGTTCTGGAAGCTGACCACCACGGCGCCTGGCGCGAGCCGCGGGGCGAGTTGCCGGGCCGCCTCGGCGGTGCCCGCCGACTTGACGGTGACCAGCACGCAGTCGGCGTCGGCCGCCGCGTCCGGGCTGGTGGCCAGGCGCACCCCGGTGGGCCCGCCCGAGGTGGCCACGCGCAGGGCGGGGCGGCCACCCCCGGTCAGGGACAGGCCGTGTTCGCGGAGCGTGTCCATGGCGGCGGGCCGGCCGATCAGGGTGACGTCCGCTATGCCGGCGAGACTGCCGCCGAGGTGACAGCCGATGCTGCCGGCGCCGAGGACGGCGATCCGTAGACGGTGGTGGGGGAGGGGCGCGGGCTGTGACATGGGAGCCGGTCTCCTGGCGGTGTCGTGGCGGCCGTGACGCGGACGGGATGCCGACCCACGGCTCGTGACCGCCGACCACCCCACCGCCCGCCGCGGTGCCGCCCGCCGGACCGGGATCGTGCGGCCCGTGCACGCCACACGGGGATGACCGCGGCCCGGAATCCAGGGACCGATGGGGGCGGGGCGCGAGCCTGCCCAGCGCGGGCGACAGCGCACCCTCGACTACGCTTCCGGCCTCAAACCTAACGCTCAGTGCGGAGGGCCGTCCAGATCCGGGCACGCCCGAGTGCGCGCCGGGGCACCCGCGGAGCGCGTAGCCGCGCAGCTCCGCACGGGCGCGGGCGTCGTACGCCCCCTCGCCCGGCCTCGCCCGTGCCTGGCTCGGCTGCGACGTGGCACCGTACAGCTGGACGGACGCGCCGGGCGTGGTGTGCCGCCCGCGCTACGCCCGGCCCAGGGCTCGGGTGCCCGGCGCGCAGCGCTCGCGCAGGGTCGCCAGCTCCGCGTCGGGCAGCCTCAGCGCGCTGCCCCGGCTGCCGTCGCGGAGTTCGGCGCGACCGGCGGCCAGCCAGTCCGCGCGCGGCGCCACGCCGGCGAACTCCGCCAGCCGGGCCAACTCGCGCTCCGGCGCGTCCAACAGGTCCTCGTAGGCCAGCGTCATCCGGCGCTCCTCCGGCAGCTCGGCCAGCAGCCCGACGCCCTCCGTGACCAACTCCGACCACAGCGCCCCGAACCCCTCGACCGGCATCTCCCGGTCCATGATCAGCCGTTGACCGTCGAAACGGTCGCCGAGCAGCGCCGACAGGTCCGCCGGCAGCGCGCGGACGTGATCGGGCGTCAGCTCGGAGAGGTCCGTGACGTTCGAGCGCTCCATGACCTCCCGCAGCAGCGCGATCGCCCGGTACCCGGAGTGGCGGCTCATCGACAGCGCGCAGTCCGGGCCGTCGCGGAAGAGGTGGACGAAGCGGGCGGTGGGGAAGGCCGTGCTCAGTCGGGGGACCCAGCCGAGCGAGTACCCCGAGCGCTCGATCACGGCCGAGCGCCCGAACCGCGCGGCCAGCAGCTCGAACAGGGCCACGTAGTGCCGCGCCACCGGCCGTGGCGGCCAGCCCGACACCTCGTCGGCCACCTCGTCGAGCAGGCCGTCGGGGTCGTCGGTGAGATGGGGCAGCACCATCAGGGACAGCGCGGGGATGCCGGTCGTCTCGGCCGCGTAGCGGCCCGGGCGCCGGATGTACAGGAACTCCGGGAGCGGCACCCCGCTGCGTGTCAGCGTGTCGAACACCGGGTTGGGCTCGGTGAGGATCCGACGGAACCGCGCCCCGGTGATCGGCTCGGTGGGGAAGGCGGTGGAGCCGAGCGAGGCGTAGAGCTCGTTCAGGCTGAGGATGTCGGGGTGGCGGTTGACGATGCGGGACAGGGCGCTGGAGCCGCTGCGCCCGGTGCCCACGATGAACGTTAAGGACCGCATGTGCCTCTCCCAGCCGACGGCCGCGTGAACGATCACAGGGTACTGACGGGCCGGTCGCCGGGCGAGGGGCGATGATCGGCCACGTTCCCGGGGGCCGCGAGGCCCACCGGAGGTGGTCGTCGCCGGGGCGGGGCAAGGGGAGTAGCCGCTCGCGGGCGCACGCGCGGTGTCACGGTCGGGCCGAGGTGTGACGGTGGTAACCATCGAAGATCACCCATCGCCCGATGGGGCGTGCTACCTTAGGACCAGTTGCAGTTGTGGTTCCCATAGACGTTGTGTGCGCCTGCTGGTTCTCGACCTTCAGGCGCATTTTTGTTTTCCGGTGTGTATTTTCTCCGGTCGGGTGATCAGCGCGACTACAGAGGCTCCGTAAGGTGCGGATTCTCGTATGACCCGTTAGGAGACGGATATGACGACCGGTACCGTGAAGTGGTTCAACAGCGAAAAGGGCTTTGGTTTCATCGCGCAGGACGGTGGCGGCCCCGACGTCTTCGCCCACTACTCGAACATCAACGCTCAGGGCTTCCGTGAGCTCGTTGAGGGCCAGCAGGTCCAGTTCGACGTGACGCAGGGCCCCAAGGGCCCGCAGGCGGAGAACATCCAGCCCGTCTGATCCGGCGCGGCCAGAGCGCCGCGCGGCTGGGCCCGCACCCCAGGGTGCGGGCCCAGCCCACGCCGCCGTCCCGATGACGTGACGGCGGTGTCTTGTGTTTGACCGGTGCCCGCCCGAATTCCCCGGACGGTTCCGCGGTGTGCGTGACGCTCTCCGTCACCGTGCGTCCTGGAAATCGTCGAAAAGAGTTCGACAAAGATACGGGCGTCGCCCCCAGATAGTGCGGGGCAGGATTTCCTGCCGTGTTCTGTCATCACCCCTTTCGGTTCGTTCTTGCGATTCCTGCGCGGCCAAGCCGCCGCCGGGACTTCCTCGATACGTGCCGTTTCGAGGAAAGGTTCCGCATGAACCGCTCCACCCGCTCCACCGAGCGTTCCCCCCGATCCGGCCAGGGCCAGTCCCGCGCCGGTCGCCCCCGCCCCCGCCCGCAGGGACAGGGCCGGCGCAAGCCCGCGCCCGCCACCGGGCACGCCGAGTTCGCGCTGCCCGTCAGCACGACGCCCGCCCTGCCCGCCGTCGAGTCGTTCGCCGACCTGGACATGCCGGCCGCGCTGCTGACCGTGCTCGCCGAGAACGGGGTGAGCGCGCCGTTCCCGATCCAGGCCGCCACGCTGCCGAACTCGCTGGCCGGGCGCGACGTCCTGGGCCGCGGCCGGACCGGCTCCGGCAAGACCCTCGCCTTCGGCCTCGCCCTCCTCGCCCGCACAGCGGGGCAGCGGGCCCAGTCCCGACAGCCGCTGGCCCTGGTCCTGGTCCCCACCCGGGAACTGGCCCAGCAGGTCACCGACGCGCTGACGCCGTACGCCAAGGGCCTGCGGCTGCGCCTGGCCACCGTCGTCGGCGGGATGTCCATCTCCCGGCAGGCGAGCATGCTGCGCGGCGGCGCCGAGGTCGTCGTGGCCACCCCCGGGCGCCTCGCCGACCTGATCCAGCGCGACGACTGCCGCCTCGACCAGGTGAGCATCACCGTGCTCGACGAGGCCGACCAGATGGCCGACATGGGCTTCATGCCGCAGGTGACCGCGCTCCTTGAGCAGGTGGCGCCGGGTGGCCAGCGGATGCTCTTCTCCGCCACGCTCGACCGCAACGTCGACAAGCTGGTGCGCCGCTACCTCGCCGACCCGGTGGTGCACTCGGTCGACCCGTCGGCCGGGGCCGTGACCACGATGGAGCACCACGTGCTGCACGTGTCCGAGACCGACAAGCACACCGTGGCCACCCACATCGCCGCCCGCGACGGGCGAGTGATCATGTTCATGGACACCAAGCACGCCGTGGACCGGATGGCCAAGCGCCTGCTGGCCAGCGGCGTACGGGCGGCGGCGCTGCACGGCGGCAAGTCGCAGCCGCAGCGCAACCGCACCCTGGACCAGTTCAAGAACGGCGGCGTCACCGCGCTGATCGCCACCAACGTGGCGGCCCGCGGCATCCACGTGGACGGCCTGGACCTGGTCGTGAACATCGACCCGCCCACCGACCACAAGGACTACCTGCACCGGGGCGGTCGCACCGCCCGCGCGGGGGAGTCCGGCAGCGTCGTCACCCTGGTCCTGCCCGAGCAGCGGCGCGAGATGACCCGCCTCATGCACGCGGCCGGCATCACGCCGCGCAGCGTGCAGGCGCGCCCCGGCGACGTGGAGCTGGTCCGGGTGACCGGCGCCCAGGAGCCGTCCGGCGTTCCCGTCACCATCGCGCCGCCCCCGAGCGCCGCGCCCCCGCAGAGCGGTGGCAGCAGCGCCTCCTCGCGAGGACGCCGTAGCCGCGCCGCCCGCGCCCGACGCGGCGGTGCCCCGCACGGCGAGGCCGGCCAGCGTGGCGAGGCCGGCCAGCGCGGCGCCGGCATGGGCCAGCGGAGCGCGGGCCAGGGCGGCGGCGCCGGCCGGGGCCGTGCGAGCGGCCGCAGCGGCGGTGGGCAGCAGGGCCGGGGCGGTCTCGGACGCGGCTCGGCGGCGTAACGGCGCCGTGGCGCGGGGGCGGCGATCCGCCGACCCCGTCGCCACGGCCGGATGACCGGTGGGGCGGGCCGTGCTTACGGCCCGCCCCACCGGTCTTCGCTTGCCCGCGGGGCGCGCCCGGCCGTCCCTGGCGCCGCTGGCCGCCGAGCCGAAGGCGCCAGCCCGGCGGGTCATCGGCGTCCCCGAGCCACGCCAGCGCCAGAGAGCAGTGCGGTCCGCACTCCACGCCCTTGGCCCGTCGCACTATCGAGATGCTTACACGTCCAGGTTTCCCCGAACCCGCCCTGAGCCGTGGCGAGGTGGAGGCGTCAGGGGCGAGTCGCGCCGGCGCGTGCGCGGTGCGCGGGTCAGTCGTACGGGAGCTTCCGCGCGCCCGGCGTATGGCCGAGGGTCCGCCGGAAGACGTCGATGAAGGCGCTCGCGGAGGCCCAGCCGCACCGGTGCGCCACCGCCGTCACCGGCATGCCCTCCGCGAGCAGCAACAGCGCGCGGTGCAGGCGGAGTTGGGTGCGCCACTGCGGGAAGGTCATGCCCATCTCGGCGCGGAACAGCCGGGCCAGCGTGCGGTCGCTCGCCCCCACCGCCGCTCCCAGCGCGGTCAGCGTGCGGCCGTCGGACGGGTCGTCGGCCAGCAGCGCGCACACCGCGGCCAGTCGGGGGTCGCGCGCCGTCGGCAGGTGGATGGGGCGTCGCGGCGAGTGCCGGAGCTGGTCGAGCAGGACGCGCAGCAGGCGCCGCCGCTCCGGGCCGCCGTCGGCCGGGTCGCGCGTGTACTCCAGGATCAGCTCGCGCAGCAGCGGCCCGACGGCGATCACGGCGGGCCGGTCGAGGCGCAGCGGGTTCACCGTGGCGGGCAGCCCCACGGTGTGCAGATCGGTCTCGCCCCAGGCGCGGGGCTCGTGCACGGTGCCGGCCGGGACCCACAACGCGCTGGTCGCCGGGGCGACCCAACTGCCCGCGTCGGTCGTCACGGAGAGCACGCCGCGCCCCGCGTAGATGATCTGGTGGTCGTCGTGGTGGTGCGCCCCGACACCGAACCCGGGCGGGAGCCTGCGCACGGCGGTGGAGGCGCGGGGGGTGTGGCGGATCTCCGACATTGGTTGGCATTTTATCGGAAGCAGGCCACCTTTTGCCCATCGATGATCGATCCCATGACACGTCTCCCGCGCACCGGCCGACGCCCGTCGGCCATTGGCCTGCTTGCCGTGGCGCACGCCTGCAACGACGTCTACCAGGGCGCCGTGCTCGCCCTGGTGCCCTTCCTGGTGGCCGAGCGCCACTACGGGTACGTGGGGGTCTCGGGCATCGTGCTCGCCGCCACGCTGCTGTCCTCCGTGGTCCAGCCCGCCTTCGGGGCCCTGACCGACCGCAGGCCCATGCCGTGGCTGATCCCGGGCGGCATCGCGGCGGCCGGGCTCGGCATCGCCCTGTCCGGGCTCACCGACGTGTACGCGCTGACCTGGACCGCGGTCGCGCTCTCCGGCCTCGGCGTGGCCGCCTACCACCCCGAGGCCGCCCGGATGGCGCGCGCGGTGACGGCGGGCAGCCACATCGGCATGAGCTGGTTCTCGCTCGGCGGCAACATCGGCTGGGCGCTCGCCCCGGTCCTCGTGACCCCCGTACTGGCCGTCGGCGGGCTTTCGGCCACGCCGCTGCTGATCGTCCCCGCCGTCATCGGCGTCGCCCTGGTGCTGTGGACCCGCGGCCGGGCCGGCTGGGACGGCGCCGGTACCGGCGCGGCCAAGGAGCGGGCGGGCGAGGACGACTGGCCGCTGTTCCTGCGCCTTTCGGCGGTCGTGATCTGCCGGTCGATCGCGTACGTGGGGCTGAGCGCGTTCATCTCGCTGTACGTGCGCCACCACCTGGATGCCGGCGACACGGCCGGCGCGGCGGCCCTGTTCATCCTCTTCGGCGGGGGCGCGATCGGCACCCTGCTCGGCGGCCGGCTGGCCGCGCGCTGGGGCCGGGTGCGGACGCTGCGCGTCGCGTACGCGGTGGCCGTCCCGTCCGTGGCGGGCATCCCCTTCGCGCCCGGGCCGCTGGTGTACGGCTTTGTCGCGGCGACCGCCGTCGCGCTCTACGTGCCCTTCTCGCTGCACGTCACCCTGGGGCAGGACTACCTCCCGCGCCGGGTCGGCACCGCGAGCGGCGTCACGCTCGGGCTCGCCGTGAGCATCGGTGGCATCGCCAGCCCGCTGGTCGGCGCCCTGGCCGAGGCCACCTCGCTGCGCTGGGCGCTCGCCTCGCTGGTGTCGATGCCCATCGCCTGTTGGGCCCTGTCGTACACGCTCACCGAACCGGCGGCCATGGAGAGCCGGTCGGCCGGGCCGAAGGCTGGCGTCGCGGAGTGAGCCCGCCCCGTTGACCGCCGTCCGCCGCCGCCGTCCGCTGAGCGCTCGCGGGTGAGGTACGGCCGTGTCACCCCATGCCGGCACTTGTCCGTGTGTGCCGCCTATGCGGTCCATTACATCGCGCTATCGGCAAGTGACATGCTCCACGCGCGCGGAATTCTCCCCGAGACTCAGGGCCACAACTGAGCTGTATCCGGAGCGCTTTCACCGCTATCCGAGCGGTTGGTCTGCGCTTCGGGTCGGAAATGGAGTACCCCCCATGCAACGCTCCAGGATATTTCTGACGGCTTCGCTGGGCCTCGGCCTGGCCACCGCGGTCGCCACCCTGCCGGCCACCGCATCGGCCTCGCCCGCGAAGGCGGAGTCCCAGGTCAGCACCGCCGCGAGCATCGCGGCGTACGAGGGTTCGGGCGAGGACCGGGCGGCGACGAAGGCGTTCTTCGAGGCCGTCATGAAGTCGGCCAAGGCCAAGCAGGCCAAGACCGGCGCCGCCGCCGTCACCGTGACGTACAGCGCGAGACGAGCACCCACCTTCGCCTCCCAGATCGCCCGCAGCACCCAGATCTGGAACAGCGCCGTGCGCAACGTGCAGTTGCGCGAGGGCTCGGGCAGCTACGACTTCGAGTACCGCGAGGGCAACGACCCGCGCGGCTCGTACGCCAGCACCAACGGTCACGGTCGCGGTTACATCTTCCTCGACTACCGGCAGAACCAGCAGTACGACTCGACCCGCGTCACCTCGCACGAGACCGGCCACGTGCTCGGCCTGCCGGACCACTACTCGGGTCCGTGCAGCGAGCTGATGTCCGGTGGCGGCCCCGGCCCCTCGTGCCGGAACCCCAACCCGAACGCGCAGGAGTCGGCCCGCGTCAACCAGTTGTGGGCCAATGGCCTCACGGCCTTCGACAAGGGCTCGTTCCTCAAGGCGGCGCGCTGAACCCGTAGCGCCCTGACCACGGGACGCGCCTGACCCCGCGTGGCGCGGTGCGGTGGCCCGGCTCCGAACCCGGAGTCGGGCCACCGTCGCGCGCTCTCGCCCGTCGCCTGTCGCCCGCTGGGCGCCCGGCTCGGCGTGGGGCGTCAGGCGTGCTCCGGGTAGCGCAACAGCCGTAGCGCGTTGGCGACCACGAGCAGTGTGGAGCCCTCATGGACCAGGACGGCTGGCCCGATGCCCAGACCGAGCACCGTGGCGGGCACCAGGACCGCGACGATGCCGAGGCTCAACAGCAGGTTCTGCCTGATCACCGCGCTGGTGCGCCGGCTGAGGCCGGTGGCCAGCGGCAACTTGTCCAACCCGTCCGACATCAGGGCGATGTCCGCGCTCTCCAGGGCCACCGCCGAGCCGGCCGCGCCCATCGCGATGCCCACCGTCGCGTGGGCCATCGCCGGCGCGTCGTTGACACCGTCGCCGACCATGGCGGTGCGGTGCTCGTCGGCGCGCAGCCGCCGAACCGCCGCCACCTTGTCCGCCGGCAGCAGGTCGCCCCACGCGTCGTCGAGGCCCACCCGTGCCGCCACCGCGTCGGCCACCCGCTGGTTGTCCCCGGAGATCATCACGGCGCGCCGGATGCCGAGCCCGCGCAGCCGCGCCACGACGGCCGCCGCCTCGGGCCGCGGGGTGTCCATGACGCCGATGACCCCCAGGTAGCGCGCGCCGTGCCGCACGACCATCGTCGTACGCCCCGCTGTCTCCAACTCTCTTGCTTTGGCGCGGAGTTCGACAGGCAGGGGTGGCCCGGACGGCTCCGCCGGCTCCGGGCGCGCCCGCCCGCCCGCGGGGAAGAACGCCGGGCTGCCGATCGCCACCGGCACGCCGTCCAGGCGCGCGAGGACGCCGCGCCCGGTCACCGCCCGCAGGGAGTGGGCGGTCGGCACGGGCGCGTCGCCGAGCCGGGCGTCGAGATCGCGCACGATCGCCCGGGCCAGCGGGTGGTCGCTGAGCCGCTCCACGGCCAGCGCCGTGGTGAGCAACTCGCGCTCCGACACGCCGGGCGCCGGGGCCACGTCCGTCAGGCGAGGGCGGCCCTCGGTGAGGGTGCCCGTCTTGTCGAACGCGACGGCCGTCAGCCTTCCCAACTCCTCCAGCGGCCCGCCCCCCTTGATCAACACGCCGCTGCGGGCCGCCCGGGCCACGGCGCTGAGCACGGCGGCCGGTGTGGCGATGGCCAGGGCGCAGGGGCTGGCCGCGACCAGCACGGCCATCGCGCGGTAGAGCGAGGCGGTGAACGGCTCGTCCACCACCAGGCCGGCGCCGAGCAGCGCGAGCACGGTGCCGATCACGGCGGGCACGAAGATCCGCTGGAAGCGCGCGGTGAACGCCTGCGTCGGCGACTGCCGGTTCTCCGCGTCCCGCACCATCGCCACCACGCGGGCCAGCGTGTTGTCCTCGGCCCGGCTGGTGACGGTCACCTCCAACGCGCCCGCGCCGTTGACGGTCCCGGCGAAGACCCGGCTGTCCGGGGCGATGGCGGCCGGGTCGCGCAGCGCCGCCAGCGGGTCGGCGACGGGCACCTTGTCGGCGGGCAGGCTCTCGCCGGTGACCGCGGCCTGGTCCACGGAGCCCTCGCCATCGCGGACGAAGCCGTCGGCCGGCACTCTGGTGTGCGGCCTGACCAGCACCGTGTCGCCCGGCGACAGGCGCTCGACGGGCACCTCGGTGACGCGCTCGCCCGAACGCAACAGCGCCGTGGCCGGGGTGAGGTCGGCCAGCGCCTCGATGGAGCGCCGGGCGCGCCCCATCGCGTACTCCTCCAGCGCGTGCCCGAGGCTGAACAGGAACAGCAGCACCGCGCCCTCGGCCCACCTGCCGATCGCCCCGGCGCCCACGGCGGCCACCAGCATCAGGAAGTCGACCTCGAACCGGCCGGCCCTGATCGTGCTGACCGCCTCGCGCACCGTGAAGAACCCGCCGAAGGCGTAGGCGGCGAGGTAGCAGACGAGGGAGGCCGGCTCCGGTGCGTCGGTGGCGAGCCCGAGCAGCAGCCCGGTCAGATAGGCCACGCCGGACAGGAGCGCGAAGACCAACTCGGCACGCTCCCCGAACGGGCCGTGGTCGTGGTCGTGGCCGTGCTGGTGATCCCGCCGGTGCGCCCGGGTGCCGCCGTGGGCCGGGTCCTGGCCGTGCGGCCTGGCGGGGGCTCCGACGGGGACCTCGACCGCGGATCCGGCGGGGGGTTCGGCGTGCGACACGCCGGGCGGTGGCGTGGCGAGCGCGTCGGCCTCGGTCGGCGGCCTCGCGGCCACGGCCGTGGCACGCGCGCCGTCGGGGCCCGCGGCCGGGGGCGGCGGAGGCCCCTCGGGGGCGCGTCGGCCCGCCGTGCCGCGGTCGCCGTGCGCGCACCCGGTGCGGGCGCCGACCGTACGCGCCGCCTGGCGTACCTCCTCCGCGCCGAGGGCGGCGGCGTCGAAGTGCACGCACACCGTCCCGGCCGCGCGGGCGTCACGGGGGGCCCGGTGCGCGGTGTCGATGGCCTTGCTCCGCCCGAGTGAGATGACGACGCGCTCGACGCACGGCTCACAGGCTGCGGGCGGGCCGGGGATTAGATCGGTGATGTCGAGGCGCAGCGTGTCCGCGCCGGCGCAATCGTCCCTCGAAATCATGAGCTCAAAATATCATGACGTCGTGATATGTCATGGATGGATTCGGCCACGATCGGCCTCGGGCCAGTCACATGATTACCGGTACCATTTGCGTTATGGGACGAGGGAACGCAGGCGAACTGATCTCTCAGGAGCAGGCTTTCGCCGTGGCCGAAGTCATGCAGGCGCTGGCCTCGCCCGCGCGCGTACAGATCCTGGACCGGCTGCTGCGATCCTCCTGCCCGGTCGGCGAACTCGCCGCCGAAGTCGGCATGGAGCAGAACACCGTCTCCAACCACCTGCGCATGCTGCGCCACCTCGGGCTCGTCGCCGGGCACCGCGAGGGGCGCCGGGTCCTGTACTCCCTCCACGACGACCACGTGGCCACGCTCATCGAGCAGGCCCTCACCCACGTCGGGCACCACCGACCGGCCGCGGCCAGCGGCGCGATGACCCGCCGGGCCGGCTAGCGCCGAGCGCGCCCACTCCTCCCGACCGCCTCGCCGCCCCTGCCGCCCGTTCCCGTCGCCGCTCTCGGCCGCCCGCCGGTGCTCCGTCGCCGGTCGCGGCGGGCCGTCACGGCATGTGCCCGATATCGGCGTGGAATCCGCACAGTCGAGGCCACGTCGGACTGTTGATGCCTCGTCGAAAGCGGGCAACTCTGTGAGGGATGGTTCCCCTCGTGGGGCCCCGGGTGGCGGGCGAGCCTCGCGCGCCAGCGCGTACGACCGCACGCACCACCAGGCACCGTCCGTACCGCATCGGCGCGCCGCCACCGGCCACCCCCGTGGCGACCGGGGGGCGGCGCGGCGGGGCCACCCGCACTCCCGCACCTCCCGCACCACCCGCACCGCGCACTTCCGTAGCTCGACACCGGCACTCCCTACGTCAGCTCGACACCGGCACGCCCTGTGTCGAGGCGAGCGGCATGAGACGAGGCACCAGGGCGCCGGCGCTCGCCGGCCGCCACCGGTCGATCGGCGCGCGCCCGGCCGGGCGCCGGACCGGCGCGCCGGGGCCCACCGCGCGACCGGGCCGCCTCGCTCGCCGACCCGCCCGCACGGGCCCCGGTGGCTCCGTACCGGCCACGTCAACTCGGGTGAGGTCACCATGGTTCTACGGCACGTACGGCAAGACCGCGCAGCGCACTCGGCCCGTCCCCGTCTTCGTCGCTTAGCCGGTGCTACCGGCGCCCCCGGCGCGTGGCGCTCCGGTCGCGTGGGGCTCGTCCCCCGGGGCGGGATCGGCCGGCTGCTGCCCGGGCGCGGGAGCCCGGCATCGGGCGGCGCCGAGGAGCGGCCGGGCCCTGCGCGGGGCGCCGCGCTCGCGGTCGCCGGCGCGCTGGCCGCCGCCTGCGCCCTCACCCTCGCGCCCGGCACCGCGTCGGCGGCCCCCGACGGGCCGGCCGCGGCGCCCGCCGGCGACCGCGACGCGCGCTACAGCCGCTACGTGGCGCTCGGCGACTCCTACGTCTCCGGGCCGCTCATCCCCCTCATGCGGCTTGACCCGCTCGGCTGCTTCCGGTCCACCGCCAACTATCCCGCGCTGCTCGCCCGCGACCTGCGCGTCCGCTCGTTCACGGACATGAGCTGCGGCGGCGCCGACACCACGCACATGACCCGGCCGCAGTCCGTGCCGCTGGGCGGCGTCAACCCGCCGCAACTCGACCCGCTGACCCGACAGACCGACCTGGTCACGCTCAGCATCGGCGGCAACGACTTCGGCATCTTCGGCGAACTCACCAGGACCTGCCCCGAACTGCGCCCGCAGGACCCCACCGGCAACCCGTGCCAGCGGCACTACACGGTGGACGGCGTGGACACCCTGATCGACCACGCGCGCCGGGTCTCGGAGCGGGTCTCGACCATCCTGCGGGCCGTCCACGAGCGCGCGCCGCGGGCGCACGTGGTGCTCGTCGGCTATCCGCGCATCGCGCCACCGAGCGGCGCCTGCCCCGCGATCCTGCCGTTCGCCGACGGGGACCTGCGCTGGCTCGACGCCGTCGAGCGGGCGCTGAACACCTCGATGGCGGACGCCGCCGAGCGGGACGGGGCGGCCCAGTACGTCGACACGTACGGCACCTCGCTCGGCCACGACGCCTGCGCGCCCGGTGACCAGGCGTGGATTCAGGGCAAGGACACCGACCCGCTCGCCGCCGCCTCCTACCACCCGCGCCGCGGCGCCATGGTGGGCGTCGCGGAACAGGTGCGGCGCGCGCTGGCGGACGACGCGCACGCCCGTCCCTGACGGCCGCGCGGGGTGCTGGCGCGCGGCGCGTGGCGCCGCGCGCGCTCGCTCGGTCGGTCGGGTCCCGGCGGGCCTGCGGTGCGCGCCGGGACCCGCCGCGAGCGCCGCCGGCCGTGCCGCTCGACGTACGGCGCGTCGCCGTGCCGTCCCATGCGCCGCCGCCCGACTCACCCGGGCTCACCCGCCGACGCGCGCTCTCGCGCGGGAGCTGAGGGGACAACGGGGGTGGGGATGGGCAGAGCTGAGGGGACATCCGTGGCGCGCCAGTGCGCCGGTCCCGCTCGGCGCGCTGGCCGCGGCCCACGGCCTTGCGACGAGAGGACAGGCAATGCGTTCGCGATCCCTGCGGAGGCGACTTCCCTCGCGGGTGCGGATGACGACCGTGTTCGCCGCGGCCGTCGCGCTCACCGCCTCGCTCACCAGCGCCGTGCCCAGTTCGGCGGGGACGTCCGCGCCCGCGGCCGAGCGGGTCGCCGCCCGCTCCGCCGAACGCGGCGGGCCCGGGCAGCCCGAGGCGCACGACGTCGTGCTCGCCGTCCACGGCGGCGCCGGCACCGCCCTCGACCCCGACCACACCAGCCCCGCCGAGGAGCGCGCCTACCGCGCCGGCCTCACCGACGCGCTCCGCGCCGGCCAGCGCGTCCTGCGCCGGGGCGGCGACAGCGTGGCGGCGGTCGAGGCCGCCGTGCGCGTCCTTGAGGACAACGCACTGTTCAACGCCGGCAAGGGGGCGGTGTTCACCGCGGACGCCGGGCACGAGTTGGACGCCTCCATCATGCGCGGCTCCGACCAGGCCGCGGGCGCCGTCGCCGGCGCACGCAGCGTGCGCAATCCCATCTCGGCCGCCCGCCTGGTCATGGACCGGACCCGGCACGTGCTGCTCGCCGGCGAGGGCGCCGACGACTTCGCCGCCCGAGCCGGCCTGCCCACCGTCACCCAGGACTACTACTGGACGCAGCGCCGCTGGGACCAGCTCATGGCCGCCAAGGAGAAGGAGCGGGGCGCGCGCGACGGTCGGGGCGGCGACGAGAGCGCCGGTGCGAAGGGCACCGGGGCGAAGGGCGCCGACTCGACCAAGGGCACCGTCGGCGCCGTGGCCCTGGACGGCCGGCACCACCTGGCCGCCGCGACCTCCACGGGAGGCATGACCAACAAGATGCCGGGCCGGGTCGGCGACTCGCCGCTGATCGGCGCCGGCACGTACGCGAAGGACGGTACGGTCGCGGCGAGCGCGACCGGGCACGGCGAGGTGTTCATCCGTGGCGCGGCCACCGCCACCATCGCCCACCTCATGGAATACAGCCGGCTGGGCGTGGCCCAGGCCGCGTACCAGGTACTGATCAAGCAATTGCCCCAACTCGGCGGCGACGGCGGAGTGATCGCCCTGGACGGTAAGGGCACGTTCGACGCCCCGCACAGCAGTCCCGGGATGCTCTACGGTTACCTCACCCGCGACGGGAGGATCATTACCAAGATATTCCCCAGCGAATCGCCGGCCAATGAATGATTTCCCTCGGACACGGGAAGCGGTGACATTCCCGCGACAACCGGGAGTTCGGTCGCGAACGAACCCGTGATCCGCGCGAGTTCGCTTCTCCGTCGCCTGGGAGCGCGACGATTCCGCGTTCCGCGACGCGGCCGAAGCGGCGGGTGACATGCGGGGGAATACGCCCTTTCGTGGGGCTCGGGCCACACCTCGCCGGCGGCGGGGTGTGGCCCCTGGCGTTCCGTCTTCGTCATCACTTGGCAGCATGCGAATCACCGCACGGACACTGCGACTTTCGCGTGCGTCGGAATACTGGCGAGCGCCAGAGAAATGCCTGCCCAAGGTCGTCACCCGGGCCGCCGGCGAGCGGGGCATTCTACCGACGCGCGAAAGAACGATACATAGCCGGGCAGCAAACAATTGCCGACCGAGACTGCCGACGCTGCTGAATTCCCCCTGAACGGAGACCAGGAATGCCTACGCTCTCGACGTCCACCGTAACGGCGGCCACCGACTCCTACATCACCGCCATCGCGGACACGCGGCAGCAGATCGAGGCCGCACAGCGGCTGCGGTACCAGGTCTTCGGCGAGGAGAAGGGCGCCAAGCTCGCGTCGCACGCCGCCGGGCTCGACGTCGACGAGTTCGACGCCGTGATGGACCACCTGATCGTCAGCGACAAGGCCACCGGCGAGATCGTCGGCACCTACCGGCTGCTGCCGCCCGGGCGCACCGAACGACTCTTCTCGGAGGGCGAGTTCGACCTGCGCGGACTGCCGCTGGACGTGCGCTCCTCGCTGGTCGAGGCGGGCCGCGCCTGCGTGCACCCCGACCACCGCTCCGGCGCGGTGATCAACCTGATGTGGGCCGGACTCGCCCGCTACGTGCTGCTCTCCGGACACCGCTACCTCGCGGGCTGCGCCTCCGTCTCGCTCGCCGACGGCGGCGGGGCCGCCAGCAACGCCTGGTTGCTCGGCACCGCCCGGCACACCGCGCCGCCCGAGTTGCGCGTCCAGCCGCGCGACCCGTGGACGCCCCCCGCGGCCCTGAACACCAAGCCCAGCTACGCCGACCTGCCGCCCCTGCTCCGCGGCTACCTGCGGGTCGGCGCGTGGATGTGCGGCGCCCCGCATCACGAGCGGGACTTCGACGACGCCGACTTCTTCGTCGTCTTGGACACCGAGCAGATGAACGACCGATACCGCCGCTACTTCCTCGGCGACGCCCAGTGAACGCCTGGGCCCCCAGCTCGCCCTGTGACCAGCGCTGCGTCGCCCACGCCGCGGCCCGGGTCACGGCGGCGCGCGCCACCCGCCGCTCGATGGCCTTCGCCCGCCGCGTGCTCAGCGCCCTGGCGGCGGGCGAGGCCCTGTCCGACCCGGCCGCCGTACGCGCCCACGCCCAGGCCATCCTGGCGGCCATCGGCGTCCGCGTGGAACACCTCGGCGGACCGCTGAGCGCACCGACCGCGCCGACCGGGCCGAACGCCACGGCTGGTGCGGGCGGTACGGGCGGTGTGGGGACGCTGGTCGTGGCCAACCACATCTCCTGGCTCGACGTCATCGCCCTGCTCGCGGTGGAGCCGGTGACCATGCTGGCCAAGCGCGAGGTCGGCGACTGGCCGCTGGTCGGCACCCTGACCAGGCGCGCCGGCACCCGGTTCATCGACCGCGACAGCATGCGTGGACTGCCCCGAACGGTGGACGAGATCGCCGGGTTGCTGCGCGGCGGACGCTCGGTCATGGTCTTCCCGCAGGGCGCCACCTGGTGCGCCGGGACGACCGGCGACTTCCGCCGGGCCACCTTCCAGGCGGCGATCGACGCCGGCGCCCCGGTGCGCCCGGTGACCCTGGGCTACTTCCAACACCACGCCCTGAGCACGGTGGCCGCCTTCGTCGGCGACGACGACTTCGGCAGCTCGCTACGCCGTGTCATGAGCGCCGACGGCGTCACGGCCCGCGTCCAGGTCCATCCGGCCATCCCGGCCTCGGCGGCGCGCGACCGCCGGGAGCTGGCCGCGCTCGCCCGCGAGGCCGTGCGTGACGCGGCCCCGACCACCACCAACCGGCCACGGGCCGAGGCCGACGCGACGGGCGTACGGGACGCGGCCTGCGGGCGCGGCCTGCCGGTGCTCCCCGCCACCGGGTGGGGCGTCGACATCGGCTGCGGCGCGGACGCGGTGGCCGGCGCGGAGCGCGGCTCCGTGCCCGTCGTACGTCGGCCGCGCGGGCCGCTCGCGGAGCGGGAGGCGTCCTCGGTCCGTGGCGGCCGACAGCGCCGCTGAGCCCGGGCGGGCCGGGGCCGCGCCGACGCGGCCCCGGCCCGCCGGCGTACGCCGCCCGCTGGCCGCCTCCGCCCGCTGCCGCAGTGGGCGGAGGCGGCCAGCGTCAGGGGCGGGTCCAGGCGTCGGCCAGCGCGATCAGATCCTCCAGGGCCGCCCGCACGCGTGCCTCGTCGCCGGTGGTGAGGTAGTCGATCTGGAGCCCCGCGTACGCGGCGTTCAGCAGGGTGGCGCGCCGCTCCGCGGTCTCCGCCGGAACGCCGTGCACCCGCAGCGCCTCGGCGACGAACACCGTCCGCTGGGTGAGCATCGCCGGCACCTGGGAGCCGGGCAGCCGGCCGCCCGCCGCCAGGCCCTCGATCTCGTGCAGCAGACGGATCACCGGCAGGTAGTCGTCCGTGAGGTGCCAGTCCCAGGAAGCCCGGACGACGGCGCCCAGGCTGCGCCCCTCCGCCCAGCCGGGAAAGGCGCTGAGCCGGTCGCGCTGGCGCTCGTCGAGCCGGATCAGGACGGCGTTGACGAGGTCGTCCTTGTCCCGGAAGTGGTGCGTGAGGACCCGGGTGCTGTGCCCGAGCGCCTGCGCCAGCGGGCGCATGGACAGGCCGGCGAGGCCGTGCTCGGCCAGGTACTCGATGATCGCGTCCAGCAACTCGGTGCGGCGCTGGGGGTCGCGCGGCCTGGCCATGCGATGTGCTCCTCGGGTGGCTCGGTCGGCTGGGCGGTGGCCGCGCCGGCCCACCGGCCGCCGATGGTCGGCGGCCGGTGGGCCGGGCGGGGCTCCGAGCCACCCTAGGCCGGCGCGAGGCCGGCCAGCGGCGCTGGCCTGCGCGGGGGCGGCGCGGAGATCGGGGGAGCGGGGCGAGGGGTGAGCAGTGGCGGGCGCGCGTTGCGCGTTAGGGAAACGAACGTTACGTTAATGGTCTGGCGCTCACGCCACCCACCCCACCCCTCGCCCGAAGGGCCCACGCCGGGCCCGCACCAGGAGGCCGTCATGCCCACCGAGCGGATCGCCGACGTCCGCGGTCGCGCGCTGCGCTACCTCGACCCGGGCGGCCCCGGTCGCCCCGTACTCGCGCTGCACGGCCACTTCGGCCGGGCGCGGGCGTACGCCGGGCTGATCGCCGCGCTGGCCCCGCGCTACCGGGTCATCGCCCTTGAGCAGCGCGGGCACGGCCGCAGCGCCGACCCGCGCGCCGACGCGGGCGACTTCACGCGCGAGGCGTACGTCGCCGACGCCGCGGCCTTCCTGCGCGTGCTCGACCTGGGCCGCGTGCCGGTCGTCGGGCACTCGGTGGGAGGCGTCACCGCCTTCCAACTCGCCGCTCGTGAACCGGGGTTGGTCGGCGCGCTCGTCGTGGAGGAGGGCGGCGCGGACAACCGGCGGCCCCGTGTCCCGCACCCCGTGCTCGACGTGCGCGCGTGGCCGCGCCGCGCGCCCACGCTGGCCGCCCTCGGCGAGCGGGTGCGCGAACGGGGCATCCCGGACGCCGGCTACTTCCTGGAGAGCGCCGTGGAGTATCCGGACGGCTGGGGCTTCCTCTTCGACCTCGACGCCATGATGGCCTCGCAGCGGGCGGCGGTCGGCGACTGGTGGCCGGACTGGCTCGGCTCCGCGTGCCCGGCCCTGCTCATCCACGGGGGCCGGAGCTTCGTGCTGCCGACCGACCTGGCCCGAGAGATGGCCGACCGGCGCCCGGGCGCCACGCTGCACACCTTCCCCGACTGCGGGCACTGGGTGCACGACGACGACCCGGCCGGCTTCGCCAGCGTCGTCGGCGGCTTCCTCGACGCGCTGCCCGAGGCGGCGTGGGCCGGCTGAACGGGCGTTGTCACACCCCCGGCCTACGCTGGAAGCATGTGCCGAAGCATCAAGACACTCCGCCCCCCGGTCATGCCCGAGGTGAGCGAAGAAGACATCCAGGCAGCCGCCCTGCAGTACGTCCGCAAGGTGTCCGGCTTCCGGGCGCCGGCCGCGCACAACCGGGTCGCGTTCGACGAGGCCGTCGCCGCGGTGACGGACGCGACCAGGCAGTTGCTCGGCAGCCTGGAGGTGCGGGGCGCCGGCGCCCGCCGCGCGGACGCCACGCCCGGCTGAGCGCGCCGCGCCCGCCGCGCGCGGGGCGGACCGTGCCGCGTGCCGGCACAGTGGGTCACGCGTCGCTCGCCCACCGTGCCGTCGTGCTGGCGGGTTCCCTATGGTGGGGGAATGCCGCCGGATTCCACGGCCACGAAGGCCCGCCTGCTCGCCGCCGCCCGTGCCGAGTTCGCCCGGCACGGGGTCGCGGGTGCGCGGGTGGATCGGATCGCGGCGGCGGCGAAGGCCAACAAGCGCCTGCTCTACGTGTACTTCGGCAACACGTGCGAGCTGTTCGACCTCGTGGTCGCCGAGGCGTCGGGCAACTGGCCGACGCGGTGCCCTTCACCGCCGACGACCTGCCCGGCTACGCCGGCGCGCTCTTCGACCACCTGACGGCGCACCCGGCGCTGCCGCGGCTCATCGCCTGGGCGCTGCTGGAACGACCCGGGCCCACGGCGGCCCGGATCGCCGACTGCCACCCCGCGACCGAGGCCGTCGCCGACGCCCAGGCGCGCGGAGTGGTGACGGCCGCGCTGGACCCGGCGGACGTGCTGGCGCTGACCGTCGGCCTGGCCGGGGCGTGGTCGCACACGGCCGCGCCGCTGGATCGGCGCGACCCTGACGGCGCGCGGCGCGCCCCGGCGCGCGCGGACCCGCGCAGGGCCCAGCGGCGCGCCGCGCTGACCCGGGCGATGGACGCGGCCACCGCGCCCTGACGGCCATGGGCATCGCGGTCACGGACGCCGCCGGCGCGCCCCGTCCGACGCGATCACGCCCCCGAGCACCAGCCCCTCAGCGGTCCGACGCCACTGCCGCGCCGCCGGCCACCGGCCGGATGCCCCGCCCCGCCCACGGTGGAGACGCTTCGACGCGGGCCGCCAGTTCGTGCCGGGCGCGGTCGGGCAGGGGAGTGGAGCGCCCCGTGTGCTGGTCGACGTGGAGCGCGAAGAGTTCCTCCGTCGCCACGAGTTCTCCCTCCGGAGCCGTCCCCGCCGACCCGGGGGCGGTGAGCCCGGCCTCGGGGGAGCTGCCGGTCGGGGCGGCGTACATCTCGTGGACGAAGCGCACCTTTCCGGCATCGACCCCCAACGGCCGGGTCCGCACGGTGAGTTCGCTGCCCGCGCTCACCTCGCGCAGGTACCGCACGTGCGCCTCGACCGTGTACAGCGAACACCCGGTGCGCTGCCGGTAGGCCGCGTCCAACCCGATCCCGTCCATGAGCGCGTCCGTCGCGTGCCCGAAGACCAGCACGTAGTACGCCTCGCTGAGGTGCCCGTTGTAGTCGATCCACTCGGCGCGGACCGGCTCGCGGTGCGGTGGGAGCGGGCCCGGCGCCCCGCTCACGCCTGCTCCCCGGCGCGCCGGGGCAGCCGGCCGGTGGCCCGTAGCACGTTGATGACGCCCTGGTCGCGCTCGGCCACCAGGTCGGCGTGGCCGCGCTCGCCAGCGGCGTCGGCACAGCCGTCCACCATCGCCGACCGCAGCGCGTCATCCAGCTCAGGCGCGGCCAGCCGCGTCCACGGCGCCTTCAGCGACGGACCGAAGTGGTCGAGCATGTGCGCCATGCCGCCCTCGCCGCCCGCGAGGGCGAAGGTGAGGCAGGGGCCCATGAACGCCCAGCGCAGCCCCGGGCCCTCGGTGATGGACGCGTCGATGTCGGCGACCGTCGCCTCGCCCGCGGCCACCATGTGCAGGGCCTCGCGCCACAGGGCCTCCTGGAGCCGGTTGGCGATGAAGCCGGGCAGCTCGCGCTCCATGGTGATGACGGACTTGCCCGCCGCCGTGTAGAACGCGGACGCCCAGTCCACGGCCCAGCGCTCGGTGGCCTCGCCGCCGACGACCTCCACCAGCGGGATCAGGTACGGCGGGTTGAAGGGATGCCCGACCACGAGGCGCCCCGGGCGCGCCGCCGTGGTCTGCATGTCGGTCATCGGGTAGCCGGAGGTGGAGGAGGCGATGACCACGTCGGGGGCGGTGGCCGCGTCCAGCTCGGCCAGCAGGTCCCGCTTCAGCTCCAGCTTCTCCGGCGCGCTCTCCTGGACGAACTGCGCCTCGGCCACGGCCTCTTCGAGCGTGTCGGTCACGGTCAGCCGGTCCGGCGACGCGCCGTCGGCCAGTCCGAGCTGTTCCACGGCGGGCCAGGCCGCGGTGATGAGCCGGCGCAGCCGGGCCTCGGCGTCCGGCGCGGGGTCCCAGGCGGTGACGTCGTAGCCACGGGCCAGGAAGTGGGCCGCCCAGCCGCCGCCGATGACTCCCGCGCCGACGCAGGCGACGCGGCGGACGTTCTCGGGTGCGATGGGGGACATGACGGGCTCCTCACGGACGGGGACGGTGGTGGGGGAGGGGGCGTGCCGGTCGCGGCTAGACACGGGGGGCGAGGCCGAGACGGGCGCGGGCCTGGTCGGGCGTGGCCACGCGGGCGCCGAGCAGTTCGGTGATGCTGACCGCCCGCTCCACGAGCTGACCGTTGGTGGCCTTGACCCCCTTACTCAGGTACAGGTTGTCCTCAAGCCCGACCCGTACGTTGCCGCCGAGCAGGATGGCCTGCGCCACCCACGGCATCTGCATCCGACCCAGCGCGAAGCTGGCCCACTGGGCGCCGGCGGGCAGCATGTTGACCATCGAGGCCAGCACGCCCACGTCGGCGGGGGCGCCCCACGGGATGCCCATGCACAGTTGGAAGACCGTCGGGTCGTCGAGCAGGCCCTCCGCGTGCAACTGCTTGGCGAACCACAGCTGCCCGGTGTCGAAGATCTCCAACTCCGGTCGTACACCCAGCTCCTGGATGCGCCTGGCGCCGGCGCGCAGCATGTCGGGCGTGGAGACGTAGAGGTTGCTGCCGTCGCCGAAGTTGAGCGAACCGCAGTCGAGCGTGCAGATGTCCGGGAGCAGTTGCTCCACGTGCGGCAGCCGGTCCAGGCCGCTGACCAGGTCGGTGCCCGGCAACTGGCGCAACGGCTGCTCCGGGTCGATCACCAGGTCGCCGCCCATCCCCGCGGTGAGGTTGATGATGACGTCGGTGCCGGTCTCCTTGATCCGCTCGACCACCTCGGCGTAGAGCCGCGGGTCGCGCGAGGGCGCGCCGCTCTGCGGGTCGCGTACGTGGACGTGGACCACGGCCGCACCGGCCTCCGCCGCCTCGACCGCCGACGCGGCGATCTGCCGCGGGGTGACCGGCACGTGCGGGCTACGGCCCACGGTGTCGCCCGCGCCGGTGAGCGCGCAGGTGATGATGACCTCTTCGTTCACGGAGTGTTGTCCCTTCGTGAGTGGGGGCGGCGGCCCCGGATACGGGTGGGGTGCGTGCGTGTGAGGTTCGCGCGCGGGCGGTGTGCGGTCGCGCGGGGCGTACGTCGGGTGCCGTGGCGTACGGGCGTACGCGAGGGTGTGTCGGGTGTCGCGGTTCAGGTGGCGGTCAGTTCGTCGTCGACGAACGCGGTCAGCACCGCGTGCATGGCGTCGGGCGTGGTGCCCTCCGGCGCGCTCGCCAGGACCTGGGTGGCGAGCCCGTCGATGAGGGCGGCCAGCCGCAGGGCGGCGGCGTCCGGGTCCAGGTCCGGGCGGAAGACGCCCTGGGCACGGCCGCGCCGCAGGACGTCGGCGAGGGTGGCCCGCCACTGGCGGTAGAAGTCGGCGTGCAGGCGGCCGATCTCGGTCGAGCGCGCCGCCTCCGCCCACAGGTCCAGCCACACCAGCCACTGTCTGCGCTGCTGCGCCGTGCGCGGCGTCTGGAGCGCGATCAACCGCAGCAACTCCGTGCGCGCGTCGGCGCTTTCGGACGATTCGGCGGCCCGCCGCGCGATGTCCTCGTCCATGCACCACCGCACGGCGGCCTCGAGCAGTTCGTCCCGCCCGGGGTAGTGGTAGTGGATGGCGGCCGTGCTGGTGCCGCAGGCCGCGGCGATGTCGCTGACCCGTACGGTGTGGAAGCCGTGCTCGGCGATCAGCCGCACCGTCTCCCGGACGATCTGCGACGGACGGCCCTCGGGCGGCACGGTCGCGCGCGCCGTGCGCGCGGCGGGACGCTCGACGGACGCCCCGCGTGCGGGCGCCTGCCCCGGGCCGCCGAGCAACCAGCCCGGGTCGACGCCGCCCGCGTCGGCGATCCGGACCACCTCGGCGATGGTGAACCGACGCGTGCCGCCCAGCGAGCGGGACAGCTTGGACGGGTCCATGACGATCCGGCGGGCGAACTCCCTGCGGCTGCACCCGAGCCCGTCGATCACCTCGGCGACGCGCGCCCGCACGGTATGGCCGTCGGTCGCGCTCACCGCCTCGGTCGACGCGCCGGCCGTGGTGGCCCTGGTGGCTGGGTCGGTCGCGGTGTCCACGGTGTGGTCGCCGCGCTGTGCTGGGGGTTCCTCCATGGCCGACGACCGTAGCAGCGTGTTGAGATCATCACAACGCCGCGACGTAAGAGGGTGGGTCAACTGCCAGGTGAATGGCTGGTTCGCGGGCTTGCTGGAAACTGATGAGTGAGTCAGGTGATGAGGCGGGCGCGAAGAGAGGGGTGCCCCGGCGGCCTGCCGGGGTGTGCGTCGCGGCCCCTCGTCGCGGTGGGTGGGCTACCGTGCAGGGGAAAGCGCTTGCTGCCGCAGGTGGCGGGGGCGGGAGGCGCCTGCCGTGGCGCGGCCGTCTGCCCCGTGCCCGCCGCCCGCGGCGCAGCCGGAAGGAGGACGGATGACCGCTGCCCACCCCCAGCCCGAAACCCACCCTCGGCCCGCGACCCAACCCCAGCCCGCACCCCAACCCCAGGCCGCCACCCAGTCCGCGCCCCGTCCCGCACCCCGATCCCAGCCCGGGTCCGACGCCGCCGGCCGGCGCCGCACGGTGCGGATCGCGATGAACGGGGTGACCGGGCGCATGGGTTACCGCCAACACCTCGTCCGCTCCCTCCTCGCCCTCCGCGAACAGGGCGGCCTGGAACTGGGGGACGGCACCGTGCTCTGGCCGGAACCGATCCTCGTCGGCCGCTCCGAACAGGCCCTGCGGGCGCTGGCCGAGCGGCACGGCCTCGACCGGTGGTCCACGCGCCTTGACGACGTGCTCGCCGACCCGAGCGTGGACATCTACTTCGACGCGCAGCTCACCTCGGCCCGCGCCGACGCCCTGCGGCGGGCCATCGCCGCCGGGAAGCACGTCTACTGCGAGAAGCCCACGGCGGCCGACCTCGACGACGCCCTCGACGTCGCCCGGCTCGCCACCGCCGCCGGCGTCAAGCACGGCGTGGTGCAGGACAAGCTGTTCCTGCCCGGGCTGCGCAAGCTGCGCCGACTGCTGGACGGCGGGTTCTTCGGCCGCGTCCTGTCGGTGCGCGGGGAGTTCGGCTACTGGGTCTTCGAGGGCGACTGGCAGGCGGCGCAGCGCCCCTCGTGGAACTACCGCACCGCGGACGGCGGTGGCATCGTGCGCGACATGTTCCCGCACTGGGAGTACGTGCTGCGCGAACTGTTCGGCCCCGTACGCACCGTGCAGGCGCAGGTCGCCACGCACCTGCCGCACCGCGTGGACGAGCACGGCCGGCCGTACGAGGCCACGGCGGACGACGCGGCGTACGGCGTCTTCCAGCTCGACGGGGGCATCGTCGCGCAGATCAACTCCTCCTGGGCGGTGCGCGTGGACCGCCCGGAGCTGGTGGAGTTCCAGGTCGACGGGGTCGAGGGCTCGGCCGTCGCCGGGCTGCGCGGCTGCCGGGTGCAACACCGGTCCGTCACCCCGCGACCCGTGTGGAACCCGGACGTCCCGGTCGCCGCGCCGTTCCGCGAGCAGTGGCAGGAGGTGCCGGACAACGAGGTGTTCGACAACGGGTTCAAGGTGCAGTGGGAGCTGTTCCTGCGACACGTGGTGCTGGACGAGCCCTGGCGGTGGGACCTCCTGTCGGGCGCGCGCGGGGTGCAACTCGCCGAACTCGGGCTGCGCTCATCGGCCGAGGGGCGCCGGCTGACCGTCCCGGAGCTGGAGCTGTGACCCCCCGCCGCTCCGGCCCGGCCCACCCGCCGCCGGCCCGCCACGCCGCGCCCCACCGGCCAACCCCGCCCCACCGGCCAAGTCCGCCCCACCGGCCAAGTCCGCCCCACTCGGCAGCGCCCGACCGCGCGGCCCGCGCCCCCCGGCTCGTCGAGCGCCCGCCCCTGCGAGGTGCGCGGTGATCCGACTCCCGGGCCCCGACGGCGCGTTGCGGTCGTACACCCCGCGCGCCACGCCCGCGCCCTCCGTCACCTCCGGCGGTCACACCGGAAGCCGGCGAGGGGACGCGGGCGGCGCGCCGGGGCGGCGGCGGGATCGACCGTCGGCCCGTGCCGTCTTCGCCGCCGCGCACGTGGTCGCCGATCCGCTCGCCGCCGGCGCGGGCGCGGCGGACGCCGTGGACTGGGAGGCCACGCTGGCCTTCCGACGCCACCTGTGGTCGCACGGCCTCGGGGTGGCCGAGGCCATGGACACGGCGCAACGCGGCATGGGCCTGGGATGGCCCGAGGCCGCCGCACTCATCCGCCGCTCCGCAGCCGAGGCCCGCGCCGTGGGCGGCGTGATCGCCTGCGGCGTGGGGACCGACCACCTGACCGCCCCCGCGCGCTCGCTGGACGAGGTGGTGGCCGCGTACGAGGAGCAGCTTGCCGTAGTGGAGGCGGCGGGGTCGCGCGCCATCGTGATGGCCTCGCGTGCGCTGGCCGGGCTGGCGCGCGGCGCGGACGACTACCTGCGGGTGTACGAGCGCGTGCTGACCCAGGCCGCCGAGCCGGTGATCCTGCACTGGCTGGGCCCGATGTTCGACCCGGCGCTCGACGGTTACTGGGGCAGCGCCGACCTCGACCGGGCGAGCGAGACGTTCCTTGAGGTCATCGCCGCCCGTCCGGACCGGGTCGACGGCGTCAAGGTCTCGCTGCTCGACGCCGCGCGCGAGGTGGCGCTGCGCCGCCGGCTACCGGCCGGCGTGCGCTGCTACACAGGCGACGACTTCCACTACCCGGAGCTGATCGCCGGGGACGCGCACGGGCACAGCGACGCGCTGCTCGGGGTCTTCGACCCGCTGGCGCCGCTGGCCGCCGACGCGGTGCGGGCCCTGGACGCCGGACCCGCGGGGCGCAAGCGCTTTCACGACCTCCTCGACCCGACCGTCGACCTGGCCCGCCACCTCTTCCAGCCGCCCACCCGCCACTACAAGACCGGCGTGGTACTGCTCGCCTGGCTCGCCGGCCACCAGCGGCACTTCGCGATGGTGGGCGGCCACCAGTCGGCGCGCTCGCTGCCCCACCTCGCGCGGGCCTACCAACTCGCCGACCACCTCGGTCTGTTCCCCGATCCATCGCTCGCCGAGGCCCGCATGCGCCATCTGCTCGCCGTCTACGGTGTGGACTCATGACCGCGCGACCCGCCGCCGACGACCCCCGGCCCCCCACCGCCCGTGTGCACGACCCCGCCGCGGCCCCGGCCCCGCGCGGGGCCGGGGCCCCGGCCGAGCCGCACCGGCTGAGCCTGAACCAGCAGACCATCCGCCAGTGGTCGCTGCCCGAACTGGTCGAGGGCTGCGTGGCGGCGGACGTGCCGGGCGTGGGCCTGTGGCGCGCGCCGGTCCAGGAGTACGGGCTGGGCCAGGCGGCCCGACTCGTGCGCGCCGCCGGCCTCGCGGTGACCAGCCTGTGTCGGGGCGGCTTCTTCACCTCGGCGGAGCCGGCCGAGCGCGCGGCGGCGCTCGCCGACAACCGGCTGGCCATCGACGAGGCCGCGACCCTCGGCACCCGGACGCTGGTGCTGGTCTCCGGCGGCCTGCCGGCCGGCAGCCGCGACCTGCTCGGCGCGCGCGAACGGGTCGCCGACGCGCTGGCCGACCTCGCGCCGTACGCGGCAGAACGCGGGGTGCGGCTCGCGGTCGAACCGCTGCACCCGATGTACGCGGCGGACCGCTGCGTCGTCTCCACGCTCGCCCAGGCGCTCGACCTCGCCGAGCGCTTCCCCGCCGACCAGGTGGGGGTCGTGGTGGACACCTACCACCTGTGGTGGGACGACACGGTGGACGCCCAGCTCGCCCGCGCCGGGGAAGGAGGGCGCATCGCGGCCTTCCAGGTCGCCGACTGGGTCACGCCGCTGCCCGCCGGCGTGCTCCTCGGCCGGGGCCAACTGGGCGACGGCTGCGTACCGTTGCGCCACTTCCGCGAGGTGGTCGACGCGGCCGGGTACCGCGGGCCGATCGAGGTGGAGATCTTCAACCCCGCGCTGTGGGAGCGCTCGGGTGCCGAGGTGCTGGCGGAGACGGTGCGGCGGTACCGGGCCCACGTGCTGTGACCCCATGGCCCCGCGCGACGGCCGGCGCCCGGCCGTCGCGCGCGGCCGGACGGATCGACTGGCCCCCGCCGCCCGCGCGCCCGACGTACGGTGACGGGCTCCGCGCCCGCGCCGGGCCGCCCTACCGCGCCGTGCCCCGCCCCAACGCGTCGTCCGCCGCGCTGTACCCCGTGTACCCCGCCCCGAACGCGACGTCCGATTTCCGCCAGCCCGGCGCGTGGCCGGCGCGCATAGTGGAGGGCGTGATGAACGAGGACAGCAGGTACGAAGCGGTGTGCAGCCGGGACGCGCGGTTCGACGGCCAGTTCTTCTTCGCCGTGACGACCACGGGCATCTACTGCCGCCCGAGCTGTCCCGCGGTCACGCCGAAGCGCAAGAACGTGCGGTTCTTCGCGACGGCCGCCGCCGCGCAGGGCGCCGGCTTCCGGGCGTGCCGGCGCTGCCGCCCCGACGCCGTGCCCGGCTCGGCCGAGTGGAACGCCCGCGCCGACGTCGTCGGCCGCGCCATGCGCCTGATCGGCGACGGCGTCGTGGACCGGGAGGGCGTGGCGGGGCTCGCCGTGCGCCTCGGCTACAGCGCCCGCCAGGTGCAGCGCCAGCTCAACGCGGAACTGGGCGCGGGCCCGGTCGCCCTGGCCCGCGCGCAGCGTGCCCACACGGCCCGGGTCCTGCTCCAGACGACGCACATGCAGGCGGCCGACATCGCCTTCGCGGCCGGCTTCGCCAGCGTGCGGCAGTTCAACGACACCATCCGCGAGATCTACGCCAGCACGCCCACCGCCCTGCGCCTGGCCCGCCCGGGCGCCACGGCGCGCTACGGCTCGGTGGCGCGCGAGGACGCCTGGAGCGGCGGGGACGGGGCCACCGACGCGGTCCGGTCCGGGCGGGCGCCGCTCGCGGCCGGCGCCGGGAAGGCCGTCTTCGCGGCGCCGGCCGGACCGGTGCCCGGGACGCCGCGCGGCATCCCCCTGCGGCTGGCCTACCGGGGCGCGTACGCGGGCCGGGAGATCTTCGACTACCTCCAGCGGTGGCACATCCCCGGCGTCGAGGAGGTGACGGGCGAGCCCGGCGCCCGGCTGTACCGGCGCACGCTCCGGCTGCCGGGCGGGGGCGGCATCGCCGAGGTGCGCGAGTCGGCCGTCGACCAGGGCTGGCTGGAATGCCGGCTCCACCTGTGCGAACTGCGCGACCTCACCACGGCCAGCCAGCGGATGCGGCGGCTGTTCGACCTGGACGCCGACCCGTACGCCGTCGCCGAGCGGCTCGGCGGCTGCCCACGGCTCGGCCCGCTGGTCACCGCCCGCCCCGGGCTGCGCGCACCCGGCTCTGCCGACCCGCACGAACTCGCCGTGCGCGCCGTCATCGGCCAGGGCGCGACGCCGCGGCGGGCACGCCGGGCGCGGGAGGGGCTGGTCGCGGCGTACGGCGAGGCGCTTCCGACGGCCAGCGGCGGGTTGACCCACTTCTTCCCCCGCGCCGAGGCGTTGGCCGACGCCCCGCTGGACGACCTGGAGCTGTCGCCGGAGAGGCGGAACGCGCTGCGGGCCCTTGCCACCGCCCTGGCGGACGGCAGCCTGAGCCTGGACCCGGGCGCCGACCGCGTCGAGGCCGAGCGGGGCCTGCGCGCCCTGCCCGGTATCGGTCCCGGGACCGCGGGCTACATCCGCATGCGGGCCCTCGGCGACCCCGACGTCCTGCTGGCCGACGCCGACGCCGACGCCGACCACAGGGCCGATGTGGGGGCGGCGTCCGAGGACGGGCGGGACGCCTGGCGCCCGTGGCGTTCGTACGCGACCCACTACCTGTGGGCGGCGCGGCAACCCTCCCACGCCTGACCGCACCACCCGGTGGCCTCCATGGCTCGTTTCGACCCGACCGCCCCACTCCGCCCCGTGGCCCGATCCCGCTCCTGTCCGTGATCACGCCCCCGACCTGCCCGTATGCTGCCCGGCCAGCCCGCACCCGCACGACCCGCCAGGCACCTTGGGCGGTCCGCGCCGCGCCGCGCACCACAGCCCGACCCCGACGTCCGGAGCACCGATGACCAGTACGACACCCCTCACCGCCGCCGTCCACGACGCCGACTGGGACGCGCTCGCCGAGGAGATGAACGCCCACGGCAGCGCCCTGACCCCGCGCCTCCTCGACCGCGACCAGTGCCGAGAGATCGCCGCGTGGTACGACGAGCCGGAGCGGTTCAGGTCCACGATCGACATGGGCCGCTACGGGTTCGGCTTCGGCCAGTACCGGTACTTCGACCACCCGATACCCGAGCCCGTCGCCGCGCTGCGCGCCGCGTTCTACCCGTACCTGCTGCGCATCGCGCGGGACTGGGCGACCAAGCTGCGCCGCACCGCCCCCTGGCCCGAGACGCTCGACGCCTGGCTCGACGCCTGCCACGCGGCCGGCCAGACCAAGCCCACGCCCATCCTGCTGCGGTACGGCAAGGGCGGCTGGAACGCGCTCCACCGCGACCTGTACGGCGACCTCGTCTTCCCGCTCCAGGTCGTCATCGGCCTCGACGAGCCGGGCACCGACTACACCGGCGGAGAGTTCCTGCTGGTCGAGCAGCGGCCCCGGGCCCAGTCCCGTGGCACGGCGACGCTGCTGCCGCAGGGCCACGGGTTGATCTTCACCACGCGGGACCGTCCGGTGCGCTCCACCCGGGGCTTCGCCACCGCGCCGATGCGGCACGGGGTGAGCCTGGTGCGTTCGGGCCACCGGCACACGCTCGGGCTGGTCTTCCACGACGCGGCCTGATGGGATGGGCGGGGTGAGCACCCCGCGCCGCCCGGACCGCGCGGCCGGCCCCACCCTCACCGGGGACCGGTTGTGGTACGTGGCCTACGGCTCCAACCTGCACGCCGCACGGCTGGCCTGCTACCTCGGCGGCGGCGTGCCGCCGGGTGGGACCGTGGCGCACGCCGGCTGTCGCGATCCGAGCCCGCCGCGGCGCAGCCTGCCGGTTCTGCTGCCCGGCTGCCTGTACTTCGCGACGAGATCGCCCCGCTGGGGCGGGGGCCGGGCCTTCCACGACCCGGACGCCGCCGGTGAGATAGCCGCCCGCGCCTACCTGCTGACCCGCTCGCAGTTCTCCGACATCGCGGCCCAGGAGATGTACCGCGCCCCCGGCGGCGCCCGCGATCTGGACCTGACCGAGGTGGTGGCGGCCGGGCGGGCCAGGTTGGGGCCCGGCCGGTACGAGACGCTGGTGTGTCCGGGCACGCTGGACGGCCTGCCCCTGGTGACCTTCACCGCCCCGTGGCGGGTCGGCGAACTGCCACCGCTGGCACCCTCCGGGCCGTACCTGCGCCACCTGGCCGCCGGCCTGCGGGAGGCGCACGGCTGGAGCGTGGCCCGCACGGCGCGCTACCTGGCCGCCTGCTCCGGCGCGGCCGGCCACTGGGCGGAGCCGGACGTCGCCGCCCTGCTCGCCACGCCCGGGGAGGCCGGCGCCGGGCCGGTACCGGCGGCCGACGCGGGCCCGCTGCCGCGCTGAACACCGGGCCGCCACGGCACAACCGCTGCCGGCCCGCGAGCCGCCCCGCTGCCGTCCGACCACACGATCTCGGCCAACCCCCCCAGCGCGCCCGACCGCGGGCCGCGTCAGGAACCGGGCGTACCGCTGGCCACGACAAGGGCCGGGGGCGGCGGTCCGAGCCCCGGCCCCCGGCCCCGGTCACCCTCCCGCCTCCGCGGCCTGGAGCACGCGGCGCGCGACGTTGACCGAGTCCACCAGCGGGTGCAGCGCCACGGCGCGCAGCGCCGCCTGGTGGGAGCCGCTCGCCGCCGCCTCGATGGCGGCCCGCTCCACCTCCTTGAGGGTGAGCATCAGGCCGAGTTGGCCGGGGGCCACCGGGCCGACGGCCAGCGGGTGCGCCCCGTTGGCGTCCACGGCGCAGGGCACCTCCACGACCGCGTCCGCGTCCAGGGCCGGGACGGCCGTGCGGTTGCGCACGTTGAGGATGAGCGTGGTGCGCTCGTCCCGGGCGATGGCACGCATCAGGGCCAGGGCGACCCGGTCGTAACCGCCGCCCTCCAGGTCGCAGGCGTCGCGCTGCCAGCCGCCGGTGGCCTCCCGGCTCTCGGCCAGGTACGTCTCCTCGCGCTCCAGGCGGGTGCGCTCCCAGGCCGCCAGCGCGCCCTCGGGCCGGGCGGCGGCCTCCTCGTAGAACGCCGCCTGCTGGGCGCGCAGGAACTCGCCACGGGTTCGCGGCGCGTCCCGGACGGCGGCGACCGACTCCCGGTTGAAGTAGTAGTAGTGCAGGTACTCGTTGGGCAGCGCGCCGAGCGTGCGCAGCCAGTCGGAGCCGAAGAGCTTGCCCTCCTCGAAGGAGGTCAACGCCGCCTCGTCCGCGAGGAGATCGGGCAGTACGTCCCGGCCTTCGACGGTGATCCGGCGCAGCCAGCCCAGGTGGTTGAGCCCGACGTAGTCGTAGCTGGCCCGGTTCGGGTCGACGCCGACGGCCCGCGCCGCGCGCCGGCACAGGCCCACCGGCGAGTCGCAGATGCCGATGACCCGGTCGCCCAGGACGCGCTGCATGGCCTCGGTGACCATCCCGGCCGGGTTGGTGAAGTTGATGACCCAGGCGTCGGGCGCCAGCGCCGCGACGCGCTCGGCGATCCGCACCGCCACCGGCAGCGTGCGCAGCCCGTACAGCACGCCGCCCGCGCCGACCGTCTCCTGTCCGAGCACGCCCTCGGCCAGCGGCAGGCGCTCGTCGCGGGCCCGGCCGGCGAGGCCGCCGACGCGGATGGCGGAGAAGACGAAGTCGGCCCCGCGCAACGCCTCGTCCAGGTCGGTGGTCAGCCGCACGGCCGGCACGTCGGCGCGCCCCGCGGCCTGCGCGGCGATGACCGCGCCGATCGCGTCGAGGCGTCGCCGCTCGGTGTCGTACAGCGTGATCTCGGTGCGGCGCCCGGCGGCGGAGTCCTGGTCGTCCATCAGCGCCCGGTGCACCAGCGGCATCCGGAACCCGCCGCCGCCCAACACGGTCAGCCTCATACGGTCAGTACCTCCACATCGGCCTCGCGGAACACGGCGAGCGTCGCCGGGTCCGAGGTGTCGTTCGTGATCAGGGTGTCGATGTCACGGGGCCCGCAGACGCGCGCCAGACCGGTCGCGCCGGGGAACTTGTCGCCGGTGGCCAGGAGCACCACGTGCTGGGCCGCGGCCAGCATGGCCCGCTTGACGGGCACCTCCACCGCGGTGCTGTCGAGCACGCCACCGTCCGGCAGGACGCCGCTGGTGCCGAGGAAGAGGCGGCCGACGTGGAGTTGGCGCAGGTTCGACTCGGTCAGGAAGCCGACGAGGGAGCGGTAGTTGCGCCGCACCTGGCCGCCGAGCAGGATCAGCGTCACCCGCGGGTCCTCGCGCAACTCGTCGAAGACCGCCAGGCTGCTGGTCACCACGGTCACCTCGCGCCCCTTGAGCTGCTTGGCGAGCTGGAGCGTGGTGGTGCCGATGTCCAGGAGCAGCACGTCGCCGTCCGCGACGAGTTCGGCAGCGCGGCGGGCCACGGCGGTCTTCTCGGCCAGGTCGTCGACCGCGACGTCGGCGAAGGGGCGCTCGTCGCCGCAGCGCCCGCCGGCCAGCGCGCCGCCGTAGACCCGGGTCAGGTGTCCGGCCCGGCCGAGCGCGTCCAGGTCGCGGCGGGCCGTCGCCTCGCTGACCGCCAGCCGCTGGGCGATCTCCCGGACCGGCAGCACCCCTTCCGCGCCGAGGAGGCTCAGCAGCTTCTCGTGGCGGGCCTTTCGCAGCATGCCCGCAACGTACTGCATGTGAGCGAGTCTGCGCGAGTGTGACGGAACTCTTGCAAAAGCAGGGCGACGCAGTGCAAGGTTTCCGTCACATGAAGCGGTGGACACGTCGGATTGACGCCCCGTGGCAGTCGGCCGTGCCGGCGCGCCGCCCCGGAGCCCGGGCGGCACCCGCCCGCGGGCGGCGCCCGCCGTTCGCCGCACGCCGTCGTGGACGCCGCACGGAACAGGAGGGGCACGCCAGGTGAGTGCCGCCAAGGACGCCAAGGCCAAGGACGCCGAGCAGGTCACCGGGGTCACCGGAGTCACCGAAGGCGCGGGACCGGCCGCGGCGGATCGCGGCGCGGACGCCGCGGCCCGGCCCCGCGACCCGGAGCGCCCGAGGGACGCGCACTGCCGCGCCGTCCCCGTCGACCCGCTGGCGGCGGTGCGCGGCCCCGGCGACCCTGCCTACGACGTGTACCTGACCGGCACCGTCTTCCTGGACATCGTCTTCACCGGACTCGACCACGCCCCGGTGCGCGGCACCGAGTCGTGGGCGCGCGGCATGGGCCAGAGCCCCGGCGGCATCGCCAACATGGCCACCGCGCTCGCCCGGCTCGGCCTGCGCACCACGCTGGCCGCCGCCTTCGGCACCGACATCTACGGCGACTACTGCTGGGACGCCCTCGCCGACGGGGAGGGCGTGGACCTCGCCGCCTCGCGCCGGGTGCCCGGCTGGCACTCGCCGGTCACCGTCTCCATGGCGTACGAGGGCGAGCGCACCATGGTCACCCACGAGCACCCGGCGCCGGCCGCCGCCGGCCGCTCGCTGCCGCGCTCGCGCGCCTGCGTCGCGGCCTTCGAACCCGGCCGCCACGAGGAGTGGGTGCGCGCGGCGCACGCCCGTGGCAGCAAGGTCTTCGCCGACGTCGGCTGGGACGAGAGCGGGCGCTGGGACCCCGCGGCCCTGCCCGACCTGCCCTACTGCCACGCCTTCCTGCCCAACGCGACCGAGGCCCAGCGCTACACCCGCACCGACACCCCCGAGCAGGCCGTACGCGCCCTCGCGGAGAGGGTGCCCATCGCCGTGGTCACCAAGGGCCCGGGCGGCGCGGTGGCCGTGGACTCGCTCACCGGCGAGTACGCGGACGTGCCCGCGCTCCCCGTGGAGGCACTCGACCCGACGGGCGCGGGCGACGTGTTCGTCGCCGGCTTCATGACCGGCACCCTCGCCGGCTGGCCGCTCGCCGACCGGCTGGCCTTCGCCAACCTCACCGCGGGCCTGTCCGTCCAGCACTTCGGCGGCTCGCTCTCCGCCCCCGGCTGGCCGGAGGTCGCCGCCTGGTGGGCGTGGGCCAGCCAGCGGCCCACCGGCCCGGGCGCCCCGGACGCGGAGGCCGTGCGCCGCTACCGCTTCCTCGACAAGCTGCTCCCCACCGGGATGCGCGACTGGCCCCGGCTGCGGGCCCTGCCCACCATCGGCTTCCGCGGCGCGTGAGCGCGCGCGGCGGGCACACCCCCGCCCGGCGTCCCCCGCACCCCCGCGCGCCGGCCCCGACGAAGGAGACCCCGATGCCGAAACGAGCGGCGAGGGCGCACCGCCCCCGTGGCACGGCCCCCGTCGTGGCGCTCGCCGCCCTGGCGCTGCTCGCCGCCGGCTGCGTACCCGGCACGGACGGCTCCGCCGCGGGCGGCGGCACGGCGGGCGGTGCCACCGCCATCCCCGATCCGGCCAAGGCCGGCAAGGTCACCCTGACCGTGTGGGACCAGGAGATCCGCGGCGGGACCAACGCCGAGGTGGAGCAGCTCAACAAGGAGTTCCAGCGCGCCTACCCGAACGTGCGCGTCAAGCGGGTGGCACGCGGCTTCACCGACCTGAAGGCCACCCTCAAGCTGGCCGTCTCCGGCAACAACCCACCCGACGTCGTCCAGGCCAACCAGGGTTACCCGGACATGGTCGCCTTCGTCCGCGCGGGGTTGCTCGCCCCGCTCGACAACTACGCGGGCATCTACGACTGGAACACCCGCTACCCGACCACGCTGCTCAACCACAACCGGGTCTCCGCCGACGGCCGCCGCTTCGGCACCGGCCGGCTGTACGGCATCTCCCAGACGGGCGAGTTCGTCGGCCTCTACTACAACAAGGACCTGCTCGCCAAGAGCGGCCTCAGACCGCCGAGGACCTGGGGCGAGTTCACCGACCAACTCGCCCGCCTCCGCTCGGACGGGCAGTTGCCCATCCAGTTCGGCAACCTCGACAAGTACCCGGCCATCCACACCTTCGGCGTCCTGCAGAGCCAGGCGGGCGCCGCCCCCGTGCGCGACCTGGTCTTCGGACGCGCCGGCCGCTTCGACACCCGGCAGACCAGGGACGCGGCGGCCACCCTCGCCGACTGGCGCCGGCGCGGGTACCTCCCCAAGGGCGCCAACGGCCTCGGCTACGACGACGCCGCCAAGAAGTTCGCCTCCGGCGACGGCGCGTACCTGATCACCGGCACCTGGCAACTCGCCGACCTCAGGAAGGCCATGGGCGACAACCTCGGCCTCATGCCGCCACCGCCGGCCACCGCGGGCGGCCCGCCGGTCTCCACCGGCGGACAGGGCCTGGCCTGGTCCATCACCTCGCGCAGCAAACACCCCGAGGTCGCCGCCGCCTACCTGGACTTCCTCACCAGCGAACACGCCGCCGACGTGATGACCCGGCACGGCGTACTGCCCGCCGTGCCGGGCAAGGCCGCCGCGCGGGTGCCGCGCACCAGCGTGGACGGGCAGATGCTGGACACCTGGCGCCGCCTGAACGACGCGGACGGCCTGGTGCCCTACCTCGACTACGCCACACCCACCTTCTACGACACCCTCTCCGAGGGACTCCAGGGCGTCATCGCCGGCGCCCAGTCACCCGAACGCTTCGCCGCCACCGCCCAGCGCGACTACGCCGCGTTCATGGCCGAACAACGCAAGGGCGACCGGGACGCGGCGGCCGGGCCGGGTCCGCGGCGGGACGGCCGATGAAGGGCGCCCCGCGCGGACCGGCCCGGCGCATCCGCCGCCGCTACGCGCGGCGCGCCCCGGGCGAGCCGCGCGCCGTCGGCTACCTCTACGTCCTGCCCGCGCTCGCGCTCTACGGGGCCCTGCTGATCTTCCCGTTCGGCCAGGCGGTGTGGCTGTCCCTGCTGCACTGGGACGGGCTGACCGCCGCCACCTGGGCCGGCGGCGACAACTACCACGACCTGCTCACCGACCCCGAGCTGCGCGCCCCCTTCGCCCACGCGCTGGTCCTGCTCGTCTTCTACTCGGCGCTGCCGGTGGCCATCGGGTTGCTGCTGGCCGCCCTGCTGTCGCGGGCCAGGGTGCGCGGCATGACCTTCTTCCGCACCGTGCTCTTCCTGCCTCAGGTGCTCGCGCTCGTCGTCGTCGGCGTCACCTGGCGCTCGATCCTCGCCCCCGACGGACTGCTCAACGACACGCTGGAGGCCGTCGGCCTCGCCGCCCTGACCCGCCCCTGGCTGGGCGACTACGACTGGGCGCTGCCCGCCGTCGGCATCGTCGGCACCTGGGTCGGCACGGGCCTGTGCATGGTGCTGTTCCTGGCCGGAGCGCAACGCATCCCGCGCGAGCTATACGAGGCGGCGCGCCTCGACGGGGCCGGCCCGATCCGCGAGTTCCTCGCCGTCACCCTGCCGGGCCTGCGCCCGCAGATCGCCGTCGCGCTCACCCTGACCATCGTGGCCGGCCTGCGCAACTTCGACCTGATCTACATCACCACCAGCGGCGGACCGGGCAACGCCACGTCCGTCCCCGCGTACGAGGTCTACCACCGGGCCTTCGAGACCAACCAGGTGGGATCCGCCGCCGCCATCGGGGTGACGCTGACCCTGCTGATCTTCGTGCTGACCGTCGGCATCTCCCGGCTCGTGGAAGGGCGGCGCACGTGATCTCGCGGACCGAACGGACCCTCACCTACGCCATCCTCGCCCTGTTCACCGTCGTCTCGCTGACCCCCGTGCTCGGCATCCTCGCCACCGCGCTGGGCCCGCAGTCCTCGCTGAGCACCGGCTTCACGCTGCCGGACGACGGGCTGCACTGGGGGAACTTCGCCGACGCCTGGACCCGCGGCCACTTCGGCACCTACCTGCGGAACTCGACCCTGGTCACGCTGTCCGTGGTCGCCGTCGCCACGCTGCTGTCGGTGCTGGCCGGCTACGCCTTCGGGGTGATGCGCTTCCCCGGCTCCACGGTGCTGTTCTACCTGTTCGTGCTCGGCCTCGCGCTGCCGCAGGAGGCCCTGGTCGTCCCGCTCTACTTCGACCTGCGCCACCTCGAACTCACCGACACCTACTGGGGCCTGATCCTGCCGCAGGCCGCCCAGTCGCTGGCGTTCGGCGTGTTCTGGATGCGCACCTACTTCCGCGGCAGCGCCCGGTCCGTGATCGAGGCGGCGCGGATCGACGGCGCGAACAGTTGGACCACCCTGTGGCGGGTCCTGGTGCCCATGGCCCGCCCCGCCATCTCCACCCTGGTCGTCATCGTCTTCATGTGGACCTGGAACGAGTTCCTGATGGCCCTGGTCATGGTCAGCGACGAGGCACACCGCACGGTCCCGCTCGGCCTGGCCTTCTTCCAGGGACAGCACAGCTCGGAGACGGCGCTGCTGGCCGCGGCGGCGGTACTGATCGCGCTGCCCGTGGTCATCGTGTACGTGGCACTCCAGCGCCGCTTCATCGCGGGCATGCTCAGCGGCGCCGTCAAGGAGTAGCTGCGCGCGACACGCGGGAGCCCCCGGCGCCGCCGGCATCGGCGTCCGCCGTCGCCGCCTGGCGGCGGGGTGGTGGGGGCGCGGGGCGTCGACCATGCGGCCGAACCGGCGAGATCTGCGGGGCGTCGCCCCTCGCTGCCGGCCATCGGGATGCGCGCGGGTGATCATCGGACCATGTGGATGGCGGTACGGACGAACGGGTGCCCCCGCCGCGCCGGCGCCGCCCGGCGCGCGGCGGGTGGTCGCGCGTTTGTCCAAGGGTCGCGCGTGAGCGTCCATGGACCCGTCCGGGACGTGGCGCGAATCCTTGAGCCCCGACCGGGTCGCCGCGACACCCCCCGACGAAGGCGAGCGTGTGAGCATGACAACCATCGACGTGGGACGGCGCTCCCTCATCAAGCGCGCCACCGCGGCCGGCCTCCTCACCGTGCCCGCGCTCGCCGCGCTCAGCGCGTGCGCGACGGGCGGCGGCGGGGGCACGCAGCAGGTCGCCGAGGGCAGGAAGTCGGCGAGGAATCCGCTGGCAGTCAACGAGAGCGCGGGGCTTGACGTCGTCATCTTCGACGGCGGCTTCGGCGAGGAGTACGCGAAGGCCGCGCAGGCGGAGTACGTGAGGGCGTACCCGAAGACGGACGGGAAGATCAAGCATTCGGCGACGCAGAAGATCCAGGCGAAGTTGGCGCCGCGGTTCAACGGTGGTACGCCGCCGGATCTGATCGACAACTCGGGTGCGGAGCAGATGGATTTCGGCACGCTGGTGTCGAAGGACCAGCTCACGGATTTGCGGGAGTTGTTGGACGCGCCGTCGCTGGATGATCCGAACAAGAAGGTGCGGGACACGCTGCGGCCTGGCGTGTTGGAGATGGGGCAGTTCGAGGGGGACGAGGTCTGGGTCCTCTACTACGCCTACACCATCTACGGGGTGTGGTATTCGAAGTCGTTGCTGGCCAAGCACGGCTGGGAGTATCCGCAGACCTGGGACGAGATGTTGAAGCTGTGCGCGGACGCGAAGAAGCAGGGGATCGCGGGGTGGACGTATCCGGGGAAGTACCCGTACTACCTGCCGTTCAGTCTGTATCCGCTCATCGCGAAGATCGGTGGCCGCGAGACGTTGGATGCCATCGACAACCTGGAGCCGAACGCGTGGAAGCACGACGCGGTGAAGGCCGCGTTCGAGGCGTATCACGAGTTGCAGGCCAAGGGGTACATCCTCAAGGGCACGCCCGGGCTGGACCATATTCAGTCGCAGGTGGCGTGGAACGAGGGGAAGGCGTTGTTCATCCCGAACGGTTCGTGGGTGGAGAACGAGACGAAGAAGACCACGCCGAAGAACTTCGACATGGGTGTGGGTGCGCCGTCGTCGTTGGATTCGGGTGACAAGCTGCCCTACGGGACGATCTGGGCCTCGGGTGGTGAGCCGTTCATCGTGCCGAAGAACGCGAAGAACCCGCGAGGCGGTATGGAGTTGCTACGGATCATGTTGGGCACGAAGTCCACGCAGAACTTCATCCAGCAGGTCTCATCACTGTCCTCGCTCAATGGTGGGACGGAGGGTTTGCGACTTCCGCCGGGGTTGGCGTCGGCGCAGGAGTTGTGGAAGAAGGCGGGGGAGAACGTCGTCAATCCGCGGTTGCAGGATTGGTATGTGACGTTGCAGAAGGAGAAGATCGGGGTGGCCGCGCTGGGCGAGATGATGGCGGGGCGTATGTCGCCGAAGGAGTGCATGGCCAAGTGTCAGAAGTTCGCGGATGAGACGGCGAAGGACTCCGCGGTGAAGAAGTACCGGCACAAGTGAGGATGCGCTGGCAGTGGCGTATCCCGCGGGCGAGGAGTGGGGTCGGTAGCAGTGCGGCACGGTAAGTACGGCTTCATCGTGGGGTTTTTGGCCCTGCCGTTGGCGATTTACGCGGTCTTTGTGATCTCGCCGTTCGTCCAGGCCATCTACTATTCGTTCACGAATTGGAGTGGTCTGAGCTCGGATCTCCAGATGGTGGGGTTCGATAATTACCGTAAGTTGCTGGATGATGATGTGTTCTGGCATGCGTTGCGGAACAATCTGGTGTTGTTGCTGGTGTTGCCGTTGGTGACGCTCGGTATGGGGTTGTTCTTCGCCTTCATGTTGAATGTGGGTGGGCGGCGTAAGGGGGCGGTGGTCTCGGGTGTGCGGGGGTCGTCGCTGTACAAGGTGGTGTACTTCTTCCCGCAGGTGCTGTCGATCGCGATCGTGGCGTTGATCTTCCAGTTCGCGTACAACCCGAACAGTGGGGCGTTGAACTCGTTCCTGTCGGGGATCGGGTTGGATTCGGTGCAGCCCAACTGGTTGGGTGATCCGAGCCTGGCGCTGTGGTGTGTGATGGCGGTGATGGTGTGGAGCAACGTCGGGTTCTACGTGGTGTTGTTCTCGGCGGCGATGAGCACGATTCCCCGGGATTTCTACGAGGCGGCGTTGTTGGATGGCGCGAACCGGTTCACGACGTTCTTCCGGATCACGTTGCCGCTGCTGTGGGACACCGTGCAGACCGGTTGGGTGTACATGGGCATCCTGGCGTTGGACGCGTTCGCGGTGGTGCAGATCATGACGGTCGGTCCCGGTGGTCCTGACTACTCGACCGAGGTCCTGACGTGGTTCGTGTACACGAAGGGCATTCGGGACGGGCAGGCCGGTTACGCCACCGCGCTGGGTGTGGCACTGCTGATCGTCACGATGATCTTCGCGGCGATCGTCATGCGCCTCGGCCGCCGAGAAAGGCTGGAGTTCTGAGATGCCAGCACACCGTGCCCCTGTCGTACGCCTACGCCCTGACGTGGAGAGGAACGCGCCGTGAGCGGAGAGCTGTCATCCAAGGACCTGGTCGACATGCCCACGGCGCTGGAACTGCCCAGCGCGCAACCCCCCGTGAAAGCGGTGCCGCCGACGGTGTCGGGGGCCGGGCGGCAGCGTGGGGACCGTGCCGGCGGGGTGCTCAACGTGTTCTCGCACGGGATTCTGGCCGTGTGGGGGCTGTTGGTCACGTTGCCGCTGTTGTGGGCGGCGATGAGTTCGCTCAAGACCGACCGGGAGATCTTCACCTCGCCCTGGTCGCTGCCCTCGTCGCTGCATTTCCAGAACTGGTCCGACGCGTGGAACACCGCGAACATGGGCCGGTACTTCCTGAACTCGGCCGTCGTCGTCGCCGGTTCCCTCTTCGGCACCATGCTCCTTGGCGCCATGGCCGCCTACGTCCTGGCGCGGTTCGAGTTCCGCGGGAACCGGTTCATCTACTACCTGTTCGTCGGCGGCATGAGCTTCCCCATCGTGCTCGCGTTGGTCCCGCTGTACTTCGTGTTGCAGAACATGGAGATGCTCAACACCAAGCACGGCCTGATCCTGGTCTACATCGCGTACTCGCTGCCCTTCACGGTCTTCTTCCTGACCTCGTTCTTCAAAACCCTGCCCACCTCCGTGGCAGAGGCGGCGATGATCGACGGGGCCTCGCACACGCGCACGTTCTTCCAGGTCATGCTGCCCATGGCCAAACCAGGACTGATCAGCATCGGCATCTTCAACTTCCTGGGCCAGTGGAACCAGTACATGCTGCCCTACGTACTCAACCAGGGCGAGGAGAAGGACAAACTCCTCCCCCAGGGACTGGTGGAACTCGCCGTCTCCCAGGGATACAAAGGCAACTGGGCCGTCCTCTTCTCCGGCCTCCTCATCGCCATGATCCCCGTCCTCGCCGTCTACATCATCTTCCAACGCCAGGTCCAAGCCGGCCTCACCGCCGGTTCGCTGAAATAGCCGGCCCGCCCTGACCCTCCGGCCCCGGACACGCGTAAGCCGCCGGGCACCAGCCCGGCGGCTCACGCGGAATGTCGAGCACGATCCAGTTCAACCGCGTCGAGCGCGAGTGTCGCCCCATATCACGAGGGACAGGCGGTACGCGACGACGAGGAGACCGGCCCGTCAACGGGCCTTCGCGGCTCGCGGTGTTTCTAGTACTCCACCCAGTTGTGCTCCTGGGCCAGTTCGATGATGCGCTTGCGCGCCAGCACCAACTGCGTTCCGGTGAGCGAGGGAACGGCGTGCAACAGCGCCTCCGTCAGCTCGAGTTGGAACTCGGCGGGGGTCAGCACGTCACAGGTGCCGTCCTCGGCCTCGGTGCGCACGCGCGGGCGGACCACGTCCCCGGACACGGTGCCGGCCGGAGCGGAGCGCTCGATCAGCCGCACATCCGAAGCCTTCAGACCGCGCTGACCATCTTCGATATCGAAAGCGACCCGAAGCCCCGGGCGAAACAGGGACTTGTCGCTACGCAGGTCGTTCGCGTGCATGAACACGTCCTCATCGCCGTCATCCGGCGTGATGAACCCATAGCCGCGAACCTCGTCGAACCGCAGAATCTTTCCCGTTGCCACCGCGAATACCCCACAACTCAGTCAATCGCTACCACAACCAGCGGCGTCTCTCGCCGACGCCGTTCACAGCCTACAAGGAAAACCCCGTACGGGAAGGGGCGTCCCACCCGTGCTCAACACACCCACCGACACCGGTATCGAGGGTGGCGAACGCCCATCCCACAACACCAGCGCGTGCCCCAGTGCGCGCGGCACACCCAAGTGGTTCACCTGGGTGTGGCCCCCGCGATCGGTCGCCCCGCCGCCCCAATCCGCCACCCCAGCCCAGTCGCGTCGGGGCCGGCGAGGCAGCCTGGTGCCATGTCCGGCACCGGGGGCGTGAACTGTCCGCCTTCTGACGGGATGTGAAGCACCGGTTTGGCAGGGATGAGACACGTTCCCTGACGGCACCCTGTGGTGGCGCGAAATCGGTCCTAGCGTGCCGGCCATGACGACGCCCACTCCGCGTGAGGCGCGACGCTGCTACCACGCGCTGCATCCCGTCCACGCCGCCTACTACTTCGCGCCCGAGCACGACGACGCGTACGCGGCGCTCGGCCTGGAGCGCGGGCCGATGGCCTACCTCGCCGGGCGGGCGGCACCGCTCGGGCCGGTGGGCCCGGGCGCCGTGGTGGCCATGTTCTACAACTTCCAACCCGCCCTGGTGGCCCGGCACCTGCCGCGCGCCTGGCAGGTGGCCGCGCCGGAGCGGGTGCTCGCCGCCCGGCTGCGCATCGTGGACGCCTGTCTGCGACGGCTGCTCGGGCCCGATGCGCTGGCCTCCCGCGAGGTGGCCGAGGCGGCCGACCTCGCGCTGCGGGCCGCCGAGGGGTGCGGGCGCCCCGCGCGACCGCTGTATTCGGCCAACGCCGACCTGCCCGTCCCGGACACGCCGCACCTGGCGTTGTGGCACGCCGGGACCCTGCTGCGCGAACACCGAGGTGACGGGCACCTGATGGCGCTCTCGGCCGCCGGCCTCGACGGCCTGGAGGCGCTGGTGACCCACTCGGCCACCGGCACCGGCTGGAAGCCGCGGTACCTCCAGGCCAACCGCGGCTGGTCGGCCGCCGACTGGGCCGCCGCGCAGAAGCGCCTGCGGGAGCGCGGCCTGTTGCGGGACGACGGCGAACTGACGGAGCGGGGGATGGAGTTGCGTCGGTCCATCGAGGCCGAGACCGATCGGCTCGACCTCGCTCCCTACCGCCACCTGGGCGCGGCCGGCACGCGCCGCCTGACGGAGCTGGCCGGGCCGCTCGGCAAGGCCGTACTGGCCGGCGACGGACTGCCGCTGGCACACCTGGGCAAGGGGTGAGGCGCTGATGGCGATTCGGGGGCCCACCGAGGAACGGGAAATTTGAATCCCGAAAGGCTTGACTGGGTCGAGCGATGTGATGAGATGCTGCACGGGTTCGTGGGAATTCCGCAGCCGCGCGATCCGCTCCGTGCGGGCGCGGCGAAACAGTACGCGGAACCCACCCTCGACCGATTCCGGTCATGCGAACCGGAGTCGGGGCGAGCCACTTTCGAGCGTGACTCCACCGATACGACGGGCGCGAAGGAGATGAGCGGCACCGAAACGTAGCTGACGGGTTCTTGTTGCCTAACGGGGGGCAGCTACTCGGACCTCATTCCGAACCTCTTTCACCGGCATCGGGCCGCCTACGGCCCCGCCGTCGTACCGAACTGACCAGGCATTTCGCGGACCAGCCGGCCTTGGCGCGCGGTGTGGTCACCGTGCTCGCGCAGCGCGGTGCGGCGCGTTCGGCGACAAGGAGAACCCGACCCGCGAGGGTCTTTGTGAAAAGGGTTTTCCGGAGCGTCGGGTTGGCGATGGCGGATGAGGTGTCGGGCCTGCCTGAAACACATCTGAGGAGTCACTCGTGAACACCTTCGCGGGACATCGCCTTCCCTTGTCGGCCGCCCAGAGAGAAATATGGATCGCGCACCACATCGACGTAACGGGCGCGCTCCACAATTGCGGCGGCTACGTGGAGATAAACGGAGAGGTCGACGAGGGGAAACTCGCCGAGGCCGTGCGTCTGGCCGCCGCCGAGACGGAGGCGCCGCGGCTGCGGTTCGCCACCGAGGACGGCGAGCCCCACCAGTACCTGGCCGAGTCCGCCGACCCGCTGCGCGTCGTACGACTCGACGGCGAGCGCGATCCCGAGCGGGCGGCCGAGGAGTGGATGCACGCCGACCTGGCCCGCCCCACCGACCTCGCGGAGGGGCCGCTGGTCCACCACACCCTGCTGCGGCTGACCGCCGACCGGTCGCTGTTCTTCCTGCGCTACCACCACATCGTCCTGGACGGCTACGGCCAGGTGCTGTACTGGCGGCGGCTGGGCGCGCTGTACACGGCGCAGGTCACCGGCGTCGCCGCCCGGCCCACCACCTGGGCCCCGCTCGCCGACCTGCTCGCCGAGGAGCGCGCCTACCGCGCGTCGGACCAACACGCCGCCGACCGCGCCCACTGGCTCGCCACCATGGCCGAGCGTCCCGAGCCGCTGCGGCTCGGCGACGCGAGCACCCCGCCCGCCGTCCCCGCCCCGCGGCACGGCCCGCCCGCCCGCGTCGAGCACGTACGCCAGAGCGCGGCCCGCCACCAGACGCACTGGTCAGCGGTGGTCATCGCGGCGACCGCCGGCTACCTGCACCGGGTGAGCGGGCAGTCGGACCTGGTCATCGGCCTGCCGGTGCGCGCCCGTACCAGCCGCGCCGCCCTCACCACCCCCGGCATGTTCGCCAACGTGCTGCCGCTGCGGCTCGCCGTGACACCCGAGACCACCTGCGGCCACCTGGTCGAGCAGGTCGCCAGCCGGGTCAGCGAACTCCTCAGCCACCAGCGCTACCGAGGTGAGGAGCTGCACCGCGAACTCCGCGCCCAGCAGGGCGCCGCCGACCCCTCCGGCGTGGTCGTCAACGTCATCCCCTTCGACGGGGCGATCCGCTTCGGCACCCGGGACGGCGCCGTTCACCAGGTCTCCTCGGGCCCCGTGCGCGACGTGGCCATCGAGTTCTTCGGCGGCACCGACGGCACCGACGTACGGGTACGCGTCGACGCCGCCCCGCACACGCACGAGGCCAGCACCCTGGACGCGCACCGGGCCGGCCTGAACACCTTCCTCGCAGCCTTCACCACCGCCCCCACCGACCACCCCGTCGGCCGCGTCGACCTGCTCGACCCGGCCGGGCGGGCCCGCCTCGCGGCCGAGGACCGCGCGCACGCCCGCGCCTACGACCTCGACCGCTGCCTGCACGAACTCGTCCTCGACCAGGCGGCCCGCACCCCCGACGCGGTGGCCGTGCGCTACGCGGACACCGCGCTCAGCTTCCGCGAACTCGTCGACCAGGCCACCCGCATCGCCACCCACCTGCGCTCCCTCGGCGTCGGCCCGGGCCACCTCGTCGGCGTCCACGACGAGCGCTCACCCCGCCTGGTCGCGGAGCTGCTGGCCGTCCTGCTGGCCGGCGCCGGCTACCTGCCGCTCGACCCGGAACTGCCCGCCGTCCGCCTCGCCTTCCAGATCGAGGACGCCGCCCCCACCGCCGTCCTCACCCGCTCCGACCTCGCCGCCCAGTTGGCCGACACCGGGGCCCGCCTCATCGCGACCGACACCCTGCTGCCCACACTGCCGGAGGCCGAGCCGCCCGCCGCCGGCGCGAGCCCGGACGACACCGCGTACGTCATCTACACCTCGGGCTCCACCGGCCGCCCCAAGGGCGTCGTCGTGCCGCACCGCGGCGTCGTCAACCGACTCCTGTGGATGCAGGAGACCTACCAACTTGCCGCCGAAGACCAGGTGTTGCAGAAGACCCCGACCACCTTCGACGTGTCCGTCTGGGAGTTCTTCTGGCCGCTGCTCGCCGGCGCCACCCTGCGGCTCGCCGCCCCCGGCGCGCACCGCGACCCGCGGGCCCTCGCCGAGACCATCCGCACGTACGGCGTCACCACCACCCACTTCGTGCCCTCCATGCTCGACCTGTTCCTCGCCGAACCCGCCGCCGCCGAACTCCCCAGCCTGCGCCGGGTGCTGTGCAGCGGTGAGGCACTGCGCCCGGTGACCGTCGGCCGCTTCTTCGCCCGCTACGCGCCCGGCGAGGCGGACCCGGCCATCGAGCTGCACAACCTGTACGGGCCCACCGAGGCGTCCATCGACGTCACCCACTGGCGCTGCCGGCCCGGCGACGCCGCCGGACCGGTGCCGATCGGCCACGCGGTCGCCAACACCAGCCTGTACGTGCTCGACGCGGCCGGACAGCCGGTACCCGACGGCCTGCCGGGGGAGCTGCACATCGGCGGCGTCCAGGTCGCCACCGGCTACCTGCGCCGCCCCGAACTGACCGCCGCCGCCTTCCGCCCCAACCCGTACGGCGCCGGCACCCTCTACCGCACCGGCGACCGCGTGGTGCGCCGCGCGGACGGCGCCCTGCTGTACGGCGGGCGCCTGGACCACCAGATCAAGGTCAACGGCTTCCGGGTGGAGCCCGGCGAGGTCGAGAGCGTCCTGCTCGGCCACCCGGCGCTCGCACAGGCCGTGGTCAGCGCCCCGCACCGGCCCGACGGACAGCCCCACCTGGTCGCCCACGTGGTGCCGAGGTCCGACGGGCGGGTGCCGGCGCCCGAAAGCGGCGCGCTCCTCTCCTGGCTGCGCGAGCGGCTGCCCAGCCAACTCGTCCCCGCCCACCTGCTGGTCATCGACGCGCTGCCGCTGCTGCCCAACGGCAAGCTGGACCGCTCCGCCCTGCCGGCCCCCGGCGCCCAACCCGACCAGGCGCCGGCGACGCCACCCGAGACCGCGGCCGAGCGACTGCTGCACGCGGCCTGGGCCACCGTGCTCGGCGTCGCCGACTTCGGCGTGGTCGACTCGTTCTTCACCCTGGGCGGCGACTCCATGCACGCCCTGCGCGTGCGCGCCGAGACCGAGCGCGGCGGCCACACCTTCGCCGTCGCCGAACTGTTCGCCGGCCCCTCCGTACGCGAACTGGCCCGCGTGCTGCGCCCCGTCGCCGACGCCGCGCCGCGCACCGAGCCGTTCGGGCTCCTCACCCCGGCCGACCGGGAGCTGTTGCCCGCCGGACTCGACGACGCGTACCCGCTCAGCGCCATGCAGGCCGGCATGCTCTACCACGCCGCCTACGCCACCGAATCCGCCGTCTACCGCGTGGTCACCAGCGTGCGCGTGGCCGCCCGGCTCGACCTCGACGCGCTGCGCGCGGCCCTGGCCGACGTCGCCCGCCGCCACCCCTCGCTGCGCTGCTCCTTCGACCTGACGCGCTACTCCGAGCCGATGCAACTGGTCCACCACCAGGTCACCGTGCCGCTCAAACGCGGCGACGACCTCGGCGGTCTGGGCGAGGACGAGCGGCGCGCGGCCATCCGCGCCTGGGTGGAGCGGGCCAAGTTCACCCGCTTCGACCCCGCCGAGCCACCGCTGCTCAGGTTCACCGCGCACCCGTGCGGGCCCGACCAGTTCGAGCTGTCCGTCGTGGAACACCACGTCGTGCTCGACGGGTGGAGCGACATGCGGATGCTGGAGGAGATCGTCGAGCACTACGCCGCCCACCTGGCCGGCGCACCGCTCGACCTGCCCGCCGTGGCCGCCACGTACCGCGACTTCGTCGCCGCCGAGCGCGCCGCCACCGCCGACCCCGCCGCCCAGGACTACTGGAGCCGGGTGCTGACCGGTGCCGGCGACGGCCCGCTGGCCGCCGTGGCCGGCTCGGCGCCCGGCCCGCACGAGGGCGGTGGCAGCCGCCGCTACGACGTGCCCGTACCGCCCGAGACCGCCACCCGCCTGCGCGCGCACGCCAAGGCCGCGGGACTGCCGCTCAAGTCGCTGCTGACCGCCGCCCACCTGGCCGTGCTGCGGCTGGTCGGCGGCCGGGACGAGGTGCTCACCGGCGTCGTCGCCAACGCCCGCCTGGAGGTGCCCGGCGGCGACGAGACCATCGGCGTCTTCCTCAACACCCTCCCGCTCCGCGCCGACCTCGCCCAGGCCACCGTCCTGGACGCGGCCCGGACGGCGTTCGCCCACGAGCGGGACAGCGCCGCGCACCGCCGCTACCCGTACGCCCGGATGCGCGACGACCAGGGCCGTGAGCCACGGCTGGACGCCTACGTCAACTTCATGGACTTCCACCGCGACCGGCGGCGCGGCCAGGGCCTGCCCATGACGGTCACCGTGGGCGTCGCCGAGACCAACTACCCGCTCGCCGTGAACTTCCTGGTCGACCCGGACGGCGGCGGCCTGCAGCTCTGGCTGGACTGCGACCCGGCCGTGCTGCCGCCGGAGTTCTGCGCCCGCCTCGCCGGCTACTACGCCCGCGCCCTGGAGCACGCCGCCCACCACCCGAGTGCTCCCGTCCACACCCTGGACCTGCTGGACGCGGCCGAGCACCGGCGACTGGCCGCCTGGCACGGCCCGGTCGCCGAGTACGACCGCGGCGCCACCGTGCACGGCCTGATCGAGCGCCGGGCCGCCGAGCGACCCGGGGCCGTGGCCCTCGCCCACCGCCACGAGGAACTGGACTACGCCGGGCTCGACACCCGGGCCAACCAGCTCGCCCACCACCTGGCCGCGCTCGGCGTGGGCCGAGGCGACCTGGTCGGCGTGAGCCTGCGGCGCGGCCCCGACCTGGTGGTGGCCCTGCTCGCGGTCCTCAAGGCCGGCGCGGCCTACGTCCCGATGGATCCCGGCTTCCCGCGCGGCCGGTTGGCCACCATCGCCACCGACGCCGACCTGAGCTGCCTCATCCAGGGCCCCGGCACCCCCGAGGGGCTCACCGCGCCCCGCCTGGTGGACGTGCGCGCGGACGCCGAGGCCATCGCCGCCCGGCCCGGCCAGCCGCTGGGGCGCGCGATCGACGGCGAGGACACCGCGTACGTCATCTACACCTCCGGGTCGACCGGCGCGCCCAAGGGCACCGCCGTGCGGCACCGCAACGCCGTCAACTACTTCACCGGCATGGACCAGCGGGTCGGCTGCGAGCCCGACGACGTGGTGCTCGCCGTCACCAGCGTCTCCTTCGACATCTCCGTCACGGAGCTGCTCTGGCCGCTCACGCACGGCGCCAAGGTGGTGCTCGCGGGGGAGCGCGTCGTCAGCAACCTGGTGCCACGGGCCGCGACCCGCGAGCGGGCGGCGACCTTCAGCCTGTTCTTCTTCGCCGCGTCCGGCGGCGACGACAACCGGGCCGGCTACCAACTCGTCCTCGACGCCGCCCGGTTCGCCGACCGCAACGGCTTCGAGGCGGTGTGGACCCCCGAACGGCACTTCAACGCCTTCGGCGGCCTCTACCCCAACCCCTCGGTCATGTCGGCCGCCCTGTCCACGATCACCGACCGCATCGCCCTGCGCAGCGGCAGCGTGGTCGCCCCGCTGCACGACGCCGTGCGCATGGCCGAGGAGTGGTCCCTGGTGGACAACCTCTCCGGCGGCCGGGTCGGGCTCGCCTTCGCCGCGGGCTGGAACTCCAACGACTTCGTGCTGCGCCCCGAGAACTTCGCCGACCGCAAGCAGGTGATGGCGGACCACCTCGCCGAGTTCCGCGCGTTGTGGCGCGGCGAGCCGGTCCGCCGCGTCGGCGGCAGCGGCGAGGAGGTGGACGTGCGGATCTTCCCCGCCCCGGTGCAGGACGAGCCGCCCATCTGGCTCACCTCCGTCGGCACCTTGGAGACCTTCCGCAAGGCCGGCGCCACCGGCGCCAACCTCCTCACCCACCTGCTCGGCCAGACCCCGGCCGAACTCGCCGAGCGCCTCGCCGCCTACCGCGAGGCCAGGGCGGCGGCCGGGCACCAGGGCCCGGGCCAGGTGACGGTCATGGTGCACACCTTCCTGTCCGACGACCCGGAGCAGGCGCGCGAGCGAGCCCGAGGCCCCTTCCGTGACTACCTGCTCAGCTCCACCGAGCTGTGGCGCACGGTGTTCGCCACCACCGGCCACGACCTGCCCGAGATGGGCGCGCGCGAGCAGTTGGAGGCCGTCGTCGACCTGGCCATCGACCGCTACTTCGCGACCTCCGGCCTCTTCGGATCCCCCGAGACCTGCGCCGACCTGGTGCGCGAACTCTCCGCCGCCGGCGTGGACGAGATCGCCTGCCTGATCGACTTCGGCGTCGAGCCCGCCGCCGTCATGGACAGCCTCGGCTGGGTCGACAAGCTGCGGGACGCGCACGAACTGGAGGTCGCCGACAGCGGCCACTCGGTGGCCGAGCTGTGCGCGCGCCACCGGGTGACGCTGGCCCAGGGCACCCCCTCGCTGCTGAGCGCCATCGCCACCGAACCCGAGGCACTGGAGGCGCTGGGCCACCTGCGCGCGCTGCTCGTCGGCGGCGAGGCGTTCCCACCCGGCCTCGCCGAGCGGCTGCACGAGGCGCTGCCGAAGGTCGCGGTGTTCAACATGTACGGGCCGACCGAGACCACCATCTGGTCCACCGCGCACGCCCTGGACCCGGCCGGGGAACCCGGCACCACCGTTCCCATCGGCACCCCGCTCGCCAACACCCGGGTGCGGGTGGCCGACGCGCACGGCCACCCGGTGCCGATCGGCGTCAGCGGCGAACTGTGGATCGGTGGCGACGGCGTCGCCGCCGGCTACCTGGGCCGCCCCGAACTGACCGCCGAGCGCTTCGTCACCGCCGACGACGGACACGGTTACTACCGCACCGGCGACCGGGTGCGCCGCCGCGCCGACGGCGTCCTGGAATTCCTCGGCCGGATCGACCGGCAGGTGAAGATCCTCGGCCACCGGGTGGAGCCGGACGAGGTGGAGAGCGTGCTCTCGCGCCACCCCGAACTCTCCGCCGTCGCCGTCACGGCCGTCGACGGCCCGCGCGGCACCGAACTGGTCGCCTACGTCGCGCCCGCCAGCACGCCGTCGGACGACGCGGCGCGCGAGGCCCACGTCCGTGGCTGGAGCGAGGTGTGGGAGAGCGCGTACACGGCACAGGACACCACCGACGCGACCGACCTGGCCGACCCGGCGGAGGCGGGCAACGCGGACCACGCGACCGGCTCGCCCTTCGCGGGCTGGCGCAGCAGCTACACCGGCGAGCCCATCCCCGAGCCGCAGATGCGCGAGTGGCTGGCGCACACCGTGGAACGGGTGCGGGAGCTTGGGCCCGGCGCGGTCGCCGACATCGGCGTGGGCGTCGGCCTGGTGCTGCGCTCGCTGGTCGAGCAAGCCGACGCGTACCACGGCGTGGACATCTCACCCGCGGCGCTGTCCGCCGCCACCCGCTGCCTGGGCCCGGACCGCCCGCTGCCCGCACACGTCACGCTCGCCCACGCCGGGCCCGAGTACCTGGCCACGCTCGCGCCGGGCAGCCTGGACACCGTCGTCCTCAACTCCGTGGTGCAGTACTTCCCCGGCACCGGCTACCTGCGCACCGTGCTCACCGACGCGCTGCGCGCGCTGCGCCCCGGCGGCGCGGTCTTCGTCGGGGACGTGCGCTCGGTCGAGATGCTGCCGGAGTTCCACACCGCCGTGCAGCTGCACCGCGCCACCCCCGTGCACACGGTGGCCGAGATCCGGGCCGCCGTCGACCGGCAGGCGCGCGAGGAGCGGGAGCTGTGCCTGTCCCCGGCGTTCTTCCGACAGTTCGCCGCGCAGGCGCCGGGTGACGTGCGGGTGCGCGTCGAGCTCAAGCGCGGCCGGGCCGACAACGAACTCTCGCTCTTCCGGTACGACGTGACGCTGTTCGCGCCCCCGGCGACGGCCGGCCCGGACGACGCGCCACGCCCGGGCGAGCCGGCGGCCACGCCCGCCCCGCGCGTCGTCGCCTACGCGGACCCGAACGCGCCGGCGCCCGCGGGCGCCACGGCCACCGAGACCCTCCGCGGCCATCTCGCCCGGGCCGGCGGCCCCGTCCTGGTGACCGGCGTCCCCAACCGGCGCCTGGTGCGCACGGCCGCGGCCGTCCGCGTGCTCGCCGACGCCGCGGACGCCGGCGAGACCACCACCGCCTGGGACGTGGAGCGCGCCCTGTGGGAGCTGACGGCGGACACGGCCGACGCCGACGCGGGCGCGCACCCCGAGGACGTGTGGGAACTGGCCGCGCGAACGGGGCACACGGTCCGCCTGCTGGTCCCCGACGACGGCCGACTCGACCGGTTCGACGCGCTGTTCCAACCCGCCGACCCCACGACGGCCGACCCAGCCCCTCGGGACACGGCCCCGGCGGGCGCCCCGCCCGGCGACCCGGCGCCAGCCGGCGACCAGCCGCCCGCCGACCACCGGCCCGCCACCGCAGACCCGGCCGCCCTGGCAGACCCGGCAGACCCGGCAGACCCGAAGGACCCGTCATGAGCCCACACCGACCGCTGGCCAACGATCCTCTCGCCTCCACCTGGTCCGCCGGCCTGCGCTCCGCCCTGCGCGGCTACGCCCGCACCCACCTGCCCGAGCCGATGGTGCCCGCGCACTTCGTCGTCCTGCCCGAGCTGCCGAAGCTGCCGAACGGCAAGGTGGACCGGGCAAGCCTGCCCGCGCCGAGCGCCGAGGCCGACACCCCGAGCGACTACGTCGCCCCGCGCACCGCGGTCGAGGCCCGCCTCGCCGGCCTCTGGCAGGACCTGCTCGGCAGCGACCGGGTCGGCGTCGAGACCGGGTTCTTCGACCTCGGCGGCGACTCGCTGACCGTCCTGCGGATGGCCGGCCAGGTCAAGGAGGCGTACGGCGTCCGCATCGACCTGCGCCGCCTCTTCGAGGAGCCCACCGTCGCCCACCTGGCCCGGCTGGTCGGCGACCAGCCCGACGTGGCGGTCAGCGAGGCGGCGAGCCCGCGCGGCGTCGCGGCCCGGGACATGGCCGCCGACGCGACGCTCCCCGACGACGTGCGGCCCACCGCGTCGGCCCTCCCGCCGGCGCCGGCCCCGTACCGCACCGTGCTGCTCACCGGTGGCACCGGGTACACCGGCGCGTTCCTGCTGCGCGAACTCCTCGACCGCTCCACCGCGACCGTGTACGTCCTGGTGCGCGCCGATGACCCGGCGCGGGCCACCGAGCGGGTGCGGGCCAACCTGGCCGAGTACGGGCTGCTGCGCGAGGGCGACGCGGCGCGCGTGCGCGGCGTGCCCGGCGACACCGGCCGCCCCTACCTGGGACTGACGCCGGCCACCTACCGGGAGTTGGCCGAGCGGGTCGAGATGATCGTGCACAACGCGGCCATCTCCAGTTGGCTCGTGCCCTACCCGAAGATCAAGCCGGTCAACGTCCTCGGCGCCCTGGAGGTGCTGCGGCTCGCGGGGCGCACCCGGGTCAAGCCCGTGCACTTCGTCTCCACCACCGGCGTCTACCCGGGGCACCGCGGCGCGCGGACCTGGCCGGAGGAGCGGCTGACCGTCGCCGACGGCGTCGCCGGCGGCTACCGGCAGTCCAAGTGGGTGGCCGACAACCTGATGACCGCGGCCCGCGAGCGCGGCATCCCCACCCACGTCTACCGGCCGGGCCCCATCACCGGCGCGCGGACCACCGGCGTCTGCTCCGCCGACACCTTCATCAACCACCTCATCAAGGGCTGCCTGCAACTGGGCGCCTACCTGGACTTCGACATGGCCGTCGACCTGGTGCCGGTGGACTTCGTCGCCGCCAGCGTCGCCCACATCGCGCTCGGCGGCGTACGCGAACACGGCGTGTTCAACCTGCCGGGCGCCGGCGCCCTCGGCATGAACCGGATCTTCGAGCTGATCACCGAGTGCGGCTACCGGCTGCGCAAGCTCCCCTACGACGCCTGGTACGGCGAGCTGACGGACGCCGCCGCCCGCGGCGAGGACAACGAACTGATCCCCTACCTGCCCCTGTTCGGCCCACAGGGCCCCGCCGAGGAGGTCGGGTTCGCCGGCAGCAGGCCCGAGTTCGACGCCACGCACCTGAGCGCCGCGCTGGCCGGGTCCGGCATCACCTGCCCGCCGGTCGACCGCGACCTGATGGGCCGCTACCTCAGCTACTTCGTCTCGACCGGCTACCTGCCCGCCCCCGACGGCGACGCGCCCGACACCCAGCCCGGTCCAGAGTCCCTGGAGCGCACCACCATGACCACCAGCACCCCGGAAGCCTCCCACCCCACGGCCCCCGCCCCCGAGTCGAGCGCGCGGCCGGCCACCGACGCCGTCCCCGACTTCCCGATGCCCCGCGCCCACCCGCTCGACCCGCCGCCCGCCTACCGCGAACTCAGCGCCGAACAGCCGGTCTTCCGGGTCCGCACCCCGCGCGGCGAGCTGGTGTGGGTGGTCACCCGACACGAGGACGCCCGCGCCGTCCTGACCGACCTGCGCGTCAGCTCCGACCCCAAGAGCCCCGGCTACCCCTCGTACATCTCCGGCGACACGCCGCTGCCGCCCGGCTTCTTCCTCAACCAGGACCCGCCGGACCACACCAGGCTGCGCCGCCTGGTCACCCGCGAGTTCCTCATCAGCCAGATGGAACGCAAGCGACCGGCCATGCGGCGGGTACTCGACGGGCTGCTCGACGACCTCCAGGCCAAGGGCCCCGGCGCCGACCTGATCGGCGGGCTCGCGTTCCCCATGGCGGCGACCGTCATGTGCGAACTCCTCGACGTGCCGTACGAGGACAAGTCCGTCTTCGTCACCCTCACCGACACCGTCCTCGACCGCTCCAGCACCCCGGAGCAGGCCCAGAACGCGGCCAGTGAACTCATGGCGTACTTCGACCGGCTGGTGACCGCGAAGAAGCGCGCGCCCGGCGACGACATGCTCGGCCGACTCGCCGAGCAGGAGGCGAACGGCACGCTCAGCCACGACGAGTTCGTGGGTCTTGTCATGCTGCTCCTGCTGTCCGGCTACGACACGATGGCCCAGATGATCGGCCTCGGCACGGCCACCCTGCTGGAACACCCCACCCAACTCGCCGACCTGCGCGCCGACCCCGCGCTGTACCCGCGGGCGGTCGAGGAGTTGCTGCGCTACCTGTCCATCAACCACGCCGGACTGCCCCGCGCCGCGACCCGGGACCTGACCGTCGGCGGGCAGCACATCCGGGCCGGCGAGGGCCTGCTGGTCATGCTGAACGCCGCCAACCGCGACGCCAGCGTCTTCCCCGAGCCCGACGTCTTCGACATCCACCGCGCCTCGCCGCAGGCCCACGTCGCCTTCGGACACGGCTTCCACAAGTGCATCGGCCTCACCCTCGCCCGCGTCGAGCTGACCACCGTCTTCGCCGGCCTCTTCGAGCGCTTCCCCACCCTGCGGCTCCAGGTGCCCCTGACGGAGCTGCCGTTCCGGCACGACATGGTCCTGTACGGACTGCGCGAACTGCCCGTCACCTGGTGAGACCACCGTGGGCGGCGCGCCCGGCGCGCCGCCCGTGACCCACGCACACAGCAACACGAGACGAACGAGGACGAGGGGGACCCGAGATGGCGGCCGAGACCGTTTTTCTCCTGCCGGGCCAGGGCGGCTACGTACCGGGGATGTTCGCGGGCGAGACCGCGACCGAGGTCGCGGAGGTGCTGCACATCGCCGACGCGGTGGCCGGCGAGTTCGACCGCGGGGGAGTGTCGGGCCTGCTGACCGACCCGGACGCGCCGGACGCGGCCACGCTGGCCAAGGAGGACTCCTTCGCCCTGCAACTGGCGCTGTACGCCGCCGCGCTGGCCAGCGCCCGGCGCGCCGCCCACCGCCGGAGCCCGGACGTGCTCGTCGGGCACAGCATGGGCGAGATCGCCGCACTGACCCACGCCGGCGCCTTCGACATCGCCGACGGCGCCCGCCTGGTGTGCCACCGCGCGCTGGCCCTGCTCGCCCACTGCCCACAGCCCGGCGGCATGCTCGCCCTCACGCTGCCGGCCGGCCGCGCCGAACACCTCGTACGGGCCGTCGCCGCGCCGGGGCTGGCCGTCGCCGTGACCAACGCGCCCCGACACACCGTCGTCTCGGGCCCGGAGGAGGCCCTGGCCACCGTGGCGCGCGTGGCCTCGGCCCTGGAGGCGGGCACCGTACGGCTGCCCGCGCCCTTCCCCTTCCACAGCCCGCTGCTCGGCGTGGCCGCCGAGGCGTTCGCCGCGGCCGTGTCCGACGTACGCCAGCGCCCGCTGCGCGCGCTGGTCTACTCGCCCGTCGCCGGGAGCTACGTCACCGACGCGACCGACCTCAAGGCCCTGCTCGCCCGCCAGTTGACCGCCCCGGTGCCCTTCCTGGCCGCCGTCCGGGAACTGCACGCCGCGGGCGCCCAGCACTTCGTGGAGTGCGGCGCGGCCGGGCTCGCCGGCCTGGTGCGGCGCAGCGTCCCCGACGTCAGCACCGAGTCGACGACCGACACGTCCGCCGAGCCCACGACCGGCACCGGCCCTGTGCCCGCTCCCGTCGACGCCGCGACGCTGGGGGGCGGTGGGCGTGACGTGTTGGGTGAGTTGCGGGAGTTGTACGCGGGGACGTTGGGTTATCCGGTGGAGGCGGTGACGGGGGACGCGGATCTTGAGGCGGATCTGGGGATCGATTCGTTGAAGCGGGCGGAGATGTTGGGGAAGGTGTCGACGCGCTTCGGGTTGGACGCGTCGGTCGACGGTGGTCGTTTCCTGGCCCAGTCCACGCTCGCCGAACTGGCCGAGCTGGTCACCGCCGCGGCGGGCCAGCCGACCGACCCCGGCGCCGCGTCCCCGACCGCCGCACCGCCCACCCTCACCACCGACCCGACCTCGGCCGCCGCACCCACCCTGACCCCGGGCCCGGCCCCGACCGCCGCTCCCACCCTGACCCCCGACGCGGTCCCAGCCTCCGGCGAGATCGCGGGGGAGGGGGCAGGGGCGCACGCTGTGTTGGGTGAGTTGCGGGAGTTGTACGCGGGGACGTTGGGTTATCCGGTGGAGGCGGTGACGGGGGACGCGGATCTTGAGGCGGATCTGGGGATCGATTCGTTGAAGCGGGCGGAGATGTTGGGGAAGGTGTCGGCGCACTTCGGGTTGGACGCGTCGGTCGACGGTGGTCGTTTCCTGGCCCAGTCCACGCTCGCCGAACTGGCCGAGCTGATAGCCGCCGCCCGGGCCACCGGACGCTGACCGGCCGACGATCACGGAGCCCCGCATGACGCCGCAACCCACCCACCCCGCCCGCCCGGTCATCCTGGTCACCTCCGACGGCACGGCCGCGGCCGGGGAACTCACCCGCCAACTCGCCGCCGACGGCGCCCACGTCGTACCCGACCACTCCGGCGATCCGCTGGCCGCCGCCGCCCGCCAGGGCCCCATCGACGCGCTGGTCACCGTGACCGCCGGCCCCATCCCGGCCGCGCACCGCGCCCCGTCCGCCGCCACCCTGCCCGCCGCCACCCTGGCCGAGCTGGCCGGGCGCGGCTGCGGCGCCGTCGTGCACGTCACCCTCGGCCCGGCCGGCCCGTCCCACCCTGCCCGCGATGCCGGTCGGGCCACCGTGGGTGACCCCATCCCCGAGCCGAGCGCGCCGTCGGCCGTGCCCGCCACAGGTGGCCGCGCGCCGGTGCGGACCCACGCCGTGCACGCGCCCACGGGCGCGGCCCGGACCGTCGCCCCGCTCGTCCGCTTCCTGCTCGGCCCCGACGCCGGCGCCCTGGACGGCCAGACGCTGACCCTCACCGGCGAGGTGACGCCGGCCCCCGAGCCGCTGCCAACCCTGACACCGCAGCCCGTGACCGCCCAGCCCCGGCCGGAGGCCGAGCACACGCCGGCCGGCCCCACGCCCGCCGACGACGAGGTGGTCATCGTCGGCATGGGGCTCGCCGTGCCGGGGGCCAGTTCGCCCGAGGCGTTCTGGGACCTGCTGCGGGCCGGCGAGCCGATGTTCGGCGAGCCGGGGGACCGGCTCGACCTGGCCACCCTGTGGTCGGCCGACCCGGCCGCCGAGGACAAGACGTACGCCCGGGTCGCCGGCTTCATGCGCGACTTCGTACCGCACCCCCGGCTGCGCGAGGAGATCGCCGAGGGGCGGTTCGCCAGCGACGAGTTCACCGCCCGGTGGCTGCGCCACTCGCTGCTCCAGGCCACCGACGACGTGACCATCCGCCCGTCCGACCGGCACCTGTTCGCCGTCGGGCTCACCCCCGACGGCAGCCACCACCTGGAACAGAGCCTGGTCACCACCGGCGTGCGCGGCCTCCTCGGCGCGGCGGGCGCCGACGTGCCGGCCGGGTTGGACGCGCTGTACCCGCTCGGCGCGGCGGCGCCACACGAGGTGTTGCCGCACCGCATCGCCCGGCTCGCCGCCCCGGACCTGCCGCCCGAGTCGGAGATCGTCGTGGTCGACACGGCCTGCTCCTCCTCGCTCTACACCATCGACCTCGGCGTGCGGGCCCTGCGGGCCGGGGAGTGCGACGTGGCCCTGTGCGGCGGTGCCTTCGCGCTGAGCGCGCAGAGCATGGTCCTCTTCGCCAAGCTGCACGGCCTGTCCAGGACCGGCGAGGTGCGGGCCCTGGACGCCGGGGCCGGCGGCGTCCTGTTCAGCGACGGGGCCGCCATGCTGACCCTCAAGACGTACGCCAGGGCGCGCGCCGACGGCGATCCGGTGCTCGGCTTCGTAGCCGGCTTCGGCGGCTCCTCCGACGGGCGGGGCAAGGCCATCTACGCGCCCAACGCCGCGGGCCAGCGGATCGCCCTGGACCGGGCCTGGACCCAGGCGCGGGCCGAACCGGCGGACGTGGACTGGGTCGTGGCGCACGCCACCGGCACCCCCACCGGCGACCGGACCGAGATGACGGCCCTCGGCCAGAGCGCGGGCCCGGACAAGACCTGGACCATGACCTCCAACAAGTCCCTGGTCGGGCACGCGGGGTGGGCCGCAGGCGCGGTCTCCGCCATCCACGCGCTGCTCGCCCTGCGGCACGGGGCCATCCCCGCGCAGTCCCGCTTCGCCGGGCTCCCCGCCGACGTCGCGGCGAGCGTCGAGGTGCCCACGCGCGAACTCCCGTGGCCCGCCCGACCCGAGCGCCGCCGTCTGGTGGGCGTCTCGGCGATGGGCTTCGGCGGCACCAACGGGCACCTGCTGCTCTCCGACCGGCCGCGCGGCGGCGACCACCGCACGGGGGCACCCTCGCCCGCCACCCGTACGGACCGGCCCGCCGCCGACGCGGCCCCCCTCGCCACCGCCGGCCCGAGCGCCGTGGCGGCTGACGGGACATCACCTCACGCCAGCGCTCCGGCGGTGCCCGACGGGGCGTACGACCCCGTGGTGGTCGTGGCCACCGGCACCCACCTGCCGGACCTGCCGGACGCCGCGCGCGTCCGGCGCTGGCTGGCCGGGGGCACCCCCGACTGGCCCGCCACCTTCGGCGACGCCTACCCGATGCCCTCGCCGGTCGAGGCGCGCCTCGCGCCGTCCGCGCTGGCGGCGCTCGACCGCAGCCAGGTGATGGCCCTGCGGTGCGCCGACGAACTCGCCGGCGACTGGCTGTCGGACGCCGCGCTGCGCGCCCGTACCGGCGTGTTCGTCGGGCACACCGGGCCGACCCGCTCCGCGCTCGCCCACGACCTGCGCTGCTATCTGGGCGACCTCACCGCCAAGCTCACCGACCCGGCCGGCCTTCCGCCCGCGCTGCTCGGCGACGCCGTGCGCGCCCTGACCCCGCCGACCAGCGAGGACTCGTACCCCGGCCTGATGCCCAACATCATCGCCGCCCGCGTGGTGCAACGGCTCGACCTGCACGGCCCGAACATGACCCTGGACGCCGGCGCCGACTCGACCCACTCCGCCCTGGCGACCGCCGTGCGCTACCTGCGGGACGGCGAACTCGACCTGGCCGTCGTCATGGGCGTCAACGCCGTGAGCCCGCTGCTGCCCAGCCCGGACGGCCGACAGCCCGCCGACGCCGCCGTGGGCCACCTGCTCACCCGGCTCAGCGTCGCCCGCGCCCACGCCCTGCCCGTGCTCGGCACCCTGGCCATCGCCCCGCCCACCGCGCCCGACCCCGCGACGCGGGGAACGCGGCGACACGCGGCGGACGACGAGCGCGGCTACCGGGGCGCCGAAGGAGCCGTGGCCCTGCTGCGCGCCCTGCACGCACCGGGCGACGGCGTCCTGCTGCGGCCGACGGAGGACGCCCACACGCCCGCGCTCCGGGTGAGCGCGCCGCCGGACGCGGTGCGCACGGCGGACGCGGGGCGCGAACCGAACGCGCGGCCGGCGCCCACGGCGCGGCCCGACCAGGCCGCTCGCGCCGCCGAGGCGTCCCTCGCCGAACACCTGGCCCGACACGCCGTGACGCTGCGCCCCGTGCCGCCGCGACCGGTCCGCGCGGCGCTGCCGGCCCTGCCCGCCGGCGCGCTCGTCGTCACCGACGACCCGGCCGCCGTGGCCGCACACTGCCCGCCCGACTGCCTGGTCGTGGCCCCCGCGTCGGCACCCTCGCCGGGCCCCGCCGCGTACCCGGCGCCGCCCGGCGGCCCCACCGTGCTCCACCTGGACGACGCGGCCGACCTGCCCGCCGCGCTCGCCGCCCGGGGGCGCGCCGGCGCCGCCCAGGTCCGGGTGGTCGTCGGCGCGCACCGCGCGGAGCCGGGGCACGGGGCGGCGTCCGTGGCCGACGCGGACGGCGTGCCGCAGCGCCTGCTCGACCTGCACGACCTGGCCTTCGTGGCCGCGCAGAGCTGCGCCGGGCCGCTGCGGGACGGCGGCTGCTACGCGGTGCTCGCCCTGGCCGCGCTCGACGGCCCCACCCCGCGCCCGCACGCGGGCCTCTTCGGCGGTCTGGTGCGCAGCCTGGAGCAGGAGTTGCCGGGCGCCCTGGTGTACGGGCTGTTCACCGACGCCGCCGACGCCGACACCGGGCTCACCCAACTCGCCGCCGAGTCCGCCCTCCACCGCCACCTGCCGCTCGCCTACCAGAGCGCGGGCCAGCGCAGCGAACTCACGCTCATCCCGGTGCGCGAGGACCACCGGGCGGGCGCCACGGACCGGCCAGGGACCGCCGGCCTCGGGTTGCCGGCCGACCCGGTGATCGTGGCGACCGGTGGCGCGCGCGGCCTGACCGCCCACCTCGTGCACGAGATCGTCGCGGCCGGCGCGCCTCGCTCCGTATGGCTGATCGGCACCGGCCCCGAGCCCGACCCGGGCGACGTGGAACTCGCCGCGCTGCCCAAGGTGGAGGCGGTGCGCCGCCTCATGCCACGCCACCCCGGCGAGAACCTGGCCGCCCTGGGCAGGCGTTACGAACGCGCCGTGCAACAGGCCGAACGAGCCGGGACGCTGCGCGCGTTGACAAAGGTGTGCGGCCCTGACCGGGTGCACTACCGGCAGTGCGACGTGCTGGACGCCGCCGCGGTGGACCGCGTGATCGGCGAGGTGCTCGCCCGCGAGGGCCGCGTCGACGTGCTGCTGCACGGCGCGGGGCTCGCCCGCAGCGCCGCGCTGGAGCGCAAGCGGCTCGCCGACTTCCGCACCGTGCGCGACGTCAAGGTCCGCGGCTACGCCCACCTGCGGGCCGCCCTGCGCGACCACCGGCCCGCGCTGTGGTGCTCGCTCAGCTCCATCTCCGCCTTCACCGGACTGCGCGGGGAGCCGGACTACGGCGCGGCCAACGAGTTCCTGCTGCTCGCCGCGGCCCAGGCCCGCGCCGGCGGCCGGGACGAGGTCGCGTTGGTCTCGGGCCTGTGGGTGGAGTCGGGGATGGCGTCGGCCGACACGCCGGGCGGCGCGTTCCTGGCCCGTCAGGCCGAGATCGGGCAACTCACCGACGCCCAGGGCCGCGCGTTCTACCGTACGGAGCTGGCCGGGCGCGGCAGCCACGGCCTGGCCACCACCTGGATCGGCGACCTGGACTGGGCCACCCTGGAGCGCGCGGCGCCCGGCTTCGGCGCCGCCTGCCGAGCGTTGGCCGAGGCCGCGCCGGAGCCGCCGCGCGCCGCCGCGCCCCGCCCACCGGCCCGCGCCTTTCTCACCGGCCCGCCACGGCAGGTCCCCGCCGGCGGCGCCCCAGCGGCGGCCTCCGACTCCGCCGTCCCTGCGGCCTCGTCCGTCTGGGACTGCGAGGTGAGCCTCGACCGCCACCCCTACCTCCTCGACCACCTCGTGGACGGGCGGCCCACGGTGCCGGGCACCTTCATCCTGGAACTGGCGGCCGAGGCGGCGGCCGAACTCGTCCCCGGCCTGACGCCGGTGCGGATCACGGACGTGGTGCTCTCCCAGTTCATCCGGGCCGCACGGCACCGCTGGCCCCGCACCCTGCGGGTGACGGCGACCACCGACGGGCCCGGGCGGATACGGGTGCGCGTCACCAGCCCACCCCAGGGCCCGGTGCCCGAGCGCGAGCACACCCGCATGGTCGTGCACCTGGCCCGCAGCGCACCCGTCGGCCCCTGGTGCCCGCCGCCCGCCGGGCCCGGCACGCCGGCCCCCAACACCTACCGGCTGCCGGGCACCCCCGTGCGGTTGGGCGGCGTCTTCGACGCGCTGAGCGAGCCTTGCTTCGAGCCCGACGGCGGGTCGGCCGCGCTGCGCCTGGCACCCGTTGCCGACAGCGCGCCCTTCGACGGCTTCCTGCTGCCCAGCCTGGCGCTCGACTGCCTGTTGCGCACCTGCGTGCTCGACGGCCGCCGGCCAGGCGCCGTGCCCGTCCTGGTGCCGACGGCGCTGGCCAGCGTGGACCTGTTCACCACGGCCAACGACCGGGAACTGGCCGCCACCTATCCGGACGGGCTCGTGCTGCGCCACTGGTTCGACGCCGCCACCGACGCCGAGCGTTACGCCGCGCTCGCCCCGGACGGCCGCGTGCTGCTCCAGGTCACCGGCGTCAGCGGCGCGGTCAAGGGCTGGTACGACCCGGCGACCGCGTCCTGGCGACAGCAGGTCCCGACCGCCGCCGCGCCACCGGGCCCGCCCGCGTAGACCCACCCGGGCGGCCCCGCGCCGCCCGCGCACGCCCACCACGGCACCCCGGTGCCGCCGAACCCAGCACGAACGATGCGGAGTACGTGATGTTATCCGAAGCGGCCGACGACGCCAGGCCCCCCGGCCAGTCGCCGAAGCCCACCCCAGACCAGGCGCCACCGACGGACGCCGGGCCGGCCGGCCCGCCCGGTGAGCCGGCGCCCGACGCGGCCGAGGAGGCGGCGTCGCGGCGCGCCCGGCCGTGGACGCTGGGCCTGGTCTGCGTGGCGATGTTCATGCTGATGCTGGACGTCACCGTGGTGAACGTCGCCCTGCCCGAACTGCGCACCTCCCTGGACGCCGGCTTCTCCGACCTCCAGTGGGTCATCGACTCCTACACCCTGACCCTGGCCGCGTTCCTGCTCACCGGCGGCTCGCTGGCCGACCGGCTGGGCCGCAAGCGGGTGTTCACCGTCGGCCTGGTGGTCTTCACCCTGTCCTCGCTGGTGGCCGGCCTGGCGCAGGACGTGCTCGCGCTCAACCTGGCCCGTGGCGTCCAGGGCGTGGGCGCCGCCGTGCTGTTCTCCGTCGGCCCCGCCCTCATCGGCCACGAGTTCCGCGGCAAGGACCGCGGCATGGCCTTCGGGCTGTTCGGCGCCGTCGCCGGGCTCGCGCTGGCCTTCGGGCCGCTGGTGGGCGGGCTGCTGACGGACGCGCTGAGCTGGCGCTGGATCTTCCTGGTCAACGTGCCGATCGGGGTGGCCGCCCTGCTCGCGGGCGCGGTGCACCTGCGGGAGTCGCGGCAGCCGCAGGCGCACCGCGTCGACTGGTGGGGCATGGTCGCCTTCGCGGCGTCGCTCACCCTGCTCGTGCTCGGCTTCCTGCGCGGCGAGTCCTCCGGGTGGACCAGCGGCCCCATCCTGGCGGCCTTCGCCGGAGCCCTCGTGCTCATGGTCGCCTTCGTCGCCATCGAGCGGCACCTCGGCGAGCGGGCCATGTTCGACCTGAGCCTGCTGCGCATCCCCACCTTCGGCGGCATCTGCGTGGCCACCTTCCTCTCCAACGCGACCAGCCTCGCCGCCGTCTTCCTGCAGATCTCCTACATCCAGAACGTGCTCGGTTTCTCGCCCTGGGAGACCGGCCTGCGGCTGATGCCGATGATGCTCACGCTGTTCGTGGTGGCCGCCCTGACCGGCGGGTTGCTCCAGACCATGCCGCCGGGGCTGCTGGTGGGCCTGTCCATCGGCTTCATCGCCGCCGGCATGGGCCTGGTGACGCTGGTGGAGCCGGACAGCTCCTGGACCGCGCTGCTGCCCAGCATGATCGTCACCGGCATCGGCATGGGCCTGTTCAACCCGCCCCGCGCCGCCGTCACCATCGGTGTGGTGCCGCCCGAGAAGGCCGGCATGGCCTCCGGCATGGGGGAGACGTTCCAACAGGTGGGCGTCGCCGTCGGCATCGCCGCCTTCGGCGCGCTCTTCCACCACCGGGTCACCGACGCCTTCGCGGCCTCGGACGCCGGAGACCAACTCGGCGACCGGGCCCACGAGGTGGGCACCGCGGTGGCCGCCGAGGGCCAGGGCCAGGCCGTCGTCGACGTTCCCGCGGACCTCGCCGACCCGGTGGCCGAGGCCGCCAGGACCGCCTTCGTCTCCGGGCTGACCGACGTGATGGCGCTGTGCGCGGCCGTGTGCGCGCTCGGCGCCGTGGTCGCCTTCGCCTTCATCCGCCGCCGCGACCTGCACGCGAGCGCGCAGGAGGGCGCCGGCGCCGAGGCCGCGCCCGGCCCCGACGCCGCCACGGTGCCCGCCTGACACGCCGCGCCCGCGGGCGCCCCCTGTACCGTCGCGGGCCGGCCCGGTAACCCCCTCACCGGCCGGCCCGCGACGCCCACCCCCCGCGCGCGGGTACGCGGTACGTGAGGGCACGGCCGGCGTCGACGCTGGTGCGGACCCCGGCCCGCGGGCGTGAGCACGCACGCGGAAGACTCGTGGGGCAAGCCCGAGCACGAGCCAACGAGGAGATCCACGATGCCCCCAGCGGCGCGCACCGCGACCGGCGTCCCCGCCGCGCCCCCGTCGACCACCACGCGGAGCCGGCCCCGCCCCACCCACCACGGCAGCGTCACCTGCCCACGCCCGGTGTCGGACCCCGCCCTGCGGTTGTTCCTCTTCCACCACGCCGGCGGCTCCCACCTGCTCTACCGGGGCTGGGCCGAACACTTCCCGGCCGACTGGGAGGTCTGCCTGGTCAACGCCCCCGGCCGGGGCAGCCTGCACGACGTGGGCCCGCTGGCGAGCAGCGAGGAGTTGGTGGCCTACCTCGTACGGGACCTGGAACCGCTGCTCGATCGGCCCTTCGCCTTCTTCGGGCACAGCATGGGCGGCCTCGTCGGGTACGAACTGTCCCGCCAACTCGCCGCCGAAGGTCGGCAGGTTCCGCGCTGGCTCGGCGTCTCCTCCTGGGGTGGGCCCCGCCCGTCTCCCGGCGCGGGGGCGCGGGGGGCCGAGCCCGACGGACCGGCCGGCGGCGCGGGCCTGGCGCGGCACCTGTTGCCGGACGCCGAACTGCGCGACTGGCTGCGGTCGGTGGGTGGCACGCCGCCCGAACTGCTCGACGACGACGGCCTGTGGGCGATGTTCGCCCCCACCTTCCGGGGCGACTTCTCGGTGGTGGACACCTGGCGGCCGGCGCCCGGCGCCGCGCCGCCGCCCGTGCCGCTCACCGTCTTCGGCGGTGACGCCGACGCCGTGGTGCCGCCCGCGCGACTCGCCGGCTGGGCCGAGCACACCCCGCACTTCCAGGGCCTGCACCTGCATCCGGGTGACCACTTCTACCTGCGCGACCACGAGTGGGCGGTGGCGCGGCAGATCACCGAGTCCCTCACCCCGCTCCCGCCCGCTCCTTCCCAGCCCCGCTGACGGCCCGACACCCGCGACCGGTGAGCCCCGCGAGGCGACGGGCTCACCGGTCGCGAGCGGCGGCCCGCCCCGGCGAGGGCATGGCGACCGGATGAACCCCGGTGAACGCGGATGAACAGCGGATGCCACTCCCACCCCACCCCGCACCGGCCCACGGGCACCCCCGCCCACCACCTGACGCGCGTCGTCCACCGGCCGCCCCCGGCTCACCCCACCTGGTAAAGCACCAGGTCAGAGCCGTACGTTGGGAGGAATGCGACGAGGGTGGCCGGGCGGCGCGGCGGCCCGGCGAGGGTCGCTCGCCCAGCCTCCACCGGGGCCGGCGCGTACCGACGCGGTGTTGACGCGGCGCCCGGGCCGTTGCGACGCTCCGCCCATGTCAGCCACCCGCCCGCACCCCGCACGGCGCCCGCACGCCGCGCCGCGGCTCGGCCCGGCCGCGTGCCCACGCCGTCCGGCCGCCGCGTGACGCTGACCCGTACGCGGCGGGGGAGTGCCACCCTCCGCCACCCCATTGGAGCCACCCAAGGGCACGGCCAAGAAGCCCAGCCCCCACCACCCAGCCCTCACCGCCCCGCTCCCACCGCCTGGCCGCGACCGCGCGTCGGGCCGCCGTCCCCACACACCGAAAGGGCATCGCCATGACCTCCGCGCCGACCCGTGTGACGCCCGCCGCGACCGACCGCGATGACGGTCCGTTGCGTACCACCCGCCTCAACGGCCGCATCGGTGCCGTCATCGAGGGGGTGCGGCTCGGCGGTGACCTGGACGCCGCCACCGTGGCGGCCATCCGCGAGCGCGTCCTCGCCCACAAGGTGGTCTTCTTCCGCGGCCAACACCACCTGGACGGGGTGCGGCACGAGGCGTTCGCCCGGCTGCTCGGCACGCCCGTCGCCCACCCCACCGTCCCCTCCGCGGACGGCCGGTACGCGCTGAGCATCGCCTCCGACCACGGCGGCCGGGCCAACCAGTGGCACAGCGACGTCACCTTCGTCCCCGCCTACCCGGCCTTCTCCATCCTGCGCGCCGAGGTCATCCCGCCCTACGGGGGCAACACCCTGTGGGCCAACACCGCCACCGCGTACGCCGAACTCGCCGAGCCGCTGCGCACCCTCGCCGACAGCCTGCGGGCCCTGCACTCCAACGAGTACGACTACGCCGCCGTCCAACCCGACGCCCGGGACGAGCGACTCGACCAGTACCACCAGGTCTTCACGGCCACCTCGTTCACCACCGAACACCCGGTGGTGCGCGTACACCCCGAGACCGGCGAACGCACCCTGCTGCTCGGCAACTTCGTACAGCGCGTCAGGGGGGTGCCCAGCAGGGACTCGCGGTTGCTCATCGACCTGTTCCAGCACCACATCGAGCGCCCGGAGAACACCGTGCGCTGGCAGTGGCAGGAGGGCGACGTGGCCATCTGGGACAACCGGGCCACCCAGCACTACGGGGTGGACGACTCGGGCGACCACCCGCGTGTTCTGCGCCGGATCACGATCGACGGGGACGTCGCCATCGGCGTGGACGGGCGGCCGAGCGTGCTGGTGAGTCCGCGGACGGTGCCCGCGCCACCGTTCGGCACCCCGTCGGGGGCCTCGACGGCGGGATCGCCGGAGGTCGGCACGCCCGGTTCGGCGGGCTCACCCGCCTGACGGCGCGCCCGCGGTGGCGTGGCTCGGCCGGGGGCGGGGCGGCGGCGTACGGGGAGCCGTACGGGACGGGGCCGGGGCGGGCGGTGGGGGTGCGAGGGCGGCGGCCGGGGCCGGGGCGCGTGGGCCCGGCCGGCAGCCGCGGGGCCTGGTCGGCCATGTCGGCGGGTGGGCGCTGTGTGCCGTCGCCGCCGTACGGCCCCGTGGCCAATGCCCGGGACCGGCCCGCCGTCGCGGGCAACGTGCTGGTGCGGCCGTCAGGAGGCCGGGACCTCCGCCGCACCGTCGGAGTGGGACAGGGCGGCCGAGAGGCTGTCGTGGATCAGGAAGACCTCGGTCAGCCGGGTGGCGCGGAGCAGCTTGAGCGTGAACGAGTCGGCCACCACCAGCCGCAGCAGCCGCCCCCTGCGCCGCAGGCGGTTGGCGAGCTGGCACAGCACGCCCAGGCCGCTGCAGTCGATGAAGGTGACCCCGGTCAGGTCGACCACCACGTCCGGCTGCCGATCCAGGTCCTGACCTGCGAGGAGGTCGCTGTTCGCGGCGGCGACGAGGATGTCTATCTCGCCGTGGAGCTCGATGATCAGGAACCTGTCAAAGGTCCAACGCCTGATCGCGTAGGGGAGTTCGTGCTGCTCGGACATGGGGCGCTCCCTCGCCAGTGAAGGCGGGTCGATGATTACTCTGTGTTACCGTTTTTCGCCGCTCGGCGCCTCGGAGGGGATTTTGTGGTGTCGTTCATCCGCAGTTTCCGTGCCACGGGCTGAGGCGGCTACCAGGGATGATGCCCAATTCAACGGTGATCTACCGTCGAAAGGGGAACTTCTTGTGCCGAATCTGCATTTCGACCGATGATTACGAGGAGTAATTGCCCTTCGGGGCGAGTTTGGCGAAGTCTCATCGGCATACGTACAGTTCGGGGGTTTGCTGGTAGCACGAGGCCGAGGGACGGTAAGCGGCGATGACGGTGGCTGAGGAAAGCCCGGCCGAGGAGCAGGGGATCGACCCCGACCGACTCGCAGCCTGCCTGGACGTACTCGCGGAGCTCGATCGGCTGCCGCTCGACCACCCCGACGCGATAGCCGTGCGGCGGGCCACGGCCGGGATCTACCGGACGGTGAAGCAGCGCCGCCGCCAGGAGCGGCGCGCCGCCAAGACCGCCCACGACAAGGCGGTCACCGAGGCCACCGCCACCGGCGCCGCCGACCGCATCGACGACGAGACGATGGGCATCCCGCTGGCCGCCTCCGCGACCACCGAGATCGTGGGCGTGCTCCAGCGGCCCCGGGCCTGCTACATCTGCAAGACCCGGTACACCGAGGTGGACGCCTTCTACCACCAGATGTGCCAGCCGTGCGCCAAGGAGAACCGGGCCCGGCGCGACGCCCGCACCGACCTGAGCGGGCGGCGGGCGCTGCTCACCGGTGGCCGCGCCAAGATCGGCATGTACATCGCCCTGCGGCTGCTGCGGGACGGCGCGCACACCACCATCACCACGCGCTTCCCCAACGACGCCATCCGCCGCTTCAAGGCGATGCCCGACAGCGCCGAGTGGCTGCACCGGCTGAAGATCGTCGGCATCGACCTGCGGGACCCGGCCCAGGTGGTCGCGCTGGCCGACTCGGTGAGCGCCGAGGGCCCGCTGGACATCCTCATCAACAACGCCGCCCAGACCGTGCGGCGCACCCCGCGCGCCTACGCCGAGCTGATCGCCGCCGAGCAGGCGCCGCTGCCGGCCGGCGAACTGCCCGCCAAGGAGGTGCTCGGCCACTTCGGCAGCGGCAGCCACAACACGCTGCCCGGGCAGGCCGGCCGCTCCGACGAGCTGACCCCGAACGCCATCACCGCCCTCGCGCTGACCAGCGGCTCCGCCTCGCTGGCCCGCATCGAGGCCGGCAACGCCATCGACGCCGGTGGCCTGGTGCCCGACCTGGACCCCACCAACAGTTGGATACAGCGGGTCCACGAGGTGGACCCGCTCGAACTCCTCGAAGTCCAACTCTGCAACGTCACCGCGCCGTTCGTCCTGGTCAGCCGGTTGCGCCCGGCGATGGCCGCGGCGCCGGCACGCCGCAAGTACGTGGTGAACGTCTCCGCCATGGAGGGCCAGTTCAGCCGCGGCTACAAGGGCGCGGGGCACCCGCACACCAACATGGCCAAGGCCGCCCTGAACATGCTCACCCGCACCAGCGCCCAGGAGATGCTGGAGACCGACGGCATCCTGATGACCGCCGTGGACACCGGCTGGATCACCGACGAGCGGCCCCACCCCGACAAGGTCCGCCTCGCCGCCGAGGGCTTCCACGCGCCGCTCGACCTGGTGGACGGCGCCGCCCGGGTCTACGACCCGATCGTGCGCGGCGAACTCGGCGAGGACCTGTACGGCTGCTTCCTCAAGGACTACGCGCCCTCCGCCTGGTAGGCACGCCGGCCGACCCGGCCCGCGACGTCAGGTGGCCCGCGCCGGGAAGGCGCGGGCCACGGGTCGTTATGGCAGGCGGTGTTCATCGCCGTCGGCGGCTGGCTCAGGTGCCGGGCTTGCGGCCGTAGACGAACGTGTCGTCGCCGTTCCGAAGCAGGCTCCAGTACTTCTTGGCGTCGGCCGTGCGCATGTTGACGCAGCCGTGCGAACCCGGCGCCGACCACACGTTGCCGCTGATCGCGTGGAACGCCTGCCCGCCGTCGAAGAACTGGCTGTAGGGCATGCGCACGTGGTACAGCGTCGACCAGTGGTTGATGTTGCGCCAGTAGACCTTCTTGGACCCGGTGCGGGTCTCGTGGCCGTTGCGTCCGGTACGCACCGGTACCGGCCCGTACACCAGCTTCTTGCCGTCCTGGACCCAGCTCAACTGGCGGCTCAGGTCCACGCAGGCGATGCGTCCCCTGTTGGTGGGGCACTTCTTCGCCTTGTTGGGGTTCTTGCCCGCCGCCCGCTGCTTGCCGACCAGGTCCATCATGTTCCGCGTGATCGGCCCCGCGTACCCGATGTTGGGGGAGATGGCGTGCGCCGTCTGGAAGGAGCGGATGGCCCGGCAGTCGGCGGCCGACTGCTTGCCGTCCACCGGCCGGCCGAGGAACTTCTCGGCCTGCTTCTGGTACGGCCCCGCCTTGGCCGTACAGGCGCTCGCGGCCTGCGCGGTGCCGCTGCCGAGCGCGACGCTGAGCGGCACCGTCAGGCCGGCGATGCCCAGCAACACCCCCACCCGACGGCCCACCTTCCGGCGTCTACTTCCGTGTGAGCCCTGCTTGTTGCTCTCGTTCACCCTCATGCCTCATATGACTGTTCATATGACCTCTTGGTTGCCGAGCGAATGCGACCAATCCCGCCCGGTTTCCGTCGCGGACGTTCCCCTCCCCGGCGCGGCCCCTCCCTCGTCGGGGGCATCTTGTGACCGCCCTCGCACGGGCGCGCCCGGGGCCAGGGCCGCACGTGAGAGCGTGGTGCGTGGGCTGGGGGACCGGGAACCGGAGCGGAACCACGATCCACGGGAGGTCACGCCATGGCGACGACCGCGACGGAGCGACTCGACGCGGCGGTGCGGCGGCTGACGCCGCGACCGGACGCCAACCGGCTGGTGCCGCTCGTGGCGGCGGGCACGGCGCCACTGGACGCCATCGCCACGCTCGCCCTGGAGCAGTACCGCATCATCGACAGCGACCGGCGCGCCTTCCTCCACCTGGCGCAGCGCTCCGTCGGCTCCCCGACCATCAGCACCTTCTTCACCGCGATGGCGGACGGCGAGTACATCGCCATGAGCCGGCTGCACGACCTGGCCGCCGCCTGCCGGCTCGACCAGGCGACGGTGCGCGACTACCGGCCCCGCGCCGGATGCCAGACCTACCCCGCCTACCTGGCGTGGCTGGCGCTCAACGCGGAGCCCGCCAACGTCGTGCTCGCCCTGGTCGCCAACTTCACCGCCTGGGGAAAGTACTGCGCCGCGGTCTCCCACGGGCTGCGCACCCACTACGGATTCGACGCGCGGGGCTGCGGCTTCTTCGACTTCTTCGCCCAACCGGTGCCCGGCGACGGTGAGCGGGCGCTCGCCGCCGTGCGGGCCGGCCTCGACAGCGGACTCCTCACCGAGGCGGCGGACCACTACGGGGACCTCGTCCTGAGCTACGAGCTGATGTTCTGGAACACACTCGCCGACCTCGCCCCGGCCGGGCCCGCTCGCTGAGACAGCGGGCGGCGGCCCGGAAAGCCAGGGTCCCGGAGGCGGCCCGGAAAGCCAGACAGCAGATGTCCGGTATCGGCGAGAGCATCGCGCCATGACGACGAGTTGGAACGACGTACGCCAGGCCGCCCCGGAGCTGGCGGACTGGGTCGAGGTGCGCTTCGCGGCGTACAAGCACCACGTCCTGGCGACCCTGCGCGCCGACGGGTCACCGCGCGTGACCGGCCTTGAGGTGGCCTTCCTCGGCGGCGAGGCGTGGCTGGGCATGATGTGGCACTCCCGCAAGGCGCTGGACCTGCGCCGCGACCCGCGCCTCGCGGTGCACGCCAATCCGGGGCCGGGGGCGGAGCTGCCGGACGGGGACGCCCGGTTCAGCGGACGGGCCGTCGAGGTGCCGACGGGCGCGGCACGCGCGGCGTACATCGCCGAGATCAAGCCACCGGAGCCGTTCCACCTCTTCCGGGTCGAGGTGCGCGAGGTGACCCGCACCCGGATCGTGGACGGCGCCCTCCAGCTCCAGACCTGGCGGCCCGGGAGCGGGGTGCGGACCGTGTGGCCGCACGAGCCGGACGGCGCGCCGGACGCGGACCGGGGCGCGGACGAGGACGAGCGGGGGTATAGCCGGCGGCCGGGGCGCGCCCCGGCCGCCGTGGGCACTGACCGGGCGGGTCGCGGGTCCGCCGGGCGGCCGGGCGGTGCTCGGCTGACCCGCCGGGCGGCGCCCGCCGCGCGCCGTGTCGCGTCCCGTGGGCGCGTGGGAGTAAATGGGAAGGGAAGGGGCAGCCGGTCGATGACGGGCGGATTGTCCGTGCACGCGAACCACAGGAGTTTCCTCATGGCGTACGACATCACAGCGATGACGGTGCCGCCGATCTACCCGGAGCCCGTGCCACCCGGCACGCCCGACCCCGTGCCGCCGACGCCCACGCCGCCCCCCGGCCCCGGGCCAGGCCCGGGGCCCGGTCCCGAGCCGGGCCCCGGCCCGGGACCGGTGCCACCCATTCCGCCGGACCCGACCCCGGCGCCGGGGCCCACACCGGGGCCCGAGCCGACGCCCCAGCCGGGCCCGGCCTAACCGGCGCCGCACCGGCCAGTCGGCCATCGCGCCACGGTGCCGCCCGGGGTTCCCGCCCCGGGCGGCACCGTCGCGTCCGGCGCCGGCAGACCGCCGCGCCCGGCGACCGTGCGCTCACCCCGCTCCGCCCCCGTCCCCCGCTCCACTCCCGTCCCCGCTCCGCCGGCTGTCCGCCCGGCGGAGCGGTGTCGCGTCCACCGTGTGATTCGCGCCGTTCGCTGGATGAACTAAGGCGACAACGGGCTGAAATCATGGGTTTCCCAGGCCAGTTGGCGGTCTAGGCTAAGCGGCGGGGCATAGGGCGACGGCATGAGGACGCGCGAACGCGCGAAGCAGAACGGAGCATGACCTGCCATGCCCACATCGTCCGCGGACATCTACCACGTGCCAGGCGAGCAGGCGGACTGGACGCCCGACACCGACCCCGTGCCGCTGCACCGCCTTTCGGTGCCGGCCCCCAACGTCCTGCCGTTCGCGATCGGCACCTTCGACACCATCGGCCCGCTGTCCCGGGCCACCTTCCCGCACCGGCACACCTTCTACGAGCTGCTCTACGTCACCTCCGGAACGGGCACCCACGTCATCGAACAGGTCCCCTGGCGGCTGCGACCACCCCATCTGTGCGTGATCGCCCCGGGCCAGGTGCACTACTGGGCCGGCGTGCGTGACCTTCAAGGGTGGGTCGTCCTGTTCACCGACGACTTCCTGCTGGCCCACCCGGAGGACCGGGCCGCGCTGCGGCGGCTGGCCGAGCGGCCGTGGCTGCACCCCGACCCCGGCACGGCGCCGGCGCTCGCGGCGCTCATCTCCGACATGGGGCGGGAGTTCCGCGACCGCGAGGACGGGTTCATCACGGTACTGCGGTCCTACCTGCACGTGTTGATCGTCCGCGCCCAGCGGCTGCCCGGCGCGCTGCCGCCCGAGGAGGAGGCCGTCGGCAGGTCGACCGCCGTGGCCCGGCAGTTCGCCCAGTTACTGTCGATGCACACGCGCAGCGGCGGCACCGCGCTCTCCCCGCGCCCCGCCGGGGGCGGCAGCGGCGGCGGCCGGGCCGCCGTGCGCGCGACCGTGGGGGCGTACGCGGTGCGGATCGGGGTCTCGGTGGGTTACCTGACCGAGGCCGTCAAGCGCACCACCGGGCGCACCCCCGGCCAACTGATCCGGGAGGCGGAGATCCGCGAGGCCAAGCGGCTGCTCGCGGCCACCGGCCTGACCGTCAGCCAGGTCGCCCGCGAGGTGGGGTTCGCCGACCCGGCCTACTTCTGCCGCTTCTTCCGCCGCGAAACCGGGCTCAGCCCGGGTGACTTCCGCCGCCAGTCGGAGCGTGACCCCCTGCCACCGGCGGCTTCGCCGGGGACCGGAGGGAATCACCACGTTCGCCGAATCGAGTCCATCGACCGGCCCTGAGCGCTCCGCATAGGTTCAGTCCCGCTCGTACGGCCAGCACGACTCACCCCCAAAAAGGACCGCGGGAGGAACACCGTGGAAGGCGAGAACACCCAAGACCCCACGAACACGCACGAGGGCTCGCGTAGAGGCATGACCCGCAAGACGCTGCTCAAGGCGGCGCTCGCGGCGGCCCCCCTGCCGATCGTGCTCGGCGGCGTCTCCTGGGCCAAGGACGACCGGACGCCCTCGGGGCAGCCGCTCGCGCCCACCCCGTACTGCGACGACAACGACGACCCGACGCCGCCGCAGATGGAGGGCCCGTACTTCAAGCCCAACTCGCCCCGGCGCACCTCGTTGCTCGAGCCGGGGATGCAGGGCACCAAGCTGACGCTGACCGGCTACGTGTTCGGCCTCGCGTGCCGGCCCATAGCCAACGCGCTGCTCGACTTCTGGCAGGCGGACGTGCGCGGCGCGTACGACAACCGCGGCTTCCGGCTGCGCGGTCACCAGTACACCGACGCCCAGGGCGCCTTCAAGCTGGAGACCATCGTCCCCGGCCTCTACCCGGGCCGCACCCGGCACATCCACGTCAAGGTGCAGGCCCCGAACCGGCCCATCCTCACCACCCAGCTCTACTTCCCGGGTGAGCCGGGCAACAACAGCGACCCGATCTTCCACCCGGCGCTGTTGATGAACATCTCCAACGGTGGCGGCGGGAAGCTCGCGAAGTTCGACTTCCTGCTCAACGTCAACCAGCGAAGCGGTCGCTGAGCCGCCACCCTTCGCCGGGCACCTGAACACCTGAGCACGTGACCCACCGTTGGTGCTGTCCGCTGCCCCTGCACCACTTCCCCACACGCCGCGCGGCGCGGCTGGTGCGCACGCGCCGCGCGGTCAGGGCACGGCACGGTGGAACGGGCACCGCTCGCCTTCCGGGGAAGGCGAGCGGTGCGGCGCGATCTTTGGCATCGTGGGACGGGCGAGCCTCCCCGCTCTCCGCCCGCCCGCCCCACGCCCCGTAGAGGTGCTCGATGATCCTCGCGCTCGTGCTCGACTGCTCGGACCCGGACGCGCTGGCCCCCTTCTGGGCGCGGGCGCTCGGCTACCGCGTCGTCCGCGGCAACCCGCCCTACGTCGTGCTCGGCGACCCGGGCGGCGTCGGCCCCGAGGTGCTGTTGCAGCGGGTGTCCGAGCCCAAGCGCGGCAAGAACCGGATGCACATGGACCTGCGGGTGCCCCGGATGGAACCCGAACTGGCCCGGCTGCGCGCGCTCGGTGCGCGGACGGTGCGCGGCCCCTTCGACGACAACGGCTGGCTGACGACGGTTCTCCAGGACCCGCAGGGCAACGAGTTCTGCGTGCTGGAGGTCCCGGCCGAGGCGCGCCCCGCCGACCAGCGGCCCGAGGCGGCCGAAAGCCCCGCGCCGGACGGCCCGTCGAGCTAACGGCGCTCCTTCGCCCGGTCCGGGTTGCGCCCGTTGCGGCGCATCCAGTACGCCGGCAGGAACCAGCAGCACGTGAACCAGACCAGCACGGCGCCCACCAACCAACCCGCCATGGTGTCGGTGACCACCACGCGCAGGATGAGCAGGAGCGCCGAACCGATCGTGCACAACAGCAGGATCAGGCCGATCAGCGTGAAGCGAGAGGCCCAGATCACGGTCTGTGGCTTGACGCCCCAGCCGGTGACGAAGCGGTGGATGGAGACCGGGGCGATCAACGCGCCGGTGGTCGCGGCGCCGAGCAGCACGGTGACCACGTAGATGTTGCGGTTGGTGTCCGACAGGTCGGGGAAGCGCGGCGTGAAGGCGACCGTGAGCAGGAACGCCAGCAGGATCTGCACGCCCGTCTGCGCGACGCGCACCTCCTGCAGGAGTTCGACCCACCGCCGGTCCGCGCGCTCGTCCTGACTCTCCTGCCGCCCACTACCTCCCGGTATTCGGTGTGGCCCGGGGCCGTGCTCGGCGTCGCCGGGTTCCTGGGCGGATGCTTCCTGGTTCACGTCCACGACCAGTTCCTCACCTCGGGCAGATCCTCTCCGTACTCTCTGATGTACGCGTGGTGTTCGGTGCGTTTGTCGTTCATGCGCTGGCGCACCGCGATGGCCGTCAGCGCCAGGCCCGGGACGCGGTCGATGACGTCCATGACCAGCCGGTAGCGGTCCATGTCGTTGCGGACGACCATGTCGAACGGGGTGGTCGTGGTGCCCTCCTCCTTGTAGCCGCGGACGTGGAGGTTGTCGTGACCGGCGCGGCGGTAGGTCATGCGGTGGATCAGCCACGGATAGCCGTGGTAAGCGAAGATCACCGGCTTGTCGGTGGTGAACACGGCCTCGTAGGCGCTGTCCGGCAGCCCGCTCGGGTGGTCGCGCGGCGGCAGCAGCCGCATCAGGTCCACGACGTTGACCACCCGCACCGCCAGCTTGGGCAGGAACGCCCGCAGCAGCGACGCCGCGGCCATCACCTCCATGGTCGGCACGTCGCCGGCCGCGGCCAGCACGACGTCCGGCTCCCGTCCGGTGTCGGTGCCCGCCCAGTCCCACACGCTGACGCCCCGGTGGACGTGGTGGATGGCGTCCTCGACGGGCAGCCAGTCGAACGAGGGTTGCTTGCCGGCCGCGACGATGTTGATCCGGTCCCGGGTGTCCAGCGTCTGCTGGGCCACCGCCAGCAGCGAGTTGGTGTCCGGCGGCAGGTAGACCCGGATGGTGTGCGGGTCCTTGTTGACCATGTGGTCGATGAAGCCCGGGTCCTGGTGCGAGAAGCCGTTGTGGTCCTGCCGCCACACGTGCGAGGTCAGCAGGTAGTTGAGGGAGGCGATCGGCATCCGCCAGGGCAGCTCGCGCGACACCTTCAGCCACTTGGCGTGCTGGTTGGCCATCGAGGTGACGATGTGGATGAACGCCTCGTACGACGAGAAGAGACCGTGCCGCCCGGTCAGCAGGTACCCCTCCAGCCAACCCTGGCAGTTGTGCTCCGAGAGCATCTCCAGGACCCGCCCGTCGCGGGCCAGGTCCTCGTCCACCGGCAGGATCTCCTCCTGCCACCCCTTCCCGCTGGCCTCGTACACGTCCTGGAGCCGGTTGGAGGCCGTCTCGTCCGGCCCGAAGACGCGGAAGTCACGCCGCTCGTCGGTGGCCCGCAGCACGTCCCGCAGCAGCGCGCCGAGGACCCGGGTCGGCTCGTGGAGCGTGGCGCCGGGCTTGATGACCTCGACGGCGTAGCGGCGGATGTCGGGCAGCGGCAGCGAGCGCAGCAGCCGGCCGCCGTTGGCGTGCGGGTTGGAGCCCAGGCGCCGGTCGCCGCTCGGCACATGGCCCAGCACATCGGGGCGCGGCCGGCCGTGCTCGTCGAAGAGCTCCTCGGGGCGGTACGAGCGCAGCCACGCGGCCAACTGCTCCAGGTGGTCCGGGTTCTCGCGCAGCCCGGACAGCGGGACCTGGTGGGAGCGCCAGGTGTTCTCGACCGGCTGCCCGTCCACCTCCTTCGGGCCCGTCCAACCCTTGGGCGTGCGCAGCACGATCATCGGCCAGCGGGGCCGGGTGGCGGCGGCCGAGCCGCGCGACCTGGCCTCCTGTTGGTAGGCGGCGATGCGGTCCAGGGCGGTGTCCAGCGCGGCGGCGAGCTGCTGGTGCACGTCCCGTGGCTCGTCGCCGCTGACGTAGAGCGGGTCGTGCCCGTAGCCGCGCAGGAGGTCGTCGAGTTCCCGCTGTGGCATTCGGGCCAGCACCGTCGGGTTGGCGATCTTGTAGCCGTTGAGGTGCAGGATGGGCAGCACCGCGCCGTCGTGCACCGGGTCGAGGAACTTGTTGCCGTGCCAGCCGGTGGCCAGCGGGCCGGTCTCGGCCTCGCCGTCGCCGACGATGGCCGCGACCAGCAGGTCCGGGTTGTCGAACGCGGCGCCGTAGGCGTGGCTGAGCGAGTAGCCGAGTTCGCCACCCTCGTGGATCGAGCCGGGCGTCTCGGGCGCCACGTGGCTGGGCACCCCGCCGGGGAAGGAGAACTGCCGGAACAGGCGCGCCATGCCCGCCCCGTCACGCGGCACGTCCCGGTAGACCTCCGAGTAGCTGCCGTCCAGCCAGCAGCAGGCCACCGTGGCCGGGCCGCCGTGCCCGGGGCCCGTGATGTGGATGGCGTTCAGGTCCCGGGCGGAGATGACGCGGTTCAGATGCGCGTAGACGAGGTTGAGCCCCGGGCTCGTACCCCAGTGGCCGAGCAGTCGTGGCTTGATGTGGTCCGGGCTCAGCGGCTCGGTGAGGAGCGGGTTGGCCAGCAGGTAGATCTGGCCGACGGCCAGGTAGTTGGCGGCCCGCCAGTACCGGTCCACCGTGGCGAGATCGTGATCGGACAACGGTTGGGGAGGGGCTGTGGCCATGCAGCGGGCCTTTCTGGTCCGGGGACGTCGACGGTCTCCGCCTACCCAGCCTGGCTCCGGTATGCCGACCGCGCGAGCCAGGCCCCCGCCGGCGACGGTCGCCGGCACCCGATCGGTGGGCCCCTGACCAGCGGCGGAGGGCGCTCCGGCGGGTACGGTCGGTGACGGGCCGCGCGCCGGAACCGCCCGCCGGGCCTGGCGGGTGCCGGCTGGTCGCGGGAGGTTTCCCCGGGGCGGGGGAGGCGGGGCTGAGGGACGCGTTTGCGGGGTACCCGCAGGGCCTGCATGGTCGAACGACGGGGCCACGGCCCGCGCGCCGCGCCGGGTGCTCGCGTGGCGCGGCGCGGGGAGACGGCGTGGCCCCGCGCACCGCGAGCCAAGGAGGCACCGCATGCCCATCGCCACCGTGAACCCGGCGACCGGCGAGACCCTGATGACCTTCGACGCACTGAGCGAGGAAGCGGTGCGGGAGCGGCTCGACCGGGCCGAGGCGGCCTTCGCCGACTACCGCACGACGAGCTTCGCCCACCGCGCCGAACTGCTGAACCGGGCCGCCGACCTGCTGGAAGCCGACCAGGAGACGATCGCGCGCACCGTCACCACCGAGATGGGCAAGCCGCTGGGCGCCGCCCGGGCCGAGGCCGCCAAGTGCGTGAAGGCGATGCGCTGGTACGCCCGGCACGCCGAGCACCTGCTCGCCGACGAGCAACCCGCGCCCGACGACGTCGCGGACTCCGGCGCGGTCCGCGCCTTCGTGCGCTACCGGCCGATCGGCCCGGTGCTCGCCGTCATGCCGTGGAACTTCCCGATCTGGCAGGTCGTGCGGTTCGCCGCGCCGGCCCTGATGGCCGGCAACGTGGGCCTGCTCAAGCACGCGTCGAACGTCCCGCAGACCGCGCTGTACCTGGAGGAGCTGTTCCGCAGGGCGGGGTTCCCCGCGGGCGTCTTCCAGACGCTCCTGGTGGGCTCGGGCGCCATCGAGGGCATCCTGCGCGACCCGCGGGTGGCGGCGGCGACCCTGACCGGCAGCGAGCCCGCCGGGCGGTCGGTGGCCGCCATCGCCGGCGACGAGATCAAGAAGACCGTCCTGGAGCTGGGCGGCAGCGACCCGTACCTGGTGCTGCCGTCGGCCGACGTGGAGCGCGCGGCACGCACGGCCGTCACCGCGCGGACCCAGAACGCGGGCCAGTCGTGCATCGCCGCCAAGCGCTTCATCGTGCACGAGCGGGTCTACGACGCGTTCACCGAGGCGTTCGTGGCGGGCATGCGGGCGCTGCGCGTCGGGGACCCGACGGACGAGGCCACCGACGTCGGCCCGCTGTCCAGCGAGGCGGGCCGCGCCGACCTGGAGGAGCTGGTCGACGACGCGCTGCGGCACGGGGCGAACGCCCTGTGCGGCGCCCGCCGCCCGCCGGACCAGCCGGCCGGCTGGTTCTACGAGCCGACCGTGCTCACGCACCTCAGCACCGACATGCGCATCCACCGGGAGGAGGCGTTCGGGCCGGTCGCCTCGCTGTACCGGGTGGCCGACCTGGACGAGGCGGTCGCCCTCGCCAACGACACCTCCTTCGGGCTCAGCTCCAACGCGTGGACGCGCAACGAGGCCGAGCAGGAGCGGCTCATCCGCGATCTGGCCGCCGGCGGCGTCTTCTTCAACGGCATGACCGCCTCCCATCCGGCGCTGCCCTTCGGCGGCGTCAAGCGCTCCGGCTACGGGCGCGAGCTGGCCGGCCACGGCATCCGCGAGTTCTGCAACGTCACGACCGTCTGGTACGGCCCGCCGAACGGGTGAGCCGCCCGGGCGCGCGCGGTGCGCCCGGGCCGCCGGCTCAGTCCGCCTGGGCCGCGCGCACCAGCACCCGCACCGTGCGCAGCCGCTCGTCCGCGGCGTCCGGGACGCGCATCCCCGCCTCCACGCCGGTGTGCAGGTAGCGCAGCACCGGCTCGGTGAGCCGCTCGCCCGGCAGCGCGGCCGGGATGCCCGGCGGGTAGGGCGTGAGCATCTCCGCCGCGATCCGCCCGGCCGCCGCGGACGGCGGCACGTCCTCGGTCGTGCCGAAGTACGCGTCGCGCGGCAGGCACACCTGCTCCAGCCGCAACTCCCGCGGCGTGGGCACGGCCACCCGTGGCGCGTCCCGCAGCTCTGCCGCGTGCGCCACCAGGTCGCGCAGCGCAGCCAACAGCGGCCGGGTCGTCGCGGCCGAGTCGGCGTGGGTGAGCTGCGTGCTGATCCGTCGGTGGTCCACGAGGTGCACGTCGATCCGGTGGTGCTCCCGCAACCACCGCGCCGCCCGGTAGCCGGTGGTGCCCGTCTCCGCGAGGTCGATCACCACCGGCAGCGGGTCGAGGTCCGCGGCACGCCCGGGCCCGACGAAGTCGGCGCGGTCGGCCACGTGCAGCCCGGGCAGCGTCTCGATCTCGGCCCGCACCTCCTGGGCCAGGTCGAGCGCGTCGCCGATGAGCTGCTTGCCGTGTTCGACCATCTGCCGGCGCCAGCCGTCCAGGCCCGCGTAGATCAGCACGGACGGGCTGGTGGTGCCCAGCAGATCGGCCCGGGAGGCGAGCACCGCGGGGTCGATCAGGTCTCCGCCGAGGTGGAAGACCGAGCCCTGTTCCAGACCACTGCCCATCTTGTGGATGCTGGTCACGCACACGTCCGCGCCGGCGTCCATCGCCCAGGTCGGCAGGTCGGGGTGGAAGGGCAGGTGAGCGCCCCACGCCTCGTCCACGATCAGCGGCCGGCCGCGCCGGTGGCACACCTCGGCGATGCCGGCCAGGTCCGCGCACGCGCCGTACGGGGTGGGGCTGGTGACCAGCGCGCCTCGGGCCTCGGGATGGGCGGCGAACGCGGCCTCGAACGCCTCCGGGGACGGCGGGTGCGCCAGCCGGCGTTCCGCGTCCCACTGCGGCTCCACCCACACCGGGTTCACCCCGGAGAGGATCAACCCCGCGACGACGGACTTGTGCGCGTCCCGGCCGACCAGCAGCTTCTGCTGGGGGCCGGCCACCGACAACATGGCCGCCTTGACGGACAGCGAGCTGCCGCAGGTGGAGAAGAACGTGAGCCGCGCGTGCACCGCCTCGGCCATCAACTCCTCGGCCTGCACCAGCACCTGCCGCGACTCCTGGTGGTCGTCGAGGCCGCCGATGGCCAGCACGTCCGCGGCGAAGGCCGCGTCCCCCAGCACGGCCCGCACCCGCGGATCGGCGCCCCGCGCCTGTTTGTGGCCAGGGGGCGTGTACGAGAGGTGCCCGTCGGACTGGTAGCGGCTGAGGGCCTGAAGGATCGGCGCTTGGCTTTGGTCCATGCGCCACGGGTTCCCCGCAGGTCCGCGACCTATCACCGCGGTAGGCCGATCGTGGGTTCCGCCGCGGCTCCTGGCCCGGACGTGACCTCCGTGGCGCGATCTCCGTGCACAGGGGAGGCCGGAGGCGAGCGGCCCTCTCTCCTCCGCTACGGTGCGCTCTCCGGCCCGTCGTCGGGCGGCCGTGGGACGGCGCGCGCCACGGGCCGGCGAGGGCACCCATGGGTCTCGACCACGGGTGCCGCAGGTCATCCCGGGGAACTCAGATGGCCGTGTCGGACGGCCCCCGCGCGGCGCCGCGTTTCGGTACGCGCGGAGAGCGTCGGTCGTGGTCGCCCTCGGCGCCGCGATGGGGCTGGGCCTGCCGCTCCAGGCGTGCGGCACCGCGTGAACTCCGGCGCTGGCCACGCCAGCCGCCGCCGGCGTGGAGACCGTACCGCTCGCCCCGCACGCCTGGACGTCCACCTCCGTCCAACTCGCCGCCGTCGGCACCGCCCCCGCCGAGCGGGTCGTCGGGCACACCTTCAGCGCGGGCACCGTCGGCGAGATCTCGGTCGGCCAACTCGCCGGGCCCATCGGCACGTTGACGGACACCACCCTGGGGATCCGCGAGGACGCCCAGCACATCAGGCCGCCGACTCCGAGGTCATGCGGCTGGTCTGCGACGCCTCCCGGCTGCGCGCCGCCACCGGCTGGACCCCCGCCCACGCCCTGGAGGACGGCCTGGGCCACACCATCGACTTCTTCCGCGACCCGGCCAACCCGGCCCGTTACAAGACCGACCGCTACACGTCTGACCAGCCCGTGGCCCCGACGGGGCCGCCCCCACCCCGCGTTGGCCCGCCCGTGCTGCGCCAACTCGCCGCCGCCGGCCTCACGAGCCGCACGCCGGCCATAGGCCACGTCGGGCACATCATCCGCGCCTGCGTCGGCAACGGCTCCCAGTGGGGCCCGCGCGTCGGCGACAGCGGCGAGGACAGCCCGCTGGGCACCATGGGCCCGCTGCTGAGCATGCTCGATCAACTGCCCGAACACTTCCTGGTGATGAACGGCGACATCCTCACCGACCTCGACCTCGACCTCGACCTCGACCTCGAATTCGGCGACGTGCCGCGCACCCACGCGACCGGCGGCGCCCCGCTGGCCATCGCCGCCTACGCGCGCCGGGGCAACATCGACTTCGGCGTGCTGACCACCGGGTCGGGTGGTGGTGGGCTTCACCGAGAAGCCCCGCGTCGACTGCCGGGTCTCCATGGGCGTCTACGGTGTCTCCCGCGACACCCTCGACCCCTACACACCGGGCCTGCCGCTCGGCTTCGACGGACTCGTCCTCGACCTGCTGAAGGCCGAGACCCCACCACACGCCTACGATTTCGACGGCTACTGGCTCGACATCGGCCGACCCGACGCCTACGACCGCGCCAACGCCGAGTTCACCCAACGCCACGGCGTCCTCATCAAGGGAGCGTGACCGACCCGATGCGCATCCTCGTCCTGGGAGCCAGCGGTTTCCTCGGCGAGCACACCGTCCGGCACCTGCGCGCCCTGCCCGGCGCGCGGGTGCTCACCGGCGGTCGCTCGCCCGCAGCCGACGCCCACGTCGACCTCGCCACCATCGGCGTGGACCACCTCACCGACACCCTGGCCGCGCTGCGCGTGGACGCCGTGGTCAACTGCGCGGGCGCGGTCGGCGGCGGTTCGCTCGCCCTGGCCGGCACCAACGCCCGCGGGCCGGCCGCCCTGTGCGCGGCGCTCGCCGACGCCGCCCCCGGCGCCCGCCTCGTCCACCTCGGCTCCGCCGCCGAGTACGGCACCTCCAGTGGCGACCTCGCCCTCACCGAGTCCAGCCCCACCTACCCGTTCGGCGTCTACGGGGCCACCAAGCTCGCCGGCACGCTCGCCGTCACCTCATCCGGGCTCGACGCGGTGGTGCTGCGGGTCTTCAACCCGATCGGCCCCGGCTCGCCCACCAGCGGCCTACCGGGGCGGCTCGCCGCCCTGCTGCGTGACGCCGACCGCGAGGGCACGATCCGGGTGGGCGCCCTCTCCGCGTACCGCGACTTCATCGACGTCCGCGACGTGGCCCGGGCCATCGGCCGTGCCACCACCGCCCCCGCGTCACTGCCGCCCGTCCTCAACCTCGGCAGCGGCACCGCCCACCCCGTGCGGGCCGTCGCCACCGGGCTCGCGCGGCTGGCCGACTTCCGTGGGCACATCGACGAGAGCGGCGCCGGCTCGGGCCGCTCGTCGGCCGCCTCCCGTGCCTGGGCCGACATCACCACGACCACCGCGGCGCTGGGCTGGGAGCCCCGCCACACCTTCGACCAGTCGCTCGCCGACCTGTGGGCCGCCGCCACCGGCCAGCCCGTCGACGCACCGCGCTGAACCCCGCGCTCCCACCCTCGGGGCGCCCGCTCGTGCCGCTGTACGTCCACCCCGCTGTGGACCCGGCGGCCTGGCGGGTGCTCCACGGGCGCGCGCGGCAGCTCTACGCCGTGGTGCAGGGCCCGCGCGCAGCGGGCGTACGCCTGCTCGGCTACGTGGACACCGCGTACGGGCGCCGGTCGCCACGGGCCGTACTCTCCGCCGTCCACCGCCACCGCCGCTGGTCCGGCGTGGGCGGGGTCTTCCACGACCAGAGGGCGACTGGGTCAGCTACCAGCGGGCCCGGGTCCCCCGTGGACGGCCGGGCACGCGCCGCGGCGGTTTTGCCACCTGGTGTACGCGGTGCCCGATAACGAGCGAAAAAAGGTGGCCCGTACATCGTATGATCGCGGAGCGGCGCCGCACTGTGCGGTGCCGGGGGAGGGGAGCGACCCGTGGCGGTGTCCCCCGTCTGGTGGAGACAACGGCATGGGAGACGACGGGTGACGGCGCGAACCTCGCTCGCGGCATGGACCGGCGCGGCACTGCTGGTGCTGGTCGGATGCTCGAACGGTGACACGAACGACGACCAGGCGGCCAGGCCGTCGCCGACCAGGTCCGGCGAGCAGGCCCCGCGCGAGCCGGGGGAGCGGGCCGCCGTGAAGTGGCAACCGCGTCCCGGCACCGGCTGGCAGTGGCAGCTCAACGGCCGCGTGGACACCAGCTTCGACGTGCCCGTCTACGACATCGACGGCTTCGACAACTCCGCGAAGACCGTGGCCGGCCTGCACGCCGACGGTCGCAAGGTGATCTGCTACATCAACGCCGGTGCCTGGGAGGACTGGCGCCCGGACGCCGACGCCTTCCCCGAGGCCGTACGCGGCAAGGGCAACGGCTGGGAGGGCGAGCGCTGGCTGGACATCCGCCAGCGCGACACGTTGCTGCCGCTGATGGCCAAGCGGATGGACATGTGCGTGGAGAAGGGCTTCGACGCCGTCGAGCCGGACCTGATGGACGGCTACCGCAACCGCACCGGCTTCCCCCTCACCGCCGCCGACCAACTCGCCTACAACCGCGGGCTGTCCAAGCTCGCCCACGAGCGCGACCTCGCCGTAGGTCTGAAGAACGACCTCGACCAGATCCCCGAGCTGGTGGACGACTTCGAGTTCGCGGTCAACGAGGAGTGCGCCGAGTTCGGCGAGTGCGCCAAGCTCACGCCGTTCATCAAGGCGAACAAGGCCGTCTTCCACGTCGAGTACACGCTGCCGACCGACAAGTTCTGCCGCACCGCCAAGGACCTCGGCCTCAGCTCGATGCGCAAGCGCCTGGACCTCGACCCCTGGCGTGACGCCTGCTGACCCCCGCGCCCCGGAACTCCGACCCGCGCCCCGGCCACGGCCGCGCGGCCTGGCCTGATCGCGCCGCCAGCCCGGGACCCCTCCCGGCCGCGCCGGCCTAGCATCGCCAGGGTGCGGGCAACCACGGGCTGAGGCGGGGTACATGGGTTGGTTGACACGCCGGCGGCGCTCGGGCAACGGGCCACGGCTGAGCCACGTGACGCGGGCCGCGGTGCGGGCGGCCAGGGCCCGGGCCGCCGCGGCCGGCCTGGAGCCGGACGACGACCGCTCCCGGCGGGGCACGGAGCGGCACATCGTCTTCCGTGGCGGCGACGCGGAGCTGGCCAAGCGGTACCTGCTGGACCTCCCGCCGGTCGAGGAGCGGCTGTTGCGCTACGTCGTACGAACCCCGGACGGCACCTGGGGCAGGGACTCCGGGGGCCTGTACCTGGAGGCCCTGCGGCCGTGGCAGCGGGACGCGTCGGCCGCCGACTGCACGGGCACGGTCGTCGCCGTCGCGGGGCTCCGGGGCCTCGTCCTGGCGGCCCGTGGCCAGGGCGACAACTTCATCGCGGAGGTCGCCTGCGGCCGGTGCGAGCACGAGTGGTATGACGGCCTCCGCTACCAGGCCGTCACCGCCGTACGCTGCCCGCACTGCGGGGCGCTCAACGGCGTGGACAGCGGCTGCGTCAACGTCAACCCGTTCTAGCCAACCCTCGTCCGGCCGCCCGCCGACGGCCCCGAGACCCGTGCGCACGCCCAGCGGGCGGGCCGCGCCCGGCGGCCCGCCACCCCGGTCCCTAGAGCCGCACCACGGTGACCTCCGTGGCCTTGACGCTGGCCCACGCCGCGCTGCCCTCCGCGAGGCCGAGCTCCACCGCCGCCGCGGGGGTGATCTCGGCCACCAGGTCGGGCACCTCCGCCGAGCCGAGGACCACCCGCAGCCGGCTGCCCACGGCCGTGATCTCCTGCACCCGGCCCAGCCACACGTTGCGCGGGCTCCCGCTCGGCCGCTCCCGGTGCAGCGAGACCGCCTCGGGTTCGAAGATCGCCAGCGCCGCGCCGGCCTCCCCGACGGCTTCCGTGCCCACCTTCTCCGCCGCCCCGGCCGCCGGCGCGGCACCGGCCGCTTCCCCGCCCGTGACCGGGTGTTCGCCGCCGCCACTCGGCGCGGGCGGCGGGTCGGCGGCCACCAGGCGCCCCGGGCCCGGCAGCGCGAGGCCGCCGTCCGCGGTGACGGTGCACCGCCAGGCGTTGCGACCGAGCATGCGGGCCACCCAGGGCGACCTCGGGTGGCGGGTCACCTCGGCCGGCGTCGCGTACTGCACGACCCGCCCCCCTTCCAGCACCAGCACCCGGTCGGCGAGCGAGACCGCCTCCACCGGGTCGTGCGTGACGATCAGACAGACGCCGTCGAAGGCGGCCAGATGCCGGCGCAGCGCGTGGCGTACCTGGGCGCGGGTCGTCTGGTCGAGCGCCGCGAGCGGCTCGTCGAGGAGCAGCAGACGTGGCCGTACCGCCAGCGCGCGGGCCAGCGCGACGCGCTGCGCCTGCCCGCCGGAGAGCTGACCGGGGCGGCGCTTTGCGAGGTGCCCCACCCCGAGCCGCTCCAGCCACTCCCGCGCCACGCGGTGCGCCTCGGTCGCGCCGACGCCGCGCGCCCGCAGCCCGTACGCGGTGTTGCGCACCGCCGTCAGGTGCGGAAACAGCGCACCGTCCTGGGGCACCCACGCCACCCCCCTGCGGTGCGCCGGGAGGTCGCCCACCTCCGCCTCGCCCAGCCGCAGCGTGGCCCGCGACCGGTCGGTGAGCCCGAGCAGGGCGCGCAGCAGCGTGGTCTTGCCGGCGCCGTTGGGCCCGACGACGGCGATGGTGGTGCCCGGTGGCGCGTCGAGGGTCAACTCGTTGAAGCCGGTGAGTTCGGCCCGCAGCGACCAGCCGCCCTGCCCGGCACCGGGCGCGTCAGCGCTGCCCCGGCCGTCGCCGGCGGCGCCGCCACCAGGGCCGTCTCCATCCGGGCCCGCCTCCGCGTCCGGGCCTTCCTCCGTACCTCCGCCCGGGGCCGGAGCGTCGAGCGGGGCGTCGTCCGGGCGCCCGGACGGGCCGCCCGGTGTGGGCGGCCCGCCGCCGTCGTGCGCGGCCTCGCGCCGGGTGCCGCCACCCGACGCGCGGGTGCCGCCGGCCCACCGGCCGCGCAGCGCGATCAGCACGGCCATCGCGATGCCGAGCAGCAGCAGGGACACCGAGGTGGCCGCCGCCGGATCGGCCTGCAACAGCAGATAGACCTGGAGCGGCAACGTCTGGGTGACCCCCGGCAGGTTGCCGGCGAAGGTGATGGTGGCCCCGAACTCGCCCAGCGCCCTGGCCCAGGTCAGCGCGGCGCCCGCGAGCAACCCCGGCGCCACCAGCGGCAGCGTGACGGTACGGAAGACCCGCCACTGACCGGCACCGAGCGAGGCGGCCGTCTCCTCGTACCGGCGGTCCAACCCGGCGAGCGTGCCCTCCAGGCTGATGACCAGGAACGGCATCGCCACGAACGTCGCCGCGACCACCGCGCCCGCGGTGGAGAACGGCAGGGTGACGCCGAACCAGTCCTCCAACACCCCGCCCAGCAGCCCCTTGCGGCCGAAGCCCAGCAGCAGCGCCACGCCGCCCACCGTGGGCGGCAACACCATCGGCAGCAGGACCAGCGAGCGCACCAGCGTCTTGCCGGGCACCGCGCCCCGGGCGAGCACCCAGGCCAGCGGCACGCCGAGCACCACGGAGATGCCCAGCGACCAGAACGAGACGGTCAGCGACAGCCACAGCGCCTCCCGGACCGGCGCGCTGCCCAGGTGCGTTCCCAGCTCGGACCAGGAGGTGCGGGCCACCATGCCGGCCAGCGGGAGCAGCAGGAACGCGACCGCCAGCGCGGCGGGCAGGGCGAGCGCCAGCGGCGTGCCCGCCCGCGCGACCCGCCGCCCGCGCGCCGGGCGCCGACCCTCGCGAACCGGCCTCGCCCGCTCCGGCCCCCGATCGGCTGCAGCCCGGGGAAGACGTTCGGGGTCGCCGCCTCCGCTGCGCGCGCCGCGTTTCATCCGTGCCGGTTCCTTACGGGTTCAGGAGGGTTCAGGGGCGCTGGAACCCCGCCGCACGCAGCATCTTCTGCGCCGTGGGGGAGGTCAGCCACCGTACGAACGAGGTGGCCTGCGCGTCGTGTCGGGAGGAGGTGAGGGGCGCGGCGGGGTAGGTGGCGATGGCGTTCTGGGCGTCGGGGATGGTCACGGTGTCGACGCTGCCCTTGGCGGTGGCCGCGTCGGTGACGTAGACGATGCCCGCGTCGGCCTCGCCGAGCGTGACCTTGCTGAGGACGGCCCGCACGCTCGGCTCCTGCGACACGGGTTTGACGCTCACGTGCTGCCCGTCGAGGACGGCCTGGCTGTAGCGGCCCACCGGCACCTCGGGCGCCGCCAGGACCACCTTCAGGTCCGCGTCGGCGAGGTCGCGCAGGCCGCGCAAGCGGTGCGGGTTGCCCTCGCCCACCGCTATCACCAGACGGTTCCTCGCGATGGTCGTCATCGGCCCGGTCTCGCCCCGTAGCCCGCGCATCGTCGGCAGGTCCGCGGTGACCAGCGCGTCGGCCGGGGCGCCCTGCCGCACCTGCGCGGCCAGGTCCTGCGAGCCGGCGAAGGAGAACCGCACCCGCACGTCCGGGTGCTCCTTCTCGTACGCGTCGCCGACCTTGGCGAACACGTCGGTGAGCGAGGCCGCGGCCAACACGGTCAACTGGGTCCGGCCCTCCCCACCGCCGCCGGCGGAGTCGTCGCCGGAGCCGCACCCGGCCACGGTCAGCAGGGCGGCGAGGCACAGCGCGGCGGCGGCGACCCGGCGGCGCGGGCGGGCGAGGGACATGGACGGCTCCTTGGGGATCCTGGGCGGGGGCCGACGCGGGACCGGACCGCGCCGGTACGGCGGGTCAGATCCGGTCGATGTGCACGTTGGTGGACTTCACCCGCGCGGTGGCGCGCACGCCCACCTCAAGGCCCAGCTCCTCCACGGCCTCCCGGGTGAGCAGCGAGACGAGCCGGTGCGGCCCGGCCTGGATCTCCACCTGGGCCGCGACGTCACCGAGCTTGACGGCGGTGACGATGCCCGCGAAGGCGTTGCGGGCCGAGGTGTACGGCACGTCCTCCTCGCCGTCGGCGGCCTGCGCCAACTCCACGGAGAACGCCGCGAGGTGCCGGCCGTCGATCAGGCGCCGCCCACCCTCGTCGCGGTGCGTCTCGACGCGGCCCGCGTCGGCCCACCGGCGCACGGTGTCGGCACTGACGCCGAGCAACCGCGCGGCCTGACCGATGCTGTAGGACTGCATGTGCGGGACAATAAGCGACCTCTGGCAGCACCTGCAAACCTACGAGCGAGAATCGCTCGCATCTGCTGTCTCGCCTCCACTGTCTGTGGCTCCCAGTCTCTATCCCATGAGCGCGCTCCCACGCACCACGCCAAGGCGGCGCACTGAAGCGCGTCGAGAGCGGGAACGCCGGGCGCACCCTCCGCACGCCCACCCATGCGTCATCCCATCGCCTCCGTCGCGTCACCCGGCGTACGGCGCGGGGCCTGATACGCGGCGCGCCACCCGGAGCGTACGGGTGGCGCGCGGCATGCGAGAGCCCCGGCTGCGCGGCACGGGTGGTGACGCGACCGGGGCGGGGAGGGGCGGGTCTGTCGGCGGCGGGACGGCGTGTGGACTGGGGCCGCCCCGCCGGGAGCCGCTAGCGGGCGGCCGGCACCGTCGCGGGCGGCACCACGATTGCCGTGACGACGAAGCCGTCGTGGATCACCCAGCGGCCGTCGAACCCGGTGAGGGGGAACCCGTCGGGGACGTCCGCCGACGGGAGCAGGCGGGCCCGGAAGGTGCCCTGGTGGGCGGGGCCCTCGGCGCCGCCGGCCACCGCGGCCTCCGGGGTGAAGGTCAACTCGGCGTCGGAGAAGTCGAGTTCACGCCGGGCCAGCGGGTACCACGCCTTGAAGACGCTCTCCTTGGCGCTGAACAGGAGCCGGTCCCAGTGCACCGGGCCGCCGGGCCCCCAGGCGCCGTCGGCGATCCGCTGGCCGCGCTCCCGCTCGGCGTCCAGCGACACGATGCCGAGCACGCCGTCGGGCAGCGGGGCGTGCGGTTCCGCGTCGATGCCGATCGAGCGGGCCGCCGTGTTCGGCGCCAGGGCCGCGGCGCGGTACCCGTCGCAGTGGGTCATGCTGCCCACCACGCCGTCGGGCCAGTTGGGCTCGCCGCGCTTGCCCGGCAGGACCGGGGTGGGCGGGAGGTCGAGGCCGGCCATCGCGCGCCGCGCGCAGGCGCGTACCGTGGTGAACTCGCGGCGCCGCTTGAGTACCGCGCGTTCGAGCAGCGCGGCCTCCTCGGGGAAGAGCGCGTCGGGCTCGGCGTCGGTGCGGACGGCCTCGGCCCAGGAGACGACGCGGGGGACCAGCGCGGTCGATATGACCGATGCCGAAGAGGCGGATGCCACCTCGTTTGTCAAGTCCTTCACCGTGGCCTCGTCCGCGTCCCGTCCCATGGCCAACCCCCGTTGTGCGTAAGCGCCTTGCAGGTCATTCTGTCCGTACCTTAGCGATCTGTCGCGCTTACCAGGGGCGAACGAGGGCAAGATCACAGTGTGCCCTACTCCTGTCGTTCACAAACCTCCCCTAGTCTCCGTCGCATGACGGTCCTGCCCGACGGGCTCCCCTTGGCAGCCGAGTTCCCGGACGCATCCCGAGAGCAGTGGCAACAGCTAGTTGGCCACGTGCTGCGCAAGTCCGGTGCGTCCGACGCCACCGGCGTCGCGGCCGAGGAGGCGCTCAGAACCCCGCTCCAAGACGGCATCTTCGCCCGTCCCCTCTACACCGCTGACGACGCCCCCGACGCGTCCGCCGTCGGCTACCCCGGCTTCCCCCCCTTCGTGCGCGGCGGGCGGCCCGAGGGAGCGGCGGTCGCCGGCTGGGACGTACGCCAACGCCACGCGCACCCCGACCCCGAGCGCACCCGGGAGGCGGTCCTCGCGGACCTGGAGAACGGGGTGTCCTCGCTGTGGCTGGCGGTCGGCGAGGGGGGACTGCCCACCGACGCGCTGCCCCGGGCCCTGGACGGGGTCTACCTCGACCTGGTGACCGTCGCCCTCGACGCGGGCCCCGACTTCGCCGCCGCGGGCTCGGCCCTGCTCGCCCTCTACGACCAGCGCGAGGTGCCCCAGCACGCCGCGCTCGCCGTCCTGGGTGCCGACCCGTACGGCGTCCTGGCCCGCACCGGCCGCGCCGAGGCCCTGGACGGGCACCTGCCCGCCGCCACCGAACTGGCCCGCCGGGCCAGCCGCGACTACCCGGGCGTGCGGGCGCTGAGCGTGGACGCGCTGCCCTACCACGAGGCCGGCGGCTCGACCGCCGAGGAACTCGGCTGCTCGCTCGCCGCCGGCGTCGGCTACCTGCGCGAGCTGACCTCGGCCGGACTGTCCGTCGACGCGGCCTTGGCGCAACTGGAGTTCCGCTACGCGGCCACCGCCGACCAGTTCCTGACCATCGCCAAGCTGCGCGCCGCCCGCCGCCTGTGGGCCAGGGTCGCGCGGGTCTGCGGCGCGGCCGGCGGCAGCGCCGCCCAGCGGCAGCACGCGGTGACCTCGCCGGTCATGATGACCCGGCGCGACCCGTGGGTGAACATGCTGCGCACCACCGTCGCCACCCTGGGCGCCGGCGTCGGCGGCGCCGACGCCGTGACCGTGCTGCCCTTCGACAGCGAGCTGGGCCTGTCCGACGGCTTCGCCCGCCGCGTCGCCCGCAACACCTCCTCCATCCTCATCGAGGAGTCGCACCTGGCCCGCGTCATCGACCCGGCCGGCGGCTCCTGGTACGTGGAGCGGCTGACCGCCGAGGTCGCCGAGGCAGCCTGGGCCTTCTTCCAGGAGATCGAGGCCGCCGGCGGCATGGCCAGCGGGCTCACCTCCGGGCTGATCCCCGACCGGCTCGCCGCCACCTGGCAGCGCCGCTCGAAGGACCTCGCCCGGCGCAAGGAGCCGATCACCGGCGTCAGCGAGTTCCCGCTGCTGGACGAGCGCCCCATCGAGCGCGAGCCGGCCCCGGCCGTGGCGACACCGGAGGGCGGCCTGCCCCGGGTGCGCCGCGACGAGGCGTACGAGCGGCTCCGGGCCCGCAGCGACGCCCACCGGGCGGCGGCGGGGGAGCGGCCGAAGGTCTTCCTCGCGACGCTCGGCCCGGCCGCCGCGTACACCGCCCGCGCCACCTTCGCCGCCAACCTCTTCCAGGCCGGCGGCATCGAGGCCGTGCGGGAACAGGCCGGCACCGACCCGGTGGCGGTGGCCGAGGCGTTCGCCGCCAGCGGCGCGCGGATCGCCTGCCTGTGCTCGACCGACCAGCTCTACGCCGAGCAGGCCGCGGACGCCGCCGCCCGGCTCAAGGCCGCGGGAGCCACCCGGGTCTATCTGGCGGGCCGCCCCGGCGAGCGGCGGGAAGACTACGAGCGGGCCGGGGTGGACGAGTTCGTCTTCGCGGGCTGCGACGCGGTCGAGGTGCTGACCTCGGCCCTGGACACCATGGGGATTGCGTGATGCGAGGCGAAGCAGCAGCGACGGGTCAGATCCCGAACTTCGCGGACGTCGAACTGGCCGAGGAGGGCGAGACTCCCGGCCCCACCGCCGACGACTGGCGCGCCGCGCTCCGCGAGAGCACCGGCAAGGACCAGGACGCGCTGGTCTGGGAGACGCCCGAGGGCATCGGCGTCAAGCCGCTCTACGGCGCCGAGGACCTGGCCGGCGTCGACTTCCTGAACACCTACCCGGGCATCGCGCCCTACCTGCGCGGCCCGTACCCGACGATGTACGTCAACCAGCCGTGGACGGTGCGCCAGTACGCGGGCTTCTCCACCGCCGAGGAGTCCAACGCCTTCTACCGGCGCAACCTCGCCGCCGGGCAGAAGGGCCTGTCGGTCGCCTTCGACCTGCCCACCCACCGCGGCTACGACAGCGACCACCCGCGGGTGACCGGCGACGTCGGCATGGCGGGCGTGGCCATCGACTCGATCTACGACATGCGGCAGCTCTTCGACGGCATCCCGCTGGACAAGATGAGCGTGTCGATGACGATGAACGGCGCGGTGCTGCCCGTGCTCGCGCTGTACATCGTCGCGGCCGAGGAACAGGGTGTCGCGCCCGAGAAGCTGGCCGGAACCATTCAGAACGACATTCTGAAGGAGTTCATGGTCCGCAACACCTACATCTACCCGCCGCAGCCCTCCATGCGGATCATCTCCGACATCTTCGCGTACACCTCGCAGAAGATGCCACGCTACAACTCCATCTCCATCTCCGGCTACCACATCCAGGAGGCCGGGGCCACCGCCGACCTGGAGCTGGCGTACACCCTCGCCGACGGTGTGGAGTACCTGCGGGCCGGGCTGGACGCGGGCATGGACGTGGACGCCTTCGCGCCGCGCCTCTCGTTCTTCTGGGCCATCGGCATGAACTTCTTCATGGAGATCGCCAAGCTGCGCGCGGCCCGCCTGCTGTGGGCCAAGCTGGTGAAGCAGTTCGACCCGCAGAACCCCAAGTCCCTCTCCCTGCGTACCCATTCGCAGACCTCGGGCTGGTCGCTGACCGCGCAGGACGTGTTCAACAACGTCGCCCGCACCTGCGTCGAGGCCATGGCCGCCACCCAGGGCCACACCCAGTCGCTGCACACCAACGCGCTCGACGAGGCGCTGGCGCTGCCCACCGACTTCTCCGCCCGCATCGCCCGCAACACCCAACTCCTGCTCCAGCAGGAGTCGGGCACCACCCGAGCCATCGACCCGTGGGGCGGCAGCGCGTACGTGGAGCGCCTCACCCACGACCTCGCGCGCCGCGCCTGGCAGCACATCGAGGAGGTCGAGGCCGCCGGCGGCATGGCCAAGGCCATCGACGCGGGCATCCCCAAGCTGCGCGTCGAGGAGGCCGCCGCCCGCACCCAGGCCCGTATCGACTCGGGCCGGCAGCCGGTGATCGGCATCAACAAGTACCGGGTGGACAGCGACGAGCAGATCGACGTCCTCAAGGTCGACAACTCCGCCGTGCGGGCCCAGCAGATCGACAAGCTGCGCCGGCTGCGCGAGGAGCGGGACGAGCAGGCGTGCCAGGACGCGCTGCGGGCGCTGACCGGCGCCGCCCGGGACGGCGCCCAGCGCGGCGGCGGCCTGGAGGGCAACCTGCTGGCCCTGGCGGTGAACGCCGCCCGGGCCAAGGCCACCGTCGGCGAGATCTCGGACGCCCTGGAGAAGGTGTACGGGCGGCACTCCGGCCAGATCCGTACGATCTCCGGTGTGTACCGAGACGAGGCAGGAACGTCATCAGGCGTGGAGCGCACCCGGGCGCTGGTCCGCGCCTTCGAGGAGGCCGAGGGCCGGCGCCCGCGCATACTGGTCGCCAAGATGGGCCAGGACGGGCACGACCGGGGCCAGAAGGTGATCGCCACGGCCTTCGCCGACCTCGGCTTCGACGTGGACGTCGGCCCGCTGTTCCAGACCCCCGCCGAGGTCGCCCGGCAGGCGGTGGAGGCCGACGTGCACATCGTCGGCGTCTCCTCGCTGGCCGCCGGCCACCTCACGCTGGTGCCCGCGCTGCGCGAGCAACTGGCCGAGGCGGGGCGGGAGGACATCACCATCGTGGTGGGCGGCGTCATCCCGCCGCAGGACGTCGAGACCCTGCGCGAGATGGGCGCGGCAGCCGTCTTCCCACCCGGCACGGTGATCCCCGACGCCGCCTACGACCTGGTCACGTCGCTGGGCGCGGCGCTCGGCCACGAGCTGTGAGCCCATGCCACCCAAGATCGACATCGACCAGTACGTACGCGGCATCCGCGAGGGCTCGCGGGCGCACATCGCCCGCGCCATCACCCTCGTGGAGTCCACCAGGCCCGACCACCGGGCGCTCGCCCAGCAGTTGCTGATCGAGCTGCTGCCGTACGCGGGGGGCTCGCGCCGCGTGGGTGTCAGCGGCGTGCCGGGCGTCGGCAAGTCCACCTTCATCGACGCGCTCGGCACCCTGCTCACCGAGCGCGGCCACCGGGTCGCGGTGCTCGCCGTCGACCCGTCCTCCAGCCGCACGGGCGGCTCCATCCTGGGTGACAAGACCCGGATGGAGCGCCTGGCCGTGGACCCGGCCGCCTTCGTCCGCCCCTCGCCCACCTCGGGCACCCTGGGCGGCGTCGCCAGGGCGACCCGGGAGACCATCGTGCTGATGGAGGCCGCGGGGTACGACGTGGTGCTGGTGGAGACCGTGGGCGTGGGCCAGTCCGAGACGGCGGTGGCCGGCATGGTGGACACCTTCCTGCTGCTCACCCTGGCCCGCACCGGCGACCAGCTCCAGGGCATCAAGAAGGGCGTCGTGGAGCTGGCCGACCTGGTGGCGGTCAACAAGGCCGACGGCCCGCACGAGCGCGACGCCCGCTCCGCGGCCCGCGAACTGGCCGGCGCCCTACGGCTGCTGCGCCCGCAGACGGCCCCGTCGTCGGCTCCCGCCGCCGGACCCGCGGGCGCGCGCGGCGGCGACGCGCCGCCGCACCCGGACGAGGTGTGGAACCCCCCGGTGCTGACCTGTAGCGCCCGCGAGGGCACGGGCCTCGACGCGCTGTGGGAGCGCGTCGAGGCACACCGCAAGGTCCTGGACGCGACCGGCGCGCTCCAGGCCAAGCGGCGCGACCAGCAGGTGGAGTGGGTCTGGTCGATGGTCAGGGACCAACTTCTGACCCAGCTCCGCGAACACCCCGCGGTACGCCGGGTGGGCCCCGAGGTCGAACGCCAGGTCCGGGAGGGCACGCTCACGGCCTCCCTCGCGGCCGAACGCGTCCTGGCCGCGTTCGCCTCGCCGACCACCGGCGAGGAGCCCGGCGCGTCGCTCAACGGGGACGCGCCCCGCACCTGAGGCGGCCCGTGCCGGCCGGGCGCCCCGCGCGCCCGGCCGGCCGGGGCCGTGCCTAGCCGGCCGGGGCGACCAGCGTGGGGGACTGCCGCGAGCGGCGCAGCGCGTCGGCGACGAAGCCGCTCGCCTTCAACTCCTCCACGAGGTCGCGCAGGAAGTCGACCGTCGCCGGCTCGCGGTCCCTGGTGGTGCCCACGGCCTGCCGGATGTGCATGAACGGCTCCGCGAGCAGGCGCAGGTCCGGCTGCGCCGCGACGTACTCCGTCAGCGGCTCCCGGATGCCCGCCGCGACCTCAAGGCCCTCGGCGCGGAAGGCCGTCACACCCTCGTCGCCGCGCACCACGCTGGCGTGGCGCAGGGTGCGGGAGAGGAACAGGTCGTACGCGGACCCGCGCTTGACGCCGATGCGCACGCCCGCCCGGTCCACGTCGGCGGCGGTGGCGAACGGCGCGCCGTGGGGCACGGCGTACACGCCCTCGATGAGCACGTACGGGGCGGTGAAGGCGACGTCAGCCTCTCGGGCGGGCTCGACGGCCAGGAAGCACAGGTCCGCCTCGCCCGTCGCCATCGCCTCGTACGACTTGCGGGCCGCGTCGAAGCAGCGGAACTCGACCGGGACGCCCAGCCGCGCGCCGACCTCGCGCGCGAGGTCCACCGTGACGCCGGCCGGAGCCGTCGGCGTGCCCTGGGCCAGGACCGGGTTGCCCAGGTTGATGGAGGCCCGCAGGGTGCCGAGCGGGGCGAGGTCCCGCGCTATGTCGGTGATCGCGTTCGTCATGGCCCGGAGTCTAGGCCGCCCGCCTCGCTCGTCGCCGCGCGGAACCGTCGGTCACGGGCGGGCCGCCAGGCCCAACTCCTCCGGGCCCAGGTCCGCGAAGAACCGCTCCACGTCGGCCGGGCCCACCTCCGCGAGGCGGGCCGGGCTCCAGCGGGGCCGGCGGTCCTTGTCGACCACCTGCGCGCGCACGCCCTCCACCAGGTCCGGCGTGGTCAGCGCGGCGCAGGAGACCCGGTACTCCTGGTCCAGGACCGGCTCCAGGGCGCCGAGTCGCCGGGCCCGGCGCAGCGCGCTCAGGGTCACCTTCAGCGCGGTGGGCGACTTGCCCGCGATGCGCTCCGCCGCCTCCTTGGCCGCCGGCACGCCGCAGTCGCGCAGCCGGGTCAGGATCTCCTCGACGGAGTCGGCGGCGTAGCACGCGTCGATCCACTCGCGGTGCTCGTCCCACTCGCTGGCCGGCGCCGGCGCGGCGAACCGCTCCACCGCGTCCGCCGGCGTGCCGGTCTCCAACGCGGCCTTGAACGCGCCCAGTCGCTCCGCCGGGACGAAGTGGTCCGCGAAGCCGCACGCGATGGCACCACCCGCCGCCATCCGGTCCGTGGTCAGCGCCAGGTGCGTGCCCAACTCGCCGGGCGCGGAGGCCAACAGGTGCGTGCCGCCCACGTCGGGCACGAAGCCGATACCGACCTCCGGCATCGCGACCGTCGAGCGCTCGGTCACCACGCGCACCCCGCCGTGCGCGGAGACCCCGACGCCGCCGCCCATCACGATGCCGTCCATGAGCGCCACGTACGGCTTGGGGTAGCGGGCGATGTGGGCGTTGAGCACGTACTCGTCGCGCCAGAACGCGCGGGAGGCGGTGCCGCCGGCGCGGGCGTCCTCGTAGATGGCGCGGATGTCGCCGCCCGCGCACAGGCCGCGCTCGCCGGCCCCCTCGATGACCACCGTGTGCACCGCGTCGTCGTGCTCCCACGCGGTCAGCGCGGCGTCGAGGGCGCGCACCATGGCGTGGCTGAGGGAGTTGAGGGCCTTGGGGCGGTTGAGGGTCAGCGTGGCGGACCTGCCGCGCACGCGGGTCAGGACGTCTTCGGCGGCGGGGGAGTGGTTCATCGGTTCGCTCCGGTCGGGTCGCTCGCGACGGCGCGTCGCGTGGTCTCGATGGCTGGGCCTGGCGCGCTGCTGGTGCGATCCTCTCAACCGGCCCACGCCACCCGGACACTCCCCCCGCTCCCCCCGCTCCTCCCACGAAGGCCGGGCCGCGACGCCCGTGGACGGTACGGCTAGCCTGGTCCGCGCCCAGGCGTCGGGCGCCCCGACCGCGGGCCCCGACCAGATGTGGAGAGGACGGCCGACACCGATGCCCGAGCCCACCAGGCCAGCGTCGCCCACCCAGGCGTTGCACACGGCCGCCCGGATCGGGCCGTTCTTCGCCGTCCGCACCGACCCACCGGGCCCGGCCGGCCCGCGGGCCGAGGGCTACGTGCCGCTCGCCGAGGTGTACGCCGCGGGCCCACCGGCCGCCGACCGCCTGGAGGCCGCCCCGCCCGCGCTGCGCCACCGCCACACCACGGTCGCACGGCGCCTTGGCACCGACGAACTCCGGGTGGCGGCCTCGCTCAGCTTCCAGGGCCTGGCCGGGCGGCTGTGGTCGCTGGCGGTGGGTTGCGCCGCGCTGACCGACCAGGTGCCGGGCCTGGAGCCGCGGCGCCTGTGGTGGCACCCCGAGCACAGCGCCCCGCGCGAGCTGTGGCTGCCCGACGCCGACGCCGACGCGCCGCAGGACCCCGTAGCCCCCGCACCAGCCGTGGACCTGGCCGAGCGGGTGCGGGCCACGGTCATCGACCAGCACCTGACCCCGCTGCACCGGGTGGCCGCGACGGCCTCCGGGCTCTCGGGCGCCCTGCTGTGGGGGAACGCCGGCTCGGCACTGGCCGGCGCCCTGGGCGTACTCCACGGCTGGCTGCACGCGCCCGCGCGGTCGGGCGACGGCATCACGACCGAGGACCGCGAGGCGGCCACGGCCCGCGCGCGGACGCTGGCCCGCGACCTGTTCGCCACCGAACCGCTGCGCTCCACCGGCCAGTGGAGCCCGGGCCCCCGCCCGACGTTCCGCCGCGGCACCTGCTGCCTCTACTACCGGGTGCCGGGCGGTGGCCTGTGCGGCGACTGCGTCCTGCCCCGCGTGCCCGGACGCTGACCCACGGCCGGCCAGCGAGCCCCGGGACCGGGCGGTGCCGGGGCCGGGGTCATCGCACGGCGGCCCGGTCGCGGGCCGATCGCAGCAGGTCAGTAGAGTGCGGCTGCTGCCATCCCCGACCGCCGAGGTACCTCCCGTGAACGCCGACCCACCCGACGCACGCCCCGACGACGCCGGGCCAGTGACGGTCGTGGGCATCGGCGCCGACGGGTGGGGCGGGCTCACGGCCACCGCACGCGAAGCCCTGCGCGAGGCCCAGGTCCTGATCGGCGGGGCCCGCCAGCTCGACCTTGTCCCCGCGGACTGCCCCGGACGCCGGGTCCCCTGGCCGTCCCCGCTGCGCCCCGCGGTCGCCGGCCTGCTCGCCGCGCACGCCGGGCACCGCGTCGCCGTCCTCGCCAGCGGCGACCCGTTCTGCTACGGCATCGGCCGGGCGCTGAGCGAGGAGTTGGGGGCCGAGCGGCTGCGCGTGCTGCCCCACCCCTCGTCCGTGGCGTACGCGTGCGCGCGGCTCGGCTGGCCGCAGGAGGACGCGGACGTGGTCAGCCTCGTCGGACGACCGCTGGCCACGTTGCACCGCTGGCTCTTCGACCGGCGGCGGCTGCTCGTCCTGAGCGCCGGCGCCCACACCCCGGCCGAGGTCGCGGCCCTGCTGCACGAGCGGGGCTTCGGACCGAGCACCCTGCGCGTACTCGAACAACTCGGCGGCGAGCGCGAGCGTCAACTCGCCGGCACGGCCGACGACTGGCCGCACCCCCCGGGCGACGCCCTCAACGTGATCGCCGTCGAGTGCCGCGCCACCCCCGACGCGCCCCGGCTGGCCACCGTGCCCGGGCTGCCGGACGACGCGTACGAACACGACGGCCAGCTCACCAAGCGCCGGGTACGCGCCGCGACGCTCGCCGCGCTCGCCCCGGCCCCCGGCGAACTGCTGTGGGACATCGGCGGCGGCTCCGGTTCCATCGCCATCGAGTGGCTGCGCGCGCACCGCGCCTGCCGGGCCCTGACCGTCGAACGCGACCCGGTGCGCTCGACGCGCATCGAGCGCAACGCGGCGGCCCTCGGTGTGCCCTCGCTGCGCGTGATCACCGGCAAGGCGCCCGACGCGCTGACCGAACTGCCCACGCCTGACGCCGTGTTCATCGGCGGCGGGCTGACCACGCCCGACCTCCTGGAGACCTGCTGGGCCGCGCTGCCGGGCGGCGGCCGGCTGGTGGCCAACACGGTGACGCTGGAGTCGGAGGCGCTGCTGGCCGACTGGTACCGGCGCCACGGCGGCGAACTCGTGCGCCTCACGGTCGCGCGCGCCGTCGCCGTCGGCGGCTTCACCGGCTGGCGCCAGGCCATGCCGGTCACCCAGTGGGCCGTGACCAAGAACGCCGAGGCCCCCCGCGCCGCCGGCCGCACAGCCATCCCCGCCAGCCGCTCAGCCACCCCTGCCGGCCGCACAGCCACCCCCGCCGGCCGCGCCGGCACCCCGGGCGCCGACCGCGCGACCGGACCGGACCGAGGAGAAGAACGATGACGGTGTACTTCATCGGTGCCGGCCCCGGCGCCGCCGACCTGATCACCCTGCGCGGCGCCCGCACCCTCGCGCGCTGCGCCGTCTGCCTGTACGCGGGCAGCCTGGTGCCGCGCGAACTGCTCGCCGAGTGCCCGCCGGACGCCCGCCTGGTGGACACCGCCCGGCTCGACCTGGACCAGATCACCGCCGAACTCGTCGCCGCCCACACCGCCGGGCACGACGTGGCCCGGCTGCACTCGGGCGACCCGTCGGTGTTCAGCGCGGTCGCCGAGCAGATGCGCCGACTGGACGCGGCCGGCGTGCCGTACGAGATGGTGCCCGGTGTGCCGGCGTTCGCGGCGGCGGCGGCGGCGCTCGGCCGCGAACTGACCGTGCCCACCGTCGGGCAGACCGTCATCCTCACCCGCGTCGCGCAGCGCGCCACACCCATGCCGGAGGGCGAGGACCTCGCTACCCTCGGCCGCAGCGGCGCCCTGCTCGTCGTCCACCTCGCGGCCCGCCACGTGGAGCGGGTGGTGGCCGAGTTGCTCCCGCACTACGGCGCCGACTGCCCCGCCGCCGTCGTCGCCATGGCCAGCCGCCCCGACGAACTCGTACTGCGCGGAACACTGGAGACCATCGCCGAGCAGACCATCGCGGCGGACATCACGCGCACGGCCGTCATCATGGTCGGCCGCACGCTGGGCGCGGAGCAGTTCAGCGACAGCTACCTGTACTCCGTGGACCGCGAGCGCCCGGCGTAGCCCGCCGCGCGGGCGTGGTGCGGACGTTGCGGGGTGCGGGCGTTGCGGGGTGCGGCGTCCTGTCGGGCGCGGGTTGGTGGCGGCTCAGGTTTCCCCCACCTCGGCCTGGAGCAGGCGCGGGGAGACCGCGAACCCGTGCCGGCGGTACGCGGAGACCGCCCGGTCGCTGGAGTGAACGGTCACCCGCTCCAGGCCCAGTTCGCCCGCCCAGGCCAGGACCGTCTCGATCAACTCGCCGCCCACGCCGCTGGCTCGCTCGTCCGGCACGACGTACACGCACTGCACATCGCCCGACAGCCGCTCGAACGCGCGCGGGTGTGGCACGCGCTGCGTGATCGCCAGCCACGCCATGCCGATGACGACGTCCCCACGGACCGACACCACGCACCGGTGTGAGGCCGTGTGTTGCCGGGCCCACGCCGCGAACCGGGGGACGAACGCGTCCAGCGTGACGTCCGGCGGTCCGTGGAGCTCTGCCACCCACCGCCACCGCAGCTCGGCGACAGCGGCGAACTCGTGGGGTTGGGCGGGGCGGCAGATGATGTCCTTCACGGCTCCATGGTGGCCCGGATCCGCGTGGACGAGGGTTGCTTCGCCTACGCGCGGACCTCCGGGTCCTCGGGCGTGGGGTGTTACCGGCGGGCGGCGGTGGTGGAGGGGAGTTCGTGGAAGCGGGCGCGGTAGTCGCCGGCGAAGCGGCCGAGGTGGGAGATGCCCCACCGGTAGGCGATCGTGCCCACGCTGTCGGTGGTGGTGAGGATGTCCTGGCGGACGCGGTCCAGGCGCAGGTCGCGCACGTAGGCCAGCGGGGACAGGTCAAGGCGGTCGCGGAAGGCGGAGCTGATGGTGCGCGGGGCGCACCCGGCGGCGTCGGCGATGTCGGCGAGGGTGATGCGCTCGGCCAGGTGGGCCTCGACGTATGCGAGGGCCGCGCGCAGGGCGCGCGGGTGACCGGGGCGCGGGCCGTCGCGCAACGCGTCGGTGTGTGAGTGCGGCTGGGCCAGCAGCAGGGCGGTGACGAGGCAGCGAAGCTGGCCGCGCTGGAGTTCGGCCCGCTGGAACAGGGGGTCGCCCGAGTCCAGTTGCTCCACCAGGGAGCGGACGAGCAGGTGTACGGCCCGACCCTTGGGCCTGGCCAGGTCCAGGGCGAAGTCGAAGCGGACGGTGGACCGCGGGGGAGCGCCGGTCAGTGCCGCGTACGCCTGGTCGACCAGGGCCGCGTCGATCCGCAGCCCCAGGAAGCGCGAGGGGGTGTTCCGTACGGGGCGCAGTTCCTGGGTGTCTCCGGGGTTGACCACTCCGGCCGTGGCGGTGGTCAGGGTGGCGTCCAGGCCGTCGCGGGACGCGGCGATGGCACCGGAGACGCTCAGGTTGACGAAGTAGGAGTGGAGTCCCTCCGCCGCGCGGACGCGCACCGTGAGCGGCGAGGCGAAGTAGCCGACGGCGAAGTCGGGCGCGGCCACCCCGCGCAGTTCGTGCCGCCCCGCGCACAGGCCGTCCAACGGCGACGTGGTGACGGAGCCGCCGAACAGGCGGGTGGCGGCGTTCAGCAGGTCGACGGGGTTCCGGGAACGGGTGAGGAGGAATCCGCGCAGCGGAGCCGGCAACGCGCTCATCCTGCTTCCTCCGGGGGCCGGGGGCCGGAGGCCGGGGGCCCGGGGCGCCCCTGCCAGGCCCGATGCCCTCGTGTGACCTGTCGACAGCCCATCGTAAGCGCGGGCCAGTTGGTCACGCGGGCTCGGCCATCAGCCGGTGACACGCGTTGACCAGCGGGTACGCCTCGTCGTGGCGCTGGGCCCGCTCCAGGTCGGCGATGGTCATCGAGGTCTCCACGAGCGTTCGGCAGCGCTGTGCGCGGCGGCTGGTGAACGCCGCGAGCCCGGCCCCGACCGACTTGTGTCGGTCCAGCTCCTGGGCCAGTACGAGGCCGTCCTCGATGGCCAGGGCCGCGCCGCTGGCCATCTGTGGCGCGGGTGCGTGGGCGGCGTCGCCGATGACCACGCCGCTGCCACGGCTCCAGGCGCCCCGCAGGACGTGGGTCCGTACCGGACGGCGTACCACCGCGCGGCACGCGGCCACCAGCGGGACCAGCTCCGTCACCCGGCCGGGGAAGGGCTCCAGCAACCGGGCCAGGCGCGGGGCGAGTTCGGCCTCCGGGAGGACGTCGTGGGCCACCCCGTTCTCCGTCAGGAAGACGTACGCCTGGCTGGCCGAGAGGGGGACGAGGCCCGCCGTGTCGACCGTCCCGGCGAACTGGTGGATGCCGGTCGCCCACGAGGGGCGCGGGACCAGCGCCCGCCACACCATCTGCCCGTGGTAGCCGGGCGAGGACCGAAGGCCGAGCAGTCCCCGTACCGAGGAACGCAACCCGTCCGCTCCGACGACGAGGGTGGCTCGCCGCTCGGTCGCGTCCGACAGGCGCACGCGGACCGACGCCGCCCCCTGCTCCAGCGCGGCGACGGTCAGCCCGTGCCGCACCAGCGCGCCGGACCGCTCGGCCGCCGCGTACAGGACGCGGTGCAGGGCCGGGCGCGCGATGCCGACCATCGCCGGCCGCCGCGCGCCGAGCAGTCGGGGCAGCTCGACCCGGTCCGTGGGTTCACCGCGCACGTTCACGTGTGTGATCACGCTCATGCCGTGGCCCTCGGCCAGACACGTGTCGGCGAGGTCAAGCTCGGCCAGCGCGCGCAGCGCCGGCCCGGTCAGGCTCAACCCCCAACCGGTCGTCTCGCGTGCCGGGTTGGCCTCGACGACCTCCACCCGCCAACCCGTCCGCGCGAGGGCGGTGGCCGCCGCCAGACCAGCGACACCCGCCCCCACGACCAGGGCCGTCCGCACGCCACCGTGCCCACTGTCCATGTACGCCTCCAGAGGATCGCTTCCTCCGGGACCGTACGATCCGCCGCCTCGCCGCCCTGTCCACTTCCGGCGACAAGTATCCGCGACCGGCGAGGAGTTGGCGGCCCTGGCCTGGTGTCTGGCGTCTGAGGTCTGGTGTCTGCTGTCCGCGTACGGAGCGGTCGGCTGCCCGTGTAGGGCGTGGTCGGCTGGCCGCCCCTCGGTTGGTCGCGGCTGTCGCGATCCGGTCGCGGTACGGGCCTCGCCAGGCGCCGGGCGCCAACCACCGCACGCCAGGCACCCGGCGGCTGTCGGTGGGTGTTTCGTTCGCTGCTGAGGGGGCGTCAGTCGTCGCGTGGGCCGCGTGGGCGGGCGCGGCCCACGATCGTGCCGGCCCGGTCGATGCAGATCACGTCCACCGCCACCGGCGCGCCGCGCAATACCCCCAGGGCCTGTTCGCGGGCGGCCTCGGCCACCAGGTCGCCCAGCGGGACGCCGCGCGCCGCGCACAACTGCACCGTCTCCAGGCCCGTGTTGGCCGTCGCGACCGCCGTCGCCAACTCCTCGTCGGCACCGCCGGTGCGGGCGAGTTCGGCCAGGAAGCCCTTGTCCACCTGGGAGCGCGAGGAGTGCAGGTCCAGGTGGCCCGCCGCCAGCTTGGACAGCTTGGCGAAGCCGCCGGCGATCGTGAGCCGGTCCACCGGGTGGCGGCGCAGGTACTTGAGCACCGCGCCGGCGAAGTCACCCATGTCGAGCAGCGCGTCCTCCGGCAGCGCGTGCTCGGCCGCGGCGACCTTCTCGGAGGTCGAGCCGGTGCAGCCGGCCACGTGACGGCGCCCGGCCGCCCGCGCCACGTCCACCCCGCGCCGGATGCTGTCGATCCACGCGGAGCACGAGTACGGCACCACGATGCCCGTCGTGCCCAGGATGGACAGGCCGCCCAGGATGCCCAGACGCGGGTTCCAGGTGCTCCGGGCGATCTCCTCGCCGTGGTCGACGGACACCTCGATCTCGACGTCGCCGCTCCCGCCGAGCCGCTCCGCCACCGCCGCGACGTGCTCGCGCATCATCTGCCGGGGCACCGGGTTGATCGCGGGCTCGCCGACCGGCAGCGGCAGGCCGGCGCGGGTGACGGTGCCGACTCCGGGGCCGGCGCGGAAGACCACGCCGGAGCCGGGCGGCAGCGCCCGTACCCGCGCGCGCACCAGCGCGCCGTGCGTGACGTCCGGGTCGTCCCCGGCGTCCTTGACGATGGCCGCCATCGCCCAGTCGGGGCCCGACTCCTCGGCCGCGAGCGCGAACGCCGGCCGCTGCCCCTTCGGCAGGGTGATGGTCACCGGGTCCGGGAAGTCGCCGCCGAGCAGGGCGGTGTACGCGGCCGTCGTCGCGGCTGTGGCGCACGCGCCCGTGGTCCAGCCGGGCCGCAGCCCGGTGTGCTGAAGCTGGGCCTGCCGGCCGCCCACGGCCACCGGCTCGCCACCCGCGGCCACCGGTTCACCTCCGCCCACCGGTTCACCTCCGGCCACCGGTTCACCACCTCCCACGGCCACCGGTTCGCCACCCGCGCCGGCCGGCCCGCCCTCCGCTACCGCCGGGCTCGCGCCGTTCCGCGCGCGCTGCCGCTGGTCGGCCGCGTTCCGGTCGCCCTGTCCGGGGCCCTGCCGCTGGTCAGCCACGGGCCGCGCCGCTCGCCTGTGCCGTCGGGGTCCCGGTCGGCAGCGGGCCCGGGCCCGGGGACCAGGCGGCGGGGCGCGTCGCGGCGGCGCGTACCGTACCGATGGTGCTCACGCGCGCGCCCGCGCGCGCCGTGGCACCCGCCGCGCTGGTGGCTCCGCCCCAGCGGCGGGCCCGCGAGCCGGCCGCGTCCGCGGCTGTCCAGCGGGCGACCACCCCGCACCGCCTCACCGGGAGTACCACGATGACCGCGGCACCCCACGTGCTGATCCTCGGCGGCACCACCGAGGCCCGCCTCCTCGCGGCGGCGCTCGCCACGGGCGACGGCGCCGGAGCGCGCCCGCCGCGCGTGACCAGTTCGCTCGCCGGCCGGGTCGCCGAGCCCCGGCTGCCCGCCGGAGAGGTGCGCGTCGGCGGGTTCGGCGGGCCCGACGGGCTGGCCCGCTGGATGCGTGAGCAGCAGGTGGACGCGCTCATCGACGCCACTCATCCTTTCGCCGAGACGATCAGTTTCAACGCCGCCCGGGCGGCGGCCACCGCCCATGTTCCCCTGCTCGCCCTGCGCCGCCCCGGTTGGGTCCCCGGCCCCGGCGACCGCTGGCACCCGGTGGCCTCGCTGGACGAGGCCGCCGGGGCGCTGGGCGGCCTCGGCGAGCGCGTGTTCCTCACCACCGGGCGGATGGGGCTGGCCGCCTTCGCGCACCTGACCGAGCACTGGTTCCTGGTCCGCTCGGTGGACGCCCCGGGCCCGCCGGCGCCGCCCCGGATGGAGGTCCTGCTCGCCCGTGGGCCCTTCGACCTCGCGGGCGAGGCGGAGCTGCTGCGGCGGCACCGGATCGACGTGCTGGTGACCAAGGACAGCGGCGGCCAGGCCACCGCCGCCAAGCTCACGGCCGCGCGCGAGGCCGGCCTCCCGGTGGTCGTGGTGCGCCGCCCGCCCGTGCCCGCCGGGGTGCCGGTGGCCGACGACGTGCCGCGGGCGGCGCGCTGGCTACGGGCCCGACTCGGCTGAGCCGACGCGGCGCCGGCCCGGGGGCGCTCACCCGCCGGGTGACCGCGCCCCGAGCCGCCCGCCTGCGACGGCCTTCGGAACCGTCCCGCGCCCCGGCCTCAGCTCACTGCGGCGGGTAGCGCCGTGGCGTCCACACCACCTCGGTGCCGTCCCCCCGGCGCACCGCCCGCGTCTGGGACGAGCCGACCAGCAGGATGGTGCGCATGTCCACCTGCTCGGGGTCGAGGTCGGCCAGCCGTACGATGCGCACGCTCTCCTCCGGGCCGCCCACGTCGCGGCCGAGCACGACCGGCGTGTCCGGGGCGCGGTGTTCGAGCAGCAGCTCGCGGGCCTTGCCCACCTGCCAGACGCGGCTGCGCGAGCCGGGGTTGTAGAGCGCGAGGACCAGATCGGCCGCCGCCGCGGCGTGCAGCCGCTCCGCGATCACCTCCCACGGCTTGAGCCGGTCGGACAGCGAGACCACCGCGTAGTCGTGCCCGAGCGGCGCGCCCGCCCGGGCGGCGGCGGCGTGCGCGGCCGTCATCCCCGGCAGCACGCGCACCGGTACCTCGCGGTACGGGGCGACGGACGCGGCCTCGAGGACGGCCGTCGCCATCGCGAACACGCCGGGGTCACCGGAGGAGACCACCGCCACCCGGCGCCCGCGCCGGGCGAGGTCGAGGGCGAACTCCGCCCGCACGGCCTCCACCTTGTTGTCCGACGCGTGCCGCCGCTGCCCCGGCCGCACCGGCACCCGGTCCAGGTAGGTGGTGTAGCCGACCAGGTCGTCGACCGCCGCCAGGGCGCCGCGCGCCTCCGGCGTCAGCCACATCGGCCCGGCCGGTCCGAGCCCGACGACCACGACCTCGCCGCCCGCCACCGGCTCGTCGCCCGTCGCCAGCCCGTCACTCGGCGCGGGCTCCGCCGCGCGCCGTGTCTCGCCGGCGTCCGGGTCCGGGCGTTGGGCGCCGATCCGGCTCGGGACCAGGGCCATCGAGAAGTACGGCACCGAGTCCGGGTCCACGTCCGCCAGCGCCGCGGTGCGCTCGGCTCCCATCGTGGCCCGCTCCACGTACCGCGCCTCCGCCAGCCGCCCGGAGCGCTCCAGGGCCCGCCGCACGGTGGGGAAGGTGCGCCCCAGCTTGAGCACGGCCGCGGAGTCCGTGCCGGCGAGGCGGGCCGCCAACTCCTCCTCGGGCAGCGTGCCCGGCAGGATCGTCAGCACCTCCTCGGCCTCCACCAGCGGGCTGCCGGTCCGGGCCGCCGCGGCGCTCACCGAGGTGACGCCGGGGATGACCTCCGTCGGATAGCGGTCCGCGAGCCGCTTGTGCATGTGCATGTACGAGCCGTAGAACAGCGGATCGCCCTCGGCGAGCACCGCCACCGTGCGGCCCGCGTCCAGGTGCGCCGCCAGCCGGGCCGCGGCCTCGGCGTAGAAGTCCTCCATGGCGCCCCGGTAGCCACCGGGGTGGTCGGTCGACTCGGTGGTGACCGGGTAGACCAGCCGCTCCTCGATGTGGTCCGGGCGCAGATGCCGCTCGGCGATGGCGCGCGCGATGCTGCGGCCGTGCTGGGCGCTGTGGTACGCGACCACGTCGGCGCCGGTGATGACCTCGACGGCCCGCACCGTCATCAAGGACGGGTCGCCGGGGCCGAGCCCGACCCCGTACAGCCTGCCCGTGCCGTGCTCCGGCGCGTCGGCCGCCCGCTCCTGCTGCTCGCTCACTCTTCCTCGCTCGCTATCGCGTTGATCGCGGCGGCGGCCATGGCGCTGCCGCCCCGCCGTCCGCGCACCACCAGGTGGTCGAGCGCCGCCGGGTGTCCGGCCAGCGCCTCCTTGGACTCGGCCGCGCCGATGAAGCCGACCGGTACCCCGATGATCGCCGCCGGCCGTGGCGCGCCCTCCTCGATCATCTCCAGCAGGCGGAACAGCGCCGTCGGCGCGTTGCCGACGGCCACCACCGCCCCCTCGAGCCGGTCGCGCCACAGCTCCAGGGCGGCGGCGCTGCGCGTGGTGCCCAACTGCCGCGCCAACTCCGGGACCGTGGGGTCGGCCAGGGTGCACAGCACGTCGTTGTCGGCCGGCAGCCGCTTGCGGGTGACGCCGCTGGCGACCATGTTCGCGTCACACAGGACGGGCGCGCCGGCGCGCAGCGCCGCCCGGGCGGCGGCCACCACGTTCGGCGTGTACGCGAGGTCCTTGACGAGGTCGACCATGCCGCAGGCGTGGATCATCCGCACCGCGACCTGGCTGACGTCGGGCGGCAGGGCGTCCAGCGCGGCCTCGGCGCGGATGGTGGCAAAGGAGGCGCGGTAGATGGCCGCGCCGTCCTTCTCGTAGTCGAACACAGTGTCCTCGTTGTCCCTTGATGTTCCTGATGGCCTTCGATGTCCCTCGGGCTGTGCCCGGCCCCGGCGCGACCGGGGCGGCGATGTCGGGTCACGGCACGCGTCGCGCCGCCGCCACCGTGGTCGCCAACTCCGCGAGCCGGAGCGGCCCCACGGGAGCCGCCGCCTCCGTCGGGCCCGGTGCGTCCGGGCGGTCCGGTGCGTCCGGCATCCCCGCGCGCTCCGCCTCCGCCGCGCCCGGCGTCGGCCCGCCGAGCCGTGGCGCGGGCGCCACCCGGCGGGCCGCCGTACGCTCCGTACCCTCGATCGAGATCCGATAGCCCTCGGCGCCCGCCAGCACATCCACCCAGCGGCCCCGAGGATGACCGCAGCGGCGCTCACAGCCCGACCAGTACACCGGCAACCTCCGCTCGGGTCGCCGGTCGGCGGGCGTCGGCTCGGTCGGCGACGGCGTGGTCGGCGACGGCGTGGTCGCGGCCAGCGCGCCGGCCGCGTCCGCTCGTACGTCGGCCAGCGACTTCGCGCAGCCGGGCCGCCCCGTACAGGCCCCGACGCCGTGCCAGGCGGACGCGGCGTCGGTGACGAGGCCGGCCTTGGCGAGCTCGCCCAACCAGTGCCGCGCGTCGGCCGTGGCGAGCCCCGGGACCACCACGCCGCGCCAGGGTGTCACACGCATCTCACCCCGCCCCGCGCGGGCCGCGGCCACCAGCAGCCGCCACTGCGCGAGGGAGAGGCGGCCCAGCGGCGCGGCCACGCTCAGCGCGGCCCGCTCGCCGCCCGGCGCCGGGACCAGGCCGGGGGCCGGGGCCGCGTCGAGCGGGGCCGTCTCCGGCGTACCGATACCGGTGCGGCCAGCGGTGGCCTCGCTCGCGGGCACCGCCTCGGCGTCGATGCCCGCGCGCGCCAGCGCGGCGCGCATCCGCGACTGCGTGAGCGCGTGTCGGGCCGGCAACTCCCACACCCGCCACGCCTTCGCGCCGCTGTCCCGGCTCGCCGCGGCGAAGGCGAGCGCGGTCAACAGGGCGGCGCGCGGCGCCGCGTCGGCCGGTACGCGCAGCGTCGGAGCGGGGTCGGCCCCGTCGCACGCGGCGACGGAGCCGGGGGCGCCCTCGCCGGGTGGGGCGGCGGGCGAGGTGTCGGCGCGCGCGCCGGTCGGCCGCTGGGGCGCGGGCGCCCCGGGCGCGCGACCGGCCGCGGGGCCGGTTCCCACCCGCAGCAGGGCCCGACCGTCCGGCTCTGCGATCAATGTCACATCGGCGCCGAGCGCGGCCACATCGCCCCGGCCGTCGTCGACGGCGAACAGGAACCGCCCCGAAAGCCCCGCCGCGGCCGGCGTCCCGCACAACAGGCCGTCCAACTCCCGGACCCAGGCCGTCACGTCGGCCCGCCCCGCGCCGTCGAGCCCCGACAGGGGCGACAGGGCCACGTTGCGGACCCGCTCGTGCGTGTCGGAGGGCAACAGGCCCGCCGACCGCAGCCGCTCGGCCAGCTCGGCGCCGCACCCCGAGTCGAGCCCGCGCACCTGCACGTTGCCCCGCGAGGTCAGGTCGAGCGCGCCGTCGCCCAACGCCTCGGCCGCCAGCGCCAGTTCCTCCGCCTGGTCCGCCGTCAGCAACCCGCCGGGGAGCCGTACGCGCGCCAGGAAGCCGTCGTCGGCCCGGTGCAGCCGCAGCGCGCCGGGACAGGCGTCATCGCCCGTGCGGCTGCGCGGTTCCTCCCCAGTTGGGGCGGTTGTCGGGGTGAGAGGCATGGCGGCGAGCATACCGACGATCCCTCCGGCCGCACCGTCCCGCACCAGGTCAGCCCACCCGGGCCGAACGCCGCCGAACCCACCACCGCCCCGCACACCCGGCGCCGCGCCCCCACACCCCGCCCGGCGGCCCGGCGCATCGCCCCACGCCCGGGCACACAGCCCGCGCCCCGCCGCCCCGGCCCACCCCCGCACGCCCTCCGCGACCCCCATACCAGGCCCGCCCACGCACCGCGACCCCGCGTCGCTATCAGCCACCTGACCGGGAACGGAGCCAGCGACGCGGCCCCTGGTCGGTCGTTACTATGCTCCCCGGCGGGCCTCCCGGTCCGCCGACGCCAGCGACGGCGCCAGGGGAGGAAGCCGGTGTGAGACCGGCGCGGTCCCGCCACTGTGAGTTCGGCAGCGATGCCGGACGAGCCAGGAACTCCTGCCGTCCTCCCACCCGCCCGGGGCGCGGACCCCGAGGAAGGCTGCTGCCGCATGATCCTTTTGCTGTCGACGTCCGACACCGACCTGCTCAGCGCTCGTGCGGCCGAGGGCCCGGTGCCCTACCGGCTCGCCAACCCGGCCCGGCTCAGCCTGGATGACCTGCCCGCCCTCCTGGAGGGCGTCTCCCTCGTCGTGGTGCGCCTGCTCGGCGGCGTACGGGCCTGGCAGGAGGGGCTCGACCTGCTGCTCGCGGGCGACCGCCCGGTCGTCGTCCTCACCGGCGAACAGGCCCCGGACGCGCAGTTGATGGAGGCGTCCACTGTCCCCGTCGGCATCGCCGCCGAGGCGCACGCCTACCTCGCGCACGGCGGGCCCGCCAACCTCGACCAGCTCGCCCGGTTCCTCTCCGACACCGTGCTGCTCACCGGCCACGGCTTCGAGCCGCCGCACGCCGCGCCGACCTGGGGCCCGCTGGAGCGCACCGCGCGCGCCGACGCCAGCGGCCCCGTGGTCGCGGTGCTCTACTACCGCGCCCACCACATGAGCGGCAACACCGCCTTCGTGGACGCGCTGTGCACCGCCATCGAGGACGCCGGCGGACGGCCCCTGCCGCTGTTCGTCGCCTCGCTGCGGGCCCCCGAACCGGAGCTGATCGAGGCGCTCGGCGCGGCCGACGCGGTGGTGACCACCGTGCTCGCCGCGGGCGGCACCAAGCCCGCCGAAGCCTCCGCCGGCGGCGACGACGAGTCCTGGGACGCCGGCGCGCTGGCCGCGCTCGACGTGCCCATCCTGCAGGCCCTGTGCCTCACCGGCAGCCGCGCCGCCTGGCAGGACAACGACGAGGGCCTGTCCCCGCTGGACTCCGCCACCCAGGTCGCGGTGCCCGAGTTCGACGGCCGCCTGATCACCGTGCCGTTCTCCTTCAAGGAGGTGGACGAGGACGGGCTGCCGGTCTACGCCGCCGACCCCGAGCGCGCCGCCCGCGTCGCCGGCATCGCCGTACGGCACGCCCGGCTGCGCCACGTACCGGCCGCCGACAAGCGCCTGGCCCTGGTGCTCTCCGCGTACCCGACCAAGCACTCCCGGATCGGCAACGCCGTGGGGCTCGACACCCCCGCCAGCGCCGTCGCCCTGCTGCGCCGGCTGCGCGCCGAGGGCTACGACCTCGGCCCCGAGGAGGGCGAGGACGCGCTGCCCGGGCTCGCGTCCGGCAACGGCGACGAGCTGATCTACGCCCTGATCGAGGCCGGCGGCCACGACCAGGAGTGGCTCACCGAGGAGCAGTTGGCCCGCAACCCGGTGCGCATCCCCGCCGCCGACTACCGCCGCTGGTACGCCGAGCTGCCCAAGGAGCTGCGGGACTCGGTGGAGGAGCACTGGGGCCCGCCGCCCGGCCGGATGTTCGTGGACACCAGCCGCGACCCGGAGGGCGAGATCGTGCTCGCCGCCCTGCGCCGCGGCAACCTGCTCGTCCTCATCCAGCCGCCGCGCGGCTTCGGCGAGAACCCCATCGCCATCTACCACGACCCCGACCTGCCGCCCTCGCACCACTACCTGGCCGCCTACCGCTGGATCTCCGCCGCCCAGGAGGACGGCGGCTTCGGCGCCGACGCCATGGTCCACCTGGGCAAGCACGGCAACCTGGAGTGGCTGCCGGGCAAGAACGCGGGCCTGTCCGCCGCCTGCGCCCCCGACGCCGCGCTCGGTGACCTGCCGCTGGTCTACCCCTTCCTGGTCAACGACCCGGGGGAGGGCACGCAGGCCAAGCGCCGGGTGCACGCGACGCTCGTGGACCACCTGGTGCCGCCGATGGCCCGCGCCGAGTCCTACGGCGACATCGCCCGGCTCGAACAACTCCTGGACGAGTACGCGGCCATCTCCTCGATGGACCCGGCCAAGCTGCCCGCCATCCGCGCCCAGATCTGGACCCTGATCCAGGCCGCCAAGCTCGACCACGACCTCGGCCTGGCCGACCGGCCCGACGACGACGGCTTCGACGACTTCCTGCTGCACGTCGACGGCTGGCTGTGCGAGGTCAAGGACGTCCAGATCCGCGACGGGCTGCACGTGCTCGGCAGCGCCCCGGCCGCCGCCGACCGGGTCAACCTCGTCCTGGCCATCCTGCGCGCCCGCCAGATCTGGGGCGGCACCACGGCCCTGCCGGGGCTGCGCGAGGCGCTCGGCTACGACGAGTCGACCAACAGCCGGATCGGCGCCGACGAGGCCGAGGAGCGGGCCCGGACGCTGGTGCAGGCCATGGACGACGCCGACTGGGACCCCGCCGCGACCGAGACGGTCTGCGCGTCGCTCCCGGCCGACACGCGCGAGGACGTCGCGGCCATCCTGGAGTTCGCCGCCCGCGAGGTGGTGCCCCGGCTCGCCCGCACCACCGACGAGATCGACCACGCCGTGCACGCGCTGAGCGGCGGCTTCGTACCCGCCGGCCCCTCCGGGTCGCCGCTGCGCGGCCTGGTCAACGTGCTCCCCACCGGCCGCAACTTCTACTCCGTCGACCCCAAGGCGGTGCCGAGCCGCCTCGCCTGGGAGACCGGCCAGGCGCTCGCCGACTCCCTCCTGGACCGCTACCGCACCGACAACGACGGCACCTGGCCGCAGTCCGTCGGCCTCTCGCTGTGGGGCACCAGCGCCATGCGCACCGCGGGCGACGACATCGCCGAGGCCCTGGCACTGCTCGGCGTCCGCCCCACCTGGGACGAGGCGTCGCGCCGCGTCACGGGCCTGGAGCCCATCCCGCTCGACCAACTCGGCCGCCCGCGCGTCGACGTGACGCTGCGCATCTCCGGCTTCTTCCGCGACGCGTTCCCGCACGTGGTGGGCCTGCTGGACGACGCCGTACGCCTGGTGGCCGGCCTCGACGAGCCCGCCGCCGACAACTACGTACGCGCCCACGCGCAGGCCGACCTCGCCGCGCACGGCGACGAACGCCGCGCCACCACGCGCATCTTCGGCTCCCGGCCCGGCACCTACGGGGCGGGTCTGCTCCAGCTCATCGACAGCCGCGACTGGCGCACCGACGCCGACCTCGCCGAGGTCTACACCGTCTGGGGCGGCTACGCCTACGGCCGCGGCCTCGACGGCCGCCCCGCGCGCGAGGAGATGGAGAGCGCGTACAAGCGGATCGCGGTCGCGGCGAAGAACACCGACACCCGCGAACACGACATCGCCGACTCCGACGACTACTTCCAGTACCACGGCGGCATGGTGGCCACCGTGCGCGCGCTCAAGGGCACCGCTCCCGCCGCGTACATCGGCGACAGCACCCGCCCGGAGACCGTGCGCACCCGCACCCTGCACGAGGAGACCTCCCGCGTCTTCCGCGCCCGCGTCGTCAACCCCCGCTGGATCGAGGCGATGCGCCGGCACGGCTACAAGGGCGCCTTCGAACTCGCCGCCACCGTCGACTACCTCTTCGGCTACGACGCCACCACCGGCGTGGTCGCCGACTGGATGTACGACAAGCTCGCCCAGAGCTACCTGCTCGACCCGGAGAACCGCGCCTTCCTCGAAGAGGCCAACCCCTGGGCCCTGCACGGCATGGCGGAGCGGCTGCTCGAAGCCGAGAGCCGCGGCCTGTGGGCCGAGCCCGACCAGGAGACGCTGGCCGCGGTGCGGGAGCTGTACCTGGAGACCGAGGGCAACCTCGAAGACGGCGCGGCCGGGGAGGATTCCGGTGCCTGAGCGGACCGAGCGCACCAGCCAACTCACCGCCCTGGAGTCGGTGGCCTGGCTGTGCGTGCGCGACGGAAGCCTGCTGGCCGTCCGCACCCACGGCAAGGACCGGTTCTACCTGCCCGGCGGCAAGCTCGAACCCGGCGAGAGCGGGCCGCGGGCGCTGGCCCGCGAACTCGGCGAGGAACTGGGCGTGCGGGCCGACGCGCGGGAGCTGACCCGGGCGTTCGTCATCGAGGACGAGGCCCACGGACAGGGCGGCCGGCCGCTGCGCATGACCTGCTACACCGGCCCGGCCACCGGCGCTCTCCAACCCGACCGCGAGATCGCCGAACTGGACTGGTTCCGGGACCGCCCCGCCGACACGGAGCGCTGCGCCCCGGCGCTGCGACAGGTCCTGGCACGGCTGACCGCGGACGGCGTGCTGGCGCGCTAGCGCGACCGCCCGAGCGGATCACACACCCCCGGCAGGCGGGCGGCACGGCCGGCTGGCCGCCGCCGACCCGCCTGCCCCGTCGCGTCCCGCCACGCGATCCCAGGGTCGGTCTGTACGTTGGCCGACGGGCGCCGTCGGCGGGGGCGTGGGGGAGCGCTGGCCAGGTGTGCCGGCGCCGGCCACACGGGTAGGAGGCGAGGATGCCGAATGCCGAGCCCGCCTCCCTCAGCCCCCTTCACCGCCTGCTCGCCGAGCGTGCCTGCGAGCGTCTGATCGCCGCGTTCGTCCGCGAACTCGACCTCGGCGACCCGGCCGCCGTGGCCGACCTCTTCACGGCCGACGGGGTCTGGGAGTGGCCCGACGGCGACCGCAGGATCGAAGGCCGGGACGCGCTGCGTGCCTACTTCGGCGCACGCCCCGCCGACCGGCTCTCGCGACGCGTGAGCACGAACGTCCTGGTCACCCTCCTGTCGCCGACGACGGCGAGCGCGACCAGCTACTTCACGACGTACCGCGTCGACGGCCATGACGGCGGCATGGCGTCTCCGGGCGCGCCGGTGCAGGTGGGGCACTATGAGGACACCTTCCGACGGGTGGACGGCCGGTGGTCGCTGGCCACCCGCACCGTCTTCCTGGCCTTCGCCGGGCCGACCGAGCGCCTGGCACCGGCCGACCACCTGGCACCGCCCGAGCGTGCGGTGCCCCCCGGGCGGCCGTAGCGACGACGGTGCGGCGGCAATGCGGTGGCGTCGCGGGTGGTCGTCGCGCTAGCGTCCCCGGCATGTGCTTCCAGCAGCTCTACGGCTGACACGACGACGGGCCCAGCGCCCGTTCCCGCCACGCCCAGCGGCGCTCGCGGCGCGACCGGTCGAACCGTCGCGCCATCCCTGGGTGTCGGCTCGTCGTGCCCATCTCCCGTAGCACCGCCAAGGAGCACATCCATGTCACGCCAGCGTGCCCACATCGCCATGGTCGGCATCCCCGCCGTCAGCCACGTCCTGCCCAGCCTGGAGATCATCCGGGAGCTCGTCGCCCGCGGCCACCGGGTCACCTACGCCAACGACCCGGCCGTCGCCGACGTGATCGCCCCCACCGACGCCGAACTGGTCGCGTACCGCTCGACGCTGCCGGTGGCCGACAACGACTGGCCGGCCGACCCCATCGCCGCCATGGGCCTCTTCCTCGACGACGCCACGCACATGCTGCCGCAACTGCGCGCCGTCTACGACGCGGACCCGGCGGACCTCTACCTGTACGACATCGGCGGCTACGCGGCCCGCGCGCTGGCGGAGCGGCAGGGCCGGCCTACCGTGCAACTGTCGCCCAGCCACGTCGCCTGGGAGACCTTCGAGGAGGAGGTGGGCGCCCAGCTCAGGGCGCTGCCGGGGGCGGACGCCTACTTCGCGCGGTTCGCCGCCTGGCTGGCGGAGTGCGGCGCCACCACGACCGACGCCGAGGAGTTCGGCGGGCGCCCGAGGCGTGCGGTGGTCATGATCCCGCGGGCCATGCAGCCGCACGCCGAGACCGTGGACCCGCGCATCGTGAGCTTCGTCGGGCCGTGCCTGGGCGACCGGGCCGACCAGGGCTCCTGGACGCGCCCGGCCGACGCCGAACAGGTGCTGCTGGTCTCGCTCGGCTCGGCCTACACCCGGCAGACCGACTTCTACCGTAGTTGCCTGGCGGCCTTCGGCGACCTGCCCGGCTGGCACGTCGTGCTCCAGGTCGGGAAGTACACCGACCCCGCCGCGCTGGGGCGGATCCCGGCCAATGTCGAGGTGCACGCGTGGGTGCCGCAGGTGGCCGTGTTGCGGCAGGCCGACGCGTTCGTCACGCACGCCGGGATGGGCGGCTGCGGTGAGGGGCTCGACAGCGGCGTTCCCATGATCGCCGTGCCGCAGGCGGCCGACCAGTTCGCCAACGCCGACCGGCTGGTCGAACTCGGCGTGGCCCGGCGCCTCGACACCGAGGACGCCACGCCGGAGGCGCTCCGCACGGCCCTGCTCGCGCTCACCTCCGACGCCGAGGTCGCCCGCCGCCTCGCCGAGCTGCGCGCCCAGGCCAGGGCGGAGGGCGGCACGGCTCGCGCGGCCGACCTGATCGAGGCGGAGCTGCCACTGGGCTGAGCCGCGCGGCCGGCGCGGACCCCGCGCCATGGGCCGCCGCACGAGAGGGCGGCCCGCGCCACGCCGGGCCCGCGCCACGCCGGACCCGCCCGGGCCGCGCCCGTCCGGAGGGCGGCCCAGGCGAGCCCCGGGCCGCCCCCGCACGGGCGGCCCGGAGCCGGGCCTCAGCCGTGCGGCGTCGCGCCGGCCCGGCGGGTGGCGGGCCAGGCGGGGCGGTTGACGAGGTCCGCCCACTCCTGGTCGTACGCGCCCGGCACGGTCCGGCCCGCGCCGAGCCAGCGCTCGGCCAGCTCCGCGTAGATCGGCATGCCCGGTGCGTGGGGCGGGGGCGTCGGGTGGGGCAGCGGTCGCGGGTTGGGCGGCGCCTGGGGCCGGGGCGCGGCCACCGAGGGTGGGGTGGCGGCCGGCGGCCGGCTGGTCGGGGGTGCGGCCGGGCCCGGCGGGGCGGCCGGGGAGGCGTGGGGTGGGCCGCCGGGGGAGCCGGGCGGCGCACTGGCGCGTGGGCCGGTTGGCGGGTCGATCCGCACCGGCTGGGTGATCAGCGCCGGTGGCGGCGCCGGCCGCCCCGCCCGCACGGGCGGGCCTGTGTCCCGGTTCCATGCAGCGCGTGCCGCTGCGCGACGCGACGGCCTGGCAGGACCCGCTGCCCGGTGCCCAGGACACCGACCCCAGGGAACAACAGCTCGACCTCTTCGACGACGCTCCCGGTGACGCGCGTGCGTAGGCACGGCCGCGGAAGGCCCGCGGCGGACGTCGGCACCGGGCCCGACTTCCGCGAGACCCCCTTGTAGCCTCGTCCTCCCTGATCGGCGGCCGGCGGGTCAGCGGGAGGCCGAGCCGTAGATGCCGAATAGCGTATGGGCCAGGCCGGCGGGGCCCTGCTTCTCCCGGTGAGCGGCGCGGTCGGGACGGTCAGGACGCGGCGGGGACCACCGCGTCGAGACCTCGGGCGGCGACGAGTTGTGCGCTGCCGTCGGCCAGGCGGTAGGACAGGCCCACCACCGCCAGGCGGCCGTCGGCCACCGCATCGGCCAGGACGCGGGAGCGTTCGAGCAGCAGGTCCACGGTGTGCTCGATGTGCTCGGCCAGGATCTCCTCGGCCGTCTCGCGTCCGGCGGCGCGGGCTGCCAGCACGCTCGGGGTCACCCGTTCGACGACGTCCCGGACGAAGCCACCCGGCGTCTGCCCGTCCTGCAGGGCGGAGCAGGCCGCGGCGACGGCACCGCACGAGTCATGGCCGAGGACGACGACCAGGGGCGCCTTGAGGACGCTCACGCCGAACTCGATGGAGCCAAGGACCTCCGTGCCGGTGACGTGCCCGGCGGTGCGGACGACGAACAGGTCGCCCAGGCCGCGGTCGAAGATGATTTCGGCGGCCAGCCGGGAGTCGGAGCACCCGAACAGCACGGCGAAAGGCTGCTGGGACGGCGTCACGCGATACTTGCGCGGTACGGCGACCGCCGGCCGGATCGCGCACGAGCTCCGCGAGCCAGATCAGCCACCAGCCGGTGGTTTGGGGCAGTGGTGCCGCGCCAGCGCGTGGCGCAGGGCGAGGAGGACGGCATCGGGGGCAGCGCATGTGGGCCCGGCCGTTGGCGCGCGCCCGGCCGCCACCGTGCAGCACCGGTGTACCGCCAGCAGGGGGAGGCAGGGCGAGCTGGTCGCCACGCGGACGAAGCAGGTCGCGGTGACGCCGTGGACGCTCGCCTACCCGAGTTGGCCGTGCCCCCGCCACACAGCGATGTCACCGGGATGCTGATCGCATGACCGGCGAGCCGGGATTGAGTGGCGCGAGCCTTGCGTACCAAGCCTGGGCAACGGCCCGAGAGGCAGGCGAAGAAGGACGGCGCCATAAGGAAGAAGCCGCAACGGTGCACCGGCACGGTGGTACGTCACGTGGCCGCAACGGTGGCGTGACGGCTGGAGCGTCTGGGGCGCTACTGTCGCGTCAGGTGTTCGAGCGGGGAGGGTGTGTTGTTGGACCAGGTGGTGGTGGCGTTAGCCGCATCCGGTGGCACGGCGGTGGTGGCGGCTGCGGGTACGGATGCGTGGACGACGCTGCGGGCTGCGGTAGCTGGCTGGTTCGGGCGCGGCGATGCCGAGCGGGAGAGCGCGGAGCTGGAACGGCTGGGCATCACCGCGGCCGCGATCGCTGGGGCTGACCCGGGTGAAGCCGAGCGGGTGAGGGTTCGCCAGGAGGCGGCCTGGCAGGCGCGGATCGAGGTCCTGCTGGAGAGCCTGCCCGACGGCGAACGATCCCGAGCCGTGGATGACCTACGTGGCCTGCTGGCGCGGCATGGTCCGCCCGGTGGTGCGGTCAGCGCGGGGCCCGGCGGTGTCGCGGTCGGCGGAGATGTGAACGTCCGCGCCGAGGGCGGATCGGCCGCCGCGGTGGGGATGGGCGATGTGACAGTCGGATCCCCGGTCCGCCCTTCGCAGCCGGGTCCGACACACCAGGGCTGACCGCACCCGGCGCCCCGCCAAGCCCACCGGCCATCCCGCTCAACACAGCGGGAAACACGGTCGCCACCGCAGCCAACGGCAGCGTGGCCGCCAACCATGTCTTTGGCGGCGTTCACCAGCACCAGCACCGGCACGAACATGCCGCGCCGGGCCAGCCGGCCATGTGGCCACATCAGGTAGGAGTCATCCCGGCGCGCGCGGGCTGCTTCCAGGGCCGGGCGGAGGTCGCCCGACTGACCACAGTCCTTACTGAGGGTGGGACCGCGGTTGTTGGCTCCGTGGACCAGATGCCCTCGGGTGGGGTGCTGGTGGGGATGGGCGGGGTGGGCAAGACGCAGCTCGCGGCCGACTTCGCTCGCACCGTCTGGCAGGCCGGCGAGCTGGACGTACTAGTGTGGATCACTGCGGACCATCGCACCGCTGTGGTTACTCGTCTCGCCCAGGCCGCCGCCGAGGTCCTCGCGCTGGACTCCGGAGACGCGCAGCGTGACGCGCAGGTGTTCTTGGCGTGGTTGGAGCCCAAGAGGGGCCAGCGGGTGTGCCGATGGTTGGTCGTGTTCGACGATGTGGCCGACCCGGCCGACCTGAACGGGTTGTGGCCGCCGTCGAGCCAGTACGGGCGAACCGTGGTGACCACACGCCGCCGCGACGCGGCCCTGACAAGGCACGGCCGACGCACGATCGACGTGGGGCTTTTCACCAGCGCACAAGCGGTCGCCTACCTCACCCAAGCACTGGTCGCTGCCGGTCGTGATGAGCCTGAGATGGAGTTGGCCGCGCTCGCCGCAGACCTGGGACGTCTCCCGCTGGCACTGTCGCAGGCCGCCGCCTACCTCCTGGACGCCGGCATCGACTGCGGCACCTACCGCGCCCTGCTGGCCGACCGCACCCGCACCCTGGCCGACACCACCCCCGACGCCCTCCCCGACGACCAACCCCACCCCGTAGCCGCCGCCTGGTCCCTGTCGATCGACCGCGCCGACACTCTACGACCCGCCGGGCTGGCACGCCCCCTCCTCCAACTGGCCGCGCTCATGCACTCCAACGGCATCCCCCACGATGTCCTCACCAGCTCACCCGTCCTAGCTCACCTCACCGCACACCGCACACCGGCCACGGGCCCCACGGCCGAGGTCGACGCCGGCGAAGCGGTGCAGGCCTTGCGAGTGCTGCACCGCCTGAGCCTGGTCGAGCACAACCCCGCCACCGAACACCAGGCCGTGCGAGTCCACCAGCTCATCCAACGCGCCGTGCGCGAGACACTCACCCCCACTCACCGTGACCAGCTCGCCCGCACAGCCGCCGACGCCCTGCTGGCCGCCTGGCCCGAGATCGAACGCGACACCGACCTGGCACAGGCGCTGCGCGCCAACACCACCACCTTGACCACCCACGCCGAAGAAGCACTGCACCAGCCCGACGCACACCCGGTGCTGTTCCGGACAGGCCGAAGCCTCGGCGAGGCTGGCCAGGCCGAAGCCGCCCGCACCTACTTCCACCACCTGACCACCACCACACACCGCTACCTCGGCCCCGACCACCGCCAAACCCTGGCCACCCGCCGGCTCTTCGGCTACTGGCGAGGGAAGGCGGGGGACGCAGCGGGCGCCGCGAAAGCCCTGGCCACACTCCTTGACGACCAGCAGCGCATACTGGGCCTCTCCCACCCCAGCACCCTCGCCACCCGGCGTGTCCTCGCCGAGTTGCAGGGAGAGGCGGGGGACGCGGCAGGCGCCGCGAAAGCCTTGACCTCACTCCTAGAGGACCAACTGCGCATACTGGGCCCCTCTCACTCCGACATCCTCGCCACTCGCCATGAACTTGCCCGCTGGCGGGGGGAGGCGGGGGATGTCGCCGGTGCCGCGACCGCGACCGCCGAACTCCTTAACGACCAGCAGCGCATACTGGGCCCCTTTCACCCCGAGACCCTCACCACCCATCACAACCTGGCTCACTTGCAGGGAGAGATGGGGGACGCGGCAGGCGCCGCGAGGGCCCTCGCCGAAGTCCTTAAGGCCCACATGCGCGTGTATGGCCCCGACGACCCCGGCACCCTCACTACCCGCCATAATCTCGCCCGCTGGCAGGGGGAGGCAGGGGACATTGCCGGAGCCACGAAAGCCCTAGCCGTGCTCTTCCACGATCTGGTGCGCGTGCATGGCCCCGACCACCCTCACACCCTCGCCACTCGGTATGAGCTCATCCGCTGGCGGGGGGAGGCGGGGGATGTCGCCGGTGCCGCGACTGCGACCGCCGAACTCCTTAACGACCAGACGCGCGCGCATGGCCCTGACCACCCCGGCACCCTCACCACCCGCCATAACCTCGCCCGCTGGCGGGGGAGAGCGGGGGACGCTGCCGGCGCGGCGAGGGAGATCGCCGAAGTGCTTAAGGCCCACTGGCGCGTGTATGGCCCCGACCACCCTCATACCGTCACCGCCCGCCATAATCTCGCCTACTGGCAAGGGAAGGCGGGAGACGCGGCCGGCGCCGCGAGAGGCCTCACCGCGCTCCTCGACGACCTGTCACGCATGTACGGCCCCGTCCATCCCCGCACCCTTGCTACCCGCAGCAACCTCGCCTACTGGCGAGGGGAAGCGGGGGATGCTGCAGGCGCTGCGGTAATCCTCGCCGAGCTCCTCCACGATCGAAGGCACATGCTGGGCCCCGCCCACCCCGACACCCTCACCACCTGCAGCGACCTTGCCTACTGGCGAGAGAAGGCGGGAGACGCTACGGGGGCGGCGGAAGTCGTCGCTCAACTCCTCGACTGGGCCATTGGGGAGGACGAGAACCATGGGACCGCACCGCCCGAAGCCTCACCTCGATGGAGGAGATGGTGATGGACGGCCGCGTCGGCTGGAGCTTTCGGTCACTCTCCGCGTACCACTCCCGGGCGGTGGCGCCGGTCGGCCACTAAGCGGTGTCTTCAAATGATCTTGGGTGGTGGATCATGGGGTCGTGATACGTCGCCATGAACTGTCCGAGGTCGAGTGGGAGTTTGTCCGGCCGTTGTTGCCCGAGTCGTTGCGGGGGCGGAAACGGGTGGATGACCGCAGGGTGCTGAATGGGATCGTGTGGAAGTTTCGGACCGGGACGGCCTGGCGGGATGTGCCCGACCGGTATGGGCCGTGGGCGACTCTCCACACGCGTTTTCGCAGGTGGGCGGCGGACGGAACGTTCGAGCGGATGCTGCGGGCCGCGCAGGCGAAAGCGGATGCGGCAGGCGACATCGACTGGCTGGTGTCCGTCGACTCCACCATCGTCCGGGCACACCAGCACGCGGCCGGGGCCCGAAAGGGGGCTCCGCACCCCGGCGCTCGGCCGGTCCAGAGGCGGGCTGACGAGCAAGATCCACCTCGCCTGCGACGGACTCGGCCGCCCGCTCGGCTTCGTCGTCACGAGCGGGAACACCAACGACTGCACCCAGTTCACCGCGGTGATGGAAGCGATCCGAGTGCCCCGCACCGGGCCGGGCCGGCCTCGGGTCCGCCCTGCCCATCTCCTGGGCGACAAGGGCTACAGCTCGAAGGCGATCCGCACCTGGCTCCGCCGCCGGAGCATCCAGCACACCATTCCTGAACGGGCCGACCAGATCCGCAACCGGCTCAAGCGCGGCAGCCGTGGCGGCCGGCCGCCGAACTTCGACCGCACGGCCTACAAGCAGCGCAACGTAGTGGAACGGTGCTTCAACCGCTTGAAACAGTGGCGCGGCATCGCCACCCGCTACGACAAGACCGCCCAGTCCTACGAAGCAGCCATCACCCTCGCATCACTCCTGATGTGGGCGTGACATTTGACGACAGAACCTAGCCGACGAGCTTCTCGCTGCCTGGGCCTGGTGGGGGAGCCAAGGCGCGCCGCACCTCTACGACTTCGGCATGACCGTCACCGCCACGAGCCAGCACGTATGGTGCCGAGATCTCGCAGCCGGCCCTTACTGGCCACCCCACCGCCGGAGCCAGGCGAGCTCGACATGAAATTGGGACTGGAGTTCCTGCTGGGTGGTCGAGCACCGCGCGTACCCGATCCGGATCGGCTTCGCGGCCGGTGCGAGGGGCGCCGCCTCGATGGGCGGGCCCGGCTTCCATGCCCGGCCGGGTCCGCGGTCGTGCGAGACCTACCACGTCAGCTCGGGGGAGAACGGGCGGGTGTCGGAGAGGCCGCACGCCAAGCGGCTCCGGGAGGCTGAGGCGAACGTGGACGCCCGGCTCGGCTACCTCGGCGACAACCCCGTGGCCGTGCCCGGCGTCGACTGACACGCACAGGTAAGGGGCCTCACACCGGGACAACCGGTGTGAGGCCCGCTTTCTCGTTCTGCGCTCGTACAGTTTGGAGGGGTCCGGCAGCCGCGGCGGGCCGTCCTGGGTACCCGGGGTGGGACCCGCCTGCGTATCCGACGCGTACTCGGCGTTGAGCGTGTCCGCTCCATCCGGTCGACTGTCATCGCGCAGTCGGCCCCGCCTACGGGCGAGACGCGTGTCACATCCGGCAAGTCCGCCGTCCGCGTTTATTGGCAAGGGTTGTTAAGTGCGCGGAGCGGCACTCATGTCGCTTCCGGCAGCCGGACAGGTCAAGACGGTGCCAATTCGGAGGGCGCGCTTGTCACTTTGAAATTCTTCATAAGGCTGGCTCTCCTGCGTTACGCACCGGAAACTTGAAGGAGATGCCGGTACGGGGGCGTTGACGTACAGGTCGCAGCACGGGGGCATTGATGCGACTTCCACAGCCGTCCAACGGATGCCCCGTTCGGTATTCTGGGCGGGTGTTCGCGGGGGCTTGGGCGAATCGCCTCACCACACTCCTCATGCCCTTCGCACGGACGTGATATCCGCGTTCGCAACCCGCCAGCACCCGGCGCTTTCGGGCCATTGCTGACTTTCCGTTGGAGTTGTGATGCAAGAACACCGCGTGAAGACCCTCACCCGGTCGCCGTCTCAGAAGCGATGAACGGACTCTTAGCACCGTGACCAGCCCGGCGTTTGAGGAATTCCGCGCGTCCGGCGGAAGCCCCGCTTAGCCGACGGCGAAAAAGACGGCACCCCCACGGTGTTCGTCTCGGCCTCACCCGCCCATCTGCCTTCCTTCCACCCGCCGGTCTCTCGCCCACGCACGGCGTCCCCGGCTTTCCCACGCCGACAGACATGTCCTGGCTCTCCGTCGCCTCACCCGCGCCCGCCCCGGATGGCGCGGCCCCCGGCGGTGATCCCGGCGCCGCGCCGGACACGCTTGGTCCAGGCGGCGGCAACCGCCCCTCCACGCTCTCCCCGTCTGCCCCCTCTCGCCCGATTCGTCCAGTGCCGCAGCCTTTTCCACCGTCCGCGTGCGCCTCTGCTGACGCCGATGGACGCACCACCTCGTACGCGCGTCGGCCTCGCCACAGCCATCCGGCTCGGGCCGCCGCGCCGGTCAAGGAGGCCGGTCATGACCACCCAGCAAGCCACCGCAGAGCTGTCCGATGCCCAGGACCGCGTGCTCGACGACGTCCTCGTCGGCATGCCGTACAACAGCGCGTCCCAGTTCCACGAGTACTACGGCACCCGGGCCGCCCCCGAGCGGTTCGGCGCCTCCTGCGCGTGGCAGTCGTTCGCCGCGGGCCACGCGGTCGCCGAGCGCACCGGGGTCGAGGCCGACTACCTCATAGACGGCCGGCATGTGGCGGCCGTCTACCGTGAGTCGGAGTGCGTCACGCTGCTCGACCCGTACCTGCTGCACCAGCGCCCGCCGCGCCTGGAACGCGGGGCGGCCGTCGACGGCGAGGTGCGGGTCACGGTCGACGCGTACCCGCTCCGCGTCCGGGCGGACGGCTCGCCCGCGCCCGCCCGGATGCGGGCGACCTGGCTGCTCGACGACGACTCGATACGCCTGGACTACGTGCGGTACAGCCCGCGGCGCGGCCACAACGTCCTGTCGCGTTCGTTCACGCTGCGGCCCGACGTCCGACTCGCCGCCGTACCGCCACCCGCCGAATGGGTCAGGCCGCTGCTCGTCCACCCCGAACAACACAGCGTCTCGGTGCGCGTCGTCCACCCCGGCACCCGGCGGATGGCGGAGCTGATCCTGCCGTTGGCACGGGCGCACGGCGGGGCGGCCGCCGGGGCCTCCGCGCTGGTGACCAAGGACAACCAGGGCGTGGTCAGCGCGTACGGCAGCGCTGCCTTCCAGCGGGACGCCGAGCTGGTGGCCGACGCGGTCCAGGCCACGGAGGCGGACGTCACGGCGTTCCTGCTGGAGGCTGCCGCGATCCACCGGGCCGTGGCCCCCGCCGGACTCGAACTGGCCGCGTACTCCCTGGGGGACGAATGACCGCGCCACCTGCCGCACGCCGCCATGCCCGCTCGTTCTTCCTCGCCGGGACCATGCAGGGCGCCCGCCCCGGCGCGCACGTCACCGACCAGTCGTACCGCGCGGCACTGACAGCCGCCATCACCGAGCGCAGGCCGGACGCGCTGGTCCACGACCCCGGGGTGATGATGCGCGACTGGCTCGCCGGGCATCCGGCCGACGTACGCGCCGCCCACGCGGCCCTCGCCGCACGGCAGACCATCCACCGCCGCGAGCTCGGTCCGGAGCTCATCGAGCTGACCGACCTGTTCCACCAGCTCACCCGTCTCGCGGCGGACAGCGACGTCTGCGTGGCGTGGCTGCCGGGGCACGAGCCGAGCATGGGAACGGCCGCCGAGATGCTGTCCGCCCACCGTGCCAGGACCACCGTCGTCACCATCACCGAGATGCGGCAGAACCTCGCCGTGCTGTCCTGCTCGACCCTCATCCTGCCGGACCTGGACGCCTTCACCGCGTGGCTCGACAACGCCGGTGACGCCAGTGCCGTCGGTGACGTCCCATGAGCGACGGGCCCACCGCGGACAAGCCGCGCGAGGCGTGCGGGGTCGCCGGAGCCCGCGGGCCGACGGGCCGGCACGCGGACCTGGTGCGCGAACTGCTGCTCGCGCTCCAGCACCGGGGCCAGGAGACGGCCGGCATCGCCGTGGGCACGGGCGACTCCCTCGTCGCTCAGCATGGCGCCGGGTTGGTGGCCGAAGCACTCGCCGACATCACCGCCCTGCCCTCGGGACCGCTGGCCCTCGGCCATGTCCGCTACTCCACCGACGGCGCGCGGGGCGGTCTGGCCGGAGCGCAGCCCATCGTGCTGCCCGGGCGCGCACTGGCCGTCGCGCACAACGGCACCCTCGTCAACAACCGCCCGGACCCTCGCGCGCCGGGCCCGGGGCACGGACCTGGAACGACCGACAGCGAGCACCTCGCCCACCTCCTGGCCGACGAGACGGCGGCCACCGGCGGCGATCTGCACGCCGCCCTGCACACAGTGCTCTCCCGGCTGGAGGGCGCGTACGCGCTCGTCCTGTCGGACGGCCGGGAACTGATCGGCGTGCGCGACCCGCACGGCTTCCGGCCGCTCGCCCTCGGGATGCTCGGTGACACCTGGCTGCTGGCCTCCGAGACGGCCGCCATCACCGCCGTGGGCGGTGACGTCATCCGCGAGCTGGAGCCTGGCGAGGTGCTGGCCATCGGCGCCCGGGGCACCAGCAGTTCCCGGTTGGCCGCGCCCGACGCCAAGACGGCGGCCTGCCTGTTCGAGTACGTGTACTTCGCCCGGCCCGACTCCGAGCTGTCGGGCCGCAGCGTCTACCGGTCCCGTTACCGGGCCGGGCAGGCACTGGCCGACTACGCCCCGCCGCCGCCCCGGCGCGGAGCCGAGCCGCCGGTAGTGGTCGCCACGCCCGAGACGGCCCGGGTGGCCGCGGACGGCTACGCCCAGCGCGCCGGACTGAGCACCGTGCAGGGCCTGTCGCGCTCCGGGGCGACCGGGCGCAGCTTCATCGAACGTGACCAGCGCTCCCGGGAGGCGCTGGTCCGCAGGAAGCTCTCCCCGGTCCCCGCCGCGGTCGCCGGGCGGCAGGTAGTGCTCGTGGACGACTCGCTCGTCCGCGGCACCACGATGCGTACCGTAGCGGGGCTGCTGCGCCGGGCCGGGGCCGCCGAGATACATCTACGTATCGCTTCGCCGCCGTACCGCTGGCCCTGTTTCTACGGCATCGACACCGGCGACCCCGCCGAACTGCTCGCCGCCCGGCTGCCGGTCAGCGCGATCGCCGGGCAGCTCGACTGCGACACGGTGGCCTTCCTGCCGCTCGACCGGCTGATCGCCGCGACGGGCGGGGACCCCGGCAACTACTGCACCGCGTGCCTCACCGGCCGCTACCCGACCGCTGTTCCCGCCTCCCCCGCCAGTCTGCCGCTCCCTGCCGTGCGGCCGGACTCCGACTCCGCCCTCGCGTTCCCAGGACGTGCCGAATGAGGAGAACACCAGCGTGAACACCGCACCTTCACCGGCTGCGCGAGCGTCCGGCCACTGCGACGCCCGCCCGTTCGACGCCCGTACGATCGTTGAGGCACTGCTGATCCGCGCCACGGGGCCGCACGCCGACGAACCGCTGCTGACCGCGCTGGACGCGGGCGGCGAACCCGCCGAGCGGCTGACAGCGGCCGGGCTCGACACACGGGCCAGGGCGGTGGCGGCCGCACTGCTGGCGGTGGGCGGCGCGGGAGACCGGGTGATCGTGCCGGCCATGCCCGGTCTCGACTTCCACGTGGGCTTCGTCGGCTGCCTGTACGCGGGGATGATCGCCGTGCCCGTCCCCGCCTTCCGTGCCTCCGCCACCCGTGGGTCGGCGCGCGCCGACCGGCTGTCGGCCATCTGCGGGGACTGCGCCCCGTGCGCCGTGCTGGTGTCCTCCCCGCAGGCGGCCGAGGCAGCGGACCCAGACCGACTGCCCTCGGTGGCCTGGGTCGCCTTACGGGAGGCCGCCGGGCCCACGCAAGCCGCGGAATCCGCAGAAGCCGCGACCACCCCGGCACTGCCCGACCCCGCCGCCCTCGACCCGGACACAACGGCCCTGTTGCAGTACACCTCGGGATCGACCGGTGACCCGCGCGGCGTCATCGTCGGCCATGGCAACCTGGTGGCCAACCAGACCGCGATGCGCGACCGGTGCGAGGTCGGGCCGGCCACCACGATCGTGTCCTGGCTGCCGTGCTTCCACGACATGGGACTGTGCACCGCCGTCGTGCTGCCCCTGGTGTCCGGGGCGCGCACCGTGAGCATCGAACCGGCGGCCTTCGTCCGTGACCCCCGGGTGTGGCTGCGGGCCATCGCCGGCGAGGACGACGTGTTCACCGCCGCCCCCGACTTCGCGTACGACCTGTGCGTCAACCGCGTCTCCGCGGAGGAACGCGCGGCCATCGACCTGACGTCCTGGCGGGTGGCGATCAACGGCTCCGAGCCGGTACGCGCCGCGACCCAGCGCCGGTTCACCACCGCCTTCGAGGCGAGTTCCTTCCGCGCCGCGGCGTTCTCGCCCGGGTTCGGCCTCGCCGAGTGCACCCTCGGGGTGAGCCTCAGCCCGTCGCTGGTCCCGACGGTGGTCGCGCACTACGACCGGGACGCGCTCGCCGAGGGCAAGGCGGTCCCCGTGGCCCCGTCCGACGACGGCGTCGAACTCGTCGGCTGCGGCCCGGCACTGGAGCGTACGGACATCCGCATCGTCGATCCGCACACCCGCAGCGCGCTGCCCGAAGGGGGCGTCGGCGAGATCTGGGTGCACGCGCCGGGAAACTGCCGGGGCTACTGGGGCCGGGCGCGGGAGTCCGAGGAGGTCTTCGCCGCCCGGATCGAGGGCGCGGACCCCGAAGCGGTCTTCGTGCGCACGGGCGACCTCGGTTTCCTGGAGGGCGGTGAGCTGTTCATCACCGGGCGGATCAAAGACCTGCTGATCATCGGCGGGGAGAACTACTTCCCGCAGGACGCCGAGGCGGTGGCCACCCAGGCGCACCCCGCGTTCGCCCATCAGCGCGCCGCCGCCTGGTCGCGCGGCGCGGACGACCGTGAGGTGGCCGTGGTGCTGGAGACCACCGAGCGCGACCCGGAGCGGCTGGCCGTGGCACTACGCGCCGCCGGGATCGCCGTGGCCAAGGCGATCCCGGCCACGATCACGCTGTACGCGGTGGCCCGCAACAAGATTCCACGCACCACCAGCGGCAAGGTGCGGCGCCGTGAGTGCGGCCGGCAGACAAGGGCGGGGCAACTGACGCCGCTCGGCCAGTGGTCCAGCACAGCGCAGGTGGTCCAGCAGAGAGCAGAGGGAGACACACCATGGGGGCAACACCGGTGATCACGGTGGACCGTGCCGTCGAGCGGTTGCGGAGGCTGCTCGCCGACACGGTGGAGATGGAGGTGGGGTCGGTGGACCCCGAGCTCCCGCTGAGCGCGTTCGGCATCGACTCGGTCAACGGCACGGTGCTGATCAACGACCTGGAACGGTGGTCCGGGGTGACCCTGAGCCGCGATCTCCTGGTCGGCGAGCTCACGGTCGTCGAACTGGCCCAGGAGCTCATGGAGACGCTGGGGCGTGGCGCCGAGGCCGCCTCACGGCCCTCGGCCTGACGCCTTGCCGGTTCCGCCCCCGGTGGGTGGAGCCGGCAAGGCCGCTGCCTCCCCGGCGGCGCGTACGGACCGGCACGGCGGTACGCGACCGGCACGGGCAGCGGAGCGGGAGTGGTGGCGTGCGGGGCAAGGAGCGGTCAGGACAGCGCGGCCAGCAGCGTGTTGCCGCGGGCGCTGTGCCGCAGGCGGATCTCCCGGCCGCACCGCTCGTGCACCAGGAGCCCGACCATCTCCAGCAGCGAGCCCGGACCGCATCGGTCCGGGCTCGCTCGCGACAGCGACGATCGACATCCCCCGGCTTGTCGCCGTACAAGGCCGGGCCGCTCGGGCTATCCAGACAGCGCCTTCCCGGCCACGGCCTCAGCGACACCGCTACGTCAGGGGGCACGCTCGAGCGGCGAATCGCTTGAACGCGGCTTTGGTCCCTGACCCGGCGACTCCGTCGATCGCGCCCGTGTAGCCCCAGCTGTCCTTCAGCAAACGCTGCAACGCTTTCACCGTGCCGCTCCCGACAACCCCGTCGATCGCGCCGGTGTAGCCCCAGTTCGCTTTGAGATTGCGCTGGAACGCCTTCCAGCTCTCGGTGCCCAGCTGCCCGTCGAGCTGGCCGTGGTAGCCCCAGTGATCCGTCAGGAAGCACTGGACGTTTCGGGCTTCTGTATTGTTCAGACCGAGGTTGTTCACCGCACGCGGGGCACTGGCCTGCGAGGCCACCACCGACTGCGGAGCCGCCGGTGCGGACACCGCGACGCTCGCGCCCACCAGGCTGCCAACGGCGATGCTCATGGCGGCGGTGGCGCTGATGGCCGCCCTCAGCATGATATTCGACCGCATTCGTCCTCCTTCGGTTTCGAAGTGGCTACCGACCCGAGTGGCACCCAGTCGCGTCGGTAGCCCTCACAGAACTGAGTGCAGCACCTCCTGGATTGTTCAGCACGCACGACAACTGGTGAGAACAAACGCGTTGTTCAAGGCTCAATGAGGCGTTCCGATGCCAGCAGTCCAGGGGCAGGCCCGGCATGCCGCCCGTAACCGGCGGCTCGGACACCTGGCCGGGGTCAGCACGGACGCCGCATACCGGTTGGACTGGTGGAGCGAGAGCACTACGCCTACGAGCGCACTGGTCGACCGAGTTGGCTACCCGCCCGGGCCATCGGGGGCTCAACGTCATCGAGGGTGTGTGGCATGCCGCACGCTCTTCCTCTTGTGCGCTGGTAGACAGCAGCACCCACGGGCATGTCGGCGGGCGGGTTGGACGGTACGGACGCCCCTCCGTAACCGTGTCAGCGGCCCTCGCGCCGTCGAGTACGCCGCCGCGCCCACCAGGAGAGCTGAGGCGCGGTGGCTGCGTTCACGGCCCGGTTGAACGCCGTCAGGGACGCCTCCAGGCGAGCGGTGTTCTGCACCTCGGCTGTCGCCTGGAGCAGTTGCTCGGTGGTGGTGACGACGGTTGGTTCCGCCGAGCGCATGAGTGGGGTGGCCGCGGCGGCTACCCGAGCGAACGGCTCCCTCAAGGCGGCCGCAGTTTGCTTGGCGACCCGGCGTTCCCGGCTCAGCAGCTCTGCCGCCTGGCCGAGCCCCACGAGCACGCTCTGATGGTCCGCGCCTCCGGAGATCCGGGCCCGTGTGGCACCACCGGTGAATGCGAGCACCGTCAACAAGAGTGTCCGGCCGCGTTCGGCTGGGCCTTCCCACAGCGCTCGGTTGGCCGCTGCCGCGCCCTCGACTTCCACGACCGCCGCCACCATCGCGTCGGCGTGGACCCGCAGGACGCCGATCTCTGCTTGTTGGTCCTGGTGGTTGCGGGAGCGGCTGGCCAACCACGACGCGAGGACGGCGATGAACGCCCCCGAGACGAGCGTGCTGGTCAACTCGATCAGCTTGCCCATTTCCACAGGCTGACCGCGTGCCGGCCTCCTCGTCCGAGCCGTTGCGCGCCTGACGCACAACCCGCACCCTCCCGTTGCCGATCGGCCCACCCCTGCGCTGCTGCACCGGTGCCGGGCCTCACCCGCGTATCCGTGGGGGACGGAGTGCACGCGTCGACGTGCCCACGCCGACGGCCCACGAACCGTCACGGGCCCCGAAAGGGAGGGCCGCCCTGGTGCATAAGCTCTCGGCCATGAGCGAGGAGAGCCTGCACGAGATTCTGGGCGACATTGGCAGGGCAGTGTCAGCGTGACGGGTGAAGCAGCGTGATGCGCGATGAAACCTTGCCGCCGCCGGCGAACTCCAGCGCGAGCTGACCTACGGCGGCCTCCATCCCCGCGCGCGGGGAGACAGGAGCTGGAGATCTTGACGCTGCTGCGCGCCGTGGGTCCATCCCCGTGCGGGGAGCGGGACAATTGACCTCGCGCACTTCAGCCGACCACTCACGGCGGCGCGGCCAGCAGCCGCGCCAGCCGCCCGGCCAGCTCGGCAGCAGCCTCGTCCCCGCCTGCCGCCAGGCCTCGCAGGAGCGCGACCGCCGCACGCGCTTCACCCGGCGTCAGCAGCGTCTGCCGCTCGCCCGGCAATTCCAGGGCAGCCCACACCTCGTCATCGTCCACGCCCGGCACGACGACAGCCGGACGGGACTGGAGACGGCAGTTACCGTCTCGGCGGGAGGTCCACTCCCGCGCGCGGGGGGACCAGCCAAGCCCACCCCGGCCCCCGGGTGGCCCGGCATGGGCCCGCGAGTGCAAGTGGGAGCAGCTCCGCGCTCGCTGGGCCATTGCCAGCCGTCGGCGGCTGGGTGGCGTTGCCGAACCGGCCGCCCAGGACCACCTGTACGCGACCGACGAGCCGCTCAAGGCGCAGGCCCCCGCGAAGACGACGAACCAGGACGGGACCGTGCGGATCGAGCCCTTCGCTTCACCGGCGTCGCTACGCTGGGTCAAGAGGTAGAAGCTGGACGTAAGGAGACGAGCTTCGTGAGCGACCTCCTGCCCCCGGACCCGGACGAGGAAGCTCTCGTGCGGCGTCTCCAGGAACAGAACGCCCAACTCGCCGAGCTCGCCCAGGTGCGCGAGCCGGTGCTCGTGCTGGCCGAGCCGGTACGGGTCACGGTCTTCGGGGAGACCTACACCGTGCCCCTTGACGCGACCCGTCTTCCCCGCCCCTGTGCGAAACGCCCAGGGGCGGGCCACTTCTGCGAACGCCGGACGGTGCTGCCTCGTCAGTTCCCGCGGCGTGCCTTACCGAGGACCGACTCGTAGGCGACCTCGCTGTACTCGATCCCCTTGATGTCGATCGCAATGTCCGTGAGCGAGCGCCGGAGCTCTTCCTGGGAGGCGGCGAAGAGCATCTTCTGCTTGATCTTGGCCGTGTCCGGTGACCACGACACGAAGACGAGTTCTTTCTGCTTCCCGGCCTCCGTCTCGTACTCGAAGTCGTAGACGCCCCAGCGGCACTCCGTCTCGGGAAGGTCCGCGATGAAGTCCTCGTACTCCGCCGAACTGGAGACCTTCTCAACCACGATCTCCGTGTTGTCCTCGCTGAGGTTGAAGATGACGTACTTGTGCTTACCGAGCTTCAGGGCCTGGTACTCCTGTCGGCAGACCTCGCTGACCGTGACAGCCGATGTCATGACGCTCTCCATCCACGGGGGTTGCACTGAACGAGCAAACGCTAACGGTTTGTCACATGGCGGTGTGCGGAATCTGGTTGATAGGTCCAGCGCGGGGGAGCAGCCGGGGCCGCAGCGCTTGCAGCGGCCAGACTCGGGTCCATCCCCGCGCGCGGGGGCCAGGCCGCCAGCCCCGTCAGCACTACGGCGGCGGGGACCAGTCGCGCCGCCGGAGCAGGTGCCGGCCTCGGACGGGGCCATCCCCCTCCCGCGGTGTGACAGCTTCGGGGAGGTCCTGGCGCCGTGGGGCCACCCCCGCGCGCGGGGAGCAGAGCGATTGACCTGCGGGTTTATCGGGCGGGATCTCGATTTTTTTGCAACCAACCGGTCTACCCTCAGCCAGCCGAGCCAAGGCGCGGGGCCTGCGCGAAGACAACGAATCAGGACGCGCGGAACGGGGACATCGTTCCACCCGCGTCGCTACGCTGGGCCAATCAGACGGTCCGGTTCCGCGAGCTCGGCGGCCCCGGCACGCACGGCGGCGCCCCCGGGGGCTTGTACGCCACCATGCGCATCGTCGACTGACTGGCCACCAGACTCCATCTCGCCACGACGGCTCGGGCCACCCGGAGACGTCCGATTGCCCTCTATGAGTGGCCCAACTTGCCCTCGTAGACTCATATTTTCGACTTATCCACCTGTTACAGGAGACCGTCGTGCCATCAGGCATCAAGTACTGCTACACCTGCGACACCGACGAACCGCACCGCCCCCTCACCGACCCCGAGAAGGCCTGGCTCAAGAACCGCACGGGCCAGAAGAACGTCGATGGGTACTTCATGTGCGAGGCACCGAAGTGCCGCAACATACGCACCGGCTTCGACAAACACCCCTTCGACCCCGTGATCCGCGTGCCCCTGCCCGACTGACGCCGGCCAGTAGGCGCCGATGCAGGGGCGCGAACACTGACGCCGCGTCCAACTCGCGTCCCGGCTCCCTACTCCTGCTGGAGTGCCGCGACGGTGGCGAGGAAGACCCGGCGTGGTTCCGGGCCCAGGATGCCGAGGCCGTCGGCGGCCTGTTCGGGCGTGAGGGTCGGGGGAGTAGGGGCGTGGCGCCGGATGGCTTCCACGTCGTCAGCCGTGAGGACGCGCGCGTGGGTGAGGACGTCGACGAACGGGACGTCGAGCGCGTCCGCGACCGCCGCCAGGACGCGTGCGTCCGTGGTGGCGTGGGTGCCGCGCAGCCGACGTCCGACGGTGGGAGGCGAGATGCCGGCGTGCTCGGCGAACCGGCTGCGGCCACCACCCCGGGGGCCGAGGTCGAAGCCGCGAACGATCAGACGGTCACGTAGCCACTCGGCGAAGGTCGCGTCCATGACCTAAGCCCACCACGGCAAGCCCCAGGCCATGGCGGTCTCTTAGGTGTGGTGTCCTTTCGCCGCCGGCCCCGCCTCTCCCAGACGCTCGGCGAGCGGGCGACCGGGGGGCCTCCACTCGTGAAGACCCCCCGGTGCAAGCCGGGCTCATTGGGCTGGTGTGGGCTCAGGGGTCAAGAGGCTGCGAGCGAAGCTGCAGCCAACAGGCGGCACGTACGGTGGCCGCTTGGCGCTGTGCGAAAACCGGCCGCCTAGTGAGGTGGCAGGTATTGCTTTGCAGACGTGTCACTTTACGCGCGGGGGCGTGCACATCGTCACCTGTCCGCTGACAGGTTGTGCAGCCCGCAGGTCAGGGGTGAACTGCTGCGTAGGCTCGCTGCCGCACTATCGGCTCGGGGCACCCGCGTGGCTCATCAGATGTCTATCCAGAACGCTTCCATCCAGCGGTTCTCGCCGATGCTTCCGATCCACTGATCGTACGACCACTGGTCCGTGCCCTTCCAACCCACTTCCTGTACGTGGGCCGCGGCCTTCATGCTCTCGTTGTTGCTTCGCAGGCGCAGCGCCTGGACCGGCTGGCCGCCGCTGTGCGCGAACTCATAGCTGGTGCCGGGTGCTATGTAGCGCTCGGGGCCAGTGCCGGTTTCCGCCCAGTGCGCCTGCACGTTGAGGTTCATGGCGCCGACCGTCCCGACGTAGAACTTGATCCTGTCGATCGGTTTGTTCTCGCCCACGGTCCCGGTGTAACCGTTGTTGCCGTCAGTGCAGAGCGTGTCCGACCACCCCTTATTCCGCACGTGTGCCTGATAGCAAATGGCCCGGCCCTCGGCCCGCGAACCGCTACGCTGCACGCCCGCTGCATTCACCTTCCGTAGTTGCTCCGGGGTTAGCTTGGCCACCTTGACCGATTCCCCCGTCACAGGTGCGGGTGTGTCGGCTGCCTGCGACACCGATGCCATTCCGAAGAGCGTGAGCGCGGCAAGCAGCGGAACGGTAAATCTTGAGCGGATTCGCACTGTTTACTCCACATGATTGAAGTAGTGCTCCTGTTGTACGTAATTACACGGTCACAGAGTTCTCTAGGTCCACACCAGAACCAGACATTCCCGAGGTGTCGGACCCGGGACGTCTGAGTAGGGGCTTGGTGCGGGCAGGCCGCCGCGGTCGTCCAGCAGGCCCTCGCCGAAGCGACAGGAGCCAACCCCACACTGGTCGTCTCCCACTTCAACGCCCTGCTCGGTACCGTCGCCCGCTTCACCGCTCCTAGCCGGTCGAACGTGCGCGGCCACCGCGCGCCCCGGACGCCGCCCTCGACGACGATGGCGGCCGTCCACGGAGTCGACCGGGGCAACAGATGCAGCGTCTTGGCGAACCGGCCGTGCTCGACGAACGCCCGTCCCGGCGGCGTAAGACAGCCTGGAAGGGGTCCTCCGGTCTACCGGAAGCGCCAGTCGGTGAAGACCCGTTCGGCGTCGGCTTCGACGACATCGCGTAGGTCATCGTCGTCGTCCGGGGCGCCCAGGCCGAGTGCCGCCAGGACGCGCCGGTAGTACTGGTACGCGAAGTGCGGATCGCCCGCGGCCAGCAAAGACGACAGCAACGGCTCGTCGGCGGCCGTGGACCGGTCGACCTGGGTCAGCACCTGGACGCGCTCCTCGGTGCTGAGGGAGGGAAGCGCGGAGCCGAGCTGGTGCTGCAGTCGCTTCCAGCTCGTCGTGGTCCGCTCCCGCGCCGCCTTCTTCAAGGCCCCGCGGACAGCCGCCGCGACCGACGCGAGGCGGGCCGGCGACTTGGCCGGCTCGGCGATCGCCTCCTGCCGCGGCTGCACCCGCGGTGGCGGCATATACGGGCGCAGGTGGCAACCGTCGTCGCGCCGTGCCCGAGTGCCGGCGGGTGCCTCCCGTTCTCATCGAGGCTGCCTACGGGGCCCTGCGCTCGGTGGCCACACGCACCTCGTGATCGTGTGGCGGTCAGGCGGTTATCTGATCGGCTGGTTGGTCGGCGCGGGGACAGCGGGTGCGAGCCCGGTGGCCGAGGAGAGCGGCGCCCAGGCCCAGCGGGACGGCTACGACGGCGCCCACCAGGCCGTTGCCGGTGCCGGGGCCGCCGCTGGCGGTGGCTAGGTGCAGCACTGCGAGCACCGTACTGACCGTGCCTACCGCGATGGCCGTCAACCCGCCGGTGCGGGCGTTGCCCGTGCTGATCCGACCGCCGGCCCGGGTGAGGGCCAGCCAGCCGAGGATCAGCCCGAGCGCCCCCACCGCGAGGGCCAGGTTGGCGCCGGTCCGCCCGTCGCCGATGACCCCGCCCTCGACGGCCGCGATCAGTGTCGCTGCTGAAGTGTTCATGCCGCTCTGCTCCTTCTGCTCTGTGGGCGCTGCCGAAGTTGGCCGTGCTCGGCGAGCATGCGCGCCGGCCTCGCTGCCGGTCATCCAGCAGGCGCCGACATTTCCCGCTGCCGCCCTCACGCCACCCGGATACCGCAGCGGCGGCAGACGGCGTGCGCGTACCACCCCCGCGGTAGCCAGCCGCTCGTCCGTGCGCCGGACTCGTCCCCAACCGCGTCCGGTTACGGTGCTCCCATGGACAAAGGACGGTTCGCTGTCCCGGCCGGGGCCATCGACTGGGCGATCGCCCTGGGCGTGTCGGCGCTGTTGCTGGGCACCGGGCTGCCCGGGCCGCACCCCTCCGGCGGGCCCGAAGTGCTCGGCTCCGTGCTGCTGGTGGCCGGTGGACTGGCGTTGGCCGCGCGCCGCCGGGCGCCGCTCGTGGTCTTGGCGGTCACCGGGCTGTGCGCGGTGGGCTACCTGGGGGCCGGGTTCGAGGTGCTCGCCGTCTCGTATCTGGTCGCGGTCTACGGTGCGGTGCGCGCCGGGCACCGCACCGTCGCGCTGGCCGGCTCCGTGGGCCTGCTGGCCGCGCTCCACCTCACGGCCTTGGTTCTTCGTGACGGGTCCGCGCGCGAGGTCGTGGCACAGGCCCGCAGCACCCTTGAGCTCGCCTGGCTGATCGCCGCCTTCGCCGCCGGAGAGGCGGTGCGTCAGGCCGAGCGGCGGGCGGACGAGGCCGAGCGCACCCGCGAGGAGAGCGCACGCCGCCGGGCCGACGAGGAGCGGCTGCGCATCGCCCGGGAGCTGCACGACTCGCTCACCCACCAGATCTCGGTCATCAAGGTGCAGTCCGAGGTCGCCGTCCACGTGGCCCGGCGCCACGGTGAGCGGGTGCCGCCGGCCCTGCTCGCGATCCAGGAGGCCGGCCGGGAGGCGAGCCGGGAACTGCGCGCGACCCTCGAGGCGCTGCGCGACGACGACACCACCCCGCCGCACGGACTCGACCACCTCCCCGACCTGGTGCGGCGGTTCCAAGGAGCCGGCCTGCGAACGACGCTGACGATCGAGGGAGAGCCGCACGCCGTGCCGGCCGCGGTCAGCCGTACCGCCTACCGCGTCGTGCAGGAGTCGCTCACCAACGTCGCCCGGCACGCCGCGGCCACCACCGCCTCAGTGATCATCGACTACCGGCCCAACGCACTCGCGCTGCGCGTCGACGACAACGGGAAGGTCACCTCGCTCCCCGCACCGACGCCCGGGCACGGGCTGCTCGGCATGCGCGAACGCGTCACGGCCCTGGGCGGCCGGCTACGCGCCGAGCCGCGCGACGCGGGCGGCTTCACCGTCCAGGCCGAACTCCCCACGAACGCGGCCTCGTGATCCGGGTCCTGCTGGTCGACGACCAGCCGCTCATCCGCAGCGGCTTCCGCGCGCTGCTTGACCTCGAAGACGACATCGAGGTGGTGGCCGAGGCCGCCGACGGCCAGGAGGCGCTCGCCCTCGCCAGGGCGCGACTGCCCGACGTCGCCCTCATCGACAATCCAGATGCCCCGCATGGACGGCATCGAGGCGACCCGGCGCATCGCCGCGGACCCGGCCCTGGCTGATGTGCACGTCGTCATGCTGACCAACTACGGCATGGACGAGTACGTCTTCGACGCGCTGCGCGCCGGCGCCGCCGGGTTCCTGGTCAAGGACATCCTGCCGGAGGACTTCCTGCACGCTGTACGCGTCGCAGCCCGGGGTGATGCCCTGCTCGCGCCCACCATTACGCGTAAGCTCATCGATCGGTACGTCACCCAGCCGCCACCCACCCGCCTCGGCAACGAGCTGGCGCAGCTGACTGGCCGCGAACGCGAGGCGGTTGCCTTGGTCGCGCACGGCCTGTCTAACGACGAGATCGCCGACCGCCTGGTCATCAGCCCGGCGACCGCCAAGACCCACATCAACCGGGCCATGGCCAAGCTGCGCGCCCGCGATCGCGCCCAGCTCGTGGTTCTGGCTTACCAATCCGGCCTGGTGACTCCGCGTAGCACCTGAACCCGTGCCCGCCGGGGGACCGCGCCAGTCCACTACGAGGCCTCGTCGCTGATTTGGGACCGTCCCCGAGTGCGCGGGGACCAGAACAAACGCCTCGGTCAGTCGTACTGTTCCGCGCTCGGGTCGAGTCGGCACACATCGCACTGTCGCACGAGCCCGTCGCGCGGGGAGCAGCACCGTTCGATGACTGGGTCCTGGTGTCCATCCCCGCGCGCGGGAAGCAGCGGGCCCCCGCCCCACTCGCCGAGCACCCACCGGGTCTATGCGCGCGGAAAGCAGCTCACCAAGTTCGGTGGACCTCGCCCCGAGTGGGGTTCCCCCCGGCGGGGTCGACCTGCACAGGGAGATGGCGGCGGAGCGGCGGGAGCCGCCCCGGTTGGAGCGGGAGTCGCACCTGGCGGCCGCGGGCTCGCTGGGCCCCGGCGGGTGCGCGGCCCACGAGCGCGACGGTTCTCCGGCCCGGCGCGGATGACGGGCTGCCGCGGCCCAGCCGGCCCCTGGGCCGGCCGCGCGGGGAGGGGCAGGTGTGGCGGTCGGGTTGTGGCGCCCGACCTCGAACGGGCCCAGGTCAGTTCCACCAACTCACCGCGCAACAGCAGCATGATGAGCATCCCCGGCATGGCCCACCGGCCGTCGTCTCATCGCAAGGACGAATGGGACGACAACACCGTCGGCTTCACCTGACCTCACCTCACGCCACGGGCCCCGGCCATCCTAGGTCGCGGGCTCCGCCTGCATGTAGGTCTGGGGTCAGTGCTCAGCGCAGTTGCAGTGGGAGTCGCCGCACGGGTAGCAGCGGGGCCTGCCCTGGCATCGGCAAGTCCGTCGTGCGTTGCAGTTGACGGGTGTCGTGTGGCGTTTGAGGGTCCTGGTATCGGTCTCGTCGTACTCGCGGTGGCAAGAGGAGCAGTTCGTCATGGCGCCCGAGTGTGCCAGGGACCCATCGGGGATTTCAGCGACCCTCGATCGCACGTAAGTAACCGAATGGTAGCGGTCCGTAAGGTTTTCTGTTGTTCCGATGCACGTTCACAAGATCGCGAACGCTTAGGTGGGCAGAGAGCAACCGCTCTCCGGTGTCATGGGGAGGCGCCGCACACAAGGAGAAAGGGCCCTGAAGGTCCGTGATGAACCAACTCACGGGGTGGATCGCGGTGGCGGTGGCAGCCCGAGTGTTCTGCGCCGACGCGCGGATACTGCTGCGCCGTATCGCCGTGGCCAGTGTCCGGCTCGGGAACGCCGAACTCGGCCAGACGCGCCGCAACGACCAGCGGGGGGCTCGGCAGTGATCTCCGAGAAAGCCCACCCCCGCCCCAGCGGTGCCGTCGTGCCCAAGCTGCCCGTGGTCGTACGACACATCGCAGGCCGCCGCCGAAGCAATCTTCGCGACCTGCCCGGTGTTCAGCCCTCCGTCCTGTGGCCAATCCAGTGGAGTGTTGAGCTGCTGGACAAGGTGTTGGGCCAGCTCACCATCGTCGTCAAGGAATCGCCGAACGATCACAAGTCCCCCCAGATCAGTGCCAGTTCACGTGCAGAGCGGCTCTCTTTGCCGGAGTCTGCCCAACCGGGCAGTGATCCACTGGGCTGCGCGGACAACGTGCGGAAAACGCTCGTGCCCTCGATGCCCGACAACCACCGCGCCCCACGACACCCGTCCGTCCTGGGCATTGTCTAGCTCGGCTGAACCCCCTCGTCGACGAACGGCTTCGCCCCGCGCGTCAGCTGACAGGGGCCAAGGCGTTCGTAGTGCCCGCGCCCCCTACCCGGCGCCGAAGGCTGTGAGGTCGCGAGGCACCGCGTGACCCAGCCGGTCTCCACCGAGATGTTCACGCCGCTGTCCATCAACAAAGCCACCGCGCCGCCCCTCTTACGGGGGAACCCCGCGTCGGCGGCCCCCCGCAGCTACTCCCTGCGGGTGACCTCGTGTCAGTGCCTCTGCCTACCGTCCGAACCGTGGGACCTCCACGCCCTGGCGGCGCCCGATGAAACGGCGGTGATCCCTCTTGTCCCTGGTCGATGGGCTGCGAAGCCCCCACACCCCGCTGCGCCGGTTCCTGGACCGCGATGTCGCAGCGCACCGCTTGGCAGCTGACCGGCTACCTGCTGCTTGATGCCACCGACCGGTACCGGATCGATATCGTCGGCCTCTACCTGACCCGCTCCGGAGTCCTCACCTCCTGGCCCGTCGACGACTTCCTCGCTCTGCTGGGCGCCTGCCGCCGCGACCTCACCGAGCTGCGCCTCGTGTTCGCCGAACTGCTCGCCGGATGCCGCGGCCAAGCCGACGCCCGCTACTTCGGCACGGAGGATGAGGCCAAGCGCATCCGGCAGTTGCTGGAGCGCCTAGCGCCAGTCGCCGGCCCCGGCTGCTGCCCGGTGTGCACCCAGCCACTCTCCGAAGCCACCCGAGGGCCCCGGAAGTTCTGCACCACCTGGTGCCGCGACCGGGACAAAGTCCTACGACGCCGCGGCCTGATGCCCGATGGTCCCCACCCGACGCACCCCAGATCCCGCAAGCAGTTCCTGGACCCTCCAGACGACGCGGAGATTGCGAGCCTCACAGTCCATTCCTCCAGATAGACGCGGTGGCTGTGATCGCGAGAGGCGAAGTGATGGGCCGTGCGGAAGATTTCAGTAGCGCGCGATTCATGCCGTGTGGCCTTTCGTGGCGCATCAGGTTCTGTGTCTGCTGCCCCGGTGCGACCTGGCCCGGCAACCGTCAGCGGTACCGGCACGTCTTTGAGGCATGACTACTGCTGCACCTGAGCCGCCGTCCAGCACGCCACCGGATTGGCTGCACTGCGGCCACGGTGCGACTCCGGCCGATCCGGTCGGCTGCCGCGGTATCCGCGTCGGTGACCATACCGGCTGCCTGGCTCACCTGGCCGACACCGACCGTGACGCCTACCTGAACGGCCTGGCCCCCGGCGCCCACATCGACCACCGCGGCACCCCCATCACCGAATACCTGCTGAACCGGTTACTCACCGCCCTGCACGACCCCACCACCAGTGGGCCCCACATCGGCACCGCCGAGTTCGGTGAGGCGACCTTCACCGGCACCGCCGGGTTCGGCGAGGTGACCTTCGCCGGCACTGCCATGTTCGGCGGGGCGACCTTCACCGGCGACGCCTGGTTCGTCGGCGTGACCTTCGCCGGCGGCGCCCAGTTCGGCGGGGCGACCTTCGCCGGCGGCGCCCAGTTCGACGAGGCGACCTTCACCGACAACGCCGGGTTCGCCAGGGCGACCTTCACCGGCACCGCCTGGTTCGCCGGGGCGACCTTCACCGACAACGCCGGGTTCGCCAGGGCGACCTTCATAAACACCGCCTGGTTCAACGGGGCGACCTTCACCCGTACTGCCATGTTCGCCGGGGCGACCTTCACCGGCACCGCCCAGTTCGGCGGGGTGACTTTCACCGACAACGCCGGGTTCGGCGGGGCGACCTTCGCCGGCGGCGCCCAGTTCGGCGGGGCGACCTTCACCGGCACCGCCACGTTCGCCAGGGTGACCTTCACTGGCGACGCCCACTTCGACAGGGCGACCTTCACCAGCATCACCACGTTCGGCGGGGCGCGGTTCGAGACGGCGTCGCGTTTGGGGCCGCTGGTGTGCGGTGCGAAGGTGGTGCTGGACAGTGTGGTGTTCGATCAGCCGGTGACGGTGGAAATGGCGGCCCGCGAGGTGAGCTGTGCGCGGACGCGGTGGGCCTCGACCGCCACGCTTCACCTGCGTTACGCCGAGGTGGACCTGCGGGACGCGGTTTTAGAGTATCCGGTGGTGGTCGCTGCCCGCCCGGACCCTTTCCCCGCCCTCTACTCCCATGACCCGCTGTCGGAGGCGAGGCTGTCCGGCCGGAAGCCCGGTGTGCGTCTGACATCTGTGGGTGGGGTGGACGCCGCGCACCTCGCGCTGTACACCATCGACCTGAGCGTGTGTCGGTTCGCAGGTGCCGTCCACCTCGATCAGCTCCGCGTGGACGGCTGGTGCATTTTCGCCACCACCCCCACCGACCGGGGCCGGGGCTTTCCCTGGCGGTGGAGCCGGCGGAACACCCTGGCCGAGGAGCACCACTGGCGGGTGCGTACCGCCCGCCGTCCCGCGCTGGGGCAGGGCTGGACCGCCCCGCCCCAGGACGCCCCCGAGCTCCCGCCGGCCGCGGTGGCCGCGCTGTACCGGCAGATACGCAAGTCGCTGGAGGACGGCAAGAACGAGCCGGACGCCGCCGACTTCTACTACGGCGAGTGCGATATGCGCCGCCACGACACCACCCGCCCCCAAGGCGAGCGGGTGCTGCTGACCGCCTACTGGGCCCTGTCCGGGTACGGGCTGCGTGCCACCCGAGCACTGGCGTGGCTGGGGGCGGCGATGGCCGCCACGATCGCAGTGATGGTCCTGTGGGGCCTGCCCGCCGACAATCCGAAGCCGACTACCACCGGCCGCCAGGTAACCGTCGGACAGAAGATCGTCCTCGTCACCGACACCCCCGACCCGGTCAACCCCACCGGCCCGCCGACCGAACGCCTCACCACCGAACGGCTGGAGAAGAGTCTCCGAGTGGTGATCAACTCAGTCATCTTCCGCTCCTCCGGACAAGACCTCACCACCACGGGCACCTACACCGAGATGGCCTCCCGACTGGCCGAACCCGTCCTCCTCGGCCTGGCCGTCCTCGCCATCCGCAGCCGCGTCAAACGCTGACCGCTACCCACACACCCCAGAGGAGACAACCGCTACCCACACACCCCAGATGAGACAAGGAGACAACGCGGCACCCAGCCTGGCACCGCTCCAAGGCGCCGTCGGAAAATTACAGCTTCCAGGTCACAGCCCCGCCCACTCAAATGCTTCCGTACGCCGCCCTGGTGCATCCCGCCGAGGCGGAGAACCGATGGGGTGGTGTAGCGAAGCAACGAGGAGCAGGGCGATGGGGTCGGTGCCGCTGAATACCGAGCGGGCCCGATCGCGGCCGGGCTGCGCGAGGCGATGGATGCCGTCCGGCGCTCCGTGGCAGTGCTCGGCCTGGAGGCCACTGTGGGCGAGCGCGGCGAGTCGGCGGGTGATATCAGCTCCGCGACAGCGTCCGTACGGCTGGAGACGGCGATCAGGGCGCGCTGGGGCAGGCCGTAGTCGAACGCCGCGGCGGCCAGGCCGCTGTCTCGCGTGCGAGGCGTCTCGGTGCCGGCCGTGACCGCTTCGTGGATCGCGGTGAGGGAGTGGGCCACGGTCAGGAGCTGGTACGCCTGCGCGTGGCCGATGCCGAAATCCGCACGCACTACAGCTCCCAGATGCCGCACCCGAGCGGCACCCATACGCGGGCGGTATGCGCGTCGCGGACACGGGCGGGGCCAGTCCCGGCGCGGGCTGCTGGTGAACCGTTTCCGCACCCGTTGTACACGCGGGCTTCGCCTCGGTGGGAGAGCGGAGCGGTCGTCGGCGGTGGTATGAAGTGGCACGCCGCATCGTTGTCACGCCGAACCAACGCCGAGTCCCGCCCGCCGGTCACGTTCCGGGCGGGTGCCTCACCCGCATCGGCGGGTACTCGAACGGGGTAGCGGCGGGTCGTTCGACGCCCCTCGCGCAGCCGTCCGTCCGGGCTTCCGGCGGACGCCGCGACGCGCGCAGGAGTGGACTAGACCTCTGGAGCGCTACGGGGTACAAATAAGACGCGCGGGAGATCACTGTTCGCGCTTCACAGCGCCCACCGGGAGGCACCTACATGTCGGCGACGACTGCCGCTCAGCACCACGATCGACCGGGCCAGATCATGGCCGGTGAGATGGCCGAGCAGCCCGAGGTACTGCGCCGCATCCTGGAGGAGGGCGCCCCTCGCATCCGGGAGGTGGCCGAGGCCATCGCGGCCCGCCAGCCCCGGTTCGTCCTGCTGACCGCTCGCGGGACCTCGGACAACGCGGCGCTCTACACGAAGTACCTCCTCGAGGTGCGCCTCGGCCTGCCGTGCGGCCTCACGTCGATGTCCACGACCACGGCGTACGGCGCCAAGCCCGACCTGCGGGACGTGCTGGTGATCACCGTCAGCCAGTCGGGTGGCTCCCCCGACCTGGTGGCCTCCACCCGCGCCGCGCGCGAGGCGGGCGCGATCACGCTGGCCGTGACGAACAACGCCGACTCGCCGCTGGCCAAGGTCTCCGAGTACCACATCGACGTGCTGGCGGGCGAGGAGAAGGCGCTCCCCGCGACGAAGACCTACACCGCCGAACTGCTGGCCCTCTACCTCTTCGTGGAGGGGCTCGACGGAGGCGACGGCGCCGCGGCCAAGGTGCTGCCCGACCTCGCCCGGCAGATCCTGGACCGGCAGGAGGAGGTACGCACCCTGGCGGGGCGCTACCGCTTCGCCGAGCGTATGGTCCTCACCTCCCGCGGCTACGGCTACCCGACCGCCAAGGAGGCCGCGCTCAAGCTGATGGAGACCAGCTACATCCCGGCCCTGTCCTACTCCGGCGCCGACCTGCTGCACGGCCCGCTGGCCATGGTGGACAACGTGTCGCCGGTCATCGCCATCGTCACCGACGGGCGCGGCGGCGAGGCGCTGCAACCGGTCCTGGAGCGCCTCCGGGGCCGCGGCGCCGACCTGGTCGTGATCGGTACCCAGGCGGAGGTGGACAAGGCGTCGGCCGGGTTCGCGCTGCCCACCGATGGCGTGGTCGAGGAGGTCCAGCCCATCCTGGAGATCCTGCCGCTGCAGATGCTGGCGTACGAGGTGACCATCGCCCGGGGGCAGGACCCGGACGCGCCGCGTGCCCTGGCCAAGGTCACCGAGACCCACTGAGCCGTGCCACACCGCGGTGGTGCGCCGACGGGGCCAGCGACCGCGCCCGTCGGCCGCCGCCGCGCCCGCACCACCCCACCCTCGCTGTTGAAAGGCTTCCCATGTCCCTCGTGATGTCCCCGCTGGCCGGGCGTGCCATCGGCCTCGCCGCTGTTCCCGATCCGGTGTTCTCCGGGGCGATGGTCGGCCCGGGCACCGCCATCGACCCCGTCCGCGAGGAGGGCGTGGCCGTCGCCCCGGTCAGCGGCGTCATCGTGTCGCTGCACCCGCACGCGTTCGTCGTCGTCGACGACGAGGGTCACGGGGTCCTCACGCACCTGGGCATCGACACCGTGCAGCTCGCTGGCGAGGGCTTCGAGCTGCTGGTGAACAAGGGCGACACCGTGCGGACCGGTGACCCGGTGGTGCGCTGGAACCCGGCCGAGGTCGAGCGCGCGGGGAAGTCCCCGGTGTGCCCCGTGGTCGCCCTGGAGGCCACCGCGGACGCGCTCAGCGAGGTCGTGGAAGAGGGAGAGATCGCCCCGGAGGGCGTGCTCTTCCGCTGGCAGTAAGTAGGTCGTGAGCGGGTGGCCGTGGGGGCCGTCCGCTCCGTACAGCGGGGCGGGGCGACCGCCCCGCGTCGGCGTGTTCGCGGGACGTGCGCGGGCGCGGATGCGTTGGGTTTCATCGGGTGGAACGGGAGATGGGTGTCATGGAGACGGTGCTGCGTGGCGTCGGCGTGAGCGACGGGGTAGCGGTGGGCGAGGTGCGCCACATGGGCACCGCCGTGCTGGAACCGCCGGTGCGTACGGTCGCCGCCGACGAGGTGGAGCGCGAGCAGGCGCGCGCACGGCAGGCCGTGGAGTGGGTGGCCGCCGACCTGGTGGCGCGCGGCAACCTGGCGGGCGGCGAGGCCCAGGCCGTGCTCGAGGCGCAGGCGCTGATGGCGCGCGACCCGGAGCTGGCCACCGACGTGGAGCGCCGGATCGCCGAGGGCAGCACGGCCGAGCGCGCCGTCTACGACGCGTTCGCCGCCTACCGGGTGCTGCTCCTGGGGGCCGGCGACTACCTGGCCGGCCGGGTCGCGGACCTGGACGACGTACGCAACCGCCTGGTGGCCCGCCTCCTCGGCGTGCCGATGCCGGGCGTGCCCGACAGCGACTACCCGTACGTGCTGGTCGCGCGCGACCTGGCGCCGGCCGACACGGCGCTGCTCGACCCGGCGCTCGTGCTGGGCTTCGTCACCCAGGAGGGCGGTCCCACCAGCCACAGCGCGATCCTCGCGCGGGCGCTCGGGGTGCCCGCCGTGGTCGCGGTGCCCGGGGCCGGCGAACTCGTGGAGGGCACCACGGTGGCGCTCGACGGCTCCGACGGCCAGGTCGTGATCGAGCCGGGCGAGGAGCTGCGGGCCGAGCTGGTGGCGCGGGCCGAGCAGCGCCGCGCCGCGGTGGCCGCGGTCAGCGGCCCCGGCGCCACCAGCGACGGGCACGCGGTGCCGCTGCTGGCCAACATCGGCGGGGTCGGCGACGTGGCCGCGGCCGTGCAGGCCGGAGCGGAGGGCGTGGGCCTGTTCCGGACCGAGTTCCTGTTCCTGGACGACCACAAGCAGGCGCCCTCGGTCGAGGTGCAGCAGGAGGCGTACCGGCAGGTGCTCGAAGCCTTCCCCGAGGGGCGCGTGGTGGTGCGGGTGCTGGACGCCGGCGCCGACAAGCCGCTGGACTTCCTCACCCCCGCCGAGGAGCCGAACCCGGCGCTCGGCGTGCGCGGCCTGCGTACCCTGCTCGACCACCCCGAGGTGCTGGCGGGCCAGCTCACGGCGCTGGCGCGCGCCGCCGACGGGCTGTCGGTGCGGCTTGAGGTGATGGCGCCGATGGTGGCCGACCGGGCGGACGCGGCGCAGTTCGCCGCGGCCTGCCAGGCCGCCGGGCTGCCCGCCAAGGTGGGCGCGATGGTGGAGATCCCCTCCGCCGCGCTGCGCGCGGGTGCGCTGCTGCGCGAGGTGGACTTCCTGTCGCTGGGCACCAACGACCTGGCCCAGTACACCTTCGCGGCCGACCGGCAGACCGGTTCGCTGGCGCGGCTCCAGGACCCCTGGCAGCCCGCCCTGCTCGACCTGGTGCACGCGGCGGCGCAGGCCGCACAGACGCGGGGCAAGAGCTGCGGGGTGTGTGGCGAGGCCGCCGCCGACCCGCTGCTGGCCTGCGTCCTGACCGGCCTGGGCGTCACGAGCCTGTCGATGAGCCCCACCGCCATCCCGCGGGTGCGCGCCACGCTGGCGCAGTACACGCTGGCGGCCTGCCAGGAGGCGGCCCGCGCCGCCCTGGCCGCCGACACGCCGCAGGAGGCGCGCGAGGCCGTCAAGGGCGTCCTCGGCGTGGCCTGACCCACCCGTCCAACCCGCCGCGCGCCGGCCGGACCGCGTCTCGCGGATCGGCCGGCGCGCGGCCGTCTGCGCACCCGGTCAGGGCGTGGCGCCGTCCGCCGCGCCGTGCCGCGGCAGGGCGCCGTCCAGGATGTGGCCGAGGCCGTCCGCGTAGCGGTACTCGGCCTCCCAGTGGCGTGAACGCCCCACCAGGCGGGCCAGGTGGGGGAACTCGGCCGGGTCCCGGCTGGCCATGGCCACGTCGACGTAGTGCGGCGCCGGCTCGCCCGTCTGCCCCGTGGCGCCGTCCGTCGCGCCCGGTCTGTGCGCCGCGGACATGACCTGACCGGCCGTGAAGTACCAGATGGTCTGGTGCGTCCGGAAGGCGTGCTGGTCGTCGAGGCCGAGCGCCACGAGCGCGGCCATGATCTCCTCGGTCATCCAGACGGCCGACACCCCCACCAGGTCGCCGCGCGCGACGATCGGCACCACCCACGGGTTGTCCAGGAACGCCCGGTACATCAGCGTGCACGCCGCCAGCAGCCGCTCCCGCGGCTGCTCGGGCAACTCGGGCCGGGGCAGGCCGCGCGCGACGTGCTCCAGGACGAGCCCGAGCAACTCGTCCTTGTCCCGTACGTGGTGGTAGACGGCCATCGGCGTGCTGCGCAGCGCGCTGGCCAGCCGTCGCATCGTCAGGTGCTCGGCGCCCTCCCTGAGGATGATCTCGTGGGCCGTCTCGACGATCTGCTCGCGCGAGAGCCGCGGTGGCCGCCCCCGTCTCGGTCTGGTGGTCGCGTTCCCGGTCAGCGCTCTGCCCTCATCGTCTCGCCCCGTCTCTCCTCGCCCGCGCCGCGCCGCCAGAGCCGCCGCGGAGGCTTGAGGATACTTTTATTGTACGTGTACGTTAATTCGCGTCGGGCCTCGCCGCAGGGCACGCCCCGACCGTGGCGGGGCGTGCCCGGTAGCGAGCCATGCCGCCTTTCGCGCACCGACCACCACCTCGCCCACTTCACTCAGCTCACTCACCTCACCACTCTCACCACCGTACGGAGGAGCAGCATGCGCGACGACGGGCCGACACAGCCGCACGGCGGGCGCCGGGACGCGACGCCCGCCACCGGGGGAGGGGCGGACGGAGCGCCGCGGGCCGAGGCGGAGTGGGTCGACGGCGGGCGCGCGGCGCCCCGGCGCGCCGTCCCGGGCGCGGCGCGCCCAGGACGGCACGCCGATGGCGTACGGCGGAACGGGGCGCCGGAGGCGGCCGTGCGTTACGCGGTGGTGCTGGCCGTGGTGGTGGGCGTGCAGTTCATGGTCACGCTGGACGCCTCCGTGGTGAACGTGGCGCTGCCGGACATGCGCAGTGACCTGGGGTTCAGCGAGTCCGGGCTGTTATGGGTGGTCAACGCCTACACGCTGGTCTTCGGCGGCTTCCTGCTGCTCGGCGGGCGGGCCGCCGACTTCTTCGGGCCGCGGCGCGTGCTGTGGCTCGGGCTCGGCCTGTTCGGGCTCGCGAGCCTGGCGGGCGGCCTCGCCCAGGTGCCGCCGGCGCTGGTGGCGGCGCGCGCGGTGCAGGGGCTCGGCGCCGCCGTCCTGGCGCCGGTCGCCCTGACCATCGTCACCACCGTCTTCCCCGCCACGGGCCGGGCCCGCGCGCTCGGGCTGTGGAGCGCGGCGGGCGCGGCCGGCGGCGCCTCCGGCGTGCTGATCGGCGGCGTGCTGACCGAGTACCTCAACTGGCGCTGGGTGCTGCTCGTCAACGTGCCGATCGTGGCGCTGGCCCTCGTGGCGGGGCGCGCGATCCCCGACCACCGCCCCGCGCGCCGCCCGCGCCTCGACCTGGTCGGCGCGCTGCTCGCCCCGGCCGGACTGGCGGCGCTGGTCTACGGCGTGGTGCGCACCGCCGACGACGGCTGGACCTCGGCGGCCACGGTGGGCACCCTGGGCGCGGCCGTTGCCCTGCTCACCGCCTTCGGCTGGCAGGAGTCGCGGCGGGCCGCACAGCCACTGGTCCGCCTCGGCCTGCTCACCCACCGCGCCGTCGGCGGCGCCAACGCGACGATGCTCCTGCTCGCCTCGGGCCAGTTCGCCAGCTTCTACTTCGTCTCCCTCTACCTGCAACGGGTCCTCGCCCTGGGCCCGGCCGCCACCGGGTTGGCCTTCCTGCCGTTCTGCGCCGGCTTCACCGCCAGCGCCCTGCTCGCCAGCCGGCTCTACGGACGTACCGGGCCGCGCGCGTTAGTGTTCAGCGGCGCGGCGGTGGGGGCGCTCGGCCTGCTGTGGTTCAGCCGCCTCGGCGTGGACGGCACGTTCCTCGCCACCGTCCTCGGCCCCTCGCTGCTCACCAGCGCGGGCATCGGCGCCTGCTTCGTACCGCTGGCCAGCGCGGCCACCACCGGTGTCGGCGACGACGAGGCCGGGATGGCCTCCGGCGTGCTCAACAGCGCGCAACAGGTGGGCGGTTCGCTGGGCCTCGCGGTGACGGTGAGCGTGGCCGCCAGTCGCGGTGAAGCCGCCCGCTCCGCCGGCGACCCGGCCCTGGCCGCGCTCGACCACGGCTACGGCGCCGCCCTGTCGGTCGCCGCCGGCCTGCTCGCGGCGGCGGCCCTGCTGTCCTGGGTGCTGCCGGGCCGCCGCACGAGCGGCGGTGCGACCACCGCCGGCCCGGCCGCTCCCACGACGGAGGGCGCGGGCTGAGCGGATGCCCGTGGCACGGTGGCCCAGGCCGCGCGCGGGTGACCAGCAGCCGCCACCTCACGCGCGGCCGGCCGCGCGACGGGCCGCCCGCCCCGGCGCGGCGCCGGGACCTGTCCCGCCGCGCCGGGCGCACCCGGCGTCAGGCCGCCGCCCGCCTCCAGGCAGCGCCGCGCAGCAGCCGGAGGCCGTTCAGCCCCACCAGCACGGTGGAGCCCTCGTGGCCGGCGACGCCGAGCGGCAGCGGGAGGTGTCCGAACAGGTCCCAGGCCACCAGGGTGCCGATGCACACCGAGGCGATGACCAGGTTCTGCCGGACCACCCGGCGGGCCCGACGGGAGAGGGCCACCACGGCGGGCACGGTGCCCAGTTCGTCGCGTACGACCACCGCGTCCGCCGTCTCCAGGGCCAGGTCGGAGCCGGCCCGGCCCATGGCGATGCCGCTGTGCGCGGCGGCGAGCGCCGGGGCGTCGTTGACCCCGTCACCGACGACGAGCACCCTGTGCCCGGCCTCCTGCCAGGCCCGTACGGACGCGACCTTGTCCTGCGGCAGGAGGTCGGCCCGCACGTCGCCGATGCCGGTCTCGGCGGCGAGCCGGGCCGCGGCGCGCCCGTTGTCGCCGGTGAGCAACGCGGGCTCGGAACCGGTGAGTTCGCGCAGCGCGGCGACGGCGTCGGCCGCGCCCGCGCGCGTACGGTCCTCGACGGCCAGCACCGCCACGGGCCGGCCGGCCACCAGGACGACCACGGCGGTCCGTCCCGCGCCCTCCTCCTCGTCCACCACCCGCCACGCCTCGGCCACCTCCGGCGCGGCCTCGGCGCCCGCCCGCGGAGTGCCGGCCAGCGCGCGCGACGCCTCGGCAGGCGCTGGCCGGGAGGCGCGGCCCGCCGGATGGAAGGCGCCGTCCGGGTGCTCGCGCGGTGGCGCGGGCGGCGCGTCGGCATAGCCGTGCGCGATGCCCAGCGGCGCTGCGGCGCGGGCGCGCTCGCCCAGCGTCGCGGTCGGACTGCCGACCCGTACCTCCTGGCCCGCCACCACCGCGCGCACCCCGCTGCCGGGCGCGGAGGTGAACGCGTCGGCGGGCTCCAGGGTCAGACCGCGCTCGTGGGCCGCGTCCACCACGGCCCGCGCCAGCGGATGTTCGCTGGGCTGCTCGGCGGCCGCGGCCAGCGCCAGGGCGGTGTCGCGCGCGACCACGGCGGAGGCGGCGGTCGCACCACCACCGCCCGGTGCCTCCTGCCCGAGCACCCGCACGGCCGCCACCCGGGGCGCGCCCTCGGTCAGGGTGCCGGTCTTGTCCAGGGCGACCTGGCTCACCTCGCCCAGCCGCTCCATCACCACGGCGGACTTCACCAGCACGCCGTGCCGGCCCGCGTTGGCGATGGCCGACAGCAGCGGCGGCATGGTGGCCAGGACCACCGCGCACGGCGACGCCACGATCATGAACGTCATGGCGCGCAGCAGCGTCTCGGTGAACTCCGCGCCGAGCGCCAGCGGGACGGCGAACAGCGCCAGGGTGGCCACGACCACGCCGACCGAGTAGCGCTGCTCGACCTTCTCGATGAACAACTGGGTCGGCGCCTTGGTCTCGCTGGCCTCCTCGACCATGGCCACGATCCGGGCGATGACGAAGTCCCCGGGGCCACGGTCCACCCGCACGCGCAGCGCGCCCGTGCCGTTGAGGGTGCCGGCGAACACGTCGTCGCCGGGTCGCTTGGCCACCGGCAGCGGCTCGCCGGTGATGGTGGCCTGGTCCACGTCGCTGGCGCCCTCGATCACCGTGCCGTCGGCCGGCAGCCGCTCGCCCGGACGCACCACCACCGTGTCGCCGACCCGCAACTCGGCCACTTCCACGCGCTGTTCGGTGCCGTCGGCGGCCAGCCGCAGCGCGGTGGCCGGAGCCAGGTCGAGCAGTCCACGCACCGAGTCGGCCGTGCGCCGGGTGGCCAGCGCCTCCAGGGCACCGGAGGTGGCGAAGATGACGATCAGCAGCCCGCCGTCCAGGAACTGGCCGATGCTCGCGGCGCCCAGCGCGGCGACCACCATCAGCAGGTCGACGTCGAGGGTCCTGGCGCGCAGCGCCAGCAGGCCCGCGTGCCCCGGCTCCCAGCCGCCCGCCGCGTAACACACCGCGTACAGCGGGCCCCACGTCCAGGCGGGGGCGCCGGCCAGGTCCAGGGGGAAGGCCAGCGCGAAGGCGAGGGCGGCGAGCGCGGCCCAGCGCACCTCGGGCAGCGCGGTCAGACGGGTCGGGCGCGGTGGCGGCGGGCCACCCGGGGCGGCGGGGGAGGGGAGGCGGTGCTCGTCGACGAGTTGAGCTGCCATGGCGGCGTACCTCTTCGCGGGCCGGGAACGGACGGGGTCCCCTCACCATAGCCGAACACATGAAGATCTCTTCACTTGTTTGCGTAAGGTCGCGACTACGATGACCCGTATGGGACACGGAGCTAACGGAGCAAGGGGTGAGACCACCCCGGTGGAACTGCTCGACGCGGATTCCGCCGCCACCATCGCCGCCACGCTCCAGGCCCTGGCGACGCCGTCGCGGCTGATGATCCTCACCCGGCTGCGACAGGGGCCGTGCCCGGTGACCGAGCTGGCCGATGCGGTCGGCATGGAACAGTCCGCGGTCTCCCACCAACTGCGCCTGCTGCGCGCCCTCGGCCTGGTCACCGGCTCCCGGCAGGGCCGGCGCATCGTCTACAGCCTCTACGACCACCACGTCGCCCAACTCCTGGACGAGGCGGTCTACCACATCGAGCACCTGCGCCTCGGCGCCCGCGACCTGCCCTGACCCACCGCGCGCCGCCGTCCCCGCGCTCCGCCCGCCGGGCCGGCCCACCCCGGGCGGCCGGCCCGGACCAGCGGCCCACTCGTCCGTGGCCCTCCCGGGCCACCGGGCGCCGTCAGCGGCGGGTGGCGTCGGCGGCCCGCCCGTACGTCAGCCGCCGCAGCGCCGCCTCGGCCGGTCCGCGCCGCCCCGCCCGCTCCAACCCGTACGCCACCACCGCGCTCAACAGCCACACGCCGACGGCGAAGGCCACCATCCCGGCGCTGCCGAACGCGCCGCCCAGGCCCAGGCCCCAGGCGGCGAGCAGCGGCGCGAAGACCAGCGAGTGGCCGACGTAGCAGGACAGGGAGCGCTTGCCGACGGCGCGCACCGCGCGCACCGCCCGCCCGTGCCGGGGGCGGCGCGCGAGGCGGTCGGCCAGCAGGCCGAACAGCGCCACGTACCCGAGGCCGCCGGCGAGCCCGGTGCCCTCAAGGACCAGGTGCAGCGCGCCCTCCTCGGAGACCGCCTCGCCCGGCACGTCGAGCGCGCCCACGTGGGCGAGGGCCGAGGGCAGCGAGCCCGCCAGGCTGATCGTCAGGCCCACGACGGCAGTCCGGCCCAGGAGCGCGCGGTGTCGGTGTGGTTCCTCGAGCACCCGCCGTCGCGCCGCCCAGAACCCGAGCAGCACGGCCGCGTGCGAGGCGAAGGACAGCACGGGGCCGAGCGAGGTGATGAACGACCAGGTGAGCAGCCGCGTGCCGGCCGCGGCGAGCGCGTTCTCCTCGCCCGAGGCGTACGCGTCGGTCGAGGGGTCGCCGCCGGTGCTGCCCAGGGCGTCCAGGTCACCGCTCGCCACCGCCACGAGTCCGGGGGTCATCAGGGCGACCGACAGCACCACCGCGACCCCGGCCGCGATCAGTACCGTGCGGTCGCTCCGGCGCAGGAACAGCCCGCCGATCAGGAGGCAGACGACGCCGTAGAAGCCGATGATGTCGCCGCCGAGCAGCAGCGCGGCGTGGGCGAAGCCGAAGGCCACCAACCACAGACCGCGGCGGCGCAGCAACCTGGTCGCGGAGCGCTCGCTGGTGCCGGCCGCCCGCTGGCGCAGCAGGAGTTGGGTCATGCCGTAGCCGAAGAGGAAGGCGAAGAGCGGGTTGACCCGCAGGTCCACCACGGTGATGAGGAGGAACTGCGCGATCCGGTCGAGCGCGGAGCCCTCGTCGGGGTGCCAGCCGGACGGGCCGTGCTGCGCGTCCCAGAGGTGGAAGACCGTGTTGGACAACACGATCATGAGCAGCATCGCGCCGCGCGCGAGGTCGGGGGCGAGGCTGCGTTCGGCGTCGCGCACGCCGCCGCGTGCGGGCCGACGGGAGGTGCCGTCCGTGGCGGGCGCCGGGGGCGGCGCGGCGGGTGCGGTGGTGTCCGACGGGGTTGCCGCGGCCCCGTCGGCCGGCCGGAGCGTACTGCTGTCATCCATGATCCGCACGCTAGGAACGGGGCCGGGGGCAGGACATCGGCCATCGGTCGCGCGGCCGGTGACTTAAGTAGCCGGCCGGCGCCGGTCCCGGCGTCGAACGGAGCGGCGGCGGGTGGGGAGTTGGGCCCGTGGCGGCGGTGGCGCCGTGCCCGTAAGGGGGCTCGCCCCGGCCCCGAGCGCCCGGCGAGCGGCCGGCTGGCGGGCTCGGCCTGAACGACGCCCCACCCCACCTCGCGCCCGCGCGAGGACGTCGGCCTCCCCGCCGGCAGCCGGCCACCGACACCCTGACCTGCGGCGCCGGCGTGGCCCGGCCACACCGCACCGGCGCTCCGGGGCGTCAGGGGAGTTGGGCCTCGACGTGGGCGAGTTGGGCGGCGAGGGCTTCCTCGAACGCGGCCCGGCGGTCCACGCCGAGAGGGCGGATGTCCCGGGCGAAGTGGGCCAGGGCGGGAAAGTCCTCGGGGTCGGCGCCGAGCACCGCGACGCGGAACTGTTCCATGCCCTGCTCGTACTCCTTGGGGCCGATGGTGCTCATGCCGGCCTCGGCGGCGATGAGCGCGGCGACGACGACCACGATGCGGTGGTACCGCACCGGGACCTCCTCGTCGGGCAGGCCGGACGCGCGCAGGGCCTGGAGCAGTTCCTCCATGACCCGCCGGGAGCCGGTGCCGCCGGACCCGTAACGGCCCCACACCGTGGCGAGTTGGGGCTGCTCGCCGAAGGTGTCGCGCAGGCGCAGGGCCACCGCGGCGATGCGCTGCTTCCAGTCGCCCTCCGGGTGGTAGCCGTCCATGGCGCTCAGCAGGATGCGGTCGGCAGCCGCGTGCAGCAGTTCGGTCTTGTTGCGGAAGTGCCGGTAGAGGCTGGAGGAGTCGGTTCCGAGCGCCGCGGCGAGCTTGCGCACGCTGAACGACTCCGCGTCGCTCGTACGCAGCAGCTCCACCGCCGTGTCCAGGATCTCCTCGGTCGACCATCGCCTGCGGCCCGTCATCGCGCTCCTCTCGTCGGGTTCAGCCTAATCCATGCACTTGCTGTTGCACGCACCGCGTGCATAATCGAGTGCGAGCTGCGGACCAGCCGCGATGACACCCGGCGTCCGGCCGGGAGGGGAGAGGGACACGTGAACGAGACGACTGCCGCGACACGGCCGCCAGAGCCGGACTTCTCGACGATCACGACGGAGGAACTGCTCGTCTACCGCGCCGCGGAGAACCGCTTCCGGGCCTCCGAGGCGGCGCGGGCGTTCCTCGGAGAGCCGCACGCCGGCGCCGCGATCGACTGGCGGGAGATCGCGCTGCCCGACCGCGCCGTACCGGTGCGGGTCTACCGGCCGGCACCGACGGGAGGCGACGACGGCGCGGCCCGCACCGACCTGCCGCTCGTGGTCCATGTCCACGGAGGTGGCTTCGTGGGCACGGCGACACAGTGCGACTGGACCAACAGTCACCTCGCCGCGCGGCTACCCGCCCTCGTCGTCTCGGTCGAGCACCGCCTCCTGGCCCCCGACAGCCCGCTCGCGAACGCCGCCGACGACGGCTGGGACGTGCTCCAGCACCTGGTGCGCCACGCCGCGCGGTGGGGCGTCGATCCAGCACGCGTGGCCGTCTTCGGTGAGAGCTGTGGCGCGCTGATCAGCGCGCTCACCGCCATCCGGGCGCGGGAGGCCGGCCTCCGGCTCCTGGCACAGGTGCTGGTCAACCCCGCGGTCGACATGACCGAGGCGATGTTCGACCACCCCTCGATCGCCCGGTACGCGTACCACCCGTCCCGGGCCCTGCCGCTCCTGCGGTACGTGCGGCGACTCGCCGTCCCGCCGGGCGCCGACGCCGACGCGCTCTCACCGCTGCACGCGGGCGACCTGAGCGGGCTCGCCCCGGCGCTCGTGGTCGTGCCCACCCAGGACGCGCTCGCCGACCACGGCCGCCGCTATGCCGAGCGACTGAGCCAGGCGGGGAACCCCGTGCGGCTTTCCGAGTACCCGGAAGCCAAGCACGCCTTCCTCACCCTGCCCGGTGTGGAACCACAGGCCGAGGCCGCCCAGGCGGAGATCCTCGCGTTCCTCCGCACGGCCCTGGCGAAGTGACGAAAGGAGCGCTGTCCACCATGGGAGAAGACACAGTGCGCGGCGTCGGCGTCATCGGAGTGGGCGAGATCGGCCGGGCCATCGTCGAGGGCCTGCGCCACGGGGGCGGTGCGTCGCCGGAGGTCCACCTCTCTCCCCGAGGGGCCCGCACCGCCGCCGACCTGGCCGAGCGTTTCGAGGGCGTGCGGGTGTGCGCCTCCAACCAGGAGGTCCTTGACCGCTCCGACGTGGTGATCATCGCCGTACGCCGACAGGACCACCACGAGGCACTGGCCGGGCTGACGATCGAGGACGACAGGACCGTGGTCAGCCTGATGGCCGGGGTCGCCACCGACGACCTGCGCCGAACCCTGGCCACCGACGCCCCGATCGTCCGCGCCATCCCGCTGCCCGCCGCGCGCGAGCGCCGCTCCGTCACCGTGACCTACCCCGCGCACCCGGTGGTGGACTCCCTCTTCGAACGGCTGGGCGGAGCGCTCCCGGTCGCGGACGAGGACGCCTTCAACGTCTGCTCCGCGCTGACCGGAACCCTCACCGCCCACTACGCCTACCTCGCCACGCTCACCTCGTGGGCCACCGACCACGGCATCGCCCCGGACGCCGCCGACCGGTACGTGCGCGGCCTGTTCCGCGACGTCGGCCGCTCGCTGGGCGACGAGACCCGTTCACTGTCCCAACTCGCCACCGACCACGAGACGCCCGGAGGGAACAACGAGCGCGTCCGCACCACCTGGTTCGACCCGGCCAACGCGACAGCCCTGACGAACGCCCTGGACGGGCTCCTCGCCGACCTCACGTAACCCGCCCAAGCCACCGGTCCGACGCTGGTCGTGGCCCCGGCGCGGTGTCCCGCACGTCCTCGCGGGACACCGCACGCCGTGCGCGAGCGTCACCCCGCTCCCGCCGGCGCTTGACCCTGTCGCAACGACAACGTTTCTACTGGCGGTATGCGCATCGGAGAACTCGCCGGCGTAGCCGGCATCACCCCACGCGCCGTGCGGCACTACCACCGCATCGGCCTGCTGCCCGAGCCCCCGCGACACCCCAACGGATACCGGTCGTACTCGCTGCGCGACGCCGTCGAACTCGCGCGCATCCGCCGCCTCGTCGAACTCGGGCTGAGCCTGGACGAGGTGCGCGACGTCATCGCCGACGACGCCGGCCGGGAGCTGGCCGAGGTGCTCGCCGAACTCGACGCCGACCTGGCCCGCCAGGAGGAGGCCATCCGGCAGCGCCGCGCGCGCCTGGCGCAACTGCTGCGACAGGTCGAGGAGGGCGGCAGGCTGCCCGCCGAGGCACCGGTCTCACCGGCTCTGACCACCCTGTTCGACGAGATGGCCCGCGTCTCGGCCCAGATGCCGGGCCCGGAACCCGCCATGGCGGCCAAGGAGCGCGAGCTGCTGGCCCTGCTGGAGACCGCCGCCCCGGACGGCGCCGACCGCGGCTGGCTGGACGGCCTGATGGGGGCGTTGGGGTCTGATCCGGAGGCCGTCGCGCGGGCGTACGAGGTCTACGCGCGGTTCGACGAGTTGGCCCAGGCACCCGAGGACGACCCCCGGGTGGAGGCGACGGCCCGTGCCGCCGTGGACTTCCTGCCGCCGGAGATCATCGCGCACATGGTCCCCGCGGGGGAGTGGGAGCCGGAGACCGCCGGTGACGGCTTCGCCGCGGCACTCTTCGCGGACCTGGCGCCGGCGCAGGCGGCGGCCGTGCGCGGTGCCATCCGGCTGCTCCAGGAGCGGGTCCGATGACCGGCCTGCCGGTGTCGCGCACGCTCGTGCGGTGGTCGGCGTCGGCAACGGCGCTCGGCGAACTGGCGCTGGTGCTGTGCCTGGCCTCCGGCACCCGCGTCCCGCCCGTGGTGCGGGCCGGCGTGGGGGTGGTGACGCTCGCCGCCGTGGTGGCCATGGCGACGCTCCTCGCGGTGGACTGCCGCCGCCACCGGCGCACCGGGTTGGGCTGGCGCCCCGCCGCCGTGGCCGCCGTCGCGGACGCGGTGCCGACGCTCGTGCGCCGGCTCGTCGCCCACGAGGTACGGCTGTTCACCAGCTCGCTGCGCTGGGTGACGCGCCGGGGGCCGCACGGCGTGCGCGCGGGTGACACGGCGGCCCCGTACGCGTCGGGGCAGGCGGCCGTCATGTACGGCCTCCTGTTCGTGAGCGTCGTGGAGACGGTGGCGCTCGCGTACCTCATCCCCTGGCCCCTGCTGCACACGATCACCCTGGTGGTGGACGTGTGGGGCGTGTACTTCGTCATCGCCCTGCACGCCTCCTGCGTCGTACGCCCGCACGTCATCGGCGCCGACGGCTCGCTGCGGCTGCGGTACGGGGTGCTGCTCGACATCCGGGTCCCCGCGGGGCACATCGCGGCCGTCCGCGTCGACCGCCGCTTCCCCGAGAGCAGGCTGGCGGCCGTTGACGCGCACGGCGCCGCCGACCTCGCCGTGGCCAGCCAGGTGACCGTCACCGTGGAACTGCGGGAGCCGGTGGTCTTCGTACGACCGTTGGGTGGGTTGGCGCGGGCCCGCACCTTCCGCTTCTACGCCGACGACCCGGCGGCGGCCGTCGCCGCGCTCCGTGCCCGCGCGGCCCTCGACGCAGCCTGATGCCACCACCGCCCACCATCCCCCGCCCCGGGGGACCCGCCCGCCGCGGGGTCAGGGCCCCTCGGGTGGCGGGGCGAACCCCGCGCGGCGGGCCGTGGTGGACAGGGTCTCCAGCGTCACCGGCGGCAGGTAGGCGCCGGCGGGGGTGCGGTGCCACCACTGGCCCGTCGCGCGCAGCTCGCGCCAGGTGGTGAAGCGGTACGCGTAGCGCCTGGCCCGCACCTGGGCGGGCGGCGCGTCCGGGAACGGGTTGGTGCGCAGCAACCGCAGCGTCGCGCGGTCCCCCTCCAGCAGCTTGCCGAGCAACGGCGCGAACCACGGCCGGGCGAACGCGGGGGACATCGCGGCGAACCACATCATCCAGTCCAGCCGCCGGTGGTACGGGGCGCACGGGCGCGGCACGCGCCGTGGATCACCCGGCTTGCCCTTGAACTCGTAGGCGCGCCACCGTGGTTCGGGTGTGCCGGGCGGGTCGTCGGTGCCCTCGATGACCACCTCGTGCCGGTGGCGGTTGACGCTGCCGAACGCGCCGTAGGCGCCGGCGATGTGGAACGGGTTGAACGAGGCGTTCATCCGCTGCCGCCTGGCCACCAGGTTACGGGCGGGCCAGTAGCTGAGCACCACCACCAACGCGGTCGCGGCCAGCACCAACACGGTGAACCACAGCGGGGGATCGCCGCGCTCGGCCGGGTCGGACAGGGCCAGGAGGTCGCCGATCAGGTGGCCGTCGACGGCGGTCAGCGCGAGGGCGATGGTGATCCAGTTCAGCCAGGCGAAGTTGCCCGAGAGCACCAGCCAGAGCTGGGTGACGATGACGGCCAACGCGGCCCAGGTGGCCACGGGTTGCGGGGTGAACAGGGCGAACGGGACGACGAGCTGGGCGACGTGGTTGGCCGCCGTCTCCACCCGGTGCAGCGGCTTCGGCAGCCGGTGGAAGAACCAGCTCAGCGGGCCCGGCATGGGCTGCGTCTCGTGGTGGTAGTCCAGGCAGGTCAGCTCGCGCCAGCAGCGGTCGCCGCGCATCTTGATCAGGCCCGCGCCGAACTCGACCCGGAACAGCAGCCAGCGCACCAGCCACAGCACGAGCACCGGGGGGCCGACGCGCGCGTTCCCCAGGAAGATGGCCAGGAAGCCGGCCTCAAGGAGCAGCGACTCCCAGCCGAACCCGTACCAGGTCTGGCCGACGTTGACGATCGAGAGGTACAGCGCCCACAGCACGGCCCACATCAGCACCCCGGCCCACAGCGGCACCGCGTCGGCGCAGCCCACCAGGACGGCCGCCGACAGCGCGACCCCGAACCAGGCCACGGCGGCGAAGCGGCGGTCGGAGTACGAGAAGTGGAAGAGGCTGGGCGCGGCGCGGAACGGCACCCGGGCCACGAACCGGGGGATGGGCGTGAGCCCGCGCTCGCCGAGCAGCGCCCGGAACTGGAGGGCCGCGGTCAGGAACGCCGTCAGATAGAGGGCGGCCAGAGCCCGTTGGAAGGCCAGCCGGCTCCACCAGTAGCCGTCCGCCGTGAACCACTCCATGCCTCGCTCCTCGCCCTGCTCGCCGCGGAAGTGCGCCATGCGTACCACCCGAGGGGCGGGCGGCGCCGCTTCCCGCGGGCGCCGCGTGTCGCCCGGGCGCGGGCGACACGCGGCGCGGCGGACGACTACCGCGCCTCGTGCCGCGGCAAACCGGCCCCCCGGCAGGTGACGTCGGCGGCGGGGAGGTCGCCGGTGAGCAGGTACGCCGTCGTCGCGCGGTCCACGCACGGGTTGCCCCGGCTGGCGAAGACGCCGTGCGAGTAGTCGTCGTGCAGGGTGACCAGCCGCGCGCCCGGCAGCCGGGCCGCCAACCGCCGGGCCCCGGCCAGCGGGGTGACCGGGTCGTGCTCGCTGGCGACCAGCAGCGCCGAAGCCGCCCGCGGCCCGCCGAGCGGGGTGCGGTGGCGCGGCCGGTGGTGCCAGTAGGCGCAGGCGCTGGCCTCCAGACCGGTCAGGAGCGGGTACGGGTCGAGCCGGCGCAGCCCGCGCAGGTCGGCGACCACCCGCCGCGGGCTGGGGCTCGGGCCGTCCGCGCACTTGACGATGCGGTTGGCCGCCTCGTAGTTGCGCGATGCCGCGTCGCCGAACGGCGCCGCCGGCCGCAGCTTGGCAACGTTGCCAGTGCGCAGGTAGTCGCGCAGCCCGTCGCCGAGCGGGGCCCAGCGCTCGGTGCGGCCGAGCGCCCGGTAGACGGCGCGGTCGAACTCGGCCGGGCCGAAGCCGTCCACCGGCCGGGCCGCGAGCCGATCACGCGCCCGCGCGTACGCCGCCCGCACCTGGCCGGCGCTCTCGCCGAGCCCGTACCGGTCCGGGTCGCCGGCCAGCCAGCCGAAGAGCACCTCGCGCTGGCGCAGCAGCGCCGCGGCCTGGCGGACGTCGAAGTCGTGCCAACTCCACGGCCCGACAACGCTGTCCAGCACCATCCGACCGGCGCGGTCCGGGAAGAGCGTCGCGTACGCCGCGCCCAGGTAGCTGCCGTAGGAGACGCCGAGGAAGTGGGCGCGGGGCTCGCCGAGCGCGGCGCGGATGGCGTCCATGTCGCGCGCCGTCGCCTCGGTGGACAGCGCGTCGAGCGCCGCCGGGCCCGCGCCGTGGGCGCAGTCATCGGCCAGGTGGCGCAGCGCTGCCAGGTGGCGCCGCTCGTCGGCGGCGTCGGTCGGCAGCGGGTCGGCGCCCGGGCTGGCGAACAGGCCACCCATCGGGCCGCAGTCGGCGGGGGCGCTGTGGCCCACGCCGCGCGGGTCGAAGCCGACGACGTCGTACGCGCGGCGCACCTGCTCCGGGAGCTTGGCGCGCTTGGTCACGGCGTAGGGCAGTCCGGAGCCGCCCGGGCCGCCGGGGTTGACCAGCAGGGCGCCGCGCCGCTCGGCGGCGGTGCCCGAGGCGCGGACCCGGGAGACGGCGATGTCGAGCGCGGGCCCGGCGGGGCGCTTCCAGTCCAGCGGCACCCTCACCGTGCCGCACTCGACCCGCTCGCCGGGCGGCGGGGTCGGCACCGAGGCCGGGCACGGACCGAAGTCGATGGTGGGGCGCGGGGCGGCGGCGGAGCGGGACGCGGCATGCGCGGCTGACGGCGATATAGGGGATATGGGCGAGAGGGGTGAGAGCGGCGACAGCGGCGATATGGGTGGTATGAGCGCGGCGACGCTGGCGGCGAGCGCGGCCGTGGTGGCGGCGCGTCGGGCGCGTGGCGGGGTGGTTCGGGTGCTCGTCGGGGCGGTCGGCGCCGCGGGTGTCGAGGTCGGGGTGGCGGAGGGCATGGCGAAGCTCGCAATCGGAAGATCAGTGGTTCAGCTAGGTGACAATGAAAATGATTATCGATAGCGTGTGCTCTTGGTCAACACGGTCCCGGCCGCCAGGGGGCTCCCCCTCGTGTGCCCGGACTCCCAAGTTCCCTGGCGAAAAGGAGAGTTGTGGGTCACCTTCTGATGATCGAAAGCTGGGTCGGGTCCATGAGCCGGCTGCTGCCGCGCGCCGTGCGGGAGAGCGGGCACGAGTTCACGTTCCTCACCCGTGACCTGCACCACTACCTGCGCAGCGCCCCCGAGGGCGTCAGCCACCCGCTGCTCGGCGCGCGCAACGTCCTCACCTGGGACACCAACGACACCCAGGCGTTGCTCCCGCAGGTGGAGCGGCTGCACGCCGCGCTCGGCTTCGACGGCGTCATCACCTCGTGCGACTACTACCTCCCCGCGGTCGCCGAGGTCGCGGCCCGGCTCGGACTGCCCGGCGCGCCGCCCGGCGCCGTGGCGGACGCCTGCCGCAAGGACGCCACGCGGCGCGTGCTGCACGCCGCCGGCGTGCCGGGGCCCCGGTTCGCCGTCTGTACCGACTGGGCCCAGGCCGCCGAGGCCGCCCGCGAAATCGGCTACCCGCTGGTCATCAAGCCCGTGGACCTGTGCGCCGGCATGTTCGTACGGCGCGTCGACTACGAGGGCGACCTCTCCCGCGCCTATCGGGCCCTCGCCGACTTCCCCGTCAACGCGCGCGGCCAGCGGCGCGCCCCGCAGGTGCTCCTCGAAGAACTCCTCGAAGGCCCCGAAGTCAGCGTCGAGACCGTCTCGTTCGACGGCAAGAGCCACGTCGTGGGCGTCACCGACAAGAGCGTCGGCGGGGCACCGGCGTTCATCGAGACGGGCCACATGTTCCCCGCCGCCCTCGACGCCGAGGCCACCACCGCCGCCGCGAGCACCGCCCAGGACGCGCTGGCCGCGCTCGGCCTCGACCACGTCGTGGCGCACACCGAGATCAAGCTCACCGCCCACGGCCCCCGGGTCGTGGAGGTCAACCCCCGGCCCGCGGGCAACCGCATCACCGAACTCGTACGCCACGTCACCGGCATCGACCTCGCCGCGGCCTTCGTGGACGTCGCCCTGGGCAACACGCCCGACCTCGCCGCACGCGACACCGGCCTGGAGAGCGCCGCCATCGGCTTCCTCGTACCGGAGACCGCGGGCGTCCTGGAGGCCATCGAGGGCGCCGACGGCCTCGCCGAGCGCCCGGGCGTCCTGGAGGCCCAACTCGCCGAGCCGGGCGCCACGGTGAAGGCGGCCGGCAGCAACAACGAGTACCTCGGCCACGTCATGGCCGCCGACCCCACCGGCAGCGGCGCCCGCGCCCGGGTCGAGGAACTGCTCGGGGCGCTGCGCCCGCGGGTGGCGACCCGATGAGCACCGCCCTCGGCACCGCCACCGGATACGCCGACCTGCTCCGCCGGGTGCGAGCCGGCGAGCTCGGCCCCGACCCCGCGGGCCAGCGGGTCTCCGTCGCCTTCAGCACCAGTCAGGCCGTACGCCACGAGGGCCGCGGCGGCGGGTACCGCAACGAGGTGCTCAGCCTGCGCCTGGCCGAGGCCGTCGGCTCCTGCGCGGTGGAGCCGGGCACACTGCCGCCCGCCGCGCTCGACGACTGTATCGGCACCGACGTCGCCACCCTGCTCACCCACCCGCTGCCCGCCGTGCGGGTCGCCGCGCTCGACGCGTACCTGCTGCACGCCCTGCCGCACCACACGGCCAGCGGCGCCCGCCCCTACCCGCTGCCCGCCGGAAGCTCGCTGCACAAGTCGCGGGCCCGCGCCCGCGCCGTCACCGCCCTCCTCGAACCGGCCCGCCCGCGGCGGGTGCTGGTCATCGGCGTCGTCAACTCGCTGCTCGAGGCGTTGCGGGAGCGCGGCATCGGCTACCTGCCCTGCGACCTCAAGGGCGGCAGCACCGAGTGGGGCGAGCCCGTCAGCACGGACGCGGCGGCCGAGCTGGAGCGCTGCGACGCCATCCTGGCCTCCGGCATGACGCTGGGCAACGGCACCTTCGAGGAGTTGCGCGAACACGCCGCGCGCCACGACAAGCCCCTGGTGATGTTCGCCCAGACCGGCAGCGCCATCCTGCCCCGGCTGATCGGCGCGGGCGTCAGCGCCGTGTGCGCCGAGCCGTACCCGTTCTTCTGGCTCGACGGCGGCCCCGGCGTCATCTACCGCTACGGGGGCTCCCGTTGACGACCACCGCGCTCGCCCCCACCGCGAGCCACGAACTCCTCGCCCTGCTCGGCCGCACCCCGCTCGCCCGCGTCACCGCCCCGCTGCCCCACCCGCACCCCGGCTTCTGGGCCAAGCTCGAAGGGCTCGGCGCCGGCGGCATGAAGGCGCGGGCCGCCGTCGCCATGCTGCTCGGCGCCCGCGAACGCGGCGAACTCGCCCCCGGCGCGCCCGTGGTGGAGTCCACGTCGGGCACCCTCGGCATCGGCCTGGCCTTCGCCGGGCAGGCGCTCGGCCACCCCGTGGTCCTCGTCTGCGACGACGAACTCGAACCTTCCATGCGCCAGTTGCTCCGCGCCCACGGCGCCCGCCTGGAGATCGTCGAACACCCCGCGCCGCACGGCGGCTGGCAGGCCGCCCGCATCCGCCGGCTGCGCGAACTGCTCGCCGCGCTGCCCGGCGCGTACTGGCCCGACCAGTACAACAACCCCGACAACGTCGCCGGCTACGCCTCGCTCGCCGCCGAACTCGCCGTCCAACTCGACCACCTGGACATCCTGGTGTGCAGCGTGGGCACCGGCGGTCACAGCGCCGGCATCATCGGACCGCTGCGCCGCCACTGGCCGGCGCTGCGGCTGATCGGCGTGGACGCCACCGGCTCCACCATCTTCGGGCAGCCCGCCAGGGCGCGCCTGATGCGCGGCCTGGGCAGCAGCATCCACCCGCGCAACGTGGCCTACCACGCCTTCGACGAGGTGCACTGGGTGGGCCCGGCCGAATCCGTCCACGCCTGCCGCCGGCTCGCCAGGACCAGCTTCGTCAGCGGCGGCTGGAGCACCGGGGCCGTCGCCCTGGTCGCGGCCTGGGCCGCCCGCGTGCACCCGGGGGCCGTCGTCGCCACCGTCTTCCCCGACGGCCCACACCGCTACCTCGGCAGCGTCTTCGACGACGCCTTCACCGCGGCCCACGGCATCGACCCGGACCGCGCCGCCACCCGGCCCGTGGAGATACCGCACCCGCGTGCCGCGGAGGCCGCCGGCTGGGCGCGCTGCACCACGGTCATCGACCCCCTGGAGGGCACCCCATGAAGACCACCCTGCGCACCACCCGGCTGCGGCTCGCCGAACCCCTGCGCATCTCCCGCTCGGTCATGGACGCCCGCGACGCGGTGTGGCTGACCATCGAGCACCGCGGCCTGCGCGGCCACGGCGAGGTGGTGGCCAGCGTCTACTTCGGCCTCGACGCCGACACCATCGGGCACCTGCTGACCGACGCCGGGCTCGACCTCGCGCGCCACCCCGACCCGGAGTCCGCGCTCGGCGCCCTGCGCGCCGGGGAACTGCCCGCCGACGGGACGCCGCCCGCCGTGGTCGCCGCGGTCGAGGCGGCCCTGCTCGACCTCGTGGGCAAGCGCGCCGGGGCCCCGGCCCACCACCTGATCGGCACGCTCACCCCGCCGGCCGCCGCGACCGCCCGCACCATCGGCATCACCACCGCCGTCAGCGCGGCCGTGCGCGCCCGGTGCCTGGCCGACAGCGGGTTCCGCACCATCAAGGTCAAGGTGGGCGCGGCCGACCCGGAGGCCGACCTGGAGCGGGTACGCGTCATCCGGGCGGAGGCCCCCGGCCTGCGGCTGCTGCTCGACCCCAACGGGGCCTGGACGGTGGCCGAGACGCGCGCGCTGCTGCCCCGGTACGCCGAACTCGGCGTCGAGGCCGTCGAGCAGCCCATCGCCCCCGGCACCCCGGACGACCTCGCGGCCATCGCCGCCGACTCGCCGTTGCCCATCATCGCCGACGAGGACGCGGTCAGCATCGAGGACGTGCGCCGCCTCGCGGGGCGGGTCCAGGGCGTCAACGTCAAGCTCGCCAAGTGCGGCGGTGTGCACGCCGCGCTGCGCATCGGCGAACTCATCGCCGGCACCGGCACCGCGCTCATGCTCGGCTGCCTCACCGCCAGCTCCCTCGGCATCGCGCCCGCCGTGCACCTGGCCGACCGGGCCCGCTGGGTCGACCTGGACGGACACCTCCTCCTCGCGCACGACCCGTGGACGGGCATCGGCGGCACCGACGGCACCGTCCGCGCCAGCGCCCACGCGGGCCTGGGCGTACGCCCCGTGCGCCCGGTCGGGCCCGAGCCCCGCCCGGCCCCGGCGCCGCCCCGACTCCGCACGTGACGGGCCGGCCGCCGGCCAGCGGGCCCACCCCACCCGCACCGGCGGCCGGACGGGACCGGACGAGACGGCAGCGGCGGCGCGCGGCGCGGTGGCCTGCTCGGCGGTACGGCGCGGGGTCGGCGGCCGGCCCGGGCCCCGTTCACCCGCGCCGCACGCCGCCCGGCCGTGCCGGGCCCGCGGCGTCCGGCACGTGAACCCGCCCCGGCCGGAGCGGGTTCGGCCACGTGGTGGCGGCACGCGAGGCGGCGCACGAGCGGTGCGTCGCACCCCACCGCCGCGCGGCCGGCGACCCCGTCCGGTCGGCCGCGACGCCGGCGTTCGACCCGACCCGACCCGACCCGGCCCACCCGCCCCGTGCCCGCGAGCCCAACAACCCGCGCGTCCCGTGAACCCACCCCCACCAAGGAAGAGAGCATGCCGTGAAGACCTGGCGCGCGATGCGCGGCTTCCCGTTGGCCATCCGCCTGCTGCTGGTCAACCAGCTCGGCGTGAACACCGGCTTCTACCTGCTCATCCCCTACCTCGCCACGCACCTCAGCGAGGACCTCGGGATGTCCGCCGCGGTGGTCGGCATCGTGCTGGGCGTGCGCAACCTCAGCCAGCAGGGGCTGTTCATCATCGGCGGGTCGGCCGCCGACCGGCTCGGCGCCCGTGGCGTGATCATCGCCGGTTGTGGGCTGCGCACGCTGGGGTTCGCGCTCTTCGCGCTCGGCGACGGGCTGCCGGTGCTGCTGGCCGCCTCCGTGCTGAGCGGGCTGGCGGGCGCGCTGTTCAACCCGGCCGTACGCGCCTACCTGGCCCAGGAGGCGGGGGAGCGGAAGGCCGAGGCGTTCGCGCTGTTCAACGTCTTCGCCACCACCGGCGCGCTGGTCGGGCCGCTGCTCGGCAGCGCCCTGCTGCTGGTCGACTTCCGGGCCTCGGCGCTCACCGCCGCCGCCATCTTCGCGCTGCTCACCGCCGCCCAGGCCGTGGTCCTCCCCGCCCGCCCGGTGCCGCCGGCCCGCACCAGCGTGCTCGGCGACTGGCGCGAGGTCGTCTCGCACCGCTCCTTCCTCGCCTTCTCGCTCGCCATGGTCGGCATGTTCGCCATGGAGAACCAGCTCTACCTGCTGCTGCCCGACAGCGCGCGGCGTGCCAGCGGCTGGGAGGGCGCCGCGGGGTTGGTCTTCCTCGTCGGCACGGTGGCCAACCTGGCCCTGCAGATGCGCATCACCGGACGGCTCGGGCAGCGGGGCGCGCGACCCCGCTGGATCGCCTGCGGGCTGGCCGTGATGAGCCTGGGGTTCGTGCCGCCGCTCGTGGTGGCCGGGCGCGGCGCGCCCGACGGCGCGCTGGCGGCGGGCCTGGCCCTGCTGCCGGTGCTCGCCGGGGCGCTGCTGCTCTACCTCGGTGCCATGATCGCGCAGCCGTTCGTGATGGAGCTGATACCGCAGTTCGGCCGGTCCCACCTGACCGGCACCTACTTCGGTGTCTTCTACGTCGTCTCCGGCATCGCGGCGGCCCTGGGCAACACGGCCGTCGGCTGGGCGATGGACGCCGGCGAGCGGGGCGGCGCCCACTGGCTGCCCTGGGTGTGCTGCCTCGGCTTCGGCCTGGCGTCGGCCAGCGGCGTGGCCTGGCTGCACCGGCTGCGCGCCCTGCCCACCCCGGCCGGCGCGCCCGCCGCGCCCACCGCGCCCGCCGCCCCCGCCGCCGAGCCACCCGACGCCACCCGCGCCGAGCGCCCCGCCGCCCCGCACCCCACCGCGTCCCCGAAGCGGCCGGCCGGCCAGGCCGCGCCCCACGCCGACCGGGCCAACGCGCCCACCCCGGCCCGGCGATCCGCCACCCGCGCCCACCCCGCGGGCGCCGCCGCGAGGCGACGCGCCGCCGGCCCCAGCGACGACCCGACGGGAGCAGCCCGATGACCGACCCCACCCCGACGCACCCAGCCGCCGGCCACCAGCCGGCCACCCCCCTGCCCACCGCCCCGCCGCCCACGCCACAGCCACCGGCGCCCCGGCCGCCCACCGCCGCTCCGGCGGCCGGCAACCCAGCGTCCCTCAACCCCGCCCCGCCCGCGCCCGCGTCGGACAGCGGCAACCTGCTCACCGACAACCCCGAGCTGTACGAGGCGCGCTTCCCCGACCCGCACGGTCTCGCGGCCCGCTGGGTGGAGGCGACCCTGCGGGCGTACGGCGCCGGGCCGCGCGTCCTCGACCTCGGGTGTGGCACCGGCCGGGACGCGGCCCACCTGCACGCGGCGGGCCGCCGCGTCGTGGGGGCCGACCTGTCCCAGGCGATGCTGACGCACGCCAGGCGGCACTACCCCGGGCCCACCTACGTCACCGCCGACCTGCGCGGCTTCGACTTCGGCCCGGGCGCCTTCGACGCGATCACCTGCCTGGACAGCGCCCTGCTGTACTGCCACACCGGCGAGGAACTCGACGGACTGCTCGCCTCCTGCCGGCGCGCGCTCGCCCCCGGCGGGCTGCTCGTGGCCGAGCTGCGCAACGGGGCGTTCTTCCTGGGCAACACCGAACTCCTGGACGCCCCGACGCACTCGACCCTGACCTGGCAGGGCGTCAGCTACACCGCGCTCACCACGCTCTGGCTCGACCGCGCCGCCCAACTGCTGCGCCGGCGCCGGGTGTGGACCGCGGACGACGGTTCGCCGCCCATCACCCAGCACTCCGCCTGGCGGCTGCTGTTCCCGCAGGAGCTGCGCCACCTGCTGGCCGCGCACGGCTTCCGCGTACGGGAACTGCACGACGGCCCGGGGCCGCGCACCGAGCCCGCGTGGCACGAGGACGCGCCGCCGCGCGGCACGGCCGACGGCGACCGGCTGCACCTGGTCGCCGAGCGCACGGCCGACTGACACCCGCCCCCGCCCCGTCCCCGGCGCGGCCCATGCCACCGCACCGCCAGCCGCCCCCCACGTTCCGCACCCGTTCCCCGCACAAGGAGTCTCCCGTGACCGCATCCGCTCACCCCGACCGCGCCTTCCCCGCCCTGCGGAGGCGCGGGTTCCTCGCCGCCGGCGCCGCGGCCGGCCTCGGCGCCCTCGCCCTGACCGGCTGTGGCGGCGGGGCCGAGGACGCCGGAGCCGCCGGCGGGGACGGCAAGCCCCGGCGCGGCGGCCGGCTGCGCGCGGCGTTCGCCGGTGGCGGCGCGGCCGAGACACTCGATCCGCACCTGAGCAACCTGTTCGCCGACGCCGCCCGCGCCAAGGCCCTGTACGACAAGCTCGCCGACTGCGGGGCCGACATGTCGGCCAAGCCCCGCCTCGCCGCCTCCTGGGAGCCGAGCCCCCGGCTCGACCGCTGGAAGGTCACCCTGCGCGAGGCCACCTTCCACGACGGCAAGCCGGTCACCGCCGAAGACGTGCTCTACAGCTACCGCCGCATCGCCGACCCGCAGAAGACCTACCGGGCCAAGGCGTCCCTGGAGCCCATCGACCTGAAGGCGAGCCGCGCCCTGGACGCGCGCACCGTCGAGTTCCGCCTCAAGCGCCCCACCGCCGAGTTCCCCAACGTGCTGGCCGCGTTCGGCGCGTACGTCATACCCCGCGACACCGAGCGGTTCGACCGGCCGGTCGGCTCCGGCCCCTTCCGCTTCGTCTCCTTCGCCCCCGGCCGCTCGTGCACGGTGCGCCGCTACGACGACTACTGGGACGGCGCCCCCTACCTGGACGAGCTGGAGTTCGTCATCGCCAACGAGGAGTCCGCGCGGATCAACGCGCTGCTCGGCGGGCAGATCGAGTACGCGCACGAGCTCAACCCCGCCACCGCGCGCGCCCACGAGAACCGGGGCCAGATCACGATCGTGCGGCTGCGCAACAGCGCCATGCAGGCGTTCGCGATGAAGACCGACCGCGCGCCGTTCGACGACCCGCGGGTGCGCCAGGCGTTCTTCCTCATCGCCGACCGCCAGGAACTGGTGGACGGCGCGCTGTCGGGGGCCGGCGAGATCGGCAACGACCTGTTCGGCAAGGGGTACCAGTACTACGCGGCCGACCTGCCGCAGCGCGCACAGGACCTGGACCGGGCCCGGCACCTGCTCAGGCAGGCCGGCGCCGAGGACCTGCGGGTCACCCTGGACACCTCCGAGGTGGCCGCCGGATTCACCGAGGCCGCCGGCATCTTCCGCGACCAGGCGGCCAAGGCCGGCGTCACCGTCAAGGTCAGGTCCGGCAGCAAGGACACCTACTGGAGCGACGTCCTGAACTCCGGCACCCTGTGCTGCTACCGCTCGGGCGCCATGCCCATCGAGTCGCACATCTCGCAACGGCTGCTCACCGACTCCTCCACCAACGCCACGCACTGGCGCCACCGCGACTTCGACGCCCAGTACCAGCAGGCCCAGTCCACCAAGGACCCGCGGGCCCGCGCCGGCGTCTACGAGCGCATGCAGCGCCGCCTGCACGCCGAGGGCGGCTTCCTGGTGTGGGGCTTCGCTGACTGGATCGTCGGCACCGCCAAGAAGGTGGCCGGCGTGCGCTCCGGCGCGCCCGCCAACACGCTGGACTGGGCCCGCTTCGACAAGGTGTGGCTGCGATGAACTCGCTCCGCTCCTGGCTCGCCCGACGGCTGCTGCTCGGTCTCGCGCAGACCGTGGCCGTGGTGCTGCTGGTCTTCGCGCTCACCGAGGCGCTGCCGGGCGACGCCGCCGTCGCGCTGGCCGGCGACGACCCGGACCCGCGGCGCATCGAGCAGATCCGCGCGGCGATGGACCTCGACCGGCCCGCCCTCGAGCGGCTGGCGGACTGGACCGGCGGGCTGCTCCACGGCGACTTCGGCACCTCGCTGGCGTCCGGCCGGCCCGTCGCCGACTACCTCTCCGCCGGCTTCGGGCCCACGCTGCTGCTCGCGGCGCTCACGGTGGCGCTGCTGGTCCCGATCTCGGTCGGGCTCGGCGTGCTCGCCGCCCGCCGCGAGGGCGGCGCCCTCGACCGGCTCATCAGCTCGGTGACGCTGGGCGTGTACGCGGTGCCTGAGTTCGCGTTCGGCGTGCTCCTGGTCACCGTCTTCGCGCTGCGCCTGGACTGGCTGCCACCGACCGCGGTTGGCTACGGCACCGACCTGCTGGCCCACCCCGCCGTCCTGGTGCTGCCGGTCCTCGTGTTGCTGTCGCGACCGGTGTGCTCCATCAGCCGGCTGGTCCGCGCCGGCATGATCGACGCGCTGGCCGCCCCGTACGCCGCGCAGGCCCGCCGCTACGGGGTCAGCGGGGCCCGCGTGTGCTACGCCCACGCGCTGCCGAACGCCGTGGCGCCCGCGACCCAGCAACTGGCCCGTACCGTCGACTGGTTGCTGTGCGGCGTCATCGTCGTGGAGGCGCTGTTCATCATCCCCGGGCTCGGCACGGTGCTCATCGACGCGGTCGCCGCCCGCGACGTGCCGGTGGTGCAGGGCCTCGCGGTGATCTTCGGTCTGCTCGCGGTGGTGCTCAACCTCGCCGCCGACCTGGTCGCGCACCGCTTCGCCCCGCGTACGGGGGTGGCCGCGTGAACCCGACCGATCCCCGCACCCCGGGCGCCCCGGCCGCCCCCACCACCGCGCATGCCAGCACCCCACCGGAGCCGACGCCCGGCGCGCCGCGTCGGCGCCGGCCCTCGCCCGGCAGGTTCGCGCTCGGCCTGCTCATCCTCGCCCCGCCGCTGCTGCTCGCCCTGTTCGGGCCGCTGTTCGCGGGCGATGCGGGGGAGCGGGGCGTGTCCTTCACCGCCGGCGACGGGCACTGGCTCGGCACCGACTTCGTCGGCCGCGACGTGTGGCGACAGGTGCTGCTCGGCGGCCACTCGGTGGTGCTCGTCGCGCTGTCGGCGACGCTCCTGTCCTACGTCGTCGCCCTGCCGATCGGCCTCACTGCGGCCCTGACCCGCCGTGGCTGGCTGGAGGAGGTGCTGATGCGCCCGCTGGACGTGCTGCTCGCCGTGCCGTCGCTGCTCCTCGTGCTCCTCGTCGCCGCCGTCTACAGCCCGGGCACGCTGGGCCTGGTGCTGCTGGTGGCGCTGGTCAACATCCCGGACGCGGCCCGCATGGTCCGCGCGTCGGCGGCGGAGGCGGCCTCCCGCCCGGCCGTGGAGGCGCTGCGGATGCAGGGCGAGAGCTGGTGGCGGATCGCGGTGGGTTACGTCGGCCGCGCCACCCGGCGCACCCTGGTCGCCGACGCGGGCGTGCGCCTGACGGGCGTGCTCTACCTGGTGGCCACCGCCGCGTTCCTGGGTGTGGGCGTCGCCCCCGACGCCGCCGACTGGGCCGTGATGGTCGACCGCAACCGCACCGGCCTCTTCCTCCAGCCGTGGGCCGTGGTGGTGCCCGCGCTGCTGATCGTCGGCCTGTCGATGGGCACCAACCTGCTCTTCGACGCCGCCCTCGCGCCCCGCGCCGACCGCCGGGCCCGCACCCGCCCACCGACCCGGCGCCGCCTGGTCCGCCTGATTCGCCCGCGCACCGGCGCCCCGGACGAGGCCCGTCCCGTGTCCGCTCAGCGCTCCACGCGCCCCGCCGAAGGAGAGGAGAAGCGCCGGTGAACGCCGACGTGCCGGCCGTTGCCGAAGTGAGGGACCTGCGGATCGAGGTGGCGGGCCGGGCCCTGGTGGACGGCGTGAGCCTGCGCGCCCGGCCCGGCCGGGTGACCGCGCTGGTCGGCGCCTCCGGCAGCGGCAAGACCACCACCGGGCTGGCCCTGCTCGGCAGCTATCCGACGGGAGCCGTCGTCAGCGGCGAGGTCCGGGTCGCCGACGGGCTCGCCGGCTACGTCCCCCAGCACCCGGCGGCCGTGCTCAACCCGGCCCGGCGCGTGGGCGCGCTGCTCACCGACATCGCCCGCCGACAGGTGCGCGACCTGCCGCGCGGGCGGCGGCGGGCCGCCGCCCGCGAGCGGGTGCTCGGCGCGCTGGCCGCGGCCCACGTCGCCGACGGCCCGGAGACCGTCGGGCGCTACCCGCACCAGCTCTCGGGCGGGCAGCAACAGCGCGTCGTACTGGCCCAGGCGCTCCTGCTCGGCGCACGCGTCATCGTCGCCGACGAGCCCACCACCGGGCAGGACGCGCTGACCAAGCGCCGCGTGGTGGCCGAACTCGCGGCCGTGGCCCGGCGCGGCATCGCGCTCGTCCTGCTCAGCCACGACCTGGAGGTGGTGCGCGCACTGGCCGACGACATCCTGGTGTTGCGCGCCGGCCGGATCGTCGAAGAGGGCCCCGCCGACCGCCTCCTGACCGAGCCCCGACATCCGTGGACCCGGCAGCTCCTGGCCCCGCCACCGACCCCCGCCCACGACACCCCGCGCGCCGCGCCACCCACCGCCCGCGCGGGCACGGACGACGCGGGGCCGCACCGCGCGACCCCGCCCGCTGCCGAGGGCCTGGTCGTACGGGACCTCACCGCACGGCACCGCGCCGGCGGACGCCGGGGCGGTGTCGCCGTCGTGCGCGGCGCCGACCTCGCGGTGGCCCCGGGCGAGTCCCTGGCCCTGGTCGGCCGGTCCGGCAGCGGCAAGACCACGCTGGCCCGCTGCGTGGCCGGACTCCACCGCGACGTCACGGGTCGGGTGCTGTTGGACGGCGCGGCGCTGCCGCGTAGTCTGCGGGACCGCTCCCGGGCCGAACTGGCCGCCGTGCAGTACGTGTTCCAGGACGCCCGGGCCGCCTTCGACGCGTACCGGCCCGTACTCGACCAGGTGGCGCGCACCGCCGTACGGCTGCGCGGCGCCACGCCCGGCGCGGCGCGCGAGCAGGCCACGGCGACGCTCGCCGCCACCGGCCTGAGCGAGGAGTTGGCCGCGCGGCGGCCGGAACAACTCTCCGGCGGGGAGTTGCAGCGCGCGGCGCTGGCCCGGGCCCTGCTCGCCCGGCCACGGGTGCTGCTGTGCGACGAGGTCACCTCGGGGCTCGACGCCGTCACCCGGCACGGCATCCTGCGCCTCCTCACCACGCTGCTGCGCGACCGCGGTGACCTGGCGCTGATCCTGATCACGCACGACCTGGAGACGGCCGCGCTCGCTCACCGCGTGGCCGTGCTCGACGCGGGCGAGATCGTCGAGCAGGGCACGGCCCGCCAGGTCCTCACGGCGCCCCGCCACCCCTTCACGGCCTCGCTCGTGAGAGCCAGCGAGCCGCAGGCGCCCGGCGCCGGGGCCGAGCCCGGGGGCACTGTCGCCGCGGACCAGCCCGTGCCGCCGTGAGGGTGGGCGGGCACACGGGAAGCGGTCCGGTGGTTCGAGGTGTTGACTTAAACAATTGTTGAAGTCGTACGTTCATCTCGAACCGCCGGTCAGGCGGTGCGCCACCCATCGAGGAGAGCCAAGCCCCATGGACATGGAAGTCACCGCCTGGACATCGCTCCACCACGCGATGAACGCCAAAAACGACAAGCGCCCCTTCTCCAGGGCCGCCCTGCGCCGCATCGCGCGTTTCGCCAGGCCACACCGCCCGCAGATCGTCAAGTTCCTGGTGCTGAGCGTCGTCACCGCCGCGCTCGCGGTCGCCACGCCGGTCGTCGCCGGCTGGGTGGTCAACGCCATCGTGGACGGCGACGCGGTACGCAAGGTCGTCGGCCTCGCCGCGCTGATCGCCGGCATCGCGGTGGCCGAAGCCGGCCTCGGCCTCACCCAGCGGTGGTTCTCGGCCCGCATCGGCGAGGGCCTCATCCTCGACCTGCGCCGGGCCGTCTACGACCACGTACAGCGGCTGCCCGTCGCCTTCTTCACCCGCACCCGCACCGGCGCGCTCGTCAGCCGGCTCAACAACGACGTGATCGGCGCCCAACGCGCCTTCAGCGACACCCTCTCGGGCGTGGTGAGCAACGTCGTCACGCTGCTGCTGACGCTCGCCGTGATGCTCAGCCTCTCCTGGCAGATCACCCTGCTGGCGCTGGTCCTGCTGCCGATCTTCGTGCTGCCGGCCCGCCGGATGGGCGCCCGACTGGCCCGGCTCCAGCGCGAGGCCGCGACCCACAACGCCGCGATGAGCACCCAGATGACCGAGCGGTTCTCGGCGCCCGGCGCCACCCTGGTCAAGCTGTTCGGACGCCCGGACGACGAGTCGGCGGAGTTCGCCGCGCGGGCCAGCCGGGTGCGGGACATCGGGGTGCGCAGCGCGATGGTCCAGACGGTGTTCATGACCGCCCTGACCATGGTCTCGGCCCTGGCCCTCGCCCTGGTCTACGGGCTCGGCGGCTACTACGCGCTGCGCGGCAGCCTGGACGCCGGCGCCGTCGTCGCCCTCGCCCTGCTGCTGACCCGCCTGTACGCCCCGCTGACCGCGCTGGCCAGCGCCCGGGTGGAGATCATGAGCGCCATGGTCAGCTTCGAGCGGGTCTTCGAGGTGCTCGACCTGGAGCCGCTGATCACCGAGAAGCCGGACGCCCGCACGGTCTCCCCGGGCCCGGTCTCCGTCGAGTTCGACGCCGTCGACTTCGGCTACCCCTCCGCCGACAAGGTCTCCCTCGCCTCGCTCGAAGAGGTCGCCACGCTCGACACCCGCGGCGGCGAGCAGGTGCTGCACCAGGTCTCCTTCCGCGCCGAGCCCGGCCAGATGGTCGCCCTGGTCGGCTCCTCCGGCGCGGGCAAGTCCACCATCGCCCAACTCCTGCCCCGGCTGTACGACGCGGACGCCGGCGCGGTGCGCGTCGACGGCGTGGACGTACGGGACCTGACCGCCGCGTCCGTCCGCGAGACCATCGGCATGGTCACCCAGGACGGACACCTCTTCCACGAGTCCATCCGCGCCAACCTGCTCCTCGCCCGCCCCGACGCCACCGACGCACAGGTGTGGGAGGTGCTGCGCCGGGCCCGGCTCGACGGGCTGATCGCGGCGCTGCCCGACGGGCTCGACACCATCGTCGGCGAGCGCGGTTACCGGCTCTCCGGTGGCGAGCGGCAACGCCTGACCATCGCCCGGCTGCTGTTGGCCAGGCCGCAGGTGGTCATCCTCGACGAGGCCACCGCGCACCTGGACTCCACGTCGGAGGCGGCCGTGCAGGAGGCCCTGGCCGAGGCGCTGGAGGGCCGGACCGCCGTGGTCATCGCCCACCGGCTGTCCACGGTGCGCGCCGCCGACCTGATCCTCGTCATCGAGGAGGGCCGGGTCGTCGAGCGGGGCACCCACGCCGAACTGCTGGCCCAGCACGGCCGGTACGAGCAGCTCTACCGCACCCAGTTCGCCGACACCGACACCGAAGCCGAGGCCGTGGCCGCCGGCGGGCCGACCACGCCGGCGGGCCCCGACGCGGCCGAGCCGCTGGCCACGGCGGCTCCGTGAGCGCCCGGCCCCGCCCGCCGCGCGGGCCACGGTCCCGCGGCCCACGCGGTCGGCCCCACGAAGCCGGCGCCCTCCCCGTCACCGTGACGCGGAGGGCGCCGCCGCGTTCACGGCCGAACGCTCCCGGCCGCCCGCCCGCGTGAGGGCCGTACCGCCAGGAACCGTCCCGCCATGAGTCCTCCCGTCACGAGCTCTCCCGTCACAGGCCCGCCAGTTCGGCCAGCGCCGCGGCCTGCGCCATCTCCTCCGCGCCGTCGGCGACCTCGCCCATCGCCGCGAACCACAGGGCGCTCTCCACCGTCCGCGCCACCGACCAGGCCAGCAGCCGCCGCGGGTCCTCACCCACCGCGTCCGCGACCAGGGTGTACCGATGGGCCAGCACCGAGGCCGGGTCGTCGTGCTCGAACGGCTCGTCCAACTGGGTGAGCAGCGGCCACGGGTCGTAGCCGGGGTCACCGACCATGGGCTTCGGGTCGATCGCCAGCCAGGGCCGGCGCTCGCTGGCCAGCACGTTGCCGGGGTTGAAGTCGCCGTGCACCACGACCTCGCGGGTCGCGGACCGTGGCAGCGTCCGCAGCAGGTCCACGCCGATGGCCACGAGACCCGGGTCGTAGTCGGGCCGCAGCCGCGCCATGCGCTGCTCCACCAACGTGGCCCACTCCCGGGTGACCGCCGCGAGCCGTTCCAGCCCGGTCGCGGGCGGCGGTGCGGACCACAGCCCGTTCAGCAGCTCCGCCGCGGCGGCGAGCCGAGCGTCGGGGGAGTGGCGGCCGTCCTCGCCCAGCTCGGTGCCCGGCACGCAGCGTTCCACCAGCAGCGCGTGCCGCCGCTCGTCGGCGGCCAGCAGGTGTACCGCGCCGTTGCCGCCCCAGGTGCGCAGCCCCGCCGCCTCGCCGGCCGCCTCGCGGTGCGGCCAGGTCAGCTTGAGCACGGCCGAGCCGCCGTCGGGCAGCGCGGCCGGCGCCACCCACGAGCAGCTTCCGCCGTGGATCGGCGGGCCGAGCCGCAGCGACCAGCGGTCCCGGAACTCCGCGATGAGCGCCGGCAGCTCCGCGAGCCAGGCCCGCCCGGACGCGGTCCTGGACATCTCGGTGACGACCGGCAGGTCGGCCGGCACCAGCGCGGACCCCGCGGCGTCGGCGGCACGGCCGCCCCGCGACCGGGCGACGGGGCCCGAAGCCGCAGACGGGTACGGGGACGGGGGCGCGGGGGCCGTGCCGGCGGGGGCGAGGGGGCAGGTGGGTCCGGCGGCCGGCGCCGTGACCGGCGGCACGGCCGGGCCGGTGACCGGCACGGTGGGGCCGAGGGAAGCGGAGGGTAAGGGGGGCGGTATCGACGCGGGCGACATGGGAGCAGGGTAAGCCGGCCCGGGGGAGGAGTTCGCGGGAGTTTTCGGCGGCGACCGCGTCGGCTTTCGACGCGCGCACGCACTGCTCGCCGCCCTGCCCGCTGCCCACCCCACCCGGCCCGGCACACGACTGTTTCTGCCGCGTACGGCCACTCCCCGGTGACGTGGGTTTCGCCGCGTCAGCCGAGTGTGTGCTCGCGCCTGCGAGGGCTCTCCCCCATGGCGTCCATGCCGCGGTGATCGGTAGGCGGGCAGCGGAGCGGGCTGTCAGGGGTTGTGCTTGCGGTAGTGGTAGATCGACAGGGCGGCTGTTCCCCCGTCGCCTACCGCGGCGGCGATCCGGCGGGTGGCGCCGCCGCGCACGTCGCCCGCGGCGAAGACGCCGGGGAGGTTGGTCGCCAGGGGGGCCTGTTCCTTGCCGAGGGTGATGGTCGTGGTCTGCACGTAACCGCCAGCGTCAAGGTAGAGGCCGAGTTCCTTGTTCTTCAGCCACCCGGTGTTGGGTTTGCCGCCGATGAGTACGAAGGCGGCGTCGACGTTGATCGGGGTGCTGCTCGATGTGAGCGTCAGCTTCTCGAGATAGGTTCCCCCCTCGTACTTCACGACTTCGGTGTTCTCCCGCATGTCGACCTTGTTCGCGGCCTTGTGTTCTTCCACCAGCTTCTTGATGTCCTTGAGCATGGGGGCGTTCGCGAAGGTGCCGCGGAGGATCAGGTAGATCTTCGTCGCGCCGCAGGTGGCGAAGATGTCGACCGCGCGCCCGGCGGTGTCGCCTCCTCCGATGACGGCCACGGTCTTTCCCTTGTAGTCGGGGCCGTCCGCGGGGAGTGCGTCGTAGTAAACGCCCTTGTACCGGAACTTCGCCTCGTTCTCTCCGCCTTGCCTGGGTGTCTGCATGCCGCAGGCGATGAGTACCGTCTTCGCCTTCACCGTGGCCGAAGTTCTGGCCTTGTCCGACTTCTCTGCTGTCAGGGTGTACGGCTCGCCGCCGCCGGCGGGCTTGGCCAGCTTGGTGGCGGTGTGGGTGTGCAGCCACGCGACCTTGTACTTCTCCGTGTGCTTCAACCACTCCTGGGAAAGCTTGTCCGGCCGGATACCGTCGGGGAAGCCGAGGTAGTTCTCGATCGTGTTGTTCGCGGTGGCGGCCGTGCCGCCGGGGGCGAAGTTCTCCACGATCACTGTTGACATGCGGTACAACGCGTGGGCGTTGACGGCCGCGCACATCGCCGCCGGGCCCCCACCGACGACCGCGAGGTCATACGTGGTGTCAGGGTCGTGAGCCGTGTAGTCGAGCAGCGCCTGTGCCAGATCGCTCAGCGTTGGCTTCACCAGCTTTGTGCCTTGTACGCCTTTCTTCGTGGGAACCACCTCGTACGCGGTGCCGCCCTTGGGATAGACAGCGACGTGATTCAGGCGGAGGAACCGCTTCGCGCGGAAGACGACATCCGTCTTGGGGTCCCCGTACACATCGGCCTTTGTCTCGCCTGACGGGGCCGCGAGGTAGAGAACCTTCTCCGCTTGCTCCCAGAACGGGTCGTCCGAAGGCTCCTGCGGTGAGGTGGACGGAGACCGGGGAGCTACGACGACTTCCGCCGCCCCTTCCTCGTCGGCAAGGTCACGCAGTGCCCGCTCAGGCTCGTCGGCCAGCAGCAGACGCCCCTGTGCGACCCCTGCCAGGCTCTCGTCACGCAGCAGCTCCAGCCCCGAGGGGCCCTCGGGAAGTGATTCCTCGGCGAACAGGACGACCGTTCTGCGCGAGGCGTCGGCGAGTTCGCCCAGCGTCTCGCGGGTCTCCCGCGCGGTCGAGGTCCGCACGACGCGATAGCGGTGGTTGAAGTACTCGCCCAGTTGCGCGGCCAGTTTCTCGCCCCGCGGTGGGTCGGACAGCGCCAACACGATGACGTCGCGCTCATCGGTGGTCGTGAAGGGGTCCCTCGCCATGCCGCCACGTTCCCTTTGTCATGTCTTCCACGGTGTGTGCCTTCCCACCACCGATGCTCGGCCGCGGTCCGCGACGCGGCGAGCCGACCCGAGCCGTGTGAGTGACCGAGGCCCGGGCCGGCCTTCCTCGCCGCCGTGGTCACGACGGACCGCACGGTCGTCGCCCGGCTCGATCCGTGAGCGGTGCCTCGCCCGTTGGCCGGGCGAGCTGCGGCCCCGCTCGCGCCCGGCGCACCGGGTGGGGTGGCCCGGCGTGGCGGCGGGCGGGGCGGGGCTGATCATGGAGGGATGACTGACTCGTTTGTGCGGGTGCGCGGCGCCCGCGAGCACAACCTCCGCGGCGTTGACGTGGACATTCCGCGCGACGCGCTGGTCGTCTTCACCGGCGTGTCCGGCTCCGGCAAGTCGTCGCTGGCCTTCGCGACCGTCTACGCCGAGGCCCAACGCCGCTACTTCGAGTCCGTCGCCCCGTACGCCCGACGCCTGATCCACCAGGTCGGCGCGCCCAAAGTGGAGGAGATCAGCGGGCTGCCGCCCGCGGTCGCGCTGGAGCAGCGCCGCTCCGCGCCCACCACCCGCTCGTCCGTCGGCACCGTCACCACCCTGTCGAACTCGCTGCGCATGCTCTTCTCCCGCGCCGGCAGCTATCCGGAGGGCGTCGAGCGGCTGGACTCCGACGCGTTCTCGCCCAACACGGCCGCCGGCGCCTGCCCCGAGTGCCACGGCCTCGGCCGGGTGCACCGCGTCACCGAGGAGTCGCTGGTACCGGACCCGGACCTGAGCATCCGCGAGGGCGCCATCGCCGCCTGGCCCGGGGCCTGGCAGGGCAAGAACCTCCGCGACATCCTGGCCGCGCTCGGCCACGACGTCGACCGACCGTGGCGCGAGCTGCTGGCCGAGGACCGGGAGTGGATCCTGTTCACCGACGAGCAGCCGGTGGTGACCGTCCACCCGGTGCGCGACGCCGGCCGCATCCAACGCCCCTACCAGGGCACCTACATGAGCGCCAAGCGCTACGTGCTGCACACCTTCGCCGACTCCAAGAGCGAGACCCTGCGCCGCCGGGTGCGCCAGTTCCTGGTCAGCGCCGAATGCCCGGCGTGCGACGGGCGCCGGCTGCGGCCCGAGGCGCTGGCCGTCACCTTCGCGGGCCACGACATCGGCGAACTGGCCAGCCTCCCGCTCGACCGGTTGGCCCAGATCCTGCGACCGGCCACCGAGGCCGGTACGGCCGCCGGGCCCGGGCCCGGTGACGGTGCCGGCATCGCCGCCGAGGTCGCCGCGACCCTCGCCCGCGACCTGGTGGCCCGCATCGAGGTCCTCACCGAGCTGGGCCTCGGCTACCTCAGCACGGACCGCCCGACCCCCACCCTCTCCGCCGGCGAGCTACAACGGCTGCGCCTGGCCACCCAGTTGCGCTCGGGCCTGTTCGGCGTCGTTTACGTACTGGACGAGCCGTCCGCCGGCCTGCACCCGGCCGACAGCGCCGCCCTGCTCACCGTGCTCGACCGGTTGAAGGAGGCCGGGAACTCGCTGTTCGTGGTCGAGCACCACCTGGACGTGGTGCGCCGCGCCGACTGGGTGGTCGACGTCGGCCCACGGGCCGGCGAGCACGGCGGTCGCGTGCTCTACAGCGGCCCGGTCGCGGGCCTGGCGGACGTGCCCGAGTCCGTCACCCGCGACTACGTCTTCCCCACCGCGACACGGCCCGCTCCCCGCGCCCCGCGCCAGCCCGCGCGGTGGCTGACCCTGCGTGGGGTACGCCGACACAACCTGCGCGACCTCGACGTGGAACTGCCGCTCGGCGTGTTCACCGCCGTGACCGGGGTCTCGGGCTCCGGCAAGTCCACCCTGATCACCCAGGTGCTCGCGGAGGTGCTGACCGACCACCTGGGCGGCGCGGGCGACGCGGCCGACCCCGCCGCCGACGAGCCGGGCGCCGATGCCGACGACGCGCGGGACGCGGACGCGGCGGCCTGGGCCCGGCCCGCGGCGGTCGAGGGCCTCGCGGCCGTCGACCGCCTGGTCCGCGTGGACCAGCGCCCCATCGGCCGTACGCCGCGCTCCAACCTGGCCACCTACACGGGCCTGTTCGACGCCGTGCGCAAGGTGTACGCCGCCACCGACGAGGCCCGCGCCCGTGGCTACCGCGCGGGCCGGTTCTCCTTCAACGTCGCCGGCGGGCGCTGCGAGACCTGCCAGGGCGAGGGGTTCGTCGCCGTGGAACTGCTCTTCCTGCCCGGCACGTACGCCCCCTGCGCCGACTGCCACGGGGCCCGCTACAACCCCGAGACCCTGGAGATCACCTATCGCGGGGCGAGCATCGCCGACGTCCTGGAGCTGGCGGTGGACGCCGCGGCCGACTTCCTCGCGGACGTGCCCGCCGCCGTACGCGGGCTGCGCGCGCTGCGCGAGGTCGGCCTCGGCTACCTGCGGCTCGGCCAGCCCGCGACGGAGCTGTCCGGCGGCGAGGCCCAGCGCATCAAGCTGGCCACGGAACTGCAACGCGCGCACCGGGGTCACACGGTCTACCTGCTCGACGAGCCCACCACCGGCCTGCACCCGGCCGACACCGCGTTGCTGCTGCGGCAGTTGCACGGCCTGGTGGACGCCGGCAACTCCGTCTTCGTGGTGGAGCACGACATGGCCGTCGCGGCCGGCGCCGACTGGGTCGTCGACCTCGGACCCGGCGGCGGCGACCGCGGCGGACACGTCGTGGCCGCCGGCCCGCCGGCCACCGTCGCCGCCTCCCAGACCAGCGTGACGGCCCCCTACCTGGCCACGGCGCTGCGGAGCTGACCCCGCGCCGGGCCCCCGGCGCCCCCCACCGGTACGGCCGGCACCTCCACCGTACGGCGCTGGCGGCCCGTCAGCGCCCGATGGGCCAGCGCTCACGGAGCCGACCGACCCGACCGACCCGACCGACCCGACCGGGCCGGGTGAGCCGAGCCCGACGGAGACCGCGCCGACCACGGGGCCGACCGCCCCGACCGCCCCGACCGTCGAGCCGAGCGCGTCGGTCACCGGCCCGACCGGTCCGACCGGCGCTCCCGTCGGGACCGCCGATCCCACCGCGCCCGCCGGGGCCGGCGGCTCGTCCTCGGCCGGCGGGAGCGGCGGAGGCGGGGGCGCCGAGAGCGACGACGGGCAACTCGCGCTCACCGGCGCGCTCGGCGACCCCTGGGTGCTGGGCGCAGCAGTGCTCGCCATCGCCGCGGGCACGGCCCTGACGGTGCTGGTCCGCCGGCGGCGCCTGGGCTGAGCCCGCCCCGCACTCGCCGAACGGCGCCCGGGTGGTTGACCGCGCGCGGGCGCCCGGCCGGAGTTCCGCCTCCGGCCGGGCGCCCTGGTCGCGCGCCGTCGTACGGGTGAACGCCCGTCAGTCCCGCCTGCTCTTCCCACCCGGCCCCGGCCCGGCGGCGGGCCCGGCGGGCCCCTGTCCCGGCCCGGCCGGGTCGACCGCGGCCGATCTGGCAAGCTCCGAGTGCCGGTAGGAGTAGGCGAAGTAGACGACCAGGCCGAGGCCGAACCAGGCCGCGAAGCGCACCCAGGTGTGCCACTGGAGGTAGGTGGTGAGCCAGATGGAGGCGCCCACGCCGATCAGCGGCACGATCGGCATGCCGGGGCAGCGGAAGGTGCGCGGCAGGTCGGGGCGCCGGTAGCGCAGCACGATCACGGCCACGCAGACGACGACGAAGGCCAGCAGGATGCCGATGTTGGTCAGCTCGGCCGCCTCGCCGATCTCCACGAAGCCGGCGATCCCGGCCGAGGCGACGCCCACGATCCAGGTCACCCGGGTCGGCACGCGCCGCGTCGGGTGCGTCTTGGCGAACCACTTCGGCAGCAGGCCGTCCCGGCTCATGGAGAACCACACCCGCGTCACACCCAGCATGAAGGTGAACATCACGGTGAGGATGCCGATGATCGCGCCCACCGCGATGACGTCCGCGATGCCGCCGAGCCCCACGGACTTGAACGCCGTGGAGAAGCCGCTTTCCGCGTCCACCTCCGTGTAGTTCTGCATGCCCGTCAGGACCAGGCAGGCCAGCACGTACAGCACCATCGAGATGGCCAGCGAGTACAGGATCGCCTTCGGCATGTGGCGCTGCGAGTCCTTGGACTCCTCGGCCGCCGTGCTCATCGCGTCGTAGCCGAAGACCGCGAAGAAGACCGTGGCCGCCCCGGTGAAGGCCCCGCCGACGCCGTACGGGAAGAACGGCGAGTAGTTGCCGGTGTCGACGTGGAAGAAGCCCACGACGATCACGAGCAGCACCACCAGCACCTTCAGCGCCACCACGACCATCTCGAACCGGGCCGCGCTCTTGATGCCGAGGTTCAGCAGGTACGCCACGAACAGGCACAGGACCAGCGCGAACAGGTCCACCTTGTGACCGTCACCGGTGCCCGGCGCGCCCAGCATCCAGTTCGGCAGGTCGGCCCCCATCTCTCCCACCAGGAAGGAGAAGTAGCCGGAGATGCCGATGGCCACGACCGCCACGATCGCCGTGTATTCCAACAACAGGTCCCAGCCGATCAGCCACCCCACCAGCTCGCCGAGGACCGCGTAGCCGTAGGTGTAGGCCGAGCCCGCCTTCGGGATGAGCCCGGCGAACTCCGCGTACGAGAAGGCCGCCGCCGCACTCGCCACCCCAGCGATCAGGAACGAGATCAACACGGCGGGGCCGGCCGTCCCGTTCGCGACGGTGCCCGCCAGGGTGAAGATCCCGGCACCGATGATGCCGCCGACGCCGATCGCCGTCAGGTGCCACAGGCCCAGGCTCCGGCTGAGCTGCTCGCTCGCGGCGCCCTCGGCCTCCTCGATGGTCGCGATGGGTTTGCGTCGCAGTACGCCGTGCCCTGGTCGGAGTCTGGCCATGGTGTCCTCCCCGCCGACAGTTGACGGCGGATCATGATGGCCCAGCGCCGGGGAGGAAGATAGACACCGCTCCGTGGCAATTTCCCGTCTCCGTCGGATGCCACGGCCCGCGCCGTCCCCGCGCCGCCGCCCCGCGCCCCGGCCGCTGCCCCGCCCTTCGCCGCGTACCGGATCGCGCCGCGCCGAGCCACCGTCCCCGCCCACCCGGCACCGGCCCGCCCACCGCCCGGAAAGCGGAACCGGCCCCGACCGGCAGCCGGGGGCCGTGACCCGACCCCGCCGGGGGTCGCCGGCTGCCCGCCCTCCGGCCACGGATCGGCGTCCGCCGGCCACCTGGGCGTCACCGCGCCCACCTCGGGTGGCCGTGCTGCCGCCATCACCGGCCGACACCCGGCACCCGGCACCGGAATCCGCACCGATCCCGCCCCGTCCCGGGGTCCCATCCGGGGACCGGTGCAGGCGGGCGCCGCGCTCAGCGGCGCGCGGCGGGTGGCCAGACCCCGGGGGTCAGCACGCCCAGGACGTACGCCCGGGCCACCAGCGCCGTGCGGTTGGGCACCCGCCAGCGCCGGGAGAGCCGGGTGAGGTGGTAGTTGACGCCGTCGACCGTCAGGCCCAGGGCCTTGCCCATGGCCGCCGTCGTCGCCCCGGAGGCCGCCAGCGCCAACACCCGCTCCTCCACCGGGCTCACCTCGGCCCCCTCCGGCCGCGCGGGGCACTCGTCGCCGACGCGCAACACCACCAACAGCGCCGGCCGGTTGGGCGCGGCGTCGCCCACCGGGTCGATGCTCAACTCTCCCTCGCGCTCGGCCCCGTCCCCGCCCATCCGCCAACACACCCGCACCAGGTAGCGGGACCGGTAGCCACGTCGCAGCGCCTCGCCCAGCCGCTCCAACTGCGCCCCGTCCCGCGGCCGGAACAGGTCGAGGAGGTTGCGTCCGTTGAGCCGGCCAGGGGCTTCGCCCCACTGGTTGGCCATGGCCGGGTTGGCGATGAGTACCTCACCGTCGGACCGGCACACCGCGACCGGCAGCGGCAGCCGATCCAGCAGCGTCAGGAAGTAGTTGCCCCAGCCGCCCGTACGCTCCACCCCACCGCCCGCACCACCCGCGTCTCGGGCACCACCCGCACCACCCGCGCCCCGCGCACCACCGGCACCACCCGCGCCGTCCTCGGCCATCGCCCCGCTCCACGCCTCGTCCGCAAGTGCGGCCCGTGAGAAACCACTGCACAATCATGTAGTGACCACGCGGTAGCCGGGCAACCGGGCTGGCGACGCTGGAGATATGACCGACACACACCTGCTCAGCACCGCGCCGCCCAGCGCCCCGCCCCCGGCGCCAGCCGCGTCCCACCCCCTCGACACCATCCCGCTCGTGGACATCTCGGCGACCGGCCTCGGACCCTCGCCCCTGCAACAGGCCATGGAGCTGGCCCGTCACCACGGACCGATCTTCCGCCGCCGGCTGCACGGCCGCGACGTGGTGTTCGTCTCCTCCCTTGAGCTGGTCGCCGAGCTCGCCGACGAGGAGCGCTTCGCCAAGGGCATCTCACCCACCCTGCACAGCGTGCGCGAGTTCGCGGGAGACGGCCTGTTCACCGCGTACAACGACGAACCCAACTGGGCCAAGGCGCACGACATCCTCATGCCCGCCTTCGCGCACGGCTCGATGCGGACCTACCACGCGGCGATGCTCCGCGTCGCACGCCGGGTCGTCGAACGCTGGGACCGGCACGCCGCCGCAGGCGCCCCGGTCGAGGTCGCCGACGACATGACCCGGATGACGCTGGACACGATCGGCCTGGTGGGCTTCGGCTTCGACTTCGACTCGTTCGCGCGCGAGACCCCGCACCCCTTCATCGACTCCATGGTGCGCTGCCTCCGGTGGAGCATGGCCTCCGTCGGCCGCGCCCCGGGCGGCGACTACCGGGCCGTGGACGAGGCGTTCCGCGCGGACACGGACTACCTGGCCTCCGTCGTGGACGAGGTCATCGCCGCCCGCACCGCGTCCACCTCCACGCGGGCGGCCGGCCAGCGCGGCGCCGACGACCTGCTCGGCCTCATGCTCACCGCCCGGCACCCGGCCGACCAGACCCCGCTCGACCCGGCCAACATCCGCAACCAGGTCATCACCTTCCTCATCGCCGGCCACGAGACCACCTCCGGCGCCCTGTCCTTCGCCCTCTACCACCTGCTCAAGGACCCGCTCGCGCTGCGCCTGGTCCAGCGCGAGGTGGACGAACTGTGGGGCGACGACCCCGACCCCGACCCGGCCTTCGAGGACATCGGCCGGCTGCGCTTCACCCGACAGGTGCTGAACGAGGCGCTCCGGCTGTGGCCCACCGCGCCGGCCTTCACCCGCCAGCCCCGCGCGGACACCGTCCTCGGCGGCCGGTACCCACTCGCCGCCGACCAGCGCGTCACCGTGTTGATCCCCATGCTGCACCGCGACCCGGCGGCCTGGGGCGACAACGTCGAGCTGTTCGACCCCACGCGCTTCACGCCGGAAGCGGAGCAGGAGCGCTCGCCGCACGCGTACAAGCCCTTCGGCACCGGGCAGCGCGCCTGCATCGGCCGGCAGTTCGCGCTGCACGAGGCGACCATGCTGCTCGGCCTGCTCGCGCACCGCTACCGCCTGGTCGACCAGGCCGACTACCGGCTGCGCGTCAAGGAGACGCTGACCCTGAAGCCGGACGGCCTGACCCTCACCCCCCGCCCGCGCACCGCCGCCGACCGGCGCGCGAACCGGTCCCTGTTCGCCCCCGCCACCGCCCTCGCGGCACAGCCACCGGCCGCGGCCACCCCCGAGCCCGGCGCCGGCCTGCCGCGCCGCGTCCGCCAGGGCACCGGCGCGCTGCTGCTGCACGGCAGCAACTACGGCACCTGCCGCGAGCTGGCCCACCACCTCGCCGACGAGGCCACGGCGCTCGGCTGCGCCACCGAGGTCGCCGCGCTCGACGCGTACGCGGGCGAACTGCCCACCGACCGCCCCGTGGTCATCGTGGCGGCCTCGTACAACGGCAAGCCCACCGACGACGCGGCGCGCTTCGTCGGCTGGCTCACCGACGCCCCGGCCGGCGCCGCGCGGAGCGTGACGTACGCCGTGCTCGGCGTCGGCGACCGCAACTGGGCCGACACCTACCAGCACGTGCCCGCCCTCGTCGACGACCGACTGGGCGCGCTCGGCGCCACCCGCCTGCTGTCCCGCGCCGAGGCCGACGCCTCCGGCGAACTCGCCGACACCGTACGGGAGTTCACCGGTGCGCTGCGCGCCGCTCTGCTGGAGCGGTACGGGGACCCGGCGGCCACCGGCCAGGACGAACCCGCGGCGCGCCCCGGCTACACCGTCGCCGAGGTGCGCGGCGGCCCGCTGGACGCGCTGGTCGAACGCCACGGCCTGACCGCGATGACCGTCACCGAGGCCCACGACCTGACCGCGCCCGGCCACCACAAGCCCAAGCGCTTCCTGCGGCTCGACCTGCCCGCCGGTACGGGCTACCGCACCGGTGACCACCTCGCGCTGCTGCCCGCCAACGCGCCGGAGGCCGTGGACCGCGCGGCGCGCGCCCTCGGCGCCCGCCCCGACACCCTCCTCGACATCCGCGCCACCCGCCCCGGCCGCACCAGCCTGCCCGTCGACCGCCCGATCACCGTCCGCGAACTCCTCACCCACCACCTGGAACTCGGCGCGCGCGCCACCCCGGACCAGCGCGCCGCCCTCGCCGCGCACCATCCCTGTCCGCCCGAGCGCGCGGCGCTCACGGCCCTGCCCGCCGACGACCCGAGCACCGTCATCGACCTGGTGGAGGCCAACCCCGCGCTGCGCGGCGCACTACCGTGGCCGGTCCTGCTCGACCTGCTGCCGCCGCTGCGCCCGCGGCACTACTCCATCTCCTCCGCGCCGGCCGGGCACCCGGGCAGCGCTGACCTGATGGTCTCCCGCCAGGCCGGCGGGGTCGGCTCCGGCTACGCCCACCGGCTGCGGCCGGGGGAGCGGGTGTGGGCGCGCGTCCAACCCTGCCGCGACGCCTTCCGGCTCGACCCGACCGACCCGACGCCGGTGATCATGGTCGCGGCGGGTACGGGCCTGGCCCCGTTCCGCGCGGCCATCGCCGACCGGCTGGCGGCCGGGCAGCGCACCCCCGCGCTGCTCTACCTCGGCTGTGACGCCCCCGATACGGACCTCCTGCACGCCGAGGAGTTGCGCGCGGCCGAGCGGGCCGGCGCGGTGGCCCTGCGCCCCGCCTTCAGCACCCGGCCCGAGCTCCACGGCCGCTACGTCCAGCACCGCATCGCCGCGGAGGCGAACGAGGTCTGGTCGCTGCTCGCGGCCGGGGCCCGGGTCCGGGTGTGTGGCGACGGCCGGGCGATGGCGCCGGGGGTGCGCGCCGCCTTCCGCGACGTCCACACCGCCCACGTGGGCGGCTCGGCAGCCGACGCCGAGCGGTGGCTCGGCACCCTGATCGCCGAAGGACGGTACGTGGAGGACGTCTACGCCGCCGGCTGAACCCGCCCGGCCCGCCGGGGTCGGCTCAGTCGACCACGCTGGTCTGGCCGAAGATGGCCGCGTGCTCCAACACGTCCTCCATCGGGTCGTCGATCTGCCCGGTGGAGATCAGCGCCACGACCGGCGCGTTGTGTGAGTCGGTGTGCGTCTCGTCGGCGTGCGCCACCCCGGCCGGCATCGCGGACACCAGCAGCGTCGCCCCCACGGCGGACAGCTTGAGGTTCATGTCGTCTCCTCGCCTTGACTGTTCATCGGACCATGCGTCGACCTGCGTATCCACTCGAACGGCCGCAAGGTCACGGCCGGACGCGCGACATCATCCGAACGATTGCGGCACCGACCACGGACGAGGGGCGCTCGGGGGCGCCCCGCCCGCCACGCCGAGCGGCGGTGCCGCGCGGTGCGCGGCGAACGACAACCAGCCGCGCACCGCACCGGCGTGCGACGCCGTCGCGGTGCGCGCGGGGTGGGGCCGAACGGCGCAAGGCCGCGCCCGCGCCGTCGGCCCAGCTCACGGCGGATCCGCTCAGCGCGGCGGACGAGCCTCGTCGGTCAGCTCCTGCGGCCGGGCCGGCAGGTGTGTCACCAGCAGGGCCAGACCGGCCAACACCACCACGCGCAGCGCCGCGTCCAGACCGTTCCAGTCCGCCGACTGCCACATCGCGAACCACTCGCCGCCGATGGCCATGAAGCCCCCGCCGAACAGCAGCAGCACCATCACCAACCCGACCGTGCCCGCCCACCGGGCGCGCTCTGCGTCGCCGCGCCGCACGCCCACCGCCCACAGCGCCGTGGCCCACAGCAGCACGAGCGCCGTCACCACCTCCCAGCCGATGATCGCCACGTACGCAGCGTCCTGTACGGCTCGCGACTCGATCGCGCGGCCCATCAGGTCCTCGTCGCGGAAGGTGGTGTCCATCGCCAGCACGTGCCGGACGAACTCCCGGTTGGTGCCGAAGTCGACGATGTTTCCCACGGCGACCAGCGTCATGTACAGCGCGGTCACCCCGGTGAGCGCGGTCGCCGCGAGCGGCACCGGTCGGAGCCGGGTGGTGATGGCCATCGAATCCTCCCCTTGGTCTACTTCTTCAACTCCCGCCCCAGTGTGGGCCCGTGAGCCGCCCCGCGACACGCGGGCTCGCCTTCCCGGGAAGCCCCGCCGCCCGCCGCCGGCCCGCCTTCGGCGGGACACACCCACCGTGGTGGCCACGGGGCCCGTCCCGTACGCTGGCGCGCGGTCGCGACGGCAGGCGTGTCGGGCGGAGTCGACGAGGGCGGGGACATGAACAGGACGGCACTGCGGAGCACGGTCACCATCGCGGCGCTCGCGGCCCTGGTCGCCGGCGCGGCCCCGGCCGGAGCGGGCGAGCGCGCCGACGCGGACACCGCGTACTCGGCGACGACCTCGGTCGGCGTGCACAACGCGTACGAGAGGGACGCCTTCCCCTACTTCGCGGACGCCCTCGACTCCGGAGCCGGACTGCTCGAACTCGACGTGTGGACCAACGCGTTCGGGCCCGGATGGCGGGTTTCGCACAGCAACCCGCTCGGCAACGACAACAACTGCGCGGGCGCGGCCTCCCCGGCCGAGCTGCGCGGCGGCAAGCGGGACCAGAGCCTGCCGGGGTGTCTGGCCGACATGCGAGCCTGGCACGACGCACACCCCGGCCACCGCCCGCTGCTCATCAAGGTCGAGCTGAAGGACGGGTTCAACGACAAGCGCGGCCGGGGGCCCGACGAACTCGACGCCTTGCTGGGTGAGACGCTGGGCGACGCCCTGTTCCGGCCGGGCGACCTGGCCGCGGGCCACGCCACCCTGGACGAGGCGGTCCAAGCCCGGGGCTGGCCCGCGCGCGGAGCGCTGGCGGGCAGGTTCATCGTGGAGCTGATCCCCGGCACCGTCGAGGAGAACAACCCGCTGGACACGCTGTGGACCGACCGCGAGTACGCCACCCACCTGCGGGACCTGGCCGCCCGTGGCGAACTGGGCCGCGCCGCCGCCTTCCCCGCCGTGCACGGCGCGGCGGCGGGCGACCCGCGCGAGCGCTACCGCGACCCGGCCATCCGGCCGTGGTTCGTGCTCTTCGACGGCGACGCGACCGGCTACGCGGGCGATGCCATCGACACCGCGTGGTACGACCGGCGCCACTACCTGCTGATCATGACGGACGCCCACCGGGTGCCGCCCGCCATCGACGGCACCCGCCCCACCGAGGAGCAGGCCCGCACCCGGGTCGGCGAGTTGGCCGCGCGACACGCGAGCTTCGCCACCGCCGACTGGTACCCGCTGCCGAGCGTCCTGGCCACGGTCACCCCGCGCGGCTGACGGCACAGCACGGCCGGCGGCCAGCCACCGGCCGGCCCCGGCCCGTGTCGCCGCGCGGCGGTTCGGCTACTCGCCCGGCTCCTCCAGGCGGAAGCCCACCTTGAGTCCGACCTGGTAGTGCTCGACCTTGCCGTCCTCGATCTGCCCGCGTACCTCCTTGACCTCGAACCAGTCGAGGTTGCGCACGGTCTGCGCGGCGCGGCTGATGCCGTTGCGGATCGCGGCGTCCACGCCCTCGTGCGACGTGCCGACGATCTCGGTCACCCGGTAGGTGTGGTTGGACATGCTGGTAACTCCCCGGTCACTGGGGTGCTGCTCGGTCCCCACCACCGTGCCCCACCCGGCCGCCCGGCGCGAGCCGGGACCCGCGCCCGGCACCATCCGGCGCCGCGCGCGCCGGACCTCGCGGGCGCCGACCCCGTTCCCGTCGCGGCCCGTAACCCGCCAGCACCGGGTCGACGACCCGGTCAGGGAACGACGGTCACCGGCCACCGCCCGGCCTTGACCAGTCGGATCGCCACCGAGCCCACGATCCGGTGCCCCGCCTGCTCCGAGGCGCCCACCACCACCGCGTCGGCCTTGAGCTGGTCGGCCACGGAGACCAGGCCGCTGTACGGGTCGCCGACGTGGGTGTGGAACTCCCAGCGCACCTCGAAGACGCCCCGCAGCCGCTCGGTGGCCTCCCGCATCTCCGCGACGAGCTCCTCCGCGACCTCGCCCGTGGTCTCGGCCACCGGCGCCCCGAAGGCGGCGCTCGCCGGCAGCACGGGCTGCACGTACACGACGGCGAGCAGCGCGTTCTGCCGCCTGGCCAGCCCCGCCGCGTACGCCACCGCGCGCCACGAGGACTGCGAGCCGTCGAGGCCGGTCACGATGACCTTCGGGCCGTCCGTACCGCGTTCGAATTCTCCGGGAGTCTTGTCCACCACGGGTGTGAGGTTAACGGTCGGTACGCCGCCCCCGGTGGCCGGCCGGCGCGTGCGGCTCAGCCGCGGGGCGTGGCCAGGCCCGCGACCACGCCCGCCACCATGCCACGCCCGCCACCCGGCGCCCGCCGGCCTCGTACGCACGTGCCCGTTGCGCCCGGACTGGGCCGGGCGCGCGAGGGTGGGGAGGCGGCGCGTGAGCGCGGTGGGGGCTGCGGCTGGGCGCCCGGGGGCAGGAACACGTGAGAGAGATCGGCGGATGCCGCTCTCGTTCGCGATTTTGAGTTGCCTCAGCGCGCCGACTCTTGTCAGCGTTGCCCTACGGGCGTGCCGCTGTCGTCGCGGCACCCGACGAGAGGTGGCCGCATGGACACCGCACCACTGGCCCACTCCCTGACACCCCTGGTGGGCCTCGTCGGCCCCGACGTCCCGTACGCCACCACGGTGGCCGCCTGGCCGGCCCTGGCCGGTGGCCTGGAGCAGGAGCTCACGCACGGCGCGGCCTGGGCCTACGCGCTGCTGGTCATCACCACCCTGCCGCCGCTGGTGCCCAACTCGGCCCTGCTGGTCACCAGCGGGGTGCTCGCCGCGCGCGGCAGCCTCGACATCGCGCTGGTGCTCTGCGTCGTCGCCGGCAGCGCCCTGCTGGGCGACGGGCTGCTGCACTGGTTCGGCGGCCGGTTCAGGGACCGGGTCAGTCACTGGGCCGCCCGCACGCCCCGGCGCAAGGCGCTCCTTGGATGGTCGGCCAGCCGGATACAGCGACACGGGGTGCCGTTCGTCATCGCCGTGCGCTTCCTGCCCAGCGGCCGGCTGGTCGGCGCGCTCGGCGCCGGCGCCGTCGGCTACCCGCTGTACCGCTACCTGATCGGCGCCGGAATCGCCGAGTCCATCTGGGCGCTCTACTCGGTCGGCCTCGGCTACCTGGGCAGTGCGGCGGCCCGCGGCGAACTCCAGGCCATCGCCATCGGCTGCGGGATCTCCCTCCTGGTGGCCCTCGGCAGCGCCCTCATCCAACTCCGGGCCCGCCACGGGGCCGGCCCCGGCGGCCCGTCCGGGCCCGACGGCGACCCCGGTGAACAGGGCTCACCCCCGCGCCGACCGTGACCCTCCTCGCTCGCCGCTAACTCCCGCACTATGCGATCCTCTTGGGGAACGGCCTGCTGAACGGCCCCGCTAGAGCACGGTGTGGCGAGAACGGGAGAAACGAATGCGCGGCACGTCCGTCGAAGACGGCGTAGACATACAGCACGCGGCCGAGGTCACCGGCCGGCCCTGTCCCAGGGTGCGGGCCGCCGCGACCGTGGTGTCGCCCCGATGACGGGCGGCGCGCACCGGGGCGACCTCCTCGCCATCAGCGACCTGCACGTCAGCTACGAGGACAACCGCGCCATCAGCGAGAAGCTGCGCCCCGGCTCGGACGATGACTGGCTCATCGTCGCGGGCGACGTCGGCGAGGTGTTCGGCGACATCGAGCGCACCCTGCGGCAGCTCAGCGAGCAGTTCGCCAAGGTCATCTGGGTGCCGGGCAACCACGAGCTGTGGACCCACCCCAAGGACCCGGTGGAGCTGCGCGGCGTCGCCCGCTACGACGCGCTGGTCGAGATGTGCCGCTCGCTGGGCGTCGCCACCCCCGAGGACCCGTTCCTGGTCTGGGAGGGCGCCGCGGGCCCGCTGACCATCGCCCCGGTCTTCACGCTGTACGACTACACCTTCCGGGCCAACCCCCGGCACACCCAGGAAGAGGCGCTGGCCGCCGCCTACGAGAGCGGCGTGGTCTGCACCGACGAACACTTCCTGCACCCGGACCCGTACCCGACCAAGGAGGACTGGTCCCGGGCACGGGTGGCCGAGACCGAGCGGCGGCTGGCCGAGATCGACCCGGCCGCTCCGCCCGTGCTCATCAACCACTGGCCGCTCACCCGGCTGCCCACCGAAGTCCTGTACTACCCGGACTTCGCCCTGTGGTGCGGCACCCAGCTCACCGCCGACTGGCACCGGCGCTTCAACGCCGCCGCCGTCATCTACGGGCACCTGCACATCCCGCGCGTGACCACCGAGGACGGCGTGCGGTTCGAGGAGGTATCGCTCGGCTACCCGCGCGAGTGGCGCCGGCGCGGCCTGCCCGACAACCTGCTGCGCCCGGTGCTGCCCCGGGTCGCGACTGAGCGGAGCTGACCGACCGGAGCTGAGCGAGGACGCGCCCGCCGCCGGCGGGCGCGCGGCACTGGCCGCCGGGCGGGAGCCCGGCGGCCAGCGCGCTCGCGGGAGACGGTCAGCCGGTCACGGCGCCACCGGCGTGGCGAGCGACAGCGCGAACCGCTCGGCGTCGTCCGTCCACCAGTGCCGCAGGCCGAGCCCCGCCGTGGACAACTCTGCGGCGACCCCGGCGCGGCGGAACTTCGCGGAGACCTCCGTCCGCAACTCCTCGCCGGCCGCGAAGGACACGGCCAGGTCGAGCGCGGGAATCTTCACGGTCAGCGCCGACGTGGCCCGCAAGCGCATCTCGATCCACTCGCGCTCCCGGTCCCAGTGCGCGACGTGCGTGAAGTCGGCGGGGTCGAAGTCGGCCCCCAGCTCGCGGTTGAGCACCGACAGCACGTTCTTGTTGAACTCGGCGGTCACGCCCGCCGCGTCGTCGTACGCCGCCAGTAGCGTCTCCTCCTCCTTGACCAGGTCGGTGCCGAGCAGCAGCGCGTCGCCGGGCGCCAACAGCGCGCGCACGGCGGCGAGGAACCCGGCCCGCTCGGCGGGCAGCAGATTGCCGATCGTGCCCCCGAGGAAGACCACCAGCCGTGGCCCCGGCGTCGTCGGCAGGGCCAGACTCTGCTGGAAGTCGGCGACCAGGGCGTGCACGGTCAGCCCGGGCCGCTCGGCCAGCAGGGCGTTCCCGGCCAGCTCCAGGGCGCTGCCGCTCACGTCCACGGGAACGTACGCCGCGAGGTCGGGCAGCGCGTCGAGGAGCAGCCGGGTCTTCTCGGACGAGCCGGAGCCCAGCTCCACCAGCGTGCGGGCGCCGGTGGCGGCGGCGATCGCGGGAGCCCGCGCGGCCAGGATCTCCCGCTCGGCGCGGGTGGGGTAGTACTCGGGCAGTTGGGTGATCTCCTCGAACAGCTCGCTGCCGCGCGCGTCGTAGAACCACTTCGGCGGCAGCCACTTGGACTCGGCGGTCAGCCCGGCGAAGACGTCGGCGCGCAGCGCCGCGGCCGTCGCGTCGTCGGGCAGCGTGCGGGTGAGGGCGAACGGGCTCACGGTGACGACTCCTTGTGCTGCGGCGACAGGTGCTGGGGCGGGGCGGCGTGCGGCGCGTGACCGGTGCCGGGCGCGACCGGCTGGGGCCGGTCGGCCCCGCGGGCCGTGGGCCGCGCCGGCGGCGGGGGAGCGGACGGCGACCGGTGGGGCGCGTCGGGCCCCGGCCCGGGCGGAGCCCCCGACACGGTGGCGAGCGCACCACCGTCCGAGCCCGGGGGGCCACCGGGGGCCGCCCGGTGCTCGATCGGGGTGAGCCGGACGCCGGACCGGGTGGCCGTCACCAGGGTCCGGTCGGGCACCTCGACCCAGCGCGGATCGTCGTCGTACGGCTCCGACGCCACGACCACCGCACCGCCCGACGCCAGCTCGCGAAGGTCCGGCGCCCGCTGACCGGAACGCCCCCCGGCCGGGCCGGCGGTACCGGCGCCGGCCGGCGCCGACCCGGTGCGGTACCACAGCGAATCGCCCCAGGTGGTGGCGGCGATGGTGGCCCCGTCGGTCAACAACAGGTTCAGCCGCGAACCGGGTGCCGCCGCGTCCAGCGCCACGACCGTCTCGGCCAGCGACTGGCCGAGCGGCGTGCCCGCGCGCAGCCGGCGCAGCGCCAGCGCCCACACGAACGCCGCGTCGTTGCGCGCCTCCATGCCGAGCAGCGCCTCCGGCTCCAGCATGCCCACCAGATGGGCCACCGACCCGGGCCAGCCCCGTACGGACCCGTTGTGGCTGAACAACCACGGCCCGCCGCCGAACGGCGCGGCGGCGGCCTCCCCGTCCGCCCCCGGTTCGGTCGCGTCCCGCACGGCGCCCAGCAGCGACGTGGTGCGCACCACCCGGGCCAGGTCCGCGAACGACGGGTCCGCCCAGATCGGCCCGGACCTGCGGTAGCGGGCGGGCACCGGGTCCCCGGCCGCGTACCAGCCGACGCCGAAGCCGTCCGCGTTGACCGTCCCGTGCCGCTGTCGGCGCGGCTCCCACGACTGCCGCACCAGGGAGTGCGCCGGCTGGGTGAGGAGCGTGCCGATCGACACCTCGTCCCCGAGGTAGGCCAGATGACGACACATCAGCGCCCCACCTCCCCGCCCCGGCTCTCCCGGGCCCCGGTCACCGCTGCTCCGGTCGCGCGTCGCGGGCGGTGCGGAAGCCGGCGAAGATCTGCCGCCGCACGGGCAGGTCCCAGTTGCGGAACGTGCCCCGGCAGGCCACCGCGTCCACGGCGAACGAGCCGCCGCGCAGCACCTTGTGCGCGTCCCCGAAGAACACCTCCGAGTACTCCCGGTACGGGAACGCCACGAAGCCGGGGTAGGGCAGGAAGTCGCTGGCCGTCCACTCCCACACGTCCCCGATGAGCTGTCGCACGCCCAGCGCGGAGGCACCCAGCGGGTAGCCGCCGACCGGCGCCGGGGACAGGTGCCGCTGGCCGAGGTTGGCGTGCTCGGGCGTGGGGTCCGCGTCCCCCCACGGGTAGCGGCGGGAGCGGCCGGTGGCCGGGTCGAAACGGGCCGCCATCTCCCACTCGGCCTCGGTGGGCAGCCGCCGCCCGGCCCAGCGGGCGTAGGCGTCCGCCTCGTACCAACACACGTGCACCACCGGCTCGTCCACCGGCACCGGCTCGACGACGCCGAACCGGCGCCGCAGCCAGGTGGCGCCGTCACGGCGCCAGAACAGCGGCGCGGTCAACCCGTGCTCGCGCACCAGCTCCCAGCCTCGCGGGTGCCACCAGCGGGCCTCGTCGTAACCGCCGTCCTCGATGAACCGCAGGTACGCCCCGTTGCTCACCGGAACCGTGTCGATGCGGAAGGCGGCCAGTTCCCTGCGGTGCGCCGGGCGCTCGTTGTCCAGCGCCCACGGCTCGGCCGAGGTGCCCATGGTGAACTCGCCACCGGGCACCAGCACGTCGGCGGGCAGGGCGGCGGCGTCGGCCGGCGCGCGCGGCGGCTCGGGGGCCGTGAGCGCGGCGGAACCACGCCGCAGCTGGTGGGTGATGAGCATCGTCTCATCGTGCTGCTGCTCGTGCTGGGCGATCATCCCGAACGCGAACGCGGCGTCGACCAGCGGCCCGCCGTGCAGCGGCGCCCGCTCCAGCACGTCCAGGACCCGGCCGCGCACGTCGGCGGCGTAGCCACGGGCCTCGACCGGCGAGAGCAGCGGCAACGTGGGGCGCTCGGAGCGCGGGTGCTCGAACGCGTCATAGACCGAGTCGATCTCCGGCCGCAGCGCCTCCCGCCCGGCCACGGTGCGCAGCAGCCACTGTTCCTCCTGGTTGCCGATGTGGGCCAGGTCCCACACCAGCGGCGACATCAGCGGCGAGTGCTGGGCGGTCAGCTCCTCGTCCGCCACGCAACTGGTCAGCAGCGCGGTGCGCTCACGCGCGGTGGTCAGCGCGCCCAGGGCGCGCGCCCTGAGCAGCTCCGGGTCGTGCGTGGGCTCGGCGGACGCGGCGGACGCGGCGAACGTCCCGGACCCCGGTTGGATGCGGGTCATGAGCGGCCTTCCTTCCCGGAGAGGGAGTCGAGCAGATCGTCGGCGGGACATCGACCCCGGGCGACGTAGCGGGCGCGGAACTCGGCGACGGCGGCACACACCTCGGGCGTCGCGCCGATCCGGGGCAGCGCCTCCTCGGCCGCGGCGAAGCAGGCCACGGCGGCGGCGTGTAGCTCCGGATCGGTCAGCCCGTGCTGGGCGGCCCGCTCCCACAGCGGGTTGCGGGGCGCGGGAGCCAGACCGGCCGTGTCGCCGAGTGGCTTGACCGCGCGGTAGGCGGCCTCGGCCGCGGCCGGATCGTCGAACAGGGCCGCCGTCACGGCCAACGGCACCATCCAGCCGTCCGCGCCGGGCTGCGCGTCGATCATGCGCAGCTCCAGGTGACCGCGCGGGCGGACCGGCGGAAAGAGCGTCGAGATGTGGTACGTGACGTCCTCCAGGCTCGGCGGCCGGGGCCGACCGTCCCGGACCCAGTCGCGCAGCCGCAACTCGTCCACCGGCACCTCCCACGGGCCCGTCCCGCCGTCCGTGCCCCGGATGCACATCACCGGGGCCTGGAGCACGTAGGCCGTCCAGGCGGCGCGCGGCTCCGCGTCCGTGGCGGGCGCCTGGGTACGCCCCGGGTCCATCGCCGCCCACGCGGCCTGCCGGGTGGAACGCCAGCCGGTGGGCCGGCCCTGGTCGAGGGGGGAGTTCGCGAACGCGGCCACCAGCACCGCGCCGAGCAGGTGCGCGAGCCGCCACCGCCGCCCGTACCCGAGCGGCCCCGGCTCCTCGTGGCCCGCGTCCAGGCAGACCTGCACGGAGGCCGACCGGCACATCATGGTGCGGCCCGCCGGGCCCCAGCGATCGAGATAGCTCTCCATCGCGTGGTAGCGGGGCAGGTTCAGCAGCCGGCGGGGCGGACGCCACGGGTCGTGGCCGTGGCCCGCTATGCCGAGTCCCATCGGGGTGAGGAAGGCTCTGACCGCGCTCAGGTCCTCCGCCATCTCCTGGACGCAGGAGGTGAGCGAGGAGGCCGGGCGGGAGCTGAGTTCGAGTTGGCCGCCGGGCTCGAAGGTGAGAGCCGATCTCAGCGGCAGGGTCCGCAGCCCCTCGGTCACGGCCGTCAGCCGGGCCGGGTGCAGCGGTTGTGCGGGGTCGTGCAGGTCGTGCAGTACCCATTCGAGTTCGACGCCCAGTCGAGTGGGTGGTCCGGTCTTGAAACAGATGCCGTGGACGAGTGCTTCGACCTCGTCCTCGGTGACCGTCTGCGCTCTCGACGGTCGTAGTTGTTCGGGCATGCCAGGGCCTCCCGTCCGCCGGACCCGCGGGTCCGGCTCGGTGTGAGGGCTTGTCGCCCCCACACCACCTAAAGCCACGCGACGCACGCGCTCAAGGGGGCGTCTGACACTTCCCGACCCGCGGTGCGAGCACCACAGCTCATCGTACGGTCGTGGCCGCGAAACCTCTCGCGACGGCCGCGATCTTCCACCGCCCGCGCCCGTCCGCCCCCGTCGACCGAGGCGCGGGGTGGGTCCCCGGGCCCGGGTCTCCCGGGGCTCGCGCGGCACGTGGACGGGTACCGGCCCCCGTACGCCGACGGAGTGCGGCGGCACGGGGACCGGTACCCGGGGTGGGAGGCGGACGGGTGGCACACCCAACCCGGGGCGGCCCGGGCTGGCTCGGGGTGGCGCGCAGCCCGGGAGCGGGCGGAGGCCAGGGTGGGACGGTGGGCCACGGCGCGGGAACGAGGGTGTGTCGGGAGCCCGGCGGGCGGCGGGGAGCGCGGGCGTCAGAGGGAGAAGAGGTCGGTGAACGGCTTCGCCGCGTCCCCGGCCGACCGTCCGAACGGCGCGTCGAAGTCCCACACCAGGAACAGCAGGAACGCGATCAGCGCACTGAACAGCCCGGCGAGCACCAGCTCCCGCGCCGAGCGCCGGATCTGCAACGTGAACACCATGCCAACGGCGACCATCGCCCCGCCGATCAGACCGAACCACACCACACCCGGGATGGTGGCCCCCGCGCTCTGACCGCGGGCGCCGCGCGCGTCGTCGGCCAGGGCGACCTGGTCGGCCAGCGGCTGGTACGTCTGGGCCATCCGCTCGTCGCGCGGCGTGGCCTCCACCACGGCGTGCCGCAGCTCGCGCATCAGCGCGTCGCCCCGCTCGGTGAGCTCGCCCTCGTCGAGCATGTGCGGGAACTCCTCGTCCACGACGTAGCGCACGTACGCGGTGACGCTCGCCCTGATCCGCTCCCGCTCCGCCGCCGGGTACACGTGCACCCGCTCGCTCACCTCGTGCAACGCCTGCGCCTCCGCGCGCACCGTGTCCCCGGCGGCCCCCTTGGCCTCCCAGACCCCCGCGATCGCGAGGCCGAGGACGATCGCGTACACCACGCCGATCATCATCGTCATGTACTCGATGACGTCCGGCGTCTCGGACGGGTCGTCGTCCTCGCCGATACGGCGCTGGTTGAGGAAGACGATGACGAGCACGACCGCACAGGCAGCGGCCATCGCGAGGGCCAGGACCAGCCATTCGGACATGGGGTTTCTCCGTACGTCGACATGCGCAGAGGCGGGACAGCGAGGGGCGGGCGGGCCGCGTGGCGGCCCGAAGCGGGTGGGTTGGTGTGGGGTGGCGGCCGGGGGGAACGGGGCTCGACCCCGCGACCGCTAGCGGCCCCGCCCCCGACCACGGCTGGAGGAGCGCGAGCGCAGCGCCGCGGCGGCGAGCACGGCCGGCGTGGTGAGCAGCAGGGTGAGGGTCACCGTGGACAGCCCGCCCGGCGGCTGGTGCCGCGTCGCACGGTGGTACGCGCGCGCCTTGACGGCGCTGGGCGCGGGTGAGGCCGCGGGCGGCGGGGCCGGGTCGCGCGTCGCGGGCGCCTGCGGCGTGGGCGGTAGCCGCGGGGGAGCGGGCCGGGGTGGCGGCTGGGCCGCCCGGCTGGGCTCCGGGGCGGACGGCGCGGGTGGCTCGGGCGGCGCGGGCTGGTCCGGGCGGTCGGTGGCCGGCGGCGTGGGCACACCAGGCGTCGGGCCCGGCCGGGACGGCGTGGGGCTCGGCGCGGGCGGTGTCGGGCTCGGCTCCGTCGGCGTGGGACGGGGCTCGGACGGGGTGGGCGTGGGAGTCGGTGTGGGGGTCGGGGTGGGTGTCGGAGTCGGGGTGGGCGTCGGAGTGGGCGTGGGAGTTGGGGTCGGCGTGGGTGTGGGCGTTGGGGTGGGGGTCGGCGTGGGGTGGGGCGGGCAGGGCGGTGGGGGGCAGTGGCAGCAGCCGTGGCGGATGGTGAGCGTGATGCCGCCGGCCGTGACGACGACGCACAGGCCGCCGTGGCGCGCGTGCACCGACACGGCGCCGTCGCCGACGGCGAGGCCGAGATCGAGGCCCGGGCCCTGGCCGAGCCGGGGGGACGCCTGGGCGTGGCGACGCGGGGGCGCGAGGGGCGGCTTTGTCGCGACGTACCCCGCTGGTCCCGCGCTGGTGGCGTGCGCCGCTGTCGGTGTCGACCGCGCGCCGACCGTACGGGCGTCCTCGACGACGCCCTCGCCTCGCGCAGCCGCCGCCTCGGAGGAAGCGAGGATGACGGCCGCGCAGCCGACGCCCAACCGAGTTGCCCAGTGTCTGCGATTCACGTCGCCATGCTGCGCGCGTCACTCACATGCCGCGCCGAGCTGTTACCAGGTTCCCCCGATGTGCTGAATCAGCGTCAGAAAGGTTTGCTTTGACTCGGCACACCTATCCTGGTGAATTTCCAGATGAGGGCGTGTCTCACGGCCTACGAGTCGGACGTGTCTACGTCTTGCGGTAGGGCAGTGAGTTGGCCGACGGTGGCGGCGCGCGAGGGAAGTCGGAGCCGATCGTGTCCGCTGTCCCCATTCCCGTGCGCGTGTGCGGTCTGCGGCGCAAGCGGGCGGCAGGGGCTCTTGTGGTGCCGCTGTTTTGGCCGGTTTAGCCCGTCATCCCCGCGCCGTCCCGTGGATAGCGTCCCCTCGAAAGCCGCGTCAGCGGTGAGTCCGCGCACCGGTGGGCTGATCGTTCAGAGAGATCAGCCGTGCGAGGTCATGGGCACCGTCTCGGTGCCCAGCCGACCAGCGGAGAGTGCCCACCCGAAAAGGAGAACCACGATGGCGTGGATCGTCAGCAGCCTCCGGGCTTTCAGCAGTGAGAAGCGTGCGTGCTGGCACGGATACTTCTTCGGATACGGACAACAGGACTAACACCCCGGTCTCGCCGCCGAAGACGCGGAAGACCTGGCCCTGTCGGCGCGCCTCGCGACGACCACATAAGGAGGACGGCGATGTCCTGGATCATCAAGGCCATGCGAGGGCTCAGCGGAGAGATGCGGGCACGCCGGCAGCAGTACGGCGACAGGTACGGCCGCACCTCCTGACCCCTTCCCTACGGGGAGGGGGGACCGCACGTTCCTGCCCTCGCAGAGGGGAACCCGGCTCCGTGTTCTTGAACAGGAAAAGCCTCTGGCCCCACCTCCTGCGATGGGAGAAAAGGGCGGCCGAGACCGACCGGCCGTTCAGGCTCCGCTTCGGAACTCTCTTCATCGGCCATGCGGACGCGGCCCGAGAGGTGCTGCTCGACTCGGCTGACAACTACCTGTCCCAGTCCGGGTTCTTCCGGATCGGGCCGACACCTCTTTCGGCGGAGTTGAGAGCGCGGGCGTCGCGTGAGCTCGTCATGGTGCTGTCCCGCCACGCGCGCCCGTCGGCCTTCGCTCTCGACGCCGCTCTCCAGCAGGTGGGCGATGGCCGTCGTCGCCTGCGGCACCAGCGGTGGGGGGTCGAACTGATCCGCCGGTACTTCGCCCCCGTCATCGCGGACCAGCGCCATACCGAGATCAACTCGCTGGTGGACGCCTATGTGACGGCGAGCGTCATCGGCGACGACATCGTCGGTCACCTCGTGCGAAGGCCCCACCACACGGTGCCCGCCGTTCGGGCCGGCTTGGCCGAACACCTCGGACGGCTACCGGCACGGGAGTCCGGCCCGACGGATCTGGTCGACATCGTGCTCGGACTGGAGGGGGAGTTGTCGCTGGCCGACCGCGCGCAGTTGCTCCAGCGACTCGTCCTGTCCACGGTGGGCTTCACCGGCGTCGCCCTCGAATGGGTCGTCCTGCTCGGTGTCCAGTACGGGTACAACACTCCAGCCGTGCGACCGGAAGATGTCCGATCCCTGGTCAGAGAGGCGCTGCGGCTGTACCCCACCGCATGGCGCCTGGTCCGGGTGGCGGCCGTCGATCACGAACTCGCCGGCCTCTCGGTCCGCGCGGGCGAACACGTGCTGATCGGCACGCACGCGATCCACCGGGCCGGGTCCGTGTGGGACGAGCCGTTGGCGATGCGCCCCACGCGCTGGGAGGAGACGACCGACGGTCAGCGACAGTCCTACCTCCCCTTCGGGAAGGGGGAAGCGACGTGTCCGGCCAGCGGCTTCGCGCTCAAGGCGCTGGAGCACCTCGGCTACCTCATCCTGCGCGACTACCACGGCAGCGTGCGGTTTCGCCGGAGCGCGCCACACGCCCGTACGCTCCTGGCACCGCCCGCCGGCTGGACCCACCTCACCAGCCGCCGATGACCCGACGGGCACCCGCCCGACCCCGACCGCCGTGAGGACGGCGGAGCCGGGGGTCGGGCTGTCGTGCCCGCACGCGGCGCCTACCGAGCACCCTTCGGCAGGGCGCGCTCGATGATCGCCTGGGTGTCCGCGCCGAGCGGCAGCGTGCCGAAGGCGTGCCCCCAGTCCCCGCCGAGCCGCGAGGCGCAGAACGCGTCGGCCACCGCCGGGTCGCTGTGCCGGATCAGCAACGCGCCCTGGAGCACCAGCGTCATCTGCTCGGCGAGCCGTCGGGCCAGCACCTGGGCCCGTACCGGATCGGTGAGTTGGCCGAGCAACCCTCGTACGCGCGTCACCGCGGCGTCCAGTCGCGCGTCGGCGCCGGCCGCCGCGTCCACCTCGGCCAGGAAGGCGTCCGCGGCGCCCGGTGTCTTCGCCAGCGCCCGCAGCAGGTCGAGGGCGGCCACGTTGCCCGAGCCCTCCCAGATCGACAGCAGCGGGGCCTCGCGGTAGAGCCGTGGCATGCCGGACTCCTCGACGTACCCGTTGCCGCCCAGGCACTCCAGCGCCTCCGCCGCGTGGCCGCTGCCGCGCTTGCACACCCAGTACTTGCCGGCCGCGAGCCCCACCCGGCGCAGCGCACCCTCCCGCTCGTCGCCGGCCTCCGCCCGGTCAAGCGCGGCGGCCAACCGCATGGCCAGCACCGTGGCGGCCTCCGACTCGATCGCGAGGTCGGCGAGCACGTGCCGCATCAACGGCTGGTCGATCAACTCGGCGCCGAACGCCCGCCGGTGCGCCGCGTGGTGCACGGCCTGCCGCAACCCCGAACGCATTCCGGCGGCCGAGGCGATGACGCAGTCGAGCCGGGTGACGTTGACCATCTCCACGATGGTGCGCACCCCGCGCCCGGGTTCACCCACCGGCCAGCCGACGGCCTGCTCGTACTCGATCTCGGCCGACGCGTTGGAACGGTTGCCCAACTTGTCCTTGAGCCGCTGTATGCGCAGCGGGTTGCGGCTGCCGTCGGGCAGCACCCGAGGCAACAGGAAACACGTCAGCCCCTCGGGCGCCTGCGCCAGGGCGAGGAACACATCGCTCATGGGCGCGGAGGTGAACCACTTGTGCCCCGTGATCACATACGTGCCGTCGCCCGTCGGCGTGGCCGTCGTGGTGCCCTGCCGGACATCGGAGCCACCCTGCTTCTCGGTCATCGACATGCCGGCGATCAGGCCCTGCTTGCCCAGCGGCGGGCGCAGCCCGAAGTCGTACGTGGTCGAGGCGAGCAGCGGCCCGTACGCGGCGGACAGCCCGGGCTCGGCGCGCAGCGCGGGGATCGCCGCGTACGTCATGGAGATCGGGCAGCCGTGGCCCGGCTCGGCCTGCGCCCACAGGTAGAACTTCGCGGCCCGCACCAGGTGGGCGCCCGGTCGCTGGTCGGTCCACGCCGCCGCGTGCTGGCCGGAGGCGACCGCCTCGGTCATCAGGTGGTGCCAGGCCGGGTGGAACTCGACCTCGTCCACCCGGTGCCCGTACCGGTCATGGGTGTGCAGCACCGGCGGGTACGCCTCGGCCTGTCGCGCCCACTCCAGCACCTCGGCGGATCCGGCCCGCGCGCCCAGCGCGCGCAACTCCGGCTCGGCCCACCCGCCGCCCTCCCGGTGCACCGCGTCGAACAGGGCCACCTCGTCGGCGGTGCTGAAATCCGTCAGCGGCGGGGGCTGGTTGAGGACTTCATGGGTGGGGCTCACAGTGACCTCCGGGCGGCGCGACCGAATCCCTTACACTTCCATGATGCGTGACGCGGAACTGTAACGCACGGGGTGTGGGCGGCGGTTTCTGGTCGAATCTCCTCAGGCGCGTGACGCGGGGCGAGGCGGTCGCGGCCCGGCGGGCACGGACGGGATGGGTGAGGACATGGACCAGGTGGGACCCGGCGCGGCCGAGCGCGGCCACGACAGCGGCACGGGCGGGCCGCCGCGCGAAGCGGACCGGCCGGCCCTGCGCCCGCTGACCGCGCGGTCGATCGTGCTCAGCACGCTGCTGGGCCACCACCCCGCCGAACTGCCCGCGCGCGCCCTGGTCCGCGCCGGGCAGGTCTTCGGCACCGCCGAGGGCACCATCAGGGTGGCCCTGACGCGGATGGTCGCCGCGGGCGACCTCCAGCAGCGCGACGGGACCTACCGGCTGTCGGCACGGCTGCTCGCCCGACAGGCCCGGCAGGACGACAGCCGCGCCCCACAACTGCGCCCCTGGGCCGGCGACTGGGAGATCGCCCTGGTCACCGGGGAGCGACGCTCCGCGGCCGAGCGCGCCGCGCTACGGCAGGCGATGGCCACCCTGCGGCTGGCCGAACTGCGCGAGGGAAGCTGGCTGCGCCCCGCCAACCTGGAGCGGCCCCGCCCACCCGCCGCGGCCGACCAGTGCGCCTGGCTCACCGGCACCCCCGAGGACGCCCCGGCCCCGCTCGCCGCCCGCCTGTGGGACCTGGACGCCTGGGCCCGACAGGCCCGTTGGCTCCTCTCCACGCTGGCCGAGTCCGACCGGCTGGCCGACCGCTTCGCGGTAGCGGCGGCCATCCTCCGCCACCTGCTCACCGACCCGGTCCTCCCGACACCCCTGCTGCCCAACCACTGGCCGGGCGACGCGCTCCGCGAGGCGTACGCCTCCTTCGAGGAGGAGTTCCGCACGACAGTGCTCGACCGGGTGGACTGAGGCGCCCCGGGCCGGGGTTGCCGTCGCCGGAGGTCGAGCAGTCTCAGTGAGAGGGGTTCCGCGCTCGGGGGAGCGCGCGGAACACAGGGCGGTCGCGGGTGCCGGGCGCGCTTACCGGGCCAATACGAGCAGTTCGTCGATCGCCACTGGATTCCCACCGCCGCCGCCGAGGTGGGCGATGGCCGCGAACGGCGCGATCACCTGACTCCAGGCGTACAGCCGGTCGCCATCGAGCCCGCAGGCCGACGCCACGCGCGCGCGGCCGGCCAGAACCAGCCAAAGCGAGCCGGACACGCCCTTGAGCCGAAGCCCCGAGCCGGCCGGCTGTCCCGACCCCGCCCCCGGCGGCCCGAGCGTCCCGGACGCCCTGGGTCGAGGGCCCTAGAAGTCCACCCAGGTCGCCTCGTCCGCCCGGGCCACCGACTCCTGCGCGAACTCGCGCTCGTACGCGGTGCGGATGTCCTCGATCGGGCCGTCCTGGGCGCTGGCCTGCGACCTGGGGTAGAGCAGGATCAGCTCGTAGGAACGCTCGCGCTGGATGGTGCCGTGCCGGTCCCGCCACTGTCCGTGGCCCTCCTGGAGGGTGAGCCCGGCCGGGAAGCGCGGCGTGATCCTACGGTCCACGAAGGCGCGGAACTGCCGGTCGGTGACGGGTGCGCCCCCGTCGGCCCGGGCGGTGCCGAAGAAGAGCCGGGTCTCCACGTACGCCGTGCCACGGTGTGCCGTGGCGGCGCCGGTCGCCGGCGCCGCGGAGCCGTCGTCGCGCGTGGCGTAGGCGACGGGCGCGCCCAGCGCGAGGACGGCCGCGCTGGCCAGGGCGGCGAGCCGAAGGTGAGGCTTGGTGATCGACATGACGAGGTCCCTTCACTGGGCGGGAGGCGGCGCGTGCCGCTGCGTGGAGTGTGGCGCTCCGCGCGTCGGCTGGAACACCCGACGGTCGCCCGTCAGCCACGGACCTCGACATCGGCCTGGGCCCTCCGCCCTCGCCGACGACGGAACCACGCCGCACGTGTCAGCGTCCGACCAGGCATGCGCAAGATCGTGACCGCTGACGGAGGACTCGGCCCATGACCGGAAGAGCTGCCCGCTATCTCTACCTCGCGCGGCACGGGGAAGCCACGCCGGACGAGAGCGAGCTCACGGACAACGGACGCCGACAGGCCGTACTCCTCGGTGAGCGACTTCGGCGCAGCCCGCTCTCGCTGGTCCTGCACGGTCCACTCGCACGAGCGGAGCAGACGGCCCGACTGGTGTGCGAGCAACTCGACGGCGTGCCCGTGCGGTCGTCGGAACTGGCCGGGGACTACGTCCCCCACCTGCCGCAGCGCGCGGAACTGCCGGCGGAGTCGGCCGACGCCATGCTCGCGCGCCTGTCCCAGTTCCCGGCCGAGGAACGCGAGCGCGGACCGGCGCTGGCCGAGGCGGCGCTCGCCCACTTCGCCACACCCGTCGACGGGGACGAGCCCCGGCACGAGCTGGTCGTCACCCACAACTTCCTCATCGGCTGGCTCGTGCGAGCCGCCCTCGACGCGCCCCCGTGGCGCTGGATGGGCCTCAACCACGCCAACGCCGCACTGACCGTCATCCGGTACGCGCCGGACAGACCCGCTTCCGTGCTGTTCTACAACGACACGGGACACCTTCCCGCGCAGCTCCGCTGGACCGGCTTCCCGCCTGACCTCCACGTCTGACGGGTGGGGCCGGGGTACGAACGAGAGGTGCCATCGCCGAGGGGCACCTCGTGGGCTCCGACGGTCAGCGCACAGAGCGCCGCTGGGGCCTCGTGCCGAACGCGGGGCGGACGGGTTGCCCCACTCGTAGGGGAAGCGGATCGCGCAGCCTCGCCACGTACCGCCGGTACGCCCGCGCCTCGGCCGAGGCGCCCTCGACGACGTCGTGCCGGTCAGGGAACGCCGCGCCTCCCGCGTCCAGTACGGGGGCGTTCGGGCCGAACTGGTTGCCCTGGAGGCGGCCGGTCGTCAGCCGGCCCCGGGGCCGGGGGGTCGGCTTGGCCCGGCCGGTCGTCACCGGGCCGCGGTTGACCTGGAACCAGACCTCGCGGTGGTTGCCGAACAGCACGACACTCTCCCGGAGATCACGCACGTCGGTGTACACGTCGAAGTCCCAGTCACCCGGCGCTCCCCCCGAGGCGTAGTGCGCGCGAAAGTGACGCATGAACCGGAACAGGTCGACCGTCGCGCCGAACGGAACCACCGCGTCGGCACGGGGCTCACCGGCGCTGAAGTAGATCCTGAACTCCAGCCCGTACAGCCGCCCGCGGACCTTCCTGCTGACGCAGAGTGAGAACGTGTCCGTGTCGTGATGGGTCCAGCGGTCCCTGTCGGGGACGCGTTGACGCAGGCGCGCGCACGACGGCGGGTCGACCAGCAGGCCGGGGATCTGGGCGACCGAGCCGTGGAGCAGGTAGAGACACATCAGGTCCACCGGATGCGTGTCGTGCGCCACCCTCGTGAACAACCCATCGGAAACACCGTCCCGCACGTCTCCTCCAGTGGTCGCGCCCTCTGCCGTGTCGCGGGCTGTGGGCAAAGCTAGACGAGTGGCACCGGTGCTCCGGAACGGGGCCGGGGAGACAGCCCGCGATCCGACCCACCGTGGGTCGCGGGTGTGCCCCGGTGAGGGCCCGCCGCCTCGTCCGCGCTCACGACCGCACCGAGGCGTACGAGAGGGGCCTGCCCGCTACAGCCAGCCGCGCTCGCGGGCGACGCGGGCCGCGACGTGGCGGTTCTCCGCGCCGAGCTTGGTCGCCGCGGCCGACAGGTAGTTGCGTACCGTGCCCGGAGACAGCGCCGCCCGGGTCGCGATCTCGGCGACCGGCGCTCCGTCCGCGGCCAGGGACAGGAGTTCCGCCTCGCGCGGGGTCAGCGGCGACGCGCCGGCGGCGATGGCGTCCGCCGCCAACTCGGAGTCGACGTAGCGGCCCCCCTCGTGCACGGTACGGATGATCTCCGCCAGTTGCCGCGCCGAGACCGTCTTGGGGACGAAGCCGCGCACCCCGGCGGCCAGCGCCTGCCGCAGCGCCCCGGCCCCGGCGTGGCTGGTGACGATCATCGCCGTGCACTCCGGCACCGTCTCGCGCAGCTCCGCAGCCACCGCGACGCCGTCCGGACCGGGCATCCGCAGGTCCAGGACGGCCACGTCGGGACGGTGGGCGCGGGCCATGGCCAGGGCCTCGTCGCCCGAGCCGGCCTCCGCCACGACGGCGATGTCGTCCTCCAGCGCGAGCAGGGCGGCCAGGGCGCCGCGGATGAGGTGCTCGTCGTCCGCCAACAGGATTCTGATCACGCGGACGCCTCCCAGGGGATGCTCGCGGTCAGGCGGAAGACGCCGCCCGAACGGCGTTCCGTGGACAGCGCGCCGTCCAGCTCGGCCAGACGTTCGCGCAGCCCGGGCAGGCCGGCGCCGCCGGCCACGGGCTCGGCGCCCGCCCCGTCGTTCTCCATCACCAGCACCGCCGAGCCCGCCGCCGTCGCGCGCACCGACAACTCGCACTGCGAGGCACCGGACGCGTGCCGGAGCACGTTCGTCGTCCCCTCACGGACCACCCAACCCAGCGCCGACTGCACCTCGGTGGGCAGCCGCGCCGCCGGGCCGTCCTCGATCCGGCAGTCGATCCCGGCCGCTTCGAGCACGGAGCGGGCGCCGGCCAGTTCGGTGTGCAGGTCGGCGGTTCGGTAGCCGCGCACCACCGCGCGGATCTCGCGCTGCGACTCCCGCGCGACGCGCTGCACCTCCTCCATCTGTTCCACCGCCTCCTCCCTTCCCCGGCGCGCCAGTTGGGCCGCGAGTTCGCTCTTGAGCGCGACCACGGCGAGGTTGCGGCCGAGCACGTCGTGCAGGTCGCGGCCGAAGCGCAGCCGCTCCTCGGCCACGGCGAGGCGGGCCTGCGTCTCCCGGGCCGCGACCAGCCTCTCGATGAGGTGGACGCCCCCGCCCGAGGCGCGGAGCGTCATCGCCATGAACGGCACCAGGAGCAGGCTGGCGCCGGCCACCATGACCAGCGGCCGGCCGCTCAGCCCGGCCACCGCCGCCCCCGCGATCGTCACCACCGCCACCGCCGGGACCAGCACGACGCTGGTGCGCGGCGCGAGCGCCAGGGCCGGCGGGCCGGCGTAGAACATCAGCAGCCACAGCAGGTACGACTCCAGGTCGTTGCCCGCGATACGGCCGTCGGCCAGCAGCGCGCAACCCAGGCCGGCCATGGCGAGGGTGATCGCGGTGTACAGCCCGACCAGCGGGTCCGGGCGCGGGGCCGCGCCGAGATAGTGGCGCAGGGCCGCCCGGGCGAGCAGCGCGTGGACGGCGACGTGCGCCGCGCCCAGCGCCGCCACCAGGGCCAGCCAGGGTCCGCCGGCGTCGGATGTCGCGACCCAGAACGCCCACAGTCCGGCCTCGAAGAGGGCGAGGAAGGTGATGCTGGAGAGCGTGTAGCGACGGTAGCGTTCGGGCCCTCCCGGGCCCCCGAACCGCTCCACCCACGTGTCCACGTTCAGGCTCCCCGGCACCGTCACCTCGCTCGCCGCCCTCAACTCCGTGGCCCCCAGCGGAACCACCGACGCACAGCAAACACCGCCAGGCCCGTCCACACCAAGGCGAGGGCGACCGCCCGGACCTGCTCGACGCCGCCCAGGTCGCCGGTCCAGCCACCTCGCAGCAGGTCCATCACCGGCGAGAACGGCAGCCAGGCGGCGACGTCGGCCACCGGGCCCGGCAGCAGCCCGCGCGGCGCGAAGACACCGGAGCCGCCCATGGTCAGCAACAGGAACGGCAGGTACGTCACCTGCGCGCTCTCCGCCGTCCGGGTGAACGCCGCCGTCAGCGCCGCCCCGACGACCAGCATCGCCATCCCGATGACCAGGCCGAGCACCACCAGGTGCCAGGCGACCGGCGCCCGCGCGTCCAGGAACACGGTCATCCCGGCCCCCAGCAGCGCGGACTGCGCCAGCGCCAGCCAGAGCGCCGGCAGCGCGCTGCCGACGAGGATCTCCCCGTCGCGCGGCTCGCCGGTGCGCAGCCGCTTGAGCACCAGGCCCTCGCGGCGCACGACGTACACGCCGACCAGGTTCGTGTAGACGGCGAAGAGCAGCGCCATCGCCAGCGCGGCGGGCAGCATGACGGTGGCCACCGACAGGCCGGTGCCGTCGAGGTCCAGCCTGTCGACCATGCCGCGCATCGCGAAGGCCGCCGTGCTGGGCAGGAACACCACGGTCACCAGGGACGCCTTGCTGCGCAGCAGCAGCGTCAGCTCGGCCCGGCCGAGGGCGGCCATACGGGCCGTGGCGGAGCCCCGCGCGGGCGCGGCCGGGCGCGGGGGCGTCGGGGCGGCGCGTGTCGCTGGCGTCAGCATCGTGCTCCCTCGCTCTCCAGGTCCCGCGCGATCTCCATGAACGTCTCCTCCAGCGTCGCCGAGCGGGCGTCAAGACCGCGCAGCTCCACGCCCTCGTCCCGGGCCCACGACAGCAGTGCCGTCGCCGTGCGCTGCAGGTCGACGGTCTCCAGGCGGACCTTCGGACCGGCCGACTCGTGCCCGGTCACACCCAGCGGCGCGAGCGGCGGCAGCTCGCCCAGGAGGCGGTCCGGGGGCAGTTCGAAGCTGATCCGCGCGGGCCGCTCGGCGACCACGTCGGACACCCGGCCCGAGGTGGCGATCAACCCCTCGTGCATGATCGCCAGCCGGTCGGCCAGTTGTTCCGCCTCCTCCAGGTAGTGCGTGGTGAGCAGCACCGTCGTGCCCTGCTCCGTCAGCCCGCGGATCAGCTCCCAGGTGTCGCGGCGGGACCGCGCGTCCAGGCCGGTCGTCGGCTCGTCGAGGAACAGCACCTCCGGCCGCCCCAGCAGGGCGAGCGCGAGGTCCAGGCGGCGGCGCTCGCCGCCGGAGAGCTGCCTGACCCGCACCTTCCCGCGTCCCGCCAGGCGCACGGCCTCCAGTGCCTCGTCCACGGGGCGGGCGCCGCTGGTGCAGCCCGCCCACATCCGCGCCGTCTCCGCGACCGTCAACTCCGTCGGGAACCCGCCCTCCTGAAGCATCACGCCGATGCGGGGCCGGACGGCGGCGCGTTCGCGGTACGGGTCGTGGCCGAGCACGCGGACGGACCCGGCGGCGGGGGCGGCCTGCCCCTCCAGGAGTTCGAGGGTGGAGGTCTTCCCGGCGCCGTTGGTGCCCAGGAGGGCGAACAGCTCACCGCGCGCGACGGTGAGGTCGATGCCGCGTACGGCCTCGAAGTCCCGGTAGCGGCGCCGCAGGTCCGCGGTTTCGATGACTGGTTCCATGTGATCCAGGGTTCCGGCGAGCGGGGCCCGGGAGGAGTGCGGTCTGTCACGAGGCCACATGACATCTGTCATGCGAGCCCCGGGCCCCGGGCGCGGTGGACGATCCGCGCCCGGGCTCCGGTGTCGGCGGCCCGCGCCCGCGCGCACCGCCGACGACCGGCGGGCGGCGGGCGGGCGATATCGGCGGGGCCTACGTCTGGTCGGGGACGGGCAGGCCGATGGGGTTGGGGAACCGCAGTGCGGTCGCGCACGCCCGGGCCAGGGGCGTGAGCAGCGGTATCAGCCGCTCGGGGTCGGCGCCGCCCGGGTCCTGCCAGGGGCGCTGGGCCGCCCGGTTGGTGGCCTGCTCGATCTCGCGCAGCGCCTGCCGGCCCCGCTCCGTCGTCGCGCCGGCCGCGGTCAGCAGGCCGCGCCCGCTCAGCCGCTCGGCCGCCGCGGCCCACTCCTCGTCGGTCCAGCCCCGGTACGGCTGCAGCTCGGAGCGCGGCAGGTCGGCCCCCGCGCGCAGGACGAGTACCTCACAGCCGTCCAACCCCGCCGCCACCAGCGCCGCCACGTGCCCGTCGCCCCGGTGCTCGCGCAGCAGCGTCGCCGCGTGCCAGAGCCGGGCCAACGGGTCATCCGGCAGCGGCAGCGCGGTGTTCGCGGCGGCCAGCACGCGCCCCGCGCAGTCGAGCCTGGCCGCCACCTCGACGAGCTGGCCGGCCGCCCGCTCGGCCGCCGCCTCCTGCCCGGCCAGCAGGCGCCGCAGCGCCGTGACCGCACCGGCCTGCCGCAACTCCAGCGCCCGCCGTGGCGGAACCGTCTGCCACACCGCGGGCAGCGCCCTGGCCACCATGGTCGGCGCGAAGGTGAAGAACGCGGCCGTGATCGGCTCGGGCCCCACCGCGCCGAGCGGGGCCGCCCGGCCCGCGAAGTAGCCCGGCCAGAAGCCCCGCAGGCCGGCGGCGTCGAACCCGGCGTGCGCGTCGGGCGCGAAGTAGCTCACGGCGTGCAGCGGCTCAATCAGGGGCCACAGGGTGCCGGCGATCCGTTCCGCCTCGCTCATGTCTCCACCTTTCTCGTCTTCCTCGTGTAGGGGACGCGCTCCGCCCCGGTCGCGGGGACACCTCCCGCGCGGGCCGCCGGGACGGTCCCGGGGTCGGGTGGCCGCGCCGGCTCCGGCACGCACGACGTGCGGCGCAGCAGGGTCAGGAACCGCCCGGCGAAGACCGGATGGCCGGCCGGCGACGGATGCAGCCGATCCGTGCCCTCCGGTTCGAGCAGCAGCGGCACACAGCTCGGCCCGAACACCCGCGGCCCGTGCAGGTAGTGCAGCCGGCGGTCGCCGTGCTCGCGCAGCACGCGCACCGCCTCCCGCACCCGCTCGCGGCTCTCCCGCACCGTCAGGCCCGACGGCCCGGCCACCTCCTCGCGCTCGGGGGCGACGATGGTGGACATCACGCCGAACGGCGTGTCCGGATGGCCGTCGCGCACGGTGCGCACGAAGCCGATCAGGGCGGCCGTCAGCGACGCGCCGCTGTGCGTGCCGAGGGCGTGGACGTTGATGCCGACGCACACGGTGAGCAACTCCGCTGGCAGGTCGCGCATCAACCGTGCGGTCATCGGCTGGAGGTAACACCCCGCGCCCAGCGCCAACGAGGTCACATCCCAGCCGGCCCGCCGCGCCACCAGCGCCAGCCAGGTCCGACTGGGCGAGTGCGCGCCGCGGCCCAGCGATATGGAGCTGCCGTAGTGCACCCAGCGCGGCCGGTCGCCGGGCGGGTCGGCCGCCACCGTCGCGCCTGCGGCGAGGGTGAGGCCGCACAGCCGGAACCGGTGGTAGTACGGCAGCCACAACTCCACCACCGGCGGCGGCCCGACCGGCGCGCCCCGGGCGGGGCCGGGCCGCGCTGTCAGCCCCGACACGCGGAACTCCGCGTCCCGACCGTGCGTCTCCAGCGCCACCGACGCCACGGGTCGGCCGTCGCGCAGCACGTCCAGGCGGGCCCGCTCGGGCGGGCCCGCCAGCCGTGGCGCCGGGTCGGCCTGGTAGCGGCAGTGCAGCCAGGGGCTGTCGGTGCGGAGTGTGACGCGCACCCCCGACGGCATCGCGGCCCGCCCGACCCCGCCCTCCGGCAGGTGCAGCGCGGCCTCCTCGTACGGCAGCCGCCAGGGCGCGGTCCACCGCGGGGTGCGCTCCAGGGAGACCGCGCCCCGGTAGCGCAACAGCGGGTCGTCGTGGGCGAGCGACCGCGCGGCGGGCCCGCTCATCGCGGCTCGTCCGCGGTCACCATCGCGGCGAGCGCGCGCACCGTGTTCCCGCTGCGGGCGGTGCCGAACAGACCCAGCCGCTTCTCCCACAGCCCCTGGGTGAGCCTGGACTGCCGCACCCCGTCCGGGCAGTGCACGTGGACCTCGCGCTCGCCGACGTGGAACTGGTCCGGTGCGTACGCGGCCGGGTCGAGGTCGGCCAGCCGCGCGCGGTCCACCGGGCCGGAGAGGAAGGTGACCAGCGATTGGGCGGGGTCGATGTCACGGCCGGAGAAGGGCATCCGCGCGGCGACGCGGCACAGTTCGCCGCCCTCCAGGACGAGCACGCGCACGTCGAGCGACAGCCGCTCGGCGATGGCCCGCTCCAGCGCCTCGCCCAACGCGGCCGGGCCCGCGCCGCTCGCGGGCGGCACGAACACCGCGTCGCCGCTCCGCGGGTACGTGCGCACCTCCGCGCACCCCAGGTCAGCGAGCGACTCCCGCAGGGTGGGCAGGGGAACGCGACGGTGCTTCCCCACGTTGATGCCGCGCGACAGCGCCACGTATCTGGTCACCCGCCCACCGTAACGGCGACCACTGACAGTGACCGATGGCAGGCGGCGTGGGCGGTGGGGCCGGAGGCGGCGTTCGGCCCGGGTCCGACGTGCCGTGCGGACCCGGGCCGGGGAACAGCGCGCCGCCTAGATGGTGACGCCGTGTGCCCTGAGGTAGGCCACCGGGTTGATGTCCGAGCCGTAGCCGGGCCCGGTGCGGATCTCGAAGTGCAGGTGCGGGCCGGTGCTGTTGCCGGTGGAGCCGGAACGACCGATGCGCTGCCCGCCGCTGACGGACTGCCCCTCGCGCACCACGATCTGCGACAGGTGGGCGTACTGGCTGTATCTGCCGTCCGCGTGCCGGATCACGACCTGGTACCCGTACGCGTCGCCCCAACCGGAGGAGACGACGGTGCCCGGGCCGACCGCCCTGACCGAGGTGCCGATCGAGACCGGGAAGTCCACGCCCGTGTGGTAGCCACGGGACCAGCTCGAACCGGCCACCCGGTACCCGGTGGTGACGCCCACGCCGCTGACCGGCGCGGTGTAGCCACCGGTCGCGGGGGCCGGCCGCTTCCGCTGCTCCGGTACGCGCTCCGGCCTGTGCCGTGGCTTGGGCGCCGGCTTCTGGGTGGGCTTGGGCGCTGGCTTGCTCACCTGCTGGCGACTGTCGTCCTTGGGGCGCGGCTTCACCGAGGGCCGCTCGGGTGCCTTCGGCGCGGGCTTCGGCCGTGCCGTGGGCGGCGTCTTGGCCTGCGGGCGCTTGGGTTGGGCCGGCGCGGCCGAGCCACCCTTCAGGGACAGCCGCTGGCCCGGCAGGATCAGGTTCGGGTCCTGGCCGATGGTCGGCCGGTTAGCCTCGTACAGCCCCCGCCAACCCCCGCGCACGTCGTTCTCGTCGGCGATGCCCGAGAGCGTGTCGCCGCTCACCACCACGTACGGCCCCGCCTTGGGTCCGCGGCCGGGCAGTGAGGTGGGGGTCGTCTCGACCTTGCGCTGCTGGCCGGCCGCCGTCGTGACCTGCCCCGTCGTCGCGGGGGCGGACTTGGCCTGGGGCTGTGCGTCGCCCCGCGTCAGAACGGAGCCGGAGCAGTTGGGCCATGCCTGCGGGCCCTGGGCGGCCAACACCTTCTCGGCGACCGCTATCTGCTGTTCCCGCGTGGCCAGGTCGGCGCGTGGCGCGTAGGCGGCGCCGCCGTACTCCTGCCAGGTGCTCTGCGAGAACTGGAGCCCGCCGTAGTAGCCGTTGCCCGTGTTGATGTCCCAGTTGTTGGTGCTCTCACATCGGGCCACCTTGTCCCAGGCTTCCTGGGTGGCGGCGCTCGCTCCGGCCGCCGCGACGAGCGGCAGGGCCATGCCCGCGCCGCTGACGGTGACGGTGAGCGAGGCACGGGAGACCCGGTTGGGCTGATGACGGCGATGGCGACCACGTACGGACATAGCGTTCCTCTCGCTGCACCCGTGGACGGGTGTTCGGCGCGCCACAGCGTAGGGCCGCCGCCGAACCCGCTACAAGAGGGCATTCGCCCGCCGTTTCGCTACTCCGCGCGCTCTCCTCACACCGCGCCCCGGGGCGCCGCCGCGCGCGACGGCCGACCGCGTCCGCTGACCGTCCCGGAGCGCCGAACACGTACCAGGTCACCGCCTGTTGGCCACCGGTACAGACCCCGAGCCGGCGACGGCGCGCACGGCCGGGGTCGCGCGGGGCCGGTGGGGGATCCGCGCCGCGTCCGTCGCGACGGGGCGCTGTCTCCCAGGCGTACCGACTGGTTAGTCTGCGCTCGGGCGGGCCCTCGCGCCCGCCCGTCCATCGACCGAACGCGGGAGGCCAGCGCATGCGAGCACGGCGGGTGTACGAGAGCGGCGAGCCGCGCCGCGGTACGACACCAGAGACGTTCCCCGAGTCGCGCGCGGCACCGCCAGCGCCGCGGGCCGCGCGCCCCGACCGGCCCGCCGCGCCCCCGCGTACGGGCCGCCGCCCGGCCGGTCCTGCACTGCGCCGGCCCGTCCCCGGAGTGGTTCGCGGCCTTCCGGTTCGCGACCTGGCGCGGACCCGATGAGCCCCGCGGGGGCCGGCCCCGACGCCTCGCACGCCACCTCGCCCGAGCCGGTGGAGGTGGCCGAAGTCCGGCGCGCGGTGCGTCGGTTGCTCGCCACGCACGACCCGGCCACCACCGCGCGGATCGACTTCCTCCGGGCCCAGTTCGACGCCGGACTCGCCTGGGTGCACTATCCGGTCGGGCTCGGCGGCCTCGGCGCGCCGCGCGCGCTACAGAGCCTGGTCACCGCCGAACTCGCCGCCGCGGGCGCCCCCGACAACGACCCGCGCCGCATCGGCATCGGCCTCGGCATGGCCGCCCCGACCATCCTGCGCTACGGCACCGAGGAGCAGAAGCACCGGCTGCTGCGCCCGCTGTGGACCGGCGAGGAGGTGTGGTGCCAACTCTTCAGCGAACCCGGCGCCGGCTCCGACCTCGCCGCGCTCGGCACCCGCGCGGTCCACGTCCCCGCCCGGGGCACCGGCCAGGGCGCCCCGGCGGGCGCGGACGGCGCGCGGGCGGGGGAGTGGCTCGTGGACGGGCAGAAGGTGTGGACGTCCCAGGCCCACCTCGCGCGCTGGGCCATCCTCATCGCCCGCACCGACCCGAACCTCCCCAAGCACCGTGGCATCACCTACTTCATCTGCGACATGACCGACCCCGGCGTCGAGGTGCGCCCGCTACGCCAACTCACCGGCGAGGCCGAGTTCAACGAGGTCTTCCTCACCGGCGTGCGCATCCCCGACGACCGGCGCCTCGGCGACGTGGGCGAGGGCTGGCGGGTGGCGCGGACCACGCTGATGAACGAGCGGGTGGCCATCGGCGGCGGCAGCGTGCCCCGCGAGCACGGCATGATCGGCGTCGCCGCGCGCGCCTGGCGCGACCACCCCGAACTGCGCACGCACGACCTGCACCAGCGCCTGCTGCGGCTGTGGGTGGAGGCCGAGGCCGCCCGGTACGCCGGGCAGCGGCTGGGCCAGCAACTCGCCGTCGGCCAGCCGGGTCCCGAAGGGTCGGCCATGAAGCTGGCCTTCGCCCGGCTGAACCAGGAGATCAGCGGCCTGGAGGTGGAGCTCATGGGCGAGGCGGGCCTGGCGTACGACGACTGGACCATGCGCCGGCCCGACCTCGTCGACTTCACGGCGCGCGAGGCCGGCTACCGCTACCTGCGGGCCAGGGGCAACTCCATCGAGGGCGGCACCTCCGAGATCCTGCTCAACATCATCGCCGAACGCGTGCTCGGCCTGCCGCCCGAGCCGCGCGCCGACACGGACGCCGCCTGGAAGGACCTCCCCCGATGACGCACCAGGACCCGGCCCCGACGTCACCCCGGCCGGCCGCCCCGAACGCCCCCGACCTGCTCTACCGCGAGCACGAGGAGGACCTGCGGTCCGCCGTGCGGGCGCTGCTCGCCGACCGGCTGCCACCCACGACCGTGCTCGCGCACGTCGACGCGGGCCGCGCGTACGACGCCGGGCTCTGGCAGATCCTCGCCACCGACCTGGGCCTCGCCGGGCTCCTGGTCCCGGACGCGCTCGGAGGGCAGGGCGCCGGTGCCCGGGAAGCCGCCGTCGTCCTGGAGGAGTTGGGCCGCGCGGTGGCCCCGGTGCCGTACCTGACCAGTGCCGTCATCGCCACCGAAGCCCTGCTGGCCTGCGTCGGAGCCGGCCCCGGGGGAGCGACCCACGAGCCCGCCGCCGTGCCGGGCCCGCGCGCCGACGCCACGCCCCGGGCAGCGACCCGGCCCGACGGCCGGGCCGAGGCGGCCGAGGAGGCCGAGGAGCCCGAGGCCACGGTGGCCGCCGAACTGCTCGCGGCACTCGCCACGGGGGAGCGGATCGGAGTGCTCGCCGTGCCGCTGTCCAGCGCCCCCGGGACGGCACACCCCACCGCCGTGCGCGCCGACACCGCCGTGCGCGCCGACGCGCGCGCCGCCCTCACCGGCGAGGTCACCAGCGTCGCCGACGCGCTCGCCGCCGACGTGCTGCTGGTCCCGGCGCGCGGCCCGGCGGGCGCGGGGCTCTACGCGGTGGACGCCGGCGCCGCCGGCTCGTCGGGGCCGCGCCTGGAGCCGACCACCGCGCTGGACCCGACGCGCCCGCTCGCCCGGGTCGGCCTGGACGGCGCGCCGGCCCGCCGCGTCGCCGGGCCCGCCACGGCCGACGCGGCGATCGGCCGGGCGCTGCGCGCCGGGGCCGGGCTGCTGGCCTCCGAACAACTGGGGCTCGCCGAATGGTGCCTGGCCGAGACCGTGCGCCACACCGGAGAACGGCACCAGTTCGGCCGTCCGGTCGGCTCCTTCCAGGCGCTCAAGCACCGGATGGCCCGGATCTGGCTCGACCTGGTCTCGGCCCGCGCGGCGGCCCGCGCCGCCGCGGACGCCCTGGCCACCGGCGCCCCGGACGCGCCGGTCGCCGTGGCCGTCGCCCAGGCCCACGCCGCGCGCGTCGCGGTGCACGCCGCGCAGGAGTGCGTCCAACTGCACGGCGGCATCGGCATGACCTGGGAGCACCCCGCGCACCTGTACCTCAAGCGCGCCAAGAGCGACGAGATCGCCCTCGGCACGCCGGGCCGCCACCAGGAGGCGTTGGCCGACCTCGTCGACCTGCCGGCCCCACCTGCCTGAGCGGTGGCCCACACCGCGTCGGACCGGACAGGCCAGCGCGCCGGAGGCCGCCGGCCCGTGGCCGCGCTCGCCGCCCCGGGCGGTGGCTGGCCACGGGCCGGCGGGTCAGCCGTCCGAAACCGTCCGTTCCATGGCGTGGTGTGGCCAGGCGTGCACCCCCTCTGGGCCTTCGCTTCGACATGTTGTTTAATTGCGACCGTTTCGCAGTAACGGTTGATCTTCAACAGAGGTGGGGCATGACGGCCCGGACGATACGGATACTGACCGCCGCGACGACGGCGGGCGTCCTGGCAGTGGGCGCGGCAGCGTGCTCCACCCCGGACAACGGCAAGGGCGGCGGCCCCAAGGACGCGGCGGTCGTCGGCATCGCGTACGAGCCCGACACGCTCAGCCCGCTCCTCGGCTACGGCAAGGACGGCAACTCCAAGATCTTCGACGGGCTGCTGACGCACGACGCGAAGATGCGGCTCAAGCCCGCCCTCGCGGCCAGGCTGCCGCAGGTCTCCGGCGACGGCCTGACGTACACCTACACCCTCCGCGACGGCGTGCGCTTCAGCGACGGGGAGCCGTTCAACGCGGACGACGTGGTCTTCACCTACCGCACCATTCTCGACAAGAAGACCAACAACGCGTCCAAGACCGAACTCGACGCGATCAAGAGCGTCGAGAAGAAGGGCGACAAGACGGTCGTCTTCCATCTCAAGTACCCGTACGCGCCGTTCGCCGAGCGCACCGTGCTGCCCATCGCGCCGGAACACGTGGCGAGCAAGCAGGACGTGAACACCGGCTCCCTCACCACCAAGCCCATCGGTACCGGGCCCTACGTCCTCAGTAGCTGGAGCAAGGGCGAGAAGCTCGTCTTCAGGGCCAACCCCACCTACTGGGGCGGCGTGCCGAAGGTCAAGAAGTTCACGATGGCGATCGTCAAGGACGACGACGTGCGCGCCACCCGGCTGCGCTCCGGCGACCTCGACGGCGCCATCCTGCCGCCCAACCTCGCCGCCACCTTCAAGAGCGACGACGACCTGCGCACCCTGACCGCCAGGACCTACGACTACCGCACCGTCACGCTGCCCAGCGACAACCCGGTGGCCGGTGACCGCGCCGTGCGCCGCGCACTCGACGTCGCGGTGGACCGCAAGGCCATGGTCGACGGCATCCTGGACGGCGCGGGCAAAGAAGCCTACGGACCGGTCCCCACCGACAGCGAGTGGTTCACCAAGGGCACCGAGCGCCGGCACGACCTGGCGGCGGCCCAGCGCATCCTGGACGAGGCGGGCTGGAAGCCGGGCAAGGGCGGCGTCCGCGCGAAGAACGGCAAGCGCGCCTCGTTCACCCTCTGGTACCTCAGCGGCGACAAGCTCCGCCAGGACCACGCGCTGGCCTACGCCTCCGACGCCAAGAAGGCCGGCATCGAGATCAAGGTGCAGTCCGGCACCTGGGAGGTCATCGAGCCGCGGATGAAGCGGGACGCGGTCCTCGCGGGCGGCGGCAGCCCGGCCGACCCCGACTTCGACCAGTACACGCTGCTGAACTCCGCCCTGGCCGGCGACGGCTTCAACAACATGGCCTTCTACGACAACCCGGACGTCGACAAGGCGCTCGCCGAGGGCCGGCGCAGCGGCGACAAGGCCAAGCGGAAGGCCGCGTACGACACCATCCAGCGCGAACTGGTCGACAACCCCGGTTACACCTTCCTCACCCACATCGACCACCTCTACGTCCTCGCCGACCGCTGGGAGTCGCTGACCACCCAGGTCGAGCCGCACGACCACGGCCTGGCCTCCGGCCCGTGGTGGAACGTCGAGAAGTGGCGGCCCAAGAAGTGACGCCCACCCGGCGCCCGGGCCTGCCGTGGCTGCCGATGGCGCGGCTGGTCGGGCGCCGGGTGCTGTTCGCGGTGCCCGTGCTGTTCTGCGTGACCTTCGGCGTCTTCGCCATCGCGGCGGCCTCGCCCTTCGACCCGGTCAAGGCGTACGCCGGCACCGCGGGGCTCACCGCCTCGCAGGAGAACCTCGACCAGTTGCGCGCCAACCTCGGCGCCGACGACCCGTTCACCGTCCGCTGGTGGGACTGGCTGACCTCGGCCGTCACCGGCGACCTGGGCGACTCCAGCTCGCTGCGGCAGCCCGTCGCCGAGGTCATCGCGGAGCGCATCGGCTGGTCCACGCTGCTGTGCGCGGTCGCCTTCACCCTCGCGGTGCTCGGCGGCACCGTGCTCGGCGTGCTCGCGGCCCGGCGCCGGGGCGGCCTGTTCGACCGCGCGATCACCTTCGTCTGCTACACGCTGGAGGCCGCGCCGCCGTTCTGGCTCGGGCTGCTGGCCGTGTGGCTGTTCGCCCTCAAGCTGGACGCGCTGCCCGCCGGCGGGCTCACCGACACCGCCAGCGAGGTCGCCACCGCGGGCCAGGTCACCCACCACCTGATCCTGCCGGCCGCCGTGCTCGCCGTCTCCCAACTGCCGTGGTTCGTGCTCTACGTACGCCAGGGCGTCGGCGACGCGATGGACGAGGACCCCGTGCGCGGCGCCCGCGCCCGCGGGCTCAGCGAGCGCACCGTCCTCTTCGGCCACGCGCTGCGCTCGGGGCTGCTGCCGGTACTCACCCTCGTCGGTTCCCGCGTCCCGGAGCTGATCACCGGGGCCCTGCTGATCGAGACCGTCTTCAGTTGGCCGGGCATCGCCTCCGCCACCGTTGAGGCCGCCACCAGCGTGGACTTCCCGCTGCTCGCGGCCCTCACCGTGCTCGCCACGGTCGCGGTGCTCGCCGGCAACCTGCTCTCCGACCTGCTGTACGGCCTCGCCGACCCCCGGGTGGGCTTCGATGGCTGACCTCACACCCACCGCCGAAGCCCCGCCCACCTCGGTGGAGCGCGGCTCGCCCGCCCCACGCTGGCGGACCACCGCCGCCGGCGCCCAGCGCGGCAGCCGCGCGCTGCGGGTGCGCGTCAGCGCCGGGCTCGTGGCGGTCGTCGTCCTGACCGTGCTGCTCGTACCGCTGTTCTTCCCGCTGGACGAACAGGCCGTGCACCTGGCCGACAAGCTGCGCGCACCCTCGCTCGACCACCCCTTCGGCACCGACGACGTCGGCCGCGACCTGCTGCTGCGCTGCGTGTACGGACTGCGCGTCTCCCTCCTGGTCGGGGTCGTCGCCGCGCTGGCCGCCACCGTGATCGGCACCGCCGTCGGCGCGCTCGCCGGCGCCGTCGGCGGCTGGATGGACCGGGTCGTGATGCGGCTCGTGGACGTCTTCTCGTCGGTGCCGCACCTGCTGCTCGGCATCTTCATCGTGGCCATGTTCCAACCCGGCGTCTGGCCGGTGGTCATCTCGGTGGCGCTGACGCACTGGCTGTCCACCGCCCGCATCGTGCGCGCCGAACTCCTCTCGCTGCGGTCCCGCCCCTACGTGGAGGCGGCCATCTCCGGCGGGGCGTCGCGGCTGCGCGTGACGGTGCGCCACCTGCTGCCCGCGGTGCTGCCGCAGGCCGGACTCGCCGCCGTACTGATGGTGCCGCACGCCATCTGGCACGAGTCCGCGCTCTCCTTCCTCGGCCTCGGCCTGCCCAGCCACAAGGCCAGCCTGGGCGCGATGGTGCAGAGCGCCCGCAGCTCACTGCTGGCCGGCGACTGGTGGCCCACCCTCTTCCCCGGCCTGCTGATCATCATCCCCACCCTGGCCATCGCGGGCCTCGCCGGCGCCTGGCGGGAACGCATCAACCCGCGCCGTCGATCGGAGCTGACGCTGTGACAGGCCCCGACCGGTCGACCCCGGTCCTCGCCGTGAACGGCCTCTCGGTCCGCTTCCGGATGCGCGGCGGCCGGCACATCGCCGCCGTCTCCGACGCCACCTTCGCGCTGCGGCCCGGCGAGTGCCTGGCCCTGGTGGGGGAGAGCGGCTGCGGCAAGTCCGTACTCGCCTCCGCGCTGCTCGGGCTGCTGCCGGGCAACGCGGAGACCGCCGGCACGGCCCACCTGGCCGGCCCGGCCGACGCCGAGCCCGTCGAGCTGCTGACCGCCGACGAGCGCCTGCTCTCCCGCGCCATCCGGGGGCGACGGGTGGGCCTCGTCCCGCAGAGCCCGTCCGCCCACCTCACCCCGGTGCGCACCGTGCGCGCCCAGTTGGAGGAGACGGTACGGGAGCTGACCGGGGTCCGGCGGCCCGAGCTGCGGCGCGCGGCGCGGGAGGCGGCGGACCGGGCCGCGTTCCCCGCCGACCACCTCGACCGCTACCCGCACCAGCTCTCCGGCGGCCTCGCCCAGCGCGCCGCGACGGCGCTGGCCCTGGTGGGTGACGCCGCGCTGCTGCTCGCGGACGAGCCGACCACCGGCCTCGACCGCGACCTCGTCGACCGCACGGTGGACGAACTGCGCCGCCACATCTCCCCGGCGCCGGCCCCGGCACACCAGCCGGCTCCGGCCCCGCAGGAGACCGCGCCCGCCGCCGCGCCCGCCGCCGGGCCGACCACCGAACCGGCGAACACCGAGCACCGGGCCCGCGCGCTGCTCATGATCACCCACGACCTGGTCGCGGCGGAGCGCATCGCCGACCGCGTCGCCGTGATGTACGCCGGCCGTATCGTGGAGATCGCCGACGCCCGCGACTTCTTCGGCGACCCAGGCCCCCGCCACCCGTACGCCAGGCGGCTGCTCGACGCCCTGCCCGAGCGTTCCTTCACACCCATCCCCGGCATGCCCCCGGAACTCGGCGACCTGCCGGCCGGTTGCGCCTTCGCCCCCCGCTGCGACCAGGCGACCGAGCGGTGCGCCGCGCTCCCCGCGCTCCTGGACGACGTGGCCTGCCACCACGCCCCAGCCCGCGCACAGCACACCGCCACGCGCGCGGAGCAGCCGACCGCCGCCGCCCCACGTGCCGCCGAGCCACGCACCGATGAGGCCCACCATGCTTGAGCTGCGCGACATCACGGCCGGGTACGACCGACGGTCCCCCGTCGTACGCGGGGTCTCGCTGCGCGTCGCGGACGGCGAGGCGGTGGGGCTGCTCGGCCCCAGCGGCTGCGGCAAGTCGACCCTGGCCCGGGTGGCGGCCCTGTTGCACCGGCCCGACGCGGGGCGCGTGGTGCTCGACGGTGAGGTGGCCCGCGGCTGGCGCCACCGCGCGCCGCGCGCCCAACGCACCGCCTACGGCGTGATCTTCCAGCAGCCACGGCTCTCGGCCGATCCGCGGCTGCGGCTCGCCGACCTGATCGCGGAGCCGCTGCGGGCCACGGGCCGGGGCCGCGAGGCGGTGGCGCGCACCGGCGAGTTGGCGCACCGGGTCGGCCTCGGCGACGACCTCCTGACCCGCCGCCCGCACGAGGTCAGCGACGGCCAGTTGCAGCGCGCCTGCCTCGCCCGCGCGCTCGCCCTGCGCCCGCGCTGGCTGGTCTGCGACGAGATGACCGCCATGCTCGACGCGTCCACCACCGCCGCGCTGGTGCACGTGGTGGAGGAGTACCGGCGCGAGAGCGGCGCGGGCCTGCTCGCCGTGGGCCACGACCGCGCGCTGCTCACCCGGTGGTGCGACCGCACCGTCGGCTGGGCCGAGTTGTCCGGCGCCGACACGGACTGACGTGGGCCCGATCGCCCGACGCGCCCGCGGGCACACGTGTGGCCGTGAGGTCCGGTGCCGTCGCCCGGGCCCCACGGCCACACGGTCGGTGTCGGCCGACGTCAGTCGCTGACGGCCGGCCCGAGCCGCGTCAGAGGCCGATCTCGACGTCCTCCAGGATGCCCAGCGCGTCCGGCACCAGGACGGCGGCGGAGTAGTACGCGCTGACCAGGTAGGACGAGACCGCCTGCTCGTTGATGCCCATGAAGCGGACGTTCAGGCTCGGCTGGTACTCGTCCGGGATGCCCGTCTGGTGCAGGCCGACGACGCCCTGGTCCGCCTCGCCGGTGCGCATGGCGAGGATCGAGCTCGTGCCCGTCTCACTGATCGGGATCTTGTTGCAGGGCAGCAGCGGCACCCCGCGCCAGGCCCGCACCGACGAACCCATGAAGTCCACGCCCGTCGGGTACAGCCCGCGGCTGTTGCACTCGCGGCCGAACGCGGCGATGGTCCGCGGGTGGGCCAGCAGGTACTGCGTCTTCCGCCGACGCGAGAGCAGTTCGTCGAGGTCGTCGGGGGTGGGCGGGCCGGTGCGGGTGTGGATGCGCTGGCTGAGGTCGGCGTTGTGGAGGAGGCCGAAGTCGCGGTTGTTGATCATTTCGTGTTCTTGGCGTTCGCGGAGCGCTTCGACGGTGAGTCGCAGTTGCTCCTCGACCTGGTTCATGGGTTCGTTGTAGAGGTCGGCGACGCGGGTGTGGACGCGCAGGACGGTCTGGGCGACGCTGAGTTCGTACTCGCGCGGCGCCAACTCGTAGTCCACGAAGGTGCCTTCGAGCACCGGCTCGCCCGAGTGGCCCGAGGCCACCGCGATGTTCGCCTCACCCCGCCGGTTGGTCGGCAGCTCGGGCCGGGCCGCGAACGCCTCGGTGTGCTCCGTGAGCGCGGCGTGCCGCTCGGCGACGGTCTGGAACGCCTGCCGGGAGAGCGTGAGCACCGTGCACCGGGTGACGGCCTTGACCGTGTACTCCCACACGGCGTCCTGGTCCACCGGCACCCGGTCGCCGAAGTAGTCGCCGTCGGCCAGCACGCCGAGCACGGTCTCGTCGCCGTACTTGCCGGTGCCGACCTTGTTGAGCTTGCCGTGCGCGATCAGCACCACCTGGTCCGCGCTCTGGCCCGCCTCGACCAGCACGCTCCCCGCGTCGTACTCCCGCTGCTCGAAGGCGTCCGCGAGCGCCTCAAGCGCGGCGGAGTCCGCGAACCCGCGCAGCAGCGGCAGCTCGCCGAGCTCCGGCGGGATCACCCGGACCTCGGCACCGGTGGTGACGAACTCGACCCGGCCGTCCCCGACCGTGTACGTGAGCCGCCGGTTCACCCGGTACGTGCCGGCCTGGACCTGCACCCAGGGCAGCACCCGCAGCAGCCAACGCGTCGAGATGCCCTGCATCTGCGGGACGGTCTTCGTCGTGGTGGCCAGGTTGCGAGCGGCTGCGGTGCCCAGGCTGAGCTGCTGCTCGCCGGCTGTCGCCGCACCCGTTTCCGCGGAAGTCGTCATTTCTTGGAACAGCCTTTCGTAAGGTTCTGTGGTGCCGGGAGTGACCGCTGGAGATGTCTGGCGAGGCGGCTCAGCGGCCGATTTCCACGTCTTCGAGAATGCCGAGCGCGTCCGGCACGAGAACGGCGGCGGAGTAGTAGGCGCTGACGAGGTAGGACATGATGGCCTGTTCGCTGATTCCCATAAAGCGAACGGAAAGACCCGGTTGGATTTCGTCGGGCAACGCGGTGGGCTGGAGACCGACCACACCCTGGTTTTCTTGACCGGTACGCATCACGAGGATCGAGGTGGTGCCGCTCTCGCTGACGCCGATCTTGTTGCACGGCAGCACGGGCACGCCCCGCCAGGCCGGCACGGCGTGGCCGCCGAAGTCGATGCTCTGCGGGTAGATGCCCCGCGCGTTGAACTCCCGACCGATGGCCGCGATGGCCCGCGGGTGCGCCAGGATGACGCCCGGGTCCTTCCAGACGGTGGCCAGCAGTTCGTCGAGGTCGTCGGGGGTGGGCGGACCGGTGCGGGTGTGGATGCGCTGGCTGAGGTCGGCGTTGTGGAGGAGGCCGAAGTCGCGGTTGTTGATCATTTCGTGTTCTTGGCGTTCGCGGAGCGCTTCGACGGTGAGTCGCAGTTGCTCCTCGACCTGGTTCATGGGTTCGTTGTAGAGGTCGGCGACGCGGGTGTGGACGCGCAGGACGGTCTGGGCGACGCTGAGTTCGTACTCGCGCGGCGCCAACTCGTAGTCCACGAACGTGCCACCGAGCACCGGCTCGCCCGCGTGACCCGCGGCCACCGCGATCTCGGCCTCGCCCTGCGCGTTGCGCGGCAGCTCGCCCTGGCTCACGAAGCGCTCGACGTGCGCGCGCAGTTCGGCGTCCTCGCCGACCAGGCTCTGGAACGAGGCCCGGCTCAGGGTGAGCACCGTGCCGCTGGTCAGCGCCTTGAGCGCGAACGGCCACGTCCGCTCGGGCCCCACCAGCCCGTCGTCGCCCACGTGGTCGCCGTCGGCCAGCACGCCGAGCACGGTCTCGTCGCCGTACTTGCCGGTGCCGACCTTGTTGAGCTTGCCGTGCGCGATCAACACCACCTGGTCCGCGCTCTGGCCCGCCTCGACCAGTACCTCGCCCGGGGTGAAGTCGCGCTGCGTGAAGCGGTCGGCCAGCGCGGTGAGCACGGCATCGGTGCCGAGGTCGCGCAGGAGCGGCAACTCCCGCAGCTCCGGCGGGATGACCCGCACCTCGGAACCCGTGCTGGAGAACGTGACCCGGCCGTCGCCCACCGTGTAGCTCAACCTGCGGTTGACCCGGTACGCGCCGCTGGACACGGGAATCCACGGCAGCACGCGCAGCAACCACCGCGAGGTGATCCCCTGCATCTGCGGAACCGTTTTGGTCGTCGTGGCGAGATTCCGCGCGGCTTGCGTGCTCAGGCTCAGTTGCGACTGCTGGCCCGCCGCGCCGGCCGAACTCGATTCCACTGACGTTGTCATTAAATGGTCACCTAACCCCGAAACGGACATGCGGAGGGGGTACCCCCGAAGCAGTCCCGAAGCTATCAGCGGATTTAACCGGTTGCATTCACTCGAAAGAGTGGCATAAATCTATGAGTTAAATCGCGGTAAATACTCCAATCCCATTGGGGATGGCCCGCTCAACGCCCCCTGACGGGTTGTTACGCACCGCCGGACCTGGGGTTCCCGGCTCACGCGTCACCATCGTGGCCGAGCCTCCGCCGTCCAGATTCACCGCGTCGTCGGCGCCCAGGGCGAGCATCAGTTCGGCCAACTCGGCGATGGTCAACCCCGCGCGGTATTCGGGCCGGCCGTCCAGCGACAGCAGATACACGCGGTGCCCGCTCGCGCCGATGCCGGCCGCCGAGCGCACGGCGGGCGTGGCGTCGTCCAGGCCCGCCAACGGCTGCTGGCCGCGCGCGATCGGATAGCCGCCCACCGCGAACGCCAACGGGCCCGGTCGGCTGGCGGTCAACGCGTGCCGCACCGACACCCGGTCACCCACCCTGAGCCCGCGCAACGACGCTGCGCCCGCCTCGCGCCCCACCAACACCACCGAGTCCGCGGCCACCGGCCCGCTCCCCGGGGTCTCCGCCACCTGGCTCACCCGGCCCTTGCGCACCGTCACCTCGTACGTCTCGCCGCTGCACGGCGCCCCCCGGTCGGTGTCGGTGCCACACGTCGCCCGCACCCGGGAGGTCTGACCCCACGCCGCGGTGAAGGCACCGATCCCGTTCTCCGCCAGCGCGTACTGGTTCAGGCCACGCAACGCCAACGAGCCGTGCGGCGTACGGACCGTGCCGCGCAGGCTCAGCCGGTCGAGCCGCGCGGTGCGGTTCCTGCCGACCGCGATGACGTCCTCGGTGCCCGTGCCGGGCGGCAGCTTGGGCCCGAACCGCTGGCCCAGCGGCACGGCGCCCTTGAGCCGGTGCCCCGCGGCGATGGCCGGCCCCACCGGCGCGCCGGTCGCCTCGACGCCCGGGTGCTGGTTCTCGTTGATGTTGAAGAAGTCGCCGTTGACCGCGGCCACGGCGCCCCGCCGGCCCGCCAGTTGCGACAGCGGCGCCCGCGCCCCCACCGCGCCCGGGTGGACCAGGTCGAGCGAGAGCCCCGGGGTCCGCAGGTCGATCGAGAGCAGGTGCCCGTAGGCCGTGCCGTGCGAGGAGTCGACCGAGAACTCCCGGTACTCAACGCCGGGCGCGATCGTCGCGCGCTGGGTGAAGCGCGGCCCGGCATCGGCCGCGTCCGCCACCGGCGCACTGACCAACCCCCCACCCAACAGGGCCAACCAGGCGACCACCACGCCCAGTGCCGCGCGCCCACCACTCAACCGTGTCCTCATGCTCGCCCCATTCCCTGCCTCGGCCACCCATCGCTACCGAAGGCATCCCCACACGGCGCGGCGGAGGCCCAGAACGGCAGGGAAATGGCTGACGACCACCTGCGGAACTCTCCGCGCGTCACTGTCGGACGACCCCGGCGCGACCGATACTCACTGGCGTCCGTCGTGCACCCCCGGCCCCGCGCCGGGGCGAGAGCCAGGAGGCCGCCATGCCCCACAGCACCCGACGAGCGTTCGTCGTCACCCTCGGAGCCACCGCGCTCGCGGGCGGCATCGCCGCGCCCGCGTACGCCGAGGCACGTGGCGGCCACCACGGCGGCAAGCCGCCGCTGCGCCAGGCGCACGCGCACAACGACTACGAGCACCCCCGCCCCCTGCACGACGCGCTGGCGCACGGCTTCACCAGCGTCGAGGCCGACATCTGGCTGGTGGACGGTCAGCTCCTGGTCGCGCACGAGGAGGCGGAGCTGGACCCGACGCGCACCCTGGAGCGGCTCTACCTGGACCCGCTGCTGCGCCGGGTGCGGGCGGGCGGCGGACGCGTCTACCCGGGCCACCGCCAGTCGTTGCAACTGCTCATCGACATCAAGAACCAGGGCGACGCGACCTACCGGGTGCTCTCCAGGCGACTGCGCCGCTACCGCTCGATGCTCAGCTTCACCGCCGGCGGGCGGGTCTTCGAGGGCGCCGTCACCCCGGTCATCTCCGGCGACCGGGCCGCCCGGCCGGCGATGGAGGCCGAGCGGGTGCGCCACGCCTTCTACGACGGCCGCCTGGACGACCTCGGCACCGGAGTGCCGGCCTCCTTCATCCCGCTGATCAGCAGCAACTGGACGCACAGCTTCACCTGGTCGGGCGTGGGCCCGATGCCCAGGGCCGAGCGCGCCAAGCTGCGGCAGATCGTGGACGCCGCCCACGCGCGACGCCAACGGGTGCGCTTCTGGGCCACGCCCGACCAGGCGGGCCCGGCGCGGGACGCGGTCTGGAGCGAGCTGCTGGCCGCGGGCGTCGACCACCTCAACACGGACGACCTGGCCGGCCTGGAGGCGTTCCTGCGCGCGGCCCGCTGAGCCCCGCTCAGCGGGCGCGGACAGGGGACGACTTCGCTGGCACCGCATCTATGGCGGACGTTCCTACGCACATCGGCCCATCGTAGGAGCGCGGGGCGCGGCTCGCCGGCTGGCGCCCGCCGGAGTGCGGGCGCCGTGCCGGGGCCCCGGCGCGGGGGTGGCGAAAATTCGCTGGCCCCACGGCGGGGCCTCGCGCATGCTGATCGCCATGCAGATCAACGTTGCCACCGCCGACGACTGGCCGGCCATCTGGCCCTTCCTGCGGGAGATCGTCGCCGCCGGCGAGACCTACACCTATCCGCGTGACCTGAGCGAGGAACGGGCGCGCGAGATGTGGATGCTCGCCCCGCCGAGCCGCACCGTGGTGGCCGTCGACGACGAGGGCACGGTGCTCGGCACGGCGAAGATGAACCCGAACCACATGGGGCCCGCCGCGCACATCGCGAGCGCCAGCTTCATGGTCGACCCGCGGGTCTCCGGGCGCGGCATCGGCCGGGCCCTTGGCACCTACGTCCTGGACTGGGCCCGCTCCGAGGGCTTCCGCGCCATGCAGTTCAACGCGGTCGTGGAGACCAACACCCGGGCGGTCGCCCTGTGGAAGTCCCTGGGCTTCACCGTCATCGGCACGCTGCCCGAGGGATTCCAGCACCCGACCAAGGGGTTCGTCGGGCTGCACATCATGCACCGTGCCCTGTGACCACCGGTCGGCGCCGGACGGGTCCCGCGCGGCGGGGCGGCCCCGGGCCGGCGCGCTCCGGCCGGCCGCCGACGTGCGCGCCGAGGGCCGGATGGGTAAGCACCCGCACATGACGACGACCCCGCCCATGCGGCTCACGGCCATCAACCTCGACTGCCCCGACCCGCTGGCGCTCGCCGCGTTCTACCAGCAGGCCACCGGGCTCACCCCGCACCCCGCGTCCAACGCGGACTTCGCCGGGCTCACGCGTGAGGACGGGCTCGTCATGGGCTTTCAGCGCGTCGCCGACTACCGGCCCCCGCGCTGGCCGGACCCCGCCGCGCCGCAGCAGTTCCACCTCGACTTCGCGGTCGACGACCTCGACCGGGCCCGGAGCCGCCTGGTGGAGCTGGGCGCGCGCGAGCCGGCGCACCAGCCGGGCGGCGAGCGGTGGCGGGTGCTGGTCGACCCGGCCGGCCACCCCTTCTGCCTGACCAGGAAGTAAGTCACCGGCGACCACCGCCGTCGGCCGGTCAGGAGGCGCCGAGCAGCGTGCCGGCGCCGGCCAGCGTCGCCGCGAGACGCTCCAGCGCCGCGTCGTCGCGCGGCACGGCCTCGTACGACGGCCCGTCGGCCGTCGCCCAGCGCCGGGCCACGGCCACCGGGTCCTCGCCGAGCAGCAGCCCGGCGGCCTGCGCCGCCGAGCCCAGGGCCACCAGGTCCTGGGCGCGCGGCACGCGCACCGGGCGACCGCTCAGCCGCTGGATGGTGGTGCGCCACGCGGTGCCCCGCGCGCCGCCGCCGATCAGCAGCAGTGGCGCCCGCGGGTCGGCGTCCGGGCCGAGCACCGTCTCCAACGCGGTGAGCAGCGCGTACACCGCGCCGTCGTACGCCGCCTGGAGCACCTGGCCCGGGGAGGTGTCGTGGCGCAGGCCGTGCAGCATGCCGGTGGCCGCGGGCAGGTGCGGGGTGCGCTCCCCGTCGAGGAAGGGCAGCACGGTCACCGTGCCGCCGGGCTCCACGGCCTCGCGGTCGCGGCCGAGCAGGGTCGCGAACCGGTCCACGGCCAGGGTGCAGTTGAGCGTGCAGGCCAGCGGCAGCCAGGCGTCGCGCGCGTCGGCGAAGCCCGCGACCGTACCGGTGGGGTCGGTGGGGCGCCGGTCGGAGACGGCGTAGACGGTGCCGGAGGTGCCGAGGCTGAGTACGGGCTGCCCGGCGCGCAACCCGAGGCCGAGCGCCGCCGCCATGTTGTCGCCCGTGCCGGTGGCCACCAGCGCGCCGGCGGGCAGCGGCAGCCCGGGCACCTGGCGCACCGTGCCCGCCGCCTCGCCGGGCCGCAACACCCGGGGCAGCATCTCCGGGGTCAGCCCCACGTGGTCGAGCACCCGCCGGTCGTACTCCTGGCGTTCGGTGCCCCACCAGCCGGTGCCCGACGCGTCCCCGCGGTCGGTGACGGCCTGGCCGGTGAGCCGTTCGGTGAGGTAGTCGTGCGGCAGTCGGACCGCCGCCGTCGCCCGGGCCGCCGCGGGTTCACGCTCGCGCAGCCAGGCCCACTTGGTCACCGTGAAGGCCGGCGGCGGCACGCTGCCCAGCCGCTGTGCCCACGCCCGCGGGCCGCCCAACTCGCTGATCAGCCGGTCGCGTTGGTCGGCCGAGCGCACGTCGTTCCACAGCAGCGCCGGGCGGACGGGCTCGCCGGCGGCGTCCAGGGTGACCAGGCCGTGCTGTTGCGCGCCGACGGAGACGGCGGCGGCCTGGTGGGCGTAGTCGCCGCACTGCCCAAGCGCCTCGCACAGCGCCGTCCACCACTGCCGGGGGTCGCTCTCCCTGGCCGTGCCCGGGCTGACGGTGTGCGCGGCCCGGCCGCGGGCGAGCACCGCGCCCGTCGCGGCGTCGACGGCGAGCACCTTGGTGGACTGGGTCGAACTGTCCACCCCGATGACGAGCGGTCCCTCGGGTACGGCGGCCACGGTCATGCGCTCTCCTCCAGCCTGGCGGTGCCTCGGCGTCCGCTACGGACGGTCGTGCATGGTATCCGCCGGGAGTGGGCGCGCGGCGGGTCAACGGTCCAGCGTGTGGCGACCGTTGGCCCGTGGCCCACCGGGTGCGCTACCCCTCGGGGACCGCCTGGATGTCCAGCTCGACGCGAATGGTCGCCCCGACCACCGCGATGCCCCGCGAGAGCATGGTGCGCCAGTCGAGGGTGAAGTCCTCGCGGTGCAACTCGGCCGTCGCGCTGCACGCGGCCCGGGTCTCCCCGGCGATGCCGGTGCCAAGGCCCAGGTAGCGGGTGTCGAGCGCGACGCTGCGGCTGACGCCGTGCAGGTTCAGGGCGCCCTGGACGGACCAGCGGGACCCGCCGCGGTGCACGAAGCGCTCGCTGGCGAAGTACATGGAGGGGTAGGCGGCGACGTCGAGGAAGTCCGCCGAGCGCAGGTGGTCGTCGCGCTGGCGCACGTTGGTGTCGATGCTCGCGGTGTCGATGGCGACCTCCAGGCGGGAGTCCTCCATGCGCTCCCCGACCATCAGGGTTCCCTCGAACTGGTTGAACCGGCCGTGTACCGCGGCGAGCCCGATGTGCCGCGCGACGAAGCGCACCGCGCTGTGGTCGGGGTCGATGCGCCACGCACCGGGCGTCGGCAGCGACGGCTGCGGGGCGAGGTCCATGGCCACCGAGTCGACGGTGGTGCGCACGCCGTCGGCGGCCAGGCAGTCGCGGCGCACGGGCTGGTAGCCGTCGGAGGTGATGGAGAGGCCGTACGCGCCGGGCCGCACGGTCGTCGCGAAGCGGCCGTTGGGGTCGGTCTGGCCGCGTACGACCTCACGGCCCTCGGCGTCGCGAACGGAAACCTCGGCCCGGGGGAGCGGGAGTCGCACCGGGTCGAGCACCACGCATTCCAGCGACCCGGAGCCTGGTGGCAGGGGCGTGGCCTCCCTCCCCGTAACGCGGTGACGACGGCGTAGCAGGGCAAATGCCATTCCCATGGCCTCTCTGGAGCAGTAGGTGGTTGAAGGTGCGACCACCGCATTGTGTCATCAGAAAGGACAAGGTCAGGCAAGACCCCCGTCGCCATCGCAAACGGGACGGGGGTCATCGGCCGGCGGCACGCCCCGTGGCGGGCCGCCGCCCCGGGGGTGTCGCCAAGGCCATCGCGGCGCGTCCCGGGCCGGCCGCCTCCCGCCCGGGCTCACGCCGCCGCGTACCGTCCGGCCCACGCGCCCCACGGGCCGCGTCCCCGGTCGGCTGGGCCCGACGCGGGGCGTACGGACGTGGCCAGCCCCGCCCGTACGCCGCGCGCCGCCGGTCGGTGGGTCAGTCGCCGCGGAGCGCGCCGGCCAGCGCCGTCGCGGGGTCGGTGGCCGCGGGCCCGGCCGGGTACCACCGGCCGCCCTCCTCGCGGTACGGCCACCAGCGTCCGTCGCGGCCGTAGCGGAGCTGGGCCCGGCCGTCGTGCGCCGTCCACCGGTCGCCCTCGGCGCGCAACCGGGGTCGGCCCGCCTCGTCCTCCCACGCCCGGGCGAGCTGTGCGCCGGCGCGCGCCAGCGCCTCGGCGTCCGGCGTCCACCGCTCGTCGAGTACGGCCAGCGCGTCGCGCCCGCCGTACTCCCAGGCCCGCACGGCGCGGTCGAGGTCGGCGCCGTCCCGGCCGCAGCCCGCCGCGAGCCGGGCCATGACGCGCGGCCCCGGGGCGGACGCGGCCAGCCGCACCGCGTCCTGCCACACGGTCAGTTCCACGGGCGCGGGCGCGTCGGCGTGGCCCGGCGCGCACGCCTGCGTCAGCAGGTGCCGCGCGCGGACCGCGGCGTCGGCCGCCAGGAACTCCAGCGCCTCGGCGTCGGGGACGGGCACCCCGCCCGCCGGCGGGTCGGCCGGCGCCTCCTCGCCGCGCAACCGGGGTGGGCGGCCCGGCTGCGCCACCGGTGGTGGCGGCGCGGGCAGCGGGGCGACGGCCAGCGCCTCCGCGAACACCTCGCGCGCCGGGACCGTGCGCGGCGCCGGCGCGCTGCTCGCGCGCTGCGGAGCGTGTGCGGCGGCGCGCACGGCCGAGCGCGCCTGGAGGTCGTCGAGCAACTCCCGCTCGCCCCGCCCCCGCAGCAGTAGCAACACGAACGGGTCCTGGTCCAGCAGCCGGGCGAGCTGGTAGCACAGCGCGGCCGTGTGCGGGCAGTGGTCCCACGCCTCGCAGCCGCACTCGGGCTCCAGGTCGCCGATGCCGGGGAGCAGTTCCACGCCCGCCGCGGCGGCGTCCTCCACCAGGTGCGGCGGCATGTCGCGGTCGAGGAGCGCGGCGATGTGCCCCGCCCGGTCGGCGACCATGTCGAGGAACCGGTCCCACTCGCCCGGCGTCAGCTCCCGCAGCAACACGTCCGAGCGGTACGGCGTACGGTCCCTGCCCCGCACCACGGCGGTGATCCGACCGGGCCGGACGCTCACCGCGCCGACGGCGCCCTCCCTGGCCTGCTTGCGCCCCTTCTTGAGCTGCTGGTTGTCCAGCGCCGTGTCCTCAAGGGCCTTCAGCCACGCCAGGCCCCACCACGTCTGCGCGAAGCCCCGCCCGTGCGCGGGCGGCAGCGCCGCGAAGGTGCGCTCCACCGCCCCGCTCCCCGCCGACCGCTTCGGGCGCGTCTCGGTCTCGTCCCCGTAGGGGTCGTCCGCCGTCCCCTCGTACGCGTCCTCGCCAGCCCCGTCGTACAGCTCGTCCTCCTCGTGTCCGTCGTGTGCACCGTGGATCGCGCTCAGGTCGTCGGGGGACATCACATGGCCTCCCTCGTGCGCGCCGGGCGCAGCGCCACCAGCTCCGTCAACTCGGCGTCGGACAGCTCGGTCAGCGCCGACTCGCCGGACCCGAGCACGGCGTCCGCCAACTCGCGCTTGCGCTCCAACATGGCCGCGATCCGGTCCTCCACCGTGCCCTCGGCGATGATGCGGTGCACCTGCACCGGCTGGGTCTGGCCGATGCGGTACGCGCGGTCGGTGGCCTGGGCCTCGACCGCCGGGTTCCACCACCGGTCGTAGTGCACGACGTGTTCGGCCCGGGTGAGGTTCAGGCCGGTGCCGGCGGCCTTGAGGGAGAGCAGGAAGACCGGCACCCGCCCGTCCTGGAAGCGGCGCACCATCTCCTCGCGGCGGGTCACCGGCGTGCCGCCGTGCAGGAGTTGGGTGGGCACGCCCCGCGCGGCCAGGTGCCGTTCGAGGAGGCGGGCCATCACCACGTACTGCGTGAAGACCAGCACGCTGGCGCCCTCGGCCAGCACGGTGTCCAACAACTCGTCGAGCAGCTCCAGCTTGCCCGAGCGGCCCTCGATGACCGGGTCGTCCTCCCGCAGGAACTGCGCCGGGTGGTTGCACACCTGCTTGAGCGAGGTCAGCAGCTTGAGCACCAGGCCGCGGCGCGCGAGGGCGTCCGCGCCCGCGATCTCGGCCAGCGTCTCGCGCACCACCGCCTCGTAGAGCCCGGTCTGTTCCCTGGTCAGCGCCACGGCCCGGTCGGTCTCCGTCTTCGGCGGCAGCTCCGGCGCGATCCCGGGATCGGACTTGCGGCGGCGCAGCAGGAAGGGGCGGATGAGCCTGCCGAGGCGCTCGGCCGCCGCCGGGTCCCCGCCCTCCACCGCCTGTCCGTAGCGGGTGCGAAAGCGCGCCAGCGGCCCGAGGAGGCCGGGCGTGGTCCAGTCGAGGATCGCCCACAGCTCCGAGAGGTTGTTCTCCACCGGGGTGCCGGACAGCGCCACCCGCGCCTTCGCGCCGATGGTCCGCAGTTCCCGCGCGGTCGCCGCGTACGGGTTCTTGACGTGCTGCGCCTCGTCGGCGACGACCATGCCCCAGCCCACCTCGGCGAGCCGCGCGGCGTCGCGTCGCATGGTGCCGTAGGTGGTGAGGACGAAGGCGCCGTCCGGTACCGCGGCCAGGTCGCGCGCGGAGCCGTGGAAGCGGCGGACCGGGGTGCCGGGCGCGAAGGTGTTGATCTCCCGTTCCCAGTTGCCGAGCAGCGACGTCGGGCAGACCACGAGCGTGGGCCCGGCCGCCTCGGGCGCCGTCTGGCGGTGCAGGTGCAGGGCGATCAGCGTGATGGTCTTGCCGAGGCCCATGTCGTCGGCGAGGCAGCCGCCGAGCCCGAGCGAGGTCATCTGGTGCAGCCACGCCAACCCGCGCAACTGGTAGTCGCGGAGCGTGGCGGCGAGCGCGGCCGGCTGTGGCACCGGCTCGGCCAGCCCGTCGGCCGTCTCACCCTTCTCCCCGTGCGCGCTCGCCCCGAGCAGCCGGTCGCGCAGCGCCGCGAGCCAGCCCGTCGCCTCGACCTCCACCTCGGCGCCGGCGACCTCGGTCCGCCCGGTCAGCGCGGCGCCCAGCGCGGCGACCGGGGTGACCGTACGGTCCTTGCGCTCGCGGGCGCGGCGGACCACGGCCGGGTCGATGAGCACCCACTGGTCGCGCAGCCGCACCACCGGCCGGTTGGCCTCGGCGAGCCGGTCGAGTTCGGCGCGGGTCAGCTCCACGTCGCCGATCGCGAACCGCCAACTGAAGTCCAGCAGGGCGGACGCGGAGAGGAAGGTCGGCAGTCCGGAACCGTCCCGTCCGTACGCGTCGTCGGGTGGGCCGACCACGGCGCGGGCGGTCAGCTCGCGGGCCAGTTCCCGTGGCCAGTGCACGCGCACGCCCTCCGCCTCCAGCGCGGCCGTCGCCGGGCCGAGCAGCTCGCTCACCTCCTCGTCGGCCAGGTCGAGCGCGTCCGGCACGGCCGCGGAGAGCAGCGGCGCCAGCGGGGCCCAGGCCCGGGCCGCCCGGCGCAGCGTGAGCAGCGCGTCCATCCGCGCCCGTGGCCCCAACTCGGCGGCCAGCCGCGCGTCGCCGCCCCACACCTCGGCGGCGTCGGCCACCAGCGTGGGATCGGTGGCGCTGTGCAACTGGAGCACGGCGCGAAACCGCGCCCGAGCGCCGCTGTCGTCGGCAGCCGCGTCGGCGTCGCCGGCGGTCTCGGGCGCCAGTCCGTCCGAGACCTCGCGCGCCGTGAGCCCCAGGACCTCGACGCGCAGCGAGAGCCGTACCCCCGCGTCGTGCCCGGCGGCGATGCTGGCGGCCCATGCGCGCTGCTCGGGCAGGCGCACGGGCTCGGGCGCGGCGAAGGCGGGGCTGCCCGCGGCGAGCGCGGCGGCGGGGGAGCGCGGCAGCCCGTCGGCGACCGCGTCGAGGAAGGAGCGCAACAGGTGCTCGGGCTCGGCCAGCAGCAGGTCGCCCGGGTCCGCGTCGGGGGCGGCCTCGGGGGAGGGCTGCGGCGCCGCGTGGGCGGCCGGGGGCATGGCCGCGGCCAGTTCGCGCACGCGCAGCAGGTCCGCCTCGTCCAGCGGGCCGACCCGCCAGGCGTCGTGATCGGCGGCGCTGAGCCCGGGCAACAGCCGCCCGCGCGCGGCCAACTGGAGGGCCAACACCGCGGCGGCGCCCCAGAAGGCGGCCGCGGTATCGGTGCACGCGGCCCTGGCCCGGGTGAGCGCCGGCAGCGCGTCGCGTACGGGGAGTACCGTGGCGCGCACCGACAGGGCCGCCACCCCCGAGCCCTCCGCGACGAGGACGGTCAGCTCGTGCTCGGAGTCTGAGCCTGAGTCGGAGTCGGCATCGGAGCCGGGGTCCAGGGGAGCGCGGGAGGGGTCGTCCGGCTGCCAGAAGGCGATCTGGCCGGTACGCGCAGGGTCGCCGGGAAGGTAGACGGCCGAGCAGCGACCGAGCTGGGCGAGTTGCGGGAGCGCCAGGGAGCGGGCTGGGGCAGGTGGGGTCACAGGCTGCTGCATTCCTCAAATTTGACTAGTGAACGCCGATGGCGGCCGAGGATAGCGGACGCCGCACGCTCGCGGGCCGTCGCGCGCAGTGAGGAATCCCACGTCGCCCCGGCGCTCGTCCCGTGCCCTGGGAATTCGGTGCCGATTCCGCCCGGGCCTGCCGGGCGCACACCCCCTGGCGTGCACCGATGCCAACCTGCCGCCCCGTCGCGGGGTGCGGGGGGTGTTGCTAGCACCCCCTTGTGCTACGGGGCGTGGCCCCCGCACGGGCCGGGGGCGTCCGCCATGGCTATGTGCGGTCCGTAGCGCATACCTTCCTCAAGGTCAGACCCCGTACGGCATGCGGTCGCACGGGGATCGTCACAGTGCACCGGAGACGCCCATGCAACAGGCCACCGCCGAAGCCCCCCTCGCATCGCTCGGCGGTGCCCGCCCGCCCACCGCGGGCAGCGACTTCGCACCCCTGCTGCGCGAGGTGCGGGCGGCCGGCCTGCTGGAGCGGCGCACCGGCTGGTACGTGGTGGGGATAGGTCTCAACCTGCTGGCGCTGGCGGCCGTCGTGGCGGCGGTCGCGCTGGTGGGCGACTCGTGGTGGGTGGTGGCGCTCGCCGTGCCCGCGGCCGTCTTCTGGGCCCGCAGCGCCTTCGTCGGGCACGACGCCGGACACGCCCAGATCACCACCGACCGCCGCGTCAGCGCGGTGATCGGCCTCGTCCACGGCAACCTGTTCCTCGGCATGAGCCGGGCCTGGTGGAACGACAAGCACAACCGGCACCACGCCAACCCCAACCACATCGACAAGGACCCCGACGTCGCCGTCGGCGCCCTCGTGTGGACCCGGCACCAGGCCGCGCTCCGACAGGGCTTCACCCGCTGGCTCACCCGCCACCAGGCACGGCTGTTCTTCCCGATGCTGCTGCTGGAAGGGCTCAACCTCAAGGTCTCCGGCCTGCGCGACCTGCGCCGCCAGGCGCCGCGCGAGCGCGTCGTGGAGGCGTCACTGCTGGCCGCCCACTACCTCTGCTACGTCGGGTTCCTGCTGGCCGTGCTCTCCCCGGGCAAGGCAGCCGTCTTCGCCCTCGTCCACCACGCGCTCTTCGGCCTCTACCTGGGCATGGCCTTCGCCCCCGGCCACAAGGGCATGGACATGCCCGACCCGCAACACGACCGCTGGGGCCACCTCAAGCGCCAGGTCGTCACCTCGCGCAACATACGCGGCGGCCGGACCACCGACTGGCTGCTCGGCGGCCTGAACTACCAGATCGAGCACCACCTCTTCCCCAGCATGGCCCGCCCCCACCTGCCGCTCGCCCAGCCCCTGGTCAGGGCGCACTGCGCACGGCTCGGCCTGCCGTACACCGAGACCGGCCTCGTCGCCTCCTACGCCTGGGCCCTACGCCACATGCACGACGTCGGCGCCCCGCTCCGCTGACCCGTGGAACGTGCCGCGCTCCGCAACCGTTGACAGGATGGAGAGAGCGGCACACGCGCAGGAGGAGGCTAAGACGATGTCGAACCGTGCGAAGGTCGCCGTTGGTGGAGTGGTGGCGGGAGTGGTGCTGCTGTGGCTGCTCCCGAACTGGTTGGCGTTCCTGGTCATGATCGGTGTTCCGGTCGGCGCCTACCTCCTGCTCGACTCCTCACAGCGGACCCGGCTGCGCCGCGCCTCGCGCAAGCAACTGGGCCGCTGACCAGCGTCGCAGCCCCCGAACCCGGCCAACGCGGCATGGTTTCACGGGGCAACGAATGTCAGAATGCCGGGGCGAGCCACAGCCACGAGGAGAGGGGCGCCCCGGCATGGGTGCGACGGTGACAGCGGTGTGCAGTGACGACCGGCATGCGTTCAGCAAGCCGGTACGGGAGGAGATCACCCTGCTCGCCGGGCTGGGCGTGGAAGGCGACGCCCACCTCGGCGTCACGGTCCAGCACCGCTCCCGCGTCGCCCAGGACCCCACCCAGCCCAACCTGCGCCAGGTCCACCTGCTCCAGTCGGAGCTGTTCCCCGACCTGGCGGCGGCCGGCTTCACCGTGCGCCCGGGTGACCTCGGCGAGAACGTCACCACGAGCGGCGTCGACCTCCTCGGCCTGCCGGTGGGCACCCTGCTGCGCCTCGGCGCGACGGCCGTCGTCGAGGTGACGGGGCTGCGCAACCCGTGCCGGCAGATCGACGGCTTCTCGGACGGACTGCTGAAACGGGTCGTGGGCCGGGACGCGGACGGACAGATCGTCCGCAAGGCCGGCGTCATGAGCATCGTCCGCGAGGGCGGAGCGGTCCGCCCTGGCGACGCCATCCGCGTGGAACTCCCGGCCGGCCCGCACCGCCCCCTGGAACGCGTGTAGCGCCCTGGCCCGGGCGGCCCGCTCGGGCCGCCCCGAACCGGCCGGACGCCACGGCCCGGCGCCCATGGCGAGAGCGCGGCATACGCCGGGGGACGGATGACAGCGCCCACGCTGGCCGCCTCCGACGCGCGGCACGCCAAGGCCCGCCCGGAGCGCCGCGCCCGCGCACCAGGGCTGGCCGCGACGTGTGACGCCCTACGCCGAACGCATGGCCAAGGCGTCCAACGCGGCCAGCAGGCGGGGCAGCTCCGGGCCGCGCCCCACCGGAAGGACCTCGCCCGGTTCCTCGTCCAACAGGACGAACGCGATGTCGTCGGTCCTGGCCACCAGGCTCCAGCCCGGCCCGTCGGCGCGCAGGGTGCGCGCCTCGCCCGACGCGTACGCCGAGCGCACTCGCCCCGGCGGCGGGGGAGTGCGGAGGTAGCCACGGGCCTCGCGCAACACCCGCCGCACTCCGGCGTGACCCGGCGCGGTAACTCCGCCCTCCGCGCGCTCGGTGTGCGAAGACGGGGCGGCGGACGCGGCGTCGGCGGTGTCATCCGGGGCCGCGTCCGTGCCGGCCGCGTCGGTGGCCGCACCAGCATCACCGCCGGGCTGGACGAACGTGACGTCGTCGCCGATCTGCTCCCGCCACTCCGCCCACCGCAGCGCGATCTCGTCCGCGCCCAACCGCCGTTGCGCCGGCCCCCACCGCTCGCAGTCCGGTGGGCGAAGCGGCGAGCGGACCAGCCCGTCGGGGCCCGGCTCGGGCGCGGGGTCGTGCGGCGCCGGCACTCCCGGCGCAGCCACCGCGACCGCGAGCGGCCAGCCGGGCAGCGCGGTCACCACACTGCGCTCACCCGGCGTCAGGTCGTAGTCCATGCCGCAGTCCCAGGCCGCGAGCGCGCAGGCGACCAGCGACACGTCGTCGGTGACCACGGTCCAGCGCGCGCCCGCACCGTCCTGGCCGAGCACCAGACCGTAGCCGTCGGGCCGGGGCGCGAGTCCGAGGGCCTGACACACCTGCGGATAGTCGTCCCCGAGGACGCCCGGGAACCGCGCCGGAGTGAGCAGCACCGCGGTCAGCACGTACAGCGCCTCGTCGCTCGCCTCGTCCGTCGTGACCACCGCAGCCTCCCTGCCCCGCCGTTGCCTTGCGGGCGCACCCTAACCAGCGAGTAACCACGGAGTCGATACCTCTGACGCGACCCGTACGCGGCCCGGCTCACCTACTGGCCAACGGAGAGCGCTCCCATCGCGGAGGGCACCCCTCCACACCGCCCGCGTGGGCCTTTCCGCCCACCGGCGATTCCACCCCGTCCCTCGCATGGGCACCACACACACCGTTGATCCCGCCCGCATGGCGAGGCGCCCGACATACTGCGATCAGTGATGCCACTCTCCGCCACGAAACGAACCTTCGGCGCGGCCGACGGAACAATTCCGATCACCCACGCTCCTCGGCCGTACGGCTCTGCCGCATTCCCTCCAGCGCCCCTACAGTTGAAGCCCGGGCAGCCCGGACAGCACCCCTGTGGATCAGCGAAGGGAAGCCGGCGACATGCGGCGATACGACTGGCTACGAGAGATCCAGCGCCTCGATCCGGAGCGGGACTTCCTCCGCATCTACCGCATCACCGCGACACACGAGTTTCCCTGGGACTTCACCAGGGCGCTCGAACTGGCCCTTTTCCGTACCTATGCGGTGCCAAGCGTCGGTGGCCTGCTGGCGCGGACCGGGGAATTCACCGAACGCACCCAGAAGCGCTACGACGACACGGCGCTGTTGCTCGACGCGGTGCTGGAACACGGATTTGCCGACGCCCGGGGGCGCACGGCCATCAGGCGCATGAACCAGATGCACGGCTCGTACGACATCACCAACGACGACATGCGTTACGTGCTCAGCACCTTTGTCGTCGTACCCAAACGCTGGTTGGACGCGTACGGCTGGCGGAGCCTGTGCGAACACGAGAAGCAGGCGTCAGCGCGGTATTACCGCACCCTCGGCCGCCACATGGGCATCACGGAAATTCCCGCCACGTACGGGGAATTCGAGCGCTACCTCGACCAGTACGAGGCGGCTCACTTCGGCTGGGACGAAGGCGGCAGAAGCGTGGCCGACGCCACCCGCGAACTCATGGCCTCCTGGTATCCGCGGCCACTCGCGCCACTCGCGAGGGCGGCGAGCCTGGCCCTGCTCGACGCGCCGCTGCGACGCGCCTTCCGCTATCCGGACCCCGGGCCGCTGGCCACCGCGACCGTGCGGGGCGCGCTGCGGCTACGCGGCAGAGCGGTCCGGCTCCTGCCGCCGCGCCGCAAACCCCACTACGCCCGGCAGAACCCCCAGATCAAGGGCTACCCACTCGGCTACGTACTGGCCGAACTCGGCACTTTCCCCACCGGCCCAGGCACTCGCACGCCACGCTCCCGCACCGCGCGCCCCACCCTCACCCCCGGCTGCCCGGTGGGTCGCGCGACGCCCCCACCCCGTGCGGACCCGCGGCGCGACTAGAGCGGCCCCACCCTCGTGGCCGGGCTCAAGCCCGTACGTCAGCGGCAGGTCGACGCCGTCGCGCCCGGCCGCGCGTGCCACCTGATCCGCACCGCCTTCGCGCGTGGCGCGAGAGCCGGCACCAGCGACACCGTCTCTCACTCTCAACCGTAGGGTGAGAGTTCGCTCCTGCGGGCTGCCGTTCAACCCTTCCCTGACGCCGCTCGTGGCGTCGCCGCCTGGCGGGCCCAGGAGGCCGTGTCACTCACCCAGCGTGATGCTCCACGCGGCGCGAAGGCGGCGCCTCGCGGGCGGAGTGATGGGCAGTGGAAGCCGTGGCGAGGCAAATGTTCGCCCCCGGGCTGAACGACCGGTCGCCCGAACACCCTGATCCCTGGTCTGACGGCAGGTCACCTACGGGCCTCACGAGCGCGTCTTCTTTGCCGAGCGCCGAAGCGCCGGCCGGTGCGCGTGTCTGACGACGGGGGAGGCGTGCCACTGATCCGTCGCCATCTGCTCAACCGCGTCTTCATTGTGTGTCAGAGCGAGGACAAGGGCGGTCTAAAGCCAAGGCCGGGTTGCCGAGATGGCGGCGGTGAGCAAGGCTGGCACGGCAGTTACGGGGAATGCCGTACGGGGAGGCGAGGGCATGGCACTGACCAAGGGGCTCGACTGGCTGCTGGACGACCTGACCACGCGGATCGAGCACATCCGGCACGCCTTGGTGCTGTCCAACGACGGTCTGGTGACCGGTGCGAGCACGTCGCTCATCCGGGAGGACGCTGAGCACCTGGCCGCCGTGGCATCGGGTCTGCACAGTCTCGCCAAGGGCTCTGGCCATCATTTTCGGACAGGTCACGTCCGTCAGGTCATGGTCGAGTTCGAGGAGGGCGTGCTGTTCGTGACGGCGGCCGGCGACGGCAGTTGTCTGTGCGTGCTCAGCCACGAAGAGGCCGACGTGGGGCAGATCGCCTACGAGATGGGTCTTCTCGTCAATCGTGTGGGTGAGCATCTCGGCGTCGAGGTACGCCAGCAAAGCGGCGCCCCGGGCGGCGCCTGACCTTCCCGCCGCCGATCTCACGGAGGTTATCCACAGGCCCGCCGCGCGCGGCCTCTCCAGCGCTATGGTCGTCACTGTCAGTGATCGATCGATGGGGGAGAGGCATCATGACCGCACGGGCATGGGAGACGCGCACGACGGTGAGGGCGACCGTGTCGCTGGGCAGCGCGGCCAGAGAGCTGCGCTGCCCGCGGCGCGAGCTCGAGTTGGCCGTCCAGCTCGGTGTCATGCGCTCGGTGGGCCTCGGGGAGTTGGCGCCCTGGGGGCGGCCCGCTGCCAGTCGCGACCAGCGCGCCCCGGCCGTACCGGGCGCCTCGTGGCAACGGCGCGTGATCCGCTCGGAAGTCGAAAGACTCGCGGCGGACCCCTGCGCGCTGCGGGCGCTGCGCGGGCGACTGCGGCTGGTCGGCACGGCGCGGGCGGCCGAGCTGCTGGGTATCAGCCCAGGCCGGTTCACCCGGCTGGCGCGCGGCGGATGTGTCAGTCCCGCCCGTTTCTACGTCAACCGCTATCGGGCCGTCGTCTGGCTCTACCTGGCGGCGGAGCTGGCCGAGTTCGCGGCGAATGAGCCCGAGTTGAGCGCGGCACGCGTCCCCGAGCGACTGCGGGCCATGATGCGGACGGAGGCCGACTGGCGCGGGCGGAACTGGCGGGCGCGGCGGGTGGGGCAACTCCTCGCGCACAGCTCCGACCCGTGGAGCCGGGCCGCCGTCTCGGCCGCCGTGCTGAGTACCGACGCGCTGGCCGAGGTGGTGCCCGACCCCACCGAGCGGGCGTGTCTGCGGGAGCTCGACCCTCCGCTGAGCCCGGTGCGTGCGGTGGCTCCGGCGGTGTGCGCGGTGGTGGACGAGGTGGTGACGGCGGACGACCGCGAGGAGGTGATCTGGCATCAGATCGGCCTCCCCACGGCGCTGGAGGACGCTCGCCCGACCCCGCCGGCAGCGCCGCCCGCGACCGGCGAGGCAGCGGTCCTGGCCCCAGCGTCGGAGAGGCGAGCGCTGTCCGCGGCGCGCCCGGCCCCGGCGAGCATGCGAGCCAGCGTGGATCGTCGGAGCGAAGTCCGCCGGGCCGCCCCGTCGGGCCCCGCGACACCCGCGGGACCGCCCCCGGTGCGGCCGGGGACGGCGTGGGAGTTCCTGGCGCGCGCCGCTGCGGCCCGACGCGCCCGGGAGGCCGAGAGCCCTCGACGGGTGACGGCGCCGGCGGCGCGCGCGGCCGTCGGCACCCGGGAGCGGACGCCCGGCCCCCGCGGCCCGGTTGCGGCCCGGCGACGCCCCCGGGGCGTTGACCTCAGCTCTCGGCGGCCGACCGGCGGTGCGGGCGGAAGAGTCCCTCCTGCATGACCGATACCAACAGCGCGCCGCCGCGATGAAAGATCTGACCGCGGGCCAGGCCCCGCCCACCCGTCGCGATGGGCGACTCCTGCTGGTACAGGAACCACTCGTCCGCGCGGAAGGGCTGGTGGAACCACATCGCGTGATCCAGCGACGCCATGTCGAAACCCCGCGGGCCCCACAGCGGCTCCACGGGGATGCGCACCGCGTCCAGCAACGTCATGTCGCTCGCATACGTGAGGGCGCAGGTGTGCACCAGCGGGTCGTCCCCCAGCGGCCCCATCGCCCGCATCCACACCCCACTGCGCGGCTCCGCACCGGCAAGCTCGTCGGCGGTCCAGCGCAGCGGCTCGACATAGCGGATGTCGAACGCCTGCCGCTGTTCCATGCGCCGTAGCGCCTCGGGCAGCTCACCCAGGCGCTCGCGGATGGCGTCACCGAGCCTGGGCAACGACTCCGGCTCGGGCACGTCCGGCATCGGCACCTGATGCTCGAATCCCGGCTCCGGCTGATGGAAGGAGGCCGTCAAGTTGAAGATCGTCCGCCCCTGCTGGACGGCTACCACCCGACGCGTCGTGAAGGACCGTCCGTCGCGTACGCGCTCCACCTGGTACACGATGGGCACCCCGGGCGTGCCGGGCCGCAGGAAGTACGCGTGCAGCGAGTGCACCGGGCGCTTGCCGTCCGTGGTCCGCCCCGCCGCCACCAGGGCCTGGCCGGCGACCTGCCCGCCGAACACCCGCTGCAGCGACTCGTCGGGGCTGCGTCCCCGGAAGATGTTGGTCTCGATCCGCTCCAGGTCGAGTAGGTCGACCAGCCGCTCGGCGGGGTTGGGCATCGGTGGTGCTCCTTTGCTGGCATGCCGCGAGACGCCGCCCGGCCACGACCTGGCGCGGGCGGCGTCTGGGAGGCTACAGCGCCCCCACGTCGGTCACGCGGATCACGGCGCGGCCCTCCTCGTCGGACGCCGCCAGGTCCACCTCGGCGGAGATGCCCCAGTCGTGGTCGCCCCCGGGGTCGGCGAAGGTCTGCCGCACCCGCCACAACCCGTGCTCCGGCTGCTCCTCGATGCTCAGCAACTTCGGCCCGCGCGCGTCGGGCCCGGTGCCGATCTCCTCGTACTCGTCCCAGTACGCGTCGAGGGCCCGGCCCCAGGCTTCCGCGTCCCAGCCCGACTCCCCGTCGAGCTCGCCCAACTCCTCGACCTTGTCCAACGCGGCCAGCTCCACGCGGCGGAACAGGGCGTTGCGCACCAACACCCGGAAGGCGCGGGAGTTCGCGGTGACGGGCCTGACCTGCTCCGCCCGCTCCTGCGCCTCCTCCGCCGACTCCACCTCCGGGTTGGCGAGCTGTTCCCACTCGTCCAGCAGACTGGAGTCGACCTGTCGCACCATCTCGCCGAGCCAGGCGATGAGGTCCTCGAAGTCGTCCGACTTCAGATCGTCCGGGACGGTGTGGTCCAGCGCCTTGTACGCGCTGGCCAGGTAGCGCAGCACGATGCCCTCGGTGCGCGCCAGGTCGTAGTACGACGTGAACTCGGTGAACGTCATCGCCCGCTCGTACATGTCGCGGATCACCGACTTGGGCGACAGCGGGTGGTCGCCCACCCACGGGTGGCTCTTGCGGTACAAGCCGTAGGCGTGCGACAGCAGTTCGTCCAGCGGGCGCGGGTAGGTGACGTCCTGGAGCAGTTCCATCCGCTCCTCGTACTCGATGCCGTCCGCCTTCATCTGCGAGACGGCCTCGCCCCTGGCCTTGTTCTGCTGCGCCGCCAGGATCTGCCGTGGGTCGTCGAGCGTCGACTCCACCACGGAGACCATGTCCAGCGCGTACGAGGGGGACTCGGGGTCCAGCAGCTCGAAGGAGGCCAGGGCGAACGTGGACAGCGGCTGGTTGAGCGCGAAGTCCGCCTGCAGGTCGACGGTGAGCCGCACGACGCGGCCCTCGGAGTCCGGCTCGGGCAACTGCTCGACCACGCCACCGTCCAGCAGGGAGCGGTAGATGGCGAGAGCGCGGCGGATGTGCCGCAACTGGTTCTTGCGCGGCTCGTGGTTGTCCTCGAGTAGCCGCCGCATCGCCTCGAACGCGTTGCCCGGGCGCGCGATGATCGCCAGCAGCATGGTGTGGGTGACCCGGAACCGCGAGGTGAGCGGCTCCGGCTCGGAGGAGATGAGCTTCTCGAAGGTGTTCTGCCCCCAGTTGACGAACCCCTCGGGCGCCTTCTTACGCACCACCTTGCGGCGCTTCTTCGGGTCGTCGCCCGCCTTCGCCAACGCCTTCTCGTTCTCCACCACGTGCTCGGGAGCCTGCGCCACCACGAACCCGGCGGTGTCGAAGCCAGCCCGCCCGGCCCGGCCGGCGATCTGGTGGAACTCGCGGGCCCGCAGCGTGCGCACCCGCTGCCCGTCGTACTTGGTGAGCGCCGTGAACAGCACGGTCCTGATGGGCACGTTGACGCCGACGCCGAGCGTGTCCGTACCGCAGATGACCTTGAGCAACCCGGCCTGCGCGAGTCGTTCCACCAGTCGCCGGTACTTGGGCAGCATCCCCGCGTGGTGCACGCCGATCCCGTGGCGTACGTAGCGCGAGAGGTTGCGGCCGAACTTGGTGGTGAACCGGAAGTTCCCGATCAGCGCGGCGATCTCGTCCTTCTCGGCGCGCGAGCACATGTTGATGCTCATCAGCGCCTGCGCCCGCTCCACCGCCGCCGCCTGCGTGAAGTGCACGATGTAGACGGGCGCCTGGCGCGTCTCCAGCAGTTCCGTGAGCGTCTCGGTCAGCGTCGTCGTCCGGTACTCGTAGCTGAGCGGGACCGGTCGGGTGGCCGAGCGCACCACGGCGGTCGGCCACCCGGTGCGGCGGGTCAGGTCCTCCTCGAACCGGGAGACGTCGCCCAGCGTGGCCGACATGAGGATGAACTGCGCCTGGGGCAGTTCGAGGATCGGGATCTGCCAGGCCCAGCCCCGGTCCGGCTCGGCGTAGAAGTGGAACTCGTCCATCACCACCTGACCGACGTCGGCGTCCTTGCCGTCCCGCAGGGCGATGGAGGCCAGCACCTCGGCGGTGCAGCAGATGATCGGCGCGTCGGCGTTGACGGACGCGTCGCCGGTGAGCATGCCGACGTTCTCGGTCCCGAAGAGCTTGCACAGCTCGAAGAACTTCTCCGACACCAGCGCCTTGATCGGAGCGGTGTAGAAGGTGACCTCATCGCGCGCCAGCGCCGAGAAGTGCGCCCCGGCCGCCACCAGGCTCTTGCCCGAGCCGGTGGGGGTGGACAGGATGACGTTCGCGCCGGAGACCACCTCGATCAGTGCCTCTTCCTGGGCCGGATAGAGCGAGATACCACGCTCCTCCACCCAGGACGAGAACGTCTCGAAGAGGGCATCTGGGTCGGCGTCGCTCGGCATCTGATCGATAAGAGTCACGCCCCCATACTGCCTGCTCTCGGGCCCCGGGCGGGAACCGACCGGGTGGACGAAGATCATTCGTGGATAGGCTGTGCCGGGCCGATGAGAACACCACCCGCCGGGGAGCGGGCACGAGCAGGGGCGGGGAACGACGATGATGGGACCGGCGCATTCGCTGTCCGGAGCGGCAGCCTGGCTGGGGGTGGGGGCGGCAGCCGGGGCCGCCGGGCACCCCATGCCCTGGCCGGTGCTCGTCGTCGGCGCGCTGATCTGCGCCGGAGCCGCGCTCGCCCCGGACCTCGACCACAAGTCGGCGACGATATCCCGCGCCTTCGGTCCCCTCTCGCGCGCCCTGTGCGGGGTGATCGACAGTCTCTCCCACGCCGTGTACCAGGCCACCAGGAAGGCGGGCGACCCGCGGCGCACGGGTGGGCACCGCACGCTCACCCATACGTGGGTCTGGGCCGTGCTGATCGGCGCCGGCGCCTCGGTGCTCGCCGTCACGGGTGGCCGCTGGGCCGTCCTGGGCCTGCTCTTCGTGCACATGGTGCTCGCGGTCGAAGGACTGCTGTGGCGGATGGCCCGGGTCTCAAGCGACGTGCTGGTCTGGCTCCTGGGGGCGACCAGCGCCTGGATTCTCGCCGAGATACTCAACAAGCCGGGCAACGGATCGGACTGGCTGTTCACCGGGGACGGCCAGGAGTACCTGTGGCTGGGGCTGCCGATCGTGCTCGGCGCGCTGGTGCACGACATCGGCGACGCCCTGACGGTCTCCGGCTGTCCGATCCTGTGGCCCATACCGATAGGCCGCAAGCGCTGGTACCCGATCGGTCCGCCGAGGATCCTGCGGTTCCGGGCCGGGAGCTGGGTGGAGCTCAAGGTGCTGATGCCCGCCTTCATGCTGCTGGGCGGCGCGGGTGGCCTCGGAGCCCTCGGCTTCCTGTAGTCGCGCCGCTCGCGGGGCCTCCGCCCAGGCCGACACGGCGGGTGGGCCGCCGATCAGGTATCGGATGGCGAGCGGTCCGACCCGTGGGTCCCGGCCCCGGCACCCGCGTGGCGGGCCACCTGCCGTCGGCTGCCTCGGCGTCTTACGAGGCCGCGGGCGGGGGTGCGACCATGGACCGCATGCGAATGTCGGGCGTGCTGCGGGGGGTGGCGGCGGTCGCGCTGGCCGCCGGCCTTCTGGTCGGCTGCGAGGGCGGCGAGCGAGGGGCCGGGAGCGACGGGAGCGATTCGGCGGCGCCCAACGGGTCACGTACCGCGGACAAGCGGCGCATCCCGGACGTGGGGGAGAAGTGGGCGGCGCGAATACCCCGTTCGGCCCGCCAGGTGGTGGCCGTGTACGGCGAGGGCAGGAACTCCGCTGACGCCACCGTCGTGCTGTACACCAAGGACGGCGATGCCTGGCAGCGGGACCGTTCGTGGCCGGCGCACAACGGGAGGCGGGGCTGGACGACCAACCACCGCGAGAACGACAAGCGCAGCCCGGTCGGCGTCTTCACGCTCAGCGACGCGGGCGGAGTGCTGGCCGACCCCGGCGCGAAGCTTCCGTACCACCACACCGCCGCCTTCGCCGCGCCGCACTACTGGCCCAGGACGCACTGGCACGACTTCGACTACGTGATAGCGATCGACTACAACCGCGTCAGGGGCACGACGCCCCTCGACCCGACCCGCCCCCAGGGCACCCGCAAGGGCGGCAGCATCTGGCTGCACCTCGACCACGGGAGCGGCACGTCGGGATGCGTGAGCCTGCCCAAGGCGGGGATGGCGTACCTGCTGAAGACGCTCGACCCGGCGCGGCACCCCGTCGTGGTGATGGGAGACGAACGGGAACTTGCCGCCTGAGGCGTCGGGCACGGCCCGCCGGGTGGGGACGGGCCGTGCGCCGCGGATCAGTCGCCGGCGGGCTTGGGCGAGTCCATACCGGGACGGGGCTTCTTCCACAGCCCGCGGGTGAAGTCGGGTATCTCCTGGGGCGCGCCGTTGGCCTTGATGGACGCGTGACTCAGGGGGAGCGGTGCGGTCCAGGTGGCCGCGTCGTAGACGTCGAAGTCGGGGACGAGGCCCAGTCGCATGCACTGCATCAGGCGGAACAGCATGATGTAGTCCATGCCGCCGTGCCCGCCCGGCGGGTTGGCGTGCTCCTTCCAGAGCCAGTGGTCCCAGTCCGCGTAGTCCGCGAAGTCGCCCCACTGGTGGTCGTTCCTGTCCGGTTCGAGATAAACGCGGGGTGGATAGTCCTCGAAGACGCCCTTGGTGCCGCCGAGGATGTTGAGCCGGCTGTAGGGGTGGGGGTTGGACACGTTGTGCTCCAGCCGGATGACGCGCCCCTTGGCCGTTTGCACGAGACTGATCGACATGTCGCTCTCGATGTACGACTCCTTCCAACTCGGGTCGCCCGGCGGCATGTGTTCCTCGCGGTAGGCGGCGAGGCCGAGGGAGGGTGAGCCGAACGTCGTGATCCGCACGGCTCGGTCGCCCCGGTTGACGTCCATGTAGTTGGCGACCGGGGCGAACCCGTGGTTCGGGTAGAGGTCGCCGCGGAGCCTGGTGTGCCACCGCCGACGCCACGGCCCCTCGTAGTAGGTGGGCGAGAACATCAGCGCCCGTAGGTCGTGGATGTACGCGCCGGCGCCGTGCAGCAGTTCACCGAAGAGGCCCGCGTGCGCCATGCGCAGCACCCGCATCTCGTTCCTGCCGTACGCGCAGTTCTCCAACTGCACGCAGTGCCGGCGCGTGCGCTCGGAGACGTCCACCAGCTCCCACAGCTGGCTGAGCTCCATGGCCGCGGGGCATTCCACGCCGACGTGCTTGCCCTGGAGCATGGCCGCCCTGGCCATGGCGAAGTGGCTGTCCCAGGGCGTGGCGACGTAGACGAAGTCGAGATCGGAGCGTTGACACAGCCGCTCGAAGTCCTGGTCGTCCTTGGTGTAGAGAGCCGGTGCCGGCTGCCCCGCCGCCGTGACCTTGCGGGCGGCCCGCTCGGCCTTCGCGCGCACCAAGTCGCACAGCGCGACGACACGGACGCCCGGCAGCGCGAGGAACAAGTCGATCATGCTGCCACCGCGCTGGCCGAGGCCGACGATGCCCACCCGTACGGTGCTGCGCCCCTCGAACGGCACCCCGATCATGGTCGCGGCACGACGCGCAGTGGGCGCCGCCCCGGTGGTCTCCGTCGCCCCCGTCGCTCGCGCGTCGGCAGCCGCCGCCTGCTGGCCCCCGAGTGCGCCGATGCCGAGCCCGGCCGCTCCGGCGGTCCACAGCACGGAGCGACGGCTGGGGGCGGGGGATTCGCCAGCCCGCGGGCCGCTGGGCGTGTTCTGGTCGTGCGGTGTTGCCTCGTTCACCGAGCCTCCTGGAAAGCTGATGGCGCGTGGCGTGCTACATCGCGTCAGACCTTGGCGGGCGTGAGGCATGTGGCACAAGAAGCGGAACGAGGCTTTCTTGGCTGGAAGACCGGCGAAAGACAACGGAGGGGCCGTGCGGTCGGGCGGCTTCGGCAGGTCGTCCGTGCACATGACCTCGGGAACAGGTGTGGATGCCCTGCCCCCGGTCGGCGCGTCGAGCCCGGGTCAGCGATCGTCGACGCGGTCGCGCGGGCTGCCCGCGAGGGTGTTGAGGAGGCTGCCCAGCAGCTCTCGCTCCCGCGCGTCCAGCGGCTCCAGGATGTCCTCGGCCGCGGAGCGGCGAGCCTGGCGCAGCGCGCGGAGCGTGGCCCGGCCGGCGTCCGTCAGCTCGATGCGTATAACGCGCCGGTTCGACGGGTCGGGGACGCGGCGCACCACGCCGTTCGCCTCCAACGCGTCCACCAGCGTCGTCACCGCGCGGGGCACCACCTCAAGCCGGGCGGCGAGGTCGGCCATGCGCGGAGGCTCGGCGTCGTACAGCGCCACGGTGCGCAGTAGCCGGGCCTGGGCCGGGGTGATACCGAGGGGCTCCAGATAGCGCTTCTGCGCGCGGTGCAGCCTACGGGTGAGGCGCAGCAACTGCTCGGCAAGCTGACCGGAGGCGTCGGAGGCGGGCATGTAGGGAGCCTAGCAGGACCAAGTGCATTGTGAGCTTAGGTAACAGTGAGCTATGCTCGGCAAGGTCGCCGCCAGCCGGCCCGCAGATCCCCGCCTACCCCGGAAGGAGTCCATGCGCGATCACGAACCACGGTGGGAGCCACCCGCTGCCGACCGGGATGAACCAGCCCAAGTACGGCGCATTCTGCGCCTCTTCCGCCCCTACCGAGGCCGCCTCGCCCTGGTCGGGCTGCTGGTGGCCGCTTCCTCGCTGGTCACGGTGGCCTCGCCGTTCATGCTGCGCGAAGTGCTCGACACCGCCATTCCCCAGGGCCGGTCGGGGCTGCTGACACTGCTGGTCTGCGGCATGATCGTCGCGGCCGTGGTCAACAGCATCTTCGGCGTCCTACAGACTCTGATCTCCACCACCGTCGGCCAGCGGGTCATGCACGATCTGCGCACCGCCGTCTACGACCGCCTCCAGCGCATGTCGCTGGCGTTCTTCACGCGCACCCGCACCGGCGAGGTGCAGTCGCGCATCGCCAACGACATCGGCGGCATGCAGGCCACCGTGACGTCCACGGCCACGTCCCTGGTCTCGAACCTGACCAGCGTGATAGCGAGCATCGTGGCCATGCTGGCGCTGGACTGGCGGCTGACGGCGGTCTCGCTCTGCCTGCTCCCGGTTTTCGTCTGGATCAGTCGCAGGGTCGGCAGGGAGCGCAAGCGGATCACCTCGCAGCGGCAGAAGCAGATGGCGGCGATGGCCGCGCTCGTCACCGAGTCGCTGTCGGTCAGCGGCATCCTGCTCGGCCGCACCATGGGGCGCTCGGACTCGCTCACCGCCGATTTCACCCGCGAGTCCGAGCGGCTGGTGGACCTGGAGGTGCGCTCCAGCATGGCCGGCCGCTGGCGCATGGCGACCATCGGCATCGTCATGGCGGCCATGCCCGCGGTCATCTACTGGACGGCCGGCATGGCGCTCCAAGGCGGCGGCTCCGGCGTGAGTATCGGCACCCTGGTCGCCTTCGTCTCGCTGCAACAGGGCCTGTTCCGGCCGACGGTGAGCCTGCTCTCCACCGGAGTGCAGATGCAGACCTCGCTGGCGCTCTTCCACCGCATCTTCGAGTACCTCGACCTGCCGGTGGGCATCGCCGAGCCGGACCAGCCGGTGCGCCTGGGCACGGTGCGCGGAGACGTTCGCTTCGAGGACGTCAGCTTCTCCTACGACCCCGACTCGACCGAACCCACCCTGCGGGGCATCGACGTGACGGTCCCCGCCGGCGGCAGCCTCGCCGTCGTCGGCCCCACGGGCTCGGGAAAGAGCACCCTGAGCTACCTCGTGCCCCGGTTGTACGACGTGACCGCCGGGCGCGTGCTCATCGACGGCGTGGACGTCCGCGACCTCAGCTTCGACACGCTCGCCAACGCCGTCGGAGTGGTCTCCCAGGAGACGTACCTCTTCCACGCGTCCGTGGCGGACAACCTGCGCTTCGCCAAGCCCGACGCGACCGACGAGGAACTACGGGCCGCGGCCGAGGCGGCACAGATTCACGAACACATCGCGTCGCTGCCCGACGGCTATGACACGCTCGTCGGCGAGCGGGGGTACCGGTTCTCGGGTGGCGAGAAGCAGCGCCTGGCGATAGCGCGGACGATCCTGCGCGATCCGCCCGTCCTCATTCTCGACGAGGCCACCAGCGCGCTCGATACCCGCACCGAGTACGCCGTACAGCGCGCCATCGACGCCCTCGCCGCCAACCGCACCACGATCACGATCGCCCACCGGCTGTCCACCGTGCGGGATGCCGACCAGATCGTCGTCCTGGCCGACGGCGACATCGTCGAGCGCGGCACGCACGAGGAACTCATGCTCAAGCAGGGCAAGTACGCGGCACTCATACGCGGAGACGACGAGGCGTCGGTGGCCATACCGGCCGGCTGACGAGCGGCCCGAGCACACCCCACACGAGCCGGCCGTCGCGCCCACCGAGAGCGGCGGCCGGCTCGGCGCGGCCCATGCCTCTCGTGCCGGCCGAACGCGGCCCTCGGGGCCGGCCCTGCGCATCCGCGCATCGAACCAGGCGTACGCCTCGCACCCGACCAACCCAACCAACCCAACCAATCGGCACGCGCGGGCGGGCGGCGGTGGTCGTGTGAGGCGTCGCAGTTCGACGTGTGTTCGTACGGACCGTCGCTGCCATGCGAGCCCTCTTCTCCGGATCTGAGAGTTGACTCTCACAATATTTGAGAGGAAGCTCTCACGTTATGGATTCCGAGAATCGACTGGGTGACATCGAGATCACCGACCCGCAGGCGATGCGGGCACTGGCCCACCCGGTGCGGCTAGCCATCCTTGACCGCCTCCAGCGGCACGGCCCGGCCACGGCCACCCAACTCGCGCCCCACGTGGGCGCCACGCCGTCGGTGACCAGTTGGCACCTACGGCACCTGGCGGGCTTCGGGTTGGTCCGGGATGCCGAAGCCGGGCCGGACCGTCGGCAGCGGCGATGGCAGGCGGCGGCGCGCGGGTTCCGGTTCCAGACGCCGAAGGACGAGGAGGGCGGCTCGGCCGCGCGGGCGCTGTCCCGGGAGATGTTCGCGCGCTACGGGGATCTGCCGAGCAGGTGGCTGACCGAGGTCGAGCCCCACCTCGAACCGGCCTGGCAGCAGGCCGCTGGTCTGGCCAACACCCGGGTGGTCGTCTCGGCGGAGGAACTCGCGGCGATTCAGGAAGGCATCGAGCGGGTGCTGGCCCCGTACGTGACGCGTGACGCCGCCGAGCGGCCGGCCGGTAGTCGCGGCGTCCGACTGATGCGCTACGTCCTGCCGGAACGGGACCAGGAGTCGGCGGATGAGACGCCATGAGCACTGCGAAGGTCGATGCCCCGGTGTCCCTGTGGCGAGATCGGCGGTTCCGCCGGTTCTGGGCCGGGCAATCCGTTTCGGAGTTCGGTGACCGCATATCCGAACTGGCCCTGCCGCTGATCGCCGTCACGGCGTTGAGCGCCTCGGCCAACCAGGTGGCGTGGCTGACCGCGCTCATCTGGACACCGAATCTGTTGGCGATTCTCCTGGGGGCGTGGGTCGACCGTCGGGTGCGTAAGCGCCGCCTGATGGTCCTGGCTGACCTGGTGCGCGGCGCGGTGTTGCTGAGCCTCCCCGTGGCGTACCTGCTCGATGCCGTGAGCCTTGGCCAGCTCTATGTCGTCGCACTGCTGACCGGCACCGCGGCGGTGTTGTTCAACACCGCTTATCCACCGTTCTTCGCACAGCTCGTGCCCCGTGTGTCCTACGTGGAGGCGAACAGCAGACTCAGCGCCAGCCGGTCCATGTCGCACGTGGTCGGACCGGCAGCCGGCGGCGGCCTCATCCAGGCGTTGACCGCGCCCGTCGCCGTGATCGTGGATGCCTTGTCGTATCTGGCATCGGCATTCCTGATAGGGCGCATACCGCTCGACGAGTCGCCCGGTGGCGTGGACGCGGAAACGGGGCCTTCGCTGCTCCGACGTGCCCGGGAAGGGATGACCTACGTCGCTCGGCACCCGGTGCTGCGCGCTGGGCTCGGCTGCGCGGCGACGGTCAACTTCTTCACCTTCGTCGCGGGCAGCGGACTGGTGGTGCTGTTCGCCAACCGTGATCTGGGACTGTCCGCCGGGGCCATCGGACTGGCTCTGGGAATCGGCTCGACCGGCGCGCTCCTGGGTGCCGTCATCGCCCCACGGGTTTCGCGGCGGATCGGCGTCGGGCGCAGCATTCTCGTCGGGGCCGTGCTCTTCCCGGCGCCCATCGCCATCGCGGCCAGCGCGGGCGGACCGCTGTGGGCGCGAGTGGGCGCGCTGGCCGCCGCGGAATTCCTCTCCGGGGTCGGCGTGATGCTCTTCGACGTGAATCTCAACTCCCTGCAAACCAGCGTGATCCCCGATGCCATGCGCAGTCGTGTGGCGGGCGCCTTCAGCACCGTCAACTACGGCATGCGGCCCATCGGAGCCGTTGTCGGCGGATTGCTGGCGACGGGGTGGGGCCTGCGGGCGACACTGCTCGTCGGCGCCGCTGGGGGAGTGCTGTCGCTGTTTTGGCTGCTGTCCTCACCGATACCGCGCATTCGTTCACTGGCCCCGGAAAGCGCGACCGTTCCGTGCGCCGATGCCGATGCGGACAACGGCCTCACGCTTGATCGGCCTCACGCCTGATCGGGCTCGGGGGTGACGCGGCTGGCGGTCGCGGGCCGGCTCCCATGCCACCGCCAGCGAGCGTGCCGGACAGGTTCGACAGGCGCAGGGGGCCGGAAGCAGCCACGCCCCGGGCTCGGCAGTACGCAGCCGCCGCGCGGCCGGCCGGAGGCGCGGCGCGCGGCGGCTGCCCGCGGTACGAGAGCGCCGACCGCACCGCACCGCTCAGCTCGCGCGGACGCTGCGCAAGCTCTCCAACCTGGCCTGGATGGCCCGCAGCGCGCCGGGTCTGCGGCCCGGTACGCGGGTGCGCAGGGCCATCAGTTCCGTGGCCAACGAGCGGGCGCGCAGCAGGTCGTTGACGTGCTGCCACTGGTGGTGCGCCCGGTCCACCGCGCCCTCCACGTCGGGCTGGTCCGCTGCCTGACCCGCGCTCAGGCGTGTGGTGGCGGCGGCCATCCACAGCTCGCAGGCGCGGGCCGGGTCTCCGGCGAGCCGGGCCAGGTCGGCGCGTACCTCAAGCCAGTGGAGCGCCTGCGGCGAGTCGGGGCCCGCCGAGCGGAACGCCTCCTGCTCCCAGGCCGCGGCCATCGCCGCGGCCTCGCTGTGCCGCCCCGCGTGCGCCGCCTCCAGTATCGCGCCGTGCGGATCGTGGGCCACCTCGCCGCCGCCGTACCCCGGCGCGTACGCGGGCGGCGGGCCGGGATCGTACGGCCGTCGCGGGGCCGCCTCGGCGTCCCCGGCGGCTGCGCGGTCCGCGACCGAAGCCGGCTCGGCCTCCCCGCCCTGCCCGGAGTGGCGGTCCGGGGTCGGCGCGGCCTCATCCGCCGGGGCCGCGGTCGGTTCGCCGGAGTGAGTGCCGGAGGCCGACAGCGGGGACTCGCCGGAGTGAGCGGCCGACGCCTGCGGCGGGGGTGGCACCGCCGCGCCCTGAGACGGCGCCTCGTCAGCGGGCTCGACCGGCCTCGCCTCGCCCGCCGGACGGGCCGCCGCGTCCGTTGGCTCGTCCGCCGCGTCACCTGCCTCCGGCGCGCGGGGAGCGGCGGACGCCGCAGGCGGTGCAACAGGCGGGCTCGACTGCGGGGTTGCGGCTGGTGCGGCAGGTACGGCTGGTGTGGCGCTCGGTGACGCGGACGGGGCGGGCTCGGGTGCCGTGACCGCCGAGTCCGGGTCCGGGCCCGCCGACGGCGTGGGCGTCGCGTCGACGGGGGGCCACTGAGGCTGGTCGGGCGTCGGGTTCGGTTGCGGGCTCGCGGGCCCGGCCGCCGGCTCGAAGCCCGGGACCAGCGGGGGACTGACCCCCGGTGGTGAGGCCGGCGGCGCCCAGGCGTTCGCCGCGCCCGTCGGCGCTGGCCCGAGGGCCGGGTCGACCGGGCCTGTGGGCGCCGCGTGCGGCACGCCGAGCGGTAGCCCGCTGCCCCCGTCGGCGGGATGGGGCGCGCCCCCCGTGGACGCCACCAGCAGGGCGGCCCCCTGGTCGAGCCCCGACTGCTCGACGGCGTGCTGGTGCAACTGCGGCAGCGGTGGGCGGGTGCCCACCGAGCGGAGGGCCGCGGCCAGGGCCCGGGTGTAGTGCGGGGTGTTGAGCTGGCGGCGGCGCGGCGGGGGAACGACGCACCCGTACAGCGCGAGTCCGATCGTCAGGTGCTCGGCGGTGAGCTTGGACCAGGCCGTCTCGTCGGCCGCCAGGTCGGCGAAGACGGTGGTGGTGCCGGCCGGCCGGTGGCCCAGCTCCGAGAGCAGCCAGTGCCAGGGCAACGCGGTGTACCGAGCCGTCTTCGGCGTCGTGCGCGCCAGTGCCAGGTGTGGCAGGTGTTGCTTGGTGTCCAGCGTCAACTGGCCGACGAGGTAGACCAGCACGGGCCCCGGGTGGGCGGCTGCCGTGCGCAGGTGGGTCAGCACGGTGTGCGGCTCGTCGGGATCGACGAGTTGCACCACCTGCGCGCCGCCCGTCGTGCCCAGTAGCACCGACGGTGCGATGGCCGCCAGCGACGGCAGTGCGGCGGCCGTGTCCATCGCCCGCTGCTTGCCCGTCGGTCCTGCCGCGATGAGCAGGGCGTATCCCGACTCGTTCGCCGCTCCTGCCCCGTTGTTTGCCATGGCAGCACCGTATCCGTTCCGGCCGTCGTCCCGGTGCCCGGCGGCGGAGCGTACGCACGTTCCGTCGCGGAGCGTGGAAGCGCCGTAGCGGGCGGTGGCAAGGGCGCCACTTAAACCAACCGGGCGGGAACCGGTCAGGTTGTTGCCCGCAGGCGGGCAGCGGTGACCTGTGTTTTCCTTCCGTAGAATGCCGCTGACCTGGGGGTTGCCTGGACATTAAGCGGGCAGAGACGGTCAGGAGAGATCTGGTGCCTGGCCTGGCCACAGCACAACTCCCCTTGTAGAAATCTGATCAGGAAGTGCCCGAACGGGCAGTGCGGTACGTGATGGGGAGTCACTGTGGACGCAGAGGAACGCCGGCGCACGGTCCTCGAACTGGCCCGCCACACCGGCTCCGTCGTCGTGACGGAGTTGGCGGAGAAGCTCGGGGTGTCGAAGGAGACCGTTCGGCGTGACCTGCACGCGATGGAGAACCGGGGCCTGCTGCGGCGCACCCACGGCGGGGCCTATCCCGTGGAGAGCGCGGGGTACGAGACGACGCTCGCGTTCCGCACCACGATGCACGTCGCGGAGAAGTCCCGGATCGCCGCCGCGGCCGGCGAACTCGTCGGCGACGCGGAGACCGTCTACGTGGACGAGGGCTTCACGCCGCAACTCATCGCCCAAGCGCTGCCCCGCGAACGGCCGTTGACCGTCATCACCTCGTCGCTCGCCACCGCCAGCGGCCTCGCCGTCAGTGACCGGATCACCGTGCTCTTACTCGGTGGCCGGGTCCGGGGCAGCACGCTGGCCTCCGTGGGCCACTGGGCCACCCACATGCTCCAGGGCTTCGTGATCGACCTGGCGTTCATCGGCGCCAACGGCATCTCCCGACAGTACGGCCTGACCACCCCCGACCCGGCCGTCAGCGAGGTCAAGGCGCAGGTGATGCGGGTCGCCAGGCGCCGCATCTTCGCCGGCGTGCACACCAAGTTCGGCGCCGTCAGCTTCTGTCGCTTCGCCGAGGCCCAGGAGTTCGAGGTCATCATCACCGACACCGGCCTGCCCCTGGCCGAGGCCCACCGCTACGCCCTGCTAGGGCCCCAGGTGCTGCGCGTGTGACCACCCCCGCCCCACGCGCCGGCCGCGCTACCGGCACCCGCGCGGGGCCCGCGCCGCGTCCCGTCAACGGCGCCCCGACCAGTCGCCCGGGCCGGCCCCACCGCACAGCGCCGGGGCGACCGGCATCCACCGACCGCGTACGCGACCCCATCGGAGCAACCTGGCCCACCCTCAGCCGCGCCGCCCCAGCCCGCGCCGCCCGCCGACGCCCCAACCGCCGTACCAGCACCACCTCACCCGCGCCCCCCAACCCGCCGCCTCGGCCGCCCCGCTCGGGGCCCCGCCCGGGGTGACCCGCGCGGCGAGCGGTGGGCCCGGTACGCGTCGCGCGCCTCGGCCACCCGACCACGGCCCGGCGTGCCCCCCAGCCACCCAGTGACACCGATCCACGGGGAGAACCCATGTCCATCCACACCCGACGCGGCGCCCGCGCGCTGGTCGCCGCCGCCTCGGCGGGGGCGCTCGTCGCGGCGTGCACCGCATGCGAGGGGTACGTCGGCGCCGGCGGCTCCTCGCTCTTCGGGGGTGACGCCATCAACGTCCTGATGGTCAACAACCCACAGATGGTGGAGTTACAGAAGCTGACCAAGCGGCACTTCACCAAGGACACCGGCATCAAGGTCAATTTCACCGTGTTGCCCGAGAACGACGTCCGCGACAAAATCAGTCAGGACTTCTCCAACCAGGCCGGCCAGTACGACGTCGCCACCATCAGCAATTTCGAAGTCCCCTTCTTCTCCGAACACGGCTGGCTACGCGACCTGGGGCCCTTTCTCGCCAAGGACCCCGCTTTCGACCAGCAGGACATCCTCGCCCCGGTACGGCAGTCGCTGACCGCCGACGACGGCAAGGTCTACGCCGAGCCGTTCTACGGCGAATCCTCCTTCCTGATGTACCGCAAGGACGTCCTCGCCGAGCGCGGCCTGACCATGCCCGCCGAGCCCACCTGGCAACAGGTGGCCGACATCGCCGCGAAGACCGACGGCGCACGCCCCGGGATGAAGGGCATCTGCCTGCGGGGACTGCCCGGTTGGGGCGAGTTGACCGCGCCGCTGACCACGGTGGTCAACACCTTCGGCGGCACCTGGTTCACCAAGGACTGGAAAGCCCGTCTGACGTCACCGGAGTTCGTCGAGGCCACCCAGTTCTACGTCGACCTGGTGCGTGAACACGGGCAGGCGGGCGCCGCGCAGTCGGGATACGCGGAATGCCTGTACAACATGTCGCAGGGCAAAAGCGCGATGTGGTACGACGCCACCGCGGCGGCCGGCACGCTGGAGGATGCGAAGTCCCCCGTCAAGGGCAAGATCGGCTATGTGAAGGCGCCGGTGAACAAGACCTCGGATTCCGGTTGGCTCTACACCTGGGCCTGGGGCATGCAGAAGGCGTCCGAGAAGTCCGACGACGCCTGGAAGTTCATCTCCTGGGCCTCCAGCAAGGAATACGAGGCCCTGGTGGGACGGGAGAGCGGCTGGGCCAACGTACCGGCCGGCAAACGCGCCTCGACGTACGCCCGACCGGAATACCGTTCCGCGGCAAGCGCGTTCGCCGACGTCACGCACCGCTCCATCGCCGCCACCAAGCCGCGCGACCCGGGCGTCCAGCCGAGGCCCACGGCCGGCATCCAGTTCGTCGGCATCCCCGAGTTCACCGACCTCGGCACCAGGGTCTCCCAGGAGATCAGCGCGGCCATCGCCGGCCGCCAGCCGGTGCGCGAGGCGCTGCGCGCCTCCCAGAAGATGGCCGAGCGGGTCGGCGAGGAGTACCAGGACTGATGACCGCGCCAACCGCCGGGCCGCGCGCCCCCGTCACACCCTCACCCACGGTCAGGCCGCCGCAGCCGCCCAACCGCCTCAAGGCGTGGGCCACGCGCGCCCCGCTGCTGCCCGCCCTGGTCTTCCTGATCGCCGTCACCCAACTGCCGTTCGTGGCCACCCTGGTGATCTCGCTCTTCGACTGGAACTCCCTGGACCCGGACGACCGGCACTTCACCGGCCTGAGCAACTACCGCCACGCCGCCGAGGACGAGGCGCTGCGCGAGTCGGTGCTCACCACCGCCGTCCTGACGGCCACCGTCGTCCTGGCCACCGTCGTCCTCGGACTGTTGCTCGCCCTCCTGCTCGACCGAAAGTTCCGGGGCCGCGGGGTGGTGCGTACGCTGCTCATCGCCCCGTTCCTGGTCGTCCCGGTCGCCGCCGCGCTGCTGTGGAAGCACGTCCTCTACAACCCCGACTACGGCCTCTTCAACGGTGCCCTGACCTGGGTGGCCGCCCGCTTCGGCGACGACAGCCCGCCCCAGCCGGACTGGGTGTCCGACATGCCGCTGCTGGCCGTCGAGGCATCGCTGATCTGGCAGTGGACGCCGTTCATGATGCTGATCCTGCTGGCCGGGTTGCAGAGCCGTCCGATGGACATGATCGAGGCCGCGCGCATCGACGGCGCCGGCAACTGGCAGATCTTCCGCTACCTCACCCTGCCGCACCTGCGCCGCTACCTGGAGCTCGGCGTGCTGCTCGGCTCGGTGTACATCGTGCAGAACTTCGACGCCGTCTTCACCATCACCGCGGGCGGCCTGGACACGGCCAACCTGCCCTACACCATCTACCAGACCTTCTACCAGGCCCACGAGTACGGCCAGGCGTCCGCGGCCGGCGTGCTCGTCGTCATCGGCTCGATCATCATCGCGACCTTCGCGCTGCGGGTGGTCTCGTCGCTGTTCACCGAGGAGGCGTCCCGTTCATGACCGCCACCGCAGACGCGCCCACGGCCGCCACGACCTCCCTGTCAGCCGCCCGCCGGCGCCCACTGGCCGGCCCACAGCGCGCGGCACGGCGCCGGGGGGCGGCCCTCGGCCTGCTCGCCTGGCTGGTCGGACTCCTCTTCTTCCTCCCCGTGGCCTGGATGGTGCTGACCTCCCTGCACTCGGAGCAGGACGCCGCGACCAACCCACCCTCCCTCGGCGCCTCGCTGACCTGGGACGGCTACCGCACCTTCTTCGGCGCCGACGGCGGCGCCAGCCCCTGGCCGTCACTGATCAACTCCCTGACCGCCAGCGTCTGCTCCACCCTGCTCGTGCTGGTGCTCGCGCTGCCCGCCGCGTACGCGCTGTCCCTGCGCCCCGTGCGCAAGTGGACGGACGTGCTGTTCTTCTTCCTGTCCACCAAGATGCTGCCGGTCGTCGCCGGGCTGCTGCCGATCTACCTGTTCGCCAAGAACGTCGACATGCTCGACAACATCTGGCTGCTGGTCATCCTCTACACGTCGATGAACCTGCCGATCGCGGTATGGATGATGCAGTCCTTCCTCGCCGACATCCCGGTGGCGATCATCGAGGCGGCGCAGATCGACGGCGCTCCGCTGCGCACCATCCTGGCGCGCGTGGTGGCCCCCGTCGCCGGCCCCGGCATCGCCGCCACCTCGCTGATCTGCTTCATCTTCAGTTGGAACGAGATGCTCTTCGCCCGTGTGCTGACCGGCGTCAGGGCGCAGACCGCGCCGGTCTTCCTCACCAGCTTCATCACCAGCCAGGGCCTGTTCCTGGCCAAGGTCTGCGCAGCGTCCGTCGTGATCTCCCTCCCGGTGCTCGCCGCCGGGTTCGCCGCCCAGGACAAGCTCGTCCAGGGCCTGTCGCTAGGAGCAGTGAAATGAGAACCGCGCTCATCGAGGCCGTCGGCAAGGTCACCGTGACGACCGTCCCCGACCCCACGCCCGGGCCGCGCGAGGTGGTCGTGGACGTCGCCGCCTGCGGCCTGTGCGGAACGGACCTGCACATCCTGGAGGGAGAGTTCGCGCCGACCCTGCCCGTCGTGCCGGGCCACGAGTTCGCCGGCGAGATCGTCGGCATCGGCAGCGAGGTGAGCGAGCTGGCCATCGGCGACCGGGTGGCCGTCGACCCGTCCCTGTACTGCCAGGCGTGCCGCTACTGCCGGGCCGGCCGGGGCAACCTGTGCGACAACTGGAACGCCATCGGCGTCTCCGTGGCCGGCGGCGCCGCCGAGTACGCGCTGGCACCGGTAGGCAACTGCGTGAAGCTGCCCGACCACGTCTCCCTCCAGGACGCCGCGCTCATCGAGCCGCTCTCGTGCGCCGTGCGCGGCTACGACGTGCTCAACAACCACCTCGGCGCCGAGGTGCTGATCTACGGCAGCGGCACCATGGGGCTCATGATGCTCGAACTGGCCAAGCGCACCGGCGCCGCCAGCGTCGACGTGCTCGACCTCAACCCCGACCGGCTGGCCACCGCCCGCGCCCTGGGCTGCTCGCGTACGGCGGCCACCGCACAGGAACTGGACCAGCCCCGGGGCTGGGACGTCGTCATCGACGCCACCGGCCACCCGGCGGCCATCCAGGACGGCCTGCGACGGGTCGCGAAGGCCGGAACCTTTCTGCAGTTCGGCGTCGCCGACTACGCCACCACCGCGACGATCGAGCCGTACCGCATCTACAACCAGGAGATCACCATCACCGGCTCGATGGCCGTGCTGCACAGCTACGAACGGGCGGCGAACCTGTTCGCCACCGGCGTGCTCGACCCCGCCGTCTTCATCAGCGACCGGTTGCCGCTGGCGCAGTACCCGCAGGCCCTGGAGCAGTTCCGCGCGGGCGTGGGCCGCAAGATCGTGGTGGTGCCGTAACCCGTCCGGCAGCGCCCGCGCCCGGGTGAGCCCCCCCGGCGACCGCCCTGGGCGCGGGCGGGGCACTCGCCCGGCGCGCGCCTGCCCGGTCCCGGCCCGCGCCCGCCGGGTTCGGGGCGTCCCCGGGGGAGTCACGTAGCCGATCGCGCCGCGAACCGTGGCCGGCTGGGAGAGGTGGCCGCGGGCTCAGGCGTGCTTGCGCCGGGCCGGCTGCCGCTCCGCGCTCTTCGACTGGGTGGACTTCGCGGTCTTCGTCGTACGCCCGGACTTCGGCGTGGCGCTCTTCTTCGCCGCGGTCTTGGTCGTGCGGCGACCGGTGGAACCGGTGCCCTCCTTGGCGGCGCTGGTCTTCTTGGCCGTGCTCTTCTTGGCCCCCGACTTGGCGGCCCCCTTGGCGCGGGGCCGACCGCCCTCGCCCTCGCGGGCGTCGATCGACGCCTGGAGCGCGGACATCAGGTCGACGACGTTGTCGGGCGCCGGCTCGGCCTCCGCGCCCGACGGCGGGGCCTTGCCCTCGAGCCGGGCGGTCACCAGTTCGTCGAGCGCGGCCTGGTAGTCGTCGTGCAGCGAGTCCAGGTCGAAGTCCTCGGAGAGTGTGTCCATCAGAGAGGTCGCCATCTTCAGCTCCTGGGGCCGGACGGTCACCTTGTCCGACGGCGCGAGCCCGCCGGCGGCGCGGATCTCGTCGGGCCAGTGCATGGTGTGCAGCACCAGCACGTCCTCGTGCACCCGCAGGAGGGCCAGCGACTCCCGGGTGCGCAGCGCGACCTTGGAGACCGCCACCCGGCCGCTGTCGGCCAGCGCCTCCCGCAGCAGCACGTACGGCTTGGCCGCCGCCGGCGAGTCGGCGCCCACGTAGTAGGCGCGCGAGAGCCGCAGCGGATCGATGTCGTCCGCGTCGACGAACGCGATGACGTCGATGAGCTGCTTGCTCGGCAGCGGCAACTGGGTCAGGTCGTCGTCGGTGAGCACGGCCGTGCGGCCGTCGACGTCCTCGTACCCCTTGGCGATGTCCGCGTAGTCGATCTGCTTCCCGCACTGCTCGCACACGCGCTTCATGCGGATGCGCCCGCCGTCGGCGGCGTGTACCTGGTGCAGCTTGACGCCGCGTTCCTCGGTGGCCGGATAGAGCTTGACCTGGATGGACACCAGACCGAAGCCGATGGCCCCTTTCCACATCGAGCGCATGATGCTGGCCCTTCTGGTGAGGTGTCAACCCTATGTCGGAGATCGTCCGGCGGCAGTGCGAGCGGGCGGCTTGCGGGTACGGGTCCAGTCGGTGAGCTGGCGCGCGGTCCAGGTGTTGATCACCCGTTCGGCCGGTACGTCGCACTCGGCCGCGCGGGCGCAGCCGTAGTCCAGCCAGTCCAACTGGCCGGGGGCGTGCGCGTCGGTGTCGATCGAGAACAGCACCCCGGCCGCGACCGCCTCGCGCAGCAGCGGGCGCGGCGGGTCCAACCGGTCCGGGCGGCAGTTGATCTCCACCGCGGTGCCGGCCTCGGCGCAGGCGGCGAACACCGCCTCGGCGTCGAACGCGGACGGCGGCCGACCACGCCCCGCCACCAGCCGCCCCGTGCAGTGCCCGAGCACGTCGACCAGCGGGTCGCGCACCGCGGTCACCATGCGCCGCGTCATGGCGGCGGCGTCCATGCGCAGCTTGGAGTGGACGGAGGCCACCACCACGTCCAACTGGTCGAGCAGCTCACGGTCCTGGTCGAGCGAGCCGTCGTCGAGGATGTCGCACTCGATGCCCGTCAGCAGCCGGAACGGCGCTAGGCCCGCACGCAGCTCGGCCACCACCGCGAGCTGTTCGCGCAGCCGCTCGGGGCTCAGGCCGCGGGCGATGGTCAGCCGGGGCGAGTGGTCGGTCAGCACCGCCCAGGCGTGCCCCAGCCCGGCCGCCGCGCGGGCCATGTCCTCGATGGGGCTGCCGCCGTCCGACCAGTCGGAGTGCAGGTGGCAGTCGCCGCGCAGCGCGGCTCGCAGTCGCTCGCCCCCCGTGGCCAGTGGCCGCTCGGCCTCGGTCTCCAGCTTGCGCAGGTAGCTGGGCACCTCGCCGGAGACCGCCTGCTCGACGACCGCGGCCGTCTTGGGCCCGAGCCCCTTGACGGCCCGCAGCGTCCCAGCCGCCGCCCGTCGCCGCACCTCGTCGGCGCCCAGGTGGGTGAGCGCCGTCGCGGCCGTACGGAAGGCGCGCACGCGGTACGTCTCGGCATCCGCGCGCTCCAGCAGGAACGCGATCCGCTCCAGTGCCGCCACCGGCTCCACGGATCTCGCCTCCTTCCCGTCCCTGCGGCTCCCGCCGTCCCGCCCGGCCCGCTCCGACGCGGTGCCCGCCGGGGGAGGCCGCCCGTTCAGTGCTTGGCCCGGCTGGGTTGCACCCGCTTCGGCTCGCCCGCCATCTTGGGGTGGTCCGGCGGGTACGGCAGGTCGCCGAGCCCGTGCTCGCGCTCGTCGCGGGCCGCCAGCTCCAGGGCCGCGTCCAGCCGGAAGGCGTGCGCGTCCAGGTCCGCGTGCACGTCGCCCACCTCGGCGAAGCGGGTGGGCATGGTCGCCACGTCGAAGTCGCGCGGCCGGGCGTCGGCCACCTCCGACCAGCGCAGCGGGGCCGAGACGGGGGCGTGCGGCCGAGGACGCACCGAGTACGCGCTGGCGATGGTCCGGTCCCGGGCGGTCTGGTTGTAGTCCACGAAGATCTTCGCCCCCCGCTCCTCCTTCCACCACGACGTCGTCACCCGCCGCGGCGCCCGCCGCTCCAGCTCCCGGGCGATGGCGATGGCGCTCCGTCTGACCTGGACGAACGTCCACTCCGGCGCGAGGGGTACGTACACGTGCAGCCCCCGGCCGCCGGAGGTCTTGGGCCAGCCGCGCAGGCCGAGACCGTCCAGCACGTCACGCAGTTCCTCGGCCGCCCGCACCGCGTCCTCGTAGTCCGTGCCGGGCTGCGGATCGAGGTCGATGCGCAGCTCGTCGGGGTGGTCGGTCCGCGCGCGGCGCACCGGCCAGGGGTGGAAGGTCAGGGTGCCCAGGTTGGCCGCCCACGCCACGGCCGCCAGCTCCGTGGGGCAGATCTCGTCCGCGTACCGCCCGCTGGGGAAGGTGATGCGACTGGTCGGAATCCACTCCGGCAGGTTGCGCGGCGCCCGCTTCTGGAAGAACGACTCCCCGGCTACCCCGTCCGGGTAGCGCTCCAGCGTCGTCGGCCGGTCCCGCAGCGCGCGCAGCACCCCCGCGCCGACGGCGAGGTAGTAGCGCACCACGTCCTCCTTGGTGAACCCCCGCTCCGGGAAGTACACCTTGTCGGGATGCGATACCCGCACCGTGCGCTCACCGACCGTGAGCTCCAGGGCCTTGGCCATGCCGCCACGCTAGGCCGGTCCCCGCCGGCGCGCCTGTCGGCACCGGGAGGGGCGGGGCTCGGGTGGTCCGCTCGCTCGGCGGGCGGGCGGCGACGGGCCGCCGCACAATCCAGACATGGACCTACCGGTGATGCCGCCCGTACGGCCGATGCTGGCCAAGCCCGCGGCGCAGCTCCCGCCCGGCATGAGCTACGAGGCCAAGTGGGACGGCTTCCGGGCCATCGTCTTCCGCGACGGCGACGAGGTCGAACTCGGCAGCCGCACCGGCAAGCCGCTCACCCGGTACTTCCCCGAACTGGTCGAGGCGCTGCGGGCCAACCTGCCCGAGCGCTGCGTCCTGGACGGCGAGATCGTCGTCGTCCAGGGCGACCGGCTCGACTTCGAGACGCTGCTCAGCCGCATCCACCCGGCCGCCTCCCGGGTCAGGATGCTCGCCGAGACGGTCCCCGCCAGCCTGGTCGCCTTCGACCTGCTGGCGCTCGACGACCGCTCCCTGCTCAACGCCCCGCTCGCCGAGCGCCGCACGGCGCTCACGTCCGCCTTGCGCGCCGCGACGCCCCCGGTGCACGTGGCGCCCGCCACCACCGACCTGGACCTCGCCCGCGAGTGGTTCGACCAGTTCGAGGGCGCCGGGCTCGACGGCGTGATCGCGAAACGGCCTGATCTTCCCTATCGACCGGGCGAACGGGTCATGGTCAAGGTCAAGCACGAGCGCACCGCGGACTGCGTGGTGGCGGGACTGCGCCCGCACAAGAGCGGCCCCGTCGTCGGCTCGCTGCTGCTCGGCCTCTACGACGACACGGGCCGGCTCCAACACGTGGGCGTGTGCGCGTCCTTCCCGATGCGCCAACGCGAGGCCCTGATGGCGGAGCTGGCGCCGCTGCGCATGGCGAGCGTACGGGGCCATCCCTGGGCCGACTGGGGCGAGGAGAGCGCCCACGCCCAGAACCGGATGCCCGGCGCGCCGAGCCGCTGGACCGGCGGCAAGGACCTGTCGTGGGTGCCGCTGCGCCCCGAGCGAGTCTGCGAGGTGGCGTACGACCACATGGAGGGGGACCGCTTCCGGCACACCACGCAGTTCCGGCGCTGGCGCCCCGACCGCTCGCCCGAGAGCTGTGGCTACGCCCAGTTGGAGGAGCCGGTCAGCTACGACCTGGACCGGGTGCTCGGCGCCTGAGCCCACCACCGTGACCCGGGGCGGGGCCAGGGCGCGGCGTCAGGCGGAGTGGGCCGGGAGCGCCGCCCACACCGTGCGCCCCTGGCCCCGTTCCCCGAGGACCACGCCCCAGGTGTCGGCGAGCGTGTCCACCAGGAGCAGGCCACGCCCGCTCTCGTCACCGGCCGCCGCGTCCCGTGGCATGGGCCGGGTGGCGCTCCCGCCCTGATCACGCACTTCTATACGCAACTGCCCGGGTATCGCCTGCAGGACACAGGCTATGGAACTGCTGTCGGTGTGCACGACGGCGTTGGTGAACAGTTCGGAGATGACCAACTGGGCCATGTCGCGGGCGTCTTCGGACACCTGCTGGCAGGTGAGCCAACTGCGGACGCGACGGCGGGCGTCGGAGACCGCCGCGCGTTCGGCCGGCAGGCGGAACACTTCGTGACAGGGTGCGCCCACGGTGCTGGGCGACACGGGGAAGGGCGTCATTTCAGGAGCGATCACGGCCGTTCGCCTTCCAGGTGCCTGCGGGGGGTGGGGGCGCGGTGGGGGAGGAGCACAGGCGCGCGGGTCTCGGTAGGGTCGCCGAGCCACGACCGTGATGAGAGGGGTTGACCACGTACCTATGATCGCTGCCTCACCCAGTCAGCAAGGGGCATTATGCGAAATGCAGAATAGCGAGCGCAGTCTGTTGATGTCAGCCGAACCGTGGCACACTGCTGCGAACAAGCCATGTGCGGAGGTGGGATGTGGGTGAGGCGCGATCTGCCCCAACGGTCGGGCAGATAGTCCTCGGCATGCGGCTGCGGGACCTCCGGGAGAAGGCCGAGGTCTCGTACGAGCAGGCGGCGAAGGCGCTGCACGTCAACCAGACCACCGTGCGGCGCATGGAGAAGGCCGAAGTCGGGCTGAAGCTGCCGTACGTGGAGAAGCTGCTGCGTACCTACGGCATCCCGGACGAAGAGGTCAGCTCCTTCCTGCGGTTGGCCGAGGAGGCCAACCGGCCCGGCTGGTGGCACCGCTTCCGCGACGTGCTGCCGGACTGGTTCAGCCTCTACGTCAGCCTGGAGGGCGCGGCCAGCCTCATCCGCGCCTACGAACCGCACTTCGTCCCGGGCCTGTTGCAGACCCCCGAGTACGCGCGAGCGCTGCTGCGCGTCGGCTTCCCGCACGCCGACGACGAGGAGATCGAACGCCGGGTGGCGCTGCGGATGGAACGCCAGCAACTCCTCACGAACCCCGAAGCGCCGCGGCTTTGGGCCATCGTGGACGAGACGGTGCTGCGCCGCCCGGTGGGGGACGCCGAGGTGATGCGCGGTCAGGTCGACCGGCTGATCGAGTCGTTGGAGCTGGAGAACGTGACGCTCCAGGTCGTGCCGTTCAGCGCCGGTCCGCACCCGGGGATGTTCGGCCCCTTCCAGCTGTTCAGGTTCCGGGTGCCGGAACTGCCCGACGTCGTCTACAGCGAGGGCCTGACCAGCGCCTCGTACCTCGACGAACGCGCCGACGTGGCGGCCTACCTCGAAGCCCTCGACCGCATGGGCACGCAGGCCGTCCCAGCACCACGCACCGAGGCCCTCCTCGGTGACCTTCGCAAGGAGCTTTGACCGTGAACAAATCCGTGGCAGACACCGACCATGTCTACAACGGCATGCCCGCCAGCGCTCTCGGCAGCGAGGGCTGGCGCAAGCCGTGGAGCGGCCCCAACGGCGGCAGTTGCGTCGAAGTCATGAAGCTCGCCGACGGGCGGGTGGCCCTGCGCCAGTCGACCGACCCCGACGGCCCCGCACTGATCTACACCGTGCGCGAGATAGAACAGTTCCTGCACGGCGCCAAGGGCGGCCAGGCGGACTTCCTTCTCGCCTGACGGCGAACCCGGCACCACCCCGCACCACCCGCACGCGAGCCCCTACCACCGCGGCCCAGCCCTCGACCACCCGCGGTGGCGACAGCACCAGGAACCGGAGGAACAGATGGCCGAACTCGGTCGCGCAGCGAGCCGGATCGACACGAGCAAGCCGCATCCGGCGCGCATGTACGACTACTACCTCGGTGGCAAGGACCACTACGAGGTGGATCAGCAGGCCGCCGAGAAGGTCGTGGAGATCAATCCCGGGATCAAGATCTGCGCGGGCACCAACCGCCGCTTCATGCACCGGGCCACCCGCTACCTGGCCGCGGCCGGCGTACGGCAGTTCCTCGACATCGGCACGGGCATCCCCACCGAGCCCAACCTGCACCAGGTCGCCCAGAGCGTCGCCCCCGAGGCGCGGGTCGTCTACGCGGACAACGACCCGATCGTGCTCACCCACGCCCAGGCGCTGCTGCGCAGCACCCGCGAGGGACGCACCGCCTACATCCACGCGGACGTGCGCGAGCCGGAGAAGATCCTCGCCGCCCAGGAACTGCGCGAGACCCTGGACATGAGCCAGCCCGTCGCGCTGTCGCTCAACGCGCTGCTGCACTTCGTGCCCGACGAGTTCCACGCCTACGACCTGGTGGAGCGCCTGGTCGCGGCGCTGGCCCCGGGCAGCTACCTGGTCCTGTCGCACGTCACCTCGGACTTCGCGCCCGACGTGTGGGCCCGCGTGGTGGACATCTACCACCGTGGCGGCATCCCCGCCCAGACCCGCTCGCGCGCCGAGGTCGAACGGTTCTTCACCGGCCTGGAACTGGTCGAGCCCGGCGTCGAGGTCCCGCACCGGTGGCGGCCCGACGCCGAGACGGACGCGAACGTCACGGACGCTGACGTGTCGCTGTACGGCGCGGTGGCGCGCAAGCCCTAGCACCGCCACACACCGGGAGCGCGCCGCGCTCCCACACGGACGAGGACGCCCGCCTCGGGGGTGGCGGGCGTCCTCTTGGCGTACGCGGGCAGTGGCGGTCAGCGCGTGACGGGCGCGCCGGCGGTCAGCGTGGGGCGTCGCGGCGCGGGAGGGCGCAGGCGGGGGTGCCGCCCGGCATCCGGTGGCGGTTGTTGGCCACCATGCGGTAGACGACGTGGCCGATCCAGCGCAGCGGCGGCAGGTTCACCAGCGCGCCCAGCGGGGCCCAGCCGCGCCCCGCGCTGAGCAGGAGCTTGGCGACCGCCCTGATCCCGCCGTACACGGTGCCGCTCGGCGTGACCCACAGCACCTCGTGCTCGGCCCTGTCCCGCGTGGTGCCGAGTTCCCCCAGGTCGGCGAACTGCCAGGCGGTCACCTCGCAGCGGGGCCGGATGCGGCGCTCGGCGAAGGTCACGCAACTGGTGCAGAACGCGCAGTCGCCGTCGTAGATCAACACAGGTCGGGTCCGCATGCACCCCATCATGCCCCGCCGGTTCCGGGCGCCGCCGCCGGGCCCACTCCGCGGTGGCCGGGGCGCAAGGGCCGGGCCAGGCAGGCGCGTCGTGTGGCGGAGCGGACGCGTCCATACAACCTCCGGCGCCCGCGGGCGGTCACCCCAGGTGATCGGCGGCTCAATCCGACCCCACGGAGCGGCGAACCAGAGCTGAACACGCGACGCCAGCCGTCCCCCACCCACCGGAGGACCCCATGCACCAACGCTCCCGCACGCTCGCCGCGGCCCTGTCCGCCCTCGCGGCGACCACCGTCCTCACCCTGCCCACCGCGCACGCCGCCCCGCAGCGCGAGGCCGCGCCGTACGACCTGAACGGCGACGGCTTCCCGGAGGTGGTGGTCGGCGTGGCGAACGGCACCGTCGACGGCCACCAGCAGGCCGGCTACGTCGCCGTCGTGCCCGGCTCGGCCACCGGGCCCGCGACCGCGGAGCGCTGGACGGTCAGCCAGGCCAGCACCGGGGTGCCCGGTGCACCCGAGCCCTTCGACCAGTTCGGCGCCCACCACACCAGCGCCGACCTCGACCGCGACGGCTACGCGGACCTGCTCGTCTCCGTGCCCGGCGAGGACGGGCCGACCGAGGACGCCGGCCGCGTCGTCATCCTCTGGGGCGCGGCCGACGGCCTCGGCGGGACCACCAGCGTGCCCGGCCCCGCGGCCTACGGCCGGGCCGGTGGCCACGGCCTGGCCGTCGCCGACGTCGACGGCGACGGGGCGCGGGACTTCGTCACCGCCGACGACGGCGAGGAGTTGGCCACCCTCTCGCTCGCCCGCGGCCCCTTCGCGCCGGGACGGACCCCCGCCCCGCTCACCCGGGCGGCGGACACCGGGATCACGCACTTCAGCAGCGTGGTCGCCCTCGCCGTCGGGGACCTCGACGGCGACGGCCGCGACGACGTGGTGGCCCCCTGGCGCGGCCAGGAGGGCGACGGCACCGCCATGCTGCGCGGCACGCCCGACGGCCTCGCCCGCGAGCGCGCCTGGCACCACGAGACCGGTGGTCAGTCGATCGCGGCCGGCGACTTCGACCGCGACGGCTACGCCGACCTGGCCGTGGGCGGCGCCCGCAGCGTCGGCCCCGACGACCCGGACTGGGAGCCGCGGTACCCGATCGCGAGCGGCGTCGGCGGCACGGTACGCGTGCTCTACGGCGGGCCCAAGGGCCCGGCCGGCAGCCGGGAGCCCGCCGACTTCAGCCAGGAGACGCCGGGCGTGCCGGGCACCGGCGCGGGCGAGAGCGAGCGCGGCGACGACTTCGGGTTCGCGGTCTCGGCCGCCGACGCCGACGCGGACGGACACGCCGACCTGGCGGTCGGCGCGCCGGGCGAGGCCGCCGGGACCAAGGCCGGTGCCGGCCGCGTCACGCTGCTCTACGGCTCGCCCACCGGGCTGCGCGCCGACCGCTCGTACGGTGTCCACCAGGACGCGCCCGGCGTGCCGGGCAGCAGCGAGGCCCGCGACGCCTTTGGCGCAAAGGTGGTGCTGCGTGACGCCGACGGCGACCGGCGGGCCGACCTGCACACCGCGGCGACGGGCGAGGACGGTGGGGACGGCCGCGTCTGGTCACTGTTCCGGGCGGCCGGCGACGGCGCCGTCACGGGGGTGGGTTACAGCGCGGCCAGCCTGCACCTGCCGGCGCCGACCCGTGGCCTGGAGTTCGGGCGCGGTCTGGGCGACTGACCGCCGGCCGGCGCCACCTGGGACCGTGACGGCCCGCCGGGCACGAAGCGGGGTCGGGGTGAGTCAGGGCGCGGGCCGGGCCGCCGGCGCGGGCCTGGCGGCCGGGCTCGCGGTGGTCAGCGCGCCCCGGCACAGGGCGCGCTCCGGGGAGCAGCTCGGACAGGGGCGGGTGCCGGGCGTTGCCAGGAGCGCCAGCGCGGCCTCGGTCGTGACCAGGTCCGCGCAGTCGGAGGCGGCCCGACACGTGTCGCGGTGCAACACCAGCCAGTTGCCGCCGGCCGCGCTCGGCGCGGACTCGTGGACCCGCCACCAGCCCGCTCCGACGTCCTCCTCGACGTGCATGGGTAGGCCCCTCCCGGTCAGACGGCTCGTTGACATCGGCGCGTGAGAGCGATGCTTCGCATGACAGCGATGCTTGTTGCTGCGGGGAGGTGGATCAAGTACCTACAAAAAAGTGCGTGCGTGGCACCGGCCGATTCGGCCAGTCACGGCCTGGCGCGCGCCCGCAGTTGGGCCACGGCGTAGGCCCGGCCGCCCAGGGTCAGCGCCCGCGCGGCGTAGGCCGCCACGCGCTGCGTCGGGTTGAGGCGCTCCATCACGCCGTGCTCGCGCACCAGCGACCAGCCGGGGGCGTGCTGAGCCAGCCGGGCGCCGTTGCGGACGCCGAAGAGGAAGCGGGCCCCGGTGGCCTTCACGATCGGGTGGCGGTCGCTGTGGGCGAGCTTGGGGTGGAAGTAGTCGGCGGCCAACTCCGTGCCGGGGCCGAACGTGGCGCGGATGGCGTCGAGGCAGGTCCGCACGCCGTCCGGGGCGAGGTACATCAACACCCCCTCGGCCAGCACCAGCACGGGACCGTCGGCGCCCGGCAGGCCCCGCGCCCAGTCGGGTTCGGTGATCGAGGCGGCCCGCAGGGTGATGTCCTCGTCCGGGAGCAGCCGCCGCCGCAGCGCGATGACCTCGGAGGTGTCCACGCCGACCCAGCGCACACCCGGGGCGCGTTCGGCGAGCCGGTGGTTGCGGGTGCACAGGCCGATGCCGGCGGAGACCACCGTGGCGGTGGGGTGCTCGGCCACGAACGCCTTGGTCAGCGCGTCGAACACCATGCCGCGGTGCAGCCCGCCCAGCATGTTCGGCCGGTCGCGGATCACCTCGGGATCGGCGTACCCGGTGCGGGCGAGGAGGTCGGCGGCGAGGGGGTCGCGGAAGGACGACTCGGGTACGAACCGCGCCGCGTGCGCGCGGGCGTACAGGGGCGTTAACAGGGTGCGCGCCACGCCGTCGAGGCCGTGCGCGGTGGGGGAATCCGCCATATCCGTAGGCTCACCCCGACGCGCGGACCCGTCAAGGCCCTGACCGGCCACGCATCGCCCGCAGCGACCGAGTGGCCGCGCAGGGTGTCGGCGGCCGAGCGGGCGCGGCCGGTCGCGGGCCCGGGCCCGCGACCGGGGCGCACACCACTCCACCGCGCGGGCCGGAAACGGGCCGAACGGGCTGACGGGACTCCCGGCGACGGCCCCCGGCGCGCCCCCTCGTACGGTGAGACCCGCGCGGGGTGGTCGGGCGAGGCCGCCCGTCCCGGCTGGGCGCGCGACATCGGAAGGCGCGGGAGTCCGCGCCTTCGCACGGGCCCAGGCGGCCCGCCCCGGAAGGAGTCCCACACCGTGCGCCCCTCACCCACCTGTGTGCTCAGCGGCGACGGTCCGGTGCGTGTCCGTCACGGACACGACCCCGACCGGTACGTGGAGATCGGTTCCCTGACCAAGGTCCTCACCGGCACCGCCCTGACGCGTCTGGCGGAGGCCGGGGTGCTGGGCCTGGGGGACCCGGTGGAGCGGTGGTTGCCGGTGCCGCCGGGTACCGGCATCACCCTGCGACACCTGGCCGAGCACACCTCCGGCCTGCCCCGGCTGCCCCCTGGCCTCGGCGGCCGGGACCCGTACGCCTCCTTCGACGACGCGGCGCTGCGCGCCCTGTCGACCAGGCTGGACGCGCTGGTCGTGGGCGAGCCCGGGGCGCGGGAGGAGTACTCCAACCTCGGCTACGCCGTGCTCGGCGCCGCGCTGGTCGCCGCGACGGGCCAACCCTACGAGCGGGTCGTACGCGACCACGTGCTGGGCCCGCTCGGCATCGAGGCGATGGCCGCGCACCCGCCGGCGGGTCAGGCCCTGCGCGCCACGGGGCTCTTCGGCCGCCCGCGCGCGTCGTGGACCATGGACGGCGCGATCCTGCCCGCCGGCGGGATGTGGGCCACCCCGCGCGCCGCGGCCCGCCTGGTCACGGGGTTGCTCGTGGACCGTGAACTCGGGGCCCCGGCGGTGACGTGGCGCCACGCCAAGGACGTCACCTGGCACAACGGCGCCACGCGCGACGCCTCGGTGTTCGCCGGCGCGCTACCCGACGGGCGGTGGGTCCTCGTGCACCGCCTCGGTGGCTCGCACACGGACACCGACGCGGAGGGCATGCGCCACCTGACCCGGTCCGCGACGCGGTGACCTGGGCGACGCACGCCGGGCCCGCCACGGCCGAACGCCGCGACGGGCCCGGCGTGGGCGCGCGTCGCACCGGGGCAGCCGCGGGCCGGAGCGGGAACGCGGCGCGCGGCAGGCGCCCCGGCTAGCAGATCGGCACGCCGGGCAACTGGGCCGCCGGGTGGTCGACGTAGATGTTGGAGATGAAGCCGCCCTGGTCGCGGAGCTTGCTCCACCAGTTGTTGGTGTAACCCTCGGCGGTGACGGTGCTGCCCTGCTTCTGGCAGACGACCGTCACGTTGGTCGGCCCGGGCAGGACGCCCACCACCGGCGAGTTGAGGTAGGCGTCGGCGCGCACCCGGATGTCCGACCCCCAGGTGCGGAAGTTGCCTCCGCCGCCACCGCAGCCGTTGTCGCTGGTCAGGTACGACTGGTGGTACTGCGACGGGTAGGGCAGGCCCGCTCCGCCTATGACGATGTTCTGGCCCACGCCGTTGAGCAACTGCTCGTAGTGGATGTGCGCGCCCGAGGAGTGCCCGGTGCTGCCGGTCACGCCGATCTGCTGGCCCTGGCTCACGGCGGCGCCGCTGGGCACGGAGTAGGAGGCCAGGTGGAAGTAGTACGTCTTCCAGCCACCACCGTGGTCGATCACGATGTAGTTGCCGGCACCGCTCGGCTGTGACATGCGGGTGGCCGTCCCGGACGCGGACGCCAGCACGGGCGTGCCCGCCGTCGAACCGCCGTCCGCGCGCACGAAGTCGAGCGCGCGCCGCACCTCGGCGGAGTGGTGGCTGTAGGTCCACTTCTGGCCACAGGGGAAGGGGGCCCGGAAGTTCGGCGCCGCCGCGAGCCGGGCGCCGTCGCCGGACGCCGACGTGGCGTGGGCGGGGGCGGTCAGCAGTGCGCCGATCGTGGCCACGACGGCCACCAACAGCGACACCGTGCGCGAGCGTCTGTAGTGCATCGAGATGACTCCTTCGTCGAACCGGGGGAGGCGGGTCGGCACCACCGGGCCCGGCGGCCCGGCGGTGCCGATCACGTGTACCACCGGCGCGCCGCGCCGCACACCCCGCGCGGTGGCCTCGACTCCACTTCGCCCGCTGCCTGCCGCTTCCGGTTTCGCCGCCGTTCGCCGGGGCGGGCGCGCGCAGCGCGGCGAACCGTGCGGCGGGCGGGTAGCGGAAGCGGGCCGTCCGCAGCCCGCCGGGCGGCGGAACCCGGCGGGGAGCCGTCGCATAGGGGGACGCACCGGGCGCGTGACCCGACTCCTCATCGCCCTCGGCGACTGATCCCCTACGATGCGCACCGAGCCTGACGGGCAGTCAGCGCGACGAGCCACCCGTGCCACATGAGGAGACCCGCATGAACCGAAGGGGCGCCATCGCCAGCGCGCTGAGTACCGCCGTCATCGTGGTGGCCATGCCCGCCGCGAGCGCGGCCCAGCCGGCACCGGAGCGGCCCGCTGAGCGCCGCTCCGTCGCGCCGGCCGGTGCCGGCGCACAGTGGCGGGAGCCGTGCACCGGCGCCTACCAGGGGGACGCCCGGCTGGGTCCGGAGCGGCTGCCGCGGCTGTTGCGGTTCCCCGTGGGCCCGCTGGTGTTCGGCTACCAGCGCACCGGCAAGCTCTCCCCGGACGCCTTCCTCAGGAAGTACTGGGAGGGCCCGGCCGACAAGGGTGGCTGGAAATACCCGCCCAACGACGGTTTCGCCGAGGTCAACGGCAAGGTCGACAAGCGGCGCGCGGAACTGCGGCCGGGCCAGCGGCTCGACCGGTTCGGCTCCGAGTACGGCGGCTACCTCGCGCCCGCGGGCGACCACTACGCCAAGCGCGCGCTGCCGCCGCAGAACCTCAACACGCGCGACGCCGCCTTCCCCTGCGACTACCACGTGTACAAGGTCACCAGGAAGTTCACCGTCTGGCAGGGCAGGATCGCGCCCTGGTTCGAGCAGCCGGGCGGCGGCCAGCAGATCAAGCTCGACCCGGCCCTCCTCGACCCGGGCCAGGGACAGCGGCTGAACGTGAAGTGGCTGCTCGACAACGGCTACCTCGCCGCGGCCAGGCGGTAGCCGACCGTGGATCGTCGCGCGTTGCGCGAGGCCCTGCACGCGGCGCGGGTGAGCGATGACCACTACTGGATCGAGGGTGTGCACGAGCCCCGGCCCACCCCCGTGGACCATCTCTTCCTGCGCGGGAACGAGAGCGGCGGCTGGCAGGTGGGCGCGTACGAGCGCGGCGCGAGCGAGGTCATCGCCGTGCACGGTGACGAGGCGACGGCCTGCGCCCACCTGTTGGCGCTGCTGACCTGAGCCGTGCGCCCGCCGGAGCGCCCCGGCCGGGCCGTGGCCGGTCGGGGCGAGGGCCGGCCGCGGCCCGGTAGGAGGCGGTGCGCACGGGGGACTTCAGAGGATGTCGACCGACGCGCTCGGCTCCAGCCGGCGACGGCAGTCGAGGACGTAGGGCGCGTGCCGGGGGATGGCGGCGTAGTCGAACGCGTCGTGGTCGGTCAGCAGCACCACCGCGTCCGCCGCGGACAGTTCGGCCGGACCGAAGTCCACCCGGCGCACGCTGCTGTCCACCGTCACCGACTCCACCACGTGCGGATCGGCCGCGCGCACCTCGGCGCCGAGACCGATCAGCAACTCCGCGACCTTGAGCGCCGGCGACTCGCGGGCGTCACCGGTGTTGGCCTTGTACGCCAGGCCGAGCAGCAACACGCGGGCCCCGTTCAGCGAGCGACGGCGCGCGTTGAAGGCGAGCAGCAGCCGCTGCACCACGTGGTCCGGCATGTGGCCGTTGATGTGGTTGGCCAACTCCACGAAGCGGAACCGGCGGCCGAGCGTGCGGTGCACCCGCCAGGACAGGTACTCCGGATCGACCGGCAGGCAGTGCCCGCCCACCCCGGGCCCCGGCGTGAACCGCATGAAGCCGAACGGCTTGGACGCTGCCGCGTCCAGCGCCTCCCACACGTCGATGCCCAACTCGTGCGCGTACATGGCGATCTCGTTGACCAGCGCGATGTTCACGTGCCGAAAGGTGTTCTCCACCAGCTTCGACAGCTCGGCGACCTCGGGCGTGCGCACCGGCACCGTCGTCTCGGTGATCGAGTCGTAGAAGGCCCGCACCGCCGCCAACGACGCCTCGTTGACGCCCGAGACCACCTTCGGCGTGTTGCCCAGGTGCCAGGTGGGGTTCCCCGGGTCGATGCGCTCGGGGCTGTACCCGAGGAAGAAACCCTCGCCGGCCACCAGTCCCGAGTCCTCCTCCAGGATCGGGCCCACCAACTCGGCGGTCGTGCCCGGGTACGTGGTGGACTCCAGCACGACCGTGACGCCGGGCCGCAGCCGGCTGGCGAGCAGCCGCGCGGCGTCCTCGACGTGCGACAGATGGGGGACCCCGTCCTTGAGCGGCGTCGGGACGGTGATGACGGCGATGTCGAAGCCGTCGAGCTCGGCCGTGTCGGCCGTCGGCAGGTAGCTGCCGGTCTCCAGCAACGCGGTCAACTCGGCGCTGGGCACGTCCTCGACGTAGGACTCGCCGGCCACCAGCCGCTTCACCCGCTCACCGTCGATGTCGTAGCCGACGACCCGGTGCCCGGCGCGGGCTGCCCGCACGGCCAGCGGCAGGCCGACGTAGCCCTGGCCCAGTATCGCGATCTTGCTGCTCACGGATCGATCCTCCTGTGGACGGCGGTGCGTGCGGGCGGGCTGCGGTCAGCGGAAGAAGGCGGCCACGGCGTCCGCGATGCGGCTCACCTGGGCCTGGTCGAGCTGGGGGTGCAGGGGCAGGGCCAGGTGCCCCGCGCTGGCCTGCTCGGCGCCGGGCCAGCGCGCCCCGGGCGGGGCGTACGGCGCGAAGGCGGGGAGGCGGGGGAGGGGCAGCGGGTAGTAGACCCGGGTGCCGATGCCGTGGGCCGCGAGGTGGCGGGCCAGCGCGTCGCGGCGCTGCGTCTGCACGGCGTAGACGTAGTGGCACTGCTCGGCGTCCGGAGCCGGCGCGCTCAGCCCGTGCGCACGCAACGGCGCGAACCGCTGGCTGTAGTACGCGCTGATCCGCGCCCGGCGCGCGATGCGCGCGTCCTGGGTCGCCAGCCGGGCGAGTTGGAAGCCGGCCTGTATCTCGTCGAAGCCGCTGTGCGGGCCGATCTCGTGGTGCACGGAGCGCCGCTCGCCCTCCGGGCCGTGGTCGCGCAGCGCGCGCACGGTGCGGGCGAGTTCCGGGTCGTCGGTCAGTACGGCGGCGCCCTCGCCCGGCATCCCGAACGGCTTGGCCGGAAAGAACGAGTACAGGCCGAGCTGGCCCCAGGTGCCCGCGGCGCGCCCGGCCAGCGTCGCGTCCTGCGCGATGGCCGCGTCCTCGATGACGGTCAGCCCATGGGTCGAGGCCAGCCGCGTCACCCCGGGCATGTCGGCCATGGTGGTGAAGGTGTGCGCCGGCACGACCGCCCGGGTGCGGGCGGTGAGCCGGCGCGCGACGTCGGCCACGTCGATGACCATCGTCACCGGGTCGACGTCGGCGAAGACCGGCACGGCACCCACGCCGAGGACGGTGCTCGCCAGCGGCTCGGCGCCGAACGCGGGCACGATCACCTCGTCCCCGGGGCCGAGCCGCGCCGCCCGCAGCGCGAGGCCGAGCGCCGAGGTGCCGCTCGCGCAGGCGATCACGTCACCCGTGCCGACGCGCTGCCGCAGCCGGCGCTCCAACTCGGCCGTGCGACGGCCGAGGACGAAGCGTTGGTCGGGATCGGTGGCCACCTCCCGCACGGTGTCCAGCAGGAGTTCGCGGGCGCCGGAGTCGAGGAGCGAGCCGCTGTAGGGCACCGGGGCCGCGTCGACCGCGAGGGCCGAGTCCACCACACTCATCACAGGGCACCTTCCGGAGCGAAGGAACGGACGGCGGCACACACGTCCGCCACCTGACGCGAGGTCAGGTCCGGGTAGAGGGGCAGCGCGAGCACGTGTTCGGCGGCCTCCTCGGCGTTCGGGAAGTCGCCCTCCCGGTGGCCGAGGTCCGCGAAGCAGGGCTGGAGGTGCGACGGGCGCGGGTACGCCTCGGTGCTGATCCCGGCCCGCGCGAGGTGGTCCACCAGCCCGTCCCGGTCGTCCACCTCGATGGCGTACACCGAGAAGACCGGATCGACGCGGGCCCGCGAGCCCCGCACGACCTCGGGCAGCCGGCGCACGCCGGGCGCGCCGCGCAGGTGCCGGGTGTACGCGGCGGCCAGCTCCGCGCGGCGGGCGATGTCCGCCTCGACGCCGGCCAGCTTGCCGAGCAGCACCGCCGCCTGGACGTCGTCCATCTTGGCGTTGGTGCCCAGGAGTTCGCCCTGCCGGGCCACCTCGGCGGCGGCTGCCCGCCGGCTCGCCGTGCCCTGGCTCACCGCCGCCGACGGGGCCGTGCGGCCGTGGTCGCGCAGCGCCCGCACGCGCGCGGCGAGCGCGTCGTCCCGGGTGAGCACCAGGCCCGCGTCGCCCAGCGCGCCGAGCGTCGTGGTGGGGCACAGCGAGAGCGCGCCGCCCGCGCCGACCAGCCCCGTGTGCACGCCCGCCCAGCGCATCCCCAGGCTCCGCGCGCCGTCCTCGAGCACCAGCAGTCCGTGGCGCGCGGCGACGTCCGTCACCCCGGCGAGGTCGGCCGGCTGACAGAACACGTGCGCTGGCAGTACGGCCCTGGTCCGCGCGGTGATCGCCTTCTCGACCGATGCGGGGTCAATGCCGTAGGTCAGGGGGTCGACATCGGCGAAGACCGGGCGGGCACCCACCAACGTCACCGACGCGGCCGGTGCGGCGGACGCGAACGCCGGCACCACCACCTCGTCGCCGGGCCCGATCCCCGCCGCGCGCAGCAACAACACGAGGGCGTCGGTGCCGTTGCCCACCGCGATGGCGTGCCGAGCACCGGTGTAGGTACGCAACGCTGCCTCGAGCTCGGCGGTCTTGGGTCCGTTCGAGTAGACCCCGGAGTCGAGCACGTCTTCGATCTGTCGGCGTACGGAAGGCCACAGCCGTTCGAACGAGGCCGCCTGGGTGAAGAACGGGACTCCGGTCGGGGCCGCTGTCCCGGGGCTTCCGGGAATGCTTTCCGTCACTCTCCTGCCCATGTCTCTCCATTCGTAGTACCCACTTTCGAAAATAGGCGGCACGTGAGTTGTCAGGGATAGCAATCAGCAGGCAATGACATGGCAGATTCAGTGCCTCACATGTCACTCTCGGACAGAGTTCTGTGTCTTTTCGACCCCTCAATTGCTGTCTGGACAGGCCGTCTTGACCGGCGTGTTGTCCACCGTCGATGGTGGATAACGTTTCCAACTTCCAGGCCGGGGGGCGCTTTCCCATATGGACACCCGCAGGAGATTCGGCTTTGCCGGGCCATGGGATTCTCACCGGCCGTCCCGTCGGGGAGTGGCGCGGACAAAACGGCGGTGGCCGCCCGCCGCGCCCGCTTCCGCCGCCTGCCGCGCGCCCCTTTCGCCGCCGGTCCGTCGTGCGCCGCGGCATGCTCGCCGCTGACCCGTCGGCCGCGCGAGGCGGGCGCGTCCCCGCGCGCGCGAGCGCCCCCGGGCGCCACGGCCCGCGCGCGCCCCCCGCCAGCCGCCGCCCCGCTGTTCGAGGCGTCCGGACGGACACGCCGCCCCGCCCGTGCGCGCGAGGCGTGCCGCCGGTCGGCCACACCGGTGATCGCAGAGAGGAACCCCAAACATGACCGTGTCACCGATGGCACCCGTGGCCACCCCTACCGGCCGCGGCGCCCAGGCCAGGGCCCGGATTCTCGCCCGTACCGAAACCCGCCTCGACGCCCTGCTCGCCGCCGAGCGCGCGCAGTGGGCCGGCGTGGACGCGCGCGCCATCGCTCCCGTCGAGAGCGTCGGCCAACTCGTGCGCGCGGGTGGCAAGCGACTGCGACCGGCGTTCTGCGCGGCCGGTTTCCTGGCCGCCGGCGGCGAGGAGACCGACACCCGGGTGGTGGAGGCTGCCGCCGCCGTCGAGCTGCTGCACGCCTTCGCCCTCATCCACGACGACGTCATCGACGACTCGCCGCTGCGCCGCGGCGAACCCACCGCCCACGTCCGCGCCATCGAACAGCACCGCGCCCTCGGCTGGCACGGCGAGGCGCGCCGCTACGGCGAGGGCGTCGCCGTGCTCGCCGGCGACCTAGCGCTCTCGTACGCGATGCGGCTCGCCCAGGAGCTGCCGGCCCCGGCGCGCGGGGTCTGGGGAGAGCTGGTCACCGAGATGATCGTGGGCCAGCACCTGGACGTGGCCGTGGCCGCCGAGGGGGTCGCCGACACGCGGCTGTCCGAGTACATCGCCAACGCCAAGTCCGGGCGCTACAGCATCCGCCGCCCGCTCGAACTCGGCGCCGCCATCACCGGGAACACCACCCTGGCCGCGACGTTCGAGGCGTACGGCACCGCGCTCGGTGAGGCGTTCCAGCTCCGCGACGACCTGATCGACGCCTTCGGCGACGCGGACGTGGCGGGCAAGCCGGTGGGCGCCGACGCCGAGAACAACAAGATGACCCTGCTGATGAGCCTGGCCGTGGGCCGCAGCGAGCGGGTGCGGGACCTGGTCTCGGCCGGTGGCCGGGACGAGAGGGCACTCCGCGCGGAGATCGCGGCCATCGACGTACGCGCCGAGGTGGAGCGGCGCATCGACACCCTGGTGGACCAGGCTCGCGAGGCCCTGGCGAACGCGCCGCTGCCCCAGGAGTGGCGCGAGGAACTGGCGGGCATGGCGGTCGCCGTCGCCTACCGCGACAAGTAGCCGCCGCGCGCGTGGCAGCGGGGCCCGGCAGCACACCTCCCGAGCCCCGTTTCCACCCACGGACGGACCCATGTCGTCGACACGTCGGCGGCACCGACGCTTCCGCGTCCTCGCCCCCGTCCGCGCCACGGCCTTCCTCCACGGCGTCGAGGGGGCGGCCCGCCGGCGCGGGCTGTGACCCGGCCGGCGTCCCGCCCCGTGTCGGCGCGGCGCGGGTGCGTCAGACCACGCGCGGCAGCCCGCTGGCCGCGCCGAGATCACCGTCGGCCGTGGCGCGGGCGCTGAGCACCCGGTTGGCCACCTGGACCCGCGAGGTGCAGTCGAGCTTGCGCATCACCTTGCGCAGGATGTTCACGGCCGTCCACTCGGCGGTCCCGAGGCGCCGCGCCACCTCGCGGTTGGTGAGCCCCTCCGCGACCAGCGCCGCCACCTCCTGCTCGCGCCGGGTGAGGGTGTCCGCCGCTGGCGGGGCCTGGGGCGCGGAGGGCGGCGGGGCCAGCGGCGTCAGCGCCAGCGCCACCGCCTCGTGCGCGCTCAGCCGCGCGCCGGTCCGGCTGTGCTCGTCGAACGCGGCCTCGCCCAGGCGCTGCCCGGCCTGCGACAGCAGCCCCTGCCGGGCCGACTCCGGCAGCCGCACCGGCAACCCGCCGGCACCCTCCTCCAACACGCCCGCTGCGGCCAGGAGTTGGGCCGCCCGCTCCCAGGCGCCGGTGGCCCGGCCGTGCCGGCGTACCAGCAGGTCGGCGCAGACGTGCAGCGCGCAGGCGAGGGCCGGCAGGTCGCCGAGGTCGCGCAGGACCAGCAGCGCCTGCCGCGCCATCCGGTCGGCGCTCGCCGGCACCTCGCCCTCGGCCAGCATCCCGGCGAGCACGAGCTTGCCGAGCGCCGCCCGCCGCGCGTCGCCGATCTCCTCGAAGCGCAGCACCGCGTCCTGCCCGTACTGCACCGCCGCGGGCGTGTCGCCCAGATCCCGACAGACCTCGGCCAGGCGCCCGGTCGCCGAGGCCACGCCGTGCGCGTCGGACAGCTCCCGGTACTCCGCCACCACATCGCTCAGCAGGGCCTGGGCGCCGGTGAGGTCGCCCTGCGCGTGGGCGAGGCGCGCCAGCAGCTCCCGGACGGCGACCGCGCCGGCCCGGTCGCCGTCCGCCTGGTACTGGACCAGCGCCGCCCGCAGGTCCTCCCGCGCCTCCAGGTACCGGCCGCCCAGCAGGCGCGTCTCGCCGAGCGCCGCCCGCAGCGCGGCCCGCACGCGGCCGGTGGTCACCCCGGCGGCGCACGCCGCGCTCAGCCGGGCCGCGGCCTCCCGCACCTCGCCGCGGACCAGCCAGTACGGCAGCGTTGTCGCGGCCAACTCGCCCGCGCCGTCGCCGTCCCCCACGTGCACCAGGTGGCCCAGGGCCGCCAGCGTGTCGTGGTGCCCGAGCGCCAGCCTGGCCAGCGTCGCGGCCTGCCCCGGCCCGCTCAGTCGCGGCAGCGTGGCCCGGGCGCGGCGCAGCACGTGCGCGGCGTGCCGGTTCCTGATCGACTCCAGGGCGCCCTCGTCCGCGAGCTGCTCCACGGCGTACGCTCGCGAGGTGCGCAGCATGCGGAACCTGATGCTGCCGTCGGGCTGCTCCCGCGGCAGCAGCAGGCTGCGGTCGACGAACTCCTCGAGCGCCGACCGCGCCTCGTACACCGACAGGCCCAGCACCTCGGCGGCCTGCGCCCCGTCGAAGGAGGAGGCGAAGACCGCCAGTCGGCGCAGGAGCGCGCGGCGGTCCGGGTCGAGCACCGCCCAACTGTGCTCCACCGCCTCGTACACGCTCAGGTGCCGCGACATGGTGTCGGCCGCGGTGCCGCGCAGCGCGCCGCACGAGCGGTCGAGTTCCTCAAGGAGCGCGCGGGGCGAGGAGACCTTGAGGCGGGCCGCGGCGAGTTCGAGCGCCAGCGGCAGCCCGTCCAGCCGCACGCACAACTGGGCGACCGCGTCCCGGTTCTCCTCGGTCAGCTTGAAGCCGGGCCGTACGGCGCGGGTGCGCTGCACGAGCAGGCGCACCGAGGCCACCTCCGCGAGCGGGCCCGTGGCCCCGGCGGAGCCGGGCACGGCCAGCGGGTCGAGCTGGATGCGCCGCTCGCCGTAGACCCCGAGCACCTGGGTCGCGACGGTCAGCACGCACAGCCGGGGCGCGCGGCCGGCGAGGTCGGCCACCAACTCGGCCACCTCCCGGGTCGGCCGTGAGCCGCAGTCGAGTACGAGCAGGAAGTCGAGGTCGGTCAGGGGCGGATCGCCGTCGGCGGCCGGACCGTCACCGCACAGCGCGGCCCGCACCGCGCCGGCCAGGTCCTGGCGCTGGTCCTCCAGGTCCAGGTAGCACCCACCGTCCCGGAAGGCGCTGACCACGTCGTCGGCGAGCACCGTCGCCAGGCGGGTCTTTCCGACGCCGGCGGGGCCGGTGAGGGTGAGCACCTGGGTGTCCCGGGCCAGGATCTGCGCTCTCAGCCGGGCTACCTCGTCGTCTCGGCCCACCAGCGGTGACAGTGGTCGTCGGCTGGAACCGGTCGCGGCCGGTTCCGGGGTGAAGCCGTCCTGCTGCGCGTGAGTGCCTGCCTGCACCATGCGGCTCCTTCCGTTGGGGCCCGCGGGAACTTCCACGCTGGTCGGCCAACGGTTGCAGGCAGCGGCAAAAGCCCGGTCAAGGGTCGTGAAACGCGCAGGTAGAAACGCCTTTTCGCGTCACGCCCGATTCGCTCGCGGTTCCTTCGGATCTCAGGCCAACCACGAGCGCCGGTCATCAAAAGCCGTGCTACGCGCACCCTACTAGGACCCGGGAACCGCCCCTCAACCGGGGGGTGCGTTACCGCGTTTGGCCAGCTCATGAGGCATGTCGGGGGCGCGTTGGGGGACGGGGGTGGCGTGCGGGTAGACCGAAGGCCCCGGCGTGCGCGGGCGCGCTGCCGGGGCCTTCCGCTCCGAGGTGGTGCCAGCGGCCCCTCGCGGGCCGCCTTGACCGATCGTTAGGCGGTGCGCGACAGCAACCGCTCGGCCGCCCACTCGCCCGACTGCACCGCCGCCTCACTGGAGGGCCGCTGGTACACCCAGTCGCCCGCGTACTCCACCGCGCGCGCCTCCCGGCCGACGAAGGCGCTCTGCAACCGCAGCGCCAGCGGCGACGCCTCCGGCGACGCGTGCGGGAAGCGGTGCACGAACGCCTGCCGCAGCGCCGCGCCAAGGCCCGGCGCGTACCGCTCGGCCCGCGGCACCAGCGCCGCCAACACCTCCTCATCCGGCGCGTCGAGCAACTCCCGCGTCGCCCGCCGCGCGGTGAGGATGCTGACCAGGCCGCGGCCCGCGGGGGCCCGGTTGGCGGCCTTGGCGTGCTCGAACGTCACCCCGCTCACACAGCCGTCCTCCACCTCCGGCACCAGGACGGCGTAGACCGCGGGCGTGCCGCGTCGCTGCGGGGGCATCAGTGGGCGGTCCACCAGACAGGTGATGCGCATCATCGGCGTGTACGAGGCCGCCTGGAGGAAGGGCGTCTCGTCCGCGGGGGCGCCCGGCCGCAGCTTGTCCGCCAGCGGAGCGGGCACCGCGAGTACGACCTCGCGCGCCGTCACCGTCTGCCCGTCGGCGAAGACGAGGGTGACCCCGGCGTCGGTGTCCTTCACCTCGGTGACGGCCCGCCCGGTGCGCACGTCCAGGCGCTCGGCCACCGCGTGGGCCAGTGAGTCCATGCCGTCCCGGTAGGTGCGCCAGCCCAGCAGGCCGCGCGTGGAGAGCATGGTGGACACCAGCGGGCCCGCGCACGAGCGGTGCGGGTCCCAGGCCCAGGCGGTGGCCACCGCCGGCTGCAACACGTAGTCGTACAGCTCACGGTCGCGGCCCGCGGCCAGGCTGGCCACCGTCCGGGTGGCCAGCGGGCTCTGCCCCGGGTGCCGGGTGTCGAAGCCGCCGGCCGAGCCGGCGATCTCGCCCACCAGCGAGCTGAGCGCCATCCGGCCGCCGAGCGAGAGTCCGGAGCCGCTGAGCGCCCCGAACCAGTGGCCGGTGCCCGCGTGGGCGCGCCCGTTCCGCCAGACGCCGGCCAGGCTGGTGACCTTGCGGACCCCGCCGTTCCGGTCGAGCCCGACCGACCTGATGAGCCGCCAGGTCGCGTCGTAGCCGGCCGCCGCGAGCGTCTCGGTGCCCTCCTCGACGATCCAGCCGTCCACCCGGCGGGCCTTCATGCGCCCGCCGACCGCCTCCTGCGACTCGAAGACGACCGGCCGGCGGCCCGCCTCCCGCAGCCGGTAGGCCGCGGTGAGGCCGGAGATCCCCGCACCCACGACGGCGATGTCCACATCGGCCAGGTCCTGCGCCATGCCGTTCCCTTCCCTTTCCTCGTCCACCCCGCGCGGTGCGCCTCGCGCCCCGCGCGCCCTGCCCGTACGTCGCGCGCTCGGCTATGTCCAGCGCCCGGTGCCGTACGCGCTCGCCTCACCCAACAGGCGCTCCCGCAGCTCCATCCGGCGCACCTTGCCGGTGCTGGTGCGCGGGAACTCGTCCCACTCCAGGAGGCGCGGGTCGGCCATCCGGGGCAGGTCGGCGGTGGCCCGCTGCCAGGCCGCCTGGTCCCAGGAGCCGTCCCGGGTGCACACCACCGGCAGCGGCAGCTCGCCCGGCACCCCGATCACCGCGGCCTCGGTCAGCCGCGGCAGCCGGTCGGCCAACACGTCCTCCAGCTCGATGCAGCTCATCCCGGGGATCACGTCCACCTCGCGGTCGAGCAGCCGGAAGGCGCCGGTCCTGCTGCGCACCGCCCAGTCGCCGGTGTTCCACCACTTGCCCTCGGCCTTGAGCTGCCAGCGGTCCTCCTCGCCGAGGTAGCCGACGCAGCGGCCGTGGGTGCGCGAGAGCACCACGCCGGGCGTGCCGTCGGGCACCGGCCGCAGCGTCTGCGGGTCCACCACCTTCATCCCGGTGAAGCCGGGGATCGGGCGGCCGACGTCGCGGATGGTGGGGTGCCGGTCGCCCTGGGCCTCCAGGTCGCGCCGGGCCAGCAGCCGGAAGGTCATCGGGCCGGTCTCGGACTGCCCCCAGCCCTGCAACCAGGTCGGGAAGCGCCGCTGGCTGGCCCGCAGGAACGTGCGCACCGTCGGCGGGTGCATCGCGTCGAAGGTGCTGACGTAGACCCGTACGTCCGTGAACACGTGGTGCGGCTTCTCCGTCAGCGGCTCCCAGCCCACGTAGGTGGCGGGCAGCGCCTCCAGGTAGTTGGGCCGGTGGCGGCGGAACATCCGCTCGGCGGTGGCCGGTTCGCCGTCGGTGAGGATCAGCGCGTGCTTCGGCTCCAGCCGTAGCGTCCCCGCGCTCCAGGTGATCATCCGCATGTGGTTGTACGCGATGGCCGTGGCCACCGTGTCCCGGTGCTTCATGCCGACGATGGGCCACGGCAGCGACTCGGTGCGGCTGAGGTGCCCCATGATCGTGTCCGCCGAGTGCACCACCAGCTTCGGCACGCCGGTGGTGCCCGAGGTGTGGGTGGCCACCATCGGTTCGTACGAGGCGGCCCGCACCGTGCCCGGCACCCGCGCCCCGCGGAACTCGTCCACGTGCGTCGCGCCGTCGGCGGGGCCGTCGATGGTCACCACGCGCGGGGCGAACGCGGTCACGTCCACGCCGGCCGCGGCGGCCGAGCGCACGATCTCACCCGTGGTCACCAACACCCGGGCGTCGGCCCGCTTGAGCACCGTCTGGAGCGTGTCCGGCGGCAGTGAGCCGGCCACCAACACCGGCAGCGCGCCCACCCGCGCCGCGGCGGCGGCCAGCAGCAGGTAGTCCCAGTGGTTGTCCTTGGCGATCGCCACCCGGGAGCCGGGCCGCGCCCCCGCCTCGTACAGCCACGCCGACGCCTCCGCCACCAGGTCGGCGAGTTGCTGCACCGTGTACTCCGCCCCCCGCTCGGGGGCGATGTCGAAGGGGCGGCTCAGGTGGAAACGGGTGCGCCGACCCCGTTCCGCGTGGCTCTCGAACAGCGAACCCAGGCCCGAGGGCCTGCTCTTGCCACTCATGACTCTCCCGTCAGTGAATGAGGTTGACCAGGATCAGGCAGGCGACCCCGGTACGGAACGCCACGACGCCGCGCCGGCGCGCCAGCAGCGCGTCGCCGTTCCGGACGAAGGACACGTACTGCCGCACCCGCAGGGCGGTCAGCGGCAGCATGGCCAGCACGAACCACCACGGAGCCCAGCCCACCACCGCGGCGGTCCCGGCCAGCAGCACGTCGGCGGCGCTCAGCAGCCCGATGAAGCGGCGGTTGCCCCGCTCGGAGGCGCGCACGGCCACGGTGCTGCGCCCGACCGCCGCGTCGCCCTCGATGTCCTTGGTGTTGGAGTACGCGGAGACCAGGATCTGCCACAGGCCGAACAGCAGGCCCTCGACGAGCAGCAGCGCGGGCAGGTCGCCGGCGACGAACCCGTACGGCGCGATGACGATGACCATCGGGCAGCCGGCGATGAGGAGTTCGCCGAGCCCGCGGTAGCTGAGCTTGAGGCCCCAGGAGTACTGCCAGCTCGAGACGAGCACCAGGCCGGTGACGACCAGCGCCCAGACCGGCTGGTGTTCGGCGGCGGCGGCCGAGGTGGACCAGAACAGCGCGCCCCAGGCCAACGAGAGGTAGCCGAACCACTGGGCCTGTCGCAGGCGCAGGGCGCCGGTCAGCAGCGGCTTGCGCTGGAGCGGGCGCAGCTCGGTGCCGTCCTCGCTGAGGTAGTTCGCCGCGTCGCTGCCGTCCTGGTACCCGTTGACGTCGTCGAAGGCCATGACGGCCGAGACCACGCCGATCTCACCGAGCAGGAACAGGCCGAGCGTGAGCAGGTCGTTCCCGGCCAGCCCGGAGCCCGCGGCCAGCGCCGAGACGACCACGAGGACGCTGAGGTAGTAGTCCAGGACGAACTCGAACTTGGCCAGGCGGGCGAAGGCCGACAGACGTGAGGCGAACCCCCGGGCCGGCGAACCGGGGCCGGACGCACCCTGGGCGCGCCGGGCCCCGGCGGCGGTGATCGCGTTCATGGACGGCCCGCCGAGCCTCAGCCGACCGTGAGCAGCTTGTCGGCTGCCCGGATGCCGGAGAGCATCGCGGCCTCGGAGATCGGCGAGGTGAAGTAGTCGCCGGCGAAGACCACCGGGGCGTGCTGGAGCCGGATGACCCGGGCCGACTTGCGGTAGCGGCCGGGCTCGGGCACCGGCATGGCCCACGGCCGCTCGGCGATCTCGAACGGCTCGGCGTCGGCGGGGAAGTCCGGCCACAGCGAGGTGACCAGCCGCGTGGTCTCGGCGAACTGCTCCTCGGTGGAGAGCTTGAGCAGCCTGCGGGTGGCGGCCCGGCCCGGGTAGACGAACGCGAGGTGCTTGTCGACCGGGCGCCCGTTCGCGTCCCGCACCTGACGCGGGAAGGTGATGATCGTCTTGACCGGCGGGTCCTCGGCCCCGGCGGCGACGATGTGCGCCTCGGACGGCATGCTGGAGAAGTCCACCAGGTACGACACCGACAGCGCGGGCTCGTACTTCTGGGTGGCCAGGAAGTCCCTGGTGTCCTCGCCGACGATCTGACGCGGCAGGGCGGCCGTCAGCTTCGCGGCGACCGGCGCCGGGGTGGCCATCACGACGTCGTCGAAGACCTCCTCGCTGAGCGTCCCGTCGGCGTCCCGGGCGGTGACGCGCACCTCGCCGTCGCTGACCTGGAGGTCGGTGACCTCGTTCTCCAGGCGGATCTCCGCGCCCTCCGCGTTCTTCTCGGCGATGATCTCCATGCCGCCCTTGAACACGTAGAACTTGGCGCCGGCGATCTGCGCCTGCATGGCCCGGACGTGGGCGGCCGAGATGTCCTCGCAGCGCCACAGCCAGAACGACTCGATCTCCGGCCGCAGCAGGTTGTCGAAGCCGCGCTGGGACATGCTCTTGCGCGCGTATTCCGCGGCATTGGTGCCATCGTCGTACTTGGCGAGCTTGAGCGGGTCGAAAAGGTCGAGTTCCTTGCGCTTGAGCGTTTCCTTGAGGGTGGCGGTAAGGAATCCGATGCGGTCCCCGAGTTTTACGTGGGGGAAGGTGAAGAGACTCTTCATCGAGTCCGACAGGAGCTCGGCCGGCTTTCCGTTGTCCACCACGATCACGTTGTTCGACATTTCCGTGAGCTGGTCCTCGAGACCGTACTCGCGGATGCGCTCGAACATGATCTTGTAGAAGCTCGTGAACCACAGGTTGACGCCGACATCGGGCTCGATCTCCGGACGGTGCCAGGACCGCGCGCGCCCACCGAGGCCGGCGGTGGTCTCGTAGATGACGACCTCCCGCCCGTTCTTCAACAGCTCCTTGGCGGCGGCGCAGCCAGCCATACCGCCGCCGACGACGGCAGTCCTCTTGCGTCGAGCCATGCGTGTCGCACCTCCACAGAACAGGGTTGCTTCCGAGCTCTCGGAAAACGTAAATCCGTACGAGGGGGCGATAAATAGCAGGGGTGGGACAAGAGTTGGTAAGCAGACTCTTGCCATGACCGAGAAACGGCCGCGCGCGGCGGCGGGGGAGTAGCCTGTCTCTCCACGTACGCCAGCCGACCGTGCCCCGAATGAAGGGTTACGTCAGATGTTCGCCTCTCTGGCCCGCTTCACGTCCGGTCGCAGCAGACTGGTGCTGTATCTCAGCGGAGTTCTGTTCGTCATCGCGGGAGCGCTGGGTGGTGGGGTCATCTCGAAGCTGTCGGCGGGTGGCTTCATCGACAGCTCCACGGAATCGGCCAGGGCCGCCGAGATCATGGACGAACGCTTCCACGCGGGCGCCCCCAATCTCACGCTCCTGATCACCGACGAGCGGGGCGTGGACGACCCGAAGGTGGCCGCGGCGGGCCGTGCCATCACCGCGCGGCTCGACGGGGAGAAGGACGTCGAGCACGCCGTTTCCTACTGGTCGCTGGGCAATGCCGAGTCACTGCGCGGCAAGGGCGGCGACCGCGCCCTGGTGCTGGCCCGCATCAACGGCGACGAGGACCAGATCCAGGACCGGTTCGACAAGCTGGAGTCGCGCTACGAGGGGAAGATCGCCGGCGTCGACGTCACCATCGGCGGCAGCGCGCTGGCGAACAAGGAGATCGTCGAGACCACCGAGAAGGACCTGCTCAAGATCGAGATGGTCACCTTCCCGATCCTGTTCGTGGTCATGCTCTTCGTCTTCCGCAGTGTGGTCGCCGCGCTGGTGCCGCTCCTGGTCAGCGGACTGACCATCGTCTCGGTGCTGCTGACGCTGCGTGTCCTGACGCTGTTCACCGAGGTGTCGGTGCTGGCCACCAACGTCGCCACCGGGCTCGGGCTCGGGTTGGCCATCGACTACAGCCTCATCCTGATCAAGCGCTACCGCGAGGAGCTGGCCGGCGGCGCCGAACCCGACGGGGCGATCGCCACCGCCCTGCGGACCGCCGGGCGCACCGTCGTCTTCTCCGCGGTCACCGTCGCCCTGGCCCTGGCCGCGCTGCTGGTCTTCCCTTTCTACTTCCTGCGCTCGTTCGCCTACGCGGGCATCCCCACCGCGCTGCTGGCCGCCGTCGTCTCGGTGACCTTCCTGCCGGCCCTGCTCAAGGCGCTCGGCCCGCGCATCGAGAAGGGCCGGGTGGGTCGCCGGAAGCTCCCGGTGGAGGAGGCGGTGGCGCGCGGCGAGGACGTCGAGGGCTTCTGGCACCGGCTCGCCCTCACCGTGATGCGCTTCCCGGTGCCGATCGCCACGGCCGTCATCGCCCTGCTGCTCTTCCTCGGGGCGCCGTTCCTCGACCTGAAGATGAGCCTGGCCGACGAGCGGGTGCTGCCGGCCAGCACCCAGTCGCGCGAGGTCGGTGAGACCATCCGGGCGGACTTCCGGGCCCAGGAGACGCAGGCGCTCAACGTCGTGCTCAGCGACGCGCCCGCCAAGGGCGAGCGCGACATCGCCGACTACGCCAGGACCCTGTCCGGCCTGACCAACGTGGCCCGGGTCGACACGGAGGCCGGCACGTTCGCGGGCGGCCGACAGGTGGCCCCGCCGACCCCGGCCGCCGACCGGTTCGGCGTCGCCGACAGCACGTACCTGTCGGTGGTGCCCAAGAGCCAGTCGCTGTCCGAGAAGGGCCGCCAGCTCGTCCAGGACATCCGCGCCGTCGACGCCCCGTACGACGTGCGGGTGGGCGGCCCGGCGGCGGAGCTGCACGACTCGATCACCTCGATGAACGACCGGCTGCCGCTGTCGCTCGTGGTCATCGCGGTCAGCTCGTTCATCGTGCTGTTCCTGTTCACCGGCAGCATCGTGCTGCCGCTCAAGGCGCTGGTGCTCAACTGCCTGAGCCTGAGCGCCACCCTCGGCGTACTGGTCTGGGGCTTCCAGAACGGCCACCTGGAGGGCATCGTCGGCGACTTCGTCGTCACCGACTCCATCACCTGGACGGTGCCGGTGCTGCTGTTCTGCATCGCCTTCGGCCTGTCGATGGACTACGAGGTCTTCCTGCTCTCCCGGATCAAGGAGGAGTACCAGCTCACCGGCGACAACACCAAGGCCGTCGCGCGCGGCCTGGAGCGCACCGGCTCGACCGTCACCGCCGCCGCGCTGCTGATCGCCATCGTCTTCCTGGGGTTCGTGATCTCCGGGATCGTCTACCTCAAGGCGATCGGCGTGGGGCTCGCCATCGCGGTCCTGATGGACGCCACGCTGGTACGTGGCGCCCTGGTGCCCGCGTTCATGCGCCTCGCCGGCCGCGCCAACTGGTGGGCACCGGGCCCGCTGCGGGCGCTGCACGACAAGATCGGCCTCAGCGAGGGCGAGCCCGCCCCGGGCGAACCGCGCGCCGCGTCGCGGGACCGGAGCCGGGAGTCGGTGGGCCGGGACTGAGACGCCCGAGGGGCGGGCGGGCCCGGTGCGCCCGGGCCCGCCCGCCCCTCGCGTGCCATGCCGGCGCCGGCGGGCTCAGCGCCCGGCCGGGCCCGCGTACAGCAGCCGGTTGGGCGAGCCCTTGCCGATGTTCTTGAGCACGCCCCGCGTGGCCGTGGAGGTGATGAGCTTCTTCGCCTCGGCCATGGTCAGGTCCGGGTTGTCGCGCTTGGCGACGGCGAGGGTGCCGGCCGCCAGCGGGGCCGCGAACGAGGTGCCGTTCCAGCCCTTGAGCACCTCGGTGTCGCTGCCCTCGCCCGCGCCGGAGACGCCGGCGCCCGGGGCGAAGGCGGTCACGCAGGAGCCGTAGCTGGAGGGGTTGGCGTCGGTGTTGCGGGCGTCCGTCTTGTTGGTGGCGCCCATGGTGATGGCGCGAGGGTCCTTGGGCGAGTTCTGGCAGTCACCCTTGCCGAAGTTGCCCGCGATGAACACCACGAGCAACCCCTTGTCGACCATCGCCTTGGCCGCGTCGTCCATGGCCCGGTCGGCGATGCCGTCGCTGCTCTGGATGCTCATGTTGACGACCGACGACGCGGGCGCGTTCTTGGTCGTCCAGTTCATGCCGTCGAGGATTTCCTCGGTGGTCGCGCTGTTGTCGCAGCCCAGGATGCGCACGGCGCGTATCTTGGCCTTCTTCGCCACCCCGTAGGTCCTGCCCGCGATGTGGCTGGCCACGAAGGTGCCGTGGCCGGCGCAGTCCTTGGTGCCGTTGCCGTCCTTGATGGCCGAGTAGACGCCCGACGCCCGCCCCTCGAACTCCTTGTGGCTGGCCCGTATGCCCGAGTCCAGCACGTACACCGGCACCCCGGACGCGTCGCCGGTGGGGGAGTACCTCGTGTTCAGCGGCAGCTTCCGCTGGTCGATGCGGTCCAGGTGCCAGGGCGCGCGCTGCTGGGTGGCCGGGGGCGCGGGGCGGCTCGCGGTCGGGGCCGCCTCCTGCCGGTGGACGCGTACGGGCTGCACGTAGGCGACCGCCGGGTCGCGTCGCACCTCGTCGAGCGCGGCGTCGGACAGGTCGGCGGAGAAGCCGTGCAGCGTCTCGGTGTAGGAGCGGCGGACCGTGCCGCCGGCCTCCCGCGCGGTGGTCACCGGGCCGGCCAGCGCCCTGTGGGCCGAGGCCGTGGCGCCGCTTCGGGCCGGCTTCTTGAGGACGACGACGTAGCGGCCGTCGACGGCGTCGGCCCCCGCTGCCTGGAGCGGCGCCAGTGGCTCGGACGGGTTCGCGGCGGCGCTGGCCGACCAGGTGAGGACGGTGCCGCCCGTCGCGACCAGCGCGAGGGCCAGGGAAGCGGCCAGGGTTGATCTCGCCATGGGGGTTTCTCCTGTGAGGGTGGTGGTCCGCGGTGGCACGTCCGCGGAGTCGGGCGCTCGGTGTCGGGGACAGGTGGGCGGGTGGAGCGGGCAGTGCGCCGCGATGGGCGCGGCGGCGCTGACCGGGCTGATGGTGTCGAACTCATGGCCTAAGAACAAGGAAGGTTGGGCAATTTGTTCGATCTTCGCCCGGGGCGAACCGCGCGTGGCATGGCGCACCCCGCGCCGGCGGGGTGTCGCGGTCGCCGGCTATGGTCCGGCTCCTGACATGCGCCGACGGCTCGGTGGCGGGGTGGCGGGCGCGCGGCGGGCGCTGTCGGGCGGGTGTCGCGGGGGAGCGCGCGACGGCCGCGCGCCGCGTCGTACGACCACAACGCGGGCGCGGCGCAGGGGAGTTGCCAGGAACGGCACGCGGAAACTCAGGGCGGGTTCGCCCCGCGGGGCGCGCGCCGACTGCCGCGGGCCCTCGCCGTCGTCGGCCTTGCCCAGGAGGAGGACACCGACATGTTCGCGCTCACCACGGCGGAGCGGCTGTCGCGCTCGGACGCCCCGGAGGCTCGCGCGACTTCGCCCGGGTGTTCGGGCACTTCGGGGGCTTCCAGCACGTCGTGGACGTCGGCGGCGGGGACGGCACCCTTCTCGCCAGCGTCCCGCGCCGGTTCCGCACGCCGCGCGGCACCGTCCACGACAGGGCCGACGGCCTCGCGCAGGCCCCGGACAGGCTGGCCGAACCGGACCTGACCGGGCGGTGTGAGCTGACGGTCGGCGACTTCCTCGCGTCCGTGCCGGCCGGCGCCGACCTGTATCCGATCACCTGATCAAGAGCGTGATCCACGACCGGAGCGACGAGAGGCGCGCGGGCGTCCTCCGGCGCTGTCGGGAGGCGCGGCCCGAGCACGGCCGGGTGCTCGTCGTGGAACCGAGCACCACCGCGCCAGCCCACGCCGGGCGGGTGGCCACGCCCGCTACCGGCGCGGGGGCTCCTCGCGGACCACCTCGCGCGGGTCCTTGTCCTCGCGCAGCCCGAGGAAGCGCGGGTGGCGCAGCATGCCGTCCCGGGTCCACTCGGTGAAGGCCACCTCGGCCACCAGCTCGGGCCGCACCCAGTGCGCCCGACGCTCGCGCACCGCGTCGGTGAACGGCGACGTACCGCTGGCCAGCTCCCCCAGCCGCGCGCTGAGCCTCCGCAGCACGGCCTCGGTGTAACCCGTGCCGACCTTGCCCGCGTACCGCAGACGGCCGTGCGCGTGGTAGCCGAGCAGCAGGGCGCCGAACCCGGTCCTGCTGCCCGACGGCTCGGTGAAGCCGCCGATGACGAACTCCTGCCCGCGCGAGCACTTCAGCTTCAGCCAGTCGGGTGACCTGCGCGGTACGTAGCGGCCCTGCGCCCGCTTGGCGATCAGCCCCTCCCAGCCCCAGGCACACGCCTGGTCCAGCAGGTCCTGACCGCCCTCGTTGCGGTGCGGGGTCAGCCGCAGCGGCTCCCCGAACGTCAGGGCCCGGCGCAGCAGCGACTTGCGGACCCGCAACGGCAACCGCGTGGTCCGGAAGCCCTCCAGCGCCAGCAGGTCGAACAGGTAGTACGTGACGGCGACGCCGGTGGCCCGGGCCCGGCGCGGATCGGTGAGCCCCATGCGCTGCTGGAGCCGGGCGAAGTCGGTGCGCCCGCGCCAGAGGGCGACCACCTCGCCGTCTACGGTGAAGTCCGCGCACGGTTGCGCCGTCAGCGCCTCGACCAGTTCGGGATAGGTGCCGCCCAGGTCCTGCCCGCTACGCGAGAACAGCCGCGCCTCACCACCCGACTCGCGCACCGCCAGCGCCCGCACCCCGTCGAGCTTGCGCTCGAAGACCCACCCGTCACCGAACGTCCGCAGATCGCTGAGCTGGGCGAGCATCGGTCGCACCGCCAGCTCACGGCCCGGCGGCGCGACCGACAACAACTCCCGCTGCGCGGCGGGCAGCCCGGCCAGCAGATCGCTCATCTTCGCGCGCCCCCACCCGCCGGCCGCTCCTCGGCCGCCACCTGGCGAAGGGTGCGCCCGGTGCGCGCCGAGCGGGCGCGGGCCGGGTCCGGCGTTCCGCGCTGCCGGGCGGAGCCCGCCCGGCCCTCCTTGACCAGCAGCCAGGACTCCCGCTCACCGTCGCCACCGCGGAAGCGGGTGAGCGCGAAGCCGCCGCGCAGCTTGCCCCCGTCGAGGTGGAACGAGACGTGTCCGGCCGCCAGCGCGTCGGCGAACGGCACCGGTCGGTTCCGCTTGTCGTGGGTGAGCGGGCGGTAGGTGCCCTCGTCCCAGACGATCACGGTGCCCGCTCCGTACTCGCCCTCCGCGATGACGCCCTCGAAGTCGCGGTACTCCAGCGGATGGTCCTCCGTGGGCATGGCGAGCCGCTTGTCCTCCGGGTTGGTGGACGGGCCCTTCGGCACGGACCAGGACTTGAGCACGCCGTCCACCTCCAGGCGGAAGTCGAAGTGCAGGGTGCTCGCGTCGTGGATTTGGACGACGAAGCACGGGGCGGTGGTCCCGGAGGGGCCCGCGTCGCCGCGCGGCTCGGTGGTCCGGTCGAAGTGGCGCTTGCGCCGGTAGGTCTCCAGCGGGTGGCCGCGGCTCATGGCGTCCCGGGCCTCACGCGGACAGCGCGGGCCCGTTCCCCTCGGCCGTGGCCCAGGCCAGTTGCCGACGCGCCGCGCTCAGGGCCGCCTCTATCTCGCGCGTCCCGGTCGTCACGCACAGCGTGTAGACCACGTCCTCCATGCGACGGCGCTCGTGCCCGTCGTGGGCGGCGGCGCACCGCGCGCGCAGCGCCTCGTACCGGTCGATGAGCTCGCGCAGCACCGAGGGGTGAGCCATCAGCATCGTGGATCTCCTTGTCGCCGTACGCGCCGCCCGCGGGTCGGGGCATCCCCGGCGGCGACTCCTGCCCATGGTGCCGGTGGGCGGGCCGCCCCGCACGGCGAGCGCGTCCCGGCCCGGGGGGCGGGACGCGCTGGGGTCGTCAGGACGAAGGGGTCGGCAGCGGGGGGTCGGATGTCCGGGTCGCGCGGTGCGCGGCCCGGGGGTGGTGGGTGTGAGAGGCCGGGGGAGTGGGGAGGGCTCGGGCGCGGGGTGCCACCCCGCGCCCGAGCGGGAACGGCGGGGGCCGGCGCCCGCGCCCACCACTCGCGGACGCCCGCCCTCGCCTCGATGGCCTCAGCGGTCGCTGGAGAGCGCGTCGATCAGTTCGCCGGCCTTGGAGTCGGGCAGTGCCCTCGCCGCGTCGGCCAGCGCGACGATGCCCACCAGGTCGTGCCCGTCGATGACCGGCAGCCGACGCACCTTGTGGTTCTTCATCGTGGCGAGCACCTCCTCGACGCTGTCGTCGGCGCCGATGGTCACCGCCTCACCCTGGGCCAGATCGCCCGCCTTCGTGCTCTCCGGGTCCTTGCCCGCACCCAGTACCTTGACCACGATGTCGCGGTCCGTGAGCATGCCCTTAAGTTTGTTGTCCGTACCACAGATGGGCAGTGCCCCCACGCCCAGCGTGGTCAGCTTCTGGGCACCCGCCAGGACGCTCTCGTCGGCGCCCACACACGTCGCGTCGGGGGTCATGATGTCGCGAGCCGTAGCCACAGTTCACCACCATCTCGCTCTGTCGAGCGCGTCGGGATCAGGAACGTCGTCCGGGTGCCCGACCGGATGGGGAACAAACAGCGATTCTCCAACGAGTGAGCCGCCCGGGTGCCACGGCACGCGTCGGGTCCCAGGTGTCCTCCCGCCGCGACGCCCGACCCGGGACGGCCAGTTCTCGATCGAGCCCCCACCGGCGCCGTCCCGCGCTCACCAGCCATCGCCCAGCCCTACGGCCGCTCGCCCACGCCCGTCGCCAACTCCCCGAACCTGCCGCCCGCGACGCTGCCCGCGAGCGGCGGGGTCGGGGCGCCGACGGGGTCCCGGAGTCCACGCAGCAACTCTCCCAACGCCTGCGTGGAGCTGTACCGGGGGACCCAGTCGAGTTCGGCCGCGGCCCGGCCGGTGTCCATGACGGGTACCCGCAGCACCGTACGGAGCAGGCCCGGCGTGGCCGGCACGAGGTGCAGCCGCCACAGCGCGGACACGGCGGCCGTCGCCGCCGCGGCGGGCACCCGCACCACGCGGGCGCCCAGCACCTTCCCCAACAGGTGGGCGTCGACCACCGGGTCCGCAGCGATGTTGAACGCGCCGCGCACTGGACGCAGCACCGCCTGCGCGAACGCCGCCGCCGCGTCATCGGTGTGCAGCACCTGGAAGCGCAGCCCGGGCATGTTCGGCACCACGGGCACGACGCCGGGGCGCACCAACCTCCCCGGCACGAAGGGGCCCCCGAACAACCTGCGTTGTTCGGGCGCGGCCGACCGCTGGAAGACGAACCCCGGCCGCATCCGCACCACCCGCAGGTCGGGGTGGTCCCGCTCGAAGGAGTCCAGCGCCCGCTCCACGTACGCCTTCTCCCGTGGGTAGGCCGCCTCCGGCCAGCCGTGTGTGGGCCACTCCTCGGACACGGCCCGGTCCTTGGGGCCGGGCGAGTAGGCGCCGACCGACGAGGAGTAGACCAGGGCGGGGACTTGAGCGGTGGCCGCGGCCTCGAAGACGCGCAGGCTGCCGAGCACGTTGGTGCGCCAGGTGGTCACCGGGTCATGGGTCGGCTGGAACAGCCAGGCCAGGTGCACCACCGCGGCGGCGCCCCGAAAGTGCTCGGCCAACTCGTCGGGCCGCCCCGCGCCGACGTCGTAGCTGAGCCAACGCGTCTTCGGCGGCGTCCAGTCGGGGACCCGGCGCGCCAGGCCCAGGATCGAGCCGATCCGTGGGTCGTCGCCCAGCGCGCGGATCAGGCCGGTGCCGATGTTGCCGGTGGCCCCGACGACCACGACGTCCAGGGGACGCTCGTCGGGTGGGTTGGGCTTGGCCATGGCGCGGTTCCTTCCGGGGTCCACGGGCGGGACGCCCCGGGTTGCCCGCGCGGCGCGCGATAAACGTGTTGTTCGGGCCGTGTCAGTCGGCTGTCAGTCGGCGGAGTTCGCCGCGTCGCCGTCCTCGGAGTGGTGTTCCGGGCCCGCCGGGTCGCTGGCCTGCCGCTGGGCGTGCGGGCTGGGTGTCAGGGTGTCCCCGGCCGTGCTGTCGCGCCGGGCGTTCCGCTCGTCCGTCACGTCCGTCTCCGCGTCCTCGACCGCGTGCGCCACTTCCTGCGCCGCCGACTCGGTTCGTTCACTCTTACGCACCGTTGATCCCTCCTCCCGGGGCGCGCCGGGCGCGCCCCCCGTGTCCGGTCGTACGCCGCTGGCCGCCCGAGATCATCCCGGGTGCTCGGGCACGTCGGGCTCGTCCTCCGGGCGCTCGCCGACCCGGTCGTCCTCGGAGCGTGGCGGCCGTCCCGAGGCGTCGGTGTTCGCCTCCGGCACCTCGACCCTGGGCGGCAGGTCGGGCGTCAGTTGCGTCTCGTCCGCTTCCTTGGGCTCTACCTGCTCCGGCCGGGTGGCCGCGCCGGTCTCCTCCGGCTCCGTCTGCCGCTGCTCTGCTTGGGGCTGCTCTGTGGGGCACATGGGACCCGGGTACCCCATGATCCCGGCCCGACTCTTCGCGTACGCCCCCCAACCGCGCGTACGCCGAACACCCACCGCTCGCCGGCCGCCCAGCGGGCGAGCGGGCAGGCCACGAGTCCACGTCGGGGCGCACCGAGGTTTGCCGGCCGGCCACCCGGGTTACCCGGCGTGACCTAGGCAGCAGTGCCGCCCCGTAGTTCGCCACGCCCACCGCTTTGGAGTGATCATGAGGGCCCTGACCTGGCACGGTAAGCGCGATGTGCGGGTGGACACCGTCCCCGACCCGCACATCACCGAGCCGACCGACATCATCGTCCGCGTCACCTCGAGCGGCATCTGCGGGTCCGACCTCCACCTCTACGAGGTCCTCGGCCCCTACCTGGAGCCCGGCGACATCCTCGGCCACGAGCCCATGGGCATCGTCGAGGAAGTGGGCTCCGAGGTCACCGCGGTGGCGCCGGGCGACCGGGTGGTCATCCCGTTCAACGTCTCGTGCGGCACCTGCTGGATGTGCGGCCAGGGCCTGCACTCGCAGTGCGAGACCACCCAGGTGCGCGAGCGCGGCATGGGGGCGTCGCTGTTCGGCTACACCAAGTTGTACGGGCAGGTGCCGGGCGGCCAGGCGGAGTTGCTGCGCGTGCCGTTCGGCAACACGCTGCCCGTCAAGGTGCCGCACGGCCCGTCGGACGACCGGTTCGTCTACCTCTCCGACGTCCTGCCCACCGCGTGGCAGGCGGTGGAGTACGCCGACATCCCCCCGGGCGGCAGCGTCACCGTGCTGGGCCTCGGCCCGATCGGTGACATGGCCTCCCGCATCGCGCTGCACCGGGGCGCGAGCCAGGTGATCGGCGTCGACCTGGTCCCCGAACGCCTGGCCAGGGCCCGCGCGCGCGGCGTGCACACCCTCGACCTGAACGCGTACGGCAAGGACCTGGGGGACGAAGTGCGCCGACTGACGGATGGGCGGGGCACGGACGCGGTCATCGACGCGGTGGGCATGGAGGCGCACGGAACCGCCCCGATCAAGGCCGCCCAGCAACTCGTGGGGAGGCTGCCCAGCAAGATCGGCCAACGGGTCATGGGCCGCGCCGGCATGGACAGCATGGCGGCCTTCAACCTGGCCGTCGACGTCGTACGCCGCGGCGGCACGATCTCCCTCAGCGGCGTCTACGGCGGGGCCATGGACCCGGTACCGATGATGACCCTCTTCGACAAGCAGATCCAGCTCCGCATGGGGCAGGCCAACGTCAGGCGCTGGGTCCCGGACATCCTGCCGCTGCTCGACGAGACCGACGTGCTCGGCGTGGACGACTTCGCCACCCACCGGCTGCCGCTGGAGCAGGCACCGGACGCCTACCGCACGTTCCAGGCCAAGGAAGACGGCATGATCAAGACGCTGCTGACCATCTGAACACGCGGCACCACCGACCCGTACCCCCGCGCGGCCCGCGCGGGGGTACGGGCTGGCCCCCGCGGTGACATCGCGCCCCCGGCCCAGCGGCCCCGTCCCAGCGCCACCGCCTCCGCGTCAGCGCTCCGGCGCGAGGGTGATGGCCAGGGCGGCCTGCGGGTCCGCGCTGGCACCCCGCTCGAAGGCGGCCTCGTACGCCACGTCCCCGGCGGCGGCCCGCGCCGCGCGCTCGAACTCCGCGCGCACCGCCCGCACCTCCAGCGTGCCCTGCTCGGCATCGCCCACGGTGCGCCAGTACGCCTGGCCCACCCCGTACACCAACGCGGCCTGCTCACCGTCGCCCTGCGCCGCGATCGCGGCGGCCAGCAGGTCGAGTCCCAGCGCGATGCCGAAGCTGTCGCCCATCTGCTCCTTGCCCGACAGCATCGCCCGCGCGTGCTCCGCCGCCTCCCGGGGGCGGTTGGACAGCAGGGCTATCAGGGCGAGCTGGTGCTCCACGTACGCCCGCGTCCAGTACTCGCCGATCTCCGCGCAGCCCGCGCGCAGCCGCAGCGCCTCCGTCCTGGCCTCGGGCAACCTGCCGACCGCGGTGAGCGCGAAGACGTGCGCCAGGTGACAGCGGAGCCGGGAGGCCGAGTCGAAGGGCTGGCCCGGGATGCTGGCCAGCGCGTGACCGGTCAGCACCCGCGCGGTGAGCGGTTCGCCGCGCAGCAGCGAGCTGAGCCCCGCGAGGTAGGCGGCCGCCAACCGCGCCTCGTCGTCGCGGCTGTCCCGGGCGGCGATCGCGCACCGGTCGCTGATGTCGCGGGCGGCGGTGTACTCGCCCTGGAGCGTGAGCGTCACGCCCAGCGCCCACAGCCCCCGGGTGCGCTCCTGGCTCGGCGTCTGGCACAGCGCCAGGGCGCGCTCCAGGTAGTCGCGCGCCTGGCGCAGACGCCCGCAGCAGCTCCAGAAGTAGCCCACGAGACCCGCCAGTTCGAGCGCCCGGATCGGCCGGGTGACCAGCAGGTGGTCCAGGGCGGCGCACAACTCGGTGTGGGCGTGCGAGATCCGGCCGTACCAGCTCACCTGGTCGATGCTCAGCCACCCGGCCTCCGCCTGGCGCGCGAGCCCGAGAAAGTGCTCGGCGTGCCGGTCGGCCAGTACGGTGTCCTCACCGGCCGCCCGTAGCCACTCGGCACCGTACTCGCGCAGCGTGTCCAGCATCCGGTAGCCGTCGCCGTCCCGGCTCAGCACCGACTTGACGAGCAGCCCGCCGAGCGCGCCCCGCACCGCGTCGGCCGGCAGTTGGGCGTCCGCGCACACCGCGTGCACCCACGCCGCGTCGAATCGGTCACGGAAGACGGACAGCCGCGCCCACAGCAGCCGCTCCGCCGGCGTGCACAGCCCGTGGCTCCAGCCGATGGCGGTCCGCAGCGTCTGGTGCCGCTGCGGCCACACGCGCTCGCTGTGTTCCAACACGTCCAACCGGGAGACCAGCCGATCGTGGAGGTCGGCCGCCGAACGCCGGGTCACCTGCGCGGCGGCCAGCTCCAGTGACAGTGGGATGCCCTCCAGGCGTTGGCACAGGGCCCGGGCCGCCGCGCGCTCCTCCACCGCCTCGAACGAGCACCCGGGCGCCGCCACCTTGGCCCGTTGCGTGAACAACGCCAACGCGTCCGGGCCGTCCGGAGCCAACGGGGGGACGGCGATGACCCGTTCGCGCGGCAGCTCCAGCGGCTGTCTGCTGGTGATGAGCAGGGTCAGCCCGGGGGCGGTCATCAACAGGTCGCCCACCAGGTGCCGACACGGCTCGACCAGGTGCTCACACGAGTCGAGCACCAGCAAGAGCCGCTTGTCACCCAACCACTCGCACAGGTCCTCCACCGGTATGCCGGGCATGTGGTCCAACAGGTCCACCGCGTCGGAGACCGTGGCGAGCAGGAGCCGGTCGCCGTCCAGCGGCGACAGGTCGGCCCACCACACCCCGTCGGGGTAGCGCGGCGCGGCGTGCGCGGCAGCGCGCAGCGCCAGTCTCGTCTTGCCCACGCCGCCGGCGCCGGTCAGCGTCACCAACCGCTCGCTGCCGAGCGCCGCCGCCAGCCGGGCCGATTCGGCCTTGCGTCCTACGAAGCTGGACGTCTCTTCGGGAATGTGCCCCACCACGCGCACATTCTGACCCAAGCCGTGCCCCGGACGGCAACCGCGCCAACGCTCCTGACGGAGCACGGCGCACACCCGGTGGCGTGCGCGGCAGGCGGTGTGCCCCGTGGCGCGGGGCCGGCCAGCAGCCCCTCCGGGAGAGCCGAAGAACGACCCGTTTGCCGCACACTCGCCCTCCTGGGCGGGTGGCGATTCGGACACCAAGTCGAATGCGCACACCGGACCACGGCCGCGCCACGGCCCCCGCGCCGACGCGCGCTCGGAAAGCCGAGCACACCCGCGCCGGCACCGAACCGGAACGCCGCGCGGGGCCGCCATATCCCGCCTGACCGTGAGGAACGAGCCGCAGCCCGGCCCGCGCCGAGCGGCTCCGACCCGCAAGCGGAACCCCCGAGCGGGACCGATCTCCCGCCCCGCGCGGCGCGTTCCAACCCGCGGCCACGCGCCGCCCCGGCCACCCGACGTACGAGCGGCAGGGACGGGCCGGGCCCCTCGGCCGGGACGCCGGGAAACTCCTCCGGGCGGCGAGTGAACGCCCCGCCCGAGCCGCTTCGGCGCGCGCCCCGATGCGCGGTACGGGGCGCCGGCAGGCGCGATGAGAACGCCGCCGGCGTACGGGAGCGTAGGGGCGGCGCACGCGCGGGCCACACGCCCGATTCGCGCCTGCGCGCCGCCCGTACGAGCCGCGCATCCGTACGCTCCCTACCGCCGTGCGCCCGCGCGTGCCCGTGCGGGAGTGGGAGTGGTGGTCAGGAGAAGCGGGCGCGTGGCGCGCGGTCGCACCGGAAAGCCTCGCGTGGTCAGCCGGTCAGCCGGTCAGCCGGTCAGCCGGTGAGGGGGCGCCATCGGCCCTCCTGTCGTTCCGAGCCGAGCCTGCTACCCCACACCAGCGCCCCGTCGATCAAGCCGGGTGTGTCCCGCACGGCCAGGGCCGGGGCTTCGAGCATGTCGGCGGCGTCTTCCAGGTAGGTGACCAGGGTGTCGAGCTCCTCGTCGGGGCCCTCGCGGTAGCGGGACCAGCGGCCCAGGTAGCCCGTGGTGGTGTCCAGGTACAGGCCCGAGGTGCGGTCCGTCGCGCCGTGGGAGACGACGGGGACCCAGGTTGATCGCCAACCGACGAACCGGTCCTCGGCGGGGCGTCGGGCGTTGAGGGTGTCCTCCCACGCCTGGGCGTCCAGCCGGGACCGGTGGAAGTCAGCCACCTCCTCCAGGGGCATCAGGGCCTGGTCGCCGGGCAGGCACCCGGCGCCGTCGACTCCGTCGTCACCCGCCGTCAGCGCCCACAGGGTGCGCAGCTCGACGGGGAGTTGGAGCCCCAGGTCGGCTTCGAGGGTGGCGATGGCGGCGGGGGAGGCGCCGGCGCGCAGTGCCTCCAGGGACCGTGGGGCGTTGTGCTGGAGCCAGTGGGTGACGCGGTTCCATGCGTCGGCGATCTGGCGCGCCACGAGCGCGTCGTCGGCGGGGTTGGTCGCCCGGGCCCGCTCCTGGGGTTGGTCCGCGTCCTGGGTGGGCGCGGTGGACGCGGAGGGTGGTATCGGGTCCACGGAGCGGATCTGGACGCGGTCCGGCTAGCGCAGGTAGCCGACGGACAGGGCGGGGCAGTCCTCGAACAGGTCACCGTCGACCGTCACGGTGAGGATGCCGGGCAGGCTCGAAGGCTGACCCATGTCCGGCGTCTCGGCCAACTGTCCGGCCAGGACCCGCAGGGCGTAGGGGACGCCAGCCCCGAGATGGGTGGCCGTGTCGTGGATGTGCGGGGGAACCTCGACGCTGACGTTCATGGGCCTGGTGCTCCTTGCCGGTCGGAAGCGGGGCGGCGGGCTCACACAGTAGGACGCGCCCGCACCACCGGTCGGGGCGGCCCGGCCGGCCAACCCGCCGCGCCCCGTGCCGTGTTCACCCCGCGCTCCGGGCGTTGGGGTCGCGGACATGGAGTGCTTCGCCGCCTGGCGTACCCGCCGCTGAGATCCGGCTTCGCCCGCTGTTCCCGCACTCGGGGCGGGCCGGTCGACGCCGTTGTGTGGCCGGTATCCGGACCTCAGCCCGAACGGCGCACTCCCATGCTCGTTCGCGCGTTCACCCAACACGACCTGGCAGCACTGACCGCTTTGACCGTCGAAGGGCGGTGGCCCGGTGCCGGCCGTGCGGCCAGGCCGGCACCGGGTCACCTCAGGTCAGCTAGGGGTGGCGTCGGCGGCCGTGACGCCGAAGCTGACGGTCGTCGCGTCCTGGCCGAGGCGTCGCAGTCCCGCCTTCTCCAGGACCCGCACCGAGGCGGGGTTGGACAGCTCCACAGTGGCGTGCACCGTGCGCACCCCCGGCGCCGTCAGGGCGAACGCCACCAGGGCCCGGGCCGCCTCGGCGGCGTAACCCCGGTTGCGACGGGAGGCGACGACGCCGTAGCCGAATTCGAGGCTTCCCTCCGAGGGCGGCCAGAACAAGCCGATGGCGCCAACCACCAGGCCGGTCTCACGCTCGACGATCTGGCGTTGGCCGTAGCGGCCCCGGCTGTCGGGGTGGGTGGTGACGTAACCGGCGATGACACGGTCCCCCTCGGCGGGGAAGTCCTCGGCCCAGTGCGCGCGGCGCGCCCCGTCGACGACCGCGGTGAGGTCGTCGGCGGGCCACTGCCGCAGGACGAGGCGGTCCGTGTACAGGTCGGACCCGGTCGCCGGCGTTTCAGCGGACGGACCGGAAGGATGCGCGGAACGAGCGGAACTGGAAGACATGTGAGGCTCCTGGTCAGTGATGTCGACCGGGTCGCTCACCTGCCGCGGCGACCCGGATCTGGGCATGCTGATGAGGCTGTTGGCCGAGCCATATTCATCAACCCCCTGGTCGTCGCGGTCCGTTCGTCGCGGGCGGCGCGCACGGGGTGGCTGCCGTCGACTGTCGAGTACGTGGCGGAGCCTAGCAAGCGCTCAGGCGGGCGCCGCGCCGCGGTGCTGGTCAGGGTGCTCGCCGTGGCGTACGTCGGGCTCGGTCGCACCCGGGAGCCGTAGCGCGAGCATGGCGATGTCGTCGCGGCCGGTCTGCGCGGGGTGGGCCAGCAGCACGTCACAGAAGACGTCGAGGGGCTCGTCGGCGAGGGTGGCCGCGTGCCGGCGCAGCCGCTCCAACCCCTGGTCGAGATCCTCGTCCGGCCGCTCGACCAGGCCGTCGGTGTAGAGCAGCAGGGTGCAGCCGAGAGGCAGGGGCCGCACGCTGCTCTTGCGCGGCTCGTCCGGGAACAGGCCGCCGAGCAGCACGTCCTGCGCGTCGTCCAGGAAGCACGCCGTGCCCTCCCGGGTGACCAACAGGGGCGGAGGGTGGCCCGCGACGGAGTAGTTCAACTGCCACGGCCCACCCGGTGGGCCCTCGACGCGTGCCAGGACGCAGGTGGTGGTGGACTCCTGCGGGCTGAGGACCAGCGTGTTGACGTCCAGTCGGCGCAGGATGTCGCCCGGTGGCTCCTCCCGGTCAACGGCCAGCGCGCGCAGCATGTTGCGGGTGCGGCTCATCGTGACGGCGGCGTCCAGGTCGTGGCCCGCCACGTCGCCGATGATGAGCACGGTGGCGCCGTCCCGCAGCACGAACGAGTCGTACCAGTCGCCACCCACCTCGTCCGCCGTGGGGCTGGCCAGATAGCGGGCGGTGATGGCCAGGTCGGGCAGCTCCGGCGGCGGGGTGAGCAGGCTGTGTTGCAGGGCCCGGGCGACCTGTTGGGTGCGTTGGAGTTGCAGGGCCCGGCTCAGTGGCGCGTGCGCCCGCTCGATCAGCTCCCGCATCAGGTCGCGGTCGGCCGGCGAGAGCGGGTCCCGGTCGCCACAGACGTAGGCCGCGACCACGGCCACCACCTCGCCGTCGACCAGTACCGGCAGCAGCGCGCCGCTGTGCGCGCCGATGCGGTTCAACCAGGCCACGGTGCCCGGCGCGGCGAAGTCGGGCGGCACGGCGCCGGGCGGGAACGTGGCGTGCCGCGGTTGCCGCTCGCACACCACCCGCGCCATCGCGTGCCGCGCGCTGATGACCTCCTCGCTGCGCAGCGGCGGCCCCGGCGGCAGGCCGGGGCGCGCGACGGCCGCGCCCCGTTCTACCGCCAGCGGGCCGGCGTCGGGCTTGCTCTCGGGGCCGGAGAACTCGCTGAGCAGGTAGATGCCGCACTCGTCGGCGAGCGCGGGGACCAGGACCGAGCCGAGCACGGTGAACGCCTCGCGGGCGGTGGGTGACTCCGTCACGGCGCGCGAGGCGCGCCGGATGAGCGAGCTGCGCCGCTCGGCGAGCCAGCGTTCCTCGACGTCGGTGCAGGCGCTCACCCACTCGCTCACCCGCCCGCCCTCGCGCACCGGCACCGCGTGCAGCTCACAGTGTCGGTAGCCGCCGTCCGCCTGGCGCAGCCGGAACGCGTACTGGAACACCTCCGGCACCTCGGCGACGGCGCGGCGCCACGAGCGGGCCAGTTCGTCACGGTCCTCGGGGTGGGCGCTGTCGAGCCAGCCGCTGCCACGGATGGCCTCCGGGGGTTGGCCGGTGGTGCGTTCCCAGGCCGGGCTGTGCTCGATGACCTGTCCCTCGCTGTCGCTCACCCACACCTGCTGGGTGAGCGCCGTGGTCAGCGACTCGTAGCGCAGGAGGGCCCGGCGCCGCTCCTCGGCCAGCACCCGGGTCTGCTCCGCCGCCGTCACCTGTTCGGTCTCCTCCACCACGACCAGCAGCAGGCCGGGCTCGTGGTCGGCCAGCTCGATCCGGGAGGCGCTGAACGAGAGGTACCGCTGGGTGGCCCGCGCGGCATCCCCCCGCGCCGCGTCGCTCGCGCCGCCCACGGTGAAGGGGATGGCGGACGCCCGCGCGGTCCGGCCGGTGTGGAAGGCGGCCTCCAACAGGTCCAGGTCCGCCTGCTCCCGCAGGTCGGCGAAGAGTTCGCGCAGGGGCATGCCCAGCGGTCGGTCGCCGAAGATCTCGTGGTACGCGTGGTTCGTGTACGCCAGGACCAGCCGGTCGCCGCGGTAGACCCCCACCCCGACCGGCGCCGTGTCAAAGACGTCCAGCGGCAGCCCACTGGATGCGATCTTCTCCTCGTTCCGGCGCGAAGGCGACATATTCGTATGATGCGCCATGATCGCCACGGCCGTCACGGAGGGTGCGCGCCGCGCCGCCGCGTGGCGCGCGCCCGGGCGCGCCGCGAGCCAGGCGCCGCACCGGTCGCCCCGTGGCGCGGTCGGGCGGGGTCGCGGCGCGCCCCCGGCGCCGGCCGCCCGGCGCGGTGCCGAAAGCCCGAGGGTGGGTCAGGAGGTGCTGGTCGCGAACGCGTCCACGCCCGTCAGCTCGGCCGACAGCGCCCACAGTCGCGCCGCCTGCCGCGGGTCCACGGCATAGCCGCGCACCCCGCCACTCATCGGCGCCGCGCCGTCGTCGCACACCTCGGCGATGTCGCAGTCCTCGCAGTAGACGCCGCCCAGGCCCGCCAGGAGCGGGGAGGTGGCCGCCCATACCTGGGTCGCCGCACCCTGCTCGGGCGTCTTGAAGCTCTCGGCCGGGGTGCCCGCCTCGTCGATCCACCCCCGGTCGAGCATCTCCTGCCGCGTCATGTGGCGCTGGAGCGGGGTGAGGATGGCGCCGGGGTGCAGCGCGAAGGCCCGCACGCCCGCGTCGCGACCGCGCGCGTCGAGGTGGACGGCCAGCAGGACGTTGGCCGTCTTCGCCTGTCCGTACGCCAGCCACCGGTCGTAGCGGTGGGAGAAGTGTGGGTCGTCCCAGCGGATGTCCGACAGGTGGTGGCCCGCGGACGACACCGACACCACGCGCCCACCGCCACCTGCGGCGAGCGCCGGCCACAGGTGGTTCACGAGCGCGAAGTGGCCCAGGTGGTTGGTGGCGAACTGGGCCTCCCAGCCCGGGCCGACCCGCGTCTCCGGGCAGGCCATGACCGCGGCGTTGTTGACGAGGACGTCGACGGGCCGCCCCGACGCCAGCACGCGCTCGGCGAACGCGCGCACGCTCGCCAGGTCGGCGAGGTCCAGTTCGTCGACCTCGACACCGTCGACGCCGGCGAGGGCCCGCTCGGCGACGGCGCGCCGCCGGGCGGGCACGATCACCCGCGCGCCGGCGCCGGTCAGGGCGCGCGTCGTCTCGCGGCCGAGGCCCGAGTAGCCGCCGGTGACGATGGCGAGGGTGCCGGTGAGGTCGATGCCGCGCAGGACGTCGTCGGTGGTGCTGCGGGCGTGGAAACCCGATCCGATGCCGCGCTGGGGTGTTGTCGTCATGGACCGCACGCTATGCGTGTGAGTGCGCTCCAAGGCAAGCGACGGGCCCGGTGGGTGTGCCGGGCGCCTACGCGTGCAGCGGGATCTCGTAGTGCACCGTGCCGCACCCCGGGCCGTGCTCGCCGGTGGTCCTGGCGTCGAAGACCTCCTTGGCGACGCTGTCCCAGAAGCCCTGCGCGCCGGGCACGTTGACGTTGGTGTGCAGGTAGACGCAGTCGTACCCCGTGGTCGCGGCGGCGAAGGCGCACGCCCGGCGGACCATGGCCCGGGCCAGCCCGTGCCGGCGGTGCTCCGCGGCCACGTACACGCGCACGAGTTGGGCGGTGGAGCCGGTGGGGTAGCGCTCGGCGAGCCAGCGTGGGTGGGGCGGGTGTGCCGGGCCACGGGAGAGCACCCCGGTGGTTCCCACCACCGCGCCGTCGAGGGTGGCGACCAGGAGCAGGTGGCGCGGGTCGGCCAGGTAGGTGCCCTCGATGTCGACGACGTCCGCGTGCCAGGCGGGCACGTAGCCGTAGCCGAACTCGCGGTAGAAGGTGTCCAGCATGACCCGTCGGGCGCCTTCCGCGTCCTCGGACCGGGCCGCGCGCAGCTCGTAGGGGCCCACGCGGTGGGGGGTGGTGTCACGGTGCATGGCACACAGCCTACACCCGTTATGAAAACCATTATCAACAGCGTGGGGGCGGGTCGCCGCGCCGCCCCGGGCGACGCGGGTCGTCCGGGGCGGCACGGAGCGGGGTACGGCGCCGGGTCAATCGGCCCCGCCCCTACTCCCGAGCGCGTTTTCCACCAACCGCAGCGCCGCCCTGGCCTGCGCGTCGGCCGCGTCGCCCGCCATCCGCGGGGTGAAGACCGCGGCGGTCGCGGCGCGCGAGCCGTCGGGCCGCACGCCGCTCTCGGAGACCGTTCCCAGGTGCGTGCCGCCGTGGAACCAGATGCCGTCCGAGCTGCCGCGCACCGGCCGCCAGGCGACGCCGAGCCCGTAGCGGACCCCGCGCGCCGCGATCCAGTCCGGCGCCGGCACCGTCTGCCGCATCGCGGCGAGTTGCGCCGGACGCAGCAGTCGCCCGCCGAACAGCGCGCGCCAGAACGCGGCCAGCTCGCGGGGCGTGCTGATCAGCGAGCCGTCGGCGTAGCCGCCGAAGGCCAGCGTCGTGTCCGTCAGCCCGCGCTCGCCGGGGAAGGCCGTGTACGCGGTGGCCGTGGGCTCGGGCACGTACGGCGAGGTGCCCGGGGTCAGGGTGTGGCGCAGGCCCAGCGGCTCGATGACGCGCTCGTGCACCTCCTGGGCCCAGGAGTGCCCCGTCACCCGCTCGATGATCAGGCCCGAGGACGTAGTTGGTGTTGGAGTAGGACCAGCGGCGCTCCCCGGCCGGGTCGTCGGCGTCGGGCAGCCAGCCGGGTGGCTGGCTGAGGGCCGCCGCGACCTGCTGACGGGGTGTCTGGTGGGAGAACCGTCCCGCGCGGTGGCCGGCGGGCGTCGGAGGCTCACCGTCGCCCGAGGCCGCCAGGTAGTCGGCCAGGCCACTGGTGTGCCGCAGCAGGTTGGCCAGGGTGATACGGCGCCCGTCGTTGCCGTTGCCCCGCACCAGGCCCGGCAGCCAGCGCTCGACCGGGTCGGTGAGCGCCAACGCGCCCTCGCCGACGAGTTGCAGCGCGACCGTGGCCGTGAACGGCTTGGTGTCGCTGCCGATCCGGTAGTACGCGTCCCACGGCACCGGGCGGCCCGTCGCCAGGTCGGCGGTGCCGGCCCGGGCCGCCGCGCGACCATCCGCCGTCTGCACCTCTGCCAGCACGCCGGTGGCGCCCGTGGCCCGGACGGCCGCCACATCGCGCTGGAGGGCCGCGTCGTGCCGGGCCCGCTCCGCCCTGCCCCGACCGCCCCGGCGGCGCTGGCCGTCCGCGGCGGTCGCCGCCACCGGGGCGGCGCCGACCAGCAGCGCGGCAGCGGCGGCGGACACCCCGGCGCGCCGGCTGAACGCCGGGCGCGCCCCGCTCACCGCCCGCTCCCGGCCGGGGCACAGGTCTGGTCGGAGGCCGGCAACGCGCCGCCCCGCAGGTAGTCGTTGACGGCCCGGTCGGCGCACGGCACGGGGCGCAGGCCCTCGCCACCGCGCCCGTACACGCCGTGCGAACGGATCTCGGCGGTGATCAGGCGCGAGCCGGTCAGCCTGCGGTGTAGCGCCAGCGCGCCCTCGTAGGGCACGTTGTTGTCGCGCCGGGCCTGGAGCATGAGGACGGGTACGTCGTTGCCGATCGCGGTGCCCGGCTCGGCGGGCCGGGCCCGCCAGAACGCGCACGGGGCGATCATGCCGTTGACGAGCGGCCCGAAGACGGGCTGGGTGGCGCGGCTGTGCCGTATGTTCCGCCAGTAGGTGGCGGGGGCCGTGGGCCAGCCGCCCGCCGGCCAGCCGCCGTCGCCGCACATGAACAGCGCCCCGCCGACCATGCTGTCGGCCAGGTCGGGGGAGCGGAGCAGTGCGAGGAGGCCCGCCAGCTCGGGACCGGGCTCGGTCAGCTCGCCGGCATCGGCCGCCACCAGGTCCCGCACGACGCTGGCCAGCGTCGGGTCGTACTCCTGGTGCTGGATGAGTTGGCGCAGCAGCAGCCGGACGAGCGGGGCGTCCAGCCGCTCGCCGGCCACGCGCGGGGGGCGGCGCTCGGCGTGGTCGAGCAGCCGCCGCACGCTGGCGCGGACCGCAACGGCCGTGGTGCCGAGCCGGTAGGTGGCGTGCCGCCGCGCGGCCCAACCCGCCCACTCGTCGAGCGCCTCCTCCAGCGGCTCGCCCGCCCGCTGGAACAGCTCGTACTGGGTGGCCGCCGGGTCGGTCGAGGAGTCGATGACGACGCGGCCGGAGCGGTGCGGGAACAACTGGGTGAACACGGCGCCCAGGTCGGCGCCGTAGGAGGTGCCGAAGTATGACAGCCTGCGCTCGCCGAGCACGGAGCGGATGACGTCCATGTCGCGGGCGACGTTACGGGTGGAGGCGTGCGGCAGCAGCGTCGCGTTGTCGCCGTGCTCCCCGCAGCGGCGGGCGGTGTCCCGAGCCGAGCGCACGGAGGCCAGGAAGTCCCGCCGCGGGCTTGTCGTCTCGCCGGGCGGGGCCGGCGGCGAGGCCGGTGCGCAGGAGATGGGGGAGCTCTCGCCGAGGAAGCGTGGGTCGAAGCCGATGAGGTCGTAGCGGTCCGCGACGTCCCCCAGGGTGGGCCGCAGGGACAGCGGGTAGGCCAGCCCGGTCCCGCCCGGCCCGCCCGGGTTGGCCAACAGGACGCCGCGCCGCTCGTGCCGGTCCGCGGCCCTGATCCGGGAGATGGCGACCTGGATCGTCCGGCCGCCCGGATCGGCGTAGTCGAGCGGCACGCGCACCCGCGCGCACTCGGCCCCCGCCGCCCGCAGCTCGGCCTGCTGGGCCGAGCAGGGCCCCCAGTCGAGGCGTTGGTGCCGGTAGGCGGCGCCGGCCGGGGCGGGCGGGTGCTGCGCGGAGGTGGCCGCGGGCGCGGACCGGGTCGGCTGGGGGTGCGCCAGCGCGGGCACGGCCCCCGCGAGTAAGCCGGTCAGGCCGAGTCCGGCGGCGACTGTCGACGCGATGCGCATCGTGCTCCTTCGGGGCGAGGTGGATCGTCGTCGATCACGTGGTGACGACCCGAAAGACGCTAGGAGCGTGCCCGGTGCCAGACCATCGGGCCACCTGGTCGGTGGCCCCGGGGGCAATCCCCCGGGGCGGTCGGCGGGTTGGCGGGATGCGATGCGGGACCCGCGCTCTGCTATGCCTGCCCCGCCCGCACCGGTGGTGGGCTCTGGGCGCCGAACACCCAGGGGGCGAGGATGACCACCCAGCCGTCCGGGTCCTCGAACGCGACGGCGCCCCGGTCGGGCCAGTAGCGGTTCGCGGCGGCCACGGGGTGGTGGCCGTGGCCGGCCAGGTGTGCCACGGCCGTCGCGACCGCCTCGGGCCCGCGCAGGTACAGCACGAGTTGGTTCTCCGGGTGCGGCTCCGGGATGCGCGGCGGGGAGCCGTGTTGGGTGATCTCCAGGTGGACCGGCGTGTCCGGGAGCCCGAGGACGACGCCGTCGTACCCGTGGTGATCGCGCCACTGGGCCAGCACGGGCAGGCCGAGGGTGTCGCGGTAGAACGTGAGGACGTCGTCGTAGCGGGCGGTGGGCCGCGCGAACCGCACGGCGCCCACGTCGAGATGGGCCGGCCAGGAAGCGTTCATGCGTCGATGCTGGCAGCCCCGCACCGGCGTACGACATCCCTCCTTGGCCCTACGACCAGCGGCGGGGCCGCCCTGCGACCGCCGCCCGTGATCCCCGCGCGGACCCAGACTCCGGCCTCCCGGCCTCCGACCAGGTCGGCGGGTCGGCGAGGCGAGCGGCGGCGAGGGTGCCGGGCCCGCCGCGCACCGGGGCGCGGCGGGCCCGGGCCGGGGCGCCCCGGACGCGGCCCGGGGCGGCCGGGTCAGCTCTGCGGTCGCTTACCGTGGTTGGCGCCGTTCTTGCGGCGCGCCTTCTTCTTGCGGCGTCGCTTGGACGACATGTCATGCCTCCTCGTGGTGGTGGGGCTGTTCACCCCATGGTGAGCGCTTTGCCGGCTCCCCACCCTTTTACCCGCCGTCGCCGCGTACCGCCGGGCGATCGGGGCGTGCCCCCGGCAACGCGGTTCCGCGCCCGCCATCCGGGTGAGGACGGGCCCCGGACCGTCAGGGTCGGTGGTATACGAAGGGGCCTGACGCGCCGCCGGGTCGACGCGTCGCGGCGCGCTGGGGCGAGGGCTCCGTCAGTGGCCCTCTAGCACGACCGTACCGTTCATTTGGCGGTTGATCCACAATCTCCCCACATACCCTCCAGAAAACGGGAGTTCGTGCGAAGATTCCGTCCCCGGGCCGAGCGGGCCGGGGTGACAAGGGGAAACAACGTGATACCTACGACCTTCAGATCCGCTGTCGGGGCGGCCCTGACGGTGGCCGTCTCGGCCGTACTGCTGCCGGCGACGGCCGCGAACGCGGCGGACGGGACGAAGGCACAGCCGCGCACGGCGAACGCCGCGACGATCGAGTCCTTCAGCCGCATCGCCGACGCCGTGCTCACCGAGCGCACGGCCGCCATCGTGGACGGCAAGCCCGCGCGACGGGCGGCGACGCTCGGCGACCGGAAGGTGCGCGTCTCGGCGAAGCTGGCCCGCGCCGAGAGCGGCGCCGTCTCCTCGCTCAGCAAGCGCAAGGCGCGCCTGGCCGCCCTGGGCGAGGCGTACAGCGCCGGCGACACGAAGGCCACCGTGAACGAGGCCCGCGTCCAGGGCGACCGGGCCACCGTTCAGGTCACCGAGACCACCACGCTGCGCTACGCGAAGGTCCGTGGCGACGAGCCCGCGACGACCGGCTTCGAGGCCCACCACGAGATGACCCTCGCGCGCACCTCGGCCGGCGCGTGGGAGCTGACCGGCCTGCGCTCCACGGACGACGGGCCGGTGGCGATCAACGAGCCGCGTACGCCGGCCGTGGCCACCGCCGACGCGCTACCGAGCGCCAAGCCCGCCGCCACGAAGAAGCCCTCGACGCCGCAGGCCAAGCCGCCCGGGACGACCGGCCTGAACTACAAGGCGATGGCCACGTACGCCGAGAAGTACTGGAAGAACTACAACCCGGCCTACCGCAAGTTCAACGACGCCGGCGGCGACTGCACCAACTTCGTCAGCCAGGCGCTCAAGGCGGGCGGTTGGAAGCACGACTCGGGCACCTATGACGACTACCGCAACTGGTGGTACGACTCCTCCTACCAGAGCCTGTCGTGGGTCGGCGCCAACGAGTGGTCGTGGTTCACGCTGCACCACAAGCGGGCCACCAACCTGGCGAACGTCTACTACATGGGCGTCGGTGACGTCATGCAGATGGACTTCGACCGGGACGGGTCCAAGGACCACACGATGATGACCACCTACCGGAGTTCGAGCGGCGTCCCGTACCTGACGTACCACTCGGTCAACACCTACCGGAAGTCGGTGGCGAGCATCATCGCCTCGTACCCGAACGCCCTCTACTACGCCTACCGCGTCTGACGGACGCGGGCCAACCCCCGTGCCGCGCCGGTGATCGCCGGGCGGCGCGGGGCGTTCGCCCAGGCCACGTCCCGCTGTCGCGGGGGCGGGCCGGGTGGGTTGGGACCCCGGGCCCCGTCGTCGCCGCACCGCGGCCACGGCGGGGCCCTTCGCGTGGGTGGGGCCCGGGGCCGTGGTGGCTCCCGAGGTGGCCGGGGGTGGGTGTCCCGGGCCGAGCGGATCGCCCGGGTGGTGGGAAAACCCCCGCCGCGCGGTAGGGCTACCCGGTCCCCGAGGCCGGGGGACTGGCGGCTGCCGTCGCGGGGCCCGTTCGGCGAGGCTGGACCCGCCAGTTGATCACCCGCCCAACCCGCAGGAGACCTCCCATGCACGTGCGCCACGCCCCCCACCGGCACCCGCGGGCCGCCGGGCCCACCGCCCCCACGGCCAGCACCGCGCGGGGCCCGCGGCCCGTCCGGGCCCGGGCGCGCACCCACCGCCGTGGGGCGGCGGTCGTCGCCGCGGTCGTCGGGGCCGTGCTCGGCGTGGCCAGCGCGCTGCCCGCCACGGCGGCGGCGGCCGAACCCGCCGCGACCAGGGGCGACCACCGGGCCACCCAGGAAGCCATCGACGCCGTGGTGGCGCGCGGGGTTCCCGGAGTGGTCGCCGGAGCCAGCGACGGCCGCGCCACCTGGGCCGGCCGTTCGGGCACCGCCGACCTGCGCAGCGGCCTGCCCCGCCAGGCCGACGAGCGGTTCCGGGTCGGCTCGATCACCAAGACCTTCACGGCCACGGTGCTGCTCCAGTTGGTGGCCGAGGACAGGCTGAGCCTGGACGACACCGTGCACCACTGGCTGCCCGACCTCGTGCGGGGCAACGGGCACGACGGCGAGCGGATCACCGTGCGCCAACTCCTCAACCACACCAGCGGCGTCTCCAGCTACACCGACGACGCGGACGTGAAACGCCGGCTGTTCGGCACCGACTTCCTCCGCCACCGCTACGACACCTGGACCCCGCGCGACATCGTCGGGATCGCCATGACCCACCGGCCCGACTTCGCGCCCGGCACGGGCTGGCACTACTCCGACACCAACTACGTCCTGGCCGCCATGATCATCGAGGAGGTCACCGGGCGCCCCTACGCGCGCGAGGTCGAGCGCCGCATCCTGCGCCCCCTTGGCCTGCGCGCCACCTCGCTGCCGGGCACCGACGCCCGCATGCCCGCGCCCAGCGCCCGCGCGTACTCCAAGCTGACCGGCACCCTCGGCGCCCCCGGCGAGCCGGGGAGCCCGACGTACGACGTCACCTCCCTGAACCCCACCCTGGCCGGCGCCGCGGGCGAGGTCATCTCCTCCACGCGGGACCTCAACCGGTTCTACCGGGCCCTGCTGTCGGGGAAGCTGCTGGCCCCCGACCAGTTGCGGGAGATGACGACCACGGTGCCGATCGCCGGCACGAAGTTCTCCTACGGCCTCGGGCTCATGAAGCAGCAGACCTCCTGCGGCGTCGTGTGGGGCCACAACGGCGCCATCCAGGGCTCCCTGTCGACCAGTCTGGCGACCGCGGACGGCGAGCACGCGCTGTCGGTGAACGTCAACGGCGACTGGGCTGGCGCCTACAACGAGGTCGTCGAGGCCGAGTTCTGCGCGAAGTGATCCCGGGCCCCGGCCGGCCGGGCACCGGCTGACGCCGAGGCCCGGGGCCGGAGGGTCGGGGGAGCCCCGGCCGAACGGCCCGGCGGGGGGTCCCACCTCCGCCGGGCCGGACCCGGCCGCGCGGCTCGGCGCGCCCGCTCGGCCCGTTCGCTCAACCCCCTCGCTCAGCCCGTTCGCTCGGCCCCTCGCTCAGCCCGTCCGCTCGGCGCGCCGGCCCGTGGCGAAGGCCAGGCCGACGGCGCCGAGCACGGCGGCGATCCACAGCGGGGCGGTCAGGCCCCACCCGGCCGACAGCGCCGCGCCGGCCAGCAACGGGCCCCCGGCGTTACCGATGTTGAAGGCGGAGATGTTCGCGGCGGAGGCCAGGTCGCCGGCGCCGTCGGCGCTCGCCAACACCCGCGTCTGGAGCGGGGGATGACGGCGGCGCCCACCATCCCGAAGAGCAGGAAGCCGACGACGGCGGCGGGCTTGCTGTGCACGGCGGCGAGCAGCAGGGCGCTGACGACCGTCACCCCGGCCAGCGCCCCGTACAGCGTCGGCAGCAACGCGCGGTCGGCCAGCCGCCCGGCCAGCGGGGTGCCCACGACCATGCCCACGCCGATCAGCGCGAGCAGCAGCGGCACCGTGCGGTCGGCGAACCCGGTGACGTCCGTGAGCAGCGGGGAGATGTAGGTGAGGACGGTCAGGAACGGCGCCCAGCCGCAGGCCGTGGCCGCGAGCGCCAGCCACACCCGGCCACGCCGGAAGACCGCGAGCCCGCGCCGCAGGTCCGCGTCCGCCGGCGCCGGGGTCGGCGGCACGAACCGGGCGAGCGTCCCGAGCAGCACCACCCCCAGCGCCGTCACCGCCCAGAACGTGGCCCGCCACCCCAGCGCCTGCCCCAACGCCGTGCCCCCCGGCACGCCGACCACGTTGGCCAGGCTCAGTCCCATGAACACCGTGGCGATGGCGCTGGCCCGCCGCCGCGGGGCGACCACGTCGGCGGCCACCACCGCGGCGATGCCGACGTAGGCGCCACCGGCCAGCGCGGACAGCACCCGGCCCAGCAACAGCACCGCGAAGCCGGGCGCCACGGCGCTGAGCAGGCTGCCCACGATGAACAGGCCCACCAGCCACAGGAGCATGCGGGTACGCGGGACCCTCGCCCCCAGGACGGTCAGCAGCGGGGCGCCCACCACCATGCCCGCCGCGTACCCCGACACCAGCAGGCCGGCGGTGGACAGCGAGACGTCGAAGCCGGCAGCCACCTCGGGCAACAGCCCGGCGATGACGACCTCCGTCGTGCCGACCGCGAACGCCCCCAGCGCGAGGGCGAGCAGCGCGGCCGTCCCCGCCGCACGCCGCGCGGGTCCGCCGCTGCCCGCCGCGTCGCTGGGCGTCGTGATGGGCGGGGCCCCGGAGGCCGGCACCGCCGGACCGTGATCGGGCGCCGGGGCGGCGGGGCGGGGCCGGGACGCTGGTGTGGCCGCGTCGGGCACTGGCTGTCGGGTGGTACGCGGTGGCGTGCGGGAGAGATCGTGTGTCACGCCCTCCAGGCTCGTGGCCGCGCGGGCCCGGAACAGCCCCCGACCGCGCGACGATCGGTAAGCCCGGCTTACCGATGCCCGGCTACCCGCCTGACGGCGCCGGCCCCGCCGCGTCGCCGACCGCCTACGCGCCCGCCGCCGCCCACGCCGCCGCGTCGCCGACCGCCTACCCGACCGCCGCCTACTCGGCCGCCACCTGCTCGCCCGCCACCCGTTCGGCCGCCGCCACGAAGGCCCGCACCCGGGCCGTGGCCCCCGCCGCGCGCCAGACCAGCCCGTACTCCAGCGGGCTCGCGTCGCGGAAGGGCACGTAGGCCACGCCCCGTGGCGCGTAGGAGCGCGCGACGTCCGCGCCCACCGGCGAGATGCCCTGCCCCGCTCCCACCATCGCCAGCGTCTCCTGGAGCGTGGCGGCCGACCTGCCGCGCCGCACCGGCTGGCCGCCCGGGGTGTGCGACGGCGCCAGGTGTTCCTGCCAGTAGGCCGGCACGTCGCCGGTGCAGGCGAAGACCCGGTCCCGTGCCAGGTCCTCGACCGACACGGCCTCCCGGCCCGCCAGCGGGTGGTTGGCCGCGACGGCGAGCATCCGTGGCACCCGCAACACGACCGGGCCGCGCGCCAGGTCCGGTTCGGCCACCGGGAACTGGGTGACCAACACGTCCACCTGGCCCGCCCGCAGCGGCCCGAGCATGTCCTTGATCTGCGTCTCGTGGATGCGCACCTCGATCCCGGAGTGCCGGCCGGCCAGCGCCCGGACCACGTCCATCACGAACTCCCCGGCCGCCGTCCCCAGGTACCCGACCGCGAGGTCACCCTCCACACCCCTGGCCTCTGCCCTGGCGCGCTCCAGCGCGGCCCGGATGCGCCGGTAGCCCGGCTCGACCTCAGCGTGCAGCCGCCGACCCAGCGGCGTGAGGCGCACGCTGCGACTGTTGCGCTCGAACAGGGGGGCGCCGACGCGCCGCTCCAGGCCCTGGATCGTCTGGCTCACCCGGGCCCGCGACACGTGGAGCCGCTCGGCCGTCCGCCCGAAGTGCAGTTCCTCGGCGAGTACGACGAAGCTCTCGATCTCCAGTCGCTCCAGCACCCGGCCGACCCTACCCGGCCGCCCACACCCGCCCTGGCCCGGCCGCCACGCCCAGGTGTCCGGCGCGGGACGGGAGCCGGCGCGGCCCGTGACACCGCGTGACGCGGCCCGGCGCGAAGTGGTGAGAGGCCGCCACCGGTACCACAATGGGGAGGAATCGACGCCACGTCCCAGGCCCCCGCCCCGGCAGGCCAGCCCTCGCGGGCCGTGCGGGACCGACGTGGCGGGCGGCAGCGAACGGCGGATCCCGCGGCCGGGACACCGCCGGGGAGGAGGAGCGCCGTGCCAACGCCGCACCCAGACGCCTCCCACCGGCCGTACGGCCACCACGAGCGGCTGGTCCCGCTGCCGCCCGGCGTACGGGCCGTCATCCTGGACACCGACGGGGTGATCACCGACTCCGCCCGGGCGCACGCCGCCGCCTGGCGACAGGCGTTCGACGCCTGTCTGCGCGCGCACCCCCCGGACGACCCCGCGCTGCGCCGCCCCTTCGACCCGGACGCGGACTACCGGCGCTACGTCGACGGCACGTCCCGGTACGACGGCGCCGCGGCCTTCCTCGCGTCGCGCGGACTGCGGCTGCCACCCGGCAGCGAGGACGACGGCCCCGGCACGGCCACCGTGTGGGCGGTGGCGGCCCACAAGGACCGCGCCTTCACCGCGTACCTCGACACCCACGGCATCGCCGCCTACCCCGGGACGGTACGCCTGCTGCGCGCGCTGCACCGGGACGGCGTGCCCCGCGCCGCCGTGTCCGCCTCGCGGCACGCCGGCGAACTCCTGGCCCGGGCCGGCGTACGGGAGCTGCTGGACCACCTCGTGGACGGGCGCGAAGCGGCGCGGTTGCGGCTGCCGGGCAAGCCCGACCCGGCCCTGTTCGAGGAGGCGGCCCGGCGGCTTGGCGTGCCCCCGCCCGCCGCCGCCGTCGTGGAGGACGCGCTGGCCGGCGTCGCGGCGGCCAGGCACGGCGGCTTCGGCCTGGTCGTCGGGGTGGACCGGACGGCGGACCGCGCTGGCACCACCGACCTGCACGCGTACGGCGCCGACCTCGTCGTCGCCGATTTGGCCGAACTGCTCACCGCCCCCGACGCGACCGACGCGCCCGCACCGCCCACCGGCCACGGCCGCGCCGCGAGCCCGCCGACGGCCGAGCGATGACCAGCGGACGCCCCGCGACCGAGTGGGCCTGGGAGTACGCGGGCTACCAACCCGCGGCGGAGTCGCTGCGCGAATCGCTGTGCACCCTGGGCAACGGCTACTTCGCCACCAGGGGCGCCGCCCCCGAGACGGCGGCCGACGGCACCCACTACCCGGGCACCTACGCGGCGGGCTGCTACAACCGACTCGTGTCCCACGTGGCCGGGCGGCAGGTCGAGAACGAGGACATGGTCAACCTGCCGAACTGGCTGCCCGTGCGCTACCGCGTCCGCCGCGACGACGCGCGCCCCGGCCCCTGGCTCACCCCCGACAGCCCCGCGCTCACCGCCTTCCACCAGCGACTCGACCTGCGCCAGGGCACCCTCACCCGCCGCCTGCGCTTCGCCGACGGGCACGGCGGCCACCTCGACGTCGAGCAGCACCGGCTCGTGCACATGGGCGACCCGCACCTGGCGGCCATCCGCACCGTCTTCCGCGCGCACGGCTGGACCGGCGCGCTGGACATCGCCTGCGGGCTCGACGGCGGCGTCACCAACTCCGGCGTGGCCCGCTACCGCCAGCTCGCCGGACGCCACCTGACGCACCTGCACACCGGCGCCGACCCCGACACCGTGTGGCTGCGCTGCCGCACCACCGAGTCGGACCTGCGGATCGCCATGGCCGCCCGCACCCGCGTCAGCGGGGGCGGCGTCACCCGGGACCGCGTCGAACACGAGGGCCCGCGCGTCACCCGCGCGCTGACCGTCACCCTCACCCCGAGGCGGGCCGTGACGCTCGACAAGACGGTGGCGCTCTACACCTCCCGCGACCCGGCCATCAGCGACCCGCTCCAGGCCGCGGTGGACGGCGCGCACCGGGCCCCGCGGTACGCCAGCCTCCTGGGCTCCCACCGCGCCGCCTGGGAACACCTGTGGCGGCGCGCCGACGTCCACGCGCCGGGCGACGCCGGGCGCGTGCTGCGACTGCACCTGTTCCACGTGCTGCAGACGCTCTCCCCGCACACCGCCGAACTCGACGTCGGCGTGCCCGCCCGCGGGTTGCACGGCGAGGCGTACCGCGGCCACGTCTTCTGGGACGAGCTGTTCGTCCTGCCCTACCTCAACCTGCACTTCCCCGAGGTCTCCCGGGCGCTGCTGACCTACCGTCACCGGCGGCTGCCCGCGGCCTGCCGGGCCGCGTCCGAGGCCGGGCGCGCCGGGGCCAGATACCCGTGGCAGAGCGGCAGCGACGGCCGCGAGGAGACCCAGACGCTCCACCTCAACCCCCGCTCGGGCCGCTGGCTGCCCGACCACTCGCGCCGCCAGTACCACGTCGGCTCGGCCATCGCGTACAACGTGTGGCAGTACTGCCAGGCCAGCGGCGACACGGAGTTCCTGCACACCAAGGGCGCCGAGATGCTGCTGCACATCGCCCGGTTCTGGGCCGACGCGGCCAGCTACGACGCGCAGCGCGAGCGCTACCACATCCGCGGCGTGGTCGGGCCCGACGAATACCACGACGCCTACCCGGGGGCCGCCGAACCCGGCCTGGACGACAACACGTACACCAACGTCACCGCGGCCTGGGTGCTGGCCCGCGCCCTCGACACGATGCGCGCCCTGCCCGAGCCGCGCCGGCGTGAGCTGTTCGAGCACACCGCGCTGGACTCCACCGAACTGGAGCGCTGGGACGAGGTCTCCCGCCGCCTCCACGTCCCCTTCCACCAGGGTGTGATCAGCCAGTTCGACGGGTACGGCGCGCTGGCCGAACTCGACTGGGACGGCTACCGGAGCCGGTACGGCGACATCAGGCGGCTGGATCGGATCCTGGAGTCCGAGGGCGACAGCGTCAACCACTACCAGGCGTCCAAGCAGGCCGACGTGCTCATGCTCGGCTACCTCTTCGCCCCCGCCGAACTCGCGGGCCTCTTCGACCGCCTGGGCTACCACCTGGACGACGCCGGCTGGCAGGCCACCGTCGACCACTACCTGCGGCGCACCAGCCACGGGTCCACCCTCAGCGGCCTGGTGCACGCCTGGGTGTTGGCCCGCGCCCGGCGCGGCGACGCCTGGCGGTACTTCCAGGAGGCCCTCGCCGGAGACGTCGCCGACCTCCAGGGCGGCACCACCGGCGAGGGCATCCACCTCGGTGCGATGGCCGGCACCCTGGACCTGGTGCAGCGCGGCCTCACCGGCCTGGAGGCCCGCGAGGACGCGCTGCGCCTTGACCCGGTGCCGCTGCCGGAGCTGTCCGAGTACGGCTTCTGCGTCCGCTTCCACGACCACTGGGGCGTGGACCTGCGCGTCCGCTCGGGCAGGCTGTGCATCAGCGTGCCCGCCTCGGGCGCCACCCCCATCGCCGTACGACTCGCCGACCGCGCGGTGACCGTCGCCCCGGGCGACGCCCACTGGCTCGACCTCCCGGGCCACTGACCCGCCGCGCGCGGGCGGCGGCGGCGAAGGCTAGGCGCGGGCCGGGCCGAGCGCCAGCCTGGCCGTGACCGTCTTGGGCCGCTGGTACTCGTGCAGCGCCAACACGCTCAGGTCCGTGCCCTGTCCCGACGCGCCCCTGCCCCCGTGCGGCAGCTCGGCCGTCTGCACGAGGTGGCAGTTCACCCACGCCTCGCCCGCGTTCAGCCGGCCCGCCACGTCGAGCCCGAGCCCGATGTCCCGCGTCCACACGCTCGCCGCCAACGCCTGCGGCACCCCGCACGCCATGCGCAGGGCTGCCTCCACATCGGGCGCCCACTGCACGGTCAGCAGCGGCCCGAACACCTCCCGCACGACGGCCGGATCGTCATCCGGCAGGTCGGCCAGCACCCGCGCCCCGCGCCAGAAGCCGCCCGCCTCCCCGGCCCCGGGCGCCACCGCGGCCACCACGTCGCGCTTCGCGCCCGAGGCCGCCACCAGGTCGTCGTAGCGCGCGGCCTGGTCGGCGTTGTTCAGCGGCCCGAAGTCGCGACCGGCCACCCGCTGGGCCATGGCCCGCGTCAGGTGCTCGACGGCCGCCTCGTAGTTGTCGCGCAACGTGATCACCCGGGCGGGCGCCGCGCAGCTCTGGCCCGCGTTGTACGTGACCGCCCGGGCCAGCTCCGCCCAGGTGTCCTCGGGCGCGTCGGGCAACACCACAGCGGGGGCGTTGCCACCGAGTTCGAGGCTGACCCGCCGGGCCCCGGCCCGGGCCGCCACGTCGGCGCCGGCCGCCTCGCTGCCGGTGAACGCCACCATGTCGACAGCGGCCTCGACCAGCAGCCGGCCCGTGGTCCGATCGCCGGGCAGGGCCTGGAGCACGCCGGGGCCCAGCGCCTGGTCGGCGTGGTCGGCCAGCAGCGCCAGCGCGTCGGGCGTGGTCTCCGCCGGCTTGGCCACCACCACGTTCCCCGCGGCCAGCGCGGGCGCGCACCGCCAGGCCGCCATCATCAGCGGGTAGTTCCACGGCACGATCACCCCCACCACACCCAGCGGCTCCCACCGCACCCAGCTCTCGTGCCCGGCCACCAGGCGCCCGGCGGCCGGGGCGAGTTGGGCGCGGGCCGCCGACGCGTAGAACCGCAGCAGGTCGGCGACCTGCTCCAGCTCACCGGCCGCCTCCGCCGCGGGCTTGCCCGTACCCGCCCGCTCCCGCGCCACGTACGCGTCGGCGTTCTCCTCGACCAGCGCGGCGAGCCGCTCCAGCCGGCGCGCACGCTCCCTCGGCGTCAGCGCGCGCCAGGCGGGCCAGGCCGCGCGCGCCGCGGCCACCGCGTGGCCCACCTCCTCCGCGCGCCCCGGGCTCGCCACGCCCCGCACGCGCCCGGTACGGGGGTCGACCAGCGACAGGGTCGCCGCGCCCGATGTCGGGTTGCTCATGACTCACGTCCTCCAGGTGTCGATACGTCCAACCCGCCCGGCCCGGCACCCCGGGCCGCGCCACGCCCCGAGGTCCACCGACCCGAGCGGCCACGCCTCACAACTCGTAGGAGCGCAACCACAGTTCGAGGGTGAGCACCAGCCACACCTTGCCTCCCTGCCGGGGGAGCAGGGTGCCGTCGCCGCGCATCCAGGCGCGCACCGTCTCCGGCCGGAACAGGCCCCGCCGCCGCGCGGCCGAGCCGAGCAGCAGGTCGCCGCCCAGCTCGCGCAGCGGCCCGCTCAGCCACTGCTGCACCGGCACCCGCATCCCGCTCTTGGGCCGGTCCACGACGGTGGCCGGCAACAGGTCCCGCACGGCCTCCTTCAACACCCACTTCTCCACGGTCCCGCGCAGCTTCAACCGGGGCGGCGTGGCGAAGGCGTGGTCGACGACCCGCCGGTCGAACAGCGGCGCCCGCCCCTGCAACCCCCGGGACGCGGTCAGCCGCTCCACCTTGGTCAGGATGTGGTGCGCGCCCTTGGTCCGCAGGTTGCAGTGCAACAACTGGTTGAGCAGGTACTCCATCCGCCCCGGCCCGGTCAGGTACGGCTCGACGAACCGCTGCGGGGCGGGCGCGTCGACCAGCGCCCGCAGCGCGTCGGCCGTCAGCAACTCCGGCAGGTCGCTCCAGCACTTGCGGTACGAGCGCAGGTACGCGGTGGCGCGGTCCTCGCCGCCCAGCGGGTCGCGGTGCATCTCGTGGACGAGCATCGGCAGGTTCTTCGGGCCGCCGAAGACCGGATCGCCACCCTCCCCGTTGAGCACCACCCGCAGCCCGTCACCCGCCACCGCCTCGGCGAGCATCAGGTTGGGCACCGTCAACGGGTCGCCCACCGGGCTGTCGAGCAGCGCCGCCGCGTCCGCGAGCCGCGCGGCCACGGCGTCGCCGGAGACCGTGAGCACCCGGTGCCGGGTGTGGCAGTGCGCGGCGACCAGCCCCGAGTAGCCCAGCTCGTGGGGGAGTTCATCGCCGAAGCTGATCGAGTACGTGTGCACTGGTTGGTCGTGCGCCTTCGCGGCCAGCGCCGTCACCAGCGAGCTGTCGATCCCGCCGGACAGCAGCACGCCGACGGCCTCGCCCGCCGGCAGCCGCCGCGCCGTCGCCTCCTCCAACGCGGCCCGCAGGGCCAGCACGTACTCCGAGGCGTTCGCCGGCTCCGGGTCGGCCACGTGCTCACGCGGCTCCCAGTACACCCGCTCGGTGACGGCACCCGACGCCGACAGCCGCACCACGCGCCCCGGCAGCACCTCGTGCACGCCACGCAGCAGCGTCTCGTCGCCGGGCAGGTAGGCGAAGGTCAGGAACGAGCGGACGGCCGCGAGGTTCACGCCGGTGCCGAGCGCCGGCCAGCGGCGCAGCGCCCGCAGCGACGACGACGCGGCCCAGCAGCCGTCGGCCCGGGCGTAGAACAGGGTGCGCGCCCCGACGTGGTCGCGGATCAGCAACAGGTCGGCGCCGTCCCGGACGGCGAGCGCGAACATGCCCTCGGCCAGCGCGACGCCCGCCTCCCCGAGCCGGGCCCAGCAGCGCAGCAACAACTCGCCGTCGGAGCAGCCGGGCGGCGGCACGTCACCGGCCGCCACCAGCGCGGCACACAGCTCCGCGCGGTTGTGCACGGTGACCTCGCCGACGCCGGTCAGCCCGTGGGCGGCGAAGGGGCCATCCGCGTGGCCGGGCTCGGAGACGACCAACCCGAGCCCGGGCGCCAACGCGTCCGCCGGGACGGCGCCGACCGGCCCGCCCGGGGTGGCGCCCATCGCGGCGAGGTGGCCACGGGCCCGTTCGGCGTCGGGCGCCAGACAGGCGCACAGGCGAGCCATGACAGGCTCCTCTCCCTCGTCTGCGTGCTCGACCAACGGGCGAGCCTGTGGGTGGGTGAGTGGACGGGTAGGCGCGGCGCACGTCGACCGCGTCGCGCGTGCCACCCGCGGGTAAGCACGGGGGCGGGAACCGGGGGCGGGTCAGCCGAAGTCGTCGTCGCTCCAGCCACCGTCGTCCGCCTCCCAGTCCCCCTCCCAGCCCGCTTCCTCCTCGCCGCCCAGGCCGACCTCGCCGCCACCGCCGCCCGATCCCTGGGCCGCCTGTTGCTGCCGTAGCGCCTCCTCCTCCGCCGGCGTCAGGTACGGCGGGGGGAGCTGCGCGGCGGTGACGGCCAGACCGGCCACGCCGAGCGCGGCCAGCGCGGCACCGGTCCGGCCGCCGAACGACGTCCGGTTGACGAGCATGGTCTCGCCCCGGCCCCACACCGTCCGGCCGTAGCCGATGTCCCGCCCGTAGACCACCCGCCCGTCGGCGTAGGCGCGCTTGATGACGCGCTGGCCCAACTGTTCGTCGGTGCCCGACGCGCCCCGGTCGTCGTGCCAGTGCACCAGTCCGTCGTCCCCGCGGCGGCGCCACTCCTGGCGGCCGTCCTCGTACGCGCGGTGGACGCTGCCGTCGGCGAGCAGCTCGTCCGTGTAGCCGATGTCACGTGGCCGAATCATGATCTGAGGTCCTCGGGTGTGCGGTCGACGGTGGGCGGGCGGTGTCCCGGGCAGCGCGCGGCGCCGGGCGTGCCGAGCGGCCTCACGGCGTCGGCCAGGTGAGGAAGCCGGCGGCACGCAGGTCACGCAGCTCGTTCCAGACCGTCGGCCGTGGCGGGCGTGGCCCGCGCGTGCGGCGCAGCACCGCGCGCAGCAGCCGATCCGGCGGTACGGCGGCGAGCTGCGCGAACCGGCCGCGCGCCAGCCAGGCCACCTCGCGCGGGCGCAGCCCCCTGGGCAGCGGTTCGGGCAGCGCCACCGGCCCCCGGGCCCGCCCGGACGCCAGGTGCAGCGCGGCGGCGTGTCGCGGTACGAGCCCGAGCGAGGACACCCGCACCCCCGGCACCGGGCCGAGCCGGGCCCGCAGCCGGGCGGGCAGCGCGACACCGGTCGGGCTCGCGTCGTGCAGGACGTACACGGTGGCGCCCTCCGCCCGTTCCAGGGCGGCCACCAGGCGGGCGTCGAGCGGCCAGCACTCCTCGGCGGCCACGACCGGGCAGCCGGCCTCCAGGTGCACGTGGTTGGCGACCAACATGCGCGCCAGCGAGCGGTCCTGGCAGACCAGCAGCCGCGGCAGCCCGTAGTCGTACAGGTCGGGCTCCCGGGCCTGGCCCGCCCCGGGGCCGGCCGCCGCCCCGATCTCGGCCTGGCTCAACAGGCCCGGCACCGCCGTCTCGCGGGCCCGCAGCGCCCGCGTGAAGTGGGTCAGCCGCAGGGAGGGCGCGGGGGAGTGTGGCAGGCGGCCCAACAGGGCGGGGGCGGGCCACAGGGCGCGACACGTCGCGTAGTAGAGCTGACGCTCGGTGAAGCGAATGCCGCCGGGCGCGGCGGCGCGCGCCGCGGCCACGGTGATCGCCCGGTCGACGACCCGCGTCGCGAGCCCGCGGCCCGCCGCCTGTCCCTGGTGCCCGGCCGGCACGCCTGGCGCTGTCATGGGGTCGTCCCGCCCTTCGTGTCAGCGGCGCCGGGAGCGGCGGGCCAGGTCATGAAGCCGGTCGTGGCGGCGCGTCGGTGCCGCGGGTCGCCCGCGATCCGGCCCTGCTGCACGGCCTGCTCCACCGCGCGCTCGACCACGGTCACCAACCGCGCCGGGGGCACCGCGGCGACCGGGTACCACCAGCCGTCGGCCAGCCAGTCGGCCAACGTCAACGGCAGCCCGGCCGCCGCGCGCAGATACGCCGAGCTGACCCCCGACGGCTCGCTCAACCGCCGCACGAGCCGCCTGTCGCGGGCCGTGCGCACCGAGAGGCCGGCGTCGACGACCACCCGGCCGGGCAGCGTCGCCCGCGTCTCAAGGGCCAGCAACGCGCCCTGCGCGCTCGCGTCGTGCAGCACCACGACCGGCACATCGGCGGGCAACTCGTCGACGGTGGGTGCCACCGTCATCTCCAGTCGCCGCGGCAGGCCGTTGACCGACAGGAAGGCGCCGACGGCCCGGTCGGAGCAGAGCAACGCGACCCGCGGCACGATCGCCGGCCGCGCCGGGGCGACGTACAGCTCGTCGTCCACGATCCCGGTCGGCAGCGCGCCGTACACCTGCGTCCACCGGCCGCGCATCATCGCGCGGAAGGAGGCGTACGAGGGCTCGACGCTCGCCCACGCGGGGCGGGCCGGCGTGTACGCGTCCTGGGCCTTGGCCGCCATGCCGCACACGAACAGGCACGCCATCGCGGCCAGCCACCACTTGAGGCCGGGCTGCACGGGGAGCGCGATCGTGCCCGCGATGATCCCGGCGACCACCGGCGCCACCAGCAGCCAGACGTACCGGCGCGGCTTGCCGCTGGGCGGCCGGGCCTCCGTGTAGTGGTTGCCCGTGTGCGTCAGGTACCAGAACTGGGTGAGGGTCACCTTGAGCCGCCCGTCCTGGGTGACCTGCTGGGCCCGGCGGCGGACGCGCAGGTCGTTCATGCCCCGCCCGTGCACCTTGGGGTCCAGGGCGAACGCGCGCTGGCAGCGGGAGCACGTGCTGCCCAGCCGCTCCTTGCGCAACAGCCTCGCCTGGCAGTGCGGACACGTCATGGCGCCCCCTCGTCCGGCCAGGTCAGGAAGCCGACGGCGGCGGCGCGTCCCCGGTCGGCGCTGGCGGTTCGCCCCACCCGCTCGGCGACGCGGCTCACGGCGTCCAGGAGTCGGCCGGGTGGGACCGCGACGAGCGGATACGTCCAACCCTTACGCAGCCAGGCCAGCTCGTCGGAGGTGTAGTCGCCCACCTCGGCGAGACGGGACAGCACGGCTCCACCGGGCTGGTGGTCCCGGTAGGGCACCGCGTTGGGCACGCCGCGCACCGCGCGCAACGGCACCCCGGCGTCGATGACCCTGCGCCCCGGCAGCGCCTCGCGCACGCGCCAGGGCAGCAACAGGCCCGGCGCGCTGACGTCGTGCAACACGATGACCGGGCCCCGCGCGGACACCTCGGGCAGGTCGCGCACCAGCAGCAGGCCGTGGCGCTCCGGCAGACCCGCAGCGGCGATGAGGGTGGCGACGGACAGGTCGGGACACAGCAGGGTGGTGGCCTGTCCGGCGCCGGACGCGCCACCGGGCGCCGGATAGCGCCGGTCCTCCACCACGCCCGGCGGCAGCTCGCCGTACACCTCCACCCACGGCTCCAGTACGTCCCTGCGGAACGCGCCGGGCAGCATCTTCGGCCGCCCCTGCTCACGGTCGGCCGCCGCCACCAGGCACAGCACCAGGGCGAGCAGCGCCAGCACGAAGCCGAAGTAGGCGAGCGGTGCCGGGCCGGCGAAGAACCCGCCCGTGAGCAGGGCCGCGCCGAGCAGCGCCACGGCGACGTAGGCACCGCCGATGGGGCGCGACCGCAGCGACCTGCGCGACAGGGCGTACCACAGGTGCCCCGGCGTGCACGGCAACCGCCCGTCGTCGGTGATCTTGGCCACCACCCGACGCACCCGGAGATCGTGCAGCCCCAGGGGGTTGGTCTTCGGATCGAGCGCGTAGCGCCGCCGACACTTGCTACACACGTGGTGAGGCCGCTCCTTGCGCAGCAGCGACGCGTCGCAGTGCGGGCAGATCACCGCGGGACCTCCAGGGCGCTGGCGATCCGGCGCATGCGCGTGGCCAGCCGCTCCCGCACGGTGGTGGTGCCCGTGCCCCGCAGCCGTTGCGCGCCCTCGATGTCGCGCAGCGCCGCGGCGAGCGCCGCGAAGTCGGTGCCGGCGCGCGGCACCGTGCCCAGCGGCCCGTCGGCTGTGACGGCACCGGCCTCGGCCGGCCCGCCTCCGGAGGCCGCGGCCGAGCGCCGCTCCGCCTCCCGGGCGGTGATCGCGTAGTCCTCGTGGTCGATGCCGTAGCCGGTGTTGGCGGCCAGGATGGTCAGCGGCGCGCCGCCCCGGTTGGCGAACGAGTGGGGCATCATCTCCGGGATACGGATCATGACGCCCGGCACCAGCGGGACCTGGGTGACCTCCGCGCGGTCCGCGTCGTAGAGGCCGCAGGCGGCGTGGCCCAGGCTGAGGACGAAGTGCTCGCCGCCGTGCGCGTGCGGCGTGAAGGCGCTGCGTGGGCCGACGACACCCAGTTTGACGGTCGCGTTGGAGGGCCGTCCGGGCGAGGTGGCGGCGTCGCCGACGAGGTAGTGCGCGAACTGGCCGTCGTCGATGAAGCGGAGGAACTCCCGCTCCGGCCCCAGCTCCCGGACGCCGTCCCGGTCAGCGAAGACGATGCCGCCCCCGGGCAGCAGCCCGTACAACTCCACGCCGCCCGGCAGCCTGCCGGCCAGCCGCCGCATGCGCCGCAGCCCCGCGCCGTCGAGCCATCCTGATGAGACGTCACACCGCGAACTGTTCTGCGACATGCTGGACACCAAGCCCCCCGTGGTCCCGTGTGCGCATCCGTATCGTAAGGCGCTGATCGCCGGCAGCGGGAGCGGGCGGCCGATTCTCGGCAACAACCTGCGGGCCCCGCACACCGCGCGACCCACCGCCGCCTGCCGGAACACCGCACTCCGCCGTGACTCCGCCGTGGCGCCGCGCGCACGCGACGGGGCGGACGCGGCCGGCGGCTCGCCGCACGATACGGTGCGCGACCGACGACTTACGTCCAGTTCCTCGACATCGGCACCGGCATCCCCACCCAACCTGCACGAGGTGGCCCAGGGCATCACACCCGAGAGCCGGGTGGTCCACGTGGACAACGACCCGATCGTGCTGGCCCACGCCCAGGCCCTGCTGGACAGCACCCCGCAGGGCCGCACCAGCTTCCTCCAGGCCGACCTCCGCGACCCGGAGTCCGTCATCGACTCCCGGGAGGTGCGCGACACGCTCGACCTGTCCCGGCCGACCGCCCTGAGTGTCATCGCGGTCGTCCACTTCCTCGACGACGGTGACGATCCGTACGGCATCGTGCGGCGGCTGGTGGAGCCGCTGCCCAGCGGCAGTTTCCTGACCCTGACCACGGCCACTGCGGACTCCGCGCCGGACCAGACGACCGGCATGGCGCGCAAGCCGTGAGCGGGGCCGCGGGGCCCCACGGCCCACGTGACGGGAGGGCCCGGCGCGACGGGAGGCTGGTCCCGCCGCGCCGGGCACCGGCGCCACCCCTGTGAGCGCCCGTGCGCAGGGCAGGGTCAGCCACGGGGGGTGGCGGTGTGCGGTGAGATGGGGTGGGGGTTACACGGCTGCTGCGGGCGCGCGTTGGGTGTTGTCGATGTCACCCTTGATCTGGTCGTACACCAGCGAGATCCGGGTGCCCCAGTTCGGGCAGCCGCCCAGGTGGTGCAGGGCGATGACCTTGTGCGACGAGGCGGCCAGCACCGGCGAGCCCGAGTTGCCGCCGGACGTGTCGCACCGGTAGCCGGTGTTGACGCCGGACGACACGACGTCGATCTTGCAGGTGGCGCCGCCCTGCGTCTCCTCGTAGAGGGAGAGCCGCTTGGGCGTGGTGTCGCCGTGACCCGGGATGTAGATGCGCTCGCCGGCCTTGGGGGTGCGCGGGTCGAGGTAGAGCGTGCCGTACTTCTGGATGCTCTCGAAGCTGTTGACGCTGAACAGCGCGTAGTCGAGATCGGACAGGGCGCTCAGCTTGATCAGTTGCTGGCCGCTCACCTTGGTGCCGGGGCCCGGGTTGTTGCCGCCGCAGGTCGCGCACTGGTAGTCGAACTGGAACTCGCTGGCGCGCAGGTCCGCGGCGCTCTCCATGCAGTGCTGGTTGGTGAGCATGCGGTTGGTGTTGCCCACCCGCCATGCCGTGCAGTGTCCCGTGCCCCTGAGCAACTGGCGGGCGACGGCGTTGCCACGGGCGTACTCGGTGGGGTGGCTGGTCCGGTAGCAGGCCACGTCCCGGCGCGCGTCCGTGCCGCACACGCTCCGGGTGGACGGGGCGCGCGCGGCCCGCTCGGCGGCGTCGAAGCCGCGGAAGTGCTTGTCGATCCGCACGCCGTAGCCACGGCGCGCCAGTGGCTCGGCGTCCCGCGCCCCGGTCGCGTGCAGGGTCACGACCGCGGTGTCGCCGTCGATCGACAGGGCCGCGAACCCGGAGTCACCGTGCACGGTGTAGTCCGAGCCCCGGTCCCGGTCGGCGTAGTACGTGTGCACCTCGCGCCGGTCGGGGGAGGCCACGGTCACCCGGTCGTCGCCGGCGAGCTTGAGGGAGGCGAAGTGCACCTTGACGTAGGACGCGCCGGGCGAGCGGATCTCCGTGCTCCAGGACCGGCCGGCGTCGCCGTAGCGCAGCGAGCGCTCGCTCGCCCGCTCGGTGCCGGCCGCGGAGGGCGCGGGAGCCGAGGCGGGGTTGGCCGAGGTGGGGTTGGTCGAGCGGGCGGCGGAGGCCGCGGCCGGGGCGGCGTCCGACCGGGCTGCGGACGCCTGCGGAGAGACGGGGCCGAAGCTGACGGCCACGAGACCGGTTGCCGCGACGGCGAGACCGGCCAGGCGGCCCCAGCGTCTGGTGGAAACCATCACACACTCCTTTGTGGGGGAGGAATCGGTGTCCGGCGAGCGCCGATCGGCCTCCTTCCCGCGCGTGACCGTGCGCCGCCGGTGCGGAGCCTTGCACACGCGTTCGTTTCAGAGAACTGTCAACGGGCCATAACATTCGGCCAGTTCGGTCCGAGCCCGCCCGCCGCGCGGCTCGCCCACCACGCCATGGCGCCCCCCTCGCGCGCCCGGCCGCGCGACCAGCCGTCCCACGGGCCGGCCCGAGCACCCGTGCCACCGGGCCGTTGTCGAGGCGGGATCGAGCCAACCGCCGGTCACGTGGCCGGCGTTCGCCCAGGGGATCGGCGGGCGCGCGCGTTAGGGTCAGCCGTCATGCGCGTTCTCGTCTTGGGTGGCACGTCGTTCGTGGGCCGTGCGGTGGTCGAGGAGGCCCTGCGCCGCGACGTGGAGGTGACCCTCTTCGGCCGAGGGAGAACCGGGATGGACCTCTTCCCACGGCTCACCCGGCTCATCGGCGACCGGGACACCGGCGACTACCGGGCCCTGGACCGGGGCCGTTGGGATGCCGTGGTCGACGTCAGCGGCTACGTGCCCCGCCACGTGGGACAGGCGATGGACGCCCTGCGGGAGCGGGTCCACCGGTACCTGTTCATCTCCAGCCACGCCGTCTACCAACAGGCGGGCGTCGGCCCCGGCTCGGACGAGGACACGCCGCGCCGCGCGCCGTTCCGCGCCACCGAGGAGATCGACGGCGAGACCTACGGGCGGCTCAAGGTGGCCTGCGAGGACGACGTGTGGGCACGCTACGGCGAGCGGGCGACCATCGTGCGACCCGGCAGGGTGGCCGGCCCCTACGACCCGTCGGACACCTTCACCTACTGGGTACGCCGGGCCGCCCGTGGCGGGCGGGTGGCGCTGCCGGCCGATCCGGAGCAGCCGGTCCAGATCGTGGACGCCCGGGACCTCGCGCGCCTGGTGGTGCGGCTGGTCCTGGACGACCGCCCGGGGGCGTTCACGGCGGTGGGGCCGGCCGAACCCGTCACGCTCGGCGGCCTGATCGCCACCTGCGGGCGGGTGGCCGGAACCGTCCCGGAGATCGTGCGGGTGCCGGCGGAGTCCGCGCCGCCGATGTTCCCGCTGGTGCGTCCGGTGTGGTCCTCCCAGCAGCGCAGCGCGGCGCGCGCCCGGGCGGCGGGGCTGACGGCGACACCGCTCGCGGTGACGGTCGCGGACGTGCTCGCCTGGGACCGCGAGCGCGGCACCCCGCCGATGAACCGCGGCTTCACCCCGCACGAGGAGGCCGCGCTGCTCGCCGGCCTGGACGGCCGCGCCACCGCCGACTGAGCCACTGCCGGCCGACCCGCACAGCGCGAGGAAGCCGACCCGGCGCACACGCTGACGCGCGGACGCGCGAGCGCGCGAGCGCGTGCCCCGGCCGCACCGCCACTGTCTGCCCATCGGCGCCAGACGCCAGGAACCGGCCGCCCCCGCCGAGCACCGGCCCAGCCGCCGAGCACCGGTCCAGTCGCCCGGCGCGCGAGCGTTCCCGCGCCCGCCCCGCCGGCACCCGCCGCCGCGTACGTGGTGCCGACACGCCCCTGCGGGCGTTGCCTTGGCGCTAATTGGTCTGTACCTAAGCGGCGAGAGGCAGCACGCTTCTTGACCAAGCCATGTCATCTGGCGTCACGCACGCCACCCCGCCCCCAGGCGCACGCCCCAGCCCCAGGTACGAAAGGTGCCCATCATGTCCCCACACCGCTCGGAGCACCCCCTCCGCACCGGCCCCGGTATCGGACGCCGTTCGTTCGTCGGGTCGCTCGGCGCCGGCGTGTTGGGCGCCGCCGTGCTCGGCGGGGCGTCCGCCGCGCAGGCCCTGCCGGCGCCCGCCACCGGCGGGCGCGCCACGGCCGCGCCGCGCTACGCGTTCCTCGGCACGTACGGCAGCGGGATCATCACCTGCGCGTACGACACCGCGACCGGCGCGCTGACCAGGAAGAGCGCGTTCGCCGCGGTGACCGACCCGTCCTTCCTCGCCCTGGCGCCCTCCGGCAAGGTGCTCTACGCGCTGGACAACGCGGGCCGCGAGGGGGCGGTCCGCGCGTTCACCATCGGCGCGGGCGGCCGGTTGGCGGCGCTGGGGCGGGCCCAGTCCACCGGCGGCGCCAACGTCACCCACCTCGCGGTCCACCCCAGCGGGCGCTACCTGCTCAGCGCCAACTACGGCGCCGGCAGCGTGGCCGCGCACACCCTGGGCGGCGACGGCCGCGTGGGCGCGCGCACCGCACTCGTCCAGCACGTCGGCTCCGGCCCCGACCCCGAACGCCAGGAGGGGCCGCACGCGCACCAGATCCTCACCGACCCCAAGGGCGCCTACGTCTTCGCCGTCGACCTCGGCACGGACACGGTGTACACCTACCGGCTCGGTCCGGGCGGCGCACTGCGGCCCGTGTCCGAGGCCAGGTCGGTGCCCGGCGCCGGCCCCCGCCACATGGTGTTCCACCCCACGGCCCCCTACGCGTACGTGGCCAACGAGCTGAACAGCACGATCACCGTCTGCTCCTACGACCCGTCCACCGGCGTCCTCACCAACGGCGACAGCCAACCCACCCTGCCCGACGGCACCGACCCGGGCACCCGCAACTACCCCTCCGAGGTGACCATCTCGGCCGACGGCCGCTTCGTCTACCTGTCCAACCGTGGCCACGAGAGCATCGCGCGGTTCGCCGTCACCGGCGGCGGCGCCGGCCTGCGGCTGCTCGACACCGTGCCGTGCGGCGGCTCCTGGCCCCGGCACATCAGCCTCTCGCCGGCGGGCGACCTGCTGTTCTCGGGCAACCAGTACGGCAAGACGATCGGCACGTTCACCGTCGACAAGGAGACCGGCGCCCTCACCCGCTCCGGCCCCCCGTTCGCCACCGTCTCCGTCGGCTGCGTCCTGCCGACCTGACCGCGCCGCGCGCCTGTTCGCGCGCGACGGGAAGCCGGAGCGCCAGGCCCGACGCCACCTGGGAGCGCCCCGCGGCTGGGCAGGCCGCGGGGCGCTCCGGGGTTGGGTCTCGCCGCGTGACCAGGCTGGCCGACACCGCCCCGACACGGCCTGGCCACGTCGGGCCGTGGCCAGGCCGTGTCGAGGGGCTGGGCGAGGCGCGCTGGCGCGCGTTCGCGCTAGCTGATGTTGACGTCCACGCAGGCGTAGAAGGCGTTGGCGGTGTCGGCGATGTTCCATATCGCCAGCACCTTCTGCTTGCCGGAGATGTTGCCGAAGTTGACCTGGTGGGTCACCGTCGAGCCAGGCTGTGCTCCGCCGTCGTTGAACTCGGCGACCTTGGTGCTGCCCACGAAGTACTGCCAGGTGCTGGTGGCGTGGCGGGCGGTCAGGCGCCAGTTGAAGCTGGTGGTGCGGCTGACGGGGGTGACCTTCCAGCCCTTGCTGTTGTCGTCCAGCTCGGAGAAGCGGCCGTTGCCACCGCTGCAACTCCGCAGCCCCTTGGGGCCTTCCACGCTCTGCGGCTCGTACTTGATGGGCCCGCAGGCGATGGTGCCGGCCGCGCACTGGGCCTGCCGGCTGGGGGGCGAGGAGATGTAGCCGTGGGCGCTGGCCGTGCCGGAGGGCAGGCAGACCGCCAGGAGTGGCGCGATGGCCGCGCCGAGGGTGACGGCCAGCTTCTTCTTACCGTGCATGTCGGCTCCTTCGGTGGGGGGCCCGCTGTGGGCGGGCGATGGTCGCGGGAGGCACGGGCGCGGCATGTCAGGGGCGACCGGGTGGGGGTGCGCGGCTCATCGCCGGCCGGTGCGGCGGCCGACGCCTCCTACTTGGTCTAGACCGTACTGCTTGTCGGGACACGGTCAAGAGGGTAGGTCGGTGCGAAACTTCCGCCGTCGTCGCGGCGGGTCCGGTGCCGGGCGTGGTGGCCCCGCCGCGGCGCAGGTGACGGCCGTACGGGGCGGCGCGTGCCGCGTACGGGCGCGGGCTCGCGTGGGCACGGAGACGGCCGACAGGCGAGTGCCTGCCGGCCGTCCGTGTGCGGTGTGAGGGGCGTTGAGGGTGTCAGGTCAGCAGGCGCCGAGGTCCTGCCAGACGCCCCACTCGCCGGTGGTGCCGGGCTCCTCGCCCACCGTCCACCACTTGGCCTTCCAGGTGTGACCCTGGTGCGAGACCTGCTGGCCGCCGGTGTAGACCGTCTCGGCCGACCAGGGGCTCGCCGAGCACTCGCTGCCGTTGTCGCCGACGACGGTCAGGGTGTACGAGGCCGAGTGGTTCACGTCGGCGCCCGCGCCGTTGACGCTGATCGTGTACGTACCCGACTTCACCTCGGGGGCCGCGGTGAAGGTGAGGGTGGAGGACTCGCCCGCCGTCACGGAGCGCGGGCTGAGCGAGGTGGCGATGCCCTTCGGCGCGCCGCTGACGGTCAGGTCGATCTTCTGCGCGTCGCCGGCCGTCACGGCCGTCCGCACGGTGGTGGTCGCGGTGCCGCCCGCGGTGACCGAGCCGGACGTCGGCGTCGTCGTCACCGAGAAGTCACTGGTCGGGGGCTTGGTGTCGCTGGTGAACGGCGCGAAGATGCGGCTGAAGTCCCAGGTGTTCTGCTCGATGCCCGAGCAGTCGTTGCGCGCCCCGCCGCCGGGGCAGCCACCGTTGTCCCGCTGGAGCGCCCACATCGACAGCGTGTTGATGCCCTTGCCGACCGCCCAGTTGTACACCTGCCTGGCGTTGGCCAGGGTGAACGTCTCGGCCGGACCGAAGTCGTCGACGCCCGGCATCTCGGTGACGCCGATCATGCCCCACAGCTGCGCGTCGGTCTTGTCCGGGTAGAGGCGGGCGAGCTGGTCGCGCAACCCCTGGGCCGCGGTCTCGGTGTCCTTGGCCATGTCGTGGGGCTGGTTGTCGTAGTAGTCGAACGTCATGATGTTCGCGACGTCGACCTTCGTACCGTTGCTCACCGCGTTCCGGAGCAGCGCCAGGCCGCTTTCGGCCAGCCCGCGCGTGGTGGTCGGCAGCGTGTACGAGACCTCGAGCTTGCGGCCGTTCTGCGCGGCCCAGTCCTGGACCTTCTTGATGGCCTTGTTGCGCCGGTCGACGCTGGCGGTGTTGTCCAGCGCGTTGACCTCGATGTCCATGTCGAGCCGCGAGATGTCGTAGGTGGTGATCACCTTCTGGTACGCGGCGGCGATCTTGTCGACGTCGTTGCAGCTCTCGGCGATCTCGGTGCCGGTGGTGCCGGCCGTGTAGCCGCCGAACGAGGGGATGATGTCGCCGCCCCTCGCCTGGATCGTCTTGATGTCCTCACCGAAGGTGGCCTGGGAGATCGGGGTGCTCGTGCTGCCGTTCCAGTACGGCGTGCAGGAACCCTTGGCCTCGGTCTGGATGAAGGCCATCGTCAGGTACTTCACGCCGGCTTCCTTGGCCATGGCGGCCGGGCTCTCCCCGGTCCAGGCCTCGAAGTAGGGGGCGAAGACGCGGGGCGGCAGTGGGGTCGCCGCCTCGGCGGTGCCGCCGCCGATCACGGTCATGCCCGCTGCAACCACAGCGGTGACGGTCGCGGCGAGGGCCGCGCGGAGCGAGCGCTTACGTCTCATGATTGTCCAAGCTGAGTGAGAAGGGGCCGCTAGGAATCCCGGTGCGCAGCGGTTGGGGATTATGGAATATCCCTGGCGATATGGGCATGTCAATGGTCTGAACCAAGGTAGGACTAGACCAATTCATGCCCTTATTCCGCCCACCACTCCCGCACCCCCGGCGCCGCCCCACCGTCACCGACGCGTCGCCGAGGCCGCCCAGGGGCCCGCTCCGCCCGTATCCCGGGGTCAACGGGGTCCGCGCGGGCCGCGCGGCCAACTCCCGGCGCGGGGTGGCACAGTGACCCATGAGGCCCGCGGGACGAGTGAACCACCGAGCCGATCTTCCGCCCGCCGCAGCGCCATTGAGGCCCCGTCACACGCCGCGCACGGCCCGCGCCGCGTACGGAGACCGGCCGCCGAGCCAACGGGGCGCGGGTGCCCCGAGCCCCGGTCGGCGCGCCAGCCCGCCGCGTCCTGCCCGGCCGCCCGGACCCCGGCCGCGCCCCCGCCTCACCCCCGCGCCGAGCCCCCGGCGCATCGCCCCGGCCGGGCCGGCGACCCCGGCAACCCCCGCCCCAGGTGCTGGGGCGCGCGCCGGTAGGCTCGCCTGCCAACGCGAGCTGAGGGGGCGGCCATGCACGGGTTACAGCCAGCGGACCCACCACGCGTAGGGGAGTACGTCGCACTCGCCAGACTGGACGCGGCGCGCTCCCCGCGCGTGCCGCCGGAACGCCGCTACCTGGCGCGCGGCGCCGACGGCGAGCGCACCGTCCTCGTCAGCCTGCCCGCGCCGGGCGCCGACCCGGCCCGCTGGGCGGCCGAGGCGCGGTGGGCCAACCAACTGAACCAGCCCGGATTCTGGCCGGTGGCCGAACTCGGTGGCACCGCCGCCTTTCCCTGGCACGCCTCCCCGTACCAACCCGTCCTCCCGCTGACCGCGGCCCTGGCCGCGCACGGCGGCCCGCTGCCCGAGGGCGCGGTGCGCGCCATCGGCGCCGCGCTGGCCGAGACCCTGGCCTCCGCGCACGTACTGGGCATCACCCACGCCGGCGTGTGCCCCGCCGCGGTCCTGCTCACCGCCTACGGCCCGCTGCTGGCCTGCTTCGGGACGGTACGCGCCGCCGCGCCCGAGGGCACGCCGCGCGCCGGCCTGCCCGGCGTCGACCAGGAGTGCCTGGCCCCGGAGCACCTGGCCGGCGCCCCGGTCGACCCGCGCGGCGACGTGTACGCGCTCGGCGCGGTCCTGGCCTACGCGGCCACCGGCCACGCCGTACCCGAGCGGAACGAGATCCCCGCCGGGTTGCGCCCGCTCATCTCGGCCTGCCTGTCGCGTGACCCGGACGGCAGGCCCGAACCGGCCCACGTCCTGGCCGAGTTGGCGCCCGGTGCCGCGTACGGAACCCTGACCGCCACGGCGGAGCCGGTGTCACTGCCGGGCCGCGTCGTCGCGGCCCTGGCCACGCAGTCCGCGAACGCGCTCGCCGCCGAACTCCCCGCCCACCCCACGGAGGTGCGCTAGCGACATGCTGTCGGCCCTGTTGCACGACGATCCCCCCACCATGGGTCCCTACCGGCTGGTGGCCCGGCTCGGTGGCGGTGGCATGGGCACGGTCTACCTGGCCCGCACGGCGGGCGGGCGCACCGTCGCCGTCAAGACGCTGCACGACCGCCTGGCCGCCCAACCGGCACTGCGCGCCCGCTTCCGGCTGGAGACCGACGTGGCGCGCGTGAACGGCGGGCGGTACGGCGCGGCGGTGCACGACGCCGACCCTTCCGCGCCGCGACCCTGGCTGGCCACGGAATACGTCATCGGGCCGCCGCTGGACGTCGCCGTACAGGCCGGCGGGGCGCTGCCGGCGCCCGCGGTGCGCGTGGTGGGCGCCGCCCTGGCCGAGGGCCTGGCGCGGTTGCACCGCTCGGAGGCGGTGCACCGCGACCTCAAGCCGTCCAACATCCTGCTCACCGCGACCGGGCCGAGGATCATCGACTTCGGCATCGCCCAGGCGATCGGCGCCGAGCAGGGCACCCAGGCCGGCGACGCCACCGGCACGCCCGCGTTCATGTCACCGGAGCAGGCGGCCGGCCTGGCACACGGAGCGGCCGGCGACGTCTTCGCGCTCGCCGGCGTCCTCGTCTTCGCGGCCTCCGGGCACGGCCCGTTCGGCGCCGGCGGGCCCGCCGAACTCCTCTTCCGCGTCCGCTACGCCGAGCCCGACCTCGGCGGCGTCGACCCCGACCTGGCCCCGGTGCTCGCCCGGTGCCTGGCCAAGGACCCGGCCAACCGGCCCACCCTCGACGAGCTGGCCACCGAACTCGGCGCCGGCGAGGCCCCACCCTCGTGGGTGGACGCGCTGCCGGACGCCGTGCTCCGGGAGATCGCCCGGCGCGGCGCCGAGGTGTGGCGCACACCGCCGGACCGGCAGCCACCCCCACCACCCGACGTGCCCGCGCCCGCCGCGGCCCCGGCCGCCCCCGGCCCCTCGCGGCGCCGGCTGCTCGCGCTGACCGGCGGCGCGGCGCTCGCCGGTGCCGGCCTGGCCGGCGGCGGAGTGTGGGCCTGGCTGGCCGGCCGGGACACGACGAAGGACGACGCCAGGAAGCCCGCCGAAGCCAAGCCCACGGCCGCGCCGGCCAAGCCCCCCGCCCGGCTGTGGACGTTCCCCGTCCGCCGCCCGGAGGCGTACGGGGACGTCCTGCCGACCAAGCAGGGGCTCGCCGTACCCGCCGGCATCGTGCTGACCGGTGTCAACGCCGAAAGCGGCGAGGGCACCTGGCAGGCCAACATGGGCGACGGCTGGCGCTGGGCCAGCGACGGCACCAGGGTCTACGCGCTGCGCGAGCACGACGAGGGCCGCTCCCTCGTGCTCGGCGAGATCGACCCCACCAGCGGAAGGCTCGCCAACCCCCGGGTGGACACGACGGACTTCGCCGGCGACGAGGTGCGCAACCAACTCCTGTGCGTCGCCGGAGGCCGCGCCTACCTGACCGCCCGCACGACGTCAGGCAACCGCTGGTACCTCCTGGCCGTCGAACTGCGCACCGGGCGCGAGCACTGGCGCCGCCCCGTGGACGAGCCGGGTGACCAGTACGGGCCACCCTTCCTCGGCGGCTCGGTCACCGGCGAGAACCTGTTCCTGTGGCGCAAGGACCCCTACACCGAGTCCGTCGAGGTGGCGGTGCACGCCACGCGCGACGGCAGGCAGCGGTGGTCGGAGACGGAGGGTTACAGCAGCGTGCCGCCCAGCCGCATCGTCCGCGACGAGCGGCATGTCTACCTCTGCGACGAGGCGGTGATGGCACGTGACCTGTCCGACGGCGCCCTCGGGTGGCTCTTCGGTGAGAACGGCAGCCGCGACGTCGGCGACAGCGCGGGCGAGGAGCGCGTGTACGGGGCCCCCGCCCTCCGCGACGGCGTCCTGTACTGCACCGAGGGCGACCGCGGCGTCGTCGCCGTCGACGCCCTCACCGGCAGCCTCAACTGGCTGGAGAAGGACTTCAAGGGCCGACGCCTGAACCGCGACGTGCCACCGGTGATCGGCAGGAAGTACCTCTACAGCCTTGACGACCAGGGGCTGCGCGCGGTGGACCTCACCACCCGGCGCGCCGTGTGGACGTACGAGACCGACGCGACCGTGCTGACCCCCGACTACGCGCGCGAGCGCCTGTACGTCCGGGAACTGCGCGAGACCTTCGCCCTGCCCCTGGCCTGAGCCCCCGCCCCGCACCAACCCACCAACCCATCGGCCCACCACCACACCAACCCACCGGCCACCAGACGCGCCCCCCACCCTGCGCCGGTACGCCACGCCCCCCACCGCCAAGGAGCGCACCGCGTGAAACCCCTCGGCCCCGGAGACCCACTCCGCCTCGGCCCCTACCGCGTCGTCGGGGTCCTCGGCGAGGGCGGCATGGGCAAGGTGTACCTGGGACGGGACGCGCGGGGGCGCCCCGCGGCCGTCAAGGTACTCCTGCCCGAACTCACTCAGGACGAGAACCTCGCCCAGCGCTTCGTCCGAGAGGCCCAGACCGCCCGCTCGGTCACCAGCGAGGGCGTGGCCCGGGTGCTCGGCGCGGAACTGGAGGCGGGCCGACCGTGGATCGCCTCCGAGTTCCTCGCCGGCCCCACCCTGGACGACGCGGTGCGCCGGTACGGGCCGTTCGGCGACGCCCTCCTCCGCGAGGTCGCCCGCTCCCTGGCTCGGACCCTCCACGACATCCACACCTCGGGCCTGGTCCACCGCGACCTCAAGCCGTCCAACGTCGTCCTGACCTCGCGCGGGCCGCGGATCATCGACTTCGGCATCGCCCGCCCCGAGCACGGCCTCACCCTCACCCGAACCGGCCAGGTGCCCGTCACCCCCGGATACGGCGCACCCGAACAGGCGCTGGGCCGACGGGTCGGGCCGGCCGCCGACCTGTTCTCGCTCGGCACCGTCCTCGCCTTCGCCGCGGCGGGCCAACCGGCCTACCGGGGCGCCGAGGTGGCGGCGGTGCTCTACGAGGTGGTGCACGGCCAACCCCGCCTCGAACGCGTCCCGGGCCCGCTGCGCGAACTGCTCGAACCGTGCCTGGCCAAGGACCCGGCCGCCCGCCCCCTCCCGCTCCAGGTCGCCGAAGCCGCCTCACCGCCCGCCGGCAGCGAACGCCTGTGGCTCGTAGGGCCGTTGGCCGACGAGATCCGCCAGCGGGAGGCCGCGGCCCGACGCCTGGTACAGGACGAGAACACGGTGGGCCCGCCACCCAGCCACACACCCACCCCCACCGGAACCAGCACCCGTCCCACCCGCAGACGCCTCCTGCTCACCCTCACCGGCGGGGGCACCCTGCTGGCGGCCGGCGCGGCCGGCACCGCCTGGTGGCTGACCGACGGCGCCGACGAGAGCCCGTCCGACCCGTTCGACATCCCCCCGGCCGCGACGGTGCGGCCCGCCAGGCTCGGCTCCGACAACGGCACCCCGCGGGCCCTGTGGGGCCCGCTCCCGAGCGTCGCCGACAGCGGCTCGCCCCGCCCCCTGCCCGTCCGGGACGTGGTGGTGTTCGCCGCCGCCGGCGGCGGGATCGCCGCCCACCGGGTCACGGACGGCGAGCCCCGGTGGCGGGCCGGCGACGCCCGCGCCGACGCCGGGTACCTGTCGATCGCCGACCGGCTGGTGGCCGCCGCGGACGGGGACGGAGTACTGCGCACCTACGTCGCCTCGACCGGCGCCCCCCGATGGACCGCCGACATCCAGGCCACCACCCTGCTGGCCGCCGACGCCGACCACGTGTACGCGCTCACGTCCGAAGGAGCCGTACGGTGCGTGTCCACGGCCGACGCGCGCGTCCTGTGGACCCGCCGCCCGCCCCTCGCGCTGGCGGGCGGGCGCCCGACGGCGGCCCTGGGGGCGGGCCTGTTGGTGACCTGCGCGGCCTCCGGCGACGTGGCCGCCATGCGCACACGCGACGGCGCCAGGGCATGGGTCCGCACCGGCCAGGCCGCCGCGGCACTGCCGCCGGCCATCGACGGCGGCACCGTCTTCCTCGGCGGCCACACCCTCACGGCGATCCGCGCCAGCGACGGCGAAACCCTGTGGAGCCACGACCCGCTGCACCCGGTACGGGGCACCGCCTACGGCTTCGGCCCACCCACCGTCGCGAGCGGGGTGGTCTTCTCGCTGGACAGCGAGGCGCTGCGCTCCCTCCAGCCGAACGGTGACGAGGCCAACCCATCCGCCTTCGTCACCGGCGTCGCCCCACCCTGGCAGCCACCGGTGGTCCAGGCGGGCAGCGTGTGGGTGGCGGAGAGCCGCGAAACCGGCGTGAGCGGCCTGCCCCGCTCCAGCCCTCGGGTGGCCCAGACGTACCCGCTCACCGCCAGACAGGGCCGCACCCTGGCCGGCGACGCCAACAGGCTGTTCGCCCTCAACGGGGGCTCGCTGCTCGCCCTGCCGGTCTTCTGACCCCCACGCGCCCGCGGCCAGGTCGGGTCACAGCCGGTGCCGGGGCGCGGTCCACTCGTGGGGCCAGCGCATCCACATCCCCGGCTCGTCGGAACGCCCGCTGGGCGGCGACCAGATGAGCGTCTCACGGGGCAGCAGGATGCCCCGCTCGCCCCAGCCGGCGAGGACGGGCCCGGGAGCGCGGCCGGGAAGGCCGCCCACCGGGTAGGGCGCCTGGCCGAGCGCTTCGAGGCGGGCCAGGGCGTCGTAGAGGTCCCGGGTCGCGCGCTCCACCTCGGCCCGGCGGTCGCCCGTCACGAGTGCGCCCACTGCCGCGCGGGGATCAACGCCCACACCTCGCGGCTGACCCGCCCGCGCCGCGTGCCCCACCGCTCGGAGAGCGCGTCCACGATCAACAGCCCGCGGCCGGACTCCGCGAGGTCCGTGACGTCCACATCGCCGTCCTCGACCGGTCGGCGGGCCCGTGGCACGGTGTCCCCGGTCGGCCCCCACACCCCCAGCCGCACACCCTCCGGGGTGCGCCGGACGTGGCACCACACCATGCGCAGCCGCCCCCGGTGCCGACCGTGCTCCACCGCGTTCGTGACCAACTCGCTGACCAGCAGGGCCGCGTGCTCGATGGTGTGCTCGTCCAACCCCCAGTGCTCCAGGGCCGTGCGCACCTGCCTGCGGGCGATGGCAGGCCCCTCCGGCTCGGCGGGTATCCAGCGGCGACACGCACAGGCCGGCTGACTGCCGCGCCGTGTCGAGGGTTCCTCTGGAAAGCGATAGCTCATACGCTCAACCATGCGCGCAGTTTGCACACTTGGCAACATGTGCCTATCAGAATCGGGCACCGCCGAACGACCCGCCCGCAGCGGCGGCGAGCAACCGAGACGGGGAGGACGACGTGCCGCAGCGGCCACGATCCAGCCCCACGCTGGAGCACCGCGTGGTGGCCAAACGGCTGCGCAGAGTACGAGAGGAGGTCGGCCGCAGCGTGGCGCAGGCCGCCGAGGCCGCCGGCGTCGCGCACACCACGATCTGGCGCCTGGAGGAAGCCAAGACCTCCATCGACCTCGGGCTGATCGAACAACTCCTCACCCTGTACGGCCTGCCCCCGACCGAGCGGGAGCACCTGGTGGAGCAGGCCGCCGCGGCGGCCAGACCGGGCTGGTGGCACCAGCGCTACCGCCCCGTGATGCCGAGGGACTACCAGGAGTGGATCGCACTGGAGAGCGCCGCCTCCCTGGTCCGCGTCTGGCACCCCGCCCTCGTACCCGACCTGCTCCAGATCCCCGAGTACACCGCGGCGCTCTACCGAGCCCGACACCCACACCACACGGCCGAGCAACTCGACCTCGCCGTGGAACTCGTCGCCGAGCGCCAACAGCGCCTGTGGCAGCGCAAGGCCCGACTCTGGACCGCGGTCTCGGCCACCGCCCTGCACACCGTCATCGGCTCGCCCGAGGTGATGCGCGCCCAACACCAGGCCCTGGAACGCCTGATGGCACGCCCGCGCGTCACCCTCCAGGTGCTACCGCTCAGCGCCGGCTGGCACCCGCTGACCGGCGCGCCCCCGGTGCGCCTCCTGCGCCTGGACGTGGACGAGATCGGTGACCAGATCCTGCTCGACCTCCCCGGCGCCACCACCATCATCGAGGCCCCCGAGCAGGTCGCCATCTGGCGCCAGCGGCTGGACGCCGCCTCCGCCGCGGCCGGCTTTCGCCGCGGCGCGACGCTCGCCGACCTCATCGCCCCAACGACCCCCTGAAGGAGCCCTACCGATGACCGACCACGCCACCCCCGCAGGCCGACCGCACCCGCCCACCGGCGTGGACCCCACCGTCCCCCACCCGGCCCGGTTCTGGAACTACATGCTGGGGGGCAAGTACTGGTACCCGGCGGACCGACAGGCCGCCGAAGCGGTCATCGCCCAACTCCCCGAGGTGAGCGAACTGGCCTTATCCGGGCGCGAGTTCCTGTGGCGCACCGTACGGTGGACGGCCCGCGAGGCCGGCGTCAGGCAGTTCCTCGACCTGGGAGCCGGCCTGCCCGCCGAACCGAACGTCCACCAGATAGCCCAACGCCACCGACCCGACGCCCGCGTCGTCTACGTCGACAACGACCTGATGGTCAGCATGTACCAACAGGCGTACCTGGACAGCACCCCGGAGGGACGCACCGACTGCTTCATCGCCGACATGCGCGACACGGCCGACGTGCTGCGGATGGCCGCCGAGACCCTCGATTTCAGCCAACCCGTCGCACTGATCTTCTCCGACAGCCTGGGCCTGATCCCCGACCACGGCGAGGTCTACACGTTGGTACGCGAGTTCGTGAAGAACGTCGCGCCCGGCAGCCACCTCATCATCAGTCATTCCGCCCCCACCTCGGACGCGGTCATCGCCTCCGAGGAGCAGTACAACGACCAACCGGGCGTCGTCCCCTTCACTCTGCGCACCCGCGAACAGATCGCCCAGTTCTTCGACGGCCTGGAGATGGTGGACCCCGGCCTGGTCCTGATGCCCGACTGGCGCCCCGACAGCGACACCCTGCCCGCCCGCGCCGGCATCGGCTACGGCGCGGTCGCCCGCATCCCCTGAGCGGCCGGCCCGCGACCCGAACCCACCCCGAGGCACGCGTCCCGCGCGACAACGACGCCCGGGACGCGTGCCTGGCCCCGCGGGGCGAACCAGGAAGGCGCCACACGGCAGTGGGGCCCGGAGCCGACCATCGGCTCCGGGCCCCACTGCTGAGCGCCCGCCTGCCCGCTGGCCCGCGCGGAACCGATTCCTCCGCACCACCCGAAGCCGATCGGAAGCCGGACGTCAGCGCACCGCGCCGCCACCCACGCCGCGACACACCCCGGACGCACCGGGCGCGCCACGGCCCACCGGGGGTGTCAGGAGGCTGCCGCGGCCTCTGGCCGCGACTCGGACGCGACCTCAGCGTCCTTGGCGGCGGCGTCATCGGACGCGGCGGCGACAGCAGCGGCGGAGTAGAAGACCGACCGCCCCTGCGTGGTGCGCTGCGCCTGGTTCTTGGAGACCAGGTGCTCCAGGCTCTCGCGCACGCCCGCCCGGCTCCACTCCTGGTCAGGGTGGCGCTCCTGCAGAGCGTTGGTCACCTCGGTGGCCGAGCGCGGCTCACCGTGCTCGGCCAGGTACTCGACGATGGTCTGCCCGCGCTGACCGCGCGCCGGAGCGTCAGCCTTCGCTGCGGCGGGCTTCTTCCGCGACTTGCCCCGCCCGGCCGTACCCTGCCGCGCCGCGCGCCCACCAGCGCGTCGGGACGAGGACGCCGAGGAACGCCGCGCGGCCGGCACGGCCACCGCCGCAGCCGCCGCCGGCTCGACGGGCGCGGAAGCCAGGCTGTCGCCGTCCGACGACCCGATGTACGTGAGCAACAGGGCCTTCGACGTCTCCAACTGCTCCAGCCGATGCTGAAGCCCGGCAAGCTGACTGACCAGCTCCGCGCGCTCCTCGTCCATGTGGCGCAGTACGGACTCCACCGACGCGGACGGGTCCAGGGGGACAGGGGGAGCACTCTTCCGACTCTGGGCTGACACACGCTCTCCTGTTGATTGGGGGATGTTGGCCCTGGATGCTACTCATGAAACCCCACCGCGCGCCTCCATCCGTATCCCGGACTCCCCAGACAACGCTGCCGACTTGAACACTCAAGCGATGCCCAACCAGTCCACCGCGACCCCCTGCCACCTGCGCGTTACCGCTCACATCCGAGCCACGGCAGCGGCCGACACCGCACGAGACAACTGTGTCGCGCCTGTTTCCCCGACCGCCGGGCATCACCGGTTCGGGTGTTTCCCACGCCCTCCGCCCCGTAGGCAACAAGCAGGTCCACCGCCCCACGCGGCCCGCCCCGCCCCACCCCCAACCCCCGGAAACCCCACCGCCCCGCCCGCCCCTTCACCAGCACCCCGTCCGCCAACACCCCACCCCACCAACCCAACGCCGCGACGCCCGGCACCGGCGGGCTGCCACCCACCACCACCTGTCGCCTCGCGAAAATCGCCTACCGCGCGGGCCGAAAAGAACAGACACTGAAGAACATGGCAGACATGGAGTCGTTCCGGGAGACAGTCACCGCATGGGCGGCCGGTGGCTCCGGCGACACCGCACGCGACCTGGCCGCGACCCTGTCCATCCGGACGGTCGTCCTCCTCGAAGGACCGAGCGACGCCGCGGCGGTGAACGCGCTCGCGGCCAGGCACGACCGCGACCTGGAGGCCGAGGGCGTCTGCGTGCTGTCGATGGGTGGCGCGATGAGCGTCGCACGCTTCACCAGCCTCCTCGGCCCACCCGGCCTGGGCCTGCGGTTGACCGGCCTGTGTGACGTGGCGGAGAGCCGTTTCTACGCCCGTGGCTGGGAGCGGGCCGGCGCGACGGAGCAGGGGTTCTTCGTCTGCGCGGCCGACCTGGAAGACGAACTCATCCGCGCGCTGGGTGTGACACGGGTGACCGACCTCGTCCGGGCGGAGGGCGACCAGCGCGCCCTCCAGACCTTCCTACGCCAGCCCGCCCAGCAGGGCCGCACGTCACAGCAGCAGCTCCGACGCTTCCTCGGCACGAAGAAGGGCCGCAAGATCCATTACGGCCGCGTCCTCGTCGAGGCCGTCGACCTCGCCCACGTCCCCGCTCCACTCGACAACCTGCTCGCCAGCCTCTGACCCACGGCTCTCGCACGGGCACGGCCGCAGTTCCGCCAGTACGCCGAGACAACTGACGGTGAAGAGGCACAAGTTCCGGGAGACAGGCCGGCGTTGACCGGGAGAGCTGAAGGAGAATACCCACGGCAGGTGCTGACCTGATCGCTGACCACGCGGGGCCGAAGGCGACCACCCTCCGGCCCCGACGCTCGCCGTACTCTTCGCGTGCTGCCGGCGGAAGTTTGCAAGGGCAAGCAGAGCATCGACCAGCGGTCAGCATCGGAGTGCGAGCCTGGTCGTCCCCACGAGCGGCCCGCCAGCCAGGTGTCGTGCGCGCCACGTGTCTGGGAAGCCCGACGCATGGGGGCACCCACTCCTCGGGCATCGGCAGTGGCCGGTCGGCCCAGGACGAGCAGTTGGCCGACTGAGGTGAGACAGGACACGGCAAGCCGGGTGCTCGATGTGGCCATTCCTGGTTACTCGGGAGACGAACACACCCCTTCCTGTCCGCGACCGAAGGGCGGTTGAGGCTCGGCCGTCGATTCCAGGGTTGCCTCGGAGGGGGTGTGCCCGTTGTACTGTCTTACGCATCATGCAAAATGCAACTTGCGTTTTGGCGATGCGTGTCCGGAATGGAGAACGGGGGCCGGAGATGTACGTGCCGTTGCGCACCGCGAAGACTGCGGAGCGCCGTACCTCTCGCACATGTTCGACCCCGTCGCCTGTACGAACGGTGAATGGCGCCAACTGCCGCACGCGGCGCGGCATGATGGCATAGTCGACCCTGAATTCGGCGGTGATCTTGATCACGGCAAGGTGCCGATTCGGGCCGCGGAAACGAGAACAAGAGGAAGCCCCATCCCTCCACTGCTTGGTGGCCGGGCGGGATGGGACTTCCGGTCTTACCGCGGGCTGTGACCCCGGTCAGGCGGTGCCTGATCGGGGTCGCGGCGTTACAGCAGCCGTGCCGCGAGACTGATGGTGTCGTTGGCGATCGAGACGATCGCCGCGACCCACGCGGTTCGTGCTGCTGCGACACGGGCGAGCTTCCGCACCCGTCGCCAGTTGACCCTGCGGCGGCCCTCGTGACCGTTCTCCTCGTGGGAGGCCATGTCGGGCACTCCTCCTTTCCGGGCCCGCGCTCGCGGGCCCTGCAGGGGCTCACGAGTTGCATGTGCGGGTCGAACGGGAGGTCAGGGCCGTAGCCTAGCCCGATACGCGGACATCGACGGAATCTGGTGAACGCCCCGACGGAACGCGGCTGACCTCGCATCATGGCCCGCTGTGCCGCTTCCTGTTGGTGGTGTAGACCGGTGCGCGCTGATCACCAGGGCGAACGGCGTTAGCGATGGGTGTGATGGGTGGTGGCATCCCGTGCCATTGACCAGGTGGCGCGCGATGCAGATCACACCCGGTACCTGGTGGACCGTGGTGAGGCGCTGACGTCCATGGTGGGGGCCGGCGTTCCGGCGTGGCAGTCACAGCAGCGGTTGGCGGTCCTCGAAGCACGTACGACCGGGGGTTTGACCGCTCCTCAACTGGCGGGTTGTTCACTGTCGCGAACAACCCTGCGACGTCGCGCGGCCAGCGTCCTGACCGTGCTGGTCGGCGCAAAGGACGCGCGACCCTCCGTGACGCCGACCCACCGAACGAGCCGATCGCCACCTGGCGCGAATGAAGCCTGGCACCAACCGCGTTCACGCGGTCTGTCTCAACGGAGGGAAGCGGGCTTGGCCTCGCTATCGGGACCGGCCGACCGGTGGGCTGCCGGCCCCGAGGGTGCGGGCGGGGTTGTCGATGCGCGAGCCCTCACCAGTCTCGGATGGTCGAGGCGGGCCGAAACACTGCAAGCTACCTGGGATCGACACGGTGACACCAGCCCGGCGCGTGAACAGCGCACCCGCCCGGCGCCGTCGAACTCCACGCTCAGGCGAGCGGACCGAGGAAGAGGCCGCCGCTCGCGTCGATGACCTGGCCGGTGACCCAGCGGGCGGCGTCGGAGGCGAGGAAGGCCACGACATCGGCGACGTCGTCGGGCCCTCCCAGCCGGTTGAGGGCCGTCAGGCCGGTGATCTGTTCGATGAGGCCCGGCGCGTCGAACGCCGCCCCGTTGGTCGCCGTCCTGGTGGCTCCGGGGGCGACCGCGTTCACGGTGATCCCTCGCGCGCCGAGTTGGTTGGCGAGGGTTCTGCTCATCGCCTCGACCGCGGCCTTGGTCATGGCGAAGGACGTCTGGGTCGGGTTGGCCATGCGGGTCGCCACCGACGAGATCGTGATGATCCGCCCGCCATCGCGGAGCAGCGGGAGCGCGCGCTCGATGATGAAGTAGGGCGCCCGCACGTTCACGGCGAACAGGCGGTCGAACTCGGCCGGCGTGGTGACACCGAGCGGACCGGCCGGTGGGGCCGCCGCGTTGTTGACGAGGATGTCGAGCGGCTGGCCCGCCAAGCCGGCCCGGACCCCCGCGACGAGGGTGTCGGCGTCGCCGTCCACACCCAGCTCGGCCCGCACGGCAAGGGCGCTCCCGCCAGCGCGTTCTATCTCCTCCACGGTCGACGCGGCCCCGCTCTCATCCGTGCCGAAGTGCACGACGACCAGAGCACCCTCGGCCGCGAGTCGCGCCGCGATCGCCTGCCCGATACCACGCGACGCCCCTGTCACCACGGCCGTCTTGCCCATAAGCACACCCATGTTCTCCACCTCTCGCACGCAGATTCTGTTAGTCACTAACATCGCGGTAGTGTCTATCACATGAGTGAGCGGAAACCGACCCTCCGGCAACGACAGCGAACCGAGACCCGACGCGCGATCCAGACGCACGCGGTGCGCCTGTTCACCGACCACGGCTACGACGCCGTACCGGTGGCCGACATCGCTGCCGCCGCCGGCGTCTCGGCCATGACCGTGTACCGGCACTTCCCCACCAAGGAAGACCTCGTCCTGCTGGACCAACCCACCCTCCTCATCGCCGAGCGGGTCGCCGCCTCGTCCCCGACACACTCCCTGGTACGCCGCGTCGGCGGCGCCCTCGTGGCGGCGGCCACGGCGCTGACCGGCGACGACGGGGGAGAAGGCGCGGCGAACAAGCGGTTCCTGCTGGACTGCCTCCGACTCATGGTCTCCACACCCGCGCTGCGGGCGCGACACCTGGACAGCCAGTACGCGTTGCAGCAGGCGATCATCGAGGCTCTCGGGCACCCAACCGATTCCGAGGCGGCGTTCGGCGCACGCGCGGCCACCAGTGCCTGTCTGGCCGTCATGCACACGGCGCTGACGCGGTGGGCCGATGACGACGGGCAAACAAGCCTTCCCGACCTCATCGAGCGGGGACTCGTCGCGTCATTCGGCCAGGACGCGGTCGCCGCCGACCGGTCAGACTGAACCCGATAGCGAGCGTTGGCCCTGGCCGCTGTTGCCGCGCCCCGGCTCCGCGACACCGAGCCAGGCTGCCTCCCGACATCGCGGCGCGGGGGAGCGCCGAGACGACCTCGGGTGGCGCGTCGCCGGTGTCACCGCGACGCCCTGACCGGCACACGGCGGTCAGGGCGGTGACGACCGAAAGGCGCGACGGAAGCGTGCCCGCGCGCGAGCGCACGGAACCGGTGTGCATGCGATGCTCACTGCTGTCCGCCACCGGGTGCCAGTCGCGGGGAGTGCTTGCGGCAGGTGTCTCGCGGGGTTCCGGAAGAAGTCCCGGCGGGCGGTGTGCGGACCGAGCCCCGCGACGCGCGGCATGACGTCGTCGGAGTCCTCCGTGTGGGTGGAGTTCGCGCTGCCGGTGCGGATCCGGGGCGTGACGCTCTCGCTGTACCAGCCGTCGATGAGCACCATCGGAGCCGCCTGGAGGGAGCGACGCGGGGTGAGACAGACGTCGAGGGCAGGATCAGAGCGTGAGGACGAGCTTGCCTCGCAGGTGGCCGCCGTCGAGCATCCGGTGCGCGTCGGCGACGCGTTCGAAGGGGAACGTCTCCTGCACGTGGACCCGGAGCCTGCCCTGCTCGACGAGGGCGACCAGGCCGCGCAGGGCGACCGGGTCGGGGTCGACCGCGATGCCGCTGAAGCGCATGCCGGCCGCCTCGTACGTGGCTACCAGCTCCGCGTCATCCTCGGCGACCGCCGTCACCAGGTGACCGCCGGGGCGCAGCACTTCGAGCGACCGCGTGACGGTCTCGCCGCCGATCGTGTCGAGCACGACGTCGACGTCCCGGACCTGCTGCGTGAAGTCGACCGCCGTGTAGTCGATCACCTCGTCAGCACCGAGCCCCTCGACGAACTTCCGCTTGCTCTGGCTGGCGGTCGCGATCACATGGGCGCCGAGCGCTTTCGCGATCTGGACCGCGACATGACCGACCCCGCCACCACCGCCGTGGATGAGGACGCGGTCGCCCTCGCTCACCCCGCCCAGGTCGACGAGGCCCTGCCACGCTGTCATCCCCACGATCGGCAGCGCCGCCGCCTCGACGTGCGTGAGCGTTGCTGGCTTGCGTACCAGGTGCGCCGCCGGCGCTGACACGACCTCGGCGTACGCGCCCGCCGCTCGCGGGAACAGCGGCATCCCGAACACCTCGTCGCCAGGCCGCAACCGCCACGTCCGTGGCGCCTCCGCGACGACGCCGCTGATGTCCCAACCCAGGATGAACGGCGGCGGACCGATCAACGGGAACTCGCCGGCCCGCAGCCGCGCTTCGAGCGGGTTGAGCCCGATCGCCCTGACACGGACGAGGACCTCGGTGGGGAGCGGTCGCGGCTCGGGCGCCTCCACGATGGTGAGTACCTCGGGACCGCCGAGCGTGTGCTGCGTGATGACGCGCATGACTCTCCTGTGCCTGTGCCTGTGCCTGTGCCGGTGTTGGCTTGGTGTGTGGGGGAGGAGAACCCAGGCTATGTTTCCGACAGGAACCAGCAGGTACCTTTGGCCCCATGAGCGGTTTCGGCCCCGGTGATCCCTTCCTCGCCGACTGCCCGGCGCGGCTGACGGTCGAGCTGCTCGCCGACAAGTGGACGGCGGTCGTGCTCTACGGCCTGAGCCGGGGTCCGGTGCGCCACGGCGAGCTGGCCGAGCTGATCGGCGGCGTCTCCCGCAAGGTGCTCACCCAGACGCTCCGACGGCTCCAGTCGCACGGCCTGATCCGCCGCCACGCCTACGCCGAGGTGCCGCCCCGCGTCGAGTACGAGCTGACCCCGCTCGGGGCGACGCTGATCGAGCCGATCCACGTGCTGACCGAGTGGGCACGGGCGAACGGCGACGCGGTGCTCGACGCACTCGACGCGGACCCCGAGCCGGCGGCTTATGGCGACTGAGTGCGTTCGGTGTGGTCCGTGCTCGGGGCCGTGGTACGTGTCAGAGGGCGTACGGTGCAGCAGATGAGCCGGTCGTCCAGGCGCGTAGGTTGTCGGGGTTGCGCATGGCCCAGATGTGCGTGATGCGGTCGTCCGCGATGTGGAACGCGTACACCGCCACGGTGACGCCCGCGTACGCGACGAGCAGGCCGGCCTGCTCGATGACCGCGCGCTCCGAGAGGGTCAGGCCGCCGGGCGCGCGGGTGGCCAGGTCGGTGAGGTAGCGCGCGATGTCTTCGCCGCCCTTGATGGGGTGGGGGCGGCGGCCACCACGCCGCCGCCGTCTACCGTGAACGTGGCGCCGGGGGCGAGGAGGCCGACGAGCGCGTTGATGCCCTGCGCGTCCCACGCCTGCTTGAAGTCCCTGACGACGCGGGCCTGGTGGGCTGCCGGAGCCTGAGGAGGCAGGGAGCCCCGGACGCGGCGTCGGGCGGCGGAGGCCAGCTCGCGGCATGCGGCCGGGGTGCGGCCGGTGATCCGGGCGATGTCGGCGAACGGATAGCCGAAGACGTCGTGCGGGATGAGCGCGACGCGCTGGGCCGGGGTCATGGATGCGAGGACGACGAGAAAGGCCATGCTGACCGACTCGTCGAGGGTGACCTGGTCGGCTGGGTCCGCGGGGTTGGTCGCGGTGGTGCCCGGGTGTCTGTCGACCCAGGTGCTCTGTGCGGGCAGCGGCTCGGGGAGCCATGCGCCCACATAGCGCTCGCGCCGTACTCGCGCCGATCTGAGGAGGTCCAGACAGACGCGGGTGGCGACCGTCGCCAGCCAGGCGCCGGGCGAGGCGACGATGTCCTGTTGCCGGTGGGACATGGCGTACCAGCGGGTGTAGGTCTCCTGGACGGCCCTCGGATCGTCCCTCGCTGGTACGACGAGACCGCCGGCCTGTTCGTCAGGCCCGCGGGTGTCCCTGACGTTCGGCGGGCTCGTGTCGTCGTACGGGTGGCACGCGCCATCGGCCCGGAGAGCCCGGGCGGGACACCGCAGGAGCGAGACAGAGATGACCAGGATCGGAATACTCATCGGCAGCACCCGCCCCGGTCGCAAGGGCGCCCAGGTCGCCCGGTGGGTCCACGAGCGGGCGGCTCGCCGCGCCGATGCCGAGTTCGAGGTGATCGACCTGCTCGATCACCCGCTGCCGCATCTTGACGAGCCGCTGCCCCCGCTGGCTGGCCGGTACCAGCACGGGCACACCCGAAGGTGGGCGGACACCGTCGCCCGCTTCGACGGATTCGTCATGGTCACCCCCGAGTACAACGCCTCCATCCCCGGCGTGCTCAAGAACGCGATCGACTACCTGTACGCGGAGTGGACCGGCAAGGCCGTCGGGTTCGTCTCCTACGGCGTGGACGGCGGCACCCGCGCGGCCCGGCAGTTGCGGGCACTGTGCGAGCTTCTCCAGATGGGCGCGGTGCCGCCGCTGGTGTCGCTGTCCCCGCACGCCGACTTCACGGACCAGGCGACCCTCCAACCGGGCGCCCACCACGTCGACACCCTGGACACGCTGCTTGACCACGTCGTCGCCCAGTGCGCGGGAGGGCGGGGAGCCACCTTCACACAGCGCGAGGCGGACGAAGCCGCGATCGGCCACCACTTCGACAGGATCATCGACGCGATCCAGGCCAAGGACCTCGACGGCCTGCGGCGGCTCTATGCGACGGACGTCGTGTCCTTCGACATCGATCCGCCACTCCAGCACGTGGGAGTCGACGCGAAACTCAGGAACTGGGCGAAGGTGTTCACCTTCTTCCAGGAGGTGACCTACGAGGTGCGCGATCTGGTGCACACGGTGGGCGACGACCTGGCGTTCACACACGGCTTCGGTCGCCTCAGCGGCACGCTGGTCAACGGGACGCCGGTGGGCGGGATGTGGGTCCGGGCCACCTTCTGCTTCCGGAAGATCGATGGCGACTGGCTGGTCTCGCATGACCAGGTCTCCGTGCCGCTGGACGTCTCGAGCGGCCAGGGGGTCGTCGATCTGGAGCCCTGACGCCACCGGGCCCTGTGCCTCCCGTGCGGGCGGGAGGCACAGGCGGGGTTGGTTCGACGGCGTGTTCCCGGGGCGCTTTCGCGGGTCGTGGCTGGGCCGGTCTCGCTTCGGTTTGTCGGTTGTTACGGGGTGGGGGCCCGGCCTATGTGTGCATGCCACCGTCGATCGGGAGCGTGGCTCCGGTGATGTAGGAGGCGCGGTCGCTGAGGAGCCAGGCGGCGGCTTGGGCTATCTCGGTGGGGTGGGCTGCGCGGCGTAGCGGGGTGCGGGTGTTGTATTGGTCGATGACGCCGGGGGAGTGCTGGTCCCACGTGTACATCATGTCGGTGAGCGTGGTGCCGGGGGCGATCGCGTTGACGCGGATGCCCTCGGGGCCGTAGCTGATGGCGGCGGATTCGGTGAGGCTGTTGAGCGCGCGCTTCATGGCGCCGTAGGCCGGGAGTGCGGGGTTGCCGATGAGACTGCCGATGGACGAGTTGTTGACGATGGCGCCGGTGCCGGCGGTGGCGCGGATGGCGGCGATCTCGGCGGTCATGGCGAGCCAAGGCCCTTTGAGGTTCACGGTGTAGAGGTGGTCGAAGTCCGCTTCGGCTACTTGGTCCATCGGGGCTGGTGGCACGATGGTCGCCGCGTTGTTGAAGGCGACGTCGAGCCGGCCGTACCGGTCGAGGGTGTGATGGACGGCGGCGCGGATGCTGGCCCCGTCGGCCAGGTCGCAGACTGCGTATTCGGCCGTGCCTCCGGCCGCTCGTATGTCTTCGGCTACCGCTTCGAGTTGGTCGGTTGTGCGGGCCGCGAGCAGTACCTGGGCGCCCTCTTGGGCGAACAGGCGGGCCGCGGCGGCGCCGATGCCGCGGCTGGCGCCGGTGATGAAGGCGACCTTGCCGGCCAGCAGGCCCACGGCGGCCGGGGATGTGGTGGTGTCGGTGGTTGGCGTGTGGTTCATGGCAGTGAGCTTGCGTCGGGCGGCGAGGCTGATCCAGGCACTGCTGGTACCTGGATCAGCCCCGCGGCATGAGCGCACACTGGGTGGCGTGGACAGAGAAGAGTTGGCTGGCTTCCTGCGTGGCAGGCGTGAGCGCATCACCCCAGCTGACGTGGGTCTGCCTGCCGGACCGCGTCGCCGCACTCCGGGGTTGCGCCGTGAGGAGGTGGCGCAGTTGGCGTTCATTTCGACCGAGTACTACACGCGGTTGGAACAGGCGCGGGGTCCGCGTCCCTCACGTGAGGTGCTGAGCGGTCTGGCCCGCGCCTTGCGCCTGTCGGATGCGGAGCGCGACCACCTGCACCACCTCGCCGGTGCACCACCTGGCTTGCCGGTCGGGCCCTGTCGTGAAGTACGGCCGAGCATTCTGGACCTGTTACGGCGGTTGCCGCAGGCCGCGGCGATCGTGCTGTCCGCGACACACGAGGTGATCGCCTGGAACGACCTGGCGGCAGCTCTCCTGGGGGATTTCTCCGCCCTGTCCCGGACCGAGCGCAACCTTGTACGTCGTGCGTTTCTCGCGCCGACATCGGGAGAATGGCGGCTGTACGACCCCTCTGACGTGGAAGCGTTCGCTCGTGCCGCGGCCCGACACCTGCGCGCCACCGCCGCCCGCTACCCCGAGGATCCCGAGGTTGCCACCTTGGTGGCTGATCTCCTGGCCGGCAGCGCGGAGTTCGCCCGGCTGTGGGCTGCCCACGACGTGCGCGTCGAGCCCACCTTGCGTAAGACCATCCACCATCCGTTGTTGGGCCCCATCACCGTCAACTGCGATGTCCTCGACATCACCGACCGAGACCAACAAGTCGTCGTCTACACGGCTGAGCCCGGCTCTCCCGCGGAGGAGGCGCTGCGACTGCTGTCGGTCATCGGCACACAGCGCATGGACGTGCCCGGCTGAGCCGAATCGGGGCGGCTGGCCGGTCGCGGGCGGAACCAGCCGTCAGGGTGCGTTCCCGCCGGGTGCGGGCGGGCAACGAACACCCGGGTGCAGAGCCTCTTGTCCTGGGGCGTCGACCGGTTGGTCACTCGGGTGTTGCCAGGAAGGGCAGGACCGCGTCGGCCATCTCGGCGGGTACTTCTTCGGCGAGGTCATGGCCCGCGTCGAAGACGTGTCCGGTGACGTTGTGGGCTATGAATCGTGCTTGTTCTTCGTTGCGTTGGCCGATGAAGGCGGCGCCGCCGAGGGCCAGGACGGGGATGTCGAGTTTTTCCTGGGCGGCTTGCTGGTTCTGTTGGGCGTCGGTGAGCATGGCTCGATAGATGGCGAGCATGGCGCGGACGCCGCCGGGCATGGTGTAGCAGCGTACGTACTCCTCGACGGCGTCGGGGGTGGCGGTGTCGGGGTGGCTGCGCTCGTTCTTGATCATGTAGGTGATCAGTTCGCGTTCGTGTCCGGCGATGAGCATCTCGGGGACGTCGGGTTGGAAGTAGAAGCCCAGATGCCACAGGTGCATGCCGCTGGAGACGTTGTGGGCGGTGAGGGCGGTGTGGTCTTCGAAGCCGAAGCCGGGGAGCAGGGCTTCGGCGAAGACGAGGTGGGTGGTGCGGTCGCGGTGGCGGGCGGCGAGTTGGTAGCCGATCACCGCGCCCCAGTCCTCGCCGATGACGGCGTAGGTCTGGTGTCCGAGGTGGGTCATCAGTTCGGCGATGTCGTCGCTCATCGTCGCGGAGTCGTAGCCGTGTGCGGGGCGGGCGGAGTCCCCGAGGCCGCGTAGGTCGGGCACGACGACGGTGTGGTGGGGCGTGAGCCTGGGGACCAGGTGGCGCCAGTGGTAGCCGGTCTTGGGTACGCCGTGCAGCAGTACGACGGCGGGGCCGGACCCGGCCGTCCGGTAGTGAAGGCTGGTTCCGTTGACGGCGGCGCGCCCGGTGCGTAGGGGCGTGGCGGTGTGGTCGTACATCATGACGTGGTGCTTCCTTTCGTGAGTGGCGTGGTCGCGGTGGGTTGGTCGGTGGTGAGGCCGGCGGGTGGCTCCGGGCGGACCCGAGAGGCGACGCTGGTGGGCTTGTCGTCGCGTCCGGAAGGGAGATTTTTCTGTGGCGGGCGTTACAGGTTCGAGGCAGGGTTGAACGGTCGCCCCGGATTCCGGGTCCTCTCAGTCGAGGATGGTCAGCGCGACGTCCACGAGGGGTTCGAGGGTGTGTGCGTCCGATGTGATCTTCGAGGAGACCAACAGCCCGTTGAGGAAGGTGACCAGGAACGCGGCGAGCGTATGCGGGTCGTGCCGCGCGGCGATCTCGCCCCGTTCCCTCGCGACCCGCAACACCTCGGTCAGCGCCTGCCGGCTCGCGTCCTGCATGTCGCGCACGCTGCGCCGGGTCACCGCGTCCTGAGGTAGCCGCTCGCAGACGGCGTTGACGGCCAGACAGCCCTGCCCGCCGTTCCCGACGGCGACGCGCACGCGCTCCACGAGCAGCGTACGGATCGCTGAGCGGGCGTCCCTCCCCTCCTTCAGGCTGCGCAGGGCCTCGGCCGCCAGGGTGGTGCGGTAGTGCTCCAGCGCGGCCCGGTACAGGCCGTCCTTGTCGCCGAACGCCGCGTACAGGGACCCCTGCCCGATTCCCAGATGCCGGGTCAGGTCGCGTACCGAGGTCGCCTCGTACCCACGTGTCCAGAACAGTTCCATGGCGCGGCTCACCGCTGCCTCGGTGTCGAACTCCCGGGTCCTTGCCATGGCTTCACCGTAGCCTATCTGGATCGCCCGCTCAAGAAAGGGAGTGTGGCGTGGTCACGCACTGACTCGCGGGCCGGCCTCATGGCTGCTTGTCGCCCGTGCCCCGTGGGCCTGGGCACGGGCGGCGAAAACTGAGTCGGGGGCGCGTGCGCGGGGCTTGGGCAGTCCAGGTCGGGTGAGTGACCTTCCCCGGTGAGAAGGCCGGTGCGGTCGAAGGTTGGCGCATCACAGGTCACGCTGTCGTTGACCGCGCCATCATGTGCTGACGACTCATGCGGATGAAGGGCTGCTCGTTGTGCTGATCTACGCTTTCCGTGATGCTCGCGGTACCTGGTACGGCGATCCTGACGCCGCTATCCGTGACCGTCAGCCAGGTCGGGGGTTCTTGACTCTCCCGCGCGCCGCGGCGGGCCAAGCCCCTGGTCTGTTCGACGGCCAGCGGATCGAGGTTCTCTACGCGGTATGTGACCTGGAAGCGAGCCAGACGAGCTACCGACTCGACAAGGGTGACTGTTTCGTCGCGAGCCGGCGTGTTCACGAATTACTGTCTCCGGCTGACCAACGCGAGGTCACAGCTTCGGCTGCGGCGCCGGATGCGGCGACAGTGAGTGTGGAGATCAGCGGTTCACGCCGTCGTTACAGCCTGCACGCCGACATCCTGGCAGAGGGTCGTGTCGAGCTCACCGTTGTTGTCTCCACCCCTGACGGCGTCATTCAGGGGGAACTGACCGGTGAAGTAGAGGCGGGTGACCTCAAAGAGCTTGGCCGTCTTATCGCCTCCGCTCCCATTGCCTCCGCGGTAGAGACCGCTCCCGCCGGCACTTCCGCGATCCCCATCAAAGCCCCCAATCCTGGCCAGGATGGGACCCGCGAAGCCATCGCTTACCTGGAAAAGCACTACCGAGCGGGCAAAGGACCAGAGCAACTCGCTGCGGAGCTTGGGCGTGGCGAGGAATCCGTCCGTGGGAAGCTGTACGGCCTCACACTCGCTCCCCACCCCAGCGACCTCCCCTCTGATCCGCGCCCTGCGGCTGAGCCGGCAGCGCCGCGGGCCTACACCGTGGAGGCGAAGCGCCGAGTACACCCCAACGCATACAAGCCCTGGGAGCCAGAGGACGATCAGCGCCTCGCCGAGCGCTGCGCCCAGGGCATCTCTCTGTCCGAGTTGTCGAAGATTTTCGGCCGTAACGAAGGCGCCATCGCGTCTCGGCTACTGAAAATCCAAGCGCAGGGGCCGGCCGTCGAGGAGGCTTGGGAGTACGGCGGATAGGGCCAGCCGCATGCGATGGCCGGGCTTCACCTGCGACGTGTACTGCCAACCCGCGTCTGGGGTGTGCCCTGCGACCCAGGCCCACCTGACCCTTACTGGCACACACGTCCGCGGCCAGGCGAGAGCGCACATCGCCTCGCCGGCTACCCGCACACCGAAGCCGGCCGCCCGCGGGAGCTGACCGCTGACCAGTGCGCCCTCTACCCGATCGGGAACCATCGATACGGCCCTTGCCGCGGCCCGCCGGCTGCGCCTCGCCCAGCTACCCACCGCCGAGCGCCGCGCCCGAGCCGTCAGCGACACAGCCCAACAACCCACACCGCGGCGATGGACCCCAACTCGCCGGAACCCCGGCCCCCGAACACGTCCGCGCCCACATCTGGGGACCGTGGAAGTTCAGCGCGCACGGCCTCATCCCCACCACGCCGCCATCCTGGTCGGCGACCACCATGGACGTATGGCGCCGCGACTTCGCGAACGCGCCGGAACGCCTGAGCATCACCGCCAGGTCCAAGAGAAGCGAGTGGGGCGTGCCGCTGGGTACTCGCCGCTTCCGCGCCGCCGCCCTCGCGGTCCCGGTACGACGCCAGCCCCACGAGGTACCCCCAGCCCGTCTCGGCCTGGTGCCGCCTCCACAACCGCGCCACGACCTCCTGCTCCGGCAGTCCAAGCGCCGGGTCGGCGGGCAGCGCGAACCGCACCGGCGTCGGCTTGGCCGCGCCCTCGGAGGGTGTGGACACGGCCCCACGGTAGGCAGCGCCGCTGGCAGCTGGCGGACGTCACCGCTCGGGCGGTCTTTCGCCGCGGCCGTAGTGCGGACGCGGACGGTGGAGATCAGGGTTGATCCCTACTGCCCCGTGGCGTCCACCAGCTGCTGCGTGTGGATAGCCGGTGTGCCGGTGCGCTCGGATTCGTCTCGCACGAGCAGGGAGAGCAGCGAGGCCACGGACAGACCGGCTTCGGCGGGGTGACGAAGCACTTTGTCCGGATCGATGCGGTAGGTGTTCGTGCGCCCTTCACGGGTGTGTGAGAGATACCCGTCTTTCTCCAGGTCGGAGATGATCCTCGCCACGGCACGTTCCGTGAGCCGGCAATGGGCGGCGATCTCGCGGATGCGGATGTTCGGGTTGTCGGCGATGGCTGCCAGCACGCGCGCGTGGCTGGTGATGAACGTCCATCCGGTGTGGGACTCAGGTACTGCGGCCATGGCCACATTTTAGGGGACAGCAGTTGCCGGAAGCATCTTGCATGACATAGTTTTCCTGTAACGGACGACGTGCTCCCGTACGGGAGAAGCACAGAAGGAGACCGAGGTGCCCTGGAACGAGGCCGCCTTGCCAGCGCGCGCGAGCAGCTCCAGCGCGACGCTGGTCCCAGAACAGGTCACTGCGCACGCCTCGTACGGTCCCGAGGTGCGGCAGTACGAGCACCGTGGGGCCTGCGTGATCGCCGCTGCCGGTGAGTACGACATGGGCTCGATCACTGCGCTGAGCGAGGCGCTGCACGCCGCGGCGAAGCAGTACCCGAAGGTCGTCCTCCAGGCCAGCGACATCACCTTCGCCGACTCGACGTTCCTGAACCTGCTGCTCATCACCCACCAGACGGGGACGCTGCGCCTGGTCGCACCCTCAGCGCAGGTGCGACGCCTTCTTGAGGTCACTGGTGTCGACAGCATCCTGGAGATCCGACAGACGATCGAGGACGCGACCGCCTCCTGACCCCCGCATTCCGGCAGCGTCAGGCAAGGATGCATGCCAGGACCGGGGCGAACCCGGCCGATCACGGTGTAGCGCCTCACTACAAGCGCGGCCTCGCGGTCGGCGCTGCTGGTGATCCGGACGCCAGCCGGTCATTGCCCGTGCAGGTGGACCGCGAGAGCGGTGAGGCGCGAGTCAGGCTCCCGGCGTGACCTTGCGGAAACTCTGTGCTCCTTCGGGCCAGCCCCGCCCTGCCCGACGCCTTTGACCGCTGGCGCGAGAACGACGACGGGGCCGCCTGGGGTCTCCGGGCGGTCCCGCCTGCTGGTGCTGCTCGGCGGGCCGGGACGGCAGCGGTCACCGGCTTGGTCTGGGCTGCGCCGCGGGCGGTGCGGTGGCGCTCGGAGTCCAGAGCCGCGGCGGCTCCGGTGTCGGCGCCGATGATGACCTGGCGGTAGGTGTGATCGACGACGTCGCCGGCGGCGAAGGCTCCAGGGAGGCCGCTACGCGTCGTCGGAGCAGCGACGGTGATGTAGCCCTCGGCATCGGCTTCGTGCAGCGGGCGGATCTGGTAGTGCGGGCGCCGAAGGCCGGGGGCGCCGGCGCTCCTGGTGGAGGTCGACCGCCGCACCGAGGACGCGCACGAGCTGGTCGCCAAGCTTGCGCCGGTACTGGGAGTGGGGCCGGCTGCCGCCGAGGGGCACGGACAAGCGAGCCGTGGACCTGGTCCGCTCGCAGCCAGGCGCGGTCGAGCGCGTTGACCACGAGAAGCGGCTGTGGCGCCCGGTCTGCCCGCCGACCAGCCGCGAGGGCCTGGCGCCCCTCGCGGTCGTGTTCGCGGACGACCACGACCGCGAAGGTCGCGAACGCGGTCGCCGTGCTGGAGGAGGCCGGCCGTCGCCTCGTACAGTTCCTCGTCGCACCCTTGGACGGGCCGTGGCCCGTCTCGCGCTGGGCATGGCGTGGGCGGGCCCAGCGTCGGCCACCGAGCCCGCCCCGGTCTCGCTCGCCCCGCAGCCCGCACCGTCAGCGTCCCCGACGAAGCGGCCGGTGCGGGAGCACCCACGAAGCTTGGCCGGGATCGCGCCGCGCCTCGTAGGATCGGCGCATGGTGGCCTTTGTACCGTCGTTCGTCTGCTTCTTCCTGTTCTGTGCTGGTGTGCTGCGAGATCGCCGTCGCGTCAGCAACGCGGTGTTGCTGGGCCTGTCCGCCGTCTTCGCGGTGTTCGCGCTCTTGCTGCATGTGGCCTCCGAGCGCGCCCAGTTGGGCCGCGATCTGGCCGTCGCGCTGCTGACCCTGGCGGGCGTGGGGGTTGTCACGCTGGCGTGGTTCCTCATCGCCAACGGGATCACCATGGTTCGCAAAGAGGGCAGAAGCCTGGCGAACTTGCTGTCCCTGGGGGCGGGCATCTCCCTGGTTGCCCTGCTCGCGCTGCTGATCACCGCGCTGGTGCTGCACACGCACACGCTTGTGGTGGTGGCGGCGACGGCGGTGGCGCTCGCCGGATACGTCGCCTTTCTGTTCCTCTGTTTCCTCGTCTACGGGGGCCTGTACGGGCGTCTGCGCATCCGGCGCCGGGCGGACTACGTAGTGGTCCTCGGCTCGGGCCTGAGCGGCGGCACCACCGTGCCCCCGCTGCTGGCCGCCCGCCTCGACCGGGCCCGGAAGGAACACGCCAGGCTCTCCCGGAAGGGCCGGTGCCCGATCCTGCTCACCTCGGGAGGACAGGGACCCGACGAGAAGCTGCCCGAGTCCCACGCGATGGCCGACTACCTGGTCACCCAGGGTTTCCCCGCCCACCTGATCGAACGCGAGGACCGCTCGACGACCACGGACGAGAACCTGACGTTCAGCAAAGCCCTGATGGAACGGGCGAAACCGCACTACCGGTGCGTGATCGTCACGAACAACTACCACGTCTTCCGCGCCGCGATCACCGCCCGCCGCACCGGCGTCCGGGGCCACGTGATCGGTGCCCCGACAGCCGCGTACTTCTGGCCGAGCGCCACGATCCGCGAGTTCGTGGCCCTCCTGGTCGCCTACCGCCGCACCAACGCCGCACTCTTCCTGCTCGTCCTGCTGAGCGGCCTGTTCATCTGGTGGCTGGGGTGGCCGTCGCCGGGGGCCGTCACATAGAAGTCGAGTACCTCCAGCGGCACGGCCGCCCGGCCCTGACGGGGGGCGGGTGGTCGTGCCACCAGCGCCCGTCGTCGCCGAGCAAGCAGGTCGGATCGTTGCCGCGGCGCAGGGCGGTGTCGACAGTGGCGGCGACCTGGTCGGCGGTGAGCTTGTCGCGCCTCGACTTGGTGTTCGGAACCCATGCACCCCCAGATTCATTACCACCGGCTCCGCTTCGCCGTCGACCACGATCTGTTCGCTGTCGTCCCTCGGCAAGAGGGCCGGTCGCCTAGGACCTGTCTGATAATTGATTTTGTGGTGGGTCGTGGTGAGCTGACGGATGCGGCGTGGGAGTGGACAGCGCCGTTGCTGCCGGGTGTTGATGGGCGGGGTCGTCCGTGGCGGGATCACTGCGCCGCACCGACGAGGCCCTACACCTGCTGGACGATGCGCGCACCCACCTGACGGCCGGCCCCCAAGTCACCGCGACCGGGCTGGAAGCAGCGAGCATGGCGGCGCTCACCGCCGCCTACACCGCGGCCCAGGCCCGCCGGCCCCCCTGGCGCGCGAGTTCGCGGCCCAGGCCGAGGAGACCGCCCACCACTTCGCCGTCCACCCACACACTGAAGCCGGCTGCCCGCGCGAGCTGACGGCTGACCAGTGCGCTCTCTACCGCATCGGAACCCACCGACACCTCGACGACATCGACACGGCCCTCGCCACGGCGCGCCGGCTGCGCTCCGCCCAGCTACCCACCGCCGAGCGCCGCGCCCGCGCCGCCACCGACACAGCCCGCGCCCTCCTGGACGCCGGCGACGTCACTGGCGCCTTCACCCAGTTGCGCCTCGTCGAGCTCGCCGTTCCGCTCGAGGCCCGCCAGCCCTCGGTGCGCGCGCTCACCGGCCAAGTCGCCGAGCTGCGACCCGACTTTGAGGCCCCTCCATGGCATGCGTCGAACGAACGTTGACCGAGCTCATCTGAGCTTTTCCCCGTACGAATCGTCCTCGTCGAGCCGCCGGGCCAGGTCGATCTTCGTGAAGGCCGGACGGCCCGCTTGTCGGTACTTTTCCTTCACTTGGTCCAGGTAGTACTTCGCGGTGTTGACGGTGATCCCCGCGCGCCGGGCGGTGGCTTTCAGAGTCAGCCCGGAGGCGTAGTCGCGCAGCACCTGACGTTCCCGGGGGGCCAGGTGCGGTCGGGTCGGGGTGGTGTCCTTCACCCAGGCGAAGGCGAGTTCAGGAGAGTGTGCCGTCCCACCCGCGGCCACGGTCTCAACGGCCTCCACCAGGGTGTCCAGGGCGTGGTCCTTGGTGAGATAGCCGTCGGCTCCGGCCGCCACGGCCGCCACGACCCGGGCGTGGTCGGCTACCGTGCTGATGACCAGGACCTTGCTCCCGGCTGCCCGCACACGGCGTACGTTCGCCTCCGGTCGGGATCCGTCCCCCAGTACGAGGTCGAGGAGCACCACGGCGGCCGTCAGGGCGGGGCCCGCCAGCAGGGCGTCGACCGTTGACACGGTTGCGATGAGGCGCAGGCGTTGCTGACCGGACAGCCAAGCGCGCAGCCCGTCGAGGAGCATGCGGTCGTCGTCGACCACCGCGATGTCGATCATGCCGGCCACCGCAGTTCGACCACTGTTCCCTCACCGGGTCGGCTGTCCACTTCCGCCCTGCCTCCGATGGCGGCCATCCTGCCGTGGACGGAGCGGCGCAGTCCGGTCCCGGCACGGCGGTGGCTCTCGTCGGACGTGTCGAAGCCGATGCCACGGTCGGCCACGGCCACCTCGATACCGCCGGTGTTGCCGAAGACAGTGAGGTAGGCCAGCGGGGTCTGTGCGTGCTTGTGTACGTTGTTCAGTGCTTCGGACACCGCGGCGGCCAGGGCGTGGACGACCTCCCGGGGCAGGTCCGGCACCGCGTCGTACTGTGCGGTCACCTTCAGGCCGAGGCTTTCAGCGGAGCGGGCGGCCTCCTCCAGGGCGGCCCATATACCCATCGCCCCGGGTGCGGGCAGGCCGCTGTGCCGGTGCGGCTCCTCGTAGGCTTGCACGAGCCGGCGCAGGTAGGCCGCTTCGCGGGCGCAGCGGTCGCGGACGGCGGGTGCGTTGGCGTCCACCCGGCCAGCGGCAATGGTGGTCAGGGTGGCGAGCACGGTGTCGTGCAGTGCCGCGTAGTGCGCCGCTCGCTCCGCCTGCCGCGCCCGCGCGGTCTCGGCGACGACGGCCCGTTCCTGCGCGAGGTCCAGCCGGGACCCCTGACGCCGGAGGTACCACCAGCCCGCTCCGGCGAGGGCCGCGGCTTCGACGACCGCCGTGAAGTGATCGAGGAGGGCCGGCAAGGTGGGGTTGGCGATCACCTCGTAGACGCTCAGTGACGTGCTCAGCAGGAGCAGGACCGCCCAAGCGGCGCCTCGTAAGCCGAGCGCCACCATGGCGGCTGCTGCCGAGGAAAGGGCCTGCACCATCAGCCAACCATGCGGCTCGACCGCTGGGCCCTCACCGATCGCGGCGACAGCGATCCATGGGCACACACAGCCGGTCAGCAGTACATCGGCCCAGACCCACCGCGGATGAAACCAACCGCCCAGGAGGGCCGACCCGTAGAGGAGCAGGGTGACGGCGCCCACGGCGGCCAGGAGGCCGACGCTCCGCCAGTCGGACGGACCGGTGGTCACGACGTCGGCCGCGTATACCAGGTGCGCGATCCGAAAGAGCCCGACGGTCTTGACAGCGAACCCCCGTGCACGCTGAAGCCCCACTTGCCTACCCCCGTCTGATGAGATCCCCCACCGGTACCCCCCTAAATGGACGGGTATCGAGCACTCAGTGGATCTCGCTACGTTTCTTGGCGTCAAGACAGCCCCGGACATCACGCCCGAGCGATCCCTGGAGAAGCACACATGCGACGTCAACGAGGCTTACGGGCCGTACTCCTGGCCGTGACCGTTGTTTGCACCACCGCCCTGGCCGGCTCCCTCCAAGCCCAAGCCGCCCCCGCTTCCGGTTCTGCTTCCGCTGCCGCCGCAGCGAGCGTCGGACCGGTCCAGCTGCGCTACACAGGGACCGGAGGCGGTCCCCTGAACATCGCGCAGCGCGCCGCCCTCGAGGCGGCTCGAGCCCAAGCGGCCACTACCGGATTCAGTGCCTCCCAGTGTCGTGAAACCAACGGCACGGACTTCGAGCACGTCGGGGGGTACTGGACCTCGGTCCGGGAAATCACCTGCGTCGGAGAACCGGCGGTGGCCGCGGCGCAACTGGACCTGTACCGCTACCTCAAGCCCGGCAAGGATCACCTCAGCAGCGTCTGGCACGTCCCCGACGGATACAACCGGGAAGGCAGCATGGGCCGCCTCTACACCGCGCCGACGCCCGGCACCCATCCGCTGTACCTCTGTGTTGTTCGCGGGGACCACTTCCTCACCGGCGATGTCAACTGCGAGGGCCAGCAGTACGTGACCCGCCTCGGCTGGATCCAGGACACCCCGCAGCCCGGCGTGTCCAGCGCACCGCTCTACCGGTGCCTCGGCGGCGGACGGCAGCTGTTCGAGTCCAATGACCCGAACTGCGAGGGCATGACCAACGCCGGCGGTCCGCTCGGCTACACCCTCACAGGCTGAACCGGCCGAACGGCCCACACGGGCCCCACTTCCGGGTGGACGTCGTCGGGCGCCAGCTCGGCTCCGGCCCGACTGCCGGCTAGCCGTCCGGTCGGTGGCCGGCCCACGGTCGGCCGGCGCCCCGGTCCCGGCTGCGCCGGCCGCCGCGGCGACGTCGTCGGCGGGCGTCATCTCGGCCCCGGTCGGCGGTCGGCCCACCGGAAGAGGGACGCTGCCATCTAGTGGTGATGTCTCGTTTTCGGTGGGCCGACTGCCGGCGTTGGTTGCGCCGGCTGTCCCGGAACGTTCTGTGGGTGCGTCGGATGCGTCTGTTTCCGCAGGTCGCAGCTACGTTGACGGTATGACGGCAGGCCGTTACGACGGCCCGCGCCCCGTCCCGGCCCCGGTGGGGTTGGAAAGTGAGGAGGAGCTGCCCGCAGCCGCACGGCACGCGGGTCAGCGGGTGGGGCGTGCTGAAGCCGATTCAGGCGCGCAGGGTGACGCCGAAGCGGGTCCTCATTCGCCGCAGTTCCCACAGCGATACGGCCGTTACTGACAGCGGCCCTCCCAGCATGGAGCCGAGTTGGACGACGGGCGGGCCTCCCGGCAAACCGCTGTCGATCAGGTTGATGAGCGCGAAGACCCACACCAGGGCCAGGGTGAGGACGGGCGGCAGCATGGGGTGGACCTGGGCGCTGTTGAAGGCACTGCGGGCCGAGTACAGCGACGCCAGGAAGAAGAAGGGGAGACCCCACACGACGACGATGAGCGCGGCGACAGCCCACGCGTATTCCCACAGGCTTCGTCCATCGTCGGTGTCGATACGGGTCGCCAGAACACAGACTCCGCCGATGACGCCCAGCGACAGCACGTACCAGCCAACTGCCTTGAGCGGAGCGCACAGTCGGGAGCGCAGATGCGGTCGCAGGTGCGGGGGCGCGTAGGAGATGAACGCGAGGATGACCAAAGGTCCGGCGATGAGCAGCACCAACGGAGCGACGATGAGGTTGGCGACGCCGCCCCAGGCCGCGTCCTCCCAGCGGTCGCGGTCCACGTTGTAGGCGAGGATCAGGGCGATGGTGGCGGCAGCGCCGAGCACTGTGCGGGCCAGTTGAACGCGGTCCACGACGCGGTCCACGATCCGGCCTTCACCCTCCTGCGCGAAGAGTCTGGTAGCGACGCGGTGCCCGGAGCGCAGGATCGCGGAGACCAGCCCGAAGAGTGAGAGGTACGACAAGCAGCCGCGGGAACGCCGGACGGGAGGTCTCGTGGGCTGGGGAGCGTGGGGATACGCAGGTTGGTTCGGATGCAGACCCGGATGTGGTGGCGGTGGACCATACGGACCGCCCTGCGGTGGTCCGTGGGGAGCGCCCCAGCCGCCCACGCCTCCTGGTCCGTTGCCGCCAGCTCGACCGGGGCCGTTGTCCGGTCCCCATCCCCCCGTAGCCATGCCGCTCCCCCTTCATCTCGGCAACTTGCTGTGGGCCTGCCGTGGTGCTACGGCGCAGTGTAGTGATGTAGGCCACTCTCGTTGTCGATCGCGCCACATAAAGTGCACCGCCCGGCGCGCGGACACCAGCGAGGGCGAAGGTCGCTAACACGGCCGCTGTGGTGCCGCGTGCGGCAGTCCGCGCACGGCGGGGGCTGCCAGCGGCAGCATGACGATCACGATGAAGAGCAGCCCCGAGACCGTGGCGACCGCGTACGGGCCGAAGCTCTGACTGAGCGGCCCGATCGTCAGCAGTCCGACGGGGATGGCGAGGTAGGAGAGGAGGTCGTCGTACGCGGAGACCCGCGACAGGACCCCTGTCGGGATGTGCTCTTGGAGCGAGGTGTCCCAGGCGGTCGCCGAGAGGGAGGAGCCGACGCCGGCGACGAAGGATGCCGCGATCAGCCATGGCACGGGTAGCTGGGCGAGCAGCGGCAGGGCGTTGAGCGTGATGGCGAGCTGGCCCCACGAAGGAAGTGCCGGATCGTCAGCCGGTAGAGCAGGCTGCTGCTGAGCAGCATGCCGGCGCCGCGCACACCAAGCACCAGGCCCCAGGTGACGGGCGAAGTGCTGTCGCCCCTTGGCGGCGATGCGACCCGAGGAGGGCAGACGGGCCAGGAACATGGCGGCGAGGAGGTAGCTGAGCGCGTCGAGGACGATGGCCATTCCCCCGCCCGCGGCGACGACCAGCACCCCCGAGAGGGCGGGGCCGAACACCTTGGTGCCGTTCTTGACCGTGTCGAGCAGGGCGTTAGCCGGCCGGAGCCCGTCCTTAGCCACCAGCTCGGGCAGCAGGCCGCGCAGGGCGGGGGAGGTGAAGGCCCCCAGCACGCCGTTGAGGAACCCCAGGCCCGCTATGGGCCAGGCGCGTAGTGGCCGGTCAGGAGCAGCACGGCGATCGCGCCTTGGGCCAGCGCCGAGCCCAGGTTGGCGGTCACCAGAACCAGACGGCGGGAAAGTCGGTCGGCGACCACGCCCCCGATCAGCATGAAGCCGAGCATCGGCAGCATACGGGCCGCCAGCACCAGGCCCAGGTCGCCGGCCTGTGTCGAGGCGTCGAGGACGGCGAAGGCCAGGGCCACCGGTGCCACGGAACTGCCCAGCTGGGACGCGGTCTGTCCGGCGAAGTACCAACGGAATCCGGGCTGTCGCAGTGGCGAGGAGGAGGATGGGGCCGTGGGAGAGGGAGCGGGGGATGGAGAGGTTGCTGTGGACATCCGCCTGAGTATGCGGACGAGCCGTCGGCTGCCCTATTGTTTCGCGGGCTGCCGAAAGTTCGTGGGAGGGACGCCTCCCTCGACTCTTCCTGTCAGAAGGGCCCGCGCCGGATGGTGCTGCTGCGCCTGGACTCCCACGCCCTGTCCCGCTCCCGCTTCGCGCTCTCGCCGCTCGCCGAGGCCCTCGGTGCCGCCATCGCCCTCTCCCGGCTGTGGAGGGTCGTGAGCCGGTGTGAGAGTTATATGGTTGGCCACAGCGGTAGCTGGCCTCTTACAAGGTGGTCGGCAAGAGGCCCTGGCTCGCAGCGGGCAGCACTCCGTGCAGCGGCGTGCACAGCACGTGTGGGCGGCCCGTGCTGTGGTGGCCCGTAGGCGGCCTGAATAGTCCGGCCGGCATCTTTATCAGTGCAAGTACAGGTGATGAGACCCGCGCGTCACACTGAGCCAGATGGTGGGCGCGTGCCTTGCGGGAGCTGGCCGCGCGCTCCGAACCCCGCAGGGCGAGGCTTGCGGCATGCCGGCCATCGATGACGTCGGCCGCGAGTTGCTCGTTGCTCTTCGGCGGCTGGTTGTCGGGTCTGGTTGGTGTCGGTGTGCGAGTACGTGGTGGGGAGAGCGGTCCGTGGGTGGTGTTCTGGCGGCCGGCCTCGTGGACCGTGCTGGTTGAGGTCCTGCTGTTCTGCCTGTGGCTGGCGTTTGAGCGTCTGTCGAGTTCATCACCGGTGTGATTCGGGTGTGGGTGTACGTGCGGGTCTGTGGTGGTGGTGAGCTGGTGTGCGCGGGCCTGCGGTGGGGGAGCGGGTGTCTGTGTGTTGGCTGTCGGGTCGCCGACGGTATCCGCCGGTCGGAGCGTGCAGAGTTGGTGTCGCTGCCCAAGCCATGCAAGTGGGGGGCGCCTCGGCGTTCCGCTTCTATGGCGTCGGTGTCGTTGACCGGTTGGTACAGCGGGCGTGGGCGGGCGGCAGAGCGCGGCGGTGCGGGCGCTGGTCTACATCGCTTCGGTGGTCGTCGCGGTGGTCGTCGCTGCGACGGTGTTTGTGATGAACGACGGCGGGGCTTCCACCGCCGGCACCTGCTTGCCGAAGTCCGACGTGACCTTTCCTACGTCCTGTGTGGCCGATCCCACCAGACGAGCCCGGACGAACAGATCGTGCAGAGGGCAGTCGCCGGCCCCCTCCGCTCAGTCGGCCGGACGGCTTTCCCCTTCGCTCAGTCGGCCGGACGACTTCCCCCTCGGCTCGGTCCGGCGGACGGTTTTCCCCTTCGCTCAGGCGGTTGGTGGATGATGGCCGCCGATCCAGGTGTCCTGTCGCTGCGTGAGTCTCAGGCCAGCTTTCCCCTTGGTGCTTGCCTGTTCTGGGGCAGGGAGGTTACGCGGGCGCGTGATCAGGACCGTTGAGGGTTAGCTTTGCGTGTGTGCTGGATAGCCTCGCGGGCCGTGTGGATGAGGGCGGCGTTGTTCTGGGCGGGGGTGCCGTCTGGGAGGTGGAGCACGTCTTCCAGGCCGATGCGGGTGTCCAGATGGAGGGAGGCCGCGAGGTGGAGCATGGGCCAGGCAGTGGCGTCCTGGCCGTGCAGGAGGATCGGTGGGGTGGCTGGTTCGAGGTCGTCGAGGAGGTCGGCAGCGGTGTGGGCCGCGTCCTGTGGGGTGGTCTCGGTGATCTCGGCCAGGATGCGTAGGGCTCGGTGGGCGTCGGGCCAGTCCAGGAATCGCTGTGCGGCGGGGGTGCCGGAGTAGATGCCGGCTTCGATACCGATCCCCTGGTCCAGCAAGGCCGTGGCGACTTCGGCGGCGCCGGCTTCGTGCCAGTTGACGGAGGCGTGGTCAGGGAGCACGGTCCAGGTGCGGACCTGCGCGGCGCGGAGTTGCGGGTCCGCCGTGGCCCACGCACCGGTGGTGACCCCAACGGGGACACCTGGGATCGCGGCTCGAACCGCGCTGACAGCGGCGGCGACAGCGTCAGCCTCCAACGTGTCTTGGCCGTCGCGGTCCTTGGGGTGCAGATGGATGTCCTGGGCGCCGGCGGTGACAGCTTCGCGGGCCGCCGCTGCTAGTTGGGCGGGGGTCACCGGGAGGTGGGGGCACTCGGCGCGGCTTCGAGCGCCGTTGAGACACACCTGCAGCATGACGCTATCCTCCCAGGCCGCGGCTGGGTGTCTCCAGGGTGCCGGCGTGCCAGGACGGCGACCTACGTCCGCACCTCCGCACACTCGCCTTGGGCCAGTGGAGTAGAGCGCCATGGTTGTACGTCCGAGCGCAGTGGAGCGCCACCGCTCCAAGCCGTAGATTCCAAGCCGTACATCCCGAGCCGTGAATCTTGATCGTCTTGTGAGCGGTGCTTAGGGTTCCCTGCTCATGGAGATGGGGGAGCCGGAGCGCGGTCGTAGGCCATGGCGCGACTGGTTGGCCAGGCATCGTACGATCACGGCCCTGTTCGCCGCGACTGTGGGGTTGGCGGTCTTGGGTGCGGTGCTCGTCGTGTTGCCGGGTGTGGTGGTGGATTATGACCTGGTTGGGGAGGGCGTGGCTGCGCGGGATCGGCTCAAGGCAGTGAACGACGTGCGTACGACACTTGTGCAGGCTGTGGGTGGCATGGTCGTGCTGTTCGGCGCGTATGCCACCTGGCGGCAACTGCGAGTGAGCCAGGCCGGCTTACGTGCCACTCAGGGAGGTTATGTTACCGACCGGTTCAGCACGGCCGTTGACCAGCTCGGTAGTGACAAGCTGGAAACACGTATCGGTGGACTCCACGCGCTGTGGCGTATCGCGGAGCACTCCGCTCGAGACCGTGAGGCTGTCATCTCCATCCAGGCCGCATACCTGCGTACGCACCTGCCGTGGCCGCCTACCGTACCGGGAGCTCCAGCGAGGGACGTGCCCATCAACGATGTCGTGCCACTGGAGGTACGTGCTGCCGATGCTCAGGTGGCGTTGACCGGGCTCGGTGTGCTGTTGCTGCGACCGCGACAGCAGTCTGGGATAAACCTCAGTGTGACGGATCTGCGCCGGGCCGATTGCGATGGCTGTGGTTGCACGAGGCCAACCTCGACCGGTCGTGTACGGAGGCGGCGGGCCTGTACCACGCCAACCTCACGCAGGCGTCTCTCGTCTCGGTCAACCTGCGGCACGCCGACCTCAAGACGGCGATCCTGTGCCGGGCTCGCTGCGTTCTGGCTGACCTGCGGGGCGCACGGCTGGTCGAAACCGACTTGCGTGCCGCGGACTTCACCGAGGCCGACCTGCGCGAGGCGAATCTGCGCAAGGCCGACGCGGGCGGCGCTGTCTTCCGCCGCGCCGACCTGCGCCTGGCCGACCTGCGGGGCTCCGACTTGAGCACGGCCGATCTCCTTCAGGCACGTCTGGCCGGCGCGTTGGCCAGCGAGCACACTCGCTGGCCAGCCGGTTTCGACCACACGGCGGCCGCCGTCGTGATCACCGAGGCCCCTGGCCCCGAACCTCCGCCGCTGCTCCAGCCCTCAGGGATGACGACACAACACCCACCCCTGCGATCCCTACCGTGACCGAGGAGCCCCGCCCCGAGCGAAGACCACTGCGCGCGAAAGACCGGGCCGACGTGAGACTTTCGCTGGGGTGTCCGGAGTTAGCTCGTGACAGTGCCTTGTCTGGTGGCGGCCTGGCTGTTGGTGTTGGCGAGCCGGGAAGGGGTGGTCCTGGGCTCGTTGATGTGTCACCGGGGGCGAGCCGGTCCACGGTGATCGCGCGAAGGGCAGATCGATGAAGAGCCTTCATCCCTAAACAACTCGTTCATGGTGATGGCGAGGTTGTTTTTCTCCTTTCCGCTGCTCGTATGGTTGGAGAGTCGCGCGCGCAGCAGGGCGTCGCGGAACGGAACGGTTCTCGCGTATGAGGACGGTCCGCACCGGTGACGTCTGGGCCCGGCCGCGGTCGGACGAAGTCGGCGGCACTCCCATAGCGGCCATGACCTGGTCGTGTTGGTCGAAGGTGCCGGCATCGCCGAACCCGAGACCATCCTGGACGACCGCCCGACCATTCTGGACGGCCGCCCGAGACTATTCTGGACGGCCGCCCGAGACTATTCTGGACGACCGCCCGAGGACATATTGGATGACTGGCAGCGGGTGGGATAGCGCGGTGGCCCCGCCCATCAGTTCAGCGTCGTCCGACATATTTCGAGCGGTGCCAGCTCTGCTGCTGCCCCTGTTGCCCCAAGGGTGTGACCCTTCCCGGGTCCGCCGTCCACGATGAAGGACGGGCCCGGGGACAGGCAGAGCAGTAGCACAACCACCGAGATGCCTCGCCGGTCACCAACCTGGCACGGACGTCTTCCAGGAAGTGATAACACCAACCCACAGTCCCGAAACAGCCGCCACCGCGCCTGCTCCACCAACCGGACAGACGGCTCGCTGCGCCCCGTGCCCCCGGCCAACACACCACCCCTTAGCCAGGCCACCAACTCAGGGGGGCACGAGATGGCTGCCTGCCTCATCGAGCTGCTGGTGTTCCGGGTGCGGGCATACGGCGAAGGTCGGGGTCAGTAGCCCAGGTCGAGGTAGTCGATGTCGTTGAGGGTGACGTCGGAGAGTCCGGTGGCGCGGGCTCCGCCGTCTTGGAAGTAGATCTCTTTGAATCCTTCGGCGATGATCGCGCGCATCTGCTGGTCGCTGGCGCCTGCGTCGCGGGCGTCGAACAGGCGCTGGGCGTACTGCGGGGGGAGATGCACGGTAAGTCGCCTAAACCGTCCGTCGTCGGTGGTGCCGATCGGTGCGGTGTAGCCGAAGCGGGCGCGGGTCTCCACCGTGATGCCGGTCATGGTGGCGGCCTGTCGTTGCCGACGTTTACGCACCTGCGGCTGCCAGCGCTTGCGTACCGCGTCCTGGATCCTCACCGCGACATCGGCGCGGGCGTGCTTACGAGCACCGCGCCGATAGCGGTTCACCGAGTCGGCGGTGACACCGATCTCGCGCGCGACAGCCTTCGCACTCCCCAACTGTCGCAACAGGAAGCCAATCTGTCCCTTCAACGTCTTCGGCGGCTGACGGGTGAAGGATTCCCGATCGGCCCGCTCAATCGCCTCATCAACCTCCCCCACGCCCCTACTCACCTTCGTCCACGACGGCGTCGCCGCCCTTGATATGCCGGGCTGGGTTGAGACCCTTCTCCATCAGCTCCACCGCCCACAACATCGACTGAACACCCTCCAACTTCGCCAGCCCCGGGGTGGGCCCAAGACGAAAGGCGCCAGGCTGAGGCTTGCCGGACTCCGCGTAGGGCAGGAAGTCCAGCGGGCTCGCGCTCGGTGAGGGGTAGACGACGCAGTCAGAGAGCACGGCAAGCGGGAACAGTCCGGTCATCCTCGCCATGTTGCCCAGCTTGCGGTGCATGTTCACCCGGGCCTTGCTGATGACGGCAGCGCGGATATCAGGGCGCCAAGTCGGCCGCTGCAAGGCCGGCCACCGCTCACCCTCCTTGTAGTGCCTGCCCTGCGGGCGCTCACGGAGCTTGCCCACGCCCCCCTTGACCGTGGCCTTGATAGCCGCGAGGACGGCGGCCAAGGCCGGATCAACCTGCTTGTGCTGCTCCATCGCCGTCAGGAACTCGGCATCTGACAGGTCCTTGGTCACGCCGAGGTCGGCGAGGGTGTCCACGTACGCGCTCTTCAGCCGGTCATGCCAGGGGTCCAGGTACGCCCCGGTCTCCCGGCGCAGGTACGCCTCGATCGGGTGGACGTCGTAGCCGAGCTCCTGGGCGTAGGCGAGGGTGTGTGTCTGGTACCAGGCCGGGCCCGTCGGTCGGGAGCCGGTCGGCGTGAACGGCGAGGGCAGGCGCGGGTCCAACTCGATGTGGGACAGGTCGACCAGCCAGCTCCCGGGGATCTTCGGGTTGAACGTCGGGCCCACGAAGTGGTCGGGGGCGGACAGGCCGACGACCAGGCGGGCCGCGGCAGCCAGGAAGGCGGTATTGAGATCCAGGCCGACCGCGAAGGGCAGCATGCACTCCTCATCGGACAGCGTCTCCACCGGCCGCACCCACTGGTACGCCTCCTCATCGAGGAAGCCACCACTCCAGCCGGACTGAACGACCACCGGGTGCTCCGGGGTGGCCTCCGGCGGCGCCGGGTCGACCGGCTCCGTCCCCAACGAGCCCGGGTTGTAGCCGCTCACCCAGTTACCGGTCCCCTCATCGCGCTCCGGCCTCGTCGGCGGGCGCAACGCCGTCATCAACTCCAGACCCGAGACAGCCGTCGACCCCCGCGGGGTGATGACCCGCTGGGCGTACACCCCCAGCACGCGGGCGATCTCAGCCGGCTCCATCTCGGCGACGCCAGGCCAAGACCGCTCATCAAGGGCATCCCACGACAGAATCGCGAGCTGCACACACTGCCGCTCGCGGCCCTGCGCCTTACGGTAGATGCGCGCCCACGGGCCGAAGCCCCGCTGCGTGAGCTGCCACTTCGCGCGCCCCACCTGCTTGACCACCGGGTGATCCTCCGGCAAACGCAAAGAGCGGCGCTGCTCGTGACCCTCCAACCGCTCGGGCAGCCCGAACTTCACGGCAGCCGCGGCGGTGAGCACGATCAGCGGGTCGGAGTCCTTGCCGTGGCGGTTGAGCTTCGGCGCACCAAGGCCGGACTCACCTAGCGTCCACTCCACGAGCTCGGGGATGGTGGTCGCCGGACAGTCGAGCACCATCCCATCGACGCCATACGCGCAGCCCCCACCATCCAAAACCGCAAGCGGACCATGCGGGAAGCGCGGATCGGCAGAGGGCCGGGGTGTCTTCTTCGCGACCGGGCGGCGCGACGCCGCGGTCGACCGGGGGACGGAACGTACCGGCCCGGTGGCCGCAACGCTGGGCGCCTGCGGGGCCTCAGCCGCCTCCCCCCGAGAGACGGCCAGCTCACCGAACACCGCCGGCGCCGTCACGGCAGCCGCTGCACCGCGTGCCGGATACTTCGCCGCCCACCCCTTCAACAGCCGCTGATATGCCTCCAGACGCGGCGACTTCGGCTCGGAGCGGCCGTTCTCCCAGTTCTTCACCGACTGCGTCGTGGTCTTGAGGGCCGCCGCGAGGCGCGCCTGCGTGATGCCAGCGGCCTCACGCAACCGGGCACGCTCCACCGGAGGCGGCAGATGCGGCTCCTCATTCAACAGAGCGTCAACGGACGCGAACAGCTCTTCCTCAGACGCCATTCCCTGCACCCTCACATCAGGACCAGTACCGCTTAACCCGAAACTTATCCCATCCCTTAACCTTCCCGCGCCCATGTCAGTCCGAGGCTGGCGAGCGCGGCGAGTTTGTCGACGGTCAGCTTGGCCCGGCGACTCTTGCTGTTGGACAGGAACACCCCGAGCTTGATCTCCGTCCCGTCCGGCAACGCCTCTACGTGCCCCCTGGGGACCTTCACAGAGCCCGTGCGGGCCTTGTACTGCGCCAGGGCCGCAACGCCCCTCTCGAAGGCGCTCACAGGCGCCATGGACGGCTGCGGAGGCACGCCCGTCTCCACCGGGGCCGGCGCCGCGGCGAGCGGGGTGACGCCGACGGCTTCCAGGCGCTTGCGCTGCCCGTCGGCCAGGGTCGCCCACACCTCGGGTTTCCGCTGCCGGGCCAGCCACTTGCCCACGTCCATCCCGTGCACGGTGACGCCGGGCAGGACCTCGGCCGTACCTTCCTCGTCGCGCACCAGCTCGCGTAGCGCGGCGTAGTGCCGCTGCCACTCGGCGGGCCACGAGGGGTTCCAGTCCTCGTCTACGGCCAGGAGCGCGGCCTCCCACTCGGGGTGAGTGTCCAGCGCACCGGGACGGCGCAGGTTGGACAACCACTGTCCCACCGGCTTGCCCAGCGCGGCCGCCGATCGGGGAGCGCACAGCGTCCAGTGCTCCTGGAAGTACACCCGGGCCGCCGCCAGGTTCTCCTGGAACCGCACATCGGCCGCCGACCAGGCCATGCCCAGCCTCTCCAGCCGCGCCGCGCGCCGGCCGTTCATCTGCCCCGCCCCGTACGCCCGTCGCTGCTCCGCCACCCACTGCCCGAGCGGGAACGCTCCCTCCTTGTGCTCGTACGGAACCCGAGCGTGGCCCTCACGCTCGACGTACTCCTTGAGCTTCGCCCAGCCGCGCGCCCAGTCCTGCCGTTCGGTGTCGATCACGTTGAAGGACACCCAGTTCGCGACCATCACCGGGTCACGCGGAGCCGCGAACCGGAGCAGCAGACGACTTTCTTCATCGTTATCATCGGGTGCAGCCCCGATGTATTCGGAGGGTTGCGCAACATCCTTCTGAGGCTCCTGTGGAATCGCCAGCAATTCCACGGCCTCTTCATCGTGAGCCCGCAGGCCTTCCAATACCTTCACCAAAGGCCGGTACGAACCCGAAGTAAACATATCCTCCGGCGTTTCATCGGGCTGGAGAAATACCGGCACGATCAAAGAGGCGAGCTTGCCCTCTCCGGGTTTTTGACGCAGCGCGCGGCCAATCGCCTGCACGATGTCGTGCGGCGCGCCCTTGGGGTCCAGCAGGGCCACCGAGTCCACGGCCCGGATGTCCACGCCCTCACCCAGGACACGGCAGTTGGAGAGCACCGCGCGCCGGGCGGTGGAGCCGAACTGGCCCAAAACGTCCCGCCGGCGCTCCGGGACGTGCTCGCCACACAGCCAGTCCGCCCAGATCTCCGACGGGTACTTCCCTGGCTCGCCTGCGTGCAGCTTGGCCGCCACGCGCTCCAAGCCCTCCGCATACGCCTGCGCCTCCATGGTCCGGTGGTGGAAGGTGATGCAGGTCTGGAGGTTGTGCTGCGCCATGGCGTGCAGCAGCGCGGCCTGGAGCGCTCCGAGGCGCTGCCCGCGGACCTCCTCGGTGTGCCGATCCTCGCCCATCAGCCGCTTGGGTGTGACGACCGGGTCCTGGAGTTCCAGGACGATGATCTGGTACCGCGCCAGCAGCTTCCGTGACACCGCCGACGCGAGCGAGAGCTTGTACAGGACGGGCCCGAAGACCTTCTCGTCGTCCATGGAGGCCGCCATCTCCCGCGGCAGCGGGTCACGCACCCCTTCGGCGACCTCGCGGTTCAGCCGCTCCTCCCAGATCCGCGGCGTCGCCGTCAGGTACAGCCGGCGGCGCGCCGGGATCTTCGTCTGGTCGTGGATGTCCGCCCACGCCTTCCCCATCGACCCACTGGTCCGGTGCGCCTCATCGACCACGGCCAGGTCCACCGGCGCGAGCTTCTGCCCATAGGCGCCCTCGAACGCCTCCGTGAGCACGCCCAAGGACGCATAGGTGGCGTAGATGGTCACCGGCCCCGTGGAGTGCCACAGCGCCAGCCGCACGGGGTTCGTGGTGCTCCGCACCCCCAGGTGCCACAGCTCCGGATCATCCAGCGGCGAGCACACCATGACCGCCGGCCCCTTATGCCCAACCCCACTCCACGCCTTCACGGTCTGCGCCAGGAGATCCAGGGTCGGCACCACCACGAGAATTCGCCCCTTGGGCACAATCCGCTTCGCGGAGGCCGCCGCGATGATGGTCTTGCCCGTCCCGCACGCGGCGTGCACCTGCCCGCGCAGACCATTCCAGGGAATGCCACCCGGCGGGATGTCGAGGCCGCGCACGATAGCGGCTACGGCCTCAATCTGGTGTTCACGCAGTTTCACGGTCATGTGGTTTACTCGCCGTCCTGCTCGGGCGTGCACTCGTGATCGGATTTGAGAATGGTCCCGTCGTCGACAGGCCCAAATTCCCATGTTGTGCCGCAGCCGTTACAATATCCAGAACCGTAAAAACTCACGTTCGCCATGCTTTTGAACCTTCCGGTTGAGCAGCGAAAAAGCGAATCCGGCGCGGTGAGCGGCGGGCTGGAGTGGTGGTGTCTGCTCCCAGACTCTACACACTCGACACCAGTGATGCATCATTCAATGCGCGCAGCTCCCCTCTGCAGGTTGACACTTGGTCGAATCTGGCCCGCTAGCACGGTTCATAGAGTACGTTGGTGAGGTATTAGCGAACGTGAGCGGGCGGTTTCGAGGGGGAGAGGAGGGGTTCGGGTGGAGCGCAGCGGAGCCCGTCACTGCGGTGGGCCGACACTCGATCGGGCCGACGACCCATCACTCTCGTTACACGAGTGGTGGGCAGAAAGCCCAAGTCCCACACAGGCCCGCGCGTGATGCACCCCCTCGTAGCCAGCTCGGGTGATCGCGCTTGCGCGATCACCTCCAATTCGCGCTTGCGCGAATTGTATTCCGTTCGGAATTCCGCAAGCGGAATTCCGTCCCGCTTGCGGGGGAATTCGAATTGCGCTTGCGCAA